>NZ_OY781464.1:95000-5283924 GCF_963676735.1 uncultured Draconibacterium sp. | reverse complement strand
GAAGATGGCCTCTCCGGCGTCTTCATCTACACTTACTCCTGCAATGGCTACGGAGGCCGCATCGTTATCGTTTATGCTGGCGATAGCTGTGGTGTCGGCTATCGTTACCAGACCGCCGCTGATATTGCTTAATCCGGCGGTGAAGCTTTCCGTGGCTTCCAGCAGACTGTCGTCTGTTATGGCTACCGCGAAGTGGATGGTATCCTGGTCCTGTAGCTTGTCGCCGCTGAAGGTCAGCGTGGCGCTGCCGGAGGTGTAATCGCTGCCGCCAAGGGCTGTCCCGCTGGCGGTGGATACATCTACGCTAAAGGCATCCTGTACATTACCGCTGAGGGTGATCGTGAAGATGGCCTCTCCGGCGTCTTCATCTACATTTACTCCTGCAATGGCTACGGAGGCCGCATCGTTATCGCTTATGCTGGCGATAGCTGTGGTGTCGGCTATCGTTACCAGACCGCCGCTGATATTGCTTAATCCGGCGGTGAAGCTTTCCGTGGCTTCCAGCAGACTGTCGTCTGTTATGGCTACCGCGAAGTGGATGGTATCCTGGTCCTGTAGCTTGTCGCCGCTGAAGGTCAGCGTGGCGCTGCCGGAGGTGTAATCGCTGCCGGCAAGGGCTGTCCCGCTGGCGGTGGATACATCTACGCTAAAGGCATCCTGTACATTACCGCTGAGGGTGATCGTGAAGATGGCCTCTCCGGCGTCTTCATCTACACTTACTCCCGCAATGGCTACGGAGGCCGCATCGTTATCGTTTATGCTGGCTGTAGCTGTGGTGTCGGCTATCGTTACCAGACCGCCGCTGATATTGCTTAATCCGGCGGTGAAGCTTTCCGTGGCTTCCAGCAGACTGTCGTCTGTTATGGCTACCGCGAAGTGGATGGTATCCTGGTCCTGTAGCTTGTCGCCGCTGAAGGTCAGCGTGGCGCTGCCGGAGGTGTAATCGCTGCCGGCAAGGGCTGTCCCGCTGGCGGTGGATACATCTACGCTAAAGGCATCCTGTACATTACCGCTGAGGGTGATCGTGAAGATGGCCTCTCCGGCGTCTTCATCTACACTTACTCCCGCAATGGCTACGGAGGCCGCATCGTTATCGTTTATGCTGGCTGTAGCTGTGGTGTCGGCTATCGTTACCAGACCGCCGCTGATATTGCTTAATCCGGCGGTGAAGCTTTCCGTGGCTTCCAGCAGACTGTCGTCTGTTATGGCTACCGCGAAGTGGATGGTATCCTGGTCCTGTAGCTTGTCGCCGCTGAAGGTCAGCGTGGCGCTGCCGGAGGTGTAATCGCTGCCGGCAAGGGCTGTCCCGCTGGCGGTGGATACATCTACGCTAAAGGCATCCTGTACATTACCGCTGAGGGTGATCGTGAAGATGGCCTCTCCGGCGTCTTCATCTACATTTACTCCTGCAATGGCTACGGAGGCCGCATCGTTATCGCTTATGCTGGCGATAGCTGTGGTGTCGGCTATCGTTACCAGACCGCCGCTGATATTGCTTAATCCGGCGGTGAAGCTTTCCGTGGCTTCCAGCAGACTGTCGTCTGTTATGGCTACCGCGAAGTGGATGGTATCCTGGTCCTGTAGCTTGTCGCCGCTGAAGGTCAGCGTGGCGCTGCCGGAGGTGTAATCGCTGCCGGCAAGGGCTGTCCCGCTGGCGGTGGATACATCTACGCTAAAGGCATCCTGTACATTACCGCTGAGGGTGATGGTAAAGATGGCCTCTCCGGCGTCTTCATCTACACTTACTCCTGCAATGGCTACGGAGGCCGCATCGTTATCGCTTATGCTGGCGATAGCTGTGGTGTCGGCTATCGTTACCAGACCGCCGCTGATATTGCTTAATCCGGCGGTGAAGCTTTCCGTGGCTTCCAGCAAACTGTCGTCTGTTATGGCTACCGCGAAGTGGATGGTATCCTGGTCCTGTAGCTTGTCGCCGCTGAAGGTCAGCGTGGCGCTGCCGGAGGTGTAATCGCTGCCGGCAAGGGCTGTCCCGCTGGCGGTGGATACATCTACGCTAAAGGCATCCTGTACATTACCGCTGAGGGTGATCGTGAAGATGGCCTCTCCGGCGTCTTCATCTACATTTACTCCTGCAATGGCTACGGAGGCCGCATCGTTATCGCTTATGCTGGCGATAGCTGTGGTGTCGGCTATCGTTACCAGACCGCCGCTGATATTGCTTAATCCGGCGGTGAAGCTTTCCGTGGCTTCCAGCAGACTGTCGTCTGTTATGGCTACCGCGAAGTGGATGGTATCCTGGTCCTGTAGCTTGTCGCCGCTGAAGGTCAGCGTGGCGCTGCCGGAGGTGTAATCGCTGCCGGCAAGGGCTGTCCCGCTGGCGGTGGATACATCTACGCTAAAGGCATCCTGTACATTACCGCTGAGGGTGATGGTAAAGATGGCCTCTCCGGCGTCTTCATCTACACTTACTCCCGCAATGGCTACGGAGGCCGCATCGTTATCGCTTATGCTGGCGATAGCTGTGGTGTCGGCTATCGTTACCAGACCGCCGCTGATATTGCTTAATCCGGCGGTGAAGCTTTCCGTGGCTTCCAGCAGACTGTCGTCTGTTATGGCTACCGCGAAGTGGATGGTATCCTGGTCCTGTAGCTTGTCGCCGCTGAAGGTCAGCGTGGCGCTGCCGGAGGTGTAATCGCTGCCGGCAAGGGCTGTCCCGCTGGCGGTGGATACATCTACGCTAAAGGCATCCTGTACATTACCGCTGAGGGTGATCGTGAAGATGGCCTCTCCGGCGTCTTCATCTACATTTACTCCTGCAATGGCTACGGAGGCCGCATCGTTATCGCTTATGCTGGCGATGCCTGTGGTGTCGGCTATCGTTACCAGACCGCCGCTGATATTGCTTAATCCGGCGGTGAAGCTTTCCGTGGCTTCCAGCAGACTGTCGTCTGTTATGGCTACCGCGAAGTGGATGGTATCCTGGTCCTGTAGCTTGTCGCCGCTGAAGGTCAGCGTGGCGCTGCCGGAGGTGTAATCGCTGCCGGCAAGGGCTGTCCCGCTGGCGGTGGATACATCTACGCTAAAGGCATCCTGTACATTACCGCTGAGGGTGATCGTGAAGATGGCCTCTCCGGCGTCTTCATCTACATTTACTCCTGCAATGGCTACGGAGGCCGCATCGTTATCGCTTATGCTGGCGATGCCTGTGGTGTCGGCTATCGTTACCAGACCGCCGCTGATATTGCTTAATCCGGCGGTGAAGCTTTCCGTGGCTTCCAGCAGACTGTCGTCTGTTATGGCTACCGCGAAGTGGATGGTATCCTGGTCCTGTAGCTTGTCGCCGCTGAAGGTCAGCGTGGCGCTGCCGGAGGTGTAATCGCTGCCGGCAAGGGCTGTCCCGCTGGCGGTGGATACATCTACGCTAAAGGCATCCTGTACATTACCGCTGAGGGTGATCGTGAAGATGGCCTCTCCGGCGTCTTCATCTACATTTACTCCTGCAATGGCTACGGAGGCCGCATCGTTATCGCTTATGCTGGCGATAGCTGTGGTGTCGGCTATCGTTACCAGACCGCCGCTGATATTGCTTAATCCGGCGGTGAAGCTTTCCGTGGCTTCCAGCAGACTGTCGTCTGTTATGGCTACCGCGAAGTGGATGGTATCCTGGTCCTGTAGCTTGTCGCCGCTGAAGGTCAGCGTGGCGCTGCCGGAGGTGTAATCGCTGCCGGCAAGGGCTGTCCCGCTGGCGGTGGATACATCTACGCTAAAGGCATCCTGTACATTACCGCTGAGGGTGATCGTGAAGATGGCCTCTCCGGCGTCTTCATCTACATTTACTCCTGCAATGGCTACGGAGGCCGCATCGTTATCGCTTATGCTGGCGATAGCTGTGGTGTCGGCTATCGTTACCAGACCGCCGCTGATATTGCTTAATCCGGCGGTGAAGCTTTCCGTGGCTTCCAGCAGACTGTCGTCTGTTATGGCTACCGCGAAGTGGATGGTATCCTGGTCCTGTAGCTTGTCGCCGCTGAAGGTCAGCGTGGCGCTGCCGGAGGTGTAATCGCTGCCGGCAAGGGCTGTCCCGCTGGCGGTGGATACATCTACGCTAAAGGCATCCTGTACATTACCGCTGAGGGTGATGGTAAAGATGGCCTCTCCGGCGTCTTCATCTACACTTACTCCTGCAATGGCTACGGAGGCCGCATCGTTATCGCTTATGCTGGCGATAGCTGTGGTGTCGGCTATCGTTACCAGACCGCCGCTGATATTGCTTAATCCGGCGGTGAAGCTTTCCGTGGCTTCCAGCAGACTGTCGTCTGTTATGGCTACCGCGAAGTGGATGGTATCCTGGTCCTGTAGCTTGTCGCCGCTGAAGGTCAGCGTGGCGCTGCCGGAGGTGTAATCGCTGCCGGCAAGGGCTGTCCCGCTGGCGGTGGATACATCTACGCTAAAGGCATCCTGTACATTACCGCTGAGGGTGATCGTGAAGATGGCCTCTCCGGCGTCTTCATCTACATTTACTCCTGCAATGGCTACGGAGGCCGCATCGTTATCGCTTATGCTGGCGATAGCTGTGGTGTCGGCTATCGTTACCAGACCGCCGCTGATATTGCTTAATCCGGCGGTGAAGCTTTCCGTGGCTTCCAGCAGACTGTCGTCTGTTATGGCTACCGCGAAGTGGATGGTATCCTGGTCCTGTAGCTTGTCGCCGCTGAAGGTCAGCGTGGCGCTGCCGGAGGTGTAATCGCTGCCGGCAAGGGCTGTCCCGCTGGCGGTGGATACATCTACGCTAAAGGCATCCTGTACATTACCGCTGAGGGTGATCGTGAAGATGGCCTCTCCGGCGTCTTCATCTACATTTACTCCTGCAATGGCTACGGAGGCCGCATCGTTATCGCTTATGCTGGCGATAGCTGTGGTGTCGGCTATCGTTACCAGACCGCCGCTGATATTGCTTAATCCGGCGGTGAAGCTTTCCGTGGCTTCCAGCAGACTGTCGTCTGTTATGGCTACCGCGAAGTGGATGGTATCCTGGTCCTGTAGCTTGTCGCCGCTGAAGGTCAGCGTGGCGCTGCCGGAGGTGTAATCGCTGCCGGCAAGGGCTGTCCCGCTGGCGGTGGATACATCTACGCTAAAGGCATCCTGTACATTACCGCTGAGGGTGATCGTGAAGATGGCCTCTCCGGCGTCTTCATCTACACTTACTCCCGCAATGGCTACGGAGGCCGCATCGTTATCGCTTATGCTGGCGATGCCTGTGGTGTCGGCTATCGTTACCAGACCGCCGCTGATATTGCTTAATCCGGCGGTGAAGCTTTCCGTGGCTTCCAGCAAACTGTCGTCTGTTATGGCTACCGCGAAGTGGATGGTATCCTGGTCCTGTAGCTTGTCGCCGCTGAAGGTCAGCGTGGCGCTGCCGGAGGTGTAATCGCTGCCGGCAAGGGCTGTCCCGCTGGCGGTGGATACATCTACGCTAAAGGCATCCTGTACATTACCGCTGAGGGTGATGGTAAAGATGGCCTCTCCGGCGTCTTCATCTACATTTACTCCTGCAATGGCTACGGAGGCCGCATCGTTATCGCTTATGCTGGCGATAGCTGTGGTGTCGGCTATCGTTACCAGACCGCCGCTGATATTGCTTAATCCGGCGGTGAAGCTTTCCGTGGCTTCCAGCAGACTGTCGTCTGTTATGGCTACCGCGAAGTGGATGGTATCCTGGTCCTGTAGCTTGTCGCCGCTGAAGGTCAGCGTGGCGCTGCCGGAGGTGTAATCGCTGCCGGCAAGGGCTGTCCCGCTGGCGGTGGATACATCTACGCTAAAGGCATCCTGTACATTACCGCTGAGGGTGATGGTAAAGATGGCCTCTCCGGCGTCTTCATCTACATTTACTCCTGCAATGGCTACGGAGGCCGCATCGTTATCGCTTATGCTGGCGATAGCTGTGGTGTCGGCTATCGTTACCAGACCGCCGCTGATATTGCTTAATCCGGCGGTGAAGCTTTCCGTGGCTTCCAGCAGACTGTCGTCTGTTATGGCTACCGCGAAGTGGATGGTATCCTGGTCCTGTAGCTTGTCGCCGCTGAAGGTCAGCGTGGCGCTGCCGGAGGTGTAATCGCTGCCGGCAAGGGCTGTCCCGCTGGCGGTGGATACATCTACGCTAAAGGCATCCTGTACATTACCGCTGAGGGTGATCGTGAAGATGGCCTCTCCGGCGTCTTCATCTACATTTACTCCTGCAATGGCTACGGAGGCCGCATCGTTATCGCTTATGCTGGCGATAGCTGTGGTGTCGGCTATCGTTACCAGACCGCCGCTGATATTGCTTAATCCGGCGGTGAAGCTTTCCGTGGCTTCCAGCAGACTGTCGTCTGTTATGGCTACCGCGAAGTGGATGGTATCCTGGTCCTGTAGCTTGTCGCCGCTGAAGGTCAGCGTGGCGCTGCCGGAGGTGTAATCGCTGCCGGCAAGGGCTGTCCCGCTGGCGGTGGATACATCTACGCTAAAGGCATCCTGTACATTACCGCTGAGGGTGATCGTGAAGATGGCCTCTCCGGCGTCTTCATCTACATTTACTCCTGCAATGGCTACGGAGGCCGCATCGTTATCGCTTATGCTGGCGATAGCTGTGGTGTCGGCTATCGTTACCAGACCGCCGCTGATATTGCTTAATCCGGCGGTGAAGCTTTCCGTGGCTTCCAGCAGACTGTCGTCTGTTATGGCTACCGCGAAGTGGATGGTATCCTGGTCCTGTAGCTTGTCGCCGCTGAAGGTCAGCGTGGCGCTGCCGGAGGTGTAATCGCTGCCGGCAAGGGCTGTCCCGCTGGCGGTGGATACATCTACGCTAAAGGCATCCTGTACATTACCGCTGAGGGTGATCGTGAAGATGGCCTCTCCGGCGTCTTCATCTACATTTACTCCTGCAATGGCTACGGAGGCCGCATCGTTATCGCTTATGCTGGCGATGCCTGTGGTGTCGGCTATCGTTACCAGACCGCCGCTGATATTGCTTAATCCGGCGGTGAAGCTTTCCGTGGCTTCCAGCAGACTGTCGTCTGTTATGGCTACCGCGAAGTGGATGGTATCCTGGTCCTGTAGCTTGTCGCCGCTGAAGGTCAGCGTGGCGCTGCCGGAGGTGTAATCGCTGCCGGCAAGGGCTGTCCCGCTGGCGGTGGATACATCTACGCTAAAGGCATCCTGTACATTACCGCTGAGGGTGATCGTGAAGATGGCCTCTCCGGCGTCTTCATCTACATTTACTCCTGCAATGGCTACGGAGGCCGCATCGTTATCGCTTATGCTGGCGATAGCTGTGGTGTCGGCTATCGTTACCAGACCGCCGCTGATATTGCTTAATCCGGCGGTGAAGCTTTCCGTGGCTTCCAGCAGACTGTCGTCTGTTATGGCTACCGCGAAGTGGATGGTATCCTGGTCCTGTAGCTTGTCGCCGCTGAAGGTCAGCGTGGCGCTGCCGGAGGTGTAATCGCTGCCGGCAAGGGCTGTCCCGCTGGCGGTGGATACATCTACGCTAAAGGCATCCTGTACATTACCGCTGAGGGTGATCGTGAAGATGGCCTCTCCGGCGTCTTCATCTACACTTACTCCCGCAATGGCTACGGAGGCCGCATCGTTATCGCTTATGCTGGCGATGCCTGTGGTGTCGGCTATCGTTACCAGACCGCCGCTGATATTGCTTAATCCGGCGGTGAAGCTTTCCGTGGCTTCCAGCAAACTGTCGTCTGTTATGGCTACCGCGAAGTGGATGGTATCCTGGTCCTGTAGCTTGTCGCCGCTGAAGGTCAGCGTGGCGCTGCCGGAGGTGTAATCGCTGCCGGCAAGGGCTGTCCCGCTGGCGGTGGATACATCTACGCTAAAGGCATCCTGTACATTACCGCTGAGGGTGATGGTAAAGATGGCCTCTCCGGCGTCTTCATCTACATTTACTCCTGCAATGGCTACGGAGGCCGCATCGTTATCGCTTATGCTGGCGATAGCTGTGGTGTCGGCTATCGTTACCAGACCGCCGCTGATATTGCTTAATCCGGCGGTGAAGCTTTCCGTGGCTTCCAGCAGACTGTCGTCTGTTATGGCTACCGCGAAGTGGATGGTATCCTGGTCCTGTAGCTTGTCGCCGCTGAAGGTCAGCGTGGCGCTGCCGGAGGTGTAATCGCTGCCGGCAAGGGCTGTCCCGCTGGCGGTGGATACATCTACGCTAAAGGCATCCTGTACATTACCGCTGAGGGTGATCGTGAAGATGGCCTCTCCGGCGTCTTCATCTACACTTACTCCCGCAATGGCTACGGAGGCCGCATCGTTATCGTTTATGCTGGCTGTAGCTGTGGTGTCGGCTATCGTTACCAGACCGCCGCTGATATTGCTTAATCCGGCAGTGAAGCTTTCCGTGGCTTCCAGCAGACTGTCGTCTGTTATGGCTACCGCGAAGTGGATGGTATCCTGGTCCTGTAGCTTGTCGCCGCTGAAGGTCAGCGTGGCGCTGCCGGAGGTGTAATCGCTGCCGGCAAGGGCTGTCCCGCTGGCGGTGGATACATCTACGCTAAAGGCATCCTGTACATTACCGCTGAGGGTGATGGTAAAGATGGCCTCTCCGGCGTCTTCATCTACATTTACTCCTGCAATGGCTACGGAGGCCGCATCGTTATCGCTTATGCTGGCGATGCCTGTGGTGTCGGCTATCGTTACCAGACCGCCGCTGATATTGCTTAATCCGGCGGTGAAGCTTTCCGTGGCTTCCAGCAGACTGTCGTCTGTTATGGCTACCGCGAAGTGGATGGTATCCTGGTCCTGTAGCTTGTCGCCGCTGAAGGTCAGCGTGGCGCTGCCGGAGGTGTAATCGCTGCCGGCAAGGGCTGTCCCGCTGGCGGTGGATACATCTACGCTAAAGGCATCCTGTACATTACCGCTGAGGGTGATCGTGAAGATGGCCTCTCCGGCGTCTTCATCTACATTTACTCCCGCAATGGCTACGGAGGCCGCATCGTTATCGCTTATGCTGGCGATAGCTGTGGTGTCGGCTATCGTTACCAGACCGCCGCTGATATTGCTTAATCCGGCGGTGAAGCTTTCCGTGGCTTCCAGCAGACTGTCGTCTGTTATGGCTACCGCGAAGTGGATGGTATCCTGGTCCTGTAGCTTGTCGCCGCTGAAGGTCAGCGTGGCGCTGCCGGAGGTGTAATCGCTGCCGGCAAGGGCTGTCCCGCTGGCGGTGGATACATCTACGCTAAAGGCATCCTGTACATTACCGCTGAGGGTGATCGTGAAGATGGCCTCTCCGGCGTCTTCATCTACATTTACTCCTGCAATGGCTACGGAGGCCGCATCGTTATCGCTTATGCTGGCGATAGCTGTGGTGTCGGCTATCGTTACCAGACCGCCGCTGATATTGCTTAATCCGGCGGTGAAGCTTTCCGTGGCTTCCAGCAGACTGTCGTCTGTTATGGCTACCGCGAAGTGGATGGTATCCTGGTCCTGTAGCTTGTCGCCGCTGAAGGTCAGCGTGGCGCTGCCGGAGGTGTAATCGCTGCCGGCAAGGGCTGTCCCGCTGGCGGTGGATACATCTACGCTAAAGGCATCCTGTACATTACCGCTGAGGGTGATGGTAAAGATGGCCTCTCCGGCGTCTTCATCTACACTTACTCCCGCAATGGCTACGGAGGCCGCATCGTTATCGCTTATGCTGGCGATAGCTGTGGTGTCGGCTATCGTTACCAGACCGCCGCTGATATTGCTTAATCCGGCGGTGAAGCTTTCCGTGGCTTCCAGCAGACTGTCGTCTGTTATGGCTACCGCGAAGTGGATGGTATCCTGGTCCTGTAGCTTGTCGCCGCTGAAGGTCAGCGTGGCGCTGCCGGAGGTGTAATCGCTGCCGGCAAGGGCTGTCCCGCTGGCGGTGGATACATCTACGCTAAAGGCATCCTGTACATTACCGCTGAGGGTGATCGTGAAGATGGCCTCTCCGGCGTCTTCATCTACACTTACTCCCGCAATGGCTACGGAGGCCGCATCGTTATCGCTTATGCTGGCGATAGCTGTGGTGTCGGCTATCGTTACCAGACCGCCGCTGATATTGCTTAATCCGGCGGTGAAGCTTTCCGTGGCTTCCAGCAGACTGTCGTCTGTTATGGCTACCGCGAAGTGGATGGTATCCTGGTCCTGTAGCTTGTCGCCGCTGAAGGTCAGCGTGGCGCTGCCGGAGGTGTAATCGCTGCCGGCAAGGGCTGTCCCGCTGGCGGTGGATACATCTACGCTAAAGGCATCCTGTACATTACCGCTGAGGGTGATCGTGAAGATGGCCTCTCCGGCGTCTTCATCTACATTTACTCCTGCAATGGCTACGGAGGCCGCATCGTTATCGCTTATGCTGGCGATAGCTGTATCGCTCACATTAATTTCATCAATACCGGAAACCAATGTAAGTTTTGCAACAAACTGTTCCGTTGGTTCTAAAATATTATCGTTTGTTGTTGGCACCGTTACGGTTTTAATTCCTTTTTCACCTGCTGCAAACGTAATATTTTGAGCTGTTGAAGTATAGTCGTCATTGCTGGTTGTGCTATTTTCAAAATAAACCTGAACGACTACATCGTCCTCAACATTTTCAGTTAATTCCAAATTGAAATTAATATTGTAGCCCTCTTCAACTGACGCATCAGAGATTGTAATGGCAGCCGCATCATTATCTATAATAGTTCCGGCTCCAGTATCTGAATCATCAATAGAACTATTACCTGAAGTTAATGCAATATTTGCTACAAATGTTTCGTCCAGCTCCAGTGTTTCATCGTCGATTGTAGCAATGACTACTTCTTTTGTTCCTTTTTCACCATTTGAGAAAGTGAAACTCTGTGTTGCGCTATTAAAATCACCAGGTTCTGTTGTTGTATTAACAAATGATACATCAACAACAACATCACCTTGCACATCATTGCTTAACTCAAGGCTAAGGGTGATATTTTCCCCTTCAAGAGCAGAAACACTGTCGATGGTTAATGCTGCGGAATCATCATTTAAAATGGTAACAAATGCTTTATCAGAAATATTAATGGACATTGTGTTTGACAAATCAGACATGGAAACAACAACTGTTTCGTCATTTTCCAAAATATTATCGTTTATCGGTGACACTACAAATGTTTGTGATTCTCCGGCATTGCCTAAGAAATTAATTGTTTGGTTTACAATTGCAGTATAATCTCCCAAGCTCGTTGTTCCATCTGCAGTGTTTACCTTTAAATTAAATGCATCCTGAACATCTGCATCAAGCAGCAGGGTAACAGTAATATATCCATCGTTTTCTGCTCCACTCACATCTGCAATTGTAATTGCGGCATTGTCATTATCCAACAAGGTTCCAGTTCCCTGGTTATTTTCTTCTGAAATATTTACAACGCCCTGGTTGTCGGAAATTGAATTCAGGAGAATACTAAATGTTTCTGTCGCTTCAACAACTGCATCATTATTTGTAGCAACGGTAATCGAATGCGATTCTCCTGCTGTTCCCGTGAAGCTTAGCTGCGAATCCTGATCGGTATAATCGCTGCCCGCAACGGTTGCGGTACCATCATTGGATTGGTAGTTTACGGTAAATCCGCCCTGAACAGCTTTGTCTACTGAAACAGTAAATACTACATTATTCCCCTCGGTTACCGCCGTTGGGCTGTTGATGGAAACCACTGCCGTATCGTTATCGGTGATTATTCCGGTTGCAACATTTTGGCTGATGCTTACAATTCCAACGCTGATTTCACTTAATGTTACCAGGTAACTTTCGTCGTTTTCAACTACCTGGTCGTTGTTGATTAACACATTGAATGTTTGCGTATCGCCATCTTCTGAACCGGCAGGGAAGCTTAAAGTTCCGCTTGCCGATGAATAGTCGGGGCCAACATTGGCCGTCAGGTCTGAGGTGGCATAGTTTACCGTAAAACTTTCCTGGACATTGCCACTTAAGCTTACCTCGAAGGTCGCGTAACCTGTTGACACATCTTCGTCTACCGTTACATTGCCAATGGCTATGCTCGCCAAATCATCGTCGGTGATTGTGCCTGTACCCGTGCCTGTGCCAATTGATACATTGGCCTGCGTTTCCAGAATCTCATTCAGGCTTACCGTAAAGGTTTCATTTAACTCCCTGATGGCATCTTCGCTGCTGGCAACAGTAAAGCTATGGCTTTCGCCGGGCGTACCTGTAAAGCTTATCGTATCCGATACGGAGCTGTAGTCCAAGCCGGCTTCTGCTGTGTTGTCAAGGGTGGCAAAACTTACATCGAACCCGCCCTCAACAGCTTTATCTACTGAGATGTTAAATATGATGGTTTCGCCTTCGTCAACTGCCGATGGAGTGTTAATACTTACCACCGCAGCGTCGTTATCGTTAATGGTGACTGGCAGCGATAGGGTACCGGCAATTACATCCTGGTTATTGTATTCCGATTCAGAAATTGTTGCGGTAAAACTTTCCTGGGCTTCGGCAACCTGGTCGCCTACAATGGTTAATGGTAGTTTTACACTGGTTGCCCCTGCCGGAATGGTAACGCCGCTATGTGTTACTATATAGTCGGTAACCTCGGTGGCGGTTCCGGCTGTGGTGGTAAAGTTTACTTCCACATCGTACTGTGCCTGGCGGGTAAGGCTCACAACAAAACTATCGGTGGCATTTACATCGCCCTCGGTAGCTGTAAAACCGGTTAAGTTAAGCGTTGCGGGGTCGTTATCTTCTATCGTACCAATAGCCTGGGCATCAAACGATACCAACTCATTGGAGATGTCCGTAAAGTTCAACTCAAAGCTTTCATCAGGCTCCAGAATATTGTTGTTGGTACTGGAGATGCTGATTGTTTTGATCTCGCCATCGGTACCCGAAAAGCTCAGGCTGCCGGTGCTGGCCGCATAGTCGATTGACCCGATACTGCTGGCCGTTACATCGTTGCTGGCATAATCAATGGTAAAGGAGCCCTGTACATCGCCACTTAAAGCTACTGTAAATAAAAGGTTGCCGCCTTCGCTTACGCTGCGGTCTGAAACGCTAAGTTCCGCGCTGTCGTTATCGTTAATCGTGGCTGTCGCCTGGTTGTCCTCGTCGGTTACCAGCGTATTGCTGATGTTCGACAAATTGACCACAAAACTTTCTGTTGATTCAAGCAAGGCATCATCTGTGGTAGAAATGGTTATGGTGTCTTTTTCGCCATCGGTACCGATAAAACTTAAGGTGCCGTTGGTGTTCTGGTAATCGCCACTGGCATCGGTAGCTGTTCCATCGGCACTGGCATAATCGATGGTAAAACCACCTTGCACTGCCCCACTTAAGCTAACTACAAATACAGCATCGCTGCCTTCGGTAAGCTCAATGTCTTCGATACTAATGCTGGCATTGTCGTTGTCGGTTAAAACTCCTGTTCCGGCGTTGTTGCTACCCGAAACAACTACATTGGCTGTAGTGCCACTTATTGCTTCCAGCAAAATGCTAAAGTTTTCAACAGACTCCAACAGGTCGTCGTCAATCGTGCTTACGGTTATCTCATGGGCTTCGTCTTTATTCCCGGTAAAAGTAATGGAGCCGCTGTTGTTGGCATAGTCGGTGCCGTCTCCTGCGGCCGTTCCGCTAATACTGCTGTAGGCAATGGTAAAACCGCCTTCAACATCGGCATTTAAAGAAACGGTAAACACAACGTTGGTGCCTTCCGGTACTGCTTCAGGATCATCTATGCTAACTAGCGCCTGGTCGTTGTCGAGGATGTTACCCGACCCCGAACTCTGTTCGCCTGAAATTGAAACCGCACCTGCATTATCCTCAACAGAAGTGAGGGAAACAATAAGGTTTTCTTGCTGCTCCACAATCGCATCCTGTGTGGTAATAACGTTTATTGTTTTTGTTTCACCAACCGTTCCGTTAAACGAAAGCTGGTTATCGTTATCGGTATAATCTCCGCTTGTGGCAGTACCGTTGTTTGTGGTGTAATTCAACTTAAATCCACCCTGAACGGATTTATCCACAGAAACGGTAAAAGCAAACGTTCCACCTTCCGTTACATCGGCGGCATTAACAATAGAAACAATGGCTTCATCGTTATCGCTTATCTGCCCGGTTGCACTTCCCTGGGTTGCAGAAACAGCTACACTGGCGGTTGTTCCGCTAACCGATTCCAACAGAACGGTGATGTCTTCTATAGCCTCGATAATGTTGTCGTTTATGGTGGTAACCGTTATTGTTTTTATTTCGCCGGCACTTCCGGCGAACGACAATGTTCCATCATTATCCGAATAATCACCATCGGCAATTGTTGCGGTTCCATCGTTCGTGGTATAGTTCACATCAAATGCTTCTTCAACCTCATTGTTTAAAGTTACAGTAAACAACAAGCTGTTTCCTTCGGCAACGGTTGTTGCATTGGCAATACTAAGTTCAGCATTGTCATTATCGGGGATGATAATTGTAGCAAAATCGTTTGATGTGTCAATACTAATATCAGGATCGCCCGAGGTTACTTCAGTTAAAGTAACAATAACCGATTCGTTCTCTTCAACAATAACATCGGTAAGAACGGTTAAGGCAATTGTTGCCGCAGAGGTATTGGCCGGAATTGTGATTGTACCTGAAAGCGCTGCAAAATCAGATGCACTTGTGGCAGTGCCACTTACCGTATAGCTAACTGTTGTAGCTGAAGAACTTTGCTGGCTCAGGCTAACGGTAAACTGCCCGTTATTGCTGCCAGATTCATCAACTTCTGAGTCGCTGGCGGCGATGCGAACCACAGCATTGTCGTTATCGGTTATGGAAATTTCGCCCTGGCTATCGGAAACAGTAATATTTTGCCCTGCTGCCGACAGCGAAGAAAGGTTGAGGTAGAAACTTTCTGTGGCTTCCACCAGGTTATCATCTTCAATGGCAACTGTAATGGTTTGTGTGTAATTGTTGCCTGCTCCAAAATATAATGTGGTGTCGGCACGTTCGGTGTAGTCAGAAGGTTCAACTGCAGTATTATTGCTTGAAGAAACATGCAGGCTGAATTGGTTTTGAACAGTATTATCTAAAGTAAGCGTTAGGCTTGCTGTTCCATTTCCTTCGTCAACGGTCCGATCATTTATGGTAATATCGGCTGAATCATCATCGTTTATAGTACAAGTACCCTGGGCAACCGGCATGCTAACACTTTGGCCTGCGGCGGTCAGGTTTGAGAAATTCAGTAAGAAACTTTCGTCTGGCTCAACCACCGTGTTGTTTAAAATATTTACGGTAATGGTTTGTGGCGTAGAGTTGCCGGCTCCAAAATATAAAGTCCCCGTTTTCGATTGATAATCACTTCCAGCAAGGGCGTCGTTATCGGCCGTTGCATAATCAATACTAATTTCTTCTTTTACGGTTCCGCTCAGCGAAACACTAAACGAAACGGATGTTCCATCTTCGCTAACAGTAGGATTGGTAACAGCCAGAGTTGCCTCGTCGTTATCGGTAATGGTGCCTGTTCCCTGACTAACCGTATTGGTAATATTTTGCCCTGCTGTATTCAAGTTTTGCAGGTTCACATAAAAGGTTTCCTGTGGCTCAATATCCGAATCGTTATTGGTAACTACCGATACGGTTTGAGCAGCAGCTCTTGATGCTCCAAAAGTTAATGATGTTGCACTTATTGCGGTAAAATCAGCAGGGGCTGCAGCAGAGTTATTTTGTGTTAAATACTGAATAGTAAACTCGTTTTGAACGGTACCGGTTAAGCTTACGGTAAAATCGATGGTACTGCCCTCGGTTTTAGCAGCCGGACTATTAATGGCAATGGTTGCCGCATCATCGTCGCTGATGGTAATTACCCTCGACATGGTTCCGGTGGTAATGGCCTGTGCACTGGCGTCGCTTACCGAAATGGTTCCGGTGAAATTCTCACTTGGTTCCACAATATCGTCTCCGGCAATTGTTATCGGAAGTGCAATTGAGGTTGTTCCTCCGGGAATAGTAAGGGTTGGAGTACTCACAACATAATCGCCAGTTTCAACTGCCGTATTTGGTGTGGTTGCAAAAGCAATTTGCACATCTTCCTGCATTTCATGCGAAAGGCTTACGGTAAAGTCTTTGGTCTGGTCTACATCGGTTTCCGACACCGAAAATCCTGCCAGATTGATGGTAGCTGTATCGTTGTCTTCAATGGTTGCAACAGCCAGATTATCGAAACTAACCAGACTATTTGAAACGGAAGATAAAACAAGTTTAAATGCTTCTTCAGGCTCAACAATACTGTTGTTTGTTGTTGGTACGGAAATCTGGTAAAATTCATTAATTATTCCACCAAAATTTAGTGTTCCGCTGCGGCTTGAATAATCGGAACCAACCAGTGCTGATGAATCAGCAGTAGTATAATTGATTGAAAAGGCGTCCTGAACGTTTCCGGACAGTGTTACGGTAAAAATTACACTTTCGCCTTCGGCAACAGTTTGGTCTGAAACGCTAAGTTCGGCAGGGTCGTTATCCTGAATAAAGGCACTTACCTGTGTCCATGCGCCACCGCCGTTAAACGTTACGGCCTGGCTATTTGCCCAAATACTGTGTATTCTTCCGGTAAAGTCTTCTTTTGGTTCAAGATAGGTATCGTTATTAATGGTTATTTCAACGGTTTGCGATACTGGCTCGCCGGCACCAAAATACATGGTAAATGGCAGCACTTCAATATAATCCTCGCCAACACCGTTTAGTGCGCTATTATCAATTGTTTGGAAAGTAAAACTGATGGAATCCTGCACCGGGTTGCTTAATTCAACTGTAAAGTCGGCTGTTCCAACATCTTCAAGCACATCAAAGCCGGTAATGGTAAGCGTAGCCGGATCATCGTCGGTAATGGTACCTGTAGCTTCGCTGGTACCAATTGAAATAATTTGGCCATTAGCGTTAACCAGGGTTATTTTTCCGGTAAAAGTTTCATCAGGCTCGCAGGTATTATCGGCTATAACTACTATCGGAATATTCACTGAATTTTGACCGGGTTGGATAATGTATTGTTGCGCGCTTTGAGCAGTAATATCCGAACCATGACTGGCAGTACCTGCTGTTGTTGTAAAGTTTAACACAATTTCTTCCTGCGCCACTTTATCCATGGTTGCCACAAAGTTGTAAGCCTGGTTGGCATCCAGTTCCGACTCGGTAAAACCAGTCAGGTTTATTTCGGTTACCGGGTCTTCATCAGTAATTTCGCATTCGCCCTGGTTGTTGGTAAATTCACTGGCACCTGTGCAAACAATATTGCTTAAGTTTACTGTAAACTGTTCGGTAAGTGGTTCCGAAATATTGTCATCGGTAATAACAATAGTAATGGTGTCTTTTGTGTTCGAAACTGCCGAAGCGGGGAAGGTAATGGTTCCGCTCTGATAAACGTAATCGCTGTCGTCATCATCAATTGCAGTGCCATCGGTGGTGGTGAAATCAACGCTTAATTCATCCTGAATATTACCGGTTAATGTAAGGGTGAATTCTGCCGGCCCTTCGTCTTCGTTTAAAGCCACATTATCAATTGAAATGTAAGCAGTGTCGTTATCTTCAATTGTAGCATCGGCCGACAAGGTCGCTTGTCCACCATCTAAGGTAACTGCCTGCCCTGCAGACTGCAGATTGCTTAATGTTCCGCGCAAGTCTTCTGATGGTTCAACCCAGGTATCGTTGTTAATATCGATGGTTACCGTTTGCGTTAATGGATGCGCAGCTCCGAATTTAAATGCTGTTACTCCATTTTTAATTACGGCGGTATAGTCTGCTCCGGCAACTGCCTCATTCGTAATATCGGCGGTTGCAAAATCAACCGTAAATTCGTTTTGTACCGCACTACTTAGCTCAACAGTAAACCGGGCCAGCGTACTTCCAACTTCCGATTCGCTATAGGTAAATTCAGATAGCGTTAGTACTGCTGAATCGTCGTCGTTAATGGTGTAAGTGGCGCTTGATTTTACAATGCTGTATTGCTGACCATTATCAGTAGTCATTGCTACGGCACCCGAGAAGGTTTCTGTTGGTTCAATTCGGGTATCGCCCAAAACAGTAACTGGAATTTCAAGCGAAGTGCTTCTTGCAAGGAAAGTTACCGAACGGTCGTTATCGGTATAATCTTCGCTTGCTAAGGCGGTATTATCGGTAGTGGTAAAACTCAGTACAAGGTCTTCCTCTGCTTCAATATTCGACGACAAAATGTAATTAATTATTTCATCGCCGTTTGTTTCGGTTACGGTGCTGTCTTCAAGTGTAAACTGAATAATGTCGTTATCGAGAATGGTGGCTGTTGCTGCATCGCCATTAGTAGTAAACGATGCCTGCTGGCCATTTTTATTAGAGAAGGAAACAAGGCCTTCGAAATACTCGGTAGCTTCAGCAATTACATCGCCGGCTATGGTTGTTGCGCTTACATTGGTATTTGCGGTTGAATTGGCTGCCAGGGTCACCACTTCGTTGGTTTGCACCTCAAAGTCGCTGGTAGAAACGGCTGTTGGTGTAGAACTCTCTTGCGACGAGAACAACAATGTAATCGGGTATTCGGAGGCAATGTCCTGCTCAATGTAGAAACTGGCTGTTTGCTCAGCCTCTGTTTCCGTAACATCGGCAAAAGCATGGAGGGTAATTTTTACCTCGTCATTATCGGTAATCGTACCCAAACCAACGGTATTGGCAAAGGTAATATCGGCATCGTTGTTCACATTAAGAGCCGAGAGGGTAATCCGGTATTCTTCGGTGGGTTCGGCAATGTTATTCTCATTAACAGTAACAATTATATTTTGTGAAGTATTTGAATTGCCTGCATTAAAAGTTAGCGTTCCGCTTAAGGCGTTGTAATCTTCGTCTGCTGTTGTTGAAACATCGCTAGATGCATAGTTTAAGCTTACCTGGTCTTGAATGGTTCCGCTTAAGCTAACGGTGAAAATTGCTGTTCCGGCGGCCTCATTTACCGTTACTGAATCGATGGCAAATGTTGCTGCATCGTCGTCGCTAATGGTCATTTCGGCCTGGGTATTGCCAAAGCTTACGTTCTGGGCTTTCCCATCAATTTTATTGCTGATGGTTCCGTAGAAACTTTCGGTTGCTTCAGCAATATCATCGCTTAAAATAGGTATGCTTACGGTTTGTGATTTTGTTCCGGCGCCCAAAGTTATTGCATTTGCTCCGGCACTGGTGCGGGTAACAGTTGTATAGTCGCTCGTTGCTTCGGCAGTATTGTTTGATGTAGCAAAATCAATTGTAATGGCATCCTGTAAATCATAATCCAGTTCAATTGTAAAGTCGGCAGTGCCTGCTGCTTCGTTTACCGTTTCGCCCGCAATTGTTATTTCAGCTGCATCGTCGTTTGTAATTGTTCCGGTAGCCTGGTCGTCTGTAAACGAAATTTGCGAAAGTATATCTTCAGGCAAACTGCCACAGCGAATGTTGCTTAAGCTAACTGTAAAACTCTCGGTTAGCTCAACTGTATCGTCGCCATTAATGGTAATCGTAAATGTTTGTTCTTCATTTTGCGTACCTGCAAACAACAATGAGTCAGTTTCTGGTTCATAATCGTTGTTGGCATCGGTGGCTGTACCATCAGAGGTGGTATAATCAATTTTTATGTAATCGCCTTCATCAACCTGAACATCCTGGCTCAGCTGCACGGTAAAGGTAAGTTCGGTGGTGCCTGCATCGCCTTCGGTAATTGCAACAGGGTCGGCAATAGCAAAAGTAGCTGCATCGTCGTTGGTTATAGTACCCAAGGCAACTCCATCGCTTAAACTTATAACTTTACCGTTGTTTACTGTAGCTTCAGGAGTAAAAAGATTAACGGTGAATTGCTCATTTTTCTCTACCTTTTCATCGCCATTTACAACTATTTTTATTGTTTGCTCTTCAAGTGCATTTCCAGCAAAATATACGTATCCACTTTTTTGTTCAAAATCAAAATCAGTGCTGAAAGCAGAAATCTGATTAATATAAAATCCTACTCTAAATCCATCATGAACACTGATATCAGATTGGGTGACGGTAAAAATCAAGGTATCCGTTCCTGCATCGCCTTCAACAATTGAATTATCGGCAATTGAAATGGTTGCTGCATCGTTATCGTCGTTTACAACAGCTACATCATCCGGATCGAGACTATCGTACTGATCGAAAGTGTTAAGCTGGTCGACAGCAAGTTGGATGGTATAATTTGTTCGGCCGTCAACATCGGCATCGTCAACACCCGTAACGGTAACAGTTTGTGGAGTAGCCCAGTTGGCTGCTGAAAAGGTAAGACTCGCTTTATCAACAGTACCTTCATCGGTATTGCTGCTAACCACGGTTAGTACAACATTTTTAGTAAAATCGGAGTCGGTAGCCGGCTGACTGTTTAATTTAACGGTAAAGGTTGCAGTTGTTCCATCTTCATCGGTATGGTTTGAAATGGCCGAAATGGTATAACCTGCTGTATCGTCATCTTCGTTAACAACGGGAACATCCTGTCCAAAATTTCCGTTGTATTTTCCATCGCTTGATGATGCATCGCTAATGGTAACATGATAGGTTTGGTCGCCATCATCCATATCGTCGTTTTTACCCTGCAGGCTAACGGTTTGGTTTTGACTCCAGTTTGCACTGGTAAAAGTTAAGGTAGTTGAGCTGGTAATCTCACCTTCAGTTTCATCGTCGCTGTTAATTGCCAGTGTAAA
The DNA here is from genome assembly GCF_963676735.1 of uncultured Draconibacterium sp. Classification (NCBI taxonomy): domain Bacteria; kingdom Pseudomonadati; phylum Bacteroidota; class Bacteroidia; order Marinilabiliales; family Prolixibacteraceae; genus Draconibacterium; species uncultured Draconibacterium sp. Next base: position 5,263,305 of record NZ_OY781464.1, on the reverse strand, counting down.
CACCACATCATCGGTTGGTTCCGAATTCAGTTTCACGGTAAACGAGCCTGCACCACTAGGTTCGCTGGTATTGCTTGCCGACGAAATGGTTATACCTGCCACATCATTATCAACATTTGTTGCGGTAACATTGGCCGGTGTAGAATTATAATATCCCGAGCCCACATCAGTGTTATCGGTATTTATTGTCAGGTTTATGCTGTATACCTGGTCGTTATCATCAATATCTTCATCAACACCAAAAACATATATTTTTTGTGGCTGATGGTAGTTTGAAGCATTAAAACAAATTTGTCTGGCTGCAGTGGCTTCATTTCTTACACTGTCAGTGTTTACAAGTCCTTCAGTAATTGTATTGCTGGTAATATCAATACACACATCACCCGATGGAATAAAGGGTAAGGAAACGGTAAATGTAGCAGCACCTAATGTTTGGTCTTCGTAACTGGTAATGGCACTTGCTGATACGTTAATATCACTCGGGTCGGAGTTTACGATAACTGTAAAACTGCAGGTATCGGTGTTGTTGGCAGCGTCTTTAACCACATATTCAACAATTGAGGTACCTACGTTAAACTCGATACCATCAAGCGGGTTAGTGCTTGCTGTAGTTGGGTTCGGCACAGAACCGCTGGCATTGGCAGGAATGGCGGTTCCAGCACCCGTAACTTCCCACAAAAATTCAGTTACCGAGCAATTATCGTCGTATTCCGGAGCTGTTAAACCATCTGCTGCTGAAATGGCCAGAGCATAAGTACCTTGCGTGTTTATACTTCGGGTAATGTTGTTCGGACAAACCGACAATACCGGATCGTCGTCGTCTTCAATTGTTACCGTAAACCTAACGGTATCAACATTGGGTGTTGAGGCATGATCGGCAACCACCCACTCTACCAGGGTTTCACCAACTTCAAAAGCCTGGTTTAACAAACTGGTGTTTGCAGTGTTGTAGGCCAGCACTGTAGCCCCCGATAATTCGTAGGCTATTGTTGGCGAAGCATCACAGTTGTCGGTTGGGTCCCAGTTGGTATCGCCATGTACGTATGTACAAGCGGTGTTGGTTCCTTTTGTAAGTTCGGCAATATCGTCGGCATCAACTGTTGGTGCTTCTTCGTCAACAATGGTAATTGTTGTTGAACATGAATCTACATTTCCTGCTTCATCGGTTATTTTCAGCCAAATAGTATTGGGTCCTGTAATGTCGCTGCAATCGTATTTTACTGAATCGGCATAAACAGTACCAGCGTCTTTGCGTACTTGCAGAACACTATTTGGACAGTTGTCTGACGAACCATTGTCAATATTTTCGAATTTAACATAAACCTCGCCATTACGTTGTAGTTGTGCTGTATAAGCCTGGCAATTGGCTTCCGGATCTTCATCGTCGTTAACAGTTACAGTAAATGTGCAGATTTTTATATTGCCCTCGCCATCGGTGGCGGTCCAGGTTACTGTGGTAAGCCCTTTCTCGAACACCTGACCATTTAAAGTTGTAGCCTCTCCACTAATTTCGCTTGTTGCACCCGAAAGTGAATAAACCAGGGTGTTTAAGCTGCAGTTGTCAGTGGCTGTGGCATTCCAGGTATCATCGTTATGCTGGTAGCTGCATAAACCGAGGTCGGTTCCGGCGATTGGCTCCTGGTTCTCAGGACAGATTGAAAATACCGGCTTAACCGTATCTTGTACAGTAACAGCAGCATTGCACGTTGCTGTTTTGCCATTATTATCGGTAACTGTAAGTGTTACTGTGTTTTCACCCAAATCCAGACAGGTAAAATCTGTTTTACTTGCCGAAAGTGTAGCAATTCCGCAGGCATCCGTTGATCCGCCATCAATATCGGCAGCAACGATAGATGCTTCGCCGTCGGCATCAAGCTGAATGGTAATTGGCTGGCATGCAGCAGTTGGAGGCACATTATCTTCAACTGTTACAATAGCAGTACAATTGTCGCTGTTGCCCGATTCGTCGGTAACCGTGTAACTTACGTTTACAGGTGTTCCAATGTTTAAACAATCAAAAGTGTTGGGCACAACGGTGCGGCTGGTAATTCCGCAATTATCGGTTGAACCATTGTCAATAGCTGTATAATCGATACTGGCAGTACCCGATGAATTTAGTTGAACGGTAATATTTTTGCATTCGGCCTGAGGTGCAAGATTATCAATAATGGTAACTGTTGATGTACATTGGCTGGTATTATCATTATTATCGGTAACGGTAAGGGTTACCGTGTTTTCACCTTTATTTTCACAGGTGAAAGTATTTGGCGAAACACTTAATGATTTTATTCCACATTCATCGTTTGAACCGTTATCAACATCAGCTCCGGTGATGCTGGCATTGCCCGAAGCATCGAGCGCTACCGTAATTGCTTTGCAGATAGCTGTTGGGTTGGTTACATCGTTTACGGTAACTGTTGAAGTACAGGTGTGTGTATTTCCCTGTTCATCTTCTGCGGTCAGGGTAATTGTATTTTCACCCGTATCATCGCAGGTAAAAGCATATTTATTAAGGCTTAAAGTAACATCGCCACACACATCCGACGAACCATTGTTAAGCTGAGATGCAGTAATTGAAGCATTTCCCGAAGCATCGAGATCGACAGAAATATCCTGACACAGTGCGGTTGGATTGATGTTATCTTCAACCGTAACTGTTGCTGTACAAGTTGAAACATTTGAATTATCGTCGGTTGCAGTAAGTGTTACCGTATTTTCGCCAATGTTGCTGCAATCGAAATCGGCAATGTCAATCTCTGTGCTTATACCACAGGCATCCGACGAGCTATTGTCAATCTGGCTGGCAATTATCGAAGCCTCGCCTGAAGCATCCAGCTGTACAGTAATGTTTTGACAGTTGGCAATTGGCGAAACCGTATCAAGCACGGTAACATTCGAGGTGCATTCATCAAAGTTTCCGGCACCGTCTTCAACATGCAGGGTAATGGCCTTTACGCCAACATCTGAGCAGGTGAAAAGGGTTTGCGAAGGCGTAAGTGTAAGGTCGCAATTGTCACTTGATCCGTTGTCAATATCGGCTCCGCTAATTGTGGCGTTCCCGCTGTTATCAAGATAAAGTGTAATATTTTTACAAACAGCAACCGGGTCGATATTGTCAACCACAGTTACAGTAGCATTTGCACTATTGCTGTTGCCGTTAACATCGGTTACGGTTAACGATACGGTATTATCATTAAAGTGAGAACAATCAAAAGCCGTTTGCCCGGCAACAATTGACTGTATCGCACAATTATCCGTTGATCCGTTGTTGATATTAGAGGCTAAGATTGTTGCATTACCCAACACATCAAGCTCGATAGTAATATTTTTGGTTAGCACAGTTGGCAGGGTATTGTCTTCAACAGTTACCGTTGCCTGGCAGGTAGCTTCGTTTCCGTAAATATCAGAAACGGTTAGGCTTACTGTATTTTCGCCAATGTTGTTACAATCAAATACCGAAGGTACTACTGATTTTGTATCGATGGTGTTGTTGTCCGTAGAGCCAAGAGCAATGGCATCAATATCGTCGGTATTGATTGTATAATCGCCGTTCGCATCAAGTTCTACAGTAATGTTGTTACAGGTAAGAACAGGAGCTTCGGTATCTTTTATCGTAATTTCAAACGACCCGGTGCTTGTTAGTCCATGGTTATCGGTAGCTTCCCACAAAACGGTATGGTTGCCAATGCTTAACACTTCGCCTTCAAGCGAGGTAGTGGCCGTTGTTCCTTCCACGCTTCCTTCATCAATTTTATAAGTTAGCTTGCTTATTTCGCAATTATCGGTAGCGGTAGCATCCCAGTTATCAGTAGCCTTAACGGTATAGGTATTTAAGCCAACATCAGTTGACTGAATTATGTCGCTAACGGTTGTAATAACCGGAGCTTCATTATCGGTAATTGTAAATTCTGATGTGCACGTAGAAATAACATTATTACTTAAATCGTAAATTTTCCACAATACAGTAGTGATGGGTGTTTCGGTGGTTCCCACAGGAATGACAATACCCCCGAGGGTTGTATTTTTATCGGTACCAACTTCTGCTCCACCATCAATGGAATAGGTAAGTTTACTAATTCCATGATTATCTTTCAGGTTGTAGGGGTCGTATTCGGCACCTGCCACCTGGTAACCACAAAGGCCAATTGTTGAATTTCGGGCAATAGTTCCTTCAGGGCAAATTGGCGGATCAGGGTTCTGATTATCAACTACAGTGATGGTAATCGAACAAGTTTCGGTGTTTCCGTAGCTATCGGTTACCGTCCAAACAATAGTTGTATCGCCAATTGGAATTCGGGCGCCATCGAGGCTCGACTGGTTGTTAAAACTATTGCGAATGGTAGCCCCACAATTGTCGCTAAACGAAGGGTCGTATTCGCTTCCCTGAATGGTATAATAGGCCTTATCTTCGTCGGTAGTTTCGGTAAACGGCGAACCTGCCACACAGCTTATGGTTGGATCTTCATCGTCAACAACAGTGATAGTAAAGGTTTCTGTCGTTGAATTTCCTGCCGCATCGGTATAAGTATAAGCAACATCGGTATCGCCAATGGGAAAGGTTTCACCGCTTGCAGTTGATGCTCCGGAAGTTAAGGTACCTGCCAAATCTGTTCCATCAACATTATCAGCAAAAACAGGAGCAGTATATATTACAACAGCTTCGCAATCGCCAGTTGTGGTTGAAGTTGTTACTGTAAAATCGCCCGGTGTTGATGTTACACTTGGAGCCTCATCATCCAAAATCTGAACAAAAAACAAAGCTTCGCTTCGGTTTCCATAATCATCAATGGCATACCACATAATGGTATCGTTACCCAGCGGCAAGTGTTGTCCGGCAAGGGTTGTAAGGCCAAGCTCGTTATTCAGTTTGGTAACAATTCCACAGGCATCGGTAGCTACAACATCGTCGAATTCTCCGCCTTGAATGGTATAATAATCTTTGCCAGTATCTGTTCCTCTCACCTGGTTTCCGGGCACAGAAATAACAGGTCCCTGGTTATCGATAATGGACAAATCAAAAGAGCACGAATCTTTAAGGTTACTGGCATCGGTAACAATCCAAGTGATGGTAACCGGCACAACAGCGCCTTCAACATTGTTCGGTCGTTCTATTTGTACGCCCGAAAGCGTATTGGTTCCGGTATGTGTCCCTGTTTTGTCGGTATAGCGGTAACGCACTTCGCTAATGCCGCAATTGTCAGTTCTTCCGGTGGGGTCGAATTCGTTACCCAACACGGTATATTCGCACGAATTCGGGTCGGTATTTCGTGTTTGATCTTCTGCTAAACACGACACAGTTGGTGCCTCATCGTTTACAGTTACCGTAAAGGAGCACGTTGAAACATTGTCTTTATTATCGATGGCTGTGTAGGTTACCGTAGTTTCGCCCAATGGGAATGATGTTCCCGGAGGATAATTGGGTAACAAACTTTTAATACCGCTACAGGCATCAGAGGCAGTTGGTGGAGTCCAGTTGTGTACAGCCTCACAGTCTTCTTCGCTTGCTGTTAAAACAATATTATCGGGACACGCCGACATTACGGGGCCTTCGTTATCGGTAATTGTAACTTTCTGGATATATGTCAGACGGTTTCCGCCGTTGTCGGTTACGGTCCACAACACCTGGTTCTCGCCCACTGCGTATTGGGTGGGTGCATTGTTGGTAATGGTTAAATCGCCCGAATCGCAATTATCGTTTACAACCGGGGAGCCAAGGGTTATGTTAGTGGCGTAACATGTGCCGGGGTCGATATCTTCAGTAATATCAGCCGGCCACGAGCTGGCTGTTGGCACCTGGTTATCGTCTACATCAATAGTTGTGAAACAACTGTCGGTATAAGTTGTGCCATCAATGGTTTGCGAGGCGGTCCATTTAATAATGGTTTGTCCGATTGGAATTACTTCTCCGGCCAGTGTTCCGGTTCCGTTAAAATCATTTATCAGCGTTCTACCCGGCACAACTGAAATTGAAGTCCATTCAGCATCCAGTTCATCGGCAGTTACAAGGTAGCCGCACTCGTCGGTTGTTGAATTTTTAGCGGCGTAATCTTCACAATCAAAAAGCGGATCAAACGAATCGTAAATGGTAAAGTTTATACTACACACGTCGGTGTTATCACTATAATCTGTGGCAGTCCAGGTTATTACATGTTCGCCTTCTTCCAGACGCTGTCCGTGCAATGTATAGGTTCCTGATTTATCGTTGATGTACGACTTCAAATCGCAGTTGTCACTGGCATCTGGCCGGTACGAATAAACTCCGGTAATGGTAAAATACGTAACCGATAAATTATCGAACTCGGCATAATAACGACTGCCCGGGCAATCGATAACGGGGCTAATATTGTCGTTAACTTTTACGTTTTGCGTGTGGCTCACTTCGTTTCCGTGCGTATCGCGTGCCCACCAATAAACGCTGTGAGTTCCAATATCGAAAGTATTACCCGAGGGGCTTCGGTATGTTCGCGACTGGATGGTTGCATTGTCATCGCAATTATCAGTAAATGTTGGTGTTCCAAGCGTTTCAAAAGTATACGAACAACCAGATGAGATATTTACTTCAAGATCTTCGGGCCAGGTTGGTACAGGGTCCTCGTTGTCGTAAACTGTAATGGTGTATTCGCAACAAGTATTTGAAAAGCCGTTTTCGGTGGCTGTCCAAATAACTGTATGCGCACCTTTATCGAGCACAGCACCGGCAAGGCTTGCTGATTCAGTAATATTATTTGTTAATGTTCCGGAGAAGCCGGCGTATGGTTGAATATCAAATTCTGCGCCCTGAACGGTATAACTGCAAATGCCAGCATTAGTAGCCACAGAGATATCAGCACGGCATGTTACGGATGGTGCATCGGTAGCATAAATTGATAACTCCATATCGCAGGTTGACACGTTTCCGGCGGTATCTGTTGCAGTCCAGGTGATGGTATAAGGCGAACCGCTTACCGGAATATTTTCATTAGCCAGGGTGCTTGAACCGTTGTAGCTGTTGGTTATTGTTACTCCTGAACAATCGTAAACACTGTATAAATCCAATTCTTTACCATTCACGGCATAATGGGTAGCCGTGAGGTCGTCGGCTTCACGACATACTGCACCTGTACACGAAAGTGAGGGTGCAACCTCATCGGTAACGTTTACCAACTGCACATCTGATGAATAGTTTCCATTAACATCGTAGGTCCACCAGGTAACAGTAGTTGTTCCGATTGGGAAATGCGAGGGAGCGTTGTTCGTGGTATAACTAATTCCACAATTGTCGTTGGTGACTGCTGTTCCCAGGCTCACTCCGGAAGCATAGCAGCCATCGTTGTTAGCGGTTGAAATATCTGCTGGGGCAGTAATTTCAGGGTCTTCGTTATCGGTTACAATTAGATACGACTGGCAGGTTGTTTCGTAAGTATATTCGCCAACTACATGAGTGGCCGTCCATGTTATATAGTTTATTCCTTCGCTAAAAGTATGTCCTGAAAGGCTTGCTGTATCTGTAATATTATTGGTAATTATAGCTGCCGGCGAAGTTGATGTTGCATCATAATCGGTAGTGGTAACATCGAATGTACAAACGCCATTATTGGTATTTACACTGTAATTTCCGGCGCAGGTAATAGGTGGATAGGTAGAATTGGTAACATGCACAACCACATCACACGAAGTAGAGTTATTGCTTTCGTCGGTAGCTGTCCATTTTATGGTGTGTGTACCCTCTGGCAACTGAACGCCGGTAAGCGAAGTGCCCCCACCGTTGTAATTATGTGTGTATGATGATATGCCGCAATTATCTTCTACAATTGGTTGAAATTCATCGGTTCCGACAGTGTAATAAATTTGGCCATCATCAAAAATACGAACATAAGAAGACGCCGGACACATAATTGTTGGAGCAGCGTTGTCTTCAACAGTAATGGTAATAGTTTCGGTATGGCTATTCAGACGCTGGTCGGTAATTGTCCAGTTTACCACTGTTGTTCCAACCGGGAATTCGGCATCAGCCAGGGTTTTATAATTGTTGTAATCGTTGGTAACATTAAAAACCGAGCTACAATTGTCGTCCATATTGGTGGGGTCGAACTCGGTTCCAACCACGCGGTATACGCAATTACTGTTTGCATCTTTTGTGGCCGATGCAGCCAGATCGAATGTAGGTGGTTCGTTTTCATTTACGGTAACAACAAAACTCATTTCGCTGGTTTGACCTGACGAATCGGTGGCTCGCCAAATAACAGTTGTTGGCCCAACCGGGAATTGGTAGCCATCAAGGGTACTGGAATTATTCAGCATATTTACCAGAGTGACACTACCGCAATTATCGCTTACAGTAGGGTTAAACTCGCCATTTTTTGCCTCGTAGTAACACCTGCCTTCATCAACAGGTTTTGCCTGATCAAGAATGGTGCTGATAGCCGGATCTTCGCCATCGTAAATAAAAAGTTTGAAAGTACAGCTGGTGGTATTGTTTTTACTATCGGTAGCTGTCCAAACAATGGTGTGTGTACCTATGTCAAGTGTAATACCGTTAAGGCTTCCAGTGCCCGGAGTTCCATTTATAGTATAGGTAAGAACAAGGTCTTCCGGGTTGTCGCAGTTGTCATTCAGGTTGTTCGGGTCAAGCTCTGTTCCGCTAATGGTATATTCGCAGCCATCGGTCGCCTGTCTCGATTCGTTTCCGTAACAGGTAAATGTTGGGCCTTCAATATCTCGAACTAAAATGGTAAACGGAGTCGATTGAACCGTGAGGTCGTTTTCATCGGTAATTGTCCATTTTATAGAATAGGCAGTTGTACTTGGCGCCAATGAAGGAAGGTTAGACAGGGAATTTGCTCCGGTTACAGGTTCAGCAAGATCGCCACCTGTTATTTCGTAATGCACGGTATCAATACCACAATTGTCATTCAGATTTTTTGGATCGAAATCAGGCCCCGGAATGGTATAGTAACATTCGCCCGGATCGGTATTACGGGTAAAACTGCCCGATACAAGCTCGTAAGTTGGATATTGGGTATCAACAATTCGCACGTAAATAGCACAGGTGTCGGCATTGGCAGCATCATCTTCAGCAATCCAAAGAATAGTATGTTCGCCAACGGGTAACTGTTTCCCAACCAGGGTTGCCGTGCCATCAAAACTATTGGTTAAGGTATAATCACAGTTTTCAACTATGGTGTCCGGATCAAAACGATCGTCAGGAACAGTGAAGAAACACAGTCCTTCACCGGCATCTTCTTCAAACGGCACTTCCGGAGTACTACCCTCAGGACAAACTACAATCGGCGCATCCAGGTCGGCAACAGTAATTGTAAACGACATTTCTGAAGTGTTATCATCCTCATCGCTTGCCCGATAAATAACGGTATAAACCCCAACATTAAGATTAGTACCACTTGCCGGACCGGCTATTTTTTGCAGGCCCGGAGCCGAATCACAATTATCAGTTACAGTTGGTGTAGTCCAGCTAACAGTTGCCGCGCAACCATTACTTACTGTAGTGCTTATATTGTTTATTGATGAAATCGTGGGCGCTTCTTCATCCTCAACGGTAAGCCTAAACAAAATGGTTTTTATATTGGCACCATCGTCGGCACGCCAGGTTATTGTATTTATGCCTTTGCTAATTACCTCACCGTTTAATGTTGAAGCATAAACCCAGTCGCTACTGTTAATTTTATAAGAGATGGTTAAGTTGCCGTCGCCGCAATTATCAGAAAATGTTGGCACCATTTCATCGCCTTGAATAATATAAGTGCAAGCATCAGTAGTTGCACGAAACTGATTGGCAATGCTTGAAATAACAGGTTCCTGGTTGTCTACTACGGTAACTGTAAATTGCAGCGGAGCAAGCTCGTCATTTGTTCCATCGCTGGCAGTCCAGGTTATTAGGTTGTCGCCAACGTTCAGCACTTTTCCTTTTATAGTTCCGGTACCCGAGAGCAATGTTGCGCCAGTAACTTCATACGAAAGAACAGCTCCCGAACAATTATCGGTTACTGTTGGATCGAGTTCGCTGGTTTTAACCGTAAAATTGCAAGCTCCTGCATCGGTATTTATATTACGATCAACGGTGGTTGCTTTGGCATTAATTACCGGAGCGCTGTTATCAGTTATGGTTACTGTTGCGGTGCATGTATCGGCATTTCCAGACAAATCTTTTACAATATATGTTACCGTGTTTGCACCTATACTGGCGCAGGTAAAAGTTGATTTGGAGATTGATTTAATAAGGTTTTCCGGAGCCGTGCAATTGTCTGTTGAGCCATTATCGATATCGGCCACAGTAATAACCGCTTCGCCCGAGGCATCGAGATTTAACGTTAAATCGGCGCAAACGGCAGTAGGTGCCTCGCTGTCAACAATTGTAACATCAAAACTGCAGGTATTGCTGGTGTTTCCACTGGTATCTTCAACGGTGTAGCTTACTGTTGTTGTTCCCACATCAAATGTTGCGCCTGGTAGGGCCGATTTGGTCCAGGTTAACGATCCGCTATCGGCACAATTATCGGTTGCCGTTGGCTCCGTCCAGGTAACAATGGCATTACAACTGTCCTGGTCAACACTTTGGGTTATATCAGTGGGGCAGTTGGCAATAACAGGGCGTTGGTCGTCGGTTACCGTAACAGTAAAACTGCAAACATCGCTAACATTACCGTACTCATCTTCAGCAGTGTACGTTACCACAGTAGTTCCCAAATTAAATTCGTCGCCCGGGTTGTGGCTTTTCTCCCAGATAATTGATGGAACAGCGGTGCAATTGTCGCTAACATTGGGTTCGGTCCACGACACATCGGCAATGCAGCTTCCTTCGTTACTTGTTCTGCTTAGATTTCCAGGGCAATTTGTAAGCACCGGTTTTTCATTATCGGTAACTGTAATTGTAAAACTGCATGGCAAACTTTCATTTCCCGCCTCATCAGTTATGGTGTAGGTAACGGTTGTTGTACCAACCGGAAACGAGCTTCCCGAAGCATGAGAAATACTCCAGCTCATGCTATCAAGAGGCGAATAATTGTCGCTTGCCGATGGAGCCAGCCAGGTCACCACGGCTTCGCATTCGCCATTATCATTATTAACCGAAATATTTTCAGGACAACCTGAAATTACCGGTTTTTCAGTATCCGTAACGGTAACCGAAAAACTACACGAATTGGTATTCCCTACGGCATCGGTAACTTCAAAAGTATTAATAGTTGTACCAATAGGAAATTGTGAATTACTTGACAATCCAGCGGTTTGAGTTGTTGTTGCTCCTGCACAATTGTCCGTTCCACTTGGAGTGGAGTACGTTACCGTTGCATAATCTTTTCCGGCATCAGCGCTTACCGCAATAGCATCAGGACATGCAATTTCCGGATTTTGATTATCGCTTACCGTTACGGTAAAACTCTCGGTATGCGTATTCCCGGCTCCATCGGTAGCCTGGTAACTAACGGTTGTTGTTCCAATAGGAAATAATTCTCCGGAGGTAAGTCCGGCCGTTTGTGCAATGACGGGATTAAGGCAGTTATCAGCAGGGGTTGGCGCAGTCCACGAAACAACGGCTCCGCACTGGTCAGCATCGTTATTAACCGAAATATTTGCGGGCAAATCCTGTATTGAAGGACTGGTTTCGTCTTTAACAACAACAGTAAAACTGCAGTCTACCGTATTTCCATTGCCATCATCGGCAGTTATCGTAATTGTTTCTTCCGAGTTATGTCCTCCTGTTAATGAGGTTCCTGCTTCGGGCGATTGCGTGAAAACCATGTCTTCTGCTGCCGTGCAATTATCACTTGCTGTTATGGAGAGTAGGCTAACATAATCGGGTAAAACCGCATTACAATCTCCGGCGTTTGTTGCCAGTTGCTGATCTGCTGAAGGACAATTATCAAAAGAAGGTGGCGTGTTATCTTCAATTGTGATGGTAAACTGCCAGGTAGCGGTATTATTATGCTGATCGTAAGCGGTCCAAACAATAGTATTGGCGCCTCCTGACAAGGTAACTCCATCGAGCGTGGTACTCTGATCGGAGCCGAATTCTCCTGCTCCATTAATATTGTAGGTTACTTTGCTTACGGTACAATTATCCGAAAAAGTTGTGGGGTCGAATTCTGCACCCGACACCACATAACCGCAATTACCATTATTGCTGTTTACCGTTTGGCTGGTTGCCGTTCCTGTAATAACTGGGTTTTCTGAATCGATAAGTGTGACGCTGAAGGAGCAGGAGTTTTCGTTGCCCACTTCATCCGTTGCTGTCATGGTAACCAGCTGCGTAGTTTCATCGCCGGTTAAAGTACTACCGGCAGCGGGTGTTTGTGTTACTGTGATAGCACCCTCTGCCGTACAATTATCCGAAAAAGTTGTTGCAGAAATATAATCAGGCAATTCAACCTGGCAATTTGCAAGTGGATTTAAGGTATCATTACCCGGGCAAGTAATTTCAGGCAAAACCGATTCGAGCGAAAGCGACAAGAGCTGTGAAATCTGGCAATCGCCATTGCTTATGGCATGAATATAAAAATCGGTAGCGCCAGAAATGGATACCGTAGACGAAGGCAGATCGGCAACTTTTTCAGTTTCAGCAGCATTCCAAAGCTCTGCACTTTGCAAATTGTCACCACTTACCGTAATAGTAAAATTAACACCTGGACAAATAGGATTTCCTGCATTTACCGTTACAACCAGATTTTTAACCAAAGGATTTACCGTAACACCCACAGGTGTTTCATCAATGGGTAGTGAGAAATTATTAGCATCAGTAACACTTATTAACTGATAGTTGGTGCTAACAAGCGGCGAAACTTCTATTGGAGCACCTCCATAAGTCGCGCTCTCCGGGTTGGGATTACTGGTATAGTTGGTTATAGTAGAATCATTTGTTCCATCAGAAAACACCACTGTAAAAGGCGATACTCCTCCCGGGATTATCACGTCAAGGGTCGTAGTCTCATTTTCACAAATAGTGGTTTCGCCCGTAACCCGAATTACAGCCTGGGCATTTACAACAGAGGAAATAGCCAACAATGCTAAAGTTAACAACAACACAATAGCAGGCCTGGCATGCTTTTGCAAATTTGCAAAAACTGCACAATTAAATAAGCTTCTCATAATACAGGATTTATGAACAGATGATAATTTGGTATCCATATTCGTTAGGTTTGATTTGGATGCCGCTTTGGCAAACTACCTTTCCCGGGCTAAATTTTATGCACAATAATAGCTATCGGCAAAAATTAAGATACACGTTATTGAAAGGTTTGTAAAACTTATTAAAAAAGGTTCAAACATAATTAAACCTGTTACTAAAGTACTTTTATGGCACAAAATTTACACGTTTAACAAACCCAAAGTAATACGCCCGATTGCTGATTTTAAATCAGCATTTGACCTACTACTACTAAGCAATTTGCTAATTATGATTAATACAAAAAACTCAAGCTGCTTTTATCCAGCTGACTAAAAGCACATTAGCGCCCTCAACAGTACACATTAACAGTCTGACAGTTATTATATAATTGATGAAGACTCATCCTACGTTGGGAGAGAGAATCTGAACAAATGGTTCGAGCAGCTTTATCGGCAACCGTATATTCCGGATGAATCCGATCTTCTATCTAATTAGAAGGCGGCAGTTTCCGTATCGAACTATTGATTAATATATTGTGCTTAGCAGGCTAAAAACAGCTATGTATTTTCGTTTAGTAGCTTGATTTCTACTGCCTGTTCATCTTTGCTGTATATGCCCAAAACAACTACACGATGCAGCAACTGCACCAAACCTTTCCTGAAAATTCATACTGCAATAATAAAGCTTCAGATTTGAAAAAAAAGATTCTTGCAATACCAGGAGCAACGATAGGCTTAATCGGAATTGTTGCCGGAACGTTAGCCAGTGATAATAATTCATCAAATGAAGAAACCAGTTTTTTGGTTGGAGCTTCGCGAATTGAAAAAATAAACAGAATTCGATTCTGTGAGTTGTTTCACCAGGAATTTTAACAGGCTCCGTTTGATTGTAAAAAAAACTACCAGGCAGGAATACAGTTTCGGATATACTTTTAATGCGCTTCCATAAGCGAATTTACCGGAAGAGGTATAGTGGTTTTTAGCCCAGCTGACTAATGGTTACCAATTTCTCCACATCCAGTAGTTCTACATCTTTTCCTTCAAACCGAATTAAACCATCGTCCTTAAAATCTTTCATAACCCTAATCACACTTTCCGTGCTCATTCCCGTAAGCTCAGCCAAATCAGAACGCGACAATGGCAAATTAAACGCATCAGTTTTAAAAATACGCTGCGACAAGCAAAGCAGAATATCAGCCATTCGTCCGTGCATTTGCTTATTGGTAAAGCAATAAAAACGGCCATAGGTTTGCACGGTATTTTCGTTTAAAACATTAATTACCTGAAAAGCAAATTTCGGATTCTGCAGTATCATTTTTTTAAACAACTCAATTTCTATGAGTTCCACCTCTGAATCGATATAAGTTGTGGCCGAATACAGAAAAGTATTATTACCATCGTAAATGCAAGGCAAACCTATTAAATTTCCGGGTGGAGAAATTTTCAAAATTAAATTTTTAGGTTTTCCTTCGAGATACACCTTGGCCAAACCGTCTTTTAAAAATATAATATGCGACGCAAAGGCTCCCTGCTTACATATATTCTCGCCCTTTTTATAGGTTAAGGTAATTTTTTTCTCATCAATTATTTTCCGCTCTTCTGCTGTAAGTTTGTCAAAACAGCACTCCCTCCTGCTAAAAACCGTACAACTATTTGAATATATACTTTTCATAAGAGGCTAAAAATAGAAAGATTTTAGCGAGCATAACATGTTTCAAATCATATTTTAAACTGATGTAGTTCAATTTTTTATTGAGCCACATCAAACTTTTTTACGGCAATTCGCACACCCAAACGTAACAAACATATGCTACTCATTGATACTTTTATACTGAACTTATATTCACTAAATCATGAAATACACAACCTACTGTTTATTACTCTTTTTAGCCATTGGTTTTGAATCGGTGAATGCCATTGAGAAGGATTCGGTTGATACCAGGATTAACGTTATAAACTACACCTGGAAAAAAGACCGGAAAATGAGTTCGATTGCCAATCATAACTCTTTTGAAATTTTACAGCAAGATTTTGAAAATGCCCACCAGGTAACCGAAGCCTGTATCTCGTGCCACAACAAACGCGATGAAGAAATTATGGCCACCAGCCACTGGAACTGGGAACGAACCGAAGTTTTAGCAGGCAAAGGTGCAGTGCCCGTTGGCAAAAAAAATATACTCAATAACTTTTGCATTGGCATATCGGGTAGCGAGGCAACCTGTACCCGTTGCCACATTGGTTACGGCTGGAAAGACCAATCGTTTGACTTTAACGAACCTAAAAACATCGACTGTCTGGTATGCCACGACAACTCGGGAACCTATGAAAAGGGAAAAGGAGCGGCAGGCTATCCGGCGGCAAGTGTTAACCTTTCGTATGTGGCCCGCAACGTAGGTTCTCCCAAACGCGAAAACTGCGGAGTATGCCACTTTTGGGGCGGTGGCGGCAACAATGTAAAACACGGAGATTTGGAGGTAGCACTGCTTGATGCCTCAAAAAAAATTGATGTACATATGGCTGTTGATGGCGAAGATATGAGCTGTGTTGACTGCCATGTTACCGAAAACCACCAGATGGCAGGAAAGCTTTATGCTTTATCATCAGAAAACAAAAACCGCGCTACTTGCGAGCAATGCCACACCGCTGAACCACATACCGACAACCTATTAAACCAGCATAACCTTAGGATCGCCTGCCAAACCTGTCATATCCCAAGCTATGCAAAAGCAAACAGCACTAAAATGATTTGGGACTGGTCTACTGCCGGAGTTTTAGATGACGATGGGAACCCAAAACATGAAAATGATGCAGATGGGAATCACAATTACCTGTCGATAAAAGGAACTTTTGTGTACGACGACCATGTAAAACCCGAATATTACTGGTTTAACGGTATTGCCAACCATCAGCTTATAACAGATAAAATTGATACCATCCCGGTTCAGATGAATTCGCTCGACGGGTCATACAACGATAAAGGCAGTAAACAGAAAAGCACAAGCCCCTCCAAGATATGGCCGGTTAAGGTACACCGCGGAAAGCAAATTTACGACACAAAATACCAAACATTAATACAGCCCAAGCTTTGGTCGACTGCAAAAGGCGATAGCGCTTATTGGCTCGATTTTAACTGGGACGAAGCCTCAAAGGCAGGAATGGACTACCTTGGCCTGCCTTACAGCGGCGAATACGATTTTATTGAAACTGAAATGTATTGGCCTTTAAACCATATGGTAGCGCCCAAAGAAGAATCGCTTAGCTGCAAAGATTGCCACTCGAGAACCGACAGCCGTTTGGCCAGCCTCAACGATTTTTATCTTCCCGGGCGCGACTACAACCGTTTTCTCGACATTAGCGGCTTCTCAATGATTGCCTTCATCCTGTTATTTGTATTTGCCCACGGTGCGCTTCGTATTCTTACACGAAACCAAAAAGATGAACATTAAACCATATTGAACAAATGAATCACGGGAGAAATTTGCACACACAGGCAAATAATTTAAATCATGCAGGTTTCATTTTACACCATAGATAACAAACAATTATAATCCAATGAAAGGAGCATGGCCTAAGGAACACAAAAGGATATAAATAAATTAATCATGCGAGTTCCACGGGTATCGACCATCAAATATTTAACAGAGATCATATATGTTTGAAATACAAATATTAACTAAATTATATTCAAGTGAAAAAAGTATATATCTATAAATTATTCGAGAGATTTTGGCACTGGTCGCAAGCCTTGTTTATATTCATTTTAGTAGTTACAGGTTTTGAAATACACAGCACCTACAATTTACTGGGTTACGAAGCAGCTGTAAAAATACATAACCTTACAGCCTGGGCCTTTTTGGTTCTCATTATTTTTGCCATTTTCTGGCATTTTTCAATAGGCGAATGGAGGCAGTATATTCCAACCACACAGCTTATAAAAGCCCAAATTGATTATTACGTACTTGGAATATTTAAAGGCGCTTCGCACCCCACAAAAAAACTGGTATACAATAAATTTAATCCGCTGCAGCGATTAATTTATCTGGGATTAAAAATCCTGGTTATTCCGGTTCAGGTAATTTCCGGTTTTTTATACCTGTATTTCAACTACCCCATTAAGGGTTTCGAGTTGGAGAGCCTGCAACTGGTTGCATTTTTTCACACCTTTGGTGCTTTTCTTTTATTCTCGTTTATAATTGCGCATATCTATTTAACTACCACTGGGCACAAACCACTTTCGTCAATAAAAGCAATGGTTACAGGGTGGGAAGAAATGGATGATGAAACCATTAAAGAGCGACTGGCGAATGATATTGAAATTGCCCTCTTAAAAACAAAAGCTCAGTTTAAATCGGCAAAAGACAAAAGCGAGTTTCTGGACGACGCTCTGGTAGCTGCACAAAAAAATGTAGGAGCCAAATCATCCGATGATTTCCGTTTCCGCGATGCAATTTCATCAAGCGGCGTTGGCTATTTTGCCATTTCAAAAGACGGACTGTTTAGCGAAGTTAACGAGGCCTGGGCAAAACTATACAACTACAATTCCCCCACCGAAATTGTAGGCAAACATTATCGCTTAAGCCGTACCGAAGAAGATTTTCACGAGCTTGAAAAATCGGTTGAGAAAGCCTTGCAGGGTGAAACCATAAAGCATGGCGAAGTAAAACGAATTTGTAAAGACGGAAGCTTTGGCTACCATACATTAACCATTTCGCCGATGATTAGAAACGGTGAAATTACCGGGGTAGAAGGATTTATAATTGATACCACCGATAAACGACTGGCCGAAAAAGAACTATTGAAAAAGAAAATTAGCGTAGAAGCAGAGCTAAAAAAACAAAAAGTAGAAGAGTAAACATCACGATAAAATTTACAGACATGAAAAAAATATTTATTCTAATTATTGGTATGGCATTGTTTGCAGCTTGTGATAAAACTACCTCATACAACTCGGTTGACGAGATGGTTGAGCAAGCAAGCCAGAACCTGGCAACATTAACTGTAGAGCAACTAAAAACAAAAATTGACAGTTTTGAAATGTTTAACCTTATTGACGTGAGGGAGCCGGGCGAACACAACCATGGTTATATACCCGGATCGGTAAATATACCCAGAGGCACGCTTGAGTTCAACATCGGGAAAGAGGAATTTTGGGAAAGTACAGGATTTTATTATCCTGAGAAAAGCGAACTATTTGTGTTGTATTGTAAAAAAGGCAGCAGAAGTATTCTTGCCGCAGAAACCTTAAAAAAACTAGGTTACGAAAATATTTATTTCCTCGATGGAGGATGGAAAAAGTGGGAATTAACGTATCCCTTATTGCAGGAAAAAAACCTTGAACTTGAGTCTCATGGAGATCAGGGAGAGGTAGGAGGTTGCTAAAAAAAAAACGCCTTTTAAAAAGGCGTTTTTTCTATTTTCAGTATTCTTTATTGAATTATTCCACAATTTTCCTGCAGCCTTTTGATACACAATATGCTGAAGCAACAATTCCGCTAACTGCAAAGAAAGCGAGGAAGCCGAAAAATACATTTTCCGACAAATTAGCACAACATGAGAGAAAACCTAAAATTAATGTTGCAAAAAATCCTAATATCCCCCAAAGTCCTAAGTTGTAACAAACTAATACGAGTGCTTTTTTCATGATTTATTTGATTTAAAAATTTTACTTAATCTCATGAGTAAAAATACTGACTTATATGAACTTTTGTGCGCTTTTAGGCGTGGCATTTACACGCTCTTTGTGAGATATTTTTAGTTTATTTCAACCTTTTATTACCCTGTCTGCAGTGATTTATATCACATCTTTTTGAGCACAAATTAAAAATTGAGGATTATATTAGGCCTGACAACACGATTTAGAAATGGAGATAAAAAAAGAAAGTTGCAGAAACTGTAAGATAAAGTCGAGCGTTGTGGCAATTCTAAGCCACGAAGAACTGGAAGTATTGGAAAAAGGTTGTTTGCAAACTGAATTTTCAAAAGGGGAGTTAATTTTTAAAGAAGGTTCACCGGCCAATCACATTGTATATATTCGCGAAGGTTTTGTAAAACTCAGCAAAAAAGGCATCGGCGGGAAAGACTACATCCTGAGCATTTCGAAAAAAGGTGCTTACCTGGGAATTAATAACCTCAATAAAAAAACCAAACAATTTTACATTTCGGCTACTGCACTTACCCCCACCAAAGTTTGTTTTATCGACATTGATAAGTTTAGTGCATTATTAAGCAAAAACTGCCAATTTGCATCAGAGGTTATCTCTTATATTTTTGAAGATGAAATGAATTACTACGACCGGCTGGTAAACAATGTACAGCAACAAGTACCGGGTCGACTGGCCAGTACACTTTTCTACTTTAGAAATAGTGTTTACGGAGAAAATCCCTTTAACCTTAACATTACAAAAGTTGAGCTTGCAGCACTAATTGGCACCTCGCGCGAAAGTGTTACCCGTTTATTAAAAGAATTTCAGGACGAAAAAATCATTAAAATGAACAAGTCCTTTATCCATATTATCGACGAAGCAAAATTGGAACAAATAAGACAAAAAGGGTAACCAGCAAACCCCCATTCCACTTAATCAGAAACTTAATTTATTGCTTAACCACCAGCTCTTGCACCGAGGCCGGATGTGCTAAAAGAACAATATCACCTTCGTTAACGCCGGATATAACTTCACAATAATCTTTTCCGATGGTTCCCAGTACTATTTCGGTGCGAATGGTTTCATCCCCTTTTTGCAGCAACACATCAATATGTTTTGTTAAAACCATGCCTGGTAGTTTTCTTATTCTCAAAACATTTTCCTTATCGTTGGCAATTACCTCCACTTCTGTTTCACTCACTTTTTTCAGTTTGTTTTGTCCATCTGCTGCAACAAAAACATCAAACTGAACCCACTCTGCAACATCGTCTACAGTTACATTGCCAATGCTTCCCTTAATTTTTTCACCGTCAATATTAATGTTAACTGGCCCCCCGGGAAGAATATGGTCGATTTTATTTTTACCGGCTGTTGCCAGCAATTTAAATGCCGTGTCGTCGGCAATTTGAACTAAAGCCTCATCAATTGAAACAATTTCGCCAATATTACCGGCCAGTTCAACAATGGTTCCCGAAACAGGTGCTTTTACAGTTGTTTTACGCAACATTTCCTGCTGGCTGGCTAAATTTTGTTTAAACGAGGCAATTTGCAATTCAAGGTTTTGCTGATCCATTTGCAGCTGTTTCAGCCGGATTTCATTCTTTTCGGCCTGATTGTCTAAATCCCTTTCTGCTAAGGCAATATCCTGCTTAATTTGCTCTACCCTGGCCGAAGAGGTTCCTCCCGCTTCGAGCAATTTATTTTGTTGCTCCAATGTTGATTTCAATTTTAAAATGCGTGCTTTTTTAGCTTCGGCGCTATAGTCCAAATCAAGTTCGGCACTTTTTGCATTTAGCTTGTTCTTGTCAAGAACATTTTGTTTTTGCTGCAATTGGTTTTTTAAGCGTGCAATCTCTTCCTGAATATTTGTTTTGTCAAGTTGCAAAATCAGCTCTCCCTTCTCCACCTTTTGTCCGGCAGTTTTATATACTGCGGTAATTGAATTACGGGTAGGATTAACCACTGAAACAATGCTTGCAGGCTCTACTTTTGCAGGGCAAATAAAGGAAGCTACCACCGTACCACGACTTACCACTTCGGTTTTAATTGTAGGGCTATCCTTTTTTTTATTGCACGAAACTATGGTACACACAAAAAATAAAAGCAGGCTTAAAACCATTAAACGGGATCTGATTTGCATAACATTTACTGTTTTAACAATATAAACCAAAGGTACTAAAAAAAGTAGGTTAACATATTGACCGGAATAAAGCAAAAAAAAGGCAGCTACCAAAGGTGCCGCCTGTATATTCGTTTTGTAATACGTATTAATCCATTTTTTCGACATACAGTTTTTGAATGTCTCGCAGGTAATCAAGGTCCATTTTATCTGAGAAAATACGCACAGCTTCCATCAAAAATCCATTAATATAAAACGAAGCGCTGGCAGCATCAAACTCGTGTCCTGTCCAGTTGTATTTCACATCCATCGAAACTTTTACAAATTCATCGTCTTTCAGGTATTTCGGAATTTCAATATACGCAAAAGTTGGATCCTGTACATTTAGAAAAATACCTTCATCAAGCTGCTCCAATTCAAGGAACTTTACAATTTTCACATTGGCTTCCAGTCTTCCCTGAAGTTTCTTTTTCATTAAGAAATGAATGCCCTGCTTTTCATAAGCTTCTTGTATTTTTACCAAAAGGTCAATCGATGGCAAATGCCGAACACGAATGGCATTTAAAAATGTTGAACCAATTGTCATGTAAGCTTTGCCGGCATCAAAATTCCAATTGTATAGTTTTTCAATGGCCTGAGTTGCTCTTAATACTTCTTCGAGCGGGTATTGTTTATCCAGTATCAGGTAAATATACATCGACCCGGCATCGGTTGGCAATTCATGGTAGTACCCGGGAAAAGGATTTAATGATTCAAATACCAGGCTATCCGGAAGAATTTTTTCTTCAACGGAAACAACCATATCTTTTTTAGTGAGGTTTACAAACACCTCCATTTTTTTATTTCCCATGATTGATATCTTTGATTTTTTATTTGTAACAATAACGTATGGCCAAGCAAGTAGTTCAACTGAAACACATAGGCGAAGTAACTTTTTCGCAAAACCAACGCTCCAAAAATATAAAGCTTAGCGTAAAACCCGACAAATCTGTACTAGTTTCTTTTCCTTTTTTTATTTCGGCAAAAGAAGCACTGGCTTTTGTGGTTAAAAACGAGGCCTGGATTCAGCAACAACAAAACAAAATGCAGGCTCGTGTAACTCCCATAAAAACAGGCCATGAGATGGAGACAAAACTCCACAAGATTAAAATTGTAGCCGGTGAAAAAAACACGGTAAAAACCGATGCCGGCAATATTACTATTTTAGTTAACAATCCCGGGTCAGACGAGGCGCTGGCATATATCGAACAGGTTCTCACCTCGGTTTACCGTTTTGAAGCCAAAAGGCTGCTACCAACAAGGCTCAACCAACTGGCGCAAAAGTACGGTTTTACCTACAACAAAGTTAGCATACGCAACAACCGCCGAAACTGGGGGAGCTGCTCCTCGCAAAACAATATTAGCCTTAACCTGCAAATGATAAAACTGCCAACATCGCTTATCGATTATATTTTGTTGCACGAGCTGGTACATACCGAAATTAAAAATCATGGCCCTGAATTCTGGAAACGCCTAAACCAGATTACCGATGGCAAAGCACGCGAAATGGCACGCGAAGTAAAAAAATACTCCACTTACACTTTGTAAAAAATGTATCTTTACAAAAACGGAGTTAAATAAACCTCAATTTTCAGCACTATTAATACAGTAGGATACTGCAACTGAAAAAGAGAATCTAACTTTGCCGTATAATTTTAAAAGCTAAGTTTTGAGAGCACTGTTCACACTGCTTTTAATTTATTTTCTGACAGGGATACTACAGATTTCGGGAGACAATACTTTTACAACAAAAGACAATGGTTTCACCACAGAAACCGGCACAGCAGAAATAGAATGTATTGTGTCGCCGGATTTTGATTTGTGTGAATCCTTACTGGAAAATCTGGAAGATAACGACAACAAAACTCTTTCATTTCTGCTGATAAACACAACATTCGTAACCTTCCCCAGAAATTTAAACAGTTTAGGCAAAAGAACTAATACTGCAGTTTTTAAGCATATTCTTATTCATCACACCAACCTCCCACCACCCAATTTCTCTGCATAAAATTTCGGATTGCTGTATTATCCCGAAAATTTGGGGGTGATATCGATTGGCCTATCACTATTTCATTTTGTAAATTTATACAACTATCGCAACGCTTCTAATTCGAAAGTAAAAGCATTTTAAGAACGATACTGTAAAAAATGTAAAGCAGTAACTTTATAATTCATTGCCACTTTTATAAATACCATTTTGTAATAAATGAAGCACCGTAAAATAAATATCGCTTTAATTTTACACATCATTTCAATCGTAATTACGTTCGAAAGTCTATTTATGCTCTATGCTCTTATTGTCGCATTTATATACAAAGAGAGCGTTTTTAGCGATCTGTCGCACACTTTTCTAATCACCTTTGGTTTAGGAGTTGTTTTAAACCTGCTTTCAAAAAAACAACGGCAGGTAGAACCTTCGTTGCGCGAGAGTTTCATTATTGTAACGCTGGCATGGGTAGTAATGGCTTTGGTTGGAACACTCCCCTATTTGCTATCCGGTAGTATCCCGAATTTTACCAATGCTTTTTTCGAATCGATTTCAGGATTTACCACAACCGGATCATCGATTTTGGCCAACATTGAAGCTCTGCCCAAAAGTGTTTTGTTTTGGCGCGCCGAAACCCACTGGATTGGCGGAATGGGAATTATTGTTTTGGTGGTAGCCATTATGCCATTTCTGAAAATTAACGGTATTTACCTGTTTTACTCCGAGGTGTCGAGCGTAGCCACCGAAAAAGTATCGACACGCATACGCAAAGTGGCGCGCCGATTATGGCTCATTTACATGGGGCTAACCTTTGCCGAAACCATTATTTTATGGATAGGCGGCATGTCGCTGTTCGACGCCATTTGTCATTCGTTTGCAACCATTGCCACCGGTGGTTTCTCCACAAAGAATGATAGTCTGGCCGGCTTCTCGCCATTTATTCAATACACGGTAACCTTTTTTATGCTGCTTTCGGGAATCAACTTTGTGGTACACGTTTTCTGGTTACGGGGCGATTTTAAAACTGCTTTTAAGAATGAAGAACTCCGGTTGTATTTAAAAATAATATTGCTTGCCGGAACGATCATTACACTGTCACTTTTCTTTCATCACCAGGATTTGGGATTTGAGCCGGCTTTCCGTTATGCCTTTTTCCAGGTGGTTTCCATTATTACCGCAACCGGGTTTGCCACTGCCGATTATTTGCAGTGGCCACTACAATCTATTGGTATAATTGCTATTCTGATGTTGATCGGCGCATCTTCTGGATCAACCGGAGGTGGTGTAAAAGTTATCCGTCACCTTGTTGTTTTTAAGCGTATACGCACACTTTATAAAGAATATTTTTCGTCGAGCACGGTTGTTCGCGTGGTTCACTACAACAAAAACGTGGTGAAGCCCGAGCTCATTAACCGCGTTTTCACTTTTGTTCTTTTTTACTACCTCATACTTATTATTGGCACTATGATAATGATGCTTTGGACAAACGACCTGAAAACCTCGTTTGGGGCAGTGGCAACAAGTATGGCCGGTATTGGCCCGGGATTCGGAACTGTTGGCCCGGTGAGCAACTTCCTGCATTTACCCGATGGCGCCAAATATTTTTTAACGGCGCTAATGGTAATTGGCCGTTTGGAAATCTATTCGGTACTGGTACTTTTCACTCCGTCGTTCTGGCTCGATTAAGGAGAGTTCAAGAATTTTCACATCCACTCAGAAATAAGGTGGAATATAATTTTGGAACGCCATTGGATCGATTATACTTTGTGCCTGCCGGCGGCCTTCATCTTTGCCTTGAAGCAAAGATGAAGCAGAAAATTCAAGGCTGCTTTTGGTCCTTCCCCTTCGTCTTCATAAAACCTAAGTTCGGACGGGTGATCTCCTCGCTCACTCGGAGCTTCCCGCTCTCACTAAGGTTTTATTTCAACTCCGGGTAACGACCAAAAGAGGCCGTCCTCGAATGCAAGGTCAGCAACATCGAAGCCTGGCCTTGGCCGGTGATCCGGAAAACAAGCGGTGACGGCGTTAAAAGATTACTGATGCCCGCCTGCCGGCCGGCAGGTTTGAGGAGCTACGACGAGTTTCAGGAATCTTAGCCGTTGGCGTGTAGCTTTTCCGAGTGAAGCGGGCGCAGCCTTGACTTTTGTGTTTACTATTTGTGGCAAGACAAATAGTAAAATCCGTCTGATAAGACAAAACCTTATTTCGTTTAAATGCATGCTTCTTTTAGTCTTGAGTCTTCTGATAAATGACATTTTATGTGCTTGCTTGTCCAAAAATTTCATGTGAATCATAATTTCTTATACATTCGTGCAAGAATTTTTGAGACTATGGATTGGAACACACTTCTTTCGCCAAAACGATTGGGAAGCAAGGGCACTTTAGGCCCCGTAACAAACGAAGACCGGACGCAGTTTCAGCGCGATTATGACCGGATTATTTTCTCGTCGCCCTTTCGCCGGATGCAGAATAAAACCCAGGTTTTTCCACTGCCCGAGCATATTTTTGTACACAACCGCCTCACCCATAGCCTCGAGGTAGCCAGCGTTGGCCGATCATTGGGTAATTTACTAGCCGAGTATTTACTTTCAAGCCACCAAAACAATCCGCTGATTCTCGAAATTGGCACCATTGTATCAACCGCTTGCCTGGCTCACGACCTGGGCAATCCGCCGTTTGGACACTCGGGCGAAGCTGCCATTTCGAACTATTTTACCAAAGGTGCCGGCCAAAAATTCAAAAACAAACTCTCGGAAGGAGAATGGAAAGATTTTACCTTTTTTGATGGAAACGCCAACGCTTTCAGAACGCTAACCCACCAATTTAACGGCAAGCGCGAAGGAGGTTTTGCGCTTACCTACTCAACGCTGGCCAGTATTGTAAAGTACCCCTTCGAGTCGGTAAAAGCTACCAAACCCAAATTTGGTTTTTTCCAGTCGGACAAAGAAAACTACTACCACATTGCCAGAGAACTGGGAATAACACAACGCGAAGATGGAAGTTTTGCCCGTCACCCACTGGTATACCTGGTGGAGGCCGCTGATGATATTTGCTACCAGATTATGGATCTGGAAGATGCTTTTAAACTGGGCATTTTAACTTACGACAGGATACGTAAGCTTTTTCAAAATTTCTTTGACAGCAAACGTATTGCACAATTTGAAGCTACTTTTAAGCAGGTGAGCGATGTAAACGAACAAATCAGCTACCTGCGCGCCAATGTGATTGGGGCACTGATTTACCAGAGTATCGATATTTTTAAAGCCAATTACAGCAGCATAATGGCAGGTACCTTTTCCGGCAGCCTCATCGATCAGCTTCCCGAACAACAAGCCAAAGCTATGAAAGAAGTACAGCAAATTTCATTCTCGGAAGTTTATGCGCACCGCTCGGTAGTTGAAATTGAAATTGCCGGCTACAAAATTATTGGTACGCTGCTTGAAGAGTTTATCGATGCCACCACCGCCCCTCATGAAATGTACAGTAAAAAAATTCTCTCGTTACTGCCGGACCAATACAAAACGGGCGAAAATTCAAGGTACAATAAAATCCAATCGGTGGTTGATTTTGTATCGGGAATGACCGATGTGTTTGCGCTCGACCTTTACCGAAAAATCAAAGGAATAAGTTTGCCCGGAGTGGTATAGAAAGTTAGCAGGCGAGCTTTGTTTATTCGTCCAATTCACCTGCTAACTTATGTGTTTCGCTACCCTTCCAACAGGTTATCCAACAAGCCGCCGCGTGCTTCTTTTCGGGTGTTACCCCCTGCCGGCGATAATTCGGCAATTAATTTCCTGATGGGCATACTTTGCAGCCACACTTTTCCGGTGCCGCGTAACGTGGCCAAAAACAGGCCTTCGCCACCAAATACCATCGAGCGTAAGCCTCCGGCTTGTTCAATGCTGTAATCAATTGATGTTTCAAAGCCAACAATACAACCGGTATCAACCCGCAATGTTTCGTTGTTCAACTGTTTTTCAATTACAGTTCCGCCGGCGTGGATAAAAGCTTTTCCGTCGCCATCCAATTGTTGCAGAATAAAGCCTTCGCCGCCAAAAAAGCCCGCGCCAAGCTTTCGGTTAAAAGTTATCGAAATTTTTGTGCCAAGCGCTGCGCATAAAAACGCATCTTTCTGAACGATAATGCGCCCGCCAAAATCCGGTAAATTCAGGGGAATAATTGTTCCCGGATAGGGCGCCGAGAAAGCCACATGCTTTTTCCCCCAACCCTGGTTAGAGAAATGAGTGAGAAACAATGATTCTCCAGAAATAAGGCGCGAACCGGCCGATAACAATTTGTCAAAAAAACCGGCGCGAGGATTAGAGCCGTCACCCATTCGGGCCTGAAAATCTATTCCCTCTTCCATGTACAACATGGCACCAGCTTCAGCAATTACGGTTTCTCCCGGATCCAACTCTATTTCAACCAACTGCACATCGTGCCCAATAATTTTGTAATCAATTTCATGCGAATTCATAGCCTTTTTTTTTATTAATTCATCGAAATTAAGCGAATTCAGGGAAATCGAATTCCAAATCCGAAAAATTATCGATCTTTGCACAAAATAATTTAGCAATGCGCAAGAGTAACAACAGCAGCCGGGGCAATTCACAAGGTAAATCATCCGGAAACACATCAAAACGTTCGGGGAAAGCACCTTCAGGAAAACGAATTGGAAAATCACGGGTAGTTGAAAAATCAGAACCCAAAAAGGAATTCAAACCCCGGAAAAAATTTGGTAAACCGGCAAAAAAAGTGGAAAGTGCACCACGACCAAAACTAAAAACACTTTCGGCTGAAGGAATGCGCTTAAACCGTTTTATCGCCAACGCCGGTGTTTGCTCGCGGCGCGAAGCCGATACCTTTATTGGTGCCGGCATGGTAACCATTAACGGCAAAACTGTTACCGAACTCGGAACACGCGTTCTGCCGGGCGACGAAGTACGGTTCGATGGGCGAAAAATTGAAGCCGAGCGTAAAGTGTACATCCTTTTAAACAAACCAAAAGATTACGTTACAACCACCGACGACCCGCATGCCGATAAAATTGTGATGGACCTGCTGAAAGGTGCCTGCGATGAGCGTGTTTATCCGGTTGGACGACTCGACCGAAATACCACAGGACTGTTACTGTTTACCAACGATGGCGACCTCTCGAAAAAACTGACACACCCCAGTCACAACAAAAAGAAGGTGTACCAGGTATCGCTCGATAAACCCGTTGAACGCGGCCATATGGAAATGATTGCCGAAGGTATTCAATTGGAAGATGGCCCAATTGCCGCCGATGCCATTAGCTATATTAAAGCTGATGACAAAACCGAAGTGGGGATTGAAATTCACTCGGGAAAAAACCGCATTGTTCGTCGTATTTTCGAGCACTTTGGCTACCGCGTAAAAAAACTCGACCGTGTACTATTTGCCGGCTTAACTAAAAAAAATCTGCCCCGCGGAAAATGGCGTCTCCTTACCGATAAAGAAATTAAGTTTTTAAAAATGATTTAATGCAAACACCATTTATAGTGTTGTTTCCACAATAACTTTTACCTTTAACAAACAATCACAGTTTGTTGTCCAAAAATGTAATTATTCGCACTATCAGTTACTAATAATCCGATTTTGGAAAAGGAATTTTTACACATCATTCAAAAGAACCAGGGCATTATCCACAAGGTTTGCAACATTTATTGCGACACGGAAGATGACCGCAACGATCTTTTTCAGGAAATTGTAGCGCAATTGTGGAAATCGTACCCCAATTTCCGAGGAGACTCAAAGGTATCAACCTGGATGTATCGTGTGGCCTTGAACACGGCCATTACTACCTTTAAAAAAAGTAAAAGAAGACCTGACCAAAGCAGTTTAACGTACGAAAATTTTCAGATTGAAGATGAAAAGTACGACACCGAAACCGAAGAGAATATAAAAGTATTGCACAAAGCCATTCAGCAGCTAACGGGAATTGAAAAGTCGATTGTGCTGCTGTTCCTTGAAAATAAAAAATACGAGGAAATTGCTGAGATAACAGGTATTACGCAAAACTACGTGCGCGTAAAAATGAACCGGATTAAAAAGAAGCTAAAAAAACTGATGCTAACTGAAGATGAGTAGCTATGGATTTACAGGATCTGAAAAATACATGGAATAAACTGGCTCCTGGCAAAGAACTGGACGAGGAGCAGTTACGAAGCATGCTGGGCAAGCGCACCAAAAGCCTTATTGAACGTATTGACCGCAATATAAAAATTGGATTTGCCGTTTTGCTGGGGCTGATTGTTTTATTTATGCTTGATGATTTGTTTTTCTCGCCGGAAACCATCGAGAAATATTACAGCGAAATGCCCATTCCTGAATGGGTGCTTTTTTTGGCGTTTTTAGGAAACATACTCATCGTAACTACATTTCTGTACTTTGTTATAAAATATTACCGGGTTAAAAAACATTGCGATGTAGCCTGCGATTTAAAAGGCACCTTAAAAAAGATCATCGAGACACTAACCATCTATCAACGACTATTTTATCTTGCTCTGGCGATTATGCTGCTGGCTATGGCCTCGGCTTTTACCATGGGAATGTACGAAGGTTTAAACCACAATGCCGAGTTGCAAGGACTGCAATTTGCAGATATTGAAACCGGCAAACTTATTTTGGCCGTTGCTATTTCAATAGCTATTGTTTTACTGATAGGAAGTGCCATTTTCTTTTCGCTTCGTTGGGGATTCCGAAAACTGTATGGGAATTATATCAAGAAACTGAAATCTACTCTCCGCGAGCTAAAAGAATTGGATTAAACCACCAACAATCTTATCCATTCACCCCTGTTATTTTGCTTCTACTTTCTATCTTTGTTTACCAAAACTGAACATCAGATTATGACATTAATAAAATCAATTTCGGGAATACGCGGCACAATTGGCGGCAAACCGGGCGAAGGCCTGAGTCCGCTTGACATTGTTAAATTTACCGCAGCTTACGCCACCTGGGCACAACAAAATGCAAACAAAGAAAAAATTACCGTAGTTGTTGGACGCGATGCCCGCATTTCGGGCGAAATGGTAGCATCTATAGTTGTATCAACACTTTCAGGAATGGGCTGCAAGGTGGTAAACATTGGCTTGGCAAGTACACCAACCACCGAAATTGCCGTTACCGAAGAAAAGGCCGATGGCGGGATTATCCTCACAGCAAGCCATAACCCCAAGCAATGGAATGCATTAAAACTACTGAATGCCAAAGGCGAATTTTTGAATGCCGCAGAAGGAGCAAAAATTCTGGAGCTTGCCGATGCTGAAGACTTTAACTTTGCCAATGTTGATGACCTGGGAACAGTAGTTGAAAAAGACTACACCGAGACTCATATTCAACACGTATTAAATCTTGATTTGGTGGATGTAGAAGCCATTAAAAAAGCCAGTTTTTCAGTTGCCATTGATGCCGTAAACTCGGTGGGCGGCATTGCAATGCCCGCATTATTTAATGCACTGGGAATTAAAACTATTGTTGAAATAAACTGCGAGCCTACCGGGCATTTTGCACACACTCCGGAGCCGCTTCCTGAAAACCTGGTAGAAACCTCAGCCATTATAAAAAACGGTAACGTTGATGTTGGCTTTGTGGTTGATCCGGATGTAGATCGCCTGGCAATAATTAACGAAGATGGCTCGATGTTTAACGAAGAATATACACTGGTAGCCGTTGCCGACTATGTGTTAAGCCACACGCCAGGCAATACGGTGTCTAATCTGTCGTCGAGCCGGGCATTGCGCGATGTAACAGAAAAACATGGGCAAAGTTATGCTGCAGGTATGGTTGGCGAAGTAAATGTTGTGGCAAAAATGCGCGAAACAAATGCCGTTATCGGTGGCGAAGGGAACGGTGGAATTATTTACCCCGCCAGTCACAGTGGCCGCGATGCCCTGGTTGGAGCCGCACTTTTCCTTACGCATTTGGCAAAATCAGGCCTTACATGTTCAGCATTAAGAAAAACGTACCCCGATTATTTTATATCGAAAAATAAGATTGAACTCACTCCCGAAATTGATGTGGATGGAATTCTTTTGAAAATGAAAGAGAAGTATGCGCACGAAGAGGTTACAACAAGCGATGGTGTAAAAATTGATTTTGCGGAATCGTGGGTTCACCTGCGCAAATCGAATACCGAACTGATTATCCGGATTTATGCCGAGGCCAAATCAATTGAAGAAGCAGATAAGTTGGCTCAGCAAATGATCGACGAAATGAAAAGCCTTTTATAATCAACGTTACGGAAGGTTACTCAAACGTTAAGCGGTCCATTGGGAATAAGGTCAGAAATTAAATTTGAGCTAAATCCATGTTATAAAACATATTTCTCATGTCTCCCTATTTAAAAACAATCTACATTTGAACCGAAAACAATATTCAGTATATAAGCTACTGAAACAAAACATGAAACAATGAAGCGAAAAAAGAATATAGCGATCGTAGCACACGATAACCGCAAAAAAGATATTATGGAATGGGTGTCTTTCAACTGGAAAGAACTGGCCCAGCATGACCTCATCTGCACCGGAACAACTGGAAAAATGGTTGAAGAAGCATTGGCAACAAGCTGCAACGAACATGGCACTGTTCCACCAACCGTAACCCGGTTAAAATCGGGGCCACTTGGCGGCGACCAGCAGCTGGGGGCCATGATTTGCGAAGGAAATATTGACATGTTAATTTTCTTTTGGGACCCAATGCAACCGCAGCCTCATGATGTGGATGTAAAAGCCTTGTTGAGAATTACGGTTCTCTACAATATCCCAACAGCATCAAACCGGTCAACTGCCGATTTTATGGTTACATCTGAACTGTTTCACGAAAAATATGACCCACTCATCAAAGATTACGGCGAATACATTTCACGGGATGTGGACTTAAACTAAATCCGTTTTTTAATTTTTTTAAAAAGATTTGCTTCTCTTGGTAATTTTTTCAATATTTTTGTCAGAACAATCTGACATTAATACTGGATAAAATTATGCGAGGCATCAGAAGTGTATTCTTTTTTACCCTTTTCTTAATCGGTGTTTTTAAACAAACAGCGCATGCGCAATGGGGAAATTACGCCCATTTATTTAGCTTGCCCAATACCTATACAGCCCCGTATTGCCAGGGTAATATTTTAATCGACGGGGTAGCTGACGAGCAAGCCTGGAACCAGGCACCATGGACTACTGAATTTGTTGACATTGAAGGAAACCACAAACCAGAACCAGCCTATAAAACACAGGTAAAAATGCTTTGGGATGAAGATAACCTCTACATTTTTGCCCAGTTGGAAGAAGAACATATTTGGGCCTACTACAGTAAAAATGACATGATTGTTTACCACGAAAATGATTTTGAAGTTTTTATTGACCCCGATGGTAGCACCCACAACTATTACGAATTTGAGGTAAATGCTCAAAATACATTGTTCGACCTTTTTCTGCCAAAGCCCTATCGTAACGGAGGGCAACCCGATATTAAGTGGAATACCCGGGGCTTTAAAAGTGCCATTTACATTGACGGCAGCCTGAACAACCCCAACGACAAGGATAAAAAGTGGTGTATTGAAATGGCCATCCCGTTTTCGGCACTAAATTACAATGGCACTTATGCCCAACCCGAAGCAGGCGATAGCTGGAAAATTAATTTTTCGCGGGTACAATGGCAAACCGATATTATTGATGGCAAATACCTGCGCAAAACCGATGATACCGGCAAATTAATTCCCGAAAACAACTGGGTTTGGAGTCCGCAGGGTGTAATTAACATGCACTATCCCGAGCGCTGGGGGCTAATACAATTTGCTGCCAGCAATACAGAAGCCGGTATTTCAGGATTTCCGATACCCGAAAAGGAATTGCTTACTCGCCGGCTTTGGCATATTTATTATGCCCAACGCGATTACCACAAAAAAAATAACACATTTTGCAACGATTTGGCTACCCTGAATGTTGCCGCACAAGGAAACGAAAAAAGCACCAGCTTTACTATTGATTTAAGGGCTTCTGAAAAAACCTGGACTGCAAAACTAACAACCAGTAAAGAACTGGTCATCAGCATCAATCAGGATGGATTAACCGAAGAACTTTCGGGAAAATAAACAATTTAACCATGAACAAAAGAGACTTTATTAAAACCACAATGCTGGCCGGGATGGGACTTACCGTAACCAGTGCCTGCGCAAGCGAAACAGAACAATCAGAAGATGCCAAAGAGGCAAAACACTGGGTTTGGGAAAATCCGAACCACGAGGAAAGCGACGAAGACCTGCTGAAAAAATACAGCAGCTACTACGAAGCCGGTATTCGCGGTATGTTTTTCGAACACGATAGCGAGCGCCATTTCCGCATAGCCAAAAAAGCCGGATTGGAAACACACCGCTGGATGTGGACCATGAACCGTGGTGAAAAGTCGCTGCTTGAAAGCCATCCGGAGTGGTATGCCATTAGTCGCGATGGGAAATCGTGTGCCACCAATCCGCCATACGTTGGCTATTACCGGTGGTTGTGCCCATCAAAACCCGAGGTAAAAAACTACCTGTCGCAACTTTCAAACGAAATTCTTGAAAAAGACTATGTAGATGGCCTGCACCTCGACTATGTGCGCTACTGCGATGTTATACTTCCGGTTAACCTGTGGGAAACCTACGGAATTGACCAAAGCCGCGAATTGCCCGAATACGATTTTTGCTACTGCGACACCTGCCGCGAAAATTTCAAAAAGAAAACGGGTAAAGATCCGCTGGAAATGGAACATCCCGACCAAAGTCCGGCCTGGCGCAAATACCGTTACGAGCAGGTAAACAGTATTGTTAACCACCTGTCCGAAATTGCCCATGCCAAAAACAAACCCATTACCGCTGCCGTTTTTCCGACACCCGAAATTGCCCGCCGCATTGTTCGGCAAGACTGGACCAACTGGAATCTTGATGCCGTTTGCCCAATGATTTACCATGGTTTTTACCGCGAAAGCGTCAACTGGATTGGCGATGCAGTAGAGGAAGGCCTGCACTTTTTATGCGGAAAATTTCCGATATATGCCGGCCTATATCTTCCCGATTTTAAATCGGACGAGGAACTGGAACAGGGCATACGCGTGGCGCTAAAAAATGGAGCGTCGGGAGTTTCCTTGTTTGGTCGCATTGAAAAAAACATCCTCGAGGTGCTGAAACGTACAAAAAGCTAAGATTTTTTGTACCGATTTTGATTTTCAGCTTTTTCCGTTACATTTGCAGGCCAAAATTTTAGTATAAACCATGCAGGTGGCATCACCCTGCAATTAAAAAATTAAAAAAATGCAAAACGAAATTCTTTGGCTGGCTATGCTGCTGGCAAATTTCCTGTTAATTATTTTAGCTTACCGCCTGTTTGGCAAATGGGGCCTTGTCATGTGGATCCCGATTTCAGTTATAGTTGCCAATATTCAGGTAATTCAAACCGTTGAGCTTTTTGGGCTTGTAGCTACTTTGGGTAACATTGTATATGCCACATCGTTTCTGGTTACCGATATCCTGTCGGAGAACTACGGAAAGGAAGAAGCTAAAAAGGCCGTTTGGATTGGTTTTTTCAGCCTTATTTCAATGACCCTGTTAATGAATCTGGCGCTACAGTTTTTACCGCTTGAAGGCGACGAATTTGCCGGAATTACACACGAAGCAACCAGCACTATTTTTAGCCTGATGCCGCGTATTGCCGTTGCCAGCCTGGCAGCCTACCTCTTGTCGCAGCGCCACGATGTTTGGGCCTACCACTTCTGGCGTAAACGTTTTTCGAAAGACAAGCAGATTTGGTTACGCAACAACCTTAGCACCATGGTTTCGCAGCTGATTGACAGTGTTGTTTTTGTTGCCATTGCCTTTTGGGGAGTGTACCCAATGCCGGTACTGGTAGAAATTCTGCTAACCACCTATTTCCTGAAATGGGCCGTTGCCGCCGCCGATACTCCTTTTGTGTATTGGGGAAAAAAGATTTACAAAAAGAACCGTTTTTGGATGGAATAAGAAGTTGGCCACTGGTCATTGATCATTAAGAAAAAGATCCGATCTGTATAGAAGTTAGTTTATACGGATCGGATCTTTCTTTATTACTACCTCTCCCTTGCCTCTCGTTACAAACGAGGGGTAGCCCGGTTTGTCTTAATTTCCAGGTTTATTTAAAATGCTTAAACCTTTCGTAGCGCATTTCCATGTACTCTTGAGGCAAATTTCCTTCTACACGAATGCATTTACCATGCTCGTCAATATAGGCTTTAAAACTCGATGTGTTTTTTTGGTAAATGGTATATTCAGGGTCGTTAGTCGTTTTATTTACATTACTGGTGTAAGTCCATGCTTTTGTTTTAGGATTAATATTAAGGTTCGACTTGTTTGGCGTAAGAAACATACCTGTTTCAGTAAATTCGTACACCATAACCTTTCCGCCAGAGGGCGTATGTATTACTTGTGTCGGACTTCCTACTTGTTTTAGAATTGCTAATTCGTTCTGCCCCACCAAATCGTTGTAGTTCGATTTGTTTACCACCTTTTTGCTGGAAGAACAGGCAGCAAAAACGGTAAAACAGAGTACTATTATAAAAATTTGTTTCATGATTAAATTGTTTAAAAGCCTAGACTGCAATTTATGAGCATTTGTTATTAAAAACCAATATTTTGAGGTCAATTAACAAATTTGAATCTATTTAACTTAATTGGTGTTAATTGTTGTAATATAAGCATAGCCACGCGAAAGGATTCGCGCGGCAGCGTGGCGTTTTGGAAAGTTTTAATATTTCCTATTCTAGCCAGTCTATTTAGCATAGAACCTAGTAGAACACCTGCTAAAGTACCAAGTACTCCTATTAATGCTGAAACATTGTTTGAATCTAATTGAATCATTTTTTATTTAAGGGCTATAACGGTTTATGTAAGTGGAGTGCGGGATTTTAAGTGATGAACTTTCAAAACCGCACGGAGCCAATTCGTTTATTCAATATTTCAAATCTTCCGTCAATCGTCGCAGACGAATTGGCGGTGTTACAACAACGAGAAACAGCTAGATTACCTACTGAACCCCGCATTACATTTACATTTTGTTATAGCCATGTGCTTTATGATTTTCATTTAATGCTCAATTTAAACCTCATTTATTGAACAAAATATTGTTGAATTAATGATATTAATTTTTCCTTTTCAATTGGTTTTGAAAGATGTGCATTGCAGCCAGTTTTAATTGCCTTTTCTTCATCTCCTTCTAGTGCGTATGCGGTTTGTGCAATAATTATTACTTTGTTATTAAATTGACGAATCTGTCGAGCTGCCTCATATCCATCCATTTCAGGCATTTTTAAATCCATTAATATCAAATCAAAGTCAGGATTATCTTTACATTTTTCTATTGCTTCAACTCCATTTCTTGCGTATGAGGTTGTACAATTTATTTTTTCAAGCATGATACTAATTAGCAAGCCTGATGTTTCATCATCCTCAACAATTAATACTTTTAAATTTTCTTTTAGATTTTCTTTGTTTTCAACCGTAATGGCATAATCGGACCCGACTACTTTATTTATTTCGCTTATAAAAGGTAGTGTAAAATAAAAAATCGAACCTTTTCCCTTTTCACTTTCAACCCAAATTTTCCCACCCAACATTTCAACATAGGATTTTGATATTGCCAAACCTAATCCAGCTCCCTGCAATGCCATTTTGTCATCGATATCAGCTTGAATAAATCGTTCAAATATGCCTTCCTGTTTGTCGGTTGGGATACCCTCTCCAGTATCCTTTACATAAAATTCAAGGTATTCTCCCTTTTTGTTACAAGCAAATTCGATAGAACCTTCGGATGTGAATTTTATAGCATTTTTTAACAGATTGGTAAGGATAGCATATACCTTTTCGCTGTCGGTGATGATTTTGACTTCTTTAGGGGGCAAATTGTTTATACAGGTAAACTTAATCCCTTTAGCTTCCACTTCGGGTTTGAAAAAAGTGTAAATGAATTCGATTTGTTTGTTGATATTCGATTCCCCGATTTTGACCTTCATCTGTCCAGCTTCAATTTTCGAAATATCAATTATATCGTTGATGATATTGAGCATTCTTTTTCCGCTTTTTTCAATAATTCTGATATACTCCTGCTGTGTTTCTCCTTCTAGTTTAGGGTCTTTCAACAATTCGGAAAACCCTAAAATCCCATTCATTGGAGTCCTTATTTCGTGGCTCATATTGGCAAGGAAGGCAGATTTAAGGTGGTCGCTTTCTTCAGCATGTCGTTTGGCGTTATTTAATTCAATTTCGGCAAGCCTGATTTTTGTAATGTCAACCATTGTTATAATACAAAATTCATCATTCTGGCTAACAACACCTTCGATATTTACATATAATGGTAATTTGCTTTTGGTTGCTATTGTTACCTCGCAGGTTTGTTTTGTTTTACTAGTAAAAACCTTATCCAAAAAAAGACTAAAAACAGAACGTGTATTATCCGATAAAAATAACTCAAACTTACTTTTAATTATTTGTGAACGCTCTTTCCCAAGCATTTTAGCCGCAGCAAAATTCAGTTCTGTAATCCTTCCTTCTTTAGTAAGTGAAAGATAACCCGAAGGTGCAAAATCATAAAGTTCGGTGTATTTTTCTTCTGCAATTATAGCTTTCTCCTTTGCTGCTACAAGCTCCATGTTTTGCATTTCAAGTTCTATCTGGTGCACTTCTAACTCGTGAATTAGTTTCAGCAAATCGGTTTCTGATGATAACGACCTTGTTTTTGATTGCTGCTTTTTTAGCTGTTCTTCGGCTTTCTGGCGAAGTATTGCAGCATTAGATAAACCTTCGATTTGCTTTTTCATGGTATTTATAAATTATTTTTTCTTAAAATCTCATTGGCTTTTTTTAATTCGGCTTCTATTTTTTTTGCCTTAGTTATTTCAATAAATGTAATTACAAGTCCATCAATTCGGTCGTCGAAAGTGCGATAAGGCATAATGCGAACCGTAAACCATTGTTTGTCTTTTGTTTCTATTGAAGTTTCTTTAAATACAAGTGTTCGTAATACTTCTTTGGCGTGGTCGGACATTTTAGGATATTGAAGATTAGTAACCATATCGGTATATGGTCTGCCAATATCAGATATCCGCAATTTGAATAATTTTGTTAATTGGTTGGTAAAGCGGCGAATGTTTAAATCACTGTCGAGAAACAAAGTAGCAATGTCGGTGCTGTTCAATAGGTTCTTCATGTCGTTGTTTGCACTCTGTAAATCATTTATCTTGCTTTGTAGCTCAATATTTAAAGTTTGTAGTTCTTCGTTCAGGCTTTGCATTTCTTCCTTCGATGTGGTTAGTTCTTCGTTGGTTGACTGCAATTCTTCGTTGGTTGATTGCATTTCTTCGTTGGTCGATTTCAATTCTTCTTGCGTAGTTTGCATTTCTTCGCGAGTGCTTTGTATTTCTTCATTTGCATGTTGCAATTTAATTTCTAATTCCTGTTCACGAATGGTTGAACTTTGATTTCCTTTTGTTGATTTCCTGCTCTTAGTTTTTGGTGAGTCTGCTACATCACTAAAAACAATTATAATTGCACCTTTAATCGTTTCTGGCTTTTCAATCAATTGAAATGTGATGTCTACAATCTGTGTGCCTCCATTTGTTCCTATTTTAATGTTGTGCAATTTAACTGGTTCTACACTTTGTTTAGCTTTTCGTATAGCGCCCGGAAGTTCATTGCTCAACCCTTCACGACCCATGGCATAAATATTCCAGTTTGCTTTGCCGGCGGCAGGTTCCAAATATTTTCCGGTTCTGCCTGTAATATATAAAATGTCGCCTTCGCCGTTAATTAACACACCTGCAGGTGCATAATGCTGAATTATTAATTGGTCAACTAGGGTTTGAATATTATCGCTAACAGTAGCAGGTTTTGCTTCTGTTACTATTTGTTTCTTTGAATGTGAAAATGAAGTTGGAAAATCTAACAATTCAGTATTCACATGAGTTGCAGAACGTTTATATAGTTTCAATTTTGCATCAATAGATGTAAATTGATTGTTTTGTGAGTTTTCGTTTTCAGAGCTGCCAAGCAACATTACACCGCCTGTATTTAAACTGTAATGAAACAAATTCATTATTTTTTTTTGCAATTCAGGTTCAAGGTAAATTAATAAATTGCGGCAAAAAAGAAGTTCTAATTTAGTGAATGGTGGGTCTTTAATAACATTGTGTGGTGCAAACACAACCATTTCTCGTACAGTAGTATTTATTTGAAAACCATCTTCTTCTTTCGTGAAAAACTGGCTAAGCCTTTCTGGCGAAACATCGGTAACAATATTTTGATTGAAAAATCCTTTTCGAGCTTTTTCAATGGCGTCGCTATCAATATCAGTGGCAAAAATTTGTAGTGTCACATTTTTCTCATTTTTCACTTTTTCCAAGGCTTCTTTAAAGACAATTGCCAATGAATAGGCTTCTTCGCCCGTGGAACATCCAGTAATCCATGCACGCATAACATATCCGTTGGGCAAATTGCTAATCAAATCGGGGATTACAGTTTCTTTCAGTTTCTCCCACACCGCAACATCACGAAAAAAGTTTGTAACTCCAATCAATAGTTCTTTAAAAAGTATTTCCAATTCGTTGGGATTTTCCTGTAAAAACCTGACATAATTTGGAATCTTCTCAATTTGATGAACATTCATTCGCCGTTCAATTCGGCGGCACAAGGTGTTTTTCTTATACAACGAAAAATCGTGTCCGGTTTGGTTTCTGAGCAGAATAACGATTTTTTCAAGATTATTTTTGCTTTTATCATCAACGTCGGCTTTCTGCATTTTTACTGGACTATATTTCAGCAAGGCAATTAATTCTTCAGGAAGGTTGTTCGCTGCTGCCAAAATATCGACAACTACAGCATTTGCCGCACTTTGCGGCATACCATCGAATTTTGCAGTTAGAGGGTCTTGCACCAGCACAATTCCGTTTTTTTCTTTAATAGCTTTCAGTCCCAAACTGCCATCGCTGCCCATGCCCGAAAGAATTACACCAATACTTTTTTCTTGTTGGTCTTCGGCAAGCGAGCGAAAAAAGTAATCAATAGGAAGCTGCAATCCTCGCAATTCAACTGGTTCAAATAAATACAAAACCCGGTTTAAAATAGACATTCTTTTGTTAGGAGGTATCACATACACATGATTTGGCAGTACTTGCAAATGGTCGGTTACCTGCAGCACTTTCATTTGGGTTGTTCGTTGCAAAAGTTCGGGCAGAATACCCACATGGTTGGGGTCGAGATGTTGAATTACAATAAAAGCCAAACCACAGTTTTTGGGAACATTCTGAAAAAACTGTTCCAATGCTTCCAATCCGCCAGCTGAAGCACCAATTCCAACAATTGGAAAACTGGATTGCTTTGAAATTTTCGGTTCATTTGGTTTGGCAACTGAAATTATTTTTTTGGTAGTTGTTTTTTTCATGTTCTCCAATTATTTAAAATATCATATTTCTATTTCGAAGGTACGATTTTTTTCAGCATTGGCTATAACTAGTGTATATCCTCATTGTTGTTACCCCGCTTATAGCGTTATTTTTTATTGTTGTTATCCACCCCAATGGGTATGGAAAACACATATAATCTAATATTCATGCTTATTCGCGTTATTTCAGGGCGCGTATTTACGGTTTAAATTTCTGGTGCACTAAAGCTGATTATAATTTTTAGGTTTTAAGGCAGTTTGGTGCTAAAAACTATTAACATAAGTAGATACGCCATATTCTCCGCTACCGCGCGAATCCCTTCGCGTGGTTTAATTCGTCATTAGCTATAGTATAGCCACGCGATAGAATCGCGCGGCAGCGGAGAACAG
Organism: uncultured Draconibacterium sp.; assembly: GCF_963676735.1. Lineage (NCBI taxonomy): Bacteria > Pseudomonadati > Bacteroidota > Bacteroidia > Marinilabiliales > Prolixibacteraceae > Draconibacterium > uncultured Draconibacterium sp. Next base: position 5,222,571 of record NZ_OY781464.1, on the reverse strand, counting down.
CGGGGGCTAAAGCCCGGCTTTGGCAGTAGCATCACTAACCCCGGCATTAATGGCGGGGTTAAGCATAGTCTCTCAGAACCGGGCTTTAGCCCTTAAGGCTTGTTGCAGGCGGGTTTCCGACAACACTCCCCTTTAACCACCATAGTAACTTGCTGATTATAGGCTTCCTGCAGCCGTGTAATTGGCCAGCAAACTTGTTTGCTCGCGTGTTGCGGCGCTGCGGCAAGCAAAAAAACTTGTTGGCGAGCGTGTTGCACGGCTGCGACAAGCAAAAAATTTTGTTGGCGAGCTTGTTGCACAGCTGCAGGAAGCAAAAAAACTTCGTTGCTGGCCTGTCACAGTACTGCAACAGACAAAAAAATAGTGTGGCTGGCTTGTCGCACGCTTGCGGCAATGAAAAAATTCTATTTGCCGGCTTGTTACAGAGCTGCAGGAAGGAGGTAAAATGCTGCGCAACATAAATAACAATATTGACTCATATAAACATTTGCTCTAATTTTATTGAACAAAATAAAAACGCTCAAACAACAAAAACACTTTCCTCAACAAAAATTGAATAACCTTTAAAAACATATTTATTAATCCACAAATGAAAAACTATGATTAAAATTTTATCACTTTTATTGTACAAACTCCGCAACGGAGAGTACTTTCAATTTATGAGCGACTTTAAAAATTTGCTCGAAGCACTTACCCCGGCCGCCATACATTCGGAAGCCGAATATGCAGCATTCGACACTGCCTTCACCAAACTCGACGAAGAATTGCGGGTGGACAGAGGCAGCGTATTAACCGAAGAACTACAAAACATTGATTTGGACAGGGACAATGCATGGCGTGCCATCGATATGCGTATTAATGCCACCTTGTTGTGCACCATACCCGAAGAAGTGGAAGCGGCTAAACGCCTCAGGCGCTTATTCGATCTGTATGGCGATATTCGTCGTGTAAGCTACAACGAACAAACAGCAGCGCTTACCAATTTAGGTGGCGATTTAGCACAGCGTGAAAATGCCGGTTTTGTTGCCACATGTGGTCTGGGTAATTGGGTAACACGCTTAAATGAACTGAACCTGGCTTTTAAAGCCAAACAAAACGAACGCGACACAGAACTGGCCAACAAAAACAGCGGAAATGCCAAGGCTGTTCGTTTGGAAATTGACCCGCTGTATGAGCTTATGGTTGAGCGCGTAAATGCTTTGGTTAGCTTAAATATGCAAACTCCCGAAATTGAGAATTTTATTATTGAGCTGAATCAAAAAATTAAAACGCTGGAGACAACACTTGCTGCCCGCGAAGGCAGAAAAGACAGTGGCGAATTAGAAGAACCGCCAACACCTACACCCGGAACTGTATAGCCATAATTAATAGTTATAAATTTTGTTTTAAAGGTTACCAGAAGCATCCGGCCTGCGGGTTGGGTGCTTTTATTTTGCACCAAGCTTTAGCGCGGTGTTTGTTTTTGTGTAAGAGAAATGGATGCCTTGGAAGCTCATTCGTCAGTTACATGGGAACGTCCTGGCAGGGATTGCAGCGGTAGCTTGCCGCAGTGTTTGGCCTACTGACACCCGGCAGTTGGGAGCTACCTTAGGGAGCTACCCAAATGCCTTTGGTGGAAGCGCCAAACACAGTGGCAACTTTAGCGGAAAGCCCGGCCGCCAGCCTTATAAAACTTGTACTTTTAGTGTTAATGGCCTGTTTTTGCAGCAGGATGTACGGCTACCAGAATTACAAGCATCATTAGTAAAGCCAAAAGTGCACCGGCATAAAACGTTGCTGCCAGTCCACCCATTGTATAAAAAACACCAATCAGCAAGGGGCCAAAGGTTTGTCCGCCGCGCAGCACCATTGAGTTTAACGACATAAAAGCGGCACGTTCGTTAATGGCAGCAAAACCCACCAGCATATTTTGTATTGACGGAATGGTTATGCCATGTGCGAAACCAAAAACAATAACCGCAGTGGCCAGCAAGGGGTAGCTATGTGCCCTAACCATTAGCAAAGTAGCAGCCAGGTAAAAAACACTGCCAATAAGCAATTGCCTTTTTTGCCCCAACAAACGGTTAAGCCGCAACAGCTGCGAACTAATAATGGCAGTTACCACCGACATTAGCGACATCATTAGCCCAATGCGCGACGAGTCGGCACCAAGGCGTGTCTCCATCATTAAAGGGAAGTAGGTTAGATAGCTGCCATACAAAATTAGAAACAGGATAAAATTTACCGCCAGCAAACCCCAAACAGTGCGCTGATTAATGGTGCGCCACACCTTGCCAAAGTAGCTGCGCAAACCGGCTTTGTTTTTAGGCTCGGGGTTAGTTAAGCCCCGAATTACCCACAAACCCAAAGGAAGAGCCAGAATGGGCAAAGCAAAAATATATTGCCAGCCAAACAGGGCAATAAGTCCGCCCACTGCCGGGTAGGTTGCAGTGGCAATACTTAAAACACTGGCATTATAGCCCATTACTGCCGTACGGGTTTTCCCTGAAAACAAATCGCCCACCAGCGTAATATTCATACTTGAAAGCGAACTGGCTCCTACCCCCTGCAAAAACCGAAGGGCGAGCAAGGTGTAAAACCCCGGTGCAAACATGCAGGCAAAACCAGCCAATCCGAACAAAAACAAGGAGGGCACCAACACCAGTTTTCGGCCGTACCGATCGGCCAGAATTCCGGTAAATGGCGTAAGAAAGATACCCGGAAGCGTAAAAGCCACAATTAACCACCCTACTTGTTGCGGGCTAATGGCAAAATAACGAATGATATCGGGGAAAGCCGGGGTAATACTGGCCACCCCCATCATGGCAATTAGGGTAACACCAAATATAATGTAGAGGTTTTTATTGTGGAATACTGATTTTTCAACCATAGGAACTCGTTTGCTTGCCACTAAAAGTAATAAAAATGATGAGGGTGAGATAGTATTGACCTGACTTAGGCTCAGGAATAAGATGGAGAAGCAGGTTTCTTGCAGATTATAGCCTTGTTCAATTTAGAAATTATCAGCGATGAGATTGAAAGAAGTGAGCGGGTGATTTGTAGTCATCCGCTCACTTTTAATCTTATTTTAAATGCTCTTGAAACAATTTAAAAATACGCTTGTATTCGTCGGTCCAGCTGCTGGGTTCGCGAAAGCCATGTGGCTCAACCGGGTAAACGGCCAGTTCCCAGTTTTCTTTTCCGAGCTCGATAAAACGCTGTGTAAGGCGCACGATATCCTGAAACTGCACATTATCGTCGACCATACCGTGGCACATTAATAAGTTGTCTTGCAATCCGTTGGCAAAATTTATAGGCGAACTTTTGGCAAAGGCAAGGCTGTCTTGCACCGGTGTGTTCAGAATGTTTGAGGTGTATCCGTGATTGTAGTGTGCCCAGTCGGTAACCGAGCGCAAGGCTGCCCCGGCCTTAAATACACCGGGTTTGGTAAACAAGGCCATAAGGGTGATAAACCCGCCGTACGAACCGCCGTAAATTCCAATTTTTTGTGGGTCGACATTGCAGGACTCTACCAAATAGTTGGCGCCATCGACATTATCCGACAGATCGAGGCCACCCATCCAGCGGTAAATTCCGGTACGCCAGTTGCGTCCATAACCGGCGCTGGCGCGGTAGTCGATATCCAGCACGGTATAACCATTGTCAACCAAAATATTATGAAACTGGTATTCGCGAAAATAGCTGCTCCACCATTTGTGTGCATTTTGCAAATAACCGGCACCATGCACAAAAATTACTGCAGGCCCTTGTTCTTGCGCTTCTTCGGGGCGGTACAAACGGGCATGCACCTTGGCGCCATCGCTGGCTTTAAAGGTAATAAACTCGGGCATTCGCCAGTTGTATTTGTTAAACGCTTTGGTGGTTGACTGTGTAAGTTGCACCGCCTCAGCTCCGGGCACATTTTCCTGCAAATACAGTTCCCATGGTTTGTTGGCTTGCGAATAACGAATGGCGAGGTATTTCTCGTCGGGCGACAGGGTAACTTCATTACCGCCATCCATTGAGGTTAGCTGCGTTAATTTGCCGCCCCAAACCGGCATACTGTAAAAATGCTTCACCCCGGGGTGCACCTTATTGGCTGTCAGGTAAAACTGCTGCTTATTGTTTGAAATAAAAGCTTCCGACACTTCGAAATTGCCTTTGGTAAGGGTGGTTTTTTTCTTGCTTTTGCTGTTTACGGCATATAAATGCGAGTAGCCCGATTCTTCGGAATGAAACCATACCGACTCTCCATCGGGCATCCAGCCCATATTTCCGGCAGACATGCCCCAGCCTCCAATTCCGGGGCCCCCAATCCAGGCTTCGTCGCGCTGGCGGTCGAGCAGCTCCAGGTCTCCTGTTGCAGGGTCGAGCAATAAAATCCAACGATCTTTGTTGTCTTCCGACAAAGCCACCAACACTGCCAAATCTTCTTTTTCGTTCCAAACCGGTCCCAACAAATTCAGCTCCCTGTCTTTTACTTCTTCGCCCTCTTCAGGCAATCGTTCCGGGTAATCACTCAGGTAATCGGGCAAATCTTTGAGGCCGGGAATTTGTGTTTTATCAATTGATATCAGCTTGTTGTTTTTTACATCAAAAATACCCATTTCCATCCTGCCCTGCGGACTACCCACTTTTGCGCGGGCACTTTGCTCTTCGGTATACCCCGATTCAGTAACATGATGTGTTACCGCGGTAGCTTTTGCATTTGCTGCCCTTTCGTAAAGGCTGTAAATAATATAGTTGCCGCCAGGGCTCAGCGATACATCCATCACGCGTTTTTTACCGGTGTATATTTTTAATGGCTCGGCTTCCTTTTCAGCCTCCTGCCGGTTTTCGCGCGCTTTATTTTTTGCTTTGCGGTCTTGCAAAACCACAAACATTTCCTGTTGCTGTTCCAGCCATTTTTCCTGCTCCGGTACTGTTTTTTCCTTTTTTTCCGATCCTGAAACAAAATTGGTAAGCTGCGCGATGCTGCCTGTTTCAAGTCCTATGGTAAATAAATTATTGTCTTTGGTAAAAGCTATACAACTATCGTTTAAAACAAACTCCGGCGATGATGCACGCTCCAGCCAGGCGGTAAGTCGTTGTTCTTTTCCACTTATACAATCGAGTAGAAACAGGTTGCCATTGCGGGTATATACTTTTTTTGATTTATCGCTGTTGTAATCGCCACGGCGTCCGGGCAGTATCTTTTTTTCATCCAAACTTACCTTGTCAATTGCCTTGGTTGACATTGTGTACGCATACATCGATTCCAGTGTATCTTGCTCCGGATTCCATTGAAAATAAATTTTATCGCTGCTTTCGCTCCAGGTAATACCCGATGGCGAAGTACCAATCCATTGGGCCGGGTCCTGCATTATTTTTTCTATAGTGAGCGAACTCTGGTTAAGTTCCTCAATCTGGCTAAAAGCTGCAAATGAAAACAGTAAAAAAAGAGAAAAGACAGTAAATTTCATACCAGGTATTTTATGTGTTATTTTCCGAGGCAACTAAATTAGCACTTTTAATAAAATCATTTCTGTAACAAAGATTAGCATTTTGTTATTTCAAAAAATATAGTTTTGTAATGTTAAACAGCTCGTAGCGCATTGCTCGTTAGCTTAAAGCCATATTTGTATGAAGGTATTTAAATTTGGAGGCGCATCGGTTAAAGATGCGGCCGCGGTAAAAAATGTTTTTGAAATAATTAAAAGTGAAAACGGGAAACTGGCAGTTGTAGTTTCGGCCATGGGTAAAAGTACCGATTTACTTGAAACACTTATAAAAGCCTATTTTAACAACAAGGATGAAAAGTGGACCATTTTCAGCAATTTTAAAAATTACCACATCGATATTATTGCCGGTCTGTTTGGCGAAAAAGGTATGCCACAGGGGGTTTACGAACTGTTTTCTGAGCTCGAACACAAACTGAATACCCGACCGTCGTTTGATTATAATTTTGAGTATGACCAGATTATTTGTTACGGCGAGTTGGTGTCGACCCGGATAATTAGCGATTACATTACCGCCACGGGCCATAAAAACACCTGGATTGACATACGAACTTGCCTGAAAACCGATGACACCTTCCGCGATGCCCGTGTTGACTGGGACTGGACAGGTGACCTTATTCGAAAAGAATTTGGCTTTAACGGATCAACGCTTTTTATTACACAAGGCTTTATCGGTTCAACAACCACCAACTTAACTACCACGCTGGGCCGCGAAGGTTCAGATTTTACGGCTGCAATTATTGGCAGCTCGCTGCAAGCCGAGAGTGTTGCCATTTGGAAAGATGTACCCGGTATTTTAAGTGCCGACCCAAAAAAAATGAGCGATACGGTAATGATTAGTGAACTGTCGTACAAAGAGGCTGTAGAGATGACCCACTCGGGGGCAAAAGTAATACACCCAAAAACCATGCAACCGCTGCACAACAAAGGCATTCCCCTACTGGTTAAATCCTTTGCCGAGCCCCAAAATCCGGGAACGATAATTCATAAAATCGATCATAAAATTGAATTGCCTCCTATTTTTATCCTAAAAGAAAACCAGGTACTAATTACGCTTTCGGCGCTTGATTTTTCGATTATCTCCATAAGCGACATTGAGCGCGTGGTTAAATTTCTAATGGAAAAGCTTATAAAAGTTACCTTAATGCAACAATCGGCCATCGACTTAAATATTGTGGCTGATGCTTCAGACGAGAACCTGGAGGAGATTTTCAGCGAACTTTCAACTGATTATCATATACGTTACAACACCGGCTTAACCTTGGTAACCATCAGGCATTATACCGAAGAGGTACTCGACTGGATGGTAAAGGAAAAAGATATTTACCTGGAACAACACAGCCGATTAACAGCCCGAATGCTGGTAAAAAATTAAACTTGCAGACCTTGCCCGGTAAATTCGCAACAACATTTTAAAACCAATATTCAATAAAACAACCGCTCATTTAAAATTATATCAGACAGTTCGGTATTTTCTTGTAATTTTAAGAAGCGATTTATTACCTATTAAAAAAAACTTCTTCCAGAAATGAAGCAGAAAAAGATTCTTCCATACATTATTGGCTTGGCCGTAGTTGCAATTGTTGTGCTCGTTGTGGGCAAAAAGCAAGGTTGGCTGGGCAACGATGTTACCGTTAAAATTGCCACCGAAACCGTGAAAAGCAAAACCATAACCGAATTTATTACGGCCAACGGAAAAATTCAGCCACAAACTGAAGTAAAAATCAGCCCCGATGTAGCGGGCGAGATAGTTGAACTGCATGTATTGGATGGCGATGCGGTTGAAAAAGGCAAACTACTTTGTGTAATTAAACCCGAAATGTACGTATCTGCAGTTAATCGGGCTGAAGCCGCATTAAACTCATCGAAAGCCAGACTGGCACAAGCCGAAGCTCAACAGATTGAGAGCGAGCTATCGTACAAACGTTCGAAGCAATTGTATGAAAAAGGCACCATCCCGATCTCGGAGTTTGAATCGGCCGAAGCAGCCTACAAAGTAACTCAGGCCGAAGTTCGGGCAGCAAAATACTCGGTTTTGAGTGCGCAGGCATCGCTCGACGAAGCTGAAGAGCAGCTGGTAAAAACAAAAATTTATGCCCCCATCTCGGGCACCATCTCGGCACTTAATGTTGAAAAAGGCGAACGTGTTGTAGGAACCAGTATGATGGTTGGTACCGAAATGATGACCGTAGCCGACCTGAACCGCATGGAAGTGCAGGTAGAAGTAAACGAAAACGATATTGTAAAAGTAATGAAAGGCGATACCGCCCTGGTAGAAGTTGATGCTTACCTGAACCGCAAATTTAAAGGTATAGTTACTGAAATTGCCAACTCTGCCAGTGTAACCGGCACCAGCTCCGACCAGGTTACCAATTTTGATGTAAAAGTGTTTTTGCTGCACGAATCATACGCAGACCTGATTGACGAGGAGAACGGCAACCTCTACCCTTTTCGCCCGGGAATGTCTGCAACAGTTGACATCCTGACAGAAACACGCGAAAATGTTATTTCTGTTCCGATTTCGGCAGTTACCACCCGCATTAAAAAAGAAGATGGCGGAACAAAAGAAATAGGAGATGAGGCCCAAAGCACTGAAGAAGCAGAGAATACAACTCAGCGTGAAGAAAAACAAGAAGTTGTATTTTTATATACCGACGGACGGGTAATAAAAACCGAAGTTGAAACCGGAATTCAGGACAATAACAGCATAGAAATTTTGAAGGGAATTAAGGAAGATGACGAGGTAGTAATTGCCCCTTATACCTCAATAAATAAAACCTTAAAAGACAGCATGCTGGTTAAAAAGGTGAAAGAAGAAGAATTATTCTCCTCAAAAAAATAAGTACATAATAGTACACTCAACGATAAAAAAAACAGGGCTGCAACTAAATTACAGCCCTGTTTTTTTATCTGAAAAATTCCAATAAGAGTTATTCTCCGGGAAAGTAATTACGACTTTCAATCTGCGTTAAATTATTTGTATGCGCCCTATTCATTTCCAGCACCGATTGTTCTGAGATTTTTTCACCCTTCAATAAATAATTTTTATCAAGGCTTACCCGCTTTAACAAAAGATCCTGGTAATCTACCACATAGGTATAAAGTACATCGGTGAAAAACTCGGTAACATTTTGCCCGATAGCCAGCGCCCGTCCCTGTCGGTTATTTCTGGGTGCAACCACCTGGCCTTCAATTTTCAATATCGAATAATCTTCTTTATTTATGCTGATTTTTCCTTTAAAGGTGCTGGCATAGTAATCGCCGGTTGTAATTACCGAAGGCTTGCGCGGGCTAAATGCAATTACCCAATACTCTTTTCCATCGATAACCGGCTGACTATCTAAGGAGAGCTGATAAGCGTTTAATAGCGAAGAATTAAGTACCCCAGTTGCCGAGCGAACCCAGTCTAATGCCAACAGATCGTCAAGATTGTGTTGAGCTGTTGCAAAACGATAATCATCGGGACTTTGTTCTTTGGTAATCTTATAGTTACGCGATTTAAATGCATCAAGCGCTGATGGCGAGGCATAGCCGGTTTCATCGAAAAGCAAAACAGATGCAAGCTGTGGATTTTGCACTTCGCCATTTATCGTCTTTTCTACTGAATACGCAAAGTGCATATTGAATGGTCCGGAGCCAAAATTGTATTTTATATTTTCTGATGCCATTCGTAAAATGCGGATAAGCACCATGTTTTGGGCTGCAACATCCACTTTCTCTACCCCATACGATTGCGACTCGAGCTTAACTACTACAAATTCTTTTTCAAACAGTTGTTTTACAGGAAATTGTTTGTTTTTGAACCCAACGGCCGAAAAATAAATCGCCTTCTCAACCATCTCCTCCGGAATTTTTAGCTCGAAATTCCCATCAGCATCGCTTGCGGTACCAAAAAAGGTTCCTTCAAGGCCGATATTTGTATAGGAAACAGGCCGATTACTGGTTGCATCAACAACCTTACCTTTAATAACATGAGCTACTTTTGAACCGTTCTGAGCCTGTGCTGAGAGTATTAATAATACAGTAAAAACGAATATAATTGCTTTCTTCATGGCTATCAATTTTAAAAAATAAAAGTAACAAATAAATACCATACCCGCTTATTAAAACGTTGTAATACCAGTTTATTATTGTGTATCTTTGTTTTGAACATAAAAAGAAAATTATGAGTAAGAAATATATCGTCCTGATTTTGAGTATTGTTATTGGATTATCGTCGTGCGTATCGAAAAAGAAATACCTTGAAATGGAGGCCGGGAGGTTAAAAGCGGAAGCATTATCGCGAAAACTCGATGCTGAAAATAATGAGAAAGCCGAACGCATAAAAGCCTTAATTGCCGACTTTGAGGCCATGAAAAATGAACTGCTGGAAAACAATGCTACAAAGGACCAAGACCTTGCCGACTTGAAAAAAGAAATGGCTGCGCTGTCCGCCGAACTCAATAAAAAACAAGAATCGCTGCAAGAAACCAGCTTTAACCTGGATTTTGAAAAACAACGGCTTACCAATGCCCTGGAGAGTAAAAATTCGAACATCGAGGCCTTACAGCAGCAGACTGATGAACTGGAGAATGAAGTATCGGCCAAAAATACGCTTATCGACCAGAAGAATTTTGAGATCAATAAACTAAACGAACAAGCCAAAGTTTTAGAAGGAAAAATAAAAGCAGGAGAAAACAAATTAAGTACACTGCAAAAACAATTGGAGAACGTTCGCTCGGAGACTGTACAGCTTCAAAACCAGTTAAAAGAAAAAGACACACAAATAACAAAATTAAGCAACCAGGTAAAGCTGCTTAAAAGTGAAATGGGCCAATAATTTTTCTAAAAAGATAGAAACACAGTTAACAAAACCACCTTTTACTTGTTAAAATAATTTACAATAGTAAACCGGTTTACATAACTGTGTTTATTACTTGATTGCAAAATAATGAAAGTTTACCCTTTCATTTGAAAGCCTGGCCTATTACCAGGCTTTCTTTTTTTGTAAAATGAGGAAAAAAAGGTACCTGCAGGGCAAATACCCTTTTTCAGTGTTCGAACTTAACATGGTTCTATGAAAATTGCATTTTTCTATGCTATTAATCTTGCTTTGAAGACACCCCTCGCTTAAACCAAATACGGTCTCCCACGCTGTAGTATTGTTCCTCCAACTCCGGATTAGCAGCAAGCTCTTCTCTAGTATAAGGGAAATGAGGAACAATAACATCGTCTCCTTCATTCCAGTTTGCCGGCGTAAATACCTGTTCAGCATCCGACAATTGCAATGCTTCCACCATTCGCACATATTCACCCATGTTACGACCTACCTCTACCGGGTAAAAATTAACCGAGCGTACAACATTTTTATCGTCGATAATAAATACACCACGTATGTCGCGATTAGTGCTCACCGGTTCGTGTAACATACCATAAAGCCGTGATGCTTTTCCGTCGGGATCTTCAAAAATAGGATAATGAATTTCAAGCTGCCCTCGGTTTTTGTAGTTCAGTTCTTCCAGGTGCGCTTGCCACATCTTATGCAAATCTACATTATCGGTAGATATTACTGCTACCTCCACACCCAGTTTTTTAAACTCTGGTTGCAGGTAAGCCAATTCCAATAATTCAGAAGAACAAACCGGTGTAAAATCGGCCGGATGACTAAACAAAATTTTCCAGTTCTTTCCGAAATCATTTGGAAATGTAATCTTCCCATTTGTGGAATTTGCACTGAATTTAGGAGCTTTAGATCCTATTAAGGGTATTTTGTAATCGCCTCCCAGAGCGACTCCCGTGGCTAGAATCAATGCCATAAAGGAAAACATTAATCGTTTCATAACTTTGAATATTAAATGATTGCACCACGAAGTTACAACCATTCAATCGCGTCATTTCATGTTGAACAACATGTTTTATTATCTACCTAAATCATTGTTTTTTAAATTAATAATACAGCATATTGTATTTTGTTTCATTTTAACGCATTTTTAAGCCATTTGCTTTATTTCTGACACCTACAAGGCATCTAAGCCGACTATTTGATAGTTTTAGTTATTTGGATTTTAATACCTTATTGTATTTTATTAACATCGCGTTTACAGTTTGTCGAATTTTCGGGTCGATTATTCCAAATCGTAATCTAATTTAAATAACTGGTAGTACTGAACTATCGATTCCCGAACCTGGTATTCGGTGGCTGTATACGGCAACACATTCTGCCCATTAAACCAAATCATAAAAGTATCAGCATACACCTCATTCAAGCCGGTAAGTTTCATTACCATTTCTTTGTTGTAATTTTTTGCATGCATTTCCCAATTTCGCATAATAGCCATATCCTCGCGCACCTGTCGCTTGCGCTTTTCGCGTTTGCCATAATATTGCGCAAACGAAAAAGGACTTACCAAAGCTGCAATAATCGGGGGTTTCTCGTTAAAAGCATCGCCACGTAAGGTCGGATCAATATCGGTTGGATTTCCATGATCGAAATAATCAAGCTGGTTAGCCTGTCCTTCAACAGTTACCTCGCCAACATTGTACAAAACAGGCTCCATGTAATAGGTCAGAATTTCGTATCCGGTATAATAAGAAGGCACCTTTAAGATGAATGGCTTATACCCCACCGAAGTAATTTCCAACGAGTCGATATTCAGCATTTCAAGGGTAAAAACCCCTTCGCCATTAGTGATGGTGCCGCTGTGCGTGCGATGATTAATAATATTTGCATACGGAACTGCCGAGCTATCAGCAGAACTAAGAATTTTTGCCTTTAATTCAATCAGCATTGGATCTACCGGAAAGTCATCTTCCTGCGACCAGGCTGAAATACAAACTAAAACAAATATTAACGAGAGTAAATATTTATACATAAATGCTTCATTCTTTTTCTGATTGCAAATCTATGTAAAAGAATGTAACCATTTTGAAGATAACATTATTTAACCCGTTTTTAACAGCTGTTAAGGGAGATTTATTGAAGAAGCAGTCATCGTATGATTGAGTCATAGAGGACTGCTTCCTATAAGTTATTTCATCGATGCGATGCGTTCTTCCAACACTTTAATTTTGGCTTCAGCATCAGCTTGTTTTGCTTTTTCTTTGGCAACAACCGCTTCGGGTGCATTGTTTACAAAACGTTCATTACCCAGTTTTTTCATTACTGTATTCAGGAATCCTTTGGCGTATTTCAGCTCTTCTTCCATTTTTTTCAACTCTTCCTCCACATTAATAAATCCATCGAGCGAAATGTAGAAATTAGAAGATTTAACGCGAAATGAAGCAGCGCCTTTTACTTCCTCTTCAACCAAATTGAAGTTTGAAAGATTTCCAAGTTTAATCAGAATACTGTTAAAGGTTTCATCAAACCCTTTGTCGCCTTTTTGTGCCGAAAAATCAATGGCATCTTTAAAAGTAATATTTTTTTCTTTACGGATTTTCCGGATTCCTGAAACAGCTTCTTTCACATCTTCGAAAGCCGCCAAAAAGCCGGCATCGTACTTTTCAATCTTCGGAAGCTGGCAAACCATTATACTTTCGCCTTCTTTTCGTTCTTCCAGTAATTGCCAGATTTCTTCAGTAATAAACGGCGTAAAAGGATGCATTAAGCGCAACATTTGGTCGAATAAGTCGATTACGTTGGCATAGGTTTTTGCATCAATTGGTTGTTGGTAGGCAGGTTTCACCATTTCCAGCAGCCAACCCGAGAATTCGTCGCGAACAGTGGTGTAAACGGTCATTAAGGCTTCTGAAATACGGAAACTATCGAACTGTGCGTTTAATGTTGCAACTACTTCTCCCAATTTATTTCTGAACCATTCGATGGCCAGTTTCGAGTGTTCCGGTTGTTCAATATCGGCCACTTCCCAGTTTTTCACCAAACGGAAAGCATTCCATATTTTAGTTGAGAATCCGGCCCCTTGTTGAGGCAATCCTTCGTCGAACAGCAAATCGCCACCGGCAGGAGAGCAAAGTAACATTCCCACACGAACACCATCGGCACCGTATTTGGCAATCAGGTCAAGCGGGTCGGGCGAGTTGCCCAAACTCTTCGACATCTTACGGCGTTGTGCATCGCGCACCATTCCGGTAAAGTATACATTTTTGAATGGGAAATCGTCGCGGTATTCGTAACCGGCAATAATCATTCTTGCCACCCAAAAGAAAATAATATCGGGCGCTGTTACCAGGTCAGACGATGGATAGTAATAATTTACTTCCTCGTTCTCCGGTTCGCGAATTCCGTCGAAAACAGAAATAGGCCACAACCAACTTGAGAACCAAGTATCAAGCGCATCTTCGTCTTGTTTTAAATCAGCAACGGTTAACTCGGCATTGCCTGATTTCTCTTTTGCAAGCTGCAAAGCTTCTTCTGCCGATTCGGCACAAACGTAAGTTCCGTCTTCAAGGTAATATACCGGAATTTGATGTCCCCACCACAACTGACGGCTAATACACCAGTCTTTAATGTTGCCCATCCAGTGCTTATAGGTATTCTTAAATTTCGGGGGGTGGAATTGGATGGTATCGTTCATTACATTTTCCAAAGCAGGTTTTACCAGCTCTTCCATTTTCAGGAACCACTGTGCCGACAATTTTGGTTCGATAACTACATCGGTTCTTTCCGAGAAACCTACCTTGTTGGTGTAATCTTCAATTTTGGCAAGGTTTCCTGCTTTTTCCAATTCAGGAACAATTTTATCGCGAACATCAAAACGGTCTTCACCAATAAACAGTTCCGCTTTTTCGCTTAATGTTCCGTTGTCGTTAAAAATATCGATGCTTGGCAAGTTGTATTTCATGCCAATTTCGTAGTCGTTAATATCGTGGGCAGGTGTAATTTTCAAACATCCTGTACCAAATTCCATATCAACATATTCGTCTTCGATGATTGGGATAGACCGATTTACGAGTGGCACTAAAACACGTTTTCCTTTTAGGTGGGCAAAACGTTCGTCGTTCGGATTTACACAAACGGCTGTATCGCCTAAAATTGTTTCCGGACGTGTGGTAGCAATGGTTACAAACTCATCTTCTCCTTCAATCTGGTATTTCAGGTAGTACAGTTTTCCCTGCATTTCTTTATAAATCACCTCTTCATCCGAAAGGGCGGTTTTTGCGGCCGGGTCCCAGTTAACCATACGAACACCGCGGTAAACCATTCCTTTGTTAAACAGGTCAACAAAAACTTTAATCACCGATTCGCTGCGGGCTTCGTCCATGGTAAAGGCCGTGCGGTCCCAGTCGCACGAGGCACCCAGTTTTTTCAACTGCTCCAAAATAATTCCACCGTGTTTGTCGGTCCACTCCCAGGCATGTTTTAAAAACTCGTCGCGCGAGAGGTCGTATTTATCAATTCCTTCAGCATTTAGTTTGTTCACCACTTTTGCTTCGGTGGCAATTGATGCGTGGTCGGTTCCCGGCACCCAGCAGGCATTTTTACCGGTCATACGCGCTCGGCGGACCAAAATATCCTGGATAGTATTGTTTAGCATGTGTCCCATGTGTAATACGCCGGTTACATTTGGTGGCGGTATTACTATGGTGTAAGGTTCACGCTCGTCGGGTGTTGAATGAAAATATTTGTTGTCCATCCAGTATTTGTACCACTTGTCTTCAACCTCGGCCGGGTTGTATTTGCTCGGAATTTCCTTCTGACTCATTTTGAAATATCTAGCTAAAAATTTGAGGGGCAAAAATACAATTAAAA
Organism: uncultured Draconibacterium sp.; assembly: GCF_963676735.1. NCBI lineage: Bacteria > Pseudomonadati > Bacteroidota > Bacteroidia > Marinilabiliales > Prolixibacteraceae > Draconibacterium > uncultured Draconibacterium sp. Next base: position 5,207,406 of record NZ_OY781464.1, on the reverse strand, counting down.
GTTTAAAGTTCAGAGTTTAGATTCAGAGTTTAGAGTTTAACCGCTCGAGAATATAAAAAAGTTAAAGCTTACTTTGGATTCATGAACAGTGAAAATACCTTATTAACCATTCCAGCGTGATTTTTCTTAATCCTGTTTAGCAGGAACTGCAAATTTCCCTGCAGGATGCATTATCACCTTACAGGACTGCAAAGAAATGTTACAGGACTATTAAAAATGTTGCAGGATGTGAAAAAAAACTACAGGAAAGCAAGAAAGTGCCGCAGGAGGTCTCAAAACGTTATCAGCCAGGTACTATTACCTTTCTTAAACAAAAAAACCACGAACAAAACAGCAAAACTGCTTTATCCGTGGCTGAACTATATCTATTATTGGTTTTTCTTATTGTCGGGCAACTTCACCATGATAGCCCAGGTCAAGTCCTTTCTTTTCATCCATACGGCCTACTTTAACCCGCACAAAACGGTTAATGCCTTTTAACACACCAAGTGTAAAAAGAAATCCCCAGGCCGAGGCTGCAATAATCGCCACAATCTGTTTCAGGAAAAAAGCAAAGCCACCACCCATAAACAAACCGTTGGCACCGCCTGCATTTACAGCTGTAGTTCCAAATAAACCGAGCATTATTGTTCCCAGTACACCGCCTATTCCGTGCACACCCCAAACATCAAGGGCATCGTCCCAACGTTTGCGCTCCACAAATTTTACGGCCTGGTAACACACAATACCTCCGCAAAGCCCAATAAACATAGCAGTACCCAGCGAAACAAAACCCGCAGCCGGAGTAATGGTAGCTAAACCTGCAACAGCGCCGGTCATTAAGCCAATAAACGTAGGACGCTTGTTGCCGGTTGTCCATTCAATGCCCAACCAGGTAATAGCGGCTACCGAAGCAGCAACATCGGTATTCAAAAAAGCCTGGGCGGTTACCGCATCCACATCCAGCTCGCTACCGGCATTAAAACCATACCAGCCAAACCACAATAAGCTGGTGCCAATTGCTACCAGCGGAATATTGTTCGGGCCGGTTCCTTTTTCGGCACGTGCTCCAACAAAAAACACCGATGCCAGTGCAGCAAATCCGGCAGTAGCATGCACTGTTATTCCACCGGCAAAATCAAGTACGCCCCATTCGGCTAAAATTCCGCCTCCCCACACCATGTGAACAAAGGGATAATACACAAATATTTGCCACAAAATGAGGAAAATAACATAGGCCTTAAATGTTACACGGTTAATAAAAGCACCGGTAATCAGCGCGGGTGTTATAATAGCAAACATCATTTGGTAGGCTACAAAAATATATTCCGGAAAATTTCTATCGGGCGAGTAGGGTGTGCTGGCAGTTACTCCATTTAAAAAGGCTTTATCTAAATTCCCAATTATGCCAAAAAAATCGTTTCCATCAGTTATTGTCCCGCTAAAACACATTGAATAACCAAAGCTTATCCACAAAATGGTTGTTATGCCTAAGGACACAAAACTTTGCATCATTATGTTTAAAATATTTTTTTTACACCCCAGTCCGCCATAAAAGAAAGCTAAACCCGGAGTCATTAACATTACCAAACTTGTGGCAATAATCATAAAAGTAGTGAGACCTTTGTCGAACATCATAATTTTTACATTTTTAAAATCAGGAGGCCGAAAATAGAATATAGATTTAATAATTTGACACTTTAAAATCAATCATCCTGTCATTTCAAAACCATCAAATTACTTTTTCTGACAATTTGAAATGCACAAATGCGATATAATGCCATTTTGAAAAGACAGGGGTAAGATCCCAGAATTTGTGTTTGAACACGGTTTATCATTTTTTCAGAAGGGTCTACTTTATCATCTGCCAAAAAAATATTCATAATTCAAAATTTTGTATGGGGTAAAAATAATTTTGCAACAAAACTCAAACACTATATTCAGGTGGCAAATTCATGATAATTCTCACTTTTTTAAATTCACTCTAAATAAGAGCGTGTTAAAGTTGAATTAATATTAAACAAACCCCGTCGGTTCATGCACACGACAAAACAGGCTTACCTTTAGGCTATTTCCCGAATATATTTATAGAAGGACGCAAATTCATTTACATATTAAAAGGGTTGATTTATTCAGCTCTTATTGCAACAAAGCAGGTTCTTGTATATAGGCATACAATAGTTAAAGCTGTGTGTATTGTCATGAGGTACAAGATCGTTGTTTTATGCATTCTGGTTATGCCCTTTCTGGCATTTTCTGTTGAGCCTCCGGGAGAATCGGCATTTGAACAAACGCTGGATCATTTGGAAGCAGCAGTTGGCCGCGCTGAACAAAATAGCGCCTGGTGCCAGCAATCTACCAGTTGGCATTTTCCGGCCAGGTTATACAACTTCATTTACAATGCGCGTATTTGCTACCAAAAAGGAAACAAAAAACAGCTAAAGAAAGCCAAGAATTACCTCTCGTTATTTGAAAATACTGTTGATTTAGCCATTGAAGGGCAAAGTGGATACTGGTCGGGGAATGCCAACAATGTTTGGATAGACCCGATATTACCTGCACCGGAATGCGCCATGCATGTATTTATAGAATTAAAAGCCGAACTCTCAGTCTTATTATCATTATCCTCCGACGAGGTTCTTGTGCTTAGCCCAGAATCATTCCAATAATAGTAGCACTCATTAACGAAGCCAGAGTTCCGGCCAAAAGTGCCCGCATGCCGAACTGCGAAAGCAGCACCCTGCGTTTGGGTGCCAATGCGCCAATGCCTCCAATCTGAATACCAATGGAAGAGAAATTAGCAAAGCCACACAATATATAGGTAGCCATAATAATCGACTTGGTTTCTGTAAATGCTCCCGAAGCTTTTAAATCGGCTAAACTGATGTAGCCAATAAATTCAGTTAAAATAAGTTTCTCGCCAAGTAAACGTCCTACAACTGCAATATCTTCGGGACATACGCCAATTAACCACATCAGCGGGGCAAAAGTATAGCCTAAAATAAACTGAAGCGAGAACTCTTCGTATTTGCCATTAGTGATCTCGGCAATAACATCGTTTAAATGGGTCCAGTCGCCAATTTTGCCAATAATAAAATTAAACATGGCAATAAACGCAATAAACGCCAGTAACATAGCACCAACATTTACTGCCAGCTTAACGCCTTCGGTAGTTCCGTTAGAAATGGCATCCAGTACATTGCTGCCAATTTTGTCGCGGCTAACTTCCATGTCTTGGTTAATTTCTCCGGTTGGCGGCACCAACATCTTCGAAAAAATTATTGCCGCCGGAGCTGCCATAATCGATGCTGTTAGCAAGTGCTTTGCAAATTCGAGCCTAAGAACCGGATCGTCGCCGCCCAGCAAGGCAATATAAGCCGCCAATACCCCGCCGGCAAGAGTGGCCATTCCACCTGTCATTACCAATAATATTTCTGACTTACTCATTTTATCGAGATACGCTTTAATCATTAATGGCGATTCGGTTTGCCCAAGAAAAATATTTCCGGCCACCGACAAAGCTTCAGCCCCTGATATTTTTAATGCCTTGGTGAACACCCATGCCAGACCATAAACTACCTTTTGAATTATTCCCCAATAAAACAACAAGGAGGTTAGCGCCGAAAAGAAAATTATGGTTGGCAGCACCTGAAACAGAAAAATAAATCCATAGGTATCGGCATCCATTAAGCCTCCCAATAAAAATTCGCTACCGGCTTTTGTAAAATCAAGAATCTTCACAAAAATCTGTCCGAAAAACTCAAATGCCACTCTTACAAAAGGCACATACAACACGCCCAAAGCCAAAAGAACCTGAATAAGAAGTCCGATTCCAACGGTGCGCCACGGAATATTTTTTCTATCTGAACTAAAAGCAAAGCCAATAGCTATTAAGGCTGCCATCCCCAACAATCCCCGTAGCAAGGTGAAAATTGAAAATGGATTTTCTCTTTCTTTTGACAACAATATGTTTGCTGTATCGTTTTGCGGAGCAAGCAACTCTGCAGCACCCGGAATACTTTCGGAGGCAGTGCTTACCTGTGGATGTAAAAAGAAAATGCCGGCAATTACTACCAGCAATAAAAATATGCGCTTCATTTGATTATTTTTCGTTTAATTTCACCTCTTTTCTTAATTCACCCATACTTACAGTGGGCGCATTCAGGTAAAAAAGAGGTATTTTTAAGCCTTCATTTTATACCTTACTTCTCTCTTTTATTTAATTCATCGCGAATAATCGATGCCTTTTCGTAATCTTCTTCCTGGATGGCTTCATTTAGCAAATCCTGCAATTCGCTGGTTGAATATTGCGCGTATGACGATGCTGCAAATTCAGGTTCGTCATCGTCGGACAAACTTCGTACGGGCGAATCCTCATCCTCCGATTCTAAAACAATACCTGCTTTTTGCAAAATATCTTCGGATGTGTAAATGGGGCACCTAAACCGCAGTGCTAAAGCAACGGCATCGGAGGTTCGCGAGTCAATCCGAATCTCCTTTCCATTCATTTCACACAAAAGCTCCGAGTAAAAAATGCCTTCTTCCAATTTATAAATGGTAACTTCTAAAAGAGCAATATCAAAAGCCAGAGCAATGTTTTTTATTAAATCATGTGTTAGCGGGCGGGGTGGCTTTAACCCTTCCAGCTGAATGGCAATCGCCTGTGCTTCAACAGGCCCGATAATAATAGGAATCCTGCGCTCTCCGCCTTCTTCTGCCAACACCAACGCGTAAGCCCCCGATTGAGTTTGACTTACCGATAATCCTAAAATGTTTAAGCGTATTTTTTGCATACTTCGTTTGGCCTGTATCTTTTCAACGCAAACAAATATAATAATCATTTTGGTTCCATTCCATTAAAATCAACGTTTTCAGAAGAAACAACCAAAAGCTACTGAATTTTGAGTTGCCGGTGCGCGAAAAACAGGCACAATTTAAAAGCAACAAAGGGCAAACCGACATGAAATTCCGACGTATAAACAGGCTGTAAATAAGTCAGCCTAAAATATACTACCCATTGCTGTAGTTTTTTTCCACTTTTTACGACCTATTTAGCGAGACTTTAAAAATGAAGAACCAAAGTGTAAATAAAAAAACCTTTAGCGAACTGATTGAGCAACACCAGGCAATAATCCATAAAATAACATTGGTTTACGCCAACGGAAGTTTAAATCGTGAAGATCTTTTCCAGGACATCTGTCTTCAGCTCTGGCGATCTTACCCTAACTTTCGTGGCGATGCAAAAATCAGCACCTGGATGTATCGCGTAGCATTAAATACAGCAATTAGCAATGTGCGAAAAAAAGACAAGGGACTTCATTTTGAGCAGCTGAACGAAAACGATCGTAACGACACTGAAAATTCTGACGAGAAGGAACAGGTTAAGCTTCTTTACCAGGCTATTGCCAGGCTTAACCGAATAGACAAAGCCATAATACTACTTTGGCTTGAAGAAAAAAGCTACGACGAAATAGCTTTAATACTTGGAATCTCAAAAACGAATGTAAGCGTAAAGCTTGTTCGGATTAAACGAAAACTGGAAGAAATAATTTTTTCAACCATGAACGAATAACCATGAACGACAAAAAATTAAAAGACATGTGGAACAAAGCAGAACAACTGATGGAAGTTTCTGATTATAACAGCGCATCCATCGAACAATTTATAGCCGGACGCTCGAATGATACGAACCAAAAAATAAAGAATATCATCATTCTTGATCTGGTTTTAAAAGTAGTGGCACTGGTGGTACTCGCCATCGATTTTGCCCTGTATTTTGGAACAACAACTATTATGCTGATTACTGTTGCAGGCATAGTATTGCTCGCTCCCCTTTTATATTTGCAGTACAAAATGCTGAACCGCTTTGCTGAAGCCGCCGATAATGGGCAAAATACGCGCGCAAAATTGGTTTCGATGCTTACCTATTTAAAAACCAGGATGTTTAGCACGCTACTTTCCGTTTCGTGCACCTATTTGTTTGTTTTTATTGCCGGATCGTTGGCCTACTTTTACAGCACCTACGGTTATGTTCGCCCGCTAAGCGGCGTAGACTTTATTGTATTTTTGGGTTTTATTGTTTTTGGCATTGTATTCAATTTCATTATTAACCACGGACAAATAAAATACCATATAAAACATCTTGAAACATGCCTCAACGACCTCAATGACGACAACCTGAAACTGGTTTCAGAAAACATAGAACTGCAACGAAAACAAGACCGAACCCAAAAATTATTGCTCGCTCTGGCCTTAATTATTGGGTTCCTGATACTCCTTGTGATTTTAGTTAAGCTTTAATCAAACAGTCGATATCAGCTAAGTGGCCTGCATCAGAAAAAATCATCAAAATCTGTAAAGAAATTGATGCAGGCCCGTATACAAGTTAAACCTACAACAGCACTCAAAGTTAGGTAACCAAAAATCGGCAACCATGAAATACAAAGTACACCATTTCGAGTTAAACATGAAGGAAGACCAGTTAAAACTCGAACAGTTTTTAAACCGTTTGCACGGTGAAGTAGTCTCAATCGTTCCCAATGTAAAGCCCATATTCAGGCCGATGGGGGCAACCGCCAAGGTTGACTTTTTGTTTATTGTAGAGAAGATTATGAATTAAATTCTGACCCTACAGAAGCCTGTTCAAACCCCTTGACTAAAAATCAAAAGCAAAGCATAAATTCTTCAGCGAATGTTTTAAAATATTGCTTTATTTTATGGTTCGGATTACCCACCAGATAAAAGAAATAAAACAATCCCAAATAAAACCCTTCATTATTTGCTAATTATCTAAAAATAACTACTTTTGCAGTCCGAATTTTGAATCGTTCAGGCTCAGATAAGTGAAATCCATTAGGAAATCCGCCTGACGGTGTAAACATTAAAAGTGAAATTATGTACGCGATTGTTGAAATTGCAGGACAGCAATTCAAAGTAGAAAAAGACAAAAAACTTTTCGTACATCACCTGGATGCAGAAGAAGGAGCATCGGTTGATTTCGACAAAGTTTTACTGGTTGATAACGATGGCACAGTTGCCGTTGGAACACCAACCGTAGAAGGTGCAAAAGTTACAGCCAAGGTGCTGGAACATGTGAAAGGCGAGAAAGTGATTGTTTTCAAAAAGAAACGCCGTAAGGGTTACAAAAAGAAAAATGGTCACCGTCAGCAGTTTACTCAAATTCAAGTAGAAACCATAGTTGGATAACGAATAAAAAAAATTTACCATGGCTCACAAAAAAGGTGTAGGTAGTTCGAAAAACGGACGCGAATCGGAAAGTAAACGACTGGGAGTAAAAATTTACGGAGGTCAGTTTGCAAAAGCTGGTAATATTTTAGTACGCCAGCGTGGTACTCAACATTTTGCAGGCGACAATGTAGGTATGGGTAAAGACCATACATTATTTGCATTGATCGACGGAACTGTTGTTTTCAGAAAAAGAAGAAATAACCGCTCTTATGTATCGGTAGCTCCGGTTGTTGATGCAGATGTTGCAGTTGCAGAAGCTCCTGTAAAAGCAGCTCCTAAAAAAGAAGCAGCTCCGGTTGTTGAAGAAGTGAAAGAAGAAGCGCCAAAAGCTGAAGCTAAAGGCGACGATCTTACTAAATTAACAGGTGTAGGTCCTAAACTAGCTGAAGTATTGGTTGAAGGTGGTTTTACCACTTACGCTGAAGTTGCTGCCGCTTCGGTTGAAGCAATTCAGAAAGTACTTGAAGCTGCAGGAAGCCGTTACGCTTCAAAAGATCCACAACCATGGATTGAAGAAGCTAAAGGTTTGGCTTAAGATATTGATAGACCAGAGGGTTTTCCCCTCAAAAAAAATTGGAAAGCTCCTGTCGGTTTCGGCAGGAGTTTTTTTGTTCTTTCAACTTTTCTTTAAACTTTAAAGGCCTTACTTCAAACTCTGAACCCGAATCATAAAAGTTTAAACTTTTACTATTACATTTGCGCTGCATAAAAACAGAAAGCTATGCTCAACTTAAAATTTATACAAGACAACCCGGAGTTAGTAGTTGAAAAACTAAAACGTAAAAATTTCGATGCTTCGGAAATTGTTTCAAACATCATAGATCTTTACGCTAAGAAAAACAAACTGCAAGGCGAAGCTGATTCGGCAAAAGCTGAGATGAATAAAATTTCGAAAGAAATAGGCCAGCTTTTCCGCGAAGGCAAACACGAAGAAGCCAATGCTGCCAAGGCCCGTACTGCCGAGCTAAAAGAAAGCATTAAAAACTTTGATACTGATTTTGCAGCTATTGAAGAAAAAGTTTACGATTTGCAGGTACAACTGCCCAACCTGCCGCACGAATTGGTTCCGGCCGGGAAAGGCGAAGAAGATAACGAAGTAATAAAATCGGTTGGCGAGATTCCTGAAATGGGCGACAAAGCATTGCCACACTGGGAACTGGCAGCCAAATACAACCTGATTGATTTTGAATTAGGCGTAAAACTTACCGGAGCAGGATTTCCGGTTTACCGTGGAAAAGGAGCGCAATTGCAGCGTGCCCTTATCAATTTCTTTTTGGCCGAAGCGTCAAAAGCGGGTTACGAAGAAATTCAGCCGCCACTGGCAGTTAACGAAGCATCGGGTTTTGGCACCGGACAATTGCCTGACAAAGAGGGGCAGATGTACCACATTACCGAAGATAATTTATACCTGATTCCAACAGCCGAGGTTCCGGTAACCAATATTTACCGCGATGTAATTCTGGATGCCAAAGACCTGCCCTATAAAAACACTGCCTACAGTGCCTGTTTCCGTCGCGAAGCCGGTTCGTACGGTAAAGATGTTCGCGGTTTGAACCGCCTGCACCAGTTCGACAAAGTGGAAATTGTACAGATTGCTCATCCTGAAAAATCGTACGGTATTTTAGACGAAATGGTAGCCCATGTTGAGGGTTTGGTTGCAAAATTAGGCTTACCTTATCGCATCCTTCGTTTGTGCGGTGGCGATATTAGTTTTACATCGGCTTTAACCTACGATTTTGAAGTATTCTCGGCTGCCCAGGAGAAATGGCTGGAGGTTAGTTCAGTTTCTAATTTTGAATCGTTCCAGGCCAACCGCTTAAAACTGCGTTTCCGCGAAGAAGGGGTGAAAAAACCGCAAATTGCGCATACATTAAACGGTAGTGCCCTTGCCCTGCCCCGTATTGTGGCGGCCTTGCTGGAAAACAATCAAACTCCCGAAGGAATTAAAATTCCGGAGGTTTTGGTTCCGTACACGGGTTTCGATATTATTGATTAAATCTCAACATTATCATAAAACAAAAAACGCTGCTCTTACCCAGAGCAGCGTTTTTTTATGCGCAGTATTTTTGTTACCTGAAAAAATAATAAAGCGCAATCATAACCAGTGCCAGTATGCCGGCCATAATCCGTGGGTCGGTTATTCCTGTAATTTTGCCGTCGGTTAAGAATGACAATGGTTTTTTCATGGTCATTTTTTCCAACACTTCGGGGCTGGCCGCCGGTGTAAAAAAGCTCACTGTAAAATAAAATACTGTGCACAATATAAACAGGTAGAAGGCCTTCATCATAAAATGAATGCCCCAAACATCGGTAATAATTCGTTGCCCGGCAATCATTTCAAAATCGAGGCAGAAAGCGATTAATGCCAAAGTCAGGCCAAATACCAAGGTGTAATGTCCGGCTTTTGGTGTGCCTCGTTTCGACATAATTCCGAAAATAAAAACAACAGAAATTGGCGGCGAGAACACGGCCAGCAAATCGTTAATGGCCTCGAAAATACTTGGAAATTTGGCAATTAAGGGCGACCAGGCAATGGCAATTACTATTACCAGCAAGATGGTAATTCGCCCGATATACAACAAACGTTTATCTGAGAAGTCGGGCCGATGCTGTTTTACAATATCCATCGATACCAGCGTACCGGCACTGTTTAGTGCCGATGCAATTGTACTCATTAACGCGGCCAGCAACGCTGCCGACATTAAACCTTTTAAGCCAACCGGCAGTACATTCAGTATTAAAACCGGAAGCGTATGGTCTGCATCAGCAATTTTATCTTTTAAAATGATGTAGGCAAAAATCCCAGGGAAAATCATTATGAAAACAGGAAGGATTTTAATAAAACCCGCAAAGATTGGCCCGTTCTGTGCATCTTTTAATGTTTTGGCTCCCAATACTTTCTGCACTATGGTTTGGTCGGCGCACCAGTAATTTAGTCCTAACACCGGTATCCCCAGCCAAAATGCCCACCAGGGAAGCGGTGAGGCTTCGTGCGAATGAATCATACTTAACTGCCCGGGTTTTAAAGCAGCTTTTAGTTCAGTAAAATTACTTACGCCATGTTCAGGTAGTGCCATCATTGCAAGGATAGTCATAATGCCGGCTCCGATAATCAGGATGCCCGATTGCAGCGCTTCGGTTAAAACAACAGCTTTTAATCCACCAATAATAGAGTAAATAAGTGTTGCACCTGCAATTACCACAATGGCGGTATATTTTTCAATCCCAAAAAAGTTTTCGAAAACCAAAGCCCCGGCAAATAAACTAACGCCAATGTGCATAAACAAGGCTGTAAAAAGAGAAATTACAGCCAGCATTGTTCTTGTTGACCGGTCGTAGCGGCGCTCTAAAAATTCAGGCAAGGTTGAAATGTGCGTTTTAAAATAAAAGGGGGCAAAAATTAAACCCAGCACAATTAAAAGGAATGGTGCCGACCATTCAAAGTTCCCCCAAACCAGTCCATCGGAAAAGCCTTGCCCGGCCAATCCCACCATGTGGATGGTAGATATATTTGCTGCAAAAAGAGCAGTTCCAATCAGTGGCCATTTTAGCGAACGGCCTGCCAGGAAGAAGCCTTCGCTCGATTTGGTTTTTCGTTTCATTCCTGAAAAAACGCCAATGCCAACAATTATTAGCATGTAGCCAATTAGGATGATGTAGTCTATGGTTGAAAGATTCATGATTCTAAAAAAGTAGGAAGACAGGAGACGGAAGACCGGGAAAAACAGCCAACCGAGAACTGTACTTCATGGTTAATATTTATTTTTCTCCGTTAAATTCTTTTACTGCATTAAACATGGCCACAATATTTTCGGGTGGAACATCGGGCATAATATTGTGCACGGTATTAAAAACATAACCGCCTCCTTTCGAGAGCAATTCAAGTCGTGTTAATACTTCAGCCCGTACCTCATCGGTACTTTTTGCATTCAACGTTCCAACGGTTTCAATGCCGCCACCCCAAAAAGTTACTTCTTTCCCAAATTCCTTTTTTAATTTCTCGGGTTGCATATCGGTGCACTGCGTTTGCATCGGGTTCAGAATGTCGTATCCCGCATCAATTAAATCGGGAATAAGCTGGTAAATTGAGCCACACGAATGCAGGAACGTTTTCATGTTGCTATTCTTTTTTGTGTAGTCGCAGAGTTGTTTGTGGCGTGGTTTAAATAACTGGCGGTAAATTTCGGGGTCCATAAACGGGCCGTTCATTGCTCCCAAATCGTCGCCAAAACGAATAATATCTGCTACATCACCAACCGCCTCACAAACTTTTGCCAGCGTTTCCATGTGGCGCTCCATTAAAGCATCCAGCAGCCTTTCAACATTGTGTGGCTCCAGGTACAAATCCATCATAAAATTATCCATTCGGCGGATAAAAGTGCCCCATTCAAACAGGTTGCAGCCTACCACAATCATTAGTGCTTTGTCGGAAGTTTCTTTTAAACTAACGGCGCGTTTTCGGAGTTCCTCCCAAAAGCCGGGCATAGCGGAATTGTCCCAGGGGCTGTGAGTAAACGCTGCCCAAAGTACTTTCGACATGGCATCGTCGAGCGAACTAAAATCATCGGGATAAGCATCTACCCACGGAAAATGAATTTGGTCGAAAAAGGTTGCACCGCCCGGCATTTTTGCAATGGGTAATCCCGAGGAATGGTTGGCAATCCAGTCGCCTGCTTCATTTTGCCGAGGATTAAACCACTTTGGGTAATAAGCTTCGTTGCCGTTTGCCAAAGTAGTTGGGTGCCAGTGCGCAGGTGTTTCGTTAAACGTGCGGCCAATATCCAGTACATCAATACCAAATAAATCAAGTACTTCGTTGTGTGGTTGTGCCAGTTGCTGCACCACATCGTAAACCTGCACGGGCAAATGTTCCTTCCCTAAATATTTTAACAAATTGGAATAGGCAATGGCTGAAATTCCGGAACTTGGGTTGCTCCCCAAATCAACCGGTACTTTTGTGGGCTCTTTATGAGCGATTGCCGTTAGTACTCTTTCTCTTGAATTCATATGTTTTGTGTGGTTTAGTATCTTCTTACTTATCTGTAACCTTCGTGAATCAGCTTTTCTACTTTATCCACATTGTTTTTGTCGACAAAAGAAGCGCCGATTTCGTTGTTGCTGGGTACAATTCCAAAGCGGATGTAATGCGTTAGTTGAACAACCGGTAAAAATCCCTGCATGTATGGTTGTTGGTCGATGGTAAAAGCCAGGTGCCCTTTTTTTATATGATGAAGAACTGTTGGAGAAAGGTCGAAACCCGCGGCTACCAGATTTTTGGTTTCATCCTCTTTTTCAATGGCTATTCCGGCTCCTTCGGTATCAGCCAATCCTGTACACAAAATTGCTTTGGCATCAGGATTTTCTTTTAAAGCATCGGCAATTACAAGCGCCGATTCTTCTCCAAAAATTCCGGTAATTGGTTCAATCCATTTAATATTTTTATGCTGAAGTGCTTTCTTAATTCCATCGCGGCGGTCTTCCAAAGCCGAAATTCCTTCAGAGTGCATGGTAAGGATTACGGTACTGTTTTCCGGGATTTCATCGGCAACTTTTTTTCCCAATTCTTCGCCTGCTACAAATAAATTCTGGCAAACGCGGCTTAATCGGGCATTGGGCGTTTTGTTATCGTCAACATTAAAAGCAACCACCGGAACGCCTGCGGCAATGGCATCTTCAACCACTTTATCAAACGCAATTGGATCAATTATATTAAGAGCAATTCCGTCAACTCCATTTTTAACTGCATGCGTTACCATGGCAGCCTGTGCTTCGGCGTCAACATCTTCGGTGCCAGTAAAGCTGCATTCAACATTCATTAGTTCTGCGGCTTCGGCCATACCTTTTTTTAATGGTTTAAAAAAATCTTCGTGTACACAGGTGGTTATAAAAACAAGTTTTAGCGGTTTCTCTGTTGTGTTTTTACTTTGTGTAAATGCCCAATTTGGAAGAAAAACAAAAAGTAGAAACAAAACAGGTATTACGTTTTGATTTCGTTTTTGCATGGTTTAAATGTTAGTGAGAATCCGGCTTTACATACAAGTCTGAATCCGAAAACCCTGGTTTATTATGATTGTATGCAAAAATAACAGCTGACACGCTGATAAATAATAGCCAAATTTATAAATATGATGGATTATTTTATACTTTTAAAAATGCACTAAAATCATACTGATTGTATTTATACAACTTATTATGAAAGACAAAAAGGGAATAGACTACGTAATAGATGGATTTATCGGTCAACGAATGGTGTATCTTCCCGGAATTGTAAAAAAGAAAATTTTAAAAGATCCACGGGTGTATGATTTATATATTACGCACATTGGAATCTTTCCGAAGGCACTGGGACATTTAAGAAATCGTCCCATCGGAAGCAGTCAGTACATTCTTATATATTGTGTTGACGGAGAAGGCTGGGTAGAAATAAAAGGCCAGCGAAAAATTTTAAGGGCCAATCAGTTGATAATAATTCCGCGTAAAACAGCATGTAAATATGGAGCTGGCACCGAGCGGCCATGGACAAACTACTGGCTGCATTACACCGGAAAACATGCCGGATTGTATTCTCCGCCCCTGGGGCAGGTTATTGAAATACCGCCAACAAATAACTCGAGAATTGAAGAACGACTTGTGCTTTTTGAAGAGATGCTACAAAACCTGGAGGACTATTTTCAACCCGAGAAAGTAGTCTACGCAAATATTTGCCTGAAACAGTTTTTAAGCTCGGTAAAATACCTGGAAGTCTATCGATCGGTAAAAACCCATGTTGAAAATGATGTATTAAAAAAAGTAATTGGATACATGAAAAATAACCTGAGCAACAATATAAGAATGGCTGATCTGGCAACAATTTGCAATTGTTCATCATCGAATATCTACAAGTTGTTTAAACAAAACCTTGACAGTGCCCCGCAGGATTTTTTCATTCATCTGAAAATGGAACGGGCCCGGAAATACCTGATGCAAACCAATTTAAAAGTAAAAGAAATTGCTGCCCGTCTGGGCTACGACGACCCTTATTATTTTTCACGAATTTTCAGAAAACATATTGGACTGTCGCCGGCAAATTACCGAAAAGAAGAAAAATAAAAAACCCGACAGAATTCATTCCATCGGGCTTTTAATTATAATCTTCTCTCTATTTTATTTTACTTCTCCGTTGGCTACCAGCCACTCAGCAATCTGAACTGCGTTAAGTGCGGCACCTTTTTTAATCTGATCGCCAACACACCAGAAAGTAATGCTGTTGGGATCAGTAACATCCTGGCGAATACGCCCAACATAAACATCGTCTTTACCTGAAACAAACAACGGCATTGGGTATTCGTTTTTGGCCGGGTTATCAATTACTGTTAAACCTTCAAATTCTTCAAAAGCTTTTGTTACCGCTTCAGCAGAAAGTGGTCCTTCAGTTTCTACCCAAATGGCTTCAGAGTGTGCCCGGGCAACCGGAATACGCACACAAGTTGCACTCACCTCAGCATCGGTGTGCATTATTTTTTTGGTTTCCCAGTTCATTTTCATCTCTTCCTTGGTGTAATCGTTATCAAGGAAAACATCAATGTGCGGGATAATATTCATGGCCAACTGGTGTGCAAATTTGTTTACCGTAACCGGCTTACCTTCAACAACTTCTTTGGTTTGCTCTTCCAGTTCGGCAATTCCCTGCGCCCCGGCACCACTAGCCGCCTGGTACGTGGCAACGCGCACACGCTTAATCTTCGACATGTCTTCAATTGGCTTTAGTGCCACTACCATTTGTATGGTTGAACAGTTTGGATTGGCAATAATATTGCGCGGACGATTTTTTGAATCCGCTGCATTTACCTCAGGCACAACCAATGGTACATCATCATCGTAACGAAATGCGCTTGAGTTATCAATCATAATTGCACCGTGTTTGGTAATGGTTTCGGCATATTCTTTCGAAACGCCTGCCCCTGCAGATGTTAATGCAATATCAATATCTTTAAAATCGTCGCCATGCTTAAGCTCCTTAACTGTTAGCTGTTTACCCTTAAATTCGTAAGTTTTGCCCGCACTACGTGCCGAACCAAAAATTACCAACTCGTCCATAGGAAAATCTCTCTCGGCCAACACTTTCAGGAACTCTTGCCCAACAGCGCCGCTCACGCCAACAATTGCAACTTTCATTTTTGAATTTTTAAAAAATTTATAGTCTTTTCTGTCTAAATGTGCGCCAAAGTTAGTATTTTGCTTCTAATTGTAAACGCGATGAAACCCAATCTTCTAAAATTATTAACATACTCTTTTATCCTGTTTTTTAGCCCGGTACACGCACAGGAAATCTGGCACGAAAGTTTTTCTGTTCCCGACAAAGGCGTTTGGGGTACTGGTGATGAAAACGTCATTTTTTCTGACTTTGAGGGCATCAGCAGCTGGTCGTTAAATTATGAACAGGTGATGCTCGATAACGAAGACGATTATGCCAAAACGGTTTCAACATCAGGCGGACGGTTTGAATGCCGCGACATTAATGGCGAAGTGATCTGGAAATCAGAAGTGATTGATATTTCAGCTTACAAAAATACTACTATTCAACTTGATGCTAACGAAACCGGAAGCGGTGCCAACGAAACCACCAAATACCTGAAAGCATTTTATGCGCTCGATAATGGCGAAGAACAAGCTTTTGAAACCAATGGCGATAATCGAGGAAACTGGGGGCAGGCTGTTGCCCAACAATCCGGGTTTAACGGAACAACCCTTCAAATTGTAGTTTATTTAAATAACCATTACGCCTCCGATAAGGTAATTCTTGACGAAGTGATTGTTTCGGGTGAAGAGAAAAACCCGGTAATTATCAAACCCGGAGACCTTGTTTTGAACGAGGTACTTTTTAACCCGGTACCGGATGGTGAAGATTATGTGGAAATTTATAACAATTCGGAAAAAGAAATACCGCTGAACAAACTTTACCTTGCCTCGCGCGACAACGACATGGAACTTACACAAGTGTATGCGCTCACCAGCGAACGGAAAAAACTTCCTCCAAACGAATACCTGGCGCTTACCAAAGATACGCTTGGTGTTTTTCCGTGGTTCGAGATAAAGTGTCAGGAGTGTTTTCTGCAAATGGAAAAATTTCCATCGTTCAATAACGATGATGACTACGTGGTTCTGCTAAACAGCGATATGGAAATTATCGATGAATTTTACTACTACGAAAAAATGCATTCACCTATTTTTTACGATCGTGAAGGTATTGCACTCGAACGTATTTCATGTACACAGCCAACAAACGAAGCACAGAACTGGCATTCGGCATCTACACAATCGGGATATGGAACACCGGGCTACCAGAACTCACAAATCATGAATGAGGAAGCACAAAAAATATCAGTTACTTTTCAGCCGGAGGCTTTTTCGCCGAACAATGATGGTTACAACGATACATACTCTATCGATTTGTTAATGGACAGCCCCGGGTATTTTTGTAACATTTTGATTTTTGATACCGCCGGGCGCCGACTGTGCAAATTGGCTGACAATGCGGTTTTAGGAACGCACGGACAAATCTCATGGAATGGAGAAGATGACGCAGGAAACAGCTTACCAACCGGCCCCTATATTGTGATGGTTGAAGTTTTTAATACCGACGGAACAGTGGAGCGTTTTAAAGACGGAGTGGTTTTAACCGATCGATTTGAATAATAATCTGTAACTTTTTCACCTTTAACCTTACCAACAAAACAAAAACAACATTCAACTAGTAAATACATAATTGTGCTGTATGAAAAAAAACTTCTTCTACTTTGGCTGGCGCGAATTTCTGCGGTCGGCATCGAAAAACAAAAACATGGCCACCAAAGGTATCCTTATCTTTTTTGCCATTTATTTTTCGCTGGTGGCTTTTTTTATGGGCTTCCAGCTTACCGAAAAACTAAAAGACCTCGAAAATCCGATTCAGGCTTTTAACGCCTTGCTACTGGTGTACTTCGGTTTCGAGCTGGTTTTGCGAATCATGATCCAAAACCTGCCCACCTTTGGGTTTCAGCCCTTTTTACTGTTGCCGGTAAAACGCAAACGTATTGCGCGATACATGCTTAATAAATCGTTGCTGCACTTTTTTAATGTACTACCATTAATACTTGGGCTGCCATTTGTTATCCGTATTGCAGCACCAACATTGGCACCTCCCGTATTTTGGGCCTGGCTGGCAGCGCTATTTTTTATGATCTTTGTAAATCATTTTCTGGCACTTTACATTAAATGGCGCACCAACGAATCGGACATCCTGTTTTACAGTTTCCTGGGATTAGCTGCCGGTTTAACTGCCATCGACTATTTTAATATCGTTGACCTGACAGGAGGCTTTGGCAAGATCTTCGATTTTATTGTGGCAAATCCATACGCCGCTGTGATTTTCCCATTAGCAATAGTTGCACTATACTTTTTAAACCAATCGTATATCAACAGCCGTTTTTATCTTGATGAAATTTCTAAAAAGAAAAAAGAAGGCTCGACACACGATTTTTCGTGGCTAAATAATGTTGGCGACTATGGTAAAATGTTGTCCTTAGAGGTAAAAATGATTATGCGCAACAAACGGTCAAAAAATACAGCCATGATGTCGGTGCTCTTCCTTTTTTACGGACTTTTAATTTATAAACCCAACGGCGATGAAGCAGTGCCTGAGTTTATTATTGTTCTAGGAGGCATGTTTATGACCGGAATTTTCAGTATGATGTACGGTCAGTTCTTCCCGGCATGGCACGGAAAATATTACCCTTTGCTAATGGCACAAAACGTGCGGATGAAACAGGTTATTCAATCGGCCTTCTTCTTAATGGCGGTAACAAATGTAATTTTCTACCTGCTATCGTTAGGTTACATGTACATTTCGCCAAAAGTGCTTTACATTCATTTTGTGGTAATGCTTTATAATATTGGTGTAAACTCCTGGGTAATTTTTGCGCTTGGCCTCAACAGCAAAAAAGCCATCGAGCTCAATCAACGGGCTGCATTTAACTACCAGGGTGTTGGAGCTACACAGTGGCTAATGTCCTTCCCCGTAATTTTTGGCCCGCTGGCATTTTTCGGGCTACTTTCGTGGGCGTTTGGTAATACCGTTGCCTACATCGTTCTGGCATCTTTAGGTTTAATCGGAATCATTCTACACCCTCGTTTAATCGACTATTTTACCGGTCAGTACCTAAAACGAAAACATAAAATGATATACAATTATAAGTCAAGCTAAAAATTAATTGCACGCAGATGACGCTGATTTCGCAAAGTAAACTTAGAATTAAAAATCTGCGACTTTTCGCGCAATCAGCGAGAAAACAATCCGAGTTAGAAAAAAAAATAACCATATGCCGGAAGCACGAATCTTCCAACTTCGTTCTTCCAGCTTCAAACTTTTAAAATCATGATACAAGTAAATAGCTTACAAAAAATATACAACGGAACAACAGTTCTGAATTTAAACGAACTGAACATTGCCAAAGGCGAAGTATTTGGCTTGGTTGGTAACAACGGTGCAGGAAAAACAACTTTCTTTTCATTGGTTCTCGACCTGATTCGGGCCAGCAAAGGAGAAGTAGTAATCAACGGAATCCAGGTTTCGAAAACTGAAGAGTGGAAAGAGCTGGTAGCTGCATACATCGACGAAAGTTTTACGATTGGCTACCTCACCCCTGATGAGTATTTCGAATTTATTGGCGAATTGCGTGGTTTGAATGCAAAAGACGTTACCAATTTTCTGGAAGATTACACCGACTTCTTTAAGGACGAAATTTTGGGTAAAAAGAAATTTATTCGCGACCTGTCGAAAGGAAACCAGAAAAAAGTTGGTGTGGTTGGAGCACTGATGGGAAACCCGGAGGTAATTGTTCTGGACGAACCTTTTGCCAATCTCGACCCATCATCGCAATACCAACTGCGGAATATTATTAAAGCCTATGCCGAGCAAAAAGAAAAAACATTACTGATTTCGAGCCACGACCTTGACCACGTTGCCGATGTTTGCTCGCGCATTGTAATTTTAGATAAAGGTGAAATTGTTCGCGATGTGGAACGAACCGATTCAACACTGGCCGAACTGGAAGAGTTTTTTACCGGTGTACGAAAAGAAGAATCGCTTCCGGAATAAAAGTCAACTTCCAGAAAACCCGAATTTAGTGGCATAGAAAAGGAGTATAGGAATACGCGATATTTTTCACTATTTTTATTTTCCTTTTTTAATGCTACAACGAATGGAAAATCAAAATCAACAAATCGAACAGGCTTATTCAAAAATGGCTCAATTGTGCAGCCGTTCAGAGCAGTGTTCTTCCGACATCCGTAAAAAAATACTAACCTACGAAATTGTAGACGAGATTGTAGATGAAATCATCGAAAAACTGATTGCTGAAAAATACATTGACGATGAACGATACGCCAAAGCATATGTGAACGATAAATTCAAGTTTAACAAATGGGGCCGCGTAAAAATTCGTCATTACCTGCGCCAAAAAGGACTTTCGGATACTACCATTGAAAAAGGACTTGAAAAAATTGACGAAGAACAATACATTAAGGTGCTGGTAAAAACCATGAAAGACAAAGCCAAAACAATTAAAAAGAAAGACAAATTCACAAAAATGGGACAAATAATCAGGTACACGCAAGGCCGTGGGTTCGAGCCTGAACTGATTCACCGACACATGAATCTCGTTCTCGATTAATCACCAGCAACCCTTTTACCAAAACTCAAAACAAGCCTGCCACATACGCACCCCCTGCGCCCTGAACTGCATCTAAATACAAACAAAACACAATGTATAAATATTTTATGTCGGCATGCCTTTTAATGCTAATAAGTTTTTCGTGCGTTGATGACTCTCCTGAAGCAAACGATATAATGGGTAGCTGGAACTGGCTGAGTAGCACCGGAGCAATTGCAGGAATTACACTTACACCGAAAGACACAGGAGAAAACATTGTTTTTGAGTTTACCACCGATTCGGTTTTCAGGCAGTACCGAAACGACACATTGGTTTCCGACACAAATTTTAGCATCATAACCTCAACATCAATTTACAATCACGAACAAACAAAAATGATTGAAATCAGTGGTAGTTTCAGGCGTTCTTTCTCATTTTCAACGTCTGGCGAACTTATTCTGTCCGACGAAGTTTACGATGGTTATATCAGCAGGTATAAACGAATTAAATAATTTTTTTGGCATAAGCATCAGGAGGTGTTTACAAAAAGCTGCACCCTAAAAAATCTTGTTAACTTTGCCGTCCGTACAAAAACAATTACAAATGATTTTAAAGGAACAGGTAAAAGACCTTGTTGAGCGCCGGGATGCGCTGAGGAGGCATCTTTGACTACGATGCAAAACTGGTAGAACTTGAAGAAGAAGAACTAAAAACCCAGGATCCTGAATTTTGGAATAACCCAAAAGACGCCGAGGCCCAAATGAAACTTATCCGCACCATAAAAGTGTGGACCGACGGTTTTAAGAAAGTACATGGAGCTACCGAAGATTTTTTGGTGCTTTACGAGTTTTTTGAAATGGAAGAAGCCAGCGAAGAAGAAGTGGATACTGCTTTTGCTGAAACCCTTCAACTAATTGAAGACCTGGAAACCCAAAACATGCTTCGCAACGAAGAAGACCGACTGGGAGCAGTACTGCGGATTAATGCAGGAGCCGGCGGAACGGAAAGTAACGACTGGGCCGATATGCTGTTTAGGATGTATACCCGCTGGATTGAAAAGCAAGGCTATAAAATGAAAATAGCCGACATGCAGGCCGGCGACGAAGTTGGGGTAAAAAGCTGCACTATTGAGATTGAAGGCGAGTTTGCCTACGGTTACCTAAAAAGCGAAAACGGCGTGCACCGCCTGGTTCGTTTGTCGCCGTTTAATGCACAAAATAAACGAATGACATCTTTTACCTCGGTGTATGTTTCGCCACTGGTTGACGACACCATCGAAGTGGAAATTAATCCGGCAGATATTAGCTGGGACACTTTCAGAAGTGGTGGTGCCGGCGGACAAAATGTAAATAAAGTAGAAACCGGTGTTCGTTTGCGCCACGCCCCCACCGGAATTACCATTGAAAATACGGAAAGCCGCTCGCAACTGGGCAATAAAGAAAATGCACTTCGGCTATTAAAGTCGCAACTTTACGAATTGGAATTACGCAAACGCTACGAAAAAACGGCTGAAATTGAGTCGCAGAAAAAGAAAATTGAGTGGGGATCGCAAATCAGGTCGTATGTATTGCAACCCTACAAGATGGTGAAAGACCTGCGTACTGGCTTTGAAACCGGAAATGTTAATGCCGTTCTGGATGGCGAACTCGATGGCTTTATAAAAGCGTACCTAATGGAATTTGGAGGACAATAATTAACAGAATTGCCCGCTTTTATCTTGCAATTTTCACCGGCTTTTTACATCTTGTAAGAGTTGATAATTTAATTTCTAACACTACAATATTGCGCACTCATGTATTCAAAAGAAAAATTTATAAATCGGGAAATAAGTTGGTTGTCGTTTAACGAGCGGGTGCTGCAGGAAGCACAGGATCCGAACACACCCCTGTTCGAACGAATTCGTTTCATTGGAATTTTTTCCAATAACCTCGACGAATTTTTCAGGGTAAGAGTTGCTGCTGTGCGCCGGATGGTTTCATTGGGAAAAGACGAAGAAAACCTTCTCGGCCAATTGACTCCCGGGGAGCTGCATAACAACATCCAGAAAATAGTTAACGAACAACAAAACAAAGTACAGGAAATTTATTCAGGCATATTAACCGAGCTTGAAGAAAATAACATTTTCATTATAAACGAAAAAGACCTAAGCGAAAAGCAAGGTGCTTTTGTACGTAGCTATTTTTACGAAAAAGTTTTGCCCAACCTGGTTCCTATTATGTTGAGCAAAAAAAATAAATTTCCGTACCTGCGCGACCGTTCGGTTTACCTGGCAGTTAAACTGTGGAGCAGCAATGACCCAACAGAATTTGCCTATTCGCTTATTCGAATACCGGGACGCTCGGTTCCGCGTTTTTTAGTATTGCCATCAGAAGGAGAAAAACAATTCGTCATCTTTCTTGACGACATCATTCGTTTCTGTATGAACGATATCTTTTTCTATTTTGATTATGACGTGCATGAAGCTTACACCATAAAAATTACCCGCGATGCCGAACTCGACTTGGATGATGACATTTCGAAAAGTTTTGTAGAAAAGATGAGTCAAAGTTTGAAAAAACGTAAAAAAGGGAAACCGGTTCGTTTAATTTACGACCGGGAAATGCCCGATGACTTGTTAAAATTTCTGCTAAAAAAAATGAAAATGGCAGAAGGGAGCGATGCTGTTCCCGGCGGGCGTTACCACAACCATAAAGATTTTATGAACTTCCCGGAGATTGGGAAAAAGGAACATTTTTACCCCAAACTTCCGCCTTTCCGCCACAAGGATTTGCCACCTTTTACCAGTATAATGAAAATGATGCGACAAAAAGACATTATGCTTCATTATCCGTACCAAACATTTAACCACCTAATTGATTTTATACGCGAAGCTGCTATCGATCCGTCGGTTAAAGAAATTGGACTAACCATTTACCGGGTGGCACCGGCCTCAAAAGTGGTTAATGCCCTTTTAAATGCCGTGCGCAACGGGAAAAAAGTTACAGTTGTTGTTGAACTTCAGGCAAGGTTCGACGAGGAAGCTAATATTTTTTGGTCGAACAAATTGCAGGAAGAAGGAGCCGATGTTATTAATGGCGTGCCCGGAATGAAAGTACACAGTAAGCTGGCCTGGGTGCAACGAAAAGAAGAAGGAGGTATGCGCAATTACGCCTACATTGGCACCGGAAATTTTCATGAAGGAACTGCACGTGTTTATGCCGATGACGGATTACTTACCGCTGATGCCCGACTTGCCAATGAAGTAGAAAAAGTGTTTGAATTTTTTAAACAAAACTACCAACACTTCGATTACAAACACCTTGTTGTAAGCCCGTTTAATATGCGAAAACAGTGGGAAAAAAACATTGACCATGAAATAGAACTGGCTAAACAGGGCAAACCCGCATGGATGATATTGAAAATGAACAGCCTCATAGATCCGAAAATGATGAAAAAAGTGTACCAGGCAGCTCAAGCCGGGGTAAAAACAAAACTCATTGTCAGAGGTATCTTTGGCTTACAAATTGGGCTAAATGGTTTTAGCGAAAATATTCAGGCAATTAGTATTGTTGACAAGTACCTCGAACATTCACGCATTTTTCTGTTTGGAGCCGGTGGAGAAGAAAAAATGTACATCTCATCGGCCGATTGGATGCCGCGCAACCTGAACCGGAGGGTAGAAGTGGCTTGCCCTATTTACGATGAGAGTATAAAAAACGAATTAAAACAAATGCTGGAGATTCAGCTAAAAGACAATACCAGGGCCCGAATTCTTGATCCGGAGTTGAGTAATAATTACGCAAAAGACAACGGGGAAAAAAACTACAGGGCACAGGAAGATTATTACAATTATATTAAGTCGATTACCAGTTAAAGCAGTAATACAGAAAGCATAAACCAGAATTATTAGAAATATGAAAATATACCATAATCCACGATGCTCGAAAAGCCGCAAAGGCTTGCAATACCTCGAAGATAAAGGCTGCAAAGTTGAAGTTATAAAATACCTTGCTGATGGTTTAAGCCAGGAAGAGCTTACAGATATAATTGCCAAAACCGGCAAAAAACCTTTTGACTTTGTTCGGCAACATGAACAAGATTACAAAGAACAGTACAAAGGGAAAATTTTAAGCGATGAAGAGTGGATAAAGGTATTGGTTGAAAACCCCAAATTGCTGCACCGACCAATTGTGGTAAATGGCGACAAAGCCGTTTTGGGCAATCCGCCTGAAAATATTGATGACATTCTATAAATAACAAAGCCGGGCCTTACGTGTTTCGCGTTTAACACCGCTTAAGGCATTAGGCAAAAAAAAGAGGCTGTACAAAAATTTGCACAGCCTCTTTTTTATATTTTCAAACCCGATTTTACAATCCTAATTTTTCTTTTACCAATCCCGGAATTTCCCGTGGTTCTTTAGCCACCGGAACATTGGCAGCTTTAAAAGCTTTTATTTTTTCTTCAGCTGTACCCGATCCACTCGAAATAATTGCTCCGGCATGCCCCATCCGTTTTCCCGGAGGTGCCGATTGGCCGGCAATAAATGCCACCACAGGTTTTGTCATTTTCTCTTTAATAAAACGGGCTGCCTGCTCTTCTGCATCGCCGCCAATTTCGCCAATTACAACCACAGCTTCTGTTGCCGGATCATTTTCATACATCTCCAGTAAGTCAATAAAATACAGACCTGAAACGGCATCGCCACCAATACCCACACAAGTTGTTTGACCAAGCCCGCTTTCGCTAAGCATATTAACCACCTCGTATGTTAATGTACCCGAACGCGAAATTAAACCTACATTTCCTTTTTTAAAGATCATTGCAGGCAAAATACCAATCAAACATTCATCAGGGGTTATTAATCCCGGACAGTTGGCCCCAACCAGTTTTGTTCTGTTTTTTTGTAATACCGGAGTAACACGAATCATATCCTGAACCGGTACATGCTCGGTAATACAAACAACTAACTTTACCCCGGCGTAACTGGCTTCCATAATGGCGTCCGCCGCAAACGGCGCCGGAACAAAAATTACCGACGCATCGGCACCGGTGGCTTTCACTGCATCTTCAACGGTGTTAAAAACCGGAACTCCTTCAACCTGTTGTCCGGCCTTTCCGGGCGAAGTACCACCCACTACCTGGGTACCATAAGCTTTCATTTTGGCCGTATGAAATGCACCGTCGCGGCCGGTAATCCCCTGAACGATTACTTTTGTATCTTTATTTATTAGTATGCTCATTTTCTTCCTCTTTAAACGTTTACGCCTATTTTTTACTTAACTCGATGGCTTTTTGTGCTGCTTCGCGCATGGTTTTTACAACCGGCAAACCTGTTTGTTCAATAATTTCAAGTCCTTCTTTGGCATTGGTCCCCGAGAGGCGAATTACAATGGGCACATCAGTATTTATCTGGTCGAGTGCTGCAACCAATCCACGGGCAACATCATCGCAACGGGTAATTCCACCAAAAATATTTATCATTACTGAGTTTACATTTTTGTCGCTAAGCAATATATTCATGGCATCAATAACCTTCTGCGGATTCGACGAACCACCAATATCAAGGAAATTGGCAGGTTCTCCACCATAAAGTTTTATCATATCCATGGTTGCCATTGCTAAACCGGCCCCATTTACCATGCAACCAATATTGCCATCCAACTTAATATACGACAGGCCCTTGGCATTGGCTTCAATCTCCTTTTGTTCATCTTTATCCGCTTCACGCATGGCAATAATATCTTTCTGGCGGAATAAAGCATTATCATCAAAATTCATTTTACCGTCAATGGCCAGCACTTGCTTATCGGGAGTAAGAACCAGCGGATTTATTTCAGCCAGCGACGAATCTGTTTCGATATACAATTGATATAATTTTACCAGAATATCAGCACATTGGCGAATTTGCTTCGGATCGCTAAATAACTGCAAGGAGATTTTCCGGGCTTGCCAGGGCATCAGTCCCATTGCCGGGTCGATGGTCAATTTTATAATTTTTTCAGGCGATACTTTTGCAACTTCTTCAATTTCAACACCACCTTCGGCACTGGCCATTAGTGTCACGGATTTGGTATTGCGGTCGTTAATCAGCCCCACATAAAACTCTTTTTCAATGTCAACAGCATCGGCAACCAGTATTTTTTCAACGGTGATTCCTTTAATGTCCATTCCCAGAATCTGCTTTGCCTTTTCAATTGCTTCGGCTTTTGTGGTGGCCAGCTTTACTCCGCCTGCTTTACCTCTGCCTCCTACATGTACCTGGGCTTTTACCACACGCAACTTGTCTTTGTCCGACACTTTCTTTTTTACTTCATCAACCGAATGGCACACAACACCTTCCGGCACAGGAATCCCGTACTTCCTGAATAAATTTCGGGCTTGATATTCGTGAATCTTCATCTTATTAATTGTTTACAGCTAACAGCCGGATAAAGTTTGGACACAGTAGAATGATAATTTTACTGCAGTTAGTTTACTTTCGACTTTCAGCTTTTTTTTAAAAATTATCGTTAAATGTAACGAATATTTAACCGTTGAACCCCGCATTTTGTTCTGAAAATTTTATGACCTACAACACATTTTTTGTGTAACAAAAATCACTTGTTTGTAAAAATCTCTTAAAACACTTATTGGCTGCAGAGCCACTTCATTTTTTTAACTTAGATTTGCACCACCAAGACAGTTATAATGAAAGAGACCATAAAACAAGTTATTGCACACGAAGCGCAGGCAATACTGAATATTCCTGTTGAAGACGGCATGTTAGAGGCTATTGAATTAATTCACCGCCAGGTACATTTAAAGAAAGGCAAACTGGTTACCAGCGGAATGGGAAAAGCCGGGCAAATCGCCCTTAATATTGCCACCACATTCAGTTCAACCGGAACTCCTGCAGTATTTCTGCATCCGAGCGAATCGCAACACGGCGATCTTGGCGTTGTGCAGGAAAACGATGTTTTACTGGTTATCTCGAACTCGGGGAAAACGCGTGAAATTATTGAACTTATTGATTTGGCTGAAAATTTATATGCCGGACTTCCGTTAATCGTAATTTCGAGCAACCCTAAGGGGGTTTTGGCCCAAAATGCCGATGCTTTTATTTACACCGGTAACCCAAAAGAGGTGTGCCCCCTTGGCTTATCGCCCACAACATCAACAACCGTAATGACTGTAATTGGCGATGCCCTGGTTGTTTCGATGATGAACAAAATTGGTTTTACCAACGACGACTATGCCAAACGTCACCATGGTGGATACCTGGGAAGCAAATCGCGCTTACAAGCCAAAAACGACACAAAAAACAACCATTAGAACAAGTTAAACTAAACACTGAACTACCTTGTTACCTGCAACTTTTAACGATTAAAAACTGAAAAATGAGAATTACAAAAAAAAACACGGTAGGATTAATTATTGACATTCAGGAGCGTTTAATCGCTGCCATGCACAACAAAGACGAACTGCTAAAAAATTGCGAGGTGCTAACCCAGGGATTGAAAGAACTAGAAGTTCCGATGCTGGTATCGCAACAATATACAAAAGGCCTTGGCGAGACTGTATCTGAAATTCAGGCAGCATTTGATACGTTTTCTTATTTTGAGAAAAAAGATTTCAGCTGTTTTGATGTACCCGAGATTTCGGAAAAGCTAAAAGAAATTGGCGCTAAAAACATTATTATCAGTGGAATAGAATCGCATGTTTGCGTTTTACAAACTGCCATCGACCTGAAAGCAGCAGGTTTAAACCCGATTGTGGTAATGGATTGTGTATCGTCGAGAACACCTGCCAATATTGAATTAGCAAAAGAACGTCTTCGTTTTGAAGAAATTATGATGACATCCTATGAATCCATCCTTTTTGAACTAACGCGTTCGGCTGGAGATCCTGCGTTCCGGGCTATTTCAAAACTGGTAAAATAAATCAACTAACCATTGCCTGAGAATGTTGGGCAATGGCTTTTAACTTTGCTCTATGCTCGAAATTTGCGCCATAGCTTCAGGAAGTAACGGAAACTGTTATTATATCGGTAACGAAACCTCGGCCATACTAATTGATGCAGGTATTTCTACCAAACAAATCCTGCTGCGGATGCAGGAACGCGGCCTCGATGCAAGCAAAGTAAAAGCCGTTTTTATTACACACGAACACAGCGACCATTTGCGTGGAGCCCGCGTGTTTGGGAAACGCTTACAGGTGCCAATTTACATGAGTGCCAAAACATTTGACGGCGCCTACAAAAACCTGCGTCCCTATTCTCCACGATTCTTTCACCACGAGGAAAATATTCCGATTGACGATTTTACTGTATACCCGGTATCCAAAAGCCACGATGCTGCCGATCCGTGTTCGTTTAGAATTAAATACAACAACCAAAATATTGGTATTTTTACTGATATTGGAGAAGCCTGCGAACAGGTAAAAGATCACATCAGTTATTGCCACGCTTTATTTCTTGAATCGAACTACGATGAAAAAATGCTATGGGAAGGCGCTTATCCTTATTTTCTTAAACAACGGGTGGCCTCTAATGTCGGACACCTCTCTAACGACCAGGCTTTTGAACTGCTCGACCAGCACACCAATGGCAACCTGGAATGTGTTTTTCTGAGTCATATTTCGAAGGACAACAATACGCCGAAAAAAGCCCTTGCCCGAATGGAAAGTCTTAAAACACGGTTCGACCTTAAAATTGCACCACGCTACGAAGCCAGCGAAGTGGTAAAAATTGGATAAAAAAAGGATGCCAACCTTGCAAGTGTTGCCATCCTTTCTGCCTAATTACCAGTAGTGTTTTCTAATGATTCAGCAATTTACTACTTAAGGTTTGTAAGGTTTCCTTTTTATTAACAGTTGGCACCAACACCGAAATATTATGCCGGCTGCCACCGTACGAAATCATACGGATTGGAATACCGTCCAGCGCATTAAACACCTTCGAGGCAAATCCCTTTTCCTCTTCAATAATATCGCCAACAATGCACACAATCGACATATCCTCATCAACCTCAACAGTGCCAAACTTACCCAGGTCTTCTTTTATCTTGCTTAAATTAAGCGTATTATCAATGGTTAGCGAAACTGCGACCTCCGATGTCGAAATCATATCGATTGGAGTGCGGTACTTTTCAAAAACCTCAAAAATATTTTTCAGGAAACCATAGGCCATAAGCATTCGGCCTGACCTGATTTTTACTGCCGTAATACCGTCTTTTGCAGCTACCGCCTTAATTCCGCGTCCGTCTGAATCAGAAGTAATCAGCGTTCCTCCGTCAGTTGGATTCATGGTATTTTTTAAACGAACCGGAATATTTTGTATACGTGCAGGCAATACGGTTTGTGGATGTAGAATTTTTGCTCCGAAATAGGCCAGCTCAGCTGCTTCATTAAACGAAAGCTGCTCAATTTTTTGAGTATTTTCCACATATCGCGGATCGTTATTATGGAAACCATCAATATCTGTCCAGATTTGTATCTCGTCGGCATCAATGGCAGCTCCTATTAACGATGCTGTATAATCGCTTCCACCGCGTTGCAAGTTATTAATTTCGCCATTGGCATCTTTGCAAATAAAACCTTGTGTAATGTAATAATCAGCTTCGCCAATTTTCTGAAACACGGCTTTAATATTATCGCGAATAAAATGAAGATCAGCTGCTTTGTCTTCATCAATTTTCATAAAATCAAGCGCCGGCAAAAGCTTGGTGCGGTGGCCATTTTCGTTCATTAACAGGGTAACCAGGTTGGTTGAAATTAGCTCACCCTGCGCAAGTATTGTATTTTCGCCCACCAGGTTGAAGGTTCCTGAAGTAAATGACTTTATGGTAGTAAAGGCTTCATGAACCACTTGCAAACCTTTCTTCTTATTATCATCGGAGGTAAAGAGTTCTTCAACTACCTGTTTGTATTTGTCTTCGAGCTTCCCAATAAAAATACGTGCTGTATCCTTGTTCTTTTTATACAAATAATTGGCTATTTCAACCAACGAATTTGTAGTTCCCGACATGGCTGATAGTACCACAATCTTTTGCTCGCCATCGGTTACCAGGTTCATTACAGCCCGCATATTTTCGGGCGAGCCTACCGATGTTCCTCCGAATTTTAAAACTTTCATTCTCTTTTTATTTCAAAAATTTAGTGGTGCAAATATGAAGATTTTTTAACTGATAAGAAAAGCTTTTTCACTGATTTGTATATTTATTCATTTCTTTTGAATATATATTAACATTCAGGCTATGATATGTATCATAGCCAGGCCATTGAGTATGCAAGCGGCAAAGGTTACATTTACGCGAAATAAAATCAGAATAGAATGAAACCAATAAGTATCCTAATCAGTATCCTTCTTTTATCTTTTTCGTTGGCATTTGCACAGGAAGAACCTGCATATCTTCTTATTAGCAAAAAGAATGAAACCCTGTCCGATGCAATTCATCGTACAAAATCGGCTCTTAGCGAATCAGCTTTTACCATTATCGGGGAGTACGCACCTGCCCAATCGGAAAATTTGGCCGTGGTATGCTATACACATCCCGAACTGGAAAAAATTGCACTTGGATTTAACGACCGAGGCGCTTTAGCTACAACACTAAAAATTGGCTTTAAAAAAGAAAGCGAGGCGCTGCAAATAAGCATGCTTAATCCGATGTATTTATTCTATGCCTATTTCGTTAAGGATATAAACCAACAGGAAGCTGCATTACGCAAAATTTCGGATGCTGCACTTGAGGCCATGCAAAATATTGGACCTTTGAATCAGGTTTTTGGTGGCACACTCGACAAGAAAAAGTTGCAGAAGTACCATTATAAAGTTATGATGCCCTACTTTACTGATGCTGAAGAACTGAAAGTTTTTAATTCATTTGAAGATGGACTTGCTACTATCCAAAAGAACCTGCAAGCAGGAAAAAGTGAGACACAACAGGTTTATGAGTTGATTTACAAAGACAAGGAGGTAGCTGTTTGGGGCGTTGCACTAAATAGCAGCAAGGATGGCGAAGCCCACTTTTTGCCAATTATTGGCGATAACCATGTGGCGGCCATGCCTTATGAAATTATTCTGCAGGGAAATACGGCCTCCATCCTGCCCGGAAAATACAGAATTGCACTGCACTGGCCAGAACTTACCATGGGAACTTTTATGAAAATTATGAGCACTCCGGGCGACATTAAAAAGACGATGGAGCAACTCACCGAATAATTTCTGCTGGCTTCGGCCTAAGCTTTTCAATAAAAAACTCCACCACATCTTTTCCTGACGGGTTGGCAATACCAAGAGCCGGAGCATACACAAATGCTTCGGCGCCAACATCATCGGCTCTGTCTTTTAGTGCTTTGGCATGAAGCGGATGATGGTGAAGTTCATCTTCGTTGGCAGGAATGCCACCTTCATAATGATTAAAAACAAAAAAAGGTGGCGCATCTGATGACATTTTAGCCAAAAAATCGAGCTCACTTCGGATTTGTTTTTGGGCATACACATCAATGCCTTCTGCCGATTTGAAACCAAAGACCCGCGCAATGGAAAGCAACTGTTCTTCTCCCTCATAAGGCGGGAAATGCAATAGTCCGGGCCACTGCAGAATGTCATAGGTTGATTGTGTAGAAAATGCAGCAGCACAAGCAATGCGGGTTGATTCGCGCAAAACAGGATCATCGTTTTCTGCATCGGCCATATCAGCTGAAAAAGCCAGCCACAAAGAGGTTCCTGCACCTGCCGACCCCCCACAACAAGCAATACGTTTTTTATCGATATTGTAGCGCTTAGCCTGGCGTTTAATGTATTGCAAACAACGTTTCGAGTCGTTCATACTTCCCAAAATGCCATACGGAGGTTCGTTCATAAAACGGTAATTTATGCTTGCAACCGATATGCCGGCATCCAATAAACGTCCCCAGTCTTCCGAATCATAATACCGGCTTTTGTCTCCCCCAACAAAACCACCTCCATGAATATAAATTACCAAAGGCGTTGGTTCAACGGCATCTGCCAACCAAATATCGAAAGTATTCCGTTCATGTGGTCCATAGCGTTCGTTGGCGAAACTGGCCGGGGCTCCCTTGCAGTTGATTGCTTCAGGTAGTTCGTTCATTTTGATGTTTTAATTATTGGGCAAGGGCAAAGATAAGGGTTCAAATCTGTTCAGAAAATTATATTTTTTTAGCCGCCAAAAATAAAAGTATCCACCCGGCAATAAAACTAATACCGCCGAGCGGTGTTACAGCCCCTAACCATTTTATTCCCGAAATTGCCATAACATACAAACTTCCCGAAAATAGAACAATTCCTGTGGTAAGCAGTATTGCCGACCATTTCAAATACACACCAGGCTTGTGCAAAGCAAAAACTCCAAC
This sequence comes from uncultured Draconibacterium sp., assembly GCF_963676735.1. Classification (NCBI taxonomy): domain Bacteria; kingdom Pseudomonadati; phylum Bacteroidota; class Bacteroidia; order Marinilabiliales; family Prolixibacteraceae; genus Draconibacterium; species uncultured Draconibacterium sp. Next base: position 5,175,180 of record NZ_OY781464.1, on the reverse strand, counting down.
CAGCAACAGTCCCAGTGCATGATAAAAATGATATTCGACTCCGGTTTTGTACACCTCCATCAATTCTGATGAAAGATGCGGTTTTAAGCCATGGGCTCCAAAAGCGCCAACACTTAACGCTATGGCCAGTAATACTGCGGCAATCAAAATTATTGTTTTTCCCATTTTTGTTAAACTAAGCTATCAGTCAACAACAAAATAATTTGCCTGATGTTCTCTCTGCATAACACACCGGCATTTAATACATGCGCAGTGGTTGCCCTATTCGCAAGGTTGAACTCTCAGAAATTCGGTTTAACCTGCAAATTTCATTAATTGAAGTTTTAAACCTTCGAGAAATGGTCCACAACGAATCGCCCGAGCGTACTTTGTAATACTCCGGAACAGCTACATTGGTAGAGTAACCTTTAGGTTTTAGTTTTTTGTGCAAGGCCATTAAACTTTCCATTTCAACTGCCTCGTCGCGAATTTTTTCTTCTTTAAAATCAAAAACCAACTCAGGGTCAAAAGGCTGTCCGCTTTCACGCATTTCAAAATGCAAATGTGCACCACGGGCCCGTCCTGTACTTCCGGCCAAAGCAATGGGCTCTCCTTTTTCAACGTGTTCGCCTTTCTTCTTTAAGAATTTAGACAGGTGTGCATAATAGGTTTGAATATTATTTCGGTGCTGGACAATGATTAAATTTCCAAAACCATATCCCCAGTTCGACCGGGCAATTATACCACTTTGCGAAGCAACTACTGTATCGCCTTTATACATTTTTATATCCGTACCGTAATGCATTCTTCCCGATCGGGGGCCGAAACGACTGATGATATAACCATCGTTCCCGGGAATTAAAAATTGTCCAAGATAGCCTTCAAGCGTGTGCTCCGGAAAACTGTCGAGGGCAGTGCGGTACCCCGAGATACTGATTTCTTTATATACCTCGGGGAATGCGGTAATTTTTTTGCTAACAACCTGCCCCGTTGCCTGCCCCATTACAAAAACAATTGCTGTAAAAATAAATATGCAGTGTTTAAACATACCACAAAAAAAGTCAAAAGATTTGAATATGTAAACGCCTAATCACAGAAGAAATTACCTGCACGTGCAATTTAATGTTAACAAATGACTGAAACAATTAAAAAAAAAGGTAGCAGAAAAAAGCTTCTTTATCTTTGCAAAACACAACAGAACCAACAACAACAGCTTAAGCTTTTTCATTCATCAAAAAACAAAAAAAATGATTTATCTGGCAGATACCGCTGACATTGAGGCATTAAAACAATTGTACGATTTCTTTCCTCTGGAGGGTGTTACAACCAATCCTACTATTTTAAAACAATCGGGCTTAAAACTTTCGGAGGCCATTAACACCATTGCTGAAATTGTAGGGACAGGTACTATTCACGTACAGGTAATGTCGGCCAAAGCTGATGAGATGGTTAAAGAAGCGAAAAGGTATAAAGAGTATTTTGATCTTGGAAATAACTTTTATGCAAAAATTCCGGTTTCGGTTGAGGGCTACAAAGCCATGCGTATGTTAAAAGAAGCAGGCATAAATGTAACGGCCACAGCTATTTTTACCCAACAGCAGGCACTTGTGGCATCGCGTGCCGGAGCCGATTTTGTTGCGCCTTACGTCAGCCGCCTCGACAATATTTCGTCGCATGGTATTGAAGTGGTTTCTGATATTGTTAAGAATACCAAAGAATTTAACCTGCCTACAAAAGTTTTGGCAGCAAGTTTTAAAACTGTCGATCAAATTCATCGGGTAAGTATGAACGGTGCACAATCAGCAACGGTAAGCCCCGATTTGCTATTCCAGTTAATTAAGCACCCAATGACCGACATTAGTATTGCGCAATTTGAAGAGGACGGCAAAGAACTTTACGATATTTTATAAAACACAAATCATCGGGTGAATTAATTCTCATCCGGTGATTTTCTCTTTTTTACCATTGCTTGCTGAATTGGCAGGGTAAACGTGAACTCACTCCCTTTTCCCGGCTCACTTTTTAAACTGATTTCACCCCTGTGTTTTTCAATAAATTCTTTGCAAATTATTAAACCCAAACCGGTACCTTTTTCGCCCCGCGTACCTTTGCTGCCCACGTTGCTATCAAGCTGAAAGATTTTTTGCTGATTTTCTTTAGTAATGCCTATTCCATTGTCTTTAACCTTTACTACACAACAATTATTTTCGCGTAATACCGTTACCGAAATCTCTCCATCAACATGTGTAAATTTAATGGCATTGGCAAGCAGGTTTCGGATAATGGTTGCAAACATATTTTCATCAACACAAGCCTCCAGTTCTTCCCTGGCAAAAACTTCAATTAGTATATTTTTTTTAAGCGCAGCCTCTTCATGAAAACGCAGCAAATCTCTGATTTTATGCGGGATATTTATTTGCTCGGGCTGAAAAACAATCACATTTCGCTGCAAACGCGCCCAGGTTAGCAAATTGCCCAAAAGGTCGTTAGCCAGAACCGAAGACTTGTAAATATTAGCAATGTGATGCTCCTGCCGGAGTGGATCCATCTTTTTAAAACTTAGCAGCAGATTTTCGGAAAAGCCAATAATTATATTAAAATGGTTGCGCAAATCGTGCCCAATAATGGAGAAGAATTTATCCTTGGCGCGGTTTAGCTCGTTTAGTTCGTTATTTTTTGCCCTGATAACCTGGTTCTGTTTCTCAATCTGAATGGTACGCTCCAGCACCTTTTTCTCCAGCTTAACCTTATCGAGCTGCAATCTTCTTTCGCGAAAATAAATAAACACCCAAACCATGAGCATTAAAATGAAAAAGTAAGCCAGATAGGCATACCTGCTGGTATACCAGGGTGGAAGAATTGAAATAGCTAAGCTTATTCCGTTCTCGTTCCACTTTCCGTCGTTATTTGATCCTTTAACCGCAAATGTATAATCGCCCGGAGGCAGGGCAAAAAAGGGCACAAACTTTCGGTTTCCTATTTCAATCCACTCGTCAGCAACGCCTTCCATTTTATAGGCGTAGCTGTTTTTTTGTGGGTTGGTAAATTCAAGTGCGGCAAACTCTATGGTAAACGACTGCACCTTGTGGGGCAGTACAATTTTCGAGGTAGCTGCAATATTTTCTTCTTTCTGGATGGCTCCTGTGTTGGTTCGAAAAGCAGTAAAAACCATGTTTGGCAAATACGGATTTCCTTTCAACGAATCGGGGTAAAAAGTATTAAATCCATTCATCCCGCCAAATAACAATTCACCATCGTTGGCACAATAAGCCGCACGCAGGTTAAATTCAGGGTTTTGCAAACCATCTTCAGAAGTAAAAGTTTGAAGGCGCTTTTCATCAAGCAGAAAACGGCATAAACCATTCCCCGTTGCCAGCCACAAATCGTTGTTTTTGTCTTCAATAATGGCGTAAATATAGTTGCTGGGTAAACCGTCTTTTTCATCAAAGTAACTGAATTTCTGATTTTGCTTATCAAAAATATTTATAGCTGCATTGGTGCCAATCCATATCCTGTTTAGGCTGTCTTCGCATAACGAAATTACAAAATCACTACTCAAGCCACCAACTGTTTTCCGGTAATGCTTCAGTTCATTGGTTTCGGGATTGAATAAATCCAGGCCACCGATAGTGGCAATCCATATTAAACCATCTGAATCTTCAAGCAGACTGTAAACCAGATTAGAGCCAATTTGCCTTTTATCGGAGCCGTGCTGGTTAAAATGGATGAACTCTCCGGTTTTAGGCTTAACATTGAAAAGTCCATTTGAAGTACCTATCCAAAACTGTTCTTTTTTATCCTGAATGATGTGATAAATGCGGGTGTTCGCAAAAGCAGGCCAGTTTGGCCGCTTAAAAATATCGCGCCAGTCTTCAAACCGTTCGCTTCCTTCGTCCCAGATAAAAATACCATTGCGGGTACCTAACCAAATTCTTTCGGAGTTATCTTTAAAAATTACGTGAACAAAATCATTGGACAAATGGTGGTTTCCCGGGTGTTGCGACGAATAATGAACCACCTCGTTGGTTTCGGGGTCTACAATATTTAATCCTTGCCCCCAGTTACCAATCCACAATTTACCATCGGAATTTTTTAACATACCGGCAATAACATTTCCCATTAGATTCACCGAGGCTGGCGAGTTGCTGTTACGGTATAGCCGGAATTTATCACGTTTTAAATCGGCTTTACTAACGCCCGACAAAGTACCCACCCACAGATTCTCCGAGCTATCGATAAGCAAACTTTGTACAATATTATGTGCCAAACCACTGTTGTCAGAAGTAAAATTTTGAATGGCATACCTGTTTTCAGCAAGTTCGGTTAGCAGGAAAATCCCCTCACCCTCAGTACCAACAATCAGTTGATTGTGTTTCGTTTCAACCAAGCTTCGTATACAGCTTGAAAATTTAAAAGCCTCCCCATTTTCCAGTTGAAACTGGTGTTCTTCAAAACACTGTGATTTAGGGTTGAAGCTAAACAGTCCGTTTGTACATCCTACCCAAATTCGGTATTTATTATCCTGAAACAAGGCGGTTACGTTTGCCGTTGCGAGGGTATCGCCAGGTTTTCGAACAAAATTATAACATTCAAAACCGCTGTGCGGCCCCTCCCAGGCACCAATACCGTTTGTGCATCCTGCCCATATTTTTCCGGTGTGGTCTTGCAAAACAGGTTGTTTTACATCTTTAACCGCCGGATCAAAAGGGGCCTGACTTTGGTAGTGAGAAAACTCGTTTGAGTTATTATTAAAAATGGAAATTACCGGCGGCGTATGAATAAGCATACGTCCATCGTTAAGCTGCAGGTTGTCGTAACTGTGCAAAGTAATATCAGACGAATAATTGGTTTGATAACAAATACGCACAAAACGATTATCGGCTACCACATATTTATTTAATCCACCTTTTGTGCCTATCCAAAGGTTACCGTCCTTATCTTCCGAGATGGCATAAATCCAGTTATTTGAAATAGAGGCAGAATCATTTGGCTGAAAACGAAACACCTTAAAAGACTCCCCGTCGAAGCGATTTAATCCGTTTTGCGTGCCCACCCAGATAAAGCCCTGCGAATCCTGAAAGAGGCAATTTACCACACTTTGCGACAAGCCTTCGGTAATGGAATAATTACTAAAAGTGAATTGCTGCGGGAATGCAACAAACAACAGCGCAAAGTTAATAATCAGCAAACAGCACAATCGTTTCATGGTAAGTTTTGTATATAACTATTCAAATTAACCAGCGCAATGCGAAGTTCGTGATAAGTTCGGTTATATCAAAATTTGTCTTTGTTCGCAACAAATCATTACAAAACGATCTCCCGCTTAGTATTTGGGTGGAAAACAAGGTGCCTTTTCTGCTGTATTTCTGCTACTAATTTTTAGACTCAAAATAACTCAATCCGATACGCAACTCTCCGTAGCTGACCTCATTTCCGAAATGACCTTTGGCGGTTCCGAACGATTTGTCGTCAGTTTTTTCAAAATAAGCAGCTATTTTTTCTAATTTTTCCTCGTCAACCAATTGTGTTGCATCCAGTTCTCCGAGTTTAATGTAGTGGGCTAAATGCCCTTCAATTGTATTGGCTGACAATGCACGTTCCTTTGCAATATCATCAATGGATTTGCCGGCAACAAACAGTTCGTAAGTCAGCAGCTTAGTATCTTTTTTTTCTTTCTTCTCCTGTTTTGGTTCCTGCAGCGGAATCTCCCCTTTTTCAATATTATTTTCGGTGCAGTAATGTTGGATTATCCCTGAAATATCGGCACCAAACTGGGTAATCTTTCGTGGCCCCAAACCATTAATCAGTTTTAAAGATGCTGTGTTGGTTGGCAGGTAAGTAACCAGGGCATACAATACTTTTTGCGAGAAAATCATGAAGGGAGGAATTGCAAGCTCACTGGCTTTTTCAGTTCGATAGTTGCGCAACTGTTCAAACAATTCCGGATGAGGAATATTCTCGAAATCAGTAATTTCTTTTGCTTTTTGTTGCCCTGAAGATTTGCTTTGTTTTACCAACGTTTTGGCGCGCGAATCCATCAGCCGTTTAACGTCAAATCCCTCCATGCACGACTCAAACGCTGTTAATTTTAATTGAATATCTTCTTTCAAATCGCTTACATATCGTTTCAACTGGCGTTTTATCTCTTTATTATCAATATCCAAATCGGCCTTTTTAATTCCATCGGCCATAATGTGCTGTACTTTATCGCCAAAATAGGCAGCAGCTTTTTTTACCCGTTCCTGCAAATTATCGTTCTTATAAACATCAGGCTGTTGCCGCAATAAGTCAGTAATTTGCTTATGAAATCTGGCCGCTACTTCAACAATCTCACTTTCATGGTTGTTTCGTAATTTTTCCAGCTGCGCAATGGTTACTTCCGGGAAACTCCCCTTATTTTCGTTAACCAGTTTTGCTATGTTTCGCAACAAGTGTTCCGAGCGGTAAAAGCGAAAAACCTCGGCAAGTTGTTCTTTCTGAAAAGCCAATCGGGCAGCATTCAATTCCTGTTCTCCTGGCTGGTTTTCTTCCACCTCGCGAATAAAACTGCTAACAGTTTGATCGTTTACAATGCTTCTGCCGGCAATTGGTGTAGATAGCACCATTCCTTCCAGCGATTTGCACCGGCTTAAAGCCACATAAACCTGTCCGTGGGCAAACGACGCCTCTGCATCAATAATTGCCTTATCAAAAGTTAAGCCCTGGCTTTTATGAATGGTTATTGCCCAGGCCAGTTTCAAAGGTATCTGGGTATAAACGCCTTCAATTTCCTCACGTATCTCTCCGGTTTCTTTATCAATAGAATACTTGTAGTTTTCCCAGTTTTGTGCTTCTACTTCTATTTCTTCATCCTCGCCGGGGCAAAGCACAAAAATCTGGTTGCCGTTAATAGTTTGAATTTGCCCGATTTTGCCGTTAAAAAAACGTTTTTCAGGATTCGAATCGTTTTTCACAAACATAACCTGCGCACCAACTTTTAATTCCAAATCAAAATCAGTAGGATATGAATATTCGGGAAACTTACCTTCTACTTTTGCGGTAAACACTTGTTTCTTTCCAGCCAATGCATGCAGTTTAGATTCGTTAATACGCTGTGCATTAACGTTATGCGTACAAAGCGTAATGTAACCTTCCTCGTCGCCGGGTTTAAAATCGGGCTGATGACGGGCATTTAAAACGCTACGTGCCTCATCATCAAGCTTATTCTCGCGAACTTTGTTTAAAATAGAAATAAACTTTTCATCTTGCTGCCGAAACACTTCGGTAAGTTCAATACTCACATGCGGGAATTCTTTGAGTGCCTTGCTGCTAAAAAAATAGGGCGTATCGTATTCGCGGCGCAACAAACCCCACTCCTCATTTCTTACCACAGGTGCCAATTGCTGCAAATCGCCAATCATTAACAGCTGTGCGCCCCCAAAGGGCTTTCGTCTGTTTTTAAAACGTCGCATTGTTCGGTCAATAGCATCAAGAATATCGGCCCTCACCATACTTATCTCATCAATGATAAGTAAATCAAGGCTACGCATAATATTAATTTTCTCTTTTGAGAAACGCTGCTCTCCACTGTGTTTACTTTCCTGGCCGATCTGGGGTGCAAACGACAGCTGAAAGAATGAATGAATGGTAACACCGCCGGCATTTATAGCTGCAACTCCTGTAGGCGCTACTACCACCATCCGTTTAGGCGAGCGTATTTTCAGGTTGCGTAAAAAGGTAGTTTTTCCGGTACCGGCTTTCCCGGTTAGAAAAATATTTTGCCCGGTGTATTGTACAAAGTCAAAGGCTAATTGAAGTTGTTTGTTGGTTTTCATTTGTCTCAGATTGCTTGTATTCAAAATAGCCAGAAATTATTAATTATCAGTGGCAGTATTATTACGACGATTAAATATAATCAGAATTTTTTATTTGCACGCAGCAACAATTCATCGTAGGCCTGGCCGTCAACTACAGCTTCAATCACCACCGGCCCATTTTGGTTAAAAGCTTCATTTAATGCATTAACGTAGGCTGTTTTATTCATTGCTCGAATTACGGGTACTCCAAAATAATGGTTTGTTGCCTGTTCTGTCCGAATTTCTAAATCTGTTCCGTAAGCGGCATTAAAACCTTTTTTTTGTTGTTTAATACGAATTAACGACAAGCTATTGTCACAAATTACCACAAAAACAATTTTAAGCTTGAGGCGTTTTGCGCTGGCCAATTCTCCGGCCATCATTGCAAAACCTCCGTCGCCCATTAATGCAACCACCGGCAAATCGGGCTTGCACAACTTTGCAGCCAGAGCCGCCGGAATGGCAAATCCCATGCTCGACCATCCGTTGGTCATCAGTAAATTCTCTGGTTTAGGCGTACGCCACAGCTGCCCCACCAGGTGTAAATGAGCGCCTACATCAACGGTTAAAATTCCTTCGTCGGGTAAAATTTTGCGCAATTCATTAACCACTGCCAGCGGCCCAAAACAGTCTGGTTCAGGCCTCAGCTTTTCGAAAATTTGTCGTTTATTCTCCTGAACAAACTGCACATCCCAATGTTTTGGTTCAATTTCCAGTTGAAGCAATTCATTCAGTGCAACATCAAGAGCTCCAAGCACATTACATACCTCCCGAATTTGTTCGGAAGCCACATCGGCTTCTTTGCAATCGATATGAATTAAGGGAACTTCGGGCATCCAGTCTTCGTAATTAAACTCAACCGGATCGTAACCTATGCCAATAACCAAATCGGCCTGTCCATATACCTCAGCAACTGCATCTGATAAAGCATGAAAAAGCACGCCGGCATACAAAGGATGATCTTCGGGGAACAGTCCCTTTGCCATTGGAGTTAACACTACCGGTACCTGAAACTTTTGGGCAAGTGCAACAAGTTGTTCACCAACCTGCGCGTGTACGGCTGACAAGCCAACAGCCAGAACCGGTTTTTTACTTGTTTGAATAAGCTTCTCAACTTTAGCCAATTGCTCGGCAAGCAATGGTGCCCATCGTTTTTTCTCCAGGCGCAGGTAATCTACTTCCGATTTGGTTTTCGGCACCGGATTTTGTCCTATTCCAGCCGGAATTCCTATGTGCACAGCACCAGGCGTTTTGTCGCTTGCAATGCCTGCCCCTTTTAATATAATTTCCTCAAGGTTATGTTGGTTAAGGCGGGTTGTCCATTTGGTTATTGGAAAAAACAGCTGTTGGTGGTTGATGTTCATTTGCACGCTTCGAGCGAGCAGCTTATCAGGCATTTCATCGGTAAAGGCCAAAAGCGGAAACCTATCGAGCTGTGCACCACCTACCCCCGTGCTTAAGTTGGTTGCCCCCGGGCCAAAAGTAGCAAAACACACACCCGGAACTCCTGTTAGTTTGCCACAAACACCTGCCATAAAAGCTGCAGTAGCTTCGTGTCCTACCAAAACAAATTCAATTCCCTCTTCCTTGCGTATTGCTTCAATATAATCAATCATATTTCCGCTGGGAACCCCAAAAACGAATGTAACTCCAATTTCTTTTAAGGTATGGGCAAATACTTGTGCAACTGTTGACATGCTTCTCTATTTTCAGCTAATTTAAAGCCAATTTCAGGAGAAAACAAAAGCAAAATTAATAGCTGTGGCCAGTGCATGAATCAGGAAATCATTTCCTGAAGTTTATCGAGGTCAAAATCAGGTTCGCTTATTATAAACTGTGCCTGCGAGTAAAATTGCTTCCTCTTTTTTAGTGTTTCATCAATAAATGCTACCAATTCTTCGCGCGATTTTCCTTTTATTAAAGGCCGTTCAGTTTTAGAAGAAAGCAACCTGTCGGCAAGAATTGCCGGATCAATATTCAGAAAAACTGTTTTGCCGGTTTTATTCATTAAATCGATATTATCAAAAAAACACGGTGCACCTCCACCGGTAGCAATAACTACATCGGTAAATTCCGATAGTTCTTCCAGTGCTTTACGCTCTCTTTCTCTAAATCCGTCTTCTCCATAGTCGGCAAAAAGCTGAGGTACTGTTTTACAGTTTCGTTCCTCAATGTAATCGTCCATATCAACAAACTGCACACCAAGGTGTTCCGAAAAGCGTCTTCCCAGTCTTGATTTTCCACAGCCCATATATCCAATTAAATATACTCGCATTCTTTAGTTTTTTAATACCCGTAAAAGCCTTATTTTATTAAAATAACGACATCTGGCTGGTGTCCCCATCTTTTTCATCATCATCCTTTTTGGGGCGTTTTATTTCAAAAGGAATATCTTCAATATCTTTCTTTTCAGCCGTTTTTGTTTCTTTTTCCTCATCTTCCGGTTCCGGCTCTTCATCCCGATGATCGTAGTCGTCTTTTATTATCGGCTCAATTTCTTTAATATTATTCACCTCGTAATTCGACAAGCGCTTACCTTTTGCCTTCCATGACTTTACACCAATAAATTCGGCAACTTCAATAATTTCAGGGTCGCGCTCGGCATTTTTTCCTCCAAATGTTAGCTCGAGGCGTGGGTAATGCACCCAGGTTAAACTTATTAGTTTATTGTCTTTGTTATCGCCGATAAAACGTATGAGCTTGCCTTCAGGTTCATCAATTTCAAATCGTTTTACATAGTAATAATCCTGGTCGGCATCGTAATAAACTACCGATAATATTTTGCGTTTATCAAATTTCTCGATCACCAGAATATCTTGTTGAAAGTGGTTGCTCAAGTCGTAGTTATACAACTGAAACTCTCCGTTTTTGTAGATTACAAGAATCTGTTCTTCGCCCGAGAACTCGCCCAGGAAAGTACCCCGGCTATCGGCATTAAGTCGCAAAACATCGGGGTCGAACCAGATTTTTCGTCCGCCAAGTGTCGACACGCCTTTTTCTTTCAGGGTAATTTTATGAACATCGTTTTTGGTAAGAATGTTCCCCATCGACTGGCGACCTTTTATGGCCAGTTCTCCCAGGTCTTCTTCAAAAATTAGCTTTTTTAAACGCGGCTTTGGCTTCAGCACCACTTTTAGCACTTCTGCTTCGCCATTCGGGTTGGCAGAGAAATACACAATGCGCGAGCCTTTTGTTTCTTTGGTAAGGTTGTATTCTTTGTCGCGGGTTACGCCCGTTACAAAAAAGCGTTTCATGTAATAAAAACCGCTTTCGCCGTCTTTGTATACCACGTTGTAAATCGTACGTTTGTCGTTTTTCTTAAAAACGGCCAGGTGTAAAATGTTTTTCCCGATAAAGGCTTTATCCGTTACTTTTGTGATAAAGTAAGACCCGTCGCGGCGGAAAATAACAATATCATCGATATCAGAACAATCGCAAACAAATTCAGCTTTTTTAAGCGATGTGCCCATAAATCCTTCTTTGCGGTCGACAAAAAGTTTTTCATTTTTCACCACAACTTTGGTAGCCACAATATTTTCAAAACTCCTGATTTCGGTTTTCCGCTCTTTACCCTTACCATATTTTTGCTTCAAGTGCTTAAACCAGGCAATTGTAAAATCTACAATATTTTCGATGTTGTGCTCCACCTCGGCAATTTCGTCTTCAATGGCCTGCAAATGGTCGTTCGCTTTGTCTTTATTAAATTTCAGGATTCGCGCCATCCGAATTTCCATCAGGCGTAAAATATCTTCGCGGGTTACTTCTCTCCTCAGTTTGGGTTTCCATGGTTCAAGACGCTTATCGATATGTGCCACGGCCTGATCCATGTTTTCGGAATCTTCAAACTTTTTATCCTTGTAAATTCGCTCTTCAATAAATATTTTTTCCAACGATGAAAAGTGCCATTGCTCTTCCAACTCCGATTTTCGAATCTCTAATTCGAGCTTTAGCAGTGCCTTTGTTGAATCGGCTGATCGCTTCAGAATTTCGGAAACACCAATAAAGTGGGGTTTATCGTTTTCGATTATACAGGCATTGGGCGATAAAGACACTTCGCAATCGGTAAATGCATAAAGTGCATCAATGGTTTTATCTGACGATACACCGGGCGATAGGTGAACCAGTACTTCTACATTCTCTGCTGTATTATCATCAATCTTTTTTACTTTAATTTTGCCTTTGTCGTTGGCTTTAATTATCGATTCAATTAAAGTTGAAGTGGTTTTTCCATAGGGAACCTCGTTAATAACAAGGGTTTTATTATCGCGTTTTTCAATTTTCGCTCTTACTTTTACCGACCCTCCGCGCAAACCATCGTTGTATTTGCTAAAATCAGCCGATCCTCCTGTTGGAAAATCCGGAAACAGTTCAAAATCTTTTCCTTTTAAGTAAGCGATTGAAGCATCAATTAATTCGACAAAGTTGTGCGGAAACATTTTTGAGGCCAGCCCCACGGCAATGCCATCAACTCCCTGGGCCAGTAACAATGGGAATTTTACGGGCAAGGTAACGGGTTCTTTTTTACGGCCGTCATACGATAATTTCCATTCGGTGGTTTTGGGATTAAATAAAACCTCCAACGCAAATTTAGTGAGCCGTGCCTCAATGTATCGGGGAGCTGCCGATCCGTCGCCGGTTAAAATGTTTCCCCAGTTTCCCTGCGTGTCAATCAGCAAATCTTTTTGTCCCAATTGCACAATAGCATCGCCAATAGATGCATCGCCATGTGGATGATACTGCATGGTTTGCCCAATAATATTGGCCACTTTATTGTACCGGCCATCATCCATTTCGCGCATGGCATGCATAATACGACGCTGCACAGGTTTTAAGCCATCGTTAATGTATGGCACTGCCCTTTCGAGTATTACATACGAGGCGTAATCCAGAAACCAGTCGCGGTACATCCCCGATAGGTAGGTTACTTCCTCTTTTATATTATCATCCTGAATTTCTTCGTGATTTAAATTCTCTTCTGACATGCTACTTTTTGAAAATTATCGTGCTCCCACTCGGGATAGCTGTGTTACATTACTTCGTCTTTCTCAACATACAGGTTATCAATAATAAACTCCTGTCTTTCGGGTGTATTTTTACCCATGTAATATTCCAGCATCTGCGACACCGATTCATGCTTTTTCATTTGCACCGGATCGAGTCGTATATCTTTTCCAATAAAATGTTTGAATTCATCAGGCGAAATTTCTCCCAAACCTTTAAATCGTGTTATTTCGGGTTTGCCACGCAGTTTATTAATCGCTTTTTGTTTTTCTTCCTCAGAGTAACAGTAGTAGGTTTTCTGCTTATTTCTAACCCTGAAAAGCGGTGTTTGTAAAATATAAACGTGCCCTTTTTTAATTAACTCCGGGAAAAACTGTAAAAAGAACGTAATCAGCAACAGTCGAATATGCATACCATCCACATCGGCATCGGTAGCGATAATTACGTTATTGTAACGCAAATCTTCCATACTTTCCTCGATGTTTAAGGCGGCCTGCAAAAGGTTAAACTCTTCGTTTTCGTAAACTACCTTTTTGGTTAACCCAAAGGTATTCAGCGGTTTCCCTTTTAAACTAAATACAGCCTGGGTATTTACATCGCGTGATTTTGTAATGGAACCACTTGCCGAGTCGCCCTCGGTAATAAAAATGCACGAGTCTTCTTTTCGTTCATCCTTACCATTAAAATGGATACGGCAATCGCGCAATTTTTTGTTGTGCAGGTTGGCTTTTTTTGCCCGTTGGCGGGCAAGCTTTTTAACTCCTGATATTGCTTTTCGTTCGCGCTCCGACTCAACGATTCGTTTTAACAACACTTCAGCAGTTTCCTGATTTTTATGCAGGAAGTTATCGAGTTCTTTTTGAAGAAAGTTACCCACATGTGCCCGAACAGAAGGGCCATCGGGGGCAATGTCTCTTGAGCCTAATTTTGTTTTTGTTTGCGACTCAAATACAGGCTCTTCTACTTTAATGCTAACAGCTGCCACAATTGACGCACGGATATCCGATGGGTCAAAATCTTTCTTGTAAAAATCTCTGATTGTTTTCACTAAAACTTCTCGAAAAGCCTGTAAATGAGTCCCTCCCTGGGTGGTGTGTTGTCCGTTAACAAACGAATAATAATCCTCCCCATATTGGTTTCCATGCGTTATGGCAACCTCAATATCCTCGCCTCTTAAATGTATAATTGGGTAAATTGGGTCGTGATCCATATTTTCCTCCAGCAAATCACGTAATCCGTTACGAGAGTAATACCTTTCGCCGTTGTACTCAATGGTTAATCCGGCATTTAAAAAGGTATAATTTTTCATCATATTCACGATATAATCGTTCATATAACGGTACTTCTTAAAAACCCCTTCATCAGGAACAAAAGTTACCTGAGTGCCATTTTCTTCTTCACTATTTTTATAGTCTTTTTCATCTTGTTTTACCCCCTGGCTAAATACTACTTCTTTGGCAACGCCTTCGCGAACGGCTTTTATGGTGAAGTTGGCTGAAAGTGCGTTTACTGCTTTAATACCAACCCCGTTGAGCCCTACCGATTTTTTAAAAACTTTGTTGTCGTACTTGGCTCCGGTATTCATTTTACTGGCAACATCAACCAGCTTGCCCAATGGAATTCCCCGGCCAAAATCGCGTATTGTAACCTGATCCTGATCGACTTTTACAATGATTTTCTTTCCGTGCCCCATCATAAATTCGTCGATAGAATTATCCATCACCTCTTTTAGCAACACATAAATTCCATCATCGGCAGAGGTTCCGTCTCCCAATTTCCCGATATACATTCCCGGACGCCGTCGGATATGCTCCTGCCAATCTAATGTTTTAATTGTACCTTCGTCGTAATTTGCGCTCATACTTCCATCTCAAGAATAAACCTTTCGAAATTTTGCAAACCCTGTTTCCCTTAATGATTGCGCTTGCGAGGGATTGTTTTTTCAAGAAAATACAGAATTTACCCAATTGTCACAAATATAATTAAATCATCAACTTTTCAAGAGAATTCACCCGGGCAATAACTAACAATTCACCGTTGAAAAATAGAAGATAAGTTTTAGAGCAGAAGTAAGCGAAGGCGACTATGCACAATTAGTTTGTTGCTGCAATTCGCAAGTGGAATTTTTCTTTAGCGGACATCAGATTATACCCATCTTTTTCATCAGAAACGTTGCATTCATTGTTTGAGTAACTCCCTCTGAAAGTTTGTAATCAAAAATCAGCTCATTGTTTTCTATTTTAATCTCGAAGCAACGATTAAATACCTTCCCCGGCAACTCATCCTGCATTTGACTCAATTTCAAATCATGCGTTGCAACTAAGGCTGCACACTTGTGTTGTGCCAGTTTACGTAGTAATTCTTTTGAGCCGTTTAGCTTGTCAACCGAATTGGTTCCTTTTAACATCTCGTCAAGAATTACAAAGATTTGCTCGCCTGTGGCAAGCCTGTCAAGCACATTTTTTATCCGCTTTAACTCGGCAAAAAAGTACGACTCATCTTTTAACAAAGAGTCGGTGGTGCGCATGTTGGTAAACAAATCGAGTGGAGAAATCTGCATGCGGGTTGCACATACCGGCGCTCCTATTTCGGCCAGCAGAATATTAACACCAACCGTTCGCAAGAATGTACTTTTCCCGGCCATATTGGCGCCGGTTACAATCATTATTTGCGACCACCCCCTCATTTCCAAATCATTACACACTCGCTTATCAGGTTTTAACAAGGGGTGCCCCAGGCCCTGTGCATTAAAAACAAAACCGGCTTCAATTAATTCGGGATATTCAAATTCGGGATGATTATTGGCATAGTTTGCCAAACTTACCAATGAGTCGATTTCAGCCAAAACATCAAGCCATACTGCCAGCTGTTTACTATTTGCCTGATGCCATTTCCAAAGTTGGTGTACGCAACGGATATCCCAGGTTAAAATACCGTTTAAAACAATCCCAACCAATATATTCTGACGGAATTCAAAAACCTTCACCAGGCTGGCCAGTTGATTAAATAGTTTTCCGGCTGATGGTTCTGAAATTTTATTCTGAAGACGAAGAAGATATGATGAAGTAAATTCAGCTTCTTCCACCTGCTCTAATAATTGCATATACTTGGCCAGGAGCTCCGATTTTCGACCAAAAAAACTGAAATACTGATTAATTTTTTTCGTCCACGAAAACATCAACCCGAACTGCACTACAAGCATACCCCCAAGAAAAAAGCCACTTCCGCCTACCAAAGCAAAAATAGCAGCAAGTAATGTTATTGCTGGCAGCAACCACAGCAACCATTTTATTGGCTTTTCATTTTTCAGCAACAGCTCCATTTCAGCCCACGCATGAATCTCTTTAAACTGTTCTTCCGATTCATGAAATAGATTTCCTTCCGTTAAAAACTCCAAACGCCAAAGGGGATGTGCCGCCAACTCCTGAACAGCCTGTTGCCTTTCCCGAATCTTGCTCGGATTCTTTATCGGATTTAATAAACAATCAGCTAATTTCTTTTTCCCTCCAACGGTTGTGGTACGGTTTAAAAACTGAAAAAGCGAACCTTTGCCAAACAAATCAAGATCGTAGGAATAAGGATGATTGATGCTTAAAAATTCTTTACCACAATAAAAATGCAAAAAGGAATGATCGAGCGCTTTTAGTTCATCTTCCAACAGTTTTTTCTTTACAATTAATTTTTGCTTCTTTTTTTCGAGCTGAACATTCCTTTTTATCAGGTAAAAGAACAAGACAATTAAGGGCAACATCAGACACAATGAAATGATGCTCCATCCGGCAACAAAAATCGGAATAAAAATGGCAACAAAGGTAACGAACCGCAACCAGGCCATACGTTTTACTTTTGTCGTAACCTGTAACAGTTGGCTGGTATAAACCAAAAGTTTTTGTTTATAAATTTTGGAGGGACTGCCCATTTACAAATAGTTGTAATGATGAAGCAAGTACGAAACAATAAAAGCTGTTGTTAGTAAAACAACAAATACCAATAAAAGCGTTCCGGCATCTTTTACTGGCAAGGCCGTTTTTTCAATTTTTGGTGATCGCGCAAAAAAGAAATGATTTTCGATAAACATCAGTAATTTGTAGACACTAAAACCAACTACCCAGCCTAAAAGTGCCCCGCCAAGCAAATCGAGCGGATAATGCACTCCCGAATAAATACGCGAATAACAAAACATTAACACCCAGCCAAGCATTAATAAGTAAAAACTCCGGCTTTTGAAAATGCGCGAGGTAAATACCATAATTGCTACAGAGTTGGCTGCGTGCGACGAAACAAAGCCAAAGCGGCCTCCTTTGCGCAACACATTATGCACCAGATGTTCGATTGTCGGCTCGTAAACGGGCCGAAGGCGTTGAATCGTGTTTTTTAACAATACCGAAAGCTGATCGCTTGCCAAAACCACCAATGCCAGCGCCAGAATAATTAAGATAGCTTTGGTTCGGTAATTTTTTACAATAAAAAAAAGAATACAAAGAAAAAAAGGAATCCATGTTTCTTTGCGGGTTATCAGCAACATCATGGTATCCCAAAAGTCGTTGAAAAAACCATTAAGAAACAAAAACAACTCTTTATCCAGCTCCAGTATTTGTTTAAAAAACTCCATCAACTATTTAATATTTCCCAGATTTTGTCTTTTAACTGTTGAATGTTTATTCCGGATACCGACGAGAAAAACAAGTGAGGAATATCTTTTAACTCCCGGCTTATTTCGGCCATAAGCTCCTCGTCCAGCATATCGGCTTTACTTATAGTTAAAAACCGCTGTTTATCAAGAAGTTCCGGATTGTATTTCTCCAACTCGTTCAACAATATTTTATACTCTTTTAAATGATCCTTACTATCGGCCGGCACCATAAACAACAACATCGAGTTTCGCTCGATATGCCTTAAGAAACGTAATCCCAGGCCCCGGCCTTCGTGGGCACCTTCAATAATTCCGGGAATATCGGCCATAACAAACGACCTTTGTTCGCGATGCCCAACAATACCGAGATTGGGCACCAGGGTAGTAAACGGATAATCGGCAATTTTTGGTTTTGCTGCTGACACCACCGAGAGCAAGGTTGATTTACCTGCGCTCGGGAAACCAACCAAACCAACATCGGCCAGTACTTTTAGTTCCAGAATTTTCCAGCCTTCTTCGCCCTCTTCTCCCGGTTGTGCATAGCGTGGTGTTTGGTTGGTTGACGATTTAAAATGATCGTTACCCAGGCCTCCGCGACCGCCTTTCATTAACACCTGCTGTTCGCCATGTTTGGTAATTTCAAACAAAAACTCGCCGGTTTCTACATCTCTGGCAATCGTACCAAGAGGTACTTCCAGATAAATGTCTTCTCCATCAGCACCTTTACTGCGTTGTTTTCCACCAGACTCGCCATGTCCGGCTTTAATATGTTTCCGGTATTTTAAATGCAAGAGCGTCCACATTTGCTCATTACCTTCAAGAATAATGTGCCCTCCACGGCCACCATCGCCACCATCGGGGCCACCTTTGGCAACATATTTTTCTCTTCGTAAATGTGCCGAACCGGCACCACCATTCCCCGACTGACAATGAATTCTTACGTAATCAACAAAATTGGTTTCTGCCATTTAATCCTGTACTTCCTGTTTGCAACTAATAACACATGGGGCATAACTTTTCTCCCCCTATACTTTTTCCTATAACTTTTCTACTACTTTTTTTAAGCGGCCTGCAATATCTTCAATGGGTCCCATCCCGTCAACATCAAAATGTTTCCCCTGAGGTTCGTAATAATTGATTAAAGGCAATGTTTTTTCGCTGTAAACAGCTATTCTGTTCTCAATTATTGATTGGTTCTGATCGTCAGACCTTCCTGATATTTTCCCACGGCTTAATAAGCGGTTAATCAGTTCTTGCTTTTCAACCTGCAAACAAAGCATACCCGAAACCGGTGTTCCGTTTTCGTTTAACAAAACATCCAGTGCCTTTGCCTGATCAACGGTACGCGGAAATCCGTCAAAAATAAATCCTTTGGCGTCTTTATTGGCATCAAGTTTTCCTTTTATCATACCAATCACCATTTCATCAGGAACAAGCTCGCCTTTATCCATTAAACGCTTGGCTTCGTTGCCAAGTTCTGTTTGTGCTGCAATTTCGCTACGCAATAAATCACCGGTGGATAAATGAATCAATCCAAATGATTCGATAAGGTATTCGGCCTGGGTTCCCTTTCCGGCACCGGGAGGGCCAAACAATACAAGATTCAGCATAATTTTTGGTTCTATTTTATTTAACTACGGTAAAAATATCAATCAAATTGCGACCGTAACCGTCATAATCCAGTCCGTACCCAACAATAAAATCGTTCGGAATTTCCATTCCCACATATTTTAAGTCTACTTCTTTTTGAAGAGCATCAGGTTTTAATAGTAAAGTTGCGACCTGTACTTCTTTTGGTTTCAGAATGGCCAATTGATCCTGAATATTATTGATGGTTATTCCGGTGTCAACAATATCTTCCAAAACAACAACCGTTCTGCCTTCAATTTTTTCATTTAAACCAATTAACTGTTTCACTTTTCCGGTGGTTTTATCACCTTCGTACGAAGCCAGTTTTACAAACGATATTTCAGACTCAACAAAATCAATTCGTTTAAATAACTCGGCGGCAAACATAAACGATCCGTTAAGAATACAAAGAAACAGCGGGTCTTTACCGGCCAGTTCCTTATTCATGTTTTCTGCCATTTGTTCAACAACCGATCGAATCTTCTCGTAGGGAATAAATAACTCAAATTCTTTATCCAGAATTTTAACCTTTTTCATATGTGGATTTGATTTTTATTAATTGCTAAATTCCTGTATTTTCGTATTGAAAATAAAGAGTACAAAGTAACAAATAAATTATAAAAGATGACTCCAAAAGTTAGTATTATTATGGGCAGCACATCGGATTTAAGCGTGATGGAAAAAGCTGCTAAACTGTTTGATGAGTTTGAAATTCCGTTCGAGATCAATGCTCTATCAGCGCATCGTACTCCGGAAGAAGTGGAAACTTTTGCCAAAGGGGCCAAAGACCGGGGCATAAAAGTGATTATTGCAGGCGCCGGAATGGCTGCTCACTTGCCGGGTGTTATAGCGGCAATGACACCACTTCCTGTTATTGGCGTACCAATTAATGCAAGCTTATCAGGATTCGATTCAATTTTGGCGATTCTTCAAATGCCTCCGGGGATTCCGGTTGCCACAGTTGCTGTTAATGGCGCAATGAATGCAGCCATACTTGCTACCCAAATGATGGCAACAGGTGACGAAGAATTAATGAACAAACTGATTGCTTACAAAGAAAACCTGAAACAAAAAATTGTTAAGGCCAATCAAGACCTTTCAGAGGTAAAATACAGGTTTAAAACAAATTAAGTGTATTTAAAATATTTTACTTAATTTTAAAGAGGTATTCATTCAATACCTCTTTTTTTATGAATAAACCCTTGTACATACTGCTGGCCTTTTTCTTAACATTACCAGCCATTGCCTCCGCGCAAAACTATTTGGCCGGGGCTCGTTTTATTGCACTGTCGAATGCTTGTGTTTCGGTAAGTGATACCTGGAGCACCTTTCATAACCAGGCCACCTTAACACAGCAAAAAAGTGTTACAACCGGGCTTTTTTACGAATCGAAATACGGCATTAACGAATTTGCCCTTGCTGCCACATCAGTTGTTTTGCCAACAAAAACCGGAAACTTTGGCCTTGGTTTTTTCCAGTTTGGCAAAGGAAGTTTTAAAAATCAAAAAATTGGCCTTGCTTATGCCAAACAATTGTCGAAAACCATAAGTGCTGCTGTACAGTTTGATTATTTTTTGGAACGCCTACCTGAAAATCCTGATGCATTTTCGTTTTTTACATTTGAACTTGGCGCTATCTATAAAGTAAACCAACAAGTAACACTTGGAGTGCACAGCTTTAATCCGGTTAAAAACGGTTTTAGCTACCCTGAAGGGAAGAAAAATCTGCCATCGGTGTACCGATTGGGAGCGCACTATGTTTTTGAGGAACACATTTTACTTAGCCTCGAAACTCAAAAAGAAACAAATAACGATATTGTGGTAAGAAGTGGCTTGGAATTTATGCCACTTTCTAACCTGGCACTTCGTTTTGGCATTTCGGGCAGGCCCATACAATACACTGCCGGTTTTGGTTATCAACTTAAAAACGTAAGCACCGATATTGCTTTTAGCTATCATGGCAATCTTGGCTTCACACCTTCGGTTGCGCTGCAATACCATTTTAAATGAACTGCCACATCAAACATATCCTATTGGTATTTTGCCTGCTAACAGTTTTTACGGCATCCGGACAAAAGGCCAATCCCGATAAATTAATCGAATCGATATTAGAATCTCATCTCGACAAAATTGAAGCAGGCACGGATGTAGCCCTGATCGTCGAAGACCTGGAGTATTTTCTCGACAATCCTATCAATATCAACTCAACCAGTCCAGGCGAATTGGCCAGGCTCTATCTTTTAAACGAAGTTCAAATCAGGCTCCTAATGGCTTACATATCAGCATACGGCCCGGTTTTAAGCTTGTTTGAACTAAAAAGCATCGATGGATTCTCAAGTGAATTATTGCAAAAAATGCAATATTTTATTGAAATTGGCCCTGCCAACGCAGAACATTTGCCATTTAAAGAACAATTTAAACAAGCCAACCACCAACTGTTGTTACGCTCGGTGGGCAACCTGCAAAAAGCCCGCGGATACCAAACAAAAGATGATGGCACAATACCCTATGAAGGCAATCGCTTCAGGTATTACTCGCGGTATAATTTTTTACTAAGCGACAAAGTTTCGTTCGGAATTACTGCCGAAAAAGATCCGGGCGAAAGTTTCTTTAGCGGATCTAACAAAAGTGGCTTTGATTATTATTCGGGGCACCTGAGCTTTAAACTAAATAAAACCTTCGAGAACATTTCGCTTGGCGACTACCTGATACGTGCCGGACAAGGGCTGGTTTTATGGCAGGGCTACACCACCGGAAAATCGGAAAATGTGCTTGGTATTTTAAAAACCGGCCAGGGCGTGCGTGGGTACACTTCTGTTGACGAGAATTTCTATTTTCGGGGAGCTGCAACAAGTATAAAATTTGGTGCATCGGCAGTTAGCTTTTTTTATTCGAAAAAAAATGCCGATGGAAATCTGGTTTTCAGTGATTCGCTTGCGACACATTTTTCCAGTTTACAAACATCTGGCTATCATCGTACCAGCAGTGAAATAGCCGATGAAAAAACCATTAACTTCACAAATGCTGGAGGCTTTTTTACCCACCATTTTAAACATTTAAAAATTGGGGCAACTTTTGTCTATCAGCATTTTAACAAACCTTTTATAAGAAGCACACAACTTTACAATCAGTTCCGGTTTACGGGAACGGAAAACTATACTGCCGGAGTTGACTACCTGCTAAACAGAAATAAATTTGTTCTTTTTGGCGAGGCTGCCCTTTCCAAATCAAAAGGCAAAGCCATTACCCAAGGCCTCATTTTGCACTTAAACGATCAACTTGGTTTTTCAACGCTTTTTCGCCATTTTGATAAAGATTATCATGCCTTTTGGGCCAATACCATGGCCGAAGGCAGCACGATCAGCAATGAATCAGGCCTTTATTTTGGAATGCGTTTTTTGCCGGCCAGAAGTATTATACTTTCAGCTTATTCCGATATTTACCAATCGCAGTGGTTTAACTATTCTACCGCAGGCCCGGCACATGCATGGGACATTTTCACCCAGGCCGAATTTCAACTATCAGAGAAGTTGAATGTCTACCTAAGGTTTAAAAACGAAGAAAAAGAGCAAAAATTTAAAGCCAACAGTCGATACATTAACCTACCAGAACGGGTGCAAAAAACACGTCTGCACGTGCAGTTTCAGGCCAGCGAAACAGTTTTGCTAAAAACCCGGGCTGAACATGCGGGCTATAATGGCCAGGTAAACGAAAACGGTTTTCTTATTTTTCAAGACATTCAGTTTGCGCCAAAACAACTACCGGTAAAGCTGACGGCACGCCTTGCCTGGTTTAATACTGATGGGTACAACAGCAGGATTTATGCCTACGAAAACGATGTGCTGTACGCCTTTTCCATACCCGCATATTACGGAGAGGGCCTTCGAACATATTTGAATTTAAAAATTGAGGCTACAAAAAAAATGGAATGCTGGTTAAAACTTGCCGACACCTTCTGGACCGACCGCGAAACAATAAGTTCGGGCTACAACGAGATTGGCGGAAAGCATAAAACCGAGTTAAAATTTCAGCTGAGGTTGAAATTTTGATTTTGAATGCCTTACTTTGCCGAGTTAAATATTAAACCATGCGAGACCTTAATTTCGATGATATTCGCCCTTACACCGACAAAGAAGTAAAAGAAAAAATTCGCTTACTACTAAAAGACAAAACCTTTGACTCGGTGCTGATGCACCTTTTTAAATACCGGCCAAAGGTAGAGATGGTAAAATTTCAACTGCGGCGAATAAGCAGCATTAAACAATTGCAAGGCGTGTTTATTTACGACCTTTTACACTGGTTAATTGATAAAACCTCTGATGGGTTAAAGGTTACCGGCATTGATAAACTGGATAAAACAAAACCTTATCTATTCATTTCCAATCACCGCGATATTATTTTGGATGCGGCGTTATTGAATTTCCTGATTTTTGAACACGGGATGAATACCACCCAAATTGCCATTGGCGATAACCTCCTGCAATATGAGTGGATTAAGCATACCGTAAAACTTAACCGTTCGTTTGTAATTAAACGCAGTTTGCCGCCACGCGAGCTCATAGTTGCATCAAATAAAGTGTCGCATTTTATTCGTAAATCCATTACCGAAGATAAGATGTCGGTATGGATTGCACAACGCGAAGGCCGGACAAAAGATGGCAACGACAAAACACAGGAAAGTGTGCTGAAAATGTTGAACATGAGCAATTCCGGTGGCATTTCTGATGGGTTTAATGAATTAAATATCGTTCCGGTTTCCATTTCGTACGAAATTGAACCCTGTGGTTTGGCCAAACTTCGCGAGCTGATTAAAAAGGAGCATTACGGTAAAGCCAAAAAAAGCAAGGATGACCTGAAAGCCATGTCGATGGGAATGTTTACGCCAAAAGGGAGGATGCGTTTTGCTTTTGGCACCCCAATTGAAACGCATTTTGAACTGGCCAAAAACAATGAACAACGAAACGACTACATCCGGCGCCTGGCTGAATTAGTGGACGACCAGATTTATAAAAACTTTAAATTGTGGCCAAGCAACTTTGTAGCCTACGATATGCTTATGCAGGAACACCGGTTTAAAGACCGTTACACTGCAGATGAACAAAAGAAATTTGAAATTATGGTGGAACAGGCGATGGTTCATATCGACTTTCCGATAACCGATATCCAGGAGCGCTTTCTGAAACTGTATGCCTACCCGGTAATTAATAAATTCGACAGACCTAAATCATAATATGCCATCAATTATCTGGGACTGGAACGGGACCCTGCTTAACGATCTCGACTTTTGCATAGCAACCATCAATGTACTTCTAAAAAAACGACAACTCAACCTGCTCGACCACTATTCTTACAAGGAGATTTTTTCTTTTCCGGTTAAAGATTACTACGCGGCCATTGGCTTCGATTTTTCAAAAGAAGATTTCTCAATCCCTGCCCGTGAATTTATTGAATTATACAATAGCGGCGTGGATAAATGTAGCTTGCATACTGCCGCCATCGATGTCTTAAACCACTTTAAACACAAAGGAATAAAACAGTTTGTGTTATCGGCAATGAAACAAAATATGCTGGAGCAAACCTTAATGCAGAAAAACATATTTGATTATTTTGAGGGAGTTGCCGGACTAAACGACCACTACGCAGTTTCGAAGATTGAGCGTGGTGAGCAGCTAATTGAAAAATATGAGATAAAAAAGGAATACGCCACTATAATTGGCGACACCGACCACGATTTTGAGGTAGCCAGTCAACTAGAAATCGATTGCATTTTAGTGGCTGATGGACATCAGTCGAAAGACCGCTTGCTACAAACCGGAGCAACCGTTATTGACGAATTACAACATTTAAAATCGTTAAAATACTAATCGAGAAAATCGCGTTTTTTTATGTCTCGCACAAATAGCTGCAGGTTGGTTTTTCCGCGGTATTCATTTTCGTTAATCGAATAACAAACATCAAACGGTGAACCGGAAGTAATAACGTCGTAGGCCTCGGATTGGTTAAAGGCAATACCCGGAAAGATGCCCGAATTAACATCCGGCTCAACAAGGTCGAGTTTCAGGTGTTCCTGGTTTTTTCCAACCAACCGGCTTGTTCCCGCGTCAAAAACATCTTCTGTTACAAAAACAGGAGTCATATTATGCGGCCCAAATGGTGCAAATTGTTTCAGAATACGATAAAAACGCGGGGTAATTTCGCTCAAGGCAATTTTAGCATCTACCTCAATAGTTTGTATTTGTTGTTTATCGGTAATCTGATTGGTTACAATCTCTTCAAAACGGCGCTTAAACTCGGGGATATATTCAATTTTCATAGTTAAGCCTGCAGCATACATGTGTCCACCGTACGATTCCAGCAAATCGCTGCACTGACCAATTGCTTCGTAAAGATCAAAATCGCGCACCGAACGTGCCGAGCCTGTTGCCAAACCGTTTGATTCGGTTAATATTATTGTTGGCCGATAATATTGTTCGGTAACTCTTGATGCAACAATTCCAACAACCCCTTTATGCCAGTCGCGGTTATATAGCACCGTGCTGTTCATAGCCTTTAACTCCGCACTGTTTTCAATGGTATCGAGTGCTTCCTGGGTAATATCACGGTCGAGTGTTTTTCTGATTTCATTAAATGAGTCGATTTCTTCTCCCAAAAGATCCGACTTATCTTCGTCGTTAGAAACCAGAATTTGCACCGATTTTTTACCATGCTCAATTCTTCCCGAAGCATTTAAACGAGGCCCGATTTTAAAAACAATATCGCTGATTGTTATCTCGGTGCCGTTAATACCTGCAAAATTAATAATGGTTTGCAGCCCAATTCCCGGATTCGAGTTTAACTTTTTCAAGCCATAATAAGCAAGAACCCTGTTTTCGCCGGTTATAGGAACAATGTCGGCAGCAATGCTTACTGCCACCAAATCAAGCAAATCGTATATTTCCTCGTAATCAATTTCGTGCTTTTTGCAATAGGCTTGAAGCAATTTAAAGCCCACGCCGCAACCTGATAGTTCTTTGTATGGGTAACTGCAATCGGTTTGTTTTGGGTCTAAAACGGCAACTGCCGGCGGCACCTCATCGCCCGGATTATGATGGTCGCAAATAATAAAATCGAGGCCACGCTCTTTGGCTTTGCCAATTTTTTCTACCGCCTTTATACCGCAATCCAACGCAACAACCAAGGTAACCCCTTTATTTACAGCATAATCAATACTCACCGGCGAAATCCCATACCCTTCGCTGTACCTATCCGGAATATAATATTCAATATCTTTTATCCTTTGTTTTAAGAACTGATACATTAAAGCTACCGATGTGGTACCATCCACATCATAATCACCATAAACAATAACTTTCTCCTGGTTTTCAATAGCCTTATCAAGACGTTCAACGGCTTTACCCATGTCTTTCATCAGGAAAGGATCGTGCAAATCACTCAGGCGCGGGCGAAAAAATGCTTTTGCTTCGCTAAAGGTTTTAATACCTCGTTGCACCAGCAAACGAGCAATTACCATGTTCACATTTAACGCCGCCGAGAGGTGCTTTACCTCGTTTTGGTCGCCTTGTTTTTTTAAGTTCCAAATTCTATCCATGCTGCGTTTTTGTGTTTCTCAAGCCGTGAATGCGCAAAGATACAAAATGCAATTGCATATGGAAATAAAACATTCACACTCAACATTATTTTTTGTTTGTTTCCATGTTATAACAACAATTACAACTAATCAGTTTTATTATCTTTGCGCAAATTTTTTACCTGTCGTTTCAGAAAAGCCGCAACGAGAAAACTCTTTGCCGGGGATTTATTCCTTCGTTAGAAATGACAAATTAATTAGTAGACAAAATGAGTCATCAGGAATTAAGCGAACAAGAAGTTATCAGACGAAATTCGTTGCAAAAAATGCGCGAACTGGGGATTGACCCTTACCCTGCAGCACAATATCATGTGAATACCAACTCCAAAGAAATAAAAGAAAATTTCAAGGAAGAGGAAAAGAATTTTCAGGACGTAGTTATCGCGGGCCGTTTGATGAGCCGCAGAATTATGGGTAAAGCGGCGTTTGCTGAAATTCAGGACCACGAAGGACGCATTCAGATTTACGTTAACCGCGACGAAATTTGTACCGGCGAGGATAAAACCATGTACAACGAGGTATTTAAAAAACTCCTCGACATTGGGGATATTATTGGTGTTAAAGGTCATGCCTTTATCACTCAAATGGGCGAATTAACCATTCATGCTACCGGATTTACGGTGCTGAATAAATCGTTACGACCGTTGCCAATTGTAAAAGAAAAAGATGGTAAAACTTTTGATGCCTTTACCGATCCGGAACAACGGTACCGCCAGCGTTACATTGATTTGATTGTTAATCCTGAGGTAAAAGAAACGTTTAAAAAACGGACAATTATATACAATACCATGCGCCAAATGTTTAACGAGTATGGTTACCACGAGGTGGAAACGCCAATTCTGCAGCCGATTCCGGGAGGAGCTGCTGCGCGTCCGTTTATTACGCACCACAACGCACTAAACATGCCTTTGTACATGCGTATTGCCAACGAACTCTACCTAAAGCGATTAATTGTTGGTGGTTTTGAAGGCGTTTACGAGTTTGCAAAAGATTTCCGTAACGAGGGCATGGACAGAACCCACAATCCCGAATTTACGGTAATGGAAATCTACGTAGCGTACAAAGACTACAAGTGGATGATGAGTTTTACTGAAGAAATTTGCGAACGCGTGGCAATGGCCTTACACGGCACAACCAAAGTTCAGTTAGGCGATAATATTATCGATTACAAAGCACCTTACCCGCGCGTAACAATGGCCGAAGCAATTTTAGAACATACCGGTTACGATATTAGTGGCAAGTCGGAAGACGAACTGCGCGAGATTTGCAAAAAGCTCGATATTGAAATCGATGAAACCATGGGTAAAGGCAAACTGATTGATGAAATATTTGGAGAGAAATGCGAAGGCAACTACATTCAACCAACTTTTATTACCGATTACCCGAAAGAAATGTCGCCGCTAACCAAAATGCACCGCGACAACCCCGAGCTAACCGAACGTTTCGAGTTAATGGTTAACGGTAAAGAGCTGGCAAATGCCTACTCCGAACTGAATGACCCAATCGATCAGCGCGAACGTTTTGAGGATCAGCTAAAACTTTCGGAAAAAGGTGACGACGAAGCAATGTTTATCGATCAGGATTTTCTGCGTGCCCTGGAATATGGGATGCCGCCTACATCAGGAATGGGAATTGGAATGGACCGATTGACGATGTTTATGACCAACAGTCCATCGATTCAGGATGTACTGTTCTTCCCGCAAATGAAACCGGAGAAAAAAGCGGTTGAACTAACCGACGATGAAAAAGCAGTTTTTGAATTATTGAAAGCTGAATCGCCGGTTGAATTACCAGCACTAAAAGAAAAAGCCGGACTGAGCAATAAAAAATGGGATAAAGCCATAAAAGGCCTCACCAAAAAGAATGTGGCTAAAGTTGAGAATACTGATGCCGGTTTGTTGGTAACACTTTTATAGTACAAAGAACAAAGTAGTGAGTAATGAGATATTTGAGCCTCTTCGTTTTTCGGAGGGGCTTTTTTGTTGTTGAATGCCCGATGCCCAAGCAATTTAAATTACGTGTATTTATCTTCCATTAAACATTTGCTGGAGCACAAAAATATAATTTGACATTCCCCAATATTTAAATATGAAGCAACAATAACCAAGTTTTCACAAGCTTAAGCTACCACACTTTTCTTTCGAGTAGCATTTAGAATGCAATAACAAATACCGTAGTAAAAATCGATGATGTACGTTGCACCCAACAAATGCCTTAACATGCTTTACACCATATTTAATTTTTTTGACGCAAGGTTGTTTTCGCTTATTTTTAATTGAAATAAAATCTTTTTATCCACTTTAGTGTTATGGGAATATGGAACAGCAGGATTTCGATAAAGATTTTCACCTGAAACTCAGTGCCGAATTCGAGCGGATTGATAAATTTCTGGAGAAATTCCAGCGCAATTTTATTTGCGAACAGTTGCCAATTGCCGGCAAATATTTGGCCAATCCTGTTTCGGAAGTAGAACTAACAAGACAACTTAAGGATTACGCCGGTAATATGTTTAGTTGTGCTGATGCCTTGGCAGATAAAGATGAAAATTACAGTGAAATAAGATTGGCACTAGAACTGGAATCGATGACACGCGCAGTTGCGAAGTATCCTGTTCTTATACAAAATTCGAAATTAGGCCAGCAAACCCACCTCAAAGCAAAAGAGCTTTTAATACAATTTTTTCCCGAACTGATAAAACTCTCGGCCAATGGTTTTCGCTTATTGGAAAAGTATTGTTTGCTGTACAACTATGAGTTTGTATCCATTGATTTCAAAACCGAAATGCCATAGAAACACCACAACTATTCAATAAAAACAATAGGCAAAATTCAACTTTGAATTGAATTCTACGCTAACAAATTACCTAAATTTTTAGGTAACACTCAAGAATATACAAAATGACTGGGGGCAGCAATTCCCTTTAAAGAGGTCAAGAACCTCAGGCACTAAACAATGAATTTGGAGCATCAACTGCTAAAACTTGTCTAATGATCTTGCTTAGCATCCTGGTAACTACGATATGCAATCACCGAAATCGCCATCATAAACAAGACACCATAAATAATTACTGCCATAACTTGTTTTTTTAAGTACACCTGAAGTTACAAGTAAAATAGACCGATCGCTATTTATAGAGTAAGTACTTATCAAATATAAGGTGTTGATATGTGTTGTCTCTTTATACTAATAATGAACATTTTATACAGCTAAACGAAACAAATATGGTTTTTCTGAAAAATTAATGAAAACGATTTAGCGTATCCCAAACAAACACATATTTTCCCACTAATGGCCAACTAACCATTCAATTTTGGTATTTCACGGGTGCAGCCCCTACCAAAAATAGCTTAACTATGTTTTAAATCGCGATAGCACAAAATCAGTTCTGCAACAATTATGGCTATCATTACGATTGCATATAAAAACACCACCATAACAACAGCTTTTTAACATTTTTATATAATCAGCAGCGCTTGCAAACATAAGTATTTGCTTTGCTGCAATCTTTCTATTTCTCCTTATTTCACTCATAGAATTTAGCTCATGTCAGACAATTTTTTATACGTATTAACGCTCAAAAAAGATTACCTTTTTGCCTTTTTCGGAATATTACTATAGGACGCAAACAAATATTTTATAGTCAATTTGGCAATTTCAAATGTACGGCATTTCAGTACTATTTGATTTTATTGATGTATCCCGTAACTTATCATGCTTTTCCCGATCAAGCAATATGTAGTAATTCAATTGACAGAACATTTAAAATTCTGCTTATGAAAAAATTTTACACCATTACAAAATTAGCACTACTACTGCCCTTCTGTTTTGCAGCAATAATGGCTACTGGTCAGGAATCGCTTACCATAGTCGGAGATGACCTCACCTTAAACCCTGACACTGTGTATGAAGTTAGTGCTGTTTACACCGACAGCACCGGCAATGCTGTTGACGATGCAAAAATAAAATGGAATACCGAACCTGGCTATCTTGGAAAAGTTGATAAAGACGGTTTTTTAATCACCAACCATCCGGGCGAAGGTTACCTTATTGCCAAATACAAGGAACTGCGCGATTCAGTTATGCTTAAGGTTAATGGTGTGGTAAAAAACGACGACAACGAGGATGATGAAGACGAGGATATGGACGACGAATATCCGAAAATAAAGATTGTCCCGGATCACATTAAAGTGGAACTTAACGATTCAGTTGAGCTTCGTGCTTTTTATATCGACTCAAGCGAAACAAAAATTGACACCACATTTGCCTGGATGGTTAAACCAGTCAATTTGGGCGCGTCTATAAATCCGGAAACCGGCATATTCTATTCTGCCGACACCACGGGGAAAGGGTTAATTATTGCTACTCTGGGCGAGCTTTCCGACACTGCCAAAATCACGGTTTATGAGAGCAAAGCCAAAAAAGAGAAAAAAGAAAAACAGGAGCAGATTGAAAATAACCGGGGCAAACAGCTCTCTATTAACCCGGGAGACCAGATGGTTTATACCGGCCACGATCCCATTCAATACAGTGCCGTTTACAAAACAAACGGGCAAAAACACCAGGATGCCGAATTCTTATGGAGTGTTTCTGACACCAGCGTTGCCTCCATAAACGATGCAGGACTATTGACACTAACAGGCACTACAGGATTGACTCTGGTACATGCCGAATACAGCAACTTTAAAGCCTCTGTTGAACTTCTCGTAGTTGATTCGATGGTTGATATGAATGTAAACACCATTTCATTACGAAGAGTACTGCCTGATGGGCAAGAGCTTAAAGCAAAAACAATTAAAGAGGGTGAGAGTTATAAAATTGGAGGGCTGCCCTATCCGCTAAATATTCTGAATGCAGGTATGCTTCATTTCCCTTTCGGATGCATCGATGAAGATGTTGAAATTTTTATGTTTATACCGGAAGAATACGCAGAGCATAACGACAGCAGCACCGAAGTAACTTTTACCGACGATGTAATTACCGGAGTAAAATTTAGCGTAAAACCGCTTGGTTCGGACACAATTGTTGAGCCGTACTATTTTAATATCCCAGTAAACTTAAGTATGGTATTTAAACATGAATTGTTGGATTCGTTGGGCGTAAGTCCTGAAGATCTGGATGTATTTTTTGCCGACAATACCGGTTTCGAGGAGGTTGACGGGCACGTTGCCGTTGATACGGTTCGGAATAAAATTTATGCCAACATCATCCATTTCAGTACAATTGTGGTTAAACAAGGCGATGCAAAAACATCAGCTGAAAGTATTAAGCCACTGCCGGAAAACGCACTTAAAATTTACCCAAATCCGTTTACTTCTTCAGCTACTGTAGAGTTTATGATTGACAAATCGGCAGACATACAAATTGTTATCTATAATCTTTTCGGGCAAGAAGTAAAAATGCTTACCAATCGCGCTTACGAAGAAGGCATTCATCGTATAAAATGGAACGGAAATGACAATAACGGAGCAACAGCGACCTCCGGAGTTTATCTTTGCCGCTTTAGTAAAAACGGACAAGTTAAACACGTAAACAAAATTGTGTTGAACAGATAAGCTTTCCTCAGATATAAAAAATTGAGCCTTTTACAGTATCTATACCGAAAAGGCTCTTTTTTTATAGATAGCATCCAATATTTGGGCCACAAAAAAGGCCATCCTTTTTCGGATGGCCTTTTGTATATTCTCTTGCTAGTATTAAGCATTCAAAGTATAGCGATCAAACGCAGTAACTTTTAATTCTGCGTCAGCTTGCTTAAGGTAATCTTTTACAGGCATTTTTCCGTCTTTAACGAAAGCCTGGTTAATAAGTGTTACATCTTTGTACCATTTATTTAAAGAACCCATTGCAATTTTCTCAAGCATTGCTTCTGGTTTACCTTCTTTGCGGTATTTCTCTTTAGCAAACTCTAATTCCTTGTCAATTTCAGCTTGTGGAATTGAAGCTTCGTCGATAGCAACAGGAGCCATAGCAGCAATTTGCATTGCAATATCTTTTCCTACCTGTACATCAACAGTTTTGTTAAAAGCAACAAGAGTCGACAATTTATTACCAGGGTGAATATAAGGAACTACAGCCTCGTCAGCTAAACATTTGTAGTATGAAAGGTCAAGTTTTTCACCAGTTACACCTGTTTGCTCAGTTACTAATGCATCGATGGTTTTTCCATCAATTTCAACTGCTTTTAGCGCCTCTAAGGTTTCAACTTTAGTTTCAAGTGCTTTTGCAAGAATTTTCTCGGCAAAGGCAACATAGCTTTCGTTTTTAGCAACAAAGTCAGTTTCGCAATTCAATACAACAATTGCACCGAATTTACCGTCTTCTGTTGCTTTTGCAATAGCTACACCTTCAGCGGCATCTCTGTCTGCACGTTTGTTTGCAATTAGTTTACCTTTTTCGCGGATGATTTCCAGTGCCTTGTCAAAGTCACCTTCGGCGTCTTTCAGGGCATTTTTGCAATCCATCATCCCTGCGCCTGATACTTTACGCAATTTTACTACGTCTGCGGTTGTAAAAGACATAATTAAAATCTCTTTTAAATGGTTTATATTTTCTTAACCTTTACTTACTCTTCAGAAGTTTCTTCTGCATTCACTTCTTTTTTCGAAGCTTCTTCAGTAGTATCTTCTTTTTCTTTCTCAATTTTGCGCTCGTTCAATCCTTCTTTAACTGCATCGCACATGGCGCCAACAATTAAACGAATTGATTGAGAAGCATCGTCATTAGCAGGAATTACAAAATCAACATCTTCCGGGTTAGAGTTGGTGTCGACTATTGCAAATACAGGAATTCCTAATTTCTGAGCTTCGCGAACTGCAATTTTTTCTTTCAATACGTCAACTACAAACAATGCAGCTGGCAAACGGGTAAGGTCTGAGATTGAACCCAAAACTTTCTCCAATTTCGCACGCTGACGAGTAATTTGAAGTTTCTCACGTTTTGAAAGGTTGTCCCAACTTGTATCTTTCATCATTTTATCGATGGAGATCATTTTTTTAACCGCTTTACGGATTGTTGGGAAGTTGGTAAGCATACCACCTGGCCAGCGTTCAGTTACGTAAGGCATACCTACACCTTTAACCAAATCAGCTACCAATTCTTTGGCTTGCTTTTTTGTGGCTACAAATAGCACTTTACGACCCGATTTTGCAATTTGTTTGATAGCAGCTGCTGCTTCATCAATTTTAACTACAGTTTTTTGCAGATCGATAATGTGGATACCGTTTTTCTCCATGAAGATATAAGGCTCCATGTTTGGGTTCCACTTTCTTTTCAGGTGTCCGAAATGTGCACCTGCATCCAATAATTCTTGAAAATTTGTTCTTGGCATCTGTTTACTTTTTCTATGTCCTAAAAGCAACCGCTGGGTAGTC
The DNA here is from genome assembly GCF_963676735.1 of uncultured Draconibacterium sp. Classification (NCBI taxonomy): domain Bacteria; kingdom Pseudomonadati; phylum Bacteroidota; class Bacteroidia; order Marinilabiliales; family Prolixibacteraceae; genus Draconibacterium; species uncultured Draconibacterium sp. The sequence continues at coordinate 5,141,107 of NZ_OY781464.1, read as the reverse complement.
CCCGTTAATAGGGAATCTCAGCCGTTTTAGATCCATATAATTGATAAATAAATAATCTTAACGTTTTGAGAACTGGAAACGTTTCCTTGCTTTTGGTTGCCCCGGCTTTTTACGTTCCACTTCGCGAGGGTCTCTGGTAAGAAATCCTGCAGCTTTAAGTTGTGGTCTCAACTCTGCGTCGATTTCAATTAAGGCACGAGAGATAGCCAAACGCAAAGCTTCTGCCTGTCCTTTTGGACCACCGCCATCAAGATTTACTTTCACATCATATTTTTCAGCTACCTCTAAAAGGTTTAGTGGCTGCATAACAATATATTGCAATGTTTCTGCAGGGAAATATTCCTTTAATTCCCTTTTATTGATGGTTACGTTACCTTTTCCTTCGCTTACGTAAATACGAGCAACAGCTGATTTTCTACGTCCGATTGTGTTTACTACTTCCATTATTTAATCGTATTTAAATCAACAACTTTTGGTTTTTGAGCTTCATATTTGTGCTCGGCACCAATTACTACATGCAAATTCCTGAATAAGTCGCTACCTAATTTATTTTTAGGAAGCATACCTTTTACAGCCTTCTCTACCAAACGTTCAGGATATTTTGCTAAAATATCCTGTGGAGTCTGAGTACGTTGTCCACCCGGGTAACCACTGTGACGAACATAAACTTTGTCCGACATTTTTTTACCGGTTAAAACAACTTTTTCAGCGTTGATAACAATTACGTTATCGCCACAATCTACATGAGGTGTGAAATTTGGCTTGTATTTACCTCTTAACATTTTGGCCACTACACTTGCCAAACGTCCCAATACCATATTTTCGGCATCAACAACCACCCATTCTTTATTAACGGTAGCTTTGTTAGCCGAAACAGTTTTATAACTAAGTGTGTCCACTTTTCTAATTTTTTTATTGTTTAAAACACTTCTGATTTTACTTTTTGTCGCATTTTTTGTCTCAACGGAATTTTTTCGACAAACTGCTTTACTAAAAGAAAATCAACTATTTACACTCCTTATTTCTAAGGATAATAATCGGGACTGCAAAAGTATTCTCTTTTTTCGGAATTCCAAAGAAATAACCATCAAAAATTCAATAAGTTAAATCATTTTTTCAGCAATTTTATGCTTACTCAACCAGCAGGCAACAGCAGGCTCATTATCTGCTACTTAAAAACACAGCACGAAAAAACGGTCCAAATCAATTTAATGTTAACAGCACTGTGTAAAAAAGAGGATACCCCAGGAATATTGGAGGGCACAAATTTAGTTACATTTGCATAGCGTTGAAATAAATAAAACATGAGCAAAAAACCCAAAAGGTTAAAAAACCGTTTTTTTACTTCGTGGATTACTTCGCTTGTTAGCATAAGCCTTGTACTCGTTTTATTAGGTATGTTGAGCTTTATTTTAATTAACAGCAAAAAACTATCTGACTATGTACGTGAAAAAATTGGTTTCACACTTGTTTTACAAGACAATTTAAAAGAAACTGAAATTATAAGGTTGCAGAAGGTATTAAGTGCAGGCGACTTTGTTAAATCGGTTAACTATACCAACAAAGAAATGGCTGCCAGCAAGCTTGCAAAAGAACTTGGCGAAGATTTTGAAGGTTTTTTGGGGTACAATCCATTGTTTGCATCGCTCGACATTAAACTACAGGCTGCATACACCCACCCCGACAGTTTGCAGCTTCTTGAGCAAAAGCTTTTATCTTTCCCTCAGGTTACCGAAGTGTACTATCAAAAAAATTTGGTTACGCTGATTAACGAGAATGTAAAAAAAATCAGCCTGGCATTGTTCTCCTTAAGTGCGCTGCTTACATTTATTTTTTTTGGACTAATTAATAATACCATCAGACTATTAATCTATTCGCAACGTTTTACTATTAATACCATGCAAATGGTTGGAGCCAGTAAAAACTTTATTCGCAAACCCTTTCTTCTTAAAAGCGTGCTCCTTGGTGTCAACGGGGGAATTCTTGCCAACATTGTTCTTATTGGTGGCATTTTCCTTTATAAGAACGAACTTTATGGCTTAATAAATTTTGCCGATGCAAAAACCTTGCTGATGATAACCGGCCTTGTTTTTACACTCGGCTTTATTATCTCATTTTTATCAACGTGGTTTGCATTAAACAAATTCCTGCGTATGAAATTTGACGAGTTATTTTATTAACTATATTTACACCACCAATTTCACAAAATAATGGCAAAGAAAAATAAAGAGCTTAAAGAGACCGGAGCCTTTGCATTGGGCAAGGAAAACTATAAACTAATGGCAATAGGTTTTGCCGTAATTGTTCTTGGCTTTATACTAATGGCAGGAGGCGGCAGCGACGACCCGAACGTTTTTAGCGAAGATATTTTTAGTTTTCGAAGAATAACACTCGCCCCAATTTTACTACTAATTGGTTTTGCTTTTGAGATTTATGCCATTATGAAAAAACCCAAAGACGATTAATTTAAATGACAGAAATCCAGGCATTTCTTCTTGGCCTCATTCAGGGACTAACTGAGTTCCTTCCTGTTAGCTCCAGCGGACATCTTGAGATTGGCCACGCCCTCTTGGATATTCAGGATAAAAACAATTTACTTTTTGTACTAACGGTACATGTAGCCACCGTATTAAGCACACTGGTTGTTTTTAGAAAAGACATTATGGTGTTGCTAAAAGATTTAATGGCCTTTGAATGGAATGAATCGACAAAATATGTTGCGAAACTGTTGTTTTCATCGGTACCCATTATTATTGTTGGGCTGTTATTTCGCGAAAAAATTGAATCCTTATTCACCGGAAACCTTTTTTTTGTAGGCTGCATGTTAATGTTTACCGCATGTTTACTGGCTCTTACACAATTTGTAAAAAAGAGCGATGGTAAAATAACATTTTTCAAGGCCCTTATTATTGGTATTGCACAAACAATGGCAACCATGCCCGGCATTTCCCGAAGTGGAGCCACCATAGCCACAGGCTTATTATTAAAAGCAAAAAAAGAAGATGTTGCACGCTTTTCTTTTTTAATGGTTTTAATACCAATTCTCGGAGCAGCAGTTGTTGATATCATGTCAGGAGAACTTAATTCGGCCGAGGTTGAACTTTTACCCTTGCTCATTGGCTTTATTAGCGCTTTTATTTCCGGGCTACTGGCTTGCTCGTGGATGATTAAAATCGTAAAACAAGGTAAGTTAATTTATTTTGCAATTTATTGCGCTCTTATTGGCCTAATTGCTATCTTTGCAGCCTGATTTTTCAAAACAGGCTTAAAATACTGAAAGATAGATTCTTAAATGCCCGATTTCAAAAAAACATACAATTTCCCTGGTGGGGAAATTTTACTTTTCGATAAAGAATTGGAATGGACATCGTTTGATGTGGTGAATAAGGTTCGTTATATTTTGTGCCAGAAATTGGGTATTAAAAAAATGAAAGTGGGACATGCGGGTACCCTCGACCCCTTGGCAAGCGGCCTGGTTATTTTATGTACCGGAAAGGCCACAAAAAAGATTGAAGAACTGCAACTGGGGGAAAAAGAATACCTCGCAACTTTAAAGCTTGGTGCAACAACACCATCCTTTGATTTGGAAACAGAAGAAGACAAGCAATACGATTATAATCATATCAGCCGTGAAGACTTTGAAAAAATTCTTCCACAATTTATTGGAGAAATAAAACAGGTACCTCCGGTATTTTCAGCGGTAAAGGTGAGAGGCAAACGCGCTTTCAACTATGCACGAAATGGCGAAGAGGTAAAACTAAAAGCAAAAAGTATTGTTATAAAAAGCATTGAAATTGAATCGTTTAACCTGCCCGAGGTAAAATTACGTATTGTTTGTGGTAAAGGAACTTACATACGCTCGTTAGCCCGCGATATTGGAGAAGCATTACAATGTGGCGCTTACTTAACGGGATTAAAACGAACAAGAATTGGCAATTACAAGTTGGAAGACGCTTTTAACGTGAACTTTTTTTTAGAAAATTTAATTTTAGATGAAACCAATTGAATATTTCTGCGTAAAAAGGGGTTCTGAATAAAAAAATCAACTGACTGTATTACTTTTGTCAAGTACATAAAAAAGAAGTCATTAATAAATTAATTACAATATGAAGTTATCAAAATTCAAGTACAATTTAGATCCGGAGAAGATTGCCTTGCACCCTGCAGATAATCGCGACGAATCGAAACTTATGGTTTTAAACAGAGCAACACGAACAATTGAACACAAATTGTTTAAAGACCTGCTTGATTATTTTGATGATAAAGACGTAATGGTTTTTAACGATACAAAAGTATTTCCTGCCCGCCTTTATGGTAATAAAGAAAAAACCGGTGCGGAGATTGAAGTATTTCTTTTGCGCGAATTAAACCGTGAACAGCGTTTGTGGGACGTACTGGTTGACCCGGCCCGTAAAATCAGGATTGGAAACAAACTTTATTTTGGAGACGATGACCTTTTGGTAGCCGAGGTAATTGATAATACCACATCGCGCGGACGCACATTGCGTTTTCTTTACGACGGGCCCTACGACGAATTTAAACAAACGCTTTATGGCCTTGGAGAAACTCCGCTGCCAAAATTTATAAACCGCCCTGTTCAACCCGAAGACAAAGACCGCTACCAAACTATTTTCGCAAAGAATGAGGGAGCAGTTGCCGCTCCAACAGCGGGATTACACTTTAGTCGCGAATTGTTAAAACGTTTAGAAATCAGAGGTGTTGATTTTTCATACATTACCCTGCACGTTGGGTTAGGCAATTTCCGAAGCGTTGATGTAGAAGACCTTACCAAACACAAAATGGACTCGGAGCAGATTTGGATAAAAGACGAAGCCTGCGAAATGGTGAATACCGCAAAACAAAACAAACGCAATGTTTGTGCAGTTGGAACCACCGTTATGCGTACACTTGAAAGTTCAGTTTCTACTCAGGGCTTTTTAAAACCGTTTGAAGGATGGACCAATAAATTCATTTTCCCACCGTACGAATTTAGTGTTGCCAACAGCATGATTACTAACCTGCATTTACCCTACTCAACACTATTAATGATGGTTGCGGCTTTTGGTGGTTACGATTTTGTAATGGAAGCCTACGAAACGGCTATTAAAGAAGACTACCGTTTTGGAACCTACGGCGACGCCATGCTTATTATCTGATAAAAATTATAACACTATAAAAAAAACCATGGAAATAATTCCGTGGTTTTTTTATGCCTATCTGCCTGATTAGCTATTTCTTAAATAAACGAACGAAAAACGCGACGGTTTTTAGCTCGCTGTTACAAGCTGAATTATTCCAAATCGTAACACACCAAATCGCCATCTTCATTTCCAGCCACCAAACTTAGCGGGCCTCCATTCCTTATTTTTCCAATCGAAAACTCAGTGTTCCCGCTTAACGGGAAACCAGGATATATCTTCCCCGATGATTCAAGCAAGAAAAGCTCATTAGCATCTGCATCGCAGAAGCCTATCAGTTTTTTTGTTGCAGAATTGGCATTGGTATTAATCCCGTGTATATCATTATCATATTTTTCCTCAACCAGCTTTTCTCCTGACTCCGTATAAACATACAACCTGTTTTTATCGGCAAATACAAACTCCGGTTTTCCATTACCATTAATATCGGCCACTTTAAATTCGTGTTCCGAAGACAATTTGGAAGTTTCCTTTTTAGCGTATTTCCCATCAAAAAACAAGTAATACACATCGCCGTCTTTACTTGAATCAACAATTTTCGCAATACCATCAGTATTTAAAGTCACGTCATTTGCCGAAGGTGTATAGTTTGCCGGGGCGTTTACCCGCGTCTCTCCCCTCCGGTTCTGAATATAAACTTTGGCGTTATCTTTAAAAACAATGTAATCTTTATTATTTACCCTAAAATGGTGAACCGGATTAGTAACCAATCCTGAGGTTTTACCAAACTTCCACCCTGAAATAATATTTCCTTCGTGATTATAGGCATACACTTTCTTGTCGTTGCAGGCTATAAAATAGCGATAACGATTATTGTTATCGTAATCAAAAACACTAACTCTATTGCTTGCATTTGCTTTTAAAACGATAGGAAAATTTGCTACTTTACTACCCGTACGATCAAGTAGGTAGATTTTTTTTTTCGTATTAAACAGGTATTGCAAACGGCCATTATTGTAATAATCAACCTGCTGAATTTCGCCAATAATTTTACCGGATATTGGTATACTCCAAACTATTTTCCCATCGGCGTTTATTAAATGCAACCGGTTATTCTCATCCTGTACAATAATTTCCTTTTCAGCCTTATTTTTATGATTTACCACAATTTGTGGCTTACCTGCTACTTGCGCTCCAAGATTACATTGCCAACGTGCACGCACATCTTTTTTTGGTTTTAACTGATAGGCCAATTGTACTGAATTAAAATAAACATTGTTCTCGCATACAACCTGCCAGCTTATTGCATTAAATTTTCTGAACACCTCCTCATTCTTTTCCAATCCTTTATTTAATTCAGATGAAAACAATTCATGACGTATTGGGTAAATGTTATTTACATTTGCATAAGCAGTCAGGTTGGCTTTATTTTCTGCCGACTTGTTTATTATACCGTAATCTGCATCTGCCTTTAAATTCATTCCGGAGTCCAAATCGTTGAGGTACCTTTCAAGCCCATTTTTCGAGCTGGCAAATACCAGCCAGTCGTCGCGGAAAGCAGCAAACCGGGCTTGTGTAAACTCAAAAGCACCACCCAGCCAAATACCTGGCAACGAAGGATACGGGAAAGTATAAATGCGGTAAGTTTGTCCCTCGCCGGTAGCACAAGTGCTTGTTAAGCTACTAAATTCAATGGCTTTGCGTTTTGCATAGTTCTTTAGCAAGTTTTCAAACTGCTCACGGTTGTCGTTCCGCGATGGATTATTTACAAGAAACAAGGTTGTCTTTTCGTTTTGAGCCGGCACAGTGGTTACTGCTGCAATAACCCGATCTTTTACCAGATTACGTAAGCTTTCGCGACTATCTGTTCGGAAATTCCGTTCCACCATCTTCAGTTGCTCTTCGCGCACATAGTAGGCTTCAGCGTGTACAAAATACTCCTCAAGGTTCTGAAAAAACAAATCGCGATCAGAAAATGAGAATGCCAAATAAAAAGACGTATTTTTAGGCAAAACACGATCGGAATAACAACTTACAGCCTCTTGCCCTTCTAACACCGACAAGAAATGATTTAAAGAATCATCGGCTGCAGTGATACCACTTAAAGTTAATCGCTCATTGTAAAAGCTAAGATCCAGCTCACTCCAACTGGCATAGTTTTTTATATCCAGCACATCGCGCTTGTAATTTATCCTTTCGGTTTCGCCAAACTCGTTAACTACTTTTTTGGTTTTTGCATTAAGAAAATTTGCCCACAGTTCAGGGAAACGCCTATGATTAATATACCACGACACATCTGATTGGCTGGCCACCGTTTTATTTACCAGTTTAAAATACTTATTCTCGCTAATTCCCGGCACGTTTAATTGCCGTATACATTTTTCTACCAGTATAACTTCGGGGCTAATAATTACAAGGTTTCCGGCAACACTATAACTCAGCACATTTGTACCGGTTGCATTGGGCACATCAACTATGGTGTATCCGTTGTAATTTCTTTTCTGAAAAGTAGTTTGCGGAATTCCGGTAAGCTTTTCAATAAGAAGTTCAAGCCCCTGACGTTCTTTTGCATTTTTGAGCGTACTAATAACGACAGGGTACAATACATTTTTTCCAACAAAATCGAGCGCCAGCACGAATGGCCGGTTACTGAAATTGTTTTGAATTTCGGCCTCGTTCTTTATTACATTTTGTATAAACTGGATTTTATTTAGTAAGCGATTAAATTCGCCAACTCCTGCCAATTCCTGAATAACAGGATTTTCGGCTGGTAAAGCTTTTAAAGCATTCGCTTCTAAAAAAACGGGGGCGGTTAGAGGTACCGCTTTATAGAGCGACGACTCTTTTGTAAAAACCTGATTGTTTTTTGTAAAATACAGAAAGCCAGCCACTGCTGCCGCCAAAATAAGAAGTATGATTACGAGGTTCCGCTTCATTTTTTATTCTTTTTGTCAAAAGTAATAATAAGCTAACGCTTCAAACCTTCTTTTTCGTTTATGAAATTAAATATTGATTGTTAATAATTTAAGGGTAACAAAAAAGGCCAGGAAAAACCTGGCCCCTTACTATTTCATTTCAATCGGATTTTACAAAGTTTTGGCAACTTCAACTTCGTGGTAAGCTTCCACGTGGTCGCCAACTTTTATGTCGTTAAAATTCTCGACGTTCAAACCACATTCATACCCGTTCTTCACTTCTTTTACGTCTTCTTTAAAACGTTTCAGCGAACCTAATAATCCGGAATAAATAACAATTCCATCGCGAATTACACGAACTTTTGAGTTACGGGCAACCTTACCATCGCGTACAATACAACCGGCAACTGTTCCCACTTTCGTAATCTTAAATGTTTCCAGCACCTCAACCGTTCCGGTAATTTCCTCCTTAATATCCGGAGAAAGCATACCTTCCATTGCGGCTTTTATTTCGTTAATAGCATCGTAAATTATCGAATACAAACGAATATCAATTTGTTCGCGTTCTGCCAGTTTACGGGCATTTAACGATGGCCTAACCTGGAACCCAACCACAATAGCCTCTGATGCAGCAGCAAGTTGAATATCGGATTCTGATATTTGACCCACCCCCTTGTGAATGATATTGATTTGGATTTCTTCGGTAGACAGTTTAATCAACGAATCAGACAGCGCTTCGATTGATCCGTCCACATCACCTTTCACAATCAGGTTCAGTTCCTGGAAGTTACCAATGGCGATACGACGACCAATCTCGTCAAGTGTAATGTGCTTTTGTGTACGTAATCCCTGTTCGCGGGCGAGCTGTTCACGCTTATTGGTAATGTTACGAGCTTCGCGCTCACTTTCCATCACATTAAACTTATCGCCTGCCTGTGGAGCACCATTTAATCCAAGGATAATGGCTGGCTGTGCCGGGCCAACAGCATCAACTTTCTGGTTACGCTCGTTAAACATTGCTTTAACGTGGCCGTAATACTGACCGGCAATAATAATATCTCCAACACGAAGCGATCCGCTTTCAACCAACAGGGTAGAAACATAACCTCTACCACGGTCAAGCTCCGATTCGATAATTGTTCCTTGTGCTTTTTTATCAGCATTGGCCTTCAGCTCAAGCATTTCAGCCTCGAGCAAAACTTTTTCAAGAAGATCTTCGATACCAATACCATTTTTGGCTGAAATATCGTGCGACTGGTATTTACCCCCCCACTCTTCAACCAGGTAATTCATATTGGCCAGTTCTTCTTTTATCTTTTCGGGATTGGCTCCCGGTTTATCAATTTTATTTATTGCAAAAACAATAGGTACTCCTGCAGCGGCTGCGTGGTTAATTGCCTCAATGGTTTGAGGCATCACGTTATCGTCGGCAGCAACAATAATAATTGCAATATCGGTTACCTGTGCACCACGTGCACGCATTGCGGTAAATGCTTCGTGCCCCGGTGTATCAAGAAAAGTGATATCTCTTCCGTCTTCGAGACTAACATGGTAAGCACCAATATGCTGGGTAATACCTCCGGCCTCACCGGCAATTACGTTGGTATTCCGGATGTAGTCGAGTAACGAAGTTTTACCATGGTCGACATGCCCCATTACCGTTACAATTGGCGGACGTGGCTTCAAATCTTCCGGGCTATCCTCTTCTTCCTCAATAGCTTCCTGAATCTCAACACTTACAAATTCTACTTTGTAGCCAAATTCTTCGGCAACTACCGAAAGTGTTTCTGCATCAAGACGCTGATTGATCGACACAAACAATCCGAGCGACATACACGACGATATAATTTCGTTTACACCAACACTCATCATGGTTGCCAATTCAGCTACAGTAACAAATTCGGTTACTTTCAATACATTCTGGTCCAGCATTTGCTGTTCCATATCTGCCTGCATCTTTTCATTGGCAGCTGCACGTTTATCGCGTCGGTGCTTGGCACCTTTTTTCGACTTTCCTTTTGTGGTAAGGCGTGCAAGCGTATCTTTTATTTGCTTTTGTACATCCTCCTCGTTAATCTCCTTTTTGAGCGGGCGTTTTTTCTTACCGGCTTGTTGTTTATTGGCCTGGAATTTACCACGTGGACGATCGCCTTGTTGTTGTTGTCTGTCAACACTAACTTTTCCGGTGTCTTTAGCAATACGTTTTCTACGTTTTTTTCGGTTGCTTTGGTCGCCGCCGCTTTCTTGCTTTTTCTCAGGCAAATCAATTTTTCCTAATACAGTTGGGCCACTAAGCCTGTTCGCTCTTGCTTTTATAACATCATCGCCACCTGTTTTTTGCTGCGATTGATTATCTTTTGCCTGACGCTCAGCGTTTCTTTGTTTTTGTCTTTCCTTGCGCTCTTTTTCACGCTCTTCCTTGGTTTTTTTGGCAGGCCGGGTTTTTTGATTCATGTTACTCAAATCAATTTTCCCCACAACTTTTACCTCATCAACCTTTGGAACTTCAGTTTCCAATACTTTATCTTTTGGTTTTTCTTCAACTGCTTCGGGAGTTTTTTCAACTTCCTTTTCAACTTTAGGAGCAGTTTCTTCTTTTATTTTTTCAACCTTTTTCTCAGGCTTTACTTCTTCTTTTACGGGAGCTTCAGCTTTTACCGGCTTTTCTTCAACCGATTTAGGGGCCTCTTTTTTCTCTTCTTTCTTTTCGGCTGCCGGTTTATCTTCTTTTGGTTGCTCCGGCTTCTTTTTCGGTTTATTGATCTGGTCTAAATCAATTTTATCAAGAACCGTAACTTTTACTTCTGGCTTTGAGATTACCTCCTCCTCTGGTTCTTTTTCTACCTCTTTTTTAGCAACAGGCTCCGTCTTGGGTTCTTCTTTTACGGGCTCAGCCTCCTCTTTGTCCATCGAAATTACTTCTTTTCTGGGACGCTGACTTTTGAGGTTCATTTTTTCCGACTCTTTCTTGATGGTAATATCTGTCTTATATTCCATTTCAAGAAGTTGCACGGCATCTTGCGTAACTTTAGTATTCGGATTTGAATCAATATCATACCCTTTTTTGTGCAAGAATTCAACAATGGTATGAATACCTACATTGAATTGCCTTGCCAATTTACTAAGTCGTGTTGTTTTGCCTGCTACCATATAATTTCTTGTTTACTTTTCTAAATTTCTATGAATAAATTCTCTATTTTCCAATAAGAAACTTATTCAAACTCTGCACTAAGGATTTTCAGAACGTCATCGATGGTTTCTTCTTCGAGGTCAGTTCTTTTAATCAATTCAGATCGAGGGATATTCAATACATTTTTGGCGGTATCGCATCCGATTCCTTTTAAGGCATCAATTACCCATCCTTCAATTTCATCTGCAAACTCATCAAGGTTTACATCCTCATCGTCTTCTTCCATCTCTCGGTATACGTCAATCTCGTAGCCTGTAAGCTGACTTGCCAGGCGGATATTTAGTCCTCCCTTACCAATGGCTAGCGATACCTCTTCCGGTTTTAAGTACACCTCTGCTTTTTTACTTTCTTCAATTATTTTAATTGAATTAATTTTTGCCGGATTTAATGCACGTTTAATAAACAGCTGAAGGTTTGCCGAGTAATTAATTACATCGATATTTTCATTACGTAACTCACGCACAATACCATGAATTCGCGAACCTTTCATACCAACACATGCTCCTACCGGGTCAATTCGCTCGTCGTATGATTCAACAGCAACTTTTGCGCGTTCACCGGGTACGCGTACAATTTTTTTAATGGTAATCAGTCCATCAAAAATTTCGGGAATTTCCAGCTCAAACAGTCGCTCAAGGAAAGCCGGTGCTGTACGCGATAATATAATCAGTGGATTATTATTTCGTAATTCAACTTTGTAAACAATAGCTCTAACGTTATCGCCTTTTCGGAAATAATCAGAAGGTATTTGTTCTGATTTTGGAAGAATCAATTCGTTACTCTCATCATCAAGAATAAGAATTTCCTTTTTCCAAACCTGGTATACTTCACCGGTAACAATGTCGCCAATCTTATTTTTGTATTTTCCGTAAATATGATCTTTCTCCAGCTCTAATATTTTGCTGGCCAGATTTTGGCGCAAATTTAAAATTGCACGACGACCGAAATCGGCCAGTTTAACCTCGTCGGTAACTTCTTCACCTACTTCGTAATCTTCGTCAATTTTTAAGGCATCGCTTAATGTAATCTGCAAATTCGGATCTTCCAGCTCATCATCGGCAACTACCTCGCGGTTTCTCCAAATTTCAAAGTCGCCTTTATCAATATTGATAATAACATCAAAGTTCTCGTCCGTTCCGTACTGACGGATAAGTACGCTGCGGAATACTTCCTCCAGCACACTCATCATTGTAACCCTGTCAATGTTTTTTAGCTCCTTAAATTCGGCAAAAGTATCTATCAGGTTAATATTTTCCATCTTGCGTTACTTTATTTAAATGAAATAACCGCTTTCGCACTTTTTATTTCGTCGTATTTTAAATTATGTTTTTTTACCACCAATTGCTTTTTCTTATGCCCCTCCACTTTTTCTCGTTTCGAGGTTTCAAGCACAATTCCTTCTTCACTATTTTCTAAAAGTACACCTTCCAGTTTTTGGTTTTCCAAAGTTACTACCTCAATTTCTTTTCCGGTGTATTTTTCGTACTGTTGCTTTACTTTAAAACGTTCTGTTAACCCAGGAGAAGAAACCTGCAACGAAAAATCCTCCTCGTCTCTATCGAGATTATGCTCCACATTTCGGCTAACAGAAATACACTGTTCAATGGTTACTCCATTATAACCATCAATATAAACATTAATATCGTTGCCGGCGCTCACGGTTATATCAACAATAAACATCTGATCATCAAGACGTTCATTCACCAATTCCAATATCTTTTGTTTATCTATCATTTTGCCTTATGTAACAAAATAGGGAACCATCGGTCCCCTAAAAACTTCGTTTTTTAGAAAATTCTCGGCAAAAATAGTAATATAAAACAACATTAACAAATTCCGACACCTATCTTAAGGCTCTGATTTTAAACTAAAAAATCATTAACCGTTTTCTGTGCATAACAATTTATTTTTTATTCCACAGTTCGTTTTATTTCAAAAATAAAACATTGTCTTTTGCATTAAAGAAAGTTTTTTAATTTTAAACTACCGAATAGGCAGACAGGTGCAACAAATTCAATTAAATAAAAAGAAAATAATTAACGACCCGGTTCTGGGCTTTATCAACCTTCAGTCTGAAATTATATTTGATTTATTGGAGCATCCCGTATTTCAACGCTTACGGCAAATTAAACAGCTGGGCCTGTCATACCTTGTTTTTCCCGGTGCCAACCACACTCGTTTTGAGCATGCCATTGGCACGGTATATTTAATGCGCCAGGCCATTTCGGTTTTGCGTTTAAAAGGGCATCAGATAAGCGATGATGAAGCAGAAGCCGTTACCATTGCTATTTTGCTTCACGATATTGGTCATGCGCCTTTTTCTCATGTTCTTGAAAATACACTGGTAAATATTTCGCACGAAGAAATATCAGTGATGATAATGCAAGAGCTGAATAATGAATTTAATGGCCGGCTCGATCTGGCCATTCGCATTTTTACCAACACTTACAAAAAACACTTCCTGCACCAACTGGTTGCAAGCCAACTCGACATGGACAGACTTGACTACCTGAGCCGCGACAGTTTTTTTACCGGGGTAGTTGAGGGCACCATTGGTACCGACCGGATTATTAAAATGCTGAACGTACATAACGACCAGCTGGTAGTTGACGTAAAAGGAATTTATTCAATTGAAAAATTTCTGATTTCGCGTCGTCTAATGTACTGGCAGGTGTATTTGCATAAAACAGTTGTTGCCGCCGAGTTTCTGCTTATTAATGTTTTAAAACGCGCCAAAGATCTCCTGATTAAAGGAGAGTCGCTTTTTGTAACGCCCACTTTAAATATTTTCCTTACCAATACCTTTACTCCAAAAGATTTTCAAAACAATATTCAAATAAATGGGAAAGGCGTATTAGGCTGGTACACTTTGCTTGATGACAACGACATTCTGATATCCATAAAAGAATGGCAAAACCATAGCGACCCGGTACTCTCCAAATTATCGGAAAGTATTACCAACCGAAAATTACCGCGCACTAAACTGCACGACAAACCCCTTTCGGCAAGTAAAGAACAAAAGTACCTTAAACAGATTGAGAAAAACATTATTGCCGACCCGGAAATGGCCAGGTATTTTTTGATGACAGGCCTGATTACCAACAATGCCTACAATAAAAATTTAGAAAATATACTTGTACTATACAAAGACGGAACCGTAAAAGAAATAAACGATGCATCAGACATAAATCTCTCTGCACTGGGCAAAACCGTGAAGAAGTATTTTGTGTGTTATCCTAAAGAATTGGACATTTACTAGTTAAAACCTATATTTGCATCGCCAAAAAAACAGATAATGGATTTTAAAGCTACAGACATTGCCTCCTTTCTTAACGGAGAAATAGTTGGCAATGCAGATGTAAAAGTTTCAAATGTTTCGAAAATAGAAGACGGGAAACCGGGTACGCTAGCCTTTCTGGCCAACCCAAAATACGAGAATTACATTTATAAAACCAAAGCCTCGGTTGTTCTGGTAAATAAAAGTTTTATTCCGAAAGAAGAAATTCCTGCCACTTTAATAAAAGTTGACGACGCCTATCAGGCGTTTGCTTCGCTACTCGAACTTTATGTACAAGCCAAAGCCAGCATGAAACAAGGAGTTGAACAACCCAGTTTTATTGCTGAAACCGCAACAGTTGGCGACGATGCTTATGTTGGCGCCTTTGCTTACATCGGAAAAATGCCAAAATTGGAAACAATGTTAAAATTTACCCGCAGGTTCATGTGGGTGAGAATGTTACTGTTGGCGATGATTGCATTTTGTACCCGGGTGCTAAAATATACGACGACTGCGTAATTGGCAATCGCTGCATTATTCACTCAGGTGCCGTTATTGGGTCTGATGGTTTTGGTTTTGCCCCACAGGAAGACGGAACATTCAAAAAAATTCATCAGATTGGTAATACCGTTTTAGAAGACGATGTGGAAATTGGCGCCAATACCACAATTGATTGTGGAACGATGGAATCGACAATCATTAAAAAAGGCGTTAAACTCGACAACCTCATACAAATAGCACATAACGTTGAGGTTGGAGAAAACTCGGTAATGGCTGCACAAACCGGTATTTCAGGATCGACAAAAATTGGAAAAAACTGCATGTTTGGCGGACAGGTTGGATTAGGCGGACACATAACTGTTGGCGACAATGTAACGCTTGGCGCACAATCAGGAGTTGTATCAAATTTAAAAAGCAATCAAACTTTACTTGGTTCACCGGCTATCGATATAAAAACAGCCATGCGTGCTTATGTACTTTTAAAAGACCTGCCGGAAATTCGCCGCGATGTGCTCCAGCTGAAGAAAACAATCAATACAGACAAAAAAAATTAAGAAATATTTCACTTCCCTATGGTGGTAAAACAAAAGACGTTAAAGAACTCATTTAAAATTGAGGGGAAAGGCTTACATACAGGTGTTAATGTAACTATGAATTTTTTACCGGCACCTGAAAACCACGGCTTTAAATTTAAACGAGTAGACCTTGAAAACAAACCAATTATTGATGCCGATGTTGATTTGGTTATCGATACTTCGCGCGGAACGCTACTTGAAAAAAACGGAGCCCGAATTGGAACCATTGAACATGCACTTGCTGCACTTACCGGGATGGACCTGGACAATGTGCTGATTGAAGTAAACAACGAGGAAGCTCCAATTATTGATGGTAGCTCGAAATATTTTGTTGAAGCAATTGAAAAAGCTGGCATTGTTGAACAAGAAGCCGAAAGAGATTATTTTGAAATAAGTGAAAAGATTGAAATCTTCGATGAAAAATCAGGTTCGCACATTATAGCGCTACCGGATAATGATTACAGCTTAAATGTGATGATTTCGTTTCCATCGGCGGTTTTAAACAACCAGTATGCAACATTAGAGTCGATAAAAGATTTTAAAACGGAAATTGCCGAATGCCGTACGTTTGTTTTTCTTCGCGAAATAGAATTTTTGCTTAGCCACAATCTTATCAAAGGTGGCGACCTTAACAATGCCATTGTTATTATCGACAAAGAAATTAGCCAGGAAGAACTGGACAGGTTGGCTGATTTAACCAATCACCCGCGGGTTGAGGTAAAAGCACAGGGCATATTAAATAATCTTGAGTTGCATTTTGATAATGAATGTGCACGCCACAAGTTGCTCGATGTAATTGGCGACCTTTCGCTATGTGGCAAGCGGATTAAAGGCCGGATTATTGCCTCAAAACCAGGGCACGGTCCTAACACTATTTTTGCCAAGGCCTTAAAAAAACAATGGAAAAAAGAAGCTGAAGCAGCACCTAAATGCAATCCGAACGACGAACCATTAATGGATGTTAACCGAATAAAAGAACTGTTGCCTCACCGGTATCCATTTTTATTGGTAGACAAAGTAGTTTGCATTCAGGAAGATGAAATTATTGGCATTAAAAACGTTACGGCAAACGAACCGTTTTTCCAGGGGCATTTCCCCGACGAACCCGTTATGCCAGGTGTTTTACTTGTTGAAGCGATGGCTCAGTGCGGAGGATTATTGGTTTTAAGCCAGCAAAAAGGAAAATTTGCCACTTACTTTATCCGAATCGACAATGTTAAATTCAGGAAAAAAGTTATCCCGGGCGACACCCTGATTTTTAAATTAAAATTAACTTCGCCGATCAGAAGAGGAATAGCCAACATGAAAGGGGTTACTTATGTTGGCGACAAAATTGTTGCCGAAGGAGAATTTATGGCACAAATTGTAAAAAAAGAAGATTAATCAAGACAGTATAAGATGAAACAACCACTAGCTTATGTCCATCCCGATGCAAAAGTTGCAGATAATGTAGTTATCGAGCCTTTTGTTTCCATCGACCATGATGTTGAAATCGGTGAAGGGACAAGAATTGGTTCTGGTGTAACCATTTTACCGGGAACCAGGATTGGTAAAAACTGTAATATTTTTCCGGGGGCTGTTATTGGAGCCGTTCCGCAGGATTTAAAATTCAAAGGCGAATATTCAACAGTTGAAATTGGCAACAATAATACAATTCGCGAATTTGTAACCATAAACAGAGGTACAGCTGCAAAAGGTAAAACAGTACTTGGCGACAACAATTTGTTGATGGCCTACGTACACGTGGCTCACGATTGTAAAGTGGGAAGCAACATTATTCTGGTAAACAACGTTCAGTTGGCCGGAGAAGTTCAGGTTGACGACTGGGCCATTCTTGGTGGCATGTCGGCAGTTCACCAGTTTGTTCGTATTGGAACACACGTAATGATTTCGGGCGGATCGCTTGTTCGCAAGGATGTTCCACCGTTTATTAAAGCAGGCCGCGAACCACTTTCGTATGTAGGTATTAACTCTATTGGCCTACGTAGGAGACAGTACAATAACGAAAAAATACGCGAAGTACAAGATATCTACCGTTATATTTACCAAAAAGGACTAAATACTGCCCAGGCTGTTGAAATTATTGAAGCAGAAATGCCGGCAACACCTGAACGCGATGAAGTATTGCTTTTTGTAAAAGACTCGAAACGTGGAATTATTCGAGGATATTTCCCCGATTAATGACTACAAAAAACATTAAAAAAATGCCATCACTATCTGATGGCATTTTTTTTAATGTTAATGAGCTATTTCCCATGATTCCACCCCTGGGCCTCCAGGGGGATAGACGAACCTCCTGTTGTTTGCAGGTTAATGCCTTCTCCAGCCTCAGTCATATGACCAATAATGGTAAAATCAGGATCATTTTTAATCTTTTCATAATCATCAAGCGAGAGTGTAAACAACAACTCGTAATCTTCGCCCCCATTCAGGGCTGCTACCAACGGATTAATATTTAACTCTTCAGCCATTTGTTTAGTCTGTAAATCCATTGGTACTTTGTCTTCAAACAAACTGCACCCAACGCCCGACTTGGTGCACAAGTGCATAATTTCCGACGACAAACCATCTGAAATATCAATCATGGATGTGGGTTTAATTCCGATTTTTTTAAAAGCAGCAATAACATCAACCCTGGCTTCCGGTTTTAGCTGTCGCTCCAAAATATAATCGTAACCATCAAGTTTGGGTTGCATCTTTTCATTCACTTTAAACACCTCGTTTTCTCTCTCCAGCAATTGCAGCCCCATGTAGGCCCCGCCCAAATCACCCGAAACACATAGCAAATCGTTTGCCCCGGCACCACTTCTTGTTACAATATTTTCTTTTTCAGCTTCGCCAACAGCGGTTATACTTATTGTTAATCCGGTAAGCGAACCAGTTGTGTCGCCTCCAATCAAATCAACATTATACTTTTGGCAGGCAAGCTTAACTCCGGCATATAACTCCTCTAAAGCTTCAACCGAAAATTTATTGGAAACCGCGACGCTTACCGTAATTTGTTTCGGAGTTGCATTCATCGCATAAATATCCGATAAGTTCACAACCACGGCTTTATAACCCAAATGTTTCAAGGGCACATACATAAGGTTAAAATGTACTCCTTCTGTCAACAAATCAGTTGAAACAACAACCTGTTTGTCCTTGTAATTTAACACGGCGGCATCGTCACCAACGCCCAAAACAGTACTATCGTTTATTATCCGAATGTCTTTTGTCAATCGGTCAATCAGGCCAAATTCACCCAACTCCGAAATATTTGTTCTTTTGATTTCTTTATTCATTATTAAATAAGGACAAATAAGTATGTATTAAACTGTTGAAGCCACAAAAATACCCATACTTTTATATCTTTGCAATTTTATTTAAACAGTCTTAATAAAGCGTTGTTATAAGGATAGAAAATTCAGAAAATGGAAGAACAAGATAAAATATTGAATGACGTAACGCAAGGCGAATACAAATATGGTTTTGTAACTGATATTGAAACCGAGATTATTGAAAAAGGCCTTAACGAAGACGTAATTCGTTTGATATCTGCCAAAAAAGAAGAACCTGAATTTATGTTAAAATTCAGGCTAGACGCTTTTCAGAAGTGGCAGAAAATGAAGATGCCAAACTGGGCTTATTTAAAAATTCCGCCTATCGATTTCCAGGCAATAAGTTATTATGCAGCACCTAAAAAAGGGCCAAAGTATGAAAGCCTGGATGAAGTTGACCCGGAATTACTGGAAACTTTTGAGAAGCTTGGTATTCCGCTTGAAGAGCAAAAGCAGTTGGCAGGTGTTGCCGTTGATGCGGTAATTGATTCGGTTTCGGTTAAAACAACCTTTAAAGAAACGCTGGCAGAAAAAGGCATTATTTTCTGTTCGTTTTCCGAGGCCGTAAAAGACCACCCTGATTTGGTAAAAAAATACCTCGGACAAGCGGTACCTGTAGCCGACAATTACTTTGCCGCACTTAATTCTGCCGTATTTAGCGATGGGTCGTTTTGCTACATCCCTAAAGGTGTTCGCTGCCCCATGGAACTATCAACTTATTTCAGGATTAACGCAGCCAACACCGGACAGTTTGAGCGTACACTAATTGTGGCCGACGACGACAGCTATGTGAGTTACCTTGAAGGTTGTACTGCACCAATGCGCGACGAAAACCAGCTGCACGCCGCAGTTGTTGAAATTATTACTCTCGACCGCGCAGAGGTAAAATATTCAACGGTTCAGAACTGGTATCCGGGAGATAAAAACGGCAAAGGTGGTATTTACAACTTTGTTACCAAGCGTGGTGTTTGCCGCGGCGAGTCGTCGAAAATAAGTTGGACACAGGTAGAAACAGGTTCGGCAATTACCTGGAAATACCCCAGCTGCATCCTTATGGGCGACAATTCGGTTGGAGAGTTTAACTCGGTGGCAGTTACCAACAATCATCAACAAGCCGATACCGGCTCTAAAATGATTCACATTGGCCGCAATACCAAGTCTACCATTATTTCAAAAGGTATTTCAGCCGGGAAAAGTGAAAATTCATACCGCGGATTGGTAAAGATTATGCCTAAAGCGAAAAACTCACGTAACTTTTCGCAATGCGATTCGCTACTGCTGAATGACACCTGCGGAGCGCACACATTCCCGTACATCGAAGTAGGCAATAAATCGTCGGTTGTGGAGCACGAAGCCACCACATCGAAAATTGGTGAAGACCAGATTTTTTACTGCAACCAACGTGGTATTGATACAGAAAAAGCAATCGGGATGATTGTTAACGGTTATGCCAAGGAGGTACTGAATAAGCTACCTATGGAATTTGCCGTTGAAGCTCAGAAATTGCTTCAGATCAGCCTTGAAGGCAGTGTTGGATAGACAATTAAATAACTTAGGGCAGACAGTTTTAATACACACTGCCCGCAACAGGATAAAATAAAAATGTTAAAGATTAAAGACTTATATGCTTCCGTAGAAGGGATGGAAATCCTGAAAGGAATCAACCTGGAGGTGAAACCCGGCGAGGTGCATGCCATTATGGGGCCTAACGGTTCAGGAAAAAGTACACTTGCCAATGTGCTTGCCGGAAAAGAAGAATATGAAATTACCCATGGCGAAGTGCTGTTTGAAGGGGAAGACCTGCTCGATAGGGCACCGGAAGACCGTGCCAAAGACGGGATTTTCCTTAGCTTTCAGTACCCGGTTGAAATACCCGGTGTACCCATGGTAAATTTTCTGAAAACTTCGGTTAACGAACACCGCAAACACAAAGGGCTAAAGGAACTTACTGCAGGTGAATTCCTGAAACTTATGCGCGAAAAGATGGACCTGGTGGATATGCACACCAAATTAACCAATCGTTCGGTAAATGAAGGTTTTTCAGGCGGAGAAAAAAAGAAAAATGAAATCTTTCAGATGGCTCTGCTGGAACCCAGACTGGCTATTCTTGACGAAACAGACTCGGGACTTGATATTGATGCGCTAAAAACTGTAGCACACGGTGTAAATGCCTTAAAATCGCCCGAAACAGCAGCCATTGTTGTCACCCACTACCAACGTTTACTAGACTATATTGTCCCTGATTTTGTTCATATTCTTTATCAGGGCAAAATTGTAAAAACAGCCGGAAAAGAGCTGGCACTGGAGCTGGAAGAAAAAGGCTACGACTGGATTAAATCAGAAAACGGAAATTAACATGAGCGTTTTAGTTGACAAAGCAGATTTATCGCTAAAATATACCGCACACTACAACGAAGTAAAGGACGAGCTTTTCAAAAACTCCTCCGACATTCTGAACGCACAAAGAAATAAAGCGTTCCAGAATTTTGTACTGCAGGGTATACCAACGCGAAAAAACGAAAACTATAAATACACCAACCTCAACCCGGCTTTTCTTCCCGACTTTAAATTTATTCATACCAAAGAAGAGAAAAAAGCTAACCTGGGTGAAGTTTTTCGTTGCGATGTACCGCAACTAAATACCAACCTGGCCATGGTTTTTAATGGTTGGTTTTATAAAAACGAAACTGAAAAAGGGAATTTACCCGACGGTGTCATTCTGGACAGTCTCGAAAGTATTTCAAAAGAAAAGCCGGAGTTGTTAGAGAAATATGCCAGCCTGGCAAAAGTGGAAGAAGACCCAATGGTGGCTTTAAACACAGCTTTTGCCAAGGATGGTTTTTTTCTTTACGTACCAAAAAATGTTATTGTTGAAAGTCCGATTCAGATTATAAACCTGCTGCAGGACGAGAAGGCTACTTTTGCGACCCAACGTAACTTTATTTTGGTGGAAGACGGAGCTAAAGTGCAGGTATTGTTGTGCGACCATACACTGAATCTGAACCAGTACCTGAGCAACTCGGTAACTGAAATTTTTGCAGGCAACAATGCTGATGTTGAGTTTTATATGTTACAAAACCAACACAATAAAGCAACAAGCATTCACTCGGTTTTTATTGATCAGCAGCGCGATTCGCGTGTTACTTCGCATACCGCCTCGCTGCACGGCGGATTAATCCGTAACAACCTGAAATTTATGCTCAACGGCGAAAATGCCGAAGCCAATATGTTTGGCATGGCCTTTATGGATAAAAACCAACATGTTGATAATTTCACACAGGTAATTCATGCCTCGCCACACTGCGAGAGCAACCAGGTATATAAAAATGTACTTGATGAAAAATCATCAGGGGCATTTTCAGGGAGAATACACGTGGTGCGCGATGCCCAAAAAACTAATGCTTTCCAGCGTAACAATAACCTGTTACTTACTGACGAGGCCAACATGCAGACAAAACCACAGCTGATTATTGATGCCGACGATGTAAAATGCAGCCATGGGGCTACTGTTGGGCAAATTGATGAAGAAGCGTTGTTTTATCTGCGTGCCCGCGGTATTGATGAAGATAAAGCACGTTTGATGATGATGAATGCCTTTGCGCACGAAGTGGTAAAAGAAATTAAACTTGAACCACTGCGCGACCGGATTGACGAACTGGTTGACAAACGCCTGAAAGGTGAAGTTGCCCGTTGTCACGATTGCGCTTACCAGTGCGATTGCTAAATAATACTTTGTGAAACTTTTTTGATGCCGCACTAACTTTTTGGTAAATAAACCTTTAAGTTAAACACCGGGCACAAAGTTTCACAAAGCATCTTTTCTTTCTTTTGGTTACCTTAGCTCTATGAATTACGATACCGAAAAAATAAGAGCATATTTCCCCATACTTCAGCAAAAAGTATACAACAAACCGCTGGTTTATCTCGATACAGCAGCATCAGCACAAAAGCCCGTTCAGGTATTGCTAAAACTTGAACAATTGCACAACGACTATTATGGAAACATTCACCGGGGTGCACATTACATGGCCGATAAAGCTACGCTTGAATATGAAGAGGTTCGAGACAAAGTGAAAACTTTCATTAACGCATCCTCGCGCAAAGAGATTATTTTCACTAAAGGAGCCACTGAAAGTATAAACCTGGTAGCAAGCAGCTTCTGCGAAAAATATGTTTCAGAAGACGATGAAATTATCGTGTCGGAAATGGAACACCATTCAAATATTGTTCCCTGGCAAATTAATGCCGAAAAACGAAAAGCAAAAATTGTAAAACTTCCATTTAACGACAATGGTTTGCTTGAAATAGAAAAGTTACCGGAACTGATTACCTCGAAAACAAGACTAATTGCAGTAAACCATGTGTCAAATGTATTGGGTACCATTAACCCCATTTCCGAAATTGTTAAAATTGCCCATAAAGCGGGTATAGCAGTTATGGTTGACGGCGCCCAGGCATCAGCACATTTAAAAATAAACGTACAAGAGCTTGATGTTGATTTTTATGCATTTTCGGCACACAAAGTTTATGGCCCAAACGGTGTTGGAGTATTGTATGGGAAAGAAAAATGGCTGGAAGAAATGCCACCGTATCAGGGCGGAGGACAAATGATCTCGGAGGTGTCGTTTAATGGCACAACGTTTAACGAACTGCCCTATAAATTTGAGGCCGGAACCCCTAACATTACAAACCTGGCAGGTTTTGGTGCGGCACTGGATTTGGTTAACGAGATTGGCGTTGAAAACATTGGTCGGCACGAACACGAATTACTCGAATATGCCACCCAGCAATTAAAAAACATTGAAGGTTTAAGAATTTATGGTGAGGCCCCTAATAAATCAGGGGTTATCTGTTTTAATATTAATGGAATACATTCTTACGATTTGGGAATGCTGATCGATAAAATGGGAATTGCCATTCGTACCGGTCATCACTGCGCCGATCCGATAATGCAACATTTTGGCATTTCGGCCTGTGCGCGTATCTCATTTGGGATGTACAATACCAAAGAAGAAATCGATCTTTTTATGCAGGCACTCAACAAAGCAATACTGATGCTGTAGGATATTTCTACAAAAAAGAAAATGCCATCCGATTTGAATGAGTCAAACGAATGGCATTTTTTATAATAGAAGTTCTACTAAAAATAAGCCTAATAATTTGTTTCCTTAATTTCGAAATACGACTGAGGGTGCTGGCAAGCCGGGCACAATTTTGGCGCCGCTTTTCCTTCGTGAATAAAACCACAGTTTCTGCATTTCCAAACTACCTTGTCGCCACGCTTAAATACTTTTCCCTCCTCAAGGTTTGTGTATAAAGTGCGGTAGCGGTTTTCGTGTGCTTCTTCCACTCGGGCAATTAATTTAAAAGCCATTGCAATTTCTTTAAATCCCTCTTCTTCGGCAACTTTTGCAAATTCCGGATACAGTTCCGTCCATTCTTCGTTTTCACCTTCGGCTGATGCTTTCAGGTTTTCCATAGTTGTACCAATTTTTCCGGCCGGATAAGTGGCAGTAATTTCTACCATATTTCCGTCTTCCAGAAATTTAAAGAAACGTTTGGCATGCTCTTTTTCGTTGAGTGCTGTTTCTTCAAAAATGGCGGCAATTTGCTCTAATCCTTCTTTTTTTGCTTGTTTGGCAAAATAATCGTAACGCATGCGTGCCTGCGATTCACCTGCAAATGCTTTTAACAAATTCTGTTCGGTTTTGGTACCTGCTAATTTTGTCATCTTATAATTTAATTTTAGTTTTTTTTCAGAAAAATAAAAGTAATAAAATAGCTTAATGCAAGCTATACATAAAGTTAGTTTTGAATTAGTCTGAATAAAGCTCTTGCTGCATTGTCAGAAATTAAAAAATTACGACCTTTGCTTTCGTTCAAAACATTTTTATATGAGCATAGAAGAAATTCAGCAAGAGATAATTGAGGAGTTTTCGATGTACGAAGACTGGATGGACAAATATGGGTACCTGATTGAATTGGGTAACGATTTGGAAGAACTGGATGCGAAAGATAAGAACGACCAGAATATTATTAAAGGTTGCCAATCGCGTGTTTGGCTGGTGGCCGATATGAAAGACGGTAAAATCAATTTCCGCGGCGAAAGCGATGCGGTTATTGTAAAAGGTTTGGTAGCCTTGTTGCTTCGCGTGGTTTCGGGGCGCACACCCAAAGAACTACTTGAAAATGAGCTGCATTTTATTGACGACCTGGGACTAAAACAACACCTGTCGCCTACCCGCTCGAACGGTCTGTTGGCGATGGTAAAACAAATTCGTTTATACGCTGTTGCATATAGCAAGATTGCAGGATAAGGAGGCTATGAAATGGATAAAAGAATAGACTTAATAATTAATAACCTGAAAGAGGTTTACGACCCGGAGATTCCGGTAAACGTTTACGATTTGGGACTGATATACAACGTGGATGTGGACGAAAATAATCAGGCCAATATACTCATGACGCTCACTGCGCCGGGTTGCCCGGTGGTTGATGTTTTAGTCGACGATATCACTCAGGCGGCCCAATCGGTTGAAGGAATTGAAAAAGTTGACGTAGAATTAACTTTCGAACCACCATGGGATAAATCGATGATGAGCGAAGAGGCCCGGCTCGAATTGGGTTTCTTTTAAGCTTATTGAATTCTTTCCCCTGGCATTCAGGAAACATCTCCTTTAAGCCAAATCACCATAAATTTTGGTATTTTCGCTGCTTATGAATTGGTTCCCTTTTAATTCAAAAGTTGTTATACTTTGTGACGGATCTTTCCCCAACCATGCCGTACCTCTTTCGGTATTAACAAATGCACACGAAATAATCTGCTGCGATGGAGCCGCTGATAAACTCATTGAATTTGGCATGGAGCCAACATTTATAGTGGGCGATATTGATTCGGTATCGGAAGAAACAAAAAAGAATTATGCCGAACGTATTGTTTTAAATACCGACCAGGAAACCAACGACCAAACCAAAGCCGTTGAATTTGTGCTGAGCCGGGGTGCCAAAGAAGTTATTATTTTAGGTGCCACCGGAAAACGCGAGGATCATACCATCGGCAATATTTCCTTGCTGTTAAATTATGCTGAAAAGCTTAATGTAATTTCCATCAGCAATTCGGGTATTTTTCGTCCGGTTCTTTATTCGCAGTCACTGCCTTCGTTTAAGGGACAACAGGTTTCCATTTTTTCATTGGGGATTCCGGCTGCCATTACTTCAAAAAATTTAAAATATCCTTTAAAAAACACCACCTTAAGTTCGTGGTGGATGGGCACCTTAAACGAATGCATGGGCGATTCTTTTTCGCTTGAGTTTGCAACCGGAAAGCTCATCGTTTTTCAAAAATTTGACCAATAGGCATAAAAAAAAGGCGCCCCTTAAGCGCCTTCTTCCATATTTTTATCTGTACGTTATTCAATTTTCATTGGCTTATCTACTTTTGTTTTCAGCAAAGCAATTTCAAGCACATCCATTATAGTTTCAACAAAATGGAACTTTAAGCCTTTTAGGTAAGCCTCTTTAATATCCTCCAGGTTTTTCCTGTTTTCTTTCGATAAGATAACTTCGGTAATACCTGCACGTTTTGCAGCCAGAATTTTTTCTTTTATTCCCCCAACCGGAAGCACTTTTCCCCGCAAAGTTATTTCACCGGTCATGGCCAGGTTTTTCTTCACTTTTCGCTGGGTAAATGCCGATGCTAACGACGTAACCATTGTCACTCCGGCCGATGGGCCATCTTTTGGAATTGCCCCTTCAGGTACGTGCACATGCACATTCCAATTCTCGAAAACCTGTGGCTTTATATTTAATTCCTCGGCATGCGATTTCAGGTATTCGTGTGCCAGCATTGCCGATTCTTTCATTACATCGCCCAGGTTACCGGTAAGGGTTAATGCTCCTTTGCCTTTGCTCAGGCTGGTTTCCACAAAAAGAATTTCGCCCCCCACAGCAGTCCAGGCCAGCCCGGTTACCACACCGGCAAAATCGTTGCCCTGGTATTTTTCTTTCGAATATTCGATTACTCCAAGGTATTCGCGAACATCAGCCTTGGTAAGCTTTTTATTGTACGATTCCTCAAAAGCAATTTTTTTGGCAATCCTACGAACCACCTTGGCCAGCTTTTTATCCAGTTCCCTCACCCCACTTTCGCGTGTATAGCCATCAATTATCAATTCAATAATATCTTTCGGAAATGTAAGGTCTGCTTTCTTTAATCCGTGGTTTTCCAACTGCTTCGGAATAAGATGTCGTTTGGCAATCTCAATTTTTTCTTCAACCAGGTAACCACTCACTTCAATTAGTTCCAAACGGTCGCGCAACGGCGGTGCAATGGTGCTCAAGGAATTGGCAGTTGCAATAAACATTACTTTCGACAGGTCGTAATCCTGTTCAATATAATTGTCATGAAACTCGCCATTTTGTTCCGGATCAAGCACCTCAAGCAAAGCTGAAGCCGGGTCGCCATGAAAATGTTTCGAAACTTTATCAATCTCATCCAAAATAAACACGGGATTTGACGATTTGGCTTTTTTAATATTCTGAATTATTCGTCCGGGCATGGCTCCGATGTAGGTTTTCCGGTGGCCGCGAATTTCTGATTCATCGTGTAAACCGCCTAAACTCATACGTGCATATTTACGCCCAAGTGCCCGCGCTACTGATTTCCCCAACGATGTTTTTCCAACTCCCGGAGGGCCATACAAGCAAAGGATGGGCGATTTCATATCGTTTTTCAGTTTTAACACTGCCAAGTGTTCCAGCATCCGTTCCTTTACTTTTTCAAGGCCGTAGTGGTCTTCGTCAAGTACTTTACTGGCATGCTTTAAATCAAAATTATCTTCGGTATATTCATTCCAGGGTAAATCGAGCAGGGTTTGGCAAAAAGTAAACTGTACTGAATATTCACCTGCGGCCGGATTCAAACGTGCCAGCTTTTCCACCTCGCGATGAAAAAACTCATCCACCTCTTTCGTCCATTTTTTGTCTTTTGCACGTTCCTTCAGGTTATTAATTTCCTGCTCCACCGGATTGCCACCGAGCTCATCCTGAATGGTTTTCATTTGCTGGTTTAGCATGAACTCGCGCTGCTGCTTATCCATGTCGGTTTTAACCTTTTTCTGGATATCCTGTTTCAGCTCCAACATTTGTACCTCTTTTACCAAAAAGCTAATGGCCTGTATTCCCCTGTCTTTAAGCACTCCTATTTCGAGCAGCTTTTGTTTATCGTCGACATTAATATCGGTATTGGAACAAATAAAGTTGATAAGAAAGGTAGAGTTTTCGATATTTTTAACGGCAAAAGTAGCTTCGGGGGGCACATTTGCCGAGAACTGTGCAACCTTTATCGACAGGTCTTTTAGTGAACCAACAATGGCATTAAACTCGTTATCATCCTCCGAGCTTAAATCATTCAAAGGTTCAACTGATGCCTTAAAATAGGGATCTTCGGCAACAAACTCATTTACTTTAAAACGCCTTTTCCCCTGAATAATCACAGATGTTGAGCCATCGGGCATTTCAAGCACTTTCATTATTTCTGCAACGGTACCAATATCATACAAATCGGCTGTTTCGGGCCGGTCTACGGTATAATCTTTCTGTGCTACCGTTCCCAGCAATTTACTGCCACGATTAACATCGCGTATTAATTTTAACGAACGTTCGCGCCCAACTGTGATTGGCAGTACTACCCCCGGAAACAATACGGTATTACGCAATGGCAAAATGGGCAACACCGAAGGTACCTCCGTATTTTTAAGTTCCTTGTCGTCTCCATCAGCAATTATTGGAAGAAAATCCGATTCATCATCCATCATTCCCGATCCAAACATTGTATGCAACGCTGTATTTTTATATTTCCCCATGATTCTTTTTATATGATGACAATCTGTCGTTAAACAGATCGGTTCAGGCAAAACAATGCCTTGTTTTAAACGACTTGCATAAAAACAATAGCCATGCCATTTCTCCAGATTGTAATTATTTCGGGCATGTTTACCTATACAAAACTAAAATACCGACAAAATTGCATTAAAATCGTCAGTTCCTGCCTGCGCAGATATTTTTCAGATAAAAAAAAAGCATTCATCAAACTGACGAATGCTTTTCTTCTATTTCTTTATGAAAGTTATTTCTTTCTGTTCTCCATGTGTTTTCCGTAACGGCTCATGAATTTGTCAACACGTCCGGCAGTATCCACAAGTTTGGTTTTACCTGTGTAAAATGGATGCGAAGTATTAGAAATTTCCAGTTTATAAACCGGGTATTCAACTCCGTCGATAGTTTCTGTTTCTTTGGTATCAACAGTAGAGCGGGTAATAAAAGTATGACCGTTCGACATGTCTTTAAAAGCTACCAATCTGTACTCCTTTGGATGAATGTCTTTTTTCATTTTGCTTTATTTTTTCTGGGAATGGTTACATTTCCCGTATGCAATCCATTCGTAAATTTATAATTCAATTCTAATTTTCGGCCTGCAAAGATATATATTGTTTGTAACTTTCCAAAAAGTTATACTATTTATTTGCTTCGTAAACAAGTTGTTAATCTAGCTTATTAGTGGAGCTTTGGTTACCGGTTTGCTCCTGTCGAACATATACCGCATGGTATAATGGGTTTTGGCTCTTTTTGCGCCTGTAGCTTCGTAAATAGCAATTATTTTCGGATTAAAATCGCCTGCCCACGAGAGTTCAACCTCAGTGTAGTGGCGATGCGATTTCTTTTTCATCACCTGCTCCTGATGCCAGAAGATTCCTGACTCAATTCCAGAACGCTGGAATTTTGGATCAACCCCCATCAGGAAAATCCGGGTACGATTTATTACTTTTTTCTTTTTATAGTATAAAAACTTCAGAATCCCCGGCAAATTCAACTTCCCGTTAAGCTTTGCCAACAGCTGATTGATATCGGGAATCATTACAAACATGGCAATTGGTTTTTCGTCGGCATAGGCATACCAAATCATTTCCGGGTCAAGAATGGCTTTTGATTCGGTAAGGAAATCATGTAAATCATCCGGGTCAAGCGGTTTATAGTGCTCATGAAAAGACCAGGCGGCATCGTAAATATCGCAGAAGTCTTTTACAAATTTATCGGCCTGTTTAAAATCGAAATGTTTAAACTGGTACTGCGGCTTTTTGGCCACCCAGCCTGCAATTTTCCAAAAGCGTTCGGGAAAAGGCACCGTATAATCAAGGTGGTAACAATACTGCTCGAAATAAACATCAAAACCAAATTCCCGAAAAAGTTTCTCGTAATATTTAGGATTGTATGGCATGCCAAATCCCTGTGGCATAAAACCGTCAACCAACAGTCCCCAGTTTACGTAATTTTCGCCAAAATTTATGGGACCATCCATGGCTTCCATACCGTTTTCTTTATTCCAATTGGCAGCTGCATTAAAAAGCAGGTTAGCTGCTTCCTGGTTGTCAATACACTCAAAAAAACCACAGCCTCCGGTTGGTTGCTCGTAGGTTTTTGCCAGATTAAAATTTATAAATGCAGCTATGCGGCCTATAAGCTCACCTTTTTCGTTAAGCAGTACCCAACGAATAGCTTTACCATTCCTAAAGGTTTTGTTTTTATTCGGATCGAAAATCCCCTCAACCATTCCCTGCAACGGAGCCGCCCAGTTCGAATCATTCTTGTAAATAATATGGGGCACCTGGTGAAACTGTTTTTTTGTCCGCTTGTCAACGACTTCTAGTAACTGCATTTTCTGATTTTTGTGGCAATATTAGTTTAAAAATCAACACTAAATACCATTTTTATTCAATAATCGGTACCCTTTCAAATTCTTTCTCCCGGTTAAATAAATAGCGCAAAGAGCAATGCGTTTGTGTTCGTCTGGCCCTGAACGATTTAAAAAAGGCATTCATCTTCGGATCAAAATCGCCTACCCAACTCATCTTGACATGATTATACCACGACTTTCGTAACACTACTTTTTAAGGTGATTAAAAAAATGGCCGATTCAATTCTTTTTTCCTGGTAACCTGAACCAATGTATAATCAATG
The DNA here is from genome assembly GCF_963676735.1 of uncultured Draconibacterium sp. Taxonomy (NCBI): domain Bacteria; kingdom Pseudomonadati; phylum Bacteroidota; class Bacteroidia; order Marinilabiliales; family Prolixibacteraceae; genus Draconibacterium; species uncultured Draconibacterium sp. The sequence goes on along the minus strand of NZ_OY781464.1, from coordinate 5,110,176 downwards.
TTGATTTTGGGTTGCAAAAAGGCCAAAATTAATACTTACAGTCTAAAAATAAAAAAGGACCTGTCGGCTTTTCCAACAAGTCCTTTTCGGTATTTTATTTATTGTATTAATCGCGGCTGGCGATTTTCGACAATAAGCGCAGTATTTCGAGGTATAACCAAATAAGCGTTACCATTAACCCGAAAGCCCCGTACCACTCCATGTATTTTGGAGCACCCTGTGCCGATGCTTTTTCGATAAATGAAAAATCGAGCACCAGGTTTAAAGCAGCAATGGCCACAACAACTAAACTAATTCCAATACTCAAATTACTGTTACCGTGTAAAAAAGAGGTATCCATCCCAAACATTCCACCAATAAAGCTTACCAGGTAAACAACGGCAATTCCTGCGGTAGCTGCAACCACACCCATCATAAATTTTTGGGTTACTTTAATAATTCCCGAACGGTATAAAAACAGCATTACCATAAAAACGGCCAGCGTTAGCATTACTGCTCTCAACACTATTCCTTGCTGAGGATACATGCTCTCGAATAAGGCAGAAATTCCCCCCAGAAACAATCCTTCGAAAACCGCATAAACCGGAGCTGAAATACCCGAACTTTGCGGGCGAAAAACCGTTACCAAAACTGTTATAAAGCCGCCGATTCCGCCAATGGCCAGCCAGGGTGCAACTGCTGCAATTCCTGCTTCAGGATTACTTGCAACTGCATCAAAAAATTTGTTCCAGGTAAAAACGGCACCGGCAATTACCAACAGCAACATTAATGCTGTTTTATTTATGGTGCCATTTACAGTCATTACATCCGACTGTGCCGTATAATTCCTGCTAAATACATTCTCTTTTAAAACAGGATTTGAAGATTTTGTAATATTCATCATTCTTAATTTTTCGTTTCTTTAATTAAAACATTATCGTTTTCAGCAGCCTTTATAACAAACAGTCTGCCACGAAGTTTTTACCTGACAGCTTTTCAGTGGTTCCTTCTCATTAAAAGTTAAAACGTTCCTGAACATATTCGCTGCTTAACTCTTCAAAGAGTTCCTCGCCAAGTTTAACTGCAATTTCGGAGTCGCTTAACTGAAAATTTTTCGACAGTTCAATGCATTGTTCATTTAGCACTTTTGAGCGACACCCCATTCCGATTATTGCACGGTAAATAGGCGTATATAATTTTTTGTCTTTTGCCAGTGTTAACAACTCTTCGAAGAAAGGTTCAAACATTTCGTCGATGGCCTTTTTATCAGTAATTGCAAGACGCCCAATAAGGTGAACTCCTGAAAAGCGCACCAGGTGTTTTTTGCCGCGGCACCACTCCAGTGCTTTTACAAAGGCAAACTTACTTTTCACCCACAAATTGGTTGAGGCTTGTTCGGCAATTTCGGTATTCTCGAAACTTTTTGTCCAGAAATCCATTTGCTCCTCGGTAACTTCGGCAGGCTCGTCGAGCAGTGTTGCCAATATCATTGTTTCGCGCCATTGCTTATTCCACAGCTTTAATGCCAGCAAATGGTTTGCCTCGTAATTTTGTGCTATCTCGCGTAAATCAAGCAACGACACTCCCCAGTTCATTTTATACGAAATACCGCGTTTGTTCATTGCCTCTGCAACTTCACCACTTTGCCTTAATCGTGTAGTTTTTAACAATTGTTGAAATTGCTTCTCTGTTTCCTGGTTGTCAAGAATAAAATCCATTTTCAAAATTTAAGCAAAAATAAAATAAATGCATTTATACCGTTAAAAGTTTATTTTTGTGCAAGCCTTACAATAAATTGCAGCTAAGAACAAACATAAACAATATTTCCGGCCTTCAGTTTTTTCAGATTCTGAGATTTGCAACATTGCTGCTTATTAGTATTGTATTTACAAAAACTAGTATTGGCACCGAAGCTATTGGGAATTACGAATATTTCCTTTTTGTTGCTGCATTGGCCTGTTCTTTTTGGATTAACGCCATAATTCAGTCGTTTTTGCCCTTGTTCAAAAACAATAATACGTTTAAAAATAAAGATCAAAAATCAGCTGAATTATTTAATGTATTTGCTCTCATAAGTCTGCTGAGTATAGGCGTGATAATCGTTCTGACTTCTTTTCATTTTTTGTATTCCAGCCTACCCTATTTTCGCCTGCTACTTCTGTACATTTTTCTCAGCAGTCCGGCTTTTCTGCTTGAATATATCTATTTATTAAAAAACAAAGCTCACCGGATTATTTGGTACGGGCTAATCACTTTTTTGGTACAATTTGCATTTGTTGCCGGTCCGGCCTTTTTAGGATGGGATATGAAATACAGTATTGTTGGTTTGGTACTGATTTCGGCAGTACGTTACGGCTGGCTTTGGGTTTTATTAAACAAATATGCCCGGTTTTTATTCTCTGTAGATTTTTTAAAAGAACATATTTCGTTAGCAATGCCACTGGTAGCAAGTAGCTTACTTGGAGCATCAGCGCAGTATATTGATGGGTTTTTGGTACTTAATAAATTCGACACCTCCACTTTTGCCATTTTTCGCTACGGTGCCAAAGAGTTTCCGTTGGTGGTGTTAATGGCCAACGCAATGAATACAGCCCTGATTCCCGAATTCTCTTCAAAAGAAAAAGTGAAAGAATCGTTAAAAGTCTTGCGTGCAAAATCTGCGCGATTAGCACATTTTCTTTTCCCGGTAAGCATTTTGTTCATTCTGATTAGTAAATGGCTTTATCCAATAGTTTTTAACGCTGATTTTGTTGACAGCGCAGCAATTTTCAATATTTATTTACTACTGATAATCAGCCGTCTTGTTTTTCCACACACCTTACTAATTGGATTAAAGAAGACAAAAATTGTAATGTATGCCTCAATGGCAGAATTACTGCTAAATATTGTTTTAAGCGTAATTTTTATCGAATACTGGGGAATTGAAGGAGTAGCTTTTGCCACATGTATTGCTTACAGCGTACAAAAAATTATTTGGGTAATTTATAATAAAACAGTGCTAAACATTGCCGCCCGCGAATATATTCCCATACCAATATGGGCTGTTTATTCGCTACTTACTTTACTGGCTTTTGTGGTGGTGTACTTTTAACCGTGCTTTAAATAAAAAGACAAACATTAACATGATAAATAAAACACTTTCTGAAATAGTACATTGTACCAATTGCGGAGCCATTCCATTAACTTCGGCTGAAGGCAAGAGGCAACTGAATTGTAAAAAATGCGGGGCAAATTACGAGGTAAAAAACGGTGTTTTAGTTATGCTTCCCAACCACGCAGCTAAAGAAATGGCCGATTCAGAAATTCACTCAAAGCAAAGTTCGGTTTTTAACTACATCGATCATTACCAGAAAGACGGCATTGAACACGACTATTTTCAGGAACGTGACCCGGGGACAGAACACATCGAGCGCAGGGTAAGAGAACAGATTTTTTCGCAATTTACAAACACAACAGGCAAGGTACTCGATGTAGGTTGCGGCCGGGCGTGGGTTGCGCAACATTTGTGTCCTAAAAACTATGAGGTTGTTTCAATGGATATCTCGTTGAAAAACACCACAGAGGCACTAAAATTATATCCGTTTAAAAATCACTCGGCAATTGTTGCCGATGTATTTTCCTTACCTTTCAATGAAAATAGTTTCGACTACATAATTGCTTCAGAAATTATTGAGCATGTTGTTGATCCGAAAATATTTGTTGAAAACCTGATGCGGGCACTAAAACCCGGCGGCACACTGATTGTTACCACACCTTACAAAGAGAAAATCAGATACTCGCTGTGTGTACACTGTAACAAACTAACTCCGCTCCACGCACACATTCACTCGTTCGACGAGAAAATCCTCAGCACCATGTATGCCGGAGAGGATTTACAATCGTGCAATTACATCACATTTGCCAATAAAATTCCCATCCACCTGCGAATGCACTTGTTTTTTCGCTTTTTCGGGTTTCGTTGCTGGAAAATAGCCGACAGGTTTTTTAACCTTATACACAATTCACCCATGCGAATACTGGTTAAATGGCAAAAAAAATAAATTTAGGATTCTTAGTCTGAATTCAATTCAATAACACTTTTGAGTTCGGGTAATTTAAAGCTATTTTTGTTTAAAATCAATTGTTATCATGATTCAACTAAAAGGCTGGGCACGCAACACACTCTTTATAGCCGGACTACTCTTTATCATTTTTTTACTGTGGTACTTTAGCGCCATCGTAAGCTATATTCTTATTTCAGTAGTACTTTCGTTTATAGGCCGTCCTTTAATCCGTTGGTTGATTAAACTAAAATACAAACGACTGAAAATGCCAAAAGGCCTGGCAGCGTTTATAACGCTGCTAAGCTTATGGATTGTTTTTATTTCGTTTTTTCGTTTTATGATTCCCTTGCTAATCAGCGAGGTAGAAACCCTGGCTCGTATTGATTTTACACTGGTGCTTGATTCTATTGAAGAGCCTTTGCTTAACCTGATGCACGTTTTTAGTAAAGATGCTGTTGCCATCGAATCAAAAAATTTCCTCGATATTGTTACCGAAAGCCTTGGTGCTCAAATCGATTTTTCACAGGTTTCCAACTGGTTTGGGCTTGTGGCAGGAACAATTGGCGAACTTTTAATCGGCTTCTTTTCGGTTTCATTCATCACTTTTTTCTTTCTGAAAGACGAAACCATGTTCCGCACTTTTATCATCCTTCTGGTACCTACTCACCTCGAAAAAAAGGTTGCCCACATTCTGGATTCAATTTCGTATTTGTTGCGGCGGTATTTTATCGGACTTCTATTTGAAGTATTTATGGTTATGCTGCTCGTTACCATAGGCCTTACCATTACGGGAATAGAGTTTAACCATGCCGTGGTAATTGGCCTGTTTTGCGGCATGTTTAACGTAATACCTTACCTTGGCCCGTGGATGGGAGCCGCTTTGGGCTTACTTATTGGGGCCGCATTACATATTCATCTCGACTTTAGCAACGAGGTACTGCCAATTCTGGGCTGGATGACCCTGGTTTTTCTATCGGTGCAAATCATAGACAATGTACTTTTTCAACCGCTCATCTATTCCAGCAGTGTAAAAGCCCACCCCCTCGAAATATTCCTGGTGATTATGGCTGCCGGAAGCCTGGCAGGCATTATTGGGATGATTCTGGCTATTCCGGTTTACACCATTCTTCGGGTTATTGCCAAGGAATTTTTTGAGAATATGAAACTGGTAAAAAAAATAACTGAACACCTTGAAAAAGAAAAGGCTTAACGCTCAAATCTTCTTCTCTTATAAATAATTAAAATCGAATTTATATTTTCATAAATCTTAACTATCACATTTACCGAACATTCTTTTCTGTTTAACGTAAAAAAGTCAATTCTCACAAAACTTTAAGGTCTTTTTATTGTTAATAGGTTAAATCCGATAAAAAGGCCTTTGTTATAATACTAAACTTAACAGAATGAGAGAACATTTCTTTAGGGGAAACTCAGTAAAAAAGATACCGTTTTTCGTTTCCCTGCTCGCTTTTGTTACATGTTTTTCACTGTCAATTAACACTTATGCCGATGGGCTTGAATCAGTCATTTCCGACGGGCACTCGCATGAAGACATAAAACGTGGCGAACGTTTTTTTAAAGGTTTGTTGCCTTTCGAGCGTGCTAACGCCTCTTGTGTTAGTTGTCATAATTTAAAACAGGTCGACACCTTAAACTGGAATCCATCTGCCATGGATATTGCCTTAAAATATGTCGACAAAGATTTTGAAAGTTTTCAGTCCACCATTCTAAATCCGGTAGGAGTTAAAATGGAAGCTTCACACACAAGTTTCAATATTAGCGAGGAGGACTTGCGAACGGTAAAAATTTACCTCGACGATTTGGTACATACCGGTGTGCCAACACCCAAACCAACCTACTACAACCTTATTCTGTTCTTGTTTTTGGGTTTAATAATTACCTGGGCCATTGTTGAGCTTATTTTCATCAGAAAAATAAAACTTAAATTCATTCCACTGATTTTGCTGCTCGGGGCATTTGGCTGGCAGGTAAAAATGATTGTTACCGATGCGATTCGTCTGGGTCGTCAGGAAAATTATGCTCCGGATCAACCCATAAAATTCTCGCACAAAGTACATGCCGGCGACAACGGGATAGACTGCCTGTATTGCCATACTACTGCAGAGCACAGCAAATCGGCTGGCATTCCGGCAACCAATTTATGCATGAACTGCCATGTACTTATCAGGGAAGGAACAAACAGCGGAAAATTTGAAATAGCAAAAGTGGTTGACGCTGCCGAAAATGGGAAACCCATTGAATGGAAACGCATACACAACCTGCCCGACCATGTTTATTTTAACCACGCGGTACATGTTGGCTCGGGAAAACTTGACTGTATGCAATGCCACGGACCAGTTGAAGAAATGGATATTATGGAGCAACACAGCGACCTCTCTATGGGTTGGTGTGTAAACTGTCATCGCGATACCGAAGTAGACTTTGGCAACAACGGTTACTACGAGCATTATGTGCAATTACACGAAGACCTGAAATCGGGTGCTATCGACTCGGTAAAAGCAGCAGACATTGGCGCAAACGACTGTATGCGTTGTCATTATTAATAGATCAAGTTTTAAGCAGAATCAAATAAACTATGACAAAATATTGGAGAAGTTTAGAGGAGTTAAACAATCCGGCAGAGTTTAAAAAGAATGAAATTAAACTGGAACTGGATGCTAAACGTGCAGTATTAAAAAAAGCCTCCGGCGCATCGCGTCGCGATTTTCTGAAGACCTTTGGATTTAGTGTTGCTGCGGCTGCGGTTGTTGCAAGCTGCAAACGCCCGGTTGATAAAGCCATACCTTACCTGGTTAAACCCGAAGAAGTTTCGCCGGGAATGGCCAACTATTATGCCTCTACCTATTTTGAGGCCAACGAATATTGCAGCGTTTTGGTTAAAGTGCGCGATGGCCGCCCCATAAAAATTGAAGGTAACGACCTCTCGCCCGTATCACAAAAAGGAACTTCGGCACGTGTACAAGCCTCTGTACTCGATCTGTACGATGATGCCCGTTTTAAAACACCCCTAAAAAGAGGTGAAGCCACCAATTGGGAAGAGGCCGATAGCTACATCTCAAAAAAATTAAGCCAATTAAATGCCGACAGCAAAAAAGTTGTACTGCTGACATCAACTATAATTTCTCCATCAACAAAAAAAGTAATCGCAAACTTTCAGGAAAAATTTCCGAATGTTGAATGGGTAAAATACGATGCCGTTTCGGCCAGTGGAATGTTGCAGGCCAACCAACAAAGTTTTGGCTTGGTCTTAATTCCTGATTACCGTTTTGAGCGGGCAAAAGTAATTGCCAGCTTTGGCGCCGATTTTTTGGGCACCTGGCTATCGTCAACCGAATATACCAAAGCCTATGCCGCCGGAAGAAGGGTGTTGAATAAAGGTGATGTAATGAGCAGGCATTACCAGTTTGAATCAGGGATGACACTTACGGGCTCAAATGCCGATGTGCGTGTGCCTGTAAAACCATCCGAAGAAAAAACCATTTTAACCGCCCTTTACTATCAGCTTCTGCAGGCAAAAGGATCGATGACCATTACTGCCCCCGGAAGCCCTGTTGATATAAAAGGATTAGCGGAAGACTTGCTTGCAAACGAAGGAAAATCGCTGGTAATTTCCGGCTCTAACGACACCGATATTCAACTGATAGTAAATGCCATAAACAATCTTTTAGGCAACTACGGATCTACAATTTTATGGGAGAAGCCCCTGCTAAGCCACCAGGCCATTGACGCCGATTTTGAGCAGCTACTTGCCGGTTTAAAAAGTAAAGCAGTTGCAGGCCTGCTCTGTTGGGGGGTTAATCCGGTATACAACCATCCGAAAGGAGAAGAAATAAAAGCATTGATTCAAGGTGCTGAACTCTCGGTATCGTTTGCCGACAGAAAAGATGAAACAACAGCAGCCTGCCATTGGGTTTGTCCTGCACCGCATTACCTTGAAGCCTGGAACGATGCGGAGCCAAAAGCAGGTTCTTTTAGCCTGGCACAACCTGCCATTTCGAAACTTTTTGACAGCCGTCAGGTACAGGAAAGCCTTCTGAAATGGGCAGGAGATGAGGCGCCCAATTATTACGAATATTTAAAAGCCAACTGGAAAGAGAACTTTACCGGGCTACAATCAAAATATGCCGACTCCCGCTTATTCTGGAATGATGCCCTGCAAAAAGGAATATTTGAAACCGAAACAAGTTCGGAGACTGAAGTTTATAGCGAAATTGGATTAGAAAATGCCTTACAACCTGAGAGTATAGAATCGCAGAGTTTGGAAATTGTTTTTTACCAGAGCGTGGGATTAAAAGACGGAACTGCTGCTAACAATCCGTGGTTGCAGGAATTACCCGACCCCGTTGCCAAAATCAGTTGGGATAATTTTGCTGCTGTTCCGGTAAAATGGGCTGAAGAAAATGGCGTTCAGAACGAATCGGTAATTACGATAAATGGCATGGAAATGCCTGTTTTTGTTCAGCCCGGACAAGCTCCCGAAACTATCTCAGTGGCATTGGGTTATGGCCGCAAGATTGCCGGAAAAGTTGGCGATGGAGTGGGGAAAAATATGTTTGCCCTCACACCATTTAAAAATGGCGCTAAACAATTGTGGCTGAGCGGTGCCGATGTTCAAACTACTGAAAAAACATACGAATTGGCCTTGTCTCAAACACACCATTCAATGGAGGGGAGGCCAATTGTGCGCGAAACCAATTTCGACAAGTGGCAGATCGACCCGGCTTCGGGGAATGAAATTCGCGAAGAACACAAAAAACACCACGTTTCGCTCTATCCCGAGCAGGAATTTAAAGGGCACCACTGGGCAATGGCTGTAGATCTTTCGAGTTGCATTGGCTGTGGAAACTGTTCCATTTCGTGCCAGGCCGAAAACAATGTGCAGGTGATCGGAAAAGAACAAGTGCGCAACCGTCGGATTATGCATTGGATTCGTGTTGACCGTTATTTCTCGAATGATGCAGAAAACCCCGATGTGTATCATCAGCCCGTTATGTGCCAGCACTGCGACAATGCACCCTGCGAAAATGTTTGTCCCGTATCGGCAACACCACACAGTGATGAAGGACTAAACCAAATGGCCTACAACCGCTGCGTGGGTACTAAATATTGTGTAAACAACTGCCCATACAAAGTGCGGAGGTTTAACTGGTTTCAGTACGTAAATAACGATGCATTTGACTATGCCTCAAACAGCGACCTGGGACGCATGGTATTGAACCCCGATGTTACTGTTCGTTCGCGTGGTGTGGTTGAAAAATGCTCGTTCTGTGTACAACGCATCCAGGAGAAAAAGGCAGAAGCCAAAGTTGCCGGCAGAAAACTGCAGGACGGAGAGATTCAACCTGCATGTGTACAGTCGTGCCCGGCTGATGCACTGGTTTTTGGCGACCTAAACGATCCGAACAGCAAAATAAACAAGCTGTTTAAAAACGAACGCAATTATCATTTACTTGAAGAACTGCACACCCTGCCATCGGTAGGTTATTTAACCAAAGTAAGAAACAAAAAAGCATAAACGCCTATGTATAATTCAGCCGTTAGAGGAAAACTTATTGATGGCGACAAGTCGTACAGCCAGATATCGAAGGAGATACTCGCTCCGATACACGACAAAACACCTTTGTGGTGGTATGCGGCCATGCTGGTAAGTTTGGGCATGTTTGGTTTTGGCTTGTATTGTAAATACGTTACCATTTCGACCGGTATTGGCACCTGGGGAGTAAACAACTCTGTTGCCTGGGGATGGGCCATCATCAACTTTGTTTGGTGGATTGGAATTGGCCACGCCGGAACCGCATTTTCCATATTCCTGCTTATTTTAAGGCAGAAATGGAGAACAGCTATTAACCGTGCCGCAGAAGCAATGACTGTTGTAGCTGTATTTTGCGCCAGTCTTTTTCCCTTGTTGCACATGGGCCGCCCGTGGTTATTTTTCTATATTTTTCCGTATCCGAATACGCGTGGTCCGTTGTGGGTAAACTTTAACTCGCCCCTGTTCTGGGACTTTGTGGCAATTTCTGCCTACCTGCTTATTTCGGCCAGTTTCTGGTATTTTGGTATGGTACCCGATTTTGCTACCGTGCGCGACACGGCCAAATCCAAAATAAAAAAAGCAGTGTACGGGTTTTTTGCATTCGGTTGGACCGGATCGAGCCGCGAATGGCTGCGTTTTGAAGGACTTAGTTTTGTGCTTGGAGGTATTGCTGCCGTCCTGGTGGTTTCCGTGCATTCAATCGTTTCGACTGACTTTGCCGTTTCGGTACAAGCCGGTTGGCACACCACTATTTTTCCGCCTTATTTTGTAATTGGCGCAATTTTTTCGGGTTTTGCAATGGTGCTTACACTTGTTATTACCATGCGTGGACTGTATAAAATGAATGATTTTATTACCGACCGACACGTGGATGCCGTTTGCCGCATCCTTATATTTATCTCGCTGATTATGGGTACAGCCTACATGACCGAGATTTTTATTGCCTGGTACTCCGCTTCGGATTACGAGAACTATATGTTCTTTAAAAATCGCTTGTTTGGCGACTACGCCTTTCAGTTTTGGGCGATGTTTACAGCCAACGCTGTAATCCCTCAACTGTTTTGGTTTAAAGCCGTTCGCAAACGTATGTGGATTGTTTTTATCATCTCCATAATTATAAATATTGGAATGTGGTACGAGCGATTTAACATTGTTGTTACCACCCTAAGCCGCGATTATCTGCCCGCTGCATGGGCCAATTACTCGCCCTCGTGGGTTGAAATCGGATTCTTTGTTGGTACCCTGGGCATGTTCATTGCCGGCGTACTGTTGTTCTTCCGCTATATCCCAATGATTGCTATTTCGGAATTAAAAAGTGTGGCAAAATTCGACAAACCTAATAACGGACAACTAAAAGCTAAATCTCATGAGTAAAAAATATATGTTGGGTGTATTTAATGATGAGGCAACGCTGGTTGATGCCTTTGAAAAGCTAAAAAACAAAGGCTTAACTCCGGTTGAGGTGTATACGCCTTATCCGGTACACGAAATACTGGAAGGAATGCCAATAAAAACACGTATTACACATGCTGCTTTCTTTTTCGGACTGTTTGCAGCAATTGGCATTCTGGGCTTTTTAACCTATGCCGCGGTGTACAGCTGGCCTTTGCACTACGGAGGAAAACCTTTTAACGCATTTCCCTCGTTTATTGTCGTTACCATTGTGGCCACCATTCTTTCTATCACCTTACTAACCTTGTTTACCTTTTCGGCACGTGCCAATATATTTCCGGGCAAGAAGGCCAAAATCTTGCACGAACGTGCAACAGATGACAAGTTTGTAATGGTTTTTGATGAAGCTGATATTGTAAAAAACAGCGAATTGGTAAAAACTATTCTGGCGGAACATGGTAAAATTGAAAACAAGATTTCAGACTAAAAATATGAACAGTAAAAAGAACATAAAAGGAAGAAGCTTTTTGCAGAGTTTTACTTTTTCATTGCTGATTGTGGCTTTTGTTTTGCTAAGTGCCTGCGACTACAACCGCCGCACTACCGGATGGCAGTATTTTGAAGACATGGTCACTTCACCCGCTTACGAGAGTTACACTGCTAACCCGAATTTTGCTGATGGAAAAACGATGCAACCACCTGTGCCGGGAACAATTCCGCGTGGCATGGTGCCTTACGCTTACGAAAAAACAGATGAAGACAGAGTACTGGCTGCTGCAACACTGGTTAACGAACTGGAAAACAATAAAACAAACCTTCAGCGTGGTGAAAAAATGTATGGAGTTTACTGCATGCAATGCCATGGCGATACCGGCGATGGACAAGGTCCGTTGTATGTTAATAAGAAATACACTTACCCACCGGCCAGCTTGTTAAGCGAGAAAATGCTTGCCAGCCCCGAGGGCGATATTTATCATGTAATAACCGTAGGCCATGGTATTATGGCCGAACACGGATCGATGATTCGCCCCGAAGACCGCTGGAAGATTGCCATGTACGTGAAAGAGGTTTTACAAAAGTAATGCGATAAAGAACTGAAAAAGAACAAAAAGGAACAGATATGGAAGACCGTTTAGTACTTTCAAACCGATTTAAAATGGCCACTTATGTTTTAATGGGCATAGGCGTAATATCATATGCGCTTGGTTTTGTTTTTGATGCAGAACGAACCTGGGCAAACTACCTGTTAAACAATTACTATTTTGTTTCGCTGGCTATTGGAGCCGCCTTTTTTGGAGCCATCCAGTACATTACCCAGTCGGGCTGGTCGGCCCTGTTTAAACGCGTGCCCGAAGCTATGGTAGCCTATCTGCCGTTTGCTGCAGTTTTTTTTCTGATCCTTTATTTTGGCATGCATTCGGTTTTTGAATGGACCCACCACGAAGTGGTTCAACACGACCGCATTCTGCAACACAAATCGCCATACCTTAATATTCCGTTCTTTTTTGTGCGCGTAGTGGTATTTTTTGCAGCCTGGATTATTTTAACCAAAGTATTGCGCAAGTTTTCGCTAAAAGAAGATGAAGTAGGCGGCATGCTTTACTTCCGGAAATCCGAATTGTACTCCAAGATCCTGATTTTTGTACTGGCTCTTTCGTTTAGCTTGTTTTCGGTTGATATGTTAATGTCGCTCGAGCCGCATTGGTTTAGCACCCTGTTTGCCGGAAAAAGTTTTATGGCCGGAGTGCTTCATGCAGCATCCATTATTGCATTAATCGTAATACTTTTGTCAAAACAAGGTAAATTCCCGCAATTAAACAGCAGCCACCTGCACGATTTTACCCGCTACATATTTATGGCCAGTCTTGTTTGGGGCTATTTTAATTTTGCCGAGTTTATGCTTATCTGGTATGGCAATATCCCCGAAGAAACAGGGTGGTTTGTGCACCGCTGGCATGGTGCCTACAAAGTGCTTTTCTTTGTAAACATTGTGCTTAACTGGGCCATTCCGTTTTTGGTGTTAATGCCGCGCAAAACCTCGCGAAGCAAACTTTTTATGCTGCCCGTAATTTTTATACTTATTGTGGGACAATACACCGAACTTTACTACATCATCTGGCCTCCAACTGTACACGAGGCAAAATTTGGCTTGCTCGAAATTGGTACTTTCCTGGGTTATGCCGGATTATTTACGTGGGTGGTGGGAACAACACTTACAAAAGCCAGTTTAGTCCCCAAAAATCATCCTTATCTGGAAGAAAGTATTCAACATCATTTTTAACCAAAAGTTTATAGCCTCTTAGAATTGCTTGCCCGGTGTAGTTTCACTTAATACCTCAAACTATCAACAAAAGAGTTGTGCGTATTCCGTTGTTATAGTTGTTAAGAACATTGGAGTTAGAATCTTTCATGAACAGTTTGTCCTCTAAAAATCACCATTCGCCGAAATTCGTTATCACCGGAAGTATTTTCGCATTTACTTTACGCATATTTAAAACCAAACCTGTAATTTGCAGGAGTTAAATCTTACTATTCAATAAAAACAATATGGAATTATTTGAAGCGCGTAATGTAAACAAGGTTTTTGCCAGCACACAGGCCTTAACCGATGTTAGCATTTCGGTAAAAGAACAAAGTATTTTTGGTTTGCTTGGCCCCAATGGCGCGGGCAAAACCACCCTAATCCGCATTATTAACCAAATCACCGCCCCCGATAGTGGTGAAATTTTTCTGAAAGGCAAACGCATGAACCGTGCCGACATTACACATATTGGCTATTTGCCCGAAGAACGCGGTTTGTATAAAAAAATGAAAATTGGAGAACAGGCCATCTATCTAGCACAGTTGAAAGGTATGTCGCACCGCGATGCAACAAAAAACCTGAAATTGTGGTTCGAGAAATTCGACATTATGCCCTGGTGGAACAAAAAAGTAGAAGAACTGTCGAAAGGAATGCAACAAAAAGTGCAGTTTATTACCACCGTGGTACACCAACCTAAACTGCTAATTTTCGACGAACCCTTTAGCGGTTTCGACCCTATAAATGCCAACCTGCTGAAAAAAGAAATTCTCAACCTGAAAAAAGAAGGTGCCACCATTATTTTTTCTACCCACAATATGGGATCAGTTGAAGAGCTTTGCGACCATATCGCCCTGATTAATAAATCGAAAAAAATTGAAGACGGGCCAACCGATGAAATTCGCATGAAGTACAAATCAAACACCTTTGATATAAAATACCGGGGCGATTTTAATAAGGTTGACCTGGCGTTAGGTACCGATTACAATATTATCAGCCATAACGAATCGGAAAAAGAAAACACTTTGAAAGTGCAATACCTCAACGGGAATTCGAATAACAACCTGCTATCTGCTATAATGCCGGTTGCCGAAGTTCTGTCTTTCGAAGAACTTATTCCGAGCATGAACGATGTATTTATTAAAGCTGTTGAAGAATCGAACAAAAACTAAACTAGCCATTATGAATAACACTTTACTGATATTAAAGCAAGAATACCTGAAAAGGGTTAAAAAGAAATCCTTTATCATATTAACCATATTAATGCCCTTTTTAATAGCCGGGGTATATGGTTTGGTTATTTATTTTTCGATAAAAGACGACACCGAAGAACGCACCATTGCTGTTTATGATGCCACCAATCTTTTTCTGGGCGAATTTACCGACCAGGGTACAACCAAATACCATTTTGTACCCAAAGAAGAATTTTCGAGCCTGAAAACAAACCTGAAAGGCAGCGGGTATTATGGTCTTTTATACATTCCATCCGACATTTACTCGAATAACCTGGCCCAGCTGTTCTCCGAAAAACAGCTGCCTTTTGAGCTAACCGAACAAATACAACGTAAACTCAGTCGTTTTATCGAGAACGATAAACGGCAAAAAGTAATTAGCGAAGCTGGCATACCCAATCTGGAAGAAAGTTTGGACAAAACAAAAACATGGGTTAACCTGAGCACCCTAAAAATTACCGAATCGGGAGAAACCAAAAAAAGCTCGTCGATAGTAGCCTTTATAGCCAGCTATGCCATGGGGCTTATCATTTATTTCTTTGTGTTTATGTATGGAGCCATGGTAATGCGTAGTGTTATGGAAGAAAAGAAAAGTCGCATTATCGAGGTAATAATATCATCAGTAAAACCCAGCCAGTTAATGGCCGGAAAAATTATTGGCACCGCACTGGTTGGCCTAACACAGGTGGCCATTTGGGTTATCTTAGGCGGAATTGGCCTGGTGGTGGTGCAAAGCTTTTTTACACCCGAATCGGCACAACAAATGGGGCAAAACCTGATGGAAACTCAAGGCCAGATGAACCCGGCCATGACCCAGGCTGCCGAACCCAACAAGGTAATGGAAGTGATGGAAATGATAGGCAATTTAAACCTGCCGCTTATTCTCTTTTCTTTTGTTTTTTATTTCCTTGCAGGTTACCTGCTGTACAGCGCATTACTGGGAGCCGTTGGCGCAGCTGTTGATAACGACGAAGACTCGCAGCAAATGGTATTTCCGGTAACTTTCCCGCTAATCCTTTCAATAATGTTGCTGTTTCCAATTGCCAAAAACCCCGAAGGTGCCTTGGCCTTTTGGTGCTCCATAATTCCGTTTACCTCGCCTGTGGCCATGATGGCACGCGTACCGTACGACTTACCACTTTGGGAGCTGTTACTTTCAATGGGATTATTGGTTTTAACAACTATCGGATGCATAATGGCGGCTGCAAAAATTTACCGCATCGGACTGCTCATGTACGGAAAGAAAGTAAATATTAAAGAGCTCATAAAATGGCTAAGATATAAAGGTTAGCACAAGCTTGAAGGCAAGGAATGGCGATTCCTTTAGTTGCAATTTGGGCATCGTAAATCTGGAGTCTTCTTAACAAAAAAGCAAAAAACATGATTTTTTTCATATTTATTATTTAGAATCAATTAAAATTACATATATTGCCAACGATTATGAAAAACACCTGTTACCATATGATGATGTGTTGTTGTTTCCAACAAAATGGGAAAGGTGTTATAGTATTTTAAGTTGAACTTAATGGTGAAATTATACAAGGCCTTTCCATAATGGAAGGGCCTTTTTATTTGAAAATACATTACCGAAATAACTCAAAATTTGAAAAATGAAAGCAAAAAACATTTTAGAAACCATTGGCAACACGCCACACGTAAAAATTAACCGCCTTTATCCTGCAGATTACGAAGTATGGGTAAAAGTGGAAAAAACCAATCCGGGCGGAAGTATTAAAGACCGCATTGCCCTGTCGATGATTGAAGATGCAGAGCAGAAAGGCATTTTAAAGGAAGGTTCGATTATAATAGAACCGACTTCGGGAAACACAGGAATTGGCCTGGCCCTGGTGGCAGCGGTAAAAGGTTATCGTTTAATATTAACGATGCCCGAGTCAATGTCGCTCGAAAGAAGAAGAGCACTGAAAGCGCTGGGAGCCGAGCTTGAACTTACTCCAAAAGAAAAAGGAATGAAGGGCGCAATTGCCAAAGCAGAAGAATTGGCTGCCGAGCTTGATAATTCGTGGATTCCCTTGCAGTTTAACAACCCTGCAAATGTTGAAGTACACCGCAAATTTACCGCAAAGGAAATTCTTGCTGATTTTCCTGAAGGTTTTGACTACCTGATTACAGGAGTGGGAACCGGAGGACACATTACCGGTGTTGCCGAGATATTAAAAGAAAAATTTCCTGATTTAAAAGTTTTTGCTGTTGAGCCCGACACCAGTCCGGTTATTGGCGGCAAAGACCCCGGTCCGCATGGAATCCAAGGTATTGGAGCAGGTTTTATACCTAAAAATTTGAATACCGAAATATTGGACGGTACTATAGAAATTGGGAAAGATGAAGCCTTTGAGTATGCTCAGAAAGCAGCCCAACAAGAAGGCCTTTTTGTGGGAATTTCATCAGGAGCATCATTGGCGGCTGTTGCAAAAAAAATTCAGGAACTGCCAAAAGGTTCGCGAATTTTAACCTTTGCCTACGACCACGGAGAACGCTATTTATCCATCGAGGGATTGTACTAATAATTCAGCTGACAAGAGAAAGGAATCATTATTTAGTGGTTCCTTTTTTTATGAATACACGCAAAATATACCATCAAAAATCTCTATCAAACAAAAGTTCCCTATTTATTGTTCCTTTTTTGTAAATTAACAAAAACTTACAATGAAAGGATTAGCTATGTTTTTAACCGGACTAATTACAGGAATACTCTTATCCGTAATAATAATTGTACTTGTACTGCCTAAACAAATGTTTGTTGTAAACGAGAGTAAATATGGCTTCGAAGAGACCGTGGCTAAAATCGAGCAATCGGTAAAAGACAATGACTGGAGCATGCCGCATTTATACGATTTACAGGCAACAATGAAAAAGCACGGTTTTGATGTGAAACCTGTTAAAGTTTTTTCGCTTTGTAAACCCGACCATGCCTACAAAATTTTAAGTAGCGACGAAGAACGGGTTGTTTCGGCACTAATGCCCTGCCGCGTAGCTGTTTACGAACGCAATGGAAAAACCTATGTTTCGATGTTAAACTCGGGGTTATTCTCGAAATTAATGGGCAATAAAGTAAAAACAGTAATGGGAGCTGCAAGTGAGGAAAATAAACAAATACTTGCTCCCGTTATCAAATAAACAAAAACAATTAACCATGAAAAAACTATTTTATGTGCTGGTGCTTTTTGCATTTGTAGCTTGTAACACCAACACCAAAAAAAATGCTGATGAAACAAAAGCTGCTGAAATTACAGAAGCTACAATTAACATTGGTGGCCTTCATTGCGAGAACTGTGTGGCTTCAGTAACCAAAGGAATTAACGAGCTGGAAGGCATTGCAGAGGTTAAAGTAACCCTTGCAGATTCTTCAGCTGTGGTAAAATTCAATGCATCGGCAGTGTCAATTGACGAGATACAGAAAAGCATTGAAAAGCGGGGGTACACCATTAAAAGTGCCGACTAAGCAAAGTAACCCACTGTTATTCACAGTGTTTTGGTGATATCTCGAATTTATTTTTCGGCATAATTTTTGTAAAATAACGTACATTGTGAAAAAGCCATATAGAAATGAAACAAAATTTTAGAAACGGAAAACTGGAAATAAAAGAAACAGGGCCTGTGTGGAAAGTTAAAGTTGCTATTTCTTCAGCAGTTTCTGATAATTCCATTAGGCATTACAAGAATGCCAGGAAATTAAAAATGAAAGTAATTTTGAATTAAAATAAAGCTTTGGTCAAACGATCAAAGCTTTTTTTTGCACCAAATTGTGCTTTTACCATCCACTAAAACACCAGCACAAAACAGGTAAACCGCTGCAACTATGCGGTTTCTCCCATTAATAAAAATATCAAAACTCATTTTCAGGCTTTACATTTCGCCTGTCAACATACATTCGCACAAAAAAATAGCCAATGGTTAACAGAGCATAACTACCAGCCTGCAGGTATAGTTTTAGCACCTCTGTTTTAACTTCCATTAATCCTACCCCCATTGTACGTATGCGCAAATAAGCAGGTACGGCGGTTGTTCCAGGCAAGATTTTCGACAAGCCGGCTAACCATTCGGGCATAGCTGAAACAGGCCACGAAATTCCGCTTAAAAACAATGCTATGGGCGAAAGAAACATCATAAAAACGATGGCCGATTCGCGGTGCCTGAAAAGGGTTGACAGGCCAATTCCGAAAAAAATAACGGCCAACAGAAAAGGGAAAAGCAACATAAGTACATCAAGAAAATTTCCTTTATCGGGATAACTAAACCAATGATGAATAATAATTAAAGCCAGACAAATATTGAACAATGAAATGAGTAGGTAAGCTCCAACGCGCCCAAAAACCAGGGGAATAATTTCGCGGTAACGTTTTGCCGCTTTAAGCTTAAATGGCGATGCTTTAGATTCGGAGAAGGTGCCTCCCATAATTCCAATGCCAATTAACAATGTTTGCTGAATGATAATAATTATTAGCCCCGGCATAATGAAACTTCCGTAAGCCCCTGAGGGATTGTAAAGGGTGTGCGTTTGAATGCTTAAAGGACCTGCAGCATTTTTTGCCTGCCGTAGCGATTTTCCTTCAGCCAGGTAGTGTTTTACGCCAATCCCCGCACCAAACAGAGCATTAACAGTTGAGGCTGCGGTGTAAAATGTTTTGTATTTTAACAGGTAGCTTCCATCGGCGTAAACGGCAACGTTGGTTTGTTTTGTTGCCAGCATATCTTTCTGAAAACCTTTAGGAATAAGCAATACACCATCAATTTTATTCGTCATAAAAAGCTTCTCTGCTTGTTTTAAACTGTGTGGGTTACAACTAACACATACATTTTCAGTAGCATCAAGCATTCGGGTATATTTTCGGCTGGCTGGCGTTTGGTCCAAATCAACTACACCAACCGGCAAGTTGGTTAGCACCTCGTTAAAATACCCAAACGAATACAGCAATGGATAAATAATTAGGGCTCCGATTAGAATTAACACAGCTCCGCTATCAGCAAAAATGGCTTTTAATTCTTTGATGAAGTGAATAGCCGTCAACTCGAAACTGTTCAGGTTTTTACTTTTGTTAGTTATCATTTTTATAGTTTCCCCCAATATTTTGAATCACTTAAGCCTCTTTTATACAACTTGAAAGAACTCATTCCAACCAGCATAAACAAAAGCATATAGCAAAGGTATGGTAAGGCTTCTTTTAGCGGTGCTCCACGCAACGACTGCGAAATAAAGAGTTTTTCCCACCAGGTAAACGGGAAAATAGCCGTAATAGGTTTAACCAGCGGCAACATACCTTCCATAGGGAAGGTTAAACCCGAAAAGGTAATACCCATCATAATATAGGCACTGCCAACTGATAAGGACAAACGCAGGTTTTTTGTGAGTGCCACAATTAGTAAGCCAAGTAACTGGTAGGCAATTATGCTTATTAACTGACCACAAAAAAGAACAAAGAAATTGCCATTTAAGGGTGTCCCTTCAATCACATATAAAAGATACGCAATAAACATGGCAAAGCCACAATAGATAAAAGTATAAGGGAACAGTTTTCCTGCAATGGCCAGCCGTACGCTGTTGTTTCCGGCTGTTAACAAACTCTTCCCGGTTCCGCGCTTAAGCTCGTTGCCAAAGGTGTAAACCGAACTCATAAAAGCAAAAAGAAACAAGATGAAATAAAGCATTGCCGAGTTAAGAAAATAGGAATAGTTAGAATACGGATTAAACAAAACGTGCTTTTGAATAGTTACCGGCAAGGCTCTTGCCATAGCTTCTTCGGCATTTGCTCCACCAAGTGCCAGTTTTTTTAGCTGAATACCCGCCGAGTAGGTGCCAAGGGTTGTTAAAACCGAGCGTTGCACAATGCCTGCAACGGTAACGTTGGTGCCATTTATGTATACCGGAACAGGAGCTTCAATTCCCTGAAATACATTTTTTTCCAATGCTTTTGGCAATAAAACAACTGCATCAACCTCCCCATTTTTCAGCCATTGTTGCGCCAGAAAAATATCGGGGTTAGCGGCAACAATTTCCACATCGGGAGAAGCGTTAATCGCATGGCCAATTTTAATCGACAAGGATGAATTATCCTGATCGACAAGGGCAATTGGCAAACGTTTAGCCACCCCTTGCTGGAAAATAAAGAACAGTAAAAATATGCCTGTTAGCGGTCCCGTTACCAGCAGGAACCGGTATGCCGGATTAGCTTTAATCCTTTCGGTTTCGCGGCTCATTACTTCAAAAATGGGATGCCTTTCTTTCCCGCTCATTTTTTATTGATTTTCGGGTAAAGTAACTACAGCCGTCATCCCGGGGCGTAAGCCTTCTATTTTTTTACACGGACGTGCCTCAATTTCAAACGATTTTAAATCAAATTCGCCGGAGGTTTTGGTAGCATTCCAACGGGCAAAACTTGCCGACGGACTAATGTATTTTACTTTAAATTCGAATTCTTTTCCGTCTAAACCGGGGATTACCGCATTAAAACTTGCCCCCATCTTAAAATGGTTCAAATAATCTTCGCGAATAAAAAGGGTTAGCCACACATCGTCTAAATCAATTAGCGTTACAACCGGAAAGCCGGTAGCCACCAATTCACCTTCCTCTACATTTATTCCCGACACCTCTCCATCGGCTATGGCATTTATCGATGTCTCCTGAAGATAAGCTTCCACCTCGGCAATAGCTGCCTCGGCGCGTTTTACCATTGCTGCTGCTGCTGCTTTATCTTCTTCGCGAGCCCCTTTTTCGGCTTTTTGCCAAATGGCTTTAGCTGCATTTGCGGTTTCGCGTGCCGCTTTCATCTGTGTTTCTGCTTCGTCGCGTTTTTGTGCCGGAACTACCCCATCGTTAAACAGGTTCTCTACACGGGCAAATGTTTTTTCGGCAAACTGCGCTGCCGCTTCCGCCTTTACAAAAGTGCTGTAGGCAGCGGCAATGTCTTCCTGCTGGGCGCCATTTTGTGCTTTTCGGCTTTGTGCACTGGCAGCAGAACGAGCTGCATTGGCATTGGCAAGTTTGGCAGTTATTTCGGGGCTGTCAATGGAGAAAATAAAATCTCCTTTTTTTACTGTTTGTCCTTTTTCAACCGCAACCTGCTGTATTCGTCCCGGAATTTTTGAAGCAATACTGTATTGTTGAGCTTCTACTTCTCCCTGCAAAACCACAGGTTCTTTTTTTGTAACAACCACAAAAGTGTAAATCATAAATGCCAAAATGGCTGCAATTACTATAAGTGTGCTTAACGTCTTTTTATTCATTGTTTTGGTATTTTCTGGTTAAAAAGTTACTGTTTTTCGGTAGTGGTATTTTCTCCGGCTGCGAAGTTGATGTATTGTTCGGGAACACCTGCTGTTTGCAGAAAGTGCGCCAGGGCGACGTCGTAATTGTACAAAACACTCAGGCGCTTTGTTCTTACCTGTAATACCTTTGTATTGGCTTCAACCACATTTGTTGAGGTGGCAAAGCCTTCGTTAAACGCTTTTTGGGTACTATTGCGGTATTCGTTGGCCAGTTCAAGGGTAGTTTCCAACTCGGTTTTTTGCTCTATTTGCATTTGCAGCTCGTGGTATAATTTTACCAGGTAGGCCTCTAAATCGTTTCCGGCTTTTTGTTCGGCAAATTCTACCTGTTTGTGCAATGTTTCGCTCGCTTTTAGGTTATTTTTTCGGCTCATTCCTTCAAAAAGTGTCCATTTCATCCCAATTCCAAGTTGCCAGTCGGGCATGTATGGCGAAAAATCTTTATCTGCCAGGTTGTAATTTCCCATGGCAGCGACGGTTGGCAGGTATTCGTTCTTTTCCACTTTGTGTTTAATCTCCACCAGCTCCTTTTTTCCTTGAATTTGCTTTAGTTGTGGATTCAGATTTTTTGCCTTGGTAATCCAAGTTGATAAACCGTTTAGTTCATTATTAATAAATAAATTATTTGCAGGAACAATCTGGGTTAGCGAATCGGAAGCAAGGGTAGCTTTTAAACCGGTACGCAAAATTTCAACATTTCGCCGGGCCTCTTTAACTTCGCGCTCTGCCTCGCTTCTTGCCACCTTAGCATGCAACAATTCAACTTTGGCAATCATGCCATTATCGAAAAGTTTTTGTGCATCATTAAAATGGGTTGCCATACTTTTTTGCATTTCTTCGCGCAATTCAACTACTTGTATTCCCAGGGCAAGGCCATAATAGCGCGTTACCAACTCGGTAAGTAAAAGCCCTTCGGTATGCCGTAGTTCTTCTTCGCAAATGCTTAGGTTAACTTCGGCTGCCTGGTTGGCACCATTAATTTTGCTACCGGCATAAATTGGCATGGCAAAGCTTGCTGTTAATAGAGCAAAATTCTTTTCCTGAATTACTTCGTTCCAATCGTGGGCTTCAATAGCCTCGCCGGCCTCAAGCAATTGCTGGCGCACAATAGCGGTACTCATGTCGTCGCCGAGAACTGGTAAAAGAGCACTGGTTGAAGGATCGGGATTGGCCACCCCGCTAAATACGCCATAGCTACCAAGAGTTTGATAGAGCGGCGTAATTGCCTCGCTTACAGGGGTTAAATCAAGATGCAAAGGATCGGACATTGCCATTGCTGTGGCATTTAGTGAAACCCTTGGCAGCCGTAAGCCTTTTTTTGATTTTATTTCGTATTCTTTTTGCCTGATTTCTTCTTTCTGGCGCAGCAAGGCCGGATTCTGCTCAAGCATTATTTGCATGGCCTGGCTAAAGGAAAGTAGCTGACCGCCAGGTTGGGCAAAAGCCGATAAGCCCATTGCAAAAAACACCATTAGGCTTAACATTAATTTTTTTGGGTGAGTTGATTTCATTTTCTCGCTGTTCTTTTTTACAGGAAGTTCAGGTCTTGTTATTTCAAAAATTTGAAAATCAATTTTAACAGATGCAATACATCTTGTTCTGAAATTAATTCCTGGTTGCTGTATTTGTATTTTTGGTTGATAAACTGAATGGTGGTAATAATTAACACCAGGTACAAATCCTCAACGTTTAGTGTTTTATCCAAATCGCCCTTTTCGCGGCCCATTTTTATTAAGCGCTCAATCAGTTTCAATGTATTTTTGTGAATTTGTTCCTCAATGATAAAATTGTAATCATTGGTAAGCACATACAAGAATTTCACCTTTATGGGCTCGTGGTTGGCAACATTTACAAAGTGCCGAACCAATTCCTCAATGGTTTTCAGAAATGGTTGTTCCTGGCCAATTAATTTTTCAAACATTCCAAATACCTCGGCATAAACCTCTTGCAAAATGGCATTTACCATCTCGTATTTGCCCTTGTAATGCATATAAAAATACCCCGAAGCCACCTGGGCATCTTTGGCGATTAACGCGGCAGAGGCTCCTCCAAAACCACGATCTACCACCAGTTTCATGGTAGACTGTTTTAGGCGTTCAATTTTAGTTTGATCTGTTATTCGTGCCATTCTTATTCACCTGTATTAATAAATGAACATTCATTCATTAATGCAAATGTAATGGCTTTTTGCCAATGCTTAGTAGATTTTTTTTATTAAATCCCCCAAATTTTAATGTGAAATAACATTGAGGGCTTGTCCCCAAAAAAAAAACCGGATTCGAAAGAACCCGGTTTTAATGCAAAGCCATTTACAGCTTAAGCAAATACTTTTGATTTAATATTATCAATACTTGTTTTTACACCTTCAAAGGGCAATCCGTTGCCCTGGTTATCGTCTTCAACAAAAAGGTATTTCATTCCTGCTGTTTCGCGGGCTTCGTAAATGCGTTTAAAGTCGATATAACCTGCTCCAACCGACGTTATGTCGTCTTTTACCACATCAAAATATGGTTCTGTTTTTTTCGATCCATCTTTAAAATGGAATAATTGGAAGCGTCCGGGATATTTGTTAAACATTTCAACAGGGTCTTGTCCGGCTTTAGTGGCCCAATACATATCCAGCTCCATGGTTATCAGGTCAGCATCCATTTCTTTCAGGAATATATCGTAGTACGGAACCAATCCGTCAACTGGGAGAAACTCGAAATTATGGTTGTGATAGCCAAACTGGATACCAACGGCTTTCATTATTTCTCCAACTTTATTCCAGTCGGCAATCATTTTCTTGTAGCTTTCCACGTTTCTGTCGGGTTCATTTACCCATGGCTGCACACAATATTCAACGCCAACAGCAGCATGGTCGTCGGCCATTTTTTTGGCATTTTCCATGGTTATTCCTTCAGCTTCAACCATGGTATGGCTACTTATTATTTTCATGCCCAGGTCTTCCACCGCTTTTTTAAACTCGGCTGGTGCCATTCCATAAAATTTGCCATTGGCATAACCTGCCATTTCAACAAATTTATAACCCATATCGGCAATCTTCTTCAACGACCCCATGGTGTCGGCTGCCATTGCATCGCGAATGGAATACAGTTGAAGTCCAACTCCCATAGCGGCACTTTTGCTTACTGCCTGATCGGCTGCTTTTTTGTTAGATGGTTGGCAAGCATATGTTCCCAGGGCAATTACACCTGCTGCTCCGGCGGTAGTAATTTTCAGAAATTCTCTTCGATCTCTCATGATTATTTTTTTAGTTAGTTTATTACGTAATTCTGATTGCAAAAAAACTATTTTTTTTTGAATGATTTTAAAAATAGAAAGATTTTGTAAGAATTACAAAAAGCAAGTCCATCGTGCATGACTTCCCTTAAACTCGAACTAATTGAAATCCGTTAAAAAGGAAATCCTATGCTAAAATGAAAACGCGATTCATCATCCTGGTTATTTCCAGAAACCATTAATTGCATTGGTCCCAGTAGGGATTCGTATTTAAATCCGAAGCTGTAGCCGAAGATACTGTCTTCAAAAGGATTAGAAGCAATTTGCTCAACCAAATCTTCGTAAGTATTTGCTGTTGCCGCTACATTTGCAATGGCTGTAAAATGCACTCCTGTGGCAAATTCCCAGTCAATTGCCGATTTTAAAAATGCAAAATTATAGGCATACACTTCAGCAAAGTTGAAACCGGCAAAATCAATAAACTGCAATTTGTTTCGGCCAAACTGCGAGCCTCCAAGCATAAAAATTCCGTTTGATGCCGATTCTTCTGTACTTAAGCCTCCACTTACGCCAAAGTTATAAGTAAACTTCTTTGCAAAGGTTTTGTACCAGTTATGTTCGAGCATCAGCGTTGCATAAGGCTCGTTTATTGCTTTTACAAAATAATCACGTTCATCAAAATGTTTAAGTTTCATGTGGCTGTTGGCCGACAAAACGTGCTGAAACCTGATATTAAATTTGATGCCTCGTTTGGGGAAATACAGGTCATCGGTTGTGTTTGCTTTATAGTACAACTGGTAGCCCCAGTCGTGCGCTTTCAGGTATTCAAAATCAGCTTCAGGATATATAGATTGTAAATCGGCCCGGGGCGTAAGCCGGTTGTATTTATAAAAAGCATTGCCGCCAATTTGGTTATTCAATCCAAACAAATACTCCAAGCCATACCCCCCTTCAAAATACCCGCGTTTATAATTCCCAAGTCGTTTCCCCAAATCGTAAAAAGGAAGTTTATAGGAATAGCTGCTCGCGAAAAAATAATCGGATAAACGTTGCTTTTTGCCTACAAATTTGTTCAGCATAATTTCCATTCCCGGATTTTCGGCAATATTAAAGGATAACAACATGCGTGTTGCAGGTGCTATCATGTTTCGCAAAGTGAAATTTGTTACAATTCCAACCCCCAAATCGTCGTCGTAATTTGGAGCAAGTTTAAACATGGCCCTTGGGTTTTCTTTCACCTGAAATACCAGAATATAGCCATCATTTTCAGGATCTTCTTTTAGCGAATAGGTAAGTTTTCCGAAATGCCGCGACCCGTACATAAAATCAATAGCCTCATCAATGGTTTTGTAACTTACCGAATCTCCCTTTTCAAGCCCCGATTTCGACAAAACAAAACTTTTGCTGAGGTATTGTAATCCATCAACTTCAAAATCGGTAATTTTAATTTTACGAGGCTGTTCTATTTTTTCGAGGGTCTGAAACGTACGATTATATTTAGTGGCCAGTTTTTTTATCTCGGTAAATTTTTCGCGGGCAGCCTCTTCGCCCAGTTGCTGAATTATTACTCCGTTTGAGAAGTCGCCTGCAGAGTATTCACCCAGGTCGGGAACAATTAAAATATCGCATTTCAGAAACTGCTCTTTGGCATCAACAATACCGGCTAGGGCAATTGAGCGCTGCAGAATATCAGTCATTGAGGTCATTTCATCAGCGGTAACATCTTCCTGAAAACCAACATAAACTCCAATAATAATATCGGCCCCCATATCAATGGCTTCCTGAACCGGGAAATTGCAGGTTACCCCTCCATCAACCAAAAGCAACGAATCCATTTTCATTGGCGAAAATACGGTTGGAATGGACATGCTTGCACGAATCGACTGTACCAAATCTCCGGAGCTGTGTTCAATTGTCTCTCCCGAAATCATATCAACCGACATGCAATGAAATGGAATGGGCAGTTGGTTAAAATTGGTTTGTGAAGTAAGCGGCCATAGCAACTCTGAAAAATAAGCCTCAAGGTGTTGTCCCTCGATTAGTCCGGCCGGAAGGTTAATCTTTTTGTCTCTTATTGGAATTTCAAACAGGTATTTTTTTGTTTCCTGTTTCTCATCCATCGCCACACTTAACAATTTTACTTTGTCGGTAAGCAGCTGGTCCCAATTTGCGTTTTTATTAATTTCCGTCAACTCATCAGAAGTGTACCCGGCGGCATAAAGCGCCCCAACAATGCTTCCCATGCTTGTTCCGGTAATAATATCCGGTCTAATTCCGGCTTCTTCCAATACTTTTAGCACACCTATGTGTGCCAGACCTTTGGCACCTCCTCCGCTTAAAACAAGGGCAACTTTAGGTGTTTCCCGAGTATCATTTTCCTGCGCCTTAACAGGGGATAGATTCAAAAATAAAAATAAGATGACAAGAAATGGACAGGTTTTAAGTGTAGTCTTTTTCATTTCGTTTGGTTCAATCTTGTGTTTAAACTCAAGCTATAAAAAAACAGTTAAATCCTATCTTTAAGGGGTAGATTTGATTAACGTTTTTTAATCGTATGAATTTAAAAAATTAACCAATTCGCGCACTTCTTTTTGCGATGAAAACGGATAACCACCGTTAACTTTTAACGAATAAATGTTGTGGTACAGAATACTTTCTTTTTGGGGAGTTGCATCTTCAATCATTGCGATTGCTTCTTCGTATAACTGATCTCTTTGTTTCATTCTTTGTTGAAAATGTGGTCAAATATATGATAAACTATTAATAGTACCTTTGTTTTACTTACTTCCCTACCCACTCTTTAAACTCGGTGGCTTTTAAGCGGCTAATAATTATGGGCTCATCAAAAGGATGAATCAGACGCAGTATTAACTTTCCTCCAAAATGATTTTCGAATTTCCGGATAGCGTTGATATGAATGATTGTACTCCGGTTGGTTCGAAAAAATTCCTCGGGATTTAATTGTTCTTCCAGTTTCTCGATGGTTAAATCAACAACGTGTTCCTTCCCCTGGTAGGTAACAGCAGTGGTTACCCGGTTCTCGGTGTAAAACCATGCAATATCTTTAACATCGAGTTTAAAATACGAGGTAACACCCGAAATAAGAAAGCGGTTGCGGTATTTTTTTTCGCCTGCCGTAATGGCTTCCAAAAGTTCTTTGTAATCGGGTTTTGATTCAGCTGACGAGTTAGTAGTTTGAAAAATGTGTTCGAATTTTTCGATGGCCGTACGGAGTTTTTCCTCTTTTATTGGTTTCAGCAAATAATCGATACTGTTTACCTGAAAGGCACGTAAAGCATACTCGTCGTAGGCCGTGGTAAAAATTACCATACTAGTTACCTCAACCTGGTCGAATATTGAAAAGCTGATACCATCAGTTAGTTGAATATCCATAAAAATTACATCGGGTGGCGGATTTTGTTCTAACCAGGCTACCGTGCTTTTAACACTTTCAAACCATTCATCAATTTGCCATTCCGGTCTGATTTTTTCAATCATCCCCTTTAACAATCGATAGTTATGCAGCTCGTCTTCAACAATTATAACTCTCACAACTTTACATTTAATGTTAACTTTTAATCCTAAGCCAAAACCTGTTTAACTTGCAATATCACTGATTTTATTGTAACCGTTTGTAACACATGTCGCATTTGTACAATTTTGCTGCTTCGCAATTATAGCAAAGGTACTTTAACTTCAAACCGTTCTTCGTTATACTGAATTACCACCTCGCGCTCGGTTAACAGTGCGTAGCGTTTTACCAGGTTTTTCAGGCCTGTTTTGGTGGAATATGACGATTCGCGCCGGTTAATGCTATTTGAAACGATTAGATAATCATCCTCGATATAAGCCTTTACCCGCAAGGGCGTTTCTTTACTGGTTATATTGTGTTTAATTGCATTTTCCATTAATAGTTGAGCTGTCAAGGGTGCAATTTCTTTATCCCAATAAACTTCCGGGAAATCTTTTTCCACAATCAAACCATCTCCCAGGCGTTCCTTATGCAAACCATAGTAGGCCTTCATAAATTCCATTTCTTCGGTCAGTTTCACCAAACGTTTGTCTTTACTTTGAAGCACATAACGGTACACATCGGTAAAATTTTCGGTAAAATTAAGAGCCGACTCCTGGTCGTATGTTATCAATGATTTTAATACACTCAAATTATTAAATAAGAAATGTGGATTAATTTGGTCTTGCAGCGAGTTATAGTCCATGCGAAGTTTTTCGCGTTTTATTTCTGCCATTTCCTCCTGTGTATCAAGCATTTTTTGTGTAAGCCGCGCAATTGTAAGCGAGTTGGCTACCATTTGCACAAATACCAATCCTGTTAAAATACCCATAAATACACCCGATTCTGATTCTCGTTCCAGAATTTGCGGATGTAAGAAACGCATAAGTAACGAATGAGCGGCAACAAGTGTAAGCAAGCCCAGCGAGATTTGCAAGGCTATCCGGAGCTTAATTTTTTTGGGTACCGGCAAAACGCGCTCCAATATATTATCCAAAAGAATTTGAACCTCGGCCGCAACATTAAACCCTATAATCATTACGATATAGATAATTGCGGGTGGCCCACTATACCCTTCGGGCTCGGGCTCTGGCACTACCGCCAACAACAAATGCAAACTACCCACAGCTATTACACCAATTATAACAAAGCGCACCAAAATATTTAGCGGATGATAACTGGGCAAGCGGGTTGCCAGTGTTCGTTTTTTATTGTTATGGTATTTAATACACTTCATTTAACCTGTAGCTGCTCTATATCGTAAAATCGTTCCGTCTCTTCTGTTTTTTATTGCAATTGCGAAACTGGCTCCCCATCTGGTGCATACAAATTGCCTGTTACCCGTTCCCACTTTGTTTCAAGCACTTTAAACCCGGCCACTGCCTGTATTAATTGCGATTTTGCTGCCGCCCACCTGGCCTGGGCATTTAGCATGTCGGTTGTTGTATTCAGTCCTACCTCAAAACTGGCTTTTGTTTCTGCCATGCTTTCGGCAGCTTCATCAACACTTTTCTTTGCTATTTTAATCGATTCGTAGGCTTCTTCCACCTGAACGCGCACTTGCATCACTTCAAGATTAATCAAATCATTTGTATGTACCAAATCGGTTT
This sequence comes from uncultured Draconibacterium sp., assembly GCF_963676735.1. NCBI lineage: Bacteria > Pseudomonadati > Bacteroidota > Bacteroidia > Marinilabiliales > Prolixibacteraceae > Draconibacterium > uncultured Draconibacterium sp. Next base: position 5,080,053 of record NZ_OY781464.1, on the reverse strand, counting down.
GTGCCTGCTCAATGCGTAACTGAGCAGCACGTTGCTTCTTTTTACCTTGTCCCCACTGAAAAATTGGGATAGTAACCGAAGCTGCCAACATTGGCTGGGGGTCAAAACTTTCATTTAAATCGTTGATGTAAAAGTTGGTGTACTGAGCGCTGACTCCAACAGTTGGCAGGTAGTCGGCACGTGTAATTTTTGCATCCAGTTCCGATATTTCTTTTTGTTTTTCCAGAATTTTTATTTCACTGCGCTGATTTACTGCCTGCGTTACCCCATCTGCCAAATCAAACAACAGCACATCTGCACCAACATTGTGGCTCACATTAATATCGGTATCTAAAGGCTGTCCTAAAATCTGGTTCAGGTACATTTTTGCAATCTTCAGGCCGTTATTGGCTTTCACCAAATTTAATTCTGCCTCGTTTTTCTGAACACTTACACGCAGTTTTTCGCTGGCCGGCTGTAAACCCACCTCATACATTGCACGCATTTGTTCTTCAAGCTCTTCCAGCATTTTAATATATTCCCGGGCGGTTTTTATATTCTCTTCAACGGCGACCACATTCCAAAAGGCCTGGTCGGTATTTTCAATTATTTCGGAGTATTTAAGATTTAATGCATGCCCGGCTATTGAGACACCCGCATCGGCCTGTTGGTTAGAATATTTAATTCTCCCGCCTGCATAAACAGGCTGTTCAACACTCAGTCCGCCGTATATTAGCGAAAGGTTATCAATTGCGAGAGGAAATCCGGGATTCCAAATATTACTGGTGCCAAAATCACCTGCCAGGGCAGCGGCCTCACTTTCGGCAGTTGGCAAAAACCCTCCTCCCGAGAGGTCGACATCAACACCCGGAACATACATTCCCGTAAGGCTACCGCTAATACTTGGCAAATATGCGGTTCGGGCCACCTCCTGATTAACCAGGGCTTCTTTGTTTTGCAATACTGCCTTTTTCAACTCCTTGTTGTATTCAACAGCTTGTTGGCGACATTCCTCAAGGGTCATTACTTTTTGCCCATGGGTTTTGCCAAACACCAAAAGAAAAACAACAAGCGTGCTTGTTATATGTTTTATTGATTGATTCATAATTTCTATAATCTGAATTTATCTGTTTAACCTCTTTGGGATTTTATAATCCCTTCCCTTTCCCTCCCCAAAACCGGGAGGGTAGATTCTGTCGTTGACAAAATCAGGGAAGGAATCCTTACATCCCCTATTAAATGCCTTGTTTTTCAACTATTGCAGATGTATTTCTCAATTTACTTCCATCAACTTTGTATAGCACAGTGTAAAGTACGGGTACAACAACCAGGGTGATAACTGAGCCAACTGCCAGGCCAAACATAATTACAATGGCGGTTGACTTAAACATTGGATCCCAGATTAAGGGGCTCATTCCTAAAATGGTGGTTAACGATGCCATCATTACAGGACGTAGCCTCGACATGGCAGCATCAATGGTGGATTGCAACCTGCTTTTCCCTGCTTTAAGATTAAAATTCACCTCATCCATCAGTACCACAGCATTTTTAATCATCATACCAATTAACCCGAGCGCACCAATAATTCCGGCAAAAGTAAGGTAGGTGCCAGTGCTAACCAGGCCAATTACAATACCTACAAAAGCATAGGGAAATACCATACCTATAATCAGCGGTTGTTTCAGGTTATTGAACAGACCGATAATAATAATGGCCATTAACCCCAGCGCCAGCGGCAAGAACATAAACAAGCCGGCATTAGCTTCGCCCGATTGTGCTGTAGCTCCTTCCCAGCGCATGTTGTAACCTGCCGGAAGTTCAATAGCTTCTACCTGCGCCTGTATTTTTGCCTGCACCTGCGCGGCAGTATATCCTTTTTGAGCATCGCAACGGGCTTGTATCGAACGCTCGTTGTTCAAGCGGTTTATCAGTTCGTATTCCCAATGCAATTCTAAACTGTCAACAATTTGAGACAAGGGTACACTTGAGGTGCTTTGTTGCCCCCAAACCGGTATGTTCAATATTTCTTCGGTATTAGTTGCCACATTGTTAGATGTTTTCATCACAATTGGGAGCATTTTGTCGCCCTCGTAAACGGCTCCGATTGGCATACCGTTGGTAGCTACCAAAATGGAATTACCCATGTCCGAACGGCTTAAACCAAGCGGCTGCGCACGTTCAACCGAATAGAGTGGAACAATCTTCTTGGTTTGGTTTTTCCAGTTATCGTCAACATTTATGGCAGTTGGTTCGGCATGCATAATAAGTTTTGCCTGGTTGGCAAGGTCTTTTAGTACAGCCGGATCGGGGCCAGTAAATTCCACTTCAACATCAGAGTCGGAGAATGCCGCTCCATACTCTTTTGTACGGAAAAAGGCATCGGGATAGTTTTCGTTCAGGTAGGCTTCCACCTCGGGAATAAGCGATTCGATACGCTGGATTTCTTCCGTTTGAATGATTAAGTCGCCGTAGTTTGAACCACCTGTTGCCAACAAACGTAACAACTGGTAACGTGCAGGCGGGCGTCCAACAGCAGCGGTAATCGAATGCACGCCTTCCATCTCTAAAATATCTTCCTGTATTTGAAGCAGGTCAGCCTCTACCGCTTCAATATCGGCTCCCTGAGGCAAATAATATTCTACATAAAACTGGTCGTAATCTATTTTCGACATAAAATCAACCGTTACAAAACGGAAGGACCAGAACGCGATAACCAAAACAGCCAGGGCACCGGCCGAAAAAACATATTTATTACGGATACTCCATGCTAACATGGCTCCAAAACCACGATAGAATTTGGAGTCGTAGTGCTCTGCTTTTTCACCTTTCGGACGCTCTTTACGGTAAAAGAATTTAGCGTTGAAAGGGGTTTGAATCATGGCAAACACCCAACTCAAGAACAACGAAATAATGAGCACCGTAAACAAGGATGAAAGAAATTCGCCTGCCATATTTGGTGACATTCGCAAGGGTAAGAATGCCAAAATTGCAACAACTGTTGCTCCCAACAAAGGCAGGGCCGTTTTTTGAGCCGTATGAACAAAGGCCTTGCTACGATCCATTCCTGATTTTAGATCAACCAAAATACCGTCGGCCACAACAATGGCGTTATCAACCAGCATACCCATTGCCAAAATAATTGCAGCAAGGGTTACCCGGTGCAAGGGCAAACCAATTGCCATCATCACAATCAGAGTTCCTAAAATAGTAAACACCAAACCGCTTGAAATAAGCAAGCCAGAACGTAAACCCATAGAGAACATAAGCACCACAATTACAATAGCAACTGAGATTACAAGATTCCACATAAAGTTTTTTACGGCAGCGTCAACGCGGTCGGGTTGGTAGTATACCTGATTTACTTCAATACCTGCCGGCAGTTCTTTTTCCAGCTGGGCCAGCTTTTGGTCAAGTCTTGCGCCAAGCTTTACCACGTTAATTCCACTTTCGTTTGAAAGCCCAAGAGTCAATCCTTTTTTCCCGTTATAGTACAAAGCCTCCTGCATAGGCTCCAAATACGAACGTTCAACTGTTGCAATATCGCCTAAGCGAAAGTTACCACCGCCAGGCACCTGTATCAACAAATTTTCAATATCCTCAACCGACGAGATTTTATCACCAACACCAACCCGTATCGATTCGGTACCAGTTACAATGGAACCAGGATTGATAATTGCTGTTTCGTTTTGCATGGCCAAAGCAATCATCATCGGGTTAATGTTCAGGCCGGCTAATTTTTCGGACGAGAAGACCACATCAATGGTTTCGGTTTTTTTCCCAAACACCTGCGAACGACGAACGCCGTTAACGCTCAACAATTCACGCTCAATAAATTCGGTGTACTTTATCAGGTCTTTGTGCGAGTACCCCTCGGCTGTAATAGCATACAAAATACCATAAACATCTGCAAAGTCGTCGTTTACAATCGGCTCGTAAGCGCCTTGTGGCAATTCGCCCTTTACATCATTTACTTTTCGGCGCAGGTGGTCCCAAAGTTGGGGTAACTGCGGCGTTTTTACTACAGGATCAATCTCAATGGTGATAAACGAAACACCGGGACGCGAAACCGAAGTAATTTCATCGATGTTCTCCAGTTTCTGGATTTGTTTTTCCAATACATCGGTAACTTCCAGCTCCACCTCATGGGCTGTTGCCCCGGGATAAACCGTAATTACCATTGCCGATTTAATTGGTATCTCGGCATCCTCCAGCTTCCCAATGTTTGTATAGGCAATAAAACCACCAATCAATACTGCAAACAGTATGGTGGTAATCATTGCCTTTTGGTTCAATAATTTTTCCAGCATTACAACAGCCCTCCAACGTTGGTTACCGATGGTTTTTTAACCAACTTCACTTTTTGTCCCTCATATAAATAATGTACACCGGCTGCTACCACCTGTTCGCCATCTTTTAGGCCCGAGTGAATAAATGCCCGTCCTTGCGATCCACCTTTTGCTATCGTAATTTCTCGTTTTTCAACCTGTTGGCTACCTGGGTTATACACCCAAACAAAATCATTTTCCTTTTCGTGAAACAATGCCGAACTGGGAACCGAAATCTGGTTGTTCAGAGCCATACACATTAAAGTAACTTCGGCGGTCATACCCGGTGCTACTTTCATATCCTCTTTATTTTCGAACAAGAATTTCACTTCGTAAAGTCCATCGTCCATAGCTTTTTCACCAATACTTAGCAGCTTAACTGGCAAGTTCCGAACACCGGCATTGGCAACTGTTAACAAGCTTTCTTTATCGCTTTTCACCCGTTGTAACTGGCTTTCTGAAACCCAAACAACAGCTTCGAGTTTTGAGTTATCAATAACTGAAACAATAGGCTGGCCGGGAGCAACCGTTTGATGATTTTCGGTAAATTTTTCAAAAATATAACCCGAAAAAGGAGCTTTTAACTCGGTATCGTATAACTGATTTTGAGCATTTTCGAAGGCGGTTTTTGCCATCAGATACCCCGATTTTACCTTTTCGAATGTGTTTTCCGGGATTTTTTTTTGCTCGATTAATTGTTTGTAACGATTGTACTCGCTTTCAAGCTGCTCGAACTGTGCTTTTGTGGTTTGCACCTGCAACTCGTAATCGCGTTTATCAATTTGTGCAATTACCTGCCCCGCGCGTACATAATCACCTTGTTTTACATTCAGTTTCAATAGCGGGCCACCCACACGAAACGACAAAGAGGTAAGACTTTTTTCTTTAATCTTACCATTCAGTGTCAGTTTGCTTTGCGTGGTGCTGCCATTAATGGTTTCCACCTTCACATATTTAACTGTTTTGGCTTGAGGCTCGTCGCCAGTTGTTGTTTTGCAACCTGTAAATGCAAAAGCAATGGCAATCATTCCAATAAAAAAGTTTCTGAGTTTCATTTTTATGACTGTTTTTTTAATTGTTTCTTTTTTGTACAACAAAAGTATATACCTGAATAACAGGCGCTTGTTAAAACTTCTTGAAATGGTTAAACTGCTTCTTGAAATGCATTTTTAAGCGATTTCATTTCAATACTTCCCACCCGGTCTTTTAATATTTTCATTCGGTGGTTAAGTTCAATTTGTACACTTGTAATGGTGGATTGAGTATAGTTTTGTGTTTTCTGAATATTATTCTGTAAACGCTTGGTCATCAGGTCAATGTTCGACAGTAAGGCATGGGCCACCTCAAAAGTTTCGTTATGCACTGTGGCAGAAGTATTTAACTGCGGGGTTTCAAGCGCTTCAGTTGGGATTTGCAAACCATGAAGAGCCGCAAAATGAATGCGTTTACCCAACGTTTGGTAGTGCAGCAAAATGTAGGTGTCAACACCATAACGAATTTCGCTTATATCTTTAAGTATTGGCAGCACATCTTTTTTAAGCAGCGCTTTTTGCCCCAAAAGTGTTTTGTAGGGGTTTAAGCTAAAATCTACAGTAAGACCTGAAGGCGAACCGACAACAAGTTCGGCCTTACCCGAGACCAACGGAGTTAGCATTGCTGAAAAATGATCTTTACGAACCTCGGTGACATTTGCATCAAAAAACAGGATAATTTCATTGGTGGCATATTCAACTCCATAGGCCATTGCATAATTTTTCCCATGGTTTTCAGTCAATTTTAGGTAAGCAAAATCGTAATGAAACGACAGGGTTTCCAATACCACTTCGGTATCATCCGTTGAACCATCGTCAACTACAATTATTTCAGCTTCGGGGTTGTGTTTACAACAGGCAGCTACCACATTAAAAATGGTATCCTGCTCGTTGTAGGCACACACAATAATACTTGTTTTCATGTTGCTAGCATTGTTTATTTTCGAGGCATTGCTTCAATACTGCACTTCATTTTTCTGATTTTCAGCTCTGAATTTCAGCATGATGCTTCAATTACCGCAAGGCTCTCGGTTTGTTTTCAGGACTAAAATAAAACGGCGGCGAGGTAGTTTAGCGACAAACTTTCGTGAAATGATAAAAACAATGCGTGAGGTGAAAACCAGTAAAATTTAATACTTTATGAGTTACATTTCCGGCTCTTGATTCATAAAAAAAGCGTATTTTCATTTCTCTTAATTTTCTTGTTATGAAATTCAACCCGGAAGTTTTACAGCAGATTAATGTACGGCTGAGCGAAATAATTGATAAAGCCAAAACGCTTGAAAACAATTACTCTGAACATATATTGCGGGTGCTGCCTGTTTACCGCAGAAGTGCACTAAACCTGGTGCACTATCTGGCATTTCGCACCTTTAACATCGATGAACTGCAACAACAGCTTCGCGAGTTAGGATTACCCAGTCTTTCCAGCATTGAAGCCCATGTAATGGATAGCCTGCTTTCCATAAAAACCATAATAAACCATTTGCAAAATAACCCTACAACTGAGGATATACCCGGCGTTGTGCGTATTCACGAAAGCCGAAAACTACTTAAAAGGAATACCAAATTATTGTTTGGCTATAAATCGAAAAAACGATTGACCCGCATTATGGTTACCTTGCCCGGTGAGGCTGCCGACAATTACAATTTTGTGCAAAATTTAATGGAACTGGGGATGAATAGTGCCCGTATTAATTGCGCGCACGATGGCCCTGAAGAGTGGAGTAGAATGATTGCCAACGTAAAACAGGCAAAAAAGACCCTGAAAAAAAATTGTAAAGTAATGATGGATTTGGGTGGTCCTAAATTACGCACCGGAGAAATTAAACCCGGGCCTCAGGTACTTCGGATAAAACCCGCGCGCAATGTGTTGGGACAGGTAATTAAACCGTCACGCGTATGGCTGGCACCACAAGGCTCAGAGCGTCCAGCAACTGCTCCTGATGCGGTAATTCCGGTTGATACGCAATGGCTGGCCAATGTAAAACGCCATTCTGCAATTTTTTTTACCGATAGCAGAAACAAAAAATGCAAAATTACCATGGAAGGACGCGAGGGAGAAGGGCGTTGGGGAGTTTGTTACGACTCGGCCTACCTTACTTCGGGTACCGAACTGGTTTTAAGGCGTACCAAAAAATCGGGTAAGGAAATTGTTAAAACAGGCGAATTACTTCCACTCGAACAGTATATTACCCTGCATGTTGACGATACGCTTCTGCTAACAAAGCATCCTGTTGCCGGAGAAAATGCCGTGATTGCCGATGATGGAAGCCTTGTTGAACCGGCACATATTTCGTGCACCTTGCCCGCTATTTTTAAGGATGTTAAAAGGGGCGAACCTATTTATTTTGATGATGGAAAAATTGAGGGAACGATTGAAGAGGTTTTACCTGAAGCACTAAAAATTAAGATTACTTATGCCCGCGACAATGGCGGCAAACTAAAAGCCGACAAAGGAATAAACCTCCCCAATTCTGATTTAAAAATTAGCGGACTAACAGAAAAAGACAAGCAAGACCTGGCCTTTGTTGCGGAGCATGCCGATGTGGTTAATTTTTCGTTTGTAAACTCGGAAAACGATGTGCAGGAATTGATTGACGAGCTGCGCGAATTGGATGCACGGATAGGAATAATTTTTAAAATTGAAACTCAAAAAGGATTTAAAAACCTGCCACTAATTTTGCTTAAAGGTATGGAAACCTACCCGATTGGCGTAATGATTGCTCGTGGCGATCTTGCTATAGAAACCGGCTGGAACAATTTTGCATCCATCCAGGAAGAAATTTTACGAATATGCGAAGCTGCCCATATTCCGGATGTGTGGGCAACACAGGTACTGGAAAACCTGGCAAAAAAAGGGGTACCATCGCGCGCCGAAATTACCGATGCTGCTGCAGCAAACCGTGCCGAATGTGTAATGCTAAACAAAGGGTTGTATATTGCAAAAGCAGTAAAAATGCTGGATAAGATTTTGCGTAGGATGCAACGTTTTCAGAAAAAGAAAGACACCCTTTTGCCGCGTTTGGAGAATGCTGAAAACCTTCAGCTTTCGCATAAAGAGTTTGATGTTTAATGGCCACTACCCATCAATCAACTTTGTGTACTTCGTAAATTTTAATCGATTTTTTCTTTCCAAAGAATTTAACCAGGTCAACGTATTCAATTTTGTATTCCCTGGTGTTTTTAATTAAGCGAACAGCAAATTCACGGGTTACCAAAACCCGCTTTCGGTAGCGTTTACATTGTTTCTGAATACGGGCTGCCGTATTTAAAACATCGCCATGGAAGGCCAGTTCGCGCTTAATTTCGCCCACCTCGGCTGCCATAACCTTGCCCACGTTCAACGAAGCCGTAAAAACGGGCATCATGCCATAATGTTCTTCAAAGTATGCTCGTCGCTTACTCAATGCTTTTTCATAGAGGTAATAAAAATCAACCGCTCGCTTAAAACACGATTTCTTTTTGGCATCCCAGTTAATAACCACTTCGTCGCCAACAAATTGATATACCCTTCCACGGGTAGCCAGCAGCGAGTTTGAAACACACTTAAAACAATCCTGAATAAAATAACTGTACCGCTCGTGCCCCAGTTTCTCGGCAACCGCTGTTGATGATTGTAAATCAAGGAACATAAAAATCAATTCTTCTTCCCGCGGTTTTTGATAATATCCCATCATTATTTTTCCGAGCGGCGCATAACCAATCTGATGAAATAATGTATTTATTAACTGGTAAACATACCCCCCGATAAATAATACAATCAGAAAAAACAGAATGGTTGAGTTAAACAAAAAGCGCGGCAAGTGATTAATAGCTTCCGTAAGGCTCAGGTCTTTTGAAACACTGTAATGCACAATTCCGAGCAAAATACTTATAACCAAAAAGATGATAATATCAAGCATTACAACACCCACAGTAAGACGCCTCATTTTAAAATTGCGCACTAAATGCGGATAAACCATGTTTAAGGTAAACCAACTTAATGTTGCAAAAACAGAAATTACTACCGACGAAGAAACGATTTCATCAACCAAAAAAGTCATGCCTTTCGAAAGCATATCTGCCATGTGATGGTCGCGGGCTCCCAGCATGCGCATAAAAATGGCAAAACGTATTACCACGTTCCAGTACACGAGTGAAAATACCAACAATTTAAGCTGGTAGCGGCGCATGGCACCTTTATATGTTCTTTCAAGTTTTGGCATTGATGAGCTTAAAGAACTACATTTTAGAAACGTAAACAACTAAGAAAGTAATTACTGCACTCACAAAACTAATCATAAACACATTGTAGGAATAGCGGAGCAACTTATATTTTTTGGCCAAAACCTTACCCAAATTGTATTGATCTTTGGTAAGTGTACCGTACAAATAATCGTAATCGTTCATCATATCCTTTACACCTTTCTCGTAAGTTTCGTAGGGCATTTTAAAAAAGTTGCCAAAAAACAAGAGGTTTAGTTTACGCTTTTTAAAATCTTCGTTGCTGTAATTTCCGGTTCCAAACTTTGGGATTACCGACAGGATAGCAAATATTAGTGAAATCAGGCAGCCAATTAGTAACACCATACCCGGAACCAGAAAATTTTGTTCGCTTGTGCGTAAGGTTAAAGCACTGGTACTCATTAAAACCGACACTAAAACGGCATTTATGGTAAGCATTATATTGGCTTTATTGTCGGCAATCGAACTCAGATTTATTTGATTACGCGCGGTTAACCTAAACATGGTTTCAATACCCCGGGCCGTACTTCGGGGTGCATTTTTGGGTAACTCCGAAGCTTTTTCTACCGATAACTTTTTTATGCGTTTCTCCACTCTTTTGATGTTCTGAATACGAACCGGTTCGAAATTTGTTTTGGCATATTCGGTATAAAATTTTATATCCAGAATAAACTCCAGTGTTTGTTTCCAATAATCTAATTTAGAACACTTTCGCTCCACAAAGTTACACATCTCTTTACGCAGCAAATTCGAAATTTCCATAAAATTATCCATCCCAGCATGTGCATGGTCGGCATCTCCCAAAATCTCTTCAAGCAATGTGTTTTTTGGCGCTCCCATTTTTGTTGAGCAAATGCATTTCTCTACCTCTGCAATAAAAGCGTCATCCATCCCTTTCTCCGATAAAAATTGCTTAGCAATTTTGCAACTCTCCGTTTCATGGTCTTTTAACGAAACCGCATGCCCGATATCGTGAAACCAGGCGGCCACAACAACAATACTTTTTTTTGTATCATCCAGTTTTTCTGCTTCAGCAATGCGTTCCGAAACATCGGCTACCAAGCGGGTATGTTCAATCGAATGGTAATTCAGCAACGACGAAACGTTGGCCTCGTAATAATTTATGGTAAAATCTTTAACCTCTTCTATTATTTTCATATTACCTCTTTTATCCGTCATTATGGGCTATTTGTTTACACCTAACAAAACTCCGTAAAAAACACCACTAATCGAAATTTTGCTGAAGTTAAAAATAACTACTTTTGATTCAAAGAAAATATTTATCTGCACAGCATGCCTGTTTTTGTGGTTTTTAAGCGATAAAACAGGAAGAACCATTTTGGCATAAAGGTTATATTTGTTAAAATATGCAACGAATGACTAAACTTTTTCTGACAAAGATAAAATCGCTCAAAATCAATACGCTTGTTCTTGTGTTGTTTTGTTGCCTATTCTCTTCTGCTCAAAGTCAGCCAATTAAATACAGCGTATTTTTAGCCGGCAACACGGCAAGCGAACAGCCTGAAACACAAAATAATTTCATCGGCCAGCTCACCCAAATTACTCAGCCACATTCATTTGTATTTCTCGGCAATTTTTCAAGCTACACCACTCACGACGATAAATTTGCTTTTACCTTTTCGCCGCAATTAAAAGATAAAAACACCCCTTTGCTGTTTGCCAATGGTTTAAACGAATGGAAAACCGGCAAAAAACATACAAAGAAAGTTAACAAGGCATTGGGTAAAACATTTACTGAAAATAATTTTTACACAACCGACTGGGGGTGCCCGGGGCCCACTGAAGTAGAGCTTAGCGATGACCTTACCATTATTTTAATTGACACCTACTGGTGGCTAACCGCATTGGATACCCGTTATGGGAAATGTGGCATTGAAGAAGACGAAGATGTTTTTATCTGGCTGCAGGATGCCTTGCGTAACAACAGGCACAAAACGGTTATTGTGGCCGGTTACCACCCTATTAAATCTTATGGACCACATGGCGGGAAGTTTTCTGCTGCTACCAGTATTTTCGGATTTCCGTATGCGCTGTATAAAAATACACTCGGAGGCAAACACGACCTGGTTCACCCCAATTATAAAAACTTGCGTCACCAGTTAAAAAGTATTTTAAACCGTTTCCCGAATGTAATTTATGCATCGGCACTAGAGAACAGTCTTCAATACATTAAAACCGACAATATCCACCAGGTTATAAGTGGATCGTTGGTAAAGCAAAGCTACGTAAACGACCAAAAAGCAAAGTTTGCCAGTAGCAAGGCCGGTATCTCGCGCATCGATATATGTGAAAACGGCGATGTTGTACTTAATTTTTTCACGATTGAAAACGGAACAAAGGAACCCGTTTACAGCAGGCTTTTATATTCGAAAAATGTTGAAACACAAGATGGCCTGAATGCCCAGCGCGAAGATCTGTTTAAGGAACCAACACATACAACTTATGCCAGCCGGCAATACCTGGCCACCGACAGGTATAAAAAATGGATGGGAACCAACTACCGCCAGGTTTGGGCCACACCAGTTGAAGCTCGTATTTTTGACATCAGCAAAGAAAAAAATGGTCTGACGCTACTTAAACGCGGCGGCGGACAGCAAACAAAATCGGTTCGATTAGAAACTGAAGAAGGGCACCAGTACGTATTGCGTTCGCTTGAAAAGTTTGCAGAGGGAGCGCTACCCGAAGAAATGAAAATAACCTTTGCTAAAGATATTGTACAAGATCAGATTTCGGCTTCGAACCCCTACTCTGCATTGCCTGCAGCTGTTTTGGCAGAGCACGCCGGAGTTTTTCATACCAACCCGGAGCTTGTTTATGTGCCTCAAGACCCCTTGTTTCAACATTATAAAGAAGACATGCGCAGTGGCTTGTTTTTATTTGAAGAACGACCGGCTAATGACCGGCGCGATTTAAAAAGCTTTGGCTACTCGAAAAAAATTGTTGGCACCGATGAGGTATTGGAGAAAATTATTGAAAGCGAAGACCACCAGGTAGATCAGCTGGCTGTTTTACGTGCCCGCTTACTTGATATTTACATAAACGACTGGGACCGGCACGACGACCAGTGGCGATGGGCTTCATTTAAAAACGACGGTCTTACTACCTACCAACCTATTCCGCGTGACCGCGATCAAACCTTTTTTGTAAACCAGGGTATTCTTCCGGGATTTGCCTCGCTGCCATTTATTTTGCCAAAAATCCAGAACTTTCAGCCCCGAACAAAATATGTTATTGGGCTTGGATTTAATGCCCGTTATTTCGATCGCACCTTTTTAAACCAGATGGACTGGAACGATTGGCAAAAAACCAATGCCAAGCTGATGAGCAAAATGACACCGGAAGCCATTAACGAAGCAGTGCAGACTTTTCCGAAAGAGGTGCAACCTATGGTGGCCGATTCTACTGCAAAAATCCTGTTAAAACGAAAAGATTATATGGAAGAGATGGCTCGTGAGCTCTACCTTTATCTCTCGAAAAGAGTAAATATTGCAGGTACCGAACGAAGAGATCTTTTTGAAATTAACCGAATAAATGATGAGGAAACAACAATTAATGTTTACCACATAAAAAAAGACGATACCAAGGGGAAACAAATTTACCAGCGAACCATTAAAACCAACGAAACTCGCGAGGTGGTTTGCTATGGATTAGATGAAGAAGACCGTTTTGAAATAAGCGGATTGGTAAACAAAGGCCCCGTAATACGAATTGTTGGCGGACAAGATAAAGATGTTGTTGTAAATAATTCATCAGTATCAGGACTGAGGGCAAAAACAGTTGTTTATGATTTAAAAAAGAGTACAAAAGTAAAGGGGATCGGACGAACAAACAAACAACTTACGCATAACAAAATTATTCATGAATACGACCGTAAATATTTTAAACCTGATATTGGAATGCCCCTGGCCTCGGGCGGATACAATGCCGACGATGGAGTTTACCTGGGCTATGGTCGATCGTGGTATAAACAACGTTTCCGTCGCGACCTGAAAACTTCTTTAATTGGCGACTACGCCATAAAAAACTCAGCTTTTAATATAAAAACACAGTTTGAATCACTATCAACAAACAATGGACTAGATGCCATATTTGGAATTGATATTAGTGGCCCCAATTACACCACCAACTATTACGGGTTGGGGAACGAAACCAGCAACGAATTTCCGGGCTACGACTATAAGTATTTCAGAACAAAACAACAGAGAATTGTTGCTGCTTTCTCGCTACAGAAACGATTTGGCGAATCGGTTTGGGCCCGGTACGACGAGGAAGACCTGCATAAAGACCACCCCATTAACGAACATAAAATTGGGCTACGCGCCAGCTGGAAGCTGAACGACACACAAAACCTGGAAGATAAATTCATTTCCAATTTCGAGCAAAACAACCTTTCTCCTGCGAACCTGGGACAAAAACAATATGCCATTTTAGGTGGCTATTACGAATATCAGAATCTGAATAAAGATTTTAGGCCAACACGCGGATTTGTACTAAATGCATCAGCTAAGCACTTTGTAAACCTGCAAGGAAACGAACCCAATTTTACTAAAATTGGCGGAACGGCAGTCACCTTGTTAAGTTTTAACAAATACCCGCGCACGGTTTTAGCCATGCGCATTGGTGGCGAAAAAATATTTGGAGATTTTTATTTTCACGATGCAGCTATTTTAGATGGAAAAACAAACTTGCGTGGTTTCCGAAAAACACGCTTTTATGGCGATGCCAGTGCTTACCTCAACAGCGAACTGCGTTTTAAAGTAATTGATTTTAAAAATTACCTCTTAACCGGAGAACTTGGCCTGCTTTTATTTGACGATATTGGCCGGGTTTGGCTCGATAATGAAAGCTCATCAAAATGGCACAACGGCTATGGTGCTGGGATTTGGTTATCGCCTTTTAAAATGGCCATAGTTACCGCCACCTTAAACAAAAGCCGCGAAGAAACGTTAGTTCAATTTAACTTTAGCTTTTTGTTTTGAAGACAGTAATTTGTAGCCTTTTAATACTTGTAGCCTTGTGGCCTTTGCACCAAATAAATGCACAGGAAGTGGTGCTAATCCGGCATGCCGAAGTTAAACTCGAACACAATGGATGGATGGGTGCAAAAAAAGCAGCCAGGCTTCGCAATGCATACGACACCGCTCCAATCAGCCAGTTTAATCCGGATACCGTATTACAAAAAGTGCCGGATAGATTAACCGATACCATTTATGTTAGCAACTTATCACGATCGGTTGCCACTGGACTAAAACTTTATGGCGACTCGGCCATTTTGGTATCGCTAAAAGAGCTCAACGAATTTGAAATGCACATGGTGTGGCTACCGCTGGTATTGCCGTATAAAGGCTGGACTTCCTTATCGCGTGCGCTGTGGCTAATGGGCCTCGAAAAACCCGGAACGGAATCTTTTCAGGAGGCCAAAGAACGAGTGAATAGGGTATGTTCGTTTATTGAAAGAAAAGCGGAGCAAAACAAACAGGTTGTACTTGTTACCCACGGGTTTATAAATAGAAATATCGCAAAAGAACTGGAGCAAAGAGGTTGGGTTGTTATTAAAAACAAGGGAAAAGAAAACCTGGGAGCAACAGTTTTAAAAAAATAAAATAATTGAAAGGATTAAACGTTATTAGCCTTGTGAAATATTTTTTGGTAACCATATTAATTTTGTTTTGCACAACTGGTTTTGCACAAGATACACTCTCTCGCGAAGACTGGACTCCGTATTTTGAAAACAACCTTCCCACTCGTTTTTTCTATCTAAAAATGGAAGGACCTTTTCAGTACAACATTTCCTCCACATCCGATTTGGAAGAAATTGGCAACGGATCGGCTGAAATTACAGGTAACAGAACGGTTACTGCCCGGCTAAAATTCCCTTTAATTAACAAACAGCGGGTTAAACTTACCGGTGGATTTCGTTATGTAAACGAACAGTTCTATTTTGAAGACCTGGAGCCCGATGACTATCCAATGTACGTGGGACTAAACGACCGGAACCTGCGGCGATTAGGCCTTGATATGAAAGGACTTTTTCACCTGAACGACAACCGTTCGCTGGTGATGCAAACCAGCTGGAACCTGGCCGGCGACTTTCATATCCAGGACGAAAAGTACTTTTCATTTGGCGACCTGCTAAAATCGTCGCTTGCCCTGGGGTATGCCATACGTAAAGACCGAAATACTTATTACGCTTTTGGGGCATATTTTGGCTATACCTTTGGCGAACCATCAATTTACCCTGTGTTTAACTACTCTAAACGGTACGCCAATGGAATTGGTATTGATTTATTATTGCCCCAGGGATTTAAAGCCTGGAAGCGTGTGAATAATAACTTTTATGTTTTCTGCAATGCCGAAATATCGGGAACCAGTTATACCGTGCGAGTAGACGATACCGTTTTAAATGAAACTGAAAGTATTCAGCTACGTCAGTCCACCATCGACGCAACGGTGGGGATTATTACTAAAATAAACAGGTGGGTTGGTTTTGAGGCTAAATTTGGCTACTCCAACAATATTAATTTCAATGTTACCGAATCAAACTTTAAATCAGGAAGTACACTGCCCCGCCCTGATACCGACTACCTGATTAAATCAACCGTTTCGGGGGCACCTTATGCCAGTGTCTCTTTGTTTTTATCGGTTCCAAAAGACTTAATGGAGCGTTGCATTGAATAGCACAAGCCTTTGAATTAATCAAATTATAGCTTATTTTAAACCACCCAAAATCAAGGTTTTGCCCTAAAAAGATTCGTCTAATTCTTTTACCACTTGTTCTAACACTTTAACCGCTGAGTCGCCAATTTCTGTTGCTCCATCTATAATCTTATCCAGATCCTCATCCAGGTCTTCATCAACATATTGTTGAAATTTGTCGCCAATGTTATTTACATCATCTTTAAAAAGATCGTGTAACAAATCGCCAATACTCTCCTTGTTCTTTAAGGCATGGTATTTAATAATCAATCCTTTTATTTTTATCTGATCTTCAAAAGTAAATTCATCGCGGTAGTTTATGTACCATTCTGAATTGTATCGTTCAAACTTTTTATCGGCCCATTCCCAATCATTAGCGGTGTATTTTTTGTGGTTTTCTTCCACCCGCTGAACAAAGCGGCTAAACTTGTTTAGGTAATCTTCTTTTGATGTAGGTTGCGCACATGAAACGAGGTAGATCAGACCAAAAACAAACAAAAAATTTAATGGTTTCATACTTAAAATTTAATGAAAATACTTTTGCCTGTTACAAACTTTATGCTGTTTTTTATTTAACAGACCTCAAGTAAAAATATTAAAATTATTCCCTAGTCAGTATTACAATTTAGGGTTTCCATGGCCACTTAACACAATCTTTTATTTCAGGGAATAGCACAAAATCAGCTTTCCCTTTCATTGCACAAGTTTGCACGTTCAGCCCTTTTAGTTGTTTTAAAGCGGCATTCATTGTTTTCCCCGAAACCGAAACATCGTCAACCAATAAAATACGTTGGCCGGCTAAGTTCCAGTTGGCTTTTTCCAGCACTTTCGGCTCCTCGTAGCGCGGATTATTTTGCTCGTCGCGATAATTCAGTGTCATTACAAGCAGTTCCGATTTTAAATGATAAGCCAGCATAGTGGCTGCAGGCACTCCACCCGATCCGATACCGATAACCACATCAATTTCCGGAAATTCGATGGTGTGTAAACGTGCTGTTATTTGTTTAAAAGATAATGGTGTCATTCGTATTGTTTTATCACATGTTTATTTTATTTAAACTTCGCGCAGCTCATCGTTTTCGTTAAAAACCGGAATTTCAAGGAAAAAAGTGGAGCCAACGCCCAGCTCGGTTTCAAACCATATTCTCCCTGCAAAATTCTCAACAATATTTTTTACAATGGCCAGCCCCAGGCCCATACCGCTTGTTTTAGTAGTAAAACTTGGGCTAAAAAGTTTATCGCGTAATTCAAGCGGTATTCCTGCTCCATTGTCCTGTACTGAAATTACAGCCATGTGCTCGCGTCTGTTAAGCTTTAACAAAACAGCTCCTTTTTGGTCTTCGGGAATGGCTTGAATTGCATTTCTGATGAGGTTGATAATGGCACGAGAAAGCTGTTCGCGGTCTGCATTAACATTGAGGCACTCTTGCCCGTTGGTGTCGAATTCAATTTTTGCCCGATCGTGCGTTTCGTATAAATCAATGGTTTTTCGCAACTGCTCGGCCAAACAAAATACCTGGTTACGAGCTGTTGGTATTTTGGCAAAATTCGAAAACTCAGTGGCAATATTCGAGAGGTTATCTATTTGCTCGATTAAGGTTGAGGTTACCCGCTCCAAAAATTCATTGTACTCCTCGTTTTGTCCCTTGGCGCGTTGTAAATACTGAATATTCAGTTTCATTGGGGTGAGCGGATTTTTAATTTCGTGGGCAATTTGTTTGGCCATTTCGCGCCAGGCCGACTCTCTTTCAGAGCGCGCTAACAAATCGGCACTAATTGCCAGTTCATCAACCTTTTTATTGTATTCGCGCACCAAACTTCCAATCTCGTCTTTTCGGCTGTACTGAATGGGTTCGTTACGTTTTCCCAGTTGCATTTTTTGCAAATTCTCCTGAATAACCACAAGCGGTTTCGTAATCTGGTTGGCAATAAAAACGGCCGCAATTATACTGGCTAAAAACAGCAACACATACAGGTTGATAAAGGCTACAATAAAAGTTGAAATTTCCTGGCTATAGTTATCTTGCCGGATGAAATAGGGCAAGTTTATCACGCCCAGGTAATTTCCCCGGTTATTAATTATGGGCCGGTAAGCCGACAGGTACGACAGTTTTCCGATATTCTCGGGTTGAAAATAGCTGATGGAGAAATTCTGGTAAACTTCGTAATTAGCGCGGGCATTAATTTTTGTTGACACCAAACCGCGCTCAAAAATCTCTAAACGTGATGAGGCTATCAGGTCGCCATCAACGCCGTAAATATTAATGTCTGTGCGGAAAATATTTGAAAGTTTGGCTAACTCGCGGTGTAACCATATTTCCAGTTCAGGTGTAATTTCTTCTTTGTCTTCCAGGCGATGGTCAATCTCCTCGGCAATTGATTTCATTTTCTCATTCAGGTCGTTCTGGTGTTTCTGCCTGTATTCTTTTACATTATAAAACAAAGTAACCGCTGCCACTACCAGTAACGAAATAAACACAATGGAAATAATGGCAGCCTGTATTTTAAATTTCAGGTCGAAAAATACCCTTCGCTCGCGAATCGACTGGTTGACAACCATTAACACGACCAACAAGGTAAGAAAGTAAAATACAAACAAATAAGGGAACGAAATCAGGTAATCGATGGGGCTTAACAAAACCCGCGAAACCACCACATAGTTTTGCTCGCTGGTGTGATAAACCAAATGCTCCAGCTGATCCTGGCGCAGGTACGAGAATTCATCGTCGGACTTAAGGTAAACGTGCCCGTTGTAATTGTAATTGTATTCGCCAAACTTATCGGTAAGTTCTCCGGCGTAATATTTTGCGTAGTTAAATTTTTGGTAGATATCCGACCGCGCCATCGATTTATCAATGAGCAATTCAGGAAAACCAATACCTTCAAACAATAAATCCGAATCCAGGTCGATATAAATTGAGACTCCGCGGCCATCGTCGGCCAACGGGTAGTTAAAACGCCCTGTATAAGAAATACGGCCATTCATATTATCCATAAAATAGAAACCTGTTCCGGGTACTTGAATACCCTCCGCTTCTATTTTCTGATCCAGGTATTCCCTGCACAACACCATTCTGTTATCGGGTTCTGTTATCAGACTATCAATGCTTCGGCAAACGTAAATATTCAATAAATATCTTCTGAAATAGGTATTAAAATACGACTGGCGAAAATACTCCTCCACGTCAACAAATTCGCGTTGAAAAAGTAAACTATTAATAATTGCCGAATCCCTGTTAATCTGATATTGTACTTCGGTCATAAACACTTCTGCCGCCGGATCGCGCTCAGTTACCAGGGTTACTGCCAGAAGTTTCTGGTGCTCGCGATCTTTTTTACTAATTGTACGGTTAATAATAAACAGTGAATACAGCGATACAACAGCTACGTAAATTATAAGGTAACTTAAGGTAAAAGTGTGTAAGTAATGCCGGCTGATTAAAGAAGCCAGCAAGGCGCATGTTATAAAAAGCAACAGCGCATAAATTGATACATTGTGTACCACCAGGTATTGAACTCCGGCAAAAAACAAACTAATTGCCAGCACCAACACTATCAAATAAAACAGAGTAAAATCTTTTAAAATCTTTTCGTTGATACGGATGGTAAAAAACACCACGCCCAACAACAACAATCCCATTGAAAAGACACCCATTATACTCTGCGGCGAAATGGCAATAATTTTATTTAATGCAAACGAAATGGTTGAGTTGAAAATAAGCTCTTTAATAAAATAATCAACAAGCAAATACAGGCTGGCATTAAAAAGCAGTAGCAATGCTATTACCATTTTACGGGGCAAAGTTGAGTTTTTCTGTAAATCCTCGATATTCAGATCGATGGCGAAGTTGTAAATCCAAAACAAAAAGAACATTGCCAGTAAAAAATAATCGCCTAAGGATGGCAACCATTCGTTAATTGCAAAATAGTCGGGGCCAAAAAAACGCAAATGAAAAAATACTTTGGGAACCTCAAAAATCAAGTGGATCCAATAAACAATAAATAAGGCAACTCCTAAGCTCACCAGTTTTAAAAAGAACGGTGCGTCTTGCTCAACAAACTCTTTTCTGAAATAAAAAAGTAACAATATCAGGCCCAGAAAATAGAAAGCCGCCGGAAAATAAAGTTGATTTGTTGTGCAGAGGTATTTACCATAAGGCAGGAGAGTAAAAAGATAAGCACCTTCGGTATTTTTAATTTCGTAACCTCGCTTATTCATATTTATTCGTACAACATAATCGTTCGGGAGTTTGTAGCTTTTGTAAAAATTGCTTTGCAGGTATTTATTTTCATAGGTATATCGTCGTTTTACCAAATGAAAACCTACCGCTGTGTAATCGCCAATACAAACCGTATCAACCAGGTAATAACCATTCGGAAGCCTCACCATACCGGTGGTTCCCGGCAATTCTTCCAGGTAATTATAGAAAGCTATCCCCCTGTCGGTCCAAAAAATAAGTTCGTTATCGCGAAAAATTAATGACCCAAAACCCGTTTCTCGTACCAGTGTTTCTTCCTGTGCGAAAAACTCATTCAATTCATCTTCAAAATCATCTTCTGCTAAAATCTCGCTTAAGCGATTCAGATTGGTTGCTAATTCCTGCTCATTTTCGAGTACCTGTTCCTGAAAATCAGTAATTAGTTTTGTTTCAGGATTTCGCCGAAGCAAACTGTTTTCGACAATTGCAGCCACAATAAAAAAAACTATTGCCGCAACCAAAAAGGTATATTTATTTTGTTTGAACACCATTAGTTAAACATGATGATATGGTTCGCCTTTTAAAATTGTAAATGCCCTGTAAATTTGCTCTACACACAACAATCGCACCATTTGATGCGAAAATGTTAGCCTGGAGAGTGAAATTTTTGACTGGGCACGCTGGTACACTTCGTCTGAAAATCCATATGGGCCGCCAATAACAAGCAATAGCTCCTTTGGTCCGTTAATCATTTTCTTTTCAAGGAATTCTGAAAACTCAACCGACGAAAACATTTTTCCCTTTTCATCAAGCAAATGCAGTTCTTTGCCTGCTGTTAGTTTTGCAAGGATGAGTTCCCCTTCTTTTATTTTTTGAATTTCAGGATTCGTGTTTTTTCCTTTTTTAATGTCTGGAATTATTTCCAGTTCAAAATTTATATAATGTTTTAGTCGTTTCCGGTACACATCAATGCCATCGCGCAAATAAGCGGCATCTGTTTTTCCCACAACCAACAATGTAATTTTCATCCCTAAATTTTTATAATTTTTTTAGGCAGTATTTCTCGCAAATCGTTAGTAAAACGCTTAGCAAAAAAAACAGCTATAAGGCTCTGATGACGAAGTAAATAAAATTATGTATCTACTCCAATCGCCTAATTGATTTTTAATTTTATAAATTTACAGTAAAAATAGGCGTAGAAAAGAGTTTTTGCATAGTTTTTGCGAACTATGTTACACCAAAACCAAATATTGAATATGATGATTAGCTTAAAAAAGATATTTTCCGCAAGTCTGTTGTTTTGTATTGTGCTAGCCGTTACAGCCACAGTGCCGCAAGACAACCCAAAAATACCCAGCGAAATTGTTGTAGGATTAGAAACCGGAAATGCCAAAACGCTTTCAACCTATTTTAACCAAAACGTTGAAATGGTGGTGCTTGATAACGACAATGTGTATAGCAAAGCCCAGGCTCAGCAAATTGTAAGCAACTTTTTTAGTAAGTTTCCTCCGGTGGCCGAACATGCTTTTTCCATCATTCACGATAGCGGAAAAGCTGATGCCAAATACGTTATCGGAAAATTAAAAACTGAAAAAGGAGAATTTAGAGTGTATTTTCTACTTAAAAAGAATAGTGGAAAGGAATACATTCACCAACTCAGAATAGAAAAACAATAAAGGCCTTTATGTCAGCGGATAAAATTACTTTTAAACGGTTAAAAAAGCTGGGAGAAAGAGCCGTTGAACGTGCCAAAAACATTTCGCTCCCTCTTTTCGACGGCGTACCATTGTACGATGTATTGTTGTTTTTTTGGAGAAGTATTGTTGATGGTTCCATAACTACCCGCGCCTCTGGAATTGCCTTTTCGTTTTTTATTGCCCTATTTCCCGGCATTATTTTCCTGTTCACCTTAATTCCCATTAGTGGTTTTCAGAACGAGCTTTTTGTTATCATTCAGGAATTGGTACCTGAAAGCACCTGGCCAACCATTGAGGAGACAATTACTGAAATTATTTTAAGACCACGTGGTGATCTGCTGTCGTTAAACTTTTTTATGGCGCTTATTTTTGCTACCAACGGATTGGTATCGATGATGAGTGCTTTTGATGCGACGGTACACAACATTAACCGCCGTACCTGGTGGAGTCAATACATTGCGGCCATTTTTATGCTCATTATTTTCACCTTGCTTTTATCGGTAGCAGTTGTGCTTCTAACCGTAGGACAGGATCTTATTAATTACCTCAGCCAAATTGATATTATTCGCGACCGTTTTCTTGTGGTAATACTTATTGTGGGGAAATGGATCATTACGATCAGCATGTTCTTTTTTGCCTTTTCGTTTCTCTACTACATGGCTCCTGCCAAAAAAACCAAGTGGCGTTTTATTTCGGCCGGTGGAACTCTTGCAACTATTTTAAGTATTATTGGATTTATTGGATTTAAGTATTACATCAATAATTTTAGCCAGTACAACAAACTCTACGGCTCGATAGGCACGCTGCTGGCTATTTTATTTTTGATGTATGTAATGTCGTTAATTCTGCTAATTGGGTTCGAGCTAAATGCCAGTATTTACCAGGCACACACCTACCAAAACGATGAAGAAGCACAATTAAACTACGACTAAAGAATTTTCTGCCCCTTAACCTTTGCCTTGTTTAAAAAGAATTTCCTTTTCCTGTTTTGTTAAACTATCGTAACCCGATTTCCCTATTTTATCAAGAATACGATTAATTTCGTCTTGCTGCACATTTTTCTGCCGGTTGTATTCTTTATCGTCGCGTGGCGGCTTTTTGTAGCTCACCTTCATTCTGCTTTTAGGCTTAAAAAGCCCAAGCAAATACGTGCCCGCTTTGTTTAAAAATGTTGCCAGCCCTGCTCCCAAATCTTTCCCTTTTCGTAACTGAGAAATATAAAACCACCCCCAAAAGGCACCTCCTAAATGCGCAATATTTCCTCCGGGATTAGTTGACGAAATACCAATAACGGATAACAATAAATAAAAAGCAGCTACATATTTTAAAGGGAAACGCCCAATAAAAAACAAATGAATTTCGCGGTTGGGGTCGTAAACTGCTATTGCCACCAAAATTGCAAACAAGGAGGCCGAAGCCCCCAGCAGTAAACCGTAAACCGAATTAAATACCGGGAACAAATTATAGGCAAGAATATAGAAAGCAGCACCAACAATACCACCAAGCAGATAAACGCTTAAAAGTTTATTCCCTTCAAAATGATATAAAAACAACTGCCCAAACCAAAAAAGCCCAAGCATATTAAATAACAAATGAATAAAACCAGTGTGCAAAAACATATAGCTTATTGGTGTCCACGGACGTTGAACAAGCACTTCGGTAACCGACGGAACAGCCAGCCATTGAAGAAGCTGGAAATCTTGACCGGCCAGGTAAAAAAATACGCCAACAATTTTTAACACCAGAAAAACCCCAATGTTCAGGTAAATCAAGCGTGTAAGAACCGAGCCTTCTTTAAATGTTCGTTTTATTTCTCCTGCAATATCCACAACAGCTTTCCCCCGTTTTTAGTAAAAACGTTTTGAGTTTTTATTCCAGTATTTAATCATAAAATAGCCAAAAAGCATTCCTCCCAGGTGGGCAAAATGGGCCACATTACTACCGGGTTGCGATATTCCTAACACCAACTCGAGTACCCCGTAACCAATTACAAAATATTTTGCTTTTATAGGTATTGGCGGAAAAAGCAACATCAACTCGGTATTGGGAAACAACATTCCAAAACCAAGCAAAATACCAAAGACTGCACCCGATGCACCAACTGTTGGTGTATTTAAAATCATGGTCAGTTTTTCTGAAGCGGTATTCGGAATGTATTTGCCCTGTGCAGCCAGTTCTTTTAAGTAAGCCAGCTGGTCGGGTGATATTTTTGCAAGCGCCGATTGGTATTCGAAATAATTAACAAGAGTATGCAAAACCGCAGCTCCCAAACCTGTTACCAGGTAAAAAATTAGAAAACGGCGGGGTCCCCAAACACTTTCGAGCACGCGCCCAAACATAAAAAGGGCAAACATATTAAAAAAGATATGCCCCAGGCTACCGTGCATAAACATATGGGTAAACATTTGGTGCAAACGAAAATTATCGGATGCCGGAAAATATAAACCCAGAATTTTGTAAAGGTCGGTTCCGGTTTGTTGCATTACCATGGTAACAACAAAAAACAAAACATTGGCAAGAATCAGGTTCTTTACCACCGGTGGCATATTTAATGATGGACGATAATTCATAATAAAAAGGTTGGAAGACCGAAGACCGAGGTTCTATCAATTCCTGGCTCAACGATATTCGTTGTTATAACTATTTTTAAATTTTGGCGCTAACAATACAATTGCCAGACCAAATTTTACAAGCCGTAAATTAACGACAATCTGTCACTTTGAAAAACTTTTTTCGATATCATCTGTCGAAATGATGGTTAACACCTTTTTTCCATCGGGCGAAAAGTTGGGTGTTGCACAGGCAAATAAATTGTCAATCAGGTGATCTACCTCCTCCTGTTTTAATTCGGTACCATAATCCATTGCAGAAGCTTTTGCCAACGAAACAGCAATTTGTTCTCTTGCTTTTGAACGGGCATCAACCGGCGAATTTTTATACTCTTCCAAGAGTTTCTCTACAATAAGCTCGGGCGAAGAAACATCGAGTACACCCGGTGTTCCGTTAATAATAAAGGTATCTTTTCCAAATTCACGAATATCGAATCCCAGCTGCAGCAAATCCTGTAAAATACCTTTCAGCAAGGCCGAATCAGCCGGATTAAGTTCTATGGTTTGTGGAAAAAGCTGTTGCTGACTGGCTACCGAGTCCGATTTCATTACATCCAAAAATTTCTCGTATAAAATTCGTTCGTGTGCCCTTTTTTGGTCGATTACCATTAAGCCCGATTTTACAGGCGTTAAAATATAGCGCTGTTTCAGTTGCAGTACTCTTTTTCCACTGAACTGCTCAGGAGTATTGGCATATAAATCTTCATGCGGTACTTTTATTCCCGATGGTTCGGGTTTCAGTTTCAACTGCGCCCCCTGGTAAAGATCTTCCCAGTTTTCTAAATTTCTTTTTTCGCGACCAGATTCCGGCATGGAACTGCGCCCCTGTCCGGCTTCTTTATCGAATGGCGAATAGCCGCGCTCGGCAAACTTCTTTTCGTTATCAAAAGGATTGTAGTCGGGATTAATCTGTATTTCAGGGAAACGCACATTGTCGGCACTTTTTTTCGGCACCGGTATATCTATGCTTCCGCTTTGGTCAAAATCTATTGACGGTACAACATTGTGCTTACCCAATGACTCGCGAACTGCGGCATGAATAATTGGCCAGATATCGCGTTCATTCTCAAACTTTATTTCGGTTTTTGTGGGATGAACATTGATATCAATTTCACCCGGGTCGAGTTCAAGAAACAGAAAATAAGAAGGATAAGTGTCGGGTGGCAATAGTTGTTCGTAAGCCCGCATAATTGCTTTATGGAAATACGGATGCCGCATAAAGCGTCCGTTTACAAAAAAGAACTGCTCACCCAGGGTTTTGCGGGCGTATTTTGGCTGGCCAATAAAACCAAAAACTTTCACAATACTTGTCTCCTCATCAACATTCACCAGGCTTTGGTTCAGCGCTTTCCCAAATACATCAACCAGGCGTTTACGATGATTGGCCGGTGGCAAATCGTAAACGGCAGATCCGTTATGTATTAACGACAAACGGATATCAGGATTTGGCAAGGCCACGCGTTGAATTTCCCAAATAATATGTTTTAATTCGGTGGCGTTTGATTTGAGGAATTTTCGTCGTGCCGGCACATTAAAAAACAGGTTTTTAATCATAAAATTAGTGCCATTATTACCAGCTGCCGGCTCCTGAGCTTTTACCTCCGATCCAATAATGTGGATTAAAGTACCTACCTCATCCTCTTCTCTTTTGGTACGCAATTCTACATCGGCAATTGCCGCTACCGAGGCCAAAGCTTCGCCTCTGAATCCCATTGTGCGAATGGCAAACAGGTCGTTTGCCGATTTAATTTTTGATGTAGCATGTCGCTCAAAAGCCATTCGTGCATCAGTGGGCGACATTCCGCATCCATTATCAGAAATCTGGATGAGTGTCTTTCCAGCATCCTTAATATTGATGGTTACTTCCGTTGCTCCGGCATCCAGGGCATTCTCTACCAATTCTTTCACCACCGATGCCGGTCGTTGAATAACCTCTCCGGCAGCAATCTGGTTAGCTACTGCATCGGGTAATAACTGAATAATATCGCTCAAAGTGAGATTTTTAAATGTTTAGTATTGAATTTTGGGGAAATCAGGCAAAAAAGTCTGAAAAGAAAAATAGATAAAGAACCATGGCTAAAATGAGTACAATCCACACCAGCCTGCGATTTTGAGCTTTTCGGGCTGATTCTGATGAGCGGGCCCAGCCGTCTCCCGACCGAAACTGCCCTTTTACATTGGGACGATAATGACGGCTGGTTTCTTTCTTCTCGTCAACTATTCCCAATTCTTCTTTTATTCGTCGTTCACGTTCGTCCCGTTCGTCTTTATCCGGATCCCAAAAACGCGGAGTAATGTTAAACTTTTTAGTTCCCGGTGTATGAAAAAATCTGCCAATCATCGTGTATAAATTATGCTACAAAGATAGCTTTTATTCTACAAAAATTGTTCCGTAGCCAAAAGCCTTTCCAATCGCAGAATGGATTGTAAAACTTAAAATGATTTTTCTAAAATCCGATACAAGTCTTCGTCTGTTAATTCTACCGGGTTACCTTTCATACTACTTGAAGCTTTTGCTTTTTTTACCAGCTCCGCGAAATCCTCTTTTGTTATGCCAAATGCTGATAGCGATGGAATCCGCAGTGTGCTTACCAAATCAGCCGCCCAAATAACGGCATCGGCGGCCACAGCGTTACGGTTTGCAGTAAGAATTTTGGCTAATTCATCAAACTTTGTCAGGGCTTTGCCTTCTCGTTGCAAGGCATTAATATTTGTTTCTATTACTGCAGCCATCAGGCCGGCACAAACTGCTCCATGTGGTATGGGAAACATTCCTCCCATGGGGCCGGCAAATCCGTGCACGGCTCCCAATTTCACATTGGCCAGTGCCATTCCCCCCAACATACTTGCCATGGCCATATCCTCGCGTGCTGTTCTATCATTGCCGTTTTTATACGCTTTTAACAACGATCGTGCTATCCGTGTTAACCCTTCGCGACAAAGCATATCGTTAAACAGGTTGGCCTGACTGGATACAAAAGTCTCAAGCAAATGTGTTAAAGCATCCACACCGGTGCTGGCTGTTAAAGCCGGAGACATGGAGTAGGTAAGCACCGGATCGACCACTGCAATATCAGGATACATGTAATTGCTGCGCAAGCTAACTTTCACCTGTTTTTCTACCGATTTTATTACTGAATTTTTGGTTACCTCTGCCCCTGTTCCGGCAGTTGTGGGTATAGCAATGCAAGGTAAAGGTTTTTGTGAAAGGGGTTTCCCTAAACCGATCACCTCAAGGTAATCCATTAACTCCCCCGGGTTGGTTGCCATGGCTGCTATGGCTTTGGCACTATCAATTACACTACCTCCGCCCAAACCAATTACCACGTCACATTTTTTTATCCTGGCCAGTTGCACTCCCTCCTCAATAACACTGGTAGTAGGTTCGCCCTGAATACTGTAAAATGTACATTCAATCTCATCGGGAAAAGCAGCTCTCAATTCCGCTGCCTTGCTTTTATTTCCTCCGGTTACCAACAGTACTTTTTTGCCAAAATTCGTCACCAAATCAGGGACACTATTCACCGAATGGTTTCCAAAAATTAGCTGACCGGCTGTGGCAAACGAAAAATTAGACTCCATGTATTCATTTTTTTTGAATTATAAACTTTCCTTGTTTAAGGCTTAGCTGCCAAAGTACAATCCGGCATGATTACTCCCAACCTTCTTCATCAGGATGAACATTAAAGAATTTTATTGCAGTGCGCGGTTCAGTCATCATTTCGGCAACATCGTCGCGCCACTTTTTATAATGTAAGGTTTCTTTATGTTTTGCCGGATCATTGGCCGTACGGTATACTTCAACTAATACAAAACGCGTAGGGTCGTCTTGCTGCTGCACAAAATCAAAACGTACAATACCCGCTTCTTTGATACTATTTTTTGCATTTTGTACCGTTGCAGCTTTAAATGCATCAATACAATTTTCTTTTACGTTAACAAAAACATGAACGATAAACATATTACCTTTTTTTAATGGTTTGATTACACTAGCTGAAGATAAATTTCTCTTCTGCTATGCTAAGCATTCTTATTTGCAATTTTAACTGAAGAATCAGTCTTTTCGGGCTTATTTTTAAAAACCAGCGTTCGGTATGGAAACGGTATTTCCACCCCTTCCTTGTCAAATCTTTTCTTCACACTTTCAAAAACATCGCATTGTAAAACAAAAGCGTCGTCGTTTGATTTGGCCCAAACATAAGCCCTAATGTTTACTGAAAAATCACCTAAGCCAACCAGGCGCATGGTTACAAGTGGTGTTCCTGCCTCTTTCTCCTCATCTGTTCGGTTATCAATAAAATTCGGATGTTTTAGAATTTCCTCTTCAATTATGCTTTTTGCCTTATCAATATCCGAGTCGTAACTAATGCCAAAATCAACATGTTTTTTAATTTTCTCATCTACCATTGAGCTGTTTAACAAGGTGGTTTCGCTGATTAAGCTGTTTGGTATCACAATTCGGCGGTTTTCGTAGTCGCGAATTACGGTATGCCTTAAAGTTATTTCTTCTACCACACCTTTTAACATGTCCGATTTTATTTCGATGGTATCCTGAACGCTAAATGGTTTAAAAATGAGGATAAAAATTCCGCTTAATATATTTGAAAATGCTTTTTGTGAAGCAAAACCAATCGTAGCTGCCAGAATTCCTGCACCAGCAAACAAGCCCTTGCCAATATCATTTAAGGCCGGTGTTATCAGAAAAATAATGATAAGAGCGATAGTAAAAATAATAAACGAAACACTATTTTTTAAGAAGACAAATTTCGTTGGATCCTCTTTCAGGTTTTCCGACTTTTTTCGGATGATTCGCGCCAAAATACGCCGGGCAATTAACGAAACAAAATAGGATATAACGATAATCCCAACAACAAAGCCCCAATACAAAATATCTATTTTCACTTGAGTGTAATTTTAATTAAACATTCATTTGGTATACTTTAAAAATGCGGTTGGGTTGTACTTTTAAAGCTCATTTATTTTTTATTGGCGGTACACAGTACCTCCATTTAATATTCGATTACCTTTATGTTTTTTGTATTTAGCCGAATTTGCAACCATTCTGAAATTCGTGTTTTCAGGTCGTCTTTTTCGCTAACTTTTACCTGCTTGTTAAAACTAACCGCAAATAAAGGTATGGTGTCCATTTGTACAGTATCGCCAATACTTACCACCTGTGTTGCTTTGGCAAACGAGTATTTTTCCACCTCCGAGAAATGATATTTTATTTCTTTATTTACCTGTTTATAAGGTATGGTATCTTTTTTATTTAAACGAAAAACCTCGTCTTCCAACAATTTTATTTTCAGATCTTTATCCCGAATCGACTGTTCATTTTTCGTGTAAATATCTTCAAGAATATTAAGCCGCAAATCGTTGTTAAAATCCGTCATTCTTTTTTCAAAATCTATCGACATATCCGTTTCCTGGTGCACCCGTACCACTGTTTTCTTGGTTATGGGAAAACGACTGGTTCCCACTAGACCGTAATTTAACAGCATATCCTGCAAATGCATTTTTCGTTCCTCACTTACATCGTTTCCCAGGTAATACAAATCTATTGTTGATAAAGTATCGGAATAGGTCACTTTTTTACTAATCAGTTCTGATCCATCGAAGTAACATTTTTCGGCAATAAAATTCTCGGCTGCAATGGTAAACCGGGTTTCCTGTATTACCCGATAAAAAATTACGCCGCTAGGAATAATAGTAATTATCAGAAACAGAATAAGTACAATGCGGTACCGTTTTGCTTTTATCGGATTTAAGAATGATACATGCGGAAATTTAAGGTATTTTACAACTAAGAATGTGGCCAGGCTAATAAACACCGAGTTGATAAAAAACAGGTAAAATGCGCCAAAAAAGTAGTTCATTTTTAAGGTCGCCAATCCGTAGCCTGCCGTACAAAGCGGAGGCATAAGTGCCGTTGCAATTGCTACCCCCGGAATTACACTTGATTTTTCTTTTCGCGAACCGGCCACAATTCCTGCAAATCCGCCAAACAAGGCCACCAAAACATCAAGAATGGTTGGTTGAGTTCGGGCCAGTAGCTCCGACTGCTCGATATTTAACGGAGTGAGCGAAAAATACAAGGTAGAAGTTATAAGGGCTATTGAAACTGCGATACCCAGGTTTTTAAGCGAACGCAACAAGGTCTCGAAATCGTTGGTTCCGATGGATAAGCCAATACCCAAAATTGGCCCCATTAAAGGCGAAATTAACATGGCCCCGATAATTACCGCAGTTGAGTTAACATTTAGGCCGATACTGGCAATAAAAATCGAGAAGATAAGAATCCAGGCTGTTGGGCCACGAAAACCAATGTCTCGTTTAATTCCTTCAATTGTTGCCTGAACATCTGTGCCGTCTTTGATACTTAAAATATGACGCAGAAACCGACGAACCGCAACAACCAGATAACGTGAATTTGAATTCTCTTTCATAAACATTGAAATTTTAGACTAGTTAATTAGCACAATTATCAAATCCCGAAAGTAAAATACCCGCTCAAAATCAACAAAACTATTGGTTGCCGATATGATAAAGTGCATCGCCCTCGGTTACAATTGGCGAATTGCTAAGCCCGATTATATAGCCATTTGTTTTGGCTTTTATCAGGTATTCAAATTCGCCAAACGGATCGGAAATACTTCCAAGTGTGTGCCCTTTAAGAATGTACTCGCCACCGGCAATAAACGAACGAAACAAGCCTGAATGCCGGGCTCTGTGCCAGTATGATTCTTCAATAATAATCGGGTCTTTTAAATCATTTTGATTGATACTGGTAGAATAATCGCGCATACCAATGGAGTGCATAATCCGCATAATTCCGTTCAGTCCGGCTTCGGTTACATCGTTATTAAAATCAAGCGATTTACCACCTTCAAAAAGCAACACTTTCAGCCCCTCGTTTGTTGCCGATTCGCGAAAGGATTTATCACGATTTTTGGCATACACAATAAACTGCGGATGAAAGGCCTTTGCCAAATCAAGCAAGGTGTCATCGTTGCGCGATATCCGGATTTGAGGGATATTAAACCGGTTTGAACCACCGGTATGAAAATCGATACAATAGTTGGCATGCGGCACAATTTCCGTCATAAAAGTGTAGGCAAACTGGCTGGCTAAAGAGCCTTTTGCCGACCCCGGGAAGAAGCGGTTTAAATCTTTACCATCAGGAAATTCGCGCGATTGGTTTAAAAATCCAAAAACATTTAAAACCGGAATGCAGATAACGGTACCTTTTTCAGGGCGTAACATATTGCTGGAAACTGCTTTTCGTACAATTTCAACACCGTTAACTTCGTCGCCATGTATACCCGCATTAATTAACAATACCGGCCCATCTTCCTCCGCACGCTCAATAATAACAGGAACATTTATGCGTGTTCGCGTATGCAGGCGCACGGTATCGAGGTTAATTTGAACAGATTGCCCCGGTTTTATCTCGCGATTTAATATTTTCATGGTTTACATGCTATTACTAGTAGATAATTAATTTTGTGCCAAATGCTTATACATTTCGCTCTACGTATCGAATAATGCTTTTGGCAATATCAATTCCAGTAGCACTTTCAATGCCTTCGAGCCCCGGTGATGAGTTCACCTCCATAATTAGAGGCCCGTGTTTCGATTGTAACATATCAACACCGGCTACGCCCAGCCCCATAACGCGGGCAGCTTTTAACGCGGCATTTTCTTCTTCATCGCTCAATTCAATAACTTCGGCTGTTCCTCCCCGATGAAGATTTGACCTGAAATCGCCGGGTTTACCACTCCTTCGCATGGCCCCAACAACCACTCCGTCAACCACAAAAGCCCTGATATCGGAACCTTTAGCTTCCTCAATAAATTCCTGGGCAATTACCCTTGCCTTTAATCCGTTAAATGCTTCCATTACCGATGAAGCGGCATTTTTATTCTCGGCCAGTACTACTCCAATCCCCTGGGTGCCTTCCAGCAACTTTATCACCAATGGAGCTCCGCCAATACTTTCAATAATTTGATCGGTATTTTTGCTGTAATTGGTAAATACCGTTTTGGGCAAACCCAGCCCGGCCCGCGAAAGAATTTGCAGGCTGCGTAGTTTATCGCGCGAGCGCCCCAGCGCTATCGATTCAACTGCCGTAAATACTTTCATCATCTCGAACTGGCGAACAACCGCTGTTCCGTAAAAAGTTATTGATGCGCCAATACGTGGAATTACAGCATCAATATGTTCGAGTTTTTTCCCGTGATAGATTACCTGAGGCTTTTTCTTTTCAATAACCAAATCGCATTTCGAGTGGTCAACAATCATCATATGGTGCCCGCGTTCTTCACCGGCCTGAACCAATCTTTTGGTGGAGTAAAGCTTTGGATTTCTTGATAAAACTACAATATTCATAATGTTTTGTGTACTTATTTTTCTGTGTTTACTTTTGTTTTTTTAACTAATTTATGCGACAAATTTGAGACTGAAGTATCCACCAGAAATTTCTTATTCAGAAATTTACGGCCAATTAATACATCATACTTCATTAAGCGTCTATCAGCCAACGATAAGTCTATCAGATATAGCTTATTAAAAAGTTTGATCTCGGTTCGAATTAAAAACCGGTTTTCGCTTATTCCGTTTGAGCTTTTAATACGCTTCTTTTTATATTTCGTAAAACGGAATTCTTTACCGGTATATTTTGGATGTTGCGGATCGAGGAATATACAAACCAACACCGCTTCTCCATTAATTATTTCTTCGGCAACATAATGGCAATTTATACTTGAGGTATAAGCACCTGTATCTATTTTTGTTTTTATTTCGGTAAGCACTAATTGGGGGAAATCAACAAAATCCTTCCTTCCAATCAGTTCTCGCGTCAATTCAACATCTTGCATTTCACTTATTTCTTTTTCAGGTCAAACAAATCGAGCCTGCGGTCTTTAAGGTTTCTCACACTTCCAAACTGGTTAAGCTCGCGCAGCAGGCCAATATCTACATCGGCAATTAATATCATTTCGGTATTTGGAGTAGCTTCGGCTTTTACCCCATTTGCAGGAAACGCAAAATCGCAGGGCGTAAACACCATCGATTGGGCGTACTGAATATCCATATTGTGCACCTTTGGAAGGTTGCCAACGCTACCGGCAATGGCCACATAACATTCGTTTTCAATTGCTCTTGCCTGCGAACAATTACGTACCCGCGAATAGCCGTTTTGAGTATCGGTTAAAAAAGGTACAAACAAAATATCCATTCCTTCGTCGGCCAACAAACGGCTTAATTCCGGAAATTCGGAGTCATAACAAATCAGCACGCCAATTTTTCCACAGTCGGTATCCAATGCCTTTAGCTTATGTCCACCCTGCATACCCCAAACTTTTACCTCATCAGGGGTAACATGCAATTTCTCGTAACGTTCGCTGGTACCGTCTCTCCGGCATAAGTAACCTGCGTTGTACAAGTTGCCATCCACCAGCTCGGGCATACTTCCGGTTAAAATATTGATATTATAACTAATGGCCAGTTCCGAAAACCTTGCGATAATATCATCAGTATGGGCTGCCAGTTCCCGAATTGCTTCCGGTTCGGTAAGGTGATTGTTTTCGGCCATTAGCGGTGCATTAAAGAACTCGGGGAACAGCGCAAAATCGCAACGATAACTGGAAACGGCGTCGATAAAAAATTCAGCCTGAAACATCAGGTCTTTTAGATTTTTATAAGACCTCATTTGCCACTGAACCAACCCCAGACGCACAACAGTTTTAATTGTTGCCGGTTTTTTCCGGGGTTTTTCGTAATAAATATTATCCCACTCCAGCAAAACAGCATATTCATTCGATTCCTTATCGTCTTCGAGGTAGCCTGTTATTATTTTGGCCGGATGAAAATCGTTCGAGATTTGAAAGTTCAGAACCGGATCGTGAATTTCTTTTGTTCGCACCTTTTGAATGTATTCTTTTGGCGACATTTCATTCTGGTAAAGATGGTAATTAGGGATTCGGCCTCCAAAGGCAATCCCTTTCAGATTGAGCCTTTCGCAAAGTTCTTTACGGTAATCGTAAAGTCGTCGTCCCAGGCGCAAGCCCCTAAAATCTGGTTTTATAAAAACATCAATCCCATACAGCATATCGCCATCGGGCGAATGGGTTTCAAAAGTATAATTTCCGGTAATTTCCTTGTAGGTATGGTTGTCTTCAAATTTATCGTACTCCACCACAATTGCCAGGGCGCAACCGGCAATCTGGCCATTTACTTTTAACACCACCTGCCCTTCCGGAAAACGTTTTATCAACGATTTTATATGGTGCTCTTTCCAGTACGCATTGGGCATGTTGGAGTAAGCCTCAATCATTGCCTGCTTAAGCTCCTGATAATCATCAAAAGTAAGGTACTTTAATTCTATATTTTCAATGTCGTGCATTTGTGTAATTGTTACAGCTTTTTTACAGCCACTTTTTTCGTTTAAAATACATTAATAATCCGCCGCCAAGTATAAGAATAACAATCCAAAAAACAAGGTAGCCATACTTAAATTTCAGCTCGGGAATATACTCAAAATTCATCCCGTAAATACCGGCTATAAAAGTTAATGGAATAAAAATAGATGCGAAGATTGTTAAGATCTTCATTACCTCATTCATTCGATTGCTAATGTTTGAGTTATAAATATTTAGCTGATCGGAAGTCATATTATTATAAAGCTCAACAGCTTCTGACGATTGTGCTACCAGGTCGCTTAAATCTTTCAGGTAAGCGGTATTTTTTTCGTGAAAGAAGGTATCCTCGGTTCGTAAAAGCGAAGCAATAACTTCGCGCACCGGCCGAACGGCTTTACGGATATAGTTTAGTTCAGTTTTAAACTGGTAAATTTCTTCAACAATTTTGGTGTCCATCGATTTAAACAACCGATCTTCAATATCTTCAACCTGCCGTCCAATTGTTTCAATTAAAATTGAATAATTGTCTACCAGTGCGTCCATTAAAGCATAAGCCAGATAATCGTTTCCACACGAGCGAATCCGGCCTTTACTTTTACGAATGCGTTCGCGTACAGACTCAAAGAAATCGCCTTTTCGTTCCTGCAGCGTTAACACATAATTCTCTCCCAACAATAGGGTGATTTGCTCGGCATTAATACGGTTTGAATCCTTTTCTTTATGAAGCATTTTCAAAATAAAACCATCGTAAGCTACTCCATTTTCATACTTCGGCGGTTGGTCTGTGTTCACAATATCTTCGAGTAAAAGCGAAGGAAAACCAAAATCTTCTCCTATCTTCTTAATCATTTCCAAATCGTGCAAACCGTAAATGTTTATCCAATTCACCTTTCCCGGTGCAAAACTTTGTTTAATCTCGTCCACCGAACTAAGTGTTTTTTCCTGCAACTCTTCTTTGTTGTACCCGATGTACTGAATAAGGGTTTGTTCCATTTTCTGCCTGCCAATTAATACCAGCGAGCCGGGAACCATACCTTTCGCTTTTGAACGATCTTTTAGAAAACGTGCCATAACAGTTCAATTTATCTTCTGAGAACTCTTCTACCTTAATTGTTTTGTATCAGAAGAATTTTAGCCAATTTAAGAAATAAATTAATGTAATGGAAAGAGCCTATGGTGGTGTGGAATAATTTTTGCTTTCTTTTGTAAAAACAAAAACAATGATTCTAAACCGCTGGTTTCTATTCGTATTTTCTGTATTTATTACCATAAACTCTGCACAGGCACAACAAAAAATGCTTGAAGGCCGGGTAACCCATGCGCAAACACAAGAACCCATTTCACACACCGAAGTTTTTATTTCGGGCACCACCATAGGTTGCATCAGCGATTCGCTGGGTAATTTTTCGTTAAAAGCACCTTTTTTTCCCTGTGTGCTGGTGGCCGACCATGTTGCTTTTGATGCCCATATAAAAACACTAAAAGAAAGCAGCAAGCTTCACATTCAGCTTCATCCTTCGAATTATAATATTTCAGGCGTTAATGTTTCGGGAAAGAACAAGCGAAAACGCAATCTGCGCTTTTTCTACTCGCACTTTATTCGGCAATACCGCGATAAAATTAAGGTTTTAAATGACAGCAACCTTGTTTTTAACAGAGATGAAATGCAGTTTTTGGCCAGCTCGAAAAATGCGCTACTCATTGAAAATAACTACCTGGGCTACCGGATAAAACTTGTGCTTCAAGAATTTAGCGTAAAAATGTACGATGGCCCTGAAGGCCAACAAATTCCATTAAAATCGTTGGATGGCGGAGAGGTAATGAAACTAAAAGGTTATTTTTACTATGAACCACTTGATAAGGAGCAACCACATAAGGCAGACTATTTTAACCATAACCGTAGGATTACCTATCACGGATCGTACAGGCATTTTTTAAAATCGATTTACGACAATAATCCGGGAGCAGAGGGTTACAAAATTAAAGTTTACCCTGAAACCGAGGCAGCAGCCTTTTACCAGCTTGAAAACAATGAATTAAGTACGCCGGCCAAAGAATTTGTAATACAAGCCCAAAAACTTGAGGTGTTTTACCGCTTTGATGACGACCTCTTTCCTATTCCCGAGGAATTTTTAACCGACCGTTATTACTTTTCACAAAAGAAATCGGTCATTTATCCGTCCCGGCAATCCTTCACTATCCGCCCTAACGGTACCAGCCCCAATGTTAATTTTATTATTGATGGCTATATGGATATGAAAAATTTTGCCAATTCGCTACCCGAAGATTACACACCTCCGCAAAACTAAAAATTCCACCTGCAATAACTACAGATGGAATTTTCTGACTTCAACCTTCGGACTTCCGACTTCCGGATCCCAGCTCCCTCTATTTCTGCCTGAAATAAATTTGAATAGGAACACCTGTAAAATTAAAATTATCGCGCAACTGGTTTTCGATATACCTTTTATAAGGCGCTCTGATGTATTGCGGCAAATTGGCAAACAAGGCAAAGGCTGGTGTAGGCGAAGGCAGTTGGGTGCAATATTTAATTTTTATAAATTTCCCTTTTACCGATGGCGGACCATAATTTTCAATCGCTTCAAGCAACACTTCGTTTAGTTCCGAAGTTTTAATACGTTGTTTACGGTTTTGATATACCTCCATGGCTATTTCAAGCGCCTTGTGTACACGCTGTTTGGTAAGTGCCGAAATAAAAAGAATAGGTACATCGGTAAATGGTGCCAGGCGTTGCTGAATTTCTTCGGTCATTTTTTTGGTGGTCATGGTATCCTTATCTATCAAATCCCATTTATTAACCAAAATAACCACCCCCTTTTTATTTTTTAGAATCAGGTTCATAATGTTCATGTCCTGGGCTTCTACTCCGCGGGTTGCATCAATTAACAATAAACACACATCCGAGTTTTCGATGGTCCGTACCGAGCGTAAAACCGAATAAAACTCCAGGTCTTCGC
Organism: uncultured Draconibacterium sp.; assembly: GCF_963676735.1. Classification (NCBI taxonomy): domain Bacteria; kingdom Pseudomonadati; phylum Bacteroidota; class Bacteroidia; order Marinilabiliales; family Prolixibacteraceae; genus Draconibacterium; species uncultured Draconibacterium sp. The sequence continues at coordinate 5,041,872 of NZ_OY781464.1, read as the reverse complement.
TAACCTTTCCTTTTTTTCGCAAGCCGGCAGTATCTACAATCATAAAATCGTGGCCAAATTTGTTGTAGCGCGTATGTATCGAGTCGCGGGTTGTTCCGGCCACATCGGTAACAATGTTCCGGTCTTCGCCAATTAATGCATTTATGAAAGATGATTTTCCAACATTTGGCCTTCCTACCACCGACAGGTAGGGAAGCTCGTGCTCCTCTTCCAGTGCGTCTTTGTGTGGGAATTTTTTTACCAGCTCATCCAACATATCACCTGTTCCGCTACCGGTCATCGACGAAATGCATTGAATTTCGCCCAGTCCCAGGCCATAAAATTCCTGTGCGTCAAGTATCCGGGCATTGTTGTCAACTTTATTAACAACCAGCAAAACCTCTTTTTTGCTTCGGCGTAAAATATTGGCAATGGCATCATCCAGGTCGGTTATGCCGGCCTCTACATCTACCAAAAAAACAATCACATCGGCTTCATCGATGGCCAAATGCACTTGTTTGTTTATTTCTGCTTCAAAAACATCATCAGAGTTTACCACATAACCACCGGTATCGATTACCGAGAACTCCACACCCGACCATTCGCCTTTGCCGTAATTACGGTCGCGGGTTACACCTGCTGTTTCGTCAACAATGGCTTTTCGCTGTTCAATAAGACGATTAAACAAGGTCGATTTTCCTACGTTGGGGCGTCCAACTATTGCTACTATTCTGCTGCTCATTTTTTCTGAAATTCAATTTATAAATAGCCCAACAATTTAATAACCTACAACTGCCAGGTTATAAATTCGAGTAAAAACTAAAATTTATCGTACCCGAATTGTTTTAACGAACCATCTTTTTCGCGCCAGTCTTTGGCTACTTTTACATATAGTTCCATGAATATTTTCTTGCCAAAAAATTCTTCGGCATCTTTTCGGGCTTCTGTTCCAACACGCTTAATCATCTTTCCCTGGTGACCAATTATAATCCCTTTCTGACTATCACGTGAAACATGAATTACCGATCGGATATGAATAATCTTTTCTTCTTCTTTAAATTCCTCTACTTCCACTTCAACCGAATACGGAATTTCTTTCTGGTAATGCAGCAAAATCTTCTCGCGAATAATCTCCTGCACAAAAAATCGTTCGTTACGATCTGTTAATTCGTCTTTTGGGAAAAAGGCAGGCCCTTCGGGCAACAGTTCAAGTATCCGGTCGAAAATTGGTTCGATATTAAATTTTTCGAGTGCCGAAATGGGAAATACATCGGCCCCTGGAAAAGTATCCGACCAGTGATTGTAGAGTTTTACTACCTCTTCCTGGTTCGACAAATCAATTTTATTAAGCAAAACAATAACCGGCATATTCGATTTTCGTACTTTCTCAATATACTCCGGATTTTTATCCACTTTCTCTTTTACATCGGTAACAAAAAGGATTACATCAGCATCAATTAACGCGGTATCAACAAATTTCATCATCGATTCCTGTAGCTTGTAACTGGGCTTTAAAATACCGGGAGTATCGGAATAAACAATCTGGAAATCGTTGCCGCTAACAATGCCTTTTATACGGTGACGCGTGGTTTGCATCTTTTGGGTAATGATAGACAGTTTTTCGCCTACCAGTGCATTCATTATTGTTGATTTTCCTACGTTTGGATTTCCAACAATATTCACAAATCCTGCTTTATGTGTCATTATTTCAACTATTAGGTGTTCCTTCCCTTGCGGGAATTCTTTGTTATTTTTTAAAAAACCGGCACAAAGATAATCGAAATAAACAAATGGCACTCATTGCACTATAATATTTTGATTTTCAAGGCAGAACTTTCGCAACATACGGCTCAGAATATGGCCATTTCCTTTTGATTTACGCCCCATTTTTAGTAACTTAAAATAGTACAGCAACTACAGTAAAACTTAATGCCATGGATTCAATTGCTTTTTGGGATAAGGTGGGCATTTCGGTGCGTGCCCGAAAAACACTACAAAAATTGCTGGATGAAAACCCGGTTCTCGAAAAAATTATTCGCAATTCGGAAAATGTAGTTGAAATTCATGAAGCCATACGCAACTGGGTTTTCCCGGTTTTAAAACGAAATCAGGCCGCATTACATTATTACAGAAACACAAAAACAGATCCGGATCTGGCATTAAAACTAAGCTGGCAAGACCAGGCAGCCATACGCATTTTGGATTATATCGACCATGCAGGCAGTGAGTTTCCCGATCAGAATATTGGCGGACAGCTGGCTAAAACCAACCCGTTTAAGCTAATTTGGCTGGCTACACACAATGGTACAGGCGGAGCAAAAGTTGCCTTTTTTAAAGATATGCTGGAACTTTTCAGGCAGTTAAGTGGCAAAAATGCTCACCTCGCTCCACAACGTAAACAACTAAATAGCTGGATGGAAAAGTACCCATCAGGGCTGGATGTAAAAGTTGATAAACTACGTAAAATCAATCAGAAGAGGATAATTCGCATCCTTATTGAAAAAATTGACAGTGGTGAAATAACGAGCAAACGCTATTGTTTCGCGAAAGGCCTGAGCTTTAACGAAAAAGAAGCTCAAATGGAGCAATGGTGGCAAGAAAGCAACTTCCATTTGCGTTTTGCCGTGCGCTCGCCCGAGTTGTTAAACGAAATGCTGGATTATACCCTAACAAATGAAACCATGAAGGTGTTAAATAAAGCACGGCGAAAAGGCATTCCGTTTTTTGTTAATCCTTACTACCTGTCGCTTTTAAACTCCTACATTCCAGACTATGTAGTAGGTGCCGATTTGGCCATTCGGTGTTACGTTATTTACAGCAAGCAACTGGTTGAAGAGTTTGGAAATATTGTTGCCTGGGAAAAAGAAGACAAAGTTAAACCCGGCAAACCCAATGCTGCCGGATGGCTTATTCCATCATACAATATTCACCGGCGTTATCCCGAGGTGGCCATTTTTATACCCGACACAGTTGGGCGAGCCTGTGGTGGCTTATGTGCCAGCTGCCAACGCATGTACGACTTTCAAAGCGGCCGTTACAATTTCAACCTGGAAAAGCTGAAACCTGAGAAATCGTGGCCCGAACGTCTTCCCGGATTACTGGAGTACTTTAGATACGATGCTCAGCTTCGCGATATTCTGATAACAGGTGGCGATGCCTTAATGAGCAGTAACAAAAGCCTGAAAGAAATTCTGGAGGCAATTTATAATATGGCAAAAGCCAAAATTGAGGACAACAAAATGCGCGCGGAAGGCGACAAATTTGCCGAAATTTTACGAATAAGAATTGGAACACGACTGCCGGCTTACCTGCCCCAACGCATAACTCCCGAGTTGGGTATAATGTTGGCCATTTTTAAACAAAAAGCACAAAAAATTGGTATAAAACAGTTTGTTATACAAACACATTTTCAGTCGCCCATGGAAATAACACCCGAATCAAAACGGGCCATTCAGCTATTGCTAAAATCGGGATGGGCCGTTACCAACCAGCTTGTTTTTACCGCCGCAGCATCAAGGCGAGGGCACAGTGCGAAACTCCGAAAAGTTTTAAACGAAATTGGCGTACTCTCGTACTATACTTTTACCGTAAAAGGTTTTAAAGAAAACAAAAGCAACTTTACCCCAAATTCAAGAGTTCTGCAAGAACGTATGGAAGAGAAAATTTTTGGGAACATCCCCGAACATCAAATGGATTTTGCACAAAACCTGCTCTTGCAACCCGATAAAATTGTAGAGAATATAAAAGGATTATGCCATATTGCCGATATTTCGTTTTTATCCACTGACCGAAGCATTCTTAACCTTCCCGGTGTAGGAAAAAGTATGACTTACCGCACCATAGGAATTACCCGTTACGGACGAAGAATTCTGGAATTCGACCACGACCCTACGCGGGCTCATAGTCCCATTATTCATAAAATGGGAAAGGTAATTGTTATCGAATCAAAGTCCATTGCCGAATACCTCGATCAGTTAGAAGAAATGGGCGAACGCAAAGCAGACTACAAAGGAGTTTTTGGCTATTCAATAGGACAAACCGAACCGCGAATGGCAATGTACGAATACCCGGATTACAGCTATAAGGTAAGCGAAAGAATCACCAACCTGGAAATCTGAAGTTGCTAAATTTTCATTATTAAAAAGCTGAAAAGCATTGGTTTTACAACTCCAAATCCTGCAGCAGTTCAGCACTTAATGTTCCGGATGCTATTTCACGAACTTCACCGGTCATTCGAATTTCCCAATCCTTGTCAATTTCAATGGCCAGGCTACCTCCCGGCATTTTTATACTAAGGTTTCGTTCGGTTAATCCGCGCTTCACCACTGTGCAGGCCACAGCACACGACGAGCTACCCGATGCCAGTGTCCAGCCGGCACCACGCTCCCAAATTAATACTTCCACCTCGTTGGGCGAAACCACACGGGCAAACTGCACATTTATCCGGTTCGGAAACTTGGAGTGGTTTTCAATTTCAGCACCATACTTTTTTATTTCTGCTTCGTGTAATTCTTCTTTTAAAATTATACAGTGCGGGTTACCAACCGAAACACAGTTAATTTCGTAACTGCGGTCTGCCAATTCCAACACTTCGCCAATGCACTCTTCATTTGCGCAGGCAACAGGAATTTTTTCCGATTCAAAAATGGCTTTTCCCATATCTACTTTAATGGTTTTAGCCTTGTTGTTTTTCTCTTCAATTACCTGGGCCTGCACCAAACCTCCCAGTGTTTCAATACTAAACGATTTTTCTTTAGTAAACCCATAATCGTACAAATACTTCGCAAAAATACGCAAGCCGTTGCCACTTTTCTCGGCTTCCGAACCATCGGGATTCAGAATACGCAAACCAAAATCGGCTTTATTGCTTGGCACCTTTAACAAAATCCCATCCGAACCAATTCCAAAATGCACGTCGCAAATACGCACAATGGCTTTTTCTGTTAATTTAAAGCTTATCTCGTCTTGGTTGAGGGTGATATAATCGTTACCTAATCCGTGTGATTTTACAAAAAAGTTTTGCATGATTAAATTAATTTTTGTCAAAACTAATACAGATGATAGAAATAAAAGCTGACTACCCGCATTAAATTAATCTAAATAGCCATAAAGGCACAGAGCTTGAAAAAATACTTGCCGGTAGATTTTTTTATCTTTACGCCTCAATTGCTGAAAATCATTATAAAATAGACAGATATGGCACTTATTAACGAAAATTACCTGAAACTTCAGGCGGGGTATCTTTTCCCGGAAATTGGACGTAGGGTTAACGAATTTATTGAAGCAAACCCGGACAAAAAGGTTATTAAAATGGGTATTGGAGATGTTACCCGGCCGCTGGTACCCAGTGTTGTTAAAGCCTTTCACGAAGGTGTTGACGAAATGGCCAAAGGCGAAACATTTAAAGGCTATGGCCCCGAACAAGGGTATGCTTTTTTACGCGAAGCCATTGCAAAAAACTCGTACCAGGAGAAAGGTATAGATATTTCGGCAGATGAAATTTTTGTTTCTGACGGCTCGAAATGCGATACCGGAAACATTCAGGAGATTTTTGGCCACAACAATAAAATTGCCATTTGCGACCCGGTTTACCCGGTTTATGCCGACACTACTGTGATGAGCGGAAAAACAGGCACTTGCCAGGAAAATGGCCATTACGAAGGAATTATTTACATGCCTTGTACAAAAGAAAACGGCTTTATTCCTGAGCTTCCAACAGAAACTCCTGACCTGATTTTCCTTTGCTACCCGAACAATCCAACAGGAACGGTTGCTTCGAAAGAAGAATTGAAGAAATGGGTTGATTATGCCATCGAAAAAAATGCGATCATTCTTTACGATGCGGCTTACGAAGCTTTTATAACTGAAGAAGGTATTCCTCGTTCGATTTACGAAATTGAAGGTGCAAAAAAGGTAGCCATTGAGTTCCGCAGTTTCTCGAAAACAGCAGGATTTACCGGTACCCGTTGCGCCATTACTGTTATACCGAAAGAATTGGTTGCTTTTGATTCGGCAGGAAAAGCACACCCCGTAAAAGCATTATGGAACCGCCGCCAATCGACGAAGTTTAATGGTGTTTCGTACCCGGTACAAAAAGCTGCTGCTGCCATTTACACTGAAGAGGGTAAAAAAGAGGTGGAAGAAGTAATTGCTTACTACCTGGAAAATGCAAAAATAATGCGCGAAAGCCTGGCCGAAATTGGTTACGAAGTTTACGGTGGAGTTAACGCACCATACGTATGGGTTAAAACCAAAAACGACATGACCTCGTGGGACTTTTTTGACAAAGTGTTAAATGAAGCTAACATTGTGGGAACACCAGGATCAGGCTTTGGCCCTGCCGGTGAAGGTTATTTTCGTTTTTCGGCTTTTGCCGACAGGGAAAATGTACTGGAAGCAATGGAAAGAGTAAAAAATCTATCATAACATTGATATTTATAACACATAAAAAAAATCCGGGCTGTTTTTCAACCCGGATTTTTTTATTACTTTTTTTTTACAAAATCGGTCCTGTTACTATATATACTTTCGGAGCATTAAAAAGGCCAGGCCTGCCATAAAAAGGCATCCTCCCCAACCAATTACCAGCAACTCCCAGGCAGCTTTAGTAAGCCCATCAAAATCATTGAACTCTGACCAAACGGCCAGAAAAAAATAAAAACTGAGAATAAAGATACTTCCTGCCAAAATAATATTTAAAGCTTTCGATTGAAGCAAGAACTGTAAGACCAATAAGCCAATCATACCTCCGGCAAATACCGATGCGGAGGCTCCTTTATCAAAAGAGAGCAGGTATAAAATAAAAACAATAACAAGAAGAAAACAGGCAATTCGGCTCACCAAATGGTCTTTATCAAGCAAATCAATTTTTTTCCCAAAAGAAAGAGTAGCAGGCATAATTATCTGATTAAGTTTTAATACCAACGCAGCATGCCTACCAATATTATCTATAAACTATTTTCTATTTGGAAGTTCTTCCGGGATAAACCTTTAAAGCTTCGGTTAATATTTTTAAACAAACCGCCAAATCGGCTTTGTTCAACACATATGCAATTCGCACCTCGTCCTGCCCTTTATCTGAACCGGTATAAAAGCCCGAAGCCGGTGCCAAAAACAGGGTTTGCTTTTCATACTGAAAGTCGGACAATAGCCATGCGCAAAATTTATCGGCATTATCAACCGGTAAGCGGGCAACAGTGTAAAAAGCCCCCATCGGAATAGGCGAATATACGCCATCAATGCGATTAAGCCCATCGATCAGAAATTTGCGTCGCTGAACATACTCGTTATAATTATTAAGCATGTATTCCGGATCGGCATCCAACGAAGCTTCGGCGGCAATTTGCCCGATAAGTGGCGGACTTAATCGTGCCTGGCAAAACTTCATTACATTCTTTTTAACAGCTGCATTTTTTGTAATCAAGGCGCCAATACGCAAGCCACATTCGCTGTAACGTTTCGATACAGAATCAACCAGAACCACATTTTGCTCAATGCCTTCGAGATGAAAGGCAGAAATGTATGGAGCACCCGTGTAACAAAACTCACGATATACCTCATCCGAAAACAGGTAGAGGTCGTATTTTTTTACCAGGTCACGAATGGCATTCATTTCCTGTTGCGTATACAAATAACCGGTTGGATTGTTCGGGTTACAAATCATTATCCCCTTGGTTTTTGGGGTAATCAATTTTTCGAACTCCTCAATCGGAGGCAATACAAAACCCTCTTCAATATCGCCGGGTATCGATTTAATTTTTGCCCCCGCAACAATTGCAAAAGCTTCGTAATTAGCATAAGCAGGTTCTGGCACAATAATTTCATCACCCGGATCAAGGCAACTCATAAAAGCAAAAGTTACAGCCTCACTCCCGCCCGATGTAACAATAATATCGTCAGGCGTTACGTCAATGTCGAACTTGTGGTAATATTTGGCCAATTTTTGGCGAAACGACAAAATTCCTTCACTGGGTGTATATTCCAGAATCTTTCTGTCGATCGACTTGATTGCCGCCAGCGCCTCAGGAGGAGTTGGTAAATCGGGTTGTCCGATATTTAAATGGAACACTTTAAGCCCTCGTTCTTTAGCTTCATGAGCTAACGGAGCTAATTTCCTGATTGGGGAATCAGGCATTATCCTTCCTCTGTCTGATACTGTCGGCATGTTATAAAATATATTTTAAAAGCAAGCAAATATAAGATTATCAATCTGAAATTAATAATGCATAAATTCAGACAAATTAACATCTTATTACAAACTTAACTTCTAAATTCTTAATCGCCTATGAGTGAAGCAATCGCAAAAATGTATTTTATTTGAAATCCTGAGAATTTATCATGTTTTAGTCATATCGAGTGGTCTATTTTTGAACTAAGAAAAAACTCAAATATTTTAAGAAATGATAATTGGTGTACCAAAAGAGATTAAGAATAACGAAAACCGCATTGCATTAACACCTGCAGGTGCTGCGGAATTGGTTAAACGAGGCCACGATGTATATGTACAGGCCGGAGGTGGACTGGGTAGCGGTTTCCAGGATGATGATTACACAGACGCCGGTGCGAAAATGCTCCCCACCATTGAAGATGTTTATGCTATTGCAGATATGATCATCAAAGTAAAAGAGCCGATTGAGCCGGAATACAAATTAATTAAAGAAGGACAGATTCTTTATACCTACTTCCACTTTGCTTCGTGCGAGCCATTAACGTATGCCATGATAGAAAACAAGTCGATTTGTTTAGCTTACGAAACAGTTGAACTAGCCGACCGATCGTTACCGCTTTTGGTACCAATGAGCGAAGTTGCAGGCCGTATGTCGGTTCAGGAAGGTGCAAAATACCTTGAAAAAACATTTGGCGGTTATGGTGTTTTACTTGGCGGAGTACCAGGCGTTCCTCCGGCAAATGTACTGATTATTGGTGGTGGTATTGTTGGTACCGAAGCTGCAAAAATGGCAGCTGGCCTGGGTGCTGATGTTACCATTATGGATGTATCGTTACCACGCTTGCGCTACCTCGATGATATTATGCCGCCAAACGTTAAAACCATGATGAGTAACGAATACAACATTCGGGAAATGGTAAAGCTAAACGACGTTATCATTGGCGCGGTATTAATTCCTGGTGCAAAAGCTCCGCGCTTAATTACCCGCGACATGCTTAACACCATGAAACCCGGAACTGTTTTGGTTGACGTTGCTGTTGACCAGGGAGGTTGTTTTGAAACCACCAAGGCAACTACGCATGCCGAACCTACTTTTGTAATCGACGATGTATTACACTATTGTGTTGCCAACATGCCGGGTGCTGTACCACGTACTTCAACCATTGCATTAACAAATGCAACGCTTCCGTATGCTATTGAAATTGCAGAAAAAGGCTGGAAACAAGCTTGCATTGATAGCGAACCATTACGCAAAGGCTTAAATGTGGTTGATGGCAAAGTGGTATACAAAGGAGTTGCAGAGGCCTTTGACTTGCCTTACCAAAAAGTTGAAACTGTTTTATAAAAAACCAACTCGCAATATTTTCACGAGCCTTTCCTGAATCAGGGAAGGCTTTTGTTTTTTCACCCTTGCACCCCAACAGCTTCATTTCTTCTATCTTTCAGGAAGCTAATTCCTATTGCAATTGCCAAAACTGTGTTTAGAAAAAAACAGTATCTTTAAAAATAATATCGAAAACAGATGAGTACAGCCAAACAAAAGATCTACGAAATTATTTTTGAAGCCGACACTCCCTCGGGAAAATTTTTCGATGTTTCGCTTTTAGTTGTTATCATCCTTAGTGTGGCCTTGGTGATGCTCGAAAGTGTTCCCGGCATTCGACAAAACCACCAGGAACTGCTTCATGGAATGGAATGGGGTATAACCATAATTTTTACCATCGAATACCTGCTGCGCATTGCAATTGTTGATAAGCCCTTTCGGTACATTTTCAGCTTTTACGGCATTATCGATTTATTATCGGTTTTACCAACATACATTAGTTTGGTGGTGGTTGGCTCACACAGCCTGGTGGTAATACGTATTTTGCGCTTGCTACGTATTTTCAGAATATTAAAATTAACCCGTTACACCCTTGCCGGACGTTCGCTGGCACGAGCCATCTGGGCAAGCCGGGCTAAAATTAGTGTGTTTATTTATTTTGTTATTATTCTGGTTATAATTGTTGGCACCATCATGTACCTGGTTGAAGGCCCGGAGCATGGTTTCTCCAGCATTCCGCGCGGAATTTACTGGGCCATTGTTACATTAACAACGGTGGGCTATGGCGATATCAGCCCCGAAACTCCAATGGGACAGTTTCTGGCAAGTATTGTAATGATTATGGGCTACGCCATTATTGCCGTTCCTACCGGAATTGTTACTGCCGAAATCATTAATCCAACCATTGAGAAAAATACCCAGGTATGCCCACAATGCCTGCACCATTCGCACGACGACGATGCGGCTTTCTGCAAAAAATGTGGCGCACCAATAAACCCACAAGAAAACAATTGAACCCTTACATTGAAAACCTCAGCCGTTAACAAACTTAGGGCAATTGTGAATATTTAAACCCGTGAAACAGAAAGCAGATTCTTTCGAACAATTATTTTTGCAAGAGAAATAGTACAAGCCGCTTTGTCGGAAGGTGTGCTACTAAAAAAAAAGAAATGAGGCAGTATTTAGATTTGTTGGAGACCATACTGGAAAAAGGGACAGAGAAGAAAGATCGAACCGGAACAGGAACCATCAGTCGGTTTGGACACCAAATGCGTTTTGATTTGAGCGAAGGATTCCCGGTAGTAACAACAAAAAAGCTGCATCTGAAATCCATTATTCACGAATTGCTTTGGTTTTTAGCCGGCGATACCAACCTTCGGTACCTGGCCCAAAACAATGTACATATCTGGGATGCCTGGCCTTACCGACGTTACAAACAGAGTGCAGAATTTCAGGGCGAATCAATTCGCGAATTCTCGCAGAAAATAGCCAACAATGAGCAGTTTGCTGCAACATGGGGAGAACTGGGTCCGGTTTACGGAAAACAATGGCGCGATTTTTCGGGCATCGACCAGATTAAGTGGGTGGTTAACGAGATAAAATACCTGCAAGAGAACAACGAAAGCCCCAACGGAAGACGCCTTATAGTTTCGGCCTGGAACCCACCGGAAGTTGAAGAAATGGCCATTGCCGGCCTGCCGCCTTGCCATACGCTGTTTCAGTTTTATGTGAGCGACGGAAAATTATCTTGCCAACTGTATCAACGTAGTGCAGACGTATTTTTAGGCGTTCCTTTTAATATTGCTTCCTATGCTTTGTTAACTATGATGATAGCTCAGGTAAGCGGACTGGAACCCGGCGATTTTGTGCACAGCTTTGGCGATGTACATATTTACTCGAACCATATTGAACAGGTAAAATTGCAGCTAACGCGCGAACCCTACCCGCTGCCAACCATGAAGATAAATCCGGATGTAAAAAACATTTTCGACTTTAAAATTGACGACTTTGAATTAATTGGCTACCAATCGCATCCGCTGATTAAAGGTGCTGTTGCCGTTTAAATGCTGATAAAAAAATGACAAATAAAATACACAGGAATATCTCTATAATTGTTGCCATTGCCGAGAATTTTGCAATTGGAAAAAACAACGACTTACTTTTTCATTTACCAAACGATTTAAAGCGTTTTAAAGCCATTACCAGCGGACATACAATAATTATGGGCCGTAATACTTTGTTGTCGTTACCCAAATGGCCGCTACCCAACCGACGACACATAATTATTACCGATAAAAAAGAGGATGTTTTTGAGGGCTGCGAAACCGTATTTTCGATTGAAGAAGCCATTGAAAAGGTAAAAAACGAAGAAGAAGCTTTTATTATTGGTGGCGGAATGATTTACCGACAGTTCTTCCCGCTGGCCGGAAAACTTTACCTTACTCTGGTTCATCAACCATTTGAGGCCGACACATTTTTCCCTGAAATTGATTACCAGAACTGGAAAGAACTTAATCGTGAAGATTTTTACGACGAAAAGAACGACTTTAGCTATTCTTATTTAGATTTAGAGCGAAAATAAATTTTGCGGTCTGCAGCTTTGCTGTAAAAACTTTATACAATGACAAAAACAACTGCCCTGCTCATTGCCTTTTTTGCAATGCCCTTTTTTCTGTTTGCACAAAAGCCATTGCTCCACCTTAAGTACGAGCAGAACTACACCCCAACCTACTACGAAATTATTGAAATGTTTAAACTGCTGGATTCGGAATACGACAATGCCAAACTTATAGAAAATGGCTTAACTGATGCTGGAAAGCCACTGCATACTTTCATAATTAACAGCGAAGCCGAATTTAGCCCGGATAAAATAAAAGCTCAGGGTAAGACAGTTTTACTGATTAACAATGGCATTCACGCAGGAGAGCCATGCGGAATTGATGCCAGCCTTGAATTTGCCGACAATATTTTACGCAACCACAACAATATGGCTGACCTGCTGGAAAATACCGTAATTGTAATTATTCCGGCCTATAGCATTGGCGGCTTGTTGCAACGCAGTGCCTACAACCGCTCGGGGCAAACAACACCTTACGAAACAGGTTTCAGGGGCAATGCCGGCAACCTCGATCTTAATCGTGATTTTGTGAAATGCGACTCGGAAAATGCAAAAAGTTTCAACCGGATTTTTAGCCAATGGGACCCCGATGTATTTTTGGATACCCACACCACCAACGGCTCAGAACACCAATACAGTGTAACGCTGATTGCCCCATCGCCCGATATGTTTCCGCCAAGCCAGGAAAAATTTATCCGAAACAAACTACTACCCGGGCTTTACGAAAACATGAAAAAAGGCGATTATGAATTAATCCCGTATGTAAGCTGGATGTACCCCGATCCTAAAATGGGTATAAAAATGACTCAGGAAAGCGCCCGCTATTCTTCAGGCTATGCCGCCTTATTTAACAGCTATGGTATGATGACCGAAAATCATGTTTACAAAAATTATGCAGACCGCGTAAAATCATGCTACCAGTTTATTGAAGTTTTGGCAAGATTCACCTCGGCACATTCAAAAGAAATTATTGAAAGCCGTAAAACAGGGATTGCAGAATCGGTGGAAGCAAAAACCCACAATATTAATTTTGAATTGGATACCACCAAATTTGAAACGATTGAATTTAAAGGCTATGAGGTGGATCGCGAACAAATTAGCCCGGTAACCGGTCTCCCTCGATTTGGCTACGATAAAAGCAAACCATATACCGCTAACATCAAATATTTTACGCAGTACAAGGCAACCGAAGAAATAAAGGTGCCGGAATTTTACATTTTGCCACAGGCCTGGAGTCGTGTAATTCAACTGCTGGAACTTAATGAAATTGAATTTTCGCGCTTACCCACCGACACTACACTTGAAGTAGAGGTATATTACATTGAAGAATATTCTGATGCAGAACGCTTAAACAACGGGCACTATTTTCACCACAAAGTTACTACCCGCAGTGAAACGCAGGAGATTAACTATTATGCCGGCGACCTGGTAATCCCGGTTCGGCAAAAGAAAATTAAATATTTGCTTGAACTACTGGAACCCAAAGCCCGTGATTCATTCTTCCGCTGGAATTTCTTCGATCAGATACTGGATACTCGTGAATATTTCTCATCGTATGGATTTGAGGAAAATGCCATGAAGTACCTGAAGGAACATCCGGAGTTAAAAGAAAAGCTGGAGAATAAACGAGCATCTGACCCGGAATTTGCACAAAACCATCGTGCGCAGCTCGGGTTTATCTACAACAACTCTGAATGGGCTGAAGAAACGTACAAACGTTACCCCGTAGCCCGAATTTATAAATAGAGAAAAGGCCTGATTCTCAAAAAAATAAGGCCTTTTTTTATGCGAGCAGTTTGCCTAAGTTTGCAAACTTATTATTGTAATCTTCAACTGACAGCCTAACAACCTCAAGCGCTTCTTCCTGCCCATAAGTTGCTGCAATTTCTGTATTTGAGTCAACGCCAGGCATATCTTTGTAAGTCAAAAAATAATGCTCTAATCGTTGAATAACAATCTCGGGCACCTGGCTAACATCAGTAAAATGGCCATAAACAGTATCGTTATCCAAAACGGCAATAATCTTATCATCTGCCTGGTCGCCATCAATCATTCTGAATCCGCCAATCGGACGCGCGGTAACCAACAAATCGCCGTGTGCCAGATCCTTTTCTGTTAGTACACAAATATCAATCGGATCGCCATCACCTTTAATATTTTTCCGGCCTGCTTTCTCACTACAGTATTCGCCCACTTTGTTGCCACAATAGGTTTGCGGAATAAAACCATAAAGCGCCGGAACAACATTCGAGAATTTTTGCGGCCGATCCACGCGAAGGTAACCGCTATCTTTATCAATTTCGTATTTAACTGTATCTGTTGAAACCACTTCTATAAAAGCAGTTAATTCTTCGGGAGCATTTTCTCCAATAAAAACACCGTGCCAGGGGTGCGATTTATAACGTAGCCCCATCAGTCGTCCAATAGGATCTGAAAGTCTGTCTACCATAATTGTTAATTTTTGTTTTTATTCTGAAACCAATAGTAACTAAATTAGTTCAAATTTGAACTGCATTATGTAATTAATTTTTTATTAAACAATTTCAAAATCTGCTCTGTTTCCGGCTTTATCAACAGCAGCAACACTTATTTTTCCATTTGTCTTTAAATCAAAACTAAAAGGTTTACTTTTTAAAATTTGCGGGTGATGCTCCACTTTTCCAATTAGTTTTTTATCCTGAAAAATTTCGTAATGCGAGATCGGCTCATCGGCGGCAATGGAGGTATCCCATACCAATTTTCCATTCTGTTGGCGTACATTTTGAGGAGTCGACAGTTGTTTCTTGTCCAATGCCTGAAAATAATTACTTTCCGGCTTTACTTTATTGGCCTGTTGTTCAATGCGTTTTCTTTCGTCCGCACTCATCCCGTCTGTCTCAATCTGCGCGGCATAAAAATTTTGCACCAACTGGCACTTTACAGGGTCATCATCAATCTGTCCGATACCAATAATCAGGGTATGCACACCCGGCGTTGTTAACGAATACTCAATTAATGGTTTACTGGGTAGTTCAGGCGAACCTACTTTCCGAAAAACATCGTCGGGGGTTTGCGACCACCGCGGCTCTTTATGATACATAGCGGCATCGGCAAAAACTTTCATCCCTATTATACCCATTCCTTTGGCAGCCGCAACCGGAATTACATTGTGTTGCATATTCATTTTTGTTTTATCGTTGGCGTTAATGGCCACCAGCATACCATCTAAAATTCCGAATTCGTCACGCTGAATCATCTCCATCATTGCCGGAGGATTGGCGTGCCCCGAAAAGCCTATGTGCCGGATTAGTTTTTCGTTTTTAGGATTCATCCCTGTCAGGTTTGTTCCATCGCGCAAATCGCGCAGTGCCACCAGTGCTCCAAAGTTACTATCCGGATCGAGTGGCGTTTCCAATCCCAGGTAAAGTACATCTACCTCTTCGGTGTTGTGAAGGGTATGGCACAATACCATATCCAGGTAGGCTCCTTCTGGATAATTGCCTTTTCCATCGCCAAAAACCTGTGTTAATGTTCGTTTTACATCATCAACGGCACACTTTACATTTTCGCCCTGACTCCAGTTGCGCACACCATCGCGTTCGGGCCAACCGGGTTTTCCCCATCGCATGGCTGTTTTGCTGGTTAACCAAATAGATTTCCGCAAGTTTTCATCATAAGCTTCTTCTCCCGGAATAAGGTTTAGCTTTTTAAAAGCTTTATTAAAATTGAGTTGGCTTTCCTGGTACAGGTTTGAGGTGTCAAAATAATTTATGCCAAGTGAAAAGGCTTTTAAAATTATCGCAACCGGATCAACATCATCCGGTGTCCACTGAATAGATGCCTGCCCGCCCAGCCCGAGGGTAGTGACATTAAACCCGAGCTTGCCAAACGGACGTTTCATGGGCTCGGGCAGTTTTTCGGTATTACAGCCACCAAACGAAATAGCAGAAACTGCAGCCGTTGTTGTTGCTGATACTTTTATAAAATCTCGTCGGGTTACAGGATACTTTGATGGTGCCATAAGTGCTTGATTTTTGATTTCTTTAAAATTAACGGAAATTAGCAGAACGACCTAATATTCAACACAAAAACGCTGGCAGTCAGTATTGAACAAAACCCGCCAATGCATATACCAAGGCAGCCTGCCAGTTAATGGCAATTTCGTTTTTACTGTAAGAGGCCTGTTCATCTACCCAATCGGTAGCCGAGTGTCCTCCACCAACAAGATATCCCGGCCAGGGAGCATCAATTTTATCAGCTCCCGAACGGCGGTCGTGCGGGCGCATGGGCGGATTGATGCCCAAACCGGTTACATACGATCGATTGTAATAATTCTTTCCGAAAATATGATCGAGAATTCCAATAGCTGTGTTTTTATATTTTGGATCCGGCTGAAGCAAATGGGCAACCTGCAGATTTACGGTTTGTCGGGCAACAGTTCCATTACATCCCCAGTAATACCTGCCTCCGAGTGTACGCCCATACACATCGGTCTCACCTTTTTTTACTAAAGCATCGGCATTGGCGATAATATTCTTTTTTATGGATGATGCTGTTTCGGAATTCTTTTCTTTGCGCAACGAAAGTGCATAGGTATACATGCCCAGATTCGACACATTTTGCCAATCCCAGTTTTCAAGTATTTCGTAGTTGATTTCCGCTGCCCTTTTTTCAAAATCAGCCAGGCAGCTTTCGTCTCCTGTAGTTTCCCAAAGTTCTGCTGCTGCCCACAGTCGGTCGTCAGCATCTTCTGATTGGTAGCCTCCGGTTGAAAATTTACCCTGGTCAAAACGTTTATGCTCCGTGTTTTTCTGCAGAAAACGATAACTTACCCATGCGGCATCCAGACATTTTTTGGCATAAGCCGCATCGTAGGGTTTAAAATGCCGTGCTGCCATAGCCATAATAGCAACAAAATCAGCTGTTGCCGCCGAACTCCATTCGGTAAAATATCGCTTGGCATGATCGTCGCTGGCCATTATAAATCCTGAAAAGTTTTTTCGTGTTAGTTTATGCGAAACCCTGCCCGAACCATCGGGGTACTGCATTTTTAAAACCCAATCAGTTTCCCACTTCAATTCCTGCAGGAAATCGGGGAAACCGGGTGCTGTTTCCGGAATATCCAGATCCATTTTTTCCAATTCAGCATGAAAATGATCCCAGGCATAAAACAATACTCCCATTGTTATTCCTGCATTTACCACATATTTTCCATGGTCGCCGGCATCGTGCCAACCGCCTGTACCATCGCGCTTCGAACCTTTATCGCCAATGTAATCTTCGTAAGCATCGTTTAAATGGCAGGCCTCCTGGTGGTAGTGGTTTCCGCCAAACTCACCATTAACAGCCATGCCGCAACGCCATAAATAAAAGGCACGCATACTTGTTTTGGCTGCAAAATTAAAAGCATCAGTAGCAATGGTAAATTCATGGCTTTGACCAACTCCGGGTACTTTCAGTATATATTCTCCCGGTTCTTGAAAATCGGAAAAATCAATTCTCCATACTTCCTGATTAACGTCTTCCTGGAAAATTGGCCCTGTAGCGTTACCTTCAACAACAATTTCTCCGGATGAAACTGAAACAAGTTGAAATGAAGTACAGGATTTCGGAATAGCAGCTGTTTTGGGGCCATCAGTTAAAAACCCCAACGAATTAATATGAATACTTTGTGCAAAACCCAGGGAAAAACTACTCCAGAAAAAGAGTATAAAAATGACAGTTTTTTTCATGGTATGGTTGTATTGATTTAGGCTTTGAAGATACGAAATTTACTTATTGTTTAAAAGACAATATTCTTTACAACTTTAGGGCACCGATTATAAATCAAGCCGCGGCTTCATTAAGCAAGCCTGAAAAAGTAGAAGCAGCGTTTTTTGGCTAATCAGCGAGTCTCATTTGGATTGCGACCATCACGATAGTTGATGCCTACCCTCCCCAATTCTCCCGATCCAGGCTACGGTAATGAATAGCTTCTGACAAGTGATGTGCCTGCACCTGCTCTTCGCCCTCCAGGTCGGCAATCGTGCGCGACACTTTCAGTATGCGATCGTAGGCACGAGCCGATAATCCCAGTCGGTCCATAGCATTTTTAATCAATTCGTTACTTTCGCTATCCAGCACTACATATTCGCGTATGAGTTTTGAACTCATTTGTGCATTGGCATAAACGCCTTTATGTGTTTCAAAACGTTGTTCCTGAATTTTTCGGGCAGCCAACACCCTTTCCCGAACGGCTTCACTACTTTCCGATGATTCCATTTCAGAGAGTTTTTTGAACGGAACGGGAACTACTTCAAGGTGAATATCGATACGATCGAGTAGCGGCCCAGAAATTTTATTGAGGTACTTTTGCACCACACCGGGGGCACAAACGCACTCTTTAGTAGGGTGATTATAATAACCACACGGACAGGGATTCATTGACGCAACCAGCATAAAACTTGCCGGATACTCCACCGAGAATCTGGCTCGCGAAATGGTAATATTGCGGTCTTCAAGCGGTTGGCGCATAACTTCCAGCACTGTTCGTTTAAATTCGGGCAATTCATCTAAAAACAAAACGCCATTGTGCGCCAGGCTAATTTCTCCGGGTTGCGGATAATTTCCACCACCTACCAAAGCTACGTCTGAAATAGTGTGGTGTGGCGAACGGAATGGCCTGCGGGTCATCAGCGCAGTTTCTTTATCGATTTTGCCGGCAACCGAATGAATTTTTGTGGTTTCCAGCGCTTCTTTTAACGAAAAAGGTGGCAAAACCGTCGGTATTCGTTTGGCCAACATGGTTTTTCCCGATCCGGGTGGGCCAACCAAAATGATGTTATGCGAGCCTGCAGCTGCAATCTCCAGAGCGCGTTTTACATTCTCTTGTCCTTTAACGTCTGCAAAATCGAGCGGGTTATTATTTATTTGAGCGTAAAACTCGGCTCTGGTATCAATAACGATTTGTTCAAGTTTGCTTTCATCATTCAAAAAGTCAATCACTTCCGTAATATTTTCGGCACCATACACTTTAAGCCGGTCGACTACAGCGGCTTCGCGTGCATTTTGTTTGGGCAAAATAAGGCCTTCAAACTCTTCTTTACGTGCATTTATTGCGATGGGCAACACCCCCTTTATAGGTTGTAAAGTACCATCAAGCGAAAGTTCGCCCATTAAAACATACCTGGCCAGTTTTTCTGAATTAATTTGACCTGATGCCGCCAAAACTGCTGCTGCCAACGTTAAATCATAAGCCGATCCTTCTTTCCGGATATCGGCAGGGGCCATATTGATAATGATTTTCTTTTTAGGCCATTTGTAACCATTTAAACGCAGGGCCGATTCAATTCGTTGCTGACTTTCTTTTACAGCACTGTCGGGCAAGCCAACAAGCAGGAATTTAATTCCGGTGGTTACATCTACTTCAATGGTAATGGTTGTAGCATCGATTCCAAATACTGCACTTCCGAAGGTTTTAACTAACATAAACGGGGATTTAGTTTAACAGTAGTAAATGTAGCAAAAAGGGAGGAGAATTAAAAGACTGGCAATCAGAACAATTTTTTACGTTTTACCAGGTACGAAAAGAGTACATCATTAAAATCTTTGTTAATGTCAGCTTCTGCAAGGTCAATCTGGTATTGCCCGCACTTTACTTTTAAATCTTCAAAATATTGGTTTACCGTATCGGTATAGTGCTGTTTTACTTCCCACGGATTAAACTTTACAACCTGGCCACTTTCCAAATCCACAAATTTATGTGGCCGGTTTCCAAAGTCAAACTCCCTCTCGAGTTCATGATCGGTTACATGAAAAAGAATAACCTCGTGTTTGTTGTAACGCAGGTGTTGCAGTGCCGAAAACAACTCCTCGTTTTTCGAGCTGTCGAGCATGTCGCTAAAAATAATAACCAGCGACCGTTTGTGAATGTTTTCTGCAATTTGGTGCAGTACCTGTGTGGTATTGGTGGTTTTTCGCAAACTGGCATTTTCGGGCTGAATAAGCTCCGATAGTTTTCCATACATCACCTCGGCGTTTACCGACGATATGCGGGGCGAAGAGTGGAACTCGATTTCGTCGGAAAAAAGGGTAAGTCCAACGGCATCGCGCTGTTTACGCATTAAGTAAATGAGTGCAGCTGCGGTGTAAACCGAAAAGGCCAATTTGTTTTGCAAATGCTTTTTCCCTTTTGAATAGGGGAATAACATGGATGAGGAGGTATCGACTACCAATTGACATCGCAGGTTGGTTTCCTCTTCGTATTGTTTAACGAAAAGCTTGTCGGTGCGTGCAAACAGCTTCCAATCCACATGCTTGGTTGATTCGCCCTGATTGTAGAGACGGTGTTCGGCAAATTCAACCGAGAAACCATGAAACGGACTGCGGTGCAAACCAGTAATAAATCCTTCAACTACCTGCCGGGCCACCAGTCCGAGGTTATCAAAACGATGAAATTGTTCTATGTCGAATATATTCTTCACAAATCAAAAAAATAAAAACTGTCATCCCCGTAGCCAGCAAATGCAGAATTTTTAATCGCTACATTCTTCTTCCAACTACCAGAAATGACAGTTTTAATTTACAGAACTATTACAGCAGCGCTTCCAGCTTATCAACAAAGGCTTGTTTTGGAGCTGCGCCAACCTGTTTGTCTACAACTTCACCGTTTTTAACAAACAATACTGTTGGAATATTTCTGATTCCATACTTTGCTGCAACCTCTCCGTTGTTGTCAACATCAACTTTGCCAATCACTGCTTTGCCGTCGTATTCGGCAGCCATTTCTTCAACAATCGGAGCAATCATTCTACAAGGGCCACACCATACTGCCCAAAAGTCGATCATTACCGGTTTGTCTGAATTCATTACCAATTCTTCAAAATTGGCATCTGTAATTTCTAAAGCCATATTAAAATCTTTTTATTGTTGTATGTCGTTTGATTCACAAATCTAATTAATTCTGTAACTCATTTCGGCCTGTTGGTCAAAAAAGTTCAGAAAACTATCCAAAGGATTTACCCGTGTTGTTCTTGAAAACATTTCAATGTGCATATTGTTTTCCGGATCGAAAACATTAAACTTTAACAAGGCCTTGCCTTTGTACTCTTTTGACAAATTATCAATTTGTTTTACCAGGCTCTCATTCAGAGCTTTAAGCGGAATATTTATGGTTATACTTTTTATGTAATTCTCGCGAACATCGTCGAGCAGTTCAATTTTATTCACTTTAAATTCGTAAAAATCGCTATTGAACCGTTGTTTTACCGAGCCTTTAACCATGATAAAAATTCCCACTTTGCAATACTTACTAAAGTTTACATAGTCGTTACCAAAAAAGAAAAGTTCTTTTGAGTCGGTGTAGTCAGACAGGGTCATCACAGCATACATATTTCCGTTTTTCGATTGTCCTTCGCGCGCAGCAGTTACCATTCCGCCAAAAGTAAAATCTTTCTCCTTGTACTTCGAGATGTCGTTGTTCAGGTCTTTTAGGGCTACATCTTTGGAGCAAAAATTGGTAATCTCCAATTTATAATCATCAAGTGGATGGGCGGTAAGGTAAATACCAATCAGGTTCTTTTCTTTTTCGAGCAGTATTAGCTTGGCCCATTCATCCACCTTGGGCACCGGAGGTTTTTGTATATCCTGCGCTGCGCCCATGCCCCCAAACAAGCTTTGCTGAGCACTTTGTGCCTCTAGTTGTATGCGATTACCGTATTTAATTAATTTCTCGATAAAGTTGGTATCATCATTTTCATGTTCTCCGGCAAAAAAGCAGCTACGGGTTAATCCCTGCAGGTTATCAAAAGCACCGGCCATTGCCAGGGCCTCAAGGTTCTTTTTGTTTACGGTTTGCAGGCTTATGTTCTCCACCAGGTCGTAAATGGTTTTAAATTCACCTTGCTCCTTTCGCACATCAATAATATTTTGGACAGCACCGGCTCCCACGCCTTTAATTGCCCCCATTCCAAAACGGATATCACCAATTTTATTGGCAGTAAACTTGATAAAACTTTCATTTACATCAGGGCCCAACACATTAAGTTTCATGCGCTTGCACTCGGTCATCAGCTTGGTAATATCGGTAATATTGTTCAGGTTTCGGCTAAGGTTGGCAGCCATAAACTCTGCGGGGTAATGTGCTTTTAAATAGCCAGTTTGGTAAGCAATGTATGCATAACATACCGAGTGCGATTTATTAAAAGCGTACGAGGCAAATGCTTCCCAGTCTTTCCAGATTTTTTCAATTACCTCGTCGGTTGTTTTGCCTTTGTTTTTGCATTCGTCAACAAATTGCCGGTTTGCCTTACAGCCGTCAACAAACTTTACTTTTAGTTTATTCATTACAGCCATAATCTTTTTACCCATTGCCTTTCGCAGGGTATCCGAGTCGCCGCGTGTAAACCCGGCTAACAAGCGCGAGAGTAACATCACCTGTTCCTGGAAAACGGTAATACCATAGGTATCACTAAGGTACTTTTCCATCATGGGCACATCGTAATCTACTTTTTGTTTGCCATGTTTACGGGCAATATAATCGGGAATGTATTCCATTGGTCCCGGACGATACAGTGCATTCATTGCCACCAGGTCTTCAAAACGGTTTGGTTTCAAATCGCGCAGGTGCTTTTTCATTCCGTCCGATTCAAACTGAAAAATGGCAGTAGTTTCACCGTGGCTAAAGAGCTCAAAAGTTGTGGTATCATCCAGCGGAATATCGTTTATATCAATCTCAATCCCTTTTGACAGACGGATATTCTCGAGACATTCTTTAATGATTGATAATGTTTTTAGTCCCAGGAAATCCATTTTCAGCAACCCGATATCTTCTACAAAGCGGCCATCGTACTGAGTTGTCAGCAAATGCTCTTCGTCTTTGGTGGGCATCAACGGAATATGGTCGGTTAGCGTATCGCGACTAATTAGAATTCCGCAGGCGTGTACACCGGTATTCCGCACCGAACCTTCCAGCTTTTCGGCATAGTTAAGCGTATCAACCACCAGCTCTACCGGCGAATTCTTTTCCTGCGCCAGTTCGTTGCTTTCTTTAAAGGCTTTTTTAAAGCTCATTTTTGGCGCATCGGGCACCAGTTTTGCCAACCTGTCGGCCTCGGGCAATGGCAGTTTTAATACCCGCGCCACATCTCTTATGGAGGATTTGGTGGCCATGGTTCCGAAGGTACAGATGTGTGCTACTTTATCCTGTCCGTATTTGTTGGTCACGTATTCCAGTACCAATTGTCTTCCATCGTCATCAAAATCAATATCAACATCGGGAAGCGATATCCGATCGGGATTCAGGAAACGCTCGAAAAGCAAGTCGTATTTAATAGGGTCGATATTAGTGATACCTGCGCAATACGAAACAGCGGCACCGGCGGCCGAGCCACGTCCGGGCCCAACGATTACTCCATTGTCTTTGGCCCAGTTGATAAAATCCTGCGTAATCAGGAAGTATCCCGGATAGCCCATCGTTTTAATGGTATTCAGCTCGAAAATCAGCCGGTCCTCCACACTTTTTTCAAGCGGATCGCCATACCTTTCCTTTGCCCCTTCGAAGGTAAGGTGTTCTAAAAATGCCGATTCGAGTTTTACACGGATTACTTTTTCATAACCGCCAAGACGTTCAAATGCCGAATCGCCAAATTCCTCGCGTAAGTCAGCTTCCGAATATTTTTCTTTAAAACTTTCCTCAGTCCCAATTTCTTCGGGTATTGGGAACACCGGCATAATAGGTGCCGAGTTTAATTCGAATGTTTCAACTTTTTCTGCAATTTCGTTGGTGTTAGCCAATGCCTCCGGCAGGTCGCTAAACAGCTGATTCATTTCGGCCTGGGTTTTAAACCACTCTTGCTTGGTGTAACGCATGCGGTTCGGATCATCAAAATCCTTCCCTGTATTTAAACAAATCAGCAGGTCGTGTGCTTCGGCGTCTGCCTCGTTTGTAAAGTGAATATCGTTGGTGGCAATTAATTTAACACCCATCTTTTTAGCTAACGGAACCAGCAGCTTATTTACTTTTACCTGCCAGTCGTACACTTCTTCGCGTTCGCGCTGCGATTGTGCCGGATGCCGCATTAACTCCAGGTAATAATCATCGCCAAATAAATTTTTATACCACAAAATAGCTTCTTCAGCATCTTTCATGTGGTTGGCCATCAGTAGTTGCGGAATCTCTCCCCCCAAACAAGCCGACGATGCGATTAATCCCTCATGGTGTTTCTCGAGCAACTCCTTGTCAATTCGCGGTTTGTAGTAAAACCCGGAGGTGTTGGCTACCGATATCAGCTTAATCAGATTACGGTACCCGGTTCGATTCTTTGCGAGAAGTATCAGGTGATGTCCCGAGCGATCGACCTTATCACTTTTACTGTTGATTGACCGTGCAGCCACATAAGTTTCGCAGCCTAAAATTGGTTTAATTTCAGCTTTTGAACAGGCTGCATGAAACTCTTTAATGCCGAACATGGTTCCATGATCGGTTAAAGCCAAAGCCGGCATTTCATCTTCTTTTGCTTTGTTTACCAGGTCGCTAATGCTGGCCGCCCCATCTAAAATTGAGTACTGCGAGTGTACGTGTAAATGCGTAAAAGGTACCATAAAAACTGTGATAAAAAGTTTTTAAAGATACCAATAATGGCAACTGGAATAGAGGGGTGTTAATAAAAATTGATGAAATTTAGGCAAAAAAAAATCCTGATGTTTTATCAGGACTGTCAATCAATATTTTCTGCAATCAGATTTTTTATTGCTTCAAATTCTTCGGGTGTGAATTTCTTTTTATCCGAAAAATTCAGAATGTCGGCTTCATTTTGCATGGGCACCAAATGAATGTGAGCATGCGGTACCTCGAGGCCTAAAACCAAAACACCCACCTTTTGGCAAGGAATTGCTTTTTTTAAACCCTTTGCCACTTTTTTGGCAAACATTTGCAAACCGGCATAAGTCTCGTCATCCAGGTCGAAAAGGTAATCCACCTCTTTTTTAGGAACAACCAAAGTATGTCCTTTGCCTACCGGAAATATGTCGAGAAATGCAAAATAATTCTCGTCTTCTGCTACTTTGTAGGCAGGAATTTCTCCGTTAATTATTTTGGTAAATATGCTTGCCATTTTTCCTAAATTGAAATTTCTACAATCTCAAAAGGTATTATTCCGGACGGAACTTTTATTTCAACTACATCGCCAACTTTTTTTCCCATTAACCCTTTGGCAATAGGTGTTTGAACCGATATTTTTCCTTCTTTAAGGTTTGCTTCACTTTCAGGAACCAAAGTATATTGCATGGTAGCATTATTCTTTTTGTTCTTTATCGTCACCTTATTCAAAATCTGCACCTGCGAGGTGTCAATTTTCGACTCGTCAAGAATACGGGCATTGGCAACTTTCCCTTTTAGCTGTGCAATTTTAGCCTCCAGCATTCCCTGGGCATCTTTGGCCGCATCGTATTCGGCATTTTCAGAGATATCGCCTTTTTCAATAGCTTCTCCAATTTGCTTCGAAATCTTCGGACGCTCAACAGTCATTAAGTGTTCCAATTCTTTCTTTAGCTTTTCTAAACCGTCTTTTGTTAAATATGTTACTTCGGACATTTTGTATCCTCCTTTAATTATTATTATGCCTTGACAAGGCTATAAAAAAATAGAAAGAATCCCGAATGGATCGGAACTCTTCCTGATGCAAATTTAAATATTTTCTTGGATTTAAAACTAATCTAACTAAAAAAATATCGAAAACTGGTGATTTTTACGCAGTTAGACATATTTTCGATTAATAATCTCACTATAGATTACCGCTTTCTTTAGTGAAAATTCTTCACCCATAACCAATTTCCTTTTTTTATTCTCTCGTACTGATTTCATTGGCTTTCTTATCGATTTCGCTCCTTCGCGGTCTGCCTTAAAATCATATACGGGCCGTTCAATAGTTTTTGGTTCCGGCTGAACCAGTTCTTCTTCAAACGGCTCTTGCCTTTCTGTAATCAATTCTTCTTCCTGGTCCATTAACATATCCCAAAAATTCTGCGATTCTTTTTTCGGAGGCACGGCATTGTTGGCGCCGGCTGCTTTCTTTTTGCGCTTCTGGTTTAGTGCTCCAAATACAGCAATTACCAATGTCAATATAATTACTAATACATCATCCATAATTTTCTATCGCAATAAATTGTACTTTTGGCTGTTCAGAATATAAAAGTAAGAAACGCGCACGGAAATAAAAATTTTTACATCAAAGAACAGTAACGAATAATAAACAGGATGGATACAAATGGAAAATTACATAGATTTTGGAGCAGGGGTATAAAACAATTATTTTTTCTTTCCTTGTTTTTTTTAATGTATTCATCGTGCGATGAAATTGATTCGGAAATACCGGACGTTCCGGTAAGTCTTAATATTGATCTCGGGATTTGGAATGATCTTACAGTTCCGGGCAACTCCGTGTTTTTTCAGAATTTTGGCTTCGGCGGCATAATTGTTTATTGTGAAATAGAAGGCTCTTATTATGCTTTTGATGCTGCATGCACCAACGAAATTAATCCATCGTGTAAAGTTGCGAATGAAGGGGTGGTTGGGAAATGTTCCTGCTGCGAATCGGAATTTATTTTTATTGGCGGAACACCAACAAAAGGGCCGGCGGCAGCACCGCTCAGGCAATACAAAACTTCGCTTAGCGGAAATATGCTCAGGGTGTACAATTAAAAATGGGCTCCACTTTGTGAAACCCATTCTTACAACATATCTTATTTTGATTAATATCTGTAATGGTCAGCTTTAAATGGCCCTTCTTTCGACACGCCCAAATAAGCGGCTTGTTTCTCGGTGAGTTCCGTTAATTTCACACCAATTTGCTGTAGGTGCAAACGTGCAACCTCTTCATCCAGTTTTTTCGACAAGGTATAAACACCAACCTCGTAGTTATTTTCCCACAAATCAATTTGTGCCAACGATTGATTGGTAAATGAGTTGCTCATTACAAACGACGGATGGCCGGTAGCACATCCCAAATTCACCAGGCGCCCTTCGGCCAACAAGAAAATACTTTTACCATCCTGGTAGGTATATTTATCTACTTGTGGTTTAATATTCAGTTTTTGTATTCCGGGCCATTTTTCAAGCTGTGCAACTTGTATCTCGTTATCAAAGTGGCCAATATTGCACACAATAGCCTGGTCTTTCATGTTGGCCATGTGTTCGGCTGTAATTACATCACAGTTTCCGGTGGTGGTAACATATATATTTCCTTCATCCAGCGCATCTTCCATGGTTTTTACCTCAAAACCTTCCATGGCGGCCTGAAGCGCACAAATCGGATCAATTTCTGTTACAATTACGCGTGCGCCATAGCTCCTCATCGAGTGGGCACAACCTTTTCCAACATCGCCATAACCGGCAACAACCACTACTTTACCCGCAATCATAACATCAGTAGCACGTTTTATTCCATCGGCAAGCGATTCGCGACAACCATATAAATTATCAAACTTCGATTTGGTTACCGAGTCGTTAACATTTATAGCAGGCACCAGCAATTCTCCTTTTTCAAACATCTGGTACAAGCGATGCACCCCGGTTGTTGTTTCTTCCGAAACACCTTTCCAGTCGGCAACTGCCCGATGCCATTTTTGATTGTCTTCTTTTAATGTCTTTTTTAGCAAATCAAGAATTACTCCTTCTTCTTCACTCGAGGGCTCTACATCCAACACACTTGCATCTTTTTCGGCAGCAAAACCTTTGTGAATAAGCAAAGTAGCATCACCGCCATCATCAACAATTAATTGCGGTCCTTTTCCTTCGGGGAAACTCATAGCTTCACGGGTGCACCACCAGTATTCTTCAAGCGTTTCGCCTTTCCAGGCAAATACCGGAATACCTGCTTCTGCAATGGCGGCTGCAGCATGGTCTTGTGTTGAAAAAATATTACAACTGGCCCAACGCACATTGGCACCAAGCGCTACAAGCGTTTCAATTAGCACTGCAGTTTGTACCGTCATATGCAAACTACCCATTATTCTTACGCCATCAAGGGGTTTGCGTGGCCCAAATTTTTCTCTGATGGCCATTAAACCGGGCATTTCCTTCTCTGCAATATCAATTTCCTTTCGCCCAAAATCTGCTAACGAAATATCTGCTATTTTGTAATCCATTGTTTTCTGAACTATCACTGTCATTTGTTTCTCTTTAGTATTTTCAAATAAAAATGCGTGCAAAAATAACAATTTCTGCAACAAAAAGTTGTATATCAGCAATTAGGATTTAGTTCCCCATATCGGAGAAGAATTTCACGCGCATCAGGCGAATATCATCTTCCGAGTATTCATCCTCGCCCAACTCGTCTAAAGCTTCTTGAACTGAATCAGTTTCTGCTTCGCGAAAATAATCGAAAATTTCTTCCTGATGATCTTCATCAAGCACATCGTCAATGTAGTAGTCAATATTTAATTTTGTGCCAGAATTTACTATTGCTTCGACCTCGCTAATTACGTCACTCACCTCAATTCCTTTCGAGTCGGCAATGTCTTCAAACGATAACTTTCTGTCAATACTTTGAATGATAAACACCTTCATTTTCGACTTATTGGCCACCGTGCGCACTACCAAGTCTTCCGGGCGCTCAATCTCGTTTTCTTCAACATACGATTTTATTAGCGCCACAAATTCTTTTCCATAACGCCGTGCTTTTCCTTGTCCAACCCCTTGAATATTCTGCAACTCTTCAATATTTACAGGGTATTGTATCGACATGTCGGCCAACGAGGGATCCTGAAATAGTACAAAAGGTGGCAAATTGTGTTTTTTTGCCATTTTCTTGCGCAGGTCTTTTAACATTGAAAACAGCTGCGGATCGCCGCTTGCACCTCCCGATGGGGCTCCCCCTGAGTTTCCCGAATCATCCTCTTCTTCGTACTCGTGGTTTTTAACCAGCATAAAACTATGTGGTTTTGCCAAAAACTCATGCCCTTTTGGTGTCACTTTCAGTAAACCATAATTTTCAATATCCTTATTTATTATTCCGGCAACCATCGACTGACGGAATACAGCATTCCAGAATCGCTCATCGTGTTCTTTTCCGGTACCAAACGATTTCAAGGTGTAATGTTTAAACGATTTCACAGCCGCTGTACTGTTACCAATTAAAATATTTGCAATATGGTCGCCTTTGTATTTCTCGTTAACTTCAAGAATAGCTTTTAGTGCTGTTACTATCTCATTTTTAGCCTCAATCTGCTCTTTAGGGTTTAAACAGTTGTCGCAGTTCCCACAATTTGTGGGTTGGTATTTCTCACCAAAATAGTGCAAAAGAATAATGCGCCGACATATAGCCGATTCGGCATACGAAACAGTATCGAGCAACAATTGTTTTCCTATTTCCTGTTCGGCAACAGGTTTGCCGTGCATAAATTTTTCAAGTTTCTGAATGTCTTTATAACTATAGAAAGTTATGCATTGCCCTTCGCCTCCATCTCTTCCGGCACGTCCTGTTTCCTGGTAATATCCCTCCAGGCTTTTCGGAATATCGTAATGAATTACAAAACGTACATCGGGTTTATCAATTCCCATCCCAAAAGCAATTGTTGCAACTATTACATCAACCTCTTCCATCAAAAATTTATCCTGGTTACCCGAACGAGTGGCTGCATCCATTCCGGCATGGTATGCCAGTGCTTTTATGCCATTTACCTGCAGGGTTTCAGCCAGTTCTTCAACTTTTTTCCGGCTCAAACAGTAAATAATCCCTGATTTACCCTCGTTTTGTTTAATAAACTTAATGATTTGCGTTTCGGTTTTAACCTTCGGTCGTACTTCGTAATATAAATTTTCGCGGTTAAACGAGGCCTTAAATACTTTTGCATCAAGAATACCCAGGTTTTTCTGAATATCATGCTGAACCTTTGCTGTAGCTGTAGCCGTTAAAGCAACAATTGGCGATTTGCCTATTTCTTCAACAATAGGTTTTATCCGGCGGTATTCGGGTCTGAAATCGTGTCCCCATTCCGAAATACAATGAGCCTCATCAATGGCGTAAAATGATATCTTGATTTGTTTAAGAAAATCAATATTCTCTTCTTTTGTCAAAGACTCGGGTGCTACGTACAATAATTTGGTCTTTCCAGCCAACACATCTTCTTTCACCTGTGTTATTGCCGCTTTCGACAAGGATGAATTTAAAAAATGTGCCACACTATCTTCTGCATGGGTTCCTCTGATGGAATCTACCTGATTTTTCATCAAGGCAATTAAGGGTGAAATTACAATTGCCGTTCCCTCTAAAATTAAAGCGGGCAACTGATAAATCAACGATTTTCCTCCCCCGGTTGGCATCAACACAAAAGTATTATTTCCTCCAAGAACACTTTCAATTGCCTCTTCCTGCTGCCCTTTAAAACGGTCGAAACCAAAAAAGTGCTGCAGCTTTTCTGCTAATACAACTTTTTTACTCATATAATCACTCTCCCCATATCTGTAGCCTTAAGCAAATTCTAAATTATTAAAAGTAAGTAAAATGGCAATAGCTTTTAATATTTTTTATTGTTAAAATTTAAGGTTTGTGATAAAGATTAATTTATGCTTGAAAAGAAGAAGCAAAACAGTATATCGGAATTATAGTGATTTCAGATGAAAAAATTCATTTACATTTGTGAAGTTTTTTTTGAAAACCAGAATTCATGAGCGAAGAACATAGCACTAAAAAACAGGGAGAAAAAGGCAAAACCAGCGAGATGTCGTTTCTTGAACACCTCGAGGTACTTCGTTGGCACATTATCCGATCGTCGGCTGCCATACTTATTTTTGCCATTGCTGCATTTATTTTAAAAACATTTATTTTCGATGTGGTAATACTGGCCCCACGCATGCCCGACTTTTGGACCAATCGAATGTTTGCGAAACTGGGCGACCTGGTTGGATCAGAGGCCGTAAAAATTAACCAGGTGCCGCTAAAAATGCAAAGTATTAAAATAGCCGGTCAGTTTTCTACACATATAATGGTATCAATTATTGCCGGTTTTATTATGGCTTCGCCCGTTGTTTTTTACGAGTTCTGGCGCTTTATAAAACCCGCTTTGTATGAAAACGAACGCAAACATGCCGGTGGAGCTGTCTTTTTTACATCAATACTTTTTTTAATGGGTGTACTGTTTGGCTATTTTCTAATCGTTCCTTTATCCATCCATTTTTTAGGAACCTACCAAGTTAGCAGCGAAGTTGAAAATACTATTAATCTTCGTTCGTATATCGGCTCGGTCACCTCCATTTCGCTTGCTGCGGGGGTAGTTTTTCTGATTCCCATATTTTCGTACTTTTTAAGCAAAGTTGGTTTGCTTACCCCGCAATTTATGAAAACCTACCGTCGACATTCTTACGTAATAATGTTGCTGTTATCGGCAATTATTACCCCACCCGATATTTTTAGCCAGGTAATGGTATGTTTCCCTCTGGTATTTTTATATGAGATTGGCATTTTTATTTCGCGGAGCGTGGTTAAAAAACGTGAAAAAGCCATGGAAGCCATGTAATTCAGTTAAAAATTAACGTTATTTGATCCACTATGATTCTTCGAGCAGAAAATATTGTAAAAAAATACCGTAAACGAACCGTTGTAAAAGGTGTAAGTTTTGAAGTTAAACAAGGAGAAATTGTTGGTTTACTCGGACCAAACGGGGCAGGAAAAACAACCTCGTTTTATATGATCGTTGGACTTATCCAGCCTTTTGCCGGAAACATTTATCTTGACAGTGAAGAAATAACCAATTTGCCCGTTTATAAGCGTGCAAAAAAAGGTATCGGGTATTTGGCACAGGAAGCTTCTGTATTTAGAAAACTAAGCATTGAAGACAATATTAAAGCCGTGCTTGAAATGACCAATTACTCAAAGGAGTATCAGAAAGAAAAACTGGAAACTCTCATTGAAGAATTTAGCTTAGGTCATATTCGCAAGAGTAAAGGCATCCAACTATCGGGAGGTGAACGGCGCCGTACAGAAATTGCACGCGCACTGGCCATCGATCCAAAATTTATTTTGCTTGATGAACCTTTTGCCGGAGTAGATCCTATTGCCGTTGAAGACATTCAGCAAATTGTAATGCAACTTAAAGAAAAAAATATTGGTGTTTTAATAACCGACCATAATGTACACGAAACACTACGAATTACCGACAGATCTTATTTGCTGTTTGAAGGAAACATTTTAAAAGCAGGCACCGCCGACGAGTTGGCTGCCGACGAAGATGTACGCCGGGTATACCTGGGCCAAAACTTTGAATTACGCTAAAAAGATTATTTTCTAACTTTTTTTCATTTTTTATTTGCAGTTTAAAAAATCTTTCTTTCCTTTGCAGCGCTAAAATAAAAACGGCACTATAAACGAATAGAAAACGTATTTTAGCTGAGAAAAAATCCTGAAAAAATTTGGTTGATTACAAAAATACAGTATTTTTGCAGTCCCAAAATTAAGGGAGTTAAATAGGAAGGCCCGTTCGTCTAGGGGTTAGGACGCCAGGTTTTCATCCTGGTAGCAGGGGTTCGAATCCCCTACGGGCTACTAATTTTTAAAAAGAGAGAAACGAGAAAATGGCACATCATAAGTCAGCATTAAAAAGAATTCGTCAAGACGAGAAGAAAAGAGTACACAACAAGTACTACGCAAAAACTACTCGTAATGCGATTAAAGCTTTACGTAACGCTACCGATAAAGCCGAGGCAGAAAAAATGTATCCTTCGGTTGTAGCAATGATTGATAAATTAGCAAAACGCAATATCATTCATAAAAATAAAGCAGCCAACTTAAAATCAAAATTAGCCTCTCAGGTTAGTTCATTGTAAGAAAAAAAGCTTCAAAGATATAGCATAACCTCTCCGAGTTTCGGGGAGGTTTTTTTGTTATATATACTCCTGTATGTTCTTTAACTATTGGATTCATATTTCCGATATCGGTAATTATGATTAATTTTAGAAAAGAACCCGATAAAAATGGGAGAATACAAGAAACTCAACATTAAAGACTGGGCGGCTGAAGACCGGCCACGTGAAAAGCTACTTGCCAAAGGAGCACGGTCGTTGACTGATGCGGAGCTGATAGCCCTGCTAATTGGCTCGGGTAATCTTGAGGAAACTGCCGTTGAGCTCTCGCGACGTATTTTGGCTGCTGTTGAAAATAACCTGAACGAACTTGGCCGAAAAAACATAGAATTTTTTAAAAATTTTAATGGCATTGGCGATGCCAAAGCAGTTACTATTGCAGCAGCACTTGAACTGGGGAAACGCAGGAAAGAAGCTGATGTTTTTCATAAAAAACAAATTAGCGGAAGTAGCGATGCAGCAGAATACTTTATGCCACTTTTGTCCGATTTAAACCATGAAGAATTTTGGATTCTGCTGTTAAACCGGGGCAACCGCATCATCGATTCGTTTATGGTAAGCCAGGGCGGAATTTCAGGAACTGTTATTGATGTTCGCCTGATACTAAAAAATGCCCTTGACCGAATGGCCAGTGCAATTATTCTCTGCCACAATCATCCATCAGGAACTCTGCAGGCATCTGATGCCGATCTTAAAATAACCAGTAAAATAAAAAATGCGGCTGAAATTATGGACATCACAGTGCTCGATCATATCATAATCGGGCAAAACAGCTACTTAAGTTTAGCCGACGAAGGTATGTTAATCTAAAAATTCGAACGATAATGGTACTTTTTTATTCCGACGAAATTAACCCGCGAATAGAATATATCGGGAAGCTGATTTTCAGCAACATTTTGCAAACTGAAATTGCCTTTACCCAAAATTCAAATGAGTTTCGAAAGTCGGACTTACCCAAAATCAACTATTCGTACGAGAAATTTGGCGATGAATTTTATATCAAGCCGCACAAACTTATTTTCCAAAAGGCATTAATTAACCCAACTATAAATCCGGTTTGGTATGAAGGGCAAAAATATTTTTGCGAAAGCTCAAAAGACTCCGATCTACCATTCGATCCATTTGCTGCTTCGTTTTTTTTGGTAAGCCGGCACGAAGAGTACGTTAACACGCAACGCGACAAATTGGGGCGTTTCCCATTCCAACAAAGTATTTTAAGCAAATACCAACTGCTGCAAAAACCAGTGGTAAATATTTGGGCCAAACTATTAGCTCAGCTGTTAAAAGCAAAATACCCATCGTTTGAGTATACCGAATCAAAATTTGAATTTATTTCCACCATTGATGTAGACAATGCCTACGCCTATCAAAACAAAAACTTTTTGCGAACAACAGGTGCCTGGGTTAAAGCACTGCTAAAAGGCAATTGCAAAGAATTCAGAAAACGCCGACGCGTTTTGCGGAGAAAAGAGGCTGATCCGTTCGACACCTACGATTATCTCGACTCGGTTTTTTCCGGGAACGAGGACAAAGCAAAATTTTTCTTTCTACTGGGAGACTATGGTAGATTCGATAAAAATATTGCCCATACCAACAGAGACTATCGCGAACTAATAAAAAAGACAGCCCTGAAATATGATGTTGGTATTCACCCCTCGTTTGGCAGCAGCAAGAAAAAAGGCAAAAAGAAAGTTCGATTGGAAAAACAACGCCTTGAAGAAATTATTGGCAAAAGTATATCCAAAAGCCGCCAGCACTACTTACGTTTGAAATTCCCGAAAACATACAACCGTTTAATAAAAGCAGGTATTGAAGAAGATTACACGCTGGGCTATTCTGGGCAAACAGGTTTTCGGGCAGGAATTTGCACACCGTATTGTTTTTACGACCTAAAACACGAAACAGTAACCAACTTAAAAATTGTTCCGTTTCAGGTAATGGACGGCACGCTGAGATATTACCTGCAACTCTCGCCCGAAAAAGCTTTTGAAGAAATAAAAAAGATTATGCAGGAAGTTAAAAATGTTGGTGGTACATTTGTAAGCATCTGGCACAACGAAACCGTTAACAACCAGGACAACTGGGAAGGTTATCGTGAAGTGTTTGAAAAGATGAACAAACTGGGATTTGAATGGGCAAACAAATAGCCCGATTTTTTTGAATGATTACAGCACCAAAAATTAAATACATAAAACATAAAAATATCGATTCGGCGAAATGGAATGCCTGTATCGATAGAGCACAAAACTGCCGAATTTATGCCTACGACTGGCATCTCGACCGAACAGCAATAGTTTGGGATGCACTGGTTTATGGTGATTACGAATATGTAATGCCACTTCCTTACCGAAAAAAATTGGGCATTCGTTACCTTTATCAACCCATTTACTCGCAACAACTTGGTATTTTCCCGGTTCCCTCGGCAACATTATACAAGGCTTTTATTGATAAAGTGCAGCAACATTTTTGGTATTCCGATGTTCAGTTCAACTCCCAAAACATGCCGATTGAAGATGAGCAGGTCGCTTATGCTGAACGCTACAACTACCTCTTACCTCTTAATCAAGATTTTAAAGCCATTATTGGGGGCTACTCAAAGCATACAAAACGTAATATCAGCAAATCGCAACGAAACGATTTAAATATAATTGAAGGCATTCGCTTGGAAGAATACCTCGCTTTTAAAACAAAGAACCTGCCACCGGGCACAGCTAACGACGCTATTGAAAAATTAAAAAGTTTAATTGCCTTTGGCGAGTACAAAGGATTTGGGAAGGTTTATGGCGTATACACAACTGCAAACGAGCTGTGTGCCGCTGTGTATTTTTGCAGATGGAAAAACCGAATTATATACTTTAATGCAGCCACAAACGATACCGGCAAAGAGTTGAGGGCCATGTACTACCTACTTAACCGTTTTATAGAAGACAATTCCGGTAAAAACCTGTTTCTTGATTTTGAAGGTTCAATGATCCCGGGTGTTGCACGTTTTTTCAGTGGTTTTGGAGCAAGGCCTGAACGTTATTTTCAGCTAAAGTTTAACCGCCTGCCCGGGCCCTTAAAATGGTTAAAAAAATAATTGGCCATGAGAAACTTATTACGTTTTGCCAGCAAAATTGCAAGTCCACTGTTTCCAACAGGTAAACTACTGAAAACAAAGACGCCTGTTTTTCTCCCTTTTTATCATGTTGTCAGCAATAAAAAATTACCCTACTTGTTAAATTACCCGGTAATTGATGAGCAACAATTTAAAAAAGAACTCGACTTTTACCTTCGTCATTTCAAACCGGTAACACTAAGCCAACTGCAGAACAAACCTGCTCCTGGCACTTTTCATTTAACTTTTGATGATGGATTGAAAGAATGTGCCGAAATAATTGCGCCTATTTTGTTACAAAAAGGAATTCCTGCAACCTTTTTTATTAATAGTGGCTTTGTTGACAACAAAGCGCTTTTTCATCGTTACAAAGCCAGTTTACTTCTCAGCGAAATGCATACTCATCCTGACCGTGAGGTTGATGAATACCTGAGAAACAATGGTATTGCGCGCAACAATATTCTGCAAACCTCATTCGCCGACCGAGCCATTTTAGACCATGCTGCCGAACTGCTTGAACTCGATTTTAATGCGTTTTTGAAAGAAACACAGCCGTACATGAGTACCGGGCAAATAAAACACCTTGCAACACAAGGATTTACTATTGGCGGACATAGCCACAAACACCCCGAATTTTGGAAAATACCCGAAAAAAAGCAGCTCAAACACATTAAAAAAAGTATGAAATGGGTGGAGATAAATAGTAATCAACCTGTTAAGGCCTTTGCATTTCCTTACACCGACGATGGTGTTTCTTCGTCACTAATAAAACGCATTCATAACGAAGGAATTTGCGA
This sequence comes from uncultured Draconibacterium sp., assembly GCF_963676735.1. Classification (NCBI taxonomy): domain Bacteria; kingdom Pseudomonadati; phylum Bacteroidota; class Bacteroidia; order Marinilabiliales; family Prolixibacteraceae; genus Draconibacterium; species uncultured Draconibacterium sp. The sequence continues at coordinate 5,005,079 of NZ_OY781464.1, read as the reverse complement.
CCTGAGTTTTGGGACTGCAGGCGTAAAATACGACCAGATTGACGGACATTTTCAAAGGTATCCGGCCGAACACAGTGCCAATTTTCAATTGAATATTAAAGCTGAATTTGTGTACTTTAAACTGCGAAAAGTATTAGGGAAAGCCACGGTAAAACACCCTTAACCGTCAAGCCAGTGCGACAGATCTTTACCAATCAGTTGCTGTAATTTCAAAATATCTGCCCTGAAAAAATCGATCAGTGCTGCTTTGGTATTCTTATCCATTTCGGGCTTAACCATTTGTTTCTCTCCGGTAAACCTGTTTCGAACAAATTTTACCAATGATTGTGGCACAAAACGTTTCAGAAAAACAATTAGTTTCCTGGAATTCTCAAGTTCATAAATCAGCTGGTTTTTAGGAGCTCCCGATACGTTATACTTATAACTAGTATCGAATTTGAATTCGGATTCTACCTCCAAAAATTCAGCAATCTCTGATAAAACAGTATCCGGATTATTTTTAAAATCATCGAACAGAATAACTTTAACTTCCTTAAAATTATCGATGTACGACTTCACTTGTTTATAGTATAAGCCCGAATTTTTATATTGCCAGGCCCAAATCCAGTCGTTTTTCAAACGCTCCTCTTCCAATTGCAAACCTTCTTCAAACGTTCGTTCTTCGCGTTTATCACGTTTGAAATGCAAGTAAGCGGAAAATGCCCGCTCGATAGGCGAACGCAATATGATAATGATTTTAACCTTTTCGCCCAGCTCTGCTTTTATTTTTGGTATACCTTTTTCGTAAAAATAGAGCATCTCCGGAGAAATATCGCCAATGGCTTTTTCTGCTTTAACAGCAGCAAAAAGTTTGCTGTAATCTTCCAAAGTTCGATGAATAGAATCATCAATACGTTCATCGCCAGGCCCACGGTAGCCGCCTTTCATTTGCGAAAAGTATCTTCCCTCTTTCTGTATTTTTGAAAGAAAAATATTGGGATGCTGGTTTAAATAATGATAAAGCGAAGAAGTTCCACTTTTTGAAGCTCCTACAACCAGAAAATTTGGAAGATTATTCATAGTTCATGGTTTATTTTCATACTTTTGACAAGCCAAAATAAAAAATAATTTTATTCCTGGCCTGACATATTTATCTAACAATTTAGAAATTTTATGGAAGTTCGAGTTTTAGGAAATACCCACTCTATTTTAGACCAATACCTGGCAGAAATTCGCGATACAAAAATTCAAACCGACCCTTTGCGTTTTAGGGACAACCTAAACCGAATAGGCGAAATATTTGCCTATGAAATTAGTAAGGAAATGCCGTTTGAAGTAAACAATGTAACCACTCCGCTGGGTGTGGCAGAAGTTCCGAAACTTAGTAAACAACCGGTTTTAGCCACTATTTTGCGCGCTGGTTTGGCCATGCATAATGGCTTACTCCGTATTTTCGATCGAGCTGAAAACTGTTTTATTTCGGCCTTTAGAAAATATACTGAAGGTGGTGGTTTTGAAATTGAATTTGAATATATGGCATCGCCATCGCTAAACAACAAAGTGGTAATTCTCTCAGATCCGATGCTGGCATCTGGCAAATCGATGGAAATTGGTTATGAAGCCTTGTTTAGCAAAGGAAAACCTGCACACATTCACCTGGTTGCTATTATTGCCAGCGAAGAAGGTGTAGAATATGTAAAAAATGCCATAAAAGACGAAAATGTTACGCTTTGGCTGGGGGCTGTTGACCCTGAGATGACACCCAAATCGTACATTGTTCCCGGATTAGGCGATGCTGGGGATTTAGCTTTTGGCGAAAAAATTGATTCGAAATAGGCAAAAAAAATGCCATCCCGGAGAAAAAACCAGGGTGGCATTTTTTTATGTTCTTAAAGGAGCAATTAAAAATACACTTCTACAGTAATATCTTCCCTGCCAAATCCTTTATCATTTAAAATTTCCATCGAATCGAAAATCATATCACTGTTTCCACACAAATAAAAGCAAGTATTTTTATCAAACTTTGCCTTTTTTAAATAATCGGTTACACGTCCGTTAAAATCACCCTTCTTGTCGCGCGAGGTACAAAGGGTATAACTTTTTTCGTCATACGAATCCTTTTCATAGGCCTCTTCTTCGTAGCGAACGCCGTGAATAAGGTGGTAATCCAATCCCGGATAGCTTTTTACCATGCTGTGAAACGGAGCAATACCTGTTCCACTGGCAATAAAAACATGTTTGTGGCTGTCTTTTTTCTTCTCATCAAGTCCAAATTTTCCGAACGGTCCATGTACCTCAACCATATCGCCCACCTTAAGGTGCTTTAACTTGGGCGAGAAATAACCACCCTCCACTTCTTTAACCAATACTTCCAGGTTCTCGCCTTCTTCTGCACTGTAAATAGAATATTCACGGCTCTGGTAATCGCCGGTTATGGATAAAGAAACATGTTGTCCGGCTACAAATTTAAACCGGCTTTTTGGTAACGAGAGAACAAATGTGTGCTCTGTTAAACTTCTGATCTCAACAACTTTATAAAAATTGGTATCAAGTTGTACTTCTGGTTTCATATCAATTGTCATGTGTATCGTTTTCTTTTCGGCACAAAAATAAGTGCAATTCTCAATTTAAAGAGCTTTTGGTATTTTATTTCACCGATGGTTTCAGAGAATTAACCGATTTTTAACACGAATGTTCAGTAAGTTGCCCTAGTTTTGCATAGATATTTTCGAATACATATTTCGAAAGTTGATAAAAAATCAAGTCTGGAAAACAATTAACTTAAAATGAAAACACTAATCGCCTACTGCACCACCCACGGATGTGCCGAAAAAACAGCCAACGAACTAAAACAATTTCTTGGTGGGGAAATCGTACTGGTAAACCTTAAAAACGAAGCAAACCCTGATGTAACGAACTTCGATCGCGTAATAATCGGAGGCTCGATACACGCCGGGCAAATTCAAAAAAGGGTAAAAGAATTTTGCAGGCACCAGCTGAAACCTTTGCAGAATAAAGAATTAGGCTTATTTATTTGTTGCATGGAAGAAGGTGAAAAAGCCGAAATCCAGTTGCATGATGCCTTTCCCAATGTACTGCTTCAACATGCAAAAGCAAAGGCTTACTTTGGTGGAGAATTCGATTTTAACAAGATGAATTTCTTTCAGAAACTAATTGTAAAAAAGGTGGCAAAAGTTGAAGATAGCGTGTCGAGCATCAACCATGAAGCCATCAAGAACTTCTCGAAACAAATGAATAAAATTTTTAATCCGTTTCTGTTTCTGGTTTAGGCCTTGAGGTAATACCGGCTGGTAAGCGCTTTGAACGCTGTGGTCCATGTCCCGTCGTTTTCGTATATCACTAGTGTTTCGCTTATAACATTGGCTTTATTCCTACCGAATTCGAATAACACACGGTTTACTGTCTTGTTATGTTTTGGTTGAACCCATGTTTTGCGCTGCAAAAAAAGGTTATTCTTTTCGGCCAGGTGTTCGATCTCTTTTTCAGCTTGTTTTGGGAAAATAAAAGCACATCTGCCGTTCTCGGAAAGCATACGCGAGGCTCCCTCAATTAAAACGGAATATGGTAAACTATCGGTATGTCGGGCCAGTGTTCGTTCCTTTGTTCCGGCCTTTAACGAGTGCTGAAAAAACGGTGGGTTTGAAACAAGCAGGTCGAACTTAAGCTCATCGTCGTTTATTAATTCCTGAAAAGAAATTTTACGAACCTGTATTTGCTCTGCCCAAGGCGATGCCTGAACATTTTGCTGTGCCTGAATTACTGCATTTCCTTCCACATCAATAGCCATAATCTTGGCACTGCTTTGTTGTGCCAGCATCAAAGCAATTAATCCGGTACCTGTGCCAACATCCAACACCAGGCGGCAATTGTTTACCTTTGCCCAGCTCCCCAACAGCACACCATCAATACCCACTTTCATGGCTGCTTTTTCCTGATGAATGGTAAACTGTTTAAACCGAAAATAATTATTGCCCATAATTGTACTGAAAATAGATTAAAACTTCTCAAATACCCCCAGGCCAAACAGTGCAAAATCGTATTTAATGGGGTCGTTGGGGTCAAATTCGCATAAAGTTGCAGTAATTTCTTCCACAGCTTTCCAATCGTTTGACTTACGATTTAACAAGCCCAGTTTTCGTCCAACGTTTCCGGTGTGCACATCCAAAGGCAACATCAGTGCCGATTGCGGTATTCCATTCCACAGACCAAAATCAACCCCCGATTTATCATTACGGCACAACCACCTCAGGTACATATTCAATCGTTTTCCTGAAGCGCCTTTCACCACATTCGAAATATGCTTGCGCGTGCGTTCACCTTCCGTTTCGAAAAACACAGAATAGAAATGTTCCAAAGCTGATTTTACAGCGTGTCCGTTTTTATATCCATTTTCAAAAACGGTTTGTAAACCACCGTGATTTTTATAAATATTTCGTAGCGAACGAATAAAATAAATACAATCGTTGCCATTAAAAGTGCGGTGAACAAACTTTTGCAGGTGTTTGATTTCCTTTTCCGAAGCATTTAAAACAAAATCGTACGGTTGATTATCGAGCAGATGCATTAGCTGCAGTGCATTTTTTATAATGGCAGCGCGGTTGCCCCAGGCAATGGTTGCGGTAAGAAAACCGGAGATTTCAATATTTTCTTTTTCAGAAAATGCTTTGGGAACCTGAATCGGATCGGTTTCAATAAACTCAGGCTGATTGTATTTTTCAACTTTTTCGTTGAGGAAGTCTTTTAATTCGTGATTTGTTAGCCCCAGCGTCATTTCACCTATTCTATAACACCATCTTTAATGTGAATGATCCGGTCTGATTTTTCAGCAAAATGGTCATCGTGGGTAACAATAATAAAGGTTTGCCCCAGGTCGTCGCGCAACTTAAACAGCAGGTCGTGCAATTCGTCGCGGTTTGCCGAATCAAGATTTCCCGATGGTTCATCAGCCATTACCACCGACGGGCTGTTTACCAGCGCCCGGGCCATTGCCACACGTTGCTTTTCGCCACCCGATAACTCCGATGGTTTGTGTGTCATCCGATCAGCTAATCCTAAATAATCGATTAACTCTTTGGCACGAGCCTCGGCCTTTGCTTTAGGCATTTTTGCAATAAACGCCGGTATACAAACATTCTCGAGGGCAGTGAACTCGGGCAACAGGTGATGAAACTGAAACACAAAACCAATTTCGCGATTACGAAAAGCTGCCAGTTGCCGCTCGTTTAGTTTTGAAATATTGGAATCGTTAAAATACAGTTCGCCACTATCGGGTTTACTTAAAGTACCCAAAATTTGCAGCAAAGTAGTCTTTCCTGCACCACTGGCCCCAACAATCGAGTAGAGCTTTCCTTTCGGAATATCAAGGTCTATTCCCTTTAAAACCTCGAGGTTCCCAAACGATTTTTTTATGTTTTCAGCTTTTATCAATACAATAGTAGTTTAAAATACCAAACCCAAACCGGAAAGTTTTAGTACCTCGTTTAACACATAAAAAAGGTAAAAAAGCAGTAGCACCACGCCTGTCAGCTTTCCAACTTTCCAACGCTGAATGAGTAAGAGCGCAATCAATAAAATTACCGACCCTGATAAAATTAATGTGGAGCTCATTAAATCGCCACCGGCTGCAATACTGCCTCCGGAAAATACCATAACCAAAAGGAAAGGCAATCCCAAACCAACCAGAATATCAAAAATATTTGATCCTACGGCATTACTTACCGCCATATCGCCACGGCCTTGCCGGGCAACAATAAGCGACGAAAATAAATCGGGTATTGAAGTCCCGATGGCGAGCACGGTTAAAGCAATTATGGCTTCCGGAATATGCAATTCGTGCGAAATAATAACTGCCAGTTCAACCAGGCCCCAGCTAAGTGCTGCAATAATTACAATCGAAATAAAAAATACCAGGTAGTAATGTTTTGGTTTCGGAAAAACAAAACACAACACCCGATCAAAAAATCCTAAAAATCCCTTGGGGTTGCATTCCTGCTCCTCTTCTCCATCGCCCTGAATATCTTCGTACTTAAACCACTTGCGCCAGTATACAACGGCTATTACATAAAGTACATAAACACATAAAAGTATGGCGGTTTCGTACATTACCAGTTGTCCGTCCCATATAAATAGCACAAGTAAGCCCACCGATAATGAGTAGAAAATAAGATCGCGAATAACGGGTATTTTAGTCAGCGTGGCTTTACGCACCATGGCTGAAGCACCAACAATAACCAACAAATTAAAAATAGCACTACCCACAATACTACCAATGCCAATAACCTGATGGTCGCCTGGTTTAATTACCGCAAACAAAGCCACAAATAACTCGGGTGCGCTCGAGCCTACGGCCATTAAAGTTGCACCAGCGGCATCGTTTGATAAACGTAAATCTTTTGAGATTTTATCGAGCGATGAGATAAAAAACAAATCGACAACCCTTGCCAGCAAAATAAAACAAGCCAACAATGCCAATATGGAAAGTAGTATCATTAATACTGATTTTTTTTTGACGAAATTATTCCTTCAAATTATCGGTAATTCCTTTTTTAATCTCACTTGTTTCTTTTGTTACAGTAGAAGAAACATCGTTAATATCTTTTTTAATATCAGAAGTGTGGTTATCGAGTTCGCGTTTTATCTCGTTGGTAGCTTTTTTAAACTCCCGCATGCCTTTACCCAGCGTTTTGGCAATATCGGGTATGGCTTTCGATCCAAAAAACAACAATGCCAACAGCATCACCAACACAATCTCTCCGCCACTTATAAATAATAAATACTGCATCGTCAAATTGATTTAGATCACAAATATATAAAAAGTTGGAAGTCGGAAGACCGAAGTAGGTAGATTGTTTTGCACGCACTTATGGATAACTATTCGACTTAATACAGACCCGGTTTCATCCTTTTACCCTCCGCAGCCTATCAGCGGCTTTCCGCAGGCCAAAAAAGGGCGTCCGCAAGCACTATTTTGCTATCCGCTGACACAAATCAGGCGTCCGCAGCCAATGTTTAGCTCTCCGCAGGTGCTTTTTAGGCGTCCGCAGCCGAAAAAACACGTCCGCACTTACAAATTTCTCGTCCGCCGATCAGCGGACGAGAAATTTGTAGCAGCGAAAGACTTGTTTGCCCACAAATATTTACTTTTTGTCAGAATTATACAGTTCATTTCTCAAAAAAAAAGATGTCACCGCATTTAAGCAATGACATCCTTCTGATATAATTCGATCTTCCGTCTACTGACTTCCGACTTTGGTCTTCAATTTATTTTTTACGTTTTGCCACAACTTTAGCCACACGGTTGCGGGTGTCGTGTGCAATTGGTGTTGCAATAAACAACGACGAGTAAGTACCCACAAGTACACCTACCAATAACGCAAACGTAAAGCCGCGTATGGTAGCACCACCAAATAAGAAAATGGCAAGTAATACTACAAAAGTTGATAACGAAGTACTGAAAGTACGACGCAATGTACTGTTCAATGCAGCATCAACATTCTCTTCGCGATCGCGTTTTGGGTGCAAGCCCAGGTACTCTCTGATGCGGTCGAATACCACCACGGTATCGTTAATTGAATAACCCAATACCGTTAGAATTGCAGCAATAAATGCCTGGTCAATCTCTAACGAGAAAGGCAGTACTCCGTACAGTAACGAGAAAATACCCAATACAATTAGCGAGTCGTGTGCCAATGCAGCAACAGCTCCCAAACCATATTGCCAATCGCGGAAACGTACCAGGATATAAAGGAAAATAATGATCAGCGAGAAAACAATAGCAATCGCAGCATCTTTACGAATATCATCAGAAATGGTAGGACCTACCTTTTGCGAACTTTGCTGATACTCTTGCGTAAATTGCTCCAAAGTAACTGTTTTATCAATCAGGTCAGCATCTTGCAAACCTTTCATTAATAAAGCCTCTACTTCGTTATCAATATTTTCGCTGTCATCATCAATTTTATAATTGGTTGTAATTTTAATGTTGTCGCCCGATGTTTTTACCTCTGGTGCAGCATCAAACACACTGGCCAATGCCTCGCGCACTTCGCCTACTTCAACGTCTTTTTCGAAACTAACAATGTACGAGCGCCCACCTTTAAAGTCGATACCATAGTTTAAGCCACGAACAAAGAATGAACCAACAGATAACAGAATAAAAGCTGCAGAAATGATGTAGAAAGTTCTTCTTTTTTCAAGGAACTTAATTTTTGTATTACGTAACCAGTTTTCGGTTGCCGATGAGGCAAACAAAATACGTCCACCTTTGCGCAATTGCCATTCGAAAATCAAACGGGTTAAGAAAATAGCCGAGAACAGTGAGGTAAGAATACCAATAATCAGGGTAGTTGCGAAACCTTTAATCGGGCCAGAACCAAACAGGTAAAGTACAACACCGGTTAACAAGGTAGTAACCTGGCCATCGATAATTGCCGAGTAGGCATTTTTATAACCATCAGTAATGGCCAGTTTAACACCTTTACCGGCACGCATTTCTTCCTGAACACGTTCGTAAATAAGCACGTTTGCATCAACCGACATACCAATGGTAAGTACAATACCTGCGATACCAGGCAGTGTAAGTACGGCACCTAACGAAGCCAAAATACCGAAGATAAAGAACATGTTGGCAATAAGTGCAATGTTGGCTGCCAAACCGGCATTTTTACTGTAAAAGAACAACATATAAACCAGTACCATTGCAAAGGCAATAATAAACGAAATCAAACCGCTGTTAATTGCTTTCTGACCCAATGAAGGACCAACAACATCTTCCTGGATAATACGTGCAGGAGCCGGCATTTTACCCGACTTCAATACGTTTGCAAGGTCTTGCGCTTCTTCAATACTTTCTAAACCGGTAATGCTTGAGCGACCACCAGGAATCTCACCATTTACGGTTGGGAAAGAGCGAACATAGTTATCTAAAACAATAGCAATTGATTTACCTACATTTTCTTTGGTCATCCGTTGCCAAACTTTTGCTCCTTCAGCATTCATTTGCATAGCTACTTCAGGGCTCGAGCCAAACTGGTCGAAATCCTGACGGGCATCAGTAATTACACCACCATCAAGCGGAGCCTGTCCGTCGCGGGTTGTTACTTTTAATGCAATCAACCGGTAGTACGTTCCGGCTTCATCAACTGATTTGGCTGTCCAGCGGAATTTTAAATCGCGTGGAAAAAGGTTTTTAACCTGAATATTGTTAAGGTATGCATTAACCTTGGCAGTATCTTTAGCATGCGACATACCAACAATGGGACCTGGGTACAATTGCCCGGTTTGGTCGGTACTCGGATTTAAAATAGCAAATAAAGGATATTGTGATTTGAAAGCGTCAAGGTTATCCAGTGCTGCGGTAGAGTCTCCTTCGGCACCAGCTTCCAGTTCAGAAAGTAGCGAGTTTTCCTCATCAGCCTCTTCTGTTTCAGCTGTAGCTTCGGTTGCTTCTTCACTGGTGGCATCAACAGTTTCTTCTGTTGCCAGATCTTCCATTTCTTTAATTTTCTGGTTAGCCTGCAACATGTATTGGTATACTTCCTGGTTTTCGTAGGTTTCCCAGAACTCAAGGTTAGCAGTACCTTGTAAGAGGTTACGCACACGGTTTTGATCTTTTACACCCGGTAGTTCAACTAAAATGCGACCACGTGTTTGCAGCTGCTGAATATTTGGCTGGGCAACACCAAAACGGTCGATACGAGTACGAATAATGTTGAATGCATTGTCAATGGCACCATCAGTTTCTGTACGAATAATATCAAGCACCTCTTTGTTGGTGGTGTTGAAATTAACTTTATCACGCAGCTCAAGCGTATTAAAAACAGAAGCCAAACGGGCATTAGGATCGATCTCCTCGAAAGCATCGCCAAATAAGGTTACAAAATCAGCCTGACTGTTTTTCTGTAGTTCAGAAGCGCGATTCAAAGCAGCATTAAAAGTTTCGTCGTCGCTGTAATTCGACATCGCACGAATGATGTCTTTAACCTCAACCTGCAGGGTTACGTTCATACCACCTTTCAGGTCAAGTCCCAGGTTCATTTCCAGTTCCTGAACATCTTTGTAAGTAAATTTTTTCAATCCAAGGAAGTTATATACCACTTCGCTTTTCATCGAATCAATGTATTGAAACTCCTTTTCAGAGTCTCCTTGTGCATATTCTATGGCATCTTCCTTTATCTGGTTTGATTTCCAGGTAAACGAAAGCTGGTATAAACATACCGCTGTCAACAGAATTGCAAATGTTAAAATTGCACCTTTGTTTTGCATTTGAATTTTAATTTAAATGTTTACTATTTTTTAATTGATTGAATACGGAATTTACCAGGCACACTTCGCCTGATGCTCTTAATTTTTCATAAGAAAGAGCTTTGAGCTAAGCCAGTGGGTCTTCGTCGGGGGAGAAAATGTGATTCTGAAAAACCAGGTAATGATAGGATAAAATAAGCGGTGTAGTTTGTTTTACTACCTCTGCTTTTAAAACCTGGTAATTTCGGGATGAATGATGATTGCGTAAAAACTTGTCGTGCAGTTGAAGCTTTAACTGCCGTGCCGAAGCTTTCTGCTCAAGTATCTTAACACTATTTACAGTAGTTTGCGTAATTAGGTAGACTTTACCCTGATCGCTGCTTTGTTCCTGCGATTCGGCCTGAATTTTTTTCAATTCTTCCGGATGATTTCCAAAATAAACATCAAGAATAAAAGCGGCAGCAACCACAACCATAAACAAGGCCAGTTTTGCCATTAATCTTTTCGTGATATTTATTTTTAGCTTCACTCTGTAAAACGCAATTTTTATTTTTTCAATAAAAAGCTGTACAAAATACAGCACTTTTGCATTAAAAATTTCACTCCTCGTTTTAAGGCATTATTTTTAAGCGGAGCAAATATACCGAAATACTTGAGCTTTCCAAAAACGGGGCAGCTATTTTTAAAGCATTTCGTTTAATACCAATAATTTATGGCAAATTTATTCGTTTACGGCTCGTTGCTTTTTAGCGAAATAGCAGAACAATTGTGTGGTCAAAAAATAAAAACTGCCAATGCTGCTTTAAAAGGCTATGCGCGCTTTGCCCTAAAAGGTGCTGATTACCCGGCCATGATAAAAAAACAAAACTCGCTTGTTTATGGCAAAGTGCTTTTAAACCTTACCCCTGAAGCCGTTGAACTTCTTACGTTTTACGAAGGTAACGAATATGAGATAAGGCCCCTGCGTGTTGAGCTTGCAAATGAAAAGAAAATAAATGCTTTTGGATTTTTATGGACCGGTGGAGATGAATATCTTGAAGCTTTTGATTGGGATAAGAAACATTTCGAGTTGGAATCGTTGCAATTTTATGTTGATGATGTAATTCCATCGACCCTGGATACTTATAGAAACGAAAAGAAAAGCACATGAAAATAATTAGAACACAAGTATAAATAGCCTTAGTTGGTTGAAGAATAAAGCCCATGAAAGAAAACAATACCCTAAACGAAAATGTTAAAGCTGCAAAAAACGATGTTACAACTATTTAAAGCGCTCCGGCTACAAAAACTCAAGGAGAGTAAAATAAAAAAATACCTGCTCTATGCCCTTGGGGAGATTATTCTGGTGGTTATTGGAATTTTAATTGCACTGGCCATCAACAACAATAATATAAAACGCACCATTCAGAAAAAAGAACAAACCTACCTGGTGGGTTTAATGGACGAATTTACAACCAGCAAATTAAAGTTGCAGGAATTGATTAATGTAAACAAAAACAATTACGAAGGTGCACGGCAGATTATTTCATACGTATCGAACAGCAAGATCCAACCCGATGAAGAACAATTCTCACTCCTCTTATATAACACCTTTGTTTTTGATGTTTCGTTTAATCCGAACAACTCGCTATTAAACGAAATGATGAACTCGGGTAGCCTAAAAGACATTTCAAACCCAACACTGAGAATACATTTAACCAATTGGATTTCGACATTGGAAGACATTGCCAAACAGGAAAATGATCTGGAACAGCAGCGGGAAAAAATTCTGGATTTATTTCGGGGCAACACGCAAAGCATTCGCACTATTTTCGACCTTGCAGGAGTTTCGGCCAATGAGCTCGATATTGAACCACTCCCAAAAAATATCAGCAACCTCAACCTGCTGCACTCCACCCAGTTTGAGAACTTATTGTTTACCTTTATTTTAACCAGCAAAGCAACTGAAGAAGCCCACTACCTGCCGCTAATGAAACGCATTGATGCTATTCTTGAATTGATTGAAAAGGAAATTAAAAGCTGATTGTTAAAGTGGGAATACCCTCAGTCAGATAATTTAAGCAGCTGTCGTTTATAGTCGATTACAGCATGGTATTTTAACAAAAAATCGCTGCCCAGTAAACCACAAATTTTATATTCGCTAACTTTTTGGTACAAGTCATTTATTGCATCCATATCAATTAAGGCCACTTGCATGGCTTCAACCCTGAATTTACCAAAGCTTACAGGATTTAAAGTTCCGAGTGATGTTTTCAAGGGAGCTTCGCTCATATTGGCGGCATGCAAATCTTCCGTTTCATCCATTACAGCGGCAATACCTGCAGTCAGATTTTTATCGAATACCGAGCGTGATGCTCCTGTGTCTATCACCCAATATTCTTGCTCACCACTGTTTAAGCAGCACGATACGAGCAGGTGAAAATTTGACGATTCGAGTTCTACTATTTTAACGGGTAATTTTACGCGCATGGCTTAAAAGTAAACAATTTAACAAAGCAGCTGCTAAAGCGGCCATACATTGGTGCAAAAAAAGGCCCGCAGCAATTGCGAGCCTTTGTATATCATGTTGTTCTTTCGAATTACAGCAATGCGTTAACTTTTGAAACGCCTTCAGCACTTGCAGCAAGTTTTTCTTTTTCTGCAGCTGAAAGTTCAATTTCAACAATTTTTTCGATACCGTTTTTACCAATTACACAAGGAACACCTAACGAAATGTCGTTTAAGCCATATTCACCTTCAAGCATAGCTGAACATGGGAACATTTTTTTAGAATTAAGTGCAATAGCACGAACCAATTCCGATACTGCTGCACCCGGAGCATACCATGCGCTGGTTCCCAAAAGTTTAGTTAATGTAGCTCCACCAACTTTTGTTGCTTCTACAACTTCTGCTTGTTTTTCTTCGCTTAAAAACTCGGCAACAGGCACACTGTTACGCACAGCTTTTTCAATAAGTGGAACCATTCCGGTATCGCTGTGGCCACCAATTACCATGGCGTCAATGTCTGATTGAGGACAGTCGATAGCTTCAGCCAATCTGTACTTGAAACGTGCGCTATCCAATGCTCCACCCATACCAATAATTCGGTTTTTAGGAAGTCCTGTAGCTTTATGTGCAAGGTAAGCCATTGTATCCATTGGGTTACTAACCACAATAATGATTACGTTTGGTGATTCGGCAATTAGCTTTTCAGCAACATCTTTAACAATTCCGGCATTAATACCAATCAACTCTTCGCGAGTCATTCCTGGTTTACGCGGAATACCACTTGTGATTACTGCAACATCGCTACCCGCTGTTTTTGTGTAATCGTTTGTGCTTCCAACGATAGTAGAATCAAAACCGTTTAATGAAGCAGTTTGCATCAAGTCCATTGCTTTACCTTCGGCAAAACCTTCTTTAATGTCAACCAATACAATTTCGTCTGCAAAATCTTTAATTGCAATGTACTCCGCACAACTTGCGCCTACTGCACCTGCTCCAACTACTGTTACTTTCATTTTACTAGTGAGTTTTTATGTTATAAAATCTTTTATTCTCTTAAACAATTGTCAGTCAAATTGTTTTAAGGCACGCAAAGTTAATTTTTTTTCTCGATGATGGAAATAATTTCAGGTTCCCCAAATCGGTTTAACAATAAGGTAAAACATATTTTCAGGGGGTTTTTCAATAACTGAGTTATCTTTCAAATGCTTAAATAATAAGGCACTTAGGATTGTTAAAATCTGTATCTCCTTCAGGCCTGCTTATAGCTAATTAATTAAACCAATAGGTCATTTTTAGCACAACCGCCCTGTTTTTTGCATTCCAGTTTCCGGTAAAATAATTGTCGGTATAAACCAAATAGATATCCGATACAGGCTGATAACGCCATTGGAACCGGGAGTTTATATTCAGGTTGCTAATTTGCTCGTTGTACTGAACGAAAGTTGACCAGAAAATTTTATCGGTAAAAGTAATGTCCATTTTGGGGCCAACCAACCAAAATTTTTCACGGTTAAAAGGCGCTCCCAAATCCATATCGGTATAATTAAAGTTCATACTCAAATTTACATACGGCTGAAAGCGGTAACCAATTTCGCCTTCAACATATTGAATATCTCCGCTGTAAAAACTTCCTTTTACCGCCTCGGCTTCCCAGGTAAACAACGATTTACGGGTGGAGGCATAGGATACAGTAAAACCGCCAAAATCATATTCCGTTCCTGCGGGTAAAGAATTTTCAGGATCTTGAGTGGGGTTAAAATCGTGCCGCAATTGCACAAAATAATCGGTGTAGGCAAGGCTCAGTTCCGAGCGGTTTTCAAATTGCATTTCGTACTCCAATTCGTACTCGTGTTCAATTAAATTATAATCAGCGTTATAATAATTGTCGATTTTTACACTTGGCCCATGGCTTACTATTTTTCTGTTGGGTACAAAAGTGTAGCCAGCTATGCCGCCCAAAAAATTATAACCGGTGCGCCTCACATAACCGGTTTCGGCACGGTAGTTTTCGCCCACTGCAGTTTCGAAAAAGCCAAGCTTTACTTTTTGGGTACTGTACATAAGCATGGCACCTTGTGCGTATTGTTTATCGGGGTTACCCGGCTGAAACGAGCGGTGGTAAAAGAATTTGCCATCCCAGATATTGTCTTTGCTGGCCAGGTTATAATCGAAACCAAATACACGGTTGTACATGCTGGTGTCCGACGGAACATCAAGATATTCTTTGTTAACAGCAATAAAGCCTATATTCGATCGGGCAAAAACTTTTTTTTGTACCGACGCTACGGTATAGTTTCTTGCCAAACGTTCGTTTGTTTTTTCGGTAGTCATATTCATAAAACCAATACGCCAGTTGCTGCCAATTTTTCCACTTAAACGGGCGCCGGCTTTTACCGGAGCATCAAGTCCAATGCGCCGCGAGAAAAATGGCGTTAATGTATGCTGATAACCGTAATTGGCAAAGAGGTCGCTATTCTCTAAAAAGAATTGCCTTTTTTCAGGAAAGAACAACTCAAACCGATCGATATTGGTTACCTGCTCATCCACTTCAACCTGAGCAAAATCAGGATTATAGGTTAAATCCAATGTCATTGATGATGATAACCCCAGTTTGGCATCAAAACCAATGTCTTTTCGATAATCCGTATCCGAACCGTCTTCCATGTTTTTAGCGGCACTTCCCAAAACATAGGGAATAACAGAGAATTGCATTTTGGATTTAGGCAAGGGATCTTCAAATTTCATGACTCCGGTATAAGCCAGGGTTGAAGTTGGAAACTGGCGTGGAACAGGTGCCCATGCCGACTTTTCGTTTGATTTTAAATCAAGCCGGCTGAAGTTAACATTCCAGCGCTGGCTCGATTTTGGGTAACGCAACGATTTAAATGGGATTCGCATTTCGCTTATCCATTTGTCGCTGTAGTGTTTTGTTTTCGATTCCCATTTACAATCCCAGTCGAGCGAAATGTCGTTTCCGTTGCTCATGGTACCATCCCATTTGGCTCCCGACGCCGAAATTCCAAATGAAAAGCCATTGGTTTGATCCAGGAAAGTATCGAAAAACATCAGCAGATTATCGTTGCTGCCAAAACTAAAATCGCGCCTGAACGATTCCATCACACGTTTTCCGGGAATGGTATCGTAAAAAACCTGTGCCACATAAAGCGCTTTGTCATCGTAGGTCATCATCATTGTAGAGGGCTGGGTGGCATAACCGCTATCAACCGGCAATACCTTAAAAAAACTGGCTGTTTTTTGTGCTTTTTCCCAGTCGGGCTCATCAATCACCCCATCAATAATAATAGCTGACTTTGCTTTTTTTAATTGATAGCTGCAAGCATTGTTTAAAGTACGTGATGTACTGTCGCGCAGCAACTTAAAATCATTCCCGGCAACACCCGCTGAGCTAAATAAGAATAATAAAATGACCAGGAACAACCTCATTCGAAATAGCTTTAATTGATTTAGGTATAATAGGTTGACAAAGATATTTAATTTGTCAAAATCACAAAATTAGGCAACAGAGCATTGATAAGGCAATAAAAGTGCTGGCATAAAAAGCCCTGACGGAAACCGCCAGGGCACAAAAAACAATGTTCAAGCATTGATTTAACTACAGGGAGATAGGAACTCCATTATAGAAATCAAGTATTTTCGTGCGGAAAATGTATTCGTATTTGGCCTGTAAATAATCCGACTGTGCACTGGTAAGATTTGTTTTACTTTGGTTGTATTCTACCGAATTAATCATTCCCACATTAAATTTCTCTTCGGTATAACGAAAAGCCTCTTTCATTGATGCCACTGCTTTTTCAGAAGAAATGTAACGGTTTAAAGCCGCCAGAGCATTGGTATAAACCGTTTCAATATCGCGGCGTAAAACATTACGCGTTTGTTGCAGCTGGTACTCGTAATCGGCAATTTGCAGTTCGGAGTTGGTGATATTGTTTTTTACCTGGTATCGATTAAAAATTGGGATACTCAGCGTAAGTCCCAGGCTTGAGCGGCTGTTGTTTTTTAGCTGTTCTCCCAAGTCAATTCTGTCGCCGTAAATATCTTTGTACTGGTTATTGTACTGGTTATAATAATTGGCACCAAAACTTAAACTCGGATAACGATACCCCTTTGCTACAGCTAACTGTTTCATGGCACTTTGTACGCGCAGCTGTGCCGCTTTAATTTCAGGTCTTACATTTATGGCATTACTGAATACATCAAAAGCATTCATCATGGTAAGGTTTGCCTGAATTTCGGGCAGCACAGGTTTTTCAATTTTAAAACTCTCAGCCATTGGCAGTTCTAAAAACTGGTAAAGATTTAAATACGCCAGCTGCACCCTGTTTTGGGCATTAACCAAATCCAGTTCTTCACGGGCCAGTTGGGCTTCAATCTCAAGCAATGCCCCTTTTGCAGCGCTTCCTGCTTCAACCAGCTGGCGGGTACGGTTAATTTGTTGTTTGGTAACTTCTAATGTTGCCTCGGCCACCAGTTGTAATTCTTCGGCAAAAAGGATTTCAAGGTATTCGGCCGAGATGGAAAGCATGATATCATCCTTGGTTTTTTGCAGATCTGCCATGGTAGCATTCAGGTCGAGTTCACGCATTTGCACCGTATTACTCAGCGTTAGTCCGTTGTAAAGGGTCCAGCTGGTACTTAATCCTCCGGCTACACTTGCCGAGTTTATATTGTCGTAAGTATTGTCGTAGGTAAGCGATCGTCCAAAACTAAAATCGTTGCTCAGCTGGGCATTTAAGTTGGGTAACTTATCGTCTTTTGCCTGCTTTACCAGCATTTCGTTGTACCTGGAATTAATTTCCTGGCGTTTAATCTGGATGTTATTTTCGATGGCATAATCGAAACAGGTTTGTAAATCCCATTCGTTTTGTGCATTCGATGTAAAACTGCTTAACCCAATTATGCCTAAAAATAAGGCGAATAACTTCTTCATTTTATAGTGTTTTTTGTTTGCGACTAATTTACATAAAGCCGGGTAATTTACCTATTATTAGCCTTTATTGGCTTGTTCCTGTTTTGCTTTTTTCGGATCGATCTTCTCTCCTTTTACCTTATCATCAGGTTTTAACCCTTCAGTAATTTCAATATTTATACCATCTGAAAGTCCGGTTTTTACAAAACGTTTTTCGTAATCGGGTTCTTCGTTAGTGCCTTTATTAACTTCAACAAACGACGAGTCGTTTTCAAATTTTAGTAATCCTTCAGGAATTACCATCACACTGTCTTTCCGATCCAAAACAATGTTGGCATTTGCACTGTAACCGGCTCGTATAAACTGGCCTTCTTTTAGTTGCACATTGGCTTTTATTTCAAATTGTATGGCTCCGTTATCTTCAACCCCTTTTGGAGAAATATATTCCAAAACTGCGGCAAATTTTTCTTTATCGATAGCACCAATTTCTAATTCAATGGGCATGCCTTCGCGAATTTTACCTACTTCTGTCTCATCTACATTCCCCTCAAAAATCATATCTTTCATATCGGCAACCGAAGCAATTGTTGTACCGGCATTAAAGGTATTTGCCTGTATTACCGAGTTACCCTCTTCAACCGGAACATCGAGCACCATACCGTTTATGGTTGACCGAACAAGGGTATTAGTAGCCGTTGAAGCCTTTTTTGTTACACCATTTTTAATTAATTCCAGATTATTTTCGGCAGCTGTTAGTTCTTCTTTGGCCGAATCGTACTCCACTTTTGCAGATTTAAACTCTTCGTAAGAGATTACGTTTTTATCAAAAAGTTTTTGCTGGCGATCGTAATCGATTTGCGCATCTTCAAAATTAATTTTTGCACGGTTTAAACGGGTTTCAGCAGCGTTCAAAGTTACCATGTCCGGAATAATTTTAATACGTGCAACTACCTGCCCTTTGGTAATTTTATCACCCGCTTCCACATATAATTCATCTATAATTCCGGAAACCTGAGGAACGATTTCAATTTCGTATCGCGGCACCACCGATCCGGTTGCAACGGTTTTCATTACCACATCGCTGTAAAATGGACTTTTGTTCTCAAAGAAATCTGTTTTCTTTTTTGATTTGTTGTACAGGAAGAACAGGGTTCCTCCGAATGCTCCAACCAAAATTACAAGTCCTAAAATTTTAACTACTTTTTTCATCTTGTTATGTTTTTTGTTTTCAAATTCACCTGCCGTAACTCGTTAAATGTCAATATTTTTGCAGGCTCGTTTTATGGCTTATTGATTTTTTATTCTGATCTATACTTGTTTAAATACCTTCATCGCGCAGGGCATCAATGGGTTTTATGCTTACAGCTCGGCGTGCCGGAATAAGGCCTGCAAAAATTCCGGATACTACCAGAACCGACAAGGCACCCACCGCCATTTTAAAACTAACCTCCGGCCTACGGAAAAATATATCGTCGGCATTGGCGGCATTCATTTCCAGCATCATATTCAGCAATTCAAGCAGGCCAACACCAAGCGCAAGACCAATGTAACCGGCAATTACAGTAAGAAAAACACTTTCAGCTACAATGTGCAGAATCACTTTTCCGGGTGTTGCTCCTATGGCTCGCTGAATACCAATTTCCTGCGTACGCTCCTTAATAATTACCAGCATTATATTACTTACTCCAATAACTCCGGCCAACAAGGTTCCAATCCCAACAATCCAGGTTAAGAGCTGAATGCCGGTAAATAAACCCATATATTTTTTCCATTCCACCTCAATATTAAACGAGCCTACTGCCTGTCGGTCGTCAGGTGCAATGCTGTGCCGTTCTTTTAATAATTCTTTTAATCGGGTTTCTACTTTGCTAACCGGCACGCCAGGCTGCGAGGTAACCGAGAAGAAATGCACATCGTCGCCCATGTTAAAGGTTTTTTGCATGGTAGAGAATGGCATAATTATAGTTTCATTTTTTCTTCCGCCACCAATGTTTACCCGTGTTTCGCCCTTAACTACTCCAACTACCTGAAAGTAAACACCGTTAATTTTGAGGTACTGCCCAATCGGGTCTTCCTCTTTATCAAACATAACCTCCACCACACGTTCGCCAATATTTACCACTTTGCGCGAGTGCTGCATATCAATTTCGTTAATTAATCGGCCTTGCAATGGTGTCCACGGGTCTATTTTAAAAAAGTCGGGGTAATCGCCATAAATGTTAAAGGCTCCGGTTTTTTTACCTCTGATTACATTGTCGCCTTGGTAGGTTCGTGGGCCAAACAGGCGTGGCGATAGGTATTCGATATCGCTGATGTTGGCTTTAATGTATTCAATGTCGGTGTTTTTATAACTCCAGCGTCGGCCACGCTGAAACCCTTTGTAGGGTTTACTCGTGCGCTCAGTCCAGAAAAATGCAGAGTTGGAAGCAAAGGCTTTAATGCCGTCCATCACGCCGTTTTCAAGGGCACGCCCTGCACCCGACATAACTATCAGCATAAATATGCCCCAGAATACACCAAAAGCCGTCATAAAACTCCGCATCCGGTTTTTCTTTAAGGCACTTAATATTTCTTTCCAAAGATCTAAATCGAACATTGTTTTTGCTTTTTTTGTTTTCTGTTATTCGTCGCGCAAGGCCACAATAGGTTTTATTTTTGCGGCTCGCTTGGCCGGAATATAGCCGGCAATAGCACCGGCAATTACCAGTAGCAATGTAGCCGACATGGCCACTCCCAGGTCAACAGTTGGGTTGCGGAACAAGGTTTCACCATTTCCTCCGTTTGTGGCTGCTGATGCTTCAAACTGTTTTTCAACGATAAAATTTATTCCTTCCATTAAACCGGTACCCAGCACCAACCCGATGTATCCGGCAATGGTTGTTATCATTACTGCTTCAAGAAGAATGAGGCCGATTACCGATGCAGGACTGGCACCAATGGCTTTTCGGATACCAATTTCCTTGGTTCGCTCTTTTACTACAATCAGCATAATATTGCTAACGCCTACCACCCCGGCTATAAGTGTACCTATGCCTATTATCCAAATAAAAATATCGATGGCCTGAAAGATTTTCATGGTTTGAATAACATCTTCGAGTTTGTTGTACGAGCCCATAGCCGATTCATCAGTCGCATCAAATTTGTGCTTGCGAGCCAGCGTTTCGCGCACTTTTGCTTCAATGGCCTGGCTTTCTTCAAGCGTTTCGGCATTTATGGTAAGTGCAAAATTGTGCAGGCGGTTTGATCCGTTAAAAACTTTTTGTCCGGTGGTTACAGGTATGTAAGCGTTACGGTGCCGGGTGCCACCTCCCTCGCGACAAACACCTACAACTTTAAACGGTATGTTATTTACCCGAACATACTCGCCAATGGCATTTTTATCTTTAAAAAGGGCATCGTAAATATCTTTTCCCAGTACAACCGATTTTCTTGTCTGGTCAATATCCACCTGGTTTACAAATCTGCCGTCAACCATTTCAATCGATTCCACTTCTTTTAAATCAGGATGACAGGTAACCGCAGTGTATTCGCCGTACTCGCTTCCGTACGAAAAAAGATTGCCCCCGATGTAGTAGCGCCCCGAGGTATATTCAATGCCTTCAAGGTCTTTTAACAATTCATAATCGGCATTGGTAAAACGTATCTCGCGGTTCTCTTTCATTCCCTGGTAGGGAATGCTTGTTCTGCCGCTCCACAACCACATGGCATTAACAGCATCGCGCATAAAATTTTGCGATACACCATTGCTCAATCCGTTGCCGGCACCCAATAAAATCATCAACATAAAGATGCCCCAGGCTACGCTAAAACCGGTAAGGAAAGTGCGCATCTTATTTTTCTTGATGGTTGTAAGAATCTCCTGCCATTTATCAATATCGAACATGATAGCTTAAGTTTAAAATGAAAATAAAAGTGACAAAAACGCCGGTGGCGAATAGGATTTGCTTATGCCGTTTCCAACTCTTTTGCGTACTGATGCTGGAAATGTTTCAGGTCGCCGTTTTTAATAATCTCATCAATACGGCCATCTTTTAAACGAACGATTTTCTGCGTCATGGCAGCAATATCATGCTCATGGGTTACCAAAATAACGGTAATCCCATCGGCATTAATTTCTCTGAGAATATCCATTACCTCGTACGAGGTACTGGTATCGAGTGCACCGGTTGGCTCATCGGCAAAAATTATCTTTGGTTGCGAAATTAAAGAACGGGCAATAGCTACACGCTGTTTTTGTCCGCCCGACATTTCGTTGGGTAAATGCGTTGCCCAATCCAGCAAACCTACTTTATCGAGGTATTCGAGAGCAATTTTGTTGCGTTTTTTGCGGTTAACGCCCTGGTAGTAGAGCGGAAGCGCCACATTTTCCATGGCATTTTTGAAGGAGATGAGGTTAAACGACTGAAAAACAAAACCCACCAACTCGTTTCGAAGACGGGCGGCCTGCTTTTCCGACATATCCTTTACCAGCGAACCATTCAGGTAATACGAACCTTCATCGTAGTTATCTAAAATGCCAAGAATATTTAATAAGGTTGATTTTCCGGAACCCGACGACCCCATTATCGAGACGAATTCTCCTTTTTTAATCTCAAGGTCGATTCCTTTTAACACATGTAACGAGTTACTACCAGTTACATACGATTTGTGAACATTGTTTAGACTAATCATGGCTTGAACTTGTTTTTTCTGAAGAAAATCCTTCAGGCTGTTTTCTGTGGCAAATTGTTGCCTTGTTTTTTGTTTTCAGTTTAAATTTGACGAAAAAAGGGTTTAACCTTTCTATTTTTTCGACCAACTCCCGATTTTAGTATGTGAAAAATTGATTCTTTCCTGTTTTTGTTTTCCGGCTTTGAAGCGGTGCTGTTTTGTTTTCATATTATGTGACGCACAACTTTTAATTACGTTACAATGATTTTTTGCTTTTTAAAATGGCTTACAGAAACCTGTACCTTTTATTTCTCTCAATTGCCTGCAGGTGCCCAACCCTGGTTTACAACACCAACCATAAGTGAATTTTCAGATTTTATTTCCCGGGTTAGAAAAAAGCTTCCTGTGCTACCAATCTTTCCGTATTTTTGACTTCTAATTATCAAGCAAATGGGAACAACAACAGTATCATTTAAATTACCAACCAACTACAGCACCGAGCTACTGCACGAAAAAATTGCCAAAACGCTACGGATTAAAAACTTTTCGTTCGCGCTGGAAACCAAAAGTTTGGATGCCCGGAATAAATCGAACATCCACTGGTTGGTAAAAGCTATTGTAACATCGCCCGAAATTAAAAGTAACGAAAAAGTTGAGAAAGAAAGGCTTGAAATACCTTACAAGAAAAGCAATAAAAAAGTTGTTGTTGTTGGTAGCGGGCCTGCCGGTTTTTTTAATGCTTTTGTATTGCAAAAAGCCGGTTTTAATGTTACTCTCATCGAGCGCGGGTCGGATGTTAAAACACGCGGGAAAGCCATTTCCACTTTTGAAAAAACAGGATATTTTAACGCGCAAAACAATTACGCTTTTGGCGAAGGTGGTGCCGGAACATTTTCTGACGGAAAACTGACTTCGCGCTCTAAACGCATTTCAAAAGAAAAACAGTTTATTCTTGAAAGTTATGTAGAAGCCGGTGCCCCGGATGAGATTTTATATATGACTCATCCACATTTGGGAACCGACAACCTGCGTAAAATTGTAAAAAACCTACGTGAAGCATTTGAAAGTTTGGGAGGCAAGTTGCTGTTTGAAACGATGCTGGAAGATGTGGTGATTGTTAATTCAAAAGTTAAGGAGGTAATCACATCAAAAGGAAATTTACCGGCCGAGGCCTTGTTTATTGCACCCGGTCATTCCGCTTTCGAAACCTACAAAATGCTGATAAAAAGAGGTATTCCTTTCCGCACAAAAAACTTTGCCATTGGCAGCCGAATGGAACACTCTCAGGAAATCATAAACCGTGCTCAATGGGGAAAACCAGAACTTCAGGGAGTGAAAGCCGCCGAGTACCGCCTTACTTCGCAAGCCGACGGCAAACATTCCGTTTTTTCATTTTGCATGTGCCCCGGCGGCATGGTAGTTCCGGCAGCTGCCTACGAAAACACTAACATTGTAAACGGGATGAGCTACTACAAACGAAACGGCAATTTCGCCAACGCCGCCTGCGTAGCCGCCATTCACCCCGACGAGCTGGCAGGCAAAACGGTTTCGCCCATTGAAGCGCTCGACAAGCTGCAACAACTGGAAGAAAGCTTTTACCAATATGCTGAAGGTTATGCTGCGCCGGCATGTTCCATCAACGACTTCCTCAAACAAAAAGGCAAAGGATCGCAGTTCGAAACCAGTTATCCGTTGGGATTAAAACCGGCTCCGCTTTGGGACTTACTACCCCAACCGGTTGTTGAGTCGATGCAGGTTGGCTTGCAGGATTTTATCCGTAAAATGCGTGGTTTTGAAAATGGCAACCTGCTGGGTTTCGAAAGTAAAACCTCATCACCCGTTCAGGTAATTCGCGACAGGAATGGTTTATGCAAAGGCTTCGATAATATTTACATTATTGGCGAAGGCAGCGGCTATGCAGGTGGAATTATTTCAAGCGCTGCTGATGGGATTAAGGCAGCGATGAATTTTGTAGAAAAATGACAAAATTCTAAAACAATACACAAACGACTATCATAATATACTCCCAAAAAAATCAAAAGGTAACCCCCAAGAGTCTTATAGATTATTTATGTTATATAACACAGAAACAGTTCCTATAACCTAACATACAGATAACCAACGCCTATCATTTAACAATAAAATGGGGGGGGGTAAAACTAATTTTTTATTTCGACATTAATTAGCATACCTTTATTACAGAATGTAACAAAACCCCCAGTCTATTAAACCCAGGCAGGACGTAAAAAGACAGAATGAGACGATTAACCCAAATAGGAAAAAATAAATTCGTGAGGTAAGCCTCCCCGGGGATGAGTTCACGCATTACTTTGTTCCCGGCCCGGGGAGGCAGCCAGTTTTGAAAAACCGCCCGCACAAGACTAATATCCGGAACACACTTTTGCAAGTTATCATTTGTAATAGTAGGGCATCTCGCTGATTTATTCACAAATGTGCTATTAATTATGAAATTTAAATATTTACTTTTCTTACTATTTGTTAACTCAATCGTTCATGCACAGGATCCGGAATATCATGTAGTCTCATCCGATCCAGAAATCCGGGCCATCATAAAAAAAGGCATGGAACTGATGAAAGACAATTCGATTAAAAATAATAGGATTCTTGCGCTTTCAGAATTTAATGAAGCTGCTAATTTGGGAAGTGCAACTGCCCAATTTATAGTAGCCGAAATGTACGAGAAAGGATTAGGTACCAAAAAAGACAAACTAAAAGCCTTTGAATGGTATAATTTATCAGCTGAAAATGGTGATATGCATGCCATGTATAAAGTAGGGCTTATCTACAAAGAGGGAAAAATTGTCCCACAAAATTTTGAAACGGCTGTTGAATGGTTCCAACGTTCAGTTGATGCAGGAAATCCGGCCGGTAATTATTTTCTGGCTTACATGTATTTCAAAGGCTTCGGCGTAAAACAAAACTATATTACTGCTTTTGAGTTGGCACAATTAAGCTCCGATGCGGATATCACAGCCGGAAAACATTTACTTGCCTATTGTTATGAAAATGGGCATGGAACAAAAGCGGACCTCGATAAAGCAGAGAAACTTTATATCGAATGTGATAAACGCGGTTATAAACAATCAAAGGTCAGACTCGAAGAAGTAAAAAAGAAAAAACAAACAGAGGCAAATAAAAAGAATAAATCAGCTCAAATATCTAACAATTCTTCTTATCAAATTCCAATTGCCCTGCAAGGATTTTTCGATCTCAAAGCAGATGACAAAAGGCCAGCAATGCAAATAGGAGGTAAATGGCAAGGAATGTTGTTTATCTATGATTGGTCAAAACAAAAGAACGAAGAACAAATGATTTTGAATCTCACTCTTAATCAAGATGGCTATAATGTAAACGGAAACTGGAATTTAGAAAGCTCCAGTAAACTCCCTTTTAACTCTATCAAAGTCGGGAATAGTTTGTTCTTCAAAAATCTTGAGTTAGAATTTGAATGGGCTTACGGACAACCTGAAAAATGGTCTATAAAGGAAGGGCAATTCGAATACCAGGTAATTGATGATGAAATATTTCTCATAGGTGATCTCAAACTTTCGAATCCAAATATCAATGAGCCCTTTAGGCCATGTAACATTGTATTAAAAGCTGTTAACATAGAGAATAATCAAGACACGGTTTTGAATAAGGATATATTTGCTGTTGAATTGAATAATATTGTTAAAGAAAATGATAAAAATCGAAAGATTCAATTATCTGTTTATCCAAATCCTACATCTAGTAATATAACAATACAGTATAATGTTTTAGAACCTGGCAGTGTTCAGCTTAACCTTATTGACATCAATGGGCAATTAATCAAAACAATTGAAAATGATACTTATAAAATGATCGGGAAGTACTCCACTGCTACTTCGATTAGTGAAAAACCCGGAAGTTATTTTATACAATTGGTCCATAATAACCAAGTTTATTCAAGTGCCATTATAAAACAATAAAATCCTACAAACATGAGTAAAATAACTAATTTCATTCAATTCATATCTATTTTGTCTGTAATACTTTTAACTACAAATAGAGCACAAGCTTACATAGCATTAGAATACGATGGAACCACTTATATTTGTGATCATATGGAATTCAGCCCGACCACTAATACTATGACATTTTTTGATTGCCACGGTTATATAGAGGAAATTACTGTTTCTGGCAGCTCAGGAGGCGGTGGTGGTGGCGACACAGGAGATACTGGAACTTCAACCACCGAGTCTCCAACTGATGAGACTTCTTCGGGAGGGGGAAATAGCAGTAGTTCATCAAACAATAATCCTGTTGAGCAAAATTGTATATACAATAACTTTAGTATTAATAGTTCGGGCATTGATGTCAATTACGTCCCTGTAGAAGGTGGCGGTCTAAATGGGACCTGTTCTTATAGCTCAAATATGAAATTATCAGGGAATACACTAAGTGGAAGCGGTTCTGCAATGTTCAATAACCTATATTACTCAGCTGATTTTTGGGGTAATATCAGACTCTTAAAAAACAGTATTGAAATCGGATATTGTCTTTTAAACGGTCCAAGCCCAAATGGCGATATTTATGATTCTTCGTATAATTTCATTGGTTATGGAAGTATTACTGCCCCACCTGTTCCTAATTGTAATGATTCGTATAGCTCCAAACTATTTTTAGGATTTACAATCCAAGATTTTACTGGAAATTATACAGGAATTATAGCTGACTTAAATAAAAATATAGAACTACTAAATATAGAACAATGGAAATAAAATACATATTCATAATTCTTTTGATAGCATTAGTTAGTTGCCAAAATAAACATAATAATCAAAATCAATTTAATTTAGGATTAGGTGATGACGAAAAAAGTGTTGCTATAGCAGAATATGCAATGAAGCAACAAATTGAGGAGTTAAAAGAGAACCAGTTTGATGAAGAATCGTTAAATACTGCTTTAAAAGTTTTTGACCAGATTACCACTCATTACCCCGATTCGGTTAAATTCCTTTTATTTAAAGGAAAAATTCTATTGTGGAAAAAAGAATACAAATCTTATATCAGATTTAACTTGGAGTCTATTAATAAGTTCAAAAATCAGGCGAGTATCTATGGCAGTATTGGGCATGCATATTATTTACTAGGCGACTCTGTGAACGCCACTAAATATTATAAACTGTCAATTCATAAATATGAACAACAAATTGCCAACAATATAAACAATACACAAATGATGTTCAATAGGGCCTTTATGTTTAACTTTACTGAGGGGAAAAGCAAAGCTATTGAAGAATTAGAAAAATACAGAAAGAAATTTCCCGAAGACTTTTATTTAAACGGCCCAATTCATTTATTCTATGATTTTGATAAAGAAGAATATTTTAGAAAAATCACACAAAAAGGAAATGGAGTCTACTAACATACTCAGCGTTTCCTTGTTGGTTGCACTGACTTTATTTATCACCCTAAAGATTGACATGATTATGATATAAGAAGATTCCTTTTTTATGTCGACACCCATTTGATATGGATTCCAGCGCAAGAAGATTGTCATATGAAATACGGCAAATAATATATCATGAAAAGAAAATTATTATACATTGGAATACTTATTTTATTTCTTGGCTGCCAAAACAATACAAAGAATAATTTTTCCATTTCGGGCAGATGGTGGTATGTTGAGAATGGATATTACAAAGAAATACACGCAAATGATACCTGTATGTTTGTATTTGATTTTTCAAATGTTGAAAATAAATATTATAGCATCAATTATTTTATCGAAGCCGATACATTGTGGACTTTTCGGGGATCTATAAAAAAATCTTTTAAACCAGTTGCTCCATTTATGAAAGGCGAAATTTTCTCTTCAAATGAGAACAGCTTTAAGTTAGTAAAAAATAAAAATGAAATAACATATCACAAGCTTGATAACGATATGAAATTGTTTAACAACGAATTATCAAAAATTTACACAAATGGTTCGTTGGATTCTCTATCATGGCGGACTTGGTTATCATATCAGGAAAGCTACGAAAACAGAGCAATTCAGTATTTTCGCAACCAACAGAAACAATAAGAGCTAAGCGCTCAATTCATAATAATATTCTAATAAAAGGATTCTTTTAAAGTTAGAAGAATCCTTTTTGACTTTCATACCTATGAGGAAATTGAAAACACTTTGTTGAGAAAATGTTTTTTCAAAAAACGCTCGTAATTGTAAACTTCCAGTTAATTCAAAAATCATTATTTAGAACAATTCTATAAAAATCAGATAGAAAGTGTAATTTTGCCTCTCTAAAATTTCAAGACGTTATGGCAGACAAAAAACTACCTTTTTCAAAAGACCAGCTTAACACAATTATTGAAAAATTTCCTACCCCCTTTCATATTTACGACGAAAAAGCCATTCGCGAAAATGCCCGTTATTTTAAAAATGCCTTTTCGTGGAACGAAGGATTTAAAGAGTACTATGCTATTAAATCTGCTCCAAATCCCTACCTGATGAAAATTTTGCGTGAAGAAGGTTTTGGAATCGACTGCAGTTCGATTGCTGAGCTTGAGCTGGCAAAACGAATTGGTATGAGTGGCGATGAAATAATGCTGACATCGAACGATACACCTGCCTACGAATTTCAGCTGGCAAAAGATTTGGGTGCCATTATCAACCTCGACGACATTTCGCACATTGATTTTGTTGACAAACACGTTGGTTTGCCCGACACCATTTGTATGCGCTACAATCCGGGCGATTTAAAAAAGGGGAACCTGATTATCGGGCATCCGGAAGAAGCCAAATATGGTTTTACACACGAGCAAATGATTGAAGGCTACCGGATTTTGAAAGAAAAAGGTGTAAAACATTTTGGAATTCATACCATGGTAGCGTCAAACGAATTAGACTCAAATTACTTTGTTGAAACTGCCGAGTTGCTTTTCAAACTCATTGTTGAAGTATACGAAAAAACAGGTATCAGCATTGAGTTTGCCAACCTGGGTGGCGGAATTGGAATTCCCTACAAACCAGGAGAAAAACCGGTTGACCTTGAATTTGTTAGCAAAGGAGTACAAAAACTTTACAACGAAATAATCGTTAATGCCGGACTGGCGCCATTAAAAATATTCTTCGAATCGGGGCGTGCCATAACCGGACCATACGGTTATTTGGTAACCAAAGTACGCCACATTAAAAAAACCTATAAAACGTATGCCGGATTGGATGCCTGCATGACCAACCTAATGCGCCCGGCGCTTTACGGAGCCTATCATCATATTACCGTAATGGGTAAAGAAAACGAGGTGGCCAATGTAAAATACGATGTTACCGGTTCGTTGTGCGAAAACAACGATAAGTTTGCCATCGACCGTATGTTGCCGGAAATTGAGCCGGAAGACATTGTTGTTATTCACGACACCGGCGCACACGGCCACTCGATGGGTTTTAACTACAACGGAAAACTAAAATCGGCCGAGTTGTTGTTGCGCGAAAATGGCGACGTAGCAGAGATTCGACGTGCTGAAACGCTCGCGGATTATTTTGCAACGCTCGACTTCGATGGAGTAAAAGACTTTTAAGAAACTCATACTTCACAATAAATTAATAAGGCCGGGCACCAAAACCCGGCCTTTTTTGTATTTTTAAGAGCACAGAAAACAACAGGAACAATGAAGATTGGATACGATGCAAAACGAGCTTTTCTCAACACATCGGGTTTAGGAAATTACAGCAGAAACACCTTAAATGCCCTGGCCAAGTATTTTCCGGAACATCAGTATACATTATTTACTCCTGAAATAAAAAGCAACATGCTGGAGGAGCAGGAGAAATTCGATATTATTGCTCCGGAACAGGCCAACTCCGAAATTAAAAAAGCCATTTGGCGCTCGTTGCAGCTTAGCGAAGAAATTGAACAAACAGGAGTCAACCTTTTTCACGGCTTAAGTAACGAATTGCCAAAGGGCATGCATAAAGCCACCATCCCAACACTGGTTACCATTCACGATTTGATTTTTATTCGTTACCCTCAATTTTACAAAACCCTCGACCGCGCCATTTATTTCCGAAAAACAAAATACGCCTGCAATGCTGCCACCCGAATTTTAGCCATTAGCGAGCAAACCAAAGCCGACATTATCGATTTTATAGATATTGAGCCCTCCAAAATTGAAGTGGTTCATCAGGCCATTTCGCCGCTGTTTTTTGAAAATGCAAACACGGGCAGGGTAAAAGAAAAATATAAATTACCAAAAGAATTTGTGCTTGCTGTTGGCACGGTGGAAGAGCGAAAAAACCAGCTTTCGATTCTAAAGGCAATGGTAGAAAAAAACATACAGTTACCACTGGTTTTGGTGGGTAATCCCACCTCCTACTGCAACGACATTCATAAATACATTGCTGAAAAGAAACTGCAGAACCGAGTCATCTTTTTAAAAAACATACCGGAAAACGATCTGGCTGCAATCTACCAGTTGGCGCGCCTTTCCATTTACATTTCTGTTTTTGAAGGATTTGGCCTGCCCGTTATCGAATCAATGGCCTGTGGTTGCCCGGTAATTACCTCAAACGCATCGTGCTTGCCCGAGACTGCCGGCGATGCAGCAGTATTGTGCTCGCCAACCAATATTGAAGAACTGGGGAATAACATGGAAAAGATTCTTACCGACACCAATTTTCGAAAAGAATTAATCATGAAGGGAAGAATAAGAGCCAACGAGTTTCAACCCAAAAAATATGTGGAGAAATTAGTTTCTTTGTACACCGAATTAATAAAGTAAGGGATTCAATTTTTCTTCTCGCTTCTTTTTAAAGTATCTGGTCTCCTTCGGGAGACAATTAAAACGAAGTGAAGCAAAGGAGTTAACTGACAATAAAAGCTTATTACATGCACGACGATTTAAAAAAAGCTGTTGAGGTTTTAAAGGATGGAGGTATAATTTTGTACCCAACCGATACCATTTGGGGAATAGGCTGCGATGCCACCAATGCCGAAGCGGTAAAACGCATTTACGACATAAAAAAACGCGAAGACTCGAAAAGCATGCTGGTTTTAATGGAAAACCCGGCTTTGCTCAATCGCTATGTTGATGACGTTCCGGAGGTAGCCTGGGACCTGGTAGAAATCTCAACAACTCCATTAACCGTAATTTATCCCGGTGCAAAAAATCTGGCGCCGAACCTTATTGCTGCCGACAGCAGTATTGGAATTCGTTTTACCAAAGAAGAATTTACCACAAAATTGCTACAGCGATTCCGTCGTCCTATTGTTTCCACATCGGCCAACATAAGTGGCGAAAAATCGCCTGCCTTTTTTGACGAAATTTCTGATGAAATAAAAAAACTGGTAGATTATGTGGTAGAGTACCGGCAAAACGACCATACGCCATCAAAACCCTCGAGTATTATTAAACTCGGCCCCGGCGGACAAATCGATATTATTCGAAAATAAAAAAGGCCATCGATAACTTTCGATGACCTTTTACCAACAGGTTTATAACCTGTAACTATAAACTTTTTACTCTGCCCGAACCGGCAACTGAAGCATCAACAGTTGGATTTCCGTGGTAGTATACATTGCCCGAGCCGGCAATACGTGCCTTTACCGAGCCGTTTGATTTTACATTGCAATTGCCCGAGCCGGCAGAGCTTACACTAACTTGCTCGGCCTCGAATCTGCTGGCTTTAAAATTACCTGAACCCGAAATAGCTACATTTAATTCTTCGGCAACACCACGGCCACCAATTTCAATATTCCCCGATCCCGAAATGGCACCTTTCACTTTTGTCGATTTCAAATCGTCGATCTCGATGTTGCCGCTTCCACTAATGGCAAGGCTGATAATTCGGGCATCCAGTTCTTTGGCCACGATATCGCCCGATCCCGATACGCCAAGACCATCAACATCAGGAACACTAATGTAAATATCAATTTTACCGGGTTTAAAATTACGCCGAAAAACATTTTTGTTCGGGAAACGGATTACCAGCTTATTCCCATTAACTTCGGTAATAATTTCTTCAATAACCGACTGTTTGGCTACAACCCGAATACTTTGCTCGCTGGCTTGTGTGAGGTAAACGGTTGCCGGAATTCGTAAACTAATTTCCGAAAAGCTGGACACATCACGGATTTCTTCTTCTGCCAAAACACCTGAGGAAACAAACATGGCTAAAAACAACATGCTAAAAATTAATACTGTTTTCTTCATCTGAATAAAATTTATTGTTTTCAAAAATTACTACATACACGAACTGCTCCGAATGAAAAGTGGCCAGAGCAGTAGTGTTGTTTTTAAAAGTACTTTCTAATGACGTGCAGGACACGACAAAGTTGCACGGTGTATTGAAAAAACTTCATATTATAACATAAAATAACTTTTCATGACCGGGAATTACTTTCAGTCATACAAATTTACTTTTCCGAAAATTACCTGGCAGTGAACTTTGCCATGTTAAGTTGGTATTTTTGGCTTAAAACAGGAGGTTGAGAAAAAGACTCCGGAGCATTATCGGAGAATACCGGCAGATGTTAAGCTTCATTAAGCATCAATCAGCCCCTCGGGAAGACTTAGTGTAACTGTTTTTTCAATTTCGTTATACGCCACCAGCATTTCCTCGTGGTACGGAATAAGTAATTCTTCGCCTCGGTACGAAACGGTAAGCACAATATTTCCGGAATAATCATCTACCTGATCGATAGTGCCAATTTCCCCCAGTTTACTGTCGATAAGCATGAAGTCTTCGAAAATTGACTCCGTTTCCTCCATTTCATCAATTATTTCGTTATGAAACAGATAGGCAGAAGCTCCAATTAACCGTTTAGCGTATTTTTCATCATCAACCCAATCGAACTTAACAATTGCTGATTTGGAAGACCGAAAACGAAAGCCGTCTTTTTCTACAAAAAACGGAACCAGCAAACCGTCAAGTTCAACAAAAAAGCGATCGCTTTCTTCTACAGAATATTCAAATTGTTCTTCAAATTCCAGAACAACTTCTCCATGCACACCGTGTGTCTTTCTGAAAAATCCAACTTTTTGGCACTCCGTTTTAGGTATCGTTTCCATACTTCAAAAGTAAAGCATTTTCTCTTGAAACGGTAGTTATGAGTGGAAAGTTCCAAAAAAGTGTTACATAATTTTTTATCAGAAGTCAGGTTAACTCGTAAAATATGTAAATTTTCCTTCACTAGGAATTGTAAAAACTATTGTTATTTTTTCCTGCCAAAGGCTATCATTTCTGTCTTGACACAAAAACGATACACGAGGAAGGCATTTCCGAGCTCAAGGCTGCTTTTGATCTTCACCCTACGTCTTCATAAAACCCAAATTCGGACGGGTGATCTCCTCGCCTACTCGGAGCTTCCCGCTCTCATTAAGGTTTTATTTTAACTCCGGCCAAAGACCACAAGAGGCCGTTCCACTTATGAAAAGCTGGCAAAACTAAAATGTTAGTTCCAAGCTTGGTCCTCGGGCGGTAAGTCCTAAAACAAGAAATAAAAGCGGATCTAATATAAATTTTGTGCGGGCTCGTCAAAAATCCGTCAATTGTGCTAAGCCGCTATATTGAAAAAACGCAAAGGTTATTTTCTGACTAGATTTTGGGTTCCTTTTGATCGAATGCAAAAGGAACTGCCCGTCTGGCAAGAATACAAAAGCTACAAAATGGAATTTGAATTTCAAGATCCGGGAATTAGTTGATCAAATTGTTTCAAGCCATTCGAAAGAAAAAACCACAATAGTAGTCGATCGCGGAATGATTGAGTAAAAATTAGGACACGGACTTGAGTTCACAAAAAAACCACCTGCCAAACGGCAAGTGGTTTTCTATAATCAGATGAGTTGTCTTTCTTAAGATTCCGCACCTTCTTGTTTTGGAGCCTCTTCTGCTTCTGTTTCTTCAGCCTGAGCTTCCGTTGCTTCTTCAGCAGCTTCGGCACTTGCTTCGGCTTCAGCCTCTGCTTTTGCAGCTTCAGCTTCAGCGGCCAATTCTGCATCTCTTGCAGCAATGGCAGCAGCTCTTTCTTCTTTGATTTTAGTTTCAGCATCCATTTGTTTTTTAGCTTCTGCAGCGGCATCACCGGCCAAACGGTCGATTTTTGCCTGAATTTTAGCTTCTTTTTCTGCAATCCAGCTTTCTAAACGCTTTTCAGCTTCAGCTTCATCAAATGCTCCTTTTTTAACTCCACCCATCAGGTGTTTTTTGTACATAACACCTTTGTAAGACAAAATTGCCTTTACAGTGTCGGTTGGTTGTGCGCCTTTAACAAGCCAGTCGTAAGCTTTGTCAAAATCGAGATCGATAGTAGCAGGATCAGTGTTAGGATTGTACGTGCCAATTCTTTCAATGTACCTGCCATCTCGTGGCGCCCTGCTATCAGCTACTACAATGTGGTAGTATGCGTAGCGTTTGCGACCGTGTCGCGCTAATCTCATTTTTACTGGCATAATTCTATTTTTTAATTTTGAAAAATGTGGCGCAAAGATAGTATAAATTTCTGCTCCTAAAACTTTTATGCCATTATTTTTGGTTTTCTGTACTTTCTTAACTTTTCAAAAAAAAGAAAGGATACGTCGCTGTATCCTTTTCTCATTTTATCTCTATTGCTACAGATATTATCTTTTCACATACTGCTCTTCATAATATTTCTGGTAATCGCCCGAAGTTACATTTTCCAACCATTCGGTATTTGCCAGGTACCAGTCGATGGTCTTTTCAATGCCTTCTTCAAACTGTAATGATGGTTCCCAGCCCAGTTCATTTTTAATTTTTGTGGCATCAATAGCATAACGCAAATCGTGCCCGGCACGGTCTTTTACATAGGTAATCAGTTTTTCTGAGGTTCCAATTTCACGGCCCAGTTTTTCGTCCATTTTGCGGCACATCACCCGAATCAGGTCGATGTTGGTCCATTCGTTAAAACCACCAATGTTATAGGTTTCGCCAATTTTTCCTTGGTGGAAAATTACATCAATGGCCCCGGCATGGTCAACTACCCAAAGCCAGTCGCGAACGTTTTCGCCTTTACCGTAAACCGGCAAAGGCTTGTTGTTTTTAATGTTATGAATAAACAATGGAATCAGCTTCTCGGGGAATTGAAACGAACCATAATTGTTAGAGCAATTTGAAATTACAGCGGGTACGCCAAAAGTGTCGTTATAGGCCCGCACAAAATGATCGGAACTGGCTTTTGATGCCGAATACGGACTGTGAGGATCATAAGCGGTTTCTTCGGTAAACATTCCTTCGTCGCCTAATGAGCCATAAACCTCATCGGTTGAAATATGATAGAAGCGTTTGCCATCAAAATTGTCTTTCCAGATATGCTTAGCGGCGTTTAGCAAATTAACAGTGCCAATAACATTGGTAAATACAAACTCCGTTGGATTGGATATGGAACGGTCCACATGCGACTCGGCAGCCAGGTGAATAACACCATCAAACTGCTTCTCAATAAATAACTTCTGAATAAAATCGCTATCCACAATATCGCCTTTCACAAACTCGTAATTGGGTTTATTTTCGATATCCTTCAAATTGTTCAGGTTTCCGGCATAGGTAAGCTTATCGAGATTTACAATTTTGTAATCGGGATAATTATTTACAAATAAACGAACTACATGCGAACCGATAAATCCGGCGCCCCCTGTTATTAATATTGTTTTTTTCATGTTCAAGTTATTTATGTTCAAATGTAGCTTTTTCGTCAGAGAATTAGAAATTGCAGGAAAGTAAAATATGTTCAATTTTTCTGAAATACAATCAGAAAAAAGGCACTGCCTTTAAGCACTGCCTTTTTAATCTGTTTTATTTCACCTGATACGTTTATTCTATTCCCCGCACCTTTTTCTCCCAGTTCCATGCCGACAAGAGTGTTTCGTCCAGGCCTTTCTCTGCTTTCCAGCCCAATTCTTCATTGGCATAAGTAGTGTCTGCCCAAATCTGTTCCACATCTCCTGCCCTGCGGTCAACAATTTTGTAGTTTAGCTTAAGGCCGGTAGCACGCTCAAAACCGGTAACCACTTCAAGCACCGACAAACCATCTCCTGTTCCAAGGTTGAAGATTTCGTAATTTGTTTTGTTTTTACCTTGCAGTAAACGCTCAATAGCAATTACATGCGCTTTTGCCAAATCTACCACATTTATATAATCGCGAATGGCTGAGCCATCAGGCGTATTATAATCATCTCCAAA
This sequence comes from uncultured Draconibacterium sp., assembly GCF_963676735.1. Lineage (NCBI taxonomy): Bacteria > Pseudomonadati > Bacteroidota > Bacteroidia > Marinilabiliales > Prolixibacteraceae > Draconibacterium > uncultured Draconibacterium sp. Next base: position 4,968,591 of record NZ_OY781464.1, on the reverse strand, counting down.
AACTTTTAATTCATCGCGCAAACCGGCCGCTGTTTGGGTAATAAACGGCACCAGGTTTTGTGGTACTCCTAAAGGCAGCTCTCCAATAAGAGCTGTTGGATGTGCCCCAATGGGATTAAAATAACGAAGCGCTATTCCTTTAATTCCGGGATAAGCAGCTACGCTCTCTTTTAAAATATCTTCACTTACCCGTTTGGTGTTTCCGTAAGGCGATTCGGCATCTTTTCGTGGTGTAGCCTCGGTTACCGGCAACTTTTCGGGCTGGCCATAAACGGTGCACGACGATGAAAAAACAATGTTTTCAACATTAAACTCTCGTTGACAATCTAATAGGTTCATTAACGAAACCAGGTTATTTCGGTAATACTCCAAGGGAATACCCACTGATTCACCAACCGCTTTAAATGCGGCAAAATGAATAATGGCTTCAATGCCTTCATTTCGTTTAAAGAAATCTACTGTTTTCTCTTTATCAGCTAAATTAAATTGTTCAAAAGTTGGTTTCTTACCTGTAATTTTCTCGATGTTATCTAAAACATCAAGACTTGAATTGGAAAGGTCGTCAATTACTACAACCTCGTAGCCCGACTCTTGTAATTCAACAACTGTATGGGAACCAATATAGCCGGTTCCTCCTGTTACTAAGATCTTTTTTGCCATGTTTTTTTGGTTTGAGCTGTAAAAATAAGAAAATAAGAACATATTTTTCTTTCGTTACCAAAACAAGTTTACCTTTTCAGAAAACTTAATTTTTAGGGAATTGCAGATTACTTTATGTTTTGTAATTTTACCATCTAAAATTAAACAAGTGAGTTTCGGTAAAGAAATATATACCCTTCTGCTACAAAACGATATTGTAACAATTCCCGGGTTTGGTGCTTTTGTTTCGGAGTATCGCCCGGCTGAAATCAACGATAACAGCGATGAAATAAAACCCCCGTCGAAAGCCATAACTTTTAACGATCATCTGAAAAACAATGATGGGCTACTGATTGGGCATATTGCTGAAAAACTACACATTTCGCATTTTGATGCCTTACTAAAAGTTGAAAAAGAACGCGATGAAATTCTTTTTCAGCTCGACAAAGGCGACGAAGTATTCATTGAAGGTGTTGGAACACTGAGTTATAACGAGCAGGGCAAAATTTCCTTCAGCGCTGCTGAAGACGAAAATATGCTACTTGACTCGTTTGGACTGGAAGCCTTAAGCGTTGATGAACCGGAACCTAAGGAGACAATAGAGTTAGAGCAAGAACCTGAGCCGGAAGCGAAAGACATTCTAACTGAAAAATCGGATGAAGAACCCTCTACCGAAATACAAAGTGCTGCAGCAAAACCTGTAGAAATTGAAGCTGAGCAAACAAACAGCGAAGCAGGGTGGGATAAAACAGCGAAAGAGAAATCGCCACAACAAATTACAGAAACGGAACCTGTTGAACAAGAAGAAAAAAAGAAGAAAAAAGCCTGGTTGTTTTTATTAATTCTTGTTCCGCTAATTGCAGTTGCCGGTTTTATTTGGTGGAAAGGACAAAATCCTGCCCCTACCGAACTAAACCATACAAACAATACCCTATTAACTGAAGAAACGGAACCGACAGCTGAGGTAAATATTGACACGCTTGCTACTGACACTGTTACTGTATTCGTTCAGGATTCGCTTGCAGCCAGTGACACCAGTGTCTCAAGCATAGAGGAAGAAGTAATTCCTGCAGAAATTCAAAGTGCTGATTCTATTCGGTACTACCTGGTAGGTGGTAGTTTTTCGGTAAAAGAAAATGCCGATAATTACCTGCTCGAACTTCAACAAAAAGGATACGAGGCTTTTCATGTTGGGAAAAAAGGTCGTTTTTTTATTATTGGTATTGGCAGTTATAAAACCTTTGATGCAGCAGAAAGGGCGAAAAATGAATATATGAATAACAATCCCGGGGCAGAACTTTGGGTTTACAAAAAATAAAATTTTAAAACTTATTGATTTGAACAAACCTGTGTGCTGTAAAGCCTCAGTTCAGAAATAGAACCCCGTATAATTGGAAGCAAAACAACTGAATTTTAATTCAATAAATAACAAATAACGCTTACAAGCGTTATGTAAAAAACTGCTTTATGAACATAGCACTCTGGATTATACAAATTATTTTAGCTGCACTTTTTTTAACCTCCGGTTCAATTAAGCTTGTTTTACACAAAGAAAAACTTGAAAAAGTTTTTGAATGGATAGACGACTTCTCGCAACCACAGTTAAAAATTATCGGAAGCTTTGAGGTGCTTGGCGGATTGGGGCTTTTTTTACCCGGTGTATATGCTACATTAATGATTTTGATACCGTTGGCTGCAATTGGACTTGCTGTTATTATGATTTTGGCCATTATAGTTCATTACCGCAGGGATGAAAAAGGTGAATTAATAATTAATATCATCGTTTTACTCTTTCTCATACTGGTTATTGTCGGCCGTTTTCTTTTGGGATAGCTGTATTGGCATCAAAAACAACCGGAACATTACACCCCTGTTTCCCGAAAAAATAACTTCCTGCCACCAAACTATTTGCGTTTACGTTTCGTAAAATGAAACGAGCATGTAAAACATTACACCCGAGAGGATTATTAAAATACGTGCGAATTCCATACTATACCGCTAAGAACAAATAATTGTAATAGTATGAAAACCTTTACAGTTTATTAGTAACCAAAATTGAAACGTTATGCCTAACAGTGTTTACAAAATCGTGGAGTTGGTAGGAAGTAGCCCCGTATCGTGGGAAAAAGCCGCTCAGAATGCCATAACTATGGCCTCAAAATCGTTGCGTGATTTACGAATTGCCGAAGTTTGCCAGATGGATATGCACATCAACGCAGGCGAAATTGAATCGTATCGTGTTAAACTGAAAGTATCGTTTAAATACGAAGATTAGCTGCTGTTTGTGGTTTAATTTAAGCCCCCAAATTATGCCGGTATTAAGTTGGCATCAGTAACTATGTGCTTCGTTTCCTACCCTCCAAAACAAGCCCGGCCGAACTGAAATGTAATCGTTGGTGCTTTTTAAAAGCAAAGAGTCAAGCTGCCGGGCAAGGTCGTATTGTATAAAAATATATTCATCAAAACCAACAAGATTTACTGGTTCGGCAGTGTAAATATGATTATCATTTAAAATCCAGGGCCCGGTTTCGTTTTCAATATAAAAGAATCGCTCGGTTCTTATTCCAAAATAATACAACTGTAAGCCCGGTTTTTGCAGATAGAAGGGAGCAGAATATTTTACTAATTCTTCTGTTTTTATTGGTGAAGAATTACGGCAACCAATCAGCAGAAAAAGACAACAATACAACAAACAAACGAAATATACTATTTTCATGCCTCAATATAGAAAACACATAAAAAAAGCGGCACTCGATTTAGAGACGCCGCCGGAAACTGAATAGCCAAACAAAGCAGGTTGGCTGAATTATTTAGTACTAACTGAACGGTAATAAAAACTGCGTTTCATGGCTTTGATGCAGTTGTTAAACAACTTACAAATGTTATGCCAAAATCGTGTTTTCACTCGTTTGTTGCACCTATTTTTTAAATGACGTTATGGTTTCAGTAAGAAGTTTAATCACATTCCCAACATTTTCGTTAAAAACACTCAACACTTCTTCCCAGGTAACCGGGGCTTCATCTACGTTCCAACAATCGTAATCGGTACTTAATGCCACTGCGGCATAAGGTATTTCCAGCTCGTTAGCCAAAATACACTCAGGTGCGGTCGACATATTTATAACATCGGCACCCCAGGTCCGAAACATATTTGATTCGGCTCGTGTAGAAAATCGTGGCCCTTCAATGGTAATTACCGTTCCGGTTTTATGAAAGCGGAGATTAAGTTTACTGGCATTGTCAATCAAATTCTCGCGTATATTCCAACAAAACGGGTCGGACATTGGCGTGTGATGCAACTGACCGTTTTCAAAATTCTCGATAAAAGTATTTTTCCTAAACCGCGTAAAATCAATAAACTGGTCAAGCACAACAAGTTCTCCTCTGCCAATTTCTAACCTAAGACTTCCGCAAGCTGTTGTAGCCAGTATGTGCGTGCATCCGAGCTCCTTTATTGCCCAAAGGTTAGCGCGGTTATTTACCTGTGTTGGCGGAATAGAATGATCGCGGCCATGCCGGGATAAAATACAAACATCAACTCCTACGATTTTCCCGCACTTAAAGGTCGACGATGGCATTCCGTATGGTGTTTTATGCTCCACTTCACTGGGTTCATGCAGGATATTCGGATCCTCCAGTCCTGAGCCTCCAATTATTGCAATTTTTGTCATAACTTATTTTTTATTTTGTCAGGATACATCTCTGAAATACTTTTTTTATTGGCCTTGCAAATGCCACGTTCGCTTATTAAAGCCGTAACCAATCGTGCCGGGGTTATATCAAATCCATAATTGGCAACTTTGCTATTTTCAGGAATTAAATTCACTGATTTTAATTCATTTTCATGCCACCCTTCAATTTCGGCTACTTCTGTTCCATCGCGCTCTTCAATTGGAATTTCTTTCAAACCATCTGTCATTTCCCAATCAAAAGTACTTGAGGGCAGTGCCACATAAAAGGGTATTTTATTATCAAAAGCTGCTAATGCTTTTAAATAGGTTCCAATTTTATTGGCCACATCACCGGTACTTGTAGTTCTGTCGCTGCCAACAATTACCAGGTCAACCTTTCCGTGCTGCATTAAATGGCCACCGGTATTGTCTGGTATAACTGTGTGCGGCACGCCCTGTTCGCCAAGCTCGTAGGCTGTTAAGCGAGCTCCCTGGTTACGCGGACGTGTTTCATCTACCCAAACATGCACGGGAATTCCTTTTAAAAATGCTTTGTAGATGGGAGCAGTAGCTGTTCCCCAGTCGATACAAGCCAACCATCCGGCATTACAGTGAGTAAGAATATTTACCGCTGCGCCTTTCTTCTTATAAATGGCTTCAATAAGCTTCAGTCCGTGCTCGCCAATGGCTGCTCCAAAGTTTATTTCTTCTTGCTTTAAAGCTTCCACTTTTGCCAGCACCAGCTCTGTAAGGGCTTTCTTATTTTTGTTTTCGAGTATAAAATTTAGGAGCTCGTCAACTGCAAAAGCCAAATTAACAGCTGTTGGCCTTGCTGTTGTTAAATGGTTGCCAACTGCGCGAATTTCCTGTTCAAAATTTGTTGTTTTTAAATTAAAAAGAGCCAGGTACATACCGTAGGCTGCTGTAATACCAATCAAAGGGGCGCCTCTTACCACCATTTCTTTGATGGCGAAATAAGCATCACCGGGAGTGAGCAATTGAAAAACTTCGAAACAAAACGGCAGTTTTCGCTGGTCGATAACCTCAACTATTGCCGGATTTGTTTTGTTTATCCAGATGGTATGATGATGTATTCCCTTAATTTTCATGCCTAAAATTTTTAGTTTTCAGGTGGTTCTAATGAAGCTCGCCTGTTATTCTTTCACTTAGGTGTGAGAAACTTTTATCATGCTCGTTTCATTACCTGAATTTTGGCTTTATGGGTTTGAATTATTTCAATCCGGAAAGCCTGCTATTTTTGCTAGCACCAAGTTTAACATGAAATTAAAAAAGATTTTACCTAAATGTTTAATTTCGCAGAATAAATTTTAAGAAATGAAAGCAGACCTTTCGAACATTAAAAATATCATTTTCGATTTAGGCCGGGTTTTATTAAACCTCGATTTTGATGCATCAATACAAGCGTTTCAGCAACTGGGCAGCAACGGCGAACTGTTAGACCATAAAAATGCCTATGCCGATCCGGCATTTTACCAGCTGGAAATTGGCAAAATAAGTCCGGATGAATTCAGAGCTACAGTAAGGAAACTACTTAATAATCCCAATGCCAGCGACACTGAAATCGATGATGCCTGGTATGCTATGATTCTGGATATTCCTGAAAACCGGGTAAAAAAGCTGTTGGAACTCGGTAAAAATTATAAGGTTTTTCTTTTTAGCAACACCAACCAAATTCACATCAACAAATTGCTTCCCGAGTTTAAAGCGCAACATGGTATCGACTTTCCATCGTTATTTGATGCGGTTTATTACTCGCACGAACTTAACGACCGAAAACCAGAGGTAAGTTCGTTTAACAAAGTAATCTCGCTGGCCAATGTTGTTCCGGCAGAAACCTTGTTTGTTGACGATTTGGAAAAGAATATAATTGGCGCCCAACAGGCCGGATTACAAACCTTTTGGTTGCAAGAAGGCATGGAAATGGCTGAATTATTTTAAAATCCGGACACGCCTGATTCGAATGTCTTTAACGGGACGCCATCTACGATCTGTTTCTACCTGAACGATTTGGTCTACCACATTCATTCCTGAAGTTACCTGCCCAAAAACGGTATAACTCCCATCGAGGTGAGGTGCTCCGCCCACTGTTTTATAGGCGTTACGTTGCGCTGCCGAAAATTTGTAGTTGTTGGTTTCTTCCAGGTCGTCCAGTTCATTATCGAAATATTTTCGGCCGCTAACAATATAAAACTGCGATCCGTCCGATCGTCGTCGCTGGTTTTTTGTATCTGGCTTACGGGGCGATCCAATCATTCCGCGTTTATGGTACAAGCCGGACACCAGGTGAGCCGGAATGGTGTAACCCGGCCCCCGAAACCCAACATTAGCGCCAGGTTTGGCATAACGGGTATCGGCTGCACCACTCTGTATACCAAAGTCTTTAATCACACGATGTATCAGTAAACTATCAAAATAACCTTCTTTGGCCAAACGAATAAAATTATCGCGATACTCGGGTGTTTCATTAAACAACTTTATGCTTATATCTCCGGCATCGGTTTCCAAAACAAGTCCTTTTATTTTTCTGTTCTCTGCAGCTATTTTTTCATTCGCGGTATTTTTGAGAATTTCCAAAGGTTCCGCTTCATTTTTTTTCTTTCGAAGCATTGCCAGGATAAATTCAGCCGGTATCGCAAAACTTTGCATTTCGTAATTTACTGTTCCTGAATAGGCTACCCCAATCGCTTTTCCTCCATCAACAAAAATTGGTGCACCAAACTGCGATTTTCTTATTCGGTTTGTAATCCGATAAAGTTTAGTCCCCCTAACCGTTGCAAGATTGAGTACTTTCCCGGTAAAAAGCTGCAACGTTTTTCCGGTTTTTGGAGCCACATATAGTGATTTTGTAAAATTGGGAATCGTATCCGCTGAAAGTGTAATTGGTTCTCGTTTTATGCTATCTACCTGCAAAATAATCAGATCGTTAATACGGTCGAAAGCCACAAAACCATGTGCGGTGTACTTTCTGTTTTCGTTAAAAGGTGTTACCGAAACATTTGTAGCCTGATTGACCAATGAATACTTGGTTACCAGCAGGTTTTCACCCACAAAAAAGCCCTGCCCCGATTCCAGAATTCGCGTGCCGTCATACGAATCAATTTTAGCAATTGATGGCAGCAAACGATTCCATTCATCCTGTTGGCGTGAGTTGGTGTTCTCCGGTTCGCTTATCGCATCAGCTTTATGCTGCGTTTGCTTCTCTGTTTTGTTTCCACATGCGCCTACAACTATTGCAATAGCCACCAATATTATGAGCTGTTTTATCTTCATCGTCCTATTGAATCACCCGCACCTTTATTTTAACATCGTTGTACGGCCGGTTGTTGCTGTCGGTTTTTAATGCCGCGATTTTATCAATTACATCAAAACCGGCAATACACTCGCCAAAAATAGTGTAACTACCATCCAGTTCGGGGTAGCCTCCCACGGTTGTATAGGCCTGGCGCTGTGCTTCAGAAAACTCAAGCACCCCCGGAGTAAGGTTGTATTCGGCCTCTATTTTTGCTTTTATATCATCTGCTATGGCTCTGAATTCTGTTACTTTTTTCTCTTGCTTTAACTGTTTTAGTTGCCCGCGAATTTCCGGAGTCATATACTTCGCAATGATTTTTTTACGGATTGGACGATTTACCGCCAACTCCATTGTATCAAGAGCGCCGGGAGTAAACACACTGCCTTTAACGATAAAAAACTGAGAAATATCTGACTGCTTAAAGGGATTAATCTCATCGGGTTGGCGCGGAGCACACAACGATCCCTTTTTATGAAAATAGTGTTTAAGAATTTCATCGTCAACCGTTTTATCCGGGTCGCCATACCCGATACGTTTCCCGGGAGGGGCATTTCGCGAGCTTTTAGAACCACCCTGAATCAGAAAATCTTCAATAACCCGATAAAACAGTGTACCATCGTAATACCCGTCTTCAGCAAGCTCAATAAACGCATTGCGATGTTTGGGCGTATCGTCGTGCAAGCTAAAACGCATATTGCCATAATTTGTGGCTATTTCAACAATTCGCGACTGCGCATCAGACTGATACCCCAAAACACAAATACAACATATAATTAAGAACGTTTTCACCATAAGCTACTTCGTAAATTCAATCTCCATTTTAATATCCTCAACTGGCCGGTTGTTTTTATCGGTTTCAACCGCTGCAATTTTATCCAACACATCAAGTCCTTCAACAACCTCGCCAAAAACAGTGTAATCGCCATCTAACGAAGGATAGCCGCCAATAGTGGTGTAGTCTTTTCGCTGCTCTTCGGTAAACATTCGTTTGGGTTGCAGTGCCCATGCACTATCGGCTGCTTCTCTTAACTCTGCAACACAAATATTAAATCCATCGCGGTCGTTATTTTTTCTGTAGCCATCGAGTTCGTCTTTTGCCGCATCAAATTTTTGTTTTACAAAATCGTTTTTGGCCCGGCTGTTCAACATCAATTCCATTGTATCCAGTTTGCCACTGGTAAACACTTCGCCCTGAACAATGTAAAACTGCGAGCCACTCGAGCGTTTCTCCGGATTTGAAGGACCTCCGCGGCGAGCTGCTGCCAATGCACCTTTTTTGTGGTAATACTGTGGTAATATTTCGGCCGGCAAAGTGTAGCCCGGATTACCGCTACCCAAACGCTGCCCGGGTGTTGCATTTTTCGAATCAGGGTCGCCACCTTGTATCATAAAGTTTTTCATTACTCGATGAAAAAGTAAGCCCTCGTAATACCCTTCTTCAATTAGTTTTATAAAATTCTTTTTATGCTCGGGTGTTTCGTCGTACAGCCTTAATTTAATATCGCCAAAACTGGTTTTAATTAATACAAGATTATTTTTTTCTTTTTGTGTTGCATTGCTGCACGAAACGCCAAAGCCAACCAAAGCAATTAATATTAATACAATTAATTTCTTCATTCGTATTTAATTTTCTTATTTTGATTTTTATAAAATTCTCGTAAAGATAAAAAGATGACAAACATTCACTCCTGTCTTCTGGCAATGTTCATTCTTTTTTCATGTTCAAATCCTGAGAAAAAGGAAAACAAGGATGCAGTAACGCTGCAGGCAGAAAAATATATTCCTGAGGTTTCGGATAAATTAACTGAACTGTCGGGCTTACTGATTTACGACGATTTGTATTGGGGATTTAACGACAGTGGCGGTAAAAATAAACTTTACGGTTTTGCAGCGTCAGGAAAAATAAAAAAAGAAATTGAATTTGATGCCGCCAAAAACAGGGACTGGGAATCTATTACCCAAGACAACAAAACCATTTATGTAGGTGATTTTGGCAATAACATGGGCAACCGCAATAACCTGCTTATTTATAAAGTAAAAAAGAAAGATATTTCGAAAAAAAAGGAACAAAAGGTAGATGTAAAAGAAATTAAATTCAGTTACACAAACCAAAACCGTTTTCATTATTCAGATAAAAGCACACCGTATGATTGTGAAGCTATGGTGGCTTTTAAAAACCACATTTACCTGTTTAGTAAAAACTGGCGCGACCGAACCACCTGGCGCTATAAAATTCCTACAAAAAAGGGGGAATATAAAATTCAGCCAATCGACACCTTTCAGGTAAATGGGTTGATTACCGGAGCTGATATTAGTCCGGACAAACAACAGCTGGCCTTAGTTGGCTACGAAAACTACCGCTCTTTTATCTGGTTATTTTCCGATTTTAAAGGAGATAGTTTTTTTGAAGGGAAAAGTCAGTTTATTGAGCTAAAAGGCATTAATGGATCGCAAACCGAGGGAATTTGTTTTTTAAACAACCAAACGCTGCTGGTTTCGTGCGAGCGAACCAATTCTTTTATGCAGCAGGTATTTCTATTTGATTTAACAAAAACAGAGCATGGAACACATTAGGGTTGATTCCAAAATAAGGCTCGAACAAGTTAATACCTCAATGGCTCCGGTTATTTACGAGGCCATTGATAAAGACCGCGAATATTTAAGCAAATGGCTTCCCTTTGTTGAATACACCAACCGAGTTGAAGATACCAAAGCATTTATTGCCAGCATAACCCGAAACGACAATAAAAAGGACCTTGTTTACTCCATTTATTACCAGGAAAACTTTGCAGGATTAATTGGCTTTAAAGATACCGACTGGGTGAACCGGAAAACAGAACTGGGCTATTGGCTGGTTAAGAATATGCAAAAAAAAGGCATAATCTCCAGCTGTGTGGCTAAACTAATACGCTTTGCTTTCCGGAAACAAAAGATGAACCGTATACAAATAAAAGTTGCAGCCGGAAACCTGCCGAGTGAAAAAATTCCGGGTAAGTTTGGTTTCACTTTTGAAGGTACTGAACGACAAGGAGAACGCCACAAAAACGGCTATGTGAACCTAAAGGTATTTAGCCTACTCAGAGAAGAAATGAAACAGTAAAATGCAACTTTTTCCGCTTTTTAGTGTCGATAACAATGAAAAACTGATAGTATAATGCAGATTATAAAGCAATAACAAGGCATAACTAACTGAAAATTTATATATTTGACCCGTAAATTCATTTGTTCGAATTTTAAAACAAAATAATGGAAACAGAAACAATTGCAGAAAAGTCGTTACGAAGAAACCTCTACCGGGTTTTGCGAAAAACAGGTGTTACCCGTGATAACATTTGTTTGAGCGCCTCGTTTATTGAGGATCTGAATTTCGACAACATCGATTGGACGATTTTTACTTACTACCTCGAACGCGTTTTTAACATTCGTATAAAAGATGAGGAAATAAGTAATTTTGCCAATGTAAACGACACGCTTATTTACCTAAAAGGCGAGTTGGTGTACTCTAGCAACTAAATTTTAAAAACATTTTATAAAAGGGACTCAAGTTAATTTGAGTCCCTTTTTTTTGAACATTTTTCAAGAATGTTTGTATATTACAATAAATTTAAAACAACCAAATATTATGGAAAAAGTAGAAAATCTTTCAGAACAGCTTTACTCTTTAGTAATGTTTTACGGCCCAAAATTAGTGGGAGCCATTATCACACTTCTTATTGGTTTATGGGTTATCTCGATTATAAGGGGAGCTTTACGCCGCCGATTTGAGAAACAAAATGTTGACCCCTCGTTGCGCGGATTTCTGAACAGTATGATTGGCATTTTATTAAAACTGATGCTTTGGATTGCTGTAATCGGGATGATGGGCGTTCAGATGACTTCGTTTATTGCCATTTTAGGTGCTGCCGGTTTGGCGGTAGGTATGGCTTTATCAGGAACATTGCAGAATTTTGCCGGCGGGGTGATGATTCTGATTTTTAAGCCTTTTAAAGCTGGCGATTTTATTAATGCCCAGGGACATTCGGGAATTGTAAACGAAATTCAGATTTTTAATACGATTCTGAAAACACCGGACAACAAAACCATTATTATTCCAAATGGTGGGTTATCAACTGGTTCGTTAACCAATTTTTCGGCTGAACCAAAACGGCGTGTTGACTTTACTTTTGGTATTGGCTATGGCGATGATGTTGACAAAGCCAAAGAGGTATTGATGAAGCTGATAAAAGAAGACGACCGTATTATTAACGATCCTGCAGAACCCTTTATAGCAGTTAGCGAGCTGGCAGATAGTTCGGTTAACTTAGTGGTTCGTGTTTGGGCCGAAGCAGCTAATTATTGGGGAATTTATTTCGATTTAACCGAAAAAGTTTATAAAACCTTTGATAAGGAAGGCCTTAACATTCCTTTCCCGCAAATGGATGTGCATGTTCACAAATAATTAAATAAACAATAGCATAAAAAAGGCTCTCAGTTGAGAGCCTTTTTTGTTGTTATTTTGATCACGGTTTTTCCATCCTCTTCTGTTTTTGAAAGCTGTTCAATTTCACTCCTCTTTAAAAGATCTTTAACTTCTTTGCTTTTTACCTGCTTGCCATCTATAAAATAAACGGTATTGGTATCGCCCGGAGTACTCAAAAAAATGGGTTGCCTACCGTATTTCTCCGCCATCTCGCGGTATTTCTCCGCCATCTCGCGTTGCTTCTCAAATTGAATCTGCGCCTGTTTTTCTATTTCAGCAATTTGCTCATCCGAAAGCCTTGCCTTTTCTGCCATTTCCAATGCACGTGCTTCCATCTCTGCTATTTGTTCCTCATCAAAATGATAGGGCTGATATGCACTCCCTCCGGAGAAAAAACCTGAACGCGAGTTATCAATTTTATATAAATTTTCAAGACCACGAAGATTAAGCGCTTTGTTCAAATAAGCAACGTTCGACAAATCAATATTCCCTGACAGCTCGATAAGGTTAGTAGCGGAATTCGAATTAGTTACCAAGGCTAAAGCTGTAATTACTCCATCATCACGCTTCAAATAAACTTTTACATCTTCCCCCATTCGCTTTTCGGTTTTCAGTAATGAATAAGCACTTTTCTTATAATGTGCCAGAATTTCCTGGTGCAATTCTGCAGTTCCTGCTTTGGGTTGTTTTGCCGGTTTATTATCGCCTTCAAAAAACCCAGTGCTGTGCAGTCCAAACTTACTTTGCGAAACAACCATAATATTATCGAGATTTTCAAGAGCCTCGGCCAGTTCCGAATCTTCATCAATATTCTTCTTTCGAAGGTAAAGTTCAAACATATCGCTACTTAACAGACTGGCACTAAAACCATCCTGCTCTGCATACTTTTCTGTTAACTGCTCAAAAAAACTCTGAGACTGTTGTGCCAATACCGGCAGTGAAATACCGATTACCAACACCATTAAAACTAATTTTTTCATTTTTATTCCCATTTTTATTGTTTTACTACTATTACACATTAAAGGGCTCACAAAAAAACAACCACTAACCTGCTGATTTTAACCCACTAATTAATTATTATTTCTACATCATCATCAACCCAAAGCACCAACATTTCATCCTGTTCTTGCATAGGTTGTAAACTTTCTGACACCTGAAATAAAGCTTGTTCCATTACAAAAAACTGATCTTCCAGTTTTGTTTTCTTTTTAGTTTTTACATCAAGAAAGACAGAGAGCACAATAACGACCATAGCCGCCGCAGAAATTATAGAATATAAGCGCCTACGGGTACCTTTCTTTTTATTGCTTTCTTTTTCAATTGCGGCAAATAAATCCGATTCGAGCCCCTTCGGAACAGCTGCCTCTTCCTGGTAAAATGAAAATATTTTTTGCTCAACTAACTGCTCCGCGTCATTTATAACCGCTGATTTAAGTTCTTTTTCTTCTTCCAACGAAGTTTCTCCCTTATAATATTTCCCTAGCATATTTTCCAGTAGTGTCATAATTGTAAATTTTTTCAACTTCCTGTTTTACCTTCTGCCTTGCCCGCGACAAGATTACCCGCAGGTTTGCAATTTCATATCCGGTCATTTGTTTAATCTCTTCAAAAGAAAATCCATCAATGTCGCGTAGCTGAATTACCGTCCGGTATCTCTCCGGCAAATTGTCAATCACCTTTCGTACCTCGTAAAATTTCTCCTTCACATCCTGACTTGTTTCTTCCGCTTCCTTGTTGAAAAGCCGGTACTCATGAGCATCATCCATTAACTCCGGTTTTTTCTTTTTTAGTAAATCAAAGCTGTAATTCCGCGCCATTGTAATTATATACCCCGACTGGTTGCTACAATTATCCAGTTCCTCCTTACGTTTCCATAGCCTGAGCATTAATTCCTGCAGGGCATCGCGGGTTTCTTCCTCATTTTTAAGAATACGAAACAACATCGGGTACAGCTTTACCGAGTACGGAAGAACTTTATTTTTAAACTCATCAGTGGTCATCTGTTATATTGGACGAGTTTGGTTCAGTTTTATAACAACATTTAAGAAAAAATTACAGTGCCCTGCTGAAACGGAGATCCAAAACCAGCGAAAAAACATATTTTATTACTTTTGCCGCACATAATGACGACTGCAAAATTTATAACTTTTTTACTCATTGGTATAGGATTAAGTTTCGACTCCTTTGCTGTTTCCGTTTCGTGCGGATTAATGAAAAGAGAAATCAAATTTAACCAGGCAGCTCTGGTAGCTGCATCACTGGCTTTTTTCCAGGCACTATTCCCCGTACTTGGATGGCTAGTAGGTGAAGCGTTAAAAGACCTGATTGCCTCTGTAGATCATTGGATAGCCTTTGGGTTACTTGCTTTTATTGGCGGGAAGATGATTGTTGACGGAATTAAGGAAGATGGGGCTTTAAAAAGTTTTGATCCCTTTAAATGGAGCGTATTGCTGGGCCTGTCGGTGGCAACCAGTATCGACGCTTTGGTGGTTGGCCTAAGTTTTGGTTTTTTAGATGTTCCCATACTTTACCCGGTGCTGGTGATAGGCCCGGTTACTTTTATCGCATCAATGTTGGGCATGTTGTTTGGGAAATGCATATCGGCCAAAAGAAGCCATCAATCTCTAATCGTTGGAGGTATAATACTTGTTGCAATTGGCTTAAAAATATTGCTTGAACATCTGTTCCTGCCAACATCTTAGTGTCTTTTCTTGTTTTCATGAATAAAATGCCTGGAGAAAAACGTAATTTCACCACTCTAAAAACAAAATTTAATGGCAAAAATAAGAGTTACCAAAAAGTTTCATTTTGAAATGGCCCATGCACTCTACCAGTACGATGGATTGTGCCGCAATATACACGGGCATACCTACAATATGGAAGTAACCTTGCTGGGCGAAATAAAACACGAGGAAGGCCACCCAAAAGACGGAATGGTACTGGATTTTGGAAAGCTCAAAAAGCTGGTGAAAGACAAAATTGTTTCGGTCTTCGACCATAGTCTTGTGGTAAGCAAAACCTATGCAAATAAACACAAGTCACATCTTTCGGAGATTACAGATCGTGTAATTGTGTTTGATTTTCAACCCACATCAGAAAATATGTGTGTACATTTTGCTCATATTCTTCAACAAGTATTACCATCAAGTGTTTCATTATACAGCATTCGGCTTTACGAAACAGCAACCTCTTACGCCGAGTGGTTTGCCGAAGACAACAAGTAAATTCTAAACCCTTGAAAATTTAAATTATGCCTGAAAATAAACAGCAAAAACTTTTTCTTTTAGATGCATTTGCACTGATTTACCGTAGTTATTTTGCCTTTATCCGCAATCCACGTTTTAACTCAAAAGGGGTAAACACCTCGGCTATGCTTGGGGTAACCAACACCTTAGTTCAGCTTATTGAAAAAGAAAACCCGGAGTACCTTGCGGTAGTTTTTGATGTTTCGGCCCCAACCTTCAGGCACGAAATGTTTAGCGAATACAAAGCTAACCGCGAAGAAATGCCGGAAGACCTGCGAAAATCAATCCCCTACATTCGTAAAATTATTGAAGCCTTTAATATTCCGATTATTGAAAAAGCCGGATATGAAGCTGATGATGTTATTGGCACACTGGCCAAAAAGGCAGAAAAAGAAGGATTTACTACTTACATGATGACCCCCGATAAAGACTATGCCCAACTGGTTTCGGATAAAGTATTTATGTACAAACCGGGTAAGGGCGGAGGAGATGTTGAAGTGTGGGGCCTGCCCGAAGTACAGGAAAATTTTGGCATTGAAACCGCCGACCAGGTAATTGATATTCTCGGGCTAATGGGCGATTCGGCTGATAATATTCCAGGATGCCCCGGTGTTGGCCCAAAAACTGCCCAAAAACTGATTGCCCAATACGGAAGCATTGAAGAGCTTTATAAAAACACCAACGACCTGAAAGGCAAACAAAAAGAGCGGCTGGAAGAAAACGAAGAACAGGTTAAACTTTCAAAAGTTTTAGCAACAATTATAACCGATGCTCCGGTTGATTTTGATAAGAAACAACTGATGCGTGATGAGATTAAAAAAGAAGACCTGAAAAAACTTTTTGATGAGCTGGAGTTTAAAACACTTATCTCGAGATTGAAACTTGTTGATGCTCCTGAATTATCAGCAACACAAGGGACTTTATTTGGCAGCTCTGAAGAGGTTGCACCAGAAATACCGGCTACAAAAGAGAATATATCATCGGTTCCACACCAGTATTACCTAATTGAAAACGAATTGCAACGAGCCAGTTTGCGTGCCGAACTTTCCGTTCAGAAAGAATTTTGTTTTGATACCGAAACTACTGGCCTCGACACCCAGGTAGCCGAGATTGTTTGTATGTCGTTTGCTTTTCGTCCGCACGAAGCTTACTGCGTAACTTTGCCCCCAAACCGCGATGAAGCGCAACAAATAATGAATGAATTTAAAGCATTATTTGCCGATACCAACATCACTAAAATTGGGCAAAACATTAAGTTTGACATTCTTATTCTGAACAACTATGGTATTGAAGTCAAAGGAAAACTATACGATACTATGCTGGCCCATTACCTTGTTCAACCCGATATGAAACACAACCTCGATCAATTGTGTTTGCAATACCTGAATTACGAGAAAGTACCTACCGAACAGCTGATTGGGAAAAAAGGCAAGAACCAGCTAACAATGCGATCGGTGGCTACCGAAAAACTTCGCGACTATGCGTGCGAAGATGCCGATTTAACGCTTCAGTTAAAAAATGCCCTGGATCCGGAACTGGATAAAACCAATGTTCGCGAACTTTTTGAAACACTGGAAATGCCTTTAATTCCGGTTTTGGTAAAAATGGAAAGCACCGGGGTAACACTTAATTCTGAAGAACTGAATAAATACGCAGTTGTTTTGCGCGAGCAAATAATCGACCTTGAAAAAGCCATTATTGAGCTTGCCGGCGAAACCTTTAATGTCTCGTCGCCCAAACAGCTGGGACCTATACTTTTTGAGAAACTTAAAATTGACACCAACGCCAAAAAAACCAAAACCAAACAATACTCTACTTCTGAAGATGTGCTAATTCGTTTGGTTGACAAGCACCCGATTGTACAAAAAATTCTGGATTTCAGGGGCTTAAAAAAGCTACTTTCAACTTATGTAGAAGCCTTGCCCCTGCTTGTAAATCCAAAAACCGGAAAAATACACACCTCTTATAATCAGGCAATTGCCGCTACCGGACGTTTAAGTTCGGTAAATCCCAACCTGCAAAACATACCAATACGCGATGCTGCGGGAAGAGAGATAAGAAAAGCCTTCATTCCTTCCGATGATGAGCATACTTTCTTTTCGGCCGACTACTCGCAAATTGAATTGCGAATTATGGCTGCCCTGAGTGGCGATGAAGAAATGCAACGTGCCTTTAACGAGGGCAAAGATATTCATGCCATAACGGCTTCGAAAATATACCAGGTGGAAGAAGAAAAGGTAGATGCCGATATGCGCCGAAAAGCAAAAACAGCAAACTTTGGAATAATTTACGGCATTTCAGCCTTCGGCTTATCGCAGCGTTTAAATATTCCACGCACAGAAGCCAAGCAGCTTATTGATGGCTATTTCGAGAATTTTCCGAAAATAAAAGCTTTTATGGATAAGCAAATAACACTAGCCCGCGAAAACGGTTATGTTGAAACAATTAAAGGCCGGCGCCGCTACCTAAACGATATAAATTCGGCCAATGCTGTGGTTCGCGGAATGGCCGAACGAAATGCGATAAATGCACCAATTCAGGGCTCTGCTGCTGATATTATTAAAATTGCCATGATCAATATTCATAATAAAATGGAAGAGCAGCAGTTAAAATCGAGAATGATTTTACAGGTACATGATGAATTGAATTTTGATGTGTTCAAACCGGAGCTGGATGCAATGAAGAAAATGGTAAAGGAAGAAATGGAAAATGCAGTGAACATTGGTGTGCAATTAACCGTTGAAAGTAATGCCGCCGATAATTGGTTGGATGCTCACTAACAAATGAATTACGAAATTGACACAGAAGATGATTACCGCGAGGCCTTAGACAGGTTTTTAGCAATTTGCAGCGCACCACAATCGGAAGGTGAGGTTAAAGAAATGTATCTGCTAATGGCCTTAATGGAAAAATATGAACGCGAAAACTGCTCCTCGAATTAATAATATGAGTAGCAACCAAACAGTCACAATTGGTCGAATGCTGTTCGAATTACAGACTGATACTTATTCATATCTTTTGCTTTCTTAACCAGTTTAAATACCTTTTTATGAGCAGGAAAACGATGTGAAAAATAAATCCAAAACTGCTTCATTTTATTCAAGGCATTGCCTTCGTTATCCATGGCTTCCAGATAGCCTTCCAACACGTATTTATGAAATAAAAAAAGCAAACTATCGCGCTTCTCTTTTGACAATTGCACGCCCATAATTTCATTCGGCAGCAAAGGATTCATCAGAACTCCACGTCCCAACATCCAGTCGCTTGTTTGCAAAAACATCTCATTTTTTTCCGTGTAAGTTTTTACTGAAAAAATATCGCCATTATAAACAAGCCTGTGCTTTAACTGCTGACTGGCAAACAAATAGGCATTCTCGTCAATTTCTCCAGAATACAACTGGCTGGCCACACGGGGATGATAAATTACCTCTTTTATCGGAAACTGGTTCAGCACATCAATTACGGAGCTCAACTCAGAATCTGATTGCAAACCCGACCTTAATTTTACCGAAAGTTCTCCTTCAGATGTACTAAAAAAACGTTCCAGTATTTCGTTAACTTTAGCCGGTGTTGCCAACAAACCAGCCCCCTTACCCCGGTTGGTAACCATCGGATACGGACACCCCAGGTTCAGGTTAATTTCAGCATAACCTAAATCAAGAAGTTGCTTCGCCATTAGCGCCAGTTCATTACCATCTTTAGCGAGCACTTGTGGTACAACACGCATTTGCCGGTTATTCTGTGGCGAAATCTCGCGAAAATACTTTGGTAAAATCTTGTTGTGCTTCAGCGAAATATAAGGAATAAAATAAGCATCAATTGAATTAAAAACCGCTGCATGAGCTGCTCTGTAAACAAAATCGGTAAAACCCTGTAATGGAGCCAGGTAAATCATTATTTGCCTCTTTTATCTATTTATATTTTTTGCAAAGAAACAAAAATTACCTTGTTAGTAAGCCTAAATTCAGGCTTTAGTTGTTGTTTCTTTTTATCCTTCTGATTTTAATATTTTGGTATCTTTGCCGCAACAAAATATGGCGGCAAATTACACATTCCAGGATACGATTACAGGAAGAAACCTAATTGAAACTCTTCCGGTTAATAAATCGATTGAGCATAATTTACAGCGCCAGCGTCCACAATCGTTAACATCGTTTGAAAGGCGCGAAACGGTTGTACCCAAACAAGAAAAAAGGACCTATACCGCAACTCAAATTAGGCAGTGGCGATTAAACCAGGAGAATAAACTACTTATTGACAGTTCAAAATATATTCAGGCACGCCAACACCACGAGTTAAAAACAGAGCAGCTATCAATTCCGAAAGTGGTGCTGCCAAACCGCGAAAGAGATAATTCAAACTCCGATTGGTTAACCATCGTTATTTTTTTAGCCATAATCCTGTTTGCTACCATTAGGTATACTTATGCCAAATACATTCAACACCTTTTTTTGTCGTTATTAAATTATGCCACCTCGGCACGTATGTTAAACGACAAAAACTACCCGGTTTTTCATGCTGCATATCGGCTCGATATTATTTTTTACCTTCTGTTTGCCACCCTAATCTATCAATGTTTAAATCTTTTTAAATGGGAGAATGCCATGCTAAATCCCCAATATTTTGCATTTGTATTTGGGGCTGTTTTACTTTACTTTTTTGGCAAAAAACTTATATACACAGTGTTAGGATTGCTGTTTGAAACGCAAAATGAAACAAGGGAATACTTGTTTAATATGGATAATTTTAACCGTTCGCTCAGTATTGTTCTTTTGCCAATTGTTGTTTTAGTAGCCTATGCTCCCCTTCAAACCCCTTTATTTATAGCTCTTTCAGGCATTGTAATACTTTGTATTTTTAACCTTATGTTACTTCGCAGGGGGATTATTATATTATTGAAAAAACAATTTTCGTTATATTATCTGTTTTTATACCTTTGTACCCTTGAAATTTTACCCTTGCTTTTAATTTATAAAGTTGTTGTTTGAATAAGAAGGGGGAAAGTCTCATTAAAAGCATAAAATTTTGAAAGTCAAGAGCATTTTAGTTTCACAACCAGAGCCAAGTACAGCTAAATCGCCGTACTTCGAGTTGGCAGAAAAAAATGGGTTGAAGATTGATTTCAGACCATTTATTCAAGTTGAAGGAGTTCCTGCAAAAGAATTTCGCCAAACACGAATTCAGATACTGGAGCATACGGCTGTAATTTTTACAAGCCGCACTGCTATCGATCATTTTTTTAGAGTTGCACAGGAGCTGCGAATCACTGTGCCTGATTCTATGAAGTATTTCTGTATTTCTGAGGCTACGGCATTTTATTTGCAAAAGTACATCGTATACCGCAAGCGTAAGATTTTTTATGCTGATGGCCGATTTACCGACCTTGTTAATGTAATGAAGAAGCATAAAGATGAAAAATTTCTTGTGCCGCTGTCTGATATTCATAAACAAGAAATTCCAAGCCTGCTTGATAAGGGAGGATACTCGTATACCAAAGCAATTTTATACCGCACAGTAAGTGCCGATCTTTCAGATCTGGCAGATATAAAATACGATGTACTTGTATTTTTTAGTCCTTCCGGAATAAAATCACTGTACCAAAACTTCCCGGATTTTGAGCAAAACTCAACGCGTATAGCCTGTTTCGGGCCATCAACGGCAAAAGCCGTTCGCGATGCCGGACTAAGGCTGGATATTGAAGCTCCTACTGCTCAGGCGCCATCAATGACTATGGCCTTGGATCAGTACATCAAAAAGAGTAATAAGAATTAAATAGAAAAATATATACTTTTGAAAGGCCGTCCGTCGTTTGACGTATGGCCTTTACTATTTTATGCCTATAGTTGATAAAATATCGCCTCAGGGTTCTTTCGGCTTTAAAAAGAAGGAACATTTATGCAGCAAAAAGCTAATTGACAAACTGTTTGCTGAAGGTGAATCGTTTTTATCTTTTCCGATTAAAGTGGTTTATATCGCCTCTGATCTTACAACTAAAGTACCTGTTCAGGCTGCTTTCACGGTGAGTAAAAAAACATTTAAAAGAGCAGTGAAACGAAACCGCATTAAAAGACTAATGCGTGAAGCTTATCGTTTGAATAAAAATATTCTATTGCCACTCCCTGAGAATAAGCAACTGGCTGTTTTTTTCATTTTTATTGGTAAAGAACTGTATGATTACAACAGAATAGAAAATGGAATAAAAAAGGCGCTTTTCAAATTGTCAGCTCTTCATTCGGATGCACCCGCTAATAACACAAAAAAAACTCCGGAATAAAATCCCGGAGCTGTTCTTTGTATTCTCATTATTTACTCTTCATCCATTATTTCGGTCTGCATACGAACAGAATCTTCGTGTATTAACTGAAAAAGTATTTTAACAAACGTTTCGTTAATACTCATACTTTTCCCCAGATTTACCCGATTTTCCATCAACTGGGTCCACCGATTCATTTGTAAAGCTGTAACATTATTATCGCGTTTATACTGTCCAATTTGTTTAACAATTTCAACGCGCGATGCAAGCGTTTCCAGCAGTTCAGCATCAATTGCATCAATTCTGTTACGAAGCACATCAAGTTGGCTTTCAAAATCAGGGTTGTCGGCATTTTCATAACGGATAACCAGTTTATCAAGTAGTTTTCCAAGATCAGCAGGAGTGAGTTGCTGACCGGCGTCACTTAATGCACACGAAGGATCGCGATGCGATTCAAGCATTAAGCCCTCCATTCCCATATCAAAAGCTTTTTGAGAGATTTCAAAAAGATACTCACGTGTTCCGGCAATATGACTTGGATCACAAATTATGGGTAAGTTTGGCAGTGTTCGTTTTAATTCGATTACTGTTTTCCAGTTGGGATAATTGCGGTATTTTGTTTGACGAAATGGAGTAAATCCCCGATGGATTCCCACAATATTTTTAATACCAGCCTGGTTAATTCTTTCAATGGCTCCTACCCAAAGTTGCACATCGGGGTTCACCGGATTTTTTATCATCACCACCGCATCAGTACCTTTCACTACATCTGCAATTTCCTGCACTACAAAAGGGCTGGCTGTTGATCGGGCACCAATCCATAACACGTCCAATCCTGCTTTTAGGCATTCTTCAGTATGCTGGGCGTTGGCCACTTCGGTACCAACCGGCAAGCCGGTTTCTTCTTTTACCTGTTGCAGCCATTTCAATCCAATCGATCCAACGCCCTCAAACGATCCCGGGCGTGTTCTGGGTTTCCATACCCCTCCCCTAAAAACAAAAACGCGCTTATCTTTAGCCAGTAAACGGGCAGTTTCCATGGTTTGTTCTTCCGTCTCAAGACTACACGGTCCTGAGATCAGCAATGGATTGTCCATATTTGGCAACCATGCTTTTATCGGATTAATGTCTAATTTCAATGTCATGATTATTTTGTATAAAGTTTTGTTATTCGTTCTTCATTTTTTACAAAGTGTGGATTTTGTCCTTCTAAAATTCCACGAATATTATTGGCATTGCGTATTAATTTGAGCATCTTTTCATCATCGGCACTCTTCATGCTATCCCGAAATTCAATCAGGTGTTTAATGTATACGTTAAGCGATTCAACAACATATTCTCGATTTTGTTGAAAAATAGGATGCCACATTGTTGCCGAACTTTTTGCCAGGCGAACGGTTGAGCGAAAACCTCCACTTGCCAAATCGAATATAATTTTACGGTCTTCTTTATCTTGGACGGCATTGGCCAACGCATAGGCAGCGGCGTGAGGCAAGTGCGAAACAAAAGCAGTACTATGATCTTGCTCATCCGAAGTCATATAGGCGATATCCATTCCCAGTGCCTGAAACATTTTTTCAATTAATGCAACGTGCTGAGGCCCGGAGTTTTCCTGATCGCATAAAATGGCAATTTTGCCTTCAAACAGTCCTTCCAAGGCAGCTGTTGGCCCCGAATTTTCAGTTCCCGACATTGGGTGGGCAGGTACAAAATTTCTTCTGCGCTTGTGTTTTGCTACGGAGTCGACTATCACTTTTTTTGTTGATCCCATATCGCTAACTGTAGTACCACTGCCAATTAAGTCGAGCACACGCGGCAAAACTTCCAGTTCATGGTTTACAGGTATTGCCAGAATTACCAGGTCGGTATCGCAAACCGCCTTTTCAAGTGGTTCTATGCTATCAACCAGTCCAATTTCAAGGGCTTTTTTGGCATGATCTGCATTCGCATCAACTCCGACTAATTCTGTAGCAAACCCCGATCTTCGCAAGTCCTTTGCTATTGACCCCCCAATTAAGCCAAGTCCTATTACTGTTGTTTTCATTTTATACTATCTGTTTTTTATTCCTAGTTAATTACCAAAGCTGTTTTGGTTTAGCAACAAAAAAAAGGCCCCGAATTTTTTCGAGACCTTTCTGTAAAATATCTTAAGTTTTAACAATACTCTACTTTTTGATCCCGGTTTCAGAACCATAATAAAAATAGAAGTAAAAATAGTTATTGTTAAAAACTGTAGTCATTTGTTTTATTTCTGTCAGCAAATATATGCATATATTTCAAAAATGAAATTTTTATGCTGCTTTTACTCCGAATTTTAAATGCATTCCTCAAAAATTAGTTTTTAATTAACTTTTTCGTGAGTACCATTTTGTCGTTTTGGCTAATTTTTATAAAAAACATCCCGTCTGCAAAATCAGAAAGGTTAATTTCATCTGTGTATGCTCCGGTAACGTCCCTTTCTTCCTTTAAAAATATTTTTTGCCCAACGGCATTATACACTTCAATTCGCAAATCGGCCTCGTTTTGCGGTGGTGCAACCTTTATGGTAATAATATCGGTAAACGGATTTGGGTAAATAGTAATTTCTCCCGGA
Organism: uncultured Draconibacterium sp.; assembly: GCF_963676735.1. NCBI lineage: Bacteria > Pseudomonadati > Bacteroidota > Bacteroidia > Marinilabiliales > Prolixibacteraceae > Draconibacterium > uncultured Draconibacterium sp. Next base: position 4,944,418 of record NZ_OY781464.1, on the reverse strand, counting down.
GATAACAATGTAACTCCGGCAGATACCGGTTGCTGTATTCGCAAATTATCGATTGCCCAACCCCATCCTGCCGCATACGGGTCGGAGTACAAGCGAAAACGAATAAGTATGGTATCTCCTGCAGCAAAGTAATCGTTATCGGTAAGGTTAATTTCGCGATTAAAGAACATCTCTGCACTACCTTCAGTTTTAGAATCCTGTTCACCAGAAGCAATGCCACTGTTATAATTGCTAGACCATGTTAACTTATCTGAAGCATCATATCCATTGGCAAGAGCATGCCAGGTCTTTCCTGCATTTTTGCTTCCTTCAACAATGACATAATCGAAAAATTCACTACTACCATAAAAGGAGAAGGCCGCCCCTGGCTCCACAAGAACAACTTCATCAAAGGTCATAACTCCGCCTTCCTTAAGGATGATTGGTTTTTTCAAAAAAGTTGAAAAATCAAGTTCTTCATTATCAACGCCGGGTGCAGGATAAGGATGAGGACTATGCAAGGCCCCATCATTAAAACCACTTGCGGTATAAATTTCAAAGTCGGAAATTAAAAAATCCGAGGCACTTTGGTTAAAATCATTAATGTAACTTGATACTGGTTCAGAGATTTCTTCTACTTTAAATGATAAGTATTCCTCGGAATCCGGCAGTCTGGAACTATTTGAAACCTTTGCTCCATCAACAGCATGTATGGCATAGGTAATTTCATCACCATCTTTAATCATATTCATATCAAATGGGAAAGCACCAACAAAACGATCATCATAATCATGAATCAATGGGAAAGACTCCTGCTCAATACCATTAATAAAATACTGTACATAAACGGTATCTACTCCAAGGTTATCGCTAACATTCGCCAGCACTTGCTGTTCCCCATCTATGGTAATAAAATAGGTTATTTCATCATGAGCAATAACCGGCTTTTCTGTATCAGTTCCAACATGAATGGTATAAAACTCTTTTGGCGCCAAAGCTGGCTCCATTCGTTTTCTATCCATAGTATCTTGTACTTCAATAAAATACGAAATCATTTCTGTACCGTCATCAGGAATATAAGTCACTGAATAATTTCCTGTGCTTTCGTCGTCAGAAAGGAACAACGTGTCTGTATGGTTTTCAAATTCATCTAACGAAAGAACAACCTTGGCACTCCCCTGTTTAACGCCATAATCACTTTCAAAACTACCTTCAAAAACTAATGGCTTTAATTCTTCTATATCCTTTACCTGATTAAAACGAATAAATATATTACTCCAACCTATATCATCCATAATTCCCCGAGTTAATGGCCCTGGGTCATGAATAGCTTCTGCCCTTCCTACGGCATGAGTCATTAATGAATTTTCATTTCCATGGGGATAGGTATCGTCATTTAAATGATATACACTTGAACCTTCATCAAAAAAGATAGGAGCATATAACCGGGGTTTATTTCCGTTATTCTGTTTCATAGCTATTGCACTATTAGCATACAAATTTGTAGACCTCAAGGCATTCATCAGATCCCGACTTGCGTTTTCATAGAAAGAAGTATCGACTAGTTGTTTCGAATTTACAACACCTCTTTCAACAAGCAGATCAAAAGAAGTTGCATCGCCAAACTCATAGTATCCATAGGCTCCAAAGTCATCGGTATCATCAACAAAGAAAAAGCCAGTGAATCCTAATCCATGACCAATTTCGTGCAGCACCACCGACACAAAGTCGTAAAGGGTATCCGGACAATTCATATCTTTCCCCAAATACCAATCAATTTTACTGCTAAATTGGGCAACCATATCGTACCTGCTTTCCCCATTTAGTTCTTGTTTAGCTATTTTTTCAGCTATTGCTACAGGGTAATACCTATCTTTAAAAGGTGCATCCTTAAAATTCTTATAATAAGTTTCAGGTCCACAGCTGCCCAACACGTTGTCTCCCAAACTACTGCTCCAGATTGCACTCATTCGAATAGGCACATCCGATCTAACAATTGTTTCCCAAATATTTACTGCGTACTCAAAGGCTTCCTGCGCCTCCGGAGTAAATCCGTTATAATCTACCTGAATATCGCATTTTGCTGCGCCTCCCGATTTTAATAAAAACTCGGCCGGTGGCTGGATTCTTGCTCTTTCAACTTTTCCGGATGCATAACATACCGGATGTGGAACTTTTATACATTGGTTGTGGTGTTTGTGTTGTGCCGAGGCAAAAATTGCACACAACATCAGCATCTTTAAAATTATATAATACTTACTCATTTTCTGTTTTTGATAAAAAATTACTCACATGGCAAATGTTTATATTTTAAAGTAATTTGACAAAAAAAAGTTCATCTAAAATGAACTTCAGTTAATAAAAAATGCCGGAATTTTCATTCCGGCATTACCTAATTTAAGGTTGTAATACCAATCATCTAATATTCTAACCTTTGCGCTTTTTTCTCATTTAATAGTTTGTATAACACCACCAACGATGTTACAAGACCTGCAAATGCTGCAATAAATGCAACCATTAATAATGTTTCCATAATTCTAATTTTTTATGATTTTTTGTGTAATAGTATTTAATTGATTATCAGAGATGCTTGCCATGTAGACTCCGGGAGCCACATGAGGAAGATCAATTTGAATTCTACTGGAATAAGCGGCATCATAAAGAGTTTCGCGATGCACAGTTTTTCCGTAAAGGTCGGTAATAATAACTTCCACGTCGGCAGCAACGTCCGATTGAAAACCATCGATAAAGATGCTGCTTTTGAATGGATTTGGATAGATCGTTACATCTTCAGCAGTTAATGACTCATCAACAGCGGTAGTAACTTCTTGGATCGAAAGGTTGTCGATTGCCCAACCCCAGCCGGTTATGGCTTTATCTGATGCTAAACGAAAACGGAAGATTACAGTATCGCCAGCTGCAAAATCAGGATTATCTGTTAAGTTTATTGTTTGTTTCAAAAACAGGTTGTCTGCTCCGGCTGCTTGTGATACTGCACTTTTTAATGAGCCTGTAAATTGCGAATTCCACAGCTCATCTACACTTGAATCGTATCCATCGGTTACCGGCAACCAACTTTTACCATTGTTTTTGCTGCCTTCAACAATTACAAAGTCCCAAAACTTATCTTCCGTATAAACTGTTCCTGCTTCGCCCGGTTCAACTAAAACTACCTCATCAAAACTCATTAAACCATTTTCTTCCAGAACAATCGGATATTTTAACTGGGCAATCAGGTTATATTTATTGTTGTCTGCATTTGATTCAGGATAAGGATTTATAGTATGCAAGTTGCCACTGGTAAATCCTGCTGGAGTTGTTACTTCAAAATCAGAAATTTCAAAATCGGTGTTTGGCGAATCGAAATTATTGAAATAACCACGTATAGGTTGTTCTGCTTCAAAAACTGAAACAGCGTAATATCCACTTGTAGGTAAACGACGTTTGTTGCCACGATTAGTATTGTCGATAGCAACCACACGATATTCAACCACATCTTCACAGTTAAGTTGGCATGGAAACTCAAGCTTACCAGAATACTTATCAGCACCTTCGCTATTGAGTGTAAAAGCATCCTGATCCTGACCGTTAATACGGTATTCTATCTGAACTTTTTCTATTGCTACATTGTCGGTTGCAATTGCCGAAACATTAATAAAAGGGTGTTGTGCATTAACCAATTTTTCAGGATTGTGCTGTAACACCGGAGGGAAATAGTCGTCTCCAACTCTAAATGTCAATTTTTGCTCGGGTGCTCTTTCAGGATAGCTAAAGGTAACGTTTGCAGTAGTTTTAGCCTCGTAGTAATATTGAATTTTACCTTTGGCATAGTTTAACGGCAGTTCACCTTCAAATTGTTGATTTTCTTCGTTGTATTTTAAACTAACGGTTTGAGAACTTACAAAGTTATCGGTTGAGAAACTTATCTTTACCGATGATTTATCGATATCCATTTCGCCACCAACCTGAACAAAAACAGGTAGTTTTTCGCAGGCCTCTTCAAAATCTTTAATCTCATAATCATCAAAGCTTACTGATTTCCATCCCAGACTAGCCAATACGTCAAGGGTTTTTTCTCCAATGGCATGAATCGCTTCTCCTTTAAAAATAAACGGCGACATTAAAGCATTGGCATTTCCGCTTCCAAACTCATTCTCAGGGTAGTGGTAAATGCTACTTCCGTTATTCCAGCTTTTCGGAGCATACACATTGATACTTTCTGAAGTACTGTTATTTTTCAAATTAAGATTTTCAGAAAGCAATTGTGCTTTTAGTGCTGCAGATGGGCAGGCAAAAAGGTTTTCATTTGCCAGTTGTTCATTTAACTGATTGTAGATGTAAACATCGTAAATACTGGGCAGTTTTGCATTGTTGTTTAGCGTTCCCACTCCGTTTTCAACGTCGAAAAAACCAACAAATCCAAGTCCGTGTACTAATTCGTGCAACACAATGGTTACAAAGTCGTACTGGTTTGACGGGCAATCGCCGTTGGTGCCATAATACCAGTTGATACCACTGTTAAACGAACATTCAATATCCGGTTCCGAACCATTTAACTCGCTTTCAGCAAGCTTCTCGGCTAAGGCTACAGGATAGTAGACATCGTTTAAACGGGCTCCGTTAAAGTTGCGGTACATACTGCCCGGTGTACTTTGTGCCAGCACATTTGAGCTTTTGCTTTCCCATGTTGCACGCACCTTAATCGGCATTGGCGACGAAATAAGGTTTTCGTAAATAGAAATGGCATACAAAAATGCAGGCTTTGCATTTTCTGGGAAATTTACGAATTCAACCTGGAAGTCGGAATTTAATACTGATCCTGATTTCAGGTTTGATTCGTGGGGTGCGATAAATGATTTCTTACAATCTTCTGAAGCAATGTTAATCGGGGCATTGATCTTAGTGATCCGATCCTGATCTGATTGCTCTGCCCGGGCATAAAAAGCGCCAATTATTACCAGGGCAATAATAATTAAATGTCTCATTACAATTTAAATTAGGGTTTGTTAAAATTGCCATGCCGCAAGATCAATAAGCGCAAAGGCCTTACGGCATGTTTAGGAAACTTACTGGCGGTGTACCTGTTTCAATCGGGTTTGTTTGTTATTGAAACAGTGGGTTTGTATCTCCCGCTTTGCTTATTTCCTAAGACTTTTTTCAGTAAACAAAGAACTTAATCTTCTTGGAAAACGACTTCTTCTTTTATTTATAGTTCTGTATAAATCTTCATTACAAAGATCATTACAAACAAGAAAAAACTCTAATTATAATTGCTGAATGACAATCTGCTGATTAACCAAAAACGTTGGACAAGAAGCTGAGACTTGTAAATACTTTTGAGATAAAAACAGGAAATTGGGATAATTTGCTGATTGACTTGGTGCAGATTCCTTAAGGCATTTTTACTGTTTCTACCTACAAGGCACTCCGATTTTTACACACCATAATTTCAATCGTGTTTTCTCCCTCTTACTTGTTTTCCGATTTTCTGTTTCAGTTTTGATTTACCGGGTTTGTTATGCAAATCAATGGGTTTGTTGAAACCAAAATCTAAACTCAACAAGTTGCGCTCAACTATGGCTAGTAACTAAATCCTTTCCTGGAAATATCAGCGTCCTGAATAATTAAATGGTTTTGCTTCATTACAACTTAAATTAGGTTCTATCTTCTTAATTATAAATAATGAAACATTCTTTTGATACGGAATAATCCCTTGCAAACCAATTGATCCGAAAAAATAACATTGCATAAGTAAGAAGCCGATTTACACCCGTTTGTATTTGTGTAAAGCGTTGGGTTTGTTGCTTACCTCCTCAAATTATCTTCCCTTTAAAAAAAGGTTTTTAATGCAAAAAAAATACAACTTTTGATTTTAAAATTGATGATTGATGTTGTGTTGAAAATCAAAAGCGCCAATCAAAGAACGGTTCTATATCTATGGGTTTGTGGATGTAAATGTATGAATTAATTTTATTAAACCAAATAATTTTTCATAAGTTTAGCCTGACAACAAAAATTTAGATTCAGAATTTTATGAACTTTTTATCAACAGCCTTACTCGCTATTGTACTGACAATTAGCACATCTTCAAAAAATAACGAGAAAAATATTTACGATGAAATTTATCGTCCGCAATTTCATTTTACGCCGGAAAAAAACTGGCACAACGACCCTAATGGACTTGTTTTTTATGATAACGAGTATCATATGTTTTACCAATACAACCCCAATGGAAATGAATGGGGCTACATGCATTGGGGGCACACCATTAGCACCGACCTGGTGCATTGGCAACATTTTCCAATTGCGCTGTACCCTGATGAGGAATCAACCGATAAGGAGAAATGTACGGCCTTTTCGGGGTCGGCAATTGTTGACGAACAAAACCTGCTAAACAAACAAACCAACGATACCAAAACACTGGTAGCCTTTTACACCAGCCAGCATTGCGGGCAACGTATGGCCTACAGCACAGATAAAGGCCGAACCTGGAAAAAATACGAGGGTAACCCCATTATTCCTTTTGATGAAAAAGATGATGCCCGCGATCCAAAAGTAATTTGGCATGAAGAAAGCGGAACGTGGATTATGGTGCTTTACCGCAAACAAAATGAAGATGAAAATTCGAAAGGTGTATCATTCTACACCTCAAACAATCTTATCGACTGGAAATGGGAAAGTCATATTGCCGGTTTTTACGAATGCCCCGACCTGGTAAAATTTACAGTTACCAACCGCCCCGATGAAGTAAAGTGGGTGCTTTTTGATGGCGATGGCAGCTACCTGATGGGAAGTTTTGACGGAAAAACCTTTGCTCCAGAAAGCGCCAAATTAAAAAGCGACTGGGGGAAAAATTACTATGCTACACAAACCTGGAGTAATATTCCGCAATCAGACGGGCGTGTGATACAAATTGCCTGGATGCGTGATGGTAAATTCCCCGACATGCCCTTTAACGGGCAAATGTCGTTTCCGTGCGAACTAAGGCTTACAAAATTCGACAGTGGCTATAAACTCATTCGGAAACCTGTTTCTGAAATTGAATTATTGCACGACAAACAGTATACATGGGAGAATAAGAATGTTATACCCGGAATAAACGACAACAAACTAAAAAAAGTATCGGGTGATTGTTTGCACATTATTGGAGAATTCGACTTAAAAACCGCTGATAATTTTGGATTTATGTTACGCCATAGCAACAAAGCAACAGGCACAGAAATTCTGTACAATGTGAAGCGTGGCACCTTATCGGTATTAGGATGCACGGTGCCGCTTCCGGCTGTAAACAATAAAATAAAACTTGAGATTCTTTTAGACCGCTCTTCCATTGAAATATTTGCAAACGATGGGCAAGCTGTAATTTCCAACTGTTTTACACCAGACGAAAAAGCAACCGATGCCGTACTTTTTACCAATGGAGGAGAACTGGGAGTTGACAAACTGGATGTTTATAAAATGAAATCGATTTACGAGGACTAAAAGCGAATACAGGCAACAATGATCTGTTAGCTTTTATTCTCGCCTGTTCTTATCTGTTAGAAAAACATAGTAATAAGCTGTACACAAACAATAAGCAACACCATGGCAACCGGATATACGGTAGCATAAGCAATGGAGTGTGCATTGGTTTCTGTCATTGAATCAGCTGCTGCAAGACCAGGTGTGCTGGTCATGCTTCCGCTTAAAGCACCCAGTAAGGATAAAATATTCATTTTAAAAAACCATTTCCCCAGGAGCCCTGCAACCACCATGGGCAAGAGGGTTATTGCTGCGCCAAATAAAAATAGTTCAATACCGTATTCATTAAATGTTTCCACAATTTTTTGGCCTGCGCCGGTACCAACGGCAGCCAGAAACAATAACAAACCAAACTGCCTGATTAATTGATTGGCAGCTCCGGTCATGGTCCATAATATGGGGCCGGTTTTACCTATACGACTTAAGATTAAGGCCACAACAAGTACTCCTCCGGTAAGCCCCAAACTAAAAGCAAACGAACCTAATGAAATACTTACCTTACCTACCAACACACCCAAAATTATTCCCAGAGCCACCGGTAAAATATCGGTATCGGAAAGACGTTTCTGATCGTTGCCAAAAATTTTTATTACCATATCCATATTGGCACGACTACTTGCAATTACAAGTTTATCGCCAAACTGCAGTTTAGACCCCGGGCTGGGAGAAATATTAATACCTGCCCGACGAATACGAGTAATTGTTGCTCCATAGGTTTGAAGCAGGTTTATTTGTCCGATAGTTTTATTTACAACTTCTTTGTTGGTTACCAAAACCGAGCGAACATCGTACTTCGGATCGATAGTAATTTCCTGTTCTGTTTTAGGCCCAATTAACAATTCCACATTTTTCAGAGCCTCCTCAGTCCCCACTGCTTTTATGAGATCGCCCTTGTACAATACGGTTTCAGGGCTTGGAGTTACAGCAACACCTTCATGCACCACTCTTGAAACTACCGCTTTGGTCATAAACCGAATTCGTAATGCGCCAATCGATTTCCCCACAACGTTTTCATTCTCAACAATAAAATTGCGCTTCACCACCTCCGGATACTGATCATTTAACACTGATTTATACTCTTCTTCTGCCTTTGAAACAGGGCTACCCAATATTTTAGGTAAAAACCGAATAAATAAAATCACACCAATTACTCCAAATGGATAACCTACTCCGTATCCGATTGAAGCCAGTGGCGACCCGGTATAATCAATGGCTGCAGCCAGGCCCGGCGTACTCGTTAACGAACCGGTTAATAATCCTACTGCTATATTTGGATCGACATGAAACAATGTAATTACCAGCACAGTTATCAGCGAGGCCAACACAATAAGCAAAGAGGCAAAACCGGCCAGTTGCCGACCTTCTTTTTTAAACGACTCGAAAAATCCCGGCCCAGCCTGAATTCCAATGGTAAAAATAAAAAGAACCAAGCCCAGATACTGAAAATCTTTTGGGATTACAACTCCGTAATGACCAAAAACCAGTGCTACAAAAATTACTGCCGACACATCAAGCGACAAGCCGAATATTTTTATGCGGCCAACAATAAAGCCCAACGCAATAATTACAAACAGGGCAAAATAGCTATTTCCGAGTAGTTCCATGGGTGATTTATTTGCATACAAAGGTAAACAATACTTTTAGGGCAAAACAAAAACCAGAACCGGATAAAAACAGCAGGCAGAAGAATTAATGTTAACTACAGGAACAAAAAAAACCGGATAAAAATATCCGGTTTATGTTGTTTTATAATGGTTATTGAAAATTTTCTGCTAAAGCAAAAAACCAAAATCATCACCTGCCGCCAACTCTAACGGATCTTGTCCTTTCTTAAAAACTCGGCAGGTCCGGGTTCCGATCAAATCAATCGTTCCTTCTTCTATCTTAAACATCGTTCCTTCGCGCAAACCAGCAACGTAGCACTCCGGATTAATCTCCAGAAACTCCTGAATTCGCTGTTCACGTGTTTCGCCACCATGCCCCTCAGGGTTGGCATCCAAATAGTGCGGATTAATCTGAAAAGGTATTAGTCCGGTACAATCAAATCCTTTTGGGTCGACAATTGGCATATCATTGGTTGTTCGTAACGTTGGACAGGCAACATTCGAGCCGGCGCTCCAACCAATATACGGTACTCCGTTATAAACGCGTTCCCTTATCGGGTTCATCAATTTCTTATCATGAAGCATTCGTACCAGTTGCCAGGTATTTCCCCCACCTACCACAATGGCTTTTGCTTCTTGAATTGCTTTAACCGGATCGCTGAAAGTGTGAATCCCCTTTACATGATGACCAATTTCCGCGAAGCGCTCTTCTACCTTCTCGCAATAGGTATCAAACGAAAAAGTTACCGCTGCATAAGGAATAAAAACGGCAGTTACAGGCTCCTCTCCCAGAAATTTTTTTATCTCATTCTTTGGATAGTCCAGATAAGGCTCACCCGGCATTGTTGAATTACTAATTAATAACAGTTTCATTTTTTCTGATGGATTATTGTTTGGATTGCAATTACCGTAAAGTTCATGAATTTTTCTATGATAATTATTGGCTTTTTTTCTTATTCATACAAGCCCTTTGGCTTACCTGTACAATACTTAACAAACACACTAAAAAGCCAATAATGTTATACCGAATGTAAAAGGCGTTAGTTCAGGACCTTTTTCCGTCTTAAACAGCGGAACCAAATCGTATGATGCAAATACTTTAAACCAACGGTAACCGGTGCGTAACATAAGCGAATACTTAAACCTATGCATCGAAAAATCATCTACCACTTTCAGTTTTTCTTTCTTTTCGTCTTTGTATTTAATTTTTGTGTGGCTACTTAAACGAAAGCTACCCATCACTCCGGCTGAAATAAATATCCGGTTATCAAAATGATTGATTGGAATTTGAAACTCAAGCAGCAAAGGCAGGGTCAACGATTCAAGAGCCAATTTCGATTTCTGGTTTTCGTTAAAATAAAGGAACTCTGGCGTAATAACGCCATCGCTTCCTTTTACAATTGTAGTATTATCATCAAGCCGGTAACTTTGCAGGTGCAGACCAAGCCCTGTAACCAGACCAATGGCATTCCTGTTTTTTTGCAAGCCGATACTTTGCTGAAAAACATTGACATACGCCGAATTGGAACGAAAAACATCGTTCTCCATAAATTCTGATTGATAAGCCGAATAATCGGGATTAAGCAGCATATTAAAACCAAAATCGAATCCAGCCCAATGACCTGAGAATTTGTCTTGCCAAAGGTTTAATCCATTATGTGTAACTTCAGTGATGTCAATCTTGCGTAAAAACCGTTTCGGATTATCTATCGGGATAATGGTGTCGGTTTCCTGGGCACCAACCCGCAAGCCAGATAAACACAAGCAAACAAGCAATACAAGCTGAAACAGTATAATTTTTTCAATGGGTTTTAGTCGCTTCATATCTAACAGTTGCTTTGAATATGAATACCAGCAAATGTAAGCCATTGCTAAGAAATTTATGCGATTTGAATGTTAAAAATGGAAAACATAAACGTATAAAAATGGTGCGCAAGCATTTCCACATTTCTTCAACAACGTTAAATTTAAGAAAGAACACAGCATAAGCACCTGAAATACAAATAAAAAGAGTACCTTTGCGCCCACTTTAAAAAATTGAATATGAGTTTATTTGAAACAATGGGGTTAAAAGCCGAAATTTTAAGTGCCATTCAGGAACTTGGCTTTGAAAATCCCACGCCGGTACAAGAAAAAACCATCCCGTTTTTATTGGAAAGCGACCAGGATATGGTTGCGTTGGCACAAACAGGAACGGGAAAAACAGCGGCATTTGGCTTACCCATTGTTCAGCAGTTCGACAGTTCGGTAAAAGCACCACAAGCCTTAATATTAAGTCCGACTCGCGAATTGGCACTACAAATTGCCAATGATTTGCAGAACTTTTCGAAAAATATTAACGGAGCAAAAATTGCAACTTTATATGGCGGTTCCGACATCAGAAAGCAAATTACGGCTCTTGAAAAAGGAGCTCAAATTGTTGTGGGAACACCGGGCCGTACGCTCGACCTGATAAAACGAAAAAAACTAAGGGTACACGAGATTAAGTGGTTGGTACTTGATGAAGCAGACGAAATGCTTTCGATGGGATTTAAAGACGACCTGGATGCTATCTTGGCCGACACTCCGGCAGAAAAACAAACCTTGTTGTTTTCGGCAACCATGCCTAAAGAAATTGTCTCCATTGCCAACAAATACATGACCGATCCGCATGAAATTTCAGTGGGCAAAAAAAATACAGCCGCTGAAAATGTGGAGCATAATTACTACCTGGTACATGCCAAAGACCGCTATATTGCACTAAAACGGGTAGCCGATATTAACCCGAATATTTATGGCATTATTTTTTGCCGTACACGTGCCGAAACTAAAGATGTGGCCGACAAGTTAATGCAAGACGGTTATAATGCCGATGCACTGCATGGCGATCTTTCGCAGGCGCAGCGCGACCACGTAATGTCGCGTTTCCGAAGCAAACACCTGCAAATGCTGGTAGCTACCGATGTTGCCGCACGCGGGCTCGACGTTAACGACCTTACCCACGTAATTAACTATAACCTGCCCGACGACCCGGAGGTATACATCCACCGTAGCGGACGAACAGGACGTGCCGGAAAACGAGGAATTTCAATTACGCTGATACACATGCGCGAGAAAGGAAAACTACGCGATGTAGAAAAAAAAGTTGGTAAGAAATTCCTAAAAGTTGCGGTTCCTTTAGGAAAAGAAATTTGCGAAAAACAACTCTTCAACCTTATTGACAAGGTTGAAAAAGTGGAAGTTAACAACGAACAGATTGGCGAATTTATGCCGGTTATTTATAAAAAACTAGCCTGGCTCGAGCGGGAAGATCTGATAAAACATTTTGTATCAGTCGAGTTTAACCGCTTTTTAAAATACTACGAAAACGCCAAAGATATAAATGTTGACGAAGCCCGCGAGAAGGAATCGATGCGGGGCGAACGTAGAAAAGGCGGACGCGACGGACGTGAACGTGGCGACCGGGGAAAAGGCCGTGGAAACAGAGGTAATATGTCGCGTTTCTTTTTTAGCCTTGGTAAAAAAAGTGGCGTCAACAAACGAGCCATCATCGATTTAATTAACCAAAACACTCCGGGCAAAAGCATCGATATTGGCAGCATCGAAGTGTTGAAAGGCTTCTCATTTTTCGAAATCGACTCGAGGTACGAAAACGAGTTGGTAAAAGCATTTAAAAATGCCCGGTTCAGAGGGCAAAAAGTAAATATTGAAATTGCCAACAAAAAGAAATAACAATTAGCTGTAAAACAAAGCTTCAAATTATACGAAATAAAAAATCCGGTCTTGTTTTGAGACCGGATTTTTTATGCCCCAAACCTGCAATCTTAGAAAAGTGGCCAAAAGGCTGTTGCACCAGTTTAGCAAAACCCGTTTACCATTCGTACCGTAAAATCACCCATCCAGCAACTATTTTTTTCATATTAGCTAAGCTTTCAGCAACTTTACATTAACAAGGGCAACGTAGAAATAAGGTACGTAAGAAATTAAAACGCTCAATTTTCCCGCAGCTGAGCGTCGCGTTCAGCTCTGGAAAAAATGTTCTTCTGAAATTGTTTTTTATTATCTTCATAGAACCAAAAATGGCAAACCTGGCAACAACTAAAAAAATAACAAAACAACTGATTAAACACCTGCAAATATTGGCAGGGGCAATGGCAATTAGCATCGTTTTTAGTCTTATCCTGCTTCAAAAGATATTTCATGCCGGACTCTTAAATATGCTGGTTCTAACCTTTATCCAGTTGGAACTGTTTTTATGGCTGGGCACCCGCTTTTTCAGATCGATAGATCCGGAAAGTGCAGGATTCAGAAAAAAAACAATAGTGCGTTTTTTATTATTCTACCTCACTGTTCTGCTTATTGCCTTGTTGCTATTCTTACTCACATATCTTTATCATTTTACTAAATCGGGGTATAGCTATGCCGAATTTTTCCCAAGTCTGCTTAGCTCCGACCTACAAACATTTTTTGCCGCCACTTTAATCGGGTTTGGCATTGGCGCCCTGTTTTTCTTTTATACACAGTGGGCCGACGCCATTAAACGTATGCAAAAGTTAAAAGAAGAGAAGCTGATATTTCAGTACGAAACGTTAAAAACGCAGGTAAATCCGCATTTCCTGTTCAACAGTTTAAATACACTTTCGTCGCTGGTAAATACAAATGCAGGCTTGTCAGAGAAATTTATTCAGAAGCTTTCGGCCGTATACCGGTATGTGCTGGAGCACCAGGATAAAGATTTGGTAGCACTTAGCAGCGAAATGCAATTTGTGAAAGATTTTTTTTACCTGCAAAAGATTCGGGATGGCGAAAAAATAGAGCTGAAGGTTGAATTCTCAGAAATGAATAATAAACAAATTATGCCGGTATCGATTCAAATGCTGGTAGAGAACGCTATTAAACACAATGTGGCCACACGCACCGAGCCTTTGCGCATTACCATTCATTTTGAAGGAATGGACAAACTAGTGGTGCGCAACGACTTACGGCAACGAATGCAGCTAAGTTCCTCATCAAAAATAGGATTAAAAAACCTGAATGAGCGCTGCAAACTCATTCTTAAGCGCGAAATTGAAGTACAGGAAACCCGTGATGAATTTATTGTTAGAGTGCCGTTAAAGCTCACAAAAGCGATTTAAAAAACCACGTTCTTACTTAGAAAACAAAAAATGAAAGTTGTAATTGTAGAAGACGAACACCTGGCCGCTGAAAAACTTATTAAGCAATTAAAAGCCATTGAGCCGGAGCTTTCGGTTTTGGCAGTGCTTGAATCGGTTGAAGAATCGGTTAATTGGTTTTCTAACAATCCCGCTCCCGATTTGGTATTTATGGATATTCAGCTTGACGATGGCCTGTCGTTCGAGATTTTTGATGAATGCGAAATAACTGCTCCTGTAATATTCACAACAGCTTTTGATGAGTATGCGATTAAAGCCTTTAAAGTAAACAGTGTTGACTACCTGCTGAAACCAATTGCCCTTGAAGCTTTACGCCAATCGTTGGAGAAATACAGCCTGGTTTATGGCCAACAACAACTATTTGAAGAAAAAGTAGCTAAGGTTATTGAGCAACTCTCGAAATCATACAAATCACGATTCTTTATAAAAATTGGCAACCGCTTTCAATCCATTCAAACAAAAAACATTTGTTGCTTTTTTGTACAGGAACGTAATACTTTTTTGAAAACTACCGAAGGAAAAACCTACGACCTCGACTATTCGCTTGAGCAACTCCAAAAAATGGTAAATCCGGATCAGTTTTTTCGTATTAACCGTAATTTCCTGCTAAATATTAATTGCATTAACGAGATTGTGGCTTTTTCAAGCACCCGCTTAAAACTGAAGTTAACAACAGCCTTGGACACCGAAGTTATTGTTAGTCGCGATAAGGTTTCTGAATTTAAACGCTGGATGGATAAATAAAAAGGAGCCATTTCTGACTCCTTAATCACCTTATTTTTTATCTAATGCTTTCCTGACAGCATTTATCACGCTGTTCCAGGTAAGCCAATTGTTTTAAACCAGTTTTGCGTCTAATTCAATCTCGGCAGTTCCGCCGGCATACAAACGCGATATCGGACATTTTTCTTTTGCTGCTGCTGCCAGCTCGGCAAACTTCTCTTGCGACAATCCTTCGCATTTGGTAACATTCGTTAGTGTAATATTGGTAATAGCCGGTCCGCCATCAACCTGCCCAAGTGTTACTGCAGCCTCTGTTTCAACGCTTTCGGGTGTTAAACCTTCGCCACTAATAAGCGCAGCCAAAAACATCGAATAGCAACCAGAGTGAGCCGCTCCAACCAGTTCTTCAGGGTTTGTTCCTTTTCCATCTTCAAAACGCGATGCAAAAGTAAACGGCCCGCTGTAACCGGTTATGTTCATATTTCCTTTTCCCTCTTTAAGAGTTCCGTTCCAAACAGAATTAACTTTTCTTACTGACATGATTTTAAAATTTTAAGTTTAAGTACTAAAGTGTATTGTCTCCTGGTTGCCAGTTACATCCGGTAAGGCCAGGATTTTGTGTAGCTTCCAAGGCACGCAATACTTCTGCCACATTACGTCCGGTAGCATCGTTATTGCAATTTACCCATTGAATAACCCCTTCCGGGTCAACAATAAAAGTAGCACGGTAAGCTACGCTACCCGGTTGCAAAATACCTAATTTTTTGCTTAACGACTTCGATGTATCTTCAATAAGCGGATAAGTTAGATTAGCCAAACGCGGATCGTTCGATTTCCAGGCCAGGTGAACTTCAGCCGTGTCGGTTGATACACCATACAATTCGGCATTTAGTTCTTCAAACTTAGCGTGGCTGTTATTGAATTCTACAATCTCTGTGGGGCAAACAAAAGTAAAGTCTTTTGGGTAAAAATAGATAACCATCCATTTACCTTCTTTTTTGTGATCTTCTGACGTTACTGTCCCAAATTGGTTATCAGCCAACACTGCTTGTTTCTTAAACTTAGGGAATTTATCTCCTACTGATTTCATGATTTTTTAGTTTTTTGTGATTATCAAATCTATAATTGATTTGATGCAAATGTAGATGTTAAACAAGCACGTGTCAAATTGATTTTTTTGAAGCCAAATAGACAAAAGCTATACCTGCAAATTTATAACATCTGAGGATGTGCCTTGTTCAAATAACTAAACCAATAATCAGTAACTCCAAGAAAGTAGATCAGCCTCCCTTTTTTTAAATTTGTTTAACAGCATTCTTTGTTGAAGCAAACCCTTATATCATTATATTTAAAAGTTTTTTGAATAAAAATTTAAGAAAAAATACCTATCCGATTAAAACTAAAATTATTATGGAGAAAAAATCAAAAAAGACATCGGTATCAAGAAGAGCATTTCTTGGAACAACAGCAGCTGTAGCAGCCGGAATTACTATTGTTCCGCGTCATGCAGTAGCCGGTTTGGGGCACAAAGCTCCCAGTGACAAACTCAACATTGTTGGCGTTGGTGTTGGAGGAATGGGTTTTGCTAACTTAAAAAACCTGAAGTCGGAAAATATTATTGGTTTATGCGACGTTGACTGGAAATACACTGCAGGCAACGGAGTTTTTGACATGTGGCCAAAAGCTAAGAAATACAAAGACTGGCGCAAAATGTACGACGAACTGGGCAAAGAAATGGATGGTGTTGTTATTGCTACTGCCGACCATACGCATGCTATTACAGCTGCCCACGCTATGACCATGGGCAAACACGTTTATCTTCAGAAGCCTTTAACGCACTCGGTTTACGAGTCGCGACTACTAACCAAACTTGCTGATAAATACCAGGTGGCCACTTCAATGGGTAACCAGGGATCATCGGGCGAAGGCGTAAACCTTACTACCGAATGGTTGGCCAACGGTGAAATTGGTGAAGTAACAAAAGTTGAAGCATTTACCGACCGCCCCATCTGGCCTCAGGGATTAAATACTCCGGAGCAAGGACAGTGGGTTCCTGATACTTTGGATTGGGATTTATTTGTAGGTCCGGCAAAAATGCGTCCTTACAACGAAATTTACCACCCTTGGAACTGGCGTGGCTGGTGGGATTATGGAACTGGTGCTTTGGGCGATATGGCCTGCCACATCCTGCACCCCGTATTTATTGGTTTAGAATTAGGCTACCCAATTCATGCACAGGGTAATTCTTCCTTATTGCTCAACGACTGTGCCCCGGTTTCTCAATCGGTAAAACTTACTTTTCCTGAAAGAAAAGCTACCAAGAAAATGAAAATGAAACTGCCACAGGTTGATGTTCATTGGTACGATGGAGGCATTAAGCCCATGTTGCCTGAAGCCTGGCCCGATGGGAAAAATCCGAATAATGCAGGAGGAGGCGTACTTTTTCACGGAACTAAAGACACACTGGTTTGTGGTTGCTACGGAAAAGACCCCTGGTTATTGTCGGGGCGTAAACCCGAAGCTCCGAAATTCCGTCGTCGCATAGAAACGAGCCATGAAATGGACTGGGTACGTGCTTGTAAAGAAAGTCCTGAAAACCGTGTAGCCACGGCATCCGATTTTAGCGAAGCCGGTCCGTTTAACGAAATGGTGGTTATGGGCGTGCTTGCTGTTCGTTTACAAGGTTTAAATAAAGTGTTAGACTGGGATGGCGAAAACATGGAGTTCACCAACCTCTCCGATGATGAAACTATTAAAACAGTGGTAAAAGATGGTTTTAAAATTCACGATGGTCACCCAACATTTAACAAAACATGGACCGACCCTATGCCTGCAAAAGAATTTGCTGCTGAATTAATTAAACACACCTACCGTAAGCCATGGAGCTTACCAGATATGCCTGCATAAATTTTTTTAGAATTATACGAGAAAGGTGTCGGGAAAGCTGACACCTTTTTCTTTAGCTAATTTTGACGAAATGCTTGCGTATATTCATCCAAATTTGTAAACTTGCACCCCGAAAATCGTATGCAAGAATACATTTTCACTCCGGGCCTATAGCTCAGTTGGTTAGAGCACCTGACTCATAATCAGGGGGTCCCTGGTTCAAGCCCAGGTGGGCCCACCCTAATATTCAAGGAGTTACACTAATAATAAGTGTAGCTCTTTTTTATTTCATACCAACAAAAGTACCAACTTTTCATAGTTTAACTTAGAGAAACCTTAGATCAAAGAGAGAGACTATAGCAACCTAAGACACCCTGAATATAATACCCTTTTATAGGAGTTTAGAGAGTAAAATTAATCTCCCGGAACGGGTTCAGCAACTCTCTAAAGTTATATAAAAGTTATTATGTATCAGGTGGTCAGCCCCTAGTTCATTGCCCAGTCCTAAGCGATTTTAAGCTACTCGAAGTAAGATTAAAATCGAAACGATATAAGTAGCCAAGCAACACAAATTAGCGCAAAACAACACTTTAAATCGACCTACAGTGCATGTAATAAATATGTGCCCCCCAAACAGTGAAGCAACGTAGATGGAAATGAAGAAAACTTCTCCTCAAATAACAGCACCGGTTTAGCGTACTATTTCGTGCATCATTGATGTAAACACCTTCTAATTTAAAGAACGAATTTCTGTCAAGTGCTTTATACCCGAAATTTCAATCCATAAAGTTCAATTTACACTTTACAGGAATTTGGGCGTAAATTTCTTTGTGTCAATCAATGATTTACCCATATCCAAAATAAAGCAAAAGGAATGAATTTTTTGAATTCAAAATAATCAAAACAGGCATCTGCACAGGGATACTTTTGCCAGTGACAATAATGTCACAAAATTAAAATTTTCACAAATGAAAAGTTTAAAAGAACAAGCCCCAGGAATGGGCAAATGTATTTTAGAAAGTAATCGAGAGGCAGTTAGAAGACGACTACAAGAATCACCTATTCTGACGATCCACCCAAAGGTAAAAACAAACGATTATGAAGAAAAATTCGAAGCAAGGTGCTTCCTCAATAGGACAGCCATCAAAATGGTTTTTGGGGAAGGAGCAGATAATTACAAGGTCGACTTCGGTAACAAGCCTAAATTTCATGCGGAGACCAATAGCAAAACAGGAGAAAGGTATGTAAGAATAAGGAGCGAAGTGATGTTCACAGAAATAGCCGAAAACGTACCAGAAGAAGAAAGGATGTCACGTGTCGGGATTTCACCAGATACCGGAATATTTGAAAGCAGCTGGTTAGCAGGAATGATCTTCCATATGCACGATGGGCTGGAAGCACTAGATAGGGATACAGTCTATCATTTTCTCCTTCTCCCATGCAGTGTAAACACAGCACAAGACCAACACGATTACCTACGAGGCTGGGAACTTGAATTGATTGATAGAAAACCAGCAGACGAAATTGATTTAAGAACAGACTTAACTAAAAACAAATACGGAAATGACTTTTAAAGTAGATAAAGACACGGTAGAAAACTGGGAAGAAATAACAGAATTAATACCAGTAAAACACGAAACAGTTAAAGTGTATAATCCAGAATTTCATGAGTTTATAGAAATTGACAAAGAAATAGCTGAGCTAATAAAAGCATTATGGGAAAAAGGAATAGTAACATACAACTCATGTCAAGAGAATAAACCGGGTATAATTTGGATAGATTTTCCTTATTACGATGGAGAAACATTTCTCAATATACTCTGTAGTCGTCATTATGATCATATTTATGAAAGCATTGTACTCGCAAACTATCAATCGGAATGGAGATTAGATGTAGTTCCTAATGACCTGTCAGAGTTTATCAATGAAAATGATGAAGTAGAAACTGAAGGCCCTCCAGAAATAGTATTATCCCTGTCAATTAGGTTTCCCAAAAAAGATTATCCCGAAGTTCTCAAAAGAATAAAACAATGGGAGCCAACAAACCGCACACATAAAGAGGGAAAGAAAGATAATACTAGCAACTAAAAAATGAAGAATATGAAGGAAAAAACTCATATATCAAACTACAAAAGCAAGAAAAAGACGTTCGTCCCGGAACGATACCGTTACTTTTACGAAGACACTGAACGCAATGTAGAAGCATATATACACGAGTTTGAGCCCAATACATTTAATGTCAAGGGGATGACTGGATGTGGAGCAACAACTCTGCTCCTGGAGAATTATCAACCGATGATACTGTCTTGCCCAACGAATGAATTGTGTGATTGTAAAAGCAATTCAGACCGGCACGCTGGAAAGGTACTCTGGTATAAAAAAGGGGTAACTGATGAAGATATACAAGAATATCTGGAGCATATAGACGTTCCCAAATTCATAGTGGTTTACGATAGCACTCCGTATTTGATCCAAGCGTTAAAACGGGTCGAGGAGGAGGAAGTAGGACAAAAATACGTGCTGGCAATAGATGAAGCCCACATGATGATGACTGCGCTATCATATCGCGATAAGGCGATTAAAAACCTGACCGCCTTGTTACCAGAGTTTGAGAATGTACAATTCATTACAGCAACACCAGTACCCGAGGAATTTTCACCAGAAGTCTTTAAGAATTACAATTATGTGGAATATGAGTGGGCAGGTGCAATAAGGCTTAATGTAATCACAAGTGAGCAATACAATCCTATTAAAGCCGTCGTGAACTGTATTGAGAGTTTTAGAATAGATGGTAAAATCATGGTTCAAAGCGAGGATAATGAAGAGATAGCCGCGGAAGAGTTAGTAATATTCCTCAATAGTGTGAAAGAAATTGCGACCATTATTAAGTCAGCAAAACTTAAGCCCGAAGAATGTAAAGTAATAGTAGCTGAGAAATATCGGAATAATAGTTTATTGGCAGAAGCCTTTAGAATAGAACCGGACGAAGTTGAGATAGCTAAAGCATCTGATGCAAATAAGAAGTATACCTTTGTAACCTCAAAAGCATTTGAAGGAGTCGATTTCTATTCAGATTCAGCATTATCTATAGTAATAAGTGTGGTTAGTTCAAAAAGTACTCTGCTAGATATGGGAGTAAGTTTACCACAAATTGCAGGTAGAATACGCACCCCAGAGAATCAGCTTAAGAATACCATACTGTTCATCTACAATACTTCCACCTATGGAACGAGCCCTAAGGAACAGGAGGAAAGTGTTATCCTTAACATTGAAGAAGCTGAAAGGTGCATTGAAATTTATGATCGCTGTACAGATGAAGCAGAAAAGACCGTACTAAGGAAAAGATATTCAGATGACTTTAATCACGGCATACTTCAAACACTAGAAACGGCAGAGGGAATACAGGTAAAACTGGACCATGATGCGATTAAACACAAGCGTTATCAGAATTACATCACCGGAACCTATTGTCATGAGATGAAGGTACATAATACGGTGAAACAAACAGCAAATGCAATTGAGCAAGACTTTTTCTTTGGAGAGGAAAACGTAGTACTAACATACGTAAAGAAGCCACATATCCGCGAGTTGACTAAGAAGTATATAGCCGCAAAGAAGTTACTGGAATCAGGTCCCGAAAAAGCAGATCAGGAAAGCATTAAATTAAAACAGGAGCTTATTAAGGTACTGGATAAGGAGATGCCGATACTAAAAAAAGCCTATAGCAAACTTGGAGCTGAAAAGATGCAAACAGCCAGCAATCGGTCTGAGAAGAATTTAAAAGCTGCAATAGTCGAATATGACAAGCTGAATAGCCTGCGCGGATGTCTGAACGATAAATTCGAAATCGGAAAGTTCTATTTCAACACTAAGATCGGTGAGCTACTTGCTCCTGAATACTACAAACTAAACATCGAAAGACCTGTTAAGGCGATTGATATAGCATTCTTCTTTGAAGTGGAAAGTAAGAAGAAGAAAGACCGAACAGGAATTAGGAAAGGAGGATATCTAATAAAGAAACCTATTCTAAAAACCAGACCAACAATGCTACCTCAAGCTATAGCGACAATAGGATGACCACAACAAAGTGGCATCATTATTTACATTAAAATGTTATATATAGGGCGATTTTGCAATTCTAGCTGACACTAATCAAGATCAAAAAACGAATTGTAGTTGGCGGTACCAAGTAAGGGCTCGGCGTTAAATAACCGGGCCCTTTTATATTAAAATATATGTTGAACTAGAAACTAAATCGATGAATAAAGTAACAAACCACAACAACTAAATAATGTAAGAATTATTCATCTTTAACACATCTAATACTAAAACCAACATAACCATCATATCCGTGAAAATTTAGATCATTAATATGATCATAAAGTGAGACAACCGAGATATGGTCATCACTTAAAGGCGTAGAGTCAACAAACCAAGTAGCTTGACGACCAAAACGATAGTAACTGTTAACTCTGTAACCTGCAGGAAGTGCCGTGAACCCAGAATCATTATCACCGCCTAGAAAGTTAATATCTTCAGGATCAACCCAGTGAGAAAATCCTTGCTCTTTCATCTTTCTACCAGCAAGACTACCACTACCTAAAAAATTACTTAATTCATACCAATCATCACGATTAGGGATATGCCAACCTTCAGGCGCAATGAGCCTATCATCAGAACAAACATATTTATTATACAAAAGCCCATAAACATCTCTATAAGCATTCTTATCAAGGGGGACACAATAGGCGGGGGTATCTAAATTTTCCCAATCCTCGCTCTCATCAACCATTTGAATTAGTTCTCCATTTCTGAAAGTAGTAACCCTCAAATTCTCAGCCATCCAGGTTTGTTCGCCTATCTGGATGGTTTTATAGACATTCCCATCTTGGTCAGTCATAGTACCATAAGTTCTGTTAGGATTAAATTCTATGGGCGAGACATTCGGGGAAGTGTCAGATTCATCACAATTAGATAGCAGAACCATAAAACATAGAGACACAAGGCATGATTTAAAAAAGTTTTTCATAACAAATTAAATAGTCCTCCCACAGCCTGAGAAGGGGTTTATTTTAGAAGCGAAGGGCTGAACTTACCAATTAATCAGTACGAACAGCCCACGCCTCAACGTAAGCTACCTGGGTGTATAAAACTACACTGGCGGTTTCCTGATTCAGGTAAGCAACGCATATTTTAAATTCGGTATAAACAGGTTATGGTTTCTGCATATGTCGTTAAAACAAGAAGGCGCAACCAAACTTGTCAACCAGAGAGGCTCCGCCAGAAGCCCATACACCAACAAGCCGGTTACGCCCATACGTTAACCGTCCTGCTATTTTCCTCGGTGTATTCATTAAATCTGGCGGATTTTTCTGGTACCGGACAATTGCAGTCACAATAATATTTTATCTACCTCTAAAGGTTTATCTCATTCGCAAATGGTTTTTTAATACGGAAGCTAAAGGTAATAACGTTTCTGGAAATGATAAATACAAAAGCAAAAATCAATTTTGAATAGTAACCAAAAAACACTTAGAGGGTACCCCAGGGGCTCTAAATAATATATGATTCCCCAAAGAAAATAGACGTGGGGATTAAAGTAATCTCAAAGTCTCTCTCATGCATACGCAAAAAACTATAGACATAACAGTAGAAATAGAAGAGATAACAAATTAAGATTTGTCAATCTCCGAAAAGAGGAAATTATCAGAATCAGAATAAAACTTCAAAAGTGCTTTTCTACAAATTTTAGATATATAGTTTGGAATTTCTGAATAGTCAGTAATACGTATGCAAAATATACCTTTTTCCTTAAAAGCATTCTCCTCATAGTCTTTTAAGTCACTATCTAACTTAAATATAAAACCGACAATTCTACTAACATCGGAATTAGAAATATGACTCTTTTTTACATTTACCAAAAGACTATTGATATTATTGTCTTCACCAGAAGTACCAATCATCAAAAGTGTAGAAGATAAAGCCGCAGACTCAATCTCCCTGTAAATTGGATCAAGTATATTCCCGGAATCTGAGTAAGAATCTTGGTCTAAAACAATTTTACTGTCTTCACCAAAATATTTAGGCAGATATCCATGAGGATGATAAACCTGCACATCAGCATCAATTTTTACATACGGTACTTGTGAAATAACATTAGGCATATAGCCGTGATAAAGCAAATATGTTTCTAAAACATCGTCATAGTTGTATGTGATAACATTAGTTGCCTTACCTCTCTTTGAGCCAATAATCAAAGCTCCCAAAGCTACCAATAACTCATTTCCTGCAATCTCTTTCAATTGTGGATTATACCTTGCATAAAGAACATCTTTAACAGTAGAAATATAATTACTACCCAATTTCGCCTTGCAATATTTCATCAAGACATACTTATCATTTGAAGCGCCATACTCAACACCAGCTAAGTTGCACATCTCTTCAACAAGTTTGTCCCAAGAAGGAATATTCAAAGCCAACGAAATCCCTGAGCCTAAAACAATCATTAAACGAGAGTTAATGAGCTCATCCGCAATGTAATCAATTACATTATCAGGGTCACTTTTAAGAAATTGCCATTTCATTATTGGTAAAAATTAAAACAATCATAAATAAAGTTTAAAACCCTATCTACGCGTTTGAACACCTTAGGGTCTTTGCAAGGAAAAGATAAAGTTCCATCATTTGAAACCTTTAAAATCTCAGTGTATCCGTTATAAGAACTTCGATCTTCAATTCCCAAACCGCATGAAGTAAGCTCTAAATTATTCTCATATTCCCTATAAATAGGAGAACGAATAACATCCATCCCATACAGAGATATAGAGTTAACCTTTTGTCTCATTCCTGCAATACGTGCGTGAATAGTAGTGGTTAAATAATGCGATTGCCCAGCTAATATCTTATGTACTATTTTGTGGGTTTCAACACCAATAACTAAAAAATCTTTAGATTTAGCAAATAACAGATTATGAATAAAACTAGTAATCTCTTTATTCTGTGTTAACAAAATAAGTGTCCCAAAATCCTTACTTTCTCTAAAAAAGTAACTATAGCGATAAGATTGTTTGAATTCTTCTTCACCCAAGAGACTTGTATCACTCTCTATAATCCCTCTATTCCAATCAAGTTTCTTATAATCTTTAAGATTAAAAACAGAAATAGTCTTTAACATATTAAAGACGGAACACTGAGTATTGTTTTGGTATATCCAGCCAGACAAGTATTTTATTTCTTTAGGTATAATCACTTATCACCAATTTTAAACGTAATAAAAGACAAATGACTTAATATCCATAATGAATTTTTTTCAGAACTATACTGATCCTTACTAAATTCATTAAGAAAACTAAAAGGATTAGTAATCGGACCATCCCTCATATCAAACTCACGTACAATTAATCTGTACCCTTCTTTGTTACTATGATCACTATAAACCTTCAATTCCTTATTTACCTTCCCCGAAATCTTGGTTGAATATAAGAAAGTTCGAGTAAAAACGATTAAAGGAATCCTAGCTGTAATTTTATTTATAATTCTTTTCTTAAATTGTTTATTTCGAAAATGGTCCAACGCAATTTTATAATAACTATGATTACTATCCTTACGCAAAATTCGAAACCATTTTAACAACTGTACTTCAACAAATTTTGCCCAATCTTTTTCATGCAAGTTATCACTTAAAATTGCAGTCCCAGTTCTTACAATATAATCTTCGATCCGATCCTCAATATAGGGAATAGTTATCCAAGAAGCCCAGATCGATCTGAGATATTTGTTAATATCACCATCATAAAAATATAAGAAATCGAAAATATGAGTAATAGTTTCATCAATATCAATTAATAACCGCGTAGTAAATTTCGGACTAAGCTTCTTTCCCTTTAGGCGTGAAAAATCAAAAACACCGTTATTGGTTTCATTAATCCATATAACTGCTGTTCCAATCAATTCTTTTGCATAATCTAAATAATTGCGAACATTTGTCTTAGGATCTTTGAGCAATTCTTTCACATAATTGATCTCAACTTCATCGTTAGGATCAGGCCAAATATGAGAAAGACAACCTCTCACTTGCAAATGAGACAGTTCATGCGTAAGAGTTAATAAATTCCAACTAAGGGTATTACAGCTAAAAATAGCTATTAAGGGCACACTGATATTGATTCTATTACCACTTTTAAATCCATCTCTCGCGCTAAAAAAAGGAACAACAGGTACAGCTTTCGGACTCCCATTGAAATCAACCAGATTTATAAACTCATTTTGGTAAAACTCAGATAATTCAAGTTGGTCGTCCTTAAAATAAACTAATTCCCTGTCAACATCAATTTTCCTTAATTCAAGAATCTTATCTGGGATAAATTCTTCTCCAATAACCTTTTCATAGAACCTACTGAAGTTTAGAAGAGCTAGGTTACTACTGCCAATCCCTAACAAACTATGATTTTGAACCGGACAATAATTATAAAGAATATTGGTACAAACGCTAAAGGTTTGACCATACAAACGAGAAAGACCAGCATTCAAGGAGATTAAGAATTCAATTTTCTCTTCATCTGGAGAAATTTTACTTTCAATAAAGCTATGAACCTTGGAATTTAACTGTAAGAAATGAGCTCCATACTCAGGCACAAAGTGAAAGATATTTTGATAAATCGATAAAAAATTTGAAAGGTATTCGAAGTACAAAGATTTAATAACCTTGTTGGAAGGAGAAAGGCGTTTAAAATCAAACTTAAAGTTATCGTATTTGGAGTGACTACTTCTAGTAATAATAGAATCAGTTAAGTTCCATTTTTCATATTTCAATCCTTTACGAACGGCCCAGTTAATTAACCCAGAAATATGCTTGGATTTCTGTGTAAAGCAAACCACATTCGCTAATCCATTACTAGCAAAAACATGAACCGAACCGTTTAACTTTAACAAGGCAAGTTCATTGATCCTACATCTGTACAAAAAAATTACAAACCACTTTCCAATAAACACTGAAGGAGGTTCAATTGAAGTTAAATTGTAAATTGGACTGTACCTGGTCGCGTGCTCCCAATTATCAAAAACCTTGGTTTCTGAATTACATGTTAACTTAAATTGCTTTAGTTGGTTCTGAAATTCTAATTTCAGGAAAAACTTTGGGCCAATTTTGTACATCAAACGTACTAAGTTAACTGAAAATAATAATTGTTTGTTCCTTTGATGTGCTTCTCACCCATTCCAACAATACCTTCGTCATTAGCAGAATCAGAAGGATCACATTCCTCCTGTGCTTCAATATGCGTATCAACTCCAGTATCTTCTTTACCAAAATGGCCTGTGTGTTTGTATCCAATTTTTCTATCGATTTTCCCCATGGAATCAAAGGTTTGTTCTGATATCATAGCATTTCATTAGTTGAGCGGTCACCAAAAGTAAAACATAAAAATTAAACTACCAACAATAAAATAAATTTTCTTTCACCACGAACATGTTAAAGACCAGACAAATACAAAAAGCCCTAAAGGGAAAAACGCATATACCCTAAGAAACATAATTACAAACGAAACGCCGTTAAAACTAAATAAACGAAAATAGAAGAAAACAAAGTGAGGGTACCCCACCCCCTTGCTATATTATTTGTTTTCCCAGCCATATTAAGGCAGGGGGCTCATCCTATGAGGTCGGGGCTTTAATATATATACCCAAAATTTCTGAAAAAATATACAGGATTTCCGTGAGAAAAACCTCAATTACTGAGCAATTTTGAAGATGAAAGTTGACGGCAATAACGAGCCACTATTAAACATAGCGTCAAAAGAAAAACAACATTACGTGTAACAAAAATCCAGCACAAACTAACACAGCTAGTCACGGGTATATAATCCCTATACATTAAAACGATAATCCATTTCGGCATACATAACCAAAACAGTTTATTATATTTGAGTTTGCTAATTCCAAATAGCACAGTTAACAGAAAAAATGTACAAAAAAACCAGAAAAATGAGAAACGCGAACTAGTAAACAACTCGCAAATACCGAATCACCAAGCCAATAAACGACTATATAAGGAAAAATAACGAAATAAAAAGAAAGAATGACAAGTGCAATTCAGAGAGCAGAATTACAAGCTAAAATATGGAAGATAGCCAACGAAGTTCGTGGTTCAGTAGACGGATGGGATTTTAAACAATTTGTTTTAGGAACACTCTTCTATCGCTTCATTAGTGAGAATTTTACCAACTACATTGAGGGGGGAGACGAAAGCATTGATTATGCAAAGCTCACTGATGATGTGATAACGCCTGAGATAAAAGATGACGCCATTAAGACAAAAGGTTACTTTATATATCCAAGCCAGCTTTTTGTTAATGTAGAGAGAAAAGCTAATAGTAATGCAAACCTAAATACAGATTTAGCTGAAATATTTTCAGCTATAGAGAGCTCCGCTAATGGATATCCATCAGAACAGGATATAAAAGGCCTGTTTGCAGATTTTGACACAACAAGTAATCGACTGGGTAATACTGTAGAAAATAAAAACAAACGTTTAGCGGCAGTTCTAAAAGGGGTAGCCGAATTAAACTTCGGAAACTTTGAAGACAATCAAATAGATCTCTTTGGAGATGCATATGAGTTTCTTATCTCAAATTATGCAGCAAACGCAGGAAAGTCGGGAGGCGAATTTTTCACGCCACAGAATGTCTCTAAACTTATAGCACAACTGGCGATGCACAAACAGGAAACTGTGAATAAGATATATGATCCAGCGGCTGGTTCCGGTTCACTGTTACTTCAAGCTAAAAAACACTTTGATAACCATATAATCGAAGATGGCTTCTATGGTCAGGAGATAAACCACACAACCTACAACCTAGCTCGAATGAATATGTTTCTACATAACATCAATTACGACAAGTTCAATATTGTGCTCGGTGATACCCTCACAGATCCACACTTAGGTGATGAAAAACCATTTGACGCTATAGTTTCCAATCCACCGTATTCAGTAAAATGGATCGGTAGCGATGACCCAACCCTAATCAATGATGACCGTTTTGCACCTGCCGGAGTGCTAGCCCCAAAATCGAAAGCAGACTTTGCATTTGTGCTACATGCGCTTAGTTATCTGTCAAGTAAAGGAAGGGCTGCTATTGTATGTTTCCCTGGCATATTTTATCGTGGTGGCGCAGAACAGAAGATTAGGAAGTATCTGGTAGAAAATAATTTTGTAGAAACTGTTATCTCTTTAGCTCCAAACCTTTTCTATGGTACTTCTATTGCCGTAAATATCCTTGTTCTTTCAAAACATAAGAGTGACAATAAAATCCAGTTCATAGATGTAAGCAGTGAAAAATTCTTTAAAAAAGAAACCAATAATAATGTACTTACTGACGAGCACATAGAACAGATCATGGAAATGTTTGACAACAAAGAAGATAAGGACTATGTAGTAAAATCTGTAAAGTATGAGGCTATTGTAGAAAATGAGTATAATCTCTCTGTAAGCACCTATGTAGAAGCAAAGGATACAAATGAGAAGATAGACATTGTAAAGTTGAAACAGGATATTTCTGCTACAACGAGTAAAATAGATGCGCTTCGAGCTGATATTGAGGGGATAATAAAAGAAATAGAGGCATGAGTTATCCAGAGAAATTATTAAAAGGAATTAAGCTGAATTGGAAACCTTTGGGAGAAATTGCAATGTTCTCAAATGGCAAAGGACATGAAAAAGATATTACCGAGGATGGAAAATACATAGTTGTAAATTCAAGATTTATATCAACAAGTGGCAAAGTAGTAAAATATTCCAATAGACAGATTTGTCCACTAATTGTCGATGATATTTTAATCGTAATGAGTGATTTGCCTAATGGGAAAGCCCTCGCAAGAACCTTTCTAGTTGATGAAGATGAAAAGTATACACTAAATCAGCGAATTGGCGGAATAACAATTAAAAACAAAACAAAAATATTACCTAGGTTTCTAAATTATTACTTAAATAGAACGAAACAGTTAACCAAGTACGATAATGGTGTTGACCAGACAAATTTACGCAAAAATCAAATTTTGAATGTCCAAATACCAATCGCCCCCGTAGAAGTCCAAAAAGAGATCATACGCATCCTTGATACCTTTACAGAGCTAACAACTGAGCTAACAGCTGAGCTAACTGCAGAATTAACTGCTCGCAAAAAGCAATATAACTATTTTCTGGATAAGCTGTTAAGTTTTGGAGAGCAAGAAGTTGAGTGGAAGCAATTGGACGAAGTTGGAGAGTTAGTTCGTGGGAATGGCTTACCCAAAACGGACTTTACAGAAACAGGAATTCCAGCGATACACTATGGTCAAATTTACACCTATTACGGAACACAAACAAAGGAGACAATATCATTTGTATCCCCAGAAACAGCAAAAAAGCTCAAAAAAGTAAATGCTGGTGATGTCATCGTTACCAATACAAGTGAAAACCTTGAGGATGTAGGAAAATCAGTTGTATATTTGGGAAAAGAAACCGCAGTGACAGGTGGTCATGCGACCATTTTTAAACCGAGTAAATCCATAACCGGAAAGTATTTTGCTTATTACACTCAAACATCGATGTTTCAAAAAAAGAAAAGAAAATATGCGAAAGGAATAAAAGTAATAGATGTGTCTGCAAAAGATTTAGCAAAGATTATATTTCCAGTACCACCTCTCGAAACACAAGAAAAAATTGTCACTCTCCTCGAAAAGTTAGAAACACTAACGACATCAATTAGTAAAGATTTGCCACAAGAGATAGAGCTTCGAAGAAAGCAGTATGATTACTACCGAGATAAGTTACTAACATTCCCCAAAGAAGAAATAAACGCATAGTATGGGACAGTCACTAGCCGAAATCGCACAAAATATCAAGGATACCAATAAAAAAGTACAATTAATCTACGCATTTAATGGTGTCGGCAAAACACGCCTGTCACGAGAGTTTAAAGAAATGGTAGCTCCAAAAGATTCTGATACAGAAGAACCCGAGGAATCAGGCGTTAAAGTACTATACTATAATGCCTTTACCGAAGATCTCTTCTACTGGGACAATGATTTGGATGCAGACTCAGAGAGAAAGCTAAAAATACAACCCAACAATTTTACAAATTGGGTGCTTGCTGAGCAAGGGCAAGACCCTAACATAATATCAAATTTTCAACACTATACAAGTGAGTCCATCACACCAAAATTCAGCCCTGATTTTACGGAAGTATCATTTTCAATAGAAAGTGGCGATGACGAGAGTATAGAAAATGTAAAAATCTCGAAGGGAGAAGAAAGTAACTTTATATGGTGCGTATTTTATAGTCTACTGGAACAAGTAGTTGAAGTATTAAATACTCCCGAATCCGAAGACCGGGAAACCGATCAGTTTAATGATTTAGAATATGTTTTTATTGACGATCCAGTAAGTTCATTAGATGATACTCACTTAATCGAACTAGCTGTAAATATAGCTCAATTAATAAAATCCAGTCTGTCTGATTTGAAATTTGTAATTACAACGCACAATCCATTATTTTACAACGTGCTATACAATGAATTTAACAATTCAGACAGCCGCACAGGATATAGAAGTAGACACTCACAGAAAAAGCGTTTAGAAAAGTTGTATGACGGAACTTTTTTGCTCGTCAATCAATCCAGTGATACACCATTCTCTTATCACCTCTACCTATTCTCAGAACTAGAGAAAGCAATAGAAACGGGTGAAATTCAAAAATATCATTTTAATTTTCTACGTAATATATTAGAGAAGACATCCACATTTCTCGGATATGAAAAGTGGAGAGACCTATTACCAGAAGAAACGGAAGGATCGCGCGAAGCATATTTCAACCGAATAATAAACTTGTCAAGCCACGGGAAATTTTCAGGTGAAGAAATCACTGTAATAGAAGACAATGATAAAAGGGTGTTAGCATACCTAGTCCGTGAAATAAATACAATGTATCGATTCAAATCGCTCAGTAGAGAAACAACATAAAAGTATAATGACAAACTATAAACCCATAGCAGAATCAAATAACTTCATTGTTCTAGATAAATATACAAAGTTCTCAGAGATGAATGAAGCACCAGTAGGCTATCAAACAGAGGCTGGCTTAGAGAAAGAATTCATCCAAGATTTAAAAAATCAGGGCTATGAGTACCTGCCAAAGCTTACTACACCTGAAAAGATGCTTGCAAATGTGAGAGTTCAGCTGCAAACTCTAAACAACATGGAGTTTACAGAAAGTGAATGGGCACGATTTGTAGAGGAGTATCTTGATAAGCCTAGCGATAACCTTATAGACAAAACAAGAAAACTACATGATAACTTCATCTACGATTTTGTATTTGACGATGGCCATATCCAAAATATTTACATAGTCAATAAAAAAAACATAGCTCGAAATAAAGTCCAGGTAATATCACAGTTTGAACAGAAAGGAACAGAAGCCAATCGCTATGACGTCACCATTTTGGTTAATGGATTACCATTGGTTCAAATAGAGCTAAAAAAACGAGGAGTTGCAATACGCGAAGCTTTTAATCAGGTACATCGTTACAGTAAAGAGAGCTTCAATAGTAACAACTCACTTTATAAGTACTTACAGGTTTTTGTCATCTCAAATGGTACCGATAGCCGCTATTTTGCAAATACGGTAGAACGTAATAAAAATAGTTTCGATTTCACCATGAACTGGGCGAAGGCCAATAACAGCCTAATCAAAGACCTAAAAGACTTTACAGCAACATTCTTTCAGAAAAACACGCTATTAAAGGTACTATTGGGATATTCAGTATTTGATATCAGTAATACGCTCCTGGTGATGCGCCCCTACCAGATAGCAGCAACCGAACGTATCTTATGGAAAATAACAAGTTCATATCAAGCTAAAAAGTGGTCTACAACTGAAAGTGGAGGCTATATATGGCATACCACAGGATCAGGCAAAACCCTCACCAGCTTTAAGGCAGCACGTCTAGCGACAGAACTCGAGTTTATTGATAAAGTATTCTTTGTAGTAGATCGAAAAGACCTCGACTTTCAAACAATGAAAGAGTATCAACGCTTTTCACCAGATAGTGTTAATGGATCAGAGAGTACAGCAGGTCTCAAACGCAATATTGAGAAAGAGGACAATAAAATCATTGTCACAACAATACAGAAACTGAATAATCTCATGAAAAGTGAGAACGGTCTTCCCATCTACCAAAAGCAGGTCGTTTTTATCTTTGACGAAGCGCATCGATCACAATTTGGGGAGGCCCAAAAGAATCTCAAAAAGAAGTTTAAGAAGTACTATCAGTTTGGGTTTACCGGGACACCAATCTTTCCAGAAAACGCATTAGGGGCAGAAACTACCGGAAGCGTATTTGGACGTGAGCTACATTCCTACGTAATAACGGATGCGATTAGAGATGAAAAGGTACTTAAGTTTAAGGTAGACTACAATGATGTACGGCCAAGGTTTAAGGCAATTGAGACAGAGCAAGATGAGAAGAAACTAACAGCAGCTGAAAATAAACAAGCCTTGCTACATCCTACTCGAATCAAAGAGATTTCTCAATACATATTACAGAACTATAAGCAGAAAACTCATCGATTACAAGGGAGTAATAAAGGGTTTAATGCAATGTTTGCCGTGAGTAGTGTAGATGCTGCAAAATGTTATTACGAAGCCATAAACAAACTACAAAAGGACACAGAAAAACCGCTAAAGATTGCTACAATATTCTCATATGCAGCGAACGAAGAGCAAAATGCGGCAGGAGAAATTCCAGATGAGAACTTTGAACCTACTGCACTGGATACGAGTGCAAAAGAATTTTTAACATCTGCTATCAAAGACTACAACGCGATGTTTAGAACCAGTTTTGGGGTTGATAGCAAAGAGTTTCAAAACTATTATCGTGACCTCGCCAAACGAGTAAAGAACAAAGAAGTAGACCTCCTAATTGTTGTAGGAATGTTTCTAACGGGCTTTGATGCACCCACGCTCAATACGCTTTTTGTAGACAAGAACTTGCGATATCATGGATTAATGCAGGCCTTTTCACGCACAAATCGGATATACAACGCCACCAAAACCTTTGGGAATATAGTAACTTTCAGGGATCTAGAAATAGCGACAATAGATGCTATCACCCTATTTGGAGATAACAGTACCAGAGATGTAGTGCTGGAGAAAAGCTATAAAGAGTATTTGGAAGGCTTTACAGATATTGCAACAGGGAAAGCACGACGAGGGTATATAGAGGTAGTAAGAGAGTTAAACGAAAAGTTTCCTAAACCAGATGAGATTGTCACAGAGAAAGATAAAAAAGAGTTCTCAAAACTTTTTGGAGAATACTTACGTGTTGAAAATATCCTCCAAAACTATGATGAATTCACCCATCTCAAAGCATTGAAATCAATAAACATAGACGACCCAACAGCTATTGAAGAATTCAAAGAAAAACACTTTGTAACAGATGACGACATAGCTGCAATGCAAGAGATCGAAATGATAGCAGAACGAACTATTCAAGACTATCGATCCACCTACAATGACATACGTGACTGGCTCCGACGTGAGAAAAGCAGCAAAGAAACGGAGGAATCAGATATTGATTGGGATGATGTAGTCTTTGAAGTTGATTTGCTTAAATCACAAGAGATAAACCTGGACTATATCCTGGAACTAATTTTTGAGCACAACAAAAAGACTAAGAACAAGGTAGAATTAGTTGAAGAAATACGCCGTGTAATACGTGCAAGTGTAGGCAATAGAGCAAAGGAAAGCTTAGTAGTAGATTTTATCAATAGCACCGACCTTAACACCATTCCTGATAAAGCAACAATTATAGATGCGTTCTTTTCTTATGCACAGAGTAAGCAGAAGGCAGAAGCAACGGAACTTATTGTTGATGAGAATTTAAATGAAGAAGAAGCAAAACGATACATCACAACTTCATTAAGACGCGAATACGCCAGTGAAAATGGTACTGAGCTCAATGCACTGTTGCCTAAAATGAGTCCGTTAAATCCGCAATACTTAACAAAGAAGCATAGTGTATTTCAAAAAATCAGTGCATTTGTTGAGAAGTTTAAAGGTGTGGGTGGTCAAATTTAATCTGGATTAAAAAAGAAAAGTGCAGCTCACCAGTGAAGTTCACTAACGAGCAGCACTAACAAACTATAAATAACCGTCATCCGCCAGCGAACGATAGTTTTCCTGACAGATAATAAGATGGTCCAGTAAGGGAATATCCAGAAGCACCCCGGACTCTTTAATCTTGCGAGTAATGTTAAGATCAGCCTGACTGGGCTCAAGATTATTCGATGGATGGTTATGAGCAGCAATAACGGAGCTAGCGTTAACTTTCAAGGCAGTCTGAAAGATTAACTTTTGATCAACCACAGTGCCGGATACTCCACCCAAGCTAACGAGAAAGAAACCTAATACCGAATTAGAGCGATCTAAAAACAGGACATAGAAAGACTCCCGGTGCTGTAAAGGTTGCTCCCATACCTCTCTAAAAGCTCTTTCAGCGTCTCTAGAGCTAGTAATTTTGACTCTATCCGACGACTTAATATTATTAGAATACTGAACTTGAATTTCAGCAAGAGCTAATGTTTTTAATTTATCAAACGACATAAATAGCTACCCTCTAGCCAAGGGAATTTGTTTAGGCATCTGCTACGCCAGGTAAGAAATAAACCATATCCCAAACCAGCGTAGGTCTTATACAATCTCGTTGTTGAGAAATAATAAAATGATATATTTAAAACCTAAGAAGCGAACAACATCATAACAGGATAAACACAAATGAGAATAAGAACTAAGCAAGAAAAAAATAGAGAGCTTATTGCAAAAGCTGTAGAGAGTATCGAGGGAAAGCAACAAGAAGAAATAATAGATGAAGTATCTAACTATGAAACTCAAACCATACTAGCACGAGAACAATTATTTGAGAAATTAAGTCCGGAAGAAAAAATAAAACCAGAGACACGTGAGTGGTTTGATAAATTAGACTGGACCAAATTCAAAGAACATTTTACGGCATTACACACAAAAAAGCAAGAAATAAAAGCATATCTGGAAACAGAAAATTTTAGTGCAGCCCAGAAGGTGAAATTCCTAACAGAAGAACTTAGTAGGCTGAAAAAGGAAATAACAAAAAATGAAATAGGAAGAGAGATACTTCTACACTTTAAGTTCGAATTTTATCTCCAACTATTCAATCCAACACCGGGGCTTATTGTAGAAAATGATGACGGGAAAGAGTTTGATTTTAGTCACAAAGGAATAGATCAGGCGGGGAAGCAGATAGCAGAATATGGAGCCTACGAAGATATCCTGGAAGAATATGCACCTATAATCCCAGAAGATCCACACTTGAGAGATGTTACAAAAACGGAAGCCCATTACCATGCAATAATAAATATCTTAGTAGAAGAAGAAATAATCGACAAGGACTCCAAAAAATGGATTATAACAAAAGAATACAGTAAAAAATTCATCGGGAACTTAATCCGCTTACTATACTATAAGGATTTTTATAAGGAAATAGAACTTACGGATGAGAAAGTACAGAGTATTGTAAAAAACACCTTTGCGCAAACAATAGGAATCAGATATTCAAAAGGAGGAGACTATTCCGAACCAGAATTAAAGCGAATAGTGAGAAAGGTTCAGGACAGCTTGGTTAGCTAAAATTAGATTGCACAAAAGGAAAACAAAATGTGCAAACCGTAGGATTTAGAAGCAGCAAATTTGAACCATGAATTAAAAATTAAATATCATGGTTTTAAATATCGAAAGCGCTACAAGCACAAATCAAAAGTCTTTAATAAACCGAGTATTAAACTACATCCGACAAAGGAGACTATATCTAATGGTCATCGGAGACATAAAAAAACAGCTATGGGAGGAGATAGGAACTAATCTTCAAAGTGAAGATCAGGAACGAATAAGCGTCATTATCAGTTCTAAAATGACTCAGCAACAAGACTTAGAGAGAGTTGAAGTTCAACAAAAAGACGCTAACAATCCAAAAGACAAAACCGCAAGGAATAAGCGAGAAAAGCAAAAGCGAAATGGGAAAGGAGACTTTACCGTAATAGGTGCTGCCGAGTATCTGGGAATGGGTGTTTCAACAATACGAAAATATCAGACAGACAAAAAAATCAAAGGATATAAGAACGGAAATAAAAGATTCTTCACGAGAGAAGAACTGGATAAACTATCAGTAAAAGAAAAGACTGACGAAGAAATAAAACAAGACATTGAAGAACGAGTACTAAAAAAGAATAAGGAAAATAGGAATAATAAGGTAGCCGACAAAAAATGATTTACACTCATAAATAACAATTTATAAAGTAAATTAAATTACTAACCACCTACAATCAAGTAGGTGGTTTTTTATTAGTCAAAATCAAGCAATTTCTTGGTATTCTCAATACGGGTTTCATCTTCAAAGGAATCTAAGTAACTCTCAGTGGTTTGAAGGTTGGAATGCCCTAAAGATTCGGCAATATAATCCGTGCCAACACCAGAGCGTTTTGAGACAGTAGCAAAAGAGTGACGAGCGAAGATAGAAGTGATCTTCTGCTCAATGCCCAACTTCAAACGAATACGATCCATATATTTATTCATTTGCTTAACAAACTGCTTAATCCTTTTATGTTCAACCTCTGGAGATTCATCACCAGTTAAAATAGGGAATAGATAGTCATTATCATCTATACTTATTGAGCGGTGCTTAGCAAGAATTGCCTTACTACGCTCAAGCAGTTTAATAACAATCGGTTTTGACCTGCGGTTAGAATTAGCAGTTTTAGAACGATGGAAGTAAATTGTATCCGCATCAATAACATTAAGGTTACGCAACCTGAGCATATCTCTTGGATTCATACCATTTCCCATATAAGAAAACAACCACATATCAAGATAAAAGGCCTCTTGGTCATTCTCCGGTAAATATTCAGTCAACTTCTTTAAGTCAGCTAAAGAAAGGCTCTTTTTGATGTTACGCGTTTGAGGAATGGGATAAAGACCATGACTATGACTTCCAAAAGGATAATTATCCCTGGAAGTATCACCATTCCTTATGGCTTGATTAAACAAAGTCCTTATATTCCGGCAATAAATTCCAACAGTAGAAACAGAAGCGCCATTACCGATCATCCACTTCTCAAATTTCTTCAGAAAAGAAACATTTATATCAGAGAAGTAAATACACTTGGTATTGGCACCTTTAAACGCGATAAGTTTGTTCATTGCACCAGTATAGCTAGACGCAGAAGAAAAACGTTCTTCATCACTTAAAAGCTCAATATAACTTTTGAAATAAGTTAAGATGTTACTGTTTTTTCTTCTGGAATTATATTTTTTATCAAACTCATCAAATGAGAATCTATCCAATTCCAAAATAATATCATAAGCCCTGCGGAGATAACCGAAAATAAACTTCCTTTTTTCACGTAATTCAGCATTAGGTTTGTGAGCACATAGTTTTACATAGTCATCTTTCGACATGTTAAAGCCAGTAGAATACAGCTTCTTTTGTCTATTGTGGAGGATTTGCAATTTAACGGTAGAAGTACCGTCCTTTCTTTTCCGAGCTGTGTCAAAAAATGCAATCAAAGAAACCTTACGGGCTTTCAATTCATTTTCATTAAACTCAGGGTGAATCAATTTAGGTAAATTCATAGCGTAGAATTTTATAGTACCAACAAAAGTACCAACATTATTAATTTAATTCAAGATTTTTATAGATATTTACAAACAACAAAAGCCCCACGGAAAGGGCTATACAAAGGGGATTCAGAAATCTCTAGTCAGAGATAGATAAATATGGAATACGACTCATAATCAGGGGGTCCCTGGTTCAAGCCCAGGTGGGCCCACTAAATAAACAAGGCACTTTCAGCGATGGAGGTGCCTTCGTCATTTCAGGCGGGGACAACATGGGTACAACAAAATCATCAACCAGAAACCACCAAAAAGTACCAAATACAATACACTTTTAGATGTTCTTCAACATTTGGGCAGACAAATCATACCAAATGAGGGTAAAGTGAAAGCCAATACCGATTTTCATTTGATTTCATTTGTTGGATTTATTAATTTTAATGCACTAATTATCAATGCTGCTGAAAAAAGAAATAGGCAGAGATAATTGATGGGATTTATGCTCAAATGCATTAAGATGGAAACAATCATTCGGAAATCAGGGCTGCTTTTGTATCTGCTCAATCAAAAACTGAGGAGGTTGTTTCATTTGCGGATTTTTCGTAGCCACAATTCAATTGTCATTTTTATCCTGCTTGTATGTTTAACTGTCCTATTGATTGGGTTTTGGGGAATGGGATTTTCTACCATTCAGATTTTTCTCTACTCAACGTTAACCATTATTGCATTGTTCTTGGCTTTGCTTTTCATTGGCTCTATGAATGAAGCCAGAAGATTAAAAAGGAATGGTCTTTTCACCAACCTTCAATTTAACCGCAGTAACCTTAATGGAATTTCGTTAACCGATTTAGGATTCTCTCAAAATGACACGAAAAACTTAAACCTGGTTCTTAACAACCTCAAACCAAAAAACAAAATCGATTTCAAATTGGTTTCCGCAAATAAGTCAGCAGCCGATTATAAAAAGCTATTCCGAATTCTTCATTTGATAATTGTTGGCGGTATCAAAGATTTTAAAAAGGAGCGTAAAGAAATGCTCTTTAAATTTATTGAATCCACATTCACTTTAAATGGCTCAAAGGTAAATAGGGCGAGTTTAAACTCGCGGTTTTCAGAGTGGGTAAATGAAAGTGAATTGGAATTTTCTGAAAATCTGAAGCCTTTTCAAAACATTCTTTCACGATAGAGGGTATTTCTCCCGTAACTTCCCCGTAATTTAAATTACCGTCTTGACTGACAGGCACATGCACCTATATATTTGCTGATGAATTTCTAAGGCATCAAGCGTCATTTATCAACAAAATATAGCAATATGGAAAACACAGCAATTCTTTCAAAACAAGTTTTAAGCGAACTTAAACAGATTAAAAATCTGTTATTCGAAAACAAAACAGTTCTAAATGTTGAAGAGCTCGCCCAATATACCTGGCTGTCGAAAAGCAAAATCTACAAACTGCTTAGCAAAAAGCTAATCCCGACCGGGACAAACGCCAACATCCGGCAAAAGTTCTTTTACAAAGAAGACATTGACCGGTGGTTAATGGGCATATCGAAAGAAGAACTGGAAACCGAAGAAGAGTTCAACCAGCTTCTATCCAGGAACAGGAAATATTAATCCACATAATTAAATCTGTTATGAGTGATATGCAATACATACGGGTAGGCACTTCATATTTCAAGAAAGTAAAAGCACCAACAATTTCCGGTGATTTTAACGAAATTCTTGTGCCTTGGAATATTGATACCATCAAACAAGATTATGGTAAAACATTTGTTGCCGATATTCCAAAATACGATGGTTTTACCTGCATTCCCAGCCATACTAATTTTCAACAGATTTGTTCCGGTTTTTACAACAAGTATTCGCCATTGAGTAATGAGCCCAAAGACAGTTCAATTGAAGTTTCAAAACTTTTTGTGAGACACATTTTCGGCGACCAGTTTGATTTAGGTTTAGATTATCTCCAGCTAATATATCAAAAACCGGTTCAGATACTGCCCATTCTTTGTTTGGTGTCAAAAGAGAGGTCAACTGGTAAAACTACTTTCCTGAAGTGGCTGAAAACCATTTTTGAAAACAACCTGACCTATTTGACAAACGATAGTTTTGGCAGCCAGTTTAATTCCGATTGGACAAACAAACTTCTGATTTGTATAGATGAAGTTCTTTTTAACAAAGAAGAATTAACCGAGCGAATAAAATACCTGAGCACAACCAATTACAATAAGTTGGAAGCAAAAGGCAAGGACAAAATTGAAGCCGAATTCTTCGGAAAATTTATTTTATGCAGTAACAACGAAGACAACTTTATAAAAATCGATGCAGCTGAAGAACGATTTTGGGTCAGAAAAATCACGAAGTTTAAATTGGAAGATACTCACCTACTTCAAAAGCTGATTGCAGAAATTCCTGCGTTTCTGTTTTTCCTGAATAAGCGGAAACTATCAACTCCAAACCATACCCGAATGTGGTTTACTCCATCGCAAATCAGAACCAAAGCTTTACAAAACCTGATAAAACATAACCGGAGCCGGGTTGAAAAGGAGCTTGCCAACATCCTGTTAATGGTAATGGATAAATACGATTTGGAAGAAATCGATTTTTGCCCCCTGGATGCCATGTATGCTGTTAACCAAACAAGGGTAAAAACTGACCTCACACAAATAAGGCGATTATTGAAAAACGAATGGAGAATAACTCCAAAAGAAAACTCACTGACCTACGAAAAATTTACGCTTTGGAACAAAGGTGATATTACCCGGGAAACCAACACAGGAAGATACTACACTGTAAAAAAGGAATTTTTACTTCAAAATTTTGATGAATCGATGAGAGAGTAAATTATTCTTCTGGTTATCAGGAGAATAAATACTCATCAAAAGCTCATCAAAGTCTCATCAAAATAAAAAATGATGAGAGATGCTAAAAGAATGAAAAACAAAAGTGATGAATTGATGAAAAAATGATGTGGCATAAACAATTGATTATCATACCACTTAAGCCACCTCTCATCAAATCATCAAAAAATATGGAGGAATACTGCTAATGAAAAAAGAAAAACTACAATGCAATACCGCTCGTGAAATATCAATCATTGAATTTCTGAAAAAGAACGGATTTTCCCCTCTCCGGGAAAACCACAAAGAAGCCTGGGATTTAAGTCCGATTCGTAAAGAAAGTACTCCATCTTTTAAAGTATCGAAGATTTTGAACCGATGGTACGACCACGGTCTTGGTAAAGGAGGAAATATTATCGACTTGGTAATTGAAATGAAACACCAATGTACCGTACAGGAATCATTAGCTATTCTCGAAAATACAATTCCATCTTTCTCTTTTCAACAGCAAAAAATTTTTGCAGTGTTGAAACCGGAAGATGAAATTAGGATTGAAAAGGTTTTGCCGATTCAACATCCAGCCCTACTTAATTATTTAGTGAAACGAAAAGTTAATCCGAAGCAAGTAACGAAATACGCAAAACAAGTTCATTACTCTTTTAAAAACTCAACCTATTTTGCTATAGGATTGAAAAATGTTTCCGGCGGCTGGGAGCTTCGAAACTCATATTATAAAAATGCTGCAGCTCCAAAAGGTTTT
This sequence comes from uncultured Draconibacterium sp., assembly GCF_963676735.1. Taxonomy (NCBI): domain Bacteria; kingdom Pseudomonadati; phylum Bacteroidota; class Bacteroidia; order Marinilabiliales; family Prolixibacteraceae; genus Draconibacterium; species uncultured Draconibacterium sp. The sequence continues at coordinate 4,902,279 of NZ_OY781464.1, read as the reverse complement.
TCCTTCTTTTCTAAAGCAAATAACAAGCTGGCAATCACCGAAGGAATGTTTGATTTCTTCAGCCTGATTTCGCTTTATTCTGACCTACCCAAAAAGTCGGATTTTATCGTTTTGAATTCTGTTTCGTTTGTTAGCCGAATTAAAAATATTGCATCCAGATATACTAAAGTCGGACTGTATTTAGATAATGACCTTGCAGGTAAAAAAGCCACAAAACAGTTATTGGCAGACCTTCCGAACAGTGTTGACATGTCTGCAATTTACAGTTTCACAAAAGACCTGAACGAATACCTAACCGCGCTGAATCGGCGGCAACATAGGCTTTAGCGGTTAGCTATTTCAAGAGGTGCCAACGTTGCACTTTTGGCATCTCTTGCTTTGCTCCCAAGCTCGCAAAGAAGAAAAAATCCCATTTAAAGTTTAATGCTAAATTTTTTCAATTATGAATGTCAGAACAAAATATATTTCATTTAGGGTAAGCCGTTCAGAAAAGAAAACCATTGCCCTGGCAGCAAAAGAATGTGGTTTAAGCACCAGCGAATTTTCGCGCCGTGCTGCTATGAACATGAAAGTTACGCTCCGGTTTTCACCGGAAGAATTGGAAGTTTACAACAACCTCCACGCCTACCACCGGAATTTCAAATCCATCGGTAATTTGATAAAAAGTAAACACTTCCATAAAAACGATATGATTTTGTATGAACTGGAAGAAGTGATTAAGCAGATTAAAAAACACCTTGGAAAATTTGAACAATGATTGGAAAAGGAAAAAGCATATCACATGCCTCCAATGCCATCGATTATGCCAAGGAGAAACAGGGTGCAGTTGAAATTAGCCGCAACAACGTAATTGGTGAAAACGGAAAAGAAATTGCAAAAGAATTCCGGGTTTTTCAAAATTTGAATGCACGCTGCCAACGAAATACAATTTCGTTTGTGCTTAGCCCGTCTATTCCGGTGGGCAACAAACTTACTAATCAAGATTTCAAAAATCTTTCAGATGATTTTCTTTCAAGGATGAACCTTAAAGAAAACCAGTCGATTACATTTCTGCATTGTAACAAGGACCACCAACACCTACACATTTTTGTGAACCGGATTGATTATAACGGGAGAGCTTACAAAGACCATTTCATTAGCAAGAAGGCGCAACGCATTGCCGAGAGTATGGTGAAAGCCAGAGGCTTTAAAACCGCAAAAGAAATACAAATAGAAAAAGAAACGCGCCTTCGTACGCAGATAAAAGAAGCACATAGCAGAGTACTACTGCATAACCCACGCAATATTTTTGAATATGCTGAGATGATGCAGCACCTTGGCATTCGTTGCCACTTAAAACAAGCTTCGAATGGTAAAGTAGTGGGGCTAAAATTTCATATCGGAAAAGAATCCATTAAAGCCAGTTCGGTAGACCGTTCCTTTAGTGCTGCACGCCTACAGAAACTAATTCAGCAAAACTTCGAGCACCATATTCGGTATAGAAATCAGTACAGGAAAGAGTACCAGAGAAATCAAATAGATGCACATAAAAACAAATTCAGAATTTAAACCATGAGAAAACAATTATCGCAACAAAAGCTACTGGAGATTCTAATTCACGAAATCGACATGCTACGAGAAACAAGTAAAAACATTAATGATATTGCTCCGGAAATTGCCAAGCAGCTTGAAAAACTAAAAACAACAGGTGTAAAAGCAACATTAAACACCGATCGCCTTGAATGGCTTTTGGCAAACCATGAAAAGGAACTGAAAAAGAATGTAGTTATCCCAAAGTGGTTCTTGGTCTTGGTAGCATTAGTGATTGTATGGTTGTTGATTCAAAACATGTGGTTCTAAGTAATGAACAAAAGTAAATCTTTTGCTGATTAGTTGTACATTGATTGTTCTCTTCTAATGTTAATGAAATTTGCCTCTTTTTCCTTATACTTTGGTAGAAATTATAAGGAAGGAATATAAAGACATATCTAAACCTACCTGATAAATAGTAACGATATCTCTACTATTTGAATTTTTTAATTGCTCGTCTCGGCTACACATAATCCAATGATTCTAAATCAAGATATTATCCTAGTTTATAACGGTGTCATTTTTTGATACAACCATACAATTCCGATTAATTCTATTTTCAAATTTTCATTCAGACTAGAATAAACTTAATAAATATTTTATTTTTGATGTGTATGAGAATTCTGGTTTATATTATATTTCTTTTCATGAGCATGGCTTTATCAGCACAAAAATTCTACAATGTTGGTGTTGAAGAAGGTCTTAGCAGTTATCAGGCTTATGATATTGTACAGGATAAAAACGGTTTTATTTGGGTTTCTACTAAGGTTGGGATTGATCGATTTGATGGGGAAAATATAGTAAACTATGGTTACCCGGGAGATGATGGGGAAATTACTTTTCAGATAGTAAAATTAATAACAGACCTCAATAAAAATATTTGGGCCTTTACATCAAAAGGGCAAATATTTTCTTTCGATGAAGGCAACAATCATTTTCAACGCATTTTCTCTTTGTCCGACTCTATTCAAATGGGCGCCTTAATAAATCTTAAAGTTGACACTTATACCTGGTTTTGCACCGGCAACGGACTTTGGTTGTACGATAGCAATGAAAGAAAAATAAGAGAGGTAACTTATTTTAGTGGAAAAAGAGTATCGTTGGTTGCTTCTTATTCAGATGACAAATACCTGGTTGCAGCATCAGGTGAGTTATTTGAATTCAATTTGCATGATGAAACGGCTAAATCTATTGTTTCAATTAATTACGAGGACAACAGCAGTACGACTCAATCGCAGTCTGTTTGTTGGAATAAGCCGATGAATGAGATCTGGATTGGAACAAATTCTGGAGATGTGTTAATCTATAACACGCAATCCAAATCCATTATAAATTTAAAAGATAAAATACCTGAGCTTCCCGGAGTTCCGGTTTTCAAGGTGGTTGCATCGTCAAACAACGAGATGTATTTAGGCTCAGATGGTGGAGGGGTTTATAAAATTGATGGACAAAGAAAAATATTGCTTGATAACTACAACGAAAATGAGGATAAGGCCAACACATTAGTTGGAAATGGCGTTCAGGACTTGTTTTTGGCAAATTCGGGCGACCTTTATATCAGCACATTTACCGGAGGACTCAATATTTTAAGTGATGTTAGAGGCAATTTTGGAACCATTCGCCATGAAACAAATAATCCCAATTCGCTTCGGAACAATGTAGTGAACAATATACTTGAGGATAGTGATGGTGACTTATGGTTCGCTACCAATAACGGTGTGAGCTGCTGGTTAAAGCAAACCAATAAATGGATTCATTTTTTTGGTGACCGCAAACAAGTGGCCAACGTTTTTCTATCGCTTTGCCAATACGATAAAAACACTGTAATTGCAGGATCTTATGGGAAAGGAGTTTATTTTTTAAGTAAAAAAGAAGGAATAAAACGACACCTGAATCCCGGCGAGAAAAACTCGAAAAATAGAAAGCAATCAGATTATATTGTTGAAATATTTAAAGATAATGAGAATAGAGTTTGGACAGGAGACACCTTTAATGATATGGCTGTTTTTAATCCAAAAAACAATTCGATAAAATATATTTCTTTAATTGGCGTAAAATCAATTCAAGCCAAAGATGAACATAACGTATTTGTGGGTACTTCTTCTGGTGTTTACATTCTAAACACAAAAAGTTTTTCTGTGCAAAAAGTTCAATTGGGAGAAAGTTTTCCGCAGCAAATATTTGTTAACAGTTTAAATTTCGACAGAGAAAAACAGGCACTATGGATTGCGACGTCAGGGCTGGGTTTATTAAAATTCAACGTAAGTTCGAATACTACTGAACATTTTGATAAAAGTAAAGGGCTTCCATCAAATCACATTTACGCCATTTTAACTTATGATGATAATATTCTGTGGGCGAGTTCTGAAAAAGGCTTGTTCAGGTACAATACCAATGATGCTGAAGTTGAAGTGTTCTCGGTAAAGGATGGTCTTTCGGATGATGTTTTTTATAAGAACTCAAGATTTAAATCACAATCCGGAGTTTTCTACTTTGGATCTTACAATGGTGTTACCTACTTTAATCCGGCAAGTGTTGAGTATCAGGATGAAAGTGCTTCAATTTTTTTGGAAGAACTATTAATCAATAATAAAAAATACAATACGAGAGATGAAAATTCGCCGTTAATAAACCCACTTAACCAAACCGAAAATCTTGTTCTTAGATATAATCAATCATCATTTTCAATTGGATTTACTACTATTTCTGCGGTTAATTCAGGCGAGATTCAGTATTCATGGATACTTGAAGGACAAGATGAACATTGGTCGATACCTTCGTTGAATAAAAGAGCCAATTATACAAATGTAGGCAAAGGAGATTTTCAGTTTCGCCTAAGGGCTTTGAGTAAACGAACAGGTGCTGTAATAGACGAACGGCTAATTAATATTACCGTTAAGCCGGCTCCCTGGGATACTTTGTGGGCGAAAGCATTATTGATTTTCATTTCCTTAAACATACTTGTATTTATATTTCTTTACTTGCGTGTTTCGGATAAGAAGAAACTTTCCGACGCAAAAATTCAATTTTTCACCAATACAGCACACGATATAAAAACCCCGTTAACACTTGCCATGGCACCACTTGGCGACCTGCAAAAAAGTAAAAATCTCGATGATAAAGACAGGTATCTTCTTGATTTATCTTTTTCAAATGTATCAAGCCTGTCAAATACAGTTAACCATTTATTCGATTTCCAGAAGTCGGATATGGGTAAAAACCAGTTGGTATTATCCAAGGAAAACATAATTAAACTGGTGAATGACAGGTTTAATTATTTCAACCAACTAGCAGAGAAAAAAAATATAAAGTTTGAGTGTGTAGTAGAACCGAAAATTCTTTTTGAATGGATCGATATTTCTAAGCTTGAAAAAGTATTGGATAATTTATTGTCAAACTCGTTTAAATACACAAAAGAAAACGGAGAAATAGTTCTTCGACTTTCATCAAACCAGTCGGAATGGTTTATTTCTGTTAAAGATAGTGGTATTGGTATTCCACAACTTGCCCAAAAAAGTTTGTTTAAAAGGTATTACCGTGGAGAGAATGCTATTAACTCGAAAGTGTCTGGGAGCGGTATAGGCCTGTTGCTTGCTAAAAATTATGTACTACTTCATAAAGGCAATATTCAGTTCAACAGTAAAGAAGGAGTGGGGACCGAATTTGTAATTTCGTTCAAAAAAGGCAAAGAACATTACGGTGAAAATGTAAGCCTGGCAGAAATCACTGTTGAGAAAAGTTCAGAGAAAAATAAAGTTGAAAGAGAATGGACTTCCGCTGACAATAAGAAGAAACGCATAGAGAAACTTCTGATTGTTGAAGATAACGACAAACTCAGGAATTACCTTGCAAATACTTTATCGGAACATTATCAAACATTTGAAGCAGAAGATGGTATTGTCGCATTAAAAAAGGTTGAATTGGTGCAACCAGATTTAATTGTTTCGGATATTGGAATGCCCAAGTTAAATGGAATTGAGCTTACGGAAAAGTTAAAAGTTAGTTTTGAAACATCGCATATCCCAATTATATTGTTAACAGCTTTCGACGAAAACAAGGATATTATAAAAGGCCTACAGAGCGGTGCCGATGATTACGTAACAAAACCATTTGACACCTCCATTTTGATAGCAAGAATAGAAAATATTCTTAAAAACAGACAGAAAATTAAAAAGAGGTTTATTGCTTTCTCCGAAACAAAAATTGAAAAAGATACTTTTTCGAATAAAAAAGATCAGGAGTTTATTGAAAAAGCAATTGCTTTTGTCGAGCAAAATATTACGGAATATAGTCTATCGAAAGATCATTTTGCCAAAGAGATGTTTGTTAGCGAATCCTTACTTTATAAAAAATTGAAAGCTCTTACCGGGCAATCTCCAAGCGAATTTATAAAAACAATTCGGTTGAAAAAGGCTATGGGAATAATACAACAGGGCGAAAAATCAATAAGCGAGGTGGCAGAATTGACAGGATTCTCCGATTCAAAATATTTTAGTACTTCTTTCAAAAAGTTTTATGGAAAACCTCCAAGTTCCTTTGTTTGAGTCTTTTCTGAAATAAATATCTTAGAACCAACCTCAAATATCTAATCTAAAACCCTCATTGCATTTTGTAGGCCTAGATTTGCAGGTGAAAATTTTATGTAACTAAATTACGAAACGATGAAAAAAAACTATTCTATTTTTTTGAGATCATCACTAGCACTTATTTTGGCATTTTTTATAGCCATTGGGGCAAATGGCCAAACGAGAAGCATTAGTGGTGTTGTGTTAGATGGAGATGGGCAGGCCATGCCAGGAGTAAATGTTGTTTTTAAAGGAACAACTACTGGAACTGTTACCTCTATTGAAGGAAAGTTTCAATTAGAAGCTAACAGTTCTTCCAATATTTTGGTTTTCTCCTTTATCGGGATGAAAACACAAGAAGTTGATATTGCAGGGAAAAGTAATGTAAGTGTAACTATGGAGCTCGATGCAATTGGATTGGAAGAAGTAATTGCAGTTGGTTATGGAACCATGAGGAAATCAGATCTCTCAGGCTCTGTTGCGTCAGTGAGTGTTCAAGAAATGGGATCAACTCCTGTTACTTCGGTCGACCAGTTTCTTCAGGGACGTGCTTCCGGTGTACAAATTACCCAAAACAGTGGGGCACCTGGTTCAGCCGTGAATGTGCTTATTCGGGGAGGTAACTCCATAAATGGTTCTAACCAACCATTATTTGTAATCGATGGTTATCCAATGGATGTTAGCGAATCAAGTTTTGGTGGTGGCGACGAAGGTACAAATCCCAGCCCGCTTTCAATGATAAATCCTAACGACATTGAGTCAATTGAAGTATTAAAAGATGCTTCTGCAACTGCAATATACGGTTCTCGTGGTGCAAATGGAGTAATCATAATCACTACAAAATCAGGGCAAAAAGGTGGGAAAGTATCATACAGTTATCGCACTGATATATCGAATCTTCCAAAAACCATTGACGTGCTTTCGACAAGAGAATATCTTGAATACAGGAATGAAGCTGCAACAAATGATGGTTTAGAACCAATATACACCTCAAATGAAATGGATTCAATCGTTGGCTTAGGAGTAAACACAGATTGGCAGGATTTAATTTACGGGACGGGTATTTCACAAGATCATCAGCTTAGTTTTTCAGGTGCCGATGAAAAGACCAATTATGCAATAATCGGGAATTATACAACAATGGAAGGAATCATTAAAAATTCTCAGTTTGATAGGTATGGTTTGCGTATGAATCTTGATAGGAGTATAACAAAGAAACTAAAAGTTGGAGGAAAGTTTAGTTATTCAAATGTTAACAGCCAAATGGCAAAGCAGTCTTCAAGAGGGGGGGAGCCATCAAGATCAGTTACCTTGGCTGCACTTATGTTTAAGCCGCTGGATAGCCCTTATGATGATAGTGGTGAGTTGGATGAAAGCCTTGGAAGTAATCCATTGATTACAGTAAATAAATTAGAAGACCATTTAAACGTACAAACATTTACGGGACAAATTCAGGGGGAATATGAAATTATTGAAGGGTTAAAATTTAAGTCATCTTTTGGTATTAACAATAACTATATTGTGAGACAGGTATACGAACCTGCTGGTACATATAAAGGTTCGTTGGTTGGTGGATTTGCCGCAAGAACAGATAACAGACAAACAAGTTATTTGACAGAACAGCTTCTTTCTTTTAATAAAAAAATTAATAATCATAGAATCAATGCGGTAGTTGGTTATACATGGCAAGAGTGGGAAACCATGCTTATGCGAAATGAAGCCAGTGGATTTATTAATGATAACCTATCATACAATTATTTACAAGGTGCTGGCAGTACTGCTCCCACTAAAACACAAAATATCAAATGGGCTCTGGCATCTTATTTAACCAGAATCAATTATACGGTGGATAATAAATACATTTTTACATTAACAGGAAGAGCGGATGGAAGCACACGTCTGGGTGCTAATAAATGGGCTTTTTTCCCATCTGGTGCAGTAGCGTGGAGAGTTAGCGAGGAATCGTTTTTAAAAGATGTTGAACCGGTTTCAAACTTGAAACTACGCGCCAGTTACGGTTTAACTGGTAATCAAGCAGTAAGCCCACTACAAACCAAAACTAATCTGGCTGTAAAATATTATCCAAACAATGGTGTATTTAGCACTGGTATTGTAGGAAATGCATCCCTTGCCGATGGAAACTTTGGAAATCCGAATTTAAAATGGGAAACAACATCACAATACGATATTGGTTTTGACCTTGGACTTTTTGAAAATAGGTTGCGTATGTCTTTTGACTACTACCAAAAATTGACAAAAGACTTATTGGTTAATTTATCTTTACCTGAATCAACCGGATATCCAAGTTACTGGACAAATAAAGGAGAAGTTGAAAACAAAGGTTTTGAACTGGAATTGGGCGCAGATATTTTAGTTAATCAATTTAAATGGAGTATTTCTGGTAACATATCAGCTTATCGAAATGAAGTTCTTGACCTGGGAGATTTAGATGCAATTTATGGTCAAAAATGGATTACTGCTGGCTCAATTGCCTTAAACCAGCCAATGCATATTGCACAGGTTGGTAGCTCGGTGGGTGCCTTTTATGGATTTAAAACTGACGGAATTTACCAGAATCAAGAGGAAGTAGCTGCTGGTGTTGAACCTGATGCAGTTCCTGGTGATTACAGATTTGTAGATATAGCCGGAGCTTTTGATGAAGAAGGTAATCCAATTGGTGATGGGAAGATTACTCCTGAAGACAGGATTATTATTGGAAACGCTACACCAGATTTTATTTTTGGGGTAACCAACAATCTTTCATGGAAGAACTTTGACTTAACTATTTTCATCCAAGGAAGCCAGGGTAATAACATGATAAATTTAAATGCCTACGTAATCAATGCGCTCGCCGATGGAAATGGAAAGAATGTAAGCCAGGAGGCATGGGATAATCGTTGGCAGGGAGAGGGTACAAGTACTACCTTTTCACGAGCAAGAAGCGATCAAGCTATGTTTAAAAATCAAGTAACCGATCGAATAGTTGAAGATGCTTCTTATATACGATTAAAGAATTTAAATTTTGGATATAATGTTCCAATAAAAAGTAATGCAATTAGCAATATCAGGCTATCTGTTACTGCTACAAATCTTATAACAATAACCAATTATAGTGGATATGATCCTGAAGCCAGCGCCACAAACAGTGCACTTGAACCAGGAGTTGATTTTGGTGTGTTTCCACAGCCACGTACCTATTCATTTGGCGTAAACGTAGAATTTTAAATTTGAAGAAAATGAAAAATAAAATAACATATTTAATCTTAAGCCTTTTCATTCTAACCACATCGTGTGAATTGGAAGAGCTGGTAGTTGACCGATTTACTCCGGAAACTTTTTATAAGACTGAAGCTGATGCACATGCTGCCATTAATGGAGCCTATTCAGAATTAACATCTTTCGCTTATTATAAGTATAGCTACTCAGCACCAATCTTACTATCCTCTGATGCCATATTTAGTACCAAAAATGATGAATATAGTCAATATTCAAAGAAAACTTACTCTTCTTCATCTAACTATCTAAGAAATAGCTGGAACAGTATTTACCATGTTGTTAACAACAGCAACCTGGTTTTGGAATATGTACCTCAGATGGAAATAAATGAAGCAGTAAAAAACAGAATTACTGGTGAAGCTTATTTTTTAAGAGCCTTAAGTTATTTAAATCTTGTTCGTAGTTATGGAGGTGTACCACTTAAGTTGAAAGCAACACTTGACGATTCTGATCTTCATACACCAAGAGCTTCGAAAGAAGAGGTTTATCAACAAATTTTTGAGGATCTTAAAATGGCAATTCAATTAATGCCGGTTGCAAGTGAACAACCTACAGCAGAATATGGACGTGCAACAAAAGGATCTGCTCAGGCACTATTGGCATTAGCTTATTTAACTCATGGTGACTGGACTGAAGCAAAAGAATATGCTGATCAGGTTATTAATTCAGGTGAATATTCGTTGGTAGCAGATTTTGGTGACCTTTGGGACGTCAACAAGGAAAAACAAAATGGGCAAGAGGTAATTTTTGCTGTTAAGTTTGCCCGTGACGGACTTGAATCACTAGCCCGTTCAATAGGAAGCGAATTTGCTTTACGTATGTTGCCTAATTCTGCCAGAGGATTAACTGGTCATCCGAAAGGAGCGGGAACAAGTCATCTTCAAATCCAACCCTACTTTTATGATATATATACTACAGGGCAGTATGAAGGTGACTACAGAGCTGAAAAAACTTTCTTTACGGAATGGACAGGAGATAATGGTAAAATATTCACATCATATCCTAATCCAAGCGCTGGAGGAATTCATAAAAAAGGAGCCTATATTGGTAAATATATTGATCCTGATGGATATGATACCAGAAATCATGAAAATGACCTGAATATCATCCGCTATGCTGAAGTATTGCTAATAAAAGCAGAAGCTGCAAATGAACTTGGTTTAACTGCTGAAGCGTACGATGCCTTTAATCAGGTGAGAAAAAGGGCGCGTAATGCTGATGGAATAACACGTACAACACCTGCCGATTTAACTCCTGGATTATCGAAAGATGAATTCAGAGATGCGGTTTTTAATGAACGTGGTGCTGAATTAATTGGAGAAGGTCAACGATGGTTTGACTTGCTTCGGATGAAAAGGGCAAATGGTACAACTTATTACGAATACATGTTCAATGAATTTGTTCCTTCCTTACCAGCAGATAAATTTGAACAATCGAGTATTGTTTGGAACCCAAAAAATTTATTGTTCCCAATTCCTGTTGGCGAAATTGTTAATAATACTGCAATAAACCCGGAGGATCAAAATCCTGGATTTTAATCGAACTCTTCATAAAGTTTAGTTTAGTTGTAAATCCCCTGCTTATTAAAGCAGGCAGGGGATTTACACTTTATTTTTTCACATGGAGGAACTAATAATAATAAATTTTATTGGTCTCAATATTATTTCGATTACTTCAATTATGAAATTAATTTTAAAGAAAAACACCGTATTAATTGCCATCATATGGATTTCATTCTTATATGGTTGTAGCAGTCAGACTGGAAGTCAAAAAACCAATAATTTTATAAAGTCAGAACAATTTGCTGATAGCCTGATTTCCATACTTCCTCTAAAAGATAAAGTGGGATTGTTACATGGAATGGGAGGTGGAAATAGTGAATTCGGAGATTTAGATATTCAATTTTTTGGAATTAAAGGAAACAAAGAATTTGGCATACCTCCTCTTTATATGGGGCATGGAATTACAGGAGTTAGGTCGGGCCGGGATACCAGCATACATGCTACCTATTTTTGTACACCAATAGCAATGGGATGCTCATGGAACCCTGATTTGTATTCTGAAGTAGGTGGTGCAATTGCTAAAGAAATGCGGGCGTTGGGGCAAGACTTAAATCTGGGACCAACTCTAAATATTATCAGGCATCCGCTTGGTGGAAGAAACTGGGAGAGTTTTTCAGAAGATCCATTTCTTACTACACAAATGGGAGTGAGTGTTGTAAAAGCCATGCAATCAAACGGTATTGTTTGTGGTCCAAAACATTTTGTGGCAAACAACCAGGAACACAATCGTTTCGATATAAATAACGAGGTAGATGAACGCACGCTGCGTGAAATCTATTTACCGGCATTTAAAGCAGCAGTTACCAAAGGTGGAGCCTTAAATATAATGGGAGCCTATAATCGCTTAAACGGTTATTTTATGTGCCATAACAAATACTTGTTAAACGATATTTTAAGGGGAGAATGGGGATTCAATGGTTTTGTTTTATCCGATTTTGCAAATGGAATACGAAATACTGTTGAGCCTGTAAATGCCCGAATGAATGTTGAAATGCACCGACCTGAACATTATGGGACTGCAATGTTAGAAGCGGTGGAAAGAGGCATAATAAAAGAGCAACAGGTTGATACTTTGTTAAAAGATGTGTTAAAAGTAATGTATACCATGGATTTGTTCAAGCGCGAACGCTATGAAAATCCTGGCATTGTACATTCAAAAGAACATATACAGCTTTGCCGAAAAGTTGCACAGGAAACGCCCGTATTACTTAAAAACGAAAATAAAATTTTGCCCATTGACACTTCCTGTTTACAATCAATTTCAGTTATTGGTCCCAACGCCAAACGGTTTTCAGACCTACCTGCAAATCATTTAAATTATGCGTACTATCTGCAGGGAGGAGGAAGTGGCAGAACCTACTATTTTCATGACGCAGTTGTTGACCCATTTGATGGAATTGTAAATGCGCTCGGGGAAACGTCAAAAGTGGTTTATGCAAAAGGGTGTCAAACTCCGTTCTTTTACCAAAACAATAAAGAAGCCGTTTTAAACGAAACCGAAGAAAACTTAATTGCAGAGGCCGTGGTTAAGGCAAAAGAATCAGAGATAGCTATTGTTTACGCAGGATTAAGTGGTTTTAACGAAACCGAAGGGTGGGATCGAAAATCTACCAGCTTGCCAGGGCAGCAAAACAAGCTCATTCAGGAAGTTGCAAAAGTAAATTCAAATACAATTGTAGTTATTACAGCCGGAAGTGCGGTAGATGTAGAACCATGGATTGATGATGTGAAAGCCGTTCTTTTTGTTCCCTATTGTGGCGAGCAAATTGGTAATGGTATTGCCGATATTTTAACTGGCAAAGTATCGCCTTCCGGCAAGTTGCCTTTTACATGGGCGAAAAGCATAAACGATTATCCCAAAAATTCCATTTTCAAAGGCTTAGGATTTTCGGAAGATGGTGTAAGTAACCAGTATAGCGAAGGCATTTTTGTGGGTTATCGCTACTTTGATAAGAAAAAAATAGATGTCCGATTCCCGTTTGGATACGGATTGTCGTATACGCAGTTCGACTATTCCGATTTGAAAATTCAGAATAAAACATGGCCTGTAAAGATAGAGCTAACTTTAAAAAATATGGGGAAAGTTGAAGGTGCAGAAATCGTTCAGCTTTATGTGTCTGATCCAGAATCGGAAATTGAAAAAGCAATTAACGAATTAAAAGCATTTGATAAAATCGTTCTGAAACCGGGAGAGACACAAAAGGTTGCATTTGAGTTGGAAAAGCAGGCTTTCTCACATTACGATGTTGAGCAGAAGGAGTGGCTTGTTGATAAGGGAGAGTTTATAATTAAAATTGGTTCTTCTTCAAGAGATTTAAAAACCATAGCAAAAATTGAACTCTAAATTGAGCCAGAAATGAAAAGGATTAATGTTGAGCAAATATTAACACGACTAAAGCATTTGATTCCTAGGATTTCTAATCCTAAACACAAGTTGGGCTAACGGATTATCGTAACAAACAAAAAATAAAAGAGAAGATGAAAACCAAAATCCAAACTTCATCATTCTTCTTGGCGATGATATAAGCGCGAACAGCCTGTGGTGTTATAATGCAGAAGACAAAGGGGTAACTTCTAATATCTACCAGTTGGCAACAGCATGCGTCATGTTTATCAATATGTTTGTAAGTGAAGCAATTTGTGCCCCCAAAAGGGCAAAACTGTACACCGGCAACCCTTTTGTAATGGTTTTACCACTAACAAACTGACCACATATAACAACAATCAACAATTGGCTGCATAGCTTATTTGACCTCTAACTTTTTGTTGCAAATCCATAATGAGACGCGACAAAATATATGAAAGGTAACATAAGAAGAAGAAGCCATACTCTATGAATTATAAGTGGGTGTAATAATCCACTAACTAAACTATATTGATAAATATATCCACCAGTCTATTTCGCCTATATACAAGGATCATTATTAAATCTAAATTTTAGTGTAAATACCAATATAATGTTTACCCTTTTTAGGCAACTTAATATTTATATATTATGAAAAAAGTTTTACTTATTATACTTTGTACTGTTGCATTACACCTTTTAGGTTTTTCTCAAACAGTTACCATTCATGCCGGAGAGGATATCCAGGAAAAGGTAGACAATAACCCTGCTGGCACCACATTTAATATCAGTGCTGGAGTACACCGCATGCAAAGTATTTCCCCTAAAGACAATCAAAAGTTTATTGGCGAAGATGGAGCTGTCTTAAATGGTTCGCTAAAATTAACCAATTGGGTGCAATCAGGCAGTTATTGGTATCACACTGGTGTAGAACAAAACGGTTCTAAAAATTTGGGTGATTGGTGCGAGGATGATTGTCCACGATGCCATTGGCCAGAAGATTTATTTAAAAACGATGTTCCTCTTAAACATGTTGATTCAAAAAGTGCTATTTCCAATTCGTCCGAATGGTATTTTGAAGAAATAAGTGGTGATAAAAACGATAAAGTATGGATAAACTTTAATCCAGCATCATTTGTTTTGGAACTAAGTGTAACACCTGTTGCTATTAATCCTACTGGAAGTAACGTTACCATAGATAATTTAGAGGTCGTAAAATATGCGAGCCCAACGCAATGGGGGGCTATTGGTGGTTCAACCGGAATAAACAGCGGAACCATAACAAATTGTAATGTGTATCTTAACCATGGAGTAGGAATACATTTTACAGGTACTTCAACCATTAAGAACAATAAAATTCATAACATGGGCCAGCTGGGTATTAAAACCAAGAAAAACTCGGTTAATAGTTTAATAGAAGGAAATGAAATATATGAGAATAAATACACTGGCTACGCATATGGTATCGAAGGTGGCGGATCAAAGTTTGCCAGATCTGTTGGTTTAATTTTACGTGATAACTATGTACACCACAATATAGGGCCAGGATTATGGACTGATATAGATAACGAATCAACTTTATATGAAGGCAATATTTGTGAGTATAACCATGCACAAGGTATTTTCCATGAGATAAGCTATGATGCTGAAATACGTTGCAACATTGCACAATATAATAATGTTGATCCACAACAAGGAGTTGGTGGAAATATTTATATTTCAAACTCAAGCAATGCCATTGTACATGGAAATGTTACAAGAACGGATAATCAGGTAAAAAATAATGGGATTACCGTAAAGTGTACCTACCGTTCTGAAGGTGATTCATACTACCCAACAGATAACAATAAGATATATGACAACGATATTTATATTGACAATACTACAGGTTTTGCAGGAATGAAAATAGATGACAATTGCCCAGGTCAATCAGGAAACAGTTTTTACAATAACAGGTATCATGTACAAAATAAAACTGGCAATTATTTTATATATGGAACAATAACTCAAACCGGAAATTTTACGTGGATGCAGAATCAGGGGCAGGAAATTGGGAGTACTATAGACGAGAACATAGGGGCATTTCCTAAATACGAATGTGTTGATGGAGAGAGCATTGGTGTTGGAATATCACACGAAAATAATCTTGAACATCAATTCCAAATATATCCTAACCCTAACAATGGTACTTTTAATATTGAGATTGCCACTAAATTACAGATCAACTCTAATTTAAAGGTCGCTATTTATAATATGCAGGGTAAACTTGTTCACCAACAGAGAATTAATAAACAAAGTCTAAAAATGCTGGATTTAAAATCAGGTTTGTATTTTGTTAAGTTAATGTCTGATGAGTTTTCTGTAACAAAAAGGCTTATGATTAAATAAGCAATCGTTCAACGAATAGCCCTAGAAAATCGTTACTGATTTATTGGACAAAATTAATCAATAGCTTTTTTGTAATACTGAACTCATTGTTAGTAATACTTACAAAGTAAACTCCTGGCATATAGCTATCTACGTTGAGTTTCATTTGTTCATTCCTGATTGTCTTAGAAAACATCAATTTACCTTGGATATTATGGATGTTTATATTAAAAGTTTGATTTATTATTTCGTTGTCAAACCATAAAGTGGTAGATGTTTCTACCGCCGGATTAGGGTAAATATGTATCATATTTTCATAATTCTTTTTTTTCAACTCCTTTACATTAACAATGCTGATATCTGCTTCTTCAAATTCCATCCAATCCAGGTTCCAAGTGCCACCTGTGCCTTCAAGTCTCAATACCTGGCTGCCCTTTTCTAAGACTATTCCTATTTTTTCAGTTGATTTCCATGTTTGCAAGTTACCTGTTGCTGTTTCGTTTATTGAACCCACAATGGTTGATCCTTTTTTTATATCGAAACCAATTTCCGAGTTTGCTGAAGAAACCCTAAAACTTACATCGTAATATCCTGCTTGCTCCACATCTAGTTCAAAATCCATGTAATCCTTAGCATTAATATTGGCAACAAATCCATCTTTTGTTTCTTCATTTATTTCAGCAACAATACCATAACCATTTCTGTAATCTTCAGCTTCCACTTTTCTAGATATATCTCTTTCGTAATGATTTGATAAATATGTTAGTGCTTCATTAAGTGCATTAGCAGGAAGTGTCACCTTTTTATCCACCACGTGGTTATACCATTGCCTTAAAAGGAATGAGAATTTATCGGGCATCACCGAAATAAGATTGGTTTCCTCGCTAATATCTTCTTTTGTATTAAAGAGGTGGTATCTATCGGGATTATATTCATGTTGTAACAGTATTTTATAATCACCTTTAACAAAGGCTGATTTTTCCCAAATATCCAGATCATCGGGCTCGTTAAACACAAACGGGAAACCATCTATTTCTTCATTTCTTTGCAGTTCGGCAGAAGATCCATTCAAACAATGTTCCTTTAATGATGCACCTTCAACAACACCAGGAGCTTTATCTATTCCTCCAAGTATGTCGCAAATAGTTGGAAAAATATCATATCCAATTATTTGTGCACTATTCCAAGAGTTAGGCTCAATCCCCGGGCCCGAAATAATAAACGGCACTCGAAGCCCTCCTTGGTAAAGGGTAGCCTTTCCTCCAAATAGTGGAGCAGGATCACCCCAATTTGCCTGTTGAGCGTACTTGTCAATCCATCCTCTAACACCCGAACCATTATCCGAAGTAAAAATGATATAGGTGTTATCTTCAATCCCTAAATCTTGAACCATATCCAATACCCTTCCAATACCATCATCAAGGTTCTCCATCATAGCTGCTCTTCCAACATGAGAATGGTAGCTCCCTTTGGTTTTGGAATCGTACTTGTCGTACATGGCTTGTGTGGTAACATTTGGATAATGAGGTGCCCAATGCGCTATATAACAGAAAAATGGGGTATTGTTGCTTACCTGCTCTGTCATAAAATTAATGGCAGCAGTAGTTAGCCTGTTTATATGTTTAGGATCATCATTAATGATTGTTCCATCCTTCATTTTTTTTCCTTCTTGTTCTGGTGGTTTTTTATGTGGATCAACAGGGCTACCTGTGTGCCAATCGTCATAACCCAAAACACCAGGATTACTGTAATAAGGTAGATTCCATTTTCCATACGCACCCGTTTTGTAGCTTGGGTCGATCTTTTTTATGGTTGCAACCAATGAAAAAGTGGGGTTTGAACGTTTTTCTCCATAAGCGAAATTATCGGTGTTGTTTAATGAAGTGCTTGATATTCCAAATTGGATGGAATGACGACTGGGAGAACATACGCAAAATGGAGCATATGCATCGGAAAAACGCATGCCACTTAAAGCCAGTTTATCCGTATTTGGGGTTTCGTGATAATCACTTTTTGAACCGGCTAGATCCTTATTTGACCTGACCGATAAATCGTTCCAACCCTGATCGTCGGTTAAAATGAAAATAATATTGGGCTTTTGTGAAAAGCTAGTAAGGCTATATGCCAATACGACTATAATTAGTATTGTAATTTTAAATAGTTTCATTTTTCAGTATTTATTTCAATTATCAGATTCTTCATTTTATCCTCAATTTATATTTAGCAATAATAACCTAAGTATCAATGGAACAGGTTTAGATATAGTGAAAATAAGTTTGAAAATAGACAAAGAGTACTTTGCCTGCACCAACTCCATAAATCATTATAAAGTGCCGTTTATCAACACATTAAAAAAACAACTTTCTACTAATCAAAACACCTCTCTAACACATGGAATAAATGTCCAATTTTAAACCTTATATCATCATTATCGAACCTGAAATACCATTCAAAAAGCTATTTTTGGATGAAACAATATCAAACAACCAGTACATAATCTTAAACAAAAGAATAAGGTACAATGCAGAAACTTGATGCCAGTTTTGTACACAGATAAAACATAAATAATACCGATCTAATTTTAATTTCAGATGAAAAAAATACTTAGCCTATTGATGGTTTTTGTTGCAGCAAATTGTTTTGCGGCAAAACCAAACAAATCCCAACCCCACATTATCTTCATTATGACGGATCAGCAGTCCATGGCTGCAATGAGCTATATGGGAAACACACAACTCTCAACCCCAAATATAGATAAGCTGGCAGAAGTGGGCTACTCTTTTACACGCAACTATGCGACGAACCCACTCTGCCTTCCAGCAAGATACAGCATCATGACCGGATACTATCCGAGCAAAGTAGGGGTACGGGATAATGTCTCCAGAGTAAGCCCGGAACAAAAAGAAGCCTATGATAAAACCCGTTCAAAATCCTTTGCGAATCTATTAAAGGAAGCAGGCTATAAAACCTATTACGGAGGTAAAGTACACCTTCCCGGCACCGAAATACTTACAGGGTCAGAAAAATATGGATTTGATAATCTGCTAAGCATTGACGTAAGAGATGTTCTTGCGCATAAAACGGTGGAGGCTCTTTTGGAAGAGGGCGAAGGAAATACTCCGTTGTGTATGGTGCTTTCGTTTATGAATCCTCACGACATTTGCGAATATGGAACCTATGCGCGCCACAATTATAAATTGCCAGAAAAGGAGGTTTGGCAATCACGTAATCTTGAAAAGTACCTCGAGGTGATCAGACAGATGGAAGCAGCAGAAGAATACCCTGAAGATGAATTCTATAGCTCGATAGCACCTCCCCTTCCGGTAAATGCTGCACCGACAGACATAACACCGATTAAGAGTAATGCTAATTTTTTTGATGAGAAGGGATGGAAACACCGAAACTGGGTTTATAACAGGTTGGTTGAAGAGGTTGATACAGAAATAGGTATTGTACTGAAAGCACTGATGGAATCTCCAATCTGGGATAATTCAATTGTTGTTTTCACCTCGGATCATGGTGATATGCAAGGCGCACACAGACTACAGAATAAACCTTTTCCGTACGAGGAAGCCGAGGTAGTACCTCTTATTTTTACCGGTGGTGCAGTTAAGAAAGGAGTGATTGATAAAGACAACTTGATTTCACAAATTGACCTTGTTCCAACGTTGTGTGATTTTGCCGGAGTATCATGGCCTGAAGACCTTCCGGGGGTTTCACTGAAACCTATTCTTACAGGTGAGAGCAATAACCTGCCGGAAAGGCTTGTCTATGTTGAAGGCAAAAGCTGGACCCAGATTATAAAGGATGGACGATACAAATACACCCTTATGGATGACCCTACCCTTCCAGCCATGCTGATCGATCTGAAAACAGATCCGGCAGAGCTTAAGAATTTAGTCAATAATACCGATCATCAGAAGTTAAAACAAGAGCTACACGCTGAACTAGTTAGACGGAACAAGCAGGAGAACCTGATAATCCAATAATCCAGAGCGACATCCAGCAGAAATATCTAAAAGATATTCGTGAGCATGTGCCAAAGTTTATAATCATTAAAATCGAAAATATGAGAACATTTCAATTTGCATTATTTATCTCTCTAGCATTATTTTCAACATTATCATATTCAAAACCAAAAAATAAATCAAATAACAAAGAAACAACGTACTGTAACCCATTGAATTTAGAATACCGTTTTTCAATAGAACCTCTTGCATATAAAGGGAAAAGTTGGGGCGCTTTAATGCCCGGCTGCGATATGGACAAAGGACATTATCATGCTTTTAGAGAAGCAGCAGACCCATCAGTTATTAAATTCAATAACGAATATTTTTTATTTGCGTCAAAGTCTGGTGGCTACTGGGTATCAAAAGATTTGTTGAAATGGGAGTTTATCACAACCGGAGATTTACCACTAGAAGCATACGCGCCAGCCGCTTTACCAATTGGCGATACTTTGTATTTTGTATCATCGGGTGCCAAATGGATATACAAATCAACAGACCCGCGTGCTGGAAAATGGGAAATAGCAAACTTTGATCATCCATTTCCTGTTGATGAATGGCCTAAAAACTTTCAAGATTTAAGCCTGTTTTTAGACGACGATGGAAGGTTATACCTGTACTATGGTTGTATTCGACCAATACTGGCAGTTGAACTGGATTATAAAAACGGGTTTAAACGTATTGGAGAACTTAAAGAAGTTCTTGCTCCCGGATCACGATATGCCTGGAATCATATAGATTCAATAAAGAATAGAAACATGATGCTGGAAGGCCCGTGGATGACAAAATACAATGGGAAATATTATCTGGAATATGCGACTTACTCCGACGGAAGTTATGTTGATGGTGTAGTGATCTCTTCTGATCCATTAAAAGGTTTTAAACCGGCCGATAGCAATCCTTTTTCGCAAAAAGCAACCGGTTTTGTAACCGGAACAGGACATGGAAGTACCATGAAGGATAGAAACAATAATTATTGGCATTTCACCTGTGTTAATGCGCCCCGTATAAAGCACGGTTTTGAACGCAGACTTGGCATGTTCCCTACAGCTTTTGATAATGATGATGTACTTCATACCAACACCAGTTTTGGCGGATATCCTCATTATGTACCTACACAAAAAAACGAAGATTTGGAATCATTATTTACCGGATGGGTGCTATTATCCTATAAAAAGCCGATAGAGGTATCATCATCTATGAAAAATTTTCCGGCTATAAATGCGGTAGATGAAAGTCTGGAGACCTACTGGAGTGCTGAATCTGCAGCTAAAAACGAATGGTATTGTGTTGATTTAGAGAAAGTATGTAATGTAAATGCCATACAAGTTAACTTTGCTGAACATTTAGCAAAAGTTAAAGGTCGTACCGGAAATGGCGGATTTCAGTATTTGGTAGAATATTCGACCGATAAAAAAAATTGGGAAGTATTGGTTGACAAGAGAAATTGGAACAAGGACCTTTCTCATGATTATACCGAGCTGGATAAACCTCAACTTGCCAGGTATGTTAAAATAAGCAATGTACGAATGCCCGATGGAATGTTTGCGATGTATGGTTTCAGAATTTTCGGAAAAAATGATGGTGAAACTCCTCTGCAAATTGCAACCTTTATAGCAAAAAGAGACAGCACTGATGCAACCAAAGTAGACCTTAGCTGGAACAAAGTTCCTGATGCCATTGGTTACAATATCCGTTATGGCATTGCTAAGGATAAGCTATATATGAGTCGTTTGGTTTATGCTGACGATACAACCCAGAGCATTCCAAACCTGAATAGAGAGATGAAATACTACTATTCGATAGATGTATTTAATGAAAATGGTGTAACCAGAGGTGAATTCATATTTGAATAAGCAATCCGTCCTGCAAATCTATCAAGTAATTAATCAGATGAAAAATTGCATCGTTTCAACAATCGGGATATTGACAACCCTATCATTTTGCTTGTTTTTAAATTCTTGCAGCACAAAGCGAGAGTCAAAGAAACAGGCAGAAGAAAAACCCAACATTGTTATTGTTCTTGCCGATGATGCGAGTAGGGCATATTTTGGATCTTCAAATAGTGGATTTTACACCAAAACACCAAATATTGACAAATTGGCCACAGAGGGAATGCAGCTCACTCAATTTTATACCGCAACTTCAATGTGTGCACCATGCCGCCATGAATTATATACCGGCATGATGCCGTCAAGATCTGGCATGCACCAAAATCACAGCAAACCGAAAGCTGATTTTGAAAACATTAAAACCTTGTTAAGTCCTTTGGGTTATAATGTTGGATTAGCAGGAAAACTTCATTTCCTTACGAAAAACCCCTTGGATAAAATTGAGGGATTTGCCGGAGGACAGCGTGACCCTCAGGAAAATTGGACTTTCAACTATGTTAAAGAATACATGCAACATTCGATGAAAGAAAACAAACCGTTTTGTTTCATTCTAGGCTCAGCGCTACCGCATAGCCCCTGGGCGTCGGGAAAACCAGAAGAAATAGATCCTGCAAAGGTAACTGTTCCGCCGCACATGATAGACACCAAGGCAACGCGCGAAATGATTGTTGCACACATGGCCGAGATAGTATTGCTTGACAAACAAGTTGGCCAAACTGATTCTTTATTAAAAGCTTTAAATATCGATCAAGAAACAATTTTCATATTTTTAAGTGAACAAGGTTCTTCCCTGCCATTAGCAAAACTTTCAGGAAATAATTTTGGTTTTCATTCTGAATGCCTCATTCGTTGGCCCGGTAAAATAAAACCAGGAACAAAAAACCCTGCAATTGGCCAATATGTTGATGTGCTGCCAACATTAGTTGAAATTGCCGGGGGTAAGGCTCCAGAATCAATGGACGGTAAAAGCATGCTTGATGTATGGCTCAACAAAAAAACTTCGCACCGGGAATATGCCTACACTTCATTCCACACGGATTATCGCAGGGCAATTAACAATGATGAATTCAGGCTAATAAAAACGGTTCCAGGAAAATATGCGCGTGAATTTCATGTAGATCCCATGTTTCAACCTTACTGGCCAGAATGGTTAGAGGTAGCCAAAACAGACCCGGAAGCCAAAGAAAAAGTTGAACGGATTTCCCGTGATTTTAGAACTTACGAATTTTACAATATTAAGAATGATCCTTTCGAACGTTTCGATTTAGCAGATGATCCGAAATATGCTGAGGTTTTGGAAAAAATGAAGGAGGATTTTGAGAAGGAATATTCGCGATTAAATGATGACTTTGACGATTATATCAGCAGAGAGGCAAGTAAAAAGATGGAGCAGGAAACGAAGGAGAAAAAGAAAAATACATAGTACAATATCGTAAAAGTTATGATTCCAAAATAATCGTATTATTTGGGCGGATTTGTTCTTTTTTTAATGCGATGCGTTTAATTGACATGCCACTTTCATTTTTCAGAAGATATGCAATAAAATGCCATATATGACTGTTGTGTGCACTTTCACCGCCCAAAATGCGTAAATACAAACCATAAGTGTTTATTTTCAAACCTTCTTGTTAAGAGATATGAATAAGTTTGCATTAGCAATTTCTAAGGTGAACACTATCGATTTTTCAGTAACGTGAAAGAGATGTTGTTTGCCAATGGCTATGAGGAGCAAAAAATGCATTACTTATTGTTGGTTAAAAGATTAATATTCTACTTATGGTAACAATCTTAAAATATGTGCTTTTTATAATTCTAATCCTTAATTCAAGTTGGGCTTTTGGATTATCGAAACAAACAAAAAATATATGGGGGGATGAAAACCAACAACCAAATTTCATCATCCTACTTGGGGATGACATAAGTGCAAATAGTATAGGGTGTTACGGTGCAGCAAACAAAGGGATAACTCCTAATATTGACCGGTTAGCAACAGAAGGCGTCATGTTTACCAATATGTTTGTAAGCGAAGCAATATGTGCCCCAACCAGGGCAGAATTATACACCGGAAAACAACCCTTTCGTAATGGTTGCACCACTAACAAACTGGCCACAAATAACGATGTTAAAAGTGTTGTGCATTATCTTGAGGAACTTGGCTACCGTGTTGCCTTAACCGGCAAAAAACATTACAAACCCGACTCTGTCTATCCTTTTCGGTATATCGAAGGGTTTACCGAACAAGTAAAAACGCGCGGCCCGGAAATGGAAGAAGACTGGGAAGCATTAGCCGATTTTATTAATGAAGACAAAAGCAAACCATTTTGTCTGTTCATATGTTCGGTACATGCACATGCCCCATGGGATGCAGGCAATAGCGATATTCTGAAATTGAACGAAATAGTATTGCCGCCACATTTTATCGACAACAAAGTTACCCGACATTTTTATAGAGAATACTTAGGCGAAATAAATCTTTTTGACCAGCAAGTAGGCAAGGCGAAGGAATTAATTGGCGAACTAAATGTAGAAGATAATACCGTTTTAATGGTATTAGACGAAAATGGAGCAGGAATGCCATCCGGCAAATGGACCAATTACGACTGGGGTGTACGTTCTGCTTGTGTAATGAAATGGCCTGAAAAATATAAAGCAATAACCGAAACGAATGCAATTGCACAATACTGCGACATATTGCCAACCATGATTGATGCCGCAGGAGGGAAAGTCCCGAATGACTTGGACGGGAAAAGCCTGATGGGCTTAATACAAGGGCGTAGAGACAAGCACCGAGAGAATGCCTTTTTTGTGTATAACGAAGATTATAAAAGCAGAGCCGTTTTCGATGGAAGGTATAAGCTAATTTGGAATCTTACTTGGAATAATGACTTTCATGTCGACGTAATTAATGGTTGGGATGGCTTTAAAGATCACATGCGTGACAGACATGTACATTTTCTGTTCAATTCCTGGCTCGAAAGAAGTGAGATAGATTCAATTGCAGAAGAGAAAGTCAATCGTTTTCTTAAACATCCCCAATTCGAACTTTACGATCTGGTTAATGACCCCTGGGAAATGAATAACCTTGCAGATAAAGATGAATTTCAGGCCAAAATAACAGGGTTAAAAATGAAGCTTGAAAAATGGATGCAAGAACAGGGAGATACTTACTCTGACTATGTGGAAGACGCACCAAAGAACATGGATTGATATCGGCGTTTTCTTTTGCAGAGTTGATAAATAGGCATAAATGTTAAATAAAATCCGAATCAATAAAGCATTTTCTGACAGAAAATAATCATAAGAAAAACAACATAAAATGAATAAGCTACTCGTATTATGCATCGCAATTGCCTTTGCCCTTAGTTTAAATGCGCAAAAAACATTTGAGCCCAATTGGGAATCTATCGATAGTCGTCAAACTCCTGAATGGTTTACCGATTCGAAATTTGGGATTTTTATACACTGGGGAGTTTATTCCGTACCTGCCTGGGCTCCTGCAGACATTGCGGTTGGAAAAAACTTTGGTCAAAAATTTTCAGAATGGTATTGGTATCGTCTGGAAGACCCTAAAAATGAGTATTTCAAACCTCACCATGAAAAAATGTATGGTAAGCAAACCTATCAGGAATTTGCTCCACAATTTAAGGCCGAATACTTTAATCCCGATAAATGGGCCGAAATCATTAAAAACTCAGGGGCACGTTATGTGGTATTAACATCAAAACATCACGACGGATTCGCCTTATGGCCAAGTAAACAAAGTTGGAATTGGAATAGTGTGGATGTTGGCTCGCACCGCGACCTTTGTGGGGAGTTGAGTAAATCGGTTAAAAGTGCAGGACTTCACATGGGATTTTATTATTCGCTTTACGAGTGGTTTAATCCTTTATATAAAACCGACCTTGAAAAGTATGTGTATACGCACATGATTCCGCAAATGAAAGACCTTGTTACAAGTTACGAGCCTGAGGTTTTATGGACAGATGGAGAATGGGAACATACAAGTGATAAATTTAAATCGGTTGACTTTTTAGCATGGCTGTACAACGAGTCGCCAGTAAAAGAAACCATTGTGGTGAACGACCGATGGGGCAAAGAAACACGAAGCAAACATGGTGGATTTTATACCACCGAATATGGACATGTGCATGAAAAAGAAGGAATTGAAGAAGAAGAAATGCATCCTTGGGAAGAATGTCGAGGAATTGGTGGATCATTTGGGTGGAACCGTACTGAAAATCTGGAAAACTACTCAAGTTCTGAGGCCTTAGTACACATGCTTATTGAAAAAGTCGCCAATGGCGGGAATTTACTTTTAAACATAGGGCCAACCCACGATGGACGAATTCCGGTGATCATGCAACAACGACTTGCTGATATTGGACAATGGATGAAAGTGAACAGTGAGGCAATTTATGGAACAAAAGCATGGGATAATCGCCCCGACAATATGAAAGAAAATCAAGTGTTTTATACCGTTAAGGACAATGCGTTGTATGCAATATGCACTGCATGGCACGAGAAAATTATAATTCCTAATATATCGGGAACTGGTCAAGTCAGTTTGTTGGGCAGCGATGTAAAAGTGAAAAGTAAAATCAAAGGTGAAACATTAACCATTTATGCGCCCGATGTAAATCCGGGAAATGTGCCTTGCGATTATGCGTATACATTTAAGATTGTCGATTTTAAATGATAAAACTGGCGCATGAATGCCAAAAGGATATTAAAATAATTAAGAAATATTTATAATGAAATTTACAATTCTTGTATTGCTGGCTTTTGTTTTATTAAGTTGTTCGAACAAGAACACGAAAGAAACAAAACCTAATATTATTTTTCTTTTAGCCGACGACCAGCGGGCAGGAACAATAAATGCTCTGGGCAATACTGAAGTTATTACCCCCAATCTCGACAAAATTGCTAACGAAGGAGTTACTTTTAATAACGCCTATTTGGCGGGAGCAATGAATGGTGCGGTTTGCGCTCCAAGCCGTGCAATGTTAATGACCGGCCGAAGCCTGTTTAATATCGACCCAACCGGTAATACCATAGCACCGGAACACACTACATTGCCAAAGGCATTGGCAAATGCAGGGTACCATACTTTCCATATTGGCAAATGGCACAATGGTAAACAAGCTTTTAAAAATAGCTTTACAGATGGTTCTAAAATCTTTTTCGGTGGAATGCATAGCCAATATAATGTTCCAACTTATGAGTTCAACCAAGAAGGTGATTATTCCAAAGAGATGGTGAATACCCCCTCACCTAAACATTCTTCAGAATTATATGCCGATGCTGGGGTGAACTTTATCCAAAACTATAATTCAGAGAAACCATTCTTTTTATACCTCGCTTTTCAGGCACCACACGACCCTCGCGAAATGCCAAAAGAATATCTTGACATGTACGATACAGCAAACATTAGCTTACCTCCTAATTTTATGACAGAACATCCATTTGATAATGGAGAGCTGGACATTCGGGATGAATGGTTGGCAGGATATCCAAGAACACCTGAAGAGGTTAAAGCCAACATTGCAGCCTATTATGCCATGATTACCCATTTAGACGCACAAATAGGCCGGGTAATGGAAGCCGTTGAGAAAAAGGGGTTGATGGAAAATACAATCATTGTTTTTTCGGCTGACAATGGCTTGGCTGTGGGACAACATGGACTGATGGGTAAACAAAACCTATACGAACACAGCGTGCATGTACCATTAATTTTTAAAGGCAAAGGTTTAGCCAAAGGAGAAAGCAGAGATGCCATGGCCTACCTATACGATATTTATCCAACCTTATGCGAATTCGCCGGTGCAGAAGTCCCATCCACAGTAAAAGGACTAAGCCTTAAACCGGTTATCGATAAAGAAGTTGAAAGGGTACGGGAATCGCTGTTTTTTTCCTATAAAAATTTCCAAAGGGCAGTAAGGAAAAATGATTGGAAACTCATTAAGTACAATGTTGGGGGGAATACTAGAACCCAACTTTTTAATTTAAAAGCTGACCCATTTGAAACGAACGATCTTTCTGCTGATCCGCTATATGAGGCACAATTGAATAAAATGAATCAGGTTTTGCGCAGTCAAATGAAAGCATACAATGATGAAGCCGATTTGGATAAACCGAGCTGGGGAGTACCTGTTCTTCCGGCATGGAAAGATAAAGTTGATAAGGAAACAGTAGATCACCTTCGAGAACTTGCTGAGAAAGAAAGAGAAATGCGAGGATTCTGATTACAGATATCTTACCTAAAGAACAGATATTTTTTTATACAATTCGCCAACTAAAATCTTAAATATGAAAACACATATCTTGATAATAATGATACCGTTATTTCTTGTATCAAGTTGCTTTGCAAGCGATTACTATGTTTCAAAAAAAGGTAATGATAAAAATTCAGGAACTAGTTCTGCTCCCTTTTTAACAATTCAGAAAGCTGCAGACATCATGAAAGCTGGAGATGTATGTTATATTTCAACAGGGATTTATCCTGAATCAGTGGTGCCAGCAAACTCCGGCACAGGCGATAATCCTATGATTTTTAAAGCAGCATCTGAAAAAGACCATGTTGTGGTGACTGGAGCAGACCCGATTACTGCTAATGATTGGGAACCAGAATCTTCCTATATTTTCAAAACAAAAATTGAAATGACCTTGGAGCATGAGAATCAAGTTTTCCTGGGTGAAAAAACAATGGTTGAAGCCCGATGGCCAAACATAGGTGATGATTTATTGGAACGAATAACTTCCATAATGGATGCCGGAAGTACTCCTGAAAAAATTGTCGACAATGAAATGCCTGACTATGACTATACTGACGGACATGTTTGGGTTCATGCCACAAAATACTGGAACAACTGGACAGGGGCTATTTTATCTCAAGAGTCAAAGTCGATAAGGATACAAAATATATCTCCTTTTAGGAATCATTTTATGAAAGACCGACTGCACGTTGCCGGAGAAGGAGCAGATTACTATGTTTTTGGTATAAAGGACGCCCTTGATGCTGATAATGAATGGTACTATGATAAAACGACTAAAGAACTCTATGTTTATCGGTCAAATGGACAATTACCCAAACAAGAATATCTAGTAAAAAAGAGGATGAATGCCTTTGATTTCTCCGGAAAGAAATACATTGAACTGCACGATGTTGATATTATTGGTGCAAGCATCAAAACAAACGAAGAGTCGGAATCAATACTTCTTGATGGTTTAAAAATATTATATCCATATTATTCTTCTCAGAACAACGAAAAATTTGGCTCTCAAAGCAGCAAAGGAGTAGCTATTGAAGGTAAGGAATGTACCATTCAAAACAGCGAAATAGGCTACAGTACTGCAAGTTGTTTGGTCGTAAAAGGCAAGGGAAACTTGGTTTTTAATTGTTATGTGCACGATGCGAATACCATTGGTGGAGGAGCAAGCTGTGTTTTTCTGGCAGGGGAAGGTAATATCATCAGTCACAATACCCTTACACGAGCCGGACGTACAGTTCTTGCCTATTCAGGTATGTATAAAGCTCTTATTCAATATAACGACATGAGTCATTCGGGCAAATTAACAAGTGACTTAGGTTTGACCTATGGAAATATTATTGAAGGCGGCAACTCCGAAGTAAGGTATAATTTGATGCACGAT
The DNA here is from genome assembly GCF_963676735.1 of uncultured Draconibacterium sp. Taxonomy (NCBI): domain Bacteria; kingdom Pseudomonadati; phylum Bacteroidota; class Bacteroidia; order Marinilabiliales; family Prolixibacteraceae; genus Draconibacterium; species uncultured Draconibacterium sp. Next base: position 4,873,047 of record NZ_OY781464.1, on the reverse strand, counting down.
AATGATGATGATCATCTGGACATGGGACTATACTATGATCATGGAACTCAAAATATTATCTCGCACCATAATATTGTTTGGGGAATAGGATTTTCGTCATTTCATACCAACCATTATGGAGCCTATCATCTGGTTTATAATAACACCTTTATTTCTGAACAAAAAGGATTTATGTCTACCTGGGGAAATCGTTACAGCCCCGACATGCTGGAATGCCGATATGCCAATAATTTGTTTAAGCAGGAATGCAATATCACTGCCGGTAATTATTATTGGAATGCCAATATTTCAGGGTACAAGAATTTTAATGTGAATAAGGTGATGGCAGCTGCTGAAATAGGACTCGGAAAAGGTATTTATGTTGAGGGAATTACAACAACGCCAAAAGAAACTAACCCGGGAATAGGCGCAATTGAATATGAAGGCATGTCGTTTAAGGCTGGTCATAACTTTGATCATCCGCCTCAAAACGTAAACTTCGAAAGAAGTAAGCCTATTCACCGAAATTTACTTGAAAATTCAGCTTTTGAGAAAGAACACACATTAACTTCATGGGAAACTATTGAAGGTGCAAAGCTAATAAAACATCGTACCCAAAGTCATATGCAACATGATACTACCATTGGAAGAATGGGAAGTCGATCAGTCGAACTAGAGCGAGTAAACAGTGAAATTTATCAGAAAGTGAATGACCTGATCCCAGGTGAAGAATATACTTTTATTGGACATTTAAGGGTTTCTGATGGAGAAGCAGCCATAACGGGTGTACGCTTTCCTGATGGTACAGAATTCACCAGCCCACACATTAATAGTGGAGCACCAAATTGGAGGAGAAGCAGGTTGTCCTTCATTGTCCCCAAAGGAGTTATATCCATTGAAGTTTTTGCCAGAAGATTAGAGGGCAAAGCATACATGGATGGGGCCGGTATCAAAAGATTATCTTCGAGCAAGGGCAATGTTTATGTAGATGATTTTGGATTGGTGAGGCGATAATCCTAATTTCAGTAATGGTGTAGATTATTAAGACAAATGAATAACCAAAGGATTTTTATTAAAAGTAGTCAAGCATCATCTTTGATGTGTATTCAGCCATATATGCTGGCTGTCATAAGTTATGTAAACCTTTCGAAAATACTACTTTCAGCAAATTCAATTAATTATAAATACAATAAACAATGAAAACTCTAACTACATTCTTTGCAGCATTGCTGTTGCTTGTATCATGTTCAAATATAAAAAACAAGGATGCTTCCAAAGATAAACGACTCACTTATGAAGAAATGGTGGCAGGAAAGAAAGATGCACTAAGGTCCTTTAACGATGAAAAGTTTGGGATGTTCATTCACTGGGGATTGTATAGTATCCCTGGCGGTATCTGGAAAGGGAAAAAGATGGAAGAAATGAACGGTATCATTTCAGAATGGATACAGGATAAAGCGGAAATACCACGAGACGAGTACGCTCTTCTTGCAAAGCAGTTTAATCCGACCGCTTTTGACGCTAAAGCGATAGCCGCCCTAGCCAAGAATGCAGGTATGAAATATATAGTGATCACAGCCAAGCATCACGATGGTTTTGCCATGTATGATTCCCAGGTGAGTGAGTATGATATTGTGGATGCCAGTCCATATGGCAAAGATATAATAGCAGCATTGTACAACGCCTGCAAAGAAGAAGATCTAGGATTTGGATTGTATTATTCTCAAAATCTCGATTGGATGGATGGAGGCGATTGTGGTCTTTCAGAATACCTTGCACAAGGACTTCCCGAAAATGAACACACACAACGAAAGCAAGGTGTTAACACCTATGATCCAAGCCCAAATACTTTTACACAATACCTGGAAAATAAATCATTCCCACAGGTAAAAGAACTACTTACCAAATTTCCTGATCTCCATTCATTGTGGTACGATACTCCCTGGTATATAAATGCTGAGCAAAGTATGCAGTTCTACAGGCTGGCAACAGAATTGCAACCAAATATCCTTGTGAATTCAAGAGTTGGTGCAGAACTAGGCGACTTTATAGTTGGAGGAGATAATCATATTCCTGAAGAAATACCGGGATACTCCCGCCCATGGCAAGGGATCGGAACCACCAACAACTCATGGGGCTTCAAGTCTTATGATAAGGATTGGAAAACTCCAAAGGAACTGCTTTACTGGTTGTTGGAGATAGTGAGCAAGGGAGGAAATTACATGCTCAATATTGGGCCTGATGCACTAGGGCGCGTACCTGAGGAGTCCAGTCAGAATCTATTAACAATTGGCAAATGGCTTAAAGTTAACAGTGAAGCTATCTATAAAACTACCAAATGGAAGGTAGCACATGAAGGACCAACAAAAATAATTGTAAAGAGTACCCGTGATCGAGCCAAAGGAAAGAAATTTGAATTTACTGCAGAAGACTTTTGGTTCACTCAAAATGACAACAATGTATTTGTTATTTCATTAAAGTATCCGGAAGATCAAATAGTGGTAAAGAGTCTTTCCAGCGATAAAGTTGAGGAAATATCAGAAGTTGTAATTCTTGGAACCGATGGAGAATTAACATGGAGTCAAACCAAAGAAGGTCTGGTTGTGAATCTAAAAGGTATTCAGGTAGATGAACTTGGGTATAGTTTAAAAGTGACCTTCAATAAGTGATAAATATTTAATGGTAAATTTTACGCCACGGAATACAACCTTGTTCACATGGAAGAAGGTATTGGTGAAAAATCCTATCATCTGTGAGAAGAATGTGGTGGAATCGGGGACTCATTCGGATATAATAAGACCGAAGACCTGCAAAACTACGCAACTTCTGAAGAGCTAATTGTACTTTGATCAGAATTATAAAAGACAGGAATATTCCCAACCGGGCAAGGGCATACTAAGTATTTATGACGGGGATTGTACTAATTTGACTGGAATTGAATAGTTCTTGTACTCTGACCGAACAATATTCAGTATAAATGTTACAAATAAGATATTCAAGTAATGCACACCACTGCTCAAATGGGCTTTGTTATTGGTACAGCGGCCATTGTTTGCACCGAGAATGATTGTTCACAACCAGAAGTTTATCAATCACACCTTTCATATATGAAAAACCGATTAGATAAGATGCGAATTGAAGAGAAAGTTAAGAAACACCGAATGGAAGGGGCGTGACTTATTCCATTACTTTTATCATACAAAATTTGGATATGCAACAAAAAACTAAGCGTTTAGTTAGGCTTTATATTGCAATTGTTTGTCTGTAAATTATTTAAAGTTTTAAAAAGCTTATACTATTGTCAAAAGTAAAAGGAGAGTGAGAATACTTAATTTGTTATTATTCAGCACTTTTGCTTGCACCCTAAGATTTTAACTCAATTATTTTCTATTACTTATGTCTGTATATAAAACTAAGTATAAGCTTATTCCTGTTTTGTTTTCCATGCTTTTAATTCAATAATTTATCACGAAAACCTAAAGTATATCCAAACCCAACCACAAAATAACTACATTTCCGAAAGACAAGCCCTGCGGGTTTTCAAAAGCTTCCGGCATAAACCATTCATTCCAAGACCAGAAGAGTTAATTCTGGCCAACGCACAATGCCAATTTCAAAAAAACTTAAGCTCGTATACTTCGGTTAAAACGTTTTGAAATCCCACATTAACACTTCCGGTTTTTCCATTCATTTTTTATTCCTTTTCCTTTTGAAAATCTTTCGGAAATGTTGCCAGAGGTGTTTACGGGTTTGAACTGAGAGTGATGTACTTAATCTAACGCAAAGATATTTTTAATTTGCCGGAACACTTGTTCCACATCAATAGCTCCCATACCCATTTGTTTAAAAATTGCTTTATCGGGCAATTCTTCAGAAATCGAATCAACAAATGCTTTAAGGTCGTTTTTTATTTCGGTAGGTAGTTCAACCTTATGCTCTGATGGCAATAGTACAGCCAATCGAAATATATCGGTTTTATGTTTTCTGATGTTCTTACCATCAATATTCTCACCCTTCAGTTTTCGTTGTGTTAAATCCAGAAATGCTTTTGCTTTTAAACAAATTAATGCTTCTTCGGCTGCAAAGTGCACCCCCTCTTCCGTCTTGCTATTGGCTATGGTGAATTTATAATATTCCTCGTCCATCAAAATTGCTGAAAGACTTGACAAATCATTATCAACAGGAATAGGAGTTAACTGAGGCTCGCCTTCCAAGTCCATTAAATCGGGAATCTTAGAGAAGAGTTCAATTTGAAGAGGGAAACCATTGGTTTTGGGTTTGATAAAGCGATAGTATTTTCTTTCCTCTTCGCTTTTTTCCCGCCTTTGATAGTCGCCATCATTAATGAACTCCCAGAACTTCAGAACAAATTCTTTAGATAAAGCTTCAACTATTAAAATTATGTCGATGTCTTTAGTCGCTCGGGCTTCAAATCCGGCATCGTCGATTATAACATCACATGCCGTTCCTCCAATAATTATGTAATTTTCGGAATAGTCTTTAAAGTATTCTTTGAATTTTTCCAATCCTCTAACCATAAATAAATCTCTCTTTTATTTGTTCCAATGCCATTTCAATCCTTTCGTCTGGTGTGTCTTTCAAAGTCAAGTACAAAGATAAGGGGTCAACTATCGGCTCAGTATAAATTGCACTATCTATTAAAATGCCCGGATTATATTTCCAGACTTCCAAACAATAGTTCCCTTCTGTAGGATTTGCATTTATTAACAAGTTTTGTTTGTTTAACCTATTGTATTCTGTTCTTCCAATAGCCACATAATTTTGTCGGCTTGGATTCATATCTGAGTATTCGGGTAAAGCAGATGTATTGCAATCCCATGTTTTTGTCCCTGCTGGTATCTCGTCGACATAAACACGCTTAAATACCGGATGATTCCAGAAGTCGTTTTCTTCAATTTTTCCCCAGAGCTTTACTTTGTCGTAATTGAAGTGAATATATTTTTCTTTCTCACCAGCAATTGTAATTAGGTCAAGTACCTGAAGATTGTCAACAGCTTTGCTAATTGCCATAGGAGAATAATTCAATTTTAAAGCTATTTCTTTAAACGGTTTCTGTTCGATATCCCACAACTTACTTAACCCTAAAATCTGGTATAACACCATAATTTGTGCCGATGGTATCAATTTCTGTTTTTCCTTAAATGAACGTCTTTTTGTATCTCCGTCTTTTAAATTAACCAACATTTCTGGCAAAAAAAGTTGTTTTCCTGGCACAATAAAATTCACTTTCTTTTTTATCAGCCTGCTACGGTTATATGACACCACATGGTCGAGTATAAGAACTACGGTTTTATTGAATAGTTTTTTTAGATTCCTTAACTGTTTCTCAGTCTGGGCAATTGATATATTATCTTCATCAACAAGTTGCACCAATACCAATTCTGTACCTAAAAGTCTGGTTGTGTAAATTTTATACAATTGGTTTACATACATCGGAAGTTCCGACATCTCGGATTCAGTTAATTGGTTCACAACAATTGTTTCACTGAGTACCTCCTTTATATATTCCTGAAAATTTTTCATAGTAAACTTAAATTTGCACAGTATACCTACTAAGTTTATTGTGCAAATATAGGTTTATTATATTAATTATCAAACAACAATACATTTGTCAACTGAAAATCCTATGTGCTCATTAAACTCAACATAACCAAGCTGGCAGGTAAGTAATTTTGTTTTTTCAATCGCAAAATCAGAGCCATTTTGATGATGATGACCAAATATCCAGAAATCAATATCTGAATCCACTATTAAATCATGTAACTCAACAGCGAAAGCCGCATTTAAGCTACTGCCTTTATATTTTTCGGGATAATTCAGCATTGTTGGAACATGATGGGTTACCACTATGGTTTGCTCGCAATTATTTTTAGATAATTCTTGCTTTAGGTAATTCAAGCAGGAGTTATGTATTTGATTATAATCATCAGGAGCAAATACACGACCATTGTTTTTTATTACCCTGAAATCGGATAACTGTTGCTGTATTGCAAATTGATTAACACCCGACAAGGCAGTCCACAGAGTTGAAAAAATTAATCTCACACCATCGTGTACAAGTGAAGTATTGTTAACCAAAAGAACATTACTGCGTATTTTTTCAACGAATTTCCCCGAACGTTCTCCTATCTCGGAATAATAATATTCATGATTTCCTGGCACCCAATATGTATAACGAAAATTAGATGATACATAATCCCAAAAGTCATTGTGCTTATTCATAACCTTAAAAGGCACAATGTCGCCAGCCAATATAAGAATATCGCCCCCTGGCCTTATTGGATTCTCCGACAAATACTTCTTATTCTCTGGGAATTCTAAATGTAAATCTGAACAATATTGTATCTTCATTAGCGTAAAAGTATTTTAATTTTTACAATAATACTTCCATTGCTTCATCCACAAGTGAATTATCCAATTCCTTTAAATAAGCCTGGGTAATTGCAATATTTTGATGTCCCATTGACTCGCTAATAATATCGGTAGCAATACCTTTTTGTTTCAAACAATTCGCGTAACTATGCCTGGCTACATAGCTTGACAACGGTTTTGATATTTCACACAATTCTCCGATTTCTCGAAGTCGTTTATTGTATCGCTTTAAAGTTTTCCGTTTGCGATTTTCAAGATGCGAGAACGTCATATTTTCTTCCAATAAGATTGGAAAAACATAATTTGTCTTTCTATTTTGAGCTCTGTAGTAGTCAAGTACCTCGAGGGCTGGCGGAAGAATTTTAATTTGGAAATTACTTTTGGTTTTAGACCGTATATAATAAAGTCTATCTCCGTTAATATCATTCCATTTTAGCGTCATCATATCTGCAAAATTCATTCCCCGGGTGTAGAAGCTAAAAATGAAATAGTTTCGAGCATCAATTAATGTTGGGCGTTCGCTCAAATCTATATCTGCAATTTTATGAACTTCATCCAGACTTAAAGCTTTTTTAATTCCGCTAGATTTTAATTTGGAAACTTTATACACTTTGAAGGGATATAGGTTTTCTTTGATTCGTCCTCGTTTTATAGCAGTATTAAAAAGCGCTCTAATACAGCGCATCTTTACCCCAATACCTCCTCCAGTACCACCATTTGAGCGAAGCCATGCTTCGTACTTATCCAAGAATTCCGGTGTAATTTGGTAAAAACTTAACTCTTTCCCCCCACTAAATTTCTTAATCGATTTTACTACCTCTGAATGTATCCTCGCATTACCAGTCCGGCCTGCCATTTTCTGTTCTGTAATTATTTCTTCCCAGAACGGATAAATCTCTTTTCCTTTTGGATTGGTTTCAATTCGCAAGTTTCTTTCAACCTCCTCCAAAGTATAATAAGTATTTTCTTGTTCAATCTGCGTAATTACCGTAGTCGCCCTATCCTGAAATTTTAAAAGCAGTCGGTTCTTGTTTAAATAGTCACTTGCTTTCGTATTAAACTTTCCTTGTTTAGCATCCCATTCTCTCACTTCTGTTGTGTATGGAGTACGAAAGAAAATGGACTTTCTATCTTTGGTAATTCGCAAAAATATGGGATATTTACCAGTAGATAATTTTTTCTTTTTTAGAACTGTCTTAATACTAATCATTTAACTCTATTTTGGGTACAACATAGGTACAACAAATGACCAAATAAAGGTAAATAAATACTAACTTATCTCAAAATGAAAATTCTTATTTTGTTGATATATAGACAGATATGATTTTATAAAACCAAATGAAACGAAAATGACACCCGCTCATAATCAGGGGGTCCCTGGTTCAAGCCCAGGTGGGCCCACTAAAAATCAAGCAGTTACAGAACAATGTAGCTGCTTTTTCTTTTACTTGCATACCATTTATATACAAATTTAGAGAAAATAGTAACATTAAAAGCAACATCATTGCTCCTTTCTATTCATATGCTTAACTAACAGCATTCTATTTCACCTTATCATATCTGCTTTCCAAAAGATCTCTATACGATTCCTTCATTTCGTCAGACAAAAAAGATTTATTAAGCCATTCAACTGCTTTGAGTTTATTTCTGAACATTCTCTTTTTGACTCCTTCAATTTGTTTATCAGTTAATCCTAAACCTAAGCCCAGTTTTTCAAAGTGGCTCCAATTCAGTTTTTTCTTTTTCCCGTCCATAGTTAGTGCCAGCTCTTCCATATCTTCAGGTAATATAATTGCAACATTCAGCAAATCATAGGCGGGCGCCAGTATCCAACCTGATGAGCTTTCAATCAAAGAAAAGTTTTTGAGGTGCATATCATTATTACCGGTCAGAAAACTAAATACCGCAAGTTCAAGAAAGAAGATTTTATCCAGCATTGTATTATCTGAGTACGCATGTATTGCTTTTCCAACTTTCTCCATGGAGCTTTTGTACTTATCGAAAGCTTCTGTAATTTGAAACATATCCAATATGTGTATTTTTTCACCACCCACTGTCCGGTCAATCCTTCTTGTGATATATGATAATTCACCCGATTTCAAACGTATTAAACTGGATGGGACAACACGAATGCCCATGGCTTCTGCCATTCGCATGGTTACATGTTCATTCTCGGGCATTTCCTGAAAACGTTCATTTGGAGGCTTAAATATGTACTGCCCTCCAAGGGCTCCTACCACTGTTAAACGGGTATCTGCTTTCCCGTTCCTCTCTTCTATTAGTGACATAGATAATTTTGCCTGGACTCCGGGGACTGTAACACTTCGCTCAACAACATGTTTTGCCAGTTCAGTCATCTGGTCTAAAGAATAAGGTATTTGTGGAGGCGTTAAAGTCCCAAAAAATTCCTTGCTGCAGCGGGGATGAAAATCCTCTGCAGTTTCAAGAGCTTCATAACAATATAAACATCTATTCTTCATTTTCATCTGTTATAGGAACAATACTAACCGCACCAATGCAGTTCTGACAACATGCTAACAATAATCCCATGCGGTCGTTCTGATTAATTTTCCAGTTGGCAGAAGCAATTTCTAACAACCACCCCTCCGGAATAAGGCCATCGAAAAAAGCGAACAGTCTGTTTTCACGATATGGCTCGTTTCTAACCGGCATTGAAAAAGTGATGAACTTGTCAGGATGTTCATTTACATATTTTTCGTCGTACTGAAATACATATTCCCCGTCATCAGTTTCGGTAATAGTTCCGGCAAAGTAGTTTTTGTATAGGACCTTCCCTTTTCTCATAAATCAAGCTCTTTACTTTCTACCGGTACCAATTCATGACCAAACATGCTTAATACAAGGTTCACCTTATCCATGTTCAGATTCGTCTTACCTTGTTCAATTTTTCGAACCACAGTCAGTGCAACACCTGCTCTTTCAGCAAACTCTTCCTGGGTAAGGTTAACCTCCTTTCTTCGTTCTTTTACAAACTCTGCCAATCTCTTCATTATATGCTTTTAGATATAACAACAGACAAATATACGATATTATATGCATTTAGATATAATTTATGTGTGTAAATTTGTTTTATATGTAAAAGCATATATTTTAAGCTTTCATAAAAATAAACGTGTTACGAGAATAGACAAGTACCCTATGCAAATAAGAATCAAAACACGCTGAGGAAAGCCTCCTGGAAGTACTCTCAAACTATAACCCATCTTCGATTCTACATTATACATTGAAGTATGGTGCTTTTGCCTATGCCATTGAGGTTCAACTATCGATACAAATCCATAAAACAAAAGGTTTAGAATTCGGAAGCTGCGAAAACTATGTTGTCTCCAGTTTCTGTGCGAGGCAATCTCCATTTGTACTTCATATAGATTAAGGCAAATATCTAAACTAATCTCATTCTTAGTTTAGTTTTTCGCTAAAATTTAAACTAAGAGTAAATTTATTCTTATTTTAGAAGAATAAAATATAAACATGAAATCATTTAAATCGGGAAAACATATAAGTCAAGGACATTACAAAAGTTTTCAGCCTAACGACATTAATAAAGAGTGGCAGGTTAATGACATGCAGCTACTGAACTTACTTAGTAAAGCTGACCGATCGCTTGGACGACTTGATATGTACTCTGAGTACGTTAACATCGACTTATTTATAAGAATGCACATCGCAAAAGAGGCAACACAATCATCCAGGATTGAAGGAACTCAGACAAATATGGAAGACGCATTTCTTGAGAAGAAAGATGTTGCAGTAGAGAAACGAGACGATTGGGAAGAAGTTCAGAATTACATTAGTGCAATGAACGAAGCAGTAAAACTTCTGCATACCTTACCATTTTCATCAAGATTAATTCGACAAACGCATAATATTCTACTCAAGGGGGTAAGAGGTACAAATAAAAATCCAGGGGAATATCGTAGAAGTCAAAACTGGATTGGAGGTGCATCCATAAATGATGCAACATTTATTCCTCCTGTTCATAGCACTGTCCCTGAATTAATGTCGGATATTGAATTTTTTGCAAATAATGAACTTAACCCATTACCTGAACTATTGAAGATTGGCATAATCCATTATCAGTTTGAAACGATTCACCCGTTTTTAGATGGCAATGGTCGGGTAGGTAGACTTCTAATAACATTATACCTTGTAAATAAAGGTATCTTGAAACAGCCAATATTATATCTTTCAGACTTTTTTGAACGTAACCGCACACTTTATTACGACAACCTCATGCGCGTTCGTACACATAATGACATTGATCAGTGGTTAAAGTTTTTTCTTACGGGTGTAATTGAGATTTCAAAGAAAGGAGTAGAAACCTTTGATAAAATTATGCAACTGCAAAAAGTGTTGGATAGCAAAATTCAGACGCTTGGAAGTCGTGGAAATGAGGCACGAAAAGTAATTGATCATTTATATTCCCAGCCCGTAATTGATGCTATGAGGATTGCTATGATTACGAACAAATCAAAAGCTACGAATTATAAGTTGCTTGATGATTTAGAGAATATGGGCATATTAAAAGAAATTACCGGAGCACAGCGAAATAAACTGTATGTTTTTAATGATTATCTGGAATTGTTTAGTAGTTGACAAAAAACAGTTTCATTATCTTTACATCTGGAAGTTCATTGATTTGTGCAATAAGAGGCGTAGAATTCGGGAGTTGTCAAATCTTACATTTCTAAATACGCTGATAACGAGATAGATACAAAAAGAGTTCAAGCCCAGGTGGGCCCACTTAAAAATCAAGCAGTTGCAAAGAAATGTAGCTGCTTTTTTTATGCCATATTTTCAATTGGTATTACAGCACAATCACCCCATCAATCCCATCTACTTTTTCAGTAATCTCAACAATTTGGTCAGCCGATTCCATCCAGGCAACACAGGTAATCGATACGTGCTTTAGGTTTTCAGTGTGTTTAAAGGATAATTTACCATTGGCTGGCAGCAATATTTTTATCTGCTCCACCTTACCGTCTTCATTGGGAGTTATAAATTTAAACATATATTTTAATGGCCAGCTGTTTGTTTCCATTAGACGGTAACGCAGGTTTTTATATTTATCTGTTTCCATTTTTTTCACTTGTATCTACAAATACAATTAAACGTTTCTTTTCGTTCACTTTTTAAGCAAAAATTTAAGCCTCTTATTTCTGACCAAAATTTAAAGTTTGGCACAAAGATTAAATTTTTAGTAAACTAAACGTAGAAACAAATACATTTTCATTTTAGAAAATTGTTGCCCTCTATTCTTCGGCTTTACGTCGGGCTTCCAACTCTTCCTGCATTTTTAGAACCGTTTTTTGGTCGATGCTGTAAAAGAACAACAATATGGCACACGACATATACAAAATTCCCGGGAAAACTGAAATCATTAATTTGATACCAGTAATCGCTGTTTCGGTTTGTTCCACATTTGGAGTAAACTTAAACGCGGCAAGCAACCAACCGGCCAAAGCTCCACCAATTCCCCAACCTGCTTTTTGTGCAAAGGTTGCTGCCGAGAACGTCAGGCCGGTTGCACGTCGGCCAGTTTTCCATTCCGAATAATCGGCGGTATCGCCAAGCATGGTCCAAATTAATGGAACAGCTGGGGCATAAGCCATTTTTGCAAGAATATTAAAAGTATATATCAGGTAAATATTCTCGGCCCCAGGCAAATAAATTAAACAGAAGAACACTCCGGAAATAAGGGTGCTTGCCAAAAATACATTGCGGTTGCCAAAACGTAAGGCCAATGGTTTTGAAAAAGGAAGTGCAACAATTAAAGCCACTGTTCCAATCACATTAAACAGCTGAACGCCCTCTTCATTTCCAATGTAATATTTAAAATAGTACGCCACCGAAAGATTTTGCATGGCAAACATTACAAACGAAACAATTCCCACAAAAAACAGAATAATCCACGGGCGGTTTTTGAACAGGTTTTTAAAATCTTCTTTTAGGTTTTCCTTTTGTTTTTTAGGCGGCTGAACTCGTTCTCGGGTTGTTTTAAACGTAATCATAAACAGTATAAAACTGATTAAGGAGAACAGAATAAGCGTATACTTATAGCCTTTTGCCGAATCGCCTTTTCCAAAGTAATTGGCCAGGTAAAGTGCAGTACCCGATACAATAAACTGCCCCACAAATGCAAAAATAAAGCGGTACGAGTTTAAGCCGGCACGCTCGTTCGAGTCGGAAGTCATAACCGCTCCCAACGAAGAGTAGGGGAGGTTAATAGCCGTAAAAACCGTCATCAACAAAATGTAGGTAATACCGGCATAAACAACCTTGCCTGTTTCGCCAAAATTTGGTGTTGAAAATGCCATAACGGCAAGGATGCTGTACGGTAAAGCCATCCATAAAATGTAAGGTCTGAATTTTCCCCAACGTGTTTTGGTGCGGTCGGCAATTACGCCCATAATTGGGTCGCTGGCCATATCCCAAAAACGGGCAATCAGCATAATTGTACCGGCAGCTGCCGCCGAAATGCCAAAAGTATCGGTGTAAAAAATCAGAATCCAGAAACCCACCATGTCCCACACAAAATGCGAGGCTGTATCTCCCAAGCTATATCCTATTTTTTCTTTTAGCGAAAGTTTTGTATTCATTGTTTTGGTTTTAGCTTCTTATTTATATTGTCATTTCAACTACGCAGGAGGAGAAATCCCTGACTAATGACGCAGATTACTCATCTTCGTTCCTCAGATTCGAAATGACAAGGAATTATTTCATTCCCAAATACTTCTCCTTTACCACATCGAATGCCAATTTTTTCGTCCGATCATTTTTTAGTATTCCCCAATACTCTTCGTTGGGGGCGCCATCGTAGGGAACGCCACTGCTGTTGGGTGCCCAACCACCGGGATCTTGTTGCTCAGGATTTCCGGCTTTCCACCACTCATCAACAAATGCAAACAAGGCAACTCCACTACAAATTTTTGTGTTTCTGAAAGTTGCCTCCAAAATATTTCGGGTGGCATCAGCCTGTGCTTTTTCATTTTCCCCTTGGTCATAACCATTTTTTTCAATGGTCATGTAGCTATCGCCGCCAGCTTCGGAAAGGTACATTGGCTTTTCACTAACAACTTTCCATTCATCGAAAATTGTTTCAGGATTATCCCAGCGATATACGTTCATTCCCCAAATATCAATTTCGGGAGAAAGGGCAAGGGCTAAAGAATCGGGCAGCTCGCCGTGAGCAGTAGCCACCGGATGTAACGAATCGTTTTCTTTAGCCAGTTTTGCAGCATTGTTTAATGCATTATACCAATTTGCCATATCGCCATCAAACCACTCCGGGTGATAGTTGTATTCGTTACCCAGCTCCCAAAACAGGATGGCAGGATGCGTTTTGTATTTGTTAATGTAATCGACAAAACTACCGGAAAAAATATCGAAATAGCCGTTTTGATTATAACCAAATCCAATAATTAGCTTAATGCCGGCTTGGTGTATTTCATCTAAAACAGCCACATCGTCAACCGGCGAATACAGGCGGATTGTATTTATTCCGGCTTCGTTCATTAAAGAAAGGTCTTCGCTTAAATTTTTGAAATTCCTTTCAGAACTTCCTTTTGGAACCGGGTGGTAGCAAATACCTTTTATTAAATAGGGCGAGCCGTTTAGTTCAATATTTCTACCATTAACCCTTACCGTTTTTTCTTGTTCTCTTTTGCACGAAAGTATGGCCAGAAACAAACCAAGTAAAATAATAAGCTTTTTCATTTTTGAACTTATCTATCAAATTTCTTATACATTTCAGATACCCTATTTCCTTCTATTCCATTTAAATTTTAGCTACTAAATCCAACACCTATTGCTTTATTCGCCCTGATGTTTTACTTTACCGCGACGAGAAACTAATGCTTCTCGAATTTCGTGTGCTTTTTCCTCACTAATGGTATAACCCTTCATAATTAGTATGGCTAATACCGCAAAAATGATTGGAATAATAATATCAGCCAACCGAAGGTTTACCAGGGACTCTGGAGTTTGCACCTCGGCATTTTGGTTAAATCCAACCATTTTTAGTACCACTCCACTTACCAACATGGCCAGTGCATTTCCTATTTTTACCATTAACCAGTATACCGCACCAAACATCCCTTCGCGGCGGGTACCGTTATTTAATTCGTCAAGGTCGCAAACATCGGCTGTCATCGACATCATTAAGGTAAACAGGCCACCAATACCGAACGAGATTAAAGGCAACGGAATAAACATTAACCACGGATTGGCCGGATTAAAACACCACCATTTTAGCACATAACCTACGATAGAAAGCAGCGTGGAAATAATAAAAGCATTTTTCTTTCCAACTTTTGTTGAAATACGGGTTACAATTGGAATAATAAGAAAAGCCGTTGCAGCAGCATTAACCGTGCTGAACCATGGTGGCCATGCTCCGGCGTCGGTTATACTTCCTTCAAACAAATAATAAAGAATTATGAAATAGGAGAATTGCGCAATGGTTTGAAATCCGTTAAAGATAAGGAAAGTGGTACCACACAATTTCACAAAAGGCTTGCATGTTAAGGTTTGCACCACTGCTTTCCAAAGCTCTTTAAGGTTAGCTGCCACGTTTTTTAACGAAAGGTTTGATACACCTTGCTTATCGGGTAAAACCATTTCTTTACAAAACAATGCAGGCAAAGCTCCGATAAGAATACTAGCCCCACCCACCCAAATTGAGAGTACCCTTACTCCCTGGGTCGATTCTTCAAAAAACAGATCGGGATTTCCGATTAAAATCCAAAACCATGGGGCAATCATCCAGGCAAATTGCCCCAGCACCTGGCCTGCTGCCATCAGTCTGGTTCGTTCGTTATAATCCGGAGTCATTTCGTAGCCCAGACCAATAAACGGGGTAGAATAAATGGTGAACGAAAGAAAAAACACAAAGGATAAGCTTAGGAAATAGATAAAGTTATAGGTCTGCGAATTGTCAGGCGACATTTGCCACAGTATCATAAACGTTATCCCGGTTAAAATGCTGCCAATTAAAATATAGGGTTTTCTTCGTCCCCAACGCGAGCGGGTATTGTCTGATATATATCCCATTATCGGGTCAATCAAAGCATCGAAAAACTTGGGTAGCGCAGCTACCAGGCCTGCTAGTGCGGGGTCCATTTTAAACCCGTAAATAAGGTAGAACATAAATACCCCAAGAGCAGCCGGATACAGGTTAATTGTTAATTGCCCTGCACCATATGCTGCTTTTTGCCCTAAAGGAACAATGTCTTCTTTTGCTGTTTTGTAATGTGCCATAAGCTAAGTTTAACTGATTAAAGTCTGTTTATTGTCGTTTAGTTTTTCTGCATCACCAGCTTTGGTTGCCTATCCACAGTGTAAAGCCCCCAGTGTTTTTCAGCTCCCCACGGGTCGTTGGGATTTCCTTTCCAGTCTTCATCAAAAGCTTCAAAAAACAGTGTGGTAATATTCATTTGTTTCGACCACTGCATAAATTCGTTGAAATATTGTAATTGCTTTTTTTCGCTGGCTCGTTCGCCAAATTCCGAGGCAACGGATGCCCAACCTGCTTCACTAATTACAATTCGGGCATCGGGAAGTGCATTACGTACTTTCTGAATATTCTCGATGGAATAGGAAAGTCCTTCATCAATATCTTTTCCTTCCCAAACCGGGTAAATGTGCACTGCAATAAAATCGAGTACTTCCGAAAGTTTTTGCCCGTGAGCAGCCCACCATTCGTAATTATCGGCAACCGTTACGGGTTGCTTTATGGCATTTTTCACTCGCTCGCAATAAGCAATTACCGTATCCACATGCATTTTATGGTCGTTCCAATCTACCAGGCACTCGTTACCCACATTAACTGCACAAACAATTTCGGAGTATTTATTGGCAAGGTTTATTCCGCGCTGCAGTTCTTCCAGGTTTACAATTTTATTGGCATCAAGTTCTTCCTGCGGAATTGGTTCGGTTAGCCAGGCACAAGTTTCGTGGGCACTCAATTCGGCATTTAACCACATTCCAAGCATTACTTTAATATCCAGGTTGTGTTCTTTAATTAAACGTAAAACCATCTCTGAGTTTACCCCAGAATCGTATAACCTTATGAGTTTAAAACCCATTTCGTTTTGAATGATTTGAAGGTCTTCCAATACTTCTTCGGCTGATGGATTTTTGGCGCCTTCGCCACGGTCGGGATGCTGCCCGGTTCTGAAACCGGAATAACACACCGCATTTGAAACACCAGCCAGTAATTCCTTTTTCGTTTGTTTTATTGAATGCTTATCAGAACTTTTCATAGATGCTTTCTTCTTCAATTCTTTTTGGGGTGTAAATGCAGCAAATAAAACTACTGCCAGCCCCAAAAAAAGTAAGTTGTATTTTTTCCTGTTCATTAGTTTTAGCTTATTTGTTAATCTGTTATAATTTAGTCCGCTTATCCTCTACGGAAGCAGGTTAAGAAGAATACCATTATGCTTTAGTATTTTAAATTCTCATCTTTATCCCAAAGTCCCCAAAAAGCGCCAACGTCACCTTCAGCACCCACTTTCCAGCTTTCGTCGAAAGCGGAGAAATACATCACCTCAATCCCTTCTTCTTTACTCCATTTCTGGGTATTTATGAAGTAACGTAAAGCGTTTTCGGTATTTGGCACCGATGCTTCAAATGCAGTTCCAACATTTGGCCAGCCGGTTTCGCTTATTACCACCCGCTTACCTTTGCCGGCGCCCAGTGCCTGGTAGTACATGTTCTGCATATACACGTGCGAATAATCGATGTGGCAACCTTCCCAAAACGGGTAACAATTGGCATAAATAACATCGCAGGCTTCTACTATTGCCGGCCGGTTTACAAACTCGTAATAGGCATCAACATAACCGACTTCGGCCTGTGGCACCGCTTTTTTTACCTGTTTAATATAATCCAGTAATTCCTCTTCTGTAAGCTCTTCGCGGTACAAAACCTCGTTTCCTACGGCTACCAAATCGGCATGCCCGGCTTTTACAAGGGTTATCAGGGCTTCAATTTCTTCTTCGTTTTTTTCTTTATCGTCGCTTAGCCATGCACCTACCATGGTTTTTAAACCGTAAGCTTTGGCAATTGCCGGAATTAACTCATTTCCTTCAGTACAGGAAAATGTTCGCACCCACTTTGTAAATGGTTTAATAACCTCAATACGCTCGGTAATTTGGGCAGCCGATAAAATTGTACCTGGAGCCTGACCTTCTTTGTAGGCACTAAAACAAATCCCGTGAACCCCGTCAGCTAGTATTTTTCTAAACATCTGAGACAGGTCTGATGAACTCTTTTGATGGAAGTCTTCTCCCACCAGAGATAATATTTTTTCGCTTCTGAATGACATTTTAGGTTGATTAATAGGTAAGTATATAGTCTATTTGCTCAATATCACCACTTCGTTTAAATAGTAATGCAGCGCTGGTTGCATCCATACTGTTGCCTTCGATATGTTTTGAAGTTCCGTTGGCATAGTAAATTACAATAGCTTGTTTTGTTCCGGTTTTATAAATTACCGGCACCTGGCAGATGGTAAAAGCCAATTGATTATTCTCTAAAGCAATCGTCTGAGGCTTACCATCTAATCCAATAAACCGGAACTTATCTTTTGCTGTAAGCAATTCATCGAAATTGAGTAGCGTGGTATTAAAAGTAATTTTACCATCAGAAATATGCACACCCAATTCGCCAAAGCGCGAAATAACATCCTCTTTTACCTGTCCGGTAAGGCCAGGCTGTTTAGCTCCGGCACCTCCGGGGGTGTGCGAATAGGCATCGGTTGGGAAAGCCCCATACAAAGCAGGCGATTTGTACAAACCAATTCCTGCCTTAATTTCGTAGTAATGGGCTTTTATTCTTCCCAAAATATCGGCATCAGCATTTTCTTGAACCCCTTTGAAGTAGCATTCCTGAACTGCCAGCAACAACTTCGAAACCATGTGCCAGTAGATACTTCCAAGCCCCTCGTAACCATAAAAAGTACCCGAGCGACCGGTAAACGACTGGTGGTCGAACATCTGCTCGTAAATATCGAGCACCTGTTCTTTTTCTTGCTGTATCAGGTCGCCATACTTCTCGGCATCTAATTTTGCCAGTGCAGCGCTTAATTCGTTGGCATTTCTGAAAGTTCCGTTAAAGTGGAAACCGCCTTTAGCATCTTTGGTTAAGAATGAGACTTCGTTTTCTTTAACCAACTTTTGTAATAACTCCGATTTTTTAACCGCTTCTCCCGGAATCTGGTTTTTCTCCACAAAACGTGGCAATTGCCTGTCGGGGTATAAAATGTAGCTGTATTGGTCTTCGCGGAACAGTTTACTGGCCTTTAAAGCATCCATTACAGCGAGGCTTTGAGCTGTATTTAGTGCTCCTGAGCTTAAAACAGCCACCTGTCCTTCCAGCATTTCGTACAGGTAGCGAATGTTTATTTTTTCATTGTTAAAAGCTACCAGGTTGTAAGCATGGTACAGCCCGTCTTCACGTTTATTTTTTTGAATTGATTGATTTACATACTCAAGAGCCAGGTTTACAAATTCGCTCAAATTCCCGGAAGAAATTCTTTGCTTGTCGCCCGAAAATGAATCGGTGTAAATCGACTGGCGATATTCTTCGCCTGCCTTACCCAAAACTTTTGTAAACTGGTAACGCTCGTCATCAGAAAAGCCTGACACTGCCAATGCAATTTCGGATTGGAAAAGCGCGAATATTTTATCGAAAAGATTCTTTAATTCGACAGATATTTCGAATGAATCAGCAGTCATTTTGCTGAATTTATTTTGCCAGAACTCGAGGAAACGACGGATATAATATAGTGTTACCATTGAAACACCGTTACCTACCAGCGCATTATTGGCATCGTTCCATTCGGGGCGCTGGGTATTCAGCCAAATACCTGCTTCGGGGATAAAGTTGCTTAGTTTCGATAACAAGGTACTTAGGATTTTCTCCATCAGATTCACCTTGTAAATCTCGCCGTCGTTGCCAAAAATAAGTTTGCCATCGGCGCCCACCTCGGCTGCCAGTTTTTCAATTTTATCATTCAGCTCAAAATCAAAAACAATGGTATCTTTTGGGTTGGTCACGAGCTCTTCAAAAGATTTTATGCGATATGGTACATTGGCGTAAACAAAAATTTCCTTCGCCAACAATTCATCCAATTTTCCTGGGTGATAAGCTTCCGTTTGTTCTAAAAATTTTTGCAAATAAATAATCTGATGGTCGCCCCAGTAGCCAATGTAAGCCCATGGGTCATCCGGGTCGGGGCATTCCCAGTCCATTCCCTCGCGGGTAATACGGTACGGATTGTAACCATCGGCAGTTGATGCATTTACAAATTTGGCAATTATACCTTCAATATATTCGGGGTACGACAGACAGAGGGCTTCCCAGTTTTGGAAAATATCGCGCCAGTTTCCCTGATAATTTAACTTGTCGGTTCCGTCCTCGTTTTTGGTTTCAATGGAGAACTGGTTCCAGGGGCGGCTTGGGTCGCCATGTCGCCGACTAAAAGTAAGCGGCAGGTATTCGAAACAAATACGTTCTAACTCGGGGCTGCCTGTTTCTTTTGCCCAGGTTAACAAATTGCCATGCTTAATTTGCGCAGGAAGGGCTGCCAGTTGCGCTTCAAATTTTTTGGCAACGCGCGTATTACTTTGCTTTACGTAGAGCTTAAAATCGTTTGTACTAAAAGTGTAATTGTTGGCAAAAATACCGCCACGCATTACATTAAACAAGGTGTTGGAAAAATGGCGTGCAAAACCTAATTCTTCGTTTCCTAACTGCAAGCCATCGGCATTCGCCACAATTTTTATCAGGTTTTGGGTTCCGGCAGTAATGTCCTCTTCAATTGTTTTTGCAATATTACTGTTGGTTAAAATAAAATTATCGAGATTAGCAATATCGCCGGCATCCTGATTAACTTCAGCCAACAAATACCACTGCTTATTTTCCGCTTTTTTAAGGCTAACACCAACATTAATGTAATAAGCTCCACGGGCAGCACGCACATCCAATTCTGTTTTTATTTTCTGTCCGTTTCTAAATGCTTCCAACTGTTTATCTGAAACCAGATAATTGGCATTATCGGTAGGTACCACCGACCAGACACTTGTTGCTTTCAAAGCTTCGCTTGGCTCTGCGCGATCTACCGGAATGGAGCTCAGCATAAACAAACCCAACTTGCTTTCGCTTAGTAATTCGTTTTTTTTGTAGGCATCCAACAGGTTGCTGTATTCGTTCTGAAAAGCATAGTCAACACCGTAAGGCAGAAGATTACGGATGCCATCCAACACTTCAATTTTAACCTCATCGTTACCTGTATTTTGTATGGTTGATTTTTTTATCCATCCAAATTTTTCGCTGTTGTACCAACCGTACCGGAAATTAATTTCCAGGTCGGTATTTCGTTCTTCAAAAATAATTTTGTTGCCGTAAATACTTTTGTACAAATTGCGCTCGACCTGGTAAAGTTTTTCAGCTTCATCTGTAAAAGGTTCCCATAAAAAGGTCTTTTCGTTTTTCTGAACCAAACAAATTGTTTTGCTTCCGGTTTTGCCTTTATAATCGTGAATCTTATCGTCGGTATAGTATGGGAAAAGCGAATTGTCGCGATTTTTCCGACCTGCGGTAAGTGCACCGTTGCTCGACAAATACATCCAATGATTAGAGTCGCTCACAATGGTCATAAAAAAATCGGGCATGCCATTGTAATGGCTTATTTTATAAAACTTTTCGTTTTCAATTTCAACAAAACCTCCCTGAACCTCACTCTCAAGGGGTTTAAGTTTATTCTTGCCAAGGTAAATTTCCTTCATGGTTAATACGAATAATTTGGTTTACTATTTTTTCTGATATACCCTAACATAATCCACTTCCATGGTTTGCGGGAAAGCAGTATCGTCAATACCTTTCATACTCCCCCAGGCGCCTCCAACGGCTACATTCAGAATGAGGTAAAAGGGTTTTTCGTAAGGCCATTTGCTTTCGCCCAGGCCTTCATTTTTATACTCGAAATAAAGCTCATCATCAACATAGGCTTTAACGGTATTAGGTGACCATTCCCAAGTATAGGTATGAAATGTTTCAATAGCATCGGCAACATGCATAGTATCAGTTTGTTGCGTACCTTTTTGCCATTGGTAATCGCGCGAATGCGCCGAGGCATGAATAACTCCGGGATCGTGTCCTACGTGTTCCATAATATCGAACTCGCCAACATCGGGCCAGTTGCCATCGTTAAAACTCCAGCCACCGGGCATCATCCAAATGGCGGCCCATGTTCCTCTACCTGCAGGTAGTTTAGCTCGTGTTTCAAAACGGCCATATTTCCAGTCGGTTTTTGTAAATAACCGGGCAGAGGTATATTCTTTGTCATGAAAACTTTCTTTAAGCGCTGTTATATGCAGCATTCCATTTTCAACTTTTGAATTCTGCTGTCGTTTTGTAGTATAAAACTGGGCTTCGTTGTTGCCCCAGCCGTGGTCGTTTCCTTCGGTATCGTACCCCCACTTTGTGGAATCGGGCAATCCGGAACCATCAAACTCATCGCTCCAAACCAACTGATATTCTGCCGGGGGTGCTTGGTTTGAAGTTGAGGTGTTTTTGTTTGTTCTATTACCACAGCTCATAATACAAGCTAGCCCTAGAGCAATCAGCACAAAATATTTTAAGCTTTTCATTTTACCAGTATTTATTCAACAGGTTGATACACTCTTACGTAATCAACTTCCATAGTTTGTGGGAAAATATCGTTATCAATTCCCTGAGCGCCGCCCCAATCGCCACCAACAGCAATGTTTAGAATAAAAAACTGTGGTTTGTTAAAGGGCCAGTTGTCATCGGTTTTACTTGCCGGACCATATGTATGCGTTACATTATCAGGCGAATCGGTGTAAAAAATCATTTCTTTTTCGGTCCAGATTAAACCGTAAATATGAAAGTCTTCTTCGCAGGTTTCCAGTGCTTTGCTGCTGCCGTTTCCGTTGCCACCGTATCCGGCCGGTGTATGCACAGTAGCATGAACGGTATTTGGCTGGTAACCTACGTATTCCATAATATCAATTTCGCCACAAGCCGGCCATCCCACATCGCCAATATCGGCTCCAAGCATCCAGATTGCCGGCCAAATACCTGTTCCGGATGGTAGTTTGGCTCGAATCTCCATTCGGCCATAAGTAAATTCCTGCTTGTCTTTTGTAATCATTCGGGTTGAGGTATAAGAACCCGCTTGTTTGTTCTCATCAATTTTTTTGGCGGTTATAATTAAATGCCCGTCTTTCACTTCGGCATTTTCGCCGGCGGTGTAATTCTGTAATTCGTTGTTTCCCCATCCGCTGGCACCGGTTTCAAACGTCCAGTCGCTTAGGTTTACGTTGTCGCCATCAAATTCGTCGGCCCAGCTTAGCACAAAGCTCGAAATATAATTGGGGTCGTCGGCAGCAATGCTCAGGGTTTGTTTTTTCGAGTAAACCACTTCGTTTTTCACGATTTTCAGTTCGATTTCATAATCGCCTTTGTAAGGGTAATATGCAGCGGTATTGGTTTCGTTTTCAACTTCCTTGTTTCTAAACAGCCATTTAAACGAATCGAATTCACCCTCGGAAGTATTTACCAGGAGAATTCGGTTTGGGTTAGCAGCATCTGGGGTAGCAGTGAAAGAAACAAGCAAATCGTTCTTTGCAATTACTATTGATTTTTGTTGCCTGTCGTTGTTGCCGTTAAAATCAACAATGGAAAGTGTAGCTGTGTATGTTCCGGCTTCGGGGTAATAAATTTCGTAGGTTTTGGTTTTATTGGTGGTAGCTGCCGTCTCACCATTACCAAAATCCCAGTTTAAAGAGTAATTTTCACCTTCTGAAAGGTTTGCAAAGCGTACATTATTCTCATCAATAAACTCGAAACTAAAATCGGCTACCAGATTTATTGTAGTATCATCATCGCCACACGAGCTAATCATTGGCATTGCAATTGCAAGAACGGCCAAAAAAGCCAGCCATTTGTTTATTTTATCTTTCATCACTTTTACAATTTCGTATTTAGAGCAAGCTTACAGCACAAACACACAACGCTCATTTTCTGCACCTTACACCTTGCACCCAAAAAAAGAAAAGGACATACGAATTACAGGGTACCAAAATGCACCATCATAGTTTTTATTAAATCACAAAATGAAAAAGAAAGGGAAGCAGGAAAAAGCTTCCCTTCTATCTAACCAAACTAACAAGAATGAATGTTTTCACCCTCATCCAATTCTAAAGTGTATTCTTATTCACCAGGCACAAAAACCCAGGTCCAACCCGAGCCACAGCTACCGTTTGGAATTGACAACATCAATTTGTCTTCTGTCAACTCTACAATATTATAAGTCAAATCTTCACCGTTTGATCCGCATCCCTCAGCACCTAATAGTTTTTGTCCACTAAAGGTCAAGGTTTGGTTGGCAACATCAAGAACGAAGCTACCTAGATCCCCGGAAGCATCCGCGTTATTGTAACGCGTGTAATTAGCAGCACCATTTAGATCGAAATGCATTTTGCCGCTTGCATCTGATGGAGGACAACATTCACCACCGGCATTCCACCAAACACCATAAGGATTATCAGGAGGGGACATGAACCACCAAAGGCCACCGTCGCCGCCAACACCATCAAAAACCCATGTTTTCCCGGCTGCAGTATTTTCACTTACCAAATCATACCAGTCCTGGTCAAGTGGAGTATCCAACACATCAATTGTTACATCAATTGTTTTTTCAAAAAACTCAGCCCCAAGAGTTCCAACAAAGGTAAAAGTTGAGGTTCCTGGAATCGGATATACGATTTCCACTTTATTGGTTAAGGCTGTTCCCAGGTTATAATCCCAATAACCGGTTACACCCGGTGTTGCCATTTCTAATACAAGCAGGTTACCACCGCTTGAATTTTGTCCTACAACCAGTTCTACACCATCAATGTCAGTGTTATTCACCAGCTCTTTTTCATCAACAATTGATTCGCAAGCTGTAAACAGCAAAACCAATAAGCCGAACAAAAGACTAATATTTTTAAATTTATTTATCTTCATTTTTCTTGATTTTTATAGTTATTACCAACCCGGATTTTGCTCGTAAACGCCGTTTGAAAGTCTGACTTCCGTTTCAGGGAATGGCATCAAACCTTTAATTTCAGAACGGTAGTTTGGCGAGTATTTCGCGTCAATTCCAGAATTACGTACATCAAGTGTATAGTTGAAAGCCGATTCAACATCTCCCCAGCGAACCAGGTCGAACCAACGTAAGCCTTCAAAAGCCAACTCGTACAAACGTTCTTGCTTAAGTGCGTCTAATGAATAGGCAACCGGATCCAAGCCGGCACGTGCTCTAACGCGGTTCATACCATCAGCTGTTCCGGTAATTTCAGAGTGCATAAGCAGCACATCGGCAAAACGCATAAAAATAAAGTCTTGTGCGTGCATTAACTGCATATCTGTATTTCCCCAATTGTACAACTGAATAAACATACCCTTAACATCACCACCATTTTCGCGGTGCTGAATAGCTATGTATTTTTTATTGAAGAAACCCGTTTCATGATCTCCTTTATCAGCTTCGTAACCACCGGCACCTTGCGCAGCATTACCTAATTCAAGTATAGAACCTTCTTTGCGCGGATCTTCAGCATCCCAGCTATACCAAAGGTTCGGATTAATTGGACACCAGCCCCAACCCTGACCAAAAGGAACCATTGAGTTATCTCTAACACCGGTAAACAGTGCCAGGCGGTTGGTATAAATATTTCCGTTGTTCCAACCCCAGTCGCCAAACGAGAAACGCTGAACAAACATTGTTTCATAATTACCTGTTCCGAAAGTTGGCGAGTGGCCGTCTTGTCCAACCCATGATAGGTTATTTTCGTGAGCCCATGGTAAAACGGTTGTATCGCCTGCCGAAATATTTACGTAAGAGTAAGGCCACAGGTTTCTGAAATCGCTAGCCAGTTCGTGTCCACTATTATTTATACAGTCGCTTAAGTATCCGGCAACATCAGAAGCCGACAGCGAACCACCGTCTGCCAATGGTAATACATCGGTGGACTGGCCTTCCATATTTGTCATATACCCGGTGTAGTACAAATAAACACGACCAAGATAAGCTTGTGCTACCCATTTATTGGCGTGGCCATAGCTTGAAGTTGGTATTTCAGGAAATGGTGTAGACGGCATGGTTTCGATGGCCAATTTCAAATCTGATGCGATTTGTGCATACGTTTCTGTAATTGTATTTCTTGGTCCGTCTTTTGGATCGTCGATTGCAGTAATAAGCGGCACTCCACCTAAAAATTTAACCAAACGGAAATAGAAAAACGCCCGCATAAACAGTGCTTCTCCAATCTGCTGATTTTTAAACTCCTGCGCCTCTTCTGCTGAAGCAAAGAAAGTAGAGAAATCAGCTTCGGCTGTTTTCTCAATAATGGCGTTTGCACGTGCAATACCATTGTACGACTGCGTCCACATATCACGATAAGTGTCTTCCAGCGGATCTTCAAAATTATCCACCCATTTGGCTGATTTATCGTCAGGACCACCACCACCTAACATCATGTCAGACAAAAGGTTGGCAGCCATCGATTCGTTACTGTGTACGTTTGGCGTATAAATCGCATTATACACACCGGCTATGGCTTCTTCCATATCGGTAGGTGTTGAATAATACGTATCCAAACTTTTACCGTAAAGGTTCTCTGTATCTAGAAATTCATCTCCGCAGCCTGTCGTAAACAACATTACGCATGCAACTGCTAAGTATATTATATTTTTCATTGTCTAATTTTTTTTAAAACTCAACACTTAAACCAAACATAACTGTTCTCGCCTGTGGGTATAACCCAAGGTCAATACCTGAAGCCCAACTTGCGTCATGTCCAAAAGCGACTTCCGGATCCATTCCATCATAACCGGTAAAGGTGTACAGGTTACTTACTGAGGTATAAAGTCTTACGTTAGAGATTGCATCAATACTTTTAAGTAGGTGCCCAAAATTGTACCCAAACGTTAGGTTACTCACTCTTAAATAATCTGCATCGTGCATATAAATATCCGAAACAAAGTTGGTGTTGCGGTTCGATGAAGAACTTAAGCGAGGCAATCTGTCTGAGGTACCTTCTCCGTGCCAGCGATCGAAAATACCTGTGGTATAGTTCTGGTCGAAGTTATCGGCAAACGAACGATACGACTGCATTACCTGCATACCGAATTTACCTGTTAAAGTAGCATTGGCGTAGAAGTTTTTAAATTCAGCACCTAACTGAATACCAATTTCCCAATCGGGGTTAGGATCGCCCAGCATTATTTTATCATCTTCATCAATAACGCCATCAAGGTTTTGGTCAACAAAACGCACATCGCCCGGACGTTGGTCATTGAAATAAGGATTTCCTTCAGGTGTAACATAGGCATCAACTTCATCCTGGTTTTGTAATAAACCATCGGTTTCGTATCCATAGAAGAAACCAATTGGCATACCCACTTCAACTCGTGAAACAGCTGCAGTACCTTGAGACAACACGTGTGATGGACCGTGAATAACGCCATCGGTATTGGCAATACTGGTAACTTCGTTTTTGTTGTAGGCCGCACTAAACGAAACATTGTATTTAAAATCGCCTACTTTATCGTTCCAGCCAAATACCATTTCAACACCAGTGTTTTCAATATCTCCACCGTTGATGTATGGGGCAGCAGCACCAAAAGTTCCAAGAATAGGTGCTTCAAGCAACCACCCTTTGGTTGTTTTCTTGTACCAGTCAAAAGTAACCGCCAGTCTTGAATCAAGAAGACGAGCATCAACACCAATGTTTAACTGTTCTGATTTTTCCCAGGTTACATCAGGGTTGGTTACCCGCTCCGGATAGGCAGTTGTTCCTGAAACCGGTTTTGTATCGCCAAAGAAATAACCAGGGAATACATAAGCAATTTGCGATGAATAGATAAAATTCGGAATCGACTGGTTACCGTTTTGTCCCCAGCTGGCACGCAATTTTGCAAAATCCAGAATTGAAATATCGTCCATGAAATCTTCTTCAGTAATTACCCAACCTGCAGCAAACGAAGGGAATGTACCCCAACGGTTACCTTCGGCAAAGTTTGAAGAACCATCGGCACGTACCGTTGCCGAGAACATGTATCTTTCTTTAAAGTTATACTGTGCACGGGCGATATACGACATTAAGCCACCGCCGCCGGCTGCCCAATCTGCACCCCAGGTGTTAATTTCGTTAATGTCTGTTGGGCTTTGCGTATTATTGATGTAAGCATATTTAGGATCGCCAGGGAACAGCAAGTTGTTTCTTGAACCACCTACTTCCATATTAATCTGGTTTTTCAGCAACTCGGCCCCTACCAGTACATCTACTTTATGGTCGCCAAACAAACGGCCGTAAGCAGCAGTAGTTGTCCAGGTCCAGTTGTTACCGAAATATTGGTTTTGCGAAGCGCCATCCACATCATCGTTATACAACAGTCCTAAACTGTAAGTAGGGTTCATTGAACGGCCATAGCCAAACCATGCATCAACACCAAACGAACTTCTAACCACAAGGTCTTTAATTGGCTCAACTTTAATGTAAGCGTTACCTGTTACTTTGTTTCCTTTACCATAGTTGTAATTGTGGCGGTAATACATTCTTGCAATCGGGTTGGTTTGCCCGGTTGATAAACCATCTAACGTTGGTGTAAATCCAAACTCGTTTACATTGTTATCGATAGCTGGTTGCCAGTATGCCGGCATCAATGGATTTTGAACCAGTGCATCGTGCAGGTCGTTCCAGTAAATGTTACCGGTACCCACACTGCGGTTTTCGGTATTGGTGTAAGTGAAGTTTTCACCAATGGTAATAATGTCGTGCTCATCGTTTTTGTATAAAACAAATTCAGTATTTAAACGAGCTGTTAATCTTTTGTAGCCAGCATCGATGATATCACCACCAATAATACCTGTTTGATCGAGGTATGAGATACCTGCTGAGTAAATTACATCGTCGCTACCACCTGTGATGTTAACAGCATGGCTTTGCATTGATGCATCTTGTTTGGTTATTTCGTCAATCCAGTTGGTACCTTCCCAACCGTTTTGCAACATTCCCCAAATGTCTTCACCCAATTGAGTTCCCAGCTCGCCAGGAAAGTTATCAGGGTTGTCTAACCAGGCATTGTTTTTCAAAATCGCTTCCCAGTTATTTGGGGCTAAACCATCGTTAACTCTACCTTCGTCCATAATGTACATGTATTCCTGTGCATTAAGCGGATCCAGGTTTTTGTAAATGTTCTGAATACCATAGTAACCATCGTAGGTAACCATTGGTTTTTTGTTTTTCGAACCTTTTTTAGTAGTAACAAGTACAACCCCGTTAGCAGCACGCGAACCATAAATAGCCGCCGAAGCTGCATCTTTCAGAACATCAATCGATTCAATATCACTGCTGTTCAGGTAGTCGATATTACCAACTGCAACTCCATCAACAATGTATAATGGATCTGAATTGCCAATGGTACCCAAACCACGAATGGTAACTTTAGTTCCGGCACCCGGCTGACCATTGTTACGTGTAATACTAACACCCGGAGTAGTTCCCTGTAACGCTTCCATTGCAGTTGAGGTATTCAATGCCGCAATTTCTTCACCTTTCACATTAATGTTTGCACCAGTGGTTAAGGCCTTCTTTTGCACACCATAACCTACAACTACTACCTCATCAACGTCAAAAGCGTCACTTTCCAGAACAACGTCAATCTGCGTACGCCCGTCAACAGGTATTTCCTGTGGTTTCATACCAACAAACGAAAACAGTAAAACTGCATCTCCTGAAACTTTTAAGGTGTACACACCATCAAAGTTTGTAACAGTTCCGTTTGTAGTTCCTTTAACAACTACTGTAACACCCGGTAATGGCTGGTTGTCATCTGCCGAAGTAACTACACCGCTAAGTGTAACTTCCTGGGCAAATAAGCCAAGGGAAAATACAGTACTCAAAATCAACATGAGAAATTTTCTCATTCTTTGTTTTTCTTTCATAGATTTAATTTTGATTTGAATTACAAATAATTTCTATTCTACTATAGTTAGTCATCGCACACAAAGTGCAATTCATCTCTTTTCAACTAATTTTTTAAAAAGGGGAGGATTTAAAGGCCAATTCCGGCTTTTTGAAGTGCAAAAAGTATTCATAGTAAGTTAGTTTTATAGTTTGTTAATTGTGTATATAACAATATGCTTATTGTTCGATGCACAATATAGTGTACAATTTTAATCTATTTATATTATTTAAACAAAATTTCACATTTCGAATATCAACGAAAAATTGACTTTTCCCAAGAATTTTACCCTATCATAAATACTACACAACCTATTACAAAATACATCAAATACACATCACAAGAATTGCATATCCCTGATTTACTGAATATTAACAAGAGTTACATTGTAAAGATTACACATCTAACAACTATATGCTCTACAACATAAATTGTACTGAATTAAATATTCGATAAGTAAGTTGATAGATTGATTGAGCGCGAGAGCTCCAATTTTTTTCTCAGTCGGTAGCGACTAATTTCTACTCCACGAAATGAAATATTAAGCAATGTTGCTATTTCTTTGGTTGAAATATTCATTCGGATGTAAGCACAGAGCCTTAAATCTTTTGGAGATAGTTGCGGGAATTTTTCTTTCAATCGTTCAAAAAACTCCTTGTGAACCTCATCAAAATAGGTTTCGAAAATACGGTTCTGCTGTTTATCGTCAAGCTCTTTTTCAATGCGCCGCTTTAAAACGGCCATTTTCGATTTTACAGCCCCGTCCTCGGTGGTGTTTTGTATTTTCTGCAGCTCTTGATTTACTTTCATCAAGAACCTGTTTTTATGAATGATATTATTGGTTTGATTGGCCAATTCCTTATCGCGGTAGATCATTTCTGCCCGCAACTTTTCATTCCGGAGTTTTATAATCTCTTTTTCAGCAATAACCGCCTGGTGTTGAAAATGTTCGTCTTTTTCCTGCATTTCCTTTTGATGAAGCACACGCGCCTGCTTTTCGCGCTGTTTAATACGGTACTGAATTACAAGAATTGTAACAACAATTGAAACCAAAAGAAAAATAACATATAAAAAGTGTGCCCAGTTGGAGCGATACCAAGGAGGCAAAATCGAGAAACTAAATTCACTAATGCCACTCTCTTTACCATAATTATTGAGCGCTTTAATTTTAAAAGTATAGTCGCCAAACGGAAGGTTCGTAAAATCCTTGTAAAAATCAGCTGTCCAGGGCGACCATTGATCCGAAAAATTTTCAAGATAATAACTGAAGCGTAAGTCTTTAAGATTTTCGTAAAAAGGCGAGTTATAATGAAAACGAATACTATTCTTCCGAAATGGGAAATTAAAACGCTCCGCATCACCTCCCAACGGATAAATCACAGAATCGAGATAGCTGAGTTCAACTTTTGTAATAAAGCTTTGAAAATCGGCATTGTATGACTTTGAGAACTTCGAGTTATAATGTACAAAGCCCTGGTCAATTCCAAAAATGGTATATTGTTCATCCAGCGGATAAATAAATTCGAAAGCACTAACAAATTGTTCTCTTATGGCATCAAACGGGCTGGTGATTTTCGTATAAGTTAAATCTTCGTTTTTGCGTAAAACACCCGACTCTGTTTCTGAAATATACCATACGTTTTCTTCTTCGTCACTCACAACTTTCTGAAGCTGCCCGCGAAGTCCGAATAATTCATTAATTGCCTCAGCTTCTACAAAACTGTTGCTTGCTGTTTGGTAGGTAAAAACACCATCAACTGTGGAAACGTAAAGCTCATCATTCAATTCAAACAGCAAGTTGCTTCTATCGGATGGCAAACCTTGTGCTTTACCATACCTTGAGAAACGAACAACACTGTCTGCTTTTTCATTTAAGCTCATTCGAAAAACGCCTTTCCCTCCGTGGCTCATCCATATATCGCCACCCTTATCTTGTTTGATAAACCGCGATGATTCATTAAAACCTTTTAGTTTATGGGAATACTCCCACCCCCGGGCTCCTTTTTTCAATACAACCAGGCCATGATAGTGTCCTCCCAGCAATAAATCAGGTTGATTTTTAAGCCTTATGTATCCCCAGGCTCCCGGTTCGTCAGAAATAAGTTCAGCTTTATCGGCCCGAATAAGATAAGTTCCGTTATTATGCCCGCACAACAACTGGTTATCGAATTCTTCAATAAACCAGACCTGCCCTTCGGAGTTTTCGACCAGTTTATAATCTGCATCAAGTGCATCACGCGATTCATACGACCGCATAAAAAGTCCCTGATTGGTTCCAAGGTATAACTTGTTATTGTAAATTTTTGCCGAGTAACCTGTTCCCAATGTGCCCTGGCCGGTAAGATAGGTAATCGGAGAATTGGTTTCAACGTACGATATACCATTATCAAGCCCCAGCCACAAATTGTTGTCTTTATCAGGAAATACACTTAAAACCGTATTATTTTGTAACTCTTTTCCACGGTTTACAATGTGTAAAACTTCGCCATTGGCATCGGCAATAACCACCCCATTTAAGATGGTTCCAAATGCTAAGTTTCCGTTTGCAAATTGCGTTGCACAAAACAACTTATTGGTTTTTATAAAGGTATTAACATCCGTGTCCCATTCGGTTAAAGTATGCCCATCGTAATAAAAAAGGCCTTTATCTGCAGTGCCAATTAACAAATTATCGGCATCAAGCTCTGTAATCGACAAAATCTGGGAGTTTTTAAGCGAATTGGCATAATTTAATTGCACCGGCCGGCCCTCAACAAAGGTAAACAAGCCTACTTCCAAATCCTGGTAATAAAGTTTACCTGCTATATTAAACGAAAAATGAAATTTGTTTTGAGGAACAACAATTTGAATATCTACACCATCGTAAATAAATATTTTCTCAAAAGATTGAAAAATAATATTACCGTCGATTTCATGAATTTTCCATACCTCATCAAAATCACGATGTCGCTCGGGCACCAAATCCAGCAGGCTCTTAAACTCGTATTTTCCGCTACTGTTTCGTTGTATACAACCAAAATCGTATGATAAGGCAGCGTAAATATTATTATTCGAATCAATAAATACCGAGCGAACCAGGGATGAAGGTACCGGGATTAATTCCCAATGAAAACCATCAAAACGCAGCACTCCATCGTTATTGGCAAAGTACATAAACCCATCTTTATCTTGTGCAATATTCCAGTTTTGTGTACCGGCAGAATACTCAGATTTTTCGTAGTTACGAATATGAGGAGTTCCAATATATTTTTCTTGTGTAAACCCAAAAACCGGGAAAACCAAAAAAATAATCAAATACTTCCTTATATCACTTAACTTACATGTAAACTCCATTTGCCAATTGGGTCCTTTTTACACAAATATAATCAATGATTTTTCTGAAATTCAATTTTCCACAATCCCCTGAAGTCGCTTAACTGATATCCGGTGGCCAAATCAGCCGGATAGAGGTGCTGAAGTTTCTGTCGTGTAGCAGTGTTTATATCGGTTTCAATATTGCCATGGCACTTTAAACATGCCGGAAGGCCAATTCGGATAGGTTTATAGTAAACCAGGTTATTCCCCGATTGAATGAGCGTGTCAGCCACGTTTCTGGCAGAAAAAATCTCCCAAAGTTGTTTATCCTCATTAGTTTGCAGGGCATTCTCCGGATTCCTATTTTTGGCTGAGACCCTGGATATCATACAATTATAAACTTCATTCAGGCTATCAACCAGCTCACCGGCTTGCAAGTTACAAAACTCAACAGCATATTCCGAACCTCCTTTTTGAATGGCTGCCCCTACATTTTGCAAAAGAACGGCTTGTACATCTTCGGTAATTTGTTGTCCGTTTTTTTGATACTCACCATAGGTTTCTCGATCGATATTTTTCCCGCAACTCCAACAGAAAGCGAAAAATAAAAGCGCAATAATTTTAGTTTTCATCACAGTGTATCTTAAATTAATGTATCAATTCAGCTTAATTTGGTAATCTGCAAGTTCAGCTTTATTTGTGAAATCACAAAATCAACTATCTTTATGCCATCAAATATTCTTTCAAAAAAGGGTGTTTGATTATACAGAAGAGTGGAGAGATCGGGCTCAATGAAACTCTGGCAACCTTCATCAGTTATGAAAAGGTGCCAATACCCGGCCGGTAACGGAATTATAATTGTAACACAATCGATGAAGAAACTGCACTACAAATTATTTTTTACCAGCTATTTGCACGGGGCAAATATGTGTATGCGCGAGCGGTTATAACCGCATAACCGCATACCAAAACCGTTTTTTAGTTGAATTTTTAAAAGGCAAAACCATGCCCGGAATTCGTTTTTGGGCAATGAAAAATTTGCCACGCTTGATATATTATGCCAAAAGAAAAATCTTACGAAGAAATTAATCAGAAGCTGAAGGCAGGAAAAGCAGTTGTTTTAACTGCCGAAGAAGTTGCACAACTGGCAAAAAAACTATCGCCAGAAGAAATTGTTGAACAGGTAGACGTAGTAACAACGGCCACCTTCGGAGCCATGTGTTCGTCGGGGGCAATCATTAATTTTGGCCATGCTAACCCGCCAATACGCATGGAAAAAATAAGGTTAAACGGGGTACCCTGCTACGAAGGACTTGCTGCGGTTGATTCCTACATCGGCGCAACTGCCTGCAATCCCGACAACCCGGATTATGGTGGTGCTCATGTTATTCAGGACCTGCTTGAATGCAAAGATGTGGTTTTGGAAGCCTGGGCCAAAGGAACCGATTGTTATCCGCGAAAGCACATAAAAACCACCATTAACATTAACTCCATTAACGAGTTTACACTTTTTAATCCGCGCAATGCCTATCAGAATTATAACGTGGCAGTAAACACCACCCCAACAATAAAACACACCTACATGGGAACACTGCTTCCGAATTTACGCAATGCCACTTATTCCACTTCGGGCGAGTTAAGCCCTTTATTAAACGACCCTGATTTTAAAACCATTGGTCTGGGTACACGTATATTTTTGGGAGGCACACAAGGCTTTGTGGTATGGCCGGGAACGCAGTTTCATACCACACGCCCAAAAAACGATTTGGGAGTTCCCGTAACCAACGCAGCCACCATTGCCGTTATGGGTAACCTAAAAGAAATGTCGGCCGATTACATTCAGG
The DNA here is from genome assembly GCF_963676735.1 of uncultured Draconibacterium sp. Classification (NCBI taxonomy): domain Bacteria; kingdom Pseudomonadati; phylum Bacteroidota; class Bacteroidia; order Marinilabiliales; family Prolixibacteraceae; genus Draconibacterium; species uncultured Draconibacterium sp. Next base: position 4,838,476 of record NZ_OY781464.1, on the reverse strand, counting down.
CAGCATCCTACGAGAAATATGGCGTAAGCATGTTTGTTGGCATTGGCATACCCATTCCTGTTTTAAATACTGATATTGCCAAACGGGTGTCAATCAACAACAGCCAGATTGAAACTTCGGTATTAGATTATGGAACAAATGGCACCCCAAAACTGGCTCAGGTAACCTACGAACAGCTACAATCGGGCTTTATAAAGGTAAAAGGGAAAAAAATCAGAACCGCCCCGGTAGCCAGCCTAAAAAAGGCACGTAAAATTGCCGATGAACTAAAAAAATGGTTGCAGAACGGACAATTTGAAATAAGTAAACCGGTGCAAATGTTCCCGGGCAACACCTCGTTAAACCAATTAATTGAAACGGAGGTCGACAATGATTAAGAAAAGATACATCCTGAATTTCCCTCCGCAAAGCGGCGATAAAGCATTTACCTACCATTTAGTTAAAGATTACGACATCAGAATAAATATTCTGAAGGCGGAGGTATACCCCGGAAAACGGGGAAGCCTGTTGCTTGAACTGCAGGGTAAAAAAGAAAACATTGAGCAAGGCGTTGAATACATTAAAAGCCATAAAATCACCTGCGAATCGCTCGACAAGCGTATCCGCTGGAAAGAGGAAAAATGTATCGACTGCGGCAACTGCTCAGCCGTTTGTTTTGCCGGGGCGCTTACAATGAACAAAGAATCGTGGAAACTGGAATTCGACAAAAGCAAATGCGTGGTTTGCGAACTTTGTATTCCGGCATGCCCGCTAAACCTGTTTGAAATTGATTTCCGTTAACAACAGTAAGCTATGAAGCTTTTTGAAGAACGAACATACCGCAGCCAATTTAATACCGAGCGCTTTAAAGGCTTCGAGATAAAACATCTGGAAACCGACCTTTGGATTGGGGTTGATCCCGAGTCGTACAAAGAAGAAATGCAGGTTGTTGCCTTGGCGAAATTACAGGCCCTGCGCCAAACTTTTGATACCTACATTGAAAAAGAACCGTTTTTCAAAAAAAGCCTAAAGCCCTTTCAACCATCAGAATTTGCACCAACCGAAGCAAAAGAGATGGCGCTTGCAGCCGAACAGGCCGGCATTGGCCCTATGTCGGCGGTGGCAGGATTGTTTGCACGCAAAATTGGCGAAGAAATTTGTAAAAACTTTTCCGTGAAAGAGCTGTTAGTTGAAAACGGTGGCGATATTTACCTGCTATTGGAAAAGGAACTGGTTCTTTCTGTTTTTGCCGGTGAGTCCATTCTTTCCGAACGAATAGGATTGGTAATTTCAGCGGGTGAAGGAAGCTTTGGCATTTGCACATCAGCCGGAACTGTTGGCCCGTCGTTAAGTTACGGAAAAGCGGATGCTGTAGTAGTAGTTTGCAACGACATACTGCTTGCCGATGCGTTGGCAACTGCACTGGGCAACAAAGTTAAAACGCCCGACCATGTGGAGAAAGTGATTAAACAAGCCGAAAATTACTCTGCTATACAGTCCTTGCTTATTATTTGCGAAGACAAAATCGGGATTAAGGGGGAGAACGAAATACGAATATTGAAATGAAAGGAAAGGCCCCCTGAGTCACCTCAAGGGAAGATCAGACAAAACAACAGTTACGAAGAAATTGAAAGAGAGAAAAATGAGTTTAAAAAAAGACATACGTAAAGAATTAGAGAAAAGGGTTTTGGTATTGGATGGTGCAATGGGATCACTCATTCAGGGCTATAAACTGGAGGAGAACGATTACCGGGGAGAACTGTTGAAAAATCACGCTGACGACCAAAAAGGTAATAACGACATGCTTTCGCTTACCCGCCCTGATGTGATTGCCGAAATTCACGAAGAGTACCTAAAGGCCGGTGCCGATATAATTTGCACCAATACCTTTAATGCTACAAGTATTTCGCAGGCCGACTACAACACCGAAGCCTACGTTTATGAAATGAATAAAGCATCGGCAGCAATAGGCCGCGAGCTAGCCGATAAATATACCGAGGCAAACCCTGCCAAACCGCGTTTTGTTGCCGGATCAATTGGGCCTACCAACAAAACACTGTCCCTATCGCCCGATGTAAACGACCCCGGCTACCGGGCCATTACTTTCGACGAAGTAAAAAATGCTTACCGCGAACAAGCCGAGGCCTTGCTGGATGGTGGTGCCGACCTGTTTCTGATTGAAACTATTTTTGACACACTTAACAGCAAAGCCGCCATTTTTGCCATTGAAGAAGTGTTGGAAGCAAGAGGCGAAAACATTCCGGTAATGATATCGGGAACCATTACCGACGCCAGCGGACGCACACTGTCGGGACAAACCTTAGAGGCCTTTCTGAATTCAGTTTCTCACATCAACCTGTTAAGTATTGGTTTAAACTGTTCGCTGGGTGCTACCGATTTAGAGCCCTACATCAAAGAACTGGCCGGAAAAGCACCTTTTCATATCAGTGCACACCCCAATGCCGGCCTGCCCAACCAATTTGGCGAGTACGACGAAACACCGGAAATTATGGCCGGGCACATTAAACACTATCTCGACAATAACTATGTAAATATTATTGGCGGTTGTTGCGGCACCACACCGGCACACATAAAAGCCTTTGCCGATATGGCAAGCAAAGCAGCACCACATCACATTCAACAAGCATCCACCTACACTAAACTTAGTGGATTAGAGCCGGTTACCATCACTGAAAATACCAACTTTCTGAATATTGGTGAACGTTGTAATGTAGCCGGATCGCGTAAATTTGCCCGTTTAATCAGCGAAGAAAAATACGAAGAAGCGCTGTCAATTGCCCGCAACCAGGTTGAAAACGGAGCACAGGTAATCGACGTAAACATGGATGACGCCATGCTCGACGCCGAAAAAGAAATGGTAACCTTCCTTAACCTGATAATGGCCGAGCCCGATATCGCTCGACTTCCGATAATGATTGATTCATCAAAATGGAACGTAATTGAAGCCGGACTAAAATGCTTGCAGGGAAAAGCCATTGTTAACTCCATTAGTTTAAAAGAAGGCGAAGCTGTTTTTATTGAACAGGCACAAAAAATTAAACGTTACGGTGCTGCAGTTATCGTTATGGCTTTTGACGAAAAAGGCCAGGCCGACAATACTGAACGCCGCAAAGAAATTTGTAGCCGCGCCTACAAGATACTTACCGAGCAGGTAAAACTGCCTGCACAAGATATTATTTTCGACCCCAACGTACTTACCATTGGCACCGGTATTGAAGAGCACAACGCTTATGCGGTTTCATTTATCGAATCGGTAAAATGGATAAAACAAAACCTGCCCCTTGCAAAGGTTAGCGCCGGAGTAAGTAATGTTTCGTTTGCATTTCGCGGTAACAATGTGGTACGCGAGGCTATGCATTCGGTTTTCCTTTTTCATGCCATAAATGCCGGACTGGATATGGGAATTGTAAACCCCGGAATGCTTCAGATTTACGATGAAATACCGAAAGACCTGCTTGAAAAAATTGAAGACCTGGTGCTAAACCGCAAACCCGACGCTACCGAACGTCTACTCGAGTTTGCCGAAAATTTGCAGTCTACTTCAAAAAAGGAAGAGAAAAAAGATGTTTGGCGCGAACTAACTCTTGAGGAACGAATTGGACACTCGCTGGTTAAAGGATTGCCTGAGTTTGTTGACGAGGATATGGCCAAAGCTGTTGAAAAATATTCACCTGCTTTAGATATTATTGAAGGTCCGCTAATGGACGGCATGAATGTGGTTGGCGAACTTTTTGGCTCCGGAAAAATGTTTCTGCCACAGGTAATTAAATCGGCACGGGTAATGAAAAAAGCGGTAGCCTACCTGCTGCCATATATTGAAGCCGATAAAGCAAAATATAAAAACAGTACTTCGCAGAAAAAAGTGCTGATGGCTACTGTAAAAGGCGATGTGCACGACATTGGGAAAAATATTGTTGGGGTAGTTTTAGCCTGTAACAACTACGAGATTATTGACTTGGGCGTGATGGTACCCACCGAAAAAATACTTGATGAAGCCATTAAAAATGAGGTAGATGTTATTGGATTGAGCGGATTAATTACCCCTTCGTTGGAAATTATGGTTGACATTGCCAAAGAAATGGAACGCCGAAAAATGACTATTCCGGTGATGATTGGCGGGGCAACCACCTCGAAAATTCATACGGCAGTAAAAATTGCACCCGAATATTCAGCTCCGGTGGTTCATGTAAAAGATGCATCGCTGGCTGTTAATGTGGTTGCCAACCTGGTAGCAAAAAACGCATCGTTTATCAAAAACCTTGATGCGGAGTACGAACAAATCAGAGCGTTTCAGGGAAAACGAAAGGAAAAAGCATACTTAACACTTGCCGAGGCTCGTTCAAATAAGTTCAAAATTGATTGGAACAATACGCCTATTTATAAACCAAATTTCACAGGAGTTAAGCACTTAATGGATTTTCCGCTTGAGGAGTTGAGAAACTATATTGATTGGACTTTCTTTTTTATTACCTGGGGATTAAAAGGCCATTATCCGCAAATTTTAGCCGACGAAAAACAGGGCGAAGAAGCCAAAAAACTGTTTAAAGAGGCCAATGAGTTTTTGGATGAAATAATTGAAAAGAAAATGCTGCAGGCTAATGCCGCATTCGGAATTTGGCCGGCTCTGGCTGATGGCGACGACGTTGTACTTTTCGGCGATGAAGCCTGCCAACAAGAAATAGGGCGTTTCTACCACCTTCGTCAGCAAGAGAAGAAAAAGCAAGGTGTAGCCAATTTTTGCTTATCCGATTTTGTTGCCCCAAAAGAATCTGGCAAAGTAGATTACTGTGGAGGGTTTGCCACCACAGCAGGCATAGGCATTGAAAAATGGACCAAAAAGTTCCGCGAAGAAAACAACGATTACAAAGCCATTATGGTTGAAGCCCTGGCCGATAGGTTAAGCGAAGCTTTTGCCGAGCTGCTGCATTTTGAAATTCGAAAGAATTACTGGGGCTATGTTCCGGACGAGCAACTTTCGCTGGAAGAAATGCTGAAAATAAAATACCAGGGTATTCGCCCGGCACTGGGCTACCCGGCTTGCCCTGAACACTCGGAAAAAGAAAACCTTTTTAAATTAATTAAGGCAGAGGAAATTGGCATTTCGCTAACCGAACATTTTGCCATGTATCCCAATGCTTCTGTTTCGGGGCAATATTTTGTGCACCCCGAGTCGAGGTATTTTAGCCTCGAAAAGATGGGTAAAGACCAGGTGGAAGATTATGCCAACCGAAAAAATGAATCGATTGAATTTATTGAGAAGTTTTTATCCATTAACCTGAATTATAAATAAAGCCAAAACAAGCATTAAACAGAGTATCGAACCCTGTATGCCCGGCGTAAATTATATCAATTCATTAAAAAAACACGGATTGAAGCGGTATTTATACGGCCAAACCAACGAACAGGTTCGAATTTGTTAAATTTGTTGTTGTAAAACAGACTACAGATGAAAGTTATTGATACCATAAACCAGGCAAAAAAAACGGTATTCTCTTTTGAGTTGCTTCCGCCATTAAAAGGAAACGATGTATCGCGTTTACACCGTACCATCGAGAGTTTAACCGAATTTGATCCGAAATACATTAACATTACCACCCACCGCGACGAAGTGGAGTTCAAGGAACTTCCCAATGGTAAAATTGAAAAACGTACGGTTCGTAAACGCCCGGGAACAGTTGCCGTTGCTGCAGCCATACAACACAAGTACGGAATACCCGTGGTGCCTCATATTTTATGTGGTGGCTTTACTCGCAGCGAAACAGAACACGTTTTAATCGACCTTAATTTTCTGGGGATCAACAATGTTTTGGCCCTGCGTGGTGACGGATTAAAAGGACAACATGTTTTTCAGCCTACACCGGGAGGAAATGCCAATGCCAACGAGCTGGTTAAGCAGATTAAAGACCTGGGCAAAGGAAAATACCTGGAAGAGGACCTGAAAAACAACTCGCCACTTGACTTCTGCATTGGAGTTGCAGCTTATCCTGAAAAGCATTTCGAATCGCCTAACATGGAACAGGACATGCTTTACCTGAAACAAAAAGTGGATGAGGGTGCCGATTATATTGTAACGCAAATGTTTTTTGATAACCAGGTATACTACAACTTTGTAAACAGGTGCCGCGAAATAGGAATTACCGTTCCCATTATTCCGGGTATTAAACCCATTAACCTGAAAAACCAGCTTACCGTGCTGCCAAAAATTTTTAGTATCGACCTGCCACAAGATTTATCAAAAGAACTGGCAAAGTGCAAAAATAACGACGATGCCAGACGTGTAGGTACCGAGTGGGCCATTTATCAATCGAAAGATTTGGTGGCCAACAATGTTCCTTCGTTGCACATTTACACCTACGGTATTTCCGACAATGTAAGCGAAATTATTAAGGCTGCGTTTTAAAGCACAAACAATACAAGTAAAAAATTAGGCTGGAAATTTTCATTTTCCAGCCTTATTTTTTTATTCCAAAAGAAGGAATCCAATTTATCCTTCTACCTGTATTTCAACATCTTGCTGGTTTAACTTGTCGTTATCGGCCTGGTTATTTTGTTTAAGCGAATAAATCATCGCTTCTACCTGGCGCAAAAAATTACGTTTGTCTTTGCTGGGCGCATAAACAAAGCCAAAGGCATTAATAACGCGTTGGTTTGAGGCATCCAACTCCGAAAGGGCAATGTAAGGCCCTCCCATAAAATCATTTTCAACCCGCCAAAGGCCACGCATTTCGGCAGCGTAATTTCCGTTGTGTTTCAACACATTAAATATCTGATCGATACGTTTTTCGGTTGTCATATAACTGCCTTCGGTTGGCCCAGGAACATATTTTTTTAATAAACTGTCGCGTATTGGCAACTGATAATCAACAGTAAATGCACTATCCGAAACATAAGGATAGGTGTAAACAACAATTCCCTGAATAATGTCGGGCGTATCATACTGCACCCAAATAAAATCTTTTTGTTTTTCCATTATTCTAAATCCCGGAGGAACCTGCATGGTTATTCCCAGTTCTGTATTTAGAGTATTGAATACAGCTTTTTCGTATACTTTTCGGTAATTCATTGTAATGCGTTCTTTCTCGGCAGCAACAAAATACGATAAGATTTTATCCTTGTTTTCCTCAAAAATCTGCACAAACTCGTCGGCAGTTTTTGCTGTAATAAGCACGGTTGCCTGCGGGTAAGCCCACACGTCATCGGTAAAACTTATTCCCGATTTTTCAGTATTTGCAGATATACTGGTGCGTACAATGTTTCGTGCGGTTTTAAAAATATCTTTAAATGCGGCATGAGGGATATCAATCAAGTCGAACATCGGTTCATCCTGTGGTAATCCGGCATGAGACTGTGCCAGTGTTTCGCGCATAATTTTTCCGGGCTCAGCCTCCCAGGATTCTTTCGAAACAATGACCACCATTTCTCCGGCTTTTCCGGTAATGTTGGTATACATTTGAGTTGAATCGGCTCCGCACGACAACAGAATTGTGGCAGCAAAAACTAGTAAAACAAGGTGGTTAAATGTTTTCATATTATCAGCTTTTTTTTGGATTTTCCGCACCATCAACAAAAACCTTACCATATTGCAATAAAACAAATTACCCAAAGCAATAACCAGCCTGAGGTAGTACAAAAAATCCCGTCGCTGCATTACAGAACGGGATTTGTAATATCTGGTACGATATTAATTAACTTTCAATTTTTCCGGTATCCGATTTTTTATCTTCCGCCTCGTCTTCTTTTGTGGCATTTTTAAATTCTTTCATTCCTTTTCCAAGGCCTTTCATTAATTCCGGAATTTTACGTCCACCAAAAAGAAGTAAAACAATAATTAAAATGATAATTATTTCCTGAGGTCCGATAAATCCTGCTACAACAAATAAATTCATATCAAATAAGTTAATTGGTTCAAAAACAAAAATAGTTTTTTTTACTTAAAATGTGCCGTTAATCATTTTTATTATATCGTTGGCATTTGCATAAAGTACTAAGGCCAAAAGTAATACCATTCCGGCAATTTGTGCATATTCCAGAAATTTTTCTCCGGGTTTCCGGCCGGTAATCATTTCGCCGAATAAAAACATTACATGTCCGCCATCTAATGCGGGTATTGGCAGCAGGTTCATAATGGCCAGGATGATGGAGATAAAGGCCGTCATGTTCCAGAAATGTGCCCAATCCCAGGTTGGTGCAAATATATTCCCGATAGTGGCAAAACCACCTAATGATTCGTATGCTTTTGTTTCTTTTTTAAAGAATAGCTTAAACTGTTTCAGGTAATTTCCGGTGGTTTGAACACCACGGTTTATACCTGCCGGAATAGACTCAAAGAAACCGTATTTTATGGTTTTATATTCGAACAAGCCTTCCGGGTTATTAAATGCCGGGTTAAAACCAATTTTACCATCTTCGTTAACGGTAACACTTTGCGTCATTGCTTGTCCGTTGCGGGTAATTTCAAATGTTACTTCCTGGTTTACATTTGATTCGAGGTAAGCCGTAAACTGGTCGTAATAATCAAAAGCCTTGCCGTCAACTGCTCCAAGCACATCGCCTACTTCAAACCCGGCATTAACAGCCGGCATATCTTTTGCCAAACGCCCAATCTGTATATCATACGGAATTCGTTCTTCCCAAATACCCTTACTTTTTAGTAGAAGCGCCAAATCTTCGCCGGTAATTTCAACCTCTGTTTTTTCCCCGTTGCGTTCCACCTGCACCGTTTTTGCACCATCTAACACAATGGTTGGTACAATTTTATTAAACTGCTCGATGTACTGATTATCGACCGTAAGAATTTTATCGCCTGTTTTAAAACCAATCTGCTCGCCAACTTCGTTAACAACAATGCCGTATTTTACATTTTCGGTGGGCAGGTATTGTTCGCCCCAGGCATATAAAACACCAATGTAAATTACCATGGCAAAAATAAAATTCATTAAAACGCCACCCAGCATAATAAGCAAACGCTGCCAGGCCGGTTTTGCCCTGAACTCATAATCTTTTGGTGGCAACTTCATCGCCTCCTTGTCCATCGACTCATCTATCATTCCCGAGATTTTTACATAGCCACCCAGTGGTAACCAGCCAATTCCGTATTCGGTTTCGCCTTTTTGTATTTTAAATAAAGAGAACCAGGGATTAAAAAAGAGGTAGAATTTTTCTACGCGGGTTTTAAAAAGTCGGGCAAACATAAAGTGACCTGCCTCGTGCAGAACCACCAATATGGATAAACTTAAAAGTAATTGTGCTGTTTTAATTAATATCGACTCCATTCAATCTTCTCTAAATTTTGTTTTCTGTTAACAACGATGTTAGTGTTCTTGTTTCGTTGTTTGTTTCAATTAAATCATTCAGGCCGGGTTTTTCAATAAACGCAACCTTATCCATGGCTTTTTCAATAATTACGGGCATCTGTAAAAAGTTTATTTTTCTTTTCAGAAAAGCCTCTACCACAATCTCGTTTGCTGCATTAAGAACACATGGCAAATTACCACCTTTCTCCATTGCGGCAAAAGAGAGTGCAAGGTTACGAAAAATTTCTGTATTTGGCTGCTCAAAATTTAAGCTTGGGTAGTCTAAAAAGTTGAAACGTGGGAAGTTATTCTGAATTCTGTTGGGAAATCCCATTGCATATTGAATGGGCAGCTTCATATCGGGCAGTCCCATTTGGGCTTTCATCGACCCATCTTCAAACTGCACAATGGAGTGAATAATTGATTCCAGATGTACAATTACATCAATTTTTGATGCCGGTAAACCAAACAACCAGTGAGCTTCAATTACCTCAAAGCCTTTATTCATGAGCGTTGCTGAATCGATGGTAATTTTGGCTCCCATGTCCCAATTGGGATGTGCAAGGGCATCGTCAACAGTTACGTGTTGCAGTTCGTCAAAGCTTTTTCCCCTGAAGGGCCCACCCGAACAGGTAAGGTATATTTTCTCTATCGGGTTCATAAATTCGCCCACCAAACACTGAAAAATAGCCGAGTGTTCGGAGTCTACAGGCAGTAAATCAACACCCTTCTCGCGTGCAGCACGGGTAATTATTTCACCGGCAACAACCAGGGTTTCTTTGTTGGCAAGGGCAATTTTTTTCCCGGCTTTAACGGCATTATAGGTTGGAATGAGCCCCGAATAGCCAACCATGGCCGTAAGCACCAAATCAATGGTATCCATTTCAACTACCTGGTTTAATGCCTCGTCGCCGGCATAAACTTTAATATCTTCGTCCTCAAGTGCATTCGAAACCAGCCGATAGTTGCCCATATTGGCAATTACCACCACATTGGGTTGAAATTTTTTTGCCTGTTTAATCAGCAGCTCAACACTGTTGTTGGCCGTTAAAACCTCAACTTCAAATAATTCCGGATTTTGTTCGATTACCTCAAGTGCCTGGGTTCCGATTGATCCTGTTGACCCGAGAATTGCTATTCTTTTTTTCATTTTCAAAAATCAATGTACTGTTCAGGGTCAAGCGCTCTTCCATCGTGCCACAATTCAAAATGCAAGTGTGGTCCGCTAGTTAGCTCTCCGGTGTTACCGATTATAGCTATTGCTTCGCCGGCCCGCACGCCTTGTCCTGTCTTTTTTAGTAACTCAGCATTATGTTTATACACCGACACCAGATTGCTTTCATGCTGAATATAAGCAACATATCCGGTTTCCAATGTCCACCCGGCAAAAATTACCGTACCATCAAGCACCGACGAGATGCGCGCATTGGGTTCGCTCACCAAATCAATACCAAAGTGGTCGGGTGTATTTTTAAAATGTTGCGAAACAATACCCTTTACCGGAACAAAAAAATGAATCTGGCTCAATTGGGTAACGCCTGAATTATTATTTTGAATAGAAAGACTAAGTTGTTCGGCTAATAATTTATCCTGAAAAACCGAATCGTGATTATACGCTTTAAATTCAACCTCATCGTTACTAATTTCTGTAGTTGCCGAGAGGTCATCTTCAGGAACTTCACCCGACATTATTGCCTGTATTCCTTTAAAGAACTGGTCGCGTTTTGCAAGTTCCTGCTCTAAAGAATCAACCACCAGGGCATTTCGCACCAACATTTGTCGATACTCGGCCTTGGGGTAACCCGGAATATACTCGCGCAAACCGGTTGTGGCAATCAATAAAATTACCAGAATTACCAGAACTGCCGATGTTAAACTGGTAACCGTAAACACTTTCAGTCGCGAAAGCTTCATGCTCCAAACCGACTGAAAAGTTGTATCGTTATAAATTATTAACCGGTATTGATTTTTTAGTTTATCAAAAAACTTCTTTTCTTCCACCCTAAACATTTTTAAGCGCTACAAATTTAGAAAGAATTGAGACATAGCCCTGTTGTTTAGGTATTTTTAACCAAGTGTTATTGCTCAACCGGGTAGCATATTCGCGTTAACCATTTCTCCGGATCGGGTTCCTGCCCGGGATCGGTAATATAAAACTCCAGGGGTGCACCGGATAGAGCAAAGCCATGTGCTTCCATCCATTTTTGTATCGCAGCATGGCCATCCTGCAAATTAGTGTAGTCGCCGTAATAGTCAACTGTTGCACAAGTTAAGGCAGGCAAACTGGCAGTCATTACCTTGTTGTTCCCTTCTACCACTTCGGCTATCGGTATTCCGCATTCCAAATCAATGTCTTCTTCATTCATTAAATGATACATGGCAAATGGCATTCCCGTCATCTCAAGCTGCTTACTTGCCAGAAAGCCGCTGATTTCGCCATACATTTCACCCATTTTCAGGCTAATTTCAATAAACGGAACCGTTTCGCGTATACCTGCGTAATTTATGGCCTGTGTTTCTTGCAGAAGCACAACATAATCCTGTGCCTCTTCAATAGCCTGGCTTAAGGCTTTAATTCGGGTTAATCCATACTCAAAATCGGCACCAATATATTTGGGCATCATTAATCCAAACCAACGGGCAAAGGGGTTATTAACTACATCGTATGAAAGTGTCCATTGTAACAATGTGCTGTCGTTTTTTGATGTTAGTACAAAATTACTCAATGCATTTCCCTGTTGCATAAAGTTTAAGCTCAACTCAATGCTTTCAAAAGGTTTGGCCTTAGTAATTTCGATGGCTCCACTTCCCACATTTTTATTTTGGCTTTCCCAACTGTAGCCTGCGCCTTGTCCAACTCCATAATTTTTATACTCCACCTTCATGGTAGTGTCCATTTGATTCCACCTCGACCATTTATTCCATTGATGCAAATCAACAATTTGTGCATAAACGGTTTTTGGCGATGCCTGAATAACGGTACTGCGCTCAACCACAACGGTTCCGGGCAAAAAATAAGCAATTGCTACAAACAGTGCTGCCAAAAACAACACCCACATAATAATTCTCAGGTAACGACTCATTTTTAAATTTTTATTTCAATATAACATTTATCGTGTAATTCAAACAAGCAATCAAATACAAATGTTAAAACCATGCCTAAGGATTTTACATGAAAGTAAAAAACACACCGGCAAAGCGATTAAAAAAGTAGATTCAAGCGACTTTCTTCTGAAACCTTCGCCTGAACAAATGAGATAAAAATCACGTTGTTAAGTATTCTGAAAAACTATATTTGCAACAAATTTTAGATTAGAACAAGTAATATGATGAGAAAATTAAATTTACTACTGCTGCTGACTGTTTTCATTTTTAGCTCGGCAGTTGCAAAAGAAGGCATGTGGCTACCTTCGTTAATTCACAAGTTAAACATTAACACCATGCAAAATATGGGGTGCGAGTTGAGTGCTGAAGATATTTACAGCATTAATCAATCGAGCCTTAAAGATGCAATTGTTGCCCTCGACCGCGGTTCTTGTACCGCCGAAGTTATTTCAAAAGATGGACTACTTTTAACCAACCATCACTGCGGATTTGGCGAAATTCAACAACACTCGAGCGTTGAGCACGATTACCTTCAGGATGGTTTTTGGGCAATGTCGAAAGAAGAAGAGCTTCCGAATCCGGGTAAAACAGTAACTTTTCTTGTATCGGTTGAAGATGTTACGGCAAAAGTTTTGGCTGAAGTTAATGCTGAAATGAGCGAAAGTGAACGGGCACAGAAAATTGATGCCACTATTCACGAGTTGGAAAAAGAAGCAAAAGGCGATACCCACTTCGAAGTTTACATCAGAGATTTTTTTAATGCCAATCAATACTTTCTGTTTGTAACCGAAACCTTTAAGGATGTGCGTTTGGTAGGTGCCCCTCCACAAGCACTTGGTAAATTTGGTGGCGATACCGACAACTGGATGTGGCCTCGTCATACCAACGATTTCGCCATGTTTCGTGTTTACGCCGGACCTGATGGGAAGCCGGCCGAATATGCAGAAGACAATGTTCCTTACCAGCCGAAACATCACCTGCCTATTTCGCTAAAAGGAGTGAAAGAGGATGATTTTGCCATGGTGTTTGGTTACCCGGGCAGAACAAACCGTTACAAAACATCGTGGGGTATCGACTATACCATGAAAGTAACCAATACGGCACGCATTACTGTTCGCGAGAAAAAACTGGACATTATTGCCGATTACATGGCCACCAGCCAAAAGGCAAAAATCCAATATGCATCGAAACATGCGCGTAGTGCCAACTACTATAAAAATGCCATTGGCCAAAACGAAGCCTTAACAAAGCTTGGCATTATTGCTCAGAAAGAAGAACTGGAGCAAGAGTTTAGCCAGTGGGTAAATGCCAACAGCGAGCGCAAAGCAAAGTATGGTGAAGCACTTCCGCTAATTGAAGAGGCTTATAAAAATGTAGAAGCTGAAAAAGCAATGGAATATGCAGCTGAAGCTCTTTTGCGAGGCCCGGAGATTTTTATGTTTGCATCGCGTGCCAGCCAGTTAATGGATTTGCTGGAGAAACCCGAAGAAAACAAAGATAAAATTGAAGCGTTTACGGCTCGTTTAAAAGCCTCGTTAGATGGCTATTTTAAAGATTACGATGCTGCTACCGACGAAAAAATTGTTGCTGCCCTGCTTGAAATTTACGCACAAAATAATCCTTCTGCCTACCACCCTGATTTCTTTAATGAAATTCAGCAAAAGTATAAAGGCGACTATGAAAAATATGCTGCAAAAATGTTCCAGAAAACCATTTTTGACAGCAAAGAAGAATTAGCTGCATTTCTTGAGGCTCCATCAGCAAAAGTTTTGAAGAAGGATATGGCACTGGCAGCAGCCAGCGATATTTTTGATATGTACCGTTCAACATCGATGAAACTAAGAAGCGGCAACGATCAACTGCTAAAAGGAAGAAGATTATTTGTGGCGGGATTAATGGAAATGCAACCGGACAAAAAATTCTATCCGGATGCCAATTCAACCATGCGCTTAACCTACGGCACCGTAATGCCTTACGACCCGCTCGATGGCGTAACGTATAAGTATTACACCACAACCGATGGCTACCTGGAGAAAGAAATTCCGGGCGATTATGAATTTGACGTACCTGCCCGAATGAAAGAACTGTTGCTGGATGAAAATTTCGGACAGTATGCCGATGAAGACGGTAAACTACGTACCTGTTTTATTACCGACAACGACATTACCGGAGGAAACTCGGGAAGCCCGGTAATTAATGGAAAAGGCGAGTTAATTGGTATTGCTTTTGATGGCAACTGGGAAGCCATGAGCGGCGACCTTGATTTTGAAGACAAGCTGCAACGTTGTATCAATGTTGACATACGGTTTGTGCTTTGGGTGGTTGACATTTACGCCGGTGCACAAAACCTGATTGATGAAATGACTATTGTTCGCTAAGCGGATTCAAAATATTTAGTAAAAACCTCGTCAATTTTGGCGGGGTTTTTTGTTGCTCATACCTAAGATTAGGAATAGTGAGCAATGAGAAGAATAAAAACAAAGTTTGTTTATTAAAAAGAATACTCACTTCTTTGTACTTCTAATCTCACTGCAATAAATAAAAATGGCTCGTCCAAAAATAACCATATATACCGATGGAGCGGCGCGTGGAAATCCCGGCCCCGGCGGATACGGCATTGTTTTACTCTCGGGTCAATACCGCAAAGAACTATCCGAAGGGTATAAACTAACCACCAACAACCGCATGGAATTGCTTGCGGTAATTGTTGCCTTGGAAACGCTTAAAATTCCGGGCAGCGAGGTCACCATTTATACCGACTCGAAATATGTGGCCGACGCAGTAGAAAAAGGCTGGGTTTTTAACTGGTTAAAAAAACGTTTTAAAGGCAAAAAAAATGCCGACCTGTGGATGCGCTTCCTCGAGATTTACAAACAACACGTGGTAAAATTTGTGTGGGTAAAGGGCCACGCCAACAATCCGTTAAACGAACGCTGCGATGAGCTTGCCGTTGAAGCGTCGTTGCAAACCGACTTGCTTGAAGACAAAGGTTACCAGCCAAATTAAGAACTGTTTAAAACAGCTTTGAGCACCAGGAATAAGTAGCTGAATTCTATATCCTCAAAATCACCATAACAGTATGCGGTATTATTGGTTTACAATTTCGCGGGCCATTAATATGCCGTTAACCGATGCCTGCATCAGGCCGCGGGTAATGCCTGCCCCATCGCCTCCAACGTACAGATTTTTAATACTATCCGTCCGAAAAGCTTTATTCACCTTAATTTTATTCGAATAAAATTTCACTTCAATACCGTAAAGCAATGTTTCATCGCTAGCCAAACCGGGGCTAACTTTATCCAATGCCTGTATCATTTCAACAATATCAGTCATTATTCTGTACGGAAGCACAAGGCTTAAATCGCCGGGTACAGCATCTTTCAGGGTAGGAATAATGTTATTACGGATAAGCCGCTCGGGTGTTGTTCGCCTGCCACGGATAAGGTCGCCAAACCGTTGTACCAAAATTTTATGTTGCGTAAGCATATTGGCCATATCGGCAACATGCTTACCATACTCGATTGGCGCATTAAAAGGCTCGGTAAATTTTTGCGAAACCAACAACGCAAAATTGGTATTGCTACTTTTCAGGTCTTTGTAACTGTGCCCGTTAACCACTGCCAAATTATTATCGTAATACTCTGATGATACAAAACCACCTGGATTTGAACAGAATGTGCGTACCTTATCATCAAAAGTTTTGGTGTAATGCACCAGTTTGGCTTCGTAGAAATTATCGTTAATTTCCTGCATAATTTCGTTGCGGCATTCTACACGCACGCCAATATCAACAATTCCTACTTCGGTGCCGATGTTGTGTTGCTCACACTTTTTTAATAGCCAGTCCGACCCTTCGCGGCCAACGGCAACAACCACATTATCAGCACTGTACTTCGTATCTTTGGTAAGCACTGCGGTAATGGTACTGTTATCAAATTCAAAATCGAGTGCCGGTTTTCTGAAAAGAACCTCTACCCCTTGTTTCACAATAAAATCGTAGAGTGCTTTGTAAAGCGATTGTGTTTTTTCGGTTCCGAGATGACGAACGGGGCAATGTACCAGGCGAAGATTAGCTTCGATTGATTTTTTCTGAATTTCGCGCATAGCCGGTGTAATCTCTTCGCCATGCACAGCCGGATCGCCACCGAATTCAAGGTAAATCCGGTCGGTATATTTTATCAGTTCGTTGGTTGCCTCAATGCCAATGAAGTCTGAAATGGTTCCACCAACTTCGTGCGACAGCGACAGCTTGCCATCTGAAAATGCTCCTGCCCCGGCCCACCCTGTTGTAATATTGCAGGGTTTACAATGAACACAAACACCTCCATTGGTATGTTTTGGACACTTTCGTTTATAAATATTCGGGCCTTTTTCGAGCATCAGAATTTTTAGCCCGGGCTTGGTTTTTACTAATTCGTAAGCAGTAAAAATGCCGGCAGGACCGGCACCAACTATTATTACATCGAAATGAGATTGCATTGAAATATTTTTTGGTTACCCAAAATGTAAAAGTAAACATTTTGAACTAAATACAAGCCGTTTACACATTTTCTGCTGCGAAGCATTAACTTTGCTTGTTAATTATTTACTACAAGGTTTAAGTTTGAAGATTATTAAATTGCTGAGTATTGTTTTGTGCATCCATCTTTTTGCCTGTAACAGGCAGGAAGCCACGCTGACTGATAATGCCCGGGAAAATACAAACATGGACAAGATTGAATACATTGACAGGACAAGTGGAGAAAGAAAGACAGAAAATGTACCCAGCGAAGGTACTTTAAAATGGCTTTACACTTCGGGTTCAGGGAAAGCGGCTTTACAGCTTCTTTTTAAACGTAAAATTGTATCGGCTTTGGGTGGCTGGTATATGAACACAGCTTTCTCTTCAAAACGAATTCCCGGTTTTGTGAAAGACCAGAACATTGATTTAAGCGAGTACCGACGAAGCAACATAGAAGATTACAATTCGTTTAACGACTTTTTTTACCGAAAGATTAAACCCGAAGTCCGCCCAATTGAAGCAGAAATTGTTTCGCCTGCCGATGGAAAAATACTCGTGTTTCCCTCACAAAAAGAGCTGTCTTCTTTTTTTGTTAAAGGCGCTGAGTTTACCTTAGCAACCTTTCTTCAGGATAAAAATCTGGCTAAAAAATATTTGAACGGATCGATGGCGATTATTCGCCTTGCCCCTGCCGACTACCACCGCTACCACTTTCCGGCCAACGGTATTGCTTCCCAGTCGGTAAAAATAAACGGGCACTACTTTTCGGTATCGCCATTGGCTTTGCGGGGCAGCTTACGCATTTTTTGCGAAAACAAACGCGAACACTGCACACTTTCAACCAAAGAATATGGCGACATCCTGATTGTTGATGTTGGCGCAACAATGGTTGGAGGAATAACGCAAACCTACCCGGCTAATTCCGAGGTAAAAAAAGGAGACGAAAAAGGTTATTTTTCGTTTGGCGGATCAACACTGGTTTTGTTGTTCGAAAAAGGAACAATCACCTTTGATGCCGACCTGATAGAAAACACAAAAAAAGGCATGGAAACCACCGTTAAGGTTGGCGAAAAAATTGCTTCTTCAGGAAAGACGTGATAGCATGACTTTGAGCCATACTATCACTGGATTGAATTGTTTTTTGTTTTTAAAATGCCACCGACACTCGAATTCCGGGGTAAACATTTTTAAAGAAATCGTTGAAATACAACTCGGGTTTTACCGAAAATGTATCGTTTACTTTTTTATTGATAGCAATCCGAAAAGTATTCTCCTTAAAAAAATCGTTATTTCGTTTTACCAGGTAACCCACCGAAAATCCATACCATTTATCCTGTTCCGGATTGTTTGAAAAGTTCCTGTCGTAGCTTAACGAAACAAAATGGTTGAGTTCAAAAAATTTGCTGTCGTTTGATTCCGAAAAATCGTACATCATATTCCAATCAATATAATAGGCATTTTTGTACAAGCCCTTTTTACCGAACGATAGCCCCATACGCAAGGTAACATCCGAAACAAAGGTGTTTTTCACCCAGCCCGAACCAATTCCGGCCGATAGTAGCAACATGTCGTAATTTTGCTGGCCACGGCTACTGAAATTTGCTTTTACTTCATCGCCCCGTAAATCTAACCAGGCAATTATCTTTTTGCGTTCCTTTTCCTCAAATTTGCCTGCAAGGAATGCTGATGCCATTTTGGTTTTGTTTTTAAAATTCTCGGAAAAGAAATAGTTCAAATCATCCAATTCGTCAACATAAATTTTCATCTCCATGGCGCGGTACGAAAAGAAAACACAATAACGCCCATAGTCTTTCTCGTAGGTCGATCCATCTTCAAAAACAACCAGTGTTTTGCTATTCCTTTTCGTATTTGCAAATGCAATTTCTTTATAATTCCATACCCACATATCCTCTCCCTGTTCCTGAAAAGTTATGATTATCCGCTCATCTTCAGCAGGTTCTTCAATATTAATTTCCGATAAAACTTGCTGAATTTGCCGGATTCGAATATCCATGCTCACTTCTCCGGGAATTTTGCGCATAGCATTAGTACTGGCTACCTCAATCAGCATATTATCAAACTTATACCAAATAGTGTCGCCTTTATGGTAGCCTTTCATGGCCAAAACCGTTTGCGAAAGAAGGAGTAAAAACAGCACTGTAATAATTGTTTTCATGACTTACTTGTTAAAAATGTTTTTGTTTAAATTGTTTCTGTTTTCTATAAAACTTTTCTGAAATACTTTCATCTCCATTTCGGGCGTTTTTACGGTTGGTTTTTTCTGAATATCGAGTTGAATCCGTTCACTTTTCAACTCAAAGGGAGCTGATTGCTGACTCCCCTTGTCTTTGGCAAGTTGCTTTTCCAATGCTAAAACCTGTTGTTCGCTTTCTGCCAACTGCTTTTTTAAGTTTTCTATTTCTTGCCGGAAATTATCCTCAGTTTTCGAATATTGATGAATTGAATCTGACAAAGCCAGGTATTTTTGCTCCCAACCGGTATTCGGCTTACCCGTATTTTTGTAAACTATCTTCTCCTGATAAACTATTCTCTCTTTTTCAACAACCTGAACTACAGGCTCTTTTTCCGCAAGCTGCAGTAACTTTAAAGAATCAACAGCTGTAAGCAAACGCTGCCTTTCAATCGTTAAGCTCTCAATGGAGGCCTGTTGTTTTGCCCTGTTGCCAATGCCCGCAAAAACGCCTGCACCTAACAACAATCCGAGAAAAACTGCTGCCACGCGCCAAAATGCCGCTCCCCCTTTTCGCTGATGCATTGTGGTAGCCAGGCGGCTCCAAAGTTCCTCCTTATTCGCCATTTTTGAATTGGCATCCTGTGCGGCAAATGCCTCTTTTATGTTATGTTCCAGATTGCCCATATTCCTTGTTAATTTTCTTTTGTAAAAGTTTTCTTGCTTTAAAAAACTGCGAGCGCGAAGTGTTTTCCGTTATTCCCAGCATGCTTGCAATTTCTTTATGCGCATAACCATCAACAGCATTCATTAAAAACACCGTTCGGTATCCATCCGGCAGTTCATTTACCAGCTCAATTAAAGCTTCGTGGTTACTTTCTTCATAAAACAGGGTGTCGTGCCTCTCCTCGTCAATCGTTTCCAATTTATAAAGTGTATTCAATTCTTTTCGCCTGCTCATAAGGCACTGGTTAATTACTATTCGTTTTAACCAGCTATAAAAAGCCGTCTCATTTATAAATTCAAATTCCGGTAGCTTCTCAAAAATTTTGAGGAAGGCCTGAAACAACGCCTCTTCGGCCAGCTCATGCGAAACGGCATAACGTTTTGCCACTGCAAACAGTTGGTCGGCATACCTGTCGAAAAACTGTTTTTGTGCCCGTTGGTCGCCTTTTGCGCTATTATGAATTAATTTTTGAACCTTCACGAAGCCTTATCTTGCAATTTGTTTTCAACCTAAAAATGCAAGTTAGGTACAAAACGTTGCCCGGGGGCATAAAAAAAATTAGAAATCAAGCGAAAGTTGCTCGTCTAACAAGCGAAAAGTCATTCGATGATAAGGAGTTGGGCCATGTGCTTTTATGGCCTCGCGGTGTGCTTTTGTCGGGTAACCTTTGTTTTTATTCCAAGCGAATTGAGGATATTCCTGGTGGATCTTTGCCATAAAATCATCGCGATAGGTTTTGGCAAGAATTGAAGCTGCCGCAATGGAATAAAAACGGCCATCGCCTTTTATCATGCAGGTATAAGGTATTTTACTTTTTGTTCTGAAACGGTTTCCATCAATCAGCAGGTGTTGCGGCTCTATTTCAAGTTGTGTAACTGCCCGGTTCATCGCTAAAAACGAAGCATTCAAGATATTTACCTCGTCAATTTCCCGATTGTCAACAGCCGCCACTGCATAGGCCAAGGCCTGTTGTTCAACAATTGGACGAAGTTGATAGCGTTGCTTTTCGCTCAGTTTTTTTGAATCGTTTAGCAGCTCATTTTCAAAGTTTTGTGGCAGAATTACAGCGGCTGCAAAAACGGGGCCGGCCAAACATCCTCGCCCAGCCTCATCACATCCGGCCTCAATGGTATTTTGTTTATAAAAAGGAAGTAGTTTTTGTTTTTCCATTTTAAGAAGGTAAAGCTAAAACTGTAGCAAAGTTAAACTGATAAATTGTTTGTTTCTGCTATTTAAAGTGTTACTGAAGAGACTTCTCAACACTCATCCACAGTAAGCGGGCTGTTTCATCCCAACTAAATTTATTTTTTTGCACAAAACCTTTTTCCACTAATTCTTTTTGCAACTCAGGATTGTTATAAATGCGTAGCATTGCGTCGGTAATCTGGTCAATCTTCAGCGGATCGGCATAAAGCACAGCGTTTCCTCCAACCTCGGGTATCGATGTGGTATTGGAACAAATAACCGGGATACCGGCACTCATTGCCTCAACAATTGGAATTCCAAAACCTTCAAAAAACGGAACAAAAGCCAATGCCAACGCTCCACCAAATATATCATGCAAATCGCGTGTTGCTACCCGCCCGGTAAAAACCACATCGCTTTTATGCCGCATATTTTCGTAAGTCTCAAAAATTGGCCCTGTTTTGTGCATCTCTCCGCCAACAATAACCAGTTTTGTCCGATCGTTAACCACACTTTTAAAAGCATCAAAGGCTTTTAACAAGCCACACACATTTTTTCGGGGATGCAAGGCGCCAACAAATAAAAAATACTCTGAGCCACCCGCATAAGTTTCACGTGCTTTTTGCTTCTCGGCCTCCGAAATGGGCTCAAATATCTGATTAATACCATCGTAAACAACGTCAATTTTATCATAATCAACCTTAAACGACCGGGTAATATCTTCTTTTGAGTAAAAAGAAACAGTGGCAATACGTTTAGCCAAACTTGCAAATTTTGGAAAATAATGGTTGTAATACTTTGCCTTTAACCAAGGCAAATCATCGGGCCGATGCACAAAATTAATATCGTGAATTACACCAAGTTGCGGCACCGTGGTACGTTGCGACAAATACCCATCGGGCGAGAGAAACAAATCTGCTTTGTACTTTTTGAGCACCCTTGGAATCTGGTATTCAAACCACAAATACCATAAAACCGGATGACGCGTAGGTGGTCCAATTACCACAGGAGTTACATTTTCTGCAAAAATAAAGTCTTGACTATAGGCCCGGTCGAAAATAAAAATAAACTCATGTTCCGGATGGTTAATCGTCATTCGCTTGAGAGTTTCATAAGTAAACCAACCTATTCCTTCAAGCTTTCCTTTTAATAATAAACGGGTATTTACGGCAATAACCATGGGCGCTGTCGATTTTTCGTAAATGTACAAAGTCTGTTCAAATATTTGTTACTTTTAAGCGTTCAAATTAGAGGTACTATTCAACAAACATGGTGTTTTGAAACGTAAATTTGTTACTAACCTTATATTATTACTTTTTCTGAATCTGCTGATTAAACCTTTTTGGATTTTTGGCATCGACAGAACCGTTCAAAATACTGTTGGCGACGAAAGTTACGGCCTTTATTTTGCCCTTTTCAACTTTTCGATGTTGCTGAATATTTTTCTGGATGTGGGGATTACCAATTACAATAACCGTAACATTGCCCAGCACAATTTTTTGCTTCCGAAACACCTCTCCAACATTATTGGGTTAAAACTCGTTTTAGCGGTGGTTTATGCCATTTTTAGTTTAGGAATTGCAGCCATTATTGGCTATAACAATATTCAATTTCACTTGCTTCTTTTTCTTATTCTAAATCAATTCCTTATCTCGTTTACGCTTTACCTGCGCTCCAATATCAGTGCCCTCCATTTTTTTCGTACTGATAGTTTTATTTCGGTACTCGACCGCAGCATCATGTTGGTTATTTGCAGCATTTTACTTTTTACCAACTGGACAGGTATTCAATTCAATATCAACTGGTTTGTATACGCCCAAAGTATTGCCTATGTTTTAACAGCCCTAATTACCTTAGGTATTGTACTAAGCAAATCGGGGCGTATAAAAATCCGCTTCGATCGAAGTTTCTTTAGTGTCTTTCTTCGGAAGTCATACCCCTATGCATTGCTTATTTTGCTCATGTCTTTTTACAACAGAATCGATTCAGTAATGCTCGAACGCTTGCTTCCTCATCCCATCGGAAAACAACAGGCAGGCATTTACGCCCAGGCTTTTCGTTTACTTGATGCCGTTTCGATGTTCGGATTATTATTTGCCGGACTACTGCTTCCCATTTTTTCGCGAATGATTAAGCTGAAAGAGAAAGTAGGACAGATGGTTCAGCTATCATTTACGCTGCTTATTATTCCGGCAATAATTATCGCTGTTTCCAGCATTTTTTACAGCAATCAGATTATGGCAACGCTCTATACTTCGAACACCGAGAAATCATCGGGATTACTGGGCATACTCATGATTGGGTTTGTTGGTATTGCATGCACCTATATTTTTGGCACCTTACTTACGGCAAACGGAAGTCTGAAACAACTGAACATTATGGCATTTTTTGGTATGCTTCTGAATATTGTTCTCAACCTGGTACTTATTCCACGTTTTATGGCTTACGGATCGGCCTATGCCAGCTTATGCACACAATTGTTTACCGGTTTTGCCCAACTTATTTTGGCTTGTCTGATTTTTAAACTAAAACCCAAAATAAGCTTTATAATTCAGCTAAGCGTTTTCACCTCAGGAACCATTATACTGGCATTTTTGTCTTTACAATTACAACATTGGTTTTCTGGTTTTCTGGTAACCATCTTCGGTTCGTTGTTACTTGCTGTCGTACTTCGCCTTTTTAATATCAGAAACCTTTACCAGATTATTCGATATGACCAGGAATAATCCAACAATAGATGAACTAAAAAACAGTGACCAATACGAGCAGGTCGCAGAATTGCACCACAGCAACATAAAAGAATTTGTTATTGACCAAACTCTTAACGGTGGAAAATTGGTAAAACGTTACATGATTTACCAGTTGGTAATGATAACATTGGGAACTGCAATTTTTAGCTTTTCGGTGTTTTTGGCTTTTAAATCGAATCCGGCACCCCTTTATTGGTGTTTAGCGGCACTCTTGTTTTGCTTTTCCATTTTAGTTGTTTTTCATGAACTGTTACATGGAATTGCTATTAAATATACAGGTGCGCCAATAGTTAACTATGGCGCGTACTTTAAGAAGTTTATTTTTTATGCCGAAGCCGATCAATTTGTTATGAACCGACAACAATTTACTTTAATAGCTCTCGCTCCTTTGGTTGTTGTAAAGTTTATCACTTTTATTGGAATATTATTGACTTTTGGTCATCCGGCCATTTATGGAATTGCTTTTGTAATGTGTGCGCACAGTTTATTTTGTGCTGGCGATGTGGCTTTGTTATCCATTTTTTACCGGGAGAAATTTGCCGATATTTATACTTTCGATATCCGGGCGGAGAAAAAAACCTATTACTACAAAAAGCTAAAACGCTAAAAAAAGGACAAAAAAAAGGCAGCTTCTACAAGCTGCCTCAAAGCCATGAAAACAATTAAACAATGTTCAGAAAACAGAAAACTAGAAACAATTAAATAGTCATTATATCTTCTTCCTTGGCTTTTACCAAGGCGTCGATCTTCTTACTGTATTCATCAGTTAAGCTTTGCACTTCCGCTTCCGCATCTTTCTCTAAATCTTCCGACAAACCTTCTTTTAAAAGTTTTTTCAGACTGTCATTAGAGTCTTTACGTGCACCACGAACGCTTACTTTTGCATTTTCACCTTCCTGATGAGCTTGTTTTACCAAGCCTTTTCTTCGTTCTTCAGTTAGTACCGGAATATTTATTCTGATAATCTCGCCATTATTATCGGGATTCAATCCCAAATTTGCGTTTATAATTGCTTTTTCAATTTCGGGAATTAAATTCTTTTCCCAAGGTTGAACTGCAATGGTACGTGCATCAGGAGTACTTACATTAGACACCTGATTTAGTGGCGTTTGACTACCGTAATATTCAACATGAACTCCATCCAACATAGCCGGATTTGCTTTTCCTGCCCGAATGTGAATTAACTCTTTCTCGAGGTGCTCTATGGCTGCCTCCATCTTCTCTTTACAATGATCTAAAACGAACTCTACTTCTTCTTGCATTGGTTAAAACACTGAGTT
The DNA here is from genome assembly GCF_963676735.1 of uncultured Draconibacterium sp. Lineage (NCBI taxonomy): Bacteria > Pseudomonadati > Bacteroidota > Bacteroidia > Marinilabiliales > Prolixibacteraceae > Draconibacterium > uncultured Draconibacterium sp. The sequence goes on along the minus strand of NZ_OY781464.1, from coordinate 4,813,444 downwards.
TCCAACTGTGGACTGTTAGCAAATATAGAAAAAATATAAATTCCCAAAAATTTTTTAATTAATTTATTCCTGTTTCAAATAAACCAAGGTTAACAATAAACGAGGGTTCCGATTTCTTCCCCACTCATAACTCGCTGTAAATTACCCTTTTGATCCATATTGAAAACATAAATCGGCAAATTATTCTCTTTGCAAAGAGTAGTTGCAGTTAAATCCATTATTCTCAGATTTCGCTTGTAAATCTCATCAAAACTAATTTTACTGAACTTGGTTGCCGAAGAATCCTTTTCCGGATCGGCCGTATAAATTCCATCAACACGTGTTCCTTTCAACATCACATCGGCTTCAATTTCAATTCCGCGCAATGCGCTGGCTGTATCGGTGGTAAAATACGGATTACCTGTTCCGCCCGATATGATAACCACTTCGCCATTGGCAAGGGCTTCAACAGCTTTATCTTTCGAATAATATTCTCCTACGGGCTCCATACAAATTGCAGTGAGCACTTTGGATTTTACGCCCTGGCTGATTAATGCTGAATTTAAGGCTAAACTATTAATAACGGTGGCCAGCATTCCCATCTGATCTCCTTTTACTCGGTCAAATCCCTTAGCAGCACCACTTAATCCGCGAAAAATATTTCCGCCACCAATTACAATTCCAACCTGAATTCCGGATTTTACTAACGTGGCTATTTCTTCGGCATAATCTGATAACCGGTTTTGATCAATTCCGTACTGTTGATCACCCATGAGTGACTCACCGCTTAGTTTTAAAAGAATGCGTTTGAATTTTGCCATGATTGTTTGATTGAATTTTGATGGACAAATATAGTATAAATTGCAACTTGAATAAAACGTAAATAAAAAAGCCATCTGCTAGCTGCAAATGGCTTCAAAAAACTCTGTGCTGTCTTATCAATTACCCTTCGAATTGGTAATTAAATACTCATAAAAAAACTGCTTTTCTGAACGGGTGCGAATTTTGCCTTTTTTCAACACCCCAAACATGATAAACATCAGGCCTTGAACAATTGAAAAACAGGGTGTTTTAACAGGTGTAAGTATTAATTAGCGTTTTACTAAAAACCATCATCCAAATGATGTGAATGCGATAATCTGTTAACCGTTTAACCTTTTACACTTGCAAATTAAAACTGCTGAAAAACCAGAAATTTGTGTTCAGTTATTTTTATTAAATTCAGCTATTGATAGACAATAGCTATCCATCAATTAAACAATCTCTATTCCTCTTTCTTTACAGAGTTTAACCGACATCTGACTGAGTTTGTACTTCTGAATTTTGCCACTGGCTGTCATCGGAAATTCTTCTACAAAAAAGATATATTTTGGAATTTTAAACCGGGCTATATTTCCTCTGCAAAAATCTACCACTTCTTCTTCGCTAAGCGTTTCTCCTTTCTTTAATTTTATAAAGGCTCCAACGGCTTCGCCATATTTTGCACTGGGCACTCCGGCAACTTCAACCGCTTCAATCTGAGGCAAACGGTAGAGGTAATTTTCTATTTCGCGCGGGTAAATGTTTTCTCCACCACGGATAATCATATCTTTAATACGTCCGGTAATTTTATAAAAACCTTCCTCTGTTTTAATGGCCAAATCTCCCGAATGCAGCCAGCCCTCCTTATCAATAGCCTTTGCAGTAGCCTCGGGATTATTGTAATACCCTTTCATTACGTTATAACCTTTACAACAGATTTCTCCCTGCTCTCCAGGCCCACATAGTTCTCCTGTTTCCGGATTTACGATTTTCACTTCTACATTCGGGAACTCAAAACCAACTGTTGTAGCGCGCACCTCCACCGAATTGTGTGTGCGTGTTGCAGTCATTCCGGGCGAACTTTCGGTTAAACCATACACGATAATAATGTCTTTCATGTTCATCTTTTCCATCACCTGGCGCATGGTTTCAATGGGGCATAAAGCTCCGGCCATAATACCCGTGCGCAGCGACGAGAGATCAAACATATCAAACATGGGGTGGTTTAACTCGGCAATAAACATGGTGGGCACCCCGTAAAGTGCCGTACATTTTTCCTTTTGAATGGAGGCCAACACCATCAACGGATCAAAATCTTCAGTAAATACCATGGTGGCTCCATGCGAAACAATGGCACAAACAGCCAGCACACAACCAAAGCAATGAAACAAGGGCACGCACACCAACAAGCGATCGTCTTCGGTGTATTTCATGCACTCGCCGGTGGCAAAACCATTGTTCAAAATGTTATGATGTGTAAGCATTACCCCTTTGGGGAAACCGGTTGTACCCGAAGTGTATTGCATGTTTACCACATCGTGGCAATTTAGCGTTTCTTTTACACTTTCAAGCTCTAAATCGTCGATATGGCTGCCGAGCAACATGAGTTCATCGGTGTTATACATTCCGCGATGCTTTTGCTGTCCGATGAATCCAACATTCTTTAATTCAGGAAATTTCTCCGCTTTTAGTTTTCCGCGAGCTTGTGTTTTAAGTTCAGGTACCAGCTCAAACATCATTTTTACGTAATCGCTGTCGCGGTAACCATCAACAATAAAAAGGGTGTTTATGTCGGCATTTTGAAGCAAATATTCAAGTTCAGCTAATTTATAATTGGTATTAACTGTTACCAGAATAGCTCCAATTTTGGCTGTAGCAAACATTAAGGTTGTCCAATCGGGAACATTTTTTGCCCAAACCCCCACCTTGTCGCCTGGTTTAATACCAATAAACAAAAGGCCTTTGGCCAAGCGGTCAACTCTTTCGTTAAATTGTTTGTACGAAAACCGAAGATTGCGGTCGGGATATACAATAAAATCTTTGTCGGGTGTTTCAAATGCCCACTTTTCCAGAATGTTTCCCAGGGTATAATCGAGTAGTTGCATGCAAAGCTTTTTATTAAACAGGAGTATAAATTACGGCAAGAATTTTAGCTGACTTATCGCCTGCGGCATGAATGTTATGCGCCACAACCGAATCGATATAAATGGTATCGCCTTTTTCCAGCTGATACACTTCTTTCCCGTAGTTTATTTCAATACTTCCTTCAAGTACATAAATAAACTCTTCGCCTTCGTGCGATGAAAGTTTATAATCCGATTCTTCCGCCGGTTCGATATCAACCAGGAAAGGTTCCATATGCCGCCCGGCTTTTGCCTGCGACAAGGAGAAAAAATTAAGGTGCTCGCGCGTTGTTTCATCATCGGTAGAGAAACTAAAGCTTTCAGCAGCATCGCCCGATTTAACAATGGCCGGTCCAATTTTATCCTGGTCATCAAGAAAAGTACCAATACGCACACCCATTGCCCGTGATATTCGGATTAAAATACCTAATGATGGTACATTTCCTTTTTCTTCAATCAACTCTAACTGGCTATCATCCAGGTTAGCCTGAAGTGCCAAATCTTCGCGTGATAATTGCCTGAACTCGCGAAACTCTTTTATTTTTTTACCAATCTTTTTTCGGTTCTTCATAAGATGTCTGATTTTGTCGTAAAAATAATAGTTTGCCCGAAATGTAAAAATGACACAAATAACAATTTTTATCTTCGGGTGATTTTGAAACTTTTGTTGCGTTTCAATTTTGTTGGCACCAAAAAGAAAAAGGTGCCCAAACGAGCACCTTTTCAACTATTATTTATGTACTAAAACGAATTAGCTTATCCATTTAATAAATCTGAAATCCTGGCGGTGTGGCAGCTCCGGATGTTTTGCAAACAGCCTGAAACTGTATGCAAACGACCCCGGATGATCAGGAAGAATAGTATGTTTGTAGCAACAACTGGTTCCTTTGCATTTCTCCGGTTTAAACTCAATGGTATTAACAATTTTATCCTGTCCCTCATCGTTGCTTTCGGTAATTACCAACTCCAGGCCAATTTCATCAGGACTTAAACCTTTCAAATCAAGCGATACTTTTACCGGGTATTCATCGCCCATAATCATGGTATGTGCAATTCCGTCGATAATTTCAATATTCTTTACCTCTATTTCGTGCCACTTGGCAGCTACTTTTGCTTTCCAGGCTGCCAGTTCTTTGGCTAATTTATAACCATCAGCGTTAACCCGTTGCGAACGATCAAATTGCGGATTGTAATACCGGTCCTGATAATCGCGCATCATTCGTGCAGTAGTAAAGTTTGGCGAAACATTGGCCAATGTGTTTTTAACGTATTTAATCCATTTTTCAGGAACATCCTGTTGGTTGCGTTTATAATAAGCCGGAACAACTTCTTCTTCAAGAATATTGTAAATGGTTTCTGCGTCCAGTTCGTCCTGGAAATCCTGCACATCATAATCGCGCTCGGCTGGTAAAGCCCAGCCGGCATCTTTTTGGTAACCTTCAACCCACCAGCCATCGAGTACCGAAAAGTGCAGGGTTCCGTTCATAACACCTTTTTCGCCACTGGTACCCGAAGCTTCCAACGGGCGGGTTGGTGTATTCATCCAAACATCAACCCCTTGCAATAACATTTTTGCCAGGTTCATGTCGTAATTCTGCACAAACAAAATTTTACCTCTAAACTCCGGACGTTTCGATACTTCTACAATATTTTTTATCAGGTCCTGTCCAGCTTTATCAGCCGGATGCGCTTTACCGGCAAAAATAAACTGTACCGGACGATCAGGGTTATTTACAATTTTTGCCAGTCGATCGAGGTTACGGAATAACAGGTGAGCACGCTTGTAGGTAGCAAACCGTCGGGCAAAACCAATGGTCAGCGTATTGGGATTTAATTTTCCAAGGATTTCGGTGATAAGCTTTGGATTTTCAGAACGTTTAATCCAGTTATCAGAAAAACGTTCTTTGATGTAGTTGATCAGTTTCTGACGTAACTTTTTACGCAGTTCCCAAATTTCATGATCGGGCACGTTGTAAATTTTCTTCCAAACATCAAAATCCAACTGGTTATTCGGGAACTCCTCTCCAAAATATTTTTTATGAATGTCTTTCCATTCCTGTGCCGCCCATGTAGGGTAGTGCACTCCGTTAGTAACATAACCTATTTCCAGTTCTTCTTCCAGAAAACCCTGATAAAGATTTTTAAGTACAGCTTTACTAACATCGCCATGCAACATACTAACACCATTAATTCCCTGCGAGAGGTTACTGGCGAGGTAGCTCATATTAAAATGGTCTTCTTCAGCCCTGGCTTTTCCAAGCATTTCAAACGATTCCCAGCTAATTCCCAATTTTTCAGGGAAGAAATTCATGTAATGCCTGAACATATCTTTGTGGAAGGAATCGTGTCCGGCCGGAACCGGTGTATGCGTAGTAAATACAGTTGAAGCATTTACCACTTCCTTGGCTTCTGCGTAAGATAGTTTTTGTTCGGCCATAAGGTTGGCAATGCGTTCGATGCCAATAAAAGCAGCATGCCCTTCGTTACAATGATATACATCTGATTTGTAACCCAATTTATTTAAAGCCTGAATACCACCCAGGCCAAGCAACATTTCCTGTTTCAAGCGATTTTCATTGTCGCCACCATACAAGTGGTGGGTTACAAAGCGATCGGCATCGTTGTTTTCGTGATGATCGGCATCAAGCAGGTACAATTTTATTGAACCAACATAAGTTTGCCAAACACGTCCGATGAGTGTTCTTCCGGGATACTGCACCTCTACTTTTACCCATTCGCCATTAGCATCCAATGCCGGCTGAACGGGGATTTTCGAAAATTGCTGTGCATCGTAAATTGCCATTTGCTCGCCGTGCAGGTTTAGATTTTGTCTGAAATAGCCATAGCGGTATAACAGACCTACGGCAACCAGATTAACTTTCATATCGCTGGCTTCTTTCAGGTAATCGCCGGCAAGAATTCCTAAACCACCCGAGAATATTTTTAAACTGTCGTGTAAACCATACTCCATACTAAAGTAGGCGATTTCAGGACCGGCCAGGTTCTTTCTTTCATCAAGGTATTTATTAAACCGGACATTTACCTCGTTCATTCGCGCCATAAAAGCTTCATCGTTTTCCAGCTCCTTAAAGCGGCTAAAACCTACCTGATCGAGTAACACAATAGGATTGTGCGCACATTCTTCCCAAATTTCCTGATCGATATATTGAAACAGTTCTCTGGCTTCTGTATTCCAGCTCCACCAAATGTTTTTTGACAGCTCACGAAGAGGCGAAAGTTTTTCCGGTACATTCGACTCTACAATAATTCGTTTCCATACCGGCTCATCAACAGCCGGGTTTTTTATAAACTTTAAATCTTCCATTTTCTTTTCAATTTTAATAGTTAACGGCGCTACTCCACTGAAACAACACCTTTGCTAACTCGCTTATAGCGAGCTGCAAAATTAAACTAACATTTATACTAAGTGTTATTTACACAGTTATCTTTTGATGAATTTAATGTTTGCTACAGATTACGATTTCTTTCTGCGGGTAGTATTTTTTTGTTTTTTCATCTTTTGCAGTCGTTTTAAATCGGCTTCCATCTTTTTTATTTTATCCTCCTTTTCTTCAAGCAGACGGTGTAACGATGCAATTTCGTTTTCAATTTCGTTTTCCGGCACATGGGCATTTAGCCTAATTTTAAAATCGCTCAATACATTCATGTAATTAATGAATGCCTCATAAGGCGAATCGAAATGATTATAGGATTTGTGCGGATTACCATCGGTAAAATATTTTGTCGACATGTAAAAAAAGTGATCACTCACCTGCAGGTAATTCCAGTCTTTTTTCAAGGCAGCATCAGTACATTTTTGCATTTGCTTATTCATGTCATAAAGTTTCCCAAAGGCTTCCTTTTGCATACCGTTGCCAATCCAGGCACTCAGGTCGCGTTCCTCATCCGACCAGGAAATGGGATGCGGAACACTTACCATTGAAATGGGTTGAAGTTCTTTAACCAGCTCGGATGGTGCAGCAAATTTAATGCTTTTACTGCTAATAATTTCTTTTGCCAATGCTTCAAGAAAAGCAAAAATACCGCTTTGTTTGGTGTGGCGACAGCCAAAGGAGTCGTAGCCCATAAACAAATTAAGCACTTCCTCTTTGTCTCCGATTTTCTCCATCCATCCTGTAAATTTTTCAGCGGTTAACGGGTATTCATCCCAGTTTTTATCCGAGAAACGGAAAGCAATATCATCGCTCATTTTATAATTTCGCATTAATACTTTCAATCTCGGATTTATGGCATTCACATATAAAAAGTTGGGGCTTTTCCATCCCAGCACGTGTTTTGCGCCTTCGGTTAAAATGCCGGCATAGCCCATTTTGGCAACCATATCGCCTATTTCGTCCGAATAAATCATTTCGGTATTACGAAATACTTTGGGACGTTGGCCAAACAAACGAAAAATCTGTGCGTCGTGCCTTTTTACTTCGCTTATAAAACTATCCCTGTCTTTTAAGGCACTTAGCGAATGCGAATAGGTTTCGGCCAAAAACTCAACACATCCGGTTTTTGCCAATTCCTGAAAAGATTCGATAACTTCGGGCACATAAAGCTCAAACTGCTCGAGTGCCACTCCGGTAACAGAAAAGGCAACTTTAAATTTGCTGCCATGCTGTTTTGCCAGCTTTAGCAATAATTTATTGGCGGGCAAATAACAATTGTCGACAATTTGCCGCACAATGCTTTCGTTGGAATAATCGTCGTAATAATAATGATCGTTACCAATATCGAAAAAGCGATAACGCCTGTGACGAAAAGGTTGATGTATTTGAAAATATAAACAGACTGATTTCATAATTTACGGGTTAATGGTTTGGAATGGCACTAAGGTAAACTTTTCGTACCTCTTTGGCAGAATAAATCCATTTTAACTCATTCACTTCGCTTTTACCTTCACTTTTAAAGTGTTGGGCCAACGAGGGGTAATTTAATACACCATAAATAGCATCGGCCATGGCATAAGTATCCCAAAAATCGATTTTTATGGCATGTTGCAGTATCTCAGCCACTCCCGACTGGTTTGAAATGATTACGGGCACATTTAATTGCATGGCCTCGAGTGGCACAATACCAAAGGGTTCCGACACCGATGGCATTACAAAAACATCGGTCATTTTAAAGAGGTCGTTTACATCGTTTCCTTTTAAAAAGCCGGTAAAATGAAACCGATCGGCTATTCCCAGTTCTGCTGTCCGGCTTACCATCTCGTTCATCATATCGCCGCTGCCGGCCATTACAAAGCGTGCATTTTGCATTTTTTTCAGCACCATGTTAGCCGCTTCAACAAAATAGCCCGGTCCTTTTTGCATGGTTATTCGTCCTAAAAATGTTACCACTTTATCATTCACGCCTTTCGGGGGCAGGCTACCTTTTTCATCACCTACCGCTTCCACAGCATTATAAACAGTAATTACTTTTTCGGGCGCAATACCGTATTTTTCAATTACAATATTTCGTGTAAGATTACTTACGGTTATAATCTTATCGGCGGCTTCCATTCCTTCGCGCTCTATGGCATAAACCTTTGGATTAACATCTCCTCCACTACGGTCGAAATCGGTAGCATGCACATGAATTACCAGCGGTTTTCCGCTAACATTTTTAGCTGCTATTCCGGCCGGATAGGTCAGCCAATCGTGTGCATGTATCACATCAAAATCCTTTTCTTCCGCTATCACACTGGCCACCAATGCATAATCTCTTATTTCCGATAACAGGTCCGGGCCATAGCCACCACTAAAATTGATTCGTGAGTTTTCGTCAGTTTCAACAAATTTTGTTTTACGGGTGTAACGCCGGCTTTTCAATTGCCAGAACTGTTCTTCGCTTACATACGGAAGAATTGGCGAATCTATTTCGAGGTAATCGACGGTATTAGAAGTGGAGTTAAAAGAAACGGTTTGTTGTGTTACCGGTATATTGTTAGCACCAATCAGTTTAATGCGTGTCTGGTCCTCGTCGCCAAAGGCTTTTGGCACAACAAAAGTAACATCAACATCGTTCAGTTCCGACATTCCTTTTGTTAGCCCATAGCAGGCTGTTCCCAATCCGCCTGAGATATGGGGAGGAAATTCCCATCCAAACATTAAAACTTTCATACGCGCTTTTTCAACTGGTTATAAAGGTGCTTTTAGTATCGCTTCGCACTTAATCAGAATAATGCTGAACCATATTCAGGGCATAGGATACACCCGCCACATTCCAGGCCTGCGAAATGGCTCCACGCCCGCTATGCGGCGGGTCGCCATCATACATTTCCGAAATATTGCCGATACAGTTTTCGGTCATTTCTGTTTCAAAACTTTCCATTATTTGTTTTACAAAGGGCAAGCCTCCGCGCTTGTGTATTTTCAGATAAGCTTCCACAAAAAACTGCAACAACCAGGGCCAAACAGCCCCCTGATGAACTGCAATCTCACGCTCTTCGGGCCCACCATTAATGATACCAAAGTAGCGCAAATGATCGGGCGACAAAGTACGCAGTCCTCTATTTGTAAGCAGTTTTCGTTTCGCCACACTTAATACCTGCTTTTGTTGTTCTTTCGATAGCGGGGTGTAATCCATGGCAACTGCAATTAGCATGTTGGGGCGAACGGCCCAATCCTGGTTTTCATCTTTCACCACATCAGCCAGGTAAGCATGCCCCTCACTCCAAAACGTTTTCAGAAACGATTGTGCAACAGTTTTACACATGTGTTTCCACTCATCGATAAATCCCTGATCTCCTGCCATATCTGCAAGATCGAGTGCAAAACAAATAGCATTAAACCACAAAGCGTTTACCTCAACAGCCATACCCGACCGGGGTAATATCGCTTTTCCGTTAACGCTTGAATTCATCCATGTAAGTGCTGTGTCTTTCTTTTCGGCATAAATTAACCCGTTGGGTAACATTTTTATGTACTCCAGGTTATTGTTTTTATAGGCATTAAGAATACGCTTAATGGCGGTGCCATATAATTTCCACAAAGCCTTTGGATTATTCTTTTTCTTGAAATACTGTTGAATCACCCAAATAAACCAAAGGGAAGTATCAGCCGAATGGTATTCCAGGTTTTGATCGTTTACCCGATCGGGGAAAAAACCATCGTTAAAATATTTGAGGTAAGAGTCCAGAATCTTTTCGCAGAGTTTTGAGTCGTTAAAAGCCAGACACAAACCGGGCAAAGCCACAAAGGTTTGGCGGGTTATGCTGTTGTACCATGGGAAACCGGCAACAATATCGGCAGTATAGCCCCGGTGCATTACAAACTGATGTGCTGCCTGCTCCAATACACTGTTAAACGTTTCTTTGTCGCCGCGTTTTTTTTGCTCCCTGGTAAAACGTTGTTTTAACGATACGGGGTTAGCTTCTTTAAGTCCGGCTGCAAAAACAATCGATTCGCCCTTTTTCATCGGAAACTCAAAGTATCCCGGAACAAAAAGATCTTCCAGGTAATCGTATCCCCGGTTTAATTCTTTCAGGTATTCAATATCATAATACCAGTCGGGTACAGCTACAAAATCAACGGCCTTGCTGCTTTGCATATACAAATCCGGGTAGCCTTTATACAAACAGGTTTTTATCCCGTTTTTTGCTTTACCAAATTTTCGGTTTACGTACATGTTTGCCTTGCTCAGCTGGTGTATATTCCGAAAGGCCAAAAATGGTTTTAAGCGCAAAGTGGTTGGCGAAGTTGCTTCTTCAAGTGTGTATTTTATAAGTACCTGTTCTTCTTTTTCAACCAGCAAGCGTTCTTTGGTAAGCACTACCCCTCCAACCCGGTAGGTAATTTTTGGAATGGCATCAAACTCTACATTCCGTATGTATTTATGCCCTTTGGGTTCGTATGTTCCACCTTTATACCGATGAATTCCCAGATTGAACTCCGCTTCGTTTTGTATTACAGTTTCATCGAGCGAAGAAAGCAACACATGCTTTTCTCCTCCAAAATTGGCAATTGGGCACACCAATAGTCCGTGATATTTTCGGGTATTGCAGCCGTTTAGTGTGGTACTTAAATAAGAACCGGCCCTGTTTGAACGTAATATTTCTTTGAACAGCGAATATTCAAGATTTACCAGCTGTTCCTTATCAAATTGAAGGTAATGCATAACAGTAACGCTTTGGTAAATTGAGTATTGGTTCAGCAGCGACAATAAACTTTGCGTAGGAACAAAGTTACATGAATTAAGTCATATTTCTTAAATTGCTGCGCCTAAAATCCTCAATCTGTACATTAAAATATTCTTTTTCTAACTTTAAATTAAGATACGGGTGTCTTTTTCCCAAATCCTCTGTTTTTTTCTGAAAGCTAAGAAGAAATTTAGAATATTCCGGCGAATTTTTATTGATTGGCCGATGCTTTACAGCATTGCAAATTTTTAGCACTTCTCGTGCTGTTTCGGTACTTTCCGGGTCGATTAAAGCCTGCTCAAACCGTTCCCAGATATGTTTTACGGCTGCCCCGGAAAGGTGCAACATATCTTCGGCATAAAACCGATAATCGCGCAGTTCATCCATTACAATTTCGTACGAAGGAAAGTAAGCACAACGTTCGCTTCCAAGGTGTTGAATAAGTTGATCGACAGCCAGAAGAAGTATTGCCTTACTGCGCTGATTTTCAATAGCCCCATCTTTCCAATGGCGAATCGGGCTTACTGTAAACACGACTTTTACATCGGGATTTTGCTGCCAGATTTTGCCGAATAAACCAATATATTCATCAACAATTTGTTGTACCGATAGTCGTTCGCGCAGAAACTCGCGTGCAGGTATTTTGTGACAATTGGAAACCAACGCACCATTTTTTTTATACCGATAAATCCAGGCGGTACCAAAGGTGATAAATAAAAAGTTACATTCTTTCAGATAAGCCGACGATGCTGCAATGCGATTGTTTATACCATCAACAGCCAGGTTTGCTTCGGCATGCGAAAAACGCCCGTGGTGATTAAAGCTGTGCCACAGCCCATTGTGTTGTACCAAATCGCCTGCTTCAAAGGTTCTTTCTTCCAACAACAGATGCAAGCCACTCGCCACAGACATGGGGTTATACAGAATTCCAAACGGGTTGATGTCAACCGAATATTTCAGCGCCTCCAGCTTCTCTCCAATGTTTTCGGTAAAACACGACCCCATTAACAGGTTCTTCTTTTTGTATCCTGTTTTCCATGAAAACCCGGGTAAAGCAACCTCCGTTTGAAATTTTGTTTCGCCCATTTATTGCACTTTAGGGATATCTACCTTTTTTAACACTACGGCGGTTCGTGCCGGCAGATACAATTTTAGGTAATGCTGGCTGTCCATTCCTTTGCTGGGCATGGTATAATAACTAATTTCTTCGTCAATCCGGTCGTGTCCTCCAAAGCGCCCCGAATCGGAATTCAGCACTATTTTATATTTTCCGGCCCCGAGCGGAATGCCATAATCGGTAAACGATTGCGTTGGGTTGAAGTTAAATACAAACAAAAACAAGCCCCGGTGAAAAGCCAGCACTTTATCGGCTTTATTGTCGAAAACTTTGTCGACCGATGGTACGGTAAGAATCCTGTTTTGATTGATCAGCTGAATCATTTCCTTATCGAAATCGTACAGCCAATGAAACTTCAGTTGCTGATCTTCGGCAATACTCCAGATACGACGTGCATGCGCATAGGACCAATTATTGCCTTCGCGCGGAAAATCAATCCATTCGGGATGCCCAAACTCATTTCCCATAAAGTTAAGATAAGCCCCTCCGGCACTGCCAGCTGTTGCCAAACGAATCATTTTATGCAGGGCAATTCCACGCTCCACCGTAATATTGGGCTGATCTTTTCGCATGGAAAAATACATTTCTTTATCAATCAGTCTGAAAATTATTGTTTTATCGCCTACCAGCGCCTGGTCGTGTGATTCGGCATAACTCACCACTTTCTCATCCAAACGCTTCGAGGTAAGCTGGTAAAAAATATCACCCACTTCCCATTCATCGTCAGATTTTTCTTTGATCATCTTAATCCAGAAATCAGGAACACCCATGGCCATTCGGTAGTCGAAACCCAGCCCGCCATCGTTAACAGATGCGGCCAAGCCGGGCATTCCGCTCATATCTTCGGCAATAGACAAAGCCCGGGGATTTATTTCCTTAATAAGTTTATTTGCCAATTTAAAATAGGTTGTGGCTTCGTGGTCTACATTGGCATTAAAATAGTCGTTGTAATTGGTAAAGGCAATTTCCAGTCCATGGTTAAAATAGAGCATACTTGTTACCCCGTCAAAACGAAATCCATCAAACTGATATTCGGTAAGCCAATAGCTGATATTGGACAAAAGAAAATGCAGCACCTCGTTTTTACCGTAATTAAAACAATAGCTATCCCATGCCGGATGCTCGCCTTTAGCTCCTTCGTGAAAAAACTGATAGCGGGTACCATCGTAGTTTCCAAGGCCCTCGAGTTCGTTTTTAACGGCATGCGAGTGCACCAAATCCATAATAACAGCTATACCCATGCCGTGCGCCTCATCAATCAGCTGTTTGAGTTCGTCGGGGGTTCCAAAGCGCGATGACGCAGCAAAAAAGCTACTTATGTGATAACCAAAGCTACCATAATACGGATGCTCCGGTATAGCCATCAGCTGAATAGTGTTGTAACCATTTGCTTTTATGCGTGGTAACATCTGCTCCCTGAATTCATTGTAGGTATGTACCCGCTCTTCTTCGCCCGCCATTCCAACATGGCCTTCGTAAATAAGTGGCGGTTCATCGCTTCGCTGAAAGTCAGGATTTACCCATTGATAAGCCTTTTCAGGAGCCCAAACCTGTGCATTAAACATATGGGTTTTTTCATCCTGAACAACACGTTTGGCCCAGGCCGGAATACGTTTGCCAAAATTTACGGCCCAGTGTACATTTAAAGCATAGAGGTCGCCATGCGCCAGCTGTTCGTGTTCCAGATGAAGCTCCCAAACACCATGCTCGAGATGCACAAAAGAGTAAGCCGCACTTTCTTCCCAGTTATTAAAAGTACCTATTAAAAACAGGTGTGTGGCATTGGGTGCCCATTCGCGCATGACCCATCCGTTTTCGGTTTTATGCAAACCAAAATACAAATGTCCGGTGGCAAATTCCTCGAGTGTTTTTCCTCCGGTTAATTCCTTTTCTTTGCGGTCGGCCTGAATCATTCGGTCTGAAATAACTCCCGAAAAGGGTTCCAGCCATTTATCGTCTTGTACTAATTTGGGCAGGTATTTTTTCATAGGTTTGACTCCTTCCTTTTAATCTTTCCAAATCGGTATTCATTTCCCGATTTGTTTTTTTAAAGATAGAGATTCGGATGTGAAAATAGCCGCTATTGCAAGAAAATGCGGTGAGAATTTTTAAAATATAAAACTCCACGCAAATAAACCTGAGATTTTACATGACAATAATGCGCATAAAAAAACCATGGCGGGGGACGCCATGGTTAGTAGTTGTTTAATAAATGCTGTTTAATTATAACTTAAAACGCGGCAAAAATAAACAAAAGACGTACCAAAAAAATCGGATCCAAAAAAACTTTTTATGTTTTAGAATTGTTTTGGGCATAACAAATATCAGGTGTTTTTCCCGGCTTTTATATAAGCTCAGTACAGTCCAGTTGATTTTGGTTATTTTTACCGGCAGTCAATAAGCTGAGATCAATAAAATGAGGATGAATTTAAACATACATTTCAGCGAATAAGTTAAATGCCTCACGGATTCTGAAAATAAAAACGCTTGACGACATAGAATTAAAACCATGAAAAAAACCGGATTTACAACCACCGCCCTAAATGTACCTTATGCCAAAGCCGACCCCCACAATGCTTTGCAAATGCCGCTTTACGAAGCTGTAGCTTACGAGTTCGACTCGGCAGAACAAATTGAGGCCAACTTCAGGGGCGAATATATTGCTCATGTATACTCCCGATCGTCGAGCCCAACGGTAGAGTATTTCGAGTTGAAACTAAAAGCACTTACCCAAAGCAGCGCTGTAATTGCTGTTAGCTCGGGTATGGCAGCCATTTCAAATACGCTGCTGGCCCTTACCAAAGCCGGCCAGAATATTATTTCCGGCAACCGATTGTTCGGACATACTTATGCTCTCTTTCAAAATACACTTTCTGAATTTGGCCTGGAAACCCGTTTTAGTAAACTCTGTTCTGAATCAGAAATAGAAAAATTAATTGACAAAAATACCCGGGCCATTTATTTTGAAACGGTTACCAATCCACAGCTGGATATTGCTGATATTGAAATGCTGTCGCGCGTAGCAAAAAAACACCAATTGTTATTAATTGCCGATAGTACTCTAACACCACCCAATGTTTTTAATGCCGGGGAGTTTGGAATTAATATCGAAGTGCTTTCTACTACCAAATACATTTCCGGAGGAGCAACTTCGTTTGGTGGCGCCATAATCGACCACGGAAATTACGACTGGAAACGCAACCCAAACCTATCGGCCTATACCGAAAAGTTTAAAGCCAACGCATTTGTTGCCAAAATAAGGAAAAACATTTACCGAAATACCGGCGGAAGCATGGCGCCCCAAACTGCCCGCTTTCAAATTCAGGGGCTCGACATATTGGAGCTTCGGGTAGAAAAATGCTTTCAGAACTGCCTGGCGCTGGGCAATTTTTTGAATGCACATCCCCAAGTTAAAAAAGTGAGCTACCCGGGATTGGAGACGGATGAGCGCTACCCTTTGGCGCAAAAGTATTTTAACGGCATTCCGGGCACCATTATGAGTTTCGAGCTGGAATCGAAAACGGCCTGTTATGCTTTTATGAACAGGCTTCAAATCATTCGTCGGGCCACAAATCTTAACGACAACAAAACATTGATTATTCACCCCTACTCCACCATTTATGCCGAATTTACGGAAGAAGAACGCTCTGCGGCAGGCATTAACGATTGTATGCTACGCCTGTCGGTAGGTATTGAAAATGTAGGTGATGTAATTGCTGATATTGAGGCGGCCTTATCGTAACCATCCTGATTTTAACACTAAGACACTACGTTTTTTTCACTGCTAAGACGCTAAGGCGCTGGGATTTTCTCAACTGAAATATGGTTTAATACTTCTGGAAATTTCTTTATCTGCCTGCTGCAATTTGCATAATGCCTGTTCATTGTTTTTTATTCTTTGCGGCTTCGCGGTTTAATTCTTTTTTCACCGCTGCGACGCTAAGGCACCGAGGTATTTCACCATTAAAGCATTGCAGCATTCACGCATTAAAGCATTGCCCCCTCTTTTTAGTAAGCCAACATTACGGTACCGTTTTTAACCGTACCCAAACCATCGTTCAGTATCAGCACATAAATGTAGTTACCGGCCGGCAATCCACCCGATTTACCAATGGTAAGTATGTTTTCTGAGGTTCCCCACCACCAGGCATCTTCGTAAGTTCCCCAAACATCGAGGTTACCGTAATGTTCTTTTTCCCAAAGCTTCACACCGTTTCGGTTAAAGATCATCAGCTTCGCATTCGGGTATTTCTGTATACACAAGATCTGGAAGAAGTCGTGAACACCGTCATCGTTTGGCGAGAATCCCTCAGGAATAAACAACTCGCAGCTCAATTCGGTATCCAGGTATTCCGGATAACCATCGAGGTCGAGGTCGTCGTTACTGTAATCGCCATCGCCATTCAGGTCTTCGTTCACTGTTGGGTACTGGTCATCTTCATCGTTGGTATCGCGCCAGTCGCGTATTCCGTCGCCATCAAAGTCCTGAATTGGTGCATTGCTGCCCGTTTCGTTTCCGTAATCGGCCCATCCCGAATAAGTATCATAAGCATCATCTAATCCATCTCGGTCTTCATCAGAGTACCATCTTAATACATCGGCAATACCATTATTATCGTCATCGTGGCCTTCAATCATATCAAATACCCCGTCGTTATCCGAGTCGATATCGAGGTAGTCAGCCATTGAGTCGCCATCGGTATCTTCCGGAGTAAACGGATAGCCGCCATTTTCCGGATCGTAGGCATCGTCCCAACCGTTACCGTTACCATCGCGGCCCGTTGGAGGGATATAATTACCTTCGGCCTGTCCTTCAATGTTATCAGGAATACCGTCGTTATCCGAGTCAATATCGTAACTATCGGGTATACCATCGTGGTCGGAGTCGATAGCGCGGTCGCCCTCAACAATATCAATAATACCATCGTTATCGTCGTCAATATCGTCGGTATCCGGAATTCCATCACAGTCGTTATCCGGTACGCGTGTAATGTAAACCCAGGCTGTATCGCACAACGACGGAATACCGTTGTCGCAAATCACATACTGGAAGCTGTCAATTCCGAAGAATCCTTCAAATGGGATGTATTCGAAGTTTCCGTTGGAATACAGGGTAAGGGCGCCACTGTCAGGTGGTGTTACCGGCACCGGATTAACGCTTATGTCATCTCCATCCGAATCGGAATCATTTAGAATAACATTTCCGAACAAGTCGCCACAAGGTACTTCGTAATAATCATCAACCGCAATTGGAGGATTATTGGCCGGACGAACCATAATAAATACAATGGCCTGTCCACATTCGGGCTCACATGGTATACCATCGTCACAAATCTGGTAACGGAAAATATCCGGTCCTTCATAATCGAGGTCAGGTGTATAGGTTACCATACCGGTGTTATTATCAACAACCACCGAACCATGACTTGGCGCAATAACCACACCAAGCGATTCAAGGTTGATATTGGTTTTCAGATCGTAGTCGTTATTGGTCACCGGAATTTCAACCGGAACATTAACTGCGGTAACAGCCGAGTCGTTCACCACGTTTGGCGGCAGGTTGCCAAATACCTCGAATGTTGCCTCGCAAGTACTTGAATTGCCATTCACATCGTAGGCAGTTACCGTTATGGTGGTAATACCAATATTGTCGCAATCCAGTTCATAATCGTCGAGTAATACAGTGTCAATACCACACTCATCAGATACCGTGTCGGTAACCATATCCCAGCTCAATTCATATTTTCCGTACTCATCCAACTGAATGGTTTGTAACGGACGACACTCAATAAACGGATCAACCGGATCGATAACGGTAACAATAGCTTCGCAGGTATCGCGTAAACCATAATAATCGGTTACAATTAGTGTTACCAGGTTATCTCCAACATCAAAACAGTCGAACTCATCCGGCGTTATCTGATAGGTTTCAATTCCACAGTTGTCAAACGAGCCGTTATCAATCATATCAGGGGTTATGGTAGCTATACCTGTATCATCAAGGTAAACCGTAATATTTTGACAAATGGCTGTTGGTGGAAGTGTATCAGCAACGGTTAAATTAGCCACACAATTATCTGAAAGTCCTGCTTCATCGTAAACCGTAATCCGAACTTGTGTACCTGATTCAACATCTTCACAGGTTACTTCATCAATTTCTATAACTACCTCCATATCTTCTGGAGCTGTACAATTATCATAAATACTATCAATCATCGCAATGGAATCGCGGATCGTTAAATGATATTCACCATTTTCATCGAGGTAAACTGTAATATCAGCACAGAATACCTGAGGTGCCTGGTCATCAGTGATCAGATAATAAGCGGAATCACGACCTATATTTCCGCAGATGTCGGCAATACTAAAATAATAGATTACCCGTGCACGACCCGGCTCTAAAATGATTGTTGTATCATGAACAGTAAATGAAGACGGATCGAGTGTACAATTTGGATCGTAAGCATCGGCACCTTCTAAATTCATAAAATCGGAGAAATCTTGAATTTCCGGAACAATAGTAGCCAGGCATTCAGCGGTATCACCAGGAGGCGCAATAATTACGGGCGGGATATTATCGTAGAAGTTAAGGGTTTGTGTACATGAATCCAATCGTCCGTAAATATCTTCTACAACATAGGTTCGCTCGATAGTTAAACAGTATTCTGATGAATCCACAACATCGAAGTAATCCAGATTTGCGACAATATTTACCGGATTATAGTAGCCACCCATCACAATCAATTCGTTAATATTATTGGTGCCCGGGTATTGGGTTACATCGGGGCATTCAATTAAGGTATCAGGAGGACAACTGAATTCCGGTTCAAATGCCAGTAAGGAGACAGAGATACTGTCATAACAACCAATGTTATCACTCACCTCAACCCAATAATCACCAGCGTATAAGCCGGTAATATTTGCTGTATTCGCTGCGAATCCTGCCGGGCCAATCCAGTTAATTGTATAAACTCCACTACCTCCAGTAATAGCTAAATCAATGCTTCCTACAGGATTTGGATTATACCCCTGATCAACCAGAATAGTATCTAATTGAATTTCAGGAATTATTGCTACTGTCAGACTGGCAGGACCAGCGCAATACCCAGAATCAGGATAGAAGATATATTCAAAATCACCTGGAACATCCGTATCGATCGTTGCAGGTAACCAAGAACCAGGAATTCCATTCAATGAAGTATCAGGTAATAGCGGTGCAGCAGAGAATTGACACAATGGATCAATTGCAGCCAATAAAGGCGTATTGGTTAACTCAATGGTAATTTTCTGAATAACTTCAACAGGATTACAACCATCGGAGAATGTGTAAATACGGTAAACAACGCCCGGTTCATCAGCACCTCCTATAGAATCATGATAAGTTATTTGAACTGGGCCACAGTCATCTGCAACATAAGCGCTAACATCTGCATAGGGTTCCGGAACATCACACTCGGCAGTTAATTCAAAAGGGAAGTTTGTGACCACGGGCGGCACAGTATCATTAACATAAATGTATTGAATTGCTTGAGTTCTATTCCCACAACCATCAACTAAGGTATAATAGCGTTTGTATATTGTAGGACATGCTCCTTCAATTACCTCACGATCAAACTGAAGTGTTAAACCAAGAAAACCGCAATTATCTGTCACTGTATTTCCCTCACTTCTAAGTCTAAATATATCGCGAGAAACATAAACCGGTGGTCGAGTATCGTTACACCCAAGTGAAATCTCTTTGAAAATCAAAACCGGGTCTTCATCATCCAGAACCTCAAATCGTTTTGTACATGTTACCTCTAAACCGGCGACATTACGTAATGTATACGTGCGCGTAATCGTTGGGCAGAAGGTTCCCTGCACTACATCGTTATAAAAGAAGGTGTCGATTGGAGCTGAAGGTGAAGTAAAATATCTACCACCGGCTGCTTCAAAGTCATCTATATCCCGGTAATTTGGTCTAAAATCTCTACACTCGTAATATACATCCGGCAAATCCTGACATTCGAGAGCAATACTTACGTTGGCAAATACCTGTATCTGGTGTTCGCAGGTATTGATGTTTCCGCAATAATCCCAAACCTGATAAACGCGTGTAATGGTTTCCGGATTTGAATTGTTATCCGAATACTCATCTACAAGATCAAAACGTACAATTCCGCAATTATCGGCAAACGAACCACCGGCGCCGAGGAAGCTAAGCGAATCGAACGGTGGCGGAACAATACCATTGTTTACTGTTGTTGTTGGCGGACATGTAATTGTCGGATCTTCCGTATCGTTAACAATAATGGTATGTGTGGCACTTAAAGTGTTTCCGGCACCATCCATCACGGTATAAGTACGCACCTCTTCGTAACAATACCCCGAGCCGCTAACTACGCTCGAATCAGCAGTAAACGACGCCGAATCGAGGCCATAAATCGAATAAACATCAAGGCTGGTATCCAGTGCCAGGTATTCATCAATGGAGTAAGCCACAGGATAATTTTGTAAGTCTTCGTAACAAATTTCATCGTCAAGCGAAGCCATAAACCTGTCAGGTGGCAACGGCTCGGTAATGGTTTCTGTAAATGTTTCAACACAGCCGTTGGCATCGGTAACAGTAAGCGTATAATCGCCGGCAGGCTGGTTAAACAAGTCTTCATCGGTGCCAACAACAATACCGGCGTCGTTGGTCCACTCGTAAGCATATCCTGTTCCCGGAGTACCACCTGCCACTGACACTTCAATACTTCCTGTTGATTCTCCGGCAACCAGCACATCGGTAATAGCATCAAGCGTAATCAGTATTTCGTCCAGCTCTTTCACTTCAACATCCAGCGTAGTAGTACATACCAACGTATCGGTTACCGTTGAACTTACTGTAACGGTATAAATTCCAGCTGACAGGTTACTAATGTTTTGCGTAGTGGCACCATTACTCCATTGGAAAGTAAGAGGAGGAAGACCTCCGGATACACTCAGGTCTATTGCTCCGTTATTGTCGCCAAAACAAAGTACGTGCGTTACTAGCGTATCGATGGTAACCGGCGGGCTGATTACCAGGTGCAACCAGCTGGTATCGGCACATGTTGTTGCTCCTCCCAGAGTATGTTGATAGTCACCCGAAGTATAATATGTTGTTCCTGTTCCATCTGTCCAGGTGTATTCTTCGCAGGCATAAACTGTATCGTAAGTAGTGGTTCCGTTTATTAATGTGGTGTATAAAATGGCTACCGAGTCGCAACCCGATGCTGTTGGCACACTTGCTATGTACTCATCCTCAACGCTTGTTGAAACCGTAAACCCATTCCAGTCATATTCCGGATCGCCAACACAAAGCGTATCGTAATGCAAGGTTGTATCGGGTGGAATAACTGTCACCTCGTATATCATCAACGAGTCGCAACCGTAACTGTTTGGAATAGTATCGAAGTATATGCGCGACTGATCTGAAGTAATTGTGCGGTTATTTAACGGAACATCAGGCGCACCCATACAAAGTGTCAGGTAAAGTGTTGAGTCGGTTACCGGCAAAATACTTACATCGTAATACAACAGCGTATCGCAGCCTCCCGGGCCGGGAACGTTATGAATGTATATGCTATCAGTTTCTGATGATATGCTTTGACCGTACCAGTTGGCAATCGGTTCGCCAAAACAATATACGGCAGGAATGGTATCTTTTATTGCAGGAACAATAATAACATCGTATACCAGAAACGAGTCGCAGCCAAACTGGTTTGCCCCAACCAGTGTGTCGTAATACACCTGGCTAAAATCAGTTTGTATGTTAACGTTATTCCATGCAAACACCGGACTTCCCTCACAAATTATTGAGTCGAGCAAGGTATCGGTAACCGGATTCGAAATCAAGGTTAACTCCAGTCGCAGGGAGTCACAACCGGCGTCGTAATACAGTGTATCGGCATAAATACTGTCAACATCAGTAGCAATAGTAAACGAGTGCCATGTAAAAGCAGGCTCGTTGGCACATACTTCAATAGTATCGGTAATTACAACAGGGCGCAGAATCTCAACATCTAAATAAACAATCGAGTCGCAACCAAATTGGTTTTGCAATATGTCGGTATAAATACTATCGGTATAAGCATCCACCAAATGAGTGGTATTTACTCCCCATACAAAGGCCGGTTCTCCTTCACAAATGGTGGTATCAATTGTTGTGGTATCCGGAGGAAGAATGGTAACATCATAAGTCAGCAAAGAGTCGCAACCAAACTGGTTCGCTCCATACAATGTATCCAGGTATATCCGCGATTCATCAAAAATTATATCCCTGTTATTCAATGTAATAAATCCCGGACCGGCACAATAAGTTAAGTCAAGTAAGGTATCGGTTACCGGAAGAACATGAACACTTAATTCAACAACAGAGTCGCATAAATACTGATTTTGAAGCGTAACCTGGTAGGTACTGTCAAAAACAGTTTCTACGGTAATGCTATTCCAAACGTACGGTTCGGTATCCTGACAAAGTGTATCAAATACATAAGTTGTATCGGGTGGAATAATGGTAACATCGTAGGTTAGCAAGGAATCGCAACCAAACTGATTCACCAAAGTATCGAGATAGATCTCACTGTAATCGGTTTGTATCCAGCGGTTATTCCATTGATAAGGATCGGCACCCGCACAAAGTTCGGCATACAACAAGGTATCGGTTATCGGATTAGAGAATACATTAATGGTAATCAGCAGAGAGTCGCAGCCCGAATCAGCATAACGAACCGTGTCGAGGTAAATGCTGTCGCGGTCGGGTAAAACGGTAATGTTTCCGTAAGGCTGGAAAGGTGCTTCGTTTTCGCAGATGTAGATTGTAGTATCGTACACTTCGGGGACAAGCACTTTTACCGCCAGCGAAGGAATAGAGTCGCAACCCCACTGGTTCATTCCCACCAGCGTATCAACATAAACGCGGTCGGCATCGCTGGTAACCATCAGACCATTCCAGGGGAAAGGAGCCGCTCCGGCACAAACTTCCAAACTATCGAAGCTAAACGATGGCGGGTAAACATTCAGCACAATCGAATCGGATGCCTCGCAAAGTGCCTCATCGGTAATGGTGTAAGTAAATACATAACGCCCAACAGGTGCGCCTTCAAAAGTAATTACGCTGTCGTTAACCGAGCTGAGGAATACCGATCCGTTTCCGGTCCATCTCTGCGTTAGTTCTCCTGTTCCGCCCTCCGGATTTCCGTGAAGCGTCACCACTTCACCTTCGCACAAAATGGTATCGTCGGCCGTAACATCCACTAAAAGCAATTCGGGCTCGGGCAATACCACTGTATCGAGGTAGGTACATCCGTTTTCGTCGGTAACGGTAAGGTAATACGTGTCGGCCGGTAAATTATAGATGGAATCGCCGGTATATGTTGCACCCAGTAAGCAGGTCCAGTTATAGGCAAGCGTGCCGGTTCCGCCACTTGCCGATGCCGCAATTGATCCATCGGCATAAGCATAACAACTCACCTGTGTAACATTATCGATTGAAACGAGTAATTGCGGCGGATTAAAGAGTTCAACCGTATCGATATCAACACATAAATTCGAATCGGTAACGGTTAGAATATAAGTTCCTGCCCACAAACCACCAATACTGTCGGCATTCATTGATACGAATCCCGCGGGTCCTTCCCAGGCATAAGAATAGGGAGGCAATCCTCTATCTATGGTAGCAACAATATAACCGTTGCTGTCGTTGTAACAAATCGGATCGTGCGGATCTAAAGTAATTTCGGGTGAACTAAGGTAATAGGTCACGGTATCGTAAACCGGCTTGCAGGTATTATTTAAGGCATAACCATCGGCTTTTAAAACCAGCGAAACTTCTCCGTTTGCTACATCTACGGCTCCAAACTGGTAGCTTGGATGCAAAACACCATCATTATCAAAGGTTCCATCACCAAGTGTTTCCCAGTAAAGGGCACTATAATTCCAGGCCGTGTCTCCTGAAATAAGAATTTCGGTAAGTGCATCGCAAAATATTCTATCCGGTCCGGCATCTACAAACGGTTCGTCAAATACTTTTACATACCCCTGTTCTATAGTATCGCAATTGTGTTCCGAGAAGACAGTAACGATAATATCAAACTCACCTACTACTTCCCAGCGATACAGAATTTGATTGCCCCATGTGGTATCGGTTCCGTTTATTTCTGTAAAATCATCACCTGTAAGATAAAGGGTATCGTTGATTTGCCGGTCAACAATTTCCCAGTAATATGTATAAGCTGCTTCGCCATCCCGACGATAAGTTCGTTCGGCCCCCACGCATACCGAATCGATGACATAGGATTCCTGGGCGAGCAGATTTGTCGCCATCAACAGGAAGAATACTATGTACATCAATCGTTTCATTTTTATCTCTTTGGTTCTCTGTAGTTTAAATATTTTAACCGCAGAGAGCGCTGTGTTCACGCAGAGTTTTGCAGAGCTTTCTCTGTGTTCTTTGCGTGTTCTTTGCAATCTTTGCGTTTAAATCTTTCATAATTTATTCACCAGCCTTTTAATTCATAAAACAGACTCTCTTCGTAAAAACTTCTTTTTCTTCGCTACGGTTATTCGTAGTTTAAATATTTTAACCGCAGAGAGCGCTGTGTTCACGCAGAGTTTCGCAGAGCTTTCTCTGTGTTCTTTGCGTGTTCTTTGCAATCTTTGCGTTTAAATCTTTCATAATTTATTCACCAGCCTTTTAATTCATAAAACAGACTCTCTTCGTAAAAACTTCTTTTTCTTCGCTACGGTTATTCGTAGTTTAAATATTTTAACCGCAGAGAGCGCTGTGTTCACGCAGAGTTTCGCAGAGCTTTCTCTGTGTTCTTTGCGTGTTCTTTGCAATCTTTGCGTTTAAATCTTTCATAATTTATTCACCAGCCTTTTAATTCATAAAACAGACTCTCTTCGTAAAAACTTCTTTTTCTTCGCTACGGTTATTCGTAGTTTAAATATTTTAACCGCAGAGAGCGCTGTGTTCACGCAGAGTTTCGCAGAGCTTTCTCTGTGTTCTTTGCGTATTCTCTGCGATCTTTGCGTTTAAATCTTTCATGCTATTCAGTATCTTTCTAATCTATAATTTCTAACCGCAGTGAGCGCTGAGTAGTCGCAGAGTTTCGCAGAGCTTTCTCTGTGTCCTTTGCGTATTCTTTGCGTTCTTTGCGTTCTTTGCGTTTAAATCTTTCATAATTTATTCACTAATCTTCTTATTCCTTCACTTAATCTATAAACATTAAAATTCATCAACAGCCCAAGTTTACAGCCTGATAATTTTAAGTAGGTTAGTACCTGCGCTGTATGCACATCATTTAATACCTCCACTGCTTTAAGTTCAACAACAACCTTTCTTTCAACCAACAAATCAATCCGGTATCCTGCCTCCAGTTTCACTTCCTTATAAACCACCGGCAAAGGTTTCTGTCGTTCAACTGCCAAACCAGCCGCCTTTAACTCATAGAACAGACATTCCTCGTAAGCACTTTCCAGCAAGCCCGGACCAAGTGTCTTATGCACCTCTATAGCGCAGCCTATTATTTTTCCCGATATGTCGTTCTCATTCATGTTGTTTCTTTTAACCGCAGAGAGCGCTGTGTTCACGCAGAGTTTTGCAGAGCTTTCTCTGTGTTCTTTGCGTATTCTTTGCAATCTTGGCGTTTAAATCTTTCATTATTTATTCACCAGCCTTTTAATTCATAAAACAGACTCTCTTTGTAAAAACTTCTTTTTCTTCGCTACGGTTATTCGTAGTTTAAATATTTTAACCGCAGAGAGCGCTGTGTTCACGCAGAGTTTTGCAGAGCTTTCTCTGTGTTCTTTGCAATCTTTGCGTTTAAATCTTTTATTATTTATTCACCAGCCTTTTAATTCATAAAACAGACTCTCTTTGTAAAAACTTCTTTTTCTTCGCTACGGTTATTCGTAGTTTAAATATTTTAACCGCAGAGAGCGCTGTGTTCACGCAGAGTTTTGCAGAGCTTTCTCTGTGTTCTTTGCAATCTTTGCGTTTAAATCTTTTATTTCTACTTTACAATCAAACTCTCCCATTCGCTAATTCTCCTTCAGGTAGATTGGCTTTTTGGCCGGTATTGGATAAATTAAAATTCCGGTATGGGGCTGTTCTTCCTCTTCATACGTTTTTACAGTACATCCGTTGCTGTAATCTACACTCATAATCCAGAATTTTGCTTTACCCTCTGGTAGCGGCGTCATAATCGGAATTGCCATATCCGGGTCGTCGGTATGGCCATTCAGGTTCACAGTATTTCCTTCTGCGTCGCTATAAGCATATTCGAAATCCCACGGACCGGTTCCGGTAAAAATTACCCGCACTATTGGCACCTCGCCGTAACAAAGGCTGTCGCCAATTAACTCGGGTGGCGGTGGCTCTATAACATTCAATTTAAATACTATCAGGTTGTTGGTACATTTTACTTCGTCCCAGGCCATAACACGTAAAAAATAATTTCCATGTGGTAAATTCAACACTCTTACGGTTGATCCGCGATACATACCATCTTCAAAATAAACCGCGGACTCCATGTCGCCCTGGTTGGTGGCAAAGTTTCCGGTTGAATCCTGGTAAATGTCCCAGGTGTATTCATCGCCTGGAAACTCGGTGATTTCAAATTGAATCGTCTCGCACTCTACAGCTTCAATTGTCTGCACAGGCTTCTGGGCCACAGCTGTTGCCACGGTCAGCATTGCCGGTATAAAACCCAACAAATACCTGAAAATATGTGCGTATTTTTTAATCATTCTTCTATTATTCAGTTACTGAACACTGAATCAGCAACTGAAAGTTTCACCTCATTAATCGTCTTTCTTCTCCGCTATAATGCTACAAGGTTTTTATTTCTCTTACAAAGTACATCGCGGGTCCTTTGTTACTTTTGTTTTGTCAGCCGAACATAAATACTTTTCTCCTGCAACAGAACATAGGCTATGCAGTACCTGCGAAAAGTTAATGTTCTTTCCCTGCGGTATTATCACTCCATATCCTCTGTGTTTTCTCTGCCATTGCCCGTGGTTTATTCCTTTTTTTACCACAGTGTTAACAGAGATCGCACAGAGAAACAGAGTGCTAAAATTACTAAGCGAAACAGGTACCCAAAAAGCCGGATCACGGCCTCTGGGCCCGTCTCGCTGCGCATGCCGGATAAACCCGTCGCGCATTTTTAGCAGTATGCGCAATTTTGGTGGCGCATTGCTTTTGTTTATATGTTTTTCATCGTTCACATTCCTCAATGTTTTAAGGTTTTTAATACTTTGCGTCATGGCGATACTTTTCACCGCTGAGGCGCTAAGGCGCTAAGTTTTTTTCTTCGCGTCTCCCGATGTTTTGGTCGGGATTAGTTCAACTAACAATTTCCGGTTCGTTAACACTCCCAAAATTCGAGTTTCACTGAATCTGCCTCTTTATGGTTCATCTTTTTACCGCCAGAGTACTTCGTTATTTCGTATTTCCGTTTGGTTCCTGAGGTTCGATAATAAAACAGATCAGGATTTCGGACTGTTTCCAGTCCTCATGTTTCCACCTCCGGACTTCCATCAGTACTACAGGTAATGCGTATTCTGTTTCGCATGTTTCAACAACGGTTTTAAAACCGCTTCACCTGCATTTTCATCTTCTTCATAAGCTATTGAGCTGTGCGCACTGAGCCACGAGTTGCGAGCCTGTCAAACACTGTTGACGCTGACTGAAAACTGTGACCCGTCTGCTTTCGCAAGCCGGGTAAACTGAACACTCTCTTTTTCCCGGCATAGCCACCCGCTCCGCAAGTACCCGAAAGTGCCTGCAGAACGGTGCCAGCCAGTTTATCTTTAGCTTATGAAAAAGCAAGTTTCATAATCTTATTATGGTGTACCTATACCTGTATTAGGTAGTATAGTCGGAGTACCTTCTATCAATGTCGGACGTGGACTTAATGTTCTTGTTGTTACATCATCATCCGCAGCATCTGCTGCATTTGCTGGTTGCGTACAAGTAGCATCGTCATCAATATCAAATCCTTCTGCATCTTCTCCGGCAACGCTTAAACCAATGGTAGAAGCTGCCAGTGTTTCGTAATTATTGTTATTAATAATTACTTGCACATAAACAGAAAGACCAACACTATTATCCAGCACCCCAGGATCTGCAGTGATTGCCGTTGAACCAGTGAGACTACCACCAGAGATATCGCCACTTTCAATGAAGGTTCCTGCCTGAGCATTAGCCATACTTGAAGCCCAACCAATCGATGCTTCCTGAATACCGCCTCCATCAAGACCTGTTAAGAAGAAAGTTGGTACCCAACTTGTAACGAAGTTGGCAGCTACTACTTCATAATAGAGTGTATCATAACCATAATGATAATCTACACCGTCAGTTGAAGGATTATAAATTGCTGCTCTTACAACATCCACACATTGCTCAGCAGTTGCATCTCCATATGGCAATGGTAACATATCATCATCGTTTATCACAGTTATATCAACGGTAAACGAAGGGGTAGGATCTATTTCCCATACTTTGATGTTATCAGTACAACCATCAGTTGCCCAACCAACAACAAAAGTTGGTTCACCGGCAACATCACTTTGATAAACAGTATTAGCCAAAATTTCAGCTGACCATGTAATATCAACAGAGGGTGTAGTACCACCTCCCAGATAATTAGCACTGTAGTCCAGCAACTCACCTGCAACAGTTCTTCTCAACGAATCTACTTCGTTTGTAACTGTAGGATTGCCACTAATGAAATTTTGGTCTTTAGTTGCCCAAAACTGAAAATCTGTTGCAGTCGCATTGGTTCCTGTTTCATCTAATAGATAAGTATAAGGAATACCAGCCTTAGGTTCTTGAGCTGTTCCAATACAACTAGTCAGAGGTATTGGAGCTGTTCCAAATTCACTTGGCAATAACTGCCCATACGATTTCGTAGTACCGGCAAAAATAAATGCCAGTGTAAAGATTGCTAAAAATAAAATTTGCTTTTTCATTTTATAAAATTTTAAATTAATAAATGGTTTGAACCTTCAATTTGGCTGCGTCGGTTTTTGGCCAAAGCAAAGGTGTGTTTTTTACTTGTTTTAATTTGGCAAGGCCCTGTCGTGTTCTTGTAAGTTATCGACAAGTCCCTGTCAGTTAAACAGAAGCCCCCTCCAACTCCCCCAAGGGGGAGAAATAGAAAAACAGCTGTTTGAGTTTCTCCGGAAAGGAGAAGTTTATGTATGGGTTTTTGGTTCGGTTCGTGGCCGAACAAGTTTTTGTCCGCCACAGCTTTAAGGCTTTCTACAACCCCAAAGAATTTATTGTTTACTTTTTTCATTGATGTAAGGTGTATACCATAGGCAATTTGTTTTTTGGAACAGTAATTAGCTGCGCGTGCTGGTATGCGAACAAATCCTGAATCGCCCGAAGTTACCGGGGCAGGATAAGCTTGCATTCCAAAAGCTGAAGTCCGGTTTTTGTTTCTATATCTAATTTCGGCCTTCCGGCTTTCTACGCTGTTGCTATTTAATTCCTTTTTCTTCATTTGTTTTTTAAGTATTACTCTTTGGTCGTCTTTTAACTGACTCACCCTCAGGCAGAGTACCTCATTTTCAGTATTTCGCGCGTGTGCGCTTGTTTCGTTCTCTCATTAAACCATACCCAATTCTGTCCTTCAACACCTCTGTTATTCACTCCTTCAGTACTTCAGCAACTGAACCGGGATGGTTTTGAAGCCCTGGTCCGGCTTCGGGGAACGTGCGGTATTTGTTGTTGTATCGTCGTAAATTGTTGTTGTTGTAGAGAAAATACCACTGTTCCCGTTAGCCACAGGAGCATACTTTGCTCCCATACAGAACCAACTCTGCTGACATATTATGTCTGCAAAGATTTATTCTTTTTAGTCATGTTTCATAGGCATTCGTTTTTTTTTTGTTAGCTACTTTACAGCCTCCCTCCCAAAAGGGATAATATTGGAATGCTGCTTGTTTTTTTTGTTCTCTTATGTTGTTTTTTGCTCTATTCATCAGTTTGTAACTTTTATTAGTTCAGGTCGGGGGTTAATGGTTATGGTTGTTTCTATAGGCGCACTTTCGTTGCCGTTGCAATCGGTAATCCAATAAGTTATGGTGTGCACCCTTGACAAAAAGGTTACGCCATCGCCCCACAGCTTAATATCCTGTAGCACTCCGGTTACCGGGTGTGCATATTCCGAAGGTTGCCCTGTACCTTGTATTGATGGCTCTGCGGGATTGTTTCCTTCAAAATCAATTTCCCAACGTAAACTGTATCCATCGGAAAGAATGCAGCAGTTATCTGTGTAGGTACTTAAATCAATATTCAGAATGGAATCGCCAGCCAACATTGTTTTATAATCGCCTACCGGATAGTCAGGATTTAACTCCAGGTTGTCTACATCGCCATGGTAAATTGCTGTCGACAGCAGGTCTACACAATCCTCGAAAGGACTCGGCGTAACTAATGGCGCTTCGCAGTCTTCAACGGTATGTAAATGTTCACACTCATCGTGTCCTGAAGGATTTTCAGCGTACCAATGAATTCTTGAGGTTCCAATCTGAAAATCGACCGGACCTACCGGTTGCGGACTTATTCCCCTGCTGCTGCCAGTTGCTGCAATGGTATTGTCCGGATTATACACGGTCCAAACCCAATCCAGCGTATCGCCATTAACATTTATCGGAATACCGGGATTATCCATATCACCAGCTTCAATATGATTATAACAAAGGCCCAAATCAGTACACGATGTATCGGGTAACAAACATTCAATATCGGGCGGATAATGCACATACACCGTAAAAACGCAGGTACTTGAGTTACCACATGCATCAACAAAAGTGTATGTTACTGTTGACAGTCCCTGGTAAAAACGATAAGGCGAAGGAATCAGTCCGGTTCCCGATCCGATTGTGGTTCCGGTAATGGTCCAGCTTATGTCAATGTCGGCCGAATCGGTACAATTATCAGAGATACTAAAATCGGGAATGGTAAACATCGCAAAAATTGAATCGAAATCGGAAGGTGATTCCAGGTTAGGCGGACAATCTGCCACCGGCGGCTCAGTTTCGTTTATGGTAATAGTTTGGTCGCACGAGTCAGAATTTCCGGCAGCATCGTAAACGGTCCAGGTGCGTGTGATTACTAACGGACAGGTTCCGTTTGCCACATCAATATAGGTAACCCGAACAATGGCGCAGTTATCGTTGGCTACTCCCTGGTTGGTGGCATCAGAGAATGTTGCATAATCGGTTTCGGTAAGCGTACTTGAAAAAGCGGGGCTAAGTGTGGCTACTGTTGTGTCGCAACCTTCAATATTCTGATCGACCGGACAAGTAGTAATTACCGGACTTTCCACATCTCTAACGATAACCATTTGTATGCAACTATCCGGGTCTCCAAGTGCTGGTGTAATGGTCCAAACCACATAAGTAGTATCTACCGGATAATAACCACTGGCATTGTCGGTACCGGTAATGTTGTTGGTAATGGTATAGCCCAGGTTACACGGATCGTTAACAGTAGGAGTCGGAATAACGAGATCGGCACCACAAATGCCCGGATCGTTATCAGCGCTTACATCGGGTGGGCAACCTGATGTAAAGGCCGGCATATCGAAAGGAAGAATGGTAACTTCGAAATTACAATCGTCGGAATTTCCATCGGGATCAGTTACAGTGTAAGTAACATATGAAATACCTACTGCAAAACTCACGCCTGTAACCGAACCTGTTCCTGAAGCCGTGGTAGCACCGGTAACCACATATTCCAGAAGGAGTGAATCTTTCGGCCAGCAATCATCAGCATAATCCGGTTCCTCAATAATTCCCGGAATAACTGTACAATTGTTTGCATCAGTAGTATCGGTAACATCTTCGCAACCAGTTATATTAATATTTGGAGGAGTTATATCAATAATTGTAACGGTGAATGAGCAATTATCGCTGTTCCCATCAGGGTCGGTAACGGTGTAGGTTACTGTTGAAACGCCAACATTAAATGATATACCAATAACCGACCCAATACCCGAACCAGTTGTAGCACCAGTAATGGTGTAACTTAATTCCAGTGAATCTTTAGGCCAGCAGGTATCGCTGTAATCAGGATCTACGATTGTTGCCGGAATTTTTGAACAACTGTCGGCATCGGCATAATCGGAAACCGGAATACAATCGCCAATTTCGATAACCGGTGCCGTTACATCAACAATGGTAACCGTAAACGAGCACTCGGCTGAATTTCCATCGGGATCGGTTACGGTATAGGTAACAGTTGAAACACCCACGTTAAACGAAACGCCTGAAACAATTCCTGAACCTGATCCGGTGGTTGCTCCGGATATGGTATAACTTAAGGTTAATGAGTCTTTTGGCCAGCAGGTATCGCTGTAATCAGGATCTATCAGAGTAGTTGGTATTTTCGAACATTCATCAGGAAGTGCAGTTTCCGAAACATCAGTACAACCTGCTGTTATAACCGGAGGAGTAACATCAAGAATAGTGACATAGAATGTGCAATTTGTTTCGTTTCCATCAGGATCGCTAATATAATATGTAACTTCTGTTACCCCAACATTAAATGTTGAATCAGTAACAAAACCATTGCCTGTTCCGGTTGTTGCGCCGGTCATTTCCCAACGAACGCTCAATGAATCTTTTGGCCAGCAATCATCATGATAATCAGGATCAACAAGTGTTGCCGGTACTTTTGAACACATATCAGGATCAGCGGAATCAGTTGCATCTGTACAATTAGCATCAATAGCAGGCGGTGTAATATCATGTATAGTAACCGAGAATGCACAGCTGTCAGTATTTCCGAAAGCATCAGTAGCGTAGTAAGTAACCGTGGTAACACCCACGTTAAATGTTTGTCCTCCCACATAGTTAAGACCGGTTGGCGCTGAAGTACCCGTGGTTGCCCCTGTCATTCTCCAGGTTACTGATTCCAGCATACAGTTATCATCGGCTGTTGGATCGCTGATCACCACATTCTGGCGGAAGCATTCATCCGGATCGGCATCCTGATCCACGCCTGCAGGACATGCAATGGTTGGAAGCTGGTCGTCCACAATCGTTACGTTCTGCATGCAGGTGTCGGTGTTTCCGCAGGCGTCGGTAGCTGTCCAGATAATGGTAGTCAGCCCAACCGGGAACGGATCGGTAATCAGCAGGCCGTCGCTACGGGTTCCCACCAGCGATGCCAGCAAACAGTTGTCGGTAGCAGTAGTGGTTCCAATGTTCACTCCGGTTGCCTGACAGTCGTCAAGATCAGCCACATCAACCACATCAGCAGCACAAACAACAACTGGCGGAGTAGTGTCGGTAACAGTAATGAGCTGGTATTGTGAGGTTTCATTCAAGCAATTATCAGTAACTGTCCATTTCCTATATATAATTATTTCGCTGGCGCACGATCCGGCAACTATCGAATCGTTGTGACTCATTGATAGGTTTCCTGAGGCCGTACAGTTATCGGTTAAATTGGCCGGTGTGCCTGTAATCACTGTATCAGCATCGTAACCACAGGTATCGTTTCGGTAAATGGTAATATCAGCCGGAACATCAAAAGTAGGTTCCTGCATCACACTGCTGGGTAAATCGATAGTAAAAATGGCAGAAGTATTTACCACCTGTCCGCAAACATCTTGTGCCGAGAAGTTAACTACAATCGTTCCCCCACATGCACTGGGCGCATCGATAGCCGCAAGGTCGGTTCCCACCGTTCCACAGCCTCCGGAAAAACTAAATCTTGATTTCCAATCGGCAAAAGCTGAATCGATTTCAGCCTGTGTTTGACACGCCGGCTGAACCTCGTCAAATGGTGCACTTATCGAAATTACTTCGGGATTTAGTGTAAAAGTTGCCGAATCAGTAACCAACTGGCTGCAATTGTCCCATGCTGAATAGTGCACAGTAACCGTTCCGCCACATGAACTTGGTAACTCGTATACCGATATATCGGAAGTTTGGACATAGCCGACACATCCTCCTGTAAAGTCGAAACGGCTTTTCCAATCATTAAAAAGTGTAATTACTACCGAGTCAGTGTTACAACCATTTACGACTGTATCAGCAGGGGTAACAACGCTAAGCATCGGTGCTGCTCCAATGGTAAAGGTTGAAGTACAAGAGTCTTTTGCAGAACAAAGTGTAGAATCGTTGCCTACAATAAAAGTAAATGAGATTGAACCGTTACAAACTAAACCACCCAAAGGAGGAATAGAATCAATATTAGTGGTGATGTCGCAACCTCCTGATGCTCGGAAACCATCAACCCAGGTATCGTAAGCATCGGTTATGGCCTGTATTCCCAAACAACCTGGAATAGTGGTATCTGCCGGACAACTAAGAATCAGGTTTGGTGCTTCGGCTACAGAGAAGAAAGAATACCCCTCCTTCAAGTCTTCGCACGAGCTGTTCTCGTTTCTAACCCGATAGGTCATTTCCAGCGTTCCACCGCAGCTAAGGTCACCCAATTCGGGAAAAGAATCGATGTTAGTGATTACATTGCAACCACCGGTATAATAAAAACTATCTCTCCATGTTGTATAAGCAGCTTCAATATCGCTGATTTTTGAACATAGAGGAAGACTTACTCCTGCCGGCACATTGATGCTTATTTCCTGAGGCGGCTCTACTGAAAAAGTTGAGAGACAGGATTCGAACTGTCCGCAAGAGTTATAAACTGTATAAATAAATTCTATGTCACCTCCGCAACTCAGATCAGTAAGTGCCGGGAACTCATCCATATTATCGGTAACTGCCGCGCATCCTCCATCATAACCAAAACCAGCTTTCCAGACAGTATAAGCAACTGCTATCGAATCGGGATCGAAACAGTTGGCCAGCACCGTATCTCCCGGACAGTAAACAATTAGAGTATCAATGGGTTGCACTGTGAATGTTGATGTACAGGAAGTATCCTGTCCACAGCCATCAGTAACCCTATAGGTAAAACTCAGTGTATCTCCACACGCAATATTCGAAAGCACAAGTGGTGGTATCTCGAAGATATTTGTTGTCAGCTCGCAACCACCCGACGCTGAAAAACCTGCTATCCAATCATTGTAGCGCGAAGTAATAGTGTCTTCATCGGTGCAGGCTTCTAACATCGGATCGGAAGGACACGTTATTGTAATAGGTTCAGCTACATACCATATTGCGGTTTGTGTAAATGGTTCGCTCTGTTCTCCACAATCGTCTTCGTAAATCCAGGTTCTGGTTTGCCTGCGTTCGCAATCATTTATTGTTACTGTTCCAATCGAATCAAATATAGCAATCGCGGTTCCGCAATCATCAACAGATACAGGTACGTCAAATACAGGAACATAAGCATCGTCGTGGCATCCCGGAAGTACAACTGAATCTAAACCACTTAAAACAGGTGCATCGTTTGGCATATTCAGGTTGTAAATAATAAGTCGTCCCGGACCACCGGAGTTTGTGCTGGTACCTACACGAAAACCAAAACTGTCGCCTGATGAAACAGATACTGTACCCGAGCCTGAACTGCCATTGCTGTTACCCAGCAAAGTAGGCACACCATTTACCAGGTAGTATGCAGCATCCTCCTCAATGGTCTCCGGATTAATGGTAAACATGTGGGCTGCAGCATCCATTGTATTTCTGTTTCTGCTATTGTAACTTGGCCACTGGAAACTACGTGATCCGGTACTACCCGAGACGATTTGAGTCGCGACTCTGGTTGCGGTTTCATTCTCGCGGTAATACATGGTTGTCATTCCTATGGGGGCATTAACATATTCTACATTGTTATCATTGTCATAGTCATTATCAATCCACACAGCCAAAGCAGAAACTAACATTGAATTTGATCCGGCAGTTAAACCCGGCATAGTAATTTGCCTGTATCCTTCTTCTCCATTGGTGCGATTAAAACGAACAATACTTTCACTTGAGCTTCCAATTGTATTTCCCGAAGTTGGATCATGACCTGTTACCCGACTGGCATAAATCATGTCGTCACCATCAACAGTACCTCCATTTACACCAAAATTGTAATTTACAGGTTCAGCTGCTGTTGCAATTTTATAAAAACTGGCTAATGTAACATTTCTATTACTGTTTCTTGTGTTTTCGATAAGTACAAAACCGGAAGGAGGTGAAAAAGTCAGATTATCATTATCAGCATGTATTGTAACAATAATTAAGTCTCCCACCGACACATTAGAAGGTCTGGCAACCCGCATGTTAGAACTACTCGAATTACCACCTTCCTTTTGATCTTCCTGATGCCATACCACTTTATTGGCAGGTGCCAGAAAAGTCCAGTCGAAAGAGATTATTCCACTACCGGTGCAATGTGTAATATCCGTTGTTCCTGGCGAATCGCTTAGATTATTACTACCAACGATTGTTACCAAACAAGGTTCCTCACTATCGTCTCGCGTGCCATTTGAATTTGTTCCGCTCAAAGGCCATCCTGCCAGTTCCCAACATCCGTTAAATGAGTTTGGTGGCACTACGGTAATGGTACGTGTATCTTCAATGGCTTCGCAAACACCCGAGGGATCATTTGTTGTTAATGTAAGTGTAATTTCTCCGATGTAACCTGCCGGAGGAGTATAAGAAACATTCTCCGGATCTGACCTCCAGCTATTACCTGACCATGTTCCACTGCTTCCACTGGAAGGATTAAAACTCGTTTCCGACCATCTTCCCTCAACTGTGCTACTGGACAAACCTCCCACATATGCTCCCGATAAATTAACAGTAGATCCTCCGCAGAGGTATTCCGGATCACCGGCTTCAACAATCATTGACGATACTACGTTCAGTATGGCCGGATTGCTATATTGTACACATCCTGTTGAGGGATCTGTTATCCGCAAAGAAAAATAATGATACCCCAATTGGTTATTAACCGACAAGTCAACCAGCCATTCGTAATATGATCCACCTCTCCAACTTCCGGGGGCACCTGTCCATGGTCCATTAGGCGAGGGGCCATATAAGAACGTTGGATTCCAGGATGAAGGTATGGTTGAAGAACCAACCAGATTGCCTGTCACAGGATGCAATATTTCAATGTCATTATCACTTAAAGCTTCAGCACCCACACAAACTTCAATAAAATCTTCAACAAAGTTTGAATTCCATGTTAAATCAAATATGGCAATTTGTGGTCGTACTGTTACATCAACCGTAAATGTACTGCTACAACCATTGTTACTAGCCGTTACCGTATATCTTACTCTTGCATTCGTTCCGCCACTTCCAGGATAGTATACATCGTTATTTATTAGGGTATCTGTAATGATATCACCTGAGCCATTACTTGCTCCGCTGGCCGAACCTGAAATAACATTAGATGTCCAGGTAAATGTTGTACCAGCTACTGTAGAACTTAAAGAAATATTGGCCGGCTCTCCATTACAAATAGTTCTGTCAGTAGCTGATCCTACGGGAGTTTCAGTTACCGTTATGTTGAATACACACTGGTCGGCACAAATATTTGGCATAGTATAGGCAATGGTATATGATCCTGGTCCTGCCGTTCCCGGATCGAACCAATAACTGCCTGCGGAGTAATAAACACCAGTACCCGAATAATCGCCACCCACTGGTGATTCGCCGCTTAATATAAAGGCAGCATCTCCATCGCAAACATTCATATCAGTTGGACAAGTAGGTGGAGCTGGATCAACCACATTTACGACAGAATCAGTTGGAGACAAAGCAGAGCAATTATTGATATTATGGTAGTTTACGCTTACCGTTTGTGTTCCTGAGGTATTCCAAACAACTACTAAAGAATCGGTTCCGTTTCCTCCTCCGGTAATGGTTCCACCTGTAACCGACCAGGTATATCCAGTCATTCCTGATTCGGTAGTATAAACATTAACCGCACCTCCGCTACAGGCTTCAGAAGGGCCTGTAATAGAAGGCGATGGAAGATCGTGCACTGTTACCGGAATTTCAGTAGGACTACTCGCATTACATCCGTGTGCGCTGGTATAATCCAAGGCAATTGTATAGTTTCCTGTGGTATTCCATATAACTGTAACCCTGTCGTCAGTGCTTGTACCACCTGAAATGATGGTGGCCTCAGGAGGAATCGTCCAAACATAATCCGTCATTCCCGATACGGTAGTATAGGTTTTCTGTGCTTCAATACAAGTCTCTGAGTCTCCAACCAAAATTGGGGTTGGTAATGCATGTACGTTTACCGGGAAAGAACTTGGATTTACGGCACTACATCCACTAATATTCTCATAATTTATGCTAATTGTTTGAGACCCGGATGCATTCCAGGTAACCACAAGCGAATCTGTACCATCTCCTCCCGCAGTAATGGTTCCTCCAGTTGAAACGGTCCAGTCATAAACGTCCATTCCGGGTTCCGTTCTGTAAACAATCGCGCTTTCCCCAACACAAACATCCGCCAATCCTGTTATGGTTGGTGTAGGCATTTCGTCAACCCATACCTCGAAAATCTCCGGATATTCAGGCTCACACCCTGTTGCCGGATCGATGTACGAAATACTCACATTTTGTAATCCATCGGTATTCCATTGAATAGTGGCAGTATTACTATTTGCTGTTCCGCCCGATGTTACCGTACCACCAGATGAAATATTCCAAATATATGTTGACATACCTGATTCTGTCGTATAAACATGTCCTGAAGTACCAGCGCAAACTGTATCAGGTCCGCTAATGGTTGGCTCAGGTAACGGATTAACGGTAATATGTTTTGTCGTTTGTGCATTAGCAGTACAACCATTAGAGCTGACATAATTCACGGCAACCATCTGCGTGCCAACTGAATCCCAGGATACAGTAATAGAATTATCGTTAGGTCCTCCTCCTGAAAGCAATGTTGCTCCTGCAGAAATCGTCCACTGATAATCGGTCATTCCAGGCTGAGTAGAATAGGTTCGGGATGTATTTAAACAGGCACTGGTGGATCCGGTTATAGTTGGCTCTGGTAAAGCATATACATTTACCGGATATACAGTAGATGCAGCCGCACTACAACCCGCTGCATTGTCGTAGCGAACACTTACATTGTGTGATCCTCCAGAATTCCAGGTTACTGTAATTGAAGTATCCGTAGGAGATCCTCCGGCAGTAATTGTTCCTCCCGCGGAGATCGCCCACGAATAATTATTCATTCCGCCTTCTGTAACATATATATGATCTGAAGTTTCGGCACAGATATTAGTTGGCCCGCTTATAGTTGGTTCCGGCAATGCTATTATTTCCATTGTTGCACTTCCTGAAATCCCATCGTTTTGACAAGTTGGTGGATTGGAATCAAGATACTTTACACTCTCCAGATTGTAATCAAAAGTACCGGCAATATTGGTAGGTACGCTTATTGAAGCATTCGATCTACCTGGGATATTGAGGCTATAAGAGTTTGTACCATTAATGGTATAGGTAACCACAACAGGCAACACCATTGGATTGGTAACATTTATACTGGGAGGTGCAGAATTTTGACAAACAGTATCGCTTCCAGAGATAGTTACAACCGGTGTAGGTCTAACCGTAACATTAAATGAAACCGGTAGTCCGGTACAACCACCAAAGCGTGGAACAACAGTTAATGTAGCAGAACCTTCAAGGGCCGTAAATGGAGGAATAACTGTAACACCGTTGATATCCGCAAGTCCAATAGCAGCACCTCCTGAAATATCAAAAACGACACCTGTTGGAGAACCAGAAATTGGTATGGAATCAGACGTAATTCCATTACAGTAGGTTAAACCATAGGGAGCAACTGCAACCGGCTCCGGATTAACCGTAATAGTAAATATTTTAGGAGGTCCGTCGCAAATCTCTCCTCCCACGGTTAAATGTGGAATGACCTCAATAACAGCTTCTATGGGTTCTGTGCCGTTGTTTATGGCTGAAAATGGTGCAATTATATTTCCTGTACCACTGGCAGCTAAACCAATAGATGGCTCGGTGTTTGTCCATGAGTAGGTTGTAGTTCCTGTTGAATTGGTTGTAGAAAATGTAATCATTGCTGTTGAGGTTCCAGTACATACTTCCTGGCTATCGGGCTGATTTACCTGTGGTTCTGGCAGAACATTTACCAGGAAGGTAGCTGTATCAGTCTGCGGTGCACATTGGTTATCGCTGGTTACAGTTAACGTAAGTTTTACTGTACTTTCTGTATCTCCTGATCCGGCAGTATAACTGGGTGTTAATGTCGTTTCATCTGACAGTACACCCACACCATTGTGTGTCCACAGCACGTTTCCATTAGCTGCACTGGCGCCGCTAACTGTTGCAGTACCATTTGTACAAATGGTTTCACTTCCTCCTGCAGTAGCAACTGGCAGAGGATCAACAACAATTGTATAAGTTGCAGTTGCTGGTGTAGCCACAAAACATGTGTTATTACTGGTTACAGTCAATGTCAGTATCACTGTATCTCCGGCATCAGATATTGCAGCAATGTATGTTGGTGTTAAAGTTGTTTCATCCGTAAGTGAACCTGCACCATCGTGAGTCCATAGAATTGTTCCATCAGTAGCATTTGCACCGCTAACAGTAGCTGTTCCTGTTACACAAATAGTATCGCTACCTCCTGCACTTGCTATTGGCAATTGATCTACCTGTACAGTAGCTGTTCCTGTCAATGAAGTTCCTGAACAATTAGTATCAGACACAGCTGTTAATGAATAAGTAGTGTTTGAACCCGGTGTTACAGAAAGAAGATATGGACTTGAAGTTATTCCACTTACGGTATCCAAAGTAACTCCGTCAGTATAAATAATACTCCATGGCTGAACACCTGTTAATTCCACAAGCAACCCCGCAGTTGAACCAACACACACCGTTGTATCTCCCGAAAGTACAGCTGTTGGTAATGGATAAACGGTTACAATTGCATTTCCATTCAGCGATGTAGCATCGCAATACACATCCGATACTTCGCTTAATGCATAAGTTGAAGTTGTCGCAGGTGCTACAGTTAAAGTGTAAGGAGATGCTGTAATGCCCAAAACTGTATCAGCGGTTGCTCCATCGGTATAAATTATATTCCATGGAGATGTACCTGTTAATGTCATAATAAGTGTTGCTGAATCTCCTGCACAGATATCTGAATTTCCAGCAATTTCTCCTGTTGGCAGAGGATGAACTGTAACGGGTGGTGTTGTTGCACTGCATCCTGTTGCTGTTTCAGTGAAAGTGAAAGTTACAGTTCCTTCGGCAATACCGGTAACAAGACCATCGTCGGCAATGGTAGCAATTGAAGGATCACTGCTTGTCCATGTTCCACCGGTATTTGGAGTCCAGTTAATGGTTTGTCCAACACAAACTTCAACAGGCCCTGCCAATACAGGAAGCGGATTAACAACAAGTGTTCTGTATAAAGTACTAACTACAACACAAGTATCAGGGTTCCCCGGATCGTTATTTGGTTGAGTCATCGGGAAGGTTACTGCCAAACGGTATTCGCCGCTATCAGCAGGACGAACACCTGTTAACGAAATTGTAGTAGTTCCTGAACCTGAAATAACAATATCATCAGTTACCGGTAAACCATCTTTTTCCCACCTCATCGAAATTGGAGTTTCTCCACCAGTTGTTGCACTGAAGGATAAATCTTCACCCTCACAAATTGTTGTTAAAACATCAACCGGAGTCATGGTTAACACCTGGTTTACAGTAAGTGTAGCAGGATTCGATGTCTCATCAGAACCACCATTATCTGTTATTCTCACCCTGTATTGAGTTCCATCAGGATTAGAAGCACTGCCAATATTCGAAACTAAAATCTGTCCGTCAACCGGGTACGAAATATCAGGATCTCCCGTTATGTCAGAGAAATCAGCATCTGTTGGTCGCTTTCTTTGCCAAACATAACTAATTGGAGGAGCACCTCCTGAAATAGTTACACTGAACAGAACTGAGTTAGCATAACAATCGGTTTGATTTACAGGTTGTGTTATAATCGACAAGTCAGGATTAATATCAACTGTTAGTGCTGTTTCGGGACTATCGCCACAGTCGTTTTGTGCAATAACTTTTATTTCTCCACCCTCGCCGGCAATTCCGGTTGTTACAGTAATTGAAGTTGTTCCCTGCCCTGAAATAATAGTCCAGCCTGAAGGTACAGTCCAGTTATAAGAAGTTGCATTTGAAACTGCAGCAATTGTATAGGTTTCGGTTGTAACCGGAAGTACATAATCATTACCGGTGATAGCAGCAGGAGCAGCCGGCGCTTCGGGCCTGATTGTTACTGTAGCCGTACCTGAAACTGAATTTATACAACCCGGGGTTGACTGGTATTCAACACGAACAAGGTTATAATCAAAATCGCCAACAGTTGCGGTAGGAACAGCTACTGTTGCAATTGAATTAGCAGCTATATCAATGGTTTGGCTGACTCCGCCGTTAATGTTATAAGTAACTGTTACCGGTAAATTCTGGGGGT
Organism: uncultured Draconibacterium sp.; assembly: GCF_963676735.1. NCBI lineage: Bacteria > Pseudomonadati > Bacteroidota > Bacteroidia > Marinilabiliales > Prolixibacteraceae > Draconibacterium > uncultured Draconibacterium sp. The sequence goes on along the minus strand of NZ_OY781464.1, from coordinate 4,770,887 downwards.
TTGTAAAAGTAATATCCGGTGAAGCTGTATTCTGACAAACTGAATTATCACCACTTATTGTAGCTGTTGGAGTAGGTAAAACATCTACTGTTGTTTGTACTGAAGCAGAAGGCCCGTTACAACCGTTTGCAGTTACGCTAATTGTGGCTGTACCTGAAAAATTCGGATCCCAGGTTACCATCGCAGTAGTTCCGGTGCCCGATATACTATTTCCTGCACCTGTTACAGTCCAGTTATAAACAGTGGCATCTGAAGCAAATGTTGAGTAGGTTGTCGTCGCACTTCCCTGGCAGATAACAGAGTCTGACGGAGTAGGAATTGAAGGTGTTCCTACTGTTGGTGTAATATTAACTGTACGTACAACTTGTGCCGACGGTCCGTTACAACCATTAGCCGTTACCTGAATATCAACGGTTCCTGAGAAACCATCGGCCCAGGTCATTGTACCTGTAGCCGGATCAATAGAACCTGCTAATGGATTGCTGATACTCCAGTTAAAGCCTGTGCTATTTGTTGCGGTAGTTGAATAAGTTGTTGTGGTTGTCCCATTGGTCAACTGACAAGATGGTTCAGTTCCTACTGAAACAGTAATTGCAGTTGGTGTACCAACTGTAGGAGTAATATCTACCGTCAAGTCTTCAGTAGCTATACTACAAAAACCAGCGGCTGTGGCAGTAATCGTAGCTTGTCCGCTGAACGCCACATCCCAATCCATTTCACCGGTAGTGGCGTTAATAGTTCCTGCTGCTGCCGGTAAAACCGAGTAACTGATAGATGTACTGTTTGTAGCTGTAGCTGTGTACACTTCGTTAGGTGCATCCTGGCATAATGTTGTTGCACCAACGGTAAATACCGGCGTAACAGGATTTGGACTTATTTCAACATGGAAAGTACCCGAGGTAGTGCCGCACCCCAGCGAATTGCTTACGCTCCACGCATAATCGTAACCTGCCGGAACAGTAAATTGTCCTGTACCATTCGTTGTTCCGTCAAAAGTGTATTCAATGGTTCCAACCCCACCTGTAATCGAAATATCAACAACAGTCGGATCATCCGAACAGAGCGTATCTTGTTGCGAAACTGTAGCTGTGATATCCACCGGATTATCAGTATCGTCAATAGTAACCGTAGCGGTACAGGTAGCAGTGTTCCCAACACTGTCGGTTGCTGTGAGCGTTACCGTGTTTGCTCCAAGGTTGGTACAATCGAAAGTGGTGATATCCAGACTCAAAGTTGGCACCCCGCAATTATCAGAAGAACCGTTGTCGATATCTGCCGGAGTGATTGTTGCATTTCCGGTAGCATCTAATTGAATGGTAGTGTCCTGGCAAAGTGCTGTTGGCGGCTGGTTATCGGTAACTGTAACATCGAACGAACAGCTTAGCGGGCCATTTCCGGCAGCGTCGGTATATTCATAGGTAACAGTAGTAGTACCAATTGGGAAAGTTGATCCGGAAGCCAAACCGGATTCTAAAGTTCCGCCCAGATCATTTCCATCGCAATTATCGTTGAAAAGTGGTGTTGTATAATTGATTACTGCGCCACATTCATCAGCATCGTTATTCACCGAAATATCGGATGGACAAACTGTACTGAGAAGTGGGAATGTGGTATCGCCGACACTTACATAAACCGTATCCTTCGATTCGCAACCATCGGCTTCGGCAGTTATATAAAATGCCATTGTATACATGTTTGAAGGATCGGAACTCGTGAGGGTTGCACTGATATTTTCGCCACTCCCCGAAGCACCAATTCCACTTAACTGGGGAACGTTCGATCGGGTCCAGCGATACGTGGTTATAGCATTGCCCGGATCTTCGGTATTTGTTAAATCGATTGAAAAAGAAGAACCCGGACAAATAGTTGTACTCCATGGTGTAGCTACAATATCAGGCCCGTTGTCGACAATAAAGGTCACTGCATCGGCAGTTGAAGCAAGATCGCGACAATCGGCGTAAGACGTATTATTGGGTACATTTATCGGGAAAATCGCCCTGAAACGGTATTCACCGGCTTCACTTTCTGTTGCATTATTAATGGTAAGCGTTTGACTGCTTGCTCCAGAATAGGGCCCTCCGTTGGTAATCGTATCCCAACCCGATCCTGAACCATCGTCGAACAACCATTGGTATTCTACGGGGGTTGCACCGGATGTATGACCTGTAATCGTGGTTCCGCCACCTTCACAAACCTTATCAACCGAGATGGTCACATCTTCAACCTCGTTTGAAGTTAGCGTCGCAATCGACGATGTGATGTCGTTTCCACAGGCATCGGTAACAGTAACCCGGTACTGGGCCTGGTTTGGATTATCGGGATTACCAATATTGTAAACCTTCAACTGACTGCTGTCAGCGTTAAAATCGATGTTGTTAACGAGAGCTGCCTCCACCCACGAAGAAGCAGATGTTTCACGCATTTCCCAGTAGTACGAATAAGGAGGATTCCCCTGTGCTGCAGCCACATCGAACTCAACCAGGTTCCCCCGACAATCGGTCTGGCTGGCGGGTTGCAGCGTTATTACAGGTGCTGTTGAAACTGAAAGTGTTGCAGGCGATGAAGTTGCGCTTCCACAGGCGTTAGTTACAACTACATCGTAATTCCCTGCCTGACCTGCTGTTAAACCGGTAAGCCAAAGTGTATCGTTATTGGTTCCCTGGTAAATAGCATCGTTGGAAAGTAAACTACCGTTCCTTCTCCATTGGTACGAAAGTGTTTCTGTTCCACTGGCCTCCACTGTTAAAAAGAATTCGCCCGACAAACAAAGATCGCCACCAACAGGCTGGATTGTTATAGCAGGTTTTTCGTCGACGGTAACTTCGAACGAACAGATAGCCGTATTTCCGGCGGCATCGGTAGCTGTTGCAACAACAGAGTGCGGTGAGCCGGCCACCGAAAAAGAAATAGTATTCAGGGTGTTTCCAACTGAGGAACCATCAACGGTATAAGCCACTGTAGTTCCGCTGCAATTGTCGGAAACCGTTGCGTTCCAACCGGTACCAATATTGGTGTAATCCATGCCCGGCTCGGCACACACTGTTTGATCGCCAATACAGTTGATTGATGGAGAAATGGTATCCACCACGATAACATTGAAGCTGCATTCGGTAGAGTTTCCTGATTCGTCTTCAGCATAAAAACCAAGCGCTGTAGTTCCAACCGGGAATAAGGTGTTGCTGGCGGGCCCTTCGGTTTGTGTAAACTGATCGACCGTACAATTATCATCGGCCACAATATGGCTGAAATCGTAGTTTACACCACACTGGCCTGCAACGGCATAAATAGTGGTATCTGTTACCGGGCAGTTGATGGTTGGGTCTTGTTCATCGGTAACGGTTACATCGAAGGTACAGGAAGTGATATTTCCAACGGCGTCTTCGGCACTATAATCAATTGTTGTAGTTCCAACGTTAAAAGTATAATCTTCAACATAGTTTACACCTGACCCCGGAGAACTGGCAGTAGTAGCGCCTGTCATATCCCAGGTAACTTCAGTTGCCGGCGGACAAGTGAAAATAGGATCATCCGTATCGATATAAGCGCCACAGGTTCCTCCATCTACATCCTGAACATAGTCGGCAGGACACACCATTGTGAACGGATCAACAGTAAAGGTTCTTCTTCGGCTAATAACTTCACACAAAAAGGCATCATTACTTCTACGATAGGCTTTTACTGTAAAAATGATTGTTGCTACCTGTGGAACATCGGTATTGTTTACAGCATTAAATGTTACCCATTCCTGGACTCGGGCATTACGGTCCCACTCATAACCAAATCGTTCATTACTACTTGGCGTTAAACCAACATTTGGATTATCAATCTCGTATGAAAAGCTAACACGATAATTCCATCCATTCCAACTTCTTAAGCGCCAACTCATTTCTTCACCCGGACATACTACCGAATTATTTGCCGGACCATTTAAATTAAAGTTTTGATCAATATCAAACCAGGTAAATTCTACATACGCTGTATCCGGTTCGCCAGTACAGCCATTGGCAGTAGGAGTTACAATATACTGCACCTGAGCTCCTCCACCTCCTGCATCAATATCTTGTGAAATTTGAACAGTTGAGGTTCCACTACTACTACCTCCTGATATCGAACCACTGGTTACCTCTCTAACCCATGAGAAAGTTGTTCCGGCCACATTACTCGATAATGCTATTCTAACAAGGGATTCGTTACAAAATACAGAAGTCTCAGGAGTTAAGGTGACTATAGGAATGGGATTTACAGTTACCACGACTTCAACCGGTTCTCCTACACATCCATTTGCGGTTGGAACAATGGTATAAACTACAGTACCCGGCACATTGCCAGTTGCCGTTAATGTTTGGGAAATGTTGGTGCCATTATCATCCGAAGCACCTGAAACGTCCGTGGATTCCACTGTCCAGCTAAAAGTTGTTCCCGGAACAGCGCTGGAAAGTGAAATATTTGCTGTACCTCCCGAACAAAAGTCGGGATTATTGTTTGTTACAATTACATCAGGAGAAGGATGTACGGTAACATATACCGAGTCTTTTTTACTACAATTATTGGCATCAAGCACGGTTGCTACATACCATCCTTCGGCGGCTGTTACAGCACTGGTTCGCATCGGGTTTTGAGTGTTGTTTCTTACGAAACCATCCGGGCCGGTCCAGTTGTATTTTAAAGGAGATGTGCCACCGCTTGCCGAAGCATGAAGGTTAATATCTTCGCCTTCACAAATTTCATCGTCATCTACCGTAACCACCAGGTTGGTAATTTCTGCAGGTTGTGTAATTGTAATGGTGCCTCCATCTTCGCACCCGTTGGCATCGGTAACGCTCCAATCGTAATCGGTTCCTGCAACCGAACCTGTTATTCCAACAAAAATCCCGGTTGTATTCGAAGTTGCGCCTTCAAAATTATAAGTGTATGGAGGTGTTCCTCCCGTAGCACTAATAGTAACATCGGTAGTACCTCCGTAGCATAAAATAGCATCGGCCGAAATTGCCGTGTTAAAAACGGTTGGTTCGGTAATGGTAACCGCGGGTAAAGTTTGAATACAAGCCGGAGTGACCTGGTCCCTGATCTCTACATAATAATTTCCGGTTGTTAATGCAGTAAAAGTATAAGGAGATCCTCCCGAAACCGGGAACCAGTTTGTGCCGTCAATCGAGACCTCGTAAGTTCCGCTTCCCCCGGTAGGATTGGAAACTTCAATTTCGCCACTTGGAGAACCTCCGTTACATAGCATTGGAACTGTTGTAAGCGTGGCATCGAGTGCGGGAATATCATCCACATCGATAGCAGTAAATACCGGGCCACAACCGTTATCGTCGGTTACCTGAATGGATAAGCCTGTTCCGGCGTAAACTCCGGTAAAAACTCCGGTGGAGTTGGTTTGCCCGTTAAAGGTATAGTTGTACGTCCCACTTCCGCCTGTAGCTACGATGGTAATTGTTGCCGTACCTCCATTACAGGTAACAGGTGTTGTTACATCTGCTGAAAGAATTGCGAGAGGATTTGGCTCTGTCACAATAACTGATCCCGTTTCCGGCCCACAACTATTGGCATCGGTAACGCTCCAGTTATAATTGCCTGCAATAATCCCGGTAAATGTTCCGTTGGTTTTGGTTACACCATTAAATGTAAAAGAATATGGAGCAGTTCCTCCAGATGCTGAAAGTGTAACAATTGCTGTTCCTCCATTACACAAAATTGAATCGGAAGGAGAAATGCTGGATGATGCAATTATTGGAGCAGTAACCGTTAATGTGAACGATATCGGCGTTCCCGGACAATCAACTCCTCCGCTCGAATAAATCGGTGTAACAGTGATGTTTGCAACCTGGTTAACTGCCCCTGAATTTATTGCCGTGAAAAGCGGAATGAAGTCGGTACCGCTGGCTGCTATACCAATGCTTGTATTGTCATTAGTCCAGGAGTAACTTGTTCCACTTCCTGAAAAAACTATTGATGAAACCAGTTGACCACTACAAACAACGAAATTACCGGGATCATCGACAGTAGGAATAATATTGACTGAAATATGCACAACATTCGAATAATCGGGAGAACATACACCGCTGGTAACTTCAGCACGGTAATACCTGTCGGAGGTTAAACTTCCCATTTGTCCGGAAGTCAGGGTAGTACCTGTTGCGCCGCTAATATCGCTCCACGAGGAACTTCCGTTTGGCGAACTTTGCCACTGAATTGTTCCCACATAACCACTCAAACTAATGGCATTTGGAGTGCTGTTCTCACAAATCGTTTGGTCTGGACCTGCCACTCCGCCATCACTGGTTGGATCAACTGAAATGGCAACTACGTTCGAATAATCGGGTGAACAAACGCCACTGGTAACTTCGGCGCGGTAATACCTGTCGGAAGTTAAATTTCCCATCTGCACAGAAGTCAGGGTAGAACCTGTTGCTCCGCTAATATCGCTCCACGAGGAACTTCCGTTTGGCGAACTTTGCCACTGAATTGTTCCCACATAACCACTCAAACTAATGGCATTTGGAGTGCTGTTCTCACAAATCGTTTGGTCTGGACCTGCCACTCCGCCATCACTGGTTGGATCAACTGAAATGGCAACTACGTTCGAATAATCGGGTGAACAAACGCCACTGGTAACTTCGGCACGGTAATACCTGTCGGAGGTTAAACTTCCCATTTGTCCGGAAGTCAGGGTAGTACCTGTTGCGCCGCTAATATCGCTCCACGAGGAACTTCCATTTGGCGAACTTTGCCACTGAATTGTTCCCACATAACCACTCAAACTAATGGCATTTGGAGTGCTGTTCTCACAAATCGTTTGGTCTGGACCTGCCACTCCGCCATCACTGGTTGGATCAACTGAAATGGCAACTACGTTCGAATAATCGGGTGAACAAACGCCACTGGTAACTTCGGCACGGTAATACCTGTCGGAAGTTAAATTTCCCATCTGCACAGAAGTCAGGGTAGAACCTGTTGCTCCGCTAATATCGCTCCACGACGAACTTCCGTTTGGCGAACTTTGCCACTGAATTGTTCCCACATAACCAGTCAAACTAATTGCATTTGGAGAGCTGTTCTCACAAATCGTCTGGTTTGAATTCGCTGAGCCTCCATTGCTGGCCGGATCGACTGAAACAGCAACAACATTCGAATAATCAGGTGAACATACGCCACTGGTAACTTCGGCACGGTAATACCTGTCGGAGGTTAATGATCCCATTTGTCCGGAAGTCAGGGTAGAACCTGTTGCTCCGCTAATATCGCTCCACGACGAACTTCCGTTTGGCGAACTTTGCCACTGAATTGTTCCCACGTAACCAATCAAACTAATGGCATTTGGAGTGCTGTTCTCACAAATCGTTTGGTCTGAGTTTGCTGTTCCGCCGTCGCTAAGAGGATCGATTGAAATTGTAACTACATTTGAATATTCAACCGGACAATTTCCATCATCAACCCGAATCCGATAGTAAGTTTCTGTAGTTAAACTTCCCATTTGGACACTCGTCAATGTGGTACTTGTTGCAGACGAAATGTTATTCCAGGTAGATCCATTTGGCGATGATTGCCATTGGTATGAGTATGGAGCGGTTCCTCCCGAGGCAAGGGTTGCACTTAAATTTAATGGAAAAGAATTGTAACAAATTGTTTGGTCTGCAGAGGCAGTTGGAGGAATGAGGGGATTTGGCTCATCAATTGTATAATTTTGAACTTCAGTACCATCTCCATCTGTAACCCGAATAGTATATGTCCCGGCAGACAACCCGCTTCGATCCAAAGTAGTTGGCCCGTCATCCCAAACGATATTTGTAATCGGGCCATTTGTTGAAGAAGTATCCAAATCAATTGCCCCATCGGTACCTCCATAACATGAAACATCAGTTCGATTATAAAGAGTAACTGTAACGGCCGTTGCCCCCGTTCCCGATTTTAATACAGGCTCCGAAACATCCGGTTCAGTCTCTTCAATTTCAGGTTCTTCGCCGGTAACTTCAATCAAACGATTAACTGTAGCCACATTGCCCGATTTGTCTTGAATGCTGTAAGTACGGGTAATGATATATGGGCAGCGAATACTACTTGCTGTTTGGCTGACATAACGAAAACTACTGAAATCGACCTCGCAATTATCGCTCGCCGAACCCCCGGCTTTTTCAAACTGTTCCCAGGTGGTAAAAGCATCTTCCACCTCCTCGCCACAAACAATGGCTCGTGGTTGTGGTGCGCTTAATCGGGGCTGCTCGGTATCGTTAACCACCACCTTAAAACTATGTTCTACTTCATTTGTCCCGTCACTTACCCGGTAAATCACTTCTGTTGTCCCCACCGGAAAAATATCTCCCGGACTGTAATTTGATTCAACAATTAGCTGATCTTCAGAGACACAGTTGTCTTTTAAAACCGGTTTCGACCAATTTACGCTGGCACTACAATCATTGGGTGCATTTGAAATAATAATTTCCCCGGGAGAGAAAATAAATCGTGGCGCCTGGTTATCGGTTACCACTACTTCGAAAGTACAATTAAATGAACGTCCCTGAACATCGCTGATAAAATAAGTAATGAAAGTCACTCCTTGGTTGAAGACAAAGGAATTGATCTGGTTAATTCCGGATGAAGCAGACTGTGCATTGGTAGCACCTTCCATCCGCCAGTTGAGGGATTGAATGTTGTTGTAAGGATCTTCGATGTTCAATCCTGAACTGATTAGCGCGTCACAGGAATTGAGGTCAGTATATGTTGAGATATCTTCCGGACAAACAAAGCCAGTTGTATCGTCTGAGATGACTGTTTCTCCGTAGATTTTTGAATAATTAGTATGTTGACTAGTTGACAAAGTACTTCCCTTTACAGAAGCTACTCCCATAAGCACAGTAAAAACAGCAGCTATAAATAGTGCTATTTCCAAAGTCTGGTTATGTTTTGTTTTGGTCACTTAACAATTCTTTGTTTACGAGGCGTCGTAAAATTTTTACATATTCAATTTCATTTAATGTTAAACCATCAGTTCTTCGGGTTTGTCTATTCGTCCATCGTCATTAAAAGTACCTGGCCCTCAGATACCTTCGTCCAAAAAAGTCCATATCAAAACCAAAGGTAAATTCAAAAGTACCGTTCTGATAAGGGTATATATCGTTGTAAGTTACATCCATAGCAAAGCCTACCCTGAATTTATTACTAAACATCCAGTTGGCAGTGAAACACACAGCACCGCCATTCCTGTACATTACTCCTAACCATAAAGTTTCCCTGATCATAAAATTGGCTGCAGCATCAATTTGAAGAGGAGTCCCCCAGGTAGCCTTTACCAGCAAAGTAGGCTTAAATACAAAATAATTAAAAGGATCGAGCGGAATGACATAGCCGCCATTTAAATAGATAGTACGCACCTCGGCACTGGTTTCATAATTATGGAAATTCTCTTTCAGGTCGTTCTCCACAATCTTCGGAATGGAAAATCCGGCATAAAAATGATCCTGGTAAATAAAAATGCCAAAGCCAAAATTGGGCAGAAATTTTAAATCTACATCTTCATCAAAAGCTCTGTCGTACTTATCGTCGGGGTACAGCTGGTATTCGGTAAGCGGATTTTTGTAGTTGGTAAAGCCAAATTTTACACCCATTCGCATTCGTGTTCGGCGCGAGAGGTAAACTTCGTAGGCATAATCGCCTAAAACGGTAAGGCGTTGTTCCAAACCAAACTTGTCGTTCATAATGTTGAGACCAACACCAACGGCTTCGTTTCGCATGGGAGAATGAAATGAAATGTATTCAGTCAGAGGAGAGCGGTTAATCCCAGCCCACTGTTTTCTTACTAACGTGGTGAACCCGATCTTTTCCCAAATACCTGCATACGCCGGATTAATGATCTGGCCGTTATACATATATGAGGTAAAAATAGGGTCTTGTTGTGCACCACACTTAAGCGATATTAGCAAGACAAATATCCCTAGTACAACAATTCTTCGAATGACGATACAAATTTTCTCTTTACAACGAGGGCAAACTACGACAATTTATTAACAAATACAACCCCAAACCACCTAAAAAGATATTCACAAAACCCTAATTTTTTCGGGACTTTCAGGATGCTCCTTGTTAATTGTCCCACAATGGGAATTGTTAATAACTCTAATTGGCACAATAAAGCTGTTTTTGCTGACCAAAGGCGCTGTATTTATGAGTCATAGGTATTTATTTCGCCATACGACGTACTACCTTCTTTGGGAAAAGAGCTCGGATTTTCATTCAAAAACAATAAATTCAGTTCGGAAATTAGTAATCCGGAAATTAGTTGTTTGCCGTTGCTTTAACGGCTTCTGTAAATACCCTGAAGAAGTTTTCTCCCCAAACTTTAGCTATCTCTTCTTCAGTATAGCCACGTTTTACCATTTCGGCGGTAATATTAGGCATTTCACTTACATCGGCACAATCGGCCAATCCGCCGCCACCATCAAAATCGGAGCCAATGCCCACATAATCAACACCCACAAGTTTTTTAACGTAATCAATATGGTCGACATAATCGGCAACAGTAGGCAGTTGTTTGGGGTATAAATCATCCAGTCCTCTCCATTTCTTTCGTACTACTTCCTTTTCATCTTCCGACATGCTACTCCATTGGCTTGAAAATATTTCGCGCAGATCCTGTTCTTTTTGGTAGCGTACTGTAGTTGTATCCGGGTCTTTTACGTAATCATCCAACAAACAAATTTGAATTACGCCGCCATTTTTTGCCAGGGCTTTAATCATTTCGTCGGTCATGTTACGGTTGTGGTGTGCAATAGCACGTACACTGGAATGTGAGGCAAAAACCGGAACTTCGCTGAGTTCAACAACATCAAAAAATGCTTTATCCGAAATATGCGACACATCAACGAGCATGCCCAGGCGATTCATTTCTTTTACTACCTGTTTACCAAAAGTACTTAATCCGTTATGTTCAGACCCTTTTATATCGGTTGACGAGTCGCAGATATCGTTATTCGACGAATGACAAAGTGTGATATACCGAACGCCCTTATTGTAAAACTCTTCTACCCGCTCTAATTCGGTGCCAATCGGGAAACCATTTTCCATGCCGATATAAATGGCCCGTTTGCCTTCTTTCTCCAGCCGAAACACGTCTTCAGGAGCCGTTGCCACCTCGGCCAGCTCGCTGTATTGGGCACAAACTTCGTAGGTTTTTTCAATCATTTTGTTGGCCAGAGTATAGGCTTCCTGCGTGTTTTCGGCTGTTCTGGGACGCTGACCTGTAAATGCCGCAAAAAAAATGGCATCCAGTCCTCCCTCTTTCATTCGAGGAAAATCAACACGACTGCCGGGTGCCTCATTCTTTTTCCCCACATCCAGGTTTCCCCGTACCAGGGCCATAGGTGTATCGCAATGCGTATCAACGGTTATCGCCCGCCGGTGAATGGCTTCGGCTTTTCCATCCTGTCCTTCTCCAAATCCCTTAAATCCTGCCAACAGTCCCCCAACTGCCAACAAAACGGTAAATGCCTTAATCATAATATGTTTTTATTTTGCTATTAAACAACAAACAATATTAACAAATGTATTTTTTTATTTACTCTTAAAAAGCAAAAAGTTAAACAAAGAGGGTAAAACTTAAATCACACCAAATATTTAATACACTACGGAATAAATAAGGTGAAATTTATTTTCAACCTTAAAACCGTGACAAAGCGCTAAAATTTCAGGACTTTACTAAGGAACTTCGTTGGAAACCTTTTGTGCTTTTAAAGTTTCGCTGACATGAAATACAAACTGAAAACTATCTTTGCAGCAATGGCAGGAAAAACAAATCGTTACCGTTGGCTTATTTTACCGGGCATCGCCCTGGGATTTTTTCTGCTTACACAAATCCTACGGCACCAGCCCATATTTATCGAAAAATATTATAGCAATGGCATTTACCCCGTGCTTGCACTTGTTCTTTCTCAATTCTCTTCGCTTTTCCCTTTCTCGCTTGCCGATCTGCTTTACCTTTTTCTATTTTTATTTCCTGTTGTTTTGCTGGTTTTGGCGCTACTGAAAAAACAAAAATGGAAGCAAGCTGGAAAAGCCTTGGTAAAACTGTTTTCAATAAGCTACATCCTGTTTTACCTGTTGTGGGGTTTTAACTATTTCAGGGCACCATTGCAACAACGGCTTGGTGTTATTGACCGTGCCCCCAACAGCGAAGAATTTGTAGCTTTCATTCACAACTACATCATCGAATTAAACAACTTGCACTGTAGTTTTGAGAATTTTGGCAAAGAAGAAAGCGATAAAATGATTGAGGAGTCGTACCAAAACCTGGCAACAGTTTTCAACTTTAAGTACCCCATGGGGAAACGCCCGGATAAAAAAATAAGCTTTAGCCGCTTTTATGCAAAATCGGGAATAACCGGCTATTTTGGCCCTTTCTTTAATGAAGTTCATGTAAACAAATTGGTTTTACCTGTTGAATACCCCTATGTTTTGGCGCACGAAAAAGCCCACCAGCTGGGTGTTACCAGCGAGGCTGAAGCCAATTTTTATGCCTGGCTGGTGTGTACGCAAAGTTCTTCTTCTCAGCTTCAATATTCCGGCAAATTATTTATTCTGTTTCATTTGTTGCGACAGGCGTATGGTTTGGAAACCTACGAGCAATTAATTGAAACCATTTCGCCCGAAGTTAGGGCCGACATTAAAGCTATTCGGGAACACCACGCTGCCTTACGTAACGAAAGGCTGGACAAAGCAGCATCGAAACTGAATGATGCCTACCTGAAAAGCAACAATATAAAATCGGGGATAAAAGATTATACCGGCGTGGTAGATCATGTTATGAACTTTTCGTTAGATTCAGCTTTTCAGCAGCGTTGCGGGCTTGCTCCCAAATAATTTCAGCTATTTTTAGGCCTTAACTTTGTTGGAAAGGCTGTCGGAACAATATGCCGTTTCCTGTTCCAACTTCAAATCATTTTTATGAAACTCACACCCATATCTGCCGGTCATTTTCATTGCGATGGAGGAGCTTTGTTTGGAGCCATTCCGAAAGTATTATGGAATAAAGCATACCCGTGCAACAACGATAATTTTACCCAATTAACCCTGCGCTGCTTGCTGGTTGAGCTGGACGAAAGAAAAATTCTGATTGAAGCAGGAATTGGCAATCATTACCCGGAAAAACACCTTAAAAACAATGGAGTAACTTCGGTAACGGCACTGGAAAAATCACTACAGGAAAAAGGCTTTTTACCCGAGGATATCACGGATGTATTTTTTACCCACCTGCACTGGGACCATTGCACCGGAGCTGTTAAAAACACCGGTAAAAAACTGGAATTGGTATTTCCCAATGCCACACTCTGGAGCAGCAAAAAACAATGGGAACACGCCAAAATTTCAAATCCACGCGAAAAAGCTGCCTACCATCGCGAGGTGCTCGATTTTATGATGGACACGGGGAAACTGCAGTTAATTGACACGGAAGGAGAGTTTGCTCCGGGTTTTGAAATAAGAATGTTTGACGGCCATACTCCCGGGCAAATGCTGCCACTTTTACACACCGAAAAACACAGCTTCGTTTACACTTCCGACCTGATTACAACAGCTGCCAATGTTCCGCAACTTTGGATTTCGGCCTACGATTTAGACCCCGTGAAGGTAATGGAAGAAAAAGGCCGGTTTTTACAAGAAGCTGCAGAAAAAAATTATGTGCTTCTTTTTGAACACGATTATTACACCGAATGTGCGACAGTGCAGCAAACCGAAAAAGGAGTGCTGCTAAAAGAGAAACTGGAACTGGCTGCCTTAATTTAAGCTCGCTCCAAAACAGGCACAGCATATTTTATTACATTTGAAGCTTTCAGGCTAAAACCAAAGAATGAACAAAAAGGTAAGTATTTCGCTGCAACCACTTGGCAAAACAATTGAAGTAATAAAAGACACACCGCTGATTGATGTACTGCATGAGTTTGGCGTAGAATTTCCGTGTGGCGGCAAAGGAACCTGTGGCGCCTGTAAAATAAAAATTCTTAAAGGTGATTTAGCTATTGATCGGGTTGAAAAAGAGCGGCTGCAAAAATTGAAACTTGGCCCCGAATGGCGGCTGGCATGTTTTTGCAGTGCAAATACCAACCTCACCCTGGAAATTACCCAGTTTGAAAATATTATTCTGGCCGACAACAGCGCCTTTGAGTTTAGCCCGGAAGAAGGTTATGGAATTGCTGTTGATTTGGGCACCACCACACTGGTAGCCCAGCTGGTAGACTTAAGCAACGGGCACATTATCAATTCAGTTTCTGACGTAAATCCGCAGGTAAAATACGGTGGAGATTTAATTGCCCGTATCCAGGCCTGCCTTGATGGGAAACAGCAAGAAATGCAAAAGCTGATACGGGTAAAAATTGCGAAAATGATTGCCCAGCTGGAAAAAAACCATCCGGTAGAATTTGCAAAAATTGAGTTGGTTGGAAATACGGCCATGCATCATATTTTCTGCGGACTGGATGTGCAACCGCTTTCTTTTTTCCCTTTTGAATCGCCGGTGCTCGGCGTTCAGACTTTTACAGCAGAAGACCTGGACTGGCAACTTCCCGGTAGTCCGGAAATACGCTTTAATGCCTCTATCGGAAGCTTTGTAGGCAGCGATATTCTGGCCGGAATTGCCGCCACAAAAATGGCAGAAAAAGAAGCCTACTCCCTGCTTATCGACCTGGGCACCAACGGCGAAATTGTGTTGGGCAACAAAAAGCAGATAATTTGTGCATCAACCGCAGCCGGACCGGCTTTTGAGGGAGCAAAAATTAACCAGGGCATGCGGGCAACCACAGGGGCTGTTTCGTCGCTTAAGTTTAAAGACGGAAAAATCGAGGCTCATGTGATTGGCAATGTGGAAGCCAAAGGAATTTGTGGCAGTGGATTAATTGATGCAATGGCGATTTTACTTGAGGAGCAAAAAATTGGTTTGTTTGGCGAAATTAACTCGGGCGAAGAAGCCATTGAGCTTACTCCGGGAGTTCAGCTTCAGCAATCCGATATTCGCGAATTTCAGTTGGCAAAAGCCGCCATTGCCGCCGGTGTGCAAATATTGTTAAACACCTTAAAAATTAGCAAGAGCGATGTGGAAAAAGTGTTTATTGCCGGAGGGTTTGGCAATTTCCTGAATCTTAAAAATGTGATCCGGACCGGCTTGCTCGAATGCGAAGAAGCGAAAATTACAAAACTGGGTAACACCGCATTAATCGGAGCCAAAATGTTTCTATTTCGAGATGAAAATTATACGCAGGAAATCCTGTCAAAAACAAGCCATATTAACCTGGAAGGCGATGGCACTTTTCAGGATATTTACATTGAAAAAATGATGTTGCTGTAAATTAAACTGTTTATTTTCCCTGCTTCTTTTGCATTGCACACTTTTTGTAACTTCCTTAATTTAGCGAAATACAGCAAGTAAACTTCCCCAATTTGTGTTTTTTAGTTAAAATGAGTAATTTAAAAATCACTGTTATTAAAAATTATTTTTGATGACTTTCTTCTCAGAAACTCAGCCAGCTAAAAACCTATTTTAGCACATACGACCTTATTTACATTGATGAAGCCCGGCGTAAACCATCAATTGGCCTCGGAATAAAGCTTTTAACCGATCAAATTCTCAACACGTAAAATTAAGATACCCAAAACATGTTCAAAAAATTATCCGGAAGCAAAATTCCAGGTTATTTCAGAAGACAATTTCTTCGACTTTTAAAGCTGAATCCACATTTCCTATTTCACCAGTTCTTTGGTTGACAGCAGGCCGCAGGCCGCATAAATATCTTCGCCACGCGAGGCACGTACGGTGGTTAAAATTCCCTTGTTGTTCAGGGCGTCTTTAAACTGCTGAATCGTTTTTTCTCCCGGACTTTTCAAGGGGGTTCCCGGAACGGGGTGAAAGCGAATGAGATTTATCCTGCATTTTAAACCGCGCAACAGTCGGGCCAGTTCGTTAACATGCGCAGGGCTATCGTTTAACCCTTCAAACAAAATGTACTCGAACGACACGCGGCGCTGGCGGCCAAAGTCCCAGCTTTTAATTTCTTCCACCACTTCATCAATCGGATAAGCCACCTGTACCGGCATAATTTTACGGCGCTCTTCGTTAAAGGGCGTGTGCAAACTCACAGCCAGGTGGGCTTCACTTTTTTCCAGAAAGGTTAGCATACCGGGAATAATTCCAATGGTTGAAACTGTAATTCGGCGCGGACTCATGGCAAATCCCCATTCGGCGCTAAGAATCTCGAGGCTTTTCAGTACCTCATCAAGGTTATCAAAAGGCTCCCCCATGCCCATGTACACAATGTTGGTAACTTCGTTTACCTCATCAATACTTTTCAGCTGGTTCAGAATTTCTCCGGCCGAAAGCTGCCCCTGAAAACCCTGCTTGGCCGTAAAACAAAACAGGCAACCCATTTTGCAACCCACCTGCGAACTTACACAAACGGTTTTTCGCTCGCGCTCCGGAATCATGGCGGTTTCAATAAATTTATTTTGTATAGTTGGAAACAGGTACTTTCGTGTTCCATCAACGCTCACCTGTACTTTTGTGTAGGCGGTGAGGCCCAGCTCAAAGTGTTCGTTAAGCAAATCGCGCGCTTTTAACGATAAGTTGGTCATTTCGTTTACAGATGAGATTTGCTTTTTGTACAGCCAGTCGGTAATTTGTTTGGCCGTAAATTTGGGCAAACCCAGCTCCACCACAATCTCCTGCAATTCTGTTAATGTTTTTCCGAATAAATGCTGCTTCATAGTCTCTTTTTCAATGCCCCAAAGATACTTCAATTTATTCAGCCGGTAAAAAGCAGGTTTTAGAATTCATCAGAAGCAATGTTGGCACTGTCAACTCCAAGGCCCAGCAGCATATTTTTTGCTGCGGCTACCATTGGGGGTGGCCCGCAAAGGTAAAATTCAACGGCCAACAAATCCGAATGGTTTTTTAAACGCTGGCGGAAAGCCACATCATGAATTAACCCTCGTTCTCCCTGCCACTTGCTTGCTGTTCCGGGATCGGACAAAGCTGCACAGAACGAAAAATTGGAGTGCCTGTTTTCAAGCTCTTCAAAATAGTTGGTGTAAAACAAATCGCTTTCGCTTCGTGCCCCATACCAAAAGCTTACTTTTCGTTTGGTTTTAAGTGTTTCAAACAAATGCGCAATGTGCGATCGAATGGGTGCCATTCCTGCACCGCCACCAATGTACACCATTTCTTTTTCGGTGTTTTTAATCAGGAACGATCCAAACGCTCCGGCCAGTTCCACTTCATCGCCAGCTTGCAAGGCAAACACATACGACGAACCGGCTCCGGCACTAATTTCCTTTGGTTTTGGTGATACGGCCAGGCGCACATTAAATTTTAAATTTTCGGTAGCCGATGGTTTATTGGCCAGGGAATAGTTTCGCGTGGTATAGTGTTCATTTGTACTCCAGCCATCAGAAAGTTGCTGATTCTGCCAGATGTGCAAATGGGGTTCCTGAATGTGGAACTGTGAGAAAGAAGTTTGGTGAGGCGGCACCTTTAACTGCATGTATTGCCCCGGCAAAAAGCTAAAGTTCTTATCAAAAGGTTGCAATACCAGCTCTTTTATGAAAGGGGTAACATTTTTATTTTGAACTACTTTACAACGCAAAAGCTGCTCTTGATCTAACTTGCCGGCAATTTCTTCATTATCCAGCGCCAGGAAACCGTTTACCTGCTCAACTTTAAAGGTTTTTATACCCTCGCAAACCGGCATTCTTCCCGGCGACCCGTCGCTGAGGTTAAAGCGTCCGTTGTGTTTTGCACATTCAATTTGCTCACCAATTACCATCCCCTCGGCAAGGTGGGCATTGCCATGCGAGCAAATACCTTCGGTAGCATAAAAGTTATCGAAATTGGTGCGGTACAAAGCAAAAGTATGTTGGTTGTAATCAAAGCGCAACGTTTCACCTTTTTGTAACTCCCCGCTTTTGCATACCAAAACTTTGCCATTTTCTAAACGGGCTTTAATTGTCTTTTCAGCCACTTTAGCTGTGCTTTCCAGTGTTCCTGCCCCTTCAGGCAGTATGCGCTCAACATAATAACCGGTGTCTTTCATTTGCTTGCGAACAGCCGGAATAATTTCTTTAAAAGCATCATAAATGCTTTTATACGGCGGTGGGCAATCATCTTTTATTGTTTTATGCAACTCGGGTAAAGCATGGTAAGGCACCAGCGGAAACATGTGGTGTTCTACATGATAGTTCATGTTCCAATACAAAAAACGATGGATGCGATTCATGTATACGGTACGGCAATTTAACCGGTGATCCAATACGTTTTCCTGCAAACCGGCGTGTTGGGTTAATCCGTAAACCGGCATCAGCCAGGTCCCAAAAAACGTTGGCAAGCCCACGTACATTAGTGGCAAAATACTTTGTGTTATCAAGCTCAGAAGTATTACAACAGCAAAAATAAAGAGGTAAACACGTGAAACGCGAATTACCGCCTTGTGTTCCGACTCGGGCACATAGCTGGCCACTTCCGGATCAATACGCCCCGAGGCATGAAACAGCATGCGCTTAAATTCGGGGATTGCCGCACCTACTCCCAAAAAGGTTTTAATAAACTGCATGGTTTTGGGTGGACGTTTTACTGCAATCTCCGGATCGCGACCACGAATAATGGTATCGCTGTGATGACGTGCATGGCTCCAACGCCATACATTCGATTGCCGGAACACCATAAACGACGAAATTTCGTACAAAACCGTATTCATCCAATCGCTTTTAAAAGCAGTGCCGTGGCTGGATTCGTGCCACCTTGAATCGGAGGTTGAAGCATATAAAACACTGTAAACAACATAGGGAAAAATGACCAACCAACTGCCCCACCACAAGTACACCAGAATACCCGAGCCGATGATGAGTGCAAACCACAGAAAAGTATCGCGAAGCGCCGGTCCGTTTTTACGCACCAACAATTCTTTCATTTTTGCCTTCGGTACCGGTGATTGATACCATTTGGCATCAGCCAATCCGTTTTTTATGGCAATGGGGGTTTCTTTTCCTACCAAACTGTAGTCTCTGAAGCTCTCGTTCTTGTTCATTTGTTTACGTTTAACTACAAGAAAAACAAGAAGCTGGAGCTTAAGTTGAACACAAAAGCGGCATATTTTTCTACAAAAACGACTTTTTAAAATCGGGCGCTTTGCGGTGTTTTGTCAGTTGTTCGAAGGCATAAGCAATTTCGAGCAAAACCGGTTCGCTCCAGGCCCTTCCAAAAAACGAGATGCCAATGGGTAAACCTTCAACAAAACCCATAGGAACGGTAATATTCGGGTAACCAGAAATGGCTGCCGGCGACGAGCTTCCACCGGTAAAACTGTCTCCGTTTACCCAGTCGATAACCCAGCTTGGGCCGTTGGTTGGCGCAATCAGGGCATCCAGCTGGTGTTCATCCATCAGGGCATCAATGCCTTCACTTCCGGCAAAACGTTTCGACTCTTCCAGGGCTTTTTGGTAGTCCGCACTACTTAAATCGCCTTTGGCCTGTGCCGCTTCAAAAATCTCTTGTCCAAACCACGGCATTTCCCTGCCGGCATTGGTTTTATTAAACTCAATCAGTTCTTCGAGCGATTTTTTTGGTGCAGAAGTATGCTGTTGCAAGTAATTGTTTAAATCGGCCTTAAATTCGTATAGCAACACTTCGTACGACGGTTGCCCCCAGCTACGGTTATGTTGAAATTCGAGATCTTCTACCAGCTCCATTCCGTTTTTTTGCATGGTTTGCACTGCAGCGATAAACAAACTTTTTACTGACGGGTGCGAAGGAATTAATTGCGAAGCAATGCCTATGCGTTTGCCGTTTAAGCCATCGGCCACAAGAAAGGGAGTGTAATCCTTGTAAATCTTTCCTTGTACGAGATGAGTTTCTGCATCGTTTGAATCGAATTCGGCCAAAGCGCCCAATAAAAGCGCGGCATCAGAAACATTGCGAGCCATTGGCCCGGCAGTATCCTGGCTGTGCGCAATGGGTATAATTCCTTGTCGGCTCCACATGCCCAATGTTGGTTTTATGCCAACAACTCCGTTAATTCCTGAAGGACAAACAATGGAGCCATTGGTTTCGGTGCCAATGCCAATGGTGCAGAGGTTGGCAGCAACGGCTGCTCCGGTTCCCGAGCTTGATCCACAGGGGCTTCTATCGAGGCAATACGGGTTGCGTACCTGACCGCCTCGTCCGCTCCACCCGCTCGACGAATTGGTTGAGCGGAAATTGGCCCATTCGCTCAGATTGGTTTTTCCGAGTAAAACAGCTCCGGCATCGCGTAGTTTTTTAATAATAAATGCATCCTTTTCTGCCACATTTCCTTCCAGTGCCAGCGACCCGGCTGTAGTTTGCATTTTATCGCCGGTGTCGATATTATCTTTAATCATTACAGGAATGCCGTGCAAAGGACCACGTATTTTACCACTTTTCCGTTCCTCATCCAGCTTTTTTGCAATATCAAGGGCATCCGGGTTCAATTCAATTACAGCTTTTAAATGCGAATCAACCAGCTTAATGCGGTCGAGGTATTTTTTACAAATCGTTTCAGCCGAGAGTTCTCCGGCTTCCATTTTTTGCTGCAACTCCAAAACCGATGTTTCATTCAGATCAAAGTCAGTCAGGTTAATTTCCTCTTGTGGAATGTCACTGGTTTGACAGGCTGACAATCCGCTAACAGCTATTACCGAGCTGCCGAGTGCAGTTGTTTTAAAAAAAGAACGACGTTTCATTTTATGGAATTTTGATAATATTCGCACATTTCTATCGGCAATTCCGGCGGCATTTACATCCACTTACAAGCAGCCGAAATACTTTCTAATAATTTCGGTTGATCCATTCAATTGCCTTGTTCACATCAATATCCTTCATACATTTAAAATGCTTTTTCGGACATTTTTTATGGCCAAGTTTGGAGCAAGGGCGGCATTTCATATCGCTCACCTGCACAATTTCAGATGCCTCACCCGGCCGGTACGGCACCATTCCAAATTCGGGAATCGTATTTCCCCAAAAGGAAAGAATTTTCTTTTTAAATGCAGCGGCAATATGCATTAAGCCGGTATCGTTGGTTAACACCAGTTTGGCATCGCGAACAAGTGAGGCCGATTGATTCAGCGATATTTTTCCGGCATAATTTAACACATTACCTTTGGAAAGCGATAAAACTTCTTCGCCCTCGTCGTATTCGTTTTTACCCCCCAAAAGAATTACCGGATAAGAGATATTCTGACAAATTTGAGAAACCTGCGACGGTGGGAGCTTTTTGGTAGAATAAGTTCCGGCAATTACAAATGCCACGTAGCCCTGCTGAAAGGTTGCAGGTAAATCTTCGGTTTTAAAAACAGTTTTTTCATCCAAAAAGTAATCCAGTCCCTGGCGGTCATCCTCAACATCAAACACCGATACAGTTTCAAGGTAACGATCAACAATATGCAGCCTGGGTAAACGATTTACCTTAAACTGTACCATTAGAAATTTTTCCCAGTTGAGTTTATTTACGGCAAAAGTTTGTGTTTTTAAACGGCGTTTGATTTTATTGCTTCGGAAGTTGTTATGCAAATCAATAATATAGTCGAAATTTTCTTTCGCCAACTCGTGAATTAAAACCCCAATGTTTTCCTCCAGAAAATGAACTTTATCGATATACGGATTGGTCTGGACCAAACAAGCATATTTGCTTTTTGTGGCAAAATGCACCTCGGCGTTTTCAACCTGTTGTTTTAAACCTCTAACAACCGGCGTGGTAAGCACAATATCGCCGATGGAACTAAACCGTATTACCAGAAATTTGACTTTCATTTTTCAGCAATGCCGAAGATATTCATTTTTTGGTGAACTACCGCTAAAAAACAAAAATCCCCGCAGAATCATCCACGGGGACATTGTTTTATTTTCTTGTTATTATGCCGATTCAACCAGCACAATAATTTTATTTGCTTTATTTTCAACTACTCCGCCGTCAACTTCAAACTCTTGTTCGTTCCCGTTTTCCTCCTGTATTTTTAAAATACCTTTATCGAGGGTTGAAATAATGGGTGCGTGGTTCTTCAGAATTTCAAAACCACCTTTAGAGCCGGGCAGCTGAATAAGTGTTACTTCTCCCTCAAATATTTTTTTATCCGGTGTAATAATCTCCAGGTGCATAACTTTACTTTCTGAATTAGTTATCGGCTAACATTTTTTCGCCTTTCTCAATGGCCTCCTCAATGGTTCCAACAAGGTTAAATGCGGCCTCGGGGTATCGATCCACATCGCCATTCATAATCATGCGGAAGCCTTTAATGGTATCTTCGATGGAAACCAGTTTACCCTCGAGACCGGTAAATGCCGATGCAACAAAGAACGGCTGCGAAAGGAAACGCTGCACACGACGTGCACGGTGCACAACCAGTTTATCCTCTTCCGAAAGTTCATCCATACCCAGAATGGCAATAATATCCTGTAACTCGGTGTAACGCTGCAGGAGCATAATCACGTCCTGCGCGCAACTGTAGTGTTCTTCGCCCACAATATCGGGAGTCAGAATCCGCGATGTTGAGTCTAATGGATCAACAGCAGGATAAATACCTAACTCTGCAATTTTCCGGCTTAATACGGTGGTAGCGTCAAGGTGGGCAAAAGTAGTTGCCGGAGCCGGGTCGGTTAAGTCGTCGGCCGGCACATACACTGCCTGCACCGAGGTAATTGAACCGTTTTTGGTTGAGGTAATACGTTCCTGCATAATACCCATTTCAGTAGCCAGTGTTGGCTGGTAACCTACTGCCGATGGCATACGTCCGAGCAGTGCAGAAACCTCGGAACCGGCTTGTGTAAACCGGAAAATGTTGTCGACAAAAAACAGGATATCGCGTCCTCCTCCAGCGGTTCCATCGCCATCGCGCAAGCTTTCAGCAATAGTAAGCCCCGATAAGGCAACACGGGCGCGGGCACCCGGTGGCTCATTCATCTGCCCGAAAACCATGGCCAGTTTCGATTTTTTCAATTTCTCCTGATCAACTTTCGAAAGGTCCCAACTGCCTTCCTCCATCGATTTTTTAAATTCTTCGCCATAATCAACAATATTGGCTTCAATCATCTCGCGCAGCAGGTCGTTTCCTTCGCGGGTTCGTTCACCAACACCGGCGAAAACCGACAGCCCCGAGTGTGCCAGGGCAATATTGTTAATCAATTCCTGAATTAAAACCGTTTTACCTACACCGGCACCACCAAACAAACCAATTTTACCCCCTTTTGCATAAGGCTCTATCAAGTCGATAACTTTAATCCCTGTGTATAAAACTTCTGTTTCGGTAGTAAGTTCCTCGTATTTTGGAGGTTCGTTGTGTATGCTTAATCCTTCTTTTGGCAATTGCTCGAGGCCATCCACCGAGTCGCCTACCACATTAAGCAAACGACCAAGAGCCACCTCTCCTTTTGGCATGGTTATGGGGCTTCCCAACGATTTTACTGCTGAACCCCGCTGAAGCCCGTCGGTAGAGTCCATGGCTACACAACGCACGGTATTTTCTCCGATGTGCTGCTGGCACTCAATAATCAAACTGTCTTTGCCTTCGCGGTCAATTTCCAGTGCATCATAAATTGCGGGAAGTTCAGTTCCTTCACTATCAAAACTAACATCAACTACAGGTCCGATGACCTGTAATATTTTACCTATGTTTTGAGCCATATTGGATTTAGATTTAAGTCTGGTTGATACCGACTGTCGTTTAAAATTTATACACTCAACAAATTTAGCATTGTTTTGTTTTTGCGCAAGTTTGCTTTAGGCTTTTTGAAAGATATTTAATTTCCTGAAAATTTATTACTGCCTGCGTTTAAGCATTTGAGCAGCAAGATTCCGAAGTGGTTGTTTTACAATATCCTGCAATTCCATTTCAGCTAAAATCCGAATCGCGGCATTAAAAAAGTCATTTACTTTATCTTCGGTTATTTTCCGGATTCCTGTTTGCCGGTACAAGGCAGTTACTGCTTCAATTTTTTCTTTAGGATTGAAGGTATCTTTTTCAATCCAACCCAATAACTCCGAGCGTTGTACATCATTGGCTTTATCGAGGGCATTAATCAGCAGAAAGGTTTTTTTATTGGCTAGTATGTCGCCTCCAATCTGCTTTCCAAATACCGCCTGATTGCCAAAAGTATCCAACAGGTCGTCTTGCAATTGAAATGCCAGGCCCAGGTTAATTCCAAAACTGTATAGCTGCCTGGCAATTTTTTCTGAAGCACCGCCCAGCAATGCTCCAACTTTTAAGCTACAGGCCAATAGTACAGCTGTTTTTAAGCGAATCATTTCCAGGTATTCCTGCTCGCTAACATCCAGTCGCTGCTCAAAATCCATGTCGTATTGCTGCCCCTCACACACTTCGATAGCTGTTTGGCTAAACACCTCCAAAACTTCAGGTAAAGAATCCGTTTTATTTTCGAGAAAATAGCGATACGACTGAAATGCCATTGCATCGCCAGACAGGATGGCTGCATTTTCGCTGAATTTTTTATGAACGGTAGGCCTGTTTCTGCGCACATCGGCCTTGTCCATAATATCGTCGTGCAAAAGTGTAAAATTATGAAAAACCTCAATTCCAACGGCAGCAGGAATTGCTGTTTGAATATCCTCGGAAAACATATTACAGGCCAGCAAAACCAGCACAGGCCTTAGTCGTTTTCCTCCCATTTCAAGCGAATAGCTAATGGGGTTATATAATTCTACCGGCTGCTGTTTTAACAGTTCTGTTGATCGCGTCTTTATTTCGTCGCTAATTATTTTTTGAAGTTCTTCTATTGTGTACATTAATTTCCCAGGTTTAATTCTTCATCAGGAACAATTTCCAGGTCTTCCAGTTCAATATCTTCTTCTTCGTCGTAAATATGCAACAGTGGTTCTTTAAAGGCCTCGGTGGTGGTAATCCGTTCAAGCCCCGATAACAACGACGGCAGCAACACCAAATTAGAGGTAACTGCCACTAAAAGTGTTAACGAAACCAGAATTCCCATGGCCTGTGTGCCCCCAAAATTTGAAATGGTAAAAATACCAAAGCCAAAAAACAAGACCACAGATGTATACAACATACTCACCCCGGTTTCTTTTAATGCCAGCACTACCGACTTACGAATATCCCAGTTGGTCATGTTTAACTCTTGCCTGTATTTGGCCAGAAAATGAATGGTATTATCAACCGAAATTCCAAAGGCAATACTAAAAACCAAAATAGTTGATGCCTTTATTGGTATGCTGGTAAAGCCCATAATCGCAGCCGTAAAAATCAGCGGAATAATATTAGGCGTTAGCGATAAAATAACCATCCTCCACGAAGAAAACATGATGGCCATAAACGACGAAATTAGCAAAATAGCCAAACCCAGACTGGAAAACAGGTTCTTCAGCAAATACTGATTGCCCTTAAACGAAACAATACTCGACCCGGTTACCGTTACATCATAGTTATCTGAAGTAAAAATCGAATCAATATCATTATTAAATTGGGTATAAAGTTCCTCCATTCGCTTCGTGCCCACATCTTTCACCCGTATGCTAATTCGGGTATTTTGTCGGGTGCTGTCCATAAACGAATGCAGTAGGTTTGCATTGGCTTCGCCTGTTGAAGCGTATTGCAGGATAAAATTCTTTTCGCGATTATTGGGCAGGCTGTAGTACCGCTCGTGCCCATTGTAAAATGCCTGCTTGGCAAATTTCAAGAGGTTAAGCAAGGAGGTAGAAGCCGATAACTCGGGATACTCGGCCAGGCGATTCTCGAGCTGTTCTATTTTTCGGAATGTGGTTAGCTGCATCACCCCCTGTGGTTTTTTGGTATCCACCATAATTTCCAGGGGCATTAGGCCGTTAAAGTTTTCTTCAAAAAATTTGAGATCCACATATACCGGGTCGGTTTCTGGAATATCGTCAAGCATGTACCCCGAACTGCGCATTAATGATATGCCGTATATACTTACGGCAATTACGCCTATGGTTACAAAGTAAACCAGTTGCCTGTAATTTTGGGTTATATGCATTAACTGCCTGATAATGTTGGTCACCATTTTATTATCAAGATGTCCCACATGACGCGATGACGGTGCTCCGATAAAACTAAAAATAATAGGAATTAGCAATAACGAAAGCAGAAACAAGCCCAGAATATTTAGCGAGGCAATTATTCCAAACTGCCTTAAAATATCGCTTTTTACAATGACAAAAGTGGCAAAACCCGAGGCAGTGGTCAAATTGGTTAAAAAAGTTGCGTTACCAATTTTTATGATAACGCGTTGCAAGGCTTTTATTTTGTTCCCGTGGCTCACATACTCATGATGAAATTTGTTGAGCATGTAAATACTGTTGGGAATACCAATAACAATGAGCAAGGGCGGAATCATTCCTGACAGGAGGGTAATTTTATAACCAAACAACGACAACATTCCCATGGCCCAGATAACGCCCACAATAACAATTAAAACAGGAACGAATACCGCTTTAAAGGAACGGAAAAACAAAAACAGAACGATAATACAAATTACCAGTGCCAATACACTGAACATGTACAATTCACGCTTAATTTTTACCGAGTTTACAACCCGGATATAAGGTATCCCTGAATAATGAAGCTTCACATTTTCAACTTCCTCAAATTGTTGGCAAACATTCTGAATCCCGGCCACCAAGGCCTCGCGCTCTTTGCTTGCCATTTTATCTTTATTTACGGTTATGGCCAGTAAATAGGTATCGGTCTTATCGTTGTAAACCAGTTCGCGATAAAAAGGCAGTCGTTTAAATTGTACAACATATTCATCCAACTCTTGCTGGGTGGCAATCGTATCAGGAAACAACATCTCAACTTCAAATTGCTTTTCCTGCTTGTTTTTTCGCAGGTTATAGGTGTTGGATACCGATAGTAGGTTCTCAACTCCGTCAACCTGTTTTAAATCTGCACACAAGCCTTTCCAGGCCTGAAAATGATCGAGTTGAAAAAAGTTAGAATCCTGAACTCCAACAATAATCAGATTACCTTCCTGTCCAAAAACCTCAACAAAGTGCTGGTAATCTTTATAAGCCTGGTCTTTTTTAGGCAATAAAGATGCATACTCGTATGACATTTCAACCTTCCGGGCATGATAACCCAGGAACACGGTTATTACCGCAAGAACTGAAAGAAGGAGGATTCTATTTTTTAGGATTAGTCTGGATAGTTTAATCCACATGTTTACATTTCTAAATAACTCGACGAAAGTACTACAAATTCCCGAGTTTTAAAAAATGGAATGGCCATTCGTTAAGCGAATTTAAAGGACTTTCACAATTCCAATCCAGGTCCTAACCAGTAAATGCAGCCTATAAATCAAAAAACAAAGAGCCACTCCACAGCCCATGAACTTATTAACTGATTTGTTGAAACGAAAAACTTTTTACCCACGTAAAAAACAAAAGTAAACAACAAGCTAATTATGAATTGCAAGAGTATTATTGCTGTTACCACGCACCTTCTTATTGCTTTATGCCTAAGCGCACAAATACCAGATCCGCAATGGAATAAGCAATCAGGAGTAGGCGGTTGCGATTTTTATACCGATGTTATTGAAGATGCCAACGGTGGTTACACGGTATGCGGGGCTGTGCATATTGCCGGGCAATCGCTCGATTTCCAGCTTATCCGTTTTGCAGAAAACGGCGATACACTTTGGACGAAAACCATTGGAACAGAAAGTAAGGAAATTCCGAAAAGACTTACACAACTTTCCGACAAAAGCTATGTATTAATTGGCACTTCCTATGAAGAGAATACGCCTGTTTGCCTGTTGATTCGATTGGACGAAAAGGGCGAAGAGCTTTGGAGAAAGAAACTCGGCAACAACTCCCTGGCCGTTGAAGATATAATTTCGTTACAAGAGAAAAGCTTTGCAATCGTGGGGTCTAAAAGTCAGGATTCGGTACATCCGCATATCTGGATGGCCACCCTGAATGAGCAAGGCGAAATAACTTTGGAGAGTTCATTTATGACCGATATGTCGGGATGTGCCCGCTCGATAAAAAAACTGCCTGATGGCGATTTTGTAATGGCAGCCCAGGTAAGCCAACCCGGAAAAAACAACTGCGATATTCTTGCCATTCGCATCAGTTGCCAGGGAAAAGCCAAATGGTATTCGTGGATAAAAACACCCGACCAAAAAGTATGGCCCGAATGTATTTGTTGCGCTCCCGACAGCTGTTTTATGATTGTTGGCTGGAA
Source organism: uncultured Draconibacterium sp. (assembly GCF_963676735.1). Lineage (NCBI taxonomy): Bacteria > Pseudomonadati > Bacteroidota > Bacteroidia > Marinilabiliales > Prolixibacteraceae > Draconibacterium > uncultured Draconibacterium sp. The sequence goes on along the minus strand of NZ_OY781464.1, from coordinate 4,742,678 downwards.
TGGGAAATGCCTGGGAGACATTCATGCTGCCGACCCCATATTTGATTTCGACCTGGTATTAAATAAAATTAGCTGCTCGGGTGAAATTTTATGGACCAAAAGCATCGACCGCGAAGGATCGGAAGGCGGAAATGCACTAACCATTCGACCCGACGGAACCTTTATTGTGGCCGGAATAAAAGCCACTTCTTTTTTGGGGAAGGTTGGCCCCTGGCTTCTAAATATCGACACCAACGGCAACGAAATTAGCGAAAGCCTGCTACGGCTGCGTTTTAATAACGACCATGCTTCGCGAATAATCAACACCGCTGATGGCGGATTTGTGGTAGTTGGTCCGGGAATACAAGAAGAAACCAACAGCCGTAGTGATGGATGGATATTAAAATTTGGAGGCCTTTAAACGATGCATTACCCACCTGGCATTGTTTCCTACCCTATTCACCGAATCATTTTGTAGATATTTTAATTCGTTAAAAACCAAATCGAAATCAAAACGGGTTAAACAAACAGCAGCTTCGGTGCGAACCAACCAGCTGTTGTGTTTTAGTGCCTGGCATAAAAAAGGAATGTAGGCAATATTTTTTCGTTGCCCCAAAACGTAAACAATTCGCCACTTTACTTCCTCATTCGTTTCGGTGGCGTAAAATGCGGCCATCAATTGTTTATCATCAGGTTTTGCAGCATTTATCAAACTATCCATGGCCAAATTTGCCGTCATCCAATCGGTTCCCACCAGTGCCTTTACATACCAATTTATTGCCTCATCCTGCCGCAGCTGTACCAGTTTTTGCAAAGCATTTCGTCTGATGTGGCCATCCTGAGTATGGTAAAGTTCAAAAAATGCACGGTAGGTCAAAGCTGTATCTGCTGTCATCAACAAATTAGCCATATTCGATTTATAAAACTGATTCTCCGTTTCAACAAACCTCGCCCACAACTTTTGTTTTACTTCTGATAGGTCGAAACCAACCAATCCGGCCGTAACACGATTTCGGTTTTCTTCAGGTTCTTCTTCGTCAAACAAAATCTGAAGTGCCGGTTCAACCCACAAGGCCGAATGAATATTATTTAATGTAACCATGGAAATTCGTCGGTTCCACTGTTTTAATTCTTTGTTTAAGGCATTCTCGATTAATGCCGGAACAGCCGGCTCACCGATACGAACCAGTGCTTCGGAGTAGGAGCTCCAGTCTTTATGTACGGTGCGCATTTTTTCAACCAGCGAATCAATTTCCGCCTCTCGGTTTTGACAAAAGGCCGGAACTACCAAATACGAAAGAATTATTACCAGTAAATATTTCAACCAGGTTTTCATCTTATTCAGGATTTTCAATAAAATGGGTCGTGAAATAAGCATAGAGATCACCGTTTGCCAACCGGTGCAATTCCTCAATAGATTTTAACCCAAACAAAAATGCAACCGTTACCGGATCAACGCGGTACTCGGTATGCCCTTCGTAAAAACCATAGCGGTTAATGTAAAAAAATACCATTTCACCGGTATGCAAATACTTTAGCTTTTGTTCAAGCACGTTCAATTCTTCTTGATTAAGATTCGCATAATGCTTTTTCAGAAACTCCTTTTCTTGAGAGGTAGTTTCCCGCCACAACTCAATATGTCCGGTACCCAGAATCTCGTCGTTAAATACCGATTCCTGCCAACCTCTGCTTCCATGCACTTTAAATTCAATTTTTAATCCGTTGTAGATTAAGGCTACAGGCTCTGGTTTTGCTGGGCTTTCATCCGCGTTAAAGAGTTTATCAAAATCGTGCATAATATTCCAAAAATGAAAAAGAGGGCGGGCCATATCACAGTGACTTAGCTGCATATTATTTACCGTCTCATTATCGCCGTAAATTACTGACAGAATAGTTTCGTCTGGAGCAACAAAGCCAACACCCGACGCCCCCCATGGCCGGGCATCAACGGTAATTTTAGCTACCGATAATCCTGTTATAATTTTAGTATTTCTTAATTCCTCTACAGCATGTATTCCATATTTTGCAAAGTGCGGAAAATCATTTTCATCGGCCAGCAATTGGTTCCCCTTACCATAAAGTCCTTTTTTATAGTTAAAAGGAGCACCATTTTCAACCGTGGCATCAAACCAGGTATACCTTTCATCTTTTGTTTTTACCAGCACATATTCTCTATTGTTGGTTGAAATTACCGGCGATGGATAATCGGGCCGTTCCACACTAAGCTGAGGAGCGAGTTTCAGATTACCGGCACTTGTATGCGGAAGCACATTTTTGTACTTATTATGATGACTAAATACACAGAACAGAAAGAGCATACCACTCAGAAGAATTGTTTTACACATTGGCTAAGCCTTTTAATCGTTATTTATCAGAAACAGATAAACTGTTTTAATAACTGCCTCCTTTTTTGTTTAGCATAGGCACAAAACGAACAGGTAAAATACGTTTTTCGCTTACTTTTCCTTTCTTTTTCCGCAGTAATACCAATTGCTGAATCCCTCGGTCGCCAACCGGAATAATTAAGCGGCCACCTTCGGCCAGTTGTTCTTTTAATGCTTGCGGAACATGTGTTGGCGAACAGGTTACGATTATTGCATCAAAAGGCGCTTTTTCGGGCCAACCCTTATAACCATCGCCCACCATACAATAAATATTGGTATAATTTAATTGCGTAAAAACCTGCCCGGCCTTTTTACTGAGTTCCTGAAAAAGCTCGACAGTAAATACCGAATCGCAAAGCTGTGCTAAAATTGCAGCCTGGTATCCAGATCCGGTTCCAATTTCCAGCACCCGGTCTGAACACTGCAATTCTAAAATCTCAGTCATAACAGCCACCACATAGGGTTGCGATATGGTTTGGCCTTCATTAATAGGCAAAGGAGAATCGGCATAGGCTAGCTTCTGGTATTCGGGTAGCACAAAAAGGTGCCGAGGCACATTGGAAAAAGCAGTCAGTACGCGTTTATCCTTTATCCCGCGCTGTTTTAGCTGCTGCTCAACCATTAAATACCGCTCATGATTAAACAAATTATTTTGTGCATAACAATTTGTCACCATAAGCCATCCGAAAAAGAAAATTGCCGCCTTCATTTTTCTGTTACTAACAATATTTTTTAACGCGATTGTCTGCTTCAAGGTTATAATCAGGCCTTACATTCTGCATTATCCTATACAATCAACAAAATCATGTTTTACAGCAGATAGCAGCAAAATAAATGAATAACACCAAATAAATTACTGAAACATAAACACTTAAAATTTACTACAACAAAGAAGTTAGCATTATTATTAACCGTTTTCCTAATCGGATCAGTTGCTAACGGCCAAATTGAAAAAGCCAAACTCGACCCTTTTGCTTTTAAACATGAGTTCGTAAACTAAAAATCAAAGCTTTTGAAATTTAGTACCAAAACAAGATATAGAGTGAGAGCTATTCTTGAAATAGCGATGAATGATTCGGAAGACGGAATCTATCAGAAAGATATTGCTGCCAACCAGGATATTTCGTACAAATACCTTGACCACATAATTACGGCATTAAAAGTGGCAGGTTTAGTGAGCAAGGCAGGTGGCAGACGTAGCGGATATGTGCTTACCAAAACTCCGTCAGAAATTACGGTTTACGATGTGCACAATGCTTTTGAACCCGGAGTTTGTGTGGTAGATTGCCTGTCGCATAACTTTTCGTGCAAACGCGAAGGAGTATGCGCTTCAAAAGGCTTCTGGGGCCAACTTAACAACCAAATTATTCAATACCTGAAAGCAACCTCCATTGCCGATTTAATTGAAAACCAGGTAGAACTGGATGACATTGTAAACTAAAACTACATTTTCCGATTATTCTTTTGGTGTTAAACGAATCACCGTTCCCGGTTTATTTAACACCACGTAAATTGCCCCATCAGGCCCGGTCGACACATCGCGCACCCGTCCCTGGTTTTTTACAATCACTTCCTCGTGCACAACCCGTTCACCTTCAATTTGCAGCAAACGTACTTCTTCGTATTTTAAGGCGCCTACCAGCAATTTGTTTTTCCATTTCTTAAACAAATCGCCGCTGTAAAAATCGAGGCCACAAACCGCAATAGATGGCCGCCAGTACAAATTGGGCTGCTCCATTCCGGGCTTATGGGTTTCTTCGGTAATAATTGTTCCGTTATAGTTTTTTCCATAGGTAATGGTTTCCCAACCATAGTTTTTTCCCCATTCTATGCGGTTCAGTTCGTCGCCACCCATTGGCCCGTGTTCAGTTGTCCACAACTCGCCGGTTTGCGGATGTATGGCCATGCCCTGAATATTGCGGTTACCCAGCGAATACAACGATGGGATGGCACCTTCTTCAGCCACCCAGGGGTTATCTGCCGGAATGCTGCCATCTTTGTAAATGCGATGCACCTTACCGTTTGGTAGTGTAAAATCCTGTGCCTGGTAGCCAGCTCCACGGTCGCCAATAGCAAAATACAAATACCCCCACGGATCAAAAACAATCCGGCAACCATAATGGTGGCGGGTGGTACGGTAAGTCTCGTGCGGCGCTTCAAATAAAACTTCCTGGCTGGTCCATATATTATTTTCAATTTTCCCACGTACAATGCGCGTCATGGCCGGCGGTCGCTGGCTTCCATCTCCTTCAGCCAAAACATGACTGTAGGCCAGATAAACCCATCCGTTGTGTTGGTAATCCGGGTCGATAGCCACATCCATTAAACCGCCCTGCCCGGCATGCAGCACTTCCGGCGTATTTTTTACTGCAGCGTCCAACAATTTTCCGTTTTCTACCACACGAAGCCGCCCGGGGCGCTCTGTAACCAGGGCTGTATTTTCATCTAAAAAATCAATCGCCCACGGAATTTCAAGTCCTTCAGCAAACACTTCAACATCAATTAAATAATCCAGTGTTTCAAGTTCTTTGGCGATAGGTGGTTTTTCGGCTCCTGCCTTTTGTTCCGATTCACGAAGATACGCCATTAGCGCACGAATTTCGCCATCGTTTAGCGTGGCCTCGTATGATGGCATACCCAAATGTGCAATACCAAACTTTATATTTCTGAACACATAATTATCCTCTGCACCAAACTGCCAGACTCTATCAATTAAGCTGGCGGCATTTCCTCCGGAGAGGTTTGCACCGTGGCACGAGGCACAATGTTGCCCGTACAGCTGTGCTCCGTTTTGGGCTGCCAACTGATGATTAAAAGCATAAATGAAAAAGAAACTTAAAAGAATTATGGCTGTTGATTTCATAACCGTTGATTTAGATTAACTTTCGTTCGCCTTAAAATAAGAAAATTTGATGAAATTTGTTCAGCCAAGACAATTCTTCAATCTTTTTTTCGGTAAAATATATTCAACCAACAGTAAAAAGTATACGAAATTGAACAGACAAGCATATAATTTTGTAATGAATAAAAAATATGTTGAAATGAAAAATGTAGCACTTATAAGCGGCGCCTCAACCGGTATTGGCAAAGAGTTGTCGCACATTCATGCCCAAACAGGAGGCGACCTTGTAATTGTTGCCCGCAGGAAAGACAAGCTGGAAGAATTAAAAAGCGAACTGGAAAAACAATACGGTGTGAAAGTTTGGGTAATAGCCAAAGATTTGGGAAAGCCCGAAGCACCACAAGCGATTTACGACGAACTAAAAAAAGCAGGAATAGAAATTGACATTCTGATAAACAACGCCGGTTTTGGGGGTGTAGGTAAATTTCATGAATTGGATTACGACCGGCAGGTTGCTATGATCAACCTGAATGTTACCTCGTTAACAGCCATGACCCGTTTGTTTTTACCCGATTTTATTCAACGCAACTCCGGTAAAATATTAAACAATTCGTCAACTGCCAGTTTTATGCCAGGCCCGCTTCAGGCAGTATATTTTGCCACAAAAGCTTATGTTCGATCGCTTAGCAACGCACTTTCAGAAGAGCTTTCGCATACCAACATAACGGTAACCAACCTGATGCCGGGTGCCACCGAAACCGAATTCGGTGCTACCTCGGGAATGGACAAAACAGCTATGTTTAAAAAAACAGCTACCGCCCGTAGTGTGGCCGAAGATGGTTACAAAGCCATGTTAAAAGGAAAAATGGATGTAATATCGGGCTTAACTTTTGCCCAGAAAATTATGATTTCGGCGATTCCTTTTATGCCTAAAAAAATGATGCTGAAAACGGTTAAAAAAATGCAGGAAACCAAGTAAACAATGAGACAACTATTTCCGCTTTTGTTTTTTGCCCTGTTTTTTGCCCTTTTGGCCGGTGCTAATTTTTACCTGGCAAAACGTTTTTCGTTCTATTTCGATTTGCGAAACCCGCGTTTTATGCTGGCTACATTTGCCGGACTTACCATTTTTATGCTGGCCGGAATAATTGGATTTACCAATGCCCAGGGTACTTTTGCCAACAGCGTTTATATTGCGGCATCAATAATTATGGGCTTTTTGCTTTACCTTTTACTCGCTGTTGCAGCGGTTGATTTACTAAACCTGCTTGTAAAAACAAATGCAAAAATGCAAGGATTAGCCTCCATTGCCTTGGCAGTGGCCATTACCGGCGGCGGCATTTTAAATGCGCAGTATAAAAGAATAAGTAAAGAAGAAATAGTTATACCGGGCCTGCACAGCAGCATTACCATCGCCCATCTTTCCGACATTCACATCGGGCATTTCTGGGGGCCAAAAACCCTCCAAAAAATTGTTGACAAAACCAATGCCCAACAACCTGATGTAGTTTTTATTACGGGCGATTTGTTTGACGGAAAAATTCGGTTAACCAGCAAAAGCCTTGAACCCCTGACCCATTTAAATGCTCCGGTTTATTTTGTTGAAGGCAACCACGACGGCTACTCCGGTGCCAACGAAATAAAACAAAAGCTACGCCATATTGGGGTTGAAGTTCTGGAGAATGAAGTTACCCATTTTAATCAGCTGCAAATTATCGGGCTCAACCACATGCGAGCTACCAACAACGACCCCGGAATGCATGGCACCGCTGCCAAACCAAGTATGCAATCAGTACTTAGCCAGCTGAATATTTTCCCTGACAAACCCACGGTTTTACTGCACCATAGCCCCGACGGAATAGAACTTGCCAATAAATACGGTGTAAACCTGTACCTGGCCGGGCACACCCACAACGGACAATTATTTCCGTTTAATTTTGTGGTACGCGGAGTTTATCAGTACAACAAAGGGCTAAAAAAATTTAAAAACACCTCCATCTACACCTCGCAGGGAGTTGGCACCTTTGGGCCGCCCATACGCGTGGGCACAAAAAGCGAAATTGTAATTCTAAAACTTAAACCATCAGCAAAATGAAAGTAATAATAACAGGTGCTACAGGTATGGTAGGCAAAGGTGTTCTGCTCGAGTGCCTCGATCATAAAAAAGTACAGGAGGTGGTAGTAATTGGCCGTAATTCGGTGGCCATGCAAAACCCAAAACTTAGCGAAATAATTCATGCTGATTTTTCCGATTTTTCCGAAGTAAAAAGTCAGCTTAGTGGTTTTGATGCCTGCTTTTTTTGCATGGGCGTTAGCTCGGTTGGACTAAAAGAACCCAATTTTAAGCACCTTACCTACAATTTTACACTGGCACTAGCGCGTGAATTGGTCAAGATAAATTCTGAAATGACATTTAACTATGTGTCGGGCGAAGGCACCGACTCGAGCGAAAAAGGCCGCGTAATGTGGGCCAGAGTAAAAGGAAAAACCGAAAACGATTTACTAAAACTAGGATTTAAGCAAGCATACATGTTTCGGCCCGGTGCAATTATCCCCCTTCGGGGCATAAAATCGCGCACAAAAGCCTACCAGTTTATTTACGACTATTTTATGTGGCTGGTAAAACTCATTAAAGCGCTGGCTCCAAACGCGGTGGTTAATACTACCCAAATGGGCCTTGCCATGATAAATTCGGTACTTTACGGCTACCCGGCAACGGTGCTAAAACCACGTGACATTATTCAACTGGCTGAAAAATAATGCCAAACATAAAACAGGCTGTTTATCAACTATTTTAACGCCCTCCTGCTTGGGTTGTACCTTAACCTCCCTGCTTTAACTAACATTTAAGTACCTTCTCAATAAAAGGACGCTTAAGCCTATCGTTTATAATAAATTATTTTATTAGTTTTGCGATATTATTAAAATATTTTAATAACTCGAGCTATGAAAAAATCTTTCCTGTTTATTCTGTTGTTGTATTTTCTTTGCAGTTGTCAATCTAATTTCCAAGGGATTCCTGAGTTTTACCATGCACTTTTAGACACCGCTCTTACAAAAGCCGGCGAGAATGCGGAAGAACTTGAACGAGCACTTTTAGAAGCGCCTAAAGCACAGAAAGAAGGAATGGCCTTTCTTATCAGCTATATGCCGGAGCGTGACCTTACTTCGCTAAGCGCCTCGTTTTTGCTCGAAAATGTGAGCTATGCCTACAAAGCCCGGGAGAAATATGCATGGTGTGCCGCACTTCCTGATTCTATTTTTTTAAACGAAGTGTTGCCTTACGCCAACGTTTCGGAAGACCGGGATAACTGGCGCCCCGATTTTTACGAACGATTCTCGAAATATGCCGACGATAAGGACAATAGTACGGATGCCATTATGGCCATCGCCCGAAATATTAAAGATGAAGTAAACGTAGAATACAACACCAAACGTTCACGGGTCGATATCAGCCCGTTTCAGGCCATGAAAGAACACATGGCAACCTGCACCGGGCTTTCAATTTTATTAACCAATGCTTACCGCTCGGTTGGCATTCCTTCGCGCCTGGCAGGAACCGCCATGTGGACCAACTACAAGGGAAATCACACCTGGAGCGAAGTGTGGATTAACGGACAATGGCATTTTATCGAATATTACCCCGATACCTTAGACCAGTCGTGGTTTGTGGCCGATGCCGGAAAAGCCGACCCCGATCACATGTTGCACTGGATTTATGCTGCATCGTTTAAACCAACACAACTGCCGTACTATGCAGCCGTTGACGCTCCGTATGCCATGCAGGTTACAGAGCTAAACAAATTGCCTGAAGAGGTGCGTCCGCGTTTTGAAAAAATGAAGGCTAGAGTTACAGATAACAAACCCTACATCTGGGGACATAATGTTACGCAACGTTACATCAACATTTATCAGAATTCATTAAAAAACAGCCAACTTAAGCCCAACGAACTACTGGCCAATGTGGTGGTATTTGCCAATGCCGATACCCAAACCAGCGAGGCCCGATTGAGCTGCCGGGTGGATGTTTTTACTGATGACAAAAGAATTGATTTTGGCTATTCTCCTGCAACAACCGATGACATGAATCGCTTTCTTCAGTTTAAACTTAAAAAAAATACGGCCTACCGTTTTGTTGTCACCCATCCTGAAGAAAAAATAAACGAAGAATTTTCAATAGCTACCAACAAGCAAAATTCTCAGGATATTCAACTTATTTTAAACCAATAAATTAAGCATGAAAAAAATTACACTGTTTTTGGTCTTTGTTGCAGCACTGCATACAGCCCTGGCTCAAACCATAAATGTTAAAACACACGATAAAGTACTGATAAACACCGACCCCTCAAAAGGCGTAAAAAGTTTTGTACAGTGGGGTGTTTTTCCTACACCCGATAAGGAAATACGCAAGGTGGTACTTAACCTTACCTTAGCCTATCCGCAAGACAGGGCCATTGCCCACTGGGATTACATGGACCGTGTAAAAATACTTCGAAAAGGTGGCGTAAACGGCGAATTGCTCAATTACGAAATTGGCCGAATGCTAACCCCTTACGGCAGCAATTTTAAAGAAGGCTGGAACTACACCTGGAGCATTGATGTTACGGATTTTCAGGCATTTTTGCGCGACAGTATAGAGATTGAATACATCCATTCGGGCTACGAATCGCCGGATTTGGGCTGGGATTTAAGCCTTGATTTTGACATAACTTTCGGACCACAAGTGGCTGATTTTATTTCAGTAGAAAAAATGTGGGACGGGAACTACCGCTACGGCGACCCGGAAGATCCCATAGAGAAACAACTAGGAGCACAAACAATAACCCGAGCCGAAGATGCAGCTTTTGGCCGCTTTCGAATTCAGCATACCGGCCACGGCATGGATCGGCCAAGCGGATGCAGCGAGTTTTGCAGTCGCTGGCGCGAACTGAAATTCGACGGAACAGTGGTGGATCATCGCGACATGTGGAAAGACTGCGGCAACAATCCGCTTTACCCACAGGGCGGTACCTGGATTTTCGACCGCGCTTACTGGTGCCCCGGCGATTTACAGGTCCCTGATGTAGTTGACATTCCGCTTACCAAAAACAGGCATCAGCTCGATTTGGATATGGAACCCTTTACGGCCACCAACAAAGACCAGCCACGCGAACAAATTACCTCCTACTTCTTTCAGTTTGAAGCACCCAATCGCGAAAACGACGTTGCTATTGAAGAAATTATTGCCCCTAATTTAAAGGACAATTACAATCGCTTTAATCCACGCGCATTCAGTCCAATCATCAAAATCAGAAACCTCGGAAAAAGCGATTTGAACAAACTGAAGATCATTTATAAAACCAAAGGATTCAGCGAAAAAACGTATAACTGGAAAGGCAACCTCGGATTTTACGAGGCAGCCATCATTACGCTTCCGGGTGAAATTGACATGAACGAGGGCATAAATTCATTTGCGGTAATTCTGGAAGAACCCAACGGCAAAGAAGACGAGTGGGACGCTGACAACAACATGGAAGTTGAGTTTGAAAGCATCGCAACAATTCCATCGAAATTTGTAGTTGAATTTATGACCAACAATAAACCGGAAGACAACTGGTTACACATTGTGAACAGCAGCTACGACACGCTTTATTCCAAAACTCCTGAAATGTTGGATTCGGCCACTACATATGTTGATACACTTGAATTAGCGGAAGGGAATTATTTTCTAAATCTGGTTGATACCGCAGGCGAAGGACTGGAATTCTGGTTTTTGGCCGATGCCGGTTATGGCCGCCTCCGCTTAAAAGACACGGCAGGCAACCTTATTCATTTGTTTGAAAGCGATTGCGGCAACGGTCAGTTCTTTGCATTCAGAACCGATGACGATTTTAAAGTAGACACCACCGTCTCCCATCTTTCGGTAAATATTTATCCGCGCATGGTAAAAGACTACGCTACCATTTACACCACTACCAACAAAAAATCAACTTTAAAAGTGCGCATTACTAAAGATGGCGAATACATTGAAACACATGAATATACCAACATTAAAGATGCACAAACCGGCCTCGATCTCCGGCATTTGGAAAAAGGACGCTATGTAATGGAAATTTTTGTTGACGGCGAACACAAGATGAACCGCCGTTTTAACAAAATTCCGCAAAGCGGATTTCGATACTAAAAACACAGTTTTTTAGCAAGCATAAATATCAGTTCGGACTGTCTTTCAGGCAGTCCGAACTTTTTTTAGCCCCACTTTCTATCCAAAACAATATCTTTGACAGCAGATAAGTAGGTAGTTAACGCATAGCTTACAAAACTTTAAGGGCAAGCGACGCGTTATACTTTTCAGTGAAAAGTGCTCACTTAACAACAGGCTAAACAATATGAAAACAGGAAAACATATTAACTGCTCGCTAACCCAGTTGCCATTTAACTCGGTACTTAGCTTTAAAACGCTAATCGCACAGATTAAACAAATCAGCTCCACAACCGACCACCCCATGCAAAAAATGGCAAAAGCCACATTGGCTGCCGTAAACAAAGCACCCGAACTGAATGCCCCAATTTGCGCAGATGAAGTTTTAAACAACCACCCGCAACTGGTGAAGCAACTTATGGCTTTTGTAATAAGCCCCTTGCGCCACAACAGCGATTTGGAAGCCTGCTCTCTTCCGTTTGCCTCGGAGCCCTTTTTTGCAAGCGAGTTGTACAACAAGGCCGCCGGATGTAAATCCCGGCATTTTGAAATTGCCATGGATGGAGATCAGGACCTTAGCCTCATCGCCAAGCTTTACCAGGCCTATCTTATCATTCTCGAAAAATTTTACAATTACAGTATTGATGTAGACATTCCGTTTACCTACCGGGTTACCAATACCAACAACGGTTCGGTTAAATACTTAAGAAAGCGCATTCACACCGAATACCTGGAAATAAACGAAATTAAAAAACACCCAAAACTATCGTCAAAAGAAATTGCCGAACTTTTTGACAATACCGAAGACCTGAATTTCTGGAACTCGAAAATCCCGCTTGAAAATTTCGAATTCTCAGGATTTATGCATTTTAGCCTTACCGATATTACACAGGATTTTGTGATCTCGCAGCTTAAAACCGATTTGCTGGATAAAAAAACCATTGAAACCAATGAAGGTTTTGAGGTACTGCAGAAGCGTATGTGTGCACTGTTTGAAAATCCACAACTAAAATTTGGTATGGCGGTTGCCCCCGATGCCGATGCCAACCTGAACATTAACCTGATTTGGAACACCATAATTCCGCGATCGGAGCTTCAATGCAGCGACTACATTGGTTCGGTTTACGAAAAAGCTTTTACTGAAAACCGCATCATAAATATTTCCGATCTGAGTGAGCAACCCAACGACCTGGTGGTACAGAACCTGTTAAATGCAGGCATCAGAAGTCTGGCTATTGTTCCGCTTTTTATTGATGAGCAACCTGTTGGAATGTTGGAGTTTGCCTGTGCAGCACCCGATAACATCAGCATGTTTCAAATAAAAAGACTACACGACGTATTTCCTACTTTTGCGCTGGCTTTGAAACGCTCAAAAGAAGAATGGAATGATAAAATAAGAGCAGTTATTCAGGATGAATTTACAGCCATTCACCCAACAATAGAGTGGCGATTCCGGGAGGCCGTAGGGCGCTTTTTAAGCCATACCAACAAAAGCAATCAGGTACCAATGGAGAAAATAGTGTTCCCCGATGTGGTGCCTATTTATGGGGCTGCCGATATTCGAGGCTCATCGCTGGAGCGCAACATGGCCATTCAAGAGGATTTAACAGAGCAGCTGGAACACGCCCGCGACATTTTAAACTATGCCATACAGCTAAAAGATATGCCGCTGCTCGACGACATTTGCTTTAACATTCAGCAAAACATTAACACCGTTAAAAGCGGCTTAAAAGCTGGCGACGAAGTGGTTATTCTTGAGTTTCTGAAAAAAGAAGTTAACCCGGTTTTAAGCCTGCTAAAAGAGCGCTACGCCGATTTAAGCGAGCCTGTTGATGTGTATTTTTCATCGCTTGATCCGGAGCTGAAAGTAGTGTATAAAAAACGCAGGGATTTTGAAAACAGCTTAACAAAAATAAGCAATACCGTTAGCGAAATTATCGACATTGAGCAACATAAAGCGCAGGCTGTTTTTCCGCACTATTTCGAGAAATACCAAACCGATGGTGTTGAATACAATGCCTACATTGGGCAATCGTTGGTGAAAAACCTGAACTACAACACAATTTATCTGAAAAATATCAGGCTGTGGCAACTACTGGTTAAGGTAAAAGTGGCACGCAGCATAAAACTACTTCAACCACAATTGGCTACCAAGCTCGATATTACCCAGCTTATCCTGGTGCATTCCAACCCATTAAGTATTGAGTTCAGGCAAGATGAGAAAAAGTTTGATGTGGCCGGTGCCTACAACATTCGGTACGAGATAACCAAAAAAAGAATTGACAAAGCGCGCATTAACGGCAGCAACGAACGAATTACACAGGTTGGAAAAATTGCCATTATTTATTCGCATGCCGACGAAATTCAGGAATATAAAAAATACATTGATTACCTGATAGCACAAGGCTACCTTGCCCCAACAATTGAAGAACTGGAACTGGAAGACCTGAAGGGCGCATCGGGGTTGCGAGCCTTGCGTGTTGAAGTAAATTTCGATAACCTGGCACCCAACGAAATCAATCCGGAGAAAATTGCCCGGATTGTTACCAATAATTAAAAACAAACTATCCGTACCATTTGCGCGTTCGTCCCTTCAAGTTATTTAAGGTATCAATGGTGATGTTCACATCATTTACCACCTGAAAATCGAACATTCCCACGCAAATAAAATCGGCACCATTTTTAAAAGCCCAGTTAAAACCATCTTCGGGCTTAATGGCACCGGCAGCCAGCACTTTAAAACCCATCACCGGAACGGTTGCCCGCTCTACAAATTCAATGGTTCTGTCGGGGAACAAACAAAAACAATTATCGTGAAACTGGTTATGGTCCACGCTACGTTTTCCATCCACTTCGTAAGGTACACGGTTTTCGCGCGGATGTGCCGACCAATAGTTGTCGTGGTGCATGGTTTTCATGTAGTAATCCGGAATAATGCCCTGTTCTTCGCAGGCAATCAGTGCATCAACAGTGTGCGAGGCCAGCCCGGCGGTGTAACCTTGTTTCCGGGTATGTTCCAGCATTAAATCAATCTTATCCAGTTTATTGTCGCGCACCATCCAGTCGCAATGGTTTCCCTGAATTTGAATAATGTCGACACCAAAATCAATGGCTTTATTAATATTCACAAGGTAGTCGTTGTTTTTTACATCAGGAGCCACCTGGGTAATCACCTTAATTTTACTTCCGGTAAGTTGTTTGTATTTTTGCATGGTAGCATTGGTTGGAAATCCAATGTTTATGGTATTTATCCCGGCTTCTTCAGCCAGCATAAGCGTTTCAAAAATTTTTCGCTCGGTATTGTAAGCTCTGAATAGCGAGGGCACATAATGCAAATCGCGCGAGTGTGCCCAACCGCCAATAAGATTACCGCCGGCCACCAAACGGCTAATTTCGTGCGACCCTATTTTTCCTTTAGGCAGCTCGCCCTTTAGCTCTTTTATATCGGTACCACCTATTTTTATGGTTGCGCCTGAAAGCGTATCCACCCCAAATCTCTGCGATTGCTTAAAGGCTCCAACGCCCAACACCCCCAGTGCAGGTATAGTGGCCAGATTTTTTAAAGCCTCGCGCCGCGACTTAACTGCAGCCGGCTTTTCATCCACCACCTCGGCCCTCTTTTTGGCAAAAACCGGCAAAGCATAAATTCCCCAACCCTTTTCGTTTAATGCAAATAAAACAAGCAAGGCCAGTGCTTCAATAAGGTTACGGTTAACAATAAACAAGTTTCCATCAGCCATTAATGGCAGCGTACTTCCGAAGGGCGGATAGGCAAAGTAGTACAAAAGCAGCAAAACCACTCCCGAAACAGCCGACAAGCGAATGGCAAGTCCCAAAAAAAGCCCTACTCCAATTAAAATAAGCGCTGCAATATTTATGGGATCAATAACAGCCAACGCCCAATCGGAGCTGGCCATCCAATGATAAAAGCCCGAGAAAGGACCGGTTGCATCAGACAAATAGCTGGCGGCACTCCAGTTACCGGCAAGCAATTTTGCCAAACCTTCATATAAAAAGTGCCAGCCAATAACTATTCTAAAAACCGTGATGAAAAATTTTTTCCAGTTCATTTGTTTTGGTTTAGATTTTTTCGGCTATTAAAGTAAATGCATCTGGCTCATTTATAAAAGCATACCCTTCAATTCAAAATCAATCCAAATAAAAGCCCACAAGCTTTGCCTGTTCCCTATTTCATAAAATGTAGTGTAAATTATTCAAAAACCAGCTTTTGTTTTTTGGCCGTTCTCATTTGTATTCCCGTCTCATTTTCTACATTTGTCCTTCAATAAAAAAAACAGACGTAAAATGAGCAAGGAATTTTCGCCCACAAAATACATCCTGAAATCGTTTAAAACAGGAAAACAATTTGAAGATAAAGGCTGGATGCTTGATGCTCCGGGCGAGGCTGACCCCACACTTATAAGAGCCATTTACGATAAAAAACAAATTGATGTAAAGGACGACTCGTGGGGTTTGTACAAATTTGCCGACTGGTTACCCATTGGCCGCATGCTTGAAGGCTCTTCGGCACCGGTTACCTACAAAAGCGAAGGACTGGCAAAAAAACTTGGGCTCGATAACTTGTGGATTACCTTTAGCGGCTACTGGCCCGAAAAAGGCACCAGCATGAAAACAGCTTCTTTTAAAGAAACGGAAGCCTACTCGGTATGTGGCCGAATGACAGCAGACATGAACCAGGTTTTGGTTGTGGCTTCTGCCGGAAATACCTCGCGTGCTTTTGCGCGGGTGTGCTCCGAAAACAACATTCCATTGCTTATTTGTGTGCCTGAAGACAACATCAACGCCCTGTGGTTTGATGCCCCGATAAACGACTGTGTAAAATTGATATGCAGCAAAACCGGAAGCGACTATTTTGATGCCATTCACCTGTCGAACATTGTTGCCGGAATGGATGGATTTGTGGCTGAAGGAGGTGCCAAAAATGTAGCGCGCCGCGACGGAATGGCAACAACCATGCTCTCGGCAACCACCACAATCGGCGAAATTCCCGATTATTATTTCCAGGCCATTGGTAGTGGTACGGGCGCTATTGCTGCCTGGGAAGCTAATTTACGTTTGATTGAAGATGGGCGTTTTGGAAACAAAAAAATGAAACTTATGGTTTCGCAGAATACGCCATTCACACCCATTCACGACGCCTGGAAAGCCGATTCGCGTGCCATGCTTCCGTTAGATGACGACCTGGCCCGCGAACAGGTAGAAGAGATTGTTGCCAAAGTTTTATCGAACCGCAAACCTCCGTACCCAATTGCCGGCGGTTTATACGATGCTATGAAAGATGCCGGCGGATCAGTATTGCTGGCCAACAACGACGAAGCCGCAGAAGCCGGAAAATTGTTCCTCGAAACCGAAGGCAACGACATCCACCCGGCATCGGCTATTGCCACAGCAACCTTAATTGAAGCTGCAAAAAATGGCACCGTAAAAAAAGACGACCTGATTATGCTGAACATTACAGGAGGCGGTGAAGAAAAATTTAAAGCCGAAAATGAATTATTCTATTTGAAACCGGAGATTATTTTTGACATTAATCCGGATGAAAACGAGGTGAAAGAAAAAGTGGCAAAATTGTTTTAAAAACAATTGCTGTTTCTTTTCCTGTAACCCACCTGCAAAAATGGTTTGAAAGCGATAAAACTTTCAAACCATTTTTTTATCAGAAAAACACTATTTTAGTGAAAAACTTCAGCGTATGTAGGTCTTTCGCCTATTTTTATCGTCTTAAAAAAAAAGAATATCATTTACTAAAACTATACTAATATGTTTAAACAAAGCAATTACATGCTAACCATTTTAACCATTGTACTTAGCACTTTCGTTTCGTGCACAACTTACACCGATTATTCAAATGTACCCTACGAAGAACCCAACCCTAAACCCTGGGAAGATCCAACAATTTGCCAGGTAAACAAAGAAGCACCACATGCGTATTTTATCCCATTTTCGTCGGCAGAACAAGCCCGAACCGAAGACAAATGGCAGTCGCCGTTTGTAAAATCCTTAAACGGTACGTGGCAATTTCATTTGGCACAAAACCCTTCTGAACGCCCGTTTTGGTTTTTCAAAAACGATTTTGACACCCGCAACTGGGATGAAATTAAAGTGCCATCAAATTGGGAAGTGGAAGGTTTTGATTACCCCATTTATACCAACGTAAAATATCCACATGCCAAAACACCTCCCCTAATTCAGGAGCACTACAATCCGGTTGGCTCGTACAAACGTACTTTTGAACTACCCGAAAGCTGGAACGAAAAGGAAATTATCGTACATTTTGGCGCCGCCTCGTCGTGCATGAACCTTTGGGTGAACGAGCAATTTGTAGGCTACAGCGAAGACAGTAAAACTCCTGCCGAATTTAACATTACCAACCACCTTGTTCCCGGAGAAAACACAATGGCTGTTGAAATTTTTCGCTGGTGTGATGCCTCTTACCTCGAAGATCAGGATTTTTGGCGCTTAAGTGGTATTACCCGCGATGTGTACCTGATGGCACGCGGGCCACAAGCCATAAAAGATTACCGGGTGGGTTCAAGCCTCGACGACACTTATACAAGCGGTTTATTTTCGCTTGATGTTGAACTGGCCAACAAAAGCGTCTTAACTGTTGAAGCAACTCTTTCTGATAACGGCACTGTTGTAAAAGAATTTTCTGAAACAACTGAAGGAACCTCAGTAAACTTTAAAGCCGAAATCCCGAATGTAAAACAATGGTCGGCCGAAATCCCGAATCTCTACGAATTGGTAATCACCCTGAAAAACGGTGAAGAAGTTGTTGAAGTTATCCGCCAAGATGTGGGTTTCCGCCGTATTGAGATAATTGATGCCACGCTACGGGTAAATGGCCGGTATGTTTACCTAAAAGGAGCCAACCTACACGAGCACAACGATAAAACCGGCCATGTTCAGGACAAAGAAACCATGTTGCTCGATATAAAAACCATGAAAGAAAATAACTTAAATGCGGTACGTACATCGCATTACCCACAACCTGAACTTTGGTACGAGCTGTGCAATAAATACGGCTTGTACATTGTTAACGAAGCCAACATCGAATCGCACGGAATGGGTTACGGTCCTGAATCGCTTGCAAAAAACGAAGATTGGAAAGAAGCACACCTCTACCGCACAAAAAACATGTTTGAGCGCGACAAAAATCAACCTTGTGTAATTATCTGGTCGCTTGGCAACGAGGCCGGAAACGGCGTAAACTTTATGGCTACTTACAATTACCTGAAATCGGTTGACAACACCCGCCCTGTGCAGTACGAGCAAGCGCATGGAGGCGAAAACACAGACATAAACTGCCCCATGTACATGCGCATTGAAGGCATGGAACGCTTTGCCAAAGAAAAAGCCAACAAACCGCTTATTCAGTGTGAATATGCTCATGCTATGGGTAACAGCGTGGGTAATTTACAAGACTATTGGGACCTGATTGAAAAATACGAAGTTTTACAAGGCGGATTTATTTGGGACTGGGTAGACCAGGGCTTATTAACCACTAACGATGAAGGCGAAGAATTTTGGGCCTACGGTGGCGACTTTGGCCCCGACACTGTTCCATCTGATGGCAACTTCTGCAACAACGGATTGGTTAACCCTGACCGTGCCGTTAAACCACACCTGCTTGAAGTAAAAAAAGTGTATCAGCACATTGGTTTCGATGCTGTTAACCTAACAAAAGGAAGCATAAAAATCAGCAACAAATACGTTTTTATGAACCTCTCGGAGTTCGACTTTGTGTGGGAAGTAACAGCCGACGGGAAAATTGTTGACAGTGGAAATATTGATGATATCGACCTTGCACCGGGAGCAAGTAAAACCCTTAACATTGCTTTTGATGTTACGCCTGAAGCTCATGTTGAATATTTTCTGAACGTTCGGGCAAAACTAAAAAAAGACCGGAGCCTTGTAGAGGCCAGTTGGATTTTGGCTGAAGAACAGTTTAGAATTCCTTTTGCCGTTCCGGTAACGCTGGAATACAAAGAAGTGCAAATGCCCGATGTTACAATGAAAGAAAGCGAAGCACTGGCTACTATTTCGGGAGAAGGTTTTTCGGTAACTTTCGACAAAAAAGCCGGAGTAATTTCAAGCTTTAAACAAGGCGAAACTGAATTATTACTGGCCGGCCCTGTTCCCAATTTCTGGCGT
Organism: uncultured Draconibacterium sp.; assembly: GCF_963676735.1. Lineage (NCBI taxonomy): Bacteria > Pseudomonadati > Bacteroidota > Bacteroidia > Marinilabiliales > Prolixibacteraceae > Draconibacterium > uncultured Draconibacterium sp. Next base: position 4,723,117 of record NZ_OY781464.1, on the reverse strand, counting down.
GCACCCATTGATAACGACTTTGGCAACAACCTGCACAAACGTAGCCGAGTATGGCGAAAAGCGTGCCAAAACAGAAAGCTGACTTACGCCTCGGTTGGCGAAAAAGGAAAAAAATGGAAAGAAGTTACCTTTAAATTTGATATCCCCGATGAGGAAGGAAACACCATTGCCAAATACGAAACCAACTACACGGTTTATGGCACCGGCGAAATAGTGGTTCGCAACCATTTTAAAATGACCGCCGAAGACCTGCCTGAAATTGTTCGGATGGGAATGAACCTGCAGATGCCACGCAGTTTTGACCAGATGAACTGGTTCGGACGTGGCCCTCAGGAATCGTATTGCGACAGAAAAACTGCTGCTTTTGTTGGCTTGTACGGCGGAAGTGTTGCCGACCAGTATTGGGCCTACCTGCGCCCACAGGAAAACGGAAACAAAACTGATGTACGCTGGATGAGTATTACCGATAATGCAGGCAACGGACTATTGTTTTCAGGTATACCTTTGTTAGAGGTTAGCGCCCACCATAACATTATGGAAGATTTTGAAAGTTTGGAACGTACCGATGGCCGCCAGCGCGAAGGCGTAAAAGTGGTAAACCGGCATACCACCGATGTTAAACCACGCGACCTGACATCAGTAAACATCGACTTTAAACAAATGGGTGTTGGTGGCGACAATAGCTGGGGCGCCTTAACCCACGACCAATATCGCTTAACTGAAAAAGAATACAGTTACGCATTTAAAATGGGTGTAATTACCAGCGGAACTGACCCTGCCAAACAGGCCAGGATTGTTTACTAACAGTAAAACCGGTTAAAAAAAGCGCGGCAATAAAATAATTGCTGCGCTTTTTTTTGAAAAAACACCATTGCAATCAGCAAAAAAACTACCCGTTAAAAATTTCATCTTATTTGCATCTTTGTAGCTAAATAAATTAGAACTTAACCAAACTTATCAGGCAAATAACAAATGAAACAATTCATCTTACTCATACTCATGGCTCAAATTACTATTGCTGCAAAGGCACAGGTTACCACCCGGCCAATAAACTACAAAGGCTGGGAAAATGCCATCGAACTTACCAACAAACAAATAAGAGTGGTAGTAGTTCCCCAAATTGGTAGAATTATGCATTTTAGCTACCTGGGCAAAGAAAATTTACTTTATGAGAACACCGCAATGCAAGGCAGGGTTTTTAGTGCCGAACATCCATATAAAGTAGACGGAGAGCTGGCGCATGCCAATTTTGGAGGAGACCGAATATGGCCAACTGCTCAGGATGCCTTTGTTACGCTTAATGGCAACCGGAGCCTCTCCGACCCATGGATTGATGGCTCGCCATGGGAATACGAACTGCTTAAAAACGGTGTGCAAATTACAAGCAGGGTTAGTGATTATATTGGCACTAAAGTTACCCGAACCATTACGCTGGAAGAAACTGAAGCCACCGTGAATATTAAACAGAGTATGATTAAAATGAAAGCGGGGAATCAAAAAAGCCTTGAGCCAATACCGGTTACAATCTGGAATTTAAGCAAAATAAAAAATCCTTTAGCCGGGCTTTTGCCCTTGAGCAAGAACAGCATTTTTAAAAACAGCATCGAATTTCAGCGTTGGCCCGACAATATAAACTCAGCTTCTGAAAACTACTCGCAACACGACAATGTTGGGCAATTGATTCCGGCAAGCGGTTTATTTCAGAAAATGGGAACCGATTCGAAAGGCTGGGTAGCCGGTTTATTTAATGATTTGGTTTTTGGCCAGTTCTTCAGTTTCAACCCCAGAGAAAGCTATCCCGATGGTGGCACCAGCGCAACCATTTTTACCTGCACCGATTTCACCGAACTGGAATGCCTGAGCCCTGAAAAAAAGCTGAAAGTTGGCGAATCAATCGAATTTGACTTGCAGTGGAAGTTGCATAAAATAAATGCTGAAACCTTTTCTGACAAACGAGCAGAAGCTGTGAAGTGGCTTGAACAGCATTGGAAACAATAAAAATTAAGAAGGGCCACGCCAGCATATTCATCAAATAAAATACCTTTGTGCAAAATTTTTATTGATGGAAATAAAAAACCTGTCGTACCTGTTGTTATTGCTCAGCTACCTTGTTATTCCGGCAGGGCTTAGCTTTCAAAAAAAAGTACGGTTTGTACTCAGATTAAAATACCTTGTTCCTGCATCAATTTTTGCCGGTGCCATTTTCATCATGTGGGACATCAGGTTCGTTCAAATGGAAATCTGGAGCTTTAATCCCGACTACCTGACAGGTCTCGAACTCCTGAAATTACCGCTTGAAGAATGGCTTTCATTTTTTATTATTCCCCTTTCATCGGTGTATATCTACGAATGGCTAAAGGTACGCTTTGAAGACTTTGAAAAACCGAATACCGGCGTGATTATTAGCCTTGCACTACTAATTGCAACAGGAATTTGTGCCTACGTATTTCGTACGCGTATGTTTACTTTTTTCACATTTTTTCTGTCGGCTATTTACCTGGCTTACACCATATTCCGCAACCGTTTTAAAAAATACTATACCAAATTTTATCTTACCCTGGCCATTTCTTTAATTCCTTTTCTAATCGTTTCAGCCATTTTAAATTCGTTCCCCACTATTATTTACAATGCAGCACATGTAATTGGGATAGGTATTTTTGGGGTACCGGTTGAACGAATTGGCTATTTATTTTTATTGTTATTAATAAACGTAACCATATACGAGTACCTGAATAATCGCAGGCATTACTGATAATTACATGATGAGTATTCTTTACAATCTGGGCATATTTTTTTACGGAGCAGCTATACGCGTTGCAGCACTGTTTAACCAAAAGGCGGGGCTTTTTGTGAAAGGCCGAAAAAACTGGAAGAAAAAACTGAAAAAAGCAATTGACAAAGAAGCTTCATACATTTGGTTTCATTGTGCATCGTTGGGCGAATTTGAGCAAGGGCGACCGGTACTTGAAGCAATAAAAAATCAATACCCGGAATACAAAATCATTCTTACTTTCTTCTCTCCATCAGGATACGAAATCAGAAAAAACTATGAATCAGCAGATATAATTTTATACCTGCCCATGGATTCCCCAAAAAATGCAAAAGAATTTATCAGGCTTACACAACCCGAAAAGGCATTCTTTGTAAAATATGAATTTTGGTACAATTATATTTCGCAACTAAAAGCACAACAAGTTCCACTCTACATTATCTCAGCTATTTTCAGAGAAAATCAGCATTTTTTTAAACCCACGCCCTGGGGCAAGTGGTACAAAAAAATGCTAAACAACTTTCAACATATTTTTATCCAGAATGAATCATCGGCCCAACTTTTACAAAATGCCGGAATAAATCATTTTACCATTTCCGGCGATACCCGTTTTGATCGTGTTGCACAAATTGCAAAAGGTGCAAAAAAGTTCGAAATTGTGGAAAAATTTAAGGGCGAAACTGTAACCCTGATTGCCGGAAGTACCTGGAAGCCCGATGAGGAGCTGCTTGCAGCGTTTATTAACAACAGCAACAACATTAAGTTTATAATAGCGCCACACGAGGTAACTTCGGCTAATATTAACAGAATTCAACAATTGTTAAAAAAACCGGCCATTTGTTTTAGCCAGGCCATAATTTCCGACATAAACGCATACGATGTGTTAATAATTGATTCTATCGGGAAATTATCATCGCTCTACCAGTATGGAAACATAGCATACATAGGGGGTGGCTTTGGTGTAGGTATTCACAATATACTAGAAGCAGCCACTTTTAAACTACCTGTTTTATTCGGCCCAAACTACCTAAAATTTAAAGAAGCTGTTGATCTGGTAGATAAAAAAGGTGCTTTCCCCGTAAACAATTATAGCGAACTGAAAGCTGCACTCACCAAGCTTTTAAACGAAAATGAGAACCTGCAAAAAGCTTCTGAAATTTGCAAAAATTACGTAGAAAAAAATGTGGGTTCTACAAAACTTATCATAAATAAAGTTTTTAACAAAAACTGATAATTAGCACGCTTTTTGTTAGCAAAAAAATCATCAAAAAATTGAATTTTTCCAACTAATATTCAGTTAACAAAAAACTTAATCACATAACAAATATTTGCAGTTTTGGTAAACTTTTTTTAACTATCAAATATCTATTGCACTCATTATCAATAATGTAACAAAGCAAAGTTGATAACTTTTATTTAATTTGTTCATCAAAATTTTCCAAATATTTGAATTCTGTTTTATCTTGCGTTACACAATTTGGTTGTGCTGGTAACCTAGAAAAATCAAGTTTACATTCTTATAACTTTTAATACACTTACAGGAAAAAAATGGCAGTAAACGAAGTATCTGTAAAAGCCCCTGCGGGCAAAAAAATTTACGCTCAGGATGAAGCAGTAAATGCCTCGCTCGATTACTTCAAAGGAGACGATTTGGCAGCAAGAGTATGGGTAAACAAATATGCCCTAAAAGATTCGTTCGGAAATATTTTTGAGTTAACGCCCGACGATATGCATAAACGACTTGCTAAAGAAATCGCACGTATTGAAGAACGCTACGCAAATCCGTTAACCGAGGAAGAAATCTACAGCGTTTTAAAAGATTTCAAATACATTGTTCCGCAAGGCGGACCAATGACCGGTATTGGAAACGACTACCAAATCGCTTCGCTATCGAATTGTTTTGTTGTTGGTAACGACGGCGATTCAGATTCGTACGGAGGAATTATGAAAATTGACCAGGAACAGGTTCAATTAATGAAACGACGCGGAGGCGTGGGGCACGACCTTTCACACATTCGCCCAAAAGGCTCGCCGGTAAAAAACTCGGCGCTTACATCAACTGGTATTGTTCCTTTTATGGAACGCTACTCCAATTCAACACGCGAAGTTGCTCAAGACGGCCGTCGCGGAGCGTTGATGCTTTCTGTATCAATAAAGCACCCCGACTCGGAAAGTTTTATCGATGCAAAAATGGAGCAGGGTAAAGTTACAGGCGCAAATGTTTCGGTAAAAATTCAGGACGACTTTATGAAAGCGGTTGAAGCCGAAACAAGCTATGTACAGCAATACCCTATAAAAGGAAAAGCACAGTACACTAAAGAAACCGATGCTACCAAACTTTGGAAAAAGATTGTAAAAAATGCCTGGAAATCAGCCGAGCCAGGAATTCTGTTCTGGGACACCATAATTAACGAATCTGTTCCGGACTGCTATGCCGACCTTGGTTACCGCACCGTTTCAACCAATCCTTGTGGCGAAATTCCTTTATGCCCATACGACAGCTGCCGTTTATTAGCCATCAACCTGTACTCATACGTAGAAAATCCATTTACAAAAGAAGCCAAATTCAATTTCGAATTGTTTAAAGAACACATTCATTATGCACAGCGCATTATGGACGACATTATCGATCTTGAACTGGAAAAAATTGATGCCATTCTGGAAAAAGTTGAGGAAGACCCGGAAGGAGAAGAAATTAAATTTACCGAACTTAACCTTTGGAGAAACATCCGCCGCAAAGCAAAAGAAGGCCGCCGTACAGGTATTGGTATTACTGCCGAAGGAGATATGCTGGCTGCATTGGGCTTACGCTACGGAAGCGATAATGCCACTGATTTTTCGGAAGAGATACACAAAACTATTGCCATTGAAGCCTACCGCTCGTCGGTACACCTGGCCAAAGACCGTGGCGCCTTTACCATTTACGATGCCGAACGCGAAAAAAACAATCCGTTGGTAAACCGTATTAAACAAGCCGATTCGGCTTTGTACGAAAAAATGGTGAAATACGGCCGCCGCAATATTGCTCTTTTAACCATTGCTCCAACAGGCACCACCAGCCTGATGACACAAACAACATCCGGTATTGAGCCAGTATTCCTGCCGGTTTATAAACGTCGTCGGAAAGTAAACCCTAACGATAAAGACGTTCGTGTTGATTTTATTGATGAGATTGGCGACCATTGGGAAGAATACACTGTATTCCACCATCATTTTAAAACCTGGATGCAAGCCAACGGTATCGACACTACCCGTGATTACTCGCAGGAAGAGCTGGACAAAATGGTGGAAAAATCGCCATACTACAAAGCTACATCAAACGATGTTGACTGGCTAAATAAAGTACGCATGCAGGGAAGAATTCAGAAATGGGTAGACCACTCCATCTCTGTGACCATAAACCTTCCGGCCGATGTAAAAGAAGAGCTGGTGGGCAAACTGTATTTCGAAGCCTGGAAAAGTGGATGTAAAGGTGTTACGGTTTATCGCGACGGATCGCGCTCCGGTGTGTTAATCTCGAACGATGACAATAAGAAAAAAGAAGATAAGGGAGCTTTCCCTACAAAACGTCCGGAAATGCTGGAAGCCGATGTTGTTCGTTTTCAGAATAACAAGGAAAAATGGATTGCCTTTATTGGTTTGATGGACGGGAAACCTTATGAAATTTTTACAGGTTTACACGATGATGAAGATGGTATTTTGCTGCCACGCTCGGTAACAAAAGGATACATTATTAAAAGCTGGGAAGGTGACGACTCGCGCTACGATTTCCAATACATTAACAAACGAGGGTATAAAACAACCATCGAAGGGCTTTCTCACAAGTTTAACCCGGTGTTCTGGAACTATGCAAAACTAATTTCAGGAACATTGCGCCACGGTATGCCAATTCATAAAATTGTTGAACTGGTTACCAGCCTGCAATTGGATAACGAAACCATTAACTCGTGGAAAGCGGGTGTGGCACGTGCATTAAAGAAATTTATTCCTGACGGAACAATTGCTGAAGATGCCAAATGCGGCGAATGCGGCTCAGACGAAGTAGTTTACCAGGAAGGATGTTTAACTTGCCTTTCTTGTGGCTGCTCCAAATGTGGGTAACCAACCATACAGATACAAAAAAACCGGAAATCAAATTTCCGGTTTTTTTGTATCTGTTTAAAAGTGAATTAAATCCCGGATTTTATCATTGTAACTCTTACTGCACGACACGACTCTTTCCTTTTCACACTTCATTACCAAGTCAAACCTGCCGTTTCCCAGTTTCTTAACCTCATGAATTAATAGTTTATTTACCACTGTTGATTTATGGATACGAATAAATTCTTTCGGAAATTTTTGCTCCAATTCAGACAAAGTACTGTCAAGCACATATTCTCTTCCACTAAGATCAGTAAGAAAAACATAATTATTTCCTGCCGACAAATCCACAATTTCATCAAAACGAATAAGCGTAATTCTATTCCCTTCTTTCACCGGATAATACTCCTTTATGTTTTCTGTAAGAATTATAGACTCCTGCTGATTATTTGCTGTTGGGTGTACCGCGTTTTGAGTTGCCTTACGTTTTTGTATCAGGTACCTGATCAGAACAATTACCAGCACACCAAACAGTGCACCCGGAATTAAAATAATAAAAAGGAAAACGATTATTTCTTGCGGTCCGATAAATCCAAGTAACAAAGTATTCATAGGTAATAATTTTAGTTTTCTTCAAACTAAACAAATACTTTATTAAATTAAAAATTTAAATGCGCTACTTGCCTTAACCATAAGGCAACAACACCTGAAAGCAAGGTAGGGCGCCTTAAGGTTTTTGTAAGACGCCCCTGCAATTTCATAAAAAGCCGAAATTTCAGCTACAAAAAAAGGCATCCGAAATTCCGAATGCCTTCCATATACTTTTCAATACTACTTTACGCTTCAATCATTGCCTTATAAGCATCTGCATCCATCAAATCATTCAGCTCTGCTGTATCGCTCATTTTAACTTTCACCATCCATCCTTCGCCATAAGGATCTTTGTTAACCAATTCAGGATCATCGGCTAAAGCTTCATTAAACTCAGCCACTTCTCCGCCAACAGGCATAAACAAGTCAGAAACCGTTTTTACAGCCTCAACCGTTCCGAAGGTTTCACCTTTGTCTAAAGTTTCTCCTTCAGTTTCAATTTCAACAAACACAACATCGCCCAACTCTCCTTGTGCAAAATCAGTAACACCTACAATAGCCATGTCGCCTTCTACGCGCACCCATTCATGGTCTTGCGTATATTTCAAATCAGCAGGAATATTCATATTATTTGTTTTAAATTATTTAACTGATGTTTAATGCAAACAGCTTTGCGTTGTTATTTCAAAGTATACCAGAGCAAAGCTTGTTTCAAATTCGAATTAATTTACGATTTTTGCCAAAATTAAAACATTTTGCTGAGAAACAATCCTGTTAAGGGCATGCATTTCCCTGATTTTTATCGCATTTTACACTCAACACCTCAAAATATGTAGCGCTTTTTGTATAATTGCAAAAATTGTAGCTTTATATGTATTCAAAAATAATAAATTCGCTTGCCGATCTCCATGTTGCTGCCGAAGAGCTGATTGCAACATTTAAAAACGACAGGATTTTTGCATTTTATGGTAAAATGGGTGCAGGCAAAACCACCTTTATTCAATCTATTTGCCGTGCACTGGGCTCCACCGATAATGTTACCAGCCCCACCTTTGCCTTAATTAATGAGTACAACACTGCTGAATTCGAATCTATTTTTCATTTTGATTTCTATCGGATTAAAGATATCGAAGAAGCTTTCGACCTGGGCTACGAAGACTATATTTACAGCGGAAGTTACTGCCTTATTGAGTGGCCCGAAATGATTGAATCGCTTCTTCCGGAAAAAATGGTTGAGGTAAAAATCGAGGTTCACGACGACGAAACACGTACAATTACAGCCCGCGAAATATAATTTTACAAACGCACACGCTGCAATTGCCTACTTACAAATTAATTTTCTTTGAAAACTCCCCTTTTGCTTGTAAATTGCTACTGTTGAATTCATCAGAATAATTCATTATTTTCAACTATGGAAAAAGCAAAAGAAAAGTTATCGGTACCAAAAACCATGCTTCTGCCAAAAGAAGAAATGCTGGAGGTGAAGAAGAAAGGGCAAAAAATAAAAATTGGTATCCCATCAGACTACTCCAAAGTTGAATACCGTGTACCCTTAACACCACAAGCTGTTGATTTACTGGTTTCGTATGGGCACGAGATTCTGATTGAGCGCGATGCCGGAAAATCAGCCAGTTACTCTAACGAAGACTACCAAAAGGCAGGTGCCACTATTGTTGAAACCAAGGAAGAGACTTTTCAGTGCGACATTATTTTGCGCGTTGCCCCTTTTAGTTGCGACGAAATTGATGCCTTGCGCGGTAATCAGGTTATCATATCAAACATGCAGATTCAGGCACATTGCAATGAATCGATTCAGAAAATGATGCAAAAAAAGGTAACCACAATTGCATTTGAATACCTTGAAAACGAAGATGGATTTTTGCCGTTTGTGCACCAGATGAGCCAAATTGCAGGGGTTACCTCAATTACAATCGCCAGCGAATACCTGAGCAATTCTCGTAATGGTAAAGGCGTACTTTTTGGAGAGGTTACCGGCGTTACTCCGGCCGAGCTGGTTATTATCGGCACCAGTACCGCTGCAGAATATGCTGCTCGGGCCGCCCTCGGCTTAGGTATTTTTGTGAAAGTTTTTGATACATCAGTTTACGAGCTTAGCAAGCTGGAAGAGAAACTTGGCCGACGCATTTTTACTTCGGTATTTTACCCCAAAGTACTGCGCAAAGCGCTTATATCTGCCGATGCGGTAATTGGAGCCACCTCGTTTAACACGCCTCCAAAGTTTAAAGTTTCAGAAGATTTGGTGAAACAAATGAAAGAAGGTTCGGTAATTATTGATTTAAATATTAGCCAAGGCGGTTGTTTCGAAACATCGAAATGCACCGATTTTAACAATCCATCATATACCAAACACGGAGTGGTACATTACTGTGTTCCAAACACTCCGGCAATGGTAGCACGCACTGCTTCCATTTCTTTAAGCAATATTCTTATTCCTATTTTGTTGGCTATTGGCGATAATGGAGGTGTTGACAATTACATAAAAAGATCGAAAGGATTTCGAAAAGGGGTTTACCTTTACCATGGTATACTTACCAACCCCGATGTGGGGCGCATGTTTAATATTCCGGCTAAAGACATTGATTTGTTGCTCGCTGTTTTTTAAACCATTAAGCAAACAACAGTTATGCTCAACTCGCTAAACAAGAAATATCCGTTTAACGATAATCTTAAAGTTAACACACGCTCCATTTCGTCTGTTAGCCTGGGAATATTTCTTTTTTTATTGTTCTTTCAGCCCTTCGAAGTACAAAATCCGGATTTTAATAACCGACTTATAATTTTAGCCACTTTTGGTGCCATTACACTGGTGCTGCTTTGTATCTCTCGTTTAGTAATTCCATCGATTTTTACCCGTGCTTTTTCTGAAGAGCGCTGGACCATTAAAAAAGAAATTATTATCGATTTGATATTTGTAATTTTTAACTCGGTTGCGTTTTCGTTTTTTGCCCGCTACGTTGGACGAATACCAATGACCTTTCCGATTGTGATAAACATTGTAATTATTTCAATTACAGCAGCCGCAGTTGTTGTTCTTACTAACCAGTTTTACCTGTTGAAAAAGAAGGTACAGCAATTGGAAACCGCCAATAACGAGCCCAACGCAACAGAACCGGTTGAAGTACCCGCTGAAATTGAATTCGAATCGGAAAATAAAACTGAATATTTTACCCTTTTTCTCGAACAGGTAATACTCATAAAATCAGCCAATAATTACATTGAGGTGATTTACAAACAAAACGAAGAAGTGAAAAAGAAACTAATTCGCAACACCATGAAATCAACCGAAAGCCTGCTAAAAAACTATCCCGAAATTATTCGTTGCCATCGGTCGTGCATGGTAAATAAAAACTACATTAAAAAAGTTTCGCGGGGTACCGACGGGCTAAACCTGAGCCTTTTTGATTATCCACAAGAAATTCCGGTCTCGCGTCAGTATGTAATTAAACTTAAAGAAGCGTTAAAATCAAACTAATTAACCAAAGTTCTGCATTTTCCCCCTAAACGGTTGTTGAATGACTCTGCGTTAAATCGGTAGCAAGAAATAGAATAAAAGCATTGATAATCAAAAAAAAGCAAACCAATGCATAGATTAATGAGGTTTTGGGAAAAATGACATTTACCCCTAACAAATGGCATTAATCCCAAATTGCCGTTAATAATCACTTTCTTATCCAAAAAATCCCAAAAACTTTTTTTTCGAACAAATTGCTCGTTTATTTGAAAACAGAGAAAACACTAAAGTTTTATTGCCATGAAAATTTTAATTATTTATCCGAAAAAAGAGAAGGAAGCCAAGGGAATTAATGCCTTTTTCCAAAATAGATTTAGCCGTAATAATGAAGAAACAAAAGCTTTAATCGAAGTTGCTATTCAGCTACCCATTACCTGGGAAAGAAAGCTACTTGATTTAAATCATCAGAAAATGGATGTAAAATCTATTGACTGGGCAGATTATGTATTGATTAGAGCAGATTTGAACCAACTTAGATCGACAAAACAACTGATTGAAAAATGCAAGTTAGCTGGTAAAAAAATTATTGCAGTTGGCGAGTTGTTTTCGATGCAACCCAATGATTTTGAGCAGGTCGACCACCTGATTCTGAATGAGGCAACATTTGAGCCTTTTGTTCGGGATGTTGAAGAAAGCCAGCCCAAACGTATTTACGATAGTTTGTTTTTAAAAGAACCTTTCCGTAAATCAGCCTATTCGCTTTTAGGCTTTTCCGCTTATTTTTCACGAAATATTCATCCCTTTTCTGCCTGAACAAGCATTTTAAAAGAAATAGGATCAACAGAAACAAACGCTTCAACCACCTCCAAACCATCTTCGTCAATCATGTTGGCATTAACCACCACTTTAAACTGGCCTTCAGGCAATGGAAGCTCAGCGGTTTCGGTGTTTCCATTAAAAAGCAAAAACATTTTTTTCCAGCTGTCGTTTACTGCGCTGCCATCAAGGCAATACGATACAACTCCAATTTTATACTCGGCACAAAAACGCAGGTCTCTGCGAATTAACTCGGCCCGAGGTAAGCGAAAGGCCGGATGATTTTTCCTTAGCTGAATAAGCTTTTGAAAATATTCAAAAACGTCGATAAACTCATTCTTTCGGCTCCAGTCTATCTGGTTTACCGAGTCGGGTGATTTATAGGAATTTCCATTCCCTCCTTTTGTTCGGCAAAAATCTACACCTGCATGTAAAAGCGGCACCCCCTGAGAGGTTAAAATCAACGCTGCTGCCAGTTTTACACGTTTACGCAGTTCCTCGTTGCCGGCTTTTGGCAAGCTTTGTTTTAATTTATCCCAAAGCGTATAATTATCGTGGCACGACACATAGTTTATACATTGGTCTGGTTCGGCAGCCCATGCCGAATGCACTGAATCAATATAACCGTAGTTTACTTCCGGGTGATGAACAGCAGCGGTAATTCCAAACTTTATTGCTTCCTCTCGCAAGCCGAGTCCACTTACAAAACCCTTCGATTTTTTATCTCCATGGTTTCCTTTTAAAGCATCTCTGAAATCATCGTTAAAGCTTGCAATACCTTTTAATTCGGACGTATTTCGTTTTACTGCCCGTAACTCTTCGGGCATTGGACTCTGGTCGGCTGCCCAACCTTCGCCATAAACAAACAGGCCCTTATCAATTTCATTCAAGGCCACCCGTATGTCTTGCATGGTTTTTATATCATGAATCCCCATCAGGTCGAAACGGAAACCATCCACATGAAATTCTTCCACCCAGTATTTTAACGAATCGATAATATATTTTCGAACCATTTCGCGCTCCGATGCCAGCTCGTTGCCACACCCTGAGGCATTGGCAAACGATCCATCTTCTTTTTGGCGGTAAAAATACCCGGGAACCACCTGGTTAAAAACCGACTCTTTTGCATAATAGGTGTGATTAAAAACCACATCCATAATTACGCCTATTCCATTACTATGCAAGGCTTTAACTAACTGTTTAAACTCTGCTATTCGTTTACGCCCATCGCTTGCATCGGTTGCAAACGACCCTTCCAAAGCATTATAATGCATTGGGTCGTAACCCCAGTTGTATTTTTCAAATGGCTTTTCTTCATCAACGGTAACAAAATCGTTTACGGGCAATAAATGCACATGGGTAATTCCAAGCTCTTTTAGATGGTCGAGACCTGTTTTTAATCCCTCAGGCGACTTTGTTCCTTCTTCGGTAAACCCCAGAAACTTGCCTTTGTTGCTAATTCCCGAATTTTCGGCGATAGAAAAATCGCGCACATGAGTTTCGTAAATTACAGCATCGGTAAAGCTTTTAAACCTCGGCCCATTGTCGTACACCCAGTTTTCAGGATTTGTAGAATTGGGATTATAAATCATTCCGCGTAAACCATTGGCGCCAACACAGCGAGCGTAAATTCCGGGCACCTCTTCCAGCCATTCACCATCGTTTACCCGAAACGTATAAAATTTTCCGTCGTAATCCCCGGTAAGCACTGTTGCCCATATCCCATCTTCCTTTTTTTGAAGGTTGGTTTTATAGTAGGCATCTCCACGCACACCATCTTTATATAGGCGCAGCTCTACAATATTAGCGGTGGGTGCCCAAATTTTTACCGTGGTCTTTTCAGGCGACCAAAATACACCCAGGTCTTTTCCTTTATATCCGGGATAAGTAGAAAAATCGATATGGTTGAATTTCCAGTTACGCATTAAAATTTAACAAGAGTTTTTCGTAAAAAAACAGCTTTGCTGCCCAGCTTCTTCCCGTTTACATTTTTGATATAGATTTTTACTTTCGGGAATTTTTTTAACGATTTATCGTGCGAATAAAAACGGTATAAATCGATGTTTAGCTCATGAGTGTTACCACTCTCTAAAAAAAGGGGATAAAAACTGTAATTGTCTTTGCCTTTTATTTTGAATTTTCTTTTTACCCAAAAGTTATCGAATACCAGCATTGGCCGGTCAATATCAATGGCCTCCGTGCCAATATTTTTTATTTTTAAAACCAGGTTGTCGGGATAAAAACGAGCATCCGCCTCCAATTGAATAGTTATTTTTTCGTTGGAAAAAAAAGACCTGCGTTTTTTCTTTTTGCCCTTTGCCCATGCCGAACGACCGGTGAAAAATAATACTGCCACCACTGCCACAAGAAATAAGAATACCCAAAGCAACTTGTGCCCCTCGGGGCCTATTTCATTTTGAGCCAGCAACACCGTGGTGTTAAAGCATAAAAAAGCAAGAATAATCCCCTTCTTCATCAGTTCTAATTTGAGGCAAAAGTAAAGTTTTTATTGATTTTGCAATCTTCAGTAACCCGGTTTCATGCTTTGCCACAACATCCTTAACACGAAACACCTATGCTTCAATATTTTATCCTCTTAGCGCCTCCACCTCATCAATAGATTTTGGTTTTGGCTTACCCAGCAAACAGGCTCCTTTATCTGTCATTACAAAATCTTCTTCGTTTCGTATACCGCCAAAGTTACGGTAACTGTTCACCTTGTCCCAGTTAATAAACTCCCTAAATTTACCTTGCCCCATCCACAAATCAATTAATTCAGGAATGAAATAAATTCCGGGCTCGATGGTAAATACATGGCCGGCGCAAAGCGGTTTTGCCAGCCGCAACGATTTTAATCCAAACTGGGTACTTTTTGGCTGCCCATTGTACCCCACCCAAACCTCGCCCAGGTCTTCCATATCGTGTACATCAAGTCCCATCATGTGGCCCGTACCACACGGAAAAAACAAGGCATGTGCACCAGTTTCCAGTGCATCAGAAGTACTGCCTTTTGTAAAACCCATAGCCTTTAAGCCATCAAAAATAGCTGTACATGCAGCCATGTGTGCATTTTTAAAGGACTGGCCCAACTCCAGCGCATCAATAGCTGCCTGATGAGCAGAAAGGGTTATTTGATAGATATCTTTTTGCTCAGGACTAAACTTTTTGCTAACCGGAATGGTACTCGACAAATCTCCTGCATAACACATTTGATTTTCGTAACCGGCATCCACCAGAAACAAATCGCCATCTTTTATGGTATTTCCATGGTAGTGATTATGCAACGTTTGACCGTTAATGGTAGCGATGATGGGGAACGAGATATTGCCACCTGCAGCCAAAGCAACTTTATGAATTTCAGCAGCAACTTCAGCTTCTGTCATTCCCGGACGAATGTATTTCATTGCAGCCACATGCATATCAACCGACACGTTCACTGCCTGGTGCAGCTGTTCAATCTCTTCATCGCTTTTAATTTCGCGCTGACTTACAACGGCCTGAACCAAATCAAGCGAATAGCTGCTTAAAACCGCTGCCGGTCGCACATTTAGCAATTCAAAAAGCTTAATTTTATTTTCGGGACGATACAGTGGAAGAAAATGAACTTTTTTATGCTTATCCAGGGCAGAACCAAGTGCTTTTGCCGGCATTACCTTTTTAACGCCACACAGTGCAGCTTTATCAGCAATAGAAGCTTGTGGCCCCATCCAAACAATGTCGTCTATTGTATAGTCATCACCAAAAATAATCTCCTTGTTGTTATCAATATCAATTACCGCAGCCAATCCCGGATGGTTGATTCCAAAATAATACATAAAAGTGCTGTCTTGCCGGAAATGATAGGTATTGTCGGTATAATTCATTGGCGACTCATCGTTGCCAAACAAAAGAATTATGCCTGCCCCGACCTTGTCTTTTAGAATTTTCCGTCGCTCAACATAGGTATCTTTTTGAAACATGATTGCAATTTTTATATGAGCCAGTGAATGTAAGAAATTCTATTCTAATGCGCTGACAAAAGCTATGAAAGCATATCGCAAAAAATGGCAATGATTTTTTTTTGCAGTACTTTTCAAGGATCATTGTCAAAAATATTCTTTTTAAAATAATTAAAAAGCTACCTTTGTCACCCTAAAATAATTATTTTATAACGATGACCAGGTATTATTTTTTTGCGATTGCCCTGTTTTTATTTGCATGTACAAGCACCACAACCACCCAAAACTCCACCAGTCCGCTTGACTATGTCGATCCGTTTATCGGCACTGGTTTTCACGGGCATACTTTTCCGGGGGCAACGCTTCCGTTTGGCATGGTTCAGCTAAGCCCCGATACCCATATTATGGGCTGGGATGCCAGCAGTGGTTATCATTACGAAGATTCAACAATTTATGGTTTTAGCCACACCCATTTAAGCGGCACCGGCATCGGCGATTTGGGCGATATTTTATTACTACCCTACTCAAACTCAACAGCGTTAAAACCGGTGGCAACTTTCGATAAAACATCAGAGTTGGCCGAGCCGGGTTATTATAAAGTACATCTTAAAAATCTGGATGTTACGGCCGAACTAACCACCAGCAAACGTGTTGGTTTTCATCGGTATTCTTTTAAAAATAATAGCGACAGAAATATTTTGCTCGACCTGGGACATATTTTGCAACCGAACTGGGGCCACCGTACAATGGAAAACAAGGTAAAAATTGTGGATAACAAAACCATTGAAGGAGTGCAGAAAACAAAGGGTTGGGCCGAAGATCATTTGGTGGCTTACCGCATCGAGTTTTCGGAAGAAGCCGGCCTGTTTAAGACCTTTGTTGAAGATAGAGAAACAAAAGGCTCTTCCTTCTCCGGAAAAGACATAAAAATACATTTCAGCTTTCCAGAAAACGATGAGCCATTACTGGTAAAAGTTGCCCTTTCAGTAGTTGACGAGGAAGGAGCTAATAAAAATATGCAGGCCGAACTTCCGGGATGGAACTTTGAGCAAAGTGTAGAAAAAGCACAAAACGAATGGCGTGAAGCACTGCAGGGAATCACAATTTCGACCAGCGACGAAACCGTAAAAACCAACTTTTATACAGCGCTTTACCACAGCATGTTGTCGCCATTTACCGCACAAGATGTTGATGGCCGCTACCGTGGAATGGATAAAACCATACGTCAGGCACCGAAAGGATTTACCAATTATACCGTATTTTCATTGTGGGATACCTTCAGAGCTTTTCATCCGCTAATTACCATTATTCGCCCGCAAAAGGCCGGCGAATGGGCAGAGGCACTGGTTCAGAAATACCGCGAAGGTGGCTTGTTGCCTAAATGGCCACTGGCTTCAAACTATACCGGCACCATGGTGGGTTACCCGGCCACCTCGGTTATGGCCGATGCCCTGGCTAAAGGTCTTGTGCCAAATGCCAATTTAAACCACTGGAAAGAAGCTGCTGTTACATCGGCCACATGGCAGGCCGGATGGCTAGAGAAACACAAAGGGAAACGTGCAGCCGAAGTTATGCCGAAACACATATATTTTAAAGAGAAGTACGATTTTGTCCCCTCGGATTCAATCAGCGCCTCGGTATCGTATGGTGTTGAAATGGCCTATTACGATTGGTGTGTGGCCGAAATAGCGAAAGCCTCCGGCGATACAAAAACAGCCAACGAGTTTTACGAGAAAGCCAAAAATTACCGTCATTATTTTGATACCTCAACGGGTTTTATGCGCGGAAAAAATGCCGATGGCAGCTGGCGTACGCCTTTTAATCCAAAATACTCTGACCACGAACATGCCGACTATACCGAAGGAAATGCGTACCAGTGGAGCTACTTTGCACCACACGACATGGATGGGTTAATTAAACTTTTTGGGGGCAAAGCAGCATTTGAAAGCAGCCTTGACAGCTTGTTTACCACAAGCTCCGAGATTTTAGGCGAAAATGCCTCGGCCGACATTACCGGACTTATTGGCCAGTATGCACATGGTAACGAACCCAGCCACCATATGGCCTATCTTTACAATTACACCAATGCAAGCTGGAAAACTCAGAAATACCTTGACCACATACTTTACGATTTTTATCTTCCGGAGCCGGCAGGAATCATTGGAAATGAAGACTGTGGACAAATGTCGGCGTGGTATGTACTTAACGCCATTGGATTTTACCAAGTTTGCCCCGGCAATCCAACATACACCATCGGGCGGCCTGTTGTCGACAAAGCTTTGGTTAAAGTTCCTGGGGGCACTTTCGAGATTATTGCCCACAACAATTCAAAAGAAAATAAATTCGTGGAAAAAGTTGTTCTGAATGGGAAAACGCTGGATACTCCTTTCTTTTCGCACAACGACTTAATGAAAGGGGGTAAACTGGAATTTTTTATGACAGCCAGACCCTAAGCACGCAACCTTTGCCCATGGAACTCCATCTTATTAACCAAACATATTAAGATGAGAACCAAATTTTTTTTACTAATTGGCATTGCAATCATAGCGCTGGTTTCGTGCAGCAACGACAGCGACGACGATCAATTTGAGCTTCCCGAACGTAATTATACCAAGCTTATTGAACGTCTCTCAGAAAACTCTTTTGAAGCAGAGCTTATCAGCAAAGCAGAAGCCCATTACCCGCCACGCGAAGCAGTGGTTGAAGCCGCCCAATGGTCGGGGATGGAGGTGCCGGAAACCAACTGGTGGTATTACAATCATTTTGATGGCGTGCTAATTCCTTATTGCATAACCACGGAAGCCATTGACTACTACGCTGATTTAATTGACCAGTACAATGCCAACAAGGAAGATGTATTTTTTATAACTGCCGAATTCAGTTATACCGCCGATGTTGATTTTTACGAAACATATACTTCGCCTGCAAGCAATTCGGTTGGCAGCCCTGTTGAAACCAAAAGTTATGAAGCGGTTTATGTGGTAACTCTCGATTTAAAGTGGACGAACTATTGCGGGCCACTTTGTGCCATGTGGATTGACACCCAACGAATTGCCGTATTTAATCAATCGGGCGAATTGCTCGATGTTTTTTTAGATGGCGAACAATCTGTTGCAGTTTCCTAACCATTTGAATATAAAAAGAGCTTTACCAATACGCTTTGAATTGAATAAAGCTCTTTTGTTTTTATTTGATACAGCTTATTGCACAGCTTTTAAAAATGCCGCCTCTCCACCAACTACCGGAATCTCGATACTTGTTTCCTCCAGGTCAATGGTTAATGCTGTTCCGGGCGCTGGCCGAAGTGTAAAATCGCGGTCGCTGGAAAAAATCATCAAACCAATTTGCTGACCGGCACGAATCACCTGGTCGTCGGGCTGTAATTCAAAAGCCATTTCGTAAAACCGGCCTGGTTTAAGCGGTTCACTTTCCCACAACGATTTGTGGTTTTGTAAATCGGCCCAGCCACGTGTAATAATATTGTCGGTAATTTTTACCCTACGGCCTTCATCCCATGGTAACGAAACCAGGTACACCGAAAGGTTAACGGCTGCCTTACTGCTGGCTGCTTTTATACTTATTTTGGGTTTGCCTGAAATGTGCAAGTCTTCTTTAAGGCTTGGGCTTACATAAATCAGGCGGTGAGAGGTTTCTTCGGCCTTAGCCAGTTCTTCTGCAGAAAACGAGTAGTTATCAATCAAAGTCTCCGGGTCTTGTTTTGAAGGTTGAACAGGCAACAATTCACCTTTTCCGGGTGCCCCGGCTTTCAGGAATAATTTTACAAGGCTTGCATCAGGGTTAGGATAATCTTTGTAAGGTGTTGGATTTTCGCGCTCATCCTCTTCGCGCACTATCCAGGCTTTTGCATCGTTCTCCACACCATTTTCTACACCAAAAAGATAACGGGTAAACCAGCGGTTCATCATGCTAATGGGCGGTGGTCCGCCGTGCCCATTCTGGTGGTAATAAATCTGGCATGGAATTCCTTTTGCCTTGGCGGCCTCATAAATACGATAGCTATGTTCGGGCATTACATTCCAATCGTTAAAACCATGCGACATGAGTAAAGCAGCTTTCATCGGCCCCATGTCATTAAGGTAATCTCTTCCGGCCCAAAAGTCGTTATAATCACCGGTTATCCGATCCATTCCGTTTCGCATCTCCGTGTCTCTGATATGTTGGCGCGCATATGCTCTTCTATCGATATCGCCACTATGAATAAAATCGAAAAGCACATCAATGTCTTCGCCCAGGTAACCTCCCGGCGAACGCACCAAACCGTTTGACCGGTAATAATGATAATACGAAGTATTTGGTGCGATGGGGATGATGGCTTCCAGTCCTTCAACTCCGGTAGTGGCAGCTGCCAGGGGCAAGGTTCCATTGTACGAAGTTCCTGTCATTCCCACTTTTCCGGTGCACCAGTAGGCCAACACTTCTTCATCTCCGGTTCGGGTTTTAAAACCTTTTGCACGGCCACATAGCCAATCAATTACTGCTTTGGGTGCCAACGATTCGTTATCGCCTCCAACCGTTGGCGAACCATCAGACAAACCGGTTCCCGGCGATGAGGAATGCACTACCACATAACCGCGAGGAACCCAGGTTTTAACATGACCTTTCGAGATAATTGGCCGCATTCCCCGTCGTTTAACCTCGGGCGGATGAGTGTATTGCGTTGGTTTCTCGCCCAATTCATGATGCACATCCCAGAAGTATTCAGGATTATTCCCTGCCGTTCCTGCAAAATAAGGACTGGTATTGTACACAACCGGCAGTTTTAATCCTTCGGTTTCCGTTTGCCGAGGCCGCGTTACATCCACATGCATACGATCGGGCCGGCCATCGCCATCCGAATCAAATTCAGTTTCTACCCAAAGATCTTCGCGAATCCAATAATCCGGATCTTCAAAAGCTTTTACTATTTGTGCTTCTCCGTTTTCAAAAATTGGCTGCACAGGCTCGCTTTCCTGGGCTTGTATTTCCAAAGCAACTATACTTACCATCAGCAAAAAGACATTGCTAAAAAACCGGCTTTCTCTTTTTTTCATTTCCATTGAATTATTCGTTTCATCTCCTAATGGTCCATTTTAACCTTACCGTAAATCAATTGCATGGCGGTTACTTTTACCCTGATAAATATAAGCATCTGACAGGCTTTTTTGGTGACGAATAACAGTCTTTGTTAAATATTTGTAAGAAATATAGCTTTCACTTATCACTTATCCGATATTAAGAGTTTTTTGTATTTATTTGCAATAACTATTAACACGACAGTTATGAGACAATTAGTTTGCCCAATATCGAACGAAAAGATCGATGAAAAAATAACCCGCCTGAATGCACTAATAGGAATTTTGCTTCTAATTGCAGGTTTTGTTATGGATTCGCCGGTATTTTTGTTTGTACTTATGGCCGACTTTTTTATTCGTGCGTTTACCCCACTAAAACACAGCCCCATAAGCTACATTAGCCATGGCCTTACAAATGCCCTTAACTTAAAGGGGAAATCGATTGCAAAAGCACCAAAGGTGTTTGCAGCCAGGCTTGGCTTTTTAATGATGCTGGTTATTTCGGGTTTATACATTGCAAATCTTACTACTGCTGCAATAATTGTTGCCGGAGTATTGGTATTTTTCGCTTCGCTTGAATTTGCATTGGCTGTTTGCATGGGATGTATTATTTACACATATGCCGTACTACCTTTTTTTAAATAATTATACTTGAATACAATTTTTCAAAGGCTTCCGTTATTCTGTGGAGGCCTTATTTTTTAATCCCTGACGAACGGCATTTAACAACTTTTTGTCCTTGTCGGCTGCATACTCCCAGAACATTACACCACCAAGGCCTTGTTCTTTAAGGTAGTTTATTTTTAAGGCTATGGATTGTTCATCTTCATACGAAATAAAGGTCTTCTCCACCGGGTTCCACAGGTATGGCGCCTGTGCAGTTTCGTCCCAGAAGCGCGTAAAACCATTCGCATTAATATTCTCACAAAAATCAACATAATCAATACCCATCCCCACAGTTTCGGCCTTATTAAACAGAATTTCATTGTCCCTTGCATCAACCCCTTTCCAAATTCTGCCATAAAACGGAATTCCGAGGTTCAGTTTTTTGGCCGGAACGCCTGCTTTGAGGTGCATGCTTACAGCATTAAGTACACTGTTCATATCCTTATCGGGGTTTGCCGAGGCGCTTAGATTACTGTGATGCCCATTGGTATTGTGCCAACCATTGTAAAAATCGTAGGTCATAATGTTTATAAAATCGAGGTACTTCTGTACTTCGCCCAGGTTAGTATTATCAACATAAGCCATATCAGCACCAGTGGCAATGGTAAGCAAATAGTGTTTTTCTTTTCCCTCAGCCCGAGCCATTTCATCAAGTGACTCGCGTACTTTCTGCAACATCAGCGTAAAGTTTTGTACGTCTTCAGGGCGGTATGTATTTCCTGCCCCTGGCTGATTCGGATACTCCCAGTCTAAATCGATACCGTCCAGGCGATAGTCATTCACCATTTTTGCACAACTTTTTGCAAATACTGCGCGCGATTGTTCTGTTAAAGCTGCATCCGAAAATCCTCCGGACCAGCTCCAACCACCAATAGAGATCAATATTTTTAAATTGGGATTTTTCGTTTTTAAGGCAACTAATTTTTCCAAATCAACAGGGGTTAAGTTTTTCCCGTCAATTTTGGTGGTATCAAATACAGCTTGTCCGTTACGAATATTGCCAAAAGCATAATTAATATGCGTAATTCCGTCAGCATCAATTTGTGTGAAATCATAATCGCGATAACCAGCAACGTACGCAACCAACTTGTAGCCACTGTTTTCTGTTGACGATGTACTTTGTTTTTTTTCGGATGGTTTTGAACTACATGCCTGAAATAAAAGAAACGAACTAATAATTACTGCTAATAAAATGCCTGATCTCATATTAATTTCATTTAAATTTTAGGCTCTAAATGTATGGTTTATCTAAAAAGAAAACTAAAAACTTTTTAATAATATTTAAAATTGCTGCTATATTTTTTAAAAATATAAATTTAAATTACTTTCGGCATTCAATCTTTAACAACAAAAACTACTGATGGTAGAGAAAAAGAATAACATAACCAACCCGGCACTTTGGGTTCCGACTGCTTATTTTGCAATGGGCTTACCTTTTATGGTATTGGCACAATCAACTGCAATTATGTATAAAAACATGGGGATTTCCGATAGTAAAATTGCATTCTGGACCTCGTTAATTATGCTGCCATGGACTTTAAAGCCACTCTGGAGTCCGGTTTTAGAAATGTTTAAATCGAAAAAGTTTTTTGTTGTTACCTGCCAGTTTATTACTGCTGTTACTTTTGCGCTTATTGCTTTTTCGTTGCCGCTACCCAATTTTTTTGCCTACTCTATAGCCTTACTTGGTGTTGTGGGATTTAGCGGAGCCACCAACGATATTGCCACCGATGGAGTTTACCTTAGTGTATTATCATCAAAACAACAAGCCCGCTACATTGGCTGGCAAGGGGCAAGTTACAATGTTGGAAAATTTTTGGCCTACGGAGGTTTTGTAACCATTGCCGGCGTATTGGAAAAACAAATGGGCGTTGTAAATGCCTGGGTGGCTGTTATGTTGGGAATTGCTGCCGTTATGGCCCTGGTGGGTTTGTACCACTCGCGCATGTTGCCTGTTGGCGAGGTATCAAGCACCGAAGTACAATCGCTAAAAGAAGGTTTTGCCACGCTTTGGGATGTATTAAAGACCTTTTTTCAGAAAAAATACATTTACTGGTACATTGCTTTTATTGTACTGTACCGCTTTGCCGAAGGTTTTGCCATAAAAATTGCCCCGCTGTTTTTTAAGGCAGCCGTTGCCGATGGCGGACTTGGCTTATCAACTACCGAAATTGGTGTGGTTTATGGAACATTTGGCACCGCGGCATTTGTTGGAGGCTCGCTCTTAGCCGGTTATTTTATCGCTCAGCGAGGACTAAAAAGGGCTTTAATGTTTTTAGTTGCCACCTTTAACGTACCGTTTTTGGTTTATGCTTTACTTGCCCATTTTCAACCCTCGAGCCTGTATCTTGTTGGAGCCGCAGTGGTTTTCGAATACTTTGGCTATGGTTTTGGTTTTGTTGGACTGATGCTGTTTATGATGCAGCAGGTTGCTCCCGGAAAATACAAAATGGCACATTATGCTTTTGCCACCGGAATTATGAATCTTGGGTTTATGGTGCCCTCGATGCTAAGTGGTTATTTTAGCGACTGGCTGGGCTACAAACTGTTTTTTGCATGGGTGCTGGTAGCAACTATTCCGGCATTTATTGCGGCACGCCTTGTTCCGTTCGGACACCCTGAAAAAGATGAAGAAGAAACAAAATAATTCTTACTGTAATGACAAAAAAAGTTAATATACCTTTTCAAGACCGGCCTGAAGGTTGCTCAGATGTAATGTGGCGTTATTCCGAAAATCCGGTTATTGGCCGTTATGCCATTCCAACATCAAACAGTATTTTCAACAGTGCTGTTGTTCCGTTTGAAGATGGTTTTGCCGGCGTTTTTCGCTGCGACAACAAAGCTGTGCAGATGAATATTTTTGCCGGTTTTAGTAAAGATGGTATCAACTGGGAAATCAATCACGAACCGATTGAGATGGTTGCCGGAAACACCGAAATGATCGAGTCGGACTACAAATATGATCCGCGCGTTACCTGGATTGAAGACCGCTACTGGGTTACCTGGTGCAATGGCTACCATGGCCCAACAATCGGGATTGCTTACACCTTTGATTTTAGAACCTTTCACCAATGCGAAAATGCCTTTTTGCCCTTTAACCGTAATGGTGTTCTTTTCCCCGAGAAAATTAACGGGAAATATGCCATGCTAAGCCGTCCGAGCGATAATGGCCATACACCTTTTGGCGATATTTACATTAGCTACAGCCCCGACATGAAATACTGGGGTGAGCACCGTTGCGTAATGAAAGTTACCCCTTTTGAACGGAGTGCCTGGCAGTGTACCAAAATTGGCGCCGGATCGGTACCAATTAAAACAGAAGAAGGGTGGCTGGAATTTTACCACGGAGTAATAAACACCTGCAACGGTTTCCGTTATTCAATGGGTGCTGCATTACTCGACCTCGAAGACCCCTCGAAAGTATTGTACCGCACACAGCCCTACCTCCTGGCTCCGGCTGCACCTTACGAACTGGCCGGCGATGTACCCAATGTTGTTTTTCCTTGCGCAGCCTTAAACGACGGTGAACGAATTGCCGTTTATTACGGCGCAGCTGACACGGTAGTGGGAATGGCCTTTGCTTACCAGAAAGAACTGATTGAGTTTATTAAGAAAAATTCAGTTTAAAAAATACTTCAGCAGGTCTCAACATTTTTTTTGAGACCTGTTGCTTTTACTCAGTAATCGCCTCTAAAACCAAAGGTGTTAAATCCTCGCTTTCGGGCGAAACATAGGCTACATTTCCGGCACTTATATCGAGTACATAGGTAAACTTTTGAGCACCGGCAATGTTGCTGATTTCCTGGTTTATTTGTTTATAAACGGGTTGTATCAATTCCATATTTCGGCGCTGCAATTGCTGTTGTGCTGTTTGATTGTAATTCTGTATTTTTTGCGATTGCTCTAAAATCTCGTTTTGCTTGGTTTCCCTTACAAAGTCAGAATATCCCTCATTCTCCTGTTCAAATTTTTGAATGGCAGCTTCGTGCTCTTCCAGCATTTCCTGGTAAATTTCTTCCATATCTTTTGACTCTTGCTCTACGATGGCCCGCAAACTGTCCATTGCAGGATGTTTTTGAACCAGTTCCTGAATGTTGACGTGGCCAATTTTTAAGGATTGTTGTGCTTTTGAAACGGATACAGCGGCAAGAATTATAAATGCCGAGAAAAGTAATTTTATTTTCATTGTGCTATTTTTTAGATTTTAATCAAAGGTGTTGCAAATATTGTGGCGATTCTCGTAAAAGACGTTAAACTTAACCAGCTTATTCGTTAACAATAGTAAAGGAGTAGTTCTATTTGCTAAATTATGTTTCATTTTCTAAAAATCGGGCATAAAAAAAGGGTGGTTCCCCACCCTTAATATTTTTAAACATTTGATTTTTAATTTGCAGGACGAGAGAAAACGGCGTCATCAATATTTTCATCAACTTTAATTTCTTCCATTATCATTGATTGTTTTCCCATGGGCATTTCTACTTCAATTCTATTGGCAACTTTTACTCCTTTTACATCCTTGTATTCCAGCATTTTGGTAACAATATCCATGCTCTGCCCCATTGCTTCTACCCGAGCTTCTACTCTATTCACCATATAAGTATCGGCATCAATAAAATAGGTTTTTACCATACCATCTTTGTCGGTAAGTTTTAGTTTATAAGCTTCAGTACCATCCACGTCCACTTTTCCCTGCATTTCAATGCTATGCCCTTTTGCTGCGTAGTTAAAAAGTTCTCCTTCCATATCTGCCTTACTCATAGCCTGTTTTAATTGAGCTCCTTCCAAATCCTGCACGCCCGATCCCATCATTGGATTAACCATCCATCCTTTTTCACCATCAAAAGCGCTGGTTGTTTTTTGGCCCATCATTTCTACGTCTACCCTAAATTTATTGGGCTTTTTAATTTTTATGGTCATGGGCATATCCATTCCCATCATACTCATTTTTGCCTTGATATCGAAGGTTTTTAC
Organism: uncultured Draconibacterium sp.; assembly: GCF_963676735.1. Taxonomy (NCBI): domain Bacteria; kingdom Pseudomonadati; phylum Bacteroidota; class Bacteroidia; order Marinilabiliales; family Prolixibacteraceae; genus Draconibacterium; species uncultured Draconibacterium sp. The sequence continues at coordinate 4,696,741 of NZ_OY781464.1, read as the reverse complement.
ATCGGCAAGTTTTTCAAGGCCACTGGCCTTATAGTAATTATCTAAAACTGATTCAAGCGATTGGGCTTGTGTGCTGATTAATGCAAAAAGCATTACGGCGGTTAATAAAAAAGTACGTTTCATTATGATTATGTTTTTTAAATTAAGTACACAGCATTTGTACCAATAAAAGTACAACAATTACAATTTCAATCAAACACGATTCTTAGAAATAGATTTCTGCAATTATATTTTCGTAATTTACTCCTTTTTCAATAAGCAGGTCGCGCACTTCCACTACCATTAAGGCTTTCCCGCATATAAAATAATTTACATCGGGCAACTGGTTTATTTCTGTCAGGTATTTGCTTACCCGTCCCGGAAAAACATCACACGATTGTTCGCCCGAGCAGCACCGAACATAATTGTTGCCCATTGCCCAATCCAGTTCATCTTCAAAGTAAAACTGGTTAAGCTGCCGTACACCATGTATAAGTTTTTTCCCTTCGTTAAGTCCCGATCGGAACATGGAATAGAAGGGAGCAATACCCGTACCTGTTGCAATCCACCAGGCCGGTTCTTTGTGATCTAAAAAACTACCGTAAGGTTCCGAAACAAAAAGCTGATCGCCCGGAATCATTGCTGCCATTTTAGGGGTTAAAAAGCCATCGTCTTTTATATTAAATAGAATCCGCACCTCATCCTCCTGGTTGCCACTACAAATACTGTAAATACGAGGTGGGTGGTCGGTGTCAATCCCAATTTTTACCACCTGCCCGGGTAAGAATTCAAAATCCCGCCGAAAGGAAATGACATGCACTCCCGGCGATATTTCGACATTATTGGTAATTATTTGCCGTAGTAACGGAGGTTCTTTTTTTGTTGATCCTGACATGGCTCTTGTGAATAAAACTTCAGCAATTTAACAATGAATCACACTAATTGTTTCTGAAGGAAAAAGTAACAACCAGGCTTTCATCAGCATCAATAAGCAAATTCTTCACCCGGTAATATACGTTAAGTGTTGCAGCGTTGGCCACCTCGTCTGAATTTCCGCTAATGTTTAAGGCCGAAACGTGGTGTGCTTTTAAGGTAATAAGCTCCGGTGCGTCAAAACCAACGCCCGGTTGAACGAGTTCCAGCTCGTAATCCACATCCGAGTTATTGGTAATTTTTATCACTTTCGACTCTTTGTTTTTAAGCTTTAAGGGTGCTTCATTGTATTTTAACGAAGCAAAAAATAGTGGTTCAAGAAAGTCTGATTTTCCGGCCAAAGTATTGTCGTAGTACACCGCCGTGCGCCCGTCGAACAGTGCCTCTTTTATCCCCCCTATTGTTCGGCTTTTTGCAAACACCAGTGTTAAGGGGCGATGGCCATCATTCACATCCATAGGCCCATGCACATCAGAATTACCCAGCATTGTTAAATTCTTATCGTTGGCCCAACGCATTGCCTCCGGGCAAAATTCCCAATTGTACACTTCAATTCCATGTAACATATCATTTTCGAATAAGTCGGTGTGTTCATCCCACCACCGCACGGTATCAGGCTGTTGAGCGTCCCAACAAGGGTGATTCCACATTATAAACGCTCCCTGATCGCGTGCTTCTTTTATGGCTGCTGTAACATCCTCGAGTTCAAGCAAGTTCGCATTTTTTATAAACAGAACATTTAAATGTCCCGGAGGCATACTACGTGTAATTTCAGCACCTTTTATTAAAAGAATATCAGATTGTTTAGCCAATGGCTCGGCCAATTCAAACGACCGGTTATGATCGGCAACCACATCAATAGAATGCGGGCGATATTCGATATGATCGGTAATTGAAATGGCATCAAGTCCCTCATTCCAGGCTTCTTCAATGCGCACAGTTGGCCACACCGTTCCATCAGAAAATACCGTGTGCATATGAAAATCACACTTTAAGGTTTTGTAACTTTCAATATTGGGAATATGAATTATTCGACGCGGCTGAGCGTTAACTAACTCACTAAATACCAACAATATAACAAGCAATAAACCAAATATTTTCATCATGGTAGAATTATTTAGAAATACAAAACCGTTTTTAAAGATCTTCGAAAATAACCAAGAATAAAATATTTTCATATTAATTTTTTATGAATTGTAAATGAATGGTTAAATTTAGGTGAATTATAGTCTTCTTTTTAATTATTTTAAAAAGACTCTTGTTTGATACATAAAATATTCTGATTTTTGCACACACAGTTATGGAAAAACTTTTTAAAACCACAGGAAATCAAAGCCAGGCAGTTGAGCTCAAAAAAATTGCCCAGAAGAAACAAATTCTTCGCTCAATCTATTTTAATGGCGCGCTTTCTAATTCGGATTTGGCCAAACAGATTAAATTAAGTACGCCAAAAATTAACAGCCTTTTACTGGAACTCATTGAAGACGAGCTGGTAAACGAATTGGGCCGTGGCGACTCGAGTGGCGGACGCCGTCCGAATATTTACGGACTGGTTGAAAATGGCTTTTATGTGGTTGGCATTACCATAAATGTAACCCGCACCATTATTTCAATTTTTAACAGCTGCAACAATGAAGTTAGCGGACCTCATTACTTTCCTATTAAAATGTCGTCGGACATTAACATTTTTAACCAGGTAAATGAAAAGCTGGAGGAGGTAATAAAAGCCAGCAAAATTGACCAGGATAAAGTGTTGGTTGCCGGAATAGAACTGCCAGGTTTAATCAATCAGAAAGAGGGAATAAACCAAACCTATTTCCCCAAAGAGAAAAACCTGTTTGATAGATTACAAAAAATATTTGGCATTCCGGTTTATATCAACCATGACGCGAAAGTACGCACCTTTGCCGAACAACACTTTGGCCTTGCTAAGGGCAAGAAAAACGTGTTGATGCTTCAGGCTGACTGGGGTTTAGGATTGGGAATAATTGTAAATGGGAAATTGTATACCGGCAAATCGGGTTATTCGGGCGAGTTTGGACATTTACCGCTTGCCGATAACGGTGTGCTTTGTGTGTGCGGCAAACAGGGATGTTTGGAAACTATTGTTTCGGCCAATGCAATTGCGCGCCAGGCACGCGAAGGAATTCTTCAAGGTAATTCTTCGCTGATAAAAGATCTGGTAAAAGAAGATTTAAGCAAAATAGATATTTCAACAGTTATACAAGCTGCCAACTCCGGCGACCAGTTTGCCATATCTTTATTTTCAGAAGTTGGCAAATGGCTGGGCAGAGGAATGGCCTACCTGATTCAGATTTTTAATCCTGAACTTATTATTATTGGAGGCCAGGTTGCTGTTGCCAGCCAATTTATTCTGGCTCCAATACAACAGGCTATCCATACCTTTAGCAACCGCGATATTAGTAACGAAACTGAAATTCAGTTTTCTGAACTTGGAACAAAAGCCGGTACCATCGGGGCAGCTGCGTATGCTTTGGAACGTATTTCAAAACAACGATAATAGCAGATCCGGAACTGAGATAAAAACAGAAAACAAGAAACATCATATCTCTGTAAGCAAAGGGTCTCGAAAAAATTTTAATCGCATGAAAATCAATTTTACAAAGGTTGAAGAGGCATTTTTTGCAGAAGCAAAGTCGCAAACAATTACAACCAAAGTTCCGTATATCACTACCGAAAGTTTTCCGAAACTGGGTTTGCTTTCGGCCTTAAGTTTTTTGGAGTGGGCAAGTAAAAACCCCAATGGTGTTGTTAGTTTACCAACGGGTAAAACAGCACAATACTTTCTGGATTTTACGCATCTTATACTTGAAAACTGGACCAACAAAAAAGGAAAAGACTTTTTAGAAAAATACGGATTGGCCGATGTAAAAAAACCCGACTTAAGCGAGTTGTCTTTTGTACAAATGGGCGAATTCTTTCCCATCGACCCAAAACAGCACAACAGCCTTCATAATTATGCGCAAAAACAATACATCGAGACTTTTGGATTTAATAAAGAAAAGGCCCTGCTTATAAACTCTGAAGAAGTTGAGCTGGCGGAAGGAAAACATTTTTCAGAAATCTTTCCTGATTATAAAATCGATCTTTCGTTGCGTTATCGCGAAGCAAAAACACACCAGGAGCAATTGCAACAGGAATCGATTTTTAAAATTGATAACTGGTGTACAGCCTACGAAAATAAAATTCGCGAAAAAGGTGGAATTGGCTTTTTCCTTGGCGGGATTGGCCCCGATGGTTTAATCGCTTTCAACACCCGCGGTTCCGATCATTTTTCATCAACCCGTCTCACTCAAACCAATTTCGAAACGCAAGCTATAACTGCTGCCGATTTGGGAGGAATAGAGGTGTCGAAAAATCGTTTGGTTATTACGATCGGATTAGGCACCTTGTCGTTCAACCCGCAAAACAAGACCATTATTTATGCCGCAGGTGAAGCCATTGCCGATACCATAAAGGCATCGTTAGAAAGTGAACCTACTGTTACCTACCCCGCAACCGCACTTCAGAAGCTGGAAAATGCCCGCTTTTACCTTACTGAAGGAGCAGCTGTTTCGCTTGAAGACAGTATTGATTGTTACTACACCTGCACTCCGTGGAACCATCAGAAAACGGAACGGGCTGTTATCGAACTTTGCAAGAAGATAAATAAATTTGGTACAAAACTGGAGCTTGACGACCTAAAGGCAGACAAGTACTGCAGCATGATTCCCGACCTGAATGAAAATACAGTGCAATCGGTAATCGATTCAATTTTAGCCAAGCTGCACAAAGGGATGAAAAAAGAGGTTAACCAGGTGTATTACCATACCGGGCCCCACCACGATGATATTATGCTGGGGATTATGCCATCTACCAACCGTCAATCCCGCGATGCCAGCAACGAGCTTCATTTTTCGGTGCTTACCTCGGGCTTTACTGCGGTTACCAACAGCTTTTTGTACCAGTTACTGATTGACACAAAAGACCTGATAAACCAGGGAACAATTGAAATGATCAACTTCCCCGACTTTTTTAAAGACGGTTACAAATATAAATGGGACAAAGACATTTACCATTACCTCGATAACATTGCAGCGCAAGATGAAGAAGAGAAACGCCGTGGCGTTTGTCACAGGGTGGTTCGTGCTTTAGTTTCTATCTGGAATATTAAAGACGAAGAAGAATTAAGAGAAACTATTTTTGAAGTACTTACCATTTTACGAAAAAGTTACGATGGCGGGAAAAATCCGCCAAAAGTGCAAAAGCTAAAAGGTATGATCAGGGAGTTTGAAGAAGAGCTGGTATGGGCCCACTACGGTATTATGGTAAAAAATGTGCACCACCTGCGTTTAGGCTTTTACTCGGGCGAATCGAATTACGAAAAAGACATTCTTCCTATTCTTGAAGATTTCAGAAAATACAAACCAACAGTTATTAGCCTGGCTATGGACCCGCAGGGAAGCGGCCCCGACACACACTACAAAGTGTTACAGGCCATTGCCCGGGCAGTTGAAGACTGGAGCAAAGAAGAAGACCTGAGCCAGCTGCGTATTGTTGGCTACCGGAATGTTTGGTTTAAATACAACCCCTGGGATGTTGAAGTAATTGTTCCCGTTTCGTTAAACTCGTTGGCTACACTCGACAAATCGTTTACCGAATGTTACATTACCCAGGTAAATGCCTCGTTTCCGAGCTACCAGCTCGATGGAAAATTTAGCGACCTCACACAGCGGGTATGGTTTGAACAACACAAGCAAATTCAGTTGCTGCTCGGAAAAAATTTCTTCTACCAAAACGAATCTCCGTTGCTTAGAGCTACACACGGCGTTATTTACCACCGCGAACTGAATGTTCAGCAGTTTTTGGAAGAAGCATCGAACCTGGGAAAAGCGATGGAAAACATACTGTAAACGAAAATTAAAAATCAACTTTTGCTAATCGAAACAGCGACTAAGCGCAAAATAAAAGTCGTAATAAAAATACATTCACAATGAAATTAGTTATTCATAACAACTACAACGAATTAAGCCTTTGGGCCGCAAACCATATTGCAACAAAAATTAATGATTTTAAAGCTACGGCCGAAAAACCTTTTGTTTTGGGACTGCCAACAGGCTCAACCCCACTGGGCACTTACAAAGTTTTAATTGATTTGTATAAACAAGAAAAAGTTTCATTCAAACATGTAGTTACTTTTAACATGGATGAATATGTTGGAATTGACGAAAATCATCCGGAAAGCTACCACCGTTTTATGTTTGAGAACTTTTTTAAACACATTGATATTCAGAAGGAGAACATCAACATTTTAGATGGCAATGCTACCGACCTTGGTGCAGAGTGTAAAGCCTACGAAAAGAAAATACAATCATACGGAGGTATTGAGTTATTTTTGGGAGGTATGGGAGCCGATGGCCATCTGGCTTTTAATATTCCCGGCTCATCAATTCAATCGCGCACACGCCTGGTAGATTTAAATTACGACACCATTGTGGCCAACTCGCGCTTTTTTGATAATGATTTAAACCAGGTGCCAAAACAAGCTTTAACTGTTGGCGTACAAACTGTTCTCGATGCTAAAGAAGTACTGATTTTGGTGAATGGCTACAAAAAAGCACGTGCCTTGCAAAATGTAGTAGAGAATGGGGTAAATCACATGTGGACTCTTTCTGCTTTGCAAATGCATCCGAACGGAATTATTGTTTGCGATGAAGAAGCAACCATGGAGTTAAAAGTAGGAACGGTTAAGTATTTTAAAGAATCAGTTTAAACCAACTAAAATATACAAAATAAAACTGCCCGCCTGGTGAACCAGAGCGGGCAGTTGTGCTAAATAATCCCGAATTGATTAGCGATTATTGCAGACCGAAAATACATTTTCTTTTGTTTTGAACCAAACCAGATAACAAGGAATACTGGAGTTTTTAAACATATTTTGCAAGTCCTTAATCGCTAATGTTTTTATTCTCTTTTTATTGCGTTTTTTTCATTTCTTTTACAATTACCTCGTTATGACAGGCAGGGCAAGTGTATATTTCGCAACCGGTGCAGGCAAAACAATTACTGCAGGTGCGCATAACATCAAGGTTTGAAAACCGGAAATTACAGTTCTTGCACGTATATAACTTTTCCTTTTTCTTACCAAGCATTAAATAAATGATTTTACCAACCGAAGTACTCCAAATATAAGTACCAGGGTAAAAATTATTGCAGCCCCCGATGGAATATTCAGAAAATACGAAATAAACAGTCCGGCTATCGTTCCTACAAAAGCAAAAACCGATGATAGCACCAGTAAACTTTTAAAATCTTTTGTAAACATATTTGCTGTAGCCTGCGGAATAGTAAGTAACGACAAAATAAGAATTATACCAACCACCCTGATATTGAGCACCACCGTTAAAGCAATGAGTACAATAATCAGGTAGTTAAACAAAGCTACCGGAAGTCCGGCTGCGCGTGCAAATTCCTCATCAAAAGCAATGAAAAGTATTTTTCGGAGGAAAACAGCAAAAAAGCTTACTATAACCACGTTAAGGGTAAACATCCACCAAAGCTCCGAAACCGTAACGGTAAGTATATTACCAAAAAGGTAGCTCATTAAATTTGGCGTATAGCCCGGAGTTAGAAAAACAAAAATAATACCGAGGGCCATTCCCAGCGACCACCAGATGGCAATAGAAGAATCTTCACGAATTTCGGCCACCCTGGTAAAAAACTGTATGCCCAGTGCCGATAAAACAGCAAACAAAACAGCACCTAACAAAGGATTGAAGCCCAGAAAAAAAGCAAGTCCTATTCCGCCAAACGATGCATGCGTTATTCCGCCACTAATAAATACAATGCGGCGAGAAACAATGTAAGCACCAATAATTCCGCACGAAATACTGGCAAAAACAGCAGCCCAAAAGGCTTTCTGAAAAAAATCGTAAGAAAACAATTCAATAATCGCGCTCATATTAATGGTGGTGCTTTAGTACAGTGTGAGGAACTTCGCCATGTGATATAATTTGTATCGGGCAGTTATAATTAGCCAACTGCTGTTGCGAAATTACATTGCTTGGGTGATAGTGAAGCAATTTATTAACGCAGGCAATTGTTTTTACATAACTGGTAATGGTACCTACATCGTGCGAAACCAAAACAATGGCAATTTCTTCATTCAGTTTACGAAGCTTTTCATACAATTCACCCTCAAATCGGTTATCAACAAAAGTATCGGGTTCGTCGAGAATAAGTAATTTAGGCTGACTTAACAATGCACGACACAGAAAAACCCGTTGCATTTGCCCGCCCGACAGCTCGCCAATAGCTTTATTTCGTATGCCTGTAATACCCATTTCCTCAAGCAATAATTCGGCCCGGTTTTTCACCTGGCTACCGGCTTTGTTCGGATTTTGCATGATTGCCCCCGACAAAACAACATCGAAAACCGTGATGGGAAACTTCCTGTCGATATGTTTTACCTGTGGCAAATACCCGATAGGTTTTTTGCGTCCTCCCATTTTTGGTGAAAATGTAATCTTCCCCGATTCCGGTTTTAACAAGCCGAGTATAGCTTTTAATAAAGTTGTTTTACCGCCTCCGTTTGGCCCTATTACTCCCAGAAAATCTTTCTCACGAACTTCCAGGTTTACCTTTTCCAACACCGGTACTTTATCGTAGGCAACCGTTAAGTTTTCTATTTTTATTAATGCATCCATTAAAAGTTGTCAATCAGAATTTGGGTTATTTTTTTCAGGTTTTCTTCCCAGGCCGGATCGAGTGGCCACACCTGAATGATTTCGCCTCCTATTTCCTGGGCAAATACGCGCGCATGTTCCCGGTCAAATTCACTTTGAATGTATATAATTTTTATTCCTTCAGCCTTGGCCATGTCAACTACTTGTTTTAAATGCTGAGGCGTTGGCTCTTTCCCGCCCGATTCGAGCGAATACTGATCGAGCCCGTACTCCCGGGCATAGTACGACAAGCTGGGATGGAAAACTATAAATTTCTTGCCGGCATAGTCCTTCAGTTGATTTTTCAGTTCAACATGTAGCACATCGCATTCTTTTACAAAGCGCATGTAGTTTGCTTTGTATTCAGCAGTTTTTTCTGGTTTTAAAGCAGTAAGTTCGTCAAGAATAACTTTTGCCATTTGTTTTACCAAAACCGGCGACAACCACACATGCGGATCAACACCATCGATATGAACATGATCGCCATGTTGCTCGAATTTGTCAGCAATTAAATCCAGCCCCTCCGAAATATTTACCACTTTCATTTCGGCATTGGCCTGGGCGATTTTCTCTTTCCACGAGTGCTCAAACCCAATATATCCAATCCGAAACCAAATGGCCGAACGGCTAATATCTTTTAACTGCGATGGCAACAAAGTATAAGCTGCGGGGCTCGATCCGGGCGGAATCAATACATTTATTTCAAAATCATTTCCTGCAATTTTTTCTACAAATGTTTTTTGCGGTAAAATGCTAACCGTTATAACATCGGCTATCTTTTTGTTTTCTTTCTTACTATTCCCGCACGAAGCAAGCAGTGCAACAAGTGCGAATAAAACGAGCAATCTATTCATTTCAATTTTTTTAGTGTTCCCACTTAACAAAGTTCTACAAATTTAGTTTTATGTTTTTGAATAAACAGTACCGAATTTAATTAAAACTTTTTTGAATCGGGACTTTTGGGTGGCACCGGATCATAGCCATGCGTACCCCATGGATGACATTTTGATAAGCGATGCACTGTAAGTACAAAACCTTTAAACGGACCATGCAATTTTATTGCCTGAACGGCGTATTCAGAACACGTAGGCACATGCCGGCACGAAGCAGGTGTGAGTGGCGAAATGGCGTATTTATAAATATAAATTGGAAGTAAAAGTACCCACCCTAAAAATTTTAATATGGCTTTTCCTACTGTTTTCATTAATTACACTAACAAAGGTAAAATTAAAATTGAACGCTATTTCGAAAGCCAAAAAATGAGTTTCATCTTAAAAAACGTTAAAGCTTATCTGAAATAAAAATAAATATCCATAAACCTTTGCAAGCGTCTGTATCAATTGCATAATATTTTTAATTTTGCTTACACACAATAATAGAGTATTACAATCTTAATTAAATAAACATAAGATAATGAAGAAAGTTGCAATTGGAGTTGATATAGGCGGAACAAATACAGCCATTGGTGTTGTTGACGCTGAAGGAAATGTGATGGTAAAAGATAATATTTCAACACCATCGCATGGCGATATCGACCAGTACATTTCAGATTTGGCAGCAGCCATCAATGAATTAATTAAATCGGTAAAATTGCTGAATGAAAATCTTGAGGTACTTGGTATTGGTATCGGAGCTCCAAACGGAAATTATTACAGCGGCACCATCGAATATGCTCCAAACCTTTCGTTTAAAGGCGTAGTTCGTTTAGTTGAATTGCTGCGTGCACATTTCCCATCGATGCAGGCGCTGGCATTAACAAACGATGCCAATGCTGCTGCTATTGGCGAAATGATTTATGGAGGTGCCAAAGGAATGAAAAACTTTGTGATGTATACCTTGGGAACCGGTGTTGGCAGCGGAATTGTTGTTAATGGCGACCTGGTGTACGGACATGATGGATTTGCCGGAGAATGTGGACACACCACCCTGATTCCTGGTGGTCGCTTGTGTGGATGCACAGCATTGGGCCACCTGGAAGCTTACTGCTCGGCTCCCGGAATGAAACGAACTGCTTTTGAATTAATGGCGCATTACAATGCTACTGATAGTTTGCTTGCTGATAAATCGTTTAACGAACTCGATTCTAAAATGATTTTTGATGCTGCAGAAAAAGGCGATAAAATTGCTATTGAGGTATTTGAAAAAACCGGAGAATGGCTTGGACAAGGTTTGGCCGACACCATACACCACCTGAGCCCCGAGGCTGTTTTTCTTTTTGGTGGACCTACAGCTGCCGGCGATTACATATTTAAGCCTGCAAAAAAATACATGGAAAAATACTTGCTTCCGATTTTTAAGGACAAAATTAAAATCCTTCCGTCGGAACTTAAACCAGGCGATGCAGCCATTGTGGGTGCAAGCGCTTTGGTTTGGAAAGAAATTGATAAATAATACTTACCAGCATAATTTAAAAAAACAGAAACCAGTCAGGTTTCTGTTTTTTTTATTTTTCAAACAAAAAAAACAACATGTTTAACATATCTTAGTAGCAAAGAAATTGTTAAGCAATGTCAAAACTTACCAGAACCAGAACAGTTTTTCTCTCGCTTCATTGCTTCATTTTTGGTTTGCTTGCAATCACACCAAAAACAACCCTTGCACAATCTATTACCAAAGAGTTCAGTTACAAACATTACTCCGTACACGACGGACTGGCTCAAATGCAGGTGATGTCGTTGTTTGTCGATAGCAAAGGATATCTCTGGTGCTCCACAAAGGCAGGTTTAAGTCGTTTTGATGGTAACCACTTTAAAAACTACCCAAAGGCAATTTTACCGGGATTTGATTTGACAGTATTGGGAGAAACAAAAGATCAAGAGCTCTTACTCTTTGGTATCAATTCCTTTTCCGAACTGGTTGGTGACAGTATTCATGAACACATTTATCCTGAAAGGAAAAAGAGCTCTTCGCTCATGCAACATTCGAAACGCCATAAACAAAAAATCGTTTACAGTTATCTACCTAATTCAATTATGCAACAACATGTATTGGACTACTCCAATATTGATTCACTAAAACTCTATAATCTAAATCAAAAATTTGGAACTGCTATCTTTATTGAAGAAGGCAGTAAAAACTATATCTGGCAAAGCAATAACGACACTCTTTATATTTCGGATGTAAAAACCGGGAAATTAATTCAACAACTCCTAAACACTAAAAACATTAGTCACATCGTTCAGTGCGGGAGTTACTTTGTAGGGTACAACGACCAACACGAAGTTTTCCAATTTAAGGACGATAAAATCACACCAGTTTTTTCAATACCGGAGCAAACCCGATTTTTCAAAATTATTTCAACACCAGCAAACGATGCTTTAATTATAAAAACGGATAAAAACCTATACATCTTTAAAAACGAATTAATTTGCATTAAAGAAGGGCTTACTCATATTCGGGATATTATTTTTGATGTAGAAGAAAACCTGTGGGTAGCCACCGAAGAAGGACTATACAATTTTTTCCAGTTAAACTTTCAGAACTTCAAATTTAATATGGGAAATAAAGATTGGGTTTGGTCGGTTTTGGAAGATGATGAACACAATTTTTGGTTTGCTTCGTACCAAAACGGGTTATGGAAATGGGATGGAGAAAACACCACCGATTATACATCAACAGTAAACAGCATGTTGCCAAAACACCTAAGCCGTCGCCCAGTTCCGGCTTACTATGCTTATTACATGGGAGCAAGTAAACGTGGATCAACACTCTTTTTTCCTACCGAATGTAATGTGCTAAAATACGACGCCGGAAAATTCTCTTCCGTTTCAGGCTTACCGGAATTACCCTATCAAATGACCAAAGTTTTTGCTGATGGGAAACTATATTGCAGCGGATATCCCGGATTATTCATCCTAAATGAAGAGGAGTGTATTAAAAGTTGGACACGAGAAGAACTTGGCGTATCGAGTGTACTAAATTTTGAATTAGATAAAACCAACAACCTTGTGGTAATTGGCCAAAATGGCTTAAGTGTTATTGAAAACGACAGTATTATTCATTACAACGATCAAAATTTACTTCATAGTTATTCATTGGCAAAAGACCATCATAATAATATATGGGTAGCCGGTATCGCAAATATCAATTTATATACTAACGATTCGATAAAATTGGTTGATTCGTGGGAAGAAGAAGCCTTTTATTCGATGTTATTTGTAAAACCACATTTCCTTTTCCTGGGCGGAATAAAAGGCTTGTACATTGCTGATTTAGAAAAGTATTACAACAACGGTATTTTCGAAACAGTATTGTTTAACCAAAGCAATGGTTTTACAGGAATTGAAAGTGGGCAAAATGGGTTTCTTACCGATTCTGAAGGTATGGTATGGATTCCTACCAGCGACCTTGTTACCCGTTTTGATCCGCAACAATTGATTCAACAAAAAATTATTCCACCACGTATTTATCTTAGTATAAAATCATCATCAGACAACATTTTCTGGACAGCAGAAACAATCATCGATAGCGAAAAAAAATATAAGCATAATCGCAACAATCTGCAATTTAAAATTGATGCAGTATCATTCACTAATTCCGGCAACATCCGTTACTATTACCGATTAAATGGTTTGCAGGAAAACTGGTCGGAAGCAACTGAGGTTAATGAAATAAGCTACTACAACCTAAGTCCGGGTAAATACGAGTTTGAAGTTAAAGCCGACGCTGGTGTGAGTCAGGCCACCTCAGAAATAATCCATGCAAATTTTACCGTAATGCCCCCATTTTGGCAAGTATGGTGGTTTGTTGTAATTGAATTAATTCTTCTCATGCTGACACTGTTTTTTTTAATCCAGTACTTTCGAAAAAAAGAGAAAAATAAGGCTGCAATTCAACAACGCCTCACCCAACTTAGAAGTGAAGCACTGGCAGCACAACTCGACCCACATTTTGTTATGAACTGCCTGAACAACATTAGTGGACTAGTAAACGCCGGGTTAAAAAAACAGGCCAACCAATACATTGTCAGTTTTTCTAAACTGTTGCGCGTAATCCTTCAAAATGTAAAAAAGGAATCCATTAGTTTAAGTAACGAGATTGAGATTGTGACAAAATATATGGAATTGGAGCAATTGCGTTGTAACCATTGTTTCTCGTTTGAAATTGTGTTGCCAAAGCAATATTCCATCAAGGAAATTATGGTTCCCCCAATTATGCTGCAACCGCTTGTCGAGAATTCGATAAAACACGGTTTTGCCGGTTTAAAAATTGTAAATGCCCATATAAAAATAAACCTTGCGGTAAAAGGTAACTTTTTATACATTTCGATACTCGATAATGGAAGAGGAATGAAAACTAAATCGGAAGTATTTGGAGCCGGATTAGGAACAAAAATAACACGTGAAAGAATTGAATTACTTCAGAAACGACGAAATATTCAATTTGAAATTAATGACCGGAATCCTGGTGCAGAAGTAAAATTTAGAATTCCACTGGTAATTAAATTGGAGCATTTTTAACAGGTAAAAATAAATGCAAGGCTTAACTATATTTTTATGAGAGCAGTAATTGTTGAAGATGAAAAACTATCGGTATTAAACCTGCAAAAACTATTGCAGGAATATGCTCCTGACATTGAGCTTGTTGATGTTTGTTACTCGGGACGCGAAGCTCTTGAGAAACTCCCTCAGCTTAATTTCGATCTGGTTTTTCTCGACATTCAGTTTAACGACGATTTTGATGCTTTCGAGATGCTAAAGGCCTGGAGATGGGACAAACTTCAACTGATATTTGTTACCTCGTACAACGATTATGCATTAAAGGCTTTTAAACACAATGCCATCGATTATATCACTAAACCCATTGATAAAGAAGAACTTATAACCGCTATTAATAAAGCGAAAAACAGAATATTTAGAAAAAATGAACTCGAAAAGCTCATTCAAACTATTGAAGCACTTCGGAACCGGCAATTAATTATTCGCGGGCAAAATGAAACACTCTTTCTGCCCGTTAGCAACCTGCTTTATCTTCAGGCTGAAAAAGACTATACCATTATCCAATACCTAAAGGATGGGAAAAATTATGAGATATTAACCTCGCGGAACCTTGGTTATTGGGAGAATGAATTGAACAACCATACATTTTTAAGAATACACAAGTCGTTTATAGTTAACATGGAACATATTGTATCGTTTGGTAACCGAAAAGTAAAACTCTGCAATGGTACTTTTCTGGAAATATCGCGCGATAGAAGACAAGAAATTGAAATAAAGATTATCGCATTTAAATCTCAGTAGCGCGGCAATTCCTCCCTAAAATACATGCTTTTTTATCAAGATTAACTATGAATTAAACGGTTTGTCGGCAATAATATACGGTTTATTCTACCAGACCTACGGATGATTGAATGCCTGTTTCATCCCCTTGACAGCCTATTTATTTAGCAGTAATTTTATTCATAATGAGTCTGTTTCCCACAAGGGGAAGACAGGTAAATGTGTACCAAAATATTACTTACGTTCAATTTAAATGTGTAAGATGAATGAAGATGTTGTTCATCAAACGATTGCTGTGTTAGCTACAATTGCATAATCTAAGTTTCATATGGTTTTCTGGCAATAGTGGGCTTAAGCAATCCGTTTCATGTAATTCTTTAATTCATCACGCCTCAAAAAAATTCTAAATGCAAATACCATGAAAAAGCTTTACTTTTTACCGTTTTTGTTTTTGGCTGTAACAACATTCGCGCAAAAACAATTTGTTGTGCAAAACGGCACAACTCAAACTTTTAATGATCTGAATGCTGCAATTGCTGCAGCATCTGCTGGCGATACACTTTATCTGCCTGGAGGAGGTTTCAATCTCGATCCGGCAACAATTGATAAAACTTTGCACTGGCGAGGTGTAGGCCATTACCCCGATTCAACTGCTGCAACAGGGCATACACAAATTACAACATACGATGTTTATTTTTCTGGAAACTGTGACAATAGCACATTTGAAGGAATCTATTTTCAGCATCATGTTCGTTTTGGCTCGGACGGTGACGAATGCACAGGTGTAGAAATCAAACGCTGCCGTATTGGAGGAATTCTTTATTTAAGATACACGAGTGATATTGGGAGTGGTATTCCGGACCTTGCATTCAACCTATCGGAATGTGTAACCTCGTCGATAGATGCCCGAAATGCCATGAATATCCGTACTGAAAAGAATCTGATTTTTGGTTCATTAAATAATTTCTACCAATCGCTTTTTAACCACAATAGTCTTAATCCATATGCAAGCTCAAACCGTATTATCAACTATTGTACGAACTGTCAATTTACAAACAACGTCTTCAATTACAGTTACGGATTATATTATTCATCAAATTGCAATTTTGAGAACAATACTTTCCAATCTACTTTGCCTTATAATTCTATCACCTCAACGTTTACAGGATCGGGAAACATTTATAACACAGGAACCGATATTTACGAAAATATCGTTGGTAACATATACAACTTCGATTATGCCAATGATTATCACTTGAAAACTGAAGCAACAGGCACCGATGAAAACGGAAACACCGGTGTGAGTATAGTTGGTACTGCAACAGATGGAACAAATCCTGGTATTTATGGTACTTCGCTGCCTTATAAAGAAGGTGCTGTACCTTATCACCCACATATACAAACAGCTGATATTGATAACGAAGCTGTTGGCGGAAACCTGGGTGTTCAAATTAATGTAGCTGCCCAGGAGCGCTAAAAGCTGAGTAAGAATCTCAGTACTCTGTACTTAATACTCATTACTAAAAACTGAATATCATGAAAAAAATAATCATACTTCCATTTCTATTTCTGACTCTGCTTAGTTGGGGACAGGCACAGTTTGTGGTGCAAAACGGAGCTAAAACCGAAGTCTATAATAACATTAACACCGCCATTACCAATGCTGCTGCCGGCGATACGCTTTATTTACCGGGTGGTGGTTTTAGCATAACAAATACAACCATCGATAAAACTTTACACTGGGTTGGTCATGGGCACAACCCGCAAGAAACCAGTGCCACCAAACAAACCCGTATAGTTTCGTCACTAACATTTACCGGAAACTGTGATGGCAGCTCTTTTGAAGGAATATTATTTACATCAACCTTAAATTTTGGAAGCGATGGCGATGATTGCGTTAATGTTAAACTAAAACGCTGCCGCCTAATGAATGCACTAACAATGCGCTATGATAATAATGGAGATCCGGTTGATCTCAATTTTCATATCACCGAATGTGTCTTGCAGGGAATAGTGAATGCTTTTAACGGGAGTAACTGTACCATAGAACATTCATTACTTTTTTCGTATGTTTTGTATTTTGAGGGTTCGCTTTTCAACCACAATGATTTTCCGGCATTATCGGGTTGTAGCAATTGCTCAAGCCGAGACCGTATTATCCAATATTCAAACAATTGCCTGTTTACAAACAACGTGTTTTCGTATCAGTTTGGCCTGTACAACAGTAACAGCTGCGAATTGAATTATAACCTGTTTGACAGAGCCCTACCTTTTGACACCTTGTTGTCGACACATTCAGGTAGCAACAATATTGTTAGTGTTCCAATTGCTGACATTTACACCAGCATTGAGAATGATGCTTACAATACTTTTTCGTACAATAACGACTACCATTTAAATGCGACAGGAACAGGAACAGCACAAGACGGAACACCAGGTGTAAGTATTAAAGGTGCTGCCAGCGATGGAACCGATATGGGTGTTTATGGCACCTCAAATCCTTATAAAACTATACCTTATTATCCGCACATAAACACAGCTACTATTGCATCTGAAGCTGTCAGCGATCAACTGGGTGTAACAATTAACGCAGAAGCACAAAGTAGGTAAATTCGATTTTCAACAATTGAAAAATATGAAAATGAAACGATTTACCAATCTAATATTGTTATTGCTTTTACCATTTTGGTTGTTGGCACAACCTGGTATTTCCCGGGTGGAATACTGGTACGATGGCAACTATGGTACAGCAATGCAGCAAACGGTTTCAGGGCCAAGTGTCACGTTCGCCGAATTGCTCGATGTAAGTTCCCTTGAGCCGGGCTTGCATACCGTAACTTTTCGTTTTCAGGACGAAAGAGGGGTATGGGGTTCAGTGCTCAGCAAATTCTTTACCTACAACGAAGAAGCTCTCCAGGGAATTCGAATGATTACAGATGTCGAATTCTGGTATGATGGAAATTATGCTTCAGCTGTTGAGACTCCCTTAACATCGGGAGCTTCTGCCGACTGGATTAGCTTACTTGATGTTAGTTCGTTAAACGATGGACTGCATACTTTATCGTATCGTTTTAAAG
The DNA here is from genome assembly GCF_963676735.1 of uncultured Draconibacterium sp. NCBI lineage: Bacteria > Pseudomonadati > Bacteroidota > Bacteroidia > Marinilabiliales > Prolixibacteraceae > Draconibacterium > uncultured Draconibacterium sp. The sequence continues at coordinate 4,678,810 of NZ_OY781464.1, read as the reverse complement.
ATGATCGTGATATCTGGAGTTCTCCATCTGTTCGCTTCTTCAGAATGGAAGAAGTTACCGGCCTACAACAAATTGTTGGCCTGGAATACTGGTTTGGCGATGATTATGCTAACAAAGAAACAAGTACTTTTCCCCCAACCAGCCTTCTAAACCTAGACGAAATGCTCGATGTTTCTTCGCTCGCCAAGGGTTTACACATTGTAAGTGTCAGACTTCAGGACGAAAGCGGGAGATGGAATGCACCGGCATGTTTCTACTTTACCAACTATGCAAAAGAAAACTTTGTTCTGCATCAAATTACCGAACTGGAATACTGGTTTGATAATGATTACTCGTCGGTACAAACCGATCCTGTAGCGGCCACTTCACTTTTAAATATCGATGACCAGATTGACGTATCCGGATTAGCGAATGGCGTTCATGTAGTATCGTGCAGGTTTCGGGATGAATCAGGAGAATGGAGCCCTGCTTATTCGGTGTTATTTACAAAATACCCGGGAGAAAGTGCTGCAGAATTACACGAAATTACAGCGCTTGAATACTGGTTCGATGACGATTATTCATCGGTTCATACTGATCCGGTTGCTAATGCTACTGTACTTTCGATAGACGAACAAATAGATGTTTCGGCCTTAAGCGACGGAGTTCACTCTGTAAGTAGCCGTTACAAAGATGAAGCAGAAAACTGGAGTCCGGCATATACCACCTTATTTGTTAAATATCTACCCGACCCAATACCCGACCTTCGTGAAATAGTGAAAGTGGAATATTGGATTGATGGTGATTATTCGCAGGTAAACACTGAGTCTGTTGCATCAACCGGATTGCTTGTGATTGATGAACAGCTTGATGTTTCAGCACTAAACAAAGGACTTCATACACTTACTTATCGCTTCGGAGATAAAGCTGGAGGATGGAGTTCTGCAATTACGACTTTCTTTAGCCTGTATGATAATGAAGTTGTTAATGCTGACAACAAAATAGTTGCTTATCGTTACTGGCCCGATTCTTACATTGCTTTGGTTCGGGAGGTACAACTAGCGAGTCCTGTAAAATCATTGGAATTGGATGATGTGATTGATCTGAACGGTTACCCCGGAGGGGAACATTTGATCAGTATCCAATTTTTGGACAGCGAAGGACAATGGAGCTCGGCTCATAGCGAGACTTATACAAAAGAAGTTATTCCGAGTATCACAATTTCTGCTGATGATTCAACAGTTTGTTTAGGCACACCAGTTCTTTTCGATGCTGATATTACTGATGCCGATGTTATAGAATGGAAGTTTGGCGATGGAAGTAGTTCGAACGAGTTTAGCCCGGAACACATTTATACGGAAGCCGGTGTTTTTGAGGTGAGTGCCATTGTTACACACACCGACAGTATGAAATCGGCTTACGATACCATTGTTGAGGGTATTGAGGTTTATCCGTCGCAAAACATTTGGTTAGGAGATGCTGATACAATTTTCTTCAGCTCGTTTGAAAGTGACAATTTAAACTCTGCCCCCGCTGGCTGGATTCAAAAATACTACGGAACTGGTACGGCAAACCAAATTGTTGTCAACAATCCGGTAAAAAACGGAATAAAATCATTCCAGATGGAAGGTGCCTCAGGCTGGGCTTCAGAATATTATCGAAGACCTGCAACCCTACCAACAGAAGTAACACTTGAAGCCTGGGTGAATTGCGAGAAAATCTTATCCGGAATAGCGGGAAGTATTGGGGTTGGAAATTTTAATGTTGGAACATGGGGAACACGAACATCTCGTTTACAATTTTACAACGGAAAAATCTCTGCTACTTATTCCAGTGGTACAACCTACGAAATTATGGATTACACTCCCGGTCAGTGGTATCATGTAAAAATGATTCATGATCTTGCTAACCACTCGTATCAGGTTTTCATAAACAATGCAAAAGTATCAGGCACCAGTGGCAACGAAACAACTTTCAATTTCCCGATGCATCCAACAGTTGAAACAATTGACGTTATGCTTTGTGCAGGAAATAGCGGTACTACTAAGATGTTTTTTGATGATATCCTACTTACTAAAAAAGGAAACTTTGAAGTATGCGAAACAGACTTACCCTATCAGCTTGGAAGCCAGCAATTAACTTCTGAAGGATTTTATACTGAAACTTTGATAAATAGTTATGGTTGCGACAGCGTAGTTTCTTTCAACCTTGTAATTAACCCGTCAGATAGTATTTGGCTGGCCGACACCATTTGCGAAGGCGATTTACCATACACATTTGGAGAACAAAGCCTCATCGCTGACGGAATTTATACTGAAGATTTTCCTACTGCATTTGGTTGCGACAGTGTTGTTACCCTTACACTAGTTGTTAACGATACCACGATTAATACCGATGCAGTAACAATTTGCGAAACCGATTTACCGTACACGTTTGGAGCGTCTTCGCTGACTTCAGCTGGTATTTACACCGAAATGTTTTCCAATGTTTATGGTTGCGACAGCACTGTAACACTTACCCTTACCGTTAACGACACCTCGTTAACAGAACTTGAAATGTCGGTTTGTGAAAACGATCTTCCTCTTATAATTGGTTTAGATACTTTTTATAACGAGGGCGTTTACACCAAACAGTACAACAATACGATGGGTTGCGATAGTACCGTAATCCTAACCCTGAATGTTCTTGATACCTCGCTGGTTACTGAGGAAATCGAAATATGTGAAAGTCTTCTACCTTTTACTTTTGGTACACACACTCTCACTGCCAGCGGGGTTTATTCTCAAAAATTCACAAACACCAATGGCTGCGACAGCACTGTAATTTTAACTCTGACAGTTAAAGATACTTTTAACCTTTACGATGCAGTTACCGTTTGTGAAAACGAACTTCCGTACCACTGGGCTGGAGACGAATTGTCATCATCGGGTACATACACAAAAGTACTTACTTCGTCAAATGGATGCGATAGCACAATCAATCTGGCACTTACTGTAAACGATACTTCGGTAGTAACAAAGGATATAACCCTTTGCGAGAGTGATCTGCCGTATACTTTTGGTTCACAAACACTGAATAGTGACGGAATGTATACCGAAGTTTTTTCGGGAAGCAATGGATGCGATAGTACAGTGTATCTAACACTAAACGTAAATGACACTTTACGAACCAGGCTGGACATTGCCATTTGTGAGGATAATCTACCGTATATTTTTGGCACAAGAAATTTGATAGCCGGCGGTTTTTATTCAGATACATTGATAAATACGAGTGGATGCGACAGCATTGTTGAGCTATCTCTAACTGTAAACGATACTTTTATTGTTTTTGATACAGTTACTATTTGCGAAAGTGAATTACCATATAGCTGGGAAGGCGATGAACTAATAGTTGCCGGACCTTACACAAAAACACTGAGCACGATACATGGCTGCGATAGCACGGTAACCCTCACTTTAACTGTGAAAGATTCTTCGCTAATTCAACAGCAAGTAACCATTTGCGAAAGTGAGTTACCTTACTCATTTGGGTCACAAACACTCACTGGTAGCGGATTCTACACTGAAGTTTATTCAAAAGAAAACGGATGCGACAGCACGGTAGAACTCACATTGAACGTACTGGATACCTCGTTAATTTTGCTGGAAGCTGCTATCTGTAAAAGTGAATTACCTTATATTCTAGGAACACAGTCTATTGATACTTCGGGGATTTTCAGGGAAATATTTGCCAGTGAAAATGGTTGCGACAGTACAATAATCCTGACATTAACTGTAAACGACACTTTCAATGTGAATGATACAATTACAATTTGCGAAAATGAATTACCTTATACTTTTGGTAGCCAAACATTGTTAGCAGAAGGCAATTATAACGAAACATTCACGACTACTCACGGTTGCGATAGTACTGTAAACCTTGCACTTTATGTAAACGATACCGTGCATACTATTGTTTTCGATACAGTTTGTGAAAACGATTTGCCTTTTACTTTTGGTACTCAGTCGCTCTCATCAGAAGGAACATACACCGAAACCTTTAATGCATCAAATGCTTGCGACAGTGTTGTAGTTCTCCAACTAACAGTTCATGAAAGTTATGTTACAGAATTAAATGTAACCGTTCAACAATCGGAATTACCATATATGTTTTGGGGAGAACAATTAACAAGAACGGGAGTTTACAGTCACACACTTTTGTCCGTATTAGGTTGCGACAGCATAATCACCTTAAACCTGTTTGTCGAAGACGACATTCCTCCATCGGTTCAATGCCAGTCAATAAATGTTGTGCTATCGGATGAAGGAAGCTACACGTTTACGACAAGTGACAAGAGAACAATTGCAGCAGGTTCAAGCGACAATATTACTGCCTTTGAAAATCTTAAAATTGTGGTGAGTCCATCAACATTTAGCTGTAACAATGTAGGCGAAAATACAATAGTTGTACAAGCTACCGATGCGGCAGGAAATAGAGCAACTTGCCAAACAAAAGTAAACGTAGCTGATGTACCAGCTGACCCGAAAATAGATGAGGTACCCGACTATATTGTCGATGAAGACAGCACATTAATCGTTACCTTGACAGGTATAGCAGGAGGCACGCAATGTGAAATTTGGCCTGTAACCCTATCTGCACGTTATAATAACAACAAACTTATAGATGCTATTCATGTTGAATACGAAACCTATGAAAACCTTGCAAGGATTGAAATAATTCCGGTTACAAATATGTTTGGCACCGATAGCATCTCTGTTACTGTTCAGGATTCATTGGGAAATACTACAACTGTAAGCTTTAAGATTACAGTAAATAAAGTAAATGATGCTCCGGTAATAATTCAGCAAATTGAAGACTGGGAAATGATTGCAGAAGATTCTACATCAATTATCATCAGCAAATTACCCGGTATTTTCTTTGAAGATTTAGATGACAGTAGCATGATTTTCAGCTTTGAGATAGAAGCTGGCAGCTTACCGGAATGGATAAATGTAATGAACGAAGATGAGCAGTTTGTACTGAATTTTACTCCTGAGTCTGTCGACACCGGTTGTATAAACATCATTGTGACAATACAAGATTTGGCCGAAGCAACAGATACAGATACATTCAAAGTATGTGTCAATCCGTTAGAAGTTGGAATTTCTCATCTTTCCGAAAGCATGTTCGAGATAAACCTCTATCCAAATCCAACACAAGGGCAGGTAAATATCAACTTTGAAAATCTACCTTTTGGAGAGATTGAACTATTAGTAACAAGCATTTCCGGAAGCAAAATCCTTCAAAAAACTTATAAGAATAGTGAAAGAATTGTTTTCGATCTGTCAAAACATATAAGTGGGTCGTACCTGGTTATATTACAAATAAACAACCAACAGATTGTAAGAAAACTAATCCTCGATAAAAAATAAGGGAATAAAAAGCGGACCACAATGGTTCGCTTTTTTACTTTAAATCTCCATCCGGAATTGTATCTTTAAGCAATGATACGATTTGCCAACTTCCTTTTTTTCATTTGCATTTGCGTCAATACCATGGCTCAGGAGAATGAACTATTCATTTCCGATAAAATAGCATTGCAGGAAAGCAGGAGTTTTCAACAAAAGTCGAATTTTGTTGAAAGCCAGAGCAACAGCCTAACAGACTTTATTTACCAGCGAATGGAGTGGCAGGTTGATCCGGCAGTTCGCTTCATTTCCGGAAAAATAACCACACATTTTATAAGTAAAACCGATTCACTTCAACTGTTAGAATTCGACCTCAGCAGTGAACTCAGTACCGATTCTATTCTAATCCGGGGCAAACAATGGTCTTTTACACACGAAAACAACAAACTAAGCATAAATTTACCTGAGCCCGTTGCTACAAATCAAACCGATTCGGTAACTGTCTTTTATCACGGGGTACCTCCATCAACCGGTTTTATTTCGTTTGCAACAAGCACACATGGATCAGCCTTTACTCCGGTTTTATGGACACTTTCAGAACCATATGGAGCCATGGATTGGTGGCCGTGTAAACAATCGCTGGCCGATAAAATCGATTCGATTGATGTGCTGGTAACTTCGCCCAAACAATACTATGCCGCAAGCAACGGAATACTGGTCTCTGAGCAGGAAAACGAGACGAACCGCATTATGCACTGGAAACACCGTTTCCCGATTGCCACCTATCTGGTTGCTATTGCGGTAACCGATTACAAAAGGTACTCCGATTACCTGCTTTCTGCCACCGGCGACACAATAGAAATTCTAAACTACGTATATCCGGAGAATCTGGAAAAAGCAAAAACGGAAACACCGGTTACCGCCGATTTAATCCAACTGTTTGAAAATATAATTGGCCCCTACCCCTTTGCCAGCGAGAAATACGGCCATGCGCAGTTTGGCTGGGGCGGTGGAATGGAACACCAAACAATGAGTTTTATGGGCAAGTTTAGCTATGGTTTAATTGCCCACGAGCTGGCTCACCAATGGTTTGGAAACTTTATTACTTTGGGCTCGTGGCAAGACATTTGGCTGAACGAAGGTTTTGCCACCTACCTAACCGGACTGAGTTACGAAAATATTGAAACGGAATGGTGGCCGGTTTGGAAACAGGTATATTCAGATGAGATAAAGCAAGAGCCGGACGGTTCGGTTTTTGTTACCGATACCACTTCTGTATCGCGAATTTTTAGCAGCAGACTATCTTATGCTAAAGGAGCCTACTTGCTGCATATGTTGCGTTGGGTTATTGGCGACGCTGCCTTTTTTCAGGGGCTTAAAAATTATTTCTCCGATCCGGAAATTGCCAATGGCTTTGCCCGCTCGGCCGATGTAATAAAACATTTTGAACTGGAAGCCGACACCAGCCTGACTGAATTTTTTAACGATTGGCTTTATGGCGAAGGCTACCCACAGTACACTGCAAATTTCATTGCAATCGATCAGCAAAACACCCTCGTCACCCTTAGCCAGCAAACGACCCACGAATCCGTTGATTTTTTTGAGATGCCGGTGCCCGTGCGCTTTTATAATCACGACCAGAGCGATTCGTTGGATCTTGTGCTTCAGCACAGCGTTAATCAGCAAGAATTTATCATTGAAAGCCCTTTCACCGTGGCTTCAATGATTATCGATCCAGAGCTTTGGCTAATTTCCGAAACTGAACAAATCGTTGGCATTCCTTTCCAAAAAAATGCGTCAGGCTTTACCCTCTACCCCAATCCTGTTGAAAGCAACATTTATTTATCAAAACCTCCCGCTATCAATATTCACGAAATTCGTATAACCACTGTAAATGGAGCTGTTATAAAAACCTTTCATGGAAACGCCTCAAAGTTGAATGTTGCCACTTTGCCCTCAGGAATTTACGTGCTTCAGGCTAAACACGCATCCGGAATATTTCACAGCACTTTTATAAAACAATAGCCTTACCAGTTAAAGCTTATCGTTTGAATAAGATCGGGGTGAAGACTTAATGGTACCGGACTGATTCCGGCAACACTTTCAACCAAACGCTTTTCTTCTTCGGTATAGTTCTTATCCGGAAATGAAAATTCAACAATTACTTCGGCCACCCTGCGCGGATCAGATGCCATTATTTTCGTCACATCAACCTGTGTCCCTTCAATATCAATTCCATTGTCGCGTGCTTTTATGCCCATAATCGTCATTATGCAACTGCCTAACGCGGTGGCCAGCAAATCGGTTGGCGAAAAATATTCTCCTTTCCCCCGGTTGTCGGTTGGGGCATCGGTAATAACTTTATTTCCCGATTGCAGGTGTTCATTTTCTGTTCTTAACTCGCCCAGGTAAAATGTTTTTATTGTTTCCATAAATTACAATTTTCGTTTATTTAAAGATAAAGCATTTTAAACAACCACCGGTAATCAAGAATGTTCGTAAAATAAAATATGGGGTGATAAACAAACAAAGAACTCCGGATACCAAATCTTTTTTCTATTTTCGTGTTACGAATTACAAAAATAGTATTACCATGGCTGTTTCAAGGTTTGGAGTTTCACTGGATGAAGACTTATTAAAAGCACTTGACAATTATGTTTCTGAAAATGCCTTTTCCAACCGTTCGCAGGCTATTCGTCACCTTATCGAAAAAAACATGGTGGAAGAAAAGTGGAAATGCGATAACATTGTTGCCGGGGCAGTTGTATTGGTTTTCGATCATTCAAAAAAAGAAATCATAAAAAAATCGGCAGCTATTCAGTACGCACACAAAACACACATTCTTTCGTCGCAAAGTTTCTTTTTAAACGAAATTAATTTAATGGAAATTATAGCAGTAAAAGGGCCTTCGCGCATACTCACCGAAATTTCCGATCAGTTAATCAGTATTAAAGGAATACAACACGGCAAATTGGTAATGAGCAAAGCAGAATAATTTTTTTGACCATACAGTAACACGTTTAAATAATTTAGTAACACATTAAACTATTGATAATGCGGAATTTTATCGTTCTTTCCATTCTAATATTTCTATTTCCAGCTATAGGCAACACACAAATGCACTATGCCACCAACGACACCATTCAAATAAACGAGGTAGTGGTTACGGGCACCCAGGTACAGGTAAACCGAAATAGTGTACCAATGGCTGTAACGGTTGTAAACCGTCAACAAATTGAAGAAAGTGATGAGTCGGCACTGCTGCCAATATTAAATGGCCGGGTACCGGGATTGTTTGTAACCGAACGAGGCGTAACCGGTTTTGGCGTTGCTGCCGGTTCTGCTGGGCAGATTTCAATAAGAGGTATTGGAGGGAGCCCAACCACGGGTGTTTTAATGCTTATTGACGGACACCCTCAGTTTATGGGAATAATGGGACATCCGCTGCCTGATTCATACGTTGCCAGCGATGTTGAACGCGTTGAAGTTATTAGAGGGCCGGCTTCCATTTTATATGGTTCCAATGCCATGGGAGGGGTTATTAACATCATTACAAAAAAGCAGGCGACAGAAGGTTTTAACGGCAATGCCCGCCTGACCTACGGATCGTACAATACCCAGAAATATATGGGATCGGTAGGATATAAAAAAGATAAGTTCAGTGTTTTTATTTCCGGTAATCACGACCAAACTGATGGTCACCGATCTCATTCTGATTTTAAAATTACCAATGGCTATCTGAAATTAGGCTACCAAATCAGCGATCATTTTGAAGCCGAAGCTGATTTTAGCGTGGCTGCATTTGACGCATCTGACCCGGGGCCCGACACACTGAACGCTTCGCCCGGTGAAACCATTGATATAATGCGTGGCTACTGCGCGTTTTCGTTACAAAATTCATTTGATAAAGCATCAGGAGCACTGAAATTCTTTTACAATTTTGGTGAGCATGAAATAAGCGATGGCTTTCATTCAAACGACCACAACTTTGGCATTAACCTTTACGAATCGTTTCAATTGATTGAAGGAAACAATCTTACCGCAGGAATCGACCTGATGAATTACGGAGGTAAAGCCAAAAATATATTTGCAATGGGCGGCCAGGGATTGACTTTTGCCGATACCTCAATTACGGAAATTGGAACCTATTTGTTTTCACAACAAAAAATTGGATCTAGTCTGATTATTAATGCGGGGTTACGATTCCACCACCACAGCGAATACGGCGCTGTATGGATTCCTTCAGTAGGTTTCGCCAATTCATTTTCGCCCTTAACTACATGGAAAGGAACCATCTCAAAGGGCTTTAGAAGCCCTACAATGCGCGAACTGTTTATGTGGGGGCCAAACCCCAACCTCGATCCTGAAATTGTTTGGAATTACGAGACAGGCATTATGCAAACTTTTTTTGAGGGAACGATGCGTGCTGAACTTACTGCCTTTTTGGTGAAAGGCGATAACCTGATCGTTAATACAGGTCAGCCAAACGGTTATCAAAATACCGGGGAGGTTTCGAATAAAGGTTTGGAACTTTCCATAGATGCTAAACCGGTTAACGATCTTGCCATAAATGCTACATACACCTACACGAATATGAAAAAACCGGTGTATGCCACACCTGAACACCATTTGTTTTTAAATGCAAATTACCGGTTAAAAAAGTTACTATTTAATGCTAATATTCAATATGTTTCGGGATTAGACAACGACCCAACAGCAGTTTCAAACACTGAAAACTATGCGCTGCTAAATGCAAAAATAAACTACAATTTGTCAAGAAATATAAAATTATATATAAGCGGCGACAATTTGTTAAGCACCAGCTATGAGGTTAACCGCTATTATACAATGCCTGAAATAACAGTGTTTGGAGGAATAAACTTTCTATTTTAAACCAACCCGTCTACCCAGATCATCGCGAAAAGAGGTGCGCACACAACGAAATCCAATATATGACTTCGCTGTATCCTGATACTCGAAAGTACGTGTGGCCGATTGAATATAATAGGCAATATCTTTCCACGATCCTCCGCGTACCACCTTGCGCTTCATTACCGGAGGATCATCGGGACGCGCATTGTACTGAATTTCAGGATTAAGATCATTGATGACATTATAGCCCCCTTCGAAAAAAGCTGTTGAAGTCCACTCTGCAACATTACCGGCCATATCGTACACACCGTAAGGGTTGGGATCAAACTGACCAACTTCCATGGTATTTGTACTGGTGGGACTATCGGCCACATAGTTTCCGCGAAGAGGCTTAAAATTGGCTACAAAGCACCCATCCACATTGCGGGTGTAGTAACTACCCCACGGGTACATATTGTTGTGCATTCCACCCCGTGCTGCAATCTCCCATTCGCTTTCAGTTGGCAAACGATAATCGTGTGCAGGTGTTTCTTTAAATCTTTTTTGAACCATCCCTCTGAGGTTGGTTCGCCAGTTGCAAAACGCCCTTGCCTGGTCCCAGGTAACGCCAACCACAGGGTAATCGTCGAATCCCACGTGAGCAAAATATTTCATGGTAAACGGTTCGTTGTAGGTATAGGCAAAATCCCTTATCCAGCAAAGTGTATCAGGGTAAACCGGTACCGATTCCCGCATTAAAAACGAACTCCGGTTTTCAATAGGCACTAACTCGCCATCTGAATTTACCACCGAACCTTCATATTTTTGGGTTTCGTAATTAAAGGCGTTGCTTCGTTTAGCAGCCTGATTATAATCTACCCAGTAATATTCATACACCAGTTTGCGTGCGTCAATTTCACGTTTATAGGCAAATCGTTCCTGTTCCGGAACATATAACTCTTCCATTGCCATCTGGTACTCCGAATCATTCCATTCAATCCGTTCTTCCCAGTTAATTTCGGGTTCTTCAAGCGGTGCTCCATACTGATCTTCGGTAATCAGAAAATCGGTATAAGTTTGGGCAAGCAATTCGCGTGCTTTTTTATCACGTACCCAATGTACAAATTGCCGGTATTCGTTATTGGTAATCTCTGTATCATCAATCCAAAAAGCTTCAGTTGAAACAGTTCTTGCGGGTGTTAATTGATAAAGCTCATCGTCGTTAGATCCAAGGTTATATGAACCGCGCTCGATATATACCATCCCAAATGGTGTTGGCTCAAACCATTTTGAACTTGTTCCTTTGCCAAGTGTAATGTATTTGTTGGTTTCGTTGCTACACGAAACCAGTAACATGGCAAAAACAAATATATATGTAATGGTTTTCCTCATTAAACGGGTTTTAAGCCTTCTCTATCTTAACGCCGGCTTAGCGTTTAAATTGTTTCAAAAAAAAGCCTTATGGCAACATAAGGCTTCAAATTATGCTAATTCTACTATTAGTATTCCCAAAGATCTTGTTCGTAGTTGAATATTTTATCTTCAATTCTTTTTGATTCCAACATGGCTTCTTTACCAATTAGGTAGGCACTAATGTCGCGATTATTGTACATGTTCGATTCTTTAACAATGTAACTGTTAAACATGCGCTTAATAAACAAATCATCGAACGAATGCTGACGGGCTTCGTTGTATGGATTCATCACCAGGTTGGTAGCCAACAACGGGCGTGCCTCCGGATAATAAATCCAGAAAACTTTCTGACGTTGTACCAGTCCCGAGTTATCGCCTTCGCGCATGTATTCGCGAATTGGGCAAATACCAAGAATCCGGACATTCAGAGTAGATGTTTGTTTATCGAAATACCACTCTTCTTTAATCATGTATTGTTTTATCTCGTTTGGCCGGATTTCGCCCTGAACCTGCACTGTAGTGCGTTCGCCCGTATCAAAATCAATTTTTTCCTCGGTTGTAGCCTCGGCACCAAACCTTGCTTTAACCTGGGCGTAGCTCATCGGAATTTTAAAATCATCATCGGCTTGCGCATCGTAGGGTGTTAGCTGTCCGTTCTCAATTCCTTTTAACAGCAACGAAATTAAGTTGGTACGATCGGCAATTTCAATGGTAGGATAATACAACGGAATATTCATTTTTTCACGTAAATCAATCACCCGCCAAAGCGTTTTCGACCAAAATACATCCGCCTCACGAACCGTTACCAATGGCATCGGTTTCTTTTCGTAAATATCGTTTTGTTTATATGCTCCGTTTACTATTTGGGCATCAGTACTTTTAGGTACCGCACCTAATGCAAAAACCAGCATTCCGATATAAACCACAAACTTCTTCATAATTTCTTATTTTATTTTAAATGATATTGGGTCGAGTTCGCGTGTTGTCCCATCATCGCCAACAGCCTTAATATCACCTATATAAACAATACTGTTAATATTAACCCTGCTTAAAGCGCTTTTTTGCTCTGCTGTAAAACGGTTTGAACTTGATGGATAACGATTGGTATATCCTCCTTGTCCGGTAGTTTCCAACGTAAACTGGGTAACTGTATATCTGAATTCAAAATCGAAATCTTCCAATACAGCCATCACTCCATCCTGAATTCTTAGTACTTCTTTTCTAATTTCACCTCCCGACTGACCATTAATTTTTGCTACCGGATCGGGTACGCGTTTTACTCGCCAATCGGTAGTACCAATCAAACGGCGATTTCCGTTAATTGTTGCGTAAACGCTAACCTTGGTTTTGCGCCCCATTTCATCCAGTTCTGCAGGTTCGATTACATAGTTTATTCCTTCTTTTGTAATCTTGCCGTTAGTCATCTGAACATCAAGATTTTCACTGGGAATCGATCCACCACCAACTTCAAACGGGTTTTTTAGGCCTTTGTAGAACACGTTCATTTTAGTGGCCGACATGGTTACGTTTGGCACGGCCACCTGGTATTCCTGCTCGAAAGGATAGCTTTTTATGATTCCTCCGGGTGTTTTATACTTGATTAAGCCACTCCATTTAAATTTACCGGCCTCGCTTGTATTACCCACATAAATGGCTTTCCCGTCTTTTACCTCAACCTGACGGTTATTAATAAAAATATCAGGTTGCTGAGTGGTATCTTCTGCTGCAAGGAATACCTCTGCCTTATACTCATCGCCTAATAAAACGATGTTTGAATTGGCAATTACTCGTGCTCCCAAACGGTTAAATTTAAAAGAGCCCTCATCAATTTCGGCATACAAATATTTTGCAACATAGGCTTCAGAGTTTTTTACATCGATTTGAATTTTGGAGAGCAAGGTTAACACTGCAATCAGTGGTTTGTCTTCAAAGTGCTCCGCTTCCCAGGTTTTGTAATTTCCTTCACCTCCATCTTTTCTATCCGGATCGGCGGTTTTTAGTTCGCTAAGAATGGTGTGACGAAGTTCACTGTCTTCTTCACTGATTAAGGAAGTTAAAAAGGAGCGGTATTCTTCCACCCTTAATTTCAAATCGTTAGCCCTTTTCTGCGTAATCATCAGTTCCGACGGTCCATTTAGGTCATCTTCTTTTGCAATTTCAACAATGGTACCGTCTACTTTTGTATGAAAATACCCGTCGTCATCCACCGGATTATCTTCATCAACTGGCTTTACGCCAGAGTAAATTACAACTTCATCCTTTAATTCCGAAACGTAATTAATCAGACCTTCCGATTTTTCCCGTAGTTGATCGGCCTTCTCTTTCCATTCGCGAACTTTCGTTGGATTTTCAACATAAGCCTGTTCAAACGATGAATAAATCTGAGCGTTCTGCATGTCCACTGCCTCAAGGGTTTGCAGCAAACTACTGTCTACCACACGAAATGCCTCAAGCACCTCAGCAGCAACGTTAAGCGCTAACATTGCGGTGAGTACAATGTACATCATGTTTATCATTTTTTGCCTCGGTGTTTCCGGACAATTCTTTGCACCCATACGCTTCGGACTTTACTTTTTATAGCTCATTGCACCCAACATGTTGCCATAAATGGTATTTAAGGCTTCCAGGTTCTTGTTGAGTGTTTCCGCATTCTCTTTATATTTTTTCAGTTCATCAACCGATGATGTCAGGATACTGTTCATTTGTGCCAGGTCCTGATTAAATTTCTGGTTGGCTTTAAACTGATCCTGAGTATCTTTTAATTGGTTTTCAAAACTGCTGTTAAGGCTATCCAGGTTCTTGTTCAGTCGATCCAGGTTTCCGGAATACTGCTTTGAACTGTTTCCAATGTTATCCAATTCTCCTGAAATAAGGTCTGATGACTTTTGGTATACTGCAGAAAGATTTTTACCCGTTTCAGTCAGCTGGCTTGCTGCAATCGAATAAGAGTTAACCAGTGTATTAACCGATTTATCAATTGATTCGTTAGCTTTGTTATTAATTTGAGCGAACGAGTTCATCGATTCTGATGCTGACCCCAGGTTCTTTACATACATATCAGTAGCCAGAGTAGCAGAAGAAATATCGCTAATACCTTTTGCCGTATTACTCAGCTCTGCCAGTCCTTTACTCACATTATCCATTAACTCCGGAGTAAGTTCAGAATTGCCAAACAGTGCTTCAAGTCCTCCGTTATTTGTAGCTTTTAGCTCTTTCATTTCTTCGAGCTCGTAATCTTCACTCAATTCCGGATACACTTTTTCCCATTCAGGAATTTCCATAGGAGGTTCGAATGCCGAAAGGAAGAAAATGAATGCCTCTGTTAACAATCCTACAGTTAATAACTCGCTGGAGCCTTGCCAGTGTTCTAGCTTAAATAAGGCACCAACCATAACAACAGCAGCACCCCATCCATAAACGAACCCCATGAATGTTTTCCAGCGCTTAGTCTTAAAAAGTTCTCCCAGATTCATATTGTTTGGTATAATTGTTTAATAATAGGACTAAAATTCCTCTCCAAAAGTTGAGCGAACACAGCGGAAACCTACGTAAGATTTCGTGGTATCCTGATATTCGAAGTTACGCGTAGAAACCTGCACAAACTGCGAAATATCTTTCCAGGATCCACCTCTGATTACTTTTCGCTTCATCACAGGAGGGTCATCCTTACGGGCATTGTATGTAAATGTTGGGTTTAAATCGCTAAAATAGTTATAGCCAGCTTCATCGTAGGCAGTGCTTGTCCACTCGGCAACATTACCGGCCATGTCGTACAATCCGTATTCATTCGGATCGTAACTACCAACCTTTATCGTTGCAATCGAGCCATCTTCAACATAATTACCGCGTAAGGGTTTAAAGTTGGCCAGAAAAACGCCTTTGTCGTCGCGGGTATAGTAACCACCCCATGGGTACATCGAAAATTCTTTTCCTCCGCGTGCAGCATATTCCCATTCTACTTCGGTAGGTAAACGGTAAGCCATTAAAGTTGGCTCACCTCTGTCTTCCAAAAAGTCTGACTGAATTTTTGTTCTCCAGTTACAAAATGCATTCACCTGTTTCCAGGTTAAACCAACCACCGGATAATCATCAAAACCCGGATGCCAGAAATAACGCGTAGCAAGCGGCTCGTTGTATGAGTAAGTAAAATCTCTGATCCAGCAAAGCGTATCGGGATAAACGTGTACCTGGTCGCGCATCATAAACGATGAACGGTTTTCGATGGGTACTAAATCGCCTTCGGTATTGTACACATTACCTTCGTAACGTTGTGTTTCGTAATTAAAGCTGTTTTGCCTTTTTGCTGCCTGGTGCAAATCAATCCACCAATATTCGTATACAAATTTTCGGGTATCAAATTCTTTTCTACCAAAGAACCGCTCATTTTCCGGAAGATACATATCCTCCATCGCCATTTGCATATCGGGGTCACTCCAATCGATTTTTTCTCTCCAGTTAATTTCAGGAGGATCGATAATGTTCCCGTCACGGTCTTCGGTAATCAGGAATTCTGGATACTGATCGCCTAACATCCGACGTGCCATCGATTCTTTTACATATTCAACAAACTGACGGTATTCGTTGTTGGTAATCTCGGTATCATCCATCCAGAACGGATCTTGCGAAACGGTTTTGGTTGGCACACCAGACATACTTGCATCCTGATCGCTAGGCCCAATATTGAAACTTCCCCGACGAATGTAAACCATTCCAAGGGGTTGCGTTTCTTTAAATCGCTGCCTTCTTTGTACTCCTGTTAATTCTTCGTTTCCTCCCGAACCACCACCAAGGCATCCGACAAAACTGAGTGCAATGAAGAATACAGTTGCAATAGAAAGTAGTTTTTTCATAATGTGTATTTTACTTTTTCGAGCTCTGATTAGTCGCTAAAAATAAGTAGAAACAATGAAATAATAAAATATTAATTTCTGTTCCTTTTTTTATTCAATAAATATATAAATTACAAAAATCTAATACTCTTATACTTTTGGTTACGATTTCGCTCCAAATCAATGGAATAGCTCACAAAAAATTCGTTTGAGGCAAAACCGCCACTTTTTAGCGCCGATGTTACCAAATCAAACGAGTAACCAATTCGCATTCCGTTAAACAGTTCCATCCCCATTAACAAGGCTATAGCGTCCTGAACACGGTAAGAGATGCCACCCCAAAATTTATCGTTATAAACAACATTTGCATTTAAATCGAGTTGCCAGGTTGCTATATCTGATTTGAAAAAGAACGATGGTCGCACCTCAAATAACGGATCGGATAGCTTAATATTGTATCCGCCAGATAAATAGTAGGTTCGGGTAAGAAACGCAGTAGACGTTTCATCGAACTTAACTTCGCCCTGATTTAAATGTGTTATAGAAAAACCAGCATAATACTTGTTGGTATAAAGGTATGCTCCAAAACCGGCGTCAAAGGTTATTTGGCTCGACTCGGCATTGGGCACTGCAGGGTCTGATTCAGCCTGGGTGTAGATTTCTCCTTCGGGCACACTCCATTCCGGATTAATATTAAAATTATAAATTCCGGGTGAAACGCCCAGTCCCAATGTTCCTAATGCGGTTGTTACTTTGTATGAATAGTTAAAATTCACCCAGGTATTCTTATAAAAACCAAATTCATCGCTAATCACATTAACACCTATTCCTCCTGGGGCTCCAAAAGCATCAATGGCAGCATCAACACTAAAAACCAGCGTTTTTGGTGCGCCTTCAAACCCCGACCACTGATAACGATTTAAAAGGGTGCCACTTATGGCATCTTCTGCACCAGCGTACCCGGGATTTACACTTAACTTATAAAACATGTTATTGGTGTATTGCGGATCTATCTGTCCAAATGATACATAAGTTGTTACCATTAAAATAAAAAAAGATATAACTTTTTTCATACTTCTCTTTTCATAGGGCAATTTAGCCTTTTCTCTGCTGCGGCAAAGAAACAAAATAATGTTGTTTGTAACAATCAACTGTTAACAAGGTATGCAAAGAACGTTGTTCTGGAGGTATTATTTTAATTTCTCATCGGTTTTTTGCACATATTTTAACCAAATTTCAGGAATTTCGTTGTTGCAGGCCACCTCGTAATCTTTTTCCGAGCAGGCAAAATATTTTATTTCTCCGTTAACAGCCTGCACCTGAATCCACCATTGGTCGGTATTTTCATTCTTGTAAAAAATTAGTGGCGAAGCAAGTTCAGGAATTTCCACACGGTAATTTAAGTAGCCGACACCAGTGCCGGGATTACTTTTGTCGCGCAAAAGATAGCCCTGAACAAAATACCACACCAGTTGGGCTGCCAGGTTTACGGCAAGCGGGTCGGCTTCTTCTTTTCCGCTAAGCCCAAACAAGCCAAATACTTTTAAACGAGTGCCGGATCCGGCATACTTGAGCAACTGGCAGGCTTCGTCGGCATACAAGCCATTGGGCAGCATAAAACGACCCGGTGCTTCCGAGTGTTTTAGCGCACACATATCGAAACTGAGAAAATGGCTGTTTCGGAGAATGGGTTCTGCTGCATTAAAATTGTCACGCAGTTTTCCTAATCGCAAGTGCAAACCCATTCCTTTAGTCTTTTTAAAATAACTTTCAGGAACATAGTGACTTTGGTAGCCAATTAAACTAAACTGGAACAAATCGGGCAGCGTTTTAAACACCTGCGACAAATAGTTACTTTGATGCAGTGATTCCACTCCTTTTTTTACATCTAAAAAGGCATCGATAGTGCTAAATGAGAAAAACGGATCGGACATAAAAGCCTGGCAGACACCGTAAGAATAATCCTGACTACCACCAATAACAATAGTAACTATATCCAATTCATTCAGGTAATCTACCACATCACGAAGTGCCAGGTAGTTTCCTTTATGGCTACTCGACGATTTTAAATTTCCAAAGTCGATAATATTTAGTTTCCCAACACCGGCAAGGCTGTAAAATGCCTGTCGTACTTTGTCGGGATTTGGGGTTAGCTTAAAGTCGTCCTTTTCGCTGTTAAAGGGCACACCAACAATAGCCAGCTCGATATTCTTTAACCGACCTTCCTGCAGTTTAAGTGTGTTTTTTTCAATACTTGCGCCCATCGAATATTTCCAGGCAAAGGGCACCACATCTGTGTACTGCGAAAAATCCACGGGATCGAAATAAGGAAACAAGTTCATTTTTTTTGTTTAAAAATAAAGGCAAATGAGTAAATCATCTGCCTTTATCTGTTATTTTTTTCTACCTCGTTTGGTTTTTGGCTCAGGAGCTGCTTCAATAAGCTTCATACAATCTTCGTAATTCAACTCCTCGGCTTTCACTGTTTTTGGTATTTTATAATTTTTCTTTTTGAATTTAATATAGGGGCCCCATCTTCCGTTAAGCACCTGCAGCTCGGCATCCTCTTCAAAAAGTTTTACCACTGCCTTCCGGTCTTTTTCGCGCTTGGCCTCAATTAGTTCAATAGCCCTGTCTAACTTAACCGAGTACGGATCGTCTTCTTTTCCAAGCGATACAAACTTATTATCGTGACGCACATAAGGGCCAAAACGGCCAATGGCAACTGTTACTTTTTTATCTTCATATTCGCCAAGTTCTCGTGGCAGTTTAAACAAATCAAGTGCTTCATCAAGCGAAATTGTTTCAATATGCTGCCCCGATCTTAAGCTTGAGAACTGCGGTTTTTCTGCTCCCTCTTCCTGCGAGGCTTCTCCCAGCTGAGCCAATGGTCCGAAACGACCAATTTTTACCGACACCTGTTTGCCGGTTTTCGGGTCGGTACCTAAAATACGCTCGCCTTTTGATCGCTCTGCATTCTCCAGTGCATCTTCTACTTTACCATGAAACGGCTGATAGAATTTGTCGATCATCTCGTTCCAAACCTTTTTTCCGTCGGCAATATCATCAAATTCCTTTTCTACGTTTGCAGTAAAATTGTAATCCATTATCTGATCGAAATTTTCCATCAGAAAATCATTTACAACAATACCGATATCGGTTGGAAAGAGTTTATTTTTTTCAGCTCCTGTAATTTCTGTTTTTTCTTCCTCTTTTATTTTCCCATTTTTCAGGGTAAGAACGCAATAAGTTCTTTCCACTCCCGGACGCTCTTCTTTTACCACATAGTTTCTGTTTTGAACCGTGGTAATGGTTGGCGCGTAAGTTGACGGACGGCCTATACCAAGTTCTTCTAATCGTTTTACCAGCGAAGCTTCAGTAAAACGTGGCGGACGTTGCGAAAAACGCTGGGTAGATACCACTGAACTCATGCGCAACTGGTCGTTTACATGTACCGGCGGAATAAGTGTTTGTCCATTTCCGTTACTATTTTCATCATCCGTCGATTCGATATACACTCTCAGAAAACCATCAAAAACTATTACCTCACCTGTGGCCTGGAATTTTTCGGTAGCGTTCGATACGTCAATAGTTACATTGGTACGTTCCAAAATGGCATCAGCCATTTGCGAAGCAATGGTACGTTTCCAGATTAGTTCGTACAAGCGCTGTTCCTGAGACGAACCATCAACGGTTTGGTTTTCCATGTAGGTTGGACGAATGGCTTCGTGTGCCTCCTGAGCCCCTTTAGCTTTGGTTTTAAACTTTCTTATTTTTACATAGTTCTCGCCATGCAATTCAGTAATTTTTTGTTTTGACGTATTTATTGCAAGGCTCGAAAGGTTTACCGAGTCGGTACGCATGTAGGTTATTTTACCACTTTCGTAAAGGCGTTGCGCCACGGCCATAGTTTGCGATACCGAGAAACCCAGCTTGCGACTCGCCTCTTGTTGCAAGGTAGATGTTGTAAAAGGTTGCGCCGGCGAACGTTTTCCCGGTTTTTTTACCACATCGCTAACCGTAAACTCGGCTGTTTTACATTTTTCGAGAAAAGTATTGGCCTGCTCGCGTGTTTCAAAACGTTTGGATAATTCGGCTTTTAACTCCGTTGTATTTCCATTTTCGTCGGGTACTAAAAAGTAACCATTTACCCGAAACCAGGTCTCCGATTTAAAATTACGAATTTCGCGCTCGCGCTCAACAATCAACCTTACGGCAACCGACTGAACACGCCCTGCACTTAACGAAGGTTTTACTTTTTTCCACAAAACAGGCGATACCTCGAAACCAACAATACGATCAAGCACTCTTCGAGCCTGCTGCGCATTTACCAGGTGCTCATCAATTTCACGTGGTTTTTCTACTGCACGTGTAATCGCATCCTTTGTTATTTCATGAAAAACAATTCGTTTTATACGGTCGTCTTTCAGCTTTAACACTTCTTTAAGGTGCCAGGCAATAGCCTCTCCCTCGCGGTCCTCATCGGAAGCGAGCCAAACCATTTCGGCTCCTTTTGCTAACTTTTTTAATTCTGAAACTATCTTTTTCTTGTCAGATGAAACGATGTATTTGGGTTGATAATTATTTTGAATATCGATACCAAAGTCTTTCTTTTCCAGGTCTCTGACATGACCCATGCTTGAGGTTACGGTGAATCCTTCTCCAAGAAATTTCTCAATCGTTTTTGCCTTTGCCGGTGACTCGACTATTACCAGGTTTTTGTGCATAAATTTTCTAATCCGTTGCTAAAATTTCTGCAAATTAAAGAAAATGATAAGCTAAGTTCAAAATTTAAAGCGCTATTTTTTCAAATTCTATATGATTGAAAATGATGATTTTATTTTTAAAAAAGTAAAATATTATCCATTTTCGGGCCGTTATTTAAGTTGCTGCCATGGCAGAATGGTATATATTTGTTGCCACATTAAAATCCGCGAAGTTCATGAGCGAAACAAAAAGAAATTTTAAAAAATACATCTTGGTTTTTTGGTCGGTTGTTGTTGCAGGCTTACTTTCTGTATTTCTGCTTTTCTTTCTGATTGCCAATGGCAAACTGGGTTTTATGCCCAGCTTTGAGGACCTTGAAAACCCACAAAATATTCTGGCCTCAGAGATATTTTTTGAAGATGGCCCCACCCTGGACAAATACTTTAATCAGGAAAATCGCACCTATGTAAATTACGAGAACCTGCCCCCACATTTAATTGATGCTTTAATTGCTACCGAAGATGTTCGTTTTTACGACCATTCGGGTATTGATTTTCGTGGACTGATTAGGGTGGTTAAAGGAATTGTTACCGGAGATACAAGTTCGGGAGGAGGAAGTACCTTGAGTCAGCAGCTGGCAAAAATGCTTTTTCCGCGCGATCGGTTCTCGAGTAAAACAGAGCTGGTATTACGCAAATTTAAAGAGTGGGTTATTGCGGTTAAGCTGGAACGCAGTTACACCAAGGAAGAAATTATTTTGATGTACCTAAACAAGTACGATTACTTAAATAATGCTGTTGGCATACGTTCGGCAGCCGATGTTTATTTTAATATTCAACCCGATTCGCTACAACTGCACCAGGCTGCCATGTTGGTGGGAATGGCCAAAAACTCCTCGCTTTTCAATCCTGTTCGCCGCCCCGAGATGGTTTTACAACGGCGGAACGTAGTGTTGAACCAGATGGAAAAATACGGTTATATTACCGACGAGGTTGCCGACTCGGTCAAACAACTGCCGCTTGACCTGGAATACCAAAAGGTGGATTACAAACTTGGCCCTGCTCCCTATCTCCGCGAATACATGCGTTTAACACTTACGGCTAAAAAACCTGAGCGCGGAAACTATGCCTCGTGGCAGGAACAAAAATACATTGAAGATTTGGATGAATGGGAAAACAACCCTTTGTTTGGCTGGTGCAATAAAAACACCAAACCCAATGGCGAACCCTACGATATTTACACCGACGGATTAAAGATTTACACCACCCTTGATTCGCGCATGCAAAAATATGCAGTGGCAGCAGTTGAGCAGCACTTGCGCCACGACCTGCAGCCCCTGTTTGATGGCAGCATGAAAGATCTGAAAAATCCACCTTTTGCCGATAATATGAGCGAAGAAGAGGTGGATGACCTGCTTAACCGGGAAATCAGAAAAAGCGAACGTTACCGTGTGATGCACCTGGCGGGTAAAAATTTTAACGACATAAAAAAAGCATTTAACCAGCCGGTTGAAATGACTGTTTTTAAGTGGGGTGGCGAGGTTGACACGCTTATGACGCCTATGGATTCGGTGAAATATTACCTGCGTTTTTTCCGCTCGTCGTTTATGGCAATGGATACCGAATCGGGGAAAGTAAAAGCGTACGTTGGCGGCCCCAATTACAAGCATTTTATGTACGACATGGTTAAAGGAGGGAAACGCCAGGTTGGTTCAACAGTAAAACCATTTTTGTACACGCTGGCCATGCAAAACGGACTGACTCCTTGTACAAAAGTGCCCTATGTAAGTCAGCAGTTTATTCAGTGGGATGGTACCATTTACGAGCCAAAAGACTCGGATGTTGACCCGGAAATGGATGGTAAAATGGTTACGCTAAAATGGGGATTGGCCAATTCGAAAAACCGCATATCTGCCTGGGTGTTAAAGCAGTACAACCCACAGGCTGTGGTCGATGTAATGAAACACCTTGGAATTTACAGCCCTGTTGACCCGGTAAACTCAATGTTCCTGGGCGTGTCGGATGTTACCTTGTACGAAATGGTTGGCGCATTTAACACTTTTGCCAACCTCGGGGTGTTTATAAAACCTTACTTTGTAACAAAAATTGAAGATCGGCACGGCAATGTAATTGCCCGGTTTGTGCCCGAACGCCACGAGGCTATCGATGAACAAACAGCCTACCTCATGCTAAACCTGCTTGAGGGTGTTATTAACGAAGGAACAGGTATTCGCTTGCGCGGCTCTAACCTATGGAGAGAGCGGGTTACAAAAGAGTACGGAGAATTTTCGATGCCCATTGCCGGAAAAACAGGAACCACCCAGAACCACTCGGACGGCTGGTTTATTGGCACAACTCCAAGGCTTACTGCCGGAGTATGGACCGGTGCCGACCTGCGAAGCATCCATTTTAAAACCATTTCATCGGGCCAGGGAGCCAATATGGCACTGCCCATTTGGGGCTATTTTTACAAACAAGTGCTGGCCGATAAAACAATCGGCTACAACGAAGAAGAAATGCAATTTAAAAAACCACTCGACTTTAACATCAACCTTGATTGCGACGAGCAGGAACAAAAAAATAATTCGCCCGAAGATTTCAATGATTTCTTCTAGCGCTTAGTTAAACTCAATGCAAAGTGCCGATTCTTTTTCAAACAAGGGTCGGCTCTTTTTGCTTACCTCTCAAAATTATTCAACCTGATTTTTTCCAACTGCAGCTCCTCAAATGGTTTGCCATCGCGCAGCTTTTCAGGGTAACCAACAGTTACTATGCTTAGTACTTTTATATTCTCCGGAATATTCAGCAAATCCTGAATGTATTTTTCTGAAGAGACCGTTTCATCATGCATACGTTTTCGAATTTGTATCCAGCAGCTTCCCAAACCCAGCGACTGTGCTGTTAACTGTAGCAGAATAGAGGCGATAGAACAATCTTCCACCCACACATCATTAAGGGTTTCGTCGGCGCAAACTACAATGGCGAGCGGTGCAGTTAAAAGCGGTGCAACACCATGAGGCTTACAATTTTTCAGCTGCTCAATCAGTTCTATATTGTCAACAAAAACAAACTCCCAGGGATTAATATTTTTTGATGACGGCGAACGTAAGGCAGCTTCCTTAAGTAATTCTATTTTTTCGGGTTCTACTTTTTGATGCGTGTATTTTCTGATGCTGCGTCGGTTTCTTAGTATGTCGATCATTGTTTGTATTGGTTAATTATATGCTTAAAGATATAAATTTCAGACCTTCATAATACCAACAATCTGCTGCTGGACACCAATGTTCTTAATAGCGGCTCAAAAATATATCCAAAAAAAAATGACACCTCAAATCGAGATGCCATTTTCAAAAGTATTTTCCTTCAATCTTTATAAGCCTGCTGTCTCATCTCCATTAACCAAACCGCTTCGTTTTAACAGGGCATCAACAGATGGTTCTTGTCCGCGGAAACGTTTGTACAAAATCATTGGGTGCTCAGTGCCTCCTTTTTCAAGGATATTTTTACGGAAAGAAGCAGCCACTTCTTTATTAAACAATCCTTTTTCTTTAAACACGCTAAATGCATCGGCATCAAGCACCTCGGCCCACTTGTAACCGTAATACCCTGCAGCATAACCACCGGCAAACAAGTGCCCGAATTGAGTACTCATACAAACACCGTCGATTGCCGGGAAGATCTGAGTTTTCTTCCATGCGTTTTCTTCAAAATCTTTCACTTTCCCTTCGTAAGCCGATTCGAGTGTATGCCAGGCCATATCCAAATAACCAAAGCTCAACTGGCGAACTGATAGGTAACCGGCCAGGTAGTTTTGGGAAGCAATAATTTTCTGAACCAATTCGGCCGGAATTGGCTCACCGGTTTCGTAATGTTTGGCAAAACGATCCAGAAATTCTTTTTCCACCGCCCAGTTTTCCATTATTTGCGAAGGCAGCTCAACAAAATCGCGGTACACATTGGTACCCGACAAACTTGAATAGGTTGACTTTGCCAGCATTCCGTGCAGCGCATGGCCAAACTCGTGCATAAAAGTCTCTACCTCGTTAAAGGTAAGCAAGGCTGGTTTGGTTTCTGTTGGGCGGGTAAAATTCATTACAATGGTTACGTGCGGGCGCGAATCAACACCATTTTCCATCCATTGTCCTTTAAAATCATTCATCCAGGCACCACCTCGTTTGCCCGAGCGTGGATGAAAATCGGTGTAAAATACCGAAAGGAAAGTACCATCGGCATCAAAAACTTCGTAGGCTGTAACCTCGTCGTTGTATACCGGGATATTTTTGTTTTCTTTAAAAGTAATGCCAAACAAATCGGTTGCCAGTCCAAAAACACCATCAACAACATGGCTTAATTCAAAATAAGGCTTAAGCATCTCGTCGTTTAAATCAAATTTTTCAACCTTTAGTTTTTCGCTGTAATAGCTCCAGTCCCAAGGCATCAAATCATCCTCAAATCCGTTTTTCCGGGCATACTCCAAAATCTCTGCTTTCTCTTTTAGCGCCACTTTATGCGATGCCTCGTACAAATCGTTAAGCAAACCATAAACTCCGTCGGCATTGGTTGCCATTCGGCGTTCCAACACATAGTCGGCATAGTTTTTATAGCCCAGCAATTTTGCTGTTTCGAGTCGCAGTTCCACAATTCGTTTTACTTTTTCCTGGTTGTCGAGCTCGTTATTTTTAAACGATTTCGATCCGTAGGCCAGGTAAAGTTCTTTCCGCAAATCACGATTATCAGCATATTTCATAAAAGGCAGGTAGCTTGGCATCGAGATGTCAAAAACCCAGCCTTCCAATTCTTTGGCTTTTGCCTTTCCGGCTGCAGCTTCCAGCGCTCCTTCGGGCAATCCGGCGAGCTTACTTTTATCGGCAATATACAATTCGTAGCCATTGGTTTCTTTTAATACATTCTCGCCAAAATCCAGACTTAGTTTTGATAGCTCGGTGCTGAAGGCACGAAATTTTTCTTTATCGCTATCCGATAAGTTGGCCCCCCGGCGAACAAAACCAATGTAGCTGTTTTCGAGCAAGGTTTCCTGCTCGGGTGTTAAGTTCAGTTCCGCCTTTTTATCGTAAACCGCTTTTACGCGTTCAAAAAGAACCGGATCTAAAGAAATATCGTTTTGAAAAGCAGTAAGCATTGGCGACACCCTTTGCGCAATTTCCTGCAATTCGTCGTTGGTTTCAGAACTTAAAAGGTTAAAAAAGATACCCGATGTACGCCCCAGTAAACGAGCAACCTGATCTAAAGCAACAACGGTATTTTCAAATGTTGGTGCATCGGTGTTGTTTTTTATCTTTTCAACATCAGCTTTTCCTTGTTTAATGCCTTCTTCAAAAGCCGGCAAAAAATGATCGTTTTCAATTTTATCGAAAGGTGCCGCATTGTGCGGCGTATTAAATTCGCCCAAAAGCGGATTTGTTTGTGCTACTGCCATTCCTACACTCATAAATAAGATTAATGCTACAAAGTAAATACTCTTCATTTTATCACAATTTTATATTACTCTGAATAGTCTTCAGAAAATCAAAAAGATTACAAAAGAAGAGTGCTTATTGTTTAAAAAGAATGATTTATTTCATAAGCAAACTGCATGAAAACAGCTGGAAAACCTTAGTCTTCAACATTTTCTAAACCATAAAGATTTCAAGTGGATTAATCGCAAACAACAATACTTCTTGAAAAATCAGTAAAGCCTTCTTATTTTTTCCCTGATTTTTTCTTTTTTTCGACCGACCAGCCAAACTTGCCTACTTTTTTGCCCATGCCAAAATAATGACCATGACTGTAAACCAACGGGTTAGCCTTTGAAAAACTAAAAGCCTGTTCTTCATTCATATAATTATCATCAACCGAAACACTTACCACATCTGACACAAACATGTGATGCGTACCGAGCTCAACAATATCTTTAACCCGGCACTCAATATTTACGGGCGACTCCTCGATTATTGGTGCTTTTACCAGTTTTGCCGGTGCCGGAGTGAGGTTCATTTCCTTCCACTTGTTGTATTTTCGTCCCGATCGACATCCACACCAATCGGTTGCCCTGGCTAACTTTTCGGTAGTAAGGTTAATCACATATTCTCCGGTTCGCTTTATTATGTCGTACGAATGTCGTCCAGGCCTAACCGATATGTAACACATTGGAGGGTCGCTATTTATCGTACCTGTCCAGGCTATGGTTATAATATTATATTCTTCAGGATTTTCACCACAGCTTACCATTACTGCTGGTAAAGGATAAATAATAGTTCCGGGTTTCCAATACGTTCTTGCCATTTCATTTAATTTTTCGAGTTCATTTTCAAAGATAAAAAATACCAAATGATTCCAAAGCCAATAGTCACTATCGCCAATATGCTATCGCGCACAACAGCCAATGGCTATTGAGCAGGAATATACAAATCGTTACATCAATTGTTACTCTGAACCGTGTTTTTACCAAGCATAAAAAAAATCCGACCTTAAGACTGGTCGGATTTTCTATCGTATTTATTTTATTTGAATTAATCTTCCGGATCTTTCCAGTCGCCGTTTTCACGAATAAGCTGCTCAAGTTCTTCCACGGCATTTTCGTAGGAAATATGACGTTTAACGGGTTTTAATCCTTTGTAAAGGTTTACTTTGTTATTGCCGGCACCAACAAAACCATAGTCAACGTCGCCCATTTCGCCCGGGCCATTTACTACGCAGCCCATAATTCCAATTTTTAAATGGTCGAGGTGTTTGAAGTGTGCTTTAACGGCGCGCGTGGTTTCGTGCAAATCAAAAAGTGTTCGTCCACAACCCGGGCACGAAATAAATTCGGTTTTGGTAACGCGCATCCTGCTAGCCTGAAGAACGGCAAAACTAAGGTCTTTTAATTCGGTAAACGTAATGTTTTCATTGTCGTTTGATAAGCATACTCCGTCGCCATAACCGTCAATCAGCAAGCCGCCAAGATCGGCACTGGCAGCAATCTGCAGATCCTCGAGTCGACTTTTATCGTAACGGCGGTAAAGAATAACCGGTACTTTCCAGATATGTGTTTCAAGCGACATAAAGAAAGCACGCAATTCTGCCATTGGGTTGGCATTATAACTCTCCAGAATCAGTACGGTTTTTCGTGTCTGTTTCAGTTTCATTATAATCTCGGGGTGCATATCCATAAAGCGGTCAAACTCTGCTTTGTTTGTACGGATAAACTTCATTCGCCCCCAACGGGTACTTTCAAAAAGGTACTCCTCGAGGGTAATAACCGGGTATTCTTCGCCTTCGATATTCAATATTTTATTTCCTGACAGAAAATAGTCGGGAATTAATTTCCCACGAATTGGTATCATTTCGCGGAGGCTTCTGTCGCCCAGGTCGGCAATTACCACAGGCAATTCCTTGCCTCCCATATTTAGCACCGGGCGTGTATCGCGTCGTTCGTATTCAAACGGATTGGTTTGTGCAATCATAGGAGCCGAAATGGGCTCGTGATTTTGGTACCCTTTAAAATGATTTACCAGTTTAAGTGCTACGGGAATTTCATTTATTGGACGCTCGGTTAACGAAATACGAATTGTATCGCCAATACCATCACCAAGCAAGGCTCCCACTCCAACAGCCGATTTAATGCGTCCGTCTTCGCCTTCTCCGGCTTCGGTAACACCTAAATGAACCGGGAATTTCATGTCTTCAAGACGCATTTTAAAGTTTAACAAACGAACGGTGTATACCATTACCCGTGTGTTGCTCGACTTTATGGAAACAACCACATTGTTAAAATCTTCTTTTTTGCAAATTCGCAAAAATTCCATCACCGATTCGGCTATTCCTGCCGGCGTATCGCCATAGCGGCTCATTACCCTATCAGAAAGGGAACCATGATTAGCGCCGATACGAAGGGCTGTTTTTGTTTCTTTCAGCATTTTTACAAACGGAACAAACTGTTTTTCAATAACTACCAGTTCACGCTTGTATTCTTCGTCGGTGTATATTTTGTTTTTAAACTGCGCACGTTTGTCGTAAAAGTTACCTGGATTAATCCGCACCTTTGAAACATACTGAGCAGCAACTTCTGCCAATTTTGGATTAAAATGAATATCGGCAATCAGCGGTGTATTGTATCCGCGCTCAACCAATTCCTTTTTAATATTTTTCAGATTTTCTGCATCTGACATGCCTTTTACCGTAACCCTAACGTAGTCGGCACCAGCCTTTACCACGCGTATCACTTGCTCTACGGTAGCCTCTGTATCCGTTGAGTTGGTATCGGTCATTGTTTGAATTCGGATTGGATGCTTACTGCCAACCGGAACACCTCCTATGTTCACCTCGGTGGTTTCTTGTCGTTGGTAGCGGGTTAAATCTTTAATATAATTGAAATTACGATCCTTCATCAAATAATCTGTTAAGCTGAAATGCAAATTTAAAGTAATGCGGCTAAAATAAAAAGAATAGTCTATTTTTGTTTTGCATTCTTTACTATGATTGTTGAAACACGGAATATTACGAAATTGTTTGGGAAGCAGAAAGCACTCGACTCGGTAAGCTTTACTGTTAACAAAGGCGAACTGGTGGGTTTTTTAGGTCCTAATGGTGCCGGAAAATCTACCACGATGAAAATTATAACCGGATATTTGCCGCAAGACCACGGCAATATTTTAATTAACGGGGAAACAGTATCGGCGCAAAGCCTCGACTATAAACGTCAGATTGGCTACCTGCCCGAGCACAATCCTTTATACACTGATCTTTACGTAAAGGAGTTTCTGGAAATTACAGCCGGATTTTACCGCCTAAACAATACCAGGCAGCGTATTGCCGAGATGATTGAGTTAACCGGACTTGGCATTGAACAGCATAAAAAAATTCGGGCACTATCAAAAGGTTATCGGCAAAGGGTTGGCCTGGCTCAGGCTCTGATTCACGATCCTTCGATTTTAATTTTAGATGAACCCACAACTGGCCTCGATCCGAACCAGCTGGAAGAAATACGCACACTAATACGAGAAATCAGCAAGGAAAAAACGGTAATTCTTTCGTCGCATATTATGCAGGAGGTGGAGGCGGTTTGCAACCGGGTAATAATAATTAACAAAGGCAAAATTGTTGCCGACGGCGACATTTCGGAGATAAAAGCCGGAAGCATGTTGCAAAACCAGGTAGTTATTGCCGGTTTTAAAGAAACAGTTTCTAAAGACCAACTTTTAACAATTAATGGAACAAACAGGGTAACCCAGGTTGATGCTTGTTGGGAAATTGAAGCGGAGAATGATGCAGATATCCGACAAGCTATATTTCATTTTGCCGTTGAAAACAAACTCACGCTACTTACCCTTTTTGAAAAACAGCAAAACCTCGAGAGCGTTTTCCACCAACTTACCCGTAATCAGACCTGAGAATTTTAGTAATGAGTAGTGAGACAAAACCTGAGCTTTCAGTTGTACTCCCCTTTTTTAATGCTGAAAAAACATTAAAAGCAGCGACAAAGAGCATTTTGGATCAAACTTTTCGGGATTTTGAATTACTGCTGATCAATAATAACTCCACCGATGCAAGTCTGCAAATTGCCCAAACACTCTCCAAAGCCGATCGGCGCATTCATATTTTAAACGAAAGTAAAGCTGGTGTAGCCAATGCCATGAACTGCGGACTTAAAAATGCCCACGGCCGATTTATTGCCCGCATGGATGCCGACGATGTGGCTTGCCCAAAAAAACTGGAAAAACAATACAATTACCTAAAAGCAAATCCCACTATTGATTTTATCGGCAGCGAAGTTGAATATGTTCCCCACATATCAGAAAATAAAGGCTTCCGGCGATTTGTAGATTGGGCAAACTCGTTTCACACGTCTGAAGAAATTGCGTTGAAACAGTTTATTGAGATTCCGGTAATTAACCCGACCATCTTTTTTCGACGCGAATTATTTGAAAAATATGGGGGCTGCCGCGATGGCAATTTCCCGGAAGATTATGAAATGCAACTGCGCTACCTGAGCAAGGGTATCAAAATGGCAAAACTAACCGAAAAACAGCTGGAGTGGCACGACTACTCCACCCGGCTTACCCGAACCGATAAGCGTTATTCCACCGAAGCTTTTTTTCAAACCAAAGCCTTCTATTTTAAAAAATGGTCAGAGCAACACAATCAGTTTCACCCCAACATATGGATTTGGGGAGCCGGGCGAAAAACCCGCCAGCGAAGTGCTAACCTTGTAAAACACGGGCTTAATATTGCGGGTTATATCGATATAAAAAAAACAAAACCCGATGCCATTTTCTACAAAGACCTCCCTCAACCCGGTAAGTTTTTTATTGTATCGATGGTAAGTAATACAGGAGCCGGCGAAAAAATCAAAGAGTTTCTTCTGCATCAAAACTACTGCGAAGGAAAAGACTTTATTTTAATGGGCTAAAATCAACTTCCGCTTTCTTATTAAGAACTATTTTAAACAAGTTCTTTTTTATTCAAAATAAACCTATTACATTTGCCCGCGCTACGTGGAAAGATTTGAGATTGATTGCAACCACATGAAAAAAATGCTAAAGCAATCGTGCTTTTTTTTCTATTCAATCCATATCCCGCAGCTAAAAATTTAATATTGATTTAGAGCAATTTATTTGCCGGGCAAATGCATTGTTCTGCTAAAAATTTTAATGGGATGAATTATTTATTTACAAGTGAATCGGTTTCAGAAGGCCACCCCGATAAGGTAGCCGACCAGATTTCGGATGCCCTGCTGGATCAGATACTGGCTTTTGACGCCAACTCGAAAGTGGCTATTGAAACCCTGGTTACCACCGGGCAGGTAGTTGTTGCAGGAGAAGTAAAATCGCAGGCTTATGTTGATGTGCAGGAAATAACCCGAAACGTTATTAATAAAATTGGCTATACCAAAGCTGCTTATCGTTTTGACGGCGATTCGTGCGGGGTATTAACCGCCATACACGAACAAAGCGACGATATTAACCGTGGAGTTGACCGCGAGGAAAAAACCGAGCAAGGCGCCGGCGACCAGGGAATGATGTTTGGATATGCCTGTAAAGATACCGAGAATTTTATGCCGTTAACACTCGATTTATCGCATAAAATATTGCAGGAACTGGCCGACATTCGACGTGAAGGAAAAGAAATGACGTACTTGCGTCCTGATTCAAAATCGCAGGTTACTGTTGAATACAACGCTGCCAACGAACCCGTAAAGGTGCACACCATTGTTGTTTCAACCCAACACGACGAGTTTGATGCCGACGAGCCAATGTTGGCAAAAATTAAGGAGGATGTAATTAATATTCTGATTCCGCGCGTAAAAGCAAAGCTATCAGCAAATGTTCAGGCTTTGTTTGGTAACGATATTATTTACCACGTTAACCCAACAGGAAAATTTGTTATAGGTGGCCCACATGGCGATACCGGCTTAACCGGACGTAAAATTATTGTAGACACCTATGGTGGCCGCGGCGCACACGGTGGTGGAGCTTTTTCGGGTAAAGACCCCTCAAAAGTTGACCGCTCGGCAGCTTATGCATCGCGCCATATTGCCAAAAATTTGGTAGCTGCCGGTGTTGCCGACGAAATTTTGGTTCAACTGGCTTATGCCATTGGTGTTGCCGAACCGGTTGGTGTTTTTGTGAATACCTACAACCGTGCGAACGTTGATTTGACAGATGGCGAAATCGCTCAGAAAGTTAAAGCAATCTTCAACCTTCGTCCGGCAGCAATTGAAGAGCGTTTAAAATTACGCAACCCAATTTACCTTGATTCGGCTGCTTACGGACACATGGGCCGCGAACCAAAAACTGTAACACGTACTTTTGAATCGCCTTATAATGGGAAAGTGACCAAAGAACTGGAACTTTTTACCTGGGAAAAACTCGATTTTGTTGATGAGATTAAAACGTCTTTCGGACTGTAATTCCGAGGGGTTGTATTAATATACGCCAAAAGGACGGTAAGTATTGCCGTCCTTTTTTTTATGCGATTTTATGAAGAGAAGTTGCAGTTTTAAAAAAAGGTATTATATTTGCACCCGCGTTCACAAAGACATTTCAACAGAAATAAAGATATATTGCGGGATGGAGCAGTTGGTAGCTCGTTGGGCTCATAACCCAAAGGTCGTCGGTTCAAGTCCGGCTCCCGCTACTTTTAAAAGCCAGAAGACATTTTCTTCTGGCTTTTTTCGTATTATCGCACCCGTTAAACACCTATATCTTTACTACTTTTAATTCCGATTATTACATCCTTATCTATTCAAAAAAAATTTATATAAAAGGTAGGGGTAAATTGTTTGAGTTCGGTATGTTTATGAAAGTTGGGAAAAACCATCTTTTTTATGCAGGCAAAAAGAAGCAAACAACTATAGCTTGCAAGGTGCACTAAGTTGATATAAACCTGATAAAACAAAGAAAAATTGACCAAAGAAGAGTTTAAAGGATTATTTGACGAACAGTTTGATCGGATAAGAAACTACATCTATTACCGGTCGGGCGACAAAGAACTGGCTACTGATATTGCGCAGGAGGCATTTATGACATTATGGGAGAAAGATTTTGAATTCCATCCGCAAAAAAATGTAGGATTGCTGTACAAGCTGGCTACCGAACTTTTTATTTCGAGATACAGGCGCAATAAAATTGCCGACAATTATAAAAGCTATGTACAATTTAAGTTAAACGACGATGCTATTAAGCCCGACGAAATGATGGAATACGAACAACTTAAAGACGACTACGAAAAAGCACTTGCTGAAATGAGCGAAAAACAACGAACGGTATTTTTA
This sequence comes from uncultured Draconibacterium sp., assembly GCF_963676735.1. NCBI lineage: Bacteria > Pseudomonadati > Bacteroidota > Bacteroidia > Marinilabiliales > Prolixibacteraceae > Draconibacterium > uncultured Draconibacterium sp. The sequence goes on along the minus strand of NZ_OY781464.1, from coordinate 4,644,891 downwards.
CTCAATAAACACGAGGGGTTTAAACAAACCGAAATTGCCGAACAACTAGGCATAAGTATTAAAGCCGTTGAAAAACGAATGAAAAATGCCTTAAGTCTGCTACGCGTAAAATTGAATTACAATGGTTAACAGAAAAATTTGAAGTGATGAAAAAAGATAATACGGAAAAAATAAACAGCTTAACCGAGATGGTGGAAGTAGACTATCCGCAATCAAAAGAAAGCATATGGAATTTAATGGAAGAGCAACTTACAAGGCCTGCCACAAAAGAAACAAAAGTGCGAAAATTGAATTTTCAGCACTTGGCTATTGCCGCGTCTGTTGCGATTTTACTGGGTATTGGCTCTTTTATGCGTTTTTACCAGATAGATTATACCGCCACCGCTGGCGAACACCTCACTGCCCAACTGCCAGATGGTTCAGTGGTTGATTTAAACGGACAGTCAAGCTTGCAGGTTAATCCTTACTGGTGGACAGTAAAACGAACCGTAAAGCTTAAAGGGGAAGCTTATTTTGAAGTGGAAAAAGGAAAACGTTTTTCGGTGGTGAGCAACAATGGTAGAACAACGGTATTAGGCACAAGTTTTAATATATATGCCCGCAATAACCATTACGAAGTAAGCTGTTTAACTGGTAAAGTTGAGGTAGAAGTTGGAAGTGGAATAAAGCAAATTATTTATCCTAATCAGCAAGCCATTTTAAACAATAACAGCATAGAGGTTGCCGAAACTAACGTTACACACGCTACTGATTGGAGAAACAATACATTTTTCTTTACATCAGAACCTTTACAAAGGGTATTTAACGATATTGCAATTGCTTACAACATAAATATTGATGTACAAACAGAAGATATTTACACCGGCAGCTTTAAACAGTCAGACAACATTGAAGATGTTTTAAGTATAGTATGTGTGCCTTTAAATCTTACATTTGTAAAACAACAATCAGGCGATTATGTAATAAAAAAGAATTGATTTTTGAGGTACCTATTATTATTATCAACACTGTTTCTATGGACACTAACCCTAAATGCTCAAACTGTTCATTTGCGATACAACAATCAGTCGCTTGATAAAATATTAATTGATCTTCAGGCAAAATACTCCGTCAATCTTTCGTTTAGCAATAACCAGCTTTCAAAATATACTTGCACTGTTAATAATGATTTTTCCAACGTACACGATGCGTTGGAATTTCTGCTTATAAAAACCCCGTTTGTAGTTGAGCAGTTCGGAGATGTTTACCTTATAAAACAAGGCACAGAAAAGGAGAGCAAGACTTTTTTACTGGCCGCAAATATAATCGACAAAAACACGCGCGAACGCTTGCCCTATGCACACATTTTGGTGAACGAACGGCCACTTACCACCAACCAGAACGGCAGTTTTTCGGTTAAATGTAAAACCGATTCAGTTTTTAGGGTAAAAGTAAGCTACCTGGGTTTTTACCACTGCGATACCGTGCTAACCGCCTCAACACAACACCAACTGGAATTAAAAGCTATTTCTTATGAAATTGAAGAAATTAACATAAATGCCCTTCATTCGATCCATAAAACCGGAGAGGTGAGCAAGCCGGGAGCAATTAGGCTGAACAGTTTTGTAAGTAATTATCTACCGGGTAACGGCGATCAATCGGTCTTTAACCTACTGAGGTTACAGCCTGGAATACTGGCCGCCGGAGAGCAATCGTCTGATCTGCTGATTTGGGGCAGCTACGAGGGGCAAAGCAAACTGATACTGGATGGCATTACGCTTTTCAGTATGAAAAATTACAACGACAACATTAGCACAATAAATCCTTTAATTGTAAAAGATTTAAGTGTATTTAAAGGAGCTTACGGGATCGATTACGAAGGCAGGGTTGGAGGCATTGTTGATGTGTCGGCAAAAGACGGAAACAGGCAGAAATTCAGCTCGAGCCTTAATGTAAACAACCAAACCGTAAACGGACTGGCTTCCGTTCCCTTATTCAACAAGAAAGCCTCTTTGCTAATGGCCCTCAGACAAACCTACTACGAGCTGTACGACCAAAGCAGGCTTACCTTAAATTCAGGCAAAGGTGAAAATGCTGCCACAGAACGAATTTTACACCCCGATTACAATTTCAGAGATTACAACCTCAAACTATCAGGTGACTTTAACGACAAAACAAGCTACCGGATTAACTATTTGCACGGTAAAGACAGATTTGAATACGCTCTGAACCTCGAGGGGAAACAGTCGAATTTTATCTACAACGACTCGGAAAAAAACAGGCAAAGCGGCTGGTCGGCACAAATCAATCATATTTGGAACAATGGAATAACTTCCCGGATTTCGGCTTCCGGTTCTTCATTAACACGGAACATTACAAACGAACAGCAGGCCGGAGGTGGTACCGGTAGCGGAAATGGCAGTGGAGGAGGAAATTCGGACTCCAGCAATCCATCAGGAAGTGCTATTTATCAAACCTTGTTAAACGACAAGATCGAGAACCACATTCATGAACAAAATATAAAAATTGAAACACAAATTCCGCTGGCAGAAAACTACCAAATAAAAGGATTTGCTGCCTGGAATCATCATGAAACAAAATACAAAGAAGATTCGCTTAATGTTAACATTCATCAGTTGGACAATAAGCTAAACCGCCTAAACCTTGGCATAAACAACCACCTAACAATTGGCAAAAAACTGGATATAAATGCAGGCCTTATTTACGAACACATTTTTCGACACAACAAAAATTACTGGCAGCCAAGGCTTAGCCTCAGGTACATGGTAGACAAAAACTTAGACATTAGTTTATCGTACGGCAAATACACACAGCACGTTACTCAATTGCCACAAATAGATGATTTTAACCACATCAGGTACTTTTGGATGACAAGCGATTTTAACCAGATTGCCGTACAAGAAGGCACACACAAAGTATTGGGTTTTAACTATAAGACTGGAGGCTTAAAATTCGACTTGAATGTATTTCAGCGAAACACCAAAGGCTTAACACGTTTTATTAATTACGAGTACAACTCGGCTGTTTATAGCGGAAAAAGCCGCTCGTCGGGTTTTGATTTTCTTTTTAGCCAAACCTACCGAAATTTGAACTTTTGGATAGCTTACACCTACAGTAAAACCGAAGAACATTTTGATTATTTTGAGACTGATGATTTTGCGCGTGCACTGCACGACCAGCGCCACGAACTAAAAGGTGCAGCCATTTACCGTTTAAACAAATGGCATTTTTCGGCTAACTATGTTTTAGGCTCTGGTTTTCCCGACTTACTTAGCAATACCGTGCTTGATAATTACCAACGCCTGGATATGGCCATTAACAAAACCTTTAATCTCAGGAAACTAAACATCAATACCGGAATCTCCATTTTAAACCTGCTCGACCATAAGAATATTAAATACGACAATTTTTACCGCCTCGAAAGCGACGAAGGAGATGTAACATTACATGCTGAAGCGCTTCCTTTTACCCCTACAATTTATTTAAACCTCACTTTTTAATCACAATTTTTACCACCTCAAACACACTGTCTTACTGCTGTTTACATAAGCAACCTCAATATTTTTTCATTTTTTTTCGTTCCGCAGGTAGGGGTAAAACCACTTCAAACGGTGTGAAGATGTAAACATTATTTAATAAATTAAAAAATTGTATATCATGAAAACATTAGTAAAATTTTTAGCAGCATTTTTCTTTATTGCATTTGTAGCCAACACATCATTCGCTCAAACCGAAGAAGGAGCAGTTTGCGATGGAACCGGAGTACCACAACAATTAAACGAAGGAACTGGAGAAGGCGTGCGTGGAGCCGGTAATGGTAACGGCAATGGAGTAATGACACAGATAAAAGAAAATGGAGGTGAATTTCAGGCTACATTTAAAGCCACATTAACCGAAGAACAATTGGCAATTATTGAAAACCTGGAATTAACCCGCGAAGAAAAAAGAGAAGCTCTTCAGGCTACTTTCAGCGAAGCTCAACGTGAAATGTACGATGGCCACATGGCAGAGGTTGCCGAAAGACAAGCAGCACGGGGTAGCAATGCATTAAACAAAAGCCAAATGGAGGAAGCCGTAAAAAATGGCCTGCAAAAAGGAAAAGGACACAAATAATTAAAAGCTAAAGAACTACAAAAAGGCACTTAAAAGTGCCTTTTTGTTCTGCTGTTTCCAACAAAACAATAATTATTTATTCTTCTTGCCGAGGCTGTTTTCAGGCATTTTACGCTTTCAATCTTGTAAAAGCAAAGCATTTAAAATCATTCACGAAGTTTAAATTACCACACCATGAAATCATTTACTTACATCATTATTCTTCTGGCTTGTTTACCGGTTTTATTGCATGCTCAAAACGACAAGGTAATTTCTACTGTTTTAGATACCCAAAAAGAAGCAAGACTTGATTCGTTAATTAACGACCTGTTCGCTAACGATGCTGAATTACAGAGTTTGCTTGGTGGTGGCAGTCCGTTTAAAACCCATTATTTTTACTACCGAAATTCATACAGCACCAAAACCATCTTCTCCGGTCGCGAAATTGGCAACAACCAGATGAACATTGGCAACCAGTTCTTTTATTTAAATGGCTCTGGCTTTTACGCCGGTATTTCCGGAGTTTGGTATAATCAACTCGACCCGGGCTACCGAACAACCGTGTTAATGGGAGGTTACAGCAACAATTTATTTAAAATAGATGCGCTTCGGGTGAGGCTATCGTACCTGCGCTATATTTCGCATATAAACGACCCTGCGTACGAACCGCTTTACACACAAAGCGTAAGCTCGGGATTTACTTTGAGTAATAAAAAAGTTGGCTTGAGCGTTGACGGAGCCCTAAATTTAGGAAATTACGATAGTGGAAGAAGCCTATCGGCCGATGTTTTTGGCAACATCGTACTGTATAAAAACGGCCCACGCAAAAAGATAAAACTTCGCCCTGAAGCTTCGGTAACCTATGGCATCGACTACCAGGAATTTATTCTGCCAGAGAGTTTTATCGATCCGCAAACCGGTATTGAATACAACTCGTACTACGACGACAAATTCGGACTGATGAACATTCAATTTACCCTGCCTCTTTATGTCAGCTACAAAAACTTCGACTTTCAGCTGTCGTACCAGTACAATATGCCCCAAAATTTTGTCGATGATATTGAACACCCCAACGTTTCAGCATTTCAGTTCTCGATGGGCTACTTTTTTAGCTTAGGCAAATAAGCATCTAATTCGTTATTTAATTATCGCTGAAGGATAGTTAACTTTTGACACAAGAGCTATTAGCTTTTCAACGCTGGATACTCAAAAACATCTGGAATTAAATTAATCGTTTTCAGGCACAAACCGCTCTACATTCAAAGTTAGCTGCTCAGCAAGCATTCACAGTAACTATGGGCACTAAAAAATTGTGCATTCAAAGCTTATCCTCTTATTTTAAACGCCGCATCTTTTCCCAATAAAAACCGTATAGTAAATCAGGCCGGTCTCAGAAGTTTTTTTCTTGTCGCTTTTCATCTCATTAACTGATTGATAATCACATATCTGTATTGTTTAACCAAAAATCAGTTATTATGAAAAAAATTATCTTTTTTGTATTTGTTACAACTATGCTTTGTGCTTGCGATTGCCAATGGCGACTAGCCGTAAGTGAGGATATTGCTCTTATTGCCAATGCCGGGATGACACATGTTAAAGGTGGAGAAAGTTACAACCCTGCATTTGGAGGAGCTATTGGAGCTGAAACAACCGTACTCAGACGCGATGAAAAATCATCCTTCAAATCCGGTGTAAATATTTCATTTCAGGGAGCAAGCTACGAGGAAACAATTTCTTACGATACCTATTCACTCAAAAGTGTACAATTTGAAGAAAATACCTTTTCGGGCAAAGTAAACCTATCGTACCTGAATATTCCCTTATTGTACCATTACCAATCGAATAGTGGATTTTATGCAGAAGGCGGTCTGCAACCCTCGTTTTTATTAAGTGCTAAAGATAAACCTGATGAAGGTGCAAGCTATGATTTTAAAGACTATATAAAAACTGTAGATATTGGAATTCCCGTGGGTTTGGGATATCAACTAAATGACAACTTAAGCCTGGGAGTTCGTGCTGTTTATGGGTTATCTAATATAAACACGGAAGGAACCGAGATGTATTCAAGTGAGGATAACGACCATAACGTAACCGTATTTGGTGTATTCCGTTATACCTTTTCTAAAAAATAAGCAAAAGAAAAGCCGGCATTAAAAAAATACCGGCTTCTTGTATGTATTAAAAATGTATTTACTGCTTTACGCGCTCGCTGTAAGAACGGTCGGCTGTACTAACGCGAATAACATCGCCTTCGTTTATAAACATGGGCACCATAACCTCTGCTCCGGTTTCAACGGTTGCAGGTTTTAATGCTGTTGAACTGGCGGTGTTTCCTTTTTCACCCTCAATAGTTGCTGTAATTGTTAACTCCACTTTGTCGGGCATTTCAGCTGTTAACGGAAGCTCTTCTTCTGCATGAAACTGAATTTCAATTACCTGTCCTTCTTTCATCAGGTCGTTATTTTCAACCATCGATTCAGGTATTGAAATCTGCTCGTAAGTTTCGGTGTTCATTACATTTAACCCCATATCATCGCGATACAGGAACTGGTAAGGACGGCGTTCAACACGAACATCATCAACTTTAACACCTGAGTTAAAAGTATTTTCAATTACCCTACCGGTTTTTACATTTTTAAGTTTTGTACGTACAAAAGCGGGGCCTTTTCCCGGTTTTACGTGCAGGAATGATACAATGGTGTAAATGTCACCTTTAAACATAAAGCACATTCCATTTTTAAAGTCTGCTGTAGAAGCCATGATAAATTTTTTTCTTTTTAAACCGCTGCAAAAATAATTAAATCCATTAAATATCAAGCATTTCTAGCTGCTTTTGCTCTTTTTCAACAAATCTATTGCAATACGCGCTCAACACCGTTAATTTTGTAATGTTTTATCACTCCTTTTAAGGCACCAACGCGCATATCGAATTCAATGTAAACAGGCACTTTATCTTTTTTTGCCAGGTAAAACCGTACGCCGTCTGATTTCTCCAACACCCTTCCTTTCCGAACAGTTGGTGTTAATACGTGACAATCAATTTCTCCCACATCGGTTTTAATTTTCTCATCGCGCAAATATCGAATGGAAACATCTGATATTTTATCGGCATTTATGGTTGGATAAATTACGGCATCACCGGGTTGAAGATTTTCAAATGGATTTTTATGAACGAAATAAAAGAAAACCGAAATCAGGTCGAGTAAATCTTCCGGAACAGCACGCCAACCGCTACGCTGGCTGTAAATCGAATCAACATCATGGTAAAACAGTGTTTCGTTATAGCGCCGGTAACTGCCTTCTTTTACATTTCTAATGGTTTTTACTGGTAACCTTGTTTCGGCATCAACAGTGGTTTCGTATATGTCGTAAACACCATATAATTTATTGGCAAGGCCGGTAGTCTTTCCCATTACGTGGTAATGAATGGCCGGTTGCCCGTTAAAAATTGTATCGTAGATAGTCATTTCTGCCTCGCCGCCTTTTACAAAACCAAACTTTAAATGAAATTTTATCGAGATTTCATTGGCATAAAGCAAGTGTGTGGCAAAAACAAAAACAGTCAGTATTACAATTACTTTCTTCATTTTAAAATTTTGTTTTTCGGAATGGTTGCTACAAAATCCTTTAAATAAAAAGGTTCGAAATAAGCAACGTTTTCAAATTCCTTTTTGTTGTACTTTATTTCTGCCAGATTTTGCATAAATCGTGCCGATGTTTTTTCCGGACCAGTAAACAACGCATTTTCGTGTTTTATTTTACCGCCGCATTTTTGGGCACCATTTCCAAAAAACAATATTTTTTTCTGCTTAAGCTGTTCAGCAAAAGAGTTTTCGTCAATAATTTCAGCACTAACTTTTGTAAGTGCTTTTCCTGTTTTATCGTAAAGTGCCGTGTACACTTCCATGCGGCGTGCATCAATCATTGGGCAAAAAAGTAGCTCTTCGTTATCCGTTGAGGTATAAAAATCTGCTATATTTTCAGCCACAAAGTGTCCCATTGCCTCTATTGACCCAATACCGATAAGTGGTTTATCAAGTGCATAACACAAGCCTTTTGCTACCGACACACCGATTCGGAGTCCGGTGTACGATCCGGGGCCTTTGCTAACCGCAACCGCATCTATGTTTTGAATGTCAAAGTGGTTCTTTTCAAAGAGTTCTTCAATAAAAACAGTAAGCAACTCCGAATGCTTCAAACCATCTGCACTTTCTTTTAAAAACATTGTTTTGCCATTCTCGGCCAGCGAAACCGAACAAACTTCGGTTGATGTTTCGATATTTAATAATTTTGCCATTTGATTCTTTTAACAAACTTTCGCAAAAATAGTTAAAGCTGCGTAAACTTTCCGTTTAAAATTATGCCATCAAGCTGCATTTTTTTTGCTGCTTTCAAAGCATCTTCTTCGGTATGTACAATTGGCTCTCCTCCTGCATTAAACGAAGTATTAATTAGTGCTTTTATTCCGTATGTCTTATCCAAATGTGTGAGCAAATCAAAAAGAAAAGGGTTGTTTTCCCGTTTAAAGAGGGTTTGAAAGCGGGCTGTTCCGTCGGCGTGAATAGCTCCGGCTATTTCATTTTGTTTCTGGGGCAAAACGGCAAAATCAAGAAGCATATGCTCCGATAAGGCATCGATTGTTTTCTGCCCGGTAAAATATTTTACATTTTTTTCTAATGCCACCGGGGCCAACGGACGATACCATTCGCGCCCTTTTTTCTCGGTACTTAATTTTTTTGCCAGAGCTTTTGAGCCCGCAAAGGCCAGAATACTTCTATTACCAAGTGCGCGGGGTCCTGCTTCGCCAAAACCATTACAAATGCCAATAAGCTTTTTATCAACCAGCTTTTTAGCCAGCAACTTTATTTCTTCCTCGCTAATGGTTGCTTCATAGTTTTCAATACCCCAATTGTTTAAATAGGCCGTGCCGGGTTCAACCTTTCCATGCTTTTTCCACTCGACACAGGCGGCAGCACCAAGTGCCAACCCCGAGTCTTCGGTGCAGGGTGGAATAAAAACCTGCTGAAATATACCACTGTTAATTATGCGTGTGTTGGCCACAATGTTTAATGCCGAACCTCCGGTATAGTAAAGAAAATCTGCCCCGGAGTTTTCTTTTAACCGCCTTAAATTCTTCAGCAGCTCCAGGGTAAAAAGTTCTTGAAGTGTGGCAGCAACATCTTGCAGGAAAGGATCTTTCTGATTAAAAGACTTTAACTCTACTCCCCAATCCTTTTCTGCTGCATCGAAAAACAGCGATGTCTTTCCCCAGATATCCTGAAATAAATTGTTTTCTTGCAACCAGGTTTTCAATTCTGGTTTATAGCTTCCCAAACCGGCGTACCCCATAAATTTACCAGGTACAGCATTCTGTTCGGCAAGCCTGGCTCCAATTATTGCAAAAACCAGGGCATTGGCATTAAACAGGGTGGAGTAAGGCTTTAATTCCCAATGGTATTCCAACCACTTTATTTGGCCATTTTGGTATACCGCAACCGAAAAATTGGATAAGCTGGCGCCGCCATCAAAATGTACCAGCAAACTATTTTCCCTGAAATTACCGAAGAAAGGAAGACATGAAAACATATGGGCCATTTCGTGGTTTAATACCCAGGCTTCTTTTTCCTGTCCAAACCACCAACATCTGCCTTGCTCAGGTTCGGTTGCCAACTCATTTGTGAGTGGAGCTTCAAAACGAACCTCTCCATTTTGAAGAAGAAAGGAACGCCCCACCACATTGTCAACAAAAACAAGGTCGTAATCCTGTCCAACAAGTTTTTTCTCTTTTAAAATGCTTTTTAAATTTTTATGAAGGGTGTTATCGCGTTTTCGTCTCGAAATTCGTTCCTGTTGCAAAAACCATTCAACTTTTCCCTTGCGCATAAAAGCCATGTTATGATCGTGTACATAAAACGGGTGTCCATAATCAAATCGATCCTGAATACCGTAAATGGCTAATGTAGGTTTGTTTTTATCCATTAAAAATGTCGAAAGAAAACTGCATTGAAACAACAATTAGCAAGAGTAAAATAAAAAGCAATTCGCTCCAAAAGCGACTTTTCATAAACACAAAAAAATTGGCTATTAAATAGGTTACCGGAATGGCTGTAATCACAAGCATTTCATGTGATGTTACCGGCATAAACACAAAACTGGCCAGCGAAAAAATAAATATCCAGAAAAAGACTGTAAAATATTTTCTTGAGCTGATTTTCTTTGTATCGTACTGCTTAAACATACCTACACTTCCGGCGATTGTTAAGAGAACGAGTGTAACAACATAAACCTGTAAAGGTATGTTGGATTGAAAATGATTAACAGGTGTTATTATGTTTTCCTGAAAAATAGCAATGGTTTCAAGAAGCTGATTGTTTAGGGCCATAAAGGATAAGGCAAATATAAAAGGCAGGAAAAATCCCATAGGCATTATAACAAATTCGCGCCAACCGGTTTCGCGCCCTAGTATAACAATGCCAATCATAAACGCAGGCAAAAGCACCAGAAGATTTAGATAGAACAAAGCCCCAATCCCCAGTAAAAAGCCAACATCAAACACCAATGAATAGGGCCTTTTAATTTCAAAAGCAGAAAACAACCTGTAAACGGCGAGTAGCACAAATACAGCCCCAAAATAAACCGGATGCAAGGTATGCATTGGTACAATACCACCAATAACAATAGCAAACGATAAAGCCGGCAATTTACTCTTAATCCGAATAAACATATACCGGTCGTTTACCAATTGCATAAGGTAGGCAAGGGCAACTGCCAGCAGTATTCCGCTAACTACCTGTGCTAAATCACTATTTTTAACCAGCTGAAAAAACAAAGCAAAAAGTACATTTTCCTGTTCGCCAGGATAAAAGTCGTATGCCAAAGGTTGCTGAATGCTTTTTACCCACAGTACCAATGAAACTATTGGCACCAAAATTAAGCTTACAGAACTGTTTGACTTCAGCCTTTTTAATATCATGCTCCTTTGCTTTTCAAGAAACTAACAACACCAAAAGTCGTGCGATTTAAATGAAAGCATCGCCAACTGCAATCGTTTTATCCGTTTAGAAACTATAGTCTACAAGTCAAATCCCAGGTCCTTACGGTAGTATTTTCCTTCAAAACTGATTTTTTCGGCGTTTTTATACGAGGTTGCCAAGGCATCGTTCATATCAGTTCCATAAGAACTAACTGAAATTACGCGACCTCCTGCGGTAACAACATCCGATTCATTGGCTTTTGTACCTGCATGAAAAACAATACTGTCAGAAACCTTTTCGGTTCCGGTAATTACTTTTCCTTTTTCATAACTTCCGGGATAACCTCCTGATACCAACATCACGGTAACTGCCGTACGATCATCAAATTCTATTTCTTTTTCGTTTAAAGTACCTGTTGCGGCACCTTCCAGCAAATCAACAAAATCTGATTTTACGCGTAACATAACGGCTTCTGTTTCCGGGTCGCCCATTCTAACGTTGTATTCAATAACGTAAGGATTATTGTTTACATTAATTAAACCAAAAAAGATAAAACCACAGTAATCAATACCATCTTTTGCCAAACCTGAAACCGTTGGTGCAATAATCTGCTTTTCCACTTTCTCCATAAATTCAGCATCGGCAAAAGGTACCGGTGTTATGGCGCCCATTCCTCCGGTGTTTAAACCGGTATCGCCTTCACCAATTCGTTTATAATCTTTTGCTTCGGGCAGAGTTTTATAGTTTTTCCCATCGGTAAGTACAAATACAGAAACTTCAACACCACTTAAAAACTCTTCGATAACTACTTTGCTGCTGGCCGCACCAAACTGTCCGTCGAGCATTTCTTTTAAGGAGTTTTGAGCTTCTTCTAACGAATCGATAATCAACACCCCTTTTCCGGCCGCCAAACCATCGGCTTTTAGCACATAGGGGGCTGTCATGGTGGTTAAGAATTCGATTCCCTCATCGAGATTTGCTGCAGTAACCGTACAATATTTTGCAGTAGGAATGTTGTGGCGAGCCATAAAAGCTTTTGCAAAATCCTTACTTCCTTCCAGTTCGGCACCGGCTTTTTTAGGGCCAACAACCTTCACTGAAGCCAATTCAGCATCGGCTGCAAAGAAATCGTGCAATCCTTCAACCAAAGCACTTCCGGTCCTACCAACATCAGGTCGATGTTGTTCTTTAACACCTCAGCTTTTAATATTTCAAAATCCGAAACACCCGCATCAATATTGGTTCCAAGCTCTGCGGTACCGGCATTTCCCGGTGCAAAAAATAGTTTCTCAACTTTGTTGCTTTGTTTAATTTTCCACCCCAAAGCATGTTCTCTGCCTCCTGAGCCTACTATTAAAATATTCATTCCTATACTGTTTTTTGTTTTTTAATTAATCTACCGGTGCTACATATTGCCATAACGCTCGAAATAGCTCTTCAGGCTGGCACCAATTTGTTCCGACAACTCATTATCACCAGCTCTTCGGGCGGCACGCTCCATTTTTTGCAGGTAAAACATATTTCGCTGAATTTCTTCTCCAATCCCCATGGTTCCCAACAACTTCGGCTCTAACGAGAAATAATAATTCAGCTCATCGTTAAATGCATTGTAAGCAGTTTCAATCATTTCCAGGCCTTTATCATTGGCACCTGCCCCAATATAACTTTCAGCCAGTTCCATAGCGAAATATTCGTAAGGCACGATTGTGCTTGGAAGCAGCTCGTTACAGCGGTCGATTACTGCAATAGCCGAATCCTTTTTGCCTTCTTCAACCAAAGCCGACGCCAGACGATTAAAACTATTTCGAATATTGGTCATCATTCGGGTATTGGTTTCATCCAGGTATATTTCCGGGTCATTCATATTTCCCCAGCTAAAATTATTCATCAGGTTGTTGTACATTATTTTTGTATTTACCCTGCCAAACTTAAGCTGCTGCGGGTTACTTGCCGTTTTTATAGGTACCAAACGGAAAGCAAAACCTTCTACCTGGAAATAATCACTTAGGTTCATGTATTTGCTTCGTCCAACTGTAATCGACCAGTATACCGGTCGGCTCCAATCGTTGGTGGCCAGCATATCCAGTATCATCATTTCATCTTTCGATAACATATTTTTATCCGAAAGATCAATAACAATTTCGTCCACAATTTTATCGTAATCCTCAGGTGCTACCACATTATTTCTGATAACAGCCTCTTTATCTACCTTAAAATGTATTTTCTTTTTGGGTAAATAAGCAGCGTTATCGGCTTGCTGCAATTTGGTGGCCGGGTTGTCGTTTGCAATAAAATCAACAGCTTCTTTTAAGCCCACGTAGTCGCGTTTTATCCTTGAGTCATCGAGCAGGTAAACTGCATCGCGAGTGCCCAGTCGGTACTGATCGGGTTTTAAAGTATAAGCAATTGGTTCCGATTCGTAAGCTTTGCGGCGCATTTGATTGATGTACCAATCGGTTTGCAAATAGCTGAGGTTACAAACGCGTACATCGGTACGCACGCCTTCCACCTCCTGGTTGTACCACAAGGGGAAAGTATCGTTATCGCCGTTGGTAAAAATTACGGCATTGGGCTGGCAGGTTTTCAGGTAATTGGCACCAAAATCGCGGGCTGTGTATCTTCCCGACCGGTCGTGGTCGTCCCAGTTTTGGGCTGCCATAATTCCGGGAACCAGTACTAATGTTAGCACCCCGGCAATGCCACCGGCAACCGTTTCCGGAAGGTATTTTTTTAAGGTTTCGGAAATGGTGAGTACCCCCAGTCCAATCCAAATAGCAAAGGCATAAAACGAACCGGCGTAAGCATAATCGCGTTCGCGCGGTTGGTGCGGATACTGGTTTAGGTAAACCACAATGGCTAAACCGGTTAACACAAACAGCAAGAACACTACCCATAATCCTTTGCGGCCTTCTTTTCCGCGCATATATTGAAAAAGAATTCCCAGTATTCCGAGAAGAAGGGGCAAAAAGTAATAGGTATTGCGGGCTTTGTTATTGGCCAGTTTAGCAGGTAAAGTGTCCTGGTCGCCCAAACGAGCTTCATCAAGAAATTTAATACCGCTTAGCCAATTGCCATGAAAAATATTGCCATGACCCTGAATATCGTTTTGGCGCCCAACAAAGTTCCACATAAAATAGCGCCAATACATGTGATTTACCTGGTAATTAAAGAAAAAGCGCAGATTTTCTCCCATCGTTGGTTTAACAATGGTTTCCATTTCGCCGCGTTCGTTACGGTGCTGAATACGCTTCCCTTTAACTCTTCCCCACTGCTGGTAATCCTGTGCATGTTGCGGGTCCATTGAGCTCCACATACGTGGAAAAACGGTGGTGAATTTTTCGTCGTAGTTCGGATTAAAACGGTTATAGGTAATTACGTATTTTCCATCGATTTGCGAATATACCGGACTACCTTCCGAAAAACGATCGCCCACTTTATACGGCGAGTTGTAGTAATGCCCGCTAAACAATGGGCGCGAACCATATTGCTCCCGATTCAGGTAACTTAACAAGGAGAAAATATTATTAGGGCTGTTTTGATCCATGGGTGGTTGCGCCGACGACCGAATGATAATTACGGTAAACGACGAATAACCAATAAGAATTACGGTGATACCCAACAGAATGGTATTCCAAACCACTTTATGTTTTTTGTGGGTATAATAAATACCAAAGACCAGTGCTGCAACCACTAGCACACAGTAAAATATTACCCCTGAATGATAGGGCAGCCCCAAACCATTAACCAACATCAGCTCGAATACCGAAGCTATTTTTACAAAACCCGGAATTATGCCGTACATAACAGCACCCAGCAAAATTACCGACGCTACCAAGGCCCAGATAATCCCTTTCCGGTTAACTTCATATTTTCTGAAATAGTACACAAATACAATTGCCGGAATAGCCAACAGGTTTAACAAGTGTACCCCAATTGACAGGCCAATAACGTATGCGATAAATATTAGCCAGCGATTGGCAAAAGGCTCATCGGCCACGTCTTCCCATTTTAAAATGGCCCAGAAAACCAATGCTGTTAACAAGGATGAACTGGCGTAAACTTCGCCCTCAACCGCTGAGAACCAGAAGGTATCGGAAAAGGTATAAGCCAGGGCACCAACCACCCCTGCTGCAACAATGGATACCGTTTGTCCCACTGAAACTTCTTCGGATTTAACCATTACTTTTCGGGCCAGGTGGGTAATTGTCCAGAACAAAAACAAAATGGTACCGGCACTAGCCAAAGCAGATAGCACATTTACCATTTTTGCTGCTCCTTCGGGGCCTGCAAACAGGGTAAAAAAGCGGCCAACAATCATAAATATCGGCGCTCCCGGTGGGTGACCCACTTCAAACTTAAAAGCAGTTGTTATAAATTCGCCACAATCCCAAAAACTTACGGTGGGCTCAATAGTCATTAAATAAACAATGGCTGCAATTAAAAAACTAACCCAGCCAAATACGTTATTAAACAATTTGTATTGCTTCATTTTCAAGTGTTTTCTGAAAGCGTATTCGTTATGAAATTTTTAATCCTTGCGAAGATAAGGCTTTTGCTGAAAACTCAGAAAACAGCACATTATAATTAAACCTTCTTAACAAGAAATGGATGCAGAATTCCCATTTTTTAGTGCGGAAGAGGCCATTTTTGAAAACAAATACTGCCTTCTGCAATTATCAGCGAGCATTATTTAAAAAAAATAGGGGCTTCAGCAATTAGAAGCAGGCATATTTTTGGAAATTCAGGGTCTTCTGCATGCGAAAGGGGGCACTTTTGCGAAAATATACTGCCTTCTGCATGCGGAAGAGGTCACTTTTTTAAAAATCAGGAGGCTTCCGCATGTGGAAGAATAGATATTCCGGACAATATGCCTGCTTCTAACTACAGAAGAATGAGATTTGGTAACAAAATGCCTATTTATAACTGCAAAAGCATAGAAATTTACATCTCGAACTTTTACCGGGTTTTACATTATTTCCATCACCGATTTGGCTTTGCTAATTTAATTTATACCTCAGCGTGAATGGATAGAATTTTATTTAGCTGGTCGTAATCAAAAAAAGAATAGCTCAATGCAATCCGGAATCAGGTTGAAACACCTGCCCCGGTATATATTGAACTTGCCCCGGTGGCACGGAGTAAAAAGACAGGGAAACAAGTGTTTTTTGGGCGAAAAAGGTAAAACCACTTTCGCAAAACAGAAAAACAGAACTGCCGTTGTGTTTATGCTTTCAGCATTATTCCCGAAACCATCCGCCCGGTTTCTACTCCATCGCGGCGTGCCGAGAAATACTTTTCTGATTCGGAAAAAGAACAGGTTTTAAGCACTTCAATATTATGCTCCTGCACCCCGTTTTTCAAGAGTAATTGCCGATTGGCTTCCCAAAGGTTAAAATGAAATTTGCCCGACCCGTTTTTATGCAGCGTCTTTTCGGCCTGGGGAATATTTTTATGTGCAGCAGCCACCACCTCGCTGCCAACTTCGTAAACGGCAGGACCAACTGACGGGCCTATTACCACAATGGTATTTTTGGCAGAAGCACCAAAATTTGCCACCATGCTTTCGAGTGCCTTTTCAACAATTCGGCCAACAGTGCCGCGCCATCCGGCATGCACTGCAGCAATAACCATTGCTTCAGGATCAAAAAGCAACAGCGGAACACAATCGGCCGTTTGCACGCACAAACACAAACCCGGTTTATTGCTAACCAAAGCATCAGTTTCGGCTATTTTTGTTGTTGGAGCGGTGTTTATTTCAGCAACACAAGAGCTGTGAGTCTGATCGGGAAAAACCAGTTGGTTTGTTTGTAGCTGCAGCGCTAGAGCCAGTTTTTCTTTGTTTTGGGGATTGTGGCTGTACCTTATATTTTTTACCGGTAAAGTATATTTTGTTGTGGTAAAAGCCATTAGCTGTTGATATGGCTTGAATAGCTGGTAACGAACAAACTTATCCATTCAACAATAATTTATTTAAGCCTTTTTTATCCAACAGGGTAACGGTCTTTTTCTCAATTTTAATCAGTTCATCGTTCTGCATTTCGCCCAGTACGCGTGCTAACGAGGGCCGGGTAACGCCAAACAATTCGGCAAGCTGCTGCTGTGTATTTTTAAGATCAAACGAATGAAACTTTTCGCCGGCCTGCTGCAGCAGAAAGTGAGCCACCTTTTCTTTTATGGTTTTAAAACTTAAAAAATGCAGCTTTTGCGAAAGAAACTGAGCACGCGTTGAAATGCTGTTGAGGTAATTGCGCAGCAGGCGCGTATTTAATTGCAACAGTTTTAAAAATTCGGCAACCGGAATAGCCAGTAATTCGGCCTTTTGGTTAGCCGTTACAGTTACCGGAAACTTATTTTCTTTCCCAAATAAAAAGGCAGAAGCCAAGGGCCGCGGAGCTTCAATATCCTCAATTTTTACAGTTTTCCCCGAGTAATCAATCATTTCGCCACGCACACTTCCTGAAAGTACTACCAGCAGGTATCGCACCTCTTCGCCTCCTTGTACCACCAATTCATTTTTCTCAAATTTACGCAACTGGTAATGAATTTTTGAAAACAACATCCGGCATTCTTCTTCCGGAATACCTTGAAACAAGGGACTTTTAATAATCTGAGAATAATCTGTCATATTGTAACAATTGGTACATTTTGAAAAACACTACTGCCCTACTTTTGTTGCGTAAACTTAAAGAAAAAGAACAGAAAGATGATACGTGAGATTATAAAAATAGACGAAGAATTATGCAACGGCTGCGGAGTTTGTGTACCCAACTGCCATGAAGGAGCACTGCAGATTATCGACGGCAAAGCACGCCTGGTAAGCGAATTAATGTGCGACGGGCTGGGAGCCTGCATTGGCCATTGCCCCGAAGGCGCTATTACCATTGAAGAACGCGAAGCAGATGCCTACGACGAAATTGCCACCATTTCACAAATGGTAAAACAAGGCAAAGCCACCATGTTTGCGCATTTAAAGCATTTGCAAGACCATAACGAAAGCGGCTATTTAAAACAGGCACTTGGATTTATTAAAGCAAACGCCGATGCCATGCCTTTTGAGATTAGCGAAGTTCATGCTTTGTTAAACGGCACAAACGAAGCCGGCGAAAAGCAGGCGTGTGGCACCGGTGGTGGTTGCCCGGGATCGGCACCAATGAGTTTTGATGCCGGCGGATTAAAAATGGCAGCGCCCGCAGCCGAAACACCATCGGCTCTTACCCAATGGCCGGTACAAATGCACCTGATTAACCCGGCAGCAAGTTATTTCCAGGGCGCCGATCTGTTGGTTGCTGCCGATTGTGCAGGTTTTGCTCATGGTAATTTTCATAACGATTTTATAAAAGGACGTAAAATGGTTATTGCCTGCCCAAAACTCGACAACAGCACCGATACCTACATTTATAAACTTTTACAGCTGATTGAAGAAGCCAAAGTAAACACCATTACTGTAGTAATTATGGAAGTTCCGTGTTGTGGCGGCCTATCGCACATGGTATCGCGGGCTACCCAAATGGCCTCACGCAAGGTGCCCGTAAAAGAAGTGGTAATTGGAATTAAGGGCGATGTGATTAGCGAAGAGTGGTTGTAAAACCACCCCTGCAATAAATTAAGTTATAATAAAACCAAGGCCCCAGTTCAATAAAAAAGTAATAATAATCAATAGGAGGAAATAGTATGAGTATGTTTTGTTTTCAATGTCAGGAAGCAGCCAAAGGAACCGGCTGCACTATAGCAGGCGTTTGCGGAAAAACCAGCGATGTAGCCAATTTACAAGATACCTTGTTGTATGTTTTGAAAGGTGTTTGCTGGTACAACGAAAAGTTACGAAACGTTGGAGCTAACCCTAAAAAGGTAGACAAAATTGTTTTTGATGGTTTATTCAGCACCATTACCAATGCCAATTTTGATGCTGCTGTATTTACCAAACGTATCATTAAAGCACTTCAGCTGAGAAACGAGTTGCACGTATTGAGCAAAGAAGCAGGAGTGGCTTTGCCAGAAGAATTACCAGCCATTGCAACATGGACAGGCAACACTACTGAAGAGTTTGAAGCAAAAGCTGAAGAAGTTGGCGTTTTGAGTACTGAAAACGAAGACATCCGCTCGTTGCGCGAGTTAATTATTTATGGTGTAAAAGGACTGGCAGCTTATGCTGAACACGCTTACAACCTGGGAAGCCAAAAAGATGAGATTTTTGCTTTTATGCAACGTGCACTGGTTGCCACAACTGAAGATTTGAGTGTTGACCAACTGGTAGCACTTACCCTTGAAACCGGAAAATTCGGAGTTGATGTTATGGCATTATTGGATGCTGCCAACACGGGCTCTTACGGAAATCCGGAAGCTACAAAAGTGAATATCGGCGTACGCAACAATCCGGCAATTCTTATTTCAGGGCACGACATGAAAGACATGGAAGAGTTGCTGAAACAAACCGAAGGTACCGGCGTTGATGTATATACCCACAGCGAAATGTTGCCGGCTCACTACTATCCTGCTTTCAAAAAATACGATCACCTGGTTGGTAACTACGGAAATGCCTGGTGGAAACAAAATACGGAATTTGAAAGTTTTAACGGACCAATACTTTTTACAACAAACTGTATCGTTCCGCCAAAAGCATCGGCAACTTACACCGACCGGATTTACACAACCGGCACATCAGGTCTTGACGGCGCCATCCACATTCCGGATCGCGAAAACGGTAAAATGAAAGACTTTAGTGCAATTATTGAGCATGCCAAAAAATGCGCGCCACCACAAGAAATTGAAACCGGAGAGATTGTTGGAGGTTTTGCTCACGCTCAGGTTTTTGTATTGGCCGACAAAATTGTTGATGCCGTAAAATCGGGTGCTATCAAAAAGTTCTTTGTAATGGCCGGTTGCGACGGACGAATGAAAAGCCGCGATTACTACACTCAATTTGCCGAGCAGTTACCACAAGACACTGTAATTCTTACAGCCGGTTGTGCAAAATACCGTTACAACAAACTGCCTTTGGGCGATATCGGCGGTATTCCGCGTGTTATTGATGCCGGACAATGTAACGACTCTTACTCGCTGGCTGTAATTGCACTAAAACTAAAAGAAGTATTCGAATTAAACGACATTAATGAATTGCCAATAGCTTATAACATTGCCTGGTACGAGCAAAAAGCAGTAATTGTACTACTTGCCCTGTTGCACCTTGGTGTAAAAAATATTCACTTGGGCCCTACACTACCGGCATTCCTTTCGCCAAACGTTGCAAATGTTTTGGTTGAGAATTTTGGAATTGGAGGCATTACTGAAGTAGAAAAAGACCTGGAAATGTTTATGAGTGTATAAAAAATAAAGACCGGGGACAGAAAACCATGGTTAAAGCTTGATCAGTGGTTTATAGAGGCACCTGTTTTAGGCAGGTGTCTCTTTTTTTTCAATATAATTTTCATATAATGGCAGGGTAAGCCAAAAAACAGCTCCCTCGCCGGGTGTACTTTCCACCCATATCTCACCACTATGCTTTTCAACAAACTCTTTGCAAAGCATAAGGCCCAAACCGCTGCCTTTTTCGCCTTTAGTTCCGGGAGTAGTTTCCTGTTTTCCGGGTTGAAAAATAAACTGCCTCCTTTCCGGATCAATACCAATGCCTTCGTCCTTTATTCCAAGGGTAATAAAGTTATTACTTACAGCCCCTTCTACCAAATAAATTTTTCCTCCTGAATTACTGAATTTCACCGCATTGGTAAGCAAATTCCGAAAAACTAACAACACCATATTAAAATCGATATACAAGTTGGCATTTTTAGACTCAATGCAATTGATAAGGGCAATATTTTTCTTTTTCGATAGAGCTTCAATTTCCATTAATGCTGTTTCAACAAAATCGCTCAACAGTACCTGTTTTGGTAAAAATTCAATGACACCCCGTTGCGATCTTGACCAATTCATCAGGTTCTCGAGTAGGGCAAAAGCACTGTCTCCGGCAGTTTTCAGATTATCAAGAATCTGATCCATCATCCGCTGGTCAAACTTCTTATACCCTTCAATTAACACATCGGTATAACCAAGAATTACATTAAACGGATTGCGAAGATCATGTGCAATTACTGCAAACAATTTATCTTTTGTTGTATTAATTTCTGCCAATTCTTTGGTGCGTTGTTTTACAGCTATTTCCAGTTTTTGCTTTTGTTGCTCAAGCGATGCAATTCTTAAATGATTAACAAAGAGAAAAATACCGATAAACAAAATTAAAATGAGAAACATAAACCATAATGTTTTCCACCAGGGCGGAATAATTGTAATAGTCAATGCCACTCCTTCTTCATTCCAAACTCCATCGCTGTTGGCACCTTTTACCCTTAACACATATTTCCCCGGATCGAGATTGGTGTATGTTACCTGCCTGCGTGTTCCACAATAGGTCCATTCTTTATCAAAATTCTCGAGCTTATAGGCGTGCTGGGTTTTTCCTATACCGGCATAGTCTAACACGCCAAAATGAAACGTAAGAACCGATTTACTGGCCGGAATCCTTAGCTCGTCTTCTTCCGAAATTATTCGCTGTAAAGGAGAATGGAGCGTATTGGGTAAAACAGGTTTATTAAAAATTTCAAAACCGGTGAAACTTACAACCGGTGCCTGACTGTTCTTTTTAAGTTTTTCAGGATAAACAATACTGAAACCATTGATTCCGCCAAAGTATAAATGTCCGTTGCTATCACTTAACAAACTACGCGGCCGAAATTCATTGCTTTGCAATCCATCGTGCTTGTTGTATATTTCAATGGTTTCGGTACTCAAATTATAAGAACAAACACCACCTAAGGTTGAAAACCACAACAAGCCATTTTTATCTTTTAAAACTCCGTTTATCGAATTATTAGGCAAGCCGTGTTTTACGGTAAATGTTTTGTTATCACCTGTTTTCGGGTTAAAATGAACTAAGCCGGAAAGCGTTGCCGCCCATACCGATGTTTTGCTTTCAACAAACACATCGTAAACATGAGCCTTACCAAGGCTATTAATCTGTTTTGTTTCAGCAAGGTTTGTTATTGTTTCGCTTTTAGTATTAAAAAGAAACACACCGGCATTTGTACCAATAACAAACGTTTGGTTATCGAGTTTTTTGACCGCATTGATGTAACGCACTGCCAACTTGCTGTTGCCGGGATCATACACTTTCCATGTATTTTTATAGGGCTCGAAATAAGCAAGCCCCGAACTAAATGTTGCAATAAGCAAGGCTCCGTTATCGGTTACACAAACATCAAACAGATTATTGTCGGGAATGGAAGAATTCGTTTTATCATAAACGGTATAACTGTTGTCTTCAGGACGATAGCAAACCAATCCTGAGCCCCAAGTTGACATCCATATTTCTCCATTTTTGCCTTCGTCGATGGATAGAATATAATTGTTTGGCAAATCGGAGTTTTCGGTACTTATGCAGCGAAAATAGCCTGTATTTTTATTTAGAATATTTATTCCACCACCATCGGTTGCCACCCAAATTAAGCTGTCGCTTTGTTGGTAAAATGCATTTACCATATTGTTGGTATTGCTTAAATTGCCACCTTTAAATTTGCTAAATGCCACAATTGATCCACTATTTTTGGGTGCCAAATTAAGGCCGTTGGCAAAAGTTCCTAGCCAGAAATTATCCGAACGGTCGAAAAACAGGCACTCTCCTGAATATGTTTTTGTGAGAAACGGATCGGTTTTAGCCGACAGGTAATGCTTAAAGCGGTTTCTGTTTGGATTTAAACAATAAACTCCGTCGTTTTCTGCTCCAACCCAAATATTATTGCTTTTGTCCACCTCGATGCACATCAGTCGGTTAGCAGAAATGGAGTTCGAATTGCCCGGCTCATGTTTAAAATTTTGCAGGCATTCTTCCCCTTCGTCGTTTAAAGCTACCCGAAACAGGCCTTTTGTATAACTGCTTGCCCAAATAACTCCTTTCTGATCGGCAATAATATCATGAAATCTACCGGAAGAATAATCTGTCCCATCCAGGCCTTTGCCTACATGTTTTAATTCACCGGTTTTGATATTCAAAACATCCAACCCACTTGCCGTTCCAATCCAGAGGCGATTATCGTTGGCTAAAAAAACCTTATCAATTACAGAATTACATAAACCATTCTCCTCATTATAACAAGAATAAGTATTCTGTTTTGGATTAAAACAAATAACTCCAATGGTAGAGGCAATGTAAAGCGTACCATCTTTAGCAGCCGTCACAGAACGGGCCTGAAAATTAACATTGTACAAACACGAGCTTGAATCTGACTGGTAATTATGAAAATGATCGAATTGAGGCTGGTACAAAGATAAGCCTTTCATGGTGCCCACATACAAACGATTGTCCACGTCGAAACAAATATCAAGCACCAGATTATCAGACAAAGTGTTTAATGCATTAGCCTCGTTATCTGCTTTATAAATTTTAAACGTGTTACCGTCGAACCGGTTTAATCCGTTTCGGGTGCCAATCCAGATAAAGCCCTTAAAATCCTGGCTAATACACGTAATAGTTGAAGACGACAAACCATCTTCAGAAGTAAATTGTTTGAGTTGCAAATACCTGGGCTGAGCAGAAATAGTATTAACCAATAAAAGGATTAACACAAGCAGACCAGAAATGCTTATTTTCCCCCGTTTTACTATCATTTATACATTTTGATGTTCTCAAAATACACTACAATTCTAATACTCAAACAAGGACTAAAGCAAATCAAAGATGGAATCATCTTGTTTTGCGTGTTTGTGTCGGCTAAACACGTGTAAACTTAAAAAATAAAAATAACACTTTCAACAAAAGATTTTAAAAAATAACGGAAATGGTTATAAACGCTTCGAAACACTACGTGGAAGCGACCAAACAAAAAAAGGGGCGATCAACACACGACCGCCCCTTTTCTGTATTTTGTAGCTTTTAAGCTTTTCCTGCCGAACCCAACACGTTTTCGTTTTTGTGTTTGTACAATTCTTTTAACGAATCGCGCGCTGGTCCTAAGTATTTTCTTGGATCAAACTCTGCCGGATTTTCCTTCATCGTTTTTCGAATGGCAGCTGTCATTGCCAAACGACCATCTGAATCGATATTTATTTTACATACGGCTGATGCTGCAGCTTTACGCAACTGCTCCTCAGGAATACCAACTGCCGCTTTTAAGTCGCCACCGTTTTCGTTAATAATATTAACCTGTTCCATCGGAACAGAAGAAGAGCCATGCAACACGATAGGGAATCCGGGAATACGTCTTTCAATTTCCTCAAGAATCTCAAATTTTAATGGGGGAGGAACAAGTACGCCTTCTTCATTTAAGGTACACTGCTCGGGCGTAAACTTATGTGCTCCGTGCGATGTTCCTATTGAAATAGCTAATGAATCAACGCCGGTACGTTTAACAAAATCCTCCACTTCTTCCGGACGAGTATAAGTCGACTCTTCAGCAACAACATCATCTTCAACCCCGGCTAAAACACCCAACTCGCCTTCAACAGTTACACCGTTTGCATGCGCATACTCCACCACTTTTTTGGTTAAAGCTACGTTTTCTTCATACGGATGGTGCGAACCGTCAATCATTACTGAAGAGAATCCGCTGTCGATACAATCTTTACACAGTTCAAAAGTATCGCCATGGTCGAGGTGAAGAACAATTGGAATTTCGCAACCCAGTTCTTTTACATATTCAACAGCTCCGCGTGCCATGTTACGCAATAAAGTAGCGTTGGCATATTTACGAGCGCCGGAAGATACCTGAAGAATTACCGGAGATTTTGTTTCAACGCAAGCCTGAAGTATTGCCTGCAATTGTTCCAGGTTATTAAAGTTATATGCAGGAATAGCATATCCGCCTTCAACTGCTTTAGCAAACAGCTCCTTACTGTTCACCAATCCTAAGTCTTTGTAACTTACTGCCATCTTATTAGTTTAATCAGTGATTTTTGTTTTTTTGCGTTGTGAAAATAAATAAAAATCAGGAAATGAATGGGTTTGGCTTGCAGCCGGTTTCTATATTTAACGTTAAACAATAAATTCTCGCAGGGTTAAATTACAGATAATTATGTCTTGTTTTAATCATCATTAACAACGAATAATTGGTTAACCTAAACTCAAATTGTAATTTTGCATCCGTATTCTATTTGAAACTAAAAGTAAAACGATTAATTATGGGAAAAATATCCGAAAACGTTAAGCCGGGAGTTGTAACCGGTGCTGACGTACAATTTATTTTTGAAGAAGCTAAAGCCCAAAAATTTGCCTTGCCGGCAGTAAATGTTGTAGGTTCTTCTTCTGTTAATGCCATTATGGAAGCTGCCAAGCTGGTGAACGCACCGGTTATTATTCAGTTTTCGAATGGTGGTGCTGCTTTTAATGCAGGTAAAGGTTTAAAACTCGACGGACAGGAAGCCCAGGTTTTGGGTGCTGTTGCCGGAGCAAAACACATTCACACACTTGCTGAAGCTTATGGTGTTAGAGTAATTTTACATACCGACCACGCAGCAAAAAAACTATTACCATGGATTGATGGCTTACTTGATGCCAGCGAAAAACATTTTGCCGAAACAGGTAAACCTTTGTTTAGCTCGCACATGCTTGATTTAAGCGAAGAGCCTCTTGAAGAAAATATTGAAATCAGTAAAAAATACCTGGAGCGCATGGCTAAAATGGGTATGACACTGGAAATTGAATTAGGTATTACCGGAGGAGAAGAAGATGGTGTTGACAACAGCGATGTAGATGCATCTAAACTTTATACTCAGCCAGAAGAAGTATGTTATGCTTACGAAGAGCTGAGCAAAGTATCGCCTAACTTTACCATTGCGGCTTCGTTTGGTAATGTGCATGGTGTATACAAGCCAGGTAACGTAAAACTTACTCCAAAAATCCTTGACAACTCGCAAAAGTACATTCAGGAAAAATTAAGCACCGGTGAAAAACCAGTAAATTTTGTATTCCACGGTGGTTCTGGTTCATCTCTTGAAGAAATTCGCGAAGCAATCGATTACGGTGTAATCAAAATGAATATCGACACTGATACACAATGGGCGTACTGGGATGGTGTTCGTGCTTTTGAGGCAGCCAACCGCGATTATTTGCAAGGCCAGATTGGTAACCCTGACGGGGACGACAAGCCAAACAAGAAATTTTACGATCCACGAGTTTGGGTACGTAAAGCTGAAGAAGCAATGATTGCCCGTTTGAAAAAGGCATTTGAAGATTTAAATGCTATTGACGTACAATAGAAACTTGTTTAACAAGATATAAAAACCGCTCTTTATTAGGAGCGGTTTTTTTATGCCTTATTCCACCAGTTGGCAGTAATGTTCGTAACGGCTAAATATTTGCTTTACGTAACTAACCGGCTCAATTCCCCGCACATAGCCGTACTTGATAAACGGTTTATTGTAATTCTCGGGGTAACTGAGCTTTAACATCGATTCTTCTACACATTCGTCCCAACGGTAACTGTCGATACCTTCCTCTTCGGCCAGTACGCGGGCATCTATTACATGGCTGTAGCCGCAATTATAAGCAGCCATCGTAAATTTAATTCGCTGAACAGAATCGGGAATATCAATAAACCGATCCCATAACACCTGCAAAACTTTGGTTCCGCCTTCCATACTCATTTCCGGATCGGTTCGGTCTGTTACTCCATATTTTTCGGCTGTTTGTGGCATCATTTGCATCAGGCCTTTTGCTCCGGCCCACGATTCGGAAGTAGGATTAAACTTCGATTCCTGGAAAATCATGGCAGCATACAAACGCCAATCCCAACCCAACGAATCAGCGTATATTTGTATTAAATCGTCATATTCACTTATCCGGTTATGATTAATGCTGTACAACTCGCTGTTTTCACGACGCCTGAAATCACGTTCGTTTTTAAAGTACTTATTATAAATCACGTAATATTCTACACCATTTTTCATCGAATCAATCCAGTTATCCAGCTCTGTTAATAGGCTCTCTGAATTAGGCCGCACAGCCCATGCCATTCGTTGCGAGAAACTTACCGGAACACGAATATCAAGATTGGGATAATAAGAGGCATTTATACTAGCGATGTTGTTATCGGCAAAGGTGTATTTTATTTCGCCCTTAGCCACCATTTCAATAATTTTATCAGTTGAAAGATCGCCCGAAAGTGTATCAACATAAATTTCGCCACCCATCTCATCCTTAAGATTATCAATACGGTTTAGATACGATGAATTGGCCCGCACCGAAACAGTATCACCTATGAGTTCAATAGCGTCGTGAATCAAGGAACTCTGAAGCTCGCTCCACCTCATTTTTCGCCAATTATCGGGTTTTTTTTGTACCAAAACCTGGTGGGTCAAATATAAATAATCGGAAAACCGTATAAACTCTTTTCGTTTACCGGTAATGGTAAGTCCGTGTGCAATCAGGTCAACATCGCCCTGGTGCAATTTCTCATACATCACATCTAAGTTATTCGACACCTCCACTTTAAAATCAACGCCTATGTGTTTGGCAAATCGTTTCAGCAAATCATATTCGTACCCCATAGGTTGCCCGCGGTACAAAAAATAGCTGGTACTGCTGTACGTAGTTACCACGTTTAACACCCCTTCTTTCCTAATTTCCTCCAAATCGCGGTCAACAACCGCAAGATCTTTTTTACTTTTTTTATTTTGCTGTTTGTTTGAGGAGCATGAAGCTACCATAAAAAGCAGGGCGATACTTGCTATACCTAAGTATTGTTTCAGCATACATTTCACGGTTTACATTCTCAATCTTAATGTCACAAGGTAAAAAAAGAAATAGAATTATGAAATTTATCATGTTTAACAGGCAATTGGTTAACATTAGCTTGAATTATAACAGTAAAATTCAGTTAGCTACAATTAAAAATCAGTCATTTTATTATTCAACAGTATCGTATACTACTGATTTAATTATATTTGCACACGCTGTACAAACCTATGAAAACTTTTAAAATACATACCGCACTACTTTTTATTTGGATAACACTTGGTTATTTTCCGCCCGTTTTTGGTTTTGAATCGCCGGAAATAGATTCGTTAAAAGCCAGCCTTACAAACGAAACCAATGCCCAAAACATGGTTGATACCTACATCACCCTTTCCGATCAATACAGCTATTTTAATTCGGATAGTTCTTTAGTGTTTGCCCAAAAGGCGCTCAACCTTTCACAAAAAATTAATTACAAATACGGAGAAGGAACGGCGCTGTTTCTTATTAGTTACAACTACGACCAATCAGGCGATTGGTTGCCCGCAATTGCCAACCTGGAGCAAGCAATAAATATCTTTACCGAAACAAAAGATACCTTATCATTGATTTCGTGTTTTCATAACCTTGGCGTACTCTACTCTTACGGTAAAGACCAGGTTAAAGCACTTCAATACCTGATTAACGCTAAAGTACTTTGCGAAGAGAACAATGAAACTCACGTATTATCAGAGGCATACAGTAACATTGGGTGGTATTACGAGTATTTAAAAGAATATCGGAGCGCCCTGCTTTTTTATGAAAAAGCGCTGGATGTTGACATGGTAACCGGAAACATCGACAACCAATGTCTTTCGCATACTTCAATTGCCTATTCACTCTTAAAATTAAACCGGCCTGATGAAGCTTTAAACCATTTAAACCATGCACTTGAACTCTTGCCCCAAGTTGCCGACAAACAGCGGGAAATTGAGGTAATACTGGGGTTTATAATTTATTACCTCGAAATAAACGACCTGGCCTCAGCACAAACCTATATCAACAAAATTAAGCAATTGGCCAACGAGGAACAATTTACAAAACTGGCCGTTGAAATCTATTATGTTGAAGGCAAGTATCAGCTTAAAAGAAATAACTTCCATGCAGCCATACGTTTATTTGATAAGGCGATTGAGCAAAGCAGGGAACTTGAAAAATACGACTACATCTCTGATTATTACACTGAAAAAGGAGCAGCATACGCCGGGCTGCAACAATACAACAAAGCCTACGAAATGATTTCGAAAGCTAAAGAAGCATTTGAAATGTTAAGTCCGGATGAAATTGCAGAAGCACTTAGTAACTTTGAGCGTGATGAAATTGTTCGTGCCGAAAGAAAGAAACTGGTTTTGGAGCAAGAATTGGAATCGGCCAAAACGCAAAGCGATCAATTCAGGTTTCGTGTGAAAGCAGCTTTTGCCATTATTGTTCTTTTAATTATTCTTCTGGTACTTAGCTTTTATCTTATTCTTCGAAAAAAACATACCGATGAGCTAAAAGCCAACTACAACACCATTAACCGGCAAAAATTAATGCTCGAAAACAACCTGGTAAAACTAGCCGAAGATGAAAAGAACCTAAAAAAATTGAACGCCACCAAAGACAAATTCTTTTCGATAATTGCACATGATTTAAAAAACCCGTTTAATGTTTTAATTGGCATTTCCGATATGCTTCGGAATGAAAAAGAGGCCAAAAACACCGAAGATTTTGATGTGCTTATTGATGGCATGTACCAGGCGGCAACAAGTGGTTACCAGTTGCTCGAAAATCTTTTGGAATGGTCGAGAACACAAACCGGAGCAATAAAATTCGAACCTCAGCCATTCTTTATTCATAAAGTTTTTGAAGCCAACAAAGATCTTTTTCTTGAAGTGGCAAAATCAAAAGAATTAACCATCGATCTTTCAACAATAAAAGTGATGGTGTATGCCGATTTAGACATGGTAAATTTTGTGGTTCGAAACCTGCTGAATAATGCCATCAAATTCTCGAGAAAAAAAGGCAAAATAGCTTTGCTTGCAAGTAAAAAGGAGAACATGCTGATTGTTACGGTTAAAGACAATGGCATTGGCATGCCGGAACAACTGATACAGAACCTGTTTAAAATTGAAAAACAGGTACAGCGCGATGGAACAGCCCATGAAAAAGGAACCGGACTGGGACTTATTATGTGTCACGAGTTTGTTAAAATAAATGGGGGCAATATTTGGGTTGAAAGCGAGGTTGACCAGGGAAGCAGTTTCTATTTCAGCCTGCCTCTCTCACTGTAATTCGTTGTAATCTGTCGGCTTCAGGGCTGATTAGTACCTGGCATCCCACAAAAATATCAGATTTCTTTGCATATTTGTAGTAAAACCATGCCTGCCCGAAGTTCAATTCACATTGGTCTTTGGAAAAAAATTACTACCTGCTGTGCGTAAATTTCCGGGCAATAACGTCTTTACTTTTATAAAGACTTTAAACAAAAGCTATGAAACCTATTTATTCTTTTCTTTTCCTGGTAATTCTTTTCGCCTCCTGCGCAAAAACTGAAACAACAACAAGAACCACTCAGTCCCTTTCCAACGAATGGAAATTTATTAACGAAGATATTACTCACGCCCAACTGCCCGAAACCGACGTTAGCCATTGGGAAACCGTTGACATTCCGCACGACTGGGCTATTAAAGGTCCATTCAACAAGGAAATTGATGCCCAAAAAGTACAGGTTACGCAAGACATGGAAAAAACAGCACGACTGAGAACAGGTAGAACAGGTGCCTTACCTCACATTGGCGTAGGCTGGTATCGAAAAACGTTTAAAGTGCCAGCTTTAATGAGCGGCCAAAAAGTGCTGTTGGTTTTTGATGGCGCCATGAGTGATGCCCATGTATGGATTAATGGCACCAAAGTTGGAAACCACCCCTACGGTTATGCTTATTTTTATTTTGATATAAGCGAGCATATTAAACCCGGGCAGGAAAACCTGTTAGCAGTTCGGCTCGAAAACAAAGAGTCCTCTTCGCGCTGGTATCCGGGTGCAGGAATCTACCGAAAAGTGCAGCTGATAGTTAAAAACCAGGTAAACTTTAAACAATGGGGTACATTTATAAGCACTCCTTTTGTTTCGGAAGAAATGGCCCAGGTGAACATAAAAGCCGAAATTAACGGTGAAGATGTAAAAGTACTCACTGAAATTAAAGATGCCGATGGGAAACTGGTTGCCAGCAATACAAGCAATGAAATTTTTGGAAATAAAACAGAACAAAACATTGCTGTACCCAATCCAAAACTTTGGGATATTGAAACACCCTATCTGTACACCGCAACAATGAAACTCTACCAGGGCAACACCTTAAAAGACGAACAAAACATTCGCTTTGGAATTCGAAGTGTTGAATACAAAAGAGGATTTGGATTGGTACTGAACGGCAATGTTACCAAATTTAAAGGGGTATGTTTACACCACGACCTGGGGCCACTCGGAGCTGCGGTAAACAAAGCTGCCTTAAAACGCCAGCTCACCATTTTAAAAGATATGGGCTGTAATGCCATCCGCTCATCGCACAACATGCCCTCAATAGAACAGCTGGAACTTTGCGATGAAATGGGTTTCATTTTTCTGGCCGAAAGTTTCGATGAATGGGCCAAACCAAAAGTAAAAAACGGCTACAATCGATTTTTCAACGAATGGGCAGAAAAAGACGTGGTAAACCTGGTGCGGGCCACCCGAAATCATCCGTGTATTGTAATGTGGAGTTCGGGCAACGAGGTTCCCGATCAATGGGGAAATGAAGGGGTAAAATTGGCAAAATGGCTCCAGGATATTTTTCATCGAGAAGACCCTACACGCCCCGTAACTGTTGGTATGGACCAGGTGGGTAATACGCTTAAAAATGGTTTTGGGGCAATTATGGATATTCCGGGCTTGAATTACCGGCTACCTCTGTACAATGAAGCTTACGAACGGTTCCCTCAAGGATTTATTCTGGGTTCCGAAACGGCATCAACAGTGAGTTCTCGCGGGGTGTATAAATTTCCGGTTGAGCAGGCAAAAATGAAAAGATACGATGATTTTCAAAGCTCCTCTTACGATCTTGAAGCTTGTTCATGGTCGAATATTCCGGATGAAGATTTTTACTGGCAAGACAATTTTGATTGGGTAATTGGAGAGTTCGTATGGACAGGTTTTGATTACCTGGGCGAGCCAACACCCTACAACGAGGCATGGCCCTCGCGCAGTTCATATTTTGGCATTTGCGATTTGGCCGGTCTGCCCAAAGACCGTTTTTACCTGTACCGCAGCCGCTGGAATACCACCGATGAAACCTTACACCTGCTACCCCACTGGAACTGGCAGGGGCGAGAGGGAAAAAGCACGCCGGTTTTTGTATACACCAATTACAACAGTGCCGAACTATTTGTAAACGGCAAAAGCCAGGGAATAAGAACCAAAAATAAAGAAACACTGCTTACGCGAAACCGCCTGATGTGGATGGATGTAAAATACGAACCCGGAACGGTAAAAGTAGTGGCTTTTGATGATGATGGAAATGCTGTTGCTGAAAAAGAAATGCATACCGCCGGTGCACCGCACCATGTTGAACTGATGGCTGATCGCACCAACATTTCTGCTGATGGAAACGACCTGAGTTACATAACTGTTTCGGTAGTGGATAAAAATGGCAACCTTTGTCCAACAGCAGATAATCAGTTAAGTTTCAGTGTTAGCGGAGCCGGAAAATTTAGGGCAGTTTGTAATGGCGATGCCACCTCCCTCGAACTATTTCACTTGCCAACAATGAAAGCTTTTTGTGGGCTGTTGGTGGTTACTGTTCAAGCAGCAAAAAATCCGGGAGAAATAGAACTCGAGGTTTCAGGAGAAAATCTTCAAAGCAAAAAAATAGTCATTAACGCTAAATAAATTTTTGGGATAATACAAAAACGTTATGCGTATATATTCTGTAATAATAGTCGTACATTAACAAATAACATCAATGAAAAAACTACTTAGCCTTTTATTTCTAGTTTTCATTTTGCTATCAGCATGCCAAACAAAACAAAGCCGGAAAGACAAAATAATACAAAGTCCCAACATCATCTTTATATTGGCCGACGACCTGGGCTATGGAGACATAAGCTGCCAGGGGCAAACCAAATTTAAAACACCAAATATTGATGCAATGGCTGCTGGTGGCATAACCTTCACGCAACACTACTCCGGCTCAACGGTTTGTTCGCCTTCACGTTCGGTTTTATTAACCGGTCAACATACCGGTCACACACCAATTAGAGGAAATAAACGCGACGAATTTGGCAACTGGCCCCTACCCGCAAATACCAAAACAGTAGCAAAAATGCTAAAAGAGAAAGGCTACACCACAGGTGCTTTTGGCAAATGGGGACTTGGCTATACCGGCTCAACCGGCGCCCCAAACGAACAAGGCTTCGACGAGTTTTTTGGCTATAACCACCAAACCCTGGCACACAATTATTACCCCTATTTTTTAAACCATAACCAAGACACGATTTGGCTGGAAGAAAATGAAGGAACCGCCCAGGGAATATATGCACCTATACCCATTCACCAACAGGCCATTAAGTTTATCGAAAACAATAAGAACAAACCGTTTTTTATGTATTATCCCTCCATTATTCCACACGCCGAGCTATTTGCGCCCGAAGAATATATGGAAAAGTACAGGGGAAAACTACTGCCCGAAAAGAAGTATATTGGATCAGACGAAGGACACCCCCGGTTTAAAGCAGGAGGTTACGGCTCGCAACCCGAAAGCCATGCCGCATTTGCTGCAATGATAAACCTACTGGATGATCAGGTGGGTGAAATTGTTGCAAAACTAGAGGAACTCGGAATCGAAAAAAATACGCTGATCATATTTTCATCGGATAATGGCCCACATTTAGAGGGAGGTGCCGATCCTGATTATTTTAACAGCAATGGCCCTTTTAAAGGTTATAAACGCGATTTATACGAAGGCGGAATCCGAATGCCGATGATTGCCTACTGGCCCGGAAAAATTAAAGCCGGTAGCAAAACAAATCACCTCTCGGCTTTTTGGGACTTTTTGCCAACCGTTGCCGAATTAACCGGTGCCCAACAGCCAGAAAATATCGACGGAATCTCGTACCTGCCGACATTACTTAATACCGGAAAGCAAGCTCAGCACGATTATTTGTACTGGGAATTTCATGAGAAAAACGGACGTATAGCATTGCGAAAAGACAACTGGAAACTGGTTCGGTACGATGTGCTTTCTCCGGAAATAACAACCACTGAATTGTACGACATTTCTACCGATATTGGCGAAGAAAACAATCAGGCAGAACAACAACCGGAGCTTGTAAAAGAACTGTTGAAACTTATGAAAGACGCCCGAACCAAATCGGAAGTGTTTACTTTTGAATAAAAAACTATTATGAGATAAGAAATTGCCATTCTTAAAGCAATAAATTTAACTATAACATACACAATCCTTCCCTTTTTTGTACAAATTTTCTCACGAGAATTGACAGATTACATTTACTTTGTATACCAATAATTTAAACCAATCATTATGAACAAGTTATTTTCCCTTCTACTTCTATTTGCAACCTTCTTAATCTTTGCAAATTATTCATCGGCACAGGAAATTAAGCCCGCCGAAGTAAAAACAGTTATGAAAAAAGTTGCCGACTGGCAAATTGAACATTTTAACGAATGTTACAGCGGCAGACAAAAACCTCACCATCCACTGGATTGGACCAACGGAGCACTTTACGTAGGAATGGTAAAGTGGGCAAAAATGGCCAACGATGAAAAATATTGGGAATGGTTGAAAAATATCGGTGAAGAAAATGAATGGTTGCTATACAAACGCCAATACCATGCTGACGACCATACCGTAGGACAAATGTACATTGAATTATACCGCAAGTACAGCGATAAAAAAATGATCGAACCAACCCAAAAACAGTTTGATTTTATTATGTACCACCCTTCTCAATCGGTTTTAAACTGGAAAACACCATTTCACCAGGACCGTTGGAACTGGTGCGACGCACTTTTTATGTCGCCACCGGTTTGGGCAAAGCTGTATAAAGTTACCAGCGAAAAAAAATACCTCGACTTTATGTTTGAAGAGTACAAGGCAACAACCGACTTTCTGTTTGATAAAAAAGAACATTTGTATTACCGCGACGAACGTTACATAACAGAGCGCGACAATGGAACAAAAGTATTCTGGTCACGCGGTAACGGCTGGGTATTTGCCGGACTTGTAAACATTTTGAATGAGCTAAACCCGGAGAGTAAAGAGTACAAATATTTCTTAAAAATTTACAAGAAAATGGCCAAAAAACTTTTGGAGATTCAAACACCTGAAGGGCATTGGGCCATGAGCTTACTGGGACAGAAATTCTATCCTACTCCTGAAACCAGTGGCTCATCGTTTTTTGTATTTGGGCTTGCCTGGGGCATAAACCAGGGTATTTTAGATAAAGCCACTTATGAGCCGGCCGCAAAAAAAGGATGGAATGCCATGGTTAGCCATGTTACCGACGATGGCATGTTGGGTTACGTACAACCCATTGGTGCTGCACCCGGAAAAGCATGGCCCGACAAAACAGAAGTATACGGAACTGGGGCATTTTTAAGCGCAGGTTCAGAGATTTATAAACTAACCGGAGGAGAATAAAACAAAATTAAACCGTTATGAAAGGCTTTTCGTGGGTAACTATTTTTTGCGCACTTTTTGCTTGCTGCGCATGTCAACCCCAAACTCCGCAAGAATCCGTAAAGAAACCCAATGTACTTTTCATTTTAGTTGACGATTACGGCTACACCGATTGCGGTATTATGGGAAGTAAATACTACGAAACGCCCAACGTTGACCGCATAGCCCGCGAGGGAATGATTTTTACCGATGGCTATGCAACCTGCCAGGTGTGCAGCCCTTCGCGGGCAAGTATTATAAGTGGCAAATTTCCGGCCCGCCATGGCATTACCGACTGGATTGGAGCAAAAACCGGAGAAGAATGGAGTAAAGTTGGCCGTGCAACCCAATTGCTTCCTCCAGAGTACAAACATGCTTTAGCGCACGAGTACATTACCTTACCTGAAGCGATGAAAGAAGCCGGTTATAAAACTTTCTTTACCGGGAAGTGGCATGTGGGCGGAAAAGGATCGTGGCCCGATGATCATGGTTTTGACATTAACAAAGGTGGTTGGGATGTTGGTAGTCCCAAAGGTGGTTATTTCGCCCCCTGGGAAAATCCAACTTTACCAAGCGGACCTGATGGCGAAAACCTGTCGATGCGTTTGGCCAAAGAAACGGTTAAGTTTATTGAAGCGAATAAAGACACTGCTTTTTTCGCCTATCTTTCGTTTTATGCAGTTCACGGTCCAATTCAAACTACCCAGCAAAAATGGGCCAGGTACCGCCAAAAAGCCGAACAAATGGGTATTGCCGAAAACGGCTTCGAGATGGGGCGTTTCCTGCCCATTCGCCAGGTACAGGACAACCCGGTTTATGCCGGTTTGGTTGAAGCAATGGACGACGCCGTTGGCCTTGTTTTAGATGCACTGGAAGAAATGGGACTGAATGAAAATACCATTATTTGTTTTACAGGTGATAACGGGGGGGTGGCTGCCGGCGATGCTTTTGCTACATCAAACAAACCCCTTCGCGCCGGAAAAGGCTACCAATTTGAAGGCGGAATTCGCGAACCCTATTTTATAAAAGTTCCGGGTATGGGTAACGGACAAAAATGTTCGACACCGGTTACAGGAACCGACTTTTATCCGACGATTTTGGAGCTATGTGGAGTAGAATTAAAACCTAAAGAACACATCGACGGCAAAAGTCTTGTTCCGCTGTTAAAAGGAGAAACCATAGAGGAACGACCTTTGGTTTGGCATTACCCGCATTATGGAAACCAGGGAGGAGAGCCTTCATCAATCATTCGCCTGGGCAATTGGAAATTGATTCATTATTACGAAGATAGCCGTGAAGAATTATACAATCTGGAAAACGATTTGTCGGAAACAACTGATTTAGCTGCCGATAACCAGGAAAAAGTAAAAGAACTAAGTGCAACCCTTTTCGCTATGTTGGAAGAAATGGGAGCCCGTTTCCCTGAACGCGATCCAAGTTGGACCGCCGAGCGCGAAGCTGCCCACCTAAAAAATATTGTTGAAAAGCGCTGGCCGGCATTGGAGAAACAACGCATGCAATTTCTATCTGAAGATTTTGATCCGGGAAACAACTGGTGGGGCAGCATGGTTGTAAATGACTAAGTTTCGTAACGAATCTTCTCTATTCAATTTGTAGCGTTTAAAACAAGAAGACAGAACCTACAGAACATTTTTTATTACAGAATAAACTAACACCACTATAAAATTATTTAAACCACGGTACCATGAAACGTAGAAACTTTATAAAAAACACAGCTGCAACCGGTTTTGCACTAAGTGGATTAACCGGAGCCTTAAATGCTTCTGCAGGCGAAAAGAAAAAATCGAATAAAGCAAAATTTAACCTGAAGTATGCCCCAAGCCTGGGCACATTTAACGAACATGCAGGAGAAGATCCGATTGACAACATAAAATTTATGGCCGACCAGGGGTTTCGGACAGTTTTCGACAACAGCCTGATGAAAAAAGAACCGGCCTTGCAGGAGAAAATAGCTAACGAACTGGCACGTAAAAACATGGATTTGGGGCCCTTTGTATTATATGCTGATTTTAAAACAAAATCGTTTGTTACCCAAAACGAAGATATCAAACAAATGCTAAAAGACACCATGCAAAAGGGGCTGGAAGTTCAGAAAAGAACAGGGGTAAAAACAGCATTGATTGTGCCCGGAAGATTTGATGAAGGCCTGGAACATGGCTACCAAATGGCCAATATTATTGACAACCTGCGTATGTGTTGTGACATTGTTGGCCCCACAGGCCTGGAGCTGGTTATGGAACCATTAAACGCATGGACCAACCACCCGGGATTAATTTTAACCAAAATGCCCGAGGCCTATATGCTTTGTGTAGCCGTTAACCACCCCAGTTGTAAAATTGTTAACGACATGTACCACCAGCAAATTACCGAAGGAAACATTATCCCCAACATCGATAAATGCTGGGATCACATTGGCGCTTTTCACATTGGCGATAATCCCGGGCGCAAAGAACCCGGAACTGGTGAAATAAATTACCTGAACATTTTTAAACACATTTACAACAAAGGATATAACGGAGTGCTGTGCTGCGAACATGGTAAAAGCATATCAGGCAAAAAAGGAGAAAAAGCCTTTATCGAAGCCTATCGGACAGTAGATAATTTTTAAAACAATAAAAAAGGTGGCTAGCTAGTAGGCCACCTTTTCTTTTAGTTTCATCTAAGGAGGAGGGTTGGCAGTTTACAGCAGCGAAATATACTACTAAAGAACTACCAAATATTTTTATTGAAAATTCTGTTTCTTCAAAACGCTCCGCTAATTTCGACATATACCCGAAAAAAACAGATTCAAATCGTAAAACAGAGTTGCATATCGTAAAAAACAACTTCAAATAACATTTTTTGTACCTTTACTCCATAACTCTATTCTGTCAATGATAAAAACAATTGCTCTGCTTTCTCCCGTCTATGCAACCTTGTTTTGGGGTGTTACCCTTTTGATTCAAAGGCGACCTGCCAATCAAAGTCGTTTTGTATTGGGTATTTTTATGCTCTTTGCCTGTATGCTTTACGTTTCACATACTGTATTTTTTCTGGAATTCTACCATACTTACTCTTTCTTCGAAAGCATTTATTTGTACGCAGGCCTATCGGTGTATCCGTTATTTTATACCTACATTTTACTATTGAGTACTATTCGGTTTAACACCAGGCGGCATTTACTCCATTTTCTTCCGGGCATTCTGTTTGGGGTTGTTGCCTTAATATTAACCTCCTTGCTAACTCCCGACCAACGAATTTACTACGTTAAGCACATACTGATAAACGAGAATCTTAAAAACATTGATACCACTACCCTTACAGGAGTTAAAGCATTGGTTTTTTTGATTAGTAGAATCATTTTCATTCTTCAAACAGTTATCTATCTCATTTTCGGAATTCGTATTGCAAACCAGCACAACAAAACCATTAACAACTTTTTTTCAGAAACTGAGGGCAAACGAATGAACTGGGTAAGGGATATTAGTATTCTGGTCTTAGGTGTTTCACTTGCTGCCATTAGTTTTGCCTTGCTTGGCCGCAGCTATTTTGTACAACACGATTTATTACTTCTGTTGCCTTCTGCCTTTTTTACAGTTTTCTTTTTCATTTTAGGCCATAAAGGCAATTTACAGCAACCCATTTACGAACGTTTGTATGAAAACGACGAAGAATTAAGCTACCAGGAAGATGCCCCGCCGGAAGAAAACAACCTAAAAGAAAGACTATTGGTTCTTTTTGAAGAGAATAAAATTTACCGTTTGAACGATTTGCGTATCCATACTATTTCTGAATCGTTGCATACCAACCGCACCTATATTTCGCGTTTGATAAACGAAGAGTTTCAAATGAACTTTAACGAGTTTGTAAACCAATACCGTATTAAGGAAGCAAAAGAACTGCTTTCAACACGAGCGAGTACCAAATACACCATGGAATATATTGCCGAACAGGCCGGTTTTGGATCGGTAGCTTCATTTTCGCGTGTTTTTAAAGAAATTGAAGGTGTTACACCTGGCAAATACCGGCTCATGCACAACAAAGACTAGCCAGTATTGGCTTTTATACTACTGCCAGTAAAATTATAATAGAGGCTAAAACCAGCTCTTCAATGAAAAAAAAGAAAAAAAATTCAGTTGTTGGCAAAATCCTGATTGGTACAATTGCTCTAATTTTTTTGGGCTATGGCTGTTTTTTAGGTGTGCTGTGGCTGGGTGGGTCTACAACCCCTGCAAAGGTGAACAATTTTCGACGTGAAATGGGTGAGCGCAACGAAACCATTCGCAATCAGTATACTTATTCGTACGATTACCAGTTTACGATTTCGGGTAAAAACTATTCCGGGCATTCAAAAAAAGTGCAAAGTCCTGTCTTTCTAAAAAACCAGGGTAACACTTTTATTACCGTCCACTATTTAAAATGCTGCCCGGTGCTTAATGCACCTGCCGACGATTTTAAGCCCTGGTATAAAATTCTTATTTATTTTGGGGTGGCCTTTGTTTTAGGCTATTTTATAAAACGAATGTAACACTGCCGAGAATGCAATTAAATGCTCTTTCCTCAAGTATTTCAAAATTAATTGATTACTTTTTCTTTGAATAGGATACTGTGCAAATTCGTGTGGTTACAATAACTGCAGGAAATTACGAGAATGAAAACCAAACTACTCAACACCCGCTATTTTGATTGTAAATACTTTACTTTCAAGTGTACCAGCCGCTCGGAAAGTTGTTGCCCTTCAGGCGTAATCATGGCAAATCTATCTTTTTCAAGTAATAATTTGTAGGCTTTATCGCAAGCGGCAACCGCTCTTTCAAAATCGCCCTTTTGCTCCATCACCCGGCTCATCAAATCGTAAGCTTCTGGCAATTTAGCGGAGAGCTGAATTGCTTTCCTGGCATCATTTTCTGCATTATCAACCTGGTTTAGAGCTAAAAAAGCCAATCCTCTTTTCGACAATGCATAAGCCAGACGATTATCAGCTATATTCTCCGACGCCAATTCAAGTCCCTTATTCATATCCTCCAAAGCACCGGAGTTATCGCCCTGTTGTATACGAATTTCACCACGTAACAACAATCCGCTAACATGTTCCGGGTTTAATCGTAATAGGTCATCCAAATAATCCCCCGATTTATTTGTCCAATTCATTTGTGCCGCTGCCTTTGCCTGAACATAATAGGCACTCGTCTTTTTGTTGTTATCCGAAAACGCATGGTTTGCTCTTCGTGCTTTTCGAATTGCCTGGTCAATATCTCCACTCCTGTAAGCCGCTTGAGCTTCGGACAATTCTTGCTCGGCATCAATAAAAAAAATGCTTACAACAGTAACCAGCACTGCGATTAAAAAAGATACTATTCGTACAAATTTTATCATGTTAATTTTTTTTAGTCGGTAATGGCATAGTAACCAGCATTAAAAACAGCATAAAGAATAAATCGATAAGCGATAAAACAACCCAGAATCCCCCATTTAAACCTTCGGAAAAGGTACGGCTTACAACACCTGCAGTAGAAAAAATACCAAACACCGATTCGGTGGTATCGGCATTCCAAACTCTGGCCAACCAATTAAAAGGATCGAAAACAGGTTGCGCCAGTCCAAATCCAAATGCTTGTCCAATCATAAACATAAAAAAAAGAAGTACCACCATTTTAAACCGAATGTTTGCAAGTGCTTCAATGTATTCTCCTGCAGTTTGTTTAACCATCCACGAAATTGTTACACCGGCAATTACACCCTGTATAAGTATATAATAACCAATCCAGTAACGAATCCACCCAAACACCAACCCGGTTGCAATGGCTAAGGCTAAGCATTTTACCATGGGTGCCGTTGATAAATTTTTAGGCATGGCCTTACGCTTTGCTGTATTGGCAGAAGTAGTGCCTTTTTGCGGAGCACCGCAATTCTGGCAGAATTTATCGTCCTGTTGAATTGTTTTTCCACATGCCTTGCATTTGTATTTCATTTTTTCTAAAGTTATTAAGGTTCTATTTTAACAAAGGGCATCCGCAATTCCGGCAAATGTTTTCCTCAATATTGTGCAAAAAAGCACAGGTATTGCAAAAAATAATGGTATTTGTCAAAAGCCTGATTTTTAATTTGCCGAGAGTAGCCCATGTCCATTCACCTCGTCATTTCTGTAGTCTTAAAACATTACTATTGATGGCTCTAACGGTGTGAATCAGGGTATTAAAGTAATTATCAACCGGGGCAATCAATACTTTTCCGGTGCCGGTAAAGGTGTTTACCAATCCTTCGCCCGAAATTACGGTTGAAAAAATACCGCGTGTGGCTTTTGCAACTTTCAGCTCGATACCCGAGGTGCGGGCAACTGCAAAACTTCCATCCACCACCAATTTACCATTTGTAAGTTCCACCTCTTCCAGCGGTCCGGCCGAGTTAATAATTACTTTGCCCGTACCAGCCACAACGGTTTGAAACCATTTTTCGCCCGAAAACATAGCGCTGATAGCACGATTGGTAAAGGCACCCAGTTCGATATTTAGTTCTGATGCATAATAGGCTCCGCGGTCAAGTATCCATTCGTCGTTATCCAATTCCAGAATGGTAAATTCGCCAAACGACGGCGTTAAATGAACCGTGCCGCTTCCGCTAATTACAGGCTTTACAACTTTTTCTTTGGTAATCATCGATTTAAAAATGCTGCCAACCCCGGGTAAATCCGATTGTAATTCCAGGTTTCCCTGCATATAGTGCATGGCGCCTGCTTCGTACCTGAAAGCAGCATTTTCGAGTTCTACTTTTACCATGTTTAAACGTTCGCGTGTTACCACATCGAAGGTTACTTTTCCGACAGGTGGCGGGGTTGCTGACTGTTGCGCTTGCCCCACTTTGTTGCCACAGCTGCCACAAAATGCAGCACCGGCTTTTATTTCATTTCCACAGTTTGAACAGAATGGCATAATAGTAATTTTTAACTTTATTTAATTGGTTGTGGTTTATAATACATCTTAAATTTTCCTCCTTCTCCGTGAACAGTTATTATCCATACATCAGAGCTGTTTAATGGCTTAGGGGCTACTGTTGAAAATTCACCTTTGTCTGTTTCCTGACCATCAGAATAAACTAACATGCCATCCACTCCTCCGTGAGAAGACCTGCCTCTAAAATCCATTTTTTCTGAATCTCGTAATGTACTATAAAATTTTATTGAAAGTTTCATATTTGTAGCATTA
The DNA here is from genome assembly GCF_963676735.1 of uncultured Draconibacterium sp. Lineage (NCBI taxonomy): Bacteria > Pseudomonadati > Bacteroidota > Bacteroidia > Marinilabiliales > Prolixibacteraceae > Draconibacterium > uncultured Draconibacterium sp. The sequence goes on along the minus strand of NZ_OY781464.1, from coordinate 4,602,173 downwards.
TTCCCTTTAAAATTGACGAAAGCTTTTGTTGTTACAGGTTCATCAGGTATGTATGTATTTTTAAATGCCGTCCACTTAGCCGTAGTTGTATAGTTTGAAAAACTTGAGCTTGATGGATTAGAAGGAATACAAGAGGAAGATAGACTTCCGTTATTTATGCTAGTATTGTGTTTTACCATAATATCCATTGAATTATCCTCAAATTCGGTATTAAATAAAACCCATTTACTTTTTGCCATATTACCCAATTCAATAACAATTTCATTTTCTCCATCAACAATAAAATCTTTTACTATTGTTGGCTTTTCAATATCGACACGGTCACTGGGTTTATATATTTCTACACGGTTTGGTTTTCCGGCAGTATAATGACCAATGAAAGTAAAGTTCGTTTTGGTTATGCCCGATTCTTTTAAGGTTCCCGTCCAGTTCTTTTTATCCACACCTTTATCAAGTGGTCTTATGGCCACTTTGTACCCCCCATATTTTGCTTTTTCGCCTTTAGCAAGGTTTTCAGTAATGGTTAAATTCACCTTCTCGTTTAGCATTTTTGCCATCAACGCCGCCTCTTTTGTTAGCTCTAATTTAAGGTTATAAAAACGCCAGTTATTTACTGATGTAAACACTGGGTATAATTGATCGATAATTCGTTGTTTGCCCTCACCATATACTCCTTCAATATCTTTTTGACTGGGCCAGGTCATTCGTTTTAAACCTGCTTCTGCTGCTAATGAATTTAGCTCTGCTGTGTTTTCATTATCTGTACCTACTTTCGTAGTTTTCATAAATTTCCAGGCATAATCTTCAATTTCTTCCATTATTTCCTTGTATGCCTCTGCAGGATTATCGGCATTATCCTTATGTATATCAATCATTAACCTGCGCCACTCTTTTAACGAACGTTCGTTATAGGTTTTATTGTAAAAATCGTATACCTCCCAAAGCTCTTTGTATTTTTGAGCGAGCATTGCATTACCAAATTCTGTTAAGGCAATATCGATAAAATAAACACCAATAAATGCGATGTTAATTACCGGAGTACCAAACTCGGCAACCAACTGGTTCATTATGTTTTTGGTGAGGTTGATAGCCGTTGTTTTGTTGTCGCTATAACATAAATCGTAACCCAGTTGTACTATACTGGCTGCGTAACCAAGGTTTTTGAAGCCATTATTTAGTTTGTTTGTAAAATCTGTAGAATAGCTTCCACCAGCAGTTAGAGTGTTAATTGCTACCCCTGAATTTCCGGAAAACTTGCTCCAAAACGATAAGCCCTGATTTAAAGCTTCTTTGCCTAATTGACGGTCGTTTTCGTAATAACTTTCCAAAACTTCAATATGCATGTCTTTTCTATCACCTTTTAAATAACTATTGGGGATATATACATTTGAAATGTATGCATGTCTTTTGGTCGCATTTTTTACCGTAAAAACTCCATAGCGGCTAAGATGATTGGTCCGGATATGTACAACTTTGTTTTTAGTATCTAAATCATACAAAACGGGTTCCCATTTTTTTGTTTTAGGATTGTAATATTGCGCAGCTACACACTCTTCAGCTTTTCCGTTCTTAATAAACAATTGGTTGTAGGGCAGCGATATGGTTATAAAATCGTCGAACTTGCTTTTTCCTTTAAGTTCAATGTCGTAGGCAACAACCGAGCATTCACCATCAATCACCTGTTGCTTGTATTCTTCAACAATTACCGATGTTTCTTTGTCCAGAACAAATTGTCCAAAATCGACTTTTACCTTTTTAAACTTAGCAACTGTATTTTCTGCCGAGACTTTAAGTGATTCTTTTGTAATTGGTTTTCCTTTGATATTTACAGGAATCTTAATTCCAACTTCATTGGAGGATTTTGATTGTTTGGATCTAGTTTTTTCTGGTTCGATATCTACAATCCCGTCAACACCTTCGCTATCCAGAATGTTTTCACTGGTCTGTTCTGTGTCTAAATTTTGCCACCAATCAGAAACCTTATTGTACATCAACATAGTAAGAACAATAAGTACTGCCAAAATAAAAATAGCTGTAATCGCGCAGCCTCTACATCCCTTTTTCTTTTTTGGGGGTGGTGTATTAATTGGAGGAGGCGGTGTTGGATCACCCTTCATATTTTGTTCAGGCTTTGGGCCGCCTGAAATTATTTTCCGGCCTTCTTTGGTAAGTTTTTGTTTCGGTGGTTCTGGCTTTGGTTCCGGTTGTTTTTGTGAATCCGGGGCAGCTTTTGATGTTGTGGCAACAGGCGTTCCACAACCCGAACAAAACTTTTCGTTATCGTCTAAAACTTTTCCGCAGTTTTTACACGAATTTGGTTTTAATTCTTGTGGGCTTCCGCACGAGCCACAAAATTTGGCTCCTTCAGAAATTTCATTTCCACAGTTTGAACAGAATGCCATAATCGTTATTATTTAATTTTTGTGCCTTTAATATCCATGTAATTAAACCAGTAGAAAGTACCTTTCGATGTCTTAAACTCCTGACTCCCAATAAATTTTCCCTCAAAATTTTGATGATCTGTTAATCGTAAAATATAAGTGATCCGGTATTTATCGTTCTGCACAATTGGGGTAATTATATACAGGTTGTTCTTCTTAGTAAAAGTGTAGTTCTCTGGGGTAAACTTCATTGTAACCTCATCATCAACATATTTCGACGGATGGCTTGAAAATACAGGATTACTTATTGTTTCTGCAATTTTTTTCTTGTAATAACTGTCGGTTTCTGCTTTCGAGTCGAAATTAAGGACATCTCCTTCCACTGTATTTTGTGGTACATTCATGGTCGACCATTCTCCATAAGGAAAACCGCCCACTTCTTCCGGAATAACAACCTCGATATCAGTAGATTTTGCTGCCACTGTTCCCATACAATCCTGAATTTTAAGGTTAACATGCTTTTTCCCCGGCTTTTCAGGAGCCTCCCAGTACACTGTTACCACGTCATCCGAGATATTTCCGCCAATATCGCCGGTGGTTTTGTAATACGGAATACCGCCCTGCACGGCAACATAAATTTCTATGGCTTGCCCTACATATACTTTTTTCGGAGCCTTTATGGACGTAATGGATAAACGGGGTGCTCCGGCAATTTTCGCATCAATAGCTTTTATAAGTTGCTGTGTAATCGTAATGGCTTTCAGATTTTTTATTTCAGGATACTTTTTTGCACCGTTCTGAAGGATATTTAGTGCTTCGGCTGCGTATTTCTTTGCCCAATTTAACTCAAGGCCTTTCTTGTAATAATTTAATGCATCGCGATACGGGTAGCGGGCAGTATTAATTAGCTGGTTGATTTGCTCGTTACGCTCGGCCTCCTTTGCTTTCTGTTCTAGCTCATTATGCAGTTGCAAGAGCATTTCTACATTATCGAAATTATGTTTTACCAGGAATTGCCGAACTTTGTTCAGTAAAAAGTTGGCCTTGTTTAAATCGCCTGATTTAATGAGATTACTAATATTTACCAGTTGACGACGAACCAATATCGAGTTGTTTATTTTTTCATTCAATTCGGCATTGGCGGCTGCTTCTTTTTCTTTTTGAAGCATGGCAATTTCAGTATACAATGTTGAAACACGATTAGCAGTTAAAGCAATAACCAAACCTGGTCCCAAACCACCTCCCAGAGCTGCACTCGCAGCACCTGCTCCGGTACTCACCCCATAATCAATTATTTTTCCGGTTGCATTAATTGCTTTTATCTCCGGCTCATCATCGCTGTAATAAATATCGTAGGCATCGCTTAATACAAAAACACCATCAACAACTGTTCCCACATATTTTCCAATGCCATCACTGGCTTTGTCCAGGTTTTTAATGTCTTTCCAATCGCCCGCTACTTTGTCCTTCAACAAATCGTAAAACGCCCTGGCCTGGTTGGGATCCAAACCACTTGCTTCGCTCTGAAGCTTAAGCAGTAAATCTTTCGATACTTTTCCCGTTTTGGCCAAAACATCGTCAATTTCCTGCAAGGTTTTTAAGGTAGCATTTCCTGCCTTGTCGCCTGCACCATAAACTATTTGTTTTAGGGTATTTGCATCAATTTTTATATTGCCAGAAACCTCACGGGCGTAGTTTTTTAACTGACTGGGCGAAAGAGCGGAAAGTTTTTTCAGGTTCGTTTTCGTGGCCGATACAAAGCGGTTGGCCAAAGCCTCTACCTGTTCCTGGTTTAATCCTTTGGCCGACTCCCAGAATTTTGTCATGGCATTTGTTACCGCCTGGCTGTTGCGCTCTGCCTCCAGCGCTTTAATCAGGTTGGCCTCTATGGCTTTTATTGTTTCGGCTTTTACAAAGGTTTGTCCCGTTGCTAATGCTTCTTGGGTTTGCGATTTTTGACTCTGAGCACTACAAACGCAAAACGCAAAAAAGCATATGATAACTAAACTATATCGGTTTATTTTTTTCATAATTTGCTGTTGTTAATTTTTGCTGTTTTTCTGTGCATATTCCAGTTCCCATTGGGCTTCAACAGCGCCTAGCTCTGCGGCCTTTTTTAGTAACTCGCTGGCTTTTTGTTTATCTTTTTTCACCCAAATTCCCTGCTCATAATATTCGGCCAACTTAACCATGGCATTGGCATCACCTTTTGCAACCAGTTGCTGGTAGTAGTCAAGAGCTTTGTAAGGATCGGGATCAACATTAACGCCAAAGTGGTATTTATCCGCACTGTTTGGATCCTCGGGGTCTAAATCAACCGTATTTTTTCGTGCTGCTTGTTTTTGCTGCGCTTTATTTCGGTTTTCCGGCAAATGGCTTACATCGCCCTCCTCAATATCCACAATGCCGGGAATATTGGTGTCTGTTAAGCCCTTATTATGATCTGTCTCAACGCGTGTATCACTATTGTCTGCCGCATCCTGGTCTTCAAGAAATAAAACATTTACCCCAATAATTAGCACTGCCGCCCCAAAAACTATAGCAATTAGAATAAACAGGGTACGGAAAAAACAGCCCAACGGGCTTCGCTTTTTCTTTTGTTTGGTTTTCGTTGGTACTCGTTTCGATGTGGCTTTTGCAGGCTGATCTGCTTTGGGGCCTCCGGAAATTATTTTCCGGCCTTCTTTGGTAAGTTTTTCTTCTTTCACCGGTTCAGGCTCAGGCTGTTTTTGTGGTTCAGGCTTTGGTTCAACATTTCCGGCAACCGGAGTTCCGCATCCTGAGCAGAATTTTTCATGTTCTTCCAGTTCTTTCCCGCATTTGGCGCACAGGTTTTCGGTTGCTTGTTGTTCTTTTCCGCATTTTCCGCAAAACCGGACTCCGGCAGAAAGTTCATTACCACATTGTGTACAGAAAGGCATATTTCTATTTTTGGATTGTTATTTTTTAGTCGTCATCTCCACCATCGTCACCCCAATCGCCGTCGTCATCATCGTCCCAATCATCGTCGTCGTAGTTTCCCCCTCCTCTTCTTCCTTTTTTAGATTTTCCGAAAATGGCGACATAAACAGCAAAGCCGATAATAACAACTGCACCCGGAATCCGGAGTGTTTCTTTTAGTTTTTCTTCCGCATTATCGTCAACCTGAAACCAAATTATAATGGCTACTGCGCAAAGCAGTACAATTATAACTGCCGCAATAATCAGGCGTTTGAGGAGCTTCGATTTTCCTGTGTTCATTTTTCCCGAATAGCTTCCCTTTGAAACAATCTTTTGGGGACCCTCTTTTTCTTTTGGGTCTTTGTTAGAAACTACTGGCGGTTCGGTAAGCGTATTCCCACATTTTTCGCAAAACGAAGCACTTTGTGGATTCCGGTGGCCGCATCTCGAACAAAATACGGAGGATCGAGTTGATAAAAATTCTTCGAGATTTGCACCACAACCTGGACAGAATTTGTCGTCAGGTGTTACCACATTGTGACATTTCGGGCAATTTGTTAGGTTCATGTTTTTAAAAATCAGTTGACACCTTAAATATATAAACTATTGAGTTAAATAGAAATACCGATTTCATAATTAGAATTATTAAAAAAAGTAGTACAAACACCGGATCTGTTCCAAAAGAATTAAGCTGCTAATTTGCTTCCTGTTAAGAAAACTCAAGGTATTTGTGACCTTTTTGTGATACTTGTTTGTTATTGTTGCAATTTAAAGAAAAGAAGCAATGAGTAAGGTATTATTAATTGAAGATGATGCACATATTGGTGAGCTGGTTAGCATTCACCTCAGAGATTTAAACTGCGAGGTTGATATCGCAACCGATGGCCGCCAGGGATATGAAAAAGCCGCATCAGGCGAATACTGTCTTATTGTTTTAGACCTTATGCTTCCGGGAATGGATGGGCTGGAGGTGTGCCGCCAGTTACGCGCCGATAAAGTAAATACCCACATACTGATGCTAACTGCTAAAAGCGAAGAAATTGATAAAGTTTTGGGGCTTGAAACCGGCGCTGACGATTACCTGACCAAACCTTTCAGCATTCGCGAATTTATTGCCCGTGTTAAAGCCATTTTACGCCGTATTAATTCTTTAAGCAGCGAAACCTCCGGCAATGAAACCGAAACGCTAAGCATTAACAGTCTGCATATTGATCTGGGAAAAAGAAAGGTAACGCTTGACAATAACAAACTTGAGCTCACACCAAAAGAATTTGAACTGCTTGTTTTAATGGCCCAAAAACCAGGGAAAGTTTTTAGCCGCAACGACCTTCTTGACCAGGTTTGGGGATATAATTTTAATGGCTACGAGCATACAGTAAATTCGCACATCAATCGCTTACGGGCAAAAATTGAACCCGATATAAACCACCCAAAATACATTTTAACCAGCTGGGGAGTTGGCTATAAATTTAACGACGAACTGTAGTGTTATGACAAAACGAAACAAAATATTTAACAGCCTTTACTGGAAAGTTTCCGGTATATTCTTAGCCTTTACGGTATTGCTTACCTTGATTTTTATATTGATTTCGGTGAAATTTTCGGCCGATTACAACGAAGAAGCTCAGCAAAAAATAAATGGCGAAATTGCCATTGGTGCCATTAACGAGGTTACGCCTATTTTTGTGGATGGAAAGGTTAAAAAGGAAGCCATTCATGTGTTAATGCATTCGGCCATGGCTGTTCACCCGAGCATCGAAGTATATCTGCTTGACCCGGAAGGAAACATCATCACTTACGTTGTTCCAACAAAAGATGTTAAATCAGACAAAGTTGATCTTGGCCCTATAAAACAATTCCTGAATCGAAGCAATGATCGTATCATCAGAGGTGACGACCCCCGAAATCCGGGATCTCCTAAAATATTCTCGGCAGCCGAAATTATCGAAGAAAACCAGCTAAAAGGGTACATGTATATTGTTTTAGCCAGCAATCAGTACACTTCTGTAATGGCTTCGTTGCAAAATAGTTTCATTCTAAAGCTGGGGGTTCGCAGCCTGCTTGTGGCACTTCTGCTGACGTCGCTTTTAGGCTTGCTTGCCATATGGATTATTACCCGAAATCTGAATAAAATAATAAATGCCGTGCGTAGCTTTAAAGAGGGGAACCACTCGGTACGCATTCAGCATAACAATAAAGGTGAACTCGACAATATGGCCGAAACATTTAATACCATGGCGCAAACCATTGAACAGAATATTATTCAGCTAAAGAGTGTTGAGGCTCTGCGGAAAGAGCTGATTGCCAATGTTTCGCACGATTTAAGGAGCCCTATCGCTTCCATACAGGGTTTTGCCGAAACCATTCTGCTAAAAGACGATAACATAGCGGATGAAGAGCGTACAAAATACCTGAATATAATTCTTCAAAACTCGGAAAACCTTAGCAAGCTTGTTAACGACTTGTTTGAGCTGTCGAAGCTCGAATCAAATGCACAAAGCATTCAGCCCGAACCGGTACAGGTAGCTGAACTGGTGCAGGATGTTGCCGATAAATTTCAACTGATTGCCAAAGAAAAAAACATAAGTATTAACACTATTTACTCGAAAAGTTTGCCTTTGGTGTATGCCGATATACAAATGACCGACCGGGTTTTTCAGAATATTTTGGATAACGCCATAAAATATTGCAACGCCAATGATGTGGTAACCATTGAATTGGAGCTGCAAAATGATGGCATACTGGTTAAAATTGCCGACACCGGAAAAGGAATTGCAGAGGACGAATTACCCAATATTTTTACACGCTACTACAAAGGCAAAAAAACAAATGGCGCCAACAGCACCGGCTTGGGTCTTGCTATCGTTAAAAAAATTCTCGACCTCCACCAATCCTCCATTAAGGTGTACAGCCAATTAAACAAAGGAACGCGTTTCGAATTTAAGCTTCCCCTTTATCAGGTCGCCTGATTGGCATTCAAAAAGTATAAAAAAATACCATTTACGAAACAAATTGCGTAGGTGGTATTTTTTTATCTCCTCCACTTTATTTTACTGAACTACAACCTATTAGAACAATTTCTTTAAACTTTTGTGATTCTTTCGTGAGACTTGAATCGGACCTTTACAACAAGTTTTTAAACAGTATTAACTTAAAGTATAAGGTTATGAAAAAATTAGTTTTTGTTTTAATGGCAGCATTTGCTTTTATGGCATGCGAAAAAGAAGTAGAAGAACCTGTTTTTGAAGAAAAGTCAGGTAATAAAATGCTCGACCTCAGCTTTGAGGGCTTATCGCCTCTGGGGCCCGATTACCGCTACGAAGGCTGGCTGATAGTTGACGGCACTGCTGTTAGCACGGGTAAATTTAACATCACACCATCGGGTCAGATGTCGCCAAGGGTTTTTAATGTAAAAAAAGATGTTGTGGATAATGCAGTAATGTTTGTTTTAAGTATTGAACCACAACCCGACAACGATCCGGCACCAAGCGATACCAAAATTTTAGGTGGTGTATTCACAAATGGAATGGCAGAACTTAGCATTGCGCATCCGGCAGCACTGGGCTCTGATTTTAGCGAAGCCATGGGTAAATACATTTTGGCCACGCCAACCAATGGCCCCGGCACCAACGAAAACAGCGGAATTTGGTTTTTAAGCCTCGAATCGGGTAGCCCCATGGAAGGTTTAACCTTGCCAAGCTTGCCTGACGGATGGATTTACGAGGGCTGGACAGTAATTAACGGTGTTCCTGTTACATCGGGCAAGTTTATGCAAACAACTGGGGTTGCTGATCTTTTCGACGGGTTTAGCAGCCAGGAGAATCCTGGACCTCCGTTTCCGGGAGAAGATTACCTGATGAATGCGCCATCGGGATTATCATTCCCGACAGACCTGGCAGGCGGCATTGCCGTAATATCAGTTGAACCATACCCCGACAACGGCCCTGAGCCATTTGCACTAAAACCACTGGCAGGAATGATTCCGGAAGACGCCATGGACCACTTTACTTACATGATGGAATTAAACCAGGCCTCATTCCCCACCGGAATGGCAAAAAAATAAACAACGAAGGGTAGTTTATGCAGAGCGGAAGGATTTCTTTCCGCTCTTTTTACGTGTAACTATTGTATCCTTTTGCTTATAATTATTGCCAAACGACTTTTATTCCTCACCTTAAATCTCGAATGAAAAAAGCCTACTCGTACCTTAGTGCCTCCACCGGATTTCGGCTTGCCGCTTTCCAGCTCTGAAACGAAACTGTTAACAAGGCAATGGCAAGTGCCAGTGCACCAGCTGCAAGAAATATCCACCAGCTTAGGGTAGTTTTGTAGGCAAAATTCTCGAGCCATTTATTCATGGCCAACCAGGCAACCGGACAAGCTAACACAAAGGCCAGCACAATCCACTTTATAAAATCGCGGTTTAACAGGCTGAGTATTTCGGAAGAACAAGCCCCGTTAACTTTTCGCACACCAATTTCTTTTATACGGTTTTGTGTTGTTATCAGGGCCAAACCAAACAAACCCATCGAGCAAATAAACAAGGCAATAATGGTAAATACCGAAAGCAGCCGGGCCTGAAGCAGTTCTGCTTTATAAACTTTTTGGTACATACTGCCCACATGCTCGTAGTTAAACGGATATTCCGGAAATAAGGCAGTCCAAACGGTTTCCATATCGGCCAAAGCCTGTTCCTGCATGCCGGGCTGAAAAGAAACAGCAAAGTTTATCAGCCATAAACCTTCGCGCTTAAACAGCACTAAAGGCTCGACCTCTTTTTTCAGGCTCGACAGATGAAAATCTTTTACCACCCCAACAATTTTTCCACGAGGAAGTACAATACCATTTTCTTCGAGTTCCTGAAAGTTAAGCTTAAAACCCTTTCCAATAATGGCATCAGCAGAAGTATAGTTCAAACGCTTCAAAGCAGCCTGATTAATAATGTATTCAGCAGCACCTTCATTGTCTTTGTTTTTTTCAGAAAAATTGGTTCCGGCCAAAAACTGCAAATTAAAAAGGGAGGTAAAAGAATAATCGCACGGGAAAACGCCAATCCGCTCGTACTGTTCACCACTTTCATCCGGCACATAATCCTCCAGTTCAAACTCAAACATATCGTTGGCTTCTCCACCGGGAGGCTCCATCATTGCCGAAACCGACTGGATACTGTTGTATTGCAGCAATTCTTGCTTAAACACTTCAAATTTTTGCTGAATGCTGGCATGCACCGATTCAAAAACAACAATGTTGGCTTCTTGCACACCCATGCCATTTTTCAGGGCAAAATTTGTTTGACGCGAAATAACAATTACGGCCACTATCAATGCAATAGAAAAAGCATACTGAAAAACAACCAGCCCGCGATTTATACCCCCGCGACCAGGCAAAACTGCAGTATTTATTTTTTTATTGATAAGCAAAGAACCAAACATGGTTTTTACAGCCGGAAGCAGGCCAAACACAAGGCTAAAAGCACTAAAACAAAGTATTAATACAAACAGAAAAATAGTATTTCCGTGCAATAGATTTAAACCAAAGTGGCGCAAAATTAAAGCGTTTAAGGGCAGGGCCAGCAAAAAGGTTAATGCCAGTGTTAGTAGCAACACAACAAGTCCTTCAAGAAAAAAGAACTGCACTACCGAACGTTTGGAGGCGCCCTGAATTTTATTGATAAAAAGGTATTTGGCACTAAAACCCGCCATGCCAATGTTGAGGTTGGCGTAGTTACTTACCGAAATAACCAAAAGAATTAGAGCAGCAATGGCCAGCACAAAAATATTTCGCATATTTCCATTGGCTTCAATTTCGCGCAATTTATTCGAGTGTAAATGAATATCGGTAAGCCTTTGCAAATGAACTTCTGTATTAAAATTTTCGGGTTCGCTTTCCATATTTTCGCGCATGTAATTGCTTATGGCCTGCTCAACATTTTCGGGTAATGTATTTTCTGCCAAAACCAGGTATGACCATGCCCAACCGTATTCAAACCTATCGTTTACCGGTGTGGTTATAAAATCGGGGTGAAAATGGCTGTTGGCAGGGAAATCTTTCATTACGCCGGCTATGGTAAAATGTTGTTCTGCACCGTAAAATTGCCCGGTAGGCAAAATTAAAACTTCTCCTACCGGATTTCTATTTCCGAAAATACGTTGGGCAAAACTTTGGCTAATTACCATTGATGCCGGACGTTCAAGAACCGAAGTTTTATCGCCAACAATTAACGCTGCCTCAAATACCTTAAAAAAAGTGCTGTCGCACTCAAATCCCTGGTTAATGTTGTAAAACCGCTGTTCGTATTTCATTAATCCACCCCTTACCGGACGTAAACGAACCAGTTCTTCTATTTCGGGTAACTGGCTGCTTAGCTCTTTCAAGTAACCCGGATTAACCACCCTTGCAAAATGTTTTCCGCCCAAAAATTCCGGATCCGTAATTGTAAACCGGTAGGTTCTATCGGCTCGTTGGTGGTTATTGTCGTAGCTCAGTTCATTTTTTATAAATAGTGAAATAAAAATTATACCGATTAAAGCCAGACTAAGCCCGATAATTTTTACCAGGTTTAAAAAGGGGCGTTTAAGCAGGTTTCTAAGTACCACTTTCAAATTCATAAAAACAATTTTTTGGTTTAAGCAGCTCCGGGTCTTCGCAGTAAATACCCGGAACCTGAAAAAGAAATTACGAAGGTTTAAAAAATTTAATCTTCATTCACGTAGCCATCTTTTAAACGAATAATCCGGTTTCCATATTTTGCATTTTCCTCCGAATGGGTAACCTGAATAATGGTCATTCCCTCGTTGTTCAGTTTTTTAAGTAAATCCATAATCGTTTTCCCCTGTTCGCTGTGCAGGTTTCCGGTGGGTTCGTCGGCCAGCAAAAGTTTTGGGCTGCCAACAATAGCACGGGCAATAGCCACCAATTGCTGTTGCCCACCCGAAAGTTGGCTCGGAAACAAATCTTTTTTAGCCACAATATTAAAACGATCGAGCATATCGGCCACCATCGCTTTGCGTTCTTTGCCTTTTATTCCGCGGTACACCAGCGGCGTTTCAATGTTTTCGTATACATTCATTTCCTCGATGAGGTGAAAAGCCTGGAAAATAAAACCGATGTGACTGCGGTGATACTGTACCTTCTGTTTTTCCTTTAACTGGTTGGCCGGTTGATCGAGGAACAAATATTCGCCTTCGTTGGGTTCATCAAGAAATCCGATAATGTTTAACAAGGTTGATTTACCGGCTCCACTAGGCCCCATTATTGAAACAAACTCGCCTTGATTAATGGTTAAATTCACTCTTTTCAACACAAAAGTTCGTTGGAATTTTGCATCGTAGTACTTGTCGATGTTTTTAAGTTCTATCATAAAATTACAATAATCATGTTTTTGACATTTTTTACTCGTACCTCAAACTTTCGGCCGGGTTTCGTGTGGCAGCTTTCCACGATTGCCACGAAACCGTTAATAAGGCAATTATCAGGGCCAATGCGCCTGACAAAGCAAAAATCCACCAGCTCAAGGTGGTTTTGTAGGCAAAATTTTCGAGCCATTTGTGCATGGCATACCAAGCTGCCGGACAAGCTATTACAAAGGCAATTGCCACCAATTTAATAAAGTCGCGGTTGAGCAGGGTTAGTATCTCACTTACCTTGGCACCATTAACTTTACGGATACCAATTTCTTTGGTGCGTTGCTGCGAAATAAACAGCGCCAGTGCACTTATTCCGATAATACTGATTAAAAATCCGATGCATGAAAATACCAAAAGTATGCGGCTTAAAATGGTTTCTGATTTATACTGCTGCGCTATTTTCTCATCCATAAAAAAGTAATTTATCTCCTGGTTGGGGTAATAATCGCTCCAAACCCTTTTTATGGCATCCATTCCGGCATGCAAATTATTTATACGCACGTGTGTAAAACGGGCACGGTTACCGCCCTCATCAAGCCAAAAGGCAAAGTCGCCAATACTTTCGTGTGCCGAACTGTAGTTAAAGTCTTCGGTAACACCAATATAGTTTATCCGGGTTTGACCGGGTTCTAACGGTTGCGCCTCTTGATAGGCACGCAGGGCATCCATACTTCCGTGTTTTTCCATTAAACGCTTGTATAAATGATTGTTTATCACCATTCCGCTTACCTTTTCGGCATCAGGTTCAATCCAGTTTTCTATCAATTTAATATTCATAGTTTTTAGGTAGTCGTAATTGGCAAACACAAACTCAGCAGTTCCATCAATACCAAAACCATCAAGGGGCAAACCCTGCGATGGGTAACCAAAGTGCTGCGCTGTCATTCCCACCGAAACCACCTGACTCTGTTTTTTTAGTTCGTTATTAAAAACTGCGGCATCTTTTGAAAGATCTTTCAGGTATAAAACCACCACATTTTCTTTATTGAAACCAAGAGGCTTATTTAATACAAAACTGATTTGTTTATTGACCAAAAAAGTACCCGTGATTAATACAATAACAATGGCCACCTGTCCTACCAAAAGAGATTTTAACACATAGCTCCCCGAAAAATTATTACGCTCGGCAAGAATATCAATTGTAGTGTTTCGCCCCAGCAAAAATACAGTCACAAACAGTGCTGTTAAACTTAGGCATACCCCAATAACCGCCAAAATACTCCAGTAAAGCACGGGCTCATTAAAAAAGAGCTGAAATTCAATATCAAACAAACGGTTAATAAGCGCTAGAGAACTTTGAATAAACAACAACGAAATACCAATGGCAAGCAGGCAAATAATTAGCACCTCGGCTAAAACCTGCTGGATAATTTGTGACTGGTTGGCTCCGATGGACTTTTTAAGCCCCAGCTCTTTTGAACGTTTAATGAGCTTAGCCACAGTAAGATTGGTAAAATTTAGCAACGAAACTAAAAGAATAACAACCGACACGACCACAAACAGCGAGATATTTATTTTACTTGAACTTTCGCGCAACTCAAAACGGTAATCCGATTTTAAGTGAATATCATCCATGGGGAACAAAGAAAAATCGTATTCTTGAGGGCCGCGTGTTTGTTTGGCGGCGCTTTTATCCCAAAAAGCCTTTATTTTCTCGGCAACCATTTCGGGCGATGCACCATTCTGCAGTTGGTAATAATTATAGGTCCATTGTATTTTTCTGTCTGGCAGGCTTTCAAAACGTTCTTGCAAACCGCCTTTTTGCGAAAGAAGCAATTCGTATTTAAAATGTGTTTTAGGATGCGTGTTTTTTACAACGCCCCGAATTTCGTAATCGCCAACATTACGCACATATTGAAGGGCTTCAACCGTAATGAGCTGCCCGATAGGGTTTAAACTGCCAAAGTGTTTACGTGCAAAATCCTCGGACACAAAAACGGTATTTGGCTTATTGATTTCAGATAAATTACCGAGCTTTGCTTTTACCTCAAACATTTGGCAAAAAGCTTGGTCAACCGCCATTATATTTTTTTGCTGAATGGAATTTTCACTAACTTTTATGGTACCAAGGTCGCAATTAGAAAATTGGGTTGCCAGTTCTACCTCCGGAATTTCGGATGAAACAGCATGAACAATCCCCAAACTGCGTGCCCAATTGGCATTGGCCCGGCCTCCGGGAACCGAAGTTACACGGTAAATATTTTCGTGCCCTGCAATGTGCTTATCAAAACTTTTTTCGTTTGAAACGTGAATAAACAATACCAGAAAAGAGGCAATTCCAATAACCAGTCCGAACAGGTTTAAACCGGTGTAAACTTTATCGTTTAGCAAACGGCGCAAGGATATTTTAAGGTTGTACATTTAATTGCGTTTTACTTCGGCCTTTGGCCCTAATCGTTTGTTCTTGGTTAAACCAACTCTCGTGCCCCAATCGTTAACGCCTGAAATATAACACTTTATGAAAACCCAAACCAATAAATGTGTCAATTTTTTTTACAACAACTGTATAATTCTTTACCACAAAAAAATGAGGACTTCGATTTATACGAAATCCTCATTTTATTTTTGACGACTAAGTTCTCTGTTTTAGTCTTCCCAGCTTATGGTAACATTACCACCTGAAGCATGAGCATATACCGGAATTCCGCCACCATTCATGGCACCTTTAACCCTGTTTTTTTCTGATGTTCCATTAAAATTGTTTAGCTCGACAGATACTTTTCCTGCGCGCAAATCCAAATCAAGACCAAGTTTATTGCCCCCATGGATAACTGCAGAAACGCCGCCACCACTGGATTGCAGGTGTAGTTTATCTGTAAGCTTACTGGTGTTTACACGAACCGAACCTCCGCTTGATGTAGCTTTAACAGCACTAAGCTCGCCGGAAACACGCACACCACCGCCACTACTTGATGCATCTGCATCACCTTTAATATTTTCGAGGCTAACACCGCCACCCGAGCTTCGTGCATAAACACTTCCCCGGGCACCTTCAACAGTAACGCCGCCGCCACTTGAACTCAAACGAATATCGCCAATGTGTTTGGTAGCTTTAACCCCTCCGCCTGATGAGCTAGCCTTTGTTGTTCCGCTTGTGTTCTCGAGTTTTACACTGCCTCCGCTACTGGCGAAATTATGCGTGCCCTGTACGCCTGATATTTTTACACCGCCACCACTCGACGACACATCGCACGACATTTTTTCGGGCACAATTATGGTTAAAGAAATACCTACATTGTTTCTCCAGAAACTCATTCGCGATTTGCGTTTAACCACTGCTGTTATTGTTGATCCGCTTTTCGAAAAATCGATATCAAAATCTTCCAGCACTTCATCCAAATCCCTGTCGGAAGGAGATAAAAGCCGTCCGTTTTTTCGCACAAATGCCTGTATTTCAACCTGTGTCCGATTATGGGTTTTTACGCTTACCCCTCCTCCTGAAGAAGCAGCTTTTAGCATTCCGGGCTCGTTTAAATCAAAGGTTTTGGTAATAGTGGGCTGGCCATCTTTTGCCCATCCGTTTAATGAAAGCACTGCCGTTAGCATAGCCATCATTACGTAAAGTTTTAAATTTTTCCGGGTTTTCATCATAAGATTATTTAGTTGTTTTTCTGATAATTACCTATATGACGACTTTTTTCTGGAATAGTTACTTTTTTTATCTGCACCGCAATGCTTCTATCCCGATACGTCCCCGACCAATAGTTCGCTATCGAGGATCTCCGCACTTCTCACTACTCGTATCGAAGTGCTTCGACAGGGTTTCGCGTGGCAGCTCTCCAGCTCTGCCAACTAACTGTTAACAAAGCAATGCCCAAAGCCAACACACCGGCCAGAGCAAAAATCCACCAGCTTAAATTGGTTTTGTAGGCGAAGTTTTCCAACCACTTATCCATGGCATAGTATGCAATTGGGCAGGCTATTACAAAGGCAATAGCTACCCACAGTAAAACTTCTGCGTTAAGTTTGGTTAGGATTTCATATATGTTTGCTCCATTAATTTTCCGAATCCCAATCTCTTTTCTGCGTTGTACAGCCGAAAATGAAATTAACCCGAACAAGCCTAAACTGGCAATAAAAACTGCCAAAGCCGTAAATAATTTTATTATGCTGCTAAATTCAGTTTCGGTTTTGTACAGTTTTTCAAAATCATCATCTAAAAAATGATACTCGAATGGAACACCGGGTACAAGTTCATTCCATGTTTTTTCTACAATAGCAATGCTGTTTTCAATATCGTGCCCCGAAATCTTTATGTTCACGCAAGAATTCCAAGGATAGTAACACAACATACAAGCATCAATCGCAGTACGTAAAGAATAGATATGAAAATCTTTTACTACTCCTATAATGGTAACATCGTTCTTTAGGGAAGAAACGACCGAACCTATTGGTGATTCCAATTCCATTTTTTTTACAAACTGTTCGTTTACCAAAGCGGTGTTGTACAAATCGTTTTCGCCTTTTCTGAAATTTCTACCTTCTATAATTTCCAAGCCAAAAGTTTCTACAAAGTCGGGGTCGATGGTTGTGCCCCTGAATGTTTTATATTCGCCATTAACTTTGTGTTTCAAACCAAGATTCAGACCAGCAACAAATCTGCCATTCGACCTTGCCACATTTTGAATTTCCGGATTTTGAAGTAATGTTTCGCGGAAGGTATCGTAAGACTTATCGATATTAGAACTACCCGAAAGATAGATGATATGGTCTTTATCGAAACCAAGCTCTTTGTTTCTAATAAAATTTACCTGTTTGCTTATTGAAATTACAACTACCAATAAAATTATTGAAACTACAAATTGCGATACAAGCAGCACTTGTTTAATTTTGTTTCCCTTTTTACCACGATTAATTTCGTTTTTAAGGCTACGAATTGGAGCAATTTTGGTGAGAAACCACGCCGGATATAATCCGGATAAAAGCCCGATTACCATAACTCCGGCAATAAAAAACAGTAGCGTTTGTATGAAATGTTCGGGCGCAATAATGGTATCAAAACCTGTAAAGTCTTTTAAATAGGGATGTAACAAAAGTATAAGAACACCTGCCAAAACTGCCGCAATAAAAGTTATCATTATCGACTCTTTTATAAACTGTACAAATAGCGCATTTTTAGCCGAGCCGATTACTTTTCGTATTCCTATTTCTTTAATACGAGTGGTAGAAATTGCCAACGACAAGTTGATATAATTAAATATGGCAATTAACAAGATTACCAAGCCTATAAAGAAAATGAGATATACAGAAGAGCGTTTCTGTCCACTTGCAAAATGAACCTCTTTTAACGGAACCATATTTAATTTATAACGTTCAGCGCGAGGACTGTTTTTATCTGCCTGCCATCTTTCGGAAACAAAATTGTCCCAGAATTCGGGTGTTAAGCTATTAATTTGTTCGGCAACTTTGGGAGATGCAATTTTTACATACGTGGCAAATCCCCAATTTCCCCAATCTTCGTTAATATTTCCATTGCGTATTTTGTGGTACTGAATAGTTGACATTGAAATAAGACCGTTGTATTGAATAGACGAATTGGTTGGCGCATTGGCCATAACACCCGCTACCGTAAAATTGTAGGTAGCGCTGGGGAAGTCGCTGAGATACTCAATTTGTTTACCGGTTGGATTTTCGTTGCCAAAAATCGTTGTTGCCAAACTTTCAGAAAGAATAATGGAATTTGGAGAACTTAGAGCACTTTCAGCATCTCCATATAACAACTCAAAATCAAAAAAATCGAAAAAGCTATCGTCAACAAATAATAAATCGGATGTTCTAAAAGTTTCGTTATTACTTTTCAAGTAGCCCAAGCTTCCTCCTGCGTACCATTCGTCTATACGCACAAAATTTTCAATTGCCGAAATATTATCGCATACAAACGGAGCTATTGCAGGAGGTAGTGATTTGCTGTCGCCCAAATGAATTTTGTAAATACTTTCTTGTTGCTGATGAAAGCGGTCGTAACTAAACTGATGATTAACGTACCTCACAATCATCATAAAAACAGCTATACCTACAGCAAACCCCATAATATTAATGCTCGAATGCAGCTTATTTCGCAATAAGTTTCTAAAAATTATTTTTTGATTTATACTATTTAGCATACTCATTTTAGATTGTTTTTTGAATTTTATTTAGCTCCATCAAAATGTTTAGACTGAAATTTTATTCATATCGCAAAGCTTCAACAGGATTTCGGGTGGCTGCTCCTATTACATGAATAGAAATGGCCAACAGTGATACCAAAATCAAGATTCCCAGTGAAGCCATAAAAATCCAGCCATTCATACTGGTTTGGTAAGCAAAATTCTCCAACCATTTTTGCGATAAATAAATACTCAAAGGCAGCACCAAAACAAAAGATAAGACCACAAGTGCGAGAAAACGTTTTGACATTTTATTGGCAATGGACAATACGGTTGCTCCATTTATTTTTCGAATAGCTACTTCTTTTGTTTTTTGTTGAATGGTATAGTTGCTAATGGCATATAATCCGGTACAGGCTATAATAATGGAAATGATAGAAAGAAAGGTCATCATTTTTCTGGCTTGACGATCCTTTTCATATTGCGCTACCAAAACCTGGTTGTGAAAGGTGTAATAAAAGTTTCGGCTAATATTAAACTCGCTCCACTTTGCTTTTAAAAGATCAACTGCATAACTGGCTTTGTCCTGATTGATTTTTATAAAAATATTCCCCATATAATCTCTACGACGAATTACCAAAGGAGCCAATTTATGATGCAAGGAGCGAAAATTAAAATCTTTAATAACTCCAATCACTTCGTAGGGATCGCCGCCACCATAAACTATGGTTTTTCCCAGAATCGATTTGTCTTTTCCATATTCGGCTGCAACCGTTTCATTAACCACTATTTTATCCAGTTCATTGGATAGGTCATTGGAGAAAAACCGCCCTTCCACCATTTCCACGTCAAATGCTTTCATAAAATCAGGATCAGTAATCATGTGACTGGTGTGGAAATAGTTTTCCTCTTCTACGACATCAAAAAAACAGGAGTTCATGGAAGGATCCTCACCAAAATAAAGATCGGATGTGGTTACTGCTTTTATATTCGGATCATTTCTTAATTCCTCTATCAACGATTCGCGTTTACTTCTTTCCAAATCCCAAAGGGTAATCATCATTACATTCTCCGGATCATATCCTCTATCCTTGTTCACCATAAAATCAATCTGCCGGTTCACCAATATGGCACTAATGATAATAAGTGCGGAAATAGCAAACTGAACTATCACAAACACATTGCTAAAAACCAGTTTTTTTCGTCTTACCTGCTCTGAGCCTAATAAGGTGGCAGCCCCCGTTCGCGAAGCGGAAAGAACCGGCCAAATATTAATCAACAAATTAAAAACCAACAAGCCGGAAATGATGACTCCAACAATACGAATAGCTTCCCAACCTTCTATCTCCAAACGAAGCCCGAGATAAGAAAGCAAATATTGCGAACATAGAAAATACAGGATCAAAGCGATAAGCAAGCTTACAAACCAATACAAAAGCGCTTCGGTTATAAACTGCTTGATTAACTGGTTTTGAAAGGCTCCATTTGTTTTTCGAACCGCAATTTCTTTGTGGCGTGTTACAATATTGGCAATACTTAAATTGATGTAATTCACCGATGAGATAACCAATACCAGTAAAGCCAGTACAATGGCACCGTACACATATATTTTGTTCGATGTTTTTGCATTGTCGAAGCGGTGTTGTCCAAAATGAATTTTCTTTAATGGTTCAGGGCGATAAAACAAATAGGTTTCGTCACCGTATTTCAAATCATCCAATGTAGTTGCTTCATCCGGATCGAAGGTTGCTTGTCGGTGGTGGTAAACCATTTGTGTGGTTTTAAACGTAAAATCATCCAGGTTGGCAATTGGTTGGTACGTTTTAAAATAAGTATATAAATTCTCCGAGCCCCAGTCGTCTTCGGGATGATTGGCTACATTTATGCTTCTTATAACCTCACCCTGCAAATGACTGTTCGGAGGGAAGTCCTCAAAAACACCGGTAATTATACAGTCGTTCCCGTTGAATTTAATGGGTTTCTCCAGGGCTTGTTCTACCGAATTAAAATGTCGTTCGGCAAGGCTTCGAGCAATGGTTACATTCTCACGTGCTCCTAAGGCATTTGTGCGGTTAGTAAGGATAGGAACTCCCCAAAAAGCAAAAAAATTGGTATCGGCTAAAAAATAACCTTCTCCGCGAAAGGAATGATCGTCTTTAACAAAAATACCGTTGCCCTGCATTCTTATCCGGTTCCTGTCTTCCAACTCAGGAAAAGCATCTACCATTGATTTTCCCATGGCGGCAGTAGTTACTGCCATGTCGGCTTCTCTACCATCGAGTTTACCGTACATAATTACGCGGTAAATTCGGTTCTTATCGGGATACATGTTATCGAAACTGGTTTCGTAATAAGCATAAACTGCCGCAAAAACAATTACAGCAAACGATAATGTAAGACCAAATAGTTTGGCAAAAGTCATTACCGAATGTTTTTTTGCATTTCGAAAAGCAATTTTTAAATCCTGAAAATTCATGGTTTTGTTCTTTAGTTTGATGTCTCTGTTCTATCCTACTTATACTCTTTCAAATGTTTTGCCTGACCCACTACTCATATCTTAATGCTTCTACCGGGTTTCTGCTTGCAGCTCTCCAGCTCTGCCAACTAACGGTTAACAAAGCAATGCCCAAAGCCAACACACCGGCCAGAGCAAAAATCCACCAGCTTAAATTGGTTTTGTAGGCGAAGTTTTCCAACCACTTATCCATGGCATAGTATGCAATTGGGCAGGCTATTACAAAGGCAATAGCTACCCATTTAATAAAGTCGCGGTTTAGCAGGGTTAGTATTTCTGTTACTTTAGCTCCGTTAACTTTTCGAATGCCAATTTCTTTAATTTTATTATTTATCAGGTACAAGCTCATTCCGAATAATCCCAGCCCGGCAACCAATAGCGAAATAACCGACGCAATCATAAATGTTTTAAAAAGCCTTATTTCGCCTTGATACACATACTGAAGTTGCTGGTCGTAAAAAACATATTCAAACGGATAGCTCGGGCTATGCGCGTTCCAAATAGTTTCCATTTCATTCAGCATATTGCTAATATCAGCCGTGTTGGTACAATTAAATTTAACAAGCATTTCCGAGCATTCCTCCTTGGCCTGAAGCAACCCAAAAGGCTGAATAACAGTATGAAAAGTCTTATAATTGAAATTTTCGCAAACGCCTCGTAAAACTCCTTCTGTTCTATCGCGGGTTAAAGAAGCACTTGCTATATCGGTTATTCCATAATGTTCAATAAACTGCTTGTTTACAATCAGGTTATTACGCTTGGTTGGATTTTCTTTAAATCCATTTCCCCGAACCAGAGGAATATCGAAAAGGTCAAGAAAGTTTTCATCTACAAAAAGGTTAACAAAACTTACATGAAACGACGAATCTTTATGGAACATGGTTCGGCCCCAATCGGAACTTACCTCGGTTAATAAGTTGCTGCTATAGGCAATTTTATCGATTTCCGAAAGGCTTTTATATTGATGATTAAGTGCAACTTCATTGTTCCAGGATTCAGGATTCATATGAATAGCCATAATGTTTTCAGTAGTAAAACCGTAATCGGAATTCAGCATAAAACGGTTCTGCTTATACATGAAAAATGTAGACGTGATTAATAATATCGAAATTAGAAATTGAAAAACAAGCAAGCCTTTATTAAAACTCAATTTGCTCTTTTTATTCGAAATATTTTTCGATAGTAATTGAATTGTTTTGAAACGGCTTATGATTAAAGGCGGGAAAATGCTGAATATGCCAATGCTTCCTAATACAACTCCTAAAAGTAAAATACTGTTGCTGCCCCGGAATAAATCGGAATACTGGAAACTTGAATTGCTTAATGAATTGAAATAGGGCAATACCAATTTTAAAAGAAACAGAACAATTGCTATTCCCAAGCAGAATAATAAAGAGGTTTGTATAAAAAATCGCGTGATAACAGCATGCCTGGAATCACCCAGTGTTTGGATAATACCTTCGTTTTTAATACTACCCATTAACTGGGTTGCCGAAAGATTAAAATAATTAATACATGCTATTATAAGAATAAGAATACCAATGCTTCCCAATACCAAAATCATTGATTTTTGAACTGGATTTTTATCTAAATACAATCCTTTAAACGGCAATAATTTAACAGGTGTTGCACTACGTGTCCACTCAGGCCCGTTTTCAATTATTAGCTGGTCAATCCGTTTGCCAACCTCCTTGGGGTTGCAGTTTTCGTTAAGCAAGGCATACGCCAAATAATTATGTGTTCCCCAATGGTTGGCATTTTCGCGATACCATTTTATTTCCATCCTCGATCCCATTGAAATAACCGATTTAAACTGCATTGACGAAGTGGGTGGAATATCTTCAATAACAGCAGTAACCGTATACATTTTCTTTTCAAATTCAGAAGAATATACCTCAACCAGTTCTCCTACGGGATTTTGATTTTCAAAAATCTTTTCAGCTTCTGAACTGGTTAGCACCAAACTGTTGGGTCGAGCGAGACATTGGCTAAGATCTCCAAAGACAGACTCAAAATTGAAGACATTAAAAAAGGCAGAGTCTGCACAAATCATATCATTAATCTGGTAACGGTTGTTTTTATAGTTCAAAAAATCAGACTTCGACCAGCTTTGATGAAAGTAAGTGATATGTTCTACCTCGGGAACATATTTCTTAACAAGGTTAATTTTAGGAACCGACATGTGCTCTCCATCCCTGTTTTCAAACTTGTAAATATGGTCAGCATTTTTATGAAAGAGGTCGGTTTCAAATTGGCTCTTCACCAAAAAAAGTAACAATATGCTTACCAATAAACCAAGAACAATGCCCACAAGGTTAATTGTTGTTGATAGTTTATTGTGAATTAACAACCTGATTATGTATTTGATATAGTGTTTAAACATGGTTCTATGTTTTTGTTTCATTTACTCCTATATCCCCTAATGGGGACTTGTTCTTATCTCCGATTGTCGTATTATTTATCTTGTTTTTATCCTCATTTGCTTCTCTAACCTTACTTCTTGGCTCGTGCCTTAAAGCCCCTTTAGGCGTTTGGGGTGAAATCAATCTTATTCGTACCTCAGCGCCTCCATCCCGATACGCTTCGCTATCGAGGATCTTCGCACTTCTCACTATTCGTATCGAAGTGCTTCGACAGGATTCCGTGTAGCCGCCTTCCAACTTTGCCAACTAACCGTTAACAAAGCAATTCCCAATGCCAACACCCCGGCCAGGGCAAAAATCCACCAACTTAAACTGGTTTTGTAGGCGAAGTTTTCAAGCCATTTATTCATGGCGTACCAGGCAATTGGGCAGGCTATTATAAAAGCAATGGCTACCCATTTTATAAAGTCTTTATTTAACATTGAAAGTATTTCAGAAACTTTGGCACCGTTAACCTTTCGTATGCCGATTTCTTTTATCCTGTTTTTTGTCGAGAATTCAACAAGCCCGATTAAGCCAATGCAAGAAATAAATATGGCGATTATGGCGATAATACGAATAGATGCTGCACGCTTTTCTTCCTGCTGGTACATGTCGTTTAAATAATCGTCGTAAAACTGAAAGGCAAACTCATAATCAGGCAAAATCTTTTTAAATACTTTTTCGATTTCGGCAATTAAGTTAAATGTGCTGCCCGAAAGTAAACGTACAGTAAGATGGGAAACATCTTTGTCGTTGTTAACCATTAATCCCCCAATTTGATTATACATGTTTTCATAATGAAAATCATCCACCAAACCAATGACCTCATAACCAAACATTTTTTTACCTACAAAACTTTCCCAGCCGGCTTGTTTCATTGCTGTTTTATTTATTAGGCAAACCCTGTTTTGCTCGCCTTGAAAGAAATTACGTCCCTCAATAACCGTTATTCCAAAAGTTTCTGTAAAATTTTTATCACTTGCAATAACCGAAATCTTTCCAAACTCATCATTTTGACTATAATTCCAAATTCCTCCGGGAGTTCCGTGAGAGTAGCAAGAATTTTTTACCCCTGAAACTGAATTTATTTCATCAATTAGAATGTTTACTTTATCTTTTGCTTTCCAATGCACCGGAATTCGAACAAGCTGCTCTGTGCTAAATCCTAAATCTTTTGTTTTTACATATTCAATCTGACGGGTTATTACAATTAAAGACACCAGAATTGAAATGGTTGCCGCAAACTGGATAACATTTAACGATTTACGGATATCTATTCCTTTTGATTTTGTTCCGGTATTTTTTTGAAGCAAATCTTTGGCCTTCACTTTGGTTGCAAGATAAGCAGGATAAATAGCCGAAAGAATAGAAACTACTCCGATAAGCATAATACCCAAAAAAACATTTTGTGGTGAAATAAGGAGGCTGCTTATTAAAAAATGTTTGCCAAATAATTCTACAAATATCGGTTGAATAAAATAGGCAATAAAAAAAGCAAAAATTGTAGCCAGAAGAGTGGTTAAAAATGCTTCGCCAAAAAACTGAAAAAATACACTTTTGTTTCGTGCTCCCAGCGTTTGTTTTACACCAAATTCTTTTAAACGGGTGGTGTTTTGCCCTATTGAAAGGTTGATATAATTAAATATTGAAAGAAGTAGTAAGGCAATGGTTAACCAAGCCAGTAAACGAATTAATTTAATATTTGCATGTTGAAGGTCGTCGTGAGCCAAAGATGTGTCGAAGTAAACATTTTTAAAAGGATTGAGCGAATAGATATTATTATCATGTTCATTTATTTTGGGGATTACCGAAGTAATTTTATTACTGACTTCATCTACCGATACTTTATTTTGTAAGCGTATTAATGTTTTGTAGAAATAGGTACAAACGTCGTTATAACAGCTTCTTGAATATCGGATTTTTAAATCGGTTGAGCAGATTAAGTCACCATTGAGCGTACTTTTTGCAGGGAAATTTTTTATGAGTGCCACAATTTGTACTTCTTCCTTATGCGAAATGTTCAGTACTTTCCCAATTGGATTTTCATTTCCGAATATTTTTTGTGAAAGCCCCTCGGTTATTACAACATTTTGTTTGTTTTTGAAAATATTATCAGCACTGCCAACTACAAATTCAATTGGCAATACCGAAAACAAATCCTCATCAGAATTAATAACCTTCGCACTGAAATTACTTTGTTGATAAACAATTGGTTCATAGTTTATTGTGTAATTCGAGATAGCATCAATTTCCGGGATTTCGGTTAACATCAAAGCTCGCGATTGCTCAGGAATTGAGGCTTGATTTTCGGAAGCTTTGAGCCTGTAAATATTATCTATATTTTTTATGTGTTTATCGTAGCTAAACTCCGATACTAAAAATGAAACCAGTACAATAATAATTGCAATACTCACCGTAAAACTTCCAATAGTTATGGTTGAAAAAACTTTGTTTTTAATCAGGTTTCTGAAATATAATTTAAAGTTGTTCATGTCTGAGCAGTTTTGTTATTCGTATCTTAAACTTTCCACCGGATTCCGTGTAGCCGCCCGCCAACTTTGCCAGCTAACCGTTAACAAAGCACTTCCCAAAGCCAACACCCCTGCCAGTGCAAATATCCACCAGCTTAAAGTGGTTTTGTAGGCAAAATTTTCGAGCCATTTTTTCATAGCGAAGTATGCAATTGGGCAGGCTATTACAAAGGCTATGGCTACCCATTTTATAAAGTCTTTATTTAGCATTGATAGGATTTCTGAAACTTTGGCGCCGTTTACTTTGCGGATGCCGATTTCTTTGGTTCGGGTAAAACTTATTAGCAGTATTTGTCCCAAAACACCCATACAAGTAAGCACAATGGCTATTAACGAAAAGAAAGAAACAGACTTGGCCAGGCGCTCTTCTTTTTCGTACAGAGCCTGAAATTGCTGGTCGTAGAAAGTAAAATACATGGGCTCGTTGGGTAAAATCCCTGTCCACACTTTTTCAATATCGTTTAATTGTTGTGAAATATTTCCGGGTGTTAAACGAACCGATAAAGCTCCAAACTTTTCTTCCGGGCGGTACAACAAAGCAAGTGGAACTACTGCCGAATGTAGCGAGGCGGTATTAAAATTTTCTACAACTCCCAACACTTTATAACCGCCTTTTCCTCCTTGTTTGTAGGTCTTATCTTTAATATTGTCCCAGCCGTATCTTTTTATGGCTTCTTCGTTAAATAAACAAGTTCGTCCCTCATCACCCAAATGAAATTCTCGCCCCTCCAACAGGTTCATGCCCATGGTTTCAAGGTAATCGTCGGAAATAGTAATGCAGTGAACGGTAAAATTATTTTCAGAATCACCACTCCCCATTCTTAATTTTACATGACCAGGATGACCGTCACTCAAAGTACTTCCGGCAACAAAGGGCAGTTTACCAATTTCTTCTTTTAGGGTTGACGGTGTTTCATAAAAGTATGGGAGCTCGAAGCGGACAAGATGTTCCTCGTTAAATCCAAGGTCGTAATGTTTTACATACTGCAGTTGTTTAAAAATAGTTAGCACTGCAGCAATTAAAACAATTGAAGCAACTAATTGAAAGGTTAACATGGCCTGTCGCCCGATCTGTTTCCCGGTGCGTTTGCTGCTTCCGGCCAGAAAATCGGTTATATTAAATTTGGTAAGCACATAAACCGGGGCTAAGCTATTTAGCAAGATTACAAAAGCAACAATTCCAAAGAAAACAAGTAATGACGATCTGGTATTTGCATCGAAAAATAATATACGTTTCCCAAAAATGATTTCGGTATACGGAAGCACTGCCAAGGTAATAAGCAAAGCCAAGCCAACCGAAAGAAGAATTCCAAGCGAAACTTCAACCAACGAGCCGGTAAACAGATTTGCAAGGTTAGCTCCGTTGGTCTTTTTAATACCAAACTCTTTCAGCTTACTAAACTGTTTCGAAACCGTAAAATTGATGTAATTGATACTCGATAAAAGTAAAATTAGAATTCCTATAACCAGGAAAATACTGAGAACTTTTGAATTCCCTCTTTTCTGAGAATCTTTTACCTGTATGGTTGTCAAATAGATATCTTCAATATTTTGAAAAGCCAAACTGTCGACATTTACACTTACATCTTTTATTGTACGATTAACTTTTTCGGCAAACTGTACAGGATTAACAGAATTGTTGAAAACGACAAAATGCGGCGTTGTAAACCAACATTTTCCATCATTACACGATTGCGACAAGCGAAAATCTTCAGACCCCGAATTAATAATCAGTTCAGCATCGAATGTCGCCGCTCGCGGAATACCTTTAATAACAGCGGTTATGGTTCCATCAAACCAATCGGAAGTTAACGTTCGCCCAAGTGGGCTTACAGAACCATACATTTGTTTTGCAACCGATTCGGTAATTACCATCGATTTATCGAAAGCAAAAGCTTTGTCCGAAATACTTTCAACAATTTCAATTTCAAAAATATCAAAGAAGTTTTCGGTGGTTGCCATCATTTGATTAACCCTAAAATTTGCATCCAACTCCGAGTCTTTTATTACAAGCGGAAAACCACCTGCATATTCCATCGGGCAGGCATTTACAATTTCTGGATATTGCTCCAATAGTGCCGGGAACAAATCGTAGTCGAGGTTAACCGTTTCTTGTTTAGCATCGTAAATACGATAAATATTTTCAGAATTAGTAAACACCTTATTCACCCGGTGCTCCGACACGTAAAACAGACCAATAAGAATAAAGGCGGTAAAACCAATGGCAAATCCGCCAATAATAAGTGTACTGTTTACCTTATCTTTTAATAGGTTCCGAATAGCTAATTTTAGTTTAAACAGTATCATCGTAATTGTTTTTCATGTTTTAATAGCATTGATAGAAGACAAATAAACACGTGTTGCGTCATTTATTTCCCAATCCCGGCAAACATTCTCATTCGTACCTAAGAGCCTCAACCGGGTTTTGCGTAGCAGCCCGCCAGCTTTGCCAACTAACGGCCATAAAAGCAACAAACAGTGCAAAAGCAGCGCTAACCAAAAAATATACAGGACTGATGGAAACGCGGTTTACAAAATTTTGCAGCCACTGTTGCATGGTAAAATAGCTGCCAACAAAGGCGATAGCAATAGCGATAAGAACCAGGATAAATGTTTCTTTTAACAGATCACGAACAACCTGTGTCTCGGTGCTTCCAATTACTTTTCTTATTCCAATCTCCTTTTTCCGTCGGTTTACATTCATAACCGAAAGGGCCATTAACCCAATAAAGCTGATAATGATCGCCAGTCCTGCGCCGGTAGTAACCAGTTTAATCATACGCTCTTCGTTTGTGTACTTATTAGCGTAAACATCGGTTAACTGAAACTTGCTAATGATGAGTTCGGGCGAATAACTTTTAATCACTTCATCAATTTGTGCCTGCTGGGCGGAAGTGGCTGCGGTATTTGTCCGCACATAAATGTTGTTAACATTGTTGCGTTTATTGGTTATAACCAGAGGTTCGATAGGAGCTCCGGGATGATCGATATAGTAAAAATCTTTTGCAATGGCGATTACTGTTAGTGGATCTTTGAACATTTGCACCAAGCTCCCAACTTTTACATCAGGACCCAACATTTTTGCAGCTGCTTCGTTAAGAATTACCGCATTTTTATCCGTTTCCGATTGATTAAAATACCGACCATCGACCAGCTCCAGTTGCATGGTTTTTGCAAATCCGGGATGTACCCGATATGCATTTACACTATTCAAATTTCCAGGATTGCCATATTTTTTTATTCCCTGTCCGCTTGAGCCTCGTCCCATCCCATGATCAGAAAAAGCTACATCTTCAACAAATGCCAGTTTTTTTAAATCATCAGCAATAGACAACGCACTTTTTCGCACCTCGTTATCTAGGTTGGTAATACCAATTACATTCTCGGGATTAAAACCAAGTGGCACTTCTTTTAAATAGTTCACTTGTGCAAAAACAATTACCAGCGCACTAATAAGAAAAACAGATATGGAAAACTGCGAAATAACTGCAATACGCGACAGTGTGCTTTTTCGTTTTACCCTGGAAGACTTTCCTTTAAGTGCATTTACCAGGTTTAATTTCGACAAATAATAACTTGGATATGCACCCGAAACCAATATTATAACTGCAAGAATTGCCAAAACCAGCAAAATGCCGGAAAAGGAAAACATGTCTGAAAGCTCGATCTGGCTTTTCATTAGCCTTGCAAAAGCAGGTTGAACAAGGGCTGTTAGTCCCAAAGCCAACACAAACGACAAAAGGCTGATGACCGATGTTTCGGTGAAAAACAAACGCGACAAGGTGCTTTGGGTTGCTCCCAAGGATTTTCGTGAGGCAATTTCGGCAATCCGCTTTTCACCATGTAAAACATACAAATTGATGTAATTTACCAATGCAATTAGCAATACCAAAAAGGCAATGCCTGCAATAATAATAATGTGTGCTAAATTAGCTTTTGGCGAAAGATCGAAATCAACAACGGTGTGTAAATGTAAATCTGCCAGCAGTTCAGTCCCGCTTTCTACAGTCGCGTTAAACGGATCACCCCATGGTTTCATAATCTCGTTATTTGCAGCGGCTATTTTTTCGCCAACCTCAGCTAAATTGGTATTTTCGTCAATCCTAAAATAAGTGTATAGCTCCAATCCTCCCCATTTTTCGGGATGAACCGTCTGCATCGACACCAACAAATCGAAATTGAAGTGTGTGTTATTGGGTAAATCATTTATTACACCCGTTACTGTAGCCGGCTCCTCAGAAACATTTAGAACCTTGCCAACACAATCCACGGAATTAAATACTTTTAGTGCCGTTGACCGGGTAATAACCACGTTGTTTTCACCCACCAAAGCATTGCTGCTGTTTCCCAGAATCAACTTCAATCCAAATACATCGAAGAAATCCTCATCAGCAAACAGTAATTGCAAGTTGGGAAATTTTTGTTGCTCGTATTCGGCGGTTGTCCCCCACCCCCTGTAAATTTGAGTAGCTGATCTTATTGCCGGAACTCGAGATGGAATTTCCGTATATGCCCTTCGCAAACAGATGCCATAATTTGTAATGCTGCCCTCTTCGCTAACTGCGTTATAAAGTCGTAAAACATTGTTTTTCGTTTGAAAATGCTGGTCGTAACTTAGCTCGTGTTTCAGGTAAACCGACAGGAGCAAAACAGCACTTAATCCAATAGCTAATCCGGGAAGGTTAACAAAAACCAACAAGGGATTTCGCCGAAACATTCTGAATATAAATCGTAAATTTTTCATGGCTTTCTTTTTTGAAAGAGGTGCAACGCAGAGCGCTTAGGGTTAACTCATCCCCTGCTCGAGGCCCTTTGCACCCTGCTGTTTTCTATAACAGAATCTCCCCCATTTCCTTTTTCACCTCCTCGGTAATAATCATTCCATCGAACAGGTTAACTACGCGATGGGCAAATTCCGAGTCGTGCAAAGAGTGCGTTACCATTACAATGGTGGTGCCTTCGCGATTCAATTCGGTAAGTAGATTCATAACTTCCAAACCGTTTTTCGAGTCGAGGTTACCGGTAGGCTCATCGGCCAGAATTAATTTAGGGTTTGCAACAACGGCACGGGCAATGGCCACACGCTGCTGCTGACCACCCGACAATTGTTGTGGGAAGTGTTTTGCCCGGTGAGCAATTTTCATACGCTCCAGTACTTTCTCCACCATTTCCTTGCGCTCGCGGGCTTTAAGTTTGAGGTAGATCAGTGGCAGCTCCACATTTTCGTAAACATTTAGTTCGTCAATTAAATTAAAGCTCTGGAAAACAAAACCGATATTCCCTTTTCGTAACATGGTGCGGTTACGTTCTTTCAGCTGGCCAACTTCTTCCCCGTCAAAAAAATATTGGCCACCACTTGGGTTATCAAGCAAACCAATAATATTTAGCAGGGTAGATTTTCCGCATCCTGAAGGGCCCATAATGGCAACAAATTCGCCTTTTTTAACATGTAAATTCACTTCATTTAACGCACTGGTTTCAATTTCTTCGGTGCGGAATACTTTTGTTAAGTCTGTTGTTTTTATCATGATATTTTTGTTTTGTTGTTTGATTCTATTTTTGTCATTTCGAAGGAGGAACGACTGAGAAATCTGTAAATAAAAGATTGGGATTTCTCCTCCTTCGTCGTCGAAATGACAACTAACTTTTGCCTTTTTCCTTCCTATTTAAACACAATCCGATCATTATCGCCAAATAAATCATAGCTGGAAGTAATCACCTTTTCTCCCGGTGTTAAACCTTCCAATACTTCGTAATACTGCGGATTTTGTTTCCCGATACGGATGCTGCGTTTTTCGGCTTCCGTTTCATTATCATTAAGCACATACACCCATTGGCCGCCGGTGCTCTGAAAAAAACCACCTTTAGGAATGAGCACCGCTTTTTCGGGCTGTCCCAGCTGCAATTTTGTATGGTAAGTTTGCCCGGTACGAATTTTATCCGGCTTTGCCCCTTCAAAAATCATATCAATTTCAAACTGCCCTTCACGCACTTCGGGGTAGACCTTTTTAACGGTAAGGTCGTAATTTTCGCCACCACGCTCAAACGATGAATTCAATCCACGACGTACCCGATCGATGTAATGTTCGTCGATAAGTGCATTTATTTTAAAATCGGTAAGAATGTTTACCATTCCAATACGCTGACCACGGGCGATTGACTCGCCAATTTCAGCATTCAGAAGTCCTAATTGTCCATCAGCCGGTGCCTTCACATTTAGGTTGTCCAAACGCAGGCGAGCCATTTTCAGGTTTTCGCGCATGTTGGCCAGGCTTTCATCCATATTTTGTTTTTGATTGGTACGAAAAATCGAATCCTGTTCAAATTTTAAATAAGTCAGCTCTTTCTCTTTTAAGGCCAGTTCGTAGTCTTCTTTGGCTTGCAGGTACTCTTCCCGGGCAATTAAATCGTCGTTAAACAAGGCCTCGAATTGTTTAAATTTGCGCTCGGCCTGCGTTACCTGTAGGTCTATTTCAAGCTTTGCACGTTGGTTGCTAATTTGCTGCTGTTCAATAATTATTTGTGTATTGCGAAGTTCGTTGGAATGGTAGGCCATATTCGACTCGCTGTTCATGATAGTGGTATTCAGGTCGTTGTTTTTCAAACGAAGAATAACATCACCCTTTTTTACCATTTCGCCTTCTTCAATGTAAATTTCCTCTACTTTTCCGCCTTCTTCCACATCCAAAAAAATGGTTGTTATAGGTTCAACCTGGCCAATAACCGTAATATAGTCGTTAAACTCGCCATCGGTAACCGAACTAATTGTTAGCTTATCTCTCTCGGCCCGAAATACCGAGCCGCTACTTCCCAATACCACCTTATACAACAAAAAGGCAAACGCCAATCCGCCAACAATCCAAATAATGTGTTTGGCTTTTAAGCCTTTTTTCTTTTCAATTTTTTTATCCATTCCCATGTCTATGGTCTTTTACTTTTTTCAATTAATTTTTCTGCTTTCTCAACTGATTACTGAGCATTTTCGTCCATTTCCCAAAACCGTTGTCCTTTGTAAAACTGCAGAACTTTCATTTTTATCTCCCACTGCGTGCGCGAGCGTAACACCTGGCTTTGTGTGTTTGCCAATCGGTTCTTAGCAATGTAGTAATCATTAATATCAATGAGTCCCTGGTCAAATTTCTTTTCAGCAGCCTGAAAAGCCAACTCGTCAACCTCCGTACGTTTTACATACTGACTGTATTCTTTGTACAATGCTTCCAGGTCGGTAAGGTTATTTACCATTTCAAAGAACAATTTCTGACTCTCATCATCAAGACTATTCTTTGCGCGTTCCAGTTCCAGTTTGGCTTTTGTAAGCTCCGAGCGGTTGGCCCATTTATTAAAAACCGGAATTCTTAGCGTGGCTCCAACATATTGGTTTTTATTGTTCTTCCATTGGTTGTTAAAGGCTACCGTGTTGCCATCGTCATCGATATTTGTTTCGTAATATCCGGTACTTATTGATCCGCTTGCATAAACTGACGGGAATAATGCTGAGCGACTTAATGCCAGGCCTTTCTCTGTAGCTTTTACACTGGCCACAATGCTTTGGTAATAGGGCGACCAAGTGGTAAATTGCTCAAAAAGTAAAGCGGGCTGATCTACTTTTTCGCTAAAAACCATCGATGATTCATCTATCAAAATCATTTCTTCAGGTGAAATAAAATTCATGAGCTGTTTCAATTTTAATGTTGCTGTTTCAACTGCATTTTCAATCTGAATTTTGTTCAGCTCCTCGCGCTCCAGGTTGGCGCGCATATCCAATAAGTCGGTTTTGGCTTGAAGGCCGACTTCCACCTTCTTTTCTGTTGTTTTCAAACTTAGCTTCGAGGCTTCAACCTGCTCGTTGGCTATTTCGAGCATTCCTTTGTAATAAACAACATCAAAAAATGCAACCATTACGCTAAAGGCCAAATCATCGGATGCATTTATTCGGTTGTATGCTGACATTTGTTTTCTGAATTGCTGGTATTTAATTTGATTTTGCAAACGAAAGCCGTCAAACACGGCAATAGATGAGGACAAATTGTAGGAGTTATTAAAAAACTCCGTATCGATGTAGGTATTTGTATTGGGGTCAACCGAGCGCCCAAAATTTAATCCAACACTGGTTGATGCGTTAATTGCCGGCAACATATTACGTTTTGATTGCTGCACATTCTCGATCGACAATTTCTCCTGTAGCTCGTAATCCCGCAAATTAATGTTATTCTCAATGGCAAAGGAAATGCATTGGTTCAGGCTCCAATCCTTTTGTGCCTGAACCACATTTCCCATAATCAAACTAATAAATACGAAAAGAACTATATGCGTTTTTATCATCATTGCAAGTTGTTTGCAGCTTTATATGCCACAATAATGCCACAAACTCAAATGCCTGATATTGTGATTTTTACACCAAACACGCCATCCCTGGCGTTAAAATTATTTACAGAATATTGTAAAATATTTTTACAGTTGATTGGAATTGGTTTGGTCTTCATCTAATTTTGGATAGGAGAAACAGAAGCATTAAGCTGGGCTTTCAGTCCGCTTTTATGTTCTGCAAATTAACATCACGAGGCGTTGCCTCCGGGCTGAATTAAATTGGGCTTTCAGCCCGAAGAACATTTGATGATAAAACGCCACAAAGTGGCAACTTAATTCAGCCCAATGCAACGCGTTGGGAAATATGATACGATAATTCGAACAGCGCCCTGAAAGGGCAATTTAAACAAGTTATCATGGCACAATCTCTTTCGAAATTATTTCTACACCTTATTTTCCACACAAAAAATAATGAGACCAAAATCAAGAAAGAAGATTCCAAGGAGTTATATGCTTACATGGGGGCCATAATAAAGGACAATGATTCAATTCCAATTATTATAAATGGCGTGGAAGACCATGTTCATGTTCTTTGTGTTATGTCGAAAAATATAGCCTTGGCAAAATTGGTTGAAGAAATCAAACGTCACAGCAGCAGGTGGATTAAATCAAAAGGAGACTATTACAAACATTTTGCCTGGCAAGGGGGCTATGGAGGATTTTCGGTTAGCCCCTCCGTTCACGACAAAACCAAAACATATATCGAGAAACAAGAAGAGCATCATAGAAAGATGAATTTTAAAGAAGAATATTTATTGTTTTTAAAAGAATATGGAATTGAATATGATGAAAAATATCTTTGGACTGATTGATCTTAAGCTGGGCTTTCAGCCCGCAGGATTAGCTGTCTATACTACTACCCGGGACGATGTCCCGGGCTGAAATAGGCCGGGCTTTCAGCCCGACAATAAATGAAGGTAAGAAACGCCACGAAGAGGCAACTTAATGCAACGCATTGGGAATATTAAACAATAAAA
This sequence comes from uncultured Draconibacterium sp., assembly GCF_963676735.1. Lineage (NCBI taxonomy): Bacteria > Pseudomonadati > Bacteroidota > Bacteroidia > Marinilabiliales > Prolixibacteraceae > Draconibacterium > uncultured Draconibacterium sp. Next base: position 4,566,565 of record NZ_OY781464.1, on the reverse strand, counting down.
ACAGCGCCCTAAAAGGGCAGGTTAAATGCATCAATTGAAGCTTAAACAGAAACAGAAATTCCGGCGTTGCCGCCGAGCTGAATTAAATTGGGCTTTCAGCCCGAAGAACATTTGATGATAAAACGCCACAAAGTGGCAACTTAATTCAGCCCAATGCAACGCGTTGGGAAATATGATACGATAATTCGAACAGCGCCCTGAAAGGGCAATTTAAAAAACACATGCCAAAAGGAAACATCTTAATTGTAGACGACAATAAAAGCATTATCAGCACGCTGGAGATATTGCTGGGTCCCGAGTTTGATGCCGTAAAAGGAATTACCAATCCCAACCGCATACCCGAAGAATTACGCACAGGTAGCTACAACGTAGTTATTCTGGATATGAATTTTCAGGCCGGGATTAACACCGGAAACGAAGGACTATACTGGCTTAGCCAAATTAAAAAAGACTATCCCGATCTCTCGGTGGTGCTAATTACAGCGTACAGCGAGGTGGAACTGGCCGTAAAAGCATTAAAGCAGGGTGCTTCTGATTTTGTTCCTAAACCCTGGGAAAACAGTAAACTGCTGGCTACCGTTAAGGCGGCTGTACAACTCAATTACTCCAAAACCGAAGTGGGCCAACTTAAACAAAAACAAGCCGGACTGAAGCAGGAGCTTAACCGCGATAAGAAATACATTATTGGTTCATCTCCTCAGCTTATGCAGGTGATGACTGTGGTGCGCAAAGTAGCAAAAACCAACGCTAACATACTGATAACAGGAGAAAACGGAACGGGCAAAGAGCTGATTGCCCGCGAAATTCATCGCCTTTCGCAGCGCTGCCACGAGGTTATGGTAAGCGTTGATATGGGCGCCATAAGCGAAACGCTTTTTGAAAGCGAGCTGTTTGGGCATGTTAAAGGAGCTTTTACCGATGCCCGCGAAAACCGCGCCGGAAAATTTGAAACCGCTCATAAAGGCACACTTTTTCTTGATGAAATTGGTAACCTGTCGTTTCATTTGCAAGCTAAACTACTGGCAGCAATTCAAAACCGCGAGTTTATGCGATTGGGATCAGACAAACCCATTCCGGTTGATATCCGCCTGGTTTGCGCCACCAACAAAAACCTGGAAAATTTGGTTACCGATGGCTTGTTTCGCGAGGATTTACTTTATCGAATAAATACCATTCAGATTGAGGTTCCTCCGCTTCGCAACCGCGGGAATGACGTCATTATTTTAGCCGATTTCTTTCTGAAAAAATTTACAGCAAAATACGAAAAGCCCGGGTTAAAAATAAACCAGGCCGCACAGGAAAAACTGTTAAAATACAACTGGCCCGGAAATATTCGCGAGCTACAGCACACTATTGAGAAAGCAGTAATTTTAAGCGATGCACAGGTGCTTAAACCCGAAGATTTTTTCTTTAAACAGGTTTTGTCATCTAAATTTGATGATGAACACCTGACCATTGAAGAGATGGAAAAAAGAATGATTTTATCAGCCATTGATAACGCGGCCGGAAATATGAGCCTGGCCGCTGAAAAGCTTGGCATAACACGCCAAACGTTGTACAATAAAATTAAAAAATATGGGCTATGATAAGTAAAAACCTGTACATAAATATACTCTTAAGGGTACTGATTTTACTGCTCGCCGCTCTACTTTTGGCCTGGTCTGTATTTGCAGGCCAAATCAATGTTTTAACGGTTATCGCTTTTGCAATTTTACTTGGTTCTACCCTAAATCTTATTTATTTTCTGAACCGCACAAACCGCCGTATTTTTTATTTTTTTGATGCCATAAAAAACGAAGATTCCACCTTACGCTTTCCGTATGATACGCACAACAAAATTATTAACGACCTCAACCAAAGCCTTGATAAGGTGAACAAGCAAATTCAGCAGATTTACCTCAACAACCAACGCCAGGAACAATATTTCCAGGCCTTGCTCGAGCATGCTGCAACTGGCATGTTTACCTTTAATAAAAAAGGGTTTATTCTGCACTCGAACAACCTGACCAAACAACTTTTCGAGGTGGATGTACTCACCCACATCAACCAACTTAAACGCATTGATTACAAACTCTTTCAAACCATAAAAGACATTAAACCCAACGAACAACGTCTCATTACACTTCATCTGGCCAACGGTACGATTCAATTGCTGATAAAATCCAATTCGTTTATTTCGGGCAACGATGAGCTGATGCTGATTTCGGTGCATGACATAAAAAACCAGCTGGATGAAAAAGAACTGGAGTCGTGGCGCAAACTAATTCGGGTAATGATGCATGAAATTATGAATTCGATAACACCGGTTACCTCATTATCAGAAAGTTTGGCCGGCTATTTTTACCATAACGGTGCCGTAAAATCGCCCGAAAATATCGATCAGAAAACGATTGACACCACCATTCGCGGTTTAGAAGTTATACGCGAACAGGGCAAAGGGCTGATTAATTTTGTGGAGTCGTACCGAAAAATTACACGAATTCCGGCACCCGAAAAGAAAGTATTCCGGGTAAAAAACCTGATGGAAAATATGCGTGTATTATCAGGCTCTTTTGATAATGCCGAGAACATTGAACTTTTATGCGAAATAATACCCCAGGAACTGGAGCTTCTTGCCGATGAAAAACAGATTTCGCAGGTACTGATTAACCTGGTAAAAAATGCTTTTCAGGCCAACGAAAACAATGGCAACGCCAAAGTAAAAATTAGTACAAAGCTTAACGAAAAAGGACGACCAACCATAACCATTACCGACAATGGCCCGGGAATTTCGGATGAGCTGATGGACAAAATTTTTGTTCCCTTTTTTACCACAAAAGAAAATGGCTCGGGCATTGGCTTAAGCATTTCGCGACAAATTATGCAAATGCATGGTGGCAGCTTAAAAATGCATTCCGTTCCAGGAAAATATACTTCGGCTGTTCTGGTTTTTTAAATTCATTGGTTTTAGCCTTATCTCCTGGCAATCAAACGGTCGACCGATATTTTTCCGCTACCCATCAGCAGTAAAATAACATAGCTTACCAGGTAAAACAAGGCCAGCTCTTTGCGTGCAAACGAATCGGCACCATGTACAATAAACGCTGCAACTGCCATGGTTACAATTAATGGAATTACTGCCAGGCGGGTGCCCAAACCCAGCAGTACCAAAATAGCACAAAAAACCTCTGCAAAAACAGCCAGTATAAGCGATAACTCGGGGCCTAATCCCAGCGGATCGCCAAATTTCATTTCGCCAGCTAACAGGCGCTGCAACTTTGGCCATCCATGGGTAAGCATAAAGCCTCCGGAAGCCAGGCGCAAAATCAGTAGCGACAAATCTACCCGTGTATTATTTAGTTTTGTTTGAAACAATTTTTTCATGGCAGTTAATTTCATAAAACATTAATAAGACAATGTTAGCAAAAAAGATGAATTGATCTGAATGCATGGAGAAAAGATACAACTTTTAACGCCAACTTACCTGTTTATTAAACAATGGCACTAGCTCTCAAACATCCCGCTTCTCCTGTTTTATCAGCAGCAAGTTAAATGCTGCGCTGCAAGCATTTACGCACTTGTTTTTTTGGGTATTTTCATCATAAAAACTACTTTAGCAGTGAGAGGTTTAAACACTAAACCTGAATAAAAAATACAAACTAAAACAACTAAATCATGCTTAAAGTTAAAATCACTTTTTCTGCTTTTCTGCTTTTGACTGCATCATTTTCATTTGCACAAAACACACTGGTTCTTCATTCCGGCCAGGCAAAAACTAAAATCAACAAAGAAATTTATGGTCATTTCTCCGAGCACCTGGGTACCTGTATTTACGAAGGAATTTATGTTGGCGAAGATTCGGATATTCCAAATATTGATGGCTACCGAATTGATGTAGTAGATGCATTTAAAGAACTAAAAGTTCCGGTTTTGCGCTGGCCGGGGGGTTGTTTTGCCGACACCTACCACTGGAAAGACGGCATTGGGCCAAAGGAAGAGCGTCCTTCGATTGTTAATGTTCACTGGGGTGGAGTTACTGAAGACAACAGCTTTGGCACCCATGAATTTTTAGATTTTTGTGAATTAATTGATACCGAGCCCTACCTAAGCATAAATGTTGGCTCGGGTACCGTGCAGGAAGCAGCCGAATGGGTGGAATACGTTACATCGAGCAACGAAAGCCCCATGACAGAATTGCGAAAAGAAAATGGCCGTGAGGACCCCTGGGATGTAAAATTTTGGGGTATTGGAAACGAAAACTGGGGCTGTGGTGGCGAAATGACCCCCGAATATTATGCCAATGTTTACCGTAATTTTGCGTGCTACGTTAAAGGAAACGATTTACAACGCGTAATCTGTGGCCCATCGGGAGGTGATAAAAACTGGACCGAAAAGATTATGGCCGGATTAAAAGGAAAAATGTATTTAACCCAGGGCGTGTCGTTACATTACTACACCCTTCCCACCGGAAGTTGGTCGGGCAGCAAAGGTTCTTCCATTGATTTTGGTGAAGAAATGTATTTTAAAACGCTTTACAACACCCTGTTTATTGAAGACTATATTAACGACCACCTGGAGATTATGGACCAATACGATCCGGAAGGAAAAGTGAAACTAATCGTTGATGAATGGGGAACCTGGTACGATAAACTACCGGGTACAAAAGATGGCTTTCTGCAGCAACAAAATACCTTGCGCGATGCCTTGGTTGCCGGCATTAATCTGAATATTTTTAACAAACATGCCGACAGAATCAGCATGGCAAACATTGCCCAGATTGTGAATGTTTTACAATCGGTTATACTTACTAAAGGTGCTCAAATGGTTAAAACACCTACCTATCATGTGTTTAAAATGTACAATGTGCATCAGGATGCCACACTTATTCCTCTTGAAATAGAGAGCGAAAAATATGAATTTAACGGTCAATCAATTCCTGCCTTAACGGCATCTGCTTCAAAAAAAGATGGTATAACAAGCATTACTTTAACCAATGCAAATCCGAATAAAGCATTAACAGTAGATTGCGTTTTAGATACAGATTTAAAATTAGCCGGTGCCCAAATAATTACTGCTGAAAACATATCAGATTATAATGATTTTGGCAAAGACGAGCTGGTTTCTATTAAAATATTTAATGTTGCCAAACCCAAAAACGGCAAACTCTCTGTCGAACTACCTTCTAAATCGGTGGTTTTAGTACAGTTACAATAAGCAATAACCAGAATAAAAAACAAAAAAGGAAGCCAATGCTTCCTTTTTTTGTTGGTAAAAGATGTGATCATTTACCAGGCTGCTTATTGTCATTTGTACTATATTTACAGAACAAAACGACTGCTTCAGGATTAATCAGATCGTTAATTTTATAACACTTAACCAACTTAATTACTAAAACTTTAAATCATGAAATGGATACCGACTAAGCTGTTAAAACATTCATTTTTTCTTGCGGTACTATTGAATAGTTTACCCTTGTTTGCACAGGAGTTGGCCAACCCCTTTGTGACTCAAAACGAGCCCGATGCCAGGGTAACCTATCACAATCCTGTTATTCCGGGCTTTTACTCCGACCCCAGTGTTTGCCGGGTTGGCAACGATTATTACCTCATCACCAGCACTTTTGAGTATTATCCGGGAGTGCCCGTGTTTCACAGCAACGATTTGGTAAACTGGGAACAAATCGGGCACTGTATTCACCGCAAAGAGCAGCTAAACAAAAGCCTGAATATTTTTGCAGCTACCATTCGTTACCACGAAGGAACTTTTTACATGATAACCACATCGTTTGGCGAACCACGTGGTAATTTTTATGTAACCGCAACCAATCCGGCCGGCCCCTGGAGCGATCCGGTGTTTATTGAAGTTGGCGGAATTGATCCCGATTTGTTTTGGGATGAAGATGGGAGAAGCTACATTATTTCAAGTGAATTTAAACTGTATGAAATTGACCTGAAAACAGGCAAGGTACTAAACGAAGGAAAAAAGGTGTGGCACGGAACCGGTGGCCGTTACCCCGAAGGACCGCACATTTATAAAAAAGATGGCTATTACTACCTGATGGCTTCAGAAGGCGGAACAGAAGAAGCGCACCACGTTACCATTGCGCGCAGCAACAGCATTTGGGGCCCGTACATTACTAACCCTGCCAATCCTATTTTGGCACATGCCAATGCTGCTGCACAAGGCAATCCCATTCAGGGGGTTGGCCACGCCGATATGGTGCAGGCACACGATGGATCGTTTTGGCTTCTGTTTCATGGATACCGAAGTATTTCTTATCCGGTGCATCATTTACTGGGTCGCGAAACCTGTCTGGCTCCCGTTACCTGGCCCAAAAACGGATGGCCTGTGGTTAACGGCAACGGCACTGCTACCGAAAAAATGACCTGCCCCACTCTGCCTCTGCAAACAAAAGCCGAAAAGCCTTCAAAAATTAATTTTGACACCGAAACACTTGACCTGGAGTGGAACTATATTCAGCTACCAAACTCAACGAATTACTCGCTTACCGAACGGCCGGGTTACTTGCGCTTAAAGGGCGATGCGCAAACAATTTCAACGCAACACTCCTCAACGTTTATAGGGAAAAGGCTCACCGACTTAAATTTTACGGTAAGCACACAACTTGAATTTAATCCCAATTCCACCAACGAAGAAGCAGGGATAGTTCTGCTAAACAATGGTACGCATTTCAACCTTATGGTAAGCGGAGAAGCCGAACAACGTTACCTGCAGGTTCAATTAAAATTTGGCTCGCTAACCTATAAATCGGAAAAAACGGCACTAAAACCCGGCCCTGTAAAGCTTCGGATACAAGGCGAAACCAGTACTTATGCTTTTTTATATGCACAGGGTGACAACGATTACCGGGAAATTGAAAAAGTAGACAGTCGTTACCTGAGTACAGAAACGGTTGGCGGATTTACCGGGGTTTATTTCGGGTTGTATGCCACAGGAAACGGTAAAGTTGCAACAGCAAAAGCCGATTACGATTGGGTAGAATACATTGGAGACTAAATAAGCGAAAAACAAAATCGTTGCACTTCGAACCCAATACGCTTGAAGTCTGAATAAAAAAATAAAAATGGCATCCTTTATTTATAAACAGGATGCCATTTGTTTTAAGTGTCTAACTCATTTAATTATCTCGAGCGCACTTCGCGCCGCATAAACAAGGTATAAGCTATGGCAAAAAAAGTTACCGTTCCGGCAATTAAAGCTGTTACCTGGGGCCAAACCAACAGCAGGCTTTGCCCCAATGGCAAGGGCCCCGGAATGGCTCCACTCATTTGTTCCATCGTGAGCGGGCCAAGACTTCGCACACTGGGCATTAACAACGATGTGGTAGCATCGTTAAATAGCTGCCCGGGATTTAAACGCATTATATTTTGAATAATTCGCTGAAAATAAACCACATGACTCTCGTTAATAAAACGTTCGGGCGAAATGCCTTTGGCAATAAGATTAACTACAATGGGGTAAAAAATGGAGAAAAATAACCAGATGGAAATACCCGCCAATGCCGAAGTGGCTGCCTGGCTAAATTTTACCGAAAATAGCATGGCCAGATTCAGCCAAAAAGCAACATACAAAGTAGTAACCATGGAAAAAATCACGATGCGTAAAAACTCTTCGGCAGTTGGCGGGATACCTATAAAGATAAGTCCAAATCCAAGAACCAGTAAACCAAGTACTGCAAAAAGTATACTTAATACTACCAATGCAGCTGTAAACTTGGCGTTTAAAACATAATCGCGAAAAACAGGTTGTGCCAGTATTCTGCTCAGCGTTCCGCGGCTCTGTTCCTGGTTTATACTGTCGAAACCCATACTTATGCCTAACAATGGGCCTAAAAAGCTCACAAATACCGTAAAAGAGGGCAAGGTGCCATCAGAGTGGGTAAACAGTTTCAGAAAGAAAAAAGCATCATCGCTTTTACTGGCTTTTACCACTTCTGAAAAATCGCTTAATGCGGCATACAACGAGCCCATACAGGTTAACACCACCAGCGCCAGCATAATTATAAATTTCCAACTTCTGATAATGTCGGCAATTTCTTTATTTACCAGTACCCAAAAAGCATTTGTTAAGCGATGTGTTGTCCTAATCATTATTTATTCCTCCTTCAAAATAGCGGTTATAAATAGCGTCCAGTCCATATTCTTTTCTGTTCAGAAAATTTAATCCGAGCTTATTCGCCACAACTGTTTTTGCAATTGCAGGCGAAAGGTCGCTGTCGCACTCTATTAAAAACACCTCGTTTTGCTGCCTGATGTTTTGTACCCCTTTCAGCGGTTTAAGCACCGAAGAAAGCCAGGCTGCATCAGCAACTGTTTCTTCAGGAACCGATTGCCTGTCAATACCCAGCTCAATAAGGTACATTCCGTGGGTAAATAGCTTTTTCGAGAGTGCATCCATGTTTCCTTCAGCCAGCAACTTTCCGTCAACAAATATTCCCACCCGGTCGCAAACCTGTTGTACCTGGTGCAGGTTGTGCGACGAAAACAATACGCTTATCCGGTGTTCGTTGCGTAATTCCACAATTAGCTTCAAAAAATCCTGAACGCCTTTGGGATCGATACCGGAAGTTGGTTCATCAAGAATAATAACTTCGGGATTTTTAATCAGCACATCAGCCAATCCCAAACGTTGCCGCATCCCTTTTGAATATTTGCCTGTTTTTTTGTTCATTTCATCACTCAGCCCTACTCTTTCCATCAGGCTTTTGGCTTTAGCCCTGGCTTCATCCGCTTTAATTCCGTTTAAACGAGCGGTAAACACCAGATTCTCCAATCCTGTTCGGTCGGTATAAAACCCCACATCTTCAGGTAGGTAGCCCACCTTTTTTTTCACCTCAATTGGGTTTGTTGTTGCATTTATGCCTCCAAGCATTACCTCGCCTGCACTTGGTTCGGTAAGGCCAAGCATCATTAAAATACTAGTTGATTTTCCGGCTCCGTTGGGGCCCAGCAAACCAAATATTTCACCTTTTGCAACTGAAAGGTTTAAATTATCAACAGCCGTAAAATCACCGTATTTTTTACTTACCCCGGTAAGTTGAATAATTGGATCTGTCACGGCTTACCTCCTTCCATACTTTTTAAACAAATAAATTACTACTGCAATGGCTGCCACAATAATAAACACCCCAATCCACCCCATTAACATCGGAGTTTTTACCATTACCCGAAAAGAAAGGGTTTCGTTTACCTCAGGGTTGCGTGCAGTTATTTTTGTAACATAGTCGCCGGGTATTGCTTTTTTATCGGCTTTAATGGTGGCAAAAACTGTTTTAGTTTGCCCGGGCTCCAGCAATGAAATTGTATCGGGTTCAAAAGTGGCTTCCCAACTCCTTGGTTTCGATGCCGATAGCACAATGTTTTCGAGATTTGAAGAGCCTGCATTATTGACCACCAATTCAACTTTTTTTTCTTCGCCAGCCGTTGCTTTTGCACTTAACAGCCCGGATGGTGTGCTAAAATTCAGCTCGTAAGTTCCGGTAATTACTACCTCCAGTTCCAGCTCTGCCGAAGTGGAGCCGGCAACTGCTTTAACAGGAATTTTATAGCTTCCGGCTTTGGCGGTTTTCGATGGTTTTATCTCGTAAGTAATGTCTTTTGTTCCGTTAGCATCAACCTCGGTTGAAGTGGCCTGTTTATAGTTTGGTTTTATAGCAGCAGTCCACCCTCGTGGCACTTTCGCCATTAAGGCATATTGCTGCTTATTTGCTGTTTTGTTTTTTAACACAGTTTTAAAAGAAAAATTCGATTTGGTAGTTCCTTCCATGTTGCGCTGGTCGCAGCTTAGTTCCGATTCGCTGGAGCCTGCCGAAGAAACCCTGATAGCTAGGGGCAAACTTACATTTTCGCCGGTTTTTACCGAAAAAGTATAGTTTCCCTTTCGAACCTGATAGGGTACCTCAATTTTTAAATCTACTTTTTTCTTTTCGCCGGGCAACACCGCCAACCTACTGATATTGTAGCCACCTGCTGTTAAAGTGTAATCCCATTTGTAGGGCATGCCTGCAACAGAAATAGCTTCATTTCGGGTAGTTGTGCCCTTATTTATGACATCGATAGAATAACTTACTGATTTACCTGGCGAAACCGATATTTTGGTGTAAGGGGTATACAACTCGAGACTATCGGTTTGGTTGGCAAAAAGGTTTACATGCATTACTATCCCAAAAACAATGGATAATAATAATCGGAAGTAAAAGTTCACTCTTTTCATAAATGATCCTCCATTTTTAGCTAATAATTTTTATTTAACAGTTCAACAATTTTTCTATTGCTTCTACAACGTCATAAAAGGGGGTAAAAAGTATTGTTTGAATTGTAGCTTTTCAGTAGCAGCGGGTAGTGTCATCCGCTTATCTCGAAACTAAGGTTTGATAAAAATTCATCTGAAAACTACAGACTATAGTATGGCAGCCGTTAGGTTTTTACATTAAACCGCAGGTTTTTAACTGATGAAAATAAACAACGTTTTAGGTTATGCCGGGCCCACGAACCGGAATGTCGATTTTGGTTTGGCTTCGAACATCGAAAATCGTTAAAACCCAGGTTTTTACTTGTTTCGTGCAAGTAATTTAACTTACCGACCGCATTCTGACGGTCATAATCTTGCTTTACACCATCAATAATGATATCCATAGTTAATACGCTATATGATTTTTTCGGAGAACGAATTTAAAAAATCTTTTTTTTCAAAAAATCGACAAAATTGCTATTTAACAAAATTTAAAACTGCTTTACATTTTTTTAAAAATGATGCCTGGTGAATTATATAAACAAGAAAAAGGTAATTTTTTGATTTTTGTATCCTATTTGTATCCCAGAAAACTAAAACGCTTAATTATCGATTGATAATCAGGCGTTTTAGTATCGGGGCGGGAATCGAACCACCTCGGTAATGCGCTTATTATCAAAGTTTTATTTTTCAACAAACTGAGAGGTCTCGTTTTAGTCTCTCACCGCTTCATTTTCAATAATTTATACCTTAAAAATACAAAAGAAAGTGCTCTTAATCAAACCTGAATTTACACTAAAAAGTATCTGATCTTTTCAATCGTACTTGAAACTTCAGCACTAAGCAAAATTCTTTCAAGTACACTTAACTTTTTATCAAGCACTATCCATATCATATCAATATTTTATCTATTATTTATGATCAATTTAGTTTTACAAGGTATTTTGTACAAATACATTTTAGTTTTCCAACCCTAATTGAAGGAATGAGCCATAAAACACCTATTTATAGCCCATATTTTTGCTATATTTGGGCTATAAACGTAAAATTTATAGCCCATGGCTTATAATGCCTGGAATTGGATGCTTAAAGATTGGCCACAATTTTCTTATGATGCTAAGGCATTGGAAGCATTGGAATACCAATTTTCTGAAAATAGTGGTACCGTATTTGGCGTATTAAAGCACCTTCGGGAGGAATCAAAAGACAATTTCCTGGTAGAAGTTCTTAGTGATGAAGCTATAAAAACATCGGAAATTGAAGGAGAATATCTTAACCGAGAAAGTGTACAATCATCCATAAAGAAAAATTTTGGATTGGCTGTTGAAAAGAGAAAAATCCCACCAGCAGAATTTGGTATCTCTGAAATGATGGTTGATTTGTATCTCAATTACGACCTTACCTTAACCCATGAACAGCTGTTTTCCTGGCACAAAATGATATGCAATGGCAGACGGGACATAAAAGATATTGGTTGTTATCGTACGCATGAAGATCCGATGCAGCTTGTTTCGGGAAGACTGGATCTTCCTAAGGTTCATTTTGAAGCGCCTCCATCTAAAATTGTACCTGACGAAATGGAAAGATTTGTTTCCTGGTTCAACCAAATACATCAAAAAGATGTCAATCAAAAACTTCTACCTTTAACAAAAGCTGGAATAGCCCACCTCTATTTCGTAAGCATACACCCTTTTGAAGACGGCAACGGTAGAATCGGAAGGGCAATTGCAGAAAAGTCGATAGCACAAAGCACTTTACGACCATCATTAATTTCACTTTCTTCCACTATTGATGCCAATAAAAAGAGCTACTATGCTTTTCTTGAGAAAAGTAATACCACACTTGAAATTACTGATTGGCTTGTATATTTCTCAGAAACCATTCTTGAAGCACAGGAACATACATTAAAGCGAATAGATTTTTTGATAGAAAAAATCCGATTTTTTGACCGTTTCTCATCTCAACTAAATGAACGTCAATTAAAAGTTGTAAAAAGGCTCTTTGATGCAGGACATAAAGGTTTTAAAGGAGGATTAAGCGCTAACAATTACCAAACGATAGCCAAAGCTTCTGCCTCAACCGCCACAAGAGATTTACAGGATTTAATCAACAAACAAATACTGATTAAAACCGGCACATTAAAAAGTACAAGGTATTTTCTTAAATTTGAACCATTGAAATCTTCCATTTAAAATGTTATCCTAACACTTGAATAACACTTAAATATTGTCGTTTTGATTCGACACTTTTAATACTATTTTGTCGATTGCAATCGACACTTTTAATGTTTTTAATGGAGGATGAGCTATAAAATGTACGTTTATAGCTCAAAATAATCTGGATTGTGGGCTATACATACAATATCGAAATTGTAAGTCAACTTCATATAATACCTTTCTGCTCTTCTCAAATACACTTTTTCGAACGACTTTTTGCGCTTCAGCACATTTTTCCGAAGGACTTTTGCTTGCTAATGAGAGGAAAGTGAAGAACAAATTCAGTAAAATGGCAACTCTTTCTATTCCAAGAACTCCCTTAATCCCAAATCGTAAACATCTGGTTTTTAAATTCAGGTTACAGGCAAAAGGAAAAGGAATAAATCGAGAGAGCGTTGGAGGCGAAGAAATGGGCAAGTGTTTTTACCGCTGTTTTGTAACGAATGTATCTTTCGAAGAATGAGAAAGGTGTATTCGGTCAAAATGAACCAGTTTATTCAAAAACTTTTGCCCATTTATTCGCTGCGTTTATGCCGGAAGCTTTTTCCTGTTATCTGAATTGGAATCACTTTGTTGAAGATTTGGGATACCTAATTTTATTGGGAGGGGTATGCAGTTACTTTTCAGCCGTCGGCAGACACAGGCGTTTATGTTCCACATAAACACATCTTGCATACCCCTCCCCTGAACATTTTACTATATTCCATTAAAAGGAAGGAAATCAAATAGCTCAATAAAAAAGCTTCTTTAACTTGCACTTATGACAAAAGTGTAAGTGTTACAAATGTTTTCTTTTTTAGAAAATCATAGAGAAGTAATTAAAGTTTGTAGTTAAAAAGGATAATTAATAACCTGACTAATTCCACTTCAATACATTTTTAACAATATCTTCTTGAACAGAAAGATCGGCATTTATGCAAAGTAATATTCCTTTGGGATCAACTTCTGCCATAAATGATTCAATTTCTGATAGCGCTAAATCAACAACAACTGATTTACCAGCTGCCTGAATTTTTTTAATAAACGGTACCCACTGCATTATGGGTAAATCAGTACCTACTCCTTGAACCCACTGAATAGCATTAATATCTGGCAGTTGCAGAAGTTTATCTATATTGTTTGCCACTCCTTTTCCATCTAAATGAAAAATATTATACGACATGGCTTTAATCTCATCTTTAATTAAGGGTAATACGAACTCGTCGAAATGTTCAGGTGAAATCATTGAACTAAAATCACAGCTTGGGATATGCATTTTTCCAAAAGAAGGGATTCCCATCCAGGTAACAGAAAGCTGATTCTTTTCTTTTAAAATTTGATCAAAGTAATTAAATACAAACTGAAAATCTTTCGAAGAGATTTCCACCAAACGTTTAACATTGTCAGGATCCATAATTAAATCCAAACATAATGCCTCTGGATCACGAAATGCAGCAGCGCAATCCATCCCAGGATGTAAATCGGTATAACCAACCATAAATTTCCCTGCATTACGCTCCAGCGCTGCACGGGTCATTTCCTCTATCTTTTTAAAATAAGGATTATTACTATCCAATTTTAGATTGTCCAATTGCGACCAATCCTCAATGATAGGCTTTGCATAGGAAGTAACCTCTTTATAATCCAATTCAAGCCCATAAAAAGCTGTATAAACTTCAGGCCCCAAATTTGGCCAGAATATAGGAAAAGTTTCCGCATTAAACGTACTGTTCTCAAGTTGGTGTTCAAAAAGCTCAAGCTGGTATTCAGTATTCCACCATCGTTCTTTTAATGAATTAAAATTGAATCCATTAAGAAGGTGAGCAGAATCATATTCCTGGTTATGGGCAGAAAAGCGAATAGGCGCTCTATCCACAATTCCCTGATTGTACCAGGCATAAATTCGCTCCATGCATTTATCAAAGTCGGGCTTCTTTTCAAGCTCCAAGTTTCATTTTTTATTATTCATTTCCATTGTAAAATCAACCTGTAAATCTCTCTTACGCTGTAAATATTAATTCAACTCAATTTTAAATACTGTTGCAATTTCATCCAAAGCTGCATCCGGAACAGTAATTTGTATATGACGCTTTCCAAACTTCCAAGGTACTTCGATATCTGTTCCCATTACTGAAATGCGTTTTATTCCTTTTTCAGGATAAAAAGTATGAGGTGCCAATTGTGAAAGCTCAATTACATTTCCAACTGTCGGCTTACCCAACATAAATAGATAGAGCGTTTTTTCATCTTTTGATTTTAAAAAGCGACCATCAGCAGCAGTGTATTGGGTAGTGGCTGTTTGCCCACCAAAATGACCATCTTTAGTTTTTGCCGTTCCAAACCCGTAAACATCAAATGCACGTGTTTCATAAATTGCCTCCTGATACTTGTTCATCCAACCACCTATTTCACGAAGAATAACTCTTTGTTGCTGATTGATTATGCCATTAGCCATTGGAGAAACATTAAGAAGAACCACTCCATTTTTACTCCACACATCAATCATATTTCGTACAACCATTGCTGCAGATTTATATTGCTGATCCTTTGTATAACACCATGTTTTTGTACTTAGGGTTATATCTGTTAACCAAACTGATTCCGATAAATCTTTCTTTCCTCCTTGCTCAATATCCAACACTCCCACAGAAGCAGGCATATCCTTTTGCTTGTAGGCAATTACAACCTCTTGCTTCTTCTTCTTAGCCTCATTTAAATAATATGCAGCAAAGGCTTGTCTATATTCTTCGGGAATCAACTTTAACCAAGAATCAAACCAAATGATATCAGGAGAATACTGGTCGATTACTTCCTTTAACTGGTCGAACCAATATTGATGAAACTCTGCCTCAGGAATATTTCCGTAAAGCTTTGCCGTATCGGGGTTTGTTGAAGATGTTGCATAATTGGGGTGATACGCATAATGACTGGTGTAAGTATCCCATTTTGTAGAATCTCCCTTGTGGCGTTGCAAATTACGGGCATGATGGAACGTTGTAATAAATTTCATTCCTTGCCTTTTAACCGCCTTTTCGAGTTTGCCCGTTATATCTTGTTTCGGGCCGCGGTCGGCTGCATTCCATGGATTTACTCTACTATCCCATAAAGCAAAACCATCGTGATGTTGGGCACATGGCCCGGCAAATTTTGCTCCGGCATCTTTAAACAGCTGTGCCCAATCTGCGGCATCAAAATGTTCAGCAGTAAACTGAGGCACAAAATCATGGTAGCTAAATTCTGAAGGGTCGCCGTAAGTTTTGGTATGATACTCTTTAACCTTTGTCCCGTCGCGATACATATCAAAAGGATACCACGCACCATTGTATGCAGGTACGGAATAAATCCCCCAATGAAAATAGATACCCAGTTTAGCATCAGCAAACCACTCGGGAGCCTGATTATGCTTTGATAATGATTCCCAATCGGCGCTATAATGCTCTTCTATCTGTCCCTGTGAAATGATTGAAACACAGAAAAGAAAAATGCTTAGTATAATAAATTTTCGTTCCATCTAATTTGAATTATTCCCAATTAACGTTGATGTTGAGTTGCTCATCTTTCTCAAAATTCAGGATAATAAAATCACCTGTAATCCCGACCTCTTTCCCATTTACTTCTGCTGAAATTATTTTCTTTCGAAGTTGAAGTTTAATTTTTTGATTTTGCAAGCTTGTAATCGTGGCATTAAGTTCTTTTTCCTGAAAATTCCATTCTAAAAAATCAACCACTGCTTGTGTTCTACATGCCACCCCTTCAATTTTACCTTTAGGAAGTTTTTCCGACCATGCTGGTAAGAATTCAATTGTTCCGGGTCGAGAATAAATCAAACTTTCGATAACTACAGCTGGCAACGAATGCAATGCATCAGTGTTATAGATTTTATTTTCAGGATTATGGCTGGTTACCAAACTTCGATAAAAATAACCATTCTCAAGAAGATAAGATAAATTCTCGTACACCAGGTCTGCACGTTTTAATCGCGCAGCATGAAGGGCGGTAATCATTGCTCCATGGGCACTTCCATCGCCGCGCTCACGTTTTTCTAATGCGATATTCGCTGCTTTAAAAAGTTCTGGTGTTTCTTCAGGTGTAAACTCAAAACCGGGCCAGGCCCCGTAAAGATGAGATACATGCCGATGATTGTAATTGTCTGCAACATCATCCCGCGCCCATTCCTTTAGTGCGCCATCGTTATTGATTAAGTACGGTGGTAGTTTTTCGAGTATTTTTTTCCAATTGGCAACTCTTTCAGGTTGAATTCCTCGTTTTTCGTATTCATAAATCATATACCCCAAAAGCTGTCGTATCACAGCAATATCCATTGTTGCGTTTGCAACTGCACGTACCTTTTGATTGGCAGGCAAGTTTTCGGGCGACCAGGAAGGTGAAATAAGGAAATTTCCATTTTCGTCATAAGTATCCAAAAAATCTTCGAAAAACAACGCCGTTTTATCCATCATTGGGAGAAGTCTTTTCTCAAGAAATTCGATATCTCCGGAGCACAATACATATTCGTAACACGGGTACAACAACCACGCTGCTCCGGCTGTCCAGGCATGTATGCCCCATTTCCCGACGTGGCTTTGAAAATTTCGTCGTCCCGAAGTTCGGGAACCAGCACAATATCCTCGACAATTGAAAAGATATTTTGCATTTACCTCCCAATCAGGAGCAATACGTTCTAACATTTGCGTGTAAGCCTCAATTGCTTCTTTCATTCCGGCCAGGTTAGCTGCCGAAATTTGAAGATTTACATTGGCATCGGTTGTAAAATCACCCGACCAAATCGGGCGCCACTCACCGGTCCACATCCCCACCAGGTTGGGTGGATTTTTTCCACTGCTTGAAAGTAAACCGTACAAACCCATATTGAACACTTTCTCCAGAAGATATGGATTAATTGCGTCGTTGTTTTTCTCCCATGCAATTAGCTCCTCGTTAGCGCCGTCTGTAAAGCCGGTTTTATCTAAATTCAGTTTTACTCGTCCGAATATCTCACCATGAACTTTTTCATGCTTCGTCAATAGTTCTGTGTAAGTACTTAGTTCATTAAGATTCCGTTTTTCAGTTTCCAGTTGAGAATCGTCGAACTTTTCAAGAAAAACCACTTTGGTTAAAACATCAACCGAGTTTGCATCTGCAACCACAATCTTACCATCTTTTACTTCAATTGTTCCTTTGTTGTTTCGAACCTGCGAAATCACTTCATAGCCCCTGTCGTAAATTTGGTACTGTACCCGAAAAGTCATCCAATTGTCAGCAACTTCCTGCTTAACAGGATGAACTAACGGAGTATTTAACTCATCCAATCGGTCGGGATACATTCGTTTAATGTTATCATCGATAAAATTGCTCCATGTTTTATCCTCATTAACTTCCAATTTAAATTGATTTTCAAGGCATAAGCTAACATTTACATCTCCCTCCTGGGACGATTCAATTCGGGTAACAATAACATCATCGGGGCGAGAAACAAAGGATGCTCTTTTGTATTCGGCTTTACCATTGTCCCATTTTACCTGCAACTCGCCATTGGTATAATTTGTTGACCGACAATAGTTTTGAGCTTCGCCGTTAAAATCCTGTTCAATAACCAATGTTGCAGCCGGATGATAAGGGTCTGTTATCAACATTCCGGGAAAGCCCTTTTCTTCCAAAGTCTTTTTAAACAGATTATCAGCTTCGAGGTACTTTCGTTCAAGATGTAGCTGTTTGATGTCGTTTACGATGTTGGAATAATTGGGAGGCAGGTAGTCTTCTGTTCCTAAAAACTCGTAACAAAACTCATGGTTAAGAATGATTCGTTCTTTTTTGGGATTTCCCATCACCATAATTCCTTGAACACCATTCCCGCTAACCATGGCATGCTGCCACTTGGTTGCAGGAGTTGTGCTGTAATTAATATGCGTTCCTGCTTTTCTTTCCTGGTTTGATTGACATCCTATTAGCAAACAAATACCAATCATGCAAATTTGGAAACAGACTTTTGCAAGCATCGAAAAGATATTTCTGCCCCCACCTATACATAAGTCTAATTTCTTTGTATTCATGCTAATTTATTTTCTTACTTCACTGCGGGAATTTCGTTTTTAAATTCCAGTTTTACCGGGTAAGCATAATCATAATCCGGCTTTTCGGGCAATGTAATTTCCAATCCGTTTTGGCTTTGCTTATATTTTACTTTCCCTTTGGCACCAACCAATTTGATTGAATTCAGATTTTTTAAATCGATGGAAATCAGTGCCTCAATATTTATTTTGTTGTTTTCGGGCCATTTTAACATGGTTGCATACAAAATTGTATTTTCTTTATTTCTGGTAAATCGAACGTCATGTGTTGTAGCGGTGTACATTTTCATCCCTGTTTCATTTCGTTCTCCCCAAAGGGTTCCCACTTGACCAAAAATATCGTACGGGCGGGTAGCATATACCGCTTCACCGCAAATGGCTAACCAGTCGCCCAATTCGAGCATCATTTTCTTTTGTTCTTCAGGAAATGTCCCATCCGGTTTAGGAGCGAAGGAAAGCATTAAAACACCACGTTTGCTCACAATGTCCATAAGCTGATCAACAATCATGTTGGTAGGTTTTATGGGTGTGCCGGCAACAAACCCCCAGTTGTGATCGTCGTAAACGCAATCGTCGGTTTGCCAAACCATGTCTGCTATGTCGTCCATCCCTCCACGCTCAAAGTCACGTACGGCTGCTCCATTTTGCCAGGTAGCCCAACCTTTATAATTAATTACTACCTCAGGTTTCCCATATTCACCTTTCCCGGCCTCAATGGCATTGTTATAGTAGAAAGCACCAAACTCCTGTTTACGCGATTCCCAGATTTCAGGATTGAAACCCCAGTCGAAGTAATACAGGTCGGGTTTGTATAAGTCAGCCAATTCTTTGGTGCGGTCTAACCAACGGTTCATATCCCTTTCTGAAGGCTGAGCTAAGCCCCGTGAACGTGGAATCCATGTTTTTCGTGTTTCACCGCTTGCAATTCGAACGGTATCTGCACTGGGCTGAATAATCGGGTTTCCATACAAATCCTGATATTCCGGATTTGTGGCATCGTAACGGTTGATATGATTCCACTGGAAAAAGCAATAATTCCATGCCGTATGGTTCGATACACCAAATTTTAACCCTTTCTTCTTTGCGGCATTTGCCATTTCACCTACAAGGTCGCGTTTGGGCCCCATGTTGGCTGAATTCCATTTACTGAGTTTTGAGTCCCATAGCAAAAATGCATCGTGGTGTGCACCCATCATGGTAAAGAATTTCGCACCACCGCGCACACAAAGTTCTGCCCATTCGTCGGCATTGAAATTCTCTGCTCTAAATTGCGGTATGAAATCTTTATAACCAAATTTTTCAGGAGGTCCGTATTTCTCATTGTGATGCAAATGAGTGGCAAGTCCCTGGTTGTTTCGGCTGCTTTGATCTTCCTGGCAATACATCCATCTGCCGTACCATTCGGCAGCATGTCCGCCTTTAAATGCCGGAACAGAATAAACTCCCCAGTGTACCCAAAATCCTAGTTTCGCATCTTCGTACCATTCCGGGGCTTCGTAATTCTTGAGAGATTCCCAGGAAGCGGTGTAGGTTTGTTGGGCATTTAGAGCAATTGTTGCGATTATCCCCAGAGCCAGTAATATTGTTTTCATTTGCCTAAATAGTTAGTTATCAAGATGAATCTTTCTTTTCTTACTTCACAGCAGGAATTTCGTTTTTAAATTCCAGTTTTATCGTGTAAGCATGCTCATATTCCGGTTTTTGGGACATATTTATTACCAGCCCTTCTTCGGTTTGTTCCCATTTTAATTTTTTACCCGATCCCAGTAAGGTCGCCTTTTTCAAGGAGCTTAAATCGGACTTGGCAAGTGTTTTAATGGTCATTTTTTCGCCTGCCCATTGTAATGCTGTAGCATATAAAATTGTATTTGCCTTATTGCGCGTAAAACGAATATCTTCGTTGGTGTAGGTTATCTCATGTTCTATAAAACTTCCGCCATCACTCCCTAAATTTGTTGGTCCTTCTTCTGCAATGTCCCATGTTCGAGTGTTGTAGATTGCTTCTCCGTTAACATCCAACCATTTTCCAATTTCAAGCAAAACATTTTTATCATATTCCGAAATTTCCCCGTCTGAATTAGGCCCAATATTTAACAGTAAACACCCATTTTTACTTACAATATCTACTAAGATATCAATAACATCATTGGCATTTTTGGTTCCATCTTCACCGGAGCAAAACCAACTTGGAGTCACTGAATCATCGGTTAACCAGGGCCCTTTTTGTTTTGTTTGCACCCTTCCTTTTTCATAATCCACAGTTCCTCCGGGTAACTTTGCTACATAATTTTTGTAGGTTACTGCTACTTCTTTATTGTTATCTTCTGCGTGGTTGTAATAGTGAGCCAAAAACGGATACATAACCGATGTTGTAGGAATGTCGCAGCTTCCCATATCGAACCACACCATGTCAGGATCATACTTTTCAAGGTATTCATCAAGCAAACCTCTCCACCATTTTATGAACCGTGGCGATAAGGGATCGCCATAATTGTGTGGTTCAAAATATAGATCAACATAGTTTGGGTCAGAACCATCAAATTGGTAAGAAGGAATAAAATACCGCCAGGTATGACTATGATGAAATGATGCAATGTATTTCATCCCTCGTTTCCGAATTTCTTTTTCTAACTCAGCCGATGGGTCAAAACCAGCCATATCGTTAGCATTCCAACGCGTTACCTCGCTATTCCACATTGCATATCCACCATGATGAATGGCAACAGGACCGGCAAACTTTGCCCCCGCTTTTTCAAACAAATCAACCCATTCCTTTGCATCAAACTTAGTTGGCTTAAATGTTTTTATTACATCTTTCCAGCCAAAGTCTTTAGGGTCGCCATAGGTTTTTACATGGTAAGTATAAGCCTTATGAGGTTCATCGCTTTGCTTTTGCATCTTACCACCATATGTTCCATCGTGCTGGTACATATGAAAAGGATACCACCCTGCTCCTGTTTTTTCACATCCAATAGTTGTGGGTGTCCAATGGGTATAAATACCAAACTTAGCATCTTGAAACCATTCCGGCGTTTGGTGATACCACAAGGTAGCCCACGTATTGTTATACTTTTCAAATGGTCTTTCTTGTGCCACTACATTTATGGTAACTAAAAAAAGAATTACTGTTGAAAAAAATATTCTCATGACCTATACTATTTTTATTAAATTGCTGACTTTACTTTCGCTTTTATCTTATGCTTTTTCCCATTAAGTTCTAATTCACAATTATGCGTACTGTAAATCTCCACCTTGTTTTTATAAATCCTTAATGAAGCTGAAATCTCTTCTCCATTTTTCGAAGTTATTTTAAGCTTATCGTTTCCTAAACTTTTTCCTTTTCCAAGGTACACCTCCATCGAATCTTCGCCTTCCTTAATTACAGCATAGGTTCCCTGAAAATGCCAACCTTCGCAACTATTATGCAATTCAGGAGAGTCAGAACTCATCACCGTATATTTTCCTGAAGCATCATTGACTTCTACGGCAACAAAGGGTCCATCGTCTACAAGGCGTTTAATTGATCGTATATTGCTTTCTTCCTTTTCTGCTGTTTCATAGACACTGATAAAGGGGCGCTTCCACGCTTCACCTTCAATATCCACAAACAGGGCAGGGGAGCGCATTTCGTTGAAAGGTTTATCCGCAGCGGTTCGAGGTTCACCGGTAGCGGTACAAACTTTATATTCCTCTCTTCCCAGCATATGAACATTGAACTCCAGGACGCGATTGTTTTCTTCATCACGAAAATTAAAAATGGCTTGAAGGTTTTCGGTAAGCTTTCCATCAAACATTTTACGATCTTTCAAGAAGTGATCGCCCAACTTTTCATCCCGATGCCCCGGATCATCAACGTAGGATAATGCTGTTTTTCCATTAAAAACAGAAAAATTGTTACCAATACTGTGCAAGCGATATTCGTTACTTTCAGGATTTGAAGAACGAAAAATATCAACATAGAACCCTGTTGTTTCAGATGTTCTGATTAAGGCAATATTTCTTCTTTGCTTGCCTCCATAAGGAAGCGAGGTTTCAATGAACGACATGGATTCAGAAACCGCTTGCTTATTCGGCATAGGTTCCATGGCATAGAGCTGCAAGTCGTATTTACCGGACATCATATCGTCATGAGTTAAAGGCAAATTGCCTGGAATTACAGTATTCTTAGAACCTGTTCTATTTTGGTATTCTTTATGCAGTTTTGAGCCAAAAACCGTATAACCTACGTGAGGAACCGGTTTAAATCCTTTTCCATAAAGTTCCATGCTAATGCCTTCGGGTTGGCAATGGGTGTAATTTCCACAATACATGGTAGCCATTAATCCATTCTCCTTGTCGAGTGCATTATTACGCTGTAAATAAAGCGGAACATATTTTATTAAATCTGTTCTTGGTAATTCAATTCCTGAGCTTTCCGGCAGTTCTTTCATTTCCTCTTGAGAAAGCGGTTTGCTAAAACCATTATCTATTGCCCATTTAACTTTGTATTTTAAATCTTCGGCTTCGGGCAAATTATTCTTCACTGCCAGTTGGTACATATTTCCAATGCCTGATTTCTTTTGAGACACATTATAAGCATCGCCATAGGCTGCCAGATGCCTGTTTGGATACATCAGGCGGAAAGGTGCCCAGAATGATTTTAATGCCGCTGTATTTTGCTCCCATAGATTGTAACCATGTCGATCAAGCGTTTTTAGCAAGCCAATAACTCTACCCGTAGCAATGGGTAGGTATGTTGTAGACTCCGTCCAGTACCCCTCATCAGAAAACCCATACTCAACCTGTTTATTGATGGGTAAACTTCCGAAACAGGTAGGTCGCCCCCAAACAGCCATTCGTTCTTTGCACAGCTCATCGCTGTATACAATAACATCCATTCCTTTGGCACGTAGTGTGTCATTTTCAATGGCAAGAAAAAAGTCGGCGCTTTGTTGCGACCATATACAGTGGTTGTTTAACGCGTCAAGGCTACCAACCAATACCATGTCCATTATTTCATAGGCAAATTTGTAGAAGGTTTGGTCGATAACATCGCTGATTTTCTTGTCCTTCATTTCTTTCCAAAGAGCAACTTTATCAACTTCTCCTTCACGGTGTGGATAAAAATCCCCGCTTAGATAATGTTTTTCATTTTCCTGAAGATAATCGTAACATAAATCATAAATATTGGCATAAACACGCAAATAGGAAGAGTTAATATCCATCCCATTAAAAGCTGTTCTGCTAATAAACCTTTCTGTAGTATTAATTTTGTTGAACGGATCTTGAAAATAGAACGCCAGGGTAAATTGCATTAAATAATCGCATGCAAATTGGGCATACTTCTCTTCATTGGTCCAAAAGTAAAGCAATGCAGCATCAGACGCCAACCTCGATATTTTTATCAAATATTGCTCCACCCCATGCCCGGTCCATGGTGCATATTCTTTGTGGTCTTTAACGTATTGGTCACCAACATAAACAAGCTCACCGCAATAAGCATCAATCTCTCCCAGATTTAACCAGGCCGTTCTATTGCCTGCGCCAGTTTTTATATTGTCGAAATGGTATCCAACCCTAATAGTTGGTACGGGAGCATTTCCTGAACGTTTACTGGCATCCAGGTCATAAGGTTTTAACTGAAATGGAACTTCATAATTATAAGGAGAATCGAAAGAGTTCCAGTCAACAGGTTCCGTTTCAGGATAGGCAGGAAAATGAGTATAATGCTTTCCCTCTCCCCAATGCATGGGCATCCGACTCATCAGGTAATCGGGATCCTTTTGGTGTTGTTCGATATATGGTGCCAGTTTCTTTGCAAGTTCTTGGTATTTTTTTCCACCATTGCCGCTGGCGATAGCTTCCTGCATCCGAGCTTTATCCTCCGGTTTTGCAATCAAGCGAGGTCGTTCTTTCAAAATGGGATGGAAGCCGGTCAGTTTGATACCCTTTTTACCATCAATGGTTACAACCGATGGTTCTTTAGCTGAGTCGTAACTACTTACTCTGCTGACACTTAGCAAGCCAACTAAGGCTATTATCGCAAACAGTATTACCTTTTTTAATATCATTTCGTATCGTTTTAAGTCTCAAGATTTACCCGAGTAATTATTTATTTTTTGATTCTGGATCAGCTTTGCCCTCATCGGCTGGTGAAGCATGCTGTTCTTTACCAACTTCCTTCAATTTAAGCTGATTCAATTCAAAATGAGCTTGTTGGAGTTGCTTTTTAAGTTTTTCAACTTCTTCAGCATCTACTTCCTGAACCCTATCAGTTTTTACCCTTGTTTGACATGGCTCTTGAGAATATAATAGTTTCATTGGTGAATTTTGTGAAACGATTTCAAGCTCACCACCCAAGGGGCGAAGTTTGCCTTCATAAACCATTTGAGCGCTAACATTTATTTTACCGGGTGTTGTTGTACTCTGGATTAAAACAGGTGCCGACCCCCATTGAATGCGCCTTGGGTTAGCGCCAATGGACGCATCGCCAATTATTCTGCCCTCACCTGAAACCTCAAATTTTATATCAGATTGATTTAGACGTTTTACGACCCCACGAGAATCTACAATTTCAGCAATAACCGGAACAAAATCACTGCCATCCGCAGCCAGAGGAATCCCTTCATCATCAACACGCAATTGTATTTTAGTTGTTTGGCGCGATGCTAATCGATTATGAACAGCAACTACCTTCCCGTCAATTAAGCCTTCTACTTTTACATTTAGCCTGTCATAACCATCAATTTTTTCCATCTGGCGGTTGAGCTGTTTAAATGCCATAAAATCGAAAGCATTTTCGAACACCACTGGCATAAGTGATTCTTTCCCGGGTGCATCTTGAATAATGGGTTCGCCACCATACATGCTTAAACGAACCTGTTCGCAATTGGTAAATACTACGATATCTTTACCGGAAAAGGGCGTTAACTCATTGGCGATGTGTACCATTGGGCCAGACTCAACATCGTTTCGAATAATGTTCGGATTTCGAAGGGTACTAAGAAGATAATAGCTCATTTTGGGTCGACGAAAAACATCGAATATGCCACCGTAAAATGGATCGGCGTGATATCCGCGTTGATGGTCAATTCCCGCCCAAAGTGCTCCTCCGGTATGCCATGGTTCCCTGCGAATAAAACCATCCAACCATTCGGCATAATGTAATGACTGCTTGAGTTGAGGATATTCGCCCCATTCGATTGCACAACGACTATTTGAATTATGGGCAAAAAAATCATCCACATTATCGCCAAACTCACGCCTAAAAGAGCTTTTCCCACTTCCCTTTAGTGCAAAATAATATACATCATAAACCTCATATCCTTTGGCTATTTCACGAGCATCGCTTGCTGTTTGACAGCCAGGCCACGGATATTCCTCGTGTGTTATTTTATGTGCTGTAATTCCAAATCTTTCCGGGTAATTGGTTTCGTTAAGAATGGGTTCCCACATTATTACACTCGGACGGTTTCGGTCACGCCTCACCATACGACGGATATCGCTGTACACCCGTTGTTCAAAATCGGGATTTTCAGTGTTCCAAAACTGCCATCCCGGGGTGGCAACAATTACAAATAGCCCTAAGGCATCGCAAGCATCCATAAAAGCCGCATCCATGGGGTAATGTGCGGCACGAACGATATTCATACCGGTATCTTTAAACTTTTTAGCATCGCGCCACTGTCCGCTGTTGGGTAGTGCATTGCCCACGTATGCATAATCCTGGTGACGATTCACACCGAGTAATTTACCATCAAAGGGCTTACCGTTTAAATAAAAGCCATGCTCTCCGCGAAATTCAATACTGCGAAGACCAACTTTTAACCGCACTCCATCAAGTATTTTACCTTTCTCGTTTGTAAGTTTAACATCCAAATTATACAGGAAAGGATTATCAGGAGTCCATAATTTGGGATTGGAAACTTTCAATTTATAACTTTTTTGTGCCAATGATTCTTTTGAAATCTTAACCATTGATTTAGAATTGGCAACTGCAGCACCTCTTGGTTCAGAAAGTTCAGCCAATACTTTAATCTTTTGATGTGTTTTTAAATCATTTTGTAAATCAACATCTATACATACTGTAACATTTTCTTCATTTAAATCTTCAAAATGAACACTTACCCCGCCTCCTGCAACTTTGTCTACAAAATTCTGGTTCGTTATAAAAACATTGTTTTGTGCTATTAGCCAAACATCTCGATAAATACCTCCGAAATAGGTGAAATCTAAAACATTTTGAGGTTTACCAGGCGGATAATTGGCATCATCGCTGTTATCTGCCCAAACTGCAATCACATTGTCCCTGCCAAATTCCAATTCATTTGTTAAATCAATAGCAATGGGCAAATAACCGCCAAAATGTTCCTTTACCAATTTCCCATTTACCCAAACTTTACTCTTGCCCATAACAGCTTCAAAATAGAGCATTGTTTGACGACCTTTTAAGTTTTCATCCGGGGTGAAATGTTTACGATACCAAGCTGGTCCCTGATAGTTAATACAGCCACTAGCTTCTGCCGGAAGTAACTCTAGTCCATGTGGGCAACTAACAACATCCCAGGTTGAATCGTCGAAATTACGTTGATGAGCTTCAGGAACATCGGACTTAACAAAAAGCCACCCAACATTAAAATTATAATATTCGCGTCCACTGTTTTCAAGTGGATAATAGCCGCCAATTGAATATTTTGGAACATCCTGTGCCATTAAATTAATCACTAATGACATTGAAAATATTGTGTATAGTAAAAAGCTTCGTCGTTTAAATGAATTCATTTTTGTTTTAATTAACTGAATATAATACGAATTAGAAATTTGTATTATTTGTTTTTGGTTATGCAGATCATTATAACCAGGAAAGAAAACTTCCATATTATTGAACGGCTACAAAATGATCGTAAAACACGATTATAGTTTTTCGAAATAAGGCAAATCACTCAAGCTTACAGAAACTGTAATTTCTTTATTTCCTTTGAACACTTTCCCATTCCATGCTTTCCATTTTCCCTCGGGAAGAAAAACCTTGTGTTCTGTTACACCCTTTTCTACAACAGGTGCTACCAGTAGTTTATCACCAATTAAAAACTGTTGATTCACCAAACCATATTTATTCCCCGGGTAAGCATATTCAAGCGAACGAATGATTGGTTCACCTGTTTTTGCTGTTTTTCTAGCTTCTTCCAAAATATAATCACTGAATTCCTGTCTTACCTCAACAACAGCTTTTACCGCTGCAAAATGCTCTTCGTCTAAAATTCGCCATGGAGCTACAGAAAACTGCATCATTGGCATTAAGGCATGGCACTGTGCCGATCGTACAATCAGTTCCTGGTCGATGGTTGCGCCGTTAAGGAAAGAAGTGAATTCGCCTCCACCGATCATATCGGGGCAATTAAAGTAATAGCCCATTATTCCCTGAAGAAGCATGGATGGAACCAGTTTTCTTAAATCGGGCCAATTGTGTGCCTTATCGCGAAGGCGCTGAACCAGTGGTTGTCCTCCCAGTTTCCAAACTGCCCGGTATTCGTTTAATGGATAATCCAGTCCTATTTTACCAAATAAAGATGATTGCTCATTGGCAGAAACTTTGCTTGCGCTAACACCTTTGGTGTAATATTCTGCATCGCCGGCATCTAATTTAAATCCGTCAACTCCGTATTCATCTTGCAAATAATCTAATTGAGCTTTAAACCATTCTTCCGCAACTGGTTGCGACAAATCGAGTACAGCACTAAAACCATTCCACCACCCAACAATCTCAGGTTTATCTTTACCACCTATATTAGTTGGCATGGTTGAATTTTGTGGAACTTTATCGGCATTTATCAGAAAGGCACCCTTTGAAGCCAAATCGCGATACACATCGCAATCGGGACTTACAAACGGACAAACCCACATCATTACTTTAAAGCCTAGATCATGCAGCTCATCCATCATTGCTTTTGGATTTGGGAAACGCCCCGGATGAAAATCCCATTTCCCATAATCTTCCTGCCAGTTATCGTCGATCATTAACACACCCGGAGGAAAACCATTGTCGATGATATCGTGTGCATATTTCAGAATATCTTCCTGATTCTGGTCGTACATCAACTCAATCCAGGTGTTGTATTGGGGCGATGAAAACAACAATTCATCGGGTAAAACCCCTTGTGGAGGGAAATAATTTTGAGAAGCGTACAAATAAGCACTTCGCAGATTATTACCAACCTTCTTTTTTATTATTTCTCCTTTTGCCTCCTGGATTTTCACTTCACCATTTTCAATTTTAAAAGAAAAAGGTTTTTCACTCCAAACTAATTCTCCATGGTTCGACAACAACAAAGGTTGAACCTGGTTTCCGTATGTGTCGCCAATAAAGTTTGCTTGGTATGTTTTGGTTATTGGCATTAGCTGCCCTTGAGAAGTGATACCAGCCCACCAGAGTTTTTGTATAGGTTTTTTATCTTTTGCAACCGTATTGAAACCAAACAAAACCAACGCCAACACTATTAAACTCAATGCTTTCATCGATGTATTCATTTTATTTTTTATTGTTTTCTACAAAATCCAGTTCAAAATCGCTATCGTAAACCCAGCCGGTATTTACCTCTTCGCCAGCCATTAGTTTCTCGTACATCCCCCTGTTATCTTCCGCATAAGGATAGCTCATAAAAACTTTACCATTACCTAGAATGCGTGGATCGTTTTGTTGTGTGAGCTTTTCTTTCATTTCGTTTTTTAATGTGGCTGCTTGCGATGCATAATCAGGATTATCAATGAGGTTATTCATACAATAGGGATCAGCTTTTATATCGTACAACTCTTCACTGGTTCGTTTCCCAAAATTTAATTCCCAATATTTCATTTCAGCTGAATGACGACGTTGGTTTAGAATATAGGACTTGGTCGCGCCTCCGTCGCAATTCAAATAGCCGGTTTCAGGATTTCCTGCAGGCCAGCGGTCAATATGGTAGTTATGAAGATAAAGCATATTATTTTTGAAAATCCCCCGAACAGGGTAACCGGTATCTCCGGGTCTGCCAAGGTCATGGCGTTCTTTACCCACCAAAACAAAATCGCGTTCGGGAATCACCTGTCCTTCTTTTTCAGAATTAAATATTTCTGTTAAACTTCTTCCCTCCATTTTTTGCATTTTCGATTTCGAGAAATTGATACCCGCTATTTCAAGAAAGGTTGGTGCAAAGTCGATAAAATTTACATGGTCTCGAATTTTTCTTCCCGGATTTTTTATGCCTTTGGGCCACATAATTGCCAAGGGTAAATGATTGGAGTATTCATACACTTGTCCTTTTACACGTGGGAAAGGCATTCCGTTATCGGCAGTTACAATTACAATGGTATTTTCCAGTTCACCAATATCGTTGAGATGATGAAGCATCTTTGTAAGATGAGCATCGAAGTGTTCAATTTCGAAAGCATAATCAAGCAAGTCGTTTCTTACGGTATCGACGTCGGGCCAAAAAGCTGGAACTTCATCTATTTCTTTTATATCTTTTCCACCGATTTTAGCACCTGAGCCATATTCATAAAACCTATGTGGCTCTATTCCGCCATACCAAAAACAGAAGGGTTGTTTATCTTTTCTCTCTTTCAGGAAGCTTTTAAAGTTTGCAGTGTAATCAATGTCGCTGATTAATTTGGTTGGAGGAGTTAACTTTATATAGTTGTAGAATTTTCCAGTCAACTCTCTATTTTTACCTTCCTTATCCAGTGCTTTCCCGGGAGCCCAACCTTTGCCAGTTGTTCCCACAAGAAACCCATTTTCGCTTAGTATTTCAACGTAGGAATGGAATTCTTGTGGAAAAAAAGGAACATGGTTAGCGGCCGCTTTTAACTGCCAGCTGTTCAGGCCGGTAATAATACACGAACGTGATGGTGCACATTTAGCATTTGGAGTATAGGCATTTTGAAACAGAAGCCCCGATTCTGCTACCCGATCGAAACCCGGTGTTTTTACCCAATCGCAGCCATAAGCGCCGAAATGTTGCCACGAGGCATCGTCGGCTATACAAAAAAGGATATTAGGTGCTGGATTACAATTCTTTTCAGATTGAGTGCATGACGATAGAAAGGCAGTTAACACTATAATTGTTACAAAAATGAGAGTGATAATTTTACGGTTTGGAACAACATGCTTCATTCTTTTCTTTTTTGTTGGTTTAGTCATAAGTGTGTAGCTTTTATTATTCGACATGTACTATTGTTTTCAAAGATTAATTCCCACCAGATTAGGTCAGCAAACAACTTTTTGTTGTCACATATTTCTCAAAACACAATACATATCCTTTAAACAGATGCAATTTAGTTAGAAATAGGAGAGAAACCCCGGACCTGAATAAAAAGTCCTGAGTTCTCTCCATTAACTAACTATCTAACTAAACTATCAAACTATGTTGTTTATCAAACTAAAGTTGGTTTAATAGCCTGGATTCTGAGCCAGGTTAGGATTTTTTTCCATTTCCCCTTGTGGAATAGGGAATAAATAATGTTTGTCTAAGAAAATCTGTTTAGGACGAAAATCCATTGGGTATTTATGGTAGCCAAAGGTGCCATCCTCATTTTCATAAACCATCATACCTGTCCAGTATTTCTCGTGTAACAAGTCTTTGGCAATGCCCCATCTTCTTATGTCCCAAAAACGATGACCTTCCAATGCCAATTCAATCAGTTTTTCATGACGTATTTTCTCAACCATTTCTTCTTTGCTTAAACCACTTGGTAGCTCAGGTTGCCCGGCACGCACACGAACTTGATTTATTGCGTCATAAACAGAAGCATCAGGACCTGCAATTTCATTTTGAGCTTCGGCATAGTTTAATAAAACTTCGGCCAAACGCATCTCTTTCCAACTTTGTTTTCCTTCTCCGAAATTGATTCCGAAAGGAGCAGTTGGATCCATAAACTTACGCACATAGTAACCCGAAATGGTATGCAAACCTGTTCGTAAAGGAGCATCGCCTCCTACACCAACATACTTACCTAAATCAGCATCCCATTTACACAAAACATCCAAATCTCTACCTTTGAAAGGAGAACCATGATGTAAAATTGTAGCACTAAAGCGACTATCGCGATTTTCGTATGGAGCAGCAGCATGTTCAGGATTATCCCAATCGAATTTAGAACCATCCTTCATTTCATACTCATCAATAAACTCCTGTGTTGGGTTTATTTGCGCACCCCAGTCGGCACGATAAGTAAATGGTAAACCAACCATGTCAATTCCATTTCCTTTTTCAGCTCCGTTAAACAGAAGTTCCCAAATTACTTCTTTGTTACCTCCGTGATCGGAGAAAAGCGCTTCATAATCATCAGCTAATTGATAAGCTCCCGACTGCATAACTTTTTTACTCATTTCGGCAGCGCGCGCATAATTTTTGGCAAACAACTGTGCTCTTCCATTAAAAGCCCAACAAGCTTCTTTCGTAGCTCTTCCTAATTCCGAATCCGGCAAATCTTTAGCAGAAGGAAGTATTTCTGCAATTGCTGCGTATTCAGTGTCAATAAATGCATAAACATCAGCTACCGGTGTTCTGGCTACCAAAACATCCTCAATGTTTTCGGCACTCTGCGTTTCGGTAATAAGAGGTACGTCACCCCATCTTCTGGCTAAATCGAAATATTGAAAAGCTCTTACAAATCGAGCCTCTGCTTTTATTCTTGCTGCCACATCTGCATCAAATTCTACCCCGGCATCTAAAATTTCAATTAGATTATTGGCTTTATAAATACTTTGGTACAACTGTTTCCAATTGTTATAAGGATTATTAGTTGGACTCATTTTCCCGGGTGTAATAACGTTCTGTGTTTCAATCCAACCCGATTTAGAAACAGCGATTCCGGTACTTTGATCAATCATTGAAGTTCCTCCGTATCCACCCATATTATGGCCGCTGGTACGGCAAAAACCATTGGGCATGAATGCGTAAATTTCCCACAAATATGCCTCAGCATATCCTTCACTTTGAGCAACAGCTTCACTCGAGATTTTATCAAGTGGCGGTCTGTCGAGATAATCTTCGTTGCACGAAACAAACAGTGCAGCAAAAACAAAAATAACTAACAGTCTATTTATATTTTTCATTTTCATTTCGTTTAAAATTAGAATTTAACGTTAACTCCAAAGTTCCATGTTTTCATTTGTGGATAGTATAGTGGATTGCCTGACTTGTAAGGTCTTTCGGGGTCGAAAACTTTATACTTGGCAAGGGTTAAAACATTATTACCCGATACAGAAAGTCTAACATGATCGATTCCTACTGAGTTCAAGAAATTAATGTCTACCAGTGTATACGCCAATTCTACGTTTCTTAATTTCAGGTAATTTCCCTTGTTTAACCAGAATGACGAGAATTCTTTGTTGTTAGGCTTTTGTCCAACATACTGACGAGGGTATTTTCCATCAGGATTATTTTCATGATAAGCATCGGTTAAAACAGCCATTGAGTTTGATTTTAAGCCAAAGCCATCAATAAAGGTGTATTGGTCGTAGCGTGATGCGCCTTGGAAATTGGCAGTTAAATCCCAGTTTCTAAAATTAGCTGAAAGGTTAAAACCGTAAACCAACTCAGGAATTTGACTTCTACCTATTTGGTGAATATCGTAACCATCAATTACCCCATCAGGCTCGCCATCAGGTCCCGAGTAGTCAACATATTTAATATCTCCGGTTTGGATCGACGAATTATCATTGTTGTCCTGAATGGCCCAACTGTCAATTTCGGACTGTGACGTAAATAAGCCCATTGCTTCTAAACCGAAAAATTGGTCGAATGGTAAACCGGTTCTTTTCAACCTATCAGGTACATCAACCGGTTCGTCAATTTCAATTACTTCACTTTTCGCAAATGTTACGTTACCTTCAATGTTAAAACGGAACTCACCAATTTGCTCGTTATAACGTAATATGGCTTCGAATCCATTGTTTTCCACAATACCCAGGTTTTCGCGCGGTAAGCTCGCACCAAATGTTTGTGGTACAGATGCATTTCTGTACATCAAAATGTCTTCAGTTCTTTTATTAAAGTAGTCGAATTCTCCTGAAATTTTACCGTTCAGGATTGCATATTCGAAACCAATGTTCGAGCTAGTTGCTGTTTCCCAGGTAATATCGGGATTCGCCAAACTAGTTTCACGAATGGCCTGACTAAGATTGCCATCGCCTAAAATCATTCCTTTTCCGTTGTTGAAAGCAAAACCTGACAAATATTGATAAGCCGAAATACGGTCGTTTCCGTATTGTCCCCACGAAGCTCTGAATTTTAAGTTATCTAACCATTCTACATTTTCCATAAAGCTTTCATCCGACATTCTCCAACCAAAAGAGAAAGCAGGGAATAAGCCCCAACGCCCTTCATCAGGGAAGTTATACGAACCATCGTACCTGGCATTAACCTGCGCATAGTATTTTCCTTTGTAGTTATAACCTACTCTTCCCACGTACCCTTTACGTGCCGTTTCATATGCCGATCCGTTATTGTCCTTGTTAATGTTGCTACCTGCGAAAAGCTGGTCTATGGCATCTGACAAAAACTGCTCGCGATACGCCCAAATATTGTCGCTAGAAATCTCAGCTTGTTCATACACGAAAACCCCACTTACATTGTGCTCACCAAATGTACGGTCGTAATTTAATGAAGCTTGCAAAGTCTTTTGGTTCCACTCAGCCGACCTTTGGCTTAAGGATATTTTACTTAAACTCTGAAACTCATCAGCGATATCGTTTGCTTCATCGTAAACATAGAACGTATAGGGTAGTTTCCATTCTTTATTTTTCGAATCAGTTTGATCGTATGAGAAGGAGAATTTTGCATTCAAGCCCTTAATAAATGGGAAACTGTATTGAGCAGATAGTGTGCTTTGAAAAATCGAACGTTTATCTTCTTCGTATCCTGAATGCAAGGCTCTACCAATTGGACTCACGTTGGTACCGTTGTAATGTAAACCTCCGGGCTCAATATGATCGGGCACATAGGGTCTAACCGTTGGCTGAGAGTTTAATAAAAGATTCCAGGCTTCATCTGGTGATTCACTATCCTTTTCTTGTCGTGCGGCTATATCTAAACTCAATTTTAAGTCTTTTGTAATTTCAGTGTCAATATTTGAGCGAACACTGTATTTTTTCAACCATGCCAGATCATACAAACCACCTTGATCGAGGTAACCAAGAGAAACAAAGAATTTGGTCTTTTTTGTGCCCCCATTAATAGAAATATTGTGTTGCTGGATAGGTGCTGTGTCATCCATAACTTCTCCCCACCAATCGGTATGAGGTAAAGTTCCATTTTCATACTGCTGTATTTGCTCATTCGTGAATGGTGGCAAATCTCCCTGGTTTGCTGACGCTTCACTAAAGTATCGTGCAAACTGCCCAGCGTCCATCATTTCAGGCTTAAAAGTCGGCGACTGAACACCAAATGTACCCGTATAAGTTACGCTCGGCTCCATATTTCCACCACGTTTTGTGGTAATAAGAATTACACCATTAGCAGCACGTGCACCGTAAATAGCAGCCGATGCCGCATCTTTCAAAATGGTTACACTTTCAATCTCATTGGGATCGATACGTTTAAAATCACGTTCAATACCATCAACCAAAACAAGAGCGCTATTGTTTCCAAAAGTACTTTTACCACGAATGTAGAAAGTGGCATTGTCTTCACCGGGTTGACCACTGGTTTGACGTGTAATAACTCCAGTCATTTTACCCGTTAAAGCTGTTGATAAGTTTGGCGTTGGTGCTGCCAATAGTTTTTCTCCTCCAATCTGAGAAACAGAACCCGTTAAGTCTGCTTTTTTTTGCGTACCATAACCAACAGCAATAACTTCTTCAAGTCCGATAACGTCGGCTTGCATGGTAACATTAATTGTTGATTTGCCCTCAACAGGCACTTCTTGCGTTGTCATTCCGACAAACGAAAACTGTAATATGCAGTCGGCAGGTACTGTAACAGAATAATTACCATCAATATCGGTAACTGCTCCATTTGAAGTCCCTCTTTCTACAACTGTTACTCCAGGTAGTGGCTCCCCATCGCTATCAGAGACCTTCCCTTTTACCTGTTTGGCATCTTGTGCCGTAAGACTGAGATTCATCATCATGCAAAAAACACATACAAGAGAGAACCTCAACCCTTCTAAAACAATCTTTGATTTCATAAGAAAAGTTTGATTTAATTAATACTCGTTTTATTTAGTGATACTTATAATTCATTTAAGAATGAATCGTCTGGTTTTGAATAGTATTTATCTTGTTATTTTATATCAGATTCTTTTTTGTTCTGAAGATTTCTAAGACGTAAAA
Source organism: uncultured Draconibacterium sp. (assembly GCF_963676735.1). Classification (NCBI taxonomy): domain Bacteria; kingdom Pseudomonadati; phylum Bacteroidota; class Bacteroidia; order Marinilabiliales; family Prolixibacteraceae; genus Draconibacterium; species uncultured Draconibacterium sp. The sequence goes on along the minus strand of NZ_OY781464.1, from coordinate 4,530,782 downwards.
GTGCCTCCACATAGTAATAATCGGCATATACAATGGGCACATCAATTTCTGCTCCATGCGGGATACTACCTACCGAGTGTCCAAGTATCAATATATTTTCCTTTCCGCCTGTTTGGTATTTTTTTGACGAAAGACTAATTAACATTTCTTTGGCAGGTGTTTTATAGTCTTTTGCTGAATACCCATCGAGTTCAAGCAAGGCCGAAGAAATAATGGAGGCTGCGGAAACATCTCGTAAGGCCTCTGGATTTTTTGGGGCATCAAAGTCCCAATACGGAATTTTATCTTTGGGCAAATTCGGATGGCTTAATAGAAAATTGGCTATTTCTTCAGCCAGTTTTAAATAGCGTTCATCGTTGGTGTAACGGTAGCACATGGTAAAACCGTAAAGCCCCCAGGCCTGGCCACGCGCCCAAGCCGACTCGTGCGAATAGCCTTGTGCGGTATGTCTGTTTCTTACCTTCCCTGAATCTTTATCATAGTCTATTACATGGTAAGAACTAAAATCTTCACGGAAATGATTATCCAAGGTTGCATTTGCATGATTTACCGCAATGTTGTGGTATTCTTGATTACCCGTTAGTTTTGTAGCTTCAAACAACATTTCCAGGTTCATCATATTGTCGATTATAACCGGAAATTGCCAGCCACGACTTTTTTGCCAGCCACGGTCAGTATCCCACGATTGTATACAGCCTACATTAGGATTATATCTTTTTATCAAACTTTCTGTGGCTGTAATTAATACTTCTTTGTACTGTTTATTATCGGTAATACGATACCCGTTTCCAAACGAACAATTAAAAATGAAACCCAAGTCGTGATTGGTAGCATAGTATTTATGTTCTTCATATTTTGCCTGAAAATATTCGGCAGCTTTTTTAAATTCCTCATCTTGCGAATAATCGTAAAGCAACCAGCAAAGTCCAGGGAAAAAACCTTCCGTCCAATCAAATTCATCATCCATAAACTTAATCGAACCAACCTCTTTCATTCCCCGGGGTGCTTTATCAAACTCATACGCAGTTTCAATTGCTGATGCTATTTGTTGAGTAGAAAAATTGAGATTTTTCTCAATAGAAAAGTTATTATCGCTACATGCAAACAGAATTAATATTAATAGTAGAATTGTTGCTCTTTTAGATTTTAATAAGTTCATTTTTCTTTTTATGAAATGCATTGAATGATGTTTAGTCCATTTTTCAATGCAAACATAAACTGAAGCCAGTGTTCTTATTTGCTTGAAAAGTGCTAATGGTGTTCAAATTCGTACAAAGCACATATGTGTCTGATATTGTGTCTAATACCCTGTTTTGTGCCTGAAGAAAAGTACGATTTTGGAACTTTTGGTACGATTGTATGATATAATTTCTTGTATTAAAAAGTTTTTGGAAAGAGGAAATAGTGTGAGATAGTTATTTTTGCGTTGGAACCAGAAAGAAAGACATTGTGAAACCTAAGCTGAAAAATATTCTACTAGAACTTTTCTCTCTAGTATTCATTTCAATATTAACATTGAATACTCATGCACAAGACCCAATTTCAAATATTTCTTTTAATCATATTGGGTTAAAAGAAGGGCTAAGTCAAGTATCGGTTCTTACAATCCATAAAGACCATTTAAACCGAATGTGGTTTGGCACTCAAAACGGTCTAAACTGTTGGGATGGAGAAATAATGAAAACATTCTTGCCAAGTGACAATGATTCAACATCAATACAAGATTATAATATTCAGCACATAATCCAGGAAAACAACCACCTTTGGGTATGCACGAGAGCAGGAGTTTCAAGGTTGAACCTGAAAACCATGAAATTTGAAAACTTTGTTGTACCCAGCGAACGAATTGTTCTTTATAGAGACTCAATTTTTGTTATTTCGCCAGTTGGCTTATTTACTTTCAATACCCACAAGAATATCTTCGAAAAAGCAACTAGTACTTATGGCGGGAATAATAAACTAACAGCGGCATTTGTTGATTTGGAAGATAATTTGTGGATTGCTGATGAAACCGCTCAAAGAATAATAAAAATAAGCAATACAGGAAAAGAATATTTTCAATTGCCTTTTTCTGCGCCAGTTGAACTAACTGAATTATTTGTAGATTCAAAAAAGTCGCTCTGGATAGGTACCGGAGCTAAAGGCTTGGTTAAGTATGAAACTGAATCCAGAAAATATACATTAATTAATACCATTAGTAAACCATTTTATCTAAACAGTCCAATTGTTAGACAAATTATTGAGGATAGTGAAAACAGAATATGGGTTGCAACTTTTAATGGTGTTTCAGTTTTTAATATTCAAAACAATTCAACTTCAAGTATATTTTCTGAAAAGAATAATGAAAATAGTTTACGACATAACTCGGTACATTCGATGTACATTGGCAACGATGACATCATTTGGGCTGGAACTTATTTTGGAGGTGTTTCGTATGGAAAAATTTCTGATCCGCTTTATAAAAAGTATAAAAAACCATTATCAGCCCAAACCCCTCTTTTCCCTGTTATTGGCCAAATTATTGAAGATGAAAAAGAAAACCTTTGGATTGCAACCGAGGGTGGAGGTTTGGACTATTATAACCGCGAAACACAAATTTTTACAAATTACACTAAAAGAAATGACAACACAGGACTATCTCAAACCAATGTTAAGACTATATGCTTGGCTAAAGACAAATTGCTTATTGGAACATTCAGGGGAGGTCTAAATATATTGGATTTAAAAACAAAGAAATTTGAATATAAAAAGTTTGGGTCTTCGCAAGTTACATTTGAAAGTGTAACATCGATAATTCCCCTTGGAGAAGATTTTCTAATTGGAACCAATTTTGGATTATTTAAATACAATCTAAATGGAAACTTCTCCAAACTATTAGACTCTAAAATATTCGAAAATCAATCCAACCCACTATTTGTCAATCATCTAGCAAGAGACAGCAAAGGCTTGATATGGTTAGGCACCGAATTTCATGGTTTAGTTTCTTATAATCCTATAAATGGGGAGATTATGCATTATAACAATAAGAGCTTGCATGATAATTCTCCTGAAAACCAGGCAATTAATTATGTTTTGGAAGACCACCATTTCAGGCTCTGGGTTGGCACAAATGGTGGCGGATTGTATTTGTTTAACAAAGCTACTCAAAGTTTTACTCAGTATACAAAAGATAAGGACGGCATTGCTTCCAATGATATTTATGGTATTCAGGAATCAAGGTTTGGGAATTTATGGGTTTCGACCAGAAATGGATTAACGCGCTTTGATGTAGAAAATAAAAAGTTTTATAACTATGACCACAAATCAGGGTTCCCACTAGGTGAATTAAATCACAAGGCACTTTTCCTTGATAAAAACGGAGAATTATTTGTTGGCGGCATTGAAGGTCTGGTTTCATTCAATGAAGAACGATTAATTCATGATAATTCTAACTTAAATATCATTTTCTCATCCCTGGAGGTAAATAATGAGGAAATATCAGCAAACGATAATACGCAATTACTACAGGCTCATATTTCAAACACACAGAAGCTAACATTAAAACCAAATCATACTGTTTTTAAAATTGGGTTCTCGGCCTGTAACTTTAACCAGGATAATCACAACCAATATCAATATAAACTAAAAGGATTTGACGAAAAATGGGTAAATGCAGGCTTTTCTTCTACAGCAACCTATACCAACCTTAATCCGGGAAAATATACATTTTCTGTACGGGGTACCGATGCAGTTGGAACACCCATTACCCCAACCGAGAGTATTGAAATAATTGTTAAACCTCCAATTACACGTACATGGTTTGCTTATTTATTTTATACACTTTTAATCATTGGTTTAATTTTGCTTTTTAACTATTTCTATTTGGGCAAAGTAAGGCTTAAATATCAACTAGAGAATGCACGTTCGGAAAAAGATAAAATCAAAGAAATTAATCAATATAAGTTAATGTTTTTTACCAATGTGAGTCACGAGTTTATGACTCCCTTAACTATTATACTCAGTTCTATCGAAAACATTTTTTCAAAAAATAAACTTCCCGAAGAAATAAAACCATCATTGCAACAAATACTAAGAAATTCAAAACGACTTAAAAACCTTAACAGAGAATTACTTGATTTTAGAAAGCTGGAACAGGGGCACATGAGGCTTCAGGTTCAGTCGAACAATATTATACCGTATTTAAATGATATTTTTGAATCTTTTCAGGTGCTGGCAAAGGAGAAAAAAGTTAATTACCAGTTTGTAAAAAACATTGAAAAGGAAATGCTTTGGTATGATAGTCGACAAATGGATAAGGTGTTTTATAATCTCCTTTCAAATGCTTTTAACCACACAAATGTTGTTGGTGGCATGGTGACTATTAAAATGGAAAGCGACCAGTTTGAAACCAAGATACATATCTCCGATAATGGGAAAGGTATTTCAAAAGATGAAGTATCAAAAGTATTCAACCGTTTTTTTAGAGCCGACCAAATAAAAAAACACAATGAATATTACGGAAGTGGTATTGGATTAGCTCTTTCTGAAAACATTGTAAAAGCACATAAAGGAACTATCTTGTGCCAAAGTGAATTAGGTGTAGGTACAACTTTTACTGTTTCTTTAAAAAAGGGTAGGTCACATTTCAATAACAACGAAATTGCCACTAAAATTACAGAGAACCAGTTCTCGCTGGATAAAGACTTGATTTATACAACAGGTAGGCTTTCTAATAATCTCAAGGAAGAGGTAAGCGAACTTGATTCAGAGGAAGCTCCCACACTTCTAATAGTTGACGATAACGCTGAAATCAGGTCAATTATAAAAACCATATTTATACAAAAATACCACATTGAGCTGGCTAATAGCGGAGAACAAGGATTAGAAAAAGCAATTCAACTCCAACCGGATATTATTATATCAGATGTAAAAATGCCTGGGATGTCTGGATTTGAGATGTGTGAAATGTTGAAACGCAATGTAAAGACCAGCCATATTCCTATAGCATTGTTGACTGCACTTGGATCTGAAGAAGATAAAATTTCAGGTTTTAAATGTGGTGCCGATTCCTACATTACAAAACCATTTAACTCAGAATCGCTTGTTGCAAGAATCGAAAACCTATTTGAAAACCGCAAAAAACTACAAAGCGTTTTCAACCAAGATTTGAACACAAATTCTAAAAGCTTAGCACAAAACAAGACCGACCAGATTTTTATTGATAAAGCGCAACAAATAATTGAAACCCATTTGCTTAATCCTGAATTTTCGGTGACAGATTTTGCAGCAGAAATGAGTATGAGCAGAACAATCTTCTTTAAAAAAATTAAGGCCATAACAGGTCAAACACCAAATGACTTTATATTAACTTACAAATTAAAAAAGGCGGCAGATATTCTACTAAAAAATACCGAAAAGAATGTATCGGAAGTGGCGTATGACCTTGGTTTTAACTCTCCCCGCTATTTTAGTCAATGTTTTAAAAGCCATTTTGGTACTAGTCCTTCAAAATATGGAAAATGAAAAACGTTTATAAAATTTCACAAAACGTTACTATAATTGGCTTTTTAAAGATAACTTAGACTTTCATACCTAAGTATGAGTAAAAACTTAACTTCAAAAATCTACATTTTCAATTTAGTTTTCAATTTTCCCATATCCTCCGAAATCTTAACATCTAAAATCCGTGCGTAAATCTGTGTAGTCTTCAAAGAATTATGGCCTAACACTTTTGACACAGTCTCAATCGGAACTCCATTAGTTAAAGTAACTGTTGTTGCAAATGTATGCCTGGCCACATGCATCGTAAGGTTCTTCTCAATCTTACAGATATCAGAAATCTCCTTCAAATAAGCATTCATTTTTTGGTTAGTATTTACCGGTAACAGCAAACCCTTTGACACATTTACTGGATAGTTTTTGTATTTCTTTAGAATATCTTTTGCAATTGGTAACAGAGGAATTCGGCATCTGGAATCATTCTTAGTTCGGTCAATAATTATCCATTCATCTCCATCATTACCCATTCGAATATGATGTTCTGAAAGCTTAGAGATATCAGCATAAGATAAACCAGTATAACACGCAAAGAGAAATACATTTCTGACCGTATCAAGTCATTCAATTGTAATTTTCTTTAATTCTTTCTGTGTTAAATACTCTCGTTTAGGTTTCTCTGTTTTCACTTGAAATTTCACATAGGGATTGGTCGATATATTATCCATTGCAACTGCAATATTCAAAACCTTCTTCAAGTGTTTGTGATAACACCAGGCAGTATTTACGCTGTTATTGTATTTGGTCTTTAGGTAAATATCAAAATCGTTTATAAACTTATAATCTATAGCGTCAAGGTTCCAATCTTTTTTTCCATAAACATCAGATAAAAAGTTTAATAACCGAGTTTTTGAGGTTTTATAATGCTTTTAAGTTGTTGCCGAAAATCCTTTTCCAATATTGGACTCAATTGTGTTCATGTAAATATCAAACATTTCAACGATTCCATGTTCAGTACTCACACCATTGAGTTTGTTTTTGATATCCAGAACATCAAATTTTTTGTTTTGAGCTTCAAACTGATTAAAATATCCAAAATATTTGTAGCTACTTTGTCCAATCGATTGTTGATCGTTTTAGCTTTGTTGCTTGTTCCCGAAACTCGCTCTTTTGCAGGATCCCAATTGTTTGGAGACACAAATATTCGTGTTGAAAGTTCTACCCTGCGGCGGTTTAAAATAATGTTCACATAAACAGGAATTGTTTCATCATTCCTCTTCTTCGATCTTTTTAATTTAAATCCAATACTTATCCTCATAATCCATAAATTTTATAAAATTTAGGCTCTTCATCTGTTTTTAAAATTACGTCTAATAAGCTGAACTAAAAACAGCAAAACGAACCAATTTGTATCAAATAAAATTAAATGAATCAGTGAGTTACGAAATTTCGTGCGACCCTTCTTTTCTTTTAGATCAGGGTCGCATTTTAGTCGCATTTAATATGGTTTTGTGCGACCTTTTTTGCTAGAGTCTCACAATAAAAAAAGCGCTTAAAACATTGACTTTAAGCGCTTTTGCATTAATTTGGTTTTTCACCTAGTACCCGGGGCGGGAATCGAACCCGCACTCCGTTGCCAGAACTGGATTTTGAATCCAGCGCGTCTACCAATTCCGCCACCCGGGCAAACTTCCTTTGCGGAAAATTGGTTCGCAAAAGTAACTATTTCAAGCGAATTCCCAAAGATCTGCCAAAAAAGATTTCGTTTCAACAAAAAAATACCCCTTTGCCTGACTACAAAGAGGTATTTTCTATTTTAATAAACAACCATTTTTAAGCTGGTTTCTTGTTTCTATCCAGTTTACGAACCACCTGCCCGTAAATGATTAATGCCACTGCCGAAACCATTGCAATGCCTACAAAGAAAAACCAAATATAATGGGCATTGCTTGCTGCTGAAGCCCATTCTTCGTGCGTATCGAACAAACGCGGGTCAGGGCAATATTTGTCTAACAACACTCCCGACATAACAAAACCTAAAATAGACGACAGGAACGAATGTAAATGACTAAAACCAAGGTACAAGCCTTCTTCGCCTTTGGGAGCCTGCAACGAAAAATATTCAAGAAAACGTGGTGAAATAAAGGTTTCGGCAAATCCCTGAAAAGCAATACCCACCACCATCATAAACGCAACGGGGTGCATTCCTAAAATATTTCCTTCGGGCATCATGTTTCCGGCAGCCATAAACAAGGCCGAAACGGGCATAATAAACATACCCACGGTCATACTGAATAGCGCGGTTCGTTTGCGCATAAAATGCGTTACCAAGCCAACAGTGGTAAATACAATTAAGGGGTTAACGTTGGCATACCACGATGGTGATGCGCCCTCGCCGGCTAAACGTAATACGTATTTTGGCATGGTGGCATACATCTGGTGCTGTACCATCCAAAAGCCGGTAATTATAAGAATTAGCACAATTAATCGGGTATTGGTGAGTACGCGAATAAAGCCGTCCCATAGTTCAGAGATGCTTTTTCCCTGGCCATCTTCCTCTTTACTTTTATACAGTAAAAAAACCACAACTAACCCTAATAAAGTCATAATTGCAGAGAAGTAGCTAATCCAAATTAAACCTTCGTTACCCATGGCTTCGCGCAGTGGTTTTACAACTGTTTTACCTGAGAAAGCACCAATATTTACCATGGCATAAAAAATACTGTAGCCCCGGGCCCGGTTAGCTTCAGTGGTTTCTTTGGCAACTGTACCTGTTATTACCGATTTTATAAACGACCCCCCAATAATTATCAGTGCCATTGCCGGAACAACAGCCCAACGTGCTGACGATGTATCTAATCCGTTAAACACTGTTTTATCGCCATACTCTACCAACCCGGCCGATTCAAACATAGTGGGTAAAATACCCATTCCGGCATAACCTAGCGTAAGCAAACCAAAGGCCAGCATTAACGATTTGCGAAAACCTATTTTATCGGCATAAGCACCGGCAAATGTAGGCAGTAAATATAAAATAGCAGAGAAAGTACCTGCAATAGAGGCAGCTTCGATATCGCCAAATCCGATAATTCGCGACAGGTAAAGTGTTATTACAATAAACACTCCGTAGTAGGCTGCGCGTTCAAACAATTCCACTGTGTTGGCAACCCAAAATGCGCGTGGAAAATTCCAGGTTTCTTTTCTTTCTTTGCTCATAATTTTCAACGATTTAAAGGCCACAAAAATAACAGCTTAAATGGTTTCACAAAATGATATAAATTTCTTAAACATAATTTCAATCTTTTACAAAGAATTTCTTTTTTATACCTTAGCATCTACCGATAGAACAATTTGTAGATGAACACATTTGACGAAAAAAATCTTTTTGAAAGCATACAGCAGGGAGACGTAAAAGCTTTTGAAAAACTCTTTAAAACGTATTACGGTTACCTGTGTAGTTTTGCTACCAAATTTTTAAACAACCCCGATTCGGCAGAAGAAATTGTACAGGAATTTTTTGTGAAATTTTGGGAGCGGCGAAGCGATTTAAGCATTGAAACTTCGTTGAAAAACTACTTGTTTCGTTCGGTTAAAAATTTGTGTTTAAACCACATAAAACACAACAACATTAAATTACAACATGCCAAAACTGTACTTGCTGAAACTGAAATGCAGCCTTTTAACAATAGCTACGTAGAAGTACACCTGGCGGATGATATTGCAAAAAGTATTGAAGAGCTGCCCGAAAAACGCCGCGAAATTTTCCGGCTCAGCCGCGAGGAGGGCCTAAAATACCGTGAAATTGCTGAAAAATTAAACTTGTCTGTAAAAACAGTTGAAGCACAAATGGGGCTGGCAATCAAATCATTACGCGACAAATTAAAAAAATATAACACCTTCTTATTCTATTTTTTGTTTGCAAAAATTAAAAAAGCTTAGGGGTAAATTTATTGTGTACTGTCATTAAAACGAGATGGAAAAAATGGAGAACATAGGAAATTTTGATTGTGAACTGCTTGCCAAATATTTAAATGGCGAAACCAGTTTACAAGAAAAAGAAGAGGTGGAGGCCTGGTTAAGTCAATCCGATAAAAACCGGGAAGAATTGGAGCATTACAAAACCATGCTCGAAAAAGTAGATTCCTTTTACCAGGCAAAAAAATTCGATGAAAACCAAGCCTGGAAAGCAGTACGTACGCAAATTTCCCCTGATAAAGTTCGACCTATTCAGCAACAAAAAACACGAAAGGAGGTTATTGCACAGTTTTACAAATATGCTGCAATAGTTGTTGTCGCACTTTTATTGGGTTCAGTTACATATTACCTTGGTTTCCGAAATCCAGACAAGGCAATTTATGGCGAGGTTATTTCGGCCGAAAATCAGGTGTTGAACGAATATGTTTTACCCGATGGTTCGCTGGTTACTTTAAACACCAATTCGAAACTGCTGTTTCCGAAAAAGTTTACAGGCAACACCCGCGAGGTTACCATTATTGGTGAAGCATTTTTTGATGTTCAGCGCAATCCTGATCAACCTTTCGTTATAAATGCCGGAAATGCACAAGTTAAAGTTTTAGGTACCTCTTTTAACGTTAGTGCATACCCTGGGGCAGAAACCGTTGAGGTAGTTGTACAAACAGGTAAAGTTCAGGTTGTTAGCAAAACAACTAATGCTGATAAACCAAAAGAAGAAGTGTTTTTAACACCCGGAGAAAAGGGCACGCTGCTTATTTCAAACAATGATTTAACGAAAACAGTAAACAGCAATCCTAATTTTCTGGCCTGGAAAACACACGACCTTATTTTTAACACCGTTCCGTTACATGAAGTGGTTGAATGCCTTGAAAAAGCTTACCACATTGAAATTAATTTGATGGAACCAGAGCTAAACGACCTCTTGTATGAAGGTCATTTCGATCAGAAACCGATTGATTTTGTGTTAAATGTTATTCGGCTCACATTTGACCTTGAGTTATCGGTTGAAGGCAAACATTATACCTTAACGAGCCGTACAAACAATCAGTAAAGCTTTAAAGTCATGAAACCAATAAATTGGAATAAATTAAAAGTTATCGTTCTAATGGCATTGCTGGCATTGTTAGTGCTACCTAACACCAGTTTTGCCCAGGATAAAAAGAGCCAGGCGCTCGATCAAAACATCAGTATTTATGCTGAAGATGAACCTCTTTCAGATGTAATTGAAAAAATCTGTAAGTACCTCAACCTTGATTACTCGTACAACGCAGCCATTGTTGAAGACAAAAAAATCAGTTTAAACATATCTAATAAACCCATTAAATATGTGCTGGATAAATTGATGAAAGATTTTTATTTGCTGTTTGAAATTGAAGACAACCTGTTGGTAGTGCGCGATTATGTGCCTATTGATAAAAGTATGGAGTTTGAAAACACCACCCAACAATTTGCATCCAATAATCGTGGTTTTCTCTTTGATGATCCCCGCGACAAAAACATAACCATTAAATTTAAATCGGCCAGTAACCTTATCATTATCCCGGTTACCATCAATAATTCTGATACGCTGAATTTTATTCTTGACACAGGCGTAAGGTTCCCGATAATTACAGAGTTGCCCTTTATTAATAAATTGAATTTGAACTACATGATGCCGATTGAAGTAAAGGGTCTTGGTGATGGCGAATCGCTTACCGCTTATCGCTCGGGTAATAACATGATGCAAATTGACGGCTTAACCGCCCGAAACCAGGAGGTTCAGATGATAATCGACGAAAACTTCCAGATTTCACACATGTTGGGTATTCCTGTACATGGTTTAATTGGCTTTAACCTGTTTAAAGATTATGTGGTTAAAGTTGACTACCTGAACGAGAAACTGACGCTTATTAAACCAGAATATTATAAATATCGCGACAGGAAGAAAGACATTATCATGCCTCTGCATTTTGATGGCAATAAACCTTTTGTTCGTACTACAATTGTTACCGACGATATGAAAGAAGTTCCGGTAAAATTGTTGGTTGACACCGGTGCCAGCGATGCTCTCTGGCTATCAGAAAGTTCAGACGAACGTATTGGTTTACCATCAAAACACGTTGAAACATTTTTAGGCCGTGGATTAAGTGGCGACCTCTACGGAACAAAAGGCCGCATTGATGCCATTTGGGTAGGTCCCTTGTTGTTAACCAAACCAATTGTAGCATTTCCCAACTCCGATCTGATTGATAGTTTAATCTCGCAAAACGACCGGAACGGAACAATAGGCGCCGAAATTTTACGCCGCTTTTATGTTACTGTTGATTACCGTAACAGCCGGCTAACTTTGCGACCCAACCATAAAATAAAAGAAGACTTTAATTACAACATGAGCGGAATGGAGGTGACCAACCCAATGCCGGGATTGCCAATTTTTACCATTGCCGATATTCGCGAGAATTCGCCGGCTCACCTGGCCGGTCTGCAAAAAAACGATCAGATTTTGTCGATCAACAGCAGTAGTCATCGTACGCTCGAGTTAAACGATATTAACCTGTTGCTTCAAAGCAAGGAAAACAAAAAAATTAAACTAAAAGTGCTGCGAAACGGAGAGGAATTTAAAACTTCTTTTGAGTTAAAAAAGATGTTTTAATGAAATCATACCTACAGCTTGCCATAGTATTTACCATCCTGTTGCTTTCCTTTAATTTAAGAGGCCAGCAACAGGATGGCTCTATTTTCGAGCGACGCATCAGCCTTTACCAAAACAACCAGTCGCTCGATTTTATTTTAGAACAAATAAGCTGGCAAGCCAATGTCTTTTTCTCGTACGATGCTACTATAATTGATACCAATAAAAAGGTAAGCCTTTCGGTTGAAGATAAATCGCTGTATAATGTACTCAATAAACTGCTTGACACAACACATTACGAGTTTAACGAGTTACAAAACCAAATAATAATTACCCGAAAGACACCAAAAAATAATTTGGTTCCGGAAGTTGATACCATTCCTGTTAAATATTTTTTCCTTTCTGGAAGGCTAATCGAAAACCGTAAAGGACGAGCCATTCCCTTTGCTTCCGTTTCAATGCTCGATAAACCCATTGGCACCATAAGCAATAGCGATGGCGAGTTTCTGTTAAAAATTCACCCCTCTCTCATTCAGGATACCATTGTTATTTCGTGCATGGGTTACCGGCAAAAATTGCTGCCCGCATCTCAGTTGCTCGATGAAGATTTGTTTATACTTGAACCTGTTTCCATACGAATAAAAGAAATTAAAGTTACCTCAACCACGCCTGGTAACCTGTTGCGACAAATGCGCGCCAATTACGAAAAAAACTATACCCCGCATACCAAACTAATGACAGCTTTTTATCGGGAAACTGTTAAACAAGATAAAAATTATATAAGTGTTTCGGAAGCAGTAACCGAGATATTAAAAGCCCCATATATTAAAACCACCCGCGGCGATTTGGTGCGCCTGATTAAAGGTAGAAAAAGTAGTGATGTTCAACCATTTCAATGGCTGAATTTTAAATTAATGGGAGGCCCGTTCACCATCACCGAACTGGATGCGGTAAAAACCAACGAAACCTTTCTGAATGCCATGTACGAAGGCTACTATTCCTACCAAATTACCGATGTAATCCGATTTAACAATCATCCGGTTTATGTGGTAAAATTTCATCCGGAAACCGGTGGATTTTATCCTCCTTTTGAGGGCGAAATGTATGTACATCGCGAAACATTTGCATTGGTTCATGCCGAATATCGCATCAGCAAAATAGGCTTAAAAGAAGCTGAGGAAATTATGATAAAGAAGAAACCTCGTAAAGTAAAAGCCAGGCCAACATATGTTCATTATGAAATAAACTATCAGCAATATCAGGGCAAATGGCACCTGGCATCGGCAAAAGCATCAGTTAAATTTAAAGTGCGCAGTAAGCGAGATCGGATTAATTCAGAATTTCATAGTGTGTCGGATTTACTAATTACAAATATTCGGCCAACTGAATTAAAACGATTTAACAAAGACGAACGCTTTAACCGTGACGACATTTTTGTGGAGGTTTTGGGCGAGTACGACGAAAAATTCTGGGAAAATTACAACATTATAAAACCCGACGAAAGTTTGCGAAACGCATTTAAAATGTCGCTGTTTAACTGATTTGTGGTTCTGTTTCAAGGTTTTTAGTAATTTTGAAGCCAATAACAAGCAATAATGGAACAATACAGCACAAGACAGAATAAAATAGCAAGGCTCATTCAGCGTGAAATGGCTGATATTCTTTTAAAAGTGAATAAAGAACGCTTCGCGGGCAAACTCATTAGTGTAACAAATGTACGGATTACAAAAGATCTTGGAATCGCACGCATTCATCTGAGTATTTTCCCTTCGGAATTTGCAGCCGAAATTTTGCAGGAAATAAAACTTTCAAGCAAGCAATTACGTGGCGAACTTGGCCGGAAAACCGGAAAAAGCCTGCGTGTTATTCCTGAACTCGATTTTTATATTGATGATAGCCTTGATTATATCGACAATATAGATAAGCTGCTGAAAAAATAGTTTTCCGAATTTTACGTTTTCAAACAAAATACCAAGGTTTGAACTTACCATTTTTCATAGCAAAACGATACCTGTTTTCGAAAAAAAAACAAAATATTATTAACATAATATCATGGATTTCCATGGCTGGAATCGTGGTAGGCACCATGGCAATTATTATTATCGTTTCGGTATTAAACGGGTTTACCGATTTGATAGGTATGTTTTACAGTGATTTTGATCCGGATATAAAAATTACTTCGGTTGAAGGCAAAATGTTCGACCCAAATACCATTGATACCGAACAGCTTAAATCAATTCCGGGGGTAATTTCGTATGCCGGTGTTATTGAAGAAATTGCCATGTTGCGTTACGGTAAAAGGCAATACCCGGCTACCATTAAAGGTGTACCCGACAATTATACCAGCTATACTAATATTGATAAATTACTGATTGAAGGCGATTATTACCTGGAAAAAGACGGAATTAACTATGCTGTAATAGGCAGGGGAGTAGCCAATAACCTGGGTGTAGGTATTTCTTTTCTCGACCCATTGCATGTGTACGTGCCCAAAAAAGGAAAACATGTTTCGCTAAATCCGTCCCGCTCATTTAACCACAATTACCTTTATCCATCAGCGGTTTTTGCAGTACTCGAAGATGTAGATGCGAAGTACATTCTGGTATCCAAACAATTTGCCGCTGAAATTTTTGAAAGTAAAAACTCAATTTCAGCAATAGAACTGGCATTAAGCCCTGAGGCTGATGTTAAAAGTACTCAGAAAAAAGTACAAGAACTGCTCGGAAAAGGGTTTCACGTGAAAAACAAACCACAACAGCACGATTTGGTTTTTAAAACAATGAAATCAGAAAAATGGGCTGTTTATTTTATCCTGGTTTTTATTTTATTGCTGGCCTCCGGAAACATGATTGGAAACCTTACCATGCTTTACATTGATAAAAAAGAAGACATATCGATTTTAAAAAGTATGGGACTGCATGTTCAGCAAATCAATCGTATTTTTCTATACGAAGGCTGGTTAATATCGCTTACCGGCGGACTAATCGGTACGCTTTTGGGCGTGTTGGTATGCTGGTTACAAATTACCTTCGAATTGGTAAAACTTCCGGGAGCAGGCGGTTCGTTTGTTATCTCAGCGTACCCGGTTCACATTATTTTTTCCGACATTGTTCTGGCGTTTTTTGCCGTTTTTATTATTGGTTTTTTAGCCTCGTGGTACCCGGTTAAATTTATGTCGCAAAAACAGCTTTCAACAGCAAATATCAACTAATTCTACTGCTTGTTTAAAAACTGATTTTCATTAGATTTTTGCCCCTCATTTTATTTTAACTTGCACTCGAAAACAACTTGCAAACTAATTTTGAATGAAAGCAATTGTAAAAAGTAAACCAGAAAAAGGCATTTGGATGGAAGATGTGCCAATGCCCAAAGTTGGACCAAACGATATTTTGCTAAAAGTAAAAAAATCGGCAGTTTGTGGCACCGATTTGCATATTTACAAATGGGACGAATGGGCGCAGCAAACTATAAAAACACCGGTTACTATCGGCCACGAATACATGGGAACGGTTGTTGAAGTTGGCTCGGAAGTTGACCGTGTAAAAGTTGGCGAACGCGTTACTGTTGAAGGTCATATCTCGTGCGGGTTTTGCCGAAACTGCAGGCGTGGACGGCAACACATTTGCGACAATACTATTGGCATTGGAGTAAACCGAAACGGAGGTTTTGCCGAATACATTTCTGTTCCGGCAAAAAATGTGTTACACGTTGATGAACGCATTTCAGATGAAATGATGGCCATAATGGATCCACTGGGTAATGCAACTCATACTGCCTTATCTTTTCCTCTTTTAGGCGAAGATGTATTGATTACCGGCATTGGCGGACCGATTGGAGCAATGGCCGCTGCAATCTGCAAATTTGCAGGCGCACGCAACATTATTGGCACCGACCTAAGCAAATACCGGCGCGATTTAGCCCGAAAAATGGGTGCAACACGTGTAATCGATCCTACAAAAGAAAGCATAAAAGAGGCCATGCAAGTGCATCATATGGTAAGTGGTTTTGATATTGGATTGGAATGCTCAGGCTCGCCCGTAGCCTTTAACGACATGGTTAACCACATGTATAACGGTGGAAAAATAAGTTTACTGGGGCTTTTACCACAGAGTACCCAAATTAATTGGAGCAAACTTATTTTTAAAGGCCTTACGCTGAAAGGAATTTATGGCCGCGAAATGTACGAAACCTGGTACCACATGGAAATGATGCTGACCACAGGACTTGATATTTCGCCAATAATTACCCACCGTTTTAAAGCCGACGACTATCAAAAAGCATTTGAAATAATGGAAGCCGGTAACTGCGGAAAAATTATCCTGGACTGGGAATAATCCAGATCGTTTTTATTTAAAAAGCTACTGTTGATGTTTATTACAACAGTAGCTTTTTTAATTATTCGTGTTGTTCCACGTGAAAAAATGACTCGTGAGTCTGTAAATTTCCTGAAAAACAGTAGAAAAACTACCTTTGCAAAAAATTATATAGATTGAAAGAAGGCTTAGTTATAAAATCTACCGGTAGCTGGTATACCGTTGAAGATGAAAAAGGGAATACCTATGAATGTAAAATAAAGGGTAAATTTCGCATTAAGGGTATTAAGAATACAAATCCTGTTACCGTGGGAGATCGTGTTGAATTTAAGCTGCAAAGCGTCTCTGCCAACGAAAATGAAGCGCAAATAGGACTAATAACAAAAATACACGAACGAAAAAATTACATCATTCGCCGTTCCATCAATCTTTCAAAACAAGCTCATATAATTGCGGCCAATATCGATCAGGCTATTCTAGTGGTAACTATGCAGTACCCCGTTACCACTACTACATTTATCGACCGTTACCTGGCTTCAGCCGAGGCGTATCGTATTCCGGTTCTTATTGTTTTTAATAAAACCGACCGTTATAACGAGGATGAAACGGAAGAAATGGACTTACTCATGCAAATCTACGGCAATATTGGCTATAGATGCCTTAAAACATCAGCTACAAGTGGTGCGGGTATTGATGAGTTTAAAGCGGCTTTAAAAGGCAAAACAAATGTAATAAACGGCCATAGCGGGGTAGGTAAATCCACACTGATTAACCTAATACAACCGGGCCTGAATTTAAAAACCAAAGAAATTTCTGATTCACACAAAACAGGTAAACACACCACCACTTATTCCGAGCTGTTTAAACTGAATTTTGGTGGTTACATCATTGATACCCCCGGAATAAAAGCTTTTGGTGTTTTGGAAATGGAACCCTGGGAAATATCGCACTATTTTATCGAAATTTTTAAAATTTCAGAGCTTTGCCAATATAATAATTGCTCGCATACGCATGAACCCGGCTGCGCAGTAAAAAAGGCAGTAGAAGAATACAGAATTGCACCATCGCGCTTTAGAAGCTATCTGGGTTTATTAGAACCGGATGATAAACACAGACCCGCATTCTAAATTTTTTTATTGATTTAATCTATTATTTATAAATTCTATATTTTTACTATTCTTTTAGATATTGTCTATAATTGATACTATCTAATATTTTTACTTCTTAATAGCTCATATCTATTTCGATGATTTTATAAACCCACCACCTATTAAACGTTCGTCGTGGAACAAAACAGCTGTTTGCCCGGGTGCAATCATCGCTTCTGGCTCCAATAATTCGACCTCAGTCTCAGTGTCACTTAAAATATTCAATTTACAGGCGGTTAACTGCAATCGATAACGTACTTTTACATGTAAGGCGACACCTTGTTTAACTATCTCTTTATCAATTACATAATAGTTTTCAATTAGTATTTTTGTTCGGTATAATTCTTCGTATTTTGCCAATACAATTTCATTGTCATCTAGACGAATTTCTGCCACAAAAAGCGGAAAATTGTAATTTAAACCCAAACCGCGCCGTTGACCAATGGTGTAGTTAAAAATTCCCTGATGTTTACCCAAAACCTTACCTTCGGGGTCGACAAAATTTCCAGGTTTTGACTTTACTCCTCTTTTTTCTAAAAATTTTCGATAATCATTTCCTTCAATAAAACATATTCCGAGACTATCCTTTTTTTCTGATAGAGCATAAAAGCCTTTTTCTTTTGCAATCGATCTGATTTGAATTTTGTTAAATTCGCCTAAAGGAAAAATAAGTTTATCAACAATTTCACGTTTTAAACCCCAAAGAAAAAATGCCTGATCTTTATCGGGATCCAATCCCTGGTACAAATATTTTTTTTGGTTGAAGTAGCCAGTTCTAACGTAATGTCCGGTTGCAATGTAGTTACATTTATACTCAACTGCATACTTATTTAAATAGTGGAATTTTAAAACAGGGTTACAATAGGCACACGGAAAGGGTGTATTTCCCTTGGTATACTCCTTTATAAAATACCGAACAACAATTTCTTCAAATTCTGCTCTTAAATCAATAGTTAAATGTTCAATATTAAGGTGCCTTGCAAGCGTTCGCGCATCATTTAAAAAATGGTGATTATCCGCATCGGTACCACTAAAAATAAATGTAATCCCAATTAGGGTATAACCCTGCTCCTGTAATAACATTGCTGCAACAGAACTATCAATTCCACCACTCATACCCAACAAGACTCGCTTATTCATTTTTGGCTTTTTTGAAAATAATCGAAAACAATCCGGGCCTTTGCTTTTCCAATAGAACTTTCAAGCGCCTCTAACTTTTGCTGTTTTACCTGCTTAACCGATTTAAAATCCTTTAATAATTTTTCTGTTGTCTTCTCCCCCACTCCATCAATACTGTTTAACTCTGATGAAATGAAAGCTTTCGACCGTTTATCGCGATGAAAAGTTATACCGAAGCGATGCGCCTCGTCTCTTAAATGTTGAATAACTTTTAAAGTTTCCGAATTTTTATTGATGTAAATGGGTACCGAATCACCCGGAAAGTAGATTTCTTCCAACCTTTTTGCAATGCCAATAACCGATATTTTACCACGTAAATTAAGTTTATCAATGGCTTTCATGGTGGCTGATAACTGACCTTTACCACCATCTACCACTATCAGGTGTGGTAAGGGTTTATTTTCTTCCGTTAATCGCTTGTAACGTCGGAAAACAACTTCCTCCATCGAGGCAAAATCATTTGGTCCTTCAACAGTTTTAATATTAAAATGCCGGTATTCTTTTTTTGCAGGTTTTGCATTTTTAAAAACTACACACGCTGCCACAGGGTTAGTTCCCTGCAAATTACTATTGTCAAAACACTCAATACGTTCAGGTAATTCTTTTAACTGTAAATCTTTTTTAATGGTATTCAATATCCGATCAGTTCGAATATTAGGATTTTTAAGCACGGCCTGCTTATCTTTTTCAAGTCGAAAATACTTGGCATTTCGTTTTGATAAATCCAGTAATTCTTTTTTATCACCTCTTTTTGGCACCCGGAACACTACATTTTCTATTACATTGTCGAGCTTAAACGGAACCAAAATCTCACGAGCATTACTAAATACCTTCTGCCTGATTTCAATAATACCTGCCAACAATAATTCTTCAGTTGTTTCATCTAAACCTTTCTTAATTTCCAATGTAAAAGTTTGAATAATAGCTCCCTTAATGATTTTCAGGTAATTAATAAATGCAAATTTTTCATCCTCTTCAATAGAATAAACATCCACATCGGTTATAACCGGTGACACCACTGTTGATCGACTTTGATAGCGTTTTAGCGAATCATATTTTTCTTTGAGCAGCATAGCTTCCTCAAAATTCAGATTAGCCGACATTTCTGCCATCATATCTTCCAGGTGCTTAATTACACCTGATATATTTCCTTTTAAAATGTCAGTAATATCTTCTATCCCCTTCTGGTATTCTTGTTCAGAAATATGCCCTTCGCACGGCCCCTTGCAATTACCTATATGATACTCTAAACAAACCTTATATTTTCCTGATTCGATATTTTCTTTTGATAAATTATAATTACAGGTACGCAATTTATACTCCGACTTAAACAGTTCGAGCAAGGTTCTAACCGTATAAATTGATGTGTATGGACCAAAATACCTAGATCCGTCGCGAACAAGATTCCTTGTTTTGAAAACGCGTGGGAATGCCTCGTTTTTTATACATATCCAAGGATAACTTTTATCGTCTTTCAGTCGAATATTGTAGCGTGGCTGATACTTTTTAATCAAGTTATTTTCCAGAAGCAACGCATCTTGTTCGCTCTGAACCACCATGTGTTTTATATCGGTAATATTTCGCACCAGCAGTGCTGTCTTCCTGTGCTCATGATTTTTTGTAAAATACGAAGAAACCCGCTTTCGCAGGTCCTTTGCTTTACCGATATAAATTATAGTATTCGACTGATCGAGATACTGGTAAATACCAGGCTTATTCGGCAAAACCGATATAAGCGATTTTAAATAATCAATATTCTTATTTACCGTTTTATATTTCAAATACTAATATTTTACCAATACCTGGGTTTCGTATTCTTTTAATAAAATTTTATTGGGTGTTTCGATAAATTCGAGGTCGCAAATAAAACTAAAATACACATTTTTCACACCACATTTTTTGACCAAATTCAGCGCTGCAACAGCAGTTCCTCCTGTAGCCAACAAATCATCATGTATTAAAACCACATCACTACCATCAAGGGCATCGGCATGCATTTCAACACTATCAACACCATACTCCAGCTCATATGATTCGTTTACAACATCACCCGGAAGCTTTCCTTTTTTACGCACCGGAACAAAACCGGCATCCAATTTATTGGCTATTGCTCCGCCAAAAACAAAACCCCGTGCCTCGAGCCCAACAACTTTTGTAATTCCTTTTGTTTTAAAATTGTCACTAATTACATCCGTAACATACCGCATTGCATTTTTATTCTTAAACAAGGTTGTTACATCTTTAAAACTTATTCCTTTTTTAGGATAATCAGGAATTTCTCTTATTTCTTTTTTTAAATCCATTTTAACTTATTTGTTCCACGTGAAACATTAACGCCCCAATAAAACCAGAAGTACATTTATATCGGCTGGAGAAACTCCAGAAATGCGTTTAGCCTGACCAATAGTTTTTGGATTTATTTTTTCCAACTTTTGGCGGGCTTCTGTTGATATTGATTTTAATTCACTATAATTAAATTTATTTTCGATATTAATATCTTCAAATTTGTTGAGTTTTTCTGCAAACAACTTTTCGCGGTTTATATAACCTTCATATTTTATAGATATTTCTGCACCTTCAATAATTTCAATCTTTCGTTCCTCGGGTATACACTCCAGAAATCGTTGAAACGGGGTAATGACTTCAATTAAGTCAAATATTGAAATCTGAGGACGTAAAACAAGGTCGAATAATTTTACGCCTTGTTTCAATTCGCTGGTTCCTTTTTGCGTAAGTAACTGATTTACAAACCTTGGCTTAACCGAAAAATCTTTTGTAAAATCGATGATTTGCTGAATTAATGCAGTTTTTTGTTGTAACAGATTTAAACGATCCAGAGTAGCAAGACCTAATTTATACGCTTTTTCAGTTAAACGAATATCAGCATTATCCTGACGCAGCAAAATTCTAAATTCAGCCCGGCTCGTAAACATCCTATATGGTTCATCCACACCTTTCGTAACCAAATCATCAATTAAAACACCAATATAAGCCTCGTTACGTTTTAAAATAAAAGGCTCTTTATTACCTGCACAATTTAAATGTGCATTAATTCCGGCCATAATACCCTGTGCACCTGCTTCTTCATAACCGGTTGTTCCGTTTATTTGGCCAGCAAAATAAAGGTTTTTAAGTATTTTAGTTTCCAGGGTATGGTTAAGTTGGGTAGGATCGAAATAATCGTACTCTATGGCATAACCCGGCCTGAAAATTTTGGCATTTTCCAATCCTTCAATTTTGTGCAGTGCTGTTAGTTGCACCTGCCAGGGTAAAGACGAAGAAAAACCATTCAAATAGTATTCAATAGTATTCTCACCTTCCGGCTCCAAAAATAATTGATGTTTTTCTTTTTCAGCAAAGGTGACAAGTTTTGATTCTATACTCGGGCAATACCTGGGTCCTGTGCTTTGAATGGTACCATCAAACATTGGCGAATCTTCAAACCCTTTTGACAATTCATCGTGTACATCCATACTAGTGTGAGTAATCCAACACGATCGTTGTTTTAATGTGCTTTTAGTACCGGGTAAATAAGAGAATTTATAATGTCCCTCTTCACCTTTTTGCTCCGTTAATTTTTCGAAATTAATCGTTCTACCGTCTATTCTAACAGGTGTACCTGTTTTCATTCTACCGGTTTTAAAACCTGCTTCCAACAATTGTTCTGAAATATTATAGGAAGCGGCTTCACCAATTCGGCCACCTTTTATTTTTTCCTGGCCTATATGCATTAATCCATTTAAGAAGGTGCCATTTGTTAAAATAACCGTTTTCGAACTAAAACTTATTCCTATTTTAGTTTTAACTCCTGTTACCTTATTATTTTCTATTATTAACTGTATTACAGCGTCTTGCCACAAATCCAGATTATTAGTATTTTCAAGTATATTTCGCCATTCTTCAACAAAACGGAACCGATCGTTTTGTGCACGAGGACTCCACATTGCTGGTCCTTTGGATTTATTAAGCATTCGGAACTGTATGGTCGTTTTATCAGCAATAATACCGGAAAAGCCACCTAAGGCATCAATTTCGCGTACAATTTGCCCCTTTGCAATACCTCCCATGGCAGGATTACATGACATCTGACCATATTTGGTCATATCCATCGTAATTAGCAAAGTTTTCGATCCTAAATTAGCGGCAGCTGTAGCTGCTTCGCATCCGGCGTGTCCTCCCCCAACAACTATAACATCGTATTTTTCCATCATACCTCTACACCATTAAAATCTATTTTCGACAGGTAATAATCTTCCATTTTTGTCATTTCCTTTTGTTCTTCATCCGTTTTATCTTTGTATCCAACAAGGTGTAAAACACCATGAAAAACAACACGATACAATTCCTTGGTAAAAGTTGAACCTATTCCTTCAGCATTTTCCTTTACCCTGTCTGTACTTATAAATAAATCGCCCGAAATTACATTTTTATCTACATAATCAAAAGTGATGATATCAGTGTAATAATCATGATTAAGATAGGTCTTATTCATTTCGAGTAAATAGTCGTCAGAACAAAAAATCACACTTATTTCACCTGCTTCACAATTTTTATCCTCAATAATCAATTTCAAACCTTTTAATATTGATTTTTCTTTCAAATCTAAAGGTTTAATATCCTCAAAATAAAAAGTTATTGATTTCATTTACAGAAGATTTCGAAACTAATACTGTTACCTTTATCGTTATAACAAACATTTTGTGCGATGGTTTTTATAATATGAATACCGCGGCCGGTTTCTTTCAGCAGATTTTCCTGTTCCGTAGGATCCGGGATATTATCCGTATCAAAACCTTCGCCTTCATCAGTAATGCATACTTTTATTAAGTTTCGTTCGCAATCTACGTTTAATTCAACCTTTTTTTTGTGATCTTCCTTATTACCATGCACGATTGAATTTGTGGTTGCTTCTGAAATACAAAGGAAAACAGTATTAAAACATTTATCGGTAAAATTATGATAAGAGAAAATATCTTTAATAAATTTTTCGACCTTATAAATTTCAGTTTTTACCGATCTTATTATTAATATGTTAGACGGATTACAATTCACTCTGATTTTGTATTTTATTTATATATTTCTTGTATTTCTTGTTATAGAAATTTGTTAAAGAATGCGAATTCTTATTCAAGTATTCAATTGAAAAGTTTTCTTTTTCTTTATACTCAAAAAATTTCACAGGGTTACTGTAGAAATCCTCGGCACTTTCCGATTCTCTTTTATCTTCAAACTCTCTTTCCATTTCAGCCTTTTCGGCTTCAAGTAAACGAGTTGTAATGAGGTTTTGACGGGCAATAGTTTGGGCATTTATTGAACGATTCATAATTTCTTTTCTGTTTTGCTCCAACAAATCATCAATTTTTTTGAATGTTTCTTTTGCTTCGCTGCCAACAGTGCCATTATTCATCAGTTCCCGCAGCATTTGTTGCATCATTTCGTGTTGCATTAAACTCTGCCCCATTTGTTTGCTTAAGCCTTGCGAATTCCCATTTTTCATTTGCTCAATCATCTTTTGCAACTGTTGTTTTATACTTTCTGATGACTCCTTAAGATTATTCATCCCGTTGCCGCCTTGTCCTGGATTTTCGCATTGCTGATCGCCTGGTTTGGAATTGGCTTGCTGTTTTTCTAATTGCTCTAACGATTCGTTTAGCAAAAGTGCCAGGTTATTGGTCGCTGTTATTACAAATTGTTGACTGCTTCTGGCCTGTGGAAAAAGTGCCTCTTCCAACTGATCGCCGGCTTTTGTCAAATTTATTTCCAATGTAACCAGCTCGTTATTAATTGTACTTGTAATTTGTGGGGTTCGCATGGCCAGTGCATACAACGAATCGCGTACAATTTTACTTTGATCGGCAATTCGTTTTTGTTGTTGATTAAGTTCGTTTAACCTTGGATCTTTTGCACTTATACCACCTAATCCGCTTAAAACATCTTCCTGATTGAACGATAACAGTATTAGATTGCTCAAAATTTGTCGGAGATTTTGAATGTTCTCCTGATTCTGTTGCATGTTATTCATATCGAGCATTTGCTGCATGGCAAATGCCATATTTTTCATCTGCTCCGATGTTTTTTGCAAACTCGAACCTGATTTTTTGCGATTCTTTTTTCCAAGATTTTCTTTACTTTCTTCTGTGCTTTTTTCCAACTCATCAAACTCTTCTTTAAAATCATCAAAACCTACGGGTTTTTCTAATTCTTTATTCATTTCCAGGGTCTCGCTTAAACGTTTCTCAAGCTCCTTTATATTTTTTTGATGCTCCCCTACTCTTTCGTTTATTTCTTCAAAATTTTTATTCTCATCTATTTCTTTGGCCATATTTTCTTCTTCGCTGGCCATTTTATTCATTTCATCAACCAACTCCTGCAACTTTTGCTCTACCTTAAATTTCTTTAGCATTTCAAGATTTCGATCCAATTGCTTTTGAAGATCATCCATTGTAACATCCATATTACGCGATAACTGGTTAAGCTTTTTGCTGTCAAATTCTTCAGCAAGCTTATTAAATTCTTCCATTAGTTCGCGTAACTCGTCTGTAAATACTTCTTCCAATAACTGTTCTATTTGCTTTTGTTTGTCGATTATATCTTCTGAATTGTTATTGAAAGAATTCAGGTAATTATTTAGCTTTTCGTTGTCTTGCTTTATTTTATCGTATAATTTTTCCAGTTGATTTTGTTTTTGGACAATATCATTAACCATCTGCGATTTTTCCCATTCAGATACATTTGTATCCATATTTTTTATTTGCAGATTTTTTAAATCTTTCTGAATATCTCTGGCAAGTTGCTGACTTTCAGTCAGCATGTGTTCAAGATTATTAAATTGCTCTTTTTCGTTGGCGAACAGTTCATCCCTATCTGGAAAAACAAAGGAATAACTGTTGGAAGTTGTTGTTTTAAAACCGTTTACTGCATCGTTATCGGTAACCGAAAAATAATAAGATACCGGTTCTTTGCTATTTATTTCATTAAAATCAAATGAATAATAAAATTCCTGATCGCTTAAATTTTTGTTTACCGGAAGTGCAATTGCTGTATCTCTGTTATCAACATTATAATGAAAGTTTAAAGAAGAGAATCCATAATCGTCGCCAATTAAGCCTTTAAAAAAGAAACGTGTTAATCGTGTTGAATCTTCGAGGCGAACCACCTCTATATCCGGATAAATATCGGGTATTACCTCAATATGATACGATAAAGCCAATTCTGGTTCGGTAATTTTATTTTGTATAAAAACGTTATAATCTGTTGACTTATAAAACCTTTTACTGAGTTCAAAACCAGTATCGCTTTTTATCGTTCCTACTTTAACCGAATCGTTTAATACTAGGCTAAGCGAGTCAACATCAATACCTTGAAACTGCCACTTAACCATTGTTCCACATGGAACCTGCAAATCTCCAATATTCTGGAGGCTTAAATTTTCATTTAATGTATATTTTGGTGGTATAACTTCTACTGTAAACGAATTTATTCCGGGTTTTGGCAAAACTTGCAGGTGATAACTATCTGATTTATACTTCAAATCGGTAAAATAAAATTGTACAGGATGAATAACAGATGCCATTTCGAACTCGTACTTTCCAGGATTCAGCGTTTTCATCAGATAATTATTACCCTCAATATTTACATAAACAATCTGTGGAATTTCTTTTCCTTCAGTACTTATTTGTAAAATAAACAGATCTCCTTTTTTAACCTGCAAGGTAGTATTTAGTAGTGAAAAAGTAAATGGTGCAGGTTTAACAAATTCCTGGTTGTAATGTACCAGTCTTTCAGTAGATTCAGTTAGTATATTTTTATTGTAAGCAAGTATCGAAAGAACCATTAATATACTCATTATCAAGTATATAAATATATTTAAGGCATTTTTATACTGTACCGCCTCGTTAAAATTAAAAACCTTTAATTCTTTAATTTTCTGATCAATACTTGCCAGTAATAAATCGTTTGAATACTGGTTATCGTTTAAATCAGAGAGCTCAAGTATATTTAACAGCTTGTCTTTAATTTCTACAAAATGCTGTTGTATTAATTCACCTGAAGATTTAAGATCGATAGGTTTAAAAATATGTATTAAACGAAAGAGGGGTAAAAATATAAACTGAATACTTAGGAGACAGGCAAAAATTAAGTAACCGAAAAATACAATTTTTCTTACCTGTACAGGTAAATAAATATAGTATTCAACAACCGAAAACACTGTGTATAAGCTAATTAACAAAACTAATACCACTATTAACCCTCGTAACAAGCGGTATAAATTGTATCTTAGTCTAAATGCATTTAGTTTATTAACAAGTATGTTGAAATTTTCTGTCATTATTTTCAAAGTTCTTATATTTCAATTAATTGTTTATGGCTCTTGTTGTTAATAATTGTGAGTAAAACTGTATAAAAAACAAAAGTAATCTTTTATACTAATTTTTGTATTCTTCATAATTTTCTTCATATAAACAGCTTATTTAAAAACTGCAGTTTATTTACGCCTTTTTTGATGGTATCTTATTCACAACAAATTCACTTGTTAAAATAGCAATTTGTAGTTTTACCTAAGCTATTAACACCTGTTAAAAACAAAAGTTATTTTCTTATTTCAGAACAAATTAACTTTATGATTAGTTGTTAAAAAGTAAATGAGTAAGTTGTTTACTTCATCTTTAAAAAAAATTGAAAATAGAAATTAACAAGTATCAACAGGATATAATTAATAGTATTAATTTTTTAAATTTGTTTAATTATAAATAATAATAAAAGAAGTTTGGACATCTTATTAGTTGAAGACAACCTGTTAAATCAAAAAGTAGTTGTATTTAATTTAAAAAAATACAGCTATAATGTTATCGCCGTAACAAATGGAACTGATGCTTTGGAAAAAATAACGCAACAAACCTTTGATTTGGTGTTAATGGACATTATGCTACCCGAAATGAATGGCTACGAAATTACCGAAGCTATTCGTAAATTCGAAGAGGCAAATGGTATAGAAAATCCAGTACCAATTATTGCTATAACTGCCAACACACTTGATAATGACCGCGAAAAATGTTTTAAAGTTGGAATGAATGAAT
Organism: uncultured Draconibacterium sp.; assembly: GCF_963676735.1. Lineage (NCBI taxonomy): Bacteria > Pseudomonadati > Bacteroidota > Bacteroidia > Marinilabiliales > Prolixibacteraceae > Draconibacterium > uncultured Draconibacterium sp. The sequence continues at coordinate 4,503,004 of NZ_OY781464.1, read as the reverse complement.
ATTTATCAAAACCCTTTACCGCCGCCCAGCTTATTGAAAAAATACGCATCTTTATTCCCGAATAAGTAAAGCGAATGGAAGAGGGATTAGATATCAGAGGAAATTCATATTCGGATACAGAACGGGAGCTGGATAAACGATTACGCCCCCTACAGTTTGATGATTTTAGCGGACAGAAGCAAATTGTTGAGAACCTTGAAATATTTGTAAAAGCAGCTTTAATGAGAGGTGAAGCGCTGGATCATGTATTGCTTCACGGACCACCGGGACTTGGAAAAACAACCCTGTCGAATATAATTGCTAATGAATTGGGAGTAGGGATTAAAATTACTTCGGGGCCGGTATTGGATAAACCCGGAGATTTAGCCGGTTTATTAACCAACCTGGAGGAGAATGATGTGCTTTTTATTGATGAAATTCATCGTTTATCTCCGGTAGTTGAAGAATACCTGTATTCGGCCATGGAGGATTTTCGCATTGATATAATGATTGATAAAGGGCCAAGTGCCCGTTCGGTACAAATCGAACTCAATTCATTTACACTTATTGGAGCCACTACCCGATCCGGATTGCTAACTTCGCCTTTACGAGCTCGGTTTGGAATAAATTCGCACCTGGAGTATTATGATGCCGAAATTTTAACGCGAATTGTAAAAAGGTCGGCAGGTATTCTGGATGTGGTGATAAGCGACGAGGCGGCTTATGAGATAGCTTTCAGGAGCCGTGGCACTCCTCGTATTGTTAATTCGCTTTTACGTCGTGTTCGCGATTTTGCACAAGTAAAAGGAGACGGAACCATTGATATGCAAATTACCCGCCATGCCTTGGCAGCTTTAAACATTGATAAATACGGTTTGGACGAAATGGATAACCGAATTTTATCGGCTATAATAGATAAATTTAAAGGTGGCCCCGTTGGAATTACAACCATTGCAACTGCTGTTGGCGAAGATGCCGGTACTATTGAGGAAGTGTATGAGCCCTTTCTGATTAAAGAAGGTTTTATTAAACGCACACCTCGAGGCAGAGAAACCACAGAATTGGCATACAAACATTTAGGTCGGGTTAAATACGGCGACTCCCCCAGCCTTTTTTAATAGCTAATAGACTGAAATTATAAGTACTTAACTTATTTTAGCGTTTAACTACTAGTTCTTTTCAATAAACTTTACTTCAAACAACATTGGCCACAATTTTCCGGTTACAAACATGCGGTCGTTTTCAGCATCGTAGGCAATCCCGTTTAAAACATCTATACGATCGCCGGGTTGGTGGTACATGTCAATTAAACCATCAAGGTTAATTTCTTCCAGAACTTTACCGGTTTGCACATCTATTTTTACAATGTAATTGGTGGTATAAATGTTGGCATAAATAATTCCGTTAATATATTCCAGTTCGTTTAAAACATTCATGTTTCCGCGGTTGTTGGCAACCTGAAGCTTTTTTACCACCGAAAAATCGCTTGGATTAATCCAGGTTAATACATTTGTTCCATCGCTCATTATCAGGTTAGTACCATCGTTTGTTAAACCCCAACCCTGCTCCGATTTATAGGTGAAACTATCTACCAATGCCAAGGTTTCCAGATCGTAAACAAAACCTTTTTGAGCCCGGTAAGTAAGCTGGTAAATTTTATTGTTTAAAATACTTATTCCTTCACCAAAATACTGGTCCTCCAAATCAAAACTTTGCAGAGGTTTTCCACTATTAATGGCAACTTTCATTAGTTTTGAATGGCCATTTTCTCCGGTTCCTTCGTACAGGTGTCCTTTGTAAAACTCCAGTCCTTGAGTGTACGATGTTTTTAAGTGCGGGTATTTGTTTATTACCTGGTAAGTAAGTTGTCTCGGACTAATATCAGATAAAACATGTACCGCTTTGGTACGCACATTTTTTAAGCCGTCAGTTTTTTCGGCATTCACTCTAAAGCTTGTATTTCCCAGGTGGTTAAGTTCAACATCGGCAATCGTAAATTCAGTTTGCTTACTTTCTTGTAATAACTGGTTTTGGTAATAAACTTTTACTGATTTTAGTTCGCCATCGCGTAAACGTGTTTTTACGTTTACCGTTACCTGGTCGCCAAAAGTATAATTCTCTTTTCCCGGCTTAACGGTAATTGTACTTACCGGTTTACGGGGACGTTTGTTTGATTTATTCGAGCACGAAAAAAAACTTATAAAAAGACAAAATATCAGTACAACAGGAAAAAGGTTTCGTTTCATTATCGTGTTATTTTAGCACTCAAAGATAAAACATATTGTAAAAGATTGTTTTAACGAAAAGCATCAAAGCAAATGATTTTATCTTTGCCTAAAATTTCAACAATTGAATCCGTTTAAAAAATTATTAAGCGATACAGCTATTTACGGTGTAAGTAGTATAGTTGGCAGGTTTTTAAACTGGTGGCTCGTTCCCTACTATTCGTTTATGTTTCTGCCCGAAGAGTATGGCGTGGTAACCAATATGTATGCCTATGTGGCTTTTTTACTGGTTCTGCTTACCTATGGAATGGAAACTTCCTATTTTCGTTTTGCTTCAAAAAGCCAGCAGCCTGAAAAAGTGTATTCTACATCGATGATATCCTTGTTTTTTACCACCTTTTCGTTTGTATTGTTGGCTGCTGTTTTCCGGAGTGAATTGGCCGGGCTTATTCAATACCCCAATCACCCTGAATACATTTTGTGGTTTGCAATTATTTTAGGAATTGATGCATTTACAGCCATACCATTTGCGCGACTTCGTTTAAACAACAGGCCTGTAAAATTTGCGGTTATTAAGCTGGTTAATATTGGTTTTAATATAGGGTTCAATTTGTTTTTTATCTCCTTATGTCCGCGCCTTATAAGCCAGAATCCCGAATCGGTGGTCTCCTTAATTTATTCGCCTGACATTGGCGTTGGTTATGTTTTTATTTCCAATTTGTTAGCTTCACTTGTAACATTGATTTTATTGCTACCTGAAATTTTTAGAATCAGTTTAAGTTTTGATAAAAAAGTGTTGCAGCAAATGCTTAGTTATGGTTTTCCGATACTAATTGTAGGACTTACAGGTATGGTTAACCAAAACATTGATAAAGTATTAATTCCTTTTCTTGTGCCGGCTGAACAGGATCCGATGTTTCAGCTCGGAATTTATGGAGCAAACTATAAACTGGCCGTTTTAATGAATATGTTTATCCAGGCTTTTCGGTATGCTTTTGAACCCTTTTTCTTTGCACGTGAAGGCTCGAAAGACGACCCGAAAGTTTATGCCGCAATACTTAAATATTTTGTAGTTTTTGGTTTACTTATTTTTCTCGGAATGACTTTGTTTATTGATGTCATAAAAGTAATTGTAGACAGTCAGTATCATCAGGGTTTAAAAGTTGTTCCGATAATTTTAATGGCTAATCTTTTTTACGGCATGTACTTTACCCTTTCGTTGTGGTATAAACTTACCGATAAAACACGTTTTGGTGCCTACATGGCCCTAACAGGTGCTGCAATAACACTCGGGTTAAATATTTTACTTCTTCCGCTTATGGGCTATATGGGGTCTGCAATTGCGGTATTTGTGTGTTTTTTGGTAATGCTGGTTATTTCTTATTTATTGGGGCAAAAACATTACCCCATACCCTACAATACAAAACGAATTGTGAGTTATTTTATAGTAGCTTTAATTCTTTTTAGTGTTTCGTTTTTTACTCGAAATTACATACCAATTTTAAAATACTTCCTGCACTGTGTATTTGTAATTTTGTTTTTATTAACGGTATTTAAATTTGAAAAGAGTGAATTAAGAACTTTAATAAAACGAAAAAACAGACCATAACTAAATGTATAACAGTTATTTATTCATTTGTTAAAAGAATTGATAAACAAAATTTAAGAATAGATGAAATAAATATCAAAAAGTATTAATTTTGCACATATGAAGAATTTAGACGGAAAAGTAATTGCCTTGGCCAGCGATCATGCAGGATTTGCAAAAAAGCAAGTGATAATAAAATATTTAAACGATAATGGCATTGCTTTCGAGGATTTAGGATGTTATACCGATGAAAGTGTTGATTATCCGGTTTATGCGCATAAAATGGGTGATGCCATTGAAAGTGGAAAATATGAAATAGGCATTACCTTTTGCGGTAGCGGACAAGGAATTAGTATTGCCGCAAATAAGCACCAGGGAGTTCGTTCAGGTGTTTGTTGGAATACTGAAATTGCAGCATTGGCTCGTCAGCACAATAATGCCAATGTTTGTGCGGTACCTGGTAGGTTTGTTTCGGATGAAGAAGCTGTTGCTATTGTAAAAACATTTCTGAGTGCCGATTTTGAAGGCGGAAGACATGCTCGCCGGGTAGACCTGATACCAGTGGAGAAGTAAATGACGGATACAAAAAAAATATTTCTGAACGATTCTAAAATTGCGTTTGATAAAGAACATCGAAAAACGCTGAATTTTAATATTTCAAAATACGATGAAGCCGTAAAAAAAGGTAAATTTCGTTACCGAAATATGGATTTAGCCAAGCATCGTGCTTCCTATCTGAAAAAAAAGGTGGTGGCCAACCTTCCTTTTTATCTCGAAACTTTTGAACAGAATGCCCGGCAAAATGGTATTGATGTGCTTTGGGCCAGAAATGGTAAAGAAGCTGTTGATGAAATCATTCGGATTTTAAAAGAAAATGAAACCCGGCTGTTGGTTAAAAGCAAGTCGATGATTTCGGAAGAAATAGAATTGAATGAAAACCTTGAAAAAGCTGGATTTGAACCTGTTGAAACCGATTTGGGAGAATTTATTGTACAGGTAGCAGGCGAAAAACCTTATCATATTTTAACACCGGCAATGCATAAATCAAAAGAAGATGTTGCCGAGCTGTTTCACCAAAAATTTAAAACACCCGAAAATGCCTCACCTACCGAATTAACCCAATTTGTTAGAAAGGTTTTGCGAAAAAAATTTACCAGTGCCGAAATAGGTGTAACAGGAGCTAATTTTTTAGTAGCCGATGTTGGAGGTGTTGCGCTTACCGAAAACGAAGGAAACGGTTTTATGTCGGTGGCTTTTCCCAAAGTTCATATTGTTATTTCAGGAATTGAGAAAATTATACCATCCGTAAACGATTTATCGCTGATGTTTCCGTTGCTTGCAGCCTTAGGAACCGGTCAGCAGCTTACGGTTTATAATTCCTTGCTAAGCGGTCCGAAACGTAAAAATGAAACCAACGGACCCGAAAAAATGGTGGTGGTTTTATTGGATAACGAACGAAGCAAAATAGCCAGCCAGCCAAAGCATAACGATGCCTTAAAATGTATACGTTGCGGAGCTTGTTTAAACACCTGCCCTATTTATAAAAATGTGGGTGGTTACACTTACAATACTACCTACAGCGGCCCCATCGGCTCAGTTATAACCCCTTTTATGAGAGGTTTTGATAAATACAATCACCTGAGTTTCGCCTGCACAGTTTGTGGGGCCTGTACCAATGTTTGTCCGGTAAAAATTCCTTTACACGATTTGTTGTTGCTTAACCGAAAAATTGCCATTGACGAAAACCTGGGCGGATTTACCTGGAATATGGGAATGAAAGCTTATGAATGGGCTTTTAAAAAGCGTAAAAACCTTGATTTGCTTAAAGGAAAAAACAAAAACAGATTGGTGAAAAGCAATAAAAGCGTTTTGGGAAAACAGAAGAAATTTCCTGCATTTGCAGAACAATCATACAGTAAAACAGTTTTAAATTTAAAATAGTTATCATGTTATCAAATACTTGTAAATACGCACTTAGGGCTCTTATCTATCTCGGAAAATTCTCGAAAGAAGACAAGCGAATAGGTATAAAACAAATCTCTGAAGATTTGAAATTATCATCGCCATTTTTAGGAAAGATTTTACAAAATCTGGTAAAGCAAAAGTTGTTGGTATCAACCAAAGGACCTAACGGTGGTTTTTCACTTTCGCGCGATGCCGCCGAAATTTCGCTGTGGGATATTGTAACAAAAGTTGATGGCGAAGAATTTTTCACCAATTGTTTAATTAGTTTGGAACCTTGCAAAACACACGATCCGTCAAAACCGCTTTGTCCGGTACATGCACAGTACGAAAAATTACGTCAGGATATTTGTGCATTTTACAAACAAACTTCGCTTGAAACGGTTGGGAAAGACATTGAAAAATACGAAGATTTGGTAAAACTCTGATGACCTGAAATACCTTGGATTTAAAAAACTTTCTCAAGCCATTTTTTATTTACAAACAGGGCATAAAACATTGTAGCGGCTGATAATCCCGCGGCATTGGCCCATAAATCGTAGATATCGCTATGGCGGCTGGGCGAAATTTTATGTTGGATATATTCGAGAAAAACAGCTGCTACAAGCGTAAGCAAGGGAGTCCAGAAATAATAATTTGGGGTAAAAACTTTTACCGGCCTAAAAGTCAGCAGGCATAAAATAAAGAACATGCCAAAATGTGCCAGTTTATCAAAATGAGGAATCTGGATAAATGGTTTTGAAGGCAGTTGACCGGCGGGTAAAAAAAGCAGGTAACTCATTATAATTAACCAAATTGCAAGTCTCCAATAAGGTGCTATTTTCATAAAATAAATTTTAAATACGAACTGTGTTTTCGGCTTCTGTTATGGCAGGTATTTACATTCATATTCCATTTTGTCGCCAGAAATGTTACTACTGTGATTTTTATAAAACGGTAAATATTTCGCTGCAACAAAATTTTATTGAAGCCTTAAAAAACGAGGCTAAAATACGCAAAAACTACCTGAACAATGAAACTGTTGAAACAATATATTTTGGAGGTGGCACGCCATCGGTGCTTACAGCCGCTGAACTGGCGGATATATTGCAGGTAATAAACCATGAATTTAAAGTTAGCTCCGGAGCCGAAATTACATTTGAAGCCAATCCTGATGACCTTACTCCGGCATACCTTGCAGCCCTTAAATCAGTTGGTATTAATCGATTAAGCATTGGAATTCAGGCCTTTCAAAACAGGCATCTTCAACAAATGAATCGCCGCCATTCGGCCGAACAGGCGGTTGACGCCATAATAAATGCTTTTAAGGCCGGAATAAGTAACCTGAGTGCTGATTTAATTTATGGTTTACCCGCTTTATCGGAAACAGAATGGAAAGAAAGCCTTAAACAGGTTTTTCAACTGCCCGTAAAACACCTTTCGGCTTATCATTTAACCTATCACGAAGGAACTGCTTTTTACACCTGGTTAAAAAAAGGTACCCTAAAAGAATTAAAGGAAAACGATAGTGTGGCCCAGTTTAATTTGCTGCTTAACATGGCTATAGCCAACAATTTCGAGCATTATGAAATTTCAAACCTGGCAAAAGATAAATTATACTCCAGGCACAATACAGCTTATTGGATGGGAACCAGTTATCTTGGGCTGGGGCCATCCGCCCATTCGTTTAATGGCGCCTCGAGACGCTGGAATGTTTCGCATGTTGAAACCTACATAAAGGCATTAAAAAATAACGAAAGCTATTTTGAGGAAGAAAAACTTAGCGAGAACGATAAGTACAACGAGTATATTTTAACACGAATCCGCACCAAATGGGGAATAAGTCAAACCGAAATTCAACAATTATTTGGCGCTGAAAAAGCACAGCACTTTGCTCAACAAATAGCAAAGTATAAACATGCCCAAGTTTTTAAGGCAAACAGGCAAAAAATTACCCTTACCCGAAAGGGGCTTTTTATCTCGGATGAAATAATGGCAGACTTGATAATTATTTAATTGTTATACAATTAGTTGAATTCTTCAAATCAGCTATAAATATTGTTAAACCTACGCGACAGATGCATTATTTGTCTATCTTAGCGGTTCTTTTAAAAAAACAGATTGATGCAGGTTAAAATTGTAAATAAATCAAAGAACGAATTACCGGCTTACAGCACCCTATTTTCAGCCGGAATGGATTTACGTGCAAATCTTGATACTCCCGTAATTTTAAAACCACTTGAACGAAAGTTAATACCCACCGGTTTGTTTATTGAACTGCCGCAGGGCTACGAAGCCCAGGTGCGACCACGTAGCGGACTGGCTTTAAAAAAGGGAATAACCGTATTAAATACACCCGGAACCATTGATGCCGATTACAGGGGCGAAATTGGGGTAATTCTCATCAACCTGTCGCAAGAAGATTTTGTTATTGAAAACGGAGAACGTATTTGCCAAATGGTAATAGCTGCCCACGAAACTGTGGAATGGGATTTGGTAGAGGTGTTGGAAGAAACAGAAAGAGGAGCAGGTGGCTTTGGCCACACCGGAAAACATTAAGATGAAGAAAATTTTTAGAACAGGATTAAGTATAGCCGTTTTTTCAGTGGCTGTTATTTCCTGTTCGGGGCCCCAAAAGGTCACCGAACAAGAAGTTGCACAGGCTGCAGTTAACGGAACTACCACCGAGCTGGTGGAGCAAAAGCAAAAAGAATTTGAATACCTTTTTGTTGAAGCATTAAAACAAAAAATGTTTGGCAACGGGCAAAAAGCTGTTCAGTTATTGTCAAGTTGTTTGGAAATTGACCCTAATTCATCGGCAGCAATGTTCGAATTGGCCAATATTCATGCAGCTAACAACGATTTTACCAGTGCATCGCTCTTGCTTGAAAAGGCTATCAGCATAAACCCCGAAAATAAATGGTACAGGTTGCTGCTGGCACAGATTTACCAGCAAACACGAAAGTTTTCTGAAGCAGCTGATATTTATACGGTGTTGTTAAAAGAAGAACCCGAGAATCTCGAGTACTTATACATGAATGCCGCGTTACTGGCCAGTGCCCAGCGTTTTGATGAAGCGATTACAGCTTATAACCGTATGGAAAAAAAGACCGGTATAAGTGAGCAAATTTCGGTGGCAAGGCAGCAAATATATGTTTCAACCGGAAAAATAGACAAGGCTTTTGAGGAGATTAATAAACTGATTGAAAATAATCCGGGCGAAGCAAAATATTACGGTTTACTGGCCGATTTGTACCAAAGCCAGGGAGATGCCGAAAATGCCCTGAAAAATTATCAAAAAATTCAGGAAATGGACCCGGAAAACGGGTTTGTACATTTTTCGTTGGCCAATTATTACCTTGAAAACGGCGAAACTGAAAAGTCGTTTGAGGAAACAAAAGCAGGTTTTAGCAGCAGTGCCGTTGATATTCAAACCAAATTGCAGTTATACATGATGTTAACGGCAAACCCGGCACAATCGCAACTTAACAATTCGCAACGAAACGAGCTTATTGAAATTTTGCTTGAGAACCACCCCAAAGAATCTTTGGTGCATACCATTCAGGCCGAAGCGCTGTTAAAAGAAAATAAGCTGGAAGAAGGCCGTGAAGCATTACTCAAAGCTATTGCCATAAATCCTAATGATTATATGGTTTGGGAACGAATAATGTATATCGATAATGATTTACAGCAATGGGATAAATTGTACGAACATACCGGACAAATTATTGAGCTGTTTCCTAACCAGCCACAAGGTTACTTTTTTAAAGCGATTGCCTGTGTGCAGCTCGAAAAATTTGAAGAAACCATTGAATTAAGCGAAGAAGGACTGGATTATGTGGTGGAGAACCCACAGCTTGAAGCCAATTTTTTAATGTTAAAAGGAGAAGCTGTTTATAAAAATGGCAACAAAACGGAAGCCTTCAAAATATTTGATAAAGCCGTTGAAATTGACCCTGAAAATTACCTTACGCTAAATAATTACGCATATTACTTGTCGGTTGATGGAATTGATTTGGATAAGGCGGAACGAATGAGTGGAAAAGTGGTTGAACGATTCCCGGATAATTCAACCTATTTGGATACGCATGCCTGGGTACTTTTTAAGAAAGGCGAATACACACTGGCGAAGTTCTATATGGATTCGGCCATTAAAAACGGCGGCGAAGATAATGACACCCTGCTGGAACATTATGGCGATATTTTGTACAAGTCGGGGAAAAAGGAAGAAGCGTTAAAATACTGGAAAAAAGCCGCTGAATATGGTGGTGATTCAGAATTGTTAAAACGCAAAATAGAGAATCAAACATATATTGAAGAGTAGCGATGAACGTTCGAAAATATTTTAGAGTTTCTCTGCTTGCAGCAGTAACTTTATTTGTTGTTTCTTCGTGTAAAACCCCATCAGAATTACCCCGTGTAGAGGCGCGCCCGATAAGCACCAATAAGCTCTTAAAAAAGGTGGAACAAAATGCTTTTGATTACCAGTTTTTGAGCATAAAACGTATTAACTGCAATTACAGCAGCAGCCAGTCGAAAGCAACCTTTAAAATTAATCTGAAAGCCAAAAAGGATGAAAAAATTCTGGTGTCAATCAGCAAATTAAACATCCCGGTAGGCCGTGTTTTACTTACCCCCGATAGCGTGAAATATGTGAACTATATCGATCGTAATTTTTTTGTTGACGATTATACCTACCTCAGCAGTTTTCTGTACATCGATTTGGATTTTGCCACCATACAAAGCATTATTGCCAACAATGCTTTTTCGTACCGAAACGATTCGAAAAACAGGGATTACCGCACTTTCGATTCGTTTATAGAAGATAATTTGTATGTACTTCAATCGGAAAAATCACGAAAACTTACGAAACTTGAAGAGAAAGAAAACAAAGCAGAGCGAAGGTTAAAACGACTTGATGACCAGGCGCTTATTGTTCAGAAAATGTTTTTCAGGCCCGATAATTTTACATTGAACCGCCTAACCATTAACGACAAAACAAATAGCCGGAATATGAAACTTGATTTTGACGATTTTACAAAAGTTGAAAACAAAGAATATCCCGGAAGTATTGAAATGAATTTTTATTCGCCTGAAGAGGAAATAAATATGAAAATAAAAATGAGTGGCTTTTCTACGGAAAAAGTTAGCTCATTCAATATAAAAATTCCTGAAAAATACGAAGAGATTCGTGTAAACTAAAAGCGAAATCAATACATTCGTAAACATGATTTTGCCAATAAAAATAACGCTACTTGTTGTTTTTGCGGTATGCACAGGTTTTTTGGCGCGGGCGCAATCGGTTGAAGATTTGCAAAAGAAAAAAGCCGAAGCCGAAAAAGAAATTGAATATACCACACGTTTGTTGAATGAAACCCAGCAAAACGAAAAATCATCCTTAAGCAAGTTGCGACTGATATCTTCTAAAATAAACTCCAGAAACACGCTAATCTCGAATATTAGCCACGAAATAGAAATTTTTGACCAATGTATTACAAACAATACTTTGGCTTTAGAACTGCTTAAAAACGATGTTCAGCAGCTGAAAGAAGAATATGCTGAAATGATTAGAATGGCCTATAAAAATTTGAATGCCTATGATGAGTTGCTTTTTTTATTGGCATCCGAAAATGTTAATCAGGCTTATCGACGCTTTTTATATTTCAGGCGGTATAAAACCTTTCGCGAAAGCCAGGCCACAACCATTAATGCCGTGCAAAAGGAACTTGATGTCAGCCGTCAGAAAATGGAGCAACAAAAAATCGAAAAACTGCGGTTAATAGCCAAAACGGAATCGGAGAAAGTATTATTAAACAATGAACAGCAAGAGCAAAACAGCACCCTTGAACAGCTAAAACTGCAGCGAAATAACTTACAGCGAAAATTGCGGCAGCAACAAAAAATAGAACAAGAGTTAGAGCGCGAAATCCAGCGAATTATTGAGGAAGAAGCGCGTAAAAATCAGTCGGAAGGCGGTGCAGCATTTGCTTTAACACCCGAGCAGAAACTTATTGGTAATAACTTCGAACAGAATAAAAAACGTCTGCCCTGGCCGGTTGAACGTGGTGTAATTGTTGAGCATTTTGGCGTACACCGTCACCCGGTTTTAAGCAATGTACAGGTGCAAAATAATGGCGTAAACATTGCCACCGAAACCGGAGCAAAAGTACGTGCGGTTTTTAATGGAGAGGTGAGTCGGGTTTTTGCTATTTCAGGTGGTAACACAGCCGTTATTATCAGGCACGGAGCTTATTTAAGTGTTTATTCAAACCTCAGGGAGGTAGTGGTTAAAAAAGGCGATAAAGTGAGCACCAAACAAGTCATTGGCACCGTATTTACCGATTTCAAAGACAACAATAAATCCATACTCAAATTTCAAATCTGGAAAGAAAGTACCAAGCTTAATCCGGAAGACTGGATTGGCAGATAAGCTGAACGCCCTATTTGAAATTCCCTTTTCCGGATTTTACGATTCAAGCTTGTTTTTAATTTCTTTCAGGTCCGATAAAATTTCCATGGTCACCGGATTTTCGGTGGCACTGTTGCGCATTTCCTCCTTTCGCAAGCCAAGCTTGGTATCTAAACGCCCAAGAATTAGCGAAAACAATAAAAACATAACCATCATTACCGGGTAGGTAATCAGTTTGTTTTCATCCAGAAAACTACGAATGGTTTCGTCTTTAAAATCGTTTAAAAACATAAAGGCAATCATAACAAAACTAATGTAACCAATGTACATTCGGGCACGGTCGATGTAAATTTTCCATCGGATAAAAGTGCGTTTATTGAGCTGAATACCAAATATTTTCATGTTTTAAAGTTTTAATTTCATTTTATACTGTGTTAAAAAATGGTGCAGGCCAAGTGCTTGCAAAAATTGCTGGGTGGCTCCGCTTGAATCGGCAACGTTTATAACGGCAGGTTCGTTTTTACAAACACCAGCAAAATGGGTAAAAAGTGCTGTTCCAATGCCACTTCGTCGATGGGTCTTCTCAACCGAAAATTGAGCAATTCGGCCGCTTCCGGGATTGGCGGAAAGATAGCCGACTAATTTATTTTGATGGTGAATTACCCATGTTTTGTAGGTACTGAGCTTTTCAATAGTTTGCGTTGTATGTTGCCAGGTGGGTTGCCAGTCCCAAAATGTTTCAGGTGTTTGAAAAGCTCCCTGGTATTCTTCCACCAAAAAGTTGTTTTTCTGAACCGAATTAGTTGGAAAACCTTTAAAACAATGCAATTCGTTTTCGATGCAAAAACCCACCGATGTGTATGATTTTATAGCAGCTTCGTTCTGTTTCATCACCTCCAGTTCCAGCTCTTCAACCCCGGCTTTTTGTAAACGGGGAAGAATAAATTTATACATGCGGGCAGTGGCGTGTTTTCCTCTGAATTCGGGTATAACACCGGTTCCTGCGTTGTAGGCTCTTTTTGTTTTGTTACCGCGAATAGCATGAAAAATAAAACCAACAGGTTTATCATTGGCGAAAGCGCCAACCGATTGTTTCAGGCTAATAGCCTCTGAATACATTTTTTGTTGCAAGGCTTCAGGTGTTAGCTGTATACTTACAAAATAATCGGCAAACGCAGCATTAAAAAGGCTGCTTAAGGTTTCAGGCAGCAGATTTTCAAGTGTGCGAAATTGCATTTTTTTTAGTTCTTATAACGGTGGAAAACAAGATAAAGTATAAATAAAAAAACCGGCCAATAGCCGGTTTAAATAGTTATGCTGTTTGATTATAAATTAGCAACACGGGTAAGCGTAGGGATATCTAAAAATTTAATCTTACGGCCCTGTAATTCAATTAATTTGTCGTTTTTAAATTCCGATAATAAACGAATTACCGACTCGGTAGCGGTACCCACCATATTGGCCAGTTCTTCGCGAGTTAACGATATTTGAAGCGTATTCTGGTTGTCAAGTTCAAAATTTTCTTTTAAGAGTAAAAGTACTTCGGCCAGTCGTTCGCGCACGGTTTTTTGCGCAATATCGGTAATGTAATCGTTGGCCTCGCGTAATTCGCGACAAACAATCTGTAGCATATGATGCGAAAACTGCCAGTTATTCTGAATAAGAAACAGTAAAGTTTGGTACGGAACATGGCAAAGTGCAGCATCATCAATTACTTTGGCTGTGGTGCAGGCCAGTTCCTGGCTAAGCAACGAACGATAGGCAATAATTTCTCCCTTTTTTGCAAATCGAATAATCTGTTCTTTGCCATCAATACCGGTTTTAAAAATTTTTACAATACCCCTGGTAACACAGAAAAAACCTGTTAAGCGGCTGCCTTCACGATAAATAATGGTGCCTTTTTTGTACAACGAACATGTTTTTTCATAATTCAAGCGGGTAAATTCATCTTCTGTTAACTTTTTAAACAGCTGAAAACCATTCAAATTTGCTTCTTCTTCCGACGGCCTTTTTATTGCACTTCTCATTTCCTGTTCTGATTATTCGATATTAATATTGAAATAAGCTTTATTTAATTCTGCCTTAAAAATACAATTATCTACTTTATCCGAAAAACTATTTATATAGATAGTTGGTTGTATATTTGTGTTACAAATAAAATTAAAGCAATTTAAACCAAGGATGTTATGAAGCATATTGTAGATATGGCCTGGACCGACAAACTCGCTTTTAAAGCCGATATGGATGGTCATGAAGTAATTATTGATGCCTCGGAGGAAGTTGGAGGTAGTGATTTGGGACCACGCCCCAAAAAATTAATGCTTACCGCTCTTGCCGGTTGTACAGGTATTGATGTGGTGATGATTTTAAAAAAAATGAAGGTGGATTTTGAAGCCCTGAACGTAATTGTTGAAGGTGAACTTACGGAAGAACATCCGAAATATTACAATAAAATGACTATTGTTTACCAGTTTAAAGGCAAGGATTTGCCGCTGGCAAAGCTGGAAAAAGCTGTAAAACTCTCAGAAGAAAAATATTGCGGGGTAAGTGCTGTTTATCGCGAAGCCGTGGATATGAAAACCGAGATCAGAGTAGTGGAATAATTTTAAGTACACTGAAAAAATACTGAAAGCAATCTTTTTACAGGGTTGCTTTTTGTCTTTATGCCAGACGGGCAGTTCCTTTTCCAATCGATGAAAAGGAACCAAAAATCTTTTCAAAAAATAACCTTTGCGTTTTTCAATGTGACAGATTTGCCCGACTGAAGGATTTTTGACGAGCCCGCACAAGGCTTGCCCTAAGATCCGACTTCGATAAAAAACATTATTTATGATAAAAGTTGTCGAGGTTATCCAATTCGTAGGATCGTCATAAAAGCACATTGACAGACAGAATTATTACTTGAATGATCCTGACCTGTATTATTGAATTTCCTAAAATTAAAAATGTCTGCAAACATTTATCTAGTGAAACTTTTATAATTTTATTGGTTATTAAAGAATCTCACTATGTTAAAATCAATAAATCCGCTTACTGGCGAAACAGTAAAAACGTATCAAAAACATTCTGACGAAGGCGTTGAAAAAATAATCAATTCAGTAGATAAAGTCTGGCACCACTGGCGAAGTACTTCCTTTCATCACAGGGGGCAGTTAATGCAAAACGCAGCCAGTATTTTGCGCAGCCGAAAAGAAGAGCTGGCTTTACTGATGGCCATTGAAATGGGAAAGGTAAAAAGTGAAGGCATTGCCGAAATTGAAAAATGTGCCTGGGTTTGTGAATATTATGCAGGCAATGCTGAAAGCTTTCTTGAGAATGAAAACATTGCAACACAGGCAACAAAATCGTATGTTACGTATCAACCGCTTGGGACTATTTTGGCTGTTATGCCCTGGAATTTTCCGTTTTGGCAGGTATTTCGTTTTGCAGCTCCAACTTTAATGGCAGGCAATACGGCGGTTTTAAAACATGCCAGTAATGTACCGGCTTGCGCTTTGGCTATCGAAGAAATTTTTCGCGAAGCCGGTTTCCCGGAAAATGTATTTCGCACCTTATTGATTGGAAGCCCTTTGGTTGAAAAAGTAATAAAACACAAGGCCGTTAAAGGTGTGAGTCTTACCGGAAGCGAAGCAGCCGGAAGAAGCGTTGCTGCTTTGGCCGGAAGCGAACTAAAAAAATGTGTTTTGGAGCTTGGTGGCAGCGATCCGTATCTGATTTTAAAAGATGCCAGGCTCGAAACAGCTGCCAAACAAAGTGCTGCCGGCCGGCTTTTAAATGCCGGACAAAGTTGCATTGGCGCCAAACGATTTATTGTGGAAGAAGAAGTATATGCGCATTTTCTGGAGCTGTTTACCCACGAAATGAATGCAGCTCACTTTGGCGACCCATTTGATGAAGAAAGTACAATGGGGCCAATGGCACGCGAAGATTTACGCGATGAGCTGCACCAGCAGGTGGTGGCTTCGGTAAAAAAAGGGGCAGAGGTAATTTTGGGTGGCGAAATTCCACACCGGAAAGGAGCCTTTTATCCGCCTACTATACTTGAAAATGTAAAACCCGGAATGCCAGCTTACCATGAAGAACTTTTCGGACCGGTAGCTTCGGTAATTAAAGTTAAAGATGAAAAAGAAGCCATACGTGTAGCTAACGATACCGAATTTGGACTGGGTGCCGCAGTGTTTACCAACAATCTTAAAAAAGGCGAGCACCTGGCAGAAATTGAACTGGAAGCCGGAGCCTGTTTTGTTAATGATTTTGTAAAATCAGATCCGCGACTGCCTTTTGGCGGCATAAAAAGCAGTGGCTTTGGCCGCGAGCTTTCCGTGCATGGTATAAAAGAATTTATGAATGTAAAAACAGTGGTGATAAAGTAAGGCTTAAGGCTTTTTCCAGGGTACAATCGCATACAATTTTTTACCCGCAAACTGGCCAATAAAAAAGCTGCCAAATAAAAGTGGAGCTAAGGTAAAACTTAGTTGTAAATCGAAAGATTTCCGGATAATTACCACCAACGGAACGGGAAAATGGATGGCCACAAACCACCAGAATAAAAACTTGCGATAAGCACTTCGCCAATAGCCAAAAGGTAAATTAACAAGAATAGTGGCCAGGCAGGTGTAAATAATATTCCATTCCGGGTTGTACAAGATGTTTTACTGGTTTGCTGACTTTACGAGGTGAACAAGCATTTTTACCCAGCTTTCATGGGTGTTTAAACTTTCTACCAATTGCAGTTTTTCGCCGCCTTTTTCCAGAAATTCCTCGGCATATTCATAAGCAATTTCAAGCGTTGTTTCCAGGCAATCGGTTACAAACGAGGGAGCTACCACCAAAATACGTTTTTTGCCTTCTGAGAGCTTTTCGGCCAACAATTCATCGGTAAATGGTGTAAGCCAGTTTTTAGACAAGCGCGACTGAAACCCCAGCGAATAATCAGTGGCTGCTAGTTGTAATTTGTTTGCAATTAAGCGGGTTGTTTCATATACTGTTGCCCGGTAACAAAATGTTCCATGTGCCGGTAATGCTTTTGTGCACGAACAGTTTTCAACCCGAATACCCGGATGACATTTTTCCACCTGGCGGTTGGGTAATCCGTGGTACGAAAAAATAATATGATCGAATTGCTTCAGGTCGTGTTCCCGAATCCGCTCAACAAAAGCATCAATAAATTGTGGCTTGTTATAAAACTGGTCTACCTCAAATATTCGGGCTTTTATTCCCAGCTTTTTTATTTCGTTTTTGGCAGCAACAAGCGCTGTTTCGGTGGTAGACATAGCATGTTGTGGAAACAACGGAAGCAAAATAATTTTGCTAAACCCTTCGTTTTTAATTTGTTGAAGAGCAGCTTTGTAGCCCGGGTTTCCGTAGCGCATTCCCAGAAAAACTTCGTAATCGGTACCCAGTTCGTTTTGTAGTTTTTGGGTCAGTTCTTCAGAAATATATATCAGCGGCGAACCTTTTTTTGTCCATAAGCGCAGGTAAAGTTTGGTTGATTTTTTTACACGAAACGGAATAATAATCAGGTTTACCAGAATTTTTCGTAGCAGCCACGGGATATCAATTACCCGTTTGTCGTTTAAAAATTGCGTAAGGTATTTTTTTACGGCAGGAACAGTTGGCGAATCGGGGCTTCCAACGTTTATTAATAAAACAGCTGTTTTTTTATTCATGAGTAAGTGGTAAAAAAGTTGTTAGCAATAATTCTTCCTTGTTTAATTCTATCGGCCATTCCAATACCATCGCGCATATTTCCGGCAAGCGTAAGTCCTTTAAATTCTGTCTCTAAATCAGAAATAGCCTGTAGTTTTTGTTCGCTTTCAAAACTGTACTGAGGTATGGCGTATTTGTACCTGAACAGTTCCAATAAATCTGGTTTAAACTGTTTAAGTCCCATCATTTCGCCAACTTCTTTTTTTACAATTTGCTCAATTTCTTGCTTGCTGAACTCAAAAAATTCGGGCTTTTTTACTCCTCCCAGAAACACTGAAAGCAAAGCCCCGTTTTTTGGTGCCCTGTTTTTTAAAAACGAGCCGGGCAGTAAAATGCCCAGCACATCGCGGTTTTCAGCCGAAGGTACAAGCCCGCCAAACGATTGTATGGGTATGCCTTCCCAGTTGTTAAAACCAAGAATCACCTGCGTAATTTTGGCATAATTCATTTTTTCAATTGCTCCCAGTTTTGCTTTGGGTAAAAATGGAAATAAACGGCGTAATGCATGCGATCCCACGGTAGAAATAACATGTGTAAATGATTCTGAATTAACGGAAAAATGAAATTCGTTGCTTTGTTTTACCTCCAGGTTTTTACATTCGAGCCTGATGTTTTCGCTACCAATATTTTTTACCAGGGCGTTTATTAAATTTTCCAGTCCGTTTTCAACCGAAAAAACCTGTCGGTTGGCTTTGGTTGGTTTGTCGTTTTTTCGCTCGCGATGTTTTTGTATACCTCCGCGTATAAAGCTGCCATAGTTTTGCTCAAGTGCATACAATTTAGGCAGAGCAAAGCGGGTAACCAGCTGCTCGGGGTCTCCGGCATATACCCCCGACAGGAAAGGGTCGACAGCATTTCGCAGAAATGTTTTACCCATTCGCCGGCGAACCATATCCGCAACAGTCTCGTTCGGATTGTTGCCTTTTTTTCGCCAGGGTTCGCCCAGCATCCTTAATTTATCGTGCCAGCTAAATAGCGGTGTTGTTAGGCTTTTAAAGCCACCCATGTGCATTTCGTGCCATTTGTTGCCCAACCAAATCCAACGCGCTTTAGCAGCCTGGTTGGCGTATTCCAGGGTACAATCGGCAGCCAGGTCTTCAAACAGTTCGGCCGCCTCCTCCTGCGACATGGAGCCGGTATTGGGTCCCGATTCGTACACAAAACCATTTTTTTGGTGGGTTTTAATTACACCGCCGGCCCTGTTGTCTTTCTCGAAAACCTGCACCTGAAAACCAAATTTTTGAAGATAGTAAGCAGTGGTTAATCCTGTTAAACCTGCCCCAATAACAGCAATATTTAGTTCCTTTTTTTGCATGATTTTACAAGGCTTTAGAAAATTTCTGCGTAGCATTTCTCATATTCGGATCGAGGCTGGCAGCGATGTTCCGAACAAAGAACCTGCCTTTTTCGCTCACCGAAATGGATTCATTTGTAACGCTTAACAGTCCTTCGTTTACAAAACCCATGAGATGGGATTCGTTGTATGCAATACTTTGTTTGATGTGTTCAGTAGTTGTTTTTAGTACTTGTTCGGCTTCGTGCCACGAGAAGTAATAGTTACACATTACCTCGTTAATTACATGCCTGATAATTTTTTCGTCTGGATTAAGCCTATAACCCTTTTCAATGGTAAATTTTCCTTTGTTAATCTGGTCGACATACACGTTGGTATCTTTGGCATTTTGTGCGTAGGCACTTTCCAGCTGGCTAATTCCGGTTGCTCCAAAGGCATACACCTGACCGGTGGTTTCGCGGGTACAATAGCCCTGAAAATTACGGTGTAAGGTTTTGTTTTTAAAGGCCAGGTTAAGTTCGTCATCGGGGCGGGCAAAATGGTCGAGACCAATGGCATCGTAACCATTTTCAGTCAGTAAACGATATCCAACCTCAAACATGGCCAGCTTTTTTGTGGCCGATGGCAAACCCCGGGCATCCAATATTTTTTGTGCCTTTTTTACCCACGGAACATGGGCATACGAAAAAGTAACCAGGCGGTCGGGCGACAGATTAATGGCCCTCTTAATGGTTTCTGCAAACGAGTCTTCATCCTGAAACGGAAGACCATAAATAAAATCGAAGTTTACACTGGTATTTTTGTGGCTGCGTATCAAGGCTACCAGTTCTTCTTCTGGAATAACCGAAGCATCGCGGTTTACATTGTCTAAAACCTGCTGGTTAAAATCCTGAATACCCAGACTAAAGCGGTTGAATTTTAAGGCCACCAGCCGGTTGATGTAATCCTGGTTAAGCATGGCCGGGTGGCACTCCATGGCAATTTCCGGATTTGGAATATATTCGAAAAGCTCGTGAATCAGGTTCATAATATCCTCAATCATTGCAATAGGCAAGGAGTTTGGCGTGCCACCTCCCCAGTGCACCTGCGAAACTTTTCGCTTTGAATCGAGCAAAGCCCGTACCATTCGAATTTCCTTTTTTAGCGCATCAACATAAACCTGCATTTTGTTTTTATCGCGCGTGAGGTGCGTGTTACAGCCACAAAAATGACAGATTTTCGGGCAAAAGGGAATGTGAATGTAAATGGAAATATTTTGCGGATTTTCCCGGTTCGACTCCTCCAGCACTTTCACATATTCTTCGGGGCTAAAATCAGCTGAAAAAAAGTTGGCCGGAGGATAACTTGTATACCGCGGAACCGGGGTGTTGTATTTTTCTATCAGGTTTTGTGGAATATTCATAGGTACTAATTTACTGCAGCTTGTTCGTTTTCTGTTTCAAAGCGCAGATAAAATGATTTTTTAAAAATAAACGGCAGTAGGGCAAGAATAAGTATTCCCAATCCTATTTCGATGGCAAACAGTCCACGATAGGTAATGGAATCAGCTACTTTTCCGCTAAGTATTGCCACAATCAGGCTGCTTAGGTGGGTAAGTACAATTTGTATGGTAAAGTCGGTTCCTTCGCGGCCTTTCCGAACCACCTGCATGCTCATGGTATACACAAATACCGACGACATGGCATAAGCGCCCCAAAGCAGGGCCACCCCAATGTATACGAGGTAAACGGCATGGTTGGTAAACGTTAAACCAAAAAAGTATGTGGCTACCAAAACATTTATTACTGGAAATATCCAAACGGCTTTTAAAATACCCTTTTTGCGTAAAAACATTCCTGCAGGAATGGTCATTGCCACACCACAGGCTGTACCGAAAATACCTGAAATGACACCAATTTCTTTAATGTCGTAGCCAAGGTCAACAAAATAAGGTTTAATCATGGTTAAAATACCGATAATTCCGGAGTAAAATAGGAATAGCAGCAACAGGTGGCCGCCAATTTTTTTCTGCCTGAAAAAGTAAATAAATTCCAGTGGCGATACATTTTTTGACGAATGACCGGGCTCTTTGCCATTGCGGGCGTTGTACAAGGCCACCGGAATAAGCGCAAAAAGCACAAATAAACCCAGCGAGCGTAAAAGCCACAACCAGCCCCAGTAGTGGTAAATAATTAGCAAAACGCCGCTTCCCATCATTGTTCCGATAAAACTACCGGCCGATTGCATGCTGTTGCCAAGGCTGCGTTCTTTTTTGTTTAGAATTAAAATGGCAAAAGCATCGGTGGCAATATCCTGTGTTGCCGAAGCCGTAAAAGCAATCACCATCAGAACAATTATGGTGGTAAAATCGGTTTGCAGGTTTAAATAGCCGATACACATAATTATCAGTGCATAAAACACCTCTGACGAAATAATCCAACGCCGGTACTGCCTTGTGTTTTTGCTGGTACGATCGACCAACGGTGCCCACAATAGTTTTAAAATCCAGGGGAGTTTAATGAGCTGAATGTAACCAATCGATTCGAGCGAGTAGTTTTCCATACGCATGATTACCGGAATTACGGTAGAGAAAAAACTCATGGGAATAGATTGTGCCAGGTAAAGGCTCAGCAGCGTGTAATATTTTTTTATTTCCTGGTGTTTCATTTTTTAAGAAAGTAAAAAGCAGGATTCATAGTTACAAGTCCTGCTTTTTGGTTTATGTTACAAGGTAATTTTTAGGTTTACCCCCATCGTTGCCGGTCTTCCCTTTTGAGCGTAAGAGTTTTGCAACGATGAAATTTCAAAATAATACGAGTTGTACGAGGTATCAAAAATATTTTTGCCCCAAATATCGAACTGGAATTTACCCGATGTAAATGAAAGTTTGGCATCCATTAAACCGTAATAATCCTGGTATACCGAGTTGTTTAAATCCCAGTAGTGTTTTCCAACACCCCGATACGAAAGATTGGCTACAATTTTATCCAGAAAGCTGTTTTTGAGCTCAACGGTTTTATTCAAACTGGCATTTATTGTTGAGCGCGGAACGTAAGGAATAAAATTTTCGTTGTAGTTTGTTTCTTCGTCCACCACATAATCAGAAAAAGTAGCGTGTGTGTAGCCATAGCCCAACGAAGCTTCCAGATTTTTTACCAAACGAGCCCTGGCAAATAATTCAACACCCTTACTTACCGATTCACCGGCGTTTGTTTTCATATTTCCACGGCCTCCCGGCACAGGCACATCAATTTGTTGTTCCTGCCAATCGATGTAAAACAAGGCAGCATCAAAATACAGGCGGTGGTTTAAAGTAGAAGATTTAAAGCCAAGTTCGTAGTTCCAGCTTTGCTCGGCATCATACGACCGGTTTTCTAACACTACTGCCGAGTTGGTATTGAAACCACCTGATTTATAGCCTTTTGATACGGTTGCATAGGTGTTTAATGATTTGTTGATTTCGTATTTCAATGCCAGTTTTGGTAACACTTCAGTAAATGTTTCGCTGTAATCTTCTTCCGAAACTGTGCTCATTGGCGATCCATTCACCGACATTAAAAACAGGTAATCCAGTTCGTCCTTTTCAACATCAAGCCTGATACCTGCTGTTAAGGTGAGGTTCTCAATCAGAAAATCGTTTAAGGTAGACTGGTGAAAAAGGGCATAGCCCGAGATGTCGAATTTACTACGAATATCTTGTTTCATGTTGGCAGTAAAAATGTCGCCGGTTGTATGCTGATCCATGGTTTGGTAAAAACCATAAGCACCAAATAACCAGTTGTATTTTTTTTCGCCAAGCGATTTAAATACCAGTTCCTGCGAAAGCATATTTTGAATGTCGCCTGTATTAAACAAGTAAATTTTTGCGGCGGTGTAATCCTGGTCGGCAACCATTAAACCATCGTAGTACGAATAGCTTGTGGTTGACAGGATTTCATATTTTTCATTTCGGAATTTTGCCACTAATCCATTCGAAAACAAATCGCGTTCGTATCCATTTTCTTCGTTAATGCTAATATCGTTACTGGTGTTGGTTTCCTTATTGTAAACCGCGTACGGAAAGCCAAACTGTTCGCTTTTTTCGTAGGATGTAATGTTTTCAAGGGTAAGTTTTTCGGTGGCTTGCCATACAAAACGAGCACGGCCACTTGCCGAGTACTGGTCGTCTGCCGGTTCGCCGTTATAGGCATTGGTAAAATAGCCGTCGTGTGCCATGTAATTTGCGCTTATTGAAAAACCAAGCTTGTTGTTGAGTTTGTTGTAGTGGTTTACATTTGCATTGTAGTAACCGTGGCTGCCGGCAGCAAGGTTAATGCTGGTTTCATCGGTGTATAAAGGCGATTTGCTGTACACGTTAATAATGCCCCCCATGGTATTTCTTCCGTAAAGCGTTCCTTGTGGGCCACGCAGTACTTCAATCCGGTCGATGTCGAAAAAGTCGAAACCAAAGGTTGTTTTTTCAAAAAAGGGAACATTGTCAACATAAAGTCCAACCGATGGTGTACCCAGGCGCGAACCAATGCCCCGGATAAAAACAGGTGATTGTAATTTTGACCCGTAATCCATCATAAAAAAGTTGGGCACACGCGACGAAATATCAGCAATACTGGTAATTTCATCGTTTTCAATCATTCTTGCTGATATCAGCGAAATAGAAGCCGGTACATCTTTTACTCTCGGAACTTCTTTAACAGATTTAACAGTAATCTCGTCGATTAGCACATCGTTTGTTTGGGTGGTGTCGGTTATTACCCTGATATTCTGGGCGTTTGCGTTGCCTGTGAAAAGGATTGGTAACACAAGCAGGTAAAAGAATCTCTTCATTTTTGTTTACAGTATGTAATGATGTTAACAAAAGGCACACAGCAATTTTGTTAACGATATTTGAATTTGAGCAGGTTTCCTCTCTATGATAGAGAATGAGTTATGCTTTAAGCAAATACTGATGGGGAAGGAGGCGGCCTGCAAAACTGAGATTCAAGTGTAAATTCCTGGGCATAGTGATGGGGCGACTGATGGATTTTCCACTTTTGCTTAATGGTTGCATTGCTGAATTTTTTCAAATGCATCAAATCGATATCGGAAAAGCAGTAAAAAGCCGATGTAATAACACTATTGGCCTCAAACTGTTGAACATGGTATTCAATTTGAATTGATTTTTCAGATACCTGAAGTGTGCCTTCGTGTGTTCGTTCAATTCCAAAAAGCAAAAAATAGGCATAAAACGCAATAAAAGCCAGGTAGGGAAGGTGCGTTGTAAATATGCCGAATGTAAACATTTGTTTTAATTACTTTTTTACACCGGCAAAGATATAAATATATTTAAGGCCATGCCGCTCTGTTATTCTGTTTTAAAATATACCCGAAAAAACTACATTTGTGATTAACCAACATTTGAACTATGAGATTGTTTGAAGCTTTAATACTATTTTTTGTGATGACAGCATGTGTACCAAAACAAAAGGCAGACCTGATTATTAGCAATGCAACGGTTTATACCGTAGACGAGAAATTTAGTGTTGTAGAAGCCATGGCTGTTAAAGACGGTAAAATTATAGCAACAGGAAGCTCCGAAGAGATTTTGAAAAATTATGAAACCGATAATTTAACCGATGCCGGGGGAAAATACATTTATCCCGGGTTTAACGATGCCCATTGCCATTTTAACGGATACGCTGTAAACCTGATGCAATATGCCGATTTAAGAGGGACCACCAGCCCCGATGAAATTTATGAACGTTTACAAACGCATTATAAAAAATACGGTGGCGATTGGATTTTGGGGCGCAGCTGGGACCAAAACGACTGGGAAAATAAGGCGTTTCCCGATAAAACCAAACTTGATGAGCTTTTTCCCAACATTCCGGTTTACCTCATTCGAGTTGACGGACATGCAGGGTGGTGCAATTCAAAAGCACTTGAAATTGCCGGAATTACCCCTGCTACCAAAGTTAAGGGGGGCGAAATTTTGCTTAAAAATGGCGAACCAACAGGGGTGCTGATTGATAATGCTGAAAGCCTGGTGATGCGACATATACCTGAAATTTCGGTGGAGCAACAGAAAAAAGGATTGCTTGAAGCACAAAAAAACTGCTTTGCTGTTGGGCTAACATCGGTTACCGATTGTGGCTTAAGCAAAAATACGGTGTTGTTAATGGATGAAATGCAACAGGCCGGGGAATTAAAAATGCGGGTAAATGCCATGCTAAATCCCAGCGACGAGAATTTTGAGTTTTTTGTAAAAAAAGGCAAAGCCTATAAAACCGAACGGTTATTGGTAAATACCATAAAAGTATATGCCGATGGGGCGCTGGGATCGAGGGGAGCACTGTTAATGGCCGATTACGCTGACGACCCAGGCAACCAAGGCTTGCAAATTGAAACAAAAGAATATTACGAACGGATTTGCCAACTGGCTTATGAAAATAATTTTGTTGTAGCTACACACGCCATTGGCGATGGCGCCAACCGTTTAATGTTAGATATTTACGGCAATTTTTTGAAAGGCAAAAACGACAGGCGTTGGCGGATTGAGCATTCACAGATTATTCATCCGAATGATTTTCAGAAGTTTGGAAAATACTCCATTGTCCCAAGCATTCAGGCAACACACTGCACCAGCGATATGCCCTGGGCCGAAGATCGACTCGGCTCAGAGCGGATTAAAGGAGCCTACGCCTATCAAACGCTGTTGCAGCAAAACGGGTGGCTACCCAACGGAACCGATTTTCCGGTGGAAAATATTGAGCCATTGTACACTTTTTACTCATCCGTTTTTAGAACCGACCACAACAACTGGCCGGAAGGCGGTTGGCATAAAAATGAAGGTTTAACACGCGAACAAGCTTTAAAATCAATGACTATCTGGGCTGCAAAATCCTCGTTTGAAGAACAACAAAAGGGAAGTATTGAAACAGGAAAATACGCTGATTTTATTATGCTGGATACCGATTTAATGAAAGCAAATTCACAGGAAGTACTGAACGCCAAAGTAATAGGAACCTGGAGTGCCGGCGAAAAAGTGTTTGGTTTATAGTTTTTCTGCTAATTATCCTTGCAGTTGTTAAGCCCTTTGTTAAATCTTGTTTTTTTAATCTAAACAGGCTTTTTTCGGGTAAATTATTTGTCGTTTCAAAGGTGTTCGCATTGTTTGGAGTTTAAGCCTTTGTGTTAAGTTTCTCTTTCTGTTAACTTTTTTTAGTAACCGCTTTTTGATGAACAACACCTCATTAATTGTTGCATGGATTATAAAATCGTACATTTTTAATAATATATATTGCTAATAAATATATTTATATATTAAGAAAAAATAAAAGTATATATTTGTAATTAAAAAATGTAATGATATTAAAATCAGAGCTTAAACTGTTAATTAATTCTTTTGATCAGCGTTTAAAAGCTTATAGTTTCATAAATTCAAGAGAACTTGTAGAGGTATTGCAGGCTGAAAAAAGTGAGTTAATTCTACTTACGGGATTAAAACGTACTGGAAAAACAAGCGTGCTTTTTCAGTATGCAAACAAGTTTGAAAATGATGTATTGTACCTCAATTTTGAGCACCCCGGCTTATACGAGTTCGACCGAAATGATTTTTTTAAGCTTGATGAAATTATTGAGCAAAAAAATGTGAAGATTCTACTTTTTGATTGTATAACTGCCATTAAAGGTTGGTCGTTCTACATCAAACAAAAATTGGATGAGGGCTTTAAAATTGTGCTAACTACACCAAGTGCACAAGTTTTAAACTCGGAAGAAGGAGCCGGATTAACCGGACTATACATTTCCCGGGAGCTATTGCCGTTATCTTTTACCGAATATTGCAATTTTTATGCTGAAGAAAAGAATGAAAACACCACTTTAAAATACATTGAAGATGGCGGCTATCCGGAAAAATGCAAGCAGAATGATGAGTATTTGAGCCAATTGTTTGATGATATTGTTGTACGCGAGATTGGCATAAACAGAGGGGTACGAGATTTAAAGTCACTTAAACGGCTAAGTTTGTATTTGCTGCGAAATGTGGGCGAAATGATTACCGCCAACCAGTTAAAAGGTAAACTGGGTATTAAAACCACAACAACAGTAGTCGATTATTTAAACTACCTGGAGGCCGGATTTTTAATGCATTATGTGCCAAAATTTAGCTACTCCTTGCGGAAGCAGGCCATAAATCCACGAAAAGTATACATTGCCGATACGGGCTTTGTAAGTGCAGCAATTTTTTCCGTAGCAGATAAGTTGGATCAATTACTTGAAAACCTGGTTTATTTGCATTTAAAACGACAAAATAACGAAGTATATTATTTCGCAGAGGAGGGCAATACTTGCGATTTTATTGCTTTTGGGAAGGACAAACCTCAGGAGGCTATACAGGTTTGTGCCCATTTGGAACAAGATAAGCTGGAGCAGGAAGTAAAAGGTTTGACTGAAGCAATGGATTATTTTGAATTTCAGGAAGGTACGGTGGTTACGCATAATCAAACTGATACTTTTATCAGAGACAATAAAACCATTCAGGTAATACCGTTTCATCAATTTGCAGGCTAAAAATATCGTCTAACCTGATTACAAAATTTTTGGTATTCCAGGCCATAGTGTTGCCGCATAAATCGTTCTTCTTTTAATATAAACAGGTGCACAACAACAAGCGTTAGCACGGCAACTGCAATAAAAAATGCAGATGGAAACAGTAGGCAATTTCCTATAAACAGTAGGTTGATAGAAAGAAAGAATGGATTGCGTGATTTCGAAAAAATGCCGGTGGTAACTAATTTCCCCAAATTATTTGGCTGAAGGCCAAAACGCAAAGAATGCCTGAATGCGAGAAGACTAAAGAACAAAATAACATTAGCAACAAGAATGAACACTGCGCCAAAATAATGCAGAGCAGCAGGTATTGCAAGTAACTGATGGATGAAACCCGGCAGAATAGAAAAGGATAGTAAACTAGCGTGAAAAAGTCCTTCCGAAAAATACAACAGAAAAAAAATGGCAATGGCACCTGTGGTTAAAACAGATTTCAGGCTTTTGTTTTTTGTACTTAAGATTACACCTTTACGTTTCAACCAAACTATCCGAATGGTTAGTTGTAAACAAAAAAGGAGAAATCCGGTGAACCATAACACGCCAAAAAATTTCATAAAATAAAAATACCTTAAGCTACAATTAATGCAAAAAAATCCCCGGTATTTTTACCGGGGAAACTATTTATTTTGTTTGTCTTTAAATATTCGGGAAAGAGATACCTATCATTAGCGGATAGCCTTCGGGGCCTTTGCTGTCTTTAAATAACGGTGTCATGCTGTAATTGGCAAAAACACAGAAATCGCCAAATCCAATTCGTCCGGTTAATTCGTATTTCCATTGGTTGATGTGGTTGCCGCTTTTTGATTTTTCTTTACCCCCTTTGTAGTATTTATATTTGGTGTGCGAGCCCAGGTACAAACTACCAATTACACCTCCGGCAAGGTATAAACGCGAACTGCCCATACGAAGCGGGGTTTTTACCTCGAGCATTAAGGGGGCAGTAATGTAGTTTACATGAAGTTTTGATTTTTTTATGCCACGGCCTTCGCTGTCGTTGGGCAGGTAACGCGGTACCATAATGCCATAACCATCCTGTTTTTCAACGGTTACGGGGTCGTTAAAGGCATAGTCGTTAAAGCTAAAGCCAAGCCCGGTAACCACGCCAAAAGTTTTGCGCTCGTTGGTAAAGGCATATTCCATAATATTTAAATTCCAGGTTAAGGATTTACCCGGGTTCAGGTCGAGAAAATCACCGTAATCATCAAATTCTCCGTTATAAATTGAATAATCGGTTTTTGTCATAATATTTACGCCTACTTCCAGGCCGGCCCAGTGCGGATTAAACCGGCCTGACCATTTCTGGCGATTGACATCTTTTTCAACCTTAACATAGGTTCCGGTGTTGCCCTCAATTACTTTAAAGGTTCGTCGCCCAACGCGAATATGTGTTGTATCGCCCCAGTCGTCGGTAATAACTTCAACGCCTTCGCCAACGGCAACCTGTACTTTGTCGTCGTCTTCAATAACTGTTACAACATTCTTTTTCAGAACCTTCACTTCGGTGGTATCGGTTTGCGCAATAATATTTGTGGTGAGTGCGCAGCATAAAATCAGAATTACTAAATGTTTCATTGTTGTTTGTTTAAATGTTTCTGCAGCTATGACGGTGTGCCTTTGCAAAAAGTTACAGCGGTAATAAATTATTGGGAATTTACTTTTTTATTCGGAATTGAAAAGGCAAGCAGGCGCGATTCGTAGGTGTAATTCACAACTTTTCCGTTATCGTTCGTTTCGTACTCAAAGCGGTCGTCAGAGATGCTTGAAATAAGATTAAGACCTGCTTTTGAAATATTTCCTAAGTTGAATTTATTTTTTACCCGATCGGCCAGAAGCCATTCATCATCGGGGTTTTCAGTTGGGTAGGAGAGGTACATGGTTGCCAGCGTGGCTTCGGGTTTATTTGTTGAAACAGAAGCACTAAGGGTGTTTAGTTTGTTGGGCACAAACAGTGTTGCCCGAATGGCCAGAAGTTCTGAATCACCTGCCTGTGTTTCTTTTCTTTCAATTACTGGTTTTTGCACAGGTTTTATGTAGCTAATTTTTTCAACTTGTTTAGCTGCCCTTGTCTGAGTAGTGTGCGCAATGGCACTTTGCTTTTCAGTACCAGGTGCTGTTTCTGTTGGGTGATTTCCTTTTTCAAAGGGCTGTTTTTCAATTACTGCAACTTGTTTTTCTGCTACAATTTCAGGTTTTTCGTTGCGGTTTTGCAGGTTAAAAAGTGCCAGTCCTAAAATAAGCACGGCAGCAACACGGCCAGCCCATAGTAAAACTATCCTACCCGGAGCTTTTTTATACAAACGTTTTTTCGGAGTAAAAACAACACTATCATCAGCTATTAACTTGGTTTTTCGGAAGGCTGCGGCTTGCTGTTTCTTCTCGGGATGAGTGGCCAGATAGTTTGCAAAGGCTTTCTTTTCGCTTTCTGAAATATCATTCTCCAGCAAAGCTATGGCAGCATTATCAAATGTTTCTGCGGCATCAAATTTATTTTTATAAAGTGCTGTTTTCTGCTTAAAAGATACGTTTTCAGTAGCAATTGAAATGGGCTCGTAAAGTTCCAGTTCTTTTTTCAGTTCCGGATGCTGTTTTAGGAATTCAAGAAAGCTGTCAATCATACCTTTATCGAGATTGCCCTCCAGGTAATCAATAAAATAAGCTTCGTAATTTGTTTTGTTAATCTCCTTCATCATCCACCTCCTTTAGGCTACAGCTTCAATGCTACCAATGTATTTTTTCAGAAAAATACGCGCCCTGTAAATGTATACTTTCACCTGCGATTCGTTTAAATTGGTGAGCTCGCCAATTTCCTTGTAATTGTATCCCTCGTAATCGCGCAGCAACACAACCATCCGTTGTATTTCGGGTAGTTTGTTTAGTGCTTCGTTTAAAATTTCTTTTAAATCGGTATAATTGTTTTCATAGCCTTCTTCCTGCAAACTCATGTCATCAGCCAACGACGATCGTTTTTCCTTGCGTAGGCGGTCAATCATGGTGTGGTAAGCGGTAGTAAACAGGTACGATTTTGCCTTGGCACCATCTACATTTTTGTGGTTTTTCCACAGTTTTTCATAACTATCCTGAACAATGTCTTCTGCCATGTGCACATCTTTACAGCTTTTTAGCACAAAGCGATACAATCGGTCGGCGTAATTATCTACAGCAAGGTTATATTCGTTTATCGTCATTTGTTTCTGAACCTCGTTCGTATGATACGACGGATAAGTTTTGGGATAGTTACAGCAGAAATAAAAAAAGCTCCGAATTTTTTCGAAGCTTTCATTTATCTGAATATTATTTTGATTATTCAATAATCTCTACCCAGCCATGAGTATCGGGTTCGTCGCCGTACTGAATGGCTCGCAGCTTGTTGTACAATTTTGTCGACCACTGGCCGGCTTCCTGCTGGTCGCCGTATTTAAACCATTTGTCGTTATCAGCATCATACACTCCCTTAATGGGTGAAATTACAGCAGCTGTACCGCAGGCGCCTACTTCCTCAAATTCAGCCAGTTCTTCGTATGGTACTTTGCGACGTTCAACTTTTAAACCCATATCTTCGGCTAAAACAATCAGGCTTTTATTGGTAATCGATGGTAAAATCGAGGCCGATTCCGGAGTAATATAGGTGTTGTTTTTTATGCCGAAAAAGTTAGCCGGTCCGCATTCGTCAATGTATTTTTTTTCTTTACTATCGAGGTAAAGAACGGCAGAGAAACCATTTTTCTTGGCTTTTTTTCCTTCTTTCATGCTGGCTGCGTAATTTCCGCCCACTTTGTATTTTCCGGTTCCTTGTGGTGCAGCGCGGTCGAACTCACGGTAAATAACCAGGTTGGTTGGTTTAAAACCTTCCGGGAAATAAGGGCCAACGGGCATAACAAATACCATAAACAGGTACTCTTCGGCAGGAGCAACACCAATTTGAGGCCCGGTACCAATTAACAATGGACGAATGTAAAGCGCAGCTCCCGATTCGTATGGCGGAATAAAACGTTCATTCATTTTAACAGCCATGCGCACCGCTTCCTGAAATTTTTCAACCGGCGGTTGCTGCATCAGAATACCATCGGCAGAGTCCTGCATACGTTTGGCATTATCTTCCATACGAAATACTCTTACTTTGCCATCTTTACCTTTAAATGCTTTTAGCCCTTCAAAAGCTTCTTGTCCGTAGTGTAATGCCGTTGCCGACATGTGAATATTAATGACATTCGATGAGCTTACTTCCAGTTCTCCCCACTTGCCGTTGCGGTAATAGCAACGTACGTTATAGTCTGTGTCGCGGTATCCAAACCCCAGGTTTTTCCAATCGAGATTTTCCATTTCTTGCTTTTATATTTTGGTTTTTAAAGCTCGAAAAGCTGCTGTCTGCCTTTCAAAAAGCAAAATAAGGAAATTTTCTGGTTTAGGAACACGATATTCGTCAATGAAAAACACTATGCTTAAATGTTTTATAACTGCTTAATATTTGAGAATAGTAAGATTTTGAAATGAGGTGCTTTGGATTTTTACGAGATTATTAAGTAAAGAAGCCGTAAAGTTTAAGATTGAAGTTTTTCGTTGTTTTTATGCCGATCCTGGTCGCGGCGCGTTTTTTTTTCGATATTTTTTATAAACGCCTCATTAAGGTCAACACCGGTTTGGTTGGCTAAACAAACCAATACCCATAGCACATCGGCCATTTCATCAGCAAGCTGATATTCTTCGTCTGATTTTTTAAACGACTGGTCGCCAAATTTTCGTGCCATTATCCGCGCCAGTTCGCCAACCTCTTCAGTTAAAATAGCCATGTTGGTTAATTCGCTAAAATAGCGCACACCAATTGTTTTTATCCACTCATCAACCTGTTTTTGTATTTCGGGTAAGGTAAGCTCGTTTGTCATTTGGTATTTATTGGTTGTTCTTTATTACGGCAACTTTGTTGTGCCGGTTTTTAAAATTCTTTTTGTTTCGAGTCGATGACAATGGTAACCGGTCCATCGTTTATTAAGGCTACTTGCATCATTGCACCAAATTTTCCGGTGCCCACTTTTTTACCAAGCGCATTTTCAATTGCGGCAACAAATTTTTCGTACATCGGTACCGAAAAATCAGGTTTGGCAGCACGAATGTATGAGGGGCGGTTTCCCTTTTTGGTAGAGGCCTGAAGCGTAAACTGGCTAACTACAATTACTTCGCCGTTTACATCTTTTACCGAGCGGTTCATTACCCCGTTTTCATCATCAAAAATGCGTAACTGGGTGGCTTTTTTTACCAGGTAATCAATGTCATCAGCATTATCTTCATTTTCAATTCCGACCAAAATAAGTAAGCCGTATTTTATTGCAGCTATTTTTTCTTTTTCAACCGTAACCGATGCTTCCTTAACTTTTTGAATAACTATGCGCATACTTAGATACTTTCTATGACGAATATAAAAAAATGAAAATTATTTTCAACATATAGTGCCGGTTATTGTTTAGCTTTGTAAAACAAAAGTTAAACAGAACAGGAAATGAAGAGATTAATAATACTATTACTAATATTAAAACTGTCATCGGTTCTTGTAGCACAAAATGCCTCGTTAACCGGTAAGGTGGTTGACGCGGTAAGCAACGAACCTTTGCCCTTTGTAAACATTTTAGTTTCGGGCACAAATAATGGTACGGTAAGCGATGAGAACGGTCATTTTGAGTTTCGGAATTTAACCCCGGGATTTATTCGTATTGAAGCCAGTTTTGTGGGCTACAAAAAAGCCATTTCGGCCGAAGTGGAAGTAAACAATGCCAGTACACATTTTATCGAAATTTTAATGGATAAATCAGTGTCGGAGCTGGATGAGGTAACGGTTAAAGCTTCGCCTTTCAGAAAAACAGTGGAAAGTCCGGTATCGTTGCGAACAATTGGCATTGGCGAAATTGAAAAAAGCCCCGGCGCTAATCGTGATATCTCAAAAGTTATTCAGTCGTTTCCCGGTGTACAATCTACTCCGGCCTATCGAAATGACATTATTATCCGTGGTGGTGGCCCGTCGGAAAGTCGGTTTTACCTTGATGGGGTTGAAGTTCCTTTCATCAACCATTTTGCCACCCAGGGGGCATCCGGAGGGCCGGTGGGTATACTTAATGCCGATTTTATTCGCGAAGTAAATTATTATTCCGGTGCTTTTCCGGCCAACCGCGGAAACGCTTTGAGTGGCGTGATGGAGTTTAACCAGATTGATGGGAACGAAGACAAAATTAATTTTCGCGGAACCCTGGGTGCCTCTGAAATTGCTGCTACGCTTGACGGACCAATTGGCGAAAAAACAAATTTTGTTTTTTCGGTGCGGCAATCCTACCTGCAATTTTTATTTAGTGCACTGGAGCTGCCCTTTTTACCCACCTTTACCGATATGCAATTTAAAGTGCGCACACGTTTTGATAAAAGAAACGAGTTGACATTAATAGGGCTGGGTGCCAACGATTTATTTGAACTGAACGAAGACATTGAGAATCCGGACGATGAGCAAAAATATATTCTGAGCCAGATTCCGGTAAACGAACAGTGGACTTACACCCTGGGAGCAGTGTATAAACATTACCGCGATAATAGCTACCAAACATTTGTGGTAAGTCGTAGCCATTTAAACAATGGAGCCTACAAATACCTTGAAAACGACGAAAGTTCGGAGGAGAACAAAATTCTGGATTATAATTCGGAAGAGGTGGAAAACAAATTGCGTTTCGAAAATACCTCGCGTATGGATGGTTTTAAGCTTAATTTTGGTGCCAACCTCGATTTTGTTACTTATACCAACAACACGCAAACACGGCGTTTTTTGGGCGGTCAGCCGGTGGATGTCAGCTACAACACCGATTTAAACCTGGTAAAATACGGGCTGTTTGCGCAACTCAGCAGGTCTGTTTTTAACGAGCGTCTGGCGCTGTCGATTGGTGTACGTGCTGATGCCAATAACTATTCTTCAAGCATGAATAATTTGCTCGACCAGTTTTCGCCCCGATTTTCTGCCGCCTACAGCCTTACCGATAAGTGGAGCCTTAATTTTAATACCGGGCGCTACTACCAGTTGCCGGCCTACACTTCGCTTGGATACAAGGAAAACGACGAATTGGTAA
Source organism: uncultured Draconibacterium sp. (assembly GCF_963676735.1). Lineage (NCBI taxonomy): Bacteria > Pseudomonadati > Bacteroidota > Bacteroidia > Marinilabiliales > Prolixibacteraceae > Draconibacterium > uncultured Draconibacterium sp. Next base: position 4,468,200 of record NZ_OY781464.1, on the reverse strand, counting down.
ATAAATCAAATAATTTGAAATACATCGCTGTTAACCACTTAATTGGTGGGATAGAATTCAGGCCTCAATCGGCTGTACTGTTCTCGGCCGAGGCTTTTTGGAAGGGATATTCCGATTATCCGTATTCTGTTAACGATCAGATTAGTTTAGCCAATAAAGGAGCAGATTTTGGTGTGGTGGGCGATGAAGAAGTGCTTTCAATTTCGGAAGGAAGGGCCTATGGTGCCGAGTTTCAAACCCGAATAAACGCTACAAAAGGATTTAATTTTAACCTGTCGTATACGCTGGTGCGCAGCGAGTTTAAAGATGCCAGCGATACCTATATTCCTTCAAGCTGGGATTCGGAACACCTGATTACTTTAACCACCACAAAAGATTTGAAGCGCAACTGGCGTATTGGAGCGCGCTGGCGATTTGTGGGAGGACTGCCATATACGCCGTGGGATCTGGAAAAATCGGCCCTGGTTGAAGCCTGGGACTTGCAAGGCGGCCCGTATTACGATTACAGCCAGTTAAATGCCAAAAGGTTTGATCCCTTTCATCAATTGGATTTACGCGTAGATAAATCGTATTACCTCAACAAAATTACCGCTAAGTTTTATCTCGATATCCAAAACCTGTACAATTTTCAGGCACAGGAAAACGACATTATTGTGAGAGCTGAAGACGCCAATGGGAATTTTATTACCGTTGATAACGGAACACGCTACGTTCTTAACCAAATCGAGAGTAAATCAGGAACAGTATTGCCAACAGTCGGAATAATTATTGAATTCTAAGCTTTTAATTTTGCGTTTTATCACTTTGTAAATTCGGTGTAAACAGAATAGAACATATCAGAACTCCAAACAGGTTTTTGTTGCTTCCTAAAAAAAGAGTTGCTAATTTTAACGGCAACAAATTTTTAGATTAAATCAACTAAAACGTAATAAATCATGATGAATCGAAAACTTCGAATGGGAATGGTTGGTGGAGGAACCGATGCATTTATTGGAGCAATTCACCGCCTGGCAGCTTTAATGGATAACCAAATTGAACTGGTTTGTGGCTGCTTCAGCGTAAATCCCGAAATTTCAAAAGAATCGGGTAAACAATATTTTTTGCCTGAAAACCGCGTTTACGACAGTTACGACGAGATGTTTGAAAAAGAAGCACAACTTCCGGAAGGTGAACGAATGGATTTTGTATCGATCGTTACACCAAATTTTGTGCATTTCGATCCGGCTATGAAAGCTTTGGACAAGGGGTTTAATGTAGTGCTCGACAAACCCATTACTTTTACCCTCGATGAAGCTTTGCAGCTAAAAGAAAAGCTGGATGAAACCGGTTTAACTTTTGCCTTAACACATACTTACTCAGGATATCCGGCGGTTAAACAAGCCAAACAAATGGTTACCGAAGGCCGTTTCGGAAAAATCAGAAAGATATTTGTGGAATATCCGCAAGGCTGGCTGTCATCAAAACTGGAAGATACCGGTAATGCACAGGCCAGCTGGCGTACCGATCCAAAACGTTCGGGTAAAGCCGGCTGTATGGGCGATATTGGCACACACGCCCATCATTTGGCCGAATACATTACCGGCCTAAAAGTAACCGAGCTTTGTGCCGATTTAAATGTGTTTGTTCCCAACCGTTTGCTTGACGACGATGGCGCGGCTTTCCTTCGTTTTGATAACGGAGCACAGGGCGTTTTAATGGCTACCCAAATTGCTGCCGGCGAAGAAAACGGAGTGAAAATTCGTGCCTATGGCGAAAAAGGTGGTTTTGAGTGGTTGCAACACGAGCCTAACACTTTACTGTTAAAATGGGTAGACCAGCCCATGCAGGTGATGCGCGTTGGAACAAGTATGGATACAGCTATTGCTGCACACAACACGCGTACGCCGGGAGGACACCCCGAGGGCTACCTCGAGGCATTTGCCAATATTTACCGGAATTTTGCACTTACCGTTCGGGCCAAGGCAAATGGTGATGAACTTACAGCCGAAATGCTCGATTTTCCGGGTGTTGAAGATGGTATCCGCGGTATGCAGTTTATTGATACAGTAGTTAGCGCCGGCTATAACGACGAGGTAAAGTGGGTGAAATTTGGCGAGATGATCGATTAAAAAGTTTGAAGTGGCGAGCCCGAAGCAAAAGGCTCTGCTTTGAACAATAAACTTTAAATTCAAAAACTTTTAAATATGGCTAGACCAGTAACACTTTTTACCGGACAATGGGCCGACCTACCCATTGAAACCATCTGCCAAAAGGCAAAAGATTTTGGCTACGATGGCGTTGAGCTTTGTACCTGGGGCAACCACATGGAAATTGCAAAAGCCGACCAGGCTTACTGCGATGACAGAAAAGCATTACTCGATAAATACGGGCTACAATTGTTTTCCATTTCTACCCACCTGGATGGACAGTGTGTTTGCGATCCTATCGATCAGCGACACAAAAGCATTGCCAGCCCTCATGTTTGGGGCGACGGCGATCCGGAAGGGGTACGCCAGCGCGCTGCTGAAGAGATGGTAAAAACCGCTGAAGCAGCCAAGCGTTTAGGCTTAAGCGTGGTAAACGGATTTACAGGAAGCCCCATTTGGCATCTTCTGTATTCTTTTCCACCAGTACCACCCGAAATGATTGAAGAAGGTTATGCTGATTTTGCCCGTCGCTGGAAACCTATTTTAGATGAGTATCAGAGTTTGGGGGTAAAATTTGCGCTTGAAGTGCATCCAACCGAGATTGCCTTTGATATTCATTCGGCACACAAAGCTCTGCAGGCCCTGGATAACCATCCTGCTTTCGGGTTTAATTACGATCCCAGTCACTTTGGCTACCAGCATGTAGATTATGTGCGGTTTATTTATGAATTTGCCGATCGTATTTTTCATGTGCACATGAAAGATGCTTATTGGAGCGATGTACCAACAGCTGTTGGTGTTTTTGGCGGACACATGGATTTTGGTGACAACCGTCGTTACTGGAATTTCCGGAGCCTGGGTCGTGGAAAAATTAACTTCGAAAACATTATTCGTGCGCTAAACGATATTGGCTATAACGGACCGCTTTCTGTTGAATGGGAAGACAGTGGCATGGATCGGGAAGCCGGTGCAACTGAAGCCTGTGCCTTTGTGAAAAAGGTTGACTTTGCGCCTTCGAATGTGGCTTTTGATGATGCAATGCAAAAAGATTAACAACACCACAATAACAAGCCGGAAGTTAACAGTACTTCCGGCTTTGTATTTTTTATACCCATGGCATTAAATTATAAAAAAACGTTTGAGCAGGATGTTTTTGCAAAAAATAACGGAATAGAGCTGGTAGAAGCTGCTCCCGGTTATGCTCAAGCACAAATGGAAGTTAGCAGTACCCATTACAATTCGGTAGGTATTGTACATGGTGGTGCCTTATTTACCCTTGCCGATTTTGCCTTTGCTGTTGCTTCTAATTCGCATGGAAGGGTGGCCCTGGCAATTGATGCCGAGATATCGTTTTTTAAAGCCACCACAAAAGGCACATTAACAGCCACAGCCACAGAAATAGCGCTAAACGGTAAACTTGGAACTTATTTGGTTGAAATTACTAACGAGGCAAACGAACCCATTGCTCATTTTAAGGGTACGGTTTACCGTAAAAAAGACCAGGTTTTATTTGAAGAGAGTTAATCTGAGAAAGAAAAACCAGGGTTAAAAAGGAATACTAAAAATTATTCTACAACTTTAAGGTCGATTTTGTTAACGAAGTTTTTCGAAGTAACAATCAGCTTAAAATTATTTTCTTATACCAACTAAATTGTAATGACAAATAGAAGAAATTTCATTAAAACATCAGCTATGGCAACCGCCGGTGTAGGTTTGGCAACCAGTATGCCATTAGCAATGGAATCATGCTCTGGTGCAAACGACAAGCTGGTTTGTGGGGTAATCGGAGCAAAAGGAATGGGCTTTAGCGATTTAAAAGCTTTTTTAAACCAGAAGAATACCGAGTGCGCAGCTATTTGCGATGTGGACGAAAACATTTTAAACAAACGTATTGCCGACGTAGAAAAAATTCAGGGAACCAAACCAAAGGGTTTTAAAGATTTCAGGAAACTGCTTGAAGAGCCCGGTATTGACGTAATAATTATTGGTACTCCCGACCATTGGCATTGTTTACCATTTGTTTATGCGGCGCAGGAAGGTAAGCATGTTTACTGCGAAAAACCGCTGGCCAACTACATTGAAGAGATTAATATTATGGAGCGTGCCTGGCAACGTTACGGCACCATAGCACAGGTGGGGCAGTGGCAGCGCAGCGATAAGCACTGGAAAGATGCTGTTGACTTTGTGTACTCCGGAGCTCTCGGAAAAATTCGTACCGTTCGTTGCTGGTCGTATCAGGGATGGATGAAATCGATTCCGGTTATGCCCGATTCTGCTGTACCCGAAGGAGTGGATTACGATATGTGGCTGGGGCCGGCAAAAGCAAGGCCTTTCAACCCTAACCGTTTCCATTTTAACTTCAGGTGGTTTTGGGATTATGCCGGCGGTTTAATGACCGATTGGGGCGTACACATTATCGATTATGGTCTTTATGGAATGAAAGCAAAAGCACCAAAATCAGTAATGGCAATGGGTGGTAAATTTGCCTACCCCGACGATGCCTGCGAAACACCCGACAGTATGCAGGCCTTGTACGAATTTGACGATTATACCTTGCTTTGGGATCATGGTCTGGGAATTGACGGCGGTTACTACGGACGCAGTCACGGCGTGGGTTTTGTTGGCAACAACGGCACGCTGGTGGTTGACCGCCAGGGGTGGGAAGTAATACCCGAAGGTGGAAAAAATCCGAAAATGGAACGTGTGGAGTTGAAAAAAGGAGATGGACAGGGATTAAACAACCACATGGCCGATTTTATTAAGTGTATTAAAAAAGACGACCAGAATACCAATTGTAATGTGGGTATTGCAGCCAATACGGCAAGAGTAGCTCATCTGGGAAATATGGCATTAAAAACCGGGCAACGCTTGTATTGGGATGCCGAAAACAGCCGCTTTATTGATAACGATGCAGCGAACGCCTTACTGGTTCCTACCTACCGGGCACCCTGGGAATTACCAAAAGTATAAATAGACATCTTTATATAATTGAAGAAGCAGGCTCATTTCGGGTCTGCTTTTTTTTACCCAATCATTTGTATGGTAACTGGCGGTATACCTATCTTTGAAAAAAACAGAACAAAATGGAATTCAGCAAGCAATTTGAATTGATAAATACCATTCCCAAGGCCGAACTTCATGTACACATTGAAGGGACTTTTGAGCCAGAACTGATGTTTTCAATCGCCGAAAGAAATGCTATTCGTTTAAAATACAATTCGGTTGAAGATCTGCGGGCAGCCTATAATTTTAATAACCTGCAGGAATTTCTGGATATTTATTACGCCGGAGCATTTGTGCTTTTACATGAGCAGGATTTTTACGACCTTACCATGGCTTACCTGAAAAAGTGCCACGAGGAAAATGTGGTGCATACCGAAATATTTTTCGACCCGCAAACACATACCGACCGTGGTGTTCCGTTGGAGCTGGTTGTTAACGGTATACTGCAGGCCTGTATCGATGCACGTAACCAGTGGGGAATAAGCTACCGACTTATTCCAAATTTTTTACGCCACCTGAGTGAAGAGGAAGCCATTAAAACCTTTAATGAAGCATTAAAATTTGGTGAGCTTTTTACCGCTTTCGGACTCGACTCGAGTGAGGTGGGCCACCCTCCTGTAAAGTTTAAAAAAGTATTTGATATGGTACGTGCCGAAGGCTTTAAAACCGTTGCTCATGCCGGAGAAGAAGGACCGGCCCAAAATGTGTGGGATGCCATGCAGTTATTACAGGTTTCGCGTATCGACCATGGGGTACGCTCGATTGACGACCCCAAATTGCTTGAAGAACTGGCCCGGAAAAAAATGCCGCTTACCGTTTGCCCACTATCCAACCTGAAGTTAAAAGTGGTAGACGTTATGGCCGACCATCCGCTAAAACAACTGCTCGATAACAACATTGTGGCTACCGTAAATTCTGACGATCCGGCCTATTTTGGCGGGTATTTAAATGCCAACTTTCAGGCAGTTACTACAGCCCTGAACTTGAGTTGTGATGACATTATTACGCTGGCAGCCAACTCGTTTAAGGCAAGTTTTCTTCCGCATGAAAAAATACAACTTTGGTTAAATAAAATATCTCATCTAAAATTCTAAACCAATAATAAGGGAGCCACCAAAACATTTTGTTTAACTAATTTGTTGTTTAAATTAAACAAAACGAAATGTTTAAACAAAAATTGATTTCAAAACGCTGGCTGCTTTCTGCTTTTCTTATTAGCCTGCTAACAAGCGGGTTGTTTTCGGGTTGTGCAGGGCAAAAGCAAACAGTTGATATGTCGGTAGTTGATAAGCTTGACCTTGCTAAATACCTGGGTACCTGGTATGAAATAGCCCGTTTCGATCATCGTTTTGAACGTGGTCTGGTGGGTGTAACTGCTAATTATGCCATACGTCCTGATGGAAAAATAAAGGTGGTAAACAGCGGATATAAACAGGCACTTGATGGTGAATACACAGAAGCCATAGGAAAAGCTAAAATTCCGGATCCGGTAAATGAACCGGCTAAGTTAAAGGTCTCCTTTTTCTGGATATTTTATGCCGATTACTATGTGCTGGAGCTGGATGACGATTATGAATGGGCGGTAATAGGCAGTAGTTCCGATAAATACCTTTGGATATTAAGTAGATCGCCTCGGCTTGAGGAAGCAGTTTACGACGAACTTCTTCAGCGGATTGAGCATCGGGGATACGACACTTCGAAGCTGATACAAGTGGAACAAAAAAATACAGCATCATGAATGTAAAAACAGTGCTATTCAGTTATTTGCTTACCCTTGTTGCATTTTTAGCCATCGATTTGCTGTGGCTGGGTATTGTGGCCAAAAATCTTTACCACAAATACCTTGGCAGTTTTTTAAGCGAACAGGTAAACTGGACAGCTGCCATTATTTTTTACCTGCTTTTTGTAGCCGGTATTCTCATTTTTGCGGTAGTTCCGGCACTAAACAAACAATCGGTTCAGCATGCCCTGATAATGGGGGCACTGTTTGGGTTTTTTACCTATGCCACTTACGATCTTACCAACCTGGCAACCCTTAAAGGATGGCCTTTGCCTATTGTTATTATTGATATTACCTGGGGCACTGTGCTTTCGGCATCGGTAGCTTTTTGCGGATATTACTTAAGCCGGTGGATTAGCTGATAAACTAACTGGAGGAATAAACATGATGACTTTGTTTGCAAATGCAGCGCTTCTTATTCTGGCTTTTGTTAGCCTGTTGTGGCTCATCAGCATCGTTCTTGTAAATGTTAGTATTATCGATATTTTTTGGGGCTTTGCTTATGTGCTGGTCAACTCGTCTTATTTTTTTCAGCTAAACGAATGGCATCTGCGTAACATTGTTTTGCTGGTATTGGTAAGCTTGTGGGGCATTCGGCTAAGCCTGCACCTTGCCTGGCGAAACGGCGGAAAAGGCGAGGACTTTCGTTACCGCGAATTCAGAAGAAAATATGGAGAACAACGCTATTGGTGGATTAGTTTTTTTCAAACCTTTTTGCTGCAGGGGGCCTTGGTTATGCTTATTTCCTTACCGCTTTTGGCGGCACAATACAATACGGCAAATTCGCAATTAAATGGGTTTGATTACCTCGGTATTGCTTTCTGGTTGCTTGGTTTTGTTTTTGAAAGTGGCAGCGATTTGCAACTGGCAATGTTTAAAAGAAAGCCGAACAACAAAGGAAAATTGCTAACTACCGGCTTTTGGCGGTACACCCGACATCCGAATTACTTTGGCGATGCTGCCGTTTGGTGGGGCTTTGCTTTTTTTAGCATAGCGGCTGATGCCTACTGGCCAATAGTGGGAGCAGTAATAATGACCTGGCTGCTGCTAAAAATTTCAGGGGTGGCTTTGCTCGAAAAAACACTGGTTAGCACCAAACCCGGGTACCGCGAATACATGGAAAAAACCAGTGCTTTTATACCTTGGTTTCCGAAAAAGTAAAGTTATCGGCTGAGCTTTTTTTAAGACAACTTTTTTAAAACGAAAAAAAATGAAATTATGGCATTCTATCAATTTAAACGCGAACAGCACATAAAAAGTAACATCAGTAGGGTGTGGGATTTTATTTCAATGCCACAAAACCTAAAACGTATTACACCCGCTTATATGGGTTTTGATATTAAAACACCCGATTTGCCCGATGCCGTTTACCCGGGAATGATAATTGCCTACACCGTGCGCCCGCTTTTGGGTATACCCACCACCTGGGTAACCGAAATAACACACGTGGTTCCGCAACAATATTTTGTCGATGAGCAACGCGTTGGCCCCTACAAACTATGGCACCACGAACACCACATAAAACCCAAAGACGATGGTGTGCTTATGACCGACATTGTAAGTTACAGTCCGCCAATGGCCGCGTTGGGGCGCATAGCCAACACCCTGGTAATCCGCCAAAAACTAACCGAAATATTCGACTATCGCACAAAAGCTTTTGATGAAATTTTTACAGGATAAATTAATCAAGTATAAACATGGCAACAATCTTTGGACTTCTTTTATTTTCAGCGCTAAACCAAACCATGCTTTTTAATTTTTCAGAAACAAGCGATGCCACCGGCTGGCAGGTGGTAAACGATGATGTTATGGGAGGAAAATCAGAAGCTTCGTTTTTTTTAACCGATGCAGGTAGCGCGGTTTTTCAGGGCAGGGTGTCGCTCGAAAATTATGGGGGATTTTCTTCACTGCGCTACAATTTAAATTCGGTAGACACCCAGGGCTACAGCAAAGTTGTGGTGTATTTAAAAGGCGATGGGAAAAAATACCAGATGCGAATTCGTGAGAAAGAAAGCGACTACTTTTCGTATATCAGCACCTTTCAAACAACAGGAGATTGGGAGAAAATTGAAGTGCCCCTGAATACCATGTTTCCGTCTTTCAGGGGGAGAAAACTGGCGCTTCCCAATTATTCGGGCGATTCGATGGTGGAAATAACCTTTTTAATTGCCAACAAAAAGGCAGAATCTTTCCGGCTCGAATTAAAAAAGGCCTGGCTGGATTAGAAAATACAATCCGGTTATTGTAGTTTACAATAAATTTTATTGCCAATTGCTGCCCATGGCAAGTGTATAATCCGTAAAACCAAATGTACATAAATCCAAAACGGAATGTGCAAAAATAATTTAATTTCAGTAATTCATAACAATCACCTCGACCTGCTTGCGGCGGCTCGTTTTGCTAGCCGATATCGTGCGCTCTACCTCCACAGCTCTCCAGCCATTATGCAGCACGTATTCGCTAAGCACGGCGTGTGGAAACATAGTTAACATGAACTTGCCTTTAATGCCTGAGAGCAGCTGTAACAGCTCCTCAAAGTCCATCAGGTTGAATGTGCCGGAATAGTGGCCGCAGTTGGTGCCGATGTACGGCGGATCGACAAAATGAAACGCGCTCTCACTGTCCCGGCTACTGATAATGCGCAGGGCGTTTGTACATTCAATCTGCGTGTTCTCAATGCGCTTGGTAAGCTCATCGGTAAACAGTTCTTTAGCTCCGTTTATCTTCTTTGCCACGCTATTTTTCAGCTTATCATAGCCAAATGATCCATCCAGCTTACTGGCAAAACCCATTTTACTTTTCACCCACAGAGCCCACGCTCTGGTAACTTCATCGAAAAACTGAGGGTAATCGTAAACGATGCACGCAAAATCATACTGATAACGACTGTGCAAAGTGTTTTTAACCCGGCTTTCAAGCTCGTTGAAACGGCATTTCAATACCTTGTAAAAGTTAATTAAATTCGAATTCACATCATTAAGCACTTCAACCGGAGCCGGTTCTTTTGCCCAGAATAAAGCTGCTCCACCGGCAAAGCTTTCTGTGTATAAGTTATGTTCCGGCAAAAGGGGTAAAATATGCTTCAGCATCGATTGTTTTCCGCCATAATAGGCAATAGGTGTTTTCATCTGTTCTCTGTTTTTTGTTTATATTTGCAACTCTCACCACGTAAAAATGCGACTATACCGCAATGAAGGCATTTTGCCCTCGGTTGTGCGCTGTAGTCGCATTTTATGTTCTTGCGTGGTGAGAGACCAAGAACAGCCGGGGGCTCTATTTCCCCCGATCCATCAAATCCTTTAACTGCATATTTTTAAACGCAATTATATACCTGTGAACCACCAGCCACGAGCTAAGGAATAAAAACCCGCAACCGGCATAAGCATCGTGTTTAAATCCTTCAATGCAGGCCAGTACTAAGCCGACAAACATCAGCCAGTTCCAGCCGCTCGAAAACACGGCCTTCCAAATTGGCAGCGATGCCTTAAAAGCATCCAACGTAAACTGTGTTTTAAACCATTCTTTGATTGTCATTTCTCTTTCCCTCCAAATATTCGTTTAAAAAAGCTTTGTTTCTCTATCACCGTATCAACAGCGGTTGTATCCATTGGCATTAAGTCTATTTCATTGTGCGTAAGCTCGTTGTTCAGGTCAAGCACGATCTGCCCGTTTTTCTTTGTCCGCATCTTTTCAAAATCGTTCGAAATAGAGTAGCGCGGCTGCATGGCAATCATTACAATGTCCTTCTGAAGCTTATGAATATCGCTTCGCAGTGGCTTTACAACGAAGAAATTCATAAACAAAATAGTAACGGCCACATACACCAGGTTCTCAAGCGAGTTAACCGGGTTCCAGTTGTTTAAAAACTTCATATCAGTAGTATTAATGTTTACACATAGCGTTCGAAAATTTATACCCGGAGTAGCACATTGCCCCGGTAATCAGCAGGGTGATAAGTATTGTCCAGATCATCGTAGTGTAAGTTTCGACTTATAACCCTTCAGTTTCCAGCCTTTCCGTATCTCATCTCCGCCAACAAAGTCGGATACCTTTGCAATATCGCGCCGGTTCCTTATCTTGTGCGCTACCCAAATGCTTTCCCGCTCCCGTTCCTTCTGTTCGTCAGTAAGAAGTGATAAATCGACATAACCCAGCAGCGAGGTATTTCCTTCAACCGTTTCGTAATGCTGTGGCGTTTGGCCCACAATCATGCCTACATGGGCTATTCGTTTCTTACTGGTAAAGTACAAGCCGAACACCTGCCCTTTCCGCGCCGTAAAATCAACCTGGTTCTTATCAAAGCGGTCGTAAACCACATTCGAGCGAAACCAGTCGGGGCTCCAGGCACTCTCCGGGTTTGGTATTCCGCGCTCGTTGTGCAGCCACGCCATAAACGCAGCACACCACGGCTGCCCTTTCTTCAGGCCAACGCTGCGCAGGTAACGCTCAACCTGTTTACCGTCGTTGTTGCCCGTAAGCTCGCGCACACCCACTTGCGATAAGGCAAGCTCTGTAAGCTCCTCACGTGCTTTTTCAGTGGCCGGTAGTTCCGGCTGCTCGTAGCTTAGTAAAGACTGGCCAGAACCACAGCTCCACCCACAAATAAGGCAAAGAACCAAAAGCCAAGTTTTAATTTTTCCCATAGCGTAAGTTTTTCAAGTTTTTCGTGGTTATCGGGGTCGAGCAGCATTTTTAGCCCCGGAAAGGTTTTCCCCAGCCAGAACCATGCAACCAGGATAACGATTACAATTCCCAGTATCCCAAAAGCAAGCTTCTGAAAGTAGCCCACCGGGTAAGTAGCATAGCCGAATATAAACCCGGCTCCCCAAAGTACCAGCCACGCCAATAGCGCGTAAATGCTGATTACATACTCTGTTTTTCCTGTAAAGAATTCGCGTAATTTCTTCATTACTTTATTTTTTTGATGATTTGCTCGAAAATGTTAATGCCCGTCATTTTGGCAAAAGTAAGGTAAGCCGAACTCAGCTCCTGGAAACCCACCAGCGCACCTATTATTTTGGTAAAATAGATGGCCTCCGAGTTAAGCAGGTACCGCTCGTACACAAATGCAGCCAGTATAACCGCCATGTAGGTAATCACCTTGCGGTAAACCTTGTTAAAGGTCTTCCAGCTAAACTGCTTTAGTTTAAGGGCATAAGTAACGCCCATAACCTGGTCGATAATAATCAGGAACAAAACGGCGTGTAATACCAGCCGTGCATCGTAAAACAGCGAAACAATTACTGATAAGGCACGGAGTATCCAGTCTATAACCGTGTGAAAACGAAAATCGAAGTTTGCTATCATATCTCTCTGGTTTTGTTTCATTTTACAGTACCGTCCAGCCTTTATTTTGTGCAATGGTTTTATCACATGTTGCGTAGCCGGTGCAATATCTAATATCAAGTACCTGACCAGCGGTTACTGTCGGCAATGCTGACATTATTCTATTCAATTCAGTTGCGTCAAAAGCGGCGTTCAGTAAACATTGTGGTGACGACGTTGAAGAAAAATCAGAATTAGCCCAATCTATCTCCATTGATGTTAATAAATTATATCGATAGGATGCAGATGTGTAGCCAAGCCTCAATCGACTTACCCGTAATTTCACCATTTGTAATTCATTTAGTGTCGAACGTAGATAGTTATTGAAATAGACATCAGGATATGTGGCCATTCCAGACGTATCGTGCTCCCCGGTAATTGATTCGCAATACCGATCTGGCGTATCAATATATCCAATATCAGGGCCTATGTATTTTTTCAAACCTTTGCACGTTGATGGGCATGGGGTGCCGGACACTATAGCGTCTGATCTTAACGTTCTTGGCATTTGAACTTCTTTCAGTAGTGGCGAATTTGCAAATGTGTTGATCATCGAAGTTAAGCCAACCCAACTTCCTTCCAATATAACTTTCTCAAGGAAAAGACAGTTATTGAATGTGCTTGATAAAGATGTTGCATTATCGCATGCGGGCAAATTTATTTCGCCTTCAACCGTTGAATTAACAAACAATTGGTCGTAGCAATTCCCAGCACCGCTTCCCATGTTTGGCGCAGATGTAAACATTTGGCAAATTTTTAAACGTGCCGTAGACCTAAAAGCCTGGTACAGGGAAGTTCCGTGAAATGTTTCGGGAAAATAAAATTCGAGCAGATCAGCACAGCCGTCAACGAAATTAGCCCACGAAGCAGCAGGCAATAACTCTGTTTCGCGCAAATCAAGTTTCACAATTTTACTTCCGCGAAATGGCGAAAAAACAGATGCAAGTGAAGTAAACGGACCTGCCGGAAATTTGAAATATTTATAATCGCGGGTATTTTTCAGTAAGTAGCTAAAAGATGTTAAGTTTTCAAGTGTACTTTTAAAATCAAGGCTTTTAAGATTGTTACTTCCAATAAAATTCATTGCTGTCAAATTAGTGGCATTGAAAATAATCGCTTCAACACATGAATCATAATTAACAGCTGATGAGCCGATGAAATATCTCGTTATATGCTCACCTTTAGTATCTGGTGACACCCTTACTACATAATATCTATCGTTGGTTGGAAAATCGAAATCTGTTTCATCTTCCGAAACTACCCATGAATTCAACAGACTCATATTAATATCAAAAAGTTCGTACAAGTATGAGCCGTTAGATATCTCGAATTCATACCCGTTTGTCGAATCACGCCAATTAGCGATAGTTGCATTACAGATGAATGTCACGCTTTCATCCGGAAATTCATCGAGGTTATTGATCGGGGGAATATATATCTCAGGGTCAGGAATATACCCATTCACCGGGCAATAAATTTCTGGCGGTGGTGGCGTATTTCCATACCCTGCTGCCGGACATGCCAAATCCAATAACTCTTTATCAATCTTCAGTTTTCCAACCGGTATATAATGACTTCCCATAATTAAGATTTTTAGTTTATGCAACATATTCGCCATAGAGCGAAACCAAGCCCGCAGCAGTGGCAGTAATTGTAAGTTTATCATATCTGTTTAACGTGGTATTCAGGGCAATGTCCAATGTGGCATCGGAACTCTCGCTTACTTGAGATGTGAATTTCATTTTGTAAGGCACATTGTACACAAATTCATCACCTGCTTCTTCAAAATCGAGGTGGAGTTCCGGGGTGTCTGATCCGGTTCCGCCTGAGCCATCGGCACCCTTTTGCGCCATCAGGTTCCAGTAAGTTGCATTGGTAGGATCGTTGTCGGTTGTTGGAGCTATGCAGATATATGAGCTACCGTTGTATTCAACAGCGTCGTTTACCACATAGGCCGTTGCCGCGCTGTAAGTCCCCTGCCAGTTAATGCTTAGTCCATCTGCACCGTCGGCTCCATCGGCTCCAGGAGCACCATCCGCTCCATCGGCACCTGGAGCACCATCCGCTCCATCTGCCCCGGCGGGGCCGGTGGTTCCTATTTCATCCAAATTAACACTCAACCCCTCGCTGCTGCCGGTTCCCATTTTTACCTGCACCGAGCCGGAAGGCCACGAGGCTACCGTGCTTTTCTCAACCACAGCACCGGCAACAGTTGGCGACAACACGTATGTAAGACCCGGCAGGAAGTTTTCGTCAGGCACAACACCTGCACTTTTTAGTGCAAACGAATCAGTATCGTAAACATCGCTTACCACTCCTATCACCGCCGCGTTTGCTTCGCTGTCGGCTTGCGCACGCACGTACAAGTCTGTGCCTGTATCGTAACGCAATGCTTCGCCTATGGTAAAACCGTGTGTGTCCTGGTCAACTATAATGCGGGTAATGGTTTGGTCGAGCCGTGTGCGGCCTGTTGTTGCATCGGTAATATCCCTGAATTCGTCGCTCGATAATCTTCCCCTTCTGCCTGTGCGGGTATAGTCTTCATCGTATAAACCGGTTTCGTCGTTCCGGTTGCGGGTTTCGCCTGTACGGCCTCCGCGTGTCGTTGTGCCACTCGACCTGCGGCTTGAATCTCTACCGCCCCTGGTGCTTCCTTTGGTATAAATCTCCTCGCGCTCTACGGTAAGTGAGTCTATTTCATAATCAACCACCTCAACATAACGCCCTTGAACAGCCTCCATACGGTCGTTATACACAATGCCTGCCTCCAGATAATACTTTGCGGTAACGGCATCGTACCAAACCGCTGCCAGTGCAGGAACCGAGTCGGCCAGTACCGATTGGTGAAGCAATCGTGGCAGCTTCATTTCAGCAGCAATATAACGGGCAATCAGCTCTGCATATCCGTAGGCCGATCCGCCACCATCCCACGTCCAGTTATCAACGGCAGCCCCTGAGCCATCATTCATTATAAATCCTCCGTGGTAAATAGCCAGGCGGTTATCAATGTCGGGCAGGCTTCCGTTTATAATGGTTAAATCTTCAGGAGTATAATTGTTGCCCAGGTCGTTTATAACCGTAAAATCAGTTTCCGCCGGTGGTTCCTCTTCGGCTTCATCCAAAAATTTAAGTTCAACATTCCTGAAACAAGCCCCTCCGCTAAACATTCCATAATCGGTTTGTGCCAGGAACAAATACACGGTTAACACCCCGCCTTCCGGTATTCCTCCTTTTATCTGAATACTTTTTGTTTCGAAATGCTCGGTTACTTCATCCATCGGCCAACCTTCGGTTGCTACCGCGTTGGCATAACGATGTGTTGTTCGGAATGGCCATACACCGGTTTTATATTCACGCAGTTCATCCTCACATGGCACGCCTTTAATATCGCTGGTTTCTTCCCATACATGAATAACTTCATTGTCCGAATTCAGGTCAGCTTTAAGATTGTAGTGTGTACCGCTGTCGGCTGCCAGATGTATTCCAAACATTACAATGGCAGGATGGCGGGCATATTCAACCAAAGCATAATCGAGACTAAAAGTAGGTATGTCAGTAGTGGCTTCAAGTCGTATGCCGTGTGATTGCAGGTATTTAGTTCGGGCATAATCGCGCCAGTTTGGTTGGGTTTCCTTTCCGGGTAAATACACATAACGGTTACCATCGCCATCGTACAGGCGTTGCACAGGCGATATGCCCACGGCTGTCCAGTACTCAAAAACACCATCCTCAAAACTCAGGAAATTGTTGTTTTTGATAATGTTGCCCAGGTAACCGTAATCCTGTGTTACTTTCATTTGTTTCATGGCAGGCAAAAACGACAGGTCGCCATCGCCTTCCAGCCAAAAACCGGTAAAGCGTGTATCTTTGGCCACCGTACCATTAGCCGCACCTGCTGCCGTGTATTTATAAAAAATAACACTGCTTTGGTTCCACAAATCATTCGAAACAATCCACCATTCGCCTTCGCGCTGCATAATGCGGCAACCCCTGAACAAAGCCTCCAATACTTCGTAGCAACTCAGGTCGCGGTAGGTATAAACGTCCTTTAAAACCTGTGTAAGTGCATCGGCACCGGTTGAGGCTCCCTGTGGGCGGATACTTACAGCCGTATTAAAGGGCAATTCCAACCCGGTTTTAGCCAGTAGGATCTGAAGGATTTCAAGCGGGGTCTTTTCCCCCTCGTAATAATCCTTATTGCTGTCCAGAAAATCTTCATCTTTAAGCAAACCCAAACCGTCGTAACCTGTAAAGCTTACCTCATACGGAGGGTACGAAAAAGGCTCTGTCCAGGTATCGGCCTCACCAAACGCAGCATGAAACAAACTGCCGTTTTTGTAAACCAGTATCTTGTTTTTGCGCGAGTTGGAGGTAAAAAAGTCGTGAAACTCGAAATTGGTTTCCGAGTCGAAATACAGGGTTACCTGGCTGCCATAAACCAGCGGCAGCTGTTTGGTGGATGAGTCGCCCCAGCTTACCTCGCAACATACATCGCCCGAAGCATAGTTGCGTGTTTCAACTGCCCCGGCATAACCTTCCTGCCACACCTCAATGCGCGTGGCAATGTTGTTAATGTCGTCGTATTCTATTTGTAAGCGTTTCGCGTATGCCATATTTTTAGCTTCGTGCCTTTATGTCCTGTTTGTTAATTCTTTCTCAGCCTCTTTATAGCTAATGTATATATCGCCTTTTCGTATCCGCGTGGTTGGAATTACCAGCCTGTCGCGACCACCACCGGAACCTGCCAGCATGCCTTTCAGTTTATCGAGCGGTGCAATTACTTCGGGGTTGCTGCGTGCGCCTGGGTATTCGCCAATCATACCCACAGTTGGGCCATAAGCAATACCGCCATCGGCAAATTTTGGGATAACGCTGTTGAACAATGCAGTTGCAGCAGTTGCAGCAACACCAGCCATAATAACGTTGGCAGGGAATGGTAAAAATGAGAGGGTTTTTGCAACCGATCCGGCCACACCTTCTGCAATGTAAGCACGTATAGAATCGGTAACGGTACTAAAAATAGCAGACCCAAGATTTTCAAGACTTACCTCACCGCTCTTGGCCATTTGCATAAATGAGTCGCCAAGTGCCAATCCTGCTATTTCGAGTTGCGACAGTCCACCCTGTAAAACTTCACGCTCTTCAGCAATACGGTGCATAGTCTCTCCAAAACTCATCCAGCTTTGCGTCATTTCATCTACACTGGCTTTGTTTTTCTGGATAAAATCATCCATGTCGGCCAGCTGTGTTTTAGCAGCATCAAAAGCTTTTAACTCGTCTTTCCCCAACGAAACAGAAACTTGCTCACCTCCTCTGCTGGGCTGCATTAATTCGGGAGTATCAACCACTGCATGCCCTTTGTAACCCGATGTAAATCCTTTGGCATAGTTTGCGCCGTCTTCAACTCCTGCCGGTTCGGCATCGGTACTTAATGTTACCAGTTCGATTTTCTTGCGCGGATTAAGCACATTTTCCACACCCTGCTTAAAGCGGTCGGCCATGTCCTGTCCAAAGCCCTGCGCATTATCAATTGTGTTATTGAAATTCTGTTTAATGATATCAGGAATAGCCTTGAAGTTTCCGGTAAAAACGGCTTTAATCAGCTTTCCTGTACTTTTCAGGTTGTTCCAAAACTGCTTAAAAACAAAGCCGATGGCCTTGAACACGTTCTGAACCGAAAACTTGATATACTCAATGGCCCCCCGAAAAACCATACTTTCGTTATACAGGTCGATAAAATAATTGATTACCTGCACTGCCCCGCGTATGGCATCGTTTACAAAACCCATAAAAAGGGTTTTTACCTTTGTTACCAGTGTTCCGGTGCCTCCAAATACCTGTGCCCCTATGGTGTGAAATTCCTGCAACTCTTCGGTAAAAGCCATTTGTGCCTTTTGGGCATCGGTCAGGTTTCCGAGCATTCCTTCCATGCTCGTATCAATTTCAGCAAGTGTTCTTATAAACTCAATTCCATCCTCGCCGGGGCCACCAAAAATATCAGCCAGCGCAGCACCTACTGCGGGGCTTTGCTGTGGCAGGGTTTGCAGTTGCTTCGAAACCAACCGCATTACTTCGAACATGCTTTTATTTCCGCTCGAAATTTCCTGTTGTATCTGTGTTGACGAAAGCCCTATTGCTTTTAAAGCATCCTGTGTGGAGGTAGTCATTTCGCGCAGGCGGATGGAGCCTTCTTTTATGGCATCGGCAGCTTTATCGTCGAATACTCCGGTTTTATTTCCGTGTTCGATTATGGCATACATCTGACCGGCATCCAGTCCGGCTTCTCTGAAATGTGTACTATACTCCTGAATCTGGTGAAGAAAATCACCGTTGGCATTTGCTACCCCTGCCAAACCGGCGTTTAGTATGTCGAAGCTCGATTGCGAAGTCTCACCAAACTGACGCATAAGCACATTGCTGGCCTTAATAACTTCGCTCACCTCCTGTCCGTATGCCTGTTTAATGGCTTCCGCACCTCCGGCCATTGCATCGGCCTGGGCTCCGCTTAATCCGGTGAATTTCTCCACCTCGCTTCTTACCTTCGAAATTTCAAGCGAATACTCACCAACAGCTTTTGCAGCATCCAGTATTTTGTCGGCAGCAAACAAAGCACCGGCAGCCACAGCTGCACCTTTCAGCATCCCTTTTACGCCGCCAATATCTTTTCCAAATTTCTGCGCATCGGCCTGAAAATTCAATATATACTTGAATACCTTCGTGCTCATTTTCCTATTGCCTTTTAACTTTTGCCTTTAAATCGCTGTTTTAATGCTTCATATCTGTCACGGCTGCTTTCTCCGTGTTCAGCGTTTTCCTGTGCCTTTGCCTGATCCTTCGCCTCGCGGTCTCCCGGAAGCTCCAGTATATCCATTACCGAATACTCTTTTTTCTCGTTGGGCGGGCAAAGCGTCCGCCATACCTGCCAGCGTGCTATTTGCCAGTCTTTCAGTTCCTGCCACTCGCGTTCCTTCTCAATGCGCTCCAGGAACCTGCGGTAAGCTTCTAAAAACTGAAATGGGGTTAAGTCCAGATACGTGTCCAGGCTTAACCCCATCTGGCCTATAGCGATGCCAATTTCTTCGCTTTGCGATCTTACTTTCCCGGCTCCTCGTCCTCCCCGGCATTCTCATTCGGATTGGCTTCGTTCAGGCGTTTGAATACTTCAATCACCTGCGTGTCGGTTCCGTCAATAAATGCATCAAGCGACTCGTACGGGAAGGCCATTTTTGCCCTTTTTGCACAATCGCGGCTCTGGAAGAAAATAAATGCCAGCATGGCACTCACTTTACCTTCGGCCATATCAGTAGTTGAATAACCGGCATTTTCAAAATCGTACAATCCCCGGTTGGTACGATAAAACGGAAACTCATTTCCGGCCAGTTTAATCGTTGTCCTTTTTTCCATCATTCGAAATTTTTAGTTACTTTTTAACCGTTTCCGGTTTGGTTTTTTCTTTTACTGCCGGAAGCAATGTAAGAGCCAATGCCCTGGCTTTATCAAATACATCAACTTCCACCTTATCAACAAAGGCATTGAAATCGAATTTAAATTCGGTTTCAACATGTTTGCAAGCTCCTTTACACACTTGGAAAGCAAAGCGCAGGGCTTCGTTATCCATTAGGGCAACCTTGTTCAGGTTCACCTTACTTTCTTCCAGGTTTAAACGCCCCCTCGCAGTTACCTCAAAAGGGTGTTCTTTTCCGTTAATTTTTAGCGTATTCATTACGATACAGTTTTAACTTCGGTATTTCCATCGATTGCGATCTCCACTTCAAAAGTGGCATTGGCATCGTGCGGGTGGTCGCTGCTCAGGCTGGTAATGTATCCGTAACCTTCCTCGTACGAATCACCACTCTGCTCGTTAACCTCAAAGAAATCAGTATCGGCAACCGGACGGCCTGCCAGTTTAAACTGAATTCTTGTGCGGTTGTCGCGCAAGCTTTTCAGGGTAAAATAGTTTTCGTCGTCGTAGGTTTTCAATCCGCTCATGCTAAGCGAGCTTTGCCCGTGCAAGCCAGCTTTTACCCCGGTATTTGGCCCCAGCGTTTTCGTATTTATTGTACGAATGTTGGTGGGGTGCGTAATTTTATGCGAAGTTGCATGAGCAAAAGGTGTCCACACGGGAGCCACGTCGGTACCTGTATTCTGGTACAACAATATATCGCCGCCGTGTACAAATCCTGTATTTGCTGCCATTATCTGTCAGTTTTTTGTGTTATAAAAAGAGGCTGCCGCCATCGCTAAGGTCAGGCGGCAGCCTGAAGTATTCCGGTGATGGGAAAAGGCTAAGCGTTTTCCTCCAGTAATGCCACAACTCCTTTTTGGTCGGCACGGGCGGTAGCTGCTCCAAAGCGAGTCCAGCTCGAAAGAACAGTCGCTCCCAGGTATTCTGCCTTGTCGGCATTTACCGATGTGCGCGAGATACCCTCGGCACTGGCAACCATTTTGTCGTGCCAGAACAGTGCAGCCGGACAGTCGGTAGCCACTACATCGGCATCGATTACTTTTTTGGCATAAGCCGATGAGTAAAGCAATCCGGTAGAAGCATCGTCGGTAGAACGAACCATCAGCTCAATGCCCATCAGGCGGCCAATGATCCCGGCTTCGAGTTTCGAAGTGTTACCGGTTTTGTCGTAATCAACAAATTCGGCAATACCCAGCAAGTCTGAGTAAAAGTCGGGAGTTACCAGTCCGTAAAAATTACCCTGGATACCCGATAAGTTCATCCGCATTAAAAGGTTGTGCACCTTAATCATGTCGGCTTTGGTAACCGCCTTACGGTTATTAATTGCCGATCCGGTTGCTGCAACCACATTCGATGCACGGCTCGATCCGCTTGTTTTCAACACCTGGGCTGCTACGGTTGGCCCCCAGTTAATGGCGGCAATAGTTGCCACGCGGGTATTTATGGTTCCGGCCTGCTGCACTTGTTTGGCAGCACGTTTGTTGTAGTTAAGGGCAAATTCGCCCGGAAGATCAACCACAATAGGCGGAGCATATACTAGGTCGGTTGAGTAGTAGTCCGAGTCGTCGCGGGCAATATCAACCTGCAAAGGCAATGTTTTAGGCACGCCAGATTTCGCTTTCTTCAGGCTCCCCTGTACAGGGCGTTCAACACGCTCGGTAGTATCGGCGATGCCGGTTTCCTGGAGGGCTTTTTTATAGAAGCTGTTGTCCGGGAAAAGTTGTTTCTGTAACTCCGAAGAGTACTTGATAGGATTAATTTCAGCCATCGTATTTCAGTTTTTTACTTGTTAATCAATCTGAACTGCGGTTCCAACCACTACGAAGGCACTGCCGTCGTAAACAGCTTCGAACACTTTTGTTTTCCCGGCCACGCCTGTAACGGTTGGCCCGGTAATACCGGTTCCGCAAATTGTTGTTTCGGTTCCGTTGGTTTTCGATTTCACTATCAGGCGGGCTCCTGCATTCAGGTTACTGTCGATAGTCAGGTTCAGTGTACGGTTGCCCGTAGCTTCAACACTCACACCATCAATAATGGTAAGGTCGTTATTGATGGTAAGGGCCTGTGCGCCGGTAGCTGTAAGAGCTACTTCCGAGGCCGGGCCAAAAGGCCATTTTACGATTTGTTCTGTTGCCATTTCTTACAATGTTTACAGGTTATTGATACTTAGCCTCGTCGGCTTCTTTCAGTTCCTTGAATTTCTCAGGATTCTCAAACTCCATTTTAGCCAGGGCTTTCGGGTCGTTTTTCTCGTACCATGCAAAATCCTTCTCACCGGTTTTTGCACCGCCGTTTTTACCCGATTCTTTCATGGCTTTGGCTACCAAAGCACTCAAACGCTCCTCGTTATCGCCGCCTTTGTTTTCAACCAGCGTATCGATACCAATGAAGTCGCAGAACAGTTCCATGTCGGTTTCGGCCAAAGCCTTTACCTTCTTTTCGTTCTTGTCGGTAACACGCCCCGATTTTTTACCGAGGGCAACCAACTTGTCAACCAAAACCGTATCGGGTTTGGTATCTTCTTTTTCCAGCTTGTCGATCGCTTCGACAGCCTGCTCCTGGGTGGCGTTTTCGTCCAAGCCCAGACGAGCCAGAATTTTTTCCATATCTCTCGTTTTAAAAATTGATTTTTCGGTCTGGATTTTAGCCACCAGTTTTAAGGGTTCCAGGGTGGCCAATTCTTTTTTGCGCCCGGTAGCAATCACCTCGTCGGCTATGTTGGCTTCTTTTGCCTCGTCGGCAGTAAACCAACTGTCTGTACGCATTAAGCGGGAAATTTCGTCCTGTTCAATACCGCGTTTTGCCAGCAACTCAACAAGGGTCGATTTCAACATCTTCAATGCCTTTTGGTCTTTCGAACTAAGTTTCGTTGCCTTGCTTCCATCTTCGGCAGCATAATATGGCGAATGGATCATTACTTTGGCATAATCGTTCATCACCACTTTATCGGCTGCTGCCAAAATTACTGCGGCCATGCTTGCGGCCACACCGTCAACTTTTGCAATAATGTAAGCAGGCGATGCCATCATTTCCGAAACGATTGAAAGGCCGTGCGACACCGAACCCCCGTTACTGTTTACACGAACCGTTATCTCATCGTATTCACGCCCCAGCCAGTTTAATTCCTGGGCGAAGGCATGTCCGTTAATTTCCTCACCTAATTCGCCGTACAGAAGCATTTCTATCCTGCGCTTTTCTCGATTGACTATTTTGCTAAATTTTAACTCCACTCGTTTTGCATAAATATTCAGAAACAAATTTTCCTCATTCCTGAACACTTTGCAAACTTCTTGTCATTCAGTGCAAAAAAGTTTGCATTGAACGATAACAATTTTCAATATGGAGTGAATAAATATGAATTTTGATACAAATTAAAACTGAAAAAGTATGGCTCAGTCACGCGAAGCAGCGATTGAAGCACTGCTCAAAGCAGGATTTGAGCAAACGGAAATCGCCAGGATATTACGGTTAAGCGAAAACACTGTTTCGAAGTATTCAAATAAAAAGGGAATTAAGAAACGCATACTCGAACAGAGTATCAAACAAAACACAGCCGAGGAAGATGCACTTACATCGCTAGCTCACCAGAGTAAAGTGGTGCGAATGATATCGGAAAAGCTGGCCGAAAACCTGAGCGACGACATGACGCTGGATGAGTTAAAACAAAGCCTGATCCCTAAAGGCGAAATTGATGCCCTGCAAAAATTATTCACCACCATCAAACGCAAAGAACTCGAATGGAGCGATAAGGTGAAGATACTCCGCCAGTTTACATCTTTCCTGAAAGATGAAGACATGGAACTGGCACGCGATATCATCCCGCACGTGGAAGTTTACATCAACCTTTTAAGAAAATAGCATGAGCAGCTGGACGGTAAAAGATAAAAAAGAATACGAAGAGTGGCTCAGGGAAAAGGCTGCCATTGTTGGTTCCAGTCCGGTAAAACGCGAAACAGCTACTCAAAGAGAACGTGCCATAAAAAAGGCACTGGCCGATACAGGTGCATTTGCTCAACGCTACTGTCCGCACCTGGCCACTAAACCTTTTGGCTGGTTCCACAAAAAATCGGCTAAACAGGTACTCGATAATGAAGACATGATGGGCGTGTACAAGTTTCCGCGTGAACACGCCAAATCCATACTATTCGGCGTGATACTTCCGCTCCAGTTAAAAGCGCGGGGTGAACTCACCGGAATGATGCTCGGAAGCGCGAACCAGGAAAAAGCACGCGGATTGCTTGCGGATGTTCAGGCCGAATTAATGTTTAACAAACAGTACATTGCCGACTTTGGCGAACAGTATAGCCTGGGCAACTGGAAAGACGGCCATTTTGTAACTGCCGACGGTGTGGGTTTCTGGGCTTTCGGTCGCGGACAAAGCCCACGTGGAACACGCAAAGCTGAGAAACGGCCAAACTACGGGCTGATTGACGATATTGATGATGCCAAAATCGTTAAAAACCTGTCGCTGGTAAAAGATGCAGTGGACTGGATTCTGGGTGATTTCTACGGGGCCATGCCAATCGAACGCAGCCGTCTTATCTGTGTGGGTAACGGCATTCATAAAAAATCGATACTGGCACATTTGGCCGGGAACATCGAACCGGAAGACCCGCTCCGAGAAGGCATCCACTTTTTGGAGGTTTTTGCACTCGAAAACCCGCGTTCGCACAAAAAAGACCTGAGTGAAAAGGCGGTTCCGGCATGGAAGGAAAACTACACCCGCGAACAGATACTGGCAAAAATGCGGCGTATGGGCTGGCGTATAGCCATGCGCGAGTACTTCCACGAACACCTGTTCGAGGGCAGTATTTTTAAAGAAGAGCACCTGCCCTGGATTAAGGTGTTACCGCTTAATGCTTACGATAAGGTATGTACTTACAACGACCCCTCATATAAAAAGAGCATGTTTTCCGACTGCAAGGGCATTGTACTGGTTGGACGTGTCGGCAGGTACTTCGATATTATCGACTGCTACGTGCAACAATGCACCACGCCTGAAATGGTAAAGGCACATTACACCATTGCCGACCAAATACCAACCAACGTAAGCTGTAAACACTGGATGGAAGCCAATTTTATCCAGGACATCATGCTCGACGAATACTGGCGTTATGGCGAAGAAAACAACGGGCTGCTAATGATTAAACGCGATCTGCGGTCGAAACCCGATAAAGAACAACGTATTGAGGCACTGACTGCCTTTACCGATTTTGGTTTTATCCGTTTTAACGAAGCCCTGAAAAGCAATCCGCACATGATCGAACTTCGGAATCAGTTTATCGGATTTCCAGACTACCAGTGGGACGATGGCCCCGATGCTGTGGAGGGAGCTGTATTTAAACTGAATACCGGAAATAAAAAGGGAAGCCGCAGCCAGACATCGCGGCAGGGAACTTATTACCACAACAGCGAAAGAAGTGCATTTTAAACTATCGCAGCCACAAGCTGCGAGCAAAAAAATAGGATATGGGATTATTAAACAAAAGAAAAAATGAAGTGACCGGCAAACAAAACTCGAAGCCAGAAGCTCAAAGCTCGAAGCTAATGAACAAAAGCTTTATGAATGCCGACGACCTGTGTGATTTTATTAACGAGAACAGGATAAGCCCACTCTCGATTAATGTTACCGACCGTTTTTACATGGTTTTTTACTACGCTAAATAATGACTTATGGCTCTGCAATTTCTCGATGAAAACGATTTTAAAGGAACCATTTCGAGTTCGGTGATGACTACCCTGAAGGGAACCGGCAGCGAAAACCTTGAAAAGGCCGAGCAGTTGGCCATAAGTGAACTGAGTTGTCTCTATGCCAGCTACGACATAGATGCAGAACTGGCCAAAACAGGTAGCTCCAGAAATAAAGAGCTGGTACGCATACTGGTTGGCATAACTGCCTACTACCTGTACAATACGGTTATTGATGATGAAATACCGGAACGCATAAAGGACAACTTTGAAAAGGAGTACAAGCATGTTATTGCGGTGTGCAAAGGTTTGGCCAGTACGCTCGACAAACTGACCGACGACGATGGAGAAGCTGTTACCCGCTTTCGTTCCGATAGCGATGATTTAAGAAGCCACGATCCATTTTATATGTAGTTTAAAATTTAGAGTATGAGATTTTCATTTGAAATAAGCCGTAATTCCAAAGCAGCAGCTACCGAGCAGACTGTAAAGAAAGGCAAACGCTTG
This sequence comes from uncultured Draconibacterium sp., assembly GCF_963676735.1. Taxonomy (NCBI): domain Bacteria; kingdom Pseudomonadati; phylum Bacteroidota; class Bacteroidia; order Marinilabiliales; family Prolixibacteraceae; genus Draconibacterium; species uncultured Draconibacterium sp. The sequence continues at coordinate 4,442,306 of NZ_OY781464.1, read as the reverse complement.
AGTGGTGAAGTAAACCGCCCTCAGCCCGACAGGGTAAAAATGCAAATGGCCACACTTCGCCAGGCGGTTGAAAATGCGCGGGACATTAACAACCCCAGCTGGCTCGACCTGTACGAAATTTACCGCAATACGCTAACCGATGCGCATGTGCGCAGCCAGTACGATGTGGCCGTAAACAAATTACAGGCTTCGCCCTTTTTAATTACCCGCGACGATAACGACAACGACGAGCTGACCAGGCTGTTTATGCGCCCCTGGTTCTCGCAGTTTGAAAAACACTTTTTCGACTACGATATGTGGGGATACACCGTAGTTGAATTTGGTCAAAAGGATGAAGACGGCGAATGGGAGGGGTGTTCTGTGTTTTCGCGGAAAAACATTTATCCGCACAACCGTAATGTCCTTATCAACGAAACCGACACAAGCGGAATTCCTTATGGCGATAATCCGTGGAAATTCTTTCTGCTCGAAATCGGAGAACCGGAAGATTTGGGACTGCTCGAACTGGTAAGCCGCGAAGTAATATGGAAAGCTTTTGCCCGCCGCGACTGGAGCGAACTAAGCGAAAAATGGGGGAAGCCGCACCTGGTTATAAAAACCGATGCTGAAGGAGAGGAACTGAACAAACGCGAACGGGCCGCCCGCAATTTTGCCAACAACGCTTATTTTATTACCGACTCGGAAGACGAGATCGACACTCTGGAATCGAAAGCAGGGCCAACTGGTTACCAGATTTTCGAAAAGAATATCCGCCTGATTGATGAGCAGATCAGCAAGCTGATGAACGGACAGACAGGAACCAGTGAGGAGAAAGCTTTTGTGGGATCGGCAGAAGTACACGAACGCATCCTTAACGACTACCATGCCGCACGTCTGCGCCGCCTGAGTAACTATGTAAATTACGAGCTGATCCCTTTCCTGATCTGGCACGGATACCCCTTGCAGCCGGGCGATAAAATCAGGTTTACCGAACTCGATCCGAAGCAGGGAGAAACCAACGCCAACCCGGAAGACCCTGAATACTACGGAGAGGAAGCACAGGCTAAACGGGTAAAATCATCGGCCAGTCTTCCCTGGAGCTAAACGGGCTGCGTATAGTAGGCATAGACCCGTTGGAAGGCTGGCTTAAAAGATTTTACGAAAGCAAAGGAAATATCGGAGGTATCGACAGTGAAATGTGGCAACTTAACCACGAGCGTCTTAGCGATGCTATCCAAAAAGGAACCGGTATTGATATTGCAAAAACAAATTTTAACAGCCCGGAGTTTGAACTGTTTGCCAACCTCACACAGGATGCAGCCACCTTTTCGGCGTTTAAAAACCACGAAGAGCAGGCGAAATTGTTTGCATTGCTAAAGGGCGACGACGGAAAAATCCGCACTTTCAGCCAGTTTAAAAAAGTAGCCATGCCACTGGCAGAGCAATACAATATTAACTGGTTGAAAACCGAACACAACGCGGCCATTAACAACAGCCTGATGGCAAAAAAATGGCAGGGTTTTCAGGAGAATGCCGATTTGTACCCGAACCTGGAATACCGGCACAGCGGCAACCCAAACGGAAGGCCGGAACACATGGCACTCGATGGTTTGGTTTTGCCAATGAACGACCCCAGATGGCGTAAAATTTACCCGCCAAACGGATGGGGTTGTGGTTGCGATGTGGTACAAACCGATGCCCCGGTTAATAAAGTTCCCGGCTGGGATGAAATGGAGCCCGATAAAGGCTTCGATTTTAATCCGGGTATAGACCAGAAGCTTTTCTCTGATAACGCCGGATATTACCAAACAAAGGGCAATAAAAAGCTAATTGATAAGGAAGGAAGAAACCTGCTGGCAAAACAGTCGCGACAATTTGGGAAAAAATACAAAGGAAAAACCATCAACGTAAGCGGACTGGGATCAGTAGAGTTAAGTGGGAAAGGTTTCAACCACCTTATGTCGCAAACACACAGCGAGCTTTTTAAACGGAATCTGGCACTTGAGAATCTACCATCTTTATTAAAAGGATTAAAATGGGAAATAGAAGCGAATAAAAAGCCGAATCCAATGGTAAAACAGTATCATAAAGCTGAAGTGAATATTGGTGGAGCGAAGTCGTTGATTAAAGTACGCGAAATGCAGGATGGAACATTTAAGCTGTATTCCATTACTGAAAAGAAATAACCGATTCGCACCATCACCGTAGCGTATAAAGTTACGGCTGAATGTAAACCGGTTACAATGCAAAATTAAGGCATAAAATTGAAATGGCAAACGAATTTCAACGAAAAATACAAGAGATTACAAGGCGCATCCCTCAGTTTGTGAAGGATTTACCACGTATTGCCAAAGTAGAGGGGCTTCGGTTTATCTCCGACAACTTCAAACAGCAGGGGTTTGAAACAAAGCCAGGAAGTTACAAACCGTGGAAAAAGAAAAAGCAAGGCAGCAAACCTACGCTTATTGGCGAAAAGCGGGGCGGAACCATGCGGCGCAGTTGGACAAACGATACCACTGCACGCGAAACACAGGTGGAGTTTACCAGTGCACTGCCATACACCGAAGCTCATAACGACGGATTACAGAGTGGTCGACCTCCGGGTTTCGATATGCCACAAAGGCAAATGATTGGCCCCAGCGATGCACTGGACAAACGTATTCAGGATAAATTCGACCGAATGGCGGAAGATATTTTTAAATAAAGCTTAAAACAATGCTAAACAACATTTACACCGCAATTAAAACCCAGCTGGCCGCGATAGCCGCAGCCGAAAACACGCAATGGTTTAACATGCAGTACGAAAACAAAGGTTGGCCTTACCGGACAGGCTTTTTTATTGAGTTCCCGGAGCAGCTGAACTTTGATTTTGTAAGCAACGCTGCCAGGCAGGCACCGCTAAAAGTACGTGTGCATGTGTATGCGCAGCAGGTACAAACCCACGACGGTATTGCCGATGCCGAAGTTGAAGCCCATGAACAGGTGGCACTGGCTGTAAAAGCAGCACTCGAACGCTTTATACCTGAAAAAGACGGAACAAAACTGGCCAAACCTTTCCTGTTTAGCGGATGGCGGCACTGGCACCGCCTGAACGGCTGGATGGTTACCTATGTGGAGTTTGATTCGAAGTTGCAGATTTAGGGAAAAAGAAAACATTTACGCACAATTTGCGTTTAACGATAAAGGGCGGTTGTCATCACCCAACCGCCCAAAAAGTACCACGGTGGTTCATCACACCACCGCTACCGGTGCCCTGATTTAAAACCTATTTACAAAAACAAAACCCTGAAGATTGTGGAAACCTTCAGGGTTTAAGTTTAAACACTGAATTTTAAACTCAGCTTTCTTTTATGGTTTTTAAAAACCGTTTCAGCTCTTTTATGGCCGAAAAACGTTCGGAACGGTCGGTGGCATTGGTTCCGTTCGATAGTTCGCCACATATCCAGGCTTCCCACAGTTCGTCTATTACATCGGTGTAATGCTCGGCACATGTCCAGTTTAACAGCTCCTGTACCGCTTCGGCGTTTTTGCATGGTGTCATAAATCAAAATTAGTTTAGGGTGTTTTTAAATTGCCGGTACGAGGGCAGCCGGTGTATGGTTTCTTGTATCTCTTGCATTAGTTCGGCAAAACGTGTTTCCAGTTCGGCACGCTTTGCAGGGTCGGGTTCGGCAGCAATTAGCTGTTCCAGTTGGCGGATTTCGTCGGTGAGTTTCATAGCGCACCTCCAATTTTTAAGGGTTCGCCAAAACCTAAAGGCAGTATGGGCTGCATATGGCGTATGTTTTCGCGGTGAACTACCGCGCTGCGTTGCATGGCCAACAGGTTGGCCATTTCTTCGGTGCAGTACCAAAGGCGGTCGAGCTTTACAAAGTGGTTGGGGTAGTGGTTGCGGCGGTAGTAGAGGCTGCCGCCGGGTTTGTAGCCCAGCTTTTCGGCCATGCGCTTGTAGGGGTACAGTTTGCGCCCGTTAATACTGCGGCTTTTTACGCCTTTGGGCAAAATGCGGCCCGTTTTGTAGGCCTCGCGCATTTCTTTTTCTACCGCAATAAAATAACGGCGCACCTGGCGGCCTACATCGTTACGCTCAATCATGGCCAGTTCCTTGGCCATGTCCATCGTGAGGTGGTAATCAATCGACCGGCGGTTACCTCCCCAGCCTAAAAATTTTTGATTACTCAAAATTGAGTAAAAGTCCTTGTCTTCCTCAAAACCAAATTCTTTAATTCGGCGTTGAATCCAATCGTTGAACCTTGTTGAAACTTGCAATTGTTGATGCAGTAATTTTGCATCGATTAGAATGTTATCGCCATTGCTTGCAATAACCAGCTTGTTTTTCTTTTCCATTTGTATGACATTAAAATGGGTTAAAAAAAGAGCCCGTTTACCTTAGGTGTGTCATACAATTGCACGCGGAGCGTGGAACCAGTGCATTGTTTCCTTTGCACCACCATAGTAAACGAGCCTTATATTCTCTCAAAAAAATATGTTTCCAGTAGTTATTGCCCCTGGATTGCAATTGTATGACAGGAGCAAATGTAATAATTTATTTTAATTCTACAATTTTAACCAATTGCCAGCTATTGTTTACAGGTTTCAAATCAACCTGGTATGTTTTGCGCAGCATGGCCCCGAACGAGTTTTGAGCATCAACCCACATAATAACCTGGTAATTTCCGTTATCGTATTGGCCAACTTTGGCTTCGCCTTTTATAAAACTTGCAAATTTTGCAGTTGACGGTGCTTTTAGTTGTGCTTTAACCAGTTCTTTGGCATACAGGTATGCCCCGGCAGGCATGTTTGATTCAGCCGCTTTTTTAATTTTGGTTTCCAATTCTGGCCGCTCGGTTTTTATTGTTTCAAATTTTTCAGTGAACAGGTTAAGTGTGTCTTTCTGTTGCAATACTTCAAGCTCTGAGTAGAGCTGATTTAAGTCTTCGATACTTTCGGCCTCTGTTATTTTGGTCTCCAGAGCATCAATTTCCATTTCGAACTTTGTTTCGTCGGATGCTATAAAAGCATACCAAACAACTGATAAGGCTGTAATAACAACCATTGCGAGAAATAAATACTTGATAATTTTTTTCATAATTCAAAGTGTTTTAAATGAGTTTGAAAAGTGATTTAAATATAGCAAAAAAGATTAAGGCAACTGGTTGAGTAGCGGCATCCATTTATCGCGGAAACCTGGATTTGTTTCCAATAAATTATCTACCGTTCTGCAGGCATGCAAAACGGTAGCATGATCTTTATTGCCAATGGTACGGCCAATTTTCGCCAGGCTCTCTTTTGTGTTTCTTTTCGATAAATACATAGCCACCTGCCGGGCTTCTACAATATCGCGGTTACGTGTTTTTTGTTGTAACTCATCAGGATCGCATCCTACATAGTTTGCAACCTTTTCGAGCTCGTAGGCACTCGTACTGTTTACATTTAGTTTTGCTGCTACCGATAACATCAATTCAAATTTCTTCTCGCCAAGCTCTCGGTATGCAGCATAAAGCAACTTGTAATATTTGCGCAACAGGCGCAGCCGCTCGGCCATTCTAAAGCCGCGCAGCTGATCTTTGTCTTTTATTCCTGCCTTCTTAAAATACTTTAATTCCATAACTTGTAATTTTTGATAATCAATTCTGAAGACTGTAAAGGGCTACCCGCTTGCCATTACGGGTAACCATTTCAGAACTTATCGGGAGATCCTCGTCGTGTCGTAATTCATGAATGCGTCCGCTCAGGCGTAAACAGCCAAAGAGCTGCAGAGCATCAAGTGCAGTAATGGATTTACCGCTTTCAAGGTGTGCCCGGATCTGGGCAGTTTGAGATTGTGAGTTCATACCTTACGGTTTTTAACTTCCTTGAATGTTAGAATGAAATTACCATCTATGGCGATGGTTTCATTTTCATGTATCCATCCTGATAAACGGATGTCGTTACAGCGCGTAAAAGTTTTGTTGACCTCTTCAAGTTTTGAGTTGATTGCCTCAATTGTCTTCGCCTTTTCTTTTTCATCAACCAGGTTACAATTAAAGGTTCTGACAAATTCCTGAATCTGTTCGTGTGCCTTATTCTTCGGAACGTAGGCAGCAGTTATTTCAACGAAATACTGTTTCATCTTACAAGCTTTCAATTGCTTTCTCGTAATCGGGCGACATAATTTCAAACAGCTTAAGACCAGCCAGCTGTTTCTGATTTGGGTTAATGTTGAGTCGAATAGTTGCTGCCTGCATGCCGTAGGCCTTCCATATTTCGCGGCATATTGAGATACTGGCAAATGTACCTCCTTCTTTTTTACCTCGAACCATTAGGCCGCGATCATCGCTTACCATTTCAATGTACCAGTCTTTCCGGCTCTCCTCGTCCTGATGGAGTGCTATCCTGCTCTGTTTCGGAGTCAGGTTTAAAAGTTCCATGGCATGCCTGTTCATTGTAATTGAGCCATTCGCCTGGAAAGTAATGGCTGGCTTACCAGATCTTAATGCAGTAGTTGCATTGCTTGTGTCAAATCTTTTTAGTTTCATGATAAATGTTATTAAAAATTAAGTTGAACTTGTTCTCCAGAATTGCAATTGGTTACCGGGCTACTTAAGATTAGCTCCGTTTCGAAATTGTCTTTTAGCTGATTGGACTTTTCAGTTTCTATTTCCTCGTATTCGAAACTGATATCGTTTTGGGTTAATCTTATCAGTTTTAGGAAATAAACTGCCTGGTCAACTTCGCGTTTGAATTCGTTGTAAGTTGCATTGTAGGCTTCCCCTTTCATTATGAAGTGGCCGCCCATAGCTTTAATATTTACCCAGTGGATCATGCCGTTTAAACGAGGTGCAAGAATGTGATAGGCTTTCACATAATGCTGTCTGAATTTGCGTGTAAGATCAACCAGCTCATTACTTAGTAAGTTAATATTTCGCCGGTGCTTGTCGGTGCCTTCATATACCGAATATTCGCCATTGTTTAGTTTGGCTTCCTGGTAAAAATCGTATAGACTATTGAAGTTAATCATCACGTAAACATATACCTGTCGTTTTCTTCCACAATGGTGGTTTTAAATGGGAAACCTTCAGCAGGAACCTGCTTAATGGCATCCAGTAACCCGGTTGATCCGGTAAACAGTACGTGCTTATTGCCATTTATGGCAATCTCAAGGTGCAGGCATTTATCGGCACCTTTTTTAAACACTTTCGAGTCTTCAATTTTAAACCGGTGAACAACTATCTCACGGTTCAATACTTTTGAAATCTTAATTTTATCGCCTTCAAACCCCCTTTCAGGGGCTTTTATGTTGAACTGTTTAAAACTATTCATTGAGTAATTTTTTCAAGAGGTTTTTACTGTTACAATGCGCTGCCCAGCCGTTGTAGCTTGCAATCGATTTATCGTTTTTGCGCTGCTTCAGCATTCGGGCAAAGTTCTGTTTGATGCTTTTTCGCAATCGTGTGTGCGTGTGGTAGAATACATATCCCACAAAATCAATCCCACGTGAGGACACCGGGAATACTTGGTGGTTTTGTTTTACCTCCAGCTTTAAGTTGCCGGTAAGGTAGTCGCGTATATCGGACAGTAATTGGTGTAAATAAGGTTTGCTGTCAGCAAGGATCACCAGGTCATCGGCATACCTGAAGTAGTAGTTTACGCACTTTACTTCTTTCAGCCAGTGGTCGAAATAAGTAAGGTAGAAGTTGGCAAAATACTGGCTCAGGTAGTTTCCTATGGGCAGGCCATCGGTACTGTCGATAATTTCATCCAGTAACCAAAGCAGATCATTGTCCTTAATCTTCTTGCGAAGTAATTGTTTCAGTATTTCGTGATCGATGCTCGGATAAAATTTCTTTATATCCAGCTTCAGGCAAAACTGAGTGCCTTCCACATCGCGCAGGGCACGTTTAACCGCATTGGCACAGGCATGTATGCCACGGCCTTTAATGCAGCTGTAAGTGTCTGCCGTAAACGTTGAAACAAAAACCGGTTCCAGGATATTCATTACCGCGTGATGGGTGATGCGGTCGGGAAAGAATGGCAAACGGAAGATCAGGCGTTCTTTGGGTTCATATACCGTAAAAGTGGTGTATTCGCTTGTTTGGTACGTTTTGTCCCTTAACATTTCGTGCAGCTTCTGAAGGTTGGCTTCGCGGCTCTTGTCGTGCCAGATAACGCCCGGTTGTTTAGCTTTTCCTTTCCGGGCTATCTGATCAGCCAGTTGCAGGTTTTCAATGCTGTAGATTTGTTCGTATAAGTTACCTATCCGTTTCATTTGCCTTTGCTTTAACAGGTCGCTTTCGTGTGGCTACTAACGCCCTTTTAAATGAGTTGTTTTTTGCCAAGTGGCAGGGTTTACGCTGCAAGTATTTTAGCATAGATGAGACCTGACATTCGTATTCGAGTTATCGTAGTTGTAATTCGAGTTCGAAAAACCGAAACCTGAAGACAGAACTGACAGTAACGCAGCGTACAACCGTTTATTCAGTTATTCCCCTTCGGGGTATAAAAAGAAGTCCTTGTATTCGTCCTGGAACTGCTCTGCAATGTACAGTGCCTTTTCACTGCTATCAGTGCAAAGGCGAGACCCGACAAACGTACCCGAGAGATCGTAGGCGTAAGACGAGCCCGAAAAACCGAAACCCGAAGACAGAACCCCAAACCAAGGATAGTATTTGTATTGATTCCAATTGCTCCAATCGGGACGCCAGCCATTGTTGATAGCCTTAAAAATGACCATCAGCTTATAGGCAGCAATTAGTGGTTTAACAAACTCTTTTTCCATTGCAGGAAACTCAGGCAATTTGGTTGGATCGATACCTAAATGTTTGCAGGCATCTTCAAAGCTTTTTATTGTCCTGAAATCGAATTCAGCTTTATCCTGGGTGTTTTTCTTTTTATCAGTCATGATGTTACTTTTTGATGGTTAATAACTCTTCGTAAATGCTAAGGAATGTTTCAGCAGCATAGGTGCTTTTCTCTTTGCTCTCAAAGCAAAGGCGAGACCCGACACCCGTATTCGAGTAATCGTAGCCGTAAGTCGAGCCCGAAAAACCGAAACCCGAAGACAGAGTGAACCAGGGCCACCATTTCTTCTCATCGGTATCATCCCAGTCTGGTTCCCATCCATTGTTAATAGCTTTGGCAATAACCTTAAGCTTTTTATAAGCAGCTTCATCTGGAGTGTCGGCAGCTGTTAAAATAGAGTTCGGATCTAAGCCCAAACGATCACAAGCATCATTAAATGATTTTACTCTCCAGTCTTCAGCAATTTGCTGATCAATAAAGTCGGCAACCAGTTCCCTGGCTTCATTCAGTTTTGTAACGGCATCGGTCAATTTAACCGATGCTCCCATCTTCTCAACCTGTTCAACAGCTGTTACAATGGCCAGCTCTGAAGGTTTGCATAAGTCTAATCTGTTTCGTCTTGGAATATCTTCCATACTTTTGATATTGAATTATGGGTGAATTCACCCGGTTTAACATGCCCTCCGCATTTGTATTGCAGAACTGCGGAGAGTTTAATTTGTACCGCGTACCGGATTCGAACCGGTGATCTCCTGCGTGAAAGGCAGGTGTGCTAACCAACTACACCAACGCGGCGGGTGACCCGGAAATCCACATCCTGAGAGCCGCACCGGGTCTGTTATTGTCTCTCATTAATCTCAGCAGTGCCAGTTGCTTCGAAATTTCAGCGCGATACTGGTCGCGCCCCTCTAAAGGGATCATTCTAAGTGGTTGTGGCCGTTGCCGGATTCGAACCGGCTTTAATGATAACGGCCTTTGCTCCGTCTTTCCGGGCTGTCAGTCTTGATACGAATTGGCGGCTTCCAACACCCCGTAGAATGGACGGGGCCGGCAGGGCCGCTTTGAGTCGCTAAACCATTTGTACCTTCACTCCCGAAGACATCCGGGTAGTTATTATGCCTGCCGTGTATTATAAGCTTTCAACTGGGTTGTTTGCTTTTACCTCTTCCTCTTCCACAACCGGGATGCTTGCCAGCGTTAAGATTATCGGCTCATCTTTATCCATGTTGTTTTTTTGGTAGAACTCAACGTTCATACTTATCAGCACAACATTGTGAGCTTCTTTAAACAGCTTCATTGCTTTTTGCCAGCGTTCGTCTGTAAAGTCGCTTTCGTGTTTAAGCAGAGTGGTAATGTTTGCCGGGTTAAACTCGTTGTGTTTTCCACGTTCAAGAAGTGCCGTAATCAGGTTGAATACTTTCTGGTCGCGTTTCTTAACCATATCGGCCAAAAATTCCCGGATAAGGTCTTCTGCCATATCTGCCCGTTCGTCGTACTCGGCTTTGGTATTACGCACCAGCTTCACTTTCATTGCTCCGTTTTCGCTACGCAAACCAAAACCGCCTTTACTGTGACTTCTTACGTCGCCGTATTTTTTAGCCTTTTCATGGAAGGCATTAAGCTCGTTAATGGCATGGGTTTTAAAATTCACCATCAACTGGTACAGGTTGTGTGCATCTAAAACCAAATCTGTTACCAGTTTGTCCCTTTCCTTTTCGTAACTCTCTTTTGCCTTTTTTTCGGCTTCCTTTTGAGCTTGCTGGCGGCGTTTTAGCTCGGCCTGCAATTGCTCATCGGTTAAATTCACTAAATTCTCCATCTCTCTTTTATTATTTATTGTTGTTAAGTTTCTTTCTCAGCATAATGCCGGTCTTGGCAATATTTATTGCTCGTTTTTTCGTCATGCCAAGCACCTTCATATTTTCAGGGCTAAATTCCATAACGCCTTCAGGATTGTCGGCTGTGGCTTTTGTACATGCCGCATACAGGAACCTGGCTGCCAGTTCAAGGTCTTTTGCTGTTTGCTTTGAAATGGTTATTTGCATGATTGTTATTTTGGTAATTGTTAATTGTGTCGATCAGGATTTGTCCAGGTATCTTCTGAACCATCTTTGTGTTCATCAACCCATTTAGTCATGTATTCTGAAAGCTGTTTATGCCATTCTTTCTGTCCGATTACAGGCTTCCAGTGTGGGGTTTCTGCTTTTTGTGCATTTTTCAAATATTCTTTTATCTCTCCGGTTGCATTTACAAGTGGCAAATACAACCAGACAGGCGTTAATGCAAATGAAAGTTTATCAGCAAAACACAATTTTGATGGATTTGCGTTGTTTGTTTTTGCATAATATCTTGAATGATACATCGAAAAATCAGCCCATTTTTCACCGAACACTCCCATTATTTTTGCACCAAATTCGACGTGCGTTTCACCCTCTGGGCCGTCCATATTCGGTTTTCCCCAATAGCCCAGGTCGTGAACGAAAAATGCGATCCATAAGCGAGGATCAAATGGGAACCCGTATAATCTCCACCACGCCCAGGCAACAAACCAGGGGTGCAACAAAAAACAATGAGCTCCAAATAAAACCGATTTAGTTCCTATCTTCATTTAAATGCTTTTTAAAGGTTAATTAAATGGCGTTTATTTCCCTCATTTTCCAGAAGCAGCGTTCGGTAGCAGTAATGTCGGCAAATGCATCGTGCGCGTTCTCAAAATCTTCACCGAACAAATGGCGGTACAGCTCTTTTAAGCGCGGCCATTTATAACCTTCATAATCGTGAGGATTTGGAATTTTACAGATATCGGCTCCGGCTTTTTTTGTATCGAGTAATCTTTCATTCCGAAAAATATTAGACATGCCAATTCGGTGAAATTCGGCAGCTACTATGTTTACATCGAATGATATATTGTGTGCAACAATAAAATCGGAGAATGCTACTACCTTCCAAAAGTCAGCAAGTACACCTGCCAGATAATGGCCTTCGGCTTCTGCTTTTTCGGTTGTTATACCATGAATTTCCAATACATCTTCAGGTATCTCAAAACCATCGGGTTTGATAATGAAATTTTGCTCATCGATGTGTTTTCCGGCTTCATCGGTAACAATCCATGCCAATTGAACCAGACGAGGCCAATTGTCGGAATCAGTAAACGGAGCATTAAAATCGTTTGGTAATCCGGTTGTTTCTGTGTCGAAAAACACATAGGTTTTATCTTTCATAATAAAGATTAGTTTTTAGCCATAAGCCGCAAGGTGCGTGCTTTTTCAGCTTCGTTTAAAACGTCTTTTACTTTTCGTGTGCCGCGTTCCTGTGGAACGATAAAAGAATTGAAAGCATAGGCCGGTATAAGGCTGCGATGTTTGCCCTGGTGCCTGTCGAGGTGTTGTTTTCTGCCGGTAAGTAAATTCTGATATACCGTGCGGCCATTGTTGTCGTTACCAAGTTTTACCAGGGTAGCTCCCATTGGTTGATTACTGTGAGATTTTCTTCTCATTCTTCTAAATTGCGATGTGCTCATATTTTATTTTTTAAATGGAATTTCTTCAATATTCTCGCTATACTCGTCGCGGAACCATTCATCGTTAAGTCGCTCCTCGCATACCCGCAGGTGATGGCTCAGTATGTTTATCTGCCGACTCAGCTCCTCGTTCCAGCCTTTCAATAACTCGTTTTCGAGCTCTTCGATGCGTTCCTCCAGTTCCTGCTTGCGCAGCTCCAGGTCGGCTTTGGTTTCAATTTTTCTCATTGGCTTGCAGTTTTTCGAGTTCGGTACGTGGGCGCGGAACCAGCACACACTTGCAAAATGTTGAATAGCTCATGTTGAAATTTGACTTTTCGCCGGTAATTACATTGTCGTAAATCCACCGCTGGGAGTAGCCCATACCAGCGCGGCCAAATTTTTTAACGATATCCTGTACCGCAATCACAGTACGCAGGTAGTTTATGCGTCGGGTAATGCTGCCTTTTCGGTAAGCCTTTCGTGCGCTCATTCGCTTTCGTCGTTTTTCCATAGTTCTATTATTCCTTCTTTCGAGAAAAGTATCCACCACAGGCTGTAACCGACATAAGATGTGGCTGCCAGCAGTAATAATATTTCGATGATAATGCGGATCATGCTGTTTGTATTAAGGTTAATTACAAGCTTCTAAATGGTTTAATAGCTGCTCTTTAAATTCGGCAACTCCAACGCGGGTACGGCTTTTCTTTATCCAGCCATAGTACAGGTCGCGCATGCGCGAAACCGGAATCTTATTAAAATTGTCGTAACCACTTGCGCGGCAGGCAATGGCCTTAACCCTGTTCATATCGGCAGGGTAGTTTATGGCACGGCACCAGCCAAATATTGCCGCTATGAGGCGTTTGCGCCATTTATCAGCTTCGCCGGTAAGTCCGTCAACAGCCAGTTGCAGTTCCTCTTCGGTAAGCTCCTTTGTGCTTTGCACGCCAAAACTTTCGAGTATTGCCGGTTTTTGCTTCATCATACCACCCTGCTTCAGGTTGATGTGGAAGCGTTGTATCAGCTTCTTTTTCCTTGCGGATAGTTTAACTTCATTCATTTTTATGCAGTTTTTAGGTAAAAAGCCTGTGCCTTTTCGGGCCATATATCGTAATGTAAACCACCGCCGTAACGCGATTGCGGGAATACGCGGTACTGGTGTACATAGAGCTTTACAAACGAGCGGTAACGGATTGCCTGAGCCAGCGATCCTTTGGGTTCTTTTCCCTGTACGTGAGAGGTGAAAATGAATAGTTTATCGGGGAAATCGTTCAGCAGGTCGATATAATCGGCCTCGGTAAACCCTTTCATAAACTGAACGGAGTCGAAAAAAACAAAGTCGGGCGCATTGCGTTTAATCAAATGTTGCCTCACCGTGTCCAGCGGTTCATTGTCGAGCAGATAAACACTACCTTTTCTCTCTTCCATACGCTCGGCCATGAAACCTTGTTTAATCGACTCCGATTCCCCCTCTTCCAAACTATTTATATACACTCTCCCAAAATTCCCTAAGTATTTAGCCATTTGCAGCATAAAGCGGGTTTTCCCCTGCGAGCTGTCGCCAAAAATCATCCACGAGCCCTTTACTTCAGGACAACCTACAAGGGCCTTGAATTGCCCTGTAAAATCGAGTACGTTAAATTTGCGGCGGTACAGGTCGGTTACCGTAATAGGGCGGCGCAGCTTTGTATTTTGGGCTTGTTTAGTCATTTTTGCGTTTCGCTGTAATTTTTATCTTAAAGGTGTTTCCATCACCATCTGTCCAGTCGGTAAGTGCTATGGCAGATGTTATATTATTGTCTTCAAGCAGTTCGTTAGCAGTATCGACAACCCTGTATCCGAGCTGTTCTATATCTTCCTGTGAGTACTTCATTGCTCCACCTCCTCTTGTTTACGTTCCAAACCAATCTGAATAGGGATGCGGCGCAGGCTCATATCTGTTTTTGCATGAAGAGCCTGGATATCGGCCACGCCGTTAACCTTACCAATTTGTGCAATTTGCTTTTTCTGAAAAGCTTTAAAGCCGCTGTCGTCGATAGGTGTAATGCGCTGGTATTTATTGCCCATGCGCGAAAAGATTTCGGCAAAGCCAACCACTTTACGTGCTATAAGCTTGTCGATTTTTGCACGCAGGCCGTCGGCACCCATTGCATACCACCCGCAATGATGGTCGGTGGCATTCCAAAGGCTTTTAAATTCGAGGTAAACCGAAGTTGGCAAATCGCCAAACTCATCGAGTATAATAAGCGGACTTTCAATGGAGTTGATGTAATAAATTAGGTCTTCGCGAACCTGGTAAAAACGTCCGGTATCGTCGATGCCAAAACCCTTAGCAATAGCGCGGATAAAACGCTGGGTAGTTTTTACACGGCCACAGTCGATATACACCACATTTTTATTTTCGCGTGCGTAAATTTTTGCCGTGTGGGTTTTGCCAATATCGGCACGGTCGCATAACATACCGCTTACGCTGTACTGGCGTGCAAAATCGAGCTGCTGCCATATATGCTTAAAAGTTGCTGTTTGTGCAGTTTTAAATTCGATGCCGTTACCGAGTGGTATTTCAAACTTACGGGCCAGGTTAATCCATTTCCCTGCCGAAAGGATATTGTCGGTTTCTCCATCGTTAAGAAGCCGGGTAAGTACACTGGGTGAAATGTCGAACTTTGAACATACTTTTATTCGTGTTCCATGAATTTCTTCCTGCTTGCGCAAGGCTTCAATCACCTTTAGTTTTACGTCTTTTGAAATCATATTAAAAATCGTTTAAAGCGTTATTTAAATTATAATTGTCGTCGGTGTAGTCGTCGTAATTATCGGTTGTTTTAGTGGCGGGAACAAAAGCCTCGGCAGCCGCACTGGCATCCATGCTTTCGGGTTCCGGTTCGTTGTCCATTATTTCGAGTTTGGCAATTCCGTTTTTTCTTTCCTTCACCATAGCCCTGTGTTTGGAAACGTACTTGGCCTGCTCGGTGTATGCTTCGGCATCGCTGCCGTCGTCGTCCCATTCAGCACGGGCAGTACTGTATTTCTTAATTTTTGCACATTCGCAGATGTAAGTGCCGCCCTGGTAAAGGAAAACAGTATCGATAATGCCATCTTCGTTGGGCAGGTAATAAGCAGTTACACGCAGGTTGTTTGGTTTTAGCTTTGCCAGTATTGCAGGGTGCGGCAACTGGTATTTTTCGTACATAACCGTAACGTACTGACTGCGGCGGATGGTTGTTTCGGTAACATAGCCTAACATGCGGTTAAGCAGAGCCTTGTCGATACGCGGAACATCGGGATTAATATTATTCAAAAGAACCTGTAAGCGGCTTTGTCCTTTAAATCGCGGATGCTCCTCGTTGTTGTGCTGAATAATAGTGAGCAGGTCTTCGGCAACGGCTTTTTCGTAAGTGCGGGTGTGGTCTTTTATGCGCATGCCATCGCCATTCCATTCGCCTACCTGGGGTGGGCGGTTGGCTTCGAGTTTGCTGTAAAAACGGCCAATGTATTCCTGGTTGTCTTTTTCAGCACCCAATTTTTTCAGGCGGATACCTGTTTCCGCCCATTTTTCCTGCGAGTTGCCCGGATTACACCAGCGCACATACTTAAACAAGCCGTTTTCGCCAAGAACCGAATCGCGCAGGTTGTTCATCAGGTGCTCCTCAACCTCAACTTCCATAGGAACGCCAAGCTGGTGCTGGTCGAGAAAAACAAACATGTTGCGGAAACATTCAATAACCAGCTCCATGTTTTTATCGCGGCTGTAGGCGCGGCCAAGTATGCACCCGCTCATGGTATCGAAAGCATAATAGGCTTTTGCCTCGCTGTTTGGTATATCGCGGTCGTCCATCGATATTTTCGACAGCGAGAACTGAGCAGGCTGGCGGTGGTGGTGAGGTTCGTGCCGGTCTTTATAGTATTTGGCATCGTTTCGCAGGCGGTCAACAATCAGCCGGTTGCTGGGTTTGTTCACAATCTGCCAAACCGTTCCTTTTGACAGCTCTTTTTTATTGCCGTTTTTGTCGATAAAGTCGGCATCATTAGGGTCGTAAATTTCGCCGGTCCCTTTGTCGATAATTACTTTGTTTCCGTACAGAAAATCGACATATAGTTTATGCGCAGCTTTCGCGTATGGCTTGTTTTTCATGGCATACAGCGAAAGGATAAGTGCTTCTACTTTTGAAGTAACCAGCTGGGCGTTTCGGTTGCTGCTGTTGTGTTTTACAAGACTTTCGTAACCATTGGCGATGTACTCTTCGAGCTTTTGGCGCAGGCGGCGCGGGTTGGTAGGCAGGTTGTTTTCGAACTCAATTATTTTATCGCCATGAATTATTTTAGGCTCGTTGGCTTCTTTAACCAGGGAAACAGCAAGGGCGTAAAATTCGGAATACTGAGGGCGTTTACCACGTTCGGCCCGTGCCTGCGTATGTTCAGCTAGCGATTTTTTCAGAGCATTAAGGATACACGCATTGTTGGCCCACAGTAGGATGTTGTTCTGGCGTTCGGTGGGTATGGGAGACCCATCGTCGTAACGATAGTTAGAGAAAAATTCGAAAGCTTTATAATCTACCTCGATTTTACCACCCAGCGGTTTCTTTTTTACTATGGTATAAGGGTTGCCGCCAAAGTAATCTTCCACTTTGCGCTGAATATCGGGAGAAAGCGATGCGTAATCTACAAGGGCCGGGCAGTCGGCACCTTTTCCCGGGCGTACTACCCGCAATTTTCCGCGCTGTAGGTCTTTATCGTATTTTGCGCGGCTCATTATGCCCGTATCTATAAGGTCTTTTACTGCCTCCACAACTAATATGTTATTGTAGTAATCCAATTACTGCGACGTAATATGAAACTGCGAAACCCTTTGAAGTTATCGCCGGGCCGTCGCAGAAGTATTTTTAACTTAAAACTGTTTCGTTAATTAGTTGCTCACGGGCTTCAACTACCTGGCGAAGCACTTCAATCGCATCGGCGTATAGTTTCGATTTTGGCCGGGTAAGTATAATACTGGCATAACTTGCCGATATATACCGGTTATGCTTTTTACTGAGCACCTGGGCCACAACGTTCATGTCGCCCATCTGTTTTTTTTCAATTATTTGCTTTTCTGATCGCATTTGCATTAACTTTGTTGAAATGTTTTACAAATATAAACAATAGATTTCGCCATTTGCAACAAAAAGGACAAAAAATATCGCCAATAAAACAAAGGATTTTGCAATATATTGAAACACTGAATATTAGTAAACGTGAATTTTATGCAAAAACTGGCATATCAAGGGGCACTTTGGAGAGTGGAACCGGTATTACTGAAGACATACTGGCGAAATTTATTGTAACCTATGACGAAATATCTGTTGAATGGCTTATATTAGGAGATGGACCTACACTTAAAAAAGAAAAGAAAGAAGTTCATTCTTCGTCCGACAGTGCTCTATTATTACAAATAATAAAAGAAAAAGACTCCCAGCTACGCCAAATGGCTGAAGAAATAGGTGCATTAAAAGAGCAAAACCGAACACTTAAAAAACAAATTGGCTACTCTAATCCCTCTATTGCTGCCGAGAAGTAACTAAAACATCACACAAGCATCTGTATATCAAAGTCTTAAATCATTATTCCTTTTATTTATAGTATCGTAAAATTGCGATACATATATAGTTTTGTGTTTTATTTCAATATTTAAGGTCTGTTTTAATGTATTATATATATTCCTATAACTCATTTTTATAGCTGTTTTGTCCGTCTTAGTGTCCGTCTTAATGCAGTTTAAAACGAAATGTACACGTAAGAAGGACAAACAACTAGACAAAAAAAATAACGCCTAATATTAGCGTTATTCATACCAGTGTGCAGGTGGGTTATTAGGCTATAAGGCTTTATTTAAAGCGGTTTCCAAGTATTTATAACAAGTAGTTAAAGCTTTCGAGTTTAAACGCAGAAAAAGCCTAAAATAATTCAACCCGATTTCAACTAAAATTAACTATTCTGCACATTCCGTTTTTTATGCTCTTTTCGTAACTAACTAATACTCAAGCATTGTTGTATTTCTGTTTTGTACATTTCGTTTTATCCCCCTTAAGTGCAGGTAGCTGCCTTTTTTTTAATCGGTATCTCCTGTTATTTATATTCAGTCAAAATTGATTTTATGATAACCGAATGAAGACCCTACAAATGCTCTTATTTCAAATAATCTCTTAGATTTGTTGTTCAAAGCAGGTCTGGCTAACCCAAATATTTATTGATAACTAATAAAGATTATTAACCGTATGAACCGATTAATCTGTGCCACGACCTTACTCCTAAGTATGCTTATCAGTAATGTCGCTTTTTCTCAAAACCGAATCGTATTAAACAGTGGCGATACGATCAAATGTAACATCAGTAAGGAAACCAAAAACTACCTTTTTATTCAGCAAAATGTGAAAGGAGTGCTTACCAAAGGAAAGATTCCAAAAGCGGAAGTACGTGAGTGGTCGTACGTTCAGCCCGACAACCGCACTGAGCAACGCGATATGGTGCTGCCGGCTATCAATACGGAAATAGAATCCGGAGTATATGCAGACGATAGTATAAAACCGGGCCCCATAAATAAAATGCGCGCATCGTTTACCGGAGGAATGGGGTATTTGCTTGGCGATACCAAACCGGCCGTAGAGAATTTACAATCGATGGGTGTTAGCAAACAGCTCGCCGACGATTACTATAAGCAGCTAAAAATGGGCATGCAACTCAAAGCCTCCCTGTACTTTTACCTGCTAAAAGACTATTGGCTGGGAGCTGTTTACAATGGTTTTTACAGCCAGGCATCAGTTACCACTTCAATGCAAATGGATGTGGTAAACATGTATTATGGCGAACTAAGCGAACACTATTTTGTAAATTTTGCAGGTCTTTCGTTTTATTCGGAAGGACGTTACGGAAAACAGCAAAAAATCGGATTGAATTCTTCACTTACCCTCGGACCAGCATTTTACCGCGATGAGGCCGAGATGCTTAATGAGCAGGTGCTGATAAAAAGTACCACCTTTGGAATGCACACCACGCTGGGTTTTGAATATTACATAAAACCCAAGCTGAGCCTGACAAGCGAAGCCGGATTATTTTTGGCTAATGTAAAAAAGCTCAACATCGAAACCTTAAACGGTACGCAGGAAGTAGCGCTCGACAAGGACAATTACGAAAACCTGAGCCGTCTTGATTTTTCAGTAGGATTGGTTTTTTATTGGTAATACCCTAAGCAAAAAAACATGAAAAAAAATACAGGATTTTATAAAAGTTGTTTAGCAATCGTTTGGCTATTAGCAATAAACGTATTGGTAGCTTGTAATTTTAATTTTCCGGAAGAGAACCAGGAACAGGTTTTTACCACCGATGTGCAAAACCATTTTGACACCGGAACTACAAGCGGGGTTATTCAGTTCAACCTGTCGGGGTCGGATAATGGAAAATTTCGTGTAGTGGTGTATCCGCAATGGCTCGGGATAAAAACGTTTGAAGGGAATTTATCTAATGGTAACTGTACTATTCCTTTTGATTTTAAAAACGTAAACGACTTTATGGTTGACGGAAGAGCAGAGGGGTATTTGTTTGTGAAACTTGGCGATGCCGGGGTATTCCGGATTACAGTAAGCTACGGAAAAACCACTGCCGAACAGCCGCCGGTTGAAGGACAGGAGCCCATGTATTGCAGCACTGCCGAAATTGACTTTGGAACAGAAGACAACCGGAGCTTCTCTATTGCCAATTACGGATCGGTTGATAAATACTGGTATATTGAGAATATACCGGAGTGGCTCGAGCTGTCTCCTGCATCCGGAACATTGTATGGTGGCGAAACAAAAGATATTTACTGCACCGTAAATCGTGGCGAAATGACTCCGGGCGATTATTCGCAAATTATTAATATCGAATCCAACAACCCACAACTGTCGCACGGTGTCCGAATAAACATGACCGTTGCCGCAAGCGGTGATCCGGTAAACTCGAAATCGCTAACCTGGTTTGATGGGGAATTGAAAGACGCGTATTACC
The DNA here is from genome assembly GCF_963676735.1 of uncultured Draconibacterium sp. Taxonomy (NCBI): domain Bacteria; kingdom Pseudomonadati; phylum Bacteroidota; class Bacteroidia; order Marinilabiliales; family Prolixibacteraceae; genus Draconibacterium; species uncultured Draconibacterium sp. Next base: position 4,422,028 of record NZ_OY781464.1, on the reverse strand, counting down.
ATAAAACCACCGATGTGCTTTACCTTTTAACCCGCTCGCCCAATAAGCTATTGGTAAAAACTACCGGCAGTACCGAATTTAATGCCTACGATCTGGAACGGGTACCTTACTGTATTGATGTAAGTGAAGATGGTAAAATGCTTGTAATTGGCTACAACCAGGCTTATGTTGATGTGTGGAATGCCGAAACACTACAGCGCGAAAAGCTGATTGAAACCGATTGTGTACCCTACGATGTGGCCTTGGGAGAAAACGGTTGGTGCTACCTGGCACCCGACGAAGATCAGCATGTGCATCTTTACAGCCTGAACCTGGAAACAGGGGTAACTTTTCGCTCCACTTCGTCGGTAGCGCTTTACGAAAAATCGGTGCTGCGAAAAATCCCGGGTAAACCACTGATTTATATTACACGTCCGCAATTGTCGCCCACAGGCCTGTTAATTGCCAATATTGAAAAAGGTGCGGCCAACGATACCATTCCTTCGTGGCACGAAAGCATTGGCAAGGATTTCTGGTTTACGCCCGACCTGAATGCTCTGATTGGCGCCAATAAAGTCGTCTTTCGTACACCGGATTATACTACCCAGTCGGTGCACGGGCAGGAGCTTTCGCGCCTGGGAACCATTGAAATTCCACGCAATTCCATTCAAAGTCTGGATTACAACCAAAAGCTGGAAACCTATTTTGTGGTGGGCTCAGATTATTGGTGGGCACCGGATGCTGCCGAAACCATTTACCAGGTGGATGCCGTAAGCTATTCAGCAGTAAAATCGTTTAAAGTTAGCACTTATCCCGGCTACCTGAATAACCAGAATAATCCCGATATGGATGTACATTTTGTTTTCACCAATTTATCAGGCACCGAGTTGTATGCACTTAAAAATGTAGACCGTACCCTGGAAATGAATAAATGGGCGCTTGAAATTTTTAGTTTGCCGCTCGAATAATTCAGGAGTAAAAAAAAAGTTTGAAAAAATCCACTTGCTTTTTAAGAAGCATTGAACTTTGATTTGTTGTGCTATTTGTTTAATTTAAAACAGATAAACAGCACCGGAATGAATCGATTATTTTTGCCTGTATGTGGCTGCCTGCTTTTAGCATTTTTATTTATGCGTGTGCCGGCATGTGCGCAACAAACTGATACCATTGCAGCCGATACCAGCCTGGTTGAAAAGTTTCTTGGTTTGTTTGAAGAAGCCGACGCCGGCGACATACCCGAAATGAAACGTTCGCGCAAACAACAGGTTGATGAGCTGTTAAAAGCCATTCTTGAAGAACCCGGGAAACTACAGTTTAGCGGTGTGGCTACCACTTCGTTGCAGGTGCCGCTGGTAAACGATCCTACCTGGAAAGGCGTGGGCTCGTTTGATATTTTTGCCTACGTAAGTTTTGGAGCCAACGCTTTGTTGTTTTTTGATTTGGAAGCCGGGGGAGGCCAGGGACCTGATGCACTAATCCCTAATATCTCAGGGCTGAATGCCGATGCCGGCGGAGGCGATGGCAAAGGGCAAAACCTTACCGTACTGGAAGCTTGGACCGAGTTTAAAATGTTTCAGGAAATATTTACCGTAACCTTCGGAAAAATCGATCCCACCAACTATTTCGATAATAACCTGCATGCCAACGACGAAACCTCGCAGTTTATCAGTGGGGTTTTTGTGAATAATCCGGTTTTGCCAGTGGGTTTAAACAGTCCGGGCATACACTTTCGAACCACTTTTTTAAAGCGTTTTTACATTCAATACGGGCATTTTATGGCCGATCCCGATTCGCCTGATATAATGACCAATCATTTGAAGCTTTTGGAAACCGGACTAAAAGTTTTTCGCGGGTCGGGCTGGGAGGCGAATTTACGTGTGTTTGGGCACGAGCAGCCACTTGCCAATCACACCCGCGGCTATGGCTTGTCGTTTGATCAGCTGATAGCCAATAACTTTAGCATTTTTGCCCGTTATGGCGAAAACAGTAACGAACTGGCCGGGTGGCAGGGCATAAAAAAAGCATGGAGTGGGGGTATTGGTTTTCAGAAAACCGTGCTGCAGCGCGAGTTTAAAATTGGTTTGGCCTATGCCGAAACATGGGCCTGGCAAGCCAATGATCCGGAAAAACTGGCCGAATTTTACTTTAGCACCCAGCTAAACAAGTGGGTGTTTGTTACACCCAACGCGCAGTGGTTGCAGTCGTACCTGCCTGAGGTGGGTGAACATTTCCTGGCGGGCCTGCGTATTAATTTCAGCTATTAGCGGGGCGAAAAGGCTATAAAATTTTCACAGCCTATGCATAAACATCCGGTAAATCTTGCACTTCGTTTTTTTCTTGAAATTGCAGCACTTGTTGCCTTGGGAAAATGGGGCTGGCAGCTTACCAACACCTGGCACAAATACCTCCTGGCGTTGGCAGTGCCGTTGTTGGCTGCTCTTATTTGGGGAGTGTTTGCAGTACCCAACGATCCCAGCCGCTCGGGAAAAGCACCAGTGCCGGTTAGTGGGGCAGTACGTTTACTTATCGAGCTGCTGTTTTTTGCCCTGGCAGGTGCAGTACTGTTTCAAATGGAATATATTTTGGCGGCAGCAATACTGGCAATAGCCACGCTGGTACATTACCTGCTTTCTTACCAGCGTGTGCGCTGGCTTCTCAGGCAAAAAGCCGGGCAAAACAGGAGTTGATTTGCGGAACCGCTGCGCGCTATTCACAGCTGTTTCAAGGGTGTATTTACCCGATTAATCTCTGCTTGGTCTATTGTTTGTCCTTTTATTTCAACTACTTATCGAAATAATTTTGTGTTCTTAATGATCCGGGTAAATTTTGTTGACTGTAAAGAAAAACTGAAAATCATTTTTTGAGTCAATAAGCTATAAAAACTAAAAACAACATGTCCTATGTCATCAACATCGCGCCTTTTTTATATCGATAACCTGCGTATTTTTTTAATAAGTCTGGTGGTGCTGCTTCACCTGAATATTACCTATGGTGCTCCCGGCGACTGGTACTACAACGAGTCGGAAGACGGTTTTCCCGAAATAATTGTACAAACCATGTTTAACATGACCAACCAGGCTTTTTTTATGGGCCTGTTCTTTTTTATTTCGGCCTATTTTACCGCTGCGTCCATACAACGTAAAACAAGCGGCCGGTTTTTAAAAGACCGCCTGGTTCGTTTGGGTATTCCCTTGCTCGTCTTCTATTTTTTACTGAATCCGTTAACCAATTTTATTCATTACAACCTTATCAAACACGAAGCGGTAACATTTCTCGAATTTTTAGGAAATCAGCGTGCACGCGGTTTTGGCCCACTGTGGTTTGTTGAAACACTGTTGCTGTTTACAATGCTCTATTTGCCCATAAGTAAGATGAAATGGAAAATTAAAATGGCCTGGCCCGGAACGGGAAAACTGGTTTTGGCCGCCCTGGGAATGGGCCTGGCACAATACCTTATTCGCATTTGGTTGCCTGTTGGGTGGAGTATGCCTTACACCGGATTTCAGTTTCCGTTTTTTGTGCAATACATTGTAATGCTGGTTACGGGTGTTCTGGCCTATAATAACAATTGGCTGGATGCCATAAGTTTTAAAAATGCATTGCGCTGGTTTGTTTTTGCTCAGTTAATGATTTGGCTGGTATTGCCCGTTATTCTATATGTGGGAGGGAAAAACGGAGGTGTTGAAACATTTATGGGGGGTGGCAGCTGGCAGAGTTTTGCCTGGGCAATTTGGGAACAGCTGGTTGGCGTTGCCATGATAATAGGGCTGTTAGGATTGGCAAAACGCTACTGGAATAAACAAGGGAATGTAGCGCGGCAATTGTCAGGTAGTGCCTATGGTGTTTTTATTTTTCATGCGCCGATAATTGTAGGCGTTAGCGCCCTTTTTGTGAGTTGGCAAAACATAAATCAGTTGCTGAAATTTATGGTGGTGGCTCCGCTTGCCCTGTTGGTTTGTTTTGTGTTTGCGTGGCTGATAAAACAAATTCCGGGTATAAAAAAAGTAATTTAGTATTCCATTATACATACAAACGGAAGAGTACTGCCATTACTGCTGTGGTGTGATTAACAATGCATTAACCTCTGTTCGGGTGTTGTAGCGTTACTTTTTTACTATTTTTGAAAAAAACCATAAAAAATCTCATCATGTTAAATCGACTGGTTCTAGCCTTACTTACCCTTGTTGTATTCAGCTGTTCGCAGCAAAAAGAAAATAACTGGCCACAATACCTTGGCCCCGACAGAAATGCCACCATAAGCGATGCCGGTATTTTGCGCCAATGGCCCGAAAGCGGCCCGGCAAAAGTATGGGAATTTCCGCTCGGACCGGGGTATGGAGGAGCAGCTGTTTTCGATGGCGAAGTGTTTGTTCTCGACCGTATTAAAGGCGAAAGCGATGTGTTACGCTGCATCGATCTCGAAACAGGTGCCGAGAAATGGAAGTATAGCTACGAAGCCAAAGGCGAATTGCCTTATCCGGGTTCGCGGGCCGTACCTGTTGTCGACGAAAATTATGTGTGGTGTGTTGGCCCGCATGGTCATTTTCACTGTATCGATAAAAAAACACAGCAGGCCGTTTGGATGCAAAACCTGCTAAGCGATTACGGAGGCGAACTAAATACCTGGGGCTTTTCCGTATCGCCAATTGTAAGCGGCAACCTGGTAATTGTATCGCCACAGGGCGAAACTGCCGGGGTGGTGGCCTACAACAAAACCAGTGGCGAAGTAGTTTGGGAAAGTCGCCGCCTTAGCGGTTACCGTTTTCATGTGTCGCCGGTGTTGGGCAACTACGGCGGTGTAGAGCAGGTTATAATGACCAGCTCGTGTGTAAAAGGCGATGGTTTTACTACCGACGAAGTGGTGGCCTTTGAAGTAAAAACCGGAAAAGAACTGTGGAGCTACAAAGGTTTTGACTCTTTTGCCTGTATCGCTCCTCCGGTAGCAGTTGACGATAAACACCTGCTGCTCACCTCCTGTGCCTACAAAGATCGGTACGACCCGGTTACCATTCTGCTGGAAGTAAATAACGATGGTGAAAATTATCGTTTTAACGAGCTGTTCCGCAACGAAGAAGCGGGCTGCAAAATGCACCCTCCCTTAGTGATTGGCCAGCATATCTATCTGAATAACAACCGCCGGGTAAACGAAATGGTGTGTTTAAACTGGCAGGGCGAACGCTGCTGGCCCGAAAAATCAACACCGGGTTTCGAGTTGGGTTCTATTATTATGATTGACGGAATGCTCATCAATCAAAATGGTAAAAACGGCGACCTGCACCTGATTGAGCCAACACCCGAAGGCTATAAAGAAGTGGGTAAAGCCTCGTTTTTTACCGCTGAAAAATCGCAGGCCTGGTCGCCAATGGCTTTTGCCAACGGTAAACTGCTGGCCCGCGACAACGAAAAACTGGTTTGTGTGGAGTTGAAGGAAAGCTAGTTTATAACCACAATAAAATCCAGCGGCATCTTCTCTATTCCCCCGTGTTTGCAGCCACCGACAGCAAGTTTTGGTGCTTCCAGTTTTATTGAACATATTTGTAGTGTATCATGAATCCCGATTTTATCGGGATACCAACCGAGCAAGCATAGCCACGGTGGTTGAGTGTTATAACACACCTGCTCTTGACGGCCCAGGTTCTGTTCTTTTGCTTTTTATCATCGTTAAAAAATCGTTTGCAGAACGCTGCTATGCGCTGATTTTTGCCTTGTTAAAAAACAAAACTACTTCAACTTAACCGTCATTTCAGGTATGTAATCACACGAGTATGCGGACAGTCTGTCAAAAACAATTGCCATTCAGACATTTTTCCGACAATACATGATGCACAAGGTTTAACTATATAAAATTTGTGCCTTATGAAAGAGAGTAATTCTAACTGGATCAACAAACTTGAAAAACACGACCAGTTATTTAAGATGAGATTTAAACTTTTGAATTCTGAAGCATATCCACTTAATATCAGAACCTGGGAAAAAGTGGATAAAGTTAGCTTAAAGGAATTTCTTCTTGGCGAAGAAAACAGAATGCCATTGTTCGTTCAAACCATGTTCGGTACTTTTCCAAAAAACATAAGGCTTACACACGGACAATACTTTGCTGTTTTGATAAAATTTCTGAGTGGCAATGTTATTGCCTTAGCTATTTATCAAAAAGATGCTCTGCGGGATAAACGGATTCATTGGATAGCTAATTAGCGGAATTAAAAAGAACAAATCAATCCCTTACAATCCAATAACAAAACAAAAATGAAACAACTTATTCTCCATATCCCCCACGCTTCCACTTATATCCCCGACGTCACAGGCTATTTATTAAATAGTGAAGCTTTACAGGCAGAAATTCAAAAACTAACCGACTGGTACACCGACGAGCTGTTTAGCAACAAACTGGATGAGACGGTGATAGCGCCATTCTCACGGGTGTTTTGCGATGTGGAACGGTTTACCGATGATTTGCTTGAACCCATGGCGAAATCCGGAATGGGAGTATTGTATGAAAAAACGGATGAGGGAAAGCCAATGCGACAAGTGAGTGCCGGTTTACGCTACGAGGTAGTGGAAAAGTATTACAACCTGCACCACCTACGATTAACTGAAACTGTTGAAAAGCAACTGGCCAAATACAACAGTGCTTTGCTTATCGACTGCCATTCGTTTCCTGATATTCCGCTTAAACGCGACCTTGACCAAAATACCCGGCGCCCCGATTTTAACCTGGGCACTGATTCATTTCATACCCCACCCCAACTTGCACACCTTGCCAGGCAGTTTTTTACGGAACGGGGTTTTAGCGTTGAAATTAATCGTCCGTATGCCGGAACACTGGTACCCTTGCAATGGTATCATGCCGACAAACGTGTGTACTCGCTAATGCTGGAAGTAAACCGCCGTCTTTACCTTCAATCCGGAACGAACAAAAAAAACAGCAACTATAAAAAGGTGCAGGCGGTGGTGCAGCAATTTCTTGACCATGTAAGAAATGGCAACTGCTACCAGGAATAATTCGTTGACGGGATGGTATAGCTACACCACCTCCCCACTGATTCCGCTGCACTGCATCAGCGGTACTCCTCCTGGCAGGAGGAGAAATTAATACACCCCAAATTTATCCATTAAAATAACAGATAAGCCAGTGCACGAACATTTCCCCTCCATAAAATCAGATATTCCATATTGTTTCCCCCATTTGGGGGAAATGTCAGGGTAAGGCACTGGCGCTGGCCGACAAAGGGGGGCAGGAGGGGGGTACCGCGTTTACAGCGGTGGGGTGGTGAATTGGAACAATTGCCTCAAATCATTAACTCTTATCTGTCCCACGTTTGCAACGAGGGGCAGAGGGAGAGTGCAGTGACCGAAGTAATCTTTTAAGCTCCACCATGCAAACCAGGGGCAGATCAGCTAGGTCCCGCTCTCCTTGAGGTTTGCTTGTTAACAATAAGATTAGGAAAAATTTATTTTTTGCCTATTTTTAAAAGGTATTCCGAATGGATACGCTTGTTTTAAGAAGTGATAAGCCTATGGTAAGTTGTGAGATATTGGGGAAGAAATGGTTTTTTGTGAGCTTTTTGTTAGTTGTTTTTCAGCTGGCAGGAAAACCCCGGAATTTACCCCCGCAAACAGTAAAACACCTTGAAACCTTAAATGATGCCCAGAAAATTGATTACCTGGCCGATTTGTGCTGGACCCTGCGCGGTCAGGAAAACGAAAACGCCATACTTTACGGGCAATACGCCCTGCACCTGGCCGACAGCCTGAACATGCAGGCGCAGGTAGCCCGCATTAGCAACTACCTGGGTGTTAATATGCTGTATTTCCGCTACGATACCAAACAGGCCTGGCATTATTTTCGCGATGCACTTGACCACAGCATTAAAGCACAAGACAGCATACAAATGGGTTTTGCGCACGACAATATGGGCTACCTCTACCTTATTCATGGCGACGAAAACAATGCCTATACCCACGAAAAAATTGCCGAAGAATTGTTTGCCCGCCTCAACAACGAACAAGGGCTGGCCTACATTTACACCAATCTTGGCCTCGTTCATCAGGCGCGTAAGGAGTATAAAGATGCCATGGACTATTTTCTTCGCGCCAGGGCGATTCACCTGAAAAACAATAACCAATCCGGCACGGCAGCCATACTCTATTGTATGGGCGAAAATTACATCCTTCAGCAACAGCCCGATTCGGCGCTGAGCTATTTTCACGAACAATTAACCATTTCAGAAAAAGAAAAAAATAAAAAATACATTGCACAAGCTTTAAAAGGCATGGGCGAAGTGCACTACCAGCAACAAAATTATACCGAAGCTTTAAGCGTATTAAACCAGGCTATGGAGCTGGCTATAGCCGAAAACGATAACCTGCTGCTTATAGGGATGTACACAAATAAAGCCCTGATTTTTGCCAAAACAGGTTTCCCGCAACTGGGCGAAATAGAATTGCAGAAGGCCCTTGAGCTGGCTGGCCGGCTACAGCTGCCAAAAGAAATTTTCAACATCGGCCAGGCCTATACCGAATTATATGCTTCCACTGGTTTTAACGAGCACTCGGCTGCCACCTATAACCAACTTTTTGAGCGCTACAATCAGCTGTACGATCAGCTGCAGAAAGAGACCATTATCAACGAAAATCAACATTTTAAAACGCTGCAGGCACTCGAAGAAATGGAAAATGCGGTGCTGATTGATCAGAAATTGCATAAATCGTATGTGGTAATTATTGTTTTAATCCTGCTCTTGCTACTGGCGTTTATAGGCATGTATTATTCCACACGAAAACTAAACGAACAGCTGCGGAAAACCAACAAAAACATTGTGTCTGAAGTAAAACAGAAAGAAGCGGCTTTGCTGGAACTCGAAAAATCCGAAATGGAATTAAAAGCCAGTATCAATACTAAAAATAAGCTGTTCTCCATTATCAGCCACGACCTGCGCAGCCCCTTTAATGCCATCCTGGGGTTTTCACGCTTGTTGTATGATGAACAGGACAAAACCGATAAGCAAGAGCAAAAACATATTACCGAAAACCTGCTTAACGCCGCCGAAAATGCCTACAATATGCTCGATAATTTGTTGGTATGGGCAGCTACACAAACACAGCGTATTCGTTTTTCGCCCGAGCTGCTATCGGTAAAAACGATGGTTAACAATAGTGTGTCGTTACAGCTACTGGCAGCAAAAGATAAAAATATTAGTGTACACCAACAGTCGGATACCGATTACCAGGTGCTTGCCGATTGCGAAATGCTGAAAATTATCTTGCGCAACCTGCTGTCGAATGCCATAAAATTTACCCCCGACCAGGGTGAAATTTGGGTAAGCTGGCAGCCGGTGCCCGAAAAAGAGCTGCTGAGTATTTCAGTGCAGGACTCGGGAATAGGGATAAGCCCTGAAGCCCAAAAACAGCTTTTTAAACCCGATGGTGTTAAATCGGTGCCCGGTACCCGCAACGAAAAAGGAACAGGGCTGGGCCTGCAGTTGTGTAAAGAGTTTGTTGAAAAACAGGGCGGTACGCTCCAACTCGAAAGTCAGCCCGGTAAAGGCAGTACCTTTACTTTTACCGTGCCCTGCCCACTGGCAGAAAACCCCGCTTAATCTGTTCCCCCCAGCCTTGCACAAGAGGGATTCTGCATGTCCAAAGGGCTTTGTCTTTCCGCAAGAAGCTTTATAGAAAGTTGCTGCAGAAGTAAATAAGTTACAAATCGCAATCAAAAGATTTTCTTGCTACCTTTAAGCATCATGCGCATGATAAAACAATTACAAGCATTATTTCACCCCGAGCGTTACCACGGCTGGCGGCGCAGCAAACGCTATTTCGAAGGCTGGTACTACAAAGCCGTTTCGGCCGGCGGGCAGGAGGCTTTTGCTTTTATTCCCGGAATAGCTATGGATGAGCAGGGCGAACAGCATGCTTTTATTCAGGTGCTCGATGGAAAGGCGAAAACAGCTGAATACATTTCCTTTCCGGCCAATATTTTTTCTGCCGCATCCGCTTCCTTTCAAATCTGTATTGGCGATAGCCAATTTACGGGCAACAGCATAAAGCTGGCCCTCAACGATTATTTCGGAACGCTGCAGTTTAAAAATACGGTTCCCTGGCCCAACAGGTGGTATTCGCCCGGAATTATGGGGCCTTATACTTTTGTTCCTTTTATGGAGTGCTACCACGGTATTGTAAGTATGGATCATGCGCTGGAAGGGACCTTAAAAATCCGGGGCAGATCCATCGATTTTAGCGGCGGACGCGGTTACATCGAAAAAGACTGGGGGCACTCTTTTCCATCGGCGTATTTCTGGATGCAGTCGAACCACTTTGCGCACCCCGGCATTTCCTTTAAAGCATCGGTGGCCAAAATTCCCTGGCTGCGGAGTTCGTTTGTGGGCTTTATTGCCGGATTGTATGTTAAGGGCAGCTTATTCGAATTTACCACCTACAACGGCACACAACTGTTACGGTCAATGGCCGATAAAAAGCAGGTGAAATTGCTGATGGAAAACAAAAAATACCGCCTCGAAGTAGTGGCACACCGCGATCAGGCTACCGAACTGGCCTCACCGCTTTCCGGAATAATGGACGGCCGTATCAGCGAAAGCATGACTTCAGCAATTGAAATTACGCTCAGCGATAAAAAAAGCGGCAACGTCCTTTTTAGCGACACCGGCCGTAATGCTGCCCTCGAAGTGGCGGGGAAAATTGAAGAAATTACGTTTGAAGGATAAAAAACTACATGAAGTAAAACCGCTAACAACAGCATAAAACAAAAACATTGGAAGCCGAAGTAAATGAAATAAATAACACCACCTACCCGTCAGACAGGACATTGGCTTTAACGGTCAGAAAACTGGTGCACCTGGTAACCGGACTGCTTCTTTTGCTTCTAAGCTACTTTATTGAACGCGATGTTTTGCTGGTACTGATCATTGCCGGTTCCATCATTGCGTTTGTCACCTTTCGTTTCAAAAGCTGGCAACTTGTTCATAAAACCGAAAGTAAGAGCCTCGGTACCCTGTTTTATCCGCTGGGGATTCTCCTCTCGTTTTTACTTTTGCTTGATTTGCCCCTGTATTATTTTCAAACCGCACTTATGGTGTTAACGCTTTCCGATCCGTTGGCCAACCTAAGCGGAAAAATCAATACCGGGAACATCACATTCCGACCAGGAAGCGATAAAAAAAGCCTCTTCGGGTTGATGGCTTATTCCCTCTCTAATTTGATAGTGTTGGCGGTTTTTCTGCCGCAGGCACTGTTTGCCGATGTGTTTTTTGTGCTTGCTGTATTGTTGCTTGCGGCCTGTTTTGAGCTTGTTTCGTGGCGCGGTTCCGATAATTTGTCGATTCCCGTCGGACTGGCGCTCTTCTTTATTTTTCAGCACACCCAGCAGCCCGATTTCCTATTTGTTTGCGGGGTACTGATGGTTGTAATTGCAGGTACTTACCTGCTGAATAAATTAAAACTGCTCACCCGCAGCGGAAGCCTGGCAGCCGCAGCACTGGGCTTTTATTTAGCGCTTGTTGCCGGATGGAACTGGTTGTTGCCGGTGTTGTTTTTCTTTGTGAGTTCGGTGGTGTTTACCCGAATAAATCCAATGCGCAGCAAGAAGAAAAAACCATCGGGCGCACGAAATGGTTGGCAGGTACTGGCCAATATTTTATGGGCACTTCTGAGTTCAATGTTGTTCCTTGCTACAACCAATGAGCGGTTTATTTTTTTGTTTATTGCCAGTGTTGCAGCCGTTACAGCCGACACATGGGCAAGCGAGGTCGGTCCGCTTTTTAACAAACAAAGTTTTTCGGTGGCCGACTGGAAAATGTACAGGGCAGGAACAACAGGCGGTATTTCTTTTGGCGGAACATTGGCAGCACTGGCAGGGGCTTTCCTCGTTTCCGCCGGAGCGTATTATTTGTTTTTTCAAACCTGGAACCCAACAGACATCGGAATACTTACCCTGGCAGCATTTCTGGCCTGTTTTGCCGATACCTTTTTAGGGGCTTTTGTTGAGGAGAAACTCCGGCAATCCGCGTTTTTCAGAAAGCAGCAAAAACAGGATTCACTTGCGCCCAACGATTTGATTAACCTGGCCGGATCGTTTACAGCCTGGGTGTTTTTCCTTGTGCTGTATGTTCTTGTATCGTAAATGTGTTAAAAGAAGCAGCTTAACATTTTACTGTATATGTATGATAAAAACAGACTTTGTTATCCTTCCATTCCGTACTGCATCAATTCAGAAAGTTATAGAGTACAAACCCAATAATCATTGTCACCGAAAAAACAAGGTGGATCAACACCGTTAATTTGGCACCGGCTTTTAGCTGATCCGGATCAGCGTGGTGTTTCCAGATGATTCCCGCAGCTTTGGGAAACAGCAAAATATACGGAAGCAACGACAGTAGCAGGGGCCATGTATTGCCCGGATATTGCGTAAACAGCAAAAGGATATTTATAGCTAGCGCCAGCTGCACCACAACATACAAAACCGATGTAAACCGAGTTCCCCTGCGCGAGGCAACACCGTGTTTTCCTCCTTTCCGGTCAGCCTCCAGGTCAATCATTTGTCCCACCAGTAAAATCGATGAAGTGCTGAGACCGGTGGTGGGCAGCAACCAGGGCAGCTGCGAATGAAAGACCATGTTCTGACTTACTGCCGCTATAAGAATCGCCATGGGGCCAAAAGCCAGCCACACCGACACCTCACCCCAGCCGCGGTAAGCAAGTTTGGCAGGCGGTGCCGTATAATATTTGCTAAAAAATGCCGAAACAAGAAACAGCACCCACAGCAGTACTCGCAATTCCTTATTGATCAGAAAAGTGAGAGCAATGGTTCCCCCCAAAGCAACAACCAGGCCTGTGCGTGCCAAAAAGTACATCTTTCCCATCAGCTCCGGATGGTCGAGCAATACGCCCGAACCACCACTCGATTCGTTGCGGTGTTCATTCACTTTGTCGGTGCCCTGCAGCGTATCGTAAATATCGTTATACACATTGGTGGCCACGTGCAAGCCCACCCCAATAAGCAATACAACAATAAAATTCAATACATCAAAACTTTCTTTTACGCCGGCACTCCACAAAGTACCAATTACAATGGGGGCAATAATACTACTCAGAAATGGCGCACGAATCATTTTTAAAATACCGGGATTCTCGTTCATGTTTTTTGTTTTAGGTTCACTAAAGTTACGTTCAATGTGCTGTAAATTACAAAGAAAATTGGCAAATGCCGAAGATTCAATGCTTGTCATTGCAAGCCACCTGGATTTCTCTTACTACCCCTCGTTTGCAACAAGGGGCAGAGCGGCGTGGTTTAGCTACACCACCTTCCCACTGATTGCGTTGCACTGCATCAGCGGTACTCCTCCTGCCAGGAGGAGAAATGTTCGAATTCCAATTCAATTTCCGGGATACCAAATGAAGCCTGCAGCACGAACATTTCCCCTCCATAAAATCAGATATTCCATATTGTTTCCCCCATTTGGGGGAAATGTCAGGGTAAGGCACTGGCGCTGGCCGACAAAGGGGGCCAGGAGGGGGGTACCGCGTTTACAGCGGAGGGGTGGTGAATTGGAACAATTGCCTCAAATCATTAACTTTAAACAAAAAATGAAACTCCACAATCACAAGTTCTTCAAACCAATCAGAAAGTATTTGCGTAATCGTGCTACCGCTTCTGAAGCTACATTGTGGAAAATGTTACAGAAAAGTCAGGTGGGCGGATATAAATTCAGACGTCAGCACTCCATTGGAAAATACATTGTTGACTTCTTTTGCTATGAATTAATGTTGGCCATTGAGTTAGACGGAGAGGTTCATGCAGATTTAAATAGTATTGCCAGGGATACTGAACGTGATGAGGAGTTAAATAAATTGGGAATAACCGTATTAAGATATGAAAACCGATGGGTATATGAATATCCGGAGGTGATAAAACAAGATATTATTGAATTTGGGGATAAAAGGAAAAAGCAGGAGTGAATTCACCACCTCCCCACTGATTCCGTTGCACTCCATCAGCGGTACTCCTCCTGCCAGGAGGAGAAATTAATACATCCCAACTTTATCCATTGAAATAACAGATAAGCCTGCAGCACGAACGTTTCCCCTCCATAAAATCAGATATTCCATATTGTTTCCCCCATTTGGGGGAAATGTCAGGGTAAGGCACTGGCGCTGGCCGACAAAGGGGGCCAGGAGGGGGGTACCGCGTTCACAGCGGTGGGGTGGTGAATGCTTCACTTTTTGAAGAGCTAAGCAATTAAGCCCATCGACCACCTCACCAGCTTCGCTGGTCCTCCCGACGTTCGCTTTGCTTGGTCGGGACAGGCTCTCCTCCTTTGAGGAGGAGAAAGGGGGCCGGTAATAGTTTTACTGCCTTTTCCAATGAAGTTGTGCAGGTGAGAATTCGCTGACAGGGTGGTATAGCTACACCACCTCCCCACTGATTGCGTTGCACTGCATCAGCGGTACTCCTTCTGGCAGGAGGAGAAATGATTTTATTCCAATTTTATCCATTAAAATAACAGACAAGCCTGCAGCACGAACATTTCCCCTCCATAAAATCAGATATTCCATATTGTTTCCCCCATTTGGGGGAAATGTCAGGGTAAGGCACTGGCGCTGGCCGACAAAGGGGGCCAGGAGGGGGTACCGCGTTCACAGCGGTGGGGTGGTAAAAATACCAAAGCAACCTTCCATACCCCCCTTTCGTCGATCCGCTGTTCGTATAGGTCGTATTTATTTGTCGATCCACCTCAAAATGTTCTACCTTATAAAGCAAAGAAGAAATGATGAACATTTTAATAGTTGGGGCAAGCGGAGCAACAGGCCGCCTGCTGGTAAAAGATTTATTGGATCGCGGAGAAAAAGTAACAGCCGTTGTGCGGTCAACAGAAAAACTGAGCACGCTACTGCACGCTACGAACCTTAAAGTAGTTGAAGCCCCGGTGCTGGAGCTTAGCGATAACACGATGGCCGAATTGGTTCGCGACTGCGATGCTGTAGTTTCATGTCTGGGGCATAACATGAGCTTTAAAGGTATGTACGGAAAGCCGCGCCGCCTGGTAACAGATGCTGTTCGCCGGCTGTGTGTAGCCATCGGGGTGAATAAACCACAAAAACCGGTGAAGTTGATATTGATGAATACCTCCGGCAACCAGAACCGCGATCTGAACGAGCCCCTTGTTTCGGCTGAAAAAATCGCGATTACTCTGCTACGAATATTGGTGCCTCCTTTTACCGATAATATAGAGGCAGCTGAATACCTCCGCACGCAAATCGGGCAGCACCATCCCTTAATTGAATGGATAGCGGTACGCCCCGACAGCCTGATCGATGAGGACAGCGTGAGCCCTTACGAGATTCACGCTTCACCCATACGAAGTGCTGTTTTAAATCCCGGAAAAGTAAGCCGCATAAACGTAGCCTGCTTTATGGCCGAACTAATATGCAACAACAACACCTGGAAACGCTGGAAAGGACAAATGCCGCTTATCTACAACCGCGAAACAGCAGAAAATTAGCCCGGTTTTTCGTTTGCCTTTTTCTCTTACTACCCCTCGTTTGCAACGAGGGGGCAGGCGTTCAGTCGATTGTATCGACAAATAGGGATCATGGAAAATAACTGTTTCCAACTCTTCAGGACGTCGTTACAAACGACAAAAATACAAACAAGGGGCAGAGAGAATTTCCTGCCTGGCGTCAGACAGGCGCCCGGAGTCGGATAGTTCTGTTTAAGGGATATTTCTGTAAACATTTGATGCCGCAGGCATCTGTCTTCCGGCTTTCTTCCTAACTTTAATCCTTAATCAATCATCCTTAATCTTTTAAAATGGATGTACACAACAAAATAACCCGCTCGTATAATATGAGCCGCATTAAGGGGGAGGATACCGGGCCCAAGGTGGCTATTGTTACTCATAGTCCGTTGACAAGAATAGAACTATTTTGCAGTTTTGCTTGCAATGAAACACCGAATAATTATTGAGTATTTGTATCGCGATGCAGCAAATTATAAGCTTTTTGAAGAAGCGGAAATTGATAACCCAAATAATTTATCGCTTAAAGAATTTGAAAGGTGGTTTAAAAGTAAGCTTATCGATGAATTATATTTTGTACCACATGATTTTGGATTGAACAAGCCTCTGTTTTCTATTTATAACCCGGATTTGGATCATGATTGGTGCGAATTTATTTTGTTAAAGGAAAAAAATGAGTAATCATATCGACTTAACAACTTCTAATCTTGAAATTTTCCTTATGTCCGATCAGCCAACCACATGCCCTAAATGTGGGTTGAGGACTGAATTATTGATAAGTATATATGACTCAGTATTAGAAGAACAAATTAACGTTTGTTTGTCTTCTATCTGTGGATTTGTGTTTTTAACGACTGAGAATTAAGAGCTTTTTATGGTTCAAAAAATTTGGAAAAAGGCTCTATTTTAATCCATTTTTAAAATGAATTCTATTAGTTTTATGCTAATAAACTTTTCCCAACATGTCTCAAAGAAAACCATGGACGAAAGCCGAATTAATCTTAGCATTTAACCTGTACCTTAAAATACCGTTTGGCAAATTCCATCACGGCAATAGCGATATAATTCAGTTAGCCAAACTAATCGGAAGAACGCCAAGTGCTGTGTCAATGCGCTTGAGTAACTTTGCCAGTGTCGATCCATATCATCAACAACGAGGTGTAAAAGGATTGACCGGTGGAATAAAGCAAGTTCAACCTATTTGGGATGAGTTTCATCAGAATAAAGAAGAACTTGTTTTTGAGAGTGAGCAAATCTTGGCAGAAATCCAACAAACAACAATCGAAAAGAAGTATGCTAATATTTTAAAAGGAATTGATAATCTCAAAGGGAAAACAAAGGTTAGAGAAGTTAAAACAAGAGTAAATCAAAAGGTTTTTCGGGATATTGTTCTTGCAAATTATCAGGGCAGTTGCACTGTAACAGGTTTTGCTAACCCAGATTTTTTAATTGCAAGTCATATTACTCCCTGGGCAAAGGATGTGGAGAATCGATTGAATCCACAAAACGGATTGTTGCTAAATAATTTGCATGATAAGGCATTTGAAAACGGCTATTTAGCAGTTGATAAAAATTATAAGATTTTAGTTTGTTCTGAATTTAGGAAATCGAAAGATGAATTTGTCAAGCATTATTTCTCTGCTTATCACAATAAAGAAATCAAACGTCCAGAACGTTTTTTACCGAGCTTAGTTCTTTTAGAAAAGCATATGGATGAAAAATTTTTAGGATGAGCAACCTTCACTACCATATCCTCTACCTAAACCAAGGCGTAACCAAATACGGCAAGGCTCCCCATAAGCCAGTGCTTTTATTGGCGGTGATAGAGAGTTTTGAAAGTGGTGAGATTGTGGAGAATTGGATTGAGATTACCGATGCCTTGGTGCAGCGCTTTCTTGATATTTGGAATGTTGTGGTAAAAACACACCATACACCCACCTTTGCTTTGCCCTTTTTTCATCTTAAAAACGAAAAAGGTGAGTTTTGGAAACTTATTACCTATCCCGGAAAAGAGATTCCAACCACAAGAAGCAATTCAATAAAAAGTTTAAGGGCTCTTGATGCCACAGTTTTGGCAGCGCAGCTTTCAGAAGAACTGTATTTGGTATTCATTGATCCGATAAAACGCAGGGAAATAAAGGCTACATTGCTAAGTAAATACTTTGGTATAAAGCAGGTTTCGGAGTATGCGTCGGCAGAAGTTTATTCGGCAAAAGTGAAAGCACAAATGCTTTACGATCCTGAAAAAAACTATGCCCGAACAGTAAAACAAACCCTAAACCAACAACCTAAAGAAGTTCGTGATGAATTTGTGGCTGCCCGTAGTGCTGTTTTCCGTAAAGCCATTTTGGAAGTTTACGATAATCAGTGTGCAATAAGCGGGTTAAAAGTTGCTGATGGTAAAAACCGTTCCTTGGTTGATGCCTGTCACATTACCCCATTTGCCGAAACTTATAACGATTCAATCCGAAACGGACTGGCACTTTCGCCAACTTTTCACCGTGCTTTTGATCGCGGCCTGATTGCTATTTCCGATAAGTACAAAATCTTAGTTCATCCAAAACTAAAAGACTTTAACCCGGAAACAGGTATCAAACAATTCAATAATAGAGATATCTTTCTCCCAACTAACAGCCAATTTCATCCTTCGGGAAAACACCTTCGGGAGCACCGTTCAAAATTTGGATTCTAAGGCAAAAACATTTCCTATCCCTTTATCCATAAGCCTTTCAGCGGAACAAAGAATGAGGGGCAAAGAACAATCCCCCGGGGGCACACGATAATCCCCTGTCTTGGCAAGCCTTGCCCCAAGGGGCACGGAATCATCCCCAAGGGGCACAAAGCAATCCCCTGTTTTCGCGAAGCCATCCCCAAGGGGCATGAACCGTTCCCCAAAGGGCACAAAACGCGCCCCTGTTTTCGGAAAGCAATCCCCTGAGGGCGCATAACAGTCCCCAAGGGGCACGAAGCAAAAAGATTGGGGCACACGCTTCGCCCCAAGGGGCACGGTCTGAAAAAACAGGGGGAAATTACCATTTACACGGGGAGCAAAACGCTAAGCCTTTCTCGCTAAACGAAGCACAAAAAAACCACCCTGAAAAACAAGGTGGTTTCTTTAAAAAGACGGTGTTTAAGCTACGCCGGATGGTTTTTCCGGCTTGCCATTTGACTTGCGCAGTTTCCGGAGCTCCTGAACCAATGGATGATCTTTACCCAGAAAACCGGCAATGATCTCTACGGTAGCCGAACCATCGTCGTAAGCCGTTTTTAGCGTTTGCTGTGCTTCGCGCGTAGCAATTTTCGCAGCGGCTTTTGCATCGATTTGGCGACCTTCGGCATCGTCGGCAGCCGTTAACTCAGTGTCGAGCTGAGTAATTTTGGCTGTTGGATCGAAACCTGCATCGGTAAGTAACGTAGTGTTTTGTTGCAGAATAGTAATCATCTGCGAAACAAAATCGCGCTTTCCCGATTCGTTCATTTTTGCCATATTGCAAAAGGTTTAAGTTGAATAATTTAAACTTCGGGTCACCTGCAAGCTTTTCCAGGGCGCAGGTGGCCTTTTGGGTATGCACGCCATTATACCGGGGCGTGTACATGTACCACAAACAGGCACATGTGAACAAATAGGGTCGCTGTTAAAACGTTACGGTAAATTCAGAGGGTTCTGGGTTAACCGTGTTTTTGGTTTTTAACCACTATATAATTATGGAAAATACATTTGGTTATCAATATGTTATGTAGCAGGGAAGGACGACCACCTCCCTCCCGACTTCAGGTTGTTTCATCGGGACAGGCTCCCTGACTCTTCCCCTTACTCTACCCCTCGTTTGCAACGAGGGGTTAGGCGTTCAGTCGATTGTATCGACAAATAAAAATCATGGTAACTATCGGTTAACAACTGTTTAGGACGTCGTTACAAACGACAAAAGGTTCACCCCTCGTTACAAACGAGGGGCAGGTGAGGTACCGCGTTTACAGCGGTGGGGTGGTGAATGCTTCACTTTTTGAAGAGCTAAGCAATTAAGCCCATCGACCACCTCACCAGCTTCGTTGGTCCTCCCGACGTTCGCTTTGCTTGGTCGGGACAGGCTCTCCTCCTTTGAGGAGGAGAAAGGGGGCCTGACTGCCTTTGCAAACGAGGGGCAGGTTAGACCTGAAGTGTCTGGCTAACTTGTTCCCCGCAAAACAAGCTTGGCTTATTGTTGTTGTGTATACAATGACTTTATCGGAATACATTTTAAAAAGAAACGGAGTGCCCCTTGGCCACAGTAGTTCGTTAAAAAATATGCTGCTTCACTCGTTTGGGGCCGGAAACTTTGCCGGCTTTTGGAAGTACTGGAATCCTATTTGGGGTTTCTACCTGGGGAAATACATTTATAAACCATTAGAAAAACGGATGCCCCGGGCTTTTTCACTATTGCTTACTTTTGCCTTTTGTGGTTTTTTACACGATTTGGTAATTATGTTGCTTCGACGTGATTTCGCCTTGCTTTTTACCCCCTGGTTTAGTGCCATGGCTTTGTTCATTGTCATCAGCGAGGTGTTTAACATTAGCTATTCGTCTTATTCTCTGGGTGTGCGCATCCTTATAAATCTTACAAGTATTGTTATTTGTTTTGCGCTGACGTACCCTGTTCAGCTTTAGATGCCCCTTTTCTCATTTACTCTTCGTTGCAAACGAGGGGCAGGTGGGGGTAGCTTTTTGTATGTAAAAAATTACTTAACCAGCTATTCGATATGGGCTTATCCACCATATTTTATTAAAAAAATACCTCGAAGTATTAAACAGAATAAAGGCTTATTTGTAGTTATTAAAAAGGTGTTGTGAAAATTGGAATTTTTACGGAAGGGTATATATAATAAATTAATAATCAAATGTTACATTCATGAAAAGACTAAGTTTACTTCTACTATTCAGTTGTGCTGTTCTATCTACAGCAATTGCTCAGGAACTCGGAAAAAAAAGCCTGTCGGTGGTAAGCATGAAATCGCAAGGATTGGCTGAAGCCCCAAAACAAGTGTACATCAACAATTTTAAGGTTTACTACCAGATGATTGCTGAAGCCCAAAAAACAGTTTACGGCGGACGTCAGCTTGGTGGAGGCTCGTATACCGGTAATGCTACGGCAAAATTGGCTGTTGGTGTTGAAGGTTTGCAGGCAGAAGACCTGCAGGAGCTCACCGACAAAATTTACGCCGACTACATTGAGTCATTAAAATCAAGAGGATTTGAAATCAGAACGGCCAGGGACATGGAGTCGATTCCTTTTTATACGGAGCATTTGAAATTGGATGGTCCCCGAATTAACCAGGAACAGGTGGAGGGTAGCCTGATGGTAATTCCCACGCCATTTTCTTACTATGTTCAAAAGGTAAGCAAAAAGGGAAAAGAAAAATCTGGAGGCTTTATGGGAGCCGTATCCAACCAAAACGATTTTACCTCTGCCATCTATCACAAAGGGCTACCCAAAATTAGCCAGGATCTGAATGATGCTGTAGTAATTGACATTGCCATTAATGTTCCAAGCATTTACCTCGATCCAAAATCAAAACTGGGCACCGCAAAAGTAAAAGGAGGTCCGTATTTAAGGGTACAAAGCGCCAGGGCAACCTATGCCTCAGGAAAAGGGAATAAACCCGGAGCTGCCTATCCCGAGGCCGCTGTAGAAGTGCTTTTAACCCAACCCCTGGTAATTAACGGCGTATTTGCCAGTGAAGAATTCAAGGCTGTAGCCGATAAAAAAAGAACATCGGTTCCTTCGTATGCCGCATTTTTCACGGTAGAAGATACCAGCGTGGAATTAACCAATACCATTGAATGTGATGCCGGAGTATATAAAGAAAAAGTAAGCAATGCAGTGAAAATCTTCCTGGATGCTTCGCTTGAGAAATTTGATATGGGACTTGCCGGTGAAAAAGCAAAATAACACGAAGCTTTTCTACCCCTCGTTTGCAAACGAGGGGTAGAGAGAATTCGCTGACGGGGTGATTTAGCTACACCACCTCCCCACTGATTCCGTTGCACTGCATCAGCGGTACTCCTCCTGCCAGGAGGAGAAATGATTTTATTCCAACTTTATCCATTGAAATAACAGATAAGCCAGTGCACGAACGTTTCTGACTCTACCCCTCGTTTGCAACGAGGGGCAGAGGGAAATTATATGGGAAAATACCACGCGAAAGCATTCGCGCGGTAGTATGGGTGCTTGTTTTGTGTTTTACTTATTCGGTAGCATACCCGGCGTCGGTCCATGCCCCAAAGTTACCTTCCAAACGAAATACATTTTTAAAGCCGGCATCTTCCATCAGCTGTGCCCCGGCCATTGACGGTCCATCGCCATGGCAATACACCAGGTAATTTTTTGTTTTGTCCATATCGGCAATTAAAGTGGCCAGGTCGGTACCTCCACCACCGGCATTGGCATTGCTTGCCCCGGGCAGGTGTTCGGTGTTGTAATGTGGCGATACATCGAAAATGGCTTCAAACTCAGCGGCATCAATTTTCGATTTTGCAACGCTGGCAGCAATGTCAACAAACGATACATCGTTCCAGGCACCGTAGTTGCCCTGCAGGCGGAATACCTTGGTAAAGCCGTTTTCAATCAGTAATTCGGCAGCCGCAATCGAGGGCGCATCGCCATGGCAATACACCAGGTAGCTTTTTGTTTTATCCAAACTGCCCAGCAGTGTCCCCAGTCCGTTAACGCCATTGGCATCGGTGGAAAAGGGCAGGTGCCCGTCGTTGTACACCGGCGACACATCAAAAATAGCCGCATAAGGGCTTATGCTAGCATCGTCAATCAGTTCTGTTTTTACCTGGCTGGCATCTATATCGGTATAGGTAACCGTTGTTTCCACGTCATACCCGGCGTCGGTCCATGCCCCAAAGTTACCTTCCAAACGAAATACATTTTTAAAGCCGGCATCTTCCATTAGCTGTGCCCCGGCCATTGACGGTCCATCGCTATGGCAATACACCAGGTAATTTTTTGTTTTGTCCATATCGGCAATTAAAGTGGCCAGGTCGGTACCTCCACCACCGGCATTGGCATTGCTTGCCCCGGGCAGGTGTTCGGTGTTGTAATGTGGCGATACATCGAAAATGGCTTCAAATTCAGCAGCATCAATTTTCGATTTTGCAACGCTGGCAGCAATGTCAACAAACGATACATCGTTCCAGGCACCGTAGTTGCCCTGCAGGCGGAATACCTTGGTAAAGCCGTTTTCAATCAGTAATTCGGCAGCCGCAATCGAGGGCGCATCGCCATGGCAATACACCAGGTAGCTTTTTGTTTTATCCAAACTGCCCAGCAGCGTATCCAGTCCGTTAACACCATTGGCATCGGAGGAAAAGGGCAGGTGCCCGTCGTTGTACACCGGCGACACATCAAAAATAGCCGCATAAGGGCTTATGCTTGTATCGTCAATCAGTTCTGTTTTTACCTGGCTGGCCGTAATGTCGGTATACAAAACAGCAGGCATGGTGTTGTCATCTTCTTCGTTGTTGCAGGCCATGACAAACAAGCTTAGGGCAAGTAGCAACAGGCTGTAAGTTTTCATCTTTTTCATGGTAGTATTCGTTTTTAAATGTTTATTGCTCATGACTTAATCATGGTAAAGGCATCATCATCACTAAATAAGGACCTTTTATGATACCTGTTACCTGCAAAGAACAACGATAAGTATCACAAAAGGATCACGAAAAAATAAAGAATTGAGACAAATTGCTTGTTTATTCGGCAAGGCGTTTTATTGTCTTTGTTGGCACAAAGAGAATGTGGAATTGCTTTATTGGTTGAGATTGCTTTACTGCCTTTGCAATGAGGTTGTGCAGGTGGAATCTTTTCTACCCCTCGTTGCAAACGAGGGGCAGGTGGGATTCAGTCGATTGTATCTAAAAATAGGAATCATAGTATCGAACTGTTATCAACTGTTTAAGAGGTCGTTACAAACGACAAAAGGTTCACCCCTCGTTACAAACGAGGGGCAGCTGAGGATAAGCCTGCAGCACGAACATTTCCCCTCCTCTCAGGAGGGGTGGCAGCGATGTAAAATTTATTCAGGAATAACAGCGGTGAATTCGCTGACGGGGTGGTTTAGCTACACCACCTCCCCACTGATTCCGTTGCACTGCATCAGCGGTACTCCTCCTGGCAGGAGGAGAAATGATTTTATTCCAATTTTATCCATTAAAATAACAGACAAGCCAGTGCACGAACGTTTCTGACTAACCCCTCGTTTGCAACGAGGGGTCAGGAGTTCAGTCGATTGTATCGACAAATAGGAATCATTGTAATGAACTGTTGTCAACTGTTTAAGAGGTCGTTACAAACGACAAAAGGTTCACCCCTCGTTACAAACGAGGGGCAGAGCGGGGTGGTTTAACTACACCACCTCCCCACTGATTCCGTTGCACTGCATCAGCGGTACTCCTCCTGGCAGGAGGAGAAGGGGGGCCGGTAATAGTTTTACGCCTTTGCAATGAGATGGTGTAGGTGGGCTGTGCAGGTGGAATTATATGGGAAGATACCTTGCGACGGGATTAGCTTAGGAGCGTGGGTTTTATTTTATCATTAAGGGGAAAAGTTACGACCAACGTAATCTCGCATCTCTTCGATGCAAACACTGAGCCGGTGAATATCTTTTATTCCTTCAATAAAACGGCATAAAGCAGAAGGTACAGCAGGTAAAAACAAGTTGTTGAATTCTTTTTGTTTAAGAAAAAAGCGCAAAAGGTTGAACAAAAAATATTAGAAGACTGTTTTTCGGGTATGGAAAACAAAAAAACAACAACAGAAATCTTGTCGGCCTACATGAATTTCAGGCTCGAAAAGGGGAAGCGTCCGGCCAGTGTTTATGCCTTTGCCCGTGATTTGGAAATGGAAGAGGCAGATTTTTACCAGCATTTTGGCTCGTTTGATGCCTTGGAGAAAGCGGTTTTTAGAGCTTTTTTCGACCAAAGCATGCAATTGCTGGAGCAAAACAAAGCCTACCATAGTTACGATGCAAAAAACAAAGTACTTGCTTTTTACTACACTTTTTTCGAGGTGTTAAAAGCCAATCGCAGTTATGTGCTATTGGCCTTAAAAGGTGCCAAAGATAAATTGAAAGTGCTGGCCTCCTTATCGGAGCTAAAAAAAGCTCTTTGCGCCTTTATTAATGACTTGGAGATTGAAACACCTGAACTGCCGCATAAAAAGATGGAAAAAATAAAGTCGCGCAGCATCAATGAATCGGCCTGGGCACAATTGCTCTTTACTCTCCGGTTCTGGCTGGAAGATACTTCTCCCGATTTTGAAAAAACCGATGTATTGATTGAGAAATCGGTAAATACCGCCTTTAACCTGTTGGATGCAGCCACACTGCAAGCGGTATTCGATCTGGGTAAATTTTTGTATCACGAAAAAATAAGTAGCAACTAATGAAAACCATC
The DNA here is from genome assembly GCF_963676735.1 of uncultured Draconibacterium sp. Taxonomy (NCBI): domain Bacteria; kingdom Pseudomonadati; phylum Bacteroidota; class Bacteroidia; order Marinilabiliales; family Prolixibacteraceae; genus Draconibacterium; species uncultured Draconibacterium sp. The sequence continues at coordinate 4,397,083 of NZ_OY781464.1, read as the reverse complement.
GATAGGATACCAACCTCGAAAATTGAACGGGCTACCAAAATGGTGCAAACCGGGGCTAAAGTGGGCATTAACTACCTGAAATATTACGGCGACAAGTTAAGCTCGACAGAAGAAGCGGCGCGTGAAAAGCTCAACCAATCAAATGCCAGCGATATTTACGATGGGCTTAAAAACTTAAAAGGTAGTGCCCTAAAAGTAGCGCAGATGCTAAGCATGGAAAAGAATATTATGCCCGAGGCGTATATCGAAAAGTTTTCGCTTTCGCAGTTTTCGGTTCCGCCACTATCGGCAGCACTGGTGGTAAAAACATTTCAGCGATATTTTGGTCGTACACCCGACCAGGTGTTTGATGAATTTAATCCCAATGCAGTGCATGGTGCCAGTATCGGACAGGTACACCGGGCGCGGAAAGATGGTAAAGACCTGGCCGTAAAAATCCAGTATCCGGGAGTTTCAGAAAGCATCAGCAGCGACCTGGCGATGGTTAAACCAATGGCCATGAAACTGTTTAATATTCGGGGAAAAGGTTCGGAGGTGTATTTTAAAGAAGTGGAGGAAAAACTGCTGGATGAAACCAATTATGTGCTGGAGGTGGAGCAAAGTCTCGAAACCATTAAACAGTGCAGTCATATTCCCAATTTGTGTTTCCCCAACTATTACCAACACCTTTCGTCGGAGCGATTTATTACCATGGACTGGATGGAGGGCCAGCATCTTTCGGAGTTTGCTGCCGGCAATACCGATAAAGCACTGGCCAATAAACTGGGACAGGCCTTGTGGGATTTTTATATGTACCAGATTCATCACCTGCGGAAATTTCATGCCGATCCGCATCCGGGGAATTTTTTGGTGTCGGAAAACAAGGAGCTCGTAGCCCTCGATTTTGGATGTGTAAAAAGTATCCCCGATTCGTTTTACATCCCGTATTTTGAGCTGGCATTGCCCGAAAACCGCAATAACCCCGAGATTTTTACCAAAAAACTTTATGAGCTGGAAATTCTGCGAAAAGACGATAGTTTGGAGGAACTGGCCTTTTTTACCGAAATGTTTAAGCGTTTGCTCGACTTGTTTACACAGCCTTTTCAGTCGGAAAAGTTTGATTTCTCTGATGCCGGCTTTTTTAAACGCCTGAGTGATCTGGGGACAGCCTACAGTAAAAACACCGAGTTGAGGAATATGAACGGAAACCGGGGATCGCGGCATTTTATTTATATGAACCGTACCTTTTTTGGCTTGTATAACCTGATGCACCTGCTGAAAGCCGATTCTATTGTTATTGATAATTACTTGCCGGAAAGCCAATCCGGAAAGGTTGCCTGAGTTGAAACCATAAAAACAATAAAGATATGTTTGGATTATTTAAAAAAGACCCGATAAAAAACCTGGTTCGAAAACACGATAAATTAATGGAAGAAGCTTTTTTATTGTCGCGAACCAACCGGCGGCAGTCTGATGAGAAATATGCCGAAGCACAGGCTGTTCAGCAGGAAATTGACGCATTAAAAGCTACATCCTGATCTACTGATCTACCCCTCGTTTGCAACGAGGGGTCAGGCGTTCAGTCGATTGTATCGACAAATAAAAATCATGGTAACTATCGGTTATCAACTGTTTAAGACGTCGTTACAAACGACAAAAGGTTAGCCCCTCGTTACAAACGAGGGGCAGAGCGCACGAAGTTTCCCCTCTATAAAATCAGATATTCCATATTGAGGAGGAGAAAGGGGGCCGGCGTTAGTTTTACTGTCTTTGCAATAACGCGGACGTTGCTTTTCGTTGGCCTCGGCATTACGCGGGAGTGCAGCCACTCAGGTAATCAATTATTACCCCTCTTTTTCATCATTTGTCTGCAATGTGGGCAACGGGTATTTTTACTGTACTCCCCAAAAAACATTTCCTTTTCGGAAACGTATAATCCGGCGTAACCAAAAATTAATTATCATGTTAGAAACAGCAGAATTCAAACACCTACAAGAACAAGAGCGCAGAAATAAAAAGCTTATTGAGCATGTTTTTGATGAATTGTGGAACAAACGAAACAGCGCGGTGCTGGATGAATGTTTGGCACCCAATGTGGAATACCACACCCCCAATATGACCTGCAGGGGAATTGAAGAGTATAAAAAGATGTATGCGTTTTATGCAGCGGCTTTTGAGCAATCGCACCTGGAAATACTGGATATGTTTGGTAGTAACGACAGGGTATTTAGCCGGGTATTATTTAGTTGTGTGCATACCGGTGAATTAAATGGAATTCCGGCCAGCGGAAATGAAGTAAAAATACAGACTTTTACTGCTTACCGGTTGGAGCACGGGAAAATTATTGAAGAATACGAGCTGTTTGATGAACTGGGAATGATGCAACAATTGGGTATGGAGCTGCACCTGAAAGAAGCAGTTGATTAATGCAGTATTTATAGGTTAGCGTAAGCCCCTTTATTACAAGATAACTTAAGGCAGCGATAGGCTTAGCTTCCTGGTTGCCAATGGTGCAATAAAATTAGCCATTGGCAGGGGATTGTGGCAGGGATTGCAGCGGCACCCTGTTGCAGGCTGCGCCACGCTTTTATTAGCCGGTACGGGCGACAAAGGAGCCCCTTGCCGGGTGTAGAAAAGCGCAAGCAGCCAAAACCGGTAAAGCGGAAAGCCCGGCTGCCAGCCGTAAAAAATGTTTTCTTTAACTGGTTTTTGGAAAGCGTTTTTCGGAATAAATCATAAGTAAAATGGCGAAAACGAGCAGTACAATGCCGGTGGCATAGGTGAGGCTAAAACCAAACCATTCGTACAATTTGATACCAATAATGGGGGCAAACAGGGCGCGTACGCCGGTTAAAAAAAGGTGCACGCTCTGGTAGTCGGCGGCCTGGTTGGGTTGGCAGAAATAGCTGCTGCCAATGCCCCACAAAATGGGCATGCTACCCATAAAAAGTCCGTTAAAAAACACGGCTACAAGCAGCATGTAATAGATTTTTATTCCGTAGAGTTCGAAGTGGCCGTTGTAGTATTCGGTAAGGGCGGTAAACAAAATAAACAGCAGCAGCGAACCAAAGGTGATAATGCCAAAGCGGCGCGGATCGCGTTTGCCGATAAAACGCCCGAAAAAGGGCAAAAAGGCAATGGCGATGAGGTTAAAGGCGTTTTTGTAAAAGGCTACGCTGGAGTAGTTTAAGTGCAGGGCGCGCTCGTAAAAAATGGTAATTACAGCGTGGGTGCTCATCCAGGCAAAACCATAAATCATAAAACCCAGTTCGAGATGACGAAAGGCTTTGTTGGTTTTTAAAATAAAAAATACCCGGCGAAACGACAGCTGCAAGGATTTCCACAAGGGGGTATTTACAGCTTCGGCAGTATGGATAAACTTAATTTTGGTAAGCTGAAAAATGGATATGATAGCCAATACGCCTACCAGGGGGTAAAATACCCGGTAAGAGTTGGGATTAAGATCGAGCAGTAAGCCGGCGGTAAAGGTAGAGAGCAACATGGCAACTTTTTGTACCGAAACGGAATAGCCAAACAGGCGACCAAAGTTTTCGTGCCGGTAATTGCCTTTCAGGTATTGATTGATGGAGGGGATAACTGCAATTTTTGAAACGAAATAGAGTAAAAAGATAGCCAGAAAGATAGTGTGGTAAATAGCCGGAAGCCCTTGGTTGTGGCTTACACCGGGGAAAAAGGCCAGTGCTACCAGCGGCAATTTGGAAGCAATGGCAATGCTGCGCAGCAATACTTTGCGGTTGGGGTAGCGGCGCAGTATTTCGTTGGCTACCATAGCAAATAAAAATACCACCATGCTAAACTGAAACAGAAAAGCCAGCTGTACGTTGCTTCCTTTTAGCGACTTAATAAAAATAAACTCGGTTAATAGTAAGGCACCGGCAGCAATACCCTCGATGCCGCTGTAAAACAGGTGCAGTTTCAGGGTTTTTATTTCCTGTTGATTTAAATTGCGAAAAATGCCCATGCTCCTATATAAGCCTGCAAAAGTAAAAATGTTTACGAAAAGTGGTTTGATTATCTGCTTAATGGTTGAAACCCCAAAAATAAATTCCGGACAGGCTCTGCAATTTTATTGCAGCTACTTTCAGTTTCTATAAATTTTAAATTCATAATGAAGAATAAGTACAGAGATATGAGTATTGAGAAAGAATACAAAATGTGGTGCTTTCTTCTCTCTTACTTTGTACTCATGTCTTTATTCTATTTCTTTTGAATTTCATTCAATCTTAAACCTATGTACTTCCAGTGCATAGAGGTTTAGTTACATCCGGGGCAATGTACCGGCTTTTGGTATTTCATACCGGCTGTTATTGCACATAACGTTCCTTCGGTACTGTTTATACAATATTTTTAGTTCAAATTATTGTATAAGTATTTTACTCCACCACAAAGTTCATCCACGAGGTGTTCTCGTTGTAAGCATCAACCACCTTTTCGTTGTTTGAATAGGTAAATACCGACATCAATTTGGTAATTTCCTGCTGCAGAAAGGTCACGCTGCCGTCAATTAATTCTTTGTTAAAACCTTTTTCCGAAAGCTCCAATACCTGGTTCATTGAAATAACCCGGCCGATGATCTTACCCATTTCAACCAACTTACGTTGTGGTAGCTGAAGGTTGAGGTTAAAGTCGACCTGTTTTTTTACAAAATGAACCGCCTTGTTGGTCAGCTCATAGTCTTTCAGAAACCGGAAGAGGTTATGTTCTTTGGCTCGTTTCATCATTTTTACCAATCCTTCCGAAATTTGTGCATAAAGAATATCATTTGATCCTTCAAATATCTGAAACGGCCGGCTATCAGCCGTACCACGCCCGGCAATGTGGTTAAGTTTATAGGCTTTTGCCCCTACCAATTGCACCACCGATTGTGCCGCTTCCTGCATTAAATCGGTAATAACACTTTTTACGGCGTTGGCTTCCATTCCGTGCCCCGACAGGTCGACATCCAACCCGGCTTTTTCGCTGCTATTGGCACACATGGCCGAGCAAATGGTGAACGAGGCCTGCAGTTTCGATAAACGGTGCTGCACACGGTCGTAGCCAAACAAACTTTTACCACCTACCCGTCTTTCTTTGCAGTGTGTGAGTGCTTCATCCAGCATGCGCTGAATAAATCCCATTCCCATTCCCGGAAACTGCATGCGGCTGCGGTGTAACAGGTCGAGCATCATTTTTACTCCTGTAGTTTCGGGGACCAGTTTATGGGTATGTGGCACTTGTACATCAATGTGGTTACGTCCGTATGGGATGGCATAAAGGCCAAGGTTTTCAAAAAACTCTTCTACTACAATGTTTTGACCGGGAGCAGTTACATCGCAAAGAAAAAAGTCAATGTCGCGTTGCAATTTTTCTGATTTTGACTGTTGACGCGCTGAGAGCAACCAGAAGTCGGCCCAGCCGGTTAATCCGGCCCAGTGTTTTTTTCCTTTCAGGTGAAATTTCGATTCCGATTTTGTGTAGGCAGTTTGCATATTCAGTGCATCGCTGCCATAATCGGGTTCGGTAATCATAAGTCCGCCCATGGCTTTTTCGTTTAAAAAGCGATTGAAAACGGGTGCTTTCACTTCTTCTTGTCCAAACTTTCCAAAAGGTTGAAGAAACAAGGCCGAGTTAATGCCAAAAGTTAAGGATAAGGCCAGGGATTCGTAAGATGCTGCTGCCAGCAAGCCAATGTTTTCTTTCATCACTCCTCCTCGTCCGCCAAATTGTTTCGGAATACCAACCGACAAGGGATTTACCGACATAATCTCGCGCATAACAAATGGCGGAAGCCCCCGCTTTAAACTCAATTGGTCAATATCTGCCCTTACATGAAATACCTGTTTCATTTTTTCTTTCAGGTTTTCTAAAAATTGCGAAAAAGGAATGGATGAGGGATCATCGTTATTGGATTCCGGTGTAAGTCCGGTTATAGCTGTTTGCATAAATATGATTTAAAATGACAGCAGTTAATGAGTGCTGCCAGGTTTATTTTAACGAAATCTGCTCTATATTGTTCTGACAGGAAAACATTCTTTTTGTACTGATGCTTAAAACCGGTATTAATCGATGTAACTCAAGAGGAAGCTCTGTTGTGTTTCTTTCCGTTCGTTAAAAATTAACAAGCAATGCTTTTATGAAGATTTTGGCCAGGCGTTTTTCATTCCTAAAAACAAAGCAACTGATAAATTGCACCTTACATATACCAGGCATGGCGATTGGGAGGAAATGATTTGGTTGGATAGTAAAAACAGGGCGGTTATAAAGACCAGTAGAAAGACGGACTAAAGGAACACAAATTTCCTTTTCGACGCGTTTACCCTTGATGCCAAAAAGGGGACAGAAAAAGTATGTTTCGGTAAAAATGGATTAGGCAGCAGGAAGTGTAACAACAACCGAAGTGCCTTTGCCTTTTTCGCTTTCAATGTGGATGGTTCCATTATTTTTCTCCACAAAATCTTTTACCAAAACCAGTCCCAGGCCGGTGCTTTTTTCATTTTCGGTACCCGGCGAATTACTTTTGGTACCAATATCAAAAAGTTTCGAAAGCTTTTCGGCACTCATGCCAACACCGGTGTCGGTAATGGTTATACACACCTCGTTTTGTTTGGCTTCGCAGGTTTTTACGGCAATAGAACCGCCACGTGGCGTAAATTTTATGGAGTTGCTAACCAGGTTGCGTACTACTGTTTGCAACATATTCGGGTCGGAATAAACCATTAATTGTTCCTTAGTATCGATGGCGAAGTTTATTTGTTTTAGGTTGGCGGCCTGGTGCAAATTGCCAAGTGCCTTATTTATTACATCGGCAAGATTTAAGGCCACTGGTTTTACTTCCATCTTTTTCACCTGCGACTGTGCCCACAGCAACAGATTGTCGAGCAGGTTGCTGGTATTTTCCGACGACTGATGAATAATTTGCAGTAAGTTTTTAAGTTCGTTGGGACTGATGGAATCAAATTCCTGGATTAAATGATCGAGGAAGGCTGTTTGTGTGTGGGTTGGCCCTCGCAGGTCGTGGGCAATAATAGCCAGAAACTTGTTTTTTGCTTCATTGGCTTCGGCCAATTGCAGGTTGTTTTGGCGCAGTCTGCGGTAAAAAACAAAAATAATGGCTGCAATAAGTATGGCCAGAAAAATGCCAAGCACCATGTATAAAATAGATGCGCGGTGTTGTTTAAGTTTCAAAGCATTAATTTCATTTTCTTGCTGCAGTTGTGCTATCTGGCTGTTTTTAGCATCAATTTCGTAAATCCCCTGTAGCTGGTCCATTTTTATATTGGCAGCACCTAAAAGCATTGAATCCTGTATGTTTATTTGTTGCTGTTGACACGATAGCGCCTTTTCCAGCAGGTTAAATTCAAGGTAGATCTGGCTTAAAATTGAATAAATGTCGAATTGAACGCGTTTTTGGTTGTTTAGAATGGCTTGTTCAAGTCCTTTTTCAATTAGCCCGAGACCTTGCTTTGCTTTGCCCTGTTTTATTTTTGTTTGCCCCAGGTACGAATAGATGGATGGCTGACTGAGTAAATCTCCAATTTCGGCTTTTGAGTCGAGAGCCTGCATCAGGTATTGTTCGGCCAGTGTGTAATTTCCCGAAGCAAATTCAATGCGCCCCAGGTTTTTGTACGAATTGGAGATGCCATATTTTGATTTGCTTTCCCGGTGAATACCTAAGGTGAATTCGATATTTTTTCGTGCTTCATCGGTAGCTCCTGCTTCCAGGTTAAGCATGCCTATTTGTTCGTAGCAAATGGCCAGTCCGTTTGGGTTTTCGTCAATTTCAGCCAAATCCGAATAGGTTTTCAGGGCATCCTGGAAATACTCCATTGCCTTGTCGTATAAATGTAAATCGGCATATATACGCCCCAGTAGATAAGCTGTCCATGCATATCCTTCGGTGTATTCGGCTTTCTGGTAACTAAGTTTCGATTTAATAATGTATTCAATAGCACGGTCGTACAGTCCGTTTACTCTAAAAATTGTTCCCATCATAGAGTACGAGGCACCAACAGTTCGGAAGTTTTCCGACATTCGCCCGGTTTGGATGGCGGTGTTAAACGATTGCAGTGCTAACAAATGTTCGCCCTGGGTATGTTGGTTAATACCGGTGCGTAATAGTATTTCGCTTTTATAATAATTGTCATCAAGTTGTGCAGCCAGGGTAAGAGCACTATCGAGGTAGGCTTGCGAAAGCTGAATATTGCTAATTACATGACTTACACGGCCCATAACAAAATAGGCACGCATATGCAGCGCTGAATCGCCGATTTTTTTGGCAGACAGTAAAGCCAGTGCAGCTTGTTCTTTGGCAGCCTCATTTTTTCTTTCAAAAAGGTGCATGGCCAAATCCAACTGCGCATTTATCTGTTTCTTTCCTGTTGTTTTTTCAATAACCTGTCGCAGACTATCGGCCTGGTTGCTGGTAGCTGCCAATGCAAAAGATACTGATGGATGAACAAGCAGTAAAATGATAAGCAAATTAATAATTGGTACAATCCTTTGCTTCATTCGAGATTTGATTTCCTGGTTTTATTTTTAGCTTGCTGTTAATATTTTTTCTATCAAAGTAAAAATACATTTTTCCCCGAAGAAAAACATACCAGGCATAAAGAAGTAGGGTAATAAATAATTTGTGTTTAAAGAAAAGTGTTAAGGATAAGGTATATAGCGTAAAATGTGTTTTGAAACAAGTTGGGATGTACTTGTGATCCTGATGAAAATTTTTCACATAACCTGGTGTTCAGTCAGGTATAAAAAATGGGCAGGAATTAATCCGGGCAGAGCCGAAAGGTCGTGTTTGTTTCAACCCCTGCCCGGATTTGTCGCCTTCGTGTCAGGCTTATCACCAGTTAGTTGTTGTTTTAGTTCTTGGCTTAGCGCGACCACTTGGGCATGTACCAGCCTTTTTTAATTTCCATTTTATCGGTGTGTTTTACAAACTCGCTCCATAGTTCCATAAACTTTTCGCCATATTTCTTCTCCATGTCAGCTTCCAGCTTACGCATTTCCAATTCATTTTTTGCCCTGCTTTCCACTATCCAGCAAGGTGTATGGTTGCCCAGGAGCACTTCATAAACATCCCAATGGTAGTTTTCTTCAATGCTATCATAAAAGTCGCGGTATTTTTTTAATATTTCGGCAGCTTGTTTTTCGTGCCCCGATTTTAAGTAAATAAAAGCCCATTCATGAAAAATCTCCGGTTCTTCCGGTTTTTGATAGTCGGCGGGGGAATACGAGAGCTCTTTGTTCCAGCTTACAACAAAATGACTCAAGTTAGAAAGGCCACGAAATTTTTCAGCGGGATTGTAGCCGTTCTCCATCAGCAATTGGTGGTTTTTCATCATATCGGCAAATAATTCATCAAGTGCCGCAAAGTTTTTAAGCGGCATGGACCAGTAAAATGAAAAATCGTCGGTGCGATAAGCCGAAAAGGTCATGTTAAAGTCCAGCTCATCATATTTGTCGAGCGCTTCCGTTTGTACTTTCCAAAACTCATTCATATTGTCCGGCGCAACAAACTCTTCAAAAATAAGGAACATCGAGGGGCCTTCGGTTTCCTGTGCCTGCAGTTGCAAGGAAGTGGCAGGAACTAAAAAAACAAACAAAATAAAAGACAGGATTAAATTTTTCATGATAGTAAGTTTTAGTTAAACAAATGTTTGTACGAAAAAAATGAGTTGAAGTTATGGAGGTTGTGGCCAAAAGCACCGCCCTGTTTGAGGTGGATAACAGATGGAACTATAAAAACAGAATTGGCCCAAAGTTTCACAACGCTTAGCGCGGATGACAGGCCGTTATGGCTGCTTTTAACGCAAGCTCAGGCATGAAACACCAGCAAAGGTATATGGGTGTGAAATACCATTTTGCGCGCCAGGCTTGGATTAAACAAGCGTGAAATCATGTTGCGTTTATGTGTTGTTAGTGCCAGAATATCGATGTTGTCGTTTTCCATCGAGCTTTCAAGCGTATCCAACACGTTGTTACCCATAATCAGTTTACATTCAAACTCTTTACTCTCATATTTTTTGTGCAGAATATCTTTCATGCCTTCCAGGCGGGCAATGTCCCAGCCATATTCGTCGGGCAGTCCAACATGTGCGCAGGTAACTTTTACGTTGTATGGTTTAACAATATTCATTAGTTTATCCAGTGCAGTAAAATCTTTCTCATCAAAATTGGTGGCGTATAACACCTCTTTAAACTGCTCAACCGGCTTGGGTTGCATTTCTTCGGGAACCACCAATACGGGCACCGGAGCATTGTACATAACATCGGCAGTTACGCTGCCAACAGTGCCTGGCCACGAACGGTCGCCACCGCGGCCAATAACAATCAGCCGGGTAGGGTGTTCTTTCGCAAAGGCCAGAATATCTTCTTCAGCAAAACCGGGTTTCACAATGTATTCCGGGTTTACTTTTTCCCAGTTCTCGGTGCCGATAGTTTGTACAAGCCTTGCTAAAAAGTTCTTGAATTGGCGGTTGGCTTCCTCCTCGGCATGCTCGGTTTGTTTAAGTAGCGTAGTATCGTAGGGGTAAATATCGCCATACGGAATAGAAAACCGCACGGGGCTGATGTACGAGTGCATTATTGCCAGGTGCGTATTCAGGTGGTTAGCAATGTTAAACGCCATTTCAACAGCTTTTTCCGAAACGCTTGAAAAATCAACAGGTACAAGAATTTGTCCGGGTTTATGACTTTTTTTCTGTGTTTCGGGTTTTAAACCAAGAAGCTGGTCAACTTCTTTAAAGGCTTCATTCAGGTCGGTTTCCAGAATTTTAACCCGAACGGTTGATGTGGCTGCTCCCTCAATTAAATGCACATCTTCCAATTCGCATTTAATTCCTTTGTCCTCTAAACGCATTTTCAGAATATGGGCCCGCGCCAGAGGCAAAACTACAATTGTGACTAGTTTTTCATTCATGGCTATTCGATTTAAGTTTCCGTACTTTTTTATATGGTTTTTATTCGCGATTGGTTTCAAAAAGCACCTAAAAGTTGGGGGAGGCAGCCTGAAAAACGACAATAAACAGGATGAAGGCTTTATTGTTTAAAATTGTGCCAAAAGAAAATTAACTTTGAAAGATTGAAGGCATAACCAATTAAATTTGATAGGATGACTTATTTACCAAAAGATTCGCGTTACGATACCATGCAGTACAAACGCTGCGGAAAATGGGGGCTAAAGTTACCGGCAGTATCTTTAGGCCTGTGGCATAACTTTGGCGGAATTGATGTATTTGAAAATGGCAGAGCCATGTTGCACCGGGCTTTTGATTTGGGAATTACCCATTTTGATTTGGCAAATAACTATGGCCCGCCTCCCGGATCGGCAGAGGAGAATTTCGGAAAAATTTTGAAACAGGATTTTAGTGCCTACCGCGATGAATTGATTATTTCGAGTAAAGCCGGTTACCTAATGTGGCCCGGGCCTTATGGCGAATGGGGGAGTAGAAAATATGTACTGGCCAGTTTAGACCAGAGTTTAAAACGAATGGGACTGGAGTATGTCGATATTTTTTATTCGCACAGGCCTGATCCGGATACACCACTTGAAGAAACAATGATGGCTCTTGATCGGGCGGTTCGATCGGGAAAAGCACTTTATGTGGGTATCTCAAATTATCCGGCCGACATGGCCAAAGAAGCTTCGCGCATATTAAAAGAATTAGGAACACCTTGCCTGATACACCAGCCCCGGTATTCGATGTTTGAACGATGGGTTGAGGCTGAATTACTGGATGTACTGGAAGAAGAAGGAATCGGTTGTATACCTTTTTCGCCATTGGCGCAGGGCTTGCTCACCAATAAATACCTGAAAGGCATTCCTGCCGGCTCAAGAGCCACACGCGAGGTTTTTCTGAAAAAGGAGGATGTGGATTCGGCACACGACAAAATTGTGGCACTTAATTCAATTGCCGTGGAGCGTAATCAGTCGTTGGCACAAATGGCGCTGGCCTGGGTGCTGCGCGATAAACGAATTACCTCGGTGTTAATTGGAGCCAGCTCGGTAAAACAACTGGATGATAATGTAGAAACGTTAAAAAATCTGGCTTTTACCGTTGAAGAGCTAACGGCAATTGAGGCTATTCTGAAATAAAAGAAAGAAGAAATGGAAAAGGCTTGCAAGTGCAAACTTTTTCCATTTTAGATTCGTTACTGGTAATTATTGGTATCAGTAATTTCCCATCCAGCATTTGTGTTTGGCGAGTTTAACTCCTTGTTGTTGCTTTTAACTGTTTGCGGGTTATTTTCTTTAAAATATATCCAAACCATTACCTCGTTTTTGGCCTTGTTAATTTTTTCAATTTCAACTTTAACTACATCAATTCCAGTTTCTTCCCTTATTTCGTTTAGTAAACTTTTGTTATCGTTTAAAACCGAATAGTTTACCGGTTGATAAACCAAAGGCTTTTTCAGCAAATATTTTCGGGGCTTGTAATTTTCCATAATCAGTGCCGAAGCAATAATAATAAAGTTGGCAATAAACAGCCCGGCTAATGTTTGTACATTAAAGGCAACCAGCGCATTAATTATTGAAATACCGATTACCAGAAATAAATAAGTCATTTCTTTTAAATCGATGGAAGGAGAGCGGTACCTGACTATACCAAAAATTGCAAATAAGCCAAGCGCCAGTCCAACATCTAGGCTAACCCTGTCAAGTAACGATGCAATTAAAAAAATCATCATCCCCATCAGGAAAAAAGTGAACAGGTATTTTTCGCGGCTGTTGTTGGGGTAATATATAAACCTGATTAAACAAAAAAGCGAAACAATGTTTACCACCAGGCGGATAAGAAAGTCGGTCCAGGGTTCTCCGCTAATATTTACCACTTGTAAATTTGTCATTGTATTCGATTTTAAAAATCAATATTTCTGCATTCATTTTTCACTGTTCGCATCAGTAAATCAGGCTGTTCAGCCAGCCGGTAAAAGTCATTCACAAAACTCAGCAACTGTCTTTTGTCCTTTTCTTCAAGGAGCTCAAAAGTTTCTATGGTTTTTATAATCTCCTCCTTTTTTGCAATAAACAAATCAATTGCTGCTCGTGAATACTTCTCATCATCCATACAATAGCCGAGGTATTCGCGGTCAGTAATTTTTTCTACGCTGCTCCATTCTTGCGGCATGGCATAAGTTGCGTTAACAAATCCGGCATGGTCGTAATCATAGGGCAAGGGAATAATGTGTGTGGAAACCACGTTTAGCGATTTAATATATTTCATGTTGTGGCCACTTTTAAAACGCCAGTCGGTATTGCCCACAAAGTATTCGAATAAAGCAACCAGTGCACTTTCAGCTGGTAAAAGATGGTTTCCCCGAACGGCCTCCGAATTTACTTCAACAGCTTCAAGCCGTTTGCAAATTAAGTCAACAGGCTCGATTAGAAAGCCGTGCTGTTCGTAATTTCGTTTGCGTTTTCCGGTATCAATGTAAGTTATATCGAGCAGGCGAACCCGAAAGCTATTATTGGTTAAAAGGGTAAAGATTTTATAAGCCAGGTATTCGCGCATAACATACGACTGGTATACTTTTGATGTAGAGCAATGTGTAACCATTTTTACTTTTCGAATGCCCTCAAGTTCGGTTTTCTTAATTGGGTCGGTTTTAAAATTCAGATAGATGGGTGGAAAAAAACAATGTCCGCGCCGAAAGTTACCCCGAGCCTTTAAACGGATATTTTTATGTATTGAATCCTGTTGGCTGGTATAGATTTTAAGTTCGGCCGGCAGGTATTCGCCTTTTGATTTGTGCCGGATAAAAGCCGATATGTCATATTTTAACGAAATTTTGAGCGGATCGTGATTTTCAAAAAAATGATGATTGGACAGCGTTTCTGTAACCGGTTCAAAAACAGAGGTGTCTGGTTGTTGTTGCGCAAACGAGTAGTTAATACATAGAAAAAAAATCAGGCAGAGGAAAAAACTTTTCATGAGGTGCAGCTTAAATTATTCGTTTAGTTTTCAATAAAATTAATGCATTTTTAGGAGATACACCGTGTGATTTTGAATTTATAAAAAATACATGCTCTTCTTATGATAAAAAAGAACAAAGCCTCCGTATAATTTTTGTATTATTGTAAGTAACAAATACAAAAAACAAATAATGAAACAGTTGATTTACCTCGTATTGGCAGTAAGTATGCTAACCGGTTGTGCATCTACTAAGCTAATTAATTCCTGGTCAGATAAAGAAAATACGCCTCAAGCGTATCAGAATATTGGTGTTACAGCCCTTTTTCCCAACTCCTCAAATCGGTACGTTACCGAGCATGCTATTGTTGATGAACTTAAAACCAAGGGATTAAACAGTATGTCAACTGTTGATGTTTTTCCATTGGCAGCACGATTAAATGAGGCTGGCGATGTGTTAAAGAATTCGGAAGCGATTCGCGATGGAGTAGTGGCTAAAGTAAAAGAAAACAAAATTGATGCTTTGTTGATTATCACACTTTTTGATATGACAAAAGAAGAAAGGTGGGTAAACGATCGAAATTTCACCATGGGCGGAACCGGTTATTATGGCTCGCCGTTTGGTATGCATGGCTCGTATTACGATTATTATGCGTATTCGCTCGGAACGGTATACAACAGTGGGTATTACGTTGATGATATCTCGTATTTTATTGAGTGCAATTTATACGATGTAAAAACGGAACAGTTGATTTATCGGGCACAAACCAAATCAACTAATATTAAATCGGTTGAAGAGGAAGCAAAAGCACTGGCCTACATTGTTGCCAAACAATTGATAAACAAAAAAGTGGTGTCAAAATAGCTCCGGGTTGCTATCAGATAAAAAGAGCAGACACTTTTACATGTCTGCTCTTTTTGTTTGTTGGCTTACCTTCTTGAACCGCCACTTCTTGATGGTGTTGGCCTGCTCCGGGGTGTTGCTGCAGGCCTGTTGTTCTGGAAATTATTGTAACGTGTATTTCCCCTGTTTCGGTTATTGTAATCGCGCTCTAAACTATTGGGTCTGGATGCTGGTTGTGTCGGCCGTGTTGCCGGCCGTTGTGTCGGTTGTGTAGGCCGGGTAGATGGCCGCTGTGTTGGCTGAGTAGGCCGGGTAGCCGGTTGTGTAGGACGTGCCGATTTATTGGGTAAATCCGGACGCGTACTTGGCCTTTTATTTTGCTGTTGCCAGTTGCCATTGTTATCGCGGCGTAAAATATTGCCATTGCGGTCGGTATACATATTGTTTTCGCGTGTCGATGGTCGCGATGTAACATTGTCTCTTCTGTTGGGCAGCGAAGTATTTCGTACATCGCGGGTGCTTTTTATTCCTCGGTCTCTTCGTTTGTACACATTTCGCGAATCGTACCTGCCGTTGGCATAACCTGCCCGGTAACCACGTAAATAACCATCGCGGTAGCCGTGATGATAGCCATGACGATAACCATGGCGATACCCGTGGCGATATCCTGCCGGACCCCAATAACCGTAGCCACCATAATACCGCATATGAAACCAGCCATAGCTGAAACCAACGGAAAATCCCCAGCCTGTGTAAGGGTTGTAGTGTACCCCAAAACCAAAGGTCCATGGGCGTGGGTAGTAATAGCTCCCATACCACGGGCGGTAATAATATCCTGTTCCGTAAAAAACACAACCATTGTACCAGTACGAATGGCAATAACCGGGCGTATACCCCACATAAACCACATCGGGGGTTGAGTCGTAGATGTAAACATACTTAACATTGTAAACCGGAGCACTTGGAGGTATATCATCAACCTCGGCAGGCCGTTTATCGCTAACAATCCATGGGCCGGTAGCTTTTGTTGATTCAAACCAAATACCATCATCAACGCAGTAATATTTTTTATTAATACGCAAAACGGTGCTCGCTGTGTTTATGGCATATTCAATTTCCGAATCGGTAATTTTTTCAAATTTTGGGTTGCCATCGTACTCCACCTTAACCGTTGCCGTTTTACGGTCGACCACTGCCGTTTGCGGCATTTGTTGTTCGTATTTTGCTTCCTGTGCTTCGGGAGTTCCCGGAACACTTGCCCGAACGGTTCCTATTGAAGCCTCTTCAGGTATGTTTGCAAACTCGTCGGGCAAATCGCCGGGTTCGGTAAAAACCCAGTCTCCGTCGTCTAGTGTTTTTGAGCTAAACCAACGCCCGTTTAGCAACACAAAATGATGTTGCGAGTTAATATCCATAATGATATCGTTCTCTGAATTTTTAACAAAAAGCAAGGAGGTGCCCTTTATGCTCTCGTATTCCAGTTTTCCATCAGAGCTAATCAATTCAGCGGGAACAGCACTCACAATTACGTCCGGAATAGCATTGTTCCCTTCAACTTCAGGTTTTTCTTCTGCTTCTTCCATCATCTGCGCTGCTACTTTTTCTACTTCTTTTGGCACCGATTTGGTAACACTCCAGTCGTCAGTAATAATTTCGTTTGATTGGTACCAGTAATCTCCACCCTTAAGGTAGTACTCTGCTTTTTGTTTTAAGATTAAAAACGGTGTATTCTGAACATATTCGAGATGCGAATTTTCCACCTTTTTCAAGATTGGATCGCCATCGATAATGACCAAAACTGCCGGCGATGCGCGGTAATATATTTTTGGAGGGGTGTTGTTCAACTGATCATTTAGCAATTCAAGTTGCTCAATGTTTTCCAAACCGGCAATTATCCGGTCGAGCGACATTTGCATATTCATGGCTTCCAGGTCCTCAATAATTAGTGTTTTAAGGCGGTCAAGCTTCGAGGTGTCATCTACATCCGGAAATTTTATCATGGGGATATCGAGTTTAACCAAATCGGCAGTGCGGTTTTCCAAATCGGTTAAAAGGGTTGCGCTAAACCATAATGCCCCAAATACAATTTCTTCGTTTTTGGGCTTTACAGAAATGGCCATTCGCCCGTCCAGCACATTTTTATCAAGTGTTTCAAGTTGCGGCTGATATAAAGTTATAATGTGGCCGTCAACGTCAATTTCGCGTGGCCAAACCAAATCTTCGGCCATTACCAACTGGCTAAAAATGCTGGTGGCAAGCAGGCACAGTAGTACTAATTTCTTCATTGTATTAAAATGTTTGTTGTTTTTATGATGCCGCAATGGTATTCTTAGTTTTGGAGGCGAATAATTAAACCGGCTCCCAAATCCCAATGTACAATGGGTACATTAAAGCTCACGCCTCCTGAGCAGCCTCCGCCACCGCCGCCAATTCCACACCAAAAACCGGCTCCATCAAATTCCAATGGCAACATTAAATTGGTAAATAAGCGTAAACCAACCCGGTCTGAAAGCAAGAGTTTAGCTCCTGCACCAAAACCACCGGAGAAAAGCCATACGCGCTCATCTCCCCCCGATTTTTGTACATACCGCGAGGTTCCCAAACTTACCTTGGCAAAAGGAACAACTTTTCCTTCAGCAAATTCGCGTAAAAAGCCAACCTGGTAATGTTCAACAGCCATATCAATTGTTTCTAAATAAGTACTCCCTTTTGTGTCATTTCTCTCATAGCTAAGTTCTACATACATAAAGTCGTCAAACTGAACACTTAAAAGTCCGCCGTAAAGCATATCATCTTTAACATCAAAATAGCGTCCGTAGTTATTTACTTTTCCGGCGAATGAATAACCAAAAATGGGTGTAAGTTCAATGTTTTGTGCTGTTACAGCCATTCCCGCAAACAGTAAAAAAGCTGAAATAAAAAGTTTCCTCATGGTAATTTAATTATTATGTTTCATTTTTTCTTTTTGTAAGTTCGGGCTTTTATCGTTGATAAGCAAATGATTTTTTTAATGAAGTGATGCAGTCTGCATACTGCCTTACCATTTGCAAGTTAACGCCCTTTGTGGTGTAATTCAACCTTAAATATTTCTATCTTTATAAATAAAAGTCTAGATTCTTATGTTTTAAACTTCACTTATGAAAAAAACACTATTAATAGGCCTGTTTCTTCTGTTTTGTACTGTTGCCAAATCTCAGGTTTTGATATCCTTATTGCTGGGCGATAAATTAAACTCGCCTAACATAGAATTTGGTTTGGAAGGCGGTTTAAACTTTACCAATGTGCATGGTTTTGACAATGGCAGCAGCCTGGGCAATTTTAACCTCGGTTTTTATTTTGATGTTCGGATGAAAAACAAACTGTTTTTGTATACCGGTGTTCAGGGGATATCGGGACTGGGAATGGCAGATCTATCAGCAAAAGATCTTGAATTTCTTGAAGCTGAAATATATGAGGTGGAAGGAAGTTACGACCAACGGATTGCGGCATTTATGGTTCCTGTATTGGCAAATTATAAATTTGATAACCATTTTTACCTGGAAGCGGGGCCGCAGGTTGGACTGATTTACAAAGGTTGGGTGGAGTTTACCTCGGATAAAAACAACAAAGACTGGAAAATAAAAGAATATAACCATAAGCAGCTTAACAGGTTTAATGGCGGACTGGCTTTTGGTGCCGGTTATAAATTGCTAAAGGGCGAAGGTTGGACGATTGGAGTAAGATATTACCAGGGGCTTACCGATGTGTTTAAACACAAGTCTGGAAGTATTCATCATTCCCTGCATTTTAAAGTAAATATTCCGATTGGTGTGGCGAAAACGGCCGAGGCTGCAGATTGATTTTTCGTGGTGCGAATTCTGCCTGTTTTGGTGAGCAGTAATAGTAAAACTATCAGCAGGAACTTTTTATAAAAAAAGGCACGCCTTAAATGCAGGCATGCCCTTCTCTTTCAAATTGTAATTTTTTTATTTCTGTACGGTTCCCGATTCCATTAATGTACGGACCAAACTTTTTGAATAGGTTTTTGAGGCCGACTCGGATCCTGAGGGGTCGATTAGTTCGGATTGACCACTCCAAACCACAGCCTGTTTAACATCGGGTTCGTTAACATCATACAACCGAGTTTCGTATACGTAGGTTTTCTCCTCACGATATTGGTCGCGGTACATAAAGTCGTAATTATAATAAATAAAACTTCTGTAGCCATAACCGTAACGGCCACCATACATGTACGGATAATAGTTGTAATTATTCACCCTTACATCGCGGGTATTAACTTCAATTAGCGACGTTACCAAAACAGCATCGTAAGCACCATCTTTAATTCTTTTCTCAATTTCTTCTTCGCTCAAATCATCCAGTTTTTCAACCGGTGTAAACACGTTTAAGGCATTGCTTGCCTCAAGTCCTTCTTCTTTTAACAGGTCAACCACTGTATTTTCAAATAAGGTTCTCGATTTCAGGTTTTTGCTAATGGTTAGTACCAGTATTTTATCAAAACTTTTTCCTTCAAAGTTTTCTTTTGTCCACGTATATTTCATGGTGGTTGAGCACGACCATAAAAAAAATATTGCCAGGCAGCTTAAAATTATTTTTGTTTTCATTTTTATATGTTTTTTAAGTTTAACTTCAGTTTTAGCTACAAAAGCATCATTTCTTTTTTATAGCTTATAATTTAATAATCCCTGATTCAACCAATGTTTTAGCCAATTTTTTGGAATAGCTTTTTACAGCCGAATCAACTGATGATGGGTCGGTAAGTTCAGACTGTCCACTCCAAACCACATTTTGTTTTGAGGCAGAGTCTTTGGTGTCGTATAATTGTGTTTCTAACACATAGGTACGCTCCTGGCGGTAGTATTCGGGTTCCTGCATATGCACATAACCGGTGCGTATTCGTCTTCCGTAGCGGTAGGTAACCGGTTGCATATAGGTACTGCCACCTTCGCGCACATCGCGGGTGCTGGCATCAACCAAAGAACTTACCAATACGCCGTCGAATCCACCGGATAAAACCCTGTTTTCTATTTCTTCTTCTGAAAGTCGTGTTATTTCTTCACCGGGTTTAAACAAGGCTAAACTGTTTGTTGCATTTAATCCCTCGTTTTTAAGTCGCTCAACCATAAGGTTTTCGGCATTAATTCTTGTGGTTTGGGTTTTTCCTTCAACAATTACTAAAATGTTTTCAAATGTTCTCCCCTGGAAATTCTCGTTTTGCCAGGTGTATTTCATGGTGCTCGAACAAGCCGATAAAAACAAAATGATTGCAAGCGAAATGCTAAGTTTGAATTTCTTCATAATGAGTGAGTTTAAATGTTATTTTGATCAATGTTAACCCTTTCTTGGCGCTATTAGTTTAATAATGAAATACAAGATACAATATTTGAAGTTCATTTAAAACCGCTTCTTTTATATTAAAATCATTGCATTACAGTTTGGTTAAACAGGGTTTAGCTTGTGTTTTTCTTGTTGCTCAACATCTGAGCAAGTAACTTTTGTTCTTAAATTGGTTAATAATTTTACCAAGTCTTTTTGTTGTATTTCTGTAATTTTTTGTTCCTGTGTTGTTATGATTGATTCTAAAAGATGCTTCTGCTCAGAAGTTAAATAATAAGAAATGGCTGCTTTGTAGCCCGGCTGACGGGTCTTGTCGAACCAACAATATAGAGCTCGAATAAATTCAGTAGCAGTTTTGTTTTTTAATGCCTGAACTATTTTTTTAAAATGGTAATCTTCGCTTTGTAGGTAGGCAGCATATTTTTCTTTTTGGTGCTGAATAAGCAGTTTTAGCAATTTCCTGCCATAATAAATTGTTACTATAAGAAGCAATAAAAACACTCCAATAGTTACCCATCGAATAGTTTTTTCTTCTACTTCTGTTAATTTCGGGGCACTTATTGCCAGTAACGAATCCTTTAGGCTTTCCATTAATGCAAGTTCGGGATTTGCTGCAATACTAATTTTTTGCTCTGCAAGTGTACGCTGATAAATCCTTTTTGTATGAGGGTTCCACCAAAGCACTTCTTCAGCCGGAATCATTATTTCACCTTCTTCTTCAAATAAATACGAATAGTATTCAATACGTTTCCCATTGACATTCTGGTTATTGCGGGTATCCCGTAAGTCGGCCTGTTTGGGGTAAATACTTATTCCATCCGGCTTCTCAATTTCCAAGGGCTGAATAAGAGAAGGAAGGGTTTCTTCAGCGTTAATTTCAATTTCGCGTTCGACCACATCGCCAACTTTTAAATTATTTAGCGAACGGCTCCAGCTTTCTTTAATGTTGATATTGTTGGCAACCATCCAAACCTTTTGTTCTTTTGATGCCGGCACCGGTTTAATTTTTATAGTTTGAACGTTGGTACGAATAGTTACCGGTTCCCCTTTATAGCCACCCTCAGGCGGAATACTGGCACTAATTTCCAACTCGGGAACTTGTAGCGTACCTGTGTTGTATGGAAAAACAAGATAATAAAACGACAGTGTTGCGTATTTTTTCCTATTGATGTAGTTAATACTACTTACTGTTCGGGTAAAAGGTATTATAAAAGCATTATCAATGCGAAGATTGGCAAATTGCAATGGGGCAGCAAACCAGGTTGAAGAATAAACGTTGATGGTAACTTTATAGGGTTGGCGGACCACTCCTTCGCGCGGCGAAACCGAAACGCGGGCAAATGCATCTATTTTTTGGGCAGAAGCTTTTATAATTCCTGCGCAAAGAAAGGTTAACAATAAAACATATATATATTTCTGCTTCTTATTCATTTCTATTGTTTGTCCTTGGTGTTCTTTGTGGCTTCGTGGTATGAAATCAAACCACTAAGTCACGAAGGACACGAAGCATTTTTACCATCTTTCCTTCATTTCTTTTAGTTCCGAATGATACTTTTTTTGTTGAAACTTAAACCTCCGCTTTAAAAACTCTCCGGGATCGGCTGAGATTCCACGCAACAAAACATTTTGTGGAGTTTGCCCACTTCCTGCTTCAAAGTCATCAGGAACTTCTTCCATTTCTTCTGCTTTTCGTTGGTCGGTTTCCACTTCGTCGGTAACACGATTGCCGTGTTCGGGCAGTTCATCTACTTCGGTATCCGAGCTCAGTTCCTCGTCTTTCGATGCTGCTTTTCTTTCATTCAATTTTTCCTTTTCTTTTTCTTCTTTTTTGGGCAGTTCAATTGGTCCCGCCTCGTTTCGCATTGAATCAACAATACCGATTGTCTTGCTGGTTTCATTTATAGTTTCTTGAAAAGTCTCATTTTCGGGGTCTTTCTCTGCGGCAAGTTCTAATGCGCTCAAGGCTTCATTGTATTTCCCCAATTGTGTATAGGCCAATCCTAAGTTATACAACGAGTTGGCAGAACTATCACGGGAAAAGGCCTGGGCTGCAGCATCAAAATTTCCGGCTTTATAATAGGCCACTCCCCGGTGAAATGCGGATTCGTACGTATTACCGGCTTCTTCGAAGTTTTGTGCATTGTATAGCTTTTGCCCCTGATAATCTTTACTGTACCAAAGGTCATTCCAGGTGTTATCGCCACACGAACTCATTAAAAACAAAAGCGGAATCCAGCCATACTGAATCATCCAGCCCCGACGAAACCAAAACGGAATTAGTAAAACCAAAAGAATTAGCAAGACAAATCCCATGTCTTTCCATTGCTCCTCACTTTCTTCCTCATCAGCCTGAAATTTCAACTTTGCTCTTACTTTTTCTGCTAATAATTCCATATCTGAATTATCAAGCGTAAGCGTAATAATATTTATCTTATCGTGTTTTTGAAGCTTAAAAAGCACATTTGAATTCAGGCTTGAAATAACCACATTTCCGTTGGCATCAGTTACGGGTTGTTTTTGAGCATTTTTAGGAATTTGTGCACCTTCGCTGGTTGCCATTGTTAGTATTTCGAGGCTGTGTTTCGAAGTCTCCACAAAAGCCTCGAGCAAATTTTGTTGATCATCGGTAATCACATCGGTAACCAATAATAAAGTACTTGGTGCTTCCACCTTTTTTAAAGTCGAATCTGCCATTTGCATCATCATTTGCAGGTTGGTGCCTTGTACCGGCATAATCCCGGGCGAAAGGGACTCTAAATGATGGGTAAGCAAACGATAATCGCTACACATTGGCACAACGGTATGTGCGGTTCCCGAATAGGCATACAAACTAACACGCGCGCCGGGATTGGCATCCAATAAATCACGAATTTTAAACTTAGCACGTTCTAATCTATTGGGCTGAATGTCTTCAGCCATCATCGAAAGCGAACAATCTACAGCAATCATTAATACGGCTTCACTTTTTGCTCCGGGCACTTCAACTTTGCTCCAAGTTGGTCCGCTAAGTGCAAGTATTCCAATGCTTGTAATAAGTACAAAGGCAAGTAAGGGAAAAGTAAGCGACGAACGTTTTTCTTTGGTAAACATAAACGGACGTAGAGCTGGCGCAATTACCTTTTTCCACTTTTTATCTTCTTTGGCGGTAAAAACAATAATAACCGCAACCACCAGCATTGGAATAAAAGCCCACAACCATTCCGGTCGTAGCAAATGAAATTGCTCGGCATCAAAATGGGCGATATCTTTTAGGTATTCAAACATAGTTTTTGTTAACCACTAAGACCACTAAGAAAAAGCTAAACTTTTCTTTAATAGACCTTCGTGCTCTTTGTGCCTTTGTGGTATTTATTCTTTTATTCATCCAATTATCAATTTTCGAATTCCGCGTATTAGAGCCAGCGCAAAAGCCAAAACCATTGCAGCTCCCAAGGGATAATGAAACAAAAGTGTTACTGGTGCATTTTCCTCTGCTTCATATTCAATGGGTTCTAATTCGTTTAATGTATTGTAAGCCGCATCTAATTGCTCCGGATCTTCTGCCAAAAAATATTCTCCATCGGCAATCCGCGCTATTTCTTTAAGGGTCAATTCGTCTAAACCAGCATTTCTTCCCGAGGCTTCTCCAATTCCCACGGTATAAATTTTTACGCTGTCTTTGTGTGCCATTTTTGCAGCATCAACGGGTAAAATTCCACGACCATCGTCCTGCCCATCAGTAAGTAGTAACAATACTTTCTGATCGATTGAATCTCCTTCAAATATTTTTAATGAATAGCCGATTGCTTTTCCAATGCTGGTCATTTGCCCTGCCATTCCCACATCGGTTTCATCCAACATAAAATTAATTACATCATGCTCAGTGGTAAGTGGTGCTTGCAAATAGGCATTGGTTCCGAAAAATACCAGAGCTAAACGATCGCCTTCGCGTTTTTCAATAAATTCGCCAAGTACCTGCTTCACACCTTCCCAGCGCGTTACGCGTTCGCCATCAATTAGCCAGTCTTTATTAGCCATGCTAAACGAAATATCGGCAGCAATAACAAAATTACGTGCTGTCTTTACTTTCATTTCGGGCTCGCCAACAATTTGTGGAGAAGCAAATGCTGCCAAAGTAAAAATCCAGACCAAGGAGAGGATTATCCACTGAAAAACATTTCGTCGTGAAACCCAGGCACCTGCACTGGCTTTTCGTCCGGTGGCTTTTTCAACTTCGGTAAAAGTCGGATATTTTAAAGCTTCTTTGCGTTGCTTCAACGGTGGAAACAACCAAAAAACCAGCAGCGGAAGTGGCAATAAAATGAAAACCCATATGTAAGCAAATTCAAACATTTACACGATGATTTTTAATCCATAAAATGGCAAAATCTGCCCATTCATTTAATGTTTTTTCATCCAAACTTTTGCTCGGATTATATAATGCAGCAGCCCACTTTTCCATATCTGCGTTGGCAAAACTATGCTCTGAGTTCATTGTTGAGTTCAAAAATACAAACCAATCTAAGCCACTTAAGTACGCCACTTTTTCTCTTCCAAAAATTTGAAACGCAATTGTTTTTAGCAAGACATTAATTTCGTAAACTACCTTATTTTCTTTTTTCTGAAGAATGGTATCAATACTTTTAAGTGCTTCGCGGCGGTAGGTATTTTTTTTGTATTTCCGGTATTGAAGAAGACCAATAACAAACACCGTTAACAACATTATACCGAGCACAATATACCAGCCCGGTGTGTTAAAACTGTAGCCAATTGGATCAGGTTCTATTAACGCCCCAATTGCAGAATTGTATGTTTCGGTTTCATTCAACGTTTTTTTGTTTTTAGTTTACTTTTGAATACTGATTTTAGTTGAATGTCAATGGCATCAACAGAGTTTAATTGTATGACTGGGATACCGTATTTTTCCATATTGATTAAAAAGCTAGTCTTAAATTCGTCAACCCTTTTCGCAAAATTCTCTCCCGATTTTTTCTTTTCCGATTCCCACATAATTTGCAAATCGCCATCGGACAATACCAATTTATCTTTGGGCAGTTTTTCTTCCAAAGGGTCGGTAATACGGCACAAAATTACATCGTTGTGTTTTGCGAGCTGAATAAGGTGTTTTATGCTTTTTGCATTTATAGTATAAAAATCGCTGGCAACCAATACCAAATAGTCGTGTGTTGCCATACTCACAGTGCGAAGCAATGCTTTTTCAAGCACTTCGGTTTTCGGTTGAATGTTTTTATTTCCCTCAGCCAAAGCTTGCGATTCATCAACTAATTTCTGTAAATATTGTAAAACCACTTTTCTACTTCGCTGTGGTGCAAACACTTTACATTCGTCGTTGGTAAAAACCAAACCACCAAATCGGTCGCCATTTTTTAGCACTTTAAATGCAGAAATAGCTGCCATTTGAGCAGCAATAAATGATTTTGTATGCACCTGCGAACCAAAGAACATTCCGGGAGTCATATCGGTAATTAGCAATACCGGCTTTTCCTTTTCTTCTGTAAAAACTTTTGTTGATGTTACTTGTGTTCGTGCTGTTACGCGCCAATCAATGTTCCGAATATCATCGCCGGGAACGTATTTTCTAACTTCCTCAAAATCGAGCCCCCGACCACGCAACTTCGACGCATGCTTGCCCGCCAAAATACTATGAACCGGTTGTTTTGGCAACAGGGAAAATCCAGTTGAAGCCACCAAATGTTCCAGTTTTAGTAATTCGCTTAAACTTGGAATTATATTTTGGGTATTTGCCTTCATTTTCCTTTTTTACCACTTAGACACAAAGGACACTAAGTTTTCTCCCTCATCTCCTTAGTGCTCTTCGTGTCTTGGTGGTTTATATTCTTATATTCGTAATCGTTTAATTCCATTTTTAATTAAAGGTACATTGAAGTTTATCAGAAACCCCAATTCAACATCCATTAATTTCATATGACTAAGTATTTGAGCGGTATATATCGAGTACATTTCTGTTACTGATTTTAATTCACAAATAATTAAATCTTCAACCATAACATCCAAACGAAAACCTTCATCAAACTCAATTCCATCATAAACGACAGGGACTTTTTGTTGCCTTAAAAATGATAATCCAGCTTTATCTAATTCATGACAAAAACATACTTCATATACTCTTTCCAGAAGTCCGGATCCTAAAGTTTTATGCACCTTGTAAGCACAATCAACAATTATTTTTGCGACTCTTTCAATCTCTTCTTCCTTAATGGAAAAATTTGTTCCTCTCGGTACGTATTCAGCCATAACTACTTCTTTTACCACCAAGACACTAAGGACACGAAGAAATATTCTGTTGAACTAAACTTTGTGTTCTTAGTGTCTTCGTGGTCCAGTTTTTTAAACCACAGCAACAAGCTTTAAAATCTCATCAATTACCTGATCAGGACCAACTCCTTCGGCATTGGCTTCGTAACTCAAAATTAGTCGGTGACGAAGTACATCGTGGATAATCGCACGTATATCGTCGGGTTGTATAAAGTCACGCCCATTTAACCAAGCCATCACCCGCGCACATTTATCAATGGCAATTGTGCCGCGAGGACTTGCTCCAAAATCTAACCAAGAAGCTAATTGTTCGTTGTATTTCTCAGGATAGCGTGTGGCAAATATCAAATCAACTATATATTTTTCAGCCGCCTCCGAAACTTTTACATTCTGAATTTCTTCGCGAGCCTTAAAAATTATATCCTGGCTTAAAGGTTTATGCGTTGTTATTTTTTCCGTTTTTATGCTTTCATCACGCACCAAACGAAGCACTTTGGCTTCCGATTCCGAATCGGGGTAATCAATTAAAACTTTCATCAGAAAGCGGTCCATTTGAGCTTCGGGTAATGGATAAGTTCCTTCTTGTTCAACCGGATTTTGGGTAGCCAACACCATAAAAAGCGGCTCCATTTTATGCGTTTTACCAGCAACCGAAACCTGCCTTTCTTCCATGGCTTCCAAAAGGGCAGCCTGCACTTTTGCCGGTGCACGGTTTATTTCATCGGCCAACACTAAATTGCTAAAGATTGGTCCGGGCTGAAAAACAAATTTTTCCTCCAATTCGGGTTGGTACACTTCGGAGCCGGTGATGTCGGACGGCAGCAAATCGGGTGTAAACTGAATTCGACTTAAACCGGCTTTTAATTCTTTTGCTAAAGCTTTAACTGCTCTTGTTTTTGCTAAACCCGGCAAACCCTCCAATAATAGGTTGCCGTTTGCCAGTAATCCTACTAAAATTCGTTCCACCAGTTTTTCCTGCCCGATGATTGATTTGTTCATCCGGCTTTGAAGTTCTTGAATGTTTTCGAGTGCGGTCATTGAATTTTATTTTACTACCACGAAGGCACCAAGGACACAGAGTACTAATGTTCTTATCTTGAATAATTTCCAACTAATTTTCTTCGTGTTCTTTGTGACTTAGTGGTTTTTATAATCATTCTGCAAAAATCTCTTTAAAATCCTTTTTCATACTAATTACATACCAGCCTTGTTTTTCGGCATCTTGAACGGCTTTTTCGGTACCGTGCATATAACTGTATTCGCGTTCTTCATCGTCGTGATGTACCAAAATTGCCATTGAAGGTTTATCACCTGATAGTGTGTATTCCATCATTTCGTAATCGCCATCGCTGTTTCCGGCAGCAAAAATTGGCTTACGCCCAATGTGCAGCTCAATGTTAGTGGGTTTGACGTGCTTGTCGTTATTTGAACTAATTTCAGCTTGTCGCTCAATGTATTTTCCACTTTCATCAACAATGTACTTGTAACCCACACTACTACCAACTACGTTCTCAATCGGGATATTGTAAATTTCTTCCGACACCGTTCGAACAGACGAAATTTCGCCACCGGTAACAATAAATACATTAAAATTATTGGCTTGTAAATAATCCACCAACTCAACCATTGGTGAATAAGTTACCTCTTTTAAGGGGCGATTGTATTTTCGGTGATTTATTGTTGAAAGTGCGTTATAGACAAAGGCTTTGTAATCTTCCTCTTTTTGTCCGGCATGCGCAGCAAAAAGTTTAGTTGCCAGTTCTGCATTGCTGTATTCCTTTAAAACGTCTAAATTATCGTTTGCAATTGCACTGTACATTTTATCGTCTTTCCATTCCGGATTATTGGGAAAAACCTCTTTTATGTAAGCCAGTTCTATTTCCACAGGAATATAAAGTGGCTTTTCATTCCAAAGTGTACCATCGTTATCAAATACGGCAATGCGTTCTTTTACAGGCACAAAGTCGGCCGAGTTTTCATCGGTAACTTTTTCTACAAAATCAACGATAGCCGTTTTTACTTCTGAGTCATTCCAAAGAGATAGTGGATTTTCTGGTATTGCCGCTTCTACAGCTTTATTCTCAACAGCCGTTTGACATGATAAGAGCAAAACCGAAATCACTATAAAGAAGAAGAATTGTTTTTTCATGCGATTTATTTTTTGAGGATGATATAAAGAAATTGGCTACCTGAAAATAGTAGCCAATTCATACCAATATTTTTGCTTTTATTGAGCGCCAGGATGTGACTGTAAGGATTGAACAACTTTGTCGATACCCAACGACGATCCCTTTACAGGCGGATAATCCTTGAAAGTTGCTAAAAACTTACCCACAATATCTTGTGCCGGAACAAACAGCCACATATTGTCGCCATACCACCTCGTATACAATGCTGACTCCCATGAAACTTCATAAGGATCGGCTCTGAGATTAATGGCAAGTGGCCACGATGGTTGTTTTCTGTAACCTTCGTTAATTGAACCTTCCATAATGGTAAAGTGTAATTTCCAATCGTTGTAACGAACCGCATTAAGATTACCACCAGCATCGAAATAGAAAATTTCTTTCCGAGGGTTTTCCTTTACTTCGCCTTTCCACAATGGCAATAAATTATATCCATCTAAATGAAGATTAAAATTCTTATCGCCTGCTTGATGACCGTTTAACAATTTTTCTTTGATGTTTGGTTCTCCGGCTGCTGCAAGTATAGTTGGCAGCATGTCTTCGTGCGAATGTATCTCATTTGAAATGGTTCCGGGCTCAATAACACCGGCCCATTTAATAGCGCATGGTACACGAAAGCCACCTTCCCAAGTCGAACCTTTTTCTCCGGCAAATGGTGTTGTACCACCATCGGGCCATGTAAATTTCTCGGCACCATTATCGGTAGAGTACATAATCATTGTATTGTCGTAAATGCCCAATTCTTCTAATTTAGCAAGTACTGTTCCAATTGCCTTGTCATGTTCTACCATCCCATCAGGATACAATCCAATGCCAGTTACACCTACACTTTCTTCTTTCAAGTGTGTCCAAACGTGCATACGAGTGGCGCTTAACCAAACAAAAAATGGTTTACCTTCGTTATGTGCTTTTTCAATAAAAGCAATAGCTGCAGCCGTAAATTCATCATCGGCAGTTTCCATACGTTTGCGAGTCATTGGGCCTGTATCTTCAATTTTTCCATCGGAATAAGAATGTAATACTCCACGTGGTCCGTATTTTTTATGAAATTCCGGATCTTTTGGATAATAGTAGGTTTCCGGTTCTTCCTCGGCATTCAGGTGATAAAGATTTCCAAAAAACTCATCGAATCCGTGGTTGGTTGGTAAGTGCTCATCTCTGTCGCCAAGGTGGTTTTTCCCAAACTGACCAGAAGTGTAGCCCAATGGTTTTAACAATTCGGCAATGGTTGCCTGGTTATCCTGAATGCCTTGTTTTGCACCCGGCATACCTATGGTTAACAAACCAGTTCGAAACGGATGTTGTCCTAAAATAAATGCTGCACGACCAGCAGTACACGATTGTTGAGCATACCAGTCGGTAAACATAGCTCCTTCGTCAGCAATTCGGTCAATGTTGGGGGTTTGATATCCCATCATTCCGTGATTGTATTTACTTATATTGGCCCATCCAATATCGTCTCCCCAAATCACAAGGAAATTGGGTTTTTCAGTTTGTGCTTGTGTCTGTTGTGAGGAAAAGCCTATTCCGGAAAAGAGTACCAGGCAGATAAGAGCAATTTTCCCAAAATGATTAAAAATCAATTGTTGTTTTTTCATAAACATTAGTTTTAAATTAATAATTGTGTATAGTTTTTTTATAAAGGATTGCTTTTCTGAATAAGAAATTAAATGCAGAGGTCTTGTTTTTTTCATTTGAAATAGTTTTAGTTAATAAAAAAGGATGGTTTCTTTATTTTGGATGCATTTTGTGTGTTGGCTTTCTCTTAACTTATTTATATAATGCATTATAAGTTGTATGTGTTTAGATATAGAAACTGTAATAATCTATTTTTGTTCAATAAAAGTTACGAAAAATGGCTAAGAAATTAAATGCACTTTTGTAATAAAAAAAGAAAGAAGATAAAACAAACGTAAAACCCTTATAAAAAGCTGTGCAGGTGAGGTTGAAATTGATAAAACTTTTATAGCAAGAGGCTACGAACTGGAGAAGAAACAGAATTGCCTTTGTGCAGTAGGCCTGAATCGTTAACTTTTAACTGTTAGAGCGGAAAAGAAAGATTTAAATACAAAATCGTCATTCTGGAAAGGAGAAGCTTATGGTTCTTCCTGCACATCTTTTACACAACGAAACCCGGTATGGCTCATGCCTGTATAGATTTCTCCCGGCATCCGGGCAGCAACGCGATAACTCGAACAATAACTATCGTTACATAAAAAAGAACCTCCGCGTATCGTTTTTCTATCCTCAAATGCATTATCTCCACCGTCTGATTTTTTAGGGCCTTTTGGGTTTGTGGTCACCTTATTTGCAGGCAGCGTGCTGTAATAGTCCTTGTCGTACCAATCGGCGGTCCATTCCCAAACATTTCCTCCCATATCATAAAGTCCGTATCCGTTAGCGGCATAGGTTTTTACCGGAGCTGTTGTATAAAAACCATCTTTTTGGGTATTTAAATTCGGAAAGCTGCCTTGCCACGAGTTGGCTTTGGGGTAGCCACTTTCAATGTGTTCGTCCCCCCAGGGGTAAATATTATTTTCCAGTCCTCCCCGTGCTGCATATTCCCATTCAGCCTCGGTTGGCAAGCGTTTGCCTGCCCATTTACAATAGGCCAATGCATCGTTATAGCAAATGTGCACTACCGGATGATTTTCCAGGCCTTCAATCGAACTTCCAGGGCCAGATGGATGTTTCCAGCAAGCGCCTGTTGTCCATTTCCACCATTGCGAATAATCATTTAATGGTACAGCACCGGTGGGGGGAGTAAAAACCATCGATCCGGCCACCAAAAGACTATCGTGTGGTTTTGGAGTTCCCGGAGGCAGTTGTTTCTTCAGGATATTCCAATCTACATTTTTTTCGGCAACAGTTATGTAACCTGTTTCTTCTACAAAAAGATTAAACTGGGCATTGGTTACTTCATGTTCGTCTATCCAGAAACTATGCACCTTCACCGGGTGTTTCGGGTATTCATCAGCTCGCGCCTGGTTGTTGTCGGCCCCCATGTTAAAAGTGCCCCCTTTTATAAAAATCATCCCTTCGGTTCCAGCCGGTTGCGGTTTAATTATCGTTGTATCCGATACAACCATAAACCTGCTGGTTACGTCCGGCTGGCAGCAAGAGTTGTCCTGCACGGCAATTACCGGCTTTGGTTTCTTTTCAGACATGCAGGATGATAGCAAAAGAATGGGAAGATAAAGAATGATTAACAGTTTCTGATACATTTTTTGTAGGTTAATTACAGAATAGTAAAACCAGTAAAGGAATAAAAGGTTTAAAGGTATTAAAAAGCATAGGCCGGTTCAATAACCGGCCTATTATGAATGTGTTTTTCTTAATGCATGATAATAACTATATACAGCACATTAAGTTTAACTTTTGCAAGTTACAATAATTGGAGGGGTATAGGTGTGATGAAAGCTATGTTTTACAGCCGAAGGCGTTGACATACAGAGGTTAATAAAAATATTATTATTGTTAGTTAGCGGAGGGAATAAATCTGTATTGTTTAGAAAGTATACCCAACTGTTATCCCATAGCGAAAAGATAAGGTTGAAAATTCTGTTTGCCGGTCTTTAAAATCAAAACGAAAATCACTATCAACCAAATCATACAAGCTCAGATTCTTTAAAGCCTGGTTTAAATCATCGTAAAACTCTTCCGGTAGCTCCGTGTTATTGTCAATTTTGTATTTGTGACGGCTTGTTCCCGGACCCAAAATTAAAAAATCCATTGTAAATCTTTTATTCAGAGCCAATTTGTAGCCCACCAAAAATCCCATTGATAATATGTTGATTTTAGCGTCCATATCGAGCGTGTAATCCAGGGGTTTTGAGCTGGTATAGGTGCCGTTTAAATTTGATTTAAAATGAAAATACTTTGCGTATAATCCAAAATAGAATCCATCGAGTTGGTATTGCTGTGTTTTATTCAGGTAGTACCTTACATCAGGCACAAGTTTGTAACCAGAGTAAGTTATGTCTCCGGTTTTAAGTCGCTCCCGGTCTATCCCCGAGATACTGATTAATCCTTCTTTTGTTTTTAAAGCAGTTCCTAAGCCAACCGAAATATGTTGTCCAAGTTTTCTTTCATACCGTAATTGGTAGCTGCCATCAATCAGATCGGTTACCACCAAACTAATTTCATTAATTCTGAACAATGAGTCACTTTTTGATTCTGAAGCTGTACTTTGAGCTGATACTCCGAGCGCAAACAGAATAAATGCAGTGGAAAACAATAATTGCTTTATCATTTTAATCTGGTTGAAATTAGTAGGACATAAAAAATATACGGAAAAGATAGTGCTTTTGTGCCTTCCAGTCAAGACTAGAAACGAAGAAAGGGCAGTTCAACAACTGCCCTTTTACTAATGTTAACCCCCAAACACACATCGTGCTGAACGCACGACAATACAAATGAACAAAAAAGAATTAAGTTATCAAAACATTAAGAAAATATTTTTTAATTTTTTTAAAAATTTGTGTCACTCTAATTCAGTAACACAAAATTATACGTATTTTCTCGTAGCTAAATAGTAGAATATAGTTTTGGTTAACTGTTTACAGACACCACTTTTTATTACCACAAGAAATTGATAGCTTTGATTTTAATTCGGAATAAACAAAAAACCATGAGTGCAACAATCGAAGCCATTAAAAATTTTGGTAATAAATTTTCTTCAAATTATGCTATCCCCAAACGCAAGCTGGGGAAAACCGATGAAAAATTGTCGATAATTGGTTTTGGAGGAATAATGCTGAACGACAATCCTCAGGAATTTGCCAACGAACTGGTTGCTAAAGCTTTTGATTTGGGGGTAAATTATTTTGATATTGCTCCAAAATACGGGAATGCAGAAGAGCGACTAGGCCCGGCATTAAAACCATACAGAAAGGATTGTTTTCTGGCTTGTAAAACACGTCAACGCGATGCCGCCGGTGCACAAAAAGATCTGGAGAACTCGCTGCGAAAATTACAAACCGATTTTTTTGATTTGTACCAGTTGCACGAGCTAACTACCGATGAAGAGGTACAAACGGTTTTTGGTAAAAACGGCGCGCTCGAAACACTGGTAAAAGCCAAAAGGGATGGTAAAGTAAAACATATTGGTTTTTCGGCTCATTCGGTTAAGGCAGCTTTATTCGCACTAAAGAACTTCGATTTCGATTCCATACTTTTCCCTGTTAATTTTGCCTGCTGGAATGCCGGCGACTTTGGGCCACAGGTTTATGCCGAAGCTGAAAAACAAGGAATAGGAATATTAGCCTTAAAATCGATGGCATTAACGGCGTTGCATGAAAAGGAGGATCTGATATTTAAGAATTGCTGGTACAAACCTATCGACGATGAAAAAACCATGAAACAAGCGCTCCGCTATACCTTATCTAAAAAAGTTACTGCTGCTATTCCCCCGGGAGAGCATACGTTGTTTTTAAAAGCATTGGAATTTGTAGCGGATTTTAAACCTATTGACGAAGATGAAACTGCTGAGCTTTTGGCGATAGCCCGCACTACAAAACCAGTATTTATGCACAAGTAAACAAGCCAGAACTGGGATTGAACTTTTGATTATAATAACAAAAGGCCACTGATTATCAGCGACCTTTGTAGCCCCACCAGGAATCGAACCTGGATCTACAGTTTAGGAAACTGCTATTCTATCCGTTGAACTATGAGGCCTTAAATGTGGCGCAAAAGTAGTTAAAAACCTGAATCCCGACAAATCAGTCTAAAATATTGTGCCCGGTTTTTATTCACTATAATCTGAATCATTATCTTTGCACCTCAGTTTAAACGAACAAGGATGTTAGACAAAATCAAAGCTTTACAAGAAGAAATCGATAAAATTGTAGCCTCCAGCAAAGAGGAAGTGGATGAGCTACGTATAAAATACATCAGTAAAAAGGGCTTAATCAGTCAGTTGTTTAACGACTTTAAAACCGTTCCGGCTGAACAAAAAAAGGAAGTTGGACAAGCCATTAATACGCTGAAAACCTTTGCCCTTGATAAAATCAACAGCCTTAAAGATGGTTTCGAAAATAGCGGAAACGAAAATGCAGGCCAGGACCTAACCATGCCCGGAGAACCGATGAAACTTGGAACACGTCATCCGCTTTCGCTGGTAAAAAACGAAATTACAGGCATTTTTGCCCGACTGGGTTTTACTGTTGCTGAAGGACCGGAAATTGAAGACGACTGGCATGTGTTTTCAGCCTTAAACTTTCCGCCTGAGCATCCGGCACGTGATATGCAGGATACTTTTTTTATCGAGAAAGATCCGGATGTGCTGTTGCGCACGCACACCTCAAGTGTTCAGATTAGGGTGATGGAACGGACCCAACCTCCCATACGGGCAATTTTTCCGGGACGGGTTTTTCGTAACGAAGCAATATCGGCGCGTTCGCATTGTATTTTCCACCAGATAGAAGGGCTGTATGTTGATGAAAATGTTTCGTTTGCCGACCTGAAACAAACCTTGTTGCAGTTTGCCAAGGAATTGTTTGGAGAGGATATAAAAATACGTCTGCGTCCATCGTACTTTCCTTTTACAGAGCCAAGTGCCGAGATGGATGTAAGTTGTACCATTTGTGGAGGAAAAGGTTGCAATGTGTGTAAATATACCGGATGGCTCGAAATTTTGGGTTGTGGTATGGTTGATCCGAATGTTCTTGAACTCTGCAATATTGATAGCCGAAAATACACCGGTTTTGCTTTTGGAATGGGGATTGAGCGAATAACTATGTTGCGTTACGGTATTAAAGATATCCGCCATTTCTTTGAAAACGATGTACGCTTTTTAAAGCAGTTTGAATCGGCAACATAGCCAATAAAATACTGAATAAAAATAGGGAGAGAGGAGCTGAAACAGTTCCTCTTTTTTGTGCATTTTGGTCATAAATTCAAATACTTTTTCATTGCTTATTCCGTTCTATTCTGTAACTGTCAGGTTAACACGAATTTAACAATTAGTAGTTTTTAAATATGTTTTTTAGCATGTTTTAATGAAATGGCCTACCTTTGTAGCATACTTTTTAGTCTTTTATTAGATGAACAGTAGAAATGAAAACAGTCCGTACCTGCATAACACAGAAACTAAACATTAAAAATTTGTATCAATAGCAGTACGGGCCACTAAATAATTATTGAATGGAAACAAAAGCAAATCAGAATCAGATTGTCATTAAAATGAACACTGAGAATGAGAAAAAAATGCTACCTATGAATTTTGTATTTACGTTGGTAGCAGGTGCTATTGCCGGAATGGCAGTTATTTTCAGTCTTTTTTGGGGGCTGGAAAAATTATTTGGAATTTAAAATTTGTATGATAAACTTAAAAAGGCTCGCAATTGCGAGCCTTTTTTTATGCCTATTTTAATCCAATTCCCACCCCCAAACTTATAAACGACTGGCTCGGAAAATCGCCGGATTTAAAACCGTAATTGTATTTCAGTTTAACAAGCAGCAGGTTTCGGTAACTCAAATCGTAAAGCATACCAATTTCCGGGCTAATGTTAAACAGCCATTTGTCCTCTGAAACAGAAAAAACCCCTACATCGTTGCGTTTTTCGTTGTACGATGTACCCACACCAAAACCCAAATAGGGTGTGTAATCGCCTTCGTTAGTAAAATATTTTTTCATGTTTACAGTTACCGGAACAATATTGGTGTACCTAAATTGTACTGCTGTAATTGTTAAGTCTTTATAATCGAAACTTTCTTCCGGAATCTTTTCACGAAACATATTCCAGGCAATGTTGAAGCCAAGCGATAGTTCCTCGCTTATAAACCGTTGTACTTCAAAATCTACACCGCGTGGGCTAATATTGTTGCTAAAATCAGCTGTTTCTCCAAGGGGTACCGATGGAAGATAGCTGACAAAAGTTGATGTTCCTTCTTGCGCTTTTGTTACAAATGCGGCAATAATAAACAATGAAATGATGATGTATTTCCTCATAACTGCTGATTTTATTTTTGTAGATAGGGGCTTTGTTCAAATACCTGGTTTATTTCCTTGGTTAAACGCTCTTGAAGGCGCGAATCAGATCCGGCCAGAATACCAACTACAGCGCCTTTCCAGGGCATTGGCACTTTAAAAGATGTATCGTTTTCATCGGGCATTTCAACATCACCCATGTTGAGCATATCAATAAATAAGGTGCCTACAGTATAACCTTCAACGGGGTAGCTTGGGTAACCCGGATAAATAGGATAACCCGGGTACCAGTAATAATCGTCGTACCACGGATACCACCAGTCCCACGGATACCAGTACCACCAATCCCACCAATAGTAATAATAAAAATAAATATCCGTCTCAAGAACAGATAGTACAATTGATACGTCGGCATCTATTTGCCCGTTGGTTGGCCCGGTTACCTCAGTCCAGCCTTTATCCAGAAAATTCTGTCTCACCAACGAAATAATGTGGTCTTCGTGTGTGCGGTCAACACTTACAAACGAATTACTTTCTTCGTCTTCAATGTAAATAATCGAATCTTCAAGGTAAAAGGTTTGAAGCTGAGAAAAGTCCAGTTCTTCGTCGTATTGGGTAATGGCAATATCCATCTCTTCAAGCGTGGCATCGTATTCCGGATGGCACGAGAAGCTAACGACCAAAAAAAGCAGCACCGCAATTTTGGTAAAGTGTTTCATCATAATTTGAGATTTTTGAATTATTATGTTTTGTTTAAGGCCAGACAAAATTTTGTGAATGGCTAAAATAATCTGGTTTATAACTATTATTAGGTAACACGCAAAACTATTTTGTGTTGAATATTTCATTAAATTTACGGCATAAACTCATACCAGTCAAGTGAGCCGTACAATACAAATATCAAATTTACTTACCAGTTACCGGTGTTTATTCGAGTGCTGGATCTTGTATGTCTGTTAGCCAGCTGGCTAACCCCTTTCTCCACTTTTTTTAATGTCTCCACTATTTTTTGTGCTTATGTCTTTTAATGAAAAACAAATCATAAGTTCACCCGAGCGTCCGGCTGGTGCCGAAGGTAATTTTTACCAGAAGAAAACCACAAACAATATTGGCCCGGGAATGAACGAACGCATCCGCCGCTTGCGGAAACAAAGTGTTGAAATGCAGGAATCGCTATCTATAGAGCGGGCGCTGATTACCACGAGGTTTTACAAAGAAAACTACGGCAAATATTCGGAACCGATGATGCGGGCCTTAAATTTTATGGAGCTGTGTAAAAACAAAACCATTTACATTGGCCCCGATGAGTTAATTGTTGGAGAACGGGGGCCGGTGCCAAAAGCGGTGCCCACTTTTCCGGAGTTGACCTGCCATAGTGTTGAAGATTTTCAGGTTTTAAACACTCGCGAGCAGCAGCGATATACCATCTCGCAAAATGATATTGCCACCTATGGGCGCGAAGTTATTCCATACTGGGAAGGCCGAACCATGCGCGAACGTATTTTCAGCCATGTACCTGCCGAATGGCAACGCGCTTACGAAGCAGGCTTGTTTACCGAGTTTATGGAGCAGCGCGCACCGGGGCATACTGCGCTTGACGGCGCTATTTACCAAAAAGGAATGCTCGATTATAAAAAGGAGATTAATGACCATATCAATCGCCTTGATTTTTTAAACGACCCCGAGGCGACCGGAAAACTGGAACAATTAAAAGCAATGGACATATCGTGCGATGCTGCTATTGTTTTTGCTGAACGCCATGCTGATTTGGCTGAAGAATTAGCGCAATCCGAGAGCGACCCCGAACGTGTTGCTGAGTTAAAACGTATTGCAGAAGTGTGTCGTTGGGTTCCGGCCAATGCACCACGAAATATGTGGGAGGCTATTCAGATGTATTGGTTTGTGCACCTCGGAACCATTACAGAGCTTAATGGTTGGGATGCTATGAATTCAGGCCATTTCGATCAGCACCTAACCCCGTTTTACGAAAAGGAATGTTCAGAAGGAACACTATCGCGGGATGAGGCCAGGGAGTTGATCAGCTGTTTCTGGATAAAAGTGAATAACCACCCCGCACCGCCAAAAGTGGGAATTACCGCACGCGAAAGCGGCACCTTTAACGATTTTACCAACATTAACATTGGCGGTGTTAAGCCCGATGGAAGCGATGGCGTAAGCGAAGTGTCGTACCTGATGCTGGAGGTAATTGAAGAGTTGCATATTTTGCAGCCCGGTAACTCGGTGCACATTGCCAAAGGTACCCCCGACGCTTTTTTACAGGCCGCAGGTAAACTAATCAGGCAGGGGCACGGCTATCCTTCGGTTTTTAACCCCGATGTGTATATTCAGGAAATGGTAAACCAGGGAAAAAGCCTGCAGGATGCGCGCGAAGGCGGATGCAGCGGTTGTATTGAAGTGGGCGCTTTTGGAAAAGAGGCCTACTTGCTCACGGGTTATCTAAACGTTCCAAAGGTGTTGGAGATTACGCTGAACAATGGTATCGATCCGTTAAGCGGAAAACTGGCTGGTATTGAAACCGGCGATCCACGCAAATTTATGTGCTTTGAAGAGTTGTACGATGCGTTTTTAAAACAGCTGCATTTTGTGGTAGACCAGAAAATACGGGTAAGTAATTACATCGACCAGATGTTTGCCAAATATGCACCGGCGCCATTCCTGTCGGTTGTAATTGAAGATTGTATTTCAAAAGGAAAAGATTATTACAATGGTGGCCCGCGCTACAATACCAACTATATTCAGTGCACCGGTTTAGGAACGGTAACCGACAGCCTTTCGGTACTGAAAAAGCATGTTTTCGAAGAGCAGACTTTTTCAATGGAATCCTTGCTTACTGCTTTAGCCCGGAATTTTGAAGGCGACGAAGTGTTGCGCCAACGAATAGTAAACCGTACACCGTTTTTTGGTAACGACAATGATTATGCCGATTCCATTGCCGTAAAAGTATACAACGACCTGTTGGCGGCCATCGAAGGTAAACCCAACACCAAAGGCGAATGTTTTCATTTA
The DNA here is from genome assembly GCF_963676735.1 of uncultured Draconibacterium sp. Lineage (NCBI taxonomy): Bacteria > Pseudomonadati > Bacteroidota > Bacteroidia > Marinilabiliales > Prolixibacteraceae > Draconibacterium > uncultured Draconibacterium sp. Next base: position 4,357,588 of record NZ_OY781464.1, on the reverse strand, counting down.
AACATGCTGTCAACCACCTGCCATGTGTATTTTGGTTTGGTACTTGGGGCCACACCCAACGGTCGCTTTGCCGGTAAATCCATTTCCGACGGCACATCGCCATCGCACGGTTGTGATACGCACGGACCAACAAACGTTATTCGTTCGCTAGGAAAACTCGATCAGAAGAAATCGGGGGGAACATTGCTAAACCTGCGTTTTGTGCCCAGCCTGCTTAAACGCGATAAAGATGTGGAGAAACTGGGACATTTAATCCGCAGCTATTTCGAGTTGGGAGGTCACCATATTCAGTTTAATATTGTTGATACGGCTACTTTGCTGGCAGCCCAAAAGTGCCCCGAAGATTATAAGGACCTGCTGGTGCGCATGGCCGGGTACAGCGATTATTTTAACGATATGAATGCCGACCTGCAGCAGGAAGTGATTGACCGCACGCAGAATGAGGTGTTATAGATCTTTAGTATAAAGTAGTGAGCATTGAGAAAATCTTAGTACTCACTACTCAAATCTCACTACTTAAAATGAATCAACCATTAATTTTCGACATAAAACGCTACGCCATAAACGATGGCCCCGGTATTCGTATTACCCTTTTTCTGAAAGGCTGCCCCTTGCAATGCAAGTGGTGCCATAACCCCGAAAGTCAGTTGCCCAATGTGCAGAAACTGTATACAGCAAGCAAATGTATTGGGGCGCAAGAGTGTGTAAAACTGTGCCCCGAAGATGCCCTTAGCTTAACGCCACAAGGTATTGTAACCGATTACCGGCTTTGTACGCTTTGTGGCATTTGTGCCGATGCCTGCCCAAGCAAAGCCATCGAAATGTCAGGCCGTGTTTACGATGTTCAGGAGCTAATGGCAATTGTTGAGCGCGAACGTATCCACATCAGGCAGTCGGGCGGAGGTGTTACTTTTTCGGGAGGTGAGCCACTAATGCACCCCGATTTTTTATTGACCATGTTAAAAGCTTGTGGTGAAAACGGATTGCACCGGGCGGTTGATACCTGTGGTTTTGCACCAAGCGAAACAGTTTTGGAAGTGGCCCAACAAACCGACCTTTTTCTGTTCGATTTAAAACTAATGGACGAGGCTAAACATAAAAAGTGGACAGGTGTTAGCAATCGTTTAATTCTGAAAAATTTAAAAGCACTGGCCAAAAGCGGAGCCAATATTAATATTCGCGTGCCATTTATCAGGCATGTAAATACCGACCATAACACGCTTACCGAAATGGCTGCGTTTATTGCCGGGCTGCCGGGAAAAACGCCGCCGGTAAATATTTTGCCTTACCACGCCATTGCTGCCAACAAATACAACAAACTGGGCTTGTCCTACCTCCCGCTAAATATGGATGAACCCACCGAGGCCGAACAAAACCGGGCAGTGGCAGTGTTCAGTAAATTCGGAATAGAGGCCGAGATTGGGGGGTAAGCATTTTGGGCTTATTTTGCTGAATGAGACACAGCAATCGTTACATTTTTTACCGTGCCGCAGCTTTGCGACAGGCTTGCTTAGAAGTTTTTTCATGCGCCGCAGCTTTGCGGGAAACAATCTACAAGTTTTTTCCTGTGTCGCAGCTCTGCGGGAAGTAATCCACAAGATTTTTTCCTATGCCGCAGCTTTGCGGGAAACAATCTACAAGATTTTTCCTATGCCGCAGCTTTGCGGGAAACAATCTACAAGTTTTTTCCTGAGTCGCAGCTTTGCGGGAAACAATCTACAAGATTTTTCCTATGCCGCAGCTTTGCGGGAAACAATCTACAAGTTTTTTCATGCGCCGCAGCTTTGCGGGAAGCAATCTACAAGATTTTTTCCTATGCCGCAGCTTTGCGGGAAGCAATCTACAAGATTTTTTCCTGTGCCGCAGTTCTGCGGGAAACAATCCACACGATTTTTTCCTGTGCCGCAATTTTGCGGCAGTCTAGCTGCCAGGAAAGCATAAGAGTGGGGAAGTGGTGCAGCCTTTAACAAGGCGCAACAAACAAGCACTTCCCACAGGCATTAAAATCAGCAAGTGCAAATTGCCCTTGTAGTTGAAATGCGTTTACCCTCCACTATCAGGCAGGAACAATAAGTGTTGGTATGATTCCCCGGTTTTAACCAATTCCTGCCCATATCCTCTATCCATAATATTACGGGCTTGGGTGTGGCGGTTTTAAACACAATGTTTTATATTTGATTAACAAAGCTGCTAATCTATGAAATACCTGTTACTTACATTGCTGTTTCTTTTTCCGTTTTGTTTATCAGCCCAGCAAGACTCGCTTACAACAACTACAAAAACAACACCTTACGATTTGCTGTCGAGCTATTACAGCGACGGCTTTCACCCTTTTCAGAAGGGGAATTTTTATGCGGGGCTGGCTTTTTCGGTTACCGATAAACGACTTACCAATACCAATTATCTTATTCAGGAAGTGGTAAATGGCGAACGGCTTGACTTTGATATTCTGCTAAAAGCCGGTTATTTTACCGGAAATTACGGCATGGTTATTCTTAACCTAAATTATTATCAAAATGAGTTTGAGGGAATTGTGTTTCAAGATCCCGATACGGTGCAATCGAATACCTTAAAACGTGGTTTTGCTGTTAGTCCCGGTTTTCGCTCGTGTGTGCCCTTAACCAAAAACGAACGCCTGAGTTTTTTTAACGAAGTGGGCTTTACTTTTGGTGGAAGCAGCTCGCTAACCCGCAATGTAAAATATGTTGATGTAATAGATAAAACCTACAAAACAGAATTTATCTTCGGCTTGGGCCTAAGCCCCGGCATCACCTTTTTTGCCATGGAAAATTTTGCTTTCGAGGTGCAGGTGAATAATGTGCTGGGCTACCGGTTAAATGTTACCAAAAGTACCACTAACGACGGGCCGGAATCGAAACAGGTAAGGCAAAATGTAGATTTTAATATCAACCTGCTTTCGCTCGAACTGGGGCTGGCCTATTATTTCGGGAGCAATAAAAATGGGAAAGGAGTACGCCAATGAAAAAGTTAAGCTATATAATCGCCCTTCTTTTGGTGTTGTTTGCCTGTGTTAAAAAAGACCATTTTGGATTTTCTCCACACGGAAATATTAAAAAGTTTTTGGTGAGTAACCAGGCTGGTAATGCCGAAATAAGTATAGATGAGCTAACGGTTACCATTGAAATACCCGGAGGAGTGGAGCTGTCGTCGCTGGTAATTCAAGAGCTTGAGCTCTCGTCGTTTGCCACGTCCAGCAAAGTTGTTGGCGACGTTATTGATTTAAGCCATGAAGCAACCGTTGAAGTAACTGCCGAAGATGGCACGGTTTACAGCTGGACCATAAAATCGTTTGTCGCTTCGGCCACCCCACAACTTGCCAATGGCGAATTGGATGAATGGTACAAAACCAGCTCGGGGTATTACGAGCCCGGAACCGATGCCGCTTCTACCATTTGGGGAACCGGAAACCAGGGTACACAGCTCCTGGGGAAAATAGCAACCGTTCCTTTTGATCGGGGTAATGGCGACCAGGCCGCTCATTTAGAAACGCTCGATTTGGGTTTGGCAGGCATTCCGTTAAAAACACCCATTGCAGCCGGTTCCTTATTCACCGGATTTTTTAATTCTGATAAGCTCGACCCAACCGACCCCGAGGCAGCTATCGAGTTCGGAACTCCGTTTACCGGGCGTCCTGCCAAAGTGCGTTTTGCGTATGCCTTTGTTCCCGGACCGGTAAATAAAGACAGAAACGGCAATGTGCTAAATTATGCTGATAATTGCGATATTTATGCACTATTTGAAGTCAGGCTGGGAGGCAAAACACAACGCCTTGCAACGGCCTGGTTCCGCAGCGACATCAACCAGCCGGAGCTAACTACCAAAGAAATGGAGGTGGTTTATGGCCCGCTTGATGATTCCTATCCCGATTATATGAAACCGGCTGATGGGAACTTTATTTCGGCTGATTCGGCGGCATACATTCTTCCAACCCACATTACATTTGTGGCTTCGTCGAGCTACGATGGGGCCAACTTTGCCGGAGCCATTGGCAGCGAACTGATCATCGATGATATTGAAATGATTTATAACGAGGAGTAATCTGCAGATGAAGCCTGCCAGTTTAATAGTTCGGATTACCGCTTTTTCGGGCAGCCATAAATTAATTGTATTTTTAGCCTCCTAATTTGTAGTATGGCATGAAGAAAAAAGTATTGTTTCTTTTGATAAACTTATTGTTCAGCGGGGCATTGTGGGCACAAGCTGATTTTGATTATAACGCGTTTCATAACATTTCGAGCAACGAGTTGTTGGAATTTGCCAGCGAACTGAGTTCAGAAAAATACAAAGGCCGTTTATCGGGCTCGCCCGAATATTTAGACGCTGCCAATTGGTGCGCCTCAAAACTGGAAGAATGGGGAATTCAGCCGGCCAACAATGGCAGTTATTTACAGTATTTTTCCAACGAATACACCGCAGTAAAAACATTAGGCTCGGTGGTTTATTTTAATGGAGAAGACAAAACATACCTCGAATTTCCCGGCGATTATTTTCCGGGTTCAAATTCGGCAGGCGGCACTGTTCAGGCCGAAATGGTTTATGTGGGCTACGGTATTACTGCCCCTGAATTGGGTTACGACGACTATGCATCGGTTGATGTAAAAGGAAAAATTATTATTCTTGAAAGCGGAACGCCCTACACCAAAAACGATACCACCCTGGCAAAATGGACACCTTACGCCTACCATCGTTATAAGTTTAAAAACGCTGTAAAACATGGCGCTGCCGGAATGCTTTACACCAGTAAACTTGCCAATCCGAATACGGTGAATCTTGATGGTTTTATTTACGCACATATTGATACAAAAATTGTAGAGCAGATTTTTGCCGATGCTGGAAAAGATTTGAGCCAGGTGCGCAGGCAGTTACGAAATAAGGAAATGCCGTCGTTTAATTTGCCGGCTCAGCAAGAGGTCTTTATCAGGGCTGAAACGGAGTACTTTCCCAAGGCAAAAGCCTGCAATGTGGTAGGCTGGATTGAGGGCTCTGACCCGGTGTTAAAAGAGGAAGTACTGATAATTGGAGGCCATCTTGACGGACAAGGAAGCATGGGAGATGTTGTTTTTCCGGGTGCCCTGGATAATGCCTCGGGGGTTAGCAATATTTTTGGGGTGGCAAAAGCATTAAGTACCTCGGCGGTAAAACCCAGGCGTTCCATCCTTTTTATTCTGCTTGGTGGAGAGGAATGTGGCCTTTACGGCTCGAAATTTTATACGCAAAATCCGCTCTTTCCGATTGAAAAAACCCGGCTGATGATTAACCTCGATATGGTGGGTAACGGCACGGGATTTTTTGTTAGCGGCGGAAAAACAAATACTGTTTTATTTCAGCATTTTGAAACAGCCAATAATACCTACATCCACCGCGAAATGGGCGCCTCAGAAACCCGAAAAAACTACGGCAGGCCGCGTTCCGACGCCTCAATATTTGAAACGGCCGGAATTAAAACCCTGGGATTGTGGACTCGTAATTCGGTGCACCCTGTGTACTACCACCATCCAATGGATAAAACCAATGTGCTCACTCCTGAAATTATGGAAGATGCGGCAAAATTGCTATACCTCGGTATTCTGGGGGTCGCAAACGATATCAAACTTTAGGTCTTGCGCCTCAACTTTTCTTCGCTTTGTCTTGTTACCTTTTACAACTGCAACTTGACAAACGCCTATGGAATCAAAAAAGGAACATTTTAAGCGAACATTGCTCGATTTATCAGAGCGAAAAGATTTGGTGCCCGGGATTTATAATTATTGCGACCGTTGGTGCGAGCGATGCACCATGACTCAGCGCTGCCTGACCTACCTGCACGAACAAGAGGTTAAACCAGATGCTGAACCGCTTAACCCGGATGAAAAAAACAAAAACTTTTGGGAACAGATTCGGCTGGCCTGGGAAGTTACCCTTGAAATGTTGGAAGAGGATGCCGACGAAAAAGGTATTGACCTGGATGAAGTTGCAGCGTTTCAAATGCCCGAGCATGTTGAAACACCCCTTGAAATAAGAGCCCGTAATTACGGAACAGATATTCACAATTGGTTAAAACAGCATCAGCAGTTTTTTGAAACAAAAGCAGAGCAGCTGGTAACGATTAACGACGAAGCATCGATGATAAAGTATCAGGATGCAATGGAGGTTATCCAGTGGTATGGATTTTTTATCGGGGCAAAAGTGCACCGTGCACATCTGGAGTTAAAAAACCGACAAAACAATCCGGATGATGAGTTCGGCCTGTATGCGGACAACCTGGGATCGGCAAAAATTGCCATTATCGCTATTGGGCGCACAATGGATGCGCTATCGGTGTTTTATTCCGCTTTTAAGGAAATGGAAGACGATATCCTGAAATTTCTGCTGGAACTATCGCAAATTAAAAAGCAATTGTTAAAAACATTTCCCGGGGTGATGGAATTTAAACGACCGGGATTTGATGATTAATTTCCAAATCCTTCTTGCATCCTCAAAGTTCTGTATTATTTTCACGTCAGAAAATAGTGAGCATGGAATTTGAAGGCAACATACGAAAAATGAAAACCGTGCTTGATGTGCCGGTTAAATATACGTTACCCATTGGCAGCAATGAAATTGATATGAATGCGCTGATTGGGAAGGAAATAACCATGCAGTTTAACGGACAGATAAATTGTATTTCGTGTGGAAAAAAAACAAAAACATCGTTTAGCCAGGGGTTTTGTTACAGCTGTTTGCAAACATCCCCCGAGGCCAGCGAGTCTGTTATTCGCCCTGAGCTGTCGAAAGCACATTTAGGCATTGCCCGCGACATGGAATGGGCTGAAAAACACGACCTGATTGATCATTATGTGTACCTGGCCGTATCAAGCGAGCTAAAAGTGGGAGTTACCCGCGGGCACCAGGTGCCAACACGCTGGATTGACCAGGGAGCCAGTTACGCCATAAAAATTGCATGCACCCCCAATCGCCATATTGCCGGGGTAATTGAGGTGTTTCTGAAAAACCATTTTACCGATAAAACCAACTGGCGCGCCATGTTAAAAAACGAAGTGCTGAAGAATTTTGATCTGGCTGCCGAAAAAGAACATATTGTGCACTTGTTGCCCCTTGAACTGCAGAAATACGTGTCGACAGATAAGGAGGTTACAGTAATTAACTACCCGGTTGAGCAGTTTCCTGAAAAAATTAAAAGTGTTGGTTTTGATAAGTTTCCTGAAATTTCGGGGATACTGGCAGGTATAAAAGGACAGTACCTTTTGTTTAACGATAGCAGGGTATTAAACATGCGCAAACACAACGGTTATTTTTTGCGCGTGGTAATATAGTTCATCAGTTCAATTAACGATTCACGAGCATCAAGGTCAGGAAACTCCTGCAGGCCTGCAATTGCCTTATCTTTAAACTCGTTCATTTTAATTTCGGCATAGTCGAGCCCACCTTTTTCGGTAACCATATCAATCAGTTCTTTTACCACCGTTGAGCTATTGTTTTTTCGTTTTATCAGGCTAAGTATGCGTCGTCGTTCTTTCTTATCAGCCTGATTTAACACATGCAGCAGGGGCAGGGTAATTTTCTTTTCTTTAATATCGTTGCCGGTGGGTTTGCCCAGCAGGCCTTTCGATTGGTAATCAAAAATATCGTCTTTTATCTGGAACGCAATGCCGGCATCCTGGCCAATGCTGTACATCTTTTCAACAATCGCTTCATCGTCGGTAGCCGAGGCAGCACCAATGGCCATACTGGTTGCAATTAGCGAGGCTGTTTTTTTTCTGATAATTTCAAAATAGGTGTCATCGTCGATATCCAGCTTTCGGCTTTTTTTCATTTGCAGTATTTCGCCTTCTGCCATATCCTGCACAGCCCGCGAAATAAGGTGCAGAAAATTATACTTTTTATTTTCAAGCTGAAGTAAAAGCCCACGTGCCAGAATGTAGTCGCCAACCAAAACAGCCAGTTTGTTTTTCCAAAGCGCCTTTACCGAAAAAGATCCGCGGCGCTCGTACGATTCGTCAACCACATCGTCGTGCACAAGCGTGGCCGTATGCAGTAATTCAACCGAACAGGCAGCCAGTTTTGAAAACTCGTTGGTTCCGCCGTGCAGTTTAGCCGATAAAAAGACAAACATCGGACGCAGCTGTTTTCCTTTGGTGCGGTACAGGTAGTTTAGAATAGTGCCTAAGAGGGGTATGTCGCTTTGCAACGATTTTTTAAAATAAGGCTCAAAATCATGTAGTTCCTGTTCAATGGGGGCCTTTATTTTCTTTATCGTCGTCATTCCTTGTTACCTCTTCTCTTTCGATGAACGAACATAGAATAATTTTAAATAAAAACAGAGCCTTTTGCTGAAAAAAACAATTATTTATGCATTTTGCACAAATGGCGCTTATCCTTAAACAAAAAGAAAACAACAAGTCTTAAATATTTATATATTTGCATTTTTAAAGATGTAGCCATGGTAGATATCAAGGAGTTAAATATCGAACGTTTAGAAATTGCGGCAAGCATGTTAAAAGCAATGGCACACCCTATGCGAATTGCTATTTTAAAACACCTGGAGGGCGGTAAAAAATTAACCGTTACAGAAATTCATGAATTGCTGAAAATTGAGCAGTCAACCACTTCTCATCATTTAGGAATATTGCGCGACAAAGGTGTTTTATGTTCAAAGCGAGAAGGAAAGAACACCTATTATTACCTACGGTATACCATTTTAAGCCAGATTGTTGACTGTTTGGAAACCTGTACCTGCGATTAAAGAAAATATCAGTAAATGACAGGCCGCTGATGATAATCAAGCGGCTTCTTTGTGCCCCTAAGTACCGGTTTTGGTATGGGCACTTAAAATGAATGCCTGGCCACCTGCAGCTGTGTAGAAACGAAAACTTTAAAAGCAAAAGCCAAACTATTTGCCAATTGATGTTATTTTTGAGAAAAATAGCACCGAAAAATTGCAAAACAACCAATTCATAAAAAAGTACGGAACCTTTATTTTGCTGGCAGTTGCCACGCTTGCTTTTTGGCAGGTCGCTTTCCTTAAAAATGGCATGAAATGGGATTTTGTGGATGCCTATTTGCCGGCACGTTATTTCTTTTCCGAAGCGGTGTTAAACAATAGCTTTCCGTTTTGGAACCCATATATGCTTTACGGAGTGCCGTTTTATGCTGATCTTGTATCGGTGTTTAACCCAGAATTTTGGATTGTTGCCAATACATTTGGCTACTCCAACATTACCCTGCAATATGTTTTTTTAGTTTATGTTTTTTTGGCAGGCATTTGTTTTCGGTATTTTTTACGCACCCTGGCAAGCAACGAATTAACGGCTCTGAGTTTATCTATTGCCTATATGCTTTCAGGCTTTACGGTGGGGCATGCCCAGCACCTGGGTTTTATAATTGGTTATGCGCTGATGCCACTCGTTGTAGCCAGCTATTTGCAGTTTGCAAAAGGGCTTAACAGCAAAAGCCTGCTTCGTTTTTCGCTGGTTTTTTTGCTAATGGTTTTTGCCAGTTATCCGGGGCTTACCATAATTACCATTTATTTGTTGCTGGTTTTTTTTGTTTACTATTTATTCCAAAAAGGTAACGAGAAAAAAGTTGTCAAATCATTTCTGATGCAACATATTCTTGTGGCCGCTATTGTATTGGCCGGAAGCACTGTTTTAATTGTTGCTTTTGTTCAGGCCAAGCCATTTTTAGAGCGCTATTCGGGCTTAACACTCGAGGCTACGCTGTTAAATCCATTTACGGTGCAGTCTTTTTGGTCCTTACTTTTTCCGCTGGCCTGCACAAGCGATCAGGCCTATTTTCAAACCGACCCGAGCATGTCGAATGCTTACTTCGGACTGTTCGGACTGCTTCTGTTTTTGCAGGCATTTAGTGTCAAAGTCAAAAACAAACTTTCGTTGGTATTTTTATTTTCGGCTATTTCTTGTGGCCTGGTTGCACTTGGCGATGGTTTTTATTTAAGACAATTCTTGTTCGATTACTTTCCGTTTATGAACCTGTTTAAATACCCTGCCATTTTTAGGGCTGTGTGTATTTTTGGCTTTTTAACTTATGCTGCGCTAAATGTTAACCTTGAAAATTTTTCGGCAACGGAGAAAAAGAGGCATACCGCGTTCACTGGCTTCTTAATACTTTTTGTTTTGTCTGTTATCATCTATTCTTTAGTAAAAACAGAAGCAGGCTTAAACACTTTTGACTTAAAGCAATTAATTACGCCAGGCAATAGGGCTTTAAGTCGTCAGCAGGCTTTAATTGTTCAGGGTGTTGTTCAGATTATTTTGCTGGTAGCCTGGTTTTTTGTGTTTGCCGGTTCAGCAAAAAAAAGAGCTGTGCTTTTGGTGTTGCTATTTGCGGCTGATGGCATTGTTTCCACTCAATTTAACCAAAAACATACGGTAACAGGTAATGTTGATCCTGTTGAATTTAGCAACTATTTAAAATCGGAACCCAAAGGATTCCCGATACCAGGCAAACAGGCAATTGGGGCTAACTCAGACCATGCTGCATCCAACGAGTTTACATGGAAAAACAACAATGTATTTCCTAAGCGGGTAACTTTTGATGGGCTGGTATCGTTTAAAACCGATGCTTACTACCATTTAACCGGAAATTACCCAAAGTTGCTGGAAGCCATGAAAAAGCAACCCGTGTTGTTTTTTACTGATGATGTACGAGCGTTAGCTGATACCATTGGTCTGGGTAAACGTACCGTTTTGCTTGCCAAAGAAGATTTCAACAGCTTAAAAGGCCGTGCCTTAAAAACCGAAACGACAGACCAAATGTCAATTAACAGTTACTCGCCCAACCATATACAGTTACAAACCGAAACAAAACACGAGCAACTGCTTGTTTTTCAGCAAAATTATTTTTCGGGGTGGCAGGTTTTTGTCGATGGAAACAAACAAACCCTGTTCAAAAGTAATTTTGCATTAATGTCGGTTTTGTTACCTGCAGGAAAGCATCTGCTAGAGTTTCGCTACCGAAATAATGTGGTGCTGTTTGCTTTTGTATTCTCGGTTTTGGTTATGCTGGCGCTGAGCTTGTTGCTGTTAAAGCAGCAGTGCAAAGAAAGACCCACTCAAAAAAAATACATGCTATATGTGTTGTATGGAAGCTGCATGGTTATAATTGCTTTAACAGCTCTTAACCGATACCTTTATGCTAAAAACAAGCAGGGACTATTGCCTCAAATTAAAAATGAATTTGAAGTATTAAAAAATAAAAAGGGCAATGCCGTTACCACCTTTTTAAGTGTAGCATCGGCCAGCCACGAACCCATGCCGAATGCAGACTACCAGTCCTTTCTGGATGAAAATATGAATGTAGCCGGTTTTGGTCAGATACTGGCAAAAACAACAACGCCAATATTTGCTTTTGCCTGGGCCAATGCCAGAGTGAGTGACGAGGTTCTAGCGCTGTTTTTATCCTTTTTTCCCGACGAAAAGCAAATAATTACCAGCAGAAATTCGGGGTTGATTGTGGCCAGAAAACACCATGCCGTAGATTACAGCTTTGTTGAAAATTTTGAGGAGGGGAATCAATCGGGATGGTCATTCGATTGGAAACGCGTGGCTCATGATACGCTGTCGGGAAACTGCTTTTATACTTTTACAGAAAGTGATGAATGGGGGGCATCCTTACAGTTTGCAGTCGACTCAACTACCAAAAACCTCAGTAAAATAAGTGTTTTGGGCGATTTGCGGTTAAGCCAAAAAACGGATGGGATAAACCTGGTTATTTCAGTAAAACGAAACAAAGATCAACTTGACTATTATTCGACGGATTTGGGAAACTTTGTTTTTGCTTCCGACGAATGGTCGCGGTTTGCAGGTGTAAAAAATTACAATTTTAATTTAGAGGAAGGCGATGAGGTGCATATTTACTTCTGGAACAGAAAACGAATAAGCTTTGATTTGGCCGAGTTAAAAGTGAAAATGGAATACAAATAGCAGGCAAACCACAAACTGCCCCAAAAGTAGAACCATTTTACTTATTTTTACGCGAAATTCTACAATTATGAAACTTGTTTTTGCAACCAATAACAGACATAAACTTGAAGAGCTGCAAGCTATTTTAGGTAATCATTTTACGCTTTTAAGCCTGAAAGATATTGAGTGTTTTGAGGATATTCCGGAAGAACAACCAACACTCGATGGGAATGCGAGCCAGAAAGCTTTTTTTGTGTACGATAAATTTGGCATAAACTGTTTTGCCGACGATACCGGGCTGGAAATAGAAGCCCTGAACGGAGAACCGGGAGTGTATTCGGCCCGTTACGCCGGCGAAGAAAAAAGTGCAGAAGCCAACATGAAAAAAGTACTGGATAAACTGGCCAAAATAAATGATAGAAAAGCACGTTTTAGAACTGTAATTTCACTGGTTATTAACGGCGAAGAGAAACAATTTGAAGGAATTGTAGATGGAGAAATACTAAGAGAAAAACAGGGGGGAGCGGGTTTTGGCTACGATCCCATTTTTAAACCTGAAGGAGAAAACCGGTCGTTTGCCGAGATGGAACTAAGCGAAAAAAACAAAATCAGTCATCGGGGAAGAGCCGTTCAGAAACTTGTTGACTATTTAAAAAAGCTGGATTAAATGATGCATCGTTTTATACTTATTACCGTATTAATTTTGGTGGCTTTTGCCGCTAGCGCCCAACGTGAACAGGGCTCGTGGAAAGATTATCTCTCGTATAACAATGCCAGTAAAATTGCAGTTTCGCCCAATAAAGTTTATTGTGTAACCGATGGCGGATTGTTTTACTACGACCTTGAAGACAATAGTGTAAATAAATTTGGCGATGCCGTTGAACTGTCTGATTTTGGTGTAAAAACAATTGCCTACAGTAACGATAACCAGGTGTTGGTAATTGCCTATACCAACAGCAATATCGACCTGCTCTTTAACGATGGCCATGTGGTAAATTTATCCGATATAAAACGAAAAACAATTGCGGGAAGTAAAACCATAAATAATATCTGTTTTTCGGGAGATGAGGCTTACCTCGCCTGTGGCTTTGGAATTGTGGTGTTAAACCTCGCAAAACAAGAAATAAAAGACACTTATTACATTGGCGATGGGGGAACAGCCATGGAAATTAACGATGTGGAAACCGATGGTACTTCTATTTTTGCAGCTACCAACCAGGGCATTTATCAGGCCGACAAGAATGAACCCAACCTGGCTAATTTTGCCAATTGGATTAAGGTTAGCAACATTGCATATCCTAACGGAAATTTTAACCACCTGGTTTTGCATGCCGGAAATATTATTGCCAACTATGCTGCCGGCGAGTGGTACCAGGATGAAATGTTTATCAACAGCAACGGTAACTGGGAAGCCTACAATCCCTCGATTGGCTATGTGGCAGATATGCAAAGCAACGCCGGTTATTTGACCATTGCCAGCCGCGATGCCGTTTTTGTAATCGATAATAATCATTCGAAAATTGGCGAGATTAAACAATATGTTTTTAGCAACCGTACCGATGATAGCATTGCTCCGCAAAGTGCGGGTGTTTCAAACAGCGGAATAATTTGGATTGCTGATAGAAATGAAGTTTTGGTACGCTATTCAGGCGAAAGTTTTGAACAGACGCTCCCGCCCGGGCCAATTAATAACGATATGTTTTTTGTGGGTGCTTTCAATTCCGATGTATGGATGGCACCAGGAAGTACAGTAGGGTATGTCGAGCCACTTTTTCAGCGTTTTGGTACCGATGGTTGGACCTATTTCTCAAAACAAACACACCCTGAACTGCAAGGCTTTCATAATATTGTAGCTATTGAGGTGGACCCAAAAGACCCCAGCCACTTTTTTGTAGCCAGTTGGGGCGGTGGCCTGTTGGAATACCGTAATGATGAATTGGTGGAAAGGTATTTTAACCTGAACAGTCCGTTGGAGTCGGCATTACCCGAACAGCCAAACGAGCCTTTTACACGCGTTGGAGGCTTAAGTTTTGATTCGGACGGAAACCTTTGGTTGACGAATGCAGAATGTTCGCATAACGTGCACAAATTATCGCCGGCCGGCGAATGGGAATCGTTTGAACTGCCCGAAATTGCCAACAAATACAATGTAACCGATATTATTGTTAATGAAAACGACGATAAGTGGCTGCTTGTCCCGGGAGGGCACGATGCCTATGTGCTCAGCAAAAATGGCGACCAGAAAAAACGCTTGCTGGTAACCACCTACTTTAGTAACGGAACCGACCAGATTACTACCCGAATGAATGACGTCTACTCTATCGCTGAAGATCAGGATGGTGCCATTTGGATTGGTAGCTCGAAAGGAGTAGCCGTGTATAGTAGTCCTTCAAGAATATGGAGTTCAGATAATTTTTATGCCACCCAGCCGGGGCTCGATCTCGACGATGGCATTTATCACCCGCTATTGGAAACGCAAACAGTAACAGCAATTGCCGTAGACGGAGCCAACCGCAAATGGCTGGGAACAAAAAGTTCAGGTGTGTTTTTGGTGTCGGAAAGTGGCGAAGCAGAAGTGTTGCATTTTACTACCGAAAACAGTCCGCTGCTTTCAAATAACATTCTTTCAATTGCGATCAACCAAAAAAATGGTGAAGTATTTTTTGGTACCGATAAAGGACTCATTTCGTACCAGGGAGAAGCAACCGGAGGAGCCAATTCGTACAGCGATGTTTATGTGTACCCAAACCCGGTTCGCGAAACCTACGATGGCCCGGTAACCATTGCCGGATTAATTGAAAATACCGATGTAAAAATTACGGATATCAGCGGAAACCTTGTTTATAAAACAACCTCGTTTGGCGGCCAGGCAGTGTGGGATGGAAACAACCTGAATGGTAATCGGGTAAAAACCGGCGTTTACCTGGTGTTTTGTAACGATGAAAAAGGTGAAGAAACGCATATTACAAAAATACTTTTTATACACTAATCCCGTTTTTTAAGGCCCGAGTATTTCATGATTGCAGCAACCGAAGGTATAGTTTTGCATACTATAAAATATGGCGAAAGCAGTGTAATTGCCACTATTTTTACCAAAGATTTTGGCCGGCAAAGCTATATGGTTAATAGCGTGCGAAACAAAAAGGCAAAAAACAAGGCCAGTGTGTTGCAGCCTTTGTTTTTGGTTGAACTGGAAGCTTACCAAAAACAATCGCGCGATATACAGCGGATAAAAACGATAAAAAGTTTAAACGCCTATCAGGATATCCCTTATGATATTACAAAGTCGACACAGGCCCTTTTTCTGGCTGAATTGTTGTATAAAACCATACACGAACAAGAAAGCTACCCCGAGTTGTTTAATTTTGTAAAACACGCCCTCTTATTCCTCGACCTCATGGAGGAAGGTAAGGCTAATTTTCACTTGTATTTTTTATTTCGTTTAACCGAGTACCTCGGGTTTATGCCCGATACTGCACAGGCAGGTTTCGAAGGTTGGCTCGATTTAAAAAAAGGTGCCGTAGTGCCTTTCGAGCCGTCGCACCCTATGTTTGCCAATAAGGAAATTACAGCGCAGTTGATAAAACTTGCCCTGTTAAAAATTAACGAGCTGCATGAATTAAAGCTGTCGCGGAACCTGCGCGATTCGATGCTAAAAAGTTTGGTAGATTATTATAAACTTCATTTTGATACGCTTGGCGAAATCAAGTCGTTAAATGTCCTTCACGAAATATTTTCCTAAACCTCTTTTACAATTGCCACTTCATAAGTATAAAGCTCGGCAGTTTTCCAGCCCTCCCAGCCTATGCCGGCTTTGTCTTTTGCGCATCTTCCCAAAAACTCTTCCTTGCTCCATCCTGTTTTTTCGGCAACCTGAGGCAGAAAAGTGCCCGAGTTAAATCCGCTTTTTATGTAAATGCCATGCTTTCCCAGTTGAAACTCATCAATCGAATGGATTTTTTTTAATGGTGTAAGCACCGAAACTTCCAGGCTCATGTTTTCAAGCTCAAAAGGTTCAACCGGATTGAAACGGTTGTCGTTGGCAGCAGATACCGCATGGGTGCTTATCATCTCACGCAGTGTTTTTTCGCCTGCAAAGCCACCTATACAACCGCGCAGTTCGTTATTTATATAAATGCTTACAAACACACCGGCTTTGGTTTCCAGTATTCTACTTTTTTTTGTTTTTGCTTCAGTTATTTTTTTGCCCAGAAAGCGGGCAATGGCATTCCGGGTCCATTGCAAAATCTCCACCTGTTCGGTTTTACTTATTCGAAATACAGGTCGTTCGTAAATGCCAATTGCGTAGTAGCCCACAACCCTTTCTCTATCGCCATACAAGGCATTATCTCCCGAGTTTTGGTAAGCCAGCTTTCTATAATCGAACTTACTGTTTTGCGTAAGGTAGAGCAGGCTTAACACCGAGGTCCAGCCACACAACGAGGTATCAAGGTTGGAAATTGCTTTCTTTTTGTTGGCTTCAAGTGTTTTTAAAAGTTCGTCGGCATTATTTGTGCAAATGGCATCAGCGGTAAGTAAATCAGTTGAAATGGCATCGTTACAGGCTGGGAAATGAGAGAAATCGCTACTGATTATAAATAAATTGTTAGCTGTAAAATAGGGACGCAATGCTTCCGCCAGTTTTTTACAGTGGCTGGCTGAATGGGTGCCAAGAATAATGGGTACCAGCGAAAACTCATTGCCCAGTCGGTACTGTAAAAAGGGGAGCTGCACCTCTAAACTGTGTTCGTAGTTATGCGAGTCGGAATGTTCGGTAAATACCGATGATGCGGCTTGTAGCTTTTTGGCCACGGTTGTGTTTACCTGAATTTCGCCTAAGGGTGTTTCGTAATTTCCCCGGGTATAAACCGAAGCTCCGTTAAACGAATAACGATGACTGGACGCAAGCACAAAAACAGTTTTATATTTTTTTCCGGGTGGAATTTGTTTAAAAGCTGCTGCTGCCACTTTTCCGCTAAACACATATCCCGCATGCGGAGCAATTAAGGCCCGTAAGGTTTGGTCGGTGTCAATTTTAGCAGCTTCCTGAAAATATTCATCTAGTTGCGCCCGCAATTTTTCGGGCGAAGCAGGGTAAAACTGCCCCGCTACTGCCATTGCTCTATTTTTATTTCTACCAAATATCATAGGTGCTAAATCTGCCAAAAGGTAGTAATTCTATTACGAAACGCATTAAAATAAGTTTGTAGCCGGTTTGTAAAGAAACATTTAAATAGCTCTTGTTTTTTGTGCCTGCTTTTCAACTGGTAGCACAGATAACGTAAATTTACAGGAATCAAAAGCAATATGGACATAAACAAAATACACGGAGTTAATGATGTACTGGCAAAAGCCGGGAAAGCGATTATTGAAGTTTATGAAAGTAACGACTTTGATGAGCAGGTAAAAGCCGATAATACTGCTGTTACAAAAGCTGATAAAGCATCGAGTGAAATAATTAATGCCGGCCTCGCTCAAATTTTTCCTGAAATACCGGTTCTCGATGAAGAAACAAATTTCCCGGAATACAAAATCAGAAAAAGCTGGGAGTATTACTTCCTGGTTGATCCGCTCGACGGAACTAAAGAATTTATAAAACGCAATGGCGAATTCTGTATAAACATCGCCCTTATTCATAAAACCGTGCCTGTAACAGGGTGGATTTACGAACCTTTAAAAGAAAAAGGCTGGTACTGCGATAAGGGAAATGGTATTGTTGAATTTGTAACCCGGGGAACAACAAAGGCAGTTGAAAAACCCGATACCTACAAGGGGAAAATACGTATTGCCACCAGTCGTTCGTTTTTTAAACCCCGCGAGGCGGAATTAATCGAAAAGATGAAACGCAGTTTTGAGCTGGAAATTTTACATTGCGGCAGTTCAAAAAAACAAATTCAAATGATTTTAGGTAATGCCGATATGTACCTGAAAGCAGGTCCATGCTCGGAATGGGATACCGCACCGGGGCAGTTAATGGTAGAAGAGTTTGGAGGTGTGGTTTTCAGGCAAGACACCTTTGAAACCATGGCGTACAACAAGGCAATCCTAATAAATCCACACTTTGTTATGCTAAACGAAAGATTGAATACGCCTGATTTTGTAAAGTTTATGCAAGAAATCATTAAAGAATAAGTGGTTCTGTTTTTCTTTTCGCCCTGGATAAGCTAACTTGTGCATGCGGTAGTTCTAATTTTGCAACGATCCTTTTTTAGTTTCTCATTCATCAAAACAAAACAAAATGAAACGTATATTTTTTCTGCTTTCCATTGTAGTGGTGGCTGCCCTGCTTTTTACCGGATGTGCTACTCAATCCTTAGAGAATGTTACCGATCCGCCAGGGTTTTTAAAAGGAGTGCTTCATGGTTTTATTCTTCTGTTTAGTTTTATTGCAAGCCTTTTTACCGACTATGAAATTTATGCCTTCCCCAATGCTGGCGGCTGGTACAACTTTGGTTTTCTTATTGGGGTTATGTTATTTTTTAGTGGTGGTGGCGCCGGAGCCAAGTGCAAGAAATAGCCAATTTAATTCGATTATTTTACAGTTGCGAACAACAAGCTGTGCAAAACTCGCGTTTGTATTTCCAAACGGACGCAGGCATATTGCGTATCTTCGTTATCGAATTTAAACAGAAACAGAAATAATCGAAAACCAGCATTGTTAAAGCATTATTTCAGCCTTACTACGTGCAGGTTTTGTTAGTTATCATTAAAAATTAAAGCGAATGAATAGGTTAGTTATTTTATTAGTGGTTTTAGCAGTGGCCACATCATCATGTAAAATATTTAAACAACCGGCTCAGTCCGAATCGGCGTATACTACAGACAATACAGCCCCTACAAAGGTGTTTACCGTGCCCGGAAGCGAAACAACAGATAGCAAGCCAACAGTGGCACCAAAACCCGAACCGGTTGTGGATGAAAAACCCATTGCAGTGCGCAAAGAGCAGGTTTCTTTTACTAATCAGAGCGACCAAAATGCAAATGCCGGAAATACCTTCTTTGTTATTTTAGGCTCGTTTAGCCAGTTGGATAACGCTAAAAATTTCCGCACTACACTACTTGACGAGGGTTTTACACCAATAATCCTGCACAGCGAAACAGGTTACTACAGGGTGTGTGTAAACTCATACAAAAGCGAAAGCGAAGCCCGAAGCCGTGTATCGCAGGTACGTAATGCTTTCGCAAAATATTCAGATGTTTGGCTTTTAATAAAAGAATAGTACAAATATTCAAAATTGATTTGAGCGCCGCTTTTGCGGCGTTTTTTGTTGGTGGAGTTTCTTCCATATTTTTAATACGGTATCAAAAAAATTGTAGTCTGACACTGATGTGATTTAATTACTAGTAGACCATTTAAAATTGAGGCAATTTGTGCCTTGTCAGTATTTTACTATAAATAGTATAGCTTCCGGCACGAAATAGATGAACGTAAAAATGGGTGTCGTCATACAGCGCTCGAGTTCCTTCTGAGAACCTGTGAATCTTTAAAAATTCTTAAAATCAAACACAAAGCCTGTATCGGTGTTATAATTATCCGGTTTATTCAAAATCAGTATTACATTTGTAATCGTTGCAAAAAAGCAATACCCATTCAATTAAAGAATAAAGATATATGACGATTGACGAAAAACAGCGACTACTCGATCAGCGTTACCTGAAAATGGCTGATATATGGGCACAAAATTCGTATTGCAAACGACGCCAGGTAGGAGCACTGATTGTAAAAGATAAAATGATTATTTCAGACGGTTATAATGGCACGCCGTCGGGGTTTGAAAATGTGTGCGAAGATGAAGACAACAAAACAAAGCCATACGTTTTGCATGCCGAAGCCAATGCCATTACCAAAGTAGCAAAATCGGGCAACAGCAGCGATGGAGCAACTTTGTACGTAACTTCTTCTCCTTGCCTCGAATGTTCAAAACTAATTATCCAGGCCGGAATTAAACGTGTGGTATTTACCGAAAGCTACCGCCTTGAAGATGGCATAAACCTGCTTAAACGCGCCGATATTGAGGTGCGACAGGTGGATATTTAATACGCACAAAAACTCGTCGATAATGGCTTAAGCCGGTAATGATTCTTAGTATTTAAGCTGAAAACGTGCCACTGAAAATATAGAACGATGAATAATAAAACAAAAATACTTTTACCCGTAATAATTGCTATGGCAGTGGCTATCGGAATTTTAATCGGTAATCTGCTTAACCGCAATGCACAACCGGCATTTAATGGTTTTGGCCTGGCGCAAACAAATAAAATCTCTACTATTCTCGATTTAATCTCGCGCGGCTATGTTGATAGCGTAAATACCGGAGAAATTGTTGAAGAAACCATTCCGGAGCTGTTAAAAAACCTCGATCCGCACACCAGTTATATTCCCGCTAAAGCCATGCAGGAAGTTCAGGAAGAGATGAGTGGTAATTTCTCCGGAATTGGTGTTCAGTTTTCCATTCAGGAAGATACGGTGCGTGTAATTGAAGTTATTTCCGGTGGCCCGTCGAGCAAGGTGGGCGTACTGCCCGGCGACTGTATTGTGAGTGTGAACGACTCGGTAATTGCCGGCGTTGAGGTACAAAACAATACCGTACTTAGTTTACTTCGGGGCGAAAAAAACTCGAAAGTAAGCATTGGGGTGGTGAGAAAAGGCTACAAAGAAGAACTCGATTTTGAAATTACACGCGGCGACATTCCACTGTACAGTGTTGATGTGTCGTATATGATTGACGAACAAACCGGTTTTATAAAAATAAGCCGCTTTGCCAACACCACTTACCAGGAGTTTATGCAGGGAATGACAAAGCTACAATCTTCAGGTGCCAAAAAGGTGATTGTTGATTTGCGCAGCAATCCGGGAGGTTCGCTGGTGGGTGTGTTGCAAATGGTCGACGAGTTTCTTGCAAAAGGAGAGCCCATTTTGTATACCGAGGGCCTGAACCAACCCCGAAAAACCTACAATGCATCGGCAAAAGCTACTTTTACTGATATACAGGTTTATGTAATGATTGACGAATTTTCGGCATCGGCAAGCGAGATTTTTGCCGGAGCCATGCAGGATAACGATAGGGGCTTTGTAATTGGTCGTCGCTCGTTTGGTAAAGGATTGGTGCAGGAACAAATACCACTTATGGATGGTTCGGCACTACGCCTGACTGTTGCACGGTTTTATACCCCCAGCGGACGCTGCATACAAAGCTCGTACGAAGACGGTAACGAAGAATATTACAACCATATTTACGAACGTTTTCATAACATGGAACAGCTGGTAGCCGACAGCATTCATTTTGCCGATTCGCTCAGGTACGAAACAAAAGGTGGCCGTGTGGTTTATGGTGGCGGCGGAATTATGCCCGACTTTTTTGTTCCGGTTGATACCTCGGGAAACTCGAATTATTTCGACCAGATTTTCCGCAAAGGCCTGATATATTCGTTTGCCTATGCCTACGCCGATGCCCACCGCGATGAACTAACCGCACTGTCTGACGCCGGTGCTTTTGAGAGCTTTCTGGATAAAAAGGGCGTGCTTAACGAATTTGTAGCCTATGCCAGCGAAAAAGGAGTGCGTAAAGACAACGAGGGACTACAAACTTCGGGAGAAATTATTAATACTCAGCTAAAAGCCTACATTGCCCGCAACATCATTGGCGAAGAAGGTTTTTACCCCATTATCAAACAAATTGATAAAACGCTGTTGCGTGCCATCGAGGTATCGCAGCAAAACCTGCTGGTTGAAAATGTGGTGGCTACCGATTCGGTAGTCGTTTCGGCAATAAATTAAGAAGCTGCGGGTTTTGGGAGGCTGTCATTTTAACGCGTGCGCGTGAAGAAATCGGTAACAGGTTTTCTAATAATCTATTTCTTTTTACCACTGTTGTATAGTGTTGTTCTTTCCGGAGCTTATCATCAGGTTTAAGCAAATACATCATTAGTTTTAATCAAATCCCCCTTTTTCCTAAAGAAAAGGTAGCAATATTTAACCAAAAGGTACTTTTTCATAATAAATACGTAGTTATATTTTAGGAAATATTGCTATTTTCTAAAGAATAGTAAATGTTGTTTTAGCAAAATACACTTTTTGATAAAGAAATAAAACTAATGTATGGCAGGAAAGACGAAATTTGCTATTTTTAAGAAAAAACCTGTTATGTCCACAAACAATTTTACTCCTATTACACCGGCTCAACTCTACAATGGTTTAATCGATAATCCCGGGAAAGAAATAAAAGCACGCTCGGCACTTGTTCGCGAGAATAAGGTGAGCGAAAATAACTATATGAATATGTTTGCCAATATGGTGCTTATTTATGGTAAGCGCGATGCGAAAGATTATGCCAGGATCTTGGGTGTTAATGTTAAACATTTTGACGGGGCAATTCGCTGTATGTCGGGAATGACGGCGCACCACTGGATAAACAAATACCTCTGTTTGGTAGCCTGCGATTTAATCGAACATACCGATTTTACCTTTAAAACCATTGGTAAGATTTTGGGATTTTCGCAAAGCAGTTTCTCGCAGTTTTTCAGGAGCCAGCAAAAAATGCAGCCCTGGGAATACCGGAATTTAAAACGTTATGGCCGTGCACGTGGATTTTTTTACGATTAAAGTATTTGTTGCTGTTTATTAGGCATTGCGAACCTGAAATCTCTAACAGTTTTCTCCTCGCACACGCGTTGAAATGACAATAAAACGATACTCTAAACTTTTTATTTCGATATCTCCAGCATGCGTTGAATAGGCAAACGGGCCTTTTCAATTACGTCTTTTGGTAAGGTAACCTCGGGTAATTCGTGTTTTAAGCAAATGTATAGTTTTTGCAGGCTGTTGAGTTTCATATATTCGCAATCGTTGCAGCCGCAGGTAGAATCAACCGATGGTGCCGGAATAAAAATCTTATCCGGACAAGCTTTGGTCATTTGATGCAGAATACCACTTTCGGTGGCAACAATAAACTTTTTGGCATCGCTTTTTTGCACGTAGTTGAGCAGCGATGTGGTTGAGCCAATATGTTTTGCCAGTAAAAGTACAGGCTTTTCACATTCGGGATGCGCGATAAACTCGGCATCTTTATGCTCGTCCATTAAATCAACAATCTTCTCCACCGAGTATTGCTCGTGTACCATACAAGCGCCGTCCCAAAGCACCATTTCGCGGCCGGTAATGCTGTTAATGTAATTGCCCAGGTTTTTGTCAGGAGCAAAAATCAGCTTTTCGTCTTTCGGAAAACTTTCAACAATTTGTTTGGCATTGGCCGATGTACACACAATATCGGTCATTGTTTTTAATGCAGCCGTTGCATTAATGTAGGTTATTACCTTATGGTCGGGATATTGTGCCTTAAATTCGGCAAACTTGTCGGCGGGTGCCGATTCGGCCAGCGAGCAGCTTGCTTTTAAATCAGGAAGAATAACTTTTTTATCGGGATTGATAATTTTTGCTGTCTCGGCCATAAAATGAACCCCCACAAAAACAATCATTTCTGCATCGGTAGTTGCTGCTGCCTGTGCCAGTCCGAGGCTGTCGCCCACATAGTCGGCAATGTCCTGTAAGGCTCCCTCAACGTAAAAATGACTAAGGATTACAGCGTTTTTTTCCTTTTTCAAGCGATTGATTTCTTCAACCAGTTTTACATTCGGATCAATCGTTTCCTCGATATAACCCTTTTCTTCCAACATTTTATTTATCTGAAGCTGTTCCATCTCTCTTGTTCTGAATAAACAGGGCGCAAAAATATAAATTCCTGTAGAAAAAACAGTGATATCGGTTAAATGTTTGGTTTTGAAGCATAAAAAAAGCCGCATAAAAGCGGCTTTCTTTATATTGAGTTAAGGTATTCTATTCCTGAAGAACGTAAACACCACCTTTTTTAATAATATAAATGGTGTCGTCGTGTGTTGATCCATCGTAAATAGAGTAGGTAACAGCAAACTTCTGTCCTTCTTCTGCCGATGGGTAGTTCTTTTCAATTACAGCAACAATGGCTTCCAGAATCATATCAGCATCCCACGAGAAACCGTTAAAGTTTCCGTAACTGGCCATGTTGGCTGTTTCTGTTGGGTATTTCGTTCCTAATGTGGCAACAATATGATCGTAGTCGGAACTTAACAATGTGTATTTAATGGTATTGTCAGGTACCCAAACATTGCCATCGTGGGCAAATTGCAAGGTAACATCCTGTACCGATTCGTAGGCCATCCATTCGCCGGCTGTAAAGGTAAACAAGGTACCTCTCCACTGTGCACCGCTCGAGCTTGAGTAATAATCGTAAACGATAATCATTTCGTCGTCGGCCTGCCCGTAAGGGTAGTTGGTAGCCATAAATGTTGGCAGGTAATCGTTTGGCGAAATCGAGCTGCTAAAGTTATTGTAGTAACCCGGGCGACCGTAGTCTTCACCCATGGCATCAAAATCATCATCGCTCACAAAGTAAACACCTTCTGCCGGTTCCCACTCGCCGTCGGCAAAAGTGTAGAAAATCTCGCGGCTGGCAGTTTCGCCTTCAACACCTGCAGCTTTAATTACAAAGTCTTCAATTTCCCATGTTGCCGATGTTCCGGTTGTCGACTGGTATTTAAATGCAATGTGGATGGTTTCACCCTCGAAAGCTGAAAAATCTACCAGTTCTGAAACTACCGGATCCCAGTTTTTACCTTCAGGTTTGGTTTCAATGGTTAAAGCTTCCCAGGTTGCCGAGCTTGGTGCCGAACCGGTAGTATAATTTTTTGAAACCATAACATTCAGCAGGTCAAGTTGGGTTGAATAGTTGATAATCTGGCTTACCTGGAAAAGCAGGTTCGATTCTCCGGTCAGGTCAATTTCAGGAGAAATCAGCCAGTCTTCGTTTTCCTGGCTACCGCCTGAGAACCCCGACATTTTTGCACCGTAGTTGCTGCCTTCCCAAGCCTGGTCGCCAACAATGCTTACGGCTTCAAACGAGTGCAGGCCGCCATCGGTGAAATCTACTGCATAAAAATCAGAGTATCCGGCAACAGGTTCACTGGTGTAATCTTTGTATCTGGCCAGTACGTTATCGCCTTCTGACGGGCTGCTAACGTTGGCAGCAAGTATGTCAGCCAGGTAATCGGCTGCATCTTCATCGGGGAAGAAACCTACAGCACCAATTGGCCCCTGCGGATAATCTTTATTTGACAGGTAGTAATCGTCGGCATAAGTATAGTCGCTTACGCCCGGAGCGCTGCCTACATAAAGTTTGTAACCAACTAAAACAGAAGAACCTTTACCCCAAACCGGGTACTTGGTTGATAAAAATCCGGGAAGCGCAGCTTTGGCATCGTCAACACTGCTGAAGTTGCCGTAATCCAGTTCCAGTTCGTCGTAATCTTCGTCGGTCAGCGTGTATTCTGCATCACCAACAATGGGGTTGTCTTTCGCATCAATTTCCTCATGAATATCGTCGAGCGAATTACACGCTGAGGCAAAAATTAATGCAAGTATTGCGAATATGAATGTTATTTTTTTCATCTCGTTAATTTTTTAAATTATAGCGGAATTTGATGATACTTGTGCAAAAACGCAGGCTGAATTAGAAAGGCCATCGCTTGCTTGTTTCATCTTATTCATGTCTTTTTAATTAAAAATCAATTTTTAAACTGGCACTAAATGTTCTGCCAAATCCATACCATACCAGGGCCGTTTCAGCATTGTTTTCCGAGCCGTTAATTGCATCGGCTATGTAATCGGTATCGAAAACATTAAATACAGAGCCGATAAGGGTCGCATCAAAATCGCCGATTTTAAATCCGTGGCGTACACCAAAATCGAACAAACCATAATCAGGAGCTTTCCATGGTTGTGGTGTTCCCTCGCTGGTTACGTTTTCAGGACTGAAATCAGCAAAATAATCAGCAAAATAGTAATAGTCAAGCGTTACAAATGATTTGGGTAACAGTTGGTATTCCATTCCAAGTGCAGCAGTTGTTTGAGCGGCATCCGACACCTTCATGTCTTTAATGTAAAGGTTGATGGGGTCGCCAATGGGTTGCTGGTTTTCATCAATAACCTGTACATCCAGTACATCGTCTTTCCATTTCCAGTCGCCTACAGATAACATACCTGTTAAGCTCAGGTTGCTTAAGATATCCCATTTCATATCAACCTCAAGCCCCTGGTGAAGCGCGTTTACTCCCAGCATATTAAGGAAATATTGTTCTCCATCGGTGCCTGTGCGAACTTCGGTAAATGTACGGTCGTTCCAGGCGGTACGGTATACGTTAATGTTGGCGTTAAAATTACGGGTACGGTAGCCGTAACCTAACTCAACACTAAAGATTTTTTGGTTTTCTGCATCTTCGTTAATGGTTTCGTTGTTGAAATTCAGGAATACAGCATCAAAACCGGCAGCTTTTTCAAAATAACCAATGTTGGCAAAAACGTTATGGTTTTCGTTAATGTTGTAGTTGGCACCACCTTTAAGCATAAAACCAAGGAAATTGTAACGATCAGTTTCCTGAAGCGGATCTGAATCTAAATAGTTGAAATAGTCGATTCGTTTGTAAGAGGTGTTTGACAAAGAAGCCGAAACAAAACCCGACAATACATCGTTCGAGTATTCAAGCTGACCAAAAAGACCTTGCCAACCCACAACACCGTCGTTGTAGTAATTGTACTTATCGCCCACTTTTAATACGCGGTTAGGTTCGTTAATATCGCTGTCGTCTTCAATGTACTGGGCACCCATTAAATCGGTAACTTCGTAGAAGTGGTGTCCGGTATAAGTTCTTAAATCGATACCACCCACAAAGGTTAGTTCGTCAGATATTTTAGTATCAAGCGATGATAGCATGCCATACCAGCTGTGGTCGTTGTGCGATGCTCTTAACCATGAAATAGCACCAAGTGCGCCATTGGCACGGTTCTGGTCAACAATGTAGTCAAGATCCATAGGTTGGTCATCACCTCCCAGGCGTTCGTTAAAAAGGCTGCTTTCGCCACCTTTACCACCACCGCCACCGGTTCCCCACGAGGCGTACAACGAAGTTGACAGTGTGGTAGTAGGTGTAATGGTCCAGTAGTGGTTGAAAGAGTTTTGCGACTTATGATAGAAGTTGTCTTCAACATGTGTTACCTGACCATTCTTAATACCCCAGTCAGGGTTAAATTTTCTTCCACTTTCAGCCTCACGATAAGTAGATATCAGGCTTCTGTTCTGGCGCTGACCGTGACGCTGAGGTGCTCCGAATGAGGTGAACGAAATCCGATGATTTTCGCCTATTTTTTTCGAAAGGTTTACAAAGTAGTTGTAACCTTTGAATTCTGTTCCATCAATATAACCATTACCGCTTATTGAAGCAAACGAAGCAGTTGCTGCAAAACCGTTGTCTAATAAACCGGTTGATAGTGTTGCGCCAAATTTTTTGTAGCCGTCGTTACCAAAACCTGTGGTAAAGTTTCCACCTTGTTTCATATCGGTTGTTTTGGTAACAATATTAATTGTACCACCAATAGAAGGAACGGCAACTTTTGATGCACCTAAACCACGCTGAACCTGCATAGTGCGTGTAACATCCGACAAACCAGCCCAGTTACTCCAGTAAACACGACCGTTTTCCATGTCGTTTACCGGTACACCGTTTATCATTACTGCTACGTTTTCGGAGTTAAACCCACGAAGGTTAATACGGCCATCGCCAAAACCACCACCCGATTTGGTTGCATAAACGCCAGGTGTCGATTTCAGAATTTCCGGAAATTCCTGTGTTCCTAACTTGGTCTGAATCATTTCGGCAGGAATGTTAGATACTGCAACAGGTGTTTGGCGACTAATAGCCACAGAAGCCAATACCATAACTTCGTTTATACCTACCGCATCGGAGCTTAATTTAATTTCTCCTAAATTAGCATCACTTCCCGAGACGTCGATATCTATCATCTCCGTAGTGTAACCAATGTATGAAACCAAAATGGTGTAAGCACCGGACTTTACCGGCAACGCAAAGGTTCCATCAATGTCTGAAACAGTACCGGTTGTTGTGCCTTCCAGTACTACACTTGCCCCAATAAGGGCTTCGTTGGTTTCTGCATCAACAACTACGCCCTTTATTGTTTGGGCATAAGTTGCGAGCGAAAACAGGCTGAATGCAGCCAGTAATACAATCGAAAAAAATGCTTTTTTCATAAAACTTTTGATTTGGATTTAAAATAAATATTGAAATTATATCAATTGCTGAATAGAATTATTACAACCAGACTTGGCCTTAAGTTTAAGACGCACGCGGCAAAAAAGAGAAAGTGAAACAGTTTCTTCTAATTTAGCTCTCATCATAATAGTTTATAAAGTTATTTGTTTCTAAAACCAAACAACTTGTGTTTCCCTGACTATGCGGCAAAGGAAACCTTTCTTTTAATTTGTTTTGTTAAATAGATGTTATCTTATTGTGTATAATGCCTTAATTTTTACACCAATTCTAACAAGATAAAATTGATATTATTGAAGTGTAAAAACAAACCAACTTGAATTAAGTTGTTAAATGATTCTTTTGAGTTATTAACAATTTTATCCACACTCGGATTGACTGGGCAATGTGGGAATTGACAAAAATTAACACTTATTGTTAAGTATTGTGTGTGTGGGGTTATTTTTCAAAAATAAATCTAAAATAATACACTTTTGTAAGTGTCAGTAATACAGCTAAATATAAAATTACCTTAATAAATGTTTAAAAAAATATGGTACTAGGTGTTGCATGGTACTAAGTTTATTACATATATTTGTAATGCAAATAACAATGTAAAAAAAAGTACATTTCTAAAAAAAGTTCTTTATAAGTGTAACGGAAACAAAAAACAGTCGTCTTAAAAACAGAAAAGCAAAAGAGAAAACAAAAAACAATTAGAAAGCAGAAAACGAAGAGCGAACTTCAAAAGATAAATCGCAGAAACAAAAAGCAAAGCAGAACTCAAAGTCAGGAAAACAATTAAACAGAAAACAAAAAGCCATGAAACGAGCAATCACAAATCAAAGCCATGAAAACAAAAAACAAATGGATTGCGCGTTACATCGAGTAGTCTTAAATTCAAAAAATGTAAACGAGATGAAAACAAAAAGCAATGTTCAGAAAGCAATTTTACGTTCAGCAGCAGTAGTAATTAGTTTTGTACTAATAAGTTTTACGGTAAGTGCACAAACATTTTGGAAGCGCTTGTTGGAAAATACGGGATTTAGCGATATTGTAATTGCAATGGCATCGCCGGTTGATGAAGAAGCTGCAGCCGAGGTGCCTGCAACCGTAAAAGCTGATTTTTACTTTACCAATGAAGTTGAGCCAGCAATGGAGCTGGAGGCCTGGATGACCGATGATTCAAGGTTTGGAACCAGTTGGTTTATTTATGAAGAGGCTGTAGAAGAGCGTCT
The DNA here is from genome assembly GCF_963676735.1 of uncultured Draconibacterium sp. Classification (NCBI taxonomy): domain Bacteria; kingdom Pseudomonadati; phylum Bacteroidota; class Bacteroidia; order Marinilabiliales; family Prolixibacteraceae; genus Draconibacterium; species uncultured Draconibacterium sp. The sequence continues at coordinate 4,328,298 of NZ_OY781464.1, read as the reverse complement.
TGAAGTGGAAAACTGGATGCTGGAAGAGTCGAGGTTTGAGCCGTCAGTAGAAACCGAAGAAGAGTTAAAGGTTGAAGCATGGATGGTAGCTGAAAAAACCTGGAGCATTTAAAAGAACAGTGATAAAACTAGAGGACAGAAAATAAGGGGACTAACGGATAGAAAGGGACAGACAATGAAGATAGAAAACACAAAAGCACAAATGAGAAAGGGCGTACTGGAGTATTGCATCCTGCTCGTTCTCGATGGAAAGCCACTTTATGCCAGTGATATCATACAATCGCTAAAAGAGGCAAAAATGATTGTGGTTGAAGGCACACTTTATCCACTGTTAACAAGGCTTAAAAATGCCGGGTTGCTGGCTTACCGCTGGGAAGAATCAACGCAAGGCCCACCACGAAAATACTACGAGTTGACAGAAACAGGTCGGAGCTTTTTAAGCGAACTGGAAGATTCGTGGTGCGAACTGGTTGGAGCAGTTGATAAAATCAGAGAGAATAAATCGTAATCCATCCTAAATAAATTCAAACAAAAAACAACATGAAAAAGACATTCACAATAAATATAAGCGGCACCATATTTCATATAGAAGAGGATGCATACGATGTGCTGCAGAAATACCTCATCAATCTGAAAAATCATTTCGGAACAGACGAAGAAGGAAAAGAAATTATTGCTGATATTGAAGCTCGTATTGCAGAAATATTTAGTGCAAAAAATGCTGAGGAGAAAAAAGTAATTACCGTAGAATGGGTAAATGAAATGGTTGAAACAATGGGAACACCTGAAGACTTTGCAGAGGAAGAAGGAGAGGAAGATGTTTCAATAGCTTCGGAAGCAAAACGAAAAAGGAGACTGTATCGCGATCCTGACCATAGAGTTTTGGGAGGCGTTTGCGGTGGTTTAGGAGCTTATTTTAGTATGGATCCCGTAGTTCTTCGAATAATATTTGTAGTCCTGTTCTTTGTAACTTCAGGGGCAGCCGGGCTGGCATATATTATTTTGTGGATAGCTGTGCCAAAGGCTGTTAATACGGCCCAGCGCCTTGAGATGCGTGGTCAGGAAGCAACGGTAAAAAATATTGAAAAGTCGATTAAAGAAGAGGTAAAAGAGGTAAAGGAAAGCTACAGGAAGTTTAAAGAATCAGATACCTACTCGAAGGGAAAAAAATCGATGGAAGGAGCCGGAGATGTGGTGTACAATATTTTTAAAGTAATATTAAAAGTATTTGTTATCGTTTTTGGTGTTTTCCTCATTATTTCGGGATTTTTGGGAATTCTTGGCTTGGTGTCGTCAATGATTATTGGGCAGTCGTTTGTTGATGGTATGCCTTTAATTTGGGGACCCGAAATTCATGTACCTAATATGCTGAACCATTTTGTTGAACCGGGAACAGTTACCTGGGGGCTTATTTTGGTCGGTTTAATAATGGGTATTCCTTTATTGGCCTTAATTTACATCGGAACAAAGTTGGTATTTCGCTTTAAATCAAACAATGCTGCTATTGCCTTATCAATGGTAGGTGTTTGGTTGGTATCGCTTTTTGCTTTGCTTATTTTATCGGTAGGGCAGGTTGGAAATTACAAGAGAAGCTCTTCCATTACCAAGAGCGAAACAATTTCGTGTGATTCGTGCCAAACCCTTTATTTGCGTTTGGCAGAAGACAAATTGAAGGAATATGCCGAAATCGACTGGGATGTTGAAGGTTTTAAAGTAGCAGTAATTGATGGCGAAGAAGTAGTTGTTGGGCACCCGCAATTAGATGTGGTTCGCGCTACAAGCAACGAGTTTGTAATTACAGTAAGGCATGCTTCGCGCGGAAAAACCAGAGAAGAGGCCAAAGAATGGTGCGAAGAAATGGTTTATCATTTTAATCAAAGCGATTCAACGGTTTATTTCGATCCCTACTTTTTTATTGGCGACGATGGCAAATGGCGTGGGCAGGAAGTGGATATAAAAGTTAAAGTACCGGAAGGAAAAGCTGTATACCTGGGCAATGATCTGATTCAGATTATTCACGACATTGAAAATGTTTCGAATACCTGGGATGGAGATATGGTTGACAAATACTGGCAAATGAAACCAGAAGGTTTAACAGAAATAGCAAAATAAAAAGGAATGAAAACAGACTACACCTGAAAGATTTTTGGGTGTAGCTTTTAATTGTAAAAAGCATGAAAACATTAGCAGCATTATTTTTTGCACTTGGTCTGTTATTGGCTGGGTTGCTGGCGACGGGCCAGAGTAAATCAGATAAAATGTATGATGCATTTGTAAATAAGGAAGGCGTTACCAGCTTTTCTTTTTCGAAAGATATGATAGATGCGGTGGATATTGATCTGGGAGATGATGATGAGAAAAATGTAAAAGGTGATTTACACCGTGTTCGATTTATGTCGTATAATCCGGCTAAGGGAAATTTAAGTGGAGAAGAGTTTTTGAAAAAAGCTGTGGGATTGCTTCCTGCAAAATATAAAAAATACGAAGATGATGACGACGATTCGGATGCGGAGATTTATTTACTGGGAGGAAAGAAGAAGTATACCGAATGTCATGTTTTTGTAAAAAATGAAAACCTGGAAGGAAATCGTTTTGTGGTTTCGTTTTATGGTGATTTTAATGTAAACGATATTGAAAAGTTGCAGGAAAAAGGAAAAGACATGGCCGATTAATTAGCTAATAAGATAAACAGAAAAAGGGGTGTTGCTGGTTTTAGGGCTGGCAACAACCCTTTTTTTATGGCATATTGTTGATTGAACAAGAATTTAATATTAATTCTTGTCCCAATATGGAACAAATGGCTAATATAGGGGCTTTTGAATTCACACGTTTATGTTAATTCTTTATTTTCGCCGACGAAGATGTAACAAATTGTAATTGTTATATTTGAGGAGTTTGAGAAATGGCCAGCCCTTAGGGGATAAAATCGTAACTAAAGTTATCATTGTAAACCAGAGTTTAAAAGGATAACTATGGCCTGAGGTGATGCTCAATTGTGCAACGAGCAATCACAAGTTGAAACGAAAGTAAGGTAAGAGTAAAAGAATTGTGCATACAATGTGCTTTAGGGACATATTGAATATACCCCATGCTGCTAAACTGGTGGTGGCTAATTTGTATCTGATTTTTAAAAAAACCAGCTTTAGTCGTCTGTTTTTTCTATTTTCTCTATTAATTTCATTAGTGTTTTCAAAGCAAGTAGTTGCCCAAACCACCATTTGGAGCGAAGATTTTGAGAGCTATTCAGATAATACCGGAATAGATGGAACCGGAAATATTGGTGATTATCCGGGATCTGTAACAAAATGGACGATTGACGCCTCTGATTGTACATTAAGCGATAACGGTGACTTTTTAAAAGTGAATTCTGGCTTTTTTCAAGGTAAAGACCTTGATGGTGTTGGAATTTGGCAATCCATTGCTATTGATATCACATCTTTTTCAAATATTACAGTTGCGGCTGATATTTGGCAAGAAAGTGGAAACATGGAGGTTTCTGATTATATCTACTTTGATTATCGAATTGATGGTGGATTGTGGGCTGAAATTCAACATCTTAATAATGATATTAATTCATCCCCACAAACATTTTCTGTCACAGGTTTAAATGGATCTACTCTTGAGTTAAGATTTGAAATTTATAATAACCAGGGTCAGGAAAATTATGCTTTTGATAATATAGTAGTGCAAGGAACGGCAACTACTCCTCCTTCCTGCACCACTCCAATTTCTCCGACGAATGGAGAAACAAGCTTTGCAGTTGATGGATCATTGACTTGGAATGCTGCACCAGGTGCTACCAGTTACTACTTATATTTCGGGACAGATGCCGGAGCTACCAACATTGAAAATGGTACAGATTTAGGCAACGTAACCTCTTATACCCCATCTTCAGATCTTGATTTTCTTACCGATTATTACTGGCGGATTGTACCCTATAATGCAAATGGAAATGCAAATGGTTGTGCTATCTGGAGTTTTGCTACCGGTGATGTTAGTTATTGTGAGCCAAGTGTAAGTAATAACTTACGATATATTGATCGGGTAAGGTTAGGTAGTATTGATAATTCTTCTGCAGGTACAGGCTTTTCAGGAGGTGGATTTGGCGACTTTACAGTTTTATCGACTGATTTAGTTCAGGGAGAAACAGGAGTTTCTTTAACCGTGGATGTATTTTCCAATACAAGCTATGGAATACATGTTTGGGTAGACTGGGACCAGGACGGAGAATTTACTCAAGCAGGGGATAATATCGTTTGCGATTTTGGCCTGGATAATAATGGGAACAATCAAGAAACCTATACATTCAATGTACCTTCAGGTGCCGCTTTGGGTTCTACCAGGCTGAGAGTACGTTTAATTTATAATGAGACTTCTTGTGCAAATCCTTGTCTTGATTTCGATTATGGAGAGGTAGAGGATTATTCATTAAATATTACCGCAGCTTGTAATGTAACAGTTCAAAATGTTACCGGTGGAGGCAGTTATTGTTCGGGAGGAGCTGGCGTTGTTGTAGGATTAGATGACTCAGAATCAGGAGTTGACTATGAATTATACCTCGATGGTTCACCAACCGGCGATGTGGTTTCAGGGACAGGATCTGCAATAAGTTTTGGTAATCAAACAGTTGCAGGTACTTACACCGTGAACGGACACAATGTTTCAGAGGATTGCGATCTCTTAATGTCTGGCCAGGCAGATGTTACAATACTCACTGTGCCGCCAACAACTGCAAATCCATCTCCGGCCAATGCAGCTACAAATGTGTGTTATGCAGGTGATGGCGCTATTAGTTCTGTTTCTTGGGATGTTGTAGCAGATGCTACTTCATACGATGTGTACTTTGGAGCAGGTAGTTTGCCTGGAAGTGTTACAGCGAATGTTGCCACAAACAGTTATTCAACCGGAACCCTGGCAGCAAACACAACTTATTACTGGAAAGTTGTACCTAAAAATGCTTGTGGAGATGCCACTGGTGAAAGTACCTGGACATTCACAACAGGTAGTAGTTCGTGTTACTGTTCTGCTACTTCAACTGAATTTAATTTATACGAGTCAATTACTAACGTAACATTCGCAGGAATAAACAACAATTCTCCTGTTTCAAAAACATCAGGATATACTGATTATACAGGTACTGTTACTCCGGCGGAAGTAATACTTGGACAGGACTATGCTGTTTCAGTCGCAAATGAATTCTTAGCTGATGAATATGGAGGTTACTGCAAGGTTTATATTGATCTTGACCAGGATGGCACCTTTGATGAAGGTACTGAATTGATGTATGAAAGTGGCTACACTGGGAATAGTACAATGTCGGGAACCATAAGCATACCCTTAACTGCCAGTGTAGGTTTAACTACTATGAGAATTGTGCTTCAGGGTGATGCTGATGATACAGGTGCCTTACCTTGCGGAGACTTTCAGTGGGGAGAAGTGGAAGACTACGCTGTTAATGTTTCATCGCCATGTACTCCTGCTGATGTTCCGGTATTATCTGCTGCCTCAACAACTGTTTGTCCGGGCTCAGATGTTACCATTACTATTTCAGGAGATTTAAATGATGCAAGCGATTGGGTTTTTTACACCGGTAGTTGTGGAGGAACTCAAGATGGTACTACAGCCACAAATTCTTATACGGTAAATAACCTTACCACTACCACAACATTTTACGCAAGAGGAGAAGGAAGTTCATGTGATGATCCAACTTGTGGCTCCATAACAATTACAGTAGAAGATGTAGAAGATCCGATACCAGATATTGCAACCTTGCCTGATATAACAGCCGAGTGCGAAGTCACCACTTTAACCGCACCCACTGCGACAGATAATTGTGCAGGTACAGTTACCGGAACAACTACAACTACTTTACCGATCACTACCCAGGGAACCACAGTCGTAACCTGGACTTACGATGATGGCAACGGAAATACAAGTACACAAACCCAGAATGTGGTGATCGATGATGTAACAGATCCAACGATTACATGTCCGGCAGATGTTAACGAAAGTGTTGACGCAGGGTCATGTGTGGCAACCGGCGTAACACTTGGAAGTCCGGTAAGCAGTGATAATTGCGGCGTTGGCATAATTAACAATAACGCTCCCGCAAGTTATCCGCTGGGAACCACAATAGTAACATGGACGGTAACCGACATAGCAGGAAATACAGCAACATGCAATCAAAACGTAACAATTGTTCCGGAAGAAGATATTGATGTTGAAGTCCAGGATCTCGGTAATAGTTGCCAAAGCGGCGAAACCGGCTCAACTACCACGGTTACCTGGAACATTACAAAACTTTCGGGTACGGATGACTGGACTTTTGATTATGAAATAACAGAAGGGGCTACAGTAGTTGCAAGTGGAAACAATGTTGGTGCCAACGGAAATACAAAGGTAAGCTTTGATGCCGACAACGAAACAGCTCAAAGCAAAACATACACATTAACAATTACTAATGTGCGTGATGCATGCGGCGTAAATGAAATAAATACAACAAATAATAGCGATTCGGTCACCCTGGATGGTGTACCAGATACCAGTGATATTAACACAAATTAGAAAATATTGAATAACAACAATTTATTTATTAATACTTTAAATTTTATCATTATGAAAAAGTTGATTTTTCTTTTCGCAGCGGTTCTTTTAACCGCAATTAGTGCAAATGTTTTTGCACAAAGTACAGGTGAAACTCCGGCACCCGGAGCAACACATGAGTATTCAATTACACCGGGAAATGTAGCAAATACAATAGCCTGGACTGTTCTGGAAGATGATCTTACAACCGTAGCTGCTGGTGTTACAGTTGCTTCTGCTTCTTCGGCTACTACTGACATTACATGGGGCGCTGGATTAACTGTAGGTGACTGGTACTATGTTCAAGTAGTCGAAACAGATGGCGGTGGCTGTTCCAATACAAAAGTTCTTCCGGTTCAAATTACAGCAAGTCCATTCTATCTGGAAATTATTGCAGCAAACGCTACGCAATGCTACGATGGTGCAGTAGTTGTTAGTCTGGCAGATCCTTCAACTGTAAATTACGATCACGGAAATGCAACCATTGAATTTACTGTAACTCCTTATGATTTCAGTACATCGTACACAGGATACAGTTTTGATATTGATTTAGATTTTGGTGCTTTCACTGGTCTTGATGCTTCTAATGTTTCAGTTTCAGCCAATGCTTCTATCGCAGGCGGAACCGTTACAGTAACAGATAATGCTGCAGTTACAATTACTTATGTTGTTGATAACACAAATACTTATGACAACAGCTCTGCAGTTGATGCACAAGACTACACCGGAACAGCTACAATTTCCAATGGTGAAACAAGTAACGGTGTTGCTGATAATGGTGCAGATGGTACATACGTTGATGCAACAGATGTTGGCAGACCAAATACCAGTGGAATTAGTACAAACTAATTAGCACATAACTAATTGGTAATGCAGACTGGATAAAGATCATCTTTATCAGGTTTGTAAGATGTTTAATGTGTGTCATCGTTGACACGCTATTTTCTAACCCAAATTCTTATTTAGTTGAGAATTAAGGCATTTTTCATAATGATATTAACCCTGCTGGCTGCCCTAAATGGGGCAGCCCAGCAGGATATTGTCGAATACGAAGGTGCCGAAACAACACATCATGTTGTAAATCATCCCGGAAGTGAATACCATTGGGAGATTTTTAAAAGCCTCAACCCCGCTATTCCTGCTGACCCAACAGAATGTTACTTTACTGACGCCAACGATGTAAATGAGATAACAGTGCATTGGCTTCAGGCTGGCAGGTATTATTTAACGGTTGTTGAAACGGATGCCTCCGGGTGTACAAACCTGAAAGCACTTGCCGTTTCCATTCTTCCCAATAACCGTTCAATTCGTTTTTTTGAAACCAGTAGTAACGACTGTTTTAATTCATCAGGAAATGATTTTAACCTTTCGCTGGTGGCCAGTGATATTGATGGAGAGCCACTTAAGGAGCTTTTCTATCCCTTAACTGTTAGTTTTCTTGTTAATGGCAATTTGTATGCGCAGCAAGTTGAATTTGACAACCAGGCCTTAGCCATTTCTTCTGCAATGTTTACGGCTGATTCAGACTTAAACAATACCGTTGAAGTAGAAATAACCGGTGCAGTTGATAATGAGAATAACACTCTTGCAACATCCGCACCGGATGTACATTCGCGAATCATCTACCCAAAACCACAACTGGCTTTTGATGTGGGTGATTTAAAACTTGAGCGTAATACTGTTTATACACATGAGGTTGCCATGATTGTCGGGAATTTGCAGGGAGCCAGGTATTTCTGGTCGGTTGATCCACCGGAAGGAACATCTGCAGATTTGGAAAGTAATTTTAGTAATGAGGCTGATATTGTTTGGGATGGTATCTCGGGTGATTATACTTTACAAGTATATGCCATAGATGGAAACGGGTGTTCCAGCGATACTGCAGTGCAAAGAATAGGAATATTAAAAACCGGATATGATCTTATTTTCTCAGCCGGAATAGATACCTTGACAGGAAGTTGTAGCCCGTTTAAGTTACAGGCCACAGTTTCAGACACAAGCGGTTTAATCTATTCGTGGATCCCGATAGAAAACCTTGACGATCCGACACAACTAAACCCCGTATTTACACCGGGAAATACCACCGAGTTTATATTAACAGTAAGCAATGCCGATGGGGTTGTGGGTAAAGATACGGTTGAAATTGGGGTAGCAGAGATTAGTGCCGATGCCGGCGATGACTTTATGCTTGAAGATGGAACAACTGCTCTTTTAAACGGAATGGGTAGCAGTGGTCAGCAAATTGAATTCAACTGGACAACCAGCAACGGAACTTTTGTTGGCGGACAGAATACAGCTACACCCGAAATTAGTTCGGCAGGAACCTATTATTTGCAGGTAAGCGATATTTATGGATGCGCGGCCATCGACTCTGTTGTGGTAAGCCGTTTTATTTCTGCACCAATAGCCCGCGATGTTTACGATACAACCAATTACGAAAAAACAATCACCATTGCAGTGCTGGCAAACGATGAAGATCCGCAGGGAGGTGAACTCAATCCGGCTTCTTTAGAGATTGTTCAACATCCTGTAAACGGAACAGCCAACATTAATCAAGATGCAACGGTAACTTACCGGCCTGATGATGGTTTTCTTGGCGGTGATGTGTTTGAATACAGGATTTGCAACTACTTTGCCAAATGCGACAATGCGCATGTTTACGTTTATGTGATGGCGCTCGACTTTTTTATTCCCGAAGCATTTACGCCTAATGGCGATAATATTAACGACTTTTTCGAGATTCAGGGAATTGAAATGTTTGAAGGCAATTCAATAACTATTATTAATCGTTGGGGCAAAAAAGTTTACGAAGCTCAGAACTATGGCCTGTCTACCATTCCGGTGTTTTGGGATGGAAAATCAAACCAGGGAGGCGGAAACAGTGATTTACCAACCGGAACTTACTTTTATGTTTTAGACCTTGGAAACGGCGAACAACCAATAGCAGGTTCGGTATATATCGACAGATAAATGGGAAGATTTGTAAAAATAGCAGCATATATAAATTTACTTTTTGTAATTCTTTTACAAAGTAGTAATGCCAGTGCCCAGCAGGACCCGATGTATACGCAGTATATGGATAACCTTTTGGTAATTAACCCTGGTTTTGCAGGTTCAAAAGATGTTGGGAATGCATTGCTGGTAGCACGAAGTCAGTGGGTGGCATTTGATGGGGCACCATCTACACGCTCTTTTGCCTACAATTCCTCTATTGAGGATAAAAATGTTGGTTTTGGATTTTCGGTGCTGTCCGATAAAATTGGCCCGCTAAGTCAAACCGGTGTTTATGCTGATTATTCGTATTTTATTAGAGTTACCGAAGATTTTAAACTCGGTCTGGGCTTAAAAGGAGGAGTAAGCTTTTACAGGGCAAGCCTTACTGATTTGGCTACTATCGATCCTGACCCTATTTTTGATAACGACATCTACGAAAACTTTCTCCCGAATGGGGGGATTGGTATGTTTCTGTTTTCCGATGATACCTACTTTGGATTGTCGGTACCCCGGCTGATAGAAAATAAAATTACACGCCAGGATGTTACCACGGACTATATTAACACCCAGCAAATGCACATTTATTTTGTTGCCGGGCACAAACTGGAACTAAACGAAGACATTCAACTAAAAGGTAACGGAATGCTTAAATATGTTGCCGGTGCTCCCGTTTCAGTTGATTTAACAGTTATGGGGGGCTTCAGAAATAAATTTTGGGTGGGAGCCATGTATCGCTTTGATGCTGCCTACGGCATAATTACCCAGTTTAAACCTACACCCAAAATGGCCATTGGCTATTCGTACGACATAACCATTACAGAGCTAAATGCCTTTAGCAACGGCACACACGAAATCATGTTTAGCTATGATTTTGATTTGTTTAACCGCCGTTCAGCAACGGCTCAGAAATAGAATCTTTCTCGATTCTTAATGCTTACCTTTTTTATTTCAAATGGCTTTGTTTAAAGTTTATTTTATCACCACCTTTTGTGTTGAGCTATTTCCGTTTTGTAGCACCCGAACAAAATAGATACCCGGACTAAAGTCCTGAACATTAATCTCAAGTTTATATCCCTTAATTTTGTCTGATTGATAGCTTAGAATTCCGGCAGCCGAGAATACCTGAACCGCTGAAAGCTCCTGGGCAGAGGCTATGGTTAACCTGCCTGAAGCCGGATTGGGATAAATCTGCAGCTTGTTTTCAGCCGAGGAAATCAGGGTGTAATCCGTTTCTATTTCCGGATCGTGAAACTTTGTTGTGGAATACATTCGGTATTCTCCGGGTTGAAAGGTAAACGATTGACTTGCTGAATTAAATACAACTGAATCGCCACTGAAAAATTCGTAGTATTTGCCGGCTTCGGGAAAAGTTATGGCAATTTCTTTTTCCTCAAGATCAAAATTTCCGATACCAACAACATGTTTTCCATTCTTGCTTAGTTTGTACCATTTGGTCTGGTTGGCCAATGCATATTCCGTTTCAGTTGGTGCAAATTCCTCGTAGGTTTGTTTTAATTCGTTTAATTTGGCCATAACCTGAAACAGTTCGGTTCGTTGTGTATCATTTGTATAATCCCAAACCAAGGGTTTTTCAGCAGTTCGGCAGTCATCGCTTATGCTCCCGTTGGGGCAGTAGTTTATGGAGTAGTCGTAACCCAGTTCGCCAAACTGCCAAATCATTTTTGGCCCCGGAAGCGGAATAAAAAACAAGGCATTTAACTTTTGTCTTTCAAGGGCTGTTGCCAAATTTTTTGTGTTATAATCGCCATTTGTTGCTCCAAAGTTTACACTTTTATAAATCAATCGTTCTTCATCGTGGCTTTCCATATAGGTTACCAGGTGGGGTTTTTCCCAACCCCGATTTTCGGCCACGGCATCGTAAAGGCTGGCTCCGTAGCCCATTAGATTTTCGCCGTAGGCGTGGTTTTTATTGCCCCAAACCATCATGCCAAAATCGGCTAATGTCATTTCTTCGGTGTTGCTGGCAAAGTGCTCCAAAATAACAAGGGCATCCGAATTGCGTTTCCAAATTTCGGTAGCCATGCGTTTCAGAATATTAATTCGTGGTTGGTCGTAACCAGAGCCATCGCCCGGCGTGTTTGTGAAGCCCTTGGTAAAATCAAACCGAAATCCGTCAACATTGTATTCGTTTAACCAAAATGAATTTACGCTGTCTACCAGTGCTTTCGTAGCATCGCTTTCGTGGTTAAAATCATAACCCCACGAAAACACCGGATTTGGAGAGGTAACGTTGTACCAAGGATTGTTCTCCATGTCGTCAATGTACATTTCCACAAAGGGGCTGCCTCCCCAGCTATGGTTAAGAACCATATCAATTACCACTGCAATTCCGCGTTTATGGCATTCGTCAACAAGGCGTTTCAGCTCGTTTTTTGGACCATAATACTTGTCTGGTGCAAAGTAGAAGGTGGGATTGTAGCCCCAGCTACTATTGGCATCAAACTCGTTTACCGGCATTAGTTCCAAAACATTTATATTCAAATCTTCAAGGTAATCCAGTTGCTCAATTACTGACGCATAGGTATGTTCGCTGGTAAAATCACGAATCAGAAGTTCGTAAATAATCAGTTTTTCGTTCGCAGGCATTTCAAAGTCTTCAATTTCCCACTGGTACTCGGACTGTGCCGTTTGCAGTACCGATACTGTACCTTCTGTTTTTCCTTCAGGGTAGGCTTTCAGGTTGGGATAAACAGCTTCATCGATGTATTTGTCATTCCAGGGGTCAAGTATTTTTTCGGCATAGGGGTCAGCTATTGTTATGTTCCCGTCAATACTGTATTGAAAGGCATATTCTTGTCCTTCAGTAAGGTTTGTAATATCAATCCAAAAGAAATTACCGTCTTTATTCATTAGGTAATCATCCGATTTTTCCCAGTTATTAAAGTCGCCAATAACATACACATAAGTTTTTAGGGGCGCCCATAGCACGAGGGCTGCTGAGGTGTTTGAAGTGTAGTTTATGCCGTTTTTATATGTTTCGGGTTTACTAAGTTTAAAATCTTTTACATCAACCAAAACCGAATCACGAACAGTTGAGTCGGCAGTTGCTTCAGCAATAATCCAGTTCTGGCCCAGGTTTTCAAAAATATATTGCGTTGAAATAATTGTTCCGTTTGATGAACTAATTTCATTATCATTTATAAACAGCTTTAAATTTGCTGTTAAGGTTGAGGTTGCAGAAATGGTTACCGAATCGCCAAGCGGCAAAACAGCATTCTGTGAGGGGCTCGAAATATCAATGTGCAAGCCCTCTTTGTACACATCAACATAAAGGTTTTCAGTTTGTTGGTTGGCATCGGCCGATCGGAACACAAAAGCCAGTTTAAGCACATCGTCGCCGGCGCTAACCGAATAGTAAGACAAGATGTCGGGGCTGATTTCCAGTTCGTAAATGCCATTACCTTTATTGGTAAGTTTTGGTTGTGTTGCGTTATTTCCCCACGATTCAATTACATATTTCCAGTCGGTACTTGATGAACTTTTATCGGTGATAAGGCCTGTGTGGGCGTATAATTCGCCGGTGTAATAATCCAGGTTACTTTCGTCGGAGTTAAAAGTTATGGTAACCGCTTTTGTGGCAACAGGTTTTTCGGGCACGGTAGTAATTTGAGCCGTAATGTTGTGCACAAAAAATAATGCAATTAATAAGGAAAATAAACGATTCATTGTTCTGGCTTTTAAAAACAGAAACCCCTCCGCAATCGAAGAGGTTTCTGAGATATCATTTTTTCAAATTAATTTTTAGTAACTGTTGCAGTCAATCCCCAGGGATCGAAAGTAATGGTGTAGTTTCCGGCTTCGGCAATCGAAATGTTATCGCCACCGGGAGAAAGTGCACTAAGATCGCCACCATAATTTAAATCCCAACCATCGTTGGCACGGAACTTAAATGAAGCAGCAGTAAGGTCGAGTGTTACAGTGAATACTCCATTGTCAGCATCCCAGGTCATATCGGTATCGTCGCTCCAGCCACCAGGTGTTGCATCGCCAATTAATCCCCAGCGGTTAAGGCTGTATTTATATTCGTTTGGCGTGCTAAAATCAATTTCAATGGCATAATCAGCTTCCACTGCAACCGGAATATTTTCACCTCCCGGCTGAAGCGTACCATCAGCCGCATCGCTACCATAGTTAAAGCCCCAATCGTGATTGGCACGGAACTTAATATCTGCAGCAGTTAAGTGAAGTACTCCTTGCCATTTTACAGCCTCAGGCGAGTAAACCAGTGGTGTTTCATCGTCCCAGCCCATTGGCGAGGCACTACCAATAACACCCCAAACCTGTTTAATTGCGGTATAGGTTAATGCGGTTGCATCGGCATTAATTTTATAAAAACCTTTTGGCGAATTAATGTTATCTGCACCGGCATCAAGATTACCTGAGCCATCATCTCCGTAGTTTGGACCGTCCCAGTTGGGCTGTGTTGCAAATTTCCATTGGTTGTTGTCGTTTGCAAAATAAACAAACCCTTCCAGGCTCGACGGATTTTCGATGGTACTAATCACTTGTGGAGAATTATCTGGCGACCAGTTTGTTAGTCCCGATCCCGGGTAGCTTGCTTCAACATAATCTCCAGGAAGATTCCAGGTAAGAATATCGGCAAGCGTTGTAAACATGATGTTTTCGCCATAAGCTGTACCCGCACTGTTTGTAGCAAATGCACGTACATAATATTCGGTGTATTTCTCAAGGCCTGTAATTTCAATTACAAACGAATCAAGAGGCATTGTTGCATCAATAACATTATCGGCAGTTGTAGGTTCCGAACTCATTCCCCACACAATACCGTAGGCAGTAATATCGTCACCACCATTATCGGTAACAGCACCACCTGTAGTACCCGAAGTTTTGGTAACACCGGTAACTGCAGTTGTGCTTACTTTTGGCAAGTCAACCAATGTTTTAAAACTTACCTGTGGGCCGTAGCCCGTACCGGCAGTGTTGCTTGCATAAGCACGAACATAGTAAGTAGTGTTGCCTTTAAGGTTTTCCAGCATACTTTCGAAAGTACCAACGCCATCGCCATCGGCAGTTTTGTCACCCGAAATTGTAGGGTTGGCTTCAGTTCCAAAAACAATACCGCGGGCCGTAACATCGGCACCACCCGATCCGGTAACTTCTCCGCCACCTATGGCCGAATTACCGGTAATTTCGGTAATAGCAGCAGTGCTTAGGAACGGAACCACTGGAAGAGTTGTAAATTCAACCTGTTCGCCATATACCGTACCGGCTTCTCCGGTAGCATAAGCACGAGCGTAATATTTGGTAGCATAAGTTAAGCCCGATAAGCGTACATAAAAGGTAGCGTTAGGTGTATCTTCAGTGTAAGCTTTTTTGTCGTTATCAATTGTTGGATTTTCAGTAGTACTGTAACAAACACCACGCTCTGTAAATCCATCGCCTTCGGCAATTACAAAACCAACAACGGTTGCCGAGTCGGATGTAATGTTCAAAGTATTTGCTGTTGATAAGGTTGGCTCCAGGCGAACGTGAGCTGTTTCTTCGGTACAGGCGGCAAATAGTGCCGCAACTGCTACCAGAAGAATCATAAACCTGTATATCATTTTATTTTTCATTTTCATCAGTCTTTTTAGTTTTTAACAATAGTACAAGTACCGGTGTCGTCGCTGTTGATTGTTAAGGTAATGGTGTAATTACCTGCTGTAACAGGAATATTGTCGCCACCCTGGGTTAAGTTATCCACGGTGCCGCCAAGGTTCCATGCCCATCCATCGTTTAAGCGGAATTTAATTTCGCCATCGGCCAAATCAATTGTAATGCTCCACGTTCCTGACTGTGCATCGTAATCCATTTTTTGGTCGGGAGTATCCCATCCATTTGGTGTTGCCGAACCTACCAGTCCAATCATATAAGCATCGGTAGAGTAAGTTAAATCGTTGGTACTGGCCGACATTTTATACCAGCCACTACCGTCAACGGCAATTCCGGGGCCGTTAACTGTTAAAGTTCCACCGCTTCCACCGTACGAAACGTTTGCGTCCGGATCAAGAAGGGTAAAAGGCATGGCAGCATCCAGTTTCACGTAACCAAAATATTCGCCGTTACCCAGTGACGATTCAATTTTCTGATCGATTCCTGAATTTACCAGGTCTAAGCGCGGAAGACCATAAAGTGTAACACTGGCCGTTTCAGTTGCCGAGGTGTATTCAAATTCGTCATCTGAAGTTCCGGGAGCTCCTGTTCCGCCATCAACTACCAAACGTGCGCGAACTCTAAAATCAACCGATGAAGTTTCATCTGCCGGAAAACTTTTTAAGAGGATTCCGTTAAGGTCGGCTACAGAGATTTCAAAGTTTTCACCTAAATCTTTGCTGGCAATTGAGGTAACTTTTGTAAAATTATCGCCTGTGGCACAGGCTTCTAAAAAGTATTTGGCTGATGCTACAAAGCCAGGATCTACTGGCGAAATAGCAAATTCTAAAATGTCAGTACCATTGTTTCTTTCCAATGTTAAATCGGGCATCGAAACTATTGACGGGGGCACCGGATTGTCAGCAATAAAGATCTGATCTCCATCCTTTTCGCAAGAATAAAGCAGCCCCAGCAGTCCAATAAATGTTATATAAAGTAATTTCTTCATTTCTAAATGCATTTAACGATTAATAACCTGAGTTTTGCTGTATGTTACTGTTGGCAGCAACTTCATCACCCGGAATTGGGAAAAGATCCAGATGGCTGCTGGTAGCAACACCGTCGTAAACGCCACCTTTCCATTGCCAGTGGTACGAGCCGCTGGTAAATTGTCCAAAGCGAACAAGGTCGGTACGGCGCTGAGCTTCGTAGTAAAACTCGCGGGCACGCTCGTCTAGTATAAATTGTGCTGTAAGCTCGTCGGCAGTAATGTTGCCTGAGGTATTGCCGTAGGCACGTTCTCTGATTACATTGATATCAGCAACTGCTGCACCGGTGTTACCCAGGTTAAATTCTGATTCGGCACGCATAAGGTATGCGTCGGCCAAACGGAAAATTGGGAAGTCGGTACAAGCGTAGGCTTCATTGTAATTGGCCGGTTGCGAACCATCGAGGTTTAGTGCAGTAAACTTGTAGTTTCCAACGCCATAATCGCCGCTTGACGAGGCACTTGGAATGTCAAGGCTTCTTTTCATTTTCAGGTAAACACGCTGGTCGGGGCATTGTGCAAAATGAACATCGGTCATGTCAATTGGTCCGCCGTAGGTTGCCAATGTATCCACCAAAATATTCATAAAGTCTTTACGGGCGCGGTTTCCGTTCCAGTTGGTATTCGATGTTAAACCATGGTAATCTTCAGCACGAAGATAGGTGGCATCTGAACTCGATTCAATAATAAAAGTAGTTCCCACAAAACCTTGTACATTTTCGCCATCTTGTTCCCATGCAAAAATCATTTCGGGGTTGCTGCCGTAGTGGTTGTCGGCTGTAAAATTATGTCTGTAATCGGCAGCCAGGGCATAAGCACCACTGTTAATTACTTTGTTGCAATAGGTTTTACAATCGTCCCAGTGTGCAGTTCCGGTATAAACTTCGGCATTCAGGTAAACTCTGGCCAACAACATCCAGGCTGCCCCTTTGTCGGCCTGCGGGTATGAATTTCCTGGCTCGGGAAGAAGGGTTTCAATTTCCTTCAGTTCTGAAACAATGTAGTTGAATAGGTCTGCACGTTGAATTTGTTCCGGATAAAATTTACCAACTCCGTCTTCTTCAGTTGTAAACGGTGGATTGCCAAACAAATCCATAAACCAGTAGTAGGCCAGTGCTCTTAAAAAGCGGGCTTCAGCATGGTATTGTTGCAATTTTGCATCGTCGCTGTTTTTTACCAGGTTAATTAAATCGTTGGCATAGGTAATACTCAAGCCCAAACGCTGGTAAAGAGCGGTTAAGAAGGGGTTGCTCGGACTCCAGGTTTGGGTATTCAAATCAGCAATACCTATATCTCCCCAGGCGCAAATGGCCTCGTCGGTAGTAATTTCCTGTAGGTTCCAAAGGGCACGCATGGTGGTAAAAAAGTTCTCGTCAGAGGCACTAATATCCGATCCTCCGTTAGCTCCCTGGCCGGCAATAATAAAGCTGGCATAAACTTTTGCCATTACCTGGTCCATATATGCCGGATTGTCTTCGAGGTTACCTGCCATAATCACATCCGGATCTTGTGGCGTAACATCCAAATCATCAACACATGCGGTAAGTACCAGTGTTGAAAGAAATATGATAAAAATTGATTTTAACTTATTCATTTTTTAATCTTTTAAAGCGTTAGTAAGTGAATCCAATTCCCAGCATGAAAGTACGCGGACGTGGGTAGAAATTGTTATCAATACCACCTGAAACTTCAGGATCCAGGCCCTCGTAATCGGTAATTGTAAATACGTTTTGAACAGTAAAACTGATGCGTGGAATCATTCGAGTATTCAGTTCTTCAAGCGTGTAACCAACGCTCATGTTATCCATTTTAAAGAATGAAGCATTGCTTACAAAGTGGTCGCTGGTAAACTGACGTTTTACGAATTGTGTTTCGCTCAAATAGGTTGGCATATTTTTCCAGTATCCGATCTGGTACATCTGGTCGTATGATGAACCGGCTGCAACCTGGTTGTATACGTAGTTACCTAAACTGATGCGTGAAGAGAATGAAGCATCAAAATTTTTGTATCTGAAACTTGCTGAAAGCCCCATTAGTACATCGGCTACCGGATTGTGGTAGATGTATTTATCGTCGTTATCGCCGTTTACGGTACCTCCCTCGCCCGATAAATCAACATACATGCCTTCAACAGGTGTTCCGTTCGGATAGTAAACCTGCTGGTTTAAGTAGAATGAGTAACCCGGATAACCAATTGTTGTTACCTGGATTGTTCCTGTCATACCACCGCCATAAAGTACTTTATAGTTCGGATCGTCGTTAAAATTAAGTTTGGTAATTTCATTGTCGTTGTACGAAACGTTAAAACCAACATTAAGTGACATATCTTTCTGTGAAATCGCTCTCCAGTCCAGCGAAAGTTCAACACCTTTGTTTTCGAGGCTACCTACGTTGGTAAGCAGGGTGTTCGAGAAGTTGCTTCCGGTAGGAATGGTTACCGTGTTTAACAGGTCTTTTGTTTCGCGGTAGTATACGTCCAACGAACCTGAAAGTTGATTGTCAAAAAATCCAAAATCCAGACCGGCATTATAAGTGGTTGTTTCTTCCCATTTAATGTCGGGATCGTAGGCACTTGGGCGAAGTGTTGGAATAAACACACCGCCAATTTGGTAATACGAACCTTCTGATGCCTGCACATAAGTAGCTTGTGCCGGGTAATCGTTTCCAATATCCTGTTGGCCGGTAATACCCCAACCCAATCGAAGTTTCAGGTCTGAAACTGTTTTTGAATCTTTCAGGAAGCTTTCGTCGCTGATTTTCCAGGCTAAAGCTGCCGATGGGAAAAGTCCCCATTTATTATCGTCAATAAAACGCGACGAGCCATCGTTACGTAAAGTAAAGGTTAGCAGGTATTTTTCGGCCAGTGTATAGTTTAATCGACCAAAGAATGAAACCAGGTAGTTTTCGGTAAATGAAGCTGTTGTAACATCATTTTGGTTATCGTCTCCGGCACTGGTAGTGAAGCTGTTTTCTTCGCGTTCAAAATGTTGCCACGAGTAACCTGCAGTTGCATCAATTCTACTGTTAATGCTTTCCAAATCTCTATTGTAGTTTAAGTAAAACTCCAACAGGTTGTTTTTATGTGTTGCATCGTAATCGTTTAACCTACCGTTGCGGTTGTCGGTTAAGGTTTGTGGCGATGTCGTCGGACGATTGTTGTATCCTTCTCCTTTCGAGTAGTCTGAAGCCAGGTTTAAGTTGGCTTTTAAACCCGGAACGAAAGGAATTTTATAATCGAACTGTGCATTGGCTACAATTCGGTTTACATCTGATTTATTGTCAACAGCCATTAATTGTTCAACCGGGTTAGGAGTACCCAAACTGGCACCATAATTTACCCACTGGAAATAACCACCAGAACCTGTTTGCGACGCATCGTTAACCGGTTTGGTTGGATCCATGCTAATGGCACTGCCAATGGCTCCGGTGTCGCCAAAGTTGTTCGAAGTTGTCATTCCTTTTAGGTTCAGGTTAACCCTTAGGTCGCCATCCAATAGAATTGGGTCAACACTTAACGATCCGGTAAGCCTTTTCATTGAAGTGTTTTTAAGAATACCGTTTTGGTTGTTCAGTCCAACTGATGCGCGATAAGGAACATCTTTTATCGAACCCGAAATGCTTAAATTGCTTTCTTGCGAAACTGATGTGCGGAAAATTTCATCTTGCCAGTTGGTATTTTCATTCCACAACATATCGTAACTTTCAGGTGCGTATAATTCGGGTTTGCTGTGTGCAATTTGTCTCACCTCGTCGCCCGAATAAACATCAACAAATTTTATAGGTGTTGAAACAGATGTTTTAACATCAGCATTTATTTGTGTTGGTCTTCCGGCTTTTCCTTTTTTGGTGGTAATAATAATTACACCGTTTGATGCACGCGAACCGTAAATGGCAGTTGCCGAAGCGTCTTTTAAAACACTCATCGACTCAATGTCGTTCGGGTTTACAAAGGCAAGGAAGTTGCTTCCGCCTGATACATCGTTGTTTGAGATTGGAATACCGTCGATAATAATCAGCGGATCGTTTGAAGCGTTTAGCGATGAGCCCCCACGAATACGGATTTGAGAACCAGAACCCGGGGCACCACCTGAAGAAGTAATTACAACTCCGGAAGCTTTACCAACCAGCAAATCTTGTGGTGAAGTAATATTTCCTTTGTTAAAATCTTCAGCTCTAACTGCAGTAACCGATCCGGTGGCATCTTCTTTTTTAACCTGGCCGTAACCAATTACAACCACCTCGTCGAGGTTTTCCATAGATTGCTCTAGTTGAATGTTTAACTGGTTTGATGCGCTTACGGTTACTTCCTGTGGATTATAGCCAATGTATGAAAAAAGAAGTATTACTCCTTCTTCAACATTAATGCTGTAATTTCCATCAAAATCGGTAATTGTTCCTTGCGTAGTTCCTTTAACTACAATGGTAACACCAGGTAAGGGCTCGCCATTTCCGGCATCGCTAACATTACCTGTAACTGTTTTTACTTGCGCGTAACTAATGCTAAAGCTTAGCAGGGCAACCAAAAACAAGACTACTTTAAGGTTTTTACGAATAATCCTCATTTTACATGTTATTAGTTTATGAATCTTTCTATTTGTTAAATTCTCTTAACTCATTTAGTTGGCAATAAATCAATTCGTTACAGAGACTTTGTGTTTAACAAATGCTAAATTCCTGAAGCGAATGTATAATAATTGTTAAGAATAAATTACGTTTTTTAACATCCTCCTTTATGCAAACGTTTGCGGTGTCGTTTGCATCCAATATGTTATAAAACAGGTAGTTACTGGTCGGACAATTTCTACAAAAGAATTTGGGCGCCAATTGAGGCTAAATGCTTACATTTGTACATAACCTACATCAATAAAAGAATTGAACCATTAAACAATCACTGGGGAATTCTCTATATAATATGAAAAGCGGACTTGTTACAATAAAAGACTTAGCTCGTGAACTGAATATTTCAGCCTCAACCGTATCGCGGGCACTTAAAAATCATCCCGATATTAGTGCAGAAACAAAGCGGGCGGTAAACGAGCTGGCCGAAAAAATGAATTACCAGCCCAATGCAGTAGCGCTTAGCCTCAAGCAAAGAAGAAGCAATACCATCGGTGTAATTATACCCGAGATTGTTCATTATTTCTTTTCGTCGGTAATTAGCGGTATCGAGGATGTGGCCTACGATGCCGGGTTTAATGTAATTATATGCCAGAGTAACGAGCGTTTCGAGCGCGAAGTTGCCAATGCTAAAACTTTGCTGGCCAGTAGGGTTGATGGTGTTTTGGTGTCTATATCAAAAGAAACAACCAGTTACAAGCACCTGCATAATTTTGCCAATAATAATGTACCCATGGTGTTTTACGACCGGATTGTACCCGACCTTATCGCCGACCAGGTTATTATCGATGATTTTGATGCCTCGTACAGGGCAACCAAACATCTTATCGACAGCGGACGCGAACGTATTGTTCATCTCGGAGGACCCATGTCGTTATTAATTGGTAAACAACGCAAAGAAGGGTATTTAAAAGCTTTGGCAGAAGCTGGTATTGCCGTTGATGAAGATTTGATTCTCGAGTCGGATTCGTTTGAAAAGGCACGCATGGCCATTATGAAACTTATAAACCAGAAAAAGAAGTTTGATGGCGTTTTTGCTACCAACGATCTGACTGCCATTGGCGCCATGCAAACCATTCAGAAAAAAGGTTATAAAATACCCGATGAGATTGCTGTGGTAGGCTTTTCCGATGGGCGCTTCTCGGGTATTACCGACCCGACGCTAACTTCTGTCGACCAACATGGTTACGAAATGGGAACAATAGCTACCCAAATGTTACTAAAACGAATAACCGCCGAAGTTGATGATTACCCTTTTGAAACCAATGTGTTAAATGCCAACCTAATTGTGCGGGGATCATCGCTTATTTAGCCAACTGATTATTTCTGAGTCCGAATTTGCAGAATATTACAAGACAAAGTAAAATATGTTATACAATATGTTTTAGGTTTCCGCAAACGTTTGAAATGATTGTTTTCTTCTGAAATGGCCTTGTTTACGAGTGTTCAGCCACTGGCCGATTTGGATTTCTCTTGCATTCTGTTTTATATTTGTGCAGGCAAATCAATTCGTACATACTTCGTGTTTAACAGCAAAAATTCTTTTGCTGTGTTTTCATTTATATACAGCTTAGCTAGAAATTTAAAAAAATGTTATGCGCAAAAAACCTACGCTTAGTTTTTGGCAAATTTGGAATATGAGTTTTGGCTTTCTTGGCATTCAAATGGGCTTTGCCCTGCAAAATGCCAACGCCAGTCGCATACTTCAGATTTTTGGTGCCGATGTTCATGAACTCGGATGGTTCTGGATAGTTGCACCCTTAACCGGTTTAATTGTTCAGCCAATAATTGGCCATTACAGCGATCGTACCTGGACGCGTCTCGGGCGACGCAGGCCTTTCTTTTTAACCGGGGCCTTACTGGCATCATGTGGTTTAATACTTATGCCAAACGCCGATATGTTTACCGCATTCATGCCTGCACTTTGGGTAGGAGCCGGTATGCTGATGATAATGGATGCATCGTTTAATGTGGCTATGGAGCCCTTCAGGGCTTTGGTGGCCGATATGCTCCCTTCTGATCAGCGAACACTCGGATTTAGCATTCAAACCGTATTAATAAGTATTGGTGCAGTGGTAGGATCGTGGTTGCCTTATGCTTTAACCAATTGGTTTGGCTTAAGTAATCAGGCTGCAGCTGGTGAGGTTCCTCTAAACCTGCTTCTTTCCTTTGTAATTGGAGCCGGTGTGTTAGTAACAAGTATTTTGGTTACGGTAATCGGAACCAAGGAATATTCACCTGAAGAACTTCAAGAGTTCTCCGGAGAAAAAGAGGTAGCAGAGGAAGAAAGTTCAAGTCTCCTGGAAATATTTTCAGACTTTGCCAAAATGCCAAAAACAATGCGCCAGTTAAGTGGTGTACAGTTTTTCTCTTGGTTTGGCTTATTTGGTATGTGGGTATTTACAACTCCGGCAGTTGCGCATCATGTTTATGGTTTAGCTATAGACGATACACACAGTGCTGCATTTCAGGATGCCGGCGACTGGGTAGGTATTTTGTTTGGTGTTTATAACGCGGTTGCAGGCATTTTTGCTTTCTTTTTACCGGCAATTGCGCATAAAGTTGGGCGGAAACGTTCTCATGCTATAGCACTAATTATTGGTGGGTTAGGTTTTATTTCAATGTACTTTATGCCTAACGAAAACTGGTTAATTCTTTCGATGATGGCCATTGGTATAGCATGGGCAAGTATTTTGGCTATGCCCTATGCCATTTTAGCCGGATCGATTCCACCGCGCAAAATGGGTGTTTACATGGGAATATTTAACTTTTTTATTGTATTGCCGCAAATTGTAAATGCCATTATTGGTGGACCAATTGTAAAACACTTTTATGGCGGAAATCCGATTTTTGCCATTGTAACAAGTGGTGTTTCTTTTCTTATTGCAGCAGCCCTGGTTACCCGGGTAACTGATGTTGACGATAAAACCACAAATTAAAAACGAATTAAGATTAGTAAAGATGAAGAATTATATTATTCATCACGATTGGAAAATAGTTGAACAAGGATTTGTTCCAGAAAATAACCGAATTTCCGAAAGCCTGTTTAGCATTGGTAACGGGAAAATGGGGCAGCGTGCTAATTTCGAAGAAAAGTATTCGGGCGATACCTTAAACGGTACCTACGTTGCCGGAATTTACTACCCCGACAAAACGCGGGTAGGCTGGTGGAAGAATGGTTATCCGGAGTACTTTGCCAAGATTATTAACTCTACCAATTGGATTGGAATTGGAGTAAGCATTAACGGCGAAGAACTGGATCTGGCAAAAGCAAAAGTCCACTCGTTTAAGCGCGAGCTGGATATGCAACACGGCCTGTTAACACGTAGTTTTGTTGCTGAATTGCAAAACGGCAACCAGGTTGAAGTATGTTCGCACCGCTTTGTAAGTATTGTTGCTACCGAAATTGGGGCTATCAGGTACACCATAAAAGCACTTAATTTTGAAGGTGAGATAAAGGTAACACCATACCTGGATGGCGATGTTGAAAACGAGGATTCAAATTACGATGAGAAATTTTGGATTGAAGTGGCACGCGCTGTTGGTGGCCCGGAAGCATACCTTACCGTTGAAACCTTAAAAACCGGCTTCCAGGTAAGTACCGGAATGTGGTTTCAGCTGCTAAAAAACGGAAAAAAAGTAGACACAGAAATTACGAATGGGGAAAGGGAGAAGTTTGTGGAGGCAACGCAAGTTGTTTCAGTAGAGAAGGGTAATGAAATAGTTGTTGAGAAAATCTCTTCAACTGTTTCTTCCCTTTACTACAACAAAGAAGACCTTCCTGAAAAAGCCAAAGAAGCAATTGATATTGCTGTTGAGGCCGGATTCGATTTACTGTTTGAAACACATAAAAAACGTTGGTTACAGAAATGGGCAACCAGCGATATTAAAATTGAAGGCGATGTGGCGGCTCAGCAGGGCATTCGCTTCAATATTTTTCAGTTAAACCAAACCTACTCGGGCGAAGACGAACGCCTGAATATTGGACCAAAAGGTTTTACCGGCGAAAAATATGGTGGTGTAACCTATTGGGACACCGAAGCTTACTGCTTGCCATTTTATTTGAGCACGGCACCACAAAAAGTTTCACGAAACCTGTTGGTATACCGGCACAAGCACTTGCAGAAGGCCATTGAAAATGCTGAAAAACTTGGCTTTAAAAATGGAGCAGCCCTGTACCCAATGGTCACCATTAATGGCGAAGAATGCCACAACGAATGGGAAATTACATTTGAAGAAATTCACCGTAACGGGGCCATTGCTTATGCCATTTACGACTATATTAATTACACCGGCGACAAAGAATACCTGGCACCGCTTGGCTTTGAAGTATTGCTCGGAATTAGCCGCTTTTGGAGTCAACGGGTAAACTGGTCAACCGCAAAGCAAAAATATGTTATGCTGGGCGTTACCGGCCCCAACGAGTACGAAAATAACGTAAACAATAATTTCCATACCAGTTACATGGCTGTGTGGACTTTAAAATACACCCTTGAAGTTATTGACTACCTGAAAACCGAATTTCCGTATTTATACGAAGAGATGGTAAAAAAATGGAAGTTTAATGAATTGCAGGAAACAGCGCATTGGACTGATATTATTGATAAAATGTATTTCCCCAGAGATGAGGAAAGGGGTATTTTCCTGCAGCAAGACGGTTTTCTTGACAAAGACTTAAAACCGGTAGCCGAACTTGCAGCTGAAGACCTGCCCATTAATCAAAACTGGTCGTGGGATCGTATTTTGCGTTCGCCCTACATTAAGCAAGCCGATACTTTACAAAGCCTGTACCTGTTTCAGGAGGATTTTACAACCGAAGAACTGAAAAAGCATTTCGATTTTTACGAGCCTTTAACGGTTCACGAGTCATCGCTCTCTCCCTGTGTACACTCTATTTTGGCCGCAAAAATTGGCTACCAGGATAAAGCTTACGAAATGTACCTGCGCACCTCGCGGCTCGATTTGGATGATTATAACAATGATACCGAAGATGGACTGCACATAACAAGCATGGGCGGAACCTGGATGTCGTTTGTAATGGCATTTGGAGGCATGCGCGTGGTAAATGGAAAGCTTACTTTTAATCCGTTTTTACCCGAGTCGTGGAGATCATACGGTTTTCGTATTGATTTTGGCGGTGCTCACCTCGAGGTGAAAAAAGAACGGGGATTGTTTAGCGTAATTAACCATTCAGGCGTTGGAATAAAGACAACGGTATGGGATAAAGAATATGAGATTGCCGGCAATTCTTCGGTTGAAATCAAAAATTTGAAAACAATCAAAACTCAACTCAAATGAAAAATCTAATAAGCCTATTAATTATACTTCTTTCGCTGAATGTTACCGCACAGGAGGTTAGTCGTGTTGAACCACCAAACTGGTGGGCCGGAATGAAATCGCCAGACCTGCAATTGATGGTTTATGGTGAAGACATCTCTAAAACCGATGTGGTGATTAACTATGAGGGTGTTGAAATTGTTTCGATAACAAAAGTTGAAAACCCGAATTACCTTTTTGTTGATTTGAAACTTTGCAAGGAGGTTAAACCCGGAAGTTTCGATATTCAGTTTAAAAACGGAAATAATGTAGTTGATACCTACAACTACGAATTGTGGGAACGTGAAGCTGGTTCTGCCAGTCGGGTAGGTTTTAATTCTTCCGATGTAATTTACCTGATTACACCCGACCGCTTTGTGAATGGCGATACCAGCAACGACGAAGTAGAGGGCATGAAAGAAGGTCTGGACCGCGATTACAATTACGGCCGCCATGGTGGCGACTTGCGTGGTATAATAAATTCGCTGGATTATTTGCAGGAAATGGGATTTACAGCTGTCTGGCTTAACCCTGTGCTAGAAAACGATATGCCCGAATCGTCGTACCATGGCTACGCCTGTACCGATTTTTACCAGGTTGACCGCCGTTACGGAACTAACGATGAATACCGCGAACTGAACGAAGAATTAGATAAGCGGGGAATGAAACTAATCATGGACCTGATTTTTAATCACTGTGGTTCAGAGCATTGGTGGATGAACGACATGCCGTCAAAAGACTGGATAAACAACTATCCTGATATAAAAATTACCAATCATCGCCGAACGGTAAACCAGGATCCGCACGCTTCAGCTGCTGATGTAAAAGGTATGGTTGACGGGTGGTTTGTGACGGCTATGCCCGATATGAATCAGCGTAATCCGTTTTTATCAAAATACCTTATTCAGAACAGCGTTTGGTGGGTAGAGTATGTTGGATTAGAGGGGATTAGACAAGATACGTGGCCTTATCCCGATAAAAATATGATGGCCGACTGGACAAAAGAATTGCTGGAAGAATACCCAAATTTTAATATTGTTGGCGAAGAATGGAGTCTTAATCCCGCCATTGTTTCGTATTGGCAATTAGGGAAATACAATGCCGACGGATATAAAAATTATGCCCCAAGTATGATGGACTTTCCGCTACAAAGTGCTGTTGCTGAAGGCTTAAAAAACGAAGAAAGCTGGGGCGGCGGATTAATTCAAATCTACGAAGCACTAGCCAACGATTTTCAGTATCCGGCACCGGAGGATTTAACCATTTTCCCGGATAACCACGATATGTCGCGGTTTTATGTGCAGGTTGGCGAAGACGTTGATTTGCATAAAATGGGAGTAGCTTTCTTTTTAACAACACGTGGTATCCCGCAAATTTATTACGGAACAGAAAACCTGATGCGCCACGATGGAAGCGAGCATGGCGATATCCGCGCGGACTTTCCCGGTGGATGGGAAGGCGACAACGTTAATGCCTTTACCGGAGAAGGCCTGAGCAATGCGGCAAAAGATATGAAAAAGTATGTTTCCACTATACAGAATTGGCGGAAAACAGCTTCTGTAATTCACAAAGGAAAACTGATGCACTTTGTTCCTGAAGATGCCACTTACACCTATTTCCGTTACACCAACGACGAGGCGGTTATGGTTATTCTGAATAAAAACGAAGAAGCCAAAACTATTAAAACCGCCCGCTTCAGCGAAGTAATTGATGGCTACACCTCCGGGAAAGAAATTATTTCGGGTAAAGCACTTTCTGATATTTCGGAAGTTGTGGTTCCTGCAAAATCAGCAGTTATTGTAGAGTTAAGCAAATAAGAAATTGCCCTGAGGGGGCAGATTATAGCCTGGGGCAGCGCTCCGGGCTTTCAATTAATGAAAGGCGCATCCACTAAAGTTTTATGAAAAAATGCCGTTTCATGCGCCGCATTATCAAAAAATCATAAAACCGATGAAAAATATTCTTTCTTTCTTTTTAATAAGCCTAATTCTATTCGCCTGTCAGCCCTCCAAAAAACAGGTGCAAAAACAACCCGAATCAACAGAAGGAAAATTTGTAGTTTATCAGGTATTTACCCGCTTGTTTGGAAATACAAACACCACCAATAAACCCTGGGGCACCATTGAAGAAAATGGTGTTGGGAAATTTAACGATTTTACCAACTTAGCACTGGATTCGCTAAAAGCAATGGGAATAACCCATATCTGGTACACCGGTGTTCCGCATCACTGTGTAATTACCGATTATAGCAATTACGGCATTTCGAATGACGACCCTGATGTGGTTAAAGGCCGCGCCGGATCGCCCTATGCAGTAAAAGATTATTACAATGTAAATCCTGATTTGGCAGAAGACCCGGAAAAACGTTTGGAAGAATTTGAAGCACTGATTGCCCGTACCCACCAACACGGAATGAAAGTGATTATTGATATTGTACCAAATCATGTAGCGCGCAATTATCACTCAATTTCAAAACCCGAAGGCGTGCACGATTTTGGTAAACATGACGATACTTCGGCAGAATACAAACGAAATAATAATTTTTATTACATACCCGGCGAAGCTTTTAAAGTGCCTGAAAGTTTAAATGCTTATCAGCCGCTTGGAGGCGAGAAGCATCCGTTGGCAGATGGCAAATTTGATGAAAATCCTGCGAAATGGACGGGTAACGGCTCGCGTTTGGCACAGCCCCATTTTTATGATTGGTACGAAACCGTTAAAGTAAATTACGGGGTGCGGCCCGACGGCACTTTCGATTTTGATACCCTTCCCGAGGGTTTTGAGAAAAAAGATTATACCGAACATTTTGAGTTTTGGTTTGATAAGGATGTGCCGGACTCCTGGAAAAAATTTCTGGATATTGCCATGTATTGGCTCAATAAAGGTGTTGATGGCTTTCGATTCGACATGGCAGAAATGGTACCGGTGGAGTTTTGGAGTTACATGAACTCGGCTTTAAAAATGAAAAATCCCGAGGTTTTCTTGTTAGCCGAAGTATACAATCCCAGCCTTTACCGCGATTATATTCATAAAGGGAAAATGGATTATTTGTACGATAAAGTGGAGCTGTACGACACCCTGAAGCACATTATGCAAGGCCATGGAAGTACCGATAATTTACCTGCGATATACAATGGGTTGGAAGATATTGAGCACCACATGTTGCATTTTTTGGAAAATCACGACGAACAACGTATTGCCAGCAAGGGATTTGCCGGAAGCGCCCAAAAAGGAAAGCCGGCCATGGTGGTCTCAACCTGTTTAAGCACCTCGCCAACGATGCTGTATTTTGGGCAGAATGTTGGTGAACCCGGCGATGGGGATATGGGCTTTGGCGACGAAACACGTACTTCGATTTTTGATTATTGCGGCGTACCTGCCCACCAGCGTTGGATGAACAATGGCAAATTTGATGGAGGCCAATCTACACAGGAGGAAAAAGCGTTACATACCTTTTACAAAGCCCTGTTGAGTTTCTCTGCACATTCTTCGGCATTAATGGGCGCTTACAAAGACATTCATACCTACAATCGTCAAAATACCGAAAACTACACCAACAAAGTTTTCTCGTTTGTGCGCTGGAATGGCAACGATCGCTTAATTATTGTCTGTAATTTCGAAGAAAAAGAACAGAAGTTTCAGCTAAAATTGGATGCAGAAACTATTACACAAATGGATTTAAAAGATGGTTCGTACAAGCTTTCTGATCAGCTTTCGGATGAAATAAATAAATTGGAAATAAAAGATGGCACCGGTTTTATTAACATCGGACTTGCCGGATTAGAATCGTTTATTTTGAAAATGGAATAGTGCGAAACAACCAGACTTAAGCTGTTTGTTCCCGGTAGAACTAAACAAGAAAATGAAAAATATTATTTACCTAATCATTGCGGTAGTTGCAATTGTTTCATGTACAGAGAATACACAAATGGAGTCGGCAGTGAGCGTTAGCAGTGGAAGGGTTGAACGAATTGAGAACTTCGGTTCGGACTTTGTAAAGCCCCGAAATGTTGATGTTTGGTTACCCCAGGGATACTCTGACAAAAAAATGTATGCGGTTTTATATATGCACGATGGGCAAATGCTGTTCGACTCTACAAAAACCTGGAATAAACAAGACTGGGGTGTTGATGATGCAATGACTGCCTTGTTAAAAAGCGGGAAAATTCGCGAAACAATAGTGGTTGGTATTTGGAATAACGAGAGACGTCACTCCGAGTATTTTCCGCAAAAGCCCTTTGAAATGCTTGATGAAGCCTACCGCGATTCTTTACTTACGCACAAAGAGCTTTTTGCGGTTGAGGTACAATCAGACAACTATCTGAAGTTTTTGGTTAAAGAGCTTAAGCCATTTGTTGACGCAAAGTATTCAACCAGGGCAAACCGCGAGGAGACTTTTGTGGCCGGATCGAGCATGGGCGGGCTAATTTCGATGTATGCCATTTGCGAATACCCGGATGTTTTTGGAGGTGCAGCCTGCCTTTCTACGCACTGGATAGGGATTTTTAATGATGATAATAATCCGATTCCCGGAAAGTTTAAGGAATACATGGCAGCGAACTTGCCGGAAGCCAAAGCTCATAAAATTTATTTCGATTTTGGAACAGAAACACTGGATGCCTATTACGAGCCTTACCAAAAAATAGCCGATAGCCTTATGCTGCAAAATGGATATGACCATTCTAATTGGTTAACAATGAAATTCGAAGGCGAGAATCATTCTGAGGAGGCCTGGAAAAAACGCCTTAATATTCCTTTAGAGTTTCTGTTGAAAAAGGAAATTGAAAAAAAACGATAGTTCGGTAAACCTTTTTTTACTACTTGTGTTCTACTGTTACAAATCTTTCTTCATAAAGATTTACATACCATAAGATGGTTTGGTTTTTGGTTTAGTTTAGGTTTAGGTTGATTGAGAAAGGGCTGGTTATTGAACCGGCCTTTCGTTTTTTATAGCGGTCTTACTTTAATCCTAACGTCTTTTTATTAGCCAGCAATTCAATAGATTCCTGAATCCGTTTTTCTTTTGTCCCTTGGCGCTTCGCCACATTAATCCATTTGATAAATTGATTTTTTTGGGCTTTGGTAAGGCTTTTGAAAAAGCGTTGTGCTTTTGCATTTTCATCAAGTGCAGCTTTAAAGTCCGCTGAAATTTCGAGATTGGTTTTGGGTGGTTCAATTACTTCATCCCATTTTCCGTTTTGTTTGGCAATGTCAACCAGACGCATTCCGGCAGCTTGCATTTTACCAGCATCGATGAGTTCTGCTACCCGTTTTTTATTCAATTCCGACCAAACACTGTTTGATTTTCGTACACTGAATTTTCGGGTGTAACACTCCTCATCAATGCGGTTAACCAGGCTATCTATCCAACCGTAGCAGAGGGCAATTTTTACCGACTCGTCGTAGGTAATACAAGGTTTTTTCGTGTGCTTTTTATAATAGATAAGTTTTATCTCCGATTCTTTTTGGTGGTTTTGGACCAACCAGGTTTCCCAGTCTTTTGCGGTTTTGAAGTACAATGATTTCATGGCCTGCTACTTTTAAAAAGAATAAAATTAACCACAAAGGCGTTAAGGCACAAAGATTCAGGAACAAAAAACACCCGATGACAAAAGTCAACGGGTGAACCGTAATTTTTATAATTTTCTGTTTATTTAAATTCTACAGGTAAAACATATTTAACTGAAACGGCTTTTCCGCGCTGGTAACCGGGAGTCCAGTTCTGCATTTCATTGGCAAGCATATAAGCTCCTTTGGCTGCCATGTCGTTATCTTTTTCAACCACTTTAATATCGGTTACTTTGCCTGATGTTGATACGGTAAAGCTTACTTTGGCTTTGCCGCTAACTTTTTTCTGAACAGCAATTTTCTTTTGCATTTTCTCAATGTAGTTACTCAATGCCTCGAATCCTCCGGGGTATTTCGGCATGTCTTCTACAATAAAAAACACTTCTTTTTCGCCTGTTGCAGGCGGTGGTGGAGGAGGAACGTTTGCACTTTTGTCGCCTTTCTTAACGATTTTTTCAGTTTTGTTTTTATTTGCAGGCGGTGGCGGTGGTGGTGGAGGAACTAACTGTTCACCAGTGTACGCTCGGTTGTAAATCATTTGAACAGCCTCTTCCATCTGAAAGGTATGTTTGGCTTTGTTTATCGCCGACCCGGAGGCCGAAATTGAATTCACAATGGTTTTTAGGCCAACAAACGAAACCACAACTTCGGTACTCAAACTACCATCAGCTTTTACCGTTGGATTTGTATCAACAAGCGTAAAAGTTCCATCGCGGTCTGACACGCAACCCACCGTTGAGCCTTTAATAACTATTGAAGCTCCGGGAATTACGTCACCCGTTTCTTTCGAAACAACTTTACCAACAATAGTAAGTTCTTTCTCCGATTTCGTTTCGGTTGCAACGGTTTTGTTTCCTATTAGTTCAGCATTCTTGTAGGTGTATTGCGGTTCGGCAAAAGCGAACAACAATAGCGCAAGAGCGGGCAATGCCCAGGTTAATTTTATCAGCCGGCGGGCTGATGTTTTCTTTTTCGTCATCATTTTTAATCGATTTGTGCTAAGGGCAAAATTCAGGTTATTGGTAATGCCAATAATTTGCATGCCCATTAGCTGGTTTACTAATAAAGCCTGGTAGCGGCCTACAGTGTGTCCCTGCGCAAGGACACCTTTGTCGGCCAGGTACTCATGGTTTTGTTTAATTGCTCGTTCAAACAACCAAATAAATGGGTTGAACCAAAAGATGACTGTTAACAGTTCTATAAGAAGCAGGTCGAACCAGTGATTCTCACGAATGTGCACTTTTTCGTGAGCCAGAATTTCCGGCAGGTCGTCCTGTGTGTGAAACTTCGGATTTAGAAATACGATATTAAAAAATGAAAAGGGGAGTCCGTATTTTTCGTTTTCAACAATGCGAACACCGTTAAACGATTTTACACGGTATTTCATCATTAAATGAATAAGCACAAGAGTTTGGGTAAGTAAGCGAATAAAGAATATGGCAGCTCCGGTAAGGTAAACAAGTAGTATGGCCTGCTGCCAACCAAAATGGCTGGTTGCTTCATCGGTAGCCGCAAAAACCGGTATATTTTTAAAGGTGTCGCTAATTGTGCGGGTGGCTGTTTTTTGATTTTGTGCTTCAATTAAAACATCGTATTGAACAGGAATTAATGGGAGCATAATGGCCAGAAAAAGTGATGCTACCAAAAACCAGCGGTTAGCGGCATGGAAGGTTTCGTGCCGCAAAAACAGCCAGTATACCATAAAAAACAAGGCAATTCCGGCTGATGAATTCAGTAGATATTGTAATAAAGTTTCCATGGCTATTTTTTGTTCTCTTTGTTTAATTCATTCTCGGTAAGCTTAAGCATCTCTTCCAATTCTTCCATTCCCAGGTTATTTTCGCGGGCAAAAAATGTTGCCATTTTAGGAAACGAACCGTTAAAGTAGTTTTTAAGAAGCGAAGAGAACTGAACTTTGGTATATTCGGTTTTACTAACTGCGGGCGAAAAAAGATTCGTATTTCCAATTTTTCGTCGCGAAACAAAACCCTTTTTTTCCAATACATTTAAAACCGTTGCAACGGTGGTGTAGGCGGGTTTGCTTTCTCCAAAGCCTTCAACAACTTGTTTTACAACTCCCTCTTTCAAATCCCAAAGGATTTGCATCACTTGTTCTTCCGCTTTTGTTAGTGTTTTCATTTTATACAGTACTAAGATTTTTAGTAGTAAGTGCCGAGTACAAAAATCATACTAAAAATATTTATACTACAAACATAGTACTAATTATTTAGAAATAAAACTATTTTAATAGAAAAAATACTATAAATATAGTAGTATGATTTGTGGTATAAAAAAACCGCCTGATATTCAAGCGGTTGTATGCGGTGGTGAATTTAATTTATTCTTGCCAAATAAATTCTTCTGATCCAATTGCAATGGATTGAATGTGAAAATAATAATCGGAGTCAGTAGCTTCCTCGTCAAATATCATGGCCTGCACCTCTATTGTGTAGGTTGAGCCGTCTTGTAATGTTTTTTGCCACGAGCCAGTGCTGCTGTCGAGGGTAATTTCGTATGCTGTGTCGGCAAAGTAATAACTAATAAAAACGGTTTCTCGGTCTTCATCAAATAGTCGTACAACATAGGTGTCGGCATCTTCGTAATTTTCCCAGGCTACACCAACCAGCTGGTTTGCGTAGTCTAAGCCAACCGAATCAATAGTTGGAATGCTAATGTCGGTAAATACGTGGTTTTCTGTTGCAGTGTATTCAAGGTCGTTTGATTTAACCACAAATTCATAATTTCCGGCTCCGGCAGCAAAGGCCGAATAATCTTCCATTGAAGGTTCTTTCATGTAGGTAAGATTTTGCGAGCCCCCGGAGGAAAGTGCAACGTTTGTGCCGTTGGGAAGAATAACTACGGCCGAGTCCATGCCCTGGTTAGCATACGCGTAGTAGGTTTGGGCGTATTTGTCTTCTCCGTTAATTGTACGTTTGGTAGTTAAAACCTCACCGATTAATTCAAAATTCTCTGTTTCGTCGTCGTTGCATGCCGCAAAGCCGGTTACTATAAATAAAATAACCAGCAGTTTTCCAATTTTCTGAATGTTCATCACTTTGTTTTTTTTTATTATACAGAATCAGTTTCTGATTCCCTACGTTAAATGTTTACTCATGATGGATGCAACTACCGGCCTTAAAGTTGCTTTTGGCAGTAATAAAAATAGGCGCCGACAGGATAACAGCAACCGGCCTTACTTTTGGACATAAAAAAACCGCCTGAAACTCAGGCGGTTCTCTTGTTGAATATTTTTTTACTGCCAGGTAACTTCTGTTTCGGTTATGGCAATTTCCTGAATATGAAAAGCTGCATCGCTGCTGGTTGCATCATCTTCAAACCTAAAAGTTAGCAACTCCAGCGTATAAACCTTGCCAGCTTCCGGAGTTTCGCTCCACGAACCGGATGCTGTACCAGGGCCAAAGTCAAGGCGGGTCATTTGTGTGGGTAAGGTTTGGCTATGAAATGCAATTTGTTTGTTTGAATTGTAGAGCCGGATCATATAAGCTTCGGCCAATGGATTGCTTTCCCACTCTACACTTAAATCAGTACCTACAAAACCGGTGGAAGAAATGGTTGAAAATTCAATATCATCAAAATCCAGTAAATCAACTGCCTGGTGTGTAATGTCTTCGTTAATAACCAAAAACTGGTAGTTGTCTTCAACCGGCCAGGCGGTGCTGTAGTCGCTTGTTGTTGGTTCTTTGGCGTAGGTATACGAATTTTCAGAAGCCGGGCTTAAGGTAATTTCTGCTCCTAGGGGAGTAGTTACTTTTGCCATGCTCATAGGTTGGTTGCCCCATGCTGCGTACGAATTGGCGTACTTAACCTCGTCATCCATGGTACGTTTTATTACAAACACATCACCAATAATTTCAAATGGTTCTCCGCCATCGTCGTCGCTACAGGCAAACAGCGCTGTAGCAAGTGCAACTATTGTCAGAATTTTTCCAAGGTTTTTCATTTTATTCATATTCCTGATTTTAAATTTTTCTGAGTTATTATTACAGATGTTGCTTCAAATGATTTGGTTGCCTTTGTACGCCAATATCGGTATTTTTTTTTAATCGCATTTACAATTGGTGCAGAATTGATTGGGTTTTAACGCTTAAAGGCGGATTGAAAGCACAGCGCCTTAACTTTTTACTTCGGCTTCAATCTCTTTCAAAATATAATCGGCAGTTTCCACATTTGGTACGTTCGAAAAACTCAAGGTTAGTTTTCCTTTGGTTTCTTTCATCCGGCCTTTTGTTTTTCCTTTTTGTACGTACTGTACAATTTTTATAAAATCGCCCGATTGGTAAAACGACGATTTTTGGTCGGCCACAAAGTAGCAAATCATTTTTTTGTTTTTCAGGATGATTTTTTCCATGCTTAAATTAATGGCTTTCCAGCGTAGGGGAAGGATATCGATTAATTCGCGGCTTTCGCGCGGCAGCTGGCCAAACCGGTCTTCAAGGCCTTTGGTAAAGCGGTCGAGTTCTTCCTGGCTTTCAATGTTATCCAGTTCGCGGTACAGCATCATTCGCTCTGAGTTGCCCGGAATATAGTCGGCTGGAAAAAGTAATTCCATGTCGGTGTCGATGGTACAGTCGTTAACGTATTTTAGTTTCAGGAAGGCTTGCGACTGGCCTTGGTCTTCTGCAGCAAAAAGGTCTTTAAATTCATCTTGTTTCAATTCCTGAATGGCCTCGTTTAATATGCGGTGGTAGGTTTCAAAACCAATGTCGGCAATAAAGCCACTTTGCTCGGCTCCCAGCATATTTCCGGCCCCACGAATATCAAGGTCTTGCATGGCAATGTTAAAACCGCTGCCCAATTCCGAAAACTGCTCAATAGCTTGTAGCCTGCGCCGAGCTTCGGGACTCACTGTTGACAGCGGTGGGGCAATTAAATAGCAAAAAGCTTTTTTATTCGACCGGCCAACACGTCCGCGCAACTGGTGTAAATCGCTTAACCCAAAGTTTTGCGCCTGGTTAATAATTATTGTATTGGCATTCGGAATGTCAAGTCCCGATTCAATAATTGTGGTGGCAATGAGCACATCAAATTTACCATTTATAAAATCGAGCATTACTTTTTCAAGCTTTGGTCCTTCCATTTGCCCGTGGCCAACAACCGTTTTCACACCCGGAACGATTCGTTTTATGGTTGCTTCAACTTCATAAATATTTTGAACGCGGTTATGAATGAAGAATACCTGCCCGTTTCGGTCCATTTCGTATAAAATGGCCTCTTTTATCATTTGTTCGTTAAAGCCATGCACTTCGGTAACAATGGGGTAACGGTTGGGGGGTGGCGTTTGAATAATCGATAAATCGCGGGCACCCATCAGCGAGAATTGTAAGGTACGCGGAATTGGAGTTGCCGTAAGTGTTAAGGTATCAACGTTTACCTTAAACTGTTTTAGTTTTTCTTTAACCGATACACCAAACTTTTGCTCCTCGTCGATAATTAATAAGCCAAGGTCTTTAAATTTTACGTCTTTACTAACCAAACGGTGTGTTCCAATTATAATATCGGTTTTTCCATCGGCAACATCGCGCAATGCCGCTTTTATTTGCGCAGTTGATTTTAAGCGGCTAACATATTCTATTTTAACCGGAAAATCGGCCAGACGTTCGGTAAATGTTTTAAAATGTTGAAATGCAAGAATGGTGGTGGGAACCAATACTGCCACTTGTTTACTATCGGTAACAGCTTTAAAAGCCGCCCGTATGGCAATTTCTGTTTTCCCGAAGCCCACATCGCCACACACCAGTCGGTCCATCGGAATTGTTTTTTCCATATCTGCTTTAACTGCCGCAGTCGATTTTTCCTGGTCAGGCGTGTCTTCGTAAATAAAAGAAGCTTCCAGTTCGGTTTGTAAATACGAGTCGTGCGAGAAAGCATATCCTTTTTCGGCCCGACGTTTGGCATACAAAGCAATTAACTCTTTGGCAATGTCTTTTACTTTTGATTTGGTGCGGTTTTTCATTTTTTGCCACGCACCGGTACCCAGTTTGTTAATTTTGGGCTCGCCACCGTCTTTGCCTTTGTATTTCGATATGCGGTGTAAGGAGTGAATACTTACCAGTAGCGAATCGTTGTCTTTGTATACCAGGCGGATAGCTTCCTGCATTTTTCCGTTCACTTCAGTACGCGCCAACCCTGCAAATTTCCCAATTCCATGGTCGATGTGCACCACATAATCGCCCGGATGCAGCTTGTTCAGTTCTTTTAACGAAATGGCTTCGCGTTGTGCTTTTCGGTTTTTAAGTTTAAACCGGTGGTAGCGTTCAAAAATCTGGTGGTCGGTGTAAAAACACGCCTTTAACTCGTGGTCGATAAATCCTTCGTGTAACACAAAGTTTACAGCATTAAAGCTTAGCTTAATATCGGTATCGGCAAAAATCGATTGCAGGCGTTCAATCTGCTTTTCCTGGTTAGAGAGAATAAAAATCTCGTAGCCATTATTCCGGTGTTCGGTGAGGTTCGAACCCAGCAGTTCGAAATTTTTATTGAATACCGGTTGGTTCGAAGTGGCAAAATCAATTTTATTTTCAGCAGGAAAGGCCAGGTCGTTGCCAAAATCAAATACAGTTTTTGCATTTAGTTGAGTTTCCAGTTCGTTGGCAGTAAGCAGCTGGTCGGCAATGGCCTCATCTTCGCGCGAAATAATAGTTTGCCGGTGAAGTTCTGCAAGCCGATCAGAAAAAAGATTCAGGCTGTTTCCAAACCACAGGCATTCCGTTCCTGCAAAATCAATAAACGATATTCGGTTCCCTTCAAGGCTATTGTTTTGAATATTTGGAACAATGGTAATTTGCTTAAACCGTTCTTTTGAAAGCTGGTTTTCGATGTCGAAACTACGGATAGAATCAATTTCTTCGCCAAAAAAATCAAGGCGATAGGGGTCTTCATGTGAAAAGGAAAAGATATCGACAATACTTCCACGAATTGAAAACTGGCCGGGTTCGTAAACAAAGTCAACCCGCTCAAAACCATATTCATATAAAAATTCGTTGATGAAATCGATAGAGATTTTATCGCCGTTTTTTATTTGTAGCGTGTTGCTTTCCAGGTTTTCGTTCGAAATCACTTTTTCGATAAGTGCTTCGGGGTAGGTAATAATAAGATAAGGCTGCTCCTGTCCTGCCAACAGGTTTAATACTTCGGTGCGTTGCACCACGTTCTCTTGCTCAGGATTATCGTACTGCACAGAGCGTTTGTACGACGACGGGAAAAAGAGCGTGTTTTCTGTCAGCCCAAGGTTATTCAGGTCGTCGAAAAAATAGGCAGCTTCCTCACGATCGTTGAGTAGTACAACAGAATTTTTTTGAACCTGTTGAAAGAGTTGGGAGAGTAGGATGGTTTTGGAAGAGCCAATAAGCCCATGCAGGTGAATTTTTTCACCCGGGGGGGCCGTGGCTTTTTTTATTGCCTGCGAAAATAATTGATGCCCCTCAAAATATTTTAGAAACCTGGATGTTTCCAAAACTACAATTTTGGGCAAAGATAATTTTTATGCCCATGTGACGAACAAAAAAAGGAGCAATCTTGCTCCTTTAAGTTATTCTTTTTTATTTCCGTTGTAATGATAAACCAGTTTTACATTTCCGCTGGGCGTAATAACTGCCCGTTTATCTTTTAAACTTAAGTCTGTTTTTCCATCGCCATCAATATCGGCGTTTAACGATATTTTAACCACGGCATAAGGCATGGCCAGGTTTAATAACGGATCATCAGCATCAAGCTGGAAAGTAAGGATTTTCAGGTAATTACCCGATGGAGAAATTTTTATACTTTCAACTCCGGAGTTAAGAGTAAATGAAACAACATCGTTACCAAATTTAATGGTAACGTCGTAAGTTTCGGTTTGCTTAACTTGTGCTGAAGAAGATTTTGGAACTGTAAGGGAGAAAACAAAAACCAGTGCAAAAAGCGTACACAATCTTTTCATTTTCTTTAATTTATGGGTTCGTATGGGCGCAATTTAAGAATTGTTTTTGATAAACTCTAAAATTTCGCTGGAATCGTTACTGGCATCAACAGCAGTATTCTTGTAAACAATGCTGCCTTTTTTGTCGATAATAAATGTCCAGCGCGAAGGTGTATTGCTTCTGAAAAGTTCAATGTTTTGCCCATCAATTTCTCGAGTAATACTTCCTCCATCGCGTATCGGAACACCAAATTTTTTGGCTATTTCACCATTTTCGTCTGATAACAACGGGAAATTTAGTTCGTGTACTTTTTTAAATAGCTTCAAGCCATCAATATTGTCGCCACTTACGCCAACTACCAGGGCATCGGCTTTATCGATATCATTTTTTAAATCGCGGTAAGCACATGCTTGTTTGGTGCAGCCTCCGGTCATTGCTGCCGGATAAAAATAAACCACAATAAATTTGCTGCCCAGGTAATCTTTTGCATTCCACATCGAACCATCGTCAGCTAAGGCTGAAAATTCAGGTGCTGTATCGCCAAGGTTCAATTCTTGTGCAAAACTGTTCAGAGTAAGCGCAAATAATAAGGTGGCAAAAAAAGTAATTTTCATGGTTATTTAATTTATGTATGACATTAATACAGATGAACTTAAAAAATGTTTGAGCCGGTGAGTTTTTTAACGCAGTATACTTTACAACATTTATAAGCCCAATGAAAATACCTAAATTTAAACCATGGGGCATGCCTATTCATACCGATGTGATCATTGTGGCTTTTCAGAAAGCTTTAATCAGGGACATGGTTTTCAGGTGCATTCACAGCTGGTTAGCGATTACCTAAAGCAGCAAACCCGTATTTTTCATTACAAAACGCATAACCTGCTTTGTAAACTGGCACAACAGCAAACTGGTTTGCACCTAAAGGCCGGTTTTCAGATTTATAAATGCCCCCAATGCAAAACACTTTACGATAAAGTTGAAGTTTGTGTTTATGATGAGGATAAAATTGTTCATAAAAGCGAGTTTCGTTGCAAAGATTGTAAAACACGCCTGAAACTTACTAATATTCATCGTTTAAAAAGGGCAATTTGCCCGCGTTGCAGACAGCGAACTTTTCATCGAAATTATGCACAGCACGAGTTATTTCCTTAGATCTTTTCTTCGCATTCGGCCTGGTATTCGGCAAAGGTTTTATTGCTTGGGTATTTTGTGGTAAGTATTTTAAAGTGGTTTAATCCTATTGCCGGTTCATCTTCAATTTTCTGATACATGCGCGCCAAAAAGAAATGAGCCACTGTATTTAAAATTACATTGTCTTCGGCGGCAAATTTTTCCATTCGCTGTAACTTTTTTTTGCGGGCTTCCGATTTTTTTGCATTAGCAAAAAAGTTAATATTCTCAATGTATTGATACATAATTACATAGCTTTCAAAAAGCTTTTGCTCGTCACCCGAGAATGGAGGATTTTCACTTTCAATTTCTTTAATCAGGTCTCTGATATTTGAACGGGCAGATAACATTCCGAAAATGTTGAATTTCTTTTTTTCGAAGCGCAACTGGTAAGAGCGAACGATTATTTGCCGCATTTTTTTTTCGTAAGTATTGGTTTCGGGAAGTATTGATGCCTCGATCAGCTCATCAAGTTTGCGTGAGTTTTCTTTTGAGTAGGTTGTTCGGTATTTCCACCAGTGCAGGTCGAGATTGAGGAAAGTTTTGTAAAACTCGCTCAACTCATTTTTTTGGGTGGTGTAGGTGTGTTCTGCTTCGCTAAGGTTTTGGTCGTAAATTAAGGTAAATATGCGGCTTGCAATGCTATCGTTATTCATTGCATTGGCGGCAAAACTTACGGAAGTAACTAATAAAAAAGTAACTATAAGTCGCTCTATCATCGCTGAATTTTTTTTGTAAAATAAATAGTTTATTAGTTGAAAACTTCGCGATGCCAAAAAAATTTCATGAAATGCCTGAATTATTGGTTTAACTGGTTGTTGCAAGTTTGAAGTAAGTCGTAAAATTTTTGGTTGTCAGGGTAGTTTTTGTTTAGCCAAACAAAATAAGGATAAGCTTTAATCGGCTCGTTTTCGTATTTCAACCAGGTTTTCCCCAAAAAATAAGCAACCAGTGTTTTCGAAATTCGATTTTCCGATTGGAACAAGCGCGTCATGGTTGCTAATGCTGCGCTGCAATTTTCTTTTTTTCGCGAAATGAAAAAAGGTTTCAGGTAATTATCGAAATATTTAAATAAGGCGGAATACAATTGGAAAAGTTCCAACTGCTCGGGAGGTAGCTTTACGTTTGTTTTAAATGAAGTGAAAAGTTCCTTTGTTTCCTGCCGCGTTGAAATTGCTTTCATGAGTTTAAAACGTTTGAGCTCGTAACGCAGCTGATACGACAAAGTAACCATCCGAATTGCCTGATGTGTTGTTGATGCTGGGTTTATTGGCGAAAGATCTTGTATGTGATTTTCAAAAGATTGATAATCGGGCGTGTTGGTTCCGGTAACATTTTTCCAGTAGCTCAGATCCACAGAAAGAACGACGAAAAAAACAGAGTCAATGTTTTCTTGGTTAGAGCGAAGCATTTTTTCTGCTTGTGAGTAATGTTGGTTGTATATTTCATTAAAAATGCGCTCAACAATACTATCTTTTTTAGCTGAAAAAGCCGAAGAGGAAAGAAAAAGCAAAAGGAGAATTATAAATTTTTGCATGTTTAGTCTGCCTGGTTTTCAAACAGCATACCGTAATGTGGTATTCCGTCCTCGAGGTATTCGTTGGTAACAACTTTAAATCCGAGGTCTTCGTAAAATTTACGCAAGTATTTTTGTGCACTTATTTTTATTTTCCCGGGCTTCCAAGTTTTTAAAATGTAAGTTTTGGCCTCTTCCATCATCCGTATTCCCAATCCTGTTCCGCGTTCCGATTCTTTTACCACAACGCGCCCAACAGAGTAATCATTAAAACGCGTTCCCGGTTTTAGAAGACGCGAGTAGGCTATAATTTGTCCATCTTTTTCCAGAAATTGATGGATGGCATCTTTATCCAATTCATCAAGGTCGTTATACACGCAATCCTGTTCCACTACAAAAATTTCAGCCCGAAGCTTTAAAATATTGTATAATTCGGTGGTGGTGAGTTCGGAAAAATGTTTAAACGTAAAAGTCATGAAGTGAAAATAGAAAAATTCAGCAAAAACTATTGCGAAATAAATAGCAATCTGCTTTAATCAGCTCGTGGTATCCTTTTTTATATTTTGGAGTGCAGCGGCAGTTGTTAAAAGAACAGACTGGCCAGCATAGTAAAAGCAAGCCCGCAAACTGCAATTATCGATTCCATAACCGTCCAGCTTTGCAGGGTTTGTTTTTCGTTCATTCCAAAATATTTGCCTACCAGCCAAAAGCCACTGTCGTTAACATGTGAAAGTAAAGTAGCACCCGAAGCAATCGATAAAACCACTAATGCACGGTGGGGGGCGCTCAGGCCAAATTCACTCAGCACGGGGGCAATAATACCTGCGGCGGTAATCATTGCAACCGTTGCCGAACCTTGCGTTACACGCACAACAGCAGCCAACAGCCAGGCCAGTAAAATGGGCGGAAGTGCAGAGTTGGCCATTCCCTCGGCCATTATTTTTCCAATACCGCTATCAACCAGAATTTGTTTTAAAACTCCACCGGCTCCGGTAATTAAAATAATAATACCTGCCGGGCCCAAAGCTTTGGTAGAAAGTTCTAACACTTTTTGCTTGTCTAT
Source organism: uncultured Draconibacterium sp. (assembly GCF_963676735.1). Taxonomy (NCBI): domain Bacteria; kingdom Pseudomonadati; phylum Bacteroidota; class Bacteroidia; order Marinilabiliales; family Prolixibacteraceae; genus Draconibacterium; species uncultured Draconibacterium sp. Next base: position 4,284,889 of record NZ_OY781464.1, on the reverse strand, counting down.
GCCCCGTTTTAAACACAAAAAGTAGGTAGCAATTAATGTGGCAATAATTAGTGCACAAAAAGGGTGGCCAATAAATTCCAGTGCATCTGTATAAATCGATTGGCCAATAAATTCTTTTTTAACAGCAAGGCCGGTAAAGGTATTTACCAGTATTAACAGCAGGGGAATAGCTATTATCAAAGCAATCATTCTGAAAGAGGGCAGGTTATTTTCGTCGTAGGTTTTTTCCTTGCTTACTTCAAATTCAGCAGGGGGCGAGAGGTGAATCTTTTTTGCTATGTATTTACCCCATATTGGGCCAGCAATTACAGCGGTTGGGAAACCCAAAATAATTCCGAAAAAGATCACCCATCCCAGTTGAACGTTGATAATATCGGCAACAGCCACCGGTCCGGGTGTGGGCGGAATAAAACTATGGGTAACAGCCAATCCGGCCAGCAAAGGTATTCCGTAATACAAAAGCGAGCGTTTGGTATCGCGCGAAAGGGCGTAAATTATGGGTACCAGAATAATAAAACCTACATCCAAAAAAACTGGTATGGCAATTATAAAACCGGTAATAACCATGGCCCACGAAGCTTTGTCGGTGCCAAATTTTTTTATTAGGTAATGCGCCAGCGATTCTGCCCCACCCGAGCTTTCCAGCATTTGCCCAAAAATGGCTCCCAGGCCAACAACGGTTGCTACAAAACCCAGCGTGCCTGCCATACCATCCTGAATGGCTTTGGTAACTTCTTTTAGCGGCATTCCGGCAATAATTCCCACGTAAATAGCCGTAATAAGTAGCGAAATAAAAGCTGAGATTTTTAGTTTTAGCACCATAAAAAGCAGCAAAGCCACTGCTGAAATTACAATGAAGATTAAAAAGGGTGTAGTCATGTCGGTTCAGATTTAGTTTTGGTTAAAGTTAAAATTTGTAGTCTTTTTCGCAAAACGAGGTGTGCAGCGCATTCTATTATCTGCAGAGATGTGGCTGTTCCTTTCTAATCGATCCTAAAAATTACCTGAAACTTTTACCAATAAATTTTTATTAGATAGTGCCTTATTTTATCTTTGATTACCACTAAAATATATCTGGTTGAAGGCAATTGTGTTGGTTATACTGTTCGTTTTTGGTTCTGCATTGGGCTGGGCTCAGGAGAACCTGCAGGTACGCACAGTAAAGTTTCGTGGAAATAAGCACATACAAACCTACCATTTAAAAGAAGAGGTGGCACTGGAATCGAGTTCCTGGGTAAAACAAAAGATTTTTGGTAAGGAGCCGGTTTATTATTCAAGATCGCTTTATAATGAAGATGTAAAACGGCTAACAGTTTTTTATCAGAAACAGGGGTATTTGGATGTGCGCTTTAATGAACCACAGGTTGAACTAACAAAAAAAAACAAAGTTGTATTAACTATATTTATTGATGAAGGTGAGCCTGTAACTATCTCGGAAATTTCGTATCAGGTAGATAGCCTTTACCAGTTGGATGAGGTGATGCGTTTGCAAGACCAAAAAAAATTACTTTTGCAAACTCAGGCAAATAACGACAAAACTTTTCGCGACGAGGACATTACCAATGACCAATTACTTATTGCCGAAGCTTTTTACGATTATGGTTACCCCTACACAAGAGTTAATCATCATTTGCAGGTTGATACCATTTTAAATACCACTGCCATAATGTGGCAGGTTACCCGGGGGCCTTTGGCTTATTTTGGCTCAACTAACATTGTTGGCAATAGCCGGGTGCCTTCAAAAAATATTCTTCGTCAAATCGATTATCATGAGGGAGAGGTTTGGAGCAAAAAGAAAATTGACCAAACGCAAAAACAAATTTACAACCAGGGTAACTACAGGGTAGCCTCAGTTCGTGCAAATATTGGAGATGAGCAACCCGATACCATTCCCATGTACATTCAAATACGCGAGGCACCGCGCTGGTCGGTACGTTTTGGGGCCGGTTATGGACGCGAAGATAAATTACGTGCTTTTACCGATGTGCAGTACCTGGGGTTTTTAACCCATACTGGCAGATTAAATTTGTATGCAAAACACTCGGGGCTGGAACCCTACAATATTTACCTGAAATTTTCGCAGCCCTCGTTTCTCTTCCCCATGAACACGCTTACCGTTCATCCATTTATTCAGGAGGAGAATGAACCGGGTTATAAGCTTCAGAAAATAGGTACAAACATTACATTTTTGCAAAGTTTCTCAAAGGAGTTAAATACATCAATAGGTTATGTTTTTGAGGATGTGGAATTGGATACCACCGCTTTTGTAGCCAACGAAACGGTTGATTATGATGAGACGATTTACAAAAAAACAGGAATAGTTCTGGGGGGTATTTATAACAATGCCGACCCAATTTTAGATCCGGTACAGGGCTACGCCGTTTCGCTAAATATAAAAACAAATGGCTTGATGTTAGGCAAAGAAATACCATTTTACCGAATCTTAAGCGAAGTAAAAACCTATTTTGGTTTGAGGCGTGGTTTGGTATTGGCGCTGAAGGGTAAAATGGGAGGTATAAAACGAACCGACGATGCCGATTTTATCCCGGTAGAAGAAAAGTTCTTTGCAGGTGGTAGCCATTCGGTTAGGGGCTGGTCGAGAAGCGACCTGGGACCGCGTAACGAAAATGGCGTGCCTATTGGTGGAAACAGTTTGCTGGAAGCTTCGGCAGAGTTTCGTTTTGATGTTGCCCGAAAATTGAAATTTAATGTTTTTATGGATGCCGGAAATGTTTGGGAGAAAAGTTTTAACTACCATATTACCGACTTACGATACGCTGCAGGACTGGGATTGCGATTAAAAACACCAATTGGCCCGGCAGGTATTGATGTGGCCCGACCTGTGTTTGATTCGGAAAATAAGTGGCAACTACATTTTAATATTGGTCATACATTCTAAGAAATGAGGAAATTGTTAAAATATGCAGCAATAGTGCTGGCGGTTATTTTTCTGCTGTTGGTTGCCGTGTTGCTGTTAACGCAAACATCGTTTTTTAGAGGTAAGGTAAAATCTAAAGTGATACAACTGGTAGAAAATAAGCTGGATTTAAATTTTTCAATTGGCGAACTTCAAGGCAATTTTTATAATCACCTGTTATTAGCTGATGTAGAGCTTCGCGATGGCGATTCGCTGCTGGCCTCGTTTGGCAGCTTAAAAGTAAACTACAACTTAAAACCCCTTTTAAATGCAACTGTAAGTATTGATTCATTGGAGTTAAAAGATCCCTATTTTAACTTGTGGCAAAACACCGATAGCTTATGGAATATTGCAACTTTGATTCCCGGCAACAGCGACAATACGGAGCGTAAACCCAAACCTTTTCGCCTTACGATTGATGTAAAAAATGTGGTGATTAAACATGGAGAGTTGGCAATTACAGCCTTGTCAGAGGCAATGCCTTCGGGCGTGAAGGATATCAATTTGCTGGCAGATGGAAAGTACAGTTCGGGTGATATAAATATAGCGCTAAAAAGTTTTGCCTGCGCAACCCGAAATCCTGATTTTAAATTAAAACAGCTGAGTGGAAAATGTTTTATTGGCCAGGAAGAGATTAAGGTTGACAGCCTGTTTATTTTGGCAGGTAACTCGGGCATCGATTTTAACGGGAGTTATTTTTCAGCAGCTAATTTTGAAGGGGCAATAACGGCTGGAAAAGTTGATAAAGAGGATTTTTCCTTGTTTGTTCCGTCGTTTAAATTGCTGTGTTCGCCAGCCATTAAGGCCAGTTTTTCTGCAGTTAACGATTCGTTGGTTGCCAACATTTTGTTGCAAAATAGCGACGAAACAATTGATGCAACCCTAGCCTTAGGTGCGTTTAGCCATTTGCAGCTGCCAAACGCAGCAGTACCATACCGGGCGCAACTTAAGATAGGGAATGTAAATATTAACCACTGGATAAGCTTAGGTACAGCGCAGTTACTTGTTAATGGTGAATTGAAAATAAATGGCGATAATTTAAAAAATATAAAATCAGAAGCCAAAATTGAAGGTCAGTTTTATAACTCGGTTTACAACACTATTAACCTGAAATTAGTTGACCTAAAAGGGGTTTATGCGGATGATAGTGTAAATGCTATTGTTTTGGCTCAATCTGATTATGGAGAAGTTGCTTTGGCTGGCGGCCTGGATTTTTCAGGACAACCAGAATACAATGTAAATATTAATGCTAAAAACCTGGAGCTACACCGTTTTGTGACCGATTTGGAACAAACAATTTTGAATGGTAAGATATACGCAACAGGAAAAGGTTTTGACCCGAAAAAAATACAAGCAGCAATTAACCTTAACCTGGGCAGTAGTACAATTTATAACTTTGAGGTAGATAGTTTGCTTGCTCTGGCAAACACAAACAGGCAACAGCTAAAGTTTGATACGCTGCAGGCCTTTGCACCGGGTATTTTGCTAAACGGAAGTGGACAGCTAATGCTCGATTCGATGCAGCTAAATGCCAGATTTTTAGCTTCTGCCGAAACGCCTGGATTTCTCGATTCGCTGGTGGAGCTTCCCCTAACTTTTGACTCGGCATATACAACGGCAACCTTGCATGGGTCGTTTAACGACCTGGAAATAGCCGGAACACTCGATGTGCACAATGTAAATGCTTACGCAGTTGACCTGGGCAAAACAAAGGCAAATTATAAGGTTAATGTTTTTAACGACTCGTATAAGGTTGCTGTTAACGCAGAGGCCCTGCAGGTAAAAACCGGAACAATTATTTTAGATACGTTTGCGGTGGATTATACTTTTGATGGTGAACAAATGAATGTGCTGGGTGAACTTGCCTGGAATGATGTGCTGAAAGCCCGTTTTAACAGCGTTATTGAAGCCGGAGATACCACCCTGCTTGAATTGTCGGCATTGGAGGTAAACTCGCAATGGGCTGATATTTTTCTTCCCGATACCATGACGGCAAGCATTTTCAACAACCGCTTTCTGGAAATCTCGAACCTGGTTCTTAAAGACCGAAATCAGGAACAGTTTTCTTTTGCCGCCAATGGATTGGTGTCAGCGGCTGATACCAGTAATTTTAAAGTTGAAATAAGTGAACTCGACTTGCGGGAACTTAATAAATATTTGGGCGAAGAGTATCAGCTTGAAGGAATTCTTAATTCCAATTTTGAGCTTCGTGGCAGGTCGCACAACCCAACAATTGAAGGGAAGCTCGATGTTGCTCGTCCCCGTTTTGGTAATTATGCCCTAAATCCTTTTCATGCCAGTTTTGCTTACGCGGATAAACAGGGAGCCTTAGAGCTTACCATGCCAGAGTTGGGCGAACTGTTTTTTGCAAAAGTTGTGGCGGCCTTTAATCTTAGTCTCGATTCGTTGCAGTTAAACTTTAGTCCGCCGGAAACTTTTGACGGAACATTCCGCATTGATTCGGTTGATCTTCGGAAAATGGTGAAAACTTACACTCCTAACGACAGTATAAAAGGGATTCTGGAAGTTGATATTCAAACAAAAGGGGATCTCGATAACCCATTGATATTTGGGGAAATGCATTTGTCGAACGGGACTTATTTAAATGAAAATATTGGACTTTATTATAATGATATTTTTGGAGCGCTTAGCTTTTATGGAAACAAAATTGAAATAGATACTTTGCTGGTAAAACAAAAGAACGGCCTGATTTCGGTTTTCGGTGAACTTGAATTCGACTCCACCATTGTTACCGGCGAAATAAACAGTTCTTCCTTAGAGCTTGATGCAAAAAATTTCTTCCTGGCCAAACACCGCAATTACGAAATTCTGGTAGATGCCAATACTTTTGTTCGCTCTGAGAGAAATAAGCCAGAGTTTGGCGGGAATATAAAAGTTTTACGCTCCGACTTGTATCTTCCCGCGTTTATGAAAGACTCCAAAGGTGAAACAGAACTTGATGTTCCGCTGCTGGTTCAGGCCCTCGAAAAGCCCGATGATTCGTTACAAAATACCTTGGCTGGACAGGTTGTGGCAAAAGCAAAAAATAAAAAAGAAACAGCATGGGTAAACAATCTAACGGGTCGCTTGCAAGTTGAAATTCCGAGAAATACCTGGATAAGAAGTAACGACATCAGGGCCGAACTTAACGGCGAAGTTGAAATTGTAAAAAATGGTCCGTATTTCGAATTGTTCGGAAATGTAAAAGTGGTACGCGGACAATATATTTTGTATGGCCGAAAACTCAACATCAAGGAAAGTGAGATCAATTTTCAAGGGGGCGAAGATTTTGATCCGACTTTAAATATTGAGGCCGAATACGTTTACCGTGGAAGCGATAAAGAAAAACGTTACCTCGAGATGCTGATTACCGGTGAAATGTCGGATCCGGAAATAAGGTTTATGCTTGACGATGTGGAAATTTCGGAAACGGACGGAATTTCGGTGCTGGTTTTTGGTGCAACAAGCGACGAGATTGGCTACGGCGGAAACAATGGCTTGATTAACTCTATTGGTTCAAATGCCGTTGCCAGTATGATTTCTTCGCAGTTGAGTAAAACCATTGGCTCGCAGTTAAACCTGGATATGATTGAAATTACAACAACAGAAAACTGGCAGAGTGCTGCTTTTGTTGTGGGGAAATACATTACCAACGATATTTTTGTAATCTACCAACGTGGTTTTGGCGAAGTTAGTGGCGACGAAATTACCCCCGAAACCGTAACTATTGAATACGAAATTAACGACAAGTTGTTTTTGCGTTTGCAAAGTGGTAATTCTAAGGAATCGGGGGTTGATGTAATCTTAAAGTTCGAGCAGGAGCTTGAAAAGCATTCAAATATAAAAAACATACCTCGAAAATAATTTCGGGTTAATTAAGCATTAAAAACGGAAGGTGATGTTTGGGCTTATACAACCCTGTTGCGGTAGGCACGCGGAGACATACCCATCTTTTTCTTAAAATCTTTTGTAAAATAGTACGGGTCGGTGTAACCCAGGTGAAAAGATATTTGCTTTACTTTTAAATTGGTATAGTCGAGGTATTCGCAGGCTTTTAAAATTTTTAGGTGCGAGAAATAGCTGATTGGCGAATAGTTGGTTTCCTTTTTAAACAAGGTGGATAAATAGGTTGGCGAATAGCCCATTTCATCAGCCAGTTTTTGTAAAGTTAATTTTTCTCCCAAATTTTTACCCAGGTAGTTTACAGCACGACGAACTACCGGGTTGGTTTCTTCCTGCACCTCTTCCTCAGTGCGGCTGGCATAAATAAACGTAGCCAGCAGGTGTCCAAAACAAAAATTAATGTACTCCAGGTTCTCATCGTGATAACCTTTCGACAGGTTGTTAAAAATTTCATCAAAAAGCATCTCGCGGTTGGCAACCATATTGTTTACCGATGGAACGAGGTTGCGCACCAAGGCAAATTCTTTTCCTAATCTGAGGGCTTTCCAGCCTTCAAAATAGGCCAGCAAAAAGCGTGTGCTGGTGTTTTGTTCCGAATAATATTTAAAAGCCATGCCCTTTGGAATGATAAAAAACTGATCGGTCTTAACCGATGCCTGTTCATTATCTATTTGCACAAAACCACTGCCCCGTGTGCAGAAAACCAACAGGTATTTTTCTATATCAGTAGCCGAGCCCCAGATGGTTCCCTGCTCCACCTCAATCTCTCCGGTTTCGGTTAAAAACAAATCCAATACCAATGGATTGCGGCGCTGTTCGTTTACCAGGGGGCGGGGAATCTCAAAGTAGCGAATTCTGCGAATCATTGACAATCTGACTAAATAACAGGATAAAATTACTAAACACTAGGCGGTAAAAGTAATATTTTCCATCTTTTTCTAAAAAAATACTATTTTTTCAGTTTCATGGGTGTCATACTTTTGACGGTATCATAATCAATTAAAAATCAATAAATAACCATGAGTGAACTATTAGCAAAAATTGCAGACTGTATAGAGTTTGGAAAAATAAATAAAGCGGCACCGTTTCCTCCGCAAATGAAAGGACAGGATGGAGCTGATGAGTTAACCGCGCAAGCTATTGCCGAGGGGGTTAGTGCACAAGATATTCTTACCCAGGGATTAATGGTTGGAATGGAAAAGGTTGGCATAAAATTCAGAGAAAACAAAATATTTGTACCCCAGGTATTAATGTCGGCAAAAGCCATGAGTACAGCTATGGTGCACCTGAAACCGTTTTTTGCATCGGGCGATGTAAAACAAAAAGGAACCTTTATTATTGGTACGGTTGAAGGAGATTTGCACGACATTGGTAAAAACCTGGTATCGATGATGGTTGAAGGTAACGGCTACAAAGTGGTTGACCTGGGTACCGATGTTAAAGCCGACCAGTTTATTGCCGCTGCAAAAGAACACGAAAATGCCTTTGTTGGTTTGTCGGCGCTGCTTACAACTACAATGGTAAACATGGAAAAAATTACCAAAGCAATCAAAGATGAACTTCCGGGTACTAAGGTTGCCGTTGGTGGAGCGCCTGTAACAAAAGATTTCTGCGATAAAATTGGAGCAGATGCCTATTCGGCTGATCCGCAGGGGCTGGTTGAATACCTAAATACTGAAGTAGCGTAAGTTAGGTTTTAGCTTGTAAGCTTTTTAGCAGTTTGCCGCTTTAGCTTGCAGTAGCAATAAAATCACATAAATTATTGTAATTAAGTTGATTGGAAAGCCGGGGTTTTCTGAAATGGGGAAAGTACACGCTTAAAACCGGTAGAAAAGTAAAAAGAGTCAACACAAAAAATAGAAATTCAAAACAATAAATATGAAGGGATTAGAACTAATTAAACAGGCGTTTGCTTTAAAAGAAGTAGAACGTGTTCCGTGGGTACCGTTTGTAGGTGTTCATGGTGGGCATTTAACGGGTGTTGATGCCATAAGCTATCTAAAATCAGCCGATGAGGTGGTTAAAGGCGTGAGCCGGTCCGTTGAGGAGTACCAACCCGATGGTGTACCGGTGGTTTTTGATTTGCAGATTGAAGCTGAAATTTTGGGCTGCGAATTAAAGTGGGCTTCCAATAATCCTCCGGCAGTGGTTTCGCATCCGCTAGCAAACGGAAAAACAATTGCCGATTTAAAATTACCCAAAATTACCGACGGACGCATACCGGTTGCCGTTGATGCCACAAAAGCATTGCGCGAAAAATATCCCGATCTTGCATTGTATGGCTTAATTACCGGGCCATTTACCCTTGCCTTACACTTGCTGGGAACCGATATTTTTATGAAACTTTTTGAGGCTCCAGACGAAGTAAACGAGGTGATGGAATTTTGTACCCAGGTGGGTATAAAAATGTCGGAATACCTGTTGGATGCCGGTTGCGATATTATTGCCGTGGTTGACCCAATGACCAGCCAGATTGACCCAATGACTTTTGAAACCTTTGTTTCGCCTTACTGTACAAGCATTTTCGACTACGTTAGAGAGCGCGAAAAACTTAGCTCGTTCTTTGTTTGCGGCCACGCCCAGCAAAACATCGAGGCCATGTGCGATTGTAAACCTGACAATGTTTCGATTGACGAAAATATACCGCTTGATTTTGTAAAAGACATTGCGCTTGACAAAGGCATTAGCTTTGGCGGAAACATGAAACTTACTGTTGTGCTGCTAATGGGCGACGAAGACGATTCGCGTCGCGATGCCCTGGAGTGTCTCGACCTTGGAGGAAAAAAAGGATTTATCCTGGCTCCGGGCTGCGACCTGCCTATGGAAACACCTGTTGCCAACCTAAAAGCAGTTACCGAATTGGTTTTTGATCCGTACAAGCAAGATGTGGTGCGGGCAATGGATAAAAAAGCTGTTGAAATTGGCCAGGTTGAACTGAAAGATTATTCAACAAAGAAAACGGTGGTTGAGGTAATTACTCTCGACTCGGGTTCGTGTGCACCCTGCCAGTATATGGTGAATGCCGTAAAAGTTGCTGCCGGAAAATTCAGCGAAGGGCAGGTGGATTGGTTTGAGCACTCGATTAAAAACGAAGAAGGATTGAAATACATGGCTGCCCTGGGGGTAAAAAATATTCCTACCATCTGTATTGACGGGAAAGTAGCTTTTGTTTCGCAGATTCCGCCTGAAAAAGAGCTGGTAAAAGCTATTCAGGAAAGTATAGACAGTAAATAGAATTAGCGAATGAACAAAATACCGTTCCATATTATTTCCGGATTTTTGGGAAGTGGCAAAACAACCTTTCTGAAACGCATTATAAAACAATATGCTGCGCAAAAAAAAATCGGGATTATCCAAAACGAGTTTGCTCCATCAAACATTGATGGTGCCGAACTGCAAAAATCGGGCGAAGATTTTAACCTGCTGGAAATTAATAACGGATCGGTATTTTGTGTTTGTTTGTTGGGTGATTTTGTAAAATCGCTCGAAAAATTTATTGACGAATACCATCCTGATAGTATCATTATTGAAGCTTCGGGATTATCCGACACCACTACTATTGCAGAAATTGTTTCTGCCGGAAAACTTTCAGAGAAAATATACCAGGCTTCCAACTGGTGTGTGGTTGATGCGCTTAATTTCTCGAAATTGGGCGTGATGAAACAACGTGTTTTGCACCAAATTCGAATGGCCGATATCACAGTGGTAAACAAAACCGATTTAGTGCAGGAAAATCTGACCGGTATCGATCAGGAAATAAAAAAAATAAATCCGTTCACCGAAATTAAACACGCCAGTTTTTGCAACATTGATTTTGAGTTGGGTAACACGGCGCTTACTAAATTTTATTTTGGTGATGTAAAGCCCATGGCACGGCCCGATGTTAACTCCATGGTAATAAAAAGTGCCCGGGCTGTTTCACAACAAGCCCTTCAGCAATTTTTAAAAGAATGGGCGCCAAAAGCCTACCGGATAAAAGGTTTTGTTAAACTCGAAGGAAATAAATCGGCAGCCGTTCAATGCAGTTTCGATTCGATAAATATTGTTGAAGTGGAAGATGCCTTTCATCCCACCGAATTGGTTGCCCTTACCGACCAGTTTACTTTGCGCGAGTGGAATAGTGCCTTTAAAGCACTGTAGGCAACATACTTCCGTCTGGTATTTTTTTTGTTTATGTTTCTTGAAAATCAATAGTAATAGCTGGTTCAAAATCGATTGACTCACCCTGATTGTGCCTTCGACCCAATCATCCTTCTTTACAAAGAGAGTGCTTGTCCCGATTTTATCGGGAGAACGAGGAAGAGTTAGCCAAATATTTGTACTTCTTTTATTCCTGTTGGTAATTTCCGGGAATCATGATTTTTTTGTTCAGTCCAAACCCCTTGTGTCAGGCCTTTCTTAAGGGTAACTAAACATTCCCTGTTCGCTGTGCTTTCCTGCTTTGTTACCCCAGAATTAAATCAGTTGTAGAATCGTTTTAAATTAGCTAATTTAGAACTCCTTTTTTGCAAGAATATTTGCGTTCGTCTACATTTGTGCTGCTTTGAACTTAATTCAAAAAACAACCAAAATAAAAAATAGATTATGAGCAAATTTTTAACAGCCTCAATTGGAAGAAAGTTTGTGATGAGTCTGTCGGGATTATTTCTGATGGTATTTATTGCTGTCCATTTGAGCATCAACTTATTACTGATTTTCGATAACAGTGGTGAATTGTACAATCAAGGGGCTCATTTTATGGTAACAAACCCTTTGATTAAAATTATGGAGCCGATTCTTGGATTGGGTTTCATTATTCACATTGTTTGGTCATTTTTCCTTGAATTTCAAAACTGGAAAGCACGTCCGGTAAGGTATGCTAAAAAGAACATGAGTGGCGCCAGCACATGGGCATCGCGTAACATGTTGGTTTTGGGTGCTTTGGTTTTGGTGTTTTTGGCCATACACCTGGTTAATTTTTATGTAAAAATGAAAATTACCGGCGATGTTGGCGAAGTGGAAATTCATGGTGTACACATGCACGATGCCTATACATTGGTTTCAGCGGCATTTATCAACAGTATTCCGCTAAGTATCCTGTATATTATTGCAGGAGGTTTACTGGGAGTTCACTTATCACATGGTTTTTGGTCGGCTTTTCAAACGCTGGGTTTAAACAACAAGCATTGGTTAAACCGCTGGAAAGTTGTTGGTAAGATTTACGCAATTCTTATTGCTGTGGGTTACGCCGTTATTCCACTTTATTTTATGTTAGGATTGTATAAATAAGAAAGGAAAAAATTATGAGCATTTTAGATAACAAGATACCTGAAGGGCCACTGGCTGAAAAGTGGAATAAACACAAAGCAGCCATTAAAGTAGTAAGCCCGGCTAACAAACGTAAATTAGAAATTATTGTGGTAGGTACCGGTTTAGGTGGTGCTTCTGCAGCTGCTTCGCTGGCCGAATTAGGATATAAAGTTAAAGCATTTTGTTACCAGGATAGCCCGCGACGTGCACACTCAATTGCGGCACAGGGTGGTATTAATGCGGCAAAAAACTATCAAAACGATAACGACTCGGTTTACCGTTTGTTTTACGATACCATTAAAGGTGGTGACTACCGTGCACGCGAAGCCAACGTTTACCGTTTGGCCGAAGTTTCACCAAATATTATCGACCAGTGTGTGGCGCAAGGCGTACCTTTTGGGCGCGAATACGGAGGTTTGTTAGATAACCGTTCGTTTGGTGGTGTATTGGTTAGCCGTACGTTCTACGCACGTGGGCAAACCGGTCAGCAGTTGCTTATTGGTGCTTACCAGGCGTTGAACCGTCAGATTTCGAAAGGTGCCGTTGAAATGTACAACCGCCACGAAATGCTGGATTTGGTAAAAATCGACGGAAAAGCACGTGGTATTATTGCCCGCGACCTTGTTTCCGGCGAGATTAAACGTTTTGGTGCACATGCCGTTGTTGTGGCAACAGGTGGTTACGGAAACGTATTCTTCCTGTCAACCAACGCAATGGGAAGTAACGGATCGGCCGCATGGCAGTGTTACAAACGTGGTGCTTTTATGTCGAACCCATGTTTCGTACAGATTCACCCAACTTGTATTCCTGTTCATGGCGATCAGCAATCAAAACTGACTTTGATGTCGGAGTCGTTGCGTAACGATGGTCGTGTTTGGGTTCCGAAGAAAAAAGAAGATGCAGTAAAATTACAGAAAGGTGAACTTCATCCGAACGATATCGCTGATGAAGATCGCGATTTTTACCTGGAAAGAAGGTATCCTTCGTACGGTAACCTTGTACCTCGCGATGTTGCGTCGCGTGCGGCAAAAGAACGTTGCGATGCTGGATTTGGTGTAAACGCTGAAGGAAAAGCAGTGTTCCTCGACTTTAAATACTCGATTGAGCGCTTAGGTAAGAGTGTAATTGAAGCACGTTATGGAAACCTTTTCCAGATGTACGAAAAAATTACCGATGTTGATCCGTATACCGAACCAATGATGATTTACCCGGCAATTCACTACTCGATGGGTGGTACCTGGGTTGATTACAACCTGATGACAACTGTTCCCGGATTGTATTCGATTGGTGAAGCAAACTTCTCAGACCACGGCGCTAACCGTTTGGGTGCTTCGGCACTGATGCAAGGTTTAGCCGATGGATATTTTGTATTACCATACACTATTGGTGATTACCTGGCCGATGAAATTATGACGCCGATGGCTGATACAAATGCTCCTGAGTTTGCTGAAGTTGAAAAAGAGGTTAAAGATCGTATCGAGAAACTATACAACATTAAAGGTTCGAAACCGGTTGACTATTTCCACAAAAAACTTGGACAAGTAATGTGGGATTATGTTGGTATGGCCCGTAATGCTGAAGGTTTGAAAAAGGCGATTGAGATGATTAAGGAAATTCGCGAAGAATTCTGGAAAGATGTTCGTATTCCTGGTGAATTGGATAACCTTAATCCTGAGTTGGAGAAAGCCGGTCGTGTTGCCGATTTCTTCGATATTGGTGAGTTAATGGCTCGCGATGCACTCGACAGAAACGAATCGTGTGGTGGACACTTCCGCGAAGAGTCGGCTACCGAAGAAGGCGAAGCAAAACGTAATGATGAAAAATTCACGTACGTATCGTGCTGGGAGTACAAAGGAGAGGGCACTGAGCCGGATATGCATAAAGAAGATTTGGTATTTGAGAATGTGAAACTGACTCAGCGGAGTTACAAATAATTAAGTTAGTACAGAGTAGTAAGTAATTAGTATTGAGAAAAAGAAAGATCGAGAATCATTAAAAACAAAGACGATGCATCAGTTTAAAGAATTGAAAGTTTGGCAAAAGGGAAGAGTTCTTGTAAAAGAGATTTATAAAGCAACTCACACATTTCCTCAAGATGAACTTTTTGGTATAACTTCTCAGATGAGGAGAGCTGCCGTTTCAATTCCTGCAAATATTGCTGAAGGCTGTGGAAGGAATAGCGATAAGGAATTAAGTCGTTTTCTGGATATTGCCAATGGCAGTGCGTTTGAACTGGAAACTTTAGTGATTTTAAGTCTTGATTTAGAGTTTCTTTCTCAAGACAAATTCGAAGAATTTGATTATAACCTGAATGAAATTCAAAAGATGATTTTTGGTTTTAAACAATCATTAATTAATCACGACTAAAGTCTCATTACTCATATCTAAAAATCTAAAAATCTAGAATAAAATGGCTGACAAAATTCTAAAAAAACTCAAAATAAAAGTTTGGCGTCAAAAGAATGCCAAATCAAAAGGTAAATTCGAAACTTATACAATCGAAAATATCTCAACCGGGTCTTCTTTCCTTGAAATGATGGATATCCTGAATTTCCAGCTTATTGAAGAAGGAATTGACCCAATTGCTTTCGACCACGATTGCCGCGAAGGTATCTGCGGTACTTGTAGTTTATATATTAACGGACGTCCGCACGGACCAGACACCGAGGTTACTACCTGCCAGTTGCACATGCGTAAGTTCAAGGATGGTGAAACCATTGTTATTGAGCCCTGGCGTGCACGTGCATTCCCGGTAATTAAAGACCTGGTAGTTGACCGTACCGCTTTCGAGAAAATTCTTCAGGCTGGTGGATTTGTGTCGGTAAATACCGGAGGTGTTCCTGATGCCAACACTATTCCTGTGCCAAAAGAAGACTCTGAAGAGGCTATGGATGCTGCAGCTTGTATTGGTTGTGGAGCATGTGTTGCAGCTTGTAAAAACGCTTCAGCTATGTTGTTTGTTTCGGCAAAAGTTTCGCACCTGGCCAAGTTGCCACAAGGTAAAGTTGAAGCTGCCAGCCGTGCCAAAAACATGGTTGCTAAAATGGATGAGCTCGGTTTTGGTGGATGTACCAATACGCAGGCCTGCGAGGCCGAGTGCCCGAAGAGTATTTCTATTACAAACATAGCACGTTTGAATCGCGAATACTTGTGTGCGCGTGTTAGCGAATAAAAAAATTAACGCTATAAAGTTAAAAAGCCTTCTCAGTTTTCGGGGAGGCTTTTTTGTTTTTGGGCTGCATTTCTCTGTACCAGAGAACTATAGTTTAGTTCTGTAGCTTTGTCTTCATGCCAGACGGGCAGTTTCTTTTGCATTCGATCAAAAGGAACCAAAAATCTTGTCAAAAAATAACCTTTGCGTTTTTTCAATGAAGCGGGTTAGCCCGCCTGACGGATTTTTGACGAGCCCGCACAAGTATTCATTTAAGTGTGAACTGCTAATAAGCAGATAAAGATTATTTTACATTCAATTCTCTTTGCCAATGTTTCAATAGTGGAATGGCCTCATTTAATTTTTGCCTGGAATTGAAATAAAACTTTAGGGAGAGCGGGAAGCTCCGAAGTATGAGGAGATCACCCGGCCGAGCTAAGGTTTTATGAAAATGTAAGGTGAAGATTAAAAGCAGCCTTGAGCTCGGAAATGCCTTCCTCGTGCTTCATCTTTGTATTAAGTCAAAAATGAAGGCCTCCGGCAGGAAAAAGTTGACAGGAATTTCGCTTTCATTGTTATTATTGAACTTCAATAAACGTTACTTTTCTTGTTTCTAATCCTGTTAACTTCTTGCGAATAGGGCCACTGAAAGGTGTCAAAATATGGCTGTTCGCTAAAAACCACCTTCCGTTTTTTACAATAATAAACATATAGATGTGCATAAGTGCAGGGGCGAACACATCTATTCTCCGTGCACAATCAATAACTTCGCATAAACACAAAGGATAATTATGCCATACAGACGTTTACCAACAACGGATAAAGCCAGAATGCGCGCACTAAATGCAGCGCTTGGCAAGGTGATTAAGAATGAGCGCAAGCTGGCATTTTCAAATCATTCGGTAGAACAACTGCAGAATGTAAAGAATAATTTCGAGAATCATCTTACACAATACGAGTTAGACACTCGACTTCAGGCTGAAAATATAAAAGATTACAAAGAGGCTTTTGACCGGGCTAAAATGTATGTTTCGCATTTTACTCAGGTTTTGTTATTTGCATCAGAGCGCGGCGAGATCAACGGAGGAATTAAGTTTTACGAAGATCTGGCTTCGTTTGAGGGTAAAGTTCCACCATTAAATACCGAGGAAGAAGTATTGAAATGGGGAAAAATTATGGTGGAAGGCGAACAAAAAAGGATGCAGAACGGTGGAAGTGCTATCTATAACCCATCAATTGCATTGGTGAAATTTAAGGTGCAAGAGCTGCATGATGCTTCGGTATTTCAGCAAACCTTAAAAAGAAATACGCTGCGATCGTTTGAAAAAATGCAGAACCTGCGAAAAACAACCAATGATTTCATCAGTAAACTGTGGACCGAAATAGAAGAGGGTATTGAGGCTGAATCGCCAAAAGTTAAACGTCAATTGGCCCAGGAGTATGGTATTGTTTATGTGTTCCGCCGTAACGAAAAGAAAAAAATGAATGCCGAAGAAATGCAAACCGACTTATTGTTTGAGTTTGCATAAACAACAACTAATTATAAGTAGTCAATTCCAAATCAGTACTTCTGGTTTGGAATTGTTTTTTTAAACAGGAATTGTTTTTCCCTTATTCTGTTTTCTTATCATCAGCAAAAACACAATAGTTAGTGCCAGGCTAATGCCCGCCATATAGTAGCTGTCGGCTGTAGAACCTATGTTTTCATAGTTGGGCGTAATTGTTTGTTTGTTAATCAGGTAAATTGCAATTACGGCAATGGCATTGTTCAGGAAATGAGCAAGAATAGGAAGCCACATCGATCCGCTCCATACCAGGAGGTAGCCAAATAATGCACCGAGTAACACACGCGGAACAAATCCAAAAAACTGCATGTGCAGGGCACTGAAAAGTATAGCCGAAATCCATATTCCCCAATGGTGACTGCGTGTTATTTTGCTAAAAATTTTCTGAATAACACCCCGAAACAGGAGCTCTTCGCCAAGTGCAGGTAACAAGGCAATCATAAATAGGTTAAATGCAAGTCCGCTAATATTTTTTACAGCTAAAAATGCATTGGTTATTTCTGCAGCGTGTTCCTCTGCATTGCGCATCCAGTTTTCTACTCCCGAAAGCCATGCAGGAAAGCGCATATTGTTGTTTAGTTCGCCAACGAGGTTAATAAACGGGGCCACAATAAACATCAGAACAATAATCAGGACTACATTTTGCGACCGAAAAGATTTGTTGAGATACAGGTAATCGTTTGACTTGCCATGGAATAGGTAGCCTAAAACAAAGGGAGGAACAATAAAGAAGCCAATAGCCTGCACTACCTGAATAAATTTATAGAGCCTGATGATTTTTTGAGGAGTTGCAGCATTTACTTCGGGCAGGTGTAATACCGTACTCAGACCCCAGATGGGAATGGCCACAACAAGCGATAAAATAAAAAATATCATAACGCTGACCATAACAATAAAAGCGGTAAAAACCAATTGAGAGAAGGGTCTCAAGTCTCTGAATGCCGTAATTTCCATTTTCGAAAATGTTTTGGGCAAAGATAATTTTTATTGGCAAACCACTTGGCTGATGTTTCTTCGGAACGGAATGGAGTTTGCGTTAGAGTTCTTTAATTTTTATATTTCTGAACATGGTTAATCCTCCGTGGTCCTGCAACCCGATATGGCCTGTTTTAGCCATACCATAGTGAGGGGTTTCGGCCCATTTGCCTTGTGCCTTGTTCTTTGCCCAATCGTCAGTCCACAGTTCATATTCCACCACTTTAGTAGTGTTAAGCCAATGCTCAACATGTGCCTTGTTCACAATAATTCGTGTTGTATTCCATTCGCCTGTTGGTTTTACCCGGGCATTTTCGGGAGCATTCATACCGTAATTGGCTCCCGAATACTGGTTGGCTTCAAGGGGGCTTGACCAGCCTTTGTCATCCAGTAGCTGGTATTCCGGGCCCGTTTCGTATATGGCATCGGTAAGCCCCTCTTGTACGCGATAAAAAATACCCGAATTGCTTTCGGGAGCTATTTTCCACTCCAGGTACAATTCAAAATCGGCATATTGTTTTTTGGTAATAATATCGCCACCATGATCGGAACCCTGGCCCGAGTTATGCAAAACTCCATCAACGATTTTCCAGCCCGAAACTGCACCACCATTAAACATTTTCCATTCGCTCAAGGTTTCCCCGTCAAACAAGAGCTGCCATCCATCAGAAATTTCTTTTTTCGATAAGGTGTTAACAGATTTTTGTTGGGGCCTCGAACAACCCCAAAAAACGAGTACAGTAATAATGGTAATCAGAAGGTTTAAGTTTCTCATTAAAATATTGATTTAGGTTGTAAGCGTAAAAGTACAAATTCTGCCGCAAACAAAAAGAAGTCAACTTTCTTTTTAATGGCCTTGAAATAAGTTCGTTGTTTTCATTTAACTTTATAAGCATAAAACACATCAACAATGCAATTGAATAAAACAATAATAGGGATGGTGCATGTGGCTGCCCTGCCCGGAACACCCAAAAACAGCGTGGCAATAAACGTAATAATTAATGACGCTGTAGAAGATGCCAGAAAATTGGCAAAGGGTGGAGTGGCTGCCATTATGATTGAGAATATGCATGATCGGCCGTACCTGAATCGTACTGTTGGGCCCGAAATTGTTGCAAGCATGACAGTGGTTGCCCAAAAAATTAAACAGGAAGTTGGATTGCCATTGGGAATACAAATTCTGGCCGGCGCAAATAAACAGGCACTGGCAGTAGCCATGGCGGCTGGACTTGATTTTATTCGTGCCGAAGGTTTTGTTTTTGGGCACCTCGCCGATGAAGGAATGATGAACAGCGATGCCGGAGAACTGTTGCGGTACCGTAAGAAAATTGGAGCCGGAAACATAAAAATATGGACCGATATAAAAAAGAAACACTCTTCCCATGCAGTTTCTGCTGATGTGTCGGTTGCTGAAATGGCTCGGGCAGCCGAATTTTTCCTTAGCGATGGTGTAATTGTTACCGGAAATGCAACAGGAATGCAGGCCTCGCTTGATGATGTTGTGGAGGTAAAGGAAAGTACAAAGCTTCCCCTTATTATTGGCTCCGGATTGGATAGCAAAAATATTGAAGATTACTGGCCCTATGCTGATGCTTTTATAGTAGGGTCGTCGTTTAAGTGCAATGGGCAATGGCAAAACACGATTGATTCGGCGCGTGTAAAAACATTCATGCAAAAAGTTAATTTATTGCGCGCGAAAAGCTAGCATTTGCTTAGTTTTAACTACCGCTATTTTTAACAGATATAGCGTACAACAGAGCCTGTAAACGTTGAGGTTTGTCCCAATGCGTCTGATTTACAAGAAGATACTTAGAGTTTTTAATTTTATCAGTGTGTTAAATCTCCGGCTAAATAAATTCTCATCAAGGTGTTAATTAATGTTAATGCCATATATTTGATTTACAAATTGATAAACGTTCAAATCCAAACCAGTAAGAGCTAAAACAAAATTTGAAATTAATAACAAAAACGATTCAGATCGCTTAATCGGCTTTGTTTGGTAGTTAAATGAATTTTGAATTCTCGTCAGGCGCCGGATGCGAATTCTTCCTGATTTTTTCTTACCTGCATTTCCGCTGGCAGATTCTGTTTCATAAAAAATTGAATTATGAGTATTAAAAAACAATATTTGAAAAGTAAACCCGAGTGTAAAGTTTCTTTCCGTGTGGCCAAAGCTGATGCGCCAAACGCCGAAACTGTTAAAATTGTTGGAGAATTTAACGGCTGGAGTGAAGAAGTTGAGCCAATGAAAAAACTGAAAAGTGGTGATTTTACACAAACGCTGAACCTTGAAACCGGTAAAGCCTACCAGTTTAAATATTTAATTGATGGTTCGGTTTGGGAAAACGAAACTGAAGCCGACAGTACTGCTCCAAACGGTATTGTTGAGGGTGAATTTAATTCGGTTCTCGACCTGAATTAATAAAAGCATTAAAAAACGGATCTGTGGTAAGAGAATACAGTTTCTCGAGAAACTAAGTTCGGTGTTTTGTTACGCCCGATTTCCCAAAGGGATGCAAAACGGCTGCTTAGCTTCGCTATAGATTGCAAAAAATAGTAAGACCCGGTTTTAATCGGGCATCTTCATAAGGTATTCCACCAAAGCCGCTTTATCTTTCCCGGTAAAGCGGCTTTTTCTTTATTTGATTTGAAGTTGGTTAAAGTAAGTTACAAGTATAGAGTTGTATTTAAACAGAACCACAAATCGTATTAGTTAATTAATACGGGTGAATTTGTCTTCATGCCAGACGGGCAGTACCTTTTGCATACGATCAAAAGAAACTCCCGATTTATCGGGATCAAAAAATAACCTTTTCGTTTTTTCAATACAACGAATTTATGTTTAGCTTTTTATCGTCAGCGGTGGCTTTTTTGAATACTTTTTCAGCTATAGGAAAAAGTATTTTCTGTCTGAAACATTTATTAAACTTGGTGTAGGAATTTAAAGTTGGAAGGATATGAGGGGGTTGCCTCAGTAATTGGATGCGCCTCCCTGTACCCATTTCTCCTATCCTGTTACAAAAATCCTGAATCCTGTTTAACAGGACGCCCAAAAACTTAACAGGATTAGAAAAAAAGGTAACAGGATGTGATGCAAATGGTACAGGACGCCATAAAAGTTAACAGGACGCTATTAGTCAGTAATTTAAACAACTGTGTAAGCAACTTATAAAAAGCGTTGGGCTGTAAGGTAAATTAGTTGATATTAGCTTTTTAGTCCGTTTTAATTAAGGTCGGAATCATCCTCGCCACCCATCAAAATTTTTCTATATTTGCATGTTTTTTAAAATCAGTGGATTATAAGGTGTTCTTATGAGTAATAAATTTCAGGAATATAAGCAGTTAGATTTAGCACAGATAAACAAGGACGTACTTGAACGTTGGGAAAATGACGATACTTTTCATAAAAGTATTTCAACCCGCGAAGGACAAGAAACATTTGTATTTTACGAAGGACCGCCATCGGCAAACGGAATGCCCGGTATTCACCACGTGATGGCGCGTGCCATTAAAGATATTTTCTGCCGTTACAAAACCATGAAAGGTTTTCGTGTGCACCGTAAAGCCGGTTGGGACACACACGGTTTGCCGGTGGAATTAAGCGTTGAAAAAGCGCTGAACATTACAAAAGATGATATAGGTAAGAAAATTACCGTTGAAGAATACAGCGATGCCTGCCGCAAAGAGGTGATGAAATACACCCGCGAGTGGGAAGAGCTGACCCGAAAAATGGGGTACTGGGTAAATATGGACGATCCGTATGTAACCTACGACAACCAATACATTGAATCGGTATGGTGGTTGCTGAAACAAATCTACCAAAAAGGATTGTTGTATAAAGGCTACACCATTCAGCCCTACTCGCCGGCTGCCGGAACAGGTTTAAGCTCGCACGAGCTGAACCAGCCGGGTTGCTACCGCGATGTTAAAGACACCACAGCAATTGCCCAGTTTAAGGCTTTGCGCAACGAAAAATCGGAATTCCTTTTTGAAGGAGTTGAAACCGATTTGTATTTCCTGGCATGGACAACCACGCCATGGACATTGCCATCGAACACGGCACTTTGTGTGGGACCGAACATCAACTATGTAAAAGTTCAGTCGTTTAATCCATACACCGGCGATCCTGTTACTTTAATTTTGGCAAAAGACCTTTTCCCGGTTTATTTCAATTCGAAAAATGCAGGGCTGGCCCTGGAAGATTATAAACCCGGTGATAAAAAAATACCTTTTAAAGTATTGGCCGAATACACCGGCGAGCGGTTAAAAGGTGTGCAATACGAACAACTGATAGATTGGGTAAGGCCCGAGGGCAAAGCTTTTGAAGTAATTACCGGCGACTTTGTAACCATTGAGGACGGTACCGGAATCGTACACATTGCACCTACTTTTGGTGCCGACGATGACCGCGTGGCCAAACAACACGGCATTTCGCCACTGGTGGTGGTTGATACCGAAGGAAAACGCCAGGCACTGGTTGATCGGAAAGGACGATTTTATCCAACCATCGATCTTGATCCTGAGTTTGTAGAAAAGTATGTAAATACTGAAACCTATCATGATTTTGCCGGCCGTTCGGTGAAAAACGAATACGACGACAAGCTGGAAGAAGATGCTGCTACCGTTGATGTTGACATTGCAGTAATGTTGAAACAGCAGAACAAAGCTTTCAAAATTGAAAAGCATGTGCATAGTTATCCGCACTGCTGGCGAACCGATAAACCGGTATTGTATTACCCGCTCGACTCGTGGTTTATAAAATCAACAGCCGTTAAAGATAAAATGGTGGCCTTAAACAACACCATCAACTGGAAACCCAAATCAACCGGAACCGGGCGTTTTGGCAATTGGCTGGAGAACCTGGTGGACTGGAACCTTAGCCGTTCGCGTTTTTGGGGCACACCGCTGCCAATCTGGAGAACAGAAGATGGATCAGAAGAGATTTGTATCGGGTCGATGGAAGAATTAATGGCCGAAATAGACAAAGCGGTTGAAGCCGGATTTATGTCGGAAAATCCCTTTGCCGAATTTAAAGTTGGCGATTACAGCAAAGATAATTACAACCGGGTTGACCTGCATAAATCGCATGTCGATAATATTATTCTGGTGTCTCCATCAGGGCAAAAAATGGAGCGCGAAGCCGATCTTATTGATGTTTGGTTCGACTCGGGTGCCATGCCTTACGCGCAGCGCCACTATCCTTTCCAATGGAAGGACAAGTTTAAAGATGTGTTCCCGGCCGATTTTATTGCCGAAGGTGTAGACCAAACCCGTGGTTGGTTCTTTACCCTGCATGCCATTGCCACCATGATTGATGAATCGGTAGCATTTAAAAATATTATTTCAAACGGTTTGGTACTCGACAAAAACGGCGTGAAAATGTCGAAACGCTTGGGTAACGCTGTCGATCCGTTTGATACCATTGATAAATATGGCTCCGACCCACTGCGCTGGTACATGATTACCAATGCGCAACCCTGGGATAACCTTAAATTTGATATCGACGGGGTGGAAGAAGTAAAACGTAAGTTCTTCGGAACACTTTATAATACTTACAATTTCTTCGCATTGTATGCCAATGTTGATGGCTTTAAATATGCCGAAGAAGAAATCCCCGTTGAGAAACGTCCTGAGATTGACCGCTGGATTATTTCCTTGCTGAACTCGCTGATAAAAGAGGTTGGCGAAAGCTACGAAAACTATGAACCAACCCGCGCAGGCCGTGCTATTTCGGAATTTGTAAGCGAAAACCTGAGTAACTGGTTTGTTCGCCTAAGCCGTAAACGCTACTGGGGTGGAGAGTATTCTACAGATAAAGTTTCGGCTTACCAAACGCTTTACACTTGCTTGGAAGCTGTTGCAAAATTAATGGCGCCAATCGCACCATTTTACGCCGACTTGCTTTTCAACGATTTAAATAAAGTTACCGGAAAGGCAAGCGACCTGAGTGTACATCTCGATAATTTCCCGGTTTACGATAATAACTTAATTGACAAAGACCTGGAAGAAAAAATGGCCATAGCGCAAAAAGCTTCATCAATGATTTTGGCCCTGCGCCGAAAAGAGAAGCTGAAAGTACGCCAGCCCTTAGGTAAAATTATGGTGCCGGTATTAAATCCGCATTTTAAAGAGCAATTTGAAGCAGTTTCAAATATCATTTTAGCAGAAGTTAACGTTAAAGAAGTGGAGTTCTTAACCGATACGGCCGGAGTGATTAAAAAGAAAATTAAACCGAATTTTAAAGCACTTGGCCCGAAATACGGTAAAATGATGAAACAAATTGCCGGGGCGGTAAATCAGTTGGATCAGACCGCGATTTCGGCTTTTGAAAGTACCGGAGAATATGAGTTAACATTGGGTGATGAAAAGATTATGTTGTCGTTAGACGATGTTGAAATTCAAACCGAAGATATTCCGGGATGGACCGTAGCCACTGAAGGTCAGATGACTATTGCCCTGGATATAAATGTTTCGGAAGAGTTGAAACAGGAAGGAATTGCCCGCGAGTTTATTAATAAAATACAGAACCTGCGGAAGGAAAGTGGCTTTGAAGTAACCGACCGGATTAAGCTCACTGTTTTAAAACATGACGAATACAATCAGGCCGTTGAAAACCACAAAGAATACATTTGTGCACAAACACTTGCCGATGCCCTGGAGTTGACTGATAAGGTTGATGCTGCAAAATCGAATGAGGTAGAAATCGACAAAGATGTGATGGCGCAAATTGAGGTGGAAAAAGTGAAGTAAATAATTGTTAACAGGCACTTAAAATGATGGACTTTTTTATTATTTTAGGGCCTTGTTGAAACATTTGAGAGGAACTTAAAAACCCAAGAACTATGGGAGACAAAAACAGATATACGGATGAGGAGTTGATGGAATTCAAAAAAATCATTCTGGTTAAACTTGAAAAAGCCCAGGAAGATTATACCATGTACAAGAATTCGATTACTCAAGGCGATGGAAATGATATTTCTGATACATCGCCAACATTTAAGGTATTAGAAGAAGGCGCAGCTACCCTTTCTAAAGAGGAAGCCGGAAAATTAGCTCAGCGTCAGTTAAAATTTATTCAGCATTTACAAGCTGCTCTAATTCGTATCGAGAATAAAACATACGGTGTTTGTCGCGAAACAGGTAAGTTAATTTCAAAAGAAAGACTGCGTGCAGTTCCTCATGCAACACTAAGTATTGATGCGAAAAAGGGACAATAAAAAGTAGAACCAAAAAGATTCGGATTTGCTCTTCGAAAAACATATTAAAAGTTTTCGAAGAGCATTTCTGTTATAAAGGGTAAGGATATGTCGCGTACAATCAAATCATTGATAATAATATTTTCCATTTTAATTATTGACCAGGTACTCAAGTTCTGGATAAAAACCAACCTTTCAATTGGCGACGAAATTGTGGTGTTTAAAGATTGGTTTATTCTGCATTTTGTTGAAAACAACGGAATGGCATTTGGATTTGAATTTGCCGGCGAATACGGTAAAATGTTTCTGAGTGTTTTTCGGATTGTTGCCGTTATTGCCATTGGCTGGTATTTATTTAAACTGGCAAAACAGAAAGATGTGCCATTTGGGTTTATTGCTTGTATTGCTCTTATTTTTGCCGGTGCAATTGGCAACATTATCGATAGCCTTTTTTACGGAATAATTTTTAACCACAGTTATGGGCAGGTGGCAAGCCTGTTTCCTGAAGAGGGTGGTTACTCCAGTTTTTTACATGGTCGGGTAGTTGATATGTTTTATTTTCCTTTAATTGAAGGCCGCTATCCCGAATGGTTGCCAAAGGTGGGAGGAAATCCGTTTATCTTTTTCAGACCGGTATTCAACATTGCCGATTCGGCTATAACAGTTGGAATATTTTCTATTCTGATTTTTTACCGCAAGTATTTTAACAAGCTCGATGAGCAAAAAAAACAAAATGAAAGTACCGAAGCCAACCAGGCGGAATAATTGTTTTGGCAAGGGGTAATTTGGGTTGTTGTAGCTACCGTGTGGTACAAAACTGGCACTATAATAAGGCATTTTGTTTTACCTTTGCATCATCATCTGATTTTCAAAAAAAATTATGAGTCAACTATATATTTACAATACGCTTAGCCGAAAAAAGGAAGCGTTTAAGCCATTGGTTGAAGGTCGTGTTGGTTTGTACGTGTGCGGACCAACGGTTTACAGTAATTCGCACCTTGGGCACGCCCGTCCGTTTATTACTTTCGATTTGTTGTATCGCTACCTTACTTTCCTTGGAAACAAAGTGCGTTACGTGCGCAACATTACCGATGTGGGCCACCTGGAAGATGAAGTGGAAGGTGTTGGCGAAGACCGCATTGCAAAAAAAGCGCGTTTGGAGCAGCTGGAGCCAATGGAAGTGGTTCAGAAATACATGAATACTTTTCACCGGAATATGGATGACCTTAATGTTACGCCGCCAAGTATCGAGCCGCGTGCTTCAGGTCATATTATCGAACAAATTCAGGTGATTGAAGGTATTCTGAAAAATGGATACGCCTACGAAGCCAACGGTTCGGTGTATTTTGATGTAGAAAAATACAATGAAGATTACAAATATGGAAAGCTTTCGGGGCGGAACCTCGATGACATAAAAACCAATACCCGCAAGCTGGATGGGCAGGATGAGAAGAAAAACTCGTTTGATTTTGCTTTGTGGAAGAAAGCAGCACCTGAGCACATTATGCGCTGGCCTTCGCGCTGGAGCGATGGTTTCCCGGGGTGGCACCTCGAGTGTTCGGCTATGAGTACCAAGTACCTGGGCGAACAATTTGACATTCATGGCGGTGGAATGGATCTTACTTTCCCGCACCACGAGTGTGAGATTGCACAAAATACCGCCTGCCGCGGAACCGAATCAGTACGTTACTGGATGCACAATAACATGATTACCATTAACGGCCAGAAAATGGCGCGCTCACTTGGTAATTTCATCACCCTCGATGAATTGTTTACCGGCACGCACGAAATTCTGGAGCAGGCCTATTCGCCAATGACCATTCGCTTTTTTATTTTGCAGGCACACTACCGTAGTACCATCGATTTTTCAAATGAGGCACTTCAGGCCTCAGAAAAAGGACTTGAACGATTGATGACCGCATTAAAAACACTGGAGGAGTTAGCTGTTTCCGCTACCTCAACTATTGATGTGGCCGCTTTAAAAGACAAATGTTTTGCTGCCCTTAACGATGATTTGAATAGCCCGATTGCCATTGCCCATCTTTTTGATGGCGTTAAACTGATTAACTCGGTAAAAGCGGGCACCGAAAAAATCTCGCAATCTGATCTGGAGGATTTAAAGGCCTTTTTTAACAAGGTTGTTTTTGATATTCTTGGGCTTAAAGAAGAAGGAGCTGTAGAAAGTGGAAACAACGAAGTTTTGGCGGGTGCTGTTGAGTTACTTATTAACCTGCGAAAAGACGCTAAGGCCAATAAAGATTGGGGAACTGCCGATAAAATTCGTGATGAATTAGGTGCAATTGGCGTGGAAATAAAAGACACCAAGGACGGTGTTGAATGGAGTGTAAAATAATTGTGGAATACAGAATGATGATTAATAGTTGATGAAGAAAGACCAGACATCGCAACTAATTAATCAACATTCTTAAATAAAAATATAAAGCTATGTTTTCAGGAATAGTTGAAGAATTCGGAACAGTTGTAGCCATTGAAAAAGAGCAGGAAAATGTACATTTTACCTTAACCTGTTCGTTTGCCGATGAGCTGAAAGTTGATCAGAGTTTATCGCACAATGGCGTGTGTTTAACCGTTGTTTGGGTAGATAAAGCTGAAAAGAAATACAAAGTTACAGCCATTAAGGAAACCTTGCTAAAATCGAATTTGGGTTTGTTGGAAGTGGGTTCGAAAGTAAACCTCGAGCGCAGCATGATGATGAATGGACGTTTGGATGGACACATTGTTCAGGGACATGTTGACCAGACTGCTACTTGTGTAAAAGTAGAAGAAGCCGACGGTAGCTGGTACTACACTTTTGAATACGAATTTGATATTGAAAAAGCTAGGCAAGGATACATGACCGTTGAAAAAGGGTCGGTAACAGTTAATGGTGTTAGCCTTACTGTGGTCAACTCTAAAGACAATTCTTTTCAGGTGGCCATTATTCCTTTTACCCAGGAAGTAACCAATTTTCACACATTTAAAGTGGGAACGGTTATTAACCTGGAGTTTGATATTATTGGCAAGTACCTGAGTAAATTAAATTCGTACAGCAAATAGAAAAACTATATTAAGTGTTGAAAAGGTCCGTTTTGCGGGCCTTTTTTTATGAACATAAGTCTGGCAGCCCTGTTCTTGTTAGAAAAAAACACTAACTTTTGTGTATGAAACAAACAGCTTTAATAACCGGAGCATCAAAACGCATTGGCCGATCGTTAACAGAACATCTTGCAGAAAAGGGATGGAATGTTGTGGTGCATTACAATTCTTCGGCAAAAGGTGCAGATGAGTTGGTAAAAGAACTTTCGGATAAATATCCCAATCAGCAGTTTAGCGCTGTGCAAGCCAACCTGGCTCATCCCGATGAAGTGGTAGGCTTAATTCCGCAACTTGCAGCCAACAATATAATTGTTGATTTGCTGGTAAACAATGCTTCAGTATTTGATCGAGGTTACCTGAAAAGTACTTCACTCGAGCTATTTAACTTACAAATGGATGTTAACCTTAAAGCGCCGTTTTTTCTAATCCGCGATTTTTCCAATTATTTTAAAACGGGAAACATCATAAATTTTGTGGATACACGGGTAACAGTGAATGCTTCTAATTTTGCGGCTTACTCCATTTCAAAAAAGGGCCTTTGGGAATTAACAAAAATGGCAGCGCTTGAATTAGCACCCGACATTCGGGTTAATGCCATTGCTCCGGGTGTGACCCTGCCTCCGGAAGATGAAGATGAAAATTACCTGGAAAAGCTGGCGCAAGGCATACCCATGAAAAAACCGGGGGGTGTAGACCCCATCCTGAAGAGTTTGGATTATATTTTGGGAAACAATCACCTCACCGGGCAATTACTGTTTGCCGACGGTGGCGAAAACCTTGGAAAAAACCTTTAATTATGGCAAAAATACGTGTAAAAAATCTGTTGATTCGAACCTATATCGGGTTTAATCCCGACGAGTTGGTAAACAAGCAGGATGTGCTTATTAATCTTGAAATTGAAACAGACATTCCGCAATCGGCTTTGGAATCAGACGAACCCGAAGATATTTTTAACTACAAAGTAATTACAAAAAAAATTATTGCCCTGGTGCAGGAAGGGCGTTTCAAATTGCTGGAAGTGCTTACCCAAAATATACTGGATACCATAATGGAAGATAAAAAGGTTAAATGGGCCCGTGTTGAAGTGGATAAACCGCATGCCCTTCGTTTTGCCGAATCGGTTTCGATGGAAATGGAGGCTTCGCGATGAATGAGGTAATCGTTGGCATTGGCTCTAACATTAATGCTGATGAGAATATTGCCAAAATGCTGGAAATCCTGAAAGGAGAAGTAAAGGTGCTTCAGGTTTCAGCCATGATCAAAACCAAACCAATTGGCATTGAAAATCAGTCAGACTTTACAAATGGAGCGGTAAAAATCGTTACGCCACAGGACAGAGAATCGTTGAATAAACTTCTCAAAAAGATTGAAGACCAGCTGGGGCGCGACCGTTCGGTGCCTAAATTTGGCCCACGAACCATCGATCTGGATATTTTGGTATGGAACGGGGAAATCGTAGATGAGGACTATTATACTCGCGATTTTTTACGAAGAAGTGTAGATGAGTTGGATGGTTTATCCAAAAAATAAGGTCAAACCATCAACATAAAATCGATAGTTTGACCAATTTTATTACTTGTTATTCTTTAAAAACAAATTGTTTAAACCTGAAATTCCTCCAAGCTCTTCCAGGTCGGTAACAACAAAGTCAGCACCGTTATCGGCAAGCTCCTTTTCATTGTTTTCGCGTGCAATTCCCAGCGTTAAGCCAAACTCCCCTTTAGCACCGGCCTGAACACCCGAAACGGCATCTTCAACAACAATGGCTTTTGCCGGAACAGATTCCAGCATTTCGCATGCCGTGGTAAAAATATCTGGTTCTGGTTTTCCGTGCAATCCCAATTCCGCCGAAACAACACCATCAACGCGGGCACCGAATATTTTTAGCATGTCAACCGCTTCAAGTACAGGGGCACAATTTTTACTCGACGAGGCAACACCCAATTTAATTCCGGCTGCCTGCAGGTCGTTTAAAAGTTGGGCAGTTGATTCGTAAACTTCAACACCGTCGCGGGCTATTACTTCGTTAAATGCTTCGTTTTTACGGTTGCCCAAACCACATATTGTTTCCATGCCGGGTTCGTCGCTGGTATCGCCAAAAGCAATGCTAATGTTTCGCGATTCCAGAAAAGAGGCCACACCTTTATAGCGGGGCTTTCCATCAACATAGGTGAGGTAATCGCCTTGTGTAAATTCTTTAAACGGTTCTCCGGTTTCGTAGGCATGTTTTTGCAGGTATTCGTCAAACATTTTTTTCCATGCTGCTGCATGGGTTATGGCGGTTTTTGTAATTACACCATCCATATCAAAAATAACTGCGTCAAATGCTAATTTTCCCATTTTCTTTTCTTTTCAATTTGTTTCGCGGTAAAATTACGGCAATTCTTTTAACCCTCGTTTTAAAAATGTTTAAAACTGATATTTATCGTATTTCTTATCGTTGTAAGCGTGTTAAATTTGTACAGTACGATAAAGAAAAAGTCATGATTAAATTTTTGATGGCTACTTATCTCCATAATAGGAGCTTCCTGAACATAAAAAACAGGGATGCTTTTATTCTTCTGTAATGCTGAATCCTGCCGAAATGAGTCGGCAAATCAACGTAATTTATTTACCGGAAAGTATTTAGTAGTGGTTTACATGAACGGCTATTCTTTCTCAATTTATAAGAATTATGGAATTACCATTTGCAGAATCGTATAAAATAAAAATGGTAGAACGTATCTACCGAAGTACCCGTAAACAACGTGAAGACTGGATAAAACAAGCCAGTTATAATCTTTTTAATTTGAAGAGCGAACAGGTTTATATCGACCTGTTAACTGATAGTGGAACTGGCGCAATGAGCCAAAACCAGTGGGCAGCCATTATGACCGGCGATGAAAGCTACGCCGGATCTTCATCGTATTATCATTTAAAAGATGCCATCAGAACTATTTTAGGATTTGAATATTTTTTGCCAACTCACCAGGGCAGGGCAGCCGAGAACGTGCTCTTCTCGGTGCTGGTAAAAGAAGGCAATGTAGTGCCCGGTAACAGTCATTTCGACACAACAAAAGGGCATATCGAATACCGGAAAGCTTCGGCTATTGATTGCACCATTGATGAGGCTTTCGACACCGACTCATTGCATCCTTTTAAAGGAAATATTGACCTTGAAAAACTGGAAGCAGTTTATTCCGCACATCCGGTGGGGCAAATACCCATGGTAATTGTTACCCTTACCTGCAATACTTCTGGTGGGCAGCCGGTATCTATGCAAAACCTGCGCGATGTGTATGCCTTGTCGCAAGAATATGGCGTTAAAGTCGTTTTCGATTCCGCCCGTTTTGCTGAAAATGCCTGGTTTATTCAACAACGCGAAGATGAATACCGCAACAAAACCATCAAGGAAATTGTGGCTGAAATGTTCTCTTATGCCGATGCAATGACCATGAGCAGTAAAAAAGATGGAATTGTAAATATTGGCGGATTTATTGCGGTAAAAGAGGAAGCTTTGTATAAACAGGCGTCGGTTTTTAATATCATGTTTGAAGGATTTAATACTTATGGAGGTATGGCCGGACGGGATATGAATGCCCTCGCGGTTGGATTGGATGAGGTGACAACCGATGATTATCTGGAGAACCGCATACAGCAGGTGGCATACCTGGGTAATCAGTTAATTGCATCCGGTATTCCTGTTCAGAAACCTATTGGTGGGCACGCTGTTTTTGTTGATGCTAAAAAATTTTTAGGCCACGTGCCAAAAGAAGAATATGTAGCACAAACACTCGCAATTGAGTTGTACCTTGAGTCGGGGGTAAGGGGTGTTGAAGTGGGTACTTTGCTGGCCGACCGTGATCCGCTTACACGCGAAAACCGTTACCCGAAACTTGAAATGTTGCGTTTGGCTATTCCCCGCAGAACCTATACCAATAACCACATGGATGTAGTGGCGGTGGCACTAAAAAATATTTTCGATCGTCGGGAGCTCATTAATCATGGCTATAGAATTAAAAAGGAAGCACCAATTATGCGCCATTTTTCAGTTGAACTGGAACATGCCGATGATACGAATCAAGATTAAAGCTGATCAGAAAAGTAGTGGGTGAAAGCTTTAAAATCCATTGAATAGGCCTCGCCCATACTTTTCTCGTATTTGGTACAAAACGAATCGAAGTTAAAGCGAGCCAGGTGCGGATTATTGGCTTTTTGTAAAGCCCATATTTGCAGGTAAATGGCCTCTTCGTTTAAATCATCGTAATCGATAATACGCTGTGCAACTTTTTCAAGCTCTTTAAGCTTGTTTTCCTTTTTGTAAATAATAGCCAGTTTTAGCAGGTTGTCGATAACCTGGTTGCCGGTAAAGCCTCTTATTTCATCCAACCATGGCCAATTGGCTCTTTTAAGTAAGCGGCCTTTTTTTACCAGGTGGAAAAACAGTTGTAGCTGTCCTCTTGTCATTCCTTCCGGGATATTACAAAGTTTAAAGGCTTCAACATAATCACAAAAAAAGTTCCCTTTGATTTGGAGTTGCAAATAACCGTTATTCGAAATAATTTCAATTTCATCGAACTGAGCCAGTAGTTTTCGTAGTTTATTTAGTGTAACTGCCCGGTTATTAGCTACTTTTTTCGCTTCAATTCCATACCAAAGGGTTTCGTCAACATCGGCAACAGGGGCACCAGCGCTACTTTTTACGTTTTGAATCAGGGTATAAATAAACAATTCGCGAACTTTAGGTGTAAAGAGCTCTGAAATATCCTCGTTTTTGCTGTTAATGGCTTTAAATTCGCCAAACAATTGAATTTGGTTTTTAGTGGGCATCTCAGGCTTGCTAACCAGTACTGATTGTTTTCTTACGTGCACAATCCGAAGTAAAATGAAAATAAGAATCAGGAAAAATAAGGCGATAAGTCCTAATATCAGAACAATGTTTTTTGACTCCAAAAAACCTGTTGATTGTTCAGCGCTGGAGTAAACAATTTCTTCGTCAAGTGCCAGCCGGTTTATTTCTTCATTACCCAAAGGGCGGTTCCAAATATAAAGGTTATCGATATAACCCCGCAAACTGGCACCTCCAGAAAGGGCTTTCCCGATGTGTATATCGTTGGTTCCTGAGTAGGGCGGATGACCATCTGAACCACCTACATATTGTCCGTTAACAAATATCGCCTGTTGGCCTGTTTCCAAAATATAGCGCCAGGTTAAATGGTACCAAAGGTTGCTTTCCAGTAATTCTTCCGACATGTAATCGTTGGCCCAAAGTCCAAAGTAAGGATGACCGGAACGTAAAACCAGGTGCAAGCCTCGCCGGTAACCACGTTCATCGTTGCCAAGAATGGCATTATCGCCATATTCAAGAATATCGGTAAATTTCACAAAACAGCTTACCGTAAAACTGCTGTTTGGTAATTTATACAAAGCCGGATCGCCTAGGTTTACATTGGCATTTTCAGGTAAACGAAGCACTGTGCCCCTATCGATATCCTGGCTAAAAGAGTACCCATTTCCAGTAAACGATCGTTCTGAATTTACCCGATCTGCTAAATTATTCTCAAAATCAAAGCTGGCCATTAATCCCTGGCTTAATTTTAGCGGATGTGCCATAATTGAGTAGTTTTCGGGCATTACCATTTCTGCAGTAATGATAAGTTGAGAAGGTGTGAGGCTGAATCCCGGAACAAAGGGAGTTAAAATCATTTCTTCGCCTCCACGAATGGGAAAGCTGAATTTGCCCCCTGTTATAAGCGTTTCTGCATTTTTCCAGTAAACACGTTCAAGGTTTTTGCCGGCAGTTCTAACCTGCCCCTTTACTGCTACAAACGAATTCAGGTGCTCAATTATAAAACCAAAATTATAGATGTTACGTCCTACAAAAAGGAAGTTTGGTTTTTTGCCATATTTTGTCCAGCTTTCCAACAAAAAATTAATGTATTCGGGAACCAGGTTGCTGTTTAATTGCCGCGTTGTAACACCGGTTGGTAAGCGATCGAAATTTCGGATGTTAAAAAGTTCTTTGTTAATGTTGGACTCAATGTTTAAAATTACTGAGTTGGGAGTGATTTGGCTGGCACTGATTTCCAGCGCATAATTGTTGGTATGGTGTAGAATTCTGCTTTCGTCCTGCAGTTTGCCCTCAATAAAAAAAATGGCACGTCGGTTGGCTTGTACGAGGTACTCAACCGATGGCCACCGTTCGCCCTGGGGCAGGTAAAAAATCTGATTTTTCAGGTCCGACGAATTAATGATAGAGTCGAGCAGGTTCACATTTCCGCTGTAGTTGATAAACAGCGGCGTAATTTTTGATTCATTGTTTTTAAGCTGGGCACTTACTTTTATCAGTACTTCCTCAAATGGGATATTGCTGTTTTTTAAGAAAATTGTACGGGTAGCACTATCGGTGCTAAGGTCCAGTTCAATACCTGTCCAGTTATTGGCATTCATAAAATTCCATACCCGGTTACTCCGATATTCAGAAGGACTTAGCCGGGCGATAAGAAAAGTATTCTCTGCAAATTCGTTTCCCTTGCTTTCGGGTACAATCAGGCTCAGGATAAATAGTAAGAAAAAGAGTTTCAATTTCATCTTTAAAAAGCGTTGGTTATGCCTCTGTCGCCAATCTATTTGTACTTAATTTATTATTATTTTGGATTCAAATATATTAAAATATGTGCGATGATAAATTTTTTTGATAAAAAAATAGCTTGTTAAAACATCTTTTTATTCAGCGAGTTACATTTTAAATTAAGATAAAATTAAGAGTGTGTTAAGAGGTTTTTAGTAAAAGCGTTAAGAGGTAGCTAATTACGCGCGATTATACTTGTGTCTCAAATTGATTAAGAATGACTGATAAAACGATTAAACGTAAGCATTTCATGCTGTTTATTGTGGGGGGATTGAGTGTTATACTCTTCTTGCTTTTGTTTAACAAAACAGTGCACTATACGTCAACCAACGAATTTTGTAATTCATGTCATGTGCATCCGCATGCGGAAACCAGTTGGAAACTTTCTGTTCACCATAATACCCCAAGTGGTGTATCGGTTAATTGTGTTGATTGCCACTTGCCACCTGAAGACGAAACCGCCCGTTTTTTAACTCGCAAGGCTTATCACGGATTTCATGACTTGTATGCCTTCCTTACAAAGGATCCGGAAGAAATTGATTGGGCAGCAAAACGTTCGGTTGAGGCCTCAAAACGTTTTGTCTACGAAGATGGTTGTTTAAAGTGTCATACCAATATGTTTCCGTCAACACTTAGCGAGCAGGGGTGCCTGCAGCATATAAAGTACATTCGCGATCCGGAAAACAACTCGTGTATGCAGTGCCACCACGATGTTGGCCATTATCGCGGAGAAACCGGCTTGTTGACAGGAATAGAAGAAGTTGTTGATCCGAAAGAGATATTTAATGAGCCAGCAGAAGTGTATGCTTTTGAAACTTTTGACGAACAAATTCCGGGAACAGCAGTAGCGTTTAAAATGCTTGCAATACCGGGCGGCCAGTTTAAAATGGGAAGTCCTGCTGATGAGCCATATCGTGGAAGAGATGAAGGTCCTGTTCGGGAAGTATTGGTTGATAGTTTCTGGATGGGCGAGATTGAGGTCTCATGGAATGAATACCTGGCCTTTTTTACTGCTACCGGTTCGCAGGGAAGAAAAGAAGCGGTTGAGGTGGATGAAGAAACCGATGGTATTTCAGGAGCTACGCCACCTTGGGGTGCCCCTGATCAGGGCTGGGGAAAAGGTACACGTCCGGCTATTACAATGAGCCATCATGCCGCAGAAACCTATTGCCGTTGGCTAAGCCAGGTTACCGGTAAAAAGTACCGGTTACCTACCGAGGCGGAGTGGGAATACGCTGCGCGTGGCGGCACACAAATGCCTTACTTCTTTGAAGGATCACCTAAAGATTTTGAGGCCGATGGTTTTATAAAAAAATTATTGGGTAGCAATGCCGAGGTGTTCAATCAGTATGTGATTTCGCACCTGAATAGTCCGGATAAAACACAGCAACCCGACAAGGTAGAAGCCAATCCCTTTGGTTTAAAAAACATGCTGGGTAACGTTGCTGAATTCTGTCTTGATTTCTACGATCCTAAAGTTTACGGAAAATACCCGAAAGGTGTTGTACGTAATCCGAGAGGACCACGAAACGGAATGGAACATGTAGTTCGGGGAGGCTCATTCAGAAACTCGCCAAAAGACCTGAGAGTGGCGCGCCGCGATTTTACTAGAACGGAAGCTTGGTTAGTTACCGATCCGCAAATACCAAAAAGTATATGGTGGTACTCCGATTCAAAAAGTGTAGGATTCAGAGTAGTGTGCGAATACGACGAAGAAGGATTAAAATCAGAAAAAAATAAAACCAAATAAGATGAATAAAGATCAACTATCACGCAGGAATTTTCTGGAAAAATCGGCCCTGATTGGTGCCGCCGGTGTTATAGGGCTTAATGCTCTAAGTTCTTGTAAAAAAGCAAACAAAGAAGTTGATTATGAATTTCCACCACTGATTGATCTGGCTCCTGATGGAAAGGAGTTGAAGGTTGGACTGGTAGGTTGTGGAAACCGTGGAACCGGAGCAGCTTTGAACTTTTTGGCTGCAGGGCATGATTTGCACCTGGTGGCACTGGCCGATGTATTTGAAGACAAAGTATTGGATTGCCGCGATAAATTGCTGAAGCAACGTGTTGAAGTACCCGAGAAAAACTGTTTCTGGGGTTTTGATGCGTATAAAAGTTTATTAGAGGTTGACCTGGATGTGGTAATTTTAGCTACTCCTCCTCATTTTAGGCCGATGCATTTTGATGCAGCTGTACAAGCCAAAAAACATGTCTTTCTGGAAAAGCCGGTTTGTGTTGATCCGGTTGGAGCGCGCCAGATAATGGCAACCTCAAAAAAAGCCGAGAACATGGGATTATCTGTAATCACAGGTACACAGCGTCGACACAGTCGCGATTACCTTGAAACATACCGGCAGGTGGCTTCAGGAGCTATTGGCGATTTGGTTTCGGCAAAAGCATTTTGGTTGCAGTCGCACGTGTGGTTTCGTACACGCGAAGAAGGCTGGAGCGATATGGAGTATATGTTGCGCAACTGGAACAGCTTCTGCTGGCTGGGTGGCGATCATATTTTAGATACTCACGTACACAATATTGATATTGTTAACTGGTTTATGGGCAAAACCCCCGAAACTGCAGTTGGTTTTGGAGGCAGACACCGCCGATTAACAGGCGATCAGTACGATTTTTTCAGCATCGATTTTGATTTTGGCAACGGTATCTCTTCGCATAGTTTCTCGCGGCAAATTGATGGTTGTGCCAACCAGTTGGGCGAGTCGATTATGGGAACAGAAGGATACACCAATTGTAAAAATACCATTTACAATCCTGATGGTTCGGTAAAATGGACTTACGAATATCCAAAAAATAAGGATGGTCGCTCAACCGGAGTTGTTGAAGTTTCGCCATACATTCAAGAGCATATTCATTTGGTAACCGCCATACGTACCAACAAGCCGGTTGTTGAGGCGCATCGTACTGCCGAATCAACGCTTACGGCAATTATGGGGCGTACAGCCGCTTATACCGGCCAAAAAGTTACCTGGGATGAAATGATGACTTCGAATGAAAAGTTAGGTCCGGAGAAATACGAAATGGGACCGGTTGATATGGAAATTAGTGTTCCGCTACAGGGAACTCAGCATAAAGCATAAAAAATTGTATGAAGCTATCCGTAGTCATACCACTTTATAACGAAAGCGCAGTAGTAAAACTACTGCTTGCCAAAGTACACCAAAACCTGGTGGATATAGGCGAAGCTTTTGAAATGGTGTGTGTTGATGACGGAAGTAACGACGACACGCTTGACCAGCTGCTTGAAATTAAAGCTGCACATCAAGAATTGAAAGTAATTTCCCTATCCCGAAACTTTGGATTACAGGCAGCTATTGTTGCTGGTTTGGAGCATGCACACGGCGAATATGTGGTTGTTATGGATGGCGATTTGCAAGACCCGCCGGAACTGATTGCTACCCTTTTTCAAAAAATTCAGAAAAGCAAAGGAGATGTGGTCTCTGCCGTTCGGAACGATAGGGGAGAAAAACGTGCAAAACGATTTTACATCCGGGTTTTCCATAAAATTTTTAAAAGTGTGTCGGAAGAAAAGCAGCTGGAACAGGCCGGAAATTTCTGTATTCTTAGCCGGCGAGCTGTTACAGCCATTTTAAAATTTACAGAACAAAACCGCTATTTCCCGGGTATTCGCAATTTTATTGGCTTTCAGCACGATTTAGTTTTTTACGACCGGCCTAATCGTACGGAAGGAATAAGCAAAATGAGCAATAAAAAATTGTTCGCACTGGCAGCCGATGCCATCTATTCTTTCTCGAAATGGCCCATAAAACTTTGTTTATATCTTGGACTGTCAGGGGTAGTGGTTTTTTTGCTGGCAATTGTCTACACATTGGTTTCAAAATTTACCGGGCTGGCACCTTTCGGTTGGTCGTCAACCTTTTTGGCCATCAGTTTTTTTGGGTCGGTACAGCTTACCTTTTTGGGCGTTATTGGCGAATACATTTACCGCATTTACAAAGAAGTACAGAACCGTCCGGTTTATTTAATAAAGGAGGTGTATGAGTAAGTTTGTCGACATATTATCTGCAGAAAACGGGTTTCGTGTAAGTCTGTTGCTGGCAGCTGTGGTTTTGGCGCTGCTTGCCCCAAAGGCTGCTGTTAATGTCGACGAAATGTTACACTATCCGCATGCAAAGCAGGTGGTAAACTGGTATTTTACTGGTGGCAAAGATGCATCGTGCCTCGATACTCCTGTAACGAATTTAAAATACTACGGGCAATCGGTTGATAATTTTACAGCCCTGGTTAACCGGGTATTTGCTATCGACAACGAATTTTTAACGCGTCATTTTACGGGTGCCCTATTTTTCTTTTTATTGTTGTTATTTGCCGGTTTGCTCGGAAAAGAAATCAGTAACTCGTTTTGGGTGGCTGCAACCATTGTGTTATCATTGCTGCTGACACCGCGTTTATTTGGTCAGGCTTTTGGAAATTTAAAAGATATTCCGTTTGCGAGTGGTTACATCGCCGGAATTTATTTCATCATAAAATATTTAAAACAACTGCCAAAACCCGGGTGGAAAACAACCGTTGGCTTGGCACTGGCCATTGCTTTCACTTGTTCGGTGCGTATTGGCGGTTTAATCCTGTTTGCCTATTTGGCATTTGGGTACTTGGTGGTTCTTGTTTCGAAGCCTTTTTTACTTAAGTATATCGTTTCAACTAAACCTTGTTTTGTAAGGTTAATGGGCCAGGGAATTGTAATAGTACTTACAGGTTATTTCCTTGGGCTATTATTCTGGCCCTATGCCTTGCAGGACGTGGTGCGCCATCCGCTTGAAAGCTTGTCGGTGATGGAGCACTACAAGGTAAGTATTAAACAGATTTTTGAAGGCGAAGTTTTCTGGAGCACCTCGCTCCCATGGAGCTATCTTATTAAATGGATTTTATTATCAACACCAGAATTTGTTTTGCTGGGGTTGATTTACTTTATAGCCTTTTTAACCTATAAGTTTTCTAAACCGTTAAGCGAACAACTCATTATTGAGTTGTTCGTCTTTTTTACATTCTTTTTTCCACTGGTTTATGTTGTGGTTATTGGCTCGAACCTGTACAGCGGAGTACGACAGATGCTATTTACGGTGCCCTTAATGGTTATTTTGGCTGTTAATGGCCTATTTTCATTTTGGCAATCGCAGCTGAAAAGGGGAATAAAAATCCCTGCTGTAGCTGCATTTTTTGTTCTTATGCTGCTGCCTTTGCAACATCAGGCAAAAACTTTTCCGGTTGATTATGTCTACTTTAATGCCATTTCAGGTGGAAATAAAGCTGCATGGGGCAATTACGAGTACGACTACTATTTTCATGGAATGAAAGAAGCCAGCGACTATTTGCTGGCAACCATTGATACCAGCCAGGTTGTGGTGGCCATGAACTGCCAGTTACCCAATTATTTTAATCGGGATTTAAATGTCGATTTTCAGTACACCCGTTACCTTGAACGTAGCTCGGTAGATTGGGACTATGCCTTGTTTGGTGTAAATTACATTCATCCCTACCTGCTGAAGAACGATACCTGGCAATCGACGCAAATTGTTAAAACCTTTTACCACAAAGGTAATCCGCTGGCTGTAGTAATAAAACGAAATACAAAAAATGATTTACGTGCCATTGAATTGCTAAAAACGCGAAAATGGGAAGAAGCAGAAATTTTGATGAAAAAGGAACTGGCAACTGACCCAAATAATATCTGGATGTTTGTAAATTTGGCAAATTTAAAACTGGCTAATGGAGCATACGGGGAAGTTCGGGAATTGCTAAGAAAGGGCCGTACAATACATCCGTATTACGAGCCGTTTTATTTGCTTGAAGCACAAATGTATTTTGATTTGGGAGAATATAAGCGTAGCTACGAGGTGCTGCAGCAGCTAATTGCTGTAAACCCGCGGTATAAAAATGCCAATGAGCTGTTAAGTAGCGTACAACAAAAATTGAATAAATAAGTAGTAAAATTAAAAATTGAGAAAAATGAAAAGAGTAATTGCAATGATCGGATTGTTTATTATGAGTTTACCAAGCCTGTTAGTAAGGGCACAAGATGAAGGTACCTATATTGATAATTTGGGTGCTCAGGACAGTTCGTACATGGACGAAGATTTACTTTCTGGAGTTGAACAATCATCAGGTTCAAATTCAACAGTAATTATTATTGTTGTGGCAGTGGTAGTTATTGCTGCTGCAGTATTCTTTTTTATGAAGAAAAAGAAAAAGTAAGTGTGAATACACCTAAAGTGTGATTACAAAAAAACCGGCTTTCAGCCGGTTTTTTTGTTGCTACTAATTCTATATTTTTTCGATGGCCGCTTTTATTCGGCCTATACTTTCATATTTTCCCAGCAATTCACAAATTACAAACAAATCCGGACCTAAGTTTCCTCCAACCAATGCCAGTCGCAATGGATTCATTACCACTCCAAATCCCCATTCTTTCTGATTCATAAAAGCCGAAAAAGAATCTTTTATCGAATTGGCATTCCAGTCCTTAACTTTCTCAAAAATGCCTGCAATTTCGCTGAGCTTTGCAGGAGTATCTTCTTTCCAGCGTTTTTTTACTGTTTTTGCATCGTACTCGTTTGGAGCAACAAAAAAGTAGCTACTTTGCTCCCAAATATCCGAAACAAACTCGCAGCGTTCCTTAATTTCTGCCACCACAGCATTTATTTTTTCGGCAGGGGCATCAATGCCTTTTTCTTTTAAAACCGGCGTAAATAAAGTGGCCAGTTCGTCAACCGATTTTTGCTGGAAATAGTGCTTATTAAACCACTTCGCCTTTTCAGGATCAAAACGAGAGCCTGATTTTACTACGCGCTCAAGGCTAAAAATTTCCCCCAGTTCCTCCAGAGTAAAAAATTCCTGTTCTGTTCCCGGGTTCCAGCCCAGTAAAGCCAGCAGGTTTATAAAAGCTTCAGGGAAATAACCATCTTCACGATAGCCGCGCGATACATCGCCGGTTTTCGGATCGGTCCATTGTAATGGAAAAACGGGGAATCCCATTTTGTCGCCATCGCGTTTGCTTAATTTGCCTTTTCCAACCGGCTTTAAAATTAGCGGCAGGTGGGCAAATCGCGGTTTGGTTTCTTCCCAGCCCAGGGCTTTATACAGCAGCACATGCAGTGGCATCGATGGCAACCATTCTTCTCCGCGAATAACGTGCGAAATCTCCATCAGGTGATCGTCAACCACGTTGGCCAGGTGGTAAGTTGGCATACCATCCGACTTAAACAATACTTTGTCGTCGAGGCTTTTGGTGGTGTTAAAGGTTACTTTGCCACGAATCAGGTCATCTTCCGAAATATCAGTATTTTCAGGCATTTTAAAACGAATAACATAAGCCTCGCCAGCTTCAATTTTTTGTTGAACGATTTCCGGCGACAGCTTGAGCGAATTATTCAGTTGCTCACGGGTACCAATTCCATACGAAAATGTTTCCTTATTGGCTTCGGCATCTTTGCGCAAGGCCTCTATTTCTTCGGGAGTATCAAAAGCATAATATGCCCAGCCGCTTTCCACCAGCTTATCGGCATAATTTTTATACAATTCTTTTCTTTCGCTTTGGCGGTAAGGGCCAAATTTTCCTCCAATTCCCGGGCCTTCAACCGGAGTTAATCCGCACCAGTTCAAGCTTTCAATAATGTATTCCTCAGCCCCCGGAACAAAACGGGTCTGGTCGGTATCTTCAATGCGGAGTATAAATTCGCCTCCATGTTTTTTGGCAAACAGGTAATTAAATAAGGCTGTTCGCACTCCGCCCATGTGTAAAGGGCCGGTTGGGCTTGGGGCAAATCGTACCCGTACTTTTTTGTCACTCATTCTGTCGTTTTTTCGCTAATTTTTGTGCAAAGATAGAAGAATTTGCAGAACGCCTTCTTATTGGATATCAGATTAGATGTTTATAAAATTCTGTCTTTTATCAATGTTTAATTTTACAGGTTTCCATTACTTTGTATAGCGTTAAACTAACAATTAAAAGCATGTACGGAAAAATTAAAAATGATCTGAGAAATACACTCGAGGAGCTAAAAGAACAAGGTCTTTATAAAACTGAGCGCATTATTACTTCTTCGCAAAGTTCGGCCATTTCTGTGGCTACCGGAGAATCGGTGTTAAATTTTTGTGCTAATAACTACCTGGGCTTAGCCAATAATCCCGAAGTAGTTAAAGCCGCTCAGGATATTATGAACGACTGGGGATTTGGCCTTTCTTCGGTGCGTTTTATTTGCGGAACACAGTCAATACATAAACAATTGGAAGAAAAAGTTTCGGAGTTTTTAGGCACGGAGGATACCATACTGTATTGTGCGTGTTTTGATGCCAATGGCGGTGTTTTTGAACCACTTCTGGGAGCCGAATCGGCAATTATTTCGGATGAGTTAAACCATGCATCGATAATTGATGGCGTACGTTTGTGTAAAGCGCAACGCTTCCGTTATAAACATTCGGATATGGCAGAACTGGAGCAGTGTTTGAAAGATGCTTCGGGTGCAAAATACCGCTTGATTGTT
Source organism: uncultured Draconibacterium sp. (assembly GCF_963676735.1). NCBI lineage: Bacteria > Pseudomonadati > Bacteroidota > Bacteroidia > Marinilabiliales > Prolixibacteraceae > Draconibacterium > uncultured Draconibacterium sp. The sequence continues at coordinate 4,241,674 of NZ_OY781464.1, read as the reverse complement.
ACCGACGGTGTTTTTTCGATGGACGGTGATATTGCCAAACTCCCCGACATTGTAAAACTGGCAAAAAAATACGACGCCCTGGTAATGGTTGACGATTCGCATGCAACCGGTTATATTGGAAAAACAGGCCGTGGTACGGCAGAGCATTACGATTTGCTGGGTGAGATTGATATAATTACCACCACGTTTGGAAAAGCAATGGGCGGAGGAAATGGCGGTTGTACATCGGGCCGTCGCGAAATAATTGATATGTTACGCCAGCGTTCGCGCCCGTATCTGTTTTCAAACACCCTGGCACCGGCAACCGTAGGAGCCACACTTAAGGTTATTGAAATGCTTTCGGGAGGAGCCGATTTGCCTGCAAAAACAATGGCCAATGCCACACATTTTCGTACAAAAATGGAGGCTGCCGGTTTTGATCTGGTAAAAGGCGATACGGCCATTGTGCCGGTTATGGTTTACGACGAACCTTTGGCTATTAAATTTGCCGACGAGTTATTGAAGGAAGGCGTTTATGTAATTGGTTTCTGTTTTCCGGTGGTACCTCGCGGAAAAGCACGAATTCGTGTGCAGCTGTCGGCAGCGCATTCGCCGGAAGAAATTGACCGTGCAGTGGATGCTTTTATTAAAGTGGGAAAGGAACTTGGAATAATCTAAACAATATTCAATTTGTAAATAAAAATGCCATTCGCATCATTTTTGCGGATGGCATTTTTATTTAATGCCCCGTATGGATTGGGTAGAAATATCCTGGCCAATTTTATCGGCAGCTTTTTTAAACTGCGCTGCAGTTATGGCCTCAACAAAAACACCGATTGAACCACCGTTTTTATGAATGCCAAACTCGGCTATCACGTTGTATTTGTCTTCCTCCTCGCGTTCTTCCTTAAAAATTGCCGCAAAATTTTGGCTTTTAATACCTGAAATTCCGGTGAATTTAATGGCAAAAAAACCTTCGGAGCCCTGGTAGTAGTACACCCTGTTTTTTGCGTTGTAAGTGGCTTTGGTCATGCTTTCGTGCCGTGTTTTTTCCTTTATGTATTTACCTTCTTGTTGCGGAAATACCAGCGATAGCTGATAGCTGCCCTGGTCCAGGTATTTAAAATGTACTTTTCCTTTTTCGCCGGTAGCCTGAAATGCAATGAGCTGGCCTCCCTTATCGAGATAAACCTCGGTGTTTGAGGCAGGACGTCCGTAAAAAACAGACCAGAAAGAAAATAAGAGTACAAAAAGAAAGTTAATCATGCGTTTAAAATTGCAGAATTTTGCCGGGAATTAAAATGGGGATTAGCTTATGTTTTAAACAGCAATCTGTCAACAACACACAGAATGTTCAGCAAGACAAATACCTGGAGAACATCCTGTGCGTTGAAGGATTAAAACGCATCATCCAGCGTACGGATGCTTAATACTTCATTCAGTTTCTCTTCTGAAATTATAGTTTTTAAGTGAATAGTAGCTTTTTCGTTGGGTAAGAGGTCGAAATAATTATCAGAAAAGAAGCCCTCTTCATCTTCAATCTGCAGGTAAACATTTTTAGCCAGTTTGTCGGTTTTTAAAGCAATATCGAAACCATCTTCAGCTTTTGAAATAGCGTATTCTATTTGCGGTTCCGGTACGTTTAAGTTTTTAAAGGGTAAAAAGTAATAGTTGTTTTTAGAAATTACCTGTCCGTTTTCGATTAGTTCGGCGGTAAATACTACATTTTTAAGCTGTTTTCGATATTTATAGCGCCATTCGTTTTTATTCACATCAAAATAATCGTCGCTTGAGTTGGCGGGGATATCTACCAGGTGCGCCTCTTCCCAAATTACCTGCCCGCTAAAATCAACCATGCGCATACGTAGTTCGGCATGCAGTGGTTCCAGGCGATCGTTTACAATGCCCACTTTGTATTTTATTCCTTCTTCGTAAGGGCTAACCAAAACCTGGCTAAATCCTTTTTTTACGTAATATTGCAGGGCTTTCCATTTTTGGTAATAATCGGTTGAGCTCCACGAGGCAACCGGCCAGCAATCGTTAATTTGCCAGTACAAGCTGCCCATACAGAAAGGCATGGCGCGGCGGTGTCCTTCCAGTCCGAATTTAATTCCTTCGGCCTGCAGTACATGGTTTACGTAAAGAAACGATTCAAAATCTTTTGGTTTTTTATATTCTTTCAGCATGTAATACTCGATGGTGCCGTTGCCAATCGACGAGCGCTGGTGCGATTTCATCACCTCCGAAAAAATATCGTAATCTTCGGGGGTGGCGTATTTGCGTACGCTTGCAATTTCCGGAAACGACTGAAAACCATATTCACTCATAAAACGGGGCAAATGGGTGGCGTAAGTCTCAAAAGGTTCTTTTCCCCACCAAACGCCCCAGTAGTGTTCGTCGCCGTTAACCAGGTCGGCCGGAACGCCCATGCCCGACGAAGGACTTGAAGCCCAGTAACTGCGCTGCGGATCGAATTCTTTTACCACATCGGGCAGGGTTTTATGGAAAATATCTACATAAGCCTGCCATATTTTATCAGCGTTTTCTTCGCTTTTTGCACGTTCGGCATTTTCCCAGCCCCAGCCTTTCCAGGCGGCAAGTATTTCGTTGTTGCCACACCACATAGCAATACTGGGGTGGTTGCGCAGGCGTTTTACGTTGTCAATGGCTTCGTGGCGCACATTGTCCAGAAAAGCCTCATCGCCCGGAAACATGGCACAGGCAAACATAAAATCTTGCCAAATCAGTATTCCGGCTTCGTCGCAAAGTTCGTAAAAAAGGTCGTTTTCGTATATTCCACCACCCCAAATCCGAAGCATATTATTGTTCGAGTTTTTTGCTGTTTCAACAACGGTGCGGTAATTTTCTTCGGTTACCCGAGGCAAAAATACATCGTTGGGGATGTAGTTTGCTCCTTTCATAAATACAGGGTGTCCATTTAGTTTAAAATAGAACGAGGTACCATGTTTGTCTTTTTCGCGCACCAACTCCAATGTTCTAATACCAATCCGGGTGTTTTTAGTACTTGTTCTTTCATCAGCAAGAAGTGTACCCTCGATATTGTACAAGTGTGGTTCGCCCAGTCCAATGGTCCACCACAATTTTGGCTTTTCAATTTCAAAATCAACACTGTAGGTTTTAATTCCTTCCACTAAGTTTATTGCTTTGCTGGCAAGCTGTAAGTCGTCGTTTTTGATTGAAATTTGAGCCTTGCCTTTTTTAGCGGCATCAACTTCAAAAATGGCCGTAAAGCTTGCTTTTTCCTCAGAAACTTCTTGCTGAACAATCTGTAGGTTTTCAATTTTGGCTTCATCCCAGGCATTCAGGAAAACGGGGCGCCAAATTCCGCTGGTTACCAGTCGTGGCCCCCAATCCCAACCAAAATGGTAACCGGCTTTTCGGGTGTAAATACTCACTTGTTTGTCGCCTTCAACCTGTCCAATTTTTGCAAGGTCGTTATCCGAAACCGGAATCACGTATCCCTGTGCGTCGTATTTTTTTATGCCTTCGGTAATGGGCGAGCGAAAAACAATGTGCAATTCGTTATCGCCTGGTTTTAAAACCTTTTTGGCATTGATGGTATATTCGCGAAACATGTTATCGGTGCTGGCAATTTGCTGACCGTTTAGCATCACATCAGCATAGGTGTCGAGGCCTTTAAAATCCAACTCAACGCGATCCATTTTTAGGAGTGCTGCTTCAACTGTAAAGGTAGTTTTATATTCCCAGTCTTCTTTGTCAATCCATTGTAAGTCGTGTTCGTTTAAGCGGTAAAAGGGGTCTTCAATTTTTTTGTTGGCCAGCAGGTCGGTATGCACCGTACCCGGAACAGTGGCGGGCAGCCATTCGTTTTGTCCAACCTGGTTAAACGTCCAGTTGGTGTTAAGTTCTTTTTGTATCATTAGGTTTGGTCCGGCTTGGTTGGTGGTGCAAGCTGCTAATATCAGCAGTGCAAAAGTGGCCAGGATAGGCCAGCGGATAATTGCAATCATAGCTCTTTAGTTTATTAGTTTTCAAATTTGGTTAAAACAGCATTAATTACCTAAAGTTAGCGGTAAAAATAATAGATATTGTATTAATTACAAATAGCCTTGAATGTAAATTAAATTTTGAAGAAAACCAGCATATGAAGAAATATGAAATAAACTAAATCTAAACCAATGATCTCTAAATGGTAAGCAGATTGATTGGCAACAACAAGGGGCTGAAGATAACTAATTTCTGCTGTCGAAGAGACTAAAATGGTTTAGTCCTTTTTCAGTGTTGATATTTTTAAGGGCAAATAAAGCGGGCAAAACCGAAGTAGTCCGGTGGCTAAAGGAACAATGCCAATTAATCCCCACCAGCTGTCGAATATTGCACCAACAATGGCAATTAATAAACCAACTATAATTCGTAATAACCTGTCAACCGAGCCTACGTTACCTTTCATCTTTTAATTATTAATTGTTTATACTGTTAGCCTTTGCCATTCCAAAAAAAAGTTGTTTGTTCTTTTCATGGAGTTTCAGCACATTGCCTCTACTGTATTTTTTTTTAAACTTATAGCTTAAAAACAGTGCAGGGGAGTTTTCGGTTCAAAAATCCACTGCTAAAATTTTGCAGGCGGTTTTAATAAACTCCGGACATTTTTTGCTAAACACATTTTGTTCTGCTGCTGCTTCCGCTCCTTCAGGAGTTGAAATGTCGAACCCGGTAAGGTGTTTGCAAATCAGGCTTCCGTGTTGCGCTTTAAATTTTTCGTTAAACTGTTTTATTTTGGCTTTTGTTGCAGCCTTTGCTTCTGCATTGTGGCTTGCATGTCCGTGTTTGGTTCCAATAACCATATATGCACCGGTAACCGCACCGCATGTTTCGGCGCATGCCATTCCACCCCCAAAACCACTCGAGATTTTTAAGGCCAGCTCTTCATTAATACCAAGTTCTTTGGCATGCAGGCTAAATACTGTTTGGGCACAATTTACCTGCGAGAACCTTTCGTTAACCTGTTGCGTTTTGTCTTTCATTTTTTTGTTTAAAGTTAGTTATAAAATGCAGAGACCAGGCCAAAAATGATGTTGAAGAGTGAAAACAAAGGGGTAATTTTAACGAAAAAAGGCCCGAAGCACAAGAGCCTCGGACCTTTGAAAATATAGTAATTGTTTTTTGTTTATTCGCCGCGAACAGCAGCAACACCCGGAAGTGTTTTACCCTCGAGGTACTCGAGCAGTGCGCCACCTGCAGTTGAAATGTAGGAAACGCCCGGCGCAATGCCGAATTGGTTAACAGCAGCTACCGAGTCTCCACCACCAACAAGCGAGAAGGCTCCTTTTTTAGTGGCTTCAACAATGGCTGCGCCAATGGCTTTTGTTCCGGCCGAGAAAGTTTCCATTTCGAATACACCAACAGGGCCATTCCAAAGAATTGTACCGGAGTTTTCAATTACCTCTTTCATTTTTACAATACTGTCCGGACCGGCATCCAATCCTTGCCATCCGTCTTCAATGGCGTTGGCTGCACAAATTTTGGTGTTGGCATCGTTACTAAAATCATCGGCAGCAACAACATCGGTGGCTATTACCAGGTTAACACCTTTTTCTTTGGCCAGCTTTTCAATGTTTTTTGCGGTTTCAATAAAGTCATCTTCACAAATTGAATCTCCTATCTTTCCTCCGTTTGCTTTAACAAAAGTATAGGTCATACCACCCCCCAAAATCAGGTTGTCAACTTTGTTTAACAGGTTTTCGATGATGGTAATTTTTGAACTTACTTTTGCGCCACCCATAATTGCTGTTAGCGGACGCTGTGGGGCTTTAACTACTTTGTCGAGACTTTCTACTTCGCTTTCAATCAGGTAGCCAAACATTTTATCATTTGGGAAAAACTTGGCAATAACAGCTGTTGAAGCGTGGGCACGGTGGGCAGTTCCAAAAGCATCGTTTACCCAGCAGTCGCCGTTTTCAGCTAATTTAGCAGCAAATGCTTCATCACCGGCAGTTTCTTCTTTGTAAAAACGCAGGTTCTCCAGAATTAAAACCTCACCCGGTTTAACCGCTTCAGCCATGGCTTTTACCTCGTCGCCAATACAATCAGGAGCTATTTTTACCGTTGCACCACCAAGCAATTCACTCAGGTGATTTACCAATGGTTTTAACGAGAATTTTGCTTCAGGGCCACTTTTGGGGCGTCCCAGGTGCGACATAATAATTGGTGAACCTCCGCCTTCAATAATTTTTTTGATGGTAGGAAGTGCAGCGCGCATTCGGGTGTCGTCAGTAATTTCAAAATTTTCGTTTAATGGCACGTTAAAATCAACGCGGATAAGGGCTCTTTTCCCTTTAAAATCATAGCTGCTAATTGTTTGCATGATATTTTGTTTTTTTAGTGTTTTTTGAAAAATTCAACCAAAGATAAAAATTAATAGCACGAAAAAACAGTGGAATTTTAATGCTCTTTGTAATTTAATGTAAGAGTAAGATAAAGGGAATGATAGAATGCTTTGTTGTGGTAATGTGTTGATGGTTTGTTTTAGACGTGCCAACAGCAACTTAGTAATCATCGGGGATATTTATGCTTTGTGTGGCTACTGAAACGACAGAAAGTGCTATTTTTGGCTTATGTTTTTTAAAGATGTAGTAGGACAAAAAGATGTTAAAAACCGCCTGATCCGTTCGGTTCAGGAGCAGCGAATCAGTCACGCCCAATTATTCTCGGGGCCTTCGGGTACAGGAAAATTAGCCATGGCTTTGGCTTATGCACAATATATTTCGTGTAAAAACCGTAGCGAAACCGATTCGTGCGGAACCTGCCCCAGTTGCCATAAGTATAAAAAACTCGCTCACCCCGATTTGCATTTTGTGTTTCCTATTTTTAATGCCAAACAGTTTAATAAACCGGTTAGCGACGATTTTTTACCAAAATGGAGAGAAAAGGTACTGCAAAATCCCTATTTCGAGCTTAGCGAATGGTTGAGCCACATTGATGCCGGAAATGCACAGGGTGAAATTTATGAGCGCGAAAGCGAATCTATTTTACGAAAACTAAACCTAAAATCGTTTGAGTCGGAGTTTAAGGTGATGATTATTTGGTTACCCGAAAAAATGAATATTGCCTGCTCGAACAAGCTACTTAAAATGATTGAGGAGCCACCCAGCAAAACGCTTTTTATTTTAGTAACTGAAAACGAAGAAGGGGTAATTGGAACCATTCGATCGCGGGCACAATTGGTTAAATTTCCTTTTGTTGATAATGAATCAATACAAAATGCGCTGTTGCAAATCGAAGGTATCAATCCGGAGATAATTCCTGATGCCGTTCACCTGGCTTCGGGCAGTTATATCAAAGCTTTAGAATACTTAAACCCGGGAGAAGAGGAGCAGTTTTATTTCCAGAAATTCCAGGAAATGATGCGTTTTGCTTATGCCCGACAGGTAAAAGAAATGATTGACTGGGCAGATGAAATGGCCGGTATTGGCCGCGATAAGCAGAAGGCCTTTTTTGCTGCAGCGCTACGCCTGGTGCGCGAGTATTTTGTGTCGAACATGCACCGCAGCGAAATTGTGTATATGAATCGTGCCGAAAAAGATTGGGGTAAAAAATTTGCTCCATTTATTAACGAGCGAAACATAGTAGCTTTTGCCGACGAATTTGAACTGGCTATCAAACACATTTCCATGAACGGAAATCCGCGCATTATTTTTATGGATACCGGTTTACGGATGGTACGATTGATAAAACGATAAAATTGACAAACCCTCTAAAGTTTATTTCTCCTTTTTAGATTCATTTTAAAAACAGCTTCAGCTTAAATCAAATAACTATTAATCATTACTTTTGTGGGTTAAATGCTTATATTGGCAAAGCCGAAAATAAAATGGCTTCAGCTAAATGCAAAAGAGTCGCAGCGGCACATTTTCAGGATTAGTTTGAAATGAAGATAAGCCTTGTGTTGCGATACTACGAATCAATAAAATGAAAGAAGTAAATACCACAGATAGAGGAATTTGTCAGACAAAAGTTGGAAACTGCGGCAAACTGCAGGTAACCGACTGGCTTGGCGATGTACAGCCTGCCTACAAAGGCGAAGATATTGTTGAGGTACGTTTTAAAAATACCAGAAAAGATTACTACAAAAATGTTAATAATCTGAAGCTTAAAGTTGGCGAATTAATTGCTGTAGAGGGAAATCCGGGACACGATATAGGAATTGTTTCGTTGATGGGCGAACTGGTGTTTGAGCAAATGAAACGCCATAAAGTAACCCTAAACAATGGCGAATACCGTAAAGTATACCGTCATGCCAAACCGGTTGATATCGACAAATGGAAAGAAGCCATTTCGCTGGAACATGAAACCATGATTCAATCACGACAGATTGTAAAAGATTTGGGATTGGATATGAAAATTGGCGATGTGGAATACCAGGGCGACCGCACCAAGGCTATCTTTTATTACATTGCCGATGGTCGGGTTGATTTTCGCCAGCTGATAAAAGTGCTGGCCGAAACTTTTCGTATCCGCATCGAGATGAAACAAATTGGTGCCCGCCAGGAAGCCGGACGTATAGGCGGAATTGGCCCCTGCGGCCGCTCGCTGTGTTGTTCAACCTGGATGAGTAATTTTGTTTCTGTTACTACAAATTCGGCACGGCATCAGGAAATTTCGCTAAACCCGCAAAAACTGGCCGGGCAGTGCGGAAAATTGAAATGCTGCCTTAATTTTGAGGTAGATGCCTATATTGATGCGCAAAAAGATTTCCCGCCAAACCATATTCCGCTGGAAACAGAGCACATGAGCTACTCGTTTTTAAAAGCCGATATTTTTGGTGGAATTTATTGGTATGCGCCTCGCGGCGAAGGCCCCGGAACATTGGTAGCCGTACCGGTAAAAAGGGTGAAAGAGGTGTTGCGTTTAAACAGAAATGGCAAAAAGCCGGAAAAACTGGTGGTTGAAAAATACGATGCCGGTGCACAGAAAAACGATACATTCCACAATGTAGTTGGGCAGGAAGACCTCGATCGCTTCGACCGCTCGAAGAAAAAGAGCCGCTCGAAAAATCGGGGTAGCCGACGGCAATCTGGCAGAAATACGCCCAGAAACCAGTCGCAAACGCAGGGACAACAAAAAGACCGCAGTAAAAACAATAACCAGGAGCGTGAGCGTGGACAAAATCGTCCGCAACGGCAAAATCAAAATCGTAAACAACGTCGTAAATAAACAAACAACTTCTCATTTTTTGTGTTTGTTTTGTGCAGCTTAAATAGTAAATAAATGGCAGTGGCACCTGTAGGTGCTAAAAGTTATTGATAATTACCTGGAACAATGAATCGTATTTTACAAAGTATAATATTTGCCACAGTTTTATTTGTAACGGCCTCGTGCGATAATCGGCGCGTTTTCGATCAATACAAATCTATTCCGAAAAGCAGTTGGCAAAAAGATTCGCTGGTGGTTTTTAACGTGCCGGTAGATGATACCCTGCAAAATCATAACTTGTTTATAAATGTGCGTAACGAACTCAATTACCGCTACAGCAACCTGTGGCTGTTTGTTACCATTGAACAACCCGGAGGAACAGCTCTGAAAGATACCTTTGAACTGGTTTTGGCCGACCCAACAGGAAAGTGGTTGGGCCAGGGTTTTGGCGGGCTAAAAACCCGACAGGCTGTTTACCGGCGAAACGTATTTTTTCCACATTCAGGAACTTATTTTATCCGCTTGCAACACGGAATGCGTGATGAAGAATTGGAAGGTATTGCCGATGTGGGTTTTAGAGTAGAAAAAATAAAATAACCTCTGGTTTTATTAATAACAGAAGAACTTTATTGCAAAGGTGGGAAAAGGAAAATTAAAGAAATTTGATGAGATGAAAGGCTTTGAACATGTGGTTCAGGCACCGTTTCATAAGGTAGGACATGATGATTTTCAGTTAAAGGGAAAGTGGGCTCTTGATTTTTTTAAGAATAATAAACCCATAATTTTAGAGTTGGGCTGCGGAAAAGGCGAATATACCGTTGAGCTGGCTGCAATGAACCCAAACATTAACTACATTGGAGTTGACATAAAAGGTGCCCGGCTTTGGAAAGGTGCCAAACAGGCTTTTCAGCGCAACATGAAAAACGTGGGCTTTTTACGTACCAATATTGAATTGATTACCCAGTTTTTTGCTCCCAACGAAGTGTACGAAATCTGGTTGACCTTTCCCGATCCGCAAATGCGAAAAGCACGAAAGCGGCTTACCTCAACTACATTTTTAAATAAGTACCGCAATTTTTTAAAGCCGGGTGGCATTGTTCACCTGAAAACCGATAGCCAGTTTCAGTTTAAATACACCCTTGAGATGGTTAAAGTCAATGGATTTGAAATTCTGGCTCAAACCGATAATTTGTATGAATGGGAAGGATTAACCGATGTGTTGCGCATTCGTACTTATTACGAGAAGCAATGGCTCGATCGGGGAATTACCAGTAAATACCTCGCTTTTATTCCGCATCAGAACGAGTACCTCGAGCCTAATATTGAAATTGAACGCGATGAATACCGTAGCTTTGGGCGAACTGCCCGCGATTTATGATGGTGGGTGAAATCTCCAGTCTCCATGCAGCATCTTTAAGTCCGAATAACTGGTGGGAATTGGAAGTTCGGCATTGGAAATTTGATACTATCCGACTTTCAATCCAGAATATTCAACTAATATTTTAAAATTGATATTTTAATCTATGTCCGATTTTTTTAACCAGGTTTACGAAGTAGTAAAACAAATTCCGCCGGGACGGGTAACATCTTACGGTGCCATTGCTGCCAGCATTGGATCGCCGGGAGCCGCGCGTATGGTAGGGTGGGCAATGAATGCCAGTCATGCCCACCACGAATATGTTCCGGCACACCGGGTGGTTAACAGAAATGGCCTGCTCACCGGAAAACATCATTTTGATAACCCCAATGCAATGAAAGAATTACTGGAAGCAGAAGGACTGCACGTTCAGGAAAACAGAATTCTGGATTTCAAGGAAAATTTTTGGGATCCGTTAACGGAAATTGAATAGCTAAAACAATCAAATGTTCATAACGAAAAGATGAAACATTTCTCTTTTTCAACTGTTCATCTAAATGCAATTATTAAATTTGCAGCTTCTTATTAACATTAATAACAGTAAAATAAACCGTTTAAAATGGCAGATATACCAAGAAAATTAATTGTTCCGAAGGATGTTACCGATGCATTGCGTACGGTAAAATACCCCGGAAGCACCGAAGATGTTGTACAGTTGGAAATGCCCCAGGAGATTCGTATAGCTGGGCAACGTATAAGTTTTTCGCTGGTTTTTCAGAAAAGTAACGACCCCAATATTGAGGCCCTTGTTTTGGCCTGCGAAAACGCCATAAAAAAATACCTGGGTGAAGGGGTTGAGATTGAAGACAATATTGCTGTTAAGTTTATCCACGACATGGAACGCCCGGTTTTACCCAATGTAAAAAACATTGTGGCTGTGGCGTCGGGTAAAGGTGGCGTTGGAAAATCAACAGTTGCGGTTAACCTGGCTGTAGAACTGGCAAAATCAGGAGCCAAAGTGGGTTTGCTCGATGCGGATATTTTTGGACCATCAATTCCAAAAATGTTTGGTGTTGAAGGGGAGCGTCCGGCAGGTGTAAAAATTGACGACCGCGAAATGATAAATCCGCTGGAAAAATATGGTGTTAAATTTTTGTCGGTTGGCTTTTTTGTTGATACCGACAGTGCCATCATCTGGCGAGGGCCAATGGCATCAAATGCGCTAAAGCAACTTATTTCGGAAGGAAACTGGGGCGACCTGGATTATTTACTCATCGACCTGCCACCGGGCACCAGCGATATTCATTTAACACTGGTACAGTCGGTTCCGGTTACCGGTGCAGTAATTGTTACAACTCCCCAGGATGTAGCTCTGGCCGATGTGGTGCGTGGCACTAGTATGTTCCAGAGCAAATCGGTTGATGTTCCGGTACTGGGTTTAGTTGAAAACATGGCCTGGTTCACGCCTGAAGAGCTGCCTGAAAATAAATATTACATTTTTGGAAAAGAAGGCGGAAAAAAACTGGCCGACAAGTTGGGCTTGCCGCTGCTGGGGCAAATACCTATTGTGCAAAGTATTCGCGAAGGTGGCGACAATGGTTCTCCTGTTGCTGCCAATGGCGAAACAATAACCGGACAAGCTTTTGCCGAAGTTGCCGAAAAGGTAAAACACCGCGTACACGTGCGAAACATTCAGCAGGCGCCAACAAAAAAGGTAAAAATTACAAGGAAATAACAAGCAATTTGCAGGGAAGACACTCGTGTTATCCCTGCAATTTTTTTTGGTTTTAAATCCCTTCTCAAGGCTTATTTCTCCCAAAGAATAATTAATTCTTTTACACATTCATTTTTTCTTATTTTTGCAGCTTTATTTTGGTAAAACAATTCGGCGCTTGCAGGCAATAATCTTGTAATTCCCGAGTTTATTCAATGAGTTAACAAAAAACTGTTTGAGACAAAGAATTTTACATACCATATTTCTCTTTTTATTGGTTTCGGTTTTTGCCGGCTGTTCAACCGAAAAAAACACGCGGGCATCACGAACTTTTCATAATGTAACCTCGCGTTATAATATTTATTTTAATGCCAACGAGGCTGTAAAAGAGGGCGTTGCGACAATTGAGGAGCGCATCGAAGACGATTTTACCCGGGTTTTGCCCATTTATAAAGAGAGCGATCCATCAACCATTCGGATGGTAAAATCGGATATGGATTATGCCGTGGTAAAATGTTCTAAGCTGGTTGAAATTCATTCGATTACAAAAAAACCAAAACGTAAACGGGGCGGTGGTTCGCGCAAGTACCAGGAGTTTGCCAGCCAGGAAGAGTTTAACAAATGGATTGACGAAAGCTATTTGTTAATGGGTAAGGCCTATTTCTATCAGCATAACTATTTTGCTGCTATCGATAATTTCTCGTATGTGGTTAGAAAGTACCCCGACGAAGAAACAGCCGATGAGGCCCAGGTTTGGCTCATCAGAAGTTTTACCGAATTGGAACGATTTATTGAAGCCAACGAAGTTATTCAGGCCATTCAGGCCTACGATGATTTTCCGAAAAGCCTGGAGCGTGATTTTGCCATTGCCACTGCCTATTATCACATGAAACAGCTGGAATACAACAATGCTATTCGTATGCTGGACATTGCCATTAAAAAAACCTTTTGGAAGAAAGACAAAGCCCGTTTGCAATACATTGTGGCACAACTATACCAGGAGCTGGGGCAAAACGAAGCAGCTTCGGCAGCTTTTAAAGCCGTTACTAAAATGAATCCGGATTACGCCATGGCTTTTAACGCCCGCATTAATGCAGCCGGTGTATTTTCGGGAGAAGGAAATACGGCAGACCTGAGAAAGCAGCTGAATAAAATGTTGCGCGATAAAAAAAATGTGGATTTCAGAGACCAGATTTATTATGCTTTGGGTAACATCGATTTTCGCGAAGGTGATCGCGATGGTGCAAAAGGCAATTATAAAGAATCTGTAGCTACAAGTTTTAAAAATCAGTTTCAGCGCGCACTTTCGGCAATAACGCTCGCCGATATTTATTTTGAAGATTTAAACTACCGCGGAGCACAGTCGTATTACGATAGTGCCATGATTATTATCGACGAAACGTACCCCGACTATAAAAATGTATCGGCACGTTATAAAAGCTTAACCACCCTGGTTGACAATATGCTTACCATTGAGCGGGAAGACAGCTTGCAAAGGGTGGCCAATATGCCCGATGCAGAGCGTGAAGCTTTAATTGCCAGTTTAATGAAAGAAGAGCAGGAGCGCCAGCGCAACATGGAGAATGTGGCCATGCAGGGAGCTCGTAGTCAGGGTTACTACCGATCAAACCGCTACCGAATGGGAATGGGAAATTCGGGTGGAGCCGGCTGGTATTTTTATAACCCGCAAACGGTAACTTATGGCCGTGTTACTTTCCAGCAGCAATGGGGACGGAGAACGCTGGAAGACGACTGGCGACGATCGAATAAAAATACTGTTTCGATGGAGGAAGGCGAAGAACTGGCTGATGATGCAGAACCCGAAGAACAACGGGTAGAAGATCCGTTGAAGAAAGAATTTTACACCCAGGATTTGCCCTTAACCGATTCGCTGATGGAAGTTTCGCATGAACGGATACGCGACGCATTGTACAATGCCGGGAAAATATTTAAATCGGAGTTTGAAGATTACCCGCGTTCGGCCGAAGCTTTTGAGGAATTGATAAAGCGTTATCCTAATAACATGTACCTTTTATCAGCCTATTTTGATTTGTACGACCTGTATGAGTTGATGGGCGATAAAACACAATCAGACTATTATCGTAACCTGATTATTTCCAACTTCCCGAATAGTAAGTTCGCCCAATACCTTATCAACCCAAATTTCTTTATTGAAATGGAAGCCAAGCTGGATAGTTTGAACCGCATGTATCAGGAAACATTCAGAAACTATAAGTTGGGCAGGTATCAGAATGTACAATCACTTACCGGCCAGATGAAACGTATGGAACCGGATAGTGTTATTCTTCCGAAAATTGACTTTATGCAAACGGTAGCCAATGGGGTTCAAACAGATGTACACAATTTTGAAACACTGTTAAAAGACTACCTGGCACAATATCCCGATAAGGAACCATCTTCACTGGCGCAGGAAATTCTTACCCTGATTCAGGACAGTACGCTTACCGACTACCAGAAACTGGTGGAAATGGGTTACATAAACGAAGAGATTCAGAACGAAGAATTATTGCCTGAAAACTTTATGGCCGATGATGAATTTGGTGGCAAGTTTAGCTACGTAGAAGATTTGCTGCATTATTTTGTAATTGCCTATCCGCGCGAGGATGAAAGTAAAATTGATTTGAATCGCCTGAAGTTTGATATTGCCAATTACAACATCGATCATTACACCAAAATTGATTACGATATTGAAACGGAATACCTCGATGACAAGCTGGCTTTTGTGCTTGTTCGGGCAATGACCAATAAGGAAAATGCATTGATTTATCACGGAGCAATCATCCGAAGGGCATCGGTGTTTAAAACCCTGCAGGGGGTTGAGTATATGAATTTTGTAATATCATCAACCAATTACCGCGCAGTTAAAGAAGAGCGCTCAACGGCTGATTATATGAAGTTTTTTGTGAAAAATTACAGTCGTTTTATCCGCTCAAACTTCAGCGACGACGAAATGGATATTTCACCTGAGGAGCTGATGGCACGTGCTGAAGCCGAAGACAATGCGCTGAAAGAACGCGGAACTTTTGTTACCGTAAAAGCCGGTGCCAGGGGATTGTTTGATACCGACGTTGATACCACTCAAAATTTTATTATTGCTGTAAAAGATAAAGGTTTGGCCATGCGACCGCTGTTGCGCGGTTTTGCAGATTTTAACCGCGACCAGTTCCGAAGCTGGAATCTTGCACTGCAATTAAAAGAGGTGGGCGATTACCAGCTGCTGGTAGTTAAAGGTATTCCTACAATTAACGAGTCCATGTCGTATTTCCGAAGGGTGGTAACTACGCGTAGTTTGTTCGAGCCACTTGGGCAGTCAACCTACCGTAACTTCCTGATTACCGACGACAACTTGCAAACGTTGCTTGACGAAAATAAGGTAGACGAGTACATTACTTTCTTCAGGAATAATTACATACAGCGCAGGCCGGCAAGTACATCAACCACAACGGGCAACGCAGGCAGTACAAACGCTTCAACTACCACGGCGGGCAGCGTTCAAACCGAAGAAGTGGAAAATAGCGAGGTGCCCGAAGGCCCATATCAGCCAGAAATTGAAGGAGCACATCGCATTGTATTTGTCATTCCGGCAACCGGTGTTGATAAAGCAACTTTTGTGGGAGGCATTCAGCAGTTCAACCAATCAAATTTTGCCAGCTCAAATTTTGTAATTGAAGAACAGGGGCTTGATGCCATTCGGCAACTGGTGATTATTAAAGGCATGGAAGATCGTGATACCGCTCAGCGATACTTCGATATTGTAAAACAAACCCGCAGCTTATATGCACCGTTGGGCAGTGCCCAATACCGTAACTTCCTGATATCAGATGAAAACTTCAGCATCTTCCTTCAGGAAAAAAATATTACCGAGTACATGGATTTTTACAAAAAGGTTTATTTGAATAAATAGCCTGTAAGGTTGAACAGGTGTTTGTTTGCCCCAAAAAATGTTTCATAAAATTGAAACCATAGCCATAAGCCTTAAAGTTTGTTAACCGCATACTTTAACGGCATTCTTTTTGTTCTTATCTTTAACTGATCGGGTAAACGATTGGGATAACAGAAAACAGAAAACAAACAATTTTGATTATATGAATAAGCCAAGAATACTTTGGACAGACGACGAAATAGATCTGTTGCGTGCACACATTATTTTTTTACAGGAAAAAGGTTACGAGGTAGAAACCGCAACCAATGGTCTTGATGCGATTGAAAAGGTGGAAGCCGGTTATTTCGATATCATTTTTCTGGATGAAAATATGCCGGGCTTAACCGGCCTTGAAACCCTGACAAAAATAAAAGATATTGCGCCCAATGTACCGGTGGTAATGATTACCAAAAGCGAAGAGGAAAACATTATGGATGAGGCTGTTGGTGCAAAAATTGCCGATTACCTGATAAAACCGGTAAACCCGAAACAAATCCTTTTAACCCTTAAAAAGAACATCGATCAGAAACGTTTGGTAACCGAGCAAACCACATCAAAATATCAGATGCAGTTTGCCCAAATTGGAATGAAACTGAACGACAGGCTCACTTTTGATGAGTGGAAAGATATTTACAAACAGCTTGTTTACTGGGAGTTGGAGCTGAGTGGCTCGGAAGATTCGGCCATGGACCAGATTTTAGCCATGCAAAAGGAAGATGCCAACAAGGCATTTTTCCGGTTTGTAAAAGAAAATTACCAGGATTGGTTTCATGCCGATTTTAACGACCGGCCCCTGCTGTCGCCCGATATTTTTAAACATCGTGTATTTCCGCAGCTTAACAACGGCAAAAAAACATTTGTATTGGTAATCGACAATTTGCGTTACGATCAGTGGCGCGTGCTAAGCCCGGTATTTAACACCTATTTTCGTACTCTTTCGGAAGAATTGTATTGCGGAATACTGCCCACTGCAACCATGTATGCCCGTAACTCGATGTTTGCCGGGCTAATGCCATCAGAAATTGAAATGTTATACCCTCAATTGTGGGAAGATGATGATAACGAAGGGCATAAAAACAGGCACGAAGAAGAGCTTTTACGAAAGCAAATGGAGCGTTTTGCCCGAAAAGAAAGCCTATATTTTGAGAAAGCTACCGGAGCAAAAAAAGAACGATGGGTAAGTGATAACCTGAATAATATCCTGAAAAGTGATCTATCGGTGATGGTGGTAAATTTTGTGGATATGATTTCGCATGCCCGCACCGAAATGGATATGATAAGGGAGTTGGCAAATAATGAAAAAGCTTACCGCTCGTTAACCCTGAGTTGGTTTGAAAACTCGTCGCTGCTTGAGTTAATAAAGGCACTTGCCAGCGAAGATGTGCGCATGGTTGTAACCACCGACCACGGAGCAATTCGGGTGGATAGTCCGGTGAAAATTATTGGCGACCGCGAAACCAATACCAACCTGCGTTATAAATTAGGTAAAAACCTCAATTTTAAATCTAAAAATGTATTTGAAATCCGAGATCCCAGGTCGATATTTTTACCCTCGCGAAATGTAAGCACCAGTTATGTTTTTGCACAGGGAACCGATTTTTTTGCTTATCCAAACAATTATAATTATTACGCCAATTATTATAAAGATACGTTTCAACACGGTGGCATTTCAATGGAAGAGCTGATAATTCCGGTGGTTACCTTAGATGCCAAGAAGTGATAATAGGTATACCGACCTATAAACACCAGTTTATTAATGAAGGATACATACTGCAGCTATTGCTACAAAGTTTGCACTGGGATGATAATAAGTCAGGTATTTTCTTTTTGAAACTGTGTTCGTTTGCGTTTAGTTTTTGCTACGTTTTACCACAAAATCCCCTTTTTCGGCACCAACTTTTTGGCCGATAACAGGGCATTTTATCATCAAGAGGTAAAACAAGCGCGGATCACTTTCGTCCATCAATCCCTCAAAATTACCCATTCCTTTCGAAATGATGAGGTCGGCAGAGTGGTAATGCTCGAGAAAATTTTTGCTTACCCGGTGCAGTACGGTTGAGGGAGTATCGTCGCCGTTGCTTATTAGTGTTGCAACTGTATGCAAGCCAACTTCCCGGGCTTCTTTTAATGTGGCATCGTTTAAAATCGGCTGGTCGCGAACCACAAACGTAACATTTGGATGATTTAGTGTTTCCAGAAAAAGCTTGTCCATAACAATTTCGCCACAGTTATCGCCAAGGTATAAAACGCTTTTAGCTTTTGCCAGCTCAGCTTTTAAAGCTGCTGAATCGTTGATGGCAAAAGGTGTTTGAAATACCCGCTCTATGGTTTCATCCACATCAAAACGATGCGTGGGGCCAAAATCAATAATATTTCCGGCAATGGCGTAACGCAATGCTGTGTCAAATTTATCGTCCGAGTTTTCAATCCTACTCTTAAACTCGGGGTAGCGCTGTAATAATGCACGGTTACTGGCGGCTTTTTCGTTGGCATACGGATCGGTAATTGCCGATTCGGCTTCCAGCTTTTTTAAAATACTACGGGTAATTTCGGGCGAATAGCTGTTGTCCAGATTAATTTCTGCAATTTCCTTAATCATTTTGCTAACAATGCCGTTTCGTTTCTCTTCGGCAATCTCGTATTTATCCATGCGCTTTTGCAGCGCTTTTACCTGGCAAATCAGACACTCGTAATTCATGTAAATGGTTTATAGCCGGCAGACAGAAGCTCTGACTCCGAAGTTTCTGACAAAAGTAGAAGAAGTTCTCAAAATATTAATTAATGAACAAATGTTCTATTGTAAGTTTAAGTAAGAAATAACGCATTTTTTCTACTTCCCTTTTTTCATTTGCGCATACAATTTATTGGCAAAAATAAAATCTTCCAGTTTTTGGTTGCCCGAGTTAAGTATCTCGTGTTTGGTGCCTACCCATTCTTTTTGTCCCTGCGAGATAAACAGTACCGATTCGCCAATTTCGATTACCGAATTCATATCGTGAGTATTAATTACGGTAGTCATCTGAAATTCTTTGGTTAAATCCTGGATAAGTTGGTCAATTACGGTTGCCGTTTCAGGGTCGAGGCCGGAGTTGGGTTCGTCGCAAAACAGGTATTTCGGGTTTAAGGCAATAGCCCGGGCAATAGCCACGCGCTTTTGCATGCCGCCGCTTATTTCGCTGGGGTTTAGTTTAAATGCTTTTTTCTCAATATTCACGTGGTCGAGGCAAAAATCTACCCGCTGCTGTTTCTCGGCCCAGCTCATTTCGGTAAACATTTCCAGCGGAAAGCGCACATTGTCTTCCACCGAAATACTATCGAAAAGCGCACCTCCCTGAAAAACCATGCCTATTTCGCGGCGCAGCAGTTTCCGCTCTTTCTCGTTCATTTGTGTAAAATTACGGTCGTTGTACCAAATTTCGCCACTGTCAACCTCAAACAGGCCGAGTGTTGATTTTAGCAATACTGTTTTTCCTGACCCGCTTCGGCCAATTATCAGGTTGGTTTTTCCCTGCTCAAATACGGTCGAAATGTTTTTAAGCACCGTATTGCCATCAAATGATTTATGTACGTTTTTTAGTGTTATCATGTTAAAAGCAAACGGGTTAGTATTAAATCAAAAAATAAAATAAGGATATTTGTATTTACCACTGCCTTGGTACTGGCTTTACCCACTTCGAGCGCGCCGCCCTGTACATAGTAACCAAAATAGGCCGGTACCGATGCCACCAGAAAACCAAAAAACAACGACTTTATAATAGAAAAAGTAATGTAGTACGGGTAAAACAACCATTGTATACCGGCAATGTATTCGGGAATGGTAATTACCCCGGCAATGGGCCCGGTAACCAAACCGCCAAGCAAACCAAAAAATACACTAATGATGTACAAGAAGGGAAAGATAAAAACTACAGCAATAATTTTTGGCAAAATCAGGTAGCTGGCCGAGTTTACACCCATAATTTCCAGCGAATCAATTTGCTCGGTAACCCGCATGGTACCAATCTCCGAGGTAATATTCGAACCCACTTTACCGGCCATAATTAATGCCAGCATGGTTGACGAGAATTCGAGTAAAAGGGTATCGCGTGTTCCCAGTCCTACTAACTCTGAGGGGTAAATAGGGTTGGCCATACTGTACGCAAACTGTATGGTCATAATTCCACCAATAAAAATGGAGATGATGATAACAATACCCACCGAGTTAACTCCAAGATTATCAATCTCGTGGAACAGCTGTCTGAAATACAACTTATGTTTTTCGGGCCTTGCAAATACACGTTTTAACATTGTAAAATACCGCCCTGTATGAAAGAAAAAACCCATGGCTAAAAGTTTCTTTGCTTTGTATGCGGCTAAAATTACAACTTAATAAGCGGAAACAAAATTTTTCGGAAATTGAATAAAGATGAAGCAGCAATAACAAAATAAAACTGTATTTTCAAGGTTTCAATATAAGTATAAACCAATATAGCGTACAAAACACATTCAAATGGCTAACAATTTTTGTGTAATAATGGCAGGTGGTGTTGGAAGTCGTTTTTGGCCACTTAGCCGCACAGCACGTCCAAAACAATTTTTAGATATTTTAGGAACAGGCAAAACTTTTCTTCAACAAACCTACGATCGATTTCTTGAAATAGTTCCCAAAGAAAATTTTATTGTTGTAACCAATGCTTTGTATAAACACCTGGTAAATCAACAATTGCCCGATATTCGTGATGAACAAATTCTGTTGGAACCTTTACGGCGAAATACAGCTCCGTGTTTGGCCTATGCTGCCAATAAAATAGCGCTAATCGATCCCGAAGCTAACCTTATTGTTACCCCGTCGGATCATCTGATTCTGAAAGAAGATGAATTTCATAAGCAAGTGCGAAACGGCCTGGAGTTTGTTTCGGAAAAGGAGGCGCTTTTAACACTGGGTATAAAACCAAACCGACCTGAAACCGGCTATGGTTACATTCAGGTGAAACGAAAAAAGGAATTTCACAACCTAGAGAACTTGTACAAAGTGAAAACTTTTACCGAAAAGCCTAACGAGGAGATGGCCAAAATATTTATTGAAAGTGGAGAGTTTTACTGGAACTCGGGTATTTTTATTTCTTCGTTGCCAACAATTCTTGAATCGTTGCAGCAGCATTTAACCGAAATTGCACTGAAATTTGAGCATGGCCGTAAAAAAATGAATACACCAAGTGAAGAGCCTTTTATTCGGAAAACGTACTCTGAATGCCAGGCCATATCAATTGATTATGGCATTATGGAAAAAGCCAAAAATGTGTATGTGCTAACGGCTGATTTTGGTTGGAGCGATCTGGGAACCTGGGGGTCCTTATACGAAAACAAAGAAAAAGATATCTTGGGGAATGTGGTTCAGGGCGACAACGTGATGTTGTACGATGCCGAAAACTGTATTGTTGACATTTCGAAAGAAAAGATGGCAGTAATTCATGGTCTTGATGGATTCATCATTGCCGAATCAAACGATACCTTGATGATTTGCCGTCGCGAAGACGAGGACCAGATTAAAAAGTTTGTTACCGATGTTCGTATTAAAAAAGGCGATTCGCTGGTTTAATTAAAACAACTTTTTCTTAATAAAATAAAAAACGGGCAACCAATAAGGATGCCCGTTTTTCGTTAAAAGTTAGCAGTTTACTCCGCCACTTTAGGTTTTACCTGAACATTATTTTCCGGTAAGGTACCGGTCCATTTTTTAATGTTATAATTAATTTTTATGGTAAGCATATACATTACCGGCGATATTAACAGGGTTAAGAACGTGGCAAATGTTAATCCGAAAATAACAGTCCACGACATTGGTCCCCAAAAAGCGACACTTTCGCCGCCAATTGTAATTTGCGGATCGAAACTGGTGTACAGCGTAAAGAAATTGAAGTTCAGTCCAACGGCCAGTGGCAACAGACCTAAAACAGTGGTAATTGCTGTTAACAATACCGGGCGCAAACGTGTTTTTCCAGCTTCAACCAGGGCATCAATTTGTACCTCTTTTGGTAAAAATGCTTTTTCAGAATAACCCAATTCCTGACGCTTGCGCTTTCGTGTAAGGTCGATATAGTCGATAAGTACAATACCATTGTTTACTACAATTCCGGCCAGCGAAATAATACCAATTCCGGTCATAATAACCACAAATTCCATTTTAAATATCCCCAGCCCCAGGAATACACCGATTGTACTAAATATAACAGTTGCAATAATAATGGCCGGGCGAATAAACGAGTTAAACTGCGTAACCATTATAATCATAATCATGGCAACGGCAATCAGCAGCGCAAAAGCTAAAAATTCCATACTTTCGGCTTGCTCTTTTTGCTCGCCTGTAAACTCGTAGGTATAACCTGCTGGCATTTTATAATCTGCCAAAAGCTGCTCGATACGCGTATTTATTTCGTTGGCATTATAACCTTCAACTACCTGCGACGAAATCGTTATAACGCGTTTAAAATCGATACGGCTGATTTTGTCGTACGAGCTGGTAAATTTGAATTTAGCAACCGACGAAATAGGAATGGAGTACCCGTTTACCGGAATTTTCTGGTTCATTAATGTTGATACATCGTTTCTGTACTTTTCTTCCAAACGAACAAAGATGTCATATTCATCTTCGCCGTCTTTAAACTGACTGGCCTCGAAACCGTATATTGCATTTCGGAACGCCAGGGCAATTTGTTGTGTTGAAAGTTCGTACAGACGTGCCTGTTCGCGATCAACCTCTATCAACATCTCAGGCTGATTGGTATTGATATTTAATTTCAGTTCATCAATTCCTGGTATGTTGTCTTCTTCTATAATCTTTAGAAAATCGTCGGTAATTGCAATTAGTTGGTCAAATTCATCTCCACTAATATCAATATTTACAGGGTTTCCGGTAGGAGGTCCCATATCTCCCGTTTCAACAAATATTTTTGCCCCAACAAAACCATCAAGGTCTTTGGCAATTTGTTGCATTATTGTGCTGGTGTTTAGTCCTTCGCGGTACTTAAACTGCACAAAACTAATTGATATCAGGCATTTATTCGGACTCGATTCGTTTTCAAACATACCTCCTTTGCCAACACCAACATTTGTTGTAACCGATTTTACAATGTTTTCGTACGGTGCAAGGGTGTTTTTAACAATCGCTTCAACTTCGCTGGCCACTTTATCGGTACGTTCAATTGATGTTCCCAGTGGTAATTCCATGGTTACAAATACAGTATTTGGCGGTACATCGGGGAAGAAAACCATTTTTGGATTGTTACCAAAATAGAAACCCATCGAGAAGAATAGCAAAATAACTGTTCCTCCAAAATAAACGTAGGGCCACGGACCCGACAATGCATGTCTTAGCTGGCGTGTGTAGAAATTTTCTAGTGCCACCAGTAATTTGGTCTGGAACCAGCGGGCCAATCCTCTTAGCACAAACAGATTGAGCAGCATAATTACAACAATTGTTGCCAATAAATTAGCTAAGAGGAAAACCTGCATAACATAAAATGGTATTGCCAGTCCGGCCAAAATAGCTGCATTTCGCAGGATACGTTTTTTGTTGGCTTTTTTGGTAATGTCTTCAATCTTCATAAAACCGGCAATAAAGGCCGGGTTGATTATTAATGCAACAAACAACGATGAAGCAAGAACAACAATCAGTGTTTGCGGGAAAATCTTCATAAACTCACCAATCATTCCTTCCCAGGCCAGCAGCGGGAAAAAGGCTGCAAGTGTGGTAAGTGTTGACGAAATAATGGGGAACGCAATCTCGCTAACACCTTGCTTGGTAGCTTTTAGCAAAGGGACCCCGTTACTGTACAGGCGGTAAACATTTTCAACCACAACAATGGCATTATCAACCAACATCCCCAGTGCCAGAATAAGGCCGTAAAGTACCATCGAGTTCAGGGTAATTCCGGTTTGTTGCAAAATTACAAACGAAAGGAACATCGACATGGGAATAGCCAGACCTGCAAACAAGGCATTTCTAAAACCAAGGAAAAGGAAGAGTACAAAGGTTACCAGTATCATTCCAAGGATAATGCTGTTTTCGAGGCTCGAAATGGTGTTCTCGATTTCAATGGTCATGTCGTCGGTAATCACCACTTCAAGGTCTTTGGGAATTTGCCCGCGTGCCTTTAGCTGGTCAATTCCTTTAAAAACATTTTCAGCAGCAGAAAGAATATTTTCGCCCGACTTTTTTGTTACCGATAAGGTTACTACAGGTTTATTATCAACACGGGCAATAGTGGCCTGTTCTTTGTAGCCATCAATTACCGTGGCAATATCGCGGATATATACCGGTTTGCCCATATTTACCTTAATGATGGTATTGGCAATTTGTTTGATGTCGGTGTAATTGGCATCAGTACGAATGGTTCGCCTAATCTGGTCGGCCGTAAACTGTCCGGCGCCCATGCTGATATTTTCAAATTGTATGGCAAGTGCCACATCTTCAAATGATAAGCCAACTGCATCCAGCTTGTGCGGATCTACTTCAATTTGAATCTCGCGTTCTTCAACACCACGTATATTGGCTTCTGATATTTCGCGATACGATTCAAACTCATCCTGCATTACTTCAGCAAATTTTTTCAGGTCGCGCATGCTGTATTCGCCCGATACGTTTACGTTCATAATGGGGAATTCCGAAAGATCGAAATCGGTAACATACGGATCGCTGGGCAGGTCGGTTGGTAATTCCGATTTTGCTTTATCAACCCGGTCTTTGGTATCTTGCAAGGCCTGCTTTATGGTTACATTTGTGGTGTACTCAACAATAATAGTACTTACATCCTGAAAAGATGCTGATGACACCTTTTTTACCCCTTTTAACCCTTTCAGTTCTTTTTCGATAGGGCGGGTAACCAGGTTCTCGATATCAACCGGCGAGTTGCCCGGATACAAAGTTTGTATAAAAATATATGGAACCACTACCTCGGGCATGGCCTCGCGTGGCATTTGGTTGTACGAATACAAGCCAAAAAATACCAGCAGCACGGCAAATATGTAAACTGTTATTTTATTGCTTAGCGCAAGAAATGTTGGTTTAAACTTACGCGTTATTTCAATGTTTTTCTTTTCTGTTTCTTTCTCCATTTTGAAGAATTTTTTGGTAGGTGTTTAATTGATTTGAACAACCGTTCCGTTAACAACCTGGCTGTATCCTTCAGAAATTATGTTGGTGCCTGCAGTTAATCCATCGGTAATTTCGGTCATGTTATTATTGGTTACTCCGGGTGTTACGTACACTTTTTTGGCTACATCTTTGCCATCGGCTTTTTCAACAATGTAGGTGTAGTGCCCGTTAAAATCCTCTTTAATAAAAAGAGAAGGCACAACAATAGCCACTTCATTCACGTAGTCGCGCAACGAGATAATTGATACCAGGTTGGGTTTTATCAGGTTTGAATTGTTGTTTAGGTTGATACGTACCCGAAATGTACGGTTGTTGGGGTCGATGGTGTTTCCAATTTGATTAATTTTTGCCGAAACAGTTTTGTCCAAAGCCGGGAATCGCACCTGCACATCATCGCCTTTGTGTATTTTTGTGATGTAGGTTTCTGAAATGTCGGCGTAAATTTTTATGCTTTGGGTATTTATTACCTTGGCAAAAGGCACCTGTGGACTTCCAATGTGTCCTTTCTTTTGGTAAACAATATCAACAATTCCGTTAATTGGCGATTTAACTTCGGCCATTTCAATTTGCGTATTCAGGCTTGAAATCCTTTTTTCAAGCGTTTCCTTATTGTTTTTTGCCTGCAGGTACTGCATTTCAGAGCCAATGTTTTGGTCCCAAAGGTTTTTCTGGCGTTCGTAATTGGTTATGGCCAAATCGAGCTGAACCTCCAGTTCTTCAATCGATCTTTCAAGCAAATCGGTATTCAGCCGTGCCATAATTTGCCCTTTGTTCACCTGTTGTCCTTCAACAACCATTACTTCTTTAATTACACCCGAGGTTTCGGGGCTGACATCTACATCCTGTTCGGCCTCAACTTTACCCGTAACTTCAATAAAGTGTTCAAACTTTTGATTCTCGAGGCGCGTAGTTTTAATGTTCACAAACTCCGTTTTCTCCTCAGCAGTAAGCTCTTTTTCCAATGCTTCAATTTGTTGTTCAAGCGTATGAACCTGCTGCTTTAATTCCTGAATTTGTTTTCTTTTTCCGGCCTCGTCGGTAACATTTGTATTTCCGCAAGCCGATAATAAAAGTGTTGTTGTAAATAGAATTATAATTCGTTTCATGAGATAATGTTTTTTCAGTTTTTACTAAAGGGCGCCTGCAGCTTTTTTCAGGTTAAGATCGGCCTGTAGCAACGACATGGTTGAGGTAACCAGTTGTTGCCAGGTGGTAATGTACTGGGTTTCTTGCTGCGAGAGCTCGGCGCTGCTAACCATACCGTTGTTAAATTTTATTTGTGTTTTGTCTAAAATACTTTCCGCCAAATCGCGGTTCTCCCGGGTGTTTAAGAATTGTTCGCGGGCCGTTTGCATTTCTGCCGAGGCCATTAAATAATCTTTCTGAAGGGTGATTTCCATCAGGCGTTTGTCGTTTTCTGCTTTATCCAGCTCGAGGCGGGCTTGCTGTACCCTCGATCGTTTATTTCCGGAATTGAAAATGGGTATTGATGCTTGAAAACCAATCAGCGAAGACGGATACCATTCTTCTTTAAACAGGTTGGCACTGTTGCTGTACGATGTTCGGGTGTAGCTGTAAAATGCATTAAATTTTGGCAAATAGGCCACTTTCTCAAGTCGATACAATTTTTCGGAAACCTGGAAATTCGATTGTGCCAAACGATAATCGATATGGTTAATCAGGTCAAGATTGATGCTGTTTTTTTCTTCAACCAGGGGCAATACAAATACTTCGAGGTCGTCGCTCAGCATAATTTCCTGCTCCAGATCAATCCCCATCGTGTATTTTAAAACTGTTTTGGCAACAATTAATTCGCGTTCTGATCGGAGTACTTCATTCTCCGCATTTTTTTGCAAAATCCGGAGCTGATCCACATCCTGCTGTTCACGAAATCCGTTCTCAAAATACACCTTGGTTTCTTCATAAAGCCGCTTGCTGTTTTCGAGGTTTTCGAGCATTACCTGTTTGTAACGTTCGCTAATTAGTACCATGTAGTAGGCCTGCGCAACAGCGTTTCTAATATCAATTTCAGTTTTTTCGTTAGCTTGTTTGGCCAGATTTAAATACAGCTCGGCCGAGCTTACTCCAACAATCCACGAGCCATCAAAAATTTGTTGTGACACACTGAATCCAAAATCGGCGCTATAATCCTGGCCAAATTTTACCGGGTAATATTCACCGGGTTCTCCGCCCACAAATTCAGCAGGGATTAATGAAACCGGGAGGTTTAAAAACCAGTTATAGTTGGCTGAGCCTGCAACCTGGGGCAAACCGGTAGTAATGGTTTCCCATACTTTTTTGCGGGCAATACTAACATCTTGTTTCGTATTAAACAAAACGTATGAATTTTGCATGGCGTATTGAGTGGCCTCATCAAGGGTGAAACTTGTGTTTTCTTCCTGAGCGTTAAGCGTAAGGCTCATCACAGACATGACAAAAAACAAGAGTAGTTGGCTAGTTATTTTCTTCATTCTGAACTTTGTTTAATTGTTTTCTATAATATTTTTTTCCTTTGTCGTTGCAAATCGCATTCATGTGGTAGTCCATCATGCCATCAAAAAATGCCAGCGAATTTACTTCGTATTCCTCAAAAATTCCGAAGTCGGGATTCATGGTATAAAGCATTCGCCCAACCTGGAGTTTGGCAATAAAGTATGGGTCAATATCAGTGCGGTAAACGCCCTGCTCCATGCCTAACTTAAGGTTTGCAATGGTGTTGGTAAAAATGCGCTCGCGTTTTACTTCATTAACTTTTTTGTACAATTCCGGGTAGTATTTTTTCAGGTCCTTTTCAATACCGTTATTATAGAACTTAAAAATAAAGGCTACATGTTTTCTAATCAGAAACATACTGTCTATGGCATTATTGTCGGCCATTTCTTTAAATGTTTTGCCGCTTTCTTCAAGAAAAAATGCAACCACCTGGGTAACCAGGTCTTTTTTGTCTTTAAAATATTGGTAAAGTGTTTTTTTCGAAATGCCAAACTCCGCCGCTACGTCATCCATGGTTACCGCCCTTATACCCTGGGTCATGTAAAGGCGGCCCACATTCTCGATAATATATTTCTTCTTTTCTTCCACGTAGCAAATGTATTCCTTTTTTTATTCGGAAACTTTAATAGAATTAAAAGTTTACTTAAAGTTAATTTTACAAAGTAGCTATTAAATAAGGCATTTGTGTAGCTTATAGTTTCCTGCAAAACTATTTAGATTTAAATAGTTTCCCTGAGAAAAATCGGTAAGTGTCGAAATTTTACCAATAAATGCCACTTATTTTAATGTGGAAAAAGAAAGGATTGGGCAACAATTAAATCTTGCGGCCATGTAATTTTAATGTTTTCGCGGTTGCCATCAACCAAATGAATTTTTCTGCCGGCAAATTCAAGCACTGATGCATCGTCGGTAAACTGCTCGTTTGGAGCCGATTTATAGGCTTGCTTAATGGCGTTTACGGTAAAGGTTTGTGGTGTTTGTACCAGGAAGTATTCGCTTCGGTCAACGGCTTTGTTGCCCATTTTATCGGCATGTCGAACCGATTCGGCCGGGGCAACAACCGGCAGGGCATTGCCGTATTTTTGGGCGGTGTTAAAGCAATTACGAATGGTTTGTGCTGAAACCAATGGCCGAACACCATCGTGTATAAATACAATGCCTTCTTCTTTTATCAGCTCAAGGCCGTTGCGTACCGACTGAAACCTGTTTTCGCCGCCAAAGGCAAGTTTGTAGTTGGTGTAAAATGCGTGCTTTTTACAAAGTTTTTTCCACGTTTCAACCTGGCTTTGGGGCAATACTAGCACGAACTCAATTTGCGGGTCAAAGTTTAAAAAGGCTTCAAAAGTGAACATTAAAACTGGTTTCCCCTTAATTTCCAAAAATTGTTTTGGAACAGAACTGTTCATACGGTTACCACTGCCCCCGGCAACAATTAACGCAAACTTTTTTAGCATGGGTTTTGTTTTTTACTTAAATTCAATTTAAAAATAGCGCAAAATATCAGACTATGGAGAAAGTTCTTGGGTTTTTAAAACAACTGTCGGAAAACAATAATCGCGAATGGTTTCAGGATAACCGAAAATGGTATGAAGAAAGCAGGGATAAAGTACTATTTATTACCGATGTATTAATAAACGAGATAAGTAAATTTGATTCATCGGTAAGGGGGTTGTCGCCAAAGGACTGTGTGTTTAGGATTTTTCGCGATGTACGTTTTTCGAAAGATAAACGGCCGTACAAAACAAATTTTGGCAGCTTTATTTGCACCGGAGGCCGAAAAAGTATGAATCCGGGGTATTATTTCCATATTGAGCCGGGCAGTAGTTTTATTGGTGGTGGAATTTATATGCCACCGGCTCCGGTACTAAAAAAACTCAGGGCCTACATGGCCGACCATGCGGAAGAATTTTTAGAAATAGGAAATGAAAAGGATTTTAAAAAGCAATTTCCTGAAATGTATGACGATAAACTAAAACTGGCACCCAAGGGCTATCCGAAAGACCATGAATACATTGAACTTTTAAAGTATAAATCGTTTATTTACTCTGCTTCGCTGGAAAACAGCGTTGTAGCCGGACCAAATTATATTGACGAGATGGTTAAGCGTTTTGAGTTGCTTTATCCGGTTAATGCTTTTTTATATGATGCACTTGTCTAAAAACAGCATTTTTGAAGTGCTTTTTCAGCTGAAAATTTTCGCAAAGGGGGTTACTTTTTACTAATTTTGAGAATATTATTATATAAGACCCTTATTTTTTATCTTCCCGATTTCAATGAAATGCCCCGGTTGTCCTAACCGGGGTTCTTTTATGTATAACGTTTCTATAAAGAGTCAGTTAGCTCAATTTTATTTTCGAAAAAAGAAAGATTAATTACTTTTGTTGCCACATTGTATCAAATTCTTTTAATTTAATTAAGTATGAAACGACCATGAGCCTTGTAAAATTTAACATTTCACATTTGATGTTTTACTAAGATTCATGCGAGTTACCGGATGATTTCGAATTTTTGGATCATTCGGCAAACAAAAAAAATTTAACAAATGAAAAAACTTTTACTTGCAATTGCATTTGTTGCATTCGTGTTTTCAGTTAGTGCCCAAAACGTACAGTTACATTATGATTTTGGCGAAGGTAGAAAAATGCTGACGTCAACAGTTGAAATGTTTAAACCCGACAAGTATGGTTCAACATTCTTTTTTGTTGATATGGATTATGGTGCTGATGGTACCGGTATCGACAATGGAATTTCGTTGGCCTACTGGGAAATTGCCCGTGCTTTTAAATGGAACGAAACTCAAAAGTTTATGCCTCGTGTTGAATACAATGGCGGAACAATGAGCATTGGCGATGGTATTTGGATTCCGATTGAAAATTGCTGGTTGGCAGGTATCGAACGTACCTGGGCATCGGCCGATTTCTCGAAGATTTTAACTTTGCAGGCCAACTACAAGAACATAAAAGATAAACTTGAAGGTGGTACAAAAAACCAAAACGGATTTCAATTAACTGCAGTATGGGTAATTCAAATGTTAGAAGGTAAACTTACATTTACCGGTTTTGCCGATTTCTGGAAAGAAGAAATGTTTTG
This sequence comes from uncultured Draconibacterium sp., assembly GCF_963676735.1. Classification (NCBI taxonomy): domain Bacteria; kingdom Pseudomonadati; phylum Bacteroidota; class Bacteroidia; order Marinilabiliales; family Prolixibacteraceae; genus Draconibacterium; species uncultured Draconibacterium sp. The sequence goes on along the minus strand of NZ_OY781464.1, from coordinate 4,210,791 downwards.
GGGAACCGACTACCGTTTCTTAAGCGAGCCACAATTGTGGTACAATGCCTCAAAAAACTTTGCCATTGGTGGCGAGGTTGAACTGAGTAACAATTTTGTTGGCGACGAGTTTGCTGTAAAACCAACACTTGGTTTAAAATGGACTTTCTAAATCTAATACCACAATAAAATGTTAAATAAATTTTTTAAGCTCGACGAAAACAAGACGACCGTTAAAACGGAAATATTAGCCGGTGTAACTACGTTTATGACCATGGCTTATATTTTAGCGGTAAATCCGGACATTTTAAGCGCAACCGGAATGGACAAAAATGCAGTGTTTACTGCAACTGCTCTGTCGGCCCTGGTGGCTACATTGGTTATGGCCCTGGTGGCAAAATTACCTTTTGCCCTGGCTCCGGGTATGGGTCTTAATGCATTTTTTGCTTTTACTGTGGTACTCGGAATGGGACACAGCTGGCAGTTTGCTTTAACAGCTGTTTTTCTTGAAGGTATTATATTTATTTTACTTACGGCATTTAATATCCGGGAGTTAATTGTAAACGCCATACCGTTGCCATTGAAACACGCTGTTTCGGCAGGTATTGGTTTGTTTATTGCCTTTATTGGTTTGCAAAATGCTGGCGTAATTGTTAACAACGATGCTGTATTGGTAGGCTTAGGCGATATGGGTTCGGCTCCGGTTTTGATTGCCCTTGGAGGGGTTGTACTTACCGCCGTATTACTTGCACTAAAAGTTAAAGGTGCCTTGTTAATTGGTATTTTTGCCGCAACTATAGCAGGTATGCCTTTTGGTGTTACTCATTTGCCTGAAGGAAGCCTTGTTGATGCACCTCCTTCGTTGGAACCTATTTTCTTTAAATTTGAGTGGAGCCAGATTTTTACGCTTGATATGCTTATTGTACTGTTTACTTTCCTTTTTGTGGATATGTTTGATACCGTAGGAACACTGGTTGGTGTTTCGTCAAAAGCAGGCATGTTGGATAAAGAAGGAAGAGTACCACGTGTTAAACAAGCGCTTTTTGCCGACTCTATCGGTACATTCTTCGGAGCTATTTTTGGAACAAGTACAGTAACAACTTATGTGGAAAGTGCATCTGGTGTTTCCGAAGGCGGACGTACCGGCTTAACTTCGCTGGCCACTGCAGCCTTGTTTTTAATAGCCCTGTTCTTTGCACCGATATTTACAATGGTACCTGCAGCTGCAACAGCACCGGCACTTATTTTGGTTGGATTCTTTATGATGTCGCCGATTTTAAATATCGACTTCGATAATTTTACCGAATCTATTCCGGCCTTTATCACCATTATTGTAATGCCATTAACCTACAGTATTGCCGAAGGTATTGTGTTTGGTATGCTTTCGTACGTACTGTTAAAAGTGTTAACCGGAAAATACAAAGATATTTCGGTGGTTATGGTGGTGTTAGCTGCCTTGTTTATTCTCAAGTTTTTTATTTAAGATTAAAACAAAACCATATAAAAGAGGTGCATTTTTGCACCTCTTTTTTTATTATTTTTGAATCAGGAAAAGAGGCATTAGCTCAGTTGGTTTAGAGCATTACCTTGACAGGGTAGGGGTCGCTGGTTCGAATCCAGCATGCCTCACATCGTTTTTAAGACCTTACAAGTTGTAAGGTCTTATTATTTTAACAATTAAAGCCCGGGCTATAACAATCTTAAAGATCCTTGGTTAAAGTTTATTGACAGTGAGTGTACACTTGCGGTACTATTCAGATTAACCGTTTAATCCAAAGTAAATCAATACTACAGCCTGCTCAATTAAGGCTTTTGGCTTGAAGATGCGCATTTTTACAATCTTCACCCTTCGATTACCTGTTGTTTAGTATAAAACATTCTTATTCATACTGTATGTACATACTGTATACAATTATGTTTTGCAACATTTCTTCGCGCTTAAATCCGCGATATAGGCGGATTTGAAAAAATGACGATATAAAACATTTTGTTTTCTTAAAAAAATTTGCAGAAATTAGTAGTACAGAACAGAGCAGAATGGAATGAGACAAAACAGAACAGTTGCTCTTGATTGTACAGCATTTTTCAGCAGAAAAGTGAGCGGAACCTAAAGAAACCAGCAGATTACGAAATGCTTAAGTTGAGCCTTTAAATTTAAACTAACACGTTAATTCAAACATTAACATAAAAAACCTAAGAATTAAAGAAAACCATACATCTTATTATTAACTAAAATCTTATTGCCTATGAAGAACAACAGCAGCACTGTGTGCTGAAGCATTATCACTATCTACCACTAACAAATTAATTATTATTCATTAAATTAAATCTTATGAGAAAACATCTAACCCGATCGGAGAATCCGTTTCTCTGGTCAAGGAGTTTATTGCTGTGTTTATTCATTATTCTATTTACCATAACTTCCGTCACAGCTGCCAATAATTCAGAAAATAATCAGAATTCTGCCACCGAAACTCCACAACAAAAATCTATTTCAGGAACCGTAACAGATGAGCAGGGGCTTCCGCTGCCCGGAGCTACCGTAATTATTAAAGGAACCACAAATGGTATTGTTACAAATACCGACGGTGAATTTTCATTATCCGGAGTTAATGAAGGAGATGTATTACTGGTTTCTTTTGTAGGCTTTCAGTCGCAGGAAATTACAATTGCCAATCAAACTACTTTTAATGTTGCACTAAAAATTGATGCAATTGGTATTGAAGAAATTGTAACCATTGGTTATGGTGTGCAAAAGAAAACAACGGTAACCGGAGCAATAAGCACTGTAAAAGGTGAAGAGCTGGCCGAAATTCCTGTACCTAATATTTCGCAAGCTATGGCAGGAAAGCTTGCCGGTGTAAGTATGCGCTCGAGCACTGGTGCTCAGCCAGGTATGGATACGCCCGACCTCCATATTCGCGGTGTGGTTTCAACCGGTAACAATAGCCCGCTGGTGGTTGTTGACGGTGTGAAGCGCGACAATATTATGCAAATTGACCCGGCAACCATTGAAAGCATTACTGTATTAAAAGATGCGGCCGCAGTGGCACCTTATGGTATTGGAGGTGCAAACGGTGTAATTCTTATTACCACTAAAAAAGGTAAGGCCGGAAAACCAGTTGTACGCTTAACCACTTCTTATGGTATTCAAAATCCTACCTATGTGCCTGATATGTTAGATGCTACTGATTATATGGCTTTACAAAATGAAGGTTATTACAACCTAACACCTAATGGTACTACGCCTCCTAATGCTCCGGACCTGATTGCCAATTATGCCAACCTTCATAAAGAAGATCCTTATCGCTACCCCGATTCAAAATTTATTGATGTATGGAATGACAATGTACCGGTTCAAAACCACAATATTGAGTTAAGTGGCGGAACAAACAATGTTACCTATCACGCCGGTTTGGGTTACTACGATCAGAAAGGTTTATTTGATCCGGTTGGCTATAAACGATATAACTACAATTTAAGTCTCGAGCTGAAAGCCACCAACACCACAAAAGTTGGTATGTCGTTGTATGGTTCGGTTGAGGAAACCAACGACCTTGATCCTGGCGAAAATGCTACCGGTCACCTCTTTCGTGCATTCTATAAATTTGTTCCTATTCAACAGCTGATTTATCCTGATGGAGAACACTGGGGGGAATCTTCAGCAAGTACTCCTGTAGGTGCATTACGATCAGAAGGATACGAGCAGTGGGATAAAAACACTTTACTTGCATCTGTCTATCTCGAACAGGAACTCCCATTTATTCAAGGACTTAGCTTTAAAGGTGTATTTAGTTACGACCCTACCACCCAGAAACAAAAACAATGGCACATTCCATTTGTGTATCATGTAATTGATTTGGATGCAAATCCCTATACTTTTACGGAGGTGGTTTCAACTCAGGAAGGTAATTCGCCTACCTATACCTATTTGCGTCAGCAAAGCAACGATTGGAAAAACTACACCGGACAGGCGTATTTGAACTATGCACGTACATTTGGCGACCATAGTGTAACCGGTTTATTAGTGGCCGAAGCACGTAAAAATACTTACGAAACATTTTGGGCACGAAGAAACAATTACGCACTGGAAATTGATGAGCTTGATTTTGGTAGCTCAGACAAACTGGATTATGATAATGGCGGCTATTCAAGCGAAGGAAGCGAGATTGGTTTTGTATATCGTTTAGGGTACAGCTACCAGGATAAATATATGCTTGAAGCTGCAGGTCGTTACGATGGCCATTACGCATTTGGCCCGGGAAAACAATGGGGGTATTTCCCATCGTTTTCAGCAGCATGGCGTGTTTCTGAAGAAGACTTTATGGCCAGTTACGGCGCTTTAAATAATCTTAAACTTCGTGCATCTTGGGGGCAATCGGGTAACCTGCCATACATTGATGGTAGTTTGGCCGATTTCCAGTTTATGCCGGGGTATACCCTACGCGGTAATGCCTATTTGTACGGCGCTTCAGGACTGGTACAAGGGTCTCGAATTGAGAAAGAAGCTAACCCTGATATTACCTGGGAAGTTTCGTCGAAACTTGATGTGGGTTTCGACCTGAATATGTATGATGGTTTATTAAACGTTGAGTTTGACTTTTTCCACGAGAAACGTACCGATATGTTGCTTGCTCCACAGGTAACCCTTCCTGTTGAATATGGCTTAAGTATTGCTCAGGAAAATGCCGGCGAAATGAAAAACAATGGTTTTGAAATTACTGCCAGCAGCAGAAAAACATTTGCCAATGGTTTAGAGCTTGGCATCAGTGGTAATTTTAGCTATGCCAAAAACAAAATGGTTGAGGTATTTGAAACCGATGCACAACGTGCAAATCCAAACCGTACCTTAACAGGTCGTCCTTACGGAACACCATTTGGCTACCATGCACTGGGCTTATTTACAACCGATGAAGACATTAATGGCGACGGAATTATTAACAGCGACGACGGGTACAACGTAACCCAGTTTGGCGATTTGCATCCTGGTGATATTAAATACGCCGACTTAAGTGGTCCTGATGGTGTACCAGACGGAATTATCGATTCAAACGATGAAACAGTAATCGGCGATCCCGTTTATCCGCTCATGACTTATGGTCTTACTGCCGATGCCAGTTGGAAAGGTTTCGATGTTTCCATGTTCTTCCAGGGAACAGGGATGTCAAGTATCAACATCCGCCAGTTTATGACCGTTCCTTTTGAAAATAACGGATCGAATACGGCTTATGAATATTTTGATAATCGCTGGACAGCTGATAATCAAAATGCCAGATATCCAAGAGCTACACCATCGCCATACGGCAACAATACCAAGAATTCAGACTGGTGGACAATAAGTTCAAACTACCTGCGATTAAAAACAATGATTGTTGGTTACAATCTTCCAAAATCATTTGTGGACAGAATTGGCCTTGGCGGAATTCGTGTTTCATATACCGGTCAGAACTTGCTGACATTTAGTAATATAAAACACATTGATCCGGAAATGGGCTACGATCAGCGTGAGAATTCTTACCCGGTGATGCGTTCGCACACATTTGGACTTGATATCACTTTTTAAACGCTAAATGATGAAGAAAATGAAAAGTTTAAAATATAACTACATATTGGTCGCAGTTTGTGCTTTGTTTATATTCACCACTGCTTGCGATACCGAAGATTTTCTTGATAACGAGAATAAATCGAACCTTACTGATCAAACCCAATGGGCCTCTGAGGGTAATGCCGACATTTACCTGAATGATATTTACAGCGAGCTAATTAAAAAATGCAACAACGCTGAAAATATGGATTATTATACCGATGATTATAATATCAGCCATTACTATACCGCATCGAACTGGAGGCAAGGAATATGTATTGCTCCATCAAGCAGTACAACAGGTGTTTGGGGTGGAACACACGGCCCTACAGATGGTTATAGCTGGGCAAACTTTTTTACCAAGCTCCGAAAATGTAATACTTTTATTCAAAAACTTGAAGAGTATAAAGAAAACTTTTCTGATGACTGGTATAACCAGCGCATTGATGAAGCAAAGTTTATGCGTGCCTATTTTTACAGCGAATTTTTTATGCATGTAGGTGGGCTGCCAATTATTGAAGTTCCGCTGGATAGAAACAGCATGAGCGAAGAAGAAATGCTTTATCCTCGTTCAACTTTTGCCGAAACATTCAATTTTATTACCAGCGAGCTTGGCCAGATTGTAAATAACAATAATCTTCCTGTAAAATACAGTAGTGGCGATCCTGACGCCGGGCGTGCAACTTTGGGTGCAGCCTTAGCTCTAAAAGGCTGGATTGAATTATTTGGTGCCAGTCCGTTGTTTAATACATCGGATCCTTATCTGGCCGACCCTGATAAATTTGTACATTTTGGAAATTATGATGCTTCGCGTTGGGCCACTGCAGCTGCCACCAATAAAAAGTTTATTGATGAAATGGGTGGTGGTGCACCATACGCTTTATTTTCAGATGCTAAAAACTTATTCAGAGCGGCAAACGAGTATAATTCTGAAATTATTTTCGACCGACAAATGCTTGACGTAAGCGGAATGGGTGCCAATTACGAACGTCGTGGAGGCCCAACCTACGTTTTAGGTCAGTACATGTGCTGGGGTAATTACAACCCTACTCAGGAAATTGTAGACCAGTATTGTATGGCAAACGGAAAGGTGATAACAGATCCGGAATCGGGTTACGATCCACAAAATCCGTATGTAGGAAGAGAACAGCGTTTTTACAACGATATTGTTTTTGATGGCGCTGAATACAAGCTGGATTGGATGCCCGAGACCGATATTATTTACACGCGTATTGACGAAACTTATGCCAATCCCGATAAAACAAATCAGATTGATTTGGCCGGGAAAACAGACGTAGGCGACTCGGGTTATTATCAGCGCAAGCGTTTAAACCCTGATGCTGCGCCGGCAAACGATGCCAGTGGCCAAAACTACATTTACTATCGTTATGCCGAAGTTTTATTAAACTTTGCCGAAGCACAAAACGAAGCCACCGGGCCCAATGCCGATGTATACGCAGCGATAAACGAACTACGTGACCGCGTTGATTTGCCTGCGTTGGAAGCCGGTTTAACAAAAGATGAAATGCGCGAAGCCATTTGGCGCGAACGCAGGGTTGAACTCTGTTTTGAAGGAAAAAGGTATTTTGATAACAAACGATGGAAAATTGCCGAACAAACCATGGGAACACAACGCCACAACATGGTTATTCGCAACTCGGTTCCATCTGATAACTCAGGTGTATGGGTATACAGTATTGAAGAGGAAGTAAAATGGACAGCTAAATTTGAAGTTAAGCAGTACATGAATCCAATTCCAACCGATGTAATCGATCAAAATTCAAATATAAAACAGAACCCAGGTTATTAGTGGGTTATTAGTTTGGTTAGATAGCATAAGTCCCGAAACTTTGTTTCGGGACTTTCGTACTTTTATATTTTAAACTTAAATCAATTAAATAAAAGAACATGAGTAATTTTTCAAGAAGAAGGTTTCTTCAAAGCTCTATGGTTGGAGCTGCGGGTTTAACTCTTATGCCATGGTCGAAAGCATTGGCAGCAGGTGCAAACGATACTATCCGTATTGGTTTTATCGGACTGGGCCAGCAAGCCATGAACCTGTTAAATGGTTTTAGCCAGATTAAAGGTGTTGAAATTGTTGCAGGAGCCGATTGTTATGGTGTTAAACGCGAGCGTTTCGAGCTGAAAGTAAACGAGTTTTACAAAGCCCGTAAACAAAAGGTAGATGTAAAAACTTACAAAGATTACCGCGAAATTATCGATCGGAAAGACATCGACGCGGTTGTTATAGCAACACCCGACCACTGGCATGCCATTATGGCTATTGATGCCTGCGAGGCCGGAAAAGACATTTACCAGGAAAAACCAATTACTTTCACCATTAAAGAAAGTATTATGGTTGCAGCAGCCGTACGTAAACACAATGTAATTTTTGCAACTGGTAGTCAGCAACGTTCCGACAGTAACTACCAACATGCCGTAAATATGGTGCACCGCGAAGCATTTGGTAAACTTACCAAGGTTAATGCTTATGTAGGGCCAGGCCCCGATCCGTACAACTTGCCAGAAGAGGAAGTTCCTGCAGATCTTGACTGGAAACAATGGTTAGGCCCCATGCCTTACGTTCATTATAATAAGGCTTTAAACCCACCTATTACGCTTAATCCTGAAACCAAAGAAACGTTCTGGGCACGCTGGCGATACTACAAAGAAACCGGTGGTGGTTTTACCTGCGACTGGGGTGCACACAATTTCGATATTGGCCAGTGGGGATTGAAAAAAGACCACAGCGGACCTGTTGAAGTAATTCCTCCGGGGTACAAAGGCACTCAGTTTTTAACCTATGTATACGACAATGGAGTTACCATGACCAACGAAGCTTACGACGATAAAAATTCGCGGGGTGTAAAATTCTGGGGCGAAGATGGTTGGATTGAAGTTAGCCGCCAGGGAATATGGGCATCTGATCCTGCGTTGTTGCCTGAAAAAGAAGCTGTTGATGCGGGAATGTATGAGAAAAGTTCAGGTCACCTGGAGAACTTTATTAATGCTGTTCGTATGCGTATCGATCCAATTGTACCTGTAGAAATTGGTGCGCGTACAGCAATCTGCAGCATTTTGGGTAATGTGGCTTACGAACTAAAACGTCCTGTTGCCTGGTCACCTGAACAACAGTATTTTATCAACGATCCGGAGGCAGAGAAGTTCTATCACCGTGACTATGAGAACGGATACAAACTATAATCAGGTTTTCTGATGAAAGTTTAGACTTTGATAATCGTTAACGAATTTCATAAAAAATCCCGGTGAATCAAGACGTCATCGGGATTTTGTTTATTTTTAAAGCAATCAAAACAACTAAAAATAATAAATCATGTCGGTTTCAAGAAGAAATTTTGTAAAAGCAACAATGGTGGCCGGAGCCGGAGCCATGGTTATGCCTGGTGTAACTGTGGCAGCAGGTAAAGAAAAGCTTGTGCCTACGCTGAAAGGGAAAAAAGTACTTTATGTTTATGGCGGTTGGAAAGGCCATGAGCCTAAAGAGTCAGTAGATATTTTTGTTCCGTGGATGCGTTCGGAAGGTGCTGAAGTAACTGTTTCAGACACGCTGGATTCCTACCTCGACGAAGACCTGATGAACTCGCTCGACCTGATTGTTCAGATTTGGACAATGGGGCAGATTTCAAAAGAACAGGAAAAAGCACTGCTTACGGCTATTAAACGTGGCGTAGGGCTTGCAGGGTGGCACGGCGGAATTGGCGATTCGTTTCGAAATAATGTAGCCTACCAGTTTATGGTTGGTGGCCAATGGGTTGCTCATCCGGGAGGTGTAATCGATTATTCGGTAAAAATTACCGATAAATCAGATCCGGTAACGAAGGGATTGAAAAATTTTGATATGCACTCTGAGCAGTATTACATGCATGTTGATCCGAATGTAAAAGTATTGGCAACAACCGAATTCTCGGCCGACCATGCTGAGTGGATTGACGGTTGCACCATGCCTGTAGTTTGGAAAAAATACTACGGAGAAGGACGTGTATTCTATTCATCGCTGGGGCATGTAATGAAAGACTACGATGTACCAGAGGCGCTTGAAATACAAAAGCGGGGTATACGTTGGGCAGCCGAAAGCTTGCACCACCCAAAAGAAAAATGGACTAGTCCTGTATACGGATAGCAGGCGCATTTCATAAAAAATAAAGCCGGAATCTTAATTCGATTCCGGCTTTATTTTTTTACCTGTTTTTATCCGTTTAGTGCTTCGGCTCCACTTACAATCTCAAGTATTTCGTTGGTGATTGATGCCTGGCGTGCCTTGTTGTATTCCAGGGTAAGCGAAGAAATTAAATCGCTGGCGTTATCGGTTGCCTGGTGCATGGCTGTCATTCGGGCACCATGCTCTGCCGCGTGCGAATCGAGCAGCGCCTTGTAAAACTGTATTTTTAACGAGCGTGGAATCAGCTCCTCAATAATATGTTCTTTTGTTGGCTCGTAAATGAAATTGAAGTTGTTTTCTTCAGCATTTTCTTCCATGGTAACCGGTAAAAATTGCTCAGCAGCTTGAATTTGGACCGCTGCATTTTTAAACTGATTATAAACCAGCTCAATACGGTCGTAGTGTCTGTCGGCAAAAGCTTTCATACTTTCTGCAGCAACCCTCGAAACATTCTCGAAACTAAGCTGGTCAAACAGTTCGTTTTCATCGGCCACCACACTGTACCCTCTGTGCTTTAACTGGCGCGCACCTTGCTTGCCAATGCACATAAAATCAAGGTTTCCCAATTTTAATTGTTGCGGGTATTTTTCGCGAGCCACTTCAATTGCTTTTTTTGTTATGTTGGTATTAAAACCACCACACAAACCTCTGTTCGAGCTTACCAAAATCAGAAGTACGTTTACAGGATCGCGTTCTTGTGTATAAACCGAGTCTTCTACATTTTCAAGGCTGGCACTCAACGATGTAAGAATTTCGTGAAGTTTATCGGCGTACGGTCTGATTTGTAAAATGGCATCCTGTGCTTTTTTTAGTTTGGCTGCCGATACCATTTTCATTGCACTGGTAACCTGTCGGGTGGTTTTAACCGATGCTATTCGTGTACGTATTTCTTTTAATCCGGCCATATTTTGAAATGTTGTAGTAGCAGAATATTAGAGTGTCAGAACTCTTCGGTTCTACTATTCCTTTATTCTAACCTTCTACTATTTAATTATATTTTTCTGCTGTTTCAGCTGCTACTTTCCTTATGGTTTCTTCAATTTCTGCAGTTAGTTTTCCTGCTTTAAGTTCATCAAGCGCAGGACGGTGCGACATTTCCATCGTTTCCAGGAAGTCGGTTTCAAACTCTTTTACCTTATCAATAGGCACGCGGCGAAGCAATTCGTTGGTTCCGCAATAAATAATGGCAGCCTGGTGTTCAACTTTAACCGGTGAATATTGGCCTTGTTTTAATATTTCAACATTTTTACGTCCTTTGTCTAAAACCCGCATGGTTGCTGCATCTAAATCAGAACCAAACTTTGCAAAGGCTTCCAGTTCACGAAACTGGGCCTGGTCGAGCTTTAATGTACCTGATATTTTCTTCATCGATTTAATTTGTGCACTACCACCAACACGCGATACCGATATACCTACGTTGATAGCCGGGCGGATTCCTGAGTTAAACAGGTTGGATTCGAGGAAGATTTGTCCGTCGGTAATTGATATTACATTGGTTGGAATATAGGCTGAAACATCACCAGCCTGCGTTTCAATTATTGGAAGAGCTGTTAATGAGCCACCACCTTTAACTTTGTCTTTTAAACAATCCGGCAGGTCGTTCATGTTTCTGGCAATTTCATCCGATTCTATAATTTTTGCCGCACGTTCCAATAAGCGCGAGTGCAGGTAGAATACATCACCCGGGTAAGCTTCGCGACCTGGTGGGCGGCGAAGCAATAATGAAACCTCGCGATAAGAAACGGCTTGTTTCGATAAATCGTCGTAAATAATTAATGCGTGGCGCCCTGTATCACGAAAATATTCGCCAATGGCAGCTCCTGCGTAAGGGGCATAAAACTGCAAGGCTGCAGGGTCGGAGGCGGTAGCTAAAACAATAATTGTATAAGGCATTGCTCCTGCCTTTTCAAGTGTTGCAGCAATATTGGCCACGGTCGAGCCTTTTTGTCCAACGGCTACATAAATGCAATACACCGGATTTCCCTGTTCGTAAAATTCACGCTGGTTAATTATTGTGTCGATAGCTACTGCCGTTTTTCCTGTTTGGCGATCACCAATTATTAGCTCGCGCTGGCCACGCCCAATCGGAATCATGGCATCAACTGCTTTTAAACCTGTTTGCAGGGGCTCTTTAACCGGCTGACGGAAAACAACACCCGGAGCTTTTCTTTCTAAAGGCATTTCAAATAAGTCGCCACTTATGCTTCCTTTTCCATCAATGGCTTCGCCAATGGTGTTAACTACCCGCCCAAGCAAACCTTCGCCAACATTTATTGATGCAATCCTACGGGTACGCTTAACTGTATCGCCTTCTTTAATTTCATCAGAACGCCCCAAAAGCACTGCACCTACATTATCTTCTTCAAGGTTTAAAACAATGCCTTTCATGCCGTTTTCGAATTCAATCATTTCGTTCGATTCAACGTTCGAAAGTCCGTAAATCCGGGCAATACCATCACCAACTTGCAATACTGTACCTACTTCTTCAAGTTCGGCAACTGATTGAAAGCCTTCAAGTTGTTGTTTAAGAATTTCAGATACTTCGGCAGGTTTTATATTAGCCATGTTCTATTATTTTGCTTTCGTTTATAATTCGCTTTCTAACAAAGTTTGTTTTACTTTTCGTAATTGGGTTGCCACACTGGCATCGTACTGTTTGTCGTCGAGACGTAAAACCAGTCCTCCCAAAATGTCGGGATTAACCTGTGCCGACAATTCAACAGTTGCTTTCAGTTCTTCTCCCAATAATTTTTCTATTTTTTTTAGTATGCCGGAACTAACTTCGGTGGCAGTTGTAAGTACGGCCGATTTAATATTGAGGTCTTTACGGGTTAATTCAAGAAAATTGCGGCAAATTCCGGGGATGTTAACTTCTCGTTTGTTTTTAACGATAAGTAAGAGAAAATTGAGACTTACTGTTTCAATAGTATTTTCGAAGATTTGTTTAAGCAGTGCTGCCTTTTTTGATGATTTAATGATTGGACTTTCCAGTAAAAGGATGAGATCATCGTTGTTTTTACAAATTTGATAAACCAGCTGAATATCAGCTTTTAGCTGGTCAAGTTGTTTTTTTTCTTTTGCAAGTGAAAAGAAAGCTTTGGCGTATCGTACAGTTATCGCGCTCTGGTTCATACTTAATTCAGCTTTATGTCATCAACCAGTCCGTTAACCATTTTTTCCTGTTCGGCTTTATTGCCAAGTTCTTTACGAATAACTTTTTCGGCAATACTTACAGACAGTTGTGCTACTTGTTTTTTAATATCGTTAATAGCTGCTGTTTTTTCGGCATGAATTTGTTGTCGTGCCTGCTCAATTGTTTTTTGACCCTCGCCGCTTGCTATTTCTTTTGCTTCAGCAATAATTTTGTCTTTTAATTCTTTGGCCTCTTTAAGTATGGCTTCTTTTTCACGACGCGCTTCCGCTATAATTTTTTCGTTGTCGGCTTTTAATCCGGCAACTTCTTTTTTGGCTTCTTCTGCCGAATTTAATGCGGAGGCAATCGAATCCTCACGTTCTTTTAATGCAGCGAGAATAGGTTTCCACGCAAACTTTTTCAAAACGAAGAGTACCACTCCGAAAGCAATTATCATCCAAAATATAGTGCCCGAATTAGGATTTATTAATTCCATAACTTAAAGTTTTAAAAAGGCAACTACATCCCGGGCAATCCCCGGGATGGTTGCCAAAAATTCTTGCTAAATAAAAATGATAAGCACACACACGATTACAGCAAAGAAGGCAACACCTTCAATTAAAGCTGCTGAAACGATAAGGTTCGACCGGATATCGCCGGCTGCCTCTGGCTGTCGAGCAATAGCTTCCATAGCACTGGCACCAATTTTACCGATACCAATACCGGCAGCAATAGCAGCCAATCCTGCACCCAAAGCAGCTCCAAGTTCTGCACCACCTACTTTGGCGGCCATCACATCTGTTGGATTCGCTGCTTGTAGCATTTCTGTTGCTTGTAGCAATACTGTTAAAATAGCTGATAACATAGCTTTTAATTTTAAATATTAATGATGATCTGCAGTCGCCATTCCAAAATAGATGGCCGAAAGCAGGGTAAAAACATATGCTTGAATAAATGATACTAAAACATCGAGTAATAAAATAAATACTGAAAAGAGAATGGATACCGGACTTACTCCAAAGCCTACTGCCGGACCAAACTGGCTACCGAACACAAAAATAAGCCCAATAAATACGGTAACAATCAGGTGGCCTGCCATCATGTTGGCAAAAAGCCGGATCATTAAAACAAAAGGTTTTGTAATTACACCCGAAAGCTCAACAATTGGCATTAAGGGAATCGGGAATTTTAACCACCAGGGTACGTCGGGGTTGTAAATTTCTTTCCAGTAATGTTTGTTTCCATTAATTGTTGTAACCAAAAAAGTAAACAAGGCTAATACCATGGTAACCGCAATATTTCCTGTAACGTTGGCTCCAAAGGGTGGAATAGGTATTAATCCCATAACATTGTTAATCAGGATAAAAAAGAACAGGGTTAACAAAAAGGGCATAAACTTTTCATATTTATGTTCGCCAATGGCAGGTTTTGCCACTTCATCGCGAATAAAAATGATGATTGGCTCCAGGGTATTTTGTATTCCTGAAGGCGCTTTCCCTTTATTCTTTTTAGCCAGGTTGGCTGCTGCAAAAACCAGCCACAATAAAATAATTATCGATACAAAAATACCGGCAATTGTTTTTGTTATTGAAATATCAATGGGTGTTCCAATTTCGTGTCCTGCAGCATCCAACTCAACAATTTTACCTTTGAATGCTTCACTTTTTGAAATGCGGAAACCTTTGTAGTCGCTGTGCCCGTGATGAAACTTAGATGACATAAACACATGAAATGCTTGCCCCTCGTGCAACTCGGGTTGTTTACTGTAGACAATTATTGGTAAAGGAATGCTGACGTGCCTGGACCCAAACGATACGATATGCCAATCGTACGAGTCCGAAACGTGATCGATTACAAACTCTCCGGCATTAAATTCTTTATCAGTGTGTGCGTCAGAGGCATGTGATTCGCCTTCTTCAGAATGACCTTCTGTTTTATGTGTCTTTTCTTCTTCGTGCCCGTTTTTTGCCTGAAGCTGGCCATAACTTAATAACGAAAAGGCAAAGAATATAAAAATGGCTTTTGTAAGCTTAAGCATGGTTAATTAAGTTTTTCTTTCTTTAACTTGTCTGCACCCGTTTGAAAAAACGCATTCTGAGTAAAATTTATCAGATAGATAAAACGTTGTTTTGTCTCCTTAGGTTCACAAATTTATAAGATTTTTTGAACCATGAATGTAATTTAACCAATTTCAGCTTATAAATAACAATGTTTAAAAACCTGTATGGATGAAAATAAGGTAGGATACGGAATTATTGCTTCTTTTTAGATTTTGTGATTTTGGAAATCTCAACAACTTCGAAAATAGAGTAAATAATGTATAACAGCATAAAATAAATTACAAATGACAGTGCATTATCTCTGTCAATTGCAATGTAAATAACTGCTAAAACGGAAAATAAAAGCAGTTTAAAAGTGGTAACGAGCATGCTGCTACGGGTAAATGTTCCAATACCCTTTTTCGACATTTTTAGCAGGAACGAATGAATGCCCAGCGTTGTAAGGTAAAAGAAAAGCAATAAAAATGGGAGAATGGGAATATAATATTGAGGTAATGCCAATGAAAAAACCAGCCCGCCAATTAAGGCTATTGCGAAAGTTATTCCTGTAAGTTTTGCAAGAAAAGATTTCATTTTCGATCTGATTTTTTTGATTTGTTTTCGGTTTTTAAAAGATTTCTAATTCCATAGATAATGGCAACAAGCACGCCCAAAATCATAAGGCCGAGGGTAAATCCTTTAAACTCATTTTGCATCCACTGGTCAATTTTATAACCAAGGAAAGTAAATCCGGCGATTGTGGCCATCATTTCAAACCCTAAACCGGAATACCGAATAAACGAGTTAGCTTTTTTGGTTGTATAAGCTTTTTTGTTTTTCATTCTCAGCAACTGGTGCCGAACTACCACCCATGGCACATGTTCCGGTAAAAACCGCTCCTGGTTCAACAGCGAGCTTGCCGGCAATAATATCTCCCTCTATTTTAGCTGATGCTTTCATGTTCAGGAGCTCTTCCACCTTAACTTTTCCTTTAATAAAGCCGGCTATTTCAACATTGTTACAGCTTACTTTTCCCTCAATTTTTCCTTTTGGGCCAACTACAACTCTGCCCTTAGCCTCCAGGTTGCCTACAAGCTGGCCATCAATACGAATATCGCTGTTTGCAGTAATGTCTCCTTTAATAGTTGTGCCGTCTCCTAAAATGTTGATTGCCTGATCGGGGGTGTCGCCAAATGTTCTTGCACTTTGTTTTGCCATGGTTTATAATTGCTTAACGTTCCTTAAAATGGTGCTTGAAGATACAACAAATTGAATCTTCAGCAAAAATAATAAGGATTCGCTAAATCATCAGATTGGAAGAAGAGAATTTTGTTATTCTGAATCGTAAGCCCATTTTAAATAGGTGCTTCCCCAGGTAAACCCTGCACCAAAGGCAGCCAAAATAATATTGTCGCCTTTTTTCAGTTGTTTTTCGTAATCCCACAAGCACAGTGGCACTGTTGCAGCAGTAGTGTTTCCGTATTTTCTAATGTTTATCATTACCTGGTCTTTGTTTATTCCCATGCGTTTTGCCGTGGCTTCAATAATGCGCATATTGGCCTGGTGCGGAACCAGCCAGGCAACATCTTCCGAAGTGATATTGTGTTTTTGCATAATCTCAACTGCCACATCGGCCATGCTTGATACCGCTGCTTTAAACACCGCCTGTCCTTCCTGGTACAAAAAGTGCTCATTATTTTTAACGGTTTCTGCTGAGGCTGGCTTTAACGATCCTCCGGCTTTTATGTGCAGGTGGTGGCGTCCCAAGCCGTCAACGCGGTTAATGTAGTCGATAACACCAACATCTTCGGTGGTGGGTTCAACCAGAACAGCGGCTGCACCATCGCCAAAAAGCGGGCAGGTTGTACGATCTTTGTAATTAATAATCGACGACATTTTTTCTGCCGCAACGATTATTACTTTTTTGTAACGTCCTGATTCGATAAACTGTGTGGCTGTGGCTAACGAAAAAATAAATCCTGAACAGGCTGCGTTTAAATCAAAACTCCAGGCATTATGTATTTGAGCTTTATGGGCGATAATATTGGCGGTGGCCGGCAGGTTCATGTCGGGGGTAATGGTGGCACAAATTAACATGTCGATTTCATCGGCTGATGTGCCTGTTTTTTTTAGCAGATCCTCAACAGCCCAGGCTCCCATGTCGCTGGTTGCTTTTCCTTCTTCCTTCAATATCCTGCGTTCCTTAATCCCAATCCGCTGCATAATCCATTCGTCCGACGTATCAACCATTTTGCTGAGTTCGTCGTTTGTTAAGCGGTACTCCGGAAGGTAGGCTCCAATTCCTGTGATTGCTGCCCTAATATTAGCCATCGTTCAATTTAATATTTGTGTTTATAGAAAATATTTTGTGGTTGTTTTAAAAACCGGGGTTAAATGTAGAGTGAATTCAAAGACACCACAAAGAAATGTGTAGAGATATGAACTGTGGTATGGAAAAAATAGTTTAGACAGCAGAACTATTAATAAACTTGTTCGAAAAATCAGAAAATGTTTGCGGATATAGCTTAGGGATACAAAAAAATCCATTTCCGGAATGAACCAAAAATGGATTTTGAATAGTTAAAGCCGGGTATTCCGGATACTTCAATAACTATAATGCAATTTCTTTTTCAATTACTTGTTTACCTCTGTAGTAACCACATTCAGGACAAACTGTGTGGTATTTTACAGTAGTTCCGCAATTTGAACAAGTAGCCAAAGTAGGGGCAGTAGCTTTGTAATGCGTACGTCTTTTATCCCTTCTCGCTTTCGATGTTTTATGCTTTGGATGTGCCATTGTAATGTATTTTAATTATTATTTTTTCTATTTAATTATTATTGAAATTTAGATGCCCGCACCTTAATTTTGCACGGCCAGCTCAATTTTTATCGTTTTTTAAATTTTTTAGCGCAGCCCACCGCGGATCAATCTCTTCTTCTTCATTTTCATCTGCTTCGTGCTGCACAATATTATTTAGCCTGTTAATCATTTCCTGGTTACAGCTGTTTTCTCCTGTTTCATTCGGATGAACATGACGCAAAGGTATGCTTAACATTGCATATTCGTAAATGGTTTGTGCCAGGTTTATGGCGTGTTCTTCAGGTAAAACCCAAATTACATTGTCGCCGTCTTCAAATTCATCTTCCTGGCCAAATTTTACAAATAATTCGGTTGTCAAGGATATGTCCTGCGGGTAATTGTCGAGGCAGCGGTCGCAAACCAACTCCAACCACCCTGAAAGTGTGAAGTTAAGTTTTAAAAATGCACTGCGTTTTTCAAACTCAACGGCGACCCTTACTTCTCCGTTGTCAACCAGGCTTTCTTCAAAATGTTCAAAGAACTTATTGTCAATATCAAAATCGTAAGAATGAAGGCCTTCTTTAAGGCCTTTAAATTCAATGTTATATTTGCTTTTCCAGCTCACGATTCCAAAAAAGTGGATGCAAAAGTATAAATTTTTTATTAACAGATGAAGAAATTGCCAGAATTTTTCCTGTTTATTCGTAAATCAAAAGGGTTAAGCCAGAGTTGGTTGACCTTAACAGATGAAGAAATATTTTTTTTTGAATGATTATTGGTACTTAATAGTTCAATACAATGGCTATTTATTTAAATTTATTCGGAAAGTAGTTCCTTTACCTATTTCAGACCATTTGATATAGATACGGCCACTGTGGTAAATTTCAATAATTCTTTTTGCCAGGGAAAGACCAAGGCCCCAGCCTCGTTTTTTAGTTGAAAACCCTGGTTGAAATATTGATTTTTGATGTTTTTTGGAAACTCCACAACCGGTATCAGTAAGATCGATACAAACCTGGTCGGCTTTTTCGCTTACATCAATACTGATGGTGCCGTTATTTCCCATGGCATCAATGGCATTTTTGCACAGGTTCTCGATTACCCACGAAAACAAGGCCGCATTTAAAGGAATTTCAATTGTTGCCTGCTGGTCGTATTTTATTTCAAATTTAACTTTATCAGAAGACCGGCGTTTTAAATAATTAATTGCCGAGTTTAAAGCTTCAATCAAATTTACATTAAGCAGTTCCGGTTTCGACCCGATTTTTGAAAAACGTTCGGTTATTCGCTCCAGCCTTGCTGTATCTTGTTCCAGTTCTTTAATCAGGTTCGGATCAACATTTTTTAGCTTCAGTAGTTCAATCCAGGCCATAAGCGACGAAATGGGCGTACCCAGTTGGTGTGCGGTTTCTTTCGACATACCCACCCAAACCTGGTTTTGTTCGGCGCGGTTGGTGGCATTAAATGCAAAATAGGCAACCACAATAAAAATAAGAATTACAATAAGCTGTATAACAGGATAAAGACGTAAGTTGCGAAGAATAGACGACTCGCGGTAATAGAGCAGCTGGTATTCTTCTTCCGGAAATTCAATTCGAATAGGTTCTGCATAATCCTGCATCTTTTCCAGTTCTCTTTTCAGTACTTCATCACGTCTTTCTGCGGGATAATGAATATTGTGGTCGGTGTTAAAACTTCCGTCGGAATTCACTACAATTATAGGAATGGTTGAGTTGAATTCGGTTACCATAATCAGAAAATTCAGGTAACGTGTTTGTAGTTGGCTCATTTCGGGCGAAGTTATATTTATACCCGCATCAATAATGCCTTTAGTTGCTTCTGCCCAAATTTCAACTTTGTTGCGCTCTTCAATGGCCATTCTTTTTGTAAGCCAGTTGGTGTATAGCAAGGATGCAACCCCAATAAGTACTGCAATAAATAGAAGTAAAATTTTTCCCCGTCGTCTTTTCAGATATATGTCCAAAACAAAATGGTTTTAAGTACATTTTTGAGAACGACCTAAAGATAAAAATATTATACCGACAATAAGATCCGGTGGTTTGTTTTATTGGTGTTCAACTAAAAGTGCTTGAACCGCACGAACAATACCTTCGGAATCGATACCACATTCTTTATAAAGTTCCTCGGGGCTTCCGTGCTCAATAAACTTATCGGGAATACCTAATATTTTTATTTTATTGTTGTAGCCTTTTTCAGCCATAAATTCAAGAACTGCACTACCGAAACCACCCTGAATGGTTCCGTCTTCAATGGTTACAAGCTGATCAAATTTTTCAAAAATCTCAACAAGCAGGGCCTTGTCCAACGGTTTTACAAAACGCATATCGTAGTGTGCGGCAGAAATATTTTTTTCGGCAAGTCGCTGAATTGCGCTTTGCACAAAAGTTCCTGTTTTTCCTATAGTTAGCAGTGCAATATCTGTTCCGTCGTTTAGTTTTCGGCCTTTACCAATTTCAATTTTAGCGAAGGGCTTTTTCCAGTCGGTTTTTATGCCACATCCACGTGGGTAACGTATTGAAAAAGGTTGATTAATTTCAGCAAGTTGGGCTGTGTACATCAGGTTTCGCAGTTCAATTTCGTCCATCGGGGCAGAAACAATCATGTTCGGGATCGATCGCATGTAGGCAATATCAAACACGCCATGGTGGGTGGGGCCATCTTCGCCAACCAATCCGCCGCGGTCTAAACAAAAAATCACTGGTAGGTTTTGTATGGCCACATCGTGTACAACCTGGTCGTAGGCACGCTGCATAAATGTTGAGTAGATATTGCAAAAAGGAACCATGCCCTGGGCGGCAAGCCCAGCCGAAAATGTTACTGCATGTTGCTCTGCAATGCCCACATCAAAAGCACGGTCGGGCATTTTGGCAATCATTTTATTCATGGAACATCCGGTAGGCATCGCAGGCGTAATTCCAACAATTTTTTCGTTTTGTTCGGCCAGCTCAACCAGGGTGTCGCCAAAAACATTCTGAAATTTAGGTGCTCTGTCTGCAGCGCATTCGCATTGGTAAATTTCTCCGGTTTCTTTATCAAAAACTCCGGGGGCGTGCCATTTGGTTTGGTTTAATTCAGCTTGTTTAAAACCTTTTCCTTTTTGGGTAATTACATGCAAAAGCTTTGGTCCCGGAATATCTTTAAGGTCGTTTAATACTTTGGCCAGGTAAACCACGTCGTGCCCATCAATAGGGCCGAAATACCTGAAGTTAAAGGCTTCAAAAAGGTTATTTTCCTTAAAGATCATGTTTTTTAAAGCATGTTGGTTTTTCTGAATAAACCGCCTTGCTTTTTCTCCAAAACCATCGAGTTTCCCCAATCCTTCCCAAACGTCATGTTTCATTCGGTTGTAGGTGTCCGACTTTGAAATATTCAACAAATATTTGTTTAAACTGCCAACGCTGGGGTCGATGGCCATATTGTTATCGTTCAGAATAACCAGGATATCGGCATTTTCTCCACCTGCGTTATTCAGTGCTTCAAAAGCCATTCCGCCAGTCATTGCCCCATCGCCAATAACTGCCACAACCTTCCGTTCGGTTTCGCCTTTAATTTTTGCGGCTACAGCCATACCAAGGGCAGCTGATATTGAAGTGGAGGAGTGCCCTACACCGAAAGCATCATATTCGCTCTCCGAGCGTTTTGGAAAACCGCTGATGCCTTTAAATTTTCGATTGGTGTTAAACTTATTTTTACGTTCGGTAAGTATTTTATGTCCGTAAGCCTGATGGCCAACATCCCATATAAGTTGGTCAAACGGAGTGTTGTACACGTAGTGAAGGGCAACGGTAAGTTCAACAACGCCCAAGCTTGCTCCAAAATGCCCTGGATTGGTTGAAACCACATCTATAATGTAATCGCGCAGTTCGCCACAAACACTTTCGAGTTGTTCAACCTGTATTTTTTTTAAATCGTCGGGATTGTTTATTGATTCAAGCAGCTTCCCCTTCACATCACTCATATATCCGAAAATTATAGAAACATAACAACTGTTAAGGCACAGTTTGTTCATTGCAAAAGAAATAAAATTACTTGTAAAAATGAATGAGAAATACGATGTTATAGAAATGAATTGATTTGCATCAAGCCATCGAGGGTAAGCATTGGCTCAACAATTTTTACTTTTTTACTTAAGGGAACCATTACTGCACTCAGCCCACCTGTTGCAACAATGGTAAGCGTTTTGTTCATTTCTGTTTCCGTTCTATCTACAATAGAATCTACCAGCCCGGTGTAGCCAAATATAATTCCTGATTGTATGGCATGGATGGTGTTTTCGCCTAAAACCGAAGGTGGAGGAGCAAGATGAATTTGCGGCAGTTGTGCGGTTTTACCGGCCAGAGCCCCAACTGCAGTGCGCAGGCCTGGTGCAATGGCAACGCCCAAAATCTCTGAGTTATTTCCAATGGTAGTAAATGTTAAAGCGGTACCAAAATCAATTACCATTGTGTTGTTGCCGTATTTTTGGTAGGCCGCAGTAGCATTGGCAACCAGGTCGGTTCCTATTTCAAACGGATTTAACACTTTTACAGGTAGTTTATCGTAAATGTCAGGAGTTACAAAGTTAATGCTTGCTTTTTCAAAAAGCCCGCTAAGCATTTCGCGAAATGGGTGCAGTAAGGTTGGTACTACACTGCTTAAAATAATTCCTGAAATTTCGGTGCGGCATATTTTTCCGGCACTTAACAGCGATCTGAAAATCACTTCGTATTCATCGGCTGTTTTTAACTGATCGGTTTGAATACGCCAATCGCTTATGCACTGTTCATCTTCGTAAATACCAAAAACGATGTTCGTATTACCTATATCTATTGCAAGTAACATAATCTTTTTTTGCGAATGCTCAAAAGTACCTAATTTATAAATTTCGTAATAAGATATATGAACTTTTTTGGTTGGAAGCGACGGTATTGTTTTTAAAAAAATTAATAGTAATTTTAAAGCAGGCACTAACAACATATCTAAAATCATGCAAGAGACAAAAAATCCATTAATTTTTCTTATCGAAAACAGCGTTGTTTATAAGGACTTAATTGCCGGTTATTTAAAATCAAAAAAGTATTCGAAGCTGAAAGTTTTTAAGAATGGAGAAGAGTGCCTTCAACACATTCATTTAAAACCAGATATTATTATTCTGGATTATTCTTCTGAAGGAATTAATGGATTGGAGCTTATGCTAAAGTTTGAAAAAGAGAATAGTAATGTTGACTGTATTTTTTTGAGTGCCCAGAATAATGTAGAAGTTGCGGTAAAGATTATGAAGTTAGGTGCCGCTGATTATATTATAAAAAATGATCAGGCACCTAAAAAAATGGTAGAATCTATTGAGCGATTAAAGAAATCGAGCAAACGCAATAAACAAAGCCAGGGGTTTAAATTGGGCGTAGTTGGTTTCTTTATTATGCTTTTCCTCATTATTATGATTATCACCTTTGTTTCCATCTTTTTTGACCTCGAACTTTAAAATGCCTTTGTCACAATAGTTTTTTTGCTGTTGTGTTTCCGGGCTGTTAAAAGGGGGGCTTATCATTTTCCAAAAATTGTTACCTTTCGCGCTTTCTAAAAAAAGAGAGCGATATGGCATTTGTTTCGGTATTAAAAAAGTATAATAAAAGTTTCTGGACATCAAACACCATTGAATTATTTGAACGTTGGGCCTGGTATGGTTTTTACCTTGCTTTTCCAATTTTTCTGGTTGGTTCAACCGACACCGGAGCATTGGGTTTCTCAAATGGTCAGAAAGGAGCAATAATGGGTACAGGTTCTGCCTTGTTGTATTTTTTACCCGTAATAACCGGAGCCATAGCCGATAAGGTGGGGTATAAAAAAATACTGCTGCTCGCATTCGCCATTTACATGTCGGGCTTTTATATGATTAATATTTTTGAAGGCTATACCCTGGTATATTTTGCTTTTGTATGGACTTGTGTAGGGGGAGCTTTTTTTAAGCCAATTATTTCGGCAATGATTGCAAAAACCACTAACGATGAAACAGCATCAATTGGTTTTGGCATTTTTTATATGATGATTAATATTGGTGGTTTTATTGGGCCATTTATTGCCGGGGCCTTGTTAAAATTAAGCTGGGATTATGTGTTTTATATGGCCATTGCTGCCATTGGCGTAAACGTACTTTTAACCTTGTTTTTATTTAAAGAGCCCGGTCGCGACAAGGATTCAAACTCGCTTGCCTATAATGTTTTACAAGCGTTTAGAAATATTTGGATTACCCTGCAAAACTGGAAATATGTGCTGTTTTTAATTATTATGATTTTATTCTGGACAGCTTTTAACCAGCTTTATTATTCGTTTGGAATTTTTATAGACCAGTGGATTGATACAACAGTGGTATATAATGGCCTGCATACCGTTTGGCCCTGGCTGGCCGAAACAATTGGCGATAACGGTACCATTAGTGCCGTTTCGATGACCAGTATGGATTCGTTTTTTATAATCGTTTTTCAGTTGATGGTATCGGCATTCGTAATGCGTTTTCGCCCACTGGCAGCCATGATGGGAGGAATTTTGGTGCTGGCCGGTGGACTTGGGTTGATGTTTTCAACACAAAGTGGATGGTTAATATTGTTGGGCGTGTTAATATTTGCACTTGGGGAAATGGGAAGTTCGCCAAAATTTACCGAGTATGTTGGAGCCATTGCTCCAGCCGATCAGAAAGCGCTATACATGGGAACCTCGTTTTTACCTATTGCTGCTGCACATAAACTGGCTGGTTGGTTGTCGGGCGATTTTTACGAAGGCATCTCAGATAAATACTATCTTTTGCACCAGGAGGTAAGTGAGCGGGGATTGCAGTTCCCAACAGAGTATTCGGAAACATTTACCAAAAACGACTTTTTTGCACAGGCGGCCCAAAAAATGAGCATGTCGGAAACTGAGCTCACGAATTTTCTGTGGCAGAACTACCATCCTTCAAATATCTGGATGGTGTTTTCAGGTATTGCCGTTTTGGCTGTTGTGTTGCTTTGGCTGTACGATCGTTTTGTAATTGGGAGGAAGTAAATTTTCAACATCCAATTTTCAAAATGAAATATTTAGGATTAGGCTGAATATTCATCATTGGTTATTTCTCGGCAATAAACCGCCAGGGTTTGCTAATCCATGGTTCTCCTGCATAATCGATACCAACGCGCGGGAGTGCGGAGTAATTAACTTTAGCACTTGCTTCTTCCAGCCAAATACGATTTGATGTGGAAAGGTCTTCGCCATAAAACGACTTGTCAAGTTGTAGCGCTTTTCCAACCCTTCCCGGACCTGAAATTCCATGAAGTCCACGAATTAAAACAGCCGAAGCATCACCTTCGGGACCTGTTACAAAATTAAGCAGCCAGTACATTCCGTAAATCAGGTAAACGTAAACCAGTCCTCCCTCCCGAAACATAACTTCAGTTCGGGCTGTTTTGCCTTTGTTGGCATGGCAGGCTTTATCGTCGTGTCCACGGTAGGCTTCGGTTTCGGTAATTATATATTCCTGTACCAAGCCGTCATCAAAACGCCTTACCAGTTTTTTACCGAGTAAATCAGGAGCAACTTCCGTTACTGCGCGTTGGAAAAAAGAATTTGGTATTCGAGCTGAACCAGTTGTCATATTTAAAATCAATTGAATCGGAAATATGCAAAATAAAAATCGTTTGATTTATTCTGTACACTATTTTTATACTTTTATAGTTTATTAAAAACAAGCTGAACTGTATGCAAACCATCCACATGTCGGACATTTACGGGCAATACCTTACCATGAAGGCTGAAATTGATGAAGCCATTCAGGAGGTGATTCGTTCCACCCAATTTATAAAAAGTGGGAAGGTGCTTGATTTTGAAGTCCGGCTGGCAGCTTATTTAAGCACTAATGTAGTTGCCTGTGGAAACGGCACCGATGCCTTGCAGCTGGCTTTTATGGCTCTCGACTTAAAGCCGGGCGATGAGGTAATTACCACCCCTTTTACCTTTGTTTCTACCGTGGAGGTATTATCATTTTTGGGATTGAAACCCGTGTTTGTTGATGTAAATCGCGAGACATTTAATTTGGATGAGGGTAAGTTAGAAGAAGCTTTTTCCGAAAAAACAAAGGCCATATTGCCGGTGCATCTTTTTGGGCAATGCGCCAATTTGGAAGCCATTCTGGATTTGGCTCAGAAATATAAGCTTTTTGTAGTTGAAGATGCATGTCAGGCTTTAGGGACCGATTATCTTTTTTCTGATGGTACAAAAACAAAAGCCGGGACAATAGGAAATATCGGTTGTAACTCGTTTTTTCCATCAAAAAACCTGGGCGCTTTTGGCGATGGTGGTGCGGTTTATTGTACTAATAACGAAATGGCAGATAAAATTCGTTCGCTGGCCAACCATGGAATGAAAGCGAAATACGAATACGAGCGAATTGGCATTAACTCGCGGCTCGACAGCTTACAGGCTGCCATTCTGGAGGTTAAACTGAAATACATAGAAAAACACATACAAGCCCGGCAACAGGCAGCTTCCTTTTACGACGAACAGCTGAAAGGTATTGAAGAACTTAAAATTCCGACGCGAGTACCTTACAGTACGCACACGTTTCATCAATACACTATTCAATCTGAAAAAAGAGATGAGTTGAAGAATTTCCTGGCAGGAAAAGGTATTCCTTCGATGGTATATTACCCCAAAGCGCTGCATCTACAGGAAGCCTACAAACACCTGGGGTACAAACAGGGAGATTTTTCGGTGGCTGAAAAGCTAAGTCAAACGGTGTTGTCGTTGCCCATGCATACCGAGTTGGGGGAGGAGCAATTGGAGTATATAGTTAATATGATTAAGAAGTTTTTTGAGAATAGTTAACCGCAAAGACGCTAAGTGGCAAAGGAAAGATAATTTGCGTCTATGCGCCTCGGTGGTAAAAATATGAGATATGACTAACTACTATAAACACGAAACGACCATAATCGACCAGGGTGCTCAAATAGGTGCCGGCTCTAAAATCTGGCATTTTTCGCACATTATGGAATCGGCTGAGGTTGGCGAAAACTGCATCCTTGGGCAGAATGTTTTTGTGGGGAATAAGGTAAAATTGGGCAACAATGTAAAAGTGCAAAACAATGTTTCGGTGTACGAGGGGGTGGTTTGCGAAGACGATGTTTTCCTGGGGCCGTCAATGGTTTTTACCAATGTTATTAACCCGAGAAGTGCCGTTGAACGAAAAAATGAGTTTAAAACAACACTTGTAAAACGTGGGGCAACAATTGGCGCAAATGCCACCGTAATTTGTGGAACTACTTTGGGCGAATACTGTATGATTGGAGCCGGGGCAGTGGTGACAAAAAATGTAAAACCTTTTGCTTTAATGACCGGCGTGCCGGCCAAACAAACGGGTTGGGTGAGCAGAAACGGTGTGGTTTTAAAAGATGATTTAATTTGCCCGGAGACCGGAGAAAAATATAGGTTGGAAGGTGGATTGTTGTCCTTACAGGATGAATAAATTTACCGCAAAGACACGGAGGCGCAAAGAAGATAACGTTGTGATGAAAAAATGTGGAAAAAGACAAATAGCAAAGTCGTGGAAAATATGGATCATAAAAAAAATATGCTGGAAATAGTTAAGAGCAGACACTTACGGGTGGGTGTTGTTGGACTTGGGTATGTTGGTTTGCCACTGGCTGTTGAGTTTGCCCAAAACGATGTTTGCGTATTGGCTTTTGATACAGCGAAAGAAAGAGTTGGAAAAATAAACAGAGGAGAGAATTACATTTCTGATGTTAATACTGAACGGTTGACAGAACTGGTTCAAACAAAAAAGCTATCAGCAACATCTGATTTTAAAGAGCTTGGTAGTTGCAATGCCGTTTTTATTTGCGTTCCAACACCGCTCGACAAATTTCGCAAACCAGATATGTCATTTATTGAGGAGGCTTGTATTGCTATCGGGAAAAACATCAAAAAGGGAACTTTTATTAGCCTGGAAAGCACTACCTACCCAACTACAACTGAAGATTTTGTTCTTCCTATCATTGAAAAGGAATCGGGATTAAAGGAAGGCATCGATTTTTGGCTGGCCTATTCTCCCGAGCGGGTTGATCCCGGGAATAAAGCCTTTTCTACCAAAAATACACCAAAGGTTTTGGGGGCACTTTCTCCCGATGGGCTTATCATTGGAGAAAAAATCTATCAACTGGCAGTGGATGAGGTGCATACAGTGAGCTCGCCGCGTATTGCCGAAATGGTAAAGATTCTGGAAAACACCTACCGTCTGGTAAATATTAGTTTAATTAACGAACTGGCACTTTTAGCCGGAAAAATGGATATAAACATTTGGGAAGTGATTGAGGCTGCAGCTACCAAGCCATTCGGATTTCAGGCTTTTTACCCCGGACCGGGAGTTGGCGGGCACTGTATTCCGCTCGATCCGTTTTACC
The DNA here is from genome assembly GCF_963676735.1 of uncultured Draconibacterium sp. Classification (NCBI taxonomy): domain Bacteria; kingdom Pseudomonadati; phylum Bacteroidota; class Bacteroidia; order Marinilabiliales; family Prolixibacteraceae; genus Draconibacterium; species uncultured Draconibacterium sp. The sequence continues at coordinate 4,182,652 of NZ_OY781464.1, read as the reverse complement.
TCGAACACATTGCCAAAAAATTTAATTTCGATTTATCGATGATTCACACCGCCGGACATATCGATTTGCTGATGGCGCACCGGATGACTGTAAAAATAACTTCGGCACTAAACCGGCATAAAAAAGCTATAAACGGAAGTAAAATTCTGTTTTTGGGAGTGGCTTATAAACCCGATATTAATGACGAACGCGAATCGCCGGCACTGAAAATTATGGAAGAAGTGCTGAAAAAGGGAGGAAATGTAAAATACCACGATCCTTTTATTCCCAAAATAGAAACGCAGCAAGGCCATGTTTTGAATTCTGTAGACTTGGATAAAGAAAGACTAAAGCTGGCCGATTGTGTAGTAATTACCACCAATCATTCGGTTTTTGATGCTGATTTTATTGAAGAACATGCGCAATTAATAGTCGATTTGCGGAATATGATAAAAGAGGCTTCGGATAAGGTTTATAAACTTTGAAAGAACAATAAAAACTCTGTGGTTCTTTGTGAAGGACTTTGTGTTCTCCGTGGTAAAAAAAATTAACCACAGAGTTCACGGAGAAATCACAGAGTTACATTGAGAAGAAAGAGTAGAATGAAACGATTTGCATTAATTGGAGCGGCAGGATTTGTAGCCGAACGACATATAAAAGCGATAAAAGAAACCGGAAACGTGCTGGTAGCAGCCATGGATACTTTTGACGTTATGGGACGCATGGACAGCTATTTCCCCGAAGCTGAGTTTTTTACCTCGGAAGCGGAATTGGGCCAATTTCTGAAGCAGGAAAAAGAAAAAGGCGAAGCGGTTGATTTCGTCAGCATCTGTTCGCCCAACTACCTGCATATAACTCATATTCAGCTGGCCCTTAAAAACGGTTGCCATGCCATTTGCGAAAAACCCTTGGTGATTCATTCGTCAGACCTTGAAAAAATAAAACAGCTGGAAGCCGAAAGCGGAAAAAAAGTATATACGGTTCTGCAGTTGCGCTATCACCCCGCCATTCTTGAGCTTAAAAAAGAAATTGATGCAGCAGAGAAAAAACATTTCGACATTGAGCTGCAATACATCACCTCGCGTGGCAAATGGTATTCCAAAAGCTGGAAAGGCGATTTAGAAAAATCGGGAGGTATTGCCATGAATATTGGCATACATTTTTTTGATATGCTGAGCTGGATTTTTGGCCCCGTAAAACAAAACAGCATAAAACTTTTTGAAGCAACAAAAGCTGCGGGCCAACTTCACCTGGAAAAAGCAAGGGTGAATTGGTTTTTAAGCCTCGATTGCGATGATTTGCCACAGGCAGCCACTGCAGCCGGTAAACGTACCTATCGCTCAATAAAAATTGAAGGCAAGGAAATTGAATTTAGCGGTGGCTTTACCGATTTGCACACACTTACTTATCAGAATATTCTGTCGGGCAATGGTTTTGGCGTGGAGGATGCACGTGAAAGTATTGGCTTGGTAGAGGGGATGTAGTCCGTCTGTGTTTAATCTAATTTCATATGTTGCGTACTCTGTTGTATAAGATCTTGACTCAGGAATGTGTTTTTCATAATTTGCATATCGGTTAAAACCAAAACATCAAATAGACCCTTAAGCTTGTCTGTTTTCCGTTTAAATTTTAACTAACTCTGCTCACATGCCACTTGGATGGCGTGTACACTCCGTTTTATTTCGGAGCGATAAAAGAGGCCGCCCACAGCTTCAGAAACTTACAGGCGGCCCACAGTTAACAACGAATAATTTCGTTATTAGTAAACGCCTAAATTAACAATTATGGCAACACTTAATGAAAAAGAGAGTCGTGATTTTGTATCGCAGATGATTGTAATCGTTAATCAGAATGCCAGTTTGCTAACCGATGCGGGTTTCGATCCGGCAACACGGATTGAAGCGCTGCAGGGGAAACTGCAAACTGCCGACGAAGCCGAGGGTGAACAGCAAAAAGCCCAGGCCGCTGCGCTCGATGCTACAAAACATGCCAACGAAACACTAAAGTTGGCTTACGACGATGCCTCTGCCTTTGTAAACCTGATTGAAGGGTTACTGGGCAAAGAGAACAGCCTGGTGCATAAATTGCGTCAGCTGAGGAAAAAGAGGGATAAGCAACAGCCCGGTGAATAACCGTTCCCGGCTGAGAGTCGCTTACTTTTACGCTTGAAAAGAATTCCGTTCACGATTTTGGACGGAATTTTTTTTGAAAGTCTCTTGAATCAATCAATATTAATGGCTGGTTCAAAATCTATTGGCTCACCCTGATTGTGTTTTCGACACCCTCCAGGAGAGCATCAATCATAAATTCAAACTTCGCTCCCAGAAGGAATTTTTTCTCTGCTGTCCGGAAAAGATGCTACCTCAGCCGAAAAGGCACACCTGGCGCAAGTCTTCCGACTTGTGCGCTAACTTATAAAACAGCAGACTTAGTCTGCATTGCAATTCTGCGTCACTCAACTACTATATATTTTTGTAACTTCAGAAAAAATATACTTCATGAGCACGAAATACAAAATCCACAATCCTGAAGCTGTCTATTTTATTACCTTCTCAACTGTTCAGTGGGTCGATATTTTTACACGCGACTGTTATCGTAAAATTGTAAGTGAATCATTGAATTATTGTGTAGCCAACAAAGGATTAATTATTTATGCATGGGTATTGATGACCAATCATGTTCACTTGGTTTGCAGAAGTAATGTCGATTCTAAGCTAAGTGATATAATGCGGGATTTAAAGAAATTCACAGCAGTTCAGATTGTTCGTGAATTAACAGCTAATTATCAGGAAAGTAGGAAAGGCTGGTTGCAATGGCTCCTCCGCAGTTCGGCAAATGAAAGTAGTTCAAACAAAAATTATCAGGTTTGGCAACACGATAATCACCCCATTGAATTAGATACAACTTATTTTGTAGAACAAAAAATAGACTATATACACCACAATCCGGTGCGGGCCGGATTTGTTACAACAGCCGAAGCATGGCAATACAGCAGTGCCAGGGATTTCGCAGGAGAACAAGGTTTTGTAACTATTTGTCCGGTTTAGTTCTACTCAGACTAAGTCTGATTTCTATTGGGTAAGCGCACGAGTCGGAAGACTCGCGCCAGAGGGGTAACGGCAATGGATTACACTTCCGATTTGTAAACATGTAAATACTAAAAACCCAATGAAGAATATTAAATTCTCAACATGGTATTATAATCTTAAGCTATTGGAGTTGAATATTGGTTATTCGATATTGAAATTTTATTTTCTTTTTGTTTTTGGGGGTCTTTTACTTTTTTGCAGGCATCAATCATAAATTCAGCCTTCGCTCCCAGAAGGAACTTTTTCTCTGCCGCCCGACAAAAAAGCTACCCCGCCAGATAACGCTTGTCTTGCATCCGATAATCATTATCTGCCATAAGATGAATGTCATCTTTTATACGATATACTTGCCCAACAAGCAGTTTCTGTTGCGCTGACAGCAGAGAAAGCTAAAAAACCATAAGATGTAATACATCTTTTATAAGATAAGGTTTCTACCTCATCAGATAGCCTTAATCTGACGCAAGATTATCCTTCGCTGACGTAAGATAATCATCATCTGTTAGAAGATAACCACTATCTGCCATAAGATAATGGCTGTCTGCTATCTTTAAAATGGGCTGAAAGGCCTGTTATTACTGGTGTTTGTGGTTGGTTGTGGTTTTCTAAAGAACTGAGCAAGCTTGTCGTTAGCTCCGTCTGAAATTCCAAGAAAGTTTTTGCTAATACGGTAGTTGTTTGTTGAGAAAGGTTATTTTTGTAATCCAACTTAAAAATGCTTAAAGACAGATGTCATTCATTTTAAATTGGTAAATTTTATCTGTAGTTGAAATAGAAGATGATTCCATCGGAATATTCATTTGGAAACTTGTTTTTTCTTCATAAAAGAATAAGAATGTATGAAAGTTGATTTTATTATTATTGGTGCTATGAAAGCTGGCACAACTTCTCTTTATGAACTTTTGAAGGAACATCCGCAGATTTCTTTTAGCAAGATAAAGGAGACACATTTTTTTAGCCAAACTTCTAATTGGCAAAAGAATATTGCTTCATATCATAAGTTATTTTCCGAGAAAGAAGGAGGAAAATTGTTAGGCGAAGCATCAACATCGTATGCCTTCCGGCCGCACTATAAAAATGTAGCTGAAAAGATATATAATTATAATCCCGATATGAAGATTATTTACATAGTGCGCAATCCTATCGACAGAAGCATATCGCATTACATGCATAGCTTCTCAAAAGGCTATACAAAGCTTACTATTGATGAAGAAATTAAAAGTCGGGAGCATATAATTCAGGTTAGTCGTTACTTTTATCAAATAGAGCCCTATCTGAAACTTTTTGGAAAAGAGCAAATCCTTTTTATTGATTTTGAGGATTTTATTAAGAGTAAAAAAGAAGTTTTGGATAAACTGGCATACTTTCTAAATATTGATAAAAAGCCATTTTCTACCACTCACAAGCTTCATGCAAATCCAACCTTAGGTGTAATTAAATTATCCCCTAAATTTGGAAGATTTATTAATTGGTTTGAGCCTGTAATAAAACTTTTTCCCGAACATTTTAGATTTCTTGTAAAGAAAATGGTCGTAAGTAAAAAGAGGGTTTTTCAAGAAAAACCAAAGATGAATGTGAATACAAAACAAGCAATTATTGAAGCAATTAAGCCTGAAATACCAGAGTTGGAAAAATTGATGGGTAAAGACTTGTCGAAATGGATAAGGTGATAGCATGCAGAGGTTAGTCTTATTATTTTTAAACCAGAGGACTTATTTGTATTTTCAGAAGCTTATCAGGTTATTTGAATTTGACAAATCAAAATAGTTAATAATTAGATGTTAGAGCTGGGTGAATTAGTAACTGAATATTTGTAATAGCCATTTTACTTTTTGATGGGAATAATTATAAAACAATCAATTAAAGGAGGAATCTGGTCCTATCTGGGACTTCTCGTTGGTTATGTCAATGTAGGAGTAATAATGCCAAATTTTTTTCGAACTGACCAGATTGGATTAATGCAACTGTTTTTGGCTTTATCGACACTATTTTCAAATTTTTCCTCATTGGGGTTTACTGGAGTGATTCATAGAATGTTCCCCGAGTTTAGAAATACCAAACATAATCACCATGGTTTTCTTTTCCTATTGGTGTCAACAGGATTGTTCGGTTTTGTATTAAGTACAGTTGCATTTTTTTTATTTAAGGATAAAATAATTGCTGCAAATGCTGAAAAATCGCCATTGCTTGTTGAGTACATATTCTTGTTAATCCCTTTAATTTTTTTTAGAATCTTTTTCTTCCTTCTTAATAATTACAACAAAGTATTATACGACGCTGTTACAGGGGCTTTTTGGAATGATTTCATACATAAAATTATTAACCTTTCGCTAATTATTCTTTTTTCTGTTTCTGTAATTGATTTTAGGGAGTTTTTTTATGGATATCTTTTTTCCTTGAGTTTACCGGTTATCCCTTTAATCACGGTAATGTACAGAAGAGGAGAATTTACGCTAACTCCTGATTTTGGATATCTTAAGAAACCTCTTGTTAAGGAAATGATTATTGTTGCTGTTTTTGGTTTGGTGAATGGTTTAAGTGGTGTAGTTACCACTAATTTAGACAAAATATTTATTAATAAGTATTTGTCTTTATCCGAAGTGGGAGTCTTCAGTGTTTGCGCACTCTTTGCAACTGTAATAAATATTCCGTCAAGAGCAACAGCAAATATTTCGACTGGTATTTTAGCTCAGGCCTGGAAGAGTAATGACAGAAATAAAATTGAAAGTATATTTAAAAAGGCAAGCTTGAATCAAACGATAATCGGTACTTTAATTTTAGGAGGAATTATCGTTAACCTTAAGAATATATTTCAAATTTTGCCTGAAATTTATAGTAATGGGAAATGGGTAGTTGTACTGTATTCTCTTGCTATACTAATACGTGTTTCAACAACTACAAGCGGTAATATAATCATTACCTCTAAATACTATAAGATACAATCCATTATAATATTGTCTCAGATTTTGGTTTCTATTCTTCTTCAAATAATACTTATTCCTCTTTATGGTATTACTGGAGCGGCTTTGGCTGTTCTTTTAACGATAGTTTACAGGACTATTGTGGTACTTGGTTTTATTCGACATAAAATGGGGATGTTCTGCTATTCAGTAAAACATATATTTGTGCTCATAATTGCAGGTATTGTTACTTTTTGTATTTATAAAATTCCTGATTTTGAGATGCTTATTCCAAATATTCTCTTAAAAAGTATTTTATTGCTTGTTATTTATAGCTTATGTATTTTATTTTTTAAAATATCAGCAGAGTTATCACAATTATATATTGTTGTAAAGGATCAGATTTGCCATTTTTTAAAGCGGTAGTTCAAAGAACAACATAAAGAAAATATGTATTTAGTTGTTACTTTTCTTTAGAATAACAAAATAGGCCAATGGAAAATTCTCGGCAGACTTCTTAGAGAATTCTTTTCCAAATGAGAACCTTAAAATAAAATGGGAGCAAATGTGCAGTATCTGAACCATATATTCTCCTATTAGGGGAAATCTAACTAATAATCTTGACAATACATCAGTATACACTTCAGGAAGTCCTCCATAAGCTTCAAGCAACGTTACAGTAAAATTGTGTTTTTCAGCAAGGTTTATTAAACCATACTTTGTAAACCGGTGATAATCAAATGGAATCTCGTGAAGTTGGTAGTAAAAGGGAACGGAAAGAATAATTTTGCCATTATTTCTCAAAATGCGATTCATTTCACTGAATATCAAATTCGGATCCTTAAGATGTTCTAGCACACTAGATAGAATAATAGTATCAAATCTTTCCGCCTCAAGCGGTAAAACTTTATTTAAGTCTGCAAAAATATCAGTATAGTTATTACTGTGCGATGAGTTGTACCAGTCAACACAAGTTATCGTATTTGTATACTTTCTGTAAATGCCATAAAGAGGAGCTTTGCCACATCCGAGATCCAATAAGTCTCCACTAACATTTTTCGGAATGTATTTCTGAAAAAGCTTTGCTGATAAATCAATGGTAAATCGTGAAGCAACTTGGGTTTCGCTCTTGTTTCTTGAAGCTCGTAGCACTCCTTTTCGATTCAAAACATATTTTGATGGTTTCCAATTTTGAGAGTTTTGCATGCAATTATTTTAGTATAAATGAATTAATATCCATTCGAACAGGTGTAGGCACTACATACTTGGTTTTACCAATTGCAATAATTGCAATTGGCTCAATGTTTGATGGAATGTTTAATTTTTTACAGAAGTTGTTATAAATCTCAGTATTCTTTTTTCTTGAATGAACCATATACTTATCAAAATGGTTCCAACAGGTTCCATAGTTCATTGCTGTTGCATAATTTATTATCTGCATAGCAGAAGCGGCTGCATCTAAATACCTACAATTAATATCACTTTCTCCCAATGAATAGTATACATCGCTTTCTGCTCCAATAAAAATAAGCAAGGGCGCAGAATAACAGTGGTGTTCTTTTATTCCTTTTAGTAGTATTTTTTCCTCTTCATCAAGAATAATACGAAATCGAACGCCTTGGCGGTTTCCTGAACAGGGGGCGGTTATTGCTGCTTGGATCATTTGTAAAGCATGATCATGCAAATCCTGAGCAGAAGGTTGCTCAATTGCCCATTTGCGGTTACTTCTTCTTGCTTTCATTATATCATAAATCACCTGCGGTGAATTGGAAGCAAAAGAATAATTAGAGTTTTTGTTCTTTGTAACAAACGATTCTTCAATATCTGGAAAAGCATTCAAGATCTTCAAAGCCCATTGCATAGACGGATCAGCCTGTTGTTTGGTATTTAACCTGTTGAAAAGAGATTGGGCAAAATTAACCTTTGATTTGTAGATGTCGAATTTTCCTTCTAAAATATCGTTGTAAACTGTTTTTTCAATCCGGTGGCACTCGTGTCGTATTGCGGACATGAGTTCATCCGTAGTTTTTAGTGACCGTTTTTTTACAATACTTTTTATTTTTCGTTTAAGATATCGAATCATTAGATTTTATTTGAGTAGTATAATTTTTAAAGTATTTATCGTTCCAATCTATATCTGAAACTGGTGAAGAAGAATTCGCCAAAACGTTTGGTAAAAGTTCCTGGGCATGAGGAATATCGTTTGCTAAATAGATGCCCTGCATATTTTTGAACCAGGAAGTGTAAGCCGCTGTTAGTTTATGGTCTACTGTATGTAAAACAATACATGGTCTTTTAGCCAATATGCAGAAAATAAGTCCATGGTATCTATCAGTTATAATTACTTTAAAACTTGAAAAATAATTGATGGTGTCGTCAAGAAATTTCTGTTCATCTTTTTTAAAGATATATTCCTCGATTGTTGTATCAAATACTTCATGAGAGAGGTGTGCATTCATCTCAGTAAATTTCATTCGATCTTTTTTTGTAAATGCTGATTCAGAATCATTTCTAAAGCAGAATAATACCTCCTTGCTTGGGGCGATATTGGTGCTGTTTTTCAGATAATTAGAGTATAGTAGAACAAAGTCGGGGCAAGACATAATTGAGGCAGAGTAGAAATGCTTTTTGGCCAGAGCAGTGCTTTGCATATCGCGTCCTGTAATTATTAATTTGGGATGATTATTGTAAATCTTCTTCGATCTTTCTAGTTCAATTTCCCCATTTTCTGTATTTGAAAAATGAATGGTTTGAGGAAGCACACAAACTAAATTATTTTTAAATGATTTGACAATCATTCTTCTACCATTTTCTGACCATGGAGCACGGTCACTTAAGTTTCCTCCACTGTGCACAAAAAATAGATCTTTGGAAGAAAGAACTTTTTTTATTGCCCATACAAAAAATTTTGAACGTGTGTTGTTTTTGTCGATCTCAATGATTTTGTAATCAGAAAAGTTTTTCGAAAGCCAGATACGTATTGTAACAGCCTGTGCATGGTCTCCAATGTTTTTTAATTCGGGGGGAGGAATTAAACAATAAAATATTTTTTTTGTCGATTTATAATTTCGATTTTTTAGGAAAAAGAAGATTGCACTTATCATTTTGAAGGGAGTGCTTATTCTTATCTTTCGAAAAATTTGGTGGATGCTATTCTTGTTAAAATTAGACATGAAGATCGTTTATAAAATATTTATAATTTACATGGGCGCTAAATTTTTTTTGCCAATTGAGCTTAGCTTTTGAGCCTTTCTGGTAAATCAAATTACTATTGAATTCCTTTAGAATAATTTTTGCCAGCTCTACTTCTGTGATATCTGGTTCTGCAAGTACTCCACAGTCATTATCAACCAATTCTCTTGTTCCGCCAACGTCGGTTGCAATAACAGGTATACCGTATGACATTGCTTCCATAATACTTACCGGAATTCCTTCTGATTCACTTACATTGATAAAACAATTCACTTGGGTATTAGCATAAAATTTATGAATCTCAGTATTAGAAACATTGCCTTTAAATGTGTATGATATGTTCGCTTTTCCATCAAGTCTTTCTTTAGCCTGCAATAATAGCTTATTTTTTAATTTTCCATCGCCAAAATGAATCCATTGAATGTCAATTTCAGCTATCATTGCCAGAGCATTTATAATTAAATCGACTCTTTTTACAGGCGTTAATGTTGAGCAGCTAACCAATAAAAATGTATTGTTTTTATTCTTATTATCGGATTCTTCAATCTTTTCAGTACCAAGGCGTGAAACGATGTAATTGTTGTATTTTTTGTTTAAACACCTACTTTGGTACTGTAATCCATCCTCTGAAATGAAAACGACTTTGTCTAAATGATCTGATATATAGCTTCTAAAAGTAAGGTAGTTGTATTTGCTTGCATCAAAATAAAGGTCGACCCGATGAGCACGACAAATTGCCTTGTACGAAGAACTTTTATATTTGATTAAGGCCAACGCAAGTGCAGTATAATCTTGCCAATAGGCATACAATACAGCTGATTCAGCCGCATGGTTTAAAACATTTGTTTCGAGAAACATTTTTAAGTTGAATGCTCGAAAAGCATCGTGAAATATAGGAATAAGTAAGCGATAACGATTTGATTTCGTTGTATCATCGAACCGTGATGTGATGTATTTGCAGGCTTTTATTTCCTGATAAACGAGGGAGACAAAAGTTTTTAGATGAACTAAAAGGTAGCAAATTGTTTTTAAAACCTCAGCTGTTGATTTTGTTCGTGGTTTTCTCAGAACTACTACATCATTATCCACCGTGCGGGTTAGTTCCTTACTATCGGTATTAGATACAATAGTTATTTTCTCGAATGATTGGTAAAGATATGGAAACTCGGCTTCCAAAAATGCCTCACCAAACCCGAATGGAAACTTGTTGCATAACAGAATTAGTTCTTTTTTCTTCTTGTCCATCATTAAGATAAAGTTGATTTTACTGCTCAATCTTCCGAATAAACTGAATGGGGTTGCCGCCCCAAATTTCGTTGGGTGGTATGTTTTTGCTTACCACCGACCCGGCGCCGATTACACTTTTTTCGCCAATGGTAACGCCTTTTAGTACGATGCTTCCGGTACCCACCAATACCCCTTTTTTTATGCACACTGGCGCTGTGCGTTTTCCTTCTTCGGGTACGGCCAGTCGTTCGTTGTACAGCACCGAATGAAAATCGGTATCGTAAATTTTACAGTCGCCACCAATAAAAACATCATCTTCAAGGCTTATGCTGTTGGCACAGTAAATGGCACTATTCGACAGGGCTACGTTGTTGCCAATTTTTAAAGTGGCTCCCGGCCTTACTTTTATGCTCATAAATGTTTGTCCACCAATGGCATTGGCTGCATACAGCGAGTTAATCCGAACTCCGGAGCCAAGCTGCATTGTTCCCTTATTGCGCAAAAACATGCGCCCTTTTATGCGCGGAAAGGTTTTGTATTGCACCTTAAACACAATAAAAAGCGGAAGGTGGTAAAGTCGGTAAATAATTCGTATGAGCGACTCCAATAGTTTCATAGTTCCAAAAATTGTTCGTAAAACTTAAAGGTGGCTTGTGCATTCTTTTCTGCATCAAAATTTGCCTGTGCAAAGCTATAGCCATTGCGGCCCAGCACTTCACGTTGTTTTTCGTCTTTCAATTTACTAAGTTTTTCCTCAAAATCCTGCTGCGAGTGGATATTAAACAAATAACCGGTTTTTGCATCATCGATTAATTCATCTACGCCACCAATATTATTTCCGAGTGTTGGTTTTCCCATGGCCGATGCTTCAATAATTGCCCTCGAAAAGTGCGGTGCTGTAAACGAACAAAGCATAATGTCAGATGAAGCAATCAGCGCTGTAGCATCGGTACGGAAAGGAAGCAAAAAAATATTTGGATTAGATTTTGCCGCTTCGATGCACTTTTTTTCATAGCTGTTGTTTTGTTTTAGACCAACCACTACCAGTTTAAATTTCGTAAACGACTTGTTTAATGCCTTAAACCGTTCTATCAGTTCCAGTATTCCGTTGGGTTTTGAAATACGTGCCAGGCTTAAGCAAATAATAGCATCGTTTTTCAATTGAAGCTCGTCGCGCAAAACCCTGCTTGTTATACCAGGGTTATAATCGCTGAAATTGATAAAATTATAGACAACAGTTGCCGGTTTGTTTTTTAGTAGCATCCGGCTCTGGTCGTTTTTGCATATCGATACATAGCCATCGGTATAGCGATAATTGGCAACTTTTAAAATTTTGCCAAACAGGTTTAGCAACAGCGGCTCGCGAACGTGGGTTATTACCTTTAGTTTTTTATTGATAGATTTTGCTGCGGCAGCAAAGGTAAACAGACAGGTGCTGTTAAGGTGTATAAAATCGGGATTTATCTTTTTTATGATTCTTCGGGCACCAAAAAATGTAGGAATTACAAATAAATAGTTTTTTACCAGATGACTGAAAGGCATGCCCGAAACTGTTGAACCATGAAAAGGAAACAGCCAGGGTTTTACAATAACTTTTGCCCCTGTTTTTTTTAGCATTTCAATAGCAGGTCCGTTTTGAAGGGCCAGAATTATGGGTTCGAAACGGGTTTTGTCAATTTTCTCAAGCAATAAACTTAAGCTTTTGGGTGCGCCTCCAAGCCGTCCGCTATGATGTATGTACAGTATTTTCTTTTTCTGCATTATTCCGGCTTAAAATAGTTTTTTCGGTACAAAGGCCTCAATTTTAGCTTCACTGCCAGCGTGTCGAAAATAAAACCAATATGGCTGAAAACGGTTGGAATCAACCCAAAATACTTTCGCATAACCGAAAATCGTTCTTTCAGGCTCAGTTTTTGCATTTTTCGCGAGGCACCTCCACTTAGAAACCTGGAAATAATACAATCGACATAAACAACCTTTTGAGCTTTTTTTAAAGCTAAAATTACCCATTCAACATCGGCCGAAAGCCGGTAACTGGTGTTGTAATTCGTAGTAATCGACTTTTTTATAAATATCGATTGATGGCAAACCACCATGCCTTTTTGGTAATGTTTCCAACTGAGGTTTCGTGGTGGTACTTTTTTCCGTAATCCCAGATCCTCGCCGGTTTTATCGCTGATTATTACGGTTTCTCCATAAAAAACATCTGCTTCAGGATGTGCTGCAAACGGAATCTTTGCAAGTGTATCGCAAGCGTACAACATATCGCCGGCATTGATGAAAATTACATAATCGCCGCTGGCCATTTTCAGGCCTTTGTTCATGGCATCGTAAATGCCGGTATCTTTTTCGCTAATCCAGTGCGTAATAGCTTTGTCGTATTTTTTTATGATTTCAACCGTGCCATCTGTAGAGGAACCATCAATAACAATATATTCAAGGTTGGCATAGCTCTGGCAGATGATGCTTTTAATGGTTTGCTCAAGCAGCTCGACGGCATTAAAAACAACAGTAATAACACTTATTTTGGGCAGCGTACTCATGCCTGAATTATTTCTTCTTTTTTCCGTAATACCCTTTTACAAATCCACGTGCCTCTTGTTTTCCCAATACTTTTGTTTGCCACAGTGCTTTTATTAATCCAAAGCCGTAGGCAAAAACCTGTATGTTCAACGTTACCGGGCTTAAAAAAGCTGCAGCCAGCGATTTATATTTAAACAAGGATTCCAGAAAGGCCCAAATAACAATTAGCGCGAACCCGATGCCTGTTAATGTCCACAATAATGGGGCAGTTACCGGAACCAACAGTGTAAACACACACAAGGCAATTAAGCCAATAACAATGGCTGCCGGAAGCAGGTGTACCGGTTTTAACATGGCCGGATGTTGTTGTGCCAGGTTAATGCGCGCTACTCCCCAGTTAAAAATCTGGCGGTAGAATTTGGATATGCTCGTACGTCGTTTGTGGTACACAAAAGCATCGGCAACCAAACCTACTTTATAGCCGGCATCGTAAATGCGTTGCGAGAAATCCATGTCCTGGCCGTGGCGTAGCTTGTTCATACCCCCAATGTTTTCAAAAATCTTTCGGTGAACGCCCATGTTAAAGCTTCGGGGGTAGAATTTGCCTACCGATTTTTTATTGCCGCGTGTTCCGCCCGTACCAATCAGCGATGTCATGGAATAGTTAATGGCTTTTAACAATGGCGAGAACGATGGGTGAAAGGTGTCGGGTCCACCAAAAGCATCGTAATTATTGGCTACAACCTCTTTGTCGATTTCTTTTAACCAGTGCGGTGGGAAGGTGCAATCGGAATCTACATAAATGAAATACTCGCCCAAGGCATTTTTCATTCCGTTATTCCGCGCTTCTCCGGGGCCTTTATTCTCCTGGTAAATCGCTCTGATTTGCAGTCCTGTTTCCGATTTGTAACTTTTTATATAGGCTTCAAAACCATCTTTCGAGCCATCGTCAACAAAAAGAATCTCGAAATTTTTACGATCAAAATCGAGTTTCTCTGCCGAGCGAAGAAGCTCCTGAACCTCATCAACACGGTTGTAAACTGCAACAATTACTGTATACTTCATTCTTAGTGCTCTTATGCGGTTGCGCCAATAGCTTTTTTTCTTATGTACAAATCAAATGCAACTGATCCGATTACAATTAACAACATCAAATAAAATGCATAACGCGAAATTACGTTAGATGTATAATACGTGGCCGGGTGTAGAATAAATTCCACCTTGTGTTCTCCTTCCGGAATAACAACGCTGCGCAAAATGTAATTGCTAACAATAATATCACTCTCTTCTCCATCAATAAGCACTTTCCAGTCGGGATAATACACCTCCGAAAATACAGCCAGTCGTTCGCTGTCGGTCTGAACGTGGTAAGTCATGGTATCCGGGTTGTATTGTATCAGTTCTATACTTTCGTTTGCCGAACCGGTGGTACTAATTGTCCCAACCTTATCCTTGTTTTCGCTGCGAATGACTGCAGTTCTGGCAACATCAATATCGTTAAGTGCTAAAATCTCTTCATTTGGATTATCAACCCACTTTACGGAGTCAACAAACCATGCATTTCCGAGGTTCGAAGGATTAACCTGTAGTCCCTGTTGAGTAATAAAATATTTTGCATTCAGCATGTTTAGTACACCCCGGTTCATTTTACCAATGTGGTGCTCAATCATGTCCTGGTACCTCCGTAGTTTTACCGGATGGTAACCACCTATTGATTTATGGGCATTGGCGGTAACGTTCTCCTGGAATGGCGAACCGGTTATGTTGTAGACTCTAAAATGCGTGTATTTATTAATTACATGGGTAAGAATTTCATTTTCCTCGTCCTTGTTTTGAGGTTTAAATTTGGCTTTGTAGGCTTCGAATTTTTGTTGCAATTCGGGGTTTGCCTGTAACTCGCGCTGGTAAATCTGCAAATCGGCATCAGATAGCTGGTAGGCCTCTTTTACCAGGCTTTGCTTATGGAATTGTTCTATGGGGACATAACGTCGGCTAATACCCCAGAAATCAACAACAGCCAGAAGAATAATTAATCCCCACAGTACTTCTTTTTTTATTTTTTGTTTCGAGAAGAAATAGAATAAGGCTGTTAATGCTACAACAAACACCAGGGCCCTGAATAAATCGGCACGGAATACGCCGATGCGAAAATCAACCAAAGCACCAATTAAACCATCGAGCTGGTTGGCAATGTTAGGCTGTTTTTGCCACTGAAAGATTTGGTTTTGCTCAACATCGCTAATGTAGCTGTTAAATAAATTGGGTAAGGCCAGGTTAATTAGTAGAAACAAAATAAAAATGCCTGAAACGAGCAAATAAACCGGTTGCGGCTTTTTCATTCCGGGCAACGTGGCTTTTTTCTCTAATAATGTTCGGTCGGAGCTGATTAAATAAGTGCTGTACAGTGCAAAGAAACTTAGTAAAATGGCCGAAATAGCCAGTATTGATACCGGTGTTCGAAATTTATTGTACATCGGGAAATAGTCGATAAACAAATCGGTAAACCACGACAGGTTACCGCCCATGGCAAGCAAAAGAAACAGGATAACCGGCAGGAGTATGGCTGTTTTCAGGTGGTCTTTTACCAGAAACAGGCCAAGCATAAAAAGAAATACAAAGACAACACCCAGGTAATTTGGACCGCCACTGAAGGGCTGATTTCCCCAATATTGGTTGAAGTTGCCCAGGGTTTGGCGGTGTTGTCGTGGTAGTGCATTTAATAAGTCGCGGTTTTGTTTAATGGCTGCCGTTGAGCCGCCTTTTACATTCGGAACAATAACCATCATGGCTTCATCAACGCCACTGCTCCACATGTTTATGTAGTCTTTGTCTAATCCTTTGTCGGTTTTAACGCCTTCGTTGCCAATGGTTAGTTCGCTGCTACCCCGAATCGACTGATCATTGAACTTGTAATAGTTAATTAGACGGGCATAGTTGGGAGCAATACCCAGAGCGGCTGCAGCCAATAACACAACTATGGTTTTCGAGAATTGCTTTAGGTTCTTTTCCCTGATTTGATAGACCAACTCAACAGAACCAAAAAACAACATGGCAATCAGAAAATAATACATCATTTGTATGTGTGCCATGGTTATTTGCATTGCCAGAAAAAAGGAGGTTAGTATCAGGCCCCACCGGTATTTTTCTTTAAATATAAGAATGATGCCTGCAAGGGTTGGTGGTATTAAGGCCAGGGTATACACTTTCATGTAATGGCCGGCCAGGATGATAATTATATTGTAGGAGCCAAGGGCAAAGGCCATGGAGCCCCCGGCAGCAAGCTGAGGCGAGACACCTAATGCAATCAGCAGGATATAAAAACCTAACATGTACCAAAAAATGGAAGCTACTTCGCGTGGCATTCCGAGTTTGTTGGGTAGGTAAAAAATCTTTTTCAGGGATGATGCCCCTTCGTAAGGTGCATGAACGAATTCGGGCATTCCACCAAAAATAGATCCGTTCCAAAGTACTCTTTCATCTTCGTATGTTCTAAAATCGCGGGCTTCGCGGCCTTTGCCGTAGCCACCAACAACATCTTCGCCTTGTAAGGTTTTGCCTTCCCAGGCCGGGTAAAAATAAACCGATGAAACGGCAAGCATGGCAACAACGGCCAAAACATGCGGGAGTACACTTTTCAATAAAGATTTTATATCCATTTTATGTGGAATTTTTGATTCGTTATTAACAAAAAAATATGTGATAAAATTGCATAAATTTTATCACATATAATAATCGGGGGTGTTAAGTCATGGTTTCCGAAACCTATAATTTCGCAAATAGATTTTTATAACTCACCTGCTCTCCAATAATTTTGCCTAAATCGGCAATGGCTACACGTTCCTGCTCCATGGTGTCGCGGTAGCGAATGGTCACTGTGTTGTCTTCAGCCGATTGATGATCAACCGTTACACAGAATGGAGTACCAATGGCATCCTGGCGGCGGTAACGTTTGCCAATCGAGTCTTTCTCGTCGTACTGGCAGTTGAAATCAAATTTCAGTTCGTCGATGATTTCGCGGGCTTTTTCCGGTAGTCCGTCTTTTTTAACCAGTGGCATAACCGCCAGTTTTACAGGAGCCAGTACCGGAGGCAGTTTCAGTACCACACGCGAATCTTTCTCCAGCTGCTCTTCGCAATAACTGGCCGAAATTACTTGCAGGAACATGCGGTCGACACCAATTGATGTTTCTACTACGTATGGCACATACGATTCGTTTAACTCCGGATCGAAGTAGCGAATTTTTTTGCCTGAATATTTTTCGTGCTGTGACAGGTCAAAGTCGGTACGCGAGTGTATGCCTTCCACTTCTTTAAAGCCAAAGGGAAATTTATATTCCACATCAACGGCTGCATTAGCATAGTGTGCCAGCTTCTCGTGCTCGTGGAAACGGTAATTCTCGTCGCCAAAGCCAAGGGCACGGTGCCATTTTATGCGGGTTTCTTTCCATTTTTCAAACCAGTCGAGCTCAGAGCCAGGGCGCACAAAAAATTGCATCTCCATTTGTTCAAATTCGCGCATGCGGAAAATAAACTGGCGGGCAACAATCTCGTTACGGAATGCTTTACCAATTTGTGCAATCCCAAACGGGATTTTCATTCGTCCGGTTTTTTGCACGTTAAGGTAGTTTACAAAAATACCCTGGGCTGTTTCCGGGCGAAGGAAAATTTTTGATGCTCCTTCAGCAGTCGATCCCATTTCGGTTGAAAACATTAGGTTAAACTGGCGCACATCTGTCCAGTTCCGTGAGCCTGAAATGGGGCAGGCAATTTCCTGATCGATGATGATTTGCTTTAGTTCTTCAAGGTTGCTGTCGTTAAGCGCCTTTGCAAAACGGGCATGTAGCTCGTCGTATTTTTTCTGGTTAGCCAAAACGCGAGGGTTGGTTTCGCGAAACTGTTTTTCGTCGAAGGCATCGCCAAAACGTTTTTTAGCTTTGGCCACTTCTTTATCCATTTTGGCTTCAAATTTTGCCAAGGCATCTTCAATCAATACATCGGCACGGTAGCGTTTTTTCGAGTCTTTATTGTCGATTAGCGGATCGTTAAACGCATCAACATGCCCCGATGCTTTCCAAATAGTTGGGTGCATAAATATGGCCGAATCCAATCCAACCACGTTTTCGTGCAAAAGCACCATGCTGTCCCACCAGTATTTTTTGATGTTGTTTTTTAGTTCAACACCCATTTGTCCGTAATCGTACACTGCACCAAGGCCATCGTAAATTTCGCTCGATTGAAAAACATAACCGTATTCTTTGCAGTGTGCTACCAATTTCTTGAAAATATCTTCCTGTGCCATCTAACTATAATTATCTGAATTGAAGCACAAAAATAAGTGATTCTTAATAATTTTAGAGAAAAATGTAAATTCTTTCCTATTTTCAGTAATTTGGGCGTGTTTATGAAACCTCAACTATGGAAATTTCAAAAGTAGGAGTAGCAGGGGCTGGCGTAATGGGAAGCGGTTTGGCCATTGATTTATTGACACATGGAATAGATGTTGTTCTTTTTGATATTGATGATAATCAACTACTTAAATTTAAACAGAATTTAAAAAAGGAATTCCGGTTCTTACTCATGTTTAAACCGGAACTACAGGGATTGGTATTGGAAAACTTGTTAAGTAAATTAACTGTTACCTCAGCCCTTGATACCCTGGTGGAAGCAGATTACATTATTGAAAATGTAACTGAAAACTGGGAAATCAAAAAAACGCTTTGGAAAGAGTTGGACCAAATATGCCCGCCTCATGTTATTTTTGCATCAAATACATCGGCTATTCCTATAACGCAACAAGCTTCAGTTACAGGTCGGCCCGATCGGTTTGTTGGTATTCATTTTATGAACCCGGTGCCCATGAAAAACACCGTTGAACTGATAAAAGGCTTTCATTCAAGTGAAGAAACCATTGCAAAAACCCAGCAGTTTTTAAAGGCATTTGGTAAAGAATGGGTGATGGTAAACGACTCGCCCGGATTTATCTCGAACCGGGTACTGATGCTCACCATTAATGAAGCCATTTACCTTTTGCAGGAAGGAGTTGCCACTGTTGAAGACATAGATAAAACGTTTAAAAACTGTTTTGGGCATAAAATGGGACCCCTGGAAACCGCCGACCTGATTGGCCTTGATACTATTCTGAACTCGCTGATAGTTTTGTTCGATAGCTTTAACGACAGCAAATACCGACCTTGCCCGTACCTTAAAAAAATAGTTGATGCCGGTTTCTACGGTAAGAAAAACGGAAAAGGATTTTATCAACTTAAAGAATATAAAACGATATGACTACAACAGAGCAGACCCAAAAAATTCGTGATTTTTTAATTAATCACATTGGATCTGATGAATTTTCAGACAAAGAAGACCTGTTTAAACAAGGCCTGGTAAACTCTTTGTTTGCTATGGAGCTGGTTAACTTTATTGAAACAGAATTCGGATTTGAAATTTCGAATGAAGACCTAAAACTCGACAATTTTAGGTCGGTTGACGCATTGAATACCTTAGTTTTAAAGAACAAAAATTAGTTATAATGAATGTTCTACTCTCCAAAAATCAATTAGCAGCCCAGGCCAGTTATGCTGAATTTTTCGGGATTAAAATTGCCCCCCTGGCTGCTCAAATCGACCGGGAGGAGCAAGTGCCGGAATCAATTATTAAGCAACTGTCAACAGCGGGCTACCTGGGTGCCATTCTTCCGGAAGTATATGGTGGACTGAATCTCGATCCTGTAACTTTTGGCCTGCTGAACGAAGAAGCCGGTAAAGCCTGTACATCGGTGCGCAGTTTACTAACCGTGCAAAATATGGTTGGAGCAGTTCTGAATCGCTGGGGCAGCGAGCCCTTAAAAAATAAATTTCTCCCACAACTTACAAGTGGTAACCAAATAGCAGCTTTTGCACTAACCGAGCCGGGGCATGGCAGCGATGCCAGCAGCATAGAAATGCAGGTTACTGAAGAGGGTAGTTTTTATGTTTTAAACGGCACAAAAAAATGGATATCGTTTGCTCAAATTGCCGGATTGTTTTTGGTTTTTGGAAAGTTAAACGGTAAAATCTGTAGCCTGCTGGTTCCATCAGGTGCACCCGGATTAAGCGTGAAGCCTATAAACGGTTTGTTGGGTGCACGTGGATGCATGCTTGGAGAGGTTCATTTTGAAAATGTTCGTGTTCCGCAAACTCATCTGGTGGGCAATGTGGGATTTGGATTGTTTCCTGTTGCTTTTACCGGTCTTGATATTGGGCGTTACAGTATTGCCTGGGGCTGTGTGGGCATGGCACAGGCATGTATGGAAAGCTCGAAACTTTATACCAAAAACCGGAAACAGTTTGGTGAGCCAATTGCCAATAACCAGCTGGTAAAAAGAATGCTCAGTGAAATGGCCGTTGATATTAAGGCTGCCAGGCTTTTGTGTTTTAGTGCCGGAAAATATATGGAAGCCAAAAAAAGAGAGGCATTTGGCGAAATTCTGGCAGCAAAATACATGGCCACAAAAATGTTAAAATCAGCTTCCGAAGCTTCGGTTCAGTTGCATGGCGCCAATGGATTAAGCAATGAATATCCGGTTGAACGTTTCTACCGTGACAGCAAGATTATGCAATTGATTGAAGGATCTGACCAGATGCTGCAGCTGATGATTTCAAAATATAATTAAGCCACTCAGCCTGTAGTTATGAGTAGAGCCAATAAAATAGCCAAATGCGTGGTTTGGGATTTGGATAATACCCTGTGGCACGGTACGCTGCCCGAAGGCGATGAGGTGCGCCTGAAAGAGGGGATAAAACACGCGCTTAAAACGCTGGATTCACGTGGTATTTTACAATCGGTGGCCAGTAAGAATAATTATGATGAGGCGATGCATCGGCTACAAGAAATGGGTGTCGACCACTTTTTTTTGTTACCTCAGATAAGCTGGAATCCAAAATCGGAAGCACTACAAAACATTGCCACCGGGTTAAATATCGGTGTCGATTCGCTTGTTTTTATTGATGATCAGGAGTTTGAACGTCAGGAGGTGCAATTCCGCTTACCCGAGGTTCGCTGTGTTAACGGAAATGAAATCAACGACCTGCTAAACCTTGATTACCTGAATCCTGAATTTGTAACCTCCGATTCAGCTTTGCGCAGGGAAATGTACAAAAGCGATTTTTTACGATCGGAAAAAGAACAGCTATTTCAGGGTACAAATACCGATTTTTTGGAAACACTGGGAATGAAACTCGACCTTTTTCGGGCCGGCGAAAGCGACTTGCAAAGGGCGGTTGAATTAACTGAACGCACCAATCAGCTTAACTCCTCCGGAGTAACTTTTTCTTACGAAGAATTAAAAGAGCTGGCAAAGTCTGAAAATCATTTGTTGCTAATGGCACGGTTGGAAGATAAGTTTGGAACGTATGGGCATATCGGGTTGATCTTAATTGAGAAAGATCTGAAAGTTTGGACGATACAATTGTTCTTAATGTCTTGCCGTGTAATGTCGCGCGGTATTGGTGCCGTTTTGCTGGGGTACCTGATAAACCTGGCTCGTGAAAAAGAGGTAGAGTTAAAAGCGGTGTTTAAACCAACATCAAAAAATCGGATGATGAATATAACGTATCGTTTTGCCGGCTTTACCGAAGAAACAAAAAAAGATGGGGTTGAACTGTTGCGGCATAGGCTATGCTCACAGGTATCCATGCCAGCTTACCTCAAACTTAATATTAAAATGTAAAACTGAAATAGGTATGAAAGAAATAGTCTTGTTTGGAATTGGGCCAATGGCAGTAAATGTATTTTATTGTTATCAGCAGTTTTCAAAAAGAAAAGTAGCTGCTTTTACAGTGGATGATTCATTCATTCAAGATGATAATTTTCTTGATAAACCTCTTGTGCCGTTTGAGAGAGTTCAGAATACGTACCCCCCGGATAAATACGAGATGTTTGTAGCCATGAGCTATTCTGATGTAAACAGGAATAGGGAATTAAAATGTAAAGAAGCCCGTGAAAAAGGTTATAAGCTGGATAGTTTTATCCATCCCAATGCAGCGGTGTTTTCCGATTTAAAAATAGGCGATAATTGTTTTGTGGCCGCTTGTGTTTCTGTACAGCCTAATGTGGTTTTAGGCAATAATGTGTTTTTGCGCGATAGCTGTAATATTGGGCACGATACCCGTATTGCCGATAATTGTTACATTGGTGGGGGGGCAAGTATATCAGGCTGTATTACAATTAAAAAGAATGTGTTTTTAGGAAAAGGAACCGTTTTACGCGATGGCATTACTATTGCCGAAAATTGTATTATTGGCGCCGGTGTTACAATGCTAAACGATACCCGCCCCGGAGAGGTTTTTGTGGCTCCGAAACCTACAAAATTGCCGTTTTCGAGCGAAGGGTTTTTAAAGTGATAATTTTTTGAGTAAGCCGTACGTTGTGTACGGGCAGTTTTCTAATCTACCTCCTCAAAATCAATGTATTCACCATTTTGCTTGTTATCTTTGTTGTTGGCTTGTGGCCTGCCTTCAACCGTTACTTCCCCTTCAGGTCGCTTGGGTTGTTGCTGACGCTGTTGATCGCGCATTTTTTGTTGCATGTTTTTTACCCCTTTATCGATTATTTTTGGAAAGAGATAGCGAACTATAAAACGAAATCCAAAGTAGATAACAGCAATTATTATTAGGGTTCTGATGAAATTAACAACGTATAGTGTAATAAATAATGTCATACTAAAAACTATTTTTGCTGCGTGTTAAATAAAAAATTCACGCCAAACCACAAATTTAAATTTTTTGCTTTAGAAGGTTGCACCAGCTTGTAAATATTATTGGTTGCCAGGTAGAACTGTGCACCTTTGCCGGTGTAGCTGCAGCCAAACCCAGGTAAAAGTTTTTCGGTATTCTGCAGGTTTAAACCGGTGCTCAGTTCAAGTTTCGTTCCCAGGTTTACAGTGTAGTAGGCCGATAGATAACTTGTTGTCCGTCCGTTGGCAACAGAAAGGTACTCTGAAAAGTTAAGTTTCATTTTATCGGTAAGCCGATATGTTGCTGATAAATTCAATTTTAAGGGCATCAACTCGTATTGCCGTTTTGCTATGGCTTCGGCCGAAGTTATAAATGGTAACGAATCGGTAAAGGCCAACAGGGCTTCTTTGGGTTCAAAATAATTGGGAGCATTGGGGTCGTGCGACTGGTAAAGGTCGTCTTGAGCGTAATCCATCGATCCCGTGTAGGTATTGTCGTAGGCCCGGTATTTTAACGCTGTAAAACCTAAATCAGAAAGCGAAAAAGACAGTGTGGTTTGCTCGTTAATTCGGGCACTTAAACCCAAATCAATTGCTGCACCCATATTTCTAAACTTAAAAAAATAATCGCCTGCTGTAAAGTCGGGTTTTATCACAGTTTTTTTTCTTTCGCTATCGTATTCCACATCAATGGGGCCCGATATCCGATACTCTCCTGTGGGAATTACCTGCATTATTTGCTCATCGGCAAGGGTTTGCACCTGAAGATATAATTCGTTGATATCGTAATAAAATTTTCCGAATAACAATTTAGGCCGCACGCCAATACTTATTTTTTTATCTACCTGAACGGCGTAGGTAAAAGCCACTTCGCGGTACAATTTTGTTTTTAACGAAATGGGGCCATAAAGTTCCTCTTTGCCATAGTAGGGAATTAAGCCAAGGTCGATAAATTTTAGCACTTCATGGTCGAAATTGCTGGAGACTAGCATTTTTTCGGAGATGGAAAGGCCAAATGTTTGCTTGTTTTTTGTGAGGCTTAAATAAACAAGGGGTACGGTAACTAGCGAATTTGCATCGCCGGGTTCGCCCAACGAGCGGTAAAAATTATCGAAACTGTACGAAAAGTTTTCAGAAAAAATATAGTTGGGCGAAAAGTTGGCATTCCAGCCAAACATGGCTCCCGAAACAAGAGGAAGGCCAATTACCAGTTTTTCGTTTTGGTTGTGAAATGCCGGGTTCGACAGCGATGACTGACTTACACTGGTTAAAAATTGAAGTGGGTTACCATCTTGTGCCTGTACAAAATCGAGGCTGGTAAATCCCAACAGAACTGCAATTAGTATTATTTTGATGTAAATGGCTTTCATCCGAAAAAACTAAAACGCAAAATAAACGATTCTGTTGAAAGCCTTATTATAAGAGCGGAAAAAAAAGGCGGAATATCCGCCCTGAATTTATTATCGTTGTTTTACATCGCCACCGCTTGATTCATTAATATCCCGAACTTCGGGCTTTCCGTAATAGTTAATATCCGAACCGCTGCTGGCACTGGCATAAATCTCGCTACTTACATTAACGGTAATATCCGAACCGCTGCTGGCGTCGGCATAACAAATAACCGCTTCAAGGTCAGCTGCTTTAATATCCGAACCGCTGCTGGCATCAACACGCAGTGTTTTTACTTTTCCTCTCAATTTCGAATCGCTACCACTGCTGGTGTCTACCGAAATGTTTTTGTAAAACACCTCCAGTTCAACATCACTTCCACTGCTGCAGCTTACTTCCAGCTTTTCGCCTTTCAGCATATTTTGCGATTTTACGTCCGACCCTGAAGAAGCACGTAATTCTTCGAGCTCTTTAACCGTTACGTAAGCTTTTTTTGTTTTATTGCCACTGCCCCAGTTAAACCAGTTGTTACGTTTCATATAAATATGCAGGGTTCCGTTTTTTACTTCGGTAATCAGGTCGTCAATTATATCGTCGTCTGCTACCACCTTTACCGCTTCGGCATCACCCATTGTGAGGTATAAATCAATTCCGGTTGATACTTTTATGGCGTTAAATCCTTCAACATGCCTGTTTTGGGTTTCGTCGCTGTTACCGGCAAGCACAGTACCGTAGCTTGTAACGGCAACCATAAGAAGAAGAATGAGTTTTTTTAGTGTTTTCATGATTAAAATTGTTTGTTTATATGAATATTTATCAGCGAGTAGCATGCGAATTAATTGTTGATGATTGAACTAAGAAATGCGATGCCTTAAGTTGATTTGTTGAAATGACGCTGCCAAAACAAGAAAGTTACAATTGGGACTAATTTTTTATCACATTTCCGCCCGATGATTTATGGAACTCGGTAATCGGTGGATTTCCGATAAAAAAGATGTTTCCACCGCTGCTGGCATTAGCTTTCAGCTCTTCTTTGCTGTTTACCCAAATATTTGCACCACTGCTTACTTTTGCTTCAGTTAAATTGGATACCACACTGTTGGCTTTAATGTTTGCACCGGCTGCGGCTTTTGCAAAAAAATGATTGGCCGTGCCATCCATATTAATGTTTGAACCTGCCGAGGCACTTACTTTTGCATTGGCAAGCTCTACGCTTAAATGAACATTGCTTCCAGCGGCAGCCGAAATTTCCATTTCCTTACCTTTTAAAATGCCTTCGGAATACACATTACACCCGGCAATGGCTTTTATTACTTCAAGTTGAGGAACGGTAAGCAGCACTTTGTTTTCTGTAGCACTGCGAATATTACTGGTTGATTTTATTTCCAGACGCTGGTCTGTTACTGTCGTTTCAATTACCTCATGAAGGTTCTCATCAGCAATAACCACCACTTTGGTTTCGTTGCCCTGGGTAATGTACACATTCATTCCGCGGCTAACTTTTAGTTCGTCAAAAGTATCCAGATGACGTGCTTGTTCAACAACATTGCCGTTGCCTTTTATCGATGGCGAAAACAAACAGGAGGACAATCCAAACAGTAAAAGGAGGTATATAAATACTACTACAGTCTGTTTCATTTACTTATAATTTGGTTTATAATTGCTTTGCAAAGTATTTGAAACAGGCTGAAAAAGTGAAAAAATTTCGTTAAACCACAGTATTTTATCGGTGAGCAGGCATAAAAAAAGCCGACAATTTTATTGCCGGCTTTACACATCTATCTATTTACCCTTATGCCCCGTGTTTAAAACGATCGCCTTGCATGGGTTTTCTTTCAAAGTCTCCTTTTCTGTCTTTTCGGCCTTTCATATTATCAAACTTTATGCGTTGTTCATCGCTCAGCATCGAGCGAATTTCCTGGTGCTGACGAGCTCTGATTTTTTGCATATCAGCCTTAATTTTTGCCATTTGATCAATATTTTTTTCAATGGCTTTCATATCAGCACTTTCGGCAGTAGACAGTGTTTGTTGTCTGGCTTCCAGTTCGTTTAACTCGTTGCGAAGTGGTTGCATTTTTTTAGCGGTTTCCAAACGAAGCTCCTTCATCTGTTCTTGTTGTTCTTCGGTAAAAAAATCTTTGAACTGTTCTCTGGCTTTGTCTGTTCTGTCGGCCATCATCTGGCGTTGTTGTGGCAAACGCTTTCTGTTTTCAGTTTTTTGTGCCATAGCACCAAATGATAGGAAAAAAATTGCAATCAGTGTTAATGTTAAAATTCTAGTTTTCATTTTTTATACTTTTTAATTGTTTTGTAATTGCTGCTTTGACGGGTAACAACGAATTTGGTTTAATGCTTTTTTAATTTTAACGCGCGTTAACTTTTCTGCAATGCAATATGTTACCACTAATAGTAAACAGTTTGGTTTTAATATAAATTAACGTAATGTATTGTGGTCGGTGGTAACATATATCAGGTAAGATTTCTTACTTTTGGCAGTTTAAAACCATGCAAAACTTTATTTAGAACCCCGGAGAATGTGGTTCGGGGAATGAAAAAAGATTGGGAAATTAAATTTTAAGCAGATGAAGAGAAGACTATTAATAGGAATAACGATTGTTGCTGTAGTTGGTATTAGCTTTTTTAGCTTTACCCGCGATCAGAAAAATTTTGAAATAGCAAAAAACCTTGATATTTACCATACGCTTTTTCGCGAGCTTAACATGTTTTATGTTGACGATGTAAATCCGAACGACCTGGTAAAAACAAGTATCGATAAAATGCTCGAATCCCTCGATCCTTACACCAATTATATCTCGGAAGACCAGATTGAAGACTTTCGTTTTATGACTACCGGCGAGTACGCGGGTATTGGAGCTTTAATTAGTAAACAGAATGATAAAATTATAATTGCCGAGCCTTATGAAGGATTTCCGGCGCAAAAGTTTGGTTTAAAAGCAGGTGATATTCTTCTTGAAGTGGAGGGGAAAAATACCAGCGAAATGAGCACCGAAGATGTAAGTTCATTGTTAAAAGGACCGGCCAATAAACCGGTATCGATTAAAGTACAGCGCCCCGGGCAAAAGAAAACCTTTACGGTTGATGTGGTTCGCGAAAAAATAAGCATTAACGCAGTACCCTACTACGGAATGATTGACCAGAGTACGGCCTACATCCGTCTCTCAAATTTTACAGCTAATTGTAGTGCCGATGTGCAAAAAGCATTTCTGGAATTAAAAGAAAACAACCCCGATGGTTTAATTCTCGACTTACGCGGTAATCCTGGGGGCTTATTAATGGAAGCGGTAAAAATTGTAAACTTTTTTGTTCCTCAGGGAGAGGAAATAGTAAGTACCAAAGGGAAAGTAAAACAATGGGATAAGGTTTACAAGGCCAATGCAGCTCCAATGGACACAACTATTAAAATTGCTGTTTTGGTGAACAGCGGATCGGCTTCGGCCTCCGAAATTGTGGCAGGCGCTATTCAGGATTTAGACCGTGGAATTGTGGTTGGAACACGCACCTTTGGGAAAGGCCTTGTGCAAACCACCCGCGATTTAAGTTACAATACCAAGTTAAAAGTTACCACAGCAAAATATTACATTCCAAGCGGCCGGTGTATTCAGGCTCTCGATTATTCGCACCGAAACGACGATGGAAGTGTGGGACATATCCCCGATTCGTTGATTACCGAATTTACAACCAAAAAAGGACGGAAGGTATACGATGGCGGTGGTGTTGTCCCGGATGTTAAAATTGAAGGCGAACAGTTGAGTACTTTGGCTATTGAACTGGTAACCCGTTTTATGATTTTTGACTTTGCCACCAGGTATTCCAACGAAAACGAAAGTATTCCTGAGCCCGAAGCATTTTCGATAACCGATGATATTTATAAGCAGTTTGCCACCTTTGTGCAACAAAGCGAATTTAAATACGAATCGGCTTCGCAAGACGACCTGGAGGCCTTGCTGAAAACCGCCAAACGTGAAAAATATTACGGACTGGCCGAAGCGGAGTTTGAAGCCCTTAAAGCAAAACTGGAACCCGATTTGGAGAAAGACTTAGGTGTTTTCAGAGAAGAGTTGAGCGAATTGCTTGAAAGCGAAATTGTTTCACGCTACTATTATCAGAAAGGCTCGATTCGGGCATCAATAAACGACGACAAAGGGATTAAGAAAACCATTGAAGCCATGCATTCAGAAACGGCTTACGCTGGTTATTTTCAACCCGGATTGGTTGTTGGAATGAATTAATAAAGCGTTTTTTACACTACATAGAAAGGAGGTTTTTTTGCAAAAGCCTCCTTTTTTTCAACCTTCAGCCTGTCTGTTTGTTCTGCAAATACAACCCAGCCAATTTGTTTGGAACAACTTTTCTTATCCAACTTATTTTTTTAAATTATATGCTTCCAATGCTAATTGTAAATTATGAAGTTTAAAGAAATTTTAAAAACGGAATTATTTCAAAGTGGTGATTTTACCCTCACCGTATACAACATTTTTTTAATTCTGGTTGTATTGCTGGCAACTTTTACTACGCTAAAAATAATACGCCGGTTTTTTAAACGCTACATAAAAAAGCAGGAAGCAGAACGACGTTCTTACTGGTCGGTTTACCTTATTTTAAGGTATGTAGTTTGGGTGGTAATTATAATCTTTCTGCTCGAGTCGTCTGGTTTAAAAGTCTCAGTGCTGTTGGCAAGTATAACGGCATTGCTGGTGGGTGTTGGCTTTGGTATTCAACAGCTTTTTAGCGATATTGCTTCGGGTATTGTATTGCTTGTTGAACGTAATTTGCAGATTAACGATGTTATTCAGTTGCAGGATGGTACCGTTGGCCGTGTAATTCACATAGGACTTCGTACCTCAAAACTAAAAACACGCGACGATATTATTTTGGTTGTCCCCAACTCGAAGTTTGTAAACGATAAAATTATTAACTGGAGCCAGATGGATTATAACACCCGGTTTTCGGTTGATGTGGGGGTTGCTTATGGTTCAGACACCAAATTGGTAACTGAAATTTTGCTCAACTGTGTTTTTAAAAACAAACACATTTCAAATCATCCGAAACCCTTTGTAAGGTTTAATAATTTTGGCGACTCGGCACTTGAGTTTCAGGTTTTCTTTTGGGTGCGCGAAACGTTTTATGTAGAGAATATTAAAAGCGAATTGCGCTACGCCATTGATGATGAATTCCGGAAGAATAAAGTGCAAATTCCTTTCCCGCAACGCGATATTCATATAAAAAGTACGGCTAAAAAGCCGGATTAGAAAAATAAAAAGAGTTAGTGATGAAGCAAGTAATAAAGTTTATTATTCCGTTTTTACTGCTGCTTTTAGCGGTGTTTTTTAAGTTTTTTATAAAAGAATATGAGTTGGTTAATCCCAGCCTCATTCCGTTTTTTAACAAAGCAGGCTCAATTCTTTTAATTCTTAGTATTGCCTGGGCGTCAATAGTTTTGTTAAGGGCATTTAAAAAAGTTATTTTGGCAAAACTCGATACTTCGCAAGAAGATAACCTGCGCGAACGAAAGTTTCTCACCCAATTCAATATCATGGAAAGTATAATCTATTTTCTGATTATTTTAATTGCCATAGGAACTGCCCTGATGATGTTTGAGGAGGTGCGGCAATTGGGTATTAGTTTATTTGCTTCGGCAGGTGTGGCCGGTATAATTATTGGCTTTGCGGCACAAAAACTTATTGCAACCGTATTGGCGGGCTTACAAATTGCAATTACACAGCCTATTCGGCTTGATGATGTAGTGATTATTGAAAACGAGTGGGGAAGAATAGAAGAGATAACACTAACGTATGTAGTTGTAAAAATATGGGATCAGCGCCGTCTGGTAGTGCCATCTACCTATTTTTTTGAAAAACCTTTTCAAAACTGGACAAGAACGTCAGCAGAAATTTTAGGTACCGTATTTTTATATACCGACTATCGTGTTTCGTTTGAAGCTTTACGAAAGGAGTTGACACGTCTACTTGAAAACACGCCACTTTGGGACAAGAAAGTAAATGTGTTGCAGGTAACCGATGCCAAAGAATACGGAGTTGAAATAAGAGCCCTGGTAAGTGCTAAAGATTCGCCAACAGCATGGGATTTGCGGGTGTACATACGCGAAAAAATGATTGACTTTATTCAGCAAAATTACCCCGAGAGTTTACCTCGGACGCGTGTTGTGTTTGAAGATGGTGAAATGAAACACAATTTTACACCTCATAATAACAAAACCAAAAATTAGCAGAAGCATGAAAATTTATTTTGCCGGATCGATTCGCGGCGGGAGACAAGATGCCAAATTGTATGAACAGCTTATTGATTACCTGAAAGCTTTTGCCGAAGTGTTAACCGAACATGTTGGCGATGTGGCCTTAACAAGTGCGGGCGACGATGGCCCCGATGATCAGTTTATTCACGATAGAGATTTGGATTGGTTAAAAGAGGCTGATGCAGTGGTTGCTGAAGTAACAACAGTTTCAATGGGTGTTGGTTACGAAATTGGCCGTGCGGTTGAAATGAAAAAACCGGTACTTTGTTTGTGTAAAAAGGGTGCAAAAAAACCTTTGTCGGCAATGATAGCAGGTTGCGATGAATTGGTGGTGGTTTATTACAGCGGTTTTAAGGAGGCAAAAGCTGCCATAAAAAACTTCATAAAAAAAGTTCATTAAGGTTTTAGCTAATGCCCGGGGCGAGCACATTAAAAGGATAAAAAGGAAGATTGCGGGCTATCCAAAACAAAATCACCACAACAAAAATAATCCATGGAGTTTGCTTTTTATAGAATAAATTGGGCAGTTTCCAGCCCAGCATTTTATTTAGCAGTGGGTGCACGTAGTGGTATAAAATCAGAAGAGCAGCAGGTAAAAACAAGAAATTGTAACTTATTACCCCGGCAATATTAAAATGTAATAAACTGTGAAGTGCGCGTTGCGAACCACAACCCGGACAATAACCCCCGGTTAGCGAATAAAACAGGCATGTTGGAAAAATCTCGTGCTTCGAGGGGTCGAGCAGGAAAAAAAGAACTGCTACTCCTGCAATTAGAAGTAGCAGTATAATATTTACTGATTTTTTCATTTGTATAAATACTCGCTCAACTTATTAGGGTTGCGCTAAAAATTCAAATGCGCTTTCAATTAGCAAAGCTGTGGTTTTACTTCAACTGCTCTTTGCTAAAAGTCTAAGGCATCAAGCGATAGCCCTGCAATAACGCCAAATACCGATAATAGCGTAAAAATAATAGCAACTGCCAGGCCACTTGCTAATCCAATCCAGGCCCAAAGTTTTGCGTTTTTACTGGCGTTAAGCGCACCCTGGTAATCGCCTGCATTAAATTTTGAGTTTACCTGTGCTGCAAAAACAATAGATACAATTCCTAATATCTGGCAACAAAAAATGGTAACAAGAATAGCAAAAACCAAATAGTTAGGCGGAGGAGATTGCTGTTGATTGACTTGATCATTCATGGTTATTAAGTTTAAAATTGATGATGCAAGCAAAGTTAATCCAACTATTTAGCATAACAAAGCAATGCCCGAAAAAAATAAAATTAGTGTAAGTGATAAAAAATCAGGCAGATAGGTGATTTTGGTGCTAAAGTAAAGAAGAATATACTCGGCCAACTAGCACTATTTTGTATATATATTCAGGATATACACAACTCTGTTGGAGAAGAAGTTTACGCTATATTCTCTGCAATTCCGTGTACGTTAACAAGTAATTAACACTTTCGCATTAAACCTAAAAAAGACTAAATGGTCTTAATAGGTATAAAGCAGAATGAAAACAATTTAAAAACAGCAATGAAACACTTAATGAAACTGGTATTATCTGGCCTTCTTTTAGTTGGAGCGCTAGCTTATGCCAAAGCGGATACTCCGGAGAAATCAACAAATCCGGACGATGATGGGAAGGGGAAAATTATTGGAAAAATTGTAGATAAAGAATCGACAAGCCCCATGGAGTTTGCAAATATTGCCGTATACACCTTAACAGACTCTACTTTAATAACAGGAGGAATAACCAATGAAAATGGAGAATTTGAGATTGCAGATGTTGCCTACGGCGACTATTTTCTGGAAGCTAATTTTATCGGTTTCGATAAAACAAATGTAAATAATATTATCCTCGACCGGGGAAACCGGGTGTACAATATTGGCGCAGTTAGCCTTAGCCCTTCAACAGTAGCCATTGGTGCTATTGATGTGGTGGCCGACAGGGCAGCTGTAGAGTACAAGCTCGATAAAAAAGTAGTTAATGTTAGCCAGGTAATTAGCGCAGTGGGTGGCACTGCTGTTGATGTACTGGAGAATACACCATCCATTCAGGTTGATATCGAAGGCAATGTTTCGCTAAGAGGCTCGGGCAATTTTACCGTATTAATTGATGGTAGGCCGAGTGTTTTAAGCGGCAGCGATGCCTTACGCCAGATACCTTCATCGGCAATCGAGAATATCGAAATTATTACCAACCCGTCAGCAAAGTACGAACCCGATGGCACTGCAGGGATCATCAATCTTGTTATGAAAAAGAATTCGATGAACGGACTAAACGGCATTGTAAATGCCAGCATTGGAACAGGAGAAAAATACCGGGGCGATTTTATGCTCAACTATCGAATGGAAAAACTTAACCTGTTTTTTGGTGCCGACTGGCGAGACGAGATCAACAACGGAGAAATGAAAATCAGACGAGAAACGTATTACAACGATACTACCGAATTTTTAAATATGGATGGCGATCGCAACTGGATACGCGGTGGGCACAGCTTTAAAGCAGGTACCGATTGGTATTTGAGCAATCGTTCAACACTAACATTTTCGGGCGAAGTTGGTGTCTCTGAGCGCTCGAACGAAGGTGGTGGGCGTACCGAGAATTTTTTCATTCCAGCCGCCGATCATATCTATTCTATAAGTGAAGAAACTTCTGTTCGAAAAAATGATTACTATACCCTAAATATGAATTTTCAGCAAAAATTTAACGACGAAGGGCACCGCCTCGAGGCTTCAGCATTCTATTCAAACGAAACCGGAACAGATAATGAAACTGAAGGAGAAATTCTGGCTGATGCTGATTTTATCCCTTCTGATGACTATTTGTCGCGGGTGTCGACTTTTGAAACAGAGGAGGAGCAAGATATTCGTTTAAAGCTTGATTATACCTACCCGTTTAGTGAAGATGGCCGCTTTGAAGCCGGTTACCAGGGGCGTTTGGAAAGCGAACTTGAGGAACTGGAATTTCGTGATTTCGACCAGGAAAGTGGCTCGTGGATTATTAACGATGAATATTCAAGCGCTACCGATTTTCAACGCGATATTCATGCAGTATACTCTACTTACAGCAACAAAAGCGGGAAACTGGCATATATGGCCGGATTGCGCGGCGAACTAACGCTTCGTGAAATTCAAAATTCAAATGCCACTGAAACATCATCATTAAATCGCTTTGATTTGTTTCCTACGGCACATTTTTCGTATCAGGTAAATAAAACAGCCGACTTAACGGCCAGTTACAGCCGCCGGATAAACCGCCCTAGCGGTCGCGATTTGGATCCAACGCCCAATTACTACAACCGGTACACCATTCGTTTTGGTAATCCCGATTTAAAACCTGAGTATACCAATTCATACGAGATTGGTATGCTGAAGCGCTTTGGCGAAACCCGTTCGTATGTGTCGGCCGACCTGTTCAGAAGGGTTACCAACAATAAAATTGACCGAACCGAGGAACGGGGAGACGACGGCATATTTTACCTATACACCGATAATTTTGATAAAGATTATGCTACGGGTGTTGAGTTTACCGGTAACCTTAGCTATAAAGAATGGTTGATACTGAATGCCAGTGTTAATGTATTTAATTATAAAATTACCGGCGACCTGAATGGCGAATCGATTGACCAGGAAAGTACCAACTGGGGAGGAAGAATGAATACTACTTTTAAGTTCTCTCCAAGTTCTCGTTTTCAGGTTACAGCTTTCTTTCGCGGCTCGTCAGTTTCTGCACAGGGCGAAACCGGAGCCATGTTCTTTACCAATTTCTCGTACCGCCAGGAGTTTTGGAATAATAAACTGGCCGCAACAGTTAGTTTTCGCGATCCCTTTGGTACCGCTCGTTTTGAGCGAACCACCTATGGCGACGATTTCAAAAGTTCATTCCGCATGCAACGCGAACCACGTGTGGTGTTCTTAACACTGAGTTATAAAATAAATAACTTTAAAGAAGAGCGACGCAGTAACGGCGGAGGCGATAGCGGAATGGATATGGGTGGTGGCGATTTTTAGAAATAATACGTTTTTTACAAATACAAATGCTGCTCGTTGGGCGGCATTTTTTATTGAAAAACATTATTTTCGGTTATGATTTCAGTTTGCCAGGAGCAAAATACCGATTGTGCAATTGAGGTATTGCGCAAAATTCCGGAATTAGCCGAGCCCATTGAAAAACAGAACTTAACGGGGCGCTTAAAAACCGATCCGATAATTCTGGTGGCCTACTCCGGTGCAACAGCCGTTGGCGTTAAAATCGGCTATTGTCGCTACAACGATGGTTCGTTTTATTCTTGGTTGGGCGGAGTGCTCCCTGCCTATCGAAACAAAGGAATTGCCCAACGGTTAAACCAGAAAATGGAGCAAATGGCCCGGGACAAAGGTTATACTTCAATGGTTTTAAAAACCCGCAACAAGTTCAAACCAATGCTACATTTTGCGCTAAAAAACGGGTACTCCATTGTTGGTTTTCAAGAAAAAGACAGCATTTTAGAACATCGTATCCTATTAAGTAAAAAGCTTTGAAACGCTTTGCCGGGTAACGCTTCAGGCCGAATTGAAAACAAACCAACTGAAAAATCAGTTTAAAAACTGAAAAAACAGTTGCAGAACTGAAAAATCAGTTGTATGTTTGTCTGCGTAATTCGAAAAGTCTCAGTACCCTGTACTTTGTGCTCAGTACTAAAAACTAATAGTCCGCAAAATGAAGAAACTAACAAAAAAGGAAGAGGAGCTGATGAAAATCCTCTGGAAACTGGAAAAAGCATTTGTAAAAGACATTGTTGAGTTGTATCCCGAGCCTAAACCACACTACAATACTATTTCGTCGTTGGTGCGTTTGTTGCAGGATAAAGGAGTGATAGGCTTTAAACAATACGGCAACACCTACCAGTATTTTCCGCTTATTTCGAAAGAAGACTACCGCCGCTCGTTTATGAACCAGGTGGTTAGCGATTATTTCGATAACTCGTACAAAAGTGCTGTGGCCTTTTTTGTAAAAGAGAAAAACCTGTCGGAAGAGGAGATAGACGAGTTGGTAAAACTGATAAAAGACAAAAAATAATGGAAAGTTTCTTGTTTTATATCGGGAAGGTGGCACTTGGGGCAGGCGCATTGTATTTGCTGTACCTGGCGTTGTTTCAACACCAGAAACATTTTGTGTTTAACCGCATTTATTTGCCGGTTTCTTTGGCATTAAGTTTTTTAATTCCGCTAATTACGTTTACCCGAATTAAGTATATTCAGCCGCCGATGGTAAATGCAGCCAATAGTTTTGCCTACCTACCCGAAACAGCAGTAGCATCCGGGCAACCATTTGCACTCCAGTGGTTTCATTACCTGCTGGGAATTTATTTGCTTGGAATAGTAGTGTTTGCTGTTCATTTACTGCTGGGGCACCTCAAAGCCATAAAAATTATACGCTTTAGCTACTTAAAAGAATTGTTTGGTGCCGAAGTAAACCTAACGAAAAAAGATGTGCACCCTTTTTCGTTTTTTAGGCGAATTGTAGTTTCGGAGAAAACGCTTGACAACCCCAACCTTGAAGTAATTGTAAACCACGAAATGGTGCATGTAAGAGAAAATCACACACTCGATATTCTTTTTGCCGAAATTCTTTTTCTGTTTCAGTGGTTTAATCCCTTTGCGTGGTTGCTAAAAGCGGCCATTCGCGATAACCTGGAATACCTTACCGATGACCAAATAACGAAAAACAATAATGCCGAAGCTTACCAAATGGCCATGGTGGGTTTAGCGCATAAAAAAGGAGTGGCTCCCTTTTTGACTGCGCTTAACGGCTCTCAATTAAAAAACAGAATTATTATGATGAAAAAGAAAACAGAAAACCGGTACAGCCTGCTGAAACAGTTGGTTGTGCTGCCCATGCTGGCCATTTTGGTAATGGGTTTGTCGAACAAAGAGGTGAAAACTGAATTTGTTCAGGCCAAAAAAAATGTTCAGATTATTGTCGACGGAGTAGTGATTCCACAAGATCATCCTGACCTGAAAAACATTGATTTCTCTGAAGGAATTGATGGGGCCGAAATTACCAAAGCTTTAGGAATTGAAGACAATGTAGTTTCGAATGGTATCGATATTAAAGAGAATGGCGAACCTTCGGTGTTTTATGTTCGCACCAGCGATTATGTGGAGGGCACCAATGCTGATTTTGACCAGCTGACCGCCGAAACTACCATTTCTGAAATTACTGTTAAAGGAAAAATTACCAACGACAAAGGCGAACCAATTCCGGCAGTGGCCGTGCTCATTGAAGGTAGCACCACAGGAACCCTATCAGACATGCAGGGTAATTACGAGATTAGAGTTGCCAACAAAGATGCAGTACTCGTTTTTAATATGTTGGGTTATGAGTTTAAAAAAGTTCCGGCTAACAAAGAAAAAATAAATGTGGTGTTAACCAGAAGCGATATCGATTCGCAGCAATCGGCATACGGAGTTGCTGTTTCACCAAAACTGAAGGTAAGCGGTAAAGTTACCAACGAAAAAGGCGAGGCAATAGTGGCTGCTGCTGTTTTGGTAAAAGGTTCTAACGTTGGAACCATTACCGATCTTTCAGGCAACTACGAAATAAAAACAGATGCAAACCAAACGCTGGTCTTCTCAATGATTGGCTATCAGGCAAAAGAGGTGAAAATAAACGGAGAGAAAGCAATTGATGTAAGCTTGATTGCTGATGGAAGTGGCTCGGACGATGAAATTAAAATTATTGGTCCCGGAAAGAAAAAGGACATTACCATTGATGTACATAGTATGAAAATTACGAATGAAGACGGGGAGGCTCCCTTGTACATTCTGGATGGGAAAGAGATAGGAAAAGTAGAAGAAATTTCGGCAGAAGAGCTCGAGTCGATTTCGGTATTAAAAGACGAGAGTGCAACAACCCTTTACGGCGAAAAGGGCAAGAACGGTGTTATAATTTTTACCACTAAAGAGCGCGGAAAAAATAAAATGCGCAATGCCGTGCTTATAAAAGACGGTAAAAAATACGACGGCGAAGTTAGCGATATCGATGCCGAAAGCATTGAGTCGATCAATATACTAAAGGGCGAATCGGCTATCGAAAAATATGGCCCGGCTGCAAAAGATGGTGCCATTGTAATAAAATCGAAAAACGCTGCCAAAATTGAAGGAGCACCACTTGTTTATGTTGACGGCATAAAGTACGAAGGCGAAATGGATGATATTAAGCCCGAGGATATCGAATCAATTTCAGTTTTAAAAGATGCCACAGCAGTGGTAAGGTTTGGCGCTGAAGCCAAAGATGGGGTGATATTGATTACCACCAAATCGGCTGAAATTACTTCGGTAATAGAACTGCGAAAGTTTATTGCTAAACGAATAAAATATCCGCTTGATTTGCGCAATGCCAACCAGGAGGGGGTAAGCAAAGTTTATGTTGAGCTTAGCGAAAACGGTAGTATAACGAATGTTGGTACTGAAAAAACAGATGGAGCAACTAAAGTGGATGAGGTGGTTGTGGTTGCCTACAAACCAACCGATAATATTGGGTCGACTGTTATTGATGCACAAGAAAAATTTGATACCGAGGCCAGACGGGTGCTGTCGACCTTACCCCGGTTGAAGATTGATGAATTTAAAGGCAAAAAGCTGGAGTTTACCGTAAAATTTATGCTGCAATAAAAGGATTAAACCAGTTTAGTTAAAGAAATGCCATTCCGCTGAGTTTTCTCAAATGGGATGGCATTTTTTGTTGCCCAGCAAATCGTCCTTTTGCAAAAGGAGGTGCCCGAAGTATGGGGGTGGAGGATTAGATGTTTATTAAGTGTTCATCAATAATCATTTGCCAATCCCCCTTAATCCCCCTTCACCAAGGGGGACGATGCGCTTGTCCTCCTTTTTGCAAAAGGAGGTGCCCGAAGTATGAGGGCGGAGGATTAGTCTGGTTTACCTGTCTTCCCAGATTGTTCCTCCAAACAACTAACAGCATAATCAATTTCAGTCACAACTTCATCAATTCGAAAGATTACCATTGCTTCAGTAAAACGTAAAAATGTAAAACCCAGTTTTTCCAACTCGCTTTGTCGAATATAGTCCTCCTCTGATTTTACAAAATGCGAATACCCATCAATTTCAATTATAAGCTTTAGTTTTCGGCAAACGAAGTCAACAATGTAATCCTTAATAATAAATTGGCGGTTAAATTGATGTCCGTTCATCTGTCGTGCTTTCAATACATCTCGCCACAGAATGGCTTCTCCTTTAGTTCCTTGTTTGCGGAGTTTTTGAGACAGATGTTTTAAATTTTTGTTGTAGGAGGATTTCATTGGAGTTTTAGCTAAAAATAAGAATTTTAATTCAATCCCCCTTAATCCCCCTTCGCCGGGGGGACGATGCCCTTGTCCTCCTTTTTGTAAAAGGAGGTGCCCGAAGTATGGGGGCGGAGGATTAGATGTTTATTAAGTGTTCATCAATAATCATTTACCAATCCCCCTTAATCCCCCTTCGCCAGGGGGGACGATGCCCTTGTCCTCCTTTTTGTAAAGGAGGTGCCAGAAGCATGAGGGTGAAGGATTAGATGTTTATTAAGTGTTCATCAATAATCATTTGCCAATCCCCCTTAATCCCCCTTTGCCAAGGGGACGATGCCCTTATCCTCCTTTTTGTAAAAGGAGGTGCCCGAAGCATGAGGGTGAAGGATTAGTCTGTTCGACTTAAGCTTTTCTTTTGTCAGAGAAAGGCTATCTTATAGGGTAGCAAGATCATCTTATAAAAGATGTATTACATCTTATGGTCAATTGGCTTCCTCTTTTATCAGATCATCATAAACTGATGTTCCGGAAAGTATATCTTGCATAAGATAAAGGTAATCTTATGGAAGATGGAGGCTATCTTACGTCAGATGATGTTCCTCTTGCGGGGTAGAATTATTATCTGGCAGAAGATACAGGCTATCGGACGAATGTAAAGCTGTATCTTCCGAAATAGAAACAAAAAATGCCATCCAAAAAAATATTCAAGGATGGCATCTTTCTCATTACTCACTTCTCAGTATATTACTTCTTCTTTATTATAGCCGCCCAGCCACCACCGGGTGCCATTTTAACTTTTACTGTTGACGATGAGGTTACTTCCAGTGTTTCCTGCGCAAAATCGCTGGCATGTTTATCGGCGTTAAGGCCATCTTTCCACACTTTTATGGTGTAAGTTCCTTCTCCCAAAAAATCCATGTTTAGTTCCAGTTCGCGCGCGTCCCAGTCGGTCATGGCCCCCACGTACCATGTGTCTCCCGAGCGACGTGCCACGGCAATGTAATCGCTAACTTTTGCTGCCAGCACTTTGGTATCGTCCCACACCGATGGCACTGCCGAAAGAAATTCCATACACTCTGGTTCGCGGTAGTAGTTCGATGGATTATCGGCCAGCATTTGCAGCGGGCTTTCAAAAACTGGGTACATCGCCAACTGATGACAACGGGTTCCGGGGCTCATGGGCTGGGTAAACACATCGTTAAAGTTTGTTTTGTTTCGGTTAATCATTGCTCCCGGAGTAAAGTCCATAGCCCCGGCAACCATACGTGTAAACGGCAGTGTTACATTGTGCTCGGGGTCGGGTAGGTTGCTCCATTTGGCATTTTCAAGGCCTTTCACCCCTTCGTACGAAATCACATTTGGGTAGGCCCGGTCCAGGCCACTCGGCTTGTAGGCACCGTGGTAATCAACCAGCAGCTCGCGTTTGGCACATTCGGCAGCAATTTTTTCGTAAAAATTTACCATCCACTGGTCGTCGCGTTGCATAAAGTCAATTTTTATACCGGCAGCACCCCATGCCTGAAACTGATCCAATGCTTCCTCCAGTTTGTCATCCAATGCTTTCCATACCACCCAAAGAATAACTTCAACATTTTTTTCTTTCCCGTAGTCGATTAGTGCTTTTACATCCATGTCTTTCTCTAACTGCATTATATCCGAAAGCACATACCAGCCCTCGTCAAGAATAATGTATTCTAATCCGTATTCCGATGCAAAATCGATGTAATATTTATAAGTCTGAGTGTTTACACCGGCTACAAAGTCAACCCCGTAAATATTATTGGCATTCCACCAGTCCCAGGCTACTTTGCCGGGTTTTATCCAGTTGGTGTTTTCAATTTTGCACTCGGGTGCCAGTTTGTAAATCAGTTCGCTTTGTACCAATTGGGCGTCGTTTTCCGAAATTACCATTGCCCGCCAGGGGAACTCGCGTGGTCCCTTGCATTCGGCAATGTAGTTGGCATACTTTGTTGGTTTTACATCGCGGTCGCTGGTTTGCTCGCTTTCTAAAACCACGCCTGCAAATTTTCCAACAAGTGCTTTATCGTTTTTATTGCAACCCCGCAAAAACATACCGGGGTAGTCCATCAGGTTCGATTCCGAGATGTATGTTTTAACGCCGTTTCCGCAATCAACCAACAAACCTGTTGAAGCAAAACGCTCGGTCCCGATGTTCGAAAGTTTTTCGCGCAGGTATTCGCGTTCCTGGTGCGAGTACATGCTTTCCTCTTCCGGAAACCAAAGCCCGCAATCGTTTGGAAACACAAAGCTCGCCAATTCGCTATTAACTTTATATTCTCCGTCTTTGGCAGAAACCCAGCGGTAAGCAGCGCCTTCATCGTAAGCTCTGAACTGTAAGGAGTAGTCCTTAAAGTTGAGTGTCAACTGCTTGTATTCATGCTGGATTTTGGCGTATTTGCGTTGAACCACCGGCGTAATTTCCTGCGAAACCGATGTGGTTTTGGCTTTACGTACTTTGGCATCTTTTCCCCATATCGTACCATCACTAATTTCCATCGAAATCTGCGACGGAGCAATTATCACTCGATCATCCAATAAAACCGAATAGGAGATTTGATCTGCGATGGCTACTTTAATTTGTACTTTTCCCGAAGGGGATTCAAGCGTGTAATCTTTTGCCGAAAGCAAGAAGCTAAAGGCGGTAAGCATGACCATTAAAAATAAGGTTTTCATATTAGTTGGTTTATAATTAAGTGTAAAAAATACAATTGCTTACAACTTTCTTTTGCGAGAGCAACTTTGTTTTCTGCTAACTTATGCAAAGAAATGATTTTATACCTATCTTTCAGTAAAAAAACTAAAGCTCATGAAAAAAATAGCGATACTTCTATTTCTACTTGCCTTCGTAACCGTCTCGCAAGCTGATGAATTTGAGAAGGATACTTTTAAAACAGCGGAAGGAGATTTGGAAATTACTTTTATTGGACACGGAACACTAATGATGGAATTTAATGGCAAAGTAATTCATATTGATCCTGTTTCGTGGTATGCTGATTATTCGAAGATGCCCAAAGCCGATCTTGTTTTGGTAACACATGAACATGGCGACCACCTTGATGCGAAATCCATTGATGCGGTTAAAAAGGAAGGGACTGAAGTGGTGCTCACAAAAAAATGTACTGAAAAATATCCGGGAACTGCGGTATTGACCAATGGCGAAACAGGAACATTTGCCGGAATTAAAATTGAAGCTGTAGCTGCCTACAATATTAAACACGAGCGCGAACCGGGTAAGCCCTTTCATCCAAAAGGTGTGGGGAATGGTTATGTACTGTATTTTGGCGATAAAAAAGTGTATGTGGCCGGCGATACCGAAAATATTCCTGAAATGGCAGAATTAAAAAATATTGACGTGGCTTTTTTACCCATGAATCTGCCCTACACCATGACCCCTGAAATGGTAGCTGAAGCAACAAAAATGTTTAAGCCTAAAGTGCTTTATCCTTATCACTTTGGAGATACAAATACCGAAGAGTTGCTTGTGTTA
Organism: uncultured Draconibacterium sp.; assembly: GCF_963676735.1. NCBI lineage: Bacteria > Pseudomonadati > Bacteroidota > Bacteroidia > Marinilabiliales > Prolixibacteraceae > Draconibacterium > uncultured Draconibacterium sp. Next base: position 4,140,571 of record NZ_OY781464.1, on the reverse strand, counting down.
TTAAAAAACCACGATGAAACGGAGGTACGATTGAGAAACCTTAAATAGTATACAGTTGAAAAGCCGTGTTATGCCGCTTTTCTTATTTTACTATTCAAGAAGAACTGTTTTGCTAAACTTTCATTTTGCTTTTTTACATCCGCGTGCAACGCAAATTGAAGTAGCTGTAATTCCGATTAGCGCAAAAATGCCAAGTGCAATGTAAAACACCTTAACGGGTAAATTGGCACAACACGCCAAAAAACCCAGAATTATGGTAGCAAAAAAGCCCAGAATTCCCCAGAGGCTTAAGTTGTAGCAAATAAGTGTTAAAATTTTATTCATGGCTAAATGTTTTTACAAGTATACGGCAAATAAAGAGCCATGGTTCATTAAACATTGTGAAAGAAATCTCGTATAATTGTGATATAAATTACACCAATAGTTTGATTGATGAATTTACTAACGAATAGTTGTGTTGATTGTACCCTAAAATCAAGTGCCGTTTCGGTATTAAATACCGGAGAACTGTGTCAGTTAGAAGAGGGATGTTCGAGAACCAATTACGATAAAGGAGAGTTAATTTTTAAAGAAGGAGGCCCGGTGCAACACATTATTTACCTGCGCGAAGGTTTTGTGAAGCTGGTAAAAAAAGGAGCCGGAGCCAGGGATTTTATTCTCAGTATTTCAAAAAAGGGATCGTATATTGGTTTACAAAATCTGGATGATACGTTAAAAACCAATTACTTTTCGGCCATTACTATTAGTCCATCTGAAGTATGTTTTATTGACCGGCAATGTTTTACCCGACTTTTAAAACAAAACGGAGAATTTGCACTAAAGGTATTATCAACAGTTTTTAACGATGAAATGAATTATTTCGATCGGTTGGTAAAAAATGTGCAACAGCAGTTACCCGGTCGGTTTGCAAATGCCATTCACTATTTTGCACATGAAGTATATGGTTCAAACTCATTCGCAGTCAACCTTACCCAAACCGAAATAGCTTCCCTGATTGGCACCTCACGAGAAAGTGTTTCGCGCATTTTAAAAGAGTTTCAGGATATGGGAATAATTAAATTGAAAAACAATGTTTTAACCATTTTAAACGAAGAAAGACTCGAAGAGATTCGTCAAAAAGGTTAACCCACCTGGCTTAAGTGTCTTACTTTGTCGTAATCAAGAATAGTGATTTGGTTGCCTTTAAATTCGATAATTTTATCTTTTGTAAATTCTTTAATCACCCGCGATAAGCTTTCCTGCGACATGCGGGTAACTCCGGCCAGGTCTTTTTTCGATAGTGGAATTTTAAACGATTTACGTTTGTAAATTCTTAGACTTAAACAAAGTAATATGTCGGCAAAGCGCCCGTGTAATTGTTTTAGCGCCAGGCTTTCCATGCGCTCGTGAGAAAATAATATTTCATCGCTCAGATGCCGCATAATCTCCGATCCGAAATTGCAATTGCTTTTAATAAAACTTGAGATAGCATTTATATCGTGTAAACACACGCTAATATCCTCGCAGGCGTAAACCGAGTAATTGTATATGTTTTGATTAAATATGGCGTGCAAGCCCAAAAGTTTTCCGCGGCTTTCGAGTGCTAAAACAAGTTCTTCGTTCGAGTGGGTACGGCAAACCTTTACCAGTCCGCTCTTTACATAGGCAATATGGCCGGCAAGTGCACCTTCTTTAACAATAGTTTCTCCCTTCTTGAAATTTATTTCTACCCTGTTTCTGTTAATCTGGATAAGCTCCTCTGTTGAAAGGGTTTTAAAAGGTGCAGACATACAGGTGCATCCCAGGCATTTATTAGCTTTTGTTAACGGCATAAAATTATTTCCTCCTTGAAAGGCGAATATATATAAAAATTAACAATTGCTTAATAAATCAAATTAGTATTTGATTTGAATCAAATTTAAACATGAGAACGAACTGATTTAAGCTTGAGTCGCTAACATAGAAATTTTTCTTTATTTCCATGTTCGCCTCTTATTTTTGAACTGTTATTAAAACGAATCAAATTTTTAAACTTATCGAGGACATGGGAAAGGCATTCATCCAAATGGTGTTAGGCTTGGTGTTATTTGTTACCCAATCAGGCATCTCTCTTAATGCTACAAGCAGGTTCTTTTCGTCGGTGCAAGCTGCATCGCGCCATGTCATTCAACCGTTTTTTCTTTTAATCATTTTCAATAATTCAACCAGTTGGAGCCCAGTTCTAATGAACTCACCTGTTTTAATTCACAAGAAAAATAATGTAGTACAAGCCGGACATGAAATCATTTTCAAAAACAGAAACAACCGGGGATGTAATACTTGACAATAACCTAAAATTTTATTACAATGAAAAAGTACATTTTTTACACATTACTACTTGCAATTTTTGCATCAATTACCTTTACTTCTTGTAAATACGAAGACGACTGCGATTGTTCAGGTTCGGAACCATTAGCATACGAAACCTTAACCAGTTATTTAAAGTCTATCGATATGGATATTGATCACGTGCTGAAAAATGCCGACGATCAGAAATTTGTTATGGGGGCTCCGGCGGATGGTGATCTTTCATCAAAATGGATTATGGATATTCGCGGGGCAGCAGACTTTGCATCAGCTCATATTGAAGGTGCAAACAACGTAGCCTTTAAGGATATACTTACCGCAGCTGCCGGAGCAGACAAGCCTATAATTGTAGTTTGTTATACCGGACAAACAGCCTGTTATGCAACTTCATTATTACGTTTGTATGGCTACCATGATGCGCAGGCACTAAAATGGGGAATGAGTGGTTGGAACAGCCAATTTGATAAGTGGACACCAAATTGCAAAGACTTAACCAATTCAAGTAACTGGACAACAAGCGAGGCTTCTGCCGGAAGTTTTGATGCGCCCAATTGGACAAGTACTTCAACAAATGGAGCTGATATTCTTGCCGAAAGAGTAGAGGCTGTGGTAGCAGCTGGCTTTAAAACAGCTTCGGGTGCCGATGTTTTGGCCACGCCAGGAAACTACTACATCAATAATTACTTTTCTGCCGACCATTATTCAGGTTTTGGCCATGTTAACGGTGCAGTACGTGTAAACCCTCTGTTGATTGACGATTGCAGCAAGCTTGACCCGAACGGGAAAGTTGTTACCTATTGCTATACCGGACAAACTTCGGCAGTTCTTACTGCATACCTTAATGTTTTAGGTTTTGATGCTTATAGCCTTACTTTCGGAATGAACGGAATGAGTCATACAAATTCTTTTTGGGAAGCAGGTGGCGTAACAAATCACTGGGGATACGATTCAAATCCAAAGAGTTTGCCTACCGTACCATCTAATTAGAACTACCGGGTGAAAGAATAAAAATATTCACTCTGTTATTTATCAATTAAAAGAAAAGAATATGTTACGCAAAATATTAGTAATACTAACAGCTGCCTTCTTTATGGGTTATAATGCCCAGGCTCAGGGTTGTGCCGAGCCCGCATCAGATGAAGGTGTAAATGTTTTTGGATACCTGCAGGCACAATACGACTATGGTTTTGCCGAAGGCGATAATACCAATACTTTTGGGTTCAATCGTTCGCGTATTGGCGTAATGGGGGTAATACCATACGATTTTAGCTACTATGTAATGATTGAAGCCAGTCCGTTTAAAAAAGACGGGCCTAAAGCATACTTGCTTGATGCTTTTGTAACCTATAGCCGTTATTCGTTTGCAAAGGTTAGTTTAGGCTCTTTTAAATCGCCATTTGGGCAGGAACTGAGTACTCCGTGCCATGCATTGCATACCATTAACCGCTCTAAATTTGTAAACGAATTAACAGCGCCTGATCGCGATATGGGATTAATGATTTTAGGTGGATCAGACACTACTTTACTGAAGTACTCCTTTGCCGTAATGAACGGTACCGGCCTGCTGGTTAAAGATAGTGATAAGTACAAAGATTTGGTTGGTAGGGTATTGGTTCAGCCAAACGATTGGATGCACGTAGGTGGTAGTTTCCGCTTCGGGAAAGCTACAAGCCAGGACGAAACAGTTACCGAACCCGATGAAAGAACCCGTTTAGGTGCAGAATTTGAAATTGAAAAATTCGGATTTCTTGTACAGGGTGAATATATTTGGGCAGAAGATAAAGGCTCGTACCTTGTTGGTGGTGGCTGTGGCGGCGATCCCGAACTGGTGCAGGGTAGTGTAAAGCGCGAAGGTTTATCGATTATGGCACTTTATAACCTAACCTACAATTTACAGCCAGTTATAAAATACGAAAACTATAACAGCGATATAAGTTTAGGAAATAACAACATGGAACATGTTACAACCATTGGAGTAAATTATTTCTTTAACGAATGGACTCGTTTACAAGTAAACTATGAATATAAAGCTGAATGGTACGGCGAAATTCCGAACGATATGATTATGGTTCAGCTACAAGTAAGATTTTAACTTTTTAAAATACAAACGATGAAAGGACCATGAGAAATTTGCAAAACACAAGCGAATAATTAGTATCATGCGAGTTCCATTTTTGTATGTTAAAAAACAATTTTAAATAAGATGAAAATGAATAAATTATTTTTATTGGGATTAGTGTTGTTGGTAGCTTCTGCCGTTTCAGCACAAGATTTAATCTCGGCAAATGAGCTTAAACAGAATCTGAAAAATCCGGATTACATTATTGTTAATGCAGCAGCAAATCAAAAAGTGTTTATTCGTGGTGCAATAAACCTTCCGCATACCACATTATGCACTGATGAGCCTGTTCGTAACCTGATTAAATCGCCGGCAGATATGGCGGCTGAGCTTGGAAAGAATGGAGTTGCTTCGGATAAAACAATTGTTGTGTACGACGAGGGGTCGACAAAGTATGCCGGACGAATGTACTGGATGCTTAAATACCTAGGTGCGCCAAATGTTAAAATGCTGGATGGAAACATTAAGGGGTGGAAAGCAATTCGCGGCCCTATTGGTGGTGCTACCAAAGGTAAACAAGCCACATTTACCGCTAAGGTTGATGCCAACCAGTTGGCAACAATGGACGAGGTGAAAAAAGCAGTTGGCAATTCGTCATATGTAATTGTTGATGCACGTGAACCCGGAGAGTATGCAGGAACTGCAGAAACAGAATTAGCACGACCGGGGCATATTCCAAGCGCGGTTAATGTGAATTACGAGACTTTGGTTGACGCAAAAGGACTACTAAAATCTAATGATGCATTGGCCTCGATGTTTGAATCAAAAGGGATTACAAAAGATAAAACGGCTATTGTGTATTGCGAAACCAGTGTAAGGGCCGGTGTTGTTTACCTTGCACTAAAAGGACTTGGATATCCGAATGTAAAAGTTTACGACGGAGCATATTTGGAATGGCAATCTACCGCTTCAAATAAGGTAGATTAGTCTTTCGCATGTCCTGAGCGCCTTGGTGTTTACCGGGCGCTCTTTTTATGTGTTTATTTTTATAATCATAGCAAAAAACAAAGGCCGGATAACTGTTATCCGGCCTTTGTTATATAACTACCCAAACAGTTAGTTTATTTCTATAATTGGGTTTAATTCCACTTTGTCCATAATGTTTAGTTGCAATTGAGGTGTTTCAATAAGCGAATTAAAATCGCTGATGTCGACAGATTTTTGAGCCACAAAATCAATTGGGAGAATGGCAATTCTGAAAATCTGATTATCGGTTTCGGCTGGCAGTAACTCATCAACTGTGTACTCTAAAAATAGCCGGGTATCATATTGGGTGTAGTCGTAATTATACTGAATTACACCACCGGGCAATACAACGGTTTGCGGACAAAGACGCCAAATATCTATTCCATCGTATTCCCACAGGATATACACCAGTACAATGTCCTCGGGCAGAACTTCAATACTTGATGGATGGTCTACAACTACCGAATAATCGTCGTTGGGAGTAAAATCAACCTCAACTTCGTATATCGATCCGGCGTATGAAATGCCATCATCTCCCTGAGGACCAACCGGGCCAACCGGACCTTCGCAGGCTGCCAGTACAGCAGCGGCAATAATTAAAAACAGTGCTGAAATTTTTTTGAAGGTAATTGTTTGTTTCTTGTTTGCTTTTTTCATGACTTATAGATTTTTAGATTATACTTTGCACAAAGTAAAACAACTATAGTGCCAAAAAAACCCCCGGCAATTGCCGGAGGTTTAACCTGAATTGATTGATGCATATTATAAAGGCTTATAAATCAGGATTTTTCCAGTGTTCCGGGTACCGGTACAACGGCATTTTCCATGTAGCCAATATCGCCCATAATGTAAGTTGCTGGTCCAAGCTTCATATCCGAGTTCATCATTTCTTCCCAGCTTACTTCTTTTCCTGTATAAGCCGATACGCGTCCCATAATGGCCACCATAACTGAGTTTGCAGTTGCTTCAGCCTCATTAAATGGTATATTTTGGCGAATACAGGTAATCAGGTTCTTGTGTTCCTGAACGTAAGGACTGGTTTCGTGATTTTCGAATGTCATTAACTCATTGCCATCCAAATCGGTAATGCTGTTTGGCGTAGCGCTTCCCGAAGAGAAAGTGTGGCCTTTTGTTCCGTGAATTGTTTCCGACACATTATTTACACAGCTGTTAATTTGGCGGCACATGCTATGAATGTGCATCCCATTTTCGTATACATAATCGATACTGAAATTATCATATTGGTCGCCGGTAACCCGCCGCTGTCGCGAGCCAAAACCAACAGCTTTAACCGGCAGTTCGCCAATAAACCAATTGGCCACATCAATATTGTGCACGTGTTGCTCAACAATATGGTCGCCCGACAGCCAGCACCAGTTTACCCAATCACGAATCATCCATTCCATTTCGCTCCAGCTCGTATTATTGTCGCGGTGCCATAGCTTGCCACCATTCCAATATACATTGGCTCCTGTAATTTTTCCTATCGCATTGTTTTCATTACAGGCTTTAAACAGCTCTACATATTTGTGTTGGTGTCGACGTTGGGTTCCGGTTACAACTTTTAAGCCGGCAGCATCAGCCATTTTTGCCGCAGCAAGTACCTGTCGGATACCAACAGGGTCAACAGCAATGGGCTTTTCCATAAAAACATGTTTGCGTGCTTTAACAGCTGCTTCAAAATGTTGTGGGCGAAACTTTGGTGGTGTTGCTAAAATAACCACATCAACGCCCGAATCAATTACTTTTTCGAAGGCATCAAAACCAATAAAGCAATTTTCTGCCGGCACTTCCTGCCCGGTTTGGTTTTTAATCTTTTCAACGCAGCTGTCTATCCGGTCTTGAAATACATCGCCAAGTGCCGTAACCTGAACGGTAGAACCACCAGCTTCCAGAAAGTTTACTGCAGCACCCGATCCGCGGCCACCACAACCAACAACACCGGCTTTTAATACTTTCCCTTCAGGCACTTCATCCAGCATAGGAGGGTAAGGATATTCCCGTTTAGTCCAGTCAAACTGGCCACCGGCAGCGTCTCCTCCTCCCGAGCACGATGATAAGGTTCCTACTCCCATGGCCCCGGCTGCTCCAACAGCTGCAGCTCCGGCTAAAAATTTTCTCCTTGAAAAATTATTGTCACTCATGTTTTAATGTTTTAGTTAATTTAGGATTCAAAAGTGTATTAATTATTTTCCTGTTTTCTCATTAAATTCACAAACTACCCTAAAACCTATGGTATTGCAATCTGATAACCACCAGATACTTTTGGGCATTTGCGGATCGGTTTTCATCCATTCTTTGGTGCGGGAATAGTCGCGCGCAGCACTGCGTACTTCGCCAACAGGGCTTTTAAAATGCCCGCCTCTAACAACATGCTCTTTCCCCGAGGCCGGACCTTTAGGGTTGCTGATGCCGTCGGGCAGTTTCGAGTAAGCATCTTCGGCATACCAGTCAGAGCAGTATTCAGCGACGTTGCCCAGCATATTTTTAAGCCCAAAAGGATTGCTCTCTACCCTAACCGGTTCGGCTGTTTTTAAGCCACTGTTTTTTTCGTAAACAATATAATTGTTGATGATGTCGCTGTCCTGTCCGAATAGTTTTCCTATAAAATTTTTCTCTTTAAAATCTTTAGGTTTTCCATCAAAAAAGAAAGGAGTAGTTGTTTTGCCACGAGCTGCATATTCCCACTCGGCCTCGGTTGCCAGGCGGTATGTTTTTCCGGTAACTTGCGATAACCATTTACAATAGGTTTCAGCTGCATGAAAGCTCATAGTTATTGCCGGACGGTTTCCTAATCCCCAATTTTGGTCGGGTTGCCCATACGGAGGAGTTGGCCCCGAAATGGCATCTACATCCCTTTGTGTTCGTTTTCCTTCGGTATCGGTGGTTCTGCCTTCGGCTGCCGTAGCGCTGTAAAATGCAAGAAATTCATCCCAGCTAACTTCAATTTCGGCCATAAAAAACGGGCTAATATTAACTGTTTTTTGTGGTCCTTCATCTGCCTTGCGTTCTTGTTCTGTTTCAGGACTACCTATTTTGAAGCTGCCTCCCGGAATAGCTTTCATATTAAAAGCGATGGTGGTTCCCGGAATGGTTTCGGTAAAATCGTTGTGGGCTGAAACCACTGCGGCAGTGGTGTATTTTTCTTTGGTTTCGTCTCCTGCATTTCCAAAGGCAACATTTTTAGCATGAATTGCATTCGGATCGTAATGGCCTACGTTTAAATGGCAGTTAATACAACGCAATTCATCTTCGTTTTGCGAATAGTAAAGGTGGGCTTCCTGCCCTTCGGTAGTTAAAGTTAGCGGAAACAAGTTGCTGTGGCAATGAATACACGATTCTTTAAAAACGAAATGTTGCGCCTGCTCAAGTGTCGACTTGGCTTCCCAGTTAAACTCGGTACTATCTTTAAAAAAATAACCGTAAGCATCGCGGGCCGATGCTTTGATCTTTTCTTTTAAATAACCATGTCCTTTGGGCGGAAGATGGCAGTCAACACATCCCACATGCATTCCAATCCTGTTTTCGTGATGAACAGAAAGTTTCCACGAATCAAAAACATGCGGATGAATGTGACACATTTCGCACGATTCTGGAGTTGATGTAGCCTCGATGGCTTTATGCGTATAAATTGTTATTGCAATTCCAATAAAGAAGCCGATAATTAAAACCAGCAATAGTTTTTTTCGCAGGTAATTACCAAAGCGTTTTAGCATAGTTTGTAGTCTTTTAGGTATGTTGATTTTTCAAGTGGTTTCAAATTTAATAATTTATCTGACCAAAACTTCGTGTTTTATATGTTATTAGAAAGAATTTAGAACCTTTCAAAATTTACGGATGAAGATGGTATTATCTGTGTTAAAGATAAAAGAGACACTATAACTACCTGCTTGTAGCCGTAAAAAAGGTTGTCCCGAATGTGACAACCTTAGAGATGATTTCTTGAGAGGAATACAAGAGAGATAAGGGAAATATTTTCTTCTGCAAGGTATTACATTCAAATAGCTTTGGGTTTACTTAAAAATTATGGATGAGTTAAATATATGTTAATCAGTTGAATACACTTTTAAATTAATTTTAAGTTCAATCGCTTATAATTTTTGTAACTTTCTGGTATGAACTATCTTGAACAAAGTATTTCAGGACTTTTAGGGCTGTTTTTCCCTGAACTGTGCGTTACCTGTGGCAAACGATTAATATCGCAGGAACGGTATGTTTGTTTTGAGTGCTGGCACGATTTGCCGGTAACCAATTTTCATTTAGAGCCCGAAAATAAAGTGGCGCAATTATTTTGGGGGCGCACAACTGTTTTAAATGCCACTGCTTTTTTTTCGTATAAAAAGGGAAGTAAATATCAGCAACTCATTCATTTTGTAAAATATAAGGGATTGAAGGAACTCGGTTACGAGGCAGGTAAAAAATTTGCTTATCAACTTGTTGATTCACCAGCTTTTGCAACAATAGATATGCTAATGCCAGTTCCCTTGCATCAGCGTAAAGAAAAACAAAGAGGTTACAACCAAAGTGATTGGATTGCCCGCGGAATGGCAGAGGTACTTCAAAAGCCTGTTGATACGAAAAATCTGTATCGGAAAGAATATACAGCAACGCAAACCCGGAGAAACCGCTACGAAAGGTGGCAAAATGTGGAATCGGTTTTTGGCTTACGAGAACCGGAAAGGGTAAACGAAAAACATGTTTTGCTTATTGACGATGTGGTTACTACCGGGTCAACACTGGAGGCGTGTGCTGTACATTTGTTAAAACAGCCTGGAACCAATGTGAGTATTGCCACCCTGGCTTTCGCTGATATATAAAAATTGAAAGTCAATTTCATTACAGTAATTTTACATAAAAAAGATATGCTGGGTTAATGTTTTTAATAAATTGCGGCATTAATTTTGATTAACTGCAACATGCAATAAAAACAAAAACCATGAAACGTATAAGCGCCTTATTTTGTCTGTTATGTTTGACTTTGGCCGTATTTGCCCAGGATAAAATAGTGAAAAAAACAGGTGAAACCATTCATTGTAAAGTAACAGAACTTGGAGCCCTGCAGGTGAAGTATTATTACGACAATAACGATAAACTAATTTTTGGTATTGATAATGCCCTGGTAAACCGCATTGAATTTGGAACCGGCGAAGTTGTCACTGTTGAAAACAATACCTTTGATAATCCGGAATTTTATGCCAATCAATCAGTTAATGCCTTAAAAGTGAATTTTTTATCGCCACTATTCGGAACAACAGAATTGGTTTACGAACGTAGTATAAAACCGGGGCGTTCGTGGGAAACGGCTCTTGGAATTGTTGGTTTAGGTAACGATGTGCAGGATATTGAGCCACGAGGGTTGTACGGAAAATTTGCCTATAAATTTATGCGCAGCCCGGATTATTACATGCACCGTATGCACTATTCTCATATTTTAAAAGGTGCCTACATTGCTCCTGAAATTGCTTTGCGTTATATGAAATACATGAGCACTTACTACGACTATTACTACGATTCAAGCAGTTATTATCAATCGTCTCGACATAGCGAAAAAGAAAGTCAGGTAACTTTTGCCATTATGTTAAAATTTGGAAAACAATGGGTTTTTGACGATGCTTTTCTTGTGGATACCTATTTTGGTGTGGGCTACGGAATTGGCGCCGACGAGTATGATGGCTTACCCTATGGGTTTATTGTAGCTCCCGATGAATTTCCGATAGCACTTACCGGAGGCATTCGCATTGGGTGGGTTTTTGGCAAGTAAGCTCAACAACTTCTGTTTTTGTTTGTTTCAGGACAAAAAAGCAGGATGGAATTTGAAATCAGTAAATATTTTAAAGGAGTGAGGCCGGGAGTAACACTGCCATCGCCGTTAATGCTCGCTATTTTGAAAGAAGAAGGGATGCGCCAAATGGTTAGCGACCATTATGATTTGCTTGCGCAAAGCACAATAAAAGACCTTTTTCCTAAAAATCCCATTGCATTGGAAAAGGCCAAAGAACATTCGGCTGACTTTTTTATTCAGATATGTGGTGGCCCCGATTATTTTAACCAGAACCGTGGGAAACCCCAGTTAAACCGCAGGCACTTGCCATTTAAAATAACGGCCGAGGCACGGATTGAATGGTTGAACTGCTACAAACAGGTATTGAGTAAATTGGATTTACCCGAAGAGGTGTTGCGATCGTTCTGGAAATACCTTGATGATTTCTCGAAATGGATGGTGAACAGCTAGCGCAGTGGTTTTTTATCGCCCTAAACGATAATATAAGGCCAGCGATATAACATTGTTAAACAGTCCGTTGTGAAAATAATAATTGGTTTCTGCTTTGTCGCTGCACGGAATTACCGATAAGGCAAATCGCAAGTCAACCGAAGCATGCTCTAAAAAATCAAATTGAAAACCAACAAAAGGCTGTAAGTCAAAAGTATTAAATTCCTGCCGGTCCTGTTCCGGAATCTCGCCATCGCTGTTTAATTCTTTTGAATGTAGTAATATCCCGGGCGCAATTCCACCAATAATCATACTTCTGTCGTTGGTTCTAAAGGCCATAAAAAGTGGAATATCGATGTACCCTAAGCGCATAATGTATTTGTCAACAAGGTCTTCATCTGCTTGCTTTGGGTCAAACTTTCTTCGCGAGCCTTTTTGCGAGTATTTTATTTCCATACCAGCCACTATTGCCGGTGCAATATCGGTTTGCACAAAAATACCACCCAATACTCCAACTTTGTGATAGCCTTTTAAATTGTCACCTTCAACCTGGGTGCCGTTAAAACCGGCAATCAGTCCGGCATCAAAACGCTGGGCAAAAGCAAACCCTGCTAAAAAAAGTAATCCAAAAACAAGTAAAATTCGTTTCATCTATTTCAGTTTTTCCAGTTTCTCTTTTAAAATCCTCACCCCAAGTTCAGCTTTTTTTTCGATATACGAAACATTTTCGTTATACACTTCAGGCCGGTTTGGGTCGATAACAAAAACTGGAGTATTTCGTTTTACATAATTTACCAGGCTGGCAGCCGGGTATACCGCCAGCGAAGTACCAATTACCACCAATATATCGGCTTGCTGAACAACTTTAATGGCCCTGGGTATTTCGGGCACACCCTCGCCAAACCAAACAATGTGCGGACGCAGCTGACTCCCTTTTTCGCATAAATCTCCCGGGTCCAGCGCCCAATGATCAAGTTCGTAAACCAAAAACGGATCAACAGTGCTTCGGGCTTTCATGAGTTCGCCGTGTAAGTGTAAAACCTTTGTACTGCCTGCTCTTTCGTGCAGGTTGTCAACATTTTGGGTAACAACGTGCACGTCAAACCATTTTTCTAATTCGGCAATTCCGAAATGACCTCCATTGGGCTCGGCAGCAAAAAGTTGTTTGCGGCGTTCGTTATAAAAACGCAACACCAGCGATGGGTCTTTGTGCCAGGCTTCAGGAGTGGCTACCTCTGTAACATCGTAGTTTTCCCACAACCCTCCCATGTCTCTGAAAGTTTTTAATCCGCTTTCCTGGCTCATGCCGGCACCCGAAAGAACCACTAGTTTTTTCATAAATTCAATTTTACAGCGATTAAATGTACAATTAATAATAGTCTCCTTCAAAATAATTGAAAAGTGCTTAATGCTGCAGTTGCCAAACAAAAAGCCCTTGGGGCTGATAATCTGTATCTTAATTTGGCAAGTCGGTAATTGTGGATATTATTCGTTGTAAATGGTGTTCAAATCATGGTAATTCTAATATTTTTGTACTGATGATTGATCAGGCAACCATAGACAGGATAATTGATGCTGCGGAAATTACCGATGTAGTTTCCGATTTTGTTACGCTTCGCAAGAGGGGGGTGAATATGCTTGGTTTATGTCCTTTTCATAATGAAAAAACACCATCGTTTACGGTATCGCCAGCCAAGGGCATTTTTAAATGTTTTGGGTGCGGAAAAGGAGGGAACTCGGTAAACTTCATTATGGAACACGAAAATCTTTCGTATCCTGAAGCATTAAAATGGCTGGCAAAAAAGTACAGTATTGATGTTGTTGAAGAGGAAGAAACCGAAGAACAGAAACAATTAAAAGACGAGCGTGAAAGCTTAATGATTGTTTCGGGGTTTGCACAAAAATATTTTACCCGCTACCTGTGGGAGGAGAATGAAGGAAGAACCATAGGCCTGGGGTATTTTCGTGAGCGTAGTTTTCGCGATGACATTCTAAAAAAGTTTGAGGTTGGTTTTGCACCTGATGGGAAAACACCCTTTACTGAAGCTGCTCAAAAACAAGGTTATAAGATTGATTTTCTTGAGAAAACAGGATTGACGATCAAACGCGACAACTGGTTGCGCGACCGCTTTGCCGGCAGGGTAATGTTTCCCATACATAATTTGGCCGGACGTGTTATTGCATTCGGTGGCCGAATTCTAAAAGACGATAAAAAAACGGCTAAATACCTGAACTCCCCCGAATCGGATATTTACCACAAAAGTCGGGTGTTGTATGGAATTTTTCAGGCGAAACGAGAAATTACCCGATCGGATAAATGCTACCTGGTTGAAGGATACACCGATGTAATGTCGATGCACCAGGTGGGAATAGAGAATGTGGTCGCTTCGTCGGGAACAGCATTAACACCAGACCAGATAAGGATGGTGCGTCGTTTTACACCAAACATTACCATTATTTACGATGGCGATGCAGCAGGGATAAAGGCTTCCTTGCGCGGGATTGACCTGGTGCTGGAAGAGGGGATGAACGTAAAAGTATTGTTGTTGCCCGATGGGGAAGACCCCGACTCGTTTGCAAAAAAAATGGGCGCTTCCGGTCTTCAGGAGTATATCGGGAAAAATGAAACCGATTTTATACAATTTAAAACACGGCTGCTCTTAAAAAGTACTGAAAACGACCCCATTGCCAAAGCACGCCTGATTTCGGATGTTATTCGTTCAGTAGCTGTAATTCCTGATAGCATTACCCGTTCGGTGTATATTAAAGAATGCAGCGGTTTGCTGGGGGTTGATGAAGAAGTTTTATATGCCGAGGTTCGAAAACAAAAGCACAAGCAAACTGAAGAATTCAGGAAAAAGGAACTTCGAGAGAAAGATCGGCGAGCAGCTCAGTCACCTCAGCCGGCACCACAGGTTGAAACTGCAAGGCCGGTCCGGATTTTGGTGGAAGAGCTCGAATATCTGCGATTCTTGTTAAAATATTGCACTAGCGATTTGTTTGAAGAGGAAGATGAAGAGACAAAAGAAACGCGCGTGCTTACGGTTGGTGAGTTTATGATAGATGAGCTGGAGGTGGATGAACTGGTTTCGGAGAATGAGCTTTTCAGAAAAGTATTTTATGAAGTACGTGAAAACCTTTATAAAGAAGGATTCGACCCGTGGAGACACTTTGTTTATCATGCCGATGCATCGATGAGTACCTTCGCAACCGATCTCTTATCAGAGAAATACACCGAAAGCAAACGCTGGACCAAAGCGGGTGCTTTTACCGAGAAAGAAGAGGATATTCTTGATATTCTTGTTCCTCGCATCGTAAACGAATACAAGCTCAGAAAGATAAAATTAATGATGGCAGATATTGAGAAAGCCATTGATGCGGCATCAGCCGCCAACGATTTTGATAAAGTAATTGAGGAACAATCAACCTATATGAACCTTAAACGGGCAGAAAAAGAGTTGGCCAAAAGCCTTGGAAGCCGAACCATAAATTAATAGTATGCGCACACTTTTTATAAAAAACCGTGAAGATATTGATGAAGTAATTCGCTCATGCAAAACTTGTTATCTGGCGATGTCGGTAAACGATATGCCCTATATATTGCCAATGAACTTTGCCCTCGATGGCAATGTTGTTATTCTACATTCGGCAACGGAAGGGCGAATGTGGGAGAGTATAAAAAAGAATCAGCAGGTTTGCATTAACTGGACTCTCGGCGAAGATTTGGCCTGGCAAGATGTAAGCGTTGGTTGCAGTTATCGGGTAAAATCAAAATCGGTTATTGTTGAAGGGAAAGTGGAATTTATTGACGATTTTGACGAAAAGTACCGTTGTCTTAATTTAATCATGAAACAGTACAGCGACCGGGAGTTTAAATTCGGAACGCCTGCTGTAAAAAATGTTGGTATTTTAAAGGTTCATATTGAAAATATTACAGCTAAAGAATTTGGAGCGAAGGCAGTAACGCCTTGGAATTCGTAAAAAAGTTATATGATTTTTGTAACAGGTGGTACGGGATTGGTTGGAGCACATTTGCTTTTTGAATTATGCAAAGCAGGAGAAAATGTGAGAGCCTTAAAGCGTAGTACAAGCAATTTAAGCCAGGTGCTAAAAACCTTTAATTACTATGCTTCCAATGCCCGGGAATTGTTTGATTGTATTGAGTGGGTAGATGGCGACATTCTTGACTACTATTCGCTTGAGAAATTGTTAAAAGGCGTAACCCAAATATACCACTGTGCTGCAATTGTATCGTTTGAAACCAAAGAGCGGCAACGTATGATTTCAAACAATGTTGAAGGTACTGCAAACCTGGTTAACGCCGCTATTGAAAATAATGTTGAAAAGCTTTGCCATGTGAGTTCGATTGCAGCCCTTGGTAAACTGCAGAATGGTAATTTTGTTACGGAAGAAACCAACTGGGTGCCTTCAAAAAAGAACTCGGGCTATTTAGAAAGTAAATTTTTCTCGGAGGCAGAAATCTGGCGTGGTATTGAAGAAGGGCTTGATGCTGTTATTGTCAATCCTTCTATAATTCTTGGTCCGGCCAATTGGGAAAGCGGTAGTGCAAAAATTTTTAAAACCGTTTCCGACGGGATGAAATTTTATACCAAAGGTGTTACCGGTTTTGTTGACGTATTTGATGTGGTTCGACCCATGATACAGTTAATGCACGAGAGCAATTTTGAAAAGTGCAAAAATCAGCGCTATATTCTGAGTGCCGAAAATTTAAGCTATCAGAATGTGTTTACTCAAATAGCTGTAGCTATGCAAAAAACAGCACCAACAGTATGGGCAACCGATTGGTTGCTGAGTTTGGTGTGGCGGGCAGCAAAAGTAGCCAGTATTTTTACCGGGAAACCATCGTTAATAACACGCGAGGCGGCCACCGGCAGAAACGAAGTGAACAATTTTGACGGATCGAAGATTACACGCCAAATCGGTTACAGTTACCGGCCTGTTGGCGAGTCGATAAAACAAACTGCAGCTTTTTTGGCAGCGGATATTGAAACAGAAGCATAATACCACTCCATTATTAGGGGGTAGAAAGTATAAAAGGCAGGATAAACCTGCCTTTTAAAAACCTTTAATTTTTTATCATTCCAAATGAATGCCCTGAGATTCAATAAAAGTCTTCCCAAACTTTTATTGCGATATAATGGTATAGCTTACTACTCATCAACAAGTAGTATTTTAATTTAATTTTCAGCCCTGTAACCTTACAAAAAGGCAAAAAAGGGCAACCTTTCGTCCACAAAAAGCTGCCCATAATAAAAACAAAAAGATAAAAAATAAGGGTTTGTGACAGCCAAAGTATGCTCTTGTTTTTAAAATTCCAAATTATTCAATAAAAAAGTTGGGTTATTTCGTAAAATGAAACAAAAATGCGCTAAATGTTTAACATAAGTATGAGAATATTGTAAATGTTAATAAGCTCTGCGAAGTCGCTTTCTTGGCAAGTAGGCTATTAACATATTTGCCGGAAGTTTATTTTTGTTTAACGTAATCTTCCATCCATGTCGTCATTTTCTTCGGGTTTTAACGGAAATTTTACCGGCAGATTATCTCGGTTTGAACGGTAGATTGCGGTAAATAATTCAACTGTTTTACGTCCTTCGGTTCCGGTAACCAATGGTTGTTTTTCTTTGTAAATTGCCGTAAGGAAATCCTCAATCTGGCGTTCCATAAAATATACGGTTGCATCAATTTTCTCAAAAAATTGAGTATCCTGTGCTTGCCATTTTTTAAGTAAGTGCTCTTCGCCGGGTATCGACCACAAATCGTTAACCGGAGGTTCGGCTATCCCCGACATGCCTGCAATAAACATTGCCCCACCATCGGTTTGTACGCCAACTGATGCCCCATTTTCACCGTGTACCTGCACCTTGCCGTAAATGCCTGGTTTTTGCGAATTGCTAACAACAATATTTCCCATTGCCCCACTTTTAAATTTGACTAATGCAAGGGCAGTATCTTCCACTTCAATATAAGGGTGGTTCAGGTTTTTCCAAATGGCATAAACTTCATCAATTTCACCCATGTACCAAAGCAGAATATCGAGTTGGTGGGGTGCCTGGTTTACTAATACCCCACCACCTTCCATGCGCCAGGTGCCTCGCCAGGGGTCGGAATCATAATAGGTTTTGTCGCGCCAACCCAGCATATTCACAGTGCCAAAAACAGGTTTGCCAATTTTTCCTGCAACAATAGCGTTTTTTACCCTTTTTACGGGTTCGTACCATCGTCGCTGACTAACTACTCCCAGTTTTACCACCGAGTGTTTGCAGGCTGTAATCATTTTATCGCAATCCTCCAGTGTCGAGGCCAATGGTTTTTCAACCAAAATGTGTGCGCCGGCGTTGGCAGCTTCGATAGTTGGTTTTACATGAAAAGGGTGAGGTGTACAAACAATAGCCAGTTTAATATTTTCTTTGCGAATAAGTTCATCAATTTTTTCGTAAGCCTTTGTGTTGTATTGTTTTGCAAATGTATTGGCTGTTTCTTCCGAACGGCTCCAAACGCCTGCCAGCCTGGCGTTTCCTAAATTTTTAATTGCCTGTGCATGCAGGTGTGCCACTTTGCCACATCCTAAAATTGCAATATTGAAAACAGGTGTTGATTGAATCGTCATGGTTGTAGTATTACTTTGTTTAATCCTGTCTCTTTGTTGTAAAGTCGTTTAAACCAATCTGCTCCTTCAGAAAGAGGGGCAATTGCAGAAATCATTTTATCGACAGAAATTTTTCCGGAGGCCATTAGATCCAGTACCAGCTCGTACTCTCCATTTATGGCACAACTACCTAAAACAGCTATTTCGCTGGTTACTATTTTTTGCAGCGGTAGCGTTACCTCTGGCGATACATTTCCGATTAAGACCGCCGTGCCTCCTCTACGCAAACTTGCAATGCAGGTATTTACTGTATTGTTCATCCCTACCACTTCGAAACCATAATCTGCTCCACGACCTTTTGTAAGTTGCTGTATCTGGTTAAAAAGCTCTTTCTCATCAGGTTTAAACAGATGCGTGGCACCATATTCGGAAGCCATTTTTAGTTTTTGCTCATCTTTATCAATGGCAATAATCGGATAAGCGCCGGCAATTTCAAGTAATTTCACTACAAAAGTACCTACCATTCCGGTGCCAACAACCACTGCACTTTGCCCTGTTTTAATGTGCGAGGTATTTAAGGCATGGGCAGCAACAGCCACCGGTTCAACAAATGCTGCCTGTTCAAACGAAACTGTATGCGGTAGCTGGTATAAAATATGAGCCGGAACTGCTACCAGTTCGGCAAAGGCGCCGTGTTGCCGGTATTCCTTTGGCGAAACCCCTAATACTTTTCTATTGTTGCTTAAATTGTAGTGTCCTTGCAGGGTAAACCAATCATCTAGTGGGTAAATGGTTGAGTCGAAGGTAACACGGTCGCCAACGCGCCAGCTTTTAACCTTGTTCCCCAGTTTTACAATTTCTCCTGATGCTTCATGCCCCATAATTATTGGTGGGCGTCGTCGGCCTGTGCTTCCATCCATGCCATGTACATCGCTGCCACAAATACCGCAGGCTTTTACTTTAACAAGTACTTCATCAGGCGTAATTTCCGGATCAGGAAAATCGCGGTAATTTAATTCCATATATTGGTCGAGTACAAGTGCTTTCATTGGTTTAGTGTTAATGAATGGCTTAAAAATCTGTTGCCGAAAAAGAATAAGTAGTGTTGGCTTCTGTTGCCTGCGAAATAAGTTTGCCCTGGTATCGGAGGTTAA
Organism: uncultured Draconibacterium sp.; assembly: GCF_963676735.1. NCBI lineage: Bacteria > Pseudomonadati > Bacteroidota > Bacteroidia > Marinilabiliales > Prolixibacteraceae > Draconibacterium > uncultured Draconibacterium sp. The sequence continues at coordinate 4,121,186 of NZ_OY781464.1, read as the reverse complement.
GTTTATTTCCCAGTAAAGAGCGCACCTCAACTTTTAACAGTTGTCCTTCTTTCCATACCAATGAGATCTCGAAACCACCCCGACCTTTCAGGCCTGAAATAGTACCATTTGGAAGCGCGTTTGGCAGTGCCGGGAGTATGTCAAGATAGAAATCGCCGCTAGCGTCGCGTAAATGCGATTGCACCAACATTTCGGCAATGCCCGATGTTGCACCAAAATTACCATCGATTTGGAAGGGCGGATGAGCGTCGAACAAATTGTTGTACAAGCCACCGCGGTCTGTGTTTAATTTGGGTGTTCGGGCAGGTAAAATCAGATTTTTAAGGATTATAAAGGCATGGTCGCCATCAAGCAGTCGGGCCCAGAAGTTTATTTTCCATGCACGCGACCAACCGGTGCCTTCATCGCCACGATGCGAAAGTGTTACTTTACAGGCTTCAGCCAGTTCTGGTGTTGTTAGTGGGTGTATTTCGTTTCCGGGATGGAGCCCCCATAGATGCGACACATGGCGATGCTCATTTTTCGGGTCGTCAATATCAACCAGCCACTCCTGTAACTGGCCGTACTGTCCTATTTGGTTGGGTGCAATTTTAGCTCGTTTTTCTTTTAGCTTTTCCACAAAATCTTTGTCAACAGCCAGTAGTTCTGCCGCTTCAATCGTGTTGGAAAAAAGGTTTCTAATAATTTGATGGTCCATGGTTGGGGCCATAACGAGGCCACCGTTTTCGGGGCTGTTACTGGGGCCGCTTACCAGCCACTCGGGGTTGCCCGGGTCGGGAACAAGGTAGTCAACAAAAAATTCTGATGCTGATTTCAATACCGGGTAGGCTCGGGTTGCCAGAAAATCTTTATCGCCCGAAAACTGATAATGCCACCACAGGTTTTGACATAACCACGCGCCTCCAGTAGGCCAAATGCCATGGTTGGCATTGTTAATTGGGGCAGCACCGCGCCAAATGTCGGTATTGTGGTGTGCCACCCAGCCATTTAAATTGTAATGTTCTTTTGCTATGCTTTTGCCGGTTAAAGCCAGTTCTTCTGTTAATTTCATAACCGGATCGGCCAGTTCCGAAAGGTTAGTTATTTCTGCCGGCCAGTAGTTCATTTCGGTATTTATGTTTATGGTGTATTTACTGTCCCACGATGGCGCTAATTCGGCATTCCATATCCCTTGTAAATTTGCAGGTTGGGTTCCTTCGCGGGAAGAAGAAATAAGCAGGTAGCGACCATATTGAAATAAAAGTGCGACTAAACTTGGGTCGTTGTCCTCGCTAAAAGTGGCTAAGCGCTCGTTTGTTGGTCGATTGGATAATTCGCCTGAACCCAAATCAATATGAACCCTGCTAAAAAGATTTTTATAATCGGCAAGGTGAGCCTCTTTTAGTGTGTGATATGATTTTCCGTCCAGTGCTTTAAGGTAGTTATTGCAACGTTCTGAGGGATCGGCACTAATGTCCTGGTAGTTGACAAAATTGGTGGCTCCAACCAGTATTAGTGTGGCATTGCTCGCATTTTCTACCTTAAGTTTATTGTTTTCCTGTGTGATTTGTGCGCCTTCGGCAACAATTTTTAAACATGCTTCAAAACGAATTTTACTTTCAGGGTAGTTTCCACCAGCTCTTATTTTTTCTTTGGGATAGTTGTTGGCTTTGCCTTTTAAAACTACCGTGTTATCTTCGGTACTGATCTCAAAATCAGAATGAGGCGAGTTTAGCCCAACGCTAAATTCCAGTGCTTCGCTCTCCGAAGCTTCCAGGTGAACAATAATTGCCTGATCTGGATTTGATGCGAAAATTTCTCTTTTATAAGCAACCTCGTTAACGGTGTATGATACGCTGGTAATGGCGTCTTCTAAATTTAACTTTCGTGTGTAATTGCTACTGTTCTCGTGATTGGGGAAGGAGAGTAGGATGTTGCCAAATGGCTGGTAGTTAAGTTGGCCCAGTGGTTGCGACATAAATTCGGCATTTCCCAGTTCTTCAGCTTCGTCTTGTTTGCCGGCCCAAAGGAGTTCGCGAAGTTTTGCAAAATACTTGCTGGCACCTTCATGGGCATAATCATGGGGTTGCCCGGTCCATAAGGTTTCTTCGTTAAACTGAATAAGTTCATCGGATGTATTTCCGTAAACCATGGCACCCAATCGTCCGTTGCCAACAGGAAGTGCCTCGGTCCAATCGTTTGCCGGATTATTGTACCACAATACCAACGAAGTATCCAATGGTTTTTTATTTGAAGTAGTTTTTTGACATGCGAATAGCATTAGAAAAAGAAATAGTAGGCCGAAAGAGCAAAGCTTGTTCATAATTTTAATTTTTGATATGCAAATGTCCCCAAACTTACAAATATTCAAAAAAACTTCGCTCATTAAAATAAATGTCTTCGTGGCTTTTTTGCTTAAGTTTGTTAAGCCGCAGAACATTTACAGGCAATATTCGTTTTTTGATTATGTGCTACGATATAAAAACTAAAGTTGAAGCAGCACTTAAGCGTGCCCGTCATTATGGCAACCAGGAGGCTGTTCAAATGCTTATCGAGCAGTTTCGTCCTTTTCTGGAGGAAGAGTTATTTCACGTCTCTGGATTTCAGCATCCGAAATTGCTGATATATACCAGCGAGAATTATAAACTACCTGTTGTTGCCAGTTGGGGGCTTATTCCGTACTGGGTAAAAAACGAGCAACAGCAACTTGATATCTGGAACAAGACAATTAATGCCCGGGGTGAGAGTATTTTTGAGAAACCTTCCTTTCGCACTTCGGCAAAATCAAAACGTTGCCTGGTATATATCGATGGTTTTTTCGAACATCATCATTTTGCAGGAAAGACCTATCCATTTTATATTCAGCGGGTTGATGGAGAACCCATTGTGTTAGGTGGACTTTGGGATGAGTGGACAAATAAGGACACCGGTGAAGTAGTAAATTCGTTTACCATTGTTACAACAAAAGCGAATAATTTAATGCAAAAAATCCATAATAATCCTAAACTAAAAGAAGCACGAATGCCACTTATTCTTTCCGAAGAAGATGCTGACCGTTGGCTAAATGAATCAGCAGATGTAGCTAAAAAAATAATTGTACCCGCCCCCGAAGGATTGCTAAAGGCCCACACCGTGCGCCGGCTAAGGGGAAAAAATGCAGTTGGCAACTCACCTGAAGCTGTTGAGGAATTTATTTATCCGGAGCTTAAATTCAGCGCTTGATTTTGATTGGAGCCGACAATGCACTTTCATTATTTAGGCGATCGAGAACAGAAATACGAAGCTCGTATTTTTTCTTTTTTCGGTTAATCCTGTCGAACTTAATACTTTGCTCTTTGGTTATTTCATAAATATTTTCGCTACTGTTTTTATCAAAATCCTCTCCTGCTTCAGTTAGGTATAAAATGTATTGCCAGGCTTTATCCATTTCGTTTTCGGTACAAGCCGGTGACCATTTTAGTTTTCTTCCCGATTTTTTTATCCGAACCAGTGGTGCAGGAGCTTTACTATCTATCCAGGGCATGGGCGGAACAAGTGCCTTGCTTTTATAATAGTTCAATCGTAAACTGTCTTGAAAATTAAGCAAATCGCCCTTAAACCATTTGCTGCTGTAAAACGATGAGCCTTGAATTTCAGGAATCGCTCTTAAAATCTGAATTTGTTTAGGCAGTTGATCAGCTTCGGTCCATTCGGGAGTACTTGATTTAGCGCTAACTTTGTATGGTGCCTGTCCGATATACATTGCGCGACCGTAGGCATGGTTTTTCCACCAGTTGGCAAGTAGTTTAAAATCTACGGCCGGATGGCCAATATGCCAGTACAGTTGTGGTAGCGTATAATCAATCCAACCTTCTTTTTGCCATTTAATAATGTTGGCATATAAATGGTCGTAATTGGTGGATCCGGCTTTGGTGTCGGAGCCCCGCGGATCGTCTGATTTGTTCCGCCAAACACCAAAAGGACTGATTCCAAATTTCACCCAGGGCTTAATTGCTTTAATCGAATCGTTCAGCATTTTTATGGTAATGTCAACATTTTCGCGTCTCCAGTCGGCTTTTTGTTCTGCTGTAAATCCTCTGTTATACAGCTTAAAAGATGTGGAGTCGGGAAATTCTTCTTTTAACGGATAAGGGTAAAAATAATCATCAAAATGAATGGCATCTACATCATAACGCTTAACAATATCCTGCACCACGCGGGTAACAAAGTTTCTTGCCTGCGGTAAGCCTGGGTCGAAATACAAACGTTCGCCGTATTTTAAAATCCAGTCAGGGTGCTTAAAAGCAATGTGGGTTGTTGAGAGGGGGTCAGTAAATTTCTGAGCAACCCGGTAGGGATTTAGCCAGGCATGTAATTCCATTCCGCGTTTATGGCATTCGCTAATCCAAAAACTTAAGGGATCGTAATAAGGTTGAGGTGCCTGGCCCTGGGTGCCGGTAAGGTAACGCGACCAAGGCTCCAATTCCGAATGGTAAAAGGCATCGGCTGCCGGCCGAATTTGTAGAATTATGGCATTCATGCCTAAACTTTCATGTAAATTTAAAATATCGGTAATCTCTCTTTTTTGAGCTTCGGTACTCAATCCTGGTTTCGATGGCCAGTCGATATTTACCACAGTTGCAACCCAAACAGCTCTGAACTCGTATTTAGGTTGTGCACATAGGATTACTGAAAGAATTGAGCAGCATGTAAAAAGGAATAGAAATTTTCTCATTTTGCCAGGTATTTGTAAACACAAAAATAAGAGAATGTTATTTACGGGAAACGATTTACCCTGAAATTGCCAAGTGGGTTTTTCAACTAAAAAAAATTGATATCTTTGTCGCAAATAAAGAAGTAAAAAAGAATACGATATTTAAGAAAAACACCAGGCTTGTCGTTCTGGCAAGTTTGTGGTTTATTAGGTTTAGTTGGTTTAGGTTAAAAAGGCTGTCAGAAGGGCAGCCTTTTCTTTTTTCTGAATTTTAAAAACAACCTGTTTTATCGTCTGAGGCAGCTAAACAAAAAAAAGGCTGCCAGATTACTCCAACAGCCCATGTATAGTTGTTTTTTTTTGATTGAGATCTACCTTTTCATAATTCCGTAACACATAATTTTAAGAATAATATCAACACTGCGTTCCAGATTTACATCACTGTAGTTTCCTGCTGCCAGCGGCATCTCCAATCCTTTAATTGCGGTGGTTATACCAATAGCTGCCAGGTTAAAGTCGTAAATTTCAAATTCATTTTTACGAACTCCTTCAATTAGAATTCTTTTAATCATGCGGATTTCATCCTGCTCGTATTTTAGTTTTACTTCATCAATAAAACCAACGGCAGTAACATCGTTTTCAATGGCATGATAGAAGTTCGCAAGATTTCTGAAAGTGGCCATTTTGGTTAATATATAGTCACGCAGCTTATCAACCGGATCGGTGTTTCTGTTGATCACAATTTCCAGTTCGTGTGCTAAAATCTCAACCTCTTTCATTATTACAGCCTGAAAAAGGTCTTCTTTACTTTTGAAATAATAATAAAGCGAGCTTTTTCCTTTTCTAACGGCGTTGGCAATATCATCGAGGGTGGTTTTTTTGTAGCCGTATTTGCTGAAAATATCACGGGCAATCTTCAGGATATTTTCTCTGTTCATATCCTTTTTATTCGCAGTTTCCGCTGAATTTTGCATGAATTAAAACATTTTTCTGTGGTAAAAACTTGGCCAAATATAACCATTTATTTGAGCCATTATCCTTTTTTAGAACATTTTACTTAAACAGACGATACTGATTCATTCTTTATCAAGGCCTTATAAATGGTTGAGAACTATATGTGAATTATTCGAAATTCTTATATTCTGCTTGTTCGGCCAGTCTGAAATCAAGTTGTTTTCGCTCGAGATTAGTGCGCCAAACCTGTACATTTATTTTTTCGCCCAGCTGAAAACTTTTATTCGAGTGACGTCCAACGAGGGCATAATTTTTTTCATCAAAAATGTAGAAGTCATCGTCCATTTGGGCAATGGGTATCATTCCTTCAATTTTGTTCTCCAGCTCAACATAAATACCCCAATCGGTAACTCCCGAGATGGTTCCGGGGTAGCTTTTGCCAATGTGGTCTTGCATAAATTCCACTTGTTTGTATTTAATTGAAGCTCGTTCGGCATTGGCAGCTTTGGCTTCCATATCGGATGAATGTTTGCACAAGCCTTCGTATTTTTGCTCGTTAACCGACCGCGCTCCGTTTAAGTATTTCTCCAATAAGCGATGCACCATCATATCGGGGTAACGACGAATAGGAGAGGTGAAATGTGTGTAATAGTCGAACGATAAACCGTAATGGCCAATGTTTCGTGTTGAATACTCTGCTTTGGCCATGGAGCGGATGGCCAGTGTTTCCACCACATTTTGTTCGCTTTTTCCTTTTACTTCGTTTAATAATTTATTGAGCGAGGTGGAAATTGCCCGGGGTGTAGTGAGCTGTATGCCGTGCCCAAAACGCTGAATAAAGGTGTTGAATGAAACCAGTTTATCCGGATCAGGTTTATCGTGAATACGGTAAACAAAAGTTTTGGCAGTTTTCTTTTCGGGTACCTTGCCAATAAACTCGGCCACTTTTTTGTTCGCCAATAACATAAATTCTTCAATCAGATGATTGGAGTCTTTGGCTTCTTTAAACGAAACGGTAAGTGGTTTGCCTTTTTCGTCAATATCAAATTTCATTTCAACGCGTTCAAAAGCAATTGATCCGTTTCCAAATCGCTGATCGCGAAGCTGCTTGGCCAGTTGGTTAAGTGTTAATATTTCGGCATCGAAATCCCCTTTTCCGGTTTCAATAATATCCTGTGCCTCTTCGTAGGTAAATCTTCGGTCGGAGTGAATAACGGTTTTCCCAAACCATTGTTTTTTTACCACCGCTTCGGGTGTTATTTCAAAAACAGCCGAGAAACATAATTTGTCTTCGTTGGGACGCAGCGAACATACACCATTCGATAGTCGCTCGGGGAGCATTGGAACAACCCTGTCAACCAGGTAAACTGATGTGGCCCGATCCTGTGCTTCCGATTCAATTATGGTGTTGGGCCGTACGTAGTGGGTAACATCGGCAATGTGCACACCTACCTCCCAATTGCCGTTATTCAGTTTTTTTAACGACAAGGCATCGTCAAAATCTTTTGCATCAGCCGGATCGATGGTAAACGTGGTGGTTTTACGCATATCGCGGCGGGTTTTAATTTCTTCTTCCGGAATTTCCAACGGAATTTTTTCGGCAGCTTTATCAACATTTCTCGGGAATTTATGAGGCAGTTCAAACTCGGCAAGTATGGCGTGCATTTCAGCATCGTTATCTCCGGTATCGCCCAGTACTTCAATAATTTCGCCAAAGGGGCTGCGGGCATTGGGTGGCCAGTCTTTAATTTCAGCAATGGCTTTTTGCCCGTCTTTTGCGCCGTTTAGTTTTTCTTTTGGAATAAAAATATCAAAACCAACTTTTCCGGCAGGTACTAAAAACGCAAAATTGCGAGTGGTTTGTACGGTGCCTACAAAAATAGATTTTGCCCGTTCAAGTATTTCAGTTACTTCGCCTTCAAGGTCGTGTTTTTTGCGTCGTGCATAAACATGAATACGAACTTTATCGCCTTCCATGGCATGTTTTAGGTTGCGCGACGAAATAACAACCGGATGCTCCAATTCGTCGCTGATAACATACGCAAAACCCTGGGGCTGCATTTCAACAATACCGGTAACTTTTCCGGTTCGGGCTTTGAGTTTAAATTTGCCTCTCGAAATCTGATCGAGGTAGCCATCGTCGGCCAGTTCCTGTAAAACAACATTAATTAGCTTGCGGGTTTCAGGATCTTTAATACCCAGCGAGCCCGAAAGCTGGCGATAGTTTACCGTTTTACCCGGATTCTCGTATAAGGAGGATAATATGGCGTTTTTAAGTTTTTTCTTGTTGTAGGTTCCGGTGCGTTTCTTTTTGCGCAGTTTGTTTTTTTTCTTTCTGACCATTTTGTTTTTTCTTTTCACAAGCAAGTTAAAATAATTCTAAAATAACTTTTAAAAATAGATGGGTAAGTTGCCAACAAAATTTCAATTGCAGGTAACTTTTATTTGGGATAATTTAACAACTGCATACCGGCTATATTTAAGGGAATTTGTATGTTTGTAATCCATTTTTTTACAAATGAAATTGAAGGGAAAATTACCATTTCTGATTGTTACAGCCCTGGCATGGGTTGTAATTGTTTCATCGTGTGCCAACATCGGACAGCCAGTGGGGGGGCCACGAGACACAGTGCCTCCTGTTTTGCTTGAAACCAATCCGGAGTACAAGGCACTTAACTTTAATAAAGACAATGTTCGGCTAACTTTTAATGAATACCTGCAAACCGATAAAATTTCAGAAACACTTGTGATCTCGCCGCCGCTGGAAAAAAGGCCACTGATAAAAACCAAATCTAAAACACTTATTATTCAGTTTAATGAGGATTTAAAAGACAGCGTAACCTATTCGCTTGATTTTAAAAATGCAATAGTTGACAACAACGAACAGAATCCGATTGAAAACCTGCGTTTCTCGTTTAGTACCGGCCCCGAGTACGATTCGTTGCGGGTTGCCGGACGGGTAATCAATAGTTTTAATCTGGAACCCGGAGAAGAACCTTCGTTGCTGGTTTTGCATTCGAACCTGCACGACTCGGCAGTATTTAGGGTTCGCCCGGATTATATTGCAAAAACCGATGCCGAAGGCTTGTTCATGATTGACAATATTGCTTCGGGCACTTATAACCTCTTTGCCATTAACGATATGAACAACGACTTGTTGTATAACGAAGGAGCAGAGGAAATTGCTTTTATTGATACCCTGGTAATACCCGAGGCACATTTTCATGAAGAACTGGATACCCTGGTTTCCGGTGTTGATTCGATGTTGGTGCTGGGACATACCCATTTTTTGCCCGAGCCATTTTACATGCGCTATTTTATGGAAGATATTTTTGATCAGTATATCGAATCGGCTGAGCGCGAAAGCAGAAATAAATGCTTGTTTTTGTTTAATGAATCGGTTGCCGATACATTCTCGGTTAAATTAATTGATAGGGAAGCGGAAAACTGGCAACTGTTTGAATTCAATAAAACTAAAGATTCGGTACTGATGTGGATAACCGATACGATGGTGTCGAAATACGATTCGTTAAACATTGAACTGGCCTATTTTCTGCTCGACTCTTTGGGTGAACCCTATGTGCACCAGGATACCGTATTGATGCACTTTGCCGAAAAGAAAGAAAATGAAAAAAAGAAAAAGCGACGAAGGGACGACAACGAGGAGGAGGAAGGCCCTGAACCAGTGCCACAATTTTACTGGCAAAATAACCTCTCATCAACCATGGAGTTGAATGGTGTGGTACAGATAGTGGCACCCGAGCCTGTGCGCTCGTTTGATTTTTCGATGTTGAAACTTTATTTAACTGAAGACACGCTAAAAACGGCTTTGCCTATTAAGCTGCAAAAAGATTCGTTAAAATATCGCACCTACTGGTTCACCTATAACTGGGAGCCCGAAACAGAATATACCCTGGAGATTGATTCTGCCGCGTGCACCAATATTTTTGGTATTACCAGCCAGCATTTAACAAAAAATTTTACTACCCGTGAGGAAGATTATTATGGTAGCCTTGAGTTTTCGTTTACCAATGTTTCAATGCCAATGATTGTGCAAATTCTGAAAAATAACGACGACGAAGAAGTGTTGCGAGCAAAAACGATAAGTAAAGACGGATCGGTGTTATTTGAGTACCTGCCTCCTGAAAAATATAAGGTGAAAGTGATTTACGATGCCAACGGAAATGGAAAATGGGATGGTGGAAGTTTTCAGGATAAGGTACAGCCCGAACGTGTTGCATACGTTCAGGAGGTAATTAAGCTGCGCTCGAACTGGAGCGAAAGTCATAGCTGGGATTTAACACCCGACCCACTTTTTAGTAAAAATATTCGCGATAAGGAAGAAGAAGAGCGAAAACGAAAAGAAGCTCTTGAAAAGCGCCAGAAAGAAGAAGAACAGGAACGCAACAACAGCATGTTCAAACCCGGGAATACTACTTCGGGAAGCAATTTTCAACGCATGTAAAACATTTTCCTTTGCTTTCATATAAATTTTCTAACTTTAATAAACTTTATTAAAAGAATTATGGCAAGTGTAAGAGACCTGAAGAAGGACATTGACCTGATAATGTCGTTGGCGTTAAGCGATTGTTTTTATGTGATGGAATACAACAACAATGTAGATGAAAAAGCGGTGTATGAAATTGCCGGAGATATTGTAAAAGCCCACCGCGAGCTGCGCTTGCGTGCAGTACATCCGGATGGAAAAGACAATCCGAAACTGGTAAAACAGTATTATAAAAAGTTGGTACAGGATATGTTGACTGCCGCCGATGCAGCCCTTGAAAAATTATCGGAAGAAGTAAAAAAAGTGGCCCAATAAGCGGGTAGGCACTAAGTTGCTATTTTAAGTTAAAAATTTTGTGAGCAACTACCTGTCCTTTGTACCAGGTGGTTAGCTCCCATTTTCCCAATTTATCTTCAAGTGGTTCCCAAATACAATCGCCAAGGTAAAACTCAAAATCATTGGTACGAATAAATTGTTCGCCCGTAAACGGAGGCCTTATATTTCCCTCTTCGTCGGTAAAGGGCGGATGGTCTATCTGAAAATCAAGCTTCTCTCCTTTTCCATTTTTTATGTGCAGCACATAACCAAACTCCGTACCTATCTTTGCATCTATTTCTGTTGAAAACTCCAGTATTTTAGGGATATTCTTACTCGTTCTGTCCCATTCCGCATATTCGCCGTAACTGTATATCTTAAATGTAGGTCTGCGTTTTGCCATTGTTAATTCTGCAATTATTGTAACAAATGTTATAAAATTATTTAGAAAGCTTCTTAATTTTGTTTGCTCTAACCGATTTAGTGAATTTAATAAGAAAACATACAAATTTACTGTTTGTATTTATTTTACCGGTGTATTTCTACATCGTTCAAAATTCAATACAAAACAAACATACGCATGTTTATGCCAACGGTATTATTGTTACTCACTCGCATCCGGGTACTAACAACAATGGTCCTTTAAACGATCACAAACATACGCAATCAGAAATTTGTTTGTTTGCTTCACTGCATTTCGATTTATACGAAACACCTGTTTTAACCGAATTTAATTTTGAAGTACCTGAAATTCATAACGAATATGTTGTTGTTGATGAACAGGAACTTAAAAAACAGTTTGTACCGCATCTAATTCCCAGGGCCCCACCCGTATAGTTTTCAGCTTATTTTTTTGGGTTGCATGCTTTGTGCAACAAAGGCAGTTATGCTCGATTTATGAAATGGAAACACAGTAAATCAACAGGTATAGCTGATGGATTGATTTTGTCAATCTGAAAATTTAAAAACAGTTTGAAAACAAATTACACAGAAATTATGAAATTGATAGCTGCACTTTTATTGCATATTATCACCTACAACAGTGTGTGGGCAGCTGGCCCCGACGATGATAAAAAGCCAAAAACCGATGCCATGTTATTTGGCGATGTAAAGTCAGATGGCGAACATATTCCGTTTGCCACAATAACAATAAAAGGAACAACAATTGGCACTGCAGCCGATGCCACCGGGCACTTTAAAATGACTCACTTACCCCTGGGTAAACGAGTGCTTGTTATTTCGGCAATAGGTTATAAAACGCTTGAAAAACAGGTAGAGCTGAAAGCCAAAGAAAGTATTACTATTTTGGCAGAACTGGAACCGGATAATATTGGCATTGAGCAGGTAGTGGTTTCGGCCGATAGAAATGCCAAAAGCCGAAAAGAAACGCCAACGATTGTGAACAGTATAAATCCGAAACTTTTTGAGCGTGTACAAAGTGTAACTTTAAGTGAAGGACTTAATTTTTCGCCCGGGTTGCGCATGGAAAACAACTGTCAGAACTGTGGCTTTTCGCAGGTACGGATGAATGGCCTTGAAGGACCTTATTCGCAAATCCTGATTAATTCGCGCCCCGTTTTTAGTGGCCTGGCCGGTGTTTATGGCCTCGAGCTAATACCTGCCAATATGATTGAACGAGTGGAAGTTATTCGTGGCGGAGGCTCATCAATGTACGGTAGCAATGCCATTGCCGGAACCATTAACCTGATTACCAAAGACCCGATTTCGAATAGTTTTAAAGCCGAAATTACCAACAGTTTTATTGGCGCGGGTAATGATTATGAAGCTGCAAACGACTATGGTCTCAACTTAAACGGTTCGTTTGTTACCGATGATTACAGAACGGGAATGAGCATTTTTGGTTTTCACCGTAAACGCGACCCCTTTGATGCCAATGGCGATGGATTCTCGGAGCTGGCACTTATAAACAATACGACCATTGGTGCCCGACTTTTTCAACGTGTGGCCAGTCGCGGAAAAATTACATTCGATTATTTTAATATTAACGAAGACCGGCGCGGAGGTAATAAATTTGATTTGCCGCTGCACGAGGCTGATATTGCTGAGAGTGTGCAACACCAGATTAGTTCGGGGGCTGTAAATTTTGATTTGCTTTTACGCGAGAGCGATAAGTTCTCGGCCTTTATATCAATGCAAGGAGTAGATCGGGAGTCGTATTACGGAGCAGAGCAGGATTTGTCGGCATACGGAGCCACCAATGATTTTACTTATGCGGCCGGCCTGCAATACATTCGTAATCTTGATTATTTGGTTGTTGCTCCGGCTACAATAACTGCCGGAATTGAAACAAACGGCAGTTCGCTGGAAGATCAGAAACTGGGTTACTACGACGCCGTAGAGGATATACATTACGGAAATACCCTTGTTGCCGACCAGAAAATGACCACCAATGCCGGCTTTTTGCAGTCGGAGTGGAAAACGGATAAACTGGTTTTTAGCGCAGGCTTACGTTTTGACAGGTATACTATTGAAGAAAAAACAGGACAAGAGGAAAATGTATCGGGAAATGTTTTGAGTCCGCGTATTAGCCTGATGTACAACCTTGCACATCACCTGCAATTACGGGGAAGTTATGGCAGAGGATTTAGGGCACCTCAGATTTTTGATGAAGATTTACACATCGAAACCTCTGGCTCGCGAAAGGTTATTCATAAAAACGACCCGGATTTAAAGCAGGAGTCTTCAAATAGTTTTACTGCTTCTGTTGATTATTCAAACCACTGGGGCAACTGGCAATTCCAGTTGTTGGTAGAAGGTTTTTACACGGCACTAATCGACCCTTTTGCCAATGAATATGGTACCCCCGATGAGGAAGGTACCGTTATTTACACCCGTGTTAATGCTGAAGATGGTGCACGCGTACAGGGCATAAATATTGAGTTTAATGCTTCACCGTCAAATAAATTGCAGTTGCAATCGGGGTTTACCTTTCAGAAAAGCGAATTTGAAGCCCCGCAGGAATTTGGAGAAAAGCGATTCTTTCGGACCCCTGATTCTTACGGTTATCTAAGTGCCGGTTTTTCGCCAACACCTTTGTTTAAAATTGCCTTTACCGGAAACTACACCGGCAAAATGCTGATTCCGTATTTTGGGCCGGGGTTGGATAACCCGGAGGCTGGCGAATTACGAAAAAGCGACCCATTTTTTGATGCAGGCATAAAACTCAGTTATGATTTCAGGCTTACTGATCATATTAAGCTGGCTTTAAATGGGGGCATGAAGAACATTTTTAATAGCTATCAAAACGATTTTGATACAGGTGTAGACCGCGATCCTGCCTACGTTTATGGGCCGCTAACTCCGCGGACCATTTATGTAGGGATTAGCATTGGAACCTTGTATTGATTTTTTACGATATGAAGGAAGAGGCTGTTGGATTCGTTCAACAGCCTTTTTTAGTTAAACAGTTTTATGCCAAAGAAAACCGATCGGGGTTTGGCAGGACCGTAAATGTAGCCACTGTCGCGGTTTTTTCCTTTGTCGAAATCTGTCTGGTAATCATCCAGCAAGTTGGTAAGTCCACCAAAAATTTCTATGGATGAATCAATACGTTCCAGCTCTATGGTGTAGCTCAGTTTTAAGGTCATGTCCATAAACGTAGGCGATTCAAATAATTCATCTTGCTCGATGGTTCCTGCATCGCCTGCCAGGCCGTAGTGCGGTACCAGCATAGAGCCGGTGTATACCCCCGACAAGGCCGCACTGAAACGCTTATCAGGAGTCCAGGTCACCGTATAATAGCCATAGGCTTCCGGGGTGCGCAAATAGTCTTTCGTTCCGGGCAGTTCTTCCGACCAGGCTACTGCTTCATCGTATTGGCTTTTCTGCAGCGTAATTCCGGTTTCCAGTTGAAGTGTACGGTTAAAATTAGCACGGGCCTCAAAAGTTGCACCATAAACATTACTGTTTCCGCCGTTACGTTTCTCGAGAATTGAATTTCCCGAAGCATCAGTGGCAAGTTCTTCCAAAATAAATGCATCTTTTAGTTGGGTATAAAAACCTTCAATGGTAAAGCCAATAATGTGTTTTTCGTTTGGTTTATCCCAGTTTAACGAAGCGCTTAAGCTTTGCGAACGTTCCTCTTCCAGATTGTCGGCCAGCTGGATGGTTTGTATGCCCCCTCCGGCAAATGCAATGTGCATATCCGCATCAAAAGCTTGTGGCGCTCTAAACCCGGTAGACCACGAAAGACGCAGCTGGGTGTTTAAATTGGGCTTCATCAGCAACGAAACACGTGGATTGAGAATCAGATTATCAACAAAGTTGTGTTTGTCGGCACGAATTCCGGCCAGCAAAGTTGTTTTTTGTGTTATCGACCAGTCGCTTTGAACAAAAGCTCCAAAGTTGTTGGCTGTCTGGTCAATCAGGTAATCGTAGGCTTCAATTTCATCAAAAACATCGTCGCTAACAAACTCGGCGCCAAAAGTAAAAATATTGGTTCCTGCTCCGGCAAAGTCGCTAATGGCGTGATTTAGCTGTGCTCCAAACTGGTAGGTATAGTTTTTTGAGTTACCGTAAGGAGGAGCATTGTTAAAATCCTGCAATTCATCGCCCCCGTCAGGAGCAATTCCGGTGTAATGCTTTCGTTTGGTGTACTGGCTTGCCCCATACAATACAAAACTGGTGTGCATGTTCGGAGTGTAGGTATAATCTACTCCGCCCATTATTACATCGTGCGTGCGTTCTTCCGATTGCTGCGCAAGATATGCCGGGCCGTCAATCATTTCGCCACCAAAACGGTATTCGTGTGTGCTCGAGAAATTGGCTTCAATTTTCTGATCTTCATCCAGTTGAAAGAATGAATTTATACCAAAGGAATTGTTGGTAATTGTCGGGAGTTCCGAAAAGTTATCACCATTGGCATCAAACGCGTCGCGGTCGCGATGAAAAGCATACAAAACCATTCCGGCATTGCGTTTCTGCGATAGCGCAGTAAGGGTAGCATTTACATTATAATCGAGTGCATCGCTGCCAATTATGGTATTATTTGATGTCACTTCGTATGCATTTCGCTGGGGCAGTTTGGTAATAATATTAACCGTACCGCCAATCGCACTACTTCCGTATAAAGCCGAGGCACCACCGCGTACCACTTCAATTCGTTCTACCATTTCGGTTGGCAATTGCTCGAGGCCATAAAGCCCGGTTAATGGGCTGAAAACCGACCGCCCATTAATTAATATCTGGCTGTAGGCACCACCCAATCCATTCATTCTTAGCTGGGTGTAGTTACAGGTCTGACAATCGGTTTCCATGCGCAGCCCGGGTTGAAAGCTCAGGGATTCGGAAATGGTTTGTGCCGCTACTTTTTCAATGGTTTTTGCATCCAGTACATTCACAATAACTGCACTTTCGGTTTGGCGCTTAAAGGTTTTGGTGCCGGTAATCACCACTTCGTCCATGTGTATTACATCTTCTTCCAAATCAAATTTTATCTCAACTGTTTCGCCGGCTTTTAAAACCACGTGATGTTTGTCTTCCTTATATCCAATCATTTTGGCAACCAGCGTATATTCACCTACCGGAAGGTCAACCATCATGTAGTGTCCGGTAACATCAGTAGTGGTGCCGTATTTAGTACCTTCCAAAAAAATATTTACAAACGGTATGTGCTCACCTTTTGAAACAACGTGCCCGATAATTACCGCATCAGAGTGGTCTTCCTGAGCAAAAATATGGCTGGTAAAAAAAAGCAAGAGAAGTGGGAGTATCAATATTATTTTATTCATCGCAATCGATTTATTTTTTGGCAGAGGCAAAAGTAAGTTTTGTTGATTACTCAGGCAATTTATTTAGAGCTTTTCTAAATAGATTTAACGATGGGCAGATAGAAAGATTCAATTGTATAATTCAGCAAGCATGAAGTTTGCCACCGGGTAAAAGATTGTTAAATTTGTTTCGTTTTAATGGCAGGAATATTAAAAGAGTTGAGTTTATGAGTAGCCAGATTGATGCAATGCAAAAAGAATCGAAAGACAGAAGAAACAATATTATTGTTATTGTTCTTTCTGTAGTTTTAGTGGTGGTGTTGGTGTTGTTCTTTATGCAACGCCGCGATCATCAGGTAATTGTAAACGAAATTAAGCAGGAAAAAGATTCGATACAGTTTGAGCTTACAGAAATTGCCATGAGTTACGATTCGTTAAAAACCGAGAACGATACGATTAACGAGCAGTTGTTTGTTGCTCAGGCAAAAGTAAAAGATCTGTTGCTGGAGGTGGAGCAAACCAAAAAAGTTAGCTATTCAAAAATTTCAGACTACCAGAAACAAGTAACTACCCTGCGTGGTATTATGCGCGACTTTGTAGTGCAGATTGATTCGTTAAACCGAAGAAACGAACAGCTGATGGCTGAAAACAGGGAGGTTAAACAACAATACAAGCAGGTTGAACAACAAAACGAGCAACTTAGTAAAGAAAAAGAGCGCCTGCAACAAAACCTGAAACGGGCAGCCATGCTTGAAGCACGCGAATTGGTGGCAACGCCATTAAATACACGAAGCAAAGAAACCCGCTTTGCCAAACGTACTGCAAAAGTTCGAATTTACTTTGTTTTAGGGCAAAATGCCACCGCCAAACGAGGGCCAAAAAGTATTTACGCCCGCATAATGCGTCCCGATCAATTGCTGATGGTAAAATCCGAGAACGATGTTTTTCAGTTTGAGGACTTGAAAATCCAGTATTCGGCCATGCGCGAAGTGGTTTATGAAGGCAAAGATTTGCCGGTTGCTATTTTTTGGGACAATACCAACGAGCCGGAACTAATGCCCGGGGTGTATACCATTAATCTTTTTGCCGATGGTAACGAAATTGGCGAAACTACATTCGAGATCAGATAAGCTGCATTTTATAATTACCGGTAAGCCAGTGTAAATTTTTCACACCATTTTTTATACTCTGCAATTGCTTTTGCAACCGGAAAAGCTTTGCCATGCCCGGGGTAAATGGTTTTAATTCCGAGCTTGAAAAGTTCACGCCAGGTTTGAAGTAAAAGCTCCGGGTTGTCAGCAAAAGGAGGGAAAATTTGTCCGTTTCGCATGTTTACAAAGGTGTCTCCCGAGATCAGGTTTTTTTCAACTACTACCGATTGAGATCCCAAGGTATGCCCGGGCGTAGAAATAACCTTTGCGTTTATATTCCACGGGTTTAAATCAAAAAAAGCATTGTTTACCAGCTGCGCGGTAAATGCAGGTGGCGAAGTAAACCGCGGCATTAGTTTGCGGCCAATACCCGAAATAAAACGTGGGTAGCGGCCAATGCCTTTTGGTATGGGGGTAAAACCCTGTTGCAGGTTCCGAAATTCGTTTTTATGCACCAAAACCTGAGCACCGGTATATTCAACCAGTGCGGGCAGGTTGCCGGTGTGGTCGTAGTGGGTGTGGGTTAGCACAATAACTTTAATGTCGGTGGGTTCAATGCCTGCCTGCCCAAACATCAGCTCAATCTTTTTCATGTTGCCCTTAACCCCTGTGTCAATAAGCACACTGTTTGGTCCCTTAATCAGCAGCGTGGCGTTGGAATAGCCAATTCTTTTCTGAATGATTTTAATGTTTGGCATCCTGAAATTATTTTTTCCGAAGGTAAATTAAATCCATCATTCAATCGCCGTAAATGCATTTAAAATCATGTTATCTTTGCAGGCTATGGCAACATTTTTATTTGATAAAATAATTTTCGGACCGGTAAAAAGCCGCAGGTTGGGTGTGTCGTTGGGTATAAACTTATTACCAACCGACAGCAAAGTATGCTCGTTTGATTGTATTTATTGTGAATGTGGATTTACCCCGCGTGAGTATGAGCAGAAAGTTACTTTCCCATCGCGGGCCGATGTGCGGCTAAGGCTGGAAGTGAAGTTACACGAAATGGTAGCTGCCAACGAGTTGCCCGATGTAATTACTTTTGCCGGTAACGGAGAACCAACATTGCACCCTGAATTTGCAGGTATAATTGACGATACCATTTCCCTGCGCAACGAAATTACACCCAAGGCCCGAATTGCTGTTTTATCAAACGCTACAATGATCCACCGGAAACCGGTTTTTGATGCTTTGTTAAAAATCCGCGATAATATTCAGAAGCTCGACTCGGCTTTTGAAGCAACGGTAAAACTATTGGACTGCCCCAAAGGCAATTTTAATCTGGCCAACACCATCGAACAGCTGGTTGCTTTTAACGGAAAAGTTATCATTCAAACCATGTTTGTTAGGGGCACCTGGAAAGGGCAAACAATTAACAATACTACCGAGCAGGAGATAGCTGCCTGGCTCGGGGTTTTGAAAAAAATAAAACCATTGCAGGTAATGATTTACACCATTGCACGCGATACACCCATTGATACACTTGAAAAAGTTTCGTTGGAAGAATTAAATACCATTGCCGAACGTGTTCGCAATGCCGGTTTTGATGTGCAGGTTTCGGGATAAAAGCTGAAAGCTTTAAGGTTCAGCAATTTTGAGATGTATTGCTGAACCTTAAATTCTTATCATTTCTTACAAAGAAGTACGATACCATTCAGAACTTCTTCCCAACATTCGAATTCCGGCAACAAAACCTTTAAGTTTAAGCACATCGTTGCTTTCCATCCAGCTGTAGCAATCGTAGGTTTTCCCCGATTTTGGGTCGTAAATGGTTCCGTTTTTCCATTCCTTCTTTTTGGCATCGTATTCAAAGTTCTTCAGAATTTGGATGCCCACCACCGAGCGGTCGCGCAAAGCCGGATCAGGGTTTTCATCATCCTTTGGTGGCGCTCCGTTTTCGTACTTTTCCGGAATCATATAAACAATAGTACCAATGTATTTGCCATCTTGTTTTTCCACCTCAATTTTGGTTGTTTTTTCATCGTTCCACCAAATGCCTACAATCTTATCGGCTTCTTGTGCTACACTCGCCAAAGCATAAATGCCAAGGAAAAAAAGAATTAGTAACTTCTTCATAATGTCTGATTTTGAATTAATTTTATGGAATAAATATAGAAAATTCATCGAGTTAATCATTTATTTTATACACATGAAAACCGTAAAACGCATTCTGCTTGGGGTACTTGGCTTCTTTGCACTGGTTATTATTGTTGGTTTTATTATTTTGCAAAATATAAAAACATCGGCGCTGCCCGATTATAACCAGGATGTAAAGTTAAGCGGGCTTTCTCAAGGGGTTTCGGTGTTTCGCGATGGGCAAGCCATACCACATATTTATGCAAAAACCGAAGCCGATTTGTATCGGGCAATAGGTTTTACCATGGCCCAGGATCGCCTGTGGCAAATGGATTTATTGCGCCGGGTTACACAAGGGCGTTTGTCTGAAATACTTGGGAAAGACCAGTTGGAAACCGACCTGCTGATGCGGGCTTTGCGTATTCAGGAGAAATCAGAGCAGATTCTGGCGCAATCAGATCCGGCAATTGTTGAGGCTCTGCAGGCCTATGCTGATGGTGTAAATCAATACATTTCCCAAAATCCGCTACCTCCTGAATTTAAAGTGCTGCGTTACCAGCCCGAACCCTGGGAACCCGTACATTCCATTAATCTTATTGGTTACATGTCGTGGGACCTATCGATGGGATGGGGAACCGAGTATTTTTTGCATCAGTTGCGCACCGAAGTCTCCGACGAGAAAATTGCTGAACTTATTCCTGATTTGGAGCATCATAAAACAGCCATTTACCCTGAGTTTGGAACGATTAAAGTTGAAGCATCGGCAACATTGCTGGCAGCTACCAAAAACCTGAAAGAACTGGGTGCCGAAATTTTTAACGGGAGCAACAACTGGGCCGTTGCCGGTAAAAAAAGTAAAAGCGGTAAACCTTTGCTGGCAAATGATATGCATTTGGGTTTATTCTCGCCCGGAATTTGGTACCAGATGCACCAGGTTGTTGAAGGTAAATTGAATGTTACCGGAGTGGTGGTTCCCGGACAACCCTTTGTTATTTGCGGACACAACGACAGCATTGCCTGGGGAATGACAAATGTAATGGTTGACGACCTTGATTTTTATACTGAAAAATTGAACAAAGACTCTACCAAATATTGGTTTGATGGTGCCTGGCACGATCTGTTAATCCAACAGGAAATAATTCGCACCAAGGACGCTGAAGCGTTTGTTGAAGAGCTTAAGTTTACCCACCGCGGACCTTTGGTTAATCGCTTTAAGGAGGAGAAGGAAACGCCGCTTTCAATACGATGGCTGGGCAACGAAATGAGCAACGAAATTCGCACCGTTTTTTTGTTAAACCGCGCCAATAACTGGAGCGAGTTCAGAAGTGCGGTAAGCACCTTTAAATCGGTAAGCCAAAATATTGTTTATGCCGATGTAAACGGAAATATTGGTTTACAATGCAGTGCGGGACTACCCATTCGTTTGGGGTCGGGCATACAGATTTACCCCGGCGACAGCAGCAAGTACGATTGGCAGGGCCTTGTTCCCTTTGAAGAGCTGCCTTTTGAATTTAATCCTGAACGGGGTTACGTTTCCTCGGCCAATAACAAAACCGCGCCTAATGATTCTCCGCACTATATTTCTCATTGGTTTGCCACCCCAAGCCGTATTAACCGGATTCGAGAAATGCTGGAGGCCAAAGATCAATTGGATACCGATGATTTTAAAGCTATGCATGCCGATTGGAAATCGAAAACAGCCGAACAACTGAGCCCTGTATTTTTAGAAGCTGTGCAAAAATCAGCTGATTTAAACCAAACTGAAAAAGAAGCACTCAGCCACTTGCAAGCCTGGGATTATGAGCTCACGCGAAACAGCGTGTCGGCAGCTATTTTTGAAGTACTGTATCGGAAAACAATGGAAAACCTGGTAAAAGATGAATTGTCGCCCGAATTGTTTAAAGGTATTCGCGGACAAAAAATGTTACTCGAAAATTTAATGATAAATCTGCTTGCCAGGGGGCATTCGGCCTGGGTAGATAATGTAATGACCGATGCTGAAGAGACTTTCGACGATATCATTCAGTTGGCCTTACAGGAAGCTGTTTCAGAATTAACTCAGAAATTCGGAACGGATGTTGAGCAATGGCAGTGGGGCCGTATGCATACCTTTACCATTAAGCATCCGCTGGGAGTTGTACCGATTTTAAACAAGGCATTTAACCTTAACCGGGGGCCTTTTGAAATGCCCGGCAGTTATCATACAGTTTGCCCTTATTCTTATTCATTTACCCGGCTTTACGAAACTTTTCATGGTGCTTCGCACAGGCACATTTACAATACAGCAAACTGGAATCAATCGGAAACGATTATACCAACAGGCACCAGCGGAATTCCTGCCAGCGAGTTCTACCTTGATCAAACCGAAATGTATATCAATAATAAGTATCATCCTGATTGGTTTGAAAAAGAAGCGGTGCAAAGCCATGCCCTTTTTAAGATGCAGTTTGTGCCTTAAAAATTAGTGGTAGTGATACGGGAGATATTTCTCATCGGGGGCTAAACTTAATCGCGGGTCGTGCTGTTCTTGATATTACAAACTTCAAGTTATGAGCAAAAAAACGCCTGCACCTATTTATGTCGTTTCCGGAGGGAGAGGAATCGCCGGAAATAACCTGGTTCAATCACTATTAATTCAGTACCCTGAAAATGAAGTGCCTGTTGAAATTATCGGGCAGGTGAGCACCGAAGATGAGGTTTTTGATATTATTATGAGAGCCAAAGCCGATAATGGTTTGATTGCGCATACCATGGTGAATGCTGATTTGCGCAACAAAATAAACGAGCTGTGTAAAGAGTTTAAGGTGCGGGTAATCGATCTAATGGGTGAACTGGCCGAGTACCTGGATGAGCAGTTGGATGTTGAACCATTGGTACATCCGGGTTTGTACCGCGAGATTAACTACCAGTATTTTGATCGTATTGATTCCATTGAGTTTACCTTATCTCAGGACGACGGTATGAGCCCTCAGCGATTGCGAAATGCGGAAATTGTATTAACCGGCGTGTCGCGGGCAGGGAAAACACCACTTAGCGTTTACCTGGCTATGTACGGTTGGAAGGTAGCCAACGTACCTTTGGTGCCCGGTGTTAATCCCCCCGACGAATTGTTTCAGGTAGATCCTAAACGTGTATTCGGATTACACATTGGTGCAAGTCAGCTCATTGCACATCGTCAAAAACGAATCTCAGGCTGGAATAATCATCACCTGGAGTCGTACATCGACCAAAGGGCTGTGCGTGAAGAAATACGAAAAGCCATGTTTATATTCGACCGTGGAGGGTTTACCGTAGTTAATGTTTCTAATAAACCTATTGAAAGCACCGCGAACGAAATTTTAGCATACATGTCGAAACGCTTTGCCTACCGTGGACGTAAATTAAAATCGCCCTACAACGCCCAGGATAAATTATCGGAATAACAACGCAGGTTTTTTATTCTTCTCGTGTCAAATTATAAACGTAAGCTCACAAGTGTGAGCAGGTGACTGTGTTCAGGCAAATAGAATATTTATATAACATCATATAAACAAATTGCCGTATACTTTGTAACTTCATGCATAATAATTTGATTGTTAAATTCATAAAAACCATGGTTAAACTAAGCGCAACATGTTTGCTTTTCTTTTTCTTTCTTATTGCTGATGCCTATGGGCAAAACGAATTGTTAACTATTGAGCAAGCCGTAAGCAAGGCAGTTGAGCATAATGCCGAATTGAATCAGCTGCGGGCAAGATTGTTGCAAAAAGAAAATGAATGGCGCATCAATACCGGAATTGCAGCTCCCGAAATTAGCTACTTTAAAGAGGGGATTAGTGATGATCCTACTACACCATTTGCAGAAAAACGGGTGGCGATAACACAGGAAATAGATTTTCCGTTAACGGCAGTGTACCGCGTAAAAGCACTAAAACAAGAGGTGCAGGCCCAGGAAAATGTAATTCGGGCAAAAGAGAAAGAAGTGAGTGCCCGGGTAAAGGGCAAATACATTGAAGTAATTTATGCCCTGTATTTGCAACGGTCGAGGCAAAACCAGCTAAACCTGGCACAAAACTTATACAATGCTGTTTATACCAAGTTTGAAACCGGTATGGGCAATGGTATCGACCTGGCCAATGCCGAGATACAACTCGATGAAGCCCGAAATGACCTGGATCAATCAGAGTGGATTTTGCACCAGGCTCGTTATGGATTGTTTAATTTGATTGGCCTGGCAATTGAAGAGCAGAAATACAGTATCAGTTTTGCTGATACACTTTATGCAACGGATATTGATATTTCACAAATTCAGGCACTGGCGGTTCAGGAAGAGCAACCCGCTTACCGGGCATCGGTAAACCTGCTAAATGCTTCTGATTTTTATTTGAAAGAAGCAAAAAGCAACATTCTGCCCGATGTTAGGTTTAGCCTGTATAAACAAGACTACGGAACGGGATATGATTTTAATGGATTTGAACTGGGCCTTAGCATTCCCATCTGGTTTCCTTTTGAGCAGAAAGGGAAAATACAAATGGCACATGCCAAAAAGGATGAGTTGCTGTGGAGCCAGAAGGAAATTCAGCTGAATATGAAAAAGGAAATTGAGTATGCCTGGCACAATTATTCGGTAAGCCGTTCTATTGTAAACCGTTATCATTCGTCAATGAAAGAGCGGGCCTCGAGCCTGCAAAGCATGTCGTTAAAAGCCTATCAGCTGGGCGAAATAGATTTACTGGAGCTGTTAAATGCACAACAAATATTTTTAAAAAGCGAGCAGCGTTACTTAACCGCATTACGCGATTATTATCTGCAGTTGGTTGCCCTGGAACAATTTATAAACCAGGAGTTAATTTATTAAACTATTGAAAAGGAATGCCCGGTGAATGTTGGTTTTACATCAGCTCAGCAGGAAATCTTTTTTACACAAAATACTACGTATAAATGAAAACTTATTTTGTACAAATTATTGCCATCGTATTGGCCCTTTCTTTTTGGGGGTGCAGTTCAAACCCAAAAGAAGAACAAACGCAGGCTGAAGCCCCGGCGGAAATTCCTCCATCGTTAAAAGAAAACACCGGAAAAGTTATGTTGGTTAAGCTTTCTGACAAAGAACGGGAGGAACTGGCTGTAACAACCGAAAGAATTCAAAGTGAATATATCGACCATCAGCTGGTGGCTCCCGGAGTTGTTTTTCCGGCACCGGGCCATTCCAGTATTATAAGTACGCCAATAAACGGGCAGGTTACAGCTATAAAGGTTTACGAGGGCCATTGGGTGAATAAAGGGCAGGAGTTGTTTCGTATTCAGAGCCTTGAGTATGGCAATCTGATTTCGGAATACCTGCAGGCTTTTGCCCAGGAGGCCTATCAAAAAAGCCGCCTGGCTCGCTTAAAACAACTGGTAGATGAAAAAATAAGTTCGGCCAATGAGTTGGAGCAAGCAACCGCCGAATATCAAAGGATTTCGGCAGCATTAAAATCAAGCTATGCCAAGCTGCGAGCAATTGGTGTATCAACAAGCGAGATTGAGCAATTTTCAAGCTCGGGTAATGTGGAGCCCACCTTAAAGATTTTAGCGCCCATAAATGGTGTTATCGAGAGAAACTTTGTTGAACTGGGGCAATCGGTAAATGCTCTTGAGAATCTTTCGCGTGTGCTCGATACCAGGCAGGTGCTGGTGCGCGGTTACCTTTCGCCTGGTGATGCCACACTGGTTGAGCCGGGTAATAAAGTAGTGCTAACAAAACGCGAACAGGAAGACATGCTGATCGAGGCAACAATTACATCCATTAACCCGGGATTGGATGCAAACAGCCGTTCGGTTGTTGTGAACATTGTTGTGCCATCAACCAACCACTGGCCAAAACCGGGCGAAAACCTGAGGTTGTCTATTACCTCTGAATCGAAAAAAGAAATTATTGCAGTAAAGTTACAGGCACTTACTTATGATGGCGACCAGGCTGTTGTTTTTGTAAAAAAGGATGCCAATACTTTTGAGCGTCGGCCCATCGAGATTGTAGAACTTGCAGATGATTACGTATATGTGGCTTCGGGGCTAATGCCCGACGAAGAAGTGGCTGTTACAAAAGTTTTCAGCTTAAAAGCTTTGTCTCGTTTCGAACTAATTTCTGAAGAATAAAACTTAAAAACCGTCAAGTGATGCTTCAAAATATTATCACATTTAGTGTTCGTCAAAAATATGTGGCCCTGGCTCTTGTTTTACTTATGGCCATTGGCGGTTATTTCTCGCTAATAAACCTGCCCATTAACTCGCAGCCCGATGTTACGCCTGTTCAGGTATTAGTGATTACCAAAGCCGGCCGCTACTCGCCATTCGATGTAGAAAAACTGGTGAGCTATCCCATTGAAACGGCCATGAACGGCCTGCCAAGTGTGGCAGAAGTGCGTTCTATTTCACAGTTCGGACTATCGGCAGTTACCGTTGAGTTTGAGGAGGGAACTGACATTTATTTTGCGCGGCAAATAGTTAGCCAACGCCTGCAATCAATAATTGACGAACTGCCTCCGGGAGTTTCAAGTCCTTCGTTGGGGCCAATATCAACAGCACTTGGCGAAATTTACCAGTATGTTGTTAAAGGCGACAGCTACTCCTTATCCGAATTGCGCGAAATTCAGGATTGGCTAATCGCCCCTCAGCTAAAAATTGTGAAAGGAGTTACCGAAATAAATTCGTTCGGGGGCTTTGTTAAACAATACAATGTAATAATTCAACCCGGGTTGTTGCGTACCTACAATATTGGCATTTCCGAGGTAATGGATGCTATTGCCCAAAACAACAGTGTGTCAGGAGGAAATTTCATTCAACACAATGGCGAACAGTATATAATTAGGGGTGTTGGCCAGATAAGCAGTATGGATGATGTGCGAAATATTATTGTAAAAAATATTGATAACAAACCTATTTTTATAAAAGACCTGGCAACGGTTGTTGAAGGAAAGCAAATAAGACAGGGAGGTGTAACAAAAGACGGACAAGGCGAAGTAATTACCGGCATTGTTATGATGTTGCGGGGCGGAAACGGACGCGAAGTAATTGCCGAAATTGAAGATAAAATAGTAGAAATAAACAGAAGCCTGCCCGAAGGGGGTAGCGTTGAAAAGTTTTACGATCAATCAGATTTGATTAAACGAACCACCTCAACCATATCAACCAACTTAATGGAAGGGGGCTTTTTGGTAATTGTAGTGCTCTTATTATTACTGGGCGAAATCTCAGGTGCACTTATTGTGGCTATGGTCATCCCGTTTTCTATGTTGTTTGCATTTATTGGTATGCGCGAATTCGGACTGGCTGCTAACCTGATGAGCCTGGGAGCCATCGACTTTGGAATGGTGGTTGACGGGTCGGTTGTAATGGTGGAAAACATTGTACACGACCTGCAGAAAAACAAAAAAGAAGACAAGGACGAGGTAATACGCAAAGCTGCCAACCATGTGGTGCGGCCCATCTTTTTTGGGGTACTCATTATTCTGATGGTTTATGTGCCTATAATGACCTTTAAAGGAATGGAGGGTATTCTTTTCCGGCCAATGGCAATAACTGTGGCAGCTGCCGTTTTTGGTTCGCTATTGCTGGCTTTAATTTTTGTGCCGGCTATGGCTTCAATTGTTTTTCGGAAAAAAGTGAAAGTTCGACGAAATTACCTGATTGAATGGATGCGGCCACGCTACCAAAAGGGTCTGGAAAAGAACATGAACCGCCTGTGGTTTGTGGGTTCTTCGGCACTGGCTATCTTTTTGGTTTCCATTTTTTTAATGACCCGTCTCGGCACCGAATTCCTGCCCGAGCTTGATGAAGGCTCCATCCTGATTGAACAGGTACGGATGCCCTCGGTAACGTTGGAAGAATCGATGGAAAATGCCGACTGGCTGGCCGGAAAACTAATGGAAAACATTCCTGAAATTGAAACCGTAGTGCCCAAAACCGGGCGCTCTGATTTGGCTAACGACTGGATGGGTGTGCACCAAACCGATGTGTGGGTGGTTCTAAAACCCATTGAAGAGTGGCCCAAAGGGGTTACCAAGCAAGATATTATTACCCGTATTGAACCCTACCTGCTAACCGAACCCGGCTTAGCCTACAACTTTACCCAGCCTATTGCCATGCGTGTTGATGAATTAACAAGTGGGGTGAAATCTGATTTGGCCGTTAAAATTTATGGCGAAGACCTGGAAGTGCTCGATCAGATTGGAGTTGATATTTCGGCCCTGCTGAGTAGCCTTCCCGGAACCGATAATTTTTATGTGGAACAATCGGTGGGGCAACCCTACCTTACTATTAATATCGACAGAGAAGCGGTGGCATCGTTCGGGTTAAATGTGGATGATGTGCAAAAAGTGGTGGAAGCCGGAATTGGCGGGCAGGAAGCCGGTCAGTTGTACGAAGGACAACGACATTTTGGTATTGTGGTACGCTATCCCGAAAATATTAGAAACGAACTGCCTATGATTGCCGAAGTACCCGTGCATTTGCCCGGTGGTGGCTACATTCCGTTAAAACGTGTGGCAAACATCAAGCTGCAGGAAGGCCCCCGCGAAATACAACGCGAAAACGGCTGGCGCCGATTAATTGTTGGGATAAACATTAAGGATATTGATTTGGGAACTTACGTGGCACAATTACAGGAAGCTATTGATAAAAGTGCCAGCGTTCCATCGGGTTACTTTATCGATTATGGCGGTACTTTTGAAAATCAGCGCCGGGCAATGCGGCATTTATTGTTGGTTGTTCCGCTTTCCATTTTTATTATTATTGGTTTAATGTACCTGAACTTCGGAAAAATGCGATACGCATTGCTGATCTTACTGAACTTACCATTTGCCTTGTCAGGAGGTGTTTTCTTGTTGTGGGTACGAGGTATGTATTTGTCGGTAACCGCAAGTATCGGATTTGTAGCCCTGTTCGGAGTCGCGGTGCTTAATGGTATTGTACTGGTCGATCATATAAATATGCTGCGGAAAGAGAAAAAAGGCGACCTGCGAAAACTGGTAATTGAAGGCTCGGTAGATCGTTTGCGCCCGGTGTTGATGACGGCCCTGGTAGCGAGTTTGGGTTTTATTCCAATGGCTTTTAATACAGGTCCTGGCTCCGAGGTACAACGCCCGCTGGCAACCGTTGTAATTGGCGGTTTGGTAACCTCTACTTTTTTAACCCTTTTGGTACTGCCTATAGCTTATTATTGGATGGAGCGGAAAAAGGTTCCGGCTAAAGAAGTATAGCCGGTATTAAATAGAGCGATTCTTACTTTGAGTGAGACCAGCACTCTGAAGACGATTGGTAAAGGTTTTATTTTTAAAAACAGTTGGTGGTTTGTTTTCGTTATTTCCAACCATTTGTACGCCCTGCCTGTTCAATGTAATCCAGAATCTCTTCGTTATTAAGCTCTTCAATTGTTTTCACTTTAATATATCTCGACTGCTCGTCATTTCCAAGAGGAGGTTTCGGATTAAAGCTTGCACCACTCAGAAACACAATATTGGCTGATACATGATAGGCTGCAAGTTCAATTAACCAACCAAGTTTTTCTGAGCCGTAATAGGCTTTGCTCCACTTAATGGCGTATTGAAGATTCGGAATTGAATCAGTAATCAGCTTATCGATTGATTTTATAACCGGTTGAATCCCCGGCATAATTCCATTAGCCATCCAATCTTTAATAATGGTATGGTTGTTCGAAGCAACTGGAGGCTTTTTTGTTGAAAGTGGTTTACGGTGTTTTTCCATAGTCTGGTTTCATTATTGCAGCAACAGGCAATTTAAACTTTTCCTTTTTTTATGAGTGCTAATCTATGTTTAACCATTTTTATAATCAAATGTTTGGGAAGAGGTTTGTCAACTGCGAATTGTACCGAACCTTTACCTTTCTTGTAGCCCGAAAGTTCCTGGTCAAATTTCTCCATAACTGTCGGGTGTGGATAGAAACCAATATGCTTTTTATACCCGGCTATCATAATCTGTTGATCGCGTTTGCCCCCTTCGGTTAAGGCATAAGCAGGGATGTTATAATTAATCATTTCAATTGCGTTTGGTGCTGCCCGGTAAATGCAATCTCTAAGTTCAATCAACCTTTCCTTCGTTTTTTCGCACTGACGGTCAAGATATTCATCTACCGTTTTATATTTCTTGGAGTCGTTCATCTTTTTTCTTTTATGTTTCCTTATGCAAAAGCTGGTGTGGTATGAACAGCATAACAGGTATTTTCATCTATTGTTTTTAGGATTTTAATACCTAATTTTTACATCTTCCTCCACTGGCTTCTTTTTGCAAAATATTTTTGCTTATCAAATCCTGAATATTTCGAAGCACTGTATCCCACGCAATGCCTCGTGAGCATGAAGTTATCTGTTCCATCATTTGACTCCAGTCGTAATAGAAAAAGGCATTCGTCATAAAGAATAGTCCCGGGGATGGTTCCATTGAGCAGCATCCGGGAGGATTAAATATAATGATTAGTGATTCCGGTTGATTTTTTCAATTTTCAGGACCCCGCGCAAGTTTTTAAATGTAGTGGTGTCCAACCCTAAACAACAAAATTTTAGCAGATATGAAATCGAAATTTAGCTGGCGCGCATTTATAAGTTTTGGATTAACCTGGGCCATGCTGCTTATTCTGGTATCGGGTGTAATTTTATATGTGGCACCTCCGGGGCGCTACGCCCATTGGGTAAACTGGGAGCTGGCGGGGTTCTCGAAAGAAGGCTGGCAGGCCATTCATACAATATTCTCGCTGGGTTTTATTGTGCTTTCAATTTTTCACCTGTTCTCGGTAAACTGGAAAGCCTTTGTATCCTACATTAAATCAAAATCATCAAAAGGATTTAATAAGAAAAAAGAGCTGGCACTTTCGGTGCTCATGGTACTGGTGTTTTTCTTCGGAACCGTGTTTTCTGTACCGCCGTTTAAAACCATTATGGTGCTGGGTGAAAATGTCACCAACTCGTGGGAGAAAACCGAAGAACGGGCACCTGTGGCGCATGCCGAATTGTTAAGCCTCGACGAACTGGCCGCACAGCTCGAAATTGGTGAAGTTAGCGTGCTCACACAAAAACTTGAAAGCCATAACATACACTTCAGCAATACCCACAGCCAAAGCTTGCAGCAAATAGCCGTGACAAATCGCACTACGCCAATGGCCATTTACGAAATATTGGCCAAAAAGCCGGCCAACCAGGGACAAGGCATGGGGGTTGGTCGAAAAACCATTGACGATTTTGCAAAAGAGCTGAATAAAACAAGCGACGAATTGCTGCAAATTCTGAAAGCCAACAATATTAATGCACAAGCCAACGAAACCTTGCGCACCATTGGCGAAAACAATAATCTTCCACCGCGCGATGTTTACAAAATCCTGTCGGAATAGTGCCGTATTTTTTCTGAAATTGGTATTTTAATATCCTGAATGTCAGACACCGAAATTATAGAACAACTGAAACAAGGCAGCGAACTGGCTTTTAAAAAGTTGGTTGATACCCATCAGAAACTGGTGGTAAACACCTGTTATGGGTTGTTGCACAATCGCGAAGATGCCGAGGATATTGCCCAGGATGTGTTTGTTGAGGTGTATCGTAATGTTAAAAATTTCAGGGCCGATGCCAAACTTTCAACCTGGATGTACCGAATTGCGGTAAACCGTTCGTTAAACCACATTCGCGATAATAAAAAACACAAGTGGTTTCGTTCGTTTGAAGACGAAGTAGCCGCCAAAAACAACGAATTGCTTAAAGTGCCGGGGGCCGCTGCCGATGAGCCCGAATACGACCTCGAAAACAAACAAAGAGCTGTAATGCTGAGAGAGGCCATAAATAGTTTGCCAGAAAAGCAAAAAGTAGCTTTTACTTTAAGCAAGTACGAAGAACTGTCGTACCAGGAGATTGCAGAAGTAATGGATTTGTCGGTTTCGTCGGTCGAATCGCTGTTGTTTAGGGCAAAAAAGGGCCTGCAAAAAAAATTGTATAAGTGTTACAAAAAAAAGTGCATATAAAATGCAAGTTTTTAAAAATGAGCGTGTCATATAAACAAATACTGAAAAGATGAACTGTAAGTTAGTACATAAAAAATTAATTTTCTTCGTAGAGCAGGAGCTCCCGGTTTCAGAAATGGAGCAGGTACGGCAGCACCTGAAACAATGTGCACTTTGTGCGCACTTTGCAGAAGAAATGAAAAAAACACTCAGTATTATCGAAGCCGATAAGGTAGAAGACGAAAATCCTTTCTTTTTTACACGAGTAAAGGCAAGACTCGAAAACACAGCCGGTAAACAAGTGGCAGCACGGCCCGTTTTGGTGCGGGTTTTACAGCCGGTAGCATTTTCAGTTATTCTGCTATTGGGAGTTTACGGAGGTTTTAAACTGGGGCAAACTCCAACTTTAAATGCCGGTAATAACGCTGAAGCACAGGAGTTGATACCCTATTGGAACGAATTGGACGCCGAGCCTATTGAAACTTTTTTAATGGAATAATACATGGCAACAAAAAATACATACCGGATACTAATTTGGGTTATTGTAATTCTGGTGGGCACCAACTTGTCGATGGGTATTTCGTTTTGGTACCACAAACAGCAGGATAAAAAGGCAGCTGAAGCCGTCAGGCAAAAGGTAGAAATGCCCTCGGAACAACGCACGCGTTTTTTCCGCGAGCAGCTAAACCTGCAAGCCGATCAAATGGATGCATTTCGGAATTTAAACCGTGCCTACAACCGAAATGCACGGGAAATTTCCGACCGAATGACCGAGCTGCGGATTACAATGGTTGAAGAAATGGGAGAAAATTATCCGGACAGCACGGCACTAAAAGCTATTTCAACCGAAATTGGAGCCTTACACACCGAGCTTAAGGATTTAACTATTGCTTATTACCTCGATATGAAAGAGGTTTGCACTGAAGAGCAACAGGAAAAATTGAATGATGTTTTCCTGTCGATGACAAAATCAAAAGAAGATGTTTCGTTGCCTCAACGTGGTGGGCGCCACCGCAGCAGGCCGATTAACGAATAAACAAACGTAAAATCATTATCGGAAGCGGGATGAAATAAAATGGCCAATAAAATTCATCATACGTTTCATTTTTAAATCTTAAAATTTTAAACAGATGAAAACTAGCAAGTTAAAAAACATTGCCTGGGTGATCTTTGCCCTGGTGTTAGCAAGCACAACAGCTTTTGCACAAGGAAACAGAAACGGAAATGGTTTTAACCAAAACCCAAAAAGCAATTGTTTAAGCAGCATTTCGGGCCTTACCGAAGAGCAGCACCAACAAATTGATAAAATGGAAGCAGCGCACCACGAAACGATGGAAGCACTGCGCACAAAACGCCGTTCAACAAACAATGCTGTTGAAAAAAGCGAAATCAGAACCGAAATGCTGAAAACCGTTGAGGCGCATCGCAAAGCCGTTCAAAATTTGTTAACAGACAAACAACAGGAGCAATACAGCCGGCTGCACGCCAATGCAGGTTACGGAAGAAATCAGAACGTGGGCAGAGGGCAAGGAAATAACTCCGGGTATGGAAACGGACACGGAACTCTTGCGCGCGCAAACCACAACCACACTGGCAATTGCCAGGGACATATGGGTCGGGGGAATAAGCACAACCACTCAACCGACTGCCAGCACAGTAACACCGATACCATAAATGAAGCGGAATTTGAAGTTATTGAAGAAAAGGGATTTAATTAAGAACAAAACAACATCAGGAAGTAACAAAACAATTAAATAATCAGATCATGAAAAAAGTAAATTTTATAACAATTTTAGCAGTTGCGGCAGCAAGCTTCTTGTTCACAGCCTGTTCCGAATCGGAACAAATTGAAGAATCGATGGCATTGGCCGATAAAAGTTTGGAAATGAATAGCACACCAGGCGATTCATGTACATTCGAAGATGAACTAACAGAAGCCGACATATCCGGCCTGGTTTTAATGCGCGAAGAAGAAAAACTGGCGCACGATGTTTACCTTAAATTTTATGAATTATACGGCCAGGCTATATTCGAAAATATTGCAAAAAGTGAAGCTGCACATACTAACGCGGTTTTAAATCTTCTAAATGGATATGGTATTGAAGATCCAGCACAGGAGGTTGCCGGCGAATTTTCGAATGAGGAATTCGCTGCCCTGTATGCAGCGCTTATTGAAGTGGGCTCGGTAGGTTTGGCTGAGGCACTTACAGTTGGAGCAACCATTGAAGATCTGGATATTTTCGACCTGCAGGAACTGTTAAAAGAAACTTCAAGCGATGATATAACAGGGGTTTATCAAAACCTGCTAAAAGGGTCGGAAAACCATATGCGTGCATTTGTTGGAGCATTGGCTGCCCAAAATGCCACTTACGAAGCGCAATACATTACCGCAGCTGAACTGGCAGAAATTCTTGCCGCCGAAAATGAAAACAGTAAGGGCACTTCGGCAAATGAGAATGGCAACGGAAATAAAGGCAACAATCAGGGTAATGCAGCAGAAAATGGTAATGATGGTAACACCCCGAACGAGGATTGTGATGGTACCGGAGCTGATGAAGCCAATGGCAACCCGGGAAAAGGTGAAAATGAAACAAATAGTGCCGGCAACAATGCAGCCGGAAATAACGGATCAAACGGAAACCAGGGAAGTGCACAAGGCAATTCAAACGGGAACAAATAGTTATTGCAAAATATATTTTTTAGCACTTAAAGGCTGTCGGTACCGACAGCCTTTAAGTTTTTATAAGCTTTTTGTTAAAAGTGCCCGCGACAAAAGGGGGTGTTTTTCATGTAAGTATTAAAAAACTAATGAAAATGTTTCTTCTCGTCCTATTATTCCCAAGAAAATATAAATTTGTAAGCTCGAAAAATCGAGAAGTATAAAATGACCGCAGACAGGTCAGAATCAGACATTAAAAGGCAGATAAAAAAGAAATATCATGGCACGTTTGAAAATTAAAGACATACTGAAGCATGGAGAAACAGGCAGCGAAGTGGTTGCCAAGGGTTGGGTACGTACAAAACGAGGAAGCAAAAATGTAAACTTTATTGCCCTTAACGACGGGTCAACCATTCATAATCTTCAGGTGGTTGTTGATGTGGAAAGTTTTGAAGAAGCATTGTTACGCGATATTACAACCGGAGCAGCCATTGCTGTTACGGGTGAACTGGTAGAATCGGCCGGTAGTGGACAAAACGTAGAGCTAAATGCCAAATCAATTGATTTGCTGGGTAAAGCCGACCCGGAAAAATATCCGATTCAGCCCAAAAAACATTCGCTTGAGTTTTTGCGCGAAAACGCACACCTGCGCTTCCGTACCAACACTTTTAGTGCAGTTTTCCGCATCAGGCATGCCATGGCTTTTGCCATTCATAAATACTTTAACGAAAAAGGATTTAACTACCTGCACACACCAATTGTAACTGCCAGCGATGCTGAAGGGGCCGGACAAATGTTTCGTGTGTCAACCCTCGATCCTAAAAATCCGCCGCTAACTGATGAGGGCGAGATTAATTACGCCGAAGACTTTTTTGGAAGGGCAACCAACCTTACCGTGTCGGGACAGCTTGAGGGTGAGCTGGGAGCACTGGCATTGGGAGAGATTTACACCTTTGGGCCTACGTTTCGGGCTGAAAATTCAAACACCACACGGCACCTTGCAGAGTTTTGGATGATTGAACCGGAAATGGCTTTCTACGATTTGAAAGACAATATGGATTTGGCCGAGGAATTCCTGAAATATTGTATAAAATATGCGCTTGAAAATTGCATGGACGACCTGCAGTTTCTGGCACAACGACTTCAACAGGAAGAAAAAAATAAACCGCAGGATCAGCGCTCAATGGATTTAATTGAGAAGCTGGAATTTGTTTTGAATAACGACTTTGTACGTATAACCTACACCGAGGCGATTGATATTCTGAAGAACTCAAAACCATATAAAAAGAAAAAATTCCAGTTCCCGGTTGATTGGGGTGTTGATTTACAAAGCGAACACGAGCGCTTCCTGGTTGAAAAGCATTTTAAGTGTCCGGTAATTCTAACCGATTACCCAAAAGACATTAAAGCATTTTACATGAAACAAAACCCTGACGGGAAAACCGTAGGTGCCATGGATGTTTTGTTTCCCGGAATAGGCGAGATTATTGGCGGATCGCAACGCGAGGAAGACCTGGAAAAACTGACAACCCGCATGCAGGAAATGGATATTCCGGCAGAAGAAATGTGGTGGTACCTTGATACACGCCGCTACGGATCGGTAGAGCATAGTGGATTTGGTCTTGGTTTCGAACGTTTTATCCTTTTTGTAACCGGAATGGGTAACATCAGAGATGTAATTGCTTTTCCACGTACACCAAAAAATGCTGAATTTTGATGGTGTAATTTAGAAAACTTACTCCGAAAAAAATGTTATTTTTACGGGGTTATCAATTGGGATTATGGAGCAAAAATTATCATTACAACAGAAGCTGCTCCAAAAGCTGTCGCCTCAACAAATACAGGTGATAAAGCTTTTGGAAATCCCAACTATGCAACTCGAGCAACGGATAAAAAAGGAACTGGAAGAAAATCCGGTGTTAGAGCTCGAGTCTGATAATCCGGGAGTAGCCGATGAGCAGGGAAGCGACGATTCGGATAATAATACCGACATCGATAATGAAGAATTTTCGATGGACGATTATTACGAAGACGATGAAATTCCTACTTATAAACTCAATGTAAATAATTACTCAAAAGACGATAAATACATCGATGTTCCGTTTTCGGTTGGCATTAGTTTTCACGAGTTTTTAAACGAACAACTGGGGCTGACCGACCTGAATGAGGAGGAGCAGCAACTTGCCGAATATATTATCGGCAAT
Organism: uncultured Draconibacterium sp.; assembly: GCF_963676735.1. NCBI lineage: Bacteria > Pseudomonadati > Bacteroidota > Bacteroidia > Marinilabiliales > Prolixibacteraceae > Draconibacterium > uncultured Draconibacterium sp. The sequence goes on along the minus strand of NZ_OY781464.1, from coordinate 4,084,963 downwards.
ATTGATGACGATGGTTACCTGCGCCGTGATTTGATGGCCATTAGCGACGATCTTGCGTTTAATATGAACCTGGATGTGCCAGAAGAGAAACTGGAAAAAATACTTCGGGTTATTCAGGAATTTGACCCACCGGGAATTGCTGCCCGCGATTTGCGCGAATGCTTGTTGCTGCAATTAGACCGTAAAGAAGAAGCAACATATAAGTTGGCGAAAACCATTGTAAAAGATTACTTTGCGGAATTTACCAAGAAACATTACGATAAAATCAGGTCGAAGCTTGAACTGTCGGAAGAGGAGCTAAAAAAGGGAATAGATGAAGTGCTGAAACTGAATCCAAAACCCGGTAGTTCCTACAGTAATCCTTTAAATAAATCGAATCAGCACATTGTTCCCGACTTTATTCTGGAACTGGTTGATGGAGAATTGAGCTTATCGCTTAATCAGCGAAATGTGCCCGAGTTAAAGATTAACGAAACCTACTCGGATATGCTAAAAACAATGAGCCAAAACCAGAAGTCGCAGAAAAACGATAAAGAGGCACTTAGTTTTGTGAAACAAAAAATGGATTCTGCAAAATGGTTTATCGATGCTATTCACCAGCGTCAAACCACATTGCTGCTTACCATGTCTGAAATAATTAGTTTTCAGAAAGAATATTTTCAGGAAGGCGATGAAACCAAATTGCGCCCGATGATATTAAAGGATATTGCCGAAAGAACGGACCTCGATATCTCAACTATTTCAAGGGTTTCAAACAGTAAATATATTCAAACGCACTTTGGAATTTACCCGTTGAAATACTTTTTCTCCGAAGGTTTGCAAAAGGATGATGGCGAAGAAGTATCGACCCGCGAGATTAAAAAAATCCTTCAGGAATGTATTGAGGGCGAAAATAAACGCCGGCCATTAACCGACGAAAAACTGGCCCAGATTCTGAAAGAAAAATCATACAATATTGCCCGCCGTACGGTGGCAAAATACAGAGAGCAAATGGGAATACCGGTTGCTCGCCTACGCAAAGAGTTATAAAATGGATAGAAAACTGGCTAAAGTCATATCCATTGTTTTTCATCCTGTAATCGTGCCTACACTTGGTATGGTTTTGTTATTCAACTCGGGTTTTTATTTTGAATTACTGCTTTGGGAAGCCAAACGGTTTGTATTGTTGGTAGTATTTTTTACCACTTGCATATTGCCAATGCTTTCGGTAGCCGTGTTGTCATTAAATCCGAAATTTGATGTGAACATGCCCGATAGTCGCGACCGGTTAATTCCGCTACTGAGTTCTGCCTTGTTTTATTACCTGGGATTTTTTCTCTTACGAAAAGTACAGGCAGTTCCCGAATTTAAATTGTTTATGCTGGCTTCGGTATTACTAATTGTTGCTTTGCTTGTTATTTCGCTAAAATGGAACATTAGTAACCACATGGCTACCATTGGTGGCCTTTCGGGTGCTTTATTTGCCCTGGCGTTCCGCAATGGCATAAACCCGGTTTATTCGGTCTTAATCGTTGTATTGCTTTCGGGACTAATTGGTAGTGCAAGGCTGAGTTTACAAAAGCACAGTGTTGAACAATTGGCTGCCGGCTATGGGCTTGGCTTTATTATGCTATACCTTGTTATTTATTTTGTATAAAAAAAGGGACCTAAAAAAGCCCCTTTTGTTTTATCCTTTGTATTGCTGTTATTCAACAAACTTATAACCAATACCTTTTAAGGTTTTAATGTGCTCGTTACCAATTTTTTCGCGCAATTTTCGGATGTGAACATCGATGGTACGATCGCCAACCACAACGTTTTCGCCCCACACCGAGTAATAAATCTCTTCGCGAGTAAATACTTTTCCCGGTTTTGAAACGAGTAAGGAAAGCAATTCGAATTCCTTACGTGGTAATATCATTTCGTTATCGCCAATCCGTATCAGGTAACGCTCTTTGTCGATTAGCAGGTTGCCAATGGTAACGGTATTGGTGTCAACTACCTCAACGGGTTGGGCTGCTTCGCCTGTACGTTTTAACAATGCTTTTACCCGGCTTACCAATACTTTTGGACGAACCGGTTTGGTTATATAGTCATCAGCACCGGCTTCAAATCCCGCAATTTGTGAGTAATCTTCTCCACGGGCTGTTAAAAATGCAATAACTGTACTGCTCAGCGAGGGTATTTTCCGAAGTTCTTCGCAAGCAGCAATACCATCCATTTCAGGCATCATAACGTCGAGTATAATTAGGTGCGGAACGTGTTTTTCAGCCACCTTTATAGCTTCCACCCCATTTTTTGCGGTGTAAACCTTATATCCTTCTTTTTCAAGGTTGTAACTTAGGAATTCAAGGATATCCAATTCGTCGTCAACCAATAAAACTTTAAATTCGTTTTCACTCATAACATAAAATTCTTGAACAAAAGTACGTGCTACTTATTAAAGAACAATTAACTTTTCTTTAAACAAAAAATAATCACGAAAGTAACACTTCGAATAATCAAGGCAAAATACAAATTAAAAGCCACAACAGCGTGTTATTTACGCGAAACTTTTTCTTTCTTTTATTTCTGCTTTTCAAGTGTAAAGTTAAAAGTGGTTCCCTGCTCGGGTACACTTCTAACATTTATCGATTGATTGTGGGCTTCAATAATGTGTTTTACAATCGAGAGGCCAAGTCCGGTTCCTCCCTGCTCACGCGATCGTGATTTGTCGACCCTGAAAAAACGTTCAAATATTCGTCTAAGGTCTTTCTTCTCAATTCCAATTCCATTATCGGCAACCTCAACAATTATATTGTCTTCCAAATCATGAAAAGAGATGTTGACATAGCCTTCGGGCTTACCGTATTTTATCGCATTTACAATCAGGTTGGTAATAACCTCCAGAATGCGTTTTTTATCGGCCCTGACAAAAATCGGTTTATCGGGTCTGTTCAATATATTCACCGATATTTTGTTCTCCATAGCTTGCCAGTGTTCCATTTCAATAACCTCTTCAACTGTTTTAACAATGTCAAAACGGGTCATATTAAGTTTCAGCTCGCCCGATTCCAGTTTGGTAATCGACTCCAGGTCTTCAACAATTGAAACCATGCGGTCGATGCTCTTTTCGGTACGTTTCAGGTAGAGTTTATTTATTTTTGGATCTTCCAGGCCTCCTTCCAACAGTGTTAATACATAACCCTGAATGTTAAAAATTGGTGTTTTTAATTCGTGCGAAACATTGCCTACAAAATCCTTTCGGTACTTTTCCAGTTCCTTCAATCGTTCTATCTCTTTCAACTGTGTTTTTGCCCATTCTTCAACTTCGTATTTTACGTTTAACAGCAAACTGTTCGAATCGATTTTTTCTTCCATCTTTTTGCCACTTAACGGCAAATCGCGAATGGTGTTGTAAAGTGGCTTTATTCGGTCGATGATGTATTTTTTTATGATATACAAAATGGAAAAGTAGGCAGCCACAAAGAAGAATAAAATTGAAACAATGATAACCAGAATGTTCTCGCCAAAGAAATGTGCAAGTAGGGTTATCCCAAATGCGAAGAGGGTTAAAATTGCAGCAACCAGGATGGCGAGGAATTTCGAAGAATATGTTCTCATTAAGTATATTTTATTAAGATATAAGCGTTGTTGATAAATCTAACGCTGCAAATTAAGTTTTCAAATGCGGTATAAAAAAGTGGTTATTAATTGGTTAATGGTAATTTCATGGTTAGTTAATATTTTATTAATATTACAAAACGATTAAACTTTTTACATACTTTATATTTGCCGACCTTTAATAAACTAAATTTAAATGGAAAATTTTTATTTGATTCTTGTTATTGTGCTCTTTGCTTTAGCAATATCAGACCTAATTGTAGGAGTAAGCAATGATGCAGTTAACTTTTTGAATTCAGCTGTTGGTTCAAAAGCAGCTCCCAAGTGGGTAATTTTTTTAATGGCAAGTTTAGGGGTGCTTATCGGAGCTACTTTTTCGAGTGGAATGATGGAAGTAGCGCGAAAAGGAATTTTTCACCCCGATATGTTTGTCTTTTCCGAAATCATGATCATTTTTTTGGCAGTAATGATTACCGATGTTATTCTGCTTGATATGTTTAACACCTTTGGGATGCCAACTTCAACAACGGTTTCCATAGTTTTTGAATTGCTTGGCGCTGCCGTGGCGGTATCGATTGTAAAAATTAAAACCGCCGGAGGGTCGGTTGTAATGGAGCTGTCGCAATACATCAATTCGAGTAAGGCGCTGGCTATTATTACCGGTATATTGCTCTCGGTTTTTATTGCTTTTACGGTTGGGGCAATAGTCCAATACTTAACCCGACTAATTTTTACCTTTAAGTATCGCGGCCCGATGAGATACTTTGGTTCTGTGTTTGGAGGACTGGCCATTACTGCTATCACCTATTTTATTGTTATTAAAGGAATGAAAGGATCGACCTTTGCCAGCATCGAGTTGGCAAGTGGCGAAACTGTTCAGGATTGGGTGAAACATCACACCGGATTAATGCTTTTGTACAGCTTTGGGTTTTGGGTGGTGTTAATTCAGTTGTTAAGATGGATTTTTAAAATTAAGATATTGAAGGTAGTTGTTTTGGCCGGGACCTTTGCATTGGCTATGGCATTTGCCGGAAACGACCTGGTAAACTTTATTGGTGTTCCACTGGCCGGTTATAACTCATTTCAGGCATGGGTAGCAGAAGGAGCTTCAAACCCTGATACCTTTTCAATGGCCATGCTGGCAGGCAAAGTAGGCACACCTACCTATATGCTGTTAATTGCCGGATTAGTAATGATTGTAACACTAATTATGTCGAAAAAGGCAAAATCGGTAATTGCAACATCGCTTGATTTATCGCGCCAAAACGAAGGAGATGAACGCTTCGGGTCGTCGTTTGCTGCGCGTGTTATAGTTCGTGGAACTACAAAGTTTAACAAACGTCTAAATAGCATATTGCCCTCAGCAGTTACCGAGGGAGTGAGTACGCGTTTTCAGCCACATACCTATGTTTTAGATGATGACCAGAACCCACCTTCGTTTGATAAGGTGCGGGCATCAGTTAATTTGGTTGTTGCCAGTATTTTAATTGCCATTGGTACCTCTTTAAAGCTTCCGCTATCCACAACTTACGTTACATTTATGGTAGCTATGGGTACTTCGCTATCTGATCGTGCGTGGGATCGCGAGAGTGCTGTTTACCGCATTTCCGGTGTATTTGCAGTAATCGGAGGTTGGTTTTTAACCGCTTTAATTGCTTTTACAGTATCAGGTTTGGTGGCATTGCTGATTGCCCTTAGTGGCAAGTTTATGATTTTTGTATTTGTTGTTGTGGCTGTTGTTATGGTTATTCGTACGCATACCATGATGAAAAAACGTGAGCAACAAACTGCTGAAGAAGACGAAGATATTGAAGAGGCCGATGCGCACGAGCAAATTCTGGAAAAAAGTTCGAAACAAATGGCCAAAGCAGTTAGATCAAGCGATGAGATTGTTTTGAAAGGTATTGATTGCTTCCTCAAAGAAGATCGTGCCGGATTGAAAAAGGTACAGGAATCATGCAATAAATTCTCCAGGAAAGCAAAACAGAACCGCGATAAAGTTTACTCAACAGTAACTAAATTTACCGAAGGAACATTGGATACCAGTCATTTTTATGTGCAAATGATGGAGCATAAACGTGAAATGGCGCATGCCGTACATTTTATGTTAGAGCCAATGATTAAGCATGTTGAGAATAATCACAAACCATTTATTGTTGAGCAACATACCGAACTAAAAGATGTAGCAAATCGAATAGATAAATTCTTTAACGAAGTGTTGAAAGTTATTGAAGAGAAATCTTTTGAAAACCTTGAGGGATTGATTGAAGGGCGCGACGATATTCTGGAACAGATTTATCGGATTGAGAAAAACCAGATCAAACGTATTAAAAATAAGATGGTTAATACGCGTAATTCGCAGTTATTCTTTAAGTTAATTTCGGAGATGGAATACCTGTTATTACATACCGTAAATCTGGTTAAGGCATACCGAGATTTTATAACCAATACGCTTCAAAAGAATAATTAAATATTTTGGAAACAATATTTTAACAAGCCGGGAAATTATCCCGGCTTTTTTCATGATTTAGTTTAAGTGTTAATGCGCAGTAGGTCAGAGTTTTTTGAATAGTGTGTAATTGTAAATTAATTAAAATGTAATATAAATGCAACATTATAATTGAGTGATTAGAGCAACTTTGCCACCGGTTACAGCTAACAAAAAATAGTTAAAAATAGCAATCAAAAATCAAGACTTTACACGTCATTAAATACTACTAAATGGAAAACTTTTATTTGGTTCTGGTTGTCGTACTGTTTGCTTTGGCAATCTCCGACTTAATTGTAGGTGTAAGCAACGACGCCGTAAACTTTTTAAACTCTGCAATTGGCTCGAAAGCCGCACCTAAATGGGTTATCTTTTTGATGGCCAGTTTGGGTATTCTGGTTGGAGCAACCTTTTCAAACGGAATGATGGAAGTAGCCCGAAAGGGGATTTTTCATCCCGATCAGTTTTACTTTGCCGAAATCATGGTCATATTTTTGGCCGTAATGATTACGGATATCATTTTGCTCGATATGTTTAATACCTTCGGAATGCCAACATCAACAACGGTATCCATTGTATTTGAGCTTTTGGGTGCAGCAGTAGCAGTTTCGATTGTTAAAATTAAAACGGCTGGAGGATCGGTTGTTGCCGAACTGTACCACTACATTAACTCGGAAAAAGCCCTGGCCATTATTAGTGGAATTCTGCTTTCGGTGTTTGTGGCCTTTACTGTCGGAGCAATTGTGATGTATTTTACCCGCCTGCTGTTTTCATTTGAATACGGTAAAAATTTAAAGTATTTTGGTTCGTCATTTGGGGGATTGGCAATTACTGCCATAACCTATTTTATGCTCATAAAGGGAATAAAAGGATCTTCCTTTGCCAGTTATGCGCTTGAATCGGGTGAAACCATTCAGGAATGGGCGAAACATAATACCTTAACAGTGCTGCTAATAAGCTTTGCTGCATGGACGGTTATTATTCAATTACTACGTTGGATTTTTAAAATTGATATACTGAAAGTAATTGTTCTTGTTGGAACTTTTGCTTTGGCAATGGCTTTTGCCGGAAACGACCTCGTAAACTTTATTGGTGTGCCGGTGGCCGGTTTTAAATCTTTTCAGGCATGGGTTGCATCAGGTGTGAGTCCGGAAGCATTCTCCATGGAAAAATTGGCAGGGAAGAGTAGTACTCCAATTTATATGCTTTTACTTTCAGGATTGATTATGGTTGTTACATTAATCTTTTCGAAAAAGGCACAGGCCGTAACAAAAACAGAAATTAATCTATCGCGCCAGTCTGAAGGAATGGAACGCTTTGGATCATCGATGATTGCACGTTTAATGGTAAGAAGTAGTCTCAATTTTAATAAATCGCTTAGCCGTTCAATGCCAACAACTTTACGCGAATCGGTAAGTCGTCGTTTTACTCCAATTTCTTTGGGGCCTGTTAATCATCCTGAAACTCCGGCGTTTGATAAAATTCGTGCTTCAGTAAACCTGGTTACAGCAAGTATTTTAATTGCAATAGCTACCTCGTTAAAATTACCGCTTTCCACTACCTATGTAACCTTTATGGTGGCAATGGGTACTTCACTGTCTGACAGAGCATGGGATCGCGAAAGTGCCGTGTATCGTATTTCCGGAGTATTTGCCGTAATCGGTGGTTGGTTTTTAACTGCTATAATTGCATTTACTGTTTCGGGTGTGGTAGCCTTGCTGATTTCGGTAGGTGGTAAATTCTTAATTTTTGTGTTTGTTGCAATCGCCATTTTAATGGTAGTGCGTACTCAATTTTTGTTTAAAAAGCGTAATGCAAAAGCTAATGAAGAAGAAGAAGAAGCGTTTGAGGAAAAAGATGGTGCAGAAAAAGTAATGCAAAAATGTAAAAAACACTGTGTTAATGCCATTATTTCAACAAATAAAGTTTTCTCAGTTGGAATAGAAAGTTTCTTACAGGAAAACAGAACCGATTTAAAGGAGAGTATTGCGTTAAAAGATGCGCTAAATAGTAAGTCAAAAAAGATTAAAAGTAAAATCTTTGATACGCTTTCTAAAATTGAAGATCATGTAGATACCGGACATTTTTATGTTCAGGTAGTTGATTACCAACGTGAAATTGCACATTCATTGAATTTCCTTATACAGCCGTTGTTTGAGCATCTTGATAATCATCATAAACCATTTTCAGAAGCACAAGCAAGTGAGTTAAGTGAGTTAGTGAATAAACTCGATGAGTTTTATAACCAATGCTTACATGTTGTTAAAGAAAATAAATTTGACGGTATTGATGAGCTGGTTGCGAAACGCGATGCCATTATTGAATACCTGAAAAAGACAGAAAAAAACCAGATTAAACGTATAAAATCGAAAAATGTTAATACGCGTAATTCGGTACTGTTTTTCAATATAAACAGTGAAACGAAAAACCTGTTAATGCATTCCATCAATCTGATTAAAGCACACCGGGATTTTGTTACCTATACGGTTGAAAACGGTAAATAGCAAGTAAATAATATACAATTTGAAGAGGAGGCTTTCTTGGCCTCCTCTTTTGTTTTTTGCCTTTTTGTAATTACAGAATTATTACAAAAAAATTACCGATTACTTTCTTTTTTTAATTCACTTTTAACTGTTATGCAACTGCTTTCGGAGAGGTAATAGCGACTTTTGTGGAGTAATAATTAACCAAAATCGAAAATGAAAAAATTATCTCTCTTACTCTTTATTCTTTTGTTTGTTAACCTGTTTAATGCGTTGGCCGAAGGTGAAAACGAAAATGCCGCAAATAAAGGTTCAATAGCCGGTAGAATTGTGGATACTGATAACCTTCCGCTACCCGGAGCAGCTGTTGTTATTGAAGATATTCATAAAGGAGCTGTGACCGATGTTAACGGTTTTTACCGTATTGTAACATTGGACGCCGGCGAATACCAGGTAAAGGTTTCTTACATAGGTTTTAAAGAGGCTGTTAAAACAGTAGCAGTAACCGCCGGAAAAACGAGTACGCTAAATTTTGAACTTGAGGCCGGTATTGATATTGAAGAAGTTGTGGTAAATGGTGCATTGCAAGGCCAGTCAAAAGCATTAAACCAGCAAAAAAGCAGCATGAACATTACCAATATCATTTCTTCCGATCAGGTAGGTCGTTTCCCCGACCAAAATATTGGCGATGCTTTAAAACGAATTCCCGGCATTAATGTGCAATACGACCAGGGCGAAGCCCGCTTCGGAAATATTCGCGGAACCTCTCCTGAGTATAACTCTGTTGCTGTTGATGGCGACCGTATTCCATCGGCCGAGGCTGAAACCCGCTCCATTCAGCTCGACCTTATTCCTTCTGACATGATTCAGAGTATTGAAGTAAACAAAGTGGTTACTGCCGATATGGATGCCGATGCCATTGGTGGTTCGGTAAACCTGGTAACAAAATCGAATCCATACACCCGCCGTATTACCGGTTCGGTTGGAGGAACCTACAATGCACTTCGTGGTAAAGTAGCTCCTAACTTTTCACTTTTATATGGCGATCGTTTTTTTGATGATAAGCTTGGTTTTACACTGGCAGCCTCGGTACAGGACCACATGATGGGTTCTGATGATTTGGAAGCCGAATGGGATGATGATGGTACAATGAAAGAAATGCAGGTACGTACCTATTTAATTCAACGTTTGCGCCAGAGTTACTCCGGTGCCCTCGACTATAAATTTAATGCCAATAATAAAATCGAGGCAAAAGTAATGTACAATCACCGTAACGACTGGGAAAACCGCTATCGCGTGGTATACAAAGACCTGGATGAAGATGTGGCAGAAATCGAACGTCAGATTAAAGCGGGTACCAATAAAGATGCTCGTTTGGAAGACCAGCGTACTTATCATTTTTCTTTAGGCGGCGAGCACCAGATTGGTGCCTTTGAAATCGACTGGAAAGGCTCGTACTCAAAAGCAAACGAGGATCGACCAAATGAACGTTACCTGCAATATAAAATTGAAGATGTAGATTTTAACCAGAATGTTAGCGATACTGAAAAACCACAAGTGATAATCAATACTCCGGAAGCACAGGATTTTAACAGCAACTGGGAGCTGGATGAAATAACAGAGGAACATCAGTACACCGAAGATATCGATAAAAAATTCAAGGTCGATTTTAAATATCCTTTCCAAAACGGAACAAGCGTTTTGCGCTTTGGTGCTAAATACAAGGGTAAAAGCAAAAATCGCGACAACAAATTTTACGAGTACGAACCGCTTGATGAGGATGCTTTTAACTCGGGAGCATTTAATAATACAATTGTTAAAACAAAAGACGATTTTTTGGCAGGAGATTATGTTGCCGGAACTTATGTTGATGTAAAGTATTTGGGTGGTTTAGACCTGACATCAGGAGACTACGAAGGTGAAGAGAACCTGGAAGAACTGGCCGGAAACTTTGATGCATCTGAAAATGTAACTGCCGGTTATCTGCGTTTCGATCAGTCGTTTGGAAGCCTGGATGTTGTTGCCGGTTTAAGGGTTGAAAATACTTCAATTAATTATTCAGGTAAAGAATTGATTTTGGATGAAGATGGTGATGTTGAGGATCTTGTGGATACAGAAGAGGTGGATAACAATTATACCAACGTGTTGCCGTCGTTGTTGTTAAAATACCAGTTGGGCCGGAACACAAATATTAAAGCAAGTGTTACCAATACTTTGGCTCGTCCAAAATACATCGACCTGGTTCCGCGTGTTGAAGTGAACAACGAAGATGTAGAAATTGAAATCGGTAATCCTGATCTTACACCAACAACATCAATTAACTTCGATTTAATGGCCGAGCATTACTTTCAATCAATTGGCCTGGTGTCGGGTGGTATTTTCTACAAAGATATCAGCGATTTTATTGTGAATGGCATTCAATCGGATTACGATTACCTGGGACAAACCTGGGACAAATTTACACAACCCATTAACGCCGGCGATGCTACCCTTTTTGGTGTTGAAGTGGCTTTCCAGCGTCAGCTCGACTTTTTACCCGGATTCCTTCGTCAGTTTGGTGTTTATACCAACTACACCTATACCAAATCAACCGTTAGCAATTTTCAGATTGAAGACCGCAACGAAGATGATTTAACACTACCCGGAACACCGGAAAACACCTTGAATGCCTCGTTGTATTACGAAGGTAAAAAGTTATCGGCACGTCTTTCGTATAACTACGCCGGCGACTTTGTTGAAGAATACAGCGACAAAGCTTTTGAGGATGTGTATTATGATCAGGTGTCGTACCTCGACTTTAATGCCAACTACCACTTCAACAAAAATTTTATGGTATTTGCCGAACTCAATAATATCCTGAATACGCCGTTGCGTTATTACCAGGGAGAATCTCAATATACTTATCAGGCCGAATATTACGATATAAGAGTTAATTTTGGAGTAAAGTTTAATTTTTAATTCGAGAGAAATCGATAATTATCGCATAGAATAAATTTAATTTATTAAAGCTGAGAACACGCTTTTGTGTTCTCGGCTATTTGCATTAAACAATTTTATAAAACAGATGATGATGAATTGTACATGTAATCGTATTTTTTTAGCAAGTGTATTATTGGCAATTGTGGTAGTAAGCATTGTTGGATGTGATACAAACCGACCAAGCGAAGGATCTAGAAAAGCAGGAGAGCACATCAAAAATACCGTTGTAGCTGTGGCCGAGACTGATCCGGTTCCTCAGGACAAAAACGAGGATTCTGCTGATGACCCGGCTATATGGATTGATACCACCGATGTAACGAATTCTTTTATTATTGGTACCGATAAAAAAGGAGGATTGGCCACCTACGATTTAAACGGCAAGCTTCTTAATTACTACGCAGATGGAAATATGAACAATTGCGACCTTCGTTACGGGTTTCCTTTGGGCGATAAGCAAGTTGATGTATTGGCAGCCAGTAATCGCTCGTCGCATTCCATTGCGCTTTATACGGTGCATAAAGGCGGTGTTTTAAAAGCAGTTGATGCCCGGGTGATTAAAGCTGAAATGCAAGATGATGTTTATGGCCTGGGTATGTATAAAAGCCCGAAAACAGGTAAATATTACGTTTTTTTAAACAGTAAGGCCGGTGAGGTAGAGCAATGGGAATTACTGGCAAAAGAAGATAAAATTGATGCCAAACTGGTACGTGCTTTTAATCTGGAAACACAAACCGAAGGCGTTATTGCCGACGATGCATTTGGCCTTGTTTACATAGGAGAAGAAATAGCAGGAATACATAAATTTAATGCTGAACCGGATGCACCCACCACAGGTGTTTTAATTCCCTTCAGTTCAGAAGAGAACGAGAACATCCGTTACGATATTGAAGGCCTGGCTATTTATGCTACCGATAGTGTAAACGGCTACCTGGTGGCTTCGTCGCAGGGCAATTATTCGTTTGCAGTTTTCGAACGTCAGGGCGAGAATAAATACCTGGGAAGTTTTCGTATTACCGAAGGCGATTTTGATGGAGTGGAAGAAACCGATGGAATAGAAATAAGCAATGTGCCGCTTGGGGCAAATTTTCCTAAAGGTATGTTAGTGGTTCAGGATGGGTATAATTATGATGGAGAACAACTGGTAAGTCAAAATTTTAAATACATTTCCTGGGCCGATATTGAGAAGTTTTTCCTGACAAAAACAGACTAATATAAGTGTGTGCCCGATTAAGAAGTGAAAATTTTATACGCCATACAAGGCACCGGCAATGGTCATTTAGCAAGAGCTACTGAGATTATTCCCTTATTACGAAAACAGGGTGAAACGGATATCCTCGTGAGTGGAATACAGGGGGATATCCGTTTACCTTTTGAGGTAAAATACAAGCTTTATGGTTTTAGCTTCATTTTTGGTGAGCGCGGAGATGTGGATATCTGGAAAACCATTTATAAAGCCCGGCTTTGTAGGTTGATTAACGATATCAGAAAAATACCGGTAAAAAACTACGACCTGGTTATTACCGATTTTGAGCCAGTAACAGCATGGGCCTGCAAGTTAAAACGAAAAGAGTGCGTTGGCTTAAGTCACCAAAACGCTGTTTTACATCCCAAAGCTGCCCGTCCATTAAAAACCGATTATTTTGGAAAGCTCGTGTTAAAACACTATGCCCCGGCCAAATACCAATATGGCTTTCATTTTAAACAACTCGACAAGCAGAATTTTACACCCGTAATCCGTTCATCCATTCGAAAGGCAGCGGTAAGCAATAAGGGGCATTACACCGTTTATTTACCTGCCTTCAGCGATTTGGAGATTGAAAAAATTCTTAAGCAGCATAAAAACGTTCGCTGGGAAGTTTTCTCAAAACACTGTCAGAAAAGCTACTCCAAAGGCTCTATTCGGTTTAATCCGGTTTCGCTCGAAGGTTTTAATCAATCGTTTGTTAGTTGTGCCGGAATATTGTGTAATGCCGGTTTTGAAACTCCGGCCGAAGCACTTTATATGGGTAAAAAACTGTGTGTTTTTCCTATGAAAAATCAATACGAACAGGCTTGTAATGCCGCCATGCTGGCCGAGCTGGGTATTCCTGTTGTTTCAAAAATCAGTGCTTTTCGGGAGGTTTTAACCGACTGGCTGCAACAGGAGAAAGCCATACAAATTTTATATCCCGACAACACGCGCGAAATATTGTTCGAATTGATCGGGACGCATAAAGCTTCGCAAAATTCAGGAAATAAAAAGTGATCCGAATTGCTATTCAATCCCTTTACAGATGTCACAAATAAAAAAATCGGAAATACTTTTTATCCTCAATGCAGCTTCCGGAAACCGGAAAGTTTCCGGAATTTTTAAATCGATTAAAAGGATTGATAATAGTTTAAGTTGTATCATTACCTCAAGCGTTAAACAGGTTAACAGGGTTTTTGAAGCTTGTATGAAAGATTACCGGGTTTTTGTAATTGTAGGAGGCGATGGTTCGGTTAACGAAGCAATTAAATACCTGCATAATAAACCGGATAAATATCTGGCTGTTTATCCAAACGGTTCGGGAAACGGTTTTGCCAGGGAATTAGGATTTCGAAGGAATATCAAAGCGTTGCTTAAGGATATTGATAAAGGCGATCTGATGGAGCTGGATACTATAAAAATCAATCAGTATTGGTCAATAAACACATCGGGACTGGGATTTGATGCTTATATAGCCCACGCATTTGCTAAAAACCTGAGTTCGATTTTAAAATGGCTCACAGCTTTCGCTATTTTTAGTCAGAAACTTTCACCGGTTTTCGAAGAACTATCGGGATAATACGAGAAAATTGGGGGAAGTTTATGGCAAAAAGAGCAAAGCCCACAGGGAAAGTTCTTCTCACGCCATCTTTGCATTTAAAATTCTTTGAAATAACCCGTTATTAATGCAGAATTTTAAATACAAATCTGACGCAATTATAACTTTCTGTGAATATATTTTAAAGTCGAACTCAGGTTAATACAAAAAGGCGCGGATTGTTAAATTATGTTTGGCTTTCGCTTAAAGCAATTGTTGCTTTCAAACCTTTTCAGGCTACCATTTTTACTGAAGGTGGAAAAATACAAGGGCACTATCAGATGATAACAATTGCCAATACCCGGCAATTTGGAAACAATGCGCTAATTGCTCCAAAAGCAAAACCTGATGATGGGATTATCGATTTAGTGTTGGTGAAGCCATTCCCGTTTTATTTGTATCCGTCTTTTGTGATTCAACTCTTTTCCGGGCGATTAAAAAAGTCGAAATACATTGATTTTATGCGAATCAGCGATCCGTTTACCATTCATTCGACGTTTAATACGTTTCATATTGATGGAGAACCGGTTGAATTTTCGGAGCCCATAAATATTTCGGTTGAAAGGCAAAGCGTTAGGATCATAAAATCATCATCATACAAACAGTAGGACATTTGCTGGTGCTAATGTTTATTTTGTGCTTTGGCAAAAGCAAAAAGGTTGTGGCTGTATATAACGCAACTTATTAAGCCCCGGACTCTTATAATGTGCTAAGCGGTTTTGGCTTTTCATTCCCGGCATCCTGCTACATAACATAAATAATAATTGTGCATATGTTCACCATAAGCCCTAAATTGAGGTGAATTATATGTTAAACCTCGTATCCCCGATACGAACAAAAATCAACAAACTATGTCAGACCGACAAGATTACGATGCATGTTACGATGCATTTATGGCCATTCCGGCCGAAGAAGTAAAAGCACCTGCAATTCCAGTAGAAAGTGCAATTCAGGAGAATGAAAACCTTTATTTATGGAGCCTCGACGACAAGGCAGAGTTAACGGGTGCGGGCCTGCCCGAAACCACCATCGATTCGTTAACGGTGCGCAACGGTGCCTGCCGCACAGCCGAGGCCATGTGGAAACGCGAACAGCATACCCCACAGGATGCCCAAAAAGAATGGGAAGAACGTGGTCCGGCAGCTTACGAATTGCGCGACCGCTTGCTGCACGATTTCCGGTATGCCTTTCGAAACGACGAGCGTTTGCTAAAAAAAGTAAGTGAAATAACCGACGGAACCGGCGATGCCGATATGATACAGGATTTAAGCAACCTGGTTGCCCTGGGTGAGGCCAACCCCGAACTATTGGCATTAATAAATTTCGATGTTACTTTACTTCCGCTGGCGGCTACTGCTGCCGACGAACTGGCCATAGTACTGGCACAGGCCAATGGCGAAAAAGAAATCGACCACCAGGTAAAAATCGTCCGCGACCGTGCCTACACCTACATGCAACAAGCTGCCAACGAAATTAAAAACTGCGGCCGCTATGTGTTCTGGAAAAACGAAGACCGGCTGAAAGGCTACCGCAATATTTATAAGAATAAACATCGTAGTTCGGGAAATAACGACAGTGGGATTGTAGATTAATTTTTAGAATTTGTGAGTTTTACCGGGGTAGTGAGGAGACTGCCCCGGTTTATTTTGCTCTATCCCCTGGCAAAAAGTCAATTTATACACGTAAAAACCTCTTCTCCCTGACATTTTGTAAATTCTCCCGCGGGAGAACCGGATAAATGTAAGGGAGAACACCCCAAAAGCATGGGAGAACCACCCGTAGGCATGGGAGAACTGCTTAAAACCTTGGGAGAACACCTGTTTTAGTGGGGAGAAGTACCCGCACATGTGGGAGAACTGTCTTTTTGGGTGGGAGGACGACTCGTAGGCAGCTGCGGAAAACTCAACACCAACAGCGGAAACTGATTTTATAATCTACCAACAACTATTTATACCGATGAGCAATTGAATTGAGCCTTAAAATCGTTATACTCTTTTAATGCTTTTCAATTGTCTATCGGCATTAACCATTATAATTTTAGAACTTCGCTTAAGGCTCAGTTTGAAAAACAATTGGTATAACATCAATTTTAAGTACATTTAATGCACTATAACTTTAAACCGTTGCATATGTACCCTGAAATAAGAGTTAACAAACAAAACATAATATGTGTGTTTTCCATACCTATTTCGGTGGGTAGCAACAATAAAAAAAAACGCTATAAGCGATATAACAACAATGATGATACACTGTAGTTGGCGTGCATTGAAACGAACCTAAATACAACGTGATAAATAGTAATTAATTATCTTTCACAAAAAAACAAATGAATATAAATCTGACAGAAAAAAGAATAAAAGAGACTGGTGCCATTTATGAGTTTGTAAATTATCTGAAAAGGAATCAGGAAACGTTAAATATTTCTGATGCAAACCTATATTGTGATTTTCCTGTCTACAAGGATTTAGATGAGGAAGTAATTGTTGCTCAATTATTAATTGCATCAAAGAGTCATGGATTACTGCTGTTTTATATTTCAGATATTATTAATCCTTCCGAATTTAAAGACGAAAGTGAAAATATTTCCAACTCACTAGATAATTTATACAGTACTATTTTTTCAAGACTTTTAAGAAATAAAGAATTGAAGGAAAGTAGAAATAGTATTAAAATACCAATTGAAAGTATTGTTTTTACTCCTTTGATTAGCGGAGAGATAAGCTTTGATGATTATGATTCAACATTATTAAAATCGTACAAAGAGATTGAAGAATTTTTTCATAATAATACAGAAGTCATTTCCGATGATACTTACATTGAGCTTGTAACTACTATTGAAGGTTCAAAAGGAGTAATGAAGTCAAAAATTAGGGAGAATGTAAAAGAAAATTCAAAAGGTGATGCAGTAAATAAGTTAGAAAAAGAAATTGCACAATTCGATGAATATCAAAAGAGCGCATATTCAAGTGTTTTAGAAGGAGTATCAAGAATTAGAGGACTTGCAGGTTCGGGAAAAACTGTGGTATTAGCACTAAAGGCAGCATTAACTCATTTACGAGACCCTGAAGCCAAAATTGCCTATACATTTTATACTAAAAGTTTATATCAACATATTCAACGATTAATTACAAGATTTTATCGCCAATTTGATGACAAAGACCCTAATTGGAATAAACTTGAAATAATTCATGCTTGGGGCAGTGTCAATACTCCAGGAGTATATTATAATGCATGTAAACAAAACGAGATATCATATTTATCTTACACTAATGCATCATACATATCAAAAAATGCTTTTTCTGCTGCATGTGACGATTTTATTTCAAAAGTTAATAATCCCCAAAAAGTATATGACTATATTTTCATTGACGAGGGACAAGACTTTCCAAAATCTTTCCTTAAAATGTGTATTGAAATAACAACTGATAAAAAAGTTGTTTGGGCATATGATGATTTGCAAACAATATTTCAGGCTAAAGCACCTTCTCCACAAGAGATTTTTGGTGCTGATGAAAAAGGGCAACCATTAATTGACTTTTATGAAGACATCGTACTATATAAGTGCTATAGAAATCCAAGATTGATAATTTTAGTTGCACATGCAATTGGCTTCGGTATTTATGGCAATCGCATTGTGCAAATGATTGATAGTGCAGATTATTGGAATGATATTGGGTATGAGATAGAATCAGGGGAGTTAAAAGAAGGAAGTAAAGTAAAGATATTAAGACCTGAAGCTAATTCGTTAATTTCAATTTCAGATAAGTATGCCAATGATGAAATTATTAAAGCAAATTATTTTTCGGATTTTACAAAAGAAGTCTTTTTTGTATGTGAATCAATAAATAAAGATATTGAGGATGGTCTATTGCCTGAAGATATTTTAGTTATTAGCGTAGATGATAAAAATGCTTCTAAATATCTAAATTATATACAAGAAGTATTGGCTAAGAAATATAATCGTCTATCAAATAATATTCATTCAGATAAATTTGCGATTAAAGATTTCCAAATAAAGGGAAAGGTTACATTAAGCACTGTTCATAAGGCAAAAGGAAATGAAGCTTACTCTGTTTATGTTGTAGGTATTGATTCTCTGTTTTCATTGAATCCATCAATCCGTGAACGCAATATTCTATTTACCGCTATGACGCGTTCAAAAGCTTGGTTGAGTTTGACAGGAATGGGTGATTCAGCAAAACTTTGCTGTGAAGAGATTCAAAAGGCAATTACAAAATTTCCTTATTTAGAATTTGACTATCCAACAGGCAAGGATACTAGAATAATGAAACGAGAAATGAAAGATAAGGCAATTAGAAGAAGTAAAACAAAACAAATGCTTGATGACCTTCTTTCTGAGTTATCTCCAGAAGAAATTCAGCGATATATAAATCAATCAACAACTAAAAAGAAGAAGTAATGGTTGGTTTAGGTAAAGTTTCTGTACAATTCAATAATGTAGAAAAGATATTAAAGGAAACGAACTTATTATCAGAACGGAATTACTATCCAGAAAAGTTAGAAAGCCATTTATCTGAGCTTAGGCTATTGGATTATGAAAAAACTTGGAAGCATTATTTGTCAAATTCTCATTATAATTTTCAATTATCAGATAATTCCCTGTTCCATTTTACACTAAATGAAAATAAACCTTCATACGCTTTCCTAGGTTGTCCATATGAATGTCTTAATTATAAAGACTTTTTAAAAGAAAATGATTTTGATTTTGACGAAGTTGGTGAAAGTTTTTACAGTGATTATGAAAATTACTTAGATGCTTGTCCAATTAAGGTGTCACCTATGACAATGCGTTTTGATTATGATGAATCCAGTTACAATGAAGGATTACATCCAGCATCTCATATTCATATTGGTTTTAATAATCATATTAGAATCGGGTTCAAAACAATAATTGACCCATTTGCTTTCTTTTGTTTTGTTATTAGAAACGTATATCCTGAGATTTGGTCATTTTTATTAACAAATTCTAAATATTCTGCCTTAATTTTAACTTATAAGGAAAAATTAGAGCCAATAGAATCTAAACATTATAATAAAATAGATGAAAAAGAATTTTACCTAGTATAAACAACGACACGCCAACAATGTATATACAAAATAGGCGAAATAGTAGTAAATTGAACAGTTGTAGCCCGCTTCAAGTTTATAACGGTTTGATAAGTTTGAAGCCCGCAATCGCCTACTTTGCATATACTAAACGTTGTGTTTCATGTTAAAAAGAATGCTCGTAATAAATTAAATAATAAGGAAAAATGACATCACTAGAAAAAAGAAAGAAAGCTTTTATTGCTTGGTCGATTATTATCCTTTTCATACTATTGATTTCATCTTATCTCAATAGTACTCTTTTTGACACATCTGATAAAATCAGTTCAATTTTACCTGAAGTAAACGGAATACAAGAATGTATTGATTTAATTAAGGAAAAAGACAGCTTAAATATCAATGCCGTTGATTCACTACTTCTTAATGCAAAGTATCAAAAAGAAAAAGTATTTACTGATTCTACTATTTTCATAAAGCAAACACAACAAATAAAACAAAATTCAAAAAAGCAAACTGGAAATACAATTTCCAAATTGGTAGAAAGAATTGAAACCAAAGTAGATAGATATGAAGCTGAAAAAGAGGATAGCAACAAAAACGAATGGTGGAAAATAATATTTAGCTGGCAATTTGTAGTTATATATACAATTGTTGCATTGGTTTATTTTAATACCTCAATCTCTGATTTTTATGGTTTATTTGGCAAAGTAAAATCTATAAATATTCTTGGTAATTCTATTGAATTTGGGGAAGAGGCTAAGGTTAATACTGAATTTTCCATAAAACAATATAGAAAGAGAATCAAGGAGATGTTCAGTTATCAAATTCAGAAAGAACAACTAAATGACAAAATAAGATATGTCGTTGATGAACTTAGAACGCAACTTATACAAACCAAGAATGATGGAAAATCAGATGAAGAAAAAATACCAAATGCTAACATTAGGTGCACTATTCATATTAAGGATATTCTTTTTCAGGAAACTTTATATCAATTATTAGATTACTACCCTATAACGAAGTCTGGTGGTTCTGGTCGAATAAAATCAATTCGGTTTGGGATTATTGGGTTAGCATGGCGAATGGAAGAATCCAAAATAAGAGGAAATATAGATAATAGTCAAAACCAATTAATAAGAGATTGGGGATTAGATAAATCTGAATCAACATCTGATAGCAACACAAAGTCATTTGCTGCGATAGTTTTGAAGGCTAACGATGGAACAAGACTAGGTGTTATATATTTCGATTCAACTGTCGGAAACCTTTTTGGAGATTTAACTCATAACGATTTAAAATCAGAGGCTGAAATGTTTGAAAATATGGTAATAGAAAAATGTAAGGAAAAAGGAATTTTTCAATCTCTATTAAATATTCAAAAAAACTTTGCTGACAAGTTTCTACAAATAGACATTTATGAAAAATAAAAAGATTAAAGCCTCATATAGTTATTTAGCGCAAGAATATTATGATGAATCACTACATCCAACTTGTGCCAATTTTAGAATTGCAAGTAAGGGGCTTATTGAGAATATTTTAAAATCAATTGATAATAATTTGAACAAAAGGTTCCTTGAAGTTGGTGCCGGGAAATCAGTTTTATTAGAATTAATAGAGGAGTTAAATATACCTTCCAATAAAATAATAATAACAGATAAGGATAGTGAAATGCTGCAATATTCCTCTATGCTATCCCTAGATAAAAAATATCAACTCTTATGTATTGATGCAGAAAAAACGGAATTTGAACCTAATTCTTTTGATATTATTGTTTCAAGTTTAGGTGACCCATATAACACAGGAGAATTTTGGAAAGAAATCTCAAGGATACTAGTAACTAATGGAATCTGCATATTCACAACTCCTTCATATGAATGGTCAAGCAGATTTAGAAAACCAAATGAAATTCATGATTTTGCGGAATTCATTACTAAAGATAAAAAAACTGTTCTTGTTCCTTCTTACATTTATAAATCAGACAAACAGAAAGAGCTTATACAACAAAATCAGCTAAAAGTTATAAGTACTAGTTGCTATGAACTAAATAAAATTAATAGTTCTACGATTTCTCATAAATTGAAATTGACAAACGATAGATTACCGGTAGTAACATCATATTTAATAATAAAGGAATAAAAAACACGAAAACACAACAAAATGTAAATGTAATGCGGGTTTCAGCGGGTTTTTGGGCTGCAGCTCATTGTTGTAACACCGCCAATTCGTCTTTGACGATTTGACGGAAAATTTGAAATATTGAATAAACGAATTGGCTCCGTGCGTAATTGAAAGTTTATCACTTTTAATCCCGCACTCCACTTACATAAACCGTTATGGGCAAAACTAAATCAGAGATGGATAAACTAATTATAATACTTACAACATTCTTAATTATCGCTAATTCATGTTTTGCTCAAAGTGACATGGATTCAAAGCAAATTGAGAAATACTTTGACAAAAAAGAAAGAAAAGAATTAGTGAAAATTATTTCGTTCGTTGACAGTTTAATAATATCGAAAACCGAATTAAAAGAAATTGACAAAGCCTATCACAAATATCTGGACTTGCTCCATGAAAATGCTGCTAATGGAGATTTGCACTGGGCGTTCGACGAGGAAATGAAATATAATTTTTTATTCAATATTGACTCGACTGTATTCAATAAAATATGGTTTAAATCAACGACTTCTAGGATTGTTAAAACTAGAGACACAACTTTGTATAATCCTGAAAATTTTATTTCCATTGACTTGAATAATATTAGTGATTTTGTTCAGTTGATTAAAAAGTTAGGAAAAAACAACAAATACTATAAAGACTTTTATGACTCCATAGAAATAACTGGAGCACTTTCTCCAACAATAGTTGCAGGATTTCTATACAACCACAATGACTTTGATTTCAATGACAGTAATGACCGACTTTGGGCTGCGGTATTTTTACTGACACTTGAAGAGTCTGTAGAAAAGAAAGTAAAACGATATTTAAATGAATAAAGTTCAGCCCATAACAAAGTACATATTTCAGAGCGGGGTTGGTGAGGTTTGTAACTGCGGCTCTCGCATCATCGTTCCGTCCTTTCGGACAGGAACGAAGCTCCGAAATCCGCAACGACAACTTACAAGTGACCGTTAATACCGATCAAAAAAAGCAAAAGTCCGGGGCTGTATAAACGATTTCTATACAGCCCCGGACTCTTTATCTGCGGAAGTCAGCCAGGTCAGTGTTATCTGCGTTCGAACATTTTATTCCGCCAGCAATGTCCAGCCCTGAATCCAGTCATCTTCGCCAAATGCGCCTTTAAAATCTACAATTTGAAACCAGGGTAGAGGAAAATCATATAATTCACCTTTAATTTTTTCTTCAGGTAAGTAGCTCCCCGAATTGATATCAATTAAGGGATCTGTGATTTCATTTTTCGAGGTATTAAAAGCTGCTGCCCACTCGTTTTGCATCTCAGGAGTATAGTTTCCGGTAAGTTTAAACAAAGTTCCGGTAGTAGTTGCTACATTAAAAAAGATATTATTTTTTACTCCCAAACGACCGTTTTTCCATTGATAATAACTATCGTGTAGCTGATCAGTAACTTCCATTAAAACGCCACCACGTTTATTTATTAGTATAGAATTGGCTAAAAGTCCTCCCGCATTTTTGTCAAAAATAATCTGGTTACCTCCATTCACCGATCCATTTCCAACCAGGGTTACATTAAAAATATTAGGTAGCGAGTGAGGTAATCCATTCACCGGATCAATACCCCCACCAGCTTCAATCATGTTGTCTCCAACAAGACCCTTTTGTACGCCAAGCCAAAATTGTCCATTGCCTGTCCAGCCCAAATCGTAATCAAAAGCATCATCATCACATCCCGAAACTACCATGTGTTTTAAGTTTACGGTTCCACCAAAGATTTCAACACCATCGTCGGCATTTGATATAACTTCAACGTAGTCAATTTCTGTTGCATTGCCTACCCCTCCAAGGGTTAATCCGTTAATCTCATTTCCCTCACCAATATTTGTTCCACCATGGCGGATGGAAATATATTTAAGAGTTCCTGAATTATCATTTTCATTAATTCCTCCGTAAATTCCCCGGGGTTCGGCAAGCGGAATTCCTTCAATCGAGGCTTCTCCTCCTTCCAAATTAATAGGTGCATTGCCCAGAATTATTAGTCCACCCCAAAGGCCACGTACATTGGTATCTATCGATCCTTTTAGGTCATCGCCTTCAACAGTAAAAATAATTGGCTCTTCCCGTGTTCCGTTGGCAATAATTTTTCCTCCACGTGCTACAATTAATGCACTGGCATTTTCTGCCTGTCCAACTCTAAACCGAATTACAGTACCAGCGTCAATGGTTAGGGTTTGACCATCATTTACAAATACCAGTCCTTCCAACACGTATTCCCTGTCTTTCGACCATGTTACGGTACCGGTTCCTTTACCATTGTCGGTTATGGTTTCTCCGTCACCTTCAATCACATAATCTCCTTTTCGGCACGATAGAATAGATAATAGTGCTAAAAATAATGTAAGTATCTTAAGTTTCATAATTGCTGCTTTTACAATTTTACTTCAAGGTTTAGGTAAATAAATGCATCTGTTTTGGCGTTGGCAGCGTAGGGTACCCAGTCGTGGTAGTTTAGTGCAAATTTTATGTTTTTAATAGGGGTAAACTGTATCCCAGCAACCAGTGCACTTCCATCTTTTGCTAAGTTCCAGGGGTTTTCTTCACCCTCCACTTTATTCGAGCTAATCACGTCATAACGGGCAAATAGCTGATACTTTTTATTCAGGTTATATTTCCCATAAAGCGAATAGCCATAGCGTTCATAGCCTTCATCCCAGTCGTCGTTTTCTCGGTAAATACCTTCACCTCCCAGGTTGGCTTTACCATTAAAATCGTAAGAAATAAATATGTGGTAGGTTGACTGAACCACTTCGTCATTTGTCATGTCGTAATAGAATCGCGAAGTAAAGTTCTTCGGAAGCTTGATTGTTGTTCCAAGAGCATATTTAAAAATACCATCGGTTTGAATATTGTTGTAACCTTCTCCATTCATGATGGTAAAATCAACATCCCAGCTATCCGAAACTTTATAATTAAAATTTACCCCAAGGTCGGCTGATGAACCAAGTTTGTATTCGTCGGCAAAAGTTTTCATCAGGTAGCGACGTTCCCATACTTTTTCCATTTGCTTAAATTGCTTTAAGCCAATTAATCCAAACTCAACCTGTAGTTTCCCCTCGGTGTAACGCAGGTAGGCATTTTTAAAGTATGCATAACGGCGCTCTTTTGCGTAATCCGACAAGTCTTCCGGACTACCGATATCAAGGTTGATTTTTGCATAAAAATTCGGGCTGAAATTGTATTCGTAACCCAAATAACCGCGCACCAATTCAAATGCCGATTCGTCGCTTGATGCATTGGTAACTCCCTGATGGAAATTGGCAAAAATGGTTGCAAACCCCGACCCGGACGGAACAAACTCGTCATCCTGGGCAAAACCCTGATTGATGAGAACTACCATCAGGGTAATAATTGTAAATACTCGTTTCATACGATTTAAAGTCTGTTTTTTTGTAGCATCGTATGTAACTTGCATGAGTTTTCTGTTGCAGATTACAGAATTTTCTCACGCTGGTTTCATACGCAGTGTTTATAAAATCGGGTGCAAATATAAATTTTAATCAAAGTGTAATTCAATCTTAATTGCTCTGTAATAGGTAATTGTATAAAAGTAACAGAAATGTAATAAAAATGTAATAAAAAAGTAACAGCATGGTAACTTCCAGATAATATTGATTTGCGTATCAGATGCATATAACAGCAATGTGTTTAACCGTTCCTTAATAATTCGAGTATTTTTATTATTTTTCGCTTTTAATTGTAGCTCAGCTTTATTTACGCCATTATTCAATTGTTCCAAAATTGGTCTGTATGGAAGAAAATTATAAAATTTTAATCGTTGACGACGAAAAAGATCTCTGCGAAATTCTTCAATTTAATCTGGAAAGTGAAGGTTTCAATATTGATATAGCCAATTCTGGAGAAGAAGCACTGGAAAAACCGCTTGAAGAATATCAGCTCATACTTTTAGATGTGATGATGGAAGGTTTGTCGGGGTATAAAGTGGCAAATATTATTCGTAAAGACCGGAAGTTACAGGTACCTATTATTTTTTTAACAGCCAAGATAGACGAGAATGATATACTCACCGGATTTAATGTTGGTGCCGATGATTACATTTCAAAACCATTTTCGATAAAAGAGGTGGTTGCCCGGATTAAAGCCATTTTAAAACGTGGTTTAAAAGCCGACGAAGAATCGAAAAAAGTGGTATATAAAGAGCTTAAAATCGATTTTAAGAAAAAAGCAACTACCATTGAAGGAGAACCGGTAAACCTTACCCGCAAAGAGTACGAAATTTTATCGCTGCTAATGAAAAATATGGGGCAATACATCAGTCGTGATGAAATTTTAAAACGCATTTGGAAAGATGATGTGATTGTAACAGAAAGAAATGTTGATGTTAACATTGCACGCCTGCGAAAAAAGATTGGCGACTACGCTTCGAATATCAAGGGGAAATCAGGCTACGGTTATTGTTTTTCATAGCAATTTTCAAAAGGTAACTAGTGAAAAAAAATTTCAGTGGTCAGATATTTTTTTATTACAGCGTAATATTCGTAATATTTACTGCAACGGTGCTGGTGTATCAATTCCAACGCGAAAAGGAGTTTAAGGTATCGCAACTCGAAAATTTACTTGATAATACTACCGAAATTGCATACAGGTTTATAGAGCAAAACAACTTGTATGAAAAAGGACGCTTGGGGCAGGTAGCAGATGTTGTAAACCTACTACCTCAAAACAATACACGTATAACCGTTATTGATAAAAGTGGGCAGGTGCTTTTTGATAGCTTTGTTGACGATTTTGAGCATATGGAGAACCATATTAACCGACCTGAAATCCAGAAAGCCATCGATTTGGGAGTTGGGGCGAACATCAGGTTATCGGCAACAACTAACCAGGAATTTTATTACTTCGCAAAAATGTATCCCCAATATTTTGTACGGGCAGCACTGGTTTACGATGTTGAAGTAAAAGGTTTTCTCAAAACCAGTCGGATATTTATCGTTTTCATTATTGGGTTGTTTTTCTTTATTGGTCTGTTGCTTACTCTGGTTACTGTCCGGCTCTCGTTTACTATAAAAAAACTCAAAGAGTTTGCATTAAAAGCTGGAAATAATGAATTGGCAGAATACGAAATTGAATTTCCGGATAACGAGCTGGGTGTAATCGGATCGCAGATAATTACTATTTATAACAGCCTGAAAAAAACAAAAGATGACCTGGCAAACGAACGCGAAAAACTGTTTAATCACCTTGATGCTTTAGATGAGGCGATTGCATTCTTTTCGGATGATAAAAAGCTTACTTTATCTAACGGCCGATTTGTACAGATAATAAACCTGTTGGCAAAAAAGGATGTCATTAGAGAAGGTAAGATTTTCAAAATACCGGAGTTTGATAAATTGAACAAGTTTATAAATGAAAAACAGGAAGAACCGGAGTTTGGTAAGAATGATAACCTTCCGAAACTGGTGTACACTGTTTCTAAAAACGAAAAGTATTATAAAGTTCAGGCCATATTATTTGCTGATAAAAGTTTTGAGATTGTTATTACTGATGTAACCCGCCTTGAGAAACGGCGATTGCTAAAACAACAGTTAACTTCAAATATTGCACACGAGCTAAAAACGCCACTTTCATCCATACGCGGCTACCTTGAGACAATACTCGATAACTGGCCTATTCCGGACGAAAAACTCAAATATTTTCTTGAAAAGGCATTCTTTCAGTCTGAACGCTTAACCACTTTGATAAATGATGTTTCGTTAATTAATAATATTGAGGATGCCGGCGAGCTCTTTGAGTTGAAGCATGTTGATATTAAAAAGGTTACAGCAGACATATACGAATATTTCCAGAGTAAACTCGAAGATTATCAGATTGAATTTATTGATGAAGTAGAACCGAAAACAATCATCCAGGGTAACGAATCATTACTATTTTCGATTTTTCAAAACCTTATGGAGAACTCAATTAATTATGGAGGTAGCGGAATAAAAATTCATATACGCTGCTATCATCAGGACGAAAAATATTTCTATTTCTCATTTTTCAACTCGGGTTCTGCAATACCCGAAGAACATTTGCCGCGGTTATTCGAACGATTCTACAGGGTTGATAAAGGACGATCTAGAGCAAATGGAGGAACAGGCCTGGGCCTTGCCATCGTAAAAAATGCGATTTCGCTTCATAAAGGAAGAGTCTCCGTAAAAAACAGAAGCAAAGGTGGAGTTGAGTTTCTCTTTTCGCTGTCTAAAATATAATTTCTTAACATAGCTTTACTTCATTTATTTCTTAAAATAGAACATAATTTTTGTGACTTGTGTGTGTATGGTGCTTGTATACAGCGCTGTAGCCGCGAGTATTGTGTTGTTACAATTTTATTACTCAAATGTAATAATAGTTTAAATGCATATTAATGCAGGTGTAATAATATTCGGTTTGCTTTGCTCCCGAATTTTAGAGACAAGAAACAAGTCATTAACACTGCATTTTTAAGTTATGAATAGAATTGTTATTAGCATTCTGCTGCTAATTCAGGGTTTAGTGGTTACAGCACAAAACGGAACAATCAAAGGAACTGTAATCGACGCTAAAACAAAAGAGGCCCTAATCGGGACCACTGTATTAATTAAAGGAACAACTCAAGGAACAATTACCGATTTCGATGGAAATTATGTAATTCCGAATGTAACAGCGGGAACGCATACTATTGCGGTTTCGTTTATTTCGTATGATACCCAGGAATTTCAGGTTGAAGTTACTGCCGGCCAGGAAACGACACTAAATGTTGATTTGGCTCCGGCAACCCTAGAAATTGAAGGAGTTCAGGTAGTTGCAAAAGCCAAGCGCGAATCGGAAGCGATGTTGCTGATCGATCAGAAAAACGCTTCGGGTATTAAAGAAAGTATCGGGTCAAAACGGATGTCAAGCCTGGGCGTTTCTGATGCTGCTTCGGCAACATCAAAAATATCGGGTGTTACCAAAAACGAAGGTAGCGGCGATGTTTATATTCGTGGTCTGGGCGATCGGTATTTAACAACTACAATGAATGGTTTGCCTATTCCGTCAGATGATGTGGAAAAGAAAAATATCGACCTGGATCTTTTTTCAACAGATATTATAGGAAATGTTGGCATTAACAAAACATTTGATGTTGGAACCTATGCTGACCAAACGTCAGGTTCAGTTAATATTGGCTCAAAAACTTACTCGGAAGATATTGAGTTGGAATTGGAGACCGGGACATCTACCAATATTATAAAAGACGGTAATTTTAGCAATTATAAAGCTACACAAAACATCAATGATGTAAATGTTGTAGGGTCTTACACCCAACCATATACCACAAAAGGCGCAATAAAAAATAAGAGCTGGAATACCGAGGAACAAAAATTTCCATTAGATCGGGGATTGTCGCTAATGGGAGGTAAGAAATTTAAACTGTTCAACAACGATTTTTCCGTATTTGCAACACTCTCGCATTCAAACGAATTTGAGTACAGAAATGGTGTTTATCAGAAGTTTCGGTCAAATGTTTTAGATAACTCTTTTTCGGATGCTGAAATGTTTGAAACAGAATACAATACTACCGGTTTGTTAAACTTAACATACGATTTCAACACCGACCATAGTCTCAATTATAACAGTATGGTTATCTATAAAACTACTGATCAATTGTACGAGCAAGGCAGAAACGGTGAAGGTTATGTATTCGATCAGGATCCGCAGGAGGAAGGTGCTTTTGTAAGAGATCAGAACATTAAGCAAACCCAAATTTATATCAACCAGTTACTGGGCTCGCATAAGTTGGGTGAAAAAAACACAGTAAAATGGGCTGCCGGTTACAATTGGGTAAATGCTGAAGAGCCTAACCGCATTCGTAACGAAGTTAATATCCTGGATGAAAATACTGTACAATTTGCCCACGTAGCAGATTTCCAGCAGCGAAAATCATCGCAAAATATTGAAGACGCTGAAATTAATGGTTACCTGACAGATGAGTGGAAAATCATTGATGAGGATGCAAAGAAAATTAAACTAAACTTCGGTGGTAATTTCAGAATGAAAGACAGAGAGTTCGATTCTCAGTTTATCGGAGTCAGGGCTAAAGGTGTTCAGGTTAAATCAATCGATAATTTAGATGAAGCTCTATTGGATGAGAGTCTTTATCAGAGTGGAGATTTAATTTTGAGGGACCGCTTACCTGATACTTACAACGCTTCATTAAATGTTTATGCCGGTTTTGTTGATGCTGCTTTCGAAATTAACAAACTTTCGGGTAGTGTTGGTGTACGATACGAAATGGATAAGATAGAGATTGATTGGGATGTGGCAAATTATGTCGGACGTATTGGTAGTACCTCAAAAGATTACAACAATATATTACCTGCTTTAAATCTGAAGTACCAGCTTTCTGAAAATAGTTCGCTTCGATTGGCTGCAAGTAAAACGCTTACACTTCCAGAGTTTAAGGAATTGGCACCCTTTAACTATGTATCGCCAACGGGTCGGGTAACAATGGGTAACCCCGAACTGGTAAATTCTGAAAATTATAATGTGGATGTGAAATGGGAAATGTTTCCGGCACGTAAAGAATTGTTCTCGGTTACTGGATTCTATAAGTTAATAAACGATCCCATTAACCTTGCTCAAACCCGTGGTTCGTCAGGTTACTTTATTTTCGAGAATACCGGTGAAAAGGCAAATGTTTATGGCCTGGAATTGGAAACACGCTTAGGATTGATTAAAGCCACCGAAGATGGTATGCCAAGCCTTGATATGATTGTAAATGCTACAAAAATGTGGTTTAACCAGGATTTGTATGATGTGTTCCAATATAACAACAAAACAGAATCTGATTTGCAAGGGGCTTCAGGCTTTATAGCAAATGCTGCATTTACCTATTCAACCAACACCGAAAAAGCATTTATGGCTACAATCACCGGAAACTATTCTTCTGACAAAATATTTGCTTTGGGATCTCCTGAGGATTTTGACAATAGCGACGTACTGTTTAATAACGAAATTATTGAAAAAGGATTTGCTACGGTTGATTTGATTATTAGTAAAAAACTAAGCGACAGAATTTCATTGAAATTCTCAGGGAAAAATCTTTTAAATCCAAGCATCGAACAAACGCAGGAGATAAAACCTATTGGAGGAGAAGCAAGATCAGAGGTTGTAAGTTCCTATAAGAAAGGAATTAACCTAAACCTTGGTGTTAAGATAAGTTTGAATTAAAAACCGAAACGTATAATATTTTAAATTATTTAAAGATGAAAAAAGCATTATTTAATTTTTTAGCATTTGCTTTAATAGCAACAGTAGCTGTTACTTTTACGAGCTGCGATGACGATGATCCTATTGAAGAACCAAAAGAGGATGTAATCGTTAAACTTGAAAATGGTGAAATGAATGGTACACTTACTGAAGATTACATGTTAAACGCTTCAGTAAACTACAATCTTACCGGCTCTTTTATTGTTCCTGACGGATTGACATTAACAATTCCTGCTGGAACCAATATTACTGCCGATGCACTTGGTACCGATGTTTATCTAGCCGTTTTAATGGGAGGTAAAATTAATATCAACGGAACAGAAACATCTCCAGTAGTAATGTCATCAACAGGAGCCAATCCAGGCGACTGGGGTGGTTTAACTATTTGTGGAAAAGCAGAAACTACTGCCGGTGCTAACTCAACCGCTGAAGTTGGTGGTTTTATTTACGGTGGAACTGAAAATACTGATAACTCAGGTGTTGTAAAGAATCTGGTAATTAAAGGTACTGGAGCACAAATTGACTCTGAATCACAATATAATGGTGTTTCTCTTTATGCAGTAGGTTCAGGAACAATCCTTGAAAACATTGCTGTTATTAATGGTGCTGATGATGGTATCGAGTTCTTTGGTGGAACAGCTTCTGTAACAAACATGTTTCTGCAGAATAACGAAGACGATGCAATTGACTGGACAGAGGGATGGAGTGGAACAGTTACCAATGCCTATATTGAACATACAATCGAGGATTTCTCAACTGTAGTTGAAGCTGATAAAGCCAATGGAAATCCAAAATTGATTAACCTTACAGCCGTTTCAACAACTGGTGGTACTGCCCTTCAGTTTAAAAAAGCTTCAGGTGCAACAATCACAGGTTTATCGTTAAGTGGATATTCAACATCAGTAGAGCTGAAAGATCCAGATCAAGGTTCTTTTGACTATGTGATAATCGAAGGCGAATCAGCCGACCCGTTAAATGCATACAACGCTCCTGCTACCGTTGATCCAACACAATGGCCATGGGTTGATGCCGATTTAGCTGAAATCGAAGTATTGAATGGCAACGTAACTGGTGATGTGTCTTTAGATGCCTCAAAAACTTACCGTTTAACAGGTTCATATATCGTTCAAGACGGTGCTTCATTAACAATTCCTGCCGGAACAAAAATTCATGCTGATGCGGGCGGGGTTGATGTTTACATCGCTGTATTGATGGGCGGACAAATTTTTATTGAAGGAACTGCCAGCGATCCAGTTGTTATTGCTTCTGACCTTGGTTCTCCTGCCGATTGGGGAGGTTTAACTATTTGTGGTAAAGCTACTACTACTGCCGGCGAGAATGCAACTGCTGAAGTTGGTGGTTTTAAATATGGTGGTACCGATGATGCTGATAACTCGGGCTCTGTTGAATATCTTGTAATTAAAGGTACAGGTGCTCAAATTGATTCAGAATCACAATATAATGGAGTTTCTTTATACTCAGTAGGATCAGGTACTAAACTTGAAAACATCGCTGTTATCAACGGTGCTGACGATGGTGTTGAATTTTTTGGCGGTGCCGCTACGGTAACTAACATTTACCTGCAAGACAACGAAGATGATGCGGTAGACTGGACTGAAGGCTGGAAAGGTGGAATCACCAACACTTACATTGTTCATAATATTGAAGATTTTTCAACTGCTTTTGAAGGTGATAAAGTAAATAACAATCCTGTTTTTACCAATGTAACTTGTTTATCGTCAACTGGTGGTACTGGGTTACAGTTCAAGAAAACTTCAGGAGCTACTATTACTGGCTTGCACATGTCTGGTTACGAAGTAGACATTGACTTAAAAGGTGAAGGTGCCCTTTCTGATGTACAGATTGATGGCGCTGATGCAGTTGGTACCGTAATTGATGCTGACGCCAAAACTTATACCTTAAGTTCAGGAAAAGATTCAGATGCTATCGACATTTCTGGTTGGACCTGGAAAGACGCAACTTTATAGTAGTTGGAACAAATTTGAACACGATATAAAAATATAAAGCTATACGCAGTGTTTAATGGCGGGTAGGTTGCAGAGCCTACCTTAAAACTCCGGGTTTTTGCCCGGAGTTTTTTTTTGTCCTACTTCAATGTTAATATTAAGATTTCGTAAAAATTACAGAAATGTTACAAAAAGATTACACAAAGGTTTCTTGAATGTAAAATAAATGTTAACTTTGTATTAACAAAAGTAACGTCAAACAACTATAAAAAAGAAAGGAGGCTACCATGAAAAGGTTAGCATTGTTAGTAGGAGTTTTATTTGTAGCAATAACAGTTTTCGCACAAAAGTTGCAAGAAGTTGAAGGTTTGTATTACCAGGATTCTGAACTATTTTCAGGAGAATACACTACCCATTTTGAAAATGGAAATGTAAAAATGGTATCAAACTTCATCGATGGAAAAAAAGATGGCGAATGTAAACTGTATTTTGAAACAGGAGAATTGAATGAAGTTCGTTCGTACAAAAACAACGAGATGCACGGTATTTGGCTTACTTTCAATACAAAAGGGATGAAGGTTGCAGAAGCCGCATACAAAAACGGCAAAAAGGATGGCAACTGGTATGTATGGGACGATGAAGGTAACTTGAAGTACGAACTTTGTTACAAGGATGGTGAAAAAACCGGAACCTGGAAAAGCTACGATGAAATGGGAGTAGTTGTAAATGAAAGAAACTATTCCGAGTTTTAAAATTTGAAGTTACATTAAACACTGCATAGAACGTCTGACTATTTTTAGTCAGACGTTTTTTTTACCTCATACGCGAAGATTAATCAATTTGTAATAATTGTGTAATAACAGTGTAAATAGCCTGATCTATTTTTGTGATGAAAATTAGTAATGGGGAAAAATGAAGATTTTATTAACGTTTCTTTTTGTTAGTTGTTTATTCTTTAATGGAATGGCTGATGATAAAGATAACAAACCGGCAGAAGCTGATAGATCGATGAAAGTAGTAATTACCGGAAATGTTGCCGACGAGGTTACTGGCGAGTTACTGGTAGGAGTAGAGTTGCAATTGGAAGGAACAGATAAAAAAGTTTATACCGATTTTGACGGTAACTTCTTTTTTGAAGATGTAGTACCGGGAGAATACAATATTACAGCAAGCTATATTTCATACGAAAAGAATAAAATTGAAAAAAAGACAATTGATATATTCTCAAACGAGGTAAGTGTTAAGTTGAAGCCCGTGAATTAGCAATATGTTATATATCATAAAAAAACCATCCGTCGGTTGACGGGTGGTTTTTTTATGCTCAAATGTTACACTTTGTAATTCGCATTTTGTATATTGCAAAATGCGAAAAATAAAATAGTATGAAACGAACATGAATTTTTATTCTTCAGGTTCACAAACAAGAAGGATTAAAATTCATCGAGAGTTACATCGAATACAAATGAAATGAAAAAGTTGCAGCCAACAACTCCTTTTGTTACAACAGGTTATTTCGGTCCGCAATATTTTTGCGACAGAGAAAAGGAAACGGAAACACTGATTTCGAATATTAACGGAGGCCTGTCTACTACTTTAGTTGCCATCAGAAGAATTGGGAAAACTGGACTTATACAGCATCTGGAACAAAAATTGTCAGCTAATTTGATTTGTATTTATGCCGATATTCTGGCAACAGAGAATACGAATGATTTCTTAAATAGCCTGGCAACAGCCATTCTGAATTCGGTGCCGGAGAAAACCGGAGTTGGTAAAAAAATCTGGAATTTCATAAAATCTTTGCGTCCGGTAATTTCTTTCGATTCATTATCAGGCGAACCAAATGTTACATTCAAAGTTCAGGAAAAAGAAAGTGAACATCAGATAGCATCGCTTTTTGCCTTTCTTGAGCAGCAGGATAAGCGGGTTTTGTTTGCAATCGACGAGTTTCAGCAAATTCTTAATTATCCTGAAAAAAATACAGAGGCGTGGTTGCGTACAATTATTCAACAGTTAAAAAACGTGGTTTTTATATTTTCAGGTAGTCAGCAACATTTAATGAGCGATATGTTTTCAAATCCTGCCCGGCCATTTTTTCGAAGTACTCAGTTTCTAAAATTGGATAAAATTGGCTTTGAAAAGTACCAGTCGTTTATTGTAACGAAATTTGCGGAGCATAAAAAAAACATTTCTCCCGAAACTGCTGCCGAAATACTGCGATGGACAAATAGGCATACCTATTTTGTGCAATTGCTTTGTAATCGGGTTTATATTCATTCGGGGAAAAATATAAGTACTAAAACCTGGAATGAAGAGGCATTGAAGATTTTGAAAGAGCAGGAGTATGTGTTTTTTGGCTATCGCGATATGCTCACCAAACAGCAATGGAATTTATTAAAAGCAGTAGCTTCCGATGGAAAAGTGTACAACATAACATCGAAAGATTTTGTGCAGGATCATAAGCTGGGTAGTCCGTCAACGGTTAACCGTTCTGTGAACTCGCTATTAAAAAAGGAGTTGATTTTTCAGGAACATGATTCCGATGGAAAACAATTTTACAGCGTTTATGATGTTCTTTTCCAACGTTGGATTCAAAATTTATAATCATGCTTTGTATCAATTTAAAAAACAACAATCCTTTTTATTGCCTGGCTACCGAAGAGTACCTGCTAAAGAATTTCGATGATGATATTTTTATGCTTTGGCAAAGCGATAAAACCATTGTGGTAGGCAAACACCAGAATGCGCTTGGCGAAGTAAATTACCGCTATGTGCGCGAGAATGACATTACCGTAGCACGTCGCATTTCGGGTGGGGGAACGGTTTATCACGATGCAGGAAATGTGAATTTTGCCTTTATTAAAAATGTAAAAAGCCCGGCTGAGATTTCATTTAAGCAGTTTACCGAACCGGTGGTGGAAGCACTTGCCCAATTGGGAATTATAGCCACAACGTCGGGCAGAAACGACCTGCTGATTGAAGGTTTGAAGATATCAGGAAATGCCGAGCACGTATTTAAAAATCGCGTGTTGCACCATGGTACCTTGCTTTTTAATTCCGATTTAGAAAATCTGGGACAAGCCATAAAAGTTATTCCCGGGAAATACACGAGTAAAGCTGTGCAATCTAACCGGAGCAAAGTGGCTAATATTTCTCCGTTTCTTAAAAGCGAAATGCATATTGAGACATTTATGGATTTTATGATTGGCGTGCAGTTGAAAAAAGAAGGTGCTGATAGTTATACGATTTCAGCTGATGATGAGGAAGCGATTAATAAACTGGTTGAAGAAAAATTCACAACCTGGGATTGGCGTTGGGGTTACTCGCCAAAATACACTTTTACCAATAAGGCGGAAATCGATGGACGAACGCTTGAAATCTACCTTGAAGTAAAAAAAGGACATATCGAAAATGCCAATCTTCAGGGCAATTATTTTGTTGAACCTTACTCCACAGAGTTATCAGCATTGTTGGTCGGCAAACAACACTTTTTCGAGGATATTAGAGAAGTTTTAAAAACAGATAATGAGGAGTTGATTTACGCATTCTTTTAAAATCAGCACAAAAAAAGCGCACCACAAAACTGCAGTGCGCCATTCCAATATTCTAATATTCCAAATCCAAATCTTCCTATTTGGGTAATGGGTATCCTTCAAGTTTTTTCAGGTTAGCTGCAATTTCCGATTCCGGGTATTCGTAATCCGAAAGTTCGCCGGCAATGTACTTGTTGTAGCCAACCAGGTCCATCAAACCATGGCCGCTAAAGTTAAATAAGATGGTTTTTTCCTTGCCTTCTTCCTTGGCTTTTTTAGCCTCGCGAATAGTAGCTGCAATGGCATGTGTGGTTTCCGGTGCCGGAATAATACCTTCGGTTTTGGCAAACAGCAAACCGGCCTCGAAACATTCACTTTGGTGCACGGCAATGGCATCCATTAATCCGTCTTTAAGGGCAGCACTTACCAGCGGCGCCATTCCGTGGTAACGCAAACCGCCGGCATGAATTGGCGCCGGAATAAAATTATGTCCCAGGCTGTTCATTGCCAAAAGTGGGGTCATTTGTGCCACATCGCCGTTGTCGTAAATAAACGGTGCTTTTGTTAAAGTCGGGCAACTAAATGGTTCGGCTCCAATAATCTGAATGTCGGCACCATTAACTTTATCGTACATAAACGGGAATGAAAGACCTGCGAAGTTACTACCACCACCACAGCATCCAATAACCACATCGGGGTTTTTAATACCCACTTTGGCCAGCTGTTTTTTAGCTTCAAGGCCAATAATGGTTTGGTGCAACATTACATGGTTTAACACCGAGCCAAGCGAATAACGTGTACCACCAGTTGGGTCGGAAACAGCAGCCTCAACAGCCTCCGAAATGGCAATGCCTAAACTTCCCGGAGTATCAGGAAACTGTGCCAGGATATCGCGGCCGGCCTTTGTTTCGGTACTTGGGCTTGCAATACAATTACCGCCCCAGGTTTCCATCATCATTTTCCGGAAAGGCTTTTGGTCGAAGCTCACACGCACCATAAAAACCTTACATTCAATACCGCCAATTTGCGCACAGGCATACGATAATGCCGATCCCCACTGCCCTGCACCGGTTTCGGTAGTTAGTTTTTTAATACCAAACTCTTTATTGTACCAGGCCTGTGCAACCGCAGTATTTGGTTTGTGGCTGCCTGCCGGCGATACACCCTCGTTTTTGTAATAGATCTTTGCCGGGGTTCCCAGGGCTTCTTCCAGTTCGTAAGCACGAATTAGCGGACTTGGCCGCCATTGTACCAGAATTTCACGAATGCCTTCCGGAATATCAATCCAGCGTTCCTGGCTAACTTCCTGCTCAATCAGGTTCATCGGAAAAACCGGAGCCAACATCTCAGGTCCCACAGGATTTCCGTCGGGGCCAAGCGGCGGGTTTAAAGGCGATGGCAGATCGGGGGCAAGGTTGTACCACTGTTTGGGCATTTCCGACTCGTCGAGAAAAATCTTCTTTTGTCTGGTCATAATTTTTTATTTTATTGGTTGATAATTCTGTTTATACTAATGAGTATTTAGTACAGAGTATTGAGAAACTCAAAGGTAATCTCCTCTTTTCCCAACCGAGTCTGTCTCACTACTCATGTGTAATAATCTATTTCTTAATAACAAAAAAGGGATTTGCCGCATAAGCACGACAAATCCCTTTTCAGTTTATTTCTGAAAAACAACAGCTCCTTCCCGTGTTTCCATTTTCACGTTACGCCAGTGCCATTCTTTTCCGTATAAAGGTGTTTTATACATATTGTTTGTCGTAAATCTAATCATTATTTTTTTTTGAAAAAATAGTTCAGATTCTTTAACTGTTGCCAAATCGAGAATAATTACGGCTTGCTGTGTATTTTTACTTGCCCAAACAATCAAAAATTTCAACTTTTGCATTCAAATCTTTCCACCATGAAAAAAACCAATGCTGCCCGTTTACTCAACAGTAAAAATATTTCGTACGAATTAGTGGAGTATTTTGTTGATGAAGCAGATTTGAGTGCCACACATGTTGCCGAAACATTAGGACAGGATGTTAAGCAGGTGTTTAAAACGCTGGTTTTGCGCGGTAACAAAACCGGTATTTTTGTAGCTGTAATTCCGGGGGCGGCAGAGGTAAACCTAAAAAAAGCGGCAAAAGTGTTGGGAAATAAAAGTGCCGAAATGGTACAAATGAAAGAGCTGCTCGGGCTTACCGGTTACATTCGCGGGGCTTGTTCGCCACT
This sequence comes from uncultured Draconibacterium sp., assembly GCF_963676735.1. NCBI lineage: Bacteria > Pseudomonadati > Bacteroidota > Bacteroidia > Marinilabiliales > Prolixibacteraceae > Draconibacterium > uncultured Draconibacterium sp. Next base: position 4,046,401 of record NZ_OY781464.1, on the reverse strand, counting down.
GGGCATGAAAAAACCATACCCTATTTTTATTCACGAAAGCTGCCTGGATTACACCTTTATTTTTGTGAGTGCAGGGAAACGGGGTATGCAGATAAAAATCGACCCAAAAGATCTTATCGCCTGCACCGGCGCTCAGGTTTCAACCCTAATTGACAGCTGATTTTCTTCTGGATTGCATCAATACCGCCACTTCAGTATTAATTTTTTGCTTGCACCGAATTTTATTTTTTTACTTTCCGTGCGAATCTCTATTTTTGCACTCACTTAAAAATCAGAACGCTTTGCGCTATGCGCATGGCAAATAGCAAAAAAGAAAAATGAACAAACCGACAGTTGTTAGCGGTATACGACCGACAGGATATTTGCACCTTGGAAACTATTTTGGTGCGGTGCAAAACTTCTTAAAAATGCAGGACGATTTTAACTGCTACTTTTTTATAGCCGATATTCACTCGTTAACCACACACCCAACACCCGAAAATTTACAATCGGGCGTACGTCAGGTGTTGGCCGAATACCTTGCCTGCGGAATCGATCCGGAAAAAGCAACCATTTTTATACAAAGCGATGTGCCGGAGGTCTCGGAGCTTTATGCCTTTTTGAACATGAATGCCTACCTGGGCGAACTGGAGCGCACAACTTCGTTTAAAGATAAAGCACGCCAGCAGCCCGACAACGTTAATGCCGGATTGTTAACCTACCCGGTTTTAATGGCTGCCGACATTATTATTCATAAAGCCCATTTTGTGCCGGTTGGAAAAGACCAGGAGCAAAACCTGGAAATGGCCCGTAAGTTCGCCAAACGTTTTAACCGCATGTATAAAACCGAGGTATTCCCAATTCCGCGCCCGTTTACTTTTGGTGGCGGCGATATGATTAAAGTACCCGGATTGGATGGTAGCGGAAAAATGGGAAAATCGGAAGGTAATGCCATTAACCTGTACGAAGATCCAAAATCGATTCGTAAAAAAGTAATGCGTGCTGTTACCGACTCGGGACCAACGGAAATGAACCAGGAAAAACCGGAAGCCGTTCAAAACCTGTTTACCCTGATGGACATTGTTTCTACACCCGATACTGTGGCACATTTTGACGAGTTGTACAACAAATGTGAAATTCGTTACGGCGACCTGAAAAAACAATTGGCCGAAGATATTATTGCCTACACCTCGCCAATTCGCGAACGTATCATCGATATCCTCGAGGACGATGCTTACCTGGCAAAAGTGGCTAAAATGGGTGCCGAAAAAGCCCGCGAATCAGCCGTAAAAACTCTGCAGGAAGTGAAGGATGTAATCGGATTTAAGAAATTGTTTTAAGAAGAACATAAAATAAATTGTCATTTCGACGACGAAGGAGGAGAAATCTGTTCATTGAAGCGAAAGATTTCTCAGTCATGCTTCCTTCGAAATGACAGGAACAATCAAAATGAGTATAGAACGAGAATTGCAAAAGCGCACTTCGGTTTGCGAATTGTGCGGCTCAGAAGAAAACCTGGAGGTATTTACCGTGCCACCGGCAACACAGGAAAGCGAAAAAGACAGCATTTATATTTGTATAACCTGCTCGGGGCAGATAAACAACCCGGAAACCGTGGATGCCAACCATTGGCGCTGCCTTAACGACAGCATGTGGAGCACCGTGCCTGCAGTTCAGGTAATGGCCTGGCGTATGTTAAATCGTCTGAAAGCTGAAGGCTGGCCGCAAGATTTACTTGATATGCTGTACCTCGACGAAGAAACACAAGCCTGGGCAGAAGCAACCGGCGAAGGAATCGATCCGGACGATGTGGTAAATCATCTCGATAGCAATGGGGCAGTCTTACAGGCCGGCGATACCGTGGTGCTGATAAAAGACCTGAATGTGAAAGGCGGTGGCTTTACGGCAAAACGCGGAACTGCCGTTCGCAATATCTCGCTGGTGCACGACAATCCTGAACACATTGAAGGTAAGGTGAATGGCCAGCAAATAGTTATTCTTACGCAGTACGTTAAAAAGAATTAGCAACAGATTATTCTTTTATGAAAAGATGCCATCTTTATTTACGTTAAGTAGAAAGATGGCATCTTTGTTTGAGAGAAGTGATAAGCAAAACCGGGAAAAATGAACGTATTTTTAAATGAAGAAATAGCAGGGGCCTACGATGCCTATTATCAAACTGCAGCAGGGAAAGAAGTTGATGAAATAGAAGAAAAACTCATTAGCGATGCGCTGAAAAAGGTTCCAGGAGGAAAAATGCTGGAACTGGGCTGTGGTACCGGCCACTGGACAGCACTTTTTGTAAATGAGGGATTTGATGTTGTTGCCACCGACGTTTCGGATGTGATGCTGAAGGAGGCTTTTGCTAAAGGGCTTGATGCCGAAATATTAAAAGCCGATGCTGAAGCGCTGCCTTTTAAAAACGAAAGTTTTGATGTGCTGGCTTCGGTTACCATGATGGAATTTGTTAACAGCAAAGAAAAAGTGCTGGAAGAAGTGATGCGCGTGCTAAGGCCCGGAGGCTGGCTTTTGCTGGGTTGCCTGAACGGAAACTCGCAGCTGGCCAAAAATGCTGCCAACGATCCGGTATTTAAAAATGCTGCCTTCTTTGTTCCCGACAGCCTGAAGAAAGCCTTAAGCAAGTTCGGAACTCCGGAACTTACAGCAGGAGTGCATTTTGCTCCCGATTTCAAGGTAATGGATCGAACTACTGAGAAAGATAATCACGAACCGGCTTTTATGGTTGCGCTGGTTCAGAAAAACAAATAATCATGCAAGTTGCTGTTGAAATAAGTCTTTACCCGCTGAGTGACGATTTTGAAAAACCGGTCGATACTTTTTTGTCACTTTTGGCAAACAACGAAACTATTGAAGTTGAGCCCGGCAAAATGAGCAGTATATTAACAGGCGAATTGTCCGATATTATGCAGGCGCTCAACAAGGCTATGGAACAGGTGTTTGTACAAAGTCCGGCTGTTTTTAACCTGAAGATTTCGAATTGCTGCCCGGTGTAGCTTCGGATATTGAGCAGGTGATACCGGGTTCACCCGCTCAATAGGCTGATCTTTTTTGTTTCACGACTGTAACCCGCCAGCCACAATTGTTTTGCCTGTGTTGTATGGTCACATTTAGCAATCCATAATTATTTTTCCTTTGCCGCAGCTCTGCAACAGGCAATCCATAAAATTTGGACCCATGTTGCAATCTTGCGAGAGGGGTCTAACGAATATTGGACCTATGTTGCAGTGCTGCGGGTGGCACGCCACGAAAATTTCTGCCTGATAAACAGCTTCAGGAAGCCTCCCAGAAAAGTTTTTTCGGTGATGCACGTTTGCAGGAAGCCTCCCAGAAAAGTTTTTTGGGTGATGCTGTTTGCAGGAAGCCTTCCAAAAGAATTTCTTGCAGGATGCGGCGCTGCAGGAAAGGAGCAAAAATGTTTTCTGAGGAATTGCACGGCTGCAGGAGACCTGTATAGCTGTAAATTGTTATTTGTATAAAAGAATAGCGACAGCCTGACACCGGGAAAAGCTATCGCTATTTTTATTTTGTTGAATTAATTGATTATTCGCTCAAATCCTTGATTCTGATATTCCGGAAAAACAGTTCTGAACCGTGGCCCAGAAACCCGATATAACCTTTATTACGTTGCAAGCCGGGATGTTCGCGCCCATCGCGGGTGCCGTTTTCGCGGGCTTCGGCAATGTCATCATCAAGGATTACTTCATCGTTTAGTGTCACTTTTATTTTTGTGCCTTTAACAATCACTTCTTGTTTATTCCATTCGCCAACCGGTTGCTGAAAACCACGTTTTGCCGCAATGGTACCGTAAACCGATCCGTGGTATTGGTAATCTTTCAACCTGGCGTATATTGGCGCGGTGTTATCCAGAATTTGGAGTTCCATGCCAACATAAGCGGCATCGCCTTCAAGAGGTGTGCGAATTCCCAAACCATTGTTGGCGCCCGGTGTTAGCTTAAACTCAAAACGAAAAACAAAATCGCTGTATTCTTTTTCGGTAAACAGGTTACCGTGGCCACCCATTTTAGGATTTACCACCAGCTCGCCGTTTTGGGCATAGTAGTCTGTTTTATTGCCCTGCCAGCCATCAAGGTTTTTCCCGTTAAACAAGGAAACAAAACCTTCGTCGATCTCTTTCTGGGTTAGGCCTATTTCTTTGGTGTTAATTTCGCGTACATACACATCGCGGAAAGCCAGCTCGTTGCCATGCGCCTGCAGCTCAATGGTTCCTTCGCTGAAAATAGGGAGGCTGCGGTCCCAGTAATTGTCCATTTTTACATTGTCAACCACCAGCACACCGTTTAGATAAACCGTTACCTGCTCGCCTACCATTGTAATGCGGAAAGTATTCCACTCGTTAATGGGGTTGTCGGCCACCTGCAGCGGATTACGCACATTATTTGCATTGTTGTTGTACAAACCACCCGAACCCACCTGGGCACCTACTTCAACGCGCGAAGTGTCCCATATTTGCACTTGTGGCGTGCCCCGCAAATAAATTCCGCTGTCGCCTTTTTTGCTGATTCGCCAGTCAACAATAAGTTCAAAATCCTTGTATATTTTTTTTGAAACCAGGTTTGCTCCGTGTCCGTTAAAAATAATCATACCGTCTTTAACACTCCAGTTCTCGTGCATTTTAATGTTGGCAGCTTCCTGCTCTTTCGCGCGCTCTGCATCGCTGAGTTTAGCAATGGCAATCGGATTTCCGCCGGCAATCATTCCCTGCCAGCCTTCCAGGTTCTTGCCGTTAAACATTGCGGCAAATCCTTTGTTCCGGGGCATGGTTTTCAGGTAGTTTTGTATATTTATTTTATCGTAAGCGCTGTCTTCACCACTTAATGCTTGCTCAGCTTTTTCCAAAATGCGCCGTACAATATCGCCCGAAAAACCACCTTCTCCTTCGCTGTTCGGCATTGCAATATTCATAATTGCACGTGACGTTGTGCTTGCCAGTGCATCATCGTTTAAATATTGCTCGAGGTAAACCAACGAAAGAAAGGTTTTTAAGCGTCCGATTGCTGCAATCACATTGTTCTGATTGTCGGCAGAGGTGGCATATTTCATTATTTTTCGGTATTGCAGCAGTTTCTGGTCGTCGGGCAGATTAGCCCCGGCTATCATCCGAACAAAACTTTCGAATGCTGCCTGACTGAATGTTGTATTTCCTGATTTACAGATTTCGAATAAAGGCTTTGCAGCTGCATAATCCTGCCACATGCTTAAGGCGGTAAATGCCGCTTCTTTTTGCCCGCCGCTTGATGAGTTAAAATAGTTGCTGAGTGTTTTTAGCGATGTTTCTCCTCCAATTGCAGGTAGAACTGGGAAAAGTCGTTCTTTTTTGTCGGTTTGTTCCAATGTGCTTAAGATCTTGCCCCCCGGCTCCTGTTCTTTGGCAACTCCGTTCACAGCAGCAATCAAGGCCATTTGTGTTTCAGTAATTTCTGAGGGTTCAGCAACAGCAAGCAATAACTGTAGCAGTGCGTTGGTGTTTTCGTAGGTTGAAACTTTTTGTAGTGCGGCAAAAGCAGCCGCTTTTTCATCTGCGTCAGAAGAAGCAGTGGCGGCCCGAATTTTTTCAAAATATTGTGTGCCGGCTTTAGCTCCGATAAGACCAATGAAAGCGGCTTTTGTTTTTCCTGTTGATTGGTCAAGATTTTCGGCAATCAGGTATAAATGTTCTTTGTCAAGCAGAGTGTTCAATACTTTAGTTGTTGCTTCGATGTCTTTCCCTTGTGCCAGATGTGTGGCTAATGTTACAATTGCCTTGTTCCCCTGTAGTTTTGCCAAAGCAGTAATGGCTTCTGTTCGAACAACTTCAGCGCCCGAATTAAGGCTTTTCGAAACAAAGTCGCTTGCCTGTTCGCACCCACGTCGGCCTAACATTGAAATGATATCTGCTTTTACTTCAGCACTGGCAGTTTCGGCTTTGGCAATCCATTTTCGCGTATCGGCAATGCCACCCAGGTTTTCAGCAATATTTAATACCGCGTAACGAATTGCCTTATCGGGTGAGTTAATGGCCTTTAGCAGTAATGGTGTGGCTTCGTAACCCAGGTGTTTGGCGTAAATACTAAGCGCGGTTGAATAATTATGCAGTTGATTGCTTGCGGTATTAGCTTTAAAAACAGCTTTGCAGGCTTTTTCCATCAATTCAAGTTCGTCTTGCTCGCCCAAACGCCTGGTGTAAGTTAGAAATGCTTCGGCAGCATTGGTGGCATCGTATTTAAAATTTACATCTGATGCCGCATTTAGCAAGATTTTATATGAATCCGGAGCGCCGATATTTGCCAATGCCGCCAGTGCAGTTCTTTGCATGAGATCGTCTTTTCCTCCTGCTAAAGGAGTGATTAGCGGAACAGCACGCTGGCATTGTAACTCACCTAAAGCCCGAACAATCGTCATTTGTGTTGCTCCTTTTGTTTTTGGGAAAGCTGCCAAAAATACTTCCGCTGTTTTCGGATTTTCGGCAGATAAAATAGTTTGTGCTGCCGGTTCGGCCAGTTGCTCTTCTGTTAAATAACTTTTTATCTGCTCAAGCGTTTTTTCGCCTGCAACAAGGTTTAATTGATTAAGAAGAAAAGTTTTCACTTCCACATCATTAGCAGAATTCAGTGCTTTTAAAAGGTTCTCTTCGGCAAAAGTTCGCTCGTTGCACTTGCCAAAGGCGCTGGCATAACGCGAAAAACTGTTTAGGGCAAAGCGCACAGCTGTGTCGTCGCCGGTTCCCAAAGGAACAAGTTGCGCTGCCAGTTTCTGAAAACCTTCGTTGCCCATCAAAAAGATGTCATTCATCGCTTTGTCGCGGTGTGTGATATTTTTTGTGGGCATTTGTGCCAACACATCGGCAATTTTAGTGTCGAGTGTTCTGTTATCCTGCGCCATTCCGGCCATGTTCAGGCAGGCTAACAGTAAAATTGTAGTTATTTGAATTATATATTTTTTCATTGTAATTGTCATTAATCCTATGTATTTATCCTTACTAATTCATCCTTTATCCTTTAAATCGTCCAGGGTGCCCGCATGGGTTGATTTATCAAACGGTTTGCCCCTTCGTCATCTATAAATTCCAGTTTGTCGGGGTCGAAATGTAAGGTGCGTCCGAGCCGAACGGCAATTATACCCAGGTTTACCAGCGTTGAGGAGCGAAAGCCATTGGTTTCGTTCAGTGCAAACTTTTTGCGCGATTTTACCGATTCAGAGAAAATACTGATCTGAGGTTCAGGTTCAGGCAGGGTTTTTATAAAGCTTTGCAGGTTGGGAATATCTGAGCGGAATCCCTGGTAGATTTTGCCGTTGGGGCCTTCAATGTAGGCGGCATCTTTATCGCGGTTTTCGCCATCCAGAATAATCTGGCAACCATCGGCATAAGTGTAGGTTACGCGTCGCCAGGTGCCCACGGCATCGTAATGTTGTTGCGGGGCATCCACCTCAATTTTTACGGGGCTGGTATGGTCTTTTTCCAGCATGTACTGAACCGGATCGAGGTAGTGCTGCCCCATGTCGCCCAGTCCGCCACCATCGTAATCCCAGTAGCCACGGAAATTGGCATGAACACGTTCAACATTATAGGGTTTGTAAGGCGCAGGACCCAGCCACCTATCGTAATCGAGGTTTTCAGGTACTGCTTGCGGAGCCAGGTTGTGTTTGCCTTGCCAGTAAAATTTCCAGTTGTAGCCGGTAATTCCGCTAACGGTAACTTTTAGGGGCCAGCCTAAAATCTCACTTTCAATCACTTTTTTTAAGGGTTTAACATCGGTTCCCAGTCCGTAAAACTGGTCTTTAAACCGAAACCAGGTATTTAACCTGAACATGCGGCCATGGGCATTTACTGCTTCCATTACCCTTTTGCCTTCGCCTATGGTGCGGGTCATTGGTTTTTCGCACCAAATGTCTTTTCCGGCTTTGGCTGCTTCAACCGCCATAATCCCGTGCCAGTGTGGAGGTGTGGCAATGTGCACAATATCAACTTCGGGCAATTGGCATACTTCTCTAAAATCGAGAAATTGTTTCACTGGGTAATCGATAAGACTCTGGGCTTTTTCCAGGTGTAATTTGTCCACATCACAAATGGCAACAACCCGCGTGCCTTCGTACGGAATATGGCCACGACCCATGGAGCCTGTGCCAATAATAGCTTTTGTTAACTGGTCGGATGGAGCAAGATATCCGTTACCGCCCATTACGTGACGCGGCACAATAACAAGGCCGGCACCGGCCGCCAGTGCTCCTTTTAAAAAACGTCGCCTTGAAGTAAGTTTAGTACTCATGTTTAATTGGTTATAGCATTAAAAAATGCTGTTAATTTAAGACTTAAAAGTACAAAAGAATTAAAAATAAATTAGCAAGAACTAAAATGCTTATTAAAAAAATACAAAACTAAGTGGATTGTTCAGACCATTTCTTAAATTTTTTATTCATGAATAAGTGCAATCATTGCCATTTTTCTATCTTTAAAAATGTACGTTTATCAGAAACTCTAAACTTATTGCAATGAAGAACATCCCGGTTATATCGGTAACAGGAAAATCTTTGGCCGAAGCTTACGAAACGGCACTTATTTATTTGTACGGAAAAGGAACACGTTTTAAAACCCAATACGATAAACCGGGAGATCCGCTGAGTATTGACTGCACGATGAATTTAACCATTCAGGAACCCGAAAGTGACCCGATGATACATATGGCTTTTCCGGGAGGTGTTGACAGTTTGCGCGAATATGTGCTGGAGCTGGAGGGACTAAAAGATCACCTGGTAAAAAACATGAACGACCCCGATGATAAGAGGCCGGAATACACCTACCATGGCCGGTTGCGAAAGTATGGCGTATGGAAAGAACTGGTTGAAGGAGAATCGAAAGAGCAGGGGGCGTTTAAAGTTGATCAGATAGAAAATGTAATTAATAAGTTGGCGGAACAGCCGTTTACGCGCCAGGCGCAAATGATTACCTGGATGCCCAATATTGATTTTACCTGCGACGATCCGCCAAGTTTGCAGTCGTTGTGGTACCGTATTCTGGAAGACGAAGACGGCGTGTATTGGTTAAACTGTAATATCCGTTACCGCAGTAACGATGCCTGGAATGCCGGTTTCCTGAATATGTTTGGCTTTATTCAGTTTAGTAAAGATATTATAGCAGCCGGGATTGCTGAGAAAACAGGAAAAACAGTAAAACTTGGCCGTATGAACTGGCAGGCCGATTCGTACCATATTTATGGCAAAGATATTCGCACGGCCAAGGAGCGTTTGTTTGAACGCATAAACGATATGGCTTTTGAAGAGCGTACCATGAAGTTTAACGACCCGATTATTCGGGAGGCCTATCTTAAGGCAGAAGCCGAAATTGTTAAACGTATAAAAGAAACAGGTGCTTAATAAGCTTCGTTAAATTTCTTTTTTACGATTTCTTTTACTTCCTCCATCGAAATTTCTCTGCCCAGCTCTTGTTGTATGGATGTTACTGCCGACGAGGCAAAACCGCAAGGGTTAATGTAGTTGTAGTAGCGCATATCGGTATTTACATTAAGGGCAAAACCGTGCATGGTAACGTAGCGGCTCACGCGAACGCCAATGGCGCATATTTTTCGGGCCCGCACTTTGTGGTCGGCTTGCAGCCATACACCGGTAGCTCCTTCCTTACGTCCGGCTTCCAGTCCATATTCGGCAACGGTTGCAATAATGGCATCCTCCATTTTTTCAATGTACTCGCGCACACCAATTTTGTAATTCTCCAGGTCGATAATAGGGTAACCCACCAGCTGCCCTGGTCCGTGGTAAGTAATATCGCCACCGCGGTTTATTTTAAAATAGGTCGCTTCAATTTTTTTCAGGAAATCGGCATTGGCCATCATATTGGCCTCGTCGCCGCTTTTGCCCAATGTATATACGTGCGGATGTTCAACTAAAATAAAATGATTGTCGGCAGTAGGTTGGCCCGTGCTGCGTTTTTGTGTGGTGAGTTCCAACAGGCGCTCTTCCTGGTAGTCCCAGCACGCTTTGTATTCTTTTGTTCCCAGATCGACGTAATTGAAATTTGCCATTTTTTTGTTATTAACTACTTGTTACATTACGAAAGTTGTGGATTTTAACCTCAAGCTGTAACACATTTCTTTTTATTGCGAAATTATTTTATTGTTAAGTTGACAAACTGGTAATTGCGGTAGCGGGCTAAGCTCCTGCTTATGCTTTTACATGTTCCTCGGCTCGGTACGAACTGCGCACCAATGGCGAGCTTTCAACAAATTTAAAGCCTTTACGGATACCAATGTTGCGGTACTCCACAAATTTCTCCGGTTCAATGTATTCAACCACCGGCATGTGTTTGGGTGTTGGTGCCAGGTATTGGCCAATGGTCATCACTTTGCAGCCGGCTTCCAGCAAGTCATCCATCGTTTTTAACACATCTTCGTGGTTTTCGCCTAAGCCAAGCATAATGCCGGATTTTGCCCGTCCGAAATTGTCGGCAACGTATTTAATTACATCCAGGCTACGACGGTATTTTGCTGCAAAACGGATAAAGGGTGTACGTTCTTCGGTGGTTTCCAGGTTGTGCGAGATTACATCCGGGCCGGCATCAATAACTTGTTGTACCAGTTCCATTTTTCCCCTGAAATCGGGAATCAGTACCTCTATTTTTGTTTCCGGGTTTACACGTTTTACTTCGCGAATGGTTTCAGCCCAGATTCCGGCACCCTGGTCTTCCAAATCGTCGCGGTCAACCGAAGTAATCACACAATGTTTTACGCCCATAATATTTACCGATTCGGCCAGTTTTTTGGGCTCTTCCAAATCAGGGGCCAAAGGCCGGCCATTAGGTACAGCACAGAATTTACATTTACGGGTACAGATATTTCCTAAAATCATAAACGTGGCTGTTCCCCTGTTCCAGCATTCACCAATATTAGGGCAGTTTCCGCTGGTGCAAATAGTGTGCAGGCCGTGCTTATTCACCAGGTTTTTAACCTTCGAGTAACTTTCTCCCTTAGGCATTTTCATCTTCATCCACTTTGGCAGGCGCTCTCTGCCATTCAACTCATGTGCCATAATGTACTCACTTAAAATTTTTGCAAATGTAAAAGTTTAAAAACAAACTAAAGTTGATTAAACTACTAAGTGTCAAAATTGTTCTCAAAAAAACTATACTTTAAACAACTGTGTTATTTTTGTAATTCAGAATAATAGCTATGAGGTACATTTTAACAATGTTGGTGGTGTTAATTGGTTTGAATACGGGATTTGCCCAGCAAAAGCGTACAGAAATTCAAACCAAATCGAGTTTGGCCATCAGGTATTACAATGCCAAAGACTACGAAAAGGCAGCACCTTTATTAAACGAGGTGTATAAAACAACCCGTAACAGCACCTATTACCGTTACTATATTAACTGTTTGGTAAACCTTAAACGTTTTGATGAGGCAGAGCAGGATATTCAACGAGAAATTAAGAAGCAAAAAACAGTACGCCCCGAATATTATGTGCATTTGGGGCAAATCTACAAAAGCCAAAATCGAAGTGAAGAAGCTGAAGCGTTATTTCGGCAGGCTATTGATAAAATTCCGGCCAGCAAAGGCTCGTTTCTAACAACGGCAAATACTTTTTTGGCCTGGGGCGATTATGGTTTGGCTAAAGATACCTATTTGAAGGGGCGTCAAACGCTGGAAGGCGAAGCTTTTAATTACGAACTGGCCCGATCGTACCTGTACCTGCGCGATTACGACAATATGATGGAAGAATACCTAAACCTATTGCGCGAAAGTGAAAAACACCTGTCGCGGGTGCAGAGCAGTTTGTCGTCGGCCATGCGCCTTGATATCGATAATGGACTGCGAAATCAGTTTCGGGGGCAGGTGCTCAAACGTATTCAGAGCGAACCCGGGGTTATTGGCTACAACCGTTTGCTAATTTGGTTTTTTCTGCAGGAAAAGAAATTTTCGAGTGCTTTGCGCCAGTCGATTGCGCTGGATAAACGAACCGGTGGTGAAGAGATGCAAATTGCCCAATTGGGCGACCTGGCATTGCGAAACAAGGAATATGAACAGGCTCAGAAAGCGTACACCTATTTGATGGATAAAGGTGAGCAAACGCCGTTTTTTCCGCAGGCCTTTGCCCGGAATATTCATGCAAAATACCTTGAATACACTGATGAGGGAAAGGGTAATTTGGAACAGGGACAAGCTTTGGCTACCGATTTTGAAAACGGATTGTTGTACCTCGGTATTGGTCCGGCTACCTTAAACCTGGTGCGCGAGTATGCACATTTACTGGCCTTTTACCTTAACGATGCTGAAAAAGCAATTGTGGAATTGGAGAAAGGTGAGAAAATTCCACAGCTTAAACCCGAAGAGCTGGGCCAGCTAAAAACTGAAATGGCAGATATTTATGTATATGCCAACGACCCTTGGGAAGCTATGCTGATTTATTCGCAGGTAATTGAGGCCAATAAAAAGAATACGCTGGGCGACGAGGCCAAACTAAAAAAAGCCAGGCTGGGTTATTACATGGGAAATTTTAGCTGGGCAAAAGCGCAGTTGGATGTGTTAAAAGCGAGCACATCAAAATTAACGGCCAACGATGCCATGGAATTATCGATGCTGATTGGTAATAACCTGAATCTGGATACCACTGCTGTTCCATTAACCATGTTTGCCAAAGCCGATTTGTTGTTTTTTCAGAATCGGCCCGTCGAGGCTATGCTGGTCCTGGATTCTATTGCCGATCAATACCCGTATCATACCCTGGTAGATGACATTCTGTTCAGAAAAGCCAAAATAGAGGCAGAACAACAAAATTACACGTTGGCAGCAGAATACCTGAACACCATTGTAACCGATTTTAGCTACGATTTGCTGGGCGACGATGCACTGTTTATGCTGGCTGAACTGTACAATACAACGCTGGCGCAGCAGGAAAAAGCCAAGGAGCTGTATAAACAAATGCTAAGCAATCATCCGGGTAGCGTGTTTACCGAAGAATCGAGAGCCAAATACCGCGAACTGCGCGAGATTTATCCCGATAAAGAGCCGGAGGGCAAAGAGGGCTTGTTTATGCGCGCTATTGATAATACCGAGTTTTAATGGCTGGTAAAAAAGCATATTTATACGCCGGATTAGCCGTGTTGTTTTGGTCAACTGTGGCAACATCGTTTAAGCTGGCTCTGCGCGAGTACGATTTTATTCAGTTAATATTTTATGTTTCAGCAGTAAGTGTGTTGCTGTTGTTTGTTGTTCTGCTGGTGCAAGGAAAAACACAATTAATTTTTAAGCAATCGCGTCGCGAATGGTTGTATTCATTGTTAATGGGGGCTTTTAATCCACTGCTTTATTACCTGGTTTTGTTTAAAGCTTATTCATTGCTTCCGGCGCAGGTGGCGCAACCCCTGAATATGATTTGGCCCATAACACTGGCGCTTTTATCGGTGCCCTTGCTCAAGCAAAAAATAGGCTGGATTAGTTTTGTAGCGCTCATTATCAGCTTTGTTGGCGTATTTTTTATATCGTCGCAGGGTGGTTTCGATGGTTTTGGTAAAACAAATCCTCTGGGCGTGGTACTGGCGGTTTCAAGCTCAATACTATGGTCGTTGTACTGGATATTTAATGTAAAAGACACCCGCGACCAGGTAGTAAAACTTTTCCTGAATTTTGCCATTGGCACCCTATTGCTGGTTCCGGTGGTGGCGCTGTTTTCGTCGTTTAAAGTGCAGTGGGGGCAAGGTTTGGCTGCTATGGTTTACTCCGGCGTTTTTGAGGTGGGAATTACTTATGTGTTATGGCTAAAAGCCATGAGCCTAACCAGCAGCAATGCAAAAATTGGCAACCTGGTGTTTTTTGCACCTTTTTTGTCGCTGGTGTTTATTCACCTGATTTTAAAAGAAACCATCTATTTTACGACATTCATTGGCCTGATTTTTATTATTTCGGGGGTGCTGATTCAGCAGCTCGACCGAAGAAAACGATAATTGATTCCATCCTTTGTATTCAGTAATTTTACCACCAAGAGCACAAAGACTCCAGGTTCAGAAAAGAAAATGGCAGGTTTCCTTTGTATGCTTCGTGACTTGGTGTTTTTTTTGAATTAATAATTCATTGCTACAAGACAGTTTCGTAGTAATTAAACAATATCAGTACTTTTGGTGGCAGGTTAACAACAAATTACTATTTTCATCGGATGGATAAACCGCTTCGCATATTGGGTATCGACCCCGGAACCACAGTAACCGGTTATGGCCTGGTTGAAATTCGGGAAAACAAACCCGTAATTCTGCACATGGGAAACATTACGCCCAAAAGATATTCTGATCATTACATGCGTTTAAAGTACCTGCACGAACGGGCGTTCCACCTTGTAAAAGAATACCGTCCGGATGTAATGGCCATTGAAGCCCCGTTTTATGGAAAAAATGTGCAGTCGATGTTAAAACTGGGGCGCGGACAGGGCGTGCTAATGGCTGCTGCACTGATGTTTGATGTACCCATTCACGAATATGCACCTTTGCTGGTAAAACAAGCCATTACCGGAATGGGGCGGGCCTCGAAAGAGCAGGTTGCCTATTTCCTGCAAAAAGTTTATAATTTAAAGGATATGGACAAAGTACTCGACGAAACCGATGCAGTAGCCGTAGCCATTTGTCATTTTATACAAATGAACAAGCCGCAAAAATCGAAAGAGTATAAAAACTGGGGCGACTTTGTAAAAAAGAATCCGGGTAAAATAAAATAATCCTTACCCAAAAGCTTTTTCAAGGCGCTCAAGAGCTTCCTGCAATACGCTACGGGGGCAGCCAATGTTTATTCGTAACCAGCCGTCGCCACCAATACCAAAACGTCCACCATCGTTTAATGCCACTTTTGCTTTTTCGGTAGCAAATTTCGATAGCGCTTCGTTTTTCATGCCGTAATCCGAAAAATCAAGCCAGATGAGGTAAGTGGCCTCCGGTTTCATTACTTTAACACGTGGCAGCTTTTCTGTCATAAAATCCTCAAGTAACTGATAATTGTCCCAGAGGTAAGCAAGAAGTTGTTTCAGCCATTCATCGCCATGGGTATAGGCAGCTTCCAGAGCAACAGAGCCAAAAATGTTTCCCATGCCTAAATGGCCTACACCAATAGTTCGTTCGTAAGCTGCCAGTTTTCTTTTGTTTGGAATGATAGCCAACGATGACGATAGGCCTGCAACATTAAAGGTTTTACTTGGTGCCATACAAACCATACAGTTTTGGGCCACCTCTTCCGAAATGCTGGCAAGTGCAATGTGTTTATGATCGTTATATATTAAGTCCGAATGAATTTCATCAGAAATAATCATGATATTGTTTTCCAGGCAAATGTTGGTAAGTTGAATCAGCTCTTCTTTTGTCCACACCATGCCGCCCGGATTCTGCGGGTTGCAAAGCAGCAGCAGCTTTGTGTTTTTGTCTATTTTTGCTTTCAGGTCGTCAAAATCAAAGGTGTAACGACCGGCTTCAATCTTTAGTGGATTCTGAATTAGCTTTCTGTTAGTGCCTTTTACACTATCAAAAAATGGAAAATATACCGGAGGTTGTACAATAACGCCATCGCCACTGTTCGAGAATGTTTCAATGGCATAGGTTAATCCTGCAACTACACCCGGGCTAAACGAAATCCAATCTTTTTTAATTTCCCAGTTGTGTCGTCTGCTCATCCAGCCAATTACTGACTGGTAGTACGAATCTGATCGAAAAGTGTAGCCAAGAATTTCATGATCAATACGTTTTTTAATAGCCTCAATAATAAAATCGGGCGTTTTAAAATCCATGTCTGCCACCCAAAGCGGGAGAGCATCATTGGTTTTAAAAAAACGATCAAGGGCATCGTATTTTAAACAGTTGGTTTCATGGCGTTCAATAATTTCGTCAAAATTGTATTGTTTCATTGTTGCAAGGCTTGTATCTTATTCCTTATAAATAATGAATAAAACCGGTTAAATTTTCAGTTGCCGAAGATAATTCAAATTGCCAATCTTGTCAACTTTAAGCACAAAATCAAAGCGGTTTACATCCATACACAAATGGAAATCGCTTTCGGGCGACCAGCTCTGGTTGGCCGGATCGAAAAACCGAGCACCATCGGTTTCTTTTATTCGTTTTACCATGGCACGGAAATCGTTTGGTTTTCCCTCCAGTTCATTTTTTATGTATTCGGCACAAAACGTATCTTCGTTGGTGGGGTACTGGCAGGCAAAGCCCATGCAAACCAACGAAACTTCGCTGGGCCGTGTTTTTTGAATGTATTGTACAATAGCACCGGCGTTCACAAAACTGCCTGTCAGAATTTCACTGGCTTGTGTGGCGTTGCTTATACCTTGCGTTCCCGAGCTTGTTGTATGAATCATTGTTTTAGCACTAATTTTTGCCGCGTTAATATGAGTTGGAGAATTTCCAAAATCAAAGCCCTCCGGTTTTCGTTCGTGGCGTTCGCCAACAAGTAAATAATTGGGATGTTGTTTTTTTAACTGGTAGGCCATGTTAATATCGCCTACCGGAATAATGGTTTCAATGCCCTGGTTTATGGCGTAGCAGGCTGTGGTAAAAGCTCGAAGTACATCAATAATAACTGTGGTTCCTTTTGCAACTTTCGCTCCTTCAGTGAGTTGTAGTATTTTTATCTGCATTGTTTACATTTTGTTGAAAATATACTAAAAATTATTTAACATGATTCTAAATAGAATGGCATGGTAATTGTTATAAAAGCACTCCCTTTTCACAAAAAGCCCTTTAATAAAGGGAAGAGCTCTATATTTCGATTCCAATATTAATTCTAATGTTAAGAAAAATGCAATTGATTAATTTTTTTAATATGTTTTTTAGCATATATGTTGTAGAACATCTATGTTTGTACTGTCATTCATTGTTAAACTTAAAAATTGAATGGTTATGAAAACAATTAAATTATTATCAACAGTTATGGCAGTAGCAATTGTAGCAATTGCAACAGCCGTGGAGAAACCAAAAATGAATGTAGTGCCATTAACAGCCGACCGGGCAGTGGTATCAATTCAAAACGATGCAGCAGCATTGTTTGAGTTGAGCATTCTTGCTGAAACCGGAGAATTGGTTTACTACAAGCAAACAACAAAGCCGCTAAATACTTATCAAAAGGTTTTTGATTTTAAAAACCTCGAGAACGGTAAGTACACCATGGATCTTCGAGTAAACGACACGCGTTTGTTAAAAGATTTTGAAGTGGCTTCGAAAGGAATTTTTGTTGGCGAATCAAAATTAAGAATCGATCCGTATTTTGCCTTTGCCGATAATGTATTGAAACTTAGCTACCTGAATTTCGATCAGGAAAGCCTGACCTTAAACATCTATGATGATTATGGTTTGGTATACCAGTCGGGCTTGGGCAAAGATTTTAATGTAGCTTCGGGTTACGATCTTTCAGCCTTAAAGTCGGGTAAATACGAAGTAGTTTTGAGTTCGCTAAATAATGATTTTACGTTTAGTTTAGAGAAATAGGTTAGAAAATGTTATTGGTTTAGGAAGGCTGTCAGAAATTATTCTGATGGCCTTTTTTTATGTCTTGCTGTTTATTGCTGTTTTTTTTCTGTTTGTCTACTGTATTCATCTCTTCGTCGATAAACCACCTTGAAAGTGTAACGAAAGCACCCATTTTCATGTCAATTAATTAGAAAACAATTAAATAAAAAGTCATGAAAACAAAAACATGGGTTGTTTTAACCCTGGTATTTTGCATTGCAGCAATGGCAAATGCCACCGATTTACCAAAAATGAATGTTGAACAGGTTGAAGAAAACACGGCTGTGGTTGCCTATACGGCATCAACTGAGGCTCCTTTGCTGGTTAGTATTACCAATGCCAATGGGGAGATACTTTATTACAAAGAAACCGAACATTGTAAAGAGTTTAAAAAAGAACTTGATCTGACGAAATTGGGAGACGGCAATTTTTGTGTTTGCATTAATTATGGCAACCAGAGTGTGAGTCGTAAAATTTGTGTGAAAGATAAAAAGGTTGTTGTGGATGAAACCACACGGTGTTTCGAACCCTATTTTTGTGTTAAAGAAAAACGATTGAACGTGTCGTTTTTAAACCAATCGCTAAAACCGGTTTATTTAAATGTATACCGAAATGGCAGGCATGTTAAAGGTATGAATCTGGGCCGCGATTTAACCATACATCAGGCACTGGATTTTAGCAAATTAACAAGAGGTACCTACGAAGTTGTGTTAACCGACAATATAAAAGATCATAAATTTAAAGCTCAGCTATAGTAATTGTCAGGTGCTACTTTTTTCTTCAAAACAATTAAGTGTGCAAACAAAAACAGAGAAAACAAAAAATATTTTAAGAAAGAGGCTTTGCTGCGGCAAGGCCTTTTTTATGTTTTTAACTTTTTAATTTACTGTTTTCGCAGTTGCAGTTTTTTAAAGAACCGCTAGTGGTGTTGGTCGTAAAAAGGGCCTGGTTTATCTAATTATAAACTTTTAATGTGTTTGTTTAAAGAAATGGCTGTAATTTTAAGCATAAAAGTAAGCCTACTATATTAAACGATTTCAAGCTTCGAAAGTCCAAAGCATTGTTCTCAAAAAATTTTATTGCGTTGTGCATATTAAAATCGAAAATCTAAACAAAATTTACAAGGGAGGCAGCTATGCTGTTAATAATTTAAACCTTGAAATTCCAAACGGTATGTTTGGGCTGCTGGGACCCAACGGTGCCGGAAAATCTACCCTCATGCGAATATTGGTAACACTAATGAAGCCAAGCAGCGGGAAAGTATATTATAACGATTACGAGTTGTCTAAAAATCGTCGCCAAATTCGCTCTATGCTGGGGTATTTGCCGCAGGATTTTAGTTTTTTTTCAAAATTAAAAACCTCGGAGTTTTTAGATTATACCGCTCGTTTGTCGGGAATGAAAAACAGTGCTGTACGACGCAATGCCGTTGATCAGATGCTGGAGGAAGTAGGATTGTTTGAGGCGCGCGATAGAAATGCCAATAAGTTGTCCGGAGGGATGAAGCGCCGTTTAGGTATTGCCCAGGCTTTGATAAATGATCCTCAGATTATAATTGTTGATGAACCAACTACCGGCCTCGATCCTGAAGAACGTATCCGTTTTCGAAACCTGCTTTCTTCCATAAGTACCCGCGATGTAATTATTATCCTGTCGACCCACATTGTTGGCGATATTTCAAGTACCTGCGACAATATGGCCTTGCTTAACAAAGGGAAACTGGCTTTTTCGGGCTCGCCCGAGCAATTGGTTAGCGAAGCCAAAGGCCATGTTTGGTTAATAGAAGCCACCGAAAGGGAATACCTTGAGATTAATGAAAAATTCCCCGTTATTTCTACCATCCCGATTGACGGAGGTTGGGAGGTACAGGTAGTTGCCAACGAAATTAACGGCTACCAGGCCAGGCAAATAGAACCCAATCTTGAACATGCCTACGTACACTTTATGGAAAACAAACTAAACCAGTGGTCAAACGCATAAATCGAAAAAAATGATTTCGTTACATAATATATTTTCAATAGCAAAATACGAACGGAAAACACTGTTTCGTAGCTGGTTCTTTCGCATTTTTAGTGTGCTGTCGTTGTTCGTTCTGTTTGGCATGAACTTCGGACTTGTAATAGAAGGTGGTGGCGACGAAGGCTGGGCTATCCGAGCCATTCCAAGTGCAATACCTTATTTCAACCTGCTTATTTTAAACGTTGCCCAGGCCGTTATTGCTGTTTTTTTGGCTTCCGACTTTTTAAAACGCGATAAAAAGCTGGATACCACAGAGGTAATTTATATGCGCTCGATGACCAATGGCGAATATGTTATTGGCAAAACACTCGGTAACATGCAGGTTTTTATGATTCTGAATGTTGCCGTAGTTATTCTGGCGCTTGTTTTTAATTCATTGGCTAAGGGCACCGCAATCGATTGGATTTCGTATGCCGTTTATCTGGTGTTAATAAGTATACCAACACTTGTTTTTATTATGGGGTTGTCGTTTTTGCTGATGAGCGTAATACGCAACCAGGCCATTACATTTGTTCTGGTGTTGGGGTACATCGGCATCACGTTGTTTTTGTTGCAGGCTAAGTACTATTATATTTTCGATTACATGGCCTTTAATATTCCGATGCTAAGCAGCGATATTGTTGGTTTTGGCAATCTTAAAGTGATATTAATCCACCGGGGAATCTATTTTGGCCTGGGATCGGGTTTTATTTTTCTTACCATTTTTCTGCTAAAACGTTTGCCGCAGTCGGTACCAATGACTTATGTGTCGTTGTTTTTTAGTGTTATTTTTATTGGCGGAGCCGGATATCTCGCCTTCGACCATATAAACGGGTTTAAACAAACCGAGGCGTTGCGTAAGGAAATCATCGAGCTTAACAACACTTACGTTAAACAACCCATAGCCGATGTTAGTGCAAATCATATTGTTTTAAATCATAATGGTAATTTGCTCGAGGTAAATTCGGAATTAACTATTGTAAATAACCAAAATCAGGCTCTTGATAAACTTATTTTTAGTTTAAATGCAGGATTACAGCTTAACGAGCTGAAATTGAATGGAAAAGCAGTTACTTTCGAGCGAAAAAATCATTTAATAATTGTTTCGAACCAGGTTAATTTGCAGCCAAAAGATACCGCAAAAGTAGCATTTACTTATGCCGGCACAATCGACGAGGCATATTGTTATCTTGATATTGAGGAGGAAATACGCCTGGAGAAATACGGAAAGTTTGTATTGAATGTTGATAAACGCTATGCATTTGTTCGTCCCGATTATGTTTTGCTAACACGTGAGGCCAACTGGTATCCCAAAACGGGTGTTACCTATAGCAACGAAGATGTTAGCTGGTATAAGCCGCAGTTTGTTCATTACAAATTAACTGTTAATACCATGCCCGGATTGCAGCCTGTTTCTCAGGGGGCTATTAGCGAAACCAAAGCCGGGCAATTTACTTTTGAGCCCGCAACACCGCTCACCCAGTTATCGTTGGCTATCGGAAAGTACGAGCTAAAAACGCTGGCACATAACGAATTTGAATTTGGATTGTGGCATATTGAAGGACACGATTACTTTAATGATGTTTTTCCCGAATCAAAAGATACGCTGGCCGCCATTTTCTCTGAACGATTTGAAGACTTTAAGCGCGTGTACAACCTGGAATATAACGCAAATAATGTAGCACTGGTCGAGGTTCCTGCCCAATTTAAAACCTACCAGCGCATGTGGACTTCGGTACAAGAGGTGATTCAACCCGGCCAGGTATTTCTTCAGGAAAAAGGCTTTTTGTTGCGCGAAGCCGATTTTGAAAAACAGAAAGAACGGGTAGGAAGAAGACGAGGCCGCGGAGGCGACTCGGATATGACTGATCAGGATAAGGAACTAAGGACGATAGGGGAATTTATAAATAAATTTATCGAAGAAAAAGAGACTGATCGTCAATGGTCGCGTGGACAAATGAGTATGGAACAATACGATAATCCATATTTTATTTTTCCGTGGTTGTATAACTTTCAAAACAATATTCACTCCAACAGCTGGCCTATAACCAACCGGGTATTTGAGGCTTATTTAAAAAGCCAGAGTACCGATATGCGCTCTGTTTTTATGAGTAACATGAATGGCGAAAGTCCGGAAATTGTGGCAAATATTGCATTACAGGATTATTCATTTGAAGAAATTCTGGCCGACCCCGACCAAAAAGAAATTGTTAATGATGTAATTAAGCTAAAAGGAGATGTGCTGTTTTCGACCATAAAACTGGAAGCTGGAGAAAATGAATTTGAAGATTTTTTGCGTTCGGTTTTGGATGAAAATAAATACCTGAATATTTCTTTTGAAGATTTTGATGAGCAGATTAAAGCACAGTTTGGGATTGAGCTGGAACCCATGATGAATAGCTGGTTTAAGGCTAAAGACCTACCCGGTTACCTGGTGTCGCCAATAAAAGGCGTGAAAGTAAAATCGGGTGATGCCATGAAGACAATGATCTCCTTAAAAATTACCAATTTCTCTGACGTTGATGGTTTGGTAAAACTTACCTTCAGGCTTGGAGGTGGCGGCGGCAGAGGTGGTTTTGGCCGCGGAATGGGATCGGAAGATATGATAAACAAGCTAATTAGCCTGGAAGCCCATCAGACAAAAGAGTTGAGCTATTTATTTGATGGCAGTCCGCGAATGGTTATCCTGAATTCACTTACTTCCAAAAACATTCCGCAGACTTTTATGGAGTTTTTCCGCGATGTGGAAGAAGATTTAAAAGCAAAACCCTGGGAAGGCGAACGCATTAGTGCAACACCGGTGCAAACCAAATTGCCACACGAGCAGATTGTTGATAACGAGGATCCTGCATTTGAAATAACAATAAACGAACAGGTAAGCCTGCTCGAGAAATTAATTGTAAAAGAAGAGGAAACCAAACAAAAGTATGCCGGCATTAACTGGTGGCGCCCACCAATTAGCTGGACAGCTACAACCAACGACGAATTTTATGGAGAATATGTGCGCTCGGCACATTACATTAAAGGAGGCAACGGCGACCAGGTAGCCCGTTGGAATGTTCCGGTTAAAAAAGCAGGTTACTATGACGTGTATTATCACTTCTACAAATCGCGTGGCTTTGGCCGTAACCGACAGGAAGAAAAAGGAAGTTATAACTTTATAATACATGGCGACGATGGAGCTGAAGAAGCTTTTCTTGAATCGCAAAGTGCAGAAACCGGGTGGAACCACCTGGGCTCGTATTATTTCTCTTCGGAAAAAGCAGTTATTGAACTGACCAATAAAAGCGAGCTGCGCATGATATTTGCCGATGCCGTAAAAATTGTAGAATTATAAAATAAATCAACATAAAATAATGAAAACAAAAATTAAACGCTTGCAAAAGATAACCGGTGCCATTGTTTTTGGGGCACTTCTTACTTTTGCTGCTCAGGCACAGGAAGCATTAACCCTCGACCGCGCACTGAGTATAGCCGAAACGGGTAGCCCCGATTTAAAGTTATCGTCGCTAAATCTTGAACGATTTGAGAAAAACCTTGAAGCCCAGCGCGCGGCATTAAAATCGCGTTTTTCGCTTCAGGTCGACCCCATTAACTACAGCAACCAGCGCCGGTTCGATACTCGTGTTTCAGAATGGTATACCAACGAAAACTTCGAAACCAGCACCCTTTTCACCGTTTCGCAGCCCATTTTAATAACCGATGGAACCATTTCGCTAACCAACCAGTTCGGATGGTCGAGCAGCAACTCAACCACCAGTTCAATTGAAACCGAAAGTGAAGTTTTTTTCAACAACCTTTATTTGAACTTAAACCAGCCTTTGTTTACCTACAATACCCTGAAGCTGGAACTGAAGGAACTGGAACTGAGTCTTGAAAATGCAAAAATAGGTTACGCCATGCAGCGCCTTAATCTGGAGCGCAATGTTACTGAGTTCTTTTACAATGTGTACATGGCGCAAATGAATTTAAACATTGCAAAAGAAGAATTGGCCAACACCCAAAAAAGTTACGATATAATTAAAAATAAAGTAGAAGCCGGACTGGCAGCCCGCGAGGAAGAATACCAGGCAGAACTGAACCTGGCAACTGCAAAATCGGGCCTGCAAAACAGCGAAGTAACTTTTGAAAATGCAAAAGACCAACTGAAACTATACCTCGGTATGGATTTGTTTGAAGATATTATGATTTTGGCCGATGTTAGTGTAAACCCGGTTCCTGTTAATCTGGAGAAAGCTATCGAAAATGGATTAAGCTCGAGAATGGAACTTCGCCAACGCGAAATTGATGTGGAAACCAGCCAGTTTGACCTGATTAGAACCAAGGCTCAAAACGAGTTCAGGGGAGATATGAACCTGCGTTTCGGGATAACAGGTGATAATGGTGATTTAAATAAAATCTACGAAAACCCAACTAAAAGCCCGTCGGTAGGCATTAGCTTTAATATTCCTATTTTCGACTGGGGCGAGCGAAAAGCGCGCATAGCTGCAGCCGAAGCGAGTATCGAATCGCAACAACTTAACCTCGATGAGGAGCGAAAACAAATTGTTGTGGATATCAGACAAGTGTACCGTAATATCCAGAACCAGCTAAACCAAATTGAACTGGCCAAACAAAACGAGCGAAATGCCCAGTTGACTTAC
This sequence comes from uncultured Draconibacterium sp., assembly GCF_963676735.1. Taxonomy (NCBI): domain Bacteria; kingdom Pseudomonadati; phylum Bacteroidota; class Bacteroidia; order Marinilabiliales; family Prolixibacteraceae; genus Draconibacterium; species uncultured Draconibacterium sp. Next base: position 4,022,272 of record NZ_OY781464.1, on the reverse strand, counting down.
GAGATTAACCTCGAGCGCTACGAAAATGGCGACCTTACCGGTATGGACCTTAACCTGTTTCAAACCCAGCTGTCGGAACAGAAAGTGGCACTCAGTCAGGCACTTATAAATTATAAAATAGAACTACTAAACCTTAAAATACAATCGCTTTACGATTTTGAAAGAAATGAAGCAATTATTCCTTCAGAATTGTACCTCAATGAAGACCAAGAATAAGCATAGGGGCTATCAAACAATAAACAAAATGTAGCAAGCAATGCAGGTTACAGGAGCTACCAAAGCTATAAACGATTTAAAACAGATGAAAAATTTACCAAAATGAAACATATAAAATTACTTTTCTTGTTGAGTGTTGTTGTTACCGTTATTTCGTGTAATAATCAAACCAGTTCCGAATCAACCGAGTTGGCAGTACCGGTTTCTGTTGAAACAATAAAACGTAAAAGTATTCAGCAATTTGTAGGCACCACCGGAACGGCCAAAGCCCACTACGAAACAGCGCTTACCTCTGAAATTGAAGGCGATTACTTCCTGCAGGTTAATCCAAAAACCGGGCGTAAATTCCAACTTGGCGATCGGGTTGAAAAAGGGCAGGTAATTGTAAAACTCGAAAATGCCGAGTACCTGAATGGTTTATCTATGGAATCAACAAAATTAAACCTCGAAATTTCGCAACAGGAATACGAGAAACAAAAATCGTTGTACGAAAAGGGCGGTGTTACCTTACTCGAAATGCGAAATTCTGAAGTTTCGATGATAAATGCGCAAAATAATTATGAAAGTGCTCAGATACAGTTGGCAAAAATGCAGGTGGTAGCACCTTTTTCGGGTGTAATTGTAGAACTGCCATACTACACCGAAGGAGTTAAAGTTACCGCCGGGCAAAGTATGGTAAGTTTAATGAGCTACAGAAAAATGTACGTGGAAATTAATTTGCCTGAAAAAAACCTGTCGGAAGTTGAAACAGGACAAGAAGTGGTAGTTACCAATTACACACTTACTGAAGATACACTTGCCGGACGTGTTACTGAATTGTCGCCGGTAATCAGCGATGAAACACGCACCTTTTCAGGCAAACTTGAAATTGATAATCCGCAATTAAAGCTGCGTCCCGGAATGTTTGTTAAAGCCAATATAATTACTGCCCAAAAAGATAGCGCCATTGTTATTCCGAAAGATGTGATTCTGACAGGTTCGCGCGGGAAATATGTATTTATTGTTGGACGAAACAGCGCTGCCGACGACCGACGCATTACTACCGGCATTGCCAACCAGGATGAGATTGAGGTGCTGGAAGGGCTGAGCCCCAACGACCGTTTGATTATTAAAGGTTTTGAAACACTACGCGATAATTCGAAAGTGAAAGTGATTTTATAATAAGTCGGGAGCTGGAAACCGGAAGTCAGAAAAAACTTCCTGCTTCGTGCTTCGTGCTTCTAACTTGATATTATGAAGAAATTAACAAAATTTTCAGTCGATTACCCGGTTACCGTTTTAATGGTTGTGCTTGGCGTTTTGTTGCTCGGCTACATTTCTTACGATAAGTTGGGTGTCGACCTGTTTCCCGATTTAAATTCGCCCCGGATTTTTATTGAAGTGACATCGGGAGAGCGGCCACCGGAAGAAATGGAGCAACAATTTGTTGAAAATATTGAAGCTCTCGCCATTCGCCAGTCTGACGTAGTGCAGGTAACTTCATCGTCGCGGGTGGGCTCGGCTCAAATTACTGTTGAATATGCCTGGAACAAAGATATGGACGAGGCATTTCTCGACCTGCAAAAAGCCTTAAACACCCTTACGCAAAACTCCGATATTGATGAGCTTCAGATTACCCAACACGACCCGAATACCACGCCGATAATGATTATTGGCCTAAAACACAACGAAATTTCAGACATGAATGAGCTGAGAAAAGTTGCCGAAAATTATATTCGCAACGAGCTTGTTCGCCTGGAAGGTATTGCCGATGTTGAACTATCGGGGCAGGAGGAAAGCGAAATAATTATTGAAACAGATGTTTACCGGCTTGATGCCCAGGGTTTAACAATGGACGAGGTGGCAACCCGCATTCAAAACTTTAACCGCAACGTTTCCGGTGGGCAAATTACCGATTTGGGAACCCAATACATTGTAAAAGGTGTATCGATGTTGCAAACTATTGAAGATTTTGAAAACCTTATTGTGGGTTACAAAGCGGTTCAATCTACTGAAAATTCCAACAACCAGGCCGGTGTTAATATGGCACCGGTTTATTTAAAAGATGTTGCAGCCGTTTCTGTTGGAAATAAAGAACCGGTTAACATTGTACACATTAACGGCGAGCGCTGTCTGGGACTGTCCATCTACAAAGAAACCAAATACAATACGGTAAAATCGGTTGAGCAGGTTAACGAGGCTTTGGTAAACATACAGAAAGCCTTGCCCGGTTACCAGCTAATTGGCGTAACCAACCAGGGACGCTTTATCAGCAGTGCAATTGGCGAGGTGCAGGAAACTGCCTTGTTGGGAATTCTGTTGGCCGTAGTAGTTTTATTTGTGTTTTTGCGAAGGTTCGGAACCACTTTAATTGTTAGTGTTGCTATTCCGATTTCGATTGTAGCCACATTTAACCTGATGTATTTTAACCACCTTACCATTAATATAATGACCCTTGGTGGTTTGGCGCTTGGCGCCGGAATGTTGGTTGATAATGCCATTGTGGTTATGGAAAACATCTTCAGAAACCACGAAAACGGAATGAGTGTAAAAGAAGCTGCAATAAACGGAACGGCCCAGGTTGGCGGTGCAATTACAGCCTCAACCATTACAACCATTATTGTGTTTTTACCCATTGTGTATTTGCATGGTGCATCGGGCGAGTTATTTAAAGACCAGGCCTGGACCGTAGCATTCTCGCTGCTTTCGTCGCTAATTGTCGCCATCTTTTTAATTCCAATGATGTACCATAGGTTTTACCGAAACCGAAAAGCACCATTAAAGTCAAAATCGGTAAAAGTTGGAGGCTATGGCCGGTTTCTTTCAAAAGTATTGGCTGTTAAATGGGTGGTTATATTAGTAGCTACGGTGACTATTGGTGCATCTGTTTTGCTGGTGCAGCAAATTGGTACCGAGTTTATGCCAAAAACCCAAACCCGCGAACTTACTGTGAATTTGAAGTTACAGGAAGGAACAAAATTGCGGCGAACCGAATCAACTGTTCGTAATCTTGAAAATATTTTAATGGATTACCTGGGCGACAACCTGGATAAAATTTACTCGCAGGCCGGGCCGTCAAGCAGTATTTCGGGCGACGAGAATGCCGTTTTTGAAGGAGAAAATACAGCCGAAATTAAAGTAGTTTTGAAAGAAGGAGCTACCATCTCTACCGAGAGCATTGTAAAAACAATGGATAAGTTAACAGCTGATATTGAAGGCATGGAGGTAACTTTTTCGCAAGAAGAAAGTGCGTTGCAATCTATTTTGGGAACCGATGAAGCGCCTGTTGTAGTTGAGGTGCGGGGAGAAGAGTTAGACGAAATTGAACGGGTAATAAACCTGGTCAAAGAAAAGATGTTGTCAGTTGATGGTCTTTTTAATGTACAGACATCAATTGAAGATGGTGCGCCGGAAGTTGAAATAAGGGTAGACCGCATGCGTGCCGGAATGTACAACATTAACATCAGCGATGTAATTTCTCAGATTCAAGACCAGCTGGAAGGTAAAAATGCTGGCGAGCTCGAGCGAAGCGGAGAAATGCAGGACATCACCATAAAAGTACCTGAGAAGGGAATTGATGAAATCAATCAGTTGATTATCACTTCTTCGGACCAGGTATTCAGGTTAAGCGAAATTGCAGATATAACCTATGGTGTGTCGCCAAAAGAAATCTTCAGAAGAAACCAGAACCGCATTGGAAAAGTAACAGCGCAGCTTGAAGATGGTATCCCGCTTGACCATGTTGCTACCAATATTAGGCAGCAAACGGCTGGCATTGAATTATTGCCTGATTACCGTATTTTGGTTACCGGCGAAGAAGAGAAACGCCAGGAATCGTTAACCAATCTAACCTTTGCCTTGCTGCTTTCAATTGTGCTGGTTTATATGGTGCTGGCTTCGCAGTTTGAGTCGCTTATTCATCCATTTACCATTTTATTAACCATTCCGTTGGCAGTGGTGGGCAGTATTCTCATCTTTTTTGCACTTGGGAAAACATTTAATATTATGGCCATTATTGGTGTAATTATGCTGGTGGGTATTGCCGTTAACGACTCCATAATTTTGGTAGATCGGATTAACCAACTCATTCGCGAAGGAGTAGATCGGAAACAAGCCATTTTACAGGCCGGACAACAACGTATTCGCCCAATTATAATGACCAGTTTAACCACCATTTTAGCCTTATTGCCCCTTACATTTGGCTTTGGCGAGAGTGCATCGTTGCGCTCGCCAATGGCACTGGCCGTAGTTGGAGGACTAATCACCTCAACCTTGCTTACATTAATTGTAATACCTTGTGTTTATGATGTGTTAGACCGGGTAAGGGTATTTTTTGTGAAAGAGAACAAGACTGTAGAAACAGCGAATTAACAGATTAATGGAAGTTCCTTCTTCTTCCTAATAAATAAACAATTTTAAGCAGATGAAAGCCGTATGGAAAAACTTCACGCAAATAGTACCCCACTGGAGTGCTACTTCCATGCGATTCATTTGAAAACTTGAGATTTTAGGCACATGAAATTCATCATCAATAGAAAAATATTTATCAGTATGCTGTTTTTGGGATTAACCATGCTGGGTTACATCTCGTACAAGCAGCTGCCGGTAGAACTGATGCCCAATGCCGAACTGCCCATGCTTTTTGTTCAGGTGCAGTCGCGTATCGAGGTCGATCCAAGCTATATGGAAAACCAGGCGGTTATTCCCATTGAAGGAGCCATCGGAACCATGGAAGGCATTGAAGAAATGCAATCTTTCATTAATAATCGCTCGGCCTCCATACAGGTTAATTTTAAACAGAATGTAAACTTTAAATACACCTTTTTAAAGCTACAGGAAAAGGTGGATCTGGTTACTGCCGATCTTGATGATAACTTTATTGTTACTGTTAATCGTGTTGATCTCGACCAGCTTACCAATCAGTTTATGGAGCTGCAGATTAGGGGAAGCGGCGGAGTAGACCGTGTGCGTAATATCGTTGACCAGGAAATTACAGCCGAAATGGAAAACATTGATGGTATTGCATCGGTAAATGTTTTTGGTGGAAAAGAACGGTCGATAGAAGTTACCTACAATGCAGCAGCATGCGAAGCTTATGGCATTACTCCGGCACAAATACAAAGTGCCATATCCGCTAATTCAAGCAACCGCACCTTTACGGGGTATTTACACGATGCCCAAAAGCAGTATTTTGTTCATGTTACAGCCGAGTATGATAAAGTTTCTGATATCGAAAATATTGTGGTTGCCGAAGGGCCGATTTACCTGAAAGATGTGGCCAGTGTTTTTTATGGCGTAAAGGAAGAAACATCGCTAAGCCGGGTTAACGGCCTTGATGCCGTTTCGATGATGCTGGTTAGTGATTCGCAGGCTAACCTGATCGATTTGTCGCACAAAGTGCAGGACGAAATATTGGCTCTTAATAAAAAACTGGCTGCAAAAGATGTGCAGATTGTGGTACAAACCAACCTCGCCGAAACCATGGAAAAGAATATCGATCAGATAATCGACCTGGCCCTGGTAGGAGGTTTGCTGGCTATTTTTGTACTTTGGATGTTTCTTAAAAATCTGCGCATTGTTTCGTTTATCGCACTGGCTATTCCTATTTCTGTTTTTACTGCATTTAATCTGTTTTATGCCTTCAATATCTCCTTAAACAGTTTAACATTGGTTGGACTGGTGCTGGCCATTGGTATGTTGTTGGATAACAGTATTGTTGTGCTCGAAAATATATACCGGCTTTCGGGTAATAAAATGGCGCCTGATATTGCCGTAACACAGGGAACCAAAGAGGTTTGGCGTTCAATTGTTGCTGCAACGCTTACCACTGTTACTGTTTTTCTGCCCTTTGTTTTTTCAACCGATTATATGGTTAAGCTTTTAGGAAATCATGTGGGCGTGTCAATTATTTCCACCTTGCTCGTGTCCTTGTTTGTAGCCTTGTTGCTTATTCCAATGGCAGCTCATTTGTTGTTGCGCAAAAAAAAGCAGCACAACATCTTTTACGAAAAGGTGACCACCAACAACCGCATCATTCAAATCTATATTTTACTGTTAAAAGCCAGTATGCGTGTGCCCGCCCGTACTATTATCGGTGCACTGGTTTTTTTCTTTTTAACCGTATTTATTGTACTGGCCATTAGTGTTACCAACCTGCAGGAAGTTGAAGAAGAACAATTCTCGATATACGTAACCATGCCAACCGGTGCCACACTTGATGCTACCGACAAGGTAGTTGCCGATGTGGAAAGCCGGCTTGAAGATATTGCCGAAAAGCAGGATTTAACCGCCAATATTGAGGCCGAGGAAGCCATCCTTACATTTATTCTTCGTGAGGATTATAAAGATATTGACAAGCGTACCATTGCTGAAATTAAAAAAGATGTTGAAGACCGGATTGACGATATATCGCAAGGCGAGGTAAGCCTTGAAGCTCCAAGCTCAAGTTCCAGCTTTCGTGGCGGTGGCGGCGGTGGCGGACGCTCAGGTACACAAGGGTTTCAGCAATTTATGGGAATTGGTTCAAACCAGGAGCGAATTGTTATAAAAGGCGAAAATTTTGGCGTGATGAAAGATGTTGCCGAAGATCTTTTGTACTACATTGAAGACCTGGAAACAATCAGACGCGCAAGTGTAAATGTGTCGAACAACCGCCCCGAAGTGCATCTTTACTTTAACCAGATGTTGCTTACCGAGTATGGAATAAATTTGCAAAATATTGTATCGGAGCTTGGTACCTTTACCCGCGAATTTACTTCAGGAGTGAACTTTAAACAAGGAACAGAAGAGTATGAAATTGTTATAAAAGAACAATTACCCGAAGGCGTTGAAGAAGAAGAGAACGACAAAGGTATTGAAGACTTGCGCCGCTTGCAGGTAAGTAACGGACAGGGCGCCACCTACGATATGGACGAGCTGGCCGACATGGTGTATGCCGAGGGAATGGCAAGCATAACGCGTGTAAACCAGGAGAAACAAATTGAACTTACTTACAGTTTTGTTGATGAAGCCAGCGACTCGAAAGAATTGCTTGAAGCTTACCGGCTTGAAATTGATGATATTATCGGGTCGTACAAGCTGCCATCAGGGGTTGCCGTTGAAGTAATTCACGAGGAAGACCAGTATGCCGAATTTAAGTTTCTGATTGCAGCTGCTTTTATTCTTATTTTAATGATTTTGGCCTCGGTTTTCGAATCGGTTTCAACACCATTTGTTCTTATCTTTTCAATTCCACTGGCTGCTGTTGGGTCGTTTCTGGCGCTTATTTTCACCGGAAACAGCCTGTTTAATGCCAATACCTTAATGGGTTTTATTATCCTTATTGGCGTAGTGGTTAACAACGGTATTATTCTCATCGATTTTACCAATATTCTCCGAAAACGGGGCTTCCGAAAATCAAGAGCATTAATGACCGCCGGACTCTCGCGTGTGCGACCCATTTTAATTACCGCCATAACAACTATTGTTGCCTTGTTCCCGCTGGCAATGGGGCAGGCCGAATATGTTGGTGCCATTGGTGCCCCCTTTGCCATAACCGTGGTTGGAGGCCTGGCGCTAAGTACCTTGCTAACTTTAATTTTTATTCCAACATTATATGCCGGTTTAGAGAATGCGCTCGATTGGATAAAATCGTTACACATTGGAATAAAAATAGGCATGCTAACGGTGTTTGTGCTGGGAGCCCTTTTTATTTACCTTAAGGTAGATAGCTTTGTGTGGCAATTGCTCGATTTTGTTTTGCTTATCATTCTTGTGCCAGGTGTTGTGGCCTTTACAATGACCAGTTTACGCCAAGCCAACGAAAAAGTGATTGACGAAAACGAACCCATCCGCATAAAAATACGGAAGCTGGTAAAAGTGTACGACCGCGACTCGCGTTTTGTGCGCGAATGGAAATCGGGAATAAAAATACGTGAGCGTGCCGGCTTAACTAAAGATTATACAAAGTGGCGCGACTTTTCCGACCTGGTATGGCAGCTGCCCTTGTTTGTTTTTGTGGTGTATTTCACGTTCATCTACCTCGAAAATCATTTCTGGATGTGGGTGCTGTCGCACTTGGTATTCTTTTTCGTTTTTTTACTCCGCATTCCGCTAAACCAAGTTCTAATTAATAAAAACCAAAGTACCGGTAAAACCATTTATCTGAAATTGAACAGGTGGATTTATAACGTGCTGTTTTGGGTGGTTCCCTTGGTGTTTTTATACATTTTTTACACCGAGTGGGGTAACCTGGGAATGGTAATTTTTATTGCTATCATCTGGTATTTGTTGTTGGTTTTTTATGCAACGGCCGAATATATTCATAAAAAGGATGTAAACATTGCACGAATTCAGGGGCGCTTAGGAGCATTACGGCGTGGATATTTTAATATGGTTCGGCAAATTCCGGTAATCGGCAAACGCAAAAAACCATTCAGGGCACTTAACGGTGTTTCGCTTGAAATAAAAACCGGAATGTTTGGTTTACTGGGGCCCAATGGTGCCGGTAAATCTACCATGATGCGGATTATTACCGGTGTGCTCGAACAGAGTTACGGAAAGATTTGGATTAACGGATTGGATACACAGAAATACCGCGAAGAGTTGCAGGGACTTATTGGCTATTTGCCACAGGCTTTTGGAACCTACGAAAATATGTCGGCATGGGAATTTCTTGATTACCAGGCTATACTTAAAGGTATAAAAGACACGAAAGTAAGAGAGGAGCGTCTTGAATATGTACTGAAAAATGTGCACATGTGGGAACGCAGGAACGACAAAATCGGAGCTTTTTCAGGAGGGATGAAACAACGCATCGGTATTGCCCAGATATTATTAAATCTTCCGCGAATTCTGGTGGTGGACGAACCCACGGCTGGGCTTGATCCGCGCGAGCGTATTCGTTTCAGAAACTTGTTGGTTGAGTTGAGCCGCGAACGGATTGTAATTTTCTCAACACATATTATTGAAGATATTTCGAGCTCGTGTAACCAGGTAGCGGTAATTAACCGGGGTAACCTAAAATACTTTGGTACACCAAACGAAATGGTAACAATGGGCAATGGTTTTGTTTGGCAGTTTTCGGTACCTGCCAAAGAATTCGATGCGATGGCAAACAAACAGATGATTGTTCATCATATGCGCGATGGCGATAGTATAAAAGTACGCTGTTTAGCAAAAGAAAAACCGGCCCCCGATGCGGTTTGTGTGTCGCCACACCTCGAGGATGCTTATTTGTGCTTATTAAAAGACTTTGCTTAATTGTTATGAAACTAAATTTCAATATAAAAAACAAGCTGTTCATTTTGATAAAAATGATACGGTACAATTTAAGAATCATTTTTGCCAACCGGTTTATCTGGTTTTTAATTGCGGCACTTGCTTTTTTTCTGTTTTTTGCTGTGCAGGTGGTGTTAAACGGAGAAGCCATGTCGGAAGATGTTGTATACAACCTTTTAATTTTTCCGGGAATACTGCTAATTTTTTACCCATCGGTATTTGGCATACAAAACGACGATGATTCGCGCATGCTTGAAATTTTGTTTGGAATACCCAATTACAGGTACAAAGTGTGGTTGGTACGATTGCTTATGATTTATACCCTTGTGTTTTTTATTATCCTGCTTTTTGCCGTATTGGCCTCGGTGCTGCTCTACAAGGTAAACCTGTTCGAGATGGCGTACCAGTTAATCTATCCAATAATTTTCTTGGGGTCGATGGCTTTCATGTTTTCTACCATTATAAAAAACGGTAACGGAACAGCAGTGGCAATGGTGCTTATTGGCGTTGCCTTGCTTATTCTGCGCGAAGATTTAATGGAAGGTACACAATGGGATATTTTTCTAAATCCTTTTGATATTCCTAATAACCTGAATGAAGTAATTTGGGCAGGAATCATTCGTAAGAACCGCATTTTTATGGCAATAGGTACATTGGTTTTTGTGTTGTACGGCCTTTTTAACTTGCAGAAACGCGAAAAGTTTGTGTAAGCGCACCCCATAATGATGGCACCGCTGTAATTGCCAAAAACTCTTAACTTTGCACCGCAATTTTTAAAACTTTACGCATAGGCAATGGAAAGAAGAGATGTAGAAATAATGGCGCCGGTTGGGTCGTACGAATCGTTAATGGCGGCCATTCAGGGAGGAGCAGGGTCGGTTTATTTTGGTGTTGAAAACCTGAATATGCGTTCGCGCTCGTCCAATAACTTTAATCTCGACGACCTTCGTAAAATTGTAAAAATTGCTACAGAGAATAAGGTAAAAACTTACCTTACCATGAACGTGGAAATTTTTGATGGCGAACTGGATAAAATGCACGAAGTTATTAATGCGGCAAAAGAAGCTGGCGTTTCTGCAGTTATCGCTGCCGATGTCTCGGTCATTCAGTATGCCCGTTCGGTTAACCTTGAAGTTCATATTTCAACACAGGTAAACATTACCAATATCGAAGCTGTAAAATTCTATTCAAATTTTGCCGATGTGGTGGTGCTGGCGCGCGAAATGAACCTTGGCCGCGTTTGGGAAATCAGCGACCAGATTAAAAAGCAAAATATTACCGGGCCAAACGGTGAACTGATGAAAATTGAAATGTTTGTTCATGGTGCTTTGTGTATGGCAACCAGCGGTAAATGTTACCTTAGTTTGCACGAAATGAACTCATCGGCCAACCGTGGCGCCTGTTTACAAACCTGCCGGAGAGCCTATACCGTAACCGATAAAGAAACCGGTGCCGAACTGGAAATTGATAACGAATACATTATGTCGCCAAAGGATTTGAAAACCATTCATTTCCTGAATAAAATACTTGATGCAGGTGTTTCGGTTTTAAAAATTGAAGGTCGTGCGCGTTCTCCCGAATATGTAAAAACAGTGGTGCAGTGCTACCGCGAGGCGGTTGATGCCTACTTCGACGAAACCTTTAGCAACGAAAAAATTGAAGACTGGAATGAACGCTTGTCGGGTGTTTTTAACCGTGGTTTTTGGGATGGCTATTACCTGGGGCAACATCTTGGCGAGTGGAGTAAAAACTATGGTTCGCGGGCAACAAAAAGAAAGTTATATATTGGTAAATGCACCAATTATTTCAAAAAAATTGGAATTGCCGAATTTAAACTCGAAACCAGTAACTTAAAAGTTGGCGACGAAATAATAATTACCGGTCCTACAACGGGTGTATTTCAAACAAATGTTAATGAAATTCGTTTTGATTTGAAGCCTGTTGATGAAGGATTGAAAGGGCAACGAATATCAGTACCTATCAGTAATGTAACGCGGCGTGCAGACAAACTTTTTAAGGTAGTAGATGCTTCAGAAGTTAAAGAAAGAAAATAGTTTTGCAGCGCTTTGTTTCTTTTTTTGATAAAAACAGCTTAACTTAAAGGCTGAAAGTCAAATAGATGGATGTAAGAAGAGTGATATTGTTGGTAGTACTGGTTTTTACTGTCAGCTTAGGCGTTAGCGGGCAGTTAATTGGTTTTCGTGTTGCTGCCAACTCGGGTCTCTTTATTTCTGAACTGGGTTCTTCAGACATTCCTCATCCCGATGCTTTGCTACAATCTCCCGCCACCAGCAGCGATAAATTTACACCCGAACTTTCTGTAGGTTTTGAGGGCGAGGTTTTATTTCAGGTCACAGAAAAAACTTATTTCGGGGTTGAACTCGATTATTCTCATTTTAAGGGTTATAATGATAATCCTCCGGTGTACAACTATTTTCGTACGCCGTATTTTCAGCATTATCAAGATGAATTTATCATCTCTCCGGTTGCCTACAACACCCGCTTGTTTAACCTGGCTGTAAATTATAAATACTTTTTTATTCCCGAAAAACAGTTTACACCTTTTGTAAAACTTACAGGCGTTGTAGCTTTTGTAACAACCGATTTAACCTATCGGGAGCTGCCTGACCCTGAGCTTGAATGGGATATTTTGTATTCGCGAGGTACAAAAAACAGCGAGCAAGACAGTTGGCCTGCATTTCATATTGGGGAGGAATTGGTTTCGATTATAAAATTAACGACCGAATGACTTTTCAGGTGGATGGAACCTGCACCGTGTTAAACTCTGGTATAATTGACGGGGTTCCAAATTTTACCTATTCGAGAGAAGAAGATATTGATTTGCTGAAATATAACAGACGCTTATCGTTAACAGCACAAATTAGTGCCGGGTTGGTTTACCTTATTGAGTTTGAAGATGGCAGAGGAAAAAGTGGAGGAGGAAGAACAGACCCGAATTTACCTTTTTACCGAAAAAAGAATTAGTGGCATAAAACAAGAAAGCGATGGAACAACCATCGCTTTCTTCTTGAAAGACAAACAACTAATTACCTTTTTAACTTTGTATCCAATGTATCAATCAACCCCTATAAGTCCCTTATTAAATACAAAGTCGTTTAAAGGTTACGGTTACTTATCCTTATTGTTTCAAAATAGTGTGGTATTAACAAATTTTAACCGCCACCATATTCAGAGGGTACAAGTTTTATCTCCGGCATTATTACAGGGTCTTAAAAACTTTTTCGAGCAGCGCTTTTGTGGCTATAACTCCTTCTCGTTCCGATATTTCATTGCCTTCAAACTCAATGCCAACAAAGCCTTTGTAGCCCGAATTATGTACGATTTTCATTAGCTTATAGTAATCCATATTTGCTTCATCACCATTGGCATTAAAAACATTTGATTTTGCACTAACTCCTTTGGCATATGGCATTAATAGCTCCACGCCTTTGTAGCGGTCAAACTGCTCGCCGGTTTCGTAATTTGTGATAAAATTGCCGAAGTCGGGTAGTGTTCCAACCCGTTTATGATTAACCAGCAGCATTACCCCGGAAAGCCATTCACCATTGCTTGATAAGCCTCCGTGATTTTCAACTATTACATTTATTTTGTTTTTATCACCATACTCGCAAAGCATTCGCAAACCATCGGCTGCCAGTTTCTGTTGCTCTTCATATTCGCCACGGCTTCCGGCATTTACGCGTATTGAATGGCACCCCAGAAACGCTGCCGCATCCACCCATTTTTTGTGGTTATCAACGGTTTTTTCTCTTTCTTTCTTATCCGGATGGCCTACCATACCTTCTCCATCGCACATTATAAGTACGTTCTCCACCCCTTCTTCTTTGGTAATCTTTTTTAGCTCCGAGAGGTATTTTTCATCTTTGGCTTTGTCTTTAAAAAACTGGTTCACATATTCAACTCCTTCAATTCCTAGTTCTCTGGTTACTCGCGGAAAATCAAGATTAGTCATTTCTCCACCAAAAATGGCTTTGTGGAACGACCATTCGGCCAGCGAAATTTTGTAGCGCGACTTGTTTCCTCCCATGGCCAAAGCTGGCGATAATAGCATGGCACCTGTTGCCGCTGCAGTTGTTGTTCGTAAAAAATTTCTGCGATTTGTATTCATGTTTTTTACATTTAGTTGGATAAGAGCAAATGTACTAATAATTCCCTGCTTGCTATAAAACAAACATGTGTTCTACATCTTCTTGATAAAAGTGAATTATTTAAGTATCTTGAATATTATTTAAACTTTTAACACTATGAATGAACAGGTTAATGAATATTTGGAAATGGCTTATGATTTGCTGATTACTTATGGATTAAAGGTAATTGCTGCCATTATTGTATTGATTTTAGGTTTGTGGGTAATTAAGATTATTACACGACGAACCGCTAAAGTGATGGAAAAACGCGACATCAATGTTTCGGTGCGCGGATTTTTACGCAGCCTTATAAACATCCTTTTAAAGGTGATGTTACTCATTAGTATTGCAAAAATGGTAGGTATAGAAACTACCTCGTTTATTGCAGTACTTGGTGCGGCCGGTTTGGCGGTTGGTATGGCTTTGCAGGGAACGCTTTCTAATTTTGCCGGTGGCGTGATGATTTTAATTTTTAAACCATTTAAGGTTGGCGACCTTATTGTTTCGCAAGGGCATCTGGGAACAGTAAAAGAGATACATATTTTTGTGACCATACTTTTAACACCCGAGAACAAAACGGTGATATTGCCTAATGCAGCTGTATCGAGCAACGATATTGTAAATTATACTACTGAAGGAGTTATACGAGTTGATATGGATTTTGGTATTTCCTATGACTCGGATATAAAAAAGGCGAAGAATGTGCTGATGAAGATTATTGAGAATCATCCGAGTGTATTAAAAGACCCAGCTCCGTTCGTTGGCGTTAAAGGCCTGGGAGATAGTTCAATTGATTTGGCTGTGCGGCCTTATACGAAACCAACAGACTACTGGAAAGTATATTTTGAGGTTTATGAGGCTGGTAAAATAGCCCTTGATGAGGCTGGCATAACCATTCCATTCCCACAAATGGATGTGCATTTAAACAAGCTCGAAAAAAAATAGATGTGCTGCAATAAAAAACTCCGGTTTAAACACCGGAGTTTTTTTATATGTATTTGTAGCGTTTAATATTTCGTTTTGGTGTTTTCTCAAACTCTTCAGAAACCAGCTCAATCCGGCTGACATTTTCATAGCGTGGTAATTCTGCATTGGCCTTTTTCCTGTTTTCTTCCATTATTTTATCGATTTCCTTCTTGTCTACATTATTGGTCTTCAGTGCCTCGTAATCAGGATAAACCAAGGCAACTAATTTGTGTTCGCGGTCAACAACAACACATTCGGCAATGTAGTTTTGGTTGCACAATTTTGCTTCAATTTCTTCCGGGTAAATATTTTGCCCCGATGGTCCCAGCAGCATATTTTTTGATCGGCCCCGAATGTAAATAAAATCATTTTTATCTGTTACGCCCAGGTCGCCTGTTTTTAACCATCCATCTTCGGTAAATGCTGCCTTTGTTTCTTTCTCATTTTTATAATACCCAAGCATAACATTCTCGCCCTTAACCTGAATTTCGCCAACTACATTATAAGGATCTTCCGAATCTATCCGGACTTCCATTCGATCAACCAAACGGCCGGCAGATGAGGTCATCGTTTTATTCCAGGCTTCGTAACTAATCAATGGCCCACATTCTGTCATGCCATAACCAATTGTAAAGGGGAAATTAATGCGTTTAAAGAATTTCTCAACATCGGCACTTAGTGGTGCTCCACCAATTACAATTTCAAAAAAGCGTCCGCCAAATGTATCAATCATTTTTGCACGTATTTTTTTTAGAATTACAGTTGAAAGCAGCGGTATTTTTAGCATTAATTTTACGCTTGGTTTTTCAATAGCCGGTAGTATTCTTTTCTTGTAAATCTTTTCAATCACTAAAGGTACAGACAGGATTAAATGCGGTTTTGTCTCTCCAAAAGCCTTTGTAATTACTGCAGGTGATGGCATTTTACTTAAAAAGGTAATGTGGCAGCCAAGACTCACCGGAAAAAGAAATTCGAACAACAAACCATAAACATGTGCCATGGGTAAAAACGAAACAATTTTATTTCCGGCGCTTAAAGGCATATGTTCGCGGGCGTAAATAATATTCGACAATAAACTTCGTTCCGGAATCATTACTCCTTTTGTAAAACCTGAGGTTCCTGATGTGTATGAGATTATACACATTTCTTCTGGTGCCCATTCTTCAAAAGCGAATGCATCTTTACTGAGGGTGTTTTCTTTGTAATATTGAAATCCGTCGTTCAATTTATACTCAAGATTCGCGTCTTTTCCACTAAAAAAACTAAAATCCTCAAGCTGTATAATTGCTTCCAGTTTTTCAGAGAATGCCAAATCAATTTTATCCAAAAGACCGGCTGCCCCAATTACAATTTTAGATTCGGAATGATTGATAATATGATTTGTGTCGTTTTTATTAAAATCGGGAAGGATGGGAACAATTACCAGACCTGCAGATATCGCCGATAAAAATGAAGCTGCCCAGTTTGATGAGTTACGGCCTAAAACAGCTATTTTATCTCCCCGTTTTAACCCGGCAAGCTGGTAAAATAAATGTAACGACTTTATAGTTTTAGCAATGTCTTTGTAGTTAAAGTTGCCGCCTTCGAAATCTGAAAAAGCCATTTCATCCCAGTGCTGAGTAAAGGCTTCGGTATAAAGGCTTGCTAAAGTTTGATTACGCATAATACCCCCTTTTTAATGTTAGTAGGTTAAAAATACCATATTTGCCGGGATATTAAGCAGCCAGCCTAAAATTTTGAGCGAACTGATGATTGGTAAGAAAACAGGAAAGATGATTCAGCTTGTCAATTACCAGACCATCAACCACCTGTTTGCAATAAAAAAGCCAACCTCTGTAGGAGAGGTTGGCTTATAGTTCCTTGTTTTGCTTTTCTTTTGATTTAACTATTAGTATTGCTTTCAGGGACAGTGTAGGACAGTTTGTGTTTGTCAATAGTTAAAACCGCGGTAGTTTAACTTTTTTACGCAATAACAAGGATTGAAATGTGGGGAGGTAATTTCTTCTTGTTTTTATATGGACAGTATGAAAAGAACCGTTTTTTAATTACAGTTCAATATTAGGAATTATAAATGAAAAAATTTTGGCTAATGTATAAACGGTAGGTTCTAATGTATAAGCGGTAGGTTCTGGTGTATAAACGGTAAAATTGTTTATTCAACAATTGGAAGCAGAAGTGTAATTTTGGCACCTGGATTTGTCTTTCCGGGGAATAGTTCTTCATAATTGAGTTGTGTTTTAACCCGATATTTTTCGCCAATTAATTGAATTCGTTTGTTGGTGAGACTCGAAGCCAGATTCAGGTGATCCTTTGATTTAGAAAAAGCTTTTGACCTCTCAAATCCAATACCATTATCTTCAACTATAACTTCCACACTTTCTTCATTAATATAATTAAATCGAACCGTAATGTTGCCCCCTTCAGTAAGTTGCGAAATACCATGCCAAATTGCATTCTCAACAAAGGGTTGAACAATCATCGATGGGATAGAATACTCATCTTCTTCAAGGCGTTCATCCACAAGTATGTGGAAATCAAATCGATTTTCAAGTCTTGAATGTTCCAGTTTGATATAGTTACGCAAGCGGTCAACTTCATCATCAAGCGGAACTGAATTTGACTTTATTGAATTCATCGTTTGGCGTATTAAGCGGGCAAAGTTTGACAGGTAGGTGCCTGCTTCCTCTGCTTTGTTTTGTAAAAGGAACTTCTGTATCGACCCCAGAGAATTGAATATAAAATGTGGATTCATCATGGATTGAAGGGCTCGGTTTTCGAGTGTAACCAACTGGTAGTCTTTCTCCCGGTTTATTAACTGACGTCGATAATAAGCTCTTATTACAATGAACCCCAAACCAAGCAGAAATAAAACAATGAAAATTTTTGTTATTAGGAGTTGAAAAAAGGTTGGCTCAATCAGAATAGGGAGTTCAATAACTTCGCTGTATGCTTCAAGGTTTTTTCTCGATTTTAGCTTAAAAGTATAGTTGCCTGGTTTTAAGTTGAGGTAGGCTACCTGTGTTTCGGTTCCGGTAACCCAGGTGTTATTTACGCCTTCAAGCATATAGGCGTAGTTTGATGGGGTGGAGGAGAAATTCAGGCTTGAGAATTCAATATTTAAGCGGTCTTTATTCTTGTAAACTACTTTTTTATTAATGAAATCAAACGGTTCATCGTCGATTTGTACTTGCGAGAAATATGGTTGGGTTGGAAATGGAACCTCATTTACACATGCATCAAAAGGTATAAGGGTTAATCCATCGTCGGAGGCCACATATAGAATATCATTCTGGCAGTGCACATCGTTAATGTTATTAAATTCAATATTCAAATGGTTGATCTTTGTCTCTTTACCATTAGTAATAGCTAGCGGGTTAGAAATAAAGTAGATGGTTTTTACGGAAAAAAGAAATAAGGTATTTTTATAATATAGCATATCTCTTATTTTCAGATCGATTTGCTCATCGGTGTTCTCCAAAAGGCTGAAAACATGTTTGTCGCTCTTTAAAATGAGCGCATCCTTGTCTTTATCTTCAATCAATAGAACCTCAAAATTATTATTAATATTAGTATTTGAGGCTATTCTTTTATAAGAGAGTTGGTCGTAGATGCTGTCTCGATATACTCTTTCAGGATGAATAATGCGAGTAATATTAGCATTAACAACTACGCGATTTCGGTGATTAAAAAAAATGTTTTTAATTCTCCCCCATTTTTCATAGGGATAAGGGGTCACGTTAAAATCATTTACCAGATCAAGCATCAATAGGTTGTTGTTGATGTAAAAGTACACGGTTTCCTCAAGAGAATCTACCAGAAATGCTTTACAATGCTGCGGGGTTTTTCTTAATTTCCCATAGTTAATAGTTCGTGCAGCTTCATCAACAAAAACATCTTCGATAATGTGTAAAGGTGTATTTGTACCACTTGCCAACAGGGTGTTATTTCTTAGGTGAAATAAATTGTCAAGTATTTTCCCTTGAAGTGTTAATTTTCGGTTTCCAATATCGTCTTTCTTAAAAGAATAAATTGTTTCACCATTTGTTAACCAAAGGTAATCCTGGTTTGATGGAGCAATCCCCCGAATTCCTTTGTTGTCAAAATTATCTGTGCCCAAAGTCTTATATTTAATAATATCAGTACTTATCTTAAAAATTCCATAAGTACTCGAACTTGTCCAGATGTTGTTTTGGTCGTCGGCAACCAGATTTTGAATTTTCTCGAGTGGTTGATGAAGGATGAGGCTATCGTTTTCAAAACAAAAAAGGCCGTTATCAAATGTTGAAACCCAAATAAAATTATCCTTTACAATAATATCATTTATTGATTTCGAGTTGGTTTTTATATAGTTTCGAACTACCATTTTTGCATTCCGAAACAGATGGATATTTCCTTCAAGGTCGCAAACGTAGGAGAAACCGTCGGCTTGGGCGATGGCTTTACTAACCGTTAAGTCTAAGGGGTAAATGGCTGCTATATTATCAGTAGAATTTTTCTCAACAATTCTGTTGTGCTCCCAATACAGCAGGTTGTTATTGGATGCTTTACTGATGGAGAACAAAACAGTTCCCGGCTGATTGGATGAAGTGAAGTCGATATATTTTGTGCCTTTTACAACACTAACCTCGGCATTTCCGGTAAACAGATATATGGAAGAATCGTTATCCTGGTAAAAATCGTGGTAGTAGAAATTTGATTTTATTTCAGCCAGAAATGGGGCATTATTTTCATTATAAATTTGATTCTTAAAAAAGTAATTCACCGATCCGTCATTATTTAAAAACCAAATCCTACCTTCCATATCCTCTTTCATCCGGATTGTAGCATTGTAGCTAAGCCCATCTTTAACGGTAAAGCGGGTGAAGCCTGCTCCATCAAAACGAACAATACCAACATCGGTGCCAACCCAAATAAAGCCACTTTTATCTTTTAAAATACAATGGCAACGGTTTGAGGGTAACCCATCGGCAATAGTGTAATTGGATATAAAAGGATTTTGCCCAAAAACAAACTGTGTGAGTGATACAATAAGAATTGATATCAGAAGGCTTTTTTTCACTAATCGATTGATTTTGAATAATTGTCTATCGCATCCTTAAACTCGTTATATTTTCTGCGAGAAATTGCCAATTGCGTGTTATCGTCTAAGATAGCAAAACTTCCTTCTAAACTCGAAAATCCTCGTAAGTAATGAATATTTAGTAAAGTAGATTTATGAATGCGTACAAATATCGATGGATCAAGAATTTTTTCGAACTCTCCTACCGGCTTGCTTGATATTATTTTGTCCAATCCGGAAATGTGAATTACGCTGTAGTTTCCGTCGGCTTCAATGTATTTAATTTTTTCTACTTCAAGTATGTGGAAGCCAAACTTTTCCAGAATGGTAATTTTCGGAGCATACTCAACACCATCTTTGGCCTGGCGTGCCAGGTTGTTTAGCGATTCGCCATATGTTTTTTGTATTTGCTTATTTTGACGACGCAAATCGAGATGAGAGGACGCTTTTTCAACCGCATCTTCAAGTTCTTCCGGGTCAATTGGCTTCAATAAATAATCGATTGCATTTGTTTTTATGGCACGCAGGGCATATTCTTCATAGGCAGTGGTGAAAATTATGGCATAATCCTCTTTGGGTATTGATTCAAGAAATTCGAAACCATTTTCGCCCGGCATAGAAATGTCTAAAAAGATTAAATGAATATCCCATTTCATAAGTAATTCGCGTCCCTTACCGGCAGAGTTTGCTACTCCACAAAGGTTAACTTCCGGGCAGTTGCGCTGAAGCAAAATTCTCAGGGCTTCCTGCACATTTGCTTCGTCGTCTATAATTATGGCGTTGTATGTAGTCATCGTAACAAAGATAAAACATATAGGAAAAAAACAGGAGTAAATGTTTAAACGGTAGGTCCTGTTGTATAAACGGTAGGTTCTGGTGTATAAACGGTAATTTTTAGCATTTCCAATCAGGGGGTTTAAGCAACTTTTTTTCTTGCATTATTTAAATGATGCAGCCTTACTTTTTAAACGGTTAAATTGCCCACAACCAAAAATCGTGTAATTAATAGATTAAACCTTTTTAAATTAAAGTAGTCATTGTTACTATAGTAAAGTGAATAATAGTTAGGTAGTTTTTTTATAAGTTTAGTTAGTTAAATAGATTGAAAGCGAAATCAGTTTCAGGTTTCGCTTTTTTTTATGGGTATCTTCAATTGCAAAGCCAGTGGACTTTTTTTTTGTATTTCTTTATCGTCTATATTTTTACTTATTTTTCATTATCACTTTTAATTCATTTTTCTAATTAATTGCCTTATGCCCCAAGCATTTTACTTCTGAAGATAAATATTTTTTTGTAGTAGCTCATATCGTGTTAGGCAAACTTTAAACGGCAATTTGCGAACTTTATTCTTACACCTATTCTCAGTAACCTGCTTGTGTTGATTTGAAATTAACAAAAATTAACAAAACAAATAAACCTCATATATACAGGGGTGTAGAATATAGCATGCTAAAAAAGTTTAATAAATAATAATGAAAGATAAACAAAAAATGATTTTGTTTTTTATTAAAGGTAAGAAGACATTGAAACGTAAAATTAAAAAGTAGAAAACATGAAAACAATTGGAACTTTTATTACAATCATTTTATTAATTTTTGCTGTAAACATAGTTTCAGCTTCAGGTAATTTAAAAGTGAATTTTGCATCGAGTGATGCAGATTTAACAGTGGTGGAAATTTCGAATTCTAACTTCAGTACTATCGAAATCGAGGTTACGGATGATGCAGGAAGAGATCTTTACAGTATGAAAACCAAAGCCCCTTTGGCTGAATTAAATAAACGTTACAATTTTTCCAATTTGGAGGAAGGCATTTACTATTATCGGGTAAAAATTGACAGCGAAGAGGTTAGGAAACGTTTAGCAGTAGAGAATGGTACGGTGCATGTGGAAAGCATTAGGAAATCAGTTGAGCCATATTTTGTACACGATGAAAATTTGCTAAAATTTACTTTTTTAAACTATCAGAATGAAGATGTAAAAGTCTACGTTTATGATTCAAAACAGCAACTGTTGGCAGAAGCAGATTTAGGAAATGATTTTTCCATTCAAAGAGCGATACCAATCAAGGAACTGCGCAAAGGAAACTACAGTGTAGTTATCTCGAACGATGAAGATGTATTTGAATATGATTTTACCTTGTAAAAACAAGGCATTTTAGATAGTTTAGTTTAGGGAATGCGATTCGGAAACGGATCGCATTTTTTTTTTTGCGTGAAATGTTTCGTTTAATCAGGAAGTCTGTCTGTTGCAATAAAATAAAAGCCGGTCCCAAACGGAACCGGCTTCGTAGAAGTTATATAGCGACTTCTTATTTTAGTCTTGTATTTAAAGCTAGTCTTCTTTGTAGGCTTCAATCAAAATCTCAAGGATTTTTTTACCTGCACCTGCAACGCTGGTACCAGGGCCAAAAATGGCAACTGCACCTGCATCGTAAAGGTATTGGTAATCCTGGGCAGGAATAACACCTCCACAAATAACCATGATATCGTCGCGACCCAGTTTTTTCAACTCCTCGATAATGGCAGGAACCAGTGTTTTATGACCGGCAGCCAGCGAAGAAACACCTACAACGTGCACGTCGTTTTCAACGGCTTGTTTAGCACTTTCTTCCGGAGTCTGGAACAATGGTCCCATATCAACATCGAAACCAAGGTCGGCGTAACCGGTAGCAACAACTTTTGCACCACGGTCGTGTCCGTCCTGACCCATTTTGGCAATCATAATACGTGGCTGACGACCTTCCATTTCAGCGAATTTTTTCGCTAAAGCCTGAGCTTCCTGGAACTCCGACTTGTCTTGAGCTTCTGCTTTATACACGCCTTCAATAGTTCTGATTACTGCTTTATAACGTCCTGCAATTTTTTCGCAAGCGTCTGAGATTTCACCTAACGAAGCACGTTTTTTAGCGGCTTCAACCGACAAGGCCAACAAGTTACCTTCGCCAGTTTCGGCAGCTTTTGTAATTGCTGCCAACGCTTTCTGTACATCTTCTTCGTTACGCTCGGCACGCAGTTTTTCTAATCTTTCGATTTGCGATTTACGAACTGCAGTGTTGTCGATATCCAGAATGTCGATCGGATCTTCTTTTTCTAAACGGTATTTGTTGATACCTACAATTGTTTGTGACCCACCGTCGATACGTCCCTGTGCGCGTGCTGCAGCTTCTTCGATACGCATTTTTGGTACGCCTGTTTCAATTGCTTTAGCCATACCGCCCAGTTTTTCAACCTCTTCGATAAGCGCCCATGCTTTTTGTGCCAGTTCGTGTGTTAATGCTTCCACATAGTACGAACCTGCCCATGGATCGGCAGAACGACAAATTTCAGTTTCCTGCTGGATGTACAACTGCGTGTTACGCGCAATACGTGCAGAGAAGTCGGTTGGTAATGCAATCGCTTCGTCAAGTGCGTTGGTGTGCAAACTTTGAGTTCCGCCCAATGTTGAAGCCATTGCCTCAATTGCAGTTCGACCAACGTTGTTGAATGGATCCTGCTCGGTTAACGACCAACCGGAAGTTTGCGAGTGTGTACGCAATGCCATTGATTTTGGGTTTTTCGGGTTAAATTGTTTAACCAGTTTTGCCCAAATCATACGAGCAGCACGCATTTTTGCAATCTCCATAAAGTGGTTCATGCCAATTGCCCAAAAGAACGACAAACGTGGAGCAAAAGCATCGATATCCAAACCAGCTTTAACACCTGTGCGTAAGTAATCCAAGCCGTCGGCAAGTGTGTAGGCCATTTCAATGTCGGCAGTTGCACCTGCTTCCTGCATGTGGTAACCCGAAATTGAGATGGAGTTGAATTTCGGCATGTTTTGAGAAGTGTACTCAAAAATGTCGGCAATAATCTTCATCGAGAACTCAGGTGGGTAAATGTAAGTGTTACGCACCATAAATTCTTTCAGAATATCGTTCTGAATTGTTCCTGAAAGTTGATCTAAAGTAGCGCCTTGTTCCAAACCTGTAACAATGTAAAATGCCAATACAGGAAGAACAGCGCCGTTCATGGTCATCGATACCGACATTTTATCCAAAGGAATCTGATCGAAAAGGATTTTCATATCCAGGATTGAGTCGATTGCCACACCGGCTTTTCCAACGTCACCAATCACCCGTTCGTGATCAGAGTCGTATCCGCGGTGTGTAGCAAGGTCGAATGCCACAGACAAACCTTTCTGACCTGCCGCAAGGTTACGACGGTAGAAGGCGTTTGATTCTTCGGCTGTAGAGAACCCAGCGTACTGACGGATGGTCCATGGACGCATAGCGTACATTGCCGAGTATGGTCCGCGAAGGTAAGGTGCCAAACCTGCTGCATAGTTCAGGTGCTCCATTCCTTCAAGGTCTTCTTTGGTGTAAACCGGTTTTACAGGAATCTGCTCCGGTGTTAACCAGTCTTTTTTGATGTTATTTTTTGCAGCCCAGTCAGATGCTTTCGCCTGCTCGGTAGCTGCTTTTATGTTTATATCTTTAAAATTCGGTTTCATAATTTTTTTGTTTTAACCGCAAAGGCGCAAAGACGCTAAGTTTTCTTTGAGTCTTCGTGACTTTGTGTTTAAATTCCCAATTTTGATTGATATGCTTTTAACTCTTCAAGTATGTTGCTTTTAACATGAATGAAATTGGTGATACCTTTTGCTTTCAACTCGTCTGCACAAGCAGGAGCTCCGGCAACTACCAGAATTTCTTCACTCAATTGCTCAGCTACTGCAGGAACAATCTCAGCATACTCATCATCCGAACTACAAACTACAACAATGTTGGCGCCTGCTGCTTTTGCTGCGGCAACACCTTCTTCAACTGTTGCAAATCCGTTATTGTCTTGTACGTCGAAACCGGCAACTGCAAAGAAATTACAGCTGAATTGTGCACGTGCTTTGCGGAAAGCAAGATTACCCATGGTAAGCATAAATGCCAACGGGCGTTTGTTTTCGCGCGCGTACATATCGGTAGTGTAACGCAAGGCTTCAAATGGTTGAGCACCGCGGTAAGGTTTTAGTGTTTCCACTTCAGCACCTTCTGCAGTTAAGTCAACAGCTTCAAACAACGAACCATCGAAATCAGCTTTCATCTCTTCAGTGAAATTAGGGAACTGGTTAGTTCCTAACAGGTTTTCACGGCGCTGAGCGATTTTTTTATCACGGTCAGCAGCCATTGCTTTAACCTCAGCCTGAATAAATCCTTCTTTAAAAGCAGCAATAAAACCACCTAAGTCCTGAACAGCAAGGAAAAGCTCCCATGCCTGATCGGCCAAGGCTTCAGTAAGTGTTTCAATGTAGTACGAACCTGCTGAAGGATCGGCAATCTTATCAAAGTGCGATTCTTCTTTTAACAGGATCTGCTGGTTACGTGCGATACGCTCCGAGAACGGAGTAGTTTCTTCGTAAATAGCGTTAAAAGGAAGTACGGTTACCGAGTGTGCGCCTCCTAAGGTGGCCGACATTGCTTCGGTTTGAGTACGCAACATGTTTACATACGGATCGTAAACGGTTTTGTTGAAACGGTTGGTTTCGCTGTGAACGATCATTTTTGCAGAACATTTGCATTCCGGTCCGTAAGCTTCAACAATTTTCGACCATAAAAGTCGGCCGGCACGCAACTTGGCTATTTCCATAAAATAGTTGTTGCTGATACCCATGTTGAATTTGATCGCTTTGGCTGCATCGTCAACACTAACACCGGCTTCGGTTAATTGTGTTAAGTACTCCGCTCCTTGAGCCAGTGAAAACGCCAACTCCTGAGCGATTGATGACCCGCTGTTTGCGAAGAATTTTCCGTGAACGCCAATTACGCGGAAATTTTTAACAGCTTTTGCAGCCTCAACAGCCGGAACAAGTTTTTTTACTGCATCTTCTTCCAGTTTTCCTTTTAAAACAAAAGTTCCGATTGGGTCGAGCGATGCCGAAGCAATCACATTATCGTTATCCCATTTTCCTTCTGCCACATAAGCTGCAAAAGTTTCAGCACAATCGTTATTATCGCAAGAACAAACCAGGTTTACTTCGGCTGCTTCCAGACAAATGTCTTTTAGCAACACTCCCAGGCTTTCTTTGGTAACCGAACCACAATCGCTGAAAAGGAATCCAAGCGAGGTAATGCCTTTTCCAAGCACTTCCAGCGCTTTTTTGTTTGCTTCTTCAAAATCGGTAACAAAAATGTTTTGACGAATGAACCAATCGTTGTTGGTTTTATTGTTTCCCCGCACATACGGAAATTCTCCCGGTAAGCTCTCCAGGTAGTCTTTTCCTGCAAGGTTTTCCTGACGGTAATACGGACGCACATTGAATCCTTCGTAAGTTTTCCAAACCAATGCACGTTCGTAGTCTTTGCCTTTTAAGTCGGCATTAATTTTTGCTTCCCACTCCTCTGTGGTGATGGGTGCAAAATCGGTGAACAGTTTTTGCTCTTTATCTGACATACTATTAGTAGTTTTTGAAAATCGAACGGCAAAATTAGAGCTTTTAACCATTTGAACCTCAATATCGCAATGCTTTTTGATGAATGTTAACAAAAATCATATTAATCAGGGGTTTGAATTAAGGTTGTGGTAAAACTTAAATGGCAATTCAATTAAAAGGCTGTATTAAATACTATCTGGATGAATATAAAAATTGCCCAAATCATGCGAGTAAATTCAGCTTGAGTGATTCGCTATTTATTCTTAATAGGTATTAATATTTATATGGCTCTCGATAAATTAACAAAAATTAACAAAGCAACGAAAAACCCTAATAGTAAAGGGATGAAAGAGAAATATGTGGTTTAGGTGTTTAATAAAAAACATAAAAAAATAAACAAAAAATGTTTAAGATTGTATTAGTAATCGTTAAACAAAATGAAAACAAGAGAACAATTTCAGAAAACGAAAACAGAAAAAATTGTAATCACTTAAAATCAGAATCATGAAAACGAAAAACATCTTTGAAAAAATGAAATCAGTATTTAATCTGACAACTGTATTGTTGTTAACTGTTGGGCTTTTTACATTAAGCTCGTGCAACGACGATGACGATGAGCCAATGCCCGAACAACCTATGGAAAAATCGATTGTAGACGTAGCGGCTGAAGCCGGTTCGTTTAGTGTGTTACTGCAGGCTGCCCAAAAAGCAGGTTTGGCAGAATTTTTAAGCACCGAGCAAAACATTACCGTATTTGCACCAACCGATGCTGCATTTGCTGCTTTATTAACCGACTTGGGCGCAAGTAGCCTGGATGATTTGGATGCTGCAACACTTGCATCAGTTTTAACTTACCATGTTGTTGGCGATTTGGCCTATTCCAATAACCTTGAATCGGGAGCAGTACCAACCTTAAACACCGGTTCGCCCGATAATACGGCGCTTTCATTACTTGTAAAAGTTGACAATGGTGTAATGATTAATAATGCCAATGTTACCACTGCCGATGTAATGGCTTCAAATGGAGTTATTCATATTATTGACAAAGTTTTACTTCCGCCTTCGGTTGTAGATATCGCCACATATTCCGATGATTTTTCATCGCTTGTGAGTGCTGTAGTGAAGGCCGACCTGGTTGAGACCTTAAGTAGTGAAGGGCCATTTACCGTATTCGCACCAACCAACGATGCATTTGCTGCGTTGTTTGCCGCACTTCAAATAACAAGTCTTGATGAAGTAGGAAATGAAGATCTTGCATCAATTTTAACTTACCATGTTGTTGGCGACAATGTATTGTCAACCGAGCTTTCGGCTGGTGAAGTAGAAGCGGTGTCGGGACAAAAATTTAATGTTACCATTGACAATGAGGTAATGCTGAATGGAACCATAAAAGTAATTGCAACAGATATACAGGGGACGAACGGTGTTGTACATGTTATTGATGCCGTGTTGGTTCCTGAAATGCAAAAATCGAATACCATAGCCGATATTGCTGTGGCCAATTCGGAGTTTTCAATTCTGGTTGAGGCGCTGATGAAAGCTGACCTGGTAGGAGCTGTAGCGGATGATGAGGCAGAACTTACAGTATTTGCACCAACCAACGATGCTTTTGCGGCGCTTCTTTCAGATTTAGGAGCCAGTTCATTAGACGATATACCGGTTGAAACCTTAACCGATATTCTGCTCTACCATGTTATAGGAAGCAAAGCAATGTCAACTGATCTTTCATCGGGTTATTTTCCAACACTTTCCACCTTTAGTGGTAACAATGTGTCAATGTACATTACGGTTGATAACGGGGTTTATATTAACAAAAACACCATGGTTACAGCGCCCGACATTGCGGCCGACAATGGAGTAATCCACGTGGTGGACAAAGTAATCCTGCCACCATCAGTAGTTAACATTGCTATTGACAACGATAACTTTAGTACACTGGTTAGCGCAGTTGTTAAAGCCGGTTTGGTAGATGCCTTAAGCGGAGCAGGACCATTTACGGTGTTCGCACCAACCAACGATGCGTTTGCTGACTTGTTTGCTGCACTCGAAATTTCGGGAATTGAAGACCTTACCGCAGAGCAATTAACACCAATTCTTACTTATCATGTGTTACAAGGTAATGTATTGTCGACCGACCTAAGTGCCGGAACTGTAGGTACACTAAATGCCGAAAAAAGCATTTCGATTGACCTGAGTTCAGGTGTAAAAATTAACGACAGCAATGTAATAGCTGCCGATATTCAGGCTGCAAACGGCGTAGTACATGTAATCGACAAAGTATTAATTCCGGAATAAAAATAGAATAATGTGGTCGGGGTGGTTGCTTAAAGCAGCATCCTGACCCCGACAAACAAATAAATTGTAAACCTTTAATAAAAAGAAAATGAAAACAGTAAAACAATTTTTCTCGATTGTATTGGTAGCAGTGCTAACCGTTGGCTTCGCATTCAACTCAGAAGCTAAAAAGAGTGGCGATACTTCGTCGTCAACCGTAGTAGAGATAGCTGTTTCAAACCCTGATTTTTCAATCCTGGTTGAAGCAGTTACCAAAGCCGATTTGGCCGGAGCTTTAAGTGCCGATGGTCCTTTTACCGTATTTGCACCAACAAACGATGCTTTTAGCTCGTTGTTTAAAGAGCTTGGAGTAAACGGAGTGAGTGATTTAACAGCAGAGCAGTTAACACCTATTCTTACTTACCATGTAGTTTCAGGCAAAGTAATGTCGAGCGATTTATCAAACACATCGGTTGAAACCTTAAACGGGAAAAAAATTAAGGTAGACCTGAACGAAGGTGTAAAAATAAACGACAGTAAAGTTGTAGCAGCCGATATTGCCGGTAAAAACGGAGTGATTCACGTTATAGATAAAGTCTTGGTTCCAGCTGAGAAATCAGGTGGTTGCAACTAAGATTTGCCAAAACGCCATGGCATATTAAATGATTGACCATAATAAAAAACCGGTTTCAGATGAATCCGGTTTTTTTACGTTAAAGAATCTAAAATTAGAATGAAGCTGTTTTTTTCATGGAATTTTTACTCTTAATTTTCATAAATTGCATTTTTCAAAAAGAAGTTATTCTATATGGAGAAGCTAAAGTGGAGTAAGCAAATATTTGGGTCGAAGCTGGAAATCATGCAGGGTGACGAGCAGATTGGAAAAATCGACTGGGAAAACATGCTTAGCTCAAAAGCACAAGCGATTATTAAAGGGCGCTATTTTACCCTTAACCGCGAGTTTTTCTTATCAAAACTTGAGATTTTTGACGGCAATAGCATGGCTCTTCTGGCTACGGTAATGGTTAATGTTTTTAATCCGCGAAGCGATGTGGTGATAAACGGAAAACGTTTTGAGTTGGAGGTGAAAAATTTTTGGCAGTCGCGGTGGAGCTGGAAATACAACGGCGCTGAAATTATTACTTTTAATTCACACGAGTTTGTATCAAAAGATAAGGGGACTATTGAGTTAGCTACCCCGATGAACGAGGAAGTCGAGATTCTCATTCTCCTGGGATTGTTTGTTCGTAACCAATTTATTCTTTTTATTCTCTTGCTTTTAGCAGTGTTGTTTTTTGTGATTGTTTGATTAGTAAGCTACGGTTTATAAAAAAAACCGCCCTTGCGTACAAAAGCGGTTATATATGTTGAGTAAGTTTTCTACCCGCCAGTGCGGCAAGAAACCTTACGGAAAAGCGCCAACGCTATGTTGGCACTTATTATCTTTTATCGTATTTCCGATCCGTTTTTAACAGCCTTGTCCGGCGAAACGATCGACAATGTTCCATCAGCATTTTCAGCACATAGTATCATTCCCTGCGATTCTATTCCGCGCAACTTTTTTGGTGCCAGGTTTACTAAAATAGAAACCTGTTTTCCGATCAATTCTTCCGGTTTATAATATTCGGCAATGCCCGAAACAACAGTGCGTTGGTCAATTCCCGTGTCAATTCTTAATTTCAGCAGCTTTTTGGTTTTGGCCACTTTTTCGCATTCGATAACTGTACCGGCCCGAACGTCCATTTTTACAAAGTCGTCGAACTCGATATTTTCTTTTGCAGGTGCAGCAGTGGCTTCAGCCATTTCGTTGGCTTTTTTTGTGTCGGCCAGTTTTTGCAGCTGTGCTTCAATTACTTTGTCTTCAATTTTTTCGAAAAGTAACTCCGGCTTGTTTACTTTGTGGCCGCTTGGCAACAATTCGGTATCTCCCAGTTTTTCCCAATCCATTTTTTCAAGGTTCAGAAAACCACGTAGTTTTTCCATGCTAAATGGTAGGAAGGGCTCAAGGCAAATAGTAAGATTGGCGGTAATCTGCAAGCAGATATTCATGATGGTTTCAACGCGTTTGGCATCGGCTTTAACCACTTTCCATGGCTCTTGATCGGCTAAATATTTGTTCCCCAAACGAGCCAAATCCATGGCATTTTTCAATGATTCGCGAATACGGAAGCTGTCGATACTTTTTTCAACCTCGCCTTTAATATTTGCAATTTCTGCCAGGGCTTCTTTGTCGTAGTCGCTTAACTCACCGCGCTCCGGTACAATTCCGTTGTAATATTTTTGCGTAAGCACCAGCGCCCGGTTTACAAAGTTTCCGAGAACAGCTACCAGTTCATTGTTGTTGCGGTTCTGGAAATCTTTCCAGGTAAAATCGTTGTCTTTTGTTTCCGGCGCGTTGGCGGTTAAAACATATTTTAATACATCCTCTTTCCCCGGGAATTCTTCCAGGTACTCGTGCAACCAAACGGCCCAGTTTCTTGAGGTTGAAATTTTATCATTTTCAAGGTTCAAAAACTCGTTTGCCGGTACGTTCTCAGGCAAGTTGAATGTTCCTTCAGCTTTCAACATGCTCGGGAAAATAATACAGTGGAAAACAATATTGTCTTTTCCTATGAAATGCAGCATGCGGGTTTCCGGATCTTTCCAATAGGTTTCCCAGTCTTCGGTTAATTCTTTTGTTGCCGAAATATAACCGATAGGCGCATCAAACCACACGTACAATACTTTGCCTTCAACACCTTCCACCGGAACGGGTACACCCCAGTCGAGGTCGCGGGTAACGGCACGAGGCATCAAGCCACTGTCAATCCACGATTTACACTGCCCGTAAACATTGGTCTTCCATTCTTTGTGACCTTCCAGAATCCATTCTTTTAACCAGGGCTCGTATTGGTCGAGTGGCAGGTACCAGTGCGTGGTTTCTTTCAATACCGGCTGGTTTCCGCTAATGGTTGAAGTTGGATTAATTAATTCGGTTGGGCTTAACGACGTTCCACAGCTTTCGCATTGGTCGCCATAAGCTTTTTCGAAACTGCATTTTGGGCAGGTACCTACAATGTAGCGGTCGGCAAGAAATTGGTTATTAGCCTCGTCGTAATACTGTTCTGAGGTTTTTTCAACGAATTTTCCTTCGTCGTAAAGTTTCTTAAAAAATTCCGAAGCTGTTTCGTGGTGAACAGGTGCACTGGTGCGTGAGTAAACGTCAAACGAAATGCCAAATTTTTCAAACGAATCTTTAATTATTCCATGAAATTTATCAACCACATCCTGCGGTGTAATTCCTTCGTTTTTGGCTTTTAAAGTAATGGGCACGCCGTGTTCATCAGATCCGCCAATCATTATTACATCCTCCTTTTTTAGGCGAAGGTAACGCGCATAAATATCAGCAGGAACATAAACTCCGGCAAGGTGGCCAATATGAATTGGGCCGTTGGCATAAGGTAGTGCTGTTGTTATCAGCGTACGTTTGAACTTACTCATTGTTCTAATTTCAAATGATTTTTAGGGCTGCAAAGATAACAAAATTAAGGGAGCAATTTTAAAACTATTACCTTCGCATAAATTTTAAAGAAATGGGAATCTTTTCACACATAATTTTTGATCTCGACGGTACACTTACCGATAACACTCAGGGTATAAAAAACTCGTTAAAATATGCTTTGCAGCAAATGCATGTTGATGGTTACGATGAAAATATCCTTGAACGATTTATTGGCCCTCCGCTGCAATGGGGTTTTCAAACACATTTTGGGCTAAGCGAGCGCGATACCAAACTGGCAGTTGAATATTTTAGGGAGTTTTACGGAGAAAATGGTTGGCACCAGAACGATCCGTATGATGGAATTATGGAATTGCTGGCCGAGCTGGATGCACAAGGTAAAAAGATGTATGTGGCAACGGCCAAGCTCGAAAAATTTGCCAATAAAATTATCCGGCATTTTGAAATGGACCGCTACATTATTCAGCTAAAAGGCGCCGATTACCATGCTAAAAAGGCAACAAAAGATGTAATAATCGAGGAAGTGCTTTCGATGCAACAGTTGGTACCATCAAAAGAAATAATAGTGGTTGGCGATACTGTTTATGATATTGACGGTGGTAGAAAAAACGCCATTTCAACACTTGCTGTTGGTTATGGTTTCGGAAATGAGGAGGAGCTGCGAGCTGCCAATCCTGATTATTTTGCCGAAGATGTGGATGAACTTTACGAGATTTTAACGGCATAACTCAATTATTCAAAAATGATAGTAAAAAGAAAATCAATGAAAGCTTTTTTTTTATTGGCGGTTGTAATTGCCTTCTTAGGTTGTAATAGTAAATCGCCTGAAGATTCAGAACAAATTCAGTCGTTAAGAATATTCTTAACAGAAAACCCTGAAAATATTACCGGATTAAATGAGGCCGTATCGGTAGGGGAGAGTGAACTGGCGGCTCAACTTATTAGTGCATACCTCAGTAATGAATTAAAAGAAAAGTACAGAGCAGAATGGGAAACCGAAACGTTGGTTTTAGACGATTATCAGCTTCAGTTTAAATATAAAAAATTTGGTAAAAAACCGCCCCAAGGTTGGAGCCTTTATATTTCGATGCACGGAGGTGGTAATGCTCCGCCAGCACTGAACGACAAGCAGTGGGCGAATCAGAAAAAACTGTACGAGCCAGCCGAGGGAATTTATATGGCACCACGAGCTCCAACTAACACCTGGAACCTCTGGCATCAGGAGCATATCGATTTATTTTTTGAGCGTTTTATTCAGTTGGCCGATGCCTACGAAGACCTTAACACCAACCGGGTATATTTAACCGGTTATTCTGCCGGTGGAGACGGAACCTATCAGCTGGCACCACGAATGGCAGATTGGCTGGCCGGTGCTGCAATGATGGCCGGACACCCAAATGACGCATCGCCACTTGGATTAAGAAACCTGCCTTTTGCCATTCAGATGGGTGCTGAGGACAGTGCTTATAATCGAAATACGATTGCTGCCGAATGGGGCGAAAAATTAGATGAATTGCAAAAAAATGACCCGGAAGGCTATGTGCATAAAGTAGATGTTTATGAAGGAATGGGGCATTGGATGGAGCGAAAAGATACCGCTGCATTTAATTGGATGGGTCAGTTTAGCCGAAAGGCCTATCCCCAAAAAGTAGTGTGGAAACAAAGTGGCGTAACACACCATCGTTTTTACTGGTTGGCAGTGCCTGCAAATGAGGCAGTAAAAGATGCCGAGCTTGTGGCGGTAATTAACGGACAAACAATACGTATTGAGCAAGCGGAATTGGTTAACCATGTCGTTGTTCGTTTAAACGATTTGATGCTGGACCTTGATAAAAAAATTACAGTTGAATATAAGGGTGAAGTTGTTTTTAACGGAAAAGTAAAAAGATCGGTTTCTACTGTTTGGAAAACGTTGAATGAACGCAACGACCTGAATCAGTATTTTTCTGCTGAAATTGAACTAACTTTAGACTAAAAGAATTGCCATGATAACACCTTTGCCATTGCAAGCCGGCGCAACCATCCGAATTGTTTCCCCGGCCGGAAAAATTAAAGAAGAACATGTTTTGCCGGCAGCAAAGTGGTTGCAGGAACAGGGATATGTGGTAAAGTTGGGTAAAAATGTTTTTGCGCAACACTACCAGTTTGCAGGCACCGATGAGCAACGATTGGCTGACTTGCAGGAGGCCCTCGACGACCCGCATTGCGCAGCTATTATTTGCTCGCGAGGCGGTTACGGAACAGTTCGTATCATAAACCGGATTGATTTTACCCAATTTATGGCAAAACCCAAATGGCTGGTGGGATTTAGCGATATTACCATTTTACATGCATGTTTAAACAGCTTGGGTGTGCCAACCCTGCACGGAGTAATGCCCCGCTATTTTTTTACCAAAGACAACGAACCCGGCGATAGCCTTATTTCGATGATGAAATTGATTAGAGGTGAAGGGATTGAGTACCAACTCGAGGGCAGTAATTTTAACAAAAACGGACGCGCTAAAGCACCGCTCGTTGGCGGTAATTTATCAATAATCACCAGCTTGCAAGGCACAAAATACGACATCGATACCGATGGCAAAATACTTTTTCTCGAAGATATTGATGAGTTTTTGTACCATACTGACCGTATGGTGCATCAGCTTAAATTAAGTGGGAAACTGGAAAATCTGTCTGGGTTGGTATTGGGCGATTTTACCGATATGAAAGACAATGAATCGCCTTTCGGACAAACCGTTCACGAAATAATAAACGAAGCCGTAAAAGATAAGGATTACCCGGTTTGTTACGGATTTCCGGGGGGACATGATAAAAAAAATCTGGCGCTGGCCTTTGGTTGCGAATGGGAACTGGAAGTTGCTGAAGGTGGAGCAAAACTGAGGTTGGTGTAAATTAGAGATAGCTTGAGGGCTGCATTGGTGAGCTGAGAATGGATGTTTAAACGGATAAATTGTAAATTTGCTTCGGTCTTCAAGACTTTACCAGAAATTATAGAGTACAAACTTTGCCTTTCCACTTTTTACTTTTACCTTGTTTAAACTTTTCCTTAAACTTTAAACGCTGAACAAACATGGTATCAACACGCGAATTGGGCGAAATAGCAGAGGGACTGGCACAGGATTACCTTCGTAACCAGGGCTACCAAATAAAAGCTACCAATTGGTATTATGGCCATTTAGAGCTTGATATTGTTGCCCAGGATGGTGATGAACTGGTTATTGTTGAAGTAAAAGCCCGCTCAGGATTACGTTACGAACACCCGTCGGAAGCGGTTACCAATACCAAAATAAAGCGCATAGTTGAAGCCGCCGATGCTTACATTGTTGAACACAACAGTGAATTGGATACGCGCTTTGATGTAATTACCGTCATCTTTTTTCAGCAAGGCCACGAGCTCGAACATTTTAAAGATGCATTTTACCCCACTATTTAAAAAGAAAAGTAACTTTTATTCGCTCCAAAATCATAGCAAGTGATAGCTGGATCTCCCTTTGCGCGGAGTATTAAAGGGGGGAATCCTGAGAGTTGGTGTTGCTGTTCTTTTTCAATATTAAAACACTACATCATTTTTATTTCAGTCTGTTTCTTCTATTTTTAGGCTTTCCAAATTGGGAGGTATGAATATTGAAGAAATAAGAGAGTATTGTTTGCAGAAAAAAGGAGTAACTGAGAGTTTTCCGTTTGATGAAACAACACTGGTTTTTAAGGTAATCAATAAGATTTTTTGCTTACTGGGGCTCGATGATATGCGGGTGAGTTTAAAAAACGACCCGGACAAAAACATCGAACTGAGGGCGCATTACCCGGCTATTTACGGAGGCTACCACTTAAATAAACAGCACTGGAATACCATTGAATTGGATGGTAGTGTACCTTCGAAATTATTGGCCGAAATGATTGACGATTCATACCATTTGATTGTTGCCAGCCTGACAAAGAAATTAAAAGAAGAATTAAAAAATTTATAAAAGCATGAAGATTGTAGGTTTATTTGCGGCATTGCTGATGATGGTATCAGTGGTTTTTGCCGAGGGAGAGAAGGAGACGTTTACCATTGAAAAGGAAGTAAGGCATACTCCGGTTATCAGCCAGGGACGAACAGGTACCTGCTGGAGTTTTGCAACCACCAGTTTTCTGGAGTCGGAAATTATGCGAATGGGGAAGCCCGAAACCAACCTCTCTGAAATGTTTTTTGTGTATTACAACTACCAAAACAAGGCTTTCCAGTATTTGCTTTACCATGGGAAAAATAATTTTGGAGAAGGCAGTTTGTCGCACGATGTGCTAAAAGTTGTTGCCGACCAGGGTGTAATGCTTTACGATGCCTATCCGGGAGTATTAACCGAAGGCAAATACAACCACTCGGCTTTGGTAAAAGGCATACGCAGCGAGGCCGATGCGATGAACAAGAAAAAGAAAGGAAAAGCCGATGTCTCGGATGTAAAAAGTTACAAGTCGTTGTTGAAAAAAGAGCTCGGAAAACTGCCCGAAAAGATGGATACGGAATATGGGAAAGTAGATCCACAAAAACTGCGCGATAAGCTGGGAATAAACCCCGATGATTATGTGGAGCTAACCTCGTTTAGCCACCATCCGTTTTATGCCGCCTGTGTGCTGGAAGTACCCGACAATTGGGCACACGCTTCTTATTATAACCTTCCGCTAAACGATTTAATGGATGTGATGTTTTTTGCTTTAAACAATGGCTTCTCGATAGCCTGGGATGGCGATACCAGCGAAAAAACATTTGTACACAAAAACGGAAAGGCCGATGTGCCTGAAAAGTTGCAGGGGAAAGTTGACCAGGAAAAGCGTCAGCAAGGCTTTTACAACAGAACAACTACTGACGACCATTTGATGCACCTGGTAGGCCTTTCGAAAGATGCTGACGGGACAAACTGTTTTTACACAAAAAACTCGTGGGGAGCCGATAGCAACGAATATGGAGGCTATTTGCACATGACCGAAGACTACGTGCGCCTGAAAACCATTGGCATTATGGTACACAAAGATGCGATTCCGAAAAAAATAAAATCAAAACTAAAATTGTAATGCGCGAATTTCAGCTGAGTACCGACTTTATTGAATTGGTAAAATTGTTAAAACTATTGCGTATTGCTCAAACCGGAGGCCATGCAAAAATTATTGTTGAAGATGGCGAGGTAATGCGCAATGGCGAACCCGAGTTCAGGAAAAGAGCGAAACTGGTTAAAGGTGATGTACTGGAAATTATGGGCGAAACAATCCGGATTGTGTGATATTAATTCACCCATTTATTTGTTATTGATTTCAAGTCGTCCTCAACATTGGCTTTTATATGTTTTTTAATTTCTGAAAATGATGAGCCCTGAAGTTGAGTAGAAAGATCTTTAAAATAGTCATCAATTTCTTTTTCAAATTTATCCGTTTCAGTTTTGGCAATTTCTTTTGCTTTATCGCCCACCATAAAGAGGCCCGAGTCTTGCAAAAGTTTATATTTCATTCCGCCATCCTGGCTAACACAAAATCCAACAATACAGGTTGCTGTTTTCGACTCTACACTGCTTTCGGCTACGCCATTTCCTTTGGCTTTGCATTTTAAAAATGCAGTGGCATCAATGGTTGCCGTTACTTTTGTTGGGTGCGTGGCAGAAACTGTAACCGATGCTTTTTTTTCTTTGGCTTCTTTTAGGTAGGTTCCTTTGGTTTCAATTTCGGTAGGTTTCAATTCAAGCAATTCTTTTATTTTTAAGTGACGATTTATTTTTGCTACCCGGCGCACCCAGCTTCGTTTTTTAATGGGTTGGGTATTTTCGTTTACTGTTACCAGGTACTCACTTTCAGCCGATGCATACAAATTGGCATCGGTAGTTACTCTGCGTTCCATTCGGGCAGTACCGCCCGAAAGATCCATTCCTGTATAAATCAACAACTGACAGATGTCGTCGATTAATTTGGCAGATGTACCGGCTGTAGCAATACTGAAAATTGTAAATCCAAGTTCGGCTGTTCGTTTTCCGCGTCCGAATTCTTTCATAAGTTTTCGTTCAAACTCAACCGGATCTATGGCCTTGGCATTTGTTGCAGTACTTACTGAGGCAACGCCAACTACATACGACCATTCGTTTGCAGCCGGTTTTATTTCGATATAATGATTGCCTTTCGCTTTTGCTTTGGTGGCAATGTAGTCGGTTTCAAAATTCATGCTGTGGGCTTTGTAGTCTTCCACTTCTTTTCCCCACATATTTGCAATACCATTTGCATAGCCGCCAACAATGTCGCCGTAACTGGCAGAGTAGGCTGTGCCGGGAATAATAGACAAGTTTTCTCCCCTAAAACCATCGCTGCCTTTTTGGGGTATCTGAATTCCTCCATCTCTGAATTTTTTGATGACTTCATCTTTTTCGAGAATACTGGTTAAAGTGTAGCATTTGTTGGGTAAGGCGTGGTAAATGGCGCCGCTTATGCCACAAGTGCACACACTTGAGTCCTTTTTCCCACCATCGTCGGTTGGGTAGCGTGGTTTTCCCGAGCTAGTAGTTGGGCCAGCGGAGTCTTCGTCGTTCTGAGATGTTTTTAAAGTATCAATAGGGTGGTATTTAAGAAACTGTTTTAGCAAGTCTAGAATGTACCCTAAACCATTTTTGTTGGTTTCATCTGATGCGTCTTGAATAAGTTTGGCCAGTTCTTTCATCATCTTTTCATGATCGTATGGAATGTTTGGTTCAGGATGCCACGAGTAGTTATCTTTAAAAAAGTCTTTTATAAAAGCCAGGGTATCAGCAGGTGGAAGTACCTGGTAAAACGAAGAGTCTTCAATGGCTTTATCCATTTCTTTTTTTAGTTGTTCCGGGTCGTAATAAACCAGTCTCTCATCCGGATTCAGGTTAACTTCAATGTCAAAATCTCCGCGTGTAATGGCCGTAATTTCCAGTTGTTTGTCAACCGTATTTGCCCCTTCTTCGTTATAAATTACTACAGTTTCAGAAGTGCCATCCGGAAGTTTTATGGTGGATGGACTTAGGTTTTTAACCTCAATGGCAATTGGCCTGGTGTAGTTTTCCAATCCGTTTAAACGAATGTTGAGTTGTGTTTTTTGGCCTCGTCTCATATTGGTTTTACCTATCGATAGGTCCATTTCTACAACCCTAACGGTTTCTTCAATAAAAGTATTGGCAGAAACGGCATCAATAAATAAGTGGTAAATGCCTTGTCTTTCTGGTGTTTTTATGGTTAATGTCGAGTCGGTTTTTGTAAGTATTTCTGCCGGATATGGCAGTTCGTCTTTTTCAAAAAAAATGGAAATATCTTCCTTTTCATCATGAAAATTACCCTTAATTTCGGCAGTGCTGTTGGCTACAAAAAGTTCAGGAAGCTGATACCCGGCAAGGGAATTTTGGGCATTTGCCTGAGGTAAAATCAGAAATATTATGGAAATTAAAACAACCGATGATAGAGTTTTGGCTTGTAGCATGGCAATTTGGTTTTTTGTTAGAATACAAAGATTTGTAAATGTTGCCTTATGGCAACTGCTTAGTTCATATGTTGTTGTATTCTGCAAGTTAAGGAAAAACACGCCAAAATTCAAGTTGAACTTACTATCCGTTGCATAAAAAAGCCGGTAGCTATTGTAAACTTCCGGCTTTGCTAAAACTGAACATTGGTTAGTTATTCTTGTTTTTCTTCAATGGTTTCTTCTACCTCCACATCAACTTTCATTTCGCCGCCTTCCTTGCGT
This sequence comes from uncultured Draconibacterium sp., assembly GCF_963676735.1. Lineage (NCBI taxonomy): Bacteria > Pseudomonadati > Bacteroidota > Bacteroidia > Marinilabiliales > Prolixibacteraceae > Draconibacterium > uncultured Draconibacterium sp. The sequence continues at coordinate 3,982,756 of NZ_OY781464.1, read as the reverse complement.
TTTTTAATAATTATTTTTTTGCCGTCTTTTTCAATCACCTGCGTGTCTTCAGCTCCTTCTTCAACCGTCCAGGTTTTGCCATTTTCAATAATTTCAACGCGGCCATCATCGTCGGCAATTACTTTTATTTTTTTGGTTTTGTTCCCTTCTCCTTCATGAAAAATCATTGGTGCGGCATGGTTTCCGTGCATAATAATCTCTTCGCGAACCTCAAGCTCTTCTTTCGATGGTTTTTTACGCACGATAACGATTTTTTCTTTTCCGTCTTTCAGGTCCTTCTTTTCGTACGAAATAATACCCGGGTCGCTCAGGTCAATTACATTGCCGCTTTTTTGTTTTTCAATACGAATAACTTTTGGTGCTTTGTCGGGTTTGGCAAAAAACATATTGTTTCCTGCATTTTCGTGCCATTTCAACATGTCAGAAGAAATTTCGTCCGTAATTACTTTCATCCTGATGTGCTTTAAAGAATCGCCGTCTTTGGTTTTAAATTCGTAAATCATAGGCTTGTTATCGCCTTTCCCTTTCAGAATAAAAACATTTCCGTTTTCGTCGGTTTCCATGTCAAAGTCAAAATCCATGTCAAAGTCAAAATCTTCTTCCGATATCCATTTCAATGCTTTATCGTTTGCCAGCGTGTCGCCATTCCATACAAAAACCTGGTTGGCTTCAATAACAGTGTCAATCTCCATTTTTTTTCCTTTGTCATCAATTTTTACCATTTTAATGTGTTTCTCCCTTTTTTTCGAGGTGGGCGGATCTTGCGGAACTTCGTTGATTGAAATGGCAGAGGTGAACACAAGTGCAAGGGTTATAATTCCTGTAAGAGATAAAAAGCTTTTCATATTTCTTGTTTTTAATGAATTTGTTTTAGTTCGATTTTCCGAAATCATTATGTATTTGTTTTTCTGAGAACAAATATAGTTTCATGCTTGTCAATCAGTCCGTTAAAGACCGGTTAAAATCTGTTAAGGAAAAGTTAAAGTCGGGAAATGGCTGTTCTATTTGCCTATATTTGAGCTATGAACAAAAAACGTTTTACCGGATTAATCATTTTAATGGGGATTTCCATTTTGGGAATTATTGCTGTTCAGCTGGTTTGGATGAATAATGCCATTAAGGTAAAAAACGAAATGTTTGAGCGGGGCGTAAACCAGGCTTTACAACAAACGGTTAACCGTCTCGAGGATTTACATAACCTTGGTGTAGTAAACGAAATGGTTTTTGCCGGCGACTCCGCTGAATGGATTCATGAATTTGAGCACGAGTTTGAGTTTGAAAGCGATTCTTTAATGCAGTGGCATGTTGAACCCAGACCCGTGCGTGTTTTTAAAAAGAGAGCAGAACTGGAAAAACGGCCGGTAAAAGTAATTCGCGAATATGCTCCCGATAATGCAGATTCCCGATTGGAAATACGCATTGATAGCGATGTAGAACGAAAAAGTGTACAGGCTTTTAGCTACAACATGAGTACCTCAACAAAAGGCGAAAACCATGTAATTATAACCGGAGAAGGAACCGGACCCGGAGGTGTTGTTTGGGTGAAAAGAGATACGTTTATTACCGATGCCGATTCGTTATATACCATAAGCACAGTTAAAATTGATTCCTTATTAACAAACCTCGATACTTTTCAGGTTCTTGGCCCCGATTTATCAGAGCGGGTTAAACTAAAGGCAAGCAGTTTAAAACGTATGGCCAACAAAGTGGTTACCGAGGTAGCAACCTGGGATGTACGAATGCTGGATGAAGAACTGATATTTGAGGTGCTAAAAAAGGAATTAAGCCAGAACAATATTCCGCTCGATTTCGAGTACGGGATTCAACGTGGCGATTCCATTAATTTCCCGCAATTGGTAAGCGATACGGCACAGTTTGCAACAGCAGCTTTTAAAACAAATCTTTACCCCAACGACATATTTCAGAAAAATATTCAGCTGTTGGTTTTTTTCCCGGAGCGCGATACCTTTATTTACCGTTCGCTAAACTGGTTGCTTGTGGCATCATTCTTCTTTTCGGTGTTTATTTTGGTAACTTTTGCTCTAAGTATTTTTTACATTCTGCGGCAAAAGAAAATTTCTGAAATGAAATCGGACTTTATAAATAACATGACCCACGAGTTTAAAACACCAATAGCAACCATCTCGGTGGCTGCCGATTCAATTACCAACACTAAAGTGGTAAGCAACCCCGAGCGTATTCAATATTTTGCGGGAATGATAAAAAAAGAAAACACCCGCATGAACCGACAGGTTGAAGATATACTTACCATTGCCCGGCTTGATCGGAAAGATTTTGAATTTAACTGGGAAACCATTGATGTGCACGAACTTATTGGCGATGCCATGCAGGGAATTGTGCTGCAGGTTGAAAAGCGGGGCGGTACCATAACTACTGATTTTGCAGCTTTAAACTCAACAATCAGTACCGATAGAATGCATTGCACAAACGTTATTTATAACCTGATTGATAATGCAATAAAATATTCGGCAGGGAAGCCGGAAATAAAAGTGACTACAAAAAATAACCAGCAAGGTATAGTTATTTCGGTGGAGGATAAGGGAATAGGAATGAGCAAAGCCGTTCAGTCAAAAATATTTGAGCGCTTTTACCGTCAAACCAGCGGAAACATTCATAATGTAAAAGGATTTGGTTTAGGTTTGAGCTATGTAAAAGCCGTGCTTGAAGCCAACAGGGGCACAATTACTGTGAGCAGCGAACTCAACAAAGGAAGTAAATTTGATGTATTTTTACCTTTTGTAAGAGCTTAGCAAATGGGGTGAATGGCTGACGTGTTTTATTCTGTTTTCCGTTATTGGAAAAAGAAACAAATTGGATGAGTGAAAAACAACATATTTTTTTGGTAGAAGATGACCTGAGTTTTGGGGCAGTTTTAAAATCATATCTCGAGTTGAATGATTTTGAAGTGTCATGGGTTGACGATGGAAAATTTGCGTTTGAAAGATTCAAATCCGGTGTGTTTCAGATTTGTATTCTCGATGTAATGCTGCCCAACGTGGATGGTTTTACCATTGGCCGCCATATAAGGCAGATAAACCAGGATATTCCAATTGTTTTTCTTACCGCCAAAGCATTAAAAGAAGATATTCTGAAAGGCTACAATGTGGGTGCCGACGATTACATTACCAAACCTTTTGATACCGAAGTTTTATTGTGTAAAATTCAGGCCATTATAAAACGTCAATCGGTAAAGCCTGCCAATGCTGAGACCCTTTTTATTATTGGTAGCTATCAGTTTAATTATAAGCTGCGAAGCATTACCCGGAACCATCAAAAACAAAAATTATCGCCAAAAGAAGCAGATTTGTTGCATTTGCTCTGTCAGCATAAAAACGAATTGCTCCCGCGCGATACAGCGCTTCGGAAAATTTGGGGCGACGATGGTTATTTTACCGCCCGCAGTATGGATGTATTTATTACCAAATTGCGGAAATATTTAAAAGACGATCCGGCTATAGAAATAAAAAATATTCATGGGAGCGGCTTTCTTTTAGAAGAAAAAACGAACTAACTTAGGTTCCGTTCCCCGGGCTTTCCTCAAAAAAAAAGCAAAAGTCTGTGCTTGATGCGTTCCTCTTCTTATCTTTAGTTCCCAAAACCAAAAATATGACAAAGAATAAAACCGCCATAATAACAGGGGCCGGGAAAGGCATTGGAAAAGCCATTGCTATTGGATTGGCACAACTAAAATACAATACGGTTTTAGTGGGCAGAAACCGAGACGACCTGGAAGCGGTTGCCTTGCAAATTAAAGAAGATTCGTGGATTGATTCTCAAATCATCCAGGTGGATATTACCAATACCGATGCATTAAAAAAAGCCATAGCACAACTTGTAAACGACTGCGAGAGTATTGATGTACTGGTTAATAATGCCGGTGTGTATTACAGCGGCACCACGGATGCAAAGGAGGATGAGTTCATTAAGATGTTGGAAACCAATCTTACTGCCCAATACCAGCTTTTAAAACAAGTGGTGCCGGTAATGAAAGTGCAGGGGAGCGGTTATATTTTTAATGTAGCTTCCAGGGCCGGCAAAATAGGTTTTGCGGGTAGTGGTGCCTACAGCGCATCAAAATTTGCAATGGTTGGGCTAAACGAATCGTTGTACCGCGAATTAAATCCGCTCGGCATTCGTGTAACTGCTTTATGTCCCGGGTGGGTTAACACGCAAATGGCCTGTCTGGCAGGAACCCCGCATAAGGCTGATGAAATGATTCAGCCCGAAGATTTATTTAAAACCTTGCAATGGCTGATGAGTCTTTCGCCTGGTGCTTGTGTAAAAGAAGTAGTTATTGAAACACCCTTTGGGATAAGCTAAACAAATGCCGGAACTCCATCGAAAACCAAGCCTGAGTGATTTTCAGGAATATGTTGCCGAGTTGGAACAAGAACGTGGTTTTTTATCGCAAACAACCATTGATAAATGTTTATTGCTTGGCGAAGAAGTGGGCGAATTGTTTAAGGCTATTCGCAAAACTGAGGGCTTGCTGATTGACACCAATTCGGCATTTACGGAGGTTGGCGACGAGCTTGCCGATATTTTTATTTACCTCTGCGCTATTGCCAATAGAAAAGGTATTGATTTGGAAGCCGCTTTTCGGGAAAAAGAAGAGAAAAACAAAAAACGAAGCTGGAAAAGTATATAATATGAAAGAATTTCGGGTACCCTATGAAACAATGAAAACCGTTTTTCAGCAAGTATTACAAAAGCATGGGTTTTCAACCGAAAAAGCAAGGCAATGTGCAAAGGTTTTTGCATACAACAGTTTAGAGGGGATTTATTCGCACGGAGTGTATCGTTTTCCACGTTTTGTAGAATATACTTTAAAAGGATTTGTAAAACCCGATGCCGTACCCGAAAAAATACACAGCGCCGGCGCTATTGAACAATGGACCGGAAATTTAGGCCCGGGAATACTAAATGCACGTTATTGCACAAACAGGGTCATGGAAATTGCACACAACAATGGTTTGGGCTGCGTGGCTTTAGGCAATACCAATCATTGGATGCGGGGTGGCAGTTATGCCTGGCAAGCCGCAAAACAGGGCTACGTTTTTATTGGATGGACCAACACCGAACAAAATATGCCAGCGTGGGGAGCCAAACAAAGCAAGTTAGGCAACAATCCGCTGGTAATTGGAGTACCCTGGAAAAACGAGGCCATTGTTTTGGACTTTGCCATGACTCAGTTTTCGTATGGCAAAATTGAAGCGACAAAAATTAAAGGAGAACAGTTGCCTTTTGAGGGCGGGTTTAACCGTGAAGACCAACTGACAAAAAACCCACAGGAAATTCTGGAAACTATGCGCGGGGTGCCTATTGGCTATTGGAAAGGCGCAGGCTTATCGCTTTTGCTCGATATTCTGGCAACAATTCTTTCTGCGGGGCTTTCAAGCCACCAGTTAAGCCGGCAAGAGGCCGAGTACGGAGTGTCGCAGGTTTTTATAACCATTGATTTAAAAAAGTTATCGAATTATCCATCCATTGAAAACAGCATAACGGCAATTATCGATGATTTTAAAAGTACCCAACTCATTCATCCTGACAGTCCGGTAAAATATCCTGGCGAGCGTGTAGTAAAAGTCAGGCAGGAAAACCTGAATTGGGGAATACCAGTGGATAAAACAATATGGAACAAAATTCTGGCGATGTAATTCCTACATCAGGCACTAAAAAATGTGTAAAAATAAAACTGCACATAGGCGAAACGTTTTTAAGAACTCGTTACCGGTTATGCGCAGTTTTAGTTGCCGTGTGGCAAATTTTTAATCGTATTGCTGTACAATTACACCGGCCAAACGAAGCAGGGATGTTTGGGCGTTAATAAAATTGTAAATGGCTTCGAGCCTGCCCTGTGCGGCCTGAAGGTAAATCTCCTGTACATCGCGATAATTGAATGAATTAATTGCTCCGGCCTCAAATTTATCTCTCGAAATCTGAAGGTTAAGTTTTGCTGCTTCAAGGTTTTCGTCGGCAACAATAAGCAATTCTTTTCGAACCTGGTAAAACTCAAAAAGATTGGCAAGGCTGTTATCCAGGTCGTGTTGCATTTCGTTTAATTCAACCATGGCGATATCACTATCAATCTCGGCAATTTGCAAGGCTCTTTTACGATTTCCTCCATTAAACAAATTCCAGCTTAGCGTAAAATTTCCATAAAAGTTAGCCGAGTTTGCCCAGCCCATGTCCACATCGCCATATTTACTACCCGCTCGTGTTCCGGTTACACCTCCAATAAAATCGAGGCTGGGCGAAAAGGCACTTTTTGCAGACGCAATGGCGTTGTCGAGCAGTCGTTGGTTAATATACTGGCTTTGCAAACTCTTGTTGTTTTCAATCATTTGGGCCCTTAGGTCGGCAATGGAATAATCCTCGGTAACCGCCTCAAAGTTATCCGTGTAATCATAGTCAGTCGCCTCTTTTTCAGCCATTAGGTATGCCAGGTTGCGTTTCGAGTTTTTGTAGGATACTTCTTGTAGCAGGTAATTTGCCCTGTCGGCGAGGTATGCATTTTGGGCCTGCAAAACATCGTAAGTTACGGCTGCTCCGTATTCTTTCTGCTGTTCTGTGCGCTCAAAACGATCTTCTGATAACTGCATTACTTCATTGTAGGTTGCCAGTTTTTCTTTTTGTAGCAATACATCGTAATAGGCCAGAATAATTGACTGAATAGTGCTTTCAACCATAACGGCAGTATTATTTTTTGTCAGGTTTTCGAGTTCTTCAAGTCGTGCTTTGCTAATGCTTACCGAAAAACCATCAAAAATAGTCCAGCTTACTGAAGCCCCGCCCGTTAAGCTTATTGTTGTGGTGTTGTCGCCATCAACGGCGCGGTACGAGTTGTTGTCGCCCAGCGAGAGATTAATGTAGGGGTAGCGTCCGGCAGTGCCCCAGTTGTTTTGTATCTCTGCAATTTTTTGGTTTTCGCGGGCAATTATAATGTTGTAATTGTTTTCCAATGCTTTTGCAATGGCATCGGTTAAAGTAAGCGACTGCTGGGCTTGTGCAACCACGCTTACAACCATTAACAGTACTAATATTTTTATCGTTTTCATTTTATTCTTTTTCCTCATCTTCTTCATGATAAATAGTATTGTCGATCTTTCGTTGAGCATTCAGCCAGGCAATTTCAACCTGTTCGCGTTCCAGTTTTTTAGCGGTCCATTGTTCGCGCACAAATTTTCTGATATCGTTTAGTACCAGAATAAGGGCAGGGAAAAACAACAGAATAAACATGGTTCCGAAAGCAACACCGTATACCAGCGAAATGGCCATTGGAATAAGGAACTGGGCCTGGAAACTGGTTTCTAAAATAAGTGGGTAAAGACCAAAGGCAGTGGTTAATGTGGTCAGAATGATTGGGCGAAGCCTTGATTTTCCAGCTTCAATAATGGCGTCTTTTACTTTTTTCCCTTCTTCAACAAGTAAATTGTACTTGGCCAGAAAAACCACAGCATCGTTAACAATAACCCCGGTGAGTGCAACTATTCCCCACAAGCTGAGAATGGACAAGGGTTTGCCGTGTACCCCATGCCCCCATACAGCTCCAAGAATAGAAATTGGAATCATGATGATAATGATTATCGGCTGTTCAAAGGATTTAAAGTTTATCATTAAAATAAATATAATGGCGAGGAACGCCATCGGAAACAAAAACATTAAGTCGCCCATATTCCGCTGGCTTTCGCGCTGCTGCCCCTGAAAAATCACTGATATTCCAGGATAGAGCAACTCAAGCTCGGGTATTACCTCTGCTTTTACCTGGTTTAAAGCGTCGGTAACCGAGCCATCGGGGTCTACCATATCGGCATTTACCCGTATTTCGCGTTTTCCGTTAAAACGGTTAATATTTACCGGACCACGTTTCATGGTGTAGTCAACCAGCTCCATCAAAGGGTATTCGCCCTGACTTGTTTTTACCTTCATTTTTTCGAGCTGCCCGATGCGTTCGCGTCCTTCAGCAGGGTATCGTACCCAAATACGCAGTTCGTCGCGGCCAACTTGCAGTCGTTGAGCCTGTCCGCCATAAAATGCCTGGCGCACCTGGTTGGCAATAAAGGTTTCGTTAAGTCCTAGCATATAGGCTTTGGGTTTTAACTCAAGCAAAATTTCCTGTTTCCCAAGGGCGTTGGTGTTTACCACATCTTTAAGCTGTGGGTATTCCATTAACCTACCCATCAAGAAATCGCGTGCACCCTCGAGTTCGTCGGTATTTCGCGACATTAGACCAATAGAAATGGGATCGCCAAAACGGCTACGGGCACCAATGGTAAATTTCTCCGCTTCAGATACATTTCCTATTTTTTTGCGCAGGCGATTTATAATTTCAAACGAGCTGATACCCGTTTCCTCCGAATTTCGTGGCGATACATCAACATAACCGCAGTGTGCACCACTTTCTTCGCGGTCGAAAGCCGAACCCAGGTTTACGATGCTGTTTTCGATAATGGGTAAGGAGTCATTGTAATCCTTCATCAACTCTTCGTTTACCACCCAAACAATGCTGTCAAAACGTTCAAGGTAGTCTAAGGTCTGACCTTCTCCCGATCCGGGAGTAAAAGCAATGTTGATGTTAAAAGAATCGAACTCCATTCGTGGAAAGAATGTTGTTTTTATAAGGTTTCCGCCAATTAAACCCAATGTAATTATAATCATCGCTACCGGAATTCCCAGAACGATATACCGCCATTCAAGTACGAGTTTAATTACCCGGTCGTATGCATAGTCGCGCAGCCAGGTAAAAAAGCGTTCGGTGTATTTGCGCAATCCTTTTGCTTTGCGGTGCAGTGTTTTTCTGTTTAGTACTTTTTCGTTACCCAGGTGGGCCGGAAGCACCAAAAAGGCTTCTACCAATGAAATGAGCAAACTGGCAATTACAATTACGGCCATTTCAAACATCATTTCCATTCGGCCGGTAATAAAAATCAGGGGCGAAAAAGCAGCAACAGTAGTAAGTACCGAAGAGGTTACTGCCGGTATTACTTCAACGGTTCCATCAACAGCTGCCCGCATAGGACTTTTCCCCCGCTCGAAATGTTGAAAAATATTCTCGCCGATAACGATGCCATCGTCAACCAGAATACCAATCACCAGTATCATCCCGAAAAGCGACATCATGTTTATGGTAATTCCCATTATATTGGCAATAATAAACATTCCGAGGAACGACGCCGGAATACCCCAGGCCACCCATAACGAGAGGCGCGTGCTCAACATGATGCCCAGTATAAGAACGACCAGAATAAGCCCCATGCCTCCATTAGAGTACAAAAGGTCGAGTCGCGATTTTAGTAAATCGAGGTACGAGCGTGAAAGAATTAACTTTACACCATGCGTATCGGCATTAAATTTCTTTACATAGTCGCGAACATACTTGTCAATGTCATCAAGGTCTTCGGTTATCAGTTTCATTACCGTAACACGAATGAGGGGATTGCCTTTCTCCATCACCTTATTGGGTACATCGGAGAATTTCATTTTTACATTGGCAATATCGTTAATGCGTAAAACACTGCCATCGGGGTTGGCACGCAGAATAATGTTCCCGATTTTATTTGGGTCGGCACTACGCGAACGCAAGCGAATTAAAAGCTCCTCTTTTTTCGATCGAATCTGGCCGCCAGAAACATCGCGGTTGTTATTGCTAATTGCATTTTGCAAATCGTTAAAGGTTAGTCCGTAACGCAGCAGGTCTTCTTCTTCTGCTTCAACCGATATTTCAAGGCTGGGAAATCCTGAAACGCTTACCTGGCTCATTATTCCTGAAGCCAGAAAATCTTCTTCAACCTGTTGTGCATAACTTTTTAGCGTAAGCAAATCAACCTCGCCGGTAACCAGCAAACGGGCCGCAGGTGTGGTTGTTCGTGTTTTTGCAACAATGGGGCGCTCAGCAGCTGTTGGAAAAGCCGAGATTCCATCAACGGCATTTTTTACTTCAATCAGGGCTTCGTCGATATCATAGCCGGGCTCTATTTCAATACGTACGCTCGAACTGTTTTCTGATGAAACAGAATTAATTTCGTAGATGCCCGGAATAGCTCTTACTGCTTCTTCAATTCTTGAGGTTACGCCTTCTTCCATCTCAACCGGCGATGCACCCGGGTAGGCAACGCGCACCGTAATAATGTGCGACTCGCGCTCGGGGAAGAAAGATTTCTTCATCGACAAAAAACTTAAACTTCCAACAACAATAAGGAAGAGTAAGATGAGGTTGGCGTAAAATGGATATTTTACAAAAAGTTCAACAATCTTCTTCATGGATTTGTCTCCTTTAACTATTTGGCGCTTGCCTGTTTACGTGGTTTTTGGCCATTGTTTTCTTCCTCGCCTAATATATTAACCGGTGTATTTTCCTTTACGTTAATAAGTGGTTCGGCAACAACTTTGGCACCTACCGGCAACCCATTAAAAACAAGAGTTGTTTCGTTGCGCTTAATCACATTTATTTCACGTTTTTTTAACTCGCCATTAACTACAATGTAAACGGTGTTTGAGTTAAAAACAGCTCCGCGCGGAATCTCCATGGCATCCGGTATTTTTTGACCCGGAAAAGTTACTGCATAAAGTTGCCCCGGTAGAACCCGATCCGAATCGGCCTGGCCAACCTTTACAAAAATACTTCGCGATTGCGTTTCGGCTTCAATAAAGTCTGATTTTCGCACTACCTTTCCTATTAACTCAGTATTGCTCTGATTGGAATGAATAAAAACTTTATCTCCAATTTTTATCCATTCGCTGTCTACATTAGGCACCGGAACTTCAATTTCCACATTATCCGTGCGAATCATTCGTGCAATTTGCCCTCCGGTATTTACATACGAACCGGTTTCGTAGTTTACCTGTATAAAAGTTCCATCGAAAGGAGCGTAAAGGGTATGGCGTTTTAATCTTTTTTCATCTTGTTTAATGCCATAATATTCGGTAAGAACGCCCCGGCTTGCTAAAAATACTTTTAGTTTCTCATCTTGAATAACCGGCATTTCCGGAAGGTCTTGGTCCAGGTCAATTGCCCTAAAAAATGTTTCGTAAGCATTTAGCTGATCCGGAAAATCAATTTTCATATCGGGTAACAAAGATGTCATTGTTGTTAAAAACTGTGCTTTACGGGCTTTAAGTGCCAGCTCAACTTCATCCTTATAAATTTGGGCAAGTAACTGGCCTTTTTTAAACGAGGTTCCTTTTCTGAGCACTACTGCGCCTGGTTCAATTTTTCCTGATGCTTCGGAAACCAGCAACACTTCGCTTCCTGAGACAGCTCTTCCCCCCGGAAGTGATAATGGCGAAGTTATTTCAGCGTAGTTTACAGTTTCTACTTTAACTGATCGTTTCATTTCAACATCGGGCCTTTTGGCTTGCTCCGGTTTCATTGAAACAAAAAGTTTTGATAGAGCTGCTGAACCTCCTAAAAGAACAATTAAGGCAACAACAATAAATGTAATTTTTCTCCAACTCATGGCTATAATTTTATTTTGATTTTATTTTAATCGGTATAGGTTGATTCAGGTGTGCAAATTTCATTAAAATTTTTGTGCAATTCGTATTATTCTGTAAAAACAACACAATGCTTCTGTTTATTATTGTTTAAGGTGTTGTTGTACGAATAATATTATCACAGACAGTTTCGAATATACAAAGTTTAATTGTGGTGGCAATTTTTTACTATTTGTTGTCGATTTTGCGTTTTATTACAAGTCTGACAAAAATAAATTTTACGGTAAATCTCGTTATAAACCCGCGATAGCCCGGACTAGACAAACGAAAACAGCAACCAGGGAATGATGGTATTTTATTATTTAAATGTGCTGGAATTTATATGGAAGCTAATTGATAAAATTTAGGTTTTTGCTTAAAAGAAATGCTAACTTTGCAGGCTCGTTTGCGGGAAGCATAAAAAATAAATGCAAATACTTGAATTTGATACGGTTGTAATAGGGAGTGGCTTAGCCGGGTTGTCGGCAGCCTACCACTCTTCAAACTTCGGACGCGTGGCGATAGTTACCAAGTCGCAACTTGATGTCAGTAACTCCTATTATGCCCAGGGAGGCATTGCTGCTGCCATTGCCGCAGATGACTCGCCGGAACAACATGCTCATGATACACTGGTTACCGGAAGGGGGATTTGCGATACCGATGCAGTTGACGTATTAGTTCGAGAAGGACGCGAACGGGTACGCGAGTTGATAGACCTGGGAATGCAGTTTGATAAGGAAAACGGCAATTTTGTTCTCGGGCTTGAAGGAGGTCACACAAAACGCCGTATTCTTCATGCAGGCGGCGATGCAACCGGAAAGGAACTTACCTGTTTTAAGTTGCAGCTAATCAGGCAAAAAAAGAATGTTGAGGCTTTTGAATTTGTTGCAGCGGTTAAATTATTACAGCAAAATAACCGTATTGTTGGGGTTCAGGCGTATGATTTTAAAACCAACAAGAATGTAATTTTTAGAACAAAAGCTGTTATTCTGGCTACAGGCGGATTATCGCGGGTTTTTGCCCGATCAACTAATCCGCATACTGCCACCGGCGATGGTATAGCATTGGCTTACGAGGCAGGTGCACGCTTAGCAGATCTCGAATTTATACAGTTTCATCCATCGGCATTGTATATTCCCGGAAAAGAAGCGTACCTGATTAGTGAAGCCGTACGAGGCGAGGGAGCCTGGTTGTTAAACCATAAAGGCGAACGCTTTATGAAAGACATACATCCGCTGGCAGAGCTGGCGCCACGCGATGTTGTAGCTTACAGTATTTTCAGGCAAATTCAAAAATCGGGCGAAAAACATATTTTCTTGTCGTTAAAGCATCTGGAGAAAGTGAAAATCAGAAACCGGTTTAAGAATATCGACAAACATTTGCGCGAGTTTGGGTACGACCTTACTGAAGATAAATTGCCTATTTCACCGGCCGCACATTATATGGTAGGAGGTGTACGTACCAATTTAGACGCCGAAACCAATATATCAGGGTTGTTTGTTTGCGGCGAGGTAGCATCAACAGGGGTGATGGGGGCAAATCGTCTGGCAAGTAATTCGTTATTAGAATGTTTGGTGTTCGGGAAACGTGCCAGTGTAAAGGCCGCCCAGTTGCAAATGCACGATTATACATTTGAAGACCCTTCGCCAATAGCGCTCGAGGAAGCTAACGAACAACTTTTTCTTCAGTACCAGAATGAGCTGGCAGAACTTATGTCGAAAAACCTGGGAATTGTAAGGAACAGGAAAGACCTTGAAAATGCATTTAAACGTTTCTCCGCAATTGTTGAGGACTTTGACAAAGAACTTAACGAATACAATTTAATAAAAATCAGGAACACCGCACTTATTTGCAAACTAATTGCACAAGCAGCTTTGGTTCGAGAAGAAAGCCGCGGAGGACATATTCGCGAAGATTTCCAGAAAGAAAGTCCTGATTTTAAAACACATATAATTCAACAAAAGAACAAAAACATTGAGTTTGAACCCATAAGAAAGTAAAGCGATGATGGATGATAAAGTATTGAAATCGGCCGAGGTTTTATTTGACCTGGCCTATGCAGAAGACATCGGTGACGGAGATATTACTACAAATAATCTTATTGATAGCAATGATCGGAAAACAGCACATTTTGTAGCAAAAGAAGAAGGCGTAGTTGCAGGTTTACCTGTTGCCGAAATGGTATTCAAAAAGTTTGACCCAAACCTGGAATGGAATGTGCTTTTACCTGATGGAAGCCATGTGGTTCCGGGCGATATAATTGCCGAATTTAAAGGGAATTATCGTGCCTTGTTAACCGGCGAACGAAAGGCTCTTAACTTTTTGCAGCGCCTGTCGGGAATTGCCAGCTACGCAAATTTATGCATGAAAGAAATTGAGGGAACCAAGGTGGAGATTTTGGATACCCGCAAAACATTGCCTGGCTACCGTTATCTCGATAAATATGCGGTGCGAATGGGGGGAGCTTCAAACCATCGTTTTGGTTTGTACGATATGGTTATGATTAAAGACAACCACATACAGGTTGCCGGAAGCATTACAAAAGCCGTTGAAGCCATTCGTAAAAAAATACCAAAAAGCATTAAAATTGAGGTGGAAACCACTACCATTGAACAGGTGAAAGAAGCACTGGCAGCCGATGTTGATATTATTATGCTTGATAATATGCGTTCATCGATGATGAGAGAGTGTGTTGAGATTATTGACCGTCGGGCTAAAATAGAGGCCTCCGGAAATATGACCATCAAACGTATTCGCAAGGTAGCACATACCGGTGTCGATTATATTTCAATAGGTGCATTAACCCACTCGGTAAAAGCATTAGATATCAGTCAGCGCATAATCGACTAATGAACCTGGTAATAGATATAGGCAATACCCGCACCAAGTATTCAGTGTGTACCCATAACGAGGTGCTGAAAACAGTTTTTGTTGATGCGTTTTTACCTTCGTCGATTCAATGGTTAAAGCAAGAATACAAGGAACTGGATGGTGTTATTCTTTCGGCAGTTAAAGATTATTCGGTTGAACTAAAAAATGCTTTATTGCAGAAGTTTCAAACGTTTATCGAACTAAATGCAAGCACGCCATTGCCTGTTGAAAACTGTTACGAATCAAAGGAAACGTTAGGGAAAGACCGCATTGCAGCAGTTGTGGGAGCCTTTCATTTATATCCGAATAAAAATGTTTTGGTGATTGATGCTGGCACTGCTATTACTTATGATATATTAACAGCAGAAGGAAAATACCTGGGAGGAAATATCTCGCCCGGCTTGGAAATGCGTTTCAACGCATTAAATCATTTTACGGGAAAACTCCCGAAGGTAGAAAAAGGAGATTGCAACAGTTTATATGGTAAAACAACCGAGCAGGCAATAAGGGCTGGTGTACAAAAAGGATTGGTATTTGAGGTAGACAGTACAATTGCCTCATTTAAGGAATTTTATAATAATTTAGAAGTTATTATAACCGGGGGCGATGCTGAATTTTTTGATAACAAATTAAAAAATTCTTTCTTTGTACACTTTAATTTAACCAGCATAGGTTTAAACCGCATTTTACAACATAATGGGGAGAGTAAGTAGAGTAAGTTTTTTGATTGCCGGGTTATTATTTATCCCGGCTGTATTATTTGCACAATTTAATAATAGCACCACTTCGCCATATTCGCGTTACGGCATTGGCGATTTGCAACCTTATTCTTTTGGGCGGTCAACAGCAATGGGAGGAGCCACGCTGGGAAGCAGATATAATCTTCAGATTAATCCGGCAAACCCGGCAAGTTATACAGCGCTCGATTCGCTTAACTTTATATTCGAGTTTGGCCTCGAAGGTAAATTCTCGAATTATAAAACCGAAACCAACAGCATGAATGCTAATGATGTTAATTTCAAGTATTTCGCGCTGAGTTTTCGCATTACCGATTGGATGGCCACCAGTTTAAGCTTAACGCCATTTTCTGATGTGGGTTATTTTGTGGAGTCGATTACGGATATGGAGCATGTTGGGAATGTTTACACCACCTACTATGGCGCCGGAACAATTTCTAACGCCAAATGGGGACTGGCCATCGAACCAGTTAAAAACATATCAGTTGGTGCTAATCTGAATTACCGGTTTGGGCAGCTAAACCGTAACACCGAAATTGTTTTTGCCGATCCGAGTTTTTACAATGTTCAACGTTATTCAACACTTCGTATTCGAGATTTTGGACTGGATTTAGGGATGCAGGCAACTCTGCCTATGAAAAATGATAAAAGTTTAACATTAGGTGTTGTATTT
Organism: uncultured Draconibacterium sp.; assembly: GCF_963676735.1. NCBI lineage: Bacteria > Pseudomonadati > Bacteroidota > Bacteroidia > Marinilabiliales > Prolixibacteraceae > Draconibacterium > uncultured Draconibacterium sp. Next base: position 3,966,982 of record NZ_OY781464.1, on the reverse strand, counting down.
GCAAACTCGCCGGGGTATACTGATTTTGTGTCGGATATCATTCAGAAAAACCTTTCGTACGGAGGAGCGCTTGATCAGGACACTCTACTTTATCGTAAGGAAGAAAAAGGAGAGTTGGCATTTCCCTTAACCCTTGGAGGAGGAGTTTCTTTTGCCAAACGAAATGTGTACGAAATAAATATAGATTACTACCACGAAGGCTGGTCAGATGCCCGGTTTTTAGGGAGTAAAAGCAAATTTTTAACAGATTTAAATAAATTTGCGATTGGTGCCGAATGGATTCCGAATAAGTTTTCCATCAGAAGTTTTGTAAACCGAGTAGCCTACAGAGCCGGTTTTAAGTACGAACAAACGTACCATACCTTTGCCGGACAACATATTAACGACTTTGGCATAAGTTTTGGAGTTGGAATACCAATGTATCGTTCTAATTCTACACTAAACTTAAGTGCAGAGTTTGGACAAAGAGGAACCAAAGAGTATAATCTGGTACTTGAAAAATATGCAAAAGTAAACTTAAGCGTAAGTTTACACGATTTGTGGTTTATGCAACGAAAGATTGATTAAAAATCAAAAAAGAAAAAACAAATAAAACTCATTATGAAAGCTATTTTACGCATATCTCTTTTTCTTGCTGCGGTTGTAATTGTCGGTGTTACAGCTGTTCAGGGGCAAAGGGTAATTAAAGGAACTGTTTATATGGACGGCGAGCCGGCAGCCGGAATTACTGTTGAAGCCCACAAAGGGGGTGAAATGATGACAAGTTTTGATGGTAAATATGAAGTGGAAGCTGATGCAAAAACAAAATACATCAGGTTTACTTTTATTGACGAATCAAAAAAACTGGAGATTGAAGGAAAAACCGGAGACATTTTCGATTTTGCCTTCAGAGGAAGTATTCCATCAGGTGATGGTGAAGAAGAAGAAAGTGGTGATGTAAACCTTGGTACGTTGGAAGAGTTGATGAAAGCACAGGACAAAACTTTCTTAAACGAACTTTCGTTGTACACTGAGTTTTATAAGCAAAAAGACTACAAATCAGCAATTCCTCACTGGGAAAAGCTTTATAATCAGTATCCAAAGTCTACTCCAAACCTTTATATTCACGGTGGAAAAATCTACGAAAATTATATTGAAAAGGCAGCCAATGATGCTGATCGCGATAAGAACATTGACAAATACATGAAATTGTATGATAAACGTATTAAGTATTTTGGCGATCGTGGATACGTTCTTGGCCGTAAAGGAACATCGTGGTTAAAATACAAACTTAGCCCGGATAGAGATCAGTCTCCAGAAGGTGACGATCTGAAAGCAATTCACAAATCGGGTTACGAATGGTTATCAGAATCGGTTGCCATACAGGGTGATAAAACAGAACCACCTGTGCTGATTTTGTTAATGCAAACAACTGTTGCCTTGTTTAAATTAGGTGAACTGCCAAAAGAACAAGTAGTAACAAATTACGAAAAATGTAATGAAATAGCCAACGCTATCGTTGCTGCCAACGAAGACGAAGAAAAAGTAAAACAAACACAAGAGACAGTACTTCCGTATATTGAAAATATTTTTGGAAAATCGGGTGCTGCCGACTGCGAAGCTCTTGTGAACATATTCTCTCCACAATTTGAAGAAAAAGGCGACGATGTTGATTTCATTAAATCTATGTTACGTCGTTTAGGAAGAGCAAATTGTACCGAAACAGAACTGTTTGGAACAGCTACCGAACGTTTATATCAATTAGATCCTTCGGCTGAAGCGGCCTTTAACATGGCTCGTCGTTTCCTGAAAAAAGACGATGTTGATAAGGCAAGAGAATACTACCAAATGGCTATTGACCAGGAAACTGACGATGAATTGTTAGCCAATTACCATTACGAACGCGGTTTGTTGCGTTATGCAAAAATGGGCAACCTGGTAGGTGCACGTAACGATGCCCGTAGAGCTCTTCAGTTAAATCCTGACTTTTGTGAAGCCAATATGTTAATGGCAAATATTTACGTAGCAGCATCACAAAAATTTGAGGGAACCGATCTGGAAAAATCAGCTGTGTTCTGGTTAGCCTGCGATTATTTTGCAAAAGCGCGACGGGGCGAAGATTGTGCTATTGATGCATCATCGAATTTGGCCAAGTACAAAAAATATTTCCCCAATAAGGAGGAAGCATTCATGGAAGGCCTGCAGGAAGGCACCACTTATCATGTGGGAGGATGGATAAATGAAAACACGAAGGTTCGCTTCTAAAATAGTGCAACTTATAAGAATATTTCGTATTGCAGTTCTCTCCATGGGAACTGCAATACTTTTCTTTGCCTGTAAGAAAAACGACATAGAAAAGATAAAAGCCTTTAGCTCGCCGGAAGAATTGCCGGTACTAGAGGCAACCAATTTCGAAACTTTATCAACCGACTCGGGTACCGTTCGGTTTTTATTACAGGCCAAAAAATTACTTCGTTTCGAAAACGAAGGAAAAACCTATCACGAATTCCCCGAAGGCCTTTTACTTATAAAGTACGACGAAGAAAAAAATGTAATCTCCAGCATTAAAGCCGATTATGCAAAGGAGTTTATTAAGGAAGAGCGTTGGGAAGCTAAAAACAATGTAATTGTAACCAACGAAAAAGGCGACTCGTTAAAAACAGAACACCTTATTTGGGAGGAAAAAAACGAGAAAATTTACACGGAAGAGTACGTGCAGATTGTGAGTGCCGATAAAATTATTACCGGAACAGGATTAACATCAGACCAAAATATGCTTAACTGGAAAATAAAAGATCCGAAAGGTGTTCTTTATGTAGCAGTTGATAACCAATCGGTACCACAAGCGGAAAACAAACGACAAGAGCCAGTTCCTGTTGATTCAATAAAAACGGAACAACCGCCCCGGGAACCCTTAAAATTTAAATAGAAAAAAATGAGTCCACTTTTGCTGATTTTGCTAACGATTATTCTATCGGCCTTTTTTTCAGGCATGGAAATCGCTTTTGTGTCAGCAAATAAATTACGACTTGAACTCGATAAACAATCCGATCCCTTTAGTTCTAAATTACTTAAGTTTCTTACCAATAACGGAGGACAATACATCGCCACTATGCTGGTGGGTAACAATATTGCACTGGTGGTTTATGGTATTGCCTTTGCCACTTTACTCGAGCCTGTTCTTCAAAAAACAATACAGTCCGAGTCCTTAGTTCTTCTGATGCAAACAATAATTTCAACGTTTATAATTTTACTGTTTGCTGAGTTTTTGCCAAAAACATTGTTCCGTATTTTCCCGAATACCTTACTCAATATTTTTGCTATGCCTTTGGCTTTCTTCTACGTTATCTTCTATCCGGTTACACGTTTTTCAATGAGTGTAACCAATTTTATGCTAAAAAACCTATTTAGTACCAAATTCACCAACGAAGACGAAAATAAAGTATTCCGACGAATTGATCTAGATGAGTTTATAAATGAAAGCGACAGGCCCAGTACCGAAAAAAAGGAGTTTGTTGAAACCGAAATTAAACTGTTTAAAAATGCACTTGACTTTTCAAAGGTAAAACTTCGCGAAATTATGATACCGCGCACCGAAATTGAAACGTTGGCAATTGATGCAACCATAAATGATTTAAAGCAAAAGTTTGTTGATACCGGTTATTCAAGAATTCTAATCTACAACGAAAGTATTGACAATATTATCGGGTATGTACATTCTTCAATGATGTTTAAAAACCCGCAAACCATTGATCCTTTTATAAAAAGTGTACTCATTGTACCGGAAACAATGCCGGCCAACAAACTGCTCAGCACTTTTATTCAGGAACATAGAAGTATTGCCATTGTGGTAGATGAATTTGGAGGCACCTCAGGAATGGTAACCAGCGAAGATATTCTGGAAGAGATTTTTGGAGAAATTGAGGACGAACACGATACGCGCGATATTGTTGAAAAACAACTAAACGACCGCGAGTTTATATTTTCGGCAAGGGCAGAAATTGATATTCTCAATGAAAAATATTTTCTGGAACTGCCCGAAAATGAAGAATTCGAAACACTGGCCGGTTATATTCTATATCACTACGAAAGTATTCCCAAAATAAATACGGTGATTAAAATCGAAAATTTCCAGTTTAAAATCTTAAAAGCCACCAGCACAAAAATCGAATTGGTAAAACTCAAGCTTCTTGAGGATTAAAACCACAAGGTGCTTATTTGTAATGCGCAGGAAATGAGTTGATTCCAATGCTATAGCTGTGTCCTGTAAAAAAAAAATAATAATCGAGGTAAAACAGTTAAAATTGTTATCTTCGTACCTCGAAAAATTCAAACGATTTTAGACAAAAAATAACTGTAAATCAATGGCAACGTTACAAAAAATTAGAACGAAAGCAGGATTACTGGTAGCAATTGTAATCGGTGTTTCATTGGCCGCGTTTATCCTTGGCGATTTGTTACAAGGAGGTTCGTCGATGTTTCAAAGAAACCGCTTAGAGATTGGAGTAATTGATGGTGAATCTATTCAGTATCCTGAATTTCAGCAAGAAGTAGAAGAGTTAGGAGAGATATTCAAACAAAACTATGGGCAGTCGCAGTTAGACGACAACACATGGGCTCAGGTTCGCGAACAGGCCTGGCAAAGAAAAATTTCAAGCATTGTTATGGGCGAAGCCTATGAGGATCTTGGAATTGCCGTTAGTTCTGACGAGTTGTTCGATATGCTTCAGGGATCGAATCCTCACCAAATTGTTCGTCAAATATTCAGCAACCCTGAAACCGGTCAGTTCGATCGTTCGGCAGTTGTTCGTTTCCTGAAAAACCTGGAAACGGGAGTAGCTCCTGAGCAGCGTGCATACTGGTTAAATCTTGAACAACAGATTGTTGAAGAGCGTACCCAGAGTAAATATTCAAACATGGTTGCTAAAGGAATGTATGTAACTGGCGAGCAGGCAGAAACCAGTGCTAACGCCGGAAGCAAATCGGTAAATTTCGATTACATTGCTTTACCGCACAGTACAGTTACTGATGAAGAAATTACACTGACAGATAAGGATTTAAGAGCTTATTACAACGCGCACCAAGACGATTATAAATCGGAAAAGAGTCGACGTATCGAGTATATTGCTTTTCCGGTAGAGCCATCAGAAAAAGACTTTGCTGATGCAGAGGAATGGATTTCAGATATTAAAGCTGAACTGGAAGCAACAGAAAATACTATTCAGTTTGTAAATTCAAACTCCGACATCGACTTTAACGATGCGTGGGACAAAAAAGACGACCTGCCGGAAGCAATTGGCGTCTGGGTTTTTGATGAGGGAGCTGAAGTTGGTGCCGTTTATGGCCCGTACAAAGATGGTGAAGCATTTTCTTTGGCCAAGTTGTACAAATCGGAAATGATGCCCGACTCGGTTGAAGCACGTCATATTTTATTGCAGGTTAGTTCACAGGCAGAATTGATTGCTGCTCAGCAATTGGCCGATAGCTTAAAAACTGCTATTGAAAGTGGTGCTGACTTTGCAGCTTTAGCGCGCGAAAACTCAACAGATCAGGGATCGGCTATTAATGGTGGCGACCTTGGATGGTTCCAGCGTGGCCAAATGGTAAAACCTTTTGAAAATGCAGCTTTCAATAATACTACCGACAGTGTAACAATCGTTGCTACACAATTCGGAATTCACCTGGTACAAACAACAAAACGCGGAAAGCTTACCCGCCAGGTGCAAGTGGCTTACCTTACCCGTAATGTGGTGCCAAGTACAAAAACGTACCAGGATGTTTACGCACAAGCCAGCCAGTTTGCCGGCGAAAATACAAGCTACGAAGAGTTTAATACTGCTGCCAATGAACAAGGTCTTACAAAGCGTGTAGCAAATGTAGGCGAAAACGACCGCACAATTATTGGCCTGGAAAATCCACGACAATTGATTAGAGCAGCCTATGAAGCAAACGTGAACGATATTTTGCTGAATAACCAGGAATCGCAGATTTTTGAACTGGGCGACAACTTTGTAATTGCTGTACTAACCAGCGCTACCGATGAAGGTGTAGCTAGCTTTGAAGCTGTAAAATCGCGTGTAGAGTTGGCCGTAACAAAAGAGAAAAAAGCAGCATTACTTGTTGAAAAAGCAAAAGCAGCATTAAGCGGTAGTGCCGATTTAGCCGCTGCTGCAACTTCGCTGGAAGTGGAAGTGCAAAGCGCAAGCAATGTAAACTTTAACTCATTCTCAGTTCCTGGAATTGGGCTGGAGCCAGCAGTTGTTGGAACAGTTACAACGCTTGACGTTGATAAAGTGTCGGAACCAATAGCCGGAAACAATGGTGTTTATGTGGTAATGGTTACTTCAGTAAACGAAGGAATTGGTGGTGATGTAGCTACTGAAAAGATGCGTTTAGCACAAACCAATGCCTACCGCGTTTCGTCGCAGGTGTTTAATGCACACCGTAATGCGGTTGAAATTGAAGATAACAGAGCAAAATTCTATTAGTAGAATTCTGACAACAAGATACGAGAAGCCGCTTCAAAAGGAGCGGCTTTTTTGTGGCCTAATATTTTGCTTACACTAGCAGATTTGCACCAAACGAATGTCAAAACATAATACTGCATTAGGGGGGATTTTATTACCTGTTCCTTTTCGGCCCCAGGCCAGATCAGCCGGCACCCAAAATTTATAACGGCAGCCTACACTCATCATGGGCAAGCCCTCTTGAAGACCTTCTATTAGTTCCTCAATTTTAACTTCGTCGGGTTGGTTTTGGCGGTAGGTATCTTCCAGTATTTTCCCATCTAGTAACAGGGCGCGTTGGTGTATTTTTACGGTATCGTAAATAGCAGGTTTGGTGCCTGTTTGCTCATCAACAACCAAATACTGCAAGCCACTATCTGTTTCATGCACCTCCTTTTTTTGCTTGTTCTGGTGCAGAAAATCTTCGCCTGTTTTTCTGTTATTCCCCGCTGATCCCTTGCTTCGGGATTTTTTTTCCCGTCGTGCCATAGTTCGTTCTTGTTTAAAACTTTAACAAAGTAAATGAAAATCAGAAAATGGGGAAATAAGTTTTATTAATTAGTATTGAAACTTTATCTTTAGCAAGTTTTTACAGCATTATTTAATACCAACCAACTGTAAACCTGATAAGGAGGAATTACCATGATATTACGCTTTCTAACTGTTTTTGTATTACTTGTTATCCTGGCCTGTGGGAATATATTGGCGTTTGATAATCCAGAAAATGATATGCGGGTAAAAGGTCGGGGAACGTTATCGTATAATAAACGCGATGCAAAAATTAAGGTATATATTGAAGGGGTAAGACTCGATATGGATTACATGCGGCGTAACATGCGTTTTGCCGATTTTGTTAACGACCCGGCAGTGGCCGATGTGCATATAATTATAAGTAACCGCGTGAGTGGGTCAGGGGGTATGGTTTATTCGCTTATGTATAACAACCTTAGTTTCGAAAATTTCAGCGATTTCACCATTACCTGTACTACCTTATCAAGCGACACTTTTGAAGAACAGCGAAGGAAAATAAAAGATGCCCTTTCGTTAGGATTAATGCCTTTTGTAAATCAAACAAAAGCTTCTGATCTGTTGGTGCTTCGCTACCGTGGCGAGGCCCAGAATGTGTCTCAGGCCGAGATTGAAGACCCCTGGAACAGTTGGACTTTCAGAGGCGATGTAAATGGAAGTGTAAACCTGGAAGAAAGCAAAAAGGTATATAATTACTCGTTTAATGCACGTGCCGACAAAGTTACCGAAGAACTTCGGATTCGTAATAATGCCCGGCGTTCGGTACGTACTCAAAAATACACTAACGATGGCGAAGAATATCGTTCTGATAATACGTCTACCTATGCTTCTTCTAGTGTGGTAAAAAGCCTTTCTTCACGATGGTCAACAGGAGCTTTCGGAAGTTTTTATAACAGTAATTACCGAAATACAGTGTATTCAATATCTTTAAAACCAGCCATTGAATACAATATTTTTCCCTGGGATGTTTCAGACCGAAAAGTATTTACCATTGCTTATTACATTGGCCCCGAGTGGAAAAAGTATTACGAAGAAACTATTTACGACAAAATCCGGGAAGGATTGTGGGAACAGGCACTACGTCTTGATTTGCAAATTGTACAAACATGGGGCGAAGTTCAGGCCGGTTTAAATGCAACAAATTACCTGCACGACTGGAGTAAAAACCGAATTACCTTCGATACCGATTTATCGGTGCGGATAATGCGTGGACTTTCGGTTCGGATGGGATTTCGGATAGAGAATGTTCACGACCAGATTTACCTGCCAAAAGGCGACATATCGCTTGAGGATGTCCTTTTAAATAAGGTACAGCTGCCATCAACATTTGAAATTGGAGCTAATTTTGGTGTGCGTGTTCAGTTCGGATCGATTTATAACAACATTGTAAATAACCGGCTCTAATAATTTTTAGGCGATAAGTCCTAAACCACTTCTCACAAGAAAAACGGATATTACTTATTTACTTGCGAAACCACTACTACTCGCGTAGCCATTTGAAACCCGTGCTTCTTTAGGCTCAATTCAATCTCAGGGAGTTGGATTTTCATTTTTTCATAGTCGGGGTGGCTACTACTTTGCTCCAGCATTTCTGTTAACTTTTGCATACGTGTTGAAATTTCTGCCGGCGAGGGAGACTTCAATTCTATGTCATGGTCGAAAGCAATAGAAATAGTAAGCCCCGATGCTTCTATTTGCTCCATAATTTCTTTTCGGGTAAAAGTTTCGTTGTGGCATACGCCATTCATTCGGTCGATGGAACTCCGGAAATGGTGCATTTTTTTATGAACTTCCTGAGCGGCGTTTAAATTATCGCTAAACAACTCATTAACGATAATCCATCCGTGGGGTTTTACTACCCGTTGCATTTCTTTTAAGGTTAGCTGAATGTTGGGCAGGTGGTGCAAAGCCATTGAAATACTGGCAACATCAAAAGTTGAATCGGCAAAAGCAAGTTTCTCTCCTGGCATGGATTTAAAAGTTGCTTCGGGGTATATTTTAGCTGCTTCTTCAAGCGAGGCTTCATCCGGATCGACACCAAGAATTTGCACATGGTTATCAAAAACTTTTTTTAATACCGCGATAAAATTGCCGGTTCCTGTGCCAATATCAAGAAGAGTTCTAACAGGCTTGTTGGTAAAAAAGTGTTGCAGTTGTTCCATTATATTAAAAGTAAAAAAGCTGATAAAGCAGTAACAATAATTACAGCTGCCCGGTAGAGTTTATCCGAGATTCTCTGAACCAGTTTAATTCCGGTGAAAGCTCCAATTGCAATGGCCGGTAAGAGTAAAAGGTTAAGCGACAAGGTGCTCCAGTTAATGGTTTTCCAAACAAAAATATGTAAGGGGAATTTCGAAAAATTAAGGATAAGGAAAAACCAGGCTCCCGTACCAATAAAGCTGTTTTTGGGCAAATGCATAGCTAGCAGGTAAATGGCAAAAATTGGTCCTGCCACATTTCCAATCATTGTTGCGAAACCGCCCAAAATACCCATTGAGGCGGCAAACCACCAGGTATCAGGAAATAGGTTTTGTCCTTTTTTGCGGTCGCGCCACAGCATAAGACCAATGCATAGAAATACCAAAATGGCTATAATATTTTTAAACCAGATGTCGTTTACTACTTCGCCTACCCAAAGTGCAATGGCAATTCCTATAAATGCCCAGGGTAATAGTTTCCACAGGTAACGCCATTCGGCATGTCGGTGGTAATACCCCACGCCAAAAATATCGGCCATCATTAACATTGGGAGCAAAACGCCAGTTGAGGCTTTACCGCCAAAAATTAAAGCAAGTGTTGGCACTACCAGCATCGATACGCCGGGTACACCAACTTTTGACATGCCAACAAGCATGCCGCAGCAAGCCAACAAAATCCATTGCAGAAAGGTAAAATCGAGTTCGAGCATAGCATGAAAATAATGAATCGCAAAAGTATTGAAAAAATCCGAACCATCCTTTTATAACGGGAAAAGGTCCCGCAAAGGCGGGACCAGTCTAGCTAACAATTCGAAGGTAAAGACTACCTTCTCAAAAAACAAAAAACAAAAACCATGTTTAAGGTCGAAACCTTCTTCTAATCATCCAATCTATTCAATCTATAATATGTTCATTACAACGTATGTAACTATTTGGATGTGTGCAAAAGCTGTGCCACAACTTTCAGAAAAGCAATTGTTTAACCTCTGTTAACTTGCTTGTAAAAAAGTCTTAAAATGTCTGATTATCAATATCGTTGAGTTCCCGGGGGTCAATTGCGCCAAACCATTCGTGTGCTTTTTTACGGGCTTTCTCCTTAATTTCGGGGGTAATACTGGTAGCCACAGCCGACAGCGTGAATAACAATACGCCCAAATCATCGCTGTAGCCAATTATAGGTGTCAGGTCTATAATTGCATCGGTTGGCAAAATAAAATAACCCAATGCTGCCGCAATGCTTAGCTTGGTTTTGGTGCTTACTCCTTTATCCTGGAAAGTATAAAGCAACAGCAATACGGCATAAACCACCTTTACACCTGCAGTTTTGCCAAATTGCTTTAATTTATCCCAAAGCGATTTTTCTGAAAAGTGCTGTGAATATTTTTTGTCCATGACTTATCTATTTTAAGCTGGCATTTGAAAAATCGAGGGAATAATTTCCGTATTCTTCGGTAATTTTTTCCAGAGTATGGTGTATCTCTTCATTGGTTTCGGCGCGCAAAAGCTTCACTTTCAGCTCCCTGAAATTTGGTAATCCCGGGAAGTATTTTGCAAAATGTCGGCGCATCATTAAAATCCCCGATCGCTCGTTGCGCCATTCCAGGTTTAAACGCAGTTGTTCTTTTAAAATTTCAACTACTTCGTTAACCGTAGGTTGTGGCAATTCTTCCCCTGTTTGCAGGTAGTGTTTTACCTCGCGGAACAGCCAGGGGCGCCCTATGGCTCCACGGCCAATCATCAGGGCGTCAACGCCGGTTTGGTTGAGCAGTTGTTTCGCCTTTTTACCGCTGTTGATATCACCATTCCCGATAATCGGAATCTGTATTCGGGGATTGTTTTTTACCTCACCAATCAGTGTCCAGTCAGCTTCGCCGGTATACAATTGCTCGCGTGTACGGCCATGTACGGCCAGTGCCTGAACCCCGGCATCCTGCAAGCGCTCGGCTACTTCAACAATTGGGGTATTGCCGGCCGACCAGCCCAGACGTGTTTTGGCGGTAACAGGAGTTTTTACCGCCTTTACAATTTCTGCAGTCATTTGTTGCATTTTGGGCAAATCCTTTAACATGGCCGAGCCAGCGCCATGCCGAACTATCTTTTTCATTGGGCACCCATAATTAATATCGATAAAATCGGGCTCAAACTCTTCAGCCACTTGCGCTGCCCTTACCATCGAATCGATATTGTGGCCATAAATCTGAATAGCAACCGGACGATCAAAATCATAGAGGTGCATTTTTTGTTTTGTTTTATCAATATTACGCACCAGTGCCTCCGACGAAACAAATTCGGTATACATTACATCGGCACCAAATTTTTTGCACATCAGCCTAAACGATTTATAGGTAACGTCTTCCATCGGTGCCAAAAACAGCGGAGTGCCTTCCAGTTCTATTTTGCCAATTTTTATCATTATCTGCAGAATTGCTGCAAAAATAGGTAAAATTTTAAGAGGTATTTTCAGCTACAGCAAACGTTTAACTTTTGCGTTGGATCTTAGTTTCATGGTCTTGAAATCGATTCCTGTTATCAGGTTTACACCGGGGGTTTTTCCTTTGTCAAAAGAGCCAAAGGCATTTTCAATTTGAAGTGCCCGGGCACCATTCAGGCACGACCATGTAATCAGTTCATCCAGTTTAATCTCAGGAAAATTTTGCTGAAGAACTTGAATTTCCTGCAATATGGAAAGCTGGGAGTTGGAGGCAAGGCTGTCGGTTCCCAAACAGATATTCAGTTTTTCTTCGCGAAAAAGCTGAAGGTTCGGGATTTCATTCTCGATAAACAGATTGGAATTTGGACATAGAACAAAATAGGTGTCGGCCAGTTTTCGGTGCTGTTTTATTGCTTCAATATCTTCTTTGGTAGTATGTGTATTGTGTACCAACAGCAGCTGATTGTTTTTCGGAATAAATTGTAATATTGATTGTAAAGAAGATTTTTCTGTAGGCTGCCAATGATTGGTTTCAAGATTTAAATTGTCGCTAAAATGTTTGGCGATTGCTCCCGTACCCGATAAAAAAAACGCTGATTCGGCTTTGCTTTCCTGGTTATGGATGCAGAACAGGCTTTCTTTTTTAAATGTATGCTGCTGTACTTTTTTAAAAAGCTCGGGCGAAACGGAATAGCCTGAATGCGGAACGATGGATGCAGAAAGTCGGGATTTCTCAAATTTCGATAGAATTTCTTGGGCTTTTAAAAAGGCGCGCTCGGCTCTTGTTGGGTGAAAACCAAAAACTTCAATAAAAGTATGGTAGTAAATTTTGCTTTTTGCTTTTATTGGTAACGAAGCATCTGTATTTGATATATCGCCAACTGCGGCAATGCCTGCAGCCCACATTTTCCGATCGCTTATCTGCATTACCTTTTCCGAGCTGCTCTCAGTCTTGCGTAAAGAATGAATCTGCTGTAAGAAATTGCCTATCCCTTCTTTCTTGGGGATTTTGTTTTGCAGGTGCGATAGCTCTAAATGGCAATGTGTGTTTACAAAACCGGGTACTAAAATGCCACTATAAAATTCAACACCGGCTTCTTCTTTAAAGTTGGCGCCCCGATCCAGGATTTCGAGTATTGTTCCTTTATCGTTGCAAACTAAAATTCCGTTTTTTATTATAGAGCCATTTCCGGGGAAGACGTATGTAGCGGCGATTTTCCTCACCTTGTTGCTTATTGTTTTTCTTCTTCAAATTTCAGAAGCTCCTCTTTACGTCCCGATCGTTCTTGTTCAATCTCGCTTAAACGACTCATTACCTTGCGGTACATTTTTTCAAAGTCTTTTGGTTTACTGGCGTAATAAACCAGCGATTGTTCGAAAACAGAATCGGTCACGGCATGTTTATCGAGTACCGAATAGTAGAAATTTTCGGAGCTGTTATTGAGCATGATGGAATCGTACCTGAACTGGGTGTAGGTAGCTTCTGCCAGATGAACATCCACCAGCATTTCAATCATCCTTTTTTCTTTTAGCAGGTGTTCGGGTTTGGTTATTACTTCTTCTTCGCAAGCAATAAATGCGAAAACCAGTGCGAATAATATGAGAAAAGCCTTTTTCATTTTGTGGCTGCCAAATTATAAATAGTTAAATCGTTTTTCAAAAAAATGGTCGTTAAAAAAGCTTATTTCTACTGTTTTCCCAAATCTTTCTTGCAGATTTCGCAAAACTCGCAGACTCCATTCAAAATAGTTATGCTTTTCGGTGCAATTCCGCGTAATCTGCGAGAAATTAAATTTTAAGCGAAAATGGTTTTAAACACTTCTTCAACGCGGCTTACTTTAACAATGTCGATTTTAAACTTAGATGCATCGAAACCTTTGTTGAGCGATGGTACATAAATACGCGTAAAACCCAGTTTTGCGGCTTCTGCAATGCGCTGCTCTATGCGGCTTACGGCACGAATTTCTCCGGTTAATCCAACCTCACCGGCAAAACATATTTTGTGGTTAATGGCAATGTCGATATTCGACGAAAGAATGGAACAAATTACTGCCAGATCGGTAGCAGGATCGTTAATTTTTAGCCCGCCGGCAATATTTAGGAACACGTCTTTGGCAATGAGTTTAAAACCTGCCCGTTTCTCCAGAACTGCCAACAACATGTTCAGGCGTCGTAAATCAAAACCGGTTGATGAGCGCTGTGGTGTGCCGTAAGCCGCCGAACTTACCAGTGCCTGAATTTCGATCAGGAAAGGGCGCACACCTTCAACGGTTGCTGCAATGGCTGTTCCGCTAACATCGTCGCTTACTTTTGAAATTAATTGCTCTGAAGGATTGGTGATTTCGCGCAACCCGTCGCTGCGCATTTCAAAAATGCCGAGTTCGTTGGTGGAGCCAAAGCGGTTTTTGTTCGAGCGCAAAATGCGGTACATATAATTGGTATCGCCTTCAAACTGCAAAACCGTGTCGACCATGTGTTCCAGCACTTTTGGTCCGGCAAGACTGCCTTCTTTTGTAATGTGCCCGATAAGTACCACGGCCACATGATTTTTTTTGGCAAACTTTAGAATTGCCGAAGTACACTCGCGAACCTGCCCAACCGAGCCGGGCGACGACTCAATCAGTTCGGTTGAAATGGTTTGAATGGAGTCGATAATCAGCAACTCCGGTTTTGCCTGCTCGCTTTGTGCGATAATATGTTCCAGCGAAGTTTCGCTTAAAAAAAGGCAGTTGCTTTGGGAGTTGCTCAAACGTTCGGCGCGCAATTTTATTTGTTGCAGGCTCTCCTCGCCTGAGATGTATAATATCTTTTTACCGTTTAACCCCAGTGCCAGCTGCAGCGCCAGCGTTGATTTTCCAATTCCGGGATCGCCACCTAAAAGTATCAGCGAGCCGGGAACGATTCCGCCTCCCAAAACACGGTTAAATTCTTCAATACCGACCGAAATGCGTTGGGTCCGGGCCATTTCAATATTCTCGAGCGTTATGGGTTGGTTTCCTGAAATCTGCACCGAAAGTTTACCGGTAGATTGTTTCTTTTCTACAATCTCCTCAACGTAGGTGTTCCACTCGTTGCAGGTAGAGCATTTCCCTAACCATTTTGGCGATTGTGCGCCGCAATTCTGACAGGTGTATATGGTTTTTGTTTTTGCCATTTTTTCTGTGTTACTCTGTGCGGTTCTCTGTTATCTCTGTGGTAAAAAAATATAACCACAGAGAACGCTGAGGTTTACGCAGAGCTATTACAATTTTTTTATTCGTTCAATAATTTCGCTGGTGGAGATCCCTTCTATCAATTCCAGTGTTTCCACCTTTCCGCCGTTGTTCAATACGGTATCGTGGCCGGCAATTTCATGAATTTCGTATTGGGCGCCTTTCACCAAAACGTCGGGGATGATCTTTGCAATAATCTCGGCCGGCGTTTCTTCATCAAAAAGAATTACCGCATCAACACATCCGAAGGCAGCCAGCACTTCGGCACGCGCCTGCTCGTTTAAAATGGGGCGATTTTCGCCTTTTAATAGTTTTACCGAAACATCGGAGTTTAATCCAACAATCAATTTGGTGCCAAATGCTGCCGATTTATGCAGCGAATCAACGTGCCCGTTATGAATAAGATCGAAACATCCGTTGGTAAAAACGATGGTATTGTTGCTTCCTTTCCAAATGGATAGCAGTGGATAAAACGATTCAAAATCCTTAAAAATCTTTGATTTAAACATGAGATTCATAATCGTCAAAAATAACTATAAAATTGAAGTTTTCGTATTGCATCTCAAAGGATGTGTAAATTATTCTTATTCATTCTAAATACCCTCCCCCTAAATTAATTTTAACATATTATTTTTTGAAAAAGAGTATTTATTGAATTACATTTAAGCCGTCGTTAAAAGAACCCCTGTTCTTCGACACAAATTTTCAGGACAAGGATAGTATAAAGTGAGGCTGGAAATAAAACACAGTGGTGTTTTAGGGTGGGATAAATAAAAGTTTGTAAGGATATAATAGTCCGCAAAACAAAATAAAATCAAGGGCAAAATAACCCAGCCCTTTAAAAGAACCGGGTTATAACTATTGTTTATAAACCGGAAAGGAAAGCAGCAACTTTCCTTTCCACAAAACATTTACAAAGAAATGAAAAAATTAGTAATTATTCCTCTAGTCCTATTATTTGTAGGATTGTTTTATGGTTGTGAAAAAGATGATTTGGTGTCTGAGGATTCAGGTTTATCATCTTCGTTATCCACGTTCCGTATTGAAGATCAGATGCTTTCTTTTACAAGTGGGAATGAAGTTAAAAATTTAATTGATGATTTACTCGCGAATAAGGTAAAAGCAACACAAATCAAGAATGAACTACAAAAGACCCAAATTAAGTTGTTGTATAATGATAAAGACAAACTTAAGTCTGGCGAAATTGATGTTTATACCGTGTCAGGATATGATTCACTAGTCCCGAATCCTGAGCTTGCCAGACTTTTAAATATTAATGGTGAAATTATGGTCAGTGATGTAATCTATAAAATTTCACCCTTTGGAACTTATTTCTTCCCAAAAGATAAGAAGGATCGATTTTATGAATTGTATACTTTTGAGAACACGAATTTTAAGTCAGCAAGTCTAGAATTAGTTCCCCTTGGGCAAGAAGTAGGTGATAATTTATATCTAGTAGAAGATGATATTTATAGGTACGATACATATGCTCCTCAATATATAATGCCAGATGATGGAGATGAAGGAACTGGCGGAGGAACTGGCGGTTCAGGTGGCTCAGGAAGTAACTCTAGTATTGATCCTGATTATGATAGTTTTAAAACCTTCTCTTATGGCGCTCAAACATGGTTTGGAAATATTTTTGAGAGTTTATTTGGAAGGAACAAAGGAGAATCAGTGGAATTTAATTCAGATCGTAGAATAAAGGTTAATTTTTATAATTACAACTATGTGTTTTACGCAGAATGTGGTGCAACCGCTAAATTTCAAAAAAAGAACTGGATTGGATGGAGTGAAACTGATGCCGAAGAATTAAGAGTTGGGTGGAATAATATTAAATTTACTGTTACTCCGCCACAAAATGTTATTGATCTTTATCCTCCAAATCAAGCAAGAATGCAAGGGGGAGTAAGAACAGATTATGTGCCTGGTAATCCCGATTTGTGGAACATGGTTGAATTATGGGAATGGGATGTTACAGATGAATTCAATGATGCAACTCCAGAAATTGCAAGCTTGTTGGCTTCTTTAGGAGAAGGAATGAATAAGCCAGTGAATGTTGTCAAGAATTTTAAAGCTGGGAAAATTGAATACTATTTTGTTGCTGAGGAACTTAGGGCATATAATTGTGAGAAACTGAATAAGGTATTTAATTCACAAGCATCAGTTAGCATCAAGTTTAGTCCTTCAAATCCCCCAACTTCGTTAAAGGCATGGGCTCAAAAGATAGTGGAAACCCAAATTTCAAACTTCGACTCATATAAAATTGATTTATCGTCAGGGAATGTATATGGGTGTGCCAAACATAATGGGGTTTGGAAAGGTGTAAGAGTTGTTAAAGAGGACTAGGGCGAGAAAGATTTAATTTTAGAAAAAATAAAAATGAGAAAAATTACGCTAGTATTTCTACTATTTCTTTTTGTGAAAATTTCATTTGGACAAGAAGAGGGTGAGTTAATAAAAAGTAGATTTAAACTCACAATCGTTAATCCCGGGGTGGAGTATGAATTCAAGATGTCGGAAAAATCGACTTTGGCCTTGAATCTTGGCATTGGTTATGGTGGTTCATACAAAGATCTTAAAACCAGTGGAGATGGATTTATGTATTTGTTATCTCCATTTTACGATATGCAGTATCGGAATTACTACAACGTAACGAAAAGAAACAGTGCTGGTAAAAATGTAAAGTATAACTCATCTAATTATTTTGGAGTAAGGCTTCTTGTTCGAGGCCCCGAGATTGCTTCCAGTTTTTCAAGAACTTCAGAATTGGATTATGCATTTGGGCCAACATGGGGAATACAGCGCTCTTTTAATCAATTTAATGTTTTATTTGATGTTGGGCCATATGTTTATTTCGACATGAAAGGGGAGTATGGATTTTTACCAATGTTCCAGCTTAACATCGGTTATAATCTTAGAAAATGATCTTCTTAACTGTGCCCAAATTGGGCACAGTTTTTTTATATTAAATAGTATTCTTGATGGCTAAAATATTTTCAACGCTCAATACTTCTATTTTAATCTTATTTTGGATTTTTACGGGAATGCTCAATCCTTCAGCGTGTAATGCGCAAGACGAAAAATTCCCGGCCAATATAAATTTTGATTTAGGTACGAATGCATTTGTATTGGATAATGATGATTTTGGATTTTACTTCGGGGCGGGATATGAATATTTCGTGTCGAGAAAGTTTGCATTGGAGTTGAAGGGACAAGTGGGTATGAATTCTCATGAAAAAGAAAAGCCCATTGGTGGTGAAATCGTTCCTTATGGCGATGATTATATACTGTTTACCGAAGCCAGTTATTATACACTTAGCCTGTGTCCGCGGTTTTACCAGGAATTATCTGATATTATTTACTTTTTTGCCGACGTGAATATGGGATTTGAAAGCTCAAAAAGTAACGCCACTTTTGGAAACGAAGAGACAGAGGAAGAAAATTACCTTGGAAGCTCAAAGTCATCTTTTAATTGGTATCCGGGCTTTCATCTAGGGTTTAAAGTTATTGCCGAAGACCTTTCCGTGTCGTTTTACGTAGGGTGGGAGAAGGTTGATTTAGGAAGAAGTTTAAATGATTTGCCCATCGCTGAAACCGGAGTTTTTGAGGATTATTCGGGTAGTACGGAGTTTTTGCAACTCGGTATTAGACTCGGCGTTCCTCTTGGAAAGAATAGATAGGTTTTATATAAAAAGTCTCATAGTTTGACTGAAAACTTCCAAATAAAAAAACCTCGCAGTAAAAACTACGAGGTTCGTATTTATGTGTAACGTATATTATACTACAGTATTCGTCTCGATATCGGGGAAGATCAAACTTGGCTTAAATGTTTTGGCTTTCTCGAAATCCATTAAGGCGTAAGAAATAATAATTACCACATCACCAACAGCTACTTTACGTGCAGCCGGGCCATTCAAACAAATGGTGCCCGATTCGCGCTCGCCTCTGATAACATAAGTCTCTAAACGCTCTCCGTTGTTAATATTAACAACCTGTACTTTTTCGTTCTCAATAAGGTTTGCCGCATCCATCAAATCTTCGTCGATGGTAATACTTCCCACATATTGCAGGTTCGCTTCGGTAACGGTAACCTTGTGTATTTTCGATTTACAAACTTCAATTTGCATAACTATGCTTATTTCGGTCTTAAAAAACTATATTGTCAATTAATCGGATCTCTCCACAAAAAACAGCAACACATCCAACTTTTGTCGATTTTTCATCCCAGTTTTTCACCGGTTGCAGCTGTTCGTCGTCAACAATCTCAAAATATTTTAGACTTTTTACTCATAGGTGCTCAAAATTAAATTTGGTGTTTTAACAAAACATGTAGAATTACTACAAACAAAACCACTTTTTAAATTATTTAAGAATATCTTCCCATCTTTAACGAAAATTATAAAATTCAGGTTTTATGAAAAGATGTCATACATTATACTTTATACTTTTTATTCTACTTACTTTGGCTTCAACTGCTCAGGCTCAACCCTATAAAAATTCCACTCTAAGTGCCGATGAACGGACTCAGGATTTGCTTTCACGGATGACACTGGAAGAAAAAGTAGGCCAATTGCTCTGTCCCCTTGGTTGGGAGATGTACGAACGAAACGGCGATGATGTTAGTTGTTCTGAGAAATTTAAAACGATTTTAAAAGAGCAACACATCGGCATGCTTTGGGCGGCTTACCGCGCTGATCCGTGGACACAGAAAACACTGGAGAACGGTTTAAATCCGGAGTTGGCTGCAAAAGCGGGAAATGCCTTTCAGCAGTATATTTTAGAAAACACCCGTTTGGGGATTCCACTTTTTTTGGCTGAAGAAAGTCCACATGGACACATGGCAATTGGAACAACTGTTTTTCCTACCGGTATAGGATTGGCATCAAGCTGGTCGGAAGAACTTTTAACCGAAGTTGGAGCAGTAATGGCCAGTGAAATTCGCTTACAGGGAGCACACATTGCCTACGGTCCCGTACTTGATTTGGCACGCGATGCACGTTGGTCGAGAGTTGAAGAAACATACGGAGAAGACCCGGTATTAGCAGCAAAACTTGGAGCTGCGATTGTTAAAGGCGAAGGTGCAGGAGACCTCTCAAATGAAAGCAGTACCATTTCAACATTAAAACATTTTATTGCCTATGGAGTTCCCATTAGCGGTCAAAATGGAAATGCTTCGTCGGTAGGAATTCATGAGATACATCAGAGTTTTCTGCCTCCTTTTAAAGCTGCAATTGAAGCGGGTGCTTTGTCGGTAATGACCTCGTATAATTCGATTGATGGTATTCCATGTACAGCAAATTCTTATTTGTATCGCGACATTTTACAAAAAGATTGGCATTTTTCAGGATTTGCAGTATCCGATCTATACAGTATTGAAGGAATTCATGGCAGTCATTTTGTCGCTCCAACTATTCAGGATGCGGCCATTCAAGCTCTAACTGCAGGTGTTGATGTTGATTTGGGTGGTGACGCCTACATAAAACTTATTGAGGCTGTTAAAGACTCACGAATTAAAGAAGAACTGATTGATTCAGCTGCATACCGGGTACTTCGTTTAAAGTTTGAAATGGGGCTGTTTGAAAATCCATATGTCGATGCTGAAAAAGCAAAACTGAATGTACGAACACAAGCTAATATAGCTGTTGCACGAAAGGCTGCACAACAATCGGTTGTGCTGCTGAAAAATGACAACAACACTCTTCCGTTAAAGAAAACGATAGGCAAAATTGCTGTTATTGGCCCCAATGCACACAACCGCTACAATATGCTTGGCGACTATACTGCACCTCAGGAAGACAGTAATGTAATTACCATTTTAGAGGGTGTTATTTCAAAAATTGGGAAGGAGAATGTAAGTTACGTTAAAGGCTGCTCCATTAGAGATACCAGCCGGCAAAATATTTCGGAAGCCGTTGAAGCGGCCCAAAGTGCAGATGCAGTGCTTGTTGCTGTAGGTGGATCGAGTGCCCGCGACTTTAAAACCAGTTATCAGAATACCGGAGCAGCAATTGCCTCTTCCAACACAATAAGCGACATGGAATGTGGTGAAGGTTTTGACCGGGCAACTCTTGAATTACTTGGTTTCCAAATGAATTTGTTAAAAGCAATAAAAGCAACCGGCAAACCATTAATTGTTGTTTATATTGAGGGCCGACCACTTAACATGAATTGGGTTGCACAAAATGCAGATGCATTATTAAACGCCTGGTACCCGGGGCAAGAAGGGGGAAATGCGATAGCAGATATTTTATTTGGAGATTATAATCCGGCAGGACGGTTGCCGATTTCTGTTCCCCGAAACGTTGGGCAGGTCCCTGTATACTACAACAAAAAAAATCCGAATGCACACGCTTATGTTGAGATTGCCGCAACACCACTTTACACTTTTGGCTACGGACTTAGTTTTACAACTTTCGCATATCAAAACTTACAAGTAAAAAAACAGGCTAACAATGAGTTTGAGATTTCGTTTGTAGTAAAAAACACCGGAAATTACGATGGTGAAGAAGTAGCACAATTGTATATCAGAGACGAATTTGCTTCGATGGTGCAACCCCTGAAACAGTTAAAACATTTTAAACGGTTTTATTTGAAAAAACAGGAAGAAACTACAATCCGGTTTACACTAACACCTGATGATTTATCAATTGTAAATAAAGAGCTGGACCGTGTTCTTGAACCAGGTAGTTTTCAACTAATGATTGGCGCTTCATCTGACGATATTCGTTTGCAGACAAAAATAGCAGTTAATTAAGCGGCTATAAAATAAAACACCTCGTGGTTTTTCAGCCACGAGGTATTATCTTTTTAAAAAACATTTATCAGTTTAAACAATACTGTTTGTTTCAATATCGGGGAAAATAAGACTGGGCTTAAAAGTTTTAGCCTCTTCAAAATCCATCAATGCATACGAAATGATAATTACCACGTCGCCAACAGCAACTTTACGTGCAGCCGGTCCGTTCAAACAGATTGTTCCCGTTCCGCGTTCGCCCCTTATTACATAAGTCTCCAGGCGCTCTCCGTTGTTAATATTAACAACCTGAACTTTTTCGTTCTCAATAAGGTTTGCCGCATCCATCAAATCCTCGTCGATGGTGATACTTCCCACATATTGCAGGTTTGCCTCGGTAACGGTAACCTTGTGTATTTTCGATTTACAAACTTCAATTTGCATAACTATGCTTATTTCGGTCTTAAAAAACTATATTGTCAATTAATCGGATTTCGCCGCAAAAAACCGCAACACATCCAACTTTTGTCGAATCTTTCTCCCAGTTCTTCACCGGTTGCAGCTGTTCGTCGTCAACAATCTCAAAATATTCAACATCAAGGAAGGGGTTCTTGTTTATCGTTTCTGTCACCCAATCCACGATTTCTTGTACGGAATTTTGCGCTTTAAGTTCTTTGGCTTTAAATAAAGTCTCTGAAATTACGGCTGCATTTTTCCGCTGTTCTTCTGTCAATAATTCATTTCGCGAGCTCATGGCCAAACCACTTTTTTCGCGAATAATGGCGCAAGGTACAATTTCCACCGGAAGTTGCAGTTGTTTTACCATATTTTTAACAATGGCCAGTTGCTGAAAATCCTTTAATCCGAAGTAGGCTTTGGCAGGTTTTACCATGTCGAAAAGACGGCTAACCACCTGGGCCACACCATTAAAGTGCCCCGGGCGATGTTTGCCTTCCATCACCTCTTCCAATTTTCCAAAGTTAAATTTACGTTTATCCGGTTCGGGGTAAACTTCTTTGGCATTAGGAGCAAACACAATGGCACAACCTGTTGGTTCCAGCAGGTGCATATCGTTTTCGAGCGTACGTGGGTAACGTTCAAGGTCTTTCGCATCGTTAAACTGGGTGGGGTTTACAAAAATACTTACCACTACAATACGATTTTCTTTTACCGCCTGTTTAACCAGCGAAATATGCCCCGCATGGAGTGCCCCCATGGTAGGTACAAAACCAACCTGGCTTTCAGCTCCAAGTTGTTGTATCTCAAATTGTAAGTCGTTTACTGTAGTAAGCAGTTTCATCCCTTAATTTTTGCGGCTGCAAAGTAAGTAATTTTAATTGTTAAAACATCAAAAAAAGTAATGATACTGGCTGAAGCTAACCAACTTAACTTGACAATTCGTTTATTTTTATTACTTTTGCACCCTGTTTTTAACTGCACTTATTGGTTCATGGAAAAGAAAAGAATCCTTTATATTTCACAAGAAATTACTCCTTACCTGCCTGAAAGCGAGATGTCGGAAATTGCACGTTACCTGCCACAGGGCGTGCAGGAAAAGGGGAGAGAGATAAGAACATTTATGCCACGCTATGGCTGTGTTAACGAGCGAAGAAATCAGTTGCACGAGGTGATCCGTTTATCGGGTATGAACCTTGTGATTAACGATACCGACCATCCGCTTATCATAAAAGTTGCATCGATACAAGCTGCACGTATGCAGGTGTATTTTATTGACAACGAAGATTATTTTCAGCGAAAAGCGGTATTGCAAGATACCGATGGAAACGAGTTTGAGGATAATGATGAACGTGCGGTGTTTTTTGCGCGTGGTGTTCTCGAAACCGTAATTAAGTTGCGTTGGGCACCGGATATTATTCACTGTCACGGATGGCTTACCTCGTTGGTGCCACTTTACATTAAAAAGTACTATTATAACGATCCGTTATTCCAGAATTCGAAGTTGGTGTATTCGGTTTATAACGACGATTTTAAAAAGACCCTGGATAGTAAGTTTAACGAAAAATTACTACTCGAAGGCATTACTGCCGATGATGTAAAAGGTATTGAAGATCCTACATTTGCTAACGTTAGCAAGATGGCCATCGGTTATTCTGATGCGGTTATTCAGGGATCGGAAAACATTAATCCCGATGTAAAAAACTACATCCAGGAGAACGGTAAGCTGTTTCTTGATTATCAGCCAAAAGAAACATACATTGACGCATACAACGAGTTTTACGATAAAGTGTAAGATTACGGTGTTAAAGAATCAAAATTATATTTAAAAAGTTCAATTTTGCCGGAATTTCAGAAAAGCTTACGCCGTAATTTTCTATGTTTGTGAAGTTTTTCAGAATTCAGAAAATTGACGAAGCAACCATAACTGTTTTAGTTTGCGAAACTGCATTGGCTACAGTGTGTGAAGCTTCCTTTTATTAAATTGGAAAAGTTAACATGAAATATAGTAGAACGCAATTATTAAAAGCCTTTAGTGGTTTATTAATTCTTGTTAGTGCTTTGGTAGCCTGCAACAGCGACGAAAACGATTTAGGTTTGGGTATTTTGCCCAAAGAAGATCTAATTAATGTTCGGAACATTTCGGTTTCCGATAAAATCTCGTCATTTACCTTTACCGAGAATGGTATTGTTTCAAACAAATCGGATTACAACTTGCTGGGAACATTTAACGATCCCGTTTTTGGGAAAACAACCGTTGATTATGCGGCTCAGTTTCGTTTAACTTCTTACCCTGATTTTGGTACTAATCCGGTAGTTGATTCGGTGCGATTATATATTTTTTACCGAAATGTATATGGAGATACATTAACCCAGCAGCATATTAAGGTTTATGAACTGGAAACGTATCTCGATCCGGATGCGGAATATACGCAGGATATTGATTTAAAATCAATGGCTTCAGATGTGCCCTTGGCAGAGTTTGATTTTACACCAAAAGTTGAACTCGATTCGGCCACTCAGGATACCAATTTCCAATTGCTAACCATTCCACTCGATAATTCGCTTGGAGAAAAGCTGGTTTATGCCGATTCGCTTGATTTGATTAATAACGATGTATTTTTGCAATATTTTAAAGGACTTTTTATTGAGAGCGAAGATGTAAGCGGTAAAGGGGCATTAATAACTTTACATACGATGGCAACCAGTACTTTTCAGGGGTCGGCTTTGCTGGTGTATTACAACAACGATGAAAACATGGATTTGGAAGAAGGTGAATCGCCCGATACCCTCTCGCGAGCTTTTTTAATTACCGATTACAGTGCACGTGTTAGTGGAATAGAACACGATTATACGGGCACGCCATTTTTTGATCATCTGGACCAGGAAGATGTGGAAGACGATGTGGTTTATGTGCAGCCAACGGGTGGCTTAAAATCAAGAATAACCATATCGGGACTTGAAAACTGGAAAGACTCTACAAATATGGGAATCAATAAAGCTGAAATAGTATTTCATGTTGATACCGTTAAAAGCGATATTCACAATTATCCGCCACCATCGCAATTGATGTTTACTTTTGTGGCACCAGACGAAGAAGAGTACCGCCCGATAGATTACTTCTTTAATCCTGTTTTTTATGGCGGATATCTTGATACCAGCGATTATTCCTACAGCTTTAATATTACGCAGCACGTACAACGTATAATTGATGTAACCGACCCGGAAGATGACGATTTTGTAGGTAATCAGGGCTTTTTCCTAACCACCGGGCGCCGTGTTGATATTGCCAACAGGGTAGTGATGAAAAGTGCAAAAAATGATGGTGTGGAAATGCGAATCACTTACAGTAAATTTCTGGACTAAAAGTAAATTTCAATAGTTAATTTTTGGCGATTTTAGGGCTCGCTCTAAGCTCGAGCGGTAGATGCTGTTTTTTTAATCAAATGCTTCGATTAAATCGTTCAGTGTGCGCTCCTCTGCTTTGAATATTGTTCCGTGCCGGGTTCCTTCAGGAAAACTAATGCTGTCGTTTATTGTCTCCCAATTAATTAAATCGGCCGATCGAATAGCTCCCATATGGTGGCGCGTATATTCATCGTAATAAACAACCCACCAATTATTTACTTTTGTTACGGTTGGCCCTTCAACCCAGTCCGGAGAAATTGGTGGCGAAACAAGTTTATACCCACCATATAACGAAGTACTTTTTGCGATACGTATGTGCTTTCTTGCCGGATTACGGGTTTCATCTTTTAAAAACATTAGGTATTCGTTATCAATCTTTTTTATCACCGCATCAATTACATTAAAATCTTCGTTGTATAAAAGTTGAGTTGGACTAAAATCGGTAAAGTCTTTTGTGGTGGTAAAATACATCCGGTGATTATAATTGCTGTCGCCCTGTGTTTCGCCAGACTTAAAACGATTGGGAATAGTTGTGGCCCAGTAAATCATATATTGTTGCTCTACTTCATCATAAAATAGTTCCGGAGCCCAGCAGTTGCGTGCCGTAGGCTCATGCTGCATTACGGGAATAAATTTTTGATCAGACCAGTGAATCAAATCTTCGGACCAGGCATATCCAATTCCCCGGTCATTCCAACTAACCGTCCAAACCATATGAAATTTATTGTCAGGGCCTTTAATTATGCAAGGATCGCGCATTAAACGATCATCGGCTACCTGGGGGGTCAGAATTGACGAATCGTTGTTTAGTGCAACAAAGCGGTAGCCATCGTAACTGTAGGCCAGGTGTAGCCCGTCTTGTCCGTTATCTTTAAAATACGAAAACAGATATACTTTCGTACTATTTTCTTTGGGTTGGCAGCCGGTGGCAAGTATGAGTAACAGGATAAAGTAAAATAACTGTTTCATATGTTTTTTATCGTAAAAATAAACAAAGCAAAGGTTTTTCCTTTACCGATGGGCTGGTTTTAGTAAAGGCTGCTATTATTTGCTTTCTATTTGTTTTTGCCTTTAGTTAACCCCAGTGGCTTATATACGTTTCATTGAAATAGCAGTGGAAAGATTAAAATTGTTAAATTTTAATTAAATACTATTTAGTCTCTTTTTAATTGTTTTCTATTTCCATAACTTGTATCTGAATAATAATTACCCTTATTAATGTTGTTGGTCTGCCGGAGTTTTAAAAGGTTGTCGCACAATAAGTTTTCTAAGGTGTGGTGCAAAAACAAGCAGATTGTCCGTTTTTCCTTACATAAACAATTTACTCAAACTAGAAAAGGTTGCATAAGCAACCTTTTTCTCTATCTGTTTATTAACCGGGAAGCCACATGGTTGAGCGAGTCTGTTTTTTTTATAGTTTTATTTTGCAGTACCACACATAAACTGACACTAAATATAAAATGATGCAAAAAAAACTGTTGATTTTACTGTGTTGCTTTTTATCAATTAAAGCGGTGGCACAAGAACAAGCACGTGTTATCCGCGATTTTTCCTTACCTGTTAAAACAACTAAAATAGCACTCGTTGATTATCAGATTCGAAAGGTGGAAACGGCTTTTGATTTAGCTCTGAATTTAAGCTATTTGTACCATGTTTCTGAAGGGCTTTCGGGTACACATCTTATACTTCCCGTTGTTCTGGTTGACAACACTCCTGCAACTGAAGAACAGTTAAAAGCCATAGCTGTCGCAACTATTGGCTATTATAAATTTGAAACCGGCCTAAAGGTGCAGGCTATTTATGGACTTCGGGCTTCGTATGGCTTGTTAACTATTGAAAAAGGGAGCAGGCTTAATCCTCCAAAAATTATTGAACCACCGGAGAAATGATTTAAACAGCTTGTGGTAAAACCGTTAAAGTCTTCCTGTCTTTTGTGGTACAATCCGGAAAATAATACTCTTTCCCGCTTTGTTTAAAAGCATGCTCAGTTGTTGCCGACAACTATAGTACTTTTTTTATAAAGAGTTCATCCTTATAAAATAGCCGAAGTAAGGTGTTTAATTGCCTTATTTTTATTATCTTATAAGGTTAACAAAAAGTACTTTGGATATGGAAAATACATCAGAAAACATGAGCAAATGCCCCGTAACAGGTGCAAGCGGAAAGCACGCCGTGGGAGGCGTTGGTACCAAAAATCGCGATTGGTGGCCCAACCAATTGAAACTTAATATTCTTCGGCAGCATTCTTCTTTATCAAACCCGATGGGTACAAATTTTAATTACGCCGAAGCGTTTAAAAGTCTTGATTATGCTGCCTTAAAAAAAGATCTGCATTCTTTAATGACAGACTCGCAGGAGTGGTGGCCAGCTGATTTTGGTCACTACGGACCACTGTTTATCCGAATGGCCTGGCATAGCGCAGGAACCTACCGAACCGGCGATGGCCGGGGTGGCGGAGGTACCGGGCAACAGCGTTTTGCTCCCCTTAATAGCTGGCCCGATAATGCAAACTTAGACAAAGCCCGACGGCTGCTTTGGCCGATTAAACAAAAATATGGTAAAAAAATATCGTGGGCCGATTTGATGATTCTTGCCGGAAATGTGGCACTGGAATCAATGGGTTTTAAAACCTTTGGTTTTGCCGGTGGGCGCGAAGACGTTTGGGAGCCCGAGGAAGATGTGTATTGGGGTTCGGAAAAAGAATGGCTGCAAAACGATGAAAGAGATTTGGATTTGGAGAAAATGGATAACCCGCTGGCCGCAATTCAAATGGGTTTAATTTATGTAAATCCGGAAGGCCCGGACGGGAACCCTGATCCATTAGCTGCAGCCAAAGATATTCGGGAAACATTTGCCCGCATGGCCATGAATGATGAGGAAACCGTGGCGTTAATAGCCGGCGGACATACTTTTGGGAAATGTCATGGTGCTGGGCCGGCCGAACATGTGGGGCCGGAGCCCGAAGCAGCACCAATGGAAGAACAGGGTCTGGGATGGAAAAGTTCTTTTGGTTCGGGTAAGGCAGGCGACACCATAACAAGCGGTATTGAGGTAACCTGGACTCAAACTCCAGCTAAATGGAGTTACTATTTCTTTAAAAACCTGCTTGACTATGAGTGGGAATTAACCAAAAGCCCCGCTGGAGCCTATCAATGGGTAGCAAAAAACGCAGGGGAGGAAATGCCTGATGCTCACGATCCTTCGAAAAAACACAAACCAACTATGCTTACAACCGATTTGGCCTTGCGTTTTGATCCGGCTTATGAGAAAATATCACGTCGGTTTTATGAACATCCGCTGGAATTTGCTGATGCCTTTGCACGAGCCTGGTTTAAACTAACCCATCGCGACATGGGGCCTAAAGCTTTATACCTGGGGCCCGAAGTGCCCGAAGAAGACCTGATATGGCAAGATCCTATTCCGGTAGTAGACCATGCTTTAATTGATGAGAATGATGTGGTAACCCTAAAAGCAAGAGTATGGGAAGCTGGACTAAGTGTTTCGCAGGTAGTTTCGGTAGCCTGGGCTTCTGCTTCTACTTTTCGCGGATCGGATAAGCGCGGGGGAGCAAATGGCGCACGTATTCGTCTGGAACCTCAAAAAAACTGGGAAGTGAATAATCCACCTCTTTTACAAAAAGTGTTGAAAAAGCTGGAGGAAATCAAGGAGGAATTTAACAATGCACAGCCCGGTAATAAAAAAGTGTCGCTGGCCGATCTGATTGTGTTGGCAGGATGTGCCGGTGTAGAGAAGGCTGCTAAAGAGGCCGGTTTTTCGATTGTTGTGCCCTTTGCTCCCGGAAGAATGGATGCAACCCAGGAGCAAACCGATGTTGAATCGTTTGCCGTTTTGGAACCGTTTGCCGATGGTTTTAGGAATTACCTGAAAAAACCATTCCCGATTGCAACTGAAGATTTGCTGGTAGACAAAGCGCAACTGCTAACGCTGACTGCTCCCGAACTGACTGTGCTTGTTGGAGGAATGCGAGTTTTAAATACTAATTTTGACGAATCGAAACATGGGGTTTTTACCGATTGTCCGGAGCTGTTGACAAACGACTTTTTTGTGAACTTGCTTGATATGGGAATTGCCTGGATGCCAAACTCCGAAAGCAAAGAGTGTTTTGATGGCCGCGACCGTAAATCGGGCAAAATTAGGTGGACAGCTACACGTGCTGATTTAGTATTTGGGTCAAATTCGGAGTTAAGAGCATTGGCAGAAGTTTATGCAAGTGCTGATGCAGCAGAGAAGTTTGTGGAAGATTTTGTTGCAGCATGGAATAAGGTGATGAACCTTGATCGATTTGATCTATAAGTATTGCCTGTAATTTTTTGATTTTCGTTCCTAACTACTACAATTATACAAAGCGGGTTGCAAGTAGACTTGTAATCCGCTTCATTTTTTTACTGCTGCCTCGAGGTGGCCGGTATTTCTTGAATGAATTCTCTGCTGTTTCTGTAATCACAAGCAGTATCGGGTTTGCAAGCCGTTCTTTTCAGCACAAAACCCTTGGAACTACAAGCTGCCTTCCAACCAGCTTTTAAAGCTTTTAACCTTTTCGCGTGCTACTAAAAAATCATCGTCGGTGTGATGATGTACTTTTAGTTTTAAACGCGAGTTGCTGTAGGCAACTACATCGTTTATGCTTTTTAATGCTACCAGGTATTTGCGGTTTATCCGAAAAAAAGTATTCGGGTTTACCATGCCCTCCACCAATTCCAGGCTTTGGTCGAGCAGGTAATCTTTACCATCGTTAAGTTTGGCGTAAGTGCCTTTTTCAAAACTGTAAAAATACAGCACATCGGTAGTTTCAATAACCCGCAGGTGCGTGCCCACTTTTACCAAAAAACGCTCTTTGTAGTTTTTTGTTTTTAGCGAAGCAACTACTTCATTTAGCAATTCAGGAGTTAGTATTGATTTTGTTGGTTGCGAAAGTTGCTTAAACTTATCCAGTGCTTTTTTTAGTTCGGTGCGTTCAATAGGTTTCAAAAGATAATCAACACTGTTTACCTTAAAGGCTTTAATGGCGTAGTCGTTGTAGGCGGTGGTAAAAATTACGGGTTGTGTAAAATTACATTGTTCAAATATTTCAAAACTCAAGCCATCGCCCAGTTGAATATCAAAAAAGGCCAGATCCGGAGCTTTGTTCTTTTGTAGCCATTCTACTGACGCTTTTATCGTATCGCATACGGCAAGTATTTGCGCCTCAGGTTGCAAGGCCGAAATGTGGGCAGCCAGTTGGGCAGCTGCCAAAGGTTCGTCTTCTACAATTAATATTCTCATTCTAATTAAAAACTTATTGCCGGTTTTATCCTTAAATTTTCGTTTCTTCCAATCTAATCAGCGGAAGGCTAACCCTAAAATAACCGCCATTTTTTAATATTCTCATTTCTTTTCCGGTTAGGTATTGGTAGCGTCCGGCCAGGTTTTTTAGTCCGGTTTTACTGGTTTCCTCCAGCTGTTTTTTGGGCTGAAGATTATTTTCAACCAATAACTCGTAGTCGTCGGAAATAGCTACAACAATTTTTAGTGGATTGGCCTTTGAAATTTCGTTGTGTTTTATGGCATTTTCAACCAATGCCTGTAACGACAATGGAATTACTTTGCCTTGTATTTTTTCGTTGGCGATTATGTCTACCTGTAAAGCGTCGCCAAAACGTATTTGTTGCAGGTAAATGTATTTTGTAACAAAATCAATTTCTTCATTTAAAGCAATAATGTCAAGGTCTTTAAACCGAAGTACATCGCGGTAAAACTTTGATAGTTCGCGGGTAAATTGCTTTGCTTTTTCCACATCCATATCAATAAGGCTACCAAGTACATTTAAACTGTTAAACAAAAAATGTGGATTAATCTGGTCTTGCAGTACCTTGTATTGCAGCGCCAGCGATTCGCGTTTTGCTTCTTCTTTTTGTTGCACTTCGTTGCGCCAGGCTTTAAAAAAAGATATGGCGTAAATAATTGAAGCTACAATAATAAAAATAATGTATTCCGATATAATGGTTCCGCGGTTGTATTGCCAAAACGACGACCAGTCGCGGTTCATAATGTAAATAAACCAAAACCAGTTAACGGTCCAAATTACAAAACTTGAATACACAAAATGCATGAACAAAGCACGTAATACACTGGTGCCTGGCTGGTTTACCCAATCAATATATCGTTTTTCGAACCAGCCAAAAAGGTAGCCGTTGGCAAACAAAGGCAGTCCCAGACTGAGCGAATAGCCGGCATTCCAAACATATTGCATAAATGGCATTTTTAACGAGCCGCCCATTAATACCGTTGTGGTTAAACCTATCAGAATTGAGACAATGGCGGCAACCAGCCAGTTAACAATAACGTGTTTTCGCATGCAAATTCTTTTGTTTGATTTTTGAGTTTTCAAGATAGTAAAAATTAAGATGGTGTTGAAGAAAGTGAAAAACCAGAATGATAAATGATAAAGTTGCTTTTTCCTGCGTAGCTTGTAATAATGGTATGTTGAAATCAACTTTGTGTTTGAAGAAAAGACTCGTGCCAAAAATCAGTACGGGTCTTTTCTGTTAATAGAAGCGCAAAATTCTTCTTTCAAAAAGGGGCGAAAACTTAGTTCGCTATTTCGTTGCATTGGCTTAGCAATTGTGAATTGTGAACCTTTCCCCAGCTGGGCATTAAACCATCGTTTTGTTGTGTATTTTTAAACATTTTGGCTGCTTTTTCCAGATCGGGTTTTGCTTTTTCGGCCCCGCCTCCAAAAAAACTGGGTGTATGAAAAGTATTGCTGCCACGCAAGTAGTACACTCTTGGATTGTTTGCATTTAACTTTTCAGCGGTGTTAATAGCTGCCGATGCTTTCATCGAATATTTTGCGCCTTTACTCATATCGGTAATACGCAGCTGGTAAAGCAATGCTTGCAAAGCATGTACTTCCGATTCGTTGCTGTTGGTTTTCATTAATTTGTCAACTAATTCCTGGGCTTTGTCAAGCTGTGCATGTTTGGCATCAGCATTCATTTCATCAAAAAAAGTTGATCGGATAAAACAGTAAGCCGCATAATAGTGGGGGAGCCATTCGTCGGGTTCGGCATTGCCTATGCGTTCAAACTTGTTGGCAAGCAACTGCAATTCAGCAGAGCCGGATACCTGGTACATTTTTGTAATGTTGGTTTTCATGGTTTCTTCATATTTCGAAGAAAAAGCTGTAAGTGAAAGAACTGCGAGCAGAATTGTGATAAACGTTTTCATGATTTTAATTTTATTTGTTATGACTAAGTGATTTATTTTCTGGTTCAAATTTCGGCTGAAAGTGCTGCAATTAAAATTGTTGTTTACCGAATTGTTGATTTTAAGGGATGAATTGTAACCCGGGAAAAAGTCTTGTTGGTTTCATTTAGAAATTCAGAAACAAACCGATAAAGACAAAACGTTTAATGTCGCGTTTTACAGGTACCAAAGTGTAATTGCCCTGTGCGTCGGCTACATTTGTAGGCCGATAGCTTAGCACATTATTGTTGCCCAATACATTGTTTACCGAGCAATACAATACTGAATACTGATTGCCAAGATAAAATACATGACTCATGTTCAGACTCAAATCCGAATACATTTTTGTTCGTTCGGCATTAAATTCGTTGGTGTTAGGGTTGTTGTACGGGCGTCCACTGGCAGCGGAAAATGAAGCTCCAAACTGAGTGTTTATTTTATTCACCCAATATTTGCCAACAGCTGAAAAGTTGTGCTTAGAAATGAAATAAGGGGTTGCCTCCTCTGGGTAATACTGGTATTTGCGTTTTGTGTCGATGAAGGAATAAGTTAACCAATAATCAAATCCTTTAATACTTTTTTGGTCGCGCCAAAACAGGTCTAAACCTCCTGCATATCCGTGGCCATTGTTTTGCAGGTTTTCAGGTAAGCCGTTTTCTGCAAGGGTGTAAGTAATAAGCTTCTTGTATTTTTTGTAATAAGCTTCGGCTCTAAAAAGTCGTTCCGAATTATCGCCAAACTGGTAACTGGCAATGTAGTGTGTGGCCTGCTCAAAATCGAGGTTTGTATTTATTTTCAGGTAATCGGCCTGTGGTGTTTGGTAATAAAGCCCCCAGGCTCCGGCCAATTGTGCTTTTTTTCCTGTTTTTAAGGCCAATGCAAAACGTGGCGCAATGTTCCAATGCTGAATTGCCGAAGAATATTCTGTACGAATACCGGGCCGGATACCAAAGTTTTTGCTAAATTTTATTTCGGGCTCGATAAAAGCACCCAAGAGGTGATCGTTAAAAGTGCCATTGTATAAAACATTTTTATTTTCGATGTAATCCTGGTTGTATTTATTGAATGTTTCGTTGGCGCCCCAGGTAAGCTTAACTCCATCCGAAATGTCGTGCACAACAGCAAAACGTGTTTCTATATTCAACTCTTTTGTGTTAACATCGTCACTATCCAGGCCAAGCCGGTTGTCCTGCCAGGTTGATGATACACCAATTCGATAGCATGATTTTTCCGAGAAACAATCGTGGTACGAAAGATTGGAGTAAACAGTTCCGCCTTTGTTACTAATTTTCATTTTATTACCTGAATTGCCTGTTGGTACCAGGTAGGCCAGTTCTCCGTAGTCGGCGTTAATGTAGGCTTTTAACATGCCCGAAGAACGTGTTTTATGACGGAATACAGCAGAACCATTTACCGATTCAACCGGCTTTTCCCAATCAATCGAACTGTTAAAGATTTTATCGTACAACGAAAGGTTGGTGTATCCTCCGGATACCATCAGCGAGGTGTTTTCCCAACGTTCTGTTCGGTTGGCTTCGGCTCCGATGCTCATTAATGAAATTCCGGTATTGTCATCATCGGGTAAGTCGGTTGATTTTAAAACCAGCACAGACGAAAGTGCTTGTCCGTATTCAGCCGAATAGCCTCCGGTATTAAATTGCACCCCGTTAAACAACGACGGTGCAAAACGTCCGCGAGTGGCTACATCGGGTGTTTTTGAATAATACGGTTTGGCCGCAATTAGTCCGTCAATGTAGGTTGATGTTTCGTAGGCATCACCACCCCGTACGAGCAATCGTCCGTCGTCGGCCGAAGCCTGTGTTCCCGGCATAGTTCTAATGGCAGCCATAACATCGCCGTTGGCACTTGGTGTGGTGTATACATCCAGCGATTTCATTATGGAGGCACGCGATTCATCGTCGGCAGCAAAACTCCCCGCAGTAATGGTTACAGCATCAATGGTGTTTATATTCTCGTGCAGTTCAATTTGCAGGTTTATTTCAGCATCCAAATCAAGGAGCTTTTGCCATGTTTTATAGCCAATAAACGAAGCAATAAGTTTTTGTTCGCCCGTTTCTGTTGTTGTAAAGCTAAAGTTCCCCTCTGCATCCGAGCTGGCTCCGTCGTAAGTGTTCTCAACAAAAATATTTACCCCCGGAATTGGCTCGCCATTTTTTGTGAGTACTTGCCCCGAAATAGTAGCTTGCGAGAAGGAATTTACGGATAGAACGATGAAGAAGATTGTAAAAATTGTTTTCATGACTTGTTTTTGTTTTGATGATTCAAAAATCAGGGGAAAACGCAAGCCCACGAAATTTACATTACCCAACTGTGGAAATACACGGATGAAATGTGCAGATAATAAAAAGGCTGCCCGAACTAACGGACAGCCTCTACTTGAAAACCATTAAGCATAACCAAACTGATTGATTTCAGAATGATTCTCGCCTCTTCGCAATCATTACGGCTCGGGGGTTAATACAAAGTCAATCTGGCTTGACTCTCCTTTTAATACATCCACATTCCATATGGTATCTGTCTGGAAACTATCCCGTTCAGCAGTCATGTAATATGTTCCTTCGGGTATGCCAATAAGCTGATATTGTCCCTCCGGGTTGGTAAATGCTGTAGCTACTATCGAGTCGTTATCTACATCGTTTATCTCTTCCCATAATTTTATAGCGGCATTTTCAAGCGCAATTGCTGTAGTATCGGTAACCCTTCCTTTTATTCTTCCGGCCCTGTCGAGTAAAACACCTCGAACAACCGGTTTAAAATTGAAGCCTTTAATATTTCCGTCTTTCCAGTTTCCTTTCACCACAAATGATTTGCTAACATCGAAATCAAGTAATACATCAGTGGTTTGCCCGCTGGCGATGGTTATTTCTGGCTGAATTTTAATTTTTAAACCGCTGCTTGTGCCACTTGGTATTTTTAAATCAAACTCCGAACCATCGGTAAGAATAACTTTCGCGTCGGTAACGTGCATTCGAATTAAATCATAGCTTCCCGCTTCCAGCTCAACCGAAGCAAGTTGTTCGGTAATTCCATTGGATAGGGTAAGCAAATCAATTTCAAAAGCTTCTTCCATTAACGAAATAAATATTGCTTCAGTTGAGTCGTTTTCGTGTTTCCTGATTTCAACTTTATTTATTGTTACAATGGTTTGAGACACCAGACTGATTGGGAAAGGAGCATCGGTAAGGTATACGTTTATTTTTCCGTTACCATCGGCAAATTCCGTCGAGTCGTTTTGGCTACAAGCCATTATTAATAGTGCTCCAAGTATAATTGTAGTAATGATGGTTCCAATTTTCTTCATTGTAGAATTTTTATGTTTTTCTTTAAAAGAATTGTTTTAAGTGGGGTTCTTTGTATTAGCAAAAAGAAAGAGAAGGGTGCAAGCACTCTCGCACACACTTCTGCTTTCAGCAAACCTATTTTATTTCAATTACAGCATACTTCGATATTTTCCAAAACTCATCGGGGTTATCTATATTTAGGTAGGCAATAACACCGTCTTGCTCGATAAATGTGTAAGAACTATCGGGGTGTTCGGAAATAATGGTGGCTTTGTTTGAGAATAACGGTATTGATTTGGTGTCGCGAATATTTAATTCGGTAAAATAATCCTGATCCAGGTTTTTCTTGAGCGAAATATGTTTCCCAAGTCCCAGAAAACCTCCGTTTTTGGTAAGAACACCATTTTCTTCTAATTCTTTGTAAGTTCCATAGGCAACAAACCCTTTATTAAGTTGGTATGTTTTTTCCTCAATTAGTTGTTGTTTTATTTTCAGGGTATCAACTTGTTTCGAAATTTCAACCTGCATATCGTCTACCTGTCGATTCAGTTGGGCAAGCATTTCGTCGCGTTTTTCAATTTGTTGCTGAAGCGCAATAATCTGGGTGTTTTGTTCTTCAACACTTTGGTTTAAGGTTTCAATTTTCTTTTTCAACGAACTGATTTGAATGCCCGATTTCTGAAGCTTACGCTCTAATTCTGCAATGTGTTCGCTGCTTTTTTCCAGCATTTCATTCATAAGACTAATGTCTTCAAC
This sequence comes from uncultured Draconibacterium sp., assembly GCF_963676735.1. Lineage (NCBI taxonomy): Bacteria > Pseudomonadati > Bacteroidota > Bacteroidia > Marinilabiliales > Prolixibacteraceae > Draconibacterium > uncultured Draconibacterium sp. Next base: position 3,930,225 of record NZ_OY781464.1, on the reverse strand, counting down.
AATGGCTTTTTTCTTATCGTAATTGCCTTCGGTTTGCGATTCTATTGATAAAACCTGGCGCTTCTCCTTTATGTATTTCAGATTTTGCTCAATTTCATCAAAGGCTCCAAGTAGTTCGTTAACCATCGAGTCGCGTTCTTGCAACTCCTGGTTTATATTAACATTACTGCTTTGTAAACTATCAATCTCAGTATTCTTTTTGGTATAAATTGAAATACCAACCAATGCTGCACCAATAATTACAACTACTAAAAATGCACTTATTGCATTTTGTATTTTTCTATTCGATTTCATGACTTTTTCCTCCATTTTAATGATTAAACAATTTGGCTCCTAAAAGCCAATTGCTATGCCATAAAACAGGTTGATTTGTAAGGTGCAGATAATCAGAAGTATGTGAAAATTGTTCTTGGATCAGGGTGTATCATAATGATAGAGGATTATCAAAATGATAATTGAAAGCTGTTATTCATCTTTAATCATTCGGTAAATGGTAGCTACCCCAATATCAAGTTTTTCGGCCACAATTTTAGGTTTGTTGTCGTATTTTTCAAGCAGTTTTTTTACCAGGCGCAAGTTGTATTCGCGCAAGCTGAGTTCTTCATTTAGCAGGCTCTCGATGTTTTCGGTATCATCGAGCAGTAGGTGCTCGGCTTCAATTTCTTTTTTATCAGCGAGCGTAACAGCCAGTTCAATCACCGATTTAAGTTCTCGCACATTTCCCGGGAAAGGGTAACCCAGCAGTTTTTTGCTGGCCGATGGTGTTAATATTTTTTGTACGAGCTTATTTTCCTTACAAAATTCGCTAACAAAGTTTTTAGCCAGTAAAATAACATCGTTGCCTCTTTGGCGCAAGGGGGGAAGATCGATTGGCAGCCCATAAAAACGGTAATAAAGGTCTTGTCTGAATTGGCCTTTTTTTACCTCTTCGAGTAAATTTTTATTGGTGGCAATAATAATGCGGCAATCAATTTTTACAGGTCGGTTACTGCCAATTCTAACAATCTCTTTTTCCTGTAATGCCCTTAGCAGCTTAGCTTGAAGCGAAATTTCGAGTTCTGCAATTTCATCAAGAAATAAAGTCCCCGAATGTGCTTCCTCGAATTTTCCTATTCTGCGCGATGCTGCTCCGGTAAATGCACCTTTCTCGTGCCCAAACAGTTCGCTCTCAATGAGTTCGCTTGGTATGGCTGCCATGTTTACGGCAACAAAAGGTTGTTTGGCGCGCAGTGAGTTGTAGTGTATGGCTTTGGCAACCAGTTCTTTGCCTGTGCCCGTTTCGCCACTAATGGATACTGTAACATTGGTACGGGTGGCTTTCTCAATCAGGTCAAATATTTTTTGGGTTGCCGCACTGTTACCGATAATGGTATTCTGGTAGCTGTATTTCTTTTTTACTTCTTGACGAAGTGAATGAATTTCGTTTTTCAGCTTAAATTCTTTACGAATATTATTTACAGTATTAAGGAGCCGTTCACGAATATCTTTTGATTTTACAATGTAGTCGTAAGCCCCATGTTTTAACAGGTCAACTACTACTTCAATATCGTCCTGTTCCGAGATGAGAATAACCTGAATTTCAGGATTGGAGTTTTTTATCTGTTTGAGCACTTCAATTCCCTTCATATCCGGAAGCCGGTAGTCCAGGGTAATTACATCGGGTAATTGGTGCAGGTTGTTCAGGCATTCTTTTCCGCTTTCAAACGACTTTATTTCATAATCCGGATTCATGGAAAGATTATGAACCAACAACCGGCGGTACCATTCATCGTCTTCAACAACAAAAATTTTAAATGCTTTTGCTTCCATTTTCTCCGGATATTTTCAAATCAGAACAAATGTATTGAATATGTATCGATTCAAAAAGGTTAATGCATGTTATTCATCTTTTTCTGAAATGAGTTTTTCAAGTTCCTGATTCAGTTTATTTATTTCGGACTTTACCTCTTTTATTCTTTGTTTAATCTCCACGAAACTATCGGATTCACCTGCCAGCTTTTCAAGTGCCTTTATAAGATTATAAAGCTTTGTAGCACTCATATATTTTACCGGCGATGCAAGTTTGTGGGCCACTTCGGCAATGCTTTTGCCGTTTTTTTCGTTAAGGTGCTTTTCTATTGTGTGAATGCTGCTTTTGCTGGTTTTTAAAAACAATTCAATCATTTCTTTTACAAATGCGGGATCGCCGTTACTCATATTTTCCAGTTCGCTTAAGTTAAACTTACTGGTTGGCTTCATTTTTTTGCTTAAATTTTCTGCATTTTCAATGTTGTTAAAACAATTGGAAATAACCTCGTATAAAGCTGCCTCGTTGAATGGTTTTTTCAATGCGTCATCAAACACCTTTCCGCCTTGCTTTTTTGTTTTTACATTGTTGGTGTTTGCCGAAAGGGCTATTATTCGTGCTTTATGCCCCGAGGCTTTTATTTGATCGGCTGCGTCGATTCCATTTACCAACGGCATTCGAATATCCATTAAAATTAAGCGGTAATTTTTGTGTGCAGCCATTTCAATAGCAGCCTGTCCATTCTCTGCTTCATCAAAATCAACGTTCCATTTCAAGAAAATACTTTTTAACAAGTGTCGATTAAATTCTTCATCGTCAGCAATTAAAACAGAGTTGTCTTTTAATGCACCGGGCGCCTTGTGGCTTTTGAAACTATGCTGCAACTGTTCCCTTTTTCCTTTTTTAAATGGTATGGAAATGTAAAATCTAGTGCCAACATTTGTTTTGCTTTCCAGCGTTATTTTACCATTCAGCAAATCCACCAGTTTTTTTACAATGTACAACCCAAGTCCTGTGCCACCGGCTTTTCTGCTCAGGTCTGTCTCAAGTTGTACAAATTCATCAAAAATTTTTTCCTGGCTTTCTTTGGGTATGCCAATGCCAGTATCTGAAACGATGCATTCAAGCAAAATAGTTTCATTTTTCTGTTTGGCTTCTACTTTTAATCGCACCGATCCTTCGTCGGTAAATTTTATAGCATTGGATATCAGGTTGTTCAGCACCTGTTTTAGTCGTCCTTCATCGCCATATAAAATGAGGTCATTATCCGTTTTGTTGTTGATGTGCAGGGATATATTTTTGTTTTCTGCTGTTGTTTTATTGTAAAGATTGATTTTGTACAGCAGCTCGTGAAGTGAGAAATGAGTGGAAACCAACTGGATATTTTGTTTTTCCAGGCGCGAGAAATCGAAGGTGTCATTCACCAGGTCGGCTAAATGTTTGGTTGAGTCGAAAATAACTCTCAGGTCTTCCTGCGTTTTGCGGTCGTGTTGTTTTTGCAATAACTGCTCGCTTAAACCATAAATTGCATTAACCGGGGTACGCATTTCATGACTTACGGTTGCAACAAAAAGTTCTTTTGTGCGGGCAAGGTTCTCGGCCTGAGCTTTGGCTTTTCGTAATACATTCTGGTACGATCGCGATTTGCGCAGGTCGCGAAAAAAGAGGAGCAAAACCAACATAAGAAGCAAAAATACGGAAAGGGCAAACGGCAAAAGTCGTTTGTAGGTTTCGTTGGCCAGTAGCTCTGCTTGTTGCGATTGCCGGAGGAAGTGTTCTTCTTCCATAAGTTCCAGCGCAGTAATAATAGCAACCAGACTTTCAGATATTTCCAGGTTTTTACGCATATAAACAGCCTCCATAGTACTCATGCGCCTGCTACGTTGAGCCAATTCTTTTTCCAGTTCTTCCAATTCTTGTTGGAGGCGTTGTTTCTCGGGTGTTCGATCAACGATCACCGGGGTTGGTGGAGCCTGTTTCTTGCCAAATATGCGTTTTAAAAGTCCCCTTTTTTCCGGTTCCTGAAAATGTATGGTGTCTTGTACACTTAACACGGTGTCGAGTGTTTCAACATATTCGTTAAATGCTTCGTGTTCGCTGCCTTTGCTCAGGTGGAGATTTAATATTTTTTCCCAAATAACTATTTTTTGCTGTGCGAGCAAAAGAACCGAATCAACAAGAATTTGTTTGCTACTATCGATAGCCGGAAGCTTTTGCAGTTCTTCAAATTTAAGATCAAGCGATTGGTTAATTGTTTTGTAGTTTTTCAGGTAAACTCTATCATTACTTAACGAATAAAGTTTAACCATGTTTTCTGTTTCATTTAGTTCCATGGCAACATCTTTTACCCACAAAAGCGTGTTGTCGGGGATTGACTCTGAAAGCATGGATTGAACAATTTTTGATAAACTTTTATACACAAAGTGCCCGGACAGTCCTAATAACGAAATTATTATAACAGTGAGAAGTACAACCGGTATTTCAATTCTGATTTTTTTCATTGTCTGTACAAAAGTAAAACGAAAATGTACTTCATAAGTTGCCTCTTCGGTTCAAATACCCGGTTCCTGAAAACCTGGACTACGGAATGGTAAATTACGACAATGGCAATCCTGTTTTATTTAAATATTTAGTATATCAATCCCAAAAGATTGTTAAATCCGTGTGAACAAAGTAAATGTAATTTCTTTAATGATTTAAAAAAGGATATTTTTGTCCGTTCTAAAAAATGTTATTAATAAAAACAGAATATAATGGCTGATAATCAGAAGACTTTATTGATGATTCTCGATGGTTGGGGAATCGGCGACGGCTCGAAAAGTGATATTGTTGCAACTGCACCGACTCCTTTTATGGATTCGTTAATGGAAAAATATCCGAACTCCCAATTGCTGGCAAGTGGCGAAAATGTGGGACTGCCTGATGGACAAATGGGTAACTCTGAAGTTGGACACCTTAACATTGGTGCAGGGCGTGTTTTATACCAGGATATGGTAAAAATAACACGTGCAATTAAAGACAAATCATTGTGGCAGCATCCGCAAATTTTAAAAGCATACAACTATGCTAAAGCGAACAATAAGAAAGTGCATTTGCTTGGTTTAATTGGGCCTGGCGGAGTTCATGCATTAAGTTCGCACATGGTTGCACTATGCAAGATTGCTACTGACATGGGCTTGGAAGACGTGTTCATTCATGGATTAACAGATGGTCGCGATACCGATCCCCGTTCGGGTTATGGTTTTGTAGAAGCCGACCTGAAAGCGCTGGAAGGAACCAATGGTAAATTTGCTTCGTTGATTGGTCGTTATTACGGAATGGATCGCGATAATAATTTCGACAGATTAAAGCTGGCTTACGATTTATATACACAAGGGAAAGGCGAGAAATCAACCGACATACTTGCCTCTATGAAAGCATCGTATGATAATGGTGTTACCGATGAATTCCTGAAACCAGTTGTTATGGTTGACGAAGCCGGCGAGCCTTTGGCAAAAATTGAAGAAGATGACGTAGTTATTTGTTTTAACTTCCGTACCGACCGTTTGCGCCAAACAACCATTGCTTTTACACAGAAAGATCTTCCGGAGTTTGGAATGCATACCATGAACTTGCAATGGTATACCATGACAACATATAAAGCAGATTTTGAAGGTATTAATGTGATTTTCGAAAAAGAAAACGTTACAAACACCATGGGCGAGGTGGTTTCAAGGGCCGGATTAAAACAAATTCGAATTGCCGAAACCGAAAAATATGCGCACGTTACTTTTTTCTTTAGCGGAGGACGTGAAGCTGAATTTGAGGGAGAAAGCCGCATTCTTATTCCATCGCCAAAAGTGCCAACTTACGATCATCAGCCCGAGATGTCGGCACCTGAAGTTGCCAAAGCCATTGTGCCAAAACTGGAAAACGGCGAAGCTGACTTTGTTTGCCTAAACTTTGCCAACGGCGATATGGTTGGGCATACCGGAATTTACGAAGCTGTTTATAAGGCGATAGAAGCTGTTGATGCTTGCGTAAAGGAAGTGGTTACTGCTGCTAAAAAAGGTGGATACGAAGTGATGATAATTGCCGACCACGGAAATGCTGACAATGCGGTAAATGCCGATGGTTCGGAAAACACGGCTCACTCATTAAATCCGGTACCTTGTATTTTTGTTTCAGAAAAAGAAGGAGTTAAACTGGATAACGGGATTTTGGCCGATGTGGCTCCAACGCTATTGAATGTGATGGGATTGGAGGTGCCTGCAGATATGACAGGTAAAAATCTTATTAAGTAAGAAGAACACCTGATAAAAGAATAATAAATGAAGAGCAAGAGGCTTTATTAAAAGGTTCTTGCTCTTGCTTTAAAAAAAAACTTTTTTTGTGTTGTTGTGATAGAGATTGGAAGAACAATAGTAAGTCGCGATGTTTTTGAAAAGCATTTTCTTTGCGATATCTTAAAATGTAAGGGAGCGTGCTGTATTGAAGGAGATTCCGGAGCACCCTTGACAGATAGAGAGGCCATGCTTATTGAATCGGAGTACAGCCATTTTGAAAATCTATTGCCTGAAAAACACAAAAAAGAAGTAGCCAAGCAAGGGCACTCGGTAATCGATAGCGATGGTGATCTGGTAACACCACTTGTTGACGACCGTCAGTGTGTTTACTCCTACTACAACAAACAGGGGATATTAAAATGTGCCATTGAGAAAGCCTTTTTTGATGGCAAGACAAAATTCCGAAAACCTATTTCTTGTCATTTATTCCCTATACGAATAACCGAATACAAACGCTTTGACGCCGTAAACTACCAGGAACTGGATATTTGCAAACCGGGCCGAAAATGCGGAGCCGCAGAGAAACTTCCGCTTTATAAATATTTAAAGGAGCCTTTAATTGCCAAGTATGGTGCCGAATGGTACCAGGAGTTGGAAATAGCAGCAGATTATATCCTGTCTGAAAAATAGGCTTAGTCGTTGCAGGATTCTCGTTTATTCTTATCCAGCCTTAATTGTCCCAAAATATTGAAATGTCCCAAATGTTTGTATTTCGTCCCATAGCGGGACGTGATTTTATTTTGGCACAGAGGCTAAGTGGCTGACAATCAAGGCATGGTGTGTTTTGGCATCAGTGTTGTTTATCAAAAGGCGTATCTGACCCTAAAGGATACAACAGCTTTTTGAAGAAAATATTTACAAACATTTAAAACATAACATCATGAAAAAAGTAACAATTTTATTAGTAGGGATTTTAGTTTTTGGAGTAGCAAACTTTGCCAAAGCACAGGATGATTCAAATGAGGCAAGTCATTCATTTGGAGTACAGATTAATCCAACGGCATTGGTTGATATTGAAGGAGGAACTGATTTTACATTGGAGCCTGTTGTAGGGACTGAAGCAGGTGCCCAGCCGTTTAGTTTTGACGGAGTTGCAAATGACGCACACTGGTTGAATTATACTTCAGTAAAAGATGCCGACAATGAAACACGTAGTATTACTGCAGAATTATCATACTCAGGAACTACACTTCCGGCAGGAATGAGTATTGTATTAACTCCTGATGCGGCAACAAGTGGAGGAAATGGAAACAAAGGAACTGTAAATGAAACCGCAATTACTTTAGATCAGAATGCAGAAGGTGGTCATACTATTGTAAGCGGTATTGGAAGCTGTTATACAGGAGATGGAACAGGAGCAGGAGTTAACCTGGTTTATTCGCTAAAATTGAATGAAAATAATTTCGGCACCATTGAAGCTGGTAAATATACTGCAACCGTAACTTATACGATTTCAGATTTATAAAGAGAGAAAGATAAAAAATAAGGGAATAGTGGGGAGCCGTCTCAAATAAAGTTTGAGGCGGTTTTTTTATGTTGTTCGTTGCTAATACAAATAAAGTCTGCTTCCGGATCTGTATCGCAAAACCGGATTAGATTGCGAAAAGGGATTTGGAAATGCTTTCTTTGGCTGACTCTTCTCAGAAAAACAGAGGTTTATTTTAGGCAATTTAAAGGAGAATTATCAGGTCAGTTAATTGTGTAAATGCAAATATTATGTTCTACCTTTAGTGTGCTCAATCGAATAATAGCACATGAAGCTTCTATCGAAAATAATAATTGTTGGCATATTAGTTTTAATAACACTTAACAGTTTCGCACAAAATAGTGTTAAGCACAATATTGATATTCGAATTCCAGAAGTTGCTCTTTTAGGTTTGGTTGCTGATAATAGTGATGTAACCCGGATACTTACAAAATCAAATAATGTTGCTGAAAATAGTATTTCGTTCGCTGATGAAACAGATGTAAATTCAGTCTGGATTAATTATTCTTCGGTAAAAAGAGCACATTCTTCTCCTCGTAGAATTACTGCATTTGTTCAGGGAGATATTCCTGAAGGCATTCAGCTAAAAGTTTCGGCATCGGCAGCATCATCAGATGGAAAAGGAGAATTGGGCCAGCCCAAAGGGAGTAAGGTTCTTGGAGAACAACCTACCGAAATAATAAACAATATCGGAAGCTGCTATACCGGCCAGGGTGCTCAACACGGGCATAACTTGGTTTACAGTTTAGCTATTGATGAAACGGAAGCTAAATTGGTAGCATTGAACAGCGAAAAGGTGACTTTTAATATTGTGTATACATTAGCCGATTAGGAAACGAGGCGCTTATTCCTTAAAAATTGATATTTTTACCTCAGTATTTATCGTAAATCATTTAATCGACCAATAATGTATAGTAGCCGAGGAATATTAAAATTTGTTCTCTTTTCGTTTATATTTCTTTTTTGTGGTTTTAATTCGTTTGGAAATATTGTTGTCCTAAACGGGTTGACGCACGAAAATAATGCAACTCCGGGCGAAATATATCGAACCCAGATCGAGATACATAATATGTCGGATGAGGCAAAAAGTGTAAAAATTTACTCCAGAGATTACTATTATTCTCACACCGGTGAAACACGACACGATGCACCGGGAACAATGGACAGGTCAAATGCGAATTGGATAACTTACCAGCCGGAATTATTAAACCTTGGACCTGATGAAAAAGCAGTTGTAAATGTAGAAGTGCAAGTGCCTGAAAGCAACGATCTGTCTGGCTCGTACTGGAGTGTGATAATGGTTGAGGGAGTAGTGCCGCCGGATACAAGCAATACAGTTGGTGTATCGATAAGAACAGCCATACGTTATGCGGTGCAGGTTATTACCAATGTGGGGGGAGAAGGTGTTCGCGATCTGACTTTTCAGGGATTGGAGTTGTCCAAGAATGAGAATGAAAACATGATAAGTGTGGTTGTGCAAAATAGCGGAGAAGTGTTGTTGAAACCGGAAATGTCGCTCGAATTGTTTGATGAAGAAGGAAATTCAGTAGCTACACTTAAGGCCGATAAAAGAAAAACATTGCCTGGCACATCCATTAAAATTACAATTCTGCTGGAAGGAATAAAACCGGGAGTTTATAACGGTGTTTTGGTTGCTGATTGTGGCGATGATAGTATTTATGGAACAAATGTTTCGTTTGAACTGCTTTAATGAAACGGGTATGACAAGTCATTTCACACATAAGCAAATGATTTTTCCGAAGCGTTGGGGCATGCGAGTTTCATCTGTTGCCATAATAAATAGATGATTCTTAACAGATGAAAAAGGAGATATTTTTTTTTACATTTTTTTTGTTCATCATAAACTCTGTTGTAAGCGGACAGAACACTCCTGTAGAAATAAATATTTTAAAAGAAGGGTTGAAGGTCAATCCAACCCAGGTTGTGAACTTCCCGGTAATTGTAAAAAATAATGGCGACGAAGAACATGATGTTGAGCTAACCTTAAACCTTCCTGAGGGGTGGAAAGCAATACTTCAGAAGCAGTCAGCGAAGTTAGCAGCGGGGGATAAAAAGTTATTGTTATTTTCTTTTCAGGTGCCTGCAATGGCTCCACAAAAAGCATTTCCTGTTAATGTGAGATCAATTAGTCTTTCGTATCCCCGCATCAGTGCAGTTTCCGAAACAACAATTGATGTACAAGAACGTGAAGACGTTTCGGTACTGTTGGTTTCTTCCGGCAAATATGTAATGGCCGGCGAGAATTTACAAGCCACATTCAGAATTCAGAATAACGGTAATGTAGGTAAAACTATCTACCTGGAATCAACAAACTGCGAGATAGAAGGTAGTAAGGAGCTTGAAGTTGCGCCGGGAGAATCCAAAGAATTTTCAGCTGTTTTGTCAACTAATCCAGAACTGGGAGCAACACACAAAAATTATTTATCGGTTAAAGCTGTTTCTGGTAATACGGTTTACGGAAGTGCTTTTCACTCTTTTGTGGTTTATCCCCAAAAAGATTATAAAAGAGATCCTTTCTTTAGGTTTCCGGTAACTGCTTCATCGGCTTATTTGTTTACCAATCAGGATGATGAACCGATGTCGGGATATCAGTTTGAAGTTGCAGGTGCAGGAGCTTTGGAACCAAGCGGAAAACATCAGCTTGAATTTTTGGCTCGTGGTCCCAATAATAATAAGTTTAATTATATGGGCTTGTATGATCAGTACTATGTTACGTATCAGAATACCAATCTGAAGTTTACACTCGGAGACCGAACTTACCAGTTTACTCCGTTAACCGAATCGTCCCGATTTGGAACAGGTGCTGAAGCCCGCATGCAGTTTGATAATGGTTTTCGGGTTGGTGCTCTATATTTGAAACCTCGTTTTTACGAATCGATAGACTATGAATATGCAGGTGTTGTTGGTTATAAATTAAACAAACATAGTCTGATAGATTTCTATTATATCGGTAAACAAATGTCGCTGCTGCCTGATATTATCCAAATGGCAAGTGTAAACGCAAAAATCTATCCTTTTGAAAATACTTATCTCGATTTAGAATATTCGCGTGGGTATTATAATGGAGAATCTGACGATGCGTATCGGGCAAACCTAAACAGCCGGTTTTCCATTTTCCGAATTGTGGGGAATTATTATTATACAGGCGAAAATTATCCTGGTTATTTTAATAACTCAAAGTTTTATTCTGCAAATGTATCAGCCCGAATTACAAAAAAAATCGATTTTAGCGTATACGCAAAAGAAGATTTTCAGAATGCCCAGCTCGATACATTTTTTACAACGGCACCGTATTCCAGATCATTTCAAACCAGTTTGAATTTTAAAGTTGCGCGAGATATTTCGTGGCGATTTTACTGGCGTGATTATGAACGAAAAGATCGTTTAGATAAAGATAAGTTTCATTACAAAACGCGTTCGTTAAATACACAATTTAATCATCGTTATAAATTTTTGAGTTATGATTTGTATGGTGAATATGGAAAGACTATAAACTTGCAAGCCGGAGAGACAAATAACCAGCAAAAAACTTACCGCTTTTCTTCCAACGTACTTTTTAGGATAAACCGGGTGCACTCCATCCAGTTGTTCGGAAGTTTATCGAATGTAAATAGTTTTATTACCGACGATCAACGTACTTTTACCTTTGGTGGTTCGGCCCGTAGCAGGATTACCAGGAATTTGCAAGCCAGTTTGTATTTGCAGAATTACTACGACATTGACCAGTATTACCAGAATCGAAATTTAATGCGGTTCAATTTTGAATACCGATTTCTTAAAAAGCATAAAATAACAGCAAATAGTTACTATACACTGTTCAGAACTGAAACAGAAAATCCAACTTTGACGTTGTCAGTCGGGTATGCTTACCAGATGGGAATTCCGCTAAAAAGGACAGAGCAGGTTGGCGAATTAAAAGGGTATATAACTGATAATCGCGGTAATCCGGTTGAGGGAATGGTATTGAATATGTTGTCGGAAACTGCGCTGACAGACGAAAACGGACAGTTTTATTTTGCTTCGCTTCCGGTTGGTCGGCATCTTTTATTTATTGATAAATCAAAATTAGCAATAAATGAAGTTATCAATATTCCGATGCCAATGGAAGTTGACATTGCTGGCGAAAAGGAGACTACAATTAATTTTGAAATAGCTCCCGGAGCCCGTTTGACAGGTGAATTTGTATCGGACGAAAGTGAGTTGCCCGGAACAATTGTGATTGAACTAAAAGGTGAATTTGATAATTTACGAATTTCTACAAAAAATGATGGCAGTTTTTCTTTCCCGGTTCTTAGGCCTGGTAACTACCTGTTAAAAGTTTACGAAGCTACCTTGCCCAACAGTTATTCGTTGAGTAAAACGGAATATGCATTGGAATTGGAGAATGAACAGGAACTTGAATTGAAAATTCAATTAGAGAAGAAAAAGAGGAATATTATTTTCAAATCGCAAGGTTTTATTCTTACGCCCGAAGTTAAACCTGTGAGTGAAAAAAAGGAGCAAGTAAAAACCGAAGTGGTTAAAAAGCTTCCCGAAACTAAATTTTATTCGGTGCAAATAGGTGCTTTTAAGCAAAAAAAGGCAAAAACATCGGCATATTTCAACGAGCGAGTATTTGATTTTGAAAGACAAACTGATAACTTTCACAAATATTTTATTGGCGTTTTTACCAATAAGCAGGACGCGTTAAAACTAAAAAGAGAACTGGAGAAGATTTATAAAAATCCTTTTGTCGTTTCAATTGATGGGGATGATATTCAGTCGGAAAGATAATTGATGAAATGAAAGTTTACTTGAAAATATACAATTATAAACAGATGAGAATTAGCAGCTACATAATTATTTTTGCATTTTGTTTTTTGTGTTTGGGAAAAGTGCATGGGCAAAATGCAACTGCAAATGTCCGGTTTAGTATTCCCGAAGTTGCTCTTATTGATATTGAGCCCGGTGTTGATAATACCGTGCATTTTTCAGTAAGTTCAACAACCGAGTCGGGCGAGGCACCCGAAGTAACCGAGACATCCTCGAAATCTTTATGGATAAATTATACTTCGGCTCAACTCGATAATTCAGGTGCACGTAGTGTTTATGCTGAAATTACAAGTGGCGGGCTTCCCAACGGACTTGAGCTAGAGGTTGAAGCTTCCGTATATAAGGGAATAGGAAAAGGTGATATGCTTGGTATTAAAGAAGGTAAAGTTGTTTTGTCGCAATCGCCGCAAAGGATTATTTCGAACATAAAAAACTGTTTTACCGGTGATGGTGAAGGCAATGGTCACGAGTTGACTTATACACTTAAAATTGCAGATTATTCTGAAATAGTATCTACCGACGATACTTATTTTGTTGTTATGTATACTTTAACCGATTACTAGTTATGAGAAAATTATTCTTAATAATATTGGGTCTGGTAGCTGTTCCATTTGTTTATGGTCAGAATTTTAATGTCTCAGTCTCGGGTTATGTCGATTTTGGAGATGGTTTAACTTTGGTTGGCGAGGCAGGAAGTGATTTTTCTGCAGTACTGGAGTCACAGTCCGATCTTAGTCTGACAGTTGCTTATAGGTCAGGTTCAATTCTTGCTTATTTGTTCAATCCGGATCGTCCGTGGAAACTAACGGTGGGAATGACAGGGTCTTCAGACTGGGATTCGGATGTTCTACGATTGGAGATGAAAAGAAACGTATCGTCGGGCTCGCTAATTTATGGGTGGTTTGCCGGGCCCAAGTATATTGCAGGTTTCGAAAGTTACGAAACACTTACAGAAGGAATTAATAGCGAAATTTATGGACGGCATGGTATTCAGAATATTGAGTTCGATTTCAGGATTAAGGGAGCCTCTGTAATTTTAGGTGCAAAAGATTTTGAAACTGATGTCGTTTTTACTGTCTATGATAATTGATTTACTAGCTGAAAATAACGTACAGAAACAGAATGCTAGGACTCCTAAAAAGAAATAAATCACATGCGAAAAATTTTTTACATATCACTTTTTATCGTTGCTTTGGTGGCCTGCGAAGATCGCGAACCAGAACCAATAATTGTGCCCAACTGGTTAAAACCACAACTTAGCGAATTGGAAAGCTCTGGCAACTGTGTTGGTTGCAGGGTTCAGCGCTGGACCTACAACGAAGAATATTTCTACCACTTGTATTGCGATTACTGGTCGTGTCTCGACTGCGTGATGTTTCATTACGACGGGACACCCGTTGAATGGGGTGTTACAGTCGATCAGGCTGATTTTTACGACAAAAGACATCGCCCCCAGTTGATTTGGGAATGTGGCGATGAACTTTAAAAATTGCCGCAGATGTGCTTGTTCTTACCAGGCAAAATCAAATTTATAATCATCCGGATTTAGTTCCCATTTCTCAATCAGCCATTTGGCTGCCCGCATGTCGTATTTGTTTCTTGTTTTCGATTCGGCAGTAGCAATCATGTCGATAACTCCTTCCTGAATTTCCGGGCTGTTTTCCTCAATACAATCAATAACATTTAAAGCATGGCAACGAGCAAACTCATTTTTGTTTTTCAGAACAGCAAGTAGGCCTTCTTTCGCAATTTCTTTTTCACCTAAATTGTAAAGTGCCTCAGCAGCCACGTTAACTACATTAGCCGAGCTGTCTTTTGTGGCCAGCTTTAATTCATCAGTAGCAGAGGCCGCATCTTTGCCCAAAATTAGTAAGCCCGAGGCACCCCAGTAGCGAATTGCTCCATCATCCGATTTTAAGTAGTTTTTAAGTATTTCAATATTTTCAACCTTTCCAAGCGTTGAAATTTCTGCCGCTTCCATAATTTCCTCATGGTTAATTTTTCCTGAACGCATAATGTCGAACATGGCAGCGCCTTCTGCTCGTTCTACACGTTCTGCTTCCGGAATAAATCCTGTATCCTTAATTCGTGTTACCCATTCTTTATTGGCAGCACGCATCCGCGCCAGCACTTCACTGTGGTTGGGGTCGTTTGCCAGGTTGTTTATTTCCCATGGGTCATTTTCGGTATCATAAAGTTCTTCCACCGGTTTGGTGTTCCAAAATGCACTTTGTGCTTCGTTGCATTGGCCATTTTCAAAAGCTGCTTTCCACGACCGGATTGAAGGTGCACGAAACAAGTATTCAAGTCGTTGGCCATAAATTCGATAAGGCATGTAGTTTCGGATGTAACGGAATTTCTTATTGCGCACCGCACGGCACATATCGTACCGTTCGTCCATGCGCCCGCGAAACATGTATGCATACTCAGGGTCGGCCGTTTTTTGTGTTCCCAGAAAAGCGTGGCCTTGCAGGTAGTCGGGTATTGGTGTCCCAATTATGCTTAACAGGGTTGGCACTAAATCAACAAAACTTATCAAACGGTCGATTCTCGATCCTGTATTTTCTTCAGGAAACAGGTGCTTGTATTTCTCGGGAATACGAAGGATAAAAGGTACGCGTGTACCGGTTTCGTAAACGTAGCGTTTGCTTCGGGCCAGCACGCCACCATGGTCGCCATAATAAAAAACAATGGTGTTCTCTGCAAGTCCGGCATCGTCAAGCTCTTGCAGCCATTTGCCAATTTGTGCATCCATATCTTCAACTTTGTCGTAATATTGGGCCCAGTCGTGTTTCATTTCCGGAGTTGCCGGATGGTGAGGCGGTATAAAAACATCTTCAGGACTGTGCCGCAGTTCATCATTGGGAATAGACCTGTGGATACTGCTTTCGTGTGAGATTCCTGTGTTAAAAACAGCAAAAAACGGTTGGTCGCTCGGTCGGTTTTTCCAATGGGCTGTTTTGCTGCAATCGTCCCAAATTTCGTTGGGGTTAATGTTGTCTACATTATAATCGGTTTTTGAATTGTTGGTGCAGTAATAACCGGCTTCACGCAAAAAAACCGGGTAGGGTTTTACCACATCTGACTTGGGGTAGTAACTGCGCATGTGTTGATTGCCGTTTGAGCAGGCATACACTCCGGTTAAAATGGTGTTGCGTGCCGGTGCACAAACGGGTGCATTGGCGTAAGCGTGAGTATATAAAAATCCTTCAGAGGCCAGTCTGTCCAGGTTTGGTGTTGTGGCAAAGGTGTCGCCATAACATCCCAGCAGAGGACTGTTGTCTTCGCTGGTAAGCCAAAGTATATTCGGTAGTTCTTCAGGAATAGGGTCAGAGCATGAAGAAAAAACGATGCAAATGCCGGAAAATAGAAACAGAGCCCAAAACCGGCTTTGGTAAAAGATTTTCATTTTTGGTTGATTTAGATTAAATCATAAAATTAATGGAAAAGAAGTAACTTTAACAATACAAACTATATTTAAATTGGAGAAGGAATTAATTGTTGCCATATTTTTGGGTGTTGGATTAAGTGCAAGCTGTGGTTTTCGCGTGTTTGTGCCCATGTTGTTGGCCAGCATTGCAGCACGTTTTGGTTATTTGCCTGTAAACGAAAGTTTTGAGTGGTTGGCCAGCGGCTCAGCTATTATTTGTTTTAGCGCTGCCACCGTAGTAGAATTGCTGGCCTATTATATTCCTTTTGTTGATAATTTATTAGATGCCTTAGCAATGCCCTTGGCTATTGGCGCCGGAACTTTGTTAACAGCATCGGTGTTGCCTGTTGAAGAAAACATGCTAAAGTGGGTTCTTGCGCTTATTGTTGGTGGTAGCACAGCTTCTGTATTTCAGGGGGCAACATCGGTTTCGCGTTTATCATCATCTCAGTTTACAGCCGGTTTCGGAAACCCGTTAATTGCAACAGGCGAGAATGCCGTTGCACTCGGATTGCCTCTGCTGGTAATTGCATTTCCTTTGGTGCTGGGCAGCGTTATATTGTTGGTAATGATTTGGCTTTTACGTAAGTTGTTTATTAAAAAGAAGAAGTATTAAAAAACAGGTGCCGGAACTAAGCCATAATTTCAACCCTGTTTCCATCAGGATCCAATACCACACTCTCATAATAGCCGTCGCCAGTTGTTCGGGGTTCTCCAATAATCTTAAATCCATCTTTTTTCAGGTCCTGCGTAAGGGCATTTACTTTGTCTCTCGTGCCAAGTTTAAAGGCAAAATGCACAAGCCCGGTAAATTGTTTTAAAGGATTATCTTTGGATTTTGGAATTCCCGGCATTTCCATCAATTCAATTCGGCAGTCGCCCTCAAACGACAGGAAATAGGAACGGTATTCTTTGCTGTGGTTGTGGTAAATTTCGCTTGAGGAGGCATCGAAATAATGAATATAAAAACTTCGCATGCCTTCAAGGTTGTATGTCCAGATGGCGATATGTTCTACTTTCATAACACAATTGTTTTTGGCTGTCGTAAATTTACGAAAGGCAAATGTTAAAAATGCAAACACAAAGCTATTTTTTGCATTCCCATTCTAAAAAAAATTGTGTCAGAAAATCTTCCATGAACTGGTGGCGTTCATTGGCAATTTTTATTGCCGAGTTAGTGTTTAACCGATCTTTTAATAAAAGTAGTTTTTCATAAAAATGATTAATCGTTGGCGCGGTTGTTTTTTTATATTGTTCAAAACTCTCGTGTAATTCTGGCTGAATAGTCGGATCATACAGCAAGCGTCCTTTATTGCCACCATAAGCAAAAGTGCGTGCAATACCTATTGCTCCAATGGCATCCAGTCGGTCGGCATCCTGAACAATTTGTGCTTCAAGCGTATAAGCTTTTGTTTTTTCGCCGGCACCTTTAAACGAAACCTGGTCGATTATTTGCAATATTGTTGTCCCATCACTAGGGTTTATGTTGATTTCATTCAACCATTTTTTAGTTCTTTCATCACTGTTTTTCGATTTTAATTTCCAGTCGTCCAGGTCATGCAGCAATGCTGCCATTTCAATAATAAAAAGGTTGCCTCCTTCGGTTTCCGCCAGGTGCATTGCCATGCTCCGAACCCGGTGAATATGCCACCAATCGTGCCCCGAACTGTCGCCTGCAAAATGTTGTTTTACAAAGCTTTCAGTAGCTTTAATTAGCTTATTTTGTTGAAAATTAGACTCCATAATTCGAATTTTAGTCAGTAAAACTAGGAATATTATTCCTAAAAAACGTTAATTGTTTAGCTGACTGGTTTTTAAACGCCTGAAAAACAAGTAGATGGTCAATTGGGAAGGATTGACAAGGTTACTTACGTCACACTCAAAAATGGAATTTTTACTATTTTTGCGCGATTGTTTTTAGGGAGGAAAAATTAAAATGATTGACAAAACGAAGTTGACTTTACCCGGATTGTTTTACAGTTCGGTAGAGAAGTTTGCCAATAATACTGCGGTAAAGTTTGTTGGTGAAGAAAACTACACATACCGGCAACTGGGCGAGGAGGTTGAGTTGCTTGCCGAGCTTTTGCTGGAGTTAGGTATTAAGCGAGGAGATAAGGTGGCCATATTGAGTACCAATATGCCAAACTGGGGTAAGGCGTTTTTTGCCACATCGGTTATTGGGGCTATAGCTGTCCCAATTTTACCCGATTTTCATAGCAACGAAATTGAAACAATAATTGAGCACTCGGAGGCAAAACTATTGTTTGTTTCAGAAGGGCTTTATAAATCCGTAAATCAAAGAGTTTGTGAGCTTGTTGAGCACATGGTGTTGGTTGATAATCTCGCAATTATCCCCAAGGAAGCTCCATTGGATCATCTGGAGCTTTTAACCACATCGGTTCCGCAGGTAAACCGCAAGTTCTTACCCATAAATGTTGATGAAGAAGAATTAGCTTCAATTATTTATACATCGGGAACCACGGGCAGCTCAAAAGGGGTGATGTTAACACATAAAAACCTGGTTTGGACAGCGCGGCAAAGTCGCACTTTGCAGCAAATAAATCCTGATGACAGGTTTCTTTCTATTTTGCCACTGTCGCATACACTCGAAAATACCGTTGGTTTTTTATTGCCAATAATGTACGGAGCCTCTGTTCATTATTTACGCAAGCCGCCTGTTGCTTCGGTTTTAATGCCGGCACTTCAGGAGGTAAAACCTACTGTTTTGCTTTCGGTACCCTTAATTATTGAAAAAGTTTACCGGGCAAAAATTCAGCCTGAATTTCAAAAAAGTGGCTTAATGAGGGCCTTGTCGGGCTTCGCTCCAACCCGAAAAGTTTTGCATAAACTGGCAGCAAAAAAATTACACCAGTCGTTCGGAGGGGCTTTACGCTTTTTCGGTATTGGTGGAGCAAAACTCGACCCGGCAGTTGAACGATTTTTATACGAAGGTGGATTCCCGTATGCCATTGGTTATGGTTTAACCGAAACAGCCCCATTGCTGGCCGGTGCCGTTGGGAAACATCGAAAAATTGGTTCAACAGGTATTGCCATGAAAGGCGTATCGTTGCGTATTGCCAACCCCGATCCGCGAACAGGAGAAGGTGAAATTCAGGCCAGAGGACTAAATGTAATGAAAGGCTATTACAAAGCACCCGATATAACAAAAGATGTTTTTACCGACGATGGTTGGTTTAGAACCGGCGACAGAGGAATGTTTGATAAAAATAACCTCTTGTACATAAAGGGGCGTATAAAAACAATGATTGTAGGTGCAAGCGGCGAAAATATATATCCCGAAGAAATTGAATCGGTAATCAATAAAATGCGTTTTGTTTTGGAATCGCTTGTTGTTGAAAAGAAAGGCAAACTGGTGGCAATGATTCACCTGAATATGGAAGAGGTTGAAGAACACTTTAAAAACCTTCGAGCAGAAGCAAAACATTTTATTGCTGACAAGTCGGATGAAGTTTTGCAAGAGATTATGAAGAAGGTAAATCAGGAAGTCAACAAATTCTCGCGAATCAACCAGGTTGTGCTTCATCCAATGCCATTTGAACGTACACCAACAAAGAAAATTAAGCGCTTTTTATACGCGTAACACTAAAATATTTTAAAACAAAGGAAAGGCTTGTAAAGTACTTTCCTTTTTTTGTATGGGTGGGCGGCAAAATGGCACTCAATCTATTAGAAATTGTTACTTTTGTAGCCACAAAAATCACAAAGTAAATGGTAGCGGAATCAAGATATAGCGCGAGGGGCGTTTCGGCGTCGAAAGAAGATGTGCACGAAGCAATTAAGAATGTTGACAAGGGCTTGTTCCCAAAGGCATTCTGCAAAATTGTCCCTGATATTTTAGGCGGCGATACAAACTGGTGTAACATTATGCACGCCGATGGTGCCGGAACAAAATCAGCATTAGCCTATATGTATTGGAAAGAAACAGGCGATTTGTCGGTTTGGAAAGGAATTGCACAGGACGCGCTGATTATGAACGTTGACGACCTGCTTTGTGTAGGAGCAACCGATAATATTTTGGTTTCTTCAACCATTGGGCGAAATAAAAATAATATCCCCGGAGAGGTAATTGCTGCCATTATTAATGGAACAGAAGAATTACTGGCCAGTTTGCGCGATATGGGAATAAGTATTTATTCTACCGGAGGCGAAACGGCTGATGTGGGCGATTTGGTACGTACGATTATTGTTGACTCAACAGTTACCTGCCGGATGAAAAAAGAGGATGTGGTTTCGGCCGATAAAATTAGTGCAGGTAATGTTATTGTGGGTTTATCGTCATCGGGTAAAGCTACCTACGAAACCGAGTATAATGGCGGCATGGGCAGCAACGGACTAACCTCGGCCCGACACGATGTTTTTGCCAATTACCTGGCACAAAAATACCCCGAAAGTTTTGATCCTGAAGTGCCGGAAGATTTAGTGTACTCGGGCGGAAAAAAACTTACTGATGCCATTGATGGACTTGATATTGATGCCGGCAAATTGGTGTTGTCACCAACCCGCACCTACGCTCCGGTAATTAAAAAAGTATTGGATAAATACCGTTCTCAAATCACAGGAATGATCCATTGTTCAGGTGGGGCGCAAACAAAAGTGCTTCATTTTGTCGACGGCGTTCATGTGATTAAGGATAATATGTTCCCGGTTCCTCCGCTGTTTCAGTTAATACAAGAGCAATCCGGAACCGATTGGAAAGAAATGTACAAGGTGTTCAACATGGGGCACCGCTACGAGATTTACTGCAGTGCCGATATTGCCAACGAGATTATTGAAATCTCAAAATCATTCAATATTGATGCACAAATTATTGGGAAAGTTGAACCTTTCGAAGGCAAAAAACTAACAATTAAGTCGGAGAAAGGCGAGTTTATTTATTAAGAAAAGCCATGGCAGAATACGCATTATTAGAAAAATTTGAATCGATAAAACACCGTTTTGAAGAGGTGGAGCAGCAAATAACCGACCCTGAGGTTATTGCTGATATGAAACGCTATGTAAAATTAAACCAGGAATATAAAAACCTGCAAAAGCTGGTGGGTAAATTCCAGGAGTATAAAAATCTGGTTGATAATATTCAAACCGGAAAGGAAATGCTGGCCGAAGAAAGCGATGAGGAAATGCGCGAAATGGCGCGTGAAGAAATCGAGGAGTCGGAGAAACGCATTCCGGAGATTGAACAGCAGGTAAAATTATTGTTGGTACCGGCCGATCCGGAAGATGCCAAAAACGCCGTGCTTGAAATTCGGGCAGGAACAGGAGGCGATGAGGCAAGTATTTTTGCTGGCGATCTTTTTCGCATGTACACTAAATTTTGCGAGAAAAAAGGTTGGCGAATGGAGATTTCTAACGTAAACGAAGGTACTGCCGGCGGTTATAAAGAAATTGTAGCAACAGTATCGGGCGAAGGCGTTTATGGAATTCTGAAATACGAATCCGGAGTTCACCGGGTACAAAGGGTTCCGCAAACCGAAACACAGGGCCGGGTTCATACATCGGCAGCAACAGTTGCGGTATTGCCTGAAGCAGATGAATTTGATGTTGAACTTAAAAACGAAGATATCCGAAGAGATGAATACTGTTCTTCAGGACCAGGTGGGCAGTCGGTAAATACCACCTACTCGGCCATTCGTTTAACACATATTCCAACGGGTATTGTCGTTACTTGTCAGGATCAGAAATCGAAATTAAAAAACCTTGACAAAGCAATGGCGGAACTGCGCACACGTTTGTACAATATGGAATACCAGAAATACATCGACGAAATTTCGTCGAAACGTAAAACTATGGTATCAACCGGCGACCGTTCAGCAAAAATTCGTACCTATAACTGGCCTCAGGGCCGAGTTACCGACCATCGTATAAATTTAACACTCTACAATTTACAAGCAATTATTGGTGGCGAAATCGATGAGGTTATTGAAAAACTAATGATTGAGGAAAACGCTGAAAAATTAAAAGAAGCAGAAATTTAAATACAACTTTAATGCATGCGTACTTCTTTAAGCAGGTGTCGTATGTATAACTCTTTATCATGAATCAACAACAATTATTTGAGCAAATACAAAAAAAACGCAGTTTCCTTTGCGTTGGTTTAGATACCGATATCCAAAAAATTCCGCAACATCTGCTGGATACATCAGATCCGATTTTCTCGTTCAATAAAGAAATTATTGATGCTACCGCTGAGTTTTCGGTGGCCTACAAGCCCAATCTGGCATTTTATGAAAGCCTGGGCTCAAAAGGCATGGAAAGTCTTGAGAAAACAGTGATGTATGTAAAATCGAAATACCCGGAAATATTTTTAATTGCTGATGCCAAACGTGGAGATATTGGTAACACCTCGAATTTGTATGCACGGGCTTTTTTCGACAAACAGAATTTTGATGCAGTTACCGTTGCCCCCTACATGGGCGAAGATTCAGTAAAGCCATTTATGACTTACCCCGACAAATGGGTAATTCTTCTGGCACTTACCTCAAACAAAGGAGCTTTTGATTTTCAATTTCTTAAAGATAAGGAGAGCGGGGATAGGTTGTATGAAACTGTTCTGAAAACTTCGCAGAAATGGGGTACAGAGGAAAATTTGATGTATGTGGTTGGGGCAACTAAGGCAGAAAAGCTTAAAGAAATTAGAAAGATTGTACCTAATCATTTTTTATTGGTGCCGGGTGTAGGAGCACAAGGTGGAAGCTTGCAGGAAGTAGCAAAAAATGGAATGAACAGTAAATGTGGCTTATTGGTAAATTCTTCTCGCGGAATTATTTATGCTTCGCAAAATACTGATTTTGCATCGAAGGCGCGTGTTGCCGCCGAAGAAGTTCAGAAAGAAATGGAAACGCTATTGCAGGAAGCCGGATTGATTTAGATCGAAGTTTATGATATAAAAAAAGGGGTGTGATTTTATCTTGGTCACATCCCTTTTTTAGTGTCAATTGTAGTACTGGTTTTATATTTGCTCCCAGCCGTTACGATAAGTATGCCTGATCCACTCTTCTGCCATTTTTAGTGCCGGTAGTGTTGCGTAATCTTTTTCAAACCGGGGATCCCCATTAACTACATCAAACTGGTCTTTGGTAAGTACACGAATGGTGTCGGATGATCCAATGTTTTTAAAGCGCATATTTGGGCCGTCCCATTCCAGTTTACGTTGCAGGCTTTGCAGGCGCACTGCCAATACGCCCAGCAATACCATTTCGTTCAACGGCCCCGCGTAGGCAAAGTTCGACGAAGCCTCAACTCTTGCGTTTTTATCCTCCTTGCAGGCTCTAATCCAATCCTGCTCATGGCCACCATCCATTGCGTTGCTAATTCGCCGAATCATCTTTTTGGGCTGCTCAAAATGCTCCATGTTGGCAGTTGGTAAAAGTGTAGGGTTAGCAGCGTAGGTGCCACACATTATTTTCCCCTGGGTGCCGTAAAAAACACAACCTCCACCATCGTCACCCATTTGCTCTCCATCCTTAAGCTCATCGGGGCGTGGAGGCATAAAACCACCATCGTACCAATGTACGCTTACTTTGGGCATTGCAACTTTTGGAAGGTTGTCGCGTCGGTCAAATTCATATTTTACAAACTCGGCATTAGGCGCCGAATCGTTATTAAACGGTGTTGAACTTCCTTCAACTGATGTGGGGTGTTCAAGCATTAAAGCCTTAAAAACGGGATCAAGAATATGGCATCCCATGTCGCCAAGTGCTCCTGTTCCGAAGTCCCACCAGCCTCTCCAGTTCCACGGATGATAAGTGGGGTGGTATTCGGTAAATTTAGCCGGTCCGATAAATAAATCCCAATCAAGTGTTTTCGGAATACGTTTGCCTTTTTCAGGACGGGTTAAGCCCTGGGGCCAGATTGGCCGATTTGTCCACGTGTCAACATGGGTAACTTCTCCAATTGTTCCCGACCATATCCATTCACAAATCTGACGTATGCCTTCAGCAGAATTACCCTGGTTGCCCATTTGTGTTGCTACGCCGTAGCGCTGTGCCGTTTCGCTTAGTATTCGCGATTCGTATACCGAGTGGGTTAATGGTTTTTGCAGAAAAACATGTTTGCCTTCGCGCATGGCCATAAGTGCCGGTAAAGCGTGCGTATGATCAGGTGTTGCAATCATCACCGCATCAATGTCTTTTTGTTCGTCAAACATTACCCTGAAATCTTTGTATTGTTTGGCTCGATACCATCTTTCAAAAGCATTTCTGCCGGCGTAATCCCAGTCAACGTCGCAGAGTGCAACAATGTTCTCCGTTTCCATAAAGCGAAGGTTGGTATAGCCTTTGCCGCCTACGCCAATTCCGGCAATATTTAGTTTGTCGCTGGGGGCTTTATGGCCAAGTCCTGCAATTACATTTGAAGGAACAATTGTAGCCGCGGCAACACCCGTTGCCGTTGTGCCTATAAATTTTCTGCGTGATAGATTGCTCATTTTCTTGTTTTCGAAAAAATACGCGGAAAAATAGAAAAAATATAAGGCTTAACCTACTGTTTAAGGTTTTTGAAGAAAGATTAACACTAATTTGGGAATAAAAAAAGCGATTGGTATTCCAATCGCTTTAAGTTTCTCAGGGCGTTATTTTGTTATAATTCGGGAACAATTACTTTATCGATTACGTGGATTACTCCATTTGTTCCTTGAATATCTAAAAGTGAAGGAATAAGATTTGATTGGTCACCATTGAAATCCTTGATGCCCGGTAATGTTACATCAATTTCGAAGGTTCCTCCACTCAAGGTTGTTACGTCTACAGGTCCCAATGGTAAATCGCTTGAATATACTCTTCCACTAACAACATGGTAAAGTAGAACCTTCTTGACGTTTTCAATTCCTATAGCAGCCACAAGTCCGTTAAGATCTGAAACGCCAAGATCGGAAAGCAAATTTGCAAACGCTGTATTTGTTGGCGCAAATACGGTGAATGGACCATCTCCGGACAATATTCCTGCTAAATCGGCAGCAATAACTGCATCCACTAAAATGGAAAAATTATCAGGTAAACTTTGTGCTATTTCAACAATATTCTGAGTTGGAGGGAAAAGTACTTCATCAATAATATGTATTATTCCGTTTAAAGCACGGATATTGGCATATTCAACCGAAGCGTCGTTGATCATTACGCCTGATGAAAGATCCACCTTAACAGCGGCGCCGTTAAGTGTAGGAACAAATCCGTTGGTAAGATCGCCAGAACGCACTTTGCCTTCCACTACGTGATACAAAAGAACAGTTTTAAGTGTTTCTTTTGGTACCTGACGAATGCTCTTGAATCCATTGGCTTTGAGGAATTTGTTAAAAGCTTCATCGCTTGGTGCAAAAATTGTAAGTTCGTTTCTTACGACAGTCCAGAATAAGCGTGTTTTTACCAGAGCATAAGTCAGATTTCTGAAAGTAGGCCGTTTTGTAATCCAACCTCTTTTTAATGTTTCATCATTTTGAACATCACCTTCGATCAGAGTAGGGAAGAAATCAGGATCTTCTGTAATTCTTGTTAGTGTTTCTTCAATGTCTAATTCTGCATTCAATTCCATTTCAGGTTCTGGAACTATCATATCTTCGTCTTGTTCACAGCTAACAAAGACTGATGCAAGTACTACTATTGAGGCAAGCGCCAAACTTCTAAAGTTCAACATTTTTTTAAAATTTACTGTTTTCATTTCTGTTGTTTTTAAGTTGTGATTTAAATAACTGTAATGAGAACAGCTTTTCTTGTAATAATGTTTAAATAAAAGACAAAAAAGATAAACAAAATAGAATATAGAGTTTATAGACAAGTGCTAAAGTGCAGTAATATAGGGTATTAAAATCACATGTTAATAAATGTTAAATAGTTATATGAAATTTTGTCGCCAACAAAAAAGCCGGACAATTATGCCCGGCTTTTTATGGTAATATGATTTTTTTAGCTCGCCTTTAATCTTCTGATTCCGGATTTGTCAATCTGGTTTTCAGCATATTCTTTAGTGATATGGAATTCCGAAATATCCTGAGATGGTGCGTCAAACATAGCATCGTTCATTATGTTTTCGCAAATGGAGCGCAATCCACGTGCTCCAAGTTTAAATTCGATGGCTTTATCAACAATGTATTCCAGCGCATCTTCGTCAAATTTAAGCTCAATTTCATCCAGTTTAAACAGTTTTTTGTACTGTTTAATAACCGAATTTTTAGGTTCAGTAAGTATGCTTCTTAAAGTTTCCTTATCCAGCGGGTTTAGGTAGGTAAGCACGGGCAAACGACCAATAATTTCAGGAATTAACCCGAATGATTTTAAATCTTGTGGAGAAACATATTGAAGCAGGTTTTCGCGCTCAATACGGTCGGCGTCTTTTGCCGCACTATAGCCAATTACTTTGGTGTTTAACCGATTGGCAATTTTACGTTCAATTCCGTCGAATGCTCCACCACAAATAAATAGGATGTTCTTGGTATCAACCGGAATTAACTTTTGTTCCGGATGTTTTCTTCCACCCTGAGGAGGAACGTTAACAATTGATCCTTCCAATAATTTTAATAATCCTTGCTGAACACCTTCTCCCGATACGTCTCGTGTAATCGATGGGTTATCGCTTTTGCGTGCAATTTTATCTATTTCATCAACAAAAACAATTCCTCGTTCTGCCGCTTCAACATTGTAGTCGGCTGCCTGAAGCAAACGCGTAAGCAGGCTTTCAATATCTTCGCCAACGTAACCGGCTTCTGTTAAAACGGTGGCATCAACAATGGTAAACGGAACATGCAGCATTTTTGCAATTGTGCGTGCAAGCAAGGTTTTACCTGTACCTGTTTCGCCAACCAAAATTATATTTGATTTTTCGATTTCGGTTTCATCATCGTCAACGTGTTGTGTTAACCTTTTGTAATGATTGTAAACCGAAACAGAAAGAATGCGTTTGGCTCTGTCCTGTCCAATTACATACTGGTCGAGAAAGTCTTTAATTTCTTTTGGTTTTAACAGTTGCAATCCGTCTAAATCAAAAGAGTTGGTAGTTTTAACTTCTTCCTGGATAATGGAATGAGCCTGCTCGGCACAGCGGTCGCAAATATGCCCGTCAATCCCTGCAATAAGAAGATTTACTTCCTTTTTTTCCCTTCCGCAGAACGAACACTTGTCCATCTTTTCTTTATTTGACATTACTTGTTATTTCGAACTAAAATTTCGTCTATCATGCCGTAATCAACTGCTTCTTTTGCAGTCATCCAGTAGTCACGGTCAGAATCTTTTTCGATTTGTTCGAAAGTCTGGCCGGAATGATCTGCTAAGATCGTGTACAGCTCATTTTTAATTTTTTTAATCTCGCGTGCTGTAATTTCGATGTCGGAAGCCTGCCCCTGGGCACCACCCATTGGTTGGTGAATCATAATTCGGGAGTGAGGCAATGCCGAGCGTTTCCCTTTTGCGCCGGCCGTCATTAATACGGCTGCCATTGAGGCTGCCATTCCGGTACAGATGGTTGCCACATCAGCAGAAATGTATTGCATGGTATCGTAAATTCCCAAACCGGCATAAACCGAGCCTCCGGGCGAATTAAAATAGATTTGAATATCTTTTGTCGGATCAGTCGACTCCAGAAACAGTAATTGTGCCTGAATGATATTGGCTACCGTATCGTCGATTGGTACGCCAAGGAAAATGATACGATCCATCATTAATCTTGAAAATACGTCCATTGATGCTACGTTCAATTGCCGTTCTTCAATAATTGTTGGCGAGATGTAATTGCCGTATACTGAGGTGTATTTGTCCATTGTCAGGCTGCTGATTCCGGCATGCCTTGTTGCATATTTTTTAAATTCGTTGTTTTCCATTTTTTTAAGTACTTGTAAAAAAAAACTTTGTAAATACGTGTAATCACGATTTACAAAGTTATAAAAAAGATTTATGCTGATGCACTCAGCAAAATATTTTCGATTAATGTAAGCTTATTGGTTGGCTTGCATTAATTCATTGAATTCTTCTTGAGAAATTTCTTTTTCCTGAAGTGTTACCTTGTCTTTCACAACGGCTACCACTTTATCTTCAAGCAGCTTTTTGAAAATACGGTCTTTTTCTTCCGGCTTCTCCAGCATCATTTTGGCAAACGATTCCAGTTGTTCTTCAGGTACATCGTAAATTCCGTACTGTTGGTATTGTGCCAAAGCCATTTTCTTTGCAAAATCTTCAGCTTCTTCAGCTTCAACTTTTAATTCGTTTTCTTTGGCAATCTGGTCTTTAATCAATTGCCATTTTAAATCAAGAATAAACGCAGGAAATTCATTTTCAATTTGTTCGGCTGTAAGTTCTTTGTTTACAGCAGTAAGCCAGCGTTTCAAGAATTCCTCAGGCAATTCAAGCGCTGTTTTTTCAACCAGGGCATCGCGGGTGTCTAACGAAAATTTATGCTCTGATGAATACTCCAGGTTCTTGGCCAGGTCTTCTTTTATTTTTGCTTTAAAATCTTCAATGGTTTTAATTTCAGTATCCTCACCGTAAAGCTTTTTAAATAAATCTTCATTTAGCTCTGCTTTTTCAAACTGAAGCACTTCGGTAACAGTGTATCTGAATTCGCTTTCCAATGTTTCTGCTTCTTCAGGCTTAATGTTAAGCATGTGAGCAACTTCGTGTTTATTTTCGAAAGCTTTTACCGGATCAAACACAAGAATGTCGTCTTTTTTGCAGCCAACAAATGCGTTTTTAATTTCCTCGTCTTTAATCTTGTCAATGGCCAACAGAACGCCTTCCGGAGCAATTCCTTCTTCAACTTCGCTTCCTTCGGTGTCTAGTTGAACAAAGTTGCCGCGCACTGTGCTGTTGTCTTTAGCTTCTTCGGCAGGTACGTTTTGTCCCAACTGCGAAGCAGCCATATCAACTTGTTGCTGAATCATGTCGTCAGAAACAGCTATGTTGTAATAGTTGTATTTGCTACGCTTGTCAACCGATACGTTCACTTCCGGTGCCAGTGCAACATCAAAGGCAAACTCAAAAGTTTCATCTTTTTCCCAATCAATGGGTTTTTGTTTTTCCTCGTTTGGAAGAGGTTCTCCAAGAATAGGAAGTTTTTCATCAATCATGTATTTCGTCAGGTTTTGCGAAATCAGTTTGTTAACTTCTTCCACCAAAACGGCTGTACCAAATCTTTTTTTGATTAATCCTGCTGGAACTTTGCCGGGGCGAAATCCAGGGATTGAAGCTTTTTGACGATAGTCTTTTAAAACATCGGCAACTTGTTTTTCGTAGTCAGTTTTTTCAATGGTAAGATTAATTACCGCATTAACTTTGTCGATGTTTTCTAAATTAATGTTCATGATGATAAATTTTTATAAACCCCTAAAGCAAAAAAACGCCAACCTTTTTGTAAGGTCGGCGGTTTTTTTGAGTGCGGATGAAGGGACTCGAACCCCCACGCCGTATGGCACTAGATCCTAAGTCTAGCGCGTCTACCAATTCCGCCACATCCGCGAATTGCGGCGCAAAGATATATAAAAAATTTATTTTGCAATAGCTTAGCAGAGAAATTTTGAAAATGAAGCTTTAATTAGCAGTAAACTTTTCAGTTTTTATGTTTTTTTACCTCCACTCAACAATGGTTCCACGGTTTTCATCCTGCAATTCTTTAGGAACAGATTCTTTCATTTCTCTCCAAAGCAGGTTAATTAATTTGTGTTTTGCAAAATGTCGTGAATACACAAGGCTGACTTCGCGCAGCGGTTTTAGGTTGGTGAAATTCTTTACATTGTACGCCCGCTTTTGCGACATGGTGGCTTTGGCAAGCTCCGGAATAAGTGTCAGGCCTCCTTCCCGGTCAACAATATTCATTAATGTTTCAAGCGAGCCCGCTTCAAAATGAAAGGGGAGCTGGCTATCGGTGGTTCCCAGGTATGAACAGAGGTTAATTACCTGGTCGCGAAAACAATGTCCATCACTAAGCAACCATATTTCAGGCGTGGCAATGTCTTCAACCGTTATTTTATCCTGTTTATGCAATTTGTGCCCGCTATTGGCATAAATCAGCATCTCTTCGTAAAAAACAGGTTTCTCAATAATTTTTTCTTCATGTAAGGGAGTAACCAAAATACCTACGTCGATGAGATCTTTCTGCAAAAGCTGAATGATATTTTCGGTAGTGGCCTCAACAACTTTTATAAAAATGTTTGGATACTTTTTTTTGTAATTACCTACAAAAATTGGCAGCAGGTAAGGTGCAAGTGTTGGTATAATGCCAATCCGCAGCATACCCGAAACCTGGTTTTTATGATCTTTTACAATGTTGTTAATTTCATCGGCTTGTTTTAGAACTACCCTGGCCTGCTCTATTATTCGAATGCCAACATCGGTGGGAATAAGAGGTTGCTTACTTCTGTCGAAAATAATAATCTCGAGGTCTTCTTCCAGCTTTTTTATTTGCATGGAAAGTGTGGGTTGTGTAATAAAACATGCTTCAGCTGCTTTCCCGAAATGACGATACGTGTCAACAGCAGCAATATACTCCAACTGGGTTAGGGTAATCATGGCGTAAGTCGATTTTTGTTTTTAAAGATAGAAAAAATCTATAACTAACGGCGTTTTGCAGGAGTTAATTCTATTTTGTAAAATGTGAGAACAGTGCGAGGTTGTGTTAATGCGCAGTTAGACAGAGGTTTGCTGGCGGTACCATTCAAATGCGGCAACTGCCAATGCATTTGATATATTTAACGATTTGCAGTTGCCCGGCATAGGAATATACACCTTTTTATTGGCCATGGAAATTATTTTTTCGGGTAATCCGTGCGACTCGCTTCCGGCAAGCAAAATGGTTTTTTTAGGTAGTTTTTCGTTAAAAATATTGTTTGCACCGGTGCAGGTTTCTAAAATTGTTAACTTAAACTGGTGGTTTAAAAGTGCTAAAAAATCTCTTTCTGAAATAAAGCGCCAGTTCATTTGGTCGAAAGAAAAGCCGGCTGTTTTTTTGATTTTCGATGCACGGTGATTTTCATTTTCTTTTATGAATAAGGCTTCGGAAGCTCCCAAGTTGTGGGCAAGTCGAATTATTTTTCCAATGTTTTCGGCATTGGCTAAATGCCAGGCTGCCACAATAATTTGCGAACTTTTGGGAAAATTTTCGTTAGCGCGGGAAGTGAAAAATTCTACAGAGTTGGTGTTCATGCTTGTTCAACTACTTTTCTTTGTTCCTATTAAAATACTACTTTTGCACAAAACAATAAAGATGAAGATTTCTGTTCAATACCTGTTCATTTTAGTAATACTATTTTTTGTTTCTTGTGGCCCTTCGGATGAAGATAAGGCACGCATAAAAATTGATATGGCGAAGAACCTGTTACTGAAGAATGATACTGCTGGGGCTATTCGTCAGTTAGATAGTATTCCGAAGTTATTCCCGGAAGCCGTTTATTCGGCCAATGCTGCAAAAAACCTGCTTCAGGAAGTACGTTTTGAACTGATGCAGCGCAAAGAGGCTGAACTCGATTCAGTGAAATTGCAAGTTGCTGAGCTTGAAAAATCGTTTGTAAAAGAAAAGACAGAATTTGACAGGTATACCCAATATATTCATAAACGTCAAACGTTTAAGCGCGCCTGGGACCGGTCGTACATTCAGGTACATTTAGATGAGCGTGGCGAGTTGTACTTAAGTAGTAATTATCACGGCGAGAACTGGTTAGGCCATACCGGGTTGCGTGTTTACGATAGTGGTGATGATGCTAAAACCGAAAAAATTCCGCTTGGAACGGTTGACAATCATCGGAGCGATTTTATGGAAGCAAAGTGGGAAAAAGTATCGTACCGAAATGGAAAAGACAATGGAGTAATGGAATTTATAGCTGCCAATATAGATCGAAATCTTAAAGCTGTTTTTCTGGGGAAAGAGTATTATTATATCCTGCTTGAAACCTACGATAAAGAGGCTGTTCGCGATGCGCTGGCCTTGTCGAAAGCCTTAAAACGGAAAGCAAAACTTGAATCGGAAGTTAAAGCTTTGCAAAAACAACTGGGTATTAGCTAAAGCTCCTAACTTTTCTTTTTAATTTTAAGTTTTTGCCCGATAAATAATCCCCTGTCGTTTTTCAGGTTGTTTAAACGCATAATTTCATCTGCCGAGATTCCGGCATATTTTTGCGCAATATCCCAAAGGGTATCACCTTTTCGTACCGTGTAATATTCGTAGGCCGGATCGAGAGGTTTGGTTTCGCGGGCTTTGGTTGGAGTACTTGATTTGCCTATTGATGCCTGCTTTTGAGCAAAGCTCATGGCGTTAACTTTTTCGTACTTGTCTTTTTCCTTTTCAGGAACATAAATGGCCAGCTTTTGCCCAACACGAATCATGTCGCGATTTATATTATTCCAGTACCTGAGGTCGGATGCCCTTACCTTAAACCACGAAGAGATGTAGCCAACATTGTCGCCCGATTTTACGGTGTAAACAACTTTTGCTTTTCCTTTAATATCAACTGGAGTAAAATAACTGCTTGTGCTTGTTGTTGGATTTATCAGCGTATTATTCGGGAAATACTTTTCGCGTTCGAAGGCATAAATTGTAGTGTCGAGACCTACAAAATCCAGAATCACATCGTTAGGTAAAACCAATGGATAAGGTTTGCTCTGTTTTGCAGGAATAACATCTCTCCGGTACATTGGATTTAATGCACGAAGCTCTTCTTTTTCAATATTAACTTTTGCACAAACCTGGTTAAAATGCAGGTAATCGTTAACCATTACCGTATCTACCGATAGTTCAATCTCGGGGTAGCGTGCAATGAGCTGATGCTCTTTGTGGTATTCAAAAGCATAGGTGGCAGCTATAAATGCCGGCACATAACCTCTTGTTTCCCGGGGCAGTCGGTAATAAATTTCCCAGTAATTGGTTTTCCCGCCCGAGCGACGAATGGCGCGATTAACATTTCCGGGGCCACAGTTGTAGGCCGCAATTGCCAGATGCCAGTCGCCATAAATATCGTATAGTTTTTGCAGGTACCTTGCTGCGGCGTCAGTTGCTTTTACAGGGTCGCGACGCTCATCAACAAAAGACGTAATTTCCAGTTTCATGTTTTTTGCCGTGCCATACATAAATTGCCACAGGCCATTTGCTCCAACACGCGACCGCGCTGTAGGATTGAGTGCGGATTCAATAATGGCCAGGTATTTTATTTCGAGGGGCATGTCGTATTTATCCAGCGTTTCTTCAAAAACAGGAAAGTAGTAGGCTGATAAACCCAGCATCACTTCAACCAGATCGCGGCGTTTTTCGGTATACATTTTTATGTAGTTTTTTACTACCTGGTTGTAGGTGAGGTCAATCACCTGTTCAATATCCTGCAGGCGCTTAAGATATACCGAATCCGGCAAGTTGCGCGGATAGTCAAGTAATTTAACTTCGGATGTGTCAAGATTAAAACGCTTTTGTATATCCCACGATCCCATTAAACTATCCATCTTTTCCGAAAAAATAGCATTCAGTTTGTCGTCGGGTTCCATTGAGAAAAAGTCGGTGGTATCAGCACTGAAAGTAGTGTCGGCACTTACAAACATGGTGTCGGTAACCTGGACAGCTAATGAATCGATATGCTGCTGTGCCCAACAAAAGTTGCCGAAAAAAAGTATTGCTGAAAGAGAAAATAGGAATCTGCTTATTTGCTTCATTTTAGAAAGTAAAAGTACAACTTACTCCGTAAACGTACTGGTTTTTATGGTATTGCATTGTAGGTTGCCAGTTAAATGTCAGGTCTTCGCTAATATCAAAATCGAAGAGGTGGGCATCAACACTGGCATCGATAATATTCAGGCCATAAAATCCGACCATGCTTATAATCAGTAGGTCGCGATTTCGCCGGTAGTAGCTTTGTTGTTTGCTTAGGCCTGTTTTGAAGTTGTTATAATCGGTTGGGTCGTCAAGGTTGTAGTATTTTGATGCTTCCAAATCTTCATATGAGCGTGTATTCTCGTCGCCATCGGTAAGGTCGCTGTAAGCTTGTTTAAGAATTTTGTAATTGTCGTTGTTCCAGTGAATAAAGTATCCGATGGTACCAAAGCCCGCGTAAATGATGGGGATTTTCCAGTATTTTTTGTTGTAAGCCTGGCCCAGACCGGGCAAAATAGCAGAATAAAGTGTTGCTTTTTGGGGTGAATGTACGTATTCTTCTTCGGCATTTGCCTGTGCAACAACAACCGAGTCTTGCGCAGTTGTTTGTCCCAGCGCAGCGGTGCCCATAAAAAGCAGAAATGCCGGAATCAATATTTTTAAGAAAAATACGCGTTTAATCACACTAAAAATTTTGCGCAAAAATAGAAAACTCCCTAAGTATTTGTGTGATCCTTAAGTTTTATTTTTGATTTTCAATTATTTTAACAATTCTTTCCAGGTCTTCCTGCGACTTGAACGGAATGGTTATTTTGCCTTTTCCTTTGTCGTTCATGGCAAAATCGATACGTGTATCAAATAGTTTGTCGAGTTGCGTTTTCACCACTTGGTATTCTTTCGGGAACTTTGGCTTTTTCGTGTCGCTTGCTTTCTCACCGTTGGCATTTAAATCGCGTACAAGTTCTTCAACTTTTCGCACCGAGAAACCATGTTTTATAATCTGTTCGAAGATCATAATTTGGGTGTCGGCTTCTTCAATATTAATAATGGCGCGTGCATGGCCCATTGATATTTGTTTGTCGATTAATCCTTTCTGAACGATGGCGGGAAGTTTTAATAAACGCAGGTAATTGGCAATGGTTGAGCGTTTTTTTCCCACACGTCCGCTTAGTTCTTCCTGGGTATATTCCAGTTCATCCATCAAACGTTGGTAGCTCAAAGCAATTTCAATGGCATCAAGGTCTTCGCGTTGAATGTTCTCAACCAAAGCCATTTCCAGCATGCCATCGTCTTTGGCTTTACGCACATAGGCCGGTATCTTTTTCAATCCGGCCAGTTGTGATGCTCTGAAACGGCGTTCTCCGGCAATAATCTGGTATTTGTCGTCGCTTATTTTCCGTAAGGTTATGGGTTGGATTAAGCCAATTTCTTTAATTGAAGCTGAAAGTTCCTGTAACGCTTCATCGTCAAATTTCGACCGGGGTTGAAAAGGATTTGCTTCTATTTTGCTCAGTTCAATCTCATCCATGCCGGCGCTTTGTTGCATTTTTTCAGCATCATCAATAAGTGCGCCCAGTCCTCTTCCCAATGCATTCCTTTTTACCATCATAGCTTAGTTACAGATATTTAGTTTATAACAACATTGTCTTTGTCTTGCGACATTTT
The DNA here is from genome assembly GCF_963676735.1 of uncultured Draconibacterium sp. Lineage (NCBI taxonomy): Bacteria > Pseudomonadati > Bacteroidota > Bacteroidia > Marinilabiliales > Prolixibacteraceae > Draconibacterium > uncultured Draconibacterium sp. Next base: position 3,895,138 of record NZ_OY781464.1, on the reverse strand, counting down.
AGTCATCGCATTGCGTTGTAAAATTTCGCGAGCCAGGTTCATGTGGTTAATGGCTCCTTTCGAGCTTGCATCGTACAATACTACTGGTTTGCCGTAACTTGGTGCCTCGCTAAGTTTTACGTTCCGCTGTATAACGGTTTCAAAAACCATTTCCTGGAAATGATGTTTAACCTCTTCGTAAACCTGGTTCGACAGGTTTAAGCGACCATCATACATGGTTAATAAAAAGCCTTCTATTTCCAGTTCCGGATTCAGCCTGTTTTGTATGATTTTAATGGTATTCAACAATTTCCCAAGTCCTTCCAATGCAAAATATTCGCACTGAACCGGAATGATTACTGAATCAGACGCCGTAAGTGCATTTACCGTAATTAATCCCAATGAGGGGGAACAATCGATAAAGATAAAATCGTAGTTGTCTTTTAACGATTCAAGGGCGGTTTTAAGCACTTTCTCCCGATTTGGGAGGTTCAGCATTTCAATTTCTGCCCCTACCAAATCAATATGAGAAGGTATTAAATCCAGGTTCTCGATATCCGTATTTAGCACGGCCTTTTCGGCCTCTACTTCGTTTACAATACATTCGTAAATACTTGATTGAACATTGCGTAAATCGAAGCCTAATCCGGATGTGGCATTGGCCTGTGGGTCTGCATCAATAATCAGTACCTTTTGTTCGAGAACAGCCAGACTGGCAGCCAGGTTTATCGTTGTGGTTGTTTTACCAACTCCTCCTTTCTGATTTGCTAACGAAATTATTTTTCCCATTTATAGCGTCTTTATCATTTATGAGCGGTTTCAAAGTTAATAATTTACCCTAAACCAAAGAGATATTTTTTAGTGGAGGAGGTGGGGTTATTTAGTAAGGGCTTGGGTTTGAATACTAAAGCGTTTAAATTTTTTGAGATTTCATCTCTTTCTTTAGCTTGGTTTGGTCAACCGGCACAACTCCAAGCTTCTCGCAAACCAATCCGCCTGCCAGGTTCGACATTAATGCCATTATTTTTGGTGGCAATCCGGCCGCCATGGCTAAACTGGCAACACTGATAACGGTATCGCCGGCACCCGAAACATCGGCAATATCTCTGATCGCAACCGGGTAATATTGTTCTTTTACTCCGTTGCTAATAAATACTCCCAACTCGGAGAGTGTTATAAAAATCAACTTTAATTCTTGTTGATTTTTAAATTCTTCAGCTGCTTTTTTGAGGCTTTCCAAATCACCTTTTACCAAAGGCAAACCGGTACCATCCACAAACTCTTTGAAATTGGGTTTAAACAGCGAAACATTTTTGTAATGCCTGAAATTGCGTCTTTTAGGATCCACAGCAGTTGGAATTCCTTTGGTTTGCGCAAGGTCGTTGATAGTTTTAAAGAGGTTTGGAGTAACTACTCCCTTGTCGTAATCCACAAAAATAATTACATCAACCGGATTCGAATTGATTTCTTCAGTAATGGACTCAATCAGCTTCAATTCCATCTCTTCTGAGATATAGTCTGTTGATTCTTCGTCAACCCGAACAATTTGTTTCCCGGCGCTTATAATTCGGTTTTTTACTGTAGTATTTCGCGAAGAATCGATAAAAATCCCATTGTCAGAAACATTACGTTTTACCAAAAGCTTCTGAAATTCTTTTCCGTTCTCGTCGTCGCCCACCACTGAAAAAAGTACCGGTGTTGCTCCCAATGCCTGCACATTACGCGAAACATTTGCTGCACCTCCCAGGCGGTTTTCGCGCTGAGTTATGGCAACAATCGGAACCGGAGCTTCAGGTGACAGACGATCTACTTTTCCCCACAAATAGGTGTCAACCATTGCGTCGCCAATGATTATGGCACGCATTTTCGAGAATCGTTCGAATATTTGATTTACTTCTGTTTTATCCACAAAACGATGTTAAGGCCACAAATCTATAAAAAAAACAGTGGTAGAAAAATGTCAAAATGCAAATTTTATGATGTTTTTGTGTTTCGATAGTTAGGCCGGATCAACATCGATATTAAAAATGCAATTGCTGTTGGTTGGTAACTGTTTTACCGATTTAACACCCACAACAATTTCTGCTTTCACCAAATCGAGGTTTAACTTTCGGTTTATTTTTATCCAGATTTCTTTATGGTGCCACAACTGAATACGGCTGATTAATGGATATTCAGGGCCCATAACCAACAGCTGTTTGTGGTTTTTAAGTTGATGTGCCAATTGATTGGCTGCACGATCAACCGTTTGCACATTTTTATGTTTTACCACAATTTTAATGAGCCGGTAAAATGGGGGATATTTAAATAACTGTCGTTCTTCAAATTGTTCTTTCAAGGTAGCCTGGTAGTTTTGGTCTTTGATTAGTTCGATAAGCAAATGGTCGGGTTGCGAAGTTTGAATGACCACTTTGCCTTGTTTGTGTTTTCGGCCTGCGCGGCCGGCCACCTGCGAGATAAGCTGGTAGGCACGTTCGTGTGCTCTGAAGTCGGGGAAATTAATCAGGTTGTCGGCGTTTAAAATACCCACTACGCTTACATGTTCAAAATCGAGCCCTTTGGTAACCATTTGTGTTCCAACCAGAATGTCGGTTTTTCGTTCTTCCAGGTTTTTAACAATTTTGGCAAAGGCATTTTTCGATTGTGTTGTATCTAAATCCATGCGTGCAATCCGGGCATTGCGAAAAAGGCTTTTTAATTCATCTTCTATTTTTTCGGTACCATAGCCACGCGTTTTTAATTCCGGCGATCCGCAATTGTCGCAAGTTTCGGGTAACTGGTAACTAAAACCGCAATAGTGGCAGTTTAAGCGTCTTTTGTATTTGTGGTAAGTTAAACTAACATCGCAATTACGGCATTTGGGAATGTGTCCGCAGGTAAAGCACTCAACATAAGGCGAGTAGCCACGGCGGTTCTGAAAAAGAATGATTTGCTCTTGTTTTTCAAGCGCTTCTTCCATTAGCTCGTACAATTCGGGCGTTAAAAACGAGCGCATTTGTTTTCGCTTATAGGCGCGTTTTATATCGGAAATAATAATCTCAGGCAGTTCCATTTCCGAGTGCCTTCTCATTAGATTTACTAACCCATACTTGCCTTTTAGGGCGTTGTAATACGATTCGAACGACGGTGTTGCCGAACCCAAAAGTACTTTGGCATCGTTTTGATAGCCCAGCACCACAGCCATGTCGCGGGCGTTGTAACGTGGTGCCGGATCGAATTGCTTAAACGAATTTTCATGTTCTTCGTCAACAATAACAATTCCCAGTTTTGAGAAGGGCAGAAAAACGGCTGAGCGTGCCCCTAAAATAACCTGATAGCCTTCCTGGGGATTTTCGTTAAAACGTAGTACTTTTTCCCAAACCTCTACCCGTTCCTGGCTGTTTAATTTTGAGTGATAAATACCAACTTTATTGCCAAATACATTTTTCAGGCGTTTTACAATTTGCGTGGTTAAAGCTATTTCGGGGACCAGGTACAAAGCCTGCCGGCCTGTTTTAATAATTTCGTCAATCAGGTGGATGTAGATTTCAGTTTTTCCGCTGGCGGTTATGCCGTGTATTAACGTAACCTGTTGCGACTGAAATGTTTCTTTTATGTGGTTGTAGGCTTTTGCCTGGTATTTATTTAGAAGGTTTATACTTACCTGCTCGATGGGTTCTTCCTCGAGACGAGATACCTGTTTTTGTGTTTCGGCAAGTATTTTCTTTTTAACTAACTCTTTAACCAGGTTGCCCGAAAAAGAAGTGCCGGCCACTAATTCTTTTTTGGGTATTTCATCAAGCTGATTGTTGGAAAAGGTATTCGTGGCAGCGCAAAAGTGCATAAGTAACTGTTGCTGTTTTTTTGCACGTTTGAGCAGGTCTATTTTTTCATTTAATATTTTTTCTGATTGAATGCTGTGGTGCAGCTTTACAAAAGCTTCGGTTTTGGGTTTATACTTGCTACTAATTTTTTCTTCGGCATAAACCACTTTCTTATTTATAAGCGACTTTAAGGCCTGGAACGAAAACTCGGTTCCCAGCTTGTGTTCCAGTTCCGATAACAAAGACACATCTTCCTGCAACTGCCGGATGATCAGTTCTTCTTTTGTGCTTAAGGCCAGGGGGTCATCAATTCCGGTTAAAAATAATTTCGATTTACTTTCAAGTTTAAGGCCGGTTGGCAGAGCGGCTCTAAAAACATCGCCTAAGGTGCAGCAGTAGTATTGGGCCAGCCATTGCCATAATTTAAAGTTAGTTGGAAAAATAATTGGATGCTCATCAAGTATCTCAAGCACCTCTTTAATCTCCATGTCTTCCGGTTTTTTATCCGAAAGAGCGCTGACCAATGCCGCATAAAGTTTCTTTTTACCAAATTGCACAATAACACGTTTCCCCGCGGCTATGTCTTGCTGTAGCCCTTCAGGCACTTTATAGGTATAGCTGTTGTGTAACGAAAGCGGTAATATTACTTGTGCAAAAAGTTCAGGCATAAAAGAAAATGCTTTCTTAAAAGTAAGCTAAAAAATGAAATGTACTGAAAAAATTTATTCGAAGTTGCTGTGAATCCAGGTGGCCACATCGTCCATAAGCCATTGAGGAGTGGATGTTGCCCCACAAATTCCAACTGATTGTATGCCACCGAACCATTCTTTTTTAATTTCCTCGATTCGGGAAATGCGGTACGATTTGGGATTAACTTCTTTACAAATGGTATACAGGTATTGCCCGTTTGAGCTTTTTTGGCCTGCAACAAAAAGAATCATGTCAAAACGGCCGGCAAATTTTGTAAGGTTAGGTACCCGGTTTGATACCTGACGGCAAATGGTGTCTTTTATTTCAACCGGAACTCCCGGGTTGGTAGTTTCCTTAACTTTTTTAGCTATTTCATGAAAATCCTCAATACGCTTGGTGGTTTGCGAGTAGAGAGAAACCGGGCGATTTTTATCGATTTTGTCTACATCGGCAATACTTTCGATAATAATGGCATTGTGGCTGGTTTGCCCGTTGAGCCCTTCAATCTCGGCATGTCCTTTTTTGCCGTAAATAACTACCTGCCCATCTTGTGGGGCGTGTTTCGAATACGAACTTTTTACTTTTTCCTGAAGCGTAAGCACAACCGGACAAGTCGCATCAATTAGTTCAATATTGTTGGCTTGGGCATAGGCGTAGGTTTCGGGTGGCTCGCCATGGGCACGTATTAATACTTTACAGTTGCTTAAAGTAAAAAACTCTTCTTTAGAGATGGATTTCAATCCCATTTTTTCGAGCCGTTCAACCTCCATGCCGTTGTGTACAATATCGCCCAAACAATACAGGCGCTTTGTTTCCTTTAACTCATCCTCTGCTGCTTTAATGGCGTTAATAACCCCAAAGCAAAACCCCGACCTGTTATCTATTTCAACAATCATTTTCTTTTAGTCTTTCTTTTACTTTCTTAACGGCCCAATCGAGTTGTTGTTCGCGGGTAAGTTCACTATTATCAAGAATTATGGCATCGTTGGCTTGTTTTAAAGGGCTAACAGCTCGTGTAGAGTCAATTTTGTCGCGTCCTTCAACATTGGCCAGAATTTCTTCTAAGTTAACCTGTTCCCCTTTTTCGCTCAGTTCAAGGAAACGGCGGCGGGCTCTTATTTCAGGCGAGGCGGTCATAAATATTTTTAGTTCAGCATTGGGAAAAACAACGGTGCCAATATCGCGGCCATCCATAACAATGCCTTTACCTTTACCGTTCTCGCGTTGCTGGTGCACCATTTCGTGACGCACTTCGGCAATAGTACTTATGGGGCTTACGTTCTCCGATACTTCCAATTGGCGGATTTCATCTTCAACGTTTTCACCATTCAGAAAAGTAGTGTTTTTTCCCGCTTTTTCATCCCATTTAAAAGTAATGTGAATGTCTTTCAATGCTTCCACAATTTTTTTTGTGTCGGGAATTTTATTTTCAATCCATCCTTTGCGCAGTGCCACCAGGGTTACCACCCTGTACATGGCGCCGGTATCGATATAGACATAGCCAAGGCGCCTGGCAAGAGCTTTGGCCATGGTACTTTTGCCGCATGATGAATGACCGTCAATAGCAATGATTATTTTATTTTTGTTCATGTTCTTTTTCAGAATTTGAAGCAAATATGGGGAAATTTTAAATAAGATTCAATTGTCCGTTTTTAGAAATTGTTGTTCAGGTTAATGGATACTGAAAACAGATTGGACGAGCCGGCCAGATGGAAACGCGATATGGCATAATCGAAATGAAAACGTTTTATTTTTAAGCCAAATCCGGCTGAAAAACCAACCGTTGATGCTTTGTCGTTGAATTTTAACTCCTGGCGCCGCTGATAATTGTAACCTACCCGCAGGGTGAAATTTTCGGATGGCAAAATTTCTGCACCTAAAACTACATGTCGCATCATTTGTTTGGCAAAACTTTCCTGCCGCTGGTGAATGGTTTCGCCTGTAAAATCCTGTTCTTCTTCGGGTGTTGACAGGTCCCAGTGGTTGAGGTGCTGCAGGGTGGCTGAAAAAATGAGCGGGGCATGTTTTAGGCGCCTGCTTATTCCTGCCTGAATATTCAGCGGAATTTGTTCGCGCTCAGCGCCATCGTAGTAGGTGGTAATTTGTGTACCGAGATTACGGGCTACTAAAGCTACATTGGTGTAGCCGTCTTTACTTTTAAAACTGGCACCAATATCGGCAGCAATACCAAACGACTGGTAACTTTCGAACGACGAAAGAATTGGTTTTAAGTTGACTCCGTAATTCAGGCGTTTGTAGCTGTTGGAGTAAACAAGGTTTAGCGCATATTCAGCCGCGTTAAATGTGGCGCCGGTGAGTTCGCCGGTTTCTGTAGCTTCGTCGAACTGGCCGTAATTGATGTAATGCATTCCAACAGCAAAATTGCCAATGCCCCGGTAAGTTTTGGCGTACGAGGCATAGCCATAGTTTACATCGGCCAGGTAATTTACATAGTTCACCAAAAGCCGATTGTCCATATCTTTGTGAAGCAGTGCCGGGTTAGCGTAGGGCAGGTTCAGGTCGCCCGAATCGGATAGGGCTACCTGCGTGCCACCCAAAGCGGCAATGCGTGCCGAATTGGTGAGCTCCAGAAACTGATAGGTATATTCTCCTCCAATTTGTGCCTTCCCGGTTAAAACTACTAGGCTAAGTAAAAGTAATAAGTATATTTTTCGCCTCATGCGCGATTGTCATTTTTTCTAAAACGCCAAAGGTATTTATTTATTATTACAGGCGAAACAGATTGAGAAAATTCTGACTTGGCACGAAGCCTTTCGCTTGCTCGAAGTGCGTATTTTATTTTCAGTATGGGCAGCAGGTTATGGGTTGAGTTCCATAACAAGAATTCGTTTAATAAAATACTCGCAGCTCTTATCATAGTTGTGTAAGAGTCCGCTGGCAAGCAAATGCAAAGAGGTATTTCCGGCAATTGCTTTGTAGTCTAAAAAGCTTGATACCAACGAATCGTTGGCGGCAATTGTGCCGAGTGCCGGGTAAAAGGTGCCCGGATCGTTTTCAATACGTCGGGGCTCGTTTCTTAATTCATTGGCAAGGGAGTGAATCTCCTTTTTATCAATCGGGATAATCGATTCTTCAATTTCCGAACCTTCAAAAAGTAGGTTAACAAATCCATCTTCAATCCAAACCGAGTCGGGGTAGATGGAGTCGTAGGAGGCAAAAAGCCGGTTGGGCAGATAGCGGGTATGCAGCTCTTCGCCTGGTTCCCATATATCTTCGGCGCTGCCATCAGATAGTGCTTTTAAGTAGGTTTTTAAGTTTGATGTACTGTTTTTACTACCGTATTTCTTTTCAAGAAAACGTTCAAAATCATACACCATTTCATCGAGGAATGTTGTTTCTGTTTCTCCAAGCGCGGCTTCAAACTGGCTGATATGGTTAGATTTTACCGATTTGTGAGGGCTACATGCGATAAAAAGTGGTAGGATTAAAAAGAAAATGTAACGTTTCATTTGGGTATTGAAATTAGTGTGACTGTTAAAACCAGTTTAGTTTGGAGTTAAAATAAACAAAGAGCAGGACAACTATAAGCAGTCCGGTAATAATACTTAAAACAATAGTGCGATAGCCACTTTTTTGTTCTTCCAGCAATTCGCTTTGTAACTTTTGCTTGTAGCGCTCAGTATAGGTTTTGCTTTTAAGGATAGTGAATTCGCGTTTTTTAATATGGTAATAACTGCTGACACCAGGGCCGGAAGAGGGCTCTCCGCCACCGCCATCAGGTTTACTGCGTTTGCCTAAATATTTTCTTGGTTTCATTGTTGAAATCCAACGCTGCATTCCGAGGCCATTGTAACCCATGTGTTGGTTTTTCTGTTATGCTATAAAGTTAAAAACTTTCTTGTTTTAGTGCCTCAAAAATTTCTAAAACAACGGGGCAGGTTTCGCAATTTTTGTGTGATAAGTCGAGGATTTGGTAAAAACGTTTTCTATCGGTGTGTGGGTATTCGCGGCAGGCTTTTGGGCGGCTTTCGTAAACCATGCAATAGTTGTCGGGTAACAGAAAAGGGCAGGGGTGTTCTTTAAAAACAAAGTCGCCGTCTTCGTCAATTCTGATGTATTGCTCAATAAAATCGGCCACTTTCATTTTCAGGTGTTTGGCCAGTCGATCCAGATCTTTGTCAATAAGGCGTGGGCCAATTGTTTTGCAGCAATTGGCGCAATCAAGGCAGTCAAAATAATCAAATGCTTCGTAATGCAGCGCATGTACAACATCGTCGAGCCGTTTAGGTTTTTTCTTCTTCAGCTTTTTTAGCAAGGCTAAAGTTTCAGGCCTGTTTTTGTCGGCAAGTAATTTTAATTCTGCGGGTGTTTTGTAATTGATATTCATTTGGTGCGCAAGGTATATAAAACTTTTGTTACCCCTTATCCGTTCAGTTGCGCCTGTTGAGCAAAGAGCCGGGTTATTCCAATTGAAGAGGTTTTGCATCAGGGAGTTTTTATGTTTTAAGCGAAAATGTAAACAGGAAAAAGGGTAGGAAAATAACAATGCAGCTACTTCCGGTGTACCTCAATCGCTTTTCGCCGTCCATTGCTTTCTCTTCTTTTTAGTTGCGAAAGGAATAGCCCGCTAACAACCACAAGAATTCCGATTATTTTTTGTAGGCCTAATTCATCTTTCAGAATAAAAAACGACAAAATTGCAACAAAAACCGGGATTAGGTTTACAAACGTATTTGAGCGGGTTACCCCCAGTTGCCGAACACTTTGCGTAAAAAATACAAAGGCAAAGGTTGATGAGAAAACTGCCAGCAAAATAATAGCTCTGAATGCCTGCGGATGAAATGGTGTTTGCATGAAATCTTTTACATCGATTAACAACCAGATGGGCAAAAAAAGCATTACTCCAATAATATTTTGGTAGGCAATAATTGTGAGGGTATTGTAACGCGCAGCCAGGTTTTTTAAAATAATAGAGTAGGCAATAGCTGAAATAACTGCCATAAACTCGAGGCTTACCCCCAGGGGCGATGCATCAAAACGGAAATTGCCGTTTAATACCACCAGTCCAACTCCTGCAAACGACAAAAGCAAACCGGCAATATTCATGACTTTAATTTTTTCTTTATGAAAATACCAGGCAGCAATAGGCGTAAATAACGGAATGGTTGCCACAATAACGGCTGCTACTGTAGATGAAACATATTTTAGGCCGTAACTCTCGCCCAGAAAATATAAAAACGGTTCGAAAAACGACATGAAGAAAAAGAGTTTGTAATCGGCTTTAGCGGGTTTTTGCAAACGTTTTAGCAGCAGGGCTATAAATGTGATTAGCACTGCCGAAATGGCCAGCCGGAAAATAACAACTGTAATGGGCTTGTAGGCGATAAAAGCAATTTTAAACCATACAAACGAAAAACTCCAGAAAAAAACGGCGCCAAGGGCCGAAAGTATTGCGGTTAATTCTTTGTTTTTCATTCTGCAAAATTGAAGCAACAAAAGTAGGAATTTTATGTACAGGCAAAAGTGGGAATAATGCAGGAAAAATCTGATATTTGTGAGAATTACAATTTGACAACTAAATTATTACCTAAAACCAAGTAAAGATGAGTTTAAAAAAGATGTATTTAAAAACCTCAGCAGCAATTGTTTTTGCAGCTTTGTTACTGCCCTCATTCTCGGGCTGTACTTCTGCAACTAAAAAAGCCGACGAGAAAAGTGTAAAAACAGAAAAGGAGCTCTTTATCGGGCTACAGTTATGGTCGGTAAAAGATGCAATGAAAGCCGATGTTGCCGGAACCTTAAAAGCAGTTGGCGACATGGGCTATAAGTTTGTGGAAACGGCCGGCTATGCCGATGGTAAAATTTACAACCTTGATCCGCTTGAATTTAAAAAGTTGTGCGAAAGCAATGGCTTACAATTTTTAGGAGCACATACCGGACAAGAAGTACCTGGCGAAGAAAACTGGGATGAAACCATGGCCTGGTGGGACACCTGTATTGCTGCGCACAAGGCTGCCGGTGCAAAATGGATTGTTCAGCCCTGGATGGGCGGATCGGCCTATGAAAGCCTTGACGGTTTAAAAGCCTATTGTAAATATTTTGAGGCTGTAGGCCAAAAATGTAATGCTGCCGGAATTCGGTTTGGCTACCACAACCACGACAAAGAGTTTATTACCGAATACGAAGGAAAACCGCTTTACGACTGGATGCTGGAATTAACTACAGCTGAGAATGTGATGTTTCAGCTGGATTTATATTGGATACATGAAGGAGGAAAAAATGCCCTGGATTATTTCGAGAATTACCCCGGGCGGTTTGAGCTTTGGCACATAAAAGACGAAAAAGAACTGGGCGAAAGTGGAAATATGGACTTTGCAGCTTCGTTTGCACAGCGCGAAAAGTCGGGCGCTAAATACGGGATTGTAGAAGTGGAGCGGTATAACTTTGAACCGCTTGAAAGTTGCAAAAAAAGCCTGGAGTATTTAAAAGCGCAGGATTTTGTAGATTTTTACGAGTAGTGTTATATAAAATCAGCAAAAAAGAAGCGCTTGCCGGATAAAAATGGCAAGCGCTTTTTTGATGTTGAGCCGCTTAAAACTTTCCAAATTTGAACGTCATTCCAACATTAAACCCGCGCAATACGTCGGCACCGGTGTCGTATAATTTAATATCCGAAGTTAAGCGGTAGCTTCCAAACGCCGCAATTCTGAAAAAGCGGGTAAGGTTAACTTCCAGTTCAACACCGGGTTCGAATACAAAAAACAAGTCGGTATCGTATTCATGGGTGTAGTTCCAGTCCCAATCCCAACGGTTGTGTTCTATCAGCGATATGCCTCCCATACCCACAAGTATCGGAAACGAAACATGTACCGGCTTTGTGCCACCAACAATGGGCTCAAAAAATAAACCGCCGTAGCCACCTGCTAAAAAAAAGCGCTCTTCCGGATTGGGGCGATAATCGAAATGTTCTAAATCGTTTACAAAACCATAGCCGGCCAATCCAATGGCAAACGAATGGTCGAAAATAAATGCACCACGGGCACCGGCAACCATGGCATCGCGCCCGTCAATTTGTGTATATCCAACGCTAAATGCCCCGTAACCGCCGTTGCTTTTTCGGTTCGAAAAAATGGTTTCCACCTGGTCGTTGTAATAGTCGTCCTGGGCATAGGCCAAACCTGTGGCCAAAATAAAAGCCAATAAAATTGTTAATTGTTTCATGTGTTAAAATTGTTTATTTCCTATGTTAACAAATGGAACTCCCGATGAATTTTAATTTTTCTGGATTGTGGAATTTAGACTACTAAAAATCATGGTTGTTTCCTGTGTTTTCTGAAATTGATTAAGTAATTGTTTTTTAGCTAAAAAAGATATTTGATGGTAAAAGCAAAATCGAATAGCTCCAGGTTGAAGAAATCGCGGCCAAGAACATCAACATAGGGTTTTACCTCGAAGCCCACCGAGAGCGGTACCTCGTAAAAAAGGTATTCAACACCAACCAGAGCATCAACTCCGGCCAGCAGTGCTGTGCGCTCTTCGTACCAGCTGGTGTTGTTTTGCACATAGTATTTATCCCACTGCTCGTAACCAAAATGTACGCCAAGCCCGTAAAAGAGCGATAATTGTTCTGAAAAAGCGAAAAGATCATACTGGTGAAATTCTTTAAAAGCATGCAGCTGAATTCCGTCGTCGCGCGTAGCCAGCAGGAATTTGTATGAGTTGGCATCATCAGTATAAAAGCGGTATTCAAACCCCGATGAAAGCCCGCCACGTATGCCAACAGCCTTGTTAAAAGTTTGAGCAGAAAGGGCTAAGGGAAAACTTAAAAGAAGAATAACGAAGAGACGTTTCATAATCAATGGGATTTTAGTTATTACTGATTACGCTTCCCGAACCGGAGATACTCGTTTTTACTTCAGGACTTCCGTAATAAAATACATTGCCGCTGCCCGAAATTCTGGAATCGAGGTAATGGTCAACATTTACCCACATATCGCCCGAGCCAGAGGTGGTTGTTTTGCAGTTATAAAGGTCAAAAGAATAGCCATTAATAGTTCCCGAGCCGCTAACAAGAAAACTGGCATTGTCGGCAGCACCCGTTAGCTCCATACTTCCCGATCCTGAAAGCAAAGCATCAATTTCATTGGCTTCAAAAGCAGCAATTAATCTTCCCGAGCCGGAAAGAACAAGGTCCATTTTGTTGGTGTAAAAATAGTTGGTAGTTATGGTGCCCGATCCACTGAGTTTTATTCCTTTCAGTTCCGGCGTTACAACATAAACTTCCATAGGGAGGGTGTTTTTTAGGTTTCGTATTCCTTTTACTTCAATCTGCAAAGCATCACCTTTAACAAAGGTTTCAATGTATTGCAACAGGTTTTCATCGGCGGTAACAAGTACATCGTTTTTGGTGCCTTCGGTAATGTGAACCCTAAAATTACCTGACGAATGAACACGGTCGAAGTTCGAAGTTATTCTGCTCTCTGAGGCCTCTATTCCATTGCCTTTCACCGTAATGTCTTCAATACAACTGCTTGTGGAAAAAATTATGGCAAGGCCATAAATGAAAAGTTTAATTGTTTTCATGACTAAATAGTTTTCTGTCGGGAAAGTTTGCTTAATTGTTTTCATGGCTTTGGCAAATTATTCCCGGATGGTTAATAATTGTTTGCTTTCTGTTCTTAATGACAGGTGTTTTTTGAAAGGGTTGCAAAATGTGTGCAAAAAATTTAATCGAACAGATTTTAATAGGCTGTTCGAATATTTATATTCCCTGAATTGGCATTTATTCTGAGCTTTTCAGGGCTTTCTGCCTGCTTGCCAAAATACCCGGTTATAAGCATTTCTTTTTCTTTTTCATCGAGCATTTCTTCTTTTACGATAATAAAATCAGGGCCTAAATCAACTTCTGCTTTTGTATTTTTTAAGTTGTACGAAAAAGCCGATTCCCGGCTAAAATAGAGGTTAATGTCAGTTGATTTTGATTCGATGTTAACTTGGCTAAAATCGGGTACTGTTTTTTCCAATTCAATATCGCCGTACTCGGCCTGAATTTTAATGCGGTCGGCCAACTCGTTTATTCTGAATGATGTAAAACTGCTGCGTGCATCCAGTAATTCTATCTGACGAATCCTGAATTTGTCGCGTCGCGAGTTGGCTGAAAGGTTTTCAACTTTTTGCAGCTCAAATTCGGTTGATTTACTTTGAATACGCACTGTTCCCATATTCCTTACAAAGAGTTCACTAAAGTTGCAGTCTAAACGTCCTTTGCTGATGCTGTTCACCGATGCATCGGCAAAATTAAGGGTAAGATTTAGGGTGTTTATAAAGTTATGCGCTTTTAAATTACCATTTGACAGGGTAATATCTGCTTCGCCTTTGTAGTCGCCAATATAAATATCGCCAAATTTATTGTCAACTTTCAGACGGTTCGAGTCGGGCATCCAAACGGTATAATCTACCTGTACGTTTCCATCAGAGCTTAGCAGCGTTTCTTTAAATTTTTTGATTTCACGTCCCAGGGTGCTTCTGTTCTTTTCAACAGCAGTGCGAACAATCAGGTAATGCTCGCTATTGGTAATGTCAAAATCAATTCCATCAATCGATTCTTCGAGTTTCGACAATTTCTTTTCTTCAACCCTTACGCTAATCTCAAACTTAACCGAATCTTTGTCCCAGTTTTTAAAATCTATTTTACCATATTTATTCGAAATTTCTATTTGCGTTTCAGGCGTAATCCTGTAAGTTCTGGTAATTTTACGGGTGTCGGTAAATTGGGCACTAACGCAAAATGGCAACATTAAAACAATAAGCACGGTAACTATTTTCCATTTTATTCTTCTCATTTTTCCCCCTTCTCTAGCATTTTATCTGGTCAAGTACATCATCGCAAAGCTGAAGCCTGTATCGGTTGTTCTCAATCATGGCCTCAATAACGCTCTTGTTCGAAATATTTTCTTCAAGGTCGTTTTTTAGCAGCAGGTACATACTTTCCAACTCGTTTAAATCAGTTTCAATATCTTCCTTTAATTCCGGAAAAGTATAGTAGCATTTCTGTATTTCCTTAAGTTTCTGATTTACCTGGTGCGAGTAAAATGCTTCGGCCTCAATTAGTTCCATTAGCTCAGGGTCAGCATTTTCTGCCATGCTTTTCGTGTTTAAAAAGCTGCCTTGCCAAATAACCAGGGTAGTTACTACCAATACAACGGCCACAGCCGCTATTCTTGAAAGATAGCGACACAAAGGAATTACTTTTGGTTTTTGGGTGCTTGCTTCAATTTTGGCCCACACATCAGGCGATGGGGCACGAAAATCAAATTCTTCGCGATTGGTTTTTACAAAATCTTCTAATTTATTTGTTTTCATAAGGCTTATGAATTATCCATAGCATCCCCATGGGTTTGTTTTAATGTTTCAACAATACGGCGCTTTGCGCGCATAAACTGGCTTTTCGATGTGGACTCGGTAATGCCCAAAATCTGTGAGATTTCGGCATGGTCGTATCCTTCAAGTAAATACAGCGAAAAAACCATTCTTCCTCCTTCCGGTAGTTTTTCCATGGCCTTTGTAATGTTTGCTACGGTATATTCCGGTTCATAATCGTTACTTTCCTCTGTTGCATCATAGTCGTATATTTCTTCGCAATAAGTTAGTTCTACTTTCTTTTTATTTATAGCGTTAATGCAGGTGTTTACCACAATTCGTTTTAACCAGGCTCCAAAGTTCGACTCGTATCTAAACGATTCCAGTTTTAAAAAGGCCTGGGTAAAGGCTTCTTGCAACATATCTTCTGCTTCTTCACGGTTGTTCATCATCCGGTAACTAATGTTGAACATGGCTTTTGAGTAGAGCGCATACAACTCGTAACGAGACCGGTTGTCCCCCTGTTTACAGGCTTCAATAATTTTTTTATGTATGTGCTCTTTTTCTCTCAATTGTTCAACTTTCAATTTTAATGACAAGAATATCAATGGGAGGTTGCAATTTAAGGATGTGTTTTTACAAAATATCAAAAGTGTATTCAAAAAAAAGCATTCAAAAATTATATTTTTTGGTTTGTAAAAGAATAAAATATTTATATTTGCACCCGCAAAACAAATGGTGGATGTAGTTCAGTTGGTTAGAACGCTGGATTGTGGTTCCAGAGGTCGCCGGTTCAAATCCGGTCTTCCACCCTTTTAAAACCCCAGTTTTACTGGGGTTTTTTTATATTCCTCTTTTTGAAGACGATTGATCAGGATACAAAGTCCCGGTGAAGCGGGACTTCTTTTTCTTCTTCTCTAATCATTATTTTTTTTAGACACAAACCGTCAAAGGTTTGCTGCCACAGGTATAACATTTTTGTTGAACCTGTATTTTGTTAACTGATAATATGGAGAAGAATGACGATAGACAAAGTTGTAACGTTTCTTTCACGATTTATACCTTTCCCCGAAATTGGAGAAGTACAGGTTTTTGCCGAATGGAAAAATAAGGTGCTGATAATTATGCTGGGGGCATTTGTTTTAATTGGCCCCATTGCGTTTATTCCGGGTGTTGCCTTCGGTATAAAAGAAGGCGTTTGGGGGCTTGTAATTTCCAATACGTTTATTTACAGCGTTTTTGTAATTGTAGCTTTTTCAAAAAAAATTGGAGCACAGGTAAAAGTAATAATCAGCACCCTGATGTTTTTTTTACTCGGAATTACTGTCTTCCTGCTAATTGGTACCCGAGGGTCTGCTTTTAACTGGATGTTTATTTTTGTTCTTCTATCGTGTTTTTTTTATGGCTACAAGGGATTAATCTATTCCGAAATTCTTTCCACTGTAGCTTTTATACTGCTTTATGTTCCTATTCATTTTAATTCGCCATATACGGTTGATTTAAATGCCTACGGAAGATTCGGATGGGCTGTAAATGTGATTCTGTTTCTTTGTGTAACAGTGTTTTTCTCTATTTTGCTTAACGAAATGCTTCGCAATCTCGATCAATCGCTAAAAAAGGAAAAAAACGTTTCTGCTTTATTGCGCGAAAACAAGTTGATAATGGAGGCAGAACGCAACAGAGCGAAAGAAGCTGATATGCTAAAATCGCAGTTTTTGGCGAATATGAGTCACGAAATCCGAACCCCAATGAACGCTTTGCTGGGATTTTCGAATATGCTTGGTGAACCGGGATTGCCAAAGGAAATGATTGACAGGTACCGGAATATAATTACCGTTTCGGGCGAGCAGTTGTTGCGAATTATTGACGACATTATTGATGTTTCGAAAATTGAGTCGAACCAAATGAAAATTGAGTTGTCAAGGGTGAATGTGATTAAAAGTTTATACGAAGCCCTGGATATTGGTACCAACAAAATTCAGGTGCAGAATAAGCAGTTAAGTATTGAATTGCAAATCCCGGGAAAAAACGCTGATTTTCATATTGTAACGGATGAAATACGCTTCAAACAGATATTAACCAATTTGATTGATAATGCTATTAAATATTCTGATAGTGGAACCATAAAAATTGGTTACAACCTAAAAAGGCAGGAAAAAAGGGTGGAGTTTTTTGTGAGCGATGAAGGACCCGGAATTCCGGAAGCTGAGCAAAAGCTGATTTTTGACCGGTTTTCACAGGCATCGAATATTGAGTTTAAAAAAGGAACCGGACTTGGTTTAACCATTGTGAGTGGACTGTTACAACTGCTCGGTGGTAAAATATGGTTAACATCTGAACCCGAAAAAGGGAGTACTTTTTTTGTGATGCTTCCGCTTGAAGAGCAGTTGGAAGAAGAACACCATGCAACACCGCAAACTGATGTGTCTTTACTGCCCAATCTGTTGGGAAAAAATATATTTATTGCTGAAGACGATGACAGCTCCTACCTTTTAATCAATCACAGCGTGAAATTAACCGGCGCTGCTACAAAACGCGCTCAAAATGGTATTGAGTTGCTGCAAATGATGGCGCATGAACTTCCAGATTTGGTATTGCTGGATATTAATATGCCCGAGATGAATGGTCTGGATGCTTTGGTGAAACTGCGAAAAAACTGGCCACATCTGCCAGTTATTGCTCAAACAGCTTATGCCATGCCCGAAGAACGAAAAAAATGCCTCGACTATGGCTGCAGCGCTTATATTGCCAAACCCATTAAACAAAAGCAACTGTTTGATTTATTACGTTCTTATCTGCAATAAAACTAACTTTAGACTTTAATTTGAAACGCATGAACAGTTCTGCAATTATTTTAGCCGGTGGAAAAAGTAAACGCATGGGCACCGACAAAGCCTTGCTCGGGTTTGGCGGGAAAACCTTGCTCGAGCGGGTAATAAATCTGTGTAAACCGTTCTCTTCAGAATTGTTGATCAGTTCAAATCACCAATCGCACTCTAATTTTGGCCACCGTGTTGTGGCAGACGAGGTAAAAAATTGTGGGCCAATGGGTGGAATATATTCCTGTTTAAAACAATCTGAAACAGACTGGAACCTGGTGCTTAGTGTTGATGCTGCTTTTGTGGATAGCGATTTTTTAACATTTCTTTTAAGCCAAACCGGAAACTTCGATGCGGTAGTGCCTACTTCGGCCTCAGGTGCTGAGCCACTTATTGCCCTGTACCATAAAAGCAGTCTTCCCATTCTTGAAAATATGTTGCAATGCGGCGATTACAAGATGCATAATTTTATTAATAAGCTGAATACAAATTGGGTGGATGCAACTGCACAGCTGAAGCGAAATAAAAAGTTGTTTACCAATCTTAACCGGCCTGAAGACTTGTAATTAACCAAACTCAGAAATACTTTGCAATCGTTTTTTGTCGGCAATTAAAATATCTTTCCCAAAAATTTTAATGATTTTGTCTTTTCGGAATTCCGACAATGTGCGGATAACATTCTCGGTTGTCATTCCAATATATTCGGCAATTTCGCGCCGCGATATCGGAAGTTCAAATTCGTCTTTTTTATAAATGTAATCAGAAAAGTAGAGCAACACATGGGCAATTCGTCCTTTCAGGTGCTTGCGCTTAATATCAAGGTTGTCGAGAATAATTTTATCAGTCATCTGGCTAATGTGCATCATCAAATCCATGGAAAACATGGCGTTTTCCTGCGCATTTTTCTTAACCATATCAAGTTGTAATATACACACGGTGGTTTCTTCAATGGCGGTAACCGAGTATTTGTATTTGTTCGACGAAAATACCGACAGGAGGCTTACAAAGTCAAATGGTTTTGAAAAGCTGATAATCTGATCTTTGCCATGCAATGTCGCTTTAGAAAGTTTTACCAGGCCTTCCTTCATGTAAAGAAATTCATCTATGGGGTCGCCTTCGTTTATAATTATTTCTCCTTTCGAATATTGCCGTTCAACTTTCAGGTCGCATATATTTGTCAGTTCCTCGCTGTTAACATGAGCAAAGAAAATACTTCTCAACTGGCAATTTTCGCAAGTACACGTCGTGTCGCCCATAATCCTGATTTTTCGCATTTCGTTAATCTGCAATGTACCAATTTCTTATGATATTTATTACGCGCTCATAATTATCATAACAGGTTATACAGCATGCCGCCGGCTGAGCGGTAAATTTAAAACGCAGATAAACCAATAGAACAAATTGAAATGAAGAAAATAGTTATCCTGGGTGCCGGAACTGCCGGAACTATGATGGTCAATAAGTTGAGGAAAACTGGAGCGGGAAGAATGGTCGATTACCATTGTTGACCAGTTTAAAACCCATTATTATCAGCCCGGTTTTTTATTTATTCCATTCGGAATATTCCAAAAAGAAGATGTGAAAAAACCAAAGTCTGATTTTATTCCGGCAGGAGTAAATATAATTTATTCGGTAATAGACCGCATTGAAGCCGACGCCAATAAAGTACATCTGGGGGGAGGGAAAATACTGAATTACGACTTTCTTATTGTAGCAACGGGCACAAAAACTTTTCCGGAAGAAACAGCTGGGTTAAGAGAAAAACTTTGGTATAAAGAGATTTTTGATTTTTACACCGTTGAAGGGGCCATGACGCTGCAAAAGTATTTTAAAGGCAGGGAGGGTGGAAAACTGGTAATGTCCATTACCGAATTGCCTTATAAATGCCTGGTGACACCACTTGAGTTTGTTTTTTTCAGCCGATGCCTTTTTTACCGAATTGGGTATACGTGAGAAAGTAGACATATCGTATGTTACTCCAATGCCCGGTGCTTTCACAAAACCGGTGGCAACAAAAATGCTGTCTGAGCTTCCGGCTGAAAACAATATTGAAGTTATTCGTGACTTCTATATCGAGCGGGTAGATAATGACGCGAAAAAACTGATTTCATACGACGAAAAAGAAATTGATTTTGATGTGCTTACGGTGGTTCCGGTAAATATGGGCGACGAGATGGAAGTACCGCCGGTTGACGAATTTTTAGATATGATAACTGCCGGTGGTGGCGAGGTTTACGCGTGCAAAATGGCTGCCGATATGTTTAAACTTAGCATGGACGACCTGTGTGAGCACGTAAAAGATATTATTACTGTAGGAGACCTTTATGCAATGTCGGGAGGCGAAGGAACACAGATAATCTTTACATAGCTTATTTTTTTATTTTGGGAGCTGGGCGCCATCTGTAATCAGGTGGCGTTTTTTTGTTAAACGAGCCAGGTTGCTTAATTCCAATCAGGAACAATACACTTTGCTGTGCGTTGCTGCAATTGTGCTTCAAAGTTTGCCAGGCCTACTTTCATTACTGCGGAGTTGTCATCGTGACAAGTGAGGCAGGCACCAACTGTTAACATACTTTTTTGCTGTTCAATATTTAGTGGAGAAACGTTGGAGCGTGTAGCCACCTTCCCGGTTCGGGTTTGCAGAAAATCTATCCAGGCATCGGCCGGCAAGCCGTCGTTTTCATCGCGCTGGTAAAGTGGCGAAAAAGTCCATTTGCCTTTTCCGTCTGTAATTTTGTATTCTAATTTTCCTTCGCCATAGCCCAATGCCAGCGAACTGTTATGGCAGCTTTTACAATCGCGTCCTTCTTTGGTGGTGGTGTGTGGTGCTACCGGTGCGTATAAACGATGAAAAATTGTGGACTTATCGGTGTCGTTCGTGTACGTGCTTTTGTCGATTGTTAAAATCATTCCCGGGGCAACAGGAATTATTTCTGTTTTATCGCCATCGGTACGCATTCCAAGCGAAGGAAGTTTTGCCTGGTATTCTCCAAAAAATTCTACCCAGCCTCCGGTTTGTTCTTTGTTGGCCACCATGTTGTACGATGGTTCGTGTGGGTCGTATTCGTTATGGCAGCCAATGCAGGTAGGTACCCACGACGAGTGACAGCTTGAACAGGCCAGTTTGGAGTGGGCATTGTTGCGCGAACAAACCTCAGCCGGAGGACTTAAGACCATTTTTATACCGCTGTTTTTGGTTTGTAAAAAGGCTGTGTCGTTTTCAACAAATGTATTTACAAGTGCATGCTTGCGTTTTTCGGTTAGTAAAAATTGCTTATCCGAGCTGTTTTTCAGCCTTAATGCTGCAATAATGGCCGATTCATTGTCGAGGTTTTCAGCACGAATAGTTCTTGCTTTTCCCAAAAAATGACAATCGGAGCATTGAACATCTGCCTGATCTTCCTGGTGCGCATATAAATTGCCATCGCCCATTACTTCGTAAGAATGGTGGCAGTCGATACATTCCATGCCTAATTGGTGGTGCACATCGGCTTGTTTCTTAACAAATACCCGTTCGCCTTCAATAAGCCGGTAATTTTTTTCTTGAGGCATTTCTTCGGCCAAAAGGGTCGTTTCATGCCAGCCTTCGAAACTGGTTGATATTCTGCCTGAGCGACTGTGGCAGCCAAAGCAGTGATTGTTACTAATGGCCAGGCTTATTGATGGGTGGGCGTTAATAATGGTGTCGCCAGCCATGGCTAGAGCGGCTTCTGCTTCGTGGCTGTAATTTAAATGGCAGGCCAGGCAGCCTCCGCCACGGCTGCTTTCGTTAATTGGGCCATATTCCGTTTTGGGATTTCCCAAATGGCAACGTACACATAAATTGCGCAGGTGTTCGTCGGCAGCAGAGTTGCCCAGGCTGTGTACGTTGGTAAGTATATCAGGACTATCTTGTTCGTTAAAAACAAAACGGTCAACACTAATCATGCCGCTAAGAGTAGCCATAAGACCGGTAGGTACACGTTCAACAATTTCGGGGTGGCATTGTGTGGTTCCGCACGATTGCCGGGCAGTTGCCAGGTTGCCCGGAATTAATATCATGTTCTGGTGTGCCTGTTTTTTTGCAGTGGCAAAGGGATTGCCTCCATGGCACGATACACAGCCTATGGCCTCTGGCGAATGCGAATCGACCAAACCATGGGTTTCGGTGTGGCAGGCCAGGCAAGCTTCTTTTCGCCCCTGAGTTAAGGGTGATGCCATTGCTGTTTCCAGTTCAAATTCGGGTGAGATTAGCACCCGGGGCGCTTTAAAATTATTGAGCACCTCGTAATTGTATCCGTTTTGCCACGGGTATTTCCATTGCCAGCGCTCGCCTCTGAAGAACAAGCCAATTACAGTTAAAACAAAGTAAAAAGCAGTAAAAAGCAGTAAGCTGCGTTTACTAAAAAACATGGTTTTCCCCGACAGTGAATTAACAAGGAAAATTAGAATAAGTAAGGCCAAAAATAGCAGCAGTGACCACTCGGGTTGGCTCAGCCAATGCAAAATTTCCTGGAAGCCAACAAAATACCAGGGGCCTTTTACGGCCGGGTTCAGGTTGTCGTGCAATGGAGCACTGAAAAAATAGCTAAACGCCAGTACTCCGATTACTGAAATTACAAAATCAAATAAAGGTGGCCAGTATTTTTTTCGGCTGTGCTCAATTATTATTACAGCAATAAATACAGTAAATGTGGCAATATGATGAACGTAGATCAGTTGATAACTTTCGGGATGGCCCAGTAAGGAAAACGCCAGGCTTTCTCCAATCAGCGGTACACGCTCTGCAAGGGTATGTAAAATCTGGCGGGCTTGTACGCTGTCGGCATCGCCTTTTAATAAAAAGCCGGTAATCATGGCCAGAAATATAATTAAAACCCCGATACTTAAACGAAAGGCCATGCCTGTCTTTAGCCCTATTTTATCTTTTTTATGAAAATGATCGTACAGATGTACAAGGCTGAAAATCAGGAAAAACTGTGAGCTCCAGTAATGAAAGTTGCGAATAAATGCTCCCCACGGATTGGTAACAGCAACGGTACTAACACTCTGGTAAGGCGATTCTACATTAAACGGAACAGCAAGCAAAACGCCTGATAAAATTACCAGCCAGAACATGGCTACTGCCAGAGTTCCAAAAGTTGTTTTATCTTTTTTATTACCCATTTATCCGTTTACAATAATGTTTTTGCCGTCTGCAGTTGTGGTGTAGTTTACTTTTTTAAGGTCTTTATATGCCGGACCTTTAATTACAGTTCCGTCGAGTTTATATTCCGAGCCGTGGCAGGGGCATACTAATTTTTTATTTTCCACATTGTTGATTTTACATCCCAGGTGGCTGCAATAAGATGAAAATACTGTTGTCCCTTTTTCACTGTTAACCACAATATATTGGTCGAAAAACTGCACCTCTTTGTTTTTGTTAAGCGGCAAGGTGCTTGTTTTGTTTTCGGAGGTTTTAATGTGCTGAAGCGTTAGTTTATTCCAGATGTATACAAAAAAGGCAAGCAGTCCTGCCGTTGCAAATTTTAAAAATGCCCGTCGGTTTTTTATTGTCATCTGAATACTATTTGTGGCAAATGTAATAAATTGAAAAAATACCTGCCTGAAAATAGCACGCAATAAAAATGCTAACTCTGGTTTTGGTAATCTCTTGTAGTCGGTTTACATCAAACAGTTCGCCAAAATGAATCAAAGAAATTTTTACGTATTTGTAGGGGGTACATGTTAAAGAACCTATTTTCTGATTATGGAAGCCTGCTATTTATCCGTACTTTTAATTTTTCTTTTTACAGCGTTTAATAAGTTGTAAATAAGAATTATAGCGCGTTCTCGACAGGCATGAAAATGGTCCGAAAACAGGCTTATTTTTATCAGTTTCAAATTAGAAGCTGAAAGTACCGAACTACAAAATCCTTTATATATTTGCCTGGTATCTATAAATGTAAATAGATATATATGAAAAAATATAGAACGGTAATTATTAAAAGGGCGCAGGGTTTGGTTAAAGGTAAATGTGGACGCATGCACAGCTGAAAATTTTCATGTTTCGCGTGGATAAAGGAGAGATAAGTAAGAACGAAAACTGTAAAAAGGAGTACAATCGTCAGTTTAAAATGGGATTAAAATAGCGCTCTGGCTACTGTAACAAAAAACGAATTGTAATAATTGAATAAACGAGCCAAATAAAAATTCTTTTAAAGACACAGGATAATGATTAGGCGAGTTAAATAAGTTACCGATAAAAACAAACAATATTAAACGAATGAAGACAAGACGGGATTTTATCAAAATTTCAACTGCCGGTGCCGGTGCTGCTGCAATAAGCGTAAAGGCATTTGGATCAAAGGGCTTCGGATTCTTTGAACCAAAAACTGAAGGTCCGGTAAGTGATGAGGATCTTACTCCGTATCCAACCTATTGCGAAGTGTGTTTTTGGAAATGTGCTGCCTGGGCTTATGTTGATAAGAACGGCAAAATTAGAAAAGTACTGGGTAATAAAAACGATCCGCACTGTAACGGACGTTTATGTCCGAGAGGTACAGGTGGGGTAGGTATGGTTTACGATGAAGATCGTTTAAAAACACCACTTATTCGGGATACACGCAAAGATGGCAGCCAGTATTTTCGCGAAGCATCGTGGGACGAAGCGCTAGATCTGGTAGCCGCTAAAATGAAAGAAGTAAAGGAGAAACATGGTCCTGAAGCATTTGGTTTGTTTAATCACGGAACTCCTGGCGGACAGTTTCATCATTTGTTGCGAGCCTATGGTTCTGAAAGTAATGCTGAACCTGCATTTGCCAACTGCAGGGGGCCACGCTCGTCGGCCTATTTCTCAACTTTTGGAGCTTATGTTGGTTCGCCCGAATGTACCGACATAAGAGATACCAAATGTCTTGTTTTAATTGGTTCGCACCTGGGCGAAAACATGCATAATTCGCAGGTACAGGAAATGTCGGATGCTATTGACAAGGGGGCAACAATCATTACTGTCGATCCAAGGTTTTCAACAGCAGCTGCGCACTCAAGCCACTGGCTGCCCATTAAGCCGGCAACAGATATTGCCCTGTTAATGGCCTGGATTCATGTTTTGGTTTACGAAGGATTATACGATAAAGATTACGTAGAACAATATACATTCGGACTCGATTACCTGAAGGATCATGTAAAACACATGACTCCGGAGTGGGCTTACGGTATTACTACCATCGAACCCGAAGAAATTAGAAAAACAGCGCGGGCTATGGCTGGTGCTGCTCCGGCAGTGGTTATCCACCCCGGACGCCACGTGGTGTGGTACGGCGACGATACCCAACGCGGAAGAGCAATGGCTATTTTAACCGCTTTGTTGGGCTCGTGGGGAAAACGCGGCGGATTTTATTTTCCCGAAGGCGTTTCTGTTCCTCATTATCCCCATCCGCATTTCCCGGAACCAAAATGGACCTGGAAAGACTGGAATGATGGAAAATATCCGCTGGCAACAATGGGTATTACTACCGAATTGTTAAAAGCATCCATTCCGCGCTACAATTATAAACATCAGGTAAAAGCCTGGCTGGTAGCCGGTACTAACCTGCCACTATCAATGCCCGATAAACCTTTGTTTAAAGAGGCAGCTGATGCAGTAGAGTTTATTGCTGTTATGGATACCATGCCAATGGATATTACCGGTTATGCCGATGTGGTGTTTCCTGAGGCTACTTACCTGGAACGCTACGATGTGTTGCGTGCATCGCCAAATCGCGAGCCAAATATTGCATTGCGCATGCCGGCTATCGAGCCGAAATACGACTCGAAACCGGGCTGGTGGATTGCCAAACAACTTGGCGAACGACTGGGTTTGCACGAGTTCTTTAACTACAATGATTACGCTGAGGTAATTGACTGGCAATTAAAACAATTGGGTACCTCTTTAGAGGAAATGAAGAAGGTTGGAATTAAGAAATTCCCGAGAAAGAGTGGCCCGTTGTACCTTGGCGAAGGTGAAGAATTTGATTTCAATACCACAACCGGTAAAATAGAATTATACTCTGTTGATTTTGCTGATTATGGTTTTGATGCCATTCCAAATTATACCAAACACCCCGAGCCTCCGCAAGATTTCTACCGTTTAATATACGGACGTGCACCAATGCATACTTTTAGCCGTACTTCAAACAATCCGAATCTTTCAGATTTAATGAGCGAAAACAGTGTGTGGGTGAACCCAAAAGTTGCCGACTTATGGGAGCTTAAAAACGGACAGGAAGTATGGTTGAAAAACCAGGATGGAGCAATTACTTCCTTCCCCGTAAAAGTGCGGATAACAGAACGTATTCGTTGGGATTCGGTGTATATGGTTCACGGATTTGGACACAAAAACAAAAAACTCTCGAGGGCTTTCGGAAAAGGAGCCAGCGATACCGAAATGGTAACCAATGTTTTGGTTGACCCAATTATGGGAGGTACCGGAATGAGAGGAAACTTTATTACATTTTTAAAAGAAAATCCTGAAGTGGAAGGAAAGGAGGTTAAAGCATGAGGTATGCAATGGCAATTGACACCAAAAAGTGTGTTGGATGTGGCGACTGTGTAGTTGCTTGTCAAACTGAAAATAATGTGCCGCACGGTTACTGTCGCGACTGGATTGTTGAACGAGTTGACGGAACTTATCCGAGTTTGAGTCTTGAGTTTCGTTCAGAACGTTGTAATCATTGCGATAATTCTCCTTGTGTAAGGTGTTGCCCAACCGGGGCAAGCCATATTGGGCAAGGCGGAGTTGTATTGGTAAAGCACAACAAATGTATCGGTTGTGGTGCCTGTATTCAATCATGTCCTTACGATGCCCGTTATTCGCATCCCGAGGGCTATGTTGATAAATGTACCTTCTGTTTACACCGGGTTCAAAAAGGACAACTTCCGGCATGTGTTGATGTTTGTCCGACAAAGTGCTTGTATTTTGGGGACCTTGATGATCCGAACAGTGATGTATCACTGGCCATTAAAGATCGAAAATGGAAAGTGCTGGCACCGGAAGCCGGAACAAAACCACAATTATTTTTTCTAACCTAACACTTTTAATCATATGAAAGAAGAATTATTTGTAAGTGGAAGAAATATACCAAACATTGATCCTTACCTCAATATTTGGCATTGGCAAATTCCTTTGTATTTGTTTTTGGGAGGATTAGCGGCAGGAATATTGTTTTTTGCCGGTTACTACGTAGTACGTGGCAAGGAAAATACAATGGAAGCCACAGTAAAATGGGCACCAATAATTGCTCCTTTGGCATTGGTAATTGGGCTGGGTGCATTGTTTTGGGACTTAAAACATAAGTTGTTTTTTTGGCAGCTGTACACTACCGTTCGACTAGATTCGCCAATGAGCTGGGGCGCCTGGACCCTGATGGCAATAACACCGTTGTCGTTTATTTGGGTAGCCAGCTATATGAAAGAGTTAGTGCCTGGCTGGGATTGGAAGCTGGAGATTGTAAATAAGATGGAAGCCTGGGTAATAAAACAACGCGTGGCTTTTGCCTGGGTAATGATGATTTTATCAATTATTCTGGGAGTGTACACCGGTATACTATTATCGGCTTTTAATGCACGTCCGTTATGGAACACCAGTATCCTTGGGCCTTTGTTCCTGGTTTCTGGTTTTTCAACCGGCTTAGCGGCAATAATCTGGATAAGTAAGGATGAAAAAGAAAGAAGAAAATTAAGTCGTATCGACCTGATTTTAATCATCATCGAAATTTTCCTCATCATCCACCTGTTTATGGGTTTCCTTGCCGGATCAGAAACAGCCATTGAAGCAGCCAATCTTTTTCTTGGCGGACATTTTACGGTAAGTTTCTGGGTATTTGTGGTGGTTATCGGTTTAATTTTTCCGGCACTTTTTGAAACGCTTGAAATATGGGGCTTGCACGTACCCAAATGGTTACCACCGGCAATGATCTTGTTTGGCGGATTTATGTTCCGTTTTATAATGGTTGAGGCCGGACAAATAACACGATATCTTTATTGATAAATTTTTTAAACAAAAAGTATGAGTTCAGAAAAAACAACAATACAACAACCCAAATACATTAATCCGTATTTGGGAGGCGTTTTACTCGGATTACTTATTCTTGTAACTGTATTTATTACCGGCCGCGGACTTGGAGCCAGTGGTGCCGTAAAAAGTGCGGTAGTTACAACGGCAAATACTGTTGCTCCAAACGCTACCGAAGCTAATGCCTATATGAAACAATTTGTTAGCGATGATCATTCGCCCATGTACACCTGGCTGGTTTTTGAATCGCTTGGAATTTTATTGGGAGGTATTTTCTCGGGAATTGTTTTTGGTCGTATGAAGAAAATCAGAACCGATCATGGTCCGCGAATTACCAGCCGGAAACGACTTATTTTAGCAGTAATTGGTGGTGCATTATTTGGTATTGGCAGCCAGTTTGGCCGCGGATGTACCAGCGGTGCAGCACTAAGTGGAAGCGCTACATTTGCCTTAGGTGGCGTAATTGTAATGTTTGCCATTTTTGGCACCGGCTATGCAGTAGCTTATTTCTTCAGAAAACTTTGGATATAATAAACAAACAAAAAATTTAGAAAAAATGGGACCTTTAATTCCTAATGGTATAATTGGCGAAGGCTGGGATTTTGTAATTGCAATTCTACTCGGCATTGCCTTCGGATTTATTCTTGAAGCATCCGGGTTTTCTTCTTCACGTAACCTTGCCGGTGTTTTTTACGGATATAACTTTGTTGTTTTGCGTGTGTTTTTTACCGCCCTTATTGTTGCCATGGTCGGACTTATGTATTTTGACTATGTGGGCTGGCTCGACTTATCGCAAATATTTATACTTCCAACCTATTTAACACCAATGATTGTTGGCGGAGTAATTATGGGCTTTGGTTTTGTTATTGGAGGCTATTGCCCCGGCACCAGTTTTACCGGAATAGCCATTGGTAAACTTGATGCGATATTTTTTACGGTAGGATTGTTCGTGGGAATCTTCCTGTTCTCCTTAACTTACCCGCTTTTTGAGGGTTTCTTTGATAGCGGTTATCTTGGAAATGTTACACTTTCCGAGTTAACCGGAATTCCTGCTCCGTGGTTTGCGTTTGCATTTACTTTTGTGGCATTGGCAGCATTTTGGGGAACCATGCTTATTGAAAAGCGTGTTCGGAAAAACATGAAACAATATAAATTCTAAACCTGCAATGCAGTATTCGAATTGAATCTATTCACGCAATTTGAGAATTGATAATTTAAATGACATGAACCGAAATTATATTTTTCTAACCATAGTAATGCTGGTGCTGGCAGCCGGAACCTTATTTTTAACCACCAGCGATGAACCAAAACAGATTGCTCCCGAGGAGCTGTTGCAGGAAATTATTCAACCAAGCCGATATGTTACAACCGATCAGGTGGCAAAAATGATTATCCAGGGCGACCCCTCGTTATTAGTGGTTGATGTAAGGCCGGAGGGAGAATTCGAGGAATACGCATTACCGGGATCGGTAAATGTTCCGCTCGAAAACCTGCTGGATGAAGAAAACCTGTCGTATTTTGGTGTACCGGGTGTAAAAGTAGTTTTTGTTTCAAACGACGATATTCGTGCCGATCAAACATGGGTGTTAACCAAACGCCTGGGGTACAAAGGCACCTATGTATTAAAAGGCGGTATCAACTGCTGGATGCAAACGATTATCGATCCCTTACCACCAAATGAAGATGCTCCAAAAAGTGAATTTGAGGCCTACGCTTTCCGCCGTGGTGCTCAAATTTATTTTACCGGTGCCGCAACACTTGCCCCTGATGGCGAAAATGTTCAGGTTCAGGTGCGTCGCAGAGAAAAAACAAATGTGGCAGCCGGAGGTTGCTAATATCTAAATCAGTAAAATTATTACCATGCATATACATGAAATAAACCCGTGGAGAACTTTAATTGCAGTAGCAATATTTGTGGTTATTCTGCTAATTGGTTTTTTAACTATGCCAAAACCATTGTTGAATTACGAAAAAAGCATGAACGAAAGTGTTGATGCCCTGCTGATGTCGGAAGATTACGTTTATCCGTGGGAGCTTGAAGAAATTATTGCTGATAAACCCGATAGTATTGTAATTTTTGATATCCGGGATAACTTCGTTTTCGGACAGGGGCACATTCCCGGTGCCGAGAATTTATCGGCCAACACCTTAACATTTCCCGAGAATATTGAACGGTTAAAGGCTCTTAAAGAGATGGGAACTACCATAATTCTGTACGGCGAAGATGAATTGCAGGCCAATGGCCCATGGTTGTTTTTTCATCAGGTTGGATTCGACAATATGAAACTTTTATTGGGTGGTTATAAGTACTATAACGAACATAAAGATGATTTGTATTCAACGATGGATGACGATGCTTATTATAGCGGCTTTCCAAAGTTTGATTATGCCGACATGGCTGCACCCAAAGAAGGTTCTGAACTTTTTTCTGATTCAGAAAATAAACCGGTAGAGGTGCGACGACGCAAAAAATCGAATATTGCAGCTGGGGGCTGTTAGTAAACCGCTTGTAGTTAAAATACCAATATATTCTATAAAATCCTGAAGTATTTTAACTTCAGGATTTTTTATTTGGAATCATTTTTGTTAAGCGCTCGGCTATAGTTATTTTTACAACAGAAACAAAAACAAATATACATGTCAAAAATCCTGGTCATAGACGACGAGCGGAGTATCCGTAATACCTTAAAAGATATTCTTGAGTACGAAAAATACGAAGTAGATTTAGCAGAAGACGGCACGAAAGGAATTGAAAAAATACGATCGGCAGAGTACGACATCGTACTTTGCGACATAAAAATGCCTGGATTAGACGGGATTGAAGTACTGGAGCGCCTTGTAGTTTTAGCGCCCGATACTCCGGTTGTAATGATATCGGGCCACGGAAATATTGATACCGCTGTTGACTCGATAAAAAAGGGGGCTTTCGATTATATCGAAAAGCCGCTTGATTTAAACCGCTTGCTTATAACCATCCGGAATGCCATGGACAAATCAAGCCTGGTAACTGAAACCAAAATTTTAAAGAAAAAAGTAAATAAGAAATTTCAGATTATCGGTGAATCGAAGGCCATAACTGAAATTATTGAGATGGCCGACCGGGTGGCTCCTACCGATGCACGTGTTTTAATTACCGGGGCAAACGGCTCGGGAAAAGAACTGGTTGCCCGACGCATTCACGATCAAAGCAATCGGTCGGCTGGGCCTTTTGTAGAAGTGAATTGTGCTGCCATTCCATCTGAATTGATAGAAAGCGAACTGTTTGGGCACGAAAAAGGTGCCTTTACATCAGCGGTAAAACAACGTAAAGGTAAGTTTGAACAAGCCAACGGAGGAACACTTTTTCTTGATGAAATTGGAGATATGAGCTTGTCGGCGCAAGCTAAAGTATTACGGGCATTGCAAGAAAGTATTATTAGCCGCGTAGGTGGCGATAAGCATATAAAAGTTGACGTGCGGGTGGTGGCAGCAACCAATAAAAAACTGGCGACAGAGATTGCTGAAAATAAATTCAGAGAAGACTTATACCATCGTTTAAGTGTAATTTTAATTCATGTGCCAACGCTCAACGATCGCATTGAAGATATTCCTTTGTTAGCCGGCCATTTTATTCAGCAAATTTGTAACGAGTATGGCATGCAAGAGAAAACAATTACAGCAAAGGCAATAAAAGAGCTCCAAAAAATAAACTGGACAGGTAATATTCGTGAGTTTAGAAATGTTATCGAAAGATTGATTATTCTTTGCGATAAAGAGATTAACGACAGCGATGTGCTCAAATTTGCAGCTCCTTTGAAATAGTTTTATTTCAATTAATTACATACTCCCTCAAACATCTTTCCTTATTTGTTGTTAATTATGTAACTAATGCAGTTTTTAGCTGCGTTTTAAGTTATGAATAAAAGATATTAGCCTCTGGTTTCGGAAGTCAATTTGTCATGGCGTATTATTAATCTTTCCCTCGGGAAAATATTTTTCTTCCGTTTTCAGAGGCTTTTCTTTTGTTAAAATTTTACTTTAAACAGGTAGAAGAAAACATTTAAAACGATGTACAGCAGAATAACCAGTGCCAATCCGTACACGTTAAAAGCAAGCAATAAAACCAAGGCCAGCAAAAGAAACAGGTAGCGATACCAGTTCTCTTTAAAACGAAGGTTCTTTACTTTTAACGAAAACATCGGTAAGTTAATAACCATCATTCCTGCCATAAAAACACACAGAATAACCAGGTTTTTGGTGGAATATATAATTTGAAAATATTCGTGGTATTTAGGAAACTCGAGCATTAATCCCAGCGATGCCCAAAAAATACCATTCGAGGGGATGGGCAATCCTCTAAAAAAGGGTTCGTTATCGGGCAGTACATTAAACTTTGCTAACCTTAGTGCACCAAATACCGGAATCAGGAAGGCCGAAAACAGGATGAGCCACTCGTACCATTCGCCGCTTATTTCGTGAATTGGCTGATTGGTTTCAAACAACGAAAATTCCAGGAGCGTAAATAAAATGGCACCGGGCGCTATGCCAAACGAAACCAGGTCTGACAATGAGTCGAGCTGTTTGCCGATTTCCGAATACGCTTTTAAAGCCCGGGCTGCCAATCCATCGGCAAAATCAAATACTGATGCTGCACAGATAAAAATTCCGGCCCAAATCAGGTGCCCGTCAATAGCAAAAAAAGTGGCTATAATTCCTGAGAGGAGGTTAAGTGTGGTAATAAAATTGGGGATTTGTTTTATCACTGATCTCATGAGTGAGTTGTTTAAACGTTACCGGTAAAAATTAGCC
Source organism: uncultured Draconibacterium sp. (assembly GCF_963676735.1). Classification (NCBI taxonomy): domain Bacteria; kingdom Pseudomonadati; phylum Bacteroidota; class Bacteroidia; order Marinilabiliales; family Prolixibacteraceae; genus Draconibacterium; species uncultured Draconibacterium sp. The sequence goes on along the minus strand of NZ_OY781464.1, from coordinate 3,862,727 downwards.
AAATAAAAATGGCTGGAATAACAAACAGCAGGCTGTCGAGGCGGTCTAAAAAACCGCCATGCCCGGGTAGTATTGTTCCGGTGTCTTTCACATTAATTTCGCGTTTTATTTTCGATTCGAATAAATCTCCCAATGTTCCGAATACCACGGTAAGCAGTGCAATAACAATCCAGCTAATCATGCTTACAGCCTGAAATAGTACCGCATTTATTATGCCCATAATTACGGCAAGCACTGCACCGCCAATCAGGCCTTCCCACGATTTTGCCGGCGAAATATTTTTACACATTTTATGTTTGCCAAATTTTGTGCCTACAAGGTAAGCTCCCGAGTCATTAATCCACAAAATAAAATAAACACCTACCATAATCCACGGATAGAAAGTGTTTTCGCCGTTTACAGTGGTGTGCACAACAAAATTCATTAAACTAAACGGTAATGCAATGTAGGCAAACCCCAAGGTGCTAAATCCTCCGTTTTCAAGCGTGTTTTTATTGCTTCTGAAAATTTCAACAATAAGCAGGATAACCACTATAGGGATGAAGCTAAAGCCAAACTGACGTGGAAGGAAATCGTTCGAAAGGGCAAAACAAACCAGAAAAAAGATGACCCCAAAGATACTTCCAATAATTCGCGATGGATGATGACCGGCTTTCTCTACCAGGGCATAAAATTCGTATTGCGTAAAAAATAACAATGCTGCAAAAACCACTGCAAAAACAATAGGATGAAGCAGTGTTCCACCCAGCATAATAGCAACATAAATAATACCCGTTAAAACTCGTTTTACAATATTACTCACCTTTTAAATCTTTGATTAGGTTTATGGCTTCGGTTCTGTTTTCTTTTGCAACGTATAATCTAAACTCTCCAAAATTCTGATAGGCTGAATCGTGCTGATTTAGTAAAACTGTTTTTATTCCTGCACTTTCCAGAAGGTCTTTGGCCATCTCGGCTTTGTATTCATGTGCCGTCATGTAAATTTCTTCCCAACCTGGTTCCATGCTGCAAAGTTAACAAAATATGGTTTCGAATAAGTTAAATAAAGTGAAGCTAATACAGAAATACGTGTAACTCGCGGGGGCCGTGTGCTCCCATTACCAGCGTTTTTTCAATATCAGCGGTTCGGCTGGGGCCGGTTACCAGCGTAATTTGCGAGGGAAGCTGATCGATATATTTTTGCTGTATTTTATCGTATGCCGTGCCAAGGTAATCTACGAGTTGTTCTTGTTGGGCAATTACAACATGTTGGGGCGGGTACACCGACATTTGCCGACCTCCTTCCATTGCCGAGCTTACCATTACCGAGCCCGTATGTGCAATCAGAAATTCACACGAAGTAATTCCAACTTCCATAGTTGTAGCTTCTTCATGGTAATTCTGATGTTTAATATTACTCTGGGTTAGAAGGTTTTGTAGCTTTTCTTCTGCACAGAATATAGCTGAATCAGCGATGTTTTCAAGGTGTGTTCTGAGCTTTTCGATAAGCTCTTGCTGCGATTTACATATATAAACGCTCCCGTTTACTGCTTCCAGATTTGCTTTAAAGGTGAGATCTAAAGCTTTATCTATAGCGTGGTAAACGGGAGCATCAAAATCAGGCATTTCCGGTTCCGGATGAACAGCATTTTCGAGCCGCTTTAGTATTTCCTCCCGTGCCGATGCCATTTATTCTTTTGTTGATTCCTTTTCTGAATTCTCGTCAGCTTTAGGCTCTTCCTGTGCTTTTTCTTCAGTATCAATAACCTGGTCGCCGTTGCCGTTTTCGGAGATAACATGTTTTTTATCCCAGGGACGCTTGCCAAAAATCTCTTCCAGGTCTTCGCTAAAAATTACCTCGCGCTGAAGCAGCAGGTTGGCCAGTTTTGTATGACCTTCAGTGTGGTCTTTTAAAACCTGTTTGGCCCGTTCGTACTGACTATCGATAAGTATTTTAACTTCTTCGTCAATCAGTTCTGCTGTTTTTTCGCTGTACGGTTTAGTGAAGGAATAATCCGACTGGCCGGTAGAGTCGTAGTAACTCACGTTTCCAACTTTTTCACTCATTCCGAAAATACTTACCATAGCATAGGCTTGTTTGGTAACTTTTTCCAAATCGTTTTGTGCGCCCGACGAAATTTTTCCGAATGTAACTTCTTCTGCTGCACGTCCTCCCAATGCCGATGCCATTTCATCAAGCAACTGATCTTTGGTGGTTATCGATCTTTCTTCAGGCAGGTACCATGCAGCACCCAGAGCTTTACCCCTCGGCACAATGGTTACTTTTACTAGTGGGTGGGCGTGTTCCAGCAACCAGCTAATGGTTGCGTGCCCGGCCTCGTGGAAGGCAATGGTTTTCTTTTCTTCTTGCGATATTATTTTGTTTTTCTTTTCCAGTCCGCCAATAATCCGGTCAACGGCATCCAGAAAATCTTGCTTGGTAACAGCATCTTTGTTTTTACGAGCGGCTATCAGCGCAGCTTCGTTACAAACATTGGCAATATCGGCACCCGAGAAACCCGGAGTTTGTTTTGCCAGAAAATCAACTTTAACTTCTTCGCTTAATTTTAGCGGACGCAAGTGTACATTGAATATTTCGCCACGTTCGTTCAGGTCGGGCAATTCCACATGTATTTGACGGTCGAAACGGCCGGCGCGCATTAACGCACGGTCGAGGATATCGGCACGGTTGGTTGCTGCCAGAATTATTACACCACTGTTGGTATCAAAACCATCCATTTCGGTTAACAACTGGTTCAGCGTATTTTCGCGCTCATCGTTCGATCCCATATTCGGGTTCCGTCCACGGGCACGGCCAATGGCATCTATTTCATCAATAAATACAATACACGGTGCTTTTTCTTTGGCTTGTTTAAAAAGATCGCGCACACGCGAAGCTCCAACTCCCACAAACATTTCAACAAAATCGGACCCCGACATGCTGAAAAATGGCACATTTGCTTCGCCGGCAACTGCTTTGGCCAGCAATGTTTTACCCGTTCCCGGAGGGCCAACAAGCAGTGCTCCTTTTGGAATTTTTCCTCCGAGCTTGGTATATTTTGCCGGGCTTTTCAGGAATTCCACAATTTCTTCCACTTCCTGTTTGGCTTCTGCAAGTCCGGCAACATCTTTAAAGTTGGTTGATACGCGCTGGTCTTTATCAAAAACCTTGGCTTGCGATTTACCCACATTAAATATTCCACCGGCACCACCACCGGCACCACCCCGGCTCATTCGGCGGAAAATCCACCACCAAAGCAGAATTATAAGGATAAATGGCCCGATAGACCAAATTATGTCGCGTGCCCAATTGGTTTCATCTTCATAAACCGGGAAAACCTTGTCGGGCGTGTTCTCTTGCGCAACAGTAAGATCTTCAGCAAATTTCTCAATCGGCCCGGTGTTTAATTTAAAGTGTGGTCCTAAGTCTGAAGGTTTCGAGAAATTGCCTTCAAATTCTGACTCGTAATTTTTAACCCGATCCTTTTTTAGGTAGATACGGGCAATTTTTTCGTTAATAACTACAATGCGCTCAACATCTCCGTTTTGGAGCATTTGCTTTACCTGTGGCCACGAGGTATCAACCGGGCCACGGCTGTTGCTGATGTAAAACTGAACAATAAGAAATACTACGGCAATAATTCCATAAATCCAGTAAGCATTAAATTTTGGAGGTTTACCATCGTTTTTCTTGGGATTTAATTTCCCGAACGGGTTGTTCAGATTGTTTTGGTCTTTTTTATTTTTTGTATCTGTCATGGTCTTTTACTATTCGTCTTCAATTTTTGTAATTTTTGCATCTGCCCAAAGTCCTTCCAGGTTGTAAAACCGTCGTGCTTCTTCCTGAAAAACGTGTAACATTACATCGCCGTAATCCAGCAAAATCCAAATTGCATTTCGGTAGCCGTCGCGATGCCAAACATCTTCACCAATTAATTCTTTAACTGTTGCTTCTACCGTTTGTGCAATTGAATCAACATGTGTTGAAGAGGTTCCGTGGCAAATTATAAAATGTCCGCATTCGGTATGATCGATGCTTTCCAAATCAACGTGTATAATGTCTTTTCCTTTTATTCGATGTATTCCTTCAAGAATTGCTTCTATTAAAACTTTTGACTGTTCCGTTTTCTTCATATAAAATTATTGTACCTCACAAAGATAATCTTTTTGTCAATTAACCATTTTTTAAGCGAATGGTTTACTTTTGAATTTATATGTTTTTAACTGACAAAAATATAATTGTTTTAAGTGAGGTTGACAGTACCAACAACTATGCCAAGCAACTGCTTGCCCAAAAGGCAACTCAAGGTACTGTCGTTTTGGCACATTATCAGCATAGTGGGCGCGGACAGGTTGGCAATTCGTGGGAAAGCGAAAGGGGTAAAAATTTGCTTTTTAGTTTAATTCTGAAACCTGATTTTTTAATGGCCGCCCAACAGTTTTATATTTCAAAAATTGTTAGTCTGGCTTTGGTTAAGGTTCTTAGCCAATATCTTAAAGGGGTAATAATTAAATGGCCAAACGATATTTATGTTGGAGAGCAAAAAATTGCAGGCATGCTTATCGAAAACTGGGTGAAGGGAAATAACCTGGAATCGTCGGTTGTTGGAGTGGGATTAAATGTTAACCAGGAAAAATTTTTATCGGGTGCTCCCAATCCGGTTTCTCTGAAACAATTGCTGAATGAAGAATTGGATATTACGGCAATTTTGAAGGAGTTTTTATTGCAGTTGGATGAGTACCTGCATGTTTTAAACCGTGGCTTGTTTGATGAAATTGATGAGGAGTATTGTAAAAATTTATTCAGAAATAGCGGTTGGCACCGTTATAAAAAAGGAGCTACTGAGTTTGAAGCAAAAATTACCGGTATTGGCAGTTTTGGTCAACTTCGGCTCGAAAAGCGCGATGGAACACTTAGCGAATTTATGTTTAAAGAGGTAGAGTTTGTTCTTTAATTTTTTTTTGAACTAGTTGGTTTTATCGGTAAGGCAGTTTCGAAAGCGTGTCGGCCAATTGGTTAATGCCTTCTTCGAGTTTACTGCCGGCCATCATTTTAATCATCATGCTCATTTCGGCATGCAGTGTCAGGCGCATTTTAGTTTTGTACTCGCTCTCTGGCAACAACTGTATCCAAAAAGTAAAACTCAAAGGTAAGCCTCCCGAACTCTCTACTTTTATGGTTTTAAAAGGTTCGCGGTTTACAATTTTAATTTCGGCAAGACCAAGCCCGGTAATGTTGAATTTGCAAGAATCTTTATCCGATTCGAAATCAGTAATTTTAATTTGCGGAACTTTCTCGGTAATCTTTTCAATCAGGCCCGAGTTCAGATACGTCGAAAGGTTTTCGAAATTCGACAAATAGTTAAAAACGATCTGTTGGTTATGTTCAATAACCTTTACTTCGCTAACGTATTTATTAAGTGCCATATTGCTAATGAAAAAAAATCCCGCGCAAAGGCGGGATCATATTTAGTTGCTAATTCAATATCGATTTATTTTCCCCAGTTTGCAGGATCTTCGCGCCATTCCATTAACGATTCCACCTGGTCTTTTGAGATGTCGCCTTTCTCAAGTGAAAGGTCGATTAAAATCTGGTACCGGCTTAAAGAGGTAAGCTCAATACCTGCTTTTTTGAAATTCTCGTTTGCCAGCGGGAAGTTATAAGTAAAAATAGAAACCATACCAACAACCTCTCCTCCAAAGTTGTTAACGGCTTCGGCAGCTTTAAGGCTGCTTATTCCTGTAGAAACAAGGTCTTCAACTACAACAACTTTTTGAAATGGTTTCAGGTCACCTTCAATCAGGTTCTCCAGTCCATGTCCTTTGGGTTTCGAGCGAACATAAATAAACGGTAGCCCCAGTTTATCGGCAACAAGAGCACCAATAGCAATGGCGCCAGTCGCAACACCGGCAATTACTTCTGCTTCGGGGTATTTTGCCTGAATAAGTTTTACAAACGCATCGCGAATGTAGGAGCGTGTATCAGGATATGAAAGTGTTTTCCGGTTGTCGCAATAAATTGGAGATTTCCAGCCAGAAGCCCATGTAAATGGATTATCTGGTTGTATCTTTATGGTGTTTATTTCTAATAATCTTTTGGTTATTTCAATTTGAGTTGATTCCATAATAATGTGCAATTTTAATTCGATGCAAAAGTATAAAGTTTTTTTTAATGAAAAGAGGATAACATTTGTGCCGGGCGCGAATATAACATTGAGTAAACCAAGCAGCAAATTAATTGCAAAATGCCATGAGAACAGCATTTCCGACTGGTTGCAACAGTTTGAAACAGGGGAGCAGGAAGAAACTGTTGTAGAACATTTAAAAGCACAGGAATTGTTTCAGGATTTCCGGTCGTCGTTTTTACAAATTAATGCAGCCGGTGGCGTAGTGCGGCGGGGAGAGGAGCTGTTATTTATTTTCAGAAACGGCAAATGGGATCTTCCGAAAGGGAAAATTGATAAAGGCGAAAGCTGCGAAACTGCTGCCTTGCGCGAAGTGGAAGAAGAGTGTGGTATTTCAGGGCATTCGATAATAAAACAATTGCCATCAACCTACCACATTTACCAGTCGCCTTATAAAGCTACACGGGGGAGGTGGGTTTTTAAAGAAACTTTCTGGTACGAAATGGACTACCGGGGGCAAGATGACGGAATACCGCAATTGGATGAGAACATTACAAAACTGCGTTGGTTTCGGCCTGCAGAGCTCGATTTGGTTTTGGAAAATACTTACGAAAACTTAAAAGCTTTAATTCGTATTTACCGGGCTTGATTTCGTTGCCGCATAAACAACTCTTTTTGAAGCCACGAGCCAAATTGCTGCTCAAAACCATTTAGCGGAGCTTTCGCATCGTTAAAAACTACCCGATGATTTTCATCGAACAAAAAACATTGAGGGAACGACCGGATTTTATAATCGGCAATTGCTTTTGCGTTGGTGTCAAGTAATTTTTCTCCGGGGATCTTGTGGGTGCTAAAAAAACTATCGATGCCTGATTTGGTAGTATTCCGTAGAACAATAAAAATATCGAGATGCCGGCCAAATAGTTCGTTAATCCGGCTTAAGTATTTTAAATGTTCCTGGCAAACAACTGTTTCAACATCGGCAAAAACAATGTATTTGAATTTTTTGTTGCCGGCATTGGTGCAATGTTTTTCTCCTTGCAAATTAGCTAAACAAATCGCCGGAGCCTCGCTTCCTTTTTCCAGAAAGGTAATTTTAATACTTATGTTTTTTGCTGTTTCCTTTATTTTTGGCGTTTTGTTTTGTGCAAAGTAGTTGCTGGCAATCATGTTTTTAATGGCTTTCTTCGAGAAATCATTGGAATAAAATCCATCGTGTAATAGTTTTAGTAAAACCAAATCGGCCACTTGTCCGGTAAGCTTATATTTGGTGCTTATAAATTCAATCAGCACCTTTATGTTTTCAGTTGCCACAGCTTCCGAAATTTTTGTTCCGCCAATGGCTTTGGCCGAAAAACTTAGTTGCTCGTCGAAAGTTTTGTTAAACAGGGTGTTAAATGCCTGTTGTTGCCACAGCGCTGGTTCAATATCTTGAAAAACAGAGCTGTACTGTTCGGGGCGCAAACGAAAAATATCTGCCTCAATTAGTTTTAAACGAAGTAACTTGTGCAGCTTAAAACATGCGGGCGTAGTTTCCGGGAAGATAGTATCCAGTTGGGTTGAAAGTGCCGCGAAAGCTGTTTTTGATTGCTGAAAGTACAAGCGCTTAAAATCTTTGTCGGTAAGTTCGTTTAACTTTTGTTCAAACTTGCTTATTTTATCGTTTAGCTGAGCCCCGTCTGTTGAGTAAAACCAAAAAGAGACGGGCGTGAAATAAGGATTCTTTTCGTCGGAGAAGGATTTCTTTTTTAAGGGCGGGAGTTTTAATCCTATTTTTGTTTCGGGTTGCAGCAACAACATGCCCCGGTATATTCCAAACTCGCAGAATGCAAAAACCGGCTGCGATAGTTGAATGTTTACGGATCCATTCCCGTTTTTATCAATTTTCAGGGCAAATAAATTTTGAGTCTCATTCGACACCGGATCAGCATAGGCATAAAACTGGAGTGTTTGGTTGGCATAAGCCGGGTTCGAACACCTGATTTCAGCACTTTTTGCAGAAATGAAAAAAGATACAACGAGAAAAAAAACAACAAAAAAACGAATACTGCTCATGGGCTAATCAACTTTAAATTCGCTCATGTCTAATCCTTCGGGTAAAAACATACTTGCATCGCCCCCATGCGAAACAATATCGCGGATGATGGTGGCATTTATTGGAGTATGCTCCGGAAGGGTAAGTAGAAATACCGACTCAATTTCAGGGTGCATTTTTTTGTTTACCTGGGCAATGGCTCGTTCGTATTCAAAATCTGAAGAGGTACGAATACCGCGTAAGATGTATTTGGCACCCACTTCTTTACAAAAATCAACGGTTAGTCCTTCGTGCATTCTAACTTCAACCTTTGCTTCGTTTTTAAACACCTGGTTTATCCATTTCAGCCTTTTCTCAATGGGGAAGAATGATTTCTTATTGGCATTAAAACCAATCATGATATAAATTTTATCGAACATTGAAATGGCACGCCGAACAATTGACTCGTGTCCGATGGTAAAAGGATCAAACGATCCGGGGAATATGGCTATTCTTTCCATGTTGAAGCTTTTTATGTGGTTCAAAATTAGCTAAAAATGCCAGTTGAAGAAACGAAAGCAACAGCTAGTTTATTGCTTTTGCCCGGTTAGAACTCACAAACAGGATGTTGCCCAGGTCGTTGTAGCCTTCGCTAAATTCTTTAATATTTTTTAATGCATCAGTTGTAAAGCCAATTATTGTAAGGTCGGCATCGCCCGAATATTTCATGATTACATTTTTGCGATCGCCGGTATCAAATGGTACCATCGAAATATTAGACGGGCTAATGGGCAGGCGGCCGGCTTTTATCAGTTCCATTAATTGTTTGCGTTTTTCTTCAATAGCCTCTTTGGGGTAAAGTGCAAAAATTTTAATTTTTCCCTTTTTCCATTCCGGATGGCCTAAAATAATGTAACCCAGCAAAATCATCAGGTTGGCATTAACGTAATCTTCGGGGCTAATCCAAATATGAATTTCATTCTTATAACCAAAACTTTTATACGAGGTATTTAAGATGCAAATATCAAATCCGGCCGATTCAACAATTTCGTAATTGGCTGTAATTTCCTTTAAATTTCCGGGATCGGTTCTCGAGAACTCAAAAAGAATAAGATTGTTGCCTTTGCCAGATATTCCTGAAAGCTGCACTACCTGGGCAATTGCCGAGGTGTACGACGGCGAAATAATTGTGTCGAGGTAAACCCTGTTTTTGCTTCCTGCAGACAACTGAATCAATCGGTCGAGAATGTTTTTTGATTCGTTGGTATTTTTCTCATTCAGTAAGCCTTTTATAAAATGAATGTAGGTACCAAAACCATATTTGTACGAAATCCAGCGCATGATATCAAAAGCTGAGCGCCGCTTAAAAGTGTCGTGCGAAATGCATACACCGAATGGTCGCCAGCCCTTGTCTTTTTCGTTATCGGCCCGTTGAAGCATAATTTGTAATTGCCGGCTTAGCTGGAAAATAACACCCCTGAATAATTTGTTTAGTCCCTGGTTTTCTTCGTTGTTTAACATGATAACGTAGTAAATAATGGCCATAATTACCACCGAAACAGCAGCATAGGTGGCGTTCATTTTAAACATTAACCAGAACGATGCCAGTGTGCCCAGCAACGATAAATGCCAGCTGGAACGGAAGGTTGGCCGGTAAGCCGGATCGGCAGCAAAATGTTCAAGAAACGAAATAAGGCAGATGGCACTGTAGGTAACCATAAAAAACATCGAGATTATTTGAGCTACAAAATCAACATCGCCAATAACCACAAAAACAAAAGCAATAATGATGGTAATCAGCGACCCGTTAATGGGTTCATTATCTTTTTTTCGGCCTTTGGCAAACCAGCGGTTGAGGCTCCCCTGGGGGAAAATATCGTCGAAGCCTATGGCCTGCAGGGTGCGTGGTGCTACCATTATCGATCCCAGTGCTGAGCTAAGCGATGCAGCAGCAAGGCCAACCGGAATAATGGGACCCCAAATGGCTATTTTGCTCATTATCAGCTGGTCGGAAACCAGGTCCTCGGGAGATGCCGAAATTGTGAATTTATAGGCCACAGCAATGTAAACGAGCATACCCACCACCGTAGCCCACAGGGTGCCGCGAGGAATTGATTTTTTTGGGTCTTTTAAGTCGCCCGAAAGCCCCAGGCCGGCAGCCAAACCTGTAAATGCCGGAAAAATTATGGTAAAAACGTAGAAGAATGGCAGATGATTGCTTATGGTTACATGAAAGTCAACTTTGTCGGGTTTAATAGATGATTCGCCCATAAAAAACATGGCTATTGAAGTGAGAAGAATAGCCACCACCACATAAAGGGCTTTCATTCCAACATTTGCCCCTTTTGTTAATATAAGCACCGATAGCAGCACCATGGTAGGTATGGAAATCCAACGACGGTCGGGGATGTAAAAATTGTAACTCTCACCAATCCATCTAATAAGCGGTTCAAAGGCTTCTCCAAAGGCAATTACATAAAAGGCTACACTTATGGCTTGCGAGAGGTAAAGCGCAATACCAATTGCCCCGCCAATATTCAGACCAAACGACCGGCTAATGATGTAATAGGCTCCACCGCCTTGTACCCTTTGGTTGGTAGCAATTTCGGCAACTGCAAATGCCGTAGGTATGGTAACCACATGTCCTAAAACAATTATACCAATTACACCAATAAAGCCAACCTGCCCTACTGCCCAGCCAAAACGCAAAAATAAAATTGCTCCGAGAATAGTTGATAGCGCCGTTAAAAAAACCGGAAGGGTGCCAAATTTTGCGTTAGTGTTTACCAGCGATTTTGCCATATTAGTTCTGTTTGTAATTTTAAAGGTGAAATATAATTTGGAATTTTCAAACGATTTTCGCGCAAAATTATACTAAGTACTCCTGTGTTCAGTTCATATATTTGTTGAGAGCTAAAGAAGTAAGCGAAGGAAATTAACCTATATTTGAAGGAAATTTTTTAAGAATGAACCAAAATCTACTGTCGGTCATTATTCCGGTTTATAACGAGGAAAAAACGATTCATTTAATTTTGAATAAAATAATTGATGTAAGTCTTAACCATAATTTTGAAAAGGAAATTATTTTAATCAATGACTGTTCAACTGATAACTCATCCGATATAATTGATCAATACATTCAAAAGCATACGGAAGTTGAAATACGTCAACTGCACCAGCCTGTGAACAAAGGTAAAGGCGCTGCCTTGCACCTTGGAATTCAAGAGGCAAGGGGCAATTATATAATTATTCAGGACGCTGATTTAGAATACGACCCCAGAGAATACAACCATTTACTTAAGCCAGTTGCCGAAGGTTTTGCCGATGTGGTATACGGCTCGCGTTTTATGGGTGGCAATCCGCACCGCATTTTATTCTTCTGGCACTCCATTGGCAATAAGTTTCTCACTTTTTTGTCGAATATGTTTACCAATCTGAACCTTACCGATATGGAAACTTGCTACAAGCTATTTGATGCACAAATAATAAAATCGCTGGTTTTGAAAGAAAACCGCTTTGGTTTTGAACCCGAAGTAACTGCAAAAGTGGCTCGTGTACCCAATATCAGAATTTACGAGGTAGGTATTTCATATTACGGAAGAACTTATGCCGATGGTAAGAAAATTGGCTGGAGAGATGGCCTGAGAGCGCTGTGGTGTATTTTGAAGTATAATATTTTTTCACGATAATAATGTGACCATGAGAAAGGATCCCGAGAAGCTGGGCTTATATGTGTTTTTCTTTTTATTAATTGTTTTTCAGCTTGTTCTTATATTTCTCAACGAAAAAACATTTGGAGGAGCAGATAGTATTTCGCATTATCATATTGCAAAATATGCATTTAAGTACCCGCATTTATTTCTTGATTTGTGGGGAAAGCCCGTTTATACAACACTCCTGTCATTTTTTGCACTTGGTGGATTTAAGTTGGCGCAGATTTTTAACCTTATTGTTGCTGTATTTTCTTTGTATGTTGTTTATATAATTGCAAGACAATACTTCCCTAAAAGTGCGTTTAGTATAACAGTACTCGCTGCTTTTGCTCCTATCTATTTTGTACTTACAACTTCATGCCTAACCGAAGTTTTATTTGGTTTAGTGCTGATTATATCCGTTTACCTTTTTTTAGCTAAAAAATATCTTTTCTCAGCTATTGTTTTATCATTTATTCCTTTTGTCCGATCAGAAGGAATTGTATTTCTTCCGGTATTTGCTGCGGCACTTGTTCTGAGTCGATCCTATCGTTCAGTTTTGTTTTTGCTAACCGGAACTCTTTTTTATTCGCTGGTTGGCTTTTTGGCATTTGGCGATGTTTTGTGGATTATTAACCGTTTCCCTTATCCAACCGGAGAAAGCGTTTATGGTAATGGAAGCCTTTTTCACTTTATTAAAAAAAGCGACACAATTTTTGGTATTCCTATGTTGACGTTAATTTTGATTGGATTGGTAGTGGAGACCACCGATGTGTTAAAAAAGTTTTCACTGACAAGCCCAAAAACAATTCGTTATATTCTTGTCGTTGGAAGCTGGCTAACTTATTTTGCAGCGCATAGCTATGTCTGGTGGCAAGGTCGAGGCGGATCGTTGGGATTAATACGTGTTATTGGCGGAGTGCTTCCTTTGGCTGCATTATCGGCGGCAGCTGGACTGGAGTTTATTCTTGATAAAACAAAAGGAAAAAGAGCAATACTGGTAATTGCGGGTTTTGTTATGGCAAGTCAGCTATTGTTGTTTTTATTTAAAAGTGATTTGCCGGTAAAAGCACCGGAAACGGATAAGTTAATAGAAAAAAGTGCCCGGTTCTTGGAAGAAAACCAGCTGAATGGTAAAATCTATTATTTTAACCCGATGATTGTTTTTCATTTGGATTTGGATCCTTACGATAAAACGAAAAGCAATTGGGGAATAGGTGATAAGTTGAAGCCATCGAATTCGATGGATTATGGAGATATTATTGTTTGGGATGCACATTTTGGCCCCAACGAAGGACGAACAAGCCTTGCTACACTCAAAAACGATGCGTCGCTTCAATTGGTAAAAACCTTGTTGCCGGTACAAAAAATAACCGTATTGGGAGGCCATGATTACGGGGTTTATATTTTCCAAAAGGTTAAAAACAGGGTGGTTTCGGGCAGTTCGGAAACAATAGTGAGAGATTTGGGAATTGCAGAATCTGATGCGCCTCAGATCTTAAAATATAATGGAGAAAATGCTCTGGAGATGTCTCCCGCAACCGAATATAGTCCGAATATAATTGTGGCTATGAATGAGCTCCCTTCCGGTGAAATTATTGATGTTGAATTGTCGATCGAATTTATGGGCGATGCCGAAATCTTTGAAAAGGAGGTTTTATTAATTATTTCAGTGGAAAATGAAAGGGAGAATTTACGATACGAAAAACTATCGCTGCTATGGGGTAAGGATGATTCTGACTGGAAGAAAGCCACTGTTAACACACGTTTCTCGGCAGATATTCCCCAATCCTCAATTATTAAAATGTATATTTGGAATAAAGATCGAAAAAAACTTTTTGTAAAAAGTTTGAATGCTGAAGTTAAAGCCCATTAGTTTTCCAATGGTTTTATTCATTTAGCGGTTCTTTTTAATTATTTCCAGATCATCGATGTAAACAGAACCACCTCCACTGTTCCATATGTGCATAGAACAATCATTAGATTCTGATTTCTGTGGAATCCAGTAACTCAGTACATATTCTTTCCATCCCAGCGAATCAGTATTATAGCTTTCGCTGCAATGAAAATGATGACTGTCTCCATAATCAGAAACCAGATGTACCTGCTTAACATCATCGCAAAGAGCCCAAAAACTTATTTCCAAATAATCGTTATTATCAACATTCAGATTTATTCTGGAACCATAGCGAGCTTCCGGAGTAAGTCTGATACTGTTGCCAAGCGAGCGGGATTGTTCTTTGGAGTGTAAATCTGTTTTTTCAGCTTTTTCTCCGTTCGAAAAAAGAATATTCTTTCCAGATGAGTCTTTAGTTTCGTAATCGCACGATATGGTGTCTTGTACCGACCATATCCCTTTTTTCCAGCTGTTTGACTCATTGGCTGACAATTCAGCTTTTTTAAATAGAAAAACAGGGAAACTGCTTTCAACAAGTTTCCAGTTAGTATCGGAAAAATATTTGTTTCGTTCGTTTTCGTTTTGCATGTGCGTTAGTAGGTAATGATTGTCGAACACAGAAAATACAATGTAATCTGCATCCTTAATATTAGGGAAGTAATAAATTGATTTTCGTTGGGCCAAATGAGGAAGAATGTAATTTGAAGCACTTACTCTTGCGTTTGCAGGTATTATCTTTATAAGCTTATTAACCTCTTTGATATGATAAGGAGTTGTGTAAAAAGCTTTGCTATACACCTTTTCTTTCGATGTATTTAAGGTCCAGGGTATTCTGCGGTTCGATGGCTCAAGTTTTACTATGGTCATAAAAAGGGTTCCAACACAAACCATAATAATCACCGTTTTTTGTAACCAGCTTGTTTTAAACGATGCAATGGCTAAAAACACCGACAGCGGCAGCAATGTTACAACTTCAACTGAATAATAGGATGCAATCCCCCAGCGGGTAGGATTGTCGTTTAATACTTTTTGGGCAACAATGGGAATAAACCAGATTAGATACTTTGGCCTGAAAAATAGCACCAATCCTCCAGAAATAAGGTAAACCCAATAAAACTCGGCCTTTACATAATCGTATGTCGGATTATTTTTATGGTTAACAAAGAATAATTTAATGGCATCAATAGGGTGCCGTAGTATGTAGGCAAGTGCTTCGCCCGGAGTTGCTCCCAGTGCCGAATAGTTAAATAAGCTGTAACTTATTCCTTCCGTTTCAACCGAGGGTATAAATACTTTAAACAGAAGAATAAAATAAAGCACAGAAATGACCATGCCTGCCGTTGCAATTAATACTGCTTTTTGGTTTTTTCGCTGATCTATGATTAGGACCGCGAAAATAAAAATAAACCACAACGGAATATTTTCCCGTGAGAAAAGGGATAAGAATAGAATGATAAAGGACAGAAAGTATTTTTGGGTAAAAAAGTAATATAAGAATACCGGAATAAAACAAGACGATATAATTGCCAGGTTAACATCTGCAGAAAATGCGGTGTACCTTCCAAGCAACAGGAAATAAAACAGCATAATACCTGTTCCCAACCATATACTTTCAGACCTTAATCTTACAATTTTGTATGAATACCATGCAGCAATAACAATCAGAGCGCATTGAATAATAATTAAAGTATAGGTTTGGGTTAACCAATTTAAAAGCCAGTAAACAGGAACAAAATACATGAGGGTTAATGAAAAGTGGTCTTGAAGGAAATTGCCTCTGAAGGTTGGAATTGGACTTAATTTGAAATGCGAATAATCCCAAAATGCAAAATTATAATTGCCATAATCATGGGTGGCTGTTCTAAAAAAGTAATGGTTTAGTATCCCCATGGCAAACATAACCAAACCAAAAAAAATCAGTAGCAGACAGGGAATATGTTTTTTTTGGATTTTAGGCTTCACTGTTCGGTTTTTTGGATTTAAATGAGAATACAAACATAAAAAAGATTTCTGATTATGGTAGGTGTCTGTACTCAATCAGCCCGAAGGAAATTTGTGGTAAGAATAAAAGCTTAACTTTGGGCACGAATTAAGAAAACCAGCGAAATGACCAAAGGCATTTTTATATTTCTGTTTATAATTACTTTTTTTATAAACACCAGTGCTCAAAAAGATACACTTTCTTATCTTTTTATGGGGCATACATATCAATATTATACGCCCGGATATAAGGTAGATTTGCGAATTCAGAATATTGATCTTGAGTCATACGATGGTATCTGGCTAGGCGGAGATGTTTGTTCAGAAAGTATGATGTCGTATTCCACTTTAGCCTATATCGATAGTATTTTCGATTTAAAAAAACAAACAACAATGTGGGCTCTGGGGAACCATGATACACGCAATGGAAACTGGGTGTGGCTGGAAGAAATTACGGGTAAAAAAACATATTATACAACGCAAAACAAAGGCATCACATACATTGTTTTAAACACCAATTTAACTCCTTATGATTGCGAACAGCTAAACGATCAATATAAAATAATTGTTGATGTATGTGATAGTATCAAAAACTCTTCACATCTGGTTTTGTTAATGCACCATGGGATTTGGGCCGGGGTGCCAGGACTTCCACCTCCTTCAACTTATGCACAAAGCAATCTGGTTTATTACAATTTTAATTGTTATTCGGAAGGAAGTACCTTTGTAAACGAAATTTATCCGCGCCTTGTTGAGGTAAAAAACAGGGGCATAGAAGTATTGTGCATTCTTGGAGATATGGGCGCTAAAAAGATCGACATTGAATCGGATGACGGTATCCATTTTTTGGGAACGGGATTAAGCCGGAGTTATTATACCGATCCTGAAGAACGAAAAAAAGCAGCGCCTGATTGGGCAATAGTATTTAAACATGTCCCAACTAACAGTTGGCTCGAATGGGAGTTTGTAGACTTTGATGAATTTACCGGCTATACTTATGAATAACCTGTTTGCCGGTTTGGATAAGTTTCCCTTCTCTTTCTACCCTGTAAATATAGGTTCCGTCCTGAACGTATAGTTGAATTGTGTTTTTAGTATTAGCCTGAATCGGCTTTTCCAGAATTTTTTCCCCTTTTAGAGTAAAAAGCGAAAAAGATAATTCGGTATTGTTCGCGGTGATAGGCTCAACAATAAATTGTTGAAAAGCCGGATTTGGATAAACGATAAGAGAGGTTGCCGAGTCGGTGGGTAAAATGCTGGAAATAAGTTGGGTGTTACCGTCTTTTGAAAGCTTATATAATACGATATCCGTTTTACCCAGTTCGGCAACATTTGTCCATCCTGTAAATACCACTCCTGAATCGGGCGTTGCCACAATTCCTGTAGAATAATCAGATTCATTGGAGCCAAATGTTTTACTCCAGATAAGCTCACCGTTTATGTCGGTTTTTATGATATAATGATCGGGTTTACCATTATCGGAGAAACTTGCACTTGTTGCTGAAATATAGATATTTCCGTCAGCACCAATCACCAGTTTTTCGCCATATTCAAACTCTCGTCCGCCATAAGTTTTAATCCAAACTTGCTCCCCCTCCTCGTTTATCTTCATTAAGAAAACGTCAAAACTGCCCTCTCCGAAACTTTGGGTTGAGCCACAAACCAGGTAGCCTCCATCTGTTGATGTTATAATATCTTTTGCCCAGTCGTGGCCGTTTCCTCCAAAAGTTTTATACCATACTTGTTCTCCGGTCTTGTTTGTTTTAACCAGTAAAATATCAGCGTCATGCGTTAGGAAATCGGTTTGTGTTGGGTTGTAAAAACCATTTTCAGTTCCCGCGAGAATTAATTCTTCGGCCTGATTTTCTATCAGGCTAAAACCATAGTCGACATAGGAAGGGCCAAAGAAATTTTGCCATTCCAGATTTCCTTTATTATCCGTTTTTACAATGTACATATCGCCGAAATCGGTTCTGGAGTTTGAAAAACCGATCATTGCAAAGCCACTGTCTTTTGTTCGGATCATATTCATTCCCTGGTCCTGGAACTCGGTTCCGTAGTATTGTTCCCAATCTTTATCTCCGTTGGATTTCAATTTTACCAGGTGCATATCAACATTAGGAAAGCCATGGTCGTATGCGCTACCCAGAATGTAAAAACCATCATCATCGACAATGATTTGGTTGGCAACATCATGCTTTGGAAAACCATAAACATATTTTTTTTCAACCGAAGCATTCGACCTGATTTTTAGTACATAATAATCAAGAGCGCTCTGGGCATCTTTTCGGGTTGTACCAACAACGTAATACGCTCCTTTGTATAGTTTTATCGAATGCCCAAAATCCTGTTGTTCCGATCCAAAAAGTAATGGTTCCTGGCCATAAGCACAGAAGCTGGTTACAGAAAGGAATATACTTAAAATTATTAACGTACTTTTTTCCCAATTCATATGAAATAAATATCGGGCGAAGTTAAAAAGATTATTGTTGAATTGTTAATTTTGCGAATTCTTATTGAGGTCTATGCCATATTTGCAAGTAAATAAAATTATCGTCTTTTTTTTGTTGTTTTTGGGATTCGCGTGTTCCTACGATTCAAAAGAACTTTCTGAACTTAACGAGGTTTATTTATGCAATGCCGAAAGTATGGATGAGTCAAAACACCACTTTCTCGATTCAAAAGGAAGTAAACAGGGCTTTGGTAATATCGACAGGCGCACAAACGAAACAGCACAATCAGGAGAATACAGCATAAAACTTATACCCAAAAGCCCTTTTGGTTTTACAACTGATGTAAAAGGAATAGGCCCCGATGAGTACCTTCGGGTAACAGCATGGCGGAAAAATCAGAATAATAGCGGAGTAATTGTTATCGATGGAGGAGATGGTTTTTACAACGCCGGTAAGTTTGTCGTTGAGAAAAAGGCTGATGGTTGGGAAAAAATATTTTTAGAAGTTTTTACCCCTCCCACTTTCACAAAAGGTCAGGTGAAGGTATTTGTATGGAATAATAGCCCTGATTCGGTTTATTTCGACGATCTTCAAATAGAACACAGGAAAACAAAAGATTATCCCGTTTATGATAAAAATGATGTTTTGCAGTTGTACATCGACGACAACGATTTAAGAAAGTTAAATGACAAACGGTATATTGCTTTCGAAACCGGGGTATTGGTAAATAACGATGAGGATTATTCGAATGTAGTATTGTTTGACGGAAGTGATTTTTTAGATGCAAAGTTTCGTCTGAAAGGTGATTTGGTCGACCATATACGTGGAGATAAGTGGTCGTTTCGATTTAAATTGAAAAAAGGATTTACCTGGAAACATCTCAAGACTTTTTCGGTTCAGAATCCAATAACCCGAAATTTTCTGGATGAGTGGCTGGCACATCAGATTTTTGAGAAGGAAGATGTACTTACTACTCGTTATGGTTTTGTTCCCGTAAATATTAATAATCGTTCGCTTGGCATTTATGCCTGGGAAGAACATTTTGAGAAACAACTTGTGGAGAGTAGAAATCGTCGCGAGGGGCCAATTCTGCGCTTTGATGAAACCTTAATGTGGCAGCGAGTACTCGAAACCAACGTTACAGGACGCGAATGGAATATCGATTATTTTGGAGCTGCTCCGGTAATTCCGTTTAAAGTTGGTCAGGTTACCGCAGACTCGCTTATGCTTGAAAAACTCGAGGAAGGTCAGAAACTTTTGTATCAGTATAAAAACAGGACAAAGCCCGTTTCACGGATTTTTGATTTAGATAAATTGGCTCAATATTACGCATTGGTAGATATCACCCAATCGTACCATGGTTTTACCTGGCATAATCAGCGTTTTTATTTTAACCCGGTAACTTGTTTGCTTGAGCCAATTGCTTTTGATGGATATATAGAAGGAGGAGTTTATAAACGTTTTGATGAGAAGGTATCGGGGATGTTTAATCCGGAAAGTATAAGCACTTTAAAAGAAGAAGAGCTGATGCTTATGCAGGTATTCTCAGATAGCTTGTTCAACCTCAATTACCTTCACTATCTTGAAAAATACAGTTCATCTGAATTCATTAAAGACATAATTACCAATTATAAAAACCAGGCTGATTCGTTAAATCAACTTATTCAAAAAGAATTTCCTTATTATCAGTTTAATTTTGAAAGTTTAACAGAACAGGCCAAATGGGTTCGGGAAAATTTAGCAGAAATAAAAGAAAATGTAGAAAAAATCGGGCAGCAAGTAGTAAATGAGAATAGTAATGAAAACACTTCTGACCTGAATAAGAACCTGGTTCCATTGTTGGTTCATGCTTATTACGATCGTGAGAAACAAAGTTTGCAATTGCTGAATTACCACAATGCTGAAATAAAAGTATTGGGCGCATTTATGAAAGACCGTATGCCCGAAAGTTTTGATCCGGCGCCAGTACTTCCTGCCTGCAAGGCAGATGGTATGAAAATCCTTTCCGTTCCGCTTGATGAATTGCCAGAAAGAATATTGTTTTCGGTTGGTCCTGTTATGTTGGAAACAGAGGTGTATCCATGGAAATATTCGGAAGGTTTAAGTACCCGGCAAGCACTTGAAGAAACACCGCAGCAGTTAACTCTGGTTGATGGAAAAATTATTTTTGACGGGGAGTATGTTTTTTCCAACGATTTATTTATCCCTGAAACTGTTGAGGAAGTTCAATTTAATGCAGGTACTCGGATGGATTTTGTTAATGGGGCCGCTTTTATATCTCTTGCACCGGTAAAAATGCTGGGTTCTCAAGAAAAACCGATAAAAATATATTCAAGCGATCATTCGGCGCAAGGATTTAATGTTATTCAGCCAGGTGAAAAATCAAAAATGAACTTTGTTGAATTTAGTGGATTGGGAAGCATGCATAAAGGAGGATGGCAGTCGCCTGCTGCGGTTGCTTTATACGAAGCCGATGTTGAAATGGAAAACTGTATATTTGCGTCCAATTTTAATTGTGATGATGCTCTGAATATCGTGCGTTCTCAATTTCATGTGCAAGATTGCCGGTTTGAAAATACGTTTGCCGATGCTTTTGATTCTGATTTTTGCTCAGGCAAGGTTGTACGATGTACTTTCAATAAGATTGGTAACGATGCCATTGATTTCTCAGGGAGCCATGTAGACATATCGGGGTGCACCATGTATGATATTAGCGATAAAGCAATTTCCGGAGGAGAACACTCGTTTCTGAATATTACAGAATGTATCATTGATAAAGCCAATATAGGTGTGGCATCAAAAGATATGTCTGAACTGGAGCTAGATAGAATAGAGATGAGCCATATTGTTTATGGATTGGTTGCTTTTGTTAAAAAGCCTGAATACGGTGCGGCACAAATTACAATCAATAATCTGAGAATGAAAAATAATATGATTTTTCACCAGATAGAAGAAGGGTCTGTATTGATCTTGAATGGAGAAGAAATTTACGGAAGAGAAAAAAATATAGCAGAAAAATTATATCAATAAACACTTAATTATGGATAAATGGAACCTGTTTCAGCGGTTTTTAATTACTGAAAATGCACAAATTTCGATATTAGATTTTGTAATAAATTCGGTTATAATACTGGTATTGTCGTTTATTTTGGAATACACCTATTCCAGGTGTGCAAAAAGTTTATCGAGCCGGAAAGCTTTTGGGGCAAATTTCTTTTTGATTGCTTTTACAACTATGCTGATTATTTCGATTGTTAAATCTTCGTTGGCGCTATCTCTTGGTTTGGTAGGGGCACTTTCAATTGTTCGTTTCCGTTCGGCAATAAAAGAGCCTGAAGAATTGGCCTATTTGTTTTTTACCATCGCTATTGGTTTGGGCTTGGGAGCCAGCCAGCAAATAATAACTGTAATTGCAGCTTTTGTCCTGCTGACTATTATTTGGTTGAGGTTCTTGAGCTCATCAAAAACACGGAAACAAAATCTGTATTTAACTATCAGTAGTAATGGAGAAGGAAAGCCTAAGCTGGAAAACATTGATTCGGAGGTAATGGATATTTTTAAATCGTCGAAATTGGTGCGTTACGATGAATCTTCAGATTTAATTGAGGCAGCTTATTGGGTTGAAATAAGTAAAGCCACCGATTTACAGCAGTTTAAAGATAAAGTTCATAGTCTAAATCCAGGAGTTCGGGTTTCTTTTATCGATAATAATTCGTTTTAAAAAATGCAGGGATATACCGAATTAAATACATTTAGGTACGAGCGAAAGTTTGTAGCCCATCCGTTAAATCGGTTGGCTACCGAGGCTATAATTAAACAAAACAACGCATTTTTTATTTCTGCATTTTCAAAACGACGAATTAATAACATCTACTTTGATACTCCGGGTTTCGATTGTTATTTTGATAATCTTTTTGGCAATGGTAATCGCTGGAAGGTACGTTTGCGATGGTATGGCGACGAATTTGGGAAGGTAGATTCTCCTATCTTGGAATTTAAAATAAAAAAAGGGCTGGTAGGTACAAAAAAGTCATATAGTATACCTTCATTTTATTTTAATAAAAAAGAATTTCATGCAAGAGCGCTAACAGGTATTTTTGATATCGCGACTTTACCGGCAGACGTAAGGGAAAAGCTTACTGGTTTGCAACCGGTTTTGTTTAATACATATTTAAGAAGTTATTATACAACGCTTAATAAAGTGTTCAGAATAACAGTTGATGACCAAATGGAATATTACAATTTAAGGCCATCGTGGAATCATATGCAACATTCGTTTAAGGAAGACCTGAAAGTGGTTGTTGAACTAAAATATAATAAGGAGCATAACGAAAATGCAGATCAAATCAGTAATCAGTTTCCTTTTCGTTTAGATAAAAATTCAAAATTTGTTTCAGGTTTAAGTCATTTCAGAAGTGAGATAGCTCATTAAATAATATTCTTTGCCTTACGGAAGTTTAGTGTAAATTTTTCCCCAGGCTTGCTCTCTTTCAAACTCTTTCGCTACCCGGCTGATACTGGCAATAGAATCTATTTGTGTTTCCTCTCCAAATGAGGTACAATCGTTTAAAAATATTTCAGCTTCCTTATATTTTTTCAGGTTCATTACCTGCGAGAAACCTTCATTAGAAGAAACATAACCAAGATGGGGATTGCGTAAACAAAAGATTAAGTTGAAACTGGCTGAGATAGGTTTGTCCTGCCAATTTTGTTCTTCGCAATATTTTACCATTTCCTTGTGTAATTTTACTACATGAACATAACCAAGGTCGCTGTCACTGTTCGTCTTTTTGGCTAAAGTATAATAGAGTGGTGCTGCTGTTACTAATCCAACTATTATAAGATTTAAGTACCACTGCTTAAATCTAGCCTGGATAAACAGTATTGATGTAATTGTTATAAAAAGAGCCAGAATGCAAAGCATGTAACGCTGCGTATAAAAGTTAAAGGCAGAAAAAATTATAAACAACAGGCTTAATAAAAGAAGCAATGCAAGAAAGTTTTTGTTCTCCAGTTTTTTCTTTTTTAAAAAGATAAATCCCAATGCAACTACTACCGCAAACAGAATAAACTTTCTTCCATAACTGTTGTAAACAATGTTTGTTGCCATTTTTATTTTTCGCAACACTGATGTTAAACTCAACTCAATGTATCCTGTGTGTTCTTGAAAAAAGAATGATCCAAATTCTTTTTTATGCAGAACAAGGAACAGTGCGTATATTAGAATTGGGATGGATATCAGCAGGCTCTCAAGAATGTATTTACGTGATTCTTTGCCTGGTTTCAGGTAAATAAAAAGATGAAAAAGCAGAAACCCTGCAATAAATACAATACTTGTTTCTTTTGTTAATACCATTACTGAAGCAGACAATGCAAAGAGCCAATATTTTTTCGCCAGATAAAAGTCTACAGAAAATAATAATAAAAGGGTGATAAGCATTTCGGGTAAAAGAAATGTTGCCTGGGCCAAAAAGAGCGATTGTACGCTGAATAAAAGAATGGAAATGTTGGCAGCCCAGATGCCGGCATGTCTTTTAACTAAAGCAAACAAAGCACCTAAGGTGGCTAGTGAAATAAGAAAGGGTAATATATGCACCCAGAATACTGACGTGCCAACCAGTCGCATCCACGATGATGACAGGAAAAAGAAAAATAAGGGATGCCCTTTGGCTTCCCAGAGTGATAATGCTCCGGGCATTAATCCCGGGCCATTTTCGTACATTTTAAAAACTGCCGGGAAATAAGACCAGGCTTCATCCCAAAAATAGGGCAGGCTCAACCGGGGATAAGTTAATACCACAAAAAAGACCAGAGGAAGCAGAAAAAAGTAATCTTTTATTTTATTAAAAATTTGATTCACCTGAGACAACATTTATAAAACAGACTGGTTTGAAACATATTTGATAATTGAAAGGTCGTCAAAATAGGTTAATTGACCTTTCGGATTCCAAAGATATATTTTTAGTGTGTCATTTTGTAGCTCAGGAGGTACATTTAATTTAACCCGCAGTAGCTCCCATCCCTGCTTGTCGGATAAGATGCCTGTGTGTTGCGATTTATAAAATGATTTATCATTCTTAGCTGATACAACCAATCGCCCACTATTGTTATCTGCTTTTCTCCAGATTGATATCTCGTAAACTTCGTTTACGTTTAAATTTTTCAATTCATAGTAAATCGCATATTCAACACTGCTATCCATTTTTACAGCATATTTTCCTGAACGTGCCTGCTCATTTGTTCTGTTGTATGCGTTCCCAAAACTATTTTTATCCGATCCCAGATAAAACTGATTGTCCATACTTAGTTGCTCAGCATCAAAAACAATTTCTTCTGCAATTTGCAAAATCGAATTGGTATTTTTTTGCTGAAATTTAACAGAGTCCAATTCATAAACTCCCTGTACTCTTCCCTGATATATTTTTACAAGAGGAATACCAGATTGAATCATTTTGTCAGCTCCTTCATCATTCCTCGGACCTCCAACAAATAGAATTTTATTTCCGGTTTGTTGAACTATTTCCTCGAGTGTTAATTCTGAATTCCAGCTTTGAAACATCTCGTGGGCATAGTTGTAAAAAAAGGTATTTGGGTAGATGGCATTTAAATGGGGAAGTATCCGGTGTTGGGTATGTACATCGCCAAATTTAAGCGACGAAAATTTGTTTAACGAATATGGGTAGTAATAAATAGGCGTATAATCAGAATACCTTTTATCAATTAATTCCTGCGTTGATTGCAGTTCTTCGTTTGTTAGTCTGTACCCTCGTTCTGCATATTTTATTTTCTTAGGCTGTATGAAAATGAAAAGAATAATCAGGGAACTAACCAATATTGGTAGAACTATTTTATCCGATTTAATAAGAAGTTTAATGTTAAAAAGTAATGAAATACCTGTTAAAAGTATTACCGGAATGAGGTAATGGTTTCCACTGTATTGTTTGGCCACCAGCAATATCCCGAAAATATTTGTAGCAGTTAAGCCCAGCAGTATTTTTGCTTCAATATCTTGTTTGTTCCTTTCCTGGTTATTCTTATTAAAAAAATAGTAATAAATCAGTGTGATGATTGAAATAATAGTTACCACTCCAAAAACAGGATTGTTTTGAATTATTTTAATCAGGTTTGGCAGATAGGTTGAAATATCCAAAAGGCCTTTATCTCCCTGCCCGTATTTACCGGTGTGGCTAAGCATATTTCTAAACCAGAAAAACATTCTTTTATATTCCGGTATTGCAGGAATGGTAAACAGGATAAAAGAGAATACCAGGCTGCCTAAATAGATTATTTTCTTTTTAATTCCCGGGAAAAGAATAAAAGGGAATAGTACAAGCGGCAAAAAAGTGGCTTTAGTTGCCAGGCCTGCTCCTGTTAATGCCGCAAAAGTTAATAAGTATTTTATAGTCAGTCTTTCTTTTGAAGTATAAAAAAAGAGTAGGGTAATAACATAAAGGCAGGTAAGAAAAAACAGGATTGGTTCCGGTGATATTTTTGTCCAGACATGATCGAGTGTGTTTGCACTTAAAAAAGTAGTCGTTTGTAACAGTATTCCAACCCATATAGAGCCTGTTTTTTTTAACGCAACGTAACCCAATAAAAATAAAATTAGTGCATTAAAAACTACAAAAACCAAATGGATGGTATTGACAAAAATAAGAGGTTCTTTTAGTACATGTTGTACAAGTGTTTCGTTATTCGGATTATCGAGCAAGTGTCTAAGCGTTATTGCTATAGCACCAATCTCCATAACGGTAGTTCCGGGATTATCAACATGTCCAACACCCTTGCCGTCGCAAATGGATGCTGCATTCGCTAAATAAATATAATTTGGATCGTTACCATAATTGGCCAACTCAATTGTGCTTCCTGCCCAAAGAAATAAAGCAGGCAGGAGTAGTATAATGAAATAATTAATCCTTTTTGGCAAAATGAGAAACAGTTTATTTGTTAATTAAATATCTTATTCTTCACCAATCCCCATCTGTGTAGCCTATATTGGCAAGCGGTTTTTAATACTCCAATCGCATAAATGGTACTGTTTTTAATACTAATACTCGACGCATCGTCGAAATATTTGGTTGGGCAGGTAATTTCGGCTATTTCGTAACCGGCAAACCAGATTTGTGCCAGCATTTGGTTATCGAAAACAAAATTATCGGAGTTGGCATTGTAATTTACGGCTTCCAGTACTTCGCGCGAAAAAGCTCTGTATCCGGTGTGGTATTCCGAGAGTTTGGCATTAAGTAATATGTTTTCGATGAAAGTAAGGCCTCGGTTAGCAATGTATTTTATTAGTGGCATTCCTCCTTTTAGTGCTCCCTTTCCCAAAATTCTTGATCCCAAAACAACATGATATAAACCGTTTCCTAGCAAATTGGCCATTGCCGGAATTAACATGGGAGTATACTGGTAGTCGGGGTGGAGCATAATAACTATATCAGCACCAATCTCAAGGGATTTGTTGTAACACGATTTTTGATTTCCTCCGTATCCTTTGTTCTGTTCGTGCACAACAATGTGCTTAATCCCCAGTTTTTTACCAACTTCTACGGTTTCATCGTTGCTCACATCGTCAACCAGAATTACATCATCAACAATGTTAAAATCAATCTCGTTATATGTAATTTCCAGTGTTTTTGCAGCGTTGTAGGCCGGTAGCACCACAACAACTTTTTTGTTATTGATCATTCGGTTTTCAGTTTTGAGCCGTAAAAATAACAAGAATTCACAGAAATTATTGTTTAGAAGTGATTATATAAATGAATGCCATTTTCAGTATATCCTGAAGAATGGCATTCATTTGTTATTAATGGAAAAACGTACAGTAACCTTATCAAAAGGAAAGTAAAATGACACTATAAACTAATCTTTCTCCTCCAGTTTGCTTTCATACTTTTTTAAAACAATTCTGATTACCTGGTACGAAACAATTATCAGTATCGGCCAGCTGAGCATTTCTATTATTGCATCTGTATACATATTTAAAGCTTTAATTGATTAGTAAACGTGCGATTCGGTTTTCATCTCTTCATCCGAAATCTTCTTCTTATTCATGGCCCGCCAAAAGTAAGTGATGTAAGCCAAAACAAACGGAATAAGCAACGAAACGTATCCCATTGCCACCAGTGTAAATTTACTCGACGATGCATTTTGTATCGTTAGCGACGACTGCAAATCGAAGTTTGACGGGTAAAAGGCTGTATTGTTAAAACCCGCAAGCAGAAATAGTGCAAAGACAGTGAGAACAGTTCCTACTCCGGCAAACCAAAATCCTTTGTTACTTTTCATAAAAACCGTTGAAATAATGCCCCATAAAACACCTACCACACCAAGCAAAAGGATGATGGTATTTAATGGCATTTGCAGCACATTGTGCAGGTATTTATAAGGTTCCATAAAAACCTTACCGGTGTCGGGATCTACTGCGTAGCCTTGTTTAAGTAACAGGGCTACCAGAAAGTAAAGAAAAAATAGCAGGAAAACGATACTACAGCGCAGAAGGGTTTTTCGGGCACGATTAACAATAGTTTTGTTATCAATGGTGAAAATGAAATACAGGTTGCCTAGTACGCGTGAAAGGAACAAAACACTTAGCCCCAATACCACGTTATGGAAGGTTAAAACTGCTTCCAGCCCGCGGAAAGGTGTTTGCCAGTCGACCTGGTTGAGCTGGTTTAGCGAAAACTCGGCACCGTTAAAGAACGTTCCAACAGCTGTACCCACCAGTAAAGTGCCTAACACTCCGTTTATTACCAAGAATATTTCGAAGGTTTTTTGTCCCAGGAAGTTGGCAGGTTTTCGCCGGTATTCGTAAGAAACAGCCTGTATAACGAAGACAATTAAAATAGCCATCCAAACCCAGTAGGCCCCACCAAAACTGGTAGAATAAAAAAGTGGGAAAGAGGCAAAAAAGGCGCCGCCAAAAGTTACCAGGGTGGTAAAAGTAAACTCCCATTTGCGACCAAGTGTATTCAGTAGCATTGTTTTTTCATCTTCGGTTTTTCCTATTTGGTAAATTAAAGTCTGTCCGCCCTGAACAAACATCAAAAAGACAAAAAGCGCGGCAAGAATGGATACCAAAATCCACCAGTATTGTTGTAATGCGACATGCGATAAATTTTCAAACATCTTGTTTCCTCCTTGTTTTAATGGTGTGGACCAATTTTAATCTGGCGAATCATAATTTTAATCTCGGCAATCATAAGCACGGTAAAAAGTACGGCAAAAAGCCAGAAGGTAACCTGTACCGACCCGGAGCTGATTCGTGTAACTGCAGCCATTGTGGGCATCATATCCTGCACTACCCAGGGCTGTCGGCCAACTTCGGCTACAATCCAGCCAGCCTGGCTGGCAATGTAAGCCAGCGGAATAGCAATAATCGACAGCCAAAGCAACCATTTCTTTTTGCCGATCGTTCCCTTCAGGGTAAACCAGAATACGAGTATAAAGCCCAAAATAAAAGCAAACCCCAAGCCAACCATTGTGTGAAAACTGTAAAAAGTTAAAGGTACATTCGGAACCATTTCCTGCACATCTTTAAAATAGCCATAGCCAAAATACCTGAAATAATTGTTCTGAAAATCAGCACTGGTTAGTTCTGCCTTCAGCTCTTCTGTTAATCGACTATCGCCATTCTTTTTGGCCGTTTTAAAGGCACCAAGTTTATTAATGGCTACTTTGCCACGTTCTATTTTTTCACTGGCCGACATAATGCCGTATTTCTCATTTCCCCGAACAATATCGTTAACTCCCGGAACAAAAGCATCCCAATCTAAAAAGGCCATGTACGAAAGAATATTCGGGATTTCCAGTTTTATGGTCATATCTTTTAGGTTCTCGTTGCTGGGGTCATTTTCCGATGTTGAGAACATTCCCACTGCAATTAAACCTGCCCCTTCGCTTCCGTTGTACAAACCTTCAAGTGCTGCAAATTTCATGGGTTGGTCGTTGGCAACGGTACGTGCTGAATTGTCGCCTGTCCAAACCACGTAAACCGACGAAAGCAAGCCAAAAATTGCCGCAACCAACATGCTTTTCCGAGCCAAAACCACTTCGCGTTTTTTAAGCAGGTACCAAGCCGAAACGCCAATAACAAAAATGGCAGCCAGTACAAAACCCGACGAGGTGGCATGTAACCATTTATCGATGGCCATTGGCGAGAAAAGCACGTCCCAGAAGTTGTTCATTTCGTTGCGCGCCGTTTCGGGGTTAAAAATCATGCCCACCGGTTTCTGCATCCACCCATTGGCAACCAATATCCATAGTGCCGAGAGGTTGGCTCCGATAGCTGTTAGCCAGGTAGCTACCAGGTGCGTTTTTTTTCCAACTTTATTCCACCCAAAAAACATAATGGCAATAAATGTCGATTCTAAAAAGAAGGCCAGTATGCCCTCAATGGCAAGCGGAGCACCAAAAATATCGCCCACAAACCAGGAATAGTTCGACCAGTTGGTGCCAAACTCAAATTCAAGAATAATACCGGTAGCTACACCAATAGCAAAGTTTATCCCAAAAAGTGTCATCCAAAATTTGGTTATGCGCTTCCATTCTTCATTTCCGGTTTTTACGTAAATGGTTTCCATAAAGGCCAGAATAAAGGTAATACCCAGTGTTAGCGGAACAAATAACCAGTGGTACATGGCCGTTAAGGCGAATTGCGCCCTCGACCAATTGACTAATGCTTCGCTGGCAATTCCAATTTCATTCATGCGTTTTTATTTTGTATTTGTTAAAACTTCCAGAACATGGTTGCTGCGTTCTTCGTCGCTGCTAAAGTTCGATTTCAGAAAATTGGGGAAGAAAAATACTCGGAGGATTACAAACATGATAAAAAGTTTTACCAGAATTATGATCCAAACCTGTTTACCCCAGTTGCTAAGATTTTTAAAACCACTGATGTAAAAACGGGCAATTTTGGTAAACGTATTTTGTGATGTCATACGGAACTATTTTATACGTTTTGTTCACTGAATGTGATGAATCAAATTTCGCAATAATAAGCATATGTTGAAAATAAAAACCTATTAAAATGATTCTAAATAGTACCTGCCGATGGAATTGAGGGGAGATGGCAAAGAGAAAATTGCAGGTTAAAGTTTTATTTTTCCGGCAAGGCGGGTAACAAAAGTGGCAAAAGCAACAACCGACACCGAGCTTATGGGCATTAAAATTGCAGCTACCACGGGGGATAGATTTCCGGTTAGCGCAAAACCAATGCCTATAATGTTGTAAAAGAATGAAATAGCGAAACTAAGTTTTACAATATTGAGCGAGGTTCGGGTGAAGCGAATAAAATTAGCCAGCCGGTGAAATTTATCTGCTTCAAGCACGGCATCGCTGGCAGGCGAGAAATGATACACTTTATCGGCAATTGTTAAGGCCACATCGCTTTGCATAAGAGCTCCGGCATCGTTAAGTCCGTCGCCGGTCATTAATACGGTATTGCCCTTGTGTTGTTGTGCTTCTATAAAAGCTGCTTTATCTCCCGGCTTTTGGTTAAACAACATACGTTTCAGATCAAAATAACCGGAAAGATTTTGTGCTTCAGCATCGTTATCGCCTGAAATAAGGAACAGATTAAATTTTTCTTTAAGGGTATTCAGCACTCGCCCAAAGCCGTCGCGGTATTGGTTGCTTATGGTAAAATGGCCTTTTTCCTGGTTGTTTATGGCCACGTAAACCATCGACGACTTACTTTCTCCAGCAACCGAAGAACCGGTGACATATTCTTCAGATCCGAGACGGATATCCATACCATTAACTTTTCCGAAAATGCCACGCCCGGCTACTTCAACAAAATGCTCAGGTGTGGTGTAATTCAGTTTATTAAAAAATTGCGTAAGAGCAGCACTTAACGGGTGGGTAGATTGTTTTGTTAAGGAAAATATAGCTTCTTCCTCGGTGTTGTTAAGTGCTGTTCCCGAATAGTTTACTTTGGTCTGGTTGGGCTGGGTAAGGGTTCCGGTTTTGTCAAAAACAATGGTGTTTATGTGCGAGAGTTTTTCAATAACATCGGTATTTTTTATATAGAGGCCGTTTTTACCAAAAAGGCGCATCGTATTTCCAAAGGTAAACGGAATGGAAAGAGCCAACGCACACGGGCAGGCAACAATTAAAACAGCGGTAAAAACAAAAATTGCAGTGTGCGATTCGCCTTTTGCCAGCCAAAAACTAAATCCGCCAAGGGCAATTGCTATAACAATTAGTGTAAAATATTTGCTAACCCTGTCGGACAACGTTTTTAATGTATCGCTTGGTTTTTCGTAGGTTTTATCCTGGTTCCAGAGTTTAGTGAGGTGGCTTTGGTTAACTTCCTTCTTTACCTTGATTTTAATAATTCCGCCCATTTGACGGCCACCGGCATAAATAAAATCGCCTTTCTTTTTTGCAACTGGCGCCGATTCACCGGTTACAAAGCTGTAGTCAATCTGTCCATCGCCATCAATTAGTTCAGCATCAGCCGGAATAAGTTCTTTGTTTCGGATAATCAACTCATCGTCAACTTCTATTTTTTCAAGTAAAATACTTTCTTCAATTTGTTTGTTTATTTTGGTTACTGCAATGGGGAAATACGACTTGTAATTTCGCTCGAACGACAGCGCCTCGTAAGTTTTACTCTGGTACCATTTACCAACAAGCAAGAAAAAAATAAGGCCCGACAAGCTGTCGCTGTAACCCGGGCCACCTGTAAAAATTACCTCGTAGCTGGTTACTAAAAAAAGGACAATAATTCCCAGAGCAATGGGTAAATCAATGCTGATATTCTTTTTTAACAGGTTTTTAATGGCCGAAATGTAATAATCGCTGCCACTGTAAAAAGCTACCGGAACCACCAGAATGTAACTTAAAATGCTAAACAGCGATTGTAGTTTTTCGCTCAGTGGCTCGCCATTAAAATAGGCCGGAAGGCTATAGGTCATTACATTTACAAAAACAAATCCGGCAAGGCCTATTTTGTACAAAAGCTTTTTGTACGATTTGTCTTCTTTTTTGTCGGCCAAACTTTGCGAAAGGTCGGGAATGTAATGAATTGAAGCAAGCAACTCTACCAATTGACGGAGCGTAATCTTCGTCTCGTCGAAGGTGATGTCAACCTCTTTTCGGGTGAAATTTACAAAAGAATGCCGAATGCCCTGATGCAGTTTTTGCAGGTGCTCGAGCAGCCAAATGCACGATGCGCAATGGATAACCGGGATATAAAATTTTACTTTTGATATGTTTCCTTCAGTAAATGAAATGAGTTTGGCTTTTACCTCGTCGTTATCAAGAAAAGCGTACTTGTTACCAAATTCGGTGGTCGCTTCCACTTTTATCCCCGGTGTTTCTTCCAGGTTGTAATAATTGTAAAGCTTGTTCTCGTTCAGCAGCTGATACACAGTTTTACAACCGTTGCAACAAAATTTCAAATCATTCGAAATTACCGGACTATTGCCGCAATCGGCACCGCAGTGCACACAACTATTCTCCTGCTTCTTTCCCATCTTTCTTTTCGGTTGATCTTCTGTTGCCTAATCAGTTTTGCAGCAATCTCCTTTGCTTTCATTGTGCAAATCAGTACTCTCGCTTTCCAGGCTTTTCTCAAACTTCTGTTCTATTTTTTGTTTTGGCGGACTTAGGTAGGGTATGCCCAAGCTTAAGCCCCGCAGCACAAAAAGAATACCAACCACAACAACCAGTACCGGAATTAGTTTGTTAATTTTATTCCGAACAGCCAGACCCAAAACATTCCCGGCCAGTGAAATGGCCAGCAGCATAGGTATGGTTCCCAGTCCGAAAAGGATCATGTACAACGATCCTTCGGCAATGCCGCCTGTGCCAATGGCACCGGCAATAGCCATATAAACCAGACCACAGGGCAACAGGCCGTTTAACATACCTATAAAAAATAAACTTTGAAAAGACCGGATGGAAAACATCTCTCCAATTTTCTTTTTGAGTTTTCCCACGGCCGAAAACCAGCTCTTGTTCATGCTGTACTGGTTTTTAAACAGTTTTGGGAATAGCACCGAGATAATCATGAGGGCGCCCATTACAACTGATACCTTCTGTTGAAAACCAATTAGTTGCAGACCCTGCCCAAGTAGGCCAAATATGGCCCCCATAAAGCCGTAGGTAATTGTTCGGCCCAGGTTGTACAAGGTGCCTCCAAAAATTTTTTGCGGAATAGTATTTCCGTGTAATGGCAATGCAATGGCAATGGGGCCACACATGCCGGCACAGTGAAAACTTCCCATTAATCCTAAAATTAATGCTGATAGATAAATAGTCATGGCGTTTGTTTTATTCTAATAGCAAAACTGGTCTTATTGAACGTTTACAGGGCGGTTTATTTCGTATCTGATGCCTTCGGCGTACCACGAAAATTTTAAAATATAACGGCCGTTTATTAATGCGTTTTTATCGAATTCAAAATGCATTTCATCGGCGCTGCTTTTTGCCTGAAACGATGTTTTGATATCTTTTGTGTAATCTGAAGGCCGGAACATGTGGATGGTTCCGGAGTCAATTCTACTGATTAAGCTATCATCAATATCAACAATAAAAAACCGTTCGTTTGATGAGGTTTTAAGTGCGTTGCCATAAGCTTTCGATCGGGAGCGTACCCGCATTTGCTCGGTATAATCAACGCCTTGTTCGTAGTAATCTTTGTGCACCAGATTTACCTGCTGCCGAACAGCAAAGGTTATAAATACAGCCGATCCTAATAAAAAAAGTAGCAGAAAAAGAAAAATACCCGTCCCCCAATTAAATTTCATTCGTTATTTCTTAGTTGTTATACTGTACTGTTTATTGTAAAAAGTATGAGCCCATTTTATTTTACGGCCCCACAAAAGTTGTTTTATAGGTTTCAATTAATTCATTATTGCTGAAAACTCCAAATTCAACCTCTGTTTTGTCGCTGGTTACCTCGCTTTTTGGCAGAAAAAGTATAAAGGTCGATTCGTACATATCCTGATCTTTTAAAAGCATGGTGTTTCCGGCCATTTGGATTTTTCCATCATGAGAGATAACACGCAATTCAAGCGGAAGTTCGTCGTGTGTTTTATTTACAACTTTAATGTTGTATACATTTGATAGTGTTGAATCCTGTTCCTGATAAAGCAGCCCCGGAGTCCGCAATATTGTTGTTTCGAGTACGGGTCTGGAAAAGAGGGTGTAAATAAAAAATGAGAAGATAAGCAGAAGCACTACCGAGTAGGCTCTGTTTCGGGTATTCCAGATGGAGTTTTGCTGCCCTTTTATCTGAGCTTCAGAAGCATAGCGGATTAAGCCCGGCGCTTTACCTGTTACGTGCATAATTTTATTACACTGGTCGATACAGGCTGTGCAATTTATACATTCAAGCTGTGTGCCGTTGCGAATATCAATGCCGGTTGGGCAGACCGAAATGCACTGTTTACAATCGGTACAGTCGCCACCGCCATGTCCTCCACGGGGTTCGCCACGGATGTAGTCGTAGGTAACGGCTATGGATTTCGAGTCGAGCAAAACGCCCTGCATCCGGCCATAGGGGCAAACCATAGTGCAAATTTGTTCGCGAAAGAAAGAATACACCCAGTAAAAAAAGGCCGAAACAAGCAACATCACCAGAAAGCCTGAAATGTTTTCGCGAATGGGTTCCTGTATAAGTTCGAGCCAGCTGTCGCTGCCAATAAACCACATCAGAAATACATTGGTCATAGCTAAGGCGATGAGTATAAAAATGCTATGTTTTAATGTTTTTTTAGCAATTTTTTTTGCTGTCCATGGACTATTATCCAGCTTGTGGCGTTCGCGGTAATCGCCTTCAATCAGGTACTCTATTTTGCGGAATACCATTTCAAGGAAAATGGTTTGCGGACAGGTCCATCCGCACCACAGCCGCCCGAAGGTAACTGTAAATAATACCACAAACAGTACAAACGAGAGCATTAGCAAGGCGAGGATAAAGGTGTCTTGTGCCCAGAAGATTGCGCCGAAGATGATAAATTTTCGGTTGGCAATATCAAGCAGGATAAAAGGGTTTCCGTTGATTTTTATAAAAGGTACGCCCACCCAAAACAACAGTAAGAGCCAGGCAACAATGGTACGTCGGTTAAACCATTTGCCAGAGGGCTTTTTGGCATATACCCATTTGCGTCCCCCTCGTTCGTTCATGTTTATCGGGTAATCTCTGAAATCGAGCTTTTGATTTGCCATATGTTCAAATTGATGCTAAAAAATTGGGGAAGCGTTGTTCCCCAACTTTAACTACTTGGTATTTTGTGTTATTCACATTTTTCGCCTTGTGCTTCTTTGGCATTTGGTGGGTTTGTGCCTTGCATGGTCAGTACATAGCTGGCTACTTTCTGAATTTTTTCATCGCTAATCTGGCCTTTAAAAGCAGTCATCCCTTTAGCCGGGTTGCCGTTTTTTATAATGTTAAAAACACTTTCAAAATCGCAACCGTTTAGCGAGTATTCGTCGCAAAGGTTAGGCCCAATTGCATTTCCTTCGCCATTCATTCCGTGACAGGCCATGCAAGCCATATCGGTATAAATTTGTTTTCCTTCGGCAATTGAAGCTTCGTCGGTAAATGCAGTAAGCTCGTCAGCCGATAAGGATGCAATTTGGTATTTGTCGTCGTGTTTCATCGATTTTTTGGCGTATTCGGCATCCTGGTGGTCACCTTCCTTTAGCCAAAAATAATAGGCACCATACAAAATCGACCAGCCAATGGTAATGTAAAACATCAGCATAATCCAGCGCGGAGGAGGATTATCCAACTCTTTTATCCCATCATAATCGTGGTCCATTAGGTGTTCGTCCTGATCGAGTATTTGTTTATTTTTATCTGACATAGCTAAACGTTTAATTTGAATTATTGAAGTCTCCGGGTTCACTGTCGAGTAAAATGGAATTTTTAATGTCTTCCATTTCTTTATTCGGAATACGCATGGTTCGAATAAAAATTACAATAAAGAGAACGACAAAAATCAGCAATCCGATGATGTAAAAAATCTGGATTCCTTCAATGCTGGTTAATAAATTACTTACGATCTTCATGTTACTTGTTTTGTAAGGTAATTAAGATGTAACTTGTTAGCTGCGTAATTTGTTTTTCAGAGAACTGTGATTTATATGGAACCATTCCTTTGGCCACATTTCCTTCGGCAATTGATTTGTATACCTCGGCAGGCGAATTTCCGGTAATCCACTCGTCGTCAACCAGGCTTGGGAAGGTGGCAATGCCTTTACCGTCGGCACCATGGCACACCACACAGGTTGTTTGAAACATTTTCTGCCCTGCTTCCAGGTCTTCTGCACTTTCCAAAAGTTTTACTTCTTTTTCTTCAGCAGCTTCGCTTACTGCTTCAGTATGCAATTCCACCTGTGCAACCTCCGGCTGTTCCGAAATGTCGCGTCCCAGCTTGTGCATGTAAGCAATCATGGCAACAATTTGTTTTTTGGCATCCGTTTCAATTCCCGATGCTTTAAGGTCAGCAACAATTCCTTCTGCCTGTGTAAGGTAGTCGTCAACTGCTTTTTCATCATAACCTGCATCGTATGGAACCCCAAGCGTTTGCATCGCCCTTATTTTTTTAGGGGTTAGCGAAAGGTTTACGTTTTTAACGGCCAGCCAGGCATAGTTTGGCATTATTGATTGTTCATTCATTTTTTGCGGATCCATGAAGTGGTTGTAGTGCCAGGCTGCATTTTTATACATTGGCCCGCCAACTACACCGGCACGTGCCAGGTCGGGGCCGGTACGTTTCGATCCCCATTGGAATGGATAATCATAAACAAATTCGCCAATTTTCGAGTATTCGCCATAACGGTCGGTTTCCCAGCGGAAGGGGCGAACCATTTGCGAGTGGCAGACGTAGCAGCCTTCTTTTATATACAAATCGCGTCCTTCCAACTCAAGCGGAGTATAGGGTTTTACCGACTCAATGGTAGGAACATTGGATTTTATAAATATCATCGGTATAATTTCAACAGCACCACCAATGGCCAGGGCAATAAATACCAAAATTGAAAAACGAACAGCTCTTCGCTCCATCCAACGGTGTACGGTTTCTTTTAAAGGGTTGCGCGATCCGGCAAGAACCAAAGCTGGTGCTTCAGAAGGTTCGTCGTTTACAAAACTTCCGGCTGCCATTGTTTTAGCCAGGTTGTATACCATAATAATAAACCCAACCAGGAACAAAATACCGGCAACAATACGCGCCATATACATTGGTATCAACTGCGTAACTGTTTCCAGGAAATTTGGGTACTGAAGGAAACCTTCGTCGGTGTAATTACGCCACATCAACCACTGCGTAACAGCTGCCCAATATAGCGGGATAGCATAAATTAATATGGCAAGAGTTGACAACCAAAAGTGGGTATTGGCTAATTTCTCGGAGAATAGTTTTGATTTAAACAGTTTTGGAACCAACCAGTAAAGCATACCAAAAACAAGGCCGCCATTCCATCCCATTCCACCAATATGTACGTGTGCAATGGTCCAGTCGGTAAAGTGCGTAATTTGGTTTACTGATTTTAACGACATCATTGGCCCTTCAAATGTAGACATACCGTAAGCGGTTACAGCTACAACCATAAATTTTAGAGCAGCGCTGTCGCGAACGCGGTCCCAGGCGCCACGTAAGGTTAACAACCCGTTAATCATTCCGCCCCAGCTTGGGGCAATAAGCATTATCGAGAAGGTTGTTCCCAACGCTTGTGCCCACTCAGGCAATGCCTGGTATAAAAGATGGTGTGGCCCTGCCCACATGTATAGAAAAATAAGCGACCAGAAGTGAATAATTGATAGCTTGTAGGAATAAATTGGCCGGTTGGCGGCTTTTGGCAGGTAGTAGTACATTAAACCTAAAAATGGTGTTGTAAGGAAAAATGCTACGGCATTATGTCCGTACCACCATTGCACAACGGCATCTTGCGCTCCTGCGTAAATCGAATAGCTTTTAAACAGCGAAACCGGCAATTCGAACGAGTTTACCACGTGTAACATGGCCACTCCTAAAAAGGTAGCCAGGTACCACCAAATGGCTGCATAAATATGCTGAACCCTTCTAACTATGAGCGTTCCAATCATGTTCCAGCCGAAAACCACCCAAATAATGGTGATTAAAATATCAATTGGCCATTCAAGCTCAGCGTATTCTTTTGAGGTGGTAATACCAAGCAAGAGTGTAACAGCTGCCAGCACGATAATGGTTTGCCAGCCCCAAAAATGAATTTTACTCAAAGTATCGCTGAACATCCGGGTTTTAAGCAGTTTTTGCATCGAATAATAAACCCCCGCAAAAATGGCATTGCCTACAAATGCGAAAATAATTGCATTGGTATGCAGCGGTCTAACCCTTCCGAAGGTAGTAAATTCGAGTCCGAAGTTGAACACCGGAAAAGCTAACTGTGCCGCAGCAAGAACGCCTACCAGAACGCCAACAACACCCCAAACCAGCGTAGCCAGAATAAAAAGCTTTACTATTTTGTTGTCGTAATTAAATTTTTGATTTTCCATAAGTTGGATAATTATTTTTTGTTATTTTCTTCTTCTTCATCCGATGTTTGCTCCACATCGTCATCGTCAAACAATACCCGCATTGATGGTGTTTCGTTATCATCAAACTGCCCGGATCGTACTGCCCATATAAAGGCGCCTAAAAAAATAAGCGCAGCCAGTAAACTAACTCCTATCAGCAGGTAAAATATATTCATGTTTTACTCTTTCCCGGCGCGTTTAATTTTTAGAATCTGAAAAACGACGTAGGCAATTGCGCCCCAGGCACCGCCAACGGCGGTAAGGTACGATAGCAGTAACCAGGTTTGAACGTTTTCGTTGGTCGACCAAAGCACTTCTTTTTGAATGAGTACCGGTGTTGGTTTTTGTTGTCCTACCTGTGCAGCATCAAGTACTACCTGTTCGGTAATAAAACCTTCGCCCAATTCAACAACAATATTTACCATTCCCTGCTCATCGCCAATTAAGGTCTCTGGGATTTGATATTCAGCGCGGCCTTCTTTATTGGTAAGTACTTCTCCAATAGGCTGTGTGCCGAAAGCTTTTTTGGCTCCGATAGAAATAGGCGTTTCAGCCAGTGCCAGGTATTTTCCATTGGCGTCTTCTACCTCGGCAAAAACCTCCACCTTATTTTCGGTTTCGTTAACCGATGCCAGTATTTTTGCATTTTTTGGAGGAGCTTCTACCAATACCGGTTCATTGGCGGGGTTGTAATTCATAATGTAATTTACCAGTCGCCAACGATCGTCTTCCGAAATGGTTGTTTCAAATTGCGGCATTCCGCCACGGCCTTTGGTAATTTTATAGTACAATTCGCCCGGGGTATTTGCCTGCATAATATCGCTGGTAACATCAGGCGGCGGTGGCACCAATGGCAATCCGTTGTTTTTGCCGGCATCGCCGTGGCACGATTTACAATTTAGCAAATACAGGTCTTTTCCTTTTTTTACATTTTCAAGGTTATATTCCGAAGGATTTATCAGGTTTTTCTGATCTTCCGGAACCAACCATTCCTGCGCCATTACGTGCTGCGCCAAAAAAATTAATGCTACAAGTAAATATTTTATTTTCATGTTTTTTAGTTTTTCGGTTCAGCAAGAATTTCTTTTTTAATACCTTTTTCTTCAGCGTACTCCCAAATCGTAATTACCGGGAACATTTTGGCCAATACAGTTATTATCAGCAGGGCAGCCATAAACGAGAAAAGGGTAATCATAATCTCGATGCTTGTTGGCTGATAGTGTTTAAAGTGTTCCGGAACATTCTGTACGGGTAAAAACGGGTGTTCCAGTGTTGGAACTACAATTACATACCTTTTAAACCACGAAGCCACCAAAACAAAAACCGAAATTATGGTTAGTGGTAATGGTTTTCTGAAAAAGCGGCAGACCATTAAAATGATAGGGAGGATAAGGCCAAATATCTGGGTTAACCAAAACATGGTTGAATAACTACCGGTAAACAGGTTGCGCAGGTGAATGGCCTCAGCTGTTTTCATTTTATAGGCAGGTACCAAAAATTCGTTTACGTTAAAATAAAGGTACACCAGACAAACAAAAACGAGTAATTTGCCCATGTAGTCGAATTGTTTTTCGGCAAAATATTCGCTTAATCCGTAGCGGTTGCGGTAGGCATACATTAAAATTACAACGGCAGCCGAACCCGCAACAAAGGCACCGGCAACAAAGTAAGGACCAAAAATGGTAGTGTCCCAGCCCGAACGTAAAGTTGCTGCAAATAACCATGATGTTACGGTGTGAATAGAAAGACCAACCGGAATAATGAGAATCATTAAGATACGCATAGCATG
This sequence comes from uncultured Draconibacterium sp., assembly GCF_963676735.1. Classification (NCBI taxonomy): domain Bacteria; kingdom Pseudomonadati; phylum Bacteroidota; class Bacteroidia; order Marinilabiliales; family Prolixibacteraceae; genus Draconibacterium; species uncultured Draconibacterium sp. The sequence goes on along the minus strand of NZ_OY781464.1, from coordinate 3,822,286 downwards.
CGAAACCAGTCGGTATTGTTCATCGTTACCTTTCCAGCCCAAAGCCAGTATTTTGTAGATGTTCATTTTCCATGTCGGGATGTCTGAACCACCCCGGTCGCGCAATAGCGCAAGGTCGGGTATAAGTGGAATATAAAATAATAAAACAGAAATGGTTAGGTAAGTAGTTACCACTGTAACGTCCCAAATGATAGGTGAAGCAAAACGGCCGTGTAAGAAAACGTTGAGAAAACGATCGGGGCGCCCCATGTCCATTACAATAATAATTCCGGCCAATGCTACAGCGGCAATAGCTACCTGCTCGGCTACCCGCGATATCGGTTTTGCCCAATTAATTTTTAGCAAGTGGAGTGCCGAACTGATAAGGAAGCCAATTAAACTAACGGCAACAAAAAATACAAAGTTCCCGATGTACATTCCCCACGACACGTAATCGCGCATTCCTGTTACACCAAGCCCATCGCGGATTTGTATAAACCAACCCCACAGGCCAACAGCCGCAAACATGATGAGCAAAAAGTACCAGAAATGGGTTAACTCATCGCGTTTTACAATTGAACGGGTGAGGTCGAATGTAATTTTATCCAATAATTTCCGGGATTCTTCCGGCGATTTTGTTTTTTCCATCGTTTAAAATTTAGTTGCTTATGAGTGGTGTTCATCAATTTCGCCCTGAAAAGGGAAAGCCCTGTCTTTGGGAGGTAGATAATAAACCCTGGGTTTGGTTCCCAGCTCTTCCATTAAGGTGTATGCTGCATTGTCTTTTATTAATTTGCTAAAACTTGTTGTTTCCTTGGTTGTACCATTGGTAACAGCATCTTCGTTTTGGTCGCCAAACCAATAAACCCCATTCGGGCACGATGAAACACAAGTTGGAAGTTTTCCGTCGCGTAATCGGTCGGCACTAAACAAGCATTTCGAGATTGTACCTTTCTTTTGAGGCACATTTGCTTCAATGTTGTAGGTTACACCTTTGTATTTTTCTGCATCGCGGGGTTCAAACCAATTAAAAACCCTAGCCGAGTAAGGGCATGCTGCAATACAAAAACGGCAGCCAATACAACGTTCGTTGTCGATAAGCACAATTCCGTCTTCGCGTTTAAACGTAGCATTTACCGGGCACACTTTTGTGCAAGGCGGATTATCGCAATGCTGACAAGGTTTTGGCATGTAATAAGGTGCAGTGTGGTCGGCATCCTGCATTTGCAACACGTTAATATGGTGTTGCTCGGGCCGCAGCTGGTGGTGATTTTGGCAAGCTTTCATGCATTCGCGTGCATTTCTACACTTCGATAAATCAATTACCATTACCCACTTACGTCCGGGCAGGCCCTCTCGACCTCTTTCCTGATTTTCAGAAAGATCCGGCATGTCGGCAGGTTTTAGTTGCGATTTATCAACTTCTACCAATTCTCCACTCGAGGTAAGCAGTTTTATCTTATCTCCGGAAACCGTTTCAACCTGGTTACACGAACTTAAAAAACTTGAGCCCCCAACAAGTCCGGCTGCACCAATTGATGCGCCCAGCTTTTTCATGAAGTTTCTACGCGATTTGTTTTCCATAAACAGACTATTTTTTTACCAATCATTCCAAAATGGGATGATGATATTCAGCGAAATTTAGTTTCTAAACATCACGAATTTAAAAAATAAGCCCGAAGCTGCAAACTTGTCCTACCAAGCGAAAATAAAAGACTAAAAAGCCTTTAATGATTATGACAGAGTTAGTTACGTTGGTTTGTTGCTGTGCCCTAATTTTGATTATTTCATAATTTATTGATATATGAATACATAGGGTTTGGTGTAGAAAAACTTTTTTTTTGAGCAGTGAACAAAACGTGGGAGAGCTTGTTTATTATTGGTTTTTTCTTGGTGGCAGTGTTTTGATTTTGTGACTTTAGTCACAAAGAAACATGCTGAAAAGCATATTCTAAATAAGCTAAAACGTTTTTTAAGCAGCTTCCTTCGGGCAATTTTTCACTTAAAATCGGTATTTTTCGAAAGCAATACGTTTTAAATATGAGGGTGATTCTTTTGTTGATCAATTGTTTGTTCAAAAAAAAGAAGAAAGTTAAGTTTTACATAAACATTAAGTCCATTTTTGGGTTTAATGAAGGAAGAAGCTAAAAAGGTATTTATTGTTTTTGTTTCAAAATAATTTTTGATAACCAATTAGCAATTAAAACGTACTATTCATTTAAAAACTAAATAAACCTTAACCGTATTGGTCATACTTAAATGAAAACAAATTTATTCCATAAGCTGACTCTATTTCTGGGATCTTTTATCTTTCTAACATGTAATGCATGGTCTCAGAGTGTAATAAATCCGACTGCCGAAAACGAAGATGTAGAAATTGGGGTTGTAGAACATCTGGATGATTATTTGCCCGATAGTATTGCTTTAATCAATGAATCAGGCGAACATGTTTGGCTCGCAGATATTATTGATAAGCCTACTATAATTAACTTTGTGTATTACCGCTGTCCCGGAATTTGTAGCCCTTTGATGGAAGCAGTTGCCGGAGTAATGGACAAATCGGAGCTGGTGGTTGGCGAAGACTACCAGGTGTTGACCATTAGTTTTGATCCGCGCGAAACCATTGATCTTGGCATACGGAAAAAAACAAATTACTTAAATCTGATGAACAACGAGCAAAAGGTGGAAGAAGCAAAAACAGGTTGGCAATTTTTTGTTTCGGATAGCGCAAGTATTATAAAAGCTACCAATGCCACAGGTTTTAAGTATAAAAAAACCGGTAACGATTTTCTGCATGCAGCCTCATTAACCGTAGTTAGCCCCGATGGTAAAATTACCCGGTATTTAAATGGCATGTATTTTTTACCATTCGAATGGAAGATGGCTATTGTAGAAGCTTCAAAAGGACAGTCGGGGCCAACTTTAAACAAAGTGCTGCGTTTTTGTTACAGTTACGATCCGGTTGGACAAACATACGTATTAAACATTACCAAAGTTAGCGGAACCATAATTATGTTTTTCGCGTTGGTTTTATTGCTTTACCTGGTGGTAAAACCCAAAAGAAAAAAAGTAATTTAAACTAAACTTTATGCATACAACAAATGCTGTTAACGGAGCAAACTACCTCACTTATCAAGGAAAATACAAAGGTTTGCTCGGATGGATTTTTTCTACAGACCATAAACGAATTGGTCTTCTTTATCTGTATTCAATAGCAAGCATGTTTGCCATTGGAGTTTTGTTGGGGCTGGCCATGAAATTTGAGCTGTTGGCACCAGGGAAAACCATTATGGACGCACAAACCTACAATGCTACTTTTACGGTACACGGTGTGATAATGATTTTTATGGTTGTTGTACCGGGCCTGCCGGCTGTTTTTGGCAACTTAATGCTTCCAATAATGATTGGGGCCAAAGATGTTGCTTTTCCAAAACTTAACCTACTGTCGTGGTGGTTATATATTGCCGGGGTAGTATTGGTATTGTCTGCCTTACTTTTCGGTTCGGGGGCACCCGATACTGGTTGGACCTTTTACGCTCCTTACAGTTTTAAAACGGGCACCAACTTATTGCCTGCCATTTTTGGGGCTTTTGTGTTGGGCTTTTCGTCCATATTAACCGGCTTAAACTTTTTGGTAACCATACACCGGCTTCGCTGTCCGGGTATGAAATGGACGAAGTTGCCATTGTTTGTGTGGACCTTATACGGAACGGCCTGGATTCAGTTACTTGCTACGCCGGTGGTGGGTATCACCCTTGTTTTGGTGGCACTCGAGCGTTTCTTCGGCGTTGGTGTTTTCGATCCGGCACTTGGGGGAGACCCAATATTGTACCAGCACCTGTTTTGGATTTATTCGCACCCCGCCGTTTATATTATGATTCTTCCGGCAATGGGTGCCATCTCAGAGATTATACCAACATTTTCGCAAAAACATATTTTTGGTTACAAAGCAATTATTGCCTCTACCATGGCCATTGCATTTGTGGGTTACCTGGTTTGGGGACACCACATGTATACGGCGGGTATGAGCGGAACTGCACAATACTATTTTTCCCTGCTTACATTTATTGTTGCCATCCCAAGTGCAATAAAGGTTTTTAATTGGATATCAACGATGTATAAAGGATCGATTAATATCCAAACGCCCTTTTACTGGGCTGTATCGTTTATTTTTGTATTTATGGTTGGTGGCTTAAGTGGGTTGGTTCTGGGGGCACTGGCTACCGATATTTATGTGCACGATACTGCCTTTGTTGTAGCCCATTTCCATTACATTGTTTTCGGAGGAACCGGCTTTGCCTTTTTTGCGGCTATGCATTACTGGTTTCCCAAAATTTTTGGAAGAATGTATGATAAAGCCTGGGCCAATATTGGCTGGCTGGTTTTCTTTATCGGTTTCCTTGCCTTGTATTCGCCCATGTTCTACCTCGGAATGATGGGGATGCCAAGGCGTTATTACGATTACCTGGATGAATTCCATGGAGGAAATATCCTGAGCACTTTTGGCTCGTGGGTATTGGTTACCGGTTTTATCATCATTGTTGTAAACCTGGTTCGGTCGGCTCGCAAAGGCGCACCTGCAGAGGTTAACCCGTGGCACAGTAAAACACTGGAGTGGACAGTTCCATCGCCTCCTCCGGTATTAAATTTCGACGAAGAACCGGTTTTGGAAGAGAATGACGGACCATATAACTACAAATAATATGAGTGAACATCAACATGCACATCATGTAGAACACCCCGATATGTACGATCCTGAATCGTCGAAAATTGGGATGTGGTTGTTTATTTTTACCGAGTTATTACTTTTCGGTGGCTTGTTTATTGTGTATTCGGTATATCGTTATCTTAATCCCGATGCTTTTCATTTGGCAGCTGAGGAACTGAATACATTTATTGGGGCCTTAAATACGGTAATTTTGTTGGTAAGTAGTATGACCATTGCCATGTCGACAACAGCCTTGCAAAAAGGGCATAAGAAAGTAGCCATTGCGCTGGTTAGTGTAACTTTTCTTATCGGACTGGTTTTTTTGGTGAATAAGTATTTTGAATGGGGCGTAAAATTCTCGCACGGAATATGGCCCGGATCAGAGCAAATGCTTAACGAAATGAGCCAGGGCGAAATACTTTTCTTCGGATTGTATTTTGTTATGACCGGATTACATGCACTGCACATTGTTGTGGGGCTTGTTATTATGGTTTTTGCCATAAAAGGAGTCAGCAGCGGAAAAGTAAATGCACAAAGGCCATCCTTGCTCGATAACTGCGGATTGTACTGGCACCTGGTCGACCTTATCTGGATATTCCTCTTCCCCTTGTTTTATTTAATCCATTAAACCTGTCATTATGGCTGAAGATAAACATCATCATATTGTTCCCTATCGTTTATATGCAATTGTTTTGGTTGCGCTACTGGCGCTAACCTTTGCATCAATCGGTATTACTGAAATTGAATTGGGCGAATTTACTGTGGCCGGAGCCTTGCTGCTGGCTGGTATAAAATCTGTTTTGGTGCTCATTTATTTTATGCACCTTAAATACGATAAACCATACATAAAAATAATGGTGGCCTTTGTATTTCTAATTTTTGTGGTTGTAATTGTGATAACCTTTTTAGATTACCTCTATAGAGTATAATTATGTATAGCTCAGAAATAACCAAAGCCTCGAATTTTGTGCAGGGAGTTGATACAGCTTTCCTGGTCATCATGGGCATCTCATTTTTGTTCCTTATCGGACTAACCGTAGTTATGCTTGTTTTTATTTACAAGTACAACCGAAAGAGAAACCCGAAAGCTACCCAGATTGAAGGAAGCGTAAAGCTGGAAATTATCTGGACTGTTGTTCCTTTTTTACTCACCATGCTGATGTTTTATTATGGCTGGGCCGGTTGGAAACCCATGCAAAAAGCACCAAAAGATGCCATGGAAATTACGGTTTACGGACGAATGTGGAATTTTAGTTTCGAGTATGAAAATGGCCGCAGAACAGATACCCTGTATTTGCCAAAAGATCAGCCGATAAGACTAAACCTGGTTGCAATGGATGTTTTACACAGCCTTTATATACCGGCATTTCGGGTAAAACAGGATATGGTGCCCGGTAAAAAAGATAACCACATGTGGTTTGAACCACAAAAAATAGGAACCTACGAGTTGTATTGTGCCGAATATTGCGGTTTACAACACTCTTATATGTATTCGTATGTAAAGGTAATGGAGGATTCGGCTTTTCAAACCTGGATTGCCGACACCACTAACGTTTCCGGATCGGTGGCTGAAATTGAGTCGCCAGCGGCAACCGGAAAACGCATTATGCAAAATATTGGTTGCTTTGCCTGTCACTCGTTGGACGGAACAAAACTCGTTGGTCCAAGCTTTAAAGGTATTTGGGGCGCAGAACATACCGTTAAAACCGGGCGCGAAACACGTCAGGTTACAGTTGATGAAGAGTACATCAGAAAATCAATTTACGATCCGAATGCTGATGTGGTGGATGGTTTTAGTAAAGGGCTCATGCTGTCATACGAAGGGCAGCTATCGGATGACGATATCGGAAATATTATTGAGTATCTGAAAACGGTGAAATAGGCTTGTTTTACTCTAGGGAAAGTAAGGGCTTAAGAATTGAGCGGAAGTACATGACGATAACAAAAACATTCTGGGAGTAGAACGTGGTTCTAAAAAATGAGACAACAGTTAAAAATAATATATGAACTGGGTAAGGTGCGTATTTCCATACCCATTGCCTTATCGGCTTTAACGGGCTATGTGCTGTTTACAAAAAGTGTTGACACGCAAGCTTGGCTCTTAACAATTGGCGTGTTTTTTATGGCATGTAGTTCAAGTGTTTTAAACCATTGGCAAGAGCGCGATATTGATGCCAAAATGCCACGAACCAAAAACCGCCCGCTACCAACCGGAAAGATTAGCCCGAAAAACGCATTTTTGCTTGCCCTGGTGTTTGCGCTTGTCGGAACATTAATACTGGCGATTAGTAATCCGCCAATGGCCTTACTTATAAGCTGGTTAACCCTGTTTTTTTATAATGTGGTTTATACGCCGTTAAAAAAGGTATCGGCGTTTGCGGTAATACCCGGTTCTATGGTAGGTGCTTTGCCGCCAATGATTGGCTGGGCCGGAGCCGGAGGAAGTCTGACTTCAGAAGTAATTTTGCTGGTTGCCACTTTCTTTTTTATTGGGCAAATACCACATTTTTGGCTACTGCTGCTTATGTTTGGCGAGCAATATAAACTGGCCAACATGCCCAGCCTGAACCAACTGTTTACCGACGCCCAAATTAAACGGGTAACCTATACATGGGTGTTAACTACCCTGGCATCAGCATTTTTGGTTATCTTTTTTGTAATTGGCAATAAGATTATTATGTTTTTTCTTCTTTTCTATATTTTCTATTTACTTTCATCGCTAACACTGGCGGTATTTGCACAACAGGAATTTAAAGTAAGGCCCTCCTTTTATAAACTGAATTTCCTTTACCTTTTTATGATGATTTTTTTAATTGTAGATAGTTTGGTTCGTACATAAAAACAAGCAGTAATTTAGTGCCGTTTATTTTAACTACATTTGTAGCACTTAATAAAAGAATTTAATGACATTTGAAGAACTTGGCATTCATAACGATCTACTTGATGCCATAGAATACATGGGCTTTAAAGAAGCCACTCCTATTCAGGAACAAGCAATACCGGTAATTCTTGATGGCGACGACCTGATTGCCTGCGCACAAACCGGCACCGGAAAAACAGCAGCTTTTTTATTGCCAATATTGGATTTGATTGCCGATTTACCCGGTGGTGAAACATCAACACTAATAATAGTGCCCACGCGAGAGTTGGCCATGCAAATCGATCAGCAGGTGCAGGGCATAGGTTACACCATGGGGATACATTCCATTGCATTGTATGGTGGCGGCGATGGTGACGAGTGGGGGCAGCAAAAGCTGGCGCTTACCAAAGGGGCCGATATAATTATTGCTACTCCGGGTAAGCTGATTTCGCACCTCAATCTTGGCTATGTAAAATTTGATAAAATTGATTTTCTGATACTGGATGAGGCTGACCGCATGTTGGATATTGGTTTTTACGAAGACATCACAAAGATTATTTCGTACCTGCCAAAAAAGCGGCAAACGCTTATGTTTAGCGCTACTATGGCACCAAAAATACGTAAACTTGCCTCCGAAATATTGCACCAGCCTAAACAGATAAACATTGCCATGTCGAAACCGGCAGAAGGAGTATTGCAAGCCGCTTACCTTACTTACGATAAACAAAAGGGCGACCTGGTTGCACACCTCATTACAGAAAACCCGGAGTATAGCAGTATTATTATTTTTTGTTCTACCAAACGGGTAACCAACGAGTTGGCACGCAAATTAAAAAAGAAAGGTTTTGATGCTGAAGCAATTTCATCTGATTTAGAGCAGAAAGAACGCGAGAATGTATTAAACGGATTCCGGTCAAGACGAATACGAATATTGGTGGCTACCGATGTAATGAGCCGTGGTATCGATATAAAAGACATTAACCTGGTTATTAATTACGATGTGCCGGGCGATGCCGAAGATTATGTGCATAGGGTGGGGCGTACAGCTCGTGCCGACTCTACAGGGGTGGCACTTACGCTGGTGAATGAAGATGATATGTACAAATTTCATAGGATTGAAGAACTGATTGAGCGCGAAGTGTTTAAAATTCCACTACCCGAGCAGTTTGGCGAAGGCCCCGAATGGAAAACACCTACAAAAAAGAAAAAAAACCAACGCGGCAAATTTCATAAATACAAGCGTAACAACAACCAAAGCAAACACCGAAAAAACTACCAGCAGAAAAAGAAAAAATAACAAGTAGAAAGGAACGGTTTTCAACCATGATTCTTTTTTTTTATTATTTAAATGTTTGTTTAAACGCCTCTTCAATTGGCTATATTTTAGAACTAATTGTAGCAAATAACACAGCATTAGCATGCTGTTTTGTTTGTGCTAAACAAAATCTTATGTTCATTTAAATTGGTGATTCGAAACTTGGTGTTACCAAAGAATTATCCTCGAATTGAAGATGCACAATCGCGAATACATAAAGCTATTGTTTGGAGGTAGTGATTTATAGTGCAGATTATCTGGTAGTTAAGTGTGCTGTTTCTGAAGGTAGCAGCTAAAATCAGAGGTAAACATGTTATAGGAAATGTATGCCATGAGTTTTGCAAATTCCACAAAGACCATGAGCAATAATTTATTATCTTCAAGCAAATAATTTTTGCTATGGAGCACTATCTAAAAACGGAGCTTTACGAGCTTTTAAAAAAAGACGATACTATTTTTGACTTTATTCAGCAAGGATCGCTCGACGGACTCTGGTATTGGGATCTTGAAAATGCCGAAGATGAATGGATGAGTCCTCGTTTTTGGGAAGTTTTGGGCTACAACCCCAAAGAAATGCCGCACAAAGCTAGTGCCTGGCAAGATATTGTAAATCAGGATGATTTAAAATTAGCGCTCGATAATTTTCAGAAACACGTGGCTGATCCTTCTTGTCCTTACGACCAGGAGGTTCGTTACAGACATAAAGATGGATCTACTGTTTGGATTCGTTGCAGAGGAATGATAATTAGGGATAAGGAAGGGAATCCATTGCGCATGATAGGTGCGCACCAGGATATAACAAACCTAAAAAATGCTGAAAAAAAATTGAGCGAAGAGCAGGAATTGCTGAAAGCAAGTGAAGAAAAGTACAAGGCCATGTATAATAATGCACCACTTGCTTTTCAATCGCTTGATATTGATGGTTATATTCTTGAAATAAACCCACAATGGCTAAAAATTTTGCAATACGAAAAAGATGAAGTGATTGGCAATTGGTTTGGTGATTTTTTGCATCCTGATTTTGTTGAACATTTTAGAAAGAATTTTCCGCGTTTTAAAAAGCAGGGCTTTATTAACGATGTGCAATTTCGGATGAAGAAAAAGAACGGCACATACATTTACGTGTCGTTTGAAGGCTGCATTGGTTACACACCCGAAGGAAAGTTTAAACAAACCTATTGTACCTTTAAAGACATTACAACAGAAAAAGAAGCTGAACAAAAATTAATACAAAGCGAATCGCGCTATAAACACCTGGTTGAAACTGCTGCGGATGCTATTTATCTGATGAACCAACATGGAATCGTTGTCGACACGAATCATCAGGCCACTTTAATGTTAGAAAAAAATAAGGAAGATATTATTGGCCAAACCGTTGAAGTTATCGACCCAAACTTTCCGGTTGAAGCATTTCTTGCCTTTTGGGAACCGGTTCCTTTCGACGAAGCGAATACTTTCGAAACCACCCACATCGACAAGTCCGGAAATGTTATCCCCATTGAAATAAGCGGCAAGAAGTTTAAAGTAAATGGAGAAACTTTTTATTACGGGATTGCCCGCGATATTAGCGATAGAAGACAGGCTGAAGATGCTATAAACAAAAGCCGGGAGCTTTTGCTTGAAGCGCAGGCAATTGCCCGCCTGGGGAATTGGAAAATGGATGTTTCTTCAACCTGGATTACTTTTTCGGATGAAGTATATCGGATTTTAGAAATAGACAAAAGAGACGGGATAACATTTGACGACTATATGCAGTTTATTTACCCTGAAGATCATGATGCTATTTATGAGCTTTGGGACAGACTTGAAAAACACGGGAAGTCTGATTTTGAATACCGATTAATCATGCCAGATGGTAGTCTGAAATGGATTTCGGGCAGTGGTAAAACCTATTTCGATAAAGCGGGCAAGGCACAAACAATGTTCGGTACTTTACAGGATACTACCGAACGAAAGCAAGCGGAGAACAAACTAAAAGAAAGCGAAGCTGCAGTCAGAAGAAAGCTCAAAGCGATTTCTGAACCCGATGGCGACCTGGGTACGCTAACATTAAGCGATATTATGGATGCGGAAACCCTACAGCCTTTAATCGAGAATTTAGCTCGAATAACCGGCATGTGCACCGGAATAACCGACCTCGAAGGAAATATTCTGGCCAGTGCGGGCTGGACCGATGCCTGCTCACTATTCCATCGTAAGTGCCCCGAAGCTGAAAAAAATTGTATTGAAAGTGATACCGTACTTGCAAAAGGGGTAGCTGCTGGCGATTATAAACTTTACAAATGCAAAAACCACTTGTGGGAATCGGCTTCTCCGATAACCATTGCCGGACAACACATGGGTAACATTTACCTGGGGCAGTTTTTGTACGACGATGAGGAAGTGGATGCTGAATTATATAAAGAACAAGCCAATAAATTCGGTTTTAATCAAAAAGAATATTTGGATGCCATAAAACTTGTTCCGCGTTTTAGCAAGAAGAAAGTGGAAGGAGCTATTCAGTTTTTCGCCGAGTTTGCCGAAATGATTTCCAAACAAAGCTATAACAATATCCGATTATCGCGTGCACTATCGCAGGGTAAATTGGCCGAGCAAGCACTTAGGCAAAGCGAAGCCCGCCTGGCAGCCTCGCAACAAATGGCAAAGCTCGGTAATTTTGAACACGATTTTGAAAAAGATACAATCTGGTGGTCTGATGAATTGTATGCGATATTGGGGTATGACAAAACAGAACTGCCTCCTAACTTTGAAATCTTCCTTAAGCAAATGCATCCAGAAGATGCGGTTAAACTTAATGAATTGGTTGAAAGAGCATTTAACACCGGCAAAGGTTATGACATGACTTTCAGGTACAAATTGCCTGAAAAAGAAGAAAAGTTTATCTATGTAAAAGCCGAGGTAATTTTTGATAAGCACAATAAACCAAAAGGATTAAAAGGCACAGCGCAGGATGTGACAGAGCGTTTAAAAGCAGAAGAAAAGATTAAACAAAGTGAAGAACAATTCCGTGAGCTCTTCAACCAATCACCTGTAGCCATTCAGTATTACGATGCAGAGGGCAATTTACTCGATGTAAACAAGCGAACACTTGAAATGTACGGAATTGATAGTGTTAAAGAAATTGCACCCTACAATTTTTTTAAGAGCGACAAATTAACCAAAGAAAAAATAAAGGAATTAAGACAAGGGAAATCAATATTCATTCCCGATGTTTTTGATTTTGAGGCCATAAAAAAACACGGCTACTTTAAAACTAAAAAAACAGGTATTTTATATGTAGAGTTATTAGTTGCGCCAATTCGTAGTAATAATAAAACCATTGCCTATCTGGTACATATGGTAGATGTAACCGAACAGAAACTGGCAACCATTAGCTTACAGCAAAGTGAAGAAAGATACCGCCTTATTTTTGAAACTGCTGCGAACTTAATAACCTCGGTAAATAAAGATGGTATAATTGTAGATTGTAACCAACGCATTACCGAAATACTGGGTTATCCAAAAGAAGAAATCGTTGGAAACCCCATGACCAAAATAATGCACCCCGATTATTACGAGAAAGCCTTTAAGTCACTGAATACCATCATGAAGCAAGGCTATAATTACAACCAGGTGTATAAAATGGTGCGAAAAGACGGTAATATTATCGATGTAAGTATTAATGCCTCGGCCATTAAAACCAATGGCGTTTTCGAACGAACCATTTGCATAATTGAAGATATTACCGAACGTTTACAAACCGAACAAAAAATCGCAGCCAGCGAAGCCAAATTCCGCGGTGTTTTCGAAGATACCAATGTAGGTATTGCTTTAGGTTCTGCCGAAGGAACAGTTATAGAAGTTAACGAGGAGTACCTGAATATTACAGGTTACACCCGCGAAGAATTTGTTAACCTGAATTACGCCGAAATTACACACCCCGACGATTTGGCAAAGGAAATGCCTTTGTTTGAACAACTGCATAAAGGCGAAATAGACCACTACCGAATTGAGAAGAGGTTATTGATGAAAAACGGCGAATACCGCTGGTTGGATGCCGCTATCTCTTGCCGAAGAAATACCGAAGGAGACCTTGACCTTACCATTGCATTGGTTATTGATATTCATGAGGGCAAAAGAGCCAACGAAATTGTTAACACCTTCTTCGATCAGCCCATGAACATGCACCTTATTGGCACAATCCAGGGGGAAATATTAAAGGTTAATAAAGGCTGGGAAGAAGCACTGGGCTACACCAAAGAAGAAACCCTTGGTAAAAACATTATGGATTTTATCCATCCTGATGATGTGGAACCAACAGTAAATGAGTTAAAAAATCTGGAAAACGGAAAAATAACCTTCTATTTCGAAAATCGTTACCGACATAAAAATGGAAAGTATCTCACCCTTGCATGGTCGGCCATTTACAACACTTCCGGTAAACTCTTACATGGTGTTGCAAAAGATATTACGCAACAGAAAGCTTATCACGAGCAGTTATTAAAATCGGAAGAAAATTACAAGGCACTTTCTGAAAATGCAAAACATATCATTCTAACGCATACGCAACAAGGAGAAATCACCTATGTTAATAAGTTTGCTCTCGATTTTATTAATCTACCCAAAGAACAAATTATTGGTTTAAATTTTGAAGACTTGATTAGTGATGAAGACGAGAAAAAAGTGATGCGAAAACGTGTTGAAGGATTTATGAAAAGCAGTCAGAACATCCATCAATATGAATTAAAAATCAAACTTCCGTCAGGGCAAGAGTGTATTCTGGAAGTTGTTGGAAGTCAGATTAATCCTAAAGATAAAAACAGCCAGGTATTAATTACTGCCTACGATATTACCGAACGTAAAGCCATTCAGGAAGCATTATTAAAATCGGAAGAAAATTATAAAATGCTGGCAGAAAATGCCAAACATTTAATTGTAAGACACCGGCCCGATGGAGAAATAATTTACGCCAATAAATTTGCAATTAACTATATAGGTCTACCTGAAAAAGAACTAATTGGGATGGATATAAAAGCGCTTATTGGAGATAAAGCCAAAGCGGAACACAACCAGCAAATAAAAACATTCCAGGAAAATATTGATACGAATAACCGCCATCATTTTGAACTTGAACTGGAGCGTGGTGCTGAAGCAAGTCGCTACCTTGATGTTATGGCAAGTCCTATTATTTCAGCTAAAAAATTAGATTCGATATTAATTGCCGCCTACGATATTACCGAACGTAAACAGACAGAACAAAAAATAAAACAACAAAACGAAGAATACGAAGCATTGAATGAAGAGCTGCGTCAAATCAACGACGAATTATATAACTCTATAAGAAGGGAAGAAGAAATTAACGATCGCTTTAACAAGGCCATGGAAGCCACTTCAGACGGGCTTTGGGATTGGAATTTAATTACTAACGATATTTATTACTCAACGCGCTGGAAAGCCATGTTGGGGTACCAGGATGATGAACTCCCCAACGACTTTTCGGTTTGGGAAAAACTAACCGATCCCGAAGATGTGAAGCGTGCGTGGAATATGCTTAACGCATTGATAAAAGGCAAGGAGGAAAAATTCGACATTGAGTTTAAAATGAAACACAAAAGCGGGCATTGGGTAGATATTCATTCGCGTGCCGATGTGTTTAAAAACGAAGAAGGTAAAGCCATTCGTGTGGTAGGTACACATACCGATATTACCTTAAAGAAGAAGGCAGAAGATGAGATAAGGCACTTAAACACTCGTTTTGATTTGGCAACCGACTCTGCAAATATAGGAGTGTGGGATTTAGACCTGGTAAATAACCAGTTATCATGGGACGACCGCATGTTTAAGCTTTACGGACTGGAAAAAGACACATTTGGAGGTGCTTATGAAACCTGGCAAAATGGTATTCACCCCGACGATTTACATCGTGCCGATGAAGAAGTACAACAAGCTATTCGGGGAGAAAAACAATTTGATACCGTATTTCGTGTTGTATGGCCAAACAAAGAAATACGACATATGAGAGCATTTGCCCAGGTAAAATTTGATGCTTCCGGTACGGCTATTAGAATGACAGGGGTAAACTATGACATTACTGAAAGAAAACAAGCCGAAGAAAAGCTCCGAAAAAGCGAACAAGAATTGATGTTAAGCGACTCGCGGTACCGTAAAGCCGAAGAAATGGGTAAGGTAGGTAACTGGGAGTACAATATTCAAACTACCGAATTCTGGGCTTCTGATGAATCAAAACGGATTTATGGCTTTGGCCTGGAACAAAAATCTTTTACCACCGAAAAGGTTGAAAGCTGCATTCCGGAACGGGAACGGGTGCATCAGGCCCTGGTAGATTTAATTGAAAAAGATAAGCCCTACAACCTGGAGTTTGATATTATTGCAAACGATACCGGCGAACGAAAAACGATAACATCTAAGGCTGAATTGATAAAAGATGAGGATGGAGCTCCACTTAAAGTGGTTGGCGTTATACAAGATATTACAGAACGAGTAAAAGCTGAAAAGGAATTGTTGGTAGCGAAAGAACAAGCCGAAGAAAGCAATCGCCTGAAATCGGAATTCCTGCATAACATGAGCCACGAAATTAGAACACCCATGAACGGAATTATGGGATTTGCCAATTTGCTTGAAGAACCGGAAACATCAGAAGAACAACGCAAATATTACACCTCAATAATACAAAACAGCAGCAACCAGTTACTTCGGGTTATCGATGATATTCTCGAAATATCAATACTTGAAACCAAACAACAGCAGTTGGTTAACAAGCGTTTTCTTTTAAACGATTTTGTTATGGAGTTGTTTGCCATTTTCGACCTAAAAGCAAAAGACCGCAAACTGCCGTTTTTCGTTAAAAAAGGACTCGCTGATGAAGAAAGTGCAATAACTTGCGACAAAACCAAATTGAATAAAATTATTAGCAACCTGCTTGAAAATGCCTTTAAGTTTACTTCTGAAGGTTTTGTGGAATTGGGATACTATCCGGATAATGAGAATATTGTTTTGTATGTTAAGGATACCGGAACAGGAATATCAAAAGAAAATAGGGAAAGGATTTTTAAACGATTCTCGCAGGAGCACAAGGGTATTGCGCAAAGCCATGGAGGATTGGGGCTTGGCCTCTCAATTGCAAAAGAAAATGCGCAATTGTTGGGTGGCGAAATAATGGTGGATTCGGAAAAAGGTAAGGGCTCGACATTTAAGTTAATATTGCCGTTTAAAACCGAATTAAAAGAGCAGGCAGATTCCAATAAGCAAACAACAGGCAAGAGCCTAACCAAAAAACAACATTGTAAAATATTAGTAGCCGAAGATGAAGAGGTGAATTATTTATACCTGGAAACCATTTTAAAATCGGTGGCGGATATTGGGTGCGAGGTTATACATGCAAAAAATGGGAAAGAGGCAGTTGAAGCTTGCGAAAAAGACAGGGAAATTGATCTGATCCTCATGGATATAAAAATGCCGGTTATGGATGGTTATGAAGCTACCCAAAAAGTGAAGAAAATTTGCCCCGATGTGCCTGTTATTGCCCAAACAGCGTACTCAACACAAGCTGATAAAAACCTGGCTCTGCAACATGGTTGCGATGGTTTTATATCAAAACCAATTGAAAAGGAAAGCATTTTGGAGTTATTAGTAAAATTCGCGAAATAAAAATAATAAGCAGAAAAAAAGAGGAGGATCATCAGACAATAACCTTATCATGAATTTTGTTGTAAAAAAACCATTGGTAAATTGCCATTGGTTTTTCACTTGTAAGCCCATGTGTAATTACATTTAAATACAAAGGCAAAATATAATTTTTGTTGCCCTATTTATCATTAAAAAAAAATATGCGTACATTTAAAATGTAAAATTAGAACCGTTGAATACGTTTTTTAAAACAATAGTACCACAAACAACAGCTTTGGGCTCAACTCCTTTTCTGAGGAATTTTTTATTGCTGTTATTCTTCTCGCTGTTAATGGGCTTGAGTGCCTTGGCTGGTAGTAAACATGTGCTTTTAATTAGTTCGTACAATTCCGGTTTTCCCACTTTTTTTCAGCAGGTTGAAGGAATTAAATCGGTACTCGACGATAAAAATGTTGTTCTTGATATTGAATGTATGGATAGCAAACGATTTTTTACCGCAGAAAGTAATCGTTTGTTTAAAGAACTGCTGCAATACAAACTTGCCAATACCCGTACTTATGACGCCATTATTACTACCGACGATAATGCCCTGAATTTTGTGCTGGACAACCAGGCTAGTTTATTCGCTGGTATTCCGGTTGTTTTTTGTGGAGTTAACGATATTGCTGTGGCCTTAAATCAAAACAGCAATCCACTTGTTACCGGGGTTGTTGAAGCCGTTTCGTTAAAAGAAACAGTTAAAATAATGGTAAACCTATTTCCCGATACCAAGACTGTTTATGCTATTGTTGATGGCACCAGCAGTGGTCAAGGCGATTTAAAAACTTATTATAAAGTGGCCGAAACAATGCCAAACGTCGAGTTTAAAGAAATAGCACTACATAAAACCACATACAATAGTTATAAACAGCAGCTTCAGGCAATACCTGAGGAAACGCCGGTGCTTTTGCTTTCGGCTTATTTCGACAGTACCGGTCAGGTTGTCGACTTTGGGCAGTGTATGCAACTGCTCAATGAAAACCTGAAAGCCCCCTTGTTTCATTTGTGGGAACACGGTTTAGGCGATGGAGTGTTGGGTGGTAAAATAATTTCGCACTACGAGCAGGGAAAATTCGCAGCAACAATTTTACAAGGTATGTGGCTCGGAGAAAAGATTGAAGAGATAGCTGTTAACAGCACGAGTCCCAATCGTTTAATGTTCGACTACGAGCAACTGGTACGCTTTGGGATAACCGAACGGACACTCCCTAATAAAAGCATAATTATAAATAAACCGGTTAGTTTTATAACAAAATACAAAGCCTTTTTGGGGTGGTTTTTGGCTATTATTGTTGTGCTAACAGCCTTTATCCTCGTTCTTAGTTATAATTTTTTTAAACAACAGCGTATAAAACGGATTTTGGTGCAGCAAAACAAAGATTTTGAAGCACTTAATAAAAAACATTTGAAACAAAATGAACAGTTGAGTGCTGCCCAAATTCAACTGGAAGAGAATGAAAAACGCTTTTGGCATTTATTCGAAAATAATCCGGTATCGTTGTGGGAGGAAGACTTTACTGAACTTATTAGCTGCGTAAAACAAGTGCCTTGTGCATACGAAGACCTTCCAAAATACTTGGATGATAACCCCGGGTTTGTGCAAAAATGTGCCGAAGCTGTTACCATTACCGAAATAAATAAAGCTACACTAAAACTGTTTGGTGCAAAAAATAAAAACGATCTTAAAAATAACCTGAGTGTTACTTTTAATAAGAAATCCTTGGAAACTTTTAAGAAATTGCTTGTTGCGCTGGCCAATAATAAATTGCGTTTTATTCAGGAAACCGAATATGTGAGTTTGTCAGGCGAACGAATTTTCGCAATTCTTTATGTTTTTACTTTTGAAAAACTATCAAAAAGTATTGTGGCCATTGTTGATACAACCATTATTAAACAAACGCAGGAGGAGCTTTCCAATAAACTGTCCGAGCTTCAACAATCGGAACAGGAACTAAAAAGCATAAACGAGCAATTAGTAGCGGCTAAGGACCAGGCGGAGGAAAGCGATCGACTGAAGTCTGCATTTTTAGCCAATATGAGCCACGAAATTCGAACTCCAATGAATGGGATAATGGGATTTGCCGAATTGTTGTCGGAACCACAACTGGAGACCGAACTACAACAAAGCTACATTTCTATCATCCAGAAAAGTGGCGAGCGTATGCTGGCCACTATAAACGATATTATCGATATTTCGAAAATTCATGCCGGACAGGTAAAGGTTAATTTCGAACAAATTGACATTGTAGAAGAATTACAAACAGTTTACGAGTTTTTTAAACCCGAGGCAACAAGTAAAAATATCGATTTCAGGATGCAACAGCATATACCAGAGGCTTATAACCTGGTTTATACCGATAAAACAAAATTAGACTCGGTATTTAACAACCTGCTGAAAAATGCAATAAAATATACCGACAAGGGCCAAATTAACCTGCAGGCAACCGTAAATAACGAAAACTACACTTTTGTTGTTAAAGATACTGGCATTGGTATACCCGAAAACCGGCTTGAGGCAATTTTCGAACGTTTTGTACAAGCCGATATTGCTGATGTAAACGCGAAAGAAGGAGCAGGATTGGGCCTGGCAATAACCCAATCGTATGTTAAAATGCTTGGTGGAAAAATTAGGGTTACATCAACCGAAGGAGAAGGCTCGGAGTTTACAGTTGATATACCATTTAAACGACCTTCGCAAAACACCAAAAATCACAAGTTTACAGCGGTTGGGAATGGAGAGCAGATGAAAAATGCTAAATTTACTATTCTGATTTCCGACGACGACCACGTATCGATTGAACTACTAAAAGTATTTTTAAAAGATTATTCGAAAAAAATAATTGTTACCACCAATGGCCCCGATGCCATTAAAATGGCCAAAAATAACAACGATATTGATCTTATTCTGATGGATATAAAAATGCCTGAAATGAATGGTTTTGAAGCAACACAACAAATACGGGCATTTAACAACAGTGTAAAAATTATTGCTCAAACCGCCTTTGCAAGACCCGAAGACAGCCGAAAAGCAATGGCCGCAGGCTGCAATGCTTTCATTGCGAAACCAATTCTTAAAGAAGAATTGCTGGCACAAATTTCCAAACTATTTTCCCTCTCATAACAATTAAAGCACAAATACGCTCCTTAAAAAGCCATCGCAGAAGTAATAAACTACCGGGTTATTCAAATATGCCTTAAGTTTGCGGGCCTGGCGTTACGGTTCATAAATCTTGAAAAAAAGAGGAAAGCTACTTTTGCCTTTTGTGCTGCTACTTTTGCCTTTACACTTTTTCATTGTATTTTTGCCGCCCTAAAAATGTACAAATGAGCAGGGTAGTAGTAGGTCTTTCCGGAGGTGTTGATTCAAGCGTAGCAGCATGGCTCTTAAAAGAGCAGGGGCACGAGATTATTGGGTTGTTTATGATTAATTACCGCGAACGCGAGGGGGTGCTTACCAGTTCGTGTACCTGGGAAGAAGATTCGCTGATTGCCAAAATGGTAGCCAAAAAACTCGATATCCCATTCCATATTGTAGACCTGAGTAAAGACTATAAAAAGCGGGTAATCGATTATATGTTTGCCGAATACCAGGCCGGCCGCACTCCTAATCCCGATGTGCTTTGTAACCGCGAGATTAAATTTGATACTTTTATGGAAGAAGCCCTGAAATTTGACGCCGATTTTGTGGCTACAGGGCACTACTGCCGAAAAAGTGAGGTGGAAGTGGATGGAAAAACCATTCACCAGCTATTGGCAGGGAAAGACCCAAACAAAGACCAAAGCTATTTCCTGTGTCAGCTTAACCAGCAGCAACTCTCAAAAGCAATGTTCCCGGTTGGCGAATTACTAAAACCCGAAGTACGCGAAATTGCGCGAAGCCAAAACCTGCCAACAGCCGAGCGAAAAGACTCGCAGGGAATTTGCTTTGTGGGTAAAGTGGATTTACCCACCTTTTTACAACAGCAGCTCGAACCCACCGTTGGAAATGTAATCGAGATTCCTGCAAAATTTATGGAAAAGAAAAAACATCTTGAAATTACAGAGGAAAACTATAAAAAGCTGTGTTTTCAGTTTCCGTATAAACCCTGGAATGGGAAAGTAATTGGGGAACACCAGGGGGCTCATTTTTATACGGTGGGCCAACGCAAGGGACTAAATATTGGAGGCCGTAAAGAACCCTTATTTGTAATTGGCACCGACGTAAAGCGAAATATTATTTACGTGGGCGAAGGTGCCGAACACCCGGGGCTTTACCGCAAAGGTTTATTTGTTGATAAAGCAGAGATGCACTGGATACGCCCTGACCTGGAAATGGCAATTGGCGAAAAACGTAATTTCGATATTCGTATTCGTTACCGTCAGCCATTGGAAAAAGGAAGCATACACATGAAAGAAGATGGCGCCTGGTTTTTGTTTGAAAAAGAACAGCGGGGAATTACCTCGGGCCAGTTTGCAGCCTGGTACCTCGATGACGAACTGATTGGTTCGGGAGTAATTGCCTAAAGAAAAATATTTTAAGCCACCTGAAAAAAATATATTGGGTTGGCGGCTGAAACTATCACTTGGGTAAACAGCAGTTTTTACAGACTTTATACTAAATTTGAATAAAAATATTCACTATGATAAAATCAATGACCGGCTTCGGTAAAGCGGAATTCGAGGTAAACAACAAAAAAGTTACCATCGAAATAAAATCACTAAACAGCAAGCAAATCGATATTAATACACGCACGCCGGTACTCTATCGCGAAAAAGACATCATTATACGCAAGGCTATTGCCGAAAAGCTGGTACGTGGTAAGGTTGATTTTAATATTTATGTGGAAAACCTGGGAGATGAGACCAATTCAAAAATTAATGAACCCATTTTGAAAGGGTATTTTAAACATCTCGAACAAATAAGTAAAGATTTAAAAGTTGGTGCCGACCATACCACCTTGCATGCAGCCATGCGTTTACCCGATGTGGTTAAAACCGAGTACGAAACACTCGACGAACTGGAGTGGGAGACTATTTATACCAATATTCTGGCTGCACTTGACGATATTAACGATTTCCGCCAAAAAGAAGGCCAGGCGCTTGAAGCCGATATCATTGGAAACGTGGAAAGCATAAATAAGCTGTTGAAAGACGTTGAACCTTTTGAGAAACAGCGGATAGATGCGCTAAAAGTGCGACTAACCGATAACCTGGAGGCCTTAAAACTAAACGGAAGTGTTGACCAGAACCGTTTTGAACAGGAACTTATCTTTTACCTGGAGAAACTGGATATTAACGAAGAGAAAGTTCGTTTGGCCAACCATTGCGAGTACTTTTTTGAAACCGCAAAACAAGAAGGCGCCTCGGGAAAAAAACTTGGTTTTATATCGCAGGAAATTGGGCGCGAAATTAATACCATCGGTTCAAAAGCCAACCACAGCGATATTCAGCGAATTGTGGTGCAAATGAAAGACCACCTGGAGCGCGTAAAAGAGCAATTGTTAAACGTGTTGTAGCAAAGGCAAAAGGAAGAAGTAATGAAAGGAAAGCTAGTGATTTTCTCAGCTCCCTCAGGGGCAGGAAAAACAACCATAGTAAAGCATTTATTAAAACAGGGTTTTGATCTGGAATTCTCAATTTCGGCTACCAGCCGCGAACCACGCCATACCGAAACGCATGGTAAAGACTACTACTTTTTATCGGCCGACGAGTTTATAGCAAAAGTAAAAAACGATGAGTTTTTGGAGTGGGAAGAGGTGTACCAGGGAACCAGCTACGGAACCTTAAAAAGTGAAGTGGAACGGATTCGTGAGCAAGGCAAAAATGTAATTTTTGATGTAGATGTTGTTGGGGGACTGAATATTAAAAAATATTACGGAGATGAGGCCTTGGCTGTTTTTGTGCAGCCTCCATCGGTTGAAGAGCTGCGTAAGCGCCTGGTTGGCCGGTCGACTGACAGTGAAGAAAAAATTGCAATGCGGGTTGCCAAAGCCGAACATGAGCTGAGCTTTGCACCGCAATTTGATGTGGTTATTATTAACGATAAACTGGATGATGCTTATCTTGAGGCAGAAAATGTATTAGCTGACTTTTTGAGTTCAGAATTATCCTGAAATTAATTTGTGGGGTGTAGCTTATAAATCTGAAAATTGATTTTGGAGACCAAGAAATTTATGAATAACCTGGTAACTGACATACTTGCTCCAAAAACCAATCTTAAATTGAAGGTTGGGCTTTATTTCGGAAGTTATAATCCCATTCATATCGGGCATTTGGCCATTGCCAATTACATTGTGGAGTATACCAATATCAATCAGCTTTGGTTTGTGGTTTCGCCGCAAAATCCACACAAGAAAAAGAATAATCTGTTAGCCGACTATCATCGCCTTGAAATGGTACATCGGGCTGTTGATGGCGACGATCGCTTCCGGGCCTCAAACATCGAATTTAGTTTGCCGAAACCCAGCTATACGGTTGACACATTGACTTATCTAAAAGAGAAGCATCCCAATTATCATTTTAAAATATTGATGGGATCTGACAACCTGGAAAACTTTCATAAGTGGAAAAATTTCGAAACGATTGTTGAGGATTATGGAATAATTGTTTATCCCCGCCCAGGTTTTAACCCCGCAAAAGTTAAGGTCAATAAAAATATTACCATTGCTAAAGAGGCTCCTTTAATGGAAATATCCTCTTCATTTATTCGGAGAGCCATAAAAGAGGGGAAAGATATTCGGCATTTTGTTCCCCAAAAAAGTTGGGAATACCTTGAAGAAATGAACTTTTACAGATAAATCAAATTACTCCTTCGCGAACACAACGGGCAATTAGCTCGGTAGTGTTGTGGCAGTCGGTTTTCTTTAATATGTTTTTTTTGTGCGTATTAATGGTATGTGGCGAAATGTTTAGAATGGTTGCAATTTCAGCAAAGGTTCTTCCTTTTGCAACATTGGCCAGAATCTCCTTCTCTCGTGCAGTGAATAGTGTATGGTAATCCAGCTTTTCTGGCCTGAATTCATTGTCGGTTGATAAGGAGTAATATGATGGGAGCCCATCGCCAATAAATGAAATTTTGTGGTCAACCGGCATATTTAGGTAAGTAACATCGGTATGTATGCCCAAAACCTGTTGTACTTTTCCATCTTCAGAAAGGGTAAGGGTTTTGGATTGCTGAAGAATAGTTTTGTAGGTTCCGTTGATATGGCGCAGGCGCAATACATAAACCACTTTATACTTTAAAATATCTTGAGTTTTCAGGTGGTTCAGAATAAAATCCACCGCTTTGGCTTCTTTGTTATGCATTTGTTTCAGGTCTTCAGGATGAACCAGTTCAAACATTTTGTCGAGGTTCCAGTCTTTTGGTTTTACACCCAGAACATCCTCAATTCGTGGATCAACATGTTCCATTTGCAGGCTTGCAAAATTCATGATGTAATAGTAGAAACTGCCGGCAGAGAATAAATTAGCCACTTGTTCAATGATGTTCAGGTATAATTCGCTCTTTACAGGGTGCGCAATTTTGTTGGGCTCCCAGGCCTTTTTTATTTTATCAATACTTTGCTCATCCATTCTCAGGTTCTATTCATCTCTTTTGCCATAAAGACTCAAGATACGTAAAAAATACCTAAAATAGGGTATTTAATTTCTTCTCATACTAAAGTATCTTGCGGATGCATTTAAAAAAATGCAAAAACGAGAATTAAGAAGTTCTCCGGTCACACGAAATTTATAAAGCAGGACTCCGGATCCTGCTTTTTTTATCTGGTCCGCGTCATATCTTCATCTACACAAATTGTAAAATCAGCCAAACCTGTGTTTTCTTTTTCCAGTTCCGAAACGTCTTTTTGAAGAGTAGAGTGAATGGTAACAATTTTTAGGTTGGGATTTTCATGTTCCAGGTACCAGTAAATACTTTCAAAATTTTGCGAGTGATAAGCGCCGTGGTAATGCAAAAGCACTTTGCCTGGCTTCCAGTTATGCAGAATAAAATGTGCCATGGTAGCATCTTTTATGGCCTGTGCTTTTGGGAAGTTTTCATTAACATGATCGCCCATTCCCATCATTTCCAACATACTTTTGTAGCAGTTTAGTGTAGAGTCGTAAGCAACTGGTAATGGTGGCAGAAATGTCTTGGCTTCATCCGAAAGTTCTTCTAAACCCTCGAAACCTTGCTTGTTTACTAAAGCGGCGTAACGTCGAGGAACATTCGTGGCTACAAAATATAAACCGCTGTCTTTGGCAAATTCAACCAGGGGTTTATAGTCGGTTTTGTAGTTGGGCCAAAGTCGTGCTTCCGCTTCAAAATTCCGTTGCGAAATCTTTCCCGAGAGGTATTCGTCCATAATTACCTGGTTGTCGCTTTCAAACATTTCCGCACCCAGAATCAGGTCTTTCCTATTCTGTTTGTACATATCTTTGGTGAGTTCCAGTTGTAGCCAATGCGAAATTGGATTATCATGCAGTTCGCCAAATAAAACAATATCGGCATCCTCCAGCACTTTTAGCATTTTTTCGTATTTCACAGCTTTCCCTTCTTTGTTGTACAGGTTATAAGCGGGTTTGTCCGATTTAAACGAGGAAAATAGAAGTAGAGCGACAATACTTAAAAACAGAAAGTTTTTCATACTATTAAAATTATTTGTTCTTAGCTGTATAGTATGGAACTCGCACGTATTTTAATAATCCTCTCGGATGTAATGTTTTACATGCTCGTTTCATTATGATTATTTTTAGACATAGATAACAACAAAAAAAACTTCATTGAGTTTATGAAGTAAATACATTCGACGGGAATGAACAAATTGCTACTTTCAATAACGCTTGTTTTTCTTGCTGAACTTGCTTTGGCACAACGGTGGACGGAAACCATGCCGGTGGTTGTTGATGGACTTAAACGGAACTACGAATTGTTTGTGCCCGAAAATTATTCGGAAGGAAAAGCCTACCCTGTGGTTTTTATTTTGCACGGTGGCGGAGGAAGAGCCAGCCGGATGCCGCGATTTACAGGGTACCGTTTTAACGAGCTGGCCGAACGCGATGGTTTTATTGCTGTTTACCCGAATGGTTATAAAAAGGGATGGAACGATGGCGAGCGCGATACGCTTACGGAAGCACGTAGATTAAAAATTAATGATGTTCGCTATTTTGATGTGGTGATTAACGATCTTAAAAAGCGGCTATCGATTGATGAAGAGCGTATATTTGCCTGTGGTATTTCAAACGGTGGTTTTATGGTGCAGCGTTTGGCCCTTGAACGCCCTGGAATTTTTAAAGCAATTGGTGTGGTAGCTGCAAATATGAGTAAAGATCAGCAGTCTAAGGGCTTGGAGCAGCCTGTGCCTGTAATTTTTATTTGCGGCACAGCCGACCCTCTGGTCCCGTACAACGGTGGGCCGGTTACCGTTTTTAATCAGCAAAGAGGGGAGGTGCTAAGTGTACACGAAAGCATTCAGTTTTGGAAAGAAGAAAACAGCTGCCTTGTATTGGCAGAAGAAACAGAATATCCCGATTTAAATACGAGTGATGATTGTACGGTTCATAAAACTGTTTGGAAAAACCCCGACAATTCAGCTATTCAGGTGGTAAACATTCGTATTGAAAACGGCGGACATACCTGGCCGGGAACCCGACAGTATCTGCCTAAAAGATTTATTGGTAATGTGAACCGGGATATTAATGGTTGTGACGAAATATGGTCGTTTTTTAAAGTAATAAAATAGAAATAGGTGCTAGAAACAGGTTTTGTATACAGTACAATTATTGATCCGCTGCTGGGTAATTTACGAAAACGCCTGGCGCTTGAAATTGAATATGGCGATACGGTAATTGATATTGCTTGTGGAACCGGGGCACAAGTGTTGGAGCTATCGGCAAAAGTAAAATGGGTAACTGGTGTTGATCTTTCCGAATCGATGGTGAGTTTTGCGAACAGAAAAGCTGAAAAACAACAGCTAAAAAATGTTTCGTTTGTGGTAGGCGATGCCGCCGATTTGAGCTACTTCTATAAGCAACAATTCGATGTGGCCATTTTATCCATGGCCCTTCACCAGTTTCCTCTCCATTTGCATAAAACCATTCTTGCCGAAATTAAAAAGATTACCAATAAAATTATTGTGCTGGATTATGCCGTGCCCTTACCAAAAAATTATGCGGGTGTGGGAAGTAAAATTGCCGAGTTTATGGCGGGCGCAGAACACAACCGAAACTTTAAAAGCTACACACAAGCTGGAGGTTTGGCAACTATTTTGCCGGAAAATGGATTTACCCTTCAACGATCGAAACATATCGGGAAAGGTGCTTTTCAATTGGTGCGTGCACAAAATCATAAGGCGTAAGTTCATTTTTTCCATAGCCAGGAATTAACACTTTTAACATTGATAAATTTTGTTTAACAATAATTTGTCTTTGTTAATCCGTCTTAACAGAGTTATCCTTTATTTTTGAAATGTGCTTAGGAAATGAAAGCTGAATGAGTACAATAAACAGTATTCAGAAAACGTCAGAAACATTGGGTTGTCTTTTAGCGGAGGCAGCCCTTTTTTTTGCCTGTCTTAACACTTGTTCCACTTTGTTAGTAACGCTTAACAAAATTTGGAGCGGCATTTGCAAAAGTACTGCATCAATCAATAGGTAATATCACCTTTAAGTGATTGAAGATTATTGCCATAGGGGTCTCGGCAGAAGAGGCCCCTTTTTTCATGAAAGTATAACGCGTTAAATCAGTCCCAATTAATAAGGGGATACAAGAAAACGTTGAAATTAGTTGTTGATCTCTGGTAAGCTCGATTGTTTTATTTATTCATTTGCTCTTTTAACCATTTGGGGCGGTTTGTTGTTAGCCCGGTAACTCCAATTGCAGTCAGCCGTTTGGCTTCTTCAGGGTCGTCAACGGTCCAGGTAAGTACCTCCAGGTTTAGTGTTTTGGCATGGGCCATTATTTCTTCATCGATTATTGAATGTTTCAGGTTTACTCCGGAAAGTCCTTCTTCAGCAGCTTGCTCCATTTTTTTCTTTAACCCTGGCTTTAAGGCACTCAGCCAATAGCATTTATTTTGTGGAAATTCTTTATGAGTTTCTAAGATCGTTTTCCAGCTAAAACTGATAAATACAATTTGTCTTTCTTTGCCACTTTTATTAATACAACGTTTTAATGACGGTAGCACCTCTTCATTACATTTTATTTCTATCACCAGTGTTTTGCCTTCCGGAACGGTTTCGATTATTTCGGTGATGAATGGAATTTTTTCTCCTTTAAACTCTTCTCCTTTCCAAACACCTGCATCCAGATCGCGTAATAGTATTGATGGATTTTTTTCAATTTCCAGATTTTTCTTACCGTTGCAGGTCCTTTTTGTATCTTTATCGTGTATTACCATAACCCGGTTGTCTTTTGACTGATGCACGTCAACTTCAACGGCATCGGCTCCCAATTCCCAGGCCAGCTTGGCTGCCGCAATCGTGTTTTCCGGTGCCAGGTACGATGCTCCCCGATGTGCGATAAACGTGTTCTGTGCCATGGTATTTATTCCAATAAAAAGAAAAAAAAGTGAAATTACTGTTCTCATGTTTCTAGTTTTTCGTCAGTCGAATATAGAAATATTTTTAGCGAATGTAAGCTTAAAAGTGTAGTTTTGAAACTGTTTTTTAAGCTATTTTAACAGGCAATTCAGGTGAATTAATGGGCAAAAACACCAACAAAAAGAGTATTTTCAGTCAGACAGGTAATCAGCTGGTTGTGCTGTTGTTAAAAGCAGCTGCCCGTTTGCCATTTGCTGTGCTTTACGGCATTTCTGATGTGTTATATTTGCTGCTTAAAACCCTGATAAAGTACCGCAGTAAAGTAATTACCGAAAACCTGCGGTTTGCTTTCCCCGAGAAATCAGAGGAAGAAATCCGACGCTTACGAAATCGTTTTTACCGCTACTTTTGCCATGTAACACTCGAGAGCATCAAACTGTACAGCCTTTCAGTAGGCGAACTGGAAAAACGACTGAAATTTTCCGGAGTAGCAGAATTGAATAAGCAGGCCATACAAAATAATGGGGTTATTCTTTTGGCCTTTCATTATGGTAACTGGGAGTGGTCGAGCGCCCTGCAGCTAAAGCTGGATTGCAAACTGTTAATGGTTTATAATAAAATGCGCGATAATCAGTACATGGATGCTTTTTTATTGCAGTCGCGCGAAAAATGTGGAGGTGAAGCGGTGCAAATGGGACGTGCAGCAAAAGTGGCTTTTCGGTATGTTGCTGAAAATATTCCGGTGGTATTGGGCCTGATTGCCGACCAGAGTGCGTTGGAAAGTTCGCAGTACTGGGTAAGGTTTCTTAATCGCGAGGCGTCTTTTTTCTCCGGACCCGTAAAAATTGCGCAAAAAACCAATCAACCCGTATTTTTTCAATATGCAAAACGCTTGGGCAGGGGCAGGTACGAATACTGTTATGAATTGATTGCCGAAGAACCTGCAAAAATCGAATCGGGTGAGATTTTATTACGCTACATTGAAAAAATGGAAGAAGTAATAAAAAATGAACCGGAGTATTATCTTTGGAGCCACAAAAGATGGAAACACAAACGCCCGGAGGGCACAGCTTTAATACAATAGAACTTGGATGGCATGGTTGATGAAAGTTTACGAAAAAAAGATAAACGGTATCACGAGGGATTTTTTAAACGCCTGGTGAATGGTCTGTTGGTAATGGTGTTAAAGTTGGTGGCTTTGTTGCCTTTTTGGATAATTTATGGTATCGCCGATTTTTTTTATGTCATTATAAGATACGTAATTGGTTACCGCAAAAAGGTAATTCTTGATAACCTACGGCATACTTTTCCTGAAAAAGGCGAAGTAGAGATTAGACAAATTATGGCTCGTTATTACCGCCATTTTTGCGATTTTTCGTTGGAAACCATAAAGTTACACAGTATTAGTGCGAAAGAAATGGATAAGCGGCTGGTGGTTAAAGGTTTGGAGCCCACCTTGCAATATGCTAAACAGGGCAGAAGCATTATGCTGCTTGGATTTCATTACAATAACTGGGAATGGTGCAGCTCGATTCAACGTAAAGCGGCCCATAAACTACTGATGATTGTTAATCCTATCCGGGGCAATTACGCCTTTGAAAAGTTTATTGAACATTCGCGCGGACGATGGGGGGGCGAGTCGGTTCCGGTGCATAAATCGGCACGTACGGCCATTCAGTATGTTAAGCGAGGTGAGCCTGCGGTTTTGTGGTTGGCTGCCGATCAAACTCCACCAGCCAATTCGCCGTTCTGGACCATCTTTTTAAACCGGGAAGCTCCATTTTTTACCGGTCCCGAAAAGATTGCCATAAAAACAAACCAGCCCATTTTCTTTTTACATTTGAAGAAAACAGGACGGGGGCACTACGAAGCAGAGTTCTCCTTGCTTTTCGACGATCCTTCGAAGGTTGAATCAAAAGATATTTTGCTTACCTACATCCGAAAAATGGAAGAAGTTATACGTGAAACTCCGGAGTTTTACCTTTGGTCGCACCGCCGTTGGAAGCATAAGCGCCCTGAGGATATAGAGCTCACCGTGTAACCATTTTTTGTAAGCCAAAAATTCAGGTTAATGAAACTACTAAAATTACTGAGTATTATTGTGTTTGTTTTAGGTTTGGCTTGTAGTACCGAGCTGGAAAATTACGAAAAGGGCATGACTGAAAAACCGCCCAGCGAACTGACTTTTGACAAAACCTTATGGCTGGAAAAAAACGGGAAAAAATATCCGTATCGAGATAAAATGCTTAACGATGTGGTTTACAACGATACCATCAGAAGTTTGAAAAAAACCGAAATTATTGATTTGTTGGGGCAACCCGACCGTAGCAATGAAGATTATATTTATTACCTGGTTAAGCAGGAACGATTGTTCTTTTGGCCACTGCATAGCAAGTTTATGGTGGTAAAATTTGAACCCGATTCATCAGTTGAATGGATTCGGATTCATCAATGATAAACTTCTCTTGTACTTATTCTCTTTTGTAGCATTTGGTAGATAACAAAAAGGGCTCCCCGAACGGGAACCCCTTATCTGAATTAAAATTTTGCCAAAAAAAGGAGAACCGACGTTTCACGTTCTGGTCAAGGGAAAGTGATTTTGTTTCGGATAATAATATTTCCTCCTCCCGCCGGAACTCCTGAAAAAACTGCACTATAAAATCACATAGTCAATATAAAAGACTATTGCTAATTTTTACTTTAAACGGTTTGCCGGGTTACGCCTGGCAAATAGTTGTTTGCCAATTAGGGCAAAACGGTATCTCCCATCAGGAAGGTGTCTACTTCGCGGGCAGCGGCTCTTCCTTCGTTTATGGCCCACACCACCAACGATTGTCCGCGCCGTGAGTCGCCGGCAGCAAAAACCTTTTTTATACTGGTTTTAAACTCCCCATAATCCGCTTTGTAGTTCGAACGCGCATCTCGTTCCATATCAAGCTCTTCAGCAATTTTGTCTTCCGGTCCTAAAAATCCCATTGCCAAAAGCACCAGGTCGGTTTTTACGTATCTTTCGGTTCCCGGAATTGCTTGTGGCATTCTACCGCCGTTTTCTGTTTTTACCCACTCAACCTGAACGGTGTGTATGGCTTTTACTTTTCCATTTTCGCCTTCAATTTTAGTGGTCATTACCGAATACTTTCGCGGATCTTTGCCTTTTGAAATCATTGCTTCGTACTGGCCGTAATCAGTTTTTTCGTTACCCGGCCATTCGGGCCATGGGTTTCCATCCTGGTTACGCTCTTTTGGTGGCTGAGGCATAATTTCCAGCTGGGTTACACTTTTGCACCCGTGGCGTAACGATGTGGCTACACAGTCGGTACCAGTATCACCACCTCCAATTACAATTACGTTTTTATCTTTAGCTGAAATATATTTACCATCTTCCAGTTTACTGTCGAGCAAACTTTTGGTGTTGGCTGCCAAAAATTCCATGGCAAAGTGTACTCCTTCCAGTTCCCGACCTTCCACATTCAGGTCGCGAGGTTTTGTTGCGCCTGTTGTTAACACAACCGCATCAAAATCATCCAGCACTTTCTTTGCCCGAATATCTTTACCAACTTCAGTATTGGTTTTAAATATTATTCCTTCTTCAGCCAGAATATCAACGCGGCGCTGAACCACTTTTTTATCCAGCTTCATGTTTGGAATACCATACATCAGCAGGCCGCCAATACGGTCGTCGCGTTCAAAAACGGTTACTGTATGCCCGGCTTTGTTAAGCTGAGCGGCACATGCCAGTCCTGCCGGTCCTGAACCTACAACGGCAACGGTTTTTCCGGTGCGGCACTCCGGTGGCTCCGGAACTACCCAACCTTGTTCAAAACCATTGTCGATAATTGTTCTTTCGTTATCGTGAATTGTTACCGCTGGTTCGTTAATTCCTAAAACACAGCCTGCTTCGCAAGGTGCCGGACAAACTCTTCCTGTAAATTCAGGAAAATTGTTGGTGTGGTGAAGCCTTTCAAGTGCTTCTTTCCAACGTCCTTTGTAAATCAAATCGTTCCACTCGGGTATCAGGTTATACACCGGGCAACCCGATGCTCCATTATGCAATAGTGCCCCGCGATGGCAGAAAGGAACACCACAATCCATGCAGCGTGCTCCCTGTATTTCACAAGTTTCTTTATCACGTAGCGTGTATACCTCGTTCCAATCTTTAAGGCGTTCTTCTACCTTGCGAGTAGGATTGGAAACTCTTTTATATTCTAAAAATCCTGTTGGCTTTCCCATGTCTTAACGTCTATAAAAAATTACAAGTTGGCCAGATGCATATCAAATGCAGCATCAATAATATCAGACTCTTTGTCGTATTTACCCGTGCTACGGGCTTCTTCAATGTAGCTCAGCATGCGTTTGTAATCAGTTGGAATTACTTTTACAAATTTGCCTACTGTTTCTTCCCAATCGGCAAGAACATACTCGGCAACAGTTGATCCGGTTTTCTCCAGGTGTTTAGCAACCATTGCTTTTAGTTCTTCCTGTTCTTGTTTATCCGTAACTTTCTCAAGTCCGATCATTCCCATATTGCAAAGGCCAGGGAAAGTTCCATCGATATCAAGTACATATGCGATACCACCCGACATACCAGCACCAAAGTTGCGACCTGTTTTACCCAGAACAACTGCTGTTCCTCCAGTCATGTATTCACAACCATGGTCGCCAATTCCTTCAACAACCACTTTTGCACCTGAGTTACGTACGCAGAAGCGTTCGCCGGCAACTCCGCGAATGTATGCTTCGCCGCCAGTTGCGCCATAGAAACTTACGTTTCCAACAATAATGTTTTGTTCCGGAATAAACTGCACGTTTTTAGCCGGATAGATTGAAAGGTGTCCGCCTGACAGTCCTTTTCCGAAATAGTCGTTGGCATCGCCTTCTACTTCCAGCTCAATTCCTTTGCAAACAAATGCACCAAACGACTGTCCGGCCGAGCCTTTCAATTTAAAATGAATGGTTCCATCAGGAAGTCCTTCGCCTTTGTATACTTTAGATACCTCGTGCGACAGCACTGTTCCAACGCTTCGGTTAATGTTTTTAATTTCAAATTCAGCTGCTACTTTCTCCCCATTTTTGATCGCTTTTTCTGCTGTTTCCACAAATTTCCAATCCAGAATTTCTTCCATCTGGTGGTTTTGTGCTTTGCTGCAGTAAAGACCTTCTTCTTCGCCTGCGGTTTCTTTGTATAGAATTGGGCTAAGGTCAAGACCTTTATATTTCCAGTGGTCAATATCTTCTTTAAATTTCAGGCATTGCGATTGTCCAACCATTTCGTTAATGGTACGGAAACCAAGCTCGGCCATAATTTCACGAAGTCCTTCAACAAGGAATTCGAAATAATTTACCACATGGTCCGGATTTCCTTTGAATTTACCGCGTAATCGCTCATTTTGTGTTGCCACACCCACAGGGCAGGTATTACTGTGGCATTTACGCATCATTATACAACCTTCAACTACTAGAGCCATAGTTGCAACACCCCATTCTTCAGCACCCAGCAGGGTAGCTATAGCCAGATCTCGCGAGGTTTTCATTTGTCCGTCGGCCTGCACAACGATACGGTTACGCAAACGGTTACGCACCAGGGTTTGGTGTGTTTCCGATAAGCCCAGCTCCCAAGGCAAACCTGCATGTTTTATCGAGCTAATAGGAGATGCTCCGGTTCCGCCATCAAATCCTGAAATTAGAACTGCATCGGCTTTGGCTTTACAAACACCGGTGGCAACAGTACCTACACCTGTTTCAGAAACCAGCTTCACATTGATGCGTGCATCGCGGTTACTGTTTTTCAGGTCGAAGATCAGCTGTGCCAAATCTTCAATCGAATAAATATCGTGGTGTGGAGGCGGCGAAATAAGGCCTACTCCGGGAGTTGAGTTACGAGTGCGTCCGATCCATCCGTTAACTTTATGCCCCGGAAGGTGACCGCCTTCTCCTGGTTTTGCACCCTGAGCCATTTTAATTTGAAGCTCTTTTGCCATGCTCAGGTAGTAGCTGTTAACGCCGAAACGTCCGGATGCAATTTGTTTGGTTGCAGAACACATGTCGTCGCCATTGGGTAATTTGGTGTACCGCACGGGGTCTTCACCTCCTTCGCCCGAGTTCGACTTGGAGCCAATACGATTCATTGCAATGGCTAATGTTGTATGTGCTTCCCACGAGATAGAACCAAACGACATCGCACCTGTGGCAAAGCGGGTAAGTATACTTTCTGCCGGCTCTACTTCGTCAATCGAAATAGGCTTTCGTTCTGATGTAAAGTCCATCAGTCCGCGCAGGGTAAACGCTGCTTCAGCCTGCTCGTCAACTACGGTGCAATATTTTTTGTATTTCTCGTAATCTTTTTTTCTTGTGGCTTCCTGAATTAGTTGTATTGCCTCAGGACTTAATAAATGGCGTTCGCCATCTTTTCGCCAGTGGTATTCTCCTCCCGGCTCCAGAACTTTGGCTCCGCCCTGGCGCGTTGGGAATCCTTGCCGGTGGCGCATCATTGCCTCTTTTGCAATGTCATCAAGGCTTAAGCCTTCAACACGACTTACTGTTCCGGTAAAGTATTTGTCAATTACTTCCTGCTTTAATCCAACTGCTTCAAAAATTTGTGCGCCCTGGTACGAGGCCAGCGTAGAAATTCCCATTTTAGAGAATACTTTCAGGAGGCCACTACCGATGGCTTTCACATAATTCTGAATCGCTTGTTCTTTCGATAAATCACCAAGTTTTCCATCAGTTGCCATGTGCTTAATGGTGTCGATGGCCATATATGGATTTACTGCAGAGACTCCATAGCCCAGTAATGTGGCAAAATGATGCACTTCGCGAACATCTCCAGCTTCCATAATAATGTCGGCTTTTCCTCGCTTACCCACACGAATTAAGTGGTGGTGAACGGCGGATGCTGCTAGTAATGACGGAATTGGTGCATGGTCGGTGCTAATGGCAAAGTCGGAAAGCAGAATGATTGAATAAGCTTCGTCAATCGCATCTTCAACATACTGGCACAAACGCTCCAGTTTGTTTTCTAAAGTTCCTTCTTTTCCGTTGGCATGGAAAACAATACTGATTTTTTTAGTTTGGAAATGTGTATGATCCACATAAGCCAGTTTTACCAATTGTTCGTTGGTAAGCACAGGCTGAGGAATGGCAATACGTCGGCAATGTTCCGGCGATTCAGTCAAAATATTTTTAAAACCACCCACATAGGTTCTCAGGTCCATCACAATACGTTCCCTGATGGGGTCGATTGGTGGATTGGTAACCTGTGCAAACAACTGCTTAAAGTAGTGAGCTAAATGAATTGGGCGGTCAGAAAGCACGGCCAAAGGATTGTCGGCACCCATTGAGCCCAGGGCTTCGCCACCGTTTGCTGCCATTGGTTTTAAAATTACTTCAAGATCTTCGTGCGTAAAACCAAAGGCTTTCTGGCGTTTAAAAAGTGTTTTTGTATCCGGATCTTTTAGTTCCAAATCAGGAATTGATGGAAGATCATCCAGATAAGTCATATTGTTTTTTACCCATTCGCCGTAGGGTTGGCCTGAACAGATTTCAGCTTTAACTTCTTCGTCCGAAATAATGCGTCCCTGCTCTAAATCGGCAACAAACATTTTTCCGGGTTGCAAACGTCCACGAATAACCACCTGGTCGTGAGGAACATCAATTGCTCCGGTTTCCGATGCCATTATTAGTGTATCATCGTCAGTAAGGCAATAACGCGATGGGCGTAAACCGTTTCGGTCGAGTGTTGCCCCTACTAAAACACCATCAGTAAAACATACGGATGCAGGACCATCCCATGGTTCCATCATGGCCGAATAGAATTCATAAAATTCTTTCTTTTTCGGATCCATATCCGGTGCATTTTGCCAGGCTTCAGGTATTAGCATCATCATTACATGCGGTAACGAGCGTCCGCTTAATACCAACATTTCAATGGCCATGTCAAGGTTGGCACTGTCAGAATCTCTCAGGTCGCAAATTGGGAAAATCATTTCCAGCTCTTCGCGGGTAAATGCCGAGCACTCCAGCAGTACTTCACGTGCCCGCATCCAGTTTATATTTCCCTTGTTGGTATTAATTTCACCGTTGTGTGCGATAAAGCGGAAAGGCTGTGCTAATTTCCACGAAGGGAAAGTGTTGGTTGAAAAGCGCGAGTGAACAAGTGCAATTGCGCTTACTGCCAATGGGTTGGTGAGGTCTTTAAAGTAGAGCGAAACTTGTTCGGTTGTTAACTGACCTTTGTAAATAATGGTTTTATACGAACAAGAAATGATGTTGAGCCCATCGTAACCCAAGCCGCTAACCGACTCGCGAGCAAGGCGTTCGGTGTATTTTCTGAATACAAAAAGCTTGCGGTCAAATTCCTCAAGACTCATTCCATCGGGTTTGCCGATAAAAAGCTGTTGTGCGTACGGCTCGGTTGCCAACGAATCGCGACCAAGGTCTGAGTTGTCAACAGGTACTTTACGATACCCCAGATATGGAAGGTTAAACTTCTTTAGGTTTCTGGTAATAATGTCTTTACATTCTGAACGTTTTCGATCTTCTTTTGGGAAAAAGATCATCGCCACACCATATTCGCCAAACTGCGGAAGTTTTATGCCTTCTTTTGGGCATTCTTCCATAAAAAGTTCGTGTGGAATTTGCGATAATATCCCTGCACCGTCGCCACTTTTAATATCAAACCCGGTACCCCCGCGATGTTCCATTCGAGCCAACATTGATAAAGCATCAGATATTACGCTGTGCTTTTTTCGGCCCTTCAGGTTTGCAACAAACCCGATACCACAACTCCCGTGTTCAAATTCGGGGCGGTACAATCCCTTTGCTACAGGTTTTTTTGTCTGCATCATATTTTCCTTTCTCTTTAAAATTCGCACTAAAGCAGCATTGGTGCTGTCGTTACCAACTTGCTGCAAAACTGTAAGCGAAAACCATATTTTACTTACGAAGTGAAATCAAAAATAAACAAACGGGTGTGTATTCGCAATCCTGATATGGGTAAATTGTGTTTAATAACATACAATTAACCTTGAGAAAATCATCGAAAAAGCAGTCTTTAACTGCCTGTGTTTTGATAAACGTGACATTTGTCACATTTTCAGCAACTTGACGTTTTAGTTCAGTAAGGAACTTTTGGCTTCATCTATTTTGTTAAATAGAAATTTGTCCATGATTTTTTCTTTCTTTTTCGTAATACTATCCAGGCATAAATTCCCGATGCTCCCTTCGTGGCTATGGTTTACGCTCTTTTCCGGCGAAAAGTTGCCGTTTTCAATTTGTTCGCCAATTTGTTTATAGGCTTCACGAAAAGGGATGCCCTGAAGAACAAGCTTGTTCACTTCTTCCACACTAAACAGATAGTCGTATTTATTGTCGTTTAAAATGGTATTGTTGACTTCCATTTTATCGATTGCCAGATTTACAATGTTCAGGCAGTCGTTCATTTCTTTAAAAGAAGGCAGAAAAACCTCTTTTACCATCTGGAGGTCGCGGAAATAGCCACTTGGTAAATTATTAATGATTAAACCAATTTGTGCCGGAACCCCCTGTAGTTTATTGCAACGTGCGCGTGTTAGTTCAAATACATCGGGATTTTTTTTGTGCGGCATAATGCTCGAGCCTGTAGTAAATGCGGTCGGCAGGCTTACAAAATTAAAGTTCTGGCTCATGAATAAACATACGTCGTAGGCCAGCTTTGAAAGTGTTGCTGCCAGGTTAGCTAAGGCGAATGAAACAATTTTTTCCACCTTGCCTCTTCCCATTTGTGCATACACTACGTTGTAATTCATGTTTTCGAAACCCAGCAGGTCGGTTGTTAGTTGCCTTTTTAGTGGAAATGATGAGCCATAGCCGGCTGCTGAACCCAATGGATTCTGGTTGGTGATTTTGTATGCAGACTGCAAAAGCTCCAGGTCGTCGGATAAGCTTTCGGCGTAGGCGCTAAACCAGAGACCGAACGATGATGGCATCGCCACCTGAAGATGGGTGTAGCCCGGCATTAAAATATCTTTAGTTTCGGCTGCACGCGCTAATAAAACGTCGATAAGCAAGGCTGTTGTTTCTGCAATTTCGCGAATAGCGTCGCGGGTAAAAAGCTTGAGGTCGAGCAAAACCTGGTCGTTGCGCGAGCGCCCGCTATGTATTTTTTTGCCCAGATCACCCAGCTTCTCAGTAAGTAAAAATTCGACCTGCGAGTGCACATCTTCCACTCCTTCGTCGATGCTGAAATCTCCGTCTTCGGCTATTTTGTATAGGTTTTTAAGTTCTGCCAGTAAGGCGGGTAGTTCATCTTTTTCAATAAGGCCAACCGATTCGAGCATGGTAACATGTGCCATCGATCCTAAAATATCGTGCGTTGCCAGGTATAAATCCAGCTCGCGGTCTTTGCCAACAGTAAATTCTTCGATTGCTTTGTTTACAGGTGTTCCTTTATCCCAGAGTTTCATTTTTTATGAGTTGGAAGACGGAAACGATACCTTGAAGCACAATTCCCGATATCGCTTGCTTGTTTCGTCTGTTTTAAAAAGGCAAAGATATGATTTCAAATTAAAAGCTGTTAAATTAGTTGGCTGGAAGCATTTAAAGAAATAAAATGTTAAAACATCTCAAATAGGTTTCCTGAATTGTGGCGACTCTTTTCTTATCGGTAAAAAATTACGAGCTTTACAAGCTCAAATAATATTAGTTCTTAAACCAGAATGTTTGATAATAGAACAATAAAAATAATCTTTTTCCTAACGGTGTTACTCGCACTTGTGGGTTATTTTTCAGGACTCTCAATTGATGTAACTCGCGATGCCGGAAAATATGCTACCGTATCGAAGGAAGTTTTTCAGAATGGCAATTACCTGCATCTCACTATTCATGGAGAACCTTACGATCAGAAGCCACCACTGCTTTTTTGGATGGGGGCACTTGGCTTTGCCATTGGAGGGGTCTCAAATTTTTGGTTTAAGTTGCCCGTTTTGTTGTTAACTATGGCAGGTTTTTACTGGGCCTATCGTTTGGGGCAAAGTTTGTATAACAGGCGTGTTGGCCTTTTAACTACTATTTTTTTGTTTTTTTCCATTATCTATACAATGTATAGTATGGATATTCACACCGATACCCCTTTCCAGGCTTTCGTGATTTTGGCTTTATGGCAATTGTATGAGTTTATAAAAACCCGAAAGAATCGTTTCTGGATTGTTGGTTTTGTAGCAATCGGGTTATCGATGCTCTCTAAAGGTCCATTGGGGGCTGCATTGGTTGGGTTTGCAGTATTGGGGCATATTCTTTTGAAGAGGGATTTTAAGTTTTTGCTTGATGTGAGGTGGTATTTAGGGGTGATAGTAGCCTTTTTGGTTGTGAGCCCGGCTCTAATTGGTCTGTGGAATCAGTTTGGTTGGGATGGTATTTGGTTCTTCTTTTGGGAAAATAATGTGGGGCGGATTACAGGTTCGTATGTTCACGCAAAAAACGATCCTATATTTTACATTCATAGTTTAATATACCTGTTTTTGCCTTGGTGTTTGCTATTTTTTATTGCAGCCTTTTTTGACATACGGCAATTGGTAAAAAATAGATTTAAAGCGAATGAGTATTTTACTTTTAGCGGTATCTGGATTTTCTTCATTATTCTAAATGCATCCAGTAGTCAGCTCCCAAATTATGTGTTTGGTATTGTGCCATTAATGGCTGTTTTATTGGCCAAATGGGTTGATATTGCTATTAAAGGAAATGGCAAATTTTTGGTTTTCCTGTTGAGAACACAATATATCGTTGTATTGGTTCTCTGGCTTTTTGTAGCTTTGATTGCTTTTTATCTTTTTACCGGTGTTCCGGTTTTTATTTTCCTTACTGCATTAACCGGAATTGCTGTGAGTTTATGTATTGTGTATAAGACTACGAATAAGACGGCAAAATTAATATTGCCCTCATCTATAGCCTTTACGGTTTTGTTTTTGTTGTTAAATATCCATGTTTATCCTTTTATGTTTAGCCATCAGGCTCCCCCAAAAGCAGGGAGGTATTTTACCGAAAACGCAATGCCGGGCGATGTGCTTTACAATTATAAATACACGCAATACGAATTGTTCTTTTACAGCGAGCCACAAGCTAAACAGGTTTCTGCAGAGGAGGATATTGCTGCAATTGCAGGCGTGAAAGGGAGTTGGGTTTTTACAGATTCCGATGGGTATGAAGAACTGCAAGGACTTGCATTTAAACCCGACACAGTAATGGAATACCGGCATCTCTACTTAAATCGTGGTGGTCGGTTTATAAATCCTAAAACTCGCGATACGGTTTTGCAACCTATGTATCTTGTAAAATATTAGCATGATTACGTTCAGTTTTCGCAAATCTAGCTTTCTGCTCGTGCCATTTTTGTTTTTAATTTATTCGGCACCAAGTACCCTGGAATATCTTTT
The DNA here is from genome assembly GCF_963676735.1 of uncultured Draconibacterium sp. Lineage (NCBI taxonomy): Bacteria > Pseudomonadati > Bacteroidota > Bacteroidia > Marinilabiliales > Prolixibacteraceae > Draconibacterium > uncultured Draconibacterium sp. The sequence continues at coordinate 3,781,856 of NZ_OY781464.1, read as the reverse complement.
TTTCTTTCCGGATGAGAAGTATTATACCGATGCGGTTATGCAGATGATGGAAAAGGATGATTATTTTACGCCATACCAGGCCGATGGCGAGCCACGTTTTAAAAAACCGGTGCTTACTTATTGGGTTCTAATGGCGAGCTACAAGTTATTTGGTGTAAGTCGAATATCTTCGCGATTGTTTTTTTGGTTAGCCGGAGCGTTGTTGGTTTTTGTGTGTTACCTGATGGCAAAATCGCTCTCGGGTAGTAAAAAGATTGCACTCACCGCCGCATTTATAACTGCGGCAAATCCTTTGGTTTTAATGAGTGCAGGCAGGTCGATCCCCGACATTTTACTGGTTTTGTTTTTAACACTCAGCGCGTGGGGCTTTCTTGAAATCCTGATCAGTAATGAGCCAAAAAGAAAGTACTACTGGCTGGCGTATATGGGGGCAGCTTTGGCTTTTGAAACCAAAGGTTTTCCTGCAGCTGCATTTGCAGGAGCAAGTATGTTGTTTTTACTCTTCAATCCATGGCAAAAAGTTAAATTGACAAAATTGCTCGACCCGTTGGTTGTAGGGGTGGCTGTAGTAGTGGCATTAAGTTGGTTTGTATTAATGTATGTACAGCATGGCGCAGAGTTTTGGTCGTTCTTTTTTGCCGATCAGGTTGGCGAGAGAGTTTCATCTAAAACAGTTCAGGTGTTTAAAAATACATTCTTGGGAGTCATAAATCTGGGTGCTTTTTTATTGCCCTGGATTGTTCTTCTTTTTAAGAAACCAAGGAAACTACTCCAATTTTCCAAACAAATCGAAAACAACGTGAAGGCTGTGTTTGGCTTTATTATTCTTTGGGTTGTTCTAATAATTATGATGTCAGGGGCTGTTTTTAAATTTTACGACCGGTATTTATTGCCGGTAATTCCTCTTGTTTCAATAATGCTGGCCTGGTATTTTGTGCAAAACAAAGTTTTGTTTAAAAAGACCACCTTGCATGTTTTCCTGTTTTTAAATAGCGTGGTTTTGGTATTGGGCGTTGTTGTTGTATTTTTTGTTATTGCACATCCGGTTTTAATTGTCGGGATTTGTTTTAGCATTTTTATGTTTGTTGTTTATGGTATAAAGTGGGCTAAAACTATTTCGAATGAAATTGCTATCGCAAACGCCCTGGGATTGTTGTACTTTAATGTATTTGCGTTGTTGTTTCCTTTGCTAATGCCAAATACGGGGAGCCAGTTGGTTCAGCGCCTGGAGTTGGAAGGTGTGGATAAGAATAGCAAGGTTTATGTATATGGCAATATTCGTACAGCTGCCAGTGTGCGTATCTATTCTGAAAACCGGTTTGATGTTGTAAGTATGGATACTACCTTTGTTCTGCCCGAATCAGAAAAAGATTTTGTGGTTGTTAATCAAAAGGAAATGGATAAGCTTGATTTGACCAATTTCGATGTTGTGGTTGGAGCAGAAGAATGGTCGGGGATAAAGTCTGAGAAGTTCCCCGGATTTCTGCAAGAAGCAGTTGATGAGTTAAAAGAAAACGGTAGCAGATATTTTATTGCAACACGCAAAAATGATTAAAATGATAAAAATTACCAGCAAAAGAAAGTTTGGTGCCGATAGAACTGTTTCTGTATTGATTGGGGCTTTTATTTTATTCACTTATGTGTTGGGGCTTTTTGTTCCGGTAACAAGCGATGCCGGGAAGTATGCTGCAATCAGCCGCATTATCTATGAAACGGGGGACTGGATTAATCTCACCATTCATTTTGAGCCTTATCTTCAAAAACCTCCGTTGCTTTTTTGGATTACTGCACCGTTTTATTTCTTGTTCGGGCCATCGGAAGTTGCTTTTAAATTGCCGGTGCTCTTGTACTCGGTGCTTGCCATTTATTCTACCTATCGTTTTGCACGATTATTTTACAGCAGGCAAACAGCACGGCTGGCTGCAATTATGCTGGCTACTTCCGAATTTTATTTTCTTTTTCACAACGATATTCATACCGATGTGTTACTAACTGCCAACGTAATTTTTGCCATGTGGCAGTTGGCGGCTTATTTTAAACAAAAAAGGTTGATTAATATGCTGTTGGCGGGGTTAGGTATTGGCCTTGCCCTTATTTCAAAAGGACCAATTGGCGTTTTTGTCCCGCTTACTGCAGTGTTTGCACATCTTATTTATACCCGCCGCCTAAAAGATGTGTTTAACTTAAAAATAGTTGCAGGTGCCCTGCTTTGTTTACTGATACTCGCCCTTGGTTTAACCGGATTGTATAATCAGTTTGGCTGGGAAGGACTCCGGTTTTTCTTTTGGGAGAATAATGCGGGCCGTATTTCAGGAAGAATTAAAGGAAGTAGTGTGGATTATTTCTTTTATTTCCATACAGCCTTGTACATTTTTCTGCCCTGGGGAATTTTATTTTTTCTATCGTGGTTTTTCGAAATTAAGTCGCTGCTGAAAAAGAAGAGTATAGAGTTATATAGTTTAGGAGCTATTGTGCCTTACTGGATTGTTATTTCGGTTGCACAGGCTCAGTCGCCCCATTATTTTATGGTGTTGTCGCCTTTTATGGCCGTTTTATCAGCCAAGTGGCTTGTGTTCTTTTTACAATCAGAGCGTCATAGGGGTATGAAAAAGGCTCTTAGTGTTATACAGTATATAACTATTGTATTTATGTGGGTGTTGATATTAGGCCTTTGCCTGTATGCTTTTCCGTCGAAAAGTTTTTTGTTTTGGGGAGGCTTGATTGTTTTGATGGTGCCCATGCTTCTGCCCTTGCCACAAACCCAAATAAATAGAATAATGCTCAGGTCGGTAATTGCAATAGTTGCATTAAGTTTTTCAATTAATGCGCATTTATTTCCGGCTGTATTTAAATACCAATCGGTAATACCTGCATGCAATACATTTAATAATAGGGCAAAAGAAGGAGAAATGTTGAACTCTTATCTTTCGCAGCACCGCGAATTGTTTTTTTATGCAAAAACGCCCGGATACTTTCTATATGATTCAGCAGATTTGAAAAAGTGCCTGACCAGGCAAAAAAGTACCTGGATTTATACTAACGATGAAGGATTGCAGCAAATTGCAGAAAGCGGAGCAAGTTTTGAGTTGGTTGAGTCGTTTAAACATCGTAGCCTTTCAGGATTCACCCCGGGATTTATAAATCCTGCAACACGCCATAGTCGTTTAAAAAATATGCACTTGGTACATATTTCCCCTGCTTCCAACTAATTAAGGGAAGTATTTCTCATTTCTTATAGTTTTTACCCCTTTTTTATTCAGTTCGCGTTTTATGTGGATGTTGAATGAATTTGATATTTATGATTGTTTATTTTGTATATAAGTGTAAAAACGGCAATAAAAACCATGAAAACGTATCAAAAAGGTATGATATTGCATCAGATATTAATAATTTGTTAAGTGAAATGTGTTGGAAAATAAAAATAGGGGTGTGATTGAAAAAAAGTGCATTAATTTGAATCGAAAACAAAAAATAATGGGGTCAATATAAAATAAAAGCATAAAAAATTTTTAGACACCATTTAAAATAGGGATACGACAGAAGAAGATAAAATAATAGCAGTTTAACTTTTAAAATTTACAATTATGAAAAAGACACTACTGATTTTTGCAAGCATGTTACTTTTAGTGGCCGTTACGGCACCAACAGTAAAAGCACAAGAGGTAGATGCAGGTTTAGACATTTACAGCAGTTATGTATGGCGTGGTATTAAATTTGGTGAAGGTGCAGCCTTCCAGCCATGGGTTGAATTTAGTGCCGGTGGTTTTGCCATTGGAGCATGGGGGTCGTACTGTGTTTCGGATAATGAAGCAGCAGAAGCTGACTTGTATGCAAGTTATGGTTTTGACTTAGGCGAAAATGCATCCTTAAGCTTTACCTTAACCGATTACTATTTCCCCGGAACTACAGCTGATCCAGTATCGTGGACAGATGGTGACAATCACTTTTTTGAGCCAATGGTAGGACTTGGTGTAGGTGCATTCTCATTCTCAGCAGCATATATGTTTTATGATGGTGCCGGAAAAGACGGTGATGCTTCAGGCGACTTGTATGTTGAAGCCGCAGTAACAGCCGGTCCGGTTGATATTACCTTAGGTGGTGGTAACGGAGCGTATTCTATGAAAGATGATGCCGGATTTGATATCTGTAATATTGGAATTTCTACTTCAAAAGAGATCAAACTTTCGGAGTCGTTTTCTCTTCCATTGTCAGGAGCAGTTATCCTGAATCCATCTTATGAGTCATTCCATGTTGTAGTTGGTATTTCACTATAATCCGGAATATTATAAAAAATGAAACGAGTTCGCAAATTCCGAACTCGTTACATCTTATCCTTTAAAAACAAACAATATTAAATAAGATGAAAAAAGTTGAAGCAGTAATTCGCAAAACAAAATTTGAAGAGGTAAAAGATGCTCTTTATGAAGCAGGCATTGAATTCTTCTCTTTCTGGGATGTTAGAGGAGTTGGCCAGGCTCGCCAGGGTAGAGTATACCGTGGAGTTGTATACGACACCAGTACTATTGAAAGGATAAAATTATCCATTATTGTTCGTGATAAGAATGTTGACAAAACTGTTCAGGCCATTTTAGGATCTGCACGCACAGGAGAAATTGGTGACGGAAAAGTATTTATCCTGCCAATTGAAGAATCATTCCGTATCCGCACGGGCGAAGCAGGAGATGAATCGCTTTACATAAAAGGAAAAGAAGAATAATAACGAGAAAAAATTGAATTATCATGGAAGAACTTTCGATGTCGATTAACAATATATGGGTTTTGGTTGCCACCTTTTTGGTGATGTTTATGCAGCCAGGATTTGCAATGGTGGAAGCCGGTTTTACCAGACAAAAGAACGCGGCTAACATTTTAACGAAAAACCTGGTAGACTTTTCGGTTGGTGCCATTTTGTTCTGGGTAATTGGTTATACTTTAATGTATGGCGAATCAATTGGCGGATTTATCGGAATGCCAAGTTTGTTTATTAATGATAACGGTATTGGCGACTATGCCAACAAAACCGATTTAATGTTCCAGACTGTGTTTGCTGCTACTGCCGCAACAATTGTGTCAGGAGCAGTTGCTGAGCGTACAAAATTTAGCGCGTATATTATTTTTACAGTCGTAATTACCGTATTTATCTATCCAATTTCTGGTCACTGGAAATGGGGTGGCGGTTGGCTTGATCAACTTGGATTCCTTGATTTTGCAGGATCTACAATTGTTCACTCTGTTGGTGCATGGGTTGGTTTAGCTGGTGCTATCGTTCTCGGACCTCGTATGGGTAAATATGTTAATGGTAAAGCAAAAGCGATACCGGGTCACAACCTTGTATTAGGTGCCTTAGGTGTATTTATCCTTTGGTTCGGATGGTTCGGTTTTAACCCAGGATCTCAGTTGGGAGCTGCCGGTAACGACAATGCTGTTGCAATTGCACACATTGCTCTAACAACCAACCTGGCTGCTGCCGGTGGTGCAATGGCTGCCCTGTTTACTTCATGGATGAAATATAAGCGTCCTTCATTATCGTTGGCATTAAACGGTGCATTGGCCGGGTTGGTAGGTATTACTGCCGGTTGTGACATTGTTAGCCCTGGCGGCGCTTTAATTATTGGTATTATTGCCGGTATTATACTTGTTTTCAGTGTTGAATTTATCGACCAGAAATTAAAAGTAGACGACCCTGTTGGTGCAATCTCAGTACACGGTGTAAACGGTGCCTGGGGAACATTGGCAGTAGGTTTATTTGCTACCGATGGTGGTTTATTCTACGGCGGTGGAGCAAGCTTATTAGGTGTTCAGGCAATTGGCGTTGGTGCTGTATTTGTATGGGCATTCGGATTAGGATTAATTCTCTTTAAGGTTATAAAAGCAACCATAGGATTGCGCGTTTCTAAGCGCATTGAAGAAGAAGGACTCGATGTTTACGAACATGGTGAGAGTGCCTATAACTAATCTTCTTCAGCTTTTAAGTCTGTAGCTGTCTGTTTGTGGCCCCGTCGCTGGGCGGGGCCTTTTTTCAACTACACGACTTCTGGCAAAAAGAGAACAAAGATATTAACTATACAATTATTTCGTTTTGCGTTTAATTAAGGTCAAGGGAGTTTATAGTTAGTTTAGTTAGATTAAAAGAATCGGTAACCGGCTGCAATTTGTAGCCGGTTTTTTTGTTGAAAAAAATTACAGCTTTGCAGGAAAAGTATAAAAGGCTTGTTTATTTTTGCTGCCCTAAAAATTAGTTGTTATGATGCAGACCTGGTTTGAAAGTAAAGTAAAATATATGAAGGTTTCTGAAAGTGGAGCCGAAAACATGGTAACCGAAAACTTTTTATTGGATGCCGTGTCGTACACCGATGCTGAAACAAGAATTATTCGCCAAATGCAGCAGATGGTTCGCGGTGGCGAGTTTCAGATTGTTGACATAAAAAAGTCGCGTATTGCCGAAGTTTTTCCTTTTGAAAATGGCGAGTGGTGGTTTAAAGCAGCCATTAATCTGGTTACCATTGACGAGGATGCTGGCAAAGAGAAAAAGATAAAAACTAATTATCTGATAATGGCCGATGATATAAAAGAAGCATTGGCCCGCCTGGATGAAAGTCTGGAATACCTGGTTATTCCATACGTTGTTACTTCGTTGGCTGTTAGCCCAATTGTAGATGTTTTTCCGTATAATCCTGAGGAAGCTCAAATTCCTGAAGGTTATGTGCCGGTAGAAAATAGCGAAGAGGAACAGAAGAATCCGATATTTACTGATGGTGTAAATCCGTTTGAGGAAGAACCTGAGACTGAGTCGGGTGCTGATGAAACTGATACTGACGATAGCGAGAAAGCAGTAGAATAATATAAAAACGAAAAGCCTGCCGAATAATACCGACAGGCTTTTTCTTAAGTAAATTATTAAGTAGTTGACAAAAAATCCTTACAGGTTTACCATCACTTTGTAATAGTTGAATTTGCATCTCATTTTCGGATCAAACTGATAATAAGCAATAGCAATACGGCAAATATCCTGAATGGTTTCATAAATCTCAGCAACTTCTTTTTTCCCGTAATTATCAAGTTCAGTTTCCCCTTCCAATGCCACAAAACAATCTTCAAATTGACTTACCCGGTTCGCACACATCAATATCTTATCAAATAAAACATCAGGCGTTCCATGTTCAACCACTTTCTGTCTTGTACTTTCTGTTAGGTTGGCAGCAAAGGTTTTAAGAAACTTGAAAAGACTTAAGTGGTCGCCGTTTTTAGCATCGCTGAAGTAGTCGGTATAGCCGGTATTCTGAAAAAATTCTTTAAGAAAATCTTTATCTTTTTTAAAATCGACTTTAATTGAAGCCCTAAGTACTTTCAGGTGTTGAAGCCCTTCAACCATTATTTGATGCCATTCGCGGTAACGTTCGTCTTTTAGAACTTCCAGACTGTCGATATAGTGCTTGTCTATCGTATCCTCAATCCATACACTTAGCGAGGTGGCAAATTCCGGATCCCAGTCTTTGCGCAGAATGGACAGTTCGTAAATGTTTTCTTTAAAGGTTTTCGCGATTTCCTGGCACGCTAAAATAGTTGCCGTACTGGTAGGACAAATGGTTAATGTTTCCATAAATGCGGTATTTTGTAGTTAGAAGATATAACAAAGCTACGGACTACTAATTAAAAATACCTAATTGTAAAGTGGTTATTTACAATGTTTTATAATTATGTTATGGAACTATGTTTCTTAAGCATGTTATAGAATATAAAAAGCAGGCATACACCTAAGTAAAAGCAGCGTGAAGCGTAAAACTTTTTTACCAGGTGGTTTTTGGTTTGGAAGTACTGAAAATGGGTATTACTTGTGCCTTTTCTTAAGCTCGCGTACTACATCTTCAATCCGGTAACCTTTGTGTGTTAGCAAAACTATAAGGTGATACAACAGGTCGCCGGCCTCGTACATAAAGTTTTCATCGTCGTTGGCCATGGCTCCAATAATGGTTTCAACCGCTTCTTCGCCAACTTTCTGTGTAATTTTTCGTGTACCTTTTGTAAAAAGCGAAGTGGTGTATGAGCCTTCAGGCATTTCAGCTTTACGTTTGTCGATAAAATCCTGGAGGTAGCTCAGAAACTGGATGTCGTTTGCGGTGTTGCTTTCTTCAAAACAAGTATCGTCGCCTTTGTGGCAAACAGGGCCAACCGGATTTACTTTTATCAGCAGCGTGTCGTTATCGCAATCAATGGCTGTTGAAACAACATTCAGAAAATTTCCCGATTCTTCGCCTTTGGTCCACAAACGGTTTTTGGTGCGGCTAAAAAAGGTCACTTTTCCGGTTTCCTGTGTTTTCGAAAAAGCTTCATTGTTCATGTAACCAAGCATCAAAACATTTTGTGTTTCGGCATCCTGAATGATAGCAGGAATAAGGCCATTGGTTTTTTCGAAATCGATTTGCGAAATATCTGTAAGCTGTCTCATATCTGTTGAATGAATTCCGGAGCCTTTGGTCCGGCGTAATTTTTAATTCTGCTTTAGCGCTGCGAATTTACTATTTTGATTGACTAACGAACAACAATGCCCTGTTCTTTTAAGTATTTCTTAAGAACCGGTATCGGGATTTCGTTGTAATGAAAAATACTGGCCGCCAGCCCGGCATCGGCTTTACCTTTGGTAAAAACATCTACAAAATGGTCTTTAGCGCCTGCTCCTCCCGATGCGATAATTGGTATTTTTAGCATATCGGCCATTTTTGAAAGTTCATGGTTGGCAAATCCGTTTTTTGTTCCGTCGTGGTTCATTGAAGTAAAAAGTATTTCACCGGCACCACGGTCTTCGGCTTCTTTTGCCCACGAAAAAAGTTCTTTGTCGGTTGGAATGCGACCACCATTAACGGTTACCGTCCAGTGTTGGTTTTCGTCGCCACGTGCATCAATGGCCACTACCACAAACTGGCTTCCAAAGTTCAGGGCCAGCTCGTCTATTAACTTTGGGTTTCGAACTGCTGACGAGTTTATTGATATTTTGTCAGCTCCGGCAGCCAGCAGCTTTTCTGCGTCACCAATTTCGCTAATGCCACCTCCAACGGTAAACGGAATGTTAATATGTGCTGCAATACGTTTTACCAGTTCTACAAAAGTTTTCCGACCTTCGTGTGTGGCAGTAATATCCAAAAAGCAAAGTTCGTCGGCACCTTCGGCTGCATATTTTGCTCCCAGTTCAACCGGGTCGCCTACTTCTTTGATGTCAACAAAGTTGATTCCCTTAACGGTTTGTCCGTTGCGGATATCGAGGCATGGTATAATTCGTTTTGCAAGCATAATTTATTTTGTTTTATCATTTCGACGAGTATGCGGGGAGAAACCTGTTGTTAATGCCACAGTTTTCTCAGCTTCGTTCCTCCGTTTCGAATTGACAGCGTAGTTGTTACGCAATAAACTTTTCAATTTCCTTCAAAGTTATGCGATTTTCATAAATGGCTTTTCCGGTAATAACGCCCGGCACTCCCATTTCATCTAATTTTAATATGTCGCTCATGGTAGCAATTCCGCCGCTGGCAATAATTTCCACTGTTGGCAGTGTGTTCATAATGTCGGCATACAATTCAAACGACGGGCCGCTAAGCATGCCGTCGCGGCTAATATCGGTCGAAATTACTTTGCTGATGCCGTTTTTCTGAAAACTTGAAATAAAATCGATTACTTCTAATTCTGTAGTTTCCAACCAGCCACTAACTGCCACTTTGCCGTCTTTGGCATCGGCACCCAGAATTATTTTATCGCTGCCAAATTTCTCCAGCCAGCTCAGAAAAGTATCCTTTTCTTTTACAGCAATACTTCCGCCGGTAACCATGGCAGCTCCCGAGCTGAAAGCTATTTCAAGGTCTTTGTCTGATTTTAAACCGCCCCCGAAATCAATTACCAGGTTGGTTTTTGTGGCGATGGTTTCCAGCACTTTGTAGTTTACAATGTGTTTGGCTTTGGCACCATCTAAATCAACCAGGTGCAAACGTGTTATTCCGGCTTCTTCAAACATTTTTGCCACTTCCAGCGGGTTTTCGTTGTACACCGTTTTCTGGTTGTAATCGCCTTGCGAAAGCCGCACGCATTTGGCGTCAATCAGGTCGATGGCAGGTATTATTTCTATTTTTTTGGTCATATTTCTTTTTTATTGCTTGCAATAATGCGAGGGCGCAAAGGTAAAAGAATTAGGCATTTTCAAGAATCATTTTCAATACAGCCTGAGCAGTTATTTCGCGATTGTAGGCTTGTTCAACAACGATTGAATTTGGGCTGTCAATCACCCCGTCGGCAACCACCATATTTCTGCGTACCGGAAGGCAGTGCATAAATTTAGCTTCGTTTGTTAAAGCCATTTTGGCTTCGTCCACGGTCCAGTTCAGATCTTTCGAAAGTATCTGTCCGTAATCGGAATATGAGGCCCAGTTTTTTGCATAAATAAAATCGGCTCCTTCAAATGCTTTTTGCTGGTTGTATTCCACTTTTACATCGCCCATAAATTCGGGTGCCAGTTCGTATCCTTTTGGGTGAGTAACTACCAATTCATAATCTGTTTCGCGCATCCACTCAACAAACGAGTTGGCTACTGCCTGAGGCAATGCACGAGGGTGAGGAGCCCATGTTAACACCACTTTTGGTTTTTCCACTTTTTTGTATTCTTCAATGGTAAGCAGATCGGCAAAACTTTGCAGCGGATGGCGGGTAGCTCCTTCCATACTTACCACCGGAACACCTGCAAACTCTACAAACTGGCTCAGTATTTTCTCTGAATAGTCGTCTTCGCGTTTTTCAAATTTGGCAAAAGCACGTACGCCAATAACGTCGCAATATTTTCCAATTACCGGGATGGCTTCACGCAGGTGTTCGGCATTTTTCCCATCCATAACCACGCCCATTTCCGACTCAAGTTGCCAGCTGTCTTCGTTTACATTCATCACCATGGTATTCATGCCCATATTCATGGCTGCTTTTTGAGTGCTTAAACGGGTGCGCAAGCTTGAGTTAAAAAATACCAGTACCATGGTTTTGTTTTTGCCAAGGTGCTGAAATCCAAATTTGTTCTTTTTTACTTCAAAAGCGGTTGCAAGGGCTTTTTCAATGCCCGGAATATCTTTTACGGATGTGAAATTTTTCATTGTTATAAGTTTGAAGAAGGAAGTGTTAAGATTGATGTTTCAGCTTCCATTGTTTATATTTTGCCTGTTTTTTTCTCCTTTTATCTTGGACGGGTTTGGCCGTCGCCTTCAATAATCCATTTATAGCTGGTAAGCTCTTCTAAGGCCATTGGCCCGCGTGCATGCAGTTTTTGGGTGCTGATGCCAATTTCGGCACCAAGGCCAAATTGAGCACCATCGGTGTAGGCTGTTGAAGTGTTGGAATATACCGATGAGGCATCTACCATTTTGCGGAACATATCAATGCGTTGCTTATTTTCGGAAATAATAGCTTCGCTGTGCTTTGAAGTGTATTTATTGATGTGCGCTAAAGCTTCTTCAAAAGTATCAACGGTTTTTACCGACATTTTCATGGATAAAAACTCGGTGCCAAAAGATTCTTCTGTTGCTTTAAAAAGCAAATCAGTTGGATAACTTTCTTTTATTTGTTCGTAGGCCGGTTCGTCGGCATAAATTACCACGTTTTCTACCGACAGTTTTTGGGCAAAGCTGCTTAAATCGGTCAGTCTGTTTTTATGAATTACCAAACAATCCAGCGCATTACAAACCGAAACACGTCGGGTTTTTGCGTTAAAAATTATCTCGCAACCTTTGGTGGCATCGCCAAATTCATCAAAATAAGTATGGCAAATTCCTGCTCCTGTTTCAATTACCGGGATTGTGGCATTTTCGCGTACAAAATTTATGAGTCCCTGGCTGCCACGTGGAATAATTAAATCGATGTAACCATGCGCACGTAACATTTCGTTGGTTTCTTCGCGACCGGCCGGAAGCAGTGTAACCGTATTTTCATCAAGTTTAAATTGTTTTAAAACCTTACGAATAATGGAAACAATGGCCTGGTTGGAATAAATGGCGTCGCTGCCACCTTTTAGCACACAGGCATTTCCCGATTTCAGGCACAAGGCAAACACGTCGAACGTAACATTGGGGCGTGCTTCGTAAATAATACCAATTACGCCGAAAGGAACCGATACTTTTTTTATTCTTAATCCGTTTTCGCGTACTGATTCTTTTAAAACCTTGCCGACCGGACTGTCGAGTTTAGCCACATTTTCCATGTCGGAAGCTATGCTTTCAATTCGTTCTTCAGTAAGCTTCAGTCGGTCGAATTTTGGATCTTCAGGATCCATTCTCTCCAGATCTTTTTGGTTTTCAGTTAGTATAAATGCTGAATTTTCACGGGCCTGTTTGGCCAGTTCGAGCAGCAAGTTGCTAACGGTTGATTCTTCAACCAGATTTAACTTTCGCGAAGCTTCAAGTGTTTTTTGCAGTTGTTCCTTTATTTTCATTTTTAACGTTTTTTAAAAAAAGAAAAAACCCTCTCCCGGGGGAGGGAGAGGGAGCTCAGAATAAGTTTAAATTAAGGCATCAAAAAAAAGGGGAGTAAGGGTGTTTGCCGGAGCCGACAAACGCTAGTTACGAGTTACTCTGAGCTGTTTTTGTTTCTATATATATTTATGTACTGTTTGTTCTGTTTTCCAGGTACAAATAATCGTAATGTATTACCGGTTTTTGTTTGTCTGTTTGTTTTTCTTTATCAATTTTGTCCGATCCGTACGAAGCTTTTCCCATTCCAACAAGAAGCCCATTTGTATCGGTTATTTTTATCAGATCACCTTTTTTAAATTCACCTTCAATCTTTTCAATTCCTACGGGTAGCAGACTAACCGCTTTGTCGGAAATCAGCGCTTTTGCAGCGCCTTCGTTTATTACAATTTGTCCTTTTGTAAAACCATCGGAATAGCCAATCCATTTTTTTACACCGCTTGATGGTTTTTTATTAGGTACGAAGAAGGTGTGTTTTAGGTTTTTTGATTTATCGAGTAAGTCAATGAGCACATCGGGGCGGGTGCCGTTGGCCACATGCACGCCAATTCCATCGCCGGCAACTTTTTTGGCAATTCGGAACTTGGTTAGCATTCCGCCACGCCCAAAGTTTGAGCGCTGCGATGAGATGGCATTTTTGGGCCCTTTTTCTGTTATTTCTATGCGTTCAATCAACTCTGCACCTTCACTTTCGGGATGTGCGTTGTAAACGCCATCAATGTTGCTAAGAATAATCAGGGCCTCCGAGTCAACCATCGAGGCGATTAAGCCTGAAAGTTCGTCGTTGTCGGTAAACATCAGTTCGGTTACCGAAATGGTGTCGTTTTCGTTTACAATTGGGATTACTTTATGTTCCAACAGCGTTGTAATGCAGTTTTTCATGTTCAGGTAATGACCGCGGCTCGAGAAATTTTCTTTTGTAGTTAGCACCTGCGCACAGGTTAAACCATCCTCTTGAAAGAAATCGGAGTAACGCGAAATTAATTTTACCTGCCCCAGTGCAGCCCAGAGCTGGCGCTGCGAAACGGCGTCCGATTTTTTTGTTTCGCTCATTACGGCCCTGCCGGCAGCTACAGCCCCCGATGATACCAAAACCACCTCAACTCCATTTTTATGCAGAAGCGCAATTTGGTCGACAAGATGGGCTATGCGCGAAACGTTTAGTGTTCCATCGGCTTTGGCCAGCACATTGCTTCCAACTTTAACAGTTATTTTTTTGTATCGGCACTGCACGTTTTAGTTGTCTTTTATCTTTTTGTATGAAGCCAGTACTCCCTGGATTAGTGAAGAACTGAAGCCTTTGTGTTCCATTTCGTTTAAGCCGGTAATAGTAACGCCCATAGGTGTTGTTACTTTATCGATTTCGCGTTCCGGATGATGTCCCGATTGCAACAATAACTCAGTGGCACCTTTAACCGTTTGCGCCGTAATTAGTTGTGCCATTTCGGCGCTAAAGCCAATTTCAATGCCACCTTGCATGGCTGCCCGGATGTAACGCAGGGCGTAGGCAATTCCGCACGATGAAAGTACGGTGGCAGCAGCCATTAATTCTTCCGGAATTTCAATTGTTTTTCCCAGTTTATCAAATAACTCCACTACATATTCGCGATGTGCGGCGGTGTTTCCGTTGGCAGAAATACAAGTCAGCGATTCTTGCAAGGCAATAGCAGTATTGGGCATTACCCTAAAAATAGGAATGTCGTTTCCGGCCATTGCTCCTAAATCGTCGATACCTACACCTGCAACAATTGAGATGAATATTTTATTGGGTGCTAAAACGGGTTTTAGTTCATTTATCACCCCTTCAATATGGTAAGGTTTTACAGCAACAATAATTACGTCGGCATTTTTAGCCGCCTCAATGTTGTTTTGATAAGTGGCAATTCCAAAATCGCTCATTTTTCTGAGCGTGGTTTCTTTTCTGTCGGAAACGGCGATATTGGCCGCCTCAATCGAACCCGATTTTAGCAGTCCGATTGCTATGGCTCCTCCCATGTTTCCTACGCCTATAATTGCTATTTTTTTATTTTCCATTTGGTCTAATTTAGAAAAAGTGTGGTTCTGATTTTTATTTATTCAACAACGGTATCAAGTACTTCTGCAAACGCCGTTAAAAATACGTCGGCCTGTGTTTTTGTAAGACTTAACGGAGGCAGCAACCGTATGATATTTTGTCCTGAAACACCGGTGAAAATTCCGTAATCGAACAACAGTTTCCGGCGAATATCAGCAATTGGTTGTTTAAATTCCAGACCGATCATTAATCCTTCTCCTCTGATCTCAAACTCTGCATCTATCTCCGCCAGTTTATCCATCAGGTAATTTCCTACTGACTCTGCATTCTCCACCAGCTTTTCGTCTTTCATTACGTCCAGAACTGCAATGGCAGCAGCACAGGCCAGGTGGTTTCCGCCAAAAGTGGTTCCCAGCATGCCAAACCACGGCTCAATTTCCGGCTGAATCAGCACGCCTCCAATAGGAAATCCGTTACCCATTCCTTTTGCCATTGTTACAATGTCGGGTTTAATAGCGGTATGCTGGTAAGCGAAGAACTTGCCACTTCGTCCGTATCCCGATTGTATTTCGTCGAGAATAAGAACGGCTACATATTTTTCTGTCAGTTGTTTTAGCTTGGTAAGGAACTCGGTGTCGGGTACGTAAATTCCTCCAATTCCCTGAATACCCTCAACAATTACTGCTGCAACATCACCTTGTTTCAAAACATCTTCGGTAGCCTTTATGTCGTTAAACGGAAGAATTACAGCATTATCTGTTTCGTTAACAGGAGCAATAATTTTCGGATTATCGGTAATGCCAACGGCTGCCGATGTACGACCGTGAAAGCCTTTTTTATAACTGATTATTTTCTTTTTACCAGTAATAAAAGATGCAAGTTTCAGTGCATTTTCGTTGGCTTCGGCTCCCGAGTTGCACAAGAAAAGCTGGTAGTCTTCACATCCTGAAATTTTGCCCAGTTTATCAGCTAATTCAGTCTGTAGCGGATTTTGCACCGAGTTAGAGTAAAAGCCAATTTGCTGAAGCTGCTGAGTAATTTTTTTTACATAGCAGGGGTGACTGTGTCCGATTGAGATTACTGCATGCCCGCCATAAAGGTCAAGATATTTCTTTCCGTCGGCATCCCAAACGTAACATCCCTCGGCTTTTACCGGGGTAATGTCGAAAAGTGGATATACGTTAAATAGTTCCATATTCAATTCTTTCTCGCAGATTACGCTGACAAACGCTGATTTTGTCTGTGTTAATCTGCGCTATCTGTGTGCAATTGTTTTAAAAAGCTACCGGTTTTAAGTTGAGTCCGGCTTTTTCGTCTAACCCAAACATCAGGTTCATGTTTTGAACTGCCTGTCCGGATGCACCTTTTATTAAATTGTCGGTTAAACTGATTATAACCAGTTTGGTGCCGTGTTTTTCCAGGTAAAGTACGCCCTTGTTGGTGTTTACCACTTGTTTTACTCCCGGGTTTTTATCGCTTATAAAAACAAAGGGGTGGCCGGCGTAATACTCTTTATAAATTTCGTTGGCTTCTTCAAGCGAGCCTTCAAATTTTGTATAACAAGCCACAAAAATACCTCTTGTGTGGTTTCCACGAATGGGCACAAAGTTGAAGTCTTTTTCAAAACCAGCTTGCAATTGTGTAAGGCTTTGGATGATTTCGCCCTCGTGCTGGTGCTCGAAAATTTTGTAAGCCGAAACATTGCTGCTGCGCCAGCTAAAATGCGATGTTGCGGTTGGTTTTTGTCCGGCACCGGTTGAGCCTGTTATTGCTTGTACATGAATTTCGTCCTGCAATAAGTTGTTGGCAGCCAATGGCAACAGTGCCAGCTGAATTCCGGTGGCAAAACAGCCCGGGTTGGCAATGCGTTCTGACGATTCAATTTCTTCGCGGTTTAGTTCGGGCAAGCCATACACAAAGTCGTTACCGGCTCTTTTTAGCCTGAAGTCGTGGCTTAAATCTATAATTTTTAAATATTTAGGAAAATTGTGTTTTTCCACAAATTCTATCGATTTGCCATGTCCCATACAAAGGAAAATAACATCAACCTCATCAAAAGGCATCTGATCGGTGAACGTGATTTCCGTTTCGCCCAACAAATCAATGTGTACATCCGAAATCAGGTTGCCGGCATTGCTCGTGCTTTGTATAAAGCCAATTTCAACCTGCGGATGATTCAGTAAAATTCTCAACAGCTCTCCGGCAGTGTATCCGGCTCCTCCTATAATTCCAACTTTAATCATCCTATAATTTGTTATTTACCTTGTTGTAGATTTTTAAGGAGTTCGATAAGATTTTGGTAAACCCTTTAACGTCGTCGGCTGTCCATGCTTCAACGGTTTCGCCGTACTCTCCAAATCCCGAGTTCATCAGGTCGTGTTCCGATTCAATACCAACCAGTTCAAAGTGGTAAGGTTTAAGTTTTACGATTACTTTTCCGGTAACATTTTCCTGGGTCGATTCCAGAAAATCTTCGATGTTTCGCATAACCGGTTCCTGGTACATGGCTTCGTGTAAAAACATGCCGTACCAGTTACCCAGTTGTTCTTTCCAGTAGGCCTGCCACTTGGTTAAGGTATGTTTTTCCAGCAGGTGATGCGCTTTAATGGTAATCAGCGGGGCGGCAGCTTCAAAACCAACACGGCCTTTAATACCAATAATGGTATCTCCAACGTGGGTGTCGCGCCCAATGGCGTATTTAGATGCAACAGTCTCCAGCGCACGAATTACTTCGGGACCGTTTTCGTAAAATTCTCCGTCGAGCGATACCAGTTCTCCTTTTTCAAAACCCAATTCGATGGTTTGTTCGCCAGTGGCTTCCAGCTGGCTTGGATAAGCTTCTTCGGGCAGGTTTTTGTTGGTGGTTAGCGTTTCTTTTCCGCCAACGCTGGTGCCCCAAAGCCCCTGGTTAATGGAGTATTCCATTTTGGTAAAATCGGCCTCAAAACCATATTTTTTTAGGTAGTCGATTTCGTACTGGCGGGTTAAAAGCATATCGCGGGTAGGCGTTATTATTTCAATCTCAGGAGCCAGAACCTGGAAAGTAAGGTCGAAGCGAATCTGGTCGTTTCCGGCGCCTGTGCTGCCGTGTGCAATGTATTTTGCATCAATTTCTTTGGCGTACTCAATAATGGCAATGGCCTGAAATGCGCGTTCTGAACTTACCGAAATGGGGTAGGTGTTATTTCGCAATACATTTCCGTAAACCATGTAGCGAATGCATTTTTCATAGTATTCGTTGGTAACATCAAGTGTAATGTGTTCAACGGCTCCAAGTGCCAGTGCCCGTTTTTCAATTTCTTTTAGTTCCTCGTCAGAGAAACCTCCTGTGTTGGCAATTGCTGTGTAAACATCATATCCTTTTTCTTCTTTTAAGTATTTTACACAAAACGAGGTGTCTAAACCACCGCTAAATGCCAGTACCAATTTTTTACTCATAACTAAATATCTTTAAAAGAGTGACGGCCAATACTACTCAAGTTAAGTCTGTAGCTGTCCGTTGAATAACTTACCGTCACTCTACTTATTTTTCTTTAATAGTTTGTTTTTCTTTTTTGCTACCCCCGGTTTGCGCTTTGGTATCAAATCAAGTAAACTTCTTTTTCTAATGCCATTGCCATTCGTATAAGTTGGTTTTTCCCACGCCGGGTCGTATAGCATTCCGGTGCAAAGGCATTTTGTTCTGCCCGTACGTTCCAGTATGTCATGGTTAATGCATCCCTGGCAGCCTTTCCAAAACTGATCGTCGAGGGTAAGCTCCGAAAAAGTTACAGGTCGATAGCCCAGCTCATGGTTGATCTTCATTACTGCTAATCCGGTTGTTAATCCAAAAATTTTAGAGTTCGGATATTTTCTGCGCGACAACTCAAAAGCTTTCTTTTTAATCGCCTTAGCCAAACCTATTCCGCGGTAATTTTCGGCAACAATAAGTCCCGAGTTGGCCACGAAGCCTTTTTCCTGCCAGGTTTCTATGTAGCAAAAGCCGGCAAACATTTCGCCTTCTTCCAGCGCAATTATTGCTTTGCCCTGCTTCATTTTATCAGCAAGGTATTCAAAGGTTCGGCGTGCAATACCCGTACCTCTTTGTTTCGATGCACTATCGATGGCATCGTTTATATCGTCGATGAATTTCAGGTGATTTTCGTCGGCAATTAATACTTTGATGTTATTTAAGCTCTTCATCCTTCGATCTACAATTTGTCTTTTAGCTTTGGCATAATTTTAAATAATGCCTCGGTCAAATCATTTTTCGATATTCCTTCCCTTTGAATAATTAAAATCGTGTCGTCTCCGGCAACTGTTCCCAAAATCTCCCAGGGGCTGGCGGTGTCTATCACCGCAGCAATGCTGCTGGCATATCCGGGTACCGTTTTTAATACGGCCAGATTGCCCGAAAACTGTAAATCCTGAAATCCGTCGGCCAGGTAATTAATGCGGTTAATGTGTTCTGCACTATGCTTTTCTGTTAGTCCGTTTTCGGGTATGGTATAAACATAGCCTTTAACCGGATGTGGTACTTTTGCAACCTGTAGCACTTTTAAATCGCGCGACAGGGTGGCCTGCGTTAGGTCGAAGCCTCGGCGTTTTAATTCAACCAATAATTCATCCTGGCTGTGTACATTCCCTTTTTGAATTATTTTTCGGATTTCAAGTTGTCGTTGTATTTTATTCTTCATTGAATAAATATTCATTTATGATGCAAAAATATGCATTTTTTAAGAAAAGCAGGTATGAAATTCAGAATATTTTCTATTTTTGTGACGGAAATGATATTTAATTCATGTTCTTAACATTTATGATTGCGAGAGTGTATTTGAAAATAAGTATAAAGAATAACTGAAATGCGTTTGAACTATTTTAGGGCAAGCGCATTTTTTTTAATTATTAAATCGGAAAATGTATAAAGTAAAACAGGCAAAATTAACTCTTGAAGACGGTACCGTTTTTATAGGGAAATCGTTTGGAAGCGAGAAAGCGGTAGCCGGAGAGGTAGTTTTTTATACCGCAATGACTGGTTATCCGGAAAGTTTGACTGATCCATCTTACACCGGGCAAATCCTGGTGTCGACTTACCCAATGATTGGGAATTATGGTGTTCCTTTTAATCAAAAAGAAAATGGGATACACAAGTTTTATGAATCGCATAAGTTGCATATTTCCGGATTAATAATTTCTGATTATTCGTTTGAATTCAGTCACTGGAATGCTGAAAAAAGTTTGAGCGACTGGTTAAAAGAATATGATGTTCCGGGTATTTTTGATATTGACACACGAGCCTTAACAAAAATTTTACGTGAGAAAGGTTCGATGTTGGGCAAAATTGAATTTGAGGAGGAAATAGACTTTTACGACCCGAATAAAGAAAACCTTGTGGCAGTGGCAAGCTGCAAAGAGCGTGAGGTTTATGGCAATGGCGAACACAAAGTAGTGTTAATCGACTGTGGAGTAAAAAACAACATTATGCGTTGCCTGATTGACAGGGGAGCTACCGTAATTCGTGTGCCATGGGATTATGATTTTTCAAACGAAGAATTTGATGGACTCTTTATATCAAATGGTCCGGGAGACCCGGCGATGTGCGATGTTACTGTTAGCTACATAAAAAAGGTAATTGGCGATAAGAAGCCGATAATGGGGATTTGTTTGGGGAACCAGTTGCTGGCACGTGCTGCCGGAGCCGACACCTACAAATTGAAGTACGGACACCGTAGCCATAATCAGCCGGTATTACTGGAAGGCACCAACAAGTGTTACATTACCTCGCAAAACCATGGTTATGCGGTGGCAACTGAAACACTGCCAGCCGACTGGGAGCCATTGTTTACCAATGTTAACGATGAAACAAACGAAGGAATAAGGCATAAAACCCTTCCGTTTTTCTCTACGCAATTTCACCCTGAAGCAGCAAGTGGGCCGGTAGATACCGAATTTTTGTTTGATGAGTTTATCAAAAATATTGAAGCTTCTAAAAAATAATCATTCACCGAAATTTTTAAAAATATCATGATAGATACACACATTAAAAAAGCTATTGTTCTTGGTTCGGGAGCACTAAAAATTGGCGAGGCCGGTGAGTTTGATTATTCCGGGTCTCAGGCCCTGAAAGCCCTGAAGGAAGAAGGAGTTGAAACGGTTCTTATTAATCCGAATATTGCAACCATTCAGACTTCAGAAGATATTGCAGACAAAATTTACTTTTTGCCTGTTACGCCTCATTTTGTTGAAGAGGTGATTAAAAAAGAAAAACCACAGGGTATTTTGCTGGCATTTGGTGGACAAACTGCACTAAACTGCGGGGTTGCACTATACGAATCGGGAGTACTTGAAAAATACAATGTTGAAGTGGTGGGTACACCTGTTCAATCCATTATTGATACCGAAGACCGCGACATTTTTGCCAAAATGCTCGACGAAATTGATGTGAAAACCTGTAAAAGTATAGCCGCATCAAACATGGCAGAGGCAAAAGCAGCTGCTCAAGAGGTTGGTTTTCCTATTATTATTAGAGCAGCTTATACGCTTGGTGGCCTGGGCTCTGGTTTTTGCGAAAACGAGGAAGAACTGGAAAAACTGGCCGGAAGTGCATTTTCTTATTCGCCACAAATTTTAATTGAAGAATCAATTAAAGGATGGAAAGAAGTGGAATACGAGGTGGTTCGAGATAAACACGACAATTGTATTACCGTGTGTAACATGGAAAACTTCGATCCGCTGGGAATTCACACGGGTGAAAGTATTGTTGTAGCGCCCTCGCAAACCTTATCAAACTCCGAGTACCACAAGCTTCGTGCTATTTCAATAAAAATTATCCGCCGTGTTGGTGTAATTGGCGAATGTAACGTACAGTTTGCACTCGATCCGCATTCGGAAGATTATCGGGTAATTGAGGTAAATGCCCGTTTGTCTCGTTCGTCGGCACTGGCATCGAAAGCTACCGGTTATCCGCTTGCTTTTGTGGCAGCAAAACTTGGTTTGGGTTATGGTTTACACGAACTGAAAAACTCGGTAACCAAGGTAACCACCGCTTGTTTTGAGCCTGCACTCGACTATTGTGTGGTTAAAATACCACGTTGGGATTTGAGCAAATTTGTTGGCGTTTCAAAAAACATCGGAAGCTCAATGAAATCGGTGGGCGAGATTATGGCCATCGGACGAACCTTCGAGGAAGCTATTCAAAAAGGTATTCGAATGGTTGGACTTGGAATGCACGGTTTTGTTGCCAATAAAGAAGAAATTACCATTGAGGGTATTGAAGAGGAGCTGACAAATCCTACCGACAGACGAATTTTTGCCATTGCCGAAGCATTCAATAAAGAGTACTCTATTGATGCGATTCATGAGAAAACAAAAATCGACAAATGGTTTTTGCAGAAACTAGGCAATATTCATAAAATAAAGCTGGAGTTGCAGGAGATAAACGAGTTGGAAAAATTACCAATTCCTTTGTTGAAAGCATCAAAACAAGCCGGTTTTTCCGATTTTCAGATTGCACGCCTGGTGCTAAACAGTAAGGGTACAAGCATTAACGAAGACTTGTTAAAAGTTAGGGCTTACCGAAAAGCTAACGGCATTGTTCCGGTGGTAAAACAAATTGATACCCTGGCCGGAGAATACCCCGCACAAACCAATTACCTGTACCTAACACATAACGGTACCGAAAACGATGTTACTTATTTAGGCGATCATAAATCGGTTATGGTACTTGGTTCGGGTGCATACCGGATTGGAAGCTCGGTGGAGTTCGATTGGTGTAGTGTAAATACCATAAACACCATTAAAGAGCAGGGTTATCGTTCGGTAATGATTAACTACAACCCCGAAACGGTAAGTACTGATTATGATACCTGCGACAGACTTTATTTTGACGAGTTGACTTTTGAGCGTGTAATGGATGTTTACGACCTTGAAAACCCGCATGGTGTGGTTGTTTCAATGGGTGGTCAGATTCCGAATAACCTGGCAATGAAATTAGACGGGCAAAATGTTCCGATTCTTGGAACATCGGCCAAAAAGATTGATAATGCAGAGGACCGTGAGAAATTCTCTTCATTGCTTGATGATTTGGGAGTAGACCAGCCACGCTGGGCACGTCTGTCAACCATCGACGAGATTCACAAGTTTGTTGATGAAGTAGGGTATCCGGTGTTGATTCGTCCTTCGTACGTACTTTCAGGTGCTGCAATGAATGTGGTTTCCAATCCCGATCAGTTGGAACATTTCCTTCAAATGGCTGCCAACGTATCGAAAGAGCACCCGGTGGTTGTAACCGAATTTATTGAGCAAGCCAAAGAAATTGAAATTGATGCAGTGGCCAATAAAGGAGAAATGGTGGCTTATGCCATTTCAGAGCACGTGGAGTTTGCCGGGGTGCACTCGGGCGATGCAACCATTGTTTTTCCACCGCAAAAACTGTATGTTGAGACCATTCGCAGGGTGAAAAAAATTGCCCGACAAATTGCTAAAGGCCTTGAAATTACCGGGCCATTTAATATGCAGTTTCTGGCAAAGGATAACGATATTAAAGTTATTGAGTGCAACCTGCGTGCATCGCGAAGCTTCCCGTTTGTATCGAAGGTTATGAAGCTTAACCTGATTGAAATTGCCACCAAGGTGATGCTGGGAATTGATGTGCCGAAGCCGGATAAATCGCTTTTTGAATTGGATTATGTAGGGGTGAAAGCACCGCAGTTTTCGTTTGCACGCTTACTGAAAGCCGATCCTGTTTTAGGAGTTGATATGTCGTCGACCGGAGAAGTTGGCTGTATTGGTGAGACATATTATGAAGCCATGCTGAAAGCCATGTTATCGGTAGGTTACAATTTCCCGAAAAAGAATATTCTTATTTCTTCGGGGCCATCTCGTGGTAAACTGGAGTTGCTAAACAGTGCAAGAATGTTGGTTGAAAAAGGATACAACATTTTTGCCACTGAGGGAACACACAAATTCTTCCGCGAAAATGGCATTGAGAACACCCTGATATACTGGCCTGATGAAGAAGATCAGTCGCCAAATACTATTGAAATGATCAAGGAAAAGAAAATTGATTTGGTAATTAATATTCCGAAAAACCATACCAAGCGAGAGCTGAAAAATGGTTACCAAATCAGACGAAGCTCCATTGATTATAACATTCCGCTTATTACCAATGCCCGTGTGGCAAGTGCTTTCCTTTACGGAATTTGCAGGTACAACCTGGATAATGTTCAGGTAAAAAGCTGGGATGAATATAAAGCATAAAATTGCAGTTTTAACGATAGAAAAGCTCCGGCCATTGGTTGGAGCTTTTTTTTATTGCACAGCAGGGGCAGTAAGTTTTGTACGCGAAAAGAAAAGTCTAAACCTGGTTGTTTCGATACTCGCGCGGCGATTTACCAATGTATTTTTTAAAAATTTTGCAGAAATAGGCATTGCTTTTATAGCCGCACAATTCGGCAATTTCAATGCACGATTGCGATGTGGTATTTAAAAGCAACTGTGCTTTTTCAATACGTTGGGTATTAATGTAATCGCGAGGTGTCAAATGCGTTAGCTGCTTAAATTTTCGGGTAAAATGTGCAGGTGATAAATGAACCATATTTGCCAGTTCTTCAATCGCAAGGTTTTCGTTTAAATGACTGTGAATGAATGTAACTGCAGATAAAATATTGCCTGAATCGCTGGTCCCGAAATCTATTTTTGCGGCACCAATAAATTTTGATAGCAAGAGGTAAAGTAAGCCCGATGATGCCAAACTGCGCTGAACATCTTTTAGACCATGGTTCCAGCACCTGCTGTTTAGGCGTTGGTAAATATTTGGGTCTTTGGCAGGCAGTTCCATATTCGGATTTGCCTTCCACAGTTGCTTAAAATAGGCATAGTGCTCATCGGTAGCTTCAATTTCAAAACTAAAGTTAAACAGCTGGTAAATGCTTAAGTGATTAGGAAGCTGTATGGTGAATGTGGCATAAAAGTGTGTCATTTCATCTTTGCAGGTGTAGCTGCACGGGGTGAAGCTGGGCACCAGGTACAGGTGGCCTTTTTTCAAATGGATTTTTTTATCTGCTGTAAAAATGTGCGCTTCTCCGGCGGTAACTAAATATAACCGGCTAAACGAACTGATGATGTTTTTATAATTCCATTCGGCGCCAACCTTACAGTAGGCAACCGACGAGAGGTTAAAAGTTATGCTCTTTAAAAGTTCTGAGCTATCCATGCCTGTGTTTTAAAATTACAAAGTAAAAATAGTATAAAACCCAGAAAATAATTGACTTAAAAATGAACAATGATTGAAAAGTGCAACTATATATTTGTTTTGTGAAACAATAATGTGGCTTCCGGTAGTAATTTTGGTTTTGAATTAGAACCAAAAACCAATGTTTAATTATACCGGAAAATCAACTTCGCTTGACCGAAGCGAAAATGCACAAAAAAAAGTGAAGCGCCTGCAGATGGCAGCAGGTCACCAGGAACCCGACCGTATTCCCATCGGTGAGTTTTTCTGGAACAGTTTTATCAATCGCTGGAGAATCGAACTGGGCTTGCCAAAAGATGCCAATCCGTATTATCATTACGATTTGGATTGGATTGTTGTTAATCCGAATATGGATCCGCACATAAAGAACTTTAAAGTGTTGTTTAACAACGAAGAGGAAGTGCAAGTGGAAACGGGCTACGAAGTGGAAATGCGAAAACGCCACGATTTTCCGATGCCTGAAATGATAAAATGGAAGGTGGACACCATTGGAAAATTACTTGACTTTACGTTTGATAACCCCTATGATAAACGCAGGTATTTTGCGGCGGGCGACGACCATATTAATGGAGTTGGCGACACTTTCGAGCAAAATATACCGGCTTGGATTGACCGCGTAAAATCGTTTTATCCCGATTTTGCTGTTTTTGGAGGTGTTGGCGAAATTAACGAGTGTCTTACCCGATTAATAGGGCAGGAAAATGCTATGCTGTGGTCGATGATGCACTACGACAGTTTTCCGAATGCCATTGCTAAAATCGGGCAGTTTTATTTTGACATTTGCAAGGCGCAGGTTGAAGCAGCAGACGGCCTGCTCGATGGTATGGTAATTTGGGGAGATGTGGCTTATAAAAATGGCCTGTTTTTCGACCCCGAATACTGGCGTGAACATTTTAAACCCTGGGTGAAAAAGATGGTAGACTATTGCCACGAAAAAGGCCTGATGGTGATTTACCACGGTTGTGGAAACGTAAATGCAATTTTTGGGGATTACATTGAGCTGGGGGTAGATTTTTATAACCCCCTTGAAGCAAAAGCGAATATGGATGTAAATTGCCTGCGCGAAAAATATGGTCATGCAATTGGTTTTTGTGGCAACAACAACGTTATGGATTGGGAAACTGGTGATAAAAACCAGATTAAAGCCGATGTGCTTAAAAAACTGCAGGCTGCCAGAGGAGGTAGTTTTATTTTTCAGTCCGACCATTCGGTAACGAGCCAGGTTTCAGGCTCAACATACGATTTTATAATAAAACTGGTAAGAGAGCACGGTAACTATCCCTTAAAATTTTAGCGCTTCCGGTTTTGTTTTACTGCGAAAATTCAAATCAATAAACTAAAACATAAAAAGCTTGCAATGAAAAAACTGACAGCAGCAATTACGATGGCAATTATTTGCTTCAATTTTTATTTTGCCCGGGCGCAAAAAACATACCAACCTACATGGGAGTCGTTAAAACAATACGAATGTCCCGAATGGTTTCAGGATGCCAAATTCGGGATTTATGCACATTGGGGGGTGTATTCCACAGCCAAATGCCCGGGTACTCCCGATTGGTACGGCCACAATATGTATGTTGAGGGGCATCCCAATAATACTTTTCATGTTGCAACTTATGGGGCTGTGGATGAGTTTGGCTATAAAGACCTTGTGCCGCTTTTTACTGCACCAGAGTTTAACGCCGACGAGTGGGCCGATTTATTTGTTGAGGCAGGGGCTCGTTTTGCAGGCCCGGTGGGCGAACATGCCGATGGCTTTGCCATGTGGGATTCGGATGTAAATCCGTGGAATGCAGTGGACAAAGGACCCAGACGCGATATTGTGGCTGAGATGGAAAAGGCCATTCGAAAACGTGGTCTGAAATACGTGGTAAGCTTGCATCATTCGTGGTTGTGGGGCTGGTTTCCGGTTTGGGACTCCAACACCGATTGTGCCGACCCAGCCAATGCCTCGTTTTATGGCGAAAAAGTGCCTGAAACGGCCTGGCAAACAAAAGATTCGAAAAATTATTACCAGGTAAGTCCGATGCCAGGTGCTGAGTTTGAGCGCGTTTGGCTTGAAAAAGTGAAAGAAGTGGTTGATGGTTATTCGCCCGACTTGCTCTGGTTTGATAACCGCATACAGATTCTTTCGGAGGAAGTGCGCCGCCAGATGATGGCTTATGCCTACAATCATGCCGAGAAAAAGCAGCAGGAATTTGTATTGACTTTTAAACGTCCTGATTTTCCGTTGGGCACCGGTACAGTTGACCTGGAGCGTGCGCGTATGCCTGAAATTTACCCGGAGCCCTGGTTAACCGACAATTCGGTATCGAACACTTCGTGGACCTGGTCAACCGACTTGGAATGTTATACAACCAACCGCCTAATAGACGACCTTGTTGATATTGTAAGTAAAAATGGCTGCCTCTTGTTAAATGTTGCACCGCATCCCGATGGTTATATTCCTGAAACGCAAAAACAACGCCTGCGTGAAATGGGAAAATGGTTGAAACTAAATGGTGAGGCAATATACGAAAGTCGCCCCTGGTTAATTTATGGCGAAGGCCCGACAGAAACCCTAAAAGGACACCTGGCCGACATGAAATTTAAGGGTTTTGGTGATGAGGATATCCGCTTTACCACACGCAAAGGGCAGCTGTATGCCATAGCCATGGGATGGCCCGAATCGGGAGTTTTGGCAATAAAATCATTGGGGGCAAGCTTTTATAACGGAAAAATTGAAGGAGTAGAGTTGATAGGTTCAGCTGCTGATTTAAAATGGAAACAGAATAAAAATGCCCTGGAGATTGAATTACCCGAAACAAAGCCTTGTGAGCATGCTTTTGTATTTCGAATTAAATAGTATAGTTTAGTAATGTTCTTGAAACAAAAAGGTCTGCAGTTTCTGAAGGCTTTTTTCTTGTTGACCCTTCCAGAATCATAACTTTATTCCTATGATTTGTAAGCAATATATTTTGTTCGAAATTGTAGTGATAAAAGTTTAAGTATATTTGGGTATAATTGTTTTTCAACTAAAATTGTATGTAAAAAGTAATGACACAAAGTTTATTTAGAAAAACCGTACTCCTGTCACTTTTTAAGCTAATTGTAGTTGCCGGATTCGGTCAAAACACTTTTAATACCTTGTGTGATTCTGCACAAGAAAAAGTAAATTCAGGCAATTTAGAGAAAGCTTTATATATATATGACAAAGCTTTTGAGCAAGGAAGTACCGATTCGTTAAAAATTATATGGACGGCTACTATTTGCAGTATGTGTGCAAACGAGCTTCAGGATGAAAAAGCAATTATAAAATACAACAATATTGCTATTGAATATGGGGCTGCTGACCAAGCAGTTATCGAGCAGCAGTTAAATCTTGCTAAAAAGCATGAAGATCTGGAAACCATAGAAAAGGTTCTGGTTCGATTAAAAGATAAACCGGAACTCGCTAAAAAATACACTTTAAAACTAATGTACTTTTATTACAATAATAAAAGATACTCCGAAACTTTGCAAACTGCTGAAGAGCTACTCGAACTTAATCCACATGACGTTACTGCGCTCTATTTTAAAGGTGTGGCTCTTCTTAATACCAATCAAGATGCTGCGGGTATTGAAGTGCTGATGGATATTTTAGCAGAGCATCCGGATAATGAGAAGGCCAACCGCCAGTTAGGACTGTTGTATTATAATAAGGCTTCTGCTGTTTTCGACAAAGCCAATAAGAAGTACAAAAGCTTAACGGAGCCAACTCGCCTTGACTTTCACAAATACACCGAGGAAATCAAAAAGGCCGAAGGGGATTACAAAACGGCGCTGCCATATCTAGAAAAAAGTAATGATGTGGCTCCAAAGGAGTATTTAGGTCAAGCAATATCGCTTACAAGAAGTAGGTTAAAATAGTTGTCGCAAGATGATAAATGAACTGAATTAGACGTAAAACCTAAATGAAAAGTTGAAAGTTTATTGGATTTTTTTTTGCAGAATTGTTTAAAAAATACTTTTTGGTTGGAGTGCTTTAACAAACAAATCCTCATGTAATAGTCGTGTTTTGTATCATATTATTGTTAATTGCATGAAATTACTTTAAAATTACATCACCAAAATTTCGTGGTTTCTGTATTTTTTATCTATCTGTATATCAATTATTAAAAGGTTTTAAATCGTACTTTGAAACCACTTGTTTTGTAATCTGATTCATTATTTCCCCTGATTTTCTTTTCTGTTTTTAATCTTTAATCTGTAATAGAAATAAATTTTAATGTTTAAGAAATTTACCATACGTCAGGTTGGGCAATGGACATTGTTTGCCGTGTTGGCATTTTTTTGGATCAGGGGAATCTTTTTTAAAAGCTCCTTTTTCGATTTTGAAGCATGTTGTCCGTTTGGCGGAATTCAAGCCATAACAACTTATTTTGTAAACGGGGCATTGGCCTGTTCAATGGAAGGCATGCAAGTGATGATGGGAGCAGCACTGGTGTTGTGTACCATTGTTGTTTCAAAATTGTTTTGTGGATACGTTTGTCCGGTTGGTACTTTCTCGGAAGGTGTTGGCAAGTTGGGGAAACGTTTTAAAATAAAAAAGTTTGAGGCTGGTGGTATTGTTGATATCGTGTTACGGTCGGTAAAATATGTACTGTTGTTTTTTACTTTTTACTTTACGCTCAAAACCAATGATCTGTTTTGTAAGAAGTTCGATCCGTTTTTTGCAACGGCCAGTTTATTTGGCGAAGATGTATCAACCTGGTTTGCCATAATTGCCATAACACTTTTAATTCTCGGAGCATTGTTTTACAAGCAGTTTTGGTGCAGGTACTTGTGTCCGCTTGGTGCTATTTCAAATGCTTTTAAGTATTTCTATGTATTTGTGGCGCTGGTAATCATTCTCGTACTTTTCCATCAGGCCGAACGTACAGTCAGTTTAACTGTCGTACTAATTTTATCAGCAGCTTTGGCCTATGTTCTCGAAATAATTGGTTTAAGAAAAAGAGCGGGTTTGCAGGTACTTAAAATCACTCGCGATGAGGATAAGTGTATTGATTGTGGATTGTGTGATAAAAATTGTCCACAAGGCATAAAAGTATCCCAACAAAAAGTAGTGAACCACCCCGATTGTAACTTGTGTACCGAATGTATGGGTATTTGTCCGCATAACGAAGATGCCATAGGATTAAATGGGTCGACACGTTTTAAATGGGTGCCCATATTAGTAACCGTATTCTTTATAATGGCAGGGTTGATTTTTGGAACCAACCTCCGTATTCCAACGGTAGATATGAAATGGGGTTCGAAAGAAGAAATTGCAAGTTCTTCTACCTTCGAAATGTCGGGCATTAAAAATGTTAAATGCTACGGAAGCTCCATCAGCTTTGTTAATCAGGTAAAAAATATTCCCGGCATTGTGGGAGCCGAAACTTACATCCGCGACCACACGGTTGTACTTCATTACGATACCACCAAACTAACAGCACCACAAGTACGGAAAGCCATATTCGAACCCAAACATTTTGATATTAGAATACCAGAGAATGAAGCAGAAGTTCGACTAGTTGACCTGTACATCGAAAACTTCTTCGATCAGTTGGATGTAGTTTTTGTGGCTAACCTTGCCCGCGAGATAAATGGTATTTATAGTTTTGAAACAGTATACGGCAATCCGGTAAAAGTGCGTTTTTATACCGATTCGATTGTTAGCCCGGAAGCAATTAAAAATGCCATTGAAGGATCGGATTTGGTTTACAAAACACCCGAAGAAAGTTTCTCAAGTAAAGACCTGTACACTGTATCGCAAATCAGTGTAAACGATACTGTTTACTCCGGGTTATATCTAAAAAGTATTGGATTTCCAAAATTTCAACGTACGTTCAACAACCGAAGTTCGTATTCGCGTGAGCAATTGGCTGCATTGGTTTTCCCAATTACAAAATACCAGCGCAATACACAGTTTATGCCGTTCCTTGCTAATCATCTAAAAAACAATAATAAACACATTGTTGCACTTTTTACACGCTATACGGCCGATGGCCCTGTTGCTATTGTGAATTATGTGAAAAGTGAAACAACAACTCAAGATATTGCTGAATTAATGATGAGAAAGCAGCTTACGATAACTTACGATAACGGAGTTATAGAGAATACCATAAATCCATTTGAGTTTGAGCTGCCAAAATCAATGCAAAACAATGAAACTGCTAAAAAAGAACAAGAATAATAAATTTAAAAAAACTACTGATTATGAAAAAATTCTACGTGCTATCTTGCCTGATTTTTGGTTTGAGTGCAGCTATAAATGCTCAAATCAAACAGGTAAGCGATTTGAACAAAAGTGGTGACAGCGGAATTGGGAAACTTGCTGTTTTTAACGGAGACATTTATTTTGAAGCCGATGAGGGCGGCGATCTTAGCGACGAGCTTTATCGCATTTCTGCCGATGGTTCGGTGTCTCTGTTTAAAGATATTAACCAGGATACGCTTGATACTTCGCCATCTTCCGATCCTTCTAACTTTATTGAATACAACGGCAAATTATATTTTAATGCCAACGATGGTGATAAAACCGGCCACGATAAAGAATTATGGGTAACAGACGGAACACCTGAAAATACGATGATGGTGATGGATATCCAGGAAGGGGAAAACAAAGGCTCAAATCCTCAACAACTTTTTGTCTTTAACAACAAGCTGTATTTCCAGGCGAATGATGGTTCGTCAACACAATGGTGGAGAATTGATGGAGACGCTGCTCCTGAAAAAATTACCGACTTAAATGGCGGAGGATTCGCAACGCCAATGAATCCGATTGTTGATGAAGCCAACAATATTACCTATTTCCAGGCCAACAATGGTAAAAACGAACTACACATTTTAAAAGCCGACGAAACGGTTGAGATTATTGATATAAACCCATCAAACCATGGTTATACCGGTGGCGAGGCGATATTATTCAACGGAAAATTATTATTTCAGGGCGACAACGGAACCGATGGTGACGAGCTTTGGACTTCAGATGCTACTGTTGCCGGAACTTCAATGTTGGTTGACATTAATGTTGGTTCAGGTAACGGCGATCCTGCCGGTTTTACCATTCTGGGTGATAAAGTATATTTCTTTGCTGATAACGGAAATGGCGACCAGTTATTTGTAACCGACGGAACTGCCGAAGGCACCATGTTGCTTTTCGAACCTAATCCGGGCGATGATGGTGAAGTAGATAACCTGTTTGCATATAACGGAAAGTTATATTTCTCGGCTGTTGATACGGCCAAAGGAGAAGAACTTTGGGTGTTTGATGGAACTGACGCAAAAGTATTGAAAGATATAAATACCGCTGGAGACTCGAAACCAGAAGGATTTATCGAGGTTGACGGCTTGTTGTTCTTCGAAGCAACAGACAGTAGCGGAACAAAACTTTGGGTAACAGATGGTACTGAAGAGAATACTTTGGCAGTAGCTAGTGATTTTTACGTTTCTGAAAATCCTGATGATATAAACCTGGGAGAGGTGGCTGTTATTGGCTCAAACCTATACTTTACAGGTGATGATGCTAATGGTGATGATATTTTTGTTGTGAATGCAGCAAGCGTTTTAAGCGATGTGAAACAGGCTACAGATTTTAACAAAAGCGGCGATGCGGGTATTGCAAACCCGTATGTTTTTAATGGCAACATTTATTTCGAAGGCGACGAGGGCGGCGATATTGGCGACGAGCTATACCGAATTACAACTGACGGTGTTGCCGCCTTGTTTAAAAATATCAACCAGGATACCTTGGACACTTCACCAAACTCTGATCCTTCTAACTTTATTGAGTACAATGGCAAATTATATTTTAATGCCAACGATGGCGATAAAACCGGCCACGATAAAGAATTGTGGGTAACTGACGGAACACCTGAAAACACCATGATGGTGATGGATATTCAGGAAGGGGAAAACAAAGGCTCCAATCCTCAACAACTATTTGTTTTTAATAACAAGCTGTATTTCCAGGCCAACGATGGTTCGTCAACACAATGGTGGAGAATTGATGGAGACGCTGCTCCTGAAAAAATTACTGACCTGAATGGTGGCGGTTATGCCACACCTTCGTACCCTATTGTTGATGAGGCCAATAATATTACCTATTTTCAGGCTAACAATGGTAGAAACGAACTACATATATTAAAAGCCGATGAAACTGTTGAGATTATTGATATTAATCCATCAAACCATGGTTATACTGGTAATCAGGCGATATTATTCAACGGAAAATTATTATTTCAGGGCGATAACGGAACCGATGGCGACGAGCTTTGGATTTCGGATGGTTCCGTTGCCGGAACGTCAATGCTGGTAGATATTAATGTTGGTTCAGGCAACGGCGATCCTGCAGAATTTACTGTAATGAACGACAAAGTTTATTTTGTGGCCGATAACGGTACCGGCGACCAGCTTTTTGTTACCGATGGTACAGCGGAAGGCACCATGTTGGTATTCGAACCTAATCCGGGAGAAGATGGTGAAGTTGATAACCTTTACGCTTGTGGTGGAAAACTGTACTTCTCGGCAGTTGACAGTGTTAAAGGCGAAGAGCTTTGGGTGTTTAACGGAACCAATGGAAGACTGTTAAAAGACATAAATACCGAAGGTGATGCAAAACCCGAAGGATTTATTGGTATTGACGGGTTGGTGTTTTTTGAAGCTGCCGATAGTACCGGCACAAAACTTTGGGTTAGCGATGGTGCCGCCGGCAACACTATGAAAGTAGCAGATGTTTTAAATACCAAACTCGATCCTGATGAGGTAAATTCAGCAGATTTTGTGGTTGTTGGAACAAAATTGTACTACACCGGAGACGATGCAGAAGGGGAAGAATTTTTTGTGGTTGATGCCGCAAAAATTGAATTTGAAGTACAATATTATGACGTAACCATTACCGTAGTTGATAAAAATAACAATCCACTGGGGGGGGCAGTTGTAACTTTTAACGGCGAGAGTATTAGCGTAAATGAAGATGGTGTTGCCGTTTTCTCAGATGTTGTATCAGGAACTTCTGCTGATTACACTGTGAGCCTAAACGGTTACAATGCTGCAGATGGAAGCCTGGTGGTTGATGAGGACCTGGCAGAAAACGTGATGTTGATATTGACATCAGTTAATGAAGCGCTTAACGCAGATTTACGTATTTACCCAAATCCAACAACAGGTATTCTTTACGTGGATGGAAATGTAAATAACATCGTTTATAATGTTTACGATTTAAATCAACGTCTGGTATCAAACGGAACTGTACAAAGCCAGCAGATCAAGTTAAATCTTGTGCCCGGAATGTATGTTCTTCAGCTAAAAACAGATGCTGAGCTAAAAGTTGAAAAAATTATTATTAAGTAGATTTATAACTTGCAGGCTTTCCTGATAAAAGTAGGGGAGCCTGCATTTTTAATTGTACAGCGTGAAACTAAGATCACTATTTTTTATCCTGTTTGTTTTCTTCGTCATAATCGGACAGGCACAAAATGCCCGCACCATTCGAGGGCGTATTTTGGATTCGTTTTCAAAAGAGCCATTACCAGGTGCAACTGTCTATATTAACCAAACATCATTGGGAACAGTAACCAATGGAAACGGCGAATTTACACTCCGTTTTGCCAGCAATGAGTCGGAACAGTTGGAATTGGTTGCGTCGTTTATCGGTTATAAACAGCAGGTAATTCCAATTGGGCGAAAATTCATTTTCGAAATACTGCTCGAAGAAGATGTGAAGGCGCTCGACGAAGTGGTAGTTACCTCGTCGTACGGAACGCGGAAGTTGAAACAGGAAGTGGTGGCTAGTATCACTAGTATAAAAACAAAAGACATTGTAACCGAACAAACGGCAATAAGTTTTGATGAACTGTTGCAGGGCCAGTCAGCTGGGGTTTATATTGATGGGAGTTCAGAAATTGGTAAACCGGTTGATATCCATATTCGGGGCCAGGGGTCGTTAACACCACTTACAGCCAATAGTGTGGGCACATCAACCCAACCTTTAATAATTGTTGATGGTGTTATATTGGCAGAAGAACTGGATTTAGATGGCAACAATTTTTTTGATGCAGGTGGTGGTTTATATTCTGAAGATCCTTCTAATCCTTTTGCTAAAATTGGGATTACCGATATTGAATCGATCAACATTCTTAAAGATGCCGCAGCGGTTAGTCTTTACGGGGCCGATGGTGCAAATGGTGTAATACTGATTACCACTAAACGCGGTGAGAAAGGCCCCATGAAGTTCACCTTTTCGGCACAAACCGGATTTAGTAACCCTACGAACCAAATTACCTACATGAACGGCGAACAATACCAGGAGTTACGCAACCTGTTCTATAAAAATAACGGTGACGAAGGAAATGTGCAGCAATGGAATGGAGTAGATACCGACTGGTACGATTTAATGAACCAAACCGGTAATTATCAGAAATATAATTTTTCGCTTTCGGGAGGGAAAGAGAAATTTACTTATCGCGTATCGCTGGAGCATCAGAACATTAAGGAGCCGCAAATAAACAACGAATTTCAAAAATATGGTTCAGCCCTTGCACTTGATTACCAGGCAAAAAAATGGAAGTTAAGTTTAACCACAAAACCATCGCTTACGGTTAAAAATGCACCCAATACATTGCATGGCTATGCGGTTCCGCCAACCATTGCTCCATACCAGGAAGATGGCAGTTATACATCTTTCGATACGTATGGTAACCCATTGGCAGTGGCAAACCAAAACCGTGGGCTGGTGAAAAATAAGT
Organism: uncultured Draconibacterium sp.; assembly: GCF_963676735.1. NCBI lineage: Bacteria > Pseudomonadati > Bacteroidota > Bacteroidia > Marinilabiliales > Prolixibacteraceae > Draconibacterium > uncultured Draconibacterium sp. Next base: position 3,746,375 of record NZ_OY781464.1, on the reverse strand, counting down.
CGTTAATAAATAGCTTGTCTTTTAACTATCGCTTTAACGAATCGCTTAGTTTTTCAAGTCTTTATGGGCTTGATTTCTCAAACAAAGACCAGGACACCTATTTCTCAGGCTTAAACGAAACCGGAATTACTGCAAAAGGAGAAAAGGGAATACGAATGTTGCGTGATAGAGACGTGCGCAACTGGAACTGGAATGCCAGATTGTTTTACACAAAAACGTTTAAAGAAATTCATTACTTCGATTTTACAGCAGGTGTTGAAGCTACACAGAAATCAACAAAATACAATTACGCCCGAGGAGTAAATTTCCCAGAACCCGATGCAATAATGCCCATCGAAACGGCCGATTATCAAACCTACGAATCGGATAAAAACGAAAGTACAGGGCGTTCGTTTCTTTCTCAGGCCAATTACGATTTTAACAAGAAGTATTTTCTTTTGGCCAACTTTCGTATCGATCAGAGCTCGGCATTTGGCGGCGATAACAACACATCGTATAACGGTGGTTTAGGAGCAAGCTGGATTATTTCGAAAGAAGATTTTCTCGCACAAAACGAATGGCTGACCTTTCTACGGGCACGTATCAGCTACGGTACATCAGGTAATTCGCGCATTGGGTCGTATCGTGCTTTAGGCTTGTATAATTTTTACGATAAAACAGCCAATGGGTACAATTACGGTTATTATGCCACTCCGTCAACAGCACCCAATCCGAATTTAGGGTGGGAGAAAAATATTAAATTCAATGTTGGTTTTGATTTTTCTATTCGTGAAAACTTTACCGCTACCATCGAATTATTCCACGACGATATTCGCGATATGATCGTTTCGCGCGATGTAATTCCTGAAATTGGCTATGGGTCGGTACAGATTAATGGTGCCGAAATGTACAACCAGGGAATTGAATTCAGTACCCAATACCAGGTTTTTTCAAATGAGAAATTCAAATGGAAACTAAATTTTAATATCTCGAAAATAAAAAATGAGGTTACTCATTTGCAGGGACTTGGTTCAGAATATTCATCGGCTGAACGGGCACGTGCACAGCGTATTGGCTATTCAACAAGTGTAATATGGGGGTATAATTTTGTGGGAATCGATCCGGCAACAGGTCGGGAGTTATACCAAATAGAAGGAAATACTGTTGATGCCAATTATTTAAAGCAGCATTACAAAGAAACAACCAATTGGGTGCCTATTGGTAATTCGCAACCCGATGTTTATGGTGGATTAAATAACCGTTTTACCATCGGTAAAAACATATCGGTATCGGTTAATGCCAATTATTCCATTGGAGGAGATGAACTGATTTCGAGCGAGTATGTCGATAAGTATACCAATATTTTCAACCGCAACATGTCGGTGAATGCCATTGAGGGAAGCTGGAAAGAACCGGGCGATATCGCCTACTATCCGTCGGTTGGAAAAACCAATCCATTGGTTAATAATTCTACCAAACTTCTTTACTCCAATTCTCACGTAAAACTACAAACCATAAATGTTTCGTACGCCATGCCGGCACAAAAATGGGGCCTGCCATTTACTACCTTATCGGTTTTTGCCAACGGCAGCAACCTGTATTATTGGTACATGGATAAAAGTCCCGATGGGTTAAACGGAATTAAAGAATTGAAGAATGTTTATCCCGAAATGCGAACATTCTCGTTTGGTGTAAAAGCAGGATTTTAGTTATGAAGAATAGATTTTATTACATAATAATGATGTTGGTGCTGGTTTCGTGCAGCGATTTTTTAGACCAGGAACCAAGCGAACAACGATCGATTAAAGAGCAGTTCTCTACTGAAGAGAATATCGATCAGGCAGTAAATGGCTTGTATTACCAGATTGAAGGCGTATTGTCGCATAAATTCTTTATTTACGCCGACCTTATTGGTGGTAATTTTACTTTTACACCTCAAAAACACGATCATGTTTTGGAGGTTCCCACCGCCATTGCAATTGATCAGGTATACGATTTTAACGACCAACAGGATGAGTCGGATTACAGCTCATTCTACCAGGATATGTATGAACTGATTAATGCCGCAAATCTGGTGCTTGAATATACACAAGGAGTGGATTTTGTTAGTGCCGATAAACTGACGCAAATAAAAGCTGAAAGCCTTGCCATAAGGGCATTTTGCCACTATCTGCTGAGTTTGTTTTATGCACAGCAGTATGGGTATACTGCCGATGCTTCTCACTTGGGCATTGTTTACAATACGCATACAATTGTTGCCGGCGAAGATTATCCAACACGCGAAACCATGTCCAGAACCTGGGAGCTTATTCAGGCCGATATGGATGAGGCTTTAAAAAGTTTTACGTCCGAATCTGCTCTTGGGTACGGGCCCGATTATTCGTGGTTTAACTCCTTTAATACAAAAGCACTTTATGCCAAAATGGCGCTGCAAATGAACGATTGGGAAAAAGCTTACGAATATGCCAACGATGTAATTCTTAATTCGGGTGTTAATCTGATGCCAAAAGACGATTATTTGCAAGAATGGGTAAAACCTGCAGAAGCAGTAAGCGAGGTGTTACTTGAATTTTCGGCTCCACGAACTGCCGAAGAGGGGGAGATCCGTTCTTCGGTTGGTCTTAGCTGGTTTAACTATATTGATGAAAACAATTACCAGGAGATTGTGGCATCGGGAGATTTATTGAATATGTTTTCGGAGAATGATATTCGAAAATTGCTTTATGCGCCTATTGATATAAAAACCAGTATAGATAATGTGGATTACATGCTTCCGTATTATTTTACATGGAAATTTCAGGGAGAACCCGGTACACTTTATTTGCGCCTGTCGGAGATGTATTTGATCAGGGCCGAAGCAACGGCGCGATTAGGGACTGATGAAAATGCGGCACTTAACGATTTAAATACCATTCGTGAGCGAGCCGGACTGGATGCGCTTACAACGACTGAAAACCTGTTGGAAGAAATTTTTGATGAACGCAGACGGGAGCTGGCCTTTGAAGGTAACCTGTTTTTCGATATTGTACGCTATAAAAAAGATGTGGAACGCAACGAAGGGTGTCTGTCGAGGGTGTGTAACATGGAGTACCCATCAAATTATTTTGTGTTGCCCATACCCGGTTCAAGCGTTACCTTAAACGAAAATATGATTCAAAATGATGGATATTAAAAAGATAGTAACCCTGCTAATTGTTGTGTTGGTTGGGCTGGCATGCGAGGAGTACGAGGCTGAGGTTTATTCCAATCAGGATGGCCGCTTCATTCGTTTTCAATTGGTGGTAAACAACGATGGACAGCCCGTTGAGGAAGGCACCCTGGTTCAAAATGCCGATCTTGCAAAAAGTATTAATTATGCTCAAAAGCAAGCACTGAAAATTCCGGTGAGCCTTACCAGCGAGCCCCTGGTAAATAATGTGACTGCAACTTTTTCAACAAATGTTTCGGGACCTTTTTCGGCTTTTGAAATTACGCCGACAGAAACTCTGAATTTTTCCGGTAAAAAACTAAACGATACCATTACCATTAATTTTAACGAGCGTTGGTTTGAAGACGATAATAATTCGATAAAACTAAAACTCGAGTCGGTTAGTGACAACGGCATAGCCTTAGGTTTTCCGAATCCTAACGATCCGTATAACGAGTTAACGATTAGTCTCGATGAATTGGCACTAACCTATAAAATGCAGGATGAGAATATGTTGCTTTTAAATGGCGACATGGGAGAAGAGGTATTTTTTGATGTGCTTTTCCCCGAAGGCGTTTTTGTTAATGAAGTGGCAGGAGTAGAGTTGTTACACGAGGTAAATAGTGATTTTGATTATTCGCTTGAACAGCATGAAATAAACGAAGAAGAAAATAAGGTAGCTTATAAGCTTACTTTAAATGAGTCGCTTGATGTTGATATTTTCTCGTACACGGCCAAAATTGAGCTAAACGATCTGGAATACTATAAAATAGCTGGAAACAGTTCAATCACCTTTGTAAAACCCGAAAATGTTGATCGCGACCTGGAGCTAAATACAGCCGCACATTTTTATAACCTTAGCGATCCTTTTTACCGCACATACGGCGAAACCTGGATGGATTACAACAAAGACGGCGAATGTGACTGGACTGCTTGGAATGTGTTCACCTACCCGGTTGTAGTTGATGCCAGCCACCCTGATGCCATTTTATACGATGATAATGGTACCAGCAATCCTGATGACGATATTTACCACCATGCTTTCCGAATTGGTTTTAATTCGCCAAACGCAGGCCGTACAACAAACAGCTTTAACTTAAAACGAATTCTCGACAACGAATATACCGATGCCGATAAATCGCCGGGCTTTAATGTTCCGCAGGCACTCGAATTTTATCCGGCCGATGGAACAAGTGCAAGCAATGGTTTTGTAAAAGTTGTTGCACAGGAAATTATATTGTCGAATAAAGAAGATAAATCGTACCAGATTGCTATTGAAGGAGAAGGCACTTATACCGACATTGGTAACGGTATTTTCAAAATTGAATTCGAATTCAGAATGACAAACGCTGAACTGTTTGGAGGTACAACAAGTCGTAAGTTTTTGTTATACAATACAAAAGAATACGACGACCCGGCACCATTAACCGAAGAATGCCATAAGCCGGTTGACATGTAAAAAATTAGATAGAATAAGATATTTTTGATTTTTGAAAAAAAGCAATAACATGACATTATTTTTGAAGAGGGACAGTTTAAAACCGGTATTTACAGTATTTTTCTTGATACTGAGTATCGGTTTTTCCGGAGCGGAAGAAAAGAAAACAGAAAAAGATACCGCAAAAGTGGCTTCGTACGATAAGTTTTTAGCCGACAAAGAATTAGTAGGCGAGGGTTTGTTTTCAGTGTATAAAAAGGATAACGATTATTTTTTTGAAATAAACGACTCCCTGCTTGGCCGCGACTTTTTATTGGCCGCACGTGTTGCCCAATTAAGCAAAACAACAAAAGTTGAACCCGGCGAAATGCGTAAGGAACCCATCTGGATTCGTTTTTCGCGCAACAACGAGAAGTTGTTTATGCATAAAGTGGTTTCTGATGAGTTGGCCGACGAAAACGACCCGATAAAACGAGCGCTCGACCGCATTCAAATGCAGCCGGTTTTCGAAACCTTTAAAATCAAATCGTTAAACACCGACTCAAGCGCAGCGATTATTGATGTAACCAAATTTCTCACTGCTGAAATTCAAGGTATTTCGCCTTTTAACAGCAAATACAAAGCAGGAAAACTGGAACCCGATGCCACGTGTATTAAAATGGCCCAGGTTTTTCCGAAAAATGTGGAGGTAAAAACACAAATGAATTACAGCAATACAACCGGTAATCCTTTTGTAATTGTAATGAACCGTTCGTTTTTACTGTTGCCCGAAAAAACAATGCGGCCACGTTATGAAGATAGCCGGATAGGGTATTTTGCCAGCAGCGCTCTTTTTTATACAACCAACGAAATTGGAGTTGACAGTAAAAAATACATTGCCCGCTTTGATATTGCTCCTAAAAAGGAAGATATTGAAGATTACAAAGCGGGAAAATTGGTAGTGCCCGAAAAACAAATTGTTTATTATTACGACAATGCTTTTCCGGAAGAATGGTGGCCTTACATTAAAGCAGGCATTGAAGACTGGCAGGTAGCTTTTGAAGCTATTGGCTTTAAAGATGCCATTGTGGGAAAGCCTTATCCGGTTGACGATCCTAATTTTAATCCTGAAGATATTCGTCATTCATGTATACGTTACATTGCTTCAACAAAGGCAAATTCGATGGGGCCGCGCTGGATCGACCCACGCAGTGGCGAAGTACTTGGAGGCGATGTGCTCTGGTGGCACAATGTAACTCAGCTTTTGCGCGACTGGCGTTTTGTACAGTGTGGCGCTGCCGATCCAAAGGCACGCAAGCGTAACCCCGAATTGGAAATGTTGGGCGAAATGGTGCGTTATGTTATTGCGCATGAAATTGGTCACTGTCTTGGATTGAAACATAATATGCGTGCATCCTATGCCTTTCCTGTTGATTCGTTGCGTTCGGCTACTTTCACTCAAAAATATGGAACTACTCCGTCGATAATGGATTATGCCCGTTTTAACTACATTGCTCAGCCCGGTGATGAGGGAATACGCTTTACCCCGCCAAACATGGGGCCTTATGATATTTTTGCAATTAAATGGGGCTATCAGCCTATTTTTGAGGCAGAAACAGCTGATGATGAAAAAGCCATCCTAAACCAATGGATTTTGGAGAAAAAAGATAGCCTCATTTACCGCTATGGCGACCAGCAAATGGGAATTGCTTTCGATCCTGCGGCACAAAACGAGGCATTGGGCGACAATGCCATAAAAGCCAGCGAGTACGGTAGTAAAAATGCTCAATATATTATGAAGCATCTAATTGAGTGGACAACCGAAGAAAATGATGATTTTCAATACATGACTCACATGTACGAGGAGGTGTTAAAACAATACAAACGTTACATTGGGCATGTTTGCGCTTATCCGGGAGGGGTTTATCGGTATCAGCTTGTTGAGGGTGAAGAGGAATATTTTCAGAACCCGGTAAGCAAAGCCAGGCAACAGGAGGCATTGGCATGGTTGTTTAAAGAGCTGGCCAATCAGCCTTCGTGGATGCTCAACAAAGAAATTGAACGACGCATTGGTTCGCACAAGAATGAATTGTTTAAATACCAGGCTTCAGTGCTTGATATTTTAATGGGGGGCGTGGTTTTTCAGAAACTGGAAATGTATCATAATGAGTACAGTAGTGCGGAATATTTAAACGATCTGCATAAGCATATATGGGAAAAAACAATAAATGGTAAAAAGCTAAACGAATTCGAACGCCATTTGCAGGCATCGTATATTCATAACCTGGTAAAAATGGCCGGAGCAGCAAATGGTTCGAAAGAGAAAAAGGAATCATCTTCCCTCGCATCTTTAACCAGTGGCACATCTTCAAAAATTCAATTTCTCGATAACCTGGTAAAACCCTTGGTTTTTGCAGAAATAGAAAAAACAAAAAACTTGGTTAATAAGAATTTAAGGAGCAAGGATGCGGCGTTAAAAGCACATTATAAATACCTTAGCCTATTGCTGGCGGATTATTAGATTTATTCTTTAATTAAAAAAAGAGACACAATATTTGGGTGAGTACCACCTGGTATTGTGTCTTTTAATTTAATGGCTAATTTTGCCACAGATGGAGTACTTATATATTGTTTGTTGTGGATTATTAGTCTTTTTTTCAATCTCCCTCATAACAAAGAAGAATAAGGCATTCTCAGAGCTTGTTTTTTCAGGATGGATTATTCTTCTAATTATCACAGTCTTTTCGTTTTTTTTATATACTAAAGGTCTGGCTGGGCGCTTTCCTGTATTTATAACCTTAATTTGTGATTCTCATTTGCTGCATGGTGCAATCATGTACGTTTACGTTTTGGCTTTTACAAACTCGGCATTTCGCTTACAACCCAAACACTTTTGGCACCTTGCACCAGCTTTATTTCAAATTTTGGTAAAGTTGTATTTAAACTATGCCGCAGGTTTAATGGAGTGTTACCAGGAAGGTGGTTGTGTTGAAGAGGATAACATATTTGTTTCGCTTACCTATTTATACAAATATGTGGTGCTTGGGTTCTATATTTTTTTAACATGGAAAGTGGTTTTGAAAGATAAAAAGAATGCCATTTCGCCTCGGGATGAAATGAGACATCAATGGATCAGACAAATTATTTTAGGGGTTAGTTTTCTTTATTTGGGAATTTTATTACTGCATGCAGGCCGTTATATGCTGCCCAATGTATTTTGGGAACGCATGCTATGGGGCAATACCCTTACTACCTTGTTCATTTTTATATTTCTGTATTTAGGAAATAGTTATGCATATCTTTTTGTGAGTCCATCAAAACACCGTTTTAAAAACCTCAGCGAATCATTTAATCCAAACAACTGCCAGCAAAAGGCTCCTGAAGATCAAATGACAGGAGCTTTTAACCAGCTTGAGACATTGATGAAGAATGAGAAACCATACACAAAGGGGCCTCTTACTGTTAAAGATCTTTCTGAATTAACAGGTATACCGTCGACTATCATCTCCCAATCGGTAAATACATTAACCGGGAAAAGTGTAACCGATTATATAAATCAATACCGAGTTAATTTATTCAAGGAAAAGATTTCGGACCCCAAAAACCAACACTATAAAATTATGGTGTTGGCAGAAGAGTGTGGATTTCAGTCAAAATCAACACTTGTTCGTATTTTTAGACAATTTACCGGAGTAACACCAAGTCAATATTTAAAAGAGAAATAGGAGGGGATTAAGATTTTATAATGGAGTTGATTAGGGCGTTCTGTATCTGATTAAAAAGTAGTGGTAGCTGTTGACTTTAATTTTTTGAAGAATGTGTTATTAACTTATTTTTTGTCGTAAAAGTTGGAGTTTGGGCCTTTGTCAGCTTTATGGCAAAATGCTATTGCCCTAAAAAACAAAAGCTTGCAGTATTTTGCAAGCTTTTCAGTTGACCCGCCAGGGCTCGAACCTGGACTCTTCTGAACCAAAATCAGACGTGTTGCCAATTACACCACGGGTCAGTCCTTATTGTGTCTTTTTGTTAAAGACGGTGCAAAAGTATAAAAAAAATTTATTCCGCAAATTCTGGTAAGAAAAAATTTAGCTTATCACAAAAAAAAACTCCCATAGCATTTTCATTCTTCACTTCGCCGCATTACTGTTTAAAAGCTTATATTTGCCATTGATCAATAAAAAAACAGATCATGCAACACACAAAATTAATCAATAATATTCTTGGTTGGCTTGTTTTTATCCTTGCCTGTATTACTTACTTCATGACAATGGAACCCACAGTAAGCTGGTGGGATTGTGGTGAGTTTATTACCAGTGCCTTTAAACTGGAAGTTGGCCATCCGCCAGGGGCACCAACATTTATGATTTTGGGGCGTATTTTTACCCTTTTTGCTCCTGATGCAAGCAAGGCAGCTGTTCTGGTTAATTCCTTATCGGCAATGGCAAGTGCTGCAACCATAATGTTTTTGTACTGGACCATTGTACACCTGGCCAATAAACTCTTTTCTGAAGAAAAAAGTTCAGGAGAACAACTTGCTGTATGGGGGAGTGGACTTGTTGGCGCATTGGCATTTACTTTTACCGATTCATTCTGGTTCTCGGCCGTTGAAGGCGAAGTTTATGCGCTGTCTTCGTTGTTTACCGCAATGGTTTTTTGGGCTATTCTAAAATGGGAAGATGTTGCACACGAAAAACACGCCAATCGTTGGTTGGTATTAATTGCTTATTTAATGGGGCTTTCAATAGGTGTTCACCTGTTAAACCTGCTGGCTATACCGGCAATTGGCTTGGTTTATTATTTCAAAAAATACGAATTTTCCTGGAAAGGTGTCGTTTATGCATTGGCTGCTTCAATGGGCGTATTACTCGGAATTCAATATGGGATTATCCCGAACGTTCCGCGAATTGGCTTTTTGTTCGACCGTGTTTTTGTTAATACATTGGGATTGCCTTTCAATTCAGGAATTATTTTTATGGTGGCTTTAATTGCAGTGGGAGCTTACTTTGGTTTGCGTTATACCCGCCAACGGAATATGGTGGTTTGGAACAATGCCATCACCATGGTTATTGTGATTTTAATTGGCTATTCATCGTTTGGCATAATTTTAATTCGTGCCTCGGCCAACCCACCCATGAACCAGAACCACCCCGACAATGCCTTTGCGCTGGTGCGTTACCTGAATCGCGAGCAGTATGGCGATCGACCATTGTTTAAAGGACCCTACTACAATGCACCACGAATTGCTACAAAAAATCCAAAAGATCAATACAACAAAGTAGACGGTAAATATGAAATTACCGGAACCATGCCGGGTGGGTCGGTGTACGAACCCAAAATGGAAACGATCTTTCCGCGAATGTACAGCGACAAATCAAATCATGTGCAGGCCTACAAAGAATGGGGAAAAGTAAAAGGAACACCCGTGCGTGTGCGCGATCGCGGAGAGGTAAAAACATTGCAAAAACCTACTTTTGGCGAAAACCTCCGTTTTTTCTTTAGCTACCAACTTGGCCACATGTACATGCGTTATTTTATGTGGAATTTTGTGGGGCGACAGAATGATCTTCAGGGACATGGTAGTTTTGAATACGGAAACTGGGTTAGCGGTATTTCTTTTATTGATGAACCCAAAGTGGGGCCTCGCGATAATATGCCCGAATGGATGCTCAACGACCCGAGCCGGAATGTGTATTATTTTCTGCCACTACTGCTGGGGCTGTTAGGGCTTTTCTTTCAGTATAACCAGGGTAAAAAGGGCAAAGAAACCTTTGCCGTTACCATGCTGCTGTTTGTGTTAACCGGAATTGCTATTGTGATATACCTGAATCAGTATCCGTACCAGCCTCGTGAACGCGATTACGCCTATGCAGGCTCGTTTTATGCCTTTGCCATTTGGATTGGCCTGGGAGTGCTGGCCGTATATTCCGGACTAAAAAAACTGATAAAAGGAGCGCCTGGGGCAGTGCTGGCAACGCTAATTGCCCTGGTAGCTGTTCCGGGGGTATTAGCAACGCAAAACTGGGACGACCACGACCGGTCGGGAAAATATATGACCCGCGATTACGCTAAAAATTACCTGGAGTCGTGTGCACCAAATGCCATTCTGTTTACTTATGGCGATAACGATACCTTCCCGTTGTGGTATGTGCAAGAGGTGGAAGGCGTTCGTCCCGATATAAAAATTATCAACATTAGTTACCTCGGTATGGACTGGTACATTAGCCAACAAAAATTTGCAACCAACCAAGCGGCACCGGTACCATTCTCGTTTACTAAAGATAAATATTACATGGGCCGCATGGATGCCGTTCTGTTTCAGGATCGGATAAAAGGATCAGTTGAATTGAGCGAAGCGATGGAGTTTTTAGGCAGCGATGATGTGCGCACACAGGTAAAAGTAACCAGTGGTGCGATGCTCGACTACCTGCCTTCGAAAGATTTTCATATAACTGTGGATAAACAGAAAGCTGTTGAGAGTGGCACCGTAAAACCGGAAAATGCCGGGCAAATTGCCGACCGTGTGGAGTTCAGAATCAATAAGAACATGATAACCAAAAGCGAAATGGCAGTGCTGAATATGATTGCAGCCAACAATTGGGAGCGCCCCATTTATATCGATCATAGTTTGGTGTTTACCGGCAATATTTATTTCCTCGACTGGTTGCAGTTTGAAGGCCTCGCTTATCGTTTTGTGCCTATAAAAACACCAAAGCAAGGCGTTACTGCCGGAAGGATTGACACCGAACTTTTGTACAACAATGTGATGAACAAATTTGTGTGGGGAAATGTAAATGATCCTGATATTCATATGGATGAATACAACCGCAAGCAGATTGATATTATGCAGGCTCGTTATATGTTTATTCGTTTGGCACAAGCCTTAATCAACGAAGGCCAAAAAGAAAAGGCGATTGAAGTTGCTGATAAAATGTTTGAACTTTTTCCCAACGAAATTATTCCGCTTGACTACAGTTCTTTCCAAATGGCCGACCAGTATTACCGGGCAGGAGCAACAGATAAAGCCAATGAAAAAGTGAGAATAATGGCCGAAAACTGTTTTGCCATGTTAGACTATTACGCTTCGTTGCCGGCCCACATGGCTGCGGCTATTCAGAACGACCAGAACCGGCAAATTTCGCATTTGCGCAACCTGGTAATAATTACCCGTAATAACAAACAAGATGAGTTGCACCAGGAGTTGGATACAAAACTCAAAGAGTTAATAACAACATTTCAGAAAAAAGCCGGTGCTTAGTAGCCGGCCTCTTTAATTTGCTTACGAAGCTTTGTGCTGAGTTTTTTTCCGCGAGAACGGATTCCTGCAGTGGCATGTAGTTCCATCTCGTTTTCAATGATTTGAAGCACTTCGGGTTTTAAATCCGGTTCGTTTTCCGAAATGTTATATAGAATTTGCATGGCATGAACCCGAACGGCAACCGCCTCTTTGCCCGAGGTAAAAACATCAATGCAGTAGTCAAAAAGAAAACCAAAATGTTCTTCTTCGACCCTGTTCATGCTGATTAGTTTTAGCCAGTGTCGGCGTTTACTTGCATTTTTTTCAGTCTTTAGCTTTTCTATAATTGCCGGAAGGTATGGGTGCAGCAATGCAGGATGATCATCGTGAATTTTATCGGCAAGATAAGCGGCACGCCAACTTCGCTGCCTGGTATCGGTTAGGGCCAGCTGCATAAGTGTGTTGTAACCCTGCGGTGTATTTAATTGCGAAGCGCTCAGGAGTTCAATATTCTCCCAGGCATCGAGGTATTCGAAAAGTTCTTGTTCGGTCATCGTTTTTTTTACGAATTCAAGTAGGCAGAAAAGATAAAAAATAATCTTTAGATTTTTATTTTTACCAAATGATTCATGTTACCTGTGCCATAATATTTAAGGATGCAAAAGTGCTGGTTGCACAAAACCATGCTACCTCCGACCATGCTTACCAGTGGGAGTTTCCGGGTGGAAAAATACAGGCAGGAGAAACAGCCGAAGAGTGTATTGTACGCGAAATCAGCGAAGAATTAAACCTGCAGGTTAAAGTTTGCCATGCATTGCAGGCGGTTAATCATGCTTATTCTTCCAAAAGTATTCGCTTAATCCCTTTTGTGTGCAGTGTTATTTCAGGTGAACTGCAATTAAACGATCATCGGGCGGTAAAATGGGTAAAAATGAATGAATTACAGGAATTGGATTTGTCGGGTGCCGACCGGCGTTTAGTGGAACAAAATGAAAACCGCCACTATTTAGAAAAACAGATTGGGGAAAAGATGGACCAGCCCTGAAAGCACGCCAGCCCAGCCAATAATCGACAAAATCATGTATAAAACAATGTGCCGTTTGTGGGCATAATATTTATTGGCCAGAAATGCCCCAAGAGGTATGGTTAAAATTACGGGCGTGGTAATAATAATCCCCCACAGGCCATAGTCTGATTTCATGCGGGCAATAAAACGGTTACGGCGGGTAAAGGTGCGTTTTTTTCGGGTTCGCGATTTTCGGATACACCAGTTTCGGTAACGGCCTCTTAGCGAATAAGGAATAGCCCCGCAAAAGCGCGACCACAAAATTACCAGTCCCCGGTTTAAGGGTTTGCTGATGTAGTAAAAAAACAAAAAACCACCAATGCCACCCGTAAGAACAGCCAATACCGCATACTTGTAATCCAGCCCAATAAGCATGGCATAAGGCAGGGTAACAATGTATTTTACCGATGCCAGTAAAACAATATGAATAATTTTTAGTACCACAATTAACCCCTTTGTGTGCTGCTAAAACGAGCGAGGTAGAAAAAAGGTTGCGTGCTTACTGGTTGCTTTATATATTCTTAACGATTTTTATAACTAAGCATTAACCACATTAATGGGTTTCCCATTAATAAAAGCGTTCAGATTATCGGCAGCAATTTGCATAAGCCGCTGCCGGGCTTCAAGCGTTGCCCAGGCAATGTGTGGGGTAATATTGCAGTTTTTTGCCTGCACCAAGGGATTGTTGGAACGGGCAGGCTCGGAGGCCAGCACATCGAGTCCGGCACCGGCAATTCTACCGCTGTTTAATGCATCGGCCAGGTCTTGTTCGTTAATAAGCGGCCCCCTGCCCGTATTAATAAGAATGGCAGTGGGTTTCATTTTTTCGATAGTGGTTTTGTTGATAAAACCTTGGTTCTGCTCGGTTAACGGGCAGTTGATACTGATAAAGTCGGAGTTTTTTAAAAGGTTGTCTAAATCCACCTGGCTGGCCTCAATGGTAGTTGTTTTTAGGCTGCGGTTATTATAAATAACTTTCATACCCAGGGCAATGCCAATACGGGCAACAGCCTGTCCGATTTGCCCAAAACCAATTACTCCAAGTGTTTTTCCTGCCAACTCGGTTTGAGGGCTAAGCCAATAGGCAAAATCAGGGTTGGCGGCCCACCGCCCATCGCGAACCGATTGTGCATGACCGCCAACATTTTGTGCAAAATGAAGCAGGTGTGCAAAAACCAATTGCGCTACCGATTGTGTGCTGTAGGCCGGAATATTGCAAACAGTTATTCCTGCCTGTTTGGCGTATGAAGTATCAACAACGTTATAGCCGGTAGCCAAAACGCCAATAAATTTTAGGTTTGGCAGCTGCTTCAAAAGGTTTTCATTCAGAATAACTTTATTGGTAAAAACGGCATCGGCATTGGTGGCACGCTTTAAAACTTCCGTGGGTGGTGTACGCTCGTAAACCGTTAAATCTCCTATGCTTTCAAGTTTCTGCCAGCTTAAATCTCCCGGGTTTAAGGTGTAACCGTCTAACACAACAATCTTCATACTTTATGTTTTTATTTCGATAAAAATACACAAATTGAATTATAAACATATTTCACGAATCGAAATGAAAGCTTATCTTTAATGTGTTATACAAAACTGAAAAAGAAGGACGATTTTTTAATGAAATGAATTACAGCCGGCTTAAGGAATTCGAGCGGGGGTGATTTCATTCAAATTACAACAACTTAATGGAAGGACAAGGCGCAGAACCACAAGAAAAAGCAAAACTAAAAATTTTATTGGCAGAGGACGACCCGATTAATCAAAAACTATTTTCGTACATGCTAAAGGAGGTAGCAGGCCAGTTGCTGCTTGCATCTACCGGAGTAGAAGCCGTTCGGCTTTACAAGGAGAACACCGATGTAGATTTGATTTTAATGGATTTAAAAATGCCGGAAATGGATGGGCACGAAGCAACGCATTTAATCAGGCAAATGGATAAAAAAGTGCGGATATTTGCCTTATCGGCTTTTGCCCCCGAAACCCAAAGCAATTTTATAAACGAAAACGGTTTTAACCATTACGTTTCAAAACCCATTCGGAAAGCAGAGCTGCTAAAAGCCATTGAAAAGCAGTTTTAGCAATTAGTAATAGATTTTGTTCGTTTTGAGCAAAATCTTTTTTTTTCCTCAGGAAAGGACTTATTTACCCGCCAGGTCGCGAATGGTCTGTCGCAGCACCTTAACTTCAAGTTCGAGCTCGTATACCCTGTTTTTTAACTCCTTATTTTCCTGGCCTGTGCCGGTGTCAGTGCAAGTTGGTTCGGCATAAGGAAACTGTAGGGCCAGTTCACGAAAAAAATTGTACTGAAGCAAATGGCTCAGCTGGGCAAGTTTATTTACCTGTAATGTAGGCCGGTGGAGCATGCCATTAACCGTTGTGGGGTGCACCTGCAGTTGGCGTGCAAGCTCAGCACCATTTATGTGCCTGTTTTTCATCACCTTTTTAACCATCGGAAGTATAGCAATATCTATCATTTACTTGAGCGTTAGTTATTATAGTTATAAAAATAGGTAATAAAGCTATATGAATAGCTTAAAAACATCTAAAAAGGTTCTTAAAAACATGTTAAAATAGCCTAAAAGAATTTATATATAACTTAATAACCTCAAAATATAACTTAATAGCCTCTTTAATAATTTAAAAAACATCGATAAATATGTATATAACCATTTTATGAAGATATACTCCCTGCAATGTAATGATGGCCATTTTGTGTTGCCGGTGTCCTTGTTATTTAATTATAAGTAAAACAGCGGCGAGGCTATAACTCATTCAAGGCTCTATGCCTGTTTGTCTGCATTTTGAATCAGTACTTACGGCTTGCTACATCGCACGAGCCTGTTTTGAGGGTTGACAGTAAGGCTTTTACTGCGTTTTAACCTGCTTGCTGCTGAAATGTATACACCTTATGCCAAAATGTTTAAGTGGAAGCAGCCCTTCGTGAGCGAACTTTGTACCAGAATAATTTTAGTGCAATCAATAAGCAAAAAATAAAGCAATGAGTACAATGAATCAATTTGGAAGAAAGGGCTGGACCCCCGAGTTAATGAAATCGCAAAAGGGTAAAACATTTTTAATTACAGGTACCACCAGCGGTACAGGTTTTGAAGCAACCCGAATACTCCTGGCTAAGGGTGCAAGTGTTGTAATGTTAAATCGCAATGACCGGAAATCAGCCGAAGTTATTGCGCTCTTGAAACAAAAGCTTGGTAACGATATTGATGTATCATTTATACGTTTAGACCTGGCCGACCAGGCTTCGGTAAAAAAAGCAGCAGCTGAGGTGTTGGAGAAAGTAACACGTATCGACGCATTGATGTGCAACGGAGCCATTGCCCAGGTGCCCAAACAGCAATTTACTGTTGATGGTTGGGAAAGCCAGATGGGGACCAATCATTATGGCCATTTTACACTACAGGCATTGCTGTATCCATTGATTGAAAAATCAAAGGGGCGCATTGTAACCGTAGGTAGCATGGGTTATAATATGGGTATAAAAACCATAAAATTTGATGATTTAAACTGGGATAAAGATTATACTCCGAATAATGCCTATAGTCAGAGTAAATTGGCGCAAATAATGTGTATTTATGAATTACAGGACAGATTAAAAAGGGCCGGTAAAACAGCTGTAAAAGCCTATGCCTGTCATCCGGGGTCTTCCAGAACCGCGCTGATTAAAACAAGTGGCAGTTTGATGATGAGGATTACCTTTGGTCTGATGAAATTGTCTCCGTTAACACAACCTGCAGAAAAAGGCGCTTATCCGGAATTAATGTGTGCCACCGAAGACAATTTAGACCAGGAAGCTTTTTATGGGCCAACAGGACGAAGCAATTGGGTTGGCCCCGTTGGAGCGCATCCGATTGAGCCACACGCAAAAGACAAAGCTGTAGCTAAAAAATTGTGGGACTTATCGGAAAAAGAAACCGGTGTTTCGTGGAATTTATAAAATTAAAAAAGCATGGATATTTTAAAAGCAGCAAGCGATTGGGCTAAAGCCGAAGTATTTTCAACCACCTTTTTTATAATAGCAGGCGTTTTGTTTGTAGCGGCAAGTGTAGGCTTTTGGCACTTAGGAAAAACCGATTTGGCACGAGCGTACATTATTCCAACATTAGTTGCAGGGATTATGCTGTTAATAATCGGATTCGGATTATTTTTCAGCAATAAAGCCAGGGTCGCTAACTTTCCAGGGGCCTATAAGCAGGATGTTGTTGCCTTTGTAGAAGCAGAAAATGCACGAGTTGACAGAACTTTAAAAGAATACAGTTTACAGGTATTCAAAATTATTCCGGTTCTTATTATTGCAGCAGCATTGGTAATTATTTTTACCGGTAACCCGGTTTGGCGGGCAATAAGTATAACAACCATTGCCATGCTTATCGTTATTTTGTTGATTGACGGCACTGCCCATGCCCGTATTATGGCTTATAAAGAACAATTAGAATTAGTAGAAAAATAATGCGAACTTAAAGGTTTCTCTTTCTACGTACTAAATTTGTAACAATGAAGAATATAGATTTTAAAACAATTACGGAATTTAATAAGGCTCATGGTTTACCCGAACCCGAAAATCCTCTTTTTTGCATAGCTAACAAAACCTTAAATGATAACGATATTAAGAAATGTGTAGCATCCAACGAAGAACTGAGCTATAGTAATCAGTTTTACCTCATCAGCCTTAAAAAAATTGTTTCGGGCGAAATTCTTTATGGCCGAACAAAATACGATTGCGAAACAGGCACCTTGTTGTTTTCTGCGCCTAATCAAACCTATATTGTAAAAAACATTGTGGTAAGTTCCGAGTCGTGGTTTATTGCTTTTCACGAAGATTTTATTCGGGGACTTGATATTCAAAAGCGAATTAAAAAATATAACTTCTTTAACTACAACGTAAACGAGGCCTTGCATCTTTCGCCAAAAGAGGAGAAGATAATTAAGCTGATTTTTAAAGGGATTGAGGCGGAGTATAACAATAATCAGGATGAGTTTAGTAAGGAAATTATTCTATCACATCTTGAAGCGCTGTTAAAATATGCCGACCGCTTTTACAAACGTCAGTTCCTGAACCGTAAAGAAATAAACAAAGCCCTGTTTACGAGGTTTAAAGAAGTTTTGAATGATTATTTTGAATCCAATCAATTGGAAGAAAACGGAATCCCAACGGTTGAATGGCTGGCCGGTAAATTAGGTGTTAGCCACAGATATATGCGCGATACGATAAAAGCAGAAACCGGCAAAACAGCAGTTGATCAAATTAACTTATATTTGGTTGATGAAGCCAAAAATTTATTGCTGGTACCAAAAGCTTCAATAGCGGAAACAGCTTATATGCTGGGGTTTGAATATCCGCAATATTTTTCGCGCTTGTTTAAAAAGAAAACCGGGCTTAGCCCAAAAGAGTATATTAAAAACGCAGCAATGAACTAAAACATCCTGATTGCAAAACGGGTGTTTTATCTTTCAGATGCTCCAACAAAAATAACCATTAAAAACACCGAAGAGCAGCGATGAGAATTGCAATAGCCCAAATAAAAGCCCTTAGCGGCAACATCGAGAAAAATATCGAGAACCACTTAAAATGGATAAAGCAAGCCATTGTGCTAAATGCGGATTTTGTGGTCTTTCCGGAGTTATCGTTAACCGGTTACGAGCCCGATTTAGCGGCGCAGCTGGCTACTCATAAAAACGACCCCAGACTCGATGAGTTTCAAAAACTAAGCGATGAGAATAACATTACCATTGGTGTTGGAATGCCAACAAGAGAAGAGGGCCTTGTATTTGTTAGTATGGTAATTTTTCAGGCGAATATGGAACGAATAAATTATTCGAAGCAGCATTTATACCCACCTGAAAAAACGGTTTTTACTGCAGGAAAAAATCCGATGGTACTGCCTTTTGATACCGGGGTAGTAGCACCAGCCATTTGTTACGAAGCCGGACAAGAGGAGCATTGTGCCTATGCACAACAAAATAATGCAGGCATTTATGTGGCAAGTGTATTAAGCTCGGTTAACGGTATTGATGCCGAACTAAAAAAACTACGTAACATCGCCAGCGATAAAAAATTGCTAACCTTTATGGCCAACTATGTGGGGAAATCGGGAGGATACGAATGCGCCGGAAAATCATCAGTTTGGAACGAGAAAGGAGAACTGCTGGGCCAGCTTGGCGAAAAAAAAGAAGGAATGCTGCTGTTTGACTCCCAGACAAAAGAATTGCTAACAAAATCAAGCTGATTTTTTTTGAAAGATTATCGCTTGTTTTAACAAGGCACTCTTCTGTTTAAGTCTACCCTGTGCACAGGTAAAAGATTCAAGATTTTATATAGATTGTAAATTTGCAGGCATTAAAAAAGGCTTTACAAACATGTAAAACCTTTAGCGAGCGAGAAACGGGACTCGAACCCGCGACCCCGACCTTGGCAAGGTCGTGCTCTACCAACTGAGCTATTCTCGCAAAAAAAATGGTACCCGAGGCGGGACTTGAACCCGCACGATCATAATGATCATTGGATTTTAAGTCCAACGTGTCTACCAATTCCACCACCCGGGCATCCTTTGGATATATCG
Source organism: uncultured Draconibacterium sp. (assembly GCF_963676735.1). NCBI lineage: Bacteria > Pseudomonadati > Bacteroidota > Bacteroidia > Marinilabiliales > Prolixibacteraceae > Draconibacterium > uncultured Draconibacterium sp. Next base: position 3,726,923 of record NZ_OY781464.1, on the reverse strand, counting down.
TGTATGAGCGAGAAACGGGACTCGAACCCGCGACCCCGACCTTGGCAAGGTCGTGCTCTACCAACTGAGCTATTCTCGCATATTTCCTAGAACGTGCTTTTTTAAAGCGATGCAAATATATTGCTATTTTTTTATCTGGCAAAAATAATTGGGTTCCTTTAAGAAATTCCTGTTAATTTCTTTATTTCATTTAACTTGTTCAGCGCCTCAATTGGCGTAAGGTTATTAACATCGAGGCCGGCAATTTCGTCTCTAATTTGCTTTAAAACAGGGTCGTCCAGCTGAAAAAAGCTGAGTTGCATGCCTTCTCTGTTTTCTCCTATTTCTTCCAGCGGTTTACTTAAATTTTCTTTTTCTTTTCCGCCTTCAAGTTTTTTTAATATTTGTTCGGCACGTTTTATTACCGATTTTGGCATTCCGGCCATTCCTGCCACATGTATACCAAAGCTGTGGTTACTGCCCCCGCGTACCAGTTTTCGTAAAAAGATTACTTTGTTGCCTACTTCTTTTATCGAAACGTTGTAGTTTTTCACCCGGCCAAAGGCGCCTTCCATTTCGTTGAGCTCGTGGTAGTGGGTAGCAAATAATGTTTTTGCTTTGGCATAGGCATGTTCGTGCAGGTGCTCTACTATCGACCAGGCAATAGAAATACCGTCGTAAGTAGAGGTTCCCCTGCCCAGTTCGTCAAAGAGGATAAGGCTGCGGTCCGAAACATTATTCAAAATACTGGCTGCCTCGTTCATTTCAACCATAAATGTTGATTCACCCAACGAAATATTATCCGATGCACCAACGCGTGTAAAGATTTTATCCACAAAGCCAATTTTGGCCACCTGTGCCGGAACAAACGAACCCATTTGGGCCATCAGTACAATTAATGCTGTTTGGCGCAACAAAGCTGATTTACCAGCCATGTTTGGCCCGGTTATTATAATTATCTGCTGGTCTTCCTGGTCGAGCAGCACATCGTTGGCAATATACGATTCGCCTACCGGCAGCTGATGTTCGATTACGGGATGCCTTCCTTCCTTTATTTCGATAGATGTGGCTTCATTTACCTCCGGACGGAAATATTTATACGCATTTGCACAAGTGGCGTACGACAGCAGGCAATCGATTTGTGCCAGGATGTTGGAGTTCAATTGTATAGCCGAAATGTATTCCGACAAGGCAAAAACCAGTTCGCCAAAAAGCTTACTCTCCAGCACCTGAATTTTTTCCTCGGCCCCCAGAATTTTTTGTTCGTATTCTTTAAGCTCTTCAGTAATATATCGTTCGGCACTTACTAGCGTTTGTTTACGAATCCAGTCGGCAGGTACTTTCTCCTTGTGTGTATTCCGAACTTCAATGTAGTAGCCAAATACATTATTAAAGCTAATTTTTAACGATGGAATTCCGTGTTTTTCACTTTCGCGCTGCTGAATTTGTGCGAGGTAATCTTTTCCTGAATAAGCAATTTTTCGAAGTTCGTCCAGTTCTTCCGAAACACCTTCGGCAATTACTTTTCCTTTGTTAATGGCTGTGGGCGGATCGGCAACAATTTCGTTTGAAATTCGCTCCCGAATCAGATCGCAGGGATTCAGCTGCTCGGCAAAACGGTTTAGTGCCTGATTATCAACCTGTGCACAGGCGTTTTTTATTGGTATTATTGCTGACAGTGCATTTTTTACCTGAACAACCTCGCGTGGGTTTATCCTTCCCACAGCAACTTTTGAAATCAGGCGTTCGAGATCGCCCATTTGACGGAGGTGCTCTTCAAGGTTTTCTTTTGTGTCGGGGTCTTTAAGGTAAAGCTCCACCACTTCAAGGCGTTCGTTAATCGGATCGATATCTTTTAAAGGCAAAGCCATCCAGCGTTTTAATAAACGCGAGCCCATGGGGGTAATTGTTTTGTCAATAACGTTTATCAGTGCTTTACCACTTTCGTGCAGGGGGGCAAATAATTCTAAATTACGAATGGTAAAACGGTCGAGCCAAACGTAATGTTCTTCTTCAATGCGGCTTAAACCCGAGATATGACTCAGTTTTTGATGCTGGGTAATATCGAGGTAATGCAACACCGCACCCGACGCGATAATGGCTAACTGCATGTTTTGCACCCCAAAGCCTTTTAATGAACTTGTTTCGAAATGGCGTGTCAGCCGGTCGTTTGCAGCATCCGGGGTATACACCCAGTCTTCCAGGTTAAAAGTATAGAATTTGGTGCCAAAAAGCTCGTTGAATTCATGTCCGCGGCCTCGCTGGTACAACACTTCTTTGGGCTGAAACGAATTCAGCAGCTTATCAATGTATTCAAAATTTCCTTCTGCTGTAAGAAACTCGCCCGTTGAAATATCAAGAAAAGCAACACCTGCCCTTTTTTTATCGAAATGAACAGACGCTAAAAAGTTATTTTCACGATTTTCAAGAATATTGTCGTTTATGCTCACCCCCGGAGTTACCAGTTCCGTGATTCCGCGCTTAACAATTTTCTTGGTCATTTTAGGATCTTCCAACTGCTCGCAAATCGCTACCCGCTGCCCGGCCCGTACCAGTTTAGGCAAATAGGTGTCGAGTGCGTGATGCGGAAATCCGGCAAGTTCGACATAACTTGCTGCACCGTTGGCTCTGCGTGTTAAGGTAATTCCCAATATTTCAGCCGCTTTTATGGCATCTTCTCCAAATGTTTCGTAAAAATCGCCAACCCGAAATAACAAAACAGCGTCAGGATGCTTATCCTTAATACTGTAATATTGTTTCATCAGCGGGGTTTCTACATATTTTTTATCCTTTTTAGCCATAGTTGAGCAAAGATAATCGTTTCCTCGCATGCTGGAAATTCAATACAGCTTTGTTCATCCAAACTTTTCAACAAGGGGCAGCAAAACTACCCTTTTGTTTTGTGCAGGGAATTAATTGTAAACACCGCATGGGCTAACGAGCGGATGAATAGAATACCACAAAGAACAAAAAACACAGGATGGAATTTTTGTTGAAGGAAACCGGCTATTGCTACAAAAACAATCATCCAGGCTGCATAAAAAAGGTGATAATAACTGGTGACCGACCGCCATTTTTTTCGCATCATTAGCAAGGCAAACAACAGGTTAACAGGCACAAGCCACAGCAGGTTGTAATTGGGGCTCATGGCCGGATGCTCGGAGTAAATGGTAAACCAGGTAAGCAACAAGCCTCCTAATCCGTTTAGCCCGAAAAGCAGTATGTCAAGCGAAACATTCAGCCTTTTGTTTTTATACTGTTTAAACGTGGCAAAAGCAATTACAAAAAACAGTACAACAACAACTGTGAGTGGCCGAAGCAGCCATGAAGCAGTAAAGTCTTGCTCAGGAGCTTTGTAAATTACCGTAACCGGTTTGGTTATAGGGTTCCCGTTGTCGTTTCGTTTGGCCGAAGCAAAATGCTGCATTACATAGTCGGGCAGAAACATTTCTTCTTGCAGAGTTGCCTCGCGGTCTGAATCGGCACTTACCAGAAAATCGATACCAAAATTCAGCCAAGGCAATTTCCCGTGATAATCTTTTATTAGTGTTCGCAGGGTTTTGCCGGCCGCACCCTTTGTATAGCTAATGCCACCAACTACATTTTGGGCAATAACGTCGCGCACACGTGTGGCACAGTTGTCAAAAAAGAAATTGTATCGGTAAACCCGGTTTTCGGGCCTTGCATTCCACAACAGGAAATCTAAAATATTTTGTTTCTCCTGAGCGCTAAGGTTTAGCTCTTGCTCGAAAACACTGCGTTTGTCGTTTTTGTATTCTTTTAAAAAAGAGTTAAACCGGTAGGCGCCAAGCAAATAGTCGGTTTGGCCGGCAGCAAAACGGTATAAAAAGTTCGGACTGCTAAAATCAAAAATACCATAATTAAAAGCCACGTCGTAATTTAATAGCGGATCGTGCACGCGAATGGCCGAATGTCCATAAACCGAATACATCTCGTTTCCGGGGCTGCAGGTGATTATACTTACCTTTGCCTTGTTGGATAATTGAAAAGCAAAAACATTTGCTGCCATGCCCGTTAAAATTACAATAAGAAGCTTTTTAATAAGTTTCATAGGTGCTTAATCGTGTAGTACTTTTAAGGTATAAAGGAACAAAAAAAGCCTAAATCCTTCCTCAGGAAAAGGCAATATTTTAATTTAGACTTGTTCCAGATTAGAAAATTCAATTCTTTTTTCAATCTTTGCACTGAATTATTTATAACAGCTGCAGAAAGATAAACGTGATAACAGTTTAAGCATGAAGTGTGGCTGAAAGAAAGCAGAGAGGATTATATGAGTTGTAATGGATGTTCGTTCAATAATAATTCAACAAATAGTTTAACACAAGGATACGACTGGCTAAGTGATTTGCCGGATACCACTGATAAATCGGATATTGTTGAAGTAAAATTTAAGTCGACCCGCAAAGAATATTTCAAAAATCTTGAAAACATTCCACTAAAGCGCGGAGACAAAATAGTTGTTGCCACCTCGCCCGGTCATGATGTTGGGGAGGTTACGCTAACCGGCTACCTGGCTGAAAAACAGTTTAAGCTTCGGGTAAAAAACCCATCGCGCTATACCTTAAATGTGGTTTACCGCAAGGCTAGCGAAAACGATATTGAACAGCTGAATATTGCCAGGAATCGGGAAAAAGAAACCATGATTAGTGCCCGGCAGCTTGCTGCAGATTTGGGCCTGGCGATGAAGATTGGTGACGTGGAGTTTAGAGGCGACAATAAAAAAGCCATATTTTATTACATTGCCGAAGGTCGTGTTGATTTTAGGGAACTAATTAAGCATTATGCCCGCGAGTTTCGCATAAAAATTGAAATGAAACAGATTGGCGCACGCCAGGAAGCTGGATTGGTAGGCGGGATAGGCTCGTGTGGACGCGAATTATGCTGCTCCAGCTGGCGTACTGATTTTTCCAGCATTTCGTCGGAAGCGGCATTGAAACAAGGCTTATCGCCATCAGCTCAGAAAATGGCCGGTGCCTGTGGCAAACTAAAGTGCTGCCTGCTTTACGAACTGGATGCCTATATTGAGGCCGGAAATGAATTTCCAAGAGAATTGTTGGATTTGGAACTGGAATCGGGAATTGCCAAACCATTTAAAACCGATTACCTGAAAAAGGAAATATGGTATGGGCTTGAAGGCAGTATGGGCACAACATTTAATCTTAGCCTGAAACAGGTTCGGGATATTATTCAGAAAAACAAGAGGGGAATAAAACCTGAAGTTAATGCTTTAAGAGCACAGCCCAAAGAGCAGAATAAAATGGAAGTTACCCTTGATGAACGGTTGGACAGGTTCGACAATAAAAAGCCAAAACGCAACAAAAAAAGACGCAATAACAGGGGCCCCCGTAATTCTGATGGGAATAATACCCAAAAGCAAAATACGGCTGCAAATGAGCCAAATAAACAAGGAAGGCGTAAGAGTAATAATCCGCGAAGTAACCGTAAACAAAATTTTAAAGCGAAGCGCGGTTCGGCTGCCAAAAGTCAAAAACAATAAGGTGTAATACTGCCAGGTATTACCTAAAGTTTTTGGGAGCCCAAGCGGGTCACGGTTTATTCTTTTACCTCAAGGTGTTTATGAAGCTGCCGGTGGATAGCGTCAATGGTGAGGGGTTTAGCTATTAAATCATCGCATCCCGACTCAAAGGCAGCCTTGCGGTCATCGGCCATGGCGTAGGCTGTTTGAATGACTACCGGCAGATCAGGAAATTCCTTTTTGATAATTTTTGTGGCTTCGTAGCCATTAACATCCGGAAGCTTTACATCCATAAGAACGAGGTCGGCCGAATTTTTTCGAAGGTATTCAATGCCTTCCCTCGCATTAATAAAATTTATTACTTCGTAGCCTTGCCGCTGAACAACAGTGCGCAGCAATGCAATGCTTATTTCTTCATCTTCAAACGACACTACTTTCTTTGGCATTTTCGGATGTGCAAATACATTATCACGATTTGGTTCATCTCTGGTAGTGTTTTTTGGCAAGCGGTTATGCGGTAGTACAATTTTAAAAACCGATCCTTTTCCGGGTACGGAGTCGAGTAAAATTTTGCCGTCGAGTTTTTCAACAATACCCGCTACTATGGCCAAACCCAGTCCAAATCCTTCATGAGAACGTGTTTGCCCTTCTTCGGCCTGGCGGAAAGAGTCAAAAATATAATCCTGTTTATCTACTCTTATTCCTCTGCCGGTATCTTTTACAAAAAATACCACCTGCTTTTGGTCAATACTTTCAACCCCAAATTCAATGCTACCATGCTCGGTAAATTTAAAAGCATTGTCAAGCAGATTGTTTAACACCTGAAAAAGGCGTGATTTGTCAGAATAGAAAAGACAGGGCTCATCTTTCGTAATCGGCTTAATTTTGAATTTTATGCGGGTAAGTTTTTCTGCTTTCTCTTTGGTGTAAACCGTAAAAATCTCGTTTAATAATTCATTAACGTCTATTTCCGTATAATCAATCTTTATCTGGTCCGACTGAATCATTGACACATCAATAATATCATCGATTATGGTCATCAGGCGTTTCCCCGAGTTTTCGATAATTTTACCGTAATACAAGCGGTTTTCATTGCTTAAGCCATCCTGGCTTAACAGGTTTGAAAAACCAAGAATTCCATTTAACGGGGTTCTTATTTCGTGACTCATATTAGCCAGAAACAGGGTTTTTAGACGATCACTTTCAACAGCCTTCTCTTTGGTTTCTTTTAATTCAATTTCAGCCTCAACGCGTTTGGTAACATCGTTAATGCTGGTTACAAAATACCCTTGTCCGGGCGAATAAATGGAGATTTCAAGAAACTTTTCCAACGACGAAAAATAATCGATAAACTGTTCTGCTTTTCCTGTTAAGGCTACTTGTCCGAACTTTTCAACCCACTCATCACTAAGGTCGGGGAAAAAAGTTCGTATCGATTTATTTTGAATGTTTTCTCTTTTAATTCCAAATAAGGTTTCGTAAGAAGGATTTACATCCATAACAATTACATCGCTTATTTGGCCGTTATCATTAGTAACAACACGGTGTTGTGCAAATGCGTTATTCATATTTTCAAACAGCAGCGACAGGTACTCCTGGTGTTGCCTTTTTACGATGTCCAGTTTTTCAGTATCGGTTACATCATGCACAATTCCAAAAGCCATTTTTCGGGCTGGCAAATAGGTAGCCAAAGCTCTTATCGAGCGGATTTGATTGTCATTTTTTCGCCTGATTTTATAAGGGATATCAAATCCCTGGCCTTCTTTTATCAGGGCTTTCATTGCCGAATCGAACAAGTCTTGATAGGCCTCAAGGTTAAAAGTGCGTACTTCCTCTAAAGTTATTTCATTTTTCTCCAGTCCGTAGATAAGTTTCCCTCCTAACGAAGTTGTAAATACTTCAGTTTGGACATCAAACTCCCAGTACCCAAATTTAGCCAATTGCTCGGCACGTTGCAGCCTTTTTGTATTTTGTTTAAAGGCTTCTTTTTGTTCAAGGAAATCGGTTTGGTCTTGCACCGTTATTAGTGCCAGCTGTTTTTTTAGCAGCGAGCCTTTAACTTTAAAATGCCGGGGTGAGCCAGCTGTTTCGTCTGATATATAAAATTCGTTTTTCTTGTTATCCGAAAAGTTTAGCTGACAAATACATTGCCCCTCTTTAATTTTGCATGGTTCGGTTCGGTTAAATAAAACGGCATAACAAGCTGTTCCTGCTTTAACCTTTTTATTATTGGTTTGAACAATTGATTTACGATTAAGATTAACAACATAATAATTGTCAGGAAGTGCATCCAATACCTCCTGCGTCATAGGTTTGTTTCTATTTGTTAACATTTGGGTTAAATTTATTTAATCGGCTCTATATTAACAGCAATATAGTGGATTTTCTTCAGAAAACCTGTGCGCACGGCCAAAACTTGCTTAACATATTTTACGTAGGGTTATTTTTTTCGGATGACGGTCATTCCATCGCGCAGCGGTAGCATTACTTTTTCAATTCGTTTATCGTGTTTTATTAACTTGTTGAATGCCAGAATGCCAAGTGTCTGGTGGTCATCATGCCGGGGTTCGTCAAGCACTTTGCCACTCCAGAGGGTATTGTCGGCAATAAGATAAGCTCCGGGTTTTAATCCATCTATCAATAAATTGTAATAATCAACGTATTCACGTTTGTCGGCATCAATAAAAACCAGGTCGAACGGGTAATTGAGGGTTGGGATAATGTTGGTAGCCGGGCCGGTTTTTTGTTCTACCAAATGAGCTATTCCAGCTTTTTCAAAGTATTTTTTTGCCAGTAGTTCCAATTCGTCATCTACTTCAACGGTAATAAGTTTCCCGTCGTGAGGCAATCCCTTTGCCAGGCAAATGGCCGAATATCCGGTAAAAGTGCCCAGTTCAAGAATGTATTTTGGACGAATCATTTTCGACAGCATAGTTAGTACCTGGCCTTGTAAATGACCGGAAATCATGCGTGCACCCAATACTTTTAAATTTGTTTCGCGATCAAGTTCAGTTAAAACAGGGTCTTCATCATCAATATGATTTAAAATGTACTGGTGTAGCTCCTTTTGCCTATTCATTGCTGTGATGTTCTGCTTATTTGTAAATCAAGGTGCTCATTTTGTTGTTATCCAAAACAATATTTGCTACGTCCATAACCTCATCTGCCGTAATAGCCTCAATTTTTTTAAAAACCACACGCAGCGGATCTACCTTGTCAAACAACAAATAGCTTTTGCCAATGGTTAGCATCAGGTCTTCGCGGCTTTCTGTTGATACGGCAATTTGACCGATTAACTGCTTTTTTGCCCGACTTAACTGAACGGCTCCCATTTTTTTATTGCGAAGCAGGTTGAATTCTTTTTCCACCAGGGCAATGGCTTTATTCAGGTTTTCTTTATCGGTGCCAAAATACACATTAAACAAGCCGGTATCGGAATAGGCTGTGTACGACGATTCTACATTGTAGGCCATGCCACGTCGTTCGCGTAAAGCCAGGTTTAATCGCGAGTTTAGTGCATGTCCTCCCAAAACATTATTTAGCAATACCATTGCAATTCGTTTGGGATCTTTAAAATCGAATGCTGTAGTGCCAATTACACAATGCGACTGAAAGGTTTCTTTAACTATTGTTTTTGTTTGTGGCTGATAGCCTGAAAACATCTCGCGTGTTGATTGGCGGAACTTTTGCTCAACGGCACCGAAATGTTTCTCCAGCATTTTCACAAGGTTTGGGAAATCGATGTTACCTACCGAACTAATCACCATTTGGTCGGTGTGATAGTTGTTTGCAATAAAGTTGAAAATTTTATCACGGTTAAAGGCATGCAATCGTTCTTTTGTTCCCAAAATATTTCGGGCAATAGGATGGCCATCAAATACCAACTCTTCAAATTCATCAAAAATTAGCTCCGAAGGCGAGTCCTGATACGAATTAATTTCTTCTACAACCACTTCTTTTTCGCGGTTTATTTCTTTTTCGGGGTAAGTGCTGTTAAAAAGAATATCGCTCAGCAGCTCGGCCGTACGTTCGTAATAATCGGTTAAAAAAGTGGCATAAAGCACTGTTTCTTCCTTTGTGGTATAAGCGTTCAGCTCGCCGCCAACACCTTCTATGCGACTTAAAACATGAAAGGCTTTTCGCTTTTTTGTGCCTTTAAAAACGGAGTGTTCGATAAAATGGGCCAGACCATGTTCGTCGTCTTTTTCATCGCGCGAGCCGGCATTAATCAGTACACCCAAATGTCCAACAGGTGAATCGGTTTGCTGGTGTATTATACGAATGCCGTTTTTTAATGTATGTGTCAGATAATCAGTATCAACCATTGTGTAAAAAGTAATCGTGCAAAAGTATAAAAAGAATTGAATAGTAGATGCTTTTCTAAATATTTGCAATTATTTAGCCATGCGGCATTTATCGCAAAGCTCTTGGGACAATATTTTAATGTGGGAAGGAATATGGAATAACAATTTTGATTTTTTTTGAAATTTTTTTGTGATGAACTTTGTGATTTTAAAAAAATGTATACTTTTGCAACACCAAAATAAAGGGGGTGCGGTTAAAAGCCCAACTTTAGAAAGGTGCCATAGCTCAGTTGGTAGAGCAACGGACTGAAAATCCGTGTGTCCCTGGTTCGATTCCAGGTGGCACCACAAAAGGGGGAAACATTGTTTCTCCCTTTTGTTTTTTTAATCATTTCCCCAAAAAAAATACAATAAGCAGGTGTAGGTCAATAGCCTATTTTGGTAACCAAAACTGGAGAACACAGTATAAGAGTAAGTAATTCAGTGTATTAATCTATTAATAGTAGCTGAGAAATGGAGTGTGACGCCACTTGCTTAATAAATGTGTTTTTAGCCTTTTTTGCCCTGGTTTTATATGGTATCGGAAGCTACCGTTTGTATATTAAAGGCAAAGGAGCCGTTCTAATTTTAGGAATAGCCATATTTATCGATGTGGTAACAGCTGTTCTTGCTTCGTTTAAAATTACACCTACCGTTCAAATTCCTGGAATGGTTGCAGTGCCATGGAATAGCGTATTATTTTGCCTGCATGTTGCTTTTTCTATGATTGGTTTTTTGGGCTTTATAGCCCTGTTTATTTACTTATTGGTTCGGAAAAATTCAGCTTGTAAAAACTGGATAAGGCAGTGGCAATTTTATGGATTATTGCCGGTTTGGGTAATTGGTGAGCTGATTGCATTAGTCAATGCCTTGTTGAAAATAGTAAAGGGCGTTCGGCTTTTCGAACTGGTATAAAAAGCTGGGAAGAGCGGGTAAAAAAAGCGCACTCAAGGCGCGCTTTATTCTTTATAATAAGGTATAATTTAATCGAAAACATACCTGATGTTTAGTCCAAATCCTCCCCAGTGAAATCCGGTTTCATCAATCACTTCCAGTGCCGGGCGGTAATCAAGTCCAAGGGCAACCGGAATATCAACAAAACGGTATTCTATACCAATTTCAAAAGCAGCACCAAGGCTGAAATTTGTTTCGCTGTCTTTGCCCCCGCCTTCGTAAAAAATATCTTCGTTAAGTATGGCAAGGTAAGGGCCAACGCCCATGTACCAGTTAAAGGCCTCGTCGGCCAGTGGGCGGTAAAAGAAATCCCAAAGCAGGTCGGCCGCAACACCATCACCAAACGACACGTCGGCATGCAAACGGTTAAACTCTCCGGTTGAGAATATCCCATCAATAGCTACATTTCCGGCCGAAACATCGCCAAAACGCACACCAATTTCCTGAGCATACCCAATACCATAACCGGCAATAGCCAACAGCAGGGCAAATAATAGTCTTAGAAGTTTCTTTTTCATTGTTTTCAATTTTCTGTTTAAATATTTATTTCGCTAAAATTTTTATCATATCTCCTCTTTTTAGCTCATCGTTTAATTCGCGGTTATTTAGCAGGGCCATTTCGTTATATTTATCTTTCGGAACCTTGTAATAATCAAAAGCTGCTTCTAATGAGACCGAGGCACTGCGTATTGAAATAACTTTAATCCGGTCGGGTTGAATGTTTAGTTTTGCCGGATTGGTTAAAGTGGTAAAGTTTTGCATGGTTGATGTAAAAGCGGGTTGAAAGTTGTTAAACTGCTCGTCAAGTGCCAGGCCATGAAAAGCATAAACATTGCCATCTTTTTCGATAAAATAAGACAGTAATTTTAGCACTTGCTCCTGCCCCGACTGGTTTTGCGATACCTGTTGCGACATGGCCGCCACGGCATTAAGTCCATTTACCTGCACATTATTTTTTTCCAGGAGCGTAAGTTGTAAATCGGAAATTGTCTTTTGTGCAGCGGCATCGGCTGTTTTTTCCTGCGAAAGCTCAAAAATCATTGCCGCATTTTGGTCTTCCGGAACAATTTGCACCTGCATGGGCGAATTTACCAATGTCCAGCCGGTAGGTATCGGAAATTGAAATTTTAGATCGGGGTGGTAAAACATATTGTCCTCAACAAAACCCTGGCGCGGATCTTCGCCATACACTAAGCCGTCAATTAGTTGTAAATAGGTGTTGGTATTTATAGCATACGATTGCTGTGGAAGTTTGGTGTGCCACTCTTCGGTGCTTTGATGAACAGCGACATTTCTATCGCCCGGATCGGGGTGAGTCGACATCCATGTAGGAACGCCGGCATGGCTGCTGCCCATTTGCATTTTGTTTAAAACATCAAAAAAGTCGGCCATTTTGTGTGAGTCATAACCAATTTTCGACGAATATTCAACACCCAGACGATCAGCTTCGCGCTCGTTTGCCCGGCTAAAACTTAAAAACAATAGTTGCATGGCTGCCATTGCTTCATTGGCAAATTGTGCTACTTCAGGTGAAGCAATCATTCCGGCAGCAAGGGCTACCTGGCTAATTTGTTGTCGTGTTTGTTGTTGCGCCGTATGTCGCGCCGTAATGTGTCCCATTTCGTGCCCTAAAACCCCCATTAGCTCGGCTTCGTTATTAAACTGGGCCAAAATGCCACGGGTTAAATAAATGTAACCGCCAGGTACTGCAAAGGCATTAACTACGGGCGAGTCTAATACCCGAAAATGATATTGCAGGTTGGGGCGGTGCGAAATTTTCCCCATCTCATTACCTTTTTCTGTAATAAAATCCAGTAAGGCATCATCATTGTACAGGCCAAAAGTTGAAATTACTGTAGGGTCGTATTGAGTTCCCAATGCAACTTCCTGTTCTTCCGACATAAACATAAGTTGCGATTTTCCGGTTACCGGATTTACTGCACACGATGGGATTAGCAGTACTAACGAAACGATTAAAACAACGATAGAAAGTGATTTTAATGTTCTCATTTTTTGTGTAATTTTTGAAGTTCGGTTAAGATTGCCTTTTATTGATGTCAAATTGTTAACTATATCTTGTTCTTGTTGGCTTATTTGCTACTTTAGCTTTAAAGCAAAGATAATATCGAACTTGAAATTTTAAAACCATTCGTATGTTAATACGTAAAACGGTGCTTATTTATTTTATCTTTTTAACGCTTGTTGTGGCTGTACAAGCTCAGCATCAGGCTTTATCAAAAATTGATACGGTTGATTTAAAAGCCCACCTGAGTTTTATCGCCTCCGACGACTTACAGGGAAGAAGTTTAGGAACAGCTGTAAATGGTTTGGAAATTACTGCGAACTATCTGTCCAATAATGCTTTGAAAATGGGATTGCTGCCTGCTGCAGAAAACTATTTTCAGCAGGTGCCCCTTTTTTACACACCACTTAATAAACAATCATTTGTTAAAGTAAGCAATGAAAAGGGCAAGCTGGTTTATCAATCGCATGAATTGGTGAAGATTGACAGGAATTTAGGCATTTGTAGTTTTGCCGAAGAAACTGTTGTTTTTGTTGGCTTTGGCGAAAATATTGAAACGTATGACTTAAAAAATAGGCTGGTTGTAGTTGCACAGGGCAATGCTGAATCGTATTTAAAAAACCAATCGTTTGCTTGGGAAAACCGAAAAGAACGAAGCAAGATAAGTTTGATTTTGGAGCAGGAACCCAAAGCTATGCTTATACTCACCAATCCTAACGACAAAGACAATAAAACTTTCGCCCAGATACAAAGATGGTTCAACCGTCCGGCGTATAGTCTTGAATTACAGAAAAAAGAACAGCAGCCAGCGGTGTTATTAAGTACGCCAAAAGTAGCCGATGCCTTATTAGGCAAAAAGGGTGCCTATGCCAAATACCTGAAAAACGTTGCCCGGGGTGAAAAAACTTTGGTTGAGGTGGAAGGAAAGCTTAGCCTGAGCGCCGGTGAAGCGCCTGAACAAATAGATGCAAAAAATGTAGTGGCATACATCGAAGGTTCCGACCCGGTATTAAAAGATGAATACATTGTTTTTATGGCGCATTACGATCATATCGGAATGGATAAAAATGGCGAAGTTTTTAATGGTGCCGACGACAACGGATCGGGAACAGTTGCCATTATGGAAGTTGCTGAGGCCTTTTCTTCACTGCATGAGAAACCCAAACGAAGCATTGTTTTTTTGTGGGTCACCTGCGAAGAAATTGGACATTTGGGTTCCCGTTATTATTGCGATAACCCGGTTTTTCCGCTCGAAAAAACGGTGGCTGCCATAAATCTTGATATGGTTGGACGTGTTTACGACGGTCCGCGCGATAATGTTTGGAAAAACTCACCCAAAAAGGTAAAAGACTTTGATGGTTTGTACACTTTAAGCAACAATATCTGGCCACAATTGGCCACAATAAATGCCGAAAAATGTGCGGAGTTAAAACTGGTGCCCGATACCAGTTTGCCAAAAGATCCGTTTTTGCGTGCCAGCGATCATTACCATTTTCATAAAAACGGGGTGCCTGTTTTAAATTACGCCACCGGATATCATGCCGATTACCATAAAATAGGTGATGAGGTAGAAAAGATTAACTTTGAAAAAATTAAACGCGTAGCTGACCTTTGTTTTCTGGTAGGCTTTAAAATTGCTAACCTCGAAGATATCGGCTGTCAGTCAATAAATTCTAATAGTAAAAAATGAACACCAAACTTCTTCTTTCCATCGTATGTGTGGCTATTGCTTTTTTTTCTGCTGCACAAAAAAAAGAGCTGCAAACCATTACTGAAAGTGATTTGAAAGCACACCTTGAATTTGTGGCAGGTGACAATTTGCAAGGCCGCGATTTTTTTACCGATGTTCCGGGCCTGGAAATTACCGCCGAATACCTGAAAGCACAATGCCGGAAAATGGGAATACCATCGGCTTTCGATTGCTATTTTCAACCGGTAGAAATGATTGCCCTTACCCCCGATCCGGAACAAACTCAGTTGAGCTTAATTGATAGTACCAGTGTTATCAGCTACCAAACCAAAGATATTTTTGCAATGGGAGGACCCGCAAAAAGCGATACCATTTCGGGCAATATACTTTTTGCCGGTTATGGGTGGTACAACGAAGAAACAAAATACAACGACACAAAAGACCTGGATATGAAAGGCAAAATTGTGTTGATAATGACCCGAAATATTGAGCAGGTTAAAGCAGGTGAAGACCCGAATACTGATATTGAAATGAAGAAAATGGCAAGGGCTATGATGGGAGGGGCCAGGGCCGTGGTTTTGATGAACGACCCAATGAACCCCAATGTGGAGTACCTTGAAAGCATCAGGAAATATGTAACCGGCGGAAGTTTGCAGCTAAAAGGAGGGAAAAGTTCTTTTCAACTGCCCATTAGGGTAATTTTTGGCAACGAAGAACTGGCTGATAAAATGTTGGCGGAATCGGGAAAAACGTTGGCTGAACTGCAAAAAGAGATAAATGAAAGCGAAAGTCCAAAATCGTTTGATATTACTGAGCAGGAAGTTGAAATAATGCTGGTTAAAAAACGAGACACCATTGTTGGTAAAAATGTGGTGGCTATTGTTGAAGGCAGCGATCCTGAGTTGAAGAACGAATGTGTAGTTTTTACGGCCCATTACGATCATCTGGGAACCGATGGCGAAGGTGGTGTATATAATGGCGCTGATGATAATGGTACCGGCACTGTTGCATTGTTAGAAATAGCCGAAGCTTTTCAGAGTATGAAAAAGAAACCCCGGCGCAGCATTGTTTTTGCCTGGGTAACTGCCGAAGAAAAGGGCTTGCTTGGATCGGATTATTACTCGCAAAACCCCGCCTTGCCATTAGAAAATACCTTGCTGGATATTAACCTCGACATGGTTGGTCGCTCGGCCGAAAAAGAGCCGCAAGAGGTGGAAGAGAACGAAAAAAGCCTGGCCGGCCCCGATGGCTTATATATTGTTTCAGGAAAACAAAGTAGCGAATTGTTGAAAATCAGCAACGAAGTTTGTGAACAGTTCGGGCTGATTCCCCGCGATGAGCTTACACAGGCCTTTCTTATGCGTAGCGATTATTTCCATTTTTACAAGAATGGCGTTCCTATTCTTGGCCTTTCCACCGGATTACATGCCGATTACCACGAGATTACCGATGAACTGGATAAAATTGATTACCTTAAAATGAAGCGGGTTGCGCAGTATGCATTTACTGTTGCTTATAAAGTGGCCAACCAGAAAAAACGTTTGGAGGTGGATAAACCGGTAAAATAAAAAGAAAAACAGATTATAGTGTTCACTGCTCTTTCAATTCTTGGAGGGGCAGTTTTTTTAGCTTGCTATTTGAACTCCGGCTTTACAATTTACATTGGCTTAACCTTTGCCTGAAATTTTGCTTTTATCGTTAAAAACAGGCCTGTAAAATTACTTGTGTAACTCGTGTCACATTGCACATATGTTGAATATGTAATTTTGCACCCCAAATTAAAACAACGATCAGAAACAAGATATGGCAAAGTATTTAATTATTGGTGGAGTAGCCGGAGGGGCAACGGTAGCAGCCCGTTTGCGAAGATTGGATGAACAGGCAGAAATTGTAATTTTTGAACGCGGGGCGCATATTTCTTATGCCAACTGCGGATTACCGTATTACATCGGAGATGTGATAAAAGAGCGAGAGAAATTACTGTTGCAAACGCCTGAGAGTTTTAAGGCTCGGCTGAATGTTGATGTGCGGGTTTACAACGAAGTGGTAAAAATAGATCGCGCCAACAAAGCGGTGGTAGTTCGTAACCTCAAAAACGGCGAAGAGTATACTGAAACCTACGATAAATTAGTGCTGTCGCCGGGAGCAGAGCCCATAAAACCACCCATATCCGGAATAAACGACCCATCTATTTTTACCCTTCGTAATGTAAAAGATACCGACAAGGTTAAAGCGTATTGCAACGAACAACAACCTCGTCGCGCAGTAGTTGTGGGGGCAGGGTTTATCGGGCTTGAAATGGCCGAAAACCTGCACCACCTTGGCATGAAAGTTTCGATTGTTGAAATGGCGCGGCAGGTGATGGCACCGCTGGATTACGAGATGGCAGCAGAAGTGCATCAGCACCTGAAAACCAAAAAAGTTGAATTTTTTCTGAAAGATGGTGTTACTGCTTTTAAACGCGAAAACGGCGTTTTAAATGTATCGTTGCAATCGGGGCGGCAAATTGAAACCGACCTGGTTATCCTCTCAATTGGGGTAAAACCGGAGAATAAACTGGCGCGCGAGGCCGGATTGGATTTGGCACCCAATGGCGGGATTATTGCCAATGAGTACCTGCTGAGTAATGACGAAAATATATATGTTTTAGGCGATGCCATGGCCTTCCCTCATCCGATTACCGGAAAGCTTACCAATATTTATCTGGCAGGGCCTGCCAATAAACAAGGGCGAATTGTTGCCGACAATATGGTTAGCGGAAATACCCGAAAATACAATGGGGCCATTGCTACAGCCATTGCAAAAGTGTTTGACATTACCGTGGCATCAACCGGTATTCCTGAAAAAACATTGAAAAATGAAATGATGCCTTATACCGCCAATATTATTCACGGTGCATCGCATGCCGGTTATTACCCCGACGCTTTGCCCTACACACTTAAAATACTATTTCATCCGGAAAATGGTAAACTATATGGGGCGCAAATGATTGGTTACGAAGGTGTAGATAAACGTATTGATTTAATTGCTACCGTGCTGAAACAAGGGGGCACTATTTACGATTTGCAGGATATTGAACACGCCTATGCACCTCCTTTTTCATCGGCAAAAGACCCGGTGAACCAGGCCGGTTTTGCTGCTGAAAATATTTTAAGTGGCAAATTAAACATTGTAAGCTGGGATAAAATACACAGTTTTCATTCGGAAAACATAGTGTTGCTTGACGTGCGCACAGAAGAAGAAAACCAGTTAGGCGAAATTGAAGGTTCGGTAAATATTCCGGTTGATGATTTACGCAGCCGAATGCACGAATTACCAAAAGACAAAAAAATTATTGTTTATTGCGGGGTTGGCCTGCGTGGTTACATTGCCTGCAGAATATTAACACAATCGGGTTTTAACGACGTTTGCAACCTGAGCGGTGGCTATAAAACCTACGAGCATACCGTATGCAAGCAGAGTAACGAGGATATTTTTGAAGCCAATTACATTACCAAAGATGGACACATACACCGTGGTAAAAGAATGGAAGCATCGGCTGTAACCAGTAGCGAGGCTGTAAAAACCATTCAGGTTGATGCTTGTGGCTTACAGTGTCCGGGACCAATATTAAAGCTGAAAAAGGAGATTGAACAGCTGAATCCCGGTGAGCGCCTCGAGCAACTGGCCACCGATATGGGCTTTATGAAAGATGTAAAGTCGTGGTGCAACATGACCGGAAATAAGCTTGTTTCAGTAGAAGCGGAGAAAGGAAAAGTAAAAGCCATTATTGAAAAGGTTGCAAAATCATCGGGAGAAAAGCCTGAACAAGTGGTTGCTAAAAATAAAACTATGGTGGTTTTCAGCGACGATATGGACCGTGCACTGGCATCGCTGGTAATTGCAAACGGAGCTGCGGCCATGGGAAATAAAGTAACCCTGTTTTATACTTTTTGGGGCCTTAACGTGATTAAAAAGAGCGATAAGCCCGAGGTGGAAAAAGATTTGATGGCCAAAATGTTTGGCAAAATGATGGCCAAAAATGCCGGTGATTTAAAACTCTCGAAAATGAATATGATGGGAGTAGGGGCTAAAATGATGAAAAAACGCATGCTGGCAAAACAGGTTGATTCGCTCGAAGACATGCTGCAAACAGCCATGGAAAACGGTGTGCAGATGATTGCCTGCCAAATGTCGATGGACGTTATGGGTATTAAACAAGAGGAGTTAATGGAAGGCGTTGAAATAGGTGGTGTAGCTACCTATCTGGAAGAAGCCGACCAATCGAACCTGAATTTGTTTATTTAAACGTTTTTATGCAATAAAGAAAAAATAACGAAGGTTTTACCGGACATAAAAAATCCGATCGGTAAATAAAATATACGGATCGGATTTTTTAGTCAACACTTTAGTTTAAGTGTAGGGAAGGCCTTTATCTTATTTCATTGCTGCTTTCATTCCCTCGGTTGTGGTGTAATATTTTACAATCATATTTGGTACTTCCCACTCGGGTAATTTGCCATCTACCAAATACTGCAGGTATTTCTCGGTTACTTGTCCAAAATGTGCTTCATGTCCTACTTTATATTCGTCCGGAATAGATAATGCCCATTTGTTGTCGCCAATTTTTTCAACGCTTAACCCGGGATATTTCTCTTCCAAGCCGGAAACAGCATTGTTTAAACTACCAGCAAATTCATTCAGGTCAACATCGGTAGCTTCAATGTACAGTTTGGGTTTATAGCCTTCTGCTTCTCCCTGTACAATTTCAAGGTTACATTTCGTGCCGCGCATAATTGAATAATGCGTATCAGCAGCTCCTTCAGGCGCCTGGAAATTCCAGATTACCGATGCTTTTGCATGTATTCCTTTCAATTTATAATTAATCTCGCCGTTGCTGTACACTTTAAGCACATCGCCGTCAACATCTTTTTTTAGGTATTCCGGATACTCGTCGAGGTAAGTTACTTTTTTAAACATTTCAGGCGTGAGGTCGGTAGTCCAGCGTTTGGCCGAAACAATTTCCACATCGTCTTTCGAGAGCACCACCTCCGGAAATGCTTCCCACTGAATCAGGTCGACCAGATGCGTGTTAACATCTACAATTCCTTCGCCCTGCTGTTTGGTATCGAAAAACCATGCCGGACGTTTTAATGCTTTCCCCGAAACATATTTAAAAAAGTGATGCACACTCTCTTTGGTTATTGCAGGTTCTTCTTCAGAGCCAGCCTGCAGGGTACCAAAAACTTCAGGTAGCTGCGACAATTCGCGTTGAAGCAAGGTTGTTATCTCGTGGCGTTCGGTCATAATATCGTAAAGTAAAACACCGTTTTCTTCGGCCACATGAAAGGCTTTTTCAAGCTTTGGAAATTCTTCAGGAGAAATAACCATTGGTTTGTCGGCCAAAACATTAATTCCTGCTTCAACAGTTTTAAGGATGTAATCAGTTTTTTTTGCGTTGTTACCCGCCATATTCATTACATTACCGGGGCATTCGCTAATCATTTTTTCAAAAAAATCGGGGCCACGGTATGTTATTACTTCCCAATTGGTTGGGTCCTCTTCGCGGGTGTTAAAGCTTTCAACACGGGCAAGGTGATCGTCAACATCGGCACCTTCAGGGGCATAGGTATGCACAACAGGGCTTACCTGGTCGTACATTTTTTTCAGAATCAGGGCAGCATGAAAATGGCCCGGATCGAGGGTCATAATTTTCACTTCTCCTTTAGCTCCGGTAAACATGTTTTTTTCATTTTCGGTTTCAGTAGATTTTTGGCTTCCACCGGTACATGCCGATAAGACCATAATAAAAGCCAGTACAAGTATTGATAGCTGTTTCATAAAATTTTGATATTTAGTTTTTAGACTTTTCGTTAGCGCACACGCAAATGTATATTATATTTTTTAGGTAAATAAAATTTCTGTGCCTATAAAAGCAATACCGACGATAAAATCCCAAAAAAATAAATTTGTTCGCGGGGGTATTTGTCGTAATAATTTAGTGAGGTATTCTTTTTACTAGTCAGTTTAACAAGTTTTTTTTCCATCAATGTCTTTAAAATCTACCTCGTAAACATCACCATTACTTAGCGTGAGTGTTGCCCCAAGCGGTGCCATTGTTTTAGTTATTTCATTAATTTGAATGTTTTTTATAGGCGATAACTCTTTTGTGGTCCATTCGCTGTCGTTGGTTTTATGCAACATGGCCGTAATCATTAACTCCATGGGCGGATTTTTTTGCATACGTTTTTTATAGGCAAAAACCACGGTACTTTCATCTGCTTCGGCATTTCGGTTTTTATGGCTTAGCCAGTCCAGTTTTTCCCATCCGTGGTATATTATTAATGCCACCTGCCGGCCTTTAATTTTTGCAGTAATTACCTGGTTGCCATTTAGCTCAAACTGGTTTACTTCGGCTTTTTTGCCTGAAATATGAGGTAAGCCAAAATGCCCCAGCGTAAGTTCATGCTCAAACGCCATGCGCGTGCGATCGACACGAATTACACCTCCTGGCAGGGTGATGTCGGCCAAATCAATAATGTAACCAACGCCATTATTTGGCGGACGTCGCATAATGGCCTGGCGGTATAAAATATCGTTTTCAACACCATTATACAGCATATTTTGCGAATGGGTGTAAAGCTGGTTTTTTTCCGAGCTGTTGTTTACGGTTAGTCCGGTTAAGTAAAAATTTACATCATCGCCACGAACATCGCGTGGGTCCTGGCTGCGGTAACTGTATTCCATTGATGTGCCACCATCGGGATTTTGATCTTCCCAGGGGAAGTGGGTGTTGTAAGCCAGTTTCGAATAATTTGGGTCGTCGTAATACACTTTCCCAGGAATAATTTCCGAGGTTCCGGTTTTGCCATGGTTAACCAGCATCAGGCCGGGATGATCGAGTACCACTTTTTTTGATTTTTCACCCAATGTTTCCCACATCCCGTCGTTTTCTGTGGCTGTCCAAAAAGGAGAATCTTCGGGTAAAGCCAGGCAGATAAAAGGAAGGAACATAATAAACGGGCTGCCGGAGCAACTGTAATTTTGCACCATGTATTCTTTTTGACCATAGAAGCCCAGGCTGGGTATGTCATTGCAGAAAAATTCTTCGCGACTTGCAAATTGAAGAAGCGAGCCCGAGCAAAGTCGGCGGGCCCACCCGGCATCAAGTTCTGTTTTTTCTTTTAGCATAAAAGCTACCGGAAATGCCCCCGATACCCAGGTGCGGTAACAAATACTTCTCGACCACATATTTACATAACCATCGCGGCCAAAGAAACTGGTGATACATTTCATCAGTTTTTTTGCCGATTCTTCAATAATTTCGGCAATCTCAGGGTAATATTCATCGCCAAAAGTTCTGTTCCAGATTGTGGTGTAAACAATAAACAGGCTAATGGAGTAGTAGTTATAGGTTTGCTCGAGGTACCAACCATCGCCCGAATGGTAAGAGGCCACCCAAAGCAAATGACTTTTTAGTAATTCTTCGTCGATAGGGTAACCGTGTTTTTTTAAAAACGATAACGTAACGATATTAAAAATGCGCCAGTTGTTTTGTGTGGTGCGGTGATGTGCCCATTTTGTTATGCATTCGAGCATGTCGTTTTTTTCCGACTCGGAATACTGAGACCAAATGGTATCGGGCAAAAGCAGCAGGGTTTTAAACAGACCTCCAAACTCGCAGGTAAACTGGTAGTTAGAGTCGGGTAAATCATCGGGCAGAGGTAGGGAGTTGGCATGCCCGGGTGTAAACGTGCGGTAAAAATGCAACTTATAATAATCGCGCAGTTTTATGTTGTTTATTTCAATTTCGGGGTCGACATGTATGAGTGGTCCGGCCAGGGTAAATGTTCGTTCGAGCGCTTCAAATTCAGCCGAACGGTATCGCCAGTCGGGGGCATTGGGTTGTGGATAGGTTTTCCCGGGAATAATGGGGAAGGTAAGCGGTGTTTCAATCGAATCGACATGTTTGAAAGCACGGCTTAGCATATATTTAGCTAACTCAATATAATGATGTCTTGTCATTCCGGTATGCGGACTTTGAGTCAGATTCGGGTTTTCAACTTTAAAGGCGTTATTCATAACAAATAATGTTTAATAGTAATTAAATAACGGCAGCCAGGAGATTGTTGTAAAATACAAATATATCCTGCAGTTTTAACAATAAATAGCCAGAAATAGCTAAAGGTGTTCAACTATCAAAAAAAAGAGCGGAAACAACACCTTCAGAATTCGGAACGTACAACCATTTGGCAGTAAAAGTGTTGGGATTACCCAACTTGTACCGGGTGATTAGAGGAACTTAGTTGTAATTATTTTGCGCCGTTAGGAAAGTAGTTTCTTACGGAACTGTTAGGTAAAATTGGTTTATGTTGTACACAAAGTACTGTTTAGTAATTAGGATGGTTAAGAACGGCGCTGCCCACTGCCGGACAGCGCCAGGTTCTAACCAAACTAACTAACTATAAAGAAAATCTAATATCCATCGTTTTGTCTCATCTCGTTTGCAACACGAGTGATTTGATTTGCAGGAATAGGTCGCAACAAGTGGTAGGATTGGATATAATCTTTTGTTTGACCTTCCGGGTTGTAAGCTTTGTAACGCTCAATTAGTTTTCCGGTACGTTTCAGGTCGTACCAGCGTTTTTGTTCGCCGTTAAATTCTCTTGAACGTTCATCCAGAATAAAGTCGATGGTAACATCGTTAGCTGTAATCATCATTTCGCTTTCTTTACCCGGATATGCTGCTCTTTCGCGCACGGCATTAATATAAGTAACAGCTTCGTTGGCTTTATTGTCGTTAAGCAAAGCTTCGGCCAAAAGCAGGTAAGTTTCCGACAGACAGTAAACAATAAGGTCGCGCGAACCTTCGGCGTAGTTAACCGACGGACGCTTGTTGTCTTCCTGTTTCCATGGAGTAGGGAAGATGTTGATACTGTTATTGTCGGTTCCGTCGGTGGTATACCA
This sequence comes from uncultured Draconibacterium sp., assembly GCF_963676735.1. NCBI lineage: Bacteria > Pseudomonadati > Bacteroidota > Bacteroidia > Marinilabiliales > Prolixibacteraceae > Draconibacterium > uncultured Draconibacterium sp. Next base: position 3,703,491 of record NZ_OY781464.1, on the reverse strand, counting down.
CGACCAGGGTTTACCCTTGGCATTCGGGTGCCAGCTATACAGGTTTTTACCACCGATAACACCAGGCAAACGTGCTTCAATAGCTGCAACATCGGCTGCAGTTAAGTCGTCGCCGGTAAGGAAAATGGCAGTATCGCCAACAGCAGCACCGTCGGGCAATGCATCGCCTGTGGTGTTGTAATACCATACCTGCTGATACCCTTCATTAAAGCGAGAATCAACATCGTAACTTCCGTTAACACGGTAGTTGTTTAACAACCAGCCTGTTGGGCGGTAGCGAATCCAAGGGCGGCCATAACCATGTCCCAGGGCACGAACCAAACCTGAAGCATATACTTCGTACCATGGGCGGAAGTGCAGGTGTGAACGGTTACCGGTTGGCGTTAAAATCGGATCTTCATCATACTGAACCGACCATAAGATTTCCGGATGTTGTTCATTGTCGTGATTGTAGCGTGCCAGCGGATCAGCATCAAGCGCCAAACCATAGTCGTTTATAACCGACTTGAATAAAGGAATAGCAGCACCGCTGTTACCATTTGTTAACTGAACAAGGCCGAGCATATGTTTAGCGGCCGGTTGAGTTGCACGGCCAAAAACACTTGCCGTTGTTGGTAAATTGGCTACAGCAAATTCAAGGTCGGCAATAATAGCATTGTAAACTTCAGCTTGCGGAGTTCTTACCGCTTCAAGCTCAACACCTTGTGTTTCTTCTAACGTTAATGGTACATCGCCAAAAGTTTGCACCAATAAAAAGTAATAATGAGCTCTTAAAAAGCGTGCTTCTGCGATTTTTGGATTTTTTTGCTCATCGGTTAATTCCTCGGAAGCGGTAGCACGTTCAACAACAGCATTACAGGTATTAATTGCCTGGTAAAAGTTTGACCACATGCTCCAGAAATTACCATTTTCTGCATTTAAGCCGGCCCCATAACGGTCAAGGTCCCAGTCGCCACCATGGCCGCCATGGGTATATTCATCTGTTCCAAAAACCGAAACCTTGTTTCCACCTTCTTGTGCATAGTATGTTCTTAAGAACGAATAAGAGGCGTTTACACCTGCATCTAAACCGTCAACGGTATTCAGGTATTCAGATGTAACTCCTGATACAATTTCCTCGTCCAGCGTGTCGCACGACATGAATGCGACAGTCAGCGAGAAGAATAATATTAGATATTTTATTTTTTTCATTTTCCGATAATTTTAAAGTTCCTAAAAATCAATATTCACACCCAATGAGTACATCTTAATATCTGGTGTATCTGCACCAATATTTCCATCATATGATTCCGGATCTATACCGTTTTTCGATAATCTTGAGAATACCAATGGAGTGTCAGCATTGATGTAAATTTTCATTGCTTTAACACCTATTTTAGACAGTGTATTCTTTGGTAAATTATAACCAAGCTGAATATTTTTCACTTTTAAGAAATCGCCTTTTTGGTAACCTCTGGTAGACCCAAATCGGGGACCTTCGCGTGTTCCATCGGCTTTTGGATGATCGTTGGTTGGATTATCTGTTGTCCAGTAGTCAACAGCAAGGTTGTTGTAACGTCCTTGTAATGTAGAGTTGTTTACTTCAAACTGGTTGTAAATCATTTGTCCGAATGAGCCAAACAGCAGGAACGACAATTCAAAGTCTTTGTATTCCATTCTCGAGCCTAAACCAAGGGTCATAGTTGGTATGTTCGATCCCAGTATCTGACGGTCATCCTGGTTAATAATGTTGTCAATCTCACCGTTTTCATCCGGCACATCTTTTACTTTAATTTCACCTGGAGTGGCCTGGTAAACTGCAGCAGCATCTTCTTCTCCTAATTGCCAGATACCTAATTTTTCGTAGTCGTACCAAACAGTAAGCGATTCGCCAATAAACCAGCGGTTACCCACATCGTCAGTTTTGTCTCCATACAAGTCAACAATTTTTTCGGTATTACCGAAAAGGTTCAGGTCTGCCGACCAGGTAAAATCTTTTTTGTCAACCAAACGGGCATTTAACGAGAATTCCCATCCCTGGTTCTGAGTTTCACCAACGTTGGTCATAATATTATCAAACCCTGAAGTAATAGGAAGTTTTCTTTCCAGGAGTAGGTCGGTTGTATTGGTTTGGTAAATTTCAAAACTACCGGCAATCGATTGTCCAATTCCGAAGTCAACACCAATGTTAAATGTTGCCGATGATTCCCATTGCAGTTCTGGGTTGGCAATATCCTGAGGACGGTAGCCAAAACCTGATCCGCCGGCAAAAGAATATGTTGTTCTTGATAAACCACCACGGGTTTGGTACGGATCGATACCTGTGTTACCGGTTACACCATAACTGGCACGCAAGCGAAGATCTGAGAATAAGCTTTGGTTTTGCATAAAACTTTCGTTACTTACTTTCCACAAGGCGGCGGCTGATGGGAAGAATCCCCATTTGTTGCCTTCTGCCAAACGTGAAGAACCATCGTAACGGCCAGTAAGCGTAAGTAAGTATTTGTCTTTAAGACTGTAATTAATACGTCCCATAAATGACATTATGCCCCACTCGCTTAAATTCGAGTCGTATTCTCTAACTGTTTCTGCAGTTCCCAAATTATGGAATAACTGGTGCTCGTATGGTAAGTCTTCTACATCCAAACGTGTTTCTTCCCAGCTCGATTCCTGGACACTAAATAAACCGGTTGCTTTAATGCTATGGTTTTCATTTATATCTTTTACATAAGTTAATATGTTTTCAAATGTTGTTACCAACTCATTGGCATGTATTTTTCTGGCGCGTGGAGAACTGTATTGGCGCGACGACGATAAACTTCCCTGGAATAAGCCATCGCGGTTTTTCTGGTAGTCAACACCATAGTTCATGCGGTAATTCAGATCTTTAGTAATGTCAATTTCACCAAAAATATTTGCAAATACCCTAAAATCGTCTTCTTCGTTAATTACTGCACCATCAACATAGTCGGCCAGTGGGTTCCAGCGTAAGGGGTCAGAAGCCGGTTGGTAGATAATATTTCCTTCTTCATCGTAAGGTTCAGCTAGAGGAGACGCAGCCAATGCGCTTCCATAACCGTTGGTACCTACATTTTTCAATTTGTCTGAGATTTGAGTAGATGTTCCAACTCTAACCCGGTCAGAAATTTTATGATCGATATTTAAACGGAAGGTTTTACGAGTAAAATCTTGTGTTTCAATAATACCTTGTTCGTTGTAGTAGTTAACCGACATAGCAAAGGCCGTTTTTGCATTACCACCACGTACGCCTACCTGGTGACTTTGTTTGTAACCGTTTGAAATTACAAGGTCTGCCCAATCAGTTGATACTCCTCTTTCAAAAGCATTCTGGTCGGCATCGGTAATCGAGTAGCCGCCATCAACCTTTAATTGGTAGAATTCCGGTCCGGTCATCATGGTTGGTTCGCCAAGCGGACTGGTTACACCATAGTAGCCATTGTAGCTTACTGTTGTTGGCATATCGCCCCCACGTGTAGTTGTAATAAGAATAACACCGTTGGCACCACGAGAACCATAAATTGCTGTAGCAGAGGCATCCTTCAGAACTTCCATTGATTTGATATCTTTTGGGTTGATATCATTAATGTTTCCGCTGTAAGGAATACCATCAACAACAAATAACGGATTGTTATCAGCTGTTAATGAACGACGTCCTCTTACGCGAATAGTAACACCATCGCCAGGTCGCGAGCCATTCTGTAACGCAACAACACCGGCAGCACGTCCCTGAAGGGCGTTTCCTGCACTGGTTACCGGCATTTCCTGAATGTCGTCAGTTGAAACCGAAGAGATAGCACCGGTAATACTTCCCCTTTGTTCGGTTCCGTAACCAATTGCAATAACTTCTTCAAGACCAATCGCATCTGCCTGAAGCGTTACGTTAACGGAACTTTGATTGGTAATCGCAATTTCCTGGGTAATCATTCCAATGTAAGAAAATACCAGAGTGCTTTGCTCCGGAACTCCGCCTAAGGTATAATCACCGTCAATACCGGTTACGGTACCAGTTGTTGTGCCTTTAACAAAAACCGATACCCCCGGAAGAGGTTCGCCCGATTCATCTATAACCTTACCGGTTATAGATTTTTGTGCCATTGCGCTACAAAGCGTAACAATAAGCACAGCAAAAAATAATAGCAGTTTTCGCATAAATGTAAAGTTTTAGTTTAATTATTTATAGATGTGAAAAATAATTTCTCCGTATGCGTACACGGAATAGGAAGCTTTTGTTAACCATTGTGTTAAAAAAAGCCAATAATGATCAGGTTGATCGAAGTTTTGAGTCTTTTTTCATAAGTTTGATTCGTTTAGTTAAAACAAGTTTGATTAAGCAAAATTAACGGGGAGAGATGTGGCAGCATTACTCCCTTTTTTCTTTCTCTTTTTAGTTAGGTGCATGCGAAAACGTTTCACATGTACTATCCAAAATTACCGCAAAAAACTAAATTCTGCCAGTAAAAAATTTGCAATGTAAGGTATTATTTTTGCAACTCGGATACATTTTAATTGAAAAGTTAGCTCGCTTTTTATTCATACAATTGTCTTTTAAGTCGCTTATAGACAGGTGACCTTGTAGAACTTTATCGCGTTTTTGGCGATAGGTTTATTGTTTATTGAATAGGTGTATCATCACATTTTAAATCGCCCAAAGCATATTGTGCGCCATCCAAATAAAATTTTAGCATACGCTCGTTTTCGAAACTTTGTGCATTGTGCGATGGCGAAACAAAAAATACGCGGCCTTTACCGTGTTTTTTAATCCAGGCAACATACCTGATATTGTCTTCAATTGGTTTCTTTTTGTTGCTTAGCTTATCGGTGTCCATGTACAAAAGTGGTTTGAAATTTTTCTGCGCGTAAGCTTTATTAAATAGATAGGGTTCGTCAATGTGTACAAAGTTTTCTCCTTTAAAAGCTTTTACAAGCGGGTGGCTGGCATCAACCAATTCCAGTGCAACCTCTTGCTGCGGGGGATGATAGTCGAAGCTACCTCCTACCATTTCGCTAAATGATATTGAGTTGTTTTGCATAACAATTGCGCCGTGCACAACCATTAAACCTCCGCCGTTTTTCACATAGTTGATAAGGTTGGCTTCCAGTTCAGCGGCTTTTTGTTTGCAGGTTTCATCATCAAAACTAGTGTCTGTTTCCAAAGCATCAAGGATTAAATCGCGACGTGGCCCTACCGAGCACGTGCTGTTAAGCACAATCATGTCGTATTTTTTTAGCTCGTCTTTTTCCAGGCAGAATATGTCTTTGGTAATACGGGTTTCGTATGCTCCTGTTTTTTTTCCGAGCATTTTAATTACCTGGCTGGTATGCGGAATTACCCAGTGGTCGAAGCCGGTAAATCGGTCAAAAATAAGAACTTGTCGTACTTCTGCCGGATTTACTTCAGCTGTTTCGGGGGCAAGTTTTTCAATTTTTTGTACCCACTCTTTTGTGCAGGCAAATGGTTGGTGTTGGGCCTGTGCAAAACTGATCGTAAATGTTAGAATAGTTATCAGTAGTATAGATTTTTTCATGTTGAAGTGTTTTTGATAAAATGGCTAAGTTAAAAAATTAAAGCACCCCGGGCCTTAGTACCCGGGGTAATTGTTTATCCTGTTCGGATAGTTGATATTTACTACTAAAATCTAATTTTTACCTTTTTATGTAGTCGGTACCATAGGGGTAGCGTTGCGGCCTGCTTAACATCGAGTTGGCCAGGTCGTTGTTATTAAAACGCTCTGTCTCGGGGTCCCATTCCAGAATACCCGGAATTTGCATAGCAATATCACTTATCAAACAAATGGTGCAGGTACGGTGGCTAATTTCAGCCGGAGAAATTGGTGCTTTTCTCGATTTAATACAATCGAGCCAGTTGCCGTGTTGTTCGTGACTAACGTATAGTTTGGTTTCGTCGTCGCCAATTACCGATTTCAAAATGTCTTCGCTGCTGGCATCCAGTGCTTTGGTCGATCCCTCGGGTATTGGGTCTGTGGGTGTTGCACGATAGGCTCCACGAGTTACAAAAACCCAACCATCTTCGCCTTCAAAACGAATGCCGTTAGGGTAACCGCCGCTGGTAAATACGGTTGCTCCGTTGGCGTATTCCTGTTTTACCATAAAGTCGCCGTGTACATTCCAGTCGCCCGATTTTGGGAACTGAGCCACCGCTTCAACCGAGATTGGTCCGGTAAACTCGGTATCCATTCCCCAGGCAGCAATATCGTAATGGTGTTGTCCCCAACCGGTAATCATTCCGGCACCATAATTCCGGTGGCGTAACCACCCCGGTCTGCTGTAGTCGTGTTGCGGGTGTACCATTTTTTCTTTGTATTCCATTTCCGGAGTTGAGCCCAGCCACATATCAAAATTAAAGGTTGAAGGCACGGCGCTTGTTTCAAAAACAGGCCCTCCGGGATCGCCGGGTAAGCCAATTTTTACGGTATGTATTTTCCCGATACGGCCATTGCGAACCAATTCGGCAGCACGCAGAAACTGCGATGATGAACGTTGCTGCGTTCCCACCTGCAGGATGGTTCCCTGGCGATTAACAATATCGCTAAGCAAACGACCTTCGGCTACGGTTAACGAAGTTGGCTTTTGCAGGTAAATGTCTTTTCCGGCCAAAGCAGCTTCTATTGCAGGTTGCGAGTGCCAGTGGTCGGGGGTACTAATTACAACAGCATCAATATCTTTGTCGGCAAGCATGTCTTTGTAATCGGCATACATTTTTGCTTCAACTGAAGTGCCTTTTTTCTTGTAATAATCTTCAACCAGTTTTTTCCCTTTTTCCATTCGTATACTGTCAACGTCGCATACGGCAATCATTCTCGAGACGTCATGTTGCATGGTTCCGGGCATGTCGTGGGTAACGGCAATACGTCCGCAACCAATTTGCCCTACGTTAATTTTATTACTTGGTGCATTGGCTCCAAAAACTGAAGAAGGAACAATTGTGGGAATTATCATTGCGCCGGCAGTTGTTGCTGCTGCATTCTTTAAAAATAATCTTCTTTTCATGATAACACTATTTATTTTAGATTTGATATTTAATATAGTTAGCTATTCGAAAACCTGTTTTACAGTGAAAAGTAACACTTTTTTTTGTCGCTGCACAACAGGCTATTAGTTGTTTATTCTTTTGAAAACTTCTCAAACTCTTCGGCAATTTTTGCCTCTTTTTCATCGCCACTGTGCACAATAACACGGTAGCGTAATGAAATCGTTTCACCTTTTTTTAATTTTGTTTTGCCATTGTTTTCAGGCCAATACATGGGTGTTGGCGAGAAGAACCCATAATCGCGCGTAAACCATGGCGATGGAAACCAGGCATTGCCAGGATGTTGCAAAATTGCCATGCCTTCTTTTTTACCCATACGTTCTCCGTAACAATCAATCCAGGGCGAGCGTTTTCCGAAAGTTCCGTCATCGCCTTTTTCGCCTTGCTGCCCCTCGGCATTAACCATTGTTCCGCCATTAATTACAGCCAAATCAGGATCCATTCTTCCGCTAAATAACGAATGATTGGTTTTATTAATCGTTACATCAATAAGCATTTCCATGGTTATTTCAAAATCAAGGTAGAATTTATCAGCCGATGGTTTTGAAACGCTTATTCGGCGGGTGTCTTTAATTGGGGCTTCAGCTCCGGGACGCGTCCAAATGCACTCGTTCTCAATAATAGCTTTGTCTGTGCCACTTTCAAGAATATCGGCACGCAACGATACAATTTGTCCTCGTTCCAGGCCTTCCTGCCAGTAATTGCCGCCGTTAACTTTGTCGCAACCAAAAAATAATGAGCTGTGATGCGGATAATTGGCATTGCGCATGGAAGTTACGCTTGCATTTGATGGTCCGTTTACCGGGTAAAAGAACGGGTACTTTTCATACTCCGAAATAATATAGTTGGTAAACAAGGTACCGTTAATTCTAAATTCAATTTTATCGCCTATTTTTTCGGCAGTAATTTTTTGTTGGGCAGACAAATTGTTTAAAGCAAAAAATACAACGAATAATATTGGTAGTAACTTTTTCATATGCTTAATTTTATCTTGTTTGTACAATTGACCACTACGCAAGTAAATCTATTTTCAGTTGAATATTTTAAAGATGATAAAAAATACGCCACATGTTCTAATTAAAACTTACAAGCGGGTTGCTGGCAAAACTATTCCAATACTTTTCCGCTGCTTCGGCAGTTATATTTCCATCAAAAATAATCATACGATATTTTAATGTATAGGTTTGTTTTGGGTTAATCTTCCAGTCGTCGTGACGAATTGGTACAAATTCGAAATACATATCGCCACGTCCTCCATTGGCATCAAGTGGCCACACCCGCATAGGTTCGGGGTGCATCCGGTTAGATGGGTGACTCATAAAAAGAATGCCTGAACGCCCTTCTGCCACATTCGATTCGCCTTCAACCAGGCACCAGCGTGCATAAGATCCATCTGCATCTATTCTTGTTTTTCCATCCGAAGTAAGTACCGTGCAATTGTCTTTGTGCCAGGTTTCGGTAGCTCTAAAGCCAATTCCTCCGCCGTAACGGTAGGCATCCAGCATTATGCCGTTTTTAAGCGGGCTGTTTAACGAGGTGGTGTAATCTACCATCCAAACACCATCGCCAATATTCCAGGCACGAACATCAAGAATTTCGTTCATGGCAATTTGGTCCTCTCCGGGGCAACCAAAATCAATATGCTGCTGCAAGGCTTTAAATCCGCTAAATACTGTTCCTTCATTTTCGGCTAAAAATCCTGCAAATTTAACGGTGCCTTGCCCCGCTTTCAGGTTCCAGAAATCCACTGCTCTGTCGTCGATATGTGTTTTGGTCCATGGCCCCCAAATACCATAATGATGGTAATGGTCGGGTGCCTGAATACGTGTTAATACTTTCCCCCCGGGCGATGATAGTGGATGAATGTAACCCGAACGTTTATAAAGCGGATCGGCTTCTTTTGGAGGCAAGGTAACCGCGTATCGGTACTTTAAAATAGATTTTTCGCCGAGGTGCAAACATAAATCTTCGTTGTCTTTTTTAAGGCCAACAAAAGCTTCTGTTTTTTTCGTTTCTTCTACTGCTTTTAAAACAAATTTGCGCGTGGTTCCGGCTTTTGTTTCTCCGTTTAACAAGAACCAAAGACGTGCCGAATGTCCGCTTTCGAGTTGGCAGGGAATGGCAACCTCTTTGTTACCCTCGAGCTCGTAAAGGGCGAGTTCACCCTTGTCGGTATTGTAATTCAGGCCATCTAAAGAAACCGATATTGGAGTGTTCATCCGGTCTTCGTTAACGACTACACTAAATTGTGCAAGATGTTGTGCAAAAAGTGTTTGGGTTACAATTAGGAATGTTAGTAATACTGCTGTTTTCATCTGGTGTAAATAGTTTTTAAAAGGTATTCTGATCGGTGTAAAACAGGCACGTTTTTTTGTGCCATTCAATAGTGCAGAATAGAACGTATTGATTTAGGTTTTATGTTTTAATTGATTTGTAACTCAGGTACGGCGCTGTTGATTGCCTCATTAAAAGCCAAAATATTTTCGGTACTAACATCTTGTGGCATTCCGCCGCCGCACGACCATACCACACGACTGGTATCGCCAAAATCTTTTACCATCTGCAGGGTTTCGCTTTTTATTTGTTCTGGTGTACCTGCCGATAAAACATCGCGTGGTGGAAGGTTCCCAATTAATGCAATCTCCGGGCCTGCCAATTCACGTATTTCTTTCATGCTATGCTCAAAGCTAAAGTTATAAAGCTGAACATTCATTTCCTGTAGATAGGGTGTTGAGATTAAGCCCTGGGCATCGTTGTGGAAAAAATTCAATTTTGAGTCGAAGGCATTAAAAATACGTTTTATGTATGGTACAGCATACTCGCGACATTCATCATCGCCAATAAAGCCGACAATATCATCGAGTAACAAAATTCCTTCAATTGATGGGAAAATCTCTTTTTGGTACTGCAACCAGTTAATCGAAAATTGGGTGATTATTTCAAGCAGTTTATGACTGTTTTCCGGATCCATCATAAATCCCATCATAAGTTCGGTTGTTCCCATTAAAAACGATGCAATATTTAAGGGGCCACGCACTACTGCAAACTTAATTTCGTGTCCCATCTCGTTTATGGGTTTTTGATAATTAAGCAGCCGTTGAATGGTAAACGGAAGTAAGCCATCGGTTTTTGGGTTTGGTACCTTTAGTTTTCCTGCCTCCGAAACATCACTCATAATTTTGTCGGCATGTGGCAGGCTGTATTCGCTCCAAACCGACTTTGCTCCAAAAGCTGATGGCTCGGTACACATTCCAAATTCCGACCAGAATCCGGGTAAAAACAACATCTCCGGAAATGTTTCAATTACTTTTTTATTGGCTTCAAACCAAATTTTTTCTGATGAAAAATACTGTAAGGTTGATATACCAGCCCAACCGGGAATCCATGGGCTATCGATAATAAATCCTGTAAGTGGTTTATCAGGAGCTTTGCCATTTACTGTGCCTAATAGCAAGTTCCATTGTTCGTTAGTCATAATTTAGGTATATTATTGTTGCTTCAAAATTACGGATATTAGCCCGTTATTGGTAGTACATGCTTTGCAAGGATTTGTAGTTTATTAACAATTTTAATAAATTGCCATGGTAACCTAAAATGTTGAACTATGAAAATAATGCACGAACAAATCGATTTTCCGGGCAGATCGAGTGTAAAAGCAAAAATACAGGAAAAAGTTTGTTTTACCTATCCCTGGCATTTTCATTCAGAGTACGAAATTGTATATGTTTTGGATGGTTTTGGAACCCGCTTTGTAGCCGACAATATTGAAGCGTTTGACTCTGGCGATCTTGTGCTTTTAGGCAGCAACTTGCCCCATTTCTGGAAAACCGATGCATCGTATCATGAAAAAGATCAGAAAAAGAAGATCAAATATATTGTTCTGCAGTTTCCCAACGAATTTTTTAAAGAAGCCATTTCTGAATATCCTGAATTTCACCGGATTAAAGATTTGCTGAACAGGTCGGGTAGGGGTATCTCTTTTTCGAAAGAGTTTGCTGAAAAGATGAGAAAGAAGGTGTTACGTGTGGCTCGGTCAAAAGGTTTTGAACGCCCTTTACTAATGTTACAACTTTTACATTCAATGGCAAAAGCGCAAAACTTTCGTTTGCTGGCCGGGCAATATTACCAAATGCAGACACACAATTTCACCAACGACCGACTCACAAAAGTGATGCACTACCTTAACACAACTTATCTTGAAAAAGTAGAATTAAATGATGTAGCCGCTGTTGCCAATATGCACCCGTCTGCTTTTTGCAGGTATTTTAAAGAGAACTCAGGAAAATCATTGTCGGAATTTATAAACGATATGCGAATTGGTTATGCCTGCAGGTTGTTGCTGGAAGGAAAAATGACAGTGTCGCAAATTTGTTTTGAAAGTGGTTTTAACAACCTTTCGAATTTTAACCGAACTTTTAAACGCCATACCGGACATACGCCTACAGCTTACTTCGAAGAGTTTCATAAAGAATAGGAATTTCACTGTATTTCTTTTTTGGTCCCTGCAGGCATACAAATAGCTTTAACTACATTTTATGTTTTATCTTTAACCATACAAATACATGGTCAATTAAACTATTCTGAAAATGAACCACATTCTGTTGTTATTTTTTTTATGTTTTGCTTTTAGCGGTTTTGCACAGGAAGTTGAGTTTCTTCCATCCGATTGGGAAAATCCAGCTGTATTTGAGAAAGGACAGAGTGAGCCTCATGCCTTTCATATACCCTTTGCTACTGCTGATGCAGCCCTGCGCAACCTGCCACATAATTGCGCCAATTACCGCCTGCTAAACGGGCAATGGAAATTTATGTGGGTTGAAACGCCGGATGAGGTGCCCGAAAACTTTTGGGAAAACGATTTTGATGTCTCGGGCTGGGACGAAATAAAAGTGCCTGCCAACTGGCAAATGGAAGGTTACGGGCATCCAAAATTCCGAAATATTGCTTTGTCGTTTGAAAACAATCCGCCCAATATCCCGGATTACTACAACCCAACGGGCTGTTACAAACGAAAATTTATTGTGCCCGACAACTGGCAGGATAAAGAAGTAATGCTTCGGTTTGAAGGAATAAAATCGGCGGCCTACATCTGGGTAAACGGCAAACGTGTGGGGTACAATCAGGGTGGTTTTGAGCCAGCCGAGTTTAACATTACTCCATTTATTGAAAAGGGCGAAAACGATCTGGCGGTTCAGGTGTTTCGTTTTTCCGATGGCTCTTACCTTGAAAACCAGGATATGTGGCGCCTGTCGGGCATTTTTCGCGATGTAAAACTGTATGCTCAACCCAAAGTTTTTATTCACGACTTTTTTGTGGTGAGTGATTTGGATGAGGAGTATAAAAATGCAACACTTACCCTCGATGTTGATGTAAGAAGCAAATTAACCATTGCCAGTCCGGGCCAAATCAGCATAAATGTATTTACAGATGAAGGCTTGTCTGTTTTGACAGACGGAGCAGTGCGCGAAAACTTTATAATTGATTCAATGGGAGCAGTAAAAGTAAAACTGACTTCCCTGGTTATTGATCCACCTAAGTGGTCGGCCGAATTTCCTGAGCTGTTTACGCTGCTGGTACAACTTCAAAATAATGAAGGAAAACTTAGCGAAGCTTTCACCCAAAAAATTGGTTTCCGCGAGGTGGAATACCGAGACCACATTTTAACAGTAAACGGAGTGCCCGTAAAACTTAATGGGGTGAACAGTCACATGCACCATCCCGAACACGGACAGGCCTTACCCCTTGAAACCCTCAGGCATGATTTGCTTTTAATGAAACAGCACAACATTAACTGTGTGCGCACCAGCCACTATCCGCCAAGCCCGGCTTACCTCGATTTGGCCGATGAGCTGGGTATCTACATCGTTGATGAAGTTGGCGACGAAGCGCATAACAATACGCAACTGTCAGATAATAAAGAATGGACTGAAATGTACCGCGACCGTGTGCGCAAACTGGTTTACCGCGACCGCAATCATCCTTCGGTAATTATGTGGAGTGCCGGAAATGAGTCGGGGAGTGGACAAAATATTCACGAGGTAATAAAAACCGGAAAAGCAATCGACCCCAGTCGCCCTGCATGGATGTATGGCGGAAATACCTTTTATATACCGTTTGAAGATATTGTTGGTCCGCGCTACTGGGCTCCTGTTGATTACAAAAACCTGGCCCGCGGCAAAGTGCTTCCTCCAAACGATAGGCGGGCATCGTTTATGGACGAGTACCTGGCTGCCACCGGAAACGGCCTGGGCGGAATGGATGAGTACTGGGAATACATTTGGCGATACCCGCGCTTAACAGGTGGCGCCATTTGGGACTGGATAAGCCCCGGTATAAAAACCACTTGTTGGACAGTTCCTGATCATTCGGTAAACAATATTAACGGGCAAATAATGGGGCGTCCCGTGTTTCAGCAAGGAGCTATGGGCTGGGGACTTGAGTTCTCGGGGCACGATGACTGGGTGGAGTTTTACCGGCATCCGAAACTCGATATTTCGGGTAATCAGTTGGCCATTGGTTTTTGGGTAAAACCCCGGCCAATTGAACAGACCAACGTTTTTGTGGCCAAAGGAAAACACGCTTATGGCCTGCAAATGGCCAATGAGCAAACCCTTGAGTTTTATGTAAGTAATGGCGAGCGCATTTCGGCCAAAGCCAAAGTCCCCGATAATTTTTACGATAAGTGGCATCAGGTGGTAGGCATTTGCAACGGCCGGTCGCTGCAACTGTACCTCGATGGGAAAAATGTGGCCAATGCAAAGTTTTCAGGAAATATTCAATCAAGCCCTTTTCCTTTGTGTATTGGTCGCGAGGCCGAAACACAAGACCAGGGCGAGCACTCGGGGCGTATGAGTTGTATGGTGTTTGACGAACTAAAAGTTTTTGACAAGGCAGTAAGTATCGATGAATTTAATAAGCTCACTACCGGCGATGCCTTGCTGCACCTGAATTTTGAAGAAGATGAAAAAACAGGCGACTTTTGGGCTGTTGGACTGGGGGGCAGAACCTATGGTATTGTTTGGCCCGATCGCACTGCTCAGCCTGAAATAAAGCAGATGAAGCGTTCGGGGCAACCCGTAAAAATGGACGCGGTGGATATTGAAAACGGTGTACTGAAAATTACCAACCGACATCATTTTAAAAACCTGAATCAGTTGGAGGGGATTTGGCAGATTTTGGTTGACGGACAAGCCAGCCAGCGGGGATTTTTTAGCTGCGACATTGCTGCAGGAGAAGCCGGCGAAGTACAGATAGAATACCGCCGTCCGCGTATTGAAGCCGGAACCGAGTGTTTGCTCGAGGTGTCGTTTGTATTAAAAGAAGACCAGCGTTGGGCTGCCAGAGGGTACGAAATTGCATGGGAGCAGTTTAAAGTTCCTACCGATTTTTATTTTGTTGACAAAGAAGCCGTCGCCGGCAAAGTAAGTTTTACCGAAACTAAACGAGAGCTAGTGGTGAAAGGAAATGATTTTCATTACGTATTTGATAAAAACACAGGCCAAATGATTTCGCTAAATTACAAGGGCACCGAGTACCTTGATGGACCGCCACAGTTTAATATTTGGCGTGCACCGCTGGCCAACGATGTAGATCCCTGGGGGAGTTATATGTTTAGCCAAAGCAAGTACATGCCCGGTTTAGGCCGAAGCATCGACAACCAACTGCGTACCCTGGGGATGTGCACCCTGATTCCCGAGCTGGAAAAGTATGATATGCAACAGTTAAACAATAAGGAACTGGTGCTGTCAATGGTTATTTTCTCGAATACCGATACCGACCCTGCCAAACGCAAAGACCACTGGTTTTTTTCTTCGGCTTTTCAGCGCAACGAAACCTGGACCATTGCTGCCGACGGGAGCATTCAACTCGAACAGGAAATTATACCGCATGGCCCCATGCCCGATATGCTGCCCAAAGTGGGTATGCAGTTTCAGTTACCCAAAAGTTTTAAGCAGGTGCAGTGGTATGGCCGTGGGCCTTTCGAGAATTATCCCGACCGTAAAAGCGGCGCCAAAATGGGCTTGTATCAATCTTCTGTCGATTCGATGTATGTGCCTTACCTGATGCCGCAAGATTATGGCAATCGCTGCGATGTGCACTGGTTAAAAGTGCAAAACGACGCTGGAAATTCTTTGCTGGTAAAAGCCAGCAAGCCTATTAACTTCAGCCTGCACAAATACACCACCGATAATCTTTCGCGAGCCATGTACACCTACCAGCTGCAGGAGGCAGCAAACACTCTTTTAAATATCGATGCAGAAGTGTCGGGGGTAGGCGGAACTGCCATCAGGCAATTGCAAAAATACCGGGTACAGCCCAGTGTGAAAAAATATAGCTTTAGCATTCAGCCATTTTAAAAGGGGATGAATGTGTGGTTTGGCATTGTTGGTGATTAAAATTATGGCTAAGCAGCAATAGCCTGTTTAGCCATAATTGTTTTCAGAGTTCTACTATAATCTCCCGATTTCGCGGTTACCCGAGCCTTTTTCAATGCCTACATTTAAATCGCCCAGTTCGGCACGGGCTTCTTCAACTACCTGCATTAATTCGGCAGCTTTTTCGGGGTAATGCTCAATTACATTGTATTGTTCACCCGGGTCGCGCATCATGTTGTACAATTGGGGCGTTTCAACTGTCATTTTTATGCGCCGGCCGCCTTGTCCATCTCTTCCCGGCTCTGTATTGTAAGATGCCCAGCTATGGGGCAGTACTAGTTTCCAGTTGCCTTTGCGAACGCCATTCAGGTTGTTTTTTCCGTAATAGAATAAAATGGTTTCGCGCGGATTGGCTTCGGTATTTCCTTTCCAAAGCTCAACAATGCTGGTGCCGTCAATTTTTTGTTCGGGCAGTTGGGCATTGGCAATTTCGGCAAAGCTGGGTAAGATATCAATCGCACAACCCAGTTTGTTACAAATGGTGCCCGCTGGCACTTGGCCCGGCCATTTTACAATAAACGGTACACGTTGTCCGCCTTCCCAACTGGTGGTTTTTCCTTCGCGCAATCCGCCTGCTGATCCCGCATGGTTTCCAAAATTCAGCCACGGACCATTGTCGGTAGTAAAAATTATAAGCGTATTGTCAGTAAGTCCGTTGTCAGCCAGGGCTTTTTCAATTTGGCCAACGCTCCAGTCAATTTCCATCATCACATCGCCATAAACGCCCTGTTCGCTTTTTCCCCTGAATTTTTCAGACACGCCTAAAGGTATGTGCGCCATGGTATGTGGTACGTATAAAAAGAAAGGATTATTGGCATTGCGGTTAATAAAATCAACGGCCTTTTCGGTGTATAAAGTGGTAAGCGTATCTTGCCCTTCCCAGTTGGTAATGGTAAACAGCACGTCGTTGTCTTTCATTACCGGCAGGTCGGGGTATTTTAGGCGGTTGTTCCCTTCGGGAAGTTCATGCCCGGTATTGCTTAGTGGCCACATGTCGTTTGAGTATGGAATGCCCACATACTCGTCGAAACCATGCTGCAGGGGTAAAAATGTTTTGTGGTGTCCCAGGTGCCATTTGCCGAAAATAGCTGTGGCGTAGCCCTGGCTTTTAAGCATTTCGGCAATAGTGGTTTCCTGTGGGTTTAAGCCAATTTCGTGATACGGGAAAAAGGCGCCCGAAATTCCTAAACGGTTGGGGTAGCAGCCGGTCATTAGTCCGGCGCGCGAAGCACTGCATACCGGTTGTGCCGAGTAGAAATTGGTAAAACGCATGCCTTCAGCAGCCATTTTGTCGAGGTTTGGAGTGGTCCAGCCGGTGGCACCCTGCGTTGCAATATCGCCATAACCCATATCGTCGATAAAAACAATTACAAAATTTGGTTGACGATTATTGGCTTGTTCTTTGGAAGTTTTTGGCGCGCATGAAACGGCAAGAATAGCCATTGCGGCCAAAAAGAAATTCAATACGGTTTTCATTATTGTTGGTTTATGTTGATTACAAGTAACAAAAATAAAATTTTGAGTGAAAAGCAGTTAGCTTTTATGTGCATAATGTTTATGCAGGTATTCGAAAAAGCGATTAATACGCTCAACTTTGGTGTCGTCGTTTTTTGATTCCTCAATGTGTTGAATCCAGAACTTTTTACCCGAAACATGAAGTCGGTTAAAATATTTTGTCATTTCCTTGTCGTTATCAAGCAACCATTGCAGGTATTCGGGAACCGTTACGGTGCGTGGTTTTGTTGCCCGCTGAAGTTCAATTTTAACCTTGTCGCCTTCGTTTTTGCCAATGGCATCGCGAATTTCTTTTTTCAGGTGGAGCCAGTGTCCACCCTGGCCATTGGGCAGCAAATTCATACAAACCTTGTGCCCGTCAACCCGAACCTCGCACCACACATGGCGTTTGGTGCCAAATGCCTTTTGACTGTCAAACGGAAATTCGGCGTAGGTTCCTTTAAAAGGTCCGTTTATCAATGTGGTTTCGTAGTTAAAGGTCGTTGTCATTGTTTAAGAATCTGAGGTTGCGTTGCAAGCCTTTGTAGCCTGTGCGTTTAACTGCCGAATGTTTAAACAGTTCGTTAAACAGCGGCTTATCCATATTCTCCCATGCTTGTTTATTTAACTGCAGAAGTTTGGGGTGGGGCTGCAGTAAAGTTTCCTTATGTGCTTCCGATTTCAGGTTCCACGGACAAACATCTTGGCAAATGTCGCAGCCAAATACGCGATTTTCAAATTTTCCTTTTAAGCTATCGTCCAATTCGCCCCGCAGTTCAATGGTTTGGTACGAAATGCATTTACGGGCATCCACCACACGATCGGTCACAATGGCTTTGGTGGGGCAGGCATCAATACACCTGGTGCAACGGCCGCAGTGGT
Organism: uncultured Draconibacterium sp.; assembly: GCF_963676735.1. Lineage (NCBI taxonomy): Bacteria > Pseudomonadati > Bacteroidota > Bacteroidia > Marinilabiliales > Prolixibacteraceae > Draconibacterium > uncultured Draconibacterium sp. Next base: position 3,685,632 of record NZ_OY781464.1, on the reverse strand, counting down.
CGCGCACCAGCTTGGGGTCGTTGTAAGGTAAGGCAATATCGATAATTAATTCGCCAATAAAGAAGAAACTGCCGTGTTGTGGCGAAATTAGGTTACTGTTTTTACCAACCCAGCCCAGGCCGGCTTTTCGGGCCCAGGCACGTTCCAAAACCGGTGCCGAATCAACAAATGGCCGTCCCGAGCACGGCGCAATTTCTGCTTGTATAAATTGCAACAGCTCTTTTAGCTTGTCTTTCATTACAAAATGATAATCGGTACCGTAAGCATATTTCGAAAGCACTGGAGCGTTTTTATCAGCTTGTGTTGTTTTAGGGAAATAATTTAGTAAAACAACAATAATGGTTTTGGCGTTTTCAATCAGCAACGCCGGATTCAGACGTTTATCGGTGTTACGGTTCATGTAGGCCATTTCTCCATGCCTACCTTTTGCGAGCCAGCTGTTTAGGTGCGGCGCTTCATCATCAAGCCTGGTAACCGGCAAAATTGCTGAATCAAGAAAGCCAAGTTCTCGGATTTTTTCTTTAAGCTGTTGTAACATGTTATTTTTATTGCTTGCAAATTAACACAATGCCATCAATTATAAAAACCCCTTAAAAAGTTGGTTTTATCTCCAAAAGGCTGAATATGCATTCAGACAAATCCCCAAAGTGTGCGGAAAGATTGCTGATTCGGGCTGTAAGCCTTGTGGGGTAAGGGATTTTTGCACAAATTGCAAACTGAAACAAACCTTAAAAAGCTGCGCAATGAAAAAATTTTGGATGCTAATAGTCATCGCTTCCTTTTGGGGATGCATCGATCAAACGATTGAAGAGGAAGAAGTACCTGTAACCGAAGATGAAAAATTTGCAGTGCAGGCTCCCGCAGATTTTAACTGGTCGTGTATTACCAGCACAGGAATTACCGTAAATTTTAAAAACAATGGTAGCATAACCAATGCGCTCGACAATACTTTGGTTGAATTGTATGATGATGAGGAAGTATTGCTGGATGCACTTACTATTATTGATGGAGTTGCAGAATTTAATGTGCGCATACCCAGCTCGGTTGAAAAGTTGAACCTGAAGGTTGCAGCTACCGGAGAAGCTGTGCAGATTGATGCCGGATCCTCGATGGTGGATTATGTAGTAAGTGATATCTCGGCACTGGCATTTAATAAAACTGATATGGACAAGGATGGATTGGCAGATATTTTTGATGCCAATCCAAATAATGCTAAGGTAGCGGTTCAGGTTGGTAGCTGGGGTGCATCAGGTAATTTAAAAAGTAGCCAGAAAAAAGTTACAAGTTCAGCATCTTACGCTATTTTTGAAGACTTATGGCCATCAAAAGGTGATTATGACTTTAACGACCTGGTGGTAAAAACCACTTTTAGCTGGACACGCGGAAAAAGTAATTATATAGAGCAAATAGATGTAGTTTGTGGGGTGGAATGGATTGGTGCATCCTTGGAGTTAGGCCTTGGATTTGAGTTGTTTGAGGCTAAAGGAACCAACCTGTATTACCTGGGCGAAGTAATTACCAATGTAGAGGGAGCAACTGAGGATGATGCCGTTCGTAACGGAGTTATTGCTTTTGCAAGGGTGCAAAATGTTGGAACCAATGACGTTTCATTTAGTGTGACCCTAAAGGACAAAGAGTTTAAGGAATTTGTTTTTGTTCCTTATTTGTACCGTACAAACGATCCTTCTCATCAGGTGCGTCCGTTTGGTGCTCCTCCAACACAAGCACAGGATATGGATATGTTCCGTTCGCACGACGATGCTTCACCGCGTACCTGGAGTTGGGAAGCAGGCAAAAAGTTTAAATATCCGTTAAGCGAGGATGAGGCTTTTTATCGCTCAAAAGAAAACCACCCTTGGGGCATCGAGTTTATAACCAACAAAAAGTTTAAGCCCTGCCGCGAAAGTATTACCATTGTAAAAGAGTATCCAACCTTTAAAAACTGGGCCGAATCCGGAGGGCACGATGCTCAGGACTGGTACGAAAACCATATTTAGTTATACGATAACAATTTTTTATTGACAGAAAACCTTTGGATTTTAATTCAAAGGTTTTTTAATTTACCGCCCGTCACATTAAAATCGCTTAAAATTATGCGTATTGCTGTTATCGATCTCGGAACAAACACCTGTAATTTGCTAATTGCTGAGCTAAATACCTCAGGATATAAACTGCTGTACCAGGGAAAAGAGCTGGTAAAACTGGGCGACGGAAAAATAAAAGCCAACCAGATAAGCGAGGAAGCTACAAGGCGAACAGTACAGGCTTTAAAAGCGCATAAAAAGAAAATGAACGCTGCTGCTGTTAATCAAACCTTTTTAATCGCCACTTCGGCAGTGCGAAGCGCCGACAACAAGGAGGCATTTATAGAAGCTATAACAAAAATGTGCGATTGCAGGGTTGATGTAATTTCGGGCGAACGCGAGGCAGAGTTAATTTTTAAAGGAGTGCTTTTGGCCTTTGAGGGGATTAGTCAGCCATCAGTTATTTTGGATATTGGTGGTGGAAGCAATGAATTAATTTTGGCCGAAAATGATACCATTGTTTGGAAAGAAAGCCGCCCAACGGGCATGTCACGAATAATCAATAGTTTTCCGCTTTCAGACCCCATTAGTGTGGAGCAAATTCAACAATTAAAAAATTATTTTTTAGCAGAACATCAGGACGCCATACAAAACTGCCTGAAACACAAGGTTGAAACACTGATTGGTTGTTCGGGGGCTTTTGATACTATTGCCGATGTAATTGACCAGGTTAATCCGGGCGAATTGCAACGGGCAAAAAAGGCTATCAGTATTCAGCAGTTTAATATGGTTTACGAAAAACTTATTCAATCAACACGGAGCGAACGTGAGCAGTTAAAAGGCATGGACCATGTTCGGATTGATTTAATTGTTCCGGCCGTTATTTTAATTGATTCGTTAATTGGGGCAATGGGTGTAAGGCAAATCATTCAAACCGATTTTGCCTTGCGCGAAGGGGTGCTTTCCGAGTGTTTAGGCACCGGTTATAGGGGAGCGGTTTAGCCAATTATTCCTGAAAATGTTCCGCACCTGGTGCAATTTTTTTCTTTATCGAGGTTGATAATTTCAATTGAATAATGGGTTCTGTTGATGAGCGGGGTGTTGCAATTGTGGCAGTAGGTGGCCGATTGTTTGGTGTCGCTTACATTTCCAAGAAATACATGATGCAGCTCTTGTTTGGCCAGTGTGTATAATTTATTTAAGGTTTCGAGGGGCGTTGGGGGCACTTTAAGATTGTATTGCGGAAAGTAACGCGAAATGTGCAAGGGGACGTCTTTGCCAAGCTCTCCGGATATCCAGCTTACCATTTTCTCAAACGTTGCTAAATCATCATTTAAACCGGGTATTACAAGTGTGGTAATCTCGAGGTGCGCCGGGCTTTGGGCAATCGTTTTTATCGAATTTAGTACGGGTTGCAGCTCGCCTTTGGTGTACTTTTTATAGAAATCAGAAGAAAAAGCTTTTAGGTCGATATTAAATGCATGGATAAAAGGCAGCAGTTTTGTTAATGGTTGCGGGTTGATATAACCATTTGAAACAACCACATTTTTTAATCCCTGCCCGTGGGCCAGTTGGGCCGTTTCCAGCATGTATTCGTAAAAAGTAACCGGTTCGTTATAGGTGTAAGCAATGCCAATGTTGTTATAGGTTTTCTGCGCTTCGCTTATAATTGTTTCGGTAGTAATATCATGAAATCCGGAAAAGCCGGAAGCTTTGCATTGCGATATCCGATGGTTTTGGCAAAAAGAGCAATGCAGGTTGCAACCTACCTCGCCAATTGATAAAATCGCCTTTCCGGGATAAAAATGGTAGAGCGGCTTTTTTTCAATTGGGTCGGAACCCAGGGCGGCAACTTTACCATATACCTCGGTTAGTAAAACACCTTGATGGTTGGTGCGTACATTACAGTTACCGGTTTGGCCATCATTTAACAAACAATTCCATGGGCATAATTGGCAGCTCACGGTTCTGTTTTCCGTTTTCGTATAAAATAAAGCTTCGTGCATATTTTTTTCGGCAACTTTTGATAAAGTTACAAAAGGAAAATCAGAGTACCTCTTTATGCATAAACAGAATTCCGTTTTCTTCCTTCCATTTCGCCCAACCATGTTTTAAGTAAAACGAATAAGCACGAAGTGTTTTGTCGGGATCGGTAATCAGCCAAAATCGCTTGTGTCCTTTTTCTTTTAACCAATTTTCAGCAATAGTTAGAAGTTGCGATCCAATTTTTTTGTTGATGTATGAAGGCACAACCGCAATCATCCATATTTCCCCACTCGCACCATCGGCAATTACAAAGCCCGCAACAGTTTTGTTTATCTCGCACACCCAGCCTTTGCCTTTTTTTTCTATTTTTTCTTTTACCGATTCGTATGAAATACCATGTTCAACCAGCTGCTTGTACGAAAAATGGTTCTCGTCGGTTGATAGTCGCACGCTGAAAATGGCCGGAATGTCATTGGAATTTATTTCCCGAAACTCCATTAGTTGATTTTTTTGTCAAGCATTGTTAGTGTGTGCTGCATTTCACTCATCTGTTTCATTAACCGGGCAAGGTCCGATTCCGGCTCCGGTATTTGGGTGTTTAGGTAGCACACAAACTTCCAGGCCTCGGTTACTTCGCCAATAGAAAGGTTGTAGGGTTCAAAAGCCTTGTTTAACGAAACAAGGTGCAGCGATTGTTGTGTGGCAATATTGTTTTCAACCATTTTAAAAACAATACCTTCGTTGCGGGTAACAATAATGTAGGCTTCGTTACTTTTTATGTGGTAAAAATCCTGGATAAATTCGCCAATCACAATCGACTGGTCGGGGATAGGAAGCATAGAATCGCCTTCGATGGAGAAAGCCCTGTATTTTTTTTCTTTTGATAAAAACGGTAGCTGAAACACCGGAAGCTTGCCAATATATTCCGGATCGGCAAAACAATTTACATAACCGGCCTTGGCCTTTTCGTTTACCAGCTCAATATTGTCGTTGTTGTCTGAGTCAACAGTTGTGGCAATAACTCTTAAGTTACTTCCGCGAATAAAAACATCAAAACCATTATGGAGGTCAGTAAACTGGCTTTCCGACAGTTGTTGCATGTCTACGTTAATAAGCGTATCAATAGCAATTCCAAAATATTTTGAAAAGGCCTGCAAATGAGTTACGGTTGGCTGACTGATTGCATTTTCAAGCGCATTTACGGTGGTTCGCTTTAATTGCAAGCTGGTGGCAACTTCATTCTGTGTTCGTTTTTTTCGGTTTCGTAATAGCTTGATATTCTTGCCAAAATAATTCATTGTTGTTAAATGTTTAGTCAAAAATAAAAAATATTCTTGCTGATTGAAAAGAAATGATTAAATTATTATCGACAGAAATGATAATAATATTATCAAGAAGGTGTGAGAATACAGTTGAAGCAATTTCCTAAATGTTCCCAAATGTTTGATCCCAATGAACAGAGGTTCCTGATCCCCGGTTAACGCCGGGGATTTTTTGGCAGCAATAATGGGGTAGGAATTAATAAAAATATTGGGCTTGTGATGAATGAATTAGTACATAAAAAACTTAAAATATTATCGGATGCAGCTAAATACGATGTGTCGTGTGCATCAAGCGGCAGTAGCCGGGCAAATAGTAGCAAAGGCATTGGTAATGGATTTGCTGCCGGTATTTGCCATAGTTTTACCGATGACGGCCGTTGCGTAAGCTTGTTTAAAATTTTAATGACCAACAATTGTATTTACGATTGTGCTTATTGTATAAACCGGCGCACCAACGACCGGCCTCGTGCAACATTTACTCCGCAAGAAATTGTAGACCTTACCATTGGTTTTTACCGCCGTAATTATATTGAAGGTTTGTTTTTAAGTTCGGGTGTAATTAAAAATCCCGACTATACCATGGAGCGTATGGTGCAGGTAGCTAAAAAGTTGCGCAACGAAGAAAACTACAACGGTTATATTCACTTAAAAGCAATTCCCGGAGCAAGTAGCGAGTTGATACACGAGGCAGGTATTTGGGCCGATCGGTTGAGCGTGAATATGGAAATCCCGACAGAGCCTAATTTGAAGAAACTGGCACCGGAAAAAAGCTATCCCGACATTGTGAAACCCATGGGGCAAATTCGCGATTCGATTTTAGTGGCCAAAGAAGAACGCGGGAAATACCGAAAAGCACCTCGATTTGCACCTGCCGGGCAAAGTACACAGCTTATTGTAGGTGCAACGCCAGAAACTGACCGGCAAATTATTTTATTGTCGTCGGGCTTGTATAAAAAGCAAAACCTGAAAAGGGTTTATTTTTCAGGGTACCTGCCGGTAAACAGTTACGATAAGCGCCTGCCTGCCCTTAACCGACCACCTTTGGTGCGCGAAAATCGCCTTTACCAAAGCGATTGGCTTATGCGTTTTTACCATTTCAGGGCCGAAGAAATTCTGAGCGAAGATCAGCCATTTTTAGATCTGGATGTGGATCCGAAACTGGGATTTGCCTTGCGGAATTTGCAATTGTTTCCGGTGGATATTAACCGTGCCGATTACGAAATGATTTTACGGGTTCCGGGCATTGGCATCCAGTCAGCACAAAAAATTGTTCTGGCACGTAAACACCGTCGCCTTAATTCGATGCACCTAAAAAAGCTTGGCGTTGTAATGAAACGAGCCAGGTATTTTATTACCTGCAACGAGCTTCCGCCTGCCGGATTGGGATGGGAACCACAACGATTAAAACATAAATTGTTAGGCGAGATGAATTCAAAATACAAAAAATCGTTGGATACGCAGTTAAAATTATTTGCCGATTATAAACCTGTTGTACCAACGCTTCATTAATGATAAAAGCCAAAAACAAATGTTATTTTTCTGCTTATAGAAAAAGACATACAAGGGAAATGTAATGTTTGTAATTAAGAAAAGTTTGCATGAAAATTTATACCTACGATAACACTTTTGAAGGCTTTTTAACCTGTGTTTTTGATTGTTACAGCCGCAAGGATTTTCCGGTTGATATTTGTTCGCGCTTTGGTGAGCAGCGCTATCTTTTTGTTGAGAGCATTGATGTACCCACTAATCCAAAAAAAGCGGAGCGTGTTTGGAAGGGCATTCAAAAACACTTGTCGGGTAAAAACAAACAATTGTTGTTTTATGCTTACCTGAGCGAAGAGCTGGGAATTGAAATGAAAATCTATCGCTTTTTACGGCGGATGTTTAGCGGGCACCTGAACCTGGAAACCGATTATGGCGACCCCGATGTGTTGTCGCTTACCCAATCGTCGCAAAAAGTAAAAAAAGAGGCCATGCGCCTGATGCAGTTTGTTCGCTTTCAGCGTACCAAAGACCACATGTATTTTTGTGGCATTGAACCTAAGTACGATGTGCTTCCGCTAATTATTAACCATTATCAAAAAAGGTTTACCGACCAAAAATGGCTGATATATGATTTACGCCGAAACTATGGAGTTTATTACGGAAAAGACAAAGTGGAGGAAGTGGTGCTAACGAAAAAACAATTTAACACCTACAATGGCCAGGTAAAACAAGCGCTGTTAGCTGAGGGCGAAGATTTTTACCAAAAACTATGGCGCTCGTATTTTAAACACATTAATATTGAAGAGCGCAAAAACCTAAAGCTGCAGCGGCAACATATGCCTCGCCGGTTTTGGCGGTATTTGCCAGAAAAGCAGCACGAGGTTTGATGCTTAAAAAGTGTCGTAAAAAAAAGATTCCATCTTTTTGCTGAGATGGAATCCTTTTTGGTATCGAACTAACAGGTTTGTTAGTTCGGTATATTTACTTTTTAGCTTTTTTTGTGCGTGGTAAAACCAGGTTTAAAATAATACCTACGGCTGCGGCCAAACCAATTCCGGCCAACGAGAATGTGCCATATTGAATTACTGCTCCGCCAATGCCAACGGTTAATACAATTGAAACAATAACCTGGTTGCGGGTTTCGTCCATATTGGTTTTCGAATCAACCAGCGTTTTTATTCCTATTGATGCAATCATACCAAAGAGCAAAAGCATTATGCCTCCAAGAACCGCCTGTGGTATGGTTTTCAGGAAACCGCTGATTTTACCCACAAATGCAAAAACAATAGCTGTAATTGCAGAAATACGCAGTACAAAAGGATTTGTGATTTTTGTTAAAGTAATGGCTCCGGTAACTTCAGAGTATGTGGTGTTTGGTACACCTCCAAAAAATCCGGCCAATCCACTGGCAATACCATCGCCAAGCAAGGTGCGGTGCAAGCCTGGTTTTTCAACAAAATTCTTTTGACATACACCTCCAATGGCATACATATCGCCAACATGCTCAATAATTGGTGCAATGGCTACAGGAATCATATAAAGAATGGCCTGCCAGCTAAATTTTGGAGCGGTAAATTCGGGTAACCCAATCCAGGCAGCCTCTTTTATAGGGGTGAAATCAACCTTTCCCATAATTATTGATAGCACATAACCCACAATTATGGCTATGAAAATAGGTATCAGTTTAATCATTTTCTTACCAAAGATTACAACAATAACAGCAGTAAGTAGTGACACCACTGCAACCAGCCAGTCGGTTTTTGCCATATCAACAGCAGCTGAAGCCAGCGACAAACCAATGAGTAAAATAATTGGGCCAACAACTACCGGCGGGAACAGACGTTCAACAAATGTTAACCCCCTGAGTTTTACCAATGCCGAAACTACCCCATAAACCACACCAACAGCAATAATACCCGATAAGGTGCCAGGCCAGCCGTATAATTTGGTGGCTTCAATTATTGGCGCAATAAAGGCAAAGCTACTGCCAAGAAAAACCGGAACCTGCCCTTTTGTTATCAGGTGAAATAACAAGGTACCTATGCCGGCTGTAAAAAGGGCTACTGCCGGATCGATTCCTACCAGAAGCGGAACCAAGACGGTAGCTCCAAAAGCCACAAATAAAAACTGAACACCAAGAATAGTGTTTTTAAAAGTTAATTGATCACGTAAAGTTTTACCACTCATAATTTTTGTATTGGATTAAATTTTGCGCAAAAATATACCCGTTTTCAAAAGAAACGGGTAAAAGATAAATTTTTATTGAAGAAATTCTGCAGGTATCTCCTTAATGGGTTTGATTTTTACCGATTTAATAAACAAATCGCCACCTTCCGACTGAATCTGTATTTTTCCTGATTGCAGCGGGAGTATTTCTCCATTCTCAAGAATTCCGGTATTGGTATTCACCATGTTAACCTGCCCATTAACCACATGTACCGTTGTACGGCCTACACTGTACAGCTCAACCGTATTCCATTCGCCCAATGGTTTTTCGGCATCAGTTGCTTTTTTTATACCCGCACCATTAAATTCTTTTCCAAACTGGGTAAGCTGCCCGCCTTTTGTAAAAACAAAGCCTTCGTCGGTTTGCGTAACTTCTGTTTCGCAAACGGTATTGTTCATCAAATAAGTGTCTCCCAGCCGTTCGTGCATCAGTTGGCATTCAATATTGGTCATCCATGTTCCAATGGCTTCGCCAAATTCTCCAAAACTATGGTACAACAAACCACTGTTTCTTCGGGTATAAACCTGGTCGCCCCATTTAAAAACCAATTGGAGATGATAATTTGCAAACGTATCAATAGTTGCCAGCGAGCCGTTAACTTCTCCGCTAATGTGGATAAGTTTTTCATCGTTTACATCAACAACACTGAATACCTTTTCAGGAGTAGCCTGGGCATGCAAATGTTCGAACCCGGTAAGTGGGGTACCGATAAAAGTTTCCCAGCCATCGAGGTTTTCGCCGTTAAAAAGCGGTTGCCAGGGTTTTTCGCATGAGTTTAAAAAGAGAATTGAAAAAACAAACAGGAAGTAAAAGCAATATTTTTTCATGAGGTAATGGTTTAGATATTAATTATACATAAAAAAACTGTCCCATAAATATAGGACAGTTTCATTAATATTTTAAGTTTTCTGGTTTAAACTGTTGCTGAAATCAGTTCTTGAGCCCTTTCAAGAATTGTCGTATCATCTATGAGAACAATCCCGCCGTGTGGCCCGGGTTCCATGTGTATTCCCACTGCTCTTCCGTTTTCATAATTCGCGCCTCCAAAATAATTCCTGACGGTTTCTTCTGATACTTCAAACTCTTGCGCCATTTTCTTAATTGCACCGTCAGGTAAGCTGTCTTTAATTTTACGCAGCTCGTTAAATGTTATTCTTTTTTCCATATCGCTGTGGTATTATTAATTAATATTTATTGTTATTGTAAAGAACGTGCATTAAAAATAGAATTAATAATTTAATAATAAAAGCGTCATGCACAGCTATTGTTAAATGTTATTAGGAAAGCCATGCATTATGTGAATAAGAAATTGGTTAAAAAAATGTAATTGGTTGTGTGTTAGTGTGTTTTTGTTTTGAAAATATGTTGTATAACAGGTTTGGAAAAATGGCAGTTAACATTTTTTAAGGATACTTTTTTATGGTGTATAAATGCTATCGTAAATAGCCTGGTGCATTGCCGTGCGAATGTTCAATTTGTAAAGTTTGGTATTATTTCGGGTTGGGTAAACACGGTTCGACATAAAAATAAAGAGCAATTGGTTTTCAGGGTCGGCCCAGGCAAAGGTTCCGGTATAACCGCTGTGCCCAAAACTGGCTGCGCTACTAGATATTGCGGGGTAAGCATCTTCCAGCTTGTTTTTATGGTTGTCAATTAATGGTTTGTCGAAACCTAAGCCTCTGCGGTTTTCGTTTTCAGGAAACTGAATGCGTGTAAACTCATTAATGGTTGACTCGGAAATATAACGGCGGCCACCAAAATAGCCTTTCTGCAAGTAAAGCTGAAAGAGCTTAGCTAAATCGTTTGTATTACCAAACAGCCCGGCATTGCCCGAAATGCCTCCCATCATTGCAGCTCCTTCGTCGTGCACATAACCATGCATTTTTTCCATTCTGAAAAAATCGTCTACCTCGGTTGGTATTATCTGTTGCAAGGGGAAATGTTGGTAAGCATTAAATGTTATTGTGCTTGCTCCTAATGGAGCAAAAAAGGTGCTTTTTAAATAATCCTCGTATGGGGTTTGGGTCAGGTTTTCAATTATTTCAGGATACAGGTAAAAGCTTAATCCCGAATACAGGTATCTTTTTCTTTTTTCCAGCTCCGAATTTCGAATAGTGTCAAACATTGTTTTTTTGAAATCGCTGTTCATACAAATGCCGTTTGACACCCGGATATTGAATTGGGTGCTTGGGTTTTTTTTGAACACATTTTTGTTCAATGTCCCATCTTCCTGCAGAGTCATGGTCCAAAAGGCAATCCACGAGGCCAGGCGGGCCTGGTGCGCCAATACCTCTCGAAAACTAATATGTTCTTTGTTGCTGCCAATAAAATCGGGCCAGTATTTGCTGAATTTATCGTTGAGGTTTATTTTTTTTTCATCCACCAATTTCATAATGGCTGGTAAAGGCCCGGTTACTTTGGTTACCGATGCCCAGTCGTAAATGTTTTTTTTTGTTACAGGGTTTATACTGTCGTAGGTATGGTAGCCATAGCAGTTGTGCAGTACCACCTGTCCGTTTTTAGCTACCAACACCTGGCACCCCGGAAAAGCACCTTCAGAAATGCCCAGCGTGGCCAGCGAGTCAATTTTCTTGTTTAAAACCAATGAGTTCATCCCTGCTTCCTCCGGGATGGTGTACGATAAACTTTGATTTGCTTTAAGCGGAAGACCATTGCCCACAACAAAACGCTTGTCAATAGTAACAGGTAATTTGCCCTTAGAATCAAATGCTCCAAAAATAAGTTGAGCCGCCAGTTCCTGCGTAAGGTTATTGTCCTGGTGCGCCACAACCAGTGCCTTTGCATGGTGAATGTTCGAAAAATGTTTTAAGGCGTATGCATTGCCGAAAAAGGCAAATACTGTGTTTTTCTCGTTTACCAAATCGGCAACTGCCTTTTGCTGAATTTCGGAAATACCATACTGCTTTGATGAATATTTATTAATTCCACTAATTCCGGCAATTACCAAATTATAATTATCGAGTTTATGGCGAAGTGCAGCCCAGCTTGGTTCAGTGGCATTCTGAGGTAACGAAAAATGATCCATAGCCGTGTACTTCTTCAGCATTTTTTGAAAAGCTGATTTTTGCTCGCCGCCAAGGTTTATTGTCGCAATTTTTAGGTCTTCGAGGTTTTGCAACGGAAGCGTTGAATTATTAATAAGCACAGCAAGCGATTGTTTTATCAATTTTCGGTACGTGACCTGGAAGTTGGGTTGATTGAGGTATTCGTAAAGGTTTTTAATTTTGGCTGGTTGGTATTGGTGTAATCCGGCCCATCGTTTTAAGGCTAAAACAGTTCGGCATTTTTCATTAATTTCCTCTTCGCTTATTTCTCCATTCTCGATGGCTTTTTTTACCGTTTCAACCACCTTGGCCACATCCGGAACAAATTCCACCATATCGTTACCTGCTATCAGAGCCTCCAATTCCGCCCGGCCCGGTTCTGCTTTAACCCCATTCATAGTAATGGCATCGGTTACAACAAAACCCTTAAACCCAATTTCTTTTTTCAGATAATTGGTTATTATTTTTTCGGATAAGGATGAGGTTTTTCCCGATTCATCGAGTGACGGAACATTTAAATGTCCCGACATAATTCCGCTTATTCCACGATCTGATAAATACCTGAAAGGATAGCTTTCAATACTGTCGATGCGGTTTTTAGCGTGGGGGATTAAGGGGAGTGTTTTGTGCGAATCGGTTTTTGTATCGCCATGTCCGGGAAAATGTTTGGCAACCGGAATAACCAAATTATCTTGCATTCCTTTAGCAAGCATCCACGCCTTTTGTGCTACATTTTGTCTGTTTTCGCCAAACGAACGAAACCCAATTACCGGGTTTTTGGGATTGGTATTAATATCGGCTACCGGTGCAAAATTCATGTGAATACCCATTTGTTTTAACTGGCAGGCTATGTCGGCGCCCATTTGGTAAAGCAATGAGGAGTCTTGCACTGCTCCCAACGATTGAGCGTATGGGTACACAATAGTGCTGTCAATGCGCATGGCGGGGCCCCATTCGCCATCAATAGCTACCAGTAAGGGAGTTTCAGAAACATCCTGAAACTGATTAATCCAGCTGGTAGTTTTGCTTGGCGAGCCTTGCATAACCAATATTCCTCCCGGCTTCCATGTTTCTATCCTTTTTTTATAAATGGCCTTACTTGCCTCATTCTGTTCCGGGTAAACCGTAATCATCATTAACTGGCCAATGCGTTCTTCAATACTCATTTTTTCGAGTTGTTGCTGCACCCATTCATCATCTTTTAAAGCAAGAAATGGAGGGGCCTGGGCAAAACAATTCGGAGAAATTACTGCAATAAACAAGGCAAAAAGTAAAATTATTTTAGGTGTTGGATTCATTTTTTAATTCGCGTAATAATAGTGGTTCACGTTTAACGTTGGTTAAATAAAAAGTATAACAAAGCTGCTGGTAATTTATTTTTTCAGTTTGTTACTTTTTACTACGAATGATTGCTTTTTAAAAAATTTAAAATCTATCTTCGTTAACGCAAATGTAATGTTTTATAAGCGATGAACAGGATATTTTATGTGATTGTTTTATGCTTTTTTATCAGTGGGTGTTCAGCCCGGAAAGAAAAAGATATTGTAGTAGGTGCCGAACGGTCAATGCTGTACCTTAATTTGTTGGGTGATAAGCAAATTGGGTTGGTTGTGAATAATACTTCGGTGGTGGTAGGTGAACACCTGGTTGACTATTTGTTGGGTAAGGACGTTAAGGTGTCAAAAATTTTTGCTCCGGAGCATGGTTTTAGAGGCGATGTTTCGGCAGGAGGCGAAGTGGAAGACGGATTGGACAAACAAACAGGCTTGCCCGTGTATTCTTTGTACCGCAAAAATAAAAAACCTACGGCCGAACATTTAAGTGGCCTCGATGTTATGGTGTTTGATATTCAGGATGTTGGATGCCGCTTTTATACCTATATTTCTACCTTGCATTACGTAATTGAAGCCTGCGCAGAAAACAATATTCCGCTAATTGTTTTTGATCGGCCCAACCCCAATGGCGACTACATAGCCGGCCCAATACGCGAAGCTGGCTTTGAATCTTTTGTAGGCCTCGACCCAATTCCGATAGTACATGGTTGCACAGTTGGAGAGTTGGCAAAAATGATTAATGGTGAGGGCTGGCATAAGGCATCGCAAAAATGCGATTTAACAGTTATTCCTGTTGAAAATTATGACCATTCGATGAGCTACTCCTTACCGGTAAAGCCTTCGCCAAATTTGCCAAACGATTTATCAGTGCGTTTGTATCCTTCGCTATGCTTTTTTGAAGCCACCAGTGTAAGTGTTGGGCGCGGCACTGATTTTCCGTTTCAGGTGCTGGGTGGTTTACAAGAAGAACTGGGTAGTTTTGAATTTACTCCTCGCAGTATCCCGGGCGTTTCGGTAAATCCTCTCAATAAAAACAAAAAATGTTACGGAATTGATTTAAGAAACATACAGGTAGCGCCAAAATTTACCTTGAAATATTTTCTTGAATTTTATGAAAAATTCGGGAATGAGTCAGATTTTCTGACCCGTGAACGTTGGTTAAATCTTTTGGCCGGAACGGACAAGCTTATTCTGCAAATACGCCAGGGAAAAACGGAGGAAGAAATTGTTGAAAGCTGGCAGGTGGAACTGGAGGAATACCAACTTACCCGGAAAAAATATTTGATTTATCCCGACTTTGAATAAATAATACTATGAGCCCTTATTTAGTTCTCGGAATTGTACTTGGTTATTTTGTGGTACTTATAATAATTTCGTGGTTTACATCGCGCAAAGCAGATACCCAGGCTTTTTTTACTGCTAACCGAAAATCGCCCTGGTATTTAGTTGCCTTTGGGATGGTAGGAGCTACACTCTCGGGGGTAACCTTTATTTCAGTTCCGGGCGAGGTGGGAAATTCAGCGTTTTCATACTTGCAGTTTGTGTTTGGTAATATTGTAGGTTATTGGCTGGTTGCCGGAATTTTACTTCCCCTGTATTACCGGATGAATTTGGTTTCCATCTATTCTTTTCTCGACACCAGGTTTGGTCCAAAATCCTATAAAACCGGCTCATTTTTTTTCCTGATATCGAAACTTGTTGGAGCAGCCTTTCGGTTGTTTCTTGTTGCAGGTGTTTTGCAAATAGCATTTTTCGATGCATTTAATATTCCTTTCGCATTAACAGTTGTTGTTACCATTGCCCTTATTTGGGTTTATACCTTTAAAGGCGGTATAAAAACAATTGTATGGACCGACACCCTTCAAACCTTGTTTTTGGTGAGTGCAGTGGTATTTACCATCGTTGCCATTTCTCGGAGTATGAACTTAAACATGGCGGGTTTAATCGAAACAATTACTGAAGATAACAACTCCAGACTGTTCTTTTGGGACTGGCGCATGGGCAACAACTTTTTTAAGCAATTTATATCGGGGATGTTTATTACCATTGTTATGGTTGGTATGGATCAGGATATGATGCAGAAAAACCTGACCTGTAAAAACAAACGCGAAGCTCAAAAAAATATGCTTGTATTTAGCCTGGCTTTTCTTTTGACGGTGGTGCTATTTCTATGTCTTGGAGTGATGCTTTACATTTTTGCCCGTGAACACGGAATAAGTATACCTGAAACTACCGACGACCTTTATCCGATGTTGGCATTAAAATATTTCGGGTTACCTGTTGGTATTGCCTTTTTATTGGGAATTACGGCAGCGGCTTATTCAAGTGCCGACTCGGCTTTAACGGCTTTAACAACTTCGTTCACAGTCGACTTTTTAAAGATAGAACGATTTGACGAGAAGAAAAAACAGCGTTTAAAGATGCTTTCACATTTGTTCTTTTCGGTACTGCTTATTCTTGTAATTTTGTTGTTTAAAGCAGTTAATAATGAAAGTATTGTGGTAGCTGTTTTTAAAGTGGCAGGATATACCTACGGGCCAATTTTGGGTTTGTTCCTGTTTGGCATTTATTCAAAACGAAAAGTAAACGACAAAGCTGTGCCGGCAGTTGCAATAATAGCCCCGGTATTGTGTTATTTTATTTCAATTTATTCTGAATTATTGTTTAACGGTTATCAGTTTGGATTTGAGTTGCTAATTCTGAATGGAGCCTTTACGGTGCTGGGTTTGTTACTCATTTCTAAAAAACATGCTGTAAAAAACTAAGGATTGTCAATAAATGTTAAAAATTGTGAATGGATTTTTTATATTTGTAAAATAACGGCTACAGAATTACGTTATAGAACTGAAAATTAATTCGAATTGGTTAGATATTTACTTCAGATACTGGCAGCAGCCCTTGTGCTTGTTATGTTGTTCTCGTGTGAGGATGAGGGATATATGACGTCTACTGATGCGCAATTACAATTTTCTGTAGATACCGTTACCTTCGATACAATTTTTACTACCATTGGATCAACTACCCGGCGATTTACGGTGCACAACCCATACGAGGAAGATGTATTGATTTCAAGAATTCGACTGGCTGGTGGCGATGCTTCAAATTTTAGATTAAACATTAATGGTTATTTGGGAAGCGAGCTGTATGAAATTGCACTTCCGGCCAAAGACAGTATCTACATTTTTGTTGAAGTTACCATCGATCCTAACGGGCAAAACCTGCCAATGGTTGTTCAGGATTCTATTGAATTTACTACCAATACAAATTTTCAAAGCATTTTACTTGAAGCCTATGGGCAGGATTTTAAATTAATTAAAGGAGAACGTCTGGAAACCACAACATGGACAGCAGAAAAGCCTTACCTGGTTTACGATTATGCTTATGTTGATAGTTTGGCAACCTTAACAATTGAGCCCGGTACTAAAATTTATTTTCATAAAGATGCCGGTTTGTACGTGCGGGGTAAAATAATTGCCAATGGTACTTATGATTTTCCTATACAATTACGAGCAGATCGTTTGGAACCATCTTACGAAAATATTCCCGATCAGTGGAATGGGGTGGTTTTATTCTCAGGAAGCCATAATAACCTGCTTAACTATGTTTCAATAAAAAATGCAAATATTGGGCTGCAGGTTGGAACAATTGAAAATGAAGGTTATGCATCAGTCGAACTTACCAACTCGAAGATTGAAAATATGGCCTATGCCGGCATATTTGCATTAAAATCAAAAATATATGCTTACAACGATGTAATTGCTAATTGTGGTTATTATGCCACAGCCTTGCTGGTTGGTGGAGAATATGAGTTTTACCAAACTACAATTGCCAATTATTGGGGCAACTATGGTGCAAAGGTACGTGCTACACCGTCGCTGGTAATTTCAAATGTATTGATTGTAGAAAACTCAAGCGGAGAGCAAATTTCTTATAACGGAGACTTAACAAAGGCCACATTTGGTAATAGTATAATTTACGGGAATATCGGTAACGAAATGGAACTTGGCGATAATGAAGAGAACATCTTCAATTACTTCTTCGATCATTGTATCATTCAGGCTCCCGATACGCTGGATACCAGCAACAAAGACCACTACGTTAACGTATTGCTGGGTAGCGATTACGACCCTCGTTTTGTTGACCCTTATGATGATTTCAACTATGAACTGGATACACTGACTGCAGCTAAAGATGTTGGATCTGCGGTTTATTCAAAACTATTTCCGCTCGACTTATTAAATAAGAGCCGGACAAGCGATGATGGCCCTGATTTGGGCGCCTACGAACGCATCGAAAAATAACATGAAATCGATACTTTTTTGTTTATCCCTGATATTAATTATTACCAATGCTAACGCACAGGAGCATGATAGTTTCTCACTTGTATTTTATAACGTCGAAAACTTATTTGATACACGAAACGATTCACTTACAGCCGATGATGAATTTACCCCGGCAGGCGATCGGCATTGGACAAGAAAACGTTTTGATAAGAAAATAGTACAACTCTCAAAAGTAATACTGGCAGTTGATGGATGGGAAATGCCCGATTTGATAGCGCTTTGCGAAGTAGAAAATCGCTATGTTTTGCAAGAGCTGACAACAAAAACTCCTTTGCAACAAAGTAAATATAAAATCATTCATAAGGAATCTCCGGATCCACGCGGAATTGATGTGGCGCTTCTTTATAATCCTGTATCTTTTTATCCCATTGCGTATAATTATTACCCACTTGTAAATTCCGACGGAAATGTCCGGCGATCTCGAGAGATTCTTCATGTGGAAGGTGTTGTAAATGGGAAAGACACCCTGCATGTTTTTGTTAACCATTGGCCATCGCGTTATTCAGGCTTGTTAAAAACCCGGCCGGCACGGCAACAGGCGGCACAATTGCTCGCCTTTAAATACCAGGAAATTATTCGCGAAAACCGACAGGCAAAGGTGGTTATTCTTGGTGATTTTAATGATCAGCCCCTAGATGAAAGCCTGCATAAATACCTCGGCGCTGTTTCTCCGGAGAGTGAAGAATATGTAAATGCGGATTTATTAAATCTTTCGTGGCAATGGATGAACGAACCTGAAGGTACTTTAAAGTACCAGAGGCAATGGTATGTTTTTGATCAGGTGATTGTATCGGGAGGCTTAATTAATGCCGGCAACGGTTTGTATACGAATGCTAAAAAGGCTGAAATTTGTAATTTGCCATTTTTATTCGAATCAGACAAAACGCATGGTGGCCGAAAATTATTCAGGACCTACAGCGGATATCGCTACAATGGTGGGTTTAGCGACCATTTGCCGGTTAAGCTAACGTTGCTGACGCATTAATTTTCCGTTGTTAGCCCCATCTCCTTGGCTTTTTTCATCATAAAATCAAATGCTTCTTCAAAATTATTATGGATTTCGCCATCCAGTATCGCATCTTTAATGGCATCTTTTAGTGTTCCAACTTCGCGACAAGGCCCAAGGTTAAAGGTTTTCATAATCAATTCACCATCAACAGGGGGTTGGAAATTCCGAATGGCATCTTTTTCTTCGATTTCCTTTAATTTTTGCCGAACAATTTTAAAATTTTTCATGTAACGTTTTACCTTCTCCGGGTTTTTCGAGGTAATGTCAGCTTCGCAAAGGGTCATCAGGTCGTCAATGTCGTCGCCTGCTTCAAATAAGAGGCGACGCACCGCAGAGTCGGTTACAATATCTTCCGAGAGAACAATGGGGCGCATGTGCAAGCCAACCATTTTCTGAACGTATTTCATCTTTTCGTTCAAGGGCAGCTTCATGCGTTTAAAAATTTTAGGAATCATTTTAACCCCTACAAAATTATGGGCATGAAAGGTCCATCCAAGACCATCTACAAATCGTTTGGTTTTAGGCTTTGCAATATCGTGCAGTATGGCCGACCAACGTAGCCATAAGTTATTTGAATTTGGTGCCAGGCGATCTAAAACTTCAATGGTGTGGTAAAAGTTATCCTTGTGGCCAATACCTTTAACTTTATCAATTCCTTTCATTTTTTGCAATTCAGGAAATATAATGGCCAGTAAACCTGTTTCCTCTAAAAGTTTGAATCCTTTCGAGGGTTTATCAGATAAAATAATTTTGTTGAGTTCTTCAATAATTCGTTCAGCCGAAATAATTTTAATCCGGTTTTTGTTGCGCGTTATTGCCTGAAGTGTTTTGTCTTCTATTTCAAAATCTAATTGCGTGGCAAACCGAATGGCACGCATTATTCTTAAGGGGTCATCAGAGAATGTCACGTCCGGGTCGAGTGGTGTGCGGATAATTTTATTTTTTAAATCATCTATTCCGTTAAAAGGATCTACAAGTTCTCCAAAATTATGGTTGTTTAAACCAAAGGCCATTGCATTAATGGTAAAATCCCGCCGGTTCTGGTCGTCTTCAAGTGTGCCGTCTTCCACTATTGGCTTTCTTGAATTTCTCTGGTACGATTCTTTACGAGCACCAACAAATTCAATTTCCAGGTCCTTGTATTTAAACATGGCGGTGCCAAAATTCTTAAATACACTAACACGTGGTTTCGGTTTAAGAGTACCTGCTACTGCGTTGGCAAATTCAATCCCGCTGCCTATGGTAACTATATCTATATCTTTCGAAGTGCGTTCAAGAAATAAATCACGCACGTAACCTCCAATAACATAAGTCTCGGTACCAATCTGGTCGGCCACTTCTTGTATGTTGTGAAAAATTTTCTCTTTTAGTTTGCTGCTCATCTGACAAAAATCGTAATCCATAGCCGGCTTTTCTGCCATCCTGGAAAAAATCGTGACAAAATTACAATTATTTAGTAGAAATAATGTAGTAACTTGTGTTTTGGAAAAATGGTATTATATTTGACATGTAAATATCGAAATAAATAGATATATAAATAAGATAAAATAAAAATCATGTTGGAACATTTAACAAAAGAGACATTTAAAGAGAAAGTTTTCAATTTTGAAGCCAATAAAGAGTGGAAATACGAAGGTGAAAAGCCGTGTTTAATTGACTTTTATGCCGACTGGTGTGGCCCTTGTAAAATGGTCGCTCCTATTCTTGACGAGCTTCAAAAAGAATACGGCGATAGTATAGTGATTTACAAAGTAAATACCGAAGAGCAGCAAGAACTGGCTGGAATGTTTGGTGTACAGAGTATTCCGTCGTTGTTGTTTGTGCCGCAAGACGGGCAGCCACAAATGGCTATGGGAGCTCTGCCCAAGCAAACGTTTGAAAAAGCAATTGCCGATGTTTTGAAAGTTGAAAAACCTCAGGCTAACTAAAAAAGATCAAGAACTTTTTCAAGTTGAATACCGCGGGAACCTTTTATTAAAATGTTCCCGTTTTTTATGGGGTATTGCTTGAGGTGTAAACACAAATCTGCAACGCTTTTAAATGTTTTTATCGTGTCATCTTGGGTGGTCTTCATAAATTCGTTACCAACCAGATATACATTTTTTCTTATCGATTGAGGGAGTGAGGAAACAATATTTTTGTGTTCTTGTGCGGAATAGTCGCCCAACTCCAGCATATCGCCTAAAATCAGGTATTTTTCATCTTGCAAATTCTCCATAAAACTTTTAATGGATGCACTCATGCTGGTTGGATTTGCATTGTAGGCATCCATTATAATTTTTAAATTACCTTTTTTTATAAGTTGCGAACGATTATTTGTTGGATGATACTCTTTTATGGCTTGTTGAATTTTTAGTGGATCAACACCAAAATAATTGGCGATGCATGCAGCCGCTAATATATTTTCGAAGTTAAAATCTCCTATCAGGTTGCTGTTCAGGTATAACACACCCTTTTTGAAATTAACTTTTACATGCAGAAATGGCGGGCTTTGTATCGGCTCTCCGGTAAATGATGCATTGGATGCACCAAACGATATCGATTTTTTTACTCGTTTGCTTAATTCCTGTAGTAGGGTATTGTTGGCATTATAGAAAATGGTTCCATTTTGTTGAGCCATATAATCATAAAGCTCTCCTTTGGTTTTAATTACTCCTTCAAACGATCCAAATCCTTCAAGATGGGCACGACCGATGTTGGTAATTATTCCAAAATCAGGAGCTGCAATTTTGCATAACTCTGCTATTTCCCCGGGATGGTTGGCCCCCATTTCCACCACTGCAAACTCGGTTTGTTCGGTTGTTTGAAGCAGTGTTAATGGCACGCCAATATGGTTGTTTAAATTGCCCTGCGTAAAACTTACATTAAATTTTTTCGATAAAACAGCAGCAATCAGTTCTTTTGTGGTTGTTTTTCCGTTGGTGCCGGTAATCGCCAGCACCGGACATTTTAATTTACAGCGGTGGTAATGTGCAAGTTGTTGTAAGGTTTGCAATACATTTTCAACTAAAAAAATATTTTTTCCCCCGGCATAAGTTTCTTCGTCAACCACAGCGTAGGCTGCTCCTTTTTTCAGTGCATCGCTGGCGTATTTATTTCCATTAAAATTTGCACCTTTTAGCGCAAAGAAAACAGAACCTGCTTTAATTTTTCTACTGTCTGTTGAGATTGTTCTGGTTTCAAGGAAACAGGAATATAGCTGTTCAATGTTTGTCATATCCATTCAAAAAACAAGATTCAATTTGGCATAAAAAAAGCCTCGCAAATCACGAAGCTTTTTGTTCAATATTTTTTTGCGTTAGAAACCTTCCGGGCTTCCAACTCTTGTCATAGCACATCTGAAACCCAGGTCGTTTTGGGCTTTACTTTGTTCCAGGTAGCGGCGTGTTCCGGGCACCAGCCAATAAGGTCGGTCTTGCCACGATCCACCTTTGTAAACTCTCACCTCATCGTTAATCAATGATGAAAAAGCGCCCGGGCGTTCATCCTGAATATACATACCATCGGTATCTTTCTGGTTGCCAATCCAGGTGTTTCCTTCAACAATCTGCGAGTTTGCATCACCATCCAACACATTTCGGTAATCCATTCCGGCAATGGTATCTTTTATTAATTCTCCGTATTCGTTGCGCATTAGCTGTCCGCTACCATCGCGGCGGTATTCAGTAATAACATTACCACGGTATGGGTTAAATTCTTCTACATCGTTTAACGACATTGGGCGATATACATCAGAAACCCATTCGTTAACGTTACCTGCCATACAGTATAATCCATAATCATTGGGTTCGTAAGAGAAAATTGGTGCAGCAATATCAGCATTATCGTTCAATGCGCCTGCCATACCCATCATATCACCACGTCCGCGAACAAAGTTGGCTTTTAATCGTCCTTTGTCTTTTTTGCTGTCCTGGCGTAAGTACGAGCCGTTCCATGGATATAATTTTCTGTCGGTAAGTAGTTCTCCATCTGTATTTCCAATTAAGCCGTAAGAGGCATATTCCCATTCTGCTTCGGTTGGCAAACGGTAGTTAGGCAGCAAAATTCCATCTTCCCATTTTGGTCTTCTGGTAGTGCCGTCCGGGTTCTCAACAGGTTTTTCTCCGTCTGTTCCCTGGTAAATGCCTGTTAAATAGGTTTTGGTTGTATACACATTTTGCCCCGCCTGTGTATTGTCGTGGGTCATAATTCCTTTATCAACCAAAATTTGTTCGTTTACCCTGTCGGTTCGCCAGGCACAATACGCTTCGGCTTGTTCCCAGGTAACACCAACAACCGGGTACTCGGAGTATGCCGGATGGCGGAAATAGTTATTTACATAAGGCTCGTTGTAAGCCAGTTCTTTACGCCAAACAGTAGAGTCTGGAGTTATTGCTTTAATTTTTGCAACATCGCCGGGATAAACCCTGCTCGTCCAGTGGGTAAATTCACGATAATCCTGGTTTGAAACTTCTGTTTCATCCATGTAAAAAGAGGCAACAGTAACTCTTCGGGGATAATTGTCGTTGCGATACATCACATCTTGTTCCACACGGCCCATTGTAAACGTACCACCTTGTACAAAAACCAAACCCGGTCCGGCATCCTGCTCATAACCCGAGATGTTCGGAATATTTCCGGTCTCTTCGGCATTGTACTCCCAGCCCGTAGTTCGTGATGATTCTCCTCTACCTCCCTTACCGAATAATCCACATCCGGATACGATTGCGGCTAAAGCGATAAAAACGAATGGTTTTAATCTATTAAAATTCATTGTTTGTATAAATTTTCTCATCGACACAAATATAACTAATTTGTTCAATTCTTATTGTTCAGCCTTTTTATTATTTTATTCTCGTTTTAAAAGGATGTTAATATCTTTGCGCTCGTTCGGTGATCTGGAAGGCATAGTTTGCCAGTATTAATCGCAATAATTAGAACAGATTGTCGTTTACTTGCATATAATGATTGAATGTATTTATGAATAAATATATATTGCTGTTTTTTGTTGTTTTGGTTGGGTTTGCGGTGAGTGATGTACACAACGAAACGATTTTGCTTGAATGGAAGGAAAATCCGGGAAGGGTTGATGGCAATGTGCTTGAATTTTTCGAAAATGCAGATTTTAAAGACGATTTGGCACATTTGACTTTGCCTGTTTACACGCGTTTATACACCTTGGATAATCAAAACAGTTCGTTGCGTTTTAGCATCGAAAATGCTGTGTTCGATGAATTGCCGGTAGACCTGCAAACGACAAAAGGCCTTGAAATTCCTTCCGAATTAAAATTTTCATCAACGGTACTTCAATCAGGTAGCGATAAAAAAATAGAATTTCAGATTGTTCCCCTCAAACAGGAAAATGGTAAAATTTATCGGTTGAAAAGTTTTCAGTTAAGATCGGTACCTGAACTTTATGCCAAATCGGCAACAGCAGTTAGCTGGAAAACAACATCGGTTTTAGCTTCGGGCAAATGGGTAAAAATCCGGACTTCGGGTAAAGGGATTTATAAAATTCCATTTTCAAAGTTAAGCGAATGGGGCTTTACCGATCCATCGAATGTTGGTGTTTTTGGTAGCGGAGGGAAAATACTTTCAGAGGATCCGGGAATTGTAGCCTACGACGATTTGGAGGAATGTGCCGTATGGACAGCTTCCGTGTCAGGAGAAAATAATTTGTTCTTCTTTGCCCCGGGTATAAGTGAGTGGGATAAAAGTTCGTCGGGAGTATTTACCCATCAATCTAACGAGTTTACCATGGCCGGTTATTTCTTTTTGGGAGATAAAGGAACACCAAAGCAAGTTGCCGTAGCCGAACAAATAACAGCAGATGCAACACATACCACTGCAACTTTTGATAATTATGATTTGCTGGAAGATGAAAAGTATAATTTGTTAGAATTAGGCTCGGGCAAACAGTGGTTTGGCGATAAGTTTAGTAACGGAAGTGTTAAAACATATACTTTTGCGATTAACAATTTGGCCAGCAACCCGGAAGCTAAAATTCGTGTTAGCGGGGTAGCCCGTTCGTATCAGTCTTCAAATTTCGAAATAAAAAATAACGGAGCTGCTGTTGGAAACTTTGCATTTCAGAAAGTAGATACCGATGAAACTTACGGTATTTATGCCGATGCTGAAAGCCTTACATCAGATATTGAACTTTCCAATGGAAGCGCTGGTATTTCAATAATATATAATGCCTCAAACAGTAATGCCGAAGCCTGGCTCGATTATATAGAGTTAAATTATCGTCAGCAGTTGGTCGCTGGCGAAAACCCCCTGTTTTTCAGAGATTCCAAATCTGTTGGAACTGATAATATTGTAGAATACCAAATTACCAACGCCGGAACAGATACCCGTGTTTTTGATGTGACAGATGTTAATAACGTTGAGGAGTTAGCAACAACAATCAATGGCGCCGAACTTACTTTCAAAAACGACGCCTCGCAACTAAAAGAGTATGTTGTTTTTAATACCTCAGGCGATTTTGCTGAACCAACTTTTGTTGAGGAGATTGAAAATCAGAATCTGCACGGCATTACCACACCAGAGTTTCTGATTGTAAGCCATCCAAATTTTTTAAGTTCTGCAAACGAACTTGCCAATTTTCATCGCAGTTTTGATGGAATGAGTGTTGAGGTGGTTGATGTGAACGCTGTTTTTAATGAGTTTAGCTCTGGTACAAAAAGTGCTACCGGTATTCGTAACTTTATTAAAATGCTGTACGATCGCGGCAATACTTTAAAATATGTTTTGCTGTTTGGAGACGGAAGTTACGACAACCGAAACATCAATGGTAAAAACCTGAATTTTATACCCACCTACCAATCGGCAAATTCCTTAGATCCGATAAATTCATATGTTAGCGACGATTATTTTGTAATGCTCGATGCCGGCGAAACACTGGCAAAAGGGGCTATCGATTTAGGTATCGGGCGCATTCCGGCATCAACAGCTTACGAGGCACAGCTGGTTGTTGATAAAATAAAACGCTATTACGAGCCGGAAGCATTGGGCGATTGGCGAAACGTAATTTGTATGATTGGCGACGATGGGGATACAGGAATACACATGCGGCAGTCGGAGCAAATTGCCGATACCCTAAATAAAAATTACGGTGAGTTTATTACTGAAAAAGTATATTTTGATGCCTATCCGGAAGAAGTTACACCAGCCGGCGAACGTTACCCTGATGTTAACGCAGCCATAAATGAAAGGGTAGAGGATGGGGTGCTTATTTTGAATTATATTGGCCACGCCAACGATCGTTTTTTAGCACACGAACATGTGCTCGAGGTTAGCGATATTAATTCGTGGTCAAACAGAAATCAGTTGCCCATTTTTGTAACAGCAACCTGCGAGTTTAGCCGATTTGATGCTGATGACGTTTCGGCCGGAGAATATGTCTTGTTAAATCCCAATGGTGGAGGTATTGGGTTGTTTTCAACAACACGGGTGGTAACATCGGGGGCAAATTTTAAACTCAGCAAAAGCTTTTATAACTACATTTTTGCTAAAAATTCAGCCGGCAATCACCATCGCATGGGAGATGTAATGCGTTTGGCGAAAACGAATCTTGCCAACGGAACAAATAAACGCAACTTTTCGTTGCTGGCCGACCCTGCCTTAAAATTATCGTATCCGAAATATAAAGTGGTAACCTCTTCAATAAATGGGAAGGAAGCCACGCTCAGTCCGGATACAATTGGTACTTTAGAGAAGATTACGATTGATGGTTACGTGGCGGATTTCTTTGGAAATAAAATCGACAATTTTAACGGAGAAATAACCAATACTGTTTATGATAAAGAGATAGATATGCAGACCCTGGGTAACGGAGACGATAACCGGGTGCTTACCTTTCAGATGCAAAATAACATTATTTACTCCGGCACTGCGAGTGTTACCAATGGTAACTTTAGCTTTAGTTTTGTTGTACCTAAAGATATCTCGTACAAAATTGGCTCTGGTAAAATAATGTACTATGCCCAAAACGGTGAGGAAGATGCGCATGGAGCATTTTCCAATTTTAGTATCGGCGGCGAGGGCTCAAATATAGCAGACAATAACGGACCCGATATCCAATTGTTTCTTGATACTGAAGATTTTCAGTCGGGAGATAAAACCGGTAAAAATCCTACACTGCTGGCTTATTTGTCCGACGAGAATGGAATTAATACAGTTGGCACCGGAATTGGCCACGATATTACTGCTGTGCTTGATAACGATTATTCGAAAGTTTATGTACTGAATAATTATTACCAGGCTGAAAAAGATGATTATACCAGTGGCTCGTTGCAGTTTCCTTTATCGAACCTCACCGTTGGAAAACACACTTTAGCCTTAAAAGCCTGGGATGTTGCCAATAATTCATCAGAAGTGGAAATTGAGTTTGAAGTAACCGGCGACTTTATCATCAACGAAGTAAGTAATTACCCAAACCCGATTACCGATTACACCTATTTTGTTATAAAACACAACCAATCGGATGCCAGCTTGTCGGCAATTTTTGATATTTACAATATTAACGGACAGCGGGTAGATCAGTTTGAGGCCGAAATAAGTTCGAGCGGAAATTCCAGTAATCCTGTACGTTGGGATTTGGCTGAAGCAAAAATTCCTTTAACACAAGGGGTTTATGTGTACAACATCATGTTAAAAAACGATGACGGTATAATTGTTTCAAAATCAGGAAAATTATTGGTGGCTCAATAATTTTTTCCAATTCGTAAAATTTTTCCTGAAAAGCTGCGTTTTCATTCTTGTATGCTAAAAAGCTACCGAGGAAGTAAAAAAGAAAGATTCAGAATGAAAAATAGTTCTGAGAACAGATTTAACCTATTGTTGCAAAGACAAATATTATATCTTTGCATGCTCAATTTTTAGTAAAAGTATGATCAGATTAGTACGATTTTTATTTGTGTTGGCTTTAGTAGCCATGGTAACTGAAAATGTAATGGCACAAGGAACCTTATCGGGTGCCAATACAATTACAACTGCCGTTCCGTTTTTGGCAATTACGCCCGATTCGCGAGCAGGTGGTATGGGTGATGCCGGTGTAGGAACCACGGCCGATGTAAATTCGCAACATTGGAACCCTGCAAAATACATTTTTATGGAGAGTGAAATGGGAGTTGGTTTATCATATTCGCCTTGGTTGCGCAACCTTGTAGACGATATTAACCTGGCCTATCTAACCGGATACAAAAGACTTGACGATGTGCAGGCCATCAGTGCTTCGTTGCGCTATTTTGCTTTGGGCGACATCGTTTTCACCTCCGACCAGGGTGAGTTTATGGGCCAGCAAAGCCCCAATGAATTTGCCATTGATTTTGCCTACTCGCGAAAGTTGAGCGATGTAATTTCAGGAGCGGTGGCGGTTCGTTATATCCGTTCCGACCTTACTGGTGGACAGCTGGTTAACGGTGTAGAAACAAATGCTGGCAACTCTTTTGCTGCCGATGTGGCTTTTTATTACTACAACGAATTCAGAAGAAGAAGACAGGACAACGCTTTTGCGGCAGGTATCAATATTCAGAATATTGGTTCGAAAATATCGTATACCGATGGCGACGTGAAAGACTTTATACCAACCACGTTAAAACTTGGGGCCTCGTACACCATGGAGCTCGACGATTATAACTCGTTTAGTTTTGCTGTTGAAGCCAATAAATTGTTGGTTCCTACCCCTCCGGCCGACTCTACCGATTACGGTAGTGGCGACGTAATTTGGTCGGGAGGAATTAACTCTGATATTGGTGTTATCGAAGGTATATTTAAATCTTTTGGCGATGCCCCCGGTGGTTTTAAAGAAGAATTTCAGGAAATTACCTGGTCGGCAGGTATTGAATATTGGTACAACAAACAGTTTGCTTTACGTGCCGGATATTTCTACGAACACGAAAACAAAGGTAACCGCCAGTTTATTACTGCCGGTGCTGGTTTGAAAATGAATGTGTTTGCACTTGACTTTTCGTACCTGTTGCCAACACAACGGAATCACCCACTTGAAAATACCCTGCGTTTTACGCTGGCGTTTGATATTGATGCATTTAGTAACCAACGCTGATGGATTTCAGAATTGGACAAGGATATGATGTGCACCGTCTGGCCGAAGGAGAAACCTTATGGCTGGGCGGTGTTTTAATTCCACACCATAAGGGAACGGTAGCTCATTCTGATGGAGATGTGTTAATACATGCCATTTGCGATGCCATGCTTGGTGCCTTAAAACTACGTGATATTGGCAGCCATTTTCCCGATACTGATGCTGAATTTAAAAATATTGACAGTAAAATTCTGCTAAAGAAATCATACGAGCTGGTAAAGCAAAAAGGCTACGAGATTGTAAATATTGATTCAACGGTACAGGCGCAACAGCCTAAATTAAAACCTTTCATTCCGGCAATGGAGCAAACTATGGCTGATGTGTTGGGCATTGATGTGGAGCGGGTTTCAGTAAAGGCTACCACAACCGAGGAACTCGGTTTTGAGGGACGTCAGGAAGGTATGTCTGTAAATGCCGTTGTACTATTAAAAAGGGCTTAAATGAGTAAAAAAACACTGGTAATCGGTGCCAGCGAAAACCCCGAACGTTATTCAAATAAAGCAATTATGGCTTTACGCAGCCATCAGCATGAGGTAATAGCTTTGGCTAAACGCGAGGGGCAGGTTAATGATGTTTCCATTCAAACGACATTTCCTGCCACCGAACAGGTGCATACCGTTACGCTTTACCTGGGGCCAAGGCACCAGACCGAATATTACAATGCGATTATAAAACTGAACCCCGAACGTGTAATTTTTAATCCAGGTACTGAAAATCCTGAATTCGCAGCACAACTTTCTGCAAGTGGAATTAGAGCAGAAGAGGCCTGTACATTGGTTTTGCTAAGCATCGGAAATTACTAGGTTTTAATTGCGCTTAACCTATTGTCAGGGTGAAGGGAGTCGAACAAGGATGCTTAAAATGTTCTGATCATGTTCAATGAAATAAAATCGTTAGATGAGTTTTTGCGCCTGAAAGAAGAACAGGTAGCAATGTTGGTTTATTTTTCAACCGATGCCTGTTCGGTTTGTAAGGTGTTAAAACCAAAAGTGGAAGAAATGGCAACAGCTATATTCCCGAAAATGCAATTGATTTATGTGCAATCAGATGTGTTGCCTGAAGTAGCTGCGCAAAACAGCGTATTTATAGCTCCAACAATAATTGTTTTTTTTGATGGTAACGAAACTATTCGCAAAAGCCGGGCTATTGGCGTAGACGAACTTCAGCGCGAAATTGCTCGTTATTATGGTTTGCTGTTCGATTGATTTTTGGGTTATTGCCTTGAATTGATATATGTTAAAGCTTAAAGGTTGGTAATCTTAAATATGGATCTCTGGATATTCCTTTTGTTAACTTATTAATCTAATATAAGTAAGCGTTTTGCGGAATATAATTAACGTAACTAGACGAAGAGGAGTGATTTAAAAATTGCGATTTAGTCGTCTTCCAACTTTTCGGGTAGGAATAAGATTATCCATTAAAGTTACATTTCTTGCTAAGGAAAAGGTTGTTGTAATTCAATAAGAGTGAGACCTATTAACCGGCAGCAGCAAAAGGATTAATTCCCATTGTAGCCATTATTATCACCCAGATTATCACAACAATCATCATCAATGTCATTAATACAACAAAACCTCCTAAATACATTACAACAGCACCAAAAAATGCATTAACAACTGATTTGCCAAAATAGCTGTGGTAAGCATAAGTAAAATATGCTGCAGTAAAAAATGTAGTAATCAACGGAAAAACCGAAATTAACTCAGAGGCAAGTATTACAACAGGAAGTAAAAGAGTGGTTATTAGTATACTTTGGGCAAAAACATAGGTGTTTAAAATAAGGTGCTCACCATAATAGAGCTTCTTTTTGCGGTAATACCATCTTGAAAAAATACTGGCAAAAGGAACAATAAGTAAAGGAATAAGGTTCATATATTTTTTTACTGTAGCAAGCCAACTTTGCTGAAAAGCAAGTGCTTCAGCCGGAATGTCCTTTTGATCGTTGCCCAGCAATTGATTGGTGCTTTCAATAGTGTTGTCGAAAATGTTAAACGAAAGTGCTAAAAATGCATATACCCCGGCTATAATAAGCATATAGTTTAAGGGGTTTAGGTACGATTTGGTTTTTCCGGCAAGGTAATCACTTAATACTTTTCCGGGTTTACGAAACAGCCAAACCATGGTATGTAAAATCCCACGTTCGAGATTAAGCGCATTACCAACAACAGCAAAAAAAACTCTTGTTGTAAAGCGGCGCTGATATATTTTTTGACCACAATGGCTGCAGTAATTTACTATTGCTGTTGCGTTGCAGTTTGGGCACATTTCGACTTTTGGTTGATCGGGCATCGCATTAATTTTTTATTCGTTCTTAAAAAAAACGGAATTACAAGTGAAAATTATTTTTCAAGGAGCAAGATAAATCAAAACCCTCATTTAACAAAAATAAAGCTAGTGTTTAAAAAGGCTGTCAATTAATTGTTCGCTGGCTATTTCCGGTAGTGTAATTTTTAAATCCGGGTTTGTTTTCATTGCCTGTTCAATGGCAAAACGTGCCGGTTTATTTCGAGCCCAGCTACGGCGTGCTATACCGTTGTTTACATCCCAGTGAAGCATCATTTTCAGGCGTGCTTCTGCTTCATCCGAACCGTCGATGGTCATTCCAAAACCGCCGTTTACTACTTCGCCCCAGCCAACGCCACCGCCATTGTGTAACGATATCCAGGTGGCACCACGAAATCCGTCGCCAACAAAATTTTGCACAGCCATATCGGCCGTAAACGATGAACCGTCGTAAATGTTTGATGTTTCGCGATAGGGCGAGTCGGTACCTGAAACATCGTGGTGGTCGCGCCCAAGAACAATTGGTGCCGATATCCGGCCATCGGCAATGGCGTCGTTAAAAGCCTTTGCTATTTGTGTTCGCCCGTTACAATCGGCATACAAAATACGGGCTTGCGAGCCAACTACCAATTTGTTTTTTCCGGCTTCTTTAATCCAGTGAATATTGTCCTCCATCTGGCCTTTAATTTCTTCAGGAGCAGTGGACGCTATTTCATCCAATACATCGGCAGCAATCTTATCGGTTGTTTCCAGGTCTTCAGCTTTCCCCGATGTACAAACCCAACGGAAAGGTCCAAAGCCGCAGTCGAAAAATAGTGGCCCCATAATATCTTGCACATAAGAAGGGTATTTAAAACTACCATCGGCATTGGTAATATTCGCACCGGCTCTGCTTGCTTCCAGTAAAAAAGCATTGCCATAATCCCAAAAATACATACCATTTTGGGTGAGTTTATTAATGGCCTCCACATGTCGGCACAAGGTGTGGTGAACTTCTTCCCGAAATTGTTCCGGATTTTCAGCCATCATTTTATTCGATTGTTCAAAACTTAATCCTGCCGGGTAATAGCCTCCGGCAAATGGATTATGCAGCGAGGTTTGGTCAGACCCCAGCTCAACCGGAATGTTTTCTTGAGCCAATTTTTCCCATAAATCAACAATATTGCCCTGGTAGGCCAGGGAAACAGCTTCTTTGTTTTTGCGGGCTTGCAGTGCACGTGCTATTAGTTTATTCAGGTCGGTATAAATTTCATCAACCCAACCCTGGCTGTGGCGAACTTGCACTGCCTTCGGATTCACCTCGGCAATAATACAAATCATTCCGGCAATTACGGTTGCTTTGGGCTGCGCCCCCGACATGCCTCCCAAACCACTTGTTACGAATATCTTTCCGCCAAAATCCCCAGACGAGTGCAAGCGGGCAGCATTCATAACCGTAATGGTTGTACCATGCACAATCCCTTGCGGCCCAATGTACATGTACGATCCGGCAGTCATTTGGCCGTATTGCGAAACCCCAAGGGCATTCATTCGTTCATAATCGTCGCGCCCTGAATAGTTCGGAATAACCATACCGTTGGTAACCACAACGCGTGGTGCATTTTGGTGTGAGGGAAACAAACCCATGGGGTGCCCCGAATACACAACCAGCGTTTGTTCATCGGTCATTTCGGCCAGGTATTTCATGGTTAACAGGTACTGCGCCCAGTTTTGAAAAACCGCTCCGTTACCGCCGTAGGTAATCAGTTCGTGTGGATGCTGCGCCACGGCGTAATCGAGGTTGTTCTGTATCATTAGCATAATGGAAGCTGCCTGTTTCGATTTTGCAGGATATTCGTTAATCGGGCGCGCATACATTTTGTAATCCGGACGAAAACGGTACATGTAAATGCGACCGAATGTTTCCAACTCGTTTAAAAATTCTGGCGCCAGCACAGCATGAAACTTTTCAGGGAAATAGCGTAAGGCATTTTTTAGGGCCAGTTTTTTTTCTTCAGTTGTAAGAATAGCCTTTCTTTTTGGGGCATGATTAATATCCGTTTCGTAGGCTTTGGGTAATGGAAGCTCGTCCGGAATACCTTGAAGTATGGCTGCTCTGAAATTCTGCATAGCTGAATGTTTTATTGGAATATGGTTTTCATTGGACTGAATGAAAATCTAATAATCTTAAATTTTATGAAATACAGCGGTAAATTATCGCCTTTCTCCGAATTTACTGCTGATATTTGGCAGATTTTAAAAATATTTGTTGGCATTCTTAAAAATACAAAAAATGAAAAGAGTAAAAATTTTATTGATAGCTGTAGTTAGTGCACTTTTATTTTCGAGTTGTGGTTACAACAAAATGGTTGAAATGGATGAACAGGTAACCGCCTCGTGGGCCCAGGTTGAGAACGTTTATCAACGCCGCGCCGACCTGATTCCGAACCTTGTAAATACCGTTAAAGGATACGCCGCACATGAGCAGGAAACCCTTACAGGAGTTATTGAAGCCCGTTCGAAAGCCACTTCGGTAACCGTTGATCCCGGAAACCTGAACCCGCAAACCATTCAGCAATTTACGCAGGCACAAGAGGGTTTGTCATCGGCACTTAGCCGCTTAATGGTGGTGGTTGAACGTTACCCCGATTTAAAAGCCAACCAAAATTTTATGGACTTACAGGCTCAGCTTGAAGGAACAGAAAACCGTATTGCTGTAGAACGACGCAAATTCAATCAAACTACGCAAGCCTATAATGCTTACATCAGAAAGTTTCCACGTGTGATTTATGCTGGCTGGTTTGGTTTTGAAAAGAAAACATACTTTGAAGCCCAGCAAGGAGCAGAGAAAGCACCAGAAGTTCAGTTCTAAAAATAATTTGGTGGTGTAAGCCTCAACCCTTGTTGATAATTAGAAAGCAGGAGTATTTTGAAAAAGGGAAACAGGATCAAAAACCGCAAAAAAAACAGAAAACCATGGGTGTTTATAAATATTTTAGCGAAGCCGATAAATTACAAATTACCAATGCTATTCGTGTAGCCGAAACAAATACTTCGGGCGAAATACGTGTGCATATCGAAAATCATTGTAAAATCGAAGTGCTTGATCGGGCAGCTTATATCTTCGAAAAACTGGAAATGCATAAAACGGAATTACGTAACGGTGTACTTTTTTACCTGGCTGTTGAAGATAAGAAATTTGCCATTTTAGGCGATGGCGGCATTAATAAATTGGTTGCTGATGATTTTTGGGAATCGACAAAAGATGTAGTGATTGCCAAATTAAAACAAGGTAAGTATGCCGAAGCTTTAGCTGATGGAATTGTTAAAGCAGGCGAACAATTAAAAGCTCATTTCCCATACCAGGATGATGACGTGAATGAATTATCAGACGAAATTTCGTTTGGAAAATAAGAAAATATGAAAAGAACATGAATTTTCCTCATTCTAAATTCACAAAAAAGAATGATTAAAATTTATGTGAGTTCCTGTTCCGATGTATCGGGATTTTGAACATTCAGAATTCAAAAAATTTTAAACAGATGAAAAGAACAATAATATTACTATTTGCAGTGGTGCTAACAGCTACAGGTGTTTTGGCACAATTGCCTGAGCGTCCGCAACCGCCACGTTTGGTAAATGATTTTGCCGGAGTTTTAAGCGATGGCGAAAAGCAAAAAATGGAAAGCTCCCTGGTGCAGTTCGCCCGAAAAACTTCCACACAGATTGTGGTGGTTACCGTTTCCGATTTTGATGGATACGACCGTGCTGATTATGCTTATAAAATTGGCGAAAAATGGGGCGTTGGTCAGCAGGGAACTGATAACGGTCTTGTAGTTCTGCTGAAACCAAAAATAGGAAATAGCCGTGGAGAAGTGTTTATCGCTACAGGTTACGGACTTGAAGGAGTATTGCCCGATGCCGTTCTAAATTCAACCATTGTAAATAATGAAATGATTCCGCGTTTTAAACAAAACGATTACTACGGAGGACTGGCAGCAGGCTTAAGTGTGATAATGGACATAACGCGCGGAGAGTATACAGCCGAGAATTACCAGGAAAAAGTAGAAGCCGGAGGTAGTGCCGGTATTCCTTTCGGCATCATCTTTTTTATTTTGTTGATTACTATTTTTGGTAGAAGCCGCCGACGTCGGTTTTACTCGCCCGGAAGAAGCCTTCCGTTTTGGTTGGCAATGGGTATGATGTCGGGCAGCCATCGTTCGTCGGGATCA
This sequence comes from uncultured Draconibacterium sp., assembly GCF_963676735.1. Classification (NCBI taxonomy): domain Bacteria; kingdom Pseudomonadati; phylum Bacteroidota; class Bacteroidia; order Marinilabiliales; family Prolixibacteraceae; genus Draconibacterium; species uncultured Draconibacterium sp. The sequence continues at coordinate 3,650,256 of NZ_OY781464.1, read as the reverse complement.
TTCGGGAATTTCTCGTCGGGAAGCGGAAGTTTTGGAGGCGGAGGCTTTGGTGGCTTCGGAGGCGGAAGCTTTGGCGGAGGCGGTGCCGGTGGAAGTTGGTAACAACAAGAAGCTAATTTAGCTTAAGAAATAAACAATGTTCAGTATTCGAAAAGTCGTTTTTAAATAAACGGCTTTTATTTTTGTCCACGATTTCCTGGTGTGAATCAGAAAAATATACCCTGCAAGTAAGGTCTTGTCGGGTATTTTTTACCTGAATAGAGCTGATTATTGGAACTTTACTCCTAATTAAATAGGCAAAAAAAAATAGGGCACTGGCAATTGCCGGTATATATTTGTATCATACAAACCTGATAGTAAAACAAACTCTTTATAGCAGAGTCAATCAAGTTAGAAGAATAGGCTGCGAAGAAAAAAATCCTGGAGTGGACGTCAGGATTTTTTTATGGTCTAATTTTTTACAAAAGAAGAGCCGGTTCAAAATTTTGAACCGGCTCTTCTTTTGTAAATATTATTAATGCTTATTCAGCAATATCTTCAACTACGTTAATATTTTGGTCAACCAAAATACGTCCACAATATTCGCAAACAATAATCTTTTTACGGCTGGCAATGTCCAACTGGCGCTGAGGTGGGATTTTGTTAAAGCAACCTCCACAAGCATCACGCTGAATGGTTACAACTGCCAAGCCGTTGCGTGCATTTTTACGAATACGTTTGAAAGCAGCAAGCAAACGCGATTCAATAAACGACTCAATTTTTTCCGATTTTGCTTTTAGCTTTTCTTCTTCAATTTTTGTTTCTTCCGTAATTTCAGAAAGTTCATTTTTCTTTCTGTCGAGATCTTCCTCGCGCTCGCTTAATTGCTCTTTCGATGCGGAAATGGTCTCTTTCTTTTGAGCCATTTCTGCAGTAAACTCTTTAATGCGCTTTTCCGAAAGTTCAATCTCCAGGTTTTGGAATTCAATTTCTTTTGAAAGCGAGTCGAATTCACGGTTGTTACGAACGTTATTTTGCTGTTCGGTGTATTTTGCAATTAAGGCTTGCGAATCTTTAATCGCAATTTTTTTGTTGTTAATTGCAGTGTCCAGGTTTTTAATTTCATCATCAAGATTAATTAACCTGGTTTTTAAACCGGCAATTTCGTCTTCCAAATCCTGAACCTCCAAAGGAAGTTCACCCCTTAGGGTTTTTATTTTATCAACTTCAGATACAACACTCTGCAATTCATGCAATGCGCGTAATTTCTCTTCTACTGAAATGTCTTTGTCTTCTTGCCTTGAATATGGTGCATTCATGCTCGTAATATTTTTTTATAACATAAAAATCAGGAGTAAAAAACCGGGTTGGTATTCACCTCTGATAAATGGACTGCAAATTTAGGGAATTTTTTTGTAAGTAGCTCATAAAAAAGTTCTTTAGTGAACTGTTCGCTTTCAAAATGTCCGATATCGGCGATAACGATTTTATTTTCGGCATCAAAAAATTGATGATATTTAAAATCGCCGGTCACAAAAAAGTCGGCTCCGGCCGCAATTGCCTGATTTAAAAGGAATGATCCTGCCCCTCCGCAAACCGCTATTTTCTTCACTTTTTTATCTTGTAAGGCGGTGTGCCTGATCATTTTTACATCAAAGGTTTTCTTTAACTGGCGAAGAAAAGCCGTTTCACTTTTTTCTTTGGGTAACAAACCGATCATTCCGGCACCAATCTGGTCAAATTTATTGTCGAGCGAATAAATATCGTAGGCTACTTCTTCGTACGGATGTGACTGAATAAGTGTATTTAGTATTTTACCCTGCAAATAATCAGGGAAGATGGTTTCAAAACGGATTTCGTTTTCGTAGTGTTGTTGTCCTTTTTTACCCACAAACGGATTTGTTGTTTCGCTTCCACGGAAAGTGCCCTGCCCGTGTGCATTAAAACTGCACGAGTCGTAATTGCCAATCTGACCCGCTCCGGCAGCAAAAACGGCTTCGCGCACTTTGTCGGCATGATCAACCGGAACAAAAGTTACCAGTTTTTTAAGCATACCTCCAGCAGGTTGCAGTATTTTGCATTCCTGAAGACCAAGTTTTTCACAGATTTTACCGTTAACACCACCTGTAACACTGTCGAGATTGGTGTGTGCCGCATAAATGGCAATATCGTTTTTAATGGCTTTTATCAGGGTGCGTTCAATATAGTTTTTGCCGGTAATTTTTTTCAATCCCGAAAAAACAATGGGGTGGTGGGCAACAATAAGCCCTGCCTTTTTTTCAATGGCTTCATCAACAATCGCCTCGGTAACGTCGAGGGTTACCAGAGCTGCCGATACTTCAGCGTTTTTATCGCCAAGAATTAGCCCCGCATTGTCGTATGATTCCTGCAGTTTTAACGGTGCAAAATCTTCTAAAAAATTGGTAATAGCTTTTATCTTCATTCTCCGAGTCCTTCTTTTATTGCTACAAGTTCTTGTTTGATGTCTTGCAGGCGTTTTACCACTTCATAATTATTCATCGTGTCTTCCGGGTTTTCTTTTAGCTTTTTACGGGCGCCATCAATGGTTAAACCTCTTTCTTTTACCAGGTGATGAATAAAACGTATGGTTTCAATATCTTTTTTTGTGAATTGCCGGTTGCCCTTCTTATTTTTTACCGGTTTTAATGCCTCAAACTGATTCTCCCAGTAACGGATGTGCGAAACGTTTACGCCAAACATATCGGCAACTTCGCCAATCGAATACAGTATCTTTTCTATTTTGGGCTTTTTGTATGGCACTGTAATTTTTTAGATGCAAGATAAAAGATTTTAAACCTGTTACAAAAGAGTGATTGATTTTTTGAAAAGTTTCAAATGGTGGCAAATAAAAACTTCCACCGGAAAACCAATGGAAGCAAAAATATTTTCTTCAGGAAATGATTAATCCAGCGACTGCCCAATATTTGACGAAATCGCAATCATTTTGTCGTATTCCTGTGGTGTAAGATCTTTAAACATGTAGTAAGCCGGATTTACTTTGCGTCCGTCTTTGTGCACTTCGTAGTGCAGGTGAGGAGCAGTCGATCCGCCGGTATTTCCAACATAGCCAATAATATCGCCGCGTTTTACTTGTTGGCCGCGTTTTACATTAAATTCATTCAGGTGACCATAAACCGTTTCGTAACCATAGCCGTGGTCGATAGTAATATTCAGACCAAGCCCAACGCGACTGCGTTTTGAGCCTTTTACGGCAGTAATTTTACCATCGCCGGTGGCATAAACCGGAGTTCCAACCGGAGCCGTAAAGTCTTGCCCCCAGTGCATTTTTCGCACTTTGTAAATCGGGTGGATACGGTATCCCCAACCACTTGAAGTACGCTTTAGGTCTTTGTTGGTAATGGGCATAATAGCGGGCAACGATGCCAGCATTTTTTCCTTGTTCAGCGCCAGTTCCAATACTTCGTCGTATGATTTTGACTGAATATAAGCCTGTTTCGAAATAACATCAAGTTTATGTGCTGTGGCAATTACCAACTCGGCATTGTCCATGTCTTCCAGGTGCGAGTATTTATTCGCTCCACCAAAACCAGCATTTCTAACGGTTGACGGAATCGGTTCGGCCTCAAAAATTACACGGTAAATGTTATCATCGCGTTGTTGCAACTCCGCCAAAACATTTTCAACCTTGTTTAAATCTTTTGTTAGCAGTTCGTATTGCGTAATCAGTCGTTTGTTTTCGCGCATTAGCCGCTTCGAGCGGGGCGTATCGTAAAAGTTTAAGAAAATGAGCGATATAACAATAGCTAAAGCCAGACTACTCGAAAAATAAGTAAGAATTTTTGTTGCTCTGGCTTTCCACGTTAATCCAACACTTTCGTAACTGAGGGTATCCGGATTAAATTTATATTTCTTTTTTGCCATATAAAAGGCCGGTTTTTAATCTTTTGTAATGTCTATTCATTAAATCCTATAACTTTGCATGGATTTAAAAAATCGTGATTTTTCACGGCGCAAAGATAAGTAAATAACTCATAGTTAGTGAATTTGTTTTCTTTGCATTAAAATATTTTAACAGAATAATAAATCATACAGACGGAAAATGAAGACTTCTAAAGAGATACGTAAAGCATTTCTCGACTTTTTTACCGAGAAAGAACATCAGATTGTAAACTCAGCGCCAATGGTGGTTAAAGGCGACCCCACGCTGATGTTTACCAATGCAGGGATGAACCAGTTTAAAGACCAGTTTTTAGGTAACGAACCGGTTAAATACCCGCGGGTTGCTGATACGCAGAAGTGTCTTCGTGTGTCGGGGAAACATAACGATCTGGAAGAAGTTGGGCTGGATACCTACCACCATACCATGTTTGAAATGCTGGGAAACTGGTCGTTTGGCAATTACTTTAAAAAAGAAGCAATTGACTGGGCCTGGGAATTTCTGGTAGAACGTATGGGAATTGAAGCCGACCGTTTGTATGCCACTGTTTTTGAAGGTAGCGCCGACGATAACCAGGAACGCGATAACGAAGCTGCCGGTTATTGGGAGCAATACCTGCCCAAAGACCGCATTTTAAACGGTAACAAAAAAGATAACTTCTGGGAAATGGGAGATACCGGTCCATGCGGACCCTGCTCGGAAGTACATGTTGATATTCGTTCGGATGAAGAACGTAAAAAAACACCCGGACGCGATTTGGTAAATATGGACCACCCGCAGGTGATTGAAATCTGGAACCTTGTTTTTATTCAGTTTAACCGCAAAGCAAATGGCTCGTTAGAGAATCTACCCGATAAACATGTGGATACAGGAATGGGTTTCGAGCGTTTGTGTATGGTTTTACAAGGTGTTCAGTCGAACTACGATACTGATGTTTTTCAGAATACCATTGCTGAAATAGGAAAACTTTCAGGCAAGAAATACGGCGAAAACGGAAAGGTAGATATTTCCATGCGTGTAATTGCCGACCACCTTCGTGCAGTTGCCTTTGCCATTGCCGATGGGCAGCTGCCATCGAATAACAAAGCAGGCTATGTAATCCGCCGTATTTTGCGCCGAGCCGTGCGTTACGGTTATACTTTCCTTGGGTTAAAAGATGCGTTTATTTTCCGATTGGTTGAGGTGTTAAAAGATACCATGGGAGAAGCTTTTCCGGAATTAGTAAGCCAGCAAACCTTAATTGAAAAAGTAATAAAAGAAGAGGAAGAGTCGTTTCTGCGTACCCTTTCAACCGGTATTAAACTGCTGGATGATATAATATCGAAAGCAAACAAAGAAGGCGCCAAACAAATTGCAGGAAAAGATGCATTTGTATTGTACGATACCTTTGGGTTTCCGCTCGATCTTACCGAGTTAATTGCTCGCGAAAATGGTTTGGGCGTTGACGAAAAAGGTTTTGCAGTTGAAATGCAGGCACAAAAAGAGCGTTCGCGTAATGCTGCTGCACAGGAAACAGATGATTGGGTAGAACTGCGCAAAATTGAAAAAACCGAATTTTTAGGCTACGATAAACTGGAAGCCGAAATTAAAATTGCGCGCTACCGCAAAGTAACACAAAAGAAAAAATCGTTTTACCAGTTGGTGTTCGACCAAACGCCTTTTTATGGCGAATCTGGTGGCCAGGTTGGCGATACCGGATACATTGAATTTGATGGTGTAAAAACCTCGGTTTTCGATACCCAAAAAGAGAACAACCTAACTGTGCATTTGGTGAATGAGCTGCCAGCCAATGTAGAAGAAACATTTAATGCAGTTGTGAATACCAACCGCCGTGAAAGTATTGCCAATAACCATACTGCTACGCACTTGTTGCACGCTGCATTGCGCGAAGTATTGGGTACGCATGTTGAGCAAAAAGGCTCGCTTGTAAATGCGGATCATTTGCGTTTCGACTTTTCGCATTTCCAGAAAATGAGCGATGACGAAATTGCCGCAGTAGAGAAACTGGTTAATGAGAAAATACGCCAAAATGCCATGCAGGAAGAAAATCGCGAAATGCCGATTGACGAAGCAAAAGCATCGGGGGCAATGATGTTGTTTGGCGAAAAATATGGCGAGGCAGTTCGGGTAATTAAATTTGGCGAGTCGGTTGAGCTGTGCGGAGGTACGCACGTTAAAGCAACCGGTCAGATTGGCCTCTTGAAAATTGTTTCGGAAAGTGCCATTGCTGCCGGTGTTCGCCGTATTGAAGCCATAACTGCTGAACGGGCTGAGAAATACATTAACGATCAGTTAGCCCTGATTAACAGCATAAAAGAAACATTAAAAGGGTCGAAAGATATTTTGGGAAGCGTAACCACATTGCTTCAGCAAAATTCGGTTTTAAGCAAACAAATTGAGGCTTTCCAACAAGAAAGCCTGAAAATTATTAAAGCCAACCTTAAAAGTAAAGTGCTAAAAGAAAACGGAGTAAATATTATTGCCGATAAAATTATGGTTGATAACGCCGGAATGGTTAAAGACCTTGCTTTTCAGTTAAAAGGCGAAGTAGAAGATTTGTTTTTGGTTATTGGTGCTGATGTTAACGGAAAACCGAATCTATCGGTAATGATTTCGGATAACATTGTTGCAGATAAAGGCTTGAATGCCGGACAGATTGTTCGCGAAGCCGGAAAAGAAATTAAAGGTGGCGGCGGTGGCCAGCCTTTCTATGCAACCGCAGGAGGGAAAGATGTAAGCGGACTGCAGGCTGCCATTGAAAAAGCACTGTCGTTTTTACAATAAATGGCCAGGCATTAAGAAAAGCACTTATAAAAGCAGCTTTTCGTTAAAACATATGTAGCCCGTTTGGTATGTTTAAAAATATACCGAACGGGCTTCTTCGTTTTATTTCTTTTTTTGATTTGTTCTAAATAAGACTTATTTTCAGCAGCTGAAATATGAACCTATAAGTTCAGTGCGACTTACAACTAAATAGTAAAAATGAAAAAGTTTTATTCTTTTATAACATCCGTTCCTTTTGCCGCATTTATTTTTCTGGCCCTGGCCTTTTCAATGGCCGTAGCCACTTTTATTGAAAGTAGTTATGGTACTCCAACAGCCCGTGCGCTGGTGTACAACACCCGTTGGTTCGAGCTGCTGTGGGGCTTGTTTGCCTTAAACTTGCTGAATAACCTTATTCGTTACCGGTTTTTTACCAGTAAAAGGTTTACGCTTGGCTTGTTCCACATTTCGTTTTTGGTAATGATTTTAGGGGCTGCAATAACCCGGTATTTTAGTTTCGAGGGGGTAATGCATATTCGCGAAGGACAAAGTGCAGACTATATTCTTTCGTCTGACGATTATTTTTATGCCGCTTATAACGGTGAAGAAGCTGTATCTGCTGTTCGTTTTTCGGAACTAACTCCAAAACAGTTTTCTACAAAATTTGATGTAAACGGGCAAGCGGTAAAAATAAAAACCATTGGTTTTATTGAAGATGCCGAGAAAAAGGCCATTCCTTCTGATAGCGGCGAACCGGTAATTGATTTTGTGTTTTCGGCGCCTGATGTGCAGGGTATGCAGTCTTTTTCTTTTCAAAAAGGAGAAGCACTGGATTATCCGGGATTTTCGGCAGGATTCGAAGTTGACGAAGAAAAAGTAGTGAACTTTTTTATAAAGGATGGTGCCCTGTTTATGACTTCGTTTGCGCAATTGGAAGAAACAACCATGGCCAGCCAGGAAACCGTTGCATTTACACCCGGAGATACCATTCCGGTAAAACCAATGTTCCTGTATGGTTTCAGTAATTTTCGTTTTCTTATTCGCAAATTTATGCCAAGCGCAACTTTTACAGCAGTAAAAAGCCAGGTTGAAACACGCGAAGATGCCGTTGTTGTGCAAATATCAGATGGTATACGTCAGCAAACGGTTCCTGTTTTTGGCCACTCGGGTCAATCGCCTGATACCATTCGTGTGCCTCTTGGTAACAATACTCTGAAACTTGCTTATGGAGCCTTGCCGCTTAAAGTGCCGTTCAGCATTCATTTAAAAGATTTTCAACTTGAGCGATATCCAGGCTCTAATTCGCCATCGTCGTTTGCCTCCGAGGTAGTTTTGGTTGATGAGGAACAGGGAATTAACGAAGATATTCGGATTTTTATGAACAATACGCTAAGTCACAGAGGGTACAAATTCTTCCAGTCGTCGTATGATACTGATGAGAGAGGAACGATACTTTCTGTAAATCATGATTTTTGGGGAACGTGGATATCCTACCTGGGATACGCTTTGCTGATAATTGGAGTTATTTTATCAATGGTTAATCCGAACTCCTATTTCCAGTTCCTTGCCAAAAAGTTAAAGGCCAGCTCGGTTAAAGCAATCGCTGTTTTTGTACTGCTTGGAGCCGGAGCCCTATCTGCATCTGCACAAAGTGGTGTGGGGGCCGGAATCCCGTCAATTGACAAGGATGTTGTAAAAGAATTTAGCGAATTGTGGGTGCAGGGCGTTGATGGTAGAATCGAACCGGTGTCAACACTTTCCGGAGAAATTGTGCGCAAGGTAAGTCGTAAGTCAGGCTTATACGGCTGGTCGGCTGATGAGGTGGTGCTTAGCATGATGGCTTATCCCGAAATCTGGCGCTCAATGCCGGTTATTAAAGTTTCGAACAAAACTTTGGCCGCCACACTGGGGGCGCAGAATAAATACATTACCGTTGAATCGTTATTTGACGAGCAGGGAAACTATAAAATATCAGATGCCGTAAGGGCTGCTTACGCGAAAGCGCCGGGTATGCGAAACCGGGTTGAAAAAGAATACATTTATGTCGACGAGCGGGTAAATATTTGTTTTATGGTTTTTCAGGGCTCACTATTCCATCTCTTTCCGCGCGAAAGGGTAGAAGATACCTGGTATGCTCCCGGAAATACGGCTGCAGAATATACCGATGGTGATTCAATTTTTATAAAAAGTGGATTTCAGCTATTGTTGCAATCCATTGCCGAAAACAATAGTCCCGATGCTGTTCAGGTGTTAAAGGCCGTTGAAAACTTTCAGGTAAAATACGGAGCAAATTTGTTGCCCGGAGATACCAAAAAAAATATGGAGATTCTTTTTAATAAAGTCAATCCGTTTAAACGAATTTTCCCATTTTATCTGCTTTTTGGCTTTTTGTTATTGTGCGTACTTTTTGTAAACATTTTTAGGCAAAAACCATTGCCTGGACTGCTGAAAGTCTCCTCTTTTGGCCTGATTATTTTACTCTTTCTGGTGCATACAGCAGGTTTGGTACTTCGGTGGTACATTTCGGGGCACGCCCCGTGGAGTAATGGCTACGAGTCGGTTGTTTATGTGGCCTGGGCATCAATGTTGGCCGGTATTATTTTTGGGCGCAAATACCCAATGGTGGTCGGAACTGCTGCATTTTTATCGGGTATTGCCCTTTTTGTAGCGCATCTTAGCTGGATGAATCCAGAGGTTACGAACCTGGTTCCTGTGCTTAAATCGTATTGGTTAACCATTCACGTAGCAATTATTACTGCCAGTTATGGTTTTATTGGCTTAAGTATGTTTTTAGGCGTGCTGGTAATGATTTTAATCGTGATGCGGAACAACAGTAACGAAGTTAAAGTGAATGGATTTATCGAACAGTTAACGACCATTAACGAAATGTCAGCTACCGTGGGATTGTATTTTCTTACTATCGGCACTTTTCTTGGTGGAGTTTGGGCGAACGAAAGCTGGGGGCGCTACTGGGGCTGGGACCCAAAAGAAACCTGGGCGCTGATTACCGTTGTAATATATTCGTTTATTGTGCACATGCGCCTTATTCCATCGTTAAAAGGAATATTCAATTATAACTTCGCATCAATTATCGGTTTTGCCTCAGTTTTAATGACCTATTTTGGCGTGAACTATTACCTCACAGGTTTGCATTCATACGGGAAAGGTGTTGCCGACGGAGTAAATCCAGCCGTTCCTGCATCAATTTTGGTTTTGGCCGGATTAATCATCTGGGCCTATATAAAAGACAATAAATACCAGCAACAATTAGTTAAAACACCGGCAAATGAGGAGGAGTTGTAAGTGTTAAATTTTAGAACAATCTGCTCGGAAAGTCGATGGCGTGGTTTTTAATGTTTTGTTTTACAGATATTTAATATTATTTAGAATGCGTATAAATAGTTTGAGCTGAAAAAACCCCTTATTCCTTTATAAATCAACCAACAACAAAAGCCTTATATTTCGAAGTTTTTAAAATTGAAATATGGGACAGACAGTTACACGTAACTTTGATGTATTGGAATATGCATTGAAGGAATTCCCCCGTGAAGATGCCATTGCCGGAAAAAAGGATGGAAAATGGTATACTTATTCAACCAAAGAATATTACAAAAAAGCGCACCAGCTGGCCATGGGGCTAATGGCTATGGGGTTAAAACGAGGCGACAAAGTTGCAACGGTTACCACCAACAGGCCCGAGTGGAGCATTGCCGACATGGGACTTGCAATGGGTGGTTTTGTACATGTGCCAATTTATCCAACGCTTGGCGACGATGAATATAAATATATTCTCAACCATGCAGAGGTAAAAATTATCATTGCCGGCGATAAAAAGCTGTTTCAAAGTATGAATCCACTTGCCAATATGATTCGTGGTGTTATAGCGGTTTATACTTTTGAGGACGTTGACGGTGCAAAAAATTACGAAGAAATTCTATCGCTTGGAGAGGCTAATAAGGATAAATTTGAGGAAGAACTTGTAGCCACAAAAAACGACATTAAGCCCAAAGATTTGGCTACACTCATATATACCTCGGGAACCACAGGTGTGCCAAAAGGAGTGATGTTGAGCCACGAGAACCTGGTTTCTAACTTTGTTGCCCATATTAAGTTGCACAACTTGGGAAAAGAGCATAAAGCCCTTAGTTTTTTGCCGCTATGCCATGTTTACGAACGTAGCATGAATTACCACTTTCAGTTAAAAGGAATGGGGGTTTATTATGTTGGTAACCTGGCACAAATTGTTTCTTCAATAAAAGAGATAAAACCGCACATGTTTAATTCGGTTCCGAGGTTACTCGAAAAAGTATACGATGGTTTTGTGGCAAAAGGAAAAGAACTTTCCGGAGTGAAGAAGAAATTGTATTTCTGGGCCCTTCGTTTAACACATCATTTTGAGTACAATAAAAAGTTTGGAGCGCTAATGCGAATGAAAATAGCCCTGGCTGATAAGCTGATTTATTCGAAGTGGAGAGCTGCCCTGGGCGGAAATATAACTTATATTGTTTCGGGGGGAGCTGCCTTACAGCCGCAAATTGCCCGGGTGTTAGGTATGGCCAAATTAACTACGCTTGAAGGTTACGGCTTAACCGAAACATCGCCGGTTATTGCGGTAAATAATCCGCTGAAAAACGAAATGATGATTGGAACTGTTGGACCAATTCTGGAAGGTTATGATGTTAAATTTGCTGCCGATGGCGAAATTCTGTGCAAAGGCCCGGGTGTTATGATGGGCTACTACAAAGCACCGGAGCTAACTGAAGAGGTTATTGATAGAAATGGTTGGTTTCATACCGGAGATATTGGCGTTTTGGTTGACGATAAATACCTGAAAATTACCGACAGAAAAAAAGAGATATTTAAACTCTCGGGAGGAAAATATATTGCACCTCAAATGATTGAAAATAAGCTAAAAACCTCGGAGTTGATTGAGCAGGTGATGGTTATTGGTGCCAACGAGAAATTTGCCAGTGCTATTATTTCGCCTTGTTTCCCGATATTACACGATTGGGCCGGCGAGCATAAGTTGCATTATGAGAACAACGAAGAGCTGATTCAATTGCCCGAGGTAATTAACAAGCTACAGAAAGAAGTAGCCAAAGTGAATAAAACACTCGGATCGCACGAACAAATTAGCAGAATAAGACTGGTTTACGAAGAATGGACTCCGGCTTCGGGTGAACTTTCGCCAACACTTAAGCTGAGGCGGAATGCAGTGTCCGTAAAGTACCAGCATTTAATTAACGATATCTACTCGGTAGGGGCATCAAAATAGCCTGAAAATATAAGTGCGAAAGCACAAGCTGAACCAAACTTATAAAAGGTTGCAATTTTTTTTTGCAGCCTTTTTTTGTGTGCTTTCCGCTACAAAATCCCCTGGCTTAAAATAAAGCCCGGTCCCATGGAATTGCAGCCAGTATTAATAAAAGAGCAATGGAGTAAAAAATGGTGGCCGGTTTATATTTTTTCCAGGCAACCGCTTTTTTCTTCGATTTTCTTCTGCCGATATGAACCAGTATCAAAGCAATAAACATCATTAAAAAGTGTTCAACAAGGTAAAACCTCAGGTCGCTGTTTTTCATCGCAGCGCCAAAATCGGCAAAGGCAGCTTTGGTAATCGGGCTCACAAAAGCATAAAGCACGAGGCCAAGTAAAAACTGAATGTCCATAAAAATAACCAGAATCAGCCCAACCAGGTTGTCTGCTTTATTCCAGTTGCGCTTGCTTGCCCATCCTGAAATGGCCAAAAAAACAGCAAATACTAAAAATATTAAAACCAGCCATCGAAAGCCGTTGTGTGCATGTAATAGTCCTGGATACATAATTTATTTATTTTTTGAATTGTAACACCCGATATGCATTTTGGTTGAGTATTTCGGTTAAAAACAAATTACTTTGTTTTTAATCGTGAAAGGCACTCTTGCAAACATAGGTATTTTTCTATCTTTGATTAGCCCGAAAATAACCTGAAAAATTAAAAAAATGGTTTCGAAATTGATTCTCGTAATGCTTGTTCCTGTTCTTGTTTGCTCGTGTGTTTCCATCCAAAAAGATACCTCACTGGCTAAAATGAAAGTACTGATTGATACTGATGCCAATAACGAGCTGGATGATCAACACGCCCTGGCTTACGCATTTTTAAACGATGCTGTTTTTGATGTTGTTGGCGTTACGGTAAATAATACCCGCAATGGTTACGGAATTCAGGGGCAATACGACGAAGCCGAACGGATTATAAAACTGTTTAATAAAGAAGGGCAGGTACCTTTGTTTATGGGGGCAGATAAAAGCTATGCGGAAATTGCCCCATACATTTCAGAAAATGGATTTGACGGTCAGCCGGCAGTTGATTTTATTATTGCAGAAGCCTTGAAAATGCAAGATGAAAAATTAGTGCTAGCGCCGGTGGGAAAACTCACCAATATTGCCCTGGCTATTTTAAAAGAACCGCGCATTATTGATAAAGTGCGTGTGGTTTGGCTGGGGGGCAATTATCCCGACCCCGGAGAATATAACCTGGATAACGATACAACAGCAGTAAATCCGGTTGTTGAATCGGGTGTGGATTTTGAGATGGTTACGGTGCGCTACGGAGCTCCGTCGGGTACTTCGGCAGTTTCTGTTGTGCCCGACGAAATTGAGCAACATATGCGGGGAAAAGGCCCGGTGTCCGACAACACCATTATTGGCAGGCATGGCGGCGAATTTAACCGCTTTGGCGATTATTCGGCCAATCTTTTTGCCGAAGCAGAAATGTATGGCAACCCGCCATCGCGCGCCTTATTTGATATGGTTGTACTGGCCGTTTTGAAAAACGAAAGCTGGGGCGAAAAAGTTGAAATACCAGCGCCAAAACTGCTTGGTAACAGCTGGGTGGATGTGCCCGGCAATCCCAACAAAATTATTTACTGGCAAAATTTTAATAGGGATGCCATTGTACACGACCTTTTTGAACTGATGCAAAAAACCACCCCAAAGCAATAATAAAATACCCGATGCAGGAAATTAAAAAGCAACTGGAGGTTTTACTCGTTAATTATTTCAGGAAGTGTTATTCCGATTTTCCGAAAGGGAGAATTACTGCTTCTGAATCTCCCGACTTTTTAGTTAAATTAAAAAACAAACAGCGCATCGGGATCGAGCTTACACGTTTGAACCCGGCAAATGCGGTAGAAATTTCAGCTGCAGATAAAGCTAAAAACACTTTCCACGAAGAACTGGTAGATTCCATGCGCGAACATTTTGAATTCGGGAACGACCGAAAACTGTTTGTCAAGTTTTTATTCAATCAGCATAATGGAATTAATCCGGCAAGCGAATTGGTGATACGTTCCCAAACCGTTTCACTTATCCGTTCAGCAATTGAGAACAGGGGTAGGCAACCCTTTTTTAATCAAACGTTAAACGGCGGTAATTTGCCTCAGGGGATTAAGCAAATTATGATAGCCGGCCATTCAGGACTTGAAGCGTCGGTATGGGAACGATCAAATAATCTGGGAATTTCAACTAATGTGGTTGACGATATTAGAAAGGCCATTGCAAAAAAAGATGAAAAATTGCGTTTGTATCAAAAGCAAAAACTCGATAAATACTGGTTGCTTATTACTACCGATTGTTTACGGGCCGATAAAAACATAAACCTGTTAAATAAAATTCAGCGCGAGGAATTTAGTTCGCTCTTTCATAAGGTATTTCTGTTTGATTTAATGCGCGCCCGTGTTTTGGAACTCGTTTGAAAACGGATGCTGGGAATTGTTGGTGTGCTGTTTATTTGTTGAAACCGTTTAGGCTAAGCATTAGCTTACTGTTTTACATCCATTTTTGTTGGGCTGTTTCGGTATGGTATAGCAAATAGTTCTGCATCTGCTTTGCCAGCGATTCGCTGATGTATGGAATACTGATACTTCCTGCAGCATTCATGATTTCCAGCGAGGCAAGCGACCGGCGTTTCTGAAAAAACGATTGTTTGAGCCGTACTGCCTGCACCTTAAACAGTTCCATTTGATTCCATTTTTGTCCAACGGCACCCGACGACACCCGAATTTGTGTAGTACTGATTTGAAAGTACCTTTTTCTGAAAAGCAGGTAACAATAAAAGCCTGAAACAGCCAGCCATAAAACAGCGGAAACCCAAAAAAACCAGAAACTAAACAAAAACGGGGCAGCACCAATTACCGGCAAAATACCCGAAAAAAACCAGCTCACCCTAAAATAATGAATATGCGAAAAAAAGCGGTGTTGCGCATCCAGTTCATCCGGTCCAAATAAATCGTTCTTTAACAAATCAAGTTGTGTTTGTAAACAGCCGGGTGCATCAACCAGCTGGTTTTTGCGGTTTTGCATACTAACAGCCTGTTTAAAAGCAATATGGTAAATGCCAAAGTATTTTTTTATGGGGTTGGTGGCCCAGCTAAACTCCTGAATTTTTGCATGCGGAACAAGCACATTTCGTTTATTAACCAGGCCGGCCATAATTTGGTAGGCTTTTTCTGATTTTATCAGCCTGAAATCGTAATATTTATAGACCGTTTTTACCAGCGAAAACAGAAAAGAAACCACTGCAAAAAATAAGATGAGAAAAAGAATTAGTGCCCAGCCTGAATTGGAAACAAAGTTCATAAATTCGTTGGAATATTCATCTGCTTTTTCCTGAAACACTTCCTGTACCTGGTTAAATAGCTGCGAACCAAAAGCCAAAATAATAAGTGCCGTACGAATATGATTTTCACTAATCCCTATTTTTAGCAAGTCGATAGGTTCAAGTTTTAAAATCACGCTTTCAATGGGTTTGGTCGCAGATGCTTCTGAAGTATTTGCTTCTGTTTCTTCGGTGGTTTTTGTCTTAAGTAAGGCGCTTAATGCTTTGGCGTAAGGTGCTTCAAGGGCATGTATTTTTAGCTCTTTTCCTGCCGTTCCTGCTGTGTCAATTTCAAGGGCCACAACATCAAGAGCCTGCTGAAGCAGGTTTTGTTTGGTATTTATGCTCTGGATCCTTTCCAGAGGAATGGATAAAACCTGTTTTCTTAAATAACCTTTTTTCAGTACAAATTCATCATCTTTCACATAGAAATAAAAGTTTAAATAATAAAGCAAGGTATGAATTACAAGCAATATGAAAATAGCTGCCAGAGCCGGTAAGATGATTGCTTTATGCTGCAACAGGTTATTTTGCAAAATTACCACAACAAGCACTGCCCAGAACATGCGCGCCAGCGAGCGTATGCCTTGAATAAAAATTATGACCAAGCCTTTAATTGATTGCCTGCTTGGAACTGAAAGGTCTGGCTTATTCATGCTTGCTAATTTTTTCAGAAAGAAAATCTTTGAGTTGCTGTGCCTGATTTTTGGGTAACCCCGGAATGGAAAGATCGCTGGAATTGCCACCGGCAGTAAAAAGTTTTAAGGTTGAAATTTTATAGGCTTTGGCTAAAATCCCCTGGGTAACCTCAACATGTTGGATACGGTTAAAAGGTACCGATGTTTCTTTATAAAAAAGTATACCTTTTTTAAACGAAATGTCATTCTCGCGCACCAGGTAGCCTTTTCGCGGAAATCCAAGCAGGGTAATGCCAATAGAAAAGGCAAGCCATAAAACAATAAATGCTGATACAGCAATTTTTACAGGTATTCCGGGTGTAGCCTCGGAAAGGAACAGAAAGGCAATACAGCCCCCAAAAGCAATTAAAAAAACGAGAACGAACCGAATTACAATAATCGAAAGGTATTTTTTATCGAGCCTGTTGAATTGTTCGGAGTCAAGTGTTGGCAGGTTCTCTGGTAAAATTACAGCATTTGTAAAGTTGTGCATGGCTTTTTATTAAAAGAATTAAAACTAAAGCTAAAAATATGTAATTAATCGATACCTTGTGTACTGGCAATTTTTTAGTTTTAAACCAATATTAAATTGAGTTATAGAATAATGTTTAAAACCCTGTTTTTATTTGTCTGTTTGCTGTGTGGGCTGCAATCGTGCAAGTTCTCAAAACAAGATCGAATTTTGCTTGCGGTAACCCCATTGCCCATTTCTTGCGAGGCAAGTTTACGTGGACTTTATGTGGTTAACGAAGAGGTAGTTTGGGCCAGTGGATCCGCTGGAACAGTTTTGTTATCAAC
This sequence comes from uncultured Draconibacterium sp., assembly GCF_963676735.1. Classification (NCBI taxonomy): domain Bacteria; kingdom Pseudomonadati; phylum Bacteroidota; class Bacteroidia; order Marinilabiliales; family Prolixibacteraceae; genus Draconibacterium; species uncultured Draconibacterium sp. Next base: position 3,633,482 of record NZ_OY781464.1, on the reverse strand, counting down.
AGATGGAGGAAACCAATGGAAAGACGTATCCATACCACAGGCTGAAATAAACGATTTCAGAAGCATACATGCCTGGGATGAAAAAGGAGCCATCGTATTTGGCGTTGCCGGGCCTGATTTTGCTTACAAAACACTTGATGGGGGCAACACCTGGAATGTGGTTTACAGCGATACAACAGGTGGCTTGTTTTTTAATTCGGTAAAATTTGGCGATAAACAAAATGGTTTGGCAGTAAGCGACCCGGTGGATAGTACATTTTTTGTGCTAAAAACAAACGATGGTGGCAACACCTGGCAAAGGGTTAAAAACTTGCCGGCAGTTGCGAATGGCGAAGCCAATTTTGCCGCCTCAAATACTTGTATTGAATACTTGCCATCGGGGAACGTCTGGATTGCAAGCGGTGGGAAAGCTGCCCGGGTATTTTATTCCGATGATTTTGGACAAACCTGGGAAGTAGCCAAAACACCTATGGTTAGAGAACTTTCGACATCAGGGATATTTTCAATAACCTTTAAAAATGAGCATGAAGGAATAATTGTTGGCGGGATTTACGATCAGCCTGAATTAAATACAAACATTGCTTCTTATACTGTTAATGGCGGAAAAAGCTGGCTGCCCGCAGTAAAAATGCCACAACAATACCGATCGTGCGTTCAGTTTATAAACTCGGAAGAGAACAACCTCGCATTTGCCATTGGAAAAACCGGTTGCGATATTTCGTTTGATGGTGGAATGAACTGGCAGTATCTTGATAATGCCGGTTATTACACCTACCGCAGTGTGCCCGGAAAATGGCAAGGGTTTGCTGCCGGTGCCAACGGAAATATCGCCCGCATAAACTTCAACTAGGTTGACCGGATTTATGGTAAATAAGCAGCAGACTACCTTTTTATTTTTTTACAAATTTATAGGCAACCACGCGGTTGTTAAAAAAGGTAGGAACATATAAAATCTGGTCATCCATACAAAAATCAATATCAGCAGCATTAATTTCATCCGATAGTGTGTTTAAAAGTTCTGTCTGCGGCCCATCTTCTGTAAGCAAATTTATGGCTCCCTTCCAGTTGCTCAAAATATAACTTCCATCGCCAACCGGTGCAATTCCATCGCCATGGCCCATATTTTCGGCAAGTATTTTTGCTTCCATCGTCGACCATGGAATTTCGTAGAAAATACTGCTGTTGCTGGTTAACAACAACATCCGTTCTTTTTCCCAAAACAAACCGTTAAACCGTTCACCCTCTTTTCCGGTAAAAATGGGGGTTAGCTGTTTGTCCTCCAGTTTATAAATGGTAACCGACCCCGAGCCAGATACATATACACTTCCGTCATTGGCTGTGGTAATGTCATTTAGGTCTGGTTTTCCATCCAGTTCAATTTTCTGAATAATTTCACCTGTTTCGATATTGGCCTCAACCAGTGCATTAACATCGGCAATAAAAAGCGAGTTTCCACTAATTCCCATTCCTTTTGGAGCGTTAAGTCCAACAATCCATTTCAGGTCGATAATATTTCCGTCTTTATCCATTTTTGAGATAAACCCGTTTCCATCAAGCTCCCATGGATTTTCGTTAACACTCGAAACATAAAGGATGTTACGTTGGCGATCGAGCAATACTGATTCAGGTGTGCGAACCAGGGTGTCCGACTCCCACAGTTTTTCAAGATGATAACTCATTGGGGCCTGTTGGGTATTGGCACTTTTTTTCTTTGTTCCGGTTGAACAGGCAAACAGGGCAAGTGCGAAGATAAAAAGGAGAGCGTTTTTCATATTATTTTCTTATTTGTTTTCAATAGGTTCCGGGTGAATAGTGGTTATAAACCCAAATTCATTTTTAATAATTTTTTCGATGCGGGTACAAATCTCGTGTGTTTCGTATAACGACATTTCGGGGGGGAGTTTTATGTGGCAGCTCATTTCGGTATGGTTGCCATAGTGATGCAGGTGAATGTGGTGCAAATTCAGCTGGTGTTTACAGTTTGCCTGCACTGTTTCGTGGATGGTTTTTAACAGTTCATCCGAAGGGCTTTCGCCCAGGAGGGCTTTAGTCTCTTTTGAAAGGATTTCGAAACTGGCCCAACCAATCATTAAGGCAACAATAAAACCCAGCACGGCATCGGTCCACCAAAAATATTTGCCAACCAGCAAGCCTATCAAAATAATTACCGACGAAAGGGCATCGGTGCGGTGGTGCCAGCCATCGGCTTTAAGGATCGAGGAATTTGTTTTTCGATAGCCCCAAAAAGCATATTGTGCCAGAAGTTCTTTCACTACAATTGAAATTAGGGTAACCACCCAGGCAATGGTACCAAAAACGGTTTGCTCGCGGGTGCCCAGTTTGTCAACCGATTTCATAATAAAATCGAAAGCAACAATGGCCAGCAGCACGCCAATTATTACTGCAGCAATGTGCTCGGCACGCCCATGCCCAAAGGGATGGTCGTCGTCGGCAGGTTTGCTCGATATTTTGCCGCCTATTAAAACAATTACCGATGAAACCGAGTCGGTTAAGGTGTGCCAGGCATCGGCAATTAGCGCCACCGATCCGGTAACAATACCGGCCCAGTATTTTAAGCCAAAAAGAATAGTGTTGGCAAAAATCGATATCCAACCCTCGCGAAATATGTACTTGTTGTTTTGCATGCGGTTTACATTGCCGTATTAAAAGTAGTTAAAACAGCCTAAAAATGGAAAGGTTTAGCCAAGAACCGCTTTTTAAATATGGATTACAGTTATCGCATAGGCAGTTAAAAGACGATTTTCAATATTAACCAACGAGATAAAAGTTAAACTTTATCCCATCTGTCTCAAATTGGGAAAAAGAAGTAAAATAATAAAAAAGAGTAAAGGGTCTTAAAGGAATTATATTTATATTGTATACGAAATGTGTTAGCAGAGAATTACATTTTATCAAACACAAATAATTTAAAAATCACATTTATGAGAAATTTTACTCCTACAATGCTGTTAGTAATGTTCAGCTTATTCGTTTTTTCAGCTAAAGCCCAAATTTCGGTTACTGCTTCAGATTTTGAAGAAGGCTTAGTGCTTGGATCAAAAGTTACTACCTATTTAGACACCACAACTCTTTCGGTGGATGTGGGTAATCCGGGTGAAAACACCTGGGACTTCTCGCAGTTGCAAACTGACTACACCTTTGAAACCGAAAGTAAAGATGTTGCCAGTTCTGATTATGCAGCATCTTTCCCCGGAGCAGAATATGCTTCGTTTTACAGTGGGGTGTTTGAAGGAACCCCATCGAGCACATGGGTTTACAACTCGGTTGGCGATGACTTTATCAGTCATGGAACAGGAACAGTTGCACAATCTGTTTCAGGAGATATTGAAACAATAATTACTTTCGACCCTGCGTGGGTGCAGTACAAATTGCCTTTGCAATATGGCGATACACAGTCGCATACACGTACTCAAACTTTAGATATTACCACCACAGTGCCCTTAGTTGGGAATATAAAACAAACTATTACGCAGGAAGTAACAGTTGATAAGCATGTAGATGCCTATGGGAAAATTACATTTCCAGGTGGAAAACAACTTAATGCTTTACGGATTATGGAAGTGACAACATTTGTTACTGATGGGGTAACTACCCGTTCAAAAGTGATTTTATTTCTTACGAAAACGGGTGAATTAGTATCGGTAACTCCAAAAGATACCACCAGCCTAAATGGTTCGATAGAAATAGATAATGTCAGTTGGACATCGGGAAGAGGAGAAACAGTTACCGCAACAGCTCCCACGTTACCATCGGCAGTACAGTCAGCAATTGCAGCCAGCCAGGTAATGTTAAGCTGGACTGATAACTCAGACAACGAAGATGGATTTTACATTGAAAGAAGGGTGGTAGACTCGCTGAAAAGCAGCTTCGATGAAGATTTTATACGCATCGATAGTACAGGAGCCAATGTAAACAGTTATACCGACCTTACAGTTATGGCCGGTTACAGTTACGAGTACCGAATTGTGGCCTATAATGGCGAAGGCGTTTCAGCGGCCAGTGCTGTTATTGCAGTAACTATTCCGCAGCAACTGAGCGGCGGGCCACAAAACCTGAGTGTAAGTATTGTTGATGCCACAATGCAGTTGAGCTGGAGCGATAATTCGGAACATGAAGAGGGTTTTTACATTGAGCGTTCTGAAGATGGAGGTGGGTATACTCTTCTTGATTCAGTAGCTGCAGAAACGGAAGGCTATACGGATGTAAGTGTAGTAGCAGGAGTAGAATACAGCTACCGTATACAGGCTTATCTTAATGATGACAAGTCGGATTACAGTAATACGGCCAGTGCCCGAATTGTTCCAACAGCGGTTTTCGATGTGGAAACAAGCCATGCAGCCTGGACGGTTCAGCAAAACTATCCCAACCCATTTAAAAATAAAACGTCTGTAACCATTCAAATGTCAGAGCCAGATGATATTACTGTAGTTTTGTTTGACTCAGCCGGAAAGCTGGTGAAGGAAGTGCAACGTTCGTTTCTAGAAGAAGGAAGCCATCAGGTGCAGATTGATGGAAACTCGTTAAACGGAGGTAGCTATTTCTTAAAAGTTAGTGGCAGAGCACATACCGAATCAATTCGGATGCTTTTAGTTAAATAGATTATTCTCGGAAATACAAATCGACTATTTTGATAGAACGGTTTGTATTTCCGGTTTATTCCCATCTCCAATCGCAGCTTTTATTTGAACATACGATACCGGATAATAGATTAACGGTTTACGAGCAATTTCCATAGGGCGAAATCTACAAGCTGGCACTGATTTTTATCCGTTCCCAGTTGGTACAATCTATTGGTAGTTAAACCTCGGTCTACCTTCTTGTAGCGGTTAGTTGTCGAACCTGAAAATGTAGAATAGAATGCATAAAGTTGAACCTGGGTAGTGCTTTAAAACGCCAAACGATTATCTTTAAAATACTTTTGGTTTATACTACCAGACTTTAACGAGCCGGTAAAATGAAAAAAAGATCACTTTACATCAAAAAAATAAGTAGCCAGGCTGAAAAGATTTTATGGATTACTTTGTTTTGGACCATCATTTCAGCACTTCAGTTTTTCTCTAGCTATTCTACACTAATCCAGTTAGACCTTGATATATCGGGACTAAACCCGACCGCATTTTTGTACGGAAGTTTAATTACCGGGCTTACAGCAGGATTGATTGGTGGTAGCAGTATTGTATTTTTTTGGTCAAAATGGCTTCGGACTAAATCTTATGCTTGGTCATTACTTAGCATTTTGTGTTCGTACAGTTTGGTATATTTTGTTGTGGCTTTAACAACAACCATGTACTTTAAGGCCACTCAATTAAACATAGCGTTTAATCATCCTGATACATGGGAGGCTGTCTGGAATTCCAATTCGGTGCTTACCGTTGTTCAAAACTACTTGTTCTGGCTATTGATTGTAATTATTTCATTAATTGGCTTGTTGGTTAACGATAAATATGGGCCAGGTGTATTTAAATCTTTTATCCTGGGGAAGTATTTCCAACCGAAACGCGAAGAGCGTATTTTTATGTTTTTAGATATTCGGGGTTCTACTACCATTGCAGAGCAACTTGGTGAAGGTAAGTATTTCAATTTTTTGAAAGATGTCATTCGGGATGTTACTCCTAAAATTCTGGATTCGAAAGGAGAAATTTATCAGTATGTTGGCGATGAGATTGTAATAAGTTGGAAGCAAAATACAGGAATTGAAAATGCAAATTGTCTTCAGTGTTTTTTTGATATTAAGAAGACTTTATTGGAGCGGGCAGTCTATTATCGTGAGCGTTATAAAGGCCTTACTCCGGAGTTTAAGGCAGGTCTTCATTATGGCTTTGTAATGGTTGGCGAGATAGGCATTGTGAAGCGTGAAATTGCCTATTCGGGCGATGTATTAAATACTGCAGCACGTATTCAGTCAAAATGCAATGAAATGGGAGTGGATATCCTTGTTTCCAAATTTCTTTTGAATAAAATGGGTGAGCTGCCTAAACAATTTGCTTCTAAAGCTATGGGCGAAATAAAATTACTAGGGAAGCAGCATGCCTTAGCGCTCTACACAGTATAAGTCCGTACGTACGGTTTTAAGCACTTCACTTCTCCTGTTTGGTATGCATTTAAATGCCAATCAACCAATTATTGTAAAAAACATAACTTAACATACGCGTACATTTTTGCAACATATATTGCAAAAACCTCTTATTCTTATCAAATTGATAGTAAATGTTTTCTGAAAACTATAATTAATCTATTTTTGTCCGCATTTACTAAAAATCTATAACCAAATCCTTTTTACAGACGGGATTTACTTTTAAGATATGCAGACAGGAGTTGAGGTTGCAACAATGCAAATGATGAATGGTAACGAGGCCGTTGCCAGAGGAGCCTTTGAGGCGGGTGTAAAAATTGCTTCGGGATTCCCGGGAACACCTTCTACCGAGGTAATGGATTATACCCACTATAAACACCCGGAAATTTATTGCGAATGGTCGACCAACGAGAAGGTTGCTCTAGAAGTAGCCATAGGTGCCTCGTTTGCAGGTTACCGAAGTATGGCCATAATGAAAACCGTTGGTTTACATGTAGCCGCCGATGCTTTAGGTGGTGCTGCGGGTAGCCAGGTGAACGGTGGTTTGGTACTGGTGGTTGGAGATGATGTAGGTCGTATTGCAGGTGATGATTATAACGACTGCCGTCATTACGGAAACATGTTCAACATTCCGGTATTGGAGCCGGGCGATAGCCAGGAAGCCAAGGACCTAATGGTAAAGGCTTTCGAAATTAGTGAGGAATACAGCACTCCGGTTATTCTTAAAATTACTTCGGTAATTTGTAAAACCAATAGCAAGGTGGTATTCGACGATAATTACACGTACGAAGCAAAATGCCGCGAGAAGTATCCGATTAGTTTTAGTAAGGTGATAATGACCACCATTATGACTAAGGCCAAAGGCTCTGAGCACCCGAAGTTAACCAAATGTTTTAGCGACTTTACGGCACATATGAAGCGTTTGGCTGCCGACAGTAACGACTTTGCCATCAACCGATTGGAACTGAACGATAAAAAGATTGGGATTATTACTGCGGGTACGCCTTATTTCTATGTAAAAGAAGTATTGCCCGAAGCCTCGGTGTTAAAATTGGGGATGGTTCATCCGCTGCCTGAAAAACAGATAAAAGAACTGGCCGCACACGTTGATAAGCTATACGTGATTGAAGATGGGCACGACATAATGGAACGCAACATCAAAGATCTGGGTGTTTCGGTAACTGGAAAAGAATTGTTTCCAAAATTCCCCGAGATGATGCGTTTTACACCTGACATTATTGAGGAAAAGTTGGTGCCAGGCGCGACAAAACGATTGCCTCAGGAGGGTGTGCCTTTCCGTCTTCCGGTAGCCTGTGCTGGCTGTTCACACACTTTTATTTCGCGTGTATTAAAGAAGAACAAAATTAAGGCAGCTGCCGATGTTACCTGTGGTCTTATCGGTTGTTTCCCACATATGGAGTCGTACGCGTTGCAAAAGTGTATGGGCTCAAGTATTTCACTGGCGCACGGTTACAACAAGGCCAAAGATGATGGAAATAAATTTGTGGCCATGATTGGTGACGGTGGTTTTTGGGCAACCGGAATTAATGGGCTGATGAACCTGATTTTTAACGACAGCCAATCAACTGTGATTATAGTTGACAACAGTTGCCTGGCCATGACCGGTGGACAAAATGTAGCATCGAGCGAATTTGGCTTTAACTACAAACCCGAGAACCAACTCGACATTGCAAAAGTATGCGAGGCCATTGGCGTTAAGGATATTGTAACGGTTGATGCCTACGAATTTGAAGAATTGGAAAGCTCTATACTAAACGCGGTAAACGCAAAAACAAATTCAGTAGTTATTGTTAAAAAGCCATGTGTTACCAAATTCAAATTACCCAAAAGCGAAACGTACTACATCGACCAGGATGAATGTACTAAATGTAGAAAGTGCGTAGGTATTGGTTGTTTGGCTATAGAAAGTAAAGGACAAAACGGATTAACAGAAATAGTAATTAACCAGGATATTTGTACGGGTTGCGGATTATGCTCAACAGCCTGCAAGTTTGACGCTATAAAAAATTAAAAATGCAAGACAAAGGAAAAAACATCATCATTGCCGGTGTAGGAGGACAAGGAATTCTTCTATTTAGCAACCTTTTAAGCAAGTATTATTTGAAAAAAGGATACGAGTTAAAAATATCAGATGTGATTGGCCTGGGGCAACGCGGTGGCGGTGTCGAAAGCCATTTTCGTTATTCTACTCAACCCGTGTTGTCGCCCTTTGTTAAGGCCGGAGATGTAGATTACGTGATTTCTTTTGAGCAAACCGAAACACTTCGTCATTTGCATGCATTAAAAGAAGACGGTATTTTATTAACCAGTACTTACGAGTTAACGCCAACCAGTGTTAACATGCGTCTGCAAAAAGATTTGCCCGAATCGAAAACAGAAATGATAAAAAGCTCGAACAAGCAAAAATTTATCATTAACCCCGATGAGCACACCTGTGTGAATTTTAACATCAACAAAATGATGAATGTGTTTATGCTGGGTTACTACGCCGAGCTAAGAGGCTACGCACATGACGAAATGATTCAGATTGTAGAGGAGAATGTTCCTGCAAAATTTGTTGAAGGCAATATAAAAGCCTACGAAATGGGTGCAAAGATTGCCCAGGAGGAACTTATGACTGTGGAGTCGGTAGCCATACGTTGTTAGGCTTTTCTGAAATTAGAAAAAAACAATGGCATGCAAATACCTGAAGGTTTACTATTGCTTGATAGTTTAGGCGATTTAATAGCGGGCAATACTTCGCCAATTCTTGTTTGCGGATCGCATTGCGGAGGTAACAGCAATTTAGCCAAACATGTAAAAAACTGTGGGGTAAAAGCTGTATTTCTGAACAACGCGGGAATCGGGAAAAACGAGGCAGGCATTAGAGGTCTTTCGTACTACGAAGCTGAAAGTATTTTGGCTTGTGCCGTAGATAATTACAGCGCCGAGATTGGGATATCACACGATACCTGGGAAAGCGGAATCATTAGTCACCTTAGCCCGCAAGCCGAAGCAGCCGGCATACAAAAGGGCGATACCGTACATGAAGCCGTTGCCAAAATAAGTCATCTTGCCAAAATCTCCTCACCTAATCCTGAAAGTTTAGCTACTGAATCGCCTACCCCCAAAGAAGAAAATGGGAGCAAAAATGAGCTGAAGCAACAACAACAAATTCAGGTTGATGGAGTAGCCGTTACCGTTGCCGATAGCATTACTTTTCTAAATAAAAGCAACTACGGAGATATTGTTGTGTGTGGCTCGCACGGTGGATTAAGTGCAGGAGAATATGCTCAGAAATACAAGGTAAAAGCAGTGTTTTTTAACGATGCCGGAATTGGTAAAAACAATTCAGGAATAAAGAGTCTCCGGGTGTTAAATAGTAACGGAATTTTAGCCTGCACCGTTGACTGTATGAGTGCCGAGATTTTTAACGGAGAGGATGTATTGGAGAATGGCAAAATATCGGTTTGTAATGAATTGGCCAAAAACCGAAACATCAGAGAAAAGATGACGGTTAAAGAAGCTATAAAGTTTCTCTAATCTGTTAGTAACCAGCTCAAATCTGCTTTGTAGTTTCGTCCAACCGGCAACTTCTTATTTTTTATTTCTACAAAACCCGGCCCAAGCGACTGTATTTTGTCGATGGAAACGATGTAACTGCGGTGAATTTGGATAAAACGCCTCGCCGGAAGTGTTTCGGCCAGATGGCTGATGCGTTCTTTGCTGACAATTTTATTGCCGGCGGTATGGGCAATTACATAATCGCCCAGGCTCTCGAAGTATAAAATATCGGACAGGTTAATTTTGTAGTGTTTTTTATCGGCTTTTAAAAAGATAAAATCGCGTGTATTGGCTGAGAGATCGTCGGAGTGGGGCATTTCTTTTGGTTGCACCTCTTGCTCCAGAAAATGGTTTATGGCTTTGGTAAATCGCTCAAACGAAATGGGTTTCAGTAAGTAGTCTACCACGTTTAGCTCAAAAGCATCAACGGCATAATCGCGGTAAGCTGTTGTAAATATTATTTTGGGAGGGTGCGACAGGGAGCGAATAAAGTCGATTCCTGTAAGTTGCGGCATCTGAATATCGCAAAATATCAGATCGATAGTTTCTTGTTGCAGAATGGGCAAAGCTTCAAGGGCATTGCTGCACTCGGCCACCACCCCGAAATCTGAAAAAACCGACAGGTGTTTCCGAATAACCCTAATGGCAATGGGTTCGTCATCTATAATGAGGCATCGGTACATTAAGTTTCTAATTGTAAAGTTAAAGTTACGGAAAATGTTGTAGCACTGTCGTTAATTTTTAAATCGTATCTGTTGGGGTAAAGCAAATCCAGGCGTTTCTTAACATTTTGCAGGCCAATTCCTTTCGAGTAGGTTTGGTTTGGCTGGCTGGTTTCGTTTTTTGCATTCGCAATGGCAAAATGCAGCGCGGTATGTTTTACCAATAAGTTAATGTGTACAAAAGCCGATCCGGTATTATGGCTAACTCCGTGTTTAAATGCGTTTTCAACAAATGGTAGTAGCAATAACGGTGCTATTTGCAGCTTATTTGTTTCCTCAGGTATATCCGCGGAGATGGTTAGTTTATCTTCGGCATATCTTATTTTTTCAATCTCGATGTGGTTGCGCAGGTTGGCAATTTCATCGTTAAGAAGTACCCTTCTTTCGTTGCAGCGGTATAAAATATAATCCAGTATTTCCGATAAACGAAGTACCAGCTCCGGGGCTTCATCCGATTTTTCCATGGTTAGCCCATATAAATTATTTAAAGTGTTGAAAAGGAAATGCGGATGTATTTGCGCTTTTAGCAATTTTAGTTCTGCTTCTTTAAGTTTTAGTTCGGTATGAAGTTTCTTTTGCTGCAGTTCGTTTTTTTCTTGCTGAATAAAAAAGGCACGTTTCACCTGTTTTACGGCAATAGCAAAAAACACAATAAAATTTAAGGATAGCACCTGCAGCTCGGGGTGTAACACGGCCGGCTCGAGCGAGGCAGTAGTATTTAACAAGTGAATAAGCGCATAAAAAACAATTAAAAACGATAGCCAGGTTGACACAAGCAGGGTAAATATACTGAGGTAAATAAAATAGCCGTAGCGTTTGTTGTTCAGGTATTTGGGAATAAGAAGCGCATTAAAAGTGTAGGTGGTAACAACTGCCACAGGAAGCAAGCCAATCGTAAAAATAACAGAAACGAGGGGGAAGGCACTATTCCAGTAAAAAACAAAAAAGTAAAAAAAGCCAACTATCGCCCAAAAGATAAGGTGATAGGCAACACGCACAAGTTTTGATTGCCGGGTTTTTTGGATAGTATGTTGCAGTTGAGCTGCCATAGTTTTATAAAATTAAAAAATAAGCATGAATTATGTATCTATAAAATTCAATCGATAAAAAGCACCATTCAAGTGTTGAATAACCAAATTCGCCGCTAGAACACATCGCAAGCCGTTTGCTGTTGTTAAAAATGGCTTTTGGGTTGTTTATCGATAAAATTCGTGCAAAAAAATGGAGAAGCTTTAGTTTGCATGTGTAACTTTAAATCAAAGAAAAATGATTGAATTAGACAGAACTGAAACAGGATTTGGTTACCTGGTGCAAGCCTACAAAATAGGTGGCCCATTTATGCACTGGATAACTTTATTTGGCTTGCTGGCAATGGCTGTTGCCGTTTGGAAAATTATTGCGGTTTTTTCAAAAAAGCAGGTAGACCTTAAACTTGTGGGACTGATAAAAATAGCGGCATCATTAGCATTGGCCACCGGCTTTTTGTCGCAATTAGTGGGAATTGTTCAGGCACTTGAGGCCATAAAAGCAGCAGCAGATGTGTCGCCTCAGATTGTAATGACAGGAGCAATTGTAAGTTTTTATGCGCCGGTGTGGGGGTTGTTTGTATTTATTTTTTGTATGATTATTTACGCTGCAGTAAGAGAGCTGATAAAGTCAAAACGACCGGAAAACAATAAACAATAAGGAACAAAAAAGTGGGTCGGTTTTTTCGTGAGGCCGGCCTATTTTATTTTATCCGAAACTTTACCAATAACTTTATTCAGCACCGGAATTTTCGTTAAACTTTCAAACAAACTGCCTTTCCCGTAATGCAAAAAAATGTTTCGTATGTAGGTAAAAAGGCCCAGGCTGTGGGCGGCAAATAAAACCGGGTCGAGTCGGGCAATTGAATAGGTAAAAATCATTAGTGATCCGGCTGTACTTATTATCCAGAACCCAAGGGGAAACACCGATTCCTTTTTATTTTCGGAGTGAATCCACTGGTAAAAAAAACGCGAAATAAATACGATTTGCGCAGTAGTTCCCCAAATCATCCAAAAAAGCGAAACGGTTTTGTTGTGGAGAATATGGGCAAAATTTCCGGAGCTGAGCAGCCAAACCCAATAGACTACCGGAATAGCCAATGCAAGCACTTTTAACACCCCGTGCATTTTTTGCCAAACATTTTTAAGCTGCAGGTTGCGTATATAAATACCATACACCAACGATTGCCCGATAACAATGGCAAAATCGTGCCGTAATATGCCGTAGGTAAGCATTAAAATGCTGGCAACGAGGCTAATTTGCCAGTAAATTACCGGCGAAATTACTTCTCCTTCTTTTTCCGATTTAAACCATTGAGCAATGGTCCGGATAAAAAATAATCCCTGGGCAAAAAATCCAAGTGCTATAATTAATAGTTTCTCCATTTTGGGTAATTGCGGGCAAATTTAATAAACACTACGGATTAGGTGCTTACTCATCAGAAGATTTACAACTCATCAAGCTTTTTTAACGTTTCGCGTGCTGCATTCTGGTGAGCTTCTTTTTTCGAGGTTCCCATACCTTCGCCTACTTTTTCTTCATCAATTTTTACAATGGCTTTAAACTTAGGCTGTTTCAGTTTTTCGTCGGTCTCTTCGGTGGTTTCAAATTCAATGTCGCGTTTATTTTTCTGGCTCCATTCTATTAACTGACTTTTAAAATTTGAATCCTCTTGCTCTATTTCGTTCAGATCGACAAATTGAGGAAGGATCTTTTTGGTAACAAAAAACTTTGCTGTTTTATAGTCTTTATCCAGGTATATTGCCCCAATTAAGGCTTCCAGCGCATCGCCGTAAATGTGGCTTTTGTCTATGTTTTTTGTGGTATTCGAATCGATAAAAACGTGCAAGCCCATGTCGTGGGTAAGCTGAGTAAGAATAGCACGATTTACAAGTTTTGAGCGTGTTTTGGTTAAAAAGCCTTCGTCTTCTTGCGGAAAACGGTTGTATAAGAAATCAGCAATTATTGCGCCTAAAATGGCATCGCCAAGGTATTCTAAACGTTCGTTATTTACAAAGTTGCCTTGCGAGTCAACCATCGAGGCCGACTTATGAATAAAGGCAAGATCGTACAAACGCAGGTTTTGAGGGTAAAAACCTAATAATTCTTTTAAAAACAAGTAAAACTCTTTCCGATCAGACGAAAAGAGTTTTACCCGTTGTACTATTTTTCTAACCACAGTTTCCTATAGTTTTTTGAAAACTACTGTTGCATTATGACCACCAAAACCAAATGTATTACTAATAGCTACATTAATCTCCCTTTCTTTGGCTTTGTTGAATGTGAAATCCAACTTCTCGTCAATTTCAGGGTCTGGAGTTGTGTGGTTAATAGTAGGTGGAACCAGGTTATTCATAATGGCTAAAACACTGGCAAGGCCTTCAACGGCTCCGGCAGCACCCAACAGGTGACCGGTCATTGATTTGGTTGAGCTGATGCTTAACTCGTAAGCATGTTCACCAAATGTTTTGATTATCGCCTTCGGCTCTGCAATGTCGCCAAGCGGAGTTGATGTACCGTGAACGTTAATGTAGTCAACGTCTTCAGGTTTCAATCCTGCATCTTCCAATGCCCATTTCATTACCAATCCAGCACCTTTCCCTTCCGGGTCAGGGGCTGTCATGTGGTAGGCATCGGCCGACATTCCACCACCTGCAACTTCTGCATAAATTTTTGCTCCACGCGCCACAGCATGTTCATATTCTTCGAATATAAATGCTGCAGAACCTTCGCCCATAACAAAACCATCGCGGTCTTTATCAAATGGGCGTGAAGCAGTTTTCGGATCATCATTGCGGGTTGATATGGCACGCATCGAGTTAAATCCTGCAATACCAGCTTCGTTAACGCCAGCTTCTGAACCACCGGTAAGCATCATGTCGGCTTTTCCCATTCGAATGGTGTTAAAAGCGTCAATCATGGCATGCGATGCTGAAGCACAAGCACTAACAGTAGTATAGTTCGGACCTCTAAAACCGTACTTTATCGAAACCAATCCACCTGCAATATTTGCAATCATTTTAGGGATAAAAAACGGAGAAAAACGAGGACGCTCCTCTTTGTAAGCTCTTGCTTCCTCATGGAAAGTTTGTAAGCCTCCAATTCCTGCACCCCAAATTACACCAACCCGGTCACCGTCAACTTTTTCCACGTCAATTCCACAGTCTTCAACAGCTTGCGCTGCTGTAGCAAATGCGTATTGCGTGTACAGGTCGTACTTGCGGATTTCCTTTTTCTCCATGTATTTCAGAGGATCAAAATCTTTCACCTCACAAGCAAATTTTGTGGTGTGTAACGAAGCATCAAAGTGGGTTATAGGCCCAGCTCCACTTACTCCGTTTTTCAGATTCTCCCAATACTCTTCAACGGAATTCCCTAAAGGATTAACGGTTCCAACACCGGTTATTACTACCCGTTTCAATTCCATAAATGAATTCTATAATATAACTTCTTATGCTAAAAAAATTAAAGAGCAGCTTCGATGTGAGCGATTGCTTCACCTACTGTAGAAATTTTTTCTGCCTCGTCGTCTGGAATAGCAAGATCAAATTCTTTCTCGAATTCCATGATTAATTCAACTGTGTCAAGTGAGTCAGCACCAAGGTCATTAGTGAAAGATGCTTCTGTAGTTACTTCACTTTCGTCAACACCTAATTTATCAACGATTATTGCTTTTACTTTTGCTGCAACGTCAGACATAATTCTTAATTTTAATTAATACTAAATTTTGTTTTAAATAATTCGCTGCAAAGTAATACATTTACGGTTTAAATCTCCAAGAAAAAAATTAAAAAAGATGTTAACGTAACCACGTAGATTACGATTAATTGCCTAAAATTGAACGATTTGTTTAAAAGTTTTAAAGTCTAAAGAAACGTTAAAATGGTAGAAAAGAGGATTGCAGTATTCGCCTCAGGCTCGGGAACCAACGCCGAGAACATATTTCAGTATTTTTCTGGTAATGAAAAAATTATCATCGATTCGCTATGGGCAAACAAATCGGATGCCTATGCCTTGGTAAGGGCAAAAAATAACGGTGTGGAAACCTTTATATTTGGTCGAGAGCAGTTCTATCAAACAAACGATATTGTTCAAACATTAAGAAATCGTAAAGTGGACCTGATTGTATTGGCCGGTTTTTTATGGTTAATACCCGAAAACCTCGTTGAAAACTTCACAATAATCAATATTCACCCGGCGCTTTTACCCCGCTATGGCGGCAAGGGAATGTACGGAATGAATGTACACCAGGCAGTTGTGGAAAACAAAGAAGCTTTTTCCGGTATTACCATTCATTACGTAAACCAGAAGTACGATGAAGGTAAAATTATATTCCAAGCCAAATGCGAGCTTACACCTGAAGATACCCCCGAAATGGTTGCCCAAAAAGTACACGAGCTCGAATACCGTCATTTCCCGGAAGTAATAGAGAAAGTTTTAACTGAAAAGTTTTAAATAATGCGAAATTAAGGCTGTACTGGCTTGTGGTTGGTTAATTAATTTTACAAATCACTATATCCTGTTAAATAATGTTAAGTGCCATATTATCAGCATTTCTTTAAAATTATCTTTGCCGCATGAGTCGAAAAATGTTAATAACATTAATAGTGTTGATGGCTGTTGTGCTGTCGGGGTTGATATTGGTGCAGGCGTCGATGATAAAATCGGCAGCCGATATCAGGGAGGAGCAGTTTAATAAGCAGGTTATTAATGCTTTGGTACAGGTTGCACGGCAGTTGGAGGCCGATGAGGAATATATTGCCCGACAATATGTTCGGGAAGGACTAATTCCCGGAAGCGGTGCTAACGAATTCAATGGTGTTTTTCCGAGAGGAAATAAAGGTAGCTTATTGAATTTTCAGTTTTCGTTCTCTCAAAAGAAAGTGTACGGCCAGCTTGAAGAACGCTATCAAATGCAAAAACAAGATACGGTAAATGGTGGTACCGGCTTTTTAACCATTGAGCAATTATTGATAAGCCGACAGGAAAATGAACGCCGCAGGGAACAATGGTTGCGTGATGTTAACTGGAAGAATTTTGAAATTTTGTACCTGGAAGACAGACCGATTGAAAAACGTGTTGATACCACACGTTTGGCAGACCTTTTAACTTTGGCAATGAACCAGGCCGATATAAGACTGGACTATAAATACGCAGTTACAAATGCAACATTAGGGCGCGAAGATATTCTGGTTGGCGAAAAAGACTATCATGTCGGGAAAAATACAAAAGAATTTAGTCAGCTATTGTTTCAGAATGATTACGGTGGCGCCAAACCCAATTACCTGAATGTTTATTTTCCACATCAAAAAGGATATTTATTTAAGCAAACCGGGCTAACAATTATCCCCACCATAATTTTAACCGGATTGTTGGTGGCAATTTTTGCCTACGCTTTGATGGTAATTATGCGTCAAAAAAAGTTGTCGAATATTAAAAACGACTTTATTAATAACATGACACACGAGTTAAAAACCCCGATTTCAACTATCTCCCTGGCCAGTCAGATGTTACAAGATGGCAGTATTGCTAATACACCATCAACTATCGAACATGTTTCGCGGGTTATCAACCAGGAAAGTAAACGATTGAGCTTTCAGGTTGAAAAAGTGTTGCAAATGGCTGTGTTTAACGAAGGTCGCTTAAAATTAAAATTGCGCGAATTTGACGCAAACAATATGGTACGCACCGTTACCGGTAATTTTGAGCTGCGTGTTAACAACAAAAATGGAGCACTTCATACCGAAATTTTAGCAGAAAACGCACTTATTAAAGGAGATGAGGTGCATATTACAAATGTAATTTTTAACTTGCTTGACAATGCAATGAAGTACAGCTCGGAAAAACCGGAAATTTGGGTGAAAACTGAAAACCGAAAAGGCCAGCTGCTTATTTCTGTGCAGGATAATGGCATTGGAATTGCTAAAGAACATCAGGCGCAGATTTTTGATCGGTTTTACCGGGTGCCAACAGGTAATGTACACGACGTTAAGGGATTTGGACTGGGTTTAAGTTATGTAAAAAAAATTGTAGACCTGCATAACGGTACAATTAAAGTTGAAAGTGCATTAAATAAAGGAACAAAGTTTAAAATTTATTTCCCACAAATAAGTAATTAACCATGGAACAAAAAACAAAATTATTATTAGCCGAAGACGACGAGAATTTAGGATTGTTGTTAAAAGAATATTTAGTAGCTAAAGGATTTGATGCCGAACTCTATCCCGATGGCGAAGCTGCATATAAAGGTTTTATGAAAGAGCATTTTGATATCTGTGTGTTGGATGTAATGATGCCAAAAAAAGACGGTTTTACCCTTGCCAAAGATATTCGTATAATAAATGCCGATATCCCCATTATCTTTCTAACGGCAAAAAACATGAAAGATGATGTTTTGGAGGGCTTTAAGCTGGGGGCCGATGATTACATAACCAAGCCCTTTAGCATGGAAGAACTGATTATGCGCATTGAGGCAATTTTGCGTCGTACCTCGCAGGAAGGACAAACCAGTGCTCAGCAGGTATTTACCCTGGGGAAATATACTTTTGATACTCGAAAGCAAACACTTAGCGAAGGCGATGATGCCGTAAAACTAACCACAAAAGAATCGGACCTTTTAAAGTTGCTTTGCCAGAATGCAAATAAAGTATTGGAACGAAACTATGCCTTAAAATCAATTTGGATTGATGATAACTATTTTAATGCACGAAGCATGGATGTATACATTACCAAACTGCGTAAACACTTAAAAGATGAGCCTTCTGTTGAAATAATTAATGTGCATGGAAAAGGATATAAATTGATTGTTTAATACCATGCCTTATACTAAAACGAAAAAAAATGCCCGAATGAATCTTCATTCGGGCATTTTTTATGATGAGTTTTTGTTAGTCGAGTTTTAATACTGCAAGGAAAGCTTTTTGCGGAACCTCAACATTTCCAACCTGTTTCATTCTTTTCTTTCCTTTTTTCTGTTTTTCAAGGAGTTTACGTTTTCGGGTTATATCGCCTCCATAACATTTTGCAGTTACATCTTTTCGTACAGCCTTAACCGTTTCGCGAGCAATAATTTTAGCGCCAATGGCTGCCTGAATGGCTATGTCGAATTGTTGTCTCGGAATAAGTTCTTTTAGTTTTTCGCACATACGACGTCCAAACGGATAGGCATTATCAAAGTGTATTAAGGTTGACAGGGCATCAACCATTTCGCCATTTAATAAAATATCAAGTCGCACCAGTTTGGCTGGTTTGTAGCCACTCATATGGTAGTCAAAAGATGCGTAACCTTTTGAGATACTTTTTAGTTTGTCGTAAAAGTCAAAAACTATTTCACCAAGCGGCAGATTAAATACAAGCTCGGCGCGTTCGGCGGTAAGGTAGTTCTGGCTTATCAGCTCACCACGTTTGTCGAGGCACAAGGTCATTACCGGCCCAATAAATTCCGATGCTGTAATAATGTTGGCCCGAATGTACGGTTCCTGTATTTCTTCAACAGTGGTTGATGCCGGCATTCCCGAAGGATTGTAAACCGTTATTTCACTACCATCGGTAAGTTGTGCTTTGTACGAAACGTTAGGTACTGTTGTAATCACATTCATGTCGAATTCCCGTTCGAGTCTTTCCTGAATGATCTCCATGTGCAACAACCCTAAAAATCCACACCTGAATCCGAATCCAAGAGCCGCAGATGATTCCGGCTCAAAGGTTAACGAAGCATCGTTTAGCTGCAGTTTGTCCATTGCTGCACGTAAATCTTCGTAATCATCGGCATCAATTGGGTAAACACCTGCAAAAACCATTGGCTTAACTTCCTCGAAACCTTCAATTGCCTTATCGCAAGGTTTTTCAACATGGGTTATAGTGTCGCCAACTTTAACTTCTTTGGCAGTTTTAATTCCTGAAATAATATAGCCAACATCGCCGGGACCCAACACGTCGCGCGGCTGCATGCTCAGTTTTAATACGCCCACTTCATCAGCGTCGTATTTTTTGCCGGTAGCAACAAACTTTACCAGGTCCTTTTTGCGTATCTGGCCATTTTGTATTTTAAAATAAGCTATAATTCCGCGAAACGAGTTAAACACCGAATCAAAGATTAAAGCCTGTAAGGGTGCATTGGGGTCGCCTTGCGGATGTGGTACCTTGGCAATAATATGGTCGAGTATTTCTTGCACTCCCTCGCCGGTTTTGCCGCTGGCTCGGATTATATCTTCACGGTCGCATCCAATCAGGTCAATTATCTGGTCCTCTACCACTTCGGGCATTGCATTGGGTAAATCCATTTTGTTCAGTACCGGAATAATTTCAAGGTCGTTTTCAATGGCCAGGTATAAGTTGGAAATGGTTTGAGCCTGAATGCCTTGTGTGGCATCAATAATCAGCAGGGCACCTTCGCAGGCTGCAATCGATCTTGAAACTTCGTACGAGAAATCAACGTGTCCGGGTGTGTCAATCAGGTTTAGTTTAAATGCAGTTCCTTCATGCACATAGTCCATCTGTATGGCATGGCTTTTAATTGTAATGCCACGTTCCTGTTCCAGGTCCATGCTGTCAAGCACCTGCGCATGCATTTCGCGTTCGCTAACTGTTTTGGTAAACTCCAAAAGGCGATCAGCCAAAGTGCTTTTCCCGTGATCAATGTGTGCAATTATGCAAAAATTCCGAATATTCTCCATTTACTACCTGTTAACAACCATTCCTTTAAATGGTTCCCTAAAATTTTGCGCAAAGATATTTATTTTTTGAAATAAAATCAGGGCCTGCTTTCTATTGCATATAATTTAATTTGAACGATAAGTTCTACAGCAATTTGATAGGCTTTTGGATAGGCTTCGGGCCATTCGCTTTCCCGAGGGCCTGCGATATGAAGGATTTGAATGTTATTGCAAATTAACCAGGGGCTTAAATGTTTTGGATTCATCTCAGGGTGTATGGTTTTTAGAGGACGTTTTAGCTCCCGGGCATAGTCTCCGGTTAATAGCGTGCCTCCTTTCGGTTGTCCCGGAGTTAGAATCAGAGTGCCATCAGAGTCGAACACATTTTGGCGCGTTCGGTAGCAATAGTCGGTTTCAGGCATTTCGGTTAAAGGATATTTTCGGGAGATTATTCCATCTTCGGCCAAACGGTTTTTGGGGCACCAACCCCCGCATGGAAATGAATTGACAAGGCAGGCATCTAAAATTGCACGGTCAACTCCAGTTTGTTCTCCTGAAATTAGTTTTTGGCACGGTATTTGTAATTTTCCAAGTGTCATGAAAACAATTAAACTGAAAAGCGAAAAAGCTCGTTTTTTCAGAAAACAGATTAGAAATAAAAATACTTCACAGCAATTTGCTGTTTTTTCATAAGTTTGGTTTAGTTAGGTTTAGTTTGAATCCCGGTTGCAGAGGCACCGGGATTTTTCTTTGTATGCTATTTAAACTTCTTTCTTTTTAAAGTATTCCAGTTTACCGGTTAAGGCAATATCGCGCACTTTATCAACAAGAGCCAGTTTTTGTTCTTCAGTTAGTGCAGTAAACGATCGTGCCAATGCAATTTTCTCACGCATATAGGTTGCATTTTCATTTCCTGAAATAAGAACACTTACCGGTAGCGACCATACAAAATGCATGGCCTCTTTAATGCTTAAATAATTTGGTATTAAAGGATCATCTGATGTCCAGTTTACTTTTTCTTTTTTTGCAAAGAATCTTCCGTCGGCTAATGATTTTATGGCAAGTATTCCCATATTTCTTTCCAAGGCTGGAGGAATAACGTTTTTGGTGAAACTGAAATAGGTTTGGTCGAGCACATTTACGGGCATTAATACGGTATCAAAAATGTCGCTTTCTTGTGTTTGATCAAGCATGCGGGTATGAGCATAAGGGTTTTGATGGCCGGTGAATCCAAGGTATTTTATTTTGCCTTGCTGCTGCGCCTTTAGTAATACTTCTAAAACGCCATTTTTAATGCGGTTGTCCACATCGTCAGGAGTTTGAATAGAGTGAACCTGGTACAAATCCAATTGGTCTACTTTTAAGCGCCGAAGCGAGCCTTCGAGGTGTTCCTGAACGGTTTTAGCATCGCGTCCGGTCGACTTGGTCATCAGGAAAACCAAATCGCGATATTTGGGAGTGAGGTATTTTCCATAACGCTCCTCACTAACACCTTTTGAATAGCTTTCAGCGGTATCGAAAAAACGTACGCCTCCTTCAATTGATGCTTCAATAACTTCTTGTGCATCACGCTCGGTTGTCCAGCCAATGTGGTAGCCACCGGTTCCCAACATGGTAACGAGTTCTCCTGTTCTTCCTAATTTTCGTTTGGGCAGAACTTCACCAAGTCGGTCGCGCGATTTTTGGTCGTTTCCGAGTGCTTTTGATGTTATTGCAATTCCGGCAGTTGCACCGGCCAACGATTTTAAAAAGGATCTCCTGTCGCTCATTGTACTTTAATTTAGGTTTTAATATACATACTTTCTTTTTGATAAAAGGTTTTAATCAATAGTTAATTTAGGCACAATCATGTTTTGTTGGTTACGTATGTGTTTGATATTGAAAGATGCATGAAAGGAAATTGTTCAATGACATGCAGTGAAGCTTAAAGCTCGGAGGTAATTCTAATTTACAATGCAAAAAAAGCTTTCCGTTCGGAAAGCTTTTTTTCTATTTTTTCAGAATTTTGTAAGAATTGGATGTCCCGTTTTTCAGTTCAACTTCTAAAATAAAAAGTCCTGTTATTTGATGTGGTAAATTAATTTCAGCCGCTGTTGTATTGGGGTGCCACTCCTTTATTATTGAGCCCGTTGAAGATACCATCGTTATTTTTACGATATTTTGTGTGGCACTTAAAGTTAGTTGACCTTCGGTTGGATTAGGAAATACTTTCAGGTCGACAGATGAAATCTGCAAGGCCGATAAAACAAGCGTTCCGTTATTTTGCTCGAAACGATAGGCAAATTGTTGATAGTACTGGTTTGCAATATCAGCATCATGAATGATGAGTGTGTTTTCGTCGTTTCGGTCGTTGGCCGAGTTGCTCCAGTTATGACTGCCGGTAATTACCTGCGGATCAGAATCGGGCTGCTGAGCATCAATTAAGGCTAGTTTGTGGTGAAGAACACCGGCAGCAACATCATCAAAAATATATTTGTTATCCGGAAGCGTATTTCCCAGTATGTTATTCACGGTTTCGGTATTGTCGCCTGAATAATTTGATAAAACACTAACGTTAACTCCTCGGTTGTAGGCATCTGTAATGGCATTTGCCAAATCAGATCGGGTTATCAGCATGGTTTCAATACTCAAATCATTATCAGCAGAATTCATTGCATTAATTAGTTGCTGGTTGGTATTGTCTGATGGGCTGAAAAAACATTCTACAACGATGTCTCCAACTTGAATGGAGTGTGGTGTATTGTTGATCTTAGCATCTCCGAATTTTGCATTTCCAGCGTTTGGTTGTTCGTTACTGCTGCCCCACATTTCTTCAAACTCAAGTTCATAAACTCTTGCCAGCGCCTGGTCCTGAATAAAAATCATGTTGTTGGCATCAGTAAATAATTGTCCTTCGGTAAGGTTGGTTGAACCCGACCAAACCCATGCATCGTTTGGGTTGCTGGTGTTGGCATCAAAAATTACAAACTTGTTATGCATAAGTCCACCTTCGGCGAGCTCGGGACGTTCAAGTACCGGAATGTTGTTGTTTAAATAACTGGTGCTCACGTGAGCTGTTGACTCGCAAGTTATAAAACGTATGGTAACACCCCTGTTGTTTGCCGCATTCAGTGCATCGGTTATTTGAGCATTATTAATGTTGTAAATACAGAAGTCTATTGTTGCTTTGGCACGATTAATATAGGCGATTAAGGTGTCGGGCATTGCATTTCCTATATTCATTGCCGTATTTGTGGTCGCATGGGTATCGTCGATGGCCGAGTTAAAATAAGCATTAATTTTTCCGCTTGAGTTGGATTTTGTTACAAATGCAGAAATGGCCGAGAAAGCAGTATCTGTTTCGGTGGCCGAAAAGGCCTGGACATAAATTATTTCAGCATCCTGCAAGCCAGTTATTTGCACCTGGTGTGTGTGTTCGTCGTTGTTTTGAGTTGACGATCCACTTGCTTGCATATCCAGCGCAGATGTATTCATGGTTGAGCCATACCTGATTTCTGAAGTACCTTCAACATCAGTGTTCCATTCAAGGGTTATGGCGTTGGTTGTGGTGTTGATTGGATGAACAGCAGTGGTAAAATGAATACTGTTTCCGGAAATAAAGTCGTTGGCATCGCGTGGTAAAAGCTGATAACCTGTTCTGGTATCGTTGTTGGTCCAGGAGTATTGTGAACATATCGCAACAAGGTCGAATTCTCCGGTGGGAATCGCCTGCCCAACAAGTGGACTGCTTGTGTTTATCCGGAGTACGCCTTCGTCTGTTCCATCTGTAAAATCGTAATTTTCATTTCCGGCAAATTGTCCTCCTGCATTTACAAACCTCACATTGTTCAGCTTTAATAATTCGGCTTCGTAATCTTCTCCAATATCGCGGATGTTAATTGTTTGAGGGTTTGGTAATGCCACTCCCGAGGCATGTTTGGTATAGTTGCTAATTGCAGTAATTTCAAGCAAATTATTGAAATCGTCTAATTTGCCGGTAACGGTAACCGAGTCGCCTCGTTGCAAATTGGTTAAGGCAGTGTCGTAAATGCCAATTCCTGCGGTTTTATCCTGGATGTATCTTATTGTTCCAAGCTCCGTCCCGTTGGTAACTGTTCCTGATATGGTAACAATAGCTCCAACTTCCTTTTTGCGGGCTTCATCAATACTGATTTGAGCCTGCAGCCCAAAAGTCAATAGAATAAAAAGTGTTAAAATTGTATATCTCACAACTTAAATTTTAATTTTCAGGTGAAAGTAATTAATTACCGTTGTAAAATACACCGAACAGTTAAAATTGTTCAAAATTTAATTGCGTGAAATCATCAGTTTTTTTGCAGTGTGTTTGTTGTCGCTTGTAGTTATCTGGATTATATAAATTCCATTTGGAATTTCGTTGAGTTGAAGCTGTACTTTGGGTAATGGAAAATCGTATTTTTTTAGAAATACTTGTTTACCGGTAATGTTTGTCAGTCGGATTTGGCTAATCTCTTTAGAAGGATAGTCGATAGTTACCTTGTTGTTTTTGCACGGGTTTGGGAAAATTTTTATCTGATTTTCAGTTTTTTTATGTGATGGAATTGTTTCGTTGCCAGTTTGGGCATAAGAGTTAAATCCTATAAATACGGATAAAACAAGAAGTATAATGAATCTCATGGCTATATTGTTTAATTGTTTCCTGTGGCATGAGTCACAAATAGCATGCCTGTTTATAACGACAGGAAAAAATTAAAACAGTTGCAATGCCTGGTCTAAGTCTTCAGGTGTATCTATTCCTATTGTTTGGTAAGTGGTTTCTGCGGTTTTAATTTTATACCCATTTTCCAGCCAGCGGAGTTGCTCTAATGATTCGGCTAACTCGAGTTTTCCTTGTGCAAGTTTTGTAATTTCTTGTAAAACATCGGCTTTAAAGGCATACATGCCAATGTGGCTCCAGAAACAACAATGATTTTTTATCCAGTTTTTATTCTTCTCACCGCGAACATAGGGAATAGGAGAACGACTAAAATATAGTGCAAAATGCTTGTTGTTAAGCACTACTTTTGGCCGGTTCGGATTAAAAAGTTCCTCTTCGGTATCAATCTTTTTTACCAGGGTAGCAATATCAACCTCTTCTTTAAAACACGATTTTAATAAATTAATCTGCTCCGGGTTTATAAAAGGTTCGTCTCCTTGTATATTAATAACAACATCAAAAGTTCTTGATTGTGCTATTTTTAAGGCGGCTTCAGCACACCTGTCAGTACCACTTTGGTGCGATGGCAATGTTTTTACTACTTCTCCGCCAAATGCTTTTACTGTGGTATAAATACGATCGTCGTCAGTAGCCACGCAAACATACGGCAATGCTTTTGATGCATTTTCATAAACCCACTGAATCATGGGTTTATCTTTAATTATTGCCAGTGGTTTTCCCGGAAATCTGGTGGATTGATAACGGGCCGGTATTATTCCAATAAAATTCATAGCGAAGCGGTTTTGTTTTTGTTTCCGAAATAAATTTTCAGAAGTCTCAAAAGTATGAGGCTTCAAAGATAACAATCCCCGAAAATTTTTCATTTTAGCAAACAATATATTAATTCGTAGAACCAGGAATTCTTTATGCCGAATAAAAACTAAAAAAACTTAATTGTAACTGACTTTCTGTCATTGCAGGCGAAAAATTGTAAATTTGCACCCTGTTGACTGAATACATTATGGATATACAAACAATAAAACAAAGATTCGGAATAATAGGAAATACTGCCGGTTTGAACCGTGCAATTGAAGTTGCAGTTCAGGTTGCTCCAACCGATTTGTCGGTGCTGGTAACCGGCGAGAGTGGGGTTGGTAAAGAGATATTTCCACAAATCATTCATCAGTTCTCGAGCCGAAAACACGGAAAATATATTGCTGTAAACTGCGGAGCTATTCCGGAAGGAACAATCGATTCGGAATTGTTTGGTCACGAAAAAGGCGCTTTTACGGGAGCATTGGCTGACAGAAAAGGATATTTCCAAGAAGCTGACGGAGGTACTATTTTTCTGGATGAAATAGGCGAGTTGCCATTATCAACACAGGTGAGGCTGCTAAGGGTTTTGGAAACAGGCGAATTTATTAAAGTTGGATCTTCGCAGGTAATTAAAACCAATGTGCGGGTTATTGCGGCTACCAATGTAAATATACCGAAGGCAATTGACGAAGGAAAATTCAGAGAAGATCTTTACTATCGACTAAATACAGTGCCTATTGCCATTCCGGCATTGCGCGAGCGGCCTGATGATATTGTTTTGTTATTCAGGAAGTTTGCCCGCGATTTTGCCGAGAAATACCGGATGCCACCAGTGCGTTTGGCAGATGATGCCCGAACAGCTTTGGTTAATTTTCGCTGGCCCGGCAATATTCGTCAACTAAAGAATATTACAGAGCAAATTTCAATTATTGAGCAAGAACGCGAAATTACAGCCGAAGCTTTAAGCCCGTACCTGCCATTTGAAGGAGGAACAAACTTACCTGCTCTGTTTTCGCGGCAGGATGAAAACAAGTCGTTTGCCAATGAACGCGAGATTTTATACAAAGTTCTTTTTGATATGAAGAACGATATGAATGACTTAAAAAAGCTGGTTTTGGATTTAATGGAAAACCGCGATGCACCTATTTCCGGAGATCAGGCTCAAATTATTCGTAACCTTTATGATACGGCTGATGGCAATTATGTGGCAAAGGATTCGGCACCGAACCCTATTCATATAACCTCGGTTGATAAAGATAACATACAGGATACCGAAGAATTTGTGGAAGAATCGCTTTCTTTGGCCGATAAAGAAATTGAGCTCATTAAAAAGGCGCTTGAAAAACATCGCGGAAAACGAAAATATGCTGCGCAAGAGTTAGGTATTTCGGAGCGAACATTGTACCGAAAAATAAAAGAATACGATATTAAGGGATAAAATATGCTAAAAAAACTATTGTTTATTGTTGTACTAGCCGGCCTGGTTGGCGCTATTGCCCCTTCGTGCAAGGTAAGTTATTCGTTTACCGGAGCCAATCTCTCGCCTGAAGTAAAAACCTTTACGGTGTATTATTTTCCAAACAGGGCACGCTTAATTAATCCAACACTCAGCCAGAGTTTTACCGAGGAGTTGCGCGAAAAACTTACCCGGCAAACTTCGCTAAACGAACTGTCGGAAAATGGAGATATTGAATTTGAAGGGCAGATAACAGGTTACGAATTTAAACCCATGTCGATCCAGAAAGAGGATATTTCGGCACAAACGCGCCTTACCATATCAATAAAGGTGAAGTATACAAACCATAAGGTCCCCGAGGATGATTTTGAACAAACCTTCTCGGCATACGAAGACTTTGATAGTAACCTTGCTATCAGTTCGGTTGAAGAAGAACTGAGTGCCGAAATTATAGATAAGCTAACCGAGGATATCTTTAATGCAACCATTGCAAACTGGTAAGATGGAAAAAGAGCAATTTTATTCTATTGTAGCTGATGCGAAAGCATTAAACCACGAAACGCTTGATGGGTTGAAACAGCTTATATCTGATTATCCGTGGTTTACTGCCGGGTGGTTGCTCTATCTTAAAAACCTTAAAATTGTTGAGGCCGATGAGTTTCAATCGGTTTTAAAAAAGGTAGCTGTTATGGTACCCAGCAGAAAGGTACTTTTTCGCTATTTAAATGATGAAATTGGGCAAGTCTTTAAAGTTGAGCAGAATAAAAGTGTTTTGGCTGGTTATGAGTTGGAAGGAGAGCCCGAGCTGATGTCGGATAATTCGTTAATTGATAAATTTCTGTCATCAGGAGAACCCCGGATAAAAAATAATAAAGCAAAAACAGATATAGGCAAAGGCGTTGATAATAAGTATTTTGTAGAGCGGTCGGTGCAGGAAGATGATGAGCTGGTTAGCGAAACCTTAGCTTCCATATATTTTCAACAGCAAAACTACGATAAGGCTTTGGAAGCCTATCAAAAATTAAGTTTGAAATATCCGGAAAAAAGTGTTTACTTTGCAGGCCGTATTAAAGAAATTGAATTAATAAAGAATAATAATTAGACGAAGATGTATATTTTAATCACTGTTTTAATATTTATCGTGTGTATCCTTTTAGTGCTGATTGTTTTGGTACAGAACTCAAAAGGTGGAGGCCTTGCCAGTAATTTTCAGTCGTCAGGCCAGGTAATGGGTGTTCGTAAAACAACCGATTTTCTAGAAAAAGGTACGTGGGTTTTAGCAGCAGCTCTTTTATTTCTTTCGGTGATTGGATCCGGGTTTATTCCGCGTGAAGAAGCTGGTATTGACCAAAGCCGTGTTCAGGAGCAAATTGAAACAGCCGTAGATCCCACACAGGTTCCTACATTTCCAACCACGCCTCCGGCAGCAACTGAAGAAACGCCTGCAAGCGAGGATGAAGGTGGTGATAATTAATTAGAAAAGTTTTCTTATTACATAGGAAAAGCCGTTCAGTACGAACGGCTTTTTTATTTCAATATACTGAAGCTGTTAGTCACTTTTGTTTAGTGTTTGTTTCTGGTCAGCAGAGGTAATTCTTTTAGTTATATCATCAATAATCAGAATAATGTATTTTTCGTTTCGAAAATAGAAATGTCGTGTTGAAAACTGAAGATCTTTCATTTCCCGCTCTCCTTTTTTATTGAAAAACGGCCGTTGAATATGTTGTTTGTACACTATCGTGTTGTTTAGATAGGAATCAAATGCAGAAAGACACAACTCGCAGGTGCAACATTTTGATGTTTTGCCGCAATCTTTTGCTTCTTCAATCTGATAGGCACAGCCAATAGCTTCTCCGCAAAGCATATATAAAATATCTTCATCTGCTTTATTCGAGAAAATAGTTTTCAGAGCATCGTTAAAGGCTTGCAGCTTCATGTCCTTATCAAGCAATAAAACACAGCTGGTGATATTATTCAGAACCATGTGCATAAATTCCCCTGATGTAGCTAACATATCAAAACTATGATTGGCCATTGTTTTTTTTGCATCCATTTGTTTATGGTTTGAAGTATTTCCAATAAAGTTACATAAAATGAGGCTCAAAGTCAATTCATTACATGCATAAAGCCAAAGCGTAAAAAATAGCTTTTTGTTTTTGTTTCGAACTTTTACGGGTGAAACAATAGTTAAGAATATCAAAAGGCCAGCCCTTTTCTAAAGAGTAAACCGTGGGGCATGATATTCAGTTTCAATGAGCATGGGGATACTAACTTCTGCATTTTTGTTGATATTGAAATTTGCTGTTCCGTTTACCTGAATTGAAATATAATACCTGGGATTTTCATTTAAGCGGCTGATTAGCGGAGCAAGAATATCGTCTAAACTTACAGATTTGTTGGTGTTGTGCAAGGAACTGCCTGCCTGTAAAAGGTCAACCGTTTTAATTTTGGCATACAATGATTCGCCTTGTGTTTTGTAAGAAATGTTTAACTGCAACTTTTTAATGGTCTCGCTACTTTTTAGCCACTCAAACGAAAGGGTAGAGCCAGTGCCGGGAATTATTTGCATGATGTCTCCGGGGCAACCCTTTAGTTCATTGCTATACCCTAAACAAAAAATGCCAATACCATTAAAGTCATAATTTTCAATGGCAGGGTTTGCGTTTTCATTAAATGTCGACAGGTGCGCTGTTATGGGAATGTCAATAACCAGATTTGTTTCTGTTAAATAGCTAGTGTCTGGTTCATCGCAGGCTAACATAGGTAGTAATACTACCCCAATTAATAGTAATTTCTTGAGTTTCATGGCTTTTAGTTTAAATGTTTCTATTGGTCCCGGGGTACTGGCTCTTGTTTTCCGACTTTTGAATTTACGATGATTGACGAGGAATGGTTTCGAAAAAGCAGTTATAAAATACTATTTAGTCTTATTAATTGGTGCAGGTGTAAAAAAGGGAAAATATTCTGTCAGCATGGCAGAGTTTCTGACAATGATGTAATTGTCAGTATTTCAGGTGTTAGTAAAGTGTTTTGTGGGGTGTTTAGTGTGCAAAAATGCAATTTTGTCCAGGTTTTAAAATGCATAAACAAGTTTTGTTGCTTGGCATAAAATATGTAATAAAGTGTGCGTTAAAAAGTAAAAAATATTTAATCATAAAAAACTAAAACAAAATGGCAGATTTAAAAGGTAAAATTCTTGCTGGAAAAATCCTGGTTCAACCACAGGAGGCAGAAGAAAAGACAGTAAGTGGAATCATTATTCCTGATTCAGCAAAAGAAAAACCACAAGTTGGCACAGTGGTATTGGTAGGTGCAGGTAAAAAAGATGAGCCAATGGAACTTAAAGTTGGCGATGTTGTTTTTTACGGAAAATACTCGGGAACTGAATTGAATATTGATGGTACAGATTATCTATTGATGTCTCAATCTGACGTTTTATACATTAACTAATTTAGAAAAAAGTAAAAATCAGAAAAGATGGCTAAAGAAATTAAATTCGATATTGAAGCACGCGATTTGCTTAAAAGTGGTGTTGATCAACTGGCTAATGCCGTGAAAGTAACTTTAGGTCCTAAAGGGCGTAACGTTGTAATCGAGAAAAAATTTGGTGCACCTCAGATTACTAAAGACGGTGTAACTGTTGCGAAAGAAATAGAATTGAGCGACGCTTACGAAAACCTTGGTGCTCAAATGGTAAAAGAAGTAGCTTCCAAAACAGGCGACGATGCTGGTGACGGTACTACTACTGCAACAGTTTTAGCACAAAGCATTGTTAACGTTGGTTTAAAAAACGTAACAGCCGGTGCTAATCCAATGGATTTGAAACGTGGTATCGACAAAGCTGTTGAAGCTGTTGTTGCCAGCATTAAGGCTCAGGCACAAACTATTGGCGACGACTATGCAAAAATCGAATCAGTAGCAAAAGTATCAGCAAATAACGATGCAACAATTGGAGCATTAATTGCTGAAGCAATGAAAAAAGTACACAAAGAAGGTGTTATTACCATTGAAGAAGCAAAAGGAACAGATACTTACGTTGACGTTGTTGAAGGTATGCAATTCGACCGTGGTTACCTTTCTCCTTACTTTGTAACCGACGCTGAAAAAATGGTGGCAGATCTTGAAAATCCATTCATTCTGATCCACGATAAGAAAATCAGTACAATGAAAGACCTACTTCCTGTATTGGAAGCTACTGCACAAACTGGTCGTCCGTTAATGATTATTGCTGAAGATGTTGATGGTGAAGCCCTGGCAACCTTGGTTGTTAACCGTTTGCGTGGTTCGTTAAAAGTATGTGCTGTTAAAGCTCCTGGTTTTGGCGACCGCAGAAAAGAAATGCTGGAAGACATTGCGATCCTTACAGGCGGTACAGTAATTACTGAAGAAAAAGGAATGAAGCTGGAGCAAGCAACAATTGAAATGTTAGGTCAGTGCGAAAAAATTACTGTTGATAAAGAAAATACAACAGTAGTAAATGGTGCTGGCGAACAAGGTGCAATCGCGGCTCGTGTTAACCAGATTAAGACTCAAATGGAAACAACTACTTCTGACTACGACAAAGAAAAACTGCAAGAGCGCTTGGCTAAATTGGCCGGTGGTGTTGCAGTTATCTACGTTGGTGCTGCTTCAGAAGTTGAAATGAAAGAGAAAAAAGACCGCGTTGACGATGCATTGCACGCAACCCGTGCTGCCGTTGAAGAAGGAATTGTTCCTGGCGGAGGTGTTGCTTTGGTACGTGCAATTGCTGCGCTGGAAGACTTAAAAGGGGACAACGATGACGAAACAACCGGTGTTGAAATCGTTAAACGTGCAATTGAAGAGCCATTGCGCCAGATTGTTGCCAATGCTGGTAAAGAAGGTGCTGTTGTTGTTCAGAATGTAAAAGATGGTGAAGGCGATTATGGTTACAATGCCCGCATTGATGAATACCAGAAATTGTACGAAACTGGTGTTATCGATCCTGCAAAAGTAACACGTGTTGCACTTGAAAATGCAGCTTCAATTGCCGGAATGTTCTTAACTACGGAAACAGTAATTGTTGAAGAAAAAGAAGATGCTCCTGCTATGCCTCCAATGGGCGGTGCTCCTGGAATGGGTGGCATGGGCGGTATGATGTAATAATCAGCTCAAAAAATAGATGAAAGCTCTTCTCGTTTGGGAAGAGCTTTTTTTTTGTCCTGTTTTTTGTCTGTTATTTAGAAAAAGCAACGATTGGGAGATGTATAGCTTCGGAGCATAACGAACAGAATTCCTGAAATTCGTTTCGTTTTTCAGTTTGTAAGCAAAATCCCTTAAAAATATTAAAAGTTATATAGTGAAATATTCGACAAATTCTGGATTGAAATTGAATTGCCCTGTTGTGCTTACAATCGACTGTTTATAAGGTGTTTTACGCTATGAGGTTCAATTTCCTGATTTCTGTCAGAGGGTGTTTTGTAACATCTTTTTGTTTGGGTATAATGCACTGAAAGACAGTATTTAGCGAGAGGGCTGAATCTTTTCTTTTTGTTTGTAATTTCCTTGTTAAGTTCCCTACCTTTATCGTGTTATTTAAAATCGAAGCAGATCGGCTGCGGTTTAAATGTTAACATCGGATTTCCGATTAAAACTAAAAGTATGAAAACAGATATAAATGAGTTCATCGCAAACTTAGAGAGAAGAACTCCGGGGGAAAATGAATTTCACCAGGCGGTTGAAGAGGTAATCACATCAGTTTGGGATTTTTATGGTAAAAATCCACGTTACCAACGAGCAAAAATTTTAGAACGTATGGTAGAGCCCGAGCGTGTGATTATGTTTCGTGTACCTTGGGTCGACGATCGTGGAGAGGTTCAAATTAACCGCGGTTACCGGGTGGAGTTTAATTCGGCACTGGGGCCGTATAAAGGAGGATTGCGATTTCATGCCAGTGTAACCTTAAGTATATTAAAGTTTTTAGGCTTCGAACAAACCTTTAAAAACAGTTTAACCACATTGCCAATGGGTGGAGGTAAAGGCGGATCTGATTTTAGCCCAAAAGGAAAGTCTGACGGTGAAATTATGCGTTTTTGCCAAAGCTTTATGAGTGAGCTTTATCGTCATATCGGCCCTAATACCGATGTGCCTGCCGGCGATATTGGTGTTGGAGGACGCGAAATAGGCTATTTGTTTGGCCAGTATAAACGACTAAAAAACGAATTTACCGGGGTGTTAACCGGTAAAGGTTTGGCCTGGGGAGGAAGTTTAATTCGGCCGGAAGCAACCGGCTTTGGTGCGGTTTATTTTGCTCAACACATGTTACACCGAATAGGTAAAGATATTGAAGGGCAGACGATCTCTGTTTCAGGTTTTGGAAATGTTGCGTGGGGAGCTATTACAAAAATAAACGAGTTGGGAGGAAAGGTTGTTACAATCTCTGGCCCCGATGGTTATATTTACGACAAAGAAGGAATTACCGGAGATAAAGTAGAATACCTGCTTGAGCTGCGCGCAACAAACAATGATATTGTTGCACCTTATGCCGAAGAGTTTGGTGCTGAATTTATTGCCGGTGAACGTCCGTGGCAGGTGCCGGTTGATTTGGCAATGCCTTGCGCCACCGAAAATGAAGTAAATCTTGAAGATGCAAAGGTGCTTGCTAAAAATGGATGCAAATTATTAGCTGAAGCTTCAAATATGGGCTGCACGGCAGAAGCGGTGGACTTTTTAAGCGAAGCAATGGATTATGCTCCCGGAAAAGCCGTTAACGCTGGGGGAGTTGCCGTTTCTGGACTTGAAATGTCGCAGAACAGTATGCGAATTAACTGGCCGCGCGAAGAAGTAGATGCACGTTTAAAAGTAATTATGCAGGCCATTCACGAAACCTGTGTTTCATACGGTAAAAATGGAAACAAAATAAATTACGTTAAAGGTGCCAATGTAGGTGGCTTTGTTAAGGTAGCAGAAGCAATGCTGGCACAGGGTGTGGTTTAATCGCACACGTGTAGTAAAATATGTAAAATCCATCCGGTTTTCGGATGGATTTTTTTGTGCTAAATCTTGTTGGGGTGAAAATACCTTTAGCAGGTAATGTTAAATTTAATTTTTAGGTAAAGTTAATTTAGCCGTAAGCCAAAAACACTTTTTTACATTTGTCGGAAATTTTATTAGCATATTTCTTGTTTTATCAGTAAAACTGTTTCTGAAGCCAAAGATTAATAGGATAGACAGTTGAGAAACAGTTCTTCAAAACAAACAGAATAAGTTTAGATAAATGTTTATAGATACGCATTCACATATATATTCGGAAGATTTTATTCACGATAGAGACGAAGCACTTCAAAGAGCTTACGAAAGTGGAATAAAAAGAATTGTATTGCCGAATATCGATTCAGGATCAATAAAGCATATGCTCGACCTCACTGATGCGTATCCGCAGATGTGTTTTCCTTTGATAGGCTTGCACCCAACCTCGGTTGAAGAAGATTACCATGAAGAACTTGAAGCCATTGACTATTGGTTGCAACGACGAAAATTTTATGGTATCGGCGAAATAGGTATCGATTTATACTGGGAAAGCAAGTATGAAAAAGAGCAAAAAGAGGCTTTTCGTTATCAAATTCATTTGGCCAAAAAATTGAATTTGCCAGTTGTTGTGCATGTGCGAAACTCATTTGAAGAAACCTATAAAATTGTTAGCGAGGAGCAAGACGGAACATTAAAAGGGATTTTTCATTGCTTTACAGGCACAAAAGAGGAGGCTGAAAAAATAACAGAACTCGGATTCTTTTTAGGCATAGGCGGAGTTGTTACTTTTAAAAACAGCAAGCTGGACGAAGTACTCACAGGTATCGACCCTCACAGTCTGGTGTTGGAAACCGATTCTCCTTACCTGGCCCCTGTTCCCAAGCGAGGAAAAAGAAACGAGAGTTCTTATCTTGTTCATGTAGCCCAAAAGGTTGCCGAAGTTTATCGTTTGCCGCTTACCCGTATTGCTGAAATTACCACAACCAATGCCCGGAATTTATTTGGAATTTAATAACTTGCATGCCGATTTCATAAAAAGGTAATGATCAAAAAAACAAGCAAAAAAACTTCCATTTTAATTATCTACACCGGAGGTACTATTGGTATGGTTCAGGATCCTAAAAACGGATCGCTGATTCCGGTGAAGTTCGAAAAAATTCAGGAAGTGGTACCGGAGCTCAAGAAGTTCGATTTTATTATAAAAACCATCACTTTTAATCCGGCCCTCGATTCATCAAACATGAATCCGATAACCTGGATAAAGATTGCTAAAACCATAGAGCGCCATTATAACTCCTATGATGGTTTTGTTGTTTTGCATGGAACAGACACCATGGCTTATACCGCATCGGCCTTAAGTTATATGTTTGAAAATCTCGACAAACCAATCATTCTTACCGGGTCTCAACTGCCAATAGGAATGATTAGAACCGACGGCAAGGAAAACCTGATAACAGCCGTGGAAATTGCCGCAGCAAAACAAAACAACATTAGTATTGTGCCAGAGGTATGTGTTTATTTCGATTTTAAGTTATACCGGGGAAATCGTACATTAAAACGCGATGCGGAATTGTTCAGCGCCTTCCGTTCGGTTAACTATCCGGAGCTGGCAGTGGCTGGAATTGATATAAAATACAGTACCGAATTTATTTATTATCCGGAAAATAAAGGGATACTAAAAGTAAATACCGACTTTGATGACAATGTTGTAATTCTGAAAATATTTCCGGGAATCAATCAAAATGTATTTAACTCGGTATTAAACACTCCGGGTTTAAAGGGTATTGTTTTAGAAACCTTTGGATCGGGTAATGTGCCTACCTCGAGATGGTTGATAAACTGTATAAAAAAAGCAATTAAGCGTGGAGTGGTGGTGTTAAATGTTACCCAATGCCAGGGAGGCAAGGTAGTTATGGGTCAATATCAAACAAGTGTAGAGTTGTTGAATGCAGGTGTTGTTTCGGCCAAAGATATGACCACCGAAGCCGCTATTACAAAGCTTATGTTTTTGCTTGGGCAAGGCTTAAAACCTGCGGAAATTAAAATGTATCTGAATAAAAGTTTGCGTGGGGAAATTAGTGAATAGCAAAGTTTTTTTTTCGCAATTTTTTATTAATTTGCACCCCTCATTTTTGGGGAGCCACGTAAAATAATATTGGAGAGGTGCAGGAGTGGCTGAACTGGCACGCCTGGAAAGCGTGTGTACCCGAGAGGGTACCGAGGGTTCGAATCCCTCTCTCTCCGCAAAAATGAGCCGTTCTTGTTATTTAAAGGATATGCATTTTAGGGCATGTTTTTTGTAGAAAAAAGGAATTTATATTTAAAAGCAATACAAAAACAAATTCAAAGAGATTATTAATTAAAAATTCAAATCAATTATGAAAAGACTATTCGCGTTAATAGCCGTATTTGGGATGCTGTTTTTTATGGCGTCAAACGTAGCGCTTGCTCAGGAAGAAGAAGCAGCTGCAACAGAAACTGCTACTGAACAAGTAGAACCAGCCGTAGAAGAAACTCCTGCAGCAATTGCTGAAGAAGAAGCTGCTGCCGCTGCAGAAGAAGGAAAATCGCTTCACAGTCAATTAAAACAAAAATTTATCGAAGGTGATCCTGCTTTCATGTCATTCGTATTAGTAGCCCTTATTTTGGGTCTTGCTTTTGCTATTGAAAGAGTTCTTTACCTTAACCTTGCAACAAGCAACACTAAAAAATTGTTGGCTAAAGTTGAAGAAGCTTTAGAAAATGGTGGTGTTGAAGCTGCAAAAGACGTATGTCGTAACACTCGTGGTCCTGTTGCAAGTATTTTTTACCAGGGACTTGACCGTTTCGATCACGGAATTGATGTAGTAGAAAAAACAGTTATTTCTTATGGTGGTGTTCAAGCCGGTCTTTTGGAAAAAGGATTAAGCTGGATTGCACTTTTCATCGCGTTGGCTCCTATGCTTGGTTTCATGGGTACAGTAATCGGTATGATTGGCGCTTTTGATGCTATTGAAGTAGCAGGTGACATTAGCCCTTCTCTTGTGGCTGGTGGTATTAAAGTAGCACTTATTACAACTGTAACAGGTCTTGTAGTAGCAATTATCCTACAGATTTTCTACAACTACTGTGTAGCAAAAATCGACAGCATTATTAACAACATGGAAGATGCTTCTATTTCGTTGTTAGACTTGTTGGTAAAACATAACATGAAAAAATAAGGAGTAAAGAAAAATGGGTAAATCAGCAAAAATAGTTACTATTATACTATGGGCTCTTATCATCGTTTCTACCATTCTTCTTGTTTCGTTATTTGTAAACATTAGTGAAGTAGATACTGATCCTGTGATGGGAAGTTGGATTAATTCCAACTTGGTATGGGGTTACATACTTGTAGCTATTGGTGCAGGTGTTGCAGTTCTATCAGGATTGTTTCACATGTTCACCGATAAAAAAGCTGCAAAAGCAGGGATTATTTCTCTCGGATTTATGGGCGTTGTGGCCTTACTGGCCTATATGTTGGCTTCACCTGAAATTCCACAATTTGTTGGTGTAGATAAATTTATTGCCGACGGAACCTTAAATGAGAGTGTAGCAAAATTGGTAGATACTGGATTATATGCAGTTTATATCCTTTTAGGATTGGCAGTTTTGGCCGTTGCATCTTCTTCAGTAATGCGTTTGTTTAGATAAGTTTAATCGTGGTAAAAAAAACAGGAAAAAGTTATGGCTAAAAAAATACCTGAGATACCGGCAGCATCTTTGGCAGATATTGCATTTATGTTGCTGATCTTCTTCCTGGTAACAACCACGATGGACGTTGACAGCGGTCTTCGAAGAAAACTTCCGCAATGGGCTCCGGAACAACTGGAGGATGATGATACGCAAATTAATGAGCGTAACGTTTTCGTAGTTCTTGTAAATAAGAACAACGACCTGTTGGTTGAAGGAGACTACGAACAAATTGAGAATCTGCGCGAAAGGGCAAAAGAGTTTATGGCAAACCCATACAACGACGAAAACCTGCCCGAGAAAGAACCTGCAGAATTACCATACTTCGGCGAAGTAATGGTAACCAAAGGGGTAATCTCACTGCGAAACGATTTAGATACTCAATACGGAACCTATCTCGCTGTTCAAAACGAACTGGTTGCTGCCATTAATGAATTAAGAGACGAATTGGCTAAAACGAAGTTTGGAAAATCTTACGAAGATTTGGAAGATGATCAACAAGATGCCATCAGAAAAATCTACCCGTCGAGAATTTCGGAAGCTGAACCAAAAGGTAAAATTTAAAGGAATAGATTATGAGCAAGTTTAGAAAAAATGATGGTAAGGAATTACCTCCGATTTCAACGGCATCGTTGCCTGATATCGTGTTCATGCTTCTGTTCTTTTTTATGGTTAGTACAACAATGCGTGAAGTAACTCTAAAGGTTAAAATGCGTTTGCCTGAAGCTACCGAGCTTAGCAAACTTGAGAAGAAATCTTTAGTGAGTTACATTTATATTGGTGAGCCACTACCGGCGTTTCAGAAAACGTTTGGTAAGATCCCACGTATTCAGTTGAACGACCAATTTTCGACAGTTGGTGATGTACAAGATTACATTATTGCTGAACGGGAAGCCAGAGATGAAGCAGAACAACCGTTTATGGTGACTTCGTTAAAAATTGATGAGAATACAAAAATGGGTATTGTAAACGATGTAAAGCAGGAACTGCGTAAATCGGCTGCATTAAACATTAACTATTCATCGCGTCAAAGAGTAGAACGATAATTCAAAGAATTGATATACAAAAAAAGGGAAGCAGATGCTTCCCTTTTTTTGTATCAACTTTATGGTATTTTATTTCCGTCGCTTCTTTCTTTTCTGGCGTTCCTTTGTTCGGGAAAATTTGTCTTCGAACGAACGTTTTGATGAGCCTTTTCTCTTTTTCTGATGAAAAGCTCCTTGAAAGGTAGGATCGTCAATCTTTCGCTGGCGGTCAATTTCGCGCAGCATATCCTGGCTTTCTTTAAATTCCGACTCTACAACTTCCACTTCTTGAGGCAGTTCCTGAAGCTTTATTTGCTCGCGCATTAAAGATTCTATTTTTTTCCAGTGCCATTCGGCAGCGGGGTCAATCATGGTAATGGCATCGCCTTTATTTCCGGCACGTGCAGTACGGCCAATCCGGTGAATGTAATCGTCGTAGTCGTTGGGCAAATCAAAGTTAATTACATGGCTAACCTGGCTTACATCCATCCCTCGGGCCGAAACATCGGTGGTTATTAATATCCGTACCTCGCCACTTTTAAATGCCTGAATGGAGTTAATACGCGCATTTTGTCCTTTATTCGAGTGTAAAATACGTTTTTCGCCTTCTGCTTTTCGTTGCACCACCTTGTAAACTCCTTCGGCGTGTTCTTTTGTTTTTACAAAAATAATAACGCGGGTAAACTTCTCCTCGTCCTGAAGCAGGTGTTTAATCAGGTTAAGTTTTGTGCGGTAGTTGGGTACCCGGTAACAGGTTTGGGTAACCAAATTAACCGGTGTGGCTGAAGGTGCAACTTCCAGTTTCTCGAAGTGGTCAAGAAATTCTTCTGCTAATTTTTCAATTTTCTCAGAAAAAGTTGCCGAAAAAAGTAAGTTCTGTCTGCGTGTTGGCAGTATTTCCTGTAACTGACGTAGCTGGGGCATAAAGCCCATGTCGAGCATGCGGTCTGCTTCATCAATTACCAGGTATTTCACCTTTTTCAAACGCAAAGCCCCGCACTGGTATAAATCCCACATGCGCCCGGGGGTGGCTACCAAAATATCAATACCCGGCTCAAGTAAAGCCGCATGTTTTGTCCAGCCAATACCCCCAAATACTGCTGCATGACGCAGTTCCGAGTAACTTGTTAACTCTTCAATGTCTTCGCCAACCTGAATGGAGAGCTCACGCGTTGGTACAAGAACTACCACTCGTGGATCTATTCCTTCCGGCTTTTTAAGCTTGGTAAGTAATGGTAATAAATAGGCAGCCGTTTTTCCGGTGCCGGTTTGCGCAACGCCAACAATATTTGCTCCCGAATTAATCATTGGGATAGCTTTTTGCTGAATTGGTGTTGGTGTATCAAACCCAATATCATCAAGCGCTTTTAGTATTGATTTTGCAACTTTTAATTGCTCAAAAGTTTTTTTCATTTTAAAAAGAATTGCTTATTTCCTTTACTCAAAAATTTTATGGACTAAAGAATTAATGATTCTGCGTGCCCGTTAAATTGCTTCAGGAAATATTGTTTGGGTGCAAAATTAGAAAATTAAGTCAACTTATCTTAATTTATACATTTTGCCCGGTAAAGCTGTCAAAACGTTTTTAAACTCCAGGTTAAGCATCATGGCAGAAACCCGGCTTACAGGCAGTTGTAGCTCGGCAGAAATCTGATCGATAAAAAGTTCACCTTTTTCTTTTAAAAGGTCGGCAACTTTTTGTTCTTCGGGGTTCAAATCAACAAATAAACTTGACTGAACAGCGTCGGCCTTATCACCTTTTTCCCAACCCATGAAATATTCCAGGTCATCGATGTCTTCAATTAGTGTAGCACCATTTCTCCGAATAAGCTGGTTACAGCCTTTGGAATATGGATCGCCAGAACGCCCCGGAAAGGCAAACACATCGCGATTGTACGAGGAAGCAATATCAGCAGTGACCAGTGCGCCGCCTTTTTTTGCCGATTCAACAACGATTGTTGCATCGGCAAGGCCGGCAATAATGCGGTTTCGTTTTAAAAAATTCGATGGGTCTATTTTTGAACCGCTTGGGAAATCTGTAATTATTCCACCGGTTTCAAGCATTTTTCTGGCCGTATCTTTGTGTATTGCCGGGTAAAGGATATCGTGCCCGTGGGCAACTACCCCAACGGTAGGAAGGTTGTGCTTTAGTGCCGATCGGTGTGCTTGTATATCAATTCCATAAGCCAGGCCGCTTACAATTACTATTTTATAATTTCGCGCGGCAAACTCGCTGCACAACGTTTCAACCAGCGATTTTCCGTAAGCTGTGGCATTTCTTGTTCCAACAATACTAATAATCCGCTCTGTATCGAGGTTCATATTTCCCCGGGTGTAAATAATAAGCGGGGCGTCAACACAGTTTTTTAGTCGACGTGGGTAAGTGGCATCCGTGTAAAAATGAACACCAATTCCATTTCGTTCGATGTACTCCAGTTCTTTTTCAGCCTTGGGCAGAATATTGCTGTTTTTTATTTGTTTGGCATACAGTTGGCCAATGCCCGGCACTTTTGTAAGGGCTTTTGCCGACTGGGAAAATACGCCCTCGGGGCTTCCGATGTAGGCCACAAGGTTGCGCGCAAGTATTCCGCCAATACCCGGAAGCATCGACAAGGCCAGTTTGTATTTTAAATCGTTATTCATAAGTGCAGGGAGATCTGATTTATATACCTAGAATTGAGTTTAAAGATTCTTGTATGCGTTTGCGGTCGGAGAGTTTTAAGCCGGCTAAGCTTACCGAAGGATATTCGGCAACACCTCTTTTGGTTTTTATAATAATTGTAAGATCGGTGAGCTGCCCGAAAAAAGAATTCTCGAACACAACTTTACGTAACCTGTTTTTAGGGAATTCGATGGAGTGGTAGGCTTTGCCACCAAAACTTATGGCCTTGTAGTAGTGCAGTACAATTTTAGCCTCGTCATCGTAAAATTCAATATACTGGTAGTCGGCAACATGAAAAAACAGGTACCATAACGAAAAAACGCCAAGCCCGATAAGCGCAAACATTACCTTATCGAGTAAAAACAATGCCAAAATGCCCAGGGCAATTACAATGCTTACGAGGAAAAATATTTTTTTAATTTTTGAAACTTCTGCCGGATTCTTAATCGTCATCTTTCGTTATTAAATATCTAAAACTGATGGGCGGAAACGCGTTAAAAAAACGCCAAGCCAATTTTATTGTAACTTTAGCGCAATTTAGAAGCTACATATGGGAAATTCAAAAATTTACTCTAAAATAATTTATAGCCGAAAGTTGAAGCAAGCGCTTCAGCCGTTTATTGATAACTACCCAAAAGGGAAGGTTTTTTTGGCCACCGAAGAAAATGTTGATAAACTTTGGATAACAGGAATGGAAGACTTTCTGACGAGTAACAACATTAAAAAGGTTGTGATACCAGCCGGAGAGCACAATAAAAAAATTGCATCGGTTGAAACGATTTGGCAGTTTCTTTCTGAAAATGAAGGCGACAGAAAATCGTTGCTTATTAATATTGGCGGCGGTATGCTTACTGATTTAGCCGGTTTTGCAGCCAGTACCTTTAAACGCGGAATTGATTTTTTAAATGTACCGACAACTTTATTGTCGCAGGTTGACGCATCGGTTGGTGGTAAAACCGGTTTTAACTTTAACGGATTAAAAAACGAAATAGGGGTGTTTAAGGAACCTGTGGCCGTTATTATTAATACCGACTTTTTGAAAACCATTGACCATGAAAATTTTATTTCGGGTTATGCCGAGATGATTAAACATGGCTTAATTCATAGCCCTGAACATCTTGCTGAGCTGAAAAAATTTAACCTCGAGCTGATTGATTACGACATCCTTGAGGAGATTATTCGTCATTCGGTAAATGTGAAAGAGCATTTTGTGGCCAACGATCTTACCGAAAACAACATTCGGAAAGCCCTGAATTTTGGGCACACGGTTGGTCATGCTTTCGAAAGTATGGCGATGAAACAAGGCCGGCCAATTTTGCACGGTTATGCAGTAGCTTTTGCTATGATTGCAGAACTCTTTATGTCGGTAAAAATGTGTGGTTTTCTGCAGCAGGATTGCAATGAACTGATAAACTGGATGATGGAGATTTATGGTAAGTTTGAAATTGAAGAAGCTGACTTTGACGAACTTTATCGCTTAATGACCCATGATAAAAAAAATGAGTCGGGAAGAATTAATTTTACGCTTTTGCCAAGAGTTGGAGAGATAGCCATTAATCAAAATTGCAGCAAAGAACTGATTTTTGATACACTCCGTTTTTATAAAGAACTTTAAAACAGCAGGCACAAAATTTTACACATTTACACTATGATCTATCAGGTAGCTGCAGCAATAAACGAAATAAACGGAAAGATTAAACTACCGGCATCAAAAAGCATCTGCAATCGTGCCTTAATAATAAATGCACTCAGTTACAGTCCTTATCCGATAAAAAATTTATCAGATAGCGATGATACCCGGGTTCTGGAAGCGGCGCTTTTTTCCAACTCCAACAAATTTGATATCGGGCATGCGGGTACTGCTATGCGCTTTCTAACTGCTTTTCTGGCAAAAATTGTTGGCGAGTGGGAAATAACCGGCTCGGAAAGAATGAAACAACGCCCTATTGCTATTTTGGTGGAAGCATTAAGCCAATTGGGTGCAAAAATAGATTACCTGGGAGCTGAAGGTTGTCCTCCTTTAAAAATTTTTGGTTCGCATTTAAAAGGAAAAACACTCGAACTGGATGGAAGTGTGTCGAGTCAATATATATCGGCGCTTTTGCTTATTGCACCAACAATTGAAAACGGACTCACATTAAAATTGAAAGGCCATATTACCTCGCGCTCGTACATTAAGCTTACCCTTGAGTTAATGGCTAAGTTTGGTATTCAGTACCGTTGGGACGATAATGAGATTTTTGTACCCGAACAAAAGTACCTGGCACGCGACTTTACCTGCGAGGCCGATTGGTCTGGTGCTTCGTACTGGTATCAGATTATGGCGATGACTGATAGTGGAGAGGTGTTAGTAGAAAATTTACTACTGGATAGCTTACAGGGAGATGCCGCTATTGCTGAATGGTTTGAGCAATTTGGCGTTAGTTCAACTCAACAGGCTGATGGTGTTTTGTTAAGTAAAAATAAAAACAGGCAACCTGACAGACTGGTGCTTGATTTTATTGAAAATCCCGATGTAGCTCAAACGATGGCTTGCTTGTGTGTGGCTAAAAATATTCCATTTCTTTTTTCAGGGTTAAAAACATTAAAGATTAAAGAAACTGATCGAATTGCCGCGCTTCAAAACGAACTGGCCAAATTCGGAGTTGCAATTACCGAACCGGAACATGGAAAACTGGCCTGGGATGGAAAGATTGACCAGGAACAAAAGGAAGACAAACCAATAATAAATACCTACCACGATCACCGTATGGCACTGGCCTTTGCACCGATGGCATTGGCCGGTCATTCCCTTCAGATTGACGACCCAATGGTTATTACAAAATCGTATCCGGGGTTTTGGAACGATCTGAAAAAAGTGGGATTTAAAATCAGTGAATAAAAATACGGCGTTTAAGCTTGAAAATAATTGCTTGTTTACTGTTCAGCTTAAAGCGCTTATTTTAAAATATTTTGAAAGGGATAAAGGGTTCCAACCCTTTTATCCCTTTTCAATTTTAGAGTTTTATAAAAATCTTTTTCTTGTAAAGTATCCAGGCCGGAATAAAATTGAAGCCGATAAAGATTGCAGCATAAAGAAAACTTCCCATTTCCATACTCCATCCTAAATTATCGAAAAGTTGCATCCAGCGGTTGTTTAAACTATCTCCGCCTATTTGCCAGGTGTAAAACGGAAGACGCCAAACATCGGCCAGTACATAAACCGTTATGGCATTCGACCCGAAAATTATTCCGGGTTTTGTAAAACGCGTACGCCCCAGTACATCCACAAAAAATATACTTACTGCCAAAAGCATCCCGGCTAAACCCGAAGTAACCAATACAAAAGAACTGGTCCAGATGTTTTTGTTAACCGGAAAGATGTAATTCCAGAAGTAGCCCAGCACAAAGGCAAAAAACGAAAACGAAAACAGGTAAATAATTTTGCGTTCGGCAGGTGTTTTACTCAGCACCAAATGCCCGGCAAGCATACCGGCAATTCCTGTAGCAATGGCTGGCAGAGTGCTCAATATTCCCTCCGGAT
Source organism: uncultured Draconibacterium sp. (assembly GCF_963676735.1). NCBI lineage: Bacteria > Pseudomonadati > Bacteroidota > Bacteroidia > Marinilabiliales > Prolixibacteraceae > Draconibacterium > uncultured Draconibacterium sp. Next base: position 3,588,588 of record NZ_OY781464.1, on the reverse strand, counting down.
CCCATGTTTTTTGGTACAGATAGCCCGGCAGGTATTTACTGTCAATCCAGGCCGCAATATTTGCCCCGGGTTCTAACATCACCTGTCCGTAACCAGGTGTAGGAATAAACATCATAACAAGCCAGTAAACTACCAGTACACTGCCGGCAACAATGGCCTGTATTCTCCATTTCGAATTCAGAAACAAAAGGGCACATACCAAAAAAACAATGGCAATACGTTGAAGCACTCCGGCAATACGTACATCCTCGAAACTAAAATTGGGGAAAAGCCACAGCAAAATGCCCACTGCAAATATTTTAACCGACCGGAATATAATCTTTTTGTACATGGGAGTTTTGGCAACACCTGCATCTAACCTTTTAGTATAGGCCAAGGCAATAGATACGCCTACAATAAAAATAAAAAATGGGAAAATTAAGTCGGTAGGAGTTAGTCCATTCCACTCGGCATGGCGTAGTGGCGGATAAACATGACGCCAGGTAGCCGGGTTGTTAACCATTATCATCGCGGCAATGGTAAATCCACGAAAGGCATCGAGGGAGATAAGTCTTTTAAATTCAGCCATTTTGTTTATTTGATTTAGTAAATTAATTCTATATATTTGAAATCGTTTTTAAAAATATTAAAAAGTTAAACTTAATTAAAAAAATTGTCATGCGAAAGTTTCTCTTTTCAATTTCTATAATATTGGCTATTATGCTTGTACAAAGTTGCTCAACTCCCCCTCCAACATCTGATCAGATTAATCTTTCGTGGGGCGTTATCAGTAACGAATATGCCGAAACTCCGCAAGTAAAAGCGAAGTTTATTATTGAAAACAACAGTACCTATACTTTTTCTGAAGACAATTGGGCCTTGTTTTATAATCAGGCTCCGCGCGACCCCATTGCCTCAGATAATAATACCCGGATTGAGCATATAAGTGGCGATTGGTTTAAATTAGTTCCTACTGAAGGTTTTCAGCTTCTGCCGGGCAAAAAAGTTGAAATTGTATATGAAAGTTCGGCATGGTACATAAAAGCGAGCGATGCTGCAGTAGGGCCTTATTTTGTTTTTTACGATAAAAACGGAAACGAACAGGCCATTGTTGAGGTTGATAACTATGCTGTTTTGCCTTTTAATAAACCCGAGCAAATAAACAGGCATCGTGCTGATGCAGAACCAATTCCGACAGCTGCCTGGCAATTTGATAACAATGCTGAACTTTTTGAGCTTGAAGAGGATAAATTATTACCACTAGTGCCCAACCCGGTGAGTTATAAGATAACAGGGCAGCAAGTAATGTTTAGCAACCCGGTTGAGATTCTGTATGCTGAAGGATTGGAAAACGAGGCCAATTACCTTGCTGAATTGTTGCAAAAAATAGTTGGAAATAGTTTTGTTACCAGAAAAGCGAATGCGCCAATTGCTAACAGTGTATTTTTAGGTTTTAAAGAATTGACTGTAAACGGAGTTCAAAACGAAGCCTACGAAATGCAGGTACTTTCCAATCAATCCGTAAGCATATATGGTTCTGATGCTGCCGGTGTTTTTTACGGTATTCAGAGCCTGGTGGCCTTGTTGCCTCCCGAATTTTTTGACGGTTCATCACAAGAAGTTACGCTGCCGGAGCTCTCCATGAAAGATGCTCCCCGCTTTCCATACCGAGGTATGCACCTTGATGTCGCTCGTAATTTTCAATCAATAGAAACCGTAAAAAAAGTAATCGATATTCTGGCGTTTTATAAACTCAATCAGTTGCTGTTTTATATTACTGAAGACGAGGGGTGGCGTATTGAAATTGAAGAATTACCTGAATTAACAGAGGTTGGCAGCCACCGGGGGCACACCACAAAGGCAGCCAATGCTTTGCATCCGTCTTATGGCTCGGGCCCTACGGCCTACGCCAAAGGAAGTAATGGTAGTGGTTTTTATTCGCGCCAGGAATTTATAGAGCTTATTCAGTATGCCAAAGAACGTCATGTTAATATCATTCCCGAGATTGGTTTTCCCGGACATTCAAGAGCAGCCATAAAAGCTATGGAAGCCCGCTACGAAAAATACATGGAACTGGGCGATGAAGAAAAAGCCAACGAGTTTCGTTTAATCGATCCTGAGGAAACGTCAAAATATCGGTCTGCCCAATGGTACTCCGATAATATTGTAAACGTAGCGCGCGAATCAACCTATCGGTTTTATGAAACGGTTGTTGATGATGTAATTGAAATTTATGCCGAGGCTGGAGTAGAACTCGATTTCATTCATACAGGAGGCGACGAAGTGCCTGAAGGCTCGTGGAGCGAATCGCCCATGTGTGCAGGGTTAATGAAAAAATTTCCTGAATTTAAAGATCCCAAAAACCTACAGGCTTACGGAACTCGTCGAATTATTGAAATGTTGCAAGGCAAGAATTTAAAAATTGGCGGCTGGGAAGAAGTTGCTTTGTTAAAAGATGAAACCGGGCGCTATAATCCAAATCAGGAGTTTGCACACCTGCAGGTATATCCATACGTGTGGAATACGCTTGGATCGAACACCGAATTAGCTTACCGACTGGCCAATGCCGGTTACCCTGTAATAATGTGTAATGTTACCAATTTTTATTTCGATTTGGCCTACAACAAAGATCCGCGCGAACCGGGCTTGTATTGGGGAGGTTTCGGAAATACCCGCGATGCCTGGCAGGTAGCTCCTTTCGACGTGTTTAGAACCACTACGCAAAATGCGATGGGAGAACAGGTGGATACCGATAAGGCTTATGCCGGACTTGAGCGACTAAAACCAGAAGCAAGAAAGAATATTATTGGTGTACAGGCGCAAATTTGGGCCGAGACAATTAAAGATGGTGAGGATGACCTGATGTACCGTATTTTACCCAAACTAATGGGGTTTGCAGAAACTGCCTGGGCAGCTGAACGCGAATGGGAAACCATTGAAAATACAAGCCAACGCGAAGAAAGCTGGAACACGGAATGGAATATCTTTGCCAACACCCTGGCTAAAAAAGAACTTCCTCGTTTAAAAAGTTTTCTCGGAGGTTACAACTATCGGGTTCCGGCACCGGGCGGAAAAATCGAAAATGGAAAACTTGTTGCAAACTCCACTTATCCGGGATTAAGTATAAGGTATACTACCGATGGTTCTGAACCCGGTTTAACATCAGCAGAATATGTTGAGCCGGTTTCGGTTAGCGGTACCGTTAAAATAAAAGCTTTTGATGCATCAGGAAAAGGCAGTTTAAGCATGGAGGTAAATTAGTAAAGAAACGCTTATCGTTTTTTTCTGAAAAACTCCTGAAGCAATTCCGCACACTCGGTTTCGAATATACCGCTAAGCACTTCCGTTTTCGGATGAAGTGCCTTGGCGGCATATTTTTTAAAGCCGCGTTTTTCGTCGGAAGCACCGTAAACAATTTTGCCAATTTGCGACCAGCCCAATGCTCCGGCGCACATTACACAGGGTTCGAGTGTAACATACAAGGTGCAATCGTTAAGGTATTTGCCACCAAGTAGGTTTGCCGCTGCTGTAATAGCCTGCATTTCGGCATGTGCAGTTACATCATTCAGGGTTTCGGTAAGGTTGTGGGCGCGCGCAATTATTTTTCCTTTTGATACAACCACAGCTCCAACCGGAATTTCGCCTTCTTCAAAAGCCTGAACAGCTTCTGTAAAGGCCTTTTTCATAAAATATTCGTCGTTAAACGGTTCAATCATAATCAAGAAATATTACTGCGAAGTAACTAAATCTTTGTGGTACTTTGTGTCTTCTTCGAGTAACTTTGTGGTTAATTTTTCTTTTCTGTCACAAAGATTCTCCAATAACATGTTCTAACTTCACAATTCGCTGAAAAGCTGCCAAATGTTTCCGGTATAATTGCCAAAATATCACTATTTTCGCGGCGTAAATAAAAGAAAGATATCATGTACAGAACACATACTTGTGGTGAACTTCGAATTGAGAATGCAGGAAATGAAGTAACTCTGGCCGGTTGGGTGCAACGCGTCCGCGACCTGGGAGCCATGACTTTTGTTGACTTACGCGACCGCTACGGCATTACGCAGTTGGTGGTTGACGAGAATACCGATAAAGCTGTTACCGACGCGCTTGAAGAGTTGGGACGCGAATTTGTGATTCAGGCAACGGGAACGGTTCGCGAGCGCCAGAGCAAAAACAAAAATATACCAACCGGCGAAGTGGAAATCGCTTTGTCGGGAATTAAAGTGTTAAGCCCGGCAGAACTTCCGCCGTTTACCATTCAGGATGACACCGATGGTGGCGATGATTTGCGGATGAAATATCGTTACCTCGATCTGCGCCGCGATGTTGTACGTGATAACCTGGTGTTACGCTCGAAAATGGCACATGCAGTTCGTAATTACCTGAATGCAAAAGATTTTATTGAAACGGAAACGCCGGTATTAATCAAGTCCACTCCCGAAGGAGCACGTGATTTTATTGTGCCATCGCGAATGAACGAAGGCCAGTTTTACGCATTACCACAGTCTCCGCAAACATTTAAACAATTGTTGATGATTGCCGGTTTCGACCGCTATTACCAGATTGTAAAATGTTTCCGCGATGAAGATTTGCGTGCCGACCGTCAGCCGGAGTTTACACAAATCGACTGCGAAATGTCGTTTGTGGAGCAGAAAGATGTGCTTGAAATGTTTGAAGGATTAACCCGTCACATGTTCAAAGAAACATTGAATGTAGAAGTGGATGAATTCCCATGGATGCCTTATTCTGAAGCAATGGAGAAATACGGATCGGACAAACCCGATACCCGTTTTGAAATGCTGATTAACGATATTTCCGAAACCGTAAAAGGAAAGGATTTTGTGGTGTTCGATTCGGCTGAATATATTGGTGCGATTTGTGCCAAAGGATGCGCCGAGTACTCACGTAAACAACTCGACGGATTGACCAACTGGGTAAAGCGTCCGCAAATTGGTGCCAAAGGTTTGGTTTATGTGAAATGCAACGAAGACGGTTCATTCAAATCATCGGCAGATAAATTTTACTCGCAGGACGACCTGAAAGTCTGGGCAGAAAAGACCGGTGCCCAAGCCGGTGACCTGATTCTTGTGATGAGTGGTGATAAAAAACACATGTTGGATGCACTTGGAGAGCTGCGTCTTGAAATGGGGAAACAACTTGGCTTGCGCGACAAAAATGTGTTTAAACCCTTGTGGGTTGTTGATTTTCCGCTGTTGGAGTGGGATGAAGAAAGTAAGCGATTCCATGCAATGCACCACCCGTTTACTTCGCCAAAACCAGAGGATATTGAGCTAATGGATACTGATCCTGGAAAAGTGCGTGCCAATGCATACGACCTTGTAATTAATGGTGTAGAAATAGGTGGAGGTTCGGTTCGTATTTTTGATGCTGAACTGCAGTCGAAAATGTTTAGCCTGCTTGGCTTCACAAAAGAAGAGGCTGAAGCACAATTTGGCTTCCTGATGAATGCCTTTAAATATGGTGCACCACCACATGCCGGTATTGCGTTTGGTTTCGACCGTTTGGTGTCCTTATTTGCCGGATTGGATACGATTCGCGATGTTATTGCTTTCCCGAAAAACAATTCGGGCCGCGATGTGATGATTGATTCGCCATCGGCAGTTGCCAATGAGCAATTAGACGAGCTTGGTTTGAAATTGGATGTCAAAGAAAAAAAGGATAAGAAATAGATAGAGATTCTTCAGAAATGAATTTTCAATCTGAAAAAATATAAAAAGGAGCTGTAGGCTCCTTTTTTTGTTTTTACAGCACGCCAATCTTGCCTTCTCTGCAGCAAAGTTAGGTGAATATAATTCTTATTTTATAAGCTTACTCGCGGGTTAAATGGCAGATATATAATATTTTAATCAAAAAAAGAACTCCAGTGTATAAATTCTGATGTTTTTTTAAGAAATAGTTGTAGATTGCGGCCAATAATTTTTTAAAAATATCATGAATAAAGGAACAGTAAAATTCTTTAATGATACCAAAGGGTTTGGATTTATTAAAGATGCAGAATCAACAAAAGAGTATTTCGTACACGTTAGCGGATGTAAAGATGAAATCCAGGAAAATGACGAAGTAACATTTGACTTGGAAGAAGGCCGTAAAGGGCTTAACGCAGTTAATGTAAAACTAGTATAGTTATTATATTGCTTACAGTAAAAGTCTCGCCAGTGGCGGGACTTTTTTGCTTTGTATTAATTGGTGCGCACAGGATAACTCTCGGATTAATTGCCGGCGAACTTTTTGTGAAGCATAAGTTTTGCAACGCGCATACGGTGATGTCGTTGGAGGATGACAGGATAAAAATTTCCAATTATATTTATTATCATCGCAAAACTGACTAAGAGGTAGTACTTTTCTGAAAGAAGAAATCCTACAATTATACTAATAACGAAAAAGGCTCCCAAGTGTCCAAATTCCGATTGTTTACTTTGGAAAAGCAGGTTGTTTATGCCACGGCGCGAACCATCAAAATATTTTTCCCGGTTATTCTTTTTACCCCAAAAAAATAGCAATAAAAGCCATTTAAAATATTTTATGCCAAGTATTTTATACATCCGATTAATCGTTTTTGGGTAACGAATGTTGTAATATTTTTTTGGTAGAAGTTTATGTGTTGGCCATGCAAAACCTGGTAAGGCAAAAACGCCGGTTATAAAAAGGGTGAGTAAATAGGCCAAAACAATCGTTTCAACGGTAGAATAGTTGGCCGGATGTTGCACCAACAAACTTTTTGTTAGTTCTAACGATCGGTACAGCAGAAAAAGTCCGGCCAGAGTAAGTAATATCTTTTTTAACGGGCTTGGCATTTCAAGTTAAACAAGCCTTTTACAATATGGTTTATTTTTAACAGTAGTCAAATGCTTTTAAGCAGGGAGATGTTTTGAAGTACTGTTTTCCCGTTTAATTCTCAGGAAGTATACGAACATGATTTTCAATTCGGGTGTTTGTTGAGTCTTTGGCAAAGCTGGTAACATCGCCCATGCAATTTGTGAAGTACACGTATTCGCCACGATCGTAAAAACGGTATACTTTACACCCATCATATTCAAACAGGTATTCCACGTTGTAGGTGTCGTTGTTCTCGGGACTTTTAATTGTTAGCGGAACTCCGCTGCAGGCACTTAACAGAAGTAGCAGTGCGCCTGCACAGATAAGGTAAATTGTTTTCATGGCACTAATTTTTAAGTTTAAAAAGAATGCAAGAATAGTGCCATGTTTTATATAAAACAGCAATTCTCGTAATAACGGTAAGTATTAACCCAGCCCGATGCAGCCGCTTGCTTTTCTTTCTCCGTTTATTACAATCTCAAATTGGTGTTGGCCCGGGTAGTGTTTACGGGTAGACCTGTTTTTAAACGAATGGTTTTTTGTGATACTGTGCTTGCCCGGAGGCATTTCAACTTCTTTAATCTGAAATATTTTTGGCGATGTTTTTCCGCTTGCTTTTACATAGTGCACAATGTATTCGATGCGAACTTTTTGCTTTTGTTTGGTGGCTAAATTCAGCTTAAAGCTGAAAGAGATATCATCGCCAATGGCCGGTGAAGAATTTGAAAAATTGAGCTGCTCCACTTGCATTAATTCCGGATTGGCAAACCCAAATAAAAGCATGGCTTTTTTATTCCCTTGTTTAAGCAAGGTACAGCAGGCATGTTTAATAATCCAGTTGGTGTTTTTAGCTATTCCCTGCCAGCGTATGCATAAATCAAGTACCAGTTCCGGATGATCTTTCGAGATGTCATTCAGGTTGTTGGCCACACTTTTTCGCACAAATTCTTCCGGATCATTCTTTAATTTCTCAAGAATAGGAAGAATAAGCGAGGGGTCTTTTTTTAGTGCCGGTACTGCTGATGCCCAGGGGAGGCGAGGGCGACAACCTTCGCTGGCAAATCGCCGCACCCTAAAATCGTCACTGTCGGCCCAGGCAAGCATATATTTCATGGTCGCTTCGGTATTCTTATTTAAAAACGGCCTTATGCCAAATTCGGAACTGCCACATTTTGTGAATTCTCCCAAAGCAGGAAGTGAAATGTCCCAATGTTCTTGTCCGTAAACCTCCACATAATCGGGTAAAACAATGGCTTCAAAGCCACTCACTTTTGGAACAATAGCAAGCAGAATAGCTATGGCTTCCTTAAAGTCGGCAGGAAGGAAACGGTGGAGACTTAGTGTGGTGTGTCGCATTTTTTCCTTGAGTTCACGCTCGGGCCATTGCTGGTCGCAAACAGCATTAACAAAAGCTTCCGTTTGAAACGGTGGATAAACTTCTTTTAGAACTCTTGAAAAAAGCTGAACTTTTTCCAGCGGAAACAGGATGTCTTTTAGTTTTTCGGCCATGGTCTTTGTATTAAGTAGTCTCCAGAAATTATCGTGTACTTTTATTTAGGTCATTAAAAAGTTGTTCTTGTTGCTGCTTTACATTTCTCCAGACTGAAGGATTAAAGACCTGGAGAAAAAGCAGTCGTGCCCGGCCTGTTGTTTTGAGCAATAAAATATACCAACGAAAAGCAAATTTTCCGGTAAAAGGCAACAAACATAAGAATAGAACTTTTTGCCATACTGCAGTTAACAACCATGAAACGGCCCATAGTTCGAGAAGGTAGAATAGGGGAAAAATGGTAAATCCAAGTACTAAGAAAAATGAACTCCAGAAAGCATAATCGTTTACTTTTTTTCGTACAATTTTATCGATAGTAATAAATGGGACAGCATTAAAAATAAAGCCAAAAGCGAAAACAGGAAAACTCAAAAGCAGTAGTAGTTTATTCATACCAAGCTTGATAAAATTGTTTTCATGATTCTCAATCAGCCAGGTGCGTAAACCATATTTTCGAGCAGTTTCATCAAGTTTTGCAGCAGCCTTGCACAGTTCTTGAATTTTTTTTTGGTTTTTCTCTTCCAGCTGGTCAAGTTTTTTCACCAGGTGCTGGTCGGCCAGAAAACGTTGCTTTAATCCTTTTTCTTTTTGCAGCCTGTGGGCATGAGCATTTCCAAAAATCAGTCTGATTTGCTCAATACAATTGTAATGTGTTTTGCTTTTAATTGCTAAGGTAAGCGGGGTAATGGCTTTTTCAAGATCATCGCGCAAGGCAAGGGTTGCGTTATTGGCATTGCTTTTATAGGCTTCAAGATAGTTGTTTACCAAAATTGGTTTTCCAAAGTTTACCAAAATACTGCGGTTAAATTTCCAATAGCTGCTGTAATAAATACCCGTTGGAATAATATGAATGTCGAGTTGGTTTTGCGCTTTCTCTTCGGCCATAAAAACAATACGCGGAACGGCTTTTTTATGGGGTAACATCTGGCGTTTAGCCGAATGTGCTGCCTCGGGAAAAAGAGCCAGGGCACCATTGTTTTTTAGCACCTTAACCGAATCGGCAAAGGTTTTATCGTTTTTTGCTAGTTGGTCTTTTCCATCGCGCAAACGGTAAACCGGCATTATTTTTAAAAAACGAAGAATTAGCGTAATAATTCCGGGTTTAAATATATCGGCTCGGGCCAGCCAAACTGGTTGAAAACGCGTGTGTAGGAGAATGGCCATAGGATCGCTTAAAGCATTCTGATGGTTGGGTGCAAAAAGTATTGGTTTGTTATTTGGAATATTTTCTATGCCGTTTAAAACAACTTTATCATGAATAATCCAATCGGTAAAACGGATGTACTGCTTTAAAAGCCAATAGCCCAACGACCACTTTTCATATTTCATTTTAAAGGCAAAACTTAACGGGTTAATTTAAATCGCGACATAAACGAAGATACAGCAAAACCACTTAAAATATGCCAAACGCCCCACCAGGCGGCAATAATTGTCATGCCTCCCAATTCCAGCTCTGGGGGGAATATTTTTGGGTTGAACATTAACACCAGCGCCAGGCCTGAATTTTGTATGCCGGTTTCAATTGTAATGGTGCGTTTATCTATACGCGGTAGCCGAAACAAACTGCTAATACTAAATCCGGTAATTAAGGCAAGGGCATTATGAATAAGAACAATCAGGAACACCAGATGAATGAAATTTTTAAAGTGTTCGAAGTTCGCGCTCAGCAAAGCAATAACAAAACCGATAAAAATTACGATGGATATTTTTCGGATAGGTTTTTTAATTTTTAGTGTTAACACCGGCAGGTATTGGGCAACAAGTAGGCCGGCAACAACAGGAATACCCAATAAAATTACCACGGTTTGTACCATTTGGAAGAAGTCAATTTTTATGGGTACCAGGTATTCGCCACCACCCGAGGTATTGTAAAAATTAATAAACAAATCGCCCCACAAGGCAAAGTTAATTGGGGTCATAAAAGTGGCGGCCAAAGTAGCAATAGCTGTTAAACTAACAGAAAGTGCCAGGTTGCCCTTAGCCAATGCACTCATAAAATTTGAGATGTTGCCTCCGGGGCACGAGGCAATTAGCAACATACCAAGCGCTACCGTAGGAGTTGGATTAAGCAAGAGCACAAGTAGAAATGTTACAGCCGGTAATAGCAAGAATTGAGAAATTACGCCAATAATTACTGATTTTGGACGCATAACAAGCTGCTTAAAATGCTCGATTTTAATGTCGAGTGCAACACCAAACATTATAAATGCTATGGTAACGTTAAGTGCGAATAAACCAGTGGGAGAGAAATTTAGCCTGACATTATCAAGAACTTCCAGCGCTTCTTTCATGTGATTTAAATTGATAGTTTTTACTGGTATCACATGGAACTCGCATGGATGATCCTGGTGTTTTCCGCTCTGCGAAGTTTAGCCATGTTTTTTCACAAGTTGTAAATTGAAGGGGAAAATAGTAAACAATGACGAGAAATCATAAAAAACCGGTACTGAACATGTGATTCAGTACCGGTTTCATCCAATTTGTCTGAAGCTTACTTGTTAAGCAAAAGCTTTTTCATTTTATGGTGAATTTCGGTATTATCCATAATCCCAATGAATTCTTCAGCTCCGGGGCCATAAGCAAAAACCGGAACCATTACACCGGTATGGCTTTTGGTGGGATAGCTACCTTTTACCATGCCAGTGCTTATGTTGCCACCGGTTAAGGCCATGCCTCCTGTTTCATGGTCGGCAGTTACCAATACAAGAGTTTCCCCATCTTTGGCAGCAAATTTGATGGCTTCGCCTACTGTTTCATCAAAATCAAGCATGTCTTCTACAATATAAACGGTGCTGTTGGCATGGCCGCCCCAATCTATTTGAGAGCCTTCCACCATCAGAAAAAATCCTTTATTATTGTTCGACAGAATATTTAAAGCGGTATTTGTAGCCATTGGCAACATGTCGCCTCGCTCTTCCATCCGTCCGTTGTGCACCTCCGCAGTTAACCCGGCTAATTTCCCCTTCTTAATTTTCGACATCTTTTTTATGTCGTTTTCAACAGTATAACCTTTGTTTTTTAATTCTTCAACTAAGTTTCGTCCATCTTTCCGGTTAATAAAGTGGGCAATTCCACCGCCAATGAATACATCAATATCAGTTTCTAAAAAATCGGCAGCAATATGCTCGTACATGCCACGGTTGGGCTGATGTGCAATAAAAGAGGCCGGTGTAGCGTGTGTAATCGACGACGTTGAAACGAGTCCGGTTGCCAGTCCATGTTCTTCAGCTTCTTCTAAAATAGAGGTAATTTTCATAGTATCGGCATCAACGCCAATTGCGCCGTTGTAGGTTTTAACCCCACACGACAGTGCAGTTCCTCCAGCTGCAGAGTCGGTAATATAATTGTCGGCCGACTGTGTTTTGGAAAAACCAATGTAACGGCAGTTTTCAATAAATAATTTACCCTGGTTGGCTGTTAATCCTGCAAAAACCTGGCTTACACCCATTCCGTCTCCAATCAGGAAAATAATATTCTTGGGTTTTTCCGATTTAAATTCCTGTGGATACATTTTTACATTGTATGGTTTTCCTCCCTGGTACACCTTATCGGTTTGCTCCGATTCTGCATTCAGGTAGGCATCTTGTCCCATGGCCCCAAAACCAAATGCTGACAACAGTAGTACGATATAAATTTTCTGTAACATATTAATTGTGTTTTATTTTGATTGTATAAAAGTATCGCATTTTAAGCAGCGAATATGAAATAAACAATAAAAAATTGTATTGGTTTGTTAAAGTTCTCCGAACTTTTCCATTTCCAATGCATCAAACGCTGTGTTTAAGGTGAAAAAAGTTCCCTCCTGGGTCGTATTCATTTTTATAATATCTATAATTACAAAGTTGCTGAGAATTTCTTCTGCTTTTTTCCGATGCAATTGTTGGTGCCGCATAAATTTCGAAAAGGTGATGAATTCATTTTTTCTTAAATAGTCAATCAAAAAGCGTTCATCATCAGAGTAGGTAAAATATACGCCTTTTGGGCTTTTTGCTTTTTTCCATACTTCTATCTGAATTTTATGCGCCAAAATATTTTCATCTTTTTTTCTGATGTAGGCCAGCCATTTTCCATTTTCGTCTTTTGCAAAGTGTGGTTTTAAGGCACTGGCCTCAATTCCTATTTCAAGAACTGTTTTGCCATCAATTTTCCATTGGCGGGTAGTAAAATCAATAGCTGGCTTACTGTATATTTTGGCGGCAGCTTCAATCATGTAAAATTCTTCATCGCTGCTTATTCCGGCAATTTTGCCGTTATCTTTAACACCAATAAGTAATCGTCCGCCATCGGTATTTGCAAAAGCAACCAATGATTTGGCAATTTTTTTCGAGTCGTTTATGCAAAACTTAAAATCCTGCTGCTGGTGCTCCCCCTCTGCAATAAGTTTATAAATAAAATTGCTCATGCATGTATGTTTGCCCTGTTTACTTGTAAAAAGCTGATTATTTTAACCATTCAAACGTAATATAATGGTCTTGGTTCATTCCCATAGTTTCGTAGGTTTTATGAGCTGCCTGGTTTGATTTGTCGGCATAAAGCCGAATTCCCTTCAGGCTTTGGTCGTCCATAACCTTTTGTTTTAAAAACGTGTACATGCGGCGGTAAATGCCTTTCCTTCTGAATTGGGGCCGCACATAAACCGATTGAATCCATAAAACCGTGCCGTTTCGCCAATCGCTCCATTCAAAGGTGGTTAACAGCGAACCAACAACTTGTTCATCTGTTTCGGCTACGTAGTAACATCCCTTGCTGGGGTTACTTAAAACGGCATAAACACCTTCTTCAACAGTTGGTTGGTGCAACTCAATGCCTTCTGTTTCGCGTGCCATTGTCAACTGAAAATCAACAATCGTTTTATGGTCCTGCTCTTTTGCTTTTCGTACTTTCATGTTATTCGTTTGAGACCAACGAAAGTAATAATTCCTAATAAATCGCTAAATTCCGGCAAAAGTAATTTTTTCACAGTTGTAAATTTTTTTGATGTGAAGAAATAAAACCGACAGGTTTATGAAGTTTCACCTGTTTGAAAATTGAAAAAGAATGAAGATTGTAGTTGCCTCAAAAAATCCGGTAAAGCTAAATGCTGCCAGGCTTGGTTTTGAAACCTATTTTGATAATGTTGAAGTTAAAGGTATTGAAGTTGAATCGGGTGTTTCAGATCAGCCGAAAAGCGATGCAGAAACATTGGCCGGGGCGGAAAACCGCGTAAACATTGCCAAACAAAATTATGCTGATGCTGCGTTTTGGATTGGTATTGAGGGAGGGATTGAATATGGCGTTTCGGGAATCGAGGCTTTTGCCTGGATTGTTATCAAAGCCGCGGAAAATTATGGCCGGGCCCGAACAACTTCGTTTCAGTTGCCGCCACAAGTTGCCGAATACATTAAAGAAGGTTATGAGCTTGGGGAAGCTAACGATATTGTTTTTAACCAGGTGAATTCAAAACAAAAGTCAGGAGCTGTAGGCCTTTTAACCAATGGTAAAGTTAGCCGCACAGTCCTTTATAAACAAGCCGTTGAGTTGGCTTTAATTCCTTTTCTGAATCACAAATTGTATTAACTGCCAATTCGATCCATAATCTCGTCAACTCTTATGCGTTCTTCGTGTAAAAGTACCAGCTGAAGTTTTTCTTTTTCCAGTTGTTCGCTAACCATTGGCCCAACCTCGCCGGTAACAATGGTTGTAACGCCGTGCTCTTTTAGGTAGTTTACAAGCTTTATTCCACTGTGTGGTTCCGAAATAAACGGATTCTCTTCGATGGCATATTGGTTTTTCGCAACATCAAAAAGTACCAGGTATTCACATTTGCCAAAACGAAGGTCGAGAAAAGATCTTTCTGTTTTGCCTGAGGATGTTATCGCGAATATTTTACTCATAATTATTTTATTTTTGCTTTTAATAATAACAATTATATCTCAAATTGTTTAATCTTTTTTTAATTGTTTAGCTCTTCCCAGTATTCAACCGCTCTTCGTGTATGAGGAATGCAGATAGTACCTCCAACCACGTTGGCAACACTAAATACTTCAAAAATTTCTTCGGTACTTACCTTTAGTTCATGACATTTTTCTAAGTGGTATTTTACACAATCGTCGCAACGTAAAACCAACGATGTGGCCAGGCCCAGCATTTCTTTAACGTTGGCACCTAAGGCGCCATCCTGGTAGGTTAAGGTGTCTAAACTGTATATTCGTTTTAAAACCTTATTGTCGGCAGCCAAAATTTTTTCATTCATTTTAGCGCGGTACCTCCCAAATTCTTCAACAATATTTCCCATTTCTCCCTTACTTAAAATTATTTTGGCAAAGTTATTCTAACTTTTAAAATGTAAAAGCCTAAAAAATATCAACAGCAAAGCGTATTGTTTTCCGCGCCGCATATTACTTAAAGATTAAAGGCAATGATATGTGTATAAAAACCGTTCGTCTTTTAGATGTTTTTAAATTATATTTGCGCACTCAATAAAAAAGGAATAATGAGGACTTTTTTGCTGCTGTTGGCAGGCATGCTGGCTATTACTTTTTCGTACGCCCAGGTCGATCTGAATGAAGAAGTATCGGTTGATTCAACTGATATTGCAATTTTAGAAGGCTTGAATGTGAACAGAGATGCACGGCTGGATAAAATGCTGAAATGGCACATTGAAAAGAACCAGAAAAGAGAGGGGATGAGTGGTTACAGGGTTGAAATCTTTTTTAGTTCCGCACTGGATGCAAAAAAGCAAGCCCTCGATACCAAAACCGAATTCCTAACAAACTATCCCGATTTTCCGGTACATATTAAATTTATTGCGCCGAATTTTCGCGTTCGAGTAGGTGATTTCAGAACTAAAAATGAAGCACTAAAGCTTTATAAGCAGGTTCAAAAAGATTATCCCTCTGCTTTTATTGTTCCCGATGTAATCGAATTTCCATTGTTGAAACCAAATCAGTATGAGTGACCAGATTAAACACGAGTGTGGCATTGCATTAATACGATTATTAAAACCGCTATCTTATTATCAAAAAAAGTATGGTACCTGGAAGTACGGCCTGAATAAGCTTTACCTGTTAATGGAAAAGCAACACAACCGCGGACAGGACGGCGCCGGGATTTGTTGTGTAAAAGCAGAGCTTGAGCCGGGTAATCCGTACATCAGCCGGTTTAGGTCGGTTGAGCCCAACCCGATAAAAGATGTTTTTGATAAGGTAAATAAACCGTTGAAAAAGGCTAAGCGACACGACATTGACATACAAGACCCCGAATGGGCAGAAAAGCATTTTCCGTTTGCCGGAACACTTTACCTGGGCCATTTGCGATATGGTACCTTTGGTAAAAACAGTATTGATTTTACGCATCCGGTAATGCGGCAAAACAACTGGAAATCGCGAAACCTGGTACTTGCCGGTAATTTTAACCTCACCAATACCGATGAGCTGTTTAACGTACTACTTAAACTGGGGCAGCATCCTAAAGCATACACCGATACCGTAACTGCGTTGGAAAAAGTTGGGCATTTTCTTGATGAAGAAAACCAGTTGCTTTTTAGAAGGTACAAAAACGAGGGCTACGATAATAACATGATCTCTCCGCTGATTGAACAGAATTTGGATATTCAGAATATTTTGGAGCGCGCATCGAAAGACTGGGATGGAGGTTATGCAATGGCCGGTTTAATAGGGCATGGCGATGCTTTTGTGGTTCGGGATCCGTGGGGAATAAGACCAGCACATTATTATGCCGACGATGAAATTGTTGTGGTGGCATCGGAAAGGCCTGTTATTCAGACGGTAATGAATTTGCAGGAAGACGATGTGCAGGAAATTGGTCCGGGCGAAGGATTAATAATTAAAAAGAATGGAAAAATTTCGAAAGAAATGATTAGGGTGCCACACAAGCGTACATCCTGTTCTTTCGAACGTATCTATTTCTCGCGGGGAAGCGACAAGTCCATTTATCAGGAACGTAAACAACTGGGACGTTTACTTACGCCAATTGTGCTAAAAGCTGTTGATTACGATTACGAAAATACCGTATTCTCTTATATTCCTAATACCGCAGAAACAGCTTTCTATGGTTTGGTTGATGGAGTGCGTCACCACCTGGTAGATTGGAAAATCGACCAAATTCAACAAAAAAACGGTTCGTTGAGTGATGCAGATATCAAACGGATTTTATCGTTTGAGCCACGGGTTGAAAAAATTGCCATTAAAGACGTGAAGCTTCGGACATTTATTGCCGACGATGCAAGTCGCGACGATTTGGTAGCACACGTTTACGATGTTACCTATGGCGTTATTCAGAAAAAGAAAGATACGCTGGTGATTATCGACGACTCAATTGTGCGGGGAACAACACTAAAGAAAAGTATTTTGAAAATACTCGACAGGTTAAATCCGAAAAAGATTATTGTAGTTTCGTCGGCGCCGCAAATCCGCTATCCCGATTGTTATGGAATTGATATGGCGCGCCTCGACAAATTTATTGCTTTTAATGCGGCAATCGAGCTGCTGAAAGACCACGGTAAAGAGTCGATTATTCAGCAGGTATATAAAAAGTGTAAGGAGCAAGAGAATTTACCTAAAGAGGAAATGGTAAATTATGTACGCGAGATTTATAAGCCTTTTACCGCTGAGCAGGTATCGGATAAAATTGCAGAATTGTTAAAACCCGAAGATTGTAATGCAGAGGTTGAGATTGTGTATCAGTCTATTGAAAATTTGCACAAGGCCTGTCCTAACGATTTGGGCGACTGGTATTTTACCGGAAATTACCCTACTCCTGGAGGTAACCGGGTGGTAAACGGTTCGTTTATTAATTTTGTTGAAGGAAAAGATGAAAGGGCGTATTAGCCTGGCGAAACGATAGCATATAAAAATGCCCCGGTTCCTGATATGGAGCCGGGGCATTTTTTTGTTGGGCTACTATTTTTTCTAACGTGGCGTGGGCCACTCGTCATCCTCTTTTCCTTTTATATAGGTTTCAATGTGGCGGTCAACCTTTACTTCGTAAATGTCGTCAATGGTTAAAATAATGCCGGTTTCAAGCACATTGCCAAAAACCTCGTTTTTTATCGTTCCAAAGGTTTTCATCGATGGCGACAGGTTCATGTACGCGTTTACAAGTGGTGGAATGTTTTCACCAAACGAACGAACATTTTGTACCAGTATTTTGTAATCTTCCTTGTAATTTTCGCCGGTAAACAGCTTTTTCATCGCCGGAATGTCAATGTCAAATTCCACCGGATCTTTAGGGTAAACAAGGTTTTCTTTGTCGCGGAAATATTTTTTAAAGAAATATTGAATCAGGTTGCGAGCTTCATTATGAAAATGCTCATACATTGTAATTTTTCCAAAAAAATATTTAATCTCTGGATGGTCAACAGTAAGGGCACCAAGTCCGTCCCATAGATTGTCGAGTGCAAAAAGTGCTTTGGCTCCTGCTTTGCTCGATTGGTATGCCGGTTGAACAAACGATCGGCCAAGTTCGAGTGTATAGGGCAGGTATTCCTCTTCAAACTTTTTTGAAAAATGAAAAACCCGGGAAGTGGCCAGCTTAATGTTGCCAGCTTCATCGCGGGGAGCTTCGGCACATAGCACATAGCGGTAACCTCCAAGAATTTCTTTGGCATCCGGGTCCCAAACAATTAGTTGTTTATAGGGTTGAGGAGCTGTGTCGTAACTGTCTATGTCAGTTTCTTTACCTGTTCCTCCTCCGGCATCGCGAAAGGTGATCTCGCGAAGTCGCCCTAATTCGTGCATAATTGCCGGAGAGTCATGAGCTGTAATTATGTATATTTCGTTACCACCTTTGTTGGTTTTTCGAAGCAATTTCTCAGGTGTTAACTCTGCGTAAATTGCTTCTTTTGAAATAGGTGCTATTATATCTTTCATTCGAAACTTTTTATCTGTCCGTATTTCTCTGCCAAAACTTGAAAGGTTATTGCCTCCATCCACAATGCAATACGCTTAATTCTCTTTCAGGTTTCGGATGCCCTGTTTTTGAAAAATGGAATACAAAATTAAAAAAATCATGATAAAGCTAATCGATATTGTTGTTTAATTTGCTGAATCAGAACTTTCTTTCAGCTGGTAAACTTTATTTTTCACCCATTGTGCCCATTCTTGGTGAGTTTTTGATGCATTGAAAGTTGTGTAAGGTATGGGTTCTCCAAAATACAGGTGAACGTCTTTGTTCCTGTGGCGCATTGTTTCGTCGGGCAGGAAAAACATTTCAAGGTTCCATTTGAGTTTGAAGAATTTTCGAAGTTTTGCCGTACGGTAAAAGCGGTTGGAGTTTTTTCCACTAATAAATACGGGTATAACATCCCGTTTGTGTTGAATGGCTTTGGTGATGAAATGTTTTTTCCATTCCAGGTCAATTATTTCGCCCTTTATTTTTCGTGATGCCAGCCCCGATGGAAAAATTAAAATCTGGTCATCGGAATTGTAGCATGCCGATAGTTTTTTGGCTGCCTCGCGGGCATGGCCACCGTGTTTGTTTACCGGAACAAATACCGGGCTTAGTTGCGGGATGTTTAGTAAAATATCGTTGGCCAGAAATTTGAATGCCCCTAAGCGTGCTTCAACATTTTTCATCAGCAGCATACCGTCGAAACCGCCAAGTGGGTGGTTGCTTGCAAAAATATACCGACCCGATTGTGGAATATTTTCAGGATTGTGCACAAATTCCCTGACATTAAAATCTTCAACAACTTTGTCTACAAACTCGATCCCTTTTAAATGACCGTGTTTTTCTAAAAAAGTGTTTACCTCGTCGAGGTGCAAAATGTTATTGAGGTAGCGGTAGATAAAGCCAGGAATAATTTTGGCTAATCCCGGGCTTTTGGCGGCAAAAACCTCTCTTATTCGGATGGGTTTGTAGCTTTTTGAGTGTTGCTCTGTTGTCATTTTTGCATGGTTTACGGCAGCAATTAAGTAAAAAATGGTCAATCTGAAAAATATGGCCTTTGCGATTTTTTGGTACAGTCTGCCGCTTTTTGCAATAACAAAAATTAGTAACAAACAGGGGCGTGCCATTAATGCAGTTGTTTCAATTCTGTATTATGAGTTATTAACGAGTGTTTATTCATTTTTGATTTGTTTAATTGGTTGTTATTCAGTGGGTGAAAAGCAGTTTTCAACAGTGATTAACATGTTTTAAACATTTTGACGTGGATTTATTAACAGTTTTGCGAAAAAATTGAGTGGAATGAAATGGAATAAAATGGCATGAAATGGAATAAAATTGTATTTTTACGTTTGATAAAAAGACTTTTAGCACTTTATGGCATTTTTTGCAGGTACATATCAGGCGACTATCGACGACAAAGGGCGTGTTGTTTTGCCATCGGCTTTTAAAAAAGCCATGGGAGAAAACATTCCTGACCAGGTGGTGCTTGAAAAGAATCGGCTGGGGAAATGCCTCGATATTCATCCGATGGAGGTGTGGCAGGAAAAGGTGGAGAAATTTCAGGCCAAAGTGAGGGCCAGTACCAATCCTGCTCATTTTGCGGCATTGCGTCAGTACTTCCGGAACTTTGCTCCGGTTAGTTTGGCAACAAACGGCCGTATCAATATTCCTGATGAATATTTAAAGTATGCGAACCTGGAGGGCAGGGTTTCATTTTTAGGAATGGGAGCTTCTATTAGCCTGAGTAACGAAGACGTGGCAAAAGGCGACGATATTTCGGATGATGCGTATCTGGACATGTTGAGAGAATTTGATTTGTAGGGGAGATGTCGGACATTTATCACATACCGGTTTTAGCAAAAGAGAGCATTGAGGGTATGAATTTGCATGCCAATGCCAGTGTAGTTGATGCCACTTTTGGTGGTGGCGGGCATTCATCTTTGATTCTTGAATCGCTGGGTAGCGGCGGCAGGTTGTTTGCATTTGATCAGGATGAAGATGCTGCCGGGAATGCCTTAAAGGATGACCGGCTTTTTTTTATCAGACATAATTTTCGGTACGTTAAAAATTTCCTTCACTACTACGGAGTAAATCAGGTTGATTCGATTTTTGCCGATTTGGGCGTTTCATCGCACGAATTTGATGAGGCAGATCGTGGCTTTTCGTTTCGTTTTGATGCAGCCCTGGATATGCGAATGAACCGCGATGCTGATATTGATGCGGCAAAAGTGGTGAATAGTTACGATGAAGAGCGACTACTGCAGGTTTTTAAAATGTTTGGCGAGATAAAAAATGCCCGAAAACTTACGGCTACGCTAATTAAAGCCCGATCAGTAGCGCCAATAAAAACAACCACTCGCTTAAAAGAAATTGCCTCGGCTTGCGCGCCCAAAGCTATTGAAAACAAATATCTGGCCCAGGTATTTCAGGCACTTCGTATTGAAGTGAATGCTGAAATGGAGGCTTTGCGCGAGTTTTTGCTGGCATCGCTTGATTTATTAAAGCCGGGTGGACGCCTGGTAATTCTTACCTATCACAGCCTTGAAGATCGTTTGTGCAAAAATTTTATGCGCTCGGGAAACCTTGAGGGGAAAATTGAAAAAGACTTTTATGGAAACGTACAGTCGCCTTTTAGGTTAATCAACCGAAAGGTAATTGTGCCATCGGCCGAGGAGCAGAAACAGAATTCGCGGTCGAGAAGTGCAAAATTAAGAATTGCAGAAAAAATTTGAGGATGGCAGAGCAAAGCAAAAATACCAGAAAAAGAACAGGGATGAAGTCGTTTATCGGTGGGACGATTCTTACCGATGACAGAACGATGCGCCAAATGCCATTTGTGGGTTTTTTGGCAGTGCTGGCTTTGTTGTTAATAGCTAACCGAAACTGGTCGGAAAGTACCTTGCGCGAGATTGTGGTCTTGCAGGAGGAGTTAAATGAGTTGAGGTCAGAGTCGGTAACGCTTTCGGCAAAATTAATGGATGCCAGTCGTCCGTCGGAAGTGGCTAAACGAGTAGAAGAGGCCGGAATTGGGTTGCAGGAACCGGTTCGTCCTCCGCAAAAAATAACAGTTGAAAAGGAAGATTAGAAGTGGGAATTAGGAAAACCATATTGTCGCGTATTGCAATTGTATACTTCGTGCTGTCGTTGTTCGGAGTGGTAGTTGTGGCTAAGCTTGTTTCTGTTCAGCAGATTAAAAACGATCGCTGGCAGCAAATCGAAAAAAATCTTAGCAACAATACGGTGATAATTCCTCCGGTAAGAGGTACAATTTGTGCCGACGATGGTAATGTGTTGGCAACCTCGGTACCCGGATATAAAATTCGCATCGATTTGGTAGCCGAAGGAGTTCGTAAGGTGTTTGACAAGGAGGCTGATTCACTGGCCTGGTACTTGTCTGATTTTTACAAAGATGCTTCGAAGCGAGAATACCTGAGACGTTTGCGTTCTGCCTATAATAATAACAACCGAGGCTACCTGTTAACACCTCAAAAAATTGATTACAACCAACTCCAGCAATTTAAGAACTTTCCCATTTTGCGTCGTGGCCGTTTTGGCGGAGGGATGATTATCGAGCAGGAAAATAAACGAATTAATCCTTTGGGAATGTTGGCTCAGCGAACTATTGGTAGTCTAAATAAGGCCAATGCCCTTACGCCTGTACCGGTGGGTTATAATGGCCTCGAGCGTTCCTACGAAATGTACCTCAGGGGAGAAAATGGCATAAGCTATAAGCAAAACTTGTCGGGAAGGTGGGTTACCCGAACCGAAATTGAGCCGCAAAACGGAATGGATATCATTACAACCATTAATGTAAAAATGCAGGACATTACTGAAAGTGCCTTGTACAGACAGGCGCTGAAATCGAATCCGGAATGGGCTACTGCGGTGCTGATGGAAGTAAAAACGGGTGAGATAAAAGCTATTGCCAATCTTGGAAAAACAAAAGACGGATTTTACGAAAAAGATAATTATGCCTTAGGCCATCGCGGATGTTACGAGCCCGGCTCTACTTTTAAGCTGGTGTCGTTAGTTGTGGCCCTTGAAGACGGAGTGGTGGATACCAGCGATGTTTTTGACACCGGAAACGGGTATTGGGCGCAAGAAAACATTACCGACGATCATGCCTGTGGAAAAGTAAATGTAAAGCAAATTCTGGAGCAGTCTTCCAATATCGGAACTGCAAAGGTTATTCTTTCCAACTATTCGTCAGATCCGAAGGCCTATGTCGACCGTATTTATGGTTTTGGCATTCATAAACCGCTGGAACTGGAATTGGCCGGAGAAGGACAACCCTACATTAAATATCCGGGAAACGCCGATTGGTGGGGAACGACCACTTTGGGGCGTATGTCCTATGGTTACGACCTAAGACTTACACCATTACAGATTCTGAACTTTTATAATGCGGTGGCTAATGATGGTGTTATGGTGAAGCCCCGCCTGGTGAAAGAAATTAGAAACAACGGAGCATTGGTGAAAGCCTTTAAGCCTGAGGTGCTTAACCCGATGATTGTGTCGAAGGAAACCATTGGCAAAGCTCAGGCCATGTTGCGCGGAGTATGCGAAAACGGCACAGGAAGGGGTGTTGAGGGAGAACATTTTTCTGTAGCTGGAAAAACAGGAACTGCCAGGGTGGCACGTTCTGATGGTAAAGGCTACGAATATGGAGCCTATTACGCATCTTTTGTTGGCTATTTTCCTGCCGACAATCCAATGTATTCGTTGATTGTAACCTTTAAAAAACCCCGCAACTCAATTTATGGAGCAGCAGTTGCCGGTCCTGTTTTTAAAGAAATTTCAGAAAAAGTTTACGCAAGCCAGATACTCAATGCAGTTCCGGAAAAAAATAAACGCGAAAACGAAGATACACCACAGATAAAAAGTGGGCAGCGAGAAGATATTCTGCGCTTGGCAGAAGAGCTTAGCTTGAAAAACATTCAGGGACTGCCAGACTCAAAAATGGTTTTGCCCAGCGCTAACGATAGCATAATTGTTTTGCAGGAAAATGTGGTGCCGGCCAATGCTGTACCTAATGTAATTGGTATGGGAGCCAGTAATGCCATTTATTTAATGGAGAATGCAGGACTAAAAGTGAAAATAAACGGAATAGGAAAAGTAAAAAAACAATCGTTAAAACCCGGAAGCTCTTATCGCCCCGGGCAAACGGTTTATCTCGCATTAAGTTAGGATGAAACTAAAGGATTTATTAGAGCATATAGAGGTTGTTGGATGCATTGGCTCTGCTGAAAAAGCTGTTGCCGGAGTTGAATTCGACTCGAGAAAAGTGGAGGCCGGTTTTCTTTTTGTGGCACAAAAAGGAGTTTCAGTTGATGGGCATAAATTTATTGACATTGCTATCGAGAAAGGTGCTTCGGTTATTGTTTGCGAAGATTTGCCCCAGGAAAAAGTGGCTGAAGTATCCTATGTTCAGGTAGCTGATTCGAACCGTGTTTTGGGCGAAATTGCTGCTGCATTTTACGGGTTTCCATCGTTAAAAATGAAAGTGGTTGGCGTAACCGGAACAAACGGTAAAACCAGCATTGCCAGCCTACTGCATAAATTATTCTTGATGCAGGGCTACAGCGCCGGCTTAATTTCCACCATATCCTATAAAATAAACGAACGCGAAGAAACCGCTTCACATACCACTCCAAATGCATTAAAAATACAGCAGCTTATGGCTGAAATGGCAGCTGAAGGTTGCGAATTCTGTTTTATGGAGGTGAGCTCGCATGCCATTCATCAACAGCGCATTGCAGCTATACAGTTTGCCGGTGGTATTTTTACCAATATCACCCACGATCATCTTGATTACCACAAAACATTTGCCGAATACATTAAAGCCAAAAAAGCCTTTTTTGATGAGCTGCCGTCAAGCGCTTTTGCCCTTACCAATGCCGATGATAAAAATGGAATGGTAATGCTTCAGAATACAGCAGCCCGAAAACTAAGTTACTCGAATAGGACCATGGCCGACTACCGCTGCAAGGTTATTGAAAGTCATTTTGATGGGATGCTATTAAAAATGGATGAGCAGGAAATATGGACCCGTTTTGTTGGCTTGTTTAACGCATCAAATTTGCTTGCGGTTTATGCAAGCGCTGTTGAGCTGGGCCAGGATAAAAATGAGGTGTTAACGGCAATAAGTAACCTGAAATCGGTACAGGGACGCTTTGAAACCATTAGGAGCAACGACGGAAAATATGCCATTGTTGATTACGCACACACCCCGGATGCTTTAAAAAATGTGTTGCTGGCTATTGGCGAAATCAGAACCCGAAACGAGCAGGTGATAACAGTAGTTGGCGCCGGTGGCGACCGCGATAAAACAAAGCGGCCGGAAATGGCCAGGGAAGCTTTGCTGGCTAGCGATAAGGTGATTTTAACCTCTGATAATCCGCGTACCGAAGACCCCGAAGCAATTATTAAAGACATGGAAGCAGGAGTTGAGGCACAATATAAAAACAAGGTGGTTTCAATTGTTAGCCGTCGCGATGCGATAAAAACTGCGGTGATGCTTGCGCAGCCGGGCGACATTATCCTGATTGCCGGAAAAGGGCACGAAGATTACCAGGAGGTGAATGGTGTGAAACATCATTTTGACGACAGAGAGGAAGTGAAAAACTGTTTTGGAATACAAAATTAAAAGCAAGATATGTTTTATTGGCTATACGAAATATTGGCAGAACACGATATTCCCGGAATTGGAATGTTACCGGGTATTTCATTTCGTTCGGCAGCAGCAATTATTCTCTCGCTGCTGATAACTACTGTTTTTGGGAAAAAATTGATTCGCATTTTACAGCGCAGGCAAATTGGAGACGAAATTCGTGACCTGGGCCTCGAAGGACAAATGCAAAAACAGGGTACACCAACAATGGGCGGAATAATTATCCTGATGGCCATAATAATTCCCACCTTGCTTTTTGCCCGGCTCGATAATGTGTATATCCTTTTAATGCTGATAACCACCGCCTTTTTAGGACTTATTGGCTTTATCGACGATTACATTAAAGTTTTTAGAAAGAATAAAAAAGGATTGGCCGGGAGATTTAAAGTGTTAGGTCAAGTTAGTTTAGGTCTTTTTGTGGCTGCCACGCTTTTTATTAGCGATGATGTAAAAGTTCGCGAACATGTGCGCGATGAAAATGGTAAAAATATGACTGTTGAGGTACAGGACCCGGTTACCGGAGAAACCCTGACCCAATTTGTAACCGAAGATGTAAAGTCGACAAAAACAACCATTCCTTTTATTAAAAAGAATGAATTTGATTATGCCTGGTTGGTGGCTTTTGCCGGCGATGCTGCAAGCTGGTTAAAATGGCTGGTTTATGCCATTGCAATCATCTTAATTATAACGGCTGTTTCAAATGCAGCAAACTTAACCGATGGTATTGATGGGCTGGCTACCGGTACCTCAGCCATTAGTGGTGCTACACTTGGTATTCTTGCTTATGTAAGCGGTAATATTATATACGCCGATTACCTGAATATCATGTACATCCCGAATAGTGGTGAATTAACTGTTTTTATTGCTGCATTTATTGGGGCAACAGTAGGGTTTTTATGGTATAATTCTTTTCCGGCACAAGTATTTATGGGCGACACCGGAAGTTTGGCTTTGGGAGGTATTTTAGCTGTGTTTGCGGTAATTATCCGTAAAGAGATTTTAATTCCCCTGTTGTGTGGGATTTTCCTCATCGAAAACCTTTCAGTGGTCATTCAGGTGAGCTGGTTTAAATACACCAAAAGAAAGCATGGCGAAGGACGCAGGGTGTTTTTAATGAGTCCTATTCACCATCATTTTCAGAAAAAGGGTTTTCCTGAACCAAAAATTGTAACACGCTTTTGGATTGTCGGAATTATTCTGGCAGTAGTAACAATAGCAACATTAAAAATAAGATAGGTTGAAAGAATTGGTAGCCATATTAGGAGCTGGTGAAAGCGGAGTGGGAGCAGCCATTCTTGCGCAAAAACAGGGGTACGAGGTATTCGTATCTGATCTTGGCACCATAAAAGAAAAATACCGGAATATTCTTTCTGCATATAATATCGCTTTTGAAGCCGGTTGCCATTCAGAAGAAAAAATTTTGGCGGCAAGCCTGGTGGTAAAAAGTCCGGGAATACCTGAAACGGCGCCCCTGGTAAAAAAGCTGAAAGCGCAGGGTACTCCGGTTTTATCGGAGATAGAGTTTGGCGGACGTTTTTCTAATGCTAAAACCATTTGTATAACCGGTAGTAACGGAAAAACAACCACCACGCTTTTAACTTATCATATTTTAAAAAATGCAGGATTAAATGTGGGGCTGGCAGGTAATGTGGGCAAAAGTTATGCCTGGCAGGTGGCTGAAGAGGATTTTGATGTGTATGTAATCGAGCTGAGTAGCTTTCAGCTGGATGGAATGTATGAGTTTAAAGCCGATGTTGCAGTACTCATGAATATAACGCCCGATCATCTTGATCGCTATGCTTATGAGATGCAAAACTACATCGATTCAAAATTCCGTATTCTTCAAAACCAAACCGCTTCAGACTATTTTGTGTACTGCGCCGACGATGAAATCATTCAAAAAGAAATACAAAAAAGAGAGATAATACCTGTTCAACTTCCTTTTGGGTTGGAAGAGGCTGCCGGGTCGGGAGCAGGTGTGAGAGACAATCGGATAATTATCAACTTTAATCAAAATCAATTCAGCATGTCGATTCTGGATTTATCTTTACAGGGGAAACACAATACATACAACAGCATGGCCGCTGGTATTGCTAGTATGGTGTTTAAAATCAGAGATGAACAATTGAGAGAAAGCCTTTCTGACTTCAAGGGTGTAGAACACCGCTTAGAGCGTTTTCTGAAAGTTCATGGTATTGAGTTTATAAACGACTCGAAAGCAACAAACGTTAACTCGTCGTGGTATGCATTGGAAAGTGTGCATAAACCCGTTATCTGGATAGCAGGCGGAGTTGACAAAGGCAACGATTATTCCATATTAAAAGGTTTGGTTACCAATAAGGTGAAAGCCATTGTGTGTTTGGGAAAAAACAATGCCAAGCTACACGAAGCTTTTGGCGATTGTGTATCAGATATGGTGGATGCATCAAGTATGGAAGAAGCAGTTAAAGCTGCCTATTACCTGGCTCGAAATGGCGACACCGTACTTTTGTCGCCGGCTTGTGCAAGTTTCGATTTGTTCGAAAATTACGAAGACAGAGGAAATCAATTTAAAAAAGAAGTAAGGAATTTGTAATGCAACATTCCATTCTGAAATTATTTAAAGGCGATCGTGTACTTTGGATGGTGCTGATGCTCTTGTCTGTATTGTCGCTGCTAATTGTGTACAGTTCAACCGGTGCATTGGCTTATCGTGTGGCCTCGGGAAACACTTTAAAATACCTGTTTCGCCAGGTTGGTTTTTTAAGTGCCGGCATTGCCGTTATATTGGTAATGGTAAATGTTTTGCCCATAAAGCTGTATTCGAAACTCGCCTGGTGGGCCTTGCTGGCAAGTATTGCTTTTTTGGTTTTTTCGGTGCTCATGCGCGGAACGCAGTTTGTTTCTACCAGCGGACGAACACTCAACTTCTGGGGAGTAACTTTTCAACCGGCCGAAATGGCAAAAATAGCGTTGATCCTGTTTTCGGCAAAAATTCTTGGAAAACGGCAAAAAACAAAAGGCGATTTGTGGGAAGCATTTAAGAAGATAATTTTTTATACCGGTATTGTTTGCGGTCTTATTTTTATATCCGATTTCTCGACCTCGGCATTGCTGTTTGCTACAATAATGACCATGATGTTTTGTGGCCGAATTCCCCTGAAATACCTGTTTTCGGTTGTGGGGGCAGGTATTGCACTAGTGGTGGTAATATACATTACCGCAGAAATGCTGCCTTCTGGTTTCGGGCGAGTACAAACCATGAAAGGCCGTATTGAGCGATTTATTCATGGCGACCCAAACTCGGAAAAAGGCATAACCCAGGCCGATTACGCCAAACTGGCCATTTACACCGGAGGAATTTTTGGAAAAGGTCCCGGACATTCGGATGTGAGTAACTATATGGCCGCGGCCTACAACGATTTTATTTTTGCAATTATTGTTGAAGAATATGGTTTGTTGGGCGGTATTGCCGTTATCATGTTATTCCTTATATTTTTCTTCCGTGGCGTTGTAATTGTGCGGCGGGCAACCCGAACGTTTCCGGCATTTTTGGTTATCGGCTTAACGCTGGTGCTCGTCTTTCAGGCTATGATAAACATTGGTGTCTCAAGCGGAGCTTTACCAGTAACCGGGCAACCATTGCCATGGATAAGCCTGGGTGGAACATCCTTGTTGTTTACCTCGCTGGCTTTTGGTCTCATATTAAGTGTTAGCCATCAAAATCAGCAAGATAAAGAAGTAACAGAACAGCCAATTATGATAAAGGCACCAGACGAAGATTATGAAATTGAAAATGAAAGCGCCAACGAATAAACGATATGAAATTGGCTCGATAGGTAGGTTTGAATAAAACAAAACATGAATAAAAAAATAAATAGGGTAATTGTAAGCGGAGGAGGCACCGGAGGACATATCTTTCCGGCTTTGGCAATTGCCAACGAAATAAAAATGCGCAATCCTGATGTGGATATTTTGTTTGTTGGAGCCGAAGACCGAATGGAAATGGAGCGTGTGCCTGCAGCAGGATACAAAATTATTGGTTTGCCGGTTATGGGGTTTCCCCGGAAACCAAGCCTTAAGCTTATTACTTTTTTTAAAAAACTGCGGCAAAGTGCCAGGCTGGCCAAAAAAATTGTCGCCGATTTTAATCCGCAGGTAGCTATTGGCGTGGGCGGTTATGCCAGTGGCCCTTTGCTACGGGCAGCTGCTAAAAATAAGGTGCCAAGCCTTATTCAGGAACAAAATTCGTATGCCGGAATAACCAATAAACTTTTAAGTAAAAAAGCCAACTGCATTTGCGTTGCCTACGATAACATGGAGCGCTTTTTTCCGGCTGATAAGATTATTCTGACCGGTAATCCGGTTCGTAAAAACCTTACTGAAAAACAAGACAGAAAAACAGCACTGGAGTTCTTTAACCTAACAGAAACCGACAAAGTGGTTTTGATTGTGGGCGGAAGCCTTGGTGCCCGCTCGGTAAACCAGGCGGTTTTAAAAAATATTGAATTGATTGCGGCTTCCGGTGTGCAGGTAATCTGGCAAACAGGAGCCTATTATTTTAAAAATATTCAGGAAGAGCTGAACGGAAAAAAACCGGGCAACCTTCATATTCATAAGTTTATTACGCGTATGGATTTGGCCTACGAGGTGGCTAACCTGGTAATATCGCGTGCCGGTGCCGGAACCATTTCCGAACTTTGTTTGGTTGGTAAAGCTGCTATTTTGGTGCCATCGCCAAACGTATCGGAAGACCATCAAACAAAAAATGCAATGGCTTTGGTAGATAAGCAAGCTGCATTAATGGTGCGCGACGATGAGATTAATGAAAAATTATTCCCATTGGCATTTGAGGTGGTGGCTGATAAAGACCGCTGTGCAACATTGGCGAGCAAAAGTAAAGAACTGGCCAAACCCGATGCTACGGTGAAAATTGTTGATGAAATAGAGAAATTAGTGAGATAAAGGATGGAAAACATTCAGAAAATAAAGAATGTGTATTTCCTCGGAATAGGAGGAATTGGGATGAGTGCGCTTGCACGGTATTTTAAATTCTCGGGGCGAAATGTGGCCGGTTACGACCGCACGCCTACAGCATTAACCGATGCTTTGCAGAAAGAGGGAATTGATATTCACTTTGATGATGATATCCGAAATATCCCATCAAAATGGAATCCGTCTGAAACCATTGCTGTTTATACCCCTGCTTTGCCCGACGAACATAAGGAATTAAACTGGTTTCAAAGCCAGCCAATTGGCCTGTTTAAAAGAGCCAAAGTTTTAGGTATGATTTGCAACGAAAAGCAGGGTGTTGGCGTTGCCGGTACACACGGAAAAACCACCACAAGCACAATTGTTGCTAATATTCTGGATAAAACAGAATTGGGTTGTGGCGCATTTCTAGGCGGAATCTCTAAAAACTTCAGAAGTAACCTTGTTTTGCCCAAAAACGATTCGCCCTGGATTGTGGCTGAAGCTGATGAGTTTGATCGGTCGTTTCTGCATTTAAAACCACAGCTGGCATTGGTAACATCGGTTGATGCCGACCATTTGGATATTTATGGAGCGAAGGAAAAGATAGTGGAGTCGTTCGAGAAATTTATATCTCAAATTCAGCCCGATGGGAAATTGGTGGTTAAAGAGGGAATTGAACTTGATACAACAAAAACGCAGGCCCGGGTTTATTCCTATTCCTTAAAAGGAAAAACCGATTTTGCCACTTGCAATCTTCGTTTAAATGAAGTAACCGGATTTTACGTTTTCGATTTAAAAACACCCGGCGGGATAATCGCCAATTGTAAAATGAATTATCCGGGGCTGGTAAATGTTGAAAATACGGTTGGGGCTTGTGCTTTGGCATGGCTGGCCGGGGCGTCGGCTAATGCAATAAAATCAGGAATTGAAGATTACGAGGGGGTAGCACGAAGGTTTGATATTCGACACCGCTCGGAAAAGAAAATATATATTGATGACTATGCGCACCACCCCGAGGAGTTGAAAGCTTTTATCAATTCGGTGAAGGCACTGTTCCCCGGGAAAAAGTTAACAGGTGTGTTTCAGCCTCATTTGTACTCGCGAACCAAAGATTTTGCTACTGAATTTGCCGAAAGTCTGGATTTGCTCGATAAGGCCATCCTTATTCCGCTTTATCCGGCCAGAGAAGAGCCAATGCCCGGAGTGTCGTCGGCTATTATCTACAAGCAAATGAAAATGGAAAATAAAATTCTGGCCGAACGCGAAGAAGTATTGAAAATATTAAAAACCGACAGAAATGAGGTTGTTCTTACGATGGGAGCAGGAGATATTGACCGCATGGTTGATGATATAATTGAACTGATGGAAAAATTAAGTAATGTTTAAAAAGTTTGCAAAAATAGGTGGTCTGGCAGTTTTACTGGCTTTTTTGTTGGTAACACTGGCTTTTACTTCGTTAGAGTATAAGAATGCCGTTTGCAGTACCATCGAAATTAATTACGAGGCAGATGAGGTAATAAAAGTAGATCGTACCGAATTAATCGCATTGGTTACAGCGATTGATAAAGATATTATTGGAAAAGATTTTGATGCCATTGATGCCGAACTGCTTGAAAATACAGTGAAAAAGCACGAGGCGATTTTGGATGCAGAGGTGTTTAAGGTGGTAACTCGTACTGACAGTGCTTCGTTTAAGGGTGCGCTTGCCATAAACGTAAAACACCGCAAACCCGTTGTTCGCATTTTTGCAGGAAACAATAACTACTACCTTGATAAATATGGCGGAAAAATACCGGTGTCAATAAATTACGCGGCCAATGTGTTGGTCGCTACCGGAAATATAAACGAAGAGTATGCACGCAAGGAATTGTTGCCTTGTATTTTAAGTATTGAAAATGATCGGTTCTGGCAAGCGCAGATAGAACAGATTCATGTGCAAAAAAATGGAGATGTAGTGCTTATTCCCTTGGTTGGCGATCATTTTATTGAGTTTGGGACATTGGAGAATTATCCGCAAAAACTGCGAAATATGAAAGCCTTTTATAAGCAAATTCTTGCAAACGATAATTGGAACAAGTATAAATCAGTTAGTTTAAAATATAAAGATCAGGTAATAGCAAAAAGACGGTAATTATGGCTTCAAAAACAAACCTTTCAGTTGTTGTCGATATTGGCACCGCAAAAATGGTAGCCATGGCAGGTGTTGCAACCGCCGAAGGAAAAATGGAAATCCTTGCGGTTGCACAGGTTCCTTCTGCAGGAATAAAAAGAGGCTTGATATTTAATCTGGCCGATGCAACCGAGGCGCTCACAGCTGTGCTCGAACAACTCGACCAGCAGCTGGAGGAAGAAATAGACGTTGTGGATATTGCTTGCGCCGGAAAACATATGCACACCATCGATTACAAGGCAACGCGTTTTACCGGGGATGGAGGTGTAGTTACCAACCTGGATATTGATGAACTGTACAACGAAGCTAAAAGCCTGAAGATAAAGGGTGATTACCGCATTATAAAAGTTATTCCAACATCGTTTATTATTGATGATGAAATTGAGGAATTAAAACCTGTTGGAGCCACAGGTAGAAAAATTGAAGCGCGATACAAACTGGTTATTATGCCCGATCGCGATTACCAGATTCTGAACCGGGTACTCGAAAGTGTTGGTGTGCAGCTTGGCGAAGTTTACCATTCTTCGTTGGCCTTAGCCGAGGCAGCTTTATCAAAACCCGAGAAAGAAATGGGGGCAGTTGTTCTCGATATTGGCGCAGGAACAACCAATCTGGCTATTTATTACGATAATGCTTTGATTCATACGGCAGTTATCCCATTTGCCGGCGCAGTAATTACCAACGACCTAAAAGCCGGCTGCTCCACTTTTAAGGAAAAGGCCGAACTCCTAAAAGTGCGTTATGGGCAGGCATTGGGCGATCAGATAAAATCGGAAGACACCGTAACCATTGCAAAAAATAATGGGTGGGAACCCAAAGAAATTACCATTCGTAGCCTGGCTTATATTATTCAGGCCCGGCTGGAAGAGATTGTTGATTGTGTGGTGACAGAAATTGAGAAGTCGGGTGTTGAGGATCGTTTGGGAACCGGAGTTGTACTGGCTGGAGGAACTTCAAATCTCGGACACATTATTACCCTGGTGAAGTTTCACACCGGGCTGGATGCACGCAAAGCCCACCCGGTAATTTTACCCGTAAACCGTCGCGATGAAGTGAAAAACCCGGAATTGTTAACCGCTTTGGGCGCATTAAAACTTTCGTTAACAAAAAATGTAGCAGAAGAACGAATTTTACCCGAACCTAAGCAAAGCAAGCCTGGCCGTGGTTTAATGACCAATGTGAAAGGTGCGCTGCAAAGTGCAATAAACTTTTTTGGCGATGATAACGAAGATCTTGAATTAAATTAAAACAAAAAGATATGACCGAAGAATTAGCAAATTTTCAATTTCCAAAGGCAGCATCATCAATTATTAAGGTAATTGGCGTTGGCGGTGGTGGTTGCAATGCGGTCAATCACATGTTCGAAGAAGGAATAAAAGGAGTTGACTATATTATTTGCAACACCGATTCGCAAGCTTTGGATAACAGCCCGGTTCCTGTTAAAATTCAACTGGGAACAACCTTAACCGAAGGCCGGGGCGCAGGCAACAAGCCTGAAAAGGGAGCCGAAGCGGCACGCGAAAATTACGAAGACCTGAAACAGGTTCTTCAAGACAACACGAAAATGTTGTTTATAGCCGCCGGAATGGGGGGAGGCACCGGAACAGGTGCAGCTCCTGTAATTGCCAGCCTGGCACGCGAACTTAATATTTTAACCATTGCCGTGGTTACTATACCTTCTCCGGCCGAAGGGAACAAACGCCGAAATCAGGCCCAGGAAGGTATCGATAAAATGGCCGAATATGTTGACAGTATGCTCGTAATTAGCAACGACAGATTGCACCATATTTATGGCGATTTGCCCGCAAGCCAGGCATTTAAAATGGCCGATAATATTGTTGCTACTGCCGTTAAAGGTGTAGCCGAAATTATTACGGTTCACGGAAATGTAAACATCGATTATACCGATGTTGAAACAGTAATGCAAAAAAGCGAGGTATTTATCATGGGAACCGGCTTTGCCACCGGAGAAGGACGTGCAATGGATGCTGTTCAGGCAGCGCTTGAGTCGCCATTACTTGATAGTAATGATATATATGGAACAAAAAATATTTTGCTGAATATAATCTCGGGTAGCGAAGAAATACGTATTGGTGAAATTGGGGAGATAATAGAAACCTTGCAGGAAAAAGCAGGACAGGAAGCAGATATTATTTGGGGTAACGGATACGACGAACGTTTAGGCGATAAAATTAGTGTTACTATTTTGGCTACCGGATTTGATACTAACCCAAACCGGGAATTACAGCCTGAAAAAGAAGTGCAGAATTTTAACCTTGATGATGATGTTGAAGAAACCGCCGGTGCGATAATTGAAAATGAGCCGCTTAATGAAGAATTTGCAGCGGAAAACAAGAGTGCTGAGGACAAGTCTTACCAGCCGGAACACGAAACTGAACCGGAAGAAGAAACCATAATGTTTGTTCCTCCCAAACCTGATCCAAAACCAAAATCGAGAGGATTTGGATGGAAGCCCAAAGAAAAGTCAAAAGCTAAGCCAAAAGCCACTAAAAAGAAAGACGAACCTGTAACCGAGTCGAACATTGACAATTGGTTTTATAAGAATTTTGGAAGCAAAATTTTTAACGACGATGAGGATCAACCTTTAGAATAGTAACACGAAAACACAGTGAAGAAAATGGAAAATATGGCTGATTTTGTAATGGAAAAAACACCAGGTGCCGAAATAAAGGTAATTGGAGTAGGCGGCGGTGGAGGTAATGCTGTAAACCATATGTTTAAACACGGGATTCGTGATGTGGATTTTGTAATCTGCAACACCGATGCCCAGGCGATGGAGGCTAGTGCTATTCGAACTCGCGTACAACTGGGGGCTTCTCTAACCGAGGGACGTGGTGCAGGAAATAAACCGGAAGTGGGAAAGCAAGCTGCAATGGAAAACATTGAGGATGTTAAATCTGCCTTGTCGGAGAATACAAAAATGGTTTTTATCACTGCCGGGATGGGAGGTGGAACCGGAACCGGTGCCGCTCCTGTAATCGCTCAGTGCTGCAAAGAGCAAGGCTACCTAACCGTGGCCATTGTAACTATTCCATTCCGAAACGAAGGAAGAAGGCGCATAAAACAAGCCTACGAGGGGATTAAAGAACTGGCCACTTTTGTTGATTCGCTGCTGGTAATAAATAACGAACGTATCCGCGAAATGTATGGCGATTTCGGCATCTCAGAAGCTTTTGCCAAAGCTGATAATGTGTTGTCGACTGCAGCAAAGGGTATTGCCGAAATTATTACGGTACCGGGTTATATAAATGTTGATTTTGCTGATGTAGAAACCGTAATGCGTAAAAGCGGAATGGCAGTAATGGGAACCGGGGTCAGTGCCGAAGAAAACAGGGCTGAGGATGCTGTGAAAAAAGCATTAAATTCACCACTTTTAAATGATAATGAAATAAGAGGTGCAAGAAATATTTTGGTAAACATTAATTCGGGTACACAAGAGGTAACCATGGATGAAGTGGGCCGAATTACCGATTATGTGCAGAATATGGCAGGTTTTGATGCCGATTTGATTTGGGGAAATGGGAAAGACGAAAGCCTGGGAGACCAGCTCTCGGTAACGGTTATCGCAACGGGTTTTCCTACCAGCATCATTTCTGAGCTTTCAGAGCAAAGCCAGCGGAAAGTTGTAAAACACACGCTGGAAAAAGAACATGTGGCTCCAAAAAAAAATGAAGACCAGACCTACCGGCACAGTGATGATAAGCGCAGCCAGTCTACTTTTGAATTTATTGTAGACGATAAAAAGCAAAACAATGAAGAGGATGAATTTGAATCGTTGTATCCGATAACATCGCGCGAAAGAAACAAGTCGGAGAAGGAAATAGACATAAACGATTATGCTAATTTAAGCGACGACGATGTGGATGAAATAGAAAACGTACCGGCTTTTAAACGTAGAAATATCCGTATAAACGATCCAAAGTACAAACGCGACCGATCAGGGTACTCTGTGAATCGCGATAACCGTATTTCAGACAAAAACAGTTATTTACACGACAACGTTGATTAAAAAAAACAAATAGTTATGGCACTTTTAGAACAAATTAATAACGATATTAAAGCGGCAATGAAAGCCCGCGAGAAAGAAAAACTGGAGGCCCTGCGTGGGATAAAAAAAGTAATGCTTGAAGCACAAACAGCCAAAGGAGCAGGCGATGAGTTGTCGGATGCTGATGCCATGAAAATTATATCAAAATTGGCCAAGCAGGGTGCCGATTCGGCAAAAATTTATAAGGAACAGAGGCGTGATGATTTGTTTGAACAGGAAATGAAACAAGTTGCGGTTTTTGAAAGCTATCTTCCTGAAAAAATGTCGGATGAAGATTTAAGTGCAGCCGTGAAAGAAATTATTGAACAAGCGGGCGCTTCCAGCATGAAAGATATGGGAAAAGTAATGGGTATGGCCTCGAAAAAGCTAGCCGGCAAAGCCGATGGAAAAGAAATTGCCGATAAAGTTAAAGCACTATTGAGCTAGGCAATTCTAAAAACGTTTTTAAAAGAAACAGGCTTGTATTTGTTGTACAGGCCTGTTTCTTTTTTTTATGGATTTAATCTTCTATTTGGTCAGCAACGTGATCAAGATCTGCATATTTGTCTTCATAGTCTTGTTTCACGTCATCTTTTAAGAAACCATCATCATCGTAATCATCATCCTCATCAACCAATGCAACGGCTTCATTTTCCGTCATCCTTAACATGTAATACTTGTCCTCAGTTTCAAAGGGAAGTACGGTAATTTTCTGACCGGTTTTATCAAAAAAATGAATCAGGTTATCAGCAAAACCATCAGCATAAATAAGTTTTATTTGCTGCTGTAGCTCTTTGTCGAGCTTGCTATAATCTTTAATTACTTTTGGTTTATTATTCGTCATTTCTCCAGTTAAATTTAGTTTAAGTAAATATCAAAAAAAACAGAAAGATTACTGGGTTTAATCTTTGTTAAATGCAAAAAATCGGTTTGCTATACCTTAGCAAATAAATAGTATGGAAACGACATTTGCAATACCTGAATATTAATTTTTATGAATTTTTGCAAGTCTACTTTTTTAGTCAAAAAGTTGAATTTTTTGAGAAGGATTTACTGTCGCCTCATTTTTCCGTAAATACAGTTTTGGTCCTTGCATAACTGGCACTGAAAGCCCCGGGGTTTTAATCCTTCACCGATACCAATAATTCCGCTAATCGATTTTATGGGATGCATAATAAGTGAATCGGAAAGTTGAATGCCACAAAAGTTGTCAGGGAAAAATGAAAAGAGATTGACCTGGTCAGTCAGGCTCCATTCGCAATGTCCGGGCGAGTACCTGTCGGATATGCCCAGTCCCTGTTGTGCCACTTCTTTTTGCAATTGTTCCTGAATTTTGTCCATGGCCTTTTCAACCACAACCGAACCCAGCACATCAAAAACATAGGCCAGCATTGGGTCTTCGTTGCTTATTGCGCGTGCATGTTGGCTAAGTCCCTCTCCGGCCGTACAAACAAAAAGTACAAGCTGTT
Organism: uncultured Draconibacterium sp.; assembly: GCF_963676735.1. NCBI lineage: Bacteria > Pseudomonadati > Bacteroidota > Bacteroidia > Marinilabiliales > Prolixibacteraceae > Draconibacterium > uncultured Draconibacterium sp. The sequence goes on along the minus strand of NZ_OY781464.1, from coordinate 3,551,025 downwards.
GCGCCTTTTTAAGCTGGGTGCTTACCGCTTTTGTAGGGTTGAAGACTTTTTTTGCAATGATAATAGTGCTGTTGTCTGGTTTGGTATCTATCTCGCTAACAAAATGGTAGCCGCCTTTAATTGTACAAAGCTCTGGTGCTTTGGCAAAGCTTTGTTCAATATACTGAGGAAAGGGCTCCGGAATATTTTCGGAAAAGCCTAAAAGTGGAGCCATGTCTTTTTCAGTTATTTGTAACTCCTCAAATTTATAGTGAAACTCTTTAATCATTTTTCTACCCAACATAGCGTGGGAAATTACAATTATTTTAAAAGGCAAAAAAAAAGGAGTCATTAAAAATGACTCCCTTTAAGCTTATAGCGTATAAGTTATTCTTCTGAAATGATGATTTTTTCAATTTCATCTCCTTGTCTGATATCGTCGATAACGTCAAGGCCTTCAAAAACTTTTCCGAAACAGGTATGATGACGATCAAGGTGTTGGGTGTTTTCGCGGTTGTGACAAATAAAAAACTGCGACCCTCCGGTGTTTTTTCCCGCGTGCGCCATCGATAATACTCCTCTGTCGTGGTATTGGTTGTTGCCATCAAGCTCACAATCTATCGAATAGCCGGGGCCACCTGCACCTGTTCCATCAGGACATCCTCCCTGGATTACGAAGTTTGGAATTACCCGGTGAAAAGCTAATCCGTCGTAAAAACCAGATTCTGAAAGCTTAATAAAATTAGCTACCGTTCCCGGGGCATCTTCTTCGTAAAACTTAACCTTCATCACTCCTTTTGAAGTGTGTATCTCAGCTGTCTTCATTCTTTAAATTTTAAATTCGGCACAAATGTAGAAAAAATGCAGAATTTTCATAACATACGATTTGCAAACCTTTGAATTTAATTGTGTTAAGAAAAGGAGCCCATGAAGAATTGTAAAAGAAAGAAGGAGACTCAACAGTCTCCTTCCTAAATGTTAACCCCCAAACACACAATATGGGATGAATCCCAAATGCTTTACAAAGTTATGCAATTTTTTCGTAAAACAAATCGGTTCAGTTAATTATATAGTTTCTATAAAAATAGCTGGAAAAAGAAGTATGTATCTTTTTCAATTAAAAATAGAACTCACGATTTTATTGTGTTCGAAAAATTAGGAGGAATTCTTCGATTTCTTTTAACTTTATATCCGCTTTTTAGGTTAATACTCTATATTTTTATCGATGATTTTTAAGTATTGACGCATAGGCTAAAAATGATTGCAACAATTAAACCAATGGAGAGAAAAATAGGAATTTGCGGGATAAATGTTGAATAGAAATTATGCGAGTTCCATCTTATGCTTGAGAAAACAAACAATTCTAATCACATGAAATGTAAATCATTCTTACTGATATTATTAGGAGTGCTGCTTGCAGGTGTGGCCAATGCTCAGTACCCGGCTATTGAAAACAACCTCGACAAAAAAGTAATGGCATTTCTTCAGGAAAACGCCAGCGAGTGGAGGGACATGAATGTGCCCTTATCAGATGGCAGAATTCTTTATGATATTATTATTGAAAATTCGTACACATCAGCGCTTGAAATAGGAACCTCAACCGGGCACTCGGCAATTTGGATTGCCTGGGCATTAAGTAAAACCGGAGGAAAGTTAACAACAATTGAAATTGATAAAACGCGTTACCTGCAAGCCAAGGCCAATTTTAAAAAGGCCGGAGTTTCAAAATATATCGACTTAAAACTTGCAGATGCGCACGAGCTGGTTCCAAAACTAAAAGAAGAATTCGACTTTGTATTTTGCGATGCAGATAAGTATTGGTATAAAAATTATTTTGTAGCGATAGATCCGAATTTAAAAGTGGGAGGATGTTATGCTGCTCACAACACTGCAATGCGCATAAATGGAATAGGCGAATTTTTACGCTACATTGAAAGCCTGGAGAACTATAAAACCAGTATTGATAAAACCAGTCGTTCAGGAATATCAAAAAGTTTTAAATTAAAATAGCACAACTTGCAGCAGCTGCCCAAAAAACTTGAACGCCGGTTGGGCTTATTTTCCGTTACTAATATTGTGATAGCAAATATTATTGGAGCCGGAATATTTACAACCACCGGATATTTAATGGGTTTCCTACAAAATCCGGGTCTAATGCTTTTGCTTTGGGGGCTTGGGGGAGTGGTTGCTTTTTGTGGGGCGCTATCGTTTGGCGAATTGGGAACCGTTTTTCCTGAAGCCGGTGGTGAATATGTATTTATTTCAAAAATATATTCGCCTTTGCTGGGCTTTCTTAGCGGGTGGTTATCGTTGATTGTGGGTTTCTCCGCTCCAATTGCCGCCTCTGCTATCGGCTTTTCAAAATACTTCACATGGGCTTTCCCGCAAATGCAAAACGCACTGGAGTTTACCAACAGCTTAAGCGCAGATTATTTTAGCCGTTATCTGGCTATTATTGTAATTGTTGTTTTTAGTTTAATACACGCACGAGGAATGGTATTTGGAGCAAGAATACAAAATGTACTTACCATTTTGAAAGTAGTTTTGGTAGCAGGCCTTATAATTGCCGGTTTATGTTTTGGCAAGGGTAATATGCAAAACATTACTACAGGGCAACCTTTGCTATTTACTTTTAGTAACTGGAAAGCTGCAGGTTTATCGTTAATGTTTATCATGTTTGCCTATAGCGGTTGGAACTCGGCAACTTACATTGGCTCCGAGATAAAAAATCCGGGTAAGGTTATTCCGCGGTCTTTACTTATTTCAACAGTAGCAGTGGCGGTTATGTACATTCTTTTAAATTTATTTTTTGTTTATGCAGTGCCGGTATCGCAAATGAAAAACGAACCGGAAATTGGAGGTTTGGCCGTTGGATTGGCTTTTGGTCCAATGGCTGAAACGGTTATTTCTTTGCTTATTTCTTTTGCGCTTTTTTCTTCGTTAAGTGCTTTTATAATTCTAGGGCCACGTGTTTATTATAAAATGGCCAGCGATGGTTATTTTTTTAAAGCTATTGCAAAAGTGCATCCGAAACGAAAGGTTCCGGTAAATGCCATTTATTTGCAAGCCTGCATTGCCATTGTGCTGGTTTTATCAGGTACGTTTGAACAGATATTAACTTATATGGGATTTTCGCTGGGTATTTTCCCGATTATTGCTGTTGCCGGAAATATTAAGTTAAGACGAGCCCGGAAAGTAAAGCTGCATTTACCCGGATATCCTTTTGTGCAGCTGTTTTTTATTGTTATTAGTGCAGGCATGTTGATGCTTGCTTATTTTGAACGGCCGGTAGAATCAAGTATTGCGGTGTTAACGGCTTTTTCGGGTATACCGTTTTTTTATTGGTTCAGAAAAAATAGAATTAAACACCCTGAATAGTTGTAAGCATGTCATCAATTTCTTTTTTTGTTTTTTCCTGAAGCGTTTTGTAATTACTTTCTACAAGCGGCTTTCCATAACGAATGGTTACCCTAGTGACTGGTTTACTCAGCTGGCGAAAAAAATGCCCTACAAATGTGTCTTTATCTACCCAGGCATCGTTAACATCTTCAAAATTAATGGCCATGGGTATTACCGGAATTTGGCTATCGGCAGCAATTTTAAAACTGCCATTCTTAAATTTTTTAGTTAAAGGGCCTTTGTAGGTCGTGCCTTCAGGAAAAAGAATAACCGGCATGCCGTTTTCTACCGACTCTTTTATCCTTTTCATGGTTAACACCAGGCTTTTCGGATCCTTTCGGTTTACCAGAATCGAGTTGGTTACTTTTGCACCTAAAGCTCCAAAGGGCCATTTTGCCAGTTCTGCTTTGCCTACCATGGCTGCCGGAGTTAACCCGGCAACAATAAAAATATCGATATAACTGCGGTGGTTAGGCATCAGGATGAAATTTTGCGTTTGCGGCAGCTCATTTTGGTCGGTTTTAATTCCACAAACAAACAGAATGCTACGGCCCCAGGTACCAATTACCCACTGCTGTAAGCTTCTGCTAAAACCTTTTGTTTTTAACCAAAACCAGCCAACAACAGTGACATAGGCACTTACAAGTACAACAAATAAAAGCCGAATGAGAGCCAGCGGAGCAAGAAAGATTATTCGAAAGATTTTCATTTAGATTAGCCTGGTTATCAAATTTATTTACCAACGAAATAATAAAACTCTGAACGGTTTATACAGGCAAATATGGTAAAAGAATTTAAAACGATGGAAAACAGTAAGGTGTTTGCTCCAGGTTTGCAGTATTTTTTTTAATTGTTATTGTTACAATAAGATATGTTTCCTTATTTTTATGGGCGTAAAAATAATACTAAACAATTTGAATATGACTAACAAAAATCTATCACGTAGAAGGTTTATTGGCACTTCGGCTGTAGGATTGGCCGGTATTACAATATTGCCTTCTCTTCACGCATGCAAAACTAAAACAGTAAGCGATGCACAAAGCGTTCGTCTTGGTTTTATTGGAATGGGGCGTCAATCAATATTTTTATTGAAAGGTTTTCTTCAGGTGCCAGGCGTTAAAGTGGTGGCTGGTTGCGATGTTTATGGGCGCAAACGCACACGTTTTGAAACCATGGTGAAGGAGTTTTATGCCGGAAAGAAAGAAAATGTTGAAGTAAAAACGTACGAACGATTTGAAGAGCTGTTGGCACGTCAGGATATTGACGCCGTTGTAATTGCTGTTCCTGATCACTGGCATGCAGTAATTGCGATTGAAGCTTGTAAAGCCGGCAAAGATGTCTATCTTGAAAAACCAATGACCTTTACCATTCGCGAAGGCCAGGAGTTGGTAAAAACTGTTCGTGCTACCAATCGTATTTTGGGCATTGGCAGTCAGCAACGTTCCGATCCGAATTTCCAGCATGCCGTAAATATGGTACAAAGCGGTAAATTGGGTAAAATCGAAAAAGTAAATGCTTATGTTGGAGCACCTCCAGCGCCTTACAATTTACCTGAAGAAGCTGTTCCTGAAGATTTAAACTGGGATTTATGGTTAGGACCACTGCCTGGCGATATTCATTTTAACCACGAATTAAATCCGCCAATTACGCTCGACCCCGTGCAAGATGAGGAAATATGGGGAGCCTGGCGCTGGTACAAAGAAATGGGCGGCGGTTTTACTACCGACTGGGGTGCTCATATGTTCGATATTGCCCAATGGGGTTTAGGCATGGATCGAAATGGTCCGGTTTGGGCTGCACCAATTGGCGATGGCTCAGAGTTTATGCAGTTTAAGTACGAAAATGGGGTGGTGTTAACATCCGAAACGTTTGATGAACAAAAAACCAAAGGTGTAAAATTCCATGGTGATCAGGGATGGATTGAAGTGTCGAGAGGGCATTATAAAGCTTCTGATGATTCGTTATTGCCGCCTGAAACTGACAGCGCTGATGATGATACACCATACGAAACAAAAATACCACACCAGATTAATTTTATTGAGGCCGTACAAAAACGTATTGACCCGATAGTGCCGGTTGAAATTGGCCATAGCTCGTGCACTATGTGTACCATTGGTAATATTGCCTGCGATTTAGGTCGCGAAGTCATTTGGGATCCAAAAGCCGAATCGTTTGGCAACGACGAAGAAGCAGTAAAACGAATGCATTATCAGTACCGCGAACCGTGGAAACTTTGATAAAATAATTATAATCTTAGAAAAGCAGTCGGAAAGGGCTGCTTTTTTTGGCAATAAAAAAGGCAGGAAAATCCTGCCTTTTTGTGAGGTTCCTGGCGGAGTCGAACCGCCGTACACGGTTTTGCAGACCGCTGCCTAGCCACTCGGCCAAGGAACCTTGTACGTTTTCGGACTGCAAAAATATAAAATTTTGCAGTTTACGCAACAGAAAAAATAAAATCGCGCTATTTTCTACGTTTTTGCCAATTGGCATTTACATGCAAGTGGCTGGCTCCTACCTGCCATCCTGCCTCTGCCGATTTGGGTTTATTACCCTCATGAAGCTCACGTTTTTTTTCTGAAGTGCATGTTTTGCTGCACTTTCCCTCATTAAATGTATTTGTACTGTAAAACATCGGAAATCTTTTGAAATATTTTTTCGAAAATACGAAAAATAAGTTCGAATAATTTGATAAATGTCAGTATTGGCCTGTGGGTTAAATATTTAATAACATGGAAAGCAGCAGCAGTTATTTATTTCATTTCAGCAAAAATGTGATCAGGTAGAAGTGCAACACTATTTCGTAACAATGTTTCAGTGGAAGAAGTACAGGCTATACTGAAACTGGTTTCTAGCGCTCAAGGGTTACGCTTACCCGCTCAATTTCGCCACCCATAGGCGGGTTCATTTTTGAAACTTTTAGTCGCGCATGGTTTATTTCCGGATATCTTTCGTAAAGGGCATCTAAAATTCGTTGGGCAACATTTTCCAGCAACGCCGATTTAATTTGCATAACATCTTTTATGGTTTCGTAAACGGCCTGATAGTTCAATGCATCTTCCAGTTTATCGCTTTGTGCGGCAGCATTGCAATTGGCTTCCAGGCGCACATAAACTTCGAAATTGTTGCCAACAACCTGCTCGGCTGCAAAATGCCCGTGGTAGGCATAAAACTTCATCCCTTCAATTTCAATTACTCCCATGTTGATTTAATATTAGTGCAACAAAAGTAATAATTTGAACAGGTGTTAAGTGTTCTCACAAATCATTTTTTAATTTTGTAATCTTGTTTAAAAGGGGTTAATACAAAAAATGGCAGAAAAAAATACCAATACAAATGCTGAAGCGCCTAAAAAGGCGAACTTTATTCATGCACAAATCGATGCTGATTTAGCGGCAGGTAAAAACGAGAAACGAGTGCATACACGTTTCCCTCCTGAGCCCAATGGCTATTTACACATTGGCCATGCCAAGTCAATCTGTTTAAATTTTGGTTTGGCACAAAAGTATGGTGGAAAAACCAACTTGCGATTCGACGACACCAATCCTTCAAAAGAAGAAACAGAGTATGTAGAATCTATTATGGGCGATGTTCGCTGGCTGGGTTTCGACTGGGAAGACCGCTTGTATTATGCATCAGATTTTTTCCCAAAACTGCACGCTTTTGCAACACAGTTGATAAAGGAAGGAAAAGCCTATGTTGATGATCAGGATGCTGAAACAATCAGTCAACAGAAAGGTACGCCACAACAGCCTGGGGTAGAAAGTCCATACAGAAGCCGCAGTGTTGAAGAAAACCTCGATTTATTTGAACGGATGACTGCCGGAGAATTTGATGAAGGCGAAAAAGTTCTTCGGGCTAAAATTAATATGAGCTCGCCAAACATGCACATGCGCGATCCGATTATTTACAGGATTATGAAGGCGCATCACCATCGTACTGGTGATAAGTGGAAAGTATATCCGATGTACGATTTTGCTCATGGGCAATGCGATTACTGGGAAGGTATTACCCATTCAATTTGTACCCTGGAGTTTGAGGTGCACCGCCCTTTATACGATTGGTTTGTTGATCAGTTAAAAGATTCAGATTATCGGCCAAGGCAAATAGAGTTTTCGCGCTTAAATCTTACATACACCGTAATGAGCAAGCGAAAACTGCTGGAATTGGTAAAAGATGGACATGTGCAGGGATGGGACGATCCTCGGATGCCAACAATTTCCGGCTTGCGGAGGCGGGGATACACCCCCGAGTCAATTCGTAATTTCTCGGATAAAATTGGCGTAACCAAAGTAGACGGTATGACGGATGTGTCGTTACTGGAATTTAGTGTGCGCGAACATTTAAATAAAATTGCCCAGCGTGTAATGGGGGTGCTCGATCCGCTAAAAGTGGTGATTACCAATTACCCCGAGGGGCAGGAAGAAATTTTGAGTGCAGTAAACAATCCCGAAGACGAATCGATGGGAAGACGAGATGTGCCATTTTCCAGCGAAGTGTACATCGAGCGTAACGATTTTATGGAAGACCCGCCACGTAAATTTTTCCGTTTGGGACCCGGCCGCGAAGTTCGCCTGCGTTATGGTTACCTAATAAAATGTAACGACGTTATTAAGGATGAGAATGGAAATATTACAGCGTTGCACTGTACATACGATCCGGAATCAAAAGGAGGAAAGTCGTCAGATGGACGAAAAGTTAAAGGTGTAGTACATTGGGTATCGGCTAAACATGCTGTTAAGTCAGAGGTGCGTTTGTACGATCGTTTATTTACCGACGAAGATCCGAGCGGACACAAAGAGATAGATTTTAAAGAGTTTATGAATCCAGATTCGTTAAAAGTACTGCATAATTGTTATCTCGAACCATTTGTTAAACAGGCCAGTGCACTTGACCATTTTCAGTTCGAGCGGGTTGGCTATTTTAATATGGATCCCGACTCAATACCTGATAAACCGGTGTTTAACCGAACAGTCGCTCTTCGCGATTCGTGGGCAAAAGCACAAAAGAAATAAATGTTTAAAAGGTTGTTTTCCAAAAGAAAGCAGCCTTTTTACTTTATGTTTGTAGCCAAGTCGGCACTAAACTGTAAAGCGGTGTAGTGATTGTTTTATACACCAATTAATCCATTTACCGATTCATAACCTGTTTTAACCGAATGTTAACTGCGATGCTCAATTGCTAGTTTTACTTTTGAATTGTTATTTGCAAAAGCAGCATCATGGAAAAAGTACCACAAGACAAAGTATCCCGAAAACAGAACAGCGGAGAAGTTTTAGCTTTAGTATTAATCGGAATTGGATTGGTTTGGATTTTAAAACAAACCGGATTCTTTTTTAAGTTTCCTCTTTTTAACTTGCACGGAATATTTAGTCCAATAACAAATGCTTTTCACGGAATTGGAAATTTGTTCTTTTCCTGGCCGGTTATTCTTATTATTATTGGGGTAGTGTTAATGGCCGGAAAACGCTCGGGAGGCGTGGTACTTATAGTTATTGGTGGAGTATTTTTGTTGCCCAAATTGTTTTTAATTTCAGGGGCTGCAATTGTTTTTCTTTTCCCGGTGCTGCTAATCGTATTGGGAGTTTTGCTAATTGCACGCTTGTTGTGAGCTGTTTAGAAGGAAAATGGAACAGATTACCCGAAAAAGAATTGCGATTAAAAGAATGGCACAAAATTTAGGATTGTAAATTTTACATCATGGAGAATAAACCGGAGAATTCAAACAGAAGAGCTTTTTTAGGCTTGTTTCTAATTGTGGTAGGTGCATTGTGGATTTTTGAAAGATTGGAGCTTATCCCTTCTTTCTGGAACGACATTCTGATTTCGTGGCAAATGTTGCTCATCGGCATTGGAATTTTCTCAATTATTGGAGGAAATAAGACCACCGGCACGGTGCTAATCGTTATCGGAGGTTTTTTCCTGGTTCCTGAAGTGGCACATATTCCTTACGAATTAAGGCGTATCGGTTGGCCGGTATTAATTATTGGAATTGGTGTAGCCATACTGGTAACTCACTCGGGAAGAAGAAACCGTAACCATCCACCTCAGTTCGATCCGGTAAATAATAAGGCATTGGATTATTTTGACGATTTTGTAATTTTTGGAGGTAGAGAAGAATACATAAGTTCACAAAATTTCGTTGGAGGAAAAACCACCTCAATATTTGGTGGAACAGAATACGATCTTCGACAGGCAAATTTATCAGCAAATGGTGCCGTAATCGATTCGATGGCCTTGTTTGGGGGCTGTGGGTTTAAAGTTCCGCCCGATTGGACGGTAAAAAACGAGGTTACAGCTATATTTGGAGCTTTTACCGATAAGCGCGGGTCTTCTCTTAATCAAATTGTTACCGATCCCTCAAAAACATTGGTAGTTAAAGGTTTTGTAGCTTTTGGTGGTATTGAGATAAAATACCTGTAATATGGATTTTCGACATCCTTTCATCACAAACTATCGCATTGCAATTGCTTATATTGCATTCTGGACATTGCTGGCTGTAATACTCGTTCTGGTGGTTGTAACTGTTGGCGAAAGCGATTTTGTAACCGCTATGTCCGACCGTTTCGTGTACATCATATTTTTTGGAATTTTAGGTGCATCAATATGGTATGTAATTAAATTTAGCACACTCGAAGATAACCGCACCGGACGCGTAATTCTGGCCCACGTTATTGCCGCAACTATCATTGTTTTTATCTGGTTGTACATTGGGGCGGTAATTGCCAAGCTTATCAACCCCAGTCAGTTGGCCAACGAAGAAAGCCTGTTTGTTGGGCTGTATAACGGTTATTTGCTTTACACATTTAATGTCGTGTTTTTTTATGCGGTAAACTATTACCTGGCTTATAAAGAGAAAATAAAAAACGAAACAAAATTAAAAGCGCTGGTAAAAGAGGCCGAGCTTCATGCGCTTAAATCTCAAATCAATCCTCACTTCCTGTTTAACAGTTTAAACAGCATTTCGTCGCTAACAATGACCGATCCCGGCAAAGCCCAGGAAATGGTTATTAATCTATCGCAGTTAATGCGGTATTCGCTAAAACACGACCAAAGCGAGAAGGTGTCGGTAAAACAAGAGATTGAAAACAATAAATTATACCTGAGCATTGAAAAAGTGCGTTTTGGGAAAAAGCTGAACCCGGTTTTTGCCCTCGAAGAAAACTGTCTGCAGGCCACTATCCCAAATATGATTTTGCAGCCTTTGTACGAAAATGCCATAAAATATGGCGTGTACGAGGCAACCGAGACCATTGATGTAATAACCCATTGCCGTTGTGTTGAGCAAAACCTGGTAGTTACTATCAGTAATACTTACGATAAAAATGTGGTAAGCAAAAAAGGCGAGGGCATTGGCTTACGCAATATCCGCGACCGTTTGCAGGTGATTTATGGAAACCCACATTTAATGCGAATTGAAAACAAACAAAACGAATTTACCGTAACTTTAACCATTCCTCAAAATTTGTAACACCATGACTGAAAAATTACGCACAATAATTGTTGAAGACGAAGAACTGGCCCGAAATCTGATGAAATCGTTTTTGGCTGATAACCAAAATATAGAGCTGATTGCTGAATGCGAAAATGGTTTTGAAGGGGTTAAGCAGATTAATGAGCTAAAACCCGACCTGGTATTTTTAGACATCCAGATGCCTAAAATTACAGGTTTTGAAATGTTGGAGTTACTCGAGCACAAACCACAAATAATATTTGCCACAGCTTACGATCAATATGCTTTAAAAGCATTCGACTACAATGCTGCCGATTACCTGTTAAAACCCTACTCAAAAGACCGATTGATAGAAGCCATAGATAAAGTTGTGGAGCGCATACAGAAGGAAGGTAAAGAATCGGACGTGGCTGAGAAGGTAAGCGATTTTCCTAAAGAAGAATACCTCGACCGAATTGTGGTAAAAGACCGCCACAAAATTCACATTGCCCCGGTTGATGCCGTACGTTACATCGAATCGATGGATGATTATGTAATGATTTACACCACTGAAGGCCGTTGGATGAAACAAAAAACAATGAAGTATTTCGAGAGTGCTTTGAATCCGAAAAACTTTGTGCGTATTCATCGTTCATACATTGTAAAGGTTGATGAAATAGAGGAAATTCAGCAGTACGAAAAAGAAGCCTACATTGTAATTCTGCACGATAAAACAAAATTAAAAGTGAGTAAAACCGGCTATAAAAATCTTAAAGGAATTTTAAATTTTTAAGGCAGGCACCGGTTTTTCTCCGGTTTTCACTTATAAAATATTGATGCTCGCTTTTATCGTTAATTCCCGGAGGTAATGTGACTTTTATCCTCTTTCCCCAAAGCATTAATTTGTATTTTCATCGGCACATAAATGCTAAACCATTTCAAACAGGTTTTGGCGGGCCTGTATAATTTTAAAAAATACTGTAATATCCTGCCGATAAGCTTTACTGATGAAGTCGAAAAATCAAATTAACAGTTGTAAAATATGCCTTACATTGAAGTTTCAGGTCATTTAAATTGCTAATAATTAGTTATAAGCTTCAATGGTACCATAAAAAACAAACAATTTTAAATATGAAAAAACTCACATTGCTAATGGCTGCTGTATTTCTTATTTCAACAGTAGCCCTCTCAAAAAAGAAAGAAGAAGAAAAAAAAGAAGAACCCAAGCCATTTGTTAATTCGGGCCTGGTAAGTGGCCTTAAGTGGCGGAGTATTGGACCGGCATGGGCAAGTGGCCGTATTGCAGATTTTGCTGTAAACCCAAACAATCACAAAGAATATTATGTGGCTGTGGCCTCGGGAAATGTTTGGAAAACGACCAATAACGGTACTACCTGGAAACCGATTTTTGATAAGTACGGCTCGTATTCAACTGCTGTGGTAGAGCTCGACCCCAATAACGCCAATGTGGTGTGGGTTGGTACCGGAGAAAACAACCACCAGCGTGCTCTGGGTTATGGAGATGGTGTTTACAAATCGCTTGATGGGGGCAAATCGTTTAAAAATATGGGCTTGAAAGAAAGCCGCCAGATTGGCGGGATTGTAATCGATCCGCGCAATTCCGATATTGTTTTTGTAGCTGCTGAAGGATCGGCATGGGGACCCGGCGAAGAACGCGGTTTATACAAAACTGCCGATGGTGGCGAAACTTGGAATAAAGTATTGGAAATTAGCGAAAACACAGGTGTAAACAATGTAGTAATGGATCCTTCCAATCCCGACATAATGTATGCTACATCGGAGCAGCGCCGCCGTACTTCGTTTACAAAAATTGGTGGAGGACCCGAATCGGCTGTTTACAAAAGTACCGACGGTGGCGAGAACTGGCGAAAAATAATGAAAGGCCTGCCTTCTGTTCACATTGGGGGAATGGGCATTGATGTATCGCCGGTTGATCCCAATTACGTTTACCTGATTGTGGAAGCTGCCGAAGGAAAAGGTGGGTTTTTCCGTTCAACAGATAAAGGCGAAAGCTGGGATAAAATGGGCGATTACCATAGTAGCGGTCAGTATTACAACGAAATTGTTTGCGACCCGAAAAACCGCGATAAGATTTATTCAACAGAAACCGTTTCGAAAGTTACTGTTGATGGAGGAAAAACCTGGAAAAGCATCAGTACAAAAGGACGCCATGTTGATGACCATGCGCTTTGGATTGACCCTACCGATACCGACCATTACATTATTGGTGGCGACGGTGGTATTTACGAAACCTGGGATGCCGGAAAAACTTTCGATTTTAAAGAAAACCTGCCAATCACTCAATTTTACCGCGTTTATGTAGACGATGCTGAACCCTTTTACAACGTTTATGGCGGAACCCAAGACAACAACTCGATGGGAGGCCCATCGCGTACTACCAGCCGTACCGGGGTTATTAACGATGAATGGTACCCAACATTGGGTGGCGATGGCTTTTGGGGTGCCGTTGAACCCGGAAATCCCGACATTGTTTATTCTGAATACCAGTACGGAAATGTATATCGTTACGATAAAAAAAGTGGTGAAAGCTTAAATGTTAAACCACGCGAACGCAAAGGAGAACTTACCTATAAATGGAACTGGAATGCACCGCTGTTTATCAGCCCGCATAATAAAACACGCCTATACATGGCTGCCAATAAAGTTTTTCGTAGCAACGACCGCGGCAATACCTGGGAAGTAATCAGCGATGACCTGACCGCTCAGATCGATCGTGCCTCTATTCCGGTAATGGGAAAATACTGGCCTGCCGAGGCAGTTGTTCGCGATGTTTCAACTTCGCAATGGGGTACCATTGTAGCGCTGGATGAATCAAAAGTACAGGAGGGATTGTTGTATGCCGGAACCGACGACGGTGTTATTTCTGTAACCGAGGATGGCGAAAACTGGACACAGGTAAAAACCTTTCCGGGAGTGCCGGAGTTAACTTATGTAAGCGACTTGTGTGCCGATCGTTTTGATGAAAATGTAGTGTACGCCACTTTTGATAACCTGAAACGCGACGACTTTAAACCATACGTGTATAAAAGTACTGATAAAGGAAAAACATGGACCTCCATCTCTGGTAATCTTCCTGAAAACGGATCGGTTCATACTATTGCTCAGGATTTTAAACACCCCGGCTTGTTATTTGTGGGAACCGAGTTTGGTATCTTTTTTACCGTTGATGGCGGCGAAAACTGGGTGCAGTTAAAGTCGGGAATACCAACTATTGCCGTGTTTGATATTGCCATACAGGAACGCGAGTGCGACCTGGTAATTGCAACTTTTGGCCGTGGTTTTTATATTCTTGATGACTATAGTCCGCTTCGCGAAATTTCTGACGAACTTGAAAATACTGAAGCTGAGCTGTTCCCCATAAAAGATGCACTGATGTTTGCGCAAACGCGTGGAAAAAGTAACCAGGGAGATACCTACTTTACTTCGCCAAATCCGGAATACGGAGCGACTTTTACCTACTACCTGAAAGAGGTGCCAAAAACCAAAAAACAATTGCGCAAGGAAGAGGAAAAAGAATTGTTTAAAGAAGGGAAACCCATACCGCAACCCAGCTGGCGCGAACTGCAGTTGGAAGGTCAGCAAGAAAAATCGCACTTAATTTTTACGATTTATGACAACGAAGGAAATGTAATCGATCAGTTCTCGAAAGCTCCGTCAAAAGGGGTGAACCGTGTAAACTGGAACATGACTTATGCCGCAACCGCAAATGCTCGTATCGGCGACAAATATAATCCGATAACCAGCGCCGGTCGAGGGATTATGGTAATGCCCGGAGGGTATAAGGTTGGAATGAAATTGTGGCACGAAGGCGAATTGAGCGAATTGGTAGAGCCCGTGGCATTTACTTGCAAAAAGCTGAATAATACAGTTTTACCGGCTGAAGACTACAATGAAAATGTAGAATTTGCTGAGCAAGTAAATAAACTGGCACTGGCCGTTGTTGGAACCAATCGCATGATTGGCGAAACAACAGAAAAAGTGGAGAAGATTAAACAAGCTATTTATGCTACGCCCGGAGCAAGCAGCGAGCTTATGGACAAAGCCCGGGCGATTGGGGTTGAATTGGAAACACTAAACTTTAAAATGAATGGCGTACCGGCTAAAGCAAGCTGGGAAGAAGTTCCGCCGGCACAACTGCCATTAAATCGCCGGTTAAGTGTAATTACATACACACATATGGGATCGACCAGCGCAATTACAACTACCGAAAAAGAAAGTTATGAAATTCTGAAAGAAGAATTCCAGCCGGTGTTGGAAGCGCTAAAACGTATTGTTGAAAAAGATGTACCGGAACTGGAAGCTATGCTGAATAAAATAAATGCACCATGGACTCCGGGGCGCTTACCGGTGTGGAATGAATAAAGAAAATACACTGCAGCTGGATTTTTCTTGAATCCTTGCTCTTGATTAAATGCCATCTGCTTACAAAGCAGGTGGCATTTTTTTACTCCGCCAATACTTAACAGGCTTCTCCTTTCTTTTGGGTGAAAAAGAATGCCTCTGTTGAATACAGCCAATGTTGGGTTAGTTGTGATGAAGTGTTTCTCTGCCTGGGTATCAGATAATCCGTTTTCTTTTGGCCAGTTCAATAGCTTCCACTTTAGAGTGTACCTGTAATTTTTTGTAAATATTTTCGATGTGGCGGCGTACGGTTGAGGGCGATATTATAAGGTTTTCGGCAATTGATTTATAGGGCAGTCCGACAGCTAATTGTTCTAACACTTCTACTTCGCGGCCTGTTAGCTTCACACTGTCTTCTACCTCATTATTCGCAATGGGCAGTGGGCTGCGCAAAAGGTTCAGGGTTTTTAATGCAATCGACGGTGTCATGGCTGCTCCACCTTCCAATGTTTGAAGTATGGCATTGTACAGTTCGGGCGACGAGGTTTCTTTTAGTAGGTAGCCATCGGCACCCGACTGAATGGCTTTAAAGATATTCTCATCATCATCAAAAACCGTGAGCATAATAATTTTAATCTGTGGGTATTTTTGTTTGATTTGAGCAGTGGCTTCAATGCCGTTTAGGCGGGGCATTTCAATGTCCATCAAAATAAGTTTTACCCGTGCATTCAGGTTTAACTTTTCCAAACATTGTTGCCCATCATTGGCCGTAAATACAATCGAAATATCTGTAAAAAACGATAGTTTGTCTTTTACGCTTTTTATCAGGAAATTATTATCGTCGATAATTGCAATTGGCGTGTTCATGGTATTACTTCTTTAAATCACTACAAAAGAAACACTCGTTTTAGTTCCGGGTTCAGAAACGAGTTTTAGTTCTCCTCCCAGTTCCTGTGCTCGTTTGCGCATGTTTAGCAGTCCGTTGCCGGGTTCAATTTCACTTTCAATAAAACCTTTGCCATCGTCTTCCACCAAAAAGCAAAGTCCGTTTTCCTGCGTAACTATTTCAATTTTTATGTTTTTTGCATCGGCATATTTTAGGGCATTGTTGCATGCTTCCTGAATAATACGAAAGATGTTTAATCCTTGTAAGGAAGTAAATTGCACTTGTTCAGAAACCATTTCGCTAGTAACCACCGAAATTTCAACACTATGGTTAGATTGCTTGGCTTTTGCAACAAAATTGGCAATTCGCGCTTGCAGATCACTAATGCTAACCCCCGATTTATTCATAGCCCAAATGGTATCGCGCAGTTCCTGAATGGTTTCTTTTGCGAAGCTACCAATATTGTCGAGCCGGTTGTTTAATTGGTCATTTTTATCCGACATGAAATACTTGATGGTATCGATGGCTGACACAATAAACGATAATTGCGCCCCGATATTATCGTGTAAGTCGCGCGATATGGCCAGGCGTTGTTCCTGCAGCCGGTTTTGGCTTTCAATTTTTTCTTTTGCCAACCTGATTTCGCTGTCTTTTTGCTGCTTTATATTTTTTAGCGCTTGTTGCTTGTACAGCAGAAAACCAATCAAGCCAATAATTATTAGCAAGGACAAAAGACCGATAATTCCCAGGTTTCGGGTTTTTATGCCCAATTCGTGCTCAGCAATTTGTGCCCGCTGTTCCAATATCTGTTTTTCCTTTTGGGCGGTTTCGTAACGTGCCGTTATTTCTTCAACGTCTTTTATTTTTTGCGCATTGTATAGACTGTCATTCAGCGTGTTAAACGCCTTTAGGTTTTCATATGCCTCTCTGTAATTTCCCAACAGCTCGTAATTATCCATTATTTGCCGGTAATTATAAATCTGAATATCAAGGAAATTTATTTGTTGCGCCAAAGCATTACTTTTCTCATAAAAATCAATGGATTTTTCAGCTTGATTGATTTGTTTGTACAATTCTCCCAAGGCGGTATAATTGAGCATAATGGCAAATAGGTCGCCCACCTTTTCCCTAATATATAATGCCTGCGTAAGGTAGTCTTCAGCCTTTTTATAGTCTTTAATCTGCAGTTGGTTGTAGCCCAGAAACTCCAGTGCATAACCAATACCCACCGAGTCTTTTCGCGCCTGTTGTATTTGTAATGATTTTTGGAAACGTTCGTTAGCCGTTTTAAAATCTCCGGCATCGCCAAACACAACACCACTCTCGTTATTAATTCGGGCTATGCCTTCCAGGTTGTTGTCGGCCTCGTACAGTTTTAGTGCTTTGTCGTAATACTCCAGAGCCCTTTTAGGTTGGTTTAGTTTGCGGTACAATCGTGCCATATCGTCGTAAAGCAAACCAAGCTTTTCGCTGTTTTTTGTCGGTTCAAGTACAGCTAATGCCTTAAAATAGTACACCGAAGCGCTGTCGATATTTCCTTTTTTACCGTAGGCCCCGCCAATGCTTCGCAAAAAATCGCCGGTGTTTATGCTGTCGTTTTGCTGCTCGGCCAGCTTAAGCCCAAACCGTGCCAATTGAAGTGCCTTATCAAATTGGGTAATATAAATATCCTTAATATTCTGTTGCAATACTTCAATCTTTACTTCGTAATCTTCCTGGTTTTGTAGATGTTGAATGATGCTATCTGTCGAAACGCCGGATTGTGCAAAGGCATTGCACACAAAAAGTACAAAATAGGTTACCAACAACTTTTTTTTATCTTTCATTTTAATTGGGCTGGTCGCTTCCTGGTTTTATTAAATCAAATTTTTACAGAAACTTTAACTCTTTGCTTATGGCTATTTAACGATTAGTATAATAACTATGTTCAGCTTTTCAGCAGTTTTAATGTAGTTTGCATTAACATTTTGAAGTTTTTTGTGAGTGTCTCGGTTTTTGGGGTGCTTGCGTCTGTTTTGCTAAGGGTGTTAGGGAATTTTTGCTCCAGCTCGTGCAAACGATAATCAATTAACGAATGAAGCTGGCTTTTTAGTTCCATTTGTTCTTTTGTTTTCTCCAGCCCGGAGCGCATGTTTATTCGGTTTTGAAACTCCTGTTTCGGGATTTTAAGGCTTTGGCGCAGCTGTAAAAATCTTCTTATCAAGCTAAATAACAGGCCGATAGAAATCAGAATTAAGACCAGCAAAATTACCAGTGCAGCCATTTTAACTGTTTTTGATGGGTTGGTAAAGATAAGCAAGCAATAGTTTTATAAGCAGAAAAGGAAGAACTATGATGACAGAGCCCCAAAGGTTGGTGGGTGTAAAGGTGTCGGGAAAATTACGAACCACAAAAAACATCAGCACTGCCCCCAAAATAATGGAAATGTGGAGTACAATCATATTTGGAGTAAAACTCCCAAAACTAACTTTTAAAGGCATTTGGGTGTGGTGCAAATAAATGCGTTCTGCTGCCACAAAAAAAAGGTTGATATTGAAAAACAGGTTCTGAAAAAACAGGATGTTCATATTAATCATTAGCAACACAGTATTGTTCCAGTTGGCCATAAATCCGAAAAACACAACGATAAAAACGAAATACACTCCCATTTGGATGAACGACTGAAATACGCCGGTATTGTTTGGGTTTGAAAGAATAACCCCGGGATTTTTTTTGTAAAACAATTTATCGATTAGTAGGCGCAGAAGTTCGTTCCACCAAAAAAAGTAAATGAGGTAAAACACGGTGGTTTGACCATTGAGCACCGAAAGTATCGTCAGTAATGTGAAAATGAGAAAATCCCATTTGTGGTAATTTACCAACACCTTGTTTCGAAATGCATTTGCTTTTTGTAAAGTTCTGTGCTTGTGCATTTATCCGACCAGTTTTAGCTAAAGAAGTGACACTAAAAAATCAGCCACAAATGCACAGCAATGCTTTACTGCACATTTGGGCTAAGTTGTTTTTGAGGATAGGCATTAGTCGTTTTGGGGTCTTTACTTCTTAAAAAATTTGTCGTTAAACTCGCCAACGTGGTGTTTCAAAAAGGTTTGGAGAGCTTGTTCAACGCCGGTTTCGTACTTGCCTGCATCGGCTCTGATAATTGCGGTATTTTCTACTGCAATGTTTTCGGTGCGGTACATTTTTCCAAAAGCAGTTTCCACGCCCAGGTAGCTGTTTTGGGTTTTGGCATAGGATTGAACTTTCTCCTGGCTAACTACGCCGTTAATGGCTAAGTCTTTCTTTAGCACACCGGTATAGGTTCCCAGTGCCGAGCCTCCAATTTTATTACGTCCGGCAACAAAATCGATTACTGTGCGCGCCGTAGCTGTAAATTCTTTATTCTTTGACGCAGTAATTCCAATTTTATCGGTAAAACTGTTTTTGCCTTCTGTCATTCTACTTTTTAAGGCATCATAGGCACTCAGCCTAAGGTTGGTGTTGGCGGTAAGTTTGGCCCCCTTGCCCTGGTAGGGCTTATTAATATCGAGAAACAACACGTACATATCAGCATTTATAATGGTTGCATCGTTCAGGTCGCGCGAAAGTTTTGGGTAGCTCATCACCTCATCCAGTCGGTCGGCAAGGCCAACAACACTAAACATTCCTGCACGTTTTATTTTACCCGAGTTATCAAAACCTTTTACAAAAAAGGTGGTGTTCGATGGGTATGCCGTAATCACTCCCGGTGCTTCCGAAAGGCTCATTTCCATATTGTCGATTCGCTCGTAACCCTCGTAATAAGGCGCACTGGCCGCAGCATCGGGGTTTAGTACATTAAAACCTTTGGCTTGCAGTTCGGCCACAAAACCTTTGTAGGCTTCGTCGGTAATTTGTTGCAGGGTTGCAGCCGGAATATCAAGGCCAACAGCCAACGAGGCTTTGGTGTCGCCCGACAACATTTTATTTGCAAAACCACCTTTGGTAGATGTAGAGCGGAGATTGTACAGCTCGAAATTTACTGCGAAGTTGGCAATGTAAACATCTTTAGAAGGAAATTCGCGTGGCCCGTAAGCCCCCCGGTCTTCTTTTGGAGAAAAATCGCCTAAGGACTGGGCCTTAATAACCATTGTAAAACCTAGTAACAATGCGAAAGAAAGAGTAATTCGTGTTTTCATATCTTTTTATACATTTTTATTTTATGCAATTTTACCCATTACGCGCACAACAAAAAATAGGGCAAATGCACCATTTTTGCCACAACTACCCCAGATCTCCCTACTATTTTACGCAAAAGAGGTGTGCCGGCAGGAAGGTTCATTTGAATACTAAGACCTCGGCTTTTTTGTGAATTGTTCAACACTGTGTTTGACTGATTTTTTGACTTCTCAGAAAATCTCATCAATAAATATTTACTTATTTTAAGTAGCCGAAAAATAAACAGGCAGTGGTAATTTGTTGTTAGAATAATGAATTTGAATGTGAACAGCGAATTTCTTTGCGGTATTATAATCAAGCGATTTGAAGACCTTGGGCAGATTTAAACCAAAGTAGTGAAAGCTCTGCAGCATTGAAGTTGGCTTAATAGTTAAAATAGATTCAGACTGAAATAAAGTAATAATTAAAAAATATTGAAATGAGGTTGCAGATTTTTAGTGTTTTGATCTTTCTTTTTTTTGCCGGTTTCGCCCAAGATGCAGACTCGGAGCTAAAAGTACCTGAAACTATTGTGAACGGAGCCAGTGATTTGGAAGAGGAGAACCTGAAGTATGAGTTCAAAAATTATGACTTCTCAACTTTAATGGTTCCCCGACAGGATTTCCTGGGCTTTATTGGGGATGATTATCTTCGGATACAGATTTTCTTTACGTCCGTTGTAAAAGATTCAAGTGATGCTGATTTGTATCGGATTACTGGAGCTTCGCTGGTTAAAAACAACAAATGCGAATTCAGCGGAACAATCAGAGTAAAGCAGGTGATAGCATACAAGAATATGCATTTTGGATTGGAAAATAAATATGAAAACCGAGGTTTAAAAAAGCAAGGAATTTTAATAGGAGCCTACGAGTTGAAGGAAAATCCCTCCCAATACCACAGCGGGGTGTTCAAAGGAAAAATGTATTTAAACTGGTATGTCGACCAGCACGACATTTTGCATTATGACAATATTGAACGTCACTCAGATAATTATAAAAATAATCAGTATGTTGGAACCTGGTCAGGGTATAATTCCGAAAGCCGGAGGGTATGTAACTGGGGCGAAAGCCGAATTCCATTTTCAGGAGATTTGGATATCGGTGCAGGTGAATTTTCTCCAAATTCGAACTATTATAATCAGGGTTGGGAGGAATTGAAAATTGAATAGAAGTGGCCGTGTTTCCAGTTTGTTGTCAGTTAGTGTGGCTGATTATTAGACAGGAGAAAAACTTATGGCAGTTTTCTTGCCGCAAAGTAATTGATACTTGAACCCAATAAATCACCCCTTATAAATACCGGACAAAAAGGAAGAATACTAAAGAACCATAAAATTGAAAAATGAAAGTAACGGAAGAACATAACCAGCGAATGGCAAAAATGACTTTTGCTTCGGTGTATCCGCATTACCTAACAAAAGTAGAAAAGAAAGGGCGAACAAAAGCCGAGCTACTTCAGGTAATTGAATGGTTAACCGGGTACAACGAAGCCGATTTGCAAAAACTCATTGAGGCCGGGGTAAGCTTTGAAACCTTTTTTCAACAGGCTAATCTTAACCCCAATGCACACCTGATAAAAGGTGTAATTTGTGGCTACCGGATTGAGGAAATTGATAATGCCTTAACCCAACAGGTTCGGTTTTTAGATAAGCTGGTTGATGAGTTGGCAAAAGGCAGGAAAATGGAGAAAATATTACGCGAAGAGAAAAAGTGACGCTTTGGACAAGTTAATCCTTGTGACCTTTTTATCCTGTTTGTTAGTGTTTTAATTCGGGATTTAATGTAAAGAAGGGCATGGTTCAACGAACAAAAGTATACTAATATTGAGCTGTTTTGGCCAGAAGTCTTTAACCATAGAAGCATTAAGAATAGGGGGGAATTATTTTGATAAAAACAAAGGAAAATTATGGAAGCAAATAAAATTGCAGATTTAAGTGACAAAGAACTTTTAACAAAGAAGAAAGAAATAAAGAATGATAAACTAATTGGTGCTACAATTGTGGGATTTGTCATTGGAATTGCTATTTATAGTGGTGTAAAAAATGGCTTAGACTTTTTTACTTTTTTCCCTTTATTTTTAGTCTACATCTTTATTAAAAGTTCATCCAATAATAAATTGCTTGAGAAGGAAATTGAAATAGAAATAGAAGCCAGAAATCTGAACTCATAGATTATGATTTGCTTGGGCCCGTATAGCGTTGTTGCCATACAGGCTTTTACATTAGGAGTACTCTATTTTGATTCGAAATTTTCCTTCCAAAAATTTAGTTGCTACCTTCTTCTTCTGCGTTGCTCTTTTTTGGTAAAATTCCAGGTTAGCTTAGTACCAACCATTCGCGGAGGGCCGGGTACAAAGGTGGGTACACCAAACAGGCTTCCGGTATTTCCGGCACTGGTAATGTATTGTTCGTCGAGCACATTATTGGCCCAAACGGTCAGGCGAATATTCGGATCGGCCAGTTCCAGTCCGCCGTTAATATTCAGCAAGCCATAACCATCCTGCTCCAGACCGGGCGTGTTGGCATCCTCGAAATACATATGCGATTTATACGAATACGACGGTGTTACAAAAAGTTTAATATTAGGTGTAATGTTCACACGTGCGTTCAGTCCAAGGGCAAAACTGTGCTCGGGTGCAAGGCTAAAAACATTGCCGGCATACAACTGCTCCGAGCCATCCACATCGGTGGAGTCAAACTCGGTTTTTAACCAGGCATAATTGGCAAACAAATTCAGTTGCTCTATTATGGCTACGCGCACATTGGCTTCGGCACCGTATGATTTAGCCTGGCCGCCGTCTTTAAAAAGCAGGTTGTATTCGCCTGTTTCACTATCTGCCACCCACGCACGGGTTTGAAAGTCTTTGTACAACGAATAGAACCCGTTGATGTCGATAAAAACACGGTCGTAAAAAGAGCCTTTAAAACCCAATTCAAAATTGTCGAGAATTTCCGGTTCCAGTACTTCTTCTTCTCCTGTTGAGGTAAATTGTAACACGGCAGGGCGACGTCCGCGTGAGTAGTTGGCATAAACATTTCCGTACTCGTTAAAACGGTATTTTAATCCACCGTGCCAGGTAAACGAAAGGGTATTTTTCTTGATCTCTTTTGAGTCGTACGGCAAAAAGAAGACATTGGGATAGTTGCCGGTAAATGTGCCTAAAACTGAAGGCGAGCCACCAGTAAAAGAAGACGTGCTACTCAGTTTGTAGCGGTCATAAACCATTCGTACTCCTGCTGAAACAAAAAATTTGCGCGAAAGCTGGTAGTTCAAATCCATAAATCCTTCCACGGCCATATTGGTGGCTTTGCTGTACATTTCTTCTTCGTGATTGGTTGGAAGAACAATATAAAAGGTAGTATCCAGTTCCGGGTCGTAGTTCGGGATTGCCGAAACAGAAGTTGGCTGACCGTTAGCATCTACAAGTGGCAGAGGTGGGCTCGCCAGCATAAGGTTTGCAAGGTGCTGCTCGTTTGGCGAGAACCAGTATGTCTGATCGGCTTTTTCGCGCCAGAAACTACCACCCAGCGAGCCATTCAAACGACTGTTTTGTGAGAAATTTCCCCGAATTTCCTGATAAAATTGCGATGCTCCTGCGTACTCAGCCATATCTATAGCTGCCGATGCCGTACCGTCGCCATCCCACCGCGATGAGGCATCTGTTTTGCGGTACGAAGTAACACTTGTCCAGTAAGTATGCTCGGTTATGTAAAATCGGTAGTTTAGTGTGGCATCAAAAAGCTCTTTGCCTGTTCCCAGGTTTTTGCCCTGCTCGTGCGAGGCTACTCCGCTAAATATCCCCATGTCTCCGTTGGTATTTGGCAGGCTGTCGGGCATAAATGCAATTCCCGGCGTGTCGTCTTTCTGATAGTTGAGTACCACATCGAAACGGTGGTTCCATGCCGGCCGGAAGCGTACGGCAAAACGCCCTGCAAGTGTTTCTTTACCCATCAGGTTGCCGCCAAAAGTATTTTCAATGTAACCATTGCGCAAGTTGTAAATCCCCGCTCCACGCAGCATTAATTTGTTGTCGATTATCGGAACGTTAAGCATTCCCCGGTATTCCTGCTGGCCATAATCGCCCAATCCGGCAGTTACGCTTCCATAAATTTTATTTTCGGGCATTTTGCTGACATAATGAACCGCACCGGCTTGTGCTCCTCTTCCGAAAAGTGTGTTTTGCGGTCCCTTGAGTACTTCCACCCTGTCCATATCGTACAACTCGAGCGAAGCAGAATTGGCACGGTTTATTGGCACATTATTAAAAAATACTGAAACGCGCGGTTGCGCGCTTGGACTTACCTCGTCGCTGCTTAATCCGCGAATGGAAAAAGTAGGCCGGTTAGCGCCTTGCTCGCGCACATACAGTCCCGGAACAAATTCGCCCAGGGTACTGAGTTCTGTAATATTAGCTTGGTTCATCAACTGATTGCTTACCGATGAAATAGCTGTTGGAACATCAAGCAACTGTTGTTCGCGTTTTTGGGCACTCACCAAAATAGGTTCCAGGTGAATGTCGTCGGTAGGCATCATCACATTTTTTTCGTTGCGACCTTCCTGCAGTATAATATCTACCGTTCGGGTTTTATAGCCAACAAACGAAACACGAATACGCGCCCTTCCAGGCATAAGGTTGGTAATAAAATATTCGCCGTCTTCGTTGGTGTTTACCCCTTTATGCGTTCCATCAACTGTTACAGTAGCGCCAGGCAATAGTTGGTAATTGCTATCGTACACCGAGCCGCGAACATAAATGGTTGGTAACTCGCGCGAAACTGTTTCAACATTGCGGTATTTACGTTTTACTTTATCGCGACGTTTGCTTTGAGCAACCGAGCTTGAAACGATAAATAAAAGGAGAAATATACTTAAGAAAGTCTTCATGTTTTTTTATTTTCTGAGTTCGCTAGATTAAATAACGGAAATTCGGGGGAAATAATATATTGCTGTTATTGAGAATTAACGTCGCACGGTAAATAAAGGTTTAATCTCGATGAATTAGTGTGTTGCGCTGTAAACCGGAAGATGCAACCAAATGGCCAGTTCGTCCATACACTTTTGTGCTTCGTCGTTTGTTTTGCATTTTTTTATAGCAATAGCCGGCCGTTTTTTTTGATTGACAAAATAAACGCTAAATAATTTTCGGTGTGATGAAGTGCTGCGGTTCGATCGGCTGTACAAACGATCAACTTCCTGCATTGATACCAGTGTTAATCCTCTGTAACGGCTCACGGGTTTCCATTTTCCAGTTTTTATAATGCCAAACCACATGTTAAAACTTCTGTATTGTTGTTTGCCTGTATTAATTTCAACACCGGAGTACGAACCCAAAAGAAACCAGCCGATAAAAACATGAATGCCAAAAATAATCCAACTCATGTGCAACCCGGCCATAATTCCACCAACTGCAAAATAGTAGCCTATAAAACGATATGGACCTTCCAATGTTCTTGAAATTTTGTTGGAAACAAGCATGGTTTAAAGGTAATAAAATGTACGCGAAAAAATCTGGCTTAAATCACTCCAAAACGAGGCGGCGTTTTTGAATGTAATAATGCCACAAAATATAGGTTGCCACCGAGCGGTTTGGCGAGAAACGATTCATGTACTCTATGATTTCGTCTTTTGTTGATTCTGGCGAAACTAGGTTTAATTCATCAACCGCTTTTATGGTTGCCAGGTCTCCGGGAGGGAATATATCAGAAAAATGAAGACTCATTAAAACATACATATCCACGGTCCAGTTGCCGATGCCTTTTAATTTTATCAGAATTTTACGAATGGCTGCTTCATCCATTTCGTTTAATTCAATAAGGTTGAGTTTGCCAGTGGCTATTTCGTTGGCAAGTGTCCGGCTATATTGTATTTTCTGGCGACTAAAATAACAGGCTCTCAACTCTTGGTCCGTTAGTTTCAATAAATTTTCCGGCGTTACATTTTTTATCTTTTCAACTAGTTTGTTGTAGGCCGCTTTTGCCGATGCCAAGGAAACCTGCTGTTCCAGAATAGTTAGAATGAGTGTTGCAAAATCCGGTTTTCGGAACCAAAGTGGCGGATAATCGTATTCCCTGATTACCTGTTCCAGTTTTGGCTCGATATGGGTACACCAGTCGCACAGCTCTTTAAAATGGGTTTCGTTATGTATTTTATTCATGTTTTTAACTGCTTACCTGAAATAACTGTTTCTGTGCTTTATGGTTCAAATAAAAGAAGAGGGACGCCTGGCGTCCCTCTTGAAGGCAATACCGAATTAAATAAATGAAAATCTTCTCTCGTAAGATTGTTTTCTGCCTTCTGAGTAAAAAAACGATGATTGCCTCTATTTATTATTTTGTGCTGGTTTTTAGTCTTAGAGATTTAATGAAACCTGCAGATTTTCAGTTCCTTTAATATATAAGTTTTTTATCTCGAATTCATTTTTGAAATTGCTTGGAAGCACGAGTAATGCTTCCCCGTTTGCAGGAATGGTAAAGCTTTTGTTCGACGATGACAATTGGAAAGGTACATCTGATGCATTTTTGATGATGTAGCTTTTTTCTTTGTTGTTTTCATTAAATGCATGAATTTCAACAGATGCTTCAAAAAATGCTTTCAGGTATTCTTCTTTCCCGGCCAGAATATTTCCAAAATAAGCAATGGTACGGTTGGCAAATAAAGCTTCGCGAATGGATTCAAGGTTGCGTTCTTTGGCCAACACCAAGGTCATAGGGCGGTGGTAATCTTCAAGATTATACATTTCCGAATTTATTCCGTGTATATCAGAAGCTGCATGTGGTGCAATGTTTTTGTTCATACACCAGTCAAGCGCAATGGGGTACCATTCTTTTTCGTTAAAAACCTCGATGGCATTTAACATTCCTTTTTCAAAAAGTTCGGAATGTTCGTCCCACCAAAGGCAAGTATCGGGTTGTTGAGCTTTCCATCCCGGATGATTCCAGATAAGATAAGCGCCTTGTTTTTGGGCTTCAGCAAAAGCATCGCGCCAGTTGTCGGTGTCAACGGCCTGTGTATTTTTCAGAAACAATGCATTAAAATGACCAGGGGGCATACTGCGTGTAATTTCACCTGCATGAATAAGAATAATGTTTTTTTGCTGAGCGTGTGGCAAAGCAATCTCATACGATGAATTATCGTCTCCTCCAACATCTTGTTTTGATGGATTGCGCTCGATATGATCGGTAATTGCAATGGCATCAAGGCCTTCGTTCCATGCTTCGTCAACCCGAACAGTTGGCCACACAATTCCATCGGAAAAAACGGTGTGCATGTGGAAATCGCACTTTAGGGTTTGGTAGCCTAAAATATTGGGTAAGTTTATTGTCTTGCGAGAATTGTTGTTCAATAGTTCGGGCATTTGAATGTTATTTACGTTTTGGGCAAAAACTGAAATGCCCATCAGTAGGAAAATTGTTGTTACGATTTTTGTTTTCATCTGATTTAAGTGTATAAGTTTTTAAATATAAGCATATAAAGGCCTGCAAAAAAAGATGCAGACCTTTAAAATATGTTCTATGAAAAAAGAGTAAGTGCTATTTTAACCACCAGGTTGTTTCTCTAATTCTGTCGTTGCCTTCACCAAACTGGGCAGAAATGGCAGAGCTTACATTTTCGCTGTTTTGTTGGTATTCGCTGGTTGGGTACATCCATCGCAGTGGAGGCGTGTTTGTACCCTCAATTCTAAATGCCGGGTAACCAGTGCGTAAATGGTCAAAGTACATTCTCCATCCGCCTTGTAAAAACGAAGGAATATATTTTTGTAGCATTATTAAATGCAATTTCTCTTGTTTCGATCCGGCATTTGCAAAGTCAATCAATTCGCCCTGTAAATATTCATCTGCCGATGTAGCGTTTACATATTCGGCATATTCGGCGGCATTTGTATTGTAGAAATCGAACGATGCTATTACCGCATTTTCGTAATGTTCTTGCGCCGAAGAGCTAATCCATCCACGAACACTTGCTTCTGCAAGAATTAGCTGCAATTCTGAATATCCCAGAAATACGTGAGGCTCAGTTGTTGGATCGGTAGTGTACCTTAAATTTACTTTCGATACTTTTCCTGCAGCTGCTTTCAAGTTTACATCGTTGTATGGGGCAATTGGATCGCCACCTTCGTAAGCTGAAAAATCGTTAATGGCCAAACCTGCCTCTTTTGCGTTACGTGTTTGTCCGCAAAAAACAAACAAACGGGGATCGTTTAAATCCTGAAGACGTTTAACAAAAGTTGAGTCCATGTATCGTGCCGAGCCATAACTACTGCTATTGTATTCGGTATAACGACTGCCAAACTCATCGATAAAAACCAACTGTCCATTGTCGGCATTCGATTCAATTAACGGAGCATTTTTATAAATGCTTGCAAATGTATTTTTTACGTTCAAGTCGGTATCTTCTTCTTTCTCTGATAGCGTAATCAACACTTTTAAACGAAACGAGTTGATGCATTTGCGCCATTTACTTGTGCTTCCGTTGTAAATAATATCGCCAGCAATAATGCTGTTGTTGTTTGCCAGCAACGCGTCTGCATCTTCCAGTTCCTGCAAAATACCTTTAAAAATGTCTTTTTGCGAATCGTAAGCCGGGGCATAAATTTCGTCGGTTTCACCTTTTAAGGCATCAGAGTAGGGAACATCGCCAAAAGTTAGTGTAAGATTATAAAAGTAGTATGCGCGGAAAAATTTGCCCAGTGCAATGTAAGTTGAATTTTCAATGCGCTCAGCTTCTTCCATCATTTTGGTAACGTTTCGCAGCTGCGCGTAATCATCAAAACCGGCACGTGTCCAGTTGTAATACTGGTTGGCATTCTCTCCATCGGTTTGAACCACCATTCGCGAGGCAAACATCGGGCTCACTCCTTCCACCTGGAAAGCATTCCATTCAATGTCGGTTAGCAGAAGCTGAGGGTGCGTTTCAGGTACATTGTTCGGGTTTTCATTTAGTTCCTCCAAATCGCTACAAGAACTAAATATCCAAACAAAAAATAGTGCTGATAAAATATATTTTTTCATCTGTTTTAAATTTTAATCGTTGATATGTTTATTTAGAATGTTACGGTTAATCCTAAACCAATGTAGCGTGATGACGGATCCTGGAGGTTGTCGTCGTTACCAAAGTCAGGATCGATTATGTCCGCTTTTTTCCACATGGCCAGGTTGTATCCATAGGCAGATGCTTCAATTTTTTTGAACGCATTTACATTTACAAGATTGGTTAGATCGTAAGTGAACGACACTTTGCGTAATTTCACAAAACTACGGTCGAAAACGTTGGCAAATTTTTCGCTTTCGTCTTGTGTTACATAAGCGCGGTAGGGGTAGTTTTGGCTCCAGGTTTGCCAGCTCAGCGCAGTAGTATTGGTTTTATATTGGCGGGTGTCCGAAATTACATTTCCATCGGTATCGGTAGTTAATTCGCCGCTAACAACGTTTACAGCATCGGGAATATAAACCGGGTGACCGGCTGCATATTCCGCATCGCGGAATTCAACTGAGTTTGGATGTTTTCCTCCCCACCACATTTTCTCAACTGTTCTCGACCACATTACACCGCCAAACGATCCGTCGATATCAACATCAAGCGAAAGTTTTCCGTATTTAAAATGGTTTTGCAAACCAAACTTCCAGTTCGGATCTCTGTGTCCTAACATTTGCGGGTTTGGATCTTTTGATGGTAATCCGGTTTCTTCCGATACGATAAGCTGACCATCGGCTGTTTTCATCCAGCCTGTTCCGTAGAAATTATCAACGCGTTCGTCAAGCGAGTAATTACCATATTTGTTGGCACCACCATAAATCTCTGTAAGTTTTTTAATGCTTGTTGTCCAGTTAAAGCCAACATCCCAACGGAAATTGCTTTTTCGCACCGGGTTGGCACTCAGCATCACCTCAAAACCATTGGTTGTGTATTGGTTGCCATTTACTTTGCGCGATGCAAAACCACTTGCATCAGAAATGCTAAGGTCAATAATCTGGTTTTCGTCAACAATATTGTAGTAGGTAAAATCAAAACTCAATCGGTTTTTCATGAATACCGATGAAAGGCCCAGCTCGAACGAAGTTGATTTTTCCGGTTTGATGTTCGGGTTAACAATGGTTCCCGGGTAGCTCACGCGTGAGTTTCCGTTGTACATACCGCTGTTACTGTAGTACGACGAGATTTGGTAAGGACTTAAATCGCTCGATACTTCGGCCCACGAACCATACAGTTTTAGATAATCAACTGCCGCAGGTAATTCCACCAGGTTTGAGACCAGGGTACTCAACGATACCGAAGGGTAGAAATACGAATTGTTTGAAGTTGGCAGCGTTGAAGACCAGTCGTTACGAGCGGTAACCGTGAGGAAAAATGCATCAAGCATATCAACTGACAATGTTCCGAAAACACTGCGGATTTCGCGCTCCTGATAATTGGTTGATGCTTTTACATTGCCCAGCGAGTTATTCAAGCTGTATACCCATGGAACTACCAAACCATCGGTAGCATTGTATTCCTGCTGGTATTTTTTGTAAAACATTGACGCTCCGGCATTGGCACTTAACCCGAATTTCTCTGAGAAATCTTTTTTATAAGAAAGTAAAATGTCATTATCAACATTCAACTGGTCGGTGTTCCAAGTTTTGTAATCACCTTCGCGCGGATCGCCGTAGTTAAGATACGATTTTGGACTTTGGCGGTCTTCAAAAGTGTGTTTTAATACTGCAGAACTTCTTCCTTGCAAACTAAGATCCTCAGTAATATCCCACTTCAATTTTACCTGGCCGTTAACAGTGTTGCGGTCGTGTTTTTGGTTTAGTTCGTTGGCAGCAAAATATACGTTGTTGTACCAGGCGTAGTTGAAGTTTGCCTGGCGGTAACCTTCTTGTCCCGGAATATACATGTGTTCTTTCAGGTCC
Organism: uncultured Draconibacterium sp.; assembly: GCF_963676735.1. Classification (NCBI taxonomy): domain Bacteria; kingdom Pseudomonadati; phylum Bacteroidota; class Bacteroidia; order Marinilabiliales; family Prolixibacteraceae; genus Draconibacterium; species uncultured Draconibacterium sp. The sequence continues at coordinate 3,519,885 of NZ_OY781464.1, read as the reverse complement.
TGTCCGTTAACATCATCACCCATCCAAATAAGAATGGTATACATGTGGTTACGTGGTCCGTAGCCGTAGCGCGGATAGTTAGGTGAATAAACTTTGTTGTACGCTAACTTAGCATCAACAGAAAGGTTTGAAGTAAGCTTGTACAAGCCGTTAAAGGTCATTCCGCCGGTTTTGAGCTTTGAGTTAGGAACGCGGCCTTTTTCCGATTGGTAGAAACCTGAAAAGCGTGTAGAAGCTTTTTCGTTTTTTGAGGCAATTGAAAAGTTGGTGGTTGATACAACTCCGGTGCTCATAAAATCTTTCAGGTTGTTGTGGTATTCCCACGGAATTGGTACACGTGAGTAACGCGATTTGTCGTCGTACTGTGTACCGGAAACATCGCCCCACCAAGGAATTGTTTCTCCGGTAACATTATCGTATATCGGGCTGTTCCATTGCGGAATTTCAAGGTTGTCTGAAAATTTAGGCCCCCAAATCATATCACCATCTGAGATTCCGCCGTCTTGTCCGTCCCAGAACTCGTACTGGCCATTCGATCCGTTTCCGTATTCGGTTTGCGTTTCAGGAAAAACAGTGTAACCGGCCGAAATCATGGTGCTGTTCGAAACGGTTATATTCAGTCCTTCGCGTGCTGCTTTTTTAGTTGTAATTAGAATGGCTCCGTTTCTACCTCTCGATCCGTAAAGCGATGAGGCGGTTGGGCCTTTCAGTACAACAATGTTTTCAATGTCAGCTGAGGAAACATCAAAAAAGTCGGTTTCAACGGGCACTTCGTCAATGACAATTAGCGGTGCTTTTCCGCGTAGTTGGAAATCAGGGCTTTGGAAAATTCCTGTTTTTGTGTCAACCGTTAAACCGGCAACCTGTCCGCTCAGCATGTTTCCCATGTTGGGTGCATTAACGCTTGTAATTGTTTCCGATTTAACTTCCTGGGTGGCGTAACCCAATGCTTTTTTCTCCTGGCTAATCCCCAGTGCGGTTACAATTACTTCGTCAATTTCCTGTAGGTCTTCTTTCAATTCAACATTCACAACTAACTTGCCTGCAACCGGAACTTCCTTTGCAGAGTAGCCAATGAACGAAAATTGAAGCGTTGCATTTTCTCCGACTTCAATACGGTAATTCCCTTCAGAGTTGGAAACTGTTCCGTTCGAAGTTCCTTTTTCCATAATAGTTACTCCGGGTAATGAAACGCCGTTGGTTTCAGTAATTTTCCCCGTGATTTCTTTCTTTTGAGCAAAAAGGACTAAGCCCATAAGCAGAAATCCAATAGTTACAATAAAGTGTTTCATAGATAAGTAAATTTTGTTTTAATACTCTACTTCGTTTTTTATGTGATTTTTAATCATAGCAATCCCATTTTAACTTATTGGAGTAAGTCAATAATTAGAAAAACAGTGCTTTATGATGTTTTGGTAATAAGCTCCGAGAAAGAAATCAGGAGCTTTAAATGATTATCCGGTGTTCATTATTTGACTGAGAATTAGTTGCATTTAGAATTTATATTGTATTAAATTGGTGTTGATGGAGCCATCGGCATAAAAGTCGATTATGGCATAAGCCGGGCCAAATTCCTGGTAACTTCCGTCCCACCATCCACCACACGCGGCACCGTTGCAATGGTAGTGTACTCCTAAATATTCGGTTTTGTCGGCCAGATGAACGTGCCCGCTTAAGGCGGCTTTCACGTTTGGGTATTTGTAAAACAATTCTTTTAATTTCTTTGAGTCGGTGTGCATCCAGGCTCCGGGAACTTGCCATTGTCCATCTTTTACATTGTCGCCATCATAAAAAACAGAGGCAGACAAAATTGGAATATGCGATACAATACAAATTGGCATTGATGCCTCAGTGTGCTCCAATTCTTTTTCCAACCATTGAAATTGTTCGTTATCAAGTTGGGCAGTGTAACTTGCCGTTTCAACCGGTGCCGGACTGTCGAGGCAAATAAATTTCCAGCCTTTGTGTTTGAATGCGTAAAATCGTTCTTCAAGTTCCAGCATCTTCATTGCCCATGCTTTTCCAAAAAGCGGATCGTCTTGAATAGGCTGGTCTTTTAGCCCCCAGCCCCAAACATCGTGGTTGCCAATGCAGCTGTATAAGGGGTATTTTAACTCGTTTTTATAATAGCGTGTCCAGGCATTCCATTGTTGTTCCACTTCTTCTTTCGAATGTTTTAAGGCATCCATAATGTTGTCGCCGGTGTTTAAAACAAAGTCCGGCTTGTCTTCCATTTCATGAATTTCCTTTAAGAGCTGCTTCATTCCGCGGGCTACTTTTTCCGATTCGAAAATGTGCATGTCGGTAAGGTGGGCTATACGGAACAAACGATCTTTACTTTGATCGGTTTTTACAGATGTTTCACAAGATAATATTGATAAGCCGAGCGCTGAAGTTCCCAGTGCTCCTAAGAAATTTCGTCTTTTCATTGCGGTAATTTTAGTACCTGCAAGATGCCGACTAATTGTAAACAAAATGTTTTCTAAGTCTTATTTATTCGGTGTTTTTATTTCAGGGAAAGTTAATATTTTGTTATGCGCATCTTTTGTTTGCTGGTATTTGTCATAAAAACCGGCTTATGATTTTAAATCTTAAATAAGGCTGAAATAATAAAATTTCGGCCCGGTGATACAACTCCCGAAGAATACGGACGATACCTTTTGTTCAGGATATTTTCGATACCGGCACTGAGTGTGAGTTTTGTGTTGAAATGATAGTTTGATTTGATATTGGCTGTCCACCACGAGGGAGAATAAGGATTTCCATTTTCGTCGGGAACATATAAATGCGGCTTTTGCTGCTCGTCGGCTGCCAGATCATCAAAAGTTAATTTGCCATTGTAGTTCACGTAAAAATCGAGGTAGAGCTTTGGCCCTTCAAAAATAAGGTGCGACGAGCCAAATGTTGGAGGAACATGTCGCATGGGCAGGCCTTCCGCATCTTTACCTTTGGTAAAGGTAAGGTCGTTTCGGGTTCGCCACTGGTTGTTAAAAAGGTATTCAACAGCAATGCTTGTGCCGTAAATGGTTGCAGATTCCGCATTTACCAAAGCTTCTACCCGGCTTAATTCTCCATCGTAAAAAATCGAGTCGTATCCCAATCCATCGTAGGTACGGCGCACCATAGCATCTTTTAGCCAGGTGTAAAAGCCGGTTAGTTCAATTTTGGCTTTATTAAGGTGCGAGCGAATAATATTTAGCTCGAGGTTGCGGGCGTATTCTGGTTTTAAGTCGGGATTAGGCACCACAACCGTTCCGGGTTCCGAATCAAAAACTTTTGCCACATCATCGATATTGGGCGACCGAAATCCGGTTGAGCCATGAATGTTAATCTGCCAATCGGGGGTAGGGTGCCATACCAGCCCCAGATTGCCGTTGAATGCCGAGTTATTCATGTTAAACCCATTAAAAGGAAAGGAATAGAATTCGGTATCAAAATCTCCTTTAAGATGTGTATAGGTAAAACGAGAGCCCATTTGGAAAATTACTTTCGGACTCATAGAATATTTGAACGAATAATACGCTGCCAGGCTGGAATATTTTGAATCGTTGGGATAGCGTGACGCAATATTTTCTTGTTCACCTGAAATTAAATCTTCGGAAAAACCATTGGACCCAATCTTATTTAAGTACGTTTCCAACCCATAAAATAGTTCACTTTTTTTGTCGATTATCTTTCCAAAATCAAGATTAGCGGAATACACTTTTACCTGCTCGGTACGGTGCCTTAGGATGTTGTTGTTTAATTTCCGATCGTGGCGGCTTTCGGTATAATTCTGGTAGCCTAAAAGTAAGTTTGCTTTGTCGAATAAAAGCAGGTCTTTTGCAAATTGTGCCCTTCCCGAAATAAGTGTCCATTGCTGTGGCCCGTAATACCATTCGGCGTATTTTAATTCGTCGCCGTTGTACTGTATTAGCCTGTCGTAGCGGGGAATGTCGCTGGTTTGCGAATGTTGAGCACTTAACTCCAAATCAAGGATTTCATTTGGCCTGAACCGTAATTTGCCCAATATATTAAATTGGTGGTAGCCGGTATAAACTTGTTCGCGGTCATTCTCGTTGTCAATCGTTAAGTCAGTTCCAGTGTAGGTAGAATTTGATACATATTGCGGACGCAGATATTCTTCGGGACCTGTGGTGCCCATCTGCATATTGTCAAAATCGGTATAAGTGGCACTAAACACCGAAGCCCATTTTTTGCTGCCAAGGTTGTATGAGAAATGCCCTGTTTTTTCAAAATTAGCACTTGAGTATCGCGTATAGGCTTTTCCAAACGATTCAAGCTTTTGTTTTGTGGAGAGTTTTGGAGCAAGCGTATTAAAACTCATTACACCTCCCAGGGCATCGCTTCCGTATATTACCGATCCCGGTCCAAAAATAATTTCGGTGTTTTGCAGGCTCTGTGCATCAACCGAAATAACATTGTGCAAATTACCGCTTCGGTATATAGCATTGTTCATGCGTATTCCATCAACCACTAAAAGTACCCTGTTTGCTGCAAAACCTCGAATCATTGGGCTACCACCACCCATTTGGCTTTTTTGAATAAAAACACCGCTTTTTGTTCCAAGCAAATCGGCCGCAGTTTGCGGACTGTATTGCAATGCTTCATCCGCATCAATGGTTTTTATGGAGTGGGGTGTTTCTGTTTTAGATTGTTTCCAGCGATTAACCGAAACAACCACTTCATCGAGTCGTACCGGGTTTTCTACCAATAAAACAGTACGTCCTTGTCGTTCAATTTTCTGACGTGTGGAGGTGTACATTAAATAGGAAGAATGTTTAAACAGTATTTTTTCGTCGGGTAAAAATCCATTTAGTTTGGCGTGTCCATTGGCATCGGTTTGTGTAAAACAACTTTCGGCTACCAGAATAACATTTTCAATAACATTTCCGGTTTTGGCATTCATAACCGTAACATACGATTGTGCAAGCAGGTTGGTAACAACAAATAGCAGCAATAAAATTGTTAAGCAGAATCTCTTCACTCCCGAAAAATTTTGTGCAAATGTATTAATCGGCGGCACAACAGCAAAAATTATGCCCCTGTGTGTTTTCAGGCTATTTAATTTGATGGGAGTTAATTATTAAAAACAAGTTGGTTGAACAGGGTGGCATATAACTCTTTTTTTGTTGGAATCACAAATTCCTCCGGTTCCGGCTCGTTTTTTTCAAGTATTTTATTGGCTGAAGCGTAGCAGCATAAACTCCATTGTCCGTTTTCGTATTCGGCAGCGGTAAAGTTTTCTACCCAATCGCCGGTGTTTATATACCTTATAGCCCTATTGTTGCAGTACAAAATCTTGTCGGTTGCTATGTGTGTATGTCCGCAAATTACGGTGTCAATATTCTTATCGTACGCCAGTTTTGCGAGTTTGTTTTCAAACCTCGATTTTTCGGTATTTTGCGCCCCCAGCCAATCTTTAATTGTTTTGTAAAGAATAATTGAGTTGATGTTCAATACTTTTAATAAGGAATTAATGGCCTTGTTTAACATGGTAATCATTCCGTACGATGCAGCGCCCAATTTGGCCAGCCACTTGGCTTTATGAATGACTGAATCGATAATGTCGCCATGAAAAATTAATGTTTTTTGTTGGTTCAGCGTCAGGGTAATCTGGTCAACAATCCGAAGTTTGCCCAACGTGCTGTTGCCTAACTCGCGTAAAAATTCATCGTGGTTGCCGGTTACATATACCACCTCTGTTCCTTTTTCCATCATTTTTATTAACTGGCGCACCACTTTTAAATGCGATTTTGGGAAATAGTTACGCGAAAAACGCCAGGCATCAATTATATCGCCATTCAGGATTAACTGTTTAGGAAGGATGGATTTTAAATATTTATGGATTTCAACAGCTTTGCAGGCATGGGTGGCGAGGTGAAAATCTGAAACTACAACAACATCGGGTGTTCTGACTTGCTTTGCCATAATTCAATTATATATTTACAAAGATGTAATGCTCCAATTAATTACGTGTAAAATAAAGGCTAATTATTTGTGAAATTTCAGGCATATTAAAACCGGTCTGGACAGGCCAAACCGGTTTTGTACGTAAAGCTTGTTAGTTAGTAATTATACCAGTCCCTGGGCCATCATTGAGTTGGCCACTTTTACAAATCCTGCAATGTTGGCACCTTTTACGTAATTGGTAAATCCCGATTTCTCTTTACCGTACTTTAAGCACATTTTATGAATATTTCGCATAATAGAATGCAGCTTAGTATCTACTTCTTCCCGGCTCCATGCCAGACGCATACTGTTTTGTGTCATCTCTAAACCCGAAACCGCTACCCCTCCGGCATTGGCTGCTTTACCCGGGCCATAAAGGATTTTTGTATCAAGGAAATGGTGCACTGCTTCTTCGGTACTTGGCATGTTTGCCCCCTCAGCTACCACAAAACAGCCATTATCAGTTAATACCTTGGCATCGTTGTAATCGAGCTCGTTTTCGGTTGCACAAGGAAGGGCAACGTCGCATTTTACACTCCACGGGCGTTGTTTCTCCAGGTACTGAACGGCATATTTATCTGCATATTCTTTTATGCGTCCACGGTGCACATTTTTTAGCTCCATTATAAAATCCAGTTTCTCGCGGTCAATTCCTTCCGGATCATAAATTGATCCGCTCGAATCAGAAAGTGTTACCACTTTTCCGCCCAGTTCAATAACTTTTTCGGTGGCAAATTGTGCCACATTACCGGAGCCCGAAACTGCAACCACTTTTCCTTTAAAACTTTTATTTCTGGTTTTCATCATTTCCTGGGCGAAATATACCGTGCCATAACCCGTGGCTTCGGGTCGTATCAGCGAGCCGCCCCACTCAACGCCTTTTCCGGTTAACACGCCTGTAAATTCGTTTCGTAAGCGTTTGTATTGGCCAAACAAGAAACCTATTTCGCGGCCTCCAACGCCAATGTCGCCGGCCGGCACATCGGTGTACTGGCCAATATGTCTTGACAATTCGGTCATAAAACTCTGGCAAAAACGCATCACTTCATTATCCGATTTGTTTTTAGGGTCGAAATCAGACCCTCCCTTTCCGCCACCCATGGGCAGCGAGGTGAGGCTGTTTTTTAGTACCTGCTCGAATGCCAGAAATTTTAGGATACCCTGGTTTACAGTTGGGTGAAAACGAAGACCGCCCTTGTAAGGGCCAATTGCGCTGTTCATTTCAACCCGGTAACCGCGGTTGATATGAATTTTTCCCCGGTCATCAATCCAGGGCACCCGAAACTGAATGATACGTTCAGCTTCTACCATTCGCTCCAGTATTTGAGCATGAAGATAACGCGGGTTGTCCAAAAGGAAATCGGCCAGTGATTCAACAACTTCGTGTACTGCCTGATGAAATTCAGGTTGTCCCGGGTCTTTTGCCCGAACATAGTTCATAAAATCGTCAACAAATAGCTTGCTGTTTTTAGTGCTCATTTTAATGGTTTTAGTTTATACCTTCAAGTTACAAAAAATGAAAGAAGTTATCTTGTTGCTATTCAGCATAAAAACCGTTGTTAAAAATGATAAGTTAACACTTCCCATGGTGTGTTGGCAGTATTTTAATAGCGAACAATTGCTATAAGCTATAATCTGTAAAAAATTGTGTTCAGGCAAAACAAAATGAAAACTTACATAAACACAATAAAAAGGCCGGTGTTGCATTACCGGCCTTTTTGTTAATGAGTACCTATCTGGTTATTTGTACCAATCTTTTTCAAGTGTTCCGCCGGAATTGGCCCATGAAAGAAAGCGTGGATATGTTTTGTCAATCGGAATTTTCTCGGGCGATGCTGAAAAAGGATCGTAAATATTTATGGCCCAGGGCAGATTGCGATCGGTTTTGTAATAGCGGTCTGTTGCCGGGTTACTGTAATCGTCGTTATCGCCAAGGTATTTGCTTCCTTTGTCAGTTGGAGCCATATCTGCCAAATGTATTTCTCGTTCTCGTTCGCCATTGGCAATTAAAAACGGGTTAAATGGAACAGAGCCCAGTTCTGTTTTGGTCATTGGGGCCGATAAATTAATAGTAACCGTTACGGTTTCGTCTTGCAGTGGTGTCACGTTTTCGGCAACAATTACCACAGCTTTGCTGTTTCCTTGTTCGGTGCCGTTGTTATTTAGTGTTACGTAGCCTTTGTTGAGCACATAACCGTCAACGCTGGCTATTTTTGATGCGGTAATAGGAATTTCGAAACCAAAGCCATTTTGGAACGATGCTCCAATATGGTCGATTTCGAATGTGGCTTCGATACTGGTAACCAGGTTTTGGGCATTGGCAATAAGGTTAAAGTTGTAGTTAATAACACAGTCGTTAAAATCATAATCGCCCTTGCTGGGCCATAAATCTTCAAAAGTTAAAGTGCCGTTCGATTGTTCTGATGGCGCAAAATTATTAAACGATTTATCCGGGTCGTAAGGGAAATCATCAAGCTCGTCGTTTATTCCATCGCCATCAGAGTCGTTGGCCGCTGTAATCGACTTAACGTTATCAAGGTGTACGGCCGAAATTGGATTGGCCGTTGCATAAAATACGGCATCGTTAAAGTCATCATCGCACCAGCTCCAGTTTCGCGGAACATCCTCAAAACCAAGTATGATTTGTTCCCTTGCCTTATCGTAAAGCATTACCATATGGGTTTTCAGGTTATCGTCGGTTTCGGCGTTTAATTCAGCTTGCGAAAAATGAATGCCATTGCCTCCGCTCACTTCTGTGGTTTTCCAGCCATCGGCCACCAGAAACCACGAAATTACTGTTCCGCCTTCAAACTGGCCAAGGTAAACCCTGTCGCCCGGTATTAATCCGCCACCACTACCTTGTTGCGATACGTTGGGAAATATTACCCGTAACTCGTCGATGTCGTCAACAGAACGCGGTATCGCATTTGTTTTGTAGGTATAATAGCCAAGTGCGTTTTTCCAACCGGCTCCTTCGGTAACAAAAGTAACCCACACATCGGCTGTTTTTGATAAAACTATATTCGCCCGGGTACCATCTTCGAGGTACTCCGGATGACTTTGTGGTAAGCGCTGTCCCTCGGGAAGCGAGGCGTTTATATCATCCAGTAAATTTTGTTCAATAATGTCGCGTTCTATCAGGTACGATGGTACACCCGAGCTGTTGTACGAACCCAGGTAAGTATAGGTGCCGGCAAGGGCCGATTTTAGTTGTGCAGGATAATCGAAACCTGATGCAGATTTCTCAACCGTATACAAAGTACGGTAGTCGAATTCTGCTTTTCCGCTAACGATTGGAATAATAACCTCGTGAGTAAGCCCCAGGTAGTCTGATTTCGCCAAAATGGTATCAATATACGCCGGAACTGCAAATTCCGATTCAAACACACCGGCATCGTTAAATGATACCCGCGCAAAACGCATACTGTCCTGGCCACTTTGGTAGGTTAGTAAAGAAACCACTGCATTGCTCAAAAACTCCGGAACGGTAAGCTTAACATTCACCCCACTTTGGGTTGAATAATTAAAATCATTAGGAATAATTGCATTTTCGATCGACAATACCTCCTCTTCATTGGTGTTTCCATCATCAACATCCAAACAGCCCGACAGGAAAAAGAGCATAAGCAGCCCGGCCATATAAAAAATACTTTTCTTTTTCATAATTGCTTTTTAAATTGGTTTGTGTTGTTCTATTTATTCGTCCATTCACAAAAGTTGCAAACGATGCACTTATGTGATTTTGTGTGCAACCCAAATTCGTAAAATATTGCAAGATATCCAACACCAAAACTGAACTTTGGTTCTAATGCTTAGGAGTTTTAAATAATTTTGAAGAAATGCTCAGAATAAAGCCTATAAGCAGGGGAAGAAGAAGTATCTGATTTTTTGAAAGAACCATCCAACAAAATCTTTATCTTTGCGCGTTTAAAATCAGAATCTTATTACAAGAGAAAATGGAATATAAATTCGCAGAAATAGAGCCGAAATGGCAAAAGTACTGGGAGGACAATAAAACCTTCAAAACGGAAGATGACTATTCGAAACCAAAATATTACATTCTTGATATGTTTCCGTACCCATCGGGCGCCGGCTTACATGTAGGCCACCCCGAAGGATATACCGCAACTGATATTTTAAGCCGATACAAACGAATGAAGGGCTTTAATGTGTTGCACCCAATGGGTTACGATGCTTTTGGGTTACCTGCCGAACAATACGCCATACAAACCGGAACTCATCCGGCTATTACCACTCAAAAAAACTGCGATAATTTCCGTAGACAAATTAAAGCCATTGGTTTAAGCTACGATTGGGACCGCGAGATTAATACTACCGACCCAAAATATTTTAAGTGGACACAGTGGATTTTCAAAAAACTTTACGATACTTATTTTGACGAAGAGCAGCAAAAGGGACGACCGATTTCGGAGTTGCCCATTCCTGAAGCGGTAAAAGCGCAAGGCAATGATGCTGTAAAATCGTACATCAGCGAAAAACGTTTGGCGTATTACGATAATGCCCAGGTTTGGTGGTGCGACTCGTGTAAAACGGTTTGTGCCAACGAAGAGGTGTTGACCGATGGTTCGCACGAAAAATGTGGCAACCAGGTTATTCGTAAAAACCTGAAACAATGGCTGCTGCGTATTCCGCATTATGGTGAACGTTTGTTAAGCGGATTGGAAGAATTGGACTGGCCCGAAGGAGTGAAAGACATGCAGCGCAACTGGATTGGCAAGTCAACCGGAGCTGAAGTTGATTTTGCAATTGATGGTTTGGATAAAAACCTGCGCGTGTACACCACTCGTCCTGACACTTTGTTTGGGGCCACCTATATGGTAATTGCGCCCGAGCATGGGCTGGTAAACGAAATTGTTACTTCAGATAAAAAAGAAGCTGTTGAAGCCTATATAAAAGCGGCTGCTTTAAAGTCGGATCTTGATCGGACAGATTTGGCTAAAGAAAAAACCGGCGTTTTTACCGGACGTTACGCCGTAAACCCGGTGAATAAAAAACTAATCCCCATTTGGGTGGCCGATTATGTGCTAATGGGATACGGAACCGGTGCCATCATGGCTGTTCCGGCGCACGATACCCGCGACTTTGAGTTTGCAAAAGAGTTTGACATTGATATCAACTGTATTTTGGACCCCAAAGATGCCGACAACCGCGACGAAGTGTTGGCCGGCAATGCCTGTTGGACCGAGGATGGTGCATACATTAACTCGTCGAGCAATGAAACAGGATTGGATATAAATGGTCTGAACAAAGCGGCCGGTATTCAGAAAATTGTTGAGTGGCTTGAAGCAGAGGGAATTGGCAAAGCAACCGTAAACTTTAAACTGCGCGACTGGCTGTTTAGCCGCCAGCGTTACTGGGGCGAGCCTTTCCCGGTTATTCACTGGGAAGATGGAGAGGTGAGTTTGGTGGAAGATGAAAACCTACCGTTGGAATTGCCCAACCTCGAAGAATATACACCAGGCGCAAGTGGCGAATCGCCCCTGGCAAATGCCGGCGATTGGTTAAACGTTACCGATAAAAACGGACGCAAAGGCCGCCGCGAAACCAATACCATGCCGCAGTGGGCCGGTTCGTGCTGGTATTACCTGCGCTACATCGACCCAAATAACGAAGACAGTATTTTCGATGTGAAAAAAGAACAATACTGGATGCCCGTTGATTTGTATGTAGGTGGTGCCGAACATGCGGTCCTGCACCTGCTTTATTCGCGTTTTTGGCATAAAGTGTTGTTTGATTTGGGCGTGGTTTCTACCGACGAACCCTTTCAAAAACTATACAACCAGGGAATGATTTTGGCTTTTGCTTACGAAACGGCTACCGGAGCAAAAGTGGCTTCTGATTTGGTGGAAGAAAAAGACGGCAAATATTTTCATACCGAAAGCGGTGAAGAATTAAAGCAGATTGTGGCAAAAATGTCAAAATCGCTGAAGAATGTGGTTAACCCCGATGATGTAATTGAACGTTATGGTGCCGACTCGCTGCGTTTGTACGAAATGTTTATGGGACCGCTCGACGAGCGCAAACCCTGGGCCGAAAATGGTGTAAAAGGAGTATTTAACTTTCTGGCACGTGCCTACCGCTTTTTTGCAGATACAGCTAAAATAGTTGATGGCGAAGAAGACAAGGAAGTTGCAAAGCTGCTGCACCAAACCATTCAGAAAGTAGAGCACGATATCGAAAACCTGAAGTTTAATACCGGTATTTCGGCATTAATGGTGTTTAACAATCTGGCCATTAAAAAAGGAAAGGTGACGAAGGAAACAGCTGAGACCTTTGCTAAAATTCTGGCACCTTACGCGCCCCACATGGCCGAAGAGTTATGGTCGTTATACGGAAATAATGACACTTTAGCCTACGAGGCCTGGCCTGCAGTCGACCAGAGTTTATTAACCGAAGACTCGCATGAATACCCCGTATCGTTTAATGGTAAAATGCGTTTTAAAATTGAGCTGCCTTTGGATATGCCAAAAGATGAGGTGGAAAAAACGGTACTGGCCGACGAGCGTTCCGCTAAATGGATAGAAGGAAAAACGGTTCGCAAATTTATTTTTGTACCGAAAAAGATTATAAATGTGGCTGTTGGCTAATAGTTAAGGGAGCTCAGCTGCCAATTAAAATTGTGCAGTTAAAGGCTATTCAGCCAACTAATGATAAGCGAAAGGATGTGTGCCAATTGGTAAACATCCTTTTTTTATGAACAAAATATTAATTCTCAATACCCTGACAATCATCACCATTTTTTACCTTTAGCCTTTGTTCTTTTGCGCGATTTTTTAACAAGGATAAAATTTAGGAATGTTTACACAATTGTTTACTACTCAGAAAAAGTTAATGCTTACCATTCAGGACTACGGTATAATGACTCTGGGGTTGTTTTTGTTTACCATGGCCTGGAACTTGTTTGTTCTTCCGGCAGAAATTGCTGGTGGTGGAATAAGCGGGGTAGGTGCGATAATTTTTTACGCCACAAAGATACCCATAAGTATTACCTATTTCGTTATAAACATTTTCCTGGTTTTAATAGCTATAAAAATTTTAGGAGCCAATTTTGGTGTGAAAACCATTTACAGCATTATTGTTGTATCGGCATTCTTTGCCATTTTTCAGGATATGCTAAAAGAACCATTGGTTGATGATATGTTTCTGTCATCAGTACTGGGTGGCATGATGAGTGGAATTGGACTGGGCCTTGTTTTTTCGCGTGGTGGAAGCACCGGAGGAACAGATATTATTGCCATGATTATTAACAAATACCGCAACGTGAGCCCCGGGCGGGTAATTATGCTTTGCGATGTGGTAATTATTGCTTCGGTTTATTTTGTTTTTCAATCGGCAGAAAAACTGGTGTACGGCTATGTAATGATGTGGGTGGTTTCTTATTCGCTCGATTCGTTTTTAAGCGGCGCCAATCGTTCGGCGCAAATGTTTATCATTTCAAAAGAATACGAGAAAATTGCCGAGTACATCAATACCGAAGCCATTAGGGGCGTAACCTTACTCCAGGGCTCGGGATGGTACACCAAGCAGGAAACCAAAGTAATTATGTCGGTAGTGCGTAAGAAAGAGACCGGTGCTATTTTTCGAAAAATAAAACAAATCGATCCCGATGCATTTATCTCAATGGGCAGTGTAATGGGGGTTTACGGTCAGGGATTTGACAAACTAAAATTATAGACACGGCACGATCAAAATCAAATATTTCGTTCCATAATCTCAAATCTTTATAAAGCTTACATACTAATCTTGTTATCTTTTCAGTTTTCTTATTTTTGCCTAACTTAAAATATACACATGGGGAATTTAAGATCGATAGTTGTGGGGATGATAATGGCTGTTGCAGTTAGTCAATTGTTTTCGTGCACACCCAAAAATATAAAACAAGTTGAAGCGCCAGCCATTGATACGCTTGTAGAAGTTAAGGCACCGGTTTTAAAATACGGGTTACCGGTTGATTCTTTTGCGCTTGAAATGGGGATCGTAAAAAACAACCAGTACCTCAGCCAGATTTTAAACGCGCGAGGTGTGGGCATGGGAACCATCGATAAAATTGCCCGAAAATCAAAAGATGTTTTTGATGTGCGTAAGATAAAAAGTGGCGAAAATTTCTGCATTTTTTCAACGCTTGATTCTGTTCCGGTAGCCAAATATTTTGTTTACGAAAATTCGGCAGTAGATTATACCATTTTTGAACTTACCGATACCCTGGGGATTTACCAGGGTAAAAAAGAAGTTCAAACCCGCTTGCGCACCGCAAAGGGCGAAGTGGAAACCTCGTTGTGGAATGCCATGGTTGACAACGGACAAGATCCTATGCTTGCCCTGGAACTTTCAGATATTTTTGCCTGGACCATCGATTTTTTTGCCATTCAAAAAGGCGATCGGTTTCGGGTGATTTACGACGAGCAGTTTGTTGATTCAACGTCAATAGGTATTGGCGAGATTTATGCTGTACAGTTTGACCATTACGGCGACGAGAATTATGCCTTTTTGTTTGACCAGGATGAGCGTTTCGATTATTTTGACGACCAGGGGAAAAGCCTGCGTAAAGCGTTTTTAAAGGCACCGCTTAAATTTTCGCGAATCAGTTCGCGTTTTTCTAACAGCCGCATGCACCCGGTGTTGCGCATTCGTCGTCCGCACCGCGGAGTTGATTATGCTGCTCCGCGCGGAACACCCGTAATGAGCATTGGTGATGGTACGGTTATAACAAAAGCCTATCAAAAAGGAGGTGGTGGCAACTACCTGAAAATAAAACACAATTCGGTATATACCACAACCTACATGCACCTTTCGGGTTATGCCAAGGGCATATCAACCGGTTCGCGCGTAAAACAAGGGCAGATTATTGGCTATGTTGGGTCAACCGGCATTGCTACCGGTCCGCACCTCGATTTTAGGGTGGCAAAAAACGGCAGTCTGGTTGATCCGCTAAAAGTTAAGGCGCCACCTGTAGAGCCGGTAAAAGAGGAAAATATGGAGCGTTATATGGCGCTAAAAGATTCGATGATGCTGGAGCTGCAAAAAATTCAGTGGGTCCCTCTTCCTGAGCTGGCCAGGTTAAACTAAACACCGCTTCTAAAGTATGTGCTTTAAACTAGGCGGTTTTCTATTTTTATTTTATATCCGGCAAGCCAAGACAACAATTCTTTTGTTACTGTTGTTTTAGTGCGTATACCTTTAATTAATTTAATAACTAAGGAAGAATGAGGATGGATAAAAAATGGGTAAAAATACCGTTGATATTAATAATTGCCGGCTTGATGTTGGCATGTAATGGAAATAGAAAAGGCACACCGGACCAGGCGCAAAACGAGAGCGTATTTAATATGATTAAGGTTTCGGAAGTTATTCAGGGAAATACATACACCTACATCAGTGCAAAGGAAGATAGTAAGGAGAAGTGGATTGCCATAGCAAAACAAAATGTAAATCCCGGCGAAGTACTCTATTTTTTTGATGCCTTGCCCATGCAAAATTTTCACAGTAAAGAGATTGACAAAACTTTTGAGCTCATTTACTTTGTGAGTAAAATTAGCCGAACACCCGGAACAACTTCAACGCCTGCATCTACTAACAGAGGAAACCCTGCAACGCATCAGGGAAAAGTTTCTCCAAATGTGGAAGAGGTGAATATTAACAAAGTGGAAGGAGAATTGACTATTGCTGAGGTTTTTGCACAAAAGGAAAAATTTAGCAGTAAGGAGTTTGAAATTCGTGGCGTGGTAGTAAAAGTGAACAATCGGGTAATGGGGAAGAACTGGGTACATATTCAGGATGGTACCGGCGTTGGTGGTAGTTTCGATCTTACCATAACAACACAGGCTAACGTGAAAGTAGGCGATGTGGTTACTTTTAACGGAAAACTTACGCTGGAAAAGGATTTTGGCGCCGGTTATTTCTATGCTGTCATAATGGAAGATGGAACACTGAAAAATAAGCAGGTTGCCGAAATTTAGCTTTTAATTATTTCCTTTCGAAACGAAGTCAGACTTATGGCTTCGAGGTAAGCGGTTAAAGGATACAGCTTCTCATCGTACCACAACGAGGCAAAGTACAACCCGATAGGGGCTTTTTTTAAGCCGTTTTTTTGGTAATAATTATTCAGCCAGTTGAAGCCTTTTTCAATTTCGGCAGTCCATTTTACGTCACTCAAAGCAGCAATGGCAAGTGCTGTTTCTTCAATCGAGCCTTTAATTCCAGAATCGCCACCCCAGCTACCATCTATATTCTGAACATTCAAAAGGAAGTTCTTTCCTGCAGAATTCATTTCTTCTATTTTCTTCAACAGTACGGGTTCGTCTTTCAACACTACTTTTGTTTTCAGTAAATACGTGAGTACCCGCGCCGTTCCGTACACCGGATTTTCATGATTTTTGGAGTGTTGGTTGCCAAACCAAAGCGGCAGCCACGATCCGTTTTCTTTTTGGTTTTTTTTCAGATAAGCCATGGCTTTATTTATAGCTGTTAAGTATTGTTTTTTCTGCTTCGCATTTAAATCAGAATTGTATGCATCCAGCAGTTTGGCAAGTGCTAAAAGGCAGTGTCCGCTTAAATCGGCACAACTTTGGTCGAAAGGTAGTTTGCCCCAGCCCCGCGAGAATGTAGGGAAACCGCCATCGTTATTTTGTAGTTGAAGTAGCCATTCACCACCTGCCAGCATTTCCTCCCTGATTGTATGGTGCGGCGCCAACATAAGAAGTGCCAGAATTGCTCCGGGGGTATCGTCGCAATCGGGTACCGATCCCGAGAAATTGGTCCAGCCCCAGCCTCCCGGCGAAGTGCCGTTAAACGGATGAATGGTTTTATTTTGCACCGAAAGTAAATGATTAACAATTCGTTTTTGTTGCCTCTCCGGCAAGACTTCGTTTTTACGCTCGCCCAAAGCTTTTATGCTGAGTGTGGTAACCCAGGTAGAGAGGTCGATATCAATAGGCCAGCTGCCATCGTTGCGTTGGGTGCGCTTTAAAAAGGCAATTCCTTTGTCAACAATTACAGAATCTCTTAAGCCTGCGTTTATTAAACTTAGTGCAACAAATGCCGTTAGCGGAATAGCTTCCAGAAAACCACCACTTTCCGGCAGCAATTGTTCCAGAATTTTAAGCGCTTTCTTTTCGGCTTTTGCCCGGATGGAACGTGTTAGTCCATTTGTTTTTTTCTTGCGAAACACCACTATACCGACAGCAATTAGTGCCGGAATGGCATAGCTTACCACACTTAAATTTAGCAAGCGATAAAAGCGGCGTGGCAATAATGCCAGTTCAAAGGGCAATTGCGGGATGTGTTTAAATCCATCGTCGCCCGGAATGCCGCAAAGCGCACACATGGTTAAAATGGGAACCGAGAATGTATAATCTTTTTGGTAATGGTTAAGAATAACCTGGGCCACCTGGTCAGAGCGAACATCAACATTTTGTGTAAACAGGTAATCTGCTAGTTTTTGCTGAGTAGCTTTTACCTCAGGATTATTTTCTGCGTATAGATTCAATGCCGCATAAGAAAGCAAAGAGGTTGAAATATTTGCCGGGCTTTCGGGGGTGTCGCCATAACCACCGTCGCCATTCTGATGTAAAGAAAGCCATTCAAGGCCCTTTTTAATTTCTTTTTGATGAATTGATGCATTGTGGAAATGCAGTGCTGTAACTGCTACTGCCACACCAAGTGCACTCGACGATAATTTTCCCGACCAGAAACCATCATCGTTCAATTCATCAAGCAAAATATTGCTCAGTTCCTTAAAACGTATTTCCAACTCTTCTTTTTTCACTTTCAATAATTTAAACACAAAGTCTTGAAGACACAAAGAATTTTTTGTCGCAGAGTCGCAAAATTTTGCTTTTTGTTAACTCCTTCAAAAATTAAAAACTGTTAATCATTGTTCCTCATTCTATTTTAATCCTTCATAAGGCTTCCTACAGCGAGCAGCCCGTAAAAAGTATACTCTAAATCGCGGGTTACATCGCCGTCGCCCGATAAAAAAGCTCCTGAAAGATAATTCATTTGAATAAAATCCAGACAGTCCGGAGTGATTAGGCGGAGATCATAATTGGTTTCGGCTAAAGCAAAAAGTGCCACGCCGGTTGATAGAGTGTCGCTAAAAGGAGTGCTTTCAAAAGTTCTGAACCCTGCTTTTTTCTGGTGAAACTCCACCAATAATTTTTGGTGATTTTTGTAGCCTAATCCCATATCGAAACGTGCAAAACACAGTGCAGCCATCAGACTACAAGGCGAGTTTTTTTTCACCTTGTAAAAGGGGAGCCAAACACGTGCCATCAGGTTAAAAACAAAGCGACTTTTGGCAGTGGCATCAATGGTTAATGCCAGCAGAAAAAAGCGGTACGAAATATCCATGAAGTTGTGCCCTGAAAAAACCTTTCGAAGCAAGGAAAATAAAGATTCGTTTTTTTGCTGTGGAAACAACGCTGAGTTCATTAGGTTTAGCGCCAGTTCTTCAACAGTGCTCTGTGTTTTTGGGAACTTTGAAATATAGGTTTTTAAGTGCTCAATCTCCGTCTCCATTCCGGTGGCTAAACTCAACCAGCAGCCAAACAACGAGTAGTAAGGATCGGGTGTTCCGGCACGGTCGCAAAAACCACCCGAAGCGTGTTGCTGACTTCGAATAAATCCTATAATTTCCTCTTGTATTTCGGGCGATAATGTTTTAAATCCATAAGAAAGTCGCCGAACCAGCTTTTTATAAATCGCAATTTTATTTGAGTTACTCATTAGAGGTTTCAGACTTAAAAATTTTTCCCATCACACCATAAAGGCTCAGCCGAAGTTTGGCATTGTTCAGTTTGTCCAGCTCTGCGTAACAATTGCCAACAAAGTCTTGCAACATTTTCTCTGCTTTAACTTTAAGTTTATGCTCTTCAATCATTTTTCTGAAAGCAACAACCTGCTCTGTCAGTAAGATTGGAGTCTTTTGGTTTTGTTTGGCCAAATGCTCGTTAAGCAATGCCAGTAAAAACGGGTAATCGCCGGTTTTTTCCTCCTTGTGTTTCTCCTCGTATTCATTCAGATCGTCGCGAATTTGGTAGGCAATGCCCATAAAATCCGCAAATTTTTCCAGCGTTTGCTGATCCTGTTCCGGCGCATTGCCAACAATGGCTCCCACTAATAAAGCCACTTTTATGGCTTCGCCGGTTTTGTTCTTAAACACCTCAATCATTTCCGGCGTGCGCAGGTTCAGTTGCCCACTGTTAAAAAGAATATCATTTCCCTGCCCACGTGTAAGTTTGATGTGCGAGCGGGCAATAAAGCGCAGGCTTCTTTTCAGAGTTTCATCTGGAACACTTAAATCACTTAAAATCTCGTAGCCTTTTCCAATCAGGTAATCGCCTACATTTATTGCCTGGGCAATACCGTATTTTGCATGTGCAGTTTTAGCATTGTAACGGTGTTGTGCATTGTCTTCAATATCGTCGTGAATAAGCGAAGCCTTATGAAAACATTCGATTATTATGGTGAGAGGCAGCAGGTGGGTAGCTTTCTCAAGTCCGGTGTAGGCCACGAAACTGAGCGCTGTAAGCAAAGGCCTTATTCGTTGTCCGTTTATCAACATGTATTCCAATGCTACCTGTTCTGTTTGGTCGCGGCCGGGAATGAATTTTCGGAGGTGTTCTTCCGTAAAAAACTCTTGTATTCTGTTTTTTAGCAACGACACCGAAATTGGTTGGTGTTGCTCGTTGGTTTCAAACGAGCGTAATTCATCCAGTATCCATTTTATATCGGCGCGGGTATTCTCGCAACCATCATAAAGCAGGGGAATACCAATTACCGGCACTGCAGCATTTGAAACCGGATCGAATGATCGTTGTAAAACCGGCATACAGCTTACGCCAATTACGGCATCAATCGATCCTTCTTCAACCAGACCAACAGCAACAGTAGTTCCTTCGGCCACCAGGTTGGCATAGCCCATGGCCTCAGCTTCCACCAGTACATCGTCGATGGGGCAGGCTTTGCAGCCGGCACAGTTCAACCCCAACTCGTCGAACATACCCTGGCATTTCTCCTTGTTGTTCAGGCATTGGGGCAATAACAAGAGCCGGCGGTTGGTAGGCGTGGCTTTTATCGTTTTTCGCCACGATTCGTTTCCAAGCAATACCATGGCAAACGGAATGTAATGTTCTGAAAGCTCCAAATCGCGCACCAGCTTCAGGGCCAACTGCTCAAGCTTGCCTATTTTTGCCGGTGGCAGCAGCTGGTACTTTTCAACCATCGCTACCGCTGCTGTACGCATTTTATTGCGCACAAACGATTCTTCCGGAACTTTTAAAAGGCCATTTGTTTTTTCCATATTATCCATAGGCGCCAAATCCAAAAAAGGCCCTTTTTTTTGCAAAACGATACATCCAGCTTTTTTCCCTGATTTCTTTGGCCGAGCCATGACTGGAAACTTCTGCCATGCGGCTCAGGCGTTCGGCTTCGTTTCCTCTTCCCGATGTATCTTTTGCTGCATTTTGTTGTGTATAATTAACCAGCCACTGCGGATTGTCCATAACAACACAGCCCGTTGTAAGTTTTGGAATTTCTGTTTTAAAGCCTGCTAAAAAGGTTGAATTGCGATAAATGCTTTCCAAATCGCCATCGGCAACATTGTTAGTGGCAAACTGAATTACCGGACAAGGTTCAATATCGCCCGATGCATTGATGTGGTGACTTAAGCCCGATGCTGCCGGACACAGACCTTTGCCGTTCTCGTCCCAGTAGGCATCAATAATGGCAATGTTGTATTTGCGGCGGGCGTCAACAATAAACTGGCGAAGTTCCTGAATTTCTTCAGCCGAAAGGCAGAGCTCAACATTAGCATCTTGCCCGGCGGGACGGTATATGTAGTACCACAAATACAACACCCCGCGACTAATAAGCGAATGAATAAATTCATCAGAAAAAGCCAGTTCGAGGTTCGATTTGCACACACTCATCGCTACGCCGGTTACCAGTCCTGCCTGTGTTGAGTGATCGATAGCGGCCTGGGCTTTTTTGTACACATTTTTTCCGCCACGGCGCACATCGGCAATTTCCACATCTCCCTCAAAACTTATAAGTGGCGATACATTGGCAAGCTGGCGTAAGCGTTCAGCAATATCTTTTGTAAGTAATGTTCCGTTGGTAAATAGCTGAAAATAGCAGTCGGAGTGTTTCTCAAAAACATCGAAGAGAGGTTTGTATAGCAGGGGTTCGCCACCCAGTATGCCAAAAAAGTACGATCCTTTGGCTTTTGATTGGGTGATGATAGAATCCAACATTTCGGGCGACATACGGGCATTCTGTTTTTTGTGCGTTACCCAGCAGCCCTGGCAATTCAGGTTACAGTCGTCGGTAACCGAAATAAAATGAAAGGCAGGAAAAAAATCCCCCTTTTTCAAACGTTTCTGAAAACGCTGAATGCCACGGGCGCCCTTAAATCCCATATTCCAGGCAAATTTATACAGGCATTTTTTATCTGTTTTCAAAATCTGTTTAAGCATTCCCTTTTTTGTTTTTTAAGCTGTTTTTTAGTTCCTCAAGGGCTTGTTTTTTTTCTTGTTCGGCTTGTTGAATAGTTCCTTGCCTGAAAATATTTCTACGGGCATTGTTGCGTTCGTTCAGCATAACAAACAAGCTGTTGTTTTTATTGTTGCCGGTGCTTGTGCTGCTTTCTGCAGGTTCGGCTCCCGATAAAGTGGAGTTCTCAGGTAGCCGCGGAAAAATGATGGCCGATGCCGGGCAGGTGCGTCCGCAGGCCGGGCAGTTGTTTTTGCACGATAAAGGATTCACCACCTCGAGGCTTTTTTTGTTGTACGAATAAACACCAAAAACGCAAAAACGTGCACATTGTCCGCACAGTGTACACCGCGATTGGTCGATGATGGGGTACCAGGCCGGAACATCAAGCCCTGTTTTTTTTACTTCGTAACGGTTTTCTTTTTGACTGCTTTCTATTTTTTCAACTATCTCGGCAGTAACTAGAGCTGCATCAGCTTCACGAAAATTAATTACCTCGAAATTGCTGAGATTTACCTGGTTTTGTACAAACATATTTTTTATGGCTCGCGGGTAGCAGGCGGCAATCAGCTTTTTATCGTATTTTTTTTCAAGGTCGTGTAAAAAAACTGTTTCGTTTAACGAAAAAGCACACAGGTCGTGCAGCTCGTAAACATCAAGCGGAAGTTGCTGAAAAGCTGCAGCCAGTTCTTTTTTCTTTTCATCTGAAATAATACCGGCGCCGCAGTTGCAAAAAATAAGGCAAGTTCTGTTTGTCATTTTCTTTTAAATGAAAAGCTAATTAACTAAATTTCTGTTCAACTTAAAAATACCTGACGGGCATTAACAAGCTATTAAGACAGACGGGCTTTTTGAGGGGATAAATAATTACGTTTTGCAGATGAGTAAAGCTAACTTGTATTGTAAAGCCATACCTACATTGAAATAATTTGAACAAAGCGGTCCGAATGGTCTGTTTTTGTAATAATTATTTCGAACTTTATACCAGTAGATAAAACGATAAACTTATGACCATGAATCGATTATTCGTAATTTTCTTAGCCGCCTTGCTGTTTGTTTCGTGCCAACCAAAACCAGCACAACAACCCGAAAAAAGTGCTGAACAACTGGCACAAGATGAGAAAATGGAATGGTGGCGCGAGGCCCGTTTCGGAATGTTTATCCACTGGGGTTTGTATGCCGATCCGGCGGGCGAATGGAAAGGCGAACGTGTGAACGGGATTAGCGAATGGATAATGGCCCGTGCCGAAATTCCGGTAAAGGAATACGAAAAACTGGCCGAAAACTTTAATCCTGAAAAATACGATGCCGAGGCCTGGGTGAAACTGGCAAAATATGCGGGAATGAAATACATTGTAATCACCTCGAAACATCACGATGGTTTTGCGATGTTTCATTCAAAAGCCAGTAAGTACAATATTGTAGATGCTACACCTTTTAATCGTGACCCACTGAAAGAATTGGCTGAAGAATGTAAAAAGCAGGGAATTCGGCTTGGGTTTTATTATTCGCAGGCGCAAGACTGGCACGAGCCGGGCGGAACCTACTGGAACATTGAACAGGGAAAACCGCATTGGGACCCGGATTTGAAACGCGAACCGCTGATGAATTATATTAACGGAAAAGCTGTTCCGCAGGTAAAAGAAATTCTGGAAAACTATGGAGGACTTGATATTTTGTGGTGGGATACACCACGTGGAATGACCGAAGAAGCAGCCAAAGCATTGCAAGCAGTTACCAACAATTATCCAAACCTGATTACCAATAACCGTTTGTATCGTCCGTGGCCCGGCGATTTTCAAACACCCGAGCAGCATGTGCCTCCAACCGGGCTCGATTACGACTGGGAGGTGTGTATGACCATGAACACCAGCTGGGGCTACAAGTGGTACGACGAAAACTGGAAATCGACCGAAGAGCTGATTAAAATGTTGGTAGATATTGCCAGCAAGGGCGGAAACCTTTTACTAAATGTGGGACCAACCGCCACAGGTGAGTTTCCAAAAGCCAGTGTTGAGCGGTTAAAGGAAATGGGGCACTGGATGCAACAAAACGGTAAATCGATTTATGGAACAAGTGCCAGCCCGTTTTTTAAATTGCCCTGGGGGCGTTGCACCACAAAAAAAGAAAAAGGTATTACCAAATTGTATCTGCATGTGTTCGACTGGCCCAAAGATGGCCTGCTAAAAGTACCCGGACTGGAAGGCAAAGTGCGCGATATTTATTTACTAGCTAACCCAAAACAACATTTTGCCTGGAAATTTGAAGAAGGCGACTTGCATGTGCATGCACCTTCGGTAATTTTTGATGAAATAAATACGGTAATTGTGGTGAAAATCAGAGGCGATATTACCGTAACCAGCAATAAGCCACAGCTAAAAGAAGGCAGCATATTATTGCCGGCCGATTTTGCCGACATTTACAATCCGGGGTACGGCGAGCATGCCGTTTTAAAAGGTAGCGGATCAGAATCGGTAATTGCCAATTGGGTGGATAAACGTGCGCGGCTGGAGTGGATATTTGATGCTGAACCGGGAAAATACCGCATGGAAGCCCTGATGTGGAGCGCCGAAAAAGCTGAATTAGCCGTTAAGCTGGGTGAGCAGAAAGTGGATGTTGAAATTGACTCTACAGGAGAAGATTATGAACTGGTTAATTTGGGCCAAATCGAAATTGAGGAAAGTGGCGAAAAATCAATTTCATTGCAGTCAGCAGGTAATACGGCGGGCAATAAACAGTTAATGTATTTGGAGTTGATAAAATTGTAGTTTAAGATTAAAGTAGCCAAATGTACAGCGACGCCAATGCCATTGCTTAAAGATTTGCTTCATTTTTAGCCAACATAAAAAGCTTTAAACCATTGTTTTTCTCCGGCCAAGGTTCTAACTTGTAGAACCATTAAATAAATTCTTAAATCCCAAAAACAATGGAAATTAAATTATTAAACTGGAACATGGAGTGGATGAACGATTTATTCACAGCTGAGCATGTTTATAAAGCAGATGATGTTAAACCTTTTCACACAAAATCGTCAACAGTAAAACAACGCAGAAACGACCTTTCCGGAGTGATTAACGAAATACAGCCGGATGTGGTGTCCGTTATTGAAGGCCCCTCGGACGTAGAGGAGTTGCAACTGTTTTTTGATACCGATGTGGAAGGCGAATGGAAAGCTTTTTTGCAAAAAACAAAAGGCAGCTCGCAAAATAACGGAGGAGCCGTTCGTATTGATACTGGCAAATTTGCGGCTGAACCCTTTACCTTTTTCGAGGGGAATGCCATCGAATCGTTTCTGCCTTTTGAGTTTGATACTGAAGACGACGGTATTGTGGAGAAATACAAGTTTGAACGTATTCCAAGTTATGTACAACTAAACCTGGCCAATGGGAAACACTTCAGGATGCTGGGTTTGCATTTGAAAAGCAAAGGTATTTTTCAGGCTTTGGAGTGGGGCGCCTGGTGGGACAAATCGGTGGCCAACCGGAAAAAACTCATCGCTCAGGCTGTACACCTCCGCGATGCTTTTATAACACCATATTTTAAGTCGGCAGATACCAAAAATATTCCTTTGGTGGTATGTGGCGATATTAACGACGGACCGGGTTTTGATGCGGCAGAACGTAAATTGCTGGGCAGTGCTATCGAAAAACTGATGGGAACTATTTGGAGGCCACGGTTTGCCCTGGGGAATGCCTTGTTTGATGTGCTAAAAGAAAAAGATCAGGACGAACTGGATTTTTCGTCAATGTTTACAACAACGTTTAAAGACCCGCTTTTTGGCACCTATCGCAAGGTGTGGATCGACCATATTTTGTATTCGCGCCAAATTGAAAACTGGGTGAAAGATGCACAGGTACACACGGATATGGAAAACGGAAAAATATGGAGTAAGTATAAACATGCTTCCGATCATCATCCGGTATCGGTTATCATCGAGATCTAAATTCAAAAGCCTTAAATAAAAAAGCCTTCATCTCTGAGAAAATGGAGGCTTTTTTTGAACTCCCCGTTAATTAGTCCCTTGGATCGTAATCGGGATTGCGAACAGGAAACCTTGCATTTGAGGCGTGTAGTTTTGCATCAAGTAAACTTTTTAATGTTTGCGTTTTTTCCGGGAATTCAGCTGCTAAATTGGTTGTTTCTCCCGGATCTTCGGCAAGGTTAAACAGCTCTGTTCTTTCATCTTCGTAATGTACCACCAGTTTCCAGTTGCCTTTACGCAAAGCCGAACCGGGTTTCCATGCACTCCCGTGGTAGTGGGGGTAGTGCCAAAATAATTCATCGCGTTCAAAAGTATTGTTTGCTGTAAGTAACGGTACCAGATTTTGGCCATCATTAGCTTCATGTGTTACTTCTGCAAGATTTAAAATAGTTGTAAAATAGTCCATACTGATTACCGGCTTATCTTCTGTCCTGCCGGGAGAAGCCAGTTCCGGGCCGGCAATAATTAGCGGCACGCGTATGCCGCCCTCGTAACACCAGCCTTTGCCTGCCCTAAGCGGGCCATTGTTGGTAGGCGCATTTTTTCGTGTCAGGGTAGAAAGCCCGCCATTATCGCTGGTAAAAATTACCCAGGTATTGTCTGATAATTCCTGTTCTTCCAGTGTTTTTAAAAGGCGCCCAACATTCTCGTCCATGGCAGCTACCATCGAGGCATAAGCCGCATTTTCCTGTACCAGCTTTGTCCATCCATCGCCTTCTTTCTTATGGGGAATTTCATCCGATTGGAGCTGCTCTCGTTGCGCCTTGTATTTTTTAATGTAGCTATTGGCTGCCTGGATAGGTGTATGAACCGTATAAAACGAAAGGTACAGGAAAAAAGGTTTCCGTTTGTTCTTTTTAATAAAATTAATGCCCTCGGTGGTTAATCGTTCAGGAAGGTACTCCCCCTCAGGGCCGTCTTTTAGTTTGGGATTTTTGTAAGGCGAATAATAACCTCCCGGCGGACTTCCTTTGTGGTGTCCGCCAATATTGATGTCGAAGCCCTGGTCTTCCGGGAAAAATCCGTCATCGCCTAAATGCCATTTTCCCACAAAACAGGTATGGTATCCTTTTTCTTTTAGCTTTTCGGCAATGGTTAGTTCCTCCAGGGCCAGTTCTGTTCTGTCCTGCGGGCCGCGTAAAGGTTTCATCTTTGGGTCGAGCCCCGGAATCCAGTCGGTAATATTTACGCGGTTGGGATGCTTACCGGTAAGTATGGCAGCCCGTGTTGGACTGCATACCGGGTTGGCCGAGTAGGCATTGGTAAAGCGTACCCCATTTTTGGCAAGCTGGTTGATGTTTGGTGTGTGGTAAAAACTTTCAGGGTAATTGCATTGCACATCGGCCCAGCCAAGGTCGTCAACCAAAATAAAAACAAAGTTGGGTTGGTCTGTTTTTGAACACGAGAACAGGAGCAGGGCCGCAAAAAGAAAAAGAATTAGTTTTTGCATGGTTTTTTGTTTGGGAATAAAGGTATAAAAAAGCGGGCGCTGCATCAAACAGCACCCGCTTAAGTTATTTTGCTTATTTCATTAGTTCCACGTAATGCTTATAAAACAACGGAATGGTTTCAATTCCTTTGTAAAACTGTGCCAATGGGTAATTTTCGTTGGGCGAGTGAATGGCATCAGACTCCAGTCCAAAGCCCATTAATACCGATTTAATTCCAAGCACTTTCTCGAAAGTAGAGATGATAGGAATACTACCTCCTGAGCGAACCGGCACCGGGCGTTTGCCAAAGGTGTCGGTGTAGGCTTTTTCGGCTGCCTTGTAGGCCGGAATATCAATGGGGCAAACATAGGCCGGGCCACCGTGTAAATAAGTTACCTCAACTTTTACCGATTTGGGTGCAATGCTTTCAAAATGTTCTTTAAAAAGTACAGCTATTTTTTCATGTTCCTGATCGGGAACCAAACGCGATGATATTTTTGCAAAAGCCTTTGATGGCAACACGGTTTTGGCTCCTTCGCCGGTGTAACCGCCCCAAATGCCACATACATCAAACGATGGGCGAATACCGGTGTGTTCGCCTGGCGTAAAGCCTTTTTCACCTTTTAGTTCGTCAACGGCAATGGCTTTTTTGTAGGCTTCCACATCAAAAGGGGCTTCGGCCAGCAGGGCACGTTCTTCGGCAGAAACTTCCTGCACCGTATCGTAAAATCCGGGAATGGTAATTTTGCCATCTGCATCCACCATTTGGTCAATCATGGAGCAAAGGGTGTTAATTGGGTTGGCAACAGCCCCGCCAAACAAGCCCGAGTGCAGGTCGCGGTTGGGGCCGGTAACTTCTACCTGCCAGTAGGCCAAACCACGCAAACCGGTGGTTATCGACGGAATGTCGGCAGCAATCATTGATGTGTCAGACACGAGAATAATGTCCGCTTTCAGCATCTCTTTGTTTTGTTCGCACCACTGTCCGAGGTTTGGCGATCCGATTTCCTCTTCACCTTCAATCATAAATTTTACGTTGCAGGGCAGGGTATTGGTTTTAACCATCAGCTCGAAAGCTTTAGCATGCATCATTCCCTGGCCTTTATCGTCGTCGGCACCACGTGCCCATATTTTTCCATCGCGGATTTCCGGCTCAAAGGGTGGCGAGTCCCATAACTCAATGGGATCAACTGGCATAACATCCATGTGTCCGTATACCAAAACGGTTGGCAGGGCAGGATCGATAATTTTTTCAGCATAGGTAACTGGGTTTCCGGCAGTTTCAAAAATTTCGGCTTTGTCGGCACCTGCTTCCAGTAAGGTCTTTTTCCAGTACTCGGCTGCTTTAAGCATGTCTGGTTTGTGGTCGGCTATCGAACTAATCGACGGAATGCGGATTAATCCAAACAATTCTTCCAGAAACCGGTCTTTGTTTTCTTCAATGTATTTATTAATGTATTCCATAACTTTTTAATGAATTTCTCATTTATAACAAAACCTGAAAAATAAGGTTTTCAAGGGGATTAAAAAAGAGGTTTTGTCATGATGTAGCACAAAAAAAGGGCGGTCAAACGACCGCCCTTTTGGTAAGTTTATCACAACTTAATTAGTCAACAATAGCTTTAAATTTAGCATTGTCGAAATATTTTGCGAATTCCATATCTGTTTTGGCCACTTCTTTCAATTTCGCGTTCATCTCAACAGCAGCTTTCAGGCTGTCGAACAATAAACCTTCTTTTGCAGTACGTGCACCAACAATAGCTTTGAAATATTCTGTCATGTAGCAACCTTCAATCGTACAGGCGTCGAAATCTTTTACGGCACCGTTGTTGTTTCCGGCCAGTAATTTTGCTAAACCAGAGTTTACATCAGCAAAACGGTTGAAATACTGAACAGCTTTGTCGTACTCTGCTTTTTTAACGCTTACAATTCCCATGTTGTAGTTTACAGCATCGCCGGCACCTGCAGCAGCTCCGAAAAGAGCTTCAGCTCCTGCAACATCGCCCGAAGTTAAAGTAGTTGCACCAACATTGTTTTTAACGATAGGCTCGTTGTTAGCCAGTTTCTCTGCTTTTTCAAACAATGGCTTGGCATCGGCATATTTGTATTGCTGAACCATTACGTAACCGGCATTGTTAGGCCCTCTCCAGTCGTTTGGATAGGCTTTCATAAATGCGTTGTAAACTGAAAGCTGTTCGTTAAGATCTTCGAACAAAGTAGCAGCGTAGAGTAATTCTGCGGGGTTTAATGAAGCAGGATCAGCTTTGGCAGCCGCTTTCAATTCTTCGTCGGTTTTACCAATAAGGTCAACGCTGGTAGTCATTTTGGCACGGCGTAATTCTGGTAAAATTTCATCGGCAACTTCGGTAAAGGTTACACTTAAGTTACGGATTTCACGCTCGCGAACCTCAGGGTCGTTGTACATCGAAAGTACACGAAGAATCAATTCTTTGTCTTTGATGTTTGATTGCTCCATTAAAGCTTTAAAACCGTCCCAGTCTTCAGGAGTGTATTTTGTTTTCAACTGCACATCAACACCGGCTTCTTTTAATTTTTTTGCCAAAAATGCTGAAGAAGTTTCTTTACGTTTTGCAGCAAGATCAGTGTTCAAATCAATTGTTCCGTCAGGAGAAGCATAAGCAGATACTTCAACATCTTTCAGGTCGATACGTTCTTCTTCGTTGGCTTTTTTAGTGTAAGCTTCCAAAGCGCTAACTTCATCTTTTGAAGTTTCTTCGCGACGAAGGTTCGAACGATTGATCAGGTATTTAATGTCGGCTGTCATTTCATCAGGAACAATACGTTGGAAAGCGTCGATGTTTGGATCGTATTTTCCGCTGTTGTTGGCTTCGCGCTGCACACCCAAAATTGCTTTCGGAATCATAATCACTTTCTCGCTGGTAGCGATAACACCATCGGCAACTTTAATGGGTTCAAAATCTACCGACTTTGCACCTTGTGTAGCTGTGATGTTTACATACAATTCTGATTTTGCCATTGCTTTGTCGTAAGCCACTGCATCTTTGTAGTTTACGCTTCCGCCGTTGTAGCTAATAACTTTGTTGTTGGCTTCAACGCTTTCGCCCTGAACGGATACCGGTTGGTATTTTGTTTCGCCGTTTTCGTATTTAAGAACAGGCGTAGCGGTAAGCGTTACTTTTTTGTTGAAGTATTTGGCAGGGAAACGGGTGTCGATCGCTAAGTCTACTTCACTGGCGTGCGCTTCAAGCACCTGTGGAGTAACTTTAAAATTAATTTGATCGGCATTTTTTTTCATTTTGTTTAGGCCGGAACATCCTGACAGTAAAACTGCAACACCTAAAAAAAGCGCAAAAGGTTTAAAGTTGATTCTTCTCATAACAGACATTATTTATACTTTATTAAAAATTTACAATCGAGCAGACAAAAATAAAAAGCTTTTCATTATATAAAAGCTGTCTGCCAAGTTTTTATCACAATATCAAACGGTTTATCCCTAATTTATAATCACTATTAAAAATAGCTGATTTTAATTGTTGATAATGGTCAGGATTTTTCACAAAATCGATGCCATTAATGTCGATAATCAGAATGGGGAAGGAGGAAATTTGTTTAAAAAAGTTAAAGTAGCCGTTTCGTATTTTTTCGAGGTATTCAGGATTCATATTTTGCTCGTAATCGCGGCCGCGCATTTTTATGTTTTTCATTAGCCGGTTAACATCCGAGTGGAGGTAAACATATAAATCGGGTTTGGGCATCGATTCAAAAATGATGTTGAAAATTTGCCGGAACAGGTGGTATTCGTCTTTCTTTAGTGTGTTTTCGGCAAAAATGGCGGTTTTGGCAAAATAATAGTCGGCTACCATAAACGCGTGGAAGAGGTCGAGGTTAAGCACTTCTTTTTTTATTTGAGTGTAACGGTCGGCCAGAAACGATAGTTCGAGGGGAAAAGAATAGCGTTCCTGGTCTTTGTAAAATTTGGGTAGAAAAGGGTTATCGGCAAACTGCTCTAACACCAGTTTTGCGTTAAAATCGTCGGCAATCATTTTTGAAAGCGTTGTTTTGCCGGCTCCAATATTTCCTTCAATAACCAGAAACTGCATACTTTATTATATAAAAATTCCCGGTAACACCGTTTGCTACCGGGAATTCAAAAGTAGTATTTTTTATGCCAAATGCTTAGCGAAAACGCGCTTAATTTTCATTAAGCGATTGGATGCCCATGTTCCAAAGTGTAAAGCCAAACAAATCGGCGTACTGCTCAATGGTTTTGCTTACCGGAGTGCCGGCACCGTGGCCTGCATCGGTTTCAATACGGATAAGCACAGGATTATTTCCAGCCTGTTTGTCTTGCAATTCGGCAGCAAATTTAAAACTGTGTGCCGGCACCACACGATCGTCGTGGTCGCCGGTAGTTACCATGGTTGCGGGGTAAGCCACACCTGGTTTTACGTTGTGCACTGGCGAGTAGCCTTTCAGGTAGTCAAACATTTCGCGGTTGTCTTCTGCCGTGCCGTAATCGTAGGCCCAGCCTGCACCGGCTGTAAAGGTGTGGTAACGCAACATATCGAGCACTCCCACTGCCGGAAGCGCCACTTTCATCAAATCGGGGCGTTGGGTCATTACTGCACCAACCAGCAGACCTCCGTTTGATCCGCCACGTATAGCCAGGTAATCGCTTGAGGTGTAATTTTCTGCAATCAGGAATTCGGCTGCGGCAATAAAGTCGTCGAAAACATTTTGCTTTTGCAGTTTGGTACCGGCAATGTGCCACTTTTTGCCGTACTCGCCGCCACCACGCAGGTTGGCCACAGCATACACGCCGCCCTGCTCGAGCCACACCGCATTGCTAACCGCAAAACTGGGTGTTAAACTCACATTAAAGCCTCCGTAACCGTAAAGGATTGTGGGGTTTTGGCCATTTAGTTCTATACCTTTTTTGTAGGTAATAATCATTGGTACTTTTGTGCCGTCTTTCGAGGTGTAAAATACCTGTTTGCTTTCAAAATCTGCCGGGTTAAAATCGATATCCGGTTTGCGGTATAATTCCGATTCGCCGGTTTCAAAATTGTACTGGTAAATACTTCCGGGAGTGGTATAGTTGGTAAACGTGTAGTAAATTTCGGTATCTTTCTTTTTGGCGCCAAAGCCCGAAACGGTTCCAACTCCGGGCAATTCTACTTCGCGAATTAGGTTGCCATCATAGTCGTACTGAAACACTTTTGAAACGGCATCAATCATATACTCGGCAAAAAAGTAACCACAACCGGTTGACGGGCTGAGCACATTTTCTGTTTCAGGAATAAAATCCACCCAATTTTCAGGGGTAGACTGATTTACATCGGTGGTTACAATTTTTTGGTTGGGTGCATTTAAGTTGGTGAGCAGGTACAGTTTGGTGCCAACGTTATCAATTACCTGAGTGTCGCTGCTATCGTCGGCCAAAATGGTAATAAGTTTACTGTTGGGCTGTTCCAGGTCTTTTATAAACAGCTTGTTTCCCGAGGTTGAAACACTGGCCGTAATAACCAGGTAGCGGTTATCGTCGGTTACGTATCCCATTACGTAACGGTGTTTTTCTGCGGGAGTGCCACCAAATATTAACTGGTCGTCTTTTTGGCTGGTTCCCAGTTGGTGGTAATACAGTTTGTGCTGATCGGTTTTTGCCGAAAGTTCGCTGCCTTCGGGTTTGTCGTAGCTCGAATAGAAAAAGCCATCGTTGCCTTTCCACGAAATACCACTGAATTTTACATCAACCAGGGTATCGCCCATTTGTGTTTTGCTGTCGGTATCCATAACAATCACCTTGCGCCAGTCGCTGCCCCCTTCCGATATGGCATAAGCAGCAATTTTTCCGTTGTCGGAAAAGCTAAGGGTGCTCAGCGAGGTTGTTCCGTCTTCGGCAAAGGTATTCGGATCGAGAAAAACTTCGGCGCTTGTCGGGTCTTCACCGGTTTTAAAACGGTAAACCACGTATTGGTTTTGTAGCCCGTTGTTTTTATAAAAATAGGTCCAGTCGCCCTCTTTAAAAGGTGCTCCAATTTTTTCATAATTCCACAATGCCGAAAGTCTTTCTTTGAGCTCTTCGCGGTATGGTACCTGGCTCAGGTAGCCAAAAGTTACTTTGTTTTGTGCTTTAACCCATTCGGCAGTTTCTTCCGAGTGGTCGTCTTCCAGCCAACGGTAAGGGTCGGCCACTTCAACACCAAAATAGCTGTCGCTTACAGCTCCTTTTTTAGTTACCGGATATTCCAATTTTGTTTGTTTTTGGGTACAGGCAAACAAAACCATTGTTGCCAGTACAAGTAATACAGTGTTCTTCATAATGCAGTTGTTTTTTGCTAAATAACAAATTCCTGAGCAGAATTTTTTTGATATCAGTCATACATAATTCGGAAAGGTAACAGTCCTGCACGGATTTTTGTTGAGAAAAAACTACATCAGCCTTTTTTCTTTCCTGATTTTTTTGTCTTTTAGGTGGCCCCAAACATAGGTGGGCAGCAGGCCAAGGGCAAAACCAACCAGGAAAAGCTCGAGTTTAATTTCGGCATTTAACTGCATTAGTCCGTAACCCAGTAGCGATCCGCCAACAATGCCAAAAAACGAGATGAGGTAGGTGAAATAATAAGGTGCGTAAAAACCGTGCTCTTTTTGCATGTGTTTTGACAGGCGGGTAATCAGCCGGTCGTAGTCGCGGCGCCGTTTGCCAAGGTGGTTTACGGCCTTGTCGATGGTGTTTACAGTTTCTGTAACATCAATTTGGGCTTTTTTACATACCGGGCATGAATTTGAAAAATCATCGATACGCGCGATGTTGCGTTTAAACTCGTCGATACGGAAAAAGCGAAGGTCTTTTTCACGTGCATCTTTTAATTGTTCATCTATTTTATTGTGAAGTTCTTCTGACCAGTTACCCATTTTTACAATATTTGTGGCGAAGTTAATGAAAGGAATCGGAAGTTCAGTGTTTCGAGTTACGAGCTAATAGTTTCGAGTTAGTTTAGCAACGGCACGAAGTAGAAGAGTTATATAGAATGGTGATGCATTTTATCCCTGATAATTGAAGGCATAAGATAATGACCATCTTATGTCAGCGAATGAGTCTCTGCCGGAAGATAAGTATGATCTGCAATAAGAAGAATATAACGGATAATAAGAGAAGGATTCTCTCTTATATGATATCGTTGATCTTATATAAGATGAAGGCCGTCTGATGTCAGCTAATGATTCTCTGCCGTAAGATTATGACCATCTGCCGTAAGATGACGACGATCTTATGAAAGATATAGTTGATCTTATATAAAATGGAGGCTATTGTCTGTCAGCGAATTATTCGCTGATGGGAGAGAAGGATTATCGGACAGCAGAGAAAGGTTGTCTGCTACCAGATTTTATTATAAAAAACGCCCCACCTTGCGGCGGAGCGTTTTTGAAAATATTTCAATCAAAATTTTATTCTTCTGATTTTGGTGCGTCGTTATTTTCGTCACGTCGTGGACGGAAATCGCGATTATCACCACCTCTTCGGTCGTCTCTTCTGCGATCATCACGACGGCGATCACCACCTCTGAAGTCTCTGCGGTCTCCTCCACGGCGATCACCACCTCTGCGGTCATCACGACGGCCACGATTTTCTCTTGGTGGGCGCTCTACATAACCTTCAGGTTTTGGCAACAACACTTTGCGCGAAAGTTTCAGTTTACCGGTTTTTTCGTCAACACCGATAAGTTTCACTTCAACAATTTCGCCTTCTTTTGCAAAGTCTTCTGCGTTTTCAACGCGCTCCCAGGCCATTTCCGATACGTGCAACAGTCCTTCTTTTCCAGGAATAATTTCGATAAAAGCTCCGAAAGAAACTACCGATTTTACTTTACCCTGGTATACTTCGCCTACTTCAGGAAGTGCGGTGATTGCCTTAATTTTAGCTTTTGCCGCTTCAATTGGCTCCAGTCCGGCTCCTGAAATCTGAACAACACCCGCATCATCAATTTCTTCAATAACAATAACGGTTTCTGTTTCTTCCTGAATCGCCTGAATTACTTTTCCTCCAGGTCCGATTACTGCACCAATCATATCTTTCGGGATACTTAAGGTTTCAATACGCGGAACGTTTGGTTTATAGTCTTCGCGTGGCTCAGGAATCACTTTCATCATTTCGCCTAAAATATGCAAACGGCCTTCTTTTGCCTGTTGCAATGCTTCTGCAAGCACTTCGTATGGCAGTCCGTCAACTTTAATATCCATTTGGGTAGCGGTAATACCATCGGCAGTACCGGTTACTTTAAAGTCCATATCGCCCAGGTGGTCTTCATCGCCTAAAATATCAGAAAGTACGGCGTATTTTGAAGCACCTTTATCGGTGATTAAGCCCATTGCAATACCCGATACCGGTTTTTTAATTTTTAACCCGGTGTCCATCATTCCCATTGTTCCGGCGCAAACGGTTGCCATCGACGACGAACCATTCGATTCCAGAATATCAGAAACAATACGAATAACATAAGGAGTATCTTGCGGAATCATGCGTTTTAGTGCGCGGAAAGCCAGGTTTCCGTGACCAATTTCGCGACGGCTTGTTCCGCGAGGGGTTTTTGGATCGCCCACACAGAATGGAGGGAAGTTATAGTGTAACAGGAATTTTTCTTTTCCCTGAACCGTTACCTGGTCAACAATTTTTTCGTCCATTTTGGTACCCAGGGTAACCGAAGTTAATGACTGGGTTTCGCCACGGGTAAAAATTGCAGATCCGTGTGCTCCGGGCAGGTAATCAACCTCTCCCCAAATTGGGCGGATTTCGTTGGTAGCACGGCCGTCTAAACGAATTGATTCGTCGAGAATCATACGGCGCATGGCTTCTTTTTCAACGTCGTGGTAGTATCTTTTAATTAAACCAATGTGCTGGTCTAAGTCAATTTCTTCGTTTCCGGCATTTTCTTCCGTATATTTCTCAATAAACTCGTCGCGAATCACCATAAACGAATCCATACGCTCGGCTTTGTTTGTTAATTGCTTTTTAGCAACTTCATAACAAGCGTCGTAGGTTTCAGCTTTTACTTTTTCGCGCAGCTCTTCGTTGTTGTTTTCGTGGCAGTATTCACGTTTAACCACACCCAGTTCTGCAGCCAGTTCTTCCTGAACTTTACAGTGCTTTTTAATTTCTTCGTGGGCAACTTTAATAGCAGCGAGCATATCTTCTTCCGATACCTCATCCATTTCGCCTTCCACCATCATAATGTTGTCGAACGAGGCGCCAACCATAATGTCAAGGTCGGCTTCAGCCAACTGCGAGTAAGTTGGGTTGATCACAAATTCGTCATTCACACGTGCTACACGCACTTCTGAAATTGGTGTTTCAAACGGAATGTCGGAAACAGAAATGGCTGCTGATGCTGCCAATCCGGCCAAACAATCCGGCATTTCATCTTTTCCTGCTGAGATAAGAGAGATCATCACGGCTGTTTCGGCGTGGTAATCATCCGGGAAAAGCGGACGGAGGGCACGGTCAACAAGGCGTGCAACCAAAATTTCATCGTCGCTCGGACGGGCTTCTCTTTTCAGGAAACCACCCGGAAAGCGTCCTGCAGCGGCGAATTTTTCGCGGTAATCAACCGATACCGGCATAAAATCTACATCTTCTTTTGCTTCTTTTGCTGAAACTACTGTAGCCAGCAACATGGTGTCACCCATTCGGACCACTACCGAACCATCGGCTTGTTTTGCCAGTTTGCCGGTTTCAATGGTAATCGTTCTGCCATCGGCAAGTTCGATTGTTTTAACTGTAGCGTTTACCATAATTTTAAAATGTTGTTTTTTATGGCCTGTTGCTTCTGTAAAATGGAGTCTGTTTAACTCTCCCTCATTCCCTCTCTACCTGTAGAGAGGGACGATTTAATCGTAGATAAAATCAGGGTGAGACTTCATGATTAACATGTTTAGACTTTCCAATCTGCATTTTTTCAAAAAACAGGCCTTTGTTAATTACAATGGGTGGTGAGGTTTTGCAATTTACAAAAAAAGAAAGGCAATACCAATGCATTGCCTTTCAATATAATTTACTTACGTAAGTTCAATTCTTTCAATATCGCACGGTAGCGTTCGATATCTTTTCTTTTTAAGTAATCGAGTAAGCTACGACGCTTACCAACTAATTTAATCAATGCACGACGAGTGCTGTGGTCTTTTTTGTTTTGTTTCAGGTGTTCAGTCAAATGGTTAATTCTGAATGTGAACAATGCAATCTGACCTTCTGCACTACCTGTGTCTTGAGCTGATTTGCCATGTTGTGCAAATAACTCTTGTTTTTTTTCTCCTGATAAATACATTTTTAAAGAACTTTTTTGTTATACAATATTTACGCCGCAACATCGCTTTCAATAGAAACGGCTTAAAATTATCGGCGCAAAAGTAGCTAAAAGATTTTGATTGACAAAGTGTTGCTTGTTTTTCCCGGAAATAAAATTAAAGCCTGTTTCTTATTGCAAGCTTATACCTTGTTTTTAACAACTGCTTCAAAAGTTAATAACCACTCGTGTTTTGTTTGTAAAGGAAGTTTTGGGGCTGGCAGAAAGGAGAAAAACCAAGGCTATGCACGGTAAGTTGTTGATAAGTAGCGTTGTGATGGTTTAATATTCCGATATGTATTGCATAAACTTGCAATACCCTTATTTTTTATCATTATACATTATTGAATGTGGGGGGTGGCTTGTAGAGGCTACCCTTTTTCTTTTTCAGAACAATAAATTGAGGTTTATAGCAAAAGAAAGTAATGGGTTTAATTAAACTTTTAAACCGCTGTTGGGTCATATCAGAAGTTACTGTTGCGCAATGAAACAAAAAACTGCTTATTTAAAACTTCTTGCCTGGTTAAAATCTCCCGCAGTATTTGGCCGCAAAATACAGTTAATACCCGGCAAATGGGAGCTGTACGAATATTATGTAGATGTTGACAACGAATTACTACATTTTGAATTGGAGTATTTAAAAGCGAACAACATCCTTTTTGTTATTTCTTTTTTAGAAAACCGCGAATTTATAGTTGCCGGAAACCCTCCGGTAAAACTTTTTCAGCCCTTTACTGAAGGAAAATGGAGTGTAGCACGAAATTATATAAGTTGTATCCACCCAAAGGATTTTAGGAATAATATTGAGTTTCAGTTTGCTTTTGAGAAGGGTAACTTAAAGCTACTAAAAAAAGATGCGATGGGGAAGATTGAGTTTTTCGGATTTTTTCGTTTAGTAAAACAGCCTTAATCAGGTTACCGTTAGTCGCTGGCTCGTATATTGGCGATACTCCTTTTTTTCCACAATCTCCTGCAGTCGTTGCACTGTTTCCCATAATTCAGAATAGGTGGTGTATAGTGGCGTAAATCCAAAACGGATATTATCCGGATCACGAAAATCGGGAATAATTTTGAGCGATGTGGTTTTGGGATGAATTAAGGCCTGACAAATCCGGTAGGCCTCGGGGTGTTTTAATGTAATATGCGATCCGCGGCAGGAAGCCCCGATTGGAGATCCGAGTTGAAAGCCATAAGCTTTAAGTTTTGATTTAACCAGCGAAAGAAAAAAACCGGACAGACCGATACTTTTTTTGTGAATGTTTTTTATCCCCGCTTCAATAAGTAGATCCAGACCGGTTTCAATAGCCATTAAGTTTAATACCGGAGGAGTACCGGTTAAAAACCTGCAAATACCTTTTGCCGGCTGGTAGTTCAGGTCGAAATCAAAAGGCCGGGCATCGCCAAACCAGCCTTGCACCGGCGACAGGAATTGTTCCTGCAGGTCTGAACGAAGGTATAAGAAAGCCGGTGAGCCCGGACCGCCGTTTAGGTATTTGTATGTGCAGCCAACGGCCATATCGGCATAACTCTCATTAAGTTCAATTTCTACCGCTCCTGCAGCATGACTGAGGTCCCATAATACCAACGCTCCCATCCGGTGGACATAATCGCTTATTTCTTTTAGGTTGTACATAAAGGCACTTTTAAAAGCAACCAGTGAAAGCACTACCAATGCCGTGTTTTTTGTGATTTTAGACTTAAGCTCGTCCGTGTTAATTGATATGCCGTTGTTTGAACGGGCAAGATCCAGGCTGTATTCCGGGCCAAATTCATTAACCAGACCCTGCAAAATATAAAGGTCGGTAGGAAAATTAAGCTCGTCGCTAACAACAGTAGTTTTTCCTTTTTGGTGTTTTAATGCAGCAAATGCCAGCTTGTATAAATTAATTGATGTGCTGTCGGAGACAATAACTTCGCCCGGCGAGGCTCCAATTATTGTTGCAATTTTATCCCCCAAAACAGCCGGCTTATGGTACCAGTTTTTATTCCAGCTCTCAATTAAATCTGTTCCCCACTGTTTTTCAACTACTTCAGAAAGTAAGCTTTTGGTTGCTAACGGAAGGCGCCCGAGCGAGTTCCCGTCAAGATATATGGTTTGTTCGGAATCAATAAAAAAGCGTTTTCTGAATGCTTTTAATGGGTCTTCGTTGTCTAATCTTTCAACGTCGTTTTTATCCGGGTTTGTTATCATTATTTTTGTTTTTCGAGTATTGCTTTGGCTTCAGGAAGTATTTTTTCAACCCAACGCCGGTACATTTCTGCTGAGGGGTGCAGTCCATCGGATGCCACTAAAGTTTGGTCGTTTTTTGCTTCGCGCGATATGCCGGTAATATTTACATACCGTGCATTA
The DNA here is from genome assembly GCF_963676735.1 of uncultured Draconibacterium sp. NCBI lineage: Bacteria > Pseudomonadati > Bacteroidota > Bacteroidia > Marinilabiliales > Prolixibacteraceae > Draconibacterium > uncultured Draconibacterium sp. Next base: position 3,480,342 of record NZ_OY781464.1, on the reverse strand, counting down.
AGCCTTTGAGTTTCTTGCTGGTTAATGGAATTAAACTGGTCAATTTCTTTGGCAATCTGATCGGGATTGCGCGTTTCTCCAAAGGGAGTAACACCATAATCCGGTATCGAAATTACAATTACATTTTTAGCATCGTAGCCGGCCAGAGCAATGGCGGTTTGTAAAAGCTCTTTAAATTGAGTGCGGTATTCATCAGCGCTTCTTCCACGGTATTGGTTGTTTACGCCAATTAGCAAAGTAACCACGTTATAGGCGTTTTTGAGTGTTTCGCTTTTAATGGCATTGGCTAACTCATCGGTAGTCCAGCCGGTGCGTGCTATTATTTTTACCGGTTGAATTGCAAACCCTTCATTTTTTAATTGTTCTTCCAATTGTACCGGGAATCTTTCATTTTGGGCAACGCTCTCGCCAATGGTATAAGAGTCGCCCAGCGCCAGGTAATAGATTTCGGTGTTCCCGGGTTCCTGGTTATTTTCAGGTGTTTCGTTCTGTAAAATCATATTTTCAGGGCTCTCTTTATCGGTGCACGACAGGCCTGCTACTATTAAAAATATAAAAACTATCCGGTTCATATTATTTCCTTTTTAAACCACAACAACTTAACTAATTGTTAGGTTTTAGAATAAGTATCGAACAGCAATTGTCTGCTTTTTTTTTAAGTTGTTTTTTTCTCTGAAGGCTATACCAGGATTATAATTCAATTCCATTTTTGTAAATTTCCAATGCGGCCGGGAATGGTTGCAGTGCCCGTTCAAAAATGCCCAGCGAATAGGCAATGGTGAGTCCGTAGTTGGTAAGTGGTACGCCGACTTGTTTGGCTTTCATAATCCGGCTAAGCATTTCGCGTCGGTTCCACATGCAGGCACCACAATGAATAATCAGTTTGTAATCCGACAGGTTGGGAGGAAAATCGTGGCCACGCGTGCTTTCAATTTGCAGTTTGCCGCCAACATACTGTGTCAGCCAGCGAGGTATTTTTACCGTGCCAATATCTTCACCGATAGGGTGGTGCGAACAAGCTTCGGCGATCAATACTTTGTCTCCGGTTTTTAGTTGGTCGATAGCCATTGCGCCCCGTACCATCTCGTTTAAATCGCCCTGAAAGCGTGCAAATAAAATGGAAAACGAGGTTAGTGGGATATCAGCAGGCGTGTCGGCCGCTACTTTTAAAAAAGCCTGCGAGTCTGTCACCACCAGTTTGGGCGGTTTGTTCAAACACGAAAGTGCTTCACGTAATTCACGTTCTTTAACAACCATACAAAAGGCATCGTTATCCAGCAAGTCGCGAATGCTCTGTACTTGTGGTAAAATCAATCTGCCTTTTGGTGCTTCTTTATCGATAGGAACCACCAGCACAGCGGCTTCGCCGGGGCCAACCAAATCAGCCAGGATGCTGGGGCGGTTAATAAAATCTGCCGGTGCCGATTTTAACAGCAATTGGCGCAACCCGGCAATTCCTTTTTGTTCTGTTGCCGAAGTTTGTGTAAGTTTTATTTTTTTTCCATCAAGCGCGGTAATCAGTTCAAAATTTTCCGGGTATAAATCGCTCTTGTTAAAAACAACAAGAAACGGAATTTCACGCTGGTTAAATTCGTCCACCAGCGATTCTTCGTATGCGCCCCATTCTGAAAAGTTGGAAACGATGATTGCCAGATCGGTGCGATCGAAAACGGCAAGTGTTTTGGCAATTCGTTTTTCGCCCAGGGCGCCAACATCATCAATACCGGCCGTGTCGATAAAAAGAACCGGTCCAAGCGGAAGCAGTTCCATTGGTTTCTCAACCGGATCGGTAGTGGTTCCCGCAACTTCCGAAACAATCGAAACATCTTGCTGGGTAAGCGCATTCAAAATGCTTGATTTGCCTGCATTCCTGCGGCCAAAAATTCCAATATGTAAACGAAACGATTTTGGTGATCTCATACAACTGTTTTTTCGCGACTGAAAGTACAAATTCAATCCTTCACTCGCAATCGGAAAACAAAAAAAGGGTGCACGTGCACCCTTTTTGAAACTATTAAAAGTTGTTTTTTACTTTTTTTCTCCGCAGCAGCTTTTTTTCTCCGCAGCTGATTTTTCGCCACCACAGGTTTTGCCCGAAGCTGCACAGCTCTTCTTTTGTGCATCAGTACAACCTGTTGTCTTTTTTTCGGCTGTTTTTGAACTACAGCAGGCTTTTTTCTCTGTTTTTTTCTTTTTGTCTTTTTCCTCTTCAACACTAGCCATTATGTTGTCATCGTCGGCAACAACTGTAACATCTGCTTTTTGTGCGTTTACAACAACTGCAGAAGTGTTAGCCATTGTTAAGCCATAAACGAATACAAGTGCAAAAACAATAAGGATCTTTTTCATAATTTTTATTTTTTAGTTGATGATTGAAACACAAATATATTGTTTCGTTTGCTATAAAAGCGTTAACACGAGGTTAATGTAAAATCAGGAAAACAGGTTTGTAATTTTAATGGTTATTTTTGAAATTCGAAACAGCGGTTAAACATTTGATTCCGAAGTGGGTTTGGATGATAAACAATCGTTTTAAAAAGAAGAGAGAAGGAAAACAGACAAGTGAAAACGGGATTCAGAAAATATACGTTTGTGTTGGCATTGTTTATTATTTTGGCACTGCTGGCAACACAAATAAAATGGATTATCTATTCCATTCGTTTTCAGGACAAGGTGTTTGAAAAAAGCGTTGAGCTGGCCTTAAGCGAAACAATGACTACATTAACCGCTGATAAACCCTTGTGCAGCATGGTAAAAGCCTGTGTCGAATGTGACACCGCCAGGCTAAAAACCCAACTTACCACCGCAGGCGTTTGGGAAAAAATTCACGATGCAATTGAGTCTGAACTTCGCTCGTACGACATCGACCTGGAATACGAGATGTATATTCTTGAAAATAAATCGGAAGAGTTAAAAGCTTTACAAAAAGAATTTGATAACGGCCTGTATTACTCGCGTTGTATGGGCGGTATTTTGGGGCATTCGGGATACCAACTGGTGGTGGAGTTCCCCTCGCGAACCCGGTTCTTTTTTGCTAAAGCCGGCCTTATGTTTTTAGGTTCTGTTGTGCTAATTTTCCTGTTAATTGTGAGTCTTTACAATATTTTCAGAATTTACAACAGGGAAATACGAATTGCACAACACACTAAAGAACTGCTCAATAATGTTAGTCACGAGTTTAAAACCCCGCTTTCGTCGATAGCGCTGGCGTCAAACATGATTAGAAAAAGGCGCTACGGAACTAACGAGCAAAAGCTTGAAAACTATGCAGAACTGATATTTAAAGAGAACCGAAAACTTCAAAATCTGGTGGAAAGTTTGTTGCGATTGGAAGCTGTTGAACGGAATGCTTTCGACTATTCTAAAGAAGACGTGGCAATAAGTGACGTGATACAGGAAGCAATTTCTACCTGCGAAATGTTACTGGATGAGAAACAAGGCAGTATTTTATATCAGCCAAATCCTGACAAAATGTATGTTTGTGTTGATCGCCTGCATTTTATAAACGTATTTGTAAATTTGCTTTCCAATGCCATAAAATACTCGAAAAACGAACCACAGATAAAAATCGAAACCATTAAGCAAAACGATAAGCTTAGAATTGAGGTGACCGATAATGGAATTGGAATACCTCTGAAGTTTCAGAAGTATATTTTTAATAAATACTACCGGGTACCAACAGGTGATGTGCACAACACAAAAGGATTTGGCATTGGATTGGCTTACGTTAAACAAATTGTTGAAGCTCATAACGGAACAATTTCTGTTGAAAGCGAGACAGAAAATGGAACCACTTTTATTATTCAACTGCCTGAAATTAAAAAGTAGCTATGGATGAAAAGAAACTGAATATAATTTTAGTAGAAGACGACACCAACCTTGGTTACTTACTTGAAGATTTTTTATTAAGCCGTGGAGTACAAGTTACCTTATACCGCGATGGCGAAGAAGGACTCGAAGGATTCAGGAAAAACGAGAGCTTTAATTTTTGCATTTTTGATGTCATGCTTCCAAAACTGGATGGTTTTTCGCTGGCGGAAAAAGTAAAAGCCATAGAGCCTAAAATTCCTATTGTTTTTCTGACTGCCCGGGCCATGAAAGAGGATAAAATGAAAGGTTACAATATTGGCGCCGATGATTATATTACCAAACCTTTTGATGAAGATGAGCTGTGGTGTAAAATTGTTGCCATAAGTAATCGTAGTGATTTCGTTCAGGCAGAGCCGGATAATATTTATCAGGTGGGCGCTTATGAGTTTGATTTTGAAAATCAATCGTTAACCATAAACAATAAGGTGCGGCGCTTAACCATACGCGAGGCCGAGGTGTTGCGCATGCTTTGTAAAGCCAAAAAGAATGTGATCAGACGCGAACAGATATTAACCGCTATTTGGGGCGAAAACGATTATTTTGCGGGTAGGAGTCTGGATGTTTTTATATCGAAATTGAGAAAGTATTTTGCCGATGATTCATCAGTTTCGATTGAAAATGTGGTGAAAGTGGGTTACATTCTGAATTGTTAAACGCAAAAAAAGTCGCTCAATTTTATTGAACGACTTTCTTTATATTCAAATAAGTTTCCCTTATTTTTTTCCGTCACAAGATTTGCTGCAGTCGCTTTTCTTGGCTGATTTTTCACCGGCACATCCGTCTGCTTTTGCTTTGCTACCTGAGCAACCATCGGCTTTAGCCTTTGTTCCTGAACATCCTTCAGCTTTTGCTTCACCCTTTGCGGCTTTCTTGCTTTCCTTTTTTTCTTTTTCTACCTGATCAAAATCAGTAACAACTTGTACTGTTTCGTCTGCGGCAACTACAGTAGCTTCTGTCATTGCTAATGATACTCCGTAAACTGCTACAAACGCTAATAGAAATAATACTTTTTTCATGATTCACTTTTTTAGTTATAAAATAATTTTCGTCTCTATGTTTATTTAGACTCAATATTAATAACTATTAAAAACATTTGCAAGCGAAAAAGAAGATAAATATGTCTTAAAATATTTAAATAATATTAAAGCGTTGATAAAGAGGAGCGTAGACAGATGTTAACGTTTTGTTAAAATTAGTGGGATTTAATGTCCCAGTCGGCAAACGGCTTCCGGAGTTATCAGCTGTTCAAATTCTTCTTCGTTTAAAAAGCCTGATTTTAAACTTGCCTCTTTAATGGATAATTCGTGTTGGCGAGCGATTTTTAATATTTCATCGCACTTGTTGTACCCAATAGCAGGCATAAGAGCAGTAACCGTGGCGGTGGAGTTATTTACCTGAGCCCGACATTTTTTTTCATTGGCTGTTATTCCGGATACACACTTTTCGGTAAAAAGATTACAGGCCTCCTTTAACAGGTCGACAGATTCGAGTAAACTGTGTGCAATTAACGGAAGAAACTGGTTCAATTCCAGGTTGCCAGAGCTACTTGCCTGCGTAATTATTTGGTCGTTCCCCATTACTTTAATAGCTACCTGGGCTACTGCTTCGGGTATTACGGGGTTAACTTTTCCGGGCATTATTGATGATCCGGCCTGAAGTTCAGGCAAATTAATCTCTCCTAAACCGGCATGCGGACCACTGGACATCAGCCGAAGGTCGTTGCTGATTTTTAATAAGTTTGATGCGCATGCTTTTAAAATTCCTGAAACTTCAACAAATACATCGGTGTTTAGGGTACCATCAACCAGGTTTTCGCTACGTGCCAGGCCAATATTTGTATTATCGCGCAGTTTGTCAAGCACCCTGAAAATAAATTGTTTTGGAGCTCCCAGTCCGGTTCCAATAGCTGTTCCTCCGAGGTTTACAACACGCAAACGTTCTTCGCATTTGTAAATCCGCCAGCGGTCGCGGTTAAAGGCTTCGGCATAGGCACCCATTTCGCGCCCCAATGTGGTTAATACAGCGTCCTGCAACTGGGTTCTGCCAATTTTTACGATAGGTGCAAATTCTTTTTCCTTTTGCTGAAACGCCTCTTGAAGCGCGAGTACATTTTGCTCCAACAGGCGTAACAAACGAATAGCTGCAACTTTTAAAGCTGTTGGGTAGGTGTCGTTAGTGCTTTGGTGAAGGTTAATATCGTTAAGTGGCGAAACCAAATCGTAATTACCGGGTTGTTGGTTAAGTAACAACAAAGCACGGTTGGCAAGTACCTCGTTAACATTCATGTTGGTTGACGTTCCGGCCCCTCCCTGCAAGGAATCTACCACAATATGTTCATTCAGCAGTCCCTGGCTCATTTCAAATGCAGCTTGCTCTATTGCTGCGCCTTTTTCTTTGTTTTTCCAGAAACCAAGTGCATTGTTGGTTTGTGCGCAGGCCAGTTTTACCTCGCCATAAGCTTTAACCAATTCCTGATGCACAGTTTGTTTCATGATTGGAAAATTTTCAATAGCACGGGCAGTGTGAATGCCCCACAGCGCGTCGGCAGGTAGTTGTTTTTGGCCAAGTAAGTCGTTTTCTGTTCTTAACTGTACCATAGTTTTTGCTTTGATTTGAAAAAAATATCTACCTCTATCTGTTTTGTTCGATGCTTAAAAATTTGTTGTTTAACAGTAAACATCGTCCCGACCCGCTTCAACGCGTTTTACCAGCTTCTCGGCGCGTTGCCTGGCAATACCACTCATTCCGGCAATGGTATCGCGAATAAGCTTTTCTCCTATTTCTTTGGTTTCGGGTGCGGCATAGTTTTGCAGGTATTCTTTAAACGAGCTTAAGCCATTGGGAGCACAGTGCAAGCGGATATCACCGGGCTTTGCCAGATCCATAAAATCCTGCCCTGTTCTTCCTAAACGGTAACAGGCTGTACAAAACGAAGGGATGTAGCCCATTGATGCCACATCACGAATAACTTCGTCGAGTGGTCGGTGGTCGCCCAGGCTAAACTGACTTGAAATTTCGTCTTCTTCTTCGTACCCTCCCGGATTGGTTTTACTTCCTGCCGAAATCTGACTGACACCCAATGCAAATGTTTCGCGGCGCATTTTAGCCGTTTCGCGCGTCGACATAATTATGCCGGTATACGGAACTGCCAGTCGTAAAATGGCTACTATTTTTCTGAAATCGATATCGGAAACCGGAAATGGCGGGTGCGACGCCAGATCGCTGTTGGTGGCTGGTTCCAGTCGCGGAACACTAATGGTATGCGGTCCAACACCAAATTTATCTTCCAGTTCGCGAATGTGTTGCATCATAGCTAATATTTCGAAACGGTAATCGAACAAGCCAAAAAGTACACCAATGCCAACGTCATCAATGCCTGCTTCCATTGCACGGTGCAGCGACCATGCCCGCCAGTTGTAGTCGCGTTTTTTACCCCCAAGGTGAACTTTGTGGTAGGTTTCGTGGTGGTAGGTTTCCTGAAAAATCTGGTAGGTGCCAATTCCTTCAGCTTTTAGTTGCTTAAACTCATCGGTTGAAAGTGGTGCCACGTTTACGTTTACCCGGCGTATTTCGCCGTGCTTGTTTTTAACACCGTAAATGGTTCGAATGGAGTCGAGTACATACTGAAAGCCTTGATTAGGGTACGATTCGCCGGCAACCAGTAAAACGCGTTTGTGTCCCTGGTTGATTAACACTTCAACTTCGCGGGCAATGTGCTCCTGCGAAAGTGCATGGCGATCGATATCCTTGTTGGTAGCTCTGAATGCACAATAAAGGCACTCGTTGGCGCAGAGGTTTGATATGTATAAAGGCGCAAACAATACCAGACGTTTGCCATAAATGGTTTCTTTAACCGTGTTGGCGGCAGTAAAAAGTTCGGCCAGCATTTCCGGGTCGCTAATGCAGGTGAGCACAGCAACATCATCGGCATTCAGACCTTTCATTTCGGCTGCTTTTTGCAGTACTTCCTTAATTCGCGATGGCTCCGGGTTTTTGTTGGCTTCCAGTGCTTCCCAAATTTTTGCTTCGTTTATAAAATCGGCAGGAACATTGTACATATTTTGAGTTTTTAGATCAGTTGTTACTTTCTATTTTTTTGCAAGACCTGATTTTACAGAAACGCCCTGTATATTTCCCAGTTTTCCGGTTAACATTCCCAGTTCATCAGTAGTTGCATCAATAACCAGGGTAATTACCGAATAATTTTCTTTGGCATTGGGCAGTCCGGTTCTCGCCAAAACAAGTTCAGAAAACTGGCTCAACACCTCGTTAACCGCTCCCGATGATTGCTCCCGGTCCTCAATAATTATTCCTACAAATCCCAGTCGTCTCATATAAAAAAGTTAGCAGTTGAAAGTTGGAAAACAGAAATTCATTTCTGCCAAAAACATCAACTTAAGTTCTACAAATATATTTTGCGGGAAAATTGGAGATAAAGGAATAGAAAGACTTTTGCCTTTCTACTTGATTCTTTTGCCTTATTCTCCCTAAAGTCAGCCGTGGCCTTCCCGCAGGATTGTGCTACAAAAATAGGTTTAATTTCAATAGCTTAACATGAGAAATGTTGCAAATGAGTATGTTGTTAAACTTAAGCATAAAACATGGAGTTCCTGAATTTTGTTATCTTGTTTAGCGACGGAAAAAACTATTTTTACCGAAGAAATAACTGCGATTGAAGAAAGAAGAAATAATACAGCTGCTTAAAGCCACCGGCGAAGAACGTACCGCTTTACTAAAACGGGCGCAGGAGGTGAAGGTAAAAGAAACTGGGAATAAAGTATATTTTCGGGGCTTAGTAGAGTTTTCGAATATTTGTGCGAAAGACTGTTTGTACTGCGGTATTCGGAAAGGAAACGACAAAGTTATTCGTTACGATGTGAGCGATGAGGAGATTCTGGAATCGTGCAGGTTTGCCTGGGAAAACCATTTTGCATCAGTGGTATTGCAATCGGGTGAATTGTCGTCACCGGCTTTTATTAAGCGGGTAGATGGTTTGCTGAAGAAGATTAAACAACTCTCGAACGGAGAGCTGGGCATAACACTTAGTTGTGGTGAACAAAGCGAGGATACCTACCGCCGTTGGTTCGGGAGTGGGGCACACCGTTATTTACTACGCATTGAGTCGTCGAATCGCGAATTGTACTATAAAATTCATCCTGAAAATGAAACGCATTCGTTTGAACGAAGAATTGAAGCACTCGGTAGTTTAAAAAACGTGGGCTACCAGGTGGGAACAGGAGTGATGATTGGCTTGCCCTTTCAAACGTATGAACACCTGGCTGACGACCTGCTTTTTTTTAAGAAGCTGGACATTGATATGTGCGGAATGGGTCCCTACATTGAGCATGAAGATACGCCCTTGTACCAATACCGGCATTTGCTGAAAACCAAACAGGAGCGTTTTGATTTGGCCCTGAATATGATTGCCGTTTTGCGCTTGCTAATGCCCGATATTAATATTGCGGCGGCTACAGCTTTGCAGGCCATCGACCCTGCCGGAAGGGAAAAAGCATTGGCCATTGGCGCCAATGTAATAATGCCCAATTTAACCCCAACGGCTTACCGCGAAGAGTATCAATTGTACGAGGATAAACCCTGTTTGGATGAAGATGCCGAGCTGTGCAGAAATTGCCTGGAGGCCCGAATACATATGGCGGGCTCGGAAATTGGTTTTGGCGAGTGGGGAGATTCAAAACATTTTTACAAACGCAATAAAAAGCAGCCTAAAACAAAAAGTTGAACATTGTTTATGGTTTCAGGCCGCTTTTAAAGCTAATCCGTAAAAGCTTTTTAATAAAGACAAAATTTTTTGTTTAGCGTTGCATTCAGAAAAAAAGACCCGTGCTCTGATTTTATAAACCAGAGCAAGGGTCTTTTTCTTTTTGCAGACAATCCTGTTTAACTGTTAAACGGAGTTTTTGTATTTTTTATAACCCGGTTATAATTATCAATAGCCACAAAGTAATTCGGATCTTCCAGCACATTTACATCGCAAATAGCTTCAGCTTTTTTCACCAGTTTTATGCAGTCGCGGCTAAGGTGGCGCAGGTGAATTGTTTTTCCCGCTTTTTGGTAGCGTTCGGCCAGTTTATTTATGGCTTCAATTGCCGACTGGTCCATTATGCGCGATTCTTTAAAATCAACAATTACCTCGTTGGGGTCATTTTGCACATCAAATTTGCTCTGAAAAAGTGTTGTTGACCCAAAAAACAGCGGGCCAAAAATTTCGTAATGTTTTATGCCGTGTTCGTCGGTTTTTTTGCGGGCTCGAATACGTTTGGCATTCTCCCACGAAAACACGAGTGCCGAAACGATAACACCTGCCAACACTGCAATTGCAAGATCGAAAATAACCGTTAAGCCGGTAACCAGCACAATCACAATCAGGTCTGAAACCGGTATTTTATCGATGATTTTAAATGTACTCCAGGCAAAGGTCCCAATTACTACCATAAACATTACGCCAACCAGAGCAGCAATGGGTATCATTTCAATATAGCTCGAGGCAAACAGGATAAACATAAGCAGCATAATGGCTGCAAAAATTCCTGACAGGCGACCACGTCCACCCGATTTGATGTTGATGATGCTTTGTCCAATCATGGCGCAACCGCCCATTCCTCCAAAAAATCCGTTAACGATATTGGCCATACCTTGTGCGGCACATTCGCGGTTGCCGCTTCCCCGGGTTTCGGTTAATTCGTCAACCAGGTTCAGAGTCATTAACGATTCGATTAAACCAACAGCTGCCAAAATCAGGGCATACGGAAAAATTAGTTCAAGCGTGTGAAGGTTAAACGGAATTAGCGGCACATTAAAAGTTGGCAAACCTGCTTTTATGCTATCGCCACCGCCGTTTTGAATAAAACTTTTAACCGTTTCTGTTTCAATATTTCCGAAGATAACAATGGCCGAAACAACCAAAATACCTACCAGAGCAGCCGGAATGGCTTTGCTTAGTTTTGGCAGCACAATCATTATAATCATGGTTAAAGCCACCAGGCCAAGCATGGTAAACAATGGAGCGCCGGTTAACCATTCGTCACCAGTTTTAAACATGCCTAACTGCGACAGGAAAATAACGATGGCTAGCCCGTTAACAAAGCCCATCATTACCGAGTGCGGCACCAGGCGGATAAACTTTCCTAATTTGAAAATACCAAAAAGCCCCTGAATGGTTCCTGCTAAAATTAAGGTGGCAAAAAGGTACTGCAGGCCTTGTCCGTCGCCCATAGCATTTCCCTTTTGCACCAGGCTAACCATAACAACGGCCATGGCACCGGTAGCTCCGGAAATCATTCCCGGGCGGCCGCCAAAAATTGACGTAATCAGTCCCATCATAAAGGCACCGTAAAGGCCAACAATGGGCGAAACCCCGGCCACAAAAGCAAAAGCTACTGCCTCGGGAACAAGGGCTAAGGATACGGTAAGACCAGAAAGTATATCGTCTTTTATACTACCCTGCTTCTTATCTATAAATTTAAATTCAAATTTCATACAATGGATTGAAAACCGGAAAGGTGGAGGCTCCAGCATTTCGCTGGAAAAGACAATTTTTATGGGTAATTGCCTTGAGTCTCATTCCGGAGGATTATTAATTAAAAATTAAAAAAAAGATTATTCACTGCTCTGTTTTCAATTACAGCGCGCGAAAATAGGTCAATTTCCTATAAACATGTTGTAGAGCATATTGTTCGTGCCGATTGTTAATGTTGGGGTAAAGTGCCGGCGTTTTTTAGCGGCTTTTTATGTTGTGGTGTTGGTACCTTGTTAATTTCAGTGAATTATTTGTGAAAGGCCACCAGAAATAAGTTTGCCACATTGCATTTTTGCGCAAACCCCACAGAAATGGAAAAAACCATGGCGGAATGAAGTATAACCATGGCGAAATGGAAAAAACTGCAGCGGAATGAGGTATAACGATGGCGGAACGGAAAAAACTACTGCGGGCTAGAAAAAACCAGGGCGAAATGCGACATAACCATGTATGATTGCATTTCGCCCCCGTTTTTTCCGTTTCGATGCATTTTGTTTTAAAACCTTCAGGGTTTCAAAAACCTTGAAGGCCTAACTCCATAACATTGGAATAGATGCAGGTTATTCTACCGCTGATATTTTTACCGCCCATGCCAATTGGCAAGGCAGGTTTTTGCGTAGGCCAGCCGGCACGAAAACTTTTACACCGTCGCCGGTATTTTGCCATTTTAAGTTGCCTTTTGCACCCAGCAGGCTAAGTTTGGCATTTTTAGCTGCTTTAACTCCTTTTACGGTAAACGATTCGGGTAAACCACTACCGTCTTCTTGCTCTAAATAAATGGCATAAACTGCTTTTGTATCTTTTTGCTGGCTGAGACAAATATTGTCGGTTTTATAAGGGGCAATAGCGCGGGTAGCATAAATGGCTTCGCTGTTTACATCAATCCATTCGCCCATTTCTTCCAGCAAGGCGTAGGCACCTTCAGGCCATTTGCCATCGGGACCCGGGGCAATGTTGTACAGCAAGTTTCCGCCTTTGGCTACAATGTCAATCAGCATGTGTATAGCTTGTTTTGGGGTCATAAATTTCGCATCGGGTACCCACGACCAGCCACCTCCTGCAATAATACAGCTTTCCCAGGGGTAGGGCAATTGTGTTTCGGGCACCTTGTTTTCGGGCGTAAGGTAATTTTGGTTAGGGCCTTTAACTGCGCGGTCAACCACAATTAATCCGGGTTGTTTTTCGCGGGCTTTGGCTGCAATTTCGTCCATGCGGATGTCCTGGTTTACGGCACGCGATTTCGGAAACCCCGATTTCTCGTTTTCAGCCACGTGTTTGTAGTAGGCTTCCACTTGCTCGGGCGATTTTTTCGAAACCCAGCCACCGTCTAACCAGAGGATGTCTATTTTTCCGTAATCGCTCATTAATTCCATAATCTGGTTTTGGGTAAATTCCACAAATTTTTCCCATTGCTCCGGATATAATGCCGGGTCGTAGTTTACGTTTCTGTCGAAAGGCGGGAATTTGGGGTCCCAGTAATAGGGGCTGTTCCAGTCGGGTTTCGAAAAATAGGCTCCAGCCCATAATCCTTCTTCGCGAAAAGCATCAAAAACTTCTTTGGTAATATTTGCTTTTGGATTTGCACTAAAAGGGCACTCGGTGCTGGTAACTTTGTAATCGGTATATTTCGAATCGAACATGCAAAAGCCATCGTGGTGTTTGGTGGTAAATACCACATATTTCATTCCGGCGCCGGCGGCTGCTTTAGCCCATCTGTCAGGATTAAAACCCGTTGGGTTGAATGATAATTTGAGGTTTTCGTATTCTTTTTTATAAGTAAAATAATCTTTCGGGTTGCTGCCTTTTTTTCGTTCACACCAGCCGTAATCTTCGGGGCAAATACTCCACGATTCAACAATTCCCCACTGGCTGTAACTGCCCCAGTGCATCAGCAGTCCAAATTTTAAATCCTGCCAATCTTCCAGTTTTTCCAAAACGGCTTCGTCGGTTGGCCACACATAGTCGGTAATTTCATGTTCTAACTGGGCATTTGCCATAAATGCCAGAAAAACGGGTATAAACAAAATTAATTTCTTCATTTTTAAAAATCCTAATAAGTTATATGTTGATGTTATCTTTTTACAGCAGTTCGCCAACAATTCGGCGTCCATGTAATTCGTTCGTTCCGGTGAGTTTCTGTATCTTGCTTACATTCGTGTCCAGTACTTTCCCCGCAACAAGCATGATTATTTTTCCTTCAGCTTCAGCGATCATTTGTCTGATGGTTTCCAGTCCTTTCAGGGCTGTTGGTTTCCCGCCCGATGTAAGTATTCGTTTTACATTCGGAATGGTTTTTAATACCCTTACGCCTTCAACGGGGTCATCCATTTCATCAATTGCTTTATGAAAGGTAACCGGAAGTGGCAGCGCATATTCTGCCAGCATGCGGGTGTTTTTGGCATCGATTTTATTGTCAGGCCTGAGCATACCCAAAACAACACCATGGGCGCCGGCATTTTTTGCCTTGTCAATCGCCTGCTTCATTTCGCTTATTTCATGCGGTGAATACACAAAGTTCCCTTTTCGGGGCCTCACCATAACCATTACCGGAATAGCAAGGAGCGAACATGCTTTTTGCAGATCTCGCATTGTTGGTGTTAGTCCATCATTGGCCAGGTCGGAGCACAGCTCTACTCTATCGGCACCTTGTTCCTGCGCCCGCTTTGCTTCTTCAAACGATTCAACACAAGCTTCTTTTATCACTGTCTTCTTTTTTTTAGTCGCGAAAGGTTTCAAAATTAATTAAATTCTCAATTAATTTAATTAAATCGACAATAATTATTAAAATATTTAGAAAGTAAATTAAAAATGGTTAAGCCACTAATATTTCGTTAATTTGCACCTAAATATTTTTTGTTTTGACCTACAATTTAGTAAGCATATTAGGGCCAACGGCCACCGGAAAAACAGGACTTGCTGCACATTTTGCAGCACAATACAATGGTGAAGTAATTTCAGCAGATTCCCGGCAGGTGTACCGCGGTATGGATTTAGGCACCGGCAAAGACCTGGAAGATTATTTTGTGAATGGCCGGGAAGTTCCTTCGCATTTGGTTGATATCGAAAATGCCGGAGAACACTACAATGTGTACCGCTTTCAAACCGATTTTATAAAAGTTTTTAATGACATTGTTTCACGGAAGAAGTTTCCGGTATTGTGTGGAGGAAGTGGTTTGTACCTGGAGGCTGTGTTAAAGAATTACCGTTTAATTGAGGTGCCACCGAATAAGGAATTACGCAAAGAGCTGGAAGGCAAAACGCTGGAAGAACTCACCGATATTCTGAAAAAGTTAAAACCCGATTTGCACAACGATACTGATGTGGAAACCGATCGAAGAGCCATTCGGGCAATTGAAATTGAAAAATATTATGCCGAAAATCCGATAGAAGATTCGGCTATGCCCGAAATTAGCAGCTTAAATGTTGGTATTGATTTTGACCGTGAGATACGTCGCCAACGCATTACTACCCGCCTAAAACAGCGCCTTGACGAGGGGATGCTTGATGAGGTGCAAACCTTGCTCGACTTGGGTTTAAGCCCGGAGCAATTAATTTATTACGGACTTGAATACAAATTTCTTACCCTCCATTTAATTGGTGAATTGAGTTTTGATGAAATGTTCCGTAAGCTTGAGATTGCGATTCATCAGTTTGCCAAACGCCAGATGACCTGGTTTCGAGGAATGGAAAAGCGGGGAACAAAAATCCACTGGATAAACGGGCATTTGCCTATGGAAGAAAAGGTAGAGCAGATTAATGCATTATTAAAAATTTAAAGGATCAGCAAATCAACTATTTAAACCCAGCAACTATGGCCGAATCAAATTGTGAAAACTGTAAATTGCGTGCCAAATACGAAGCAAAACCAAAATCGTTTGCCGGAAGGTTTTGGAGGTGGCACATTAACTGGTGTCCGGGCTGGAAAGGATACATGAAGTCGTTGAGCGAAAACGAACGCAGGGTATTAAAAAAAGAATACCAATTAAAATAGATTTATTTTTTTCGGGTGAAAAATTGACTGATTTTATTTTGCAATTCATTTCTTTTGATGGGCTTTGCCAAATAATCATTACACCCTGCCTCAAGTGCCAGTTCTTTATCGCCGGATAGAGCAAAAGCTGTTTGGGCAATAATCGGAATGGTATTATTTAATTCCCGGATTCGGCGTGTTGCTTCAATTCCATCCATTTGTGGCATTTTTAAATCCATAAGTATCAATGCAATCTCGTCGTGTTTTTCGGTAAATAATTGCACGGCTTCACGGCCGTTCTTCGCATGTATTATCTCGTATTTCCTGGGGCTCAGAATTGACCTGATCAGGTTAAAGCTAACGGCATCGTCTTCTGCTACCAGTATTCTTATATTTTCCTGAGGTATAGCATTTGGGGTGTTTTTTAATTCTGGTCTTGTTACATTGGTTTGATGGTCGCCAAAGACTAACGCTATTGTAAAAAAGAAGGTAGTTCCTTTGCCGGCTTCAGATTGGATCCAAATTGTACCACCCAAAGCTTCGGTGTAGGCTTTTGCAATTGATAATCCTAAACCGGTTCCTTCATGTCCCCGGGTTAAGCTTAAATCAGCTTGTACAAAACGGTCAAAAATAGCTTTTTGGCGATCAGCCGGAATACCTTGTCCGGTATCTTTTACATAAAACTCCAGAACATCATTTTGTGGAGTAACTCCTATTTCGATGCTTCCGTATTCGGTAAATTTAATAGCGTTATTTATCAGGTTCGTTAAAATCGATTCCAGTTTATTGCTGTCGGTCATTATTGTAGTATCGCTACAGCCGTTTTTGAATTTAATAGCTAAGTTTTTCAATTGTGCTTTCGGGGCAAAAAAATCGTTGAGATAACTAAAAGTATCGCCAATATTTACCGGTGCTATATTTTCCTGCAATTCCCCGGCTTCTATTTTTGAAATCTCAACTATATCATTAATGGTTTGAAGCAGTCGGTTTCCACTTTGCTTTACAATATCAAGGTATTGTTCACGTTCGTTCTGGCTTATCTGGGGGTCTGCAATCATATCCAAAAAACCGATGATACCATTCATTGGTGTTCGGATTTCATGACTCATATTCGCCAGAAATGCTGTTTTTAATCTGTCGCTCTCTTCGGCTTGTTCTTTTGCTACCAATAATTTCTCTTCAATGCTTTTTCGGTAGTCTATTTCCTCTTTAAGGGCTTTGTTTCTGTTATTCAGAAGTTCAGTGCGCTCAGCAACTTTCTTTTCAAGGTTCTCATTTATATTTTTAATGCGCATTTGCTGCATCGACAAAAGCCTGCGTTGATAGAACTCGGTACGCGCAACTAGCTGGTTGTTGTATAAAGCAACGGCCGCAATAAGGTTGGCTGAAATAAAAAATGTATTGCTTATGAGTTGATATTCAATACTGAGGTGTTGCAAAGAAGCTGAGAAGAAAGGAGCAATGTTGTAACAAAAGATAACCACCAATCCTGCACAAATAGCATACAAATAATGTAAATGAATAAAGAAATAACCTGCAATGAAAATCAGAAATAACCCGCCGTAATAATATAGATTAGAGGGGTTAAGTAGAAGCATGATGGCAATGCCGCTACCTCCCACAATATAAGCCGATAGTGTGAAATATTGCCATGTTTTCTTGAAGAAATGAAAGTATGATGCTGCCAGAACAAGAATGAGAAAAGGAATAACTACCAGATAACGTATGGTAAAAAATTCTTTAATAAACCGTTCCGAGGTGTATACATCTAAAACACCAAATAAGGCATAAAGTAAAATGGCAATAACAAAGGCCAGGCGAAACGAATAAATGGAATTATTGAAATACTCTTCACGGTATTTCGATTCGGTCCTTTCATCATTGAAGAATAAAGACCAGCGCTTAATGCCCAGTTCCTCAAAGCGTTTGTTTTTTCCCGTTTTCATTTAAAAAGAATGTGTTTATGAAGTAAGTCCATAACTACCACTTCTGATTAATCTAAATACGCTTGAATATACACAATTGTTCATTTATTGAAAAGAATACGTATTTAATTTCAATTATGTTGTGCAAGAGCTTTTTTGCATTGTGGTTATTTTTGACGATTTTAGTTTCTAAGTTTTGCCAAAAAAAGGATTCTATCTGAGTAAAAGACAGAATCCTTTCTACGTGACATATTAAATTATCAGTTATCTCTGCTGCAATTGCTTTTTGGCTTTCTACAACTTTTTCAAGCCTTTCAGCTCATTTTTATCTTCAATCGGAACAAGGCTAATGGCGTAGCCACCTCCGGGGGCGCAAAGTTGTTTTAGTTTCGACTTGCGGGTAACCTGGTATTTTCTTACCTCATAGGCTTTCGGATTTGTTTCCCAATGGGCATCTTTTGCATCGGCATAAACGGTGGCAATGTATTTTTTATCGGCCGACAGAAAATCAAAACTGATTTCAGAAGTGCGTGCCTGGCCGTCGTTAGTTCGGCCTACAAACCAGTTTTCGCTGTTTTTAGCTTTACGTGCATAGGTGATAAAATCGCCGGGTTCGGCTTCCAAAACCAGACTTTTATCCCAATCAACGGCCACATCTTTTATAAACTGAAAAGCATCAAGGTGTTTGTTGTAGGTTTCAGGCAGGTCGGCAGCCATTTGTAGCGGGCTGTACATGGTTACATACAAGGCCAGCTGGCGTGCAATGGTTGTACGCACCTGTGAATTGTTATCCGGATTGTACACACTTACCTTTGTTTCGAAAATACCCGGTGTGTAATCCATGGGGCCTCCCACAAGCCTGGTAAATGGCAGAATTGTTGTGTGGTCAACATTGTTTCCTCCAAAGGCTTCGTATTCAGTTCCGCGTGCCGATTCGTTTC
Source organism: uncultured Draconibacterium sp. (assembly GCF_963676735.1). Taxonomy (NCBI): domain Bacteria; kingdom Pseudomonadati; phylum Bacteroidota; class Bacteroidia; order Marinilabiliales; family Prolixibacteraceae; genus Draconibacterium; species uncultured Draconibacterium sp. The sequence continues at coordinate 3,462,099 of NZ_OY781464.1, read as the reverse complement.
CTATTAAATTTGGATAGGTTCTGCTCATACCAGTTGGCCGAACCGCTTCATGTGCATTCACCATTATTTTATAGTCGGCTGCTTTTTTAATAGCGTGCAGGTAGTGGTTAACCATCCACTGGCCATAATGGTACTCGCCGCGCGGAATAATGTCGCCCACATAGCCGCTTTTTACCGAGTTGTAGTTATTCTCTGCCATAAACTGGTAGGCGGTATCCATATGGCGTTCGTAATTGCGCACCGAACCCGATGTTTCGTGGTGCATCATTAGTTTAACATTTTTACTTTGGGCGTAATCGCGCAGCACTTCAACATCAAAATCGGGGTAGGGGGTCACAAAATCAAAAACAAAGTCTTTCGATTTGCCAAACCAGTCTTCCCAGCCTTCGTTCCAGCCTTCAACCAAAACGGCATCAAAATCGTGTTCCGAGGCAAAATCAATGTAGTCTTTTACATGTTGGGTGTTAGCTGCATGCCGGCCGTTGGTCGTGGTTTGTGTAAAATCAGTTTCGCCCAGTTTTACGCTCAAAACCTCGTCGGTATAAGCCCACGAGCTTTTGCCTGTAATCATTTCCCACCAAACGCCAATGTATTTCACCGGTTTTATCCAGTCGGTTGTTTCGTATGCGCATGGTTCGTTTAGGTTAAGCGTTATGTTCGACAATAAAATGTCGCCGGCATTTTTGCTGGCAATAACGGTTCGCCAGGGAGTGGTGCATGGCGTTTGCATATACGCCATATTGCCTACCGCATCGGGAGTTAAAACCGATTTAAATACCATGTTCTTATCATCCAGTTCGAGATGCATGCAAGAGTAGTCCTGCAAAGCGGCTTCGTGTAGGTTGATGTAGTAGCCATCATCGGTTTTCATCATTAACGCGGTTTGAACGGCTGTTGCCGAAATTGGCGTTTGCGACGCATTGGGAGTTACAGCTTTCTCCATCAGGCCTCTTATTTCCGAAAGTTTTGATGTGGTATAGTCGTACTCTTGCGTGTCGTAGTCTCCGGGAATCCACCAGGCTTTGTGGTCGCCGGCCATGGCAAACTCAGTGCATTCTTCTTTAACAACAAAATACACCAGGTTTTCCTGCTCCGGAAACTCGTAGCGAAAACCTAAACCATCATCAAAAACACGAAAACGTAGAAGGATTTTTATGTTGGTACTTTTTTGTTGCAGAGTAAGTGCCAGTTCGTTGTAATTATTTTTAATCTCGCTTTGCTCGCCCCAAACCGGTTTCCATGTATCGTTTACGCTTGATGTTTGTACATCGGTAATTGTAAATCCGTTCATTAACGATTGGTTATTGGCAAGTTCCAACCCAAGCTTACTTTGTTTAATAATGGCTTTTTCATTTAGATGTAGTTGGTAGGTCGGTGTTCCGTTGAGTAATTCAACCAATAATTTCATTTTGCCGTTGGGGGAACTCAGTTCGTGTGCCATAGCAAACAGGCTACTAATAGCCAGTGTAAAAATCAATAGTAATCTCTTCATCTTTTTTAAGTTTTTATTGCCCGTTTAAAGTTTTAAATAATCTTTAAATTATTGGCTTTTGTTAGTATAAGTAATTCTTATTAAGCAGCTAAAAATCAATGCAAACGTTTGAAATTGCCTGATTTTTTTTTGTTTAATCCGGCTTACTTATTCTTAAAAAGAAAAAGAGCGCTAATATGTTTATGTGGTGTTTGGTTGTAAACTCTATTGCCGCAGGCTCCAAACCAGTCGGGCACGTATTAAATCGGCTCCGTCGCTTTGGCGAACTACACTACAAATATGGTTATTTTTATCAATTATTTGCTTCTTAACCGCCAGCTGGTCGCTCGGAATACCTTCTTTCACAAAATTTACTTCAAATTCGGTCAATTCGTTTGTTTCATGAAAGTCAAAATCGTAACTGTCGATTATTCGTTCCAGGTAGCGTCCGCTGTTAAAATGTTGGTTTACATCAATTTCGTTAAACAAGGCCGGCGAGAATATGAGCTCTTCAGCGGATTTTGGTGGTCGTACTTTTCCCGCACTCTGGTTTAAAACCCGCTCGGTGTTCGATGGTATTTCGTAAAGATCTTCTAAACGAATAATACGTTTTGTTTGCTGGTCTAGTACCAACCAGCTGGTGGTGGCCTGAATGATACTTTCTCCTTTTTCGTCAATAAATTCGATATCGCGCAAAGCCAGCAGACCTTCAAGGCCAACGGGCCATGTTTCTACTGTAAATTTTTCTCCCCAGCTGGGGCGTCGTTTTATTTTCACCAGTAATCGCGAGAGCACCCAAAACTGCTTGTCTTTTTTCAAGTTGTCAAATCCAAAACCCAGTTGCTCGGCATGTTCCCAGGCAATGTCTTGTATTTGCCAAAAAAGAAAGGAGGTGGAGAGTTTTTTAAATCGGTTAACAAAGTATGATTTGGTGGATAATTGTTGTTTATATTTCATTTCTTGTTTTTGATAAAGGTGTTTTCATCTTATAGCAAAGAAAAGATGTAAACTTTTTTGCAAATTTATTGTTCGGTTTTTGAAAATCAACTACAAATGTTCAATTTTGCGGCAAATAAAAAAGCTTTATGGGAAAAATAATTATAAAAACTCCGGAACAGATAGAAGGCATCAGGCAGAGTGCCAGACTGGCTGCCAAAACGCTGGACTTTGCCGAGCAATTTGTAAAAGAGGGAATGACCACGGAGTTGATCGACGATAAGGTTGAAGAATTTATTCGATCTCATGGAGCAATTCCTGCTACCAAAGGATACAATGGTTACCCAAAATCGAGTTGTATATCGCCCAATAATATTATTTGCCATGGCATTCCGTCGAAAGAAACCATTTTAAAACCCGGCGATATATTGAATATTGATATTACCACAATTTTGAATGGCTACTACGGCGATACCTCGCGAATGTTTACAGTGGGAGAGGTAAGCAAAGAAGCTGAAGAGCTGATTGACACCACCTGGCACTGCCTTGATTTAGGGATTGAACAGGTAAAACCCGGCAATCGCTTTGGGAATATTGGTTTTGTTATTCAGCGTTATGCAAAGGCAAGAGGATACAGTGTAGTTTACGAGTTTTGTGGCCATGGTGTGGGTATTGAATTTCATGAAGAACCGCAGGTTGACCATGCCTCGCGCCGGAATACAGGACCAGAGATGAAACCCGGGATGATTTTTACTATTGAACCTATGATTAACCAGGGGAAAGCCAAAGCCGTTATTGATAAAAACGATGGCTGGACAGCCAGAACTATTGACAATAAACTGTCGGCACAGTTTGAGCATACGGTTTTGGTTACGCAAACAGGGTGCGAGGTTTTAACTGATATCCACAATGAGTATCCGGTAAGCTAAGCTCTCAAAAGGCAGGATTAATTCAATAAAAAACCGCCATTCTAATTAAAGAACAGCGGTTTTTTTTGTTTAAATGAGTTATTCGTAATTACATTTCCCAGATTTCTGCGTTTGTCATCCAGGCTTCTACCTGAAGTTTTGTTTCGGTAGCTTCTTCAACTTCTACAGTTGTTACTCCAAAAAAATCGGTATTATACATCCAGTCTTCCACTTCAAGAGCATCCTCTGTTTCAACACTTAAGTAGGTAGCCATTGTGTTAAAACGGTTTTCATCGGTCATCCATGCTTCTACTTCAAGAGCACTTTCAGTAGCTGTTTCAACAGTAATTGTTGTAAAAAAACTGTTTTCGTTGGTCATCCAGTTTTCTACGTCTAATGATTCTTCTGCCTCAACATTTGCATATTCTGCATAGGCAGTCATTTCATTGGTGTAATAACCATCTGCTGATGGTAAGCCAGCTTCGCTTTGGTCAACCATTGCCATGGCTATTTGGCTAAAGCTGTTGTTTTCCAATACGGTTCTCCAAAAATCCTGAGCATTAACTGTAATGCTTATTAAAACCAAACTAATAATAACTGCTAATGATTTTGTGATTGCTTTCTGAACATTGTTTGTTGTTTTCATGACTTTTCCTCCTGCTTGTTTTTGTTTTCTTGTTTTCTTTTGTTTTGACTTTTTGTTTCTTGTTTTCCCGTTCTGTTTTCCTGTTTTCGATATTAAGACGCTTTAAATTTTAATTCGTTACAGTTTTTTTAGAACTTTTTTTAAAAATGTACTTTTCTTTAGCTTGAACTTTGTATTACAAATATAAGGCTAAAAAATGGTACTATGCAAAACAAAGTAGTATATTTTTTTAGAATATTTATTTAGAAATTTTTTAAGGGCTTGAAATACAGAACAAAGAGAGGTTTTTGTCGAAATGGAAATATTGAACAAAATAGATTTAAAGTCGAAAAGATGGTCTTGATTTATGGTAATGGTTATTAAAAAAGGGGGAGAATATTTTTTTCATCGAGATTGTATTTTTAAAAATTATAGTGAAAATTTTATCTTTGCCGAACGAAAAATGAAAAGCTTATGTCGTTGGTAATTGAAGAAAAAGATCTGGAAAAGTTCATTATGGTTGGCGACCGGGTATTGGTAAAGCCAAAAAATCCGACGGGGAAAACCAAGTCGGGTTTGTATTTACCTCCATCGGTGCAGGAAAATGAAAAAATACAAAGTGGCTACATTGTAAAAGTAGGACCCGGTTATCCGATTCCGGCAGTTAGCGAGGATGATGAGGTTTGGAAAGAAAAAAAGGAAGAGGTAAAATATGTACCCTTGCAAACCCACATTGGCGATTTGGCTATTTACTTAAATAAAAGCGGGCACGAAATTGAGTTTAACAACGAGAAATATATTATTCTGCCACACTCAGCCATTTTAATGATTATACGCGACGAGAATTTATTTGATTAAAAATATACGATTATCATTTGGAACTTTAAGCCGTTTCTATTTTAGGAATGGCTTTTTATTTTAACACCTTTAGCGTTGTTTTATATCCAAGATCGAATAGTTCATCGGCATGTTTCCGTTGGAATACATCGTATTCGTCAATTCCACTTGGCTCAATATAAACATCTACCTGCTTTTTTAAATCCTCCAGTTTTTGGTTAACGCTCATGTACACGGTGCGGGTAGCAATCTGTATCATGTTTTTCATTTTTGCTTTGGCGTTAATCGGACTTATATTTGAAGCAATTACCTGCTCGCATTCTTTTTTTATGGGTTCCAGTGGAATATTATCCATCAAGCCACCATCAACGTACAAATATTTGCCAAGCTGTACCGGAGCAAAAATTACCGGAATAGAGGCAGATGCCAAAACGGTATCGCCCAGCGGACCACTGTTTTTATATTCTACAGTACCTTTATTTAAATTCGACACACAAATATGAAGGGGGATGGCCAACTCTTCAATATTCATCACCTCAATTTCCTTCCCGATAATTTCTTTTATACCATCGAGTTTAAGCAGGCCATCAACCGGAAGATGTATTTTTGTGTATTGAAAAAACCAACCACGTTTAAAAATATCCCGAACCTCTTCGGGCGATTTTCCTGCTGCTATAAATGCACCAACAATGGCTCCGGCACTAACTCCCGAAATAACATCGGGCTGAATACCTAATTTATTTAAAGCCGCAATTACACCAAGATGGGCAAAGCCGCGTGTGCCACCACCACTTAAAACAAGGCCGGTATCATATTTTTTTGTCATAAAAACAAAAGTAAAAAAAGAAGATTGAGGATTGCTAAGGTGCCTAACAAAAGTTGTATTTATTTGTTTTGCCCGAATAAAATTAAAGCGTAAACCACTTTTGCATCAGGGTATCGTCGTTATTTTCGTCTTTGTGCCAAAATACATTGGTGCGATTCACATATACATAATCGTTTTTATAGCTTTCAATATTGCCAACAATATCTTTTAAGGCCGTAATCATTGTGTCCACCTCAGCATCGGTCATTGTGGGATGTAACGACCAGCGCACCCAACCGGGTTTTTCCGAAAGGTCGCCATGGTTAATTTTGTCGGTTATTAGCTGTGATTGTTCATACGACACTTCAAGCAGAAAGTGGCCGTAGGTGCCGGCACAGGCGCATCCGCCCCTGGTTTGAATACCGTATTTGTCGTTTAACAGCCGAACCAACAAATTATAATGAATGCCTTCAACATAAAATGAAATTACTCCAAGTCGTTTTCGTACATTATCGGCCAAAATATTTAATCCCTGAATTTCGTCGAGGCCATTAAACGCACGTTCCAGCAATTCTTCTTCTCGTTTTCGAATATTTTCGATACCCATTTGATTTTTTAGATCGAAACACAGCGCAGTTCGTATTGATTGCAGAAATCCCGGTGTGCCACCATCTTCACGTGCCTCAATGTCGTCAACATATTTATACCTTCCCCAGGGGTTGGTCCAGTCAACCGTTCCGCCGCCCGGGTTATCAGGCACCTCGCTTTTATACATCGATGCATCAAAAACAATAACGCCGGAAGAACCGGGACCTCCCAGAAATTTATGTGGTGAAAACATAACCGCATCCAGTTTCTCCATCGGGTCTTCAGGGTGCATATTAATTTCGTCGTAGGGTGCCGAGGCTGCAAAGTCGATAAAAACCACACCACCGTATTCGTGCATTATTTTTGCCAGTTCGTTGTACGGAGTGCGCACACCTGTAACATTCGAGCAGGCGGTAAACGAGCCTATCTTAAAAGGGCGGTCTTTATATTTTTCCAGTGCCGTTCGCAAATTCTGAGGCTTAACCAAAAGGCCATCTCCGGGTTCAATAACCACTACGTCGGCACTGGTTTCGTACCACGAGGTTTGGTTCGAGTGGTGTTCCATGTGCGTAATAAATACAACAGGTCTTTCGCGTTCGGCAATACAACTTTTCCCGGCTACTTTTCCGCAGTATTTTAAACCCAGTATGCGCTGAAATTTGTTAATTACCGCGGTCATGCCAAAACCGGCAGTAATAATTTTGTCGTTTGGCCCGGCATTAACGTGGGCTTTTATTAGTTGGTGCGATTTGTGGTAAGCCTGGGTCATTCGCATACCGGTTTCGCTGGTTTCGGTATGGGTGTTGCCAACAAACGGGCCCAGCTCATCGGTAATTTTACATTCAATCGGACGATATAAACGGCCACTGGCAATCCAGTCGCCATAAATAATTTTTTTTGTGCCGTATGGCGTTTCAAATTCCTGATCGATTCCTACAATATTTTCCCTGAATTGGCCAAAATAATTTTCCAGACTGCCCATATATTACTTTTTAACGAAAGACACAAATTAAAGGGGTTTGGGTGAATTAAAGGAGGGTAAATATCATGAAAAAATAGTTTTATTAGTGATGTGAGTTACCTCAAAACTATTGTTTGCGGGTATTTTTACCTGATGCGGGTAAGTTCTCCTTCGTCGTAACCAATGGTGAGAAATTGGGCATTTTTAAGCAGGTTTTTACGCAATAAACCTTCTGATTCCATTTCAAGCAATGTGTTTTTACAATATTCAACAACCAACTGCCAGGGTTTATCCTGCACCATTGCCGGAAGCAATAAATAGCGGTAATCCTGTTTCGGCATTTCCAAATGGGCCCAATTGTCGTTGGTTTCAGTAAATTCAAAACCACCTACCAGGTACATCACGTACCCTTCATCGCTTTGGTAAATTCCAAAATTAAAAACCACCACTTCTTTTGGCGGAATGCCATCGTTTTTTTCAATTTCGTTGAGCCAGCTCGTTAAGGTATCTCTCATTTTGGTTTTACTTTTTTACAAACATACAGCCAAAAACGGAATTCAAAACACAAATAATGACCATTTTTCATTTTAACTCACACGGTTTGCTGACATATCGTCATAAAATTGAAATGGCATAGGGTTTGATTTTCGGCCGGCATAAAAATCGAAAGTAAAACTTAAAATATAGACAAATGCAAACAGGAAAAATTGGAGTTACCAGCGAGAACCTTTTTCCAATTATTAAAAAGTTTCTCTATTCTGATCACGACATTTTTTTACGTGAAATTGTATCAAATGCGGTTGATGCAACCCAAAAACTAAGAACACTGGCATCGCGCGGCGAATACAAAGGCGAAGTTACCGATGCCAAGGTGGTAGTAAAATTAGATACCGAAGCAAAAACCATTACGGTTTCGGATAACGGAATTGGCATGACCGCCGAAGAGGTGGAGAAGTACATTAACCAAATTGCATTTTCGGGTGCCAACGAGTTTCTTGATAAATATAAAGACGATGCTAACGCCATAATTGGTCATTTCGGGCTGGGTTTTTACAGTTCGTTTATGGTATCGGAAAAAGTGGATGTTATCACAAAATCGTATAAAGAAGGAGCAAAAGCCGTTAAATGGAGTTGTAACGGAAGCCCGGAGTACGAATTGGAAGAAGTTGAAAAGGAAAACGTGGGTACCGATATTGTAATGCACATCAGCGAAGAAGAAAAAGGTTTTCTTGATGATGCAAAAGTGTCTGAAATCTTGGATAAATACTGTAAGTTCTTACCGGTGCCGGTAATTTATGGCAAGAAAAAAGACTGGAAAGACGGGCAACAGGTTGAGACCGACGAAGACAACCAGGTAAATGATGTAGCTCCGGCATGGACCAAAACTCCTGCTGATTTAAAAGATGAGGATTACAAAGACTTTTACCGAAAGTTGTATCCGATGGGCGACGAGCCCTTGTTTAACATTCACCTGAATGTGGATTATCCGTTTAACCTTACCGGTATTTTGTACTTCCCAAAAATTAAAAACAACTTCGAAGTTCAGAAAAACAAAATTCAGTTGTATTGCAACCAGGTTTTTGTTACCGATTCGGTTGAAGGAATTGTGCCCGAGTTTTTGACTTTATTGCACGGGGTGATCGATTCGCCGGATATTCCGTTAAATGTTTCACGCTCGTACCTGCAAAGCGATTCGAATGTGAAGAAAATCAGCAGTCACATTAACAAAAAAGTAGCCGACCGTTTGCACCAAATCTTTAAAGACAACCGCGAAGATTTTGAAAGCAAATGGGACGACCTGAAAATTTTTATCGAATACGGAATGCTGACCGAAGAGAAATTCAACGATCGTGCGATGAATTTCTTTATGCTGAAAAATACCGAAGGCAAATATTTTACCTGGGAAGAGTATGAAAAGCTGGTGAAAGAAAACCAGACGGATAAGGATAAAAATACCATTTACCTGTACACCACAAATGTTGAGGAGCAGTTTACTTTTGTTGAAGAAGCAAAAAACAAAGGCTATGATGTACTGGTACTTGATGATGTATTGGCACCTCACCTGATAAATAAATTTGAGCAAAAATATACCGACAAGCGCTTTGTTCGTGTCGACTCGGATGTGGTTGAAAACCTGATTAAAAAGGAAGACACCACAAAAGAAGAATGGACAATGGAGCAAAAACAAGAAGTATCTCCGGTATTTCAGGCTGTTTGCCCTGAAACAAAAGACTATCAGTTTATTGTTGATTTCCAGGATTTGGGAGAGGCTGCTTCGCCAATGGTAATTACCCGTAGCGAGTTTATGCGCCGAATGAAAGACATGGCGGCAACTCAGGGTGGTGGAATGAATTTTTATGGCGAAATGCCCGATTCGTTAAACCTGGTGGTAAATATTTCGCACCCTTTGGTTAAAAAAGTAATTGAGGCTAAAGATAAAAAACTGGGGAAAAAGCTGGAAGATATGACCAGCTCGATTGCCGGTAAAAAAGAAGAAATTGCCACCCTGGAAAAAGCCAAAGAAGGTAAAAAAGACGAAGAAATTCCGAGTGCCGATAAGGAAAAGCTGGAAAGCCTGAATGGCGAGCTGGCAAAACTGGAAGCATCAAAACGCGAAGAATTGACAGGTTTTGGCAAAGGCAATAAATTGGCCAAACAAATGGTTGACCTGGCTTTGCTGGCCAACGGCCTGCTTAAAGGTGCCGACCTTGATAAATTTGTAAAACGAAGCGTAGAGTTAATAAAATAAGCTCGTAATACGGGAAACCGTTGAGCGATACAACCTAGAGTGAGTGCTCTGCGTAACCCGCGGGGCATAGTGTAGGGAGAGTGAGTAAAACGTCGGTCCATGAATTTTGGATCGGCGTTTGTTTTTTTCGGTTCTTTTAAATTGCGCTGATAGCGCGGAGGAGAAAACAGGAAAGTAAAAAGCCCCGTTCTGTATTCTTATTAAATATACAGAACGAGGCTTTATTTTTTATATCAGTGCAATCTGCGAGCAATTCTATTCCCCGTTGGCGAAATCCTGTAAATACGAGAACTTCTCAGTTAGTGTACCATTTTTTGTAATAGATGCACGGTGGATAATTTCGTCGGTATCTGCTCCGAATAAACTCGGAAAAACTTTATCAATCAGGTTGCGGCCAAAATCAAGTGAAGCGTCTTTTGGTAATTCACAAGGCAGGTTATCCACCGCCTGCACCGAAATATTTTCAGGTTTTGAAAAAGCTTCTTCCAGCTCGCCTGTTTCCGGATTGTAATCGTAAAACGGATCGGCAATGCTCGAGGCACGTTTTGTAGAAGGGATAGAGCCTTCAATATCGCAGGTGATATCTGAAATAACACTGATGCGAAAAGCCTCTTCCCGCATTTCGTCGGCGGTAAACAGCATCGGAGCCTTGGGGTCCCAGTATGCAGATGCAATTAACAGATCGCTGGCGCCGGCAAAAGGTTGAAAGCTGTTTTCGTACATGGTAGGGTTATTAAAAAAGTGCATCAGGTTGAACGTTTCACCATCGGTACGTTTTACATAATTGCCGGGTAACAGTTGCACATAAATGGCTTGTTTGGGTTCCTGTTCGTTTAAAAAAGCCTCGGGCGAAACACGCATAATCTGCATGTGGTTTAAAATTTCCAACACGCCACCAGCCACACGGCCATCGCCGGTAACGGTAATTTTTATCGGAGGCAGAGTAATGGCATCCAGGTGTTCCAGCATCTCTTCCAGGTTGTAGCACTCGTGCGCCGGTTTCAGGTTAAATAACTTATATTTCAGTCCGTAGGCACGTAAGCCATTGTAGGCGCCTACCAGTCCGGCAAAACGCCCAAAACCAATTATTCTGAATCCTTCTTTGTCAGTCAGTACCTCGTAATCAACCAGCTGTATCTTTTTTTCTAATACAGTTTGCAAAAGCCTGCGGTTGTATTCCTGCTTTTTTATGGTGTGCGAGAAAAAGAGGTAAATTTTTCCGGGAATAAAATCCTCAATACGAACTTCTTTTACGCCCAGTAACACATCGCAATCCGAAAGGTCTTCCTGCAACGAAATACCTAATTTGGAATACGCTTCATCAGAATAGCTGCGAATAGAGCTGGGTTGAACAGCAATTGATACATGAGGAAAACTTTGCTGCACTTCAATACATTGTTCCGGGGTTAGCGGGACGCGTTTGTCGGGAGGTGTTTTCCCCTCTCTAAGTATTCCAACTTTCATAAATAAATTTTTTAGATACCTCAATTAAACTTCATCTTACTAACAGACCTTCACTGAAGCAGACGCTTATCGATTTGCTCTTCTTCAAAACTCAAACGTTTACGCCCTTTTGGATCTGCTGCAAAGTTAAACTATCTTCCGAATTTTCCGAATAGCAATTTTTCATCCTGTTTGGTGAGTCGTACCCTTTCAATGCCATTCTAAATAAGCTGTTACACGCGCATTTAGACTCATTCTTTCTCAAATAATCGCAATATTTGTAGCAACTTAAAAGAACAAACCATGATTCGGAAATTTATAAAACCGGCCTTGTTTGCAATAGCGGTAATATCGATTTTCTCGTGCAAAACAAGAACAAAAACGAACGGAGAAAATGATTATGCCGGCTCGGAAAGTTGTCGCGAATGCCACGAAAATTTTTACCAGCTCTGGGAACCATCCTATCATGGCCAGGCAATGATGCCAATTAACGCTGCTTTTATTGCTAAACACCAATTACCCAACAGTAAGCCAATTGATGTGGAAGGACACCTTTTTACTGTAGAATTTTTAGATTCAACAATGGTAATGTACGAACGCAATGGCGACCGTTTAATTGAAACTTACGACGTTCTATGGGCCATGGGGGGGCATAATGTTTATTGTTTTCTTACCCCTTTTGAGAAGGGAAAGCTCCAGAATATTCCGTTGGCCTACGATGCCAACCGCAAAGAATGGTTTAACTACCCCGAAGCCGGTATCCGGCATTTTGGCGATGAATACCCTGATGATGAAGCACTACCGTGGAAGGATGCCATGTTTGCTTTTAATACCGGTTGTTACAGCTGCCACATTAGCCAGTTGAGTACCAATTTTGATTTGGCAAGCGAAACCTATCATACTACCTGGCGCGAGGCCGGTATTAACTGCGAAACCTGCCATGGGCCGGGCGGAGACCATGTGCGCATTTTTAAAGACCTGAAAGAAGGCGAGGAGGCCAAAGAACTGGGCTTGATTAGCACCTCGGTATTTACCCAGGAGCAACACAACGATGCCTGCGCCCCTTGCCATGCAAAAATGACACCCATTACACCCAGCTACATGCCCGGCGACAAATATTTTGATAATTACAACATAACCACACTTGAAGACCGCGACTTTTATGCCGACGGTCGATCGCTGGGAGAAAATTATACCATGACCGAATGGATGATGAACCCCTGCGTGGACGAAAGTCAGCTGCACTGTGTTACTTGTCATACATCAAGTGGGCGCGACCGTAATAAGGATAATCCTGATCAATCGTGCCTGCAGTGCCACAATAACCGTAACGAAGACCTGGAAACCCATACCGGTCATCCGGCCGAGGCAGGATTAACTTGCCTGAGTTGCCATATGCCCAAGCGAGAGTTTGTGGGCCGTTTTCTGCGTAGCGACCACTCGTTTAGGCCACCAATGCCCGAGGCTACCATTAAATTTGGTTCGCCAAATGCCTGTAACCAGTGCCACTCTGATAAATCGCCCCAATGGGCCAACGAAATTGTAAAAGCACGCCCCAACGGCAATTACCAGGATGAAACCCTGAAATGGGCCCAGCTGATTAAAGAAGCCCGCGACAACGAATGGAAAAATGTGGACAAAATGTTTGCTTACATTCGAAATCCGAAAACGGATGATGTAGTGGCCAATTCTTTAATCCGCCTGTTGGGTAACTACCCCGATGCATCAAAAGCCGGTGTATTAATTGAAGCTTTAAATAACCAATCGGAACTGATACGTTCATCGGCAGCTTATGGGCTGAGTGGTATTTTTACCGACGATGCAAAAAATGCCTTGCTGCAAGCCTGTCAGGATGAAATCAGGCTGGTGCGTATCCAGGCTGCCAATGCTATACTAATGTTTCCGGAAGATACTTTTACTGCCGAACAAAAAACGATTATTGATAAAGCTGAGCAGGAATATGTGGCCTCGATGACCGCCCGTACCGATAACTGGAGTAACCATTACAACCTGGGCTTGTATCACCAAAACAAAGGCGATGCACAGGCCGCACTAAACTCGTACGAAACAGCAGCACGTTTGTACCCCGAGTCGTTAATGCCGCTTATTAACAGCAGTGTGCTTTATTCGTATGTAGGGAACAACCAAAAAGCCGAGGAAAATCTGAAAAGGGTTCTGGAATACGATGCAGACAACGAAGCTGCCAACCTGAACCTTGGCTTGCTATTAGCCGAGCAGGGCCGTTTAGATGAAGCCGAAAAAGCTTTATCTGCTGCTGTAAATGCCAACCCCGGGAATCAACCCGTAGCAGCTAAAAACCTGAGTGTAATTGTGGCGCAACGTGGCGATTTGGCAGCGGCAGTAAAATATGCTTCACTGGCGTACAAGGCTCGTCCCAACGACCCGGATTATGCCTACACGCTGGCTTATTACCAATCGCAGAACGGCCAAACCAGCGCCGCCAAAAAAACATTACAGCAAATTATTAAAAGCAATCCGGGCTATTTAACAGCAACCAGCTTTTTAGCCGACATTTACCTGCGCGAGGGCAACAAAAATATGGCCTTAAAATTATATAAAGATGCGCTGAAAGTGGAAGGTATTTCGGCCCAGGACCGTGCCGCACTGCAGCAATCGATTACCATGTTGCAGCAAAGTATGTAGAAATCCGGGGTTATACGAAACACTCATTTTTTTCCATTCCGGTTTTTATTACATTTGAGCATAAAAGCTAAAACAATGAAGTATTTGTTCGGTGTATTACTGCTGGCAAGCATGCTGTTTTCCTGTAAGCAGGAAGCTAAGGTTGTACCAAATAAAGTTCAAAACTGGGAGAAAAGAGAAGTAGTAAAGCCGGTTCCCGACACGCTTGAAATGGGAACGAGCTACTTGTCGGTTTATCCACAAATTTATACCAAGTCGGAGGAGCGCCGGGTAAATTTAACCACTACGGTAAGTATGCGTAATCCGAATGTAAAGGCTACGCTTTATATCGATAAAATTGATTACTACAATACCAAAGGCGATTGTATTCGTAAGTATATCAGCCACCCGGTTTTTATCCGGCCCATGGAAACGGTTGAAATTATTATCGACCATGCCGATAATGAGGGGGGAACGGGAGCCAATCTGATTTTTCAGTGGTATAAAGAGACCTCAGCCAGCGATCCTGTTTTCGAGGCGGTAATGATTTCTACCTACGGACAAATGGGCTTGTCGTTTGTAACACAGGACAAGCGAATAAAATAAATCAGACTTCCTGATTTTATGCAGCATTTGTTTTTACACCGGCATCACATCTTTAGGGTTAATACCTTTTACCTTTTTAAACATCGACGAGAACTTCGACAGGTTTTGGTAGCCCAAATCGTAGCCAACTTCCATAACCGAGAAGTTCCCTGATTTTAACCTGCGATAAGCTTCGTCCATTCGGGCATGGGTGTAAAATTGGTACACCGAGGTATTAAATAGTGTTTTAAAATCGCGTTTAAGTTTCGATACGCTAATGCCAAACTCATCGGCCAGTCCTTCAACACTAATGCGCTGGTCGAAACTCGCCAACAACTGGTCTTTTATTTTTAACAAACGCTGGTAATCATCAATATGAAGGCCGTGCAGCTCGTCTTTGTCAACCAGTTTGCGCACCGAACGCATTAACACGGTAAATATTTCGAGGCCGCGTGCCATAACCAGCGGAATGCGTCCGAATTCGCTTTTTTTGTAATAAAATATATCGTCGATCATCGATCGTAACTCCTCGGGTAAATGCGTATGGTAAGCAATAGGAGCGTCAGTATCGAAAAGTGTCTCAAGTGTTTCGCAAGCTTCTGGAATTAGTTTGCTTAAGGCTTCTTTAGTTACTTTAAAACCCAATGATTTTAGCGGTGTGTTGGCCGGAAATTGGGCCCGCATCGGAAATAATCCGTTATTAATAAAAACGCCTGTTGAGGTTCCTGCTTCCATTAGCTGTTCCTGATTTTCAAAACGCTGATCGATTTGTCCTTCTTTTAACAGGTAGAAATGAAAATAATCAGGATTGTCATCGGCTTCCCTGATCATTTCAACAGCTTGATAGTGTTTGGCCGAATTCAATAAAATATCAAATCCGGGAATGATCGGAAAGTTATAAAACCGAATATCGGTCCTTCCTTGAATCAGCTCGTAATAATTATCGGAGTATTCGCCGCCAAGAGCTTGTTTTAACGATTCAAAATAATTGATCGTTCTTCCTTCTTTTAAGCGTAAAACTACTTTTTCCTGATTATTCATGTTTATAATAATTTAGCCTACTAAAAATAGTGTAAATGATTTATGTTCACAACCATCTCCGGGCTATTGCGTGCAAAAAAGTCGAAGATTTGACTTACAGATGTATCGGATTTTTAGACTACCCTTTGAACTTTATGGGCTAAATGAGCAGGCGGTAGCAAACTGCTTTTGTAGCAGTAATAACACTAAAAATTAAAATCCATCTGCCCCTCGTTTCCGAACGAGAGGTTAGCAGCTTTAGCATTTTTAATGCTTTTGTTAAAATCGTTGCAAACAAGGGATAGAGAAGCCTGTTTTCAATCTCAAACTGAAATCACCGCCCTAAATGACGGTGCAAAAAAGTGCCTGTAAAAGTCATTTATTTTCTGTTTGAATTTTTTGGGATTTCACCTGGCCGTACAGGAGCAAAATGCCGGGCCAAAAGCCTGCATCTTTGTATCGAACATTAAAACAAACAGTAATAACAATTAAAATTTAGAACGATGAAAAATTTAAAAAGATTAGCAGTAGCATTTGTATTATTAGCAGGTATTGGAGTAACAATGGCATCATGTTCCGACGATTATTACTACGAGGAGCCAAATGTTTCTCCGCCCATTGAGGTCTCGCCAGAGCAGCCTCCAATAGTAAATCCTGAATAAGGACGAGTTAATGGCATTTGAATTTAGATTGAACAATTGATTGATGAAAAGCCCGGTATTTAATGCCGGGCTTTTTGTATGTTGGTATGCCGGGACTGGAACAACCCCCATCTGCCCCTCGTTTCCGAACGAGGGGTTAGCAGCATAAGCATTTTTAATGCTTTTGTTAAAGTCGTTGCAAACGACAATACGTTCATCCCTCGTTGCAAACGAGGGATAGAGGAGGGATTGGTACAGCAACACGCTCAAGCTAATCCTCCGTCCCGATATAATCGGGACACCTCCTTTACCTAAAGGAGGACGGGCCGCTGCTCGTCCCCCTTGGCGAAGGGGGAATAAAAAGGGGGATTGGTTTTTATTAAAATCGTTGCAAACAAGGGATAGAGGAGCCTGTTTTCAATCTCAAACTGAAATCACCGCCCTAAATGACGGTGCAAAAAAGTGCCTGTAAAAGTCATTTATTTTCTGTTTGAACTTTTTGGGATTTCACCTGGCCGTACAGGAGCAAAATACCGGGCCAAAAGCCTGCATCTTTGTATCGAACATTAAAACAAACAGTAATAACAATTAAAATTTAGAACGATGAAAAATTTAAAAAGATTAGCAGTAGCATTTGTATTATTAGCAGGTATTGGAGTAACAATGGCATCATGTTCCGACGATTATTACTACGAGGAGCCAAATGTTTCTCCGCCCATTGAGGTCTCGCCAGAGCAGCCTCCAATAGTAAATCCTGAATAAGGACGAGTTAATGGCATTTGAATTTAGATTGAACAATTGATTGATGAAAAGCCCGGTATTTAATGCCGGGCTTTTTGTATGTTGGTATGCCGGGACTGGAACAACCCCCATCTGCCCCTCGTTTCCGAACGAGGGGTTAGCAGCATAAGCATTTTTAATGCTTTTGTTAAAGTCGTTGCAAACGACAATACGTTCATCCCTCGTTGCAAACAAGGGATAGAGGAGGGATTGGTACAGCAACACGCTCAATCTAATCCTCCGTCCCGATACAATCGGGACACCTCCTTTACCTAAAGGAGGATGGGCCGCTGCTCGTCCCCCTTGGCGAAGGGGGAATAAAAAGGGGGATTGGTTTTTATTAAAATCGTTGCAAACGAGGGATAGAGGAGCCCCCCTTACGGGGTAACAGTTTCTTTTTCGGGTGTTTTCCAGCGTTTTTTAACCACCTCGTTGTTCTCGGCAATAATGGTGGCAATGGTGCGGGCAAAAGCGCCATAAGTGGGCTCATCCACCAGTTCCATGGCACGCATATACACCACAATACGCTCGTTTATAACAGCAACCACAGCTTTTTTAAGTGTAGTTGCATTTTGTTCGGTACTTTCGTGTGCCTTTTCTTCTTCGTAAGCAATACGGGTGGTTTCAAAGTCGGTCTGGGCAGCCTGTAAGGCAGCTTTTACCTCGGCGCATCCGGGCAAGAGGGCAATGGCGTCCTGTAATTTTTGTTTACCCAGGTCGTCGAGCAAAGAGGCGATTAACGACGATTCAATGGAATAACTTTCGCCGGTGATGTTGAGGCCATAATGCTCAAGTACCTTATCCACCGTTTTGGCGGCACTTTTTACATTGGCCTGCGGATGATACAAAAAGCCTTTTACCAGGTAGAACAAGGCCCTAAGCTGCTGGTCGCGCACTTCGTCTTTGGCTTCCAGTTCGCTTTCGGCTTTCATGCGGTTAATGGCAGCGGTTAGCAGGGCCGACCCCGATTCAAGATCGGTAAACATGGCGCTTAAATGCGCATCAGCACTTAACGAAGTGTTTTGGTAAGCGCCAATTAAGCGCATACTTGCCGCATCAATTTCAGTTGTACGGCTGTTGAAAATAATCTTTTCAATCATAATAGTTGATTTTTAATGTTTGTTAAGGTTACCATCGCATCGGTACACGGGTTAATGGTGTGATCGTTGAGCTTTGGTAAGTTTTATTGATGTAAGTTACAATAAATCAAAAGTTAACGCCAAAGGTTAACGCCTGCTGTCGAACATAAACAAACCTTTATGGCGCTGTTTCTTCAGTTCGTGGCGTAACCAAACGTTTAAACCTCCACCAGACACTTTTTTGGGGCGTAACCAAACGGTTAAGCCTCGCCCCGACTTCAGGAGAGGCCTTAACCAAACGTTTAAAGCATAAAATGGTGCCAGGCGAAGCCATAACCAAACGGTTAAGCCTTGCCCCGACCTTGGGTGGGAGTTTAACCAAACGGTTACGGGGCTAATTAGGGCTTAAGCCAGGGGTTAGTGAACTTACGCCGGTAAATGAGCTTTAGCCTTTACTGTTGTATTCTCATTTTTTTCGCCGAAGCCATATTGCTTTTGTTAAACAGTAATGCTAACTTTAAACCAAAAAGAATCAGCCCGTTGAATACCTACCCTGAAATACCACCAGTTAATCACAATAAACATAACAAGTGTTGTTATCTGCCCCAAATGGGGGTGTAACAACAATGATGATGTACAGTAGTTAGCTGCAAGCAAAAACAAGAGATTGCAAACATGAAACTTTGGAGAAAGAAAGAAATGGATAATAACAGAGACTTTGAAGCATTTAGAAATGATGTTTCTTGGTTCCTGAAACCAAATAGCGATATAGTTTTTAAAGACTCGGAATTAATGATTAGTGAGGAGTTTAAGAAAACCTTTCCAAAATTAAGTGGACTGATTCAAAAAGCACGAGTGTCAAATGTTGAAATTGATTCGGAGTCATATATTTTATTCGCATGGGACAATGTTGATAATCAGATTTGTGGATGGTTAAACAAACTAGAGTTAGCTGATTCATACAAGTGCGAAATGATTGAAGAACATGAGTTGCTTTTAAGAAATATTGGCGGAATAAAAGAGTCATTTAATGAACCTGAAGACTCATTTACAAATAATCAAAACTTTGTATTTATTGGGTCGGAATGTATGCGAGGAATTGGAGACTGGGATGATTATTATAGCATGATGTGTGAGGATGACAAATGTGAGAAAATTGACTCATCAAATTACCTTGCTTTTGTTTATGAAGCAAATGGTGCACTTACAATGTATGAACCCGAATCTAAAAAGGTTTTTCTGTTTTCGCATGACCACTGTTTTGATAATGTTGAATTTATTGAAAATCAACCTGAGTATACATTTCATAAATTTAAAAACGTAGATACTTTCACTGATTACGTTGAAGAATTAGCAGACCAGTGGGTAAAGTTCATTAAATAATGTAAGCAATACGAGATGTTTAAGAGTTTTTTTAGCAATAGACCTGATAAACTTTCTAAGCGAGAATATTGGGAGAAATGGGAGTTCTTCGATTTGATTAAAGACTTACATGAGGCTGAAAAAATATTGTCTGAATATTCTGGTGGTTACTCAGGAGCGTTTTTATCTGCCGAGGAATTTCACACAGCCTTGATTGAAAAAATTGATGATATTGAATTTGGCAATCAAACAGATTTAAGTGAATTATGGACTTGGTTTGCACCGACATGTGCATGGGATGATTTTGTTGGAGAAGACGGACAAGGATTAGGAAATAGAATTTTTGCTAGATTAGATAGATGGTGGAAAGGGAATAAATAATGCCAGCAGCTAACAATGTATAAAAATAATAGCCGAGATATTAGTAAATTCAAGGGTTGTAGCCCGTTTCATCTTTCTTGTAACTTGACAGGAAAGTGCAACGCAGTCGGCTACTATTCTTATACTCAACGTTAGGCACAATTATAGAAATCCACCGTAATACAAAAACTAATTATGGACAAAAGATATCAAGTATTTATTAGTTCAACTTACGCAGACTTAAAAGATGAGCGTTCAAAAGTAATTCAGACGATAATGGAAATGGATTGTATTCCGGCAGGAAAACGATGCAACATTGGTACTTAATTATGAATCGTTCGGGACAGTTCCCCGCAATTTACTTATAATTCTGTAGCTGAAGTACGGATTAAAAAATCCGCACCAGCGTGGCGCCTGCATAAAGGCCTAATTTATTTTTTTCAAAAACCGCTGTAAAAAACCGCTGCTACATTGAAACGCTCCGGCCTCTTTTGCTCGTGTATTTAATCAAAATAAAATCTTACTGAGAGCGGGAAGCTCTGAGGAAACGAAGAGATCAGCCGTCCGAAGTTAGGTTTTATGAAGGTTAAATGTTAAGGGCAAAAGCAGCCTCGAACTTTTTGAATACTTTTTGGTTCAGGCCAAAAAGTATTGCCTCCGGCAGGAAAACGATGCAACAGTGGTACTTAATTATGAATAGTTCGGGACAGTTCTTCGTAAATTTACTTATAATCCTGCGGCTAAGGTATGGATTACAAATCCGCACCAGCGAAGGAGTACACTCGTTATCCTTAATTTTGAAATTCTGCAAATATGTTATAACTTTGTAATTACACTTTAAAAGGTTAATTATGGAAATTTCAGTTATAAAAATCGGAAACTCAAAGGGGATTAGGTTGAGTAAAACCCTACTTGACAGATACAATATTAAAGACACCGTTGATTTAATAATGGATAAAGGACAAATTATTTTAAAACCAATTTCAAAACCACGAAAAGGATGGGAAAAGGCTTTTGAAAAAATGGCTAAAAATGGAGATGACAATTTGCTATTTGACGATGTGTTTGACGATGAAAACCTGGAAGAATGGAAATAAAACAATATCAAATCATTTTAGTCAATCTTGATCCGACCATTGGGAGTGAAATCAAAAAGACCAGGCCTTGTGTCGTAATTTCTCCCAATGAGATGAATAAATATTTGCGGACAGTTGTAATTGCTCCAATGACAACAAGTTCTAACAAATATCCTACAAGAGTAAAAATAAAACATGACAATAAAATCGGTTGGATTGTTCTAGACCAAATCCGAACGATTGACAGACAAAGAATAATAAAGGTTTTTGGAGAACTCAAAGATTCTGAATTTCAGGAATTAAAAGCGGTCTTAAAAGAAACATACATTGACTAAAGAAGAAAAAACTAAGGCTAACGAAGTGCCATTTTGCATAGCGGGGTTCGGTGGTAAGCCAACTGCGGATTCTCGTTTCGACATTCCGTGTCCGCCAGCTGGCGGAGGGGAACGCTCTCCGAAGACCCTCCGCTCGCGCCGGTTTACAATCGGAGTGTCTTCGGAAGAATAGAAGAAAGCTTATCAGCCAGTGGCTGAAGTACGGATTGCAAGTCCGCACCAGCGAAGGATTTTTTAGGTGCCTGCATAAAGCCCTAATTTATTTTTTCATAAACCGCTGTAAAAAAACGACGCTACATTGAAACTCCCCGGCCTCTTATGCACGTGTATTTAATCAAAATAAAATCTTACTGAGAGCGGCAAGCTCTGAGGAAACGAAGAGATCAGCCGTCCGAAGTTAGGTTTTATGAAGGGTAAATGCTAAGGGCAAAAGCAGCCTCGAACTTTTTGAATACTTTTTGGTTCAGGCCAAAAAGTATTGCCTCCGGCAGGAAAACGATGCAACAATGGTACTTAATTATGAATAGTTCGGGGTAGTTCCCCGCAAATTTACTTATTAGTCTGTGGCTGAAGTACGGATTAAAAAATCCGCACCAGCGTGGCGCCTGCATAAAGGCCTAATTTATTTTTTTCAAAAACCGCTGTAAAAAACCGCTGCTACATTGAAACGCTCCGGCCTCTTTTGCTCGTGTATTTAATCAAAATAAAATCTTACTGAGAGCGGGAAGCTCTGAGGAAACGAAGAGATCAGCCGTCCGAAGTTAGGTTTTATGAAGGTTAAATGTTAAGGGCAAAAGCAGCCTCGAACTTTTTGAATACTTTTTGGTTCAGGCCAAAAAGTATTGCCTCCGGCAGGAAAACGATGCAACAGTGGTACTTAATTATGAATAGTTCGGGACAGTTCTTCGTAAATTTACTTATAATCCTGCGGCTAAGGTATGGATTACAAATCCGCACCAGCGAAGGAGTACACTCGTTATCCTTAATTTTGAAATTCTGCAAATATGTTATAACTTTGTAATTACACTTTAAAAGGTTAATTATGGAAATTTCAGTTATAAAAATCGGAAACTCAAAGGGGATTAGGTTGAGTAAAACCCTACTTGACAGATACAATATTAAAGACACCGTTGATTTAATAATGGATAAAGGACAAATTATTTTAAAACCAATTTCAAAACCACGAAAAGGATGGGAAAAGGCTTTTGAAAAAATGGCTAAAAATGGAGATGACAATTTGCTATTTGACGATGTGTTTGACGATGAAAACCTGGAAGAATGGAAATAAAACAATATCAAATCATTTTAGTCAATCTTGATCCGACCATTGGGAGTGAAATCAAAAAGACCAGGCCTTGTGTCGTAATTTCTCCCAATGAGATGAATAAATATTTGCGGACAGTTGTAATTGCTCCAATGACAACAAGTTCTAACAAATATCCTACAAGAGTAAAAATAAAACATGACAATAAAATCGGTTGGATTGTTCTAGACCAAATCCGAACGATTGACAGACAAAGAATAATAAAGGTTTTTGGAGAACTCAAAGATTCTGAATTTCAGGAATTAAAAGCGGTCTTAAAAGAAACATACATTGACTAAAGAAGAAAAAACTAAGGCTAACGAAGTGCCATTTTGCATAGCGGGGTTCGGTGGTAAGCCAACTGCGGATTCTCGTTTCGACATTCCGTGTCCGCCAGCTGGCGGAGGGGAACGCTCTCCGAAGACCCTCCGCTCGCGCCGGTTTACAATCGGAGTGTCTTCGGAAGAATAGAAGAAAGCTTATCAGCCAGTGGCTGAAGTACGGATTGCAAGTCCGCACCAGCGAAGGATTTTTTAGGTGCCTGCATAAAGCCCTAATTTATTTTTTCATAAACCGCTGTAAAAAAACGACGCTACATTGAAACTCCCCGGCCTCTTATGCACGTGTATTTAATCAAAATAAAATCTTACTGAGAGCGGCAAGCTCTGAGGAAACGAAGAGATCAGCCGTCCGAAGTTAGGTTTTATGAAGGGTAAATGCTAAGGGCAAAAGCAGCCTCGAACTTTTTGAATACTTTTTGGTTCAGGCCAAAAAGTATTGCCTCCGGCAGGAAAACGATGCAACAATGGTACTTAATTATGAATAGTTCGGGGTAGTTCCCCGCAAATTTACTTATTAGTCTGTGGCTGAAGTACGGATTACAAATCCGCACCAGCGAAGGATTTTTTAGGTGCCTGCATAAAGGCCTAATTTATTTTTTTCAAAAACCGCTGTAAAAAAAACGACGCTACATTGAAACGCTCCGGCCTCTTTTGCTCGTGTATTTAATCAAAATAAAATCTTACTGAGAGCGGGAAGCGCTGAGGAAACGAAGAGATCAGCCGTCCGAAGTTAGGTTTTATGAAGGGTAAATACTAAGGGCAAAAGCAGCCTCGAACTTTTTGAATACTTTTTGGTTCAGGCCAAAAAGTATTGCCTCCGGCAGGAAAACGATGCAACAGTGGTACTTAATTATGAATAGTTCGGGGCAGTTCCCCGCAAATTTACTTTTAGTCCTGCGGCTGAAGTACGGATTAAAAAGTCCGCACCAGCGGAGGGTAATCCGCACCCTTGTCGATTGGACCAGAAATATGAATTAATAAAGTTCTCCTGTGGTAACTACCTTTTCTTCCGTCTGAATCCCGGGTTTTGGTTGCCTCGTTTTTTATTACGGTTGGCAAAAAACTCCTGTCGTTTTCGCTGTTTTTCAGCTTCAAATGCTTTCTTCTCATTGGCATTCATCGGCTTGTCGGTCTGCGGAAAAGGATTGTTATCGGCAACTTCAATCTTTAGCTTTATCAGCTTTTCAATGCTTTTTACATAAGCATTTTCTTCGGGCTCGCACAACGAAATGGCTATACCTTCTTCGCCAGCCCGGCCACAGCGGCCAATACGGTGTACATAGGTTTCGGGCTCGTTGGGTATGTCGTGGTTAATTACATAACGCAGTTTGTCAATATCAATTCCGCGTGCCGCAATATCGGTGGCTACCAGCACCCGTATTTCTCCTTTTTTAAACCGCAACAGGGCTTTTTGGCGCTGGTTCTGACTTTTTTCGCCATGAATAGCTGCACTTTCAATTTTTTTGTTGCGCAGGTTTCGCACAATCCGGTCGGCGCCGTGCTTGGTTCTCGAAAACAGCAGTACCTGTTCCAGTTCTTCATTTTTAAGAATATGCAACAGCAAGTTCTTTTTATCGCTTTTGTTGGTGAAATAGATTTGCTGCTGTATGGTTTCTGCAGTTGACGAAACCGGGTTTACCGCCACCTTCCTGGGGTTCACCAGAATTTGTTGCGAAAGCTTTACGATGTTTTTGGGCATGGTAGCCGAAAAGAACAACGATTGCCGCTGTTTGGGTAATAGCTTCAGCAGTTTGTTAATGTCGTGAATAAACCCCATATCGAGCATGCGGTCGGCTTCGTCTAGCACAAAATACTTGATGTGCTGCAACGAAATATGATTCTGACTGATTAAATCGAGTAAGCGTCCGGGAGTGGCCACCAGTATGTCGATGCCTTTTTGCAGCTGACGTACCTGCGGATTTTGCGGCACCCCTCCAAAAATTACGGTATTATACAGCCTGCTGTATTTGCCATAAGCATTAAAACTGTCGCCAATTTGTATGGCCAGCTCGCGGGTAGGGGTAACCACCAGCGCTTTAATCCGTCGCCGGCCTTTTTCGTGTTCTGAATTGTTTATTAAATGCTGAATAATTGGTATGGCAAATGCGGCTGTTTTTCCGGTGCCCGTTTGTGCACTACCCAATACATCATGTTTTTCTAATACCAGCGGAATGGCCTGTGCCTGTATGGAGGTTGGTTCCGTATAGTTTTCATCCTTTAATGCCTTAAGTATTACAGGATGTAATTTTAAATCTTCAAATTTCATTATTGTTTTCTTTGGTAAACAAGGGCTCACAAAATAATAACCGTGAATAAAGAGCACAATGCTACCAAAACGCTTCCCCTCTGTTTTTGTTCTAAACCGCGGCAAAGATACTACAATTAATTACTTCGCATCATAAATCCAATTTCGGAGCGCCGGCAGGTAGAACTATACTATTGAACCCTTTGGGACTTAAGCTGGACTTTTAAGAGCAAAATACGGCTTGAAAAGCCCACATCTTTGTATCGAACAAATAAACAAACAGTAATAACACTTTAAAATTTAAAACGATGAAAAAATTAAAAAGATTAGCAGTAGCATTTGTATTATTAGCAGGTATTGGAGTAACAATGGCATCATGTTCGGACGATTATTATTACGAAGATCCACTTCCGGCTCAGCCGATTGAGGTCTCTCCAGAGCAGCCTCCAATAGTTAATCCAGAATAAGGACGAACTTATGGCATTTGAATTTAGATTGAACAATTGATTGATGAAAAGCCCGGTTTTTATTACCGGGCTTTTTCGTTTTGTCTTTAGTGCAATCTATTTTAAAGCGGATTTGGTTTCGTCGTCAGCAAATACCTGCAAAAGATATACTTGGTCTTTTTGGGATAATCCCTGGTCCTTTCTGATTAAAAAACCAGCCGGTAATCCAACATATTTGTACTAGTAATAACAATTAAAACAGTTAAGTTATGAAAGCACTATTAGGTACAGTCCTGGTTGTGATGCTTTCTTTAGGTGGATTTGCATCAACCAAAATCGCCGGGGATAAGGACACAAAAAGCCCGGACAATGAAGTCTCAGTAGAATTACTGAATGTTTCGCCTGAGTTTAAAGCAGGTGATAACGGAACGATAGAAATGTCGAGTGTATTTCTGGCAAAAAAGAAGGGCTCGGCAGATGAACTCTTTGGCTCGTTCTGGGCCGAATTTGATTTTGAAGAAAGGACAGCTTCAAAAAACTACGCCATAAAAAACTGGAAGGTGAATGATATTCGCCTGGCTGAAGATCTTTCGTTGGAAGAAAAGGCGAAGATTGAAAAAGCTTTTTACACAGAATTAAAGTCGCAGTTTAAAGAGCTGCCGAAAAGCACCATCGATGCTGCGTTAAAAACATCGCGTGCTGCGGTTAATACCGGGCTTAACAACGATGCACCACCAATTATTTATACCAATCAGCCAGCAGCGTTGATTATTGTAAATGGCGAGCCTTTTTATGAAGAGCTGGATAAACGTTTTTCGAAAATTGCCAATGCCGGAGCATTTATTGTTAAGGATAACAAACGAGATACCTATTATATGTATGGTGGTGGCTTGTGGTTTACCTCTGAAAATGCCCTGCAGGGGTGGGAGTACAACGATGATGTGCCAAACCGTGTAAAGCGGGTAATGAAAAAACATGCCCGCGAATTGTACGACAGCATGCAAAACGAGCACTACCAGGCAAGGATAATTCCAGACCTTATTTTTAGCACCGAACCGGCAGAATTGATTTCTACCGATGGTAGCCCGAAATACGTTCTTATTCCGAATACGAAACTGGTTTATATTGAAAATTCTGATGCTGAAGTGTTCAGGCAGGTGGATACCAATACATTCTATGCCTTGTTTTCGGGGCGCTGGTTTGTTTCGGATAAGCTGGAAGGAAACTGGCAATACCTTGCTCCGGGTGATTTGCCTGCCGGTTTTGCCCAAATTCCGGAAAATCACGATAAAGCCAATGTGCTGGTAAGCGTACCCGGAACAAAAGCTGCCGAAAATGCTGTGCGCGATGCACAGGTGCCTTCGGTAACCCGGCATGATATTTCTACTACTTTAGATACAAAAGTGGCGTATAACGGAGATCCTGAGTTTGCAGCTATCGACGGAACCAACCTGAGCTATGCTGTAAACACCTCGAGTCCGGTAATTCAATGGAATAACAGCTATTACCTGGTTGATGAGGCAGTATGGTACAATTCGTCATCGCCTTACGGACCATGGCAAATTGCAACACAGCGTCCGGCAGGGGTTGAAGAAATTCCGGCCGATAATCCGCTTTACAATATAAAGTTCGTTCATATTTATAAGAATACCGACAGGGTGGTTTATACCGGATACACATCGGGCTACACCGGGTCGTATGTTTATGGTCCAACAGTAGTTTTCGGTACCGGATTTCATTACCACGGATGGCATGGTTGGTTTTACTACCATCATCCCATGACCTACGGTTATGGTTTCTTCTACGATCCGTTTTACGGATGGGTACCTGTTTATTCGCCCTGGTTCCGCTCGTCGTTTTACTGGAACTGGCATTGGCACTGGGGATGGGGTTGGAACTGGCACTGGTATGGCTACCGGCCACCGTACTACCGTCCGCCACACTATCGTCCGCCGCATCACCGGCCAAAACCCGAGCATCCGATTGAGCGTCCGGGACGCCCGCAGCAACCTGCACAACTGCCGGCCCAGCCCGACAGGCGACCTGCTCAGCCGTCGACACTGCCCGCTCAGCCCGGCACAAGGCCTGTACAGCCAGGTACCATGCCCAGCCAGCCAGGAACCCGACCCGTTCAGCCTGATGTACGTCCTGCACAACCGATACACAGGCCCGCGCAGCTGATTATGAGGCCAAGTCAGCCAGGTACACGGCCAATGCAACCGGCAACGCGGCCAGCACCGGCACCAACTCCGTCGCAAATGAGACGGTAGCATTTCTTCCTTAAATTTATCTGGAAGAATGTGGATAAAATAATAAGGCGTTTTGGAGTAACAAGCCGGCATGTCGAAAATAGTACGCTTCATACTCCAATAGCCAACCAGCATATAAACACCAGGCGAGATGGTTTTAGCTCAGCTATAACATCTCGCCTTTATTATGGCTAAAAAAAACTGAACCGAATGGGACTTCGCCTGAGCTTTTATGAGCCGAATGGCAGCTGGTAAACCGGCATCTTTGCATCAGTAATAACGATAAAACGAAATGTAATGAAAAGAAAAACAGTTTTAAGAGGAGGGGCAATTGCCCTGGTTTTATTAGCCGGTATTTTGCTGATAGCCAATAGCAAAGTGCGGAGCAATAAAAAACAGGTACTGGTGCAAAGCAAAAAAATAGCAGCAAAAGCCATGGATGGTTTTCCGGCCAGTGCCGAATCGCAGGTAACATTTATGAATGCCTCTGAGCAGCCCTATAATAAGTGGGCATTTCGTAATATGGGTATTTTCCCATCATTAATGGTACCTCGTGGTGGTGCAGTGGTTAATTTCCCCCGGAACATCACTCCTGAGTTTGAGAACAACGAGTTTCCGGGCGGTAACGGACAAACCGTACTGGAATCATTAATTGCCGACGATACTGATGGCATTATTGTAATAAAAGACGGAATTGTGAGGTACGAGAGGTACTTTGGTGATTTTAAGGAAAATAACCTGCATTTTTGGGCCTCGTCAACCAAATCGCTTACCAGTATGTTAACTGGTATTCTGGCCGATAAAGGGATATTGGATTTGACCAAAAATGTGGAAGATTATCTTCCTGAAATGAAAGGTAGCGGTTTTGAAGGTCTTACTCTGCAGCATGTTTTAAATATGACGAGTGCGCTCGATTTCTCGGAGGAGTATGAAGATTTACAACCCGGTAATGTGAATTATGAATATTTTCGTAGGGTAGGAATGATCCCTGCTTTTGACCTGATGTCGATGGATCCGAAAACAAACGATACGCCCCGGGGAAATATGGAGTATTTGCCAAATATACAAAGCGATGCAAGTAAAAACGTGGGAGAAGTTTTTGAATACCATTCCCCAAATGTTGATGTAATAGGAATGATTATTTCAAGGGTTACCAACCAGTCGCTGGAGGAAGTTATTGCCGAACATATTTGGCAAAAATTGGGTGTTGAACACGATGCGCAGATGCTTGCAGACGTTGCCTTTAGCCCGATTGCCACCGGTGGATTTTTGACAACCCTGCGCGATTTTGCCCGCTTTGGATATACCGTATTAAATGATGGGAAATTTAATGGTGAACAGGTCATCCCCAAAGAATTTATCGAAGACACCTTTAATTTAACTACTTCAGAATACATGGCGGGGCAACGAAGTATCTATCGCAGTAATACCGATGGTGCCGCATATGACAAACATTTTGCCGGATATAAAAATTTCTGGTGGATACACGATCCGGATAAACAAGTTATGACGGCACGCGGGGTTTACGGCCAGGGTATTTATATCGATAAAACCAACAATGTAATTATCGCTCATTTTGGCAGTGCCGAATCGGCCTCAAATGCCGTTCGCGAAACCAGCAAAATAAAAATGGATGCCCTTAAATACATTGCCGAGAATCTGAAATAAGTTCAAATTGGGTAAACTAAGAATATTGACAGCAACGCAGTATACAAACGAATAAGATATTTTAAAAACTTTGGGAATAACAGTTAGTGTCGTTTGATATTACTGTAAGTTCAAAAGTGGGGGTAGGCTCTTTAGCCTGCCCCTTTTTGATGTACACCCCGCCTTATTTTTTTTGAGCTTTTTGGGATGACTGGAGAACCGTAAAGAGCAGATTACTGGAAGGGGTGATACTAAATTTGTAAAACAAACGAGATAATACGAATTAAGAATATTAAAAATTAAAACAAATGAAAAACAACGAGCAGAAACTAATTTCGCCATTTGCAATAAATGGTTGCGAAGTAAAAAACAGATGTGTATCAAAAGTAAGACTGGATGAAGGAGTTACAACATTTAGCGGCATGTTTACCACCCATACTATGGAATATTACGAACGACGTGCTGAAGAGGGAGTTGGAATGATTGTTACCGGCAATCAATCGTCAGAAATGTATGCGCCCAGACAAGATCTGACAGACTATCCTTCGGGAGCAGAAATGACCGAATACATACAGCGCTTAAAAAAAATGGTGGAACGCGTGCATCGCTTTGGAACAAAAGTTTTTGCCGGAGTAAACACCAGTTTTAGCAGTGCTTTGCCCGGATTTCTGCTTATCAGACGCATTGACGAGTCAAAAAATAATGTGCGTGAAGATAAGGTGGTAACCTTAAACAGTTATGCGGAAGAAGACCAGGCTATTGATGAATATGTGAGATTGGCGACGGTTGCCCGCATTGTTGGATTCGATGGTATTCAGGTTGACCTGACCCCCTTTACTAACGGAAACAGAAAACCTGAGTTTGTTATGGATTCTTCATTCAACAAAATAACAAACCTGCAAGGTGAAATTCGCGAACGTATTGCGTTTGCCAATAAGGTTGTTGAGGCTATAAAAATAGTTTGTGGCGACGATTTTCCGGTGATGCTGAACATTCGGATTGATGATAAATTTATTGCGGCAACACAAAGTGCACGTAGCCTGGAGAAAGCCTGGTCTGACTATAATGGCGTTGAACGTGTGCTTGAAGGTGTGAGCGAATTGGAACTGGCTGGATTTGATGCCTTTAATGTTGATCTTACAGCTTCTTCAATGAAATTTGAGTCATCAAACGATTATTTACTGAAGAGAAACCTGGTGCTCATCAATAAAATTAAACAACAGGTTTCCGTTCCGGTAATTCTCGAGGCTTTTAAAGAACAAAAGGAATTGGCAAAAAAGGTATTGCACAAGGGGTTTGTTGATGCCATTGGCGTAGAAGATTCCTATCTTTTACGTCATGATCACCCTTCAGCACAGGATACTGTTTATGATCACTATTCCAATTACTGGATTGCGTAAGATGGAATTGAAAACCGTAATCTAATATTTTAAAAAGAAAAGAGCTATGATTCAAGGTTCTGGAATTAGCTTTTAGATTTATGGCGTTTGATTTGAGTTTTTGTTATAAGCTACCTTTCTTGGGGTAGCTTTTTTTATCTTAATCTTTATCCTTGATTTTACAAAAAGGCAAAATCTGAACATTAAAACCGCTTTTCTGTTAATTTTGAAAAAAATCAGAAACTATGTTAGTAATCATATCACCGGCAAAATCGCTTGATTATAAAACGCCTGCGGTAACGCAGGATTATACGCTTCCCGAAATGCTTAATGAGTCGGAAAAACTGCTGGTAAAATTGCGTAAGATGAAACCCCAACAACTCTCGAAGTTAATGGGGATTTCGGCCAACCTGGGGCAGCTGAATTACGAGCGTTTTCAAACCTGGCATCAGCCGTTTACGCCCGACAATGCCAAACAAGCTGTTCTGGCTTTTAGCGGCGATGTTTTTCAAGGCCTTGATGCACCTTCGCTTAGCGAAGAGCAATTGCAAAAGTTACAGTCGAAATTGCGCATTCTTTCAGGACTTTATGGCGTTTTGAAACCACTTGACCTCATGCAGCCCTATCGTTTGGAAATGGGAACGAAGTTAAAGGTGCAGCGTTCGGCTGATTTATATGCCTTTTGGAGTAGGAAAATAACACCTAAAGTACAGGAAGCTATCAATGAATCGGGGAGTAAAATTCTGATTAACCTGGCCTCAAACGAGTATTTTAAAAGCATCGACACTAAAAAACTGAATGCTGAGATTGTTACACCTCAATTTAAAGACATGAAGAACGGACAGTATAAAATGATTTCGTTTTTTGCCAAGAAAGCACGGGGTTTAATGACTCGTTTTATTATCGAAAATGAGATTGAAAGCGTTGAAGACCTGCAGGCTTTTGATGCTGAAGGGTATGTTTTTAATCCACGTTTATCGAAACCCGGTAATCCTGTTTTTACGCGGGGTTAGAATTTAATTTGCGCGTTTTATAAAATCTTTTTTTCAATTCATGGTATTGGTGTAATTCGTGGAATATTTTGCCAATCGATGCAGAGACCCAAACAAAAATGCCACCTGCAAAACAAGTGGCATTTTTATTATCTGTAATAACTATATCATCAATTAAAAGGGAAGGTCTCCTGCTGCGTCGTCAGCCGGTTCAGGCGGAATATCATCCATACCAAATTCCGGTGGCGGAACAGGCATACCTTCATCAGCTGTTACTTTATCAATTTTCCATGCATTAATATTGTGAAACCAACGACCGTTGTATTCGCGCGATTCCAGATTGAAAGAAACTTCAATTTCCTCTCCTGAATTTAAACCATTAATTAAATCCACTTTTTCGCCAAATAAAGTAAAACATACCTTCCGTGGGTATTGCTCGTCTGTTTCAATTACAAATTCCTGTTTTTTCCACTCTTTTCCTGCTCGGCTAACCCCCGATTCGGGTTTTAAAATCTGTTCTACTTTTCCTTTAACACTTAATGCCATAATCAATTAAATATTTTGTATTCTGTGCATTATCCTAAGGATGTATCAAAATCTGTTTGAGTTTCAATGAGATTCTGAAAATCGTTTTGCTAGCGGCAAATCTCGAAAGGATGATGCTAAAAATTTAACAACGAAGATATAAAAAGAAACCCGTTGCCTCTATTCAGACAACGGGTTTTTTTATCAACAAGTTTTTTATTTCAAGCGAAGAGCGAAATCTGATTCGGAAATGTTCTGCTAGTTGAAATTTCTCAGTCGTTCTTCTTTCGGAATGATGAAACCTTCTATTCTTCTACTATTTCCAGTAGTTCCACTTCGAAAACAAGTGCCGAGTTAGGACCAATATCGCCACCTGCACCGCGTGGACCATAGGCCAGTTCTGAAGGAATAAAAACTTTCCATTTTGATCCAACCGGCATTAATTGCAATGCTTCGGTCCATCCGCTAATAACCTGGTTTACACCAAATACTGCAGGTTCGCCACGATCAACCGAACTGTCGAAAACAGTACCATCGATTAAGGTTCCGTGGTAGTGAACACGAACTTTATCAGTAGCACCAGGTTTTTCGCCTGTACCTTCGGTAAGTACTTCGTATTGCAAACCACTTTCGGTAGTTATTACGCCTTCGCGTGCTTTATTTTCTTCCAAAAACTGGTTTCCTTTTTCAAGATTTGCCTGTGATTCTCGTTCGCCGGCTTCACGGAAAAATTTTTGTACCATGGCGTTGGCATCTTCTTCAGTAATCGAAACTTCTTCGCCAAGTGATGCAGCACGGAATGCAGCAGCCATTGCTTCCAGGTTCATTTCATCGTTTCCCGGAGCACTTTCCAATTGTTGTTTGTTGTTGGCTCCTACCAAAACACCAATGGCGTAACTTACCGAGTCAACACTGCTTTCAAGTTTTACGTTTGCAGGGCCACCTTGCTGACATGAAGTTGCAGCAACGATTAACCCAACTACTAAAAGATAAATAATGCTATTTTTCATCTGATTAATTTTTTTTGGTCTAACCGACCTTCTTTTACTATGTTATACAATTTCTAATAATTCAACCTCAAAAATAAGTGTTGCATTTGGCCCGATGGTTCCACCTGCGCCGTTTTGGCCATAAGCCATGTCAGATGGTATAAACAAGCGCCATTTCGAGCCTACCGACATAAGCTGCAAAGCTTCAACCCAACCCTGAATAACACCGTTAACCGGGAATGTAGCCGGCTGCCCACGTTCAACAGAACTATCGAAAACAGTACCGTCAATTAATGTTCCGTGGTAATGGCATTTTACCTGATCGTTTGCCGTTGGCAGTTCGCCTTCTCCTTCGTTTATCACCTCGTATTGTAATCCGCTGGGCAATTCAATTACCCCTTCTTTTTTTGCATTCTCAGTTAAAAAAGCTTTACCTTCCTCAAGGTTCTTTCCACCATCAGCTGCTTGCGACTCGGCCATAAATGACTCCAGAATCTGATTGGCTTCTTCAGGTTTCATTCTTGGAGGAACACCCGAAAAAACATCTTGTAATGCAGTAATAAAAGCAGTTGGATGAACAGTTTTTACTCCTGATTGAATAAGGTTTGCTGAAATACTCATTCCCAGCGCATAACTAAACTTTTGTAAATCGTCTTTTAATTCGAAATTTGCCATTATAATTTTTTCTGAATTCAAGTTGGCGAAGATAAAGTAATTTTTTGGTAATTAGATGATTGAAGTTTTTTAATTTGGTTACGAATTTTATTTCATAAAAAATGCGCTCGTCGGGTAATTATTGGGTGTACATTTCTACCAATAGGGAAAGACTAAAAAAACAAGTAGGTAAGCTATTGATCTTATCTGTATCTTAGCTGTTACAAGCCGGAGATTTTTAGCCGTAAATTAAGAAAAATCGAATGGCCTTGGATTGGAAAACCGGGAATTATTAATTCAATGAGATCTACAACCTTATTCTTCGAAAATATCAGAGTTGCTTTATCGTCGGTAAAGAGCAACTTGTTGCGAACCGTATTAACGGTGTTAATTATTGCAGTGGGAATTACTGCCTTGGTAGGTATTCTTACGGCCATCGATTCTATTAAGAATTCAATCACCAAAGAATTTGCATCGATGGGGGCCAACACTTTTACCATAACAAGCAGGGGAATGCGGGTACAAATTGGAAATAACCGTTACCGCACAAAAAACCATTCATACATTTCGTATTACCAGGCAAAAGAGTTTAAAGAATTGTTCGATTTTCCTGCAACTACAGCCATTTCGGTATATTCAACCGGAACAGCAACCCTGAAATACGCATCGGAGAAAACCAATCCGAACATCTCGGTTCGAGGAATTGATGAAAACTATTTGTCCACAGCGGGTTACGAAATTGGAACGGGTCGGAGTTTTAGCGACCATGATATCCAATCAGGCAGAAATGTTGTTTTGCTAGGAAGTGAATTAGCCAAACGCCTTTTTAAAGGAGGTGAAAATCCGATACAGAAAGTAATAAGTATTGGTAGCGGAAAATACAAGGTTGTTGGTGTTTTGGCTGAAAAAGGCAGCGGGTTTGGAATGAACAGCGATATGGTTTGTTTTATTCCGTATACCAACTCACGTACCTATTTCTCGAGGCCAAATATGAACTTTGATGTGCAGATTAAAGTGGACAGGCCCGAACTTATGGACGCCGCAATCGGTCAGGCCGAAGCCTCATTCCGGATTGTTCGTAACCTCGAACCGCTTGATGATACTGATTTTAACATTGAAAAAAGTGATAACCTGGCCAATATGCTGCTTGAAAATATTAAAAATATTACCCTGGTAGCAACAATAATAGGATTGATTACTTTATTTGGGGCAGCCATAGGTTTAATGAATATAATGCTGGTTACCGTTACCGAGCGTACCCGCGAAATTGGCGTTCGAAAAGCGATTGGAGCAAAAAGCTCAACTGTAAAGCAGCAATTTTTAATTGAAGCCATCCTGGTAGGGCAAATTGGTGGTTTTGTCGGAATTATTTTAGGAATTCTGGCCGGAAACGGGGTGGCAAAACTGATCGGTTCACCGTTCTTTATTCCGTGGACCTGGATAATTCTTGGAGTGGTACTTTGCTTTTTGGTCGGAATAATTTCGGGATATTATCCGGCGCAAAAAGCTTCAAAACTCGACCCGATTGAATCGTTGCGTTACGAGTAGGGAAGCAAGGCAAAAGTAAAAAGTTGAAAGGCAAAGGTTTGTAAGCTTGTCATCTCGAAGCATAGCGAGAGATCTGTTTCCGAATCAGATCGAATCAGTCTTTTTTCAATCTCTTTTAATCTCATTTTTTCAGTGTACAAAAGCTAAGAGCTTCCGTCAGAGAGTGATTATCTTATGGAAGATGATCATTATCTTACGTCAGATAACCTTTCTCTTACACCAGAGAATGACTATCAGATATCAGCGTATCAATATCTTATAGGAGATAATGTTGCGCTGATTGTTTATAATTAATATCTTCCATAAGTTAATGGTCAACTAATGAAAGATGGAGTATATCTTATAAAAGACTATGTTAATTTGGCGTTTTGGAATGGAGCGCTGAAGGAAGATAATCATTTGCTCCTTTCAGGTGATTGCTATCTTATGGGGTATTAACTTGTAGAAAGTAGCCTGAATTAAAGCATAAGAAAAGATTTCAGAATGGTGATTAACGATTTTTGATTTCTGAAGTAGTTGGTAAGAATCAGTTCACAGTTCACAGTTCACAGTCGCAGTTTACAGTTGCAGTTTACAGTCGCAGTATCCAGTATCCAGCATCCAGCATTCAAGTATCCAGTACCTGAAATCCAGCATTAACAATTTAGCAATTTTACAGTTTAACAATTGCTTGCAATCTCTCTGTCTTAGTGCTCACCGTCTTAATGGCAATGACAATTCTTCAACAACTAAAAAAGGGACACCTTTCGGCATCCCTTTTCATACAGTATATAATTGTATAATTATTTTACTGATTCCATGTACTCGATAAGTTCACAAACTTTTGCTGAGTAACCCATTTCGTTGTCGTACCATGATACAACTTTTACGAAAGTGTCAGTTAAAGCAATACCTGCTTTAGCATCGAATACTGAAGTTTGAGTTTCACCGATGAAGTCGTTAGAAACAACTGCATCTTCAGTGTAACCTAAAATTCCTTTCAATTCGCCTTCAGAAGCTTCTTTCATTGCAGCACAAATTTCTTCGTACGAAGCACCTTTAGCCAGGTTTACAGTAAGGTCAACAACTGATACGTCAGGAGTTGGAACACGGAAAGCCATACCTGTAAGTTTTCCATTCAACTCAGGAATTACTTTACCTACTGCTTTTGCAGCACCTGTAGAAGAAGGAATGATGTTCTGGCCAGCGCCACGTCCACCTCTCCAGTCTTTCATAGAAGGACCGTCAACAGTTTTCTGAGTAGCAGTAGTAGCGTGAACAGTTGTCATCAAACCGTCAACAATACCATACTTGTCGTTCAATACTTTAGCGATAGGAGCCAAGCAGTTAGTAGTACAAGATGCATTCGAAACAAAAGTCATATCGTTAGTATATGATTTGTTGTTTACACCCATAACGAACATTGGAGTATCGTCTTTTGAAGGAGCAGACATTACAACTTTTTTCGCACCTGCGTCGATGTGACCCTGAGCTGATTCTTTAGTTAAGAAAAGACCAGTTGATTCAACAACGTATTCAGCACCTACAGCACCCCAGTTAATGTCGGCTGGATTGCGCTCTGCAGTTACACGAACAACATTTCCGTTAACAACCAGTGCACCGTCTTTTACTTCAACAGTTCCGTCAAAACGACCGTGAGTTGAATCGTATTTCAACATGTAAGCCATGTATTCAACATCAATAAGGTCGTTAATAGCTACAACTTGTACTGTTCCTTTGGCAACTGCCTGGCGGAAAACAAAACGTCCGATTCTACCGAATCCGTTAATACCTATTTTAATCATAGTTGAGAAAGTTTTAATTTATTTAAAAGAAAATTATTGTAATTATTTCGCTTTCAGGTTTTAACTGCCTGTTTTAAAAAGCCACACAAAGTAAATACATTTTATTCATTGAGTCAAGTGCTGTTTTTTTTTTCGTCCGAACCTTAATATTTACTTAAAGTGTTTAGAATGCGGTGGATTGATTTTTTAGGACAAATATGCTGTGTGCGTCTGAATATGCTATTCTCGCGGGCTTAAAAAAAGCTTAAGTGTCGATAATTCAACATAATAAGCAAAAATATTGATGATGAGAAAATGCGTCAGAAAAATTGACCGGCTCCTTATTTTTATGTCTCCTTTTGATATTACTACTCATTTTTACAAAGTACGAAGATGGTGAAGCTATGCTGAGGTCAATAATAATTTCGGTTGCTTTTAATGGTAGAAGAAAACAAGATAAGCGGAAAACAGGAATCCGCTTTTAAACCTATTAATAACCGAACAGTTTTTAGAAAGCCGAATTCGATTTAGGTCTTTTGTTGCTGATTGTCTTCTAATCCTTGCTGCTGTTGATAACTGTATGCCGGGCATTTGCAGGTTTTACACGAGCTGGCCCCAAGAAGTAATAATGTAAAAATCGTAATACTTAGGAGCTTGCGACAATGCCAGCCACTTCTTTGATGGTGAAATGAAGAACGAAGTCGTTGAAAACCCTTTAAAAAGCTGTGTCTATTGTAATTTTGGTCGCTATTTTTCATCGTTTCTGAAAATATTACATAAAATAAGCGAAAAAATAATCCATTTATTATATGTAATTAAAAAAATAAGATTAAAATTGCACTGAAATAGGTTTAAATACAGAGCCTGGATTGCGTTCAAACCCAAAAAATAATTAGATATTAAAAATTAAGCTTTGGATTTGGTATGGCCCTGTTGAAAACATTGTGTAAAAGAATGCATTTTATGCAGGTTATATTTTGTACATTGATGCAAATTTTTATACGTTTGTAGAGTTTACTATACTTACAGAGACCAAATAGTCAGGATAAATGATTAAAGAATTAAATAAATTAAAATCAATCAATCAATTAAGTTCAATTTAAAAGAAATGCTATGAGAAAAATGTTTACAAGGCTTTTTAGCTTAGCGTTGCTTGTTATGTTGTTGAGCACGGTTACTGTGGTTAAGGCGCAGAATGACTGTGGCCCGACAATTTCGGCAAGTGATGTTGTGCTGGTTACCGACATTACAACGGTATGCGACAGCGATCTTGTTCAGTACAAGGTTACTGGGTATCCGGATGCAAAATTTGCGTTTAACTGGGATGGTGATCCAGATGATGTAGGTGGTTATACCACTGATTCTACTTTCTGGGTGACAGAAGGAGTAGGATTTACAGTACGGGTGTTAGTTAATGATACTTGTTACTCCAATGAATTGGATCTCGCTGGTCAGGATACAATCCAGCAGGTTCTGATCGATTCGATGGCTGCGGAACATCCGCAATGTTGGGACGATCAGGGTGAGGTTACTATTTATTTCGAAGGTAACCATCCTCCACATACAGTTTATTTTGTAGATAGTGCTGATTGGGTAGGACCAGCTGGTGATTACTCGGATTACGCTTATGAAGGTGGTACACAGTTTGCTGCTGCAGGTGGCTGGTACTATGCTGCTGTTCAGGGTGTAAATCCTGATTGTGGAGTTTCAGAATGGGATTCAGTTTATGTGAATTACCCTCCTGATGTAGTTGAAATTACTCAGTTTGAAGCTTCTACTGACTCCGTGTTATGTAGAGGCGATTCAGTAGATATTACTGTAAATGTAATTGGTGGTACTCCTTATGCTGATGGATCTTATGATATCACTATTGGTGGTATGACCGTTACAGAAATTGTTCCTGCAGTAATATCAGTGCCTGCCGGTTCATATACGGTATCAGTTGAAGATAGCTTAGGCTGTCCTGGTAATCTTGACAGTACTTTGGTTATTGTTCAGCCAGAAGAAATTACATTTGATATTGCAATTGTAGATGTTAGTTGTGGTGATACTACAACTAAAGACGGTGTAATTAAAGTGTTTAATATTGAGCCTGCCGGTGTTGCTTACACTGCATGGGTTGGAGGTGGTTCTCCTGTTTCAATGATAGGTGATACTATCTTTATTGAAGACTTGTCGCCAATTTACTATTCATTATATGTTGGAAATCCATGTATGGATACCGCAGAATACGTTAATCCAAACGGAACTGGTAATGTTGTTTCTGTGCAGTCTCCTGAAGACTTACATTATGACGTAGTGTATAACGACACTATTATTTGTTATGGCGATAGCACTTGGGTAACTATTGAAAATTTAACAGGTGGTTCAGGAAACTATGAGTTTAGTTTCGATGGCGAAATGTGGCAAGATACTGCATGGGCATGGTATGTGCCTGCGGGTGAATATTCATTAAGTGTAAGAGATGCTGATGAAACAGACTGTGAATTAGCATGGCCGGAAGATATTGAAATCGACGAATTATCTCCTGTGTATCTTTACGACTACGATCAGGTAGAACCAACATGTCCAGGAGGAAATGATGGATTAGTTAAAATTTATGCAGCCGGTGGAACTGGTGAATACGAATATTCTATTAATGGTAACGACTGGTATGCAGACAACGTATTTAACGTGCGTGGAGATCGTTACTATTATTTATATGTAAGAGATGCCAACTGTCCGGATATTATGGACGACTACTATGTTTGGATTGATGATGCGGAACATGAAATTTATGATATTTCGTATTCTGATAGTGTGGTTTGTGAAGGCGAAACAAGTAACGGCGTTTGGGGTTACGGATACTGGAGTGGTTTGTATAATGATTATAATCGTGATCTTAGAGCATATGTAACTACCGATGTTGATTCAGTTTATTTAGCTGGAGATGAAATTTACGTTTATGATTATTATTCGTACGATGAATTCTATTTTGAGTTCAGACCATGGCATCTTGAAGACGATGTAATTGTACCAGGTACCTATTACATTTGGTTTGAAGATAGCTACGGATGTAAATTAGATGAGGACGGTGATGGCGAAGCTGATTACTTCACCTTTACTGTTAGAGAACAGGAATTAGCTACTGTTACAGCAACTGTTACAGAGGTAGCTTCTTGTTACGAATCAAACGATGGCAAAATCACCTTAAAATTAGATGGTGATCCAGCTATGGATGGTTACGATATTTACTATGCATTGGCTAATAATAAGGCTGCTGCTGAGAACATGGAAATGTACGAATATGGTTTAGAATGGCCAGAAGGTGCAGACTCTGTGAATATCAACGTTAGTAAAGGTACTTACTTTGCTGTAGTTTGGGATGAGTTCTGTAACGATACTACTCGTTTTGTTTCTGACTCAATTATTGTAGCCGGTTACGACGAATTGTTAGTTGGAGATACTATTTCTACTACACACAATATTTGTTACGGCGATAGCTCTGGTGTTATCGAATTCGAAGCAGCCACTGGTGGTTCAGGCGAATTGGTATACAGCTTACACGAATATATGGGTGATGTTATTGAAGAATATGATTCAGTAACCACTACTATTTTCACAGGTCTTCCTGCAGGTTGGTACGTATTGGAAGTAATCGACCTTAACGGTTGTGAAGGCGATATGAGTGAGCCTATTATTATTACGCAGCCAAAAGAAGCTGTAGATTTCGATATGGATTATCTTGACATCTCTTGTTTCGGAGCCAGCGATGGTAAAGTTTATCTGGAAGCTTACGGCGGTGTTAGCGGTAATTACGAATTTAAAATTGGTGCTGCTCCTTGGTTAGCATTCCCAGCAGGTTCAGACGAAAAAACAGTTGTTATTACAGAACCAGGTACATATCAGGTTTGGGTACGCGATGCAGACTCTCCTGAATGTCCATCAGAACCACAAACTGTAGTTATTATGGAGCCAGCTCCTATAACCATGGTTGTTGATGTTGACTCTGTAACCAGCTCTTGTCTGGAAGATCCTAACGGAATGATTTCAGTTGCAGTAGACGGTGGCAACACTGATACTTTCATGGTTGAAGTTATTGGTATCGATACAATTGTAGGATACACAGATAGCTTATTCAGCACATTTGATACATTAGCAGCAGGTTCGTATACTGTTATTGCTACTGAAATTGGTGATGGTGAAAGAGGTTGTCAATACAGTGAAGTAGTAATTGTTGGTGCACCTAGCGAATTGGAAGGTGTAGCTATTATTGTTGATTCAGTACATTGTAATGGCAGCGACGAAGGTGTAATTGAAGTTACTTCGGTTACCGGTGGTGTTGCTCCATACGAATTAGTACTTTCAGAATCAGCTGTAGCAATTGATACAATTACTTATGATGCTGATGGCGAAAACGTATTTGAAATGTTAGTTGCAGGTTCTTACAGTGTAACAGTTGTAGATGCTGAAGGATGTGAATTTGACATTAATAATTTAGATATCTCAGAACCAACAGAATTGGATCTTGAAGCTACCTGGATTCAGGACATTACTTGTCAGGCTCCTGGTATGTTTTCAATTCAAGCCTCAGGCGGTGTTGGAAACTACGAATACTATGCAGCTTTAGCTGATCCTGTAACAGGTCACATTCTTATTGAAGACATTCCTGCTGTTGATGGCGACGAATGGGTAAGCGATAGCGTATTCAGTGTAACAATGGCCGGAACATGGGTTGTATGGGCGAAAGACTCTAACAACTGTATTATCGGTGGTGAATACGATGAAAACGATCAGCCTGTTAACGAATGGCGTGTTCAAATTGAAGAACCTGCTTTCGTTGTAACTTTTGATGTTGACGTTGAAGATCCTATTCAATGTAATGGTCAAAGTACAGCTGATGTAATCGTTAGCAACGTAGTTGTAACTGAAAACG
This sequence comes from uncultured Draconibacterium sp., assembly GCF_963676735.1. NCBI lineage: Bacteria > Pseudomonadati > Bacteroidota > Bacteroidia > Marinilabiliales > Prolixibacteraceae > Draconibacterium > uncultured Draconibacterium sp. Next base: position 3,419,899 of record NZ_OY781464.1, on the reverse strand, counting down.
GTACTCCACTTGTTGATCCAGAAGTTACTGTAGAAATCGACGGTGTTGAAATGGATACTTTAGAAAATGTAGGAGCAGGTGTATATTACATCACTGTAACGCATGATGCAACTGGATGTTCTACGATGGACTCAGTGGAAGTTACTGAGCCAAAAGAACTGGTAGCTGTATTAGACAAAGCAGAAGGTATGTTCACTTGTCCTGATGAAACTGAAGGTTACATTGAAGTAACAGTTACTGACTCAAGTACAGCTCCATTTGAATACCAATTATGGCAAAGTGGAAACATAAAAACTGATTACCAGGAAGATAATTCATTCTTAGTACAAACTGGTAAATCATATACTGTAGTTGTAAGAGATTTTAATGGTTGTACAGATACAACAAATACATTACAAATTATTCCTGTTGAGCCTATTACATTCGACATGATGGACGTTACTTGTTCAGGAGACACAGCTGCTTCTGTTAAAGTAAGTGTACAAGGTGAAGAAGGACGTAAATTCAAAGTAGTATGGAGACAATACGAAATTGAATCAGCTCCTCACTTTGGTGAAACAGGTTGGTACGAAGAAGGTGACATCATCTTAGATCAAATCTTCAAATTTGATAACGAAAGTGATGACGACCAACACTACGAAGTATATGTTGTTGACAGCATGGGATGTGAGTCTGCAAAAGATTCAGTAACATTCGACCAGGTAATCAGCGACGAACTTACTGTTACTGTAGTTGCAGGTGATGTTGATGGATGTGGAACTGAAGTTACCATTACTCCTGCCGGAGGTGTTGCACCTTACACTGTAATGGTTGGTGACGAAGTAGTTACTGATGACATGGTAGTATTAGGTGGCGGTATGCACTACATTACTGTATACGATGTACACGAGTGTGCTGTTATGGATACCATTACATTGGATTACCCAATGAGCATGGATACTACATTAGTTACTTACACTGGCGAAGCTGTTCAATTTGAATACGAAGAAGCGATGTTAGACACTATGCTTTATGTAGGTGATTACACATTCATCTACAATATGGATTCAGTTTGTACTGCAGAAATTAATGTAATGGTAACTGAAAAAGACAGAACCGCTCCTGTTCTTGATACTGTAACTCCAATGGATACTATTGCTGATAACCATCCGGTATTCACAATCGTATTTGAAGATGAAGTTTGGTTCAACGACTCAGTAATGGGATACTTAACAGTAACTCCAAAAGATTCTACCGAAGCATACATGATGATAGAAATCACAGAAGATATGGTAGATGGTAATACAATTACAGTAACTTATGAAGTAGCTGAAGGAGAACTTGGTTTAGATAAAAACACTACTTATGTGGTAGCTGTTGACAGCGGTATTGTAATGGGAGATGGTCTTGCTTGGGACGGTAACACAGGAGACTGGATGTTTACTACAGGTCCTGACTGGGCAACAGGTGTAGAGCCAGGATTCGAAACGCTTGAATTCGCGGTTTATCCTAACCCATTCAATGATTTCATTAGAATTGACAATGCAGATAAACTTGACCGTGTAGTTGTTTCTAACATTGCTGGTCAAAGAATCTTAGATATTGAATATCCAAGTTATGAAATCCGTACTGGTAATCTGGTAACTGGCGTTTACGTTGTAACATTAATTGCTGACGACGAAATCGTTAAATCAGAAAGGATTATTAAAAGGTAATACCGAATTGATTGATTAAAAAGGGGAAGCTTTTAGCTTCCCTTTTTTATTTTATAGAATAGTAGAATAAGCATTAAAAAAGTGAGTTGTAATGGAACTTTTAAACAAGCATGTAACGGTTAGGAAGTTTAAAGACAAGGAAATTAGTGAAGAGCTGCTCAAGAGTATTCTTTATTCGGGCACACGCGCTTCTACAACCGGGAATATGCAATTATACAGCATTGTTGTTAACCGTAGTCAGGAAAGTATCGAAAAGCTGGCACCGCTGCATTTTAATCAACCCGTTGCTAAGACGGCTCCTGTTCTATTAACCTTTGTTGCCGATTTTAATCGATTTACAAAATGGTGCGAATTTAATAATGCAAAGCCAGGATATAATAACTTCCTGTCGTTTACAAATGCTCTTATTGATGCTATTTTAGTTGCCCAAAACGTTTGTATAGCTGCTGAGAATTATGGGCTTGGTATTTGTTATTTAGGCACTACGACATACAATGCAAAGGAAATTATTGATGTGTTAGACCTGCCTTTACTTACTTTTCCGGTAACTACTGTAGCTTTAGGTTATCCGGAGGAGGTACCTGAGTTAACAGACCGAATTCCTTTGGAAGGAATTATTCATAATGAGAGCTATTGTGACTACAAAAAGTCTGATATCGATCGCCTGTACGAATTCAAGGAGAATCTGGACGCTTCGAAAAAATTTGTGGCAGAGAATGGAAAGGAGACATTAGCACAGGTATTTACCGATGTACGCTATAAAGAAGCAGACAATAACTTTTTTTCGGTTAAAATGCTGGAAACATTAAAACAACAAGGTTTTATTTAATTCTAATCAGCAGTAAAGCGTTTTATATAGTCAAAAAAGTCGGAGCGATAACTATTGCCGATTGGTAGTTTTTCTCCCGAAATACTAACCATATTGCCCTCTAACGATTCAATTTTATCAACTGCAATAATAAATGATTTGTGGGTGCGATAGAATTGGTCTTCCGGTAGCAAGGAGAAAATTTTCTTCATAGAAAGATTTGTAACAATTTTCTCGGTGTTAAGATGTATCTTGATATAGTCTCCTAAGCCTTCAATGTAAGAAATATCGGAAAACTTAACTTTTATGGTTTTTTTGTTTGCTTTAATGAATAGAAAATCATTTACATCTTTATTGCTTTCCGCAGTAGTTTCTTGTTTGTTCTTTAATAAAAAAAGCTCTTCGGCTCTGCTAAAAGCCTTAAAAAACCGTTCAAATGAGAATGGCTTCTTCAGGTAATCAATTGCATTCAGCTCATAGGCTTCTAGTGCATATTCGGAGTAAGCAGTAGTAAAAATAACCAGAGGGCGTCGGTTTAAGGTTTTAAGAAATGATATACCTGAGAGTTTCGGCATATTAATGTCTAAAAACAAAAGATCAACCTCGTTCTCGTGAATAAATTTTTGAGCACAAATAGCATCGTTACATGCTCCGGTGATTTCGAGGAAAGGAATTTTAAGTGCGTATTGTTTAATCACATTCTGAGCAAGGGGTTCGTCATCGATAATAAGAGCCTTAATTGCCATTTGTTTTAAGTTTTAATTGTAAAAGTACCGAGTGCTTATCATTTGCCCGCTCAATTTGTAAATGGTATTCTCCGGGCTTATAAAGGTGTTCCAGACGCTGTTTTACATTTGCAATACCTATTCCTGAGTTCTTGGTATTGGTATTTTCTTCGTTTGAATAATTGTTCTCCAAACGAAAACTTAACCAATCATCTTCTATTTCGAAGGAAATAGCGATAAGATCCGTTTCTGTTCCTGGCAAACCGTGTTTAAATGCATTATCTATAAAAGGTTCAAACAGAAGAGGAGCAATATATGCGGAAGGAACCGAGGAAGGTTTAGTATAATTAATTGAAGTATTTTCAGTAATACGTATTTTCTGTAAAGCAATAAAATTATCCACAAATTCAATTTCTTTTTGTAAAGCAATAAAATTGTCCTTTGAATCGTAAATAATGTGGCGCATTAAATCAGACAGCCGCAGAATCAGATCCGGAACTTTTTCCGATTGGATTAAGGCCAGTGAATAAATATTGTTTAAAGAGTTAAACAAAAAGTGCGGATTTAACTGACCTTTTAAAGACTTCAGCTCTGCCTCAAGTTTTTCCTTTTCGGTTTTTGCAAGTTTATAGTTGATGTCTTGCAGCGAAAGCCAATCCTTAAATAATTTTAAAAATGTAGTAATGCCAACATAAAACAGGGTGGCAAAAAAGAAGGCGGAATGGGTCTCGGAACTAATTGACGTGAGTTGCTCAGAGACCTCAAGGAATAATCTTAGCGGGTAAACAATAAGGGCCTGAAGGATTAAACTGCTTATGGAAATAAGAACTACCAGCCAAAACAGGTAATAAATGTATTGTTTACGGGTAAGAAAACGTGGAATTAGAATGTACAAATTGAAATATACGGCAATGCCAAAACCTGCATTAATTGTTACAGCTTTGGCTAAAGTTTTCAGATCAAATTCGCGACTGTAAATAAAAAAGATGAAACACAAAAACAAAATACTGGCAGCCCAGAAAAGAAGATGTCCAATTGCTTTGTTTCTTTTATTTAATAAGTGTTCCTGCATTTAAATTCGGTCTCGTTTTAAAAATATTTTTTTAAATAATACAGAACAGGGTTCTTATATTTCAGATTTTTCCAGGGCCTGCTCGAATGCGGCAAATGTAAAACCCTTATACCTTTTGCAAGATAATTACTAAATCCCAACTTTTTAGACTGGCGACTGATAAAAACATCAAACCAGTCTTTATTTTGTGCCAAATCATTAAAACTGAATTTTTGCAAAAAAGGTACAGTTAGCAGTGTACAACAAAAACTTAAACTGTGCGAAGTATCAACCACGTCGTTACTCTTGTGCTTCTCGAAATTGTATGGGAAGTTGTAATTGTCATTTTTGTCAACTGTAATAGCCCCAATAACTCCTGCATCTGGTTTCGAATTCATTAGCTCAAGTAAACGTTCAATTGTGTCGTTTTTGATAACTACGTCAGACTCTATTAAAATTAGCGGAATCTGAGACTGTAAGGCCATTTGCTGTGCTTGTTGCAAAACCAGCTTGTAGTTAGGAGAAGGAGTATTGGTTATATCCTCGAGGTGCACAACAGAAAAACGATCTTTTGTGGCAGCCTCGATTAAAAAGTCCCGGGTTTCTGGCTGACTGAAATCATTATATACAAAATAATCAAACTTACCTTTAGCTTCCATTATCGCTTTAATGGTACGTTTGGTTGTTTCCAATGAATCTTTAACCGGTGTAACTACTATTGCTTCTGACATTCTTTTTTAATTAAGTTGCAAAGTTAGTTAAATTCTCCCCAAGGTTTTAATCACAATACACGGCATTAAGCATTTTTAGCTGTTTTCACCATTTCTTTGTTATTCAAACATAAAAATCAAATATTCCAACACGCAAAACCAAACGGTATTATCAGGAACAAAAAAGAAAGCAAATTTTATGGTAAAATCACCTACTTAATTACCTTTGCCAGAGGTTAACAAGAAAAAAATGCTGTATGAGTGATGCTGTTCAAACAAAAGAAGAGTTCTCGATAGATCAAATTGCGGAACCAGAAAACCTGGAGGAGATAGTCTTCTCGCTAATGGTAAATCCTAATTTATCAACGATTAATTATTTTAACGATTTTAGTGAGCAAGGTATTTCTCCGGAATCGATTGGCGATAGCGATGCCGACGATACCGGCATTTTTGAAATGGATAATAATGGCACACGTATGGCAATGAGTACGCATGCCTTTCACCATCATTTAGAAAACGATCCGCAAAAAGCAACTGAAATTCTTATTGCACGGGCTACCCGGAAAATGTTGTGTTTTGGTGCCAAACCTTTCGCTTTGAGTGCCTTCTTGTATCACATCGACATTGCTGATCCGAATGGACAGTTTATTGCATCCGGAGCCAAAAAAGGATTAGAAAATGCAGCTGCAAAGTTTGGCTTAAAAATTTCAGACAGAAAAATTCGTTTTGACCATTTCTCGGAACATGGACCTGTGCCTCCAACCATAATAATTAGTATGATGGCGCGGGTGGCTGCAGATGTAAGCCTAATAACGCATAGTTTTAAGAACAAAGGCAACCATATTTTTGTTATTGGCAGATCGTTAAACGACATCAGTTCTTCGGAATATCTTGAGTTTTATCACGGTATATCAGAATCGCCGCTGCCCGCCTACAACATTGAAGATGAATTGGCTGTTCAGAAAGCCATAAAAGTATTAGCAGACAAAAATCTGATTGAGAGTGCCAGTCCGGTTGGCAAAGGTGGTTTGTTTTTTACTTTGCTGCGTGCTGCCATTCCAAACGAATTAGGATTTGATATTACCACTGACGCAGAAACCCGAAACGATGCCTTTTTGTTTGGCGAAGCAATGGGCCGCCTGCTGGTTGGTGTGAATCCGGAAAAAGAAGATGATTTTGTGGATGCGATGTCGGAACTTAATGTACCCTTCTTTACGCTGGGGCACGTTACGAAAGGAGAAATCAGAATAGACGATGAGTCGTTTGGTTATATCGATAAAATGACCGTAGGATCTTAATGGCAGCCCTTCCTTACAAACAATCAACACAGTCAAAAAAAGGTCAGGTAGAGGAGATGTTTGATAATATCTCCTCAAAATACGACCTGCTTAACCACGTTTTGTCATTAAACATTGATAAACTGTGGCGAAAGAAAACAATTCGGAAGTTGAAACCCTATGCTCCTGAGAATATCCTTGATATTGCAACCGGGACAGGCGACTTTGCTATTGCAGCAACAAAACTTGGGGCGGTTAAAGTTACCGGGATTGATATCTCTGAAGGGATGCTGAATGTGGGCAGGAAAAAAATTCGGGACAAAAGTCTTGAAAAACAAATAAATTTCATAAAAGCTGATTCGGAAAAACTCCCTTTTAAAAATGCAGCTTTTGATGCTGCGATCGTTGGTTTTGGTGTTCGTAACTTCGAAAACCTGGAACAAGGTTTAACTGAAATTTTTAGGGTAATAAAACCGGGTGGTGCTTTTTTTGTACTCGAATTCTCAAAACCTGTACATTTTCCCTTTAAGCAGATTTATATGTTCTATTTTAAATATATTTTACCGTTTATAGGAAGATTTATATCAAAAGATCGCAGCGCATATACTTATTTGCCCGAATCGGTTTATGAATTTCCGGATGGTGACAGATTTTTAACTATTTTAGCCGATGTTGGATTTGTACATAATGAGTGCTTTAGGCAAACATTTGGAATAGCCTCAATTTACCTGGCACATAAACCCAACAAATAGAACCGTTAATACAATAAAGTTTTTGTTTTTTTGTTTTTCATAAAAGCAACAATTTACGAAAGTGAAGAAAGTTTTTATCTCAATAATAGTCCTGTTTATTGGTTGTAGTGTTTTTGCACAGAAACAAAAAATTAACTACCTCACCACCTTCGATGATAAACTTTTTCATTTTGGGTTTACGATTGGAATGAATACCCTCGATTTTAATGTGGTAAATTACAACCTCATTGGTGAAAATCCCGATTTTATTCCATACCCTCTTGACCGAATTGCATGGGATAGTAAAATCCGATCAGATGTGGCCACTTTAATTCCTGGTTTTACAGTTGGTATTATAACCAGTATGCGGTTGTCGAAAGATTTTAACCTGAGGTTTTTACCCGGACTTTCGTTTGGCGAGCGACAGTTGACATTTAATGTGCCGGTAAAAGATGTTAACGTGTATGATGAAGATTTGTCGTATTATACCATACGTTCAACATTTCTTGATTTTCCGCTACTATTAAAGTATAAGGCCCGGCGAATTAACAACGACAGACCTTATGTTATTTTTGGTGGCGCTTATCGACATGATATTTCACGTACGGCGCAGGAAGACTTAATAAAACTAAAGAGCGGTGGATTATACGCTGAGCTTGGCGGTGGCTGGGACCATTATTTCCCGTTTTTCCGTTTTTCTGTTGAAGCAAAATTCAGCCTTGGATTAAACAACCAGTTAGGCGATTTGCCGGGAGGCCAACAACGTTTGTATTATGCCCAATCCATAAAAAATCTACGGTCGAAAATATTCACACTGTCGTTTCACTTCGAGTAATTTCGTTTAAACTCAGAACAAATTATTGCTGTTGCAACTGATACGTTTAAGGATTCTGCTTTAACAGCATTCGTTGAGAAATTAGGAATGCTTAAGCGGTTTTTGATCTGTTTTTCTATAACCGGCCTTATTCCCTTACCTTCGTTTCCCATTACAAGAACAGCTCTGGCTGGCAATTCCTGCTGGTAAATGTTCTCGCCTTTCATAAATGCACCAAATACCGGAACATTATATTGCTCTGCAAGTTTGAATAGCGGCTCAAATTCACAGGAAACAGACTCAACACGATTGAAAGACCCCATGCTGGCCTGTATTACTTTTGGGTTATACCAATCAACACAATCCGGCGAACAGAATAAACGATCAACACCGTACCAATCGCAAATACGTATAATCGTTCCCATATTTCCCGGATCCTGAATTCCGTCAAGATATATGGACAAGTTATTTCCGATTTCAATTTCCGAATTGTTTTTTTCCGGAATTTGGCAAACGGCCAAGCTATATTGTGGGTGCTGAAGCAAGCTAATTTTTTTCAGCGTTTTCTGATCTACCTCAATTATTCTTTTTGCCGAATTTGGGGGAAGTACATTTTGTTGCAAAAAATGATCGGTCACAACTAAAATCTCCACTTCAAGTTCAGATTGCAATACTTCACCAACCATTTTGTCGCCTTCAACAAGGAATAAATTTTCTTTTGTTCTGTATTTTTTTAATCCCAAAGAATTAATAAGTTTTATTGTACTTTTACCAATCATTGATTTTAACCCAATTGTTAGATAATAAAGGTAAAGTTACTTTTTCTAAAAAAACTCTTGGTTATTTTTGTTAAAATAAAAGTTGTTGGAATTGGTAGAGCGGTTGTACAAACAGATTACAGGAAGTTTTAAGTGGATAATGTTATTATCTGTCGTGGTTTTGGCATCGTGTTCCCAAACACGTTTTGTTCCGGAGCAGGAATACTTATTACAAAAGGTTGAACTGGAAGTTGATAACCCTAAAGTTAGCAAAGAAGAAGCCCGTGCAGTACTTCGGCAGAAAGAAAATTATAAGATTCTTGGTTTTATAAAATTTTACCTGATGCTCTATAATTTGTCGTCGAAGAAAAAGACTGATGACTGGTTAAAACGAATTGGAGAGGCCCCTCAAATTTATGATAATGTAATGGCTGAACGTTCGGTTGATCAGCTGGAACAGTACATGGGGCAGAAAGGATATTACCAGGCCCAAGTAGAAAAAAATGTAGATTTTAATGAAAAAAAGCAAAAAGCAACACTGACGTTTTCGGTTAAATCTGGACAGCAATATAAAATAAGGCGCATTAACTATCACTTTGAAACGCCGGAATTGAAAGAAATTTTTTTTAAAGATTCTACTAAAAACAGAATGCGGCCTGGCACTCCTTTTGATATTTACGAATTAGAAAAGCAACAGCGTAGAATAGTAAGTTTATATCAAAACAATGGTTACTATTATTTTTCAAAGAACCAGGTTCGGTACCTGGCCGATACAACGCTTTACAGCAGGCAGGTGCTTTTGGATTTGTATATTGGCGAAATTCAATCCAGCCAAATAGACAGCTCGAAACTTTTAAAACCTTACCTGCTTAATAAGTTCTTTTATTTGGTTATGCCCGGTAATACGCCGGTAACCGCAAACCGGCAAAATACACTGGTCTTTTCAGACACTATAACTTGGGACAACTCGGTGCTTTATGCCAACAAACAAGTCTCTTATCCACCAGGCTTGTTTATCCGTACCAATCAAATGAAAAGTGGCGACTTGTACAATGCCAGCGAGGTGGAAAACACATTTAATGGCCTAAACAGGTTACGCCAGTTTCGTTTTGTCGATATTCAATTTAATGAAACCTACCCTGAACAGGATACAAATTTGCTGGATTGTCATATTCGTCTGGCACCGTTAAATAAACAGTCAACCTCTTTTGACATTGAAGGGACAAACACTTCGGGCAACCTGGGAGTTGCCGGTAATATTTACTACCAACACCGAAACCTGTTTAAAGGAGCCGAGGTTTTTCAGTTGCGTTTAAAAGGAGCGACAGAACGAATGCATCGGAAAGTTGACAATCAAACCGAGGCATTTAATACCCGTGAGTTTGGTGTGGAAACAAACCTAATGATTCCAAAACTTCTGGGGCCCGGAAAATATATAAATAGTTTTGCCAAGTACTTGCCAAAAACTGTTTTTAACGCCGGGTACAACTACCAGAAAAGACCAGAATATACACGACGAATCACCAACTTTAAGGTAGGATACGACTGGAAAACATCTCAGAATTACCAACACTTATGGAATTTTTTAGATGTAAATGTGGTACGTTTATACGAGTTTGATCCTGATTTTATAAATTCGATAAAAGACCTGTACATAAAAAGCAGTTTTACCGATCACCTGATATTTGCAATGAATTATTCCCTTATTTATAATAATCAGCGTCTGGCGTCGAATAAAAATTATACCTACGCGCGAATGAATGTTGAATCTTCCGGAAATTTGCTTTACGCACTTTCCCGAATTACCGGTAGGGATAAATCAACAGCTACTGACACCATTACCAATGAAACTTATGAGTTTTATAAGTTTTTTAATATTCGGTTTGCACAATATGTAAAGGCAGACCTCGAGCTGAGAAGAGCCATTCAGATTGACCGTTACAATTCTGTTGTTGGTCGAGCGTTTGTTGGTGTTGGATTACCTTATGGCAACTCCCGCGTTTTACCCTACGAAAAGCAATATTTTGCAGGTGGTGCCAATGGTATTCGTGCCTGGCAGGTGCGCTCCTTAGGCCCCGGAACTTATAAAGCTCCAGATGATGCCTATCCCAATCAATCTTCCGACATTAAGCTTGAAGCCAACCTCGAATATCGTTTCCGACTATTAGGAGCCTTAGAAGGTGCTCTGTTTTTAGATGCCGGAAATATTTGGGCCATGAATGAAAGCGACAACCGGGAAGGAGCTCAATTTAAACTGAATAAATTTTACCGGCAGTTTGCTGTGGGCACAGGTACTGGTTTTCGATTTGATCTTTCCTATTTTATCTTGCGTGCTGATATTGGAATGAAACTTCGTGACCCTTCTGCCAACGAAGGACAACGGTGGATTATTGGTAACCGAAGTTTAACCGGAGATGACTTTGCTTTTTCATTTGCAATAGGTTATCCGTTTTAAATTCTCGGAATCCAGGGTTAATCTTTTTGGTTTTTTTTAACCAGTTTTTTGTCATGAGTATTTTTTTTGCATTTTTGAGGCGCAATCTGTGAGAGGTTGTAAGTTTAAGGCGTCAAAAAATTATAAAACATTATTGGTTATGTCAAGTCTTCCTTCAGGAAACCGCGATTCGTTTAGTTCTAAATTTGGTGTAATTGCCGCTGCAGCAGGTTCGGCAGTCGGATTGGGTAATATATGGCGATTTCCATTGGTAACTACCCAAAATGGGGGGGGAGCCTTTTTGTTACTCTATATTGGTTTTATTCTTTTTATCGGAATCCCTGTAATGTTATCCGAGTTTACAATCGGACGACGTGCTCAGCTCAATGCCTTTGGGTCTTTTAAAAAAATAGCACCCGGAACACCATGGTACCTGGTTGGTTTTTTGGGTATTCTTACCGCTTTTGCCATACTGGCATTTTACAGCACAGTTGCCGGTTGGACACTGGAGTATCTCGTGCAGGCCATTTCAGGGAAACTGTTGCATACCCAGGATATGGAAAAGAATTTTGCCGATTTTAGTACCCATCCGTACCGCCCCTTAATCTGGCAGTTGGTTTTTATGTTGTTAACTGCTGTTGTTGTATATGCCGGAATTCAAAAAGGAATCGAGAAGTTTACCAAAATTTTAATGCCCATCCTTTTGGTGCTTATCATATTTGTGGTTGTGCGTGCCATTTCGTTGCCGGGAGCCGGAGAAGGGGTTAAATATCTTTTTGTACCCGATTGGAGTGCCGTAAATTTCAAAACAGTTCTAATGGCATTGGGGCAGGCCGCTTTTTCATTAAGTATAGGTATGGGAACGCTAATTACCTATGGTTCATACATACAAAAAGATAATAACCTGTTAAAAACCTCAGCACAGGTTGCTTTTGCCGATACCAGCATTGCCATCCTTTCGAGCCTGATGGTTATTCCGGCAATTTTTGCCTTCTCGGTTGGATCTATAGATCAAATGTCGCCCGGTCCTGGTTTGGTGTTCGAGGTATTGCCAAATGTTTTTAAATCGATGCCCGGAGGAGTAATATTCTCAATTATTTTCTTCTTTCTTTTAAGCGTGGCAGCATTAACGTCAACTATTTCGGTACTCGAGGTTGTTGTTGCTTATTTAAAAGAAGAACTTCAGTTTTCGCGAGGAAAGGCAACGCTTATTGGGTCAGTATCCATTAGTGTTCTTGGTGTTTTGGCGACCTTGTCTTTTGGGCCTCTTGCAGATTTTCAGCTATTTGGTCAAACTATTTTTGGGGTTCTGAATTATGCGTCGGCAAATATTATGCTAACATTTGGCGCCTTGTTAATTGTTGTTTTTGTAGGATGGAGAATGGGCAGAACAGCCTTTATGGAAGAAATTAGCAACAAAGGACAGTTGGTTTCGCTAATGTTTAAAATAGTATTCTTTATAATTCGCTACATTGCTCCAATTGCTATAGGAATTATTGCAGTTGCCGCATTATTTATGGAGGGAATTACAGGGTAAATTTCCCCCGATTTATTAGAAACCTTTCGGTTTAACGTCCTTTTCTTTATTGATTTAATGAACTTAATGATGTAAATTAGCATCTCTTAAGTTCCTGAATACAATGAAGAGAACCTGGCTCAAGTTAAAAAATGGATTCTTGGCATATTCCCGCGGTGACCGAATTGGTATAATCATTTTGGCAATCATTGTTGTTATTTTGATTGGGGTAAAAGTATTGTATAACCAATTTGAACCCAGGTCGCTTTATACCCGCGAACAGCTTGCCGAAATACTGGAAGAATGGGATAAAAGTTTGCAAAACGAACAAAAAATCGCAACTCAAGAGCACCAGCTATTTGAATTTGACCCCAATAAAATTGCAGGTAGTAAACTCGATTCATTGGCATTACCCGAAAATGTAAAACGCAACCTTATAAAATATCGTGATGCCGGAGGTCATTTTAATTCAAGGCACGACTTCAGGAAGCTTTATGGTATCAATGATTCCATTTTTAATCAAATTTCACCTTACCTCGTGATTTCGGATGTGCAAGATCACAGCGGGCGCAGAAAAGCTAACGTAACACAAACAGAATTGCCAACCGGTAAATTCGATCCAAATTTTGCAAAAAAGGAAGTGCTGAAAAGTTACGGTTTAAACAATTTTCAGGTTTCTAATATTGTTGCTTACCGCAATAAAGGAGGAACATTCAAACAAAACACTGATCTTCTTAAAATTTACGGAATGGACTCGCTTGCCTATAACAAAATAGAGCGTTACATTAAATTTGAAAATACAGAAAAAGCCGACTCTGCTGTGGCAAAAGAAAATATACCTGTTGTAAAAGAGTATTTAAAAGTTGAATTAAATAAGGCTGATACCACTCAGTTAAAAAAGTTGAATGGGATAGGATCGGTATATGCCGCACGAATAATAAAATATCGAGAGTTGCTTGGTGGCTTTTACTCTAAACAACAATTGCTTGAAGTTTATGGCTTTTCAGAAGAAACATATCGGAACGTGGAGGGCCAGATAGTGATAGATACATTATTAATCAAAAAAATCAGGATTAATTTCGCAGAGTACCGCGACCTGATAAGACATCCGTATTTTAATAAGTCACAAACAACAGCAATACTTAACGCCAAAGATAAAGATGGACCGATAAAGGAAATAGCTGATTTAAAGCATATTCAAACTCTTGAACCTGAGTTTATTGATAAGATACGTCCTTATATTACTTGTCGTTAAAAAAGTAAAAACAAAAATTTAGCGATAGGAAATATTATTTTTTTGCTTTAAATTTGATTTACTATGAATTATTTCTAAATTTGCGCCTCAATTTTAAAAAGTAAATCCGAAAGATATGATTATTATTCCGGTAAAAGAGGGCGAAAATATTGAAAGAGCTTTAAAAAGGTTCAAGAGAAAATTTGAGAAGACTGGTGTGATTAAAGAATTACGCGAACGTCAAAAGTTCACCAAGCCTTCAGTAAGAAGAAGAGAAGAATTGAAAAAAGCTGCCTACGTACAAGGTTTGCAGCAGCAGGAAGACTAAAATCTTTTAGTGGTTCCTGATTTATTAGTTGTAGATGGCCAATGAGTTATCAGGAATCGTTTATCAATTTTTTAAAGTATGAGAAGAGATACTCTACTCATACGGTGACAGCATACAAAAAAGACCTCGATCGGTTTGTGGAATTTTGCACAAAAATGGTCGGGGATTTTATTGTTAAAGATGTAGATTTGAAGCTGATGCGGTCATGGGTGGTGCACCTTATGGAACAAGGCAATAGCCCTCGGTCAGTCAGTCGAAAAGTGAGTGCGGTAAAATCGTTTTACAACTATTTACTGCGCGAGCAGGTTGTTGATTCAAACCCGGCATTAAACGTACCGTTACCAAAAGTACGGAAAAAGCTGCCGAACTTTGTTGAAGAAACAAAGCTGCATCATTTGTTGGATGATAACCTTTTTGAACAAGATTTTAGAGGAATTCGAGACAAGCTGATTCTCTCCTTGTTTTACGGGACGGGAATGAGATTAGCTGAGTTAATACAATTGAAAGATCGTGATTTTAATACAAGTGAATATTTGATTCGTGTATTAGGAAAACGAAATAAAGAACGTATTGTTCCTTATCCAAGAGAGATTAACAAATTACTCGAAGATTACGTAAAAATCAGAAACAAGGAGTTAGGTAACCCAGAGGGTGTTTTACTTGTAACCGAAAAAGGTAAGCCCGTGTACGAAAAGTTAGTGTACCGCGTAGTAAAAAACAACCTGGCAAAGGTTACTTCTCTTGAAAAGAAAAGTCCGCACGTTTTAAGGCATACATATGCAACTCATTTGTTGAATAATGGCGCCGATTTAAATGCGGTGAAAGAATTATTAGGTCATGCAAATTTGGCAGCAACTCAGGTTTATACACATACAACTTTCGAGAAACTGCAACAGAGTTATAAACAAGCCCACCCCCGGGGTGGTAAAAACGATTAATTATGGAAGTAAAGATTAATTCAGTGCATTTTAACGCCGACCAAAAGTTGGTGGAATTCGTGAATAGAAAAGTAAACAAACTGGATACTTTTTTTGATGGTATTATAAATGTAGAGGTAACCTTAAAGGTTGCAAAACCGGAAGCAGCTAACAATAAAGTTGCTGAGTTAAAACTTTCCATTCCTGCCCAAGATTATTTATTCGCCAAAAAACAGGCAGATACATTTGAAGAGGCAATTGATTTGGCTATCGATGCCATTAAAAAACAGTTAGTTAAGTACAAAGAAAAACTCAAGAGTAAATAATAATTAAAAATTAGGAAACAATTTTTAGTTTTTTAAAATAATATTTTTACATTTGCACACCCTTTTTAGGGACGTTCTGAAGACAGCTGAAATAAAGGAATTTGAGAGAAAGACAAGGTTTCTATCGTTAAATTATTCTTCCTGCGATTAAAGAAAAAGACGTAGGTAAAATAAAAAATAGAAATTATGAAGACAGATGTTCGGTTGTTTGGAAAAAAGTTGTAATTTTGCACGGCATTTTTGCCAGTAGATTATAAGC
Source organism: uncultured Draconibacterium sp. (assembly GCF_963676735.1). Taxonomy (NCBI): domain Bacteria; kingdom Pseudomonadati; phylum Bacteroidota; class Bacteroidia; order Marinilabiliales; family Prolixibacteraceae; genus Draconibacterium; species uncultured Draconibacterium sp. The sequence continues at coordinate 3,404,317 of NZ_OY781464.1, read as the reverse complement.
GGGAATAGCTCAGTTGATAGAGCATTAGCCTTCCAAGCTAAGGGTCGCGGGTTTGAGTCCCGTTTCCCGCTCAGAACAGAGATTGGAATTTTGAACAAACAGTTGTTCTAAATTCCCGTCTCTTTGTGTGTTTAAGGCCGGAGTAGCTCAGGGGTAGAGCGCATCCTTGGTAAGGATGAGGTCACGAGTTCAATTCTCGTCTTCGGCTCAGATGATTTAAAAAGATAATAAATTAAAATTTTGCAATTATGGCTAAAGAACATTTTAACAGGGACAAGGACCATGTGAACATTGGTACTATCGGCCACGTTGACCATGGTAAAACTACCTTAACTGCTGCTATTACTACAGTTTTAGCAAAAAAAGGCTTTTGTGAAATAAAAGCATTTGATCAAATTGATAACGCTCCTGAGGAAAAAGAAAGGGGTATTACAATTAACACGGCTCACGTTGAGTACGAAACAGCTACGCGTCACTACGCACACGTTGACTGTCCAGGTCACGCCGACTACGTTAAGAACATGGTAACTGGTGCTGCCCAGATGGACGGTGCTATTATCGTTGTTGCTGCAACTGATGGACCTATGCCTCAGACTCGCGAGCACATTCTTCTTGCACGTCAGGTAAACGTTCCTCGTTTGGTTGTATTCATGAATAAAGTGGATATGGTTGACGACGAAGAGTTACTGGAACTTGTTGAAATGGAAGTTCGTGAACTTCTTGATTTCTACGAATTCGATGGCGATAACACTCCTGTTATCATGGGTTCTGCACTTGGTGGATTGAACGGAGAGCCAGAGTGGGAAGAAAAAATTCTTGAGCTAATGGATGCTTGTGATACTTGGATTCCACTTCCTCCACGTGATGTTGAAAAACCATTCTTGATGCCTGTTGAGGACGTATTCTCGATTACTGGTCGTGGTACTGTTGCAACTGGTCGTATCGAAACTGGTATTATCCACACAGGTGATGAAATGCAGTTGATCGGTTTGGGTGCAGAAGGTCGTAAGACAGTTTGTACTGGTGTTGAGATGTTCCGTAAGATTTTGGACGAAGGTCAGGCTGGTGACAACGTTGGTTTGTTGTTGCGTGGTGTTGATAAAAAAGAAATTAAACGTGGACAGATTTTGGCTAAGCCTGGTTCAATCACTCCTCACAATAAATTTAAAGCTGAGGTTTACGTATTGAAAAAAGAAGAAGGTGGTCGTCACACTCCATTCCACAACAAATACCGTCCTCAGTTCTACTTACGTACGCTTGACGTAACTGGCGAAATTCACTTAGAAGAAGGTCGCGAAATGGTTATGCCTGGTGATAACGTAACTATTGAAGTAGAATTGATTTACCCAGTAGCAGTAAACGTAGGTCTTCGTTTCGCAATTCGCGAAGGAGGTCGTACTGTTGGTGCGGGTCAGATCACTGAGATTCTGTAAGCATACAGTAAGATGTAAGATAAAAAGTCCCGGACTTCGGTTCGGGACTATTTTCGGATGATACTCAATAATGGGAGTGGTTGTATAAAAACAGTAAGTTCAAATCTTACCTTCCGAGCTAAATAAGTTACATTAGAATGAAACTAAAATTGTATTTACAAGAGGCTTATGATGAACTTGTACATAAAGTTACCTGGCCTACTTGGAAAGAGCTACAAAGTAGCGCATTAGTAGTAATGATTGCTTCCTTTATAATATCATTAGTCATTTTCGTTATGGATCTGTCTTTCAGAAACATAATGGATTTTGTTTATGGATTATTTTATTAATCAAAAACCCTGCAGTCGATATGAGCGAAAATAGTAAAAAATGGTATGTTCTGCGTGCTATTGGTGGCAAAGAGAAGAAGGTTAAAGAATATATCGATAACGAAATCGCAGTAGGAGACCTTAAAGGGTATGTTGATCAGGTTCTTATACCAACAGAAAAAGTTTATCAGATCCGTAATGGTAAAAAAATCAGTAAGGAACGGAACTTTTTCCCGGGGTATGTTTTAATCGAAGCTGCTTTAGTGGGTGAAGTTGCACACACACTAAGGAATTTTCCAAACGTAATCGGATTTTTAGGCGACACCAAAGGTGGAGATCCGGTACCGATGCGGCAAAGCGAGGTAAACAGGATTTTAGGTCGTGTGGATGAATTAGCAGAAACCGACGAAGAAATCAATATCCCTTATGTGGTAGGAGAAACTGTAAAAGTGATCGATGGACCATTCAACGGCTTTAACGGAACCATTGAGGAAATCAATGAGGAGAAGAAAAAGCTGCAGGTGATGGTGAAGATTTTTGGACGTAAAACTCCTTTGGAACTTAGCTTTATGCAAGTTGAAAAGGAATAGTAACGCTTTAATACATTGTTATGGCGAAAGAAGTTGCTGGATTAATTAAATTACAGATTAAGGGTGGTGCCGCTAATCCGTCGCCACCGGTGGGACCAGCATTGGGTGCCAAAGGGGTAAACATTATGCAGTTCTGCAAACAGTTTAATGGTCGTACACAAGACCAGGCAGGGAAAGTTCTTCCTGTGATTATTACTGTTTATGCAGACAAGTCGTTTGACTTCATAATTAAACAACCTCCTGTGGCTGTTCAATTACTTGAAGCTGCGAAACTGAAAAGCGGGTCACCAGAACCTCACGTGAAAAAAGTGGGTTCGGTAACCTGGGAACAAGTGAAACAAATTGCCGAAGGCAAAATGTCTGACTTGAACTGCTTTACAGTAGAATCAGCGATGAAAATGGTAGCTGGAACTGCCAGAAGTATGGGAATCACTGTAAAAGGTGCTTCACCATTCAATAACTAAAAATATCTTTTACGATGGGCAGAATTACGAAAAATCAAAAAGCGTCTTTGGAAAAACTCGAAAAAGGAAAGGCTTACTCAATTGACGAGGCAGCTCAGTTGGTTAAAGAAATTACTTTCACCAAGTTTGATGCTTCAGTTGATATTGATGTTAGACTTGGGGTTGATCCTAGAAAAGCTAACCAGATGGTTAGGGGCGTAGTTTCGTTACCCCATGGAACAGGTAAAGAAGTACGCGTTTTGGCAATGGTTACTCCTGACAAAGAACAGGAAGCCAAAGATGCCGGAGCGGATTATGTAGGACTTGACGAATATGTTGAGAAAATAAAAGGTGGTTGGACTGATGTTGATGTAATCATCACTATGCCTCCGGTTATGGGAAAAGTTGGGCAGTTAGGACGTATTTTAGGTCCTCGTGGTTTAATGCCAAACCCGAAAAGTGGTACCGTAACCATGGAAGTAGGAAAGGCCATCTCCGAAGTTAAGCAAGGGAAAATCGACTTTAAAGTTGATAAATTTGGTATTGTTCATACAACGATTGGGAAAGTTTCTTTCTCTCCTGAAAAAATAAAAGACAATGCCGTTGAGTTTATTAACATGATTAATAAACTTAAGCCAGTTGCTGCAAAAGGAACCTACATTAAGAGTATCTATTTATCAAGTACCATGAGCCCTGGTATTCAAGTAGAAGCTAAGTCGTTTGCAGAATAAAAATGAGGAATTATGAAGAGTTCAGAGAAACAAGTTATTATTAATCAGTTACAAGAACAGATAGACTCATACGACCATTTTTATCTGACCGACATTGCAGGCTTAAACGCTGAAAATACCAGTGATTTAAGGAGACTATGTTTTAGCCAAGATGTAAAACTGGTTGTTGTTAAGAATACTCTATTACGGAAAGCTCTTGAGAATTCTCAAAAAGAAGCTGAAGAGATTTTCGATGCACTAAAGGGAAACACTACAGTGATGTTTTCTTCAAATGGTAATGCACCCGCTAAGTTGATTAAAGACTTCGCTAAAAAGCATAAAAAGCCTCTTTTAAAGGCGGCTTATGTTGAAGAATCAATTTATATGGGAGCAGATCAGTTGGAGACTCTGATAGCCGTTAAATCTAAAAACGAGCTTATTGCTGATGTTGTTGCTCTGTTACAATCACCAATGAAAACAGTTCTCGGACAGTTGCAGTCTGGTGGTAATACAATTCACGGTGTTCTTGATACACTGAAAGAGAAAGAATAATTTTTTAGAAATAATATTTAAAAAGAAATAAAAATGGCAGATTTAAAACAGCTTGCAGAAGAGTTGGTAAACTTGACTGTTAAAGAGGTTAACGAATTAGCTGGTATTCTAAAAGACGAATATGGTATTGAACCAGCTGCTGCTGCAGTAGCAGTTGCAGGACCAGCTGCAGGTGGTGGCGAAGAAGCTGCTGCTGAACAAACTGAGTTTGACGTAATTTTGAAAGCCGCTGGTGGATCAAAATTGGCAGTTGTTAAACTTGTAAAAGAACTTACTGGTCTTGGTTTGAAAGAAGCCAAAGCAGTTGTAGATGAAGCTCCAAAAGCGCTTAAAGAGAAAATCTCTAAAGACGAAGCTGAAGCATTGAAAGCTCAGTTGGAAGAAGCTGGAGCAGAAGTTGAAGTAAAATAAGCAAGCTACCTATTTATAGGTAATATGGTTTAGAACCCATTGTAAATTGGGTTCTAAACCTTTTTGTGTATTTATATTTTATATAATTAACCTGTATAAATGCATGTCAGTACAAGCAAAAAAAGAGAGGATTAATTTTTCCTCAACACAAACCAGGTTTGATTACCCTGACTTCTTAGAAGTACAAGTTAAATCATTTAAAGATTTTTTTCAGTTAAAAACCACACCTGACAAAAGAAAAGGGGAGGGTTTATACAGAGTTTTTGAAGAAAACTTTCCAATATCGGATACGCGAAACAATTTCGTATTGGAATTTATCGACTACCAGGTCGATCCTCCTCGATACTCAATAGACGAGTGTATAGAACGTGGTTTAACTTTTAGCGTACCGTTAAAAGCAAAACTGAAACTTTACTGTACCGATCCCGAACACGAAGATTTTGACACCGTTGTTCAGGATGTTTATTTAGGAACTGTGCCTTACATGACCGAACGTGGTACCTTTATTATTAATGGTGCCGAGCGCGTTATTGTTTCTCAATTGCACAGGTCTCCGGGTGTATTCTTTGGCCAGAGTTTACATGCCAACGGTACAAAATTATATTCAGCACGTATCATCCCATTCAAAGGGTCGTGGATTGAATTTGCCACAGACATCAATAGTGTGATGTTTGCCTACATCGACAGGAAAAAGAAATTACCTGTTACCACATTGTTGCGTGCAATAGGTTATGAAAGCGATAAAGATGTATTAGAAATATTTGACCTGGCAGACGAAGTAAAAGTTTCAAAGACAGGGTTAAAGAAAGTCGTTGGTAGAAGGTTGGCAGCCCGTGTACTAAAATCGTGGGTAGAAGACTTTGTTGATGAAGATACCGGTGAAGTGGTATCGATTGAACGTAACGAAGTAATTATTGATCGTGAAACAGAAATTGAAGAAGACCATATAGAAGAAATTCTTGAGTCGGGCGTAAAAACCATTCTGTTGCACAAAGAAGATCAAAACCAGCAGGATTTTGCTATCATTTATAACACGCTTCAGAAAGACCCGTGTAATTCGGAAAAAGAAGCTGTTCTTCACATCTACCGACAGTTGCGTAACGCAGAACCACCCGATGAAGCTACTGCACGCGACGTAATTGATAAACTGTTCTTCTCGGATAAGAGATACGACCTGGGTGAAGTTGGTCGCTACAGAATCAATAAAAAATTAGGAATTGACGTGGACATGGAAAACCGTGTCCTTACAAAAGTCGACATTATTGAGATTATCAAAAACCTTATTCAATTGGTAAACTCAAAAACCGATGTTGATGATATTGACCACTTAAGCAACCGTAGGGTACGTACGGTTGGCGAACAAATGTACAACCAGTTTGGGGTAGGTTTGGCACGTATGGCACGTACAATCCGCGAGCGTATGAATGTTCGCGACAACGAAGTGTTTACCCCGATTGATTTGATTAACTCGAAAACATTATCTTCAGTTATCAACTCTTTCTTTGGAACAAACGCACTTTCGCAATTTATGGATCAAACCAACCCGCTGGCTGAAATGACGCACAAACGTCGTATGTCGGCATTAGGTCCTGGTGGTCTTTCACGTGAACGTGCCGGTTTCGAGGTGCGAGACGTTCACTTTACTCACTACGGTCGTTTATGTCCGATTGAAACACCTGAGGGGCCAAACATTGGTTTGATTTCTTCGTTGTGTGTTTTCGCAAAAATTAACGATTTAGGATTTATTTCAACGCCATATCGAAAAGTAGAAGACGGTAAAGTTGATTTATCAGAAGAAGGTGCACTTTACCTTACTGCTGAAGAAGAAGAAGGCCGGATAATTGCACAGGCGAATGCTCCAATTGGAGAAGATGGAAAGTTCATAAACGAGAAGGTAAAAGCGCGTTTGGATGGTGACTATCCTGTGGTTGACCCGGAACAGGTTGAGCTAATGGATGTAGGGCCTAACCAGATTGCATCGGTTGCAGCTTCATTAATTTCCTTCCTTGAGCACGATGATGCCAACCGTGCATTGATGGGATCAAACATGATGCGCCAGGCAGTACCACTGCTTCGTCCTGAAGCACCAATTGTTGGTACAGGTTTGGAAGCAAGTGTGGCAAAAGATTCCAAAGTAATGGTGAATGCCGAAGCCGATGGTGTTATAGAATTTGTTGATGCAAAAGAGATTATTGTTCGTTACGATGTGTCGGAGGAAGATCGCTTCGTAAGCTTCGACCCTGAAGTGGTAACTTATAATCTGCAAAAATATACTAAAACGAATCAGGGAACTACAGTTGACTTGAAACCGATTGTAGTGAAAGGTCAGCGTATTAAAAAAGGTGAAATTTTAACCGAAGGATACGCAACAGAAAAAGGAGAATTAGCACTTGGTCGTAACCTTCAGGTGGCATTTATGCCCTGGCAGGGTTACAACTACGAGGATGCAATTGTAATTTCTGAGCGTATTGTTCGCGAAGACGTTTTCACATCGGTTCATGTAGATGAATATAGCCTTGAGGTACGCGATACCAAACGTGGTGTTGAAGAATTTACTTCTGATATACCAAACGTTAGCGAGGAAGCTACACGTAATCTCGATGAAAACGGACTGATTAGGGTAGGAGCCAACGTTAAACCAGGCGATATTCTGATTGGTAAAATTACTCCAAAAGGAGAATCAGATCCTTCACCGGAAGAAAAACTGCTACGCGCAATTTTTGGGGATAAAGCTGGGGATGTAAAAGATGCCTCGTTAAAAGCTTCTCCATCATTGTCGGGAGTTGTTATCGATAAAAAATTGTTCTCGCGTGTAGCGAAAGACAAAAAAGGTAAAGCAACTAAAACATTGCTCGACCAGATCGATGAAAAACTGGAAAAGGACATTGCAGCACTTCGTGTAAAACTGGAAGATAAACTTTTCACGCTGGTAAATGGTAAAACTTCTCAGGGAGTTAAAGACTATTACGGAACTGAGTTTATTCCAAAAGGCGTTAAATTTACATTGAAACAACTGCAGGAAATTGATTACCTGAATATCGATCCTTCAAAATGGACCACCGACAAAGCTAAAAATGATCTTATTTTTAGGTTGGTGAATAACTTCATTATGAAGTACAAAGAGGCGGAGGCAGTTTCACGTCGCGAACGCTACAATGTAACAATTGGCGATGAGCTTCCTGCAGGTATCATACAATTGGCAAAAATTTATATTGCTAAAAAGCGTAAACTTCAAATTGGTGATAAAATGGCAGGTCGTCACGGTAACAAAGGTATCGTGTCGCGCGTTGTTCGTCAGGAAGACATGCCATTCCTTGCCGACGGAACTCCGGTTGACATTGTGTTAAACCCACTGGGTGTACCATCGCGTATGAACCTGGGACAGATTTACGAAACTGTATTGGGATGGGCCGGAAAAGAGCTCGGGTTAAAGTTTGCTACTCCTATTTTTGATGGTGCTAGTCTTGATGAAGTTTCAGAATACACCGATAAAGCTGGTGTGCCTCGTTTTGGTGAAACGCGATTAATAAACGGTGAAACAGGTGAGCCTTTTGATCAGCCTGCGACCGTTGGTATAATCTATATGTTGAAACTGGGACACATGGTTGAAGACAAAATGCACGCCCGTTCAATCGGACCATACTCGTTAATTACACAGCAGCCATTAGGTGGTAAAGCACAGTTTGGTGGTCAACGTTTTGGTGAGATGGAAGTATGGGCATTGGAAGCCTTTGGAGCATCGCATATCTTACAGGAAATTTTGACAGTGAAGTCGGATGATGTAATGGGACGCGCCAAAGCTTACGAAGCCATTGTCAAAGGAGAACCGATGCCACAGCCAGGTATTCCGGAATCACTAAATGTACTGCTTCATGAATTGCGTGGCTTAGGTCTTAGCGTAAGAATGGAGTAGAATAAGTTAGGTGCAGTTTTAATTTGATTTTTAATTTGAATTATGGCATTCAAAAAAGATAATAAAGCAAAAAGTAGTTTCGCAAAAGTTTCAGTAAGCCTTTCGTCTCCCGAAGAAATTCTGGAAAGATCATTTGGTGAAGTACTGAAGCCAGAAACAATTAACTACAGAACCTATAAACCAGAACGTGATGGTTTGTTCTGTGAGCGTATTTTCGGCCCGGTAAAAGACTACGAATGTCACTGTGGTAAATACAAACGTATCCGTTATAAAGGTATTGTTTGCGACCGTTGTGGTGTTGAAGTAACCGAAAAGAAAGTACGTCGTGAGCGTATGGGACACATTTCACTTGTGGTGCCGGTTGCTCACATTTGGTATTTCAAATCGTTGCCTAACAAAATTGGTTACCTGCTTGGTTTGCCAACCAAAAAGCTTGATACCATTATTTATTACGAACGCTATGTTGTTATCCAACCGGGTGTAAAAGCCCAGGATGGTGTTAAAGAATTAGATTTCTTAACCGAAGAAGAGTACCTGGATATTCTGGATACACTTCCAAAAGAAAATCAGTTCCTTGACGACGACGATCCAAACAAATTCATCGCCAAAATGGGTGCTGAAGCCTTGTTTGATATCCTTGGCCGCTTAGAGCTTGATTCATTGTCGTACACCTTGCGTCATAAAGCAAACACCGAAACATCGCAGCAACGTAAAAACGAGGCCTTAAAACGCCTGCAGGTTGTTGAGGCATTCAGAGCAAGTAAAAACCTTAACCGTCCGGAATGGATGATCGTTAGGGTGGTGCCTGTAATTCCTCCTGATTTGCGTCCGTTAGTACCGCTCGATGGTGGTCGTTTCGCAACATCAGACTTGAATGACCTGTACCGAAGAGTAATTATCCGTAATAATCGTTTGAAACGATTGATCGAGATTAAAGCTCCTGAGGTTATTTTAAGAAACGAGAAACGTATGCTACAGGAAGCTGTAGACTCGTTATTCGATAACTCAAGAAAATCCAATGCCGTTAAAACAGAAAACAACCGCGCTCTAAAATCACTGTCCGACAGTTTGAAAGGTAAGCAAGGTCGTTTCCGTCAAAACCTTTTGGGTAAACGTGTTGACTATTCTGCACGTTCGGTAATTGTTGTTGGTCCTAAATTGAGGATTCACGAATGCGGTATCCCAAAAGATATGGCAGCCGAGCTTTACAAACCTTTTGTAATCCGTAAGCTGATTGAAAGAGGTATTGTAAAAACGGTAAAATCGGCAAAGAAAATTGTTGACAGAAAAGATCCTGTAGTGTGGGAAATTCTTGAAAACGTATTAAAGGGACATCCTGTAATGTTGAACAGGGCGCCCACGCTGCACCGTTTGTCAATTCAGGCATTCCAACCTGTTCTTATTGAAGGTAAAGCAATTCAGCTGCATCCATTGGTATGTACCGGTTTTAACGCCGACTTCGATGGTGACCAGATGGCGGTTCACTTACCATTAGGTAATGCTGCTATTTTGGAAGCTCAGTTGTTAATGCTTGCCTCGCACAACCTGTTGAACCCTGCTAACGGTGCTCCTATTCAGGTACCATCGCAGGATATGGTTCTTGGTCTGTACTACATGACCAAACCACGCGAAGGTTGTAGAGGTGAAGGAATGACTTTCTACTCTGCAGAAGAAGTAACCATTGCTTACGAAGAAAAAGCAATCGATCTTCATGCAATCATCAAAGTAAAAGTTGAAGACGTTGATGAAAATGGTGAATATTTCAACCACATCATTGAAACAACTGTTGGTCGTGTTCTTTTCAACGAGTATGTTCCGCGTCAGGCAGGATACGTAAATCAGCTTCTTACCAAGAAATCATTACGTACAATTATTACCGATGTATTTAATTCAAGCGGTAATGCTATTACTGTAAAATTCCTTGATGACATTAAAAACCTTGGATATACAATGGCTTACCGCGGTGGTTTGTCGTTCAACCTTGGAGATGTTATTATCCCGGATGATAAAACAGATATTGTTGGTAACGGCTACACTGAAGTAGAAGAGGTAATCAGCAATTATAACATGGGTTTCATTACCAATAACGAAAGGTACAACCAGGTTATTGATATTTGGACACATGCAAACTCGAAACTTACACAGTCGGTTATGAAGACTTTAAGTACCGACCGTCAGGGATTCAACTCGATTTATATGATGCTTGACTCCGGAGCGAGGGGTTCGAAAGAACAGATTCGTCAGCTGTGCGGCATGAGGGGTTTGATGGCTAAGCCACAAAAATCAGGCTCAACAGGTTCTCAAATTATTGAAAACCCTATTCTTGCCAACTTTAAAGAAGGCCTGTCGGTACTGGAGTACTTTATTTCTACACACGGTGCTCGTAAAGGTTTGGCGGATACCGCACTTAAAACAGCCGATGCAGGTTACCTTACCCGTCGTTTGGTAGATGTTGCACAAGATGTTATCATCTCTGAAGACGACTGCGGAACCTTGCGTGGTTTGGTTGCTACTGATGTGAAAAATAATGAAGAAGTTGTAGCATCATTATTCGAAAGAATTATTGGTCGTACAACTGTTCACGATATTTATCATCCACTGAATGGTGAATTAATCATCAAATCGGGAGATGAAATTACGGAAGAAATTGCTAAGGTAATTGATGACTCACCAATTGAAAGTGTTGAAATTCGATCGGTGTTAACCTGTGAATCAAAAGTTGGAGTTTGCGCCAAATGTTACGGTCGTAACCTGGCTACCGGCAAGAAAGTTCAAAAAGGTGAAGCAACTGGTGTTATTGCAGCACAGTCGATTGGAGAACCTGGAACACAGCTGACACTTCGTACTTTCCACGTGGGTGGTATTGCGGGTAACATCTCTGCGCAGTCAACCGTTGAATCGAAATACGATGGATATTGCGAAATTGAAGAATTGCGCTCGGTATCGTATAAAGATGATGATGGTCAGGATATTGAGATTGTTGTAAGTCGTTTGGCTGAGTTAAAAATTATTGATAAAAACACGAATATTCCACTATCTACACATCCGCTACCATACGGTTGTAAATTGTATGTGAAGAACGGTCAGGAGATCCGTAAAGGAACTTTGGTTTGTGAGTGGGACCCATTTAATGGTGTTATTATCTCAGAATTTAATGGTAAGGTAGAGTTTGAAAACCTGATTGACGGTATTACCTTCCGTGAAGAATCAGATGAGCAAACCGGTTATTCTGAGCGTGTAATTATTGAAACAAAAGATAAAACCAAGAACCCAACCTTGAAAATTATGGACGATGCTGGAGAAATGATTCGTTCATATAACCTTCCGGTTGGTGGTCACATTGCTGTAGACAATGGCCAAGAGGTGAAGTCAGGAAAAGTATTGGTTAAGATTCCTCGTGCTGCCGGTAAAGCTGGCGATATCACGGGTGGTCTGCCACGTGTTACCGAACTGTTCGAGGCACGTAATCCATCCAATCCTGCGGTCGTATCAGAGGTTGACGGTGAAATTTCATTGGGCAAAATTAAACGGGGTAACCGCGAGATTATTGTTACAACCAAAAATGGCGATGTTAAAAAATACCTCGTTCCACTATCGAAGCAAATATTGGTACAGGAAAACGACTATATCAGGGCTGGTGTACCATTGTCTGATGGAGCTACCACTCCCTCTGATATTCTTGCAATTAAGGGACCTACTGCAGTTCAGGAGTATATTTTGAATGAAGTTCAGGATGTTTACCGTATGCAGGGGGTAAAAATTAACGATAAACACTTCGAAATTATCATTCGTCAGATGATGCGTAAAGTGGAGATTGTTGATCCGGGAGATACCCGCTTCCTTGAAAAGCAAGTGGTTGATAAAAATGAATTCATGTCGGAAAACGACTGGATTTACAACAAAAAGGTTGTGGTTGAGCCAGGTGATGCTGAAGGCTTAAAAGCCGGTCAGATTATCTCTTCTCGTCGTTTGCGTGATGAGAACTCGCAACTCAGAAGAAAAGATAAGGCACTTGTTGAGGCGAGGGATGCAATCCCCGCAACATCAAGCCAAATCCTTCAGGGTATTACCAAAGCAGCACTGCAAACGCGTAGTTGGTTGTCGGCAGCATCATTCCAGGAAACGACCAAAGTACTTAACGAAGCCGCAATTAATGGTAAAATTGATTACCTCGATGGCTTAAAAGAGAACGTAATTTGTGGTCACCTGATACCTGCTGGTACCGGATTGAAAGAATACAAAAACCTTGTTGTAGGTTCTAAATCAGAATACGACAGGTTGGTAGATATGAGACATTCTGATAATCGATAAAAGAATTATGATGGAAGATAAAAAGCAAAAAGCACAACAGATAAATATTGAACTGAACGAGGAAGTGGCACAAGGTACTTATTCAAACCTTGCGGTAATTACTCATTCAAGCTCTGAATTTGTGGTGGATTTTGTCCGGATTATGCCCGGTATTCCAAAAGCAAATGTAAAATCAAGAATTATTCTTACACCGGAACATGCTAAACGTTTGTTAATGGCTTTACAAGATAATGTTGCCAAATACGAAGCGCAGCACGGGCCTATTAAGAACGTTAAACCCGGTTCAGATCCGATGATGCCACCAATGAATTTTGGTGGCCCCACTGCACAAGCATAAAAAAATAGTATCAACTATTATATTTAAGAGGAATCAATTTATTGGTTCCTCTTTTTTTAATTTAAAATGAGCATAGTGTTGAACAGAAGTAAGTCCATTCATTTGTTTAATATTTATGCTTGTGGAAACAAATAAAAAAACCGACTCAAAATGAGCCGGTTCCACGAATTAATTTGGTTAGATTTGGTTCGAAAATCCGAGGTTGAAGATAATAAAATTATCTTAACTCAACAACCAACGATGCTTACATTTTACTTATCACCTTGTGCTGTCTTCCTCTCCTGTGTATCATTTAAACTGTATTATCCACTTTCTTAAGGAAGGGCTACCACAACCCTTTGCACACTTGATTCGGTTTTACTCTGACTTTTCTTCTTTTAATCAGCACTGCAAAATAACTTACTGGTTTCTGATATTATTAGCAAAAAAACACCTGTAAAACCACGAAAAATTATAATTACAGGAGTATTTTTACTTATAATGGTTTTAAATTAAAAGCATCTTTTGCTTCTCAGAATTTTAGAATATCAAGGTTAATTGTTTTAAAGCATTGCCAGTAGTGCTTTTGAGGGGTGTTTAAAAGCTGTATGCCCTATGTGGGCTGGATTTTAACAAACATTAAAGGTCTGAAGGCCCCATTCTTTTTGGTTAGTTTTCGCTCGATTTTTATATTTGTTAGCTTTTCAATTCTAGGGTAAATCAATACCCTCGCTAACGAGAAGCAGAAATATAGAACAGATATTACAATCAACAAAAATCATATTGAATGAAGGCTTATAACATTATTGTTTTGGCAAAGCAGGTTCCCGATACAAGAAATGTAGGGAAAGATGCAATGAAAGCTGACGGTACAGTGAATAGGGCAGTGCTACCTGCAATCTTCAACCCTGAAGATTTAAATGCGTTGGAACAAGCTTTACGTATTAAAGACCAATACCCGGAATCGACAATCAAAATTTTAACCATGGGCCCGGGAAGGGCTGCCGATATTATTCGCGAAGGTTTATACCGCGGTGCCGACGGTGGTGTTCTGCTTACCGACCGAGCTTTTGCCGGTTCAGATACGCTCGCCACATCCTATGCCATTGGACAGGCACTAAAAAAAATGGGAAAAATTGATATCATTGTTGCCGGTCGTCAGGCAATTGATGGTGATACCGCCCAGGTTGGACCTCAGGTTGCCGAAAAATTAGGATTGTTGCAGGTTACTTATGTTGAAGAAATTGTTGACCTAAAAGGTAAAAATATTACCGTAAAACGTCGTTTAGAGAATGGCGTTGAAACAGTTAAGGCACCTCTTCCATTGGTTATAACTGTTAATGGTTCAGCACCCGACTGCCGTTCGCGTAATGCTAAACGACTAATGAAATATAAGCGGGCTAGAACGGTTACCGAACTTCAGAAAGAGAATGAAGATTATACCGTATTATACAACGAGCGTCCGGATCTTATGATTCAGGAAATGACTGTGAACGATATTGAATCTGATGCTTCTCAATTAGGGTTAACAGGATCTCCAACAAAAGTGAAATCAATTGAGAACGTAGTTCTTCAGGCCAAAGATTCGAAAGTAATTTCGGGTGAGGATGCCGAAATTGAAGAAATGATGCTGGAGTTAATTAAGAGTCACACTATTGGCTAATGCCATTAAATAAATAAATTAAAATTGAGAAAATGAGCAGCGTATTTGTTTATTGCGAAATAGAAGATGGCCAGGTAGCTGAAGTTAGTCAAGAGTTGTTGACAAAAGGCCGTGCACTGGCGAATGAGTTAAATTGTAAATTGGAAGCAATTGCCGTAGGGCACCAACTGGGAAGTGTTGCCGGGCAAGTAATTCCTTACGGTGTTGATACTTTGTATCTGGCCGATGATGCACGGTTATATCCTTATCAAACTTTGCCTCACACATCGGTTGTGGTTAATCTGTTTCAGGAACAAAAGCCACAAATTGCCCTTATGGGAGCTTCTTCCATAGGACGAGATCTAGGCCCGCGCGTATCATCAGCCTTACATAGTGGACTAACTGCCGATTGCACAAGCTTGATAATTGGCGAACACTACGATAAAAAGCAGGATAAAAAGTACGATAATTTGTTGTATCAGATTCGTCCTGCCTTCGGAGGAAATATTATTGCAACTATTATTAATCCTGATTGCAGGCCACAAATGGCAACCGTGCGTGAGGGAGTGATGAAAAAAGAGATTCTTGATCCGAAATACAAAGGTAAAGTGGTAGACCTTGATGTTGCGAAGTATGTAAGCGATACCGATTTTGTGGTTGAAATCATTGAGCGACATATGGAGAAAAGTAAAGTAAACATCAAAGGCGCTCCAATTATCGTTTCAGGAGGATATGGTGTAGGGTCAAAAGAAAACTTTAAACTGCTTTATGATTTGGCTGAGGTGTTGGGAGGCGAAGTTGGCGCTTCACGCGCGGCAGTTGATGCCGGATATGCCGACCATGAAAGACAAATTGGACAAACCGGAGTTACTGTTCGTCCTAAATTATATATTGCCTGTGGTATTTCGGGGCAAATTCAGCATACTGCCGGAATGGAAGAAGCAGCACAGATTATTGCAATTAATACCGATCCTGAAGCTCCGATTAATGCAATTGCTGATTATGTAATTACAGGAGATGTTGCGGATGTTATTCCGAAGATGATTAAGTATTATAAAAAGAACACCAAGTAGTCACGTCAATAAATTACGAGAAAATGGCAAATTACTATACAGATAATAGCGAGATAAAATTTCATTTGAATCATCCTTTAATGAAGGAAATTGTTCGTCTGAAAGAACGCGAATATACGTTTAAGGATGAATTTGATTTTGCGCCACACGATTATGAAGACGCAATTGATAACTACGACCGGGTTTTGGATGTAGTTGGCGAAATTTGCGGAGAAATTATTGCCGAAAATGCAGAAAGTATTGATGCAGAGGGGCCACAGGTTGTTGACGGACGCGTAATTTACGCACGTGGAACACAGGAAAATATTGATGCATTAAACCAGGCTGGTTTAATGGGGATGTCTTTACCTTATAAATATGATGGCTTAAACTTTCCTATTGTGCCTTACATTATGGCAGCCGATATTGTTTCGCGCGCTGATGCCGGTTTTGTTAATGTTTGGGGTTTGCAGGATTGTGCCGAAACCATAAACGAATTTGCATCGGAAGAGCAAAAACAAAAGTACCTTCCGCGTGTTTGCGCCGGCGATACCATGGCAATGGATTTAACCGAACCTGATGCCGGATCAGACCTGCAGGCCGTGCAGCTAAAAGCAACCTGGAGCGAAGAAAAACAAACCTGGTTGTTGAATGGTGTAAAACGTTTCATTACAAATGGCGATGGCGAAATCTCTTTGGTTTTGGCCCGCTCAGAGCCCGGAACAAAAGATGGCAGAGGTCTTTCTATGTTTATTTACGACAAAAATAGTGGCGGAGTAACCGTTCGTCGTATCGAGCATAAAATGGGAATTATTGGTTCGCCAACATGCGAGTTGGTGTTTAAAGATGCACCCGGAGAATTGGTTGGCTCACGAAAAATGGGCTTGATAAAATACGTAATGGCCCTGATGAACGGAGCGCGTTTGGGGATTGCTGCGCAATCAGTAGGTGTTTCAGAAGCAGCTTACCGCGAAGCAGTGGCTTACGCTAACGAACGTATGCAGTTCGGAAAAGCCATTATCAAATTTCCGGCAGTTTACGAAATGTTGTCGCTAATGAAAGCAAAACTCGATGCCTCGCGTACCTTGTTGTATGAAACGGCACGTTTTGTTGATGTATATAAAACATACATGCATATTGCCGAAGAGCGCAAGCTGGAAAAAGAAGAACGCCAGGAAATGAAAAAATACCAGCGTTTGGCTGATATTTATACTCCATTGGCAAAAGGAATGACCAGTGAGTATTCGAACCAGTTGGCTTATGATGCAGTGCAAATTCATGGTGGGTCTGGTTTTATGAAAGACTATCCGGTTGAACGTATTTACCGCGATGCCCGTATTACTTCGATTTATGAAGGAACTACCCAGCTGCAGGTTGTGGCTGCAATACGTGGAGTAACAACCGGTGGCTACCTGAATCAGATTCGTGTATATGAAGCTGAGAAAGTATCGCCAACATTGGAGTACCTGAAACGTACGCTAATTATTCTGACTGCCGATTACGAAGAAGCAGTAAAAAAAGTAACTGCGGCTAATGATAATGAGTTTATTGATTTCCACGCTCGTAGATTGGTTGAGATGGCCGGGCACATTGTAATGAGCTACCTGCTTTTGCTCGATACCAACCGCGATGGTATGTTCCTGAAATCAGCTAAAAACTACATTAATTTTGCTAAAGCACAAGTGAAAGCGCATGCCGAGTTTATTCGTGCCTCAGAATTGTCAGATCTTGGCGATTATAAATTTGAAATGCAATAAGAGCGAATAGCTTTTAAACCAAAGATAGAAAAGCCACTTTCCGAATTCGGAGGGTGGCTTTTCTTTTGGAAGTAATTCTTAAGGAGCTTAAAACAAAAGCCGAACAAGCCACATTTGATATTTGTTAAACTATTTAAGTAACTGTGAGAAAGTTTTTGCGTCATATAACAACTAACGAAAAAATTACAAAATGAGAATTGAACAAACTATAATTGCGCTGTTTGTTACTTCTTTATTTTTAATGCTGCCTAATCATAAAACTGTGCTGGCCTGTTCAACTTTTAAACTACAAAAAGGAAATACGCTGGTTTATGGTCATAACCTAAACGAGGGCGATATTGGTGTGCCGGGCCTGGTTTTTATTAATAAACGCGGGATATTTAAAAAGGGCCGTTCCTGGAGCGAGATAATTACAAAAGATCGCTTAAACCCGTCGTCGCACAGCTGGATCTCACGATATGGATCGGTAACCTTCAATAATTTTGGTAAAGACTCTCCGGATGGAGGAATGAACGAAGCCGGGTTGTTTATCTGGGAAATGAACGAAGAGGCCGATTATCCGAAGAATGATAGTTTGCCCAAGCTAAACCAGATGAACTGGATGCAATACATTCTCGATAATTTTTCAACCACGGCAGAGGCCATAAAGTGTGCATCAGAAGTGGAAATTGATGGCTGGACCTGGCATTATTTTGTGGGCGATGCTAACGGAAAAACTGCTGCTATAGCCTTTATTAAAGGCAAAGTGGTGGTGCATTCCGGAGACGATATGCCCATACCGGCGCTTTTTAATACGCCTTATAAAAGGGAACTCGAATTATTAAAATATTTTGAAGGTTTTGGTGGCGAATTCAAGCCCGATATCAACGACCCCAATGTGCCTCGTTTTGTACGAACAGCAACATTAATAAACCAATATAATCCCGAAACTGACCCAATCGATTATGGATTTTATATGCTAAAAACGTTACGTGTTTACGATGATCCGGAGTGGTCGGTTTTATTTGATGCCAACGGCAAGAATGTATATTTTAGAACCCGAATGAGCCCGGAAATGAAAATTGTCGATATGACGAAAATTGATTTCAATAATTCGAGTCCTGCCCGGGTGATAAATATTAATACGGAGTTTGAAGCCGATGTTTTGCCTCGTTTTAAAGACTACAACAAGGAAATAATGCAAACTTTTCTTCAGAACGAACTAATGCAAATAGTGCCCCAGGATTTTTATGGCTATGGTGGTTTAAGTGCAGATGAGTTTGTTGCCCGGCTTGTCGATCATACTGATTCGTATACCGAAAAGCAGAATCATTTTTTTAAAGGAAAATGGACTGGTAACGCCAAAGGTATTAACGACTTGCCAACCATAACGCTTATTTTCAGTATGAATAACGATGCAGTGGGGGCTGAATTAAGGCTGAACAATGAAAATCAAAGTCATACGGTAGATAATCTTCAAATGATTGGAAAACAATTGTGTTTTACTTTTCATTCCGGCAGCGGTAAAATAATTGAATTTAAAGGGCATATACAAAATGACCGCTTGACGGCACAACTTTTTGGCATCGAAAATTTCTACGGCCATTATACTTTTCAGCGGATACTTAAAAAGACCGAAACAAACCTTTAACCGCCATTTTATCAATAAAAGTGTCGGCGAAATGCTGAACGGCTTTAACCAGGAATAAGAACTTACATTTTTGTAGGATTTACACCAAATTTCTTACAAAAAAGAACAGTTTTAGTAAAGTGTATTGCGTAAGTAGTTGGTTATCATCGGTATTTTTATTTTGGTATTGCATTTGTTTACCCTCGCAAAAAAATAGTATAAGATATGAAAGTGATGCTACCAATTGCCAACAGGGAAACAGGAAAAGAGAAAATTGCACACGGCTTCCATAACGCCAGGTTTGTGTGTATTTATGATTCTGACCGCAAATCATTTGAGTGGAAAAAAGCTACAGAAATTAGTCCGAACCCGGGAGAGTTTACGCACGAACTGAAACGGATGGGAATAAGTACAATCATCAGCAGTTATTTGCCGCCAATGGTTCTACAGGTTTTTACACGTAATGGTTTATCGGTGTTTAAAGCACGCGGAAGCAATGTAAATAGAAACATAGATTTTTTTACCCAAAACCAACTCGAGTCATTTACATCAAAAGCAGCCCGCGAGTTGTGGGGATGCGAGAGTGGATGCAATTCATGTAGTTCAACGGCTTGTAAAAACTAATAGTTATGGCAATTGATAAAGCAATAAAATTCGTAAAAAGAGCAACAACAGAACGAGAATTCCGAAAGGCCTGCTACAAAGCGCCATCTAAAGAACATCTGATGCAGGAAATTGGCTTTTCTGAGCCTGAGTTTGATGATGCCGTAAATATGCAATTGGTAAAATGTCAAACCTACGAGCAAGCTGAAGTTTATCAACAAATTCGAATGTGGTTCTTATCCTTATAAAAATAGAAATTAGCCTTTAATAAAACGTCGCTCTGTCGACTTTTGGCACATTAACAATTAAATTATGAATTACAGAGACCTTGAAGCCGTCAGGCAGATTGTAAATAATGCAACCGGCCTTGATATTAGTTATGCCTACGAAGATTTGGTTTTTCCGGAACATGGAGCATTTATCATTCAGTTTAATGATGAAAACAATTACGAGCTTAACTGTTTTTTCCATGAAGACTGTATTGAAAAAGATGCTCAGAATTTATTTGCCAACCTTAAAAATGAATGTGCCAAGCGAAAATGTGAACTTCATCGGGGAGGAGCATACAACTTTGAGCAGGTTGGCGAAAACATACAAATTCAATTCTTGTAGGCAGACTTTTAAAAAACTCGTCACTTTTATTTATGGTACCTTCAATCAGTACTTGTGGCTTTACTATAAATCAATCTAATTTTAATAAGGATAGCCTTTTCCTAAACTTTGCTAAACAATAGTCAGCTTGTTTAAAACAAATGGGTAAGAGAATAAAATTGTCTTAAGTTTGGCAAGATTTTCTCACCTGGCTTATTTTTTATTATACCCCGTGGCATCATCTTTTGTGCAGTTTAGTAGTTATTTGCTACAGAACCACACTGAATGTTAATGAATTACTTGAATTGTTATAAAAGAGGTGATTGTTTTGCTAATTCTTATAATTGGGGCTTCAAGCTAAAAAAATACCTTATTTGTGTTTGTTGTGCTGGTTTTTTTGGGGGGGTGCTGGCGAAAAGCTGTTTGAAAATTATAATTTGCCATGTTTAGGATGGGGGTAGTCTGAAAAAATGAATTATTATTTTGATCTATTATTTATTGTTTGGCTCTTAAAAAGATAGTTAAATGTTAATATCCATAGAAATATGTCAGAAATAATTTTGTAGTATTGACAAAGTGATTATTTTTGGTGCATTATTATTGACAGCTTAGAAAATTTACGAATATGTGTGGAATTGTAGGAGCATTTGATTTAAAAGTTAAAGCCCAGGATTTGCGCCCCCAGGTGCTAATGATGAGTAAAAAATTGCGTCATCGCGGACCTGACTGGTCGGGTATTTATTGCGGAGAAAAAGCAATAATTGCGCACGAACGCCTTTCAATTGTCGACCCGGAGTCGGGTGGGCAGCCATTATACAGCAAAGACCGTAAGCTCATTTTAGGAGTAAATGGTGAAATTTATAACCATCGTGAGATTCGGAAACGATATGATGGCGTATACGATTTTCAAACCGGGTCGGACTGTGAAGTTATCCTGGCCCTGTACAAAGACAAAAAAGAAAAGTTTTTGGATGAAATGAATGGCATTTTTGCCTTCGCTCTGTACGACGAAGAAAATGATGCTTACCTGATTGGACGCGACCACATCGGAATTATTCCTTTGTATCAGGGTTGGGATAAATGGGGTAACTATTATGTAGCTTCCGAATTAAAGTCATTAGAAGGTTTTTGTACTAAAATTGAGGAATTCCCTCCGGGGCATTATTTGTATAGTAAAGAAGGCGAGTATAAAAAATGGCATGTTCGCGAATGGGAAGAGTTTGAAAATGTAAAAGATAATCCGGCAAGTATTGAAGAGCTGGCACAATCGCTTGAAGATGCGGTGCAACGTCAGTTAATGTCCGACGTTCCGTATGGAGTGTTGCTTTCTGGTGGTCTGGATTCATCGATTACTTCGGCGCTGGCGAAAAAATTCTCCTCAAAGCGTATTGAAGAAGGCGGAACAAAAGATGCCTGGTGGCCACAATTACACTCCTTTGTTATTGGTTTGGAAGGGTCGCCTGATTTGGCTGCTGCCCGAAAAGTTGCCGATCACATCGGAACGGTTCACCACGAAATTCATTATACTATCCAGGAAGGTCTTGATGCTATTCGCGATGTAATTTACCATATCGAAACCTACGATGTTACAACTGTTCGTGCATCCACTCCCATGTACATGATTGCACGGGTAATTAAATCAATGGGAATTAAAATGGTGCTTACCGGAGAAGGTGCTGATGAGATTTTTGGCGGATATTTATATTTCCATAAAGCACCAAATGCCGAAGAGTTTCATAAAGAAAGTGTAAGAAAAGTTAGGCGATTAAACCTATACGATTGTTTACGCGCCAATAAATCACTGGCTTCGTGGGGTGTTGAAGGTCGCGTACCATTTCTTGACAAAGAGTTTCTGGATGTGGCTATGCGTTTTAATCCTGAGGCAAAAATGGCAAAAGACGGAAAAATGGAGAAACATTGTTTGCGTGAAGGATTTGCCAAATACCTGCCGGAAGAAGTGGCCTGGCGCCAGAAAGAACAATTCTCGGATGGTGTTGGTTACGGGTGGATTGACACTTTGAAGCAAATTGCAAACGATAAAGTAAGCGACGAAATGATGGCAAATGCCCAATATCGTTTCCCGGTAAATCCACCAATGAACAAAGAAGAATATGTGTATCGTGAGATTTATAGCGAGCATTTCCCGTCAGATGCTGCTGCATCTTGTGTGCCTTCAGAGGCTTCAATTGCTTGTAGTACCGCCGCTGCACTCGAGTGGGATGCATCATTTCAGGGCAATGCCGATCCATCAGGACGCGCCGTTAACGCCGTTCATGAGAAAGGTGCAAAATTTACCGATATTAAAAAGAAATAAGGATTGTAGTCAATCAATCAAATCAAAGAGCCATCCGTTTTTTGCGGGTGGCTTTTTTAATGATTATTTTACTCAATTTACACAGAGCATTATAAAATTTCGGATTAACTGATGATTATAAAACTCGGGGTGAAACTGACAAGTGTACAAAGGTTTGTTTTTGTGTTTCATGAGCTGGTTTTTACAAGTGTTGGATGTAACCAGCAATTCAAATTCGTTAGGTAAAGTTATTGAGTCGTTATGCATTTGTCTAACAGTAAACTTTTGCGGGAGGTTATATAACAGCGAATCGGTTCTAACGATTTCTACTTCGAAATCGCCCGATTCGGGTTCCTGACTTCGGAGTAAAGTTGCACCGTACAAATAACCGGTTAAATGATGTCCGGCACAAATTCCCAATACGGGCTTATCGTAGGTTTTTAGCCAACGAAAGTAGGATAAATGGTGTTCAACAATATCATCGCCCTGAGGCGAACCGGTTAAAATGACTCCATCAAACGCTTTAAGATTTATCATTTGGCAGTCGGCATATTCAATAAATACGGCTTTGTTCCCCGTTTGTTGAACAATTTTAATGATGGGGTCGGCAAATTTGGTGATACCTGGCTCGGCATTATTTATAATGAGTATTTCAGGCATTAAATTTTAATTTATCCAGTTCAAGAATGGCAGAATAACGTCCCATTTCAATCAGTTCGTTTGCTTTGTAAAAATCATACGTTCCGCAGGCATCACGCGACACATTAATTAGAACATCAGGCTTCCCTTTTTCTATGGCATGATCGACAAGTTTTAACATCCCTGTTGCCAGCGATTGGTCGATGAGCGATAAAAAACCCAGCCGTTCCTTTTTTTCCTTTGGATGATGAAGGTGAAGGAAATCATAAAATTCATTCATCCATTTTTTGTAAGCCGATTCTTTTTCAAGTATATCTTTCTTATTTTTAAACTGATGAGGAATGGGAATAGCTGCATTTACATGAACGGCAACCAACAAATCATCATCATTGCGCACAACGTTTGAAATGGGCAGGTTATTCATAACCCCACCATCCACCAAAATAGCTTCATTATGAGTTATTGGTGTAAAAACGGTGGGAATGGCAATAGATGCACGAATAGCATTAAACAAACTCCCTTTTTTGAATACCACTTCCTCTCGCCGTTTTAAATCTACTGCAGTGGCCGAGTAGTTGATTGGAAGCTCTTCAATCAGGGTGTCGGGGACAAATTCCTGAATTTTACCCAGTACTTTTTCTCCTTTAATCAGGCCATTTCCGCCAAACGAGAAATCAACCATTCGAAACATATCGTGCCGTTCCAGCGAAACCGCCCACTGTTTAAATTCTTTAAGTTTTCCGGCAGCGTATATTCCTCCAACCAACGCACCCATTGAGGTTCCTGAAATCGCTTTAATGCTGTATCCGCGTGATTCCAGCTCTTCAATAACTCCAATGTGTGCCATTCCGCGGGCACCTCCGCCTGAAAGTACGAGTGCAACGTTTTTATTCATGTTACATACAATTAATACGTGCAATTTAGCTAAAATCGTTTTTATAATATTGTTTATTTGAAATCAATCGTTTTGAAGAATGTCCAGAATGCGTATCTTCGACGAGAATTCAATTCATATAAAATACTGTACAATGAGAAAACTATTATTTGTTATTTTAAGTGTGGCCTTGTTCGCCTGTTCGCAGCAAAAAGGTTACAAAATTACTGTAAATCTGGAAGGTGCTGAAGGAAAAATTATATTGGAGCAACGTGCCGAGGGACAATGGGCCGGTATTGACACTGCTGATATTGTAGATGGTGTTGCTGTATTGGAAGGCGAAGTGGCATTTCCCGATATGTATTACCTTTCGGTTAACGGGCAACGGGCAAAAACCATCGTTTTTGTTGAAAATGCTAACATGACTGTAAGCGGAAAAGCCGATTCAATTTTTGCAGCAGAAGTTACAGGATCAGCAACTCACGATGAGTTTAATACCATAAACAAGGAAATTCAAAAAATTAGTGAAGAATACATGGGTTTATACCAGGAAGCCCGCACTGCAGGTGCAGCAGGCGATACCGCAAAAGCCAACGAATTAATGGAACAGGTTGAAGCCTTGTACAAAAGTACCAATACCTTGCAGGAAGACTTTGTGAAAAACAATCCGGCATCGTATGTTACGCCTTTCTTTTTAAGTCGTATTCAGTATGAAAAAGATGAGGCAGAACTGGAAGCTATGGTTGCTGCACTTGATCCAAAACTGGATGAAGTACCTGCAATTATCGATTTAAAAGCAAAGATTGAACAGCTTAAAAAGGTGGCAATAGGCCAAACAGCACCTGATTTTACACAAAACGATCAGGATGGTAATCCCGTGAAGTTTTCGGATGTATATTCGAAAAACGAATTAACCCTGCTCGATTTCTGGGCATCGTGGTGTGGACCATGCCGGGCAGAAAACCCAAATGTGGTAGCAACTTACGAACAGTATAAAGATCAGGGATTTAGTGTTTTTGGCGTGTCGCTCGATCGCGACAAAGATGCCTGGTTAAAGGCCATTGAAGACGATGGTTTAACCTGGGACCATGTTTCTGATTTGGCATACTGGAATAATGCTGCAGCAAAAATATATGCTGTAAGCTCTATTCCGTCAAGCCTGCTAATTGATAAGAATGGTAAAATTGTTGCAAAAAACAAAAGAGGCGAGGAGCTGGGACAAGCCGTTGCCGATTTTTTGAATAAGTAATATTTTAGCAGAATAATAGCTAAAAACCGTTTTGTATAATCAGCAAAACGGTTTTTTTATGCCTGGCTGGTAAGTGCATATTATTTTGTTTAGGCAAAAATGTAGTTTAAAATCAGTTGTTTACAGAGGTCGAATCAGCAAAAATGTTAGCATCTACTTTAATGGTATTAGATATATTTGTAAGTACAAACCAAGAGATAAAGAAAAGCATAGAAGAGTAGATTTAGTTTTTTGTTTGACAATTAAGTTGTGATAAAGAAAGAGGAGGAGAGCCAATTATGAATTTGTGACTTTATTAAGTTGTTTTTTTAAGGACTAGAGAAGAGGACAAAAGATCCTGGCAATGGTGCCAGGATTTTTTTTTATTTCTGAAATGAACTGACTATCCGGGCATTTCATTTTTAATTCCTCTGTCAAATTTCGCGTTTACCTTGTACTGGTCGGCTTACATCTCGCCGAAATATTTACTTTTGTCGCATGCAAAATCATTTTGGAGAAATCGCGGGTGTGCTTACGGCCATTTTCTGGACAGTAACAGCATTGGCTTTTGAGTCGGCAGGAAAGAAGGTTGGTTCGCTGGCCGTAAATCTAATACGTTTAGTAATTGCTTTTTTTCTGATTGGCGTTTACAGTTGGATTAGCCGGGGTTTTTTCTTTCCAAGCGATGCAAGCCTGTATGCCTGGAAATGGCTGGCTTTTTCCGGACTGATTGGTTTTGTTATCGGCGATTTGCTCTTATTTCAATCATACCTGGTAATTGGTGCCCGGGTAGCCATGCTGTTAATGGCTTTGGCACCACCTTTTGCCGCACTTATTGGATGGCTGCTTTTGGGCGAGGTACTTTCGCCACAGAGCTGGCTGGGTATGGCCGTAACCATGTCGGGAATTATAATCGTTATTCTGAAACGTGAAAAATCGGAAGAAAACGGCGTAAAAGTGCGAAAGTTAAAATCGTCATACCCTATTCAAGGTATTCTACTGGCTCTTGGGGGCGCATTGGGGCAGGCGGCCGGACTGGTAATCAGTAAAAAGGGAATGGGCGATTACGATGCTTTTTCGGCAACACAAATACGCGTGCTTACCGGCATCGTGGGTTTTTCAATACTATTTGTTTTTATTAAACGTTGGCCACGTGTATGGACAGCCTTAAAAAATGGCCCGGCAATGAAACGCATTACCGTTGGCGCTTTTTTTGGCCCTTTTCTGGGTGTTTCGTTTTCGCTGTTGGCAGTGCAACACACGCAAACCGGTATTGCGGCAACCTTAATGGCTATTGTTCCGGTTCTAATCATTGGTCCGTCTATTTTACTTTTTAACGAAAAAGTGAATTGGAAAGAGATTCTTGGCGCTATTATTACGGTGGCCGGTGTAGCTATGTTTTTTCTTTAAGGAACTTGTATATCAGTTGCCAGCCAACGTTCGAGCGTTTCTTTAACCAATTGCTTTTGTACCTGTGGTAAATTGGCTATGCGCGTGCTGTGACTTCCCCCGGGTTTTACAACTTTAAGAAAATTTTGTTTTTGCGGTACTTCAAATGCTGATGCCGACCATGGATCCCATTCGCCATAAATAAACAGGATTTTTGCATCAGTAGATTGAATAAAACGTCCTACTGCTTTCGCTGTTTTGGGTTGATACTTCACTTGTATTTTTTTAGGTAAAAACAGGCGGGGAAGGTAGCCTTTTGCTGTTTTTATGGATAGGAAAGCCTGAAATGGTTGAGTATCGTAGCCGTAATAACCCAGTTCGCGGGCTGCCTGAACAAAAAATGATTTGTAACCTTCGTGGCCTTCAATGGCAAAATACGAAGGGCCCGAAACCAGCATCAGATGTTCAAACAATTGATCAATGGGGGCATTGGCTTCCGGTACATGGTCGGTTAATCGACCCCACTGCCACAGGGCAAAGGGATATTCCAAAACGCATAAATCAAAAACTTCATCCAAATCAACACGAAATGTGTAGTTTTTATCCCGGCACAAGGCCTCAAGTTTTGGGAGTAGTTTCGCACGGTTTTTTAGCACTTCAAGCTGGAAATTTTCTATTTTTTTACGTTGTGCGGCAGTACCGGGTATAGTCTTAATAAAAGGCTCGTGGCGGCCATCTTCAACACCAAAATTAAGTGGAGCAACATAAGGTACAGTTACCTCAACATCGTTGGGGTAAAGCCAGCGGTGATACACTGCGGTTTGTCCGCCTTTACTAATGCCGGTACTTATCCATTTTCCCGAATAATAGTTTTTCATCAGTTTAATCAGATGATGATGATCTGCAGCAGCATTGCGTACAGTCAGGTAATCCCAGTTTAGCGGCTCGGGCCACGATTCGCCAAAATACCGGTGATCCATACAAATTTGATTCGCCTCCAGCATGGGGCTGAGCTCGTTTATGTAGTTGGCCGATTCGGAATAGCCGCCGTTGTAGCCCTCGGTAATAAAAACCACAGGCCGGTTGGGGCCTTTATCGGCAATAATTACCCGCTGCAAAAATGTACCTTTCTCGGGGTGGCGATAATCGAGCGGTTGCTCCAGCATAACCTTGTATTTTTTAGTAAAAAAGCTGGTGCAGGCCAATTGCTCAATGCTTTTTATTTCAGGTTGGTTTTCGAGAAATACCCGAAGGGTGTTTTGCGATATGGCCACTGCCGACAATAGCAGCAGGCTCAGTAAAACGATAAATCGTTGCATGGAAATTTACTTTCTTTTAATACCGGCTATGCCTGGGGCACGTCGTTTTTTGTACATTTGAGTGCAAGTAAAAAATAAAATCGAACATAAATGATGAGGAAATCCATATTTTTTTTACTCCCGGCCCTGTTCTTTGCATTTCTTTCTAGCGGACAAGCACTGCCACAGGTTGAAATGCATACCGGCCTGGGCAAAATTGTTGTTGAGTTAGATACCGTAAATGCGCCAATAACAGCCGGCAATTTTTTGAAGCATGTAAGAGCTAATACCTTCGAAAATGCATTGTTTTACCGGGTGGTACGCCCCGATAATCAGCCCGGCAACCCGGTTAAAATTGAAGTGATACAAGGGGGCATATATACGCAGCCACGTTTTGAGGGGATTGCACCAATAGCCCACGAAACCACTGAAGTTACCGGTATTAAACACCTCGACGGAACCGTGTCGATGGCGCGAATGGAACCCGGAACTGCTTCAACCGAATTTTTTATTTGTGTGGGGCCGCAGCCCGACCTCGATTTTGGAGGCCAACGAAACCCCGACGGACAGGGATTTGCTGCCTTTGGGCGAGTAATTTCGGGTATGGATGTGGTGCGTACCATTCAACAGCAACCAGACAAACAACAAACGCTGGTTGAAAAAGTTAAAATTGAATTATTTGAGCGCAATTAATTTTTAGTTTGTTGATTATCAGTTGATTTAATCTCTTGTTTTGAGGTTGTTGTTTAGGGGCTCAATCTTACGAAAAAAACACGCTCAAAAAAGAATAAATAACAACTAAGTATTTTTAATTTTCATACATTAGCACAGTCTGATTCATCCTGTCATGATTTGATGTTGAAGGTTGTATTTGTTTTAAAAACAAGCATTTGGGAATAGGGTGGAATGAGGATAATTAATGGCGTGTTTAACTTGGGAGGTGCTCTCCGTGTGTGAATATTATTTGTTAAATAAGTAGATAGATTAACTGTACACTTGAAAATCAATTTCAGAAAAGCTGTTGATAAGGATTTATCTTTTTTGGTAAATCTTGAACAGGAAGTTTTTCCCGTTTTCCAGCAAAACACAAAAGAAAACCTGAGATATGGTATTAGAAGTAAATCTCAGGAAGTACTTATCGTTGAAACTGCAAAGAAGGAGCCTATTGGTTCTTTAGTTCTAATAAAATACAAACATACATTGAGGTTCTACTCAATGGCACTATTAAACAAGTACCATAACAAAGGTATCGGACGAATTCTTTTTGATTATGTGATTAATTTTGGCGAAGAGAATGGGTTTAGCCGCATTCTGCTTGAAGTTAGAGCCAAAAATGAAAGGTTGGTACACTGGTATAAAAATAGAGGTTTTAAAACCCTAAAAACCTTAAAGCACTATTACAACGAGGACGAAGATGCACTAAAAATGGAGCTGGTATTGTCTAACCATGATGCCCAAAAATACCACAAAAATATTATTGTAATCGATAAGCCGTATAAGTGGGAAAGATCGGATATAAACGCAAAAATAGTTTCGGTAAAAGAATACATCAATAATACTGATTACCACAACAATCCGGACTTGCGTGTTTTTAACCTTTGCAGTTCGTACAAATACCAAAGCTTTGGTTATTATGTGTCGTTATTGGCTTCGGCTCGCGGACAACGAGCTATTCCGAATATTGTTACCATTCGCGACTTCAAAAACATTAAAATTATAAAGTCAGCAACATTTGAGTTAGAAGACTTGATAGACAGGGAGTTGCAGAGGTGTGATAAAAATATTTTATCCTTAAATATTTATTTTGGCGAAACAGCAGAAAAACGCTACAAGCTATTAACACAAAAGCTGTTTCAACTTTTTGAAACACCATTGTTTCGGATAACTTTTGTAAAGCATGAGAAATGGCTGATAAAAAATATGAAAGTATTAACCATTAAAAATATGCCTGCAGAGGATAAGGAAATAATGTATGATTTTGCTGTTAAGTATCTTAATAAGAAACGTTTTAATTACCCAAAACTCGACAATTATAAATACGATCTGGCTGTTTTGATTAACCCAAAAGAGCCGAACCCTCCATCAAACGAAGAGGCATTAAAGCAGTTTGTGACAGCAGCCAACAGAAAAGGTGTTTATCTTGAATTTATTACCCAGAATGATATTGATAAAATTAATGAGTTTGATGCGTTGTTTATTCGCGAAACTACCAATGTAAACCATTATACCTACGACATTTCTCGTTTGGCGTATGCCGAAGGACTGGTTGTGATTGACGATCCCTGGTCGATATTAAGATGTTCGAATAAAATTTATCAGCACGAGCTGCTAAAACGAAATAAAATAAAAACGCCCAATACCATTGCACTCACAAAAAATCTTCAAAATAAGGAGCTGCTCAGCCAGATTTCTTACCCGGTAATTCTAAAGCAACCCGATAGTGCCTTTTCATTGGGAGTTGTAAAAGTGAACAGCCGGGAAGAAGCAGAAACACAGCTCAACATACTTTTTAAAACATCAGATATGATTGTGTGCCAGGAGTTTTTATTTTCTGATTTCGACTGGCGAATAGGTGTGTTGGACAATAAAGCACTGTATGCATGTAAATATTTTATGACAAAGGGCCACTGGCAAATTTACGACTGGAATAGCAACAGTGATGAAAAGGAAGGAGCACACGAAACGGTGGCCTTGGAGGAGGTTCCTGCCGAGGTTTTAAGCGTGGCACAAAAGGCAGCATCACTTATAGGAGATGGTTTGTATGGGGTTGATTTGAAGTTTATTAACGGCGAAACCTATGTGGTGGAGGTTAACGATAATCCGAACATTGATTTTGGAGTAGAGGACCAGTATTTGAAAGAAAAACTGTACGATGCCATTATTGATTCGATTATTAATCGGATTGAACAAGCTAAAAATATTCGAAAAATAAACCTTACATAAGAGCGGTTGCTGCTTGGATGGAACCAGGTTCGTTTAATTTTTGTTACTTCGGTGGTATGGATTTAAACACCTATGCAAACAACATAATCGATTTAAAAAATGCCGATCTGGCCATGAGGGAACACCTTATTAGTACCGGAGCTTTGGGAAATGCATATCACCTGGAAATGGAGCGTTTGCACAAGCAGAATGCTGCGGTTTTAAATAAAATTATAAATGAAATTGGATACCCCACCATCGATAAAGTGGGGGAAGAAGCTGCCGAAGCAGCCTGGTTGGTTATTCAGCATGCCATTGGCCAACCGGTATTTATGAGAAAATGCAAAAGTTTGCTGCAAGCAGCGGTGGAAAAAAAGAAAGCCAATCCCCTGCATTTGGCTTATCTGACCGATCGAATAGCCGTGTTTGAAGAAAAACCACAGCTTTATGGCACTCAATTCGATTGGGATATAAATGGTCAACTGAGTGCGAACACAGTTGATGATTTAGAAAAGGTGGATGAAAGACGAAAGGCAATTGGATTAAACCCGCTTTCGGAGCAAACAGAACGAATGCGTAACCGGGCAAAACTGGAAAAGCAGTTGGCTCCTGCAGATTTTGCTGAAAGGCAAAATGAAATGAGGCAGTGGAAGCGAAAAGCAGGGTGGATAAAATAAAAAAAGGGCACCGTGAAGGTAGCCCTTTTGTTAAGTGTTTTTTTGCCCATTGGTTAAGGTAGCGTAACAACTTCGTACCAATGTCCGTAACTTCCGGCATCAACCGTAAATCGCCCGAGCAGGAAACAAGTTTTTCCATCGCGATAGGGTTCGCCCATGTAGTACGAGTCGGGTTCGTCGGCATCAGGCATTTCTATCGATACCATACCATAATCTTCGTCTACATAGCCCGTTTGTTGGGTGGAATAAAAAATATTGTTTTCACTGTTAACCGAGAACGAAATGTTGTAGCCTTCGGTATAACAATCAAGTATTCTGTACACATCAGCTTCAAGTGCTTTTTCAATCTGAACTGTCCATTCGCCTCCAAAAAACTCTGAACTAAATGTTCCGGAACCAATCGACTGGTAGGTGAGCAGAAATGAGGCCCGATAGGTGGTTTCGTTATAGAATTCCGAAACGTTGTCGCCTTCCAGAGTCAGTTTAAACTCATAAACTTTCGAAACATCTATTTGCGAAATGTCGACCAGCGGTACAATTTTTGCGTAGGCTGTTCCTTCGCCATCAGCAAAATTTACCGATGAGCTTTCCAGTCCAAAATATCCTTCAATATTATCATTCATCTCTAAGGCAACCTGTGCAGTGGTTTGCTCATTTAAATCTGAACGGGCAATTTGTACACTTACCGAATAGTTGTTGTCGGCTGAAAGAATATTCTCGGGAACAATTGATGAGCTGAAAGCCACATACGAATTGGTTTCGTACAATTCCCCAATATTGTCCTGGTCGCATGCTACAAAGGCCAGAACAAAGACTATTAGTAATAAATGTATTTTTTTCATAATTCGTAATTTTTTAATTGTCGGCCCATGGGTTTTGGTCGTTTACCTCGTTCATACTTTTATTACCATCAAACTCCGATTGTGGTATCGACATCACAAAATCAGGATATTCAGGATCGAGTGTATTGCGCGAAAGCAATTTTTGCGTATGGTTGCTACCGGCAAAGTTGCGAGAGAAGCCTGTTTTTAATCGTTTGATATCCAGAATGCGACCTACCTCACCCCACAACTCAATGCGGCGTTGCAGAATAATCTCGTCGAGTAAGGTTGATGAACCGCCAGCGGGTGTTGTAGGACCGTTGGCATCATTAACGGTTAATGTATTGGCATCGCTTAAGCCTGAAATGTCGTAGTTTAAATCGCGCTCTGCCATAAGTTCGGAAAGCGTGGTTCTTGCCTGTGGATATTTCGATTGCATACACTGGGCTTCAGCTTTTATCAGCATCATTTCTTCATGGCGCATCAGAATATAATCGCCCAAAGCGTTTGTTGGATCTGAAAACTGAAATTTAAACTGGTTGTAACTAAGTGCTGGTCCCAGGTCGGCATCCACATCAAGTGGTCCGTTCCACCATACATATTTCCTTACATCGTTATTCGACATTTGGTCGAACAGCCAGGTGCTGATGCATTTACGTGCACTCTCGGCATAAAACTGGGCACTGGCATCCATGTGTCCGTAAAACGACTGGTATCCATCAGCGTGTTCAGCAATTAGTTGCAAGCCCCAAAGTACTGTGCGTGCATTGGCATCGTTAAATGCAAAGCCATTTTCAAGGTTTTCGCGCGTTAACATGGTGGTACCACCGCTCATGGCAGTAGTTGCTGCTGATTCAGCTGTGGCCCAATCATTCTTTTCAAGAGCAATCTGTGCCTTCAGGCCATTGGCCACATAATAATCGATATGCGACGGATGAATTCGTGGTGCAGCAGCTTCAGGATCCAGTAAAGAAATAGCTTGCTCGATATCGGCATCAATTTGTGTGTACACATCGGCTACTGTTCCGCGTGGTGCACCTTCCGAAGCATTGGTTGTTGGTTCGGTATAAATAGGTACGCCCGGAGCATCCTGGTTGCCCATGTAAGTTTGCTGGTAAAACCGAATCAGGCTGAAATAAGCATAGGCACGCAAGGCATAGGCCTGCCCGATAAGGCTATTAATTTCGGATGGTGCACCGGTAATATTATCTGCTGCCGCAATAATTGAATTCGCATTTGAAATAACCGTGTAATAGAAAAACCACACCGAATAGGGGCGTCCGCTTTTGTGGGTGTAGTCTGATTTTACATTGTACATGTAATCAAACCAAAACCAACCGCTACCGCCTTCGTTTTGCACCATGTCGTCGCCCATTAGGTCGTAGGTTAGCATAAATGCGGTAACGCCAAATTCTTCATCGGCCCAGTTCGCCGACCATTCATCAGCAACGTACATGGCGCGGTAAATACCGTTAAGCGCAACGTTTGCTTTTTGCACATCGGAAAAAAGTACATCGCCCGAAGTACTGTCTGTAGGGTTAGTGTCTAGTTCATCCTGACACGAGATACCTACAATTGTTAAAAGTAACAGGATTAAGATTTTATATATTTTCATGATCTGAATTTTTTAGAATTTTAATTCAATACCGAAAAGACTTGTTCTTACCGGAGTGTACGAGAAATCGGTTGATCCGGTAAAATTGTACTGCGGATTCATTCCGTCGAGGTGAGAGAATATGGCCAGGTTATCAACAGAAACGAAGGCACGTACACTTTCGATTCCGGCATTTTGCAGGATGTTTTTGGGTAAGGTGTAGCCTACGGTAATGTTTTTTATGGCAAAATACGATGCATCAATCAGCTGGCTATCGGTAAACGGCCGCGAGAAACCCGTGCCATTCTGAATACGCGGAATATCGGTAACATCGCCGGGTTTACGCCAGGCGCGTTCAACATTTGCAGCATAATTGGTTCCAATGTAAATCGGGTTCAGCAGGTTTACATAAACGCTTTCATAAACTTCGCCTCCCAACGAAAAGGTCGTCATAAACGAAAGGTCGAAGTTTTTATAAATTTTGAAACTACTGCCAAAACCACCATATAAATCAGGAATCCGGCTGCCCGATATTTTTTTACTTTGCGAGGCTTTTTGGTAATCGTTGGAAATGTAGGATTCTCCCGGCTCGCCAAATTCATCAAGGTCGTACACCCAATACAGTTGTGCTCCGGTTGTTGCATCAACGCCGGCCGACTGGGCCAGGTAATACGAGTTAATTTCTTCGCCTTTACGCTGAATCAGGTTCCCATTCACAATTTGGTCGGTTTCGCCATCCAGCTCAACAATTTCGTTTTTAAGCGTTGTAAGGTTCAGGTTGGCGTTCCAAACAAAATTTGGGTTTGAAACCAGGTTCAGGTTCGAGTTAAATTCGAAACCGGTGTTTAGCATTTCGCCAACATTGGCCCAATAGCTGTCGAAACCCAGCGAGGTTGCCATGGGTTTTTCCATGAGCATATCAACTGTGCGCCGGCGATAGTATTCCAGGCTAATATCAAACTTGTCAAAAAGTACGGCATCAATACCCACATTAAAATTATTGTTCTCTTCCCATTTTATCGAAGTATTTTCCAACGAAGAAAGTAAAGCGCCGTTAAGGTTGGCATTGGCCCAGTCGAGGTTATACAACGATTGCCATCCATAAAAGGTTCCAATGTTATCGTTACCTTGTTTACCATAACTGGCTTTAAGTTTTAGGTTGTCAATAAAGGTCATTTCCTCCATAAAACTTTCTTCGCTAACGCGCCACGATCCACCAAGCGACCAGAATTCTCCCCAGCGGTAATCCTTATGAAAACGCGATGAACCATCGGTACGGAAACTGGCCGAGAGGTAATATTTGTCGGCATAATCGTAGGTTAGGTTCGAAAGGAAAGACTCAATGGAGTAGTTATCCTCAAAAGAAGTAAGCCCCGTTGTAGTTGACCCCGGTGCCAGTTCTTTTATACCCGAATACGGGAACCCCGATTTTGCGCCTTCCAGTTCGTTTACGGTAAGCTTGTAAAACTCGTGTCCGGCTAAAACATTAAAACTGTGCTTGCCAAAGTCTTTTTCGTAACGCACCAGTTGGTTAATGGTATACGACAGGCTTCGCTGATTAATTTTATCGAGGTATCCGCCAATGGTGGCTGCGTTTCCAAAATCAGGGTTCCAATATATGGTTTGGTTTGTATTAATGTAATCAAAACCAACATTTGTAGTCAGGCTCAGTCCTTCCAGTTCATTGCCAATACCAATACCCAACAAATCAAGATGAAATCTTCCTGAAAGGTTGTCGGCGGTGGTTTCGTAAGAATCTTCAAAAAGAGTGGCTACCGGGTTCCAGTTGGGATTGGCCCCTGCCGGGCGGGTTAAGCCATAATCGTATTGTTTTTCTCCGGTTTCAGACAGAATGGGGTTTCCGTTTTCATCTTGAACATAAACCGGGTAAATAGGCGCCATAAACTGCGCTGAATACCACACGTTAGAGTTTGAAGTAGTGCCATCGTAACCCAGGTAGTTGGTTTCTGTTTTCGAGAAATTGACATTCCCGCCGTATTTTAACCAGTTTTTAGGTGTTAATTCGGCACCAATCCTACCCGATATACGCTCAAAGTCAGTTGTTTTTAACAAACCTTCATCTTTTAAGTAGGCCAGCGATGTAAATATTTTTGCATTTTCAGAACCACCGTTTATAAACAGTTGGTATTCCTGTCGGGTGGCATCGCTATTGGTAACCTCATCCAACCAATCAGACTCGTACAATAATTTAGCCGAAGGATTTACCTGCCCCGTTTGTGGGTCGATTAATTCAGATACCGGCATATTGTATGGGTTATACATTTCGTTTGCACCAAAAATACCGGTACTTCCTTTCATCGCCTCAACCGCCATTGGTCCGGCCAAATCGGGGTGTACGCCATCGGTATAAATCAGGGCATTTTTGTAGCCTTGAAACGAGGCTTCAATAAAGTCGGGTGTACTCAGTGTTTCGTAAGGTTTAATGGCGCGACTCGAAAATCCGTAAGTGGCTTTAAGCTCAACCGACAGTTCTTTTGATTGCCCTTTTTTGGTGGTAATAACCACAACACCGTTTGCACCACGCGAGCCGTAAAGTGCACCTGCCGAAGCATCTTTAAGAATGGTCATCGACTCGATATCGCCCGGATTGATCGAATTCAGGTTGCCATCAAAAGGCACTCCGTCAACAACATACAATGGATTGTTG
This sequence comes from uncultured Draconibacterium sp., assembly GCF_963676735.1. NCBI lineage: Bacteria > Pseudomonadati > Bacteroidota > Bacteroidia > Marinilabiliales > Prolixibacteraceae > Draconibacterium > uncultured Draconibacterium sp. The sequence continues at coordinate 3,367,673 of NZ_OY781464.1, read as the reverse complement.
CTGGAGTTGATCGATCCAAAACCACGAATTATAATCTCTGCTCCTTCACCCGGTTGTCCGGTGCCCGAAGTTGTTTGTACTCCGGCTACCTGCCCTTCAAGTGCTTTCGAAATGTCGGCAACAGGTCGGTTTCTGAGCACTTCGTTATCCACAACTCCAGCCGAGCCGGTAAACGATTCTTTTTTGGCCGTACCATAAGCAACAACCATAACCTCGTCAACACCAATAATATCAGGATCAAGTGCCACATTATATACCGAGGCATCGGTAATTGGCACATCCTGGCGTTTCATCCCAACAAAGGAGAACACAAGGATTTCATTTACAGGAGCGGTTAACGTAAAGTTACCGTCCAAATCGGTAGTGGTTCCGGAGGTAGTACCTTTTACTACAACCGAAACACCGGGTATAGGCATTCCATCTTGTGATGAAGTAACCGTACCCCTGATTTGCTTTGTTTGGGCGAAAATTAAACTCACCCCGCAAAACAAAGCCATAACTAGTAGAAGTAGTTTTTTCATATGATTCAATTTGTTGATTAAAATTTATCGCCTAATACCTGCACTGCGGTCATAGTTTTTTGTTAAATGATTTTCTGTGCTCGATTAATTGATAAAGTTTATGTTAATACTCAAGCGTTTAAACCCTTCGCTTTTGTTCTTGCCTTCAAAAAAGAAGAAAACTCCCGTCGGGGAAACGGGAGTCTGTTTATCTGCCAGCCGGTCAGATACTTGCACTTTTTACATTTTAAATGCTGTTTAATTCTGTTTCTATGTAAAAAAATGGAGTGCCGCTATTAACGTTCTCTAATTCCCCGAACCCCCTGTTTAATGTTGTTTACCTGTTGGAAATTGTTGTTGAACGATTTCCGAACATTTTAGCTTTTTGTTCAAACTTAAGGAATGGAGAAATACGCCGGTTTTTTTATCAACCAACTACATAATACAGCACACAAAAGCACAGAAAGTATTGATATAAGGTTAGTTGGGGGCTTGAATGTTGTTTGCTGACAAAAAGGAGGCTTTTGCAGATGGCAGCCTGAAGTTTACCCATAAAAAAGGCGGGGTTAATCCCGCCCGGTTAGAAACTGAATTTAACTTACGCCGCGATGTCGGAAAAAGCCTCAGCTAAAACATCGGGGTACTGGTGATTAAAATTGTTACAACACCAGGTATACAATTCTTCTACCTGGTTTTGCTCTACCCAGTTAATACATTTGCTTAATTCTTTCCTGAATAATTGTTTGCTAAAACTTACTTTGGGCAGAATTACTTTTGCGTATTCAAACATACTTACCGATTTAATGATGTATGAATTTAAGATGATTAGGTAAGAAATTTTATGTTATAGAATAGTGTAAAAACTGTAACCCAGGGGGCAAATTTTCTGGTTTTTGTAAAATGCCTGAAAATGAGTGGTAAAGCCCTGATTTTAATTTTCGTTTTCAGAAAAAGTGAAGTAATATTTAGGAAATTGTAGCGCGAATATAAAGGATTTGCCGGTTGTTGGTTAAGCAATTAGTTGAGATTCCCCTTGGTTTATAAACCAAAAAAAAAGCGGGAAAAACTCCCGCCTGGTTCATACTTTTAAGCCGCGATGTCTGAAAAGGCTTCTGCCAAAACATCGGGGTACATGTGATTAAAATTTTTGTAACACCAGGTATACAATTCCTGTACCTGAACAGGTTCTACCCAATTAATACATTTGGCTAACTCTTTACTGAACAATTCTTTGCTAAAACTTACTTTGGGCAGAATTACTTTTGCGTATTCTAACATGGCTTTTTCTTTTATTGTTCGTTATGAATTTAACATCCAAAATTTAATTTAAGTATGTTGTAAAATATTCTTTAACACTAATTAACGCTCAGGTTTTATGCCCTTTTTATCTATTTTGTTGATGGATTGCAAGTTATGCAAAAACCTTGCTAATTATGTTTTGAAACATTCGTTAATACTCAACTTCTCTGCCACAAAAATACGCTGTGTTTTTTATGCCGATGTAAGCATATGCTTAACAAATTGTGAAATTGATTCTGAAAGTTTTTCTTCTTTACTTAGCGAGCTGACAAAGGCACTTCCAATAATTGCACCGTTGGCATATTTACAGGCATTTTTAAAAGTAGCATAATCGGAAATTCCGAAACCGATGAGGCGCGGATTTTTGAGCTGCATGTTTTCAACGCGTTCAAAATAATCGTGGTGAAAATCTTCCACTTTTTTACCGGCACCGGTGGTTGATGATGATGAAACCATGTATATAAAACCGTTGCTGGCGTTATCAATTTGTTTGATACGTTGTTCTGAAGTTTGCGGTGTAATCAGTAAAATATTGTGCAGGTTATTTTGCTCAAAAATTATTTTGTAGTCGTTTTCGAATTCATCAAGTGGCAAATCGGGTAATATGGTGCCGTCTATTCCTATCTCTGCACATTTTTTGCAAAACGCCTCTACTCCAAATTGGTACACAGGATTAAAATAACCCATTAAAACCAATGGAATTGAAACCGACTTTCGAATATCTTTTAGTTGCTCGAAAAGTAATTTTATGTTCATGCCGTTTTGCAAGGCTATTTCGCTGGTGCGTTGTATGGTTGGTCCGTCGGCAGTAGGGTCCGAAAAAGGCATTCCAATTTCTATTAAATCGGCACCATTTTTTTCCAGTTGCTGAATAATTTCAACGGTATCGTTAAGATTAGGGTATCCGGCGGTAAAATACACCGAGAATATATTTTCTTTTTTTCTCTCGAAAAGCTGATTAATTCTGTTCATTTTATTTTTTTTTTTTTAGGTTGGCAGCTCAAAACATTATACAATTAGTATTTTAACTTGCTGTATTTTTGAAGCCAGGTACTGTTTTAATAGCCAAAATAATTCAGGTAAGTTTCCATGTCTTTATTACCGCTACCCGATAGGTTAATCACATTTACATCATCAGGATTCATTTTTATTTTCTCCAGAGCTGCCAATGCATGAGCTGATTCCAATGCCGGAATAATTCCTTCTTTTTGAGTTAACAGCAATACGGCCTGTAGCACTTCTTCGTCGGTTGCGGCTAAAAATTTAGCGCGTCCACTTCTATGCAAATGCGCATGTAAAGGGCCTATTCCCGGATAATCTAAGCCGGCTGAGATTGAATAGGGTTCGGTAATTTGTCCGTCAGTATTTTGCATCAGCATTGTTTTGCTTGAATGTAAAACGCCCGGTGTGCCAACAGCCAAAGTTGCTGCAGTTTCGTCGGTATTAATTCCTTTTCCGGCTGCCTCAACGCCTACCAGTTCCACCTCTTCGTTATCGAGGTAGTGGTAAAAAGCACCGGCTGCATTGCTGCCACCACCAACACATGCCAGAATTCGCGTAGGTAGTTCTGATCCGGTTTTTTGTAGTAATTGCTGTTTCATTTCGGCACTAATTACCGACTGAAAACGCGCAACCATATCGGGGTAGGGATGTGGCCCAACCACCGACCCGATAATGTAGTGGGTGTCTTCCGGGTTGTTAATCCAATCGCGCATGGCTTCGTTGGTGGCATCTTTTAGCGTTTTATTGCCACTGTGAACGGGAATAACCTCAGCTCCAAGCATTTTCATTTTCTTTACATTTGGGGCCTGGCGCGACACATCTAAAGCCCCCATGTATACAATGCATTTTATGCCTTTTAGTGCACAAACAGTGGCAGTAGCCACACCATGCTGGCCGGCACCAGTTTCAGCAATTATGCGTGTTTTTCCCAGTTTTTGTGCCAACAAAATTTGCCCGATGGTATTGTTTAGTTTGTGCGAGCCTGTATGGTTAAGGTCCTCGCGTTTGAGGTAAATTTTGCTGCCATAATGTTCCGAAAGGCGACTGGCATAATACAATGGCGATGGACGCCCGACGTAGTCTTTTAACAGAAGGTCGAACTCTTTTTTAAAATCGTCGGCTTCAATAATTTCGAGGTACCGGCGTTTTAGTTCATCAATATTGGTGAACATCATTTCCGGAATCCATGCCCCGCCGAATTCTCCGTAATATCCTTTATCGTTTACTTGGTATTTCACTTGAATATAATTTAGTTAATATTTTGTATTTCAGACATATATGATCTCTGTTAAATATTTGATGGTCGATACCCGTGGAACTCGCATGATTAATTTATTTATATCCTTTTGTGTTCCTTAGGCCATGCTCCTTTCATACTATTAAAGCTGGTAGCAGGAAGACCGAAGCCGGAAGATGCCTTTTATAATCCGGTACGATCATTTTCTGTACGTTATTTTTTTAATTCAGTTATAAATCTTTTTAGTTCATCAATGTTTTTTAGCCCGGGTTCAACTTCAAACCCACTGTTTAAATCAACCCCGGCCAGCATCGGATGATTTAGCGTTTTAATTTCTGCTGCGTCATCCGGCCCAATTCCTCCACTTAGGAAAAAGGGTGTGTTTCCGCAGTAGTTTTCCAGTAGTTGCCAGTTGAATTTTTTACCCGATCCGCCATGTTGTTTCGTTTTAGTATCGAATAGAAAATAATCAACAACTCCTTCAAAAACGTTGGTGTCTGCAAAATTAAACTCCTCATCCATAGGAAAAGCTTTTAGTACACGCAGACCTTGATTTCTTAATATTCCACAGGATTTCGGGTTCTCTTTGCCATGGAGCTGGATGTATTTAAATCCCAGGTTTTTTGCAAGGCCCAGAATTTCAAATGCATTTTCGTTGACAAAAACACCCACCTTCGGTTTGGTCGACTGGAACAAACCTGTATCTGGCGAATCGCCAACAAATCGTTTTGATGGAGCATAAAAAATGTAGCCCAGCAAATCAACATCGAGTGCTTCTACTTGTTCGCGGTTTTTGGTGAATTTCATCCCGCAAACTTTTATTTTCAGATTTTTTGTCATCTATTCTCTTGTTACATTTCATCCCTTTTATCCCATCCAGGGATAATTATTAATCGCCAATCTCTTCAATTAACTTTTTACAGGCAGCACCCGGATCAGCCGTTTTCATAAACGTTTCGCCAATAAGAAAGCCTTTAAATCCGTGTTCTTTCAGGTAGTTAATTTCAGTTGCTCCCGCCAGGCCGCTTTCCGATATTTTTACAAAATTATCCGGAATAAGTTTCGAAAGTTCAACCGATGTTTCCACACTTACCTCAAAGGTTTTTAGGTTACGGTTGTTAACACCAACAATGTCAACATAATCGTTAACAATATCCAGTTCCTGGGCGTTGTGTATTTCCATTAACACATCGAGGCCAAGTGTTTTGGCGCATTTAGCCAACTCCAGTGCCTGATTTTTTTCCAAACAGGCTGCAATCAACAAAATAACATCTGCACCATAGGCTTTGGCCTCAATAATCTGGTAGCTGTCAATCATAAAGTCTTTCCGCAAAATCGGAATTGTCGGATTTATTTCGCGCGCTTTGGCCAGGTTGGCAAGGGTGCCTCCAAAGTATTCGTAATCGGTTAATACCGAAAGACATGACGCGCCGGCCTGGGTATAGGCCTTAGTTACTTCTTCAACCTTTACCACAAAATTAATCTCTCCTTTTGAAGGCGATTTTTGCTTAAATTCAGCAATAATTCCCGATGCTCCTGGGCTTAACAAGTTTTCTTTTAGTGAGTTACATTTTCGTGCAAAGCCCGGGTATTGCTTCAGCTGTTCAATACTAACCTTTTGTTTTTGCTTAGCTACTTCGTTTTCTTTTGTTGCAATTATTTTGTCCAGAATATTCATTGTTTTTTGTTTGTTGCTCTAGAAGGAGCGGTTTGTAACTGCTTCTAATTTTTGCAGTGCTGTTCGGCTGTTTAACGATTCCTTTGCCATTTCAACACACTCCGTTAGGGATTTGTCGTTAAAAACAACCTGCAGTGCAACGGCAGCGTTGGCAATTACCACATTTTTTTGTTCGGGCGTTCCGTGTCCACTTAAAACTTCAATAAAAATTTTAGCCGCATCTTCTACCGATTCTCCTCCAAAAAGTTTTTCAGGAGTAATTTGCTGCATTCCGAAAGCACTTGCCGGTAATTTCTTTTCTTCGTTATTTGTGCAAATGTGGGTGTCGGCTGTAAGCGAAATTTCATCGTAACCATCCATGCTGTGCACAATGGCAAAGTTAACATCCAGTGTGCTGTAAACATTTTTGTAATGGTTAAAATTTTCACTGTTATTTACTCCCAGTACCTGGTATTTTGGTGTTGCCGGATTAATCATTGGCCCCAGGATATTAAAAAATGTGGGTACCTTTAAAGCCCGTCGAACCGGTGCAATATGTTTCATTGCCGGGTGAAAAAGCGGGGCATGCATAAAACAAAAGCTACCTTTTTCCAAATCACTTTTAAGTTTTGAAGTATCGTTACTGAATTCGTAGCCCAGAAATTCGAGCACATTTGAAGAACCACTGGTTGAAGTGGCAGCATAATTACCGTGTTTAGTTACGTTTACGCCAGCACCGGCAACTACAAAACACGCCAGGGTTGAAATGTTAAAGGTATTTTTTCCATCGCCACCGGTTCCAACCACATCAATGGCGTTGTAGGCACTGAGGTCTGCTTTTGTACTCAAATTCACCATCGCATCGCGAAAACCTGCCAGTTCTTCAGAATGCAGCGGGCGCATTTTAAAAACCGTCAGAAAAGCGGCAAATTCGGCTTCCGAGTGTTGGCCTTTTCCTACTTCGGTTAAGGTTTCCATTGCCTGGTTTCGTGTTAGTGTATTTCCAGCAAAGAGGTATTCTAAAGTATCTTTCATTTTTTTTGAGTTTTAGCTTTTGAGTTTTTTACACCGGTTACCTGCTTATTTGTTCGGATACAACCAGTTTTCAATCATTTTTTCTCCCAACGGAGTTAACACTGATTCGGGATGAAACTGCACACTTTGCACATCGTATTCTTTGTGCTGCATCGACATTACAAGCCCGTCCTCATCGTAGCTGGTAACTTCAAAACATTCGGGCAGTTGTTCGTCTTTAACAATCCACGAATGATAACGGCCCACATCAAAACTTTCAGGTAAATCTTTAAAAAGAAGCGATTTTTTAGCGGTTAGTTTTACCGGTGTGGCAATACCGTGCAAAACTCGGTTCATATTATGCAAGGTGCCGCCAAAAGCTTCGCCTATGGCCTGATGACCAAGGCACACCCCCAACATACTTTTTGTTGGAGCGTAGGCTTTAATTATGTCGAGCAATAACCCTGCTTCTTCAGGTATGCCCGGCCCCGGAGAAAGTACAATTTTGTCGTATTTGTCAATCTCTTCCAGGGTTATTTCATCATTGCGGAAAACATCAACCTGTTCGCCCGAGATCTTTTTTATGGCATGCACCAGGTTGTAGGTAAATGAGTCGTAATTATCAATAACTAGTATTTTCATCGTTTTGTGTTTTTAGTTGATTTCTTTTGCCATTAAGATTGCCTTTTTTAATGCAGCCAGTTTGTTATTTACCTCCTGCAGCTCGCTTTCTTCTTTCGAATCGGCTACAACACCGGCACCTGCCTGGTAAAACAATTTATTGTTTTTACTTAAAAACGAACGAATCATAATGGCATGATTTACCGAATTATCAAAACCGAGGTAGCCAATACAGCCGCCGTAATATCCCCGGTTCTGATTTTCATAATGGTCGATAAGTTCCATGGCTTTATATTTTGGCGCGCCCGATAAGGTTCCTGCCGGGAAAGTTTCGCCTAAAACCTTTATTAGGTTGGTGTCGTTGCTTATTTCGCCCGAAACCTGTGAAACCAAATGAATAACATGCGAAAAGAACTGCACCTCGCGATAGGTTTCAACGATAACATTGCTTGCATTTCGGCTAAGGTCGTTACGGGCCAAATCTACCAACATCACGTGTTCGGCATTTTCTTTTGGGTCTTTGCTTAGCTCTTCGGCCAGTTCGCGGTCGCGTTCATCGTTCCCCGTTCTTTTAAAGGTACCTGCAATGGGGTGTATGTAGGCCTTATTGTCTTTTATCCGGATTTCTGCCTCGGGGCTCGAACCAAAAATTGAATACGATCCGTAGTCGAAATAGAACAGGTAAGGCGAAGGATTTATTGAGCGTAAAGCCCGGTAAACGTTAAAATCGTCGCCAACAAATTCTTGCGAAAACTGGCGGCTTAAAACAATCTGGAATACATCTCCTCGGTAGCAATGTTCTTTTCCTTTTGTAACCATGTGCATATACTCTTCGTCGGTAATGTTCGACGATTCGTTGCCCCGGGTTTCAAAGGCTGATGTCGCAAAATTAAGGTTTACCAGCAAGTGGTGAATGTAATCCATTTGCGATTCTTCGCCTTCCAGCAGATTTTCAACAATATGAATCTGGTTTTTATGGTGATCGATAGCTACCACATATTTATAGAAACTGTAACTCACTTCGGGCGTTTGGTATTCTTCTTTTTTGTCGGCCGAAAAACGAATACTTTCGAAATGCTGAATAGCATCGAAGTTCAGGTAGCCAAATAAACCATTGGCCGGCAATTCAATTTCTTCTGAATCAACATTAAATAGTTTAAAAAAAGCGTCAAGCTCATCGTGTAAAATCCGGTCGGGCGAAAGCGAAAAATTTTGCTTTTCTCTTCCCGGCAGGTCTATGCTAACGTTGCCATTGTTAACCTTAAAATCGGCAATAGGTTTAAAAGCGATAAACGAGTAGGCATTTTCAACGCCGTGGTAGTCTGAGCTTTCAAGCAAAATCGATTTTGGATAAAGTGTTCGCAAGCGTAAGTACACACTTACGGGCGTTACCGTATCGGCAAGTATTTTTCTTACAACCGGTTTAAAATTTAGTTTTTCCATTTTGTATTTTTTGTTTTGTTCTTTTTTGTTGTATTTCAATTGTAAAATTCCTGTATATGAGGCGTTTAAACTAAAAACGGCTCATCGTGAATTTCGATGAGCCGTTCTTAATTTGTACAATGACGTATCCTCTCTTCACGATATTTGTAAAAAGTTGCTACGCCACCACCAAATGTTATTGTTTGTTCTCATAATTATTTATCTGTCATAAAAAAACCTGCTTTTGTTAGAAGCAGGTCAGTCATATTTTCAAAAATAGCAATATGGCTCTTTAACTCCTAACTTACGTAAGAAGACCCCACCACGGAAGCCATATTGTATTTATTTTTTGCATTTTTTAAATTTAATCTTCTGCAAGAAAAACGTTTTTTTTGAAAAATCAAAATAATGTTGTCATAAGCTTAAAAATCTGATTCGCAAATAAACTTGGTTTAACAATTAATTGGATAAGGTAAACCTGAAGCTTACTCCGAAGTTGGCATTGGTAGTACGATACGATAACGATGTAAACGGATCGTTAATAATTCGGTCGTAATACACGCGCATTTCAAATTTATCACTCAATCGGTAATCGGCATATGTTTTAATGGTAAAGTTACCTTGTCCGGCTGTAATCTGGTCGTTGGCTTCATCAAGCTGGCGTAAAATGGTTTTTGTTTTACGGTACGAAATATCGGCACGGACATTCAAATCGTTCGAATAGGCCTGTTGCGAGTTTTTGGTTTTTATTATCAAATCCATGTGTGTAAACCGATAGCCTACCCCCAAAATATACTCGCTGCTTAAAATCTCGGTCAGCTGATTGTTTGACAAGGATAGGTTTAGGTTGCGCGATCGTTTTATTTCACCGCGGGTAGTTAAATCGCTTAACCACATAATATCAATATTAATAAGCGGATTGAATGCTTCAACAATACTTACCGAATTAAAATCGTAGGCCGGAACAAAGTTGTCAGCCAGGTCGCGAACCATGGTATAGCCATCTTCTGCTGCAATAAAGTTGAGGTTGGTGGCGTAAGAACCAATATTATAGCTCGAGCGATAAGTATGCTGGAAATTCAACGAACGCATAATTTGGTTTAATCCCGGAATACGTGATACCATTCCTTCGTAACGTATGCTCCAGTTGGGGCGCATATATTTTAACGAGGGGAACATGCCCAAAGAAACGTTCTCCGGATCTTTGTTTTGGTAAGCTGCCAGGAATGCCGGAACAAGAACCTCAACCGAGTTTGGTCCGTAACCATCGGGATATCCCGGGTAGTTAGGGTGGGGGGTGTTGGGATTGTATCCACCACTGGTTCCACGTTGTTGTGCCAGCCTGTTGGCAATAACACGGCGAAAATCTTTCATGTTTTCAAAAGCATCAGAGCTGCTTACTTCTTCTTTGCCAATGGCAAAAAAGGCCGTTCCCAGGGTAAATGTCGACATGCTAAAGTTTCCGCTTTCAGAATAGCTGTTAGGCACGAAAGTACCACTGCTATAATCGTAATTATAAAACTCAGTAATATTTTTCGATATCGAGCGGTTAGCAGTAATATCAATTCGGAGGTCGGGGAGCGGTTCCCACAGGGCGCGTAAATTAATGCGCTCATTCTCCATAATCTGGTATGGCTGGTTAAGGGTAGAGTCGATTGTTAACCAACCGTTTTGAGCGGCTTTTACAGCAAAGTCTCGATCTTGCCAGCCAAAAAGGAATGGTAACCCTGGTGCCAGTTTGGTGCTGGCAGTTGGTGTGCCCCAATCCGGATCGCCACTAAATTTGCCTGTACCAAATAAGGTTGGCTCGGGCAGGAACCCCGGTAATACCGAGCCTCCGTTTTTGCTGTAGGTAACCGAAAAAGTACGGACGCCAATCACCATTCGTGTGGTTATGTCAAGCACGTCTTTTAAAAATGGTTGATCGCCACGTTTTCCCGTAACCGTTAACATGGCCTGGCGCACATCAGCGGAAGGAATAAACTCAATGGTGTTGGCATCTACAATATTTGTTTTTCCCGGAACAACTTTTCCATCTACATCGGTAACCAGCACCTTTACCTTTTTGGTATTTAATTTGTGCGCAATTTTCTGGCCCTGGTTGGCTGTCAATTTCATACTGCTGGTAAAAGTTTCTTCCTGTTTCTTTTGCAGCGGCTCCGGTTGTTGATTAGAACGCCCTCTGGTTGCTGATCGGTTCATGCTGTTTCTTCCCCGTCCTGTTCGCCTGAATTTTTGGTTTACCTCTTTAAAATAGGGTACTTTGTTAAACAACGTCTGGAAATTGGCATTACCGGTTAAGGTAAGGTTGCGTGAGTTGGTAATAATATTACCAACATTAATATCGTCATCGGTTAACGACCCTGCAGCCCACTCGTAGGAGCCCGAGTATCTAACTGTTCCACTCATGAAGTTAAGCGCTTTTATGCTTCTTAGAGGCACCTGGTAGGTAGCGTTAAAACTGTGGTTGTATACGGTTGGGCGTCCCAGGTTCCATAAATTGGTAAGAATGGAGTCGCGCTTCCACTCGTAATCATCGTCGTTTTTATTTATACGGCCTTCGGGTTCATCAATTCGTGAGGTTCCGCGCGATGAAAAATCAAATTTTAAGGAGCGGGTTACATCGTAACGGATATCAAGATACCGGTTCCAAAGGAAATCTTTGTCGTAGGTAGCCGGTAAAATTAAGTTCGGATTGGTAATGTTCCGCGACTGTTTTTCGTGGTATCTCCTGAATAAATCAGTTCGATATGAAATTTGGGTTGGCAGCGGATAGAAGTTAAAATCACCGATTAATTTTAGTGGTCCCTTTTGTAAAAACTTAACCTGACTAAGTGGTTGAATTAATTTTGGCCGGTTGCTGTAGTTGTACGAGAACATCAATCGATGCGTTTTATCCACATTGTATTCGGTGGTAATATTTCGTTTTGATGTTTCGTTGTAGGAGTAGGTGACCGCAAAGTTCTCAGGGTCCCACAAATGTGTTTTTTCTTTTTGTCGTTGAGGCTCAACTTTTACATTGGTAAAGTTGATGCTTTTGCGTTCCACCACATCCTGCGACATTTGTTTTATTGAATCTTTTTCAGTTTTGCTTTGCGCATGATCCAAAGACTCTTTCAACTCAATATCAGGGTTCAGCGGATCGTATTTTGGTGTAGCGGTGCTGTTGGAGTAACCATAGTACATGGGTATACGAACACCTGCTTTTTCAGGGAAGAAGCGTCCCCAGTCGATTGATGCAGCCACATCAATTTCATTGAGGTCGTCCATCGAGCGACTGTTAATGTTTTCGTCGATGCTTCCAAAACCGGCAGTACGTTTTCGTCCGGCAACCACCACGCTACCAAGGTCGGCAAGGCGGGTTGACACCCTTGCATTGGCTGCCCAGCCACCTTCGTCGTCAAAATCAGTCAGGCGCAGTTCGTTGGCCCAAACAATCACCGATTTTGGTCCGGTGTTTACCTGTCCGCGTTTGTTTCGCACCCCCATCATAAATACTTCAACGTTACCCAGGTTGGGGCTACCTTTAACCTTCACCCGGTTTTTACCGTCGTTCCAACCATCGTGCGAACCTTCGTAAATATCCAGTAATGAAATACCCGAACCTTCAATGCGCATGGCATCGTTGCGTTCCAGTTTCAGGTCGGTAAATAATTCAAGCGGAATATTAATGCGGTTAGCATCAGGCCAAACAATATAACGGTCGCTCTCAATATCGCCGTTGTAATTTCCGGCAGGAGTTAAGGTTAACGGAACCTCGTATTCATAATAGTTGTAGTTGTAATCCGATCCCATGCGGATAAAGAAATAGAGTTCATCATCATCCAATGGGTATTCTTCAATTTCTTCAGCATGTACTTCCATTTTCAAAGTAGAGTATCTTCTGAAGTCCATGTAAAGCGATTTGTAGGCAGCACGGGCATCGCCTTGTTCCAGCTCTGTTACTTTTAATTCTATTGATTGCTCGTTTAACTGGCGTAACTGCGGATTTGCCGGGTCGATAACACGTGAAACATCGGGTGGTAAAATATAGTTTACCGGTTCGCGGCTTGAATTCTCTTCGATACTAACCGCCGAAATGTCGAACTCGGCATTGGTAGAAGGGATGGCTTCATCTTCCAGTATATCTCCGGTGTAACGCCGCCAGTCGGCACGTACCAGGTCAAGTGTGGCAAAGCGCAGTACGGTTGGATCGGCAAATCCGTGCATAAACATACGCATAAACCGAATGGAGTTAAAATCGCTGATGTTACCGATTACCGATTCGGGAGTATTCACCGGTATTTTAAACTGATACCAGTCTACTTCTCCAATTTCACCATTTTTAAGTTCAACACGACTACGTTTAATATCTGAAATAAAGTTATTGCCCAGTTCCATGTCTTCTTTGCGCAAGCTTACCCTGTACTGGTAATAACGTTCGTATTCGTTTAGTGTATTATCGTCGTTTATATCCTCAATATCAGGTAGTGTAGTTGCCGAAGTAGGGTAGCTTTCCGGCGACATTTCCGATGTTGGTGAGTTGCCATCGGGGCCATTGTATTTTTTGTAACGTTCTAAAATGTCCAGTTCCTGCTCATCGTAATCCGATCCGCGGTAGTAATGGAAGTTATCCGTAGCCGGGTCGTTTAAAGCTTCCTGGTAAACATCGTCGCTTACTTTTAGTCGCAACTCGTCCAGGTATTTTTGGAAATGTGAACGTTCATCTTCATCGTTAATACCGTCAAAACCAATATCCTGATACTGGCGCGAATCGGTAGTATTGTCAAAAGCATTAACCAATGATTGCTGTGTAGAAACCCGACCCCAAATGGTGGTATCAATGTTGGTTAATTCAGCACTGGTTGGCAACCCGTTTTCAAACGCTTTTCGCGAATCTTTCAACACATCCTCCGATACTTCCCCCAGGTTAAAGTAAAGATCACCACCCTGGTGTTCGCCCATGGTGTCGTTAACAAAGGGGTCCATCATCCAAAATTCGATGTATTCGATGTTTGCATTTTCAAAGTCGCTGGTTTGAATTTCACGCATAATTCCTCCCCAGCGCGTTTCAGGTGCGCGTAAGCTACCATCGGTATTTACACCGGCAGAGTAACTTGAGTTTCCGGCATCGAAGTTATACGGTCCACGCTCTGATGGGTAGAAGGCGAGGTCGAGCACCGCAATATTTGTTGGTTCGCCGGTTGTAAACTCCCGCTCGGGAAATATTTCCTGCTCAAATACCTCGCGCACAAAGTGGTTCGATTGCATATCCCGGTCGTTTTTAATATGATCAGGAGTAAGCGAATTATTTCTCAGGAATAAAGGATCGATATTATACCAGGCCAATTTTGCACGGTTTACGCCGTAATCCAGCGAGTTGTTTAAGTTGGCCTCAGGAAATAAATCGTTTTGGAATTGTGGTGTACTTGCCAACATCCACGATGAGCGCGTACGCATATCGATGGCCGTTTTTGTGGATTCAAAGTCGTCAACATATACCGCACCATCAATGGCTTTTGAGCTTCCCGGCACCAACTGGGCAAACTCGGCTTCAACATCAATTGCCGAGGCTGCTGTTGTACTGTAAAATGGCAGTGCATCAAGGGCTTTGGTAATAAATGGTGCTTCGGTATTGTAGCGGGCATCCAATCCGTACATGAGGTTCGAAATAGGGTCCTGACCGTAATCCACTTTTTCTGTTAAAGGGCGTTCGTTCATCCACAACATGGTGGCACCAATGTTAAAATTATCTGAAAATGCATAGTTGGCGTGGGTACCCATCAGGGTTTTTCGCTGCATGGTAAACAGGTCTTCGCTTTCAGTAGAAACCTGTATAGGTGTTCCGGCTTCGAGCAGGGCCTGGTTGATAATTTTTACACGCCCCAACGTATAATCTACGGTGTAATCAACGTTTTCGGTAAGCACTTGTCCGCCAGCGGTTACCGTTACCGAACCTTGTGTAAGGTTTAGTGCCCCCAATGCAATATCGGAACTGGAGGAGCCTTTGTAACTACCTGTTAACCTGAATTTGTTGTGCTCGGCATCTTGTTCGGCTTTAACTTGTGTAGAGTCGTATAAGGATTGAAATACAAATTTTTCGATAGAATTCGGATCCTGAATAGAGTCGGCTAGGTGGCTGCCAAATGGCTCTATTACCGGGAATATTATGCGCCCAGAGTTTGAATTAACGGTAATGCCTTCAACATAATCGAACACCCCGTCTTTAGTTGGATCGAGCTGAGAGTTTAGCATGTCGAGCCGCATAACCTCAAGCAGGATATGACCTTCAATACGCGAATCGGGTAAATAGTTGATGTAGGTACCGGTAGAGTCGTTTTGGTACACAACATTAAGTTCAAAATCGTCGCTGGTTAACTGATAGGCATTCAGGTTATAAATGTTTTTCATCATCAGGTCCCAGGTGGGGCGGCCCGGCGAAAGGTTGGTTCCTTTCAGCATTTTCATAAACAGGGTTTTCGGGGCATCAATACCATCTGTCGAGAATTCACCTACCTGATACGTTTGGCCGTTGTAGGTAAAATTGTAGGCTATCGCCAATACTTCGTCGGTGTTTAACGAGCTGTTTAGCGAGATATAACCGAGTTGTTTGTTTACAGTGTATTCTGATTCGTTAAGTTTTCGGGCTTGCTCAATTTTTTCAAAATCTGTTCCGCCAACAAAGTCAGTTCCAAACTGCGCCATTACGCTGGTTATATTTTCTACCTGACGAACAGCGCTGTAGGTGGTACTCATTTGCTCGTACAAGCCGTTGGCGCCGTTAGCCGGAAACTGATTGGCAGGGTATGGCAGCCCGGGAGTTGCCTGAAATTCAGGGATATTGTTGTAAATGTGTGGGTCGTGCTCGGCTAAATCCTGAAAGGCAAGAATATTTCTTGAATCATCAAAATCATTGGATTTGTTGGTAACCCAAACCTCAACCTTGTTAATGGTGATGGGAGAACGTGGAACGGCTGTGCTTTTAAGCCATTCGTTGTAATGGTCGCGAAAATATTGCGAGAGAAAGAAGTGGCGGTTAGCATCGTAATTGGCTGCCGAAATATCAAAAGTGGCTACTTGTGCTCCGCCTTCGGTTTCTACCGTTTTTGATTCGCCACGGTGTTGAGAGAAAAGTGTTGTTAGCGTAAGCTTTCCAAACTGCATTTCGGCCTTTACGCCAAACAGGTTTGATGCACCGGTTATTAAGGAACCATTCAGCGGAAGCGAAACGTTTCCGGCTTCAATACGTTTTAAAATTTCATCTTCATCGCCGGTATACTCCAGGTTCATTTTGTTTTCGTAATCAAAAGTTGCCTCGGTATTGTAGTTTACCCGCATGTTCATTTTTGTACCGATTTGGCCGGTAACATTCATTTGTATTTTTTCATCAAAATCGAAGGTAGGTACTTTTCGTAAGCGCTCCGGTATTGATGGGTTGTCGGTTTTGTTTACCTGGTAGCCAAAGCTAACTTCAACATAGCCTTGCGGTTGAATGTTTATGGTGTTTCCACCAAAAATACGGTTAAATGCCTCGCTGCCAATGGTAAGTTTTGGTAAGAGGCCACCGCGCGCATCTATCGATTCCTGTTGGGTACGCGATCGCCAGTAGTCGCGAATTGATTTGTCAAAATCGTATTCCATATAATCGTCGAGCGACATACTTTGTGGCAAGCGATAGTTTAACGAACCCACTTTTTCGTAAAAAACATATTGGCCCAACACGGGGTCGTATTCAATTTCGTATTGAATATTACTGGGTTTGTTCAGGTATAATTTCGACGAATCCTGCTTAGTGTAACCAAAAGCCGGCTGATCTTGAAACGGGTAGGGCAGCGGGCCGGTGGTATCTATTTCGGGCACTTCCTGCGCTATTCCTGTAAAAGGAAACGCCAGGGTGAAAAATAGAATAAAATTGAAGAATATTTTTGGTAAACTTCGGCTTAGTGTCATTGCTCTTAAATTACTTCTTCAAAAGGTTTTTTAAGAAAGAATACTTTATTACTCTTTCCTTTATTTTTTCATTTTACAACCTTTTTAATGCTTGTTTTATCACGCTCTCCACTGTGGCTTCAGGTTGCTCCTGAAGTATCTTCGATACTATCTTTTCAGCATCTTTCTTAACAAAGCCAAGCATAACTAATGCTGATAACGATTCATTTCGGATAGTATTGTCTGCTACGGATAAAATTTGACCTGATTCGGGTATTTTTCCGAGTTTATCTTTTAAGTCGATAATAATACGCTGAGCTGTTTTTGCACCAATTCCTTTTACGGCCTTTAAAACTGCCACATTTTCAGTGGTTACAGCTGCCCTTAATTCATCGGGGCTAAGCGACGAAAGCATCATAATTGCAGTGCTGGCGCCTACCCCGTTTACCGATATCAGGTTACGGAAAAGCTCGCGCTCGCTGGTGTTGGCAAAACCATATAAGGTGTGTGCATCTTCGCGCACAATCTGGTGCAGAAATAATTTTGCGTCTTTTTTACCATTGAGCACGCTGTAAGAGTTGAGCGAAATATTTACAAAATAGCCAACTCCTCCGGCTTCAATCACCACATTTGCAGCACTTATTTCAACAATATTACCTTTTATAAATTCGTACATAACAAGGGGCTTATAAAGTCTCTTCTTCCTCTGAAGCTTCAATGTCAACACTCTCATCAACCTGGTTTGGATTGATGTCGTATTTTCGTAATGGGTTTTTACTTATTTCCTGGTAAATGCTACGGTTTTTATGAATGTCGATGGCAAGATACAAAGCCTGGCGGAACGATTCGGGCGATGCTTTGCCTTCTCCGGCTATTGAATATGCAGTGCCATGTGCGGGCGATGTTCGTATTACCGGTAATCCTGCCGTGTAGTTAACACCGCGCTCAAACGAGGCCAGTTTAAACGGAATTAATCCCTGATCGTGGTACATGGCCAGTATTGCATCAAATTTCCGGTAGTCCTCTGAACCAAAAAATCCATCAGCAGGGTATGGTCCCAATGCCATAATGCCTTCTTTTTTTGCCTGAATAATTGCCGGAAGAATAATTTCCTTGTCTTCTTTACCAATAAGTCCGTTGTCGCCGGCATGTGGGTTTAACCCAAAAACGGCAATGCGTGGTTTGGTAATGGCAAAATCCTGTTGAAGCGATTTCGAAATTATTCTGATTTTAGAAAGTATCGTTTCCTTGTTTAAGCTTTCAGCCACCCTGGATATTGGTATGTGTGTTGTAACCACTCCAATTTTCATGGTTTCGCTAACCATTAACATGGCATAGTCCCTGGTGTCGAAACTTTGTGCCAGGAATTCAGTATGTCCCGGAAAATTAAACTCTTCGCTTTGAATATTGTCTTTGTTTATCGGGGCAGTAATCAATGCATCGATATATCCTTTCTGAAGGTCGCTTGTAGCCCGGTCGAGTGCATTAAACGACGAAGTTCCTGCTTCAGGTGTTGATTTTCCCAATTCTACACGGATATTTTCATCAACACAATTTATAATGTTTGCTTTTTTGTGCAGTAACTCTTTGGTGTTTCTAACATGGTTAAAGCTAACGTCGTTAATGTCTAACGCCTTACGATGATAGGCTGCAACTTTAGGCGAGCCATAAACAACAGGTGTACACATTTCAAAAATACGCGGATCAGAAAGTGTTTTTAAAATTACTTCGTATCCAATGCCGTTAATGTCGCCGTGAGTTATTCCTATTCGTATTGTATCTTGTTTTGCCATTGTATTTTGTTTCAAATAATTTGCTCTTTTTTAAGCGCTGCAAAGTTAATTTATTTAATTGAAACAAGCATGCTCTTGTTTCTACACCGATTTAGTTGTTTGTTTAAAATTACTGGATAGTGAGCGTTTTAAGGTAATTGTATAAAAGTCTGGTGCCATAACCTGTTCCACCCGAAGGGCGATAGGCATCTTTTTCTTTTCGGAATGCTGTACC
Organism: uncultured Draconibacterium sp.; assembly: GCF_963676735.1. NCBI lineage: Bacteria > Pseudomonadati > Bacteroidota > Bacteroidia > Marinilabiliales > Prolixibacteraceae > Draconibacterium > uncultured Draconibacterium sp. Next base: position 3,349,006 of record NZ_OY781464.1, on the reverse strand, counting down.
AGCCATGTCCACATGTATCCAGTTGTAGCTGGTAAAGTGTTCCAAAAATTTCCCGGCTATTGTAGATTGTCCTTCGCGGGTGCCGAGGTTGTTTAAATCGGCAATTGGCGATTTTAACGGAGCAGCATATTCTTCCCAAAGGGGCACTTCAATAAGGCGCTCGAAAGTTTTTAGTCCCGCTTCTTTTAATGCGCTAAGGTGTTGTTCCGAATTTCCCATAACAACGGCTGCGTGGGGTCCGGCAACTATATCGGCCGCTCCGGTTAATGTTGCGCAATCAATTACCAGCTGCGGGTTGTATTTTTTTGCGTAACTCAATGCATCGGCAAGAATGAGCCGGCCTTCTGCATCGGTATTTTTAATTTCAACGGTAGTTCCGTCAAACATAGTAATAATGTCTCCGGGCACGTAAGCGTTGCCATCGGGTCGATTGTCGGTTGCCGGCACCAATCCTACAATATGAATTGGTAGTTTGTTTAACGCAGCGGCATAAATAGCCGATACCACTGCTGCAGCTCCACCCATGTCTGCTTTCATATAATCCATCGAGTTAGGTGTGGGTTTCAGGCTTAAACCTCCGGTGTCGTAAACAATGCCTTTGCCAACCAGAACGATGGTTTGGCTGCTTGTTATATTTTCTGGTTTCCACTCAAGAATGTTAAACGTTGGCGGGTCGATACTACCTTTGTTAACAGCAAGCAACCCCCCCCATTTTTAGGGTTTCAATCTTTTTCTTGTTAAATACTTCAAGCGTAAAACCTGCTTCGCTGCTCAGTTTTTCAATTTCTTCGGAGAATTTTGGCGCAGTTAAATACGACAGAGGTTCGTTTACCAGACTACGTGCAACAAAAACGGCCTTTGTGGTGTTTGCAAGCTCGGTAATTTGTTTTTCGGTAATCTGTGTGTCGCAAATTCTTATTTCATTAATTAAAAAATCATCTTTCTCTTTCTTATATTTATCAAAACGATACGAAGCCAACAGGAGGCCTTCTAAAAAAGGAAGGAGCAAATTAGGTTCGCTGAAATTAAAAAGCTGAACCGTCTTTTCTCCGGTATTTTTCAACGTGTCGAAAAGGGTATTGCCTGCTACCCTTGCCATTTCTGATTTTTGATATGGTAGTTTTTCGCTTTTAATTTTTCCAAAAAAGATAAAATGCGGATACCTGTTGATACTGCAGATATCTTCTTTTTCAAATTTTTGCTTCAGAAAAGCCTTCTCTGGTACCGATAGGGCAAGGGCCTCTGCATTATTTACAGTTGCAGTTATGCAGCCTGACGAAATGTTTTCAGCTGCTGCTGCTATGATTGAAATTTTTGGGATCATAAATAATATTTTAAGCTAAAATAACGATTAAAAACGTTTTACATTGCCCGAATAAATGAAACAGTTGACTGTTAATTGCGGTTGGTCGTGGTTTTTTGAAGCAGAAAACAGCATAAAAAAAGGACCTTGTAGTAAGGCCCTTTTTGGTAATATTTTAAGTTCTAATGCTTGTGGTTGTCGCCAAAGTAGGCATGTTCGAACAAATGTACTTTTTCGCGCAGTGTTTCGGTAATAGCCACATCGGTACTTTGTTTGCTCTTCATGGCAAACACCAGTATATGGTGCAGTAATTCAAGTTGTTTGGTGTACTTCCGATAGGCTTCGTCGTTGCTTGCCAGGGTTGGCTTAACTCGTTGGTGAAGAAAATATTGACTAACAATGTCTTGCATTTTTTTTGCGTGTTCTTCTTTGTTCATAACCCATCGCACCAGCTGGTTGTAATCCGGGTTTTCTGCTTTTGAAAGTTCGTTAATCTGGTTCATCGACTTTTCAATGGTTTCAATGTGTTCGTATAACAAAGCTATGCGAACAGAGTCACCGTAAATTCCACATGGGATTTCGCAATGGGCTTTTGCCTGAAAGCTTGAGACAATAAGGAAGCCAAGTACTAGGGATGCTGATAAAAGTTTTGTAATTTTTTTCATTTTGTATGAATTTAAATGTAATTCTGTTGAGTAATTAAGAGTATAACAATATTAAATTGAATTGGTTTTGAGATGTAGTAGGGATAATTGATTGATGAAGCTTATATTTTTTTTGAAAAATGTTTTGAGTTTCACGAAAAGCTGTTACTTTTGCATCGCTTTTCAAAAGCAACGTTCTCTAAAAATAAAAGAAGGGAATAAAAAAACCTTCCCCAGTAGCTCAGTTGGTTAGAGCGGCGGACTGTTAATCCGTAGGTCGTTGGTTCAAGTCCAACCTGGGGAGCCCAAGAGGCGTTATGTGAACAATCATGTAGCGCTTTATTTTTTATCCTTATTTACGGGAATTATTTTCCCCAGTAGCTCAGTTGGTTAGAGCGGCGGACTGTTAATCCGTAGGTCGTTGGTTCAAGTCCAACCTGGGGAGCCAGATAGGACAAGAGGTCATTTTAGACCTCTTTTTTTTGCTAAAAACCTACACTTGGGTGTCGAAATATTTTGAAAATGTGGTATTTGGTTACTTTAGTTTTAAGTAGATTTGTGTGTTAAAAAAATAATTGTAGTTCTTTTAATAAATACAAATACCATGAACAAACTAAAATCTATCTATTTAACTATCATTTATTTAGGGTTTCTTGCAACGGCTTCACAAGCCCAGCGCGTTGAGAGCGAATCAAAATTAATTGGTAAATGGGATTTAACCATTACCATTGAAAAAGAACAGCTGGAGAACCTGGGAATCTTCCGACACGGGTTAATGGCTTCTGATGGTTTTCCGGGATGGCTGGAAGTAAAACTTTCCGGCTTTTCTACGCTTGTTGGCTATTATGTTGGTTACGAGGGAAGTGCAAGGCCAATTGCAGAGGTAAAATACGACGTCGATAAAGACAAATATCATTTTACCATTCCTCCGCAGTGGATGGATATTGATGATATTTATTTTGAGTTTAGTTTAAAAGACGACAAACTTGAAGGGTATAAAATGCTTGATGGAAATAAGCTGAAGTTTACTGGCGTTCGGGCACCATCGTTAACCCGAACGGAACCTCCGGTGTGGGGTAATCCTGTAAATTTGCTTACCGAAAATATGGACCGCTGGATTATTCCGGAAAATAATAAGTTTAAAATGGTTGATGGTGTATTAAAAAACATCGAGAAAGGTGGAAACCTGATTACCAATCAAAAGTTTAACGATTTCAAACTCAGTATTGAATTCAGGTATCCTGAAGGAAGTAACAGCGGTATTTATTTACGCGGGCGCCACGAGCTTCAGATTGAAGATTCAAAAGGACGGGCCGATGATGTAAGCATTGGTGGAATTTACGGTTTTATTGCGCCATCGGTAAATGCTGCAAATCCTCCGGGCGAATGGCAAAGCTACGAGATTACTCTTGTTGGACGCCATGTAACGGTTGTGCTTAATGGTGTTGAGGTTATTTCAAACCGGCCAATTCCCGGCATTACCGGTGGATCGCTCGATAGCAAAGAAGGCGAGCCGGGACCAATTATGATTCAGGGCGATCATGGTCCAGTGGAGTTCCGAAAGTTTGTAATTACCCCAGCCCACTAGTGATCCGATTTAATAAAAAATGAATGCCTTGCAAATCATACTTGGGTAATGGGCTTGTGGTCTTGCCTGCAACTTTGTTTTTTACAAAAAATACCTTAGAATATTCCGAAAATAACAAGGGCATAAACAATAAAACGCAAATACCTGAATAAGGACCAGAGTAAATAATGTTTAAAGTTGTATTTAATTAGCCCTGAGGCCAGACTTACCAGGGAGTGTGGAATGGGCGATACTGCACCCAGAAAAACAAAAATACCTCCCCATTTTCGCAGGTTAATAATGTGTTTTTGTATTTTATTTTCAATGTAATTTTTTACGGTTGGTATCATAAATAATGTGCTTCCAACAACATACGCAAATATTCCTCCAAGGTATGATAAGGATGCTAAAATAAACAAGGACAACCACGGCGATTCTAGTTTTGCAGCCCAGGCAATAAACATTTCAGGAGGTACTAAGCCTAGAATAGATTCGGAAGCCAGGAAGAACGTGTAAATTAGTTTTGGAGGATAGCTGGAAACTAAATTCTTGAGCAGTGAATTAAAGTCGAGTAAAAAGATTTCAAGGCCAATTATTAATGCCACAAAAATAACGGCAATACTAATGCCTTTATAAGCGGTGCTTTTTAAGAAAGAATAAAAGCGCGTAATCCGGTAGTATCGGTTTAAAACCGATAAGCGTCGGGGAGAAAATATGTAGAATAAATTTTTTATCATTGTTTTGCTCTAATAAGGGCTCCAAAATAAATTTTAATAACAAGAATGGCATTGAAAAGTTGAAGAATAGGATTAATAAATCTTTTTTTAACAAACCTCTTAATATTGAAAAAAAGAGATCAGCCGAAGATTAACATTTACCAAATAAAGAAATCGTTTACCGTTAACCTGGCTGTTTTCTTTTTTAATGATGTCAGGGGCTTTTTTTATTGAATGCTCATTTAACCTGTTGTTCCCATGGCATTGGCAATGGCATTAACCGATAGCAGTAATTTGTTCAAAGTTTCTTGTTTTTCATTTTCGTTGCCGAACGCTTGAGAACGCCATTTTTCCAGGTAGTTCACCTGGTAGCGATGCAGTGTCTCAAGGGCTTCTGCTCTTAATTTAGTCGAGAAATAATGGTTTTTGCGCCGCTCGTTAATCGGACGCCCCAAAAGTTCATTCATTAAATTTTGTGTTTTCTCAAACTCTTGCAATAGCTGATTTAAAATTTCCGATCTTGTTTCGTTTGTTGTAACAAGCCCGGCATAAAGCTCCATTATTTGTTTATCGGTGCTGGCTAAACTGGTATCAACATTGGTAAGTACGTAGCGTACAAACTGGTTACGCGGAATCAGTTTTTTCAGCTTATCATACTTTTCGGGGAATTGGTTTTTCATTTTTTCGAGGGTAGAGCCAACGCCATACCAACTGGTAATATGGTACCTGGCCTGTCCCCAGCTAAATACCCAGGGGATGGCACGTAAATCGGCAAAACTGCGTTTTCCGGTTCGTCGCGCCGGACGGGACCCAATTTTACTTTCCTCAATTATATCAATGGGTGTAGCTTGTTGGTAATAGTTTAAAAAATGGTTGTTATTAAGCAAGCCGGTATAAATTGTAAAACTTTCCTGCCCCATAAACTCCATAATGTCTGAGATTTCATCAATATCTTCAGGCAAATGTTTATGTAAAAGCGTGTTTAAGGTATTGCCGGCAATCATTAGTTCAAGGTTATACACGGCATTTATTTTATTGGCATATTTCTTTTCAATGCTTTCGCCCTGCTCGGTAATTTTAAAATGCCCCGATAGTGTTCCGTGTGGGAGCGAACGTAAGAACCAGTGGATTGGTCCGGCACCGCGGCTGATTGACCCTCCTTTTCCATGGAAAAACTTAATGTGGATTCCAAACTTTTTTCCAACCTCCGCAATTTCTTTTTGTGCCTTATAAAGAAACCAGGCACTGGCCAGTATTCCTCCATCTTTATTACTATCGCTGTAACCTATCATAATTTCCTGTGTTTTTACAGGAAGGTTCTTTTCTTTTCGCTGGTACTCAAGGCTGTTTTGTACTTCCGGGTAGCTAAAATATTCCTCTAAAATGGCCGGGCTGTCAATCAAATCCTGAATGGTTTCAAAAAGAGGTACCACATGAAGCTTAATAATCATTGTTTCATTAAAAAGCGTTAATCCTGCTTCGCGGGCCAAAATATAAACGGTAAGAAGATCGCTGGCATTCTTTGTCATGCTAACAATCAGCGAACCAATGGAGTAGTGCGAATAATTTCTGATGTGCGTGTTTAGTAATTGAAAACACTCCAGTGTATTTCTCGATTCGGTAGCTAATGTGCTGTAATCTTGCACAAACGGGCGTGCCGACTTTAATTCTTTAGTCAGAAAGCTTTTCTTTTCGTTGATGTCCCAGTCAGGCTGTTGTGTATTTCCCGGATTTGATTTTTCTACCAACTGTTCAAGAGCCAGCTGGTAGTAACGGCTGTTTTGCCTGATATCGAGTTCGGCTAAATGAAAACCAAAGGTTTTTACAAAATAAATAGCCCGGTTGACGGATTGATAGGCAAGGTCGTTATATTTTTTTTGCAGCAACGACTCCTTTAATAGTTCCAAATCTTCAGCCAATTGTTTGGAGCAGGTATAAGTGCCTTTTTTATCGTGCAAGTCAAGCATCTCAGCATGCTCCGGGTTTACCGGAAGCTTGTTGACAAACAACAGCACCAACATCTTAAAGGCTTCGTTTTTCGATGTAGAAATGAGTGTTTTATTTTCATTTCCCGTTTCTGCAACCAGATGCTTAAAACGCTGACGCATAGGGTCTGGCAGCTCTGCAATATCAAAATAAAAACTCAGGTCATCAGCCAGTCGGTTCAGTTCGTTTTTAATTACAATTAGCGCATTTAGCCGCAGCTTTAGCAATGCTTTTTTGGTAACATCAGCAGTTACCAGTGGGTGTCCGTCGCGGTCGCCACCAATCCAGGTGCCAAACTTTAATTGTGGAAAGTTATTATCATTCAGTAGTTTATTTAAATCAAAACCCGAGTATTGCCAGGCCTGCGCCAGTCGGCGGTTTAACAGCTGTACCACTTCCGGGAAAACGTTTACAAAATAATGAATGGCATTATCCAGTTCTGTTTCAACCGTTGGTTTTTCCACATAAAATTCATCAATGTGCCAAATGGTTGATAGGATACGTTTTATCTCGTTACGGTTTTCTTCCAATTCATACGAGTTATACATCGAGTTTTCGCGTTTAACCAGCAGTAGGTAGAGCTCGCGGTATTTTTTTAAAATTACCGGTCGTTTTGCTTCGGTAGGGTGTGCCGTTAAAACCGGTTGAACCGAAATTTCTTTAAATGTTTTTATAATGTTGTCGGGTGAAATCTCTTTTTCCTTAAGAATTTTTAAGCTGTTTGCCCAAAGCCCGTTTATGGCGGTTAAGGAGTTTCCTTCTTCTGTTTTTCGTCGTTGTTGCACAGCTCCATTTGTTTCAGCCAGGTTGAGCAACTGAAAACAAACCGAAAACATATGAAAGTGTTGGTGTGTAAAATTTTCTATATCTCTGGCATTATTTGAGCTTATCCATGGCATAACTTCAGCTAAATCAGCTTCTCCGTTTTCAACTAAAACTTCGCTAAAACAGCTTAACAAAAATTCAAGATCGGCGTAGGGCTTTCCTAAATGGTTAATTAAAATTTGCAGATTTGACATCACAATATAATTGTTGTTTATGTACAATAACAATTGAAAAGTAAAAAGTTAGCTTAAGGTAGTATTTTTTTCCTGAATTAAAATTCAATTTTAACCATACGTAGCTTCTTAAAGGGTGTGATGATTTTTATTTTCGGCTGCACGCGAATGCGCTAAAAAGAATGAGTGTTTTGGGAAGTTAGTTAATGCCAAATATTTTTTGCTCAAGTAGCAACCGGTAGTCAATTTCCTGAAATAACTCTGTAAATATTTGTTGGTTAACAGTTTCGTTATTAACAATGCACAAGGGTTGTGCTCCGCGGTTGCAAATGTCTGCTGCATTTACCAGGTTAAGGTGTCTAATCTCCTCCACTTTATTGTTCCAGTACGCTTTCATTTTTCTAATTTGAAGTAGTTGTATAAAGGTACGGTTGCGCCGTAGCTAAAAGCAAGTATCAAATGCTGAAAAAGAGCGAGTGAAGTGCTTAAAAAAAATAGGGGTATGAGAAAAAATACCTACGCCTTTTTAAAATTAGTTGGTGCATTGCAGGGCATAGCCATACATTTTCATCGCTTCCTGGTTTAAAAATGTTTGAGCTTGCCCATACGATTGTAGGTTGCGTTTGGTACTAAAAATATAGAATCGCGAATTGGGATGATCAACCTGTTCGGCAAAAACCTTATTCTTAGCCGTAGAATTTCGCGAGGGGATAATCTCTTCTGTTTCATAATTGTATGAATAATCCTGATGTTCGGCAAAAACAAATTCAATTCCCGATTGTCCGAACGCCAGCTCGTAAAAACGTGAAAACACCAGGTATATCTTCCCGTTTGGCATACCATAATAGTGTGCCGGGAAAACGGTTGGTAAATAAGATGCCGGGGTTCTGTGAATTAATTTTGCCAATGCTTTCATACACCAAAAAATTTAAATTGAATTACTAATTTTTAATACAAAGTCGACAAGCAAGCCAGCATATGCCTTACAAATTCAATTAACGGTTTATCGTATAATAAACCCGTTTTTTACTGATGAGAAGAGTTACGTCCTTTACTTTAAATACTGCGAGATTGGAAAAGGTAACCCCCGTAAAGTGCTGAAATTTAGATAGGTGATTTGGATGGTTGTGTGTTTATGTTTACTTCGTGTTGCTTTTTTTTTACAGTCCCCCCAATCATAAAAAAGAATGACTGTAGTCTGTTGTTTTCATTTGTTTGAAATTTTGTAGTTAAAAAATGCCTAAACAGTAGGTCAGTTGCGGAATGATATAAGTTTATAATCCACAAAAATGTGCAAAGGGAAAATTTGACCAGATAAGTTGTAATGCTTTGTTGCTTTTAATTACTATTGTTAAATTGGTTAACTGGTATATTTACGAACGTACCGTTAGTCCTTATGTCGACAAAAACGGACTAACCCGTGCAGTTGATTATCGCTTGCAAAAGGAGTATTATTGGTACAGCAGCCAGGAGGGATTACAAAAAATAAAACTAAACCGGCGTGCCTTGTTCCTTGGCTTCCCCGAGAATAAAAAAGAAATCAGAAAAATTCTTCGCCAACGACAATTGCTGGTACAAAACGAACAATCAATGGTTTTGGCCCTTTCTCTGCTTAAAGAAAACGGAATAATCGAATAAAATTTTGTTAAACACGCAACCTAAGTAGGCAAGCTGGCATCTTCATAAAAACAAAAAACATTATGAAGAAACTCATCTTGCTTCTCTGTGCTTCGGTATTGGCGTTTTCCGTTTTGGCGCAAACCGAAAAAGGCCAGGTTTATCTTAAAAACGGTTCAATAATTAAAGGAAAATATGTTTACATAAACGATGGTAAACAATTAAGGGTAGAGTCGGCCGGCAATGTGTGGATTTTTGATGCGGCTGATGTTGACCATCTTGCCTCAAAAGGTGTAAAACCCCTCAGTATGGTTAACGAAGAATCCGTCAGCTCCGCATGGTTTTTCAGAACCGAGTTGGGTGTTTTGGCCGGCAATGCCGATAACAGCCAAACCGCACCTTTCTCTATATCCGGATCGGCCAATTACCTTGTTAATCCTAATTTTTCAGCCGGACTTGGCCTGGGTGTCGAGTTTTTGAAAGAATCCTATATGCCGGTATTTGCTAATTTCGAGTATCGTTTCAGAAAACAGTTAACAACACCTTATGTTTTTCTGAAAGCAGGATACCAGGTGCCGCTTGAAGATTCAAATGAAATTTACTACGACGTATATCCCGTATGGAGTAGTTTTTGGCCCTGGCCCGGAGAAATTAGCGAAAATGGTTTCGATTGTAAGGGCGGAGTAATGTTTAACCCGGGTGTAGGCTTCAATCAAATGTTCTCGCAAAATTTCGGGATGAACTTTGCCGTTGGTTACCAGTTCCACCGACTTAATTACGATGGCGAAAGCGACTATTCATTAGCCATCGATTACAATCGTGTTACCGTTAAAATCGGTATTCTTTTCAACTAAAAACCGTAGAAAATGAAAACAATGAAAAAGATATTTTTACTACTTTTTATTTCGCTTGTACTGGCAGCGTGTATGGATGAATATACCGAGGAATTTACAGCAAACTCCCCCATTTACCTTTCGTACGACGAGCTTCGCCAAAGCGTGAAGTCAGTAGCGGCAACTGATTTGGTAAACCCCGGAAAAATCTATTTTAAAGACGGCTATTTGTTTGTAGTTGAAGAATTTGCGGGAGTGCACATCATCGACAATCAGAATCCGGCAAATCCACAGAATATCGGATTTATCGAAATTCCCGGAAATGTTGATATTGCCATTAAAGAAAATATCCTTTACGCCGATAGTTATGTGGATTTGGTTGCCATTGATATATCTGATATTAACAATGTGAGCGAGGTAAAACGCGTTCAGGATGTGTTGCCCTACACGTTGCCCCCAGTGGACGAAAACTACCGGATTGCCGATGTAGACGAGGATAAGGGGGTTGTTACCGGATGGGAAATTAAAAAAGTGCGTCAGGAGATGGAGTATCATTATTACCCCTACTACCGATTTGGTGGGGCAATGGAAGATATGGCATATAGTAGCGCACCTAAAGCCAACGGAAGTATGGCCAGTACCTTTGGTGTTGGCGGTTCAATGGCTCGTTTCGGATTGTACGACGATTATTTGTATGCGGTTGACGAGGCCAATCTTCATATTTTCGATGTGAAAGCTGCTGCAAACCCCGATGAGATTGGGCAGCAAAACGTTGGATGGAATGTGGAAACCATGTTTATGTACGATGGCCATATGTTTTTAGGAACGCAATCGGGGATGCGTATTTTTAATCTTGATATTCCAACCTACCCGAAATATGTTAGCGATTTTTGGCACGTTACCAGTTGCGATCCTGTTGTGGTTGCCGATGGTTATGCCTACGTTACATTGCGTGGCGGAACGGCATGCGGCGGTACGGTTAACCGGCTCGATGTGCTGAAACTTGCCGATGATTATGTTGACAACCAACTGGTAGGTTCTTATCCGATGGAAGGACCCTACGGATTGGGCATCGACGATGAAGTGCTTTTTGTTTGCGATGGCGATGCCGGCTTAAAAGTGTATGACGTAAGCGATAAAACCGCCATTGATGATCATATGATTTCACATTTTGCCGGCATCAGTACCTATGATGTTATTCCACTGGGTGGATACTTGTTTATGATTGGCGATGACGGCTTTTATCAGTACGATTATTCCGACTTGCAAAATATTTCTCAGGTAAGCCATATTCCTGTTTTTCAGGAAGATTAACGATTCTTAATTCATTATTTACAAAGATTTGAAAAGATATCTTAAGGCTCGGCAAACTGTCGGGCCTTTTTGCTTGTTATTCACCCGGTAATCGTTGTAAAATTATATTTTTGCAAATTGGTAAAACAAAAGGAAGGTTGTAGTGATGAAGACAAAAAACTGGAGAAGAATTATTTGGCCATTTCTGATGTTGGCTAATGTGGTGGTGGTACTAAGTATTTTACTGTCGGCAATGCCGGCAAGTAACGAAGTTGCAGTAAAAAAAGAGGTAAAGCACCGGGCGGTAGAATTGCCTGAGGCAGTAAGTTTTGCCGGCGAGCCCATGCCGCTCGATCGGTTCTATGTAAAAGAATCACTTGACCGCGAACTGTTATCCAACGCCTATTTTCACTCGCAAACCATTCGTTACATAAAACTGGTGCCAAGGTATTTCCATGTTATCGAACCCATTTTAAAGGAACATGGTATTCCTGATGATTTTAAATACCTGGCAGTGGCCGAAAGCGGGTTAAATCCGAGGGCTGTTTCGCCGGCAAGGGCAGTTGGGTTTTGGCAGCTGATGGAAGGAACTGCAAAAGATTATGGCCTTGAGATAAATAGCGAAGTTGACGAACGCTACCACATAGAAAAAGCTACACACGTGGCCTGCGAATACTTAAAAGATGCCTACAAAAAATTTGGTAACTGGACCATGGTAGCCGCAGCCTATAATAGAGGAATGAATGGTATAAACCGCCAAATGGACCGCCAAATGGAAGAGGATTATTACGATTTGCTGATTACCACAGAAACGGCGCGTTACGTGTATCGGATTGTTGCCTTAAAACTTATTCTGGAAAATCCGGAGCGTTATAATTTTTATGTGGCCGAAAACGAAAAATACCCCGTAATTAAAACTAAGAAAGTTGAAATAAAAGGCTCGGTAGACAACTTTGCCGAATTTGCCCACAAACAAGGAGTTAGTTATAAAGTGTTGAAAGATTTTAACCCCTGGCTGAGGGAAAATAATTTAACCTACTCCGGAAGAAAAAGGTATTGGGTTGAAATTCCTGAAAAGTAATAGATTCCGGAGCAACACCGAAAAGAAGTATTGCAGCCTTTTTAAAGGTTCTTCAGTTGAAAGAAAGAGATAAAAAATGACGAAAACGAAATTCGATACAGATACAGAAATTGAACTTACCGAGCTCGATTCAGAAGAGAAAATTGTGGTGCAGGGGGCAAGGGTTCATAATCTTCGAAATATTGATGTTGAAATACCGCGAAATAAGCTGACTGTAATCACCGGTTTAAGTGGCAGTGGTAAGTCATCGCTGGCTTTTGATACAATATATGCCGAAGGGCAGCGGAGGTATATTGAAACGTTTTCGGCTTATGCCCGCTCGTTTTTAGGCAATATGGAACGCCCTGATGTGGATAAGATTACAGGCTTAAGCCCCGTTATTTCAATTGAGCAAAAGGTTACCACCCGAAATCCGCGCTCAACGGTGGGGACCGTAACTGAAATTTACGATTTTTTGCGTTTGCTTTATGCACGTGCCGGTGAAGCGTTCTCATACAATACCGGCGAAAAAATGGTAAAGTATACCGAAGAAAAAATTATTCAGCTGATTAAGACTGATTTTGCAGGGAAACGAATTAATATTCTGGCACCGGTGGTAAAAGGCCGTAAAGGCCATTACCGCGAATTATTTGAGCAGATTAGACGAAAAGGCTTTTTAACTGCCCGGATTGATGGAGAGCTAACCGAGTTAATGCATAACCATAAGGTAGACCGCTATAAAAACCACTTTATCGAAATTTTGATTGATAAACTGGTGGTTGACGAAGCCAGTACCAAACGCCTGAAAGAGAGTGTGCAAACAGCCATGAAGCACGGCCACGGAATTTTAATGATTCTCGACCACGACACGAACGAAGCAAAATATTACAGCCGTTTGTTAATGTGTCCCACCACCGGAATCTCCTACAACGAGCCGGCACCGCATAATTTCTCGTTTAACTCGCCACAGGGGGCCTGCCCAAAATGCAATGGTCTGGGCCGGGTTACCGAGATCGACCTCGATAAAATTATGCCCGAAAAAAACAAGAGCATTGCCAAAGGAGGGATTGCTCCGCTTGGAGCCTATAAAAACACCTTAATTTTTTGGCAAATTGAAGCCTTGGGCGAAAAGCATGGGTTTACGCTAAAAACGCCGGTTAAAGATATTCCGGAAGAGGGATTAAATGAAGTATTGTTTGGCACCAACGAACGTATTCAGCTAAAAAATACACCCCTTGGCAACAGCATGAACTACATGATGAGCTACGACGGTGTGATAAAATATATTGACAGCCAACGGGAAGAACATACTTCCAAAACCGCTCAGAAATGGGCCAACCAATTTGTAAAAACGATCGAGTGTCCCGAATGTAAAAGTATGCGCTTGAAAAAAGAATCGCTTCACTTTAAAATTGATGGGAAGAATATTTCGGAATTGGCAAAAATGGACCTCGATGAATTGGGACTTTGGTTGGATGGATTAGAAAACCGGATCTCCGATCGGCAACGAAAAATCGGCAGCGAGGTAATCAAGGAAATTCGCGACCGGCTGGGTTTTATGCTGGGTGTTGGATTAAATTACCTGGCCCTCGACCGCACTGCCCAAAGTCTCTCGGGAGGAGAATCGCAACGAATTCGCCTGGCAACACAAATTGGTTCGCAACTGGTTAATGTGCTGTATATTCTCGACGAACCCAGCATTGGACTGCACCATCGCGATAACCTGAAACTAATTCAGGCACTGGAGCAATTGCGCGATTCGGGCAATTCGGTAATTGTGGTTGAGCACGACCGCGATACCATGTTACACGCCGACCATTTAATAGACATGGGGCCACACGCCGGGCGGCATGGCGGAGAGGTGGTAGCGGCCGGATTACCCCAAGAGGTGCTAAAAGCGCCAACCTTAACAGCCGATTACCTGAATAACCGGAAAAAGATTGAAGTACCGGCGAAGCGACGAAACGGAAAATCGGATATCTTAAAAATTACCGGCTGTTCCGGAAATAACCTTAATAATGTTACAGCAGAAATTCCATTGGGCAAATTTATTTGTGTTACAGGTGTTTCCGGTTCCGGCAAATCAACTTTAATTAACGAAACGCTGCAACCCATTTTAAGTCAGCATTTTTATAACTCATTAAAAGATCCGTTACCTTATAAAAAAGTTGAAGGACTGGAACATATCGACAAAGTAATTCGGGTTGACCAGTCGCCCATTGGCCGGACTCCGCGCTCAAATCCGGTTACTTATACCAATGTTTTTGGCGATATAAGAAGTTTATTTGCCCAGTTGCCCGAAGCAAAAATACGGGGCTACAAACCGGGGCGCTTTTCGTTTAACGTTAAAGGCGGACGCTGCGAGGAATGCCAGGGCGGGGGATTAAAGCTTATTGAAATGAACTTTCTGCCCGATGTGTATGTGCATTGTGATAAGTGTAACGGTAAGAGGTATAACCGCGAAACACTGGAGGTGCGTTACAAAGGAAAGTCAATCAGCGATGTGCTGAATATGACCATTAACCAGGGTGTTGAGTTTTTTGAACACATTCCTTCAATCGCCAATAAACTAACCACCTTGCAAGATGTTGGCCTGGGGTATATTACACTTGGGCAATCATCAACAACACTATCAGGGGGCGAATCGCAACGGGTAAAATTGGCAGCCGAATTGGCAAAACGCGACACCGGAAAAACAGTTTATATTCTTGATGAGCCTACAACAGGACTACATTTTGAAGATGTGAGGGTACTGCTTGAGGTGTTAAATAAACTTGTTGATAAAGGAAATACGGTTATTGTAATTGAACACAATATGGATGTAATAAAAGTAGCCGACCACATTATCGATATTGGACCGGAAGGTGGAAAGCATGGCGGGAAAATTTTATGTGCAGGTACACCCGAAGAGGTTTGTAAAAATAAAAAATCGCACACTGCCCGTTATTTAAAGCAAGAGTTACAGCAAGCGTAATAAATCCTGTTTTTCATAAAAAAGTCAAAATAGGTGCCGAAACCTAAAAAATGTAGCCGATAGCTCATATCAATTTCATACATTTAAGCCTAAAACTGAAAACAGAAGGCTATGAAAGACGTGGAAATCTATTGCAGAAATACCCATACTTCGCATGTGTACCCCATGGGCACTTCCTTATTGGAAATTAGCGAGGATTTAAATATACAACTCGAGCATCAGGTTTGCGGAGCAATTGTAAACCACCAGGTAAAAGAACTATCGTTTTGTGTGGTAAAGCCCAAGCACATCGAGTTCATCGATTTTTCGCATCCCGATGGGGTGAGAATGTACATACGGAGTTTAATTTTTGTATTGTATGCAGCAATAAAAGAGGTGTTTCCGCATGTTGCCTTTAAAGTACAGAACGGAATTAGCAATGGTTATTTTTGCGAACTTCAAGGCCTGGAACGAGAGATTTCGGAATCGGATATTTTTGCCATAAAACAGGAAATGAAGGCAATAATTGATGCCAATATTCCTTTCGTAAAAAAAGGATTAATAACATCGCATGCGGTTGATTTGTTGAATAGACAAGGCCTTGAAGATAAAGCACAGTTGTTTGAGCAGCAGGGCCACATGTATTCGTTTTTATATTTTTTAAACGACCTGGGAAATTACTTCTATGGTAACTTGTTGCCATCAACCGGATACATTACCAATTATGGATTAGTACCTTATTTTGACGGTATACTCCTGCAAATTCCGCGACGAAAAAATTTCAAAAAACTGCGTAAAGTTCATTACAATGCCAAGTTGTTCGAAATCTTTCAGGAACAAAAAGACTGGGCTGAGATTCTGAATGTCTCAACAATTGGAAGCCTGAATAATTTTACCCTGCAAAACCGCAGCGGCGATATTATAAAAATATCAGAGGCATTGCACGAAAAGAAAATAGCTGAAATTGCCAACCAGATTTCGGCACGCGGAAACGGAACAAAGGTTGTTTTAGTTGCCGGACCTTCAGCATCAGGTAAAACAACATTTAGTAAACGACTCGGTGTTCAGTTGGCGGTAAATGGTTTGCATCCTTATCAAATTTCGCTCGACGATTATTTTGTAGATCGGGAACTGACCCCAAAAGATGAACATGGCGAGTATGATTTTGAGGCACTTGAGGCCATTGATGTACAGTTTTTTAATCAGCAACTTATCGAGCTTTTCGAGGGTAAGGAAATTCGCCTGCCCCGATTCGATTTCCATAGCGGAAAACGCACTTCGAATGGCAAAACACTTCAACTGGGAAAAGATGACATATTGATTGTGGAAGGAATACACGGAATGAACCCCGGACTGCTAACTGATGTGCGCGAAGAGAATACGTTTAAAATTTTTATTTCAGCACTCACACAGGTCTCGGTTGATGAACAAACACACATTTCAACCGCCGATAATCGCTTGCTCCGGCGAATGATTCGCGATAGCAAATACCGGGGATATCGGGCTGCTGAAACAATTAAGCGTTGGCCTTCAGTGCGTAAGGGCGAAGAAAAGAACATCTTCCCGTACCAGGAAAATGCAGATGTAATGTTTAATTCGGCAACCATATACGAATTGGCAGTTCTAAAAAAATATGCCGAACCCATTCTAAATTCCGTACTCGAATATCAGCCGGAATACACCGAGTCAACACGTTTACTCGAATTTCTTTCGTATTTCAAATTAATTAGTGACGAAGAAATACCTCCAACATCCTTACTGCGCGAGTTTTTAGGAGGCAGTAGTTTTATGTATTAGCAATAAACGGTATCCCGCGAGAATTAAAGTTTTTTATAGCCCCAAAACTTTCAGTACTACGATCAGGTTTTATTGATTGAAGCGTAAATTGGGAAAACACACCCTTACTTTGATACAAATTTTGGTTTATTGCCTGTAAGCTTTTTTACATTTACGTGGTTTATCGTAACCATTGGTACGCACCAAAAAATATTAAAGATGATACAGCTAAAACTAAACTTTGCATTTGTTCTTCCTTTTATATGTTTCCTTTCTGCTGCAGCGCAAAATAATTATGTTTCGCTAAGTGCGACTGACCCGATTGCGTTTTATGGCGATTACATCATTTATGGCGGAGAAAAAATTGAGCTGGGCCCCAAGGCCTTTTTTATCGATGGGCAGTTATCGGATAGTGAGGCTGCGGAATTCAAATTCGTATTTAATAGCATTAACGAGGCCGCAAAGCAGTTAACCAACGGAAACGAAGCCACTCCAATGGTTTTGTACATCGCTCCTTATGTATATTGGATTGATGATCCGGATGATCCCACAGTTCGAATTCCAAAACAAGGGGAAGGAGCTCCGTACGGCTTGGAAATTGAATGCGAATGGTTGCATTTTCAAGGTCTGTCAAAAAAAGCAGAAAATGTGGTGTTAGCTTGTAACAGAGGTCAAACAATGGGAGCTAAGGGTAACTTTACCATGTTTAAAATAATTGGAAACGGCACCAGAGCAGAAAATATAACTTTTGGAAATTATTGTAATATCGATTTAGTTTTTCCTTTAAAACCAGAGTTGAACAGAGCAAAACGGGGATCAGCCATTGTGCAGGCACAGCTGGTTTATTGCCGTGGCGACAAAATATTTGCCCGCAATACCCATTTTATCAGCCGTTTAAATCTGTTACCTTTTTACGGCGGCGAACGCACACTTTTTGATCGTTGTCATTTCGAATCAACCGATGATGCACTTGCACCTAAAGGTGTTTACCTGAATTGTACCTTCGAGTTTTACTCGTCGAAACCTTTTGGGCACACCGCCGGAACCGGAGCTGTACTCCTCAACTGCGATATCGAGTCGTTTACCCGTGGTGAACAGTACCTGGTTAAAAGCAAAGGGCCCGTAACTGCGGTTGATTGTCGTTTAAATGGTAAATGGGTGAGTTATTGGGGCTGGCGCGATTCTCCTGCGCCAGAAACTACCTACTATAATTTTAATAACCGCTTAAATAATAGCGCGTTTGTTGTGGGGAGTAAACATCCATTGTCGTTAGTAAACATGGCGGAAAAATATGTGCTGAATGCCTATCGGTTTGAATATAGCCAGCAGGTGGTTTATAACACCTATAACCTGCTTTGTGGAAACGATGACTGGGATCCTATGGGGATAAAACCTATTGTTTTGAAAGCTGAAATAACTGGCGGGAAAAAGTTAAGTCACATACCCACATTATTAACCATAAGTCCTACGCAACAAAACATCGAAACAGCAAAAGATACCATAACACTTTCGGCTAAAGTGAGTAGGTTTGGCGGTTTTAATGCCATCAATCAGAGTGTTAATTGGGAAGTATTACCAGGAATGAAGGAACTGGTGCAATTAGTCCCAAATACTGATGGCACTTGTAAAGTAATTCCCCAAAATACCCAGGATGCAACGAAGCAGGTGATAATACGTGCAACCACCAACAACGGTTTGGCTGGCAATGCTGTACTGTATGTAACACCACGTTTTTTAGAACCACCTGTTTTTATTGATTATCCTGAGATTTTATCTGATAAAGGCCAGTTGAAAGTGGCTTATAAGCTGAACATGCCATACCCCGACCAATCGTTAATTAGTTGGTACCGTTGTGCCGATAGCTTGGGTACAAACCCTATAAAAGTTGCAGTATCGCGCTTTAACCGTCCAATGAATACTTATAAGCTTAGTACTGACGATATTGGTTGGTACATGATGGCAACCGTTGAACCGAAGCATTTGCGTTGTAATGCCGGCCCTGCTTTTACTATTATGATGGATGAAAAGATTACAAGGTATCACCTGCCTTCCACAAGCAGAATAATGGAAGTTAATTTAAAAAATATGGCCACAACTATTCAACCAACGGTAATGCCTGGTTTTTGGACTTTCGACTGCTTTAAACCTGATGATACTAATGAATGGAACGATTGGGAGGCCAATAATAGTAAAGACTCGTGGTATTTTGGCCCGGGTATTAATGGAGCTGACGGCGATACGGGCTTGGTTCAGGCCAGCAAGGGAGCACGACTACGATATACACCGGTAGGAAAGTACTCTGGTAATATGAAGGTGAGTTTTACTGCGTGTCCGGCAAAAACTGCAGGACAAGGGTTTAGCAGTGCCAAAGCGCAGTACATGGATGTGTTTATTCAGTTTGATACCAAAACCTTGAATGGATATGCTTTGCGGCTTTTTCGAACAACCAAGTACCACGATGCTATTGATTGTATGTTTGTAAAGTATATAAATGGCAAAGCCGAGGCTATAAGTGATCCGGTTTCAACCTCGTGTTACCGAACGCCCTGTTTTATTACTGTTGAAACAAAAGGAAATAGAATTACTGCAAAGCTAAAGTCTTCGGCTAAATATTTTATCGAAAACAATCGGCCCGAAGTAAAACAAAGTGTCGAAATGGAGGCTGTAATTAAAGAACAACCTTTGGGAGGATTTGGATTACAGCATACCGGAAGCGTTGGTAGTGGTGCCACCCTTATTAAAGATTTAAAATTAGAATGGGAATAGGAATAGTGAGTTGCCCCTGAACATATTGAAATGAGAGCGTCTGCTTCTTAGGGGAGTAATGTCATCGTCGGATGCTTAAAAACCATCTTGCAATCGAATAAAATAGTTCAACAGGTTTAAAGAGGATGGAATAGAAATTAAAACCAGCTAAACGTATAATCATTCTAAATTATGTTTATTTCTAATCCTTTTTCAATAAAAAACGTTGTACCTTTAAACATCAAAAAAATCAATTAAAAATCTTAAAATCGTATTATTATGGCATTTAGTTTACCAAAACTTCCGTATGCTCCTGATGCGCTGGAGCCTTATATTAGCGAAAAAACTATAGCGTTTCATTACGGCAAGCACCACCAGGCTTATGTTAATAACGTAAATAACCTTGTTGCGGGTACCGAGTTTGAAAATGCTGACCTTGAGGAGATTATTAAAAAGGCAGAGGGTGGTATTTTTAACAATGGAGCCCAGGTATGGAACCATACCTTTTACTTTATGCAGTTTGGCCCAAAAGGTTGCGAAGAACCGAAAGATGAATTAAAAGCAGCAATCGAAGCCAAATTTGGTTCGCTTGATGCATTTAAAGAAGCTTTCTCGAAAGCAGCGGCCACTTTATTTGGCTCGGGTTGGGCCTGGCTTGTTGTAAGCGAAAGCGGCGAATTGGAAATTGTGCAAACCAGTAACGCTGCCAACCCGTTGCGCGATGGTAAAAAACCATTGTTAACCTGCGATGTATGGGAACATGCTTACTACATCGACAAGAAAAATGCACGTCCGAAGTACATCGAAGATTTTTGGAAAATTTTAGACTGGAAAGTTATATCAGAACGTTTTGCCGGATAAAAAGGAAATTTATGAGTACAGAAAAAGTATTGGCAGCCATGCAAGCTGCCGGAAAGCCTTTAAAAGCAGGTGAAATTGCCGAAGCTGCCGGACTGGAGAAGAAAGAGGTGGATAAGGCGATGAAAGTGTTAAAAGCAGAAGAAAAGATTGTGTCGCCAAAACGCTGTTTCTGGGAACCAAAATAGCGTGATTAGGCAAATAAAAAAAAGAGGGGCTTGCCAATGCAAGCCCCTCTTTATCGTTTCAACTAAAAACTTATTTTTTCCAGAGACTTTCCATCTCCTCTAAAGTTTTTCCTTTGGTTTCGGGTACCAGCCTCCATACAAATACAAACGATAACAAACTCATCAGCCCATAAAAGCTGTAAGTTAATCCTCCGCTAAATTCCATCATTGCCGGATAGGTAGATGAAATAAAGTAGTTGGCTGCCCATTGAGCTGCTACTGCAACTGCAACGGCCTTTCCCCTGATTCTGTTTGGAAACAATTCCGAAATAAGAACCCAGCAAATTGGTCCCCACGACATCATAAATGAAGCCGTGTAAATAATAATAAATACCAGTGTACTAATGCCAATAACTTCCATAAACGAAAGTATGCCAATGGCAAACATACCAACCGCCATACCAATAGATCCTATCATCAGCAGTGGTTTTCTACCCCATTTGTCAACCGTTAAAATGGCAACTACAGTAAACATTACATTTACAATACCCATAACAACGGTTTGCATTAATGAGGCATCTTTGGCAGCTCCCATACTTTCAAAAATACGTGGAGCATAGTACAAGGCTACATTAATACCAACAAATTGCTGGAACACTGATAACAAAATACCAATAACGATAACCAATTTACCGTAGGAGAATAATTTGCCCGAGTGGCTCTCAACACTTTGTTTAATATCATTAAAAATTTCTTTGGCGCGTTCGGCTCCGTTAATTTTTGTAAGAATACTAAGTGCTTTGTCGTCTTTATTTTGAATGGCCAGGTAACGCGGTGTTTCGGGAACAAATAAAAGTAATGCTCCAAATAAACCGGCAGGAATGGCTTCAGAGATAAACATGCGTCTCCAGCCAATAGTATTTATCCACTCTAGTGGTTGGCCGTTGGCAATTCCCCAGTTTACAAAATATACCACCAGCATACCAAAAATAATGGCAAACTGGTTGAGCGAAACAAGTCGTCCACGAATATCGGCCGGTGCAATTTCTCCAATATACATTGGGCTAACTGCCGATGCCAAACCAACGCCGATACCACCAATTACCCGGTAAAAGTTAAACATGTATAACAATCCCATGGTAGGTTCGCCTTTTGTAAAGAACAAGAACTCAGGATTACCTGATCCCAGAGCTGATAGAAAGAAAAGAAGTGCTGCCAGGAACAATGTCTTTTTTCGACCTAGTTTAGATGCCAGTAAGCCGGAAATACTACCGCCGATAATGCAACCGATTAAGGCACTTGATATGGTTGCTCCGTGCGCCAACGAATTTAACCCAAGCCCCTCAATGAGGTAGGCCTGGATTGATTTGTCGGCACCCGAGATTACAGCTGTATCGTAACCAAACAACAGTCCTCCCAGCGTGGCAACCAATGTAATAACTACAATGTAAAACGAATTACGCCCTTTCATAGCTATTAAATATACCAGTTAATTAATTGCTCAATTAACTCTTGTTTTCCACTTATTTGTGCAGGCTCGCCAACTTCTTTGGCAATGGCATACATATCTTCCAAGGTAAGTTTACCAGCTTCAAATTCAGCACCTTTTCCTTCGTCAAACGACGCATAACGGGCAGCACGCATAGCGCAGTACTGCGAGTCGTTCAAAATCTTATCGGCAATAACCAACGAACGGGCAAAAACATCCATACCACCAATGTGAGCGATAAAAATGTCTTCAAGGTCGGTTGAGTTACGGCGGGTTTTTGCATCGAAATTGATACCTCCGTGGGTAAATCCTCCCGTTGGAAGAATTTCAAGCATGGCCTCTGTAATTTCGTAAATGCTGGTTGGGAATTCATCGGTATCCCATCCGTTTTGGTAATCTCCTTTGTTGGCATCAATTGATCCAAGCATTCCGGCATCTGCCGACATTCTCAGGTCGTGAGCAAAAGTATGGCCCGCTAATGTAGCGTGGTTTACTTCAATATTTAGTTTAAAATCGTCGGCTAAGCCATTTTCTTTCAGGAATCCGATTACCGTTTGTGCATCAAAATCGTACTGGTGCTTGGTTGGCTCCATTGGTTTTGGCTCAATAAAGAATGTACCTTCAAATCCTTGTTTACGGCCATAATCGCGAGCCATACGAAGGAATTCGCCCAGGTGCGCCAATTCGCGTTTTGTATCGGTGTTATGCAGGCTCATGTAACCTTCGCGTCCGCCCCAGAATACATAACCGGTACCGCCAAGTGCAATAGTAGCATCAATAGCATTTTTTACCTGTACGGCAGCATTGGCAACCACATTAAAATCAGGATTGGTTGAGGCTCCGTTCATATAACGTGGATCAGAAAATACATTCGCAGTTCCCCAAAGCAGTTTAACACCCGATGCTGCTTGCTTCTCTTTAGCAAAAGCAACAATTTGTTCCATTCTTTTTTCAATGTCGAAAACCGAACCATCGCCTACCAGGTCGGTATCGTGGAAACAATAGTAAGGGATGTTCATTTTAGTAATAAATTCAAAAGCAGCATCCATCTTTTCTTTGGCAGCATCCATGATATCGCTTGCGCCAATCCATGGGAAAATTTGCGTACCCGGACCAAAAGGATCACCACCAGTTCCGCAGAAAGTGTGCCAGTAGGCAGCTGCAAAACGCAGATGTTCTTTCATTGTTTTTCCAGCAACAACCTTGTTTTCGTCGTACCATTTAAAGGCCAACGGATTTTTTGATTCAGGGCCTTCGTATTTAATCTGATCAATACCCTTAAAATACTCTTTGTTTCCTTTTAAAACTTCCATTTTAATTTATTTTATGTGTTATTATTTATATTGATTTTTATTTTTTAACTAAGTGTTACTTTTTCAAGCTGAGTTTTCCAGTTTTCATAGGCTGCCTCGTAGGCTGCTTGTTTCGAAGTGTTTGGCTCAATAATGTCCAGTTTTTTCAGGTTTGCAAAAGCCTCGTTAAACGATTTGTAATAGCCTGAACCAACACCTGCTCCACGTGCCGCACCAACCGAACCATCGGTATTGTACAGTTCAATGGTTGCACCGGTAATACCTGCCAGTGTTTCTCTAAAAATCGGGCTCAGGAACATGTTGGCTTTTCCTGCCCTAATTACCGAAGCATCAATTCCTATATTTTTCATGATATCCATTCCGTATTTAAACGAAAAAACAATTCCTTCTTGTGCAGCACGTAATAAATGGCCTTTACCGTGTATGTTAAAGTTAATGCCGTTAAACATCGATCCAATATTGTTATTTTGCAATACCCGCTCGGCGCCGTTTCCAAACGGAAGAATTGAAAGTCCGTCGGAACCAATGGCAACTCCCGATGCCAGGTCATTCATGGCTTCGTACGACAGGTTTTCTGCCACCATACGTTTCATCCATGCATTTAATATGCCGGTACCGTTAATACAAAGCAAAACACCCAGACGAGGGTCTTCGGGCGCATGGTTAACGTGGGCAAAGGTGTTTACACGCGATTGCGGATCGTATTTTATTTCGTTGCTTACACCGTACACTACTCCTGAGGTACCTGCTGTTGTGGCAATTTCACCGGGATTTAGCACATTTAGCGACAGGGCATTGTTCGGCTGATCGCCGGCACGGTAACTAACCTTTGTATTGGTGGATAAACCCAGTTCAGCTGCTGCTTTTGCACTCACCTGTCCTGAAGGCGCAAAAGTAGGAACGATATTGGGAATAATTTCGGGCTGAAATCCGTAATTGTCGAATAACATTTTGGCCAGGGAATTTTCTTTAAAATCCCACATAATTCCTTCAGATAAGCCGCTTACCGTGGTTTGAGTTTCTCCGGTCAGCTTCATGGCAATGTAATCGCCCGGAAGCATAATTTTATATACCTTATCAAAAAGTTCAGGCTCGTTTTCTTTTACCCATTTTAATTTTGATGCTGTAAAATTACCCGGTGAATTGAGCAGGTTTGTAAGGCAGCGCTGGCCTCCAATTTCTTCGAAGGCTTTGTCGCCATAGGCGGCAGCACGGCTATCGCACCAGATAATGGACGGACGAATTACTTCCAGGTTTTTATCCACCATTACCAGCCCATGCATTTGGTACGAAATACCTATTGATTCAATACTTTCTTTATCAACATTGGCGGTAGACAAAACCTCGGCAAGAGCCAGTTTAAGGTTAGCCCACCATAATTCGGGTTCCTGTTCTGCCCATCCCGCTTTGTGTGCGGTTATTTTCATTTCTTGTTTGGGGAAAAACGATGAGGCAACCACCTGGCCACCGTCTGCTTCTACCAAAGAAACTTTCACAGAAGAGCTTCCGATATCGAGACCTAATAAATGCATGATTTTAAGCTGTTTTATATAAATTTGTATTTAATCTGTTCTGTTCTGATATGGTTGCAAAAATATATGCAATTTGCATCATCTCAATTCGCCATGAATATGTTATAAAACATATTTATAGCGATGACCTGAGTTTTAAGCACGTTGGCACTTCAAAGTTCATTGTCTGATCGTCAAGAATAAATTCTGCTGCTTTTTTTCCCATGAGTTCAAAATCGGTAGAGATGACCGATATTCCGTTCTTAACATATTTTTTCATTGGGGTTTCGTTGTATGAAATTACCCCCACTTCCTTTCCGGGTTCATAACCTTTTTCGGCACACCTGTCGAGAAACTTTGCCAGGGTGCGGTCGCTAACCAAAAAATATAAATCTCCTTCCTGCAAGTCAAATTCATCGTAGCTTGAAATTACCTTGTGGTTTATTTTATTATCCTGGCAGAACCGTTTGAAGTGCTCCACCGACTCGCGGGGATGATAGGTAAACGATGGATAGAAGAAAGTTACCCTTTTATACTTTGCTATGGCTGCTTTATTTTTTTCCAGGCAACAATAAAGTGCTTCTCCAAAACTCTGATAGACGCATGACTTGCCTTCTCCATTTATTTTCCAGTCGATAATAAGCAACTGTTGCTCGGGAATAGTGTCGATTACTTTTTTCACTCGTTTATGGTCAAAATTCATTACAATGTATTTGCTGTACCGCCCCACACTTTCCGAAATAATTTTTTCAAAAAGATCGATATTGTAATGATGAAAATGAAGATCGACGCTTATGTTATTGGGTAAGTGGTTTAAAATAGAGTGGTACAACACCTCTTTATAGGCTTTAAACGTATCGAGGAAAAGAAAAATTTTGGTGATTTTACGGGTCACAAAATAGCCGCGGTTGGGCACCGATTCAACAACTCCGCGTTTTTTTAGTTCGGCATAAGCTTTAAACACGGTATCTCTCGAGAGCTGGCAATCCTTCATTATCTGGTTTACCGAAGGCAGCATATCTCCCTCTTTTAGTTGATTTTGGCTAATCGAATCGAGGATGGCGTCAACGAGTTGCTGAAATTTTAGAACGTTTGAGTTCTTTTCAATGGTAAATTTAATTTCGCTCATGGTGTTAGTTTAATTGTAGAACCCCATTCTGTTCTGTTCTACAAAACTAATAATATTTTGCATAAGCTGAATCCTATTACTTTGTGTTCTTTCAACATGTTTTCAGCATTTAACATTTATTAAGCTCAAAAAAACAATAGGCTTGTACAAAACCCGTTTTAGAGGAAAAGGGTAGGGGGAGGTTACTTTTTTCTAGTGGTTAAGTTTGGTCAGCAATTCTTTTTAGCCTCACTTCTTATCCTTTTTTCTTTTATTTTTGATTTAAAATCAACAACAAATCATGATAAAAGAACTTATTATCCGAAATAGAAGTTATCGTCGTTTTGATGAATCAGAAAAAATTTCAGCAGCAACTATTGGCAAATGGATTGAGCTGGCGAATCTTTCGGCAAGTGCACGAAATGCACAACCATTAAAATATGCTATTATTACAAACCCCGAAATGTGTGCTAAAATATTTCCTTTTCTGGGGTGGGCAGGTTATTTATCCGATTGGAAAGGCCCGGTAGAAGGAGAAAGGCCGGTAGCCTATGTGGCGGTAATAAAAGATCGGCAAATAGCGGATAACCATTATTGCGACGATGGTATTGCCATGCAGAGTATTTTACTGGGAGCTACCGAAGAGGGTTTTGGTGGTTGCATGATTGGGTCGGTAAACAAGGCAAAAGTATCGCGGCTTTTGGGTCTTGCCGAAAAGCAGGAATTGTTATGGATCATTGCATTGGGGAAACCTGCCGAGCAGGTAGTTATCGATCCGGTAAATAATGGTAATATAAAATACTGGCGCGATGAGAAAGACGTACACCATGTGCCCAAAAGAGGACTGGATGAGGTGCTTGTTTACACCGATTAAAAGCATAAAAAAAGGATGGCTTAGCCATCCTTTTGTGTTTAACTCCTAAAATTAACCCCTTATAAAAAGTGCCTTAATTATATGTTGAGCCATTTTCGGATTTTCTTTTAATCTTCGGGTTGAATAATTGAACCATTTTTCGCCAAATGGCACATATACGCGCATCAGGTGTCCCTCATCAACAATCGATTGTCGCAATTCAGGCGTTACACCATAAAGCATCTGAAATTCGTACATGTTTTTCGGAATATTCATTTCCCGTATCATTTTTAACGATTCTTCAACCAGGTACTTGTCGTGTGTGGCAATACCTACATACATTTTGTTATCAAACATGTACTTCAAATCGGCCAAAAAATGTTGTCTTACTTCGTCGTACTTCTTAAAAGCTATGTTTTCGGGTTCAACATAAATACCCTTACATAGCCTGAAACTGATTGGGAATTTCTCGTTGTTTAAGTCGTTTAATGCAACCAGGTCGCTTTCTGTTCTTCGTAAATAAGCTTGCAGCACCAATCCAACATGTTTTGGAAACTCATTTCTGAGTCGGCGGAAAATATCCAGCTCCATGTCTACACATTGCGAGTCTTCCATATCAATGCGTATAAACGAATCTTTTTTTGTTGCCAATTGTACTACATCACGTAAATGCGAGTAGCAAACTTCTTTATCAATGAGCAAACCAAACATGGTTGGTTTTACCGAGAAATTTCCTTTTACATGCTCAGTAGTGAAACGTTCAATAACTTCGAGGTACTCATTACGGTTCTTTTCTGCTTCATCAAGCGTTGTAATAAATTCACCCAAAATATCAACCGTTACTTCAATCCCTTTTTCGTTTAAAAGCTTCGATGCCAGCAAACCTTCTTCCATCGTTTCTCCGGCGATATAACGCTTCGAGAATACCCATACCAGTTTTTTCGGCATGATGGGGATAATATTTGCAATTAACTTATTCAACATTTCAAATTTTAGGTAAATACGAATTTGTTGCTGGTAAAAATACGATGCAGAGCAAGTCCTTTGCAATGATGTTTATCAGTGACAAAGCATGATTTAATGCAGCTTTTTTTCAGAACTTATTGAGTATTAAATACATCAAAAAAGTGTTAATAAGAGTAGTGCGTTTCGGCTAAAAAAGTATCTTTGTCGGGATTTAAAAGTTGAACCTAAATGTTGAATGAAAGAATTGGGAGAATTTTCCTGACATTTCAAAAAAACAGTTGAAGTAAAAATTAAGAAAGATGAAAGGAACATCGTTAGTAGTAAGTGTAGTACTTTTTGTTGCAGTTATCGTTTTATACGTTTTACATTTTACCGGCCAGGGAGCAGGCGAAGGTGTTAGCATAAAAGCCGCTGCCGAAACCTCGGCAGGAGGATTAAAAATTGCTTATATCAAAGCCGATTCGGTAATTTTAAACTACAACCTGTCGGAGGATTTACATGATGAGTTTACTAAAAAGCAGGAAGCGTATACTTCTGAATACGGTACAAAACGTCAGTCGTTTGAAAAAGAAGCAGCTGCTTTTCAGGAAAAACTGCAGCGTGGAGGCTTTTTAACTGAGCAACGTGCCGTACAGGAACGCGATCGTTTGGTGGGTAAAGAACAGGAGATTGTTAAACTCGACCAGGAACTGTCGACTAAACTGGCTGAAATTCAGCAGGGCAACAACACCAAAATCCTGGAAAATATTATGGATTACCTGGAGCGTTACAACGAAAAGGCCGGTTACGACTATATATTAAATGGTACAAACGTATTAATTGGCCCTGAAGCCAACAATATTACGGCAGATGTGCTGAAGGCATTAAACGAAGAATATGCCGCTCAGAAAACGGAATAAAAAAGAAAAACAACGATATGAAATCCGGGTAATACCCGGATTTTTTTTTGGCCTGAAAGTTCGCTTTTTATCTTAGCTTTGTTTTATGTTTGCCGATAAGTACCTGAAAAAGAATCAACACCGGTCCCTTATTGATGATCTTCCGGATGAGGCTCCGGGAATAATTGTTGTTATACCGTGTTTACGCGAACCCGATTTATACCAAACACTTAACTCGCTTTATTCATGTAATCTGCCCAATTGTTTGGTAGAGGTACTGGTATTAATTAATCACTCAGAAACTGCAGAACCTGAAACCATTCAGCTAAATACTGTCACCAAAACCAATGCCGACAAATGGATTGCCGAACATACAAAGTCCGGTATTCGGTTTTATGCCCTTGGCCCGGTTGTGCTTAAAAAGAAATGGGCCGGAGCAGGTTTGGCGCGCAAAAAGGGAATGGATGAAGCCATTGCTCGTTTTAATTCTTTTAATCATACCGGTGGAATTTTGGTTTCGTTGGATGCCGATACACTGGTAGCCAAAAATTACCTGACTGAAATTGAAAAACACTTCATTAAAAACCCAAAACATGTGGGGGCTACCCTTGCCTTCGAACATCAGAAAATAGCGTTGGATGAAAAACACCGTAGAGGGATAGAGCTGTACGAGAAATACCTGGCCTACTACAAGCGTGCCTTGCAATTTGCCGCTTACCCTTATGCCATGTTTACCATTGGTTCGGCCTTTGCTGTTAAAGCAGATGCCTATGTTAAACGGGGCGGAATGAACCGAAGACAGGCAGGCGAGGATTTTTATTTTTTACAAAACCTGGTGCAGTTGGGTACGGTTGGCGAAATAACTTCAACAAAAGTGTACCCCTCGTCGCGCTTATCCGATCGGGTGCCGTTTGGTACCGGACCCGTTTTACAAAAATGGATGAAAGGGGAGGAAGATTTACGCAGCACCTATAATTTTGAGGCTTTTAAAAACATCAGGGAGTTGTTTTTGCAAATAAACAAGCTGTATAAAATTCAGCCCGAAGAATATGAAGCCTTTATAAAAAGCTTAAGCCAAGCCATGCGAAATTTTCTTGAGGTCGATAATTTTTATGCCGAACTAAACGACCTTAACAATAACTGTTCGCGACCAGAAACATTTCATCAGCGGTTTTTTCAAAAATTTAATGCCTTTAAAATACTGCGGTTTTTGAATTTTGCGCACGAAAAATTTTACCCAAAGGCCGATCTTATCAAGCAGATTTTACTTTTAGAGCAGGAACAGCAGGCTTAAGGCCATAACAACCATTCCTCCTGTCAGGCCATAAATGGCAACATGGTGTTCGCCGTATTCTTCTGCCGACGGCAAAAGTTCGTCGAGCGAAATAAACACCATAATACCTGCAACACCGGCCATAATTACACCAAAAAATACTTCACTGTTTCCGGAGTTTAAGAAAGGCATTAGCGCCAGGTAGGCAATAAGTGCTCCAACGGGTTCTGAAAGGCCCGATAAAAACGAATAGAAAAAAGCTTTTTTCCGACTGCCTGTGGCATAATAAATAGGTACCGAAACGGCAATTCCCTCGGGTATGTTGTGAATAGCAATAGCAATGGCAATGGCAACACCAAGTGCCGGGTCGTTAATGGCCGACATAAAAGTGGCAATTCCTTCAGGGAAGTTATGTACCCCAACTGCCAGTGCAGTCATTAAACCCATGCGGTAAAGCCTGTTAAAGTTAGTGGCAGCTTTTTTATTGTCCATGGCCTCAATACCTCTTATTTCGTGCGGGTTTTCAAAACTCGGAATAAATTTGTCGATTAAGGCAATAAGCAGCATCCCCCCAAAAAAGGCAATAACGGTGTACAGGGTACCTTCAAATTCGTTAAAATGGTGCACCAGGCTTTCTTTTGCTTCCTGAAAAATCTCGACAAAAGAAATATAAATCATAACACCGGCTGAAAAGCCCAGCGATAAGGTAAGCAATTTGGTATTGGTTCGTTTGGCAACAAATGCTATTGCACTGCCAATACCGGTTGATAAGCCTGCAAACAAGGTTAGCAACAGGGCTAATAATACATTGGATGATTCCATTTTATGCGAATTATGGTTAGCAAATTTAAGAAAAAGTAGATTAATTGAATATTAACATGTAAAATGCTTGTAAGGTGTTGCTTTACAGGGGGCTATGTTGTGTGTTTGTAAAACATGGGAATAAAATGTACTTTGAACTTTGATTTTTTGGCAAACTTTGTACTTTTGCTGAAACGTTAATGTTTAACTAAAAAAATTCATTGTTATGGCATACAAAATTTCAGATGAATGTATTGCATGCGGTACTTGTATCGATGAGTGCCCGGTTGACGCTATCGCAGAAGGTGATATCTATACCATTGATGCGGAACTTTGCACAGACTGTGGCTCATGCGCAGAAGTTTGTCCGGTTGAAGCAATTTCTATTGAAGAATAGTTCGCTCAGCATAAAGACATTGAAGCTCGCGCATGCGGGCTTTTTTTTTGCCTTTTTTCTACCGTTTAAAACCCATTCAACTCCATAAAAGCAGTGGGTAAAATCAATAAAAATCCGATAATTATCAGCATAAGAATAAAAGGCGCAGCCCATTTAAACCACTTTTCGTAGGGAATACGAGCTACCCCTAAAACGCCAATTAACACGCCACTTGTGGGAGTAATCATATTCGTAAATCCATCGCCAAGCTGAAATATAACAACAGTTGTCTGGCGTGAAATGCCTATTAAATCAGCTATTTGCGACATAATGGGGATGGTAAGTGCGGCTTGTCCCGAGCCGGATGGGATAAATACATTCAGCAGGGTTTGAATCAGGTACATGATGCCCAGCGTGCCAACTTCACCAAAATTTTGCATCGAATCGGAAACATAAAAAAGCAGGGTATCGATGATTTTACCATCTTCGAGAATAACAACAATACCCCTTGCCAATCCAACAATAAGAGCTGCCGGAAGAATATCTTTGGCACCGGCAAGAAAAAGTTTGGTTAGGGTATTGGGCGAGTTGTTGGCAGCGATGCCGGCAAAAATTCCCATGGCAAGAAAAATCGTTGAAATTTCTTTGATGTACCACCCGTGCCCCATCACACCAATTACCAGGAAAACAATGGTAAACGTAAGCAGCGTTAATATAAAATATTGAACCGAGTGGCGCAGGGTGACAAGGCTCATTATTATAAAAAGGGCAGTGGCAACCGGAATGGCAGGAATCCTGAAAATACTGTTGCCCATGTTTATTGCGCTTTGCGGAAAAGCAAAAGACACAAACACTAAAAAAGTGGCAAGAACAGCCATGGCTATCCACGCAGCTGTTGGTTTTATTTTTTCGATAGTAACGGAAGTGGATTCATTTCGTTTTCGCCAGTAATTATCGTCGGTGTACACAAACGATTTTGTTGGGTCTTTTTTTATACGCCGGGCATATCGCAACACATAAATAAAGCCAAAAAGGTTAATTACAGCCCACATAAAAATGCGGTATTCAAGGCCAGAAAACAGGGGGATATTCGATAAACCCTGTGCCACACCAATGGTAAATGGATTTAAAAATGCCCCGGCAAAACCCATTGTGGCGGCAATAAAACAAAGCGAAACACCTACAATCGAGTCGTAACCCATTGAAATAGCCAGCGGAACAAAAACAATGGTAAAGGCAATGGTTTCTTCGCTCATGCCAAAAACAGCACCAAACAAACTGAATATGGTCATAATGCTCAGCAAAACCAGGTTGTTTACGCCAATCCGGGCCAGTAGCTTCGAGCGCTCAAAACGTTTTAAAAACTGCAGAAAAGAGTAAATGCCGATGTCAACCGCTTTGCTGGCATTCATAATCCAAAAGGCCCCGCCAATAAGCACAATAAGCGCGATGATATCGGAAGTGCGTAAAAAACCGTCAAAAAAGGACGAGAAAACCTGCCAGCTTTGCATCTGGCTGTCGGTTTGCTGAAACGAACCGTTTTTAATTACACTACGCTCAACACCGTTTACAACAACACTTTCACGTTCAAATTCGCCCCCCGGAATAATCCAGGTTAAAAGCGCACAAAACACGATTAACGAAAAAATAATGACATAGGTATGCGGTACCTTTTTTAACATACAATAGAATTTTGCTGCCTAAGGTAATAAAAAGTGAAGTAAGGGATTTTGAGAATGTGTGAAAGCCCTTATTTTTGCCCCCCGAATTACATTTTTTCTCAACAATTTCCAGTTTTAAACGTTGGGTTGAAATTGTTAAGGAACAGAAAACAGCTACAAAATGAAATATCGTTTTTATACCATGCTTTTGGCCCTGGTGGCCGTATTTTTTAGTTATCAAAGTAATGCCCAGGACTCGCACGGGCATACCCACGATCACGATCATCAGCACCATTCGCATACACACAAAACCGAAATAGGTATTGGTAATTCGCTGGTTTATTTTACCGGCGAAAAGGAACTGAGCTATGGCCTGCATGTGCACGTGGTGCGTAATATCAGCCATTCGAAGTTTGGAGTAGGGCTAGCCTACGAACGTATTTTCGACGAACACAAACACAATACCTTTGGCATTGTTGGTAGTTACACACCGGTTGAGCGCCTGCATTTTGCCCTTACACCCGGTATTGCTTTTGAGGGCAGCGATTGGGACGAGAAAAACTTTGCCCTGCATTTCGAAACAGCTTACGATCTTCAGTTGGGCGACCTGCATTTTGGCCCCATGGCCGAAGTGGGTTATAATTTCGAGCATGTGCACTTAAGCCTGGGCGTGCACATTGGTTTTGGCTTGTAAAACTATAAACCCGAATTCACGAAAACACCTGCGCTAAGGGCCAACTTTTGTTGGTAATTGCTTTTATTTCAGTTTAACAGTGGTTATTTTTGGCGCACCCGAACAGCGGGAGCAAAAACAGCAGATGTTAAATGAATCGTTACATACCGATTTGGCGCTGGATAAAGGTGAATATTTTGTTAAAAACGGCCAGCAGAATTACAGGATTGGGAAAGTTGTAAAGGGGATTCTCAGAGGGTTTACTTTATCGGATGAAGGCGAAGAAATTACCACCCATTTTTTTATGGAAGGCGACCTGGTTTCCGGAAACTATATCCCGAATGCTGCGGCAACATTAAGCATTCAGGCCCTGGAAGATTGCCTTATTTCGGTGGCCAACTACAAAGCCATTTTTTCGTATGTGAATACTGACAGCGAACTTACTACTATTGTTCTCTCTAATTTCCAAAAGCTAAACAAACAGAATAATGCACGTATTGAAGCCCTGATTACAGGCGATACTTTAATCAAATACAAGTGGTTTCTTCAAACCTACCCTAATTTGCTGAACCGCATTCCGCATTACTACATTGCCAGTTTTTTAGGTATGACACCCACCCAACTGAGCCGCACACGAAAAACCTTTTCTCAACAAATGTAAATGAAATTCCCGCTGCAGTCTGTTTAGTTTGCATGATTAGAAATAAAAAAATTATAATGATGCGTAGGCGATTAAATGCAAAGGAAAAAAGGGCCGGAATAGTGGCAAAACCCAGGCGGATTTCACATACTTATGTACAAAGCATTAACGGAACATTAGCCGAGATAATGCCCCTGTATTGTCCGGTTAGGGAGTTGGATTGGTGCGAAAACTGGAACCCCAAAGCCGTTTACACCCAATCGGGGCTGGTTGAAAAAGACTGTATTTTTATTACACCTGACGGGGATACCGATATTGTGTGGATGGTAAACGATTACAATCCGGAAGCCGGGCATGTAGAAATGATGTATCACGTACCGGGTGTTTTAATTACCAAATTAGAAATTCAGGCTACCGCGGTAAACCCCAGTTGCACACAAGTGAAGCTTACCTACTCAAAAACAGCCCTGAGCGAAAAGGGCGACAAAGCTTTGGCGGCATTTACGCAAAAGGAATACACTGTCATGATGGATTCGTGGGAAAAAGCCATGAATCATTATTTGGCAAGTGGGGAAATGCTGACCGGGTTGCCCAATTTTTAACAACCCCGGCTGCCCCCCATTTATAATCGGTGGTTTTTGCATTTTTATCCATAAATTCTGGCAGATGTACATTTTTACCGCCCGCTATCTTTTGTTTTATGTAAACAATGGTTACTTTTAATGCGCCTTACCCGGTCACAACAAGAAGATTACAGTGCAGTAGAGAAGCCCCCGGGAAGTGATGCTAAACGTTTGTAAAGGCTTATAAACGTTTATAAATGGATAAAACCGTAAATAGCAGCGCCTTAACAAAAAAAGCTTAAGGTTTTGCTATAAGCGGGATAACAATGATGACGATATATAGTAGTTGTGCGCAAGGTTGAAAGAACAATTTTAAAAAATTGAAATATGATTTTAAAAGAATTTTTGAAAAACAATAAGGCAATAATTGATATTATGGCTAAATACGAAAACTTATTGTTTTACATCTCTGATATTGCCAAATTAAAAGATGAGTACTTAAAGTTTCACAAAAGCCTTTTTAATTCTTATAATCCAAACAGTAATGTTACACATCAGCAAATAACTCCTATAATAAATGAAATAAAAAAAATTAATAAGGAAACACTTTCAAAAATTCGCAAATTTAAGCCACCTGTATTCGTGACTTCAATTAATTCTTTAAAGGATGATTTTTTTCAGAATCCCATTCTAACAGCTTATGACCGAAATTTATTAAGTGAAAAATTTGAAGATTTAGTCGATTTACACACCGAAGCATACTCTGAAAGGACATTTGATGATATTTTGAGCTTTATAAATTATTGTGAAGAATTTTTATTTGAAATTCAAAAATTTGAATTTGGAGCAAATTCTATAAATGACAAATTAATTGAAGAACCAGAACAAATATCCGATAGTCAAGAAATAATAGATATTGAGATTATTAGTAACATTGAAAATCTTGAAAAATTCTCCTTGTTTCTATTTTTTCTAGATAAACTATATCAAGATTTATGCAAGGCATTTGAAATTCATTATCAAGATTATCCATTAAATATTATAAAAGTTGAATCAGGAAGTATTTGGACAAGACTATTTGGAAATAAGCACCTGATAAAATTGATTAAAGACTTCATTTTAGGTATTGGAAAATATATTCGTGATTTGCAAACAGGTACAATTAAAAGAGAGCAGTTCGAAAATAAAGTTCATCAAGCTGACTTATTATTAGAATTAATGAAAAAAGCTAATAAATATGGCGTAAATGAAGATAAAAAAGTTCTTTTAGAAAAAACATTTGGGCAAGCTATACTTAACATCTCAAAAGCGTTACCACAAAACACGACTGAAATTATATTGGATAATGAAAAATTATTGAATTTAAATTCGACTGAACGAAAAGCGATTGAAGGTAAATCTCCTTTAATGTTAAATTCAGACAATGACGATAAAAAACCCAGTGCATAACACGTGGTATAAGGCATGGCTGGGTTTGTACAGGTTCTACAAGTCGAATCTCGTCCCAACCTCAGTTTCGGTCGGACACTCAGACTCTCGTCTGACCGCCACGACCTCATACCACTAGACAGCTTTAAAAAAGATAAAATGTTGCTTTTCAAAACATAATCAATAAAATGGAAACTGTATACAAAGGAAGGAAAATGCGTTCGCAGCTTGAGGCGAGGTGGGCTGCTTTTTTTGACAAAGCAGGTTGGGAATTTGACTATGAACCAGCATTGGATTTAAATGGCTGGTTGCCTGACTTTATTCTTTATTCAGACGAATATATTGATGAAGATGGCAATAATAATAGACATAAAATCCTTGTAGAAGTAAAACCAAACGCAACGGTTAGTGCTTTTAACGAAACACTTCCAAAGATTCAAAAAGCAATAAAAAATACAGAATGGGAATATGCCGAAATTTTACTATTAGGTTCATCTGTTTTTAAAAGTAAATTTCTAAAAGAGTTTGATGATTTTCCAGCTCAAGGACTTTTAGGTTGGTTTTATCAAATTAATTCTCAGCGTATTTACAAAGACGGCAAACCACAATGGGACAGAAAACGAATAACTTGTGAAGCATACGCAATTGAAATTCACGGTGAAAATTCAACATATGATTTAACAGATGGAGATATGTTTTCAAGGCTTCAAGGATATTGGGACCATAATTATGGAGCATCTTATTCATTTGACTGGTCACATCACATGGATTATAATGAATTAAAACATCTTTGGGACGAAGCAGGCAACGAAGTGCAATGGAGAAAATCGTAAAATAATAAACCTTTAAAATATGGAATTAGGCGTATTAAAAACAGTTGCTCCACGACAAAAG
Organism: uncultured Draconibacterium sp.; assembly: GCF_963676735.1. NCBI lineage: Bacteria > Pseudomonadati > Bacteroidota > Bacteroidia > Marinilabiliales > Prolixibacteraceae > Draconibacterium > uncultured Draconibacterium sp. The sequence continues at coordinate 3,312,063 of NZ_OY781464.1, read as the reverse complement.
TGGAATAATGAAGCTAGAGACTTTACTCCCTGGCTTGCCCACAATATTGAAGAACTTAATAAAGCACTTGGACTAGAATTAGAAGTTGAAAGTACTGAAGTTAGCGCAGGTCCTTATTCTGCCGATATTTTAGCAAAAGATACCGGAACAGATAAATATGTGGTAATTGAAAATCAATTAGAAAAAACAAATCATGACCATCTAGGAAAAGCAATTACTTACGCTTCTGTTTTAGATGCTTCAACAGTAATTTGGATTGCGACGGACTTCACTGAAGAACATAAAAAATCTTTAGACTGGCTTAATGACCACACAACTGAAGATATTTCATTTTACGGTGTTCAAGTGGAACTTTGGCAAATTGACAACAGTAAAGCAGCATTACGATTTAATATTATAAGCAAACCAAATCAAGCCGTTAGACAAGCTGCAAGGACGAAAGCTACTGAAGATTTATCAGACAAGCGAAAATTCCAATTTGAATTCTGGAATATGTTTAAGGAAAAACTTGCTAAAACAAGAAAAATTCCATCATTACAAACTCCAAGACCACAATATTGGTTTGACGTAACTTTAGGAAAATCTTATATCCACATTTCAAACTACTGCAATACTGACAACAATACAGTTGGTGTAAGAATTTATATTGGAAATAAAATTGCAGATACAATGCTGCCATTCTTGGAAAGTAAGAAAAATGAAATCGAATCAGCAATTGGTCAAAACTTAAATTGGAATCCAAATCCAGACAATCGAGACAAGATTATTGTTCTCGAACATACGACAGACTTTGACGACAAACAGAAAGTTGAACAAGCATTAAATTGGTTGGTTGAATACACTTTAAAATTTAGAGAAACATTTTCAAAACTAGTGAAACAAGCACCACAAAAATAAAAGCCGAACCGGTAACACGTGGTAGAACGCATGGCCGGGGTCGTGCGGATTCGACACGGTCGAATCTCGTCCCAACCTCAGTTTCGGTCGGACACTCAGACTCTCGTCTGACCGCCACGACCTCATACCACCACCGCTAGCAAGCATTAAAAATCAGAATGGAAACAATAAAATTAATATTATCATTTATCGGAGGTGGAGTTTTACTCGAAATATTAAAACTTACATATCCTGATTTAAAAAAGGTATTCCGACGAAGAATAGAAGCGAAAAATATTTTCAATAAACATTCTGAGTTAATCCTAAAATCGGCAGACGAGCTTTTTGGGAAAATGTACTCGCTTGCTAAGGAAGATTTCAGGATTTTCACTCACTATAATTCTCAAACGGACGAGATGAATAAAATTTATATTCTCTATTTATTTGGTAGTTTCTGGGCAAGTTTAGGGATTCTTAAACAAGAAAGTAGCTTTGTTAATTTAGCGAGAATTAAAAAAGGTAAAAGACTTTTGATGTTTGTCACTTCGTATGAATCTAAAAAAAACAGAATATTAGAAAGGTCATATCAGCGTGCAATTGGTGAATCTGTTATTAGTAGAGAATCTAATGAATTAAAAATAATGTCATTATATGATTTTACGAATGAGTATAAAAAATCGAATTCAGATATTTACAAAATAGTTCAACCATTGGAAGCCTCACTTTTTCAAACCGGAATTAAAGAACATAGGCAGAAATTCTTACTGTTTGGAATTATAATTCATTCACTTATTGACTTTTTGGATAAAAATCATTCTGTTGCACGAGACAGAAAACCGTATATAAATAAACTAAGTCAGAATACTAAATCACAACTGGAATTAAGGATATTTAATCACTATTTACCATTTGTGAAGGATGCGAAGAAATATTATAAAAGATGAACTCCCGCCGAGTACGATTTGCAATTACTCGCAAAAAACCTCCTTGGGAGTTACTCCGTATCTTAAAATATTTTGATTTTAAATATTGGAATACGAATCAAAGATAAAAAAAATGAATATTAAAAATAAAAACGCTTGCTAACAAATTCCAAATTGCATTGCGGGGTTCGCGCGATGTCGTACGCTGGATTCTCGAAACATGGTTCCGTAGCGGACAGGAACGCGCTCCGCAATCCGCAACGACAACATGTTCCAACCGTTTTCGGTAATGTAAAAAACACACCCTGACCGATTTGACTGATTTTTTATATTTTAGGCTTCATGAATGATTTTATAAAACAAGCAGATTTGATTTCCCCATTATCGGCAGAAGCAAAAGCCGACTTAATGATTTATTTGAAGGAAAGTTTTTTTGAGAAAGGGAAAATGGTAAATCAAAAAGGGAAAATTTCTCGTCGTCTTTATTTGATTGAAAGTGGTCTGTTAAAACATTACTATTACTATAATGGAAATCAATTTATATTGCGTTTCTTTTGCGATAAGCGTTTTGTGACAATTTCAGATAGTTTCCTAAAAAACATTCCAGCCGAATATTCAACGATAGCTCTGGAAGATACCACTCTGTTATATTTAGAATATGATGACTTGGAAAAACTATGTGCCAAACATCACTCTTTCGAGCATTTTATTAGGATAGTAATTTCGAATATGGCAATAATGTCTATTGACCGTTTAAAAACCATGCTTCATTTAAACGCAAATGAACGGTATCAAAACTATCTCGCAGAATATGGTCACTTGCAACAGCGAGTAAGTTTAGGTGATACAGCTAGTTTTTTAGGAATATCTCAGGTTTCGTTGAGTAGATTGAGGGCAAGAAAGTAGCTTTTTAACATTTGTAAAAAAATACCTGACTCCCGATAATTATATTTGTAGCATATGTTTAAATAGAAATATGTTATGAATAAAATAGAATTACAAAAAGATTATTCCGAAGAAGCAGTAGGAAAATTAAATGCTTATTTAAGTAGTTTGCAAATTGCATACATGAATGTTCGTGGATACCACTGGAATATTGAAGGTAAACAATTTTTTGTACTTCATTCAAAATTTGAAGAGGTTTACAACAATCTTAATGAGATGGCAGATGAAGTAGCTGAACGCATTCTCATTCTTGGCGGGAAGCCCTTACATTCATTTTCTGAATACCTTAAAATTTCAGAAATTAACGAACAAACAAATGTAAGCTCTGCAGAAGATACAGTAAAGAATCTTCTGGAAGAAACCCAAAAACTATTAGCAACAGAGCGTGAAATACTTTCGTTCGCTTCAGAAAATGGAGACGAAGGAACAGTAGGTATGTTGTCGGAGTATATCGGAGAACAGGAAAAAATGATTTGGATGTTAAATGCACAATTAAAATAATTATTATGGCATGTGTAAATGGTATTAAACCACTTAAAAAGAAAGTAAAAACAGAAAACTTAAATATTAATACAGAAAATAAAGAGGAGAAAAAAAATATGAGCGCAACAATGGTAAGACAAGAAATGCCTGAATTTGAAATGGAAGCATACGATGCTAAAACAGGTCATTACAAAACAGTTTCAAGTGCGGATTATAAAGACAAATGGTCAGTTGTTTGCTTTTATCCGGCAGACTTTACGTTTGTTTGCCCAACAGAAATTGCTGCAATGAATGCGCACTACGATGAATTCGAAAAACTTGGAGTAGAGCTTTTGCCCGTATCTGTTGACTCAAAATTCTCGCACAAAAGATTTGTTGAAACTGAACCAATTTTAAAAGGACTTAAATTAACAATTGGTGCTGATACAACAAAAGAAGTTGCCCGAGCTTTCGGTGTACTAATTGAAGAAGAAGGAGTAGCACTTAGAGGTCGCTTCCTTTTCAACCCAGATGGTGTATGTGTTGCACAAGAAGTTCAAGCAGATTCAGTTGGTAGAAATGTAAATGAATTTTTAAGACAAATTCAAGCTTGGCAACATGCTAGCAAAACTGGTGAAGTTTGTCCTGCTGGTTGGAGACCTGGGAAAAAGACCTTGCCAGTTCAAGAAAAAGTAGAAGAAATGACAGGTAAAGTTGGCGATTTCATTACTTTGGAAGAAATTTTAAGTTAACACAAGAAAAGGGATTCAAACACTACCGCTAGGTTTTGTATAAGCAACAGCGGGGTAAGTGCTTAATTAAAAGTACTTACCCCGCTTTTGTGTTTGTGCTGTTTGATAAGTATGAAGCCCGCAATCCGCTACTACTCGACCAATTTACCGTCAGACTGTCAAAAAACCTAAGCACAATTTTTCTAGTACTATTTTTTATCCGGTAAGAAAAAGGTAAAAGTACTTCCTTTTCCTGCTGTGCTCTCCACTGCAATTTTGCCTCCGTGTTTTTCAATTAGCTCTTTACAAAGCAAAAGACCTAAACCCGAGCCTTTTTCGTTGGCTGTACCTGTTTGGCTGGCTTGCAAAGTTGGGTTAAAAAGTTTTTGCAGGGTTTCGTCGTTAATGCCAATGCCATTGTCGGCAATGCTAATTTCAACACCATCGGCTGTTTTACCGGCAAAAACACGAATTTCTCCACCCTTTTGAGTAAATTTAATCGCATTCGATATCAGGTTGCGTAAAACAATCCTTAACATATTTTCATCGGCAAACACTTCAAGCTCTTCGCTTGCAGAATTGTTGAGTGCAATATTTTTAGCTTTTGCCACCAATTTTTTCTGATTGATTTCGTCGAGTATGTGTGCAGAAAGCCGGGTTGTTCTGGGCCGGATATGTAGCAGACCGGTTTGCGATTTAGCCCAGCTTAGCAGGTTGTCGAGTAAAGTTAAGGTATCGTTTGCAGCGGTGTTAATGTATTTCAGGTATTTTTCCGCTTCGGTAAATGTTGGGTCATTTATTTTGTCGAGCAGTATTTCCGAAAAGCCCATAATGCTGTTAAAGGGGCTTCGTAAATCGTGTGCAATTATCGAAAAAAGTTTGTCTTTGGTAGCGTTTAAATCTTTTAAATTCTGTTCGCTTTTGCGTAAGTCCTTTTCCGCTATAATGCGTTCGCTAATATCGCGGGCTAAACCGCTTGCACCAATAATTTCGCCCTGCTCGTTTATAATCGGATTAAAAAAACTTTCGTAGTAGGCCATGTGCTCATCTCCGTATTGCCTGATGTTGGTATGCGTTTCGCCACGCAAAGCCCGGTCGTAATTTTCTTTGGCTGCCACGCGGTCTGCATCGTTGGTAATACAATCCAAAATATTCATGCCTGCTTTAATTTCCTCGTCGTAGGCAATTTTCATAACCCGGGCATGGGCCGAATTATAATACAGGTATTCGTAGTTTTTGTTGATGGAAAACAGAATGGTATCTTTTTGACTTTCGATACTGGCTTTTAACAGTAATTGCGATTCTTTAATACGCTGCTCATCCAGCTTTCGCCGGGTAATGTCTTTTCCAAAAAACAGGGCACCAACTACTTCGTCGTTAATCACTATCGGGTTCATAAAAACCTCGATATACAAGGATACGTTTTCGGCAGCAACATGGTCGATAAACGAAAACGATTCATTGTTTAATGCCCTGTCGTACCGGCTTTTCCATACTGCCTGCAAAGGCTGGGGGAGCGAATAAAGCAAGTTGCTGCCTGTTTGAAGTTTACTGCCAAAACTGGCATAAAAGGCTGCGGCAAAAACATGATTTACATAAAGAATTTCGTAGGCTGTATTAATCGCCCATACACTATCGTTGGTATTTTCGAAGATAGCCGGCAGGTTTAAATCATTTAATATCTTTAAGTTTTTATGGGTGGTATTCTTATTATTTGTATTGCTATCCAGGTTATGGTTCATGCTGAAAGTTTAAGAGTGTTTGTATTTCTGAATTGGCAACTCTTTCTGTGCCTGTTGAACACGAAGCTGTTTGTACAATTTATTTGAACTAATAGGGACATTAGTAATTCTGGTTTTAATGGATTAAATATAGCTGATTTTTTGTTTAATCAAAGCAATTTTTTCATGTATGTTGGCTTTTTTTGCTCAGGCTTGTGCTGGTGGGATTACTCGCCTGCCAGTTCACGGCCTTGCGTATAAACCATAAAAATGGTTTAACTTTAATGCGCATTAAACGCTATTTTTTATCTGGAAAATGGCAATAGTTATTGATTAAAGGAATACATAAAAATGAAAAAAGTTTTACTGCTGCTCGCCGAAGGATTTGAAGTTTTTGAAGCCAGCGTTTTTATCGATGTTTTTGGCTGGAACCTGGAAGAAGGCAACCAGTTAACCCGCCTTTACACCTGTGCGTTGCGTAAAGAAATAAAAAGCTCGTTTAACCAGCGCTTTATTGTCGACTACCTGCCTGGCGATATAAACACGGATGATTTTGATGCGCTGGCAATTCCCGGCGGGTTTGAGGTGTACGGCTTTTACAAAGATGCTTATGATGAACGTTTCCTTGAATTGATTCGGCATTTCCGCGCAGCAAATAAACCCATCGCATCTATTTGCGTAGGTGCATTGCCATTGGGCAAGAGTGGAATATTAAACGGCAAAAAAGCAACCACCTACAATAGTGAAGTACGCAGAGCTGCGTTAAAAAGCTATGGTGTAGAAGTTGTTCATCAGCCCATCGTTAGCGAAGATAATATCATCACTTCCTGGAATCCTTCAACCGCAATGAATGTGGCCTTTATGCTGCTTGAAAAACTAAGCACAAAAGCCAATGCCGATAAAGTACGCGGATTAATGGGGTTTTAAAAAGTACTTTGGTTTAGTTGGCATCCATAGCACAGCGGAACCCGGTATTAAAAAGCGACGTTTCGTGCGAGTTGCCCGAGCGGCCACTTACCGAAAAACTGTCTTCGCCATACTGGTCGTAAAAAAACGAACCGCTGCGGATGGTTTTTACATTCTGGTCTTCGCGAATGGGAGCAGCACTTCCCGGGTAGGCTTTATAAGTATCGGCACACCATTGCCAAACATTGCCGCCCATATCTGTAAGTCCGGCTTCATTTTCGCCAAAAACACCAACCGGACTGGTAAACAAATACCCGTCTTTTGTTTCAGGGGCATTCATTTCGCCCTGCCAGGTATTGGCAAAATATTTTCCGTTCACTTCAAGTTCATTTCCCCAGCTAAATTTTTCGCCCGAGTTTTTACCACTTCTGGCGGCATATTCCCATTCCATTTCGGTAGGCAGGCGTTTGCCGGCCCATTTGGCGTAAGCATTGGCATCGTTCCAGCTTACGTGCGTAACCGGATGGTTGGCCACGGCATCTGGACCATTGGGGCCCATTGGTTTTTTCCAGAAGGCACCTTTTAATAATTCCCAGCCTTGTTTTTCCATGCTAAATACGCCCGAGTCGCCAAAACATTCGGCCTCGGTAGTATAACCGGTGGCTTGTATAAAGGCATTAAACTGCGCAACGGTAACCGGCGACTTGTCGATTTTAAATGCTTTTACCACCACTTCGTGTGCCGGACTTTCCTGTGGTAAGCCATTCGCTGAACCCATCAGAAAACGACCTCCTTCAAAAGCAATCATTTCGCTCTCTTCAACAGTAGGGGAAACAGGCTCAGCACTCTGTTCCTGAATCTTTTCCGGGGCTTGTTTAAGGGTACCCGATTTTTCGTTTGTTTTATTTCCCGAGCAGGCAGCCAAGGCCACCGCCAGGCTCACAATTATTGTCTTTTTCATTTTTTACAGAATAAGGCGCAAAATTGCAATTTTAATTGGGGAATGGAAATTTAAAGAAACAAAATCCGGCTTTTATTGCTGACTTCGGTCATTTGAATTTTCAGCAGCAAACTGTTGATTTATGCGGGTAAATTTGTACCTTTTTACAAAATCAATTTGATATGAAACTTTTACTCGAAAATATAAAAGAACTGGTTCAGGTAGAAGAACATCCGGTGTTGTTTAAGGCCGGAAAAGATATGGCAAAGGTGGATACCATAAAAAATGCTTTTGTAATTATCCGCGATGAGCTGATTGAGGATTTTGGCCCGATGGAGCAGTTAAAAGACAAATATTTTGATGATGACTTGTTAATTGAAATCGACTGCTCAAACCGGCTTGTGTACCCCAGTTATTGCGATTCGCATACACACCTGGTTTATCCAGCCCCGCGCGAAAAAGAATTTGTTGACCGGATAAAAGGCCTTTCGTACGAAGAAATTGCCCGCCGTGGAGGCGGTATCCTGAATTCGGCAAAATTACTTCACAATACTTCGGAAGATGCCTTGTACGAAAGTGCCATGGAACGAATTGGCGAAATAGTAAAAATGGGTACCGGGGCGGTTGAAATAAAAAGTGGTTACGGCCTAAATACCAATGATGAACTAAAAATGCTGCGGGTAATTCGCCGCATCAGGCAGTGTGCTCCCATCTGTGTGAAGTCAACCTTTTTAGGTGCGCATGCAATCCCGCTGGAATATAAAAATAAACCATCGGACTATGTCGATATGGTTATCAACGAGATGATTCCGCAAGTGGCAGCCGACGAGCTGGCTGATTATATTGATGTGTTTTGTGATAAGGGCTTTTTCTCGGTGGAAGATACCGAACGTATTCTGATGGCCGGCTTAAAATACGGCCTCCGGCCAAAAATACACGCCAACGAGCTGGGTTTAACCGGTGGTATTCAGGCCGGAGTAAAATACAACGCCCTTTCGGTTGATCATTTGGAATATGTGGGCGAGGAGGAAATTGAAGCACTTAAGAACTCAGAAACAATGCCCACTGTACTGCCTGGTGCTGCTTTCTTTTTAAATATGAAATTGTCGCCCGTGCGCGAAATGATTGAGGCAGGATTGCCGGTGGCACTGGCCTCGGATTTTAACCCCGGCTCGTCGCCAAGCGGAAATATGAGTCTGATTTCGGCAATGGGCTGCATCAACTTTAAAATGTTACCCGAAGAGGTAATTAACGCCACCACAATAAACACAGCCTATGCCATGGGAATTAGCGAAAGCTACGGAAGCATTGCCCGGGGAAAAGTGGCCAACCTTTTTATTACCAGCGAAGTTCCGGGAATTGAATATTTGCCGTATGCCTACGGTTCGAATCTGGTTGAAACGGTAATTATTAATGGCGAGATACAAAGCTTTTAGGTTCTGGCTTCGCACCGTCAGACTGTAATTAATCACTGCAAAAAATCATATGCAAATACCAAACTGATTTATATTTTCGGATTGAAAATTAGATGTATTTAACCACAAAGTTACACCAGGTTAATCACTAAGAAACACAACGAAATGGAAAGGGAAAAGATATTCAGAAAAGTACTGGATTGTGCCTTTAAAGTGCATACTGAATTAGGCCCGGGCTTATTGGAGAGTGCCTGTGGACAGTGTTTGAAAGACGGAATTAAGAGCGTAATTGTATAAACTTCGAGTTACTTTGTGGTAAACTTTGAGAACCTTTGTAGTTAGAAAAACTAAAAAGAAATGAAAAAAATAATCGAGTGCGTTCCAAATTTCTCTGAAGGGCGCGATATGGGGATCATAAAAGAAATTACCAATGCCATTGAAAGTGTCGCCGGTATCAGTTTGCTGGATGTTGACCCGGGTAAGGCTACCAACCGCACGGTAGTAACTTTTGTTGGCGCTCCTGATGATGTTGTGGAAGCGGCATTCAGGGGGATTAAGCGTGCTGCCGAGCTCATTGATATGCGTAAACATCACGGCGAGCACCCGCGTTTTGGAGCTACAGATGTTTGCCCGCTGGTGCCGGTGGCCAATGTTAGTATGGAGGAAGCCATTGAATATGCCCGAAAACTCGGGAAACGTGTTGGCGAAGAGCTGGGAATTCCGGTATTTAGCTACGAGTTTGCTGCTTTTAGTGAGGAACGCCGCAGCCTGGCCAATTGCCGCTCGGGGGAATACGAAGCTTTAAAAGAGCGCATTGCAGGCAAGCGCTGGAAACCCGATTTTGGACCGGACGAATGGAATGAAAGGGTTGCAGGAAGCGGTGCCACAGCAATTGGTGCGCGTAACTTTTTAGTGGCTTACAATATAAATCTTAACACCACATCAACCCGTCGGGCCAATGCCATTGCTTTTGATATTCGTGAGGCAGGGCGGGTAAAACGCGAGGGAGACCCAATTACCGGTAAAATAGTAAACGACGAAAATGGCGAGCCGCTGCGGATACCGGGTAGCCTGAAAAAAACGCGTGCCATTGGGTGGTACATCGAAGAATATGGTGTGGCACAAATCTCCATAAACCTTACGGATATTACTGTTACGCCTGTGCATGTAGCTTTTGATGAAACCTGTAAAAAAGCTACCGAAAGAGGCATTCGGGTTACCGGCTCCGAGCTGGTGGGATTAATTCCGCTGCAGGCCATGTTGGATGCCGGAAAGTACTTTCTGCGCAAACAGCAACGTTCAACCGGAATTGCTGATGAGGAGATAATAAAAATTGCCATCAAATCGCTGGGACTTGACGAACTGGCGCCTTTCGATCCGAAAAAGAAAATTATTGAATATGTGATTGAAGATAAATCAGCGAAAAAGCTGGTAGATATGACTTTAACGCAATTTAAAGATGAAACAGCTTCAGAATCACCGGCACCGGGTGGAGGTTCTATTTCTGCTTTTGTTGGTGCTTTGGGAGGCGCTCTAGGTGCTATGGTGGCCAATCTGTCGGCACATAAACGTGGCTGGGACGAGCGTTGGGAAGAATTCTCCGACTGGGCAGAGAAGGGAAAATACTACCACAACGCTTTGTTAAACTGTGTGGACGAGGATACTGAGGCTTTCAATAAAATAATGGCTGCATTTGGTTTGCCCAAAGCCAGTGAGCAGGAAAAAACCGAACGTAAACAAGCTATTCAGCTGGCTACAAAAAATGCCATTGAGGTGCCATTAAAAGTAATGCAGCTGGCGTATGATTCGTTGGAAGTAATGCAAGCCATGGCTGAAGTTGGAAATCCGAATTCTGCTTCAGATGCGGGAGTAGGGGCTTTGTGTGCACGAACAGCTGTTGAAGGTGCCTATCTGAATGTGAAAATTAATGCAAACGGTTTCAACGATGCCGAATTTCTTGAAAAAGCTATGGCAAAAGCAGCGAATCTATTAAAGGCAGCAAAAGAAAAAGAGGTCGCAATTCTGGAGATCGTAAATAGAAAGATTGAAGGCTAATAAATTTTAAGCGCTAAGCGCATACAGAAAAACCAAGGCGATGAATATTAAAACTTTCATCGCCTTAATTTTTGAATTTTATTGGCTACCGTTCCGCGTTCGGTCCAGCGAATAATTTGAATGACAAGGCTAAACATTTTCCCGGGATGGGTAACAAGCCCGGCCTTGTTGGCAACCTTTTTATCTCTCGCTTGTATGGTTTCGGGCCAGACCGGTTTTTTAGTGTCTGCCATGTGTTTGGCAAAGTTCCAGGCGCCATTTCGTGCAAGTTTCATACTAAAATCAACAAGTAAATTATCAACCTGTCCGAGCCACAAAAGTACTTTGCGCAAAAAGGGCCAAATGGATGAAAGTCCGCGTTGCACATCATCAACCATTGCTGCCAGAATATTGTTTATACGTTTAAAATCCTCTTCTAAATCATCAATGTTTTTACCGCTTGATATTTCGGCTGCGGCAATTCCCAAATCAAGGTTAATGTGTGCATTCATTCCCAAAAGCAAGTGCTGAACCACAAGAAGATTGTTGTTGGTTGCCTGGGTAAAAGCGACTTCCCAGCACAGGCTTAGCGGCTTGTTGTTTTTCCAGGCAAAAAAGGCATCAATGTACCTTCTGGCAAAAACTACATCAAGCTTTTCCATTCGTTGGCCATCCTCAAAATAATTTTGCTCAATTTCTTCTTTTACTTTTTGGGTAACTTTTTGGTACAACACTGCAAAATAGCCTAAGCTATCCTGGTTTTTTATTGCTTCTTCAATAATTAAATCAAGCGTTTGGATTACCTCGTCGATGGTATTAATTGGTTTCATTTGAGCTTAATTTGCTTGTATTTTAATTAAGCAACAACAAAACAGGGTAAGTGTTGAAAAAATGCGCAAAGCGGATGGTTCCGCAAGGCGCATAGTGTAAGAGTCAATAGTTTTGTTTAATTGTTTTCCTGAGGCTGGAAATTCTTTTGCAGACTTACAAGTACAATAATTCCTAAGCGTGTTAACGCAAAAACAAGAATTCCGCACAGAGGAGCGACCAGTGCAATTTTTAGTCCGTCGGCAAAAACACTTGGTGCTACATCGCCCATGGCCTGAACTTTATCGAAGATCATAATTAGTCCGAAAACACGGCCTAAAAATCCCCAGGCAACAGCAAACCAGCTTATTTGCTTCATTAATTCAATCGTTTTGTATTTTTCTCCTTTTGTGAAAAGTCCACGCACAAAGAACCCTATTATTACTAGAAATGATAGTACAATGATGTAGGTAAAAGCGGGGCCGCCATCGTTAAGTTTGCTAATAATTGCATTCATAATTTTTCGTTTTTAAATAAATACTAATCAAATGTAAGATGGAAAATGATTGCATTTATTTTATTGCGACAGATGGAACATTCTGCGCCGGTTTTGTCAAAATTACGCTTATAAACTGAATATGAAATGTTATAAATGCAACAAAAGGAAGAAAACCCGCATTTCGTCGCTAAAAAAATGCTGGTTCACGAAAATTAAGTAGTATTGTATAAATGAACTTTTGGAAAAAAATAAATTTAAAAACGATCCTTTTTCATTCGCTGTTTTGGGTGGCGGTTTGGTTTTTCTTTTTCTATTTTTTTAGTTATAACTCAGACAAAGTAGACTATGCGCTTTGGTTCTCGAGCGGATTATTGCCGCTTACCATTGGCGTAACCTATTTTGTAAATTACCGCCTTATTCCGCGTTATCTGCTGGCTAAACGTTACTGGAAATTCGCCCTTTACAGCTTTTATACCTTCGTTTATATATCTTATATTATTTCGTTGTTGATATACACCTGCCTTATTCTGGTGCTTAAATTTAATTTAAACGAGATGCCCCCCATGAGCAAAAATTTCTTTTTTGTGTTGCTGCTGGTTATTATTGTTGTTGGGGTAATAAGTTTTGTAAGTATTTTAAACCAGAGTTTTAAAACGGCTACGGCAAATAAAGAGTTGCAAAACAAAATTCTGGAAACACAACTTCAGTTAAAAGAGCAGGAATTGCACTACCTGAAACGACAGATTCACCCTCATTTTCTTTTTAATACTTTGAATACGATTTATGGCTTTGCGCTGAAACAATCAACACAAACACCCGATATTATCCTGAAACTTTCGAACTTGCTGGATTATATTTTGTACCAGGTTAACAAACCGCTGGTAAGTTTAAAAGAAGAGGTATTGCATATTCAGGAATACATTGAGCTGGAAAAGGTGCGTTTTCAGGACACCTTGAAGGTAGATTTTAGGTCAACCGAGGTAAAAGAGGAAATTCGCGTGGCGCCAATGTTGTTGATTCCTTTTGTTGAAAATGCCTTTAAACATGGTAATTTAGTAGATGGTTTTTTAAGCATAACAATAGAAGTTAGGGTTGAGAACAATAGCCTTGAGTTTGACATTGAAAATTCGTTTATCGAGGAGGACAACGCGCAGAAAAACGGTGGGCTCGGGCTTTTAAATATCAGAAAACGCTTGGATTTGAATTACCCGAATAATTATGAACTGGTGCACGGGATTAAAGAAAACCGGTATAAAGCCAGCTTGGTGATTGGCGATTTAACTAAAACAGAAAAAGTAAAGCAAGCCAATGACAACTAAAATACGATGCATTATTGTTGATGACGAGCCCATGGCCCGCGAAATTCTGGAAAACCACCTCCGGAAGATTGAAGCCGTGCAAATTGTTGCTTTGTGTAAAAATGCAGTGGAGGCTTTTAACTGCATCAGTACCGAGCAGGTTGACCTTGTTTTTCTGGATATCAATATGCCCGAGATTTCGGGACTGTCGTTTGCCAAATCAATCAACAATGCGGTAAAAGTTATTTTCACCACAGCATATCGCGAGTATGCCGTTGATGGTTTCGATTTACAGGCGGTTGACTATCTTTTGAAGCCCATCTCGTTTGGGCGTTTACTGCAAAGTATTAATAAATACCTCAACGAAAGTCAGCAGGCTTTGCCCGACGAAATGGCGCCTATCGAGCCGGAAAAAACAGAGTCGGTTTTTGTGCGTGCCGACAGGAAAATGATTAAAATAAATTTTCCCGAAATATTGTATATCGAAAGCCTGGCCGATTACATAAAAATTCACTTGCAGGATAAAACCATTGTAACGCGCGAAACCATTTCGAGCATAGAAGCCAAATTACCCCAAAAAGATTTCCTGCGTGTGCATCGCTCGTTTATTGTGGCTATTAAGGCAATCGATTCGTTTACAAACGAGTTGCTTGAAATAGGTAAAAAACAAATTCCTATCAGCCGAAGCTACAAAGAGCAAGTGTTGAGGCGTTTGCAGTAACTGAAAAAAGTTGCACCCCTTTCAGCTTAACTTAAAGTTTTTACGATAGAGGGCAGGCGAAAGTCCGGTAACCTGTTTAAATATTCGCGAAAAATGATAACGGTCGGCAAAACCGCCGGCCAGCGCAACCTGCTCAATGGATTGTCCGGAGTGATGCAGGAGCACACACGATTTGTCGATACGTTTTTTGCGCACATACTTTTGTGGCGATAAACCTGTTTCCTGTTTAAAAAGCCGGTTAAAAGCATTGGTGGCGAGCTTCACCCGTTCTGCCAGAATTTCGTTGCTTAAGGGCTGCGAAATATTGTTTTCGATAAAGTCAAGCGTGTCTAAAATACGAAGATCGGTACTTACATCGAAGCGGTCTTTTTCCTCAATTTCCGACAACAGGTGCGTAATGAGCGATTGAATATTTAGGGCTACTTTAAAATTAAATTGTGTGCTGTCTTTTCGCAGGTGAGAAGTAATGCTGTCAATCTTTTTTTGAAGTAAACCCGAGATGTTGAATTCAAAAATGCCGGGTTTTACGTTATCGTACAATGTCCCCAGGTTAAAATGAATAAAAAGGTGCAGCAGGTAATTGCCTTCCAGCAATTCTTCGGTAGAAAAGTCCACCTTGTCGCCCCTGATTACATAGCCTGTTTTCGGAATAGGGTTGTTGAAGAGCCTTGTGGAAAAATTGGTATTTGGCGCAATCATTATAATTTTTCCTTCGCGCAGGGGGTAGTCTATACCATTGTGCGTAATTACCGCGCCATCGCGGTTGTTGGTGTAAATGCGCCAATACGGGAAAGAGAGTTCGTTAAATTCCCAGTTTTTTAACCACCAGTACCTGCAGCAAAGCAATTCCGGGTTAATGGTTGGAAACACCTGTAAAATATCAGATGGATCGCCTTTGTCGGGTATTTTTCTAAGTGGTATCAAAACAATTCAAATTACCAGCTACCGCTTAAGCCTTCTTCCAGTGCTTTTTGGTAGCTTTCAATGTTAAATTCGTATAAAAAAGGAGCTTTGTGGGCCCCGCCCGTTTTTCGTTCGTTCAGTTTATTCAGAATTTTATAGGATAATATTTTTCGTTGAAAATTTCTACGGTCCAGTTTGCGGCCGAGCAGTGTTTCGTAAAGTGTTTGCAGTTGGGGCATCGTAAATTTATGGGGCAGTAGTTTTAGTCCAATTGGCTGCTGGTTAAGCTGAATGCGTAAGGTTTGCAGGGCCGTTTCCATAATTTCTTTATGGTCCAGGATGACGTCCAGTTCATCAAAAGGATTCATCCACTCGCAACGCTCTGATAACATATCGGGGCTTGGATTTACCTGCGAGTATTCAACCAGGGCATAAAACCCAACCGAAATAAAACGTTTGTTAAAAAAAGCTATGTTTTCTGCCGCTTCATTTTTGTCGAATATTGGTAGTGTTTGTATCGATTTATTTCGATCCGGTTCGCTAAAAACCTTAAATTGTTTCAGAAAAATATTATCGAGCCCGGTTCGCTCTTTTAAGGTGCGGCTGGCAGCTTGTTCCAGCGTTTCTTCGTGTTTAACAAAACCGCCGGGTAAGGCATAATCGTTAGTGTTTTTTAAACGAAGCATCAGTACCTTTAACTCGTTGTTGTGAAATCCAAAAATCACACAATCGAGCGAAATATGGTCGAGTAATTCTGTTGCTTTAAATGGAGTAGTAGTTGAAGTCAATGTTTTAAGCTTTATAAAAATACAAATAAACCGAATTTTTTTTGAACCTCCATTTTTTTACGATATCCGAAAAGGAATGAGTAAAACTGGTTAATTTTGCGAATGCCAAATCAGGGCTAAGTACTGCAGCTGCAAGGTTGGTACATAAAAGGATTGAATATTTGATTAATATGAGTAAAATAGAATTTGAAAAGCAAGAAATATTGTGTGTAGGCGAAGTGCTTTGGGACCGGTTACCAACAGGGGCAAAACCCGGAGGGGCACCAATGAATGTGGCTTTGCATTTAAACGCAATAGGCCAAAAAGTTACCGTAGTCAGCAGTGTTGGGAACGATAAGGCCGGAGATGATTTAAAGCTGTTTTTGGAAAAATCGGGCTTGGAAACCACCTTCATACAAACCGATCCTGAGCTTCCTACCAGCGAAGTACTGGTGCAGCTTGATGCCAACAAAAATGCCACTTACGAAATTTGCGAGCCCGTTGCCTGGGATAATATTCACTTAAGCGAGTCGCTGGCTCAGAAGGCACAGCAATCGGGCCTGTTGGTTTACGGATCATTGGCTTCGCGAAACTCAAAAACACGAAATACTTTGCTGAGTTTATTAAACGGTAACACAATAAACCTTATTGATGTAAATTTTAGAAAACCTTATAACCAACAAGCGGTTGTGGAGCAGTTAATGCAACAAACACACCTGGCAAAGCTGAACGACGAGGAGTTGTTGACTTTTGCAAGCTGGCATAAGCAGTCTGCAGAAAACGAAAAAGACCTGGTGAAGTGGTTTTCAGAATATTACCAATTACAAATGGTTTGTGTAACAAAAGGCGAAAAGGGGGCGCTCTTGTATGCCGATGGACAGCTTTTCGAACATCCGGGTTTTAAGGTAAAAGCGGTAGATACGGTTGGCGCCGGAGATGCCTTTTTGGCCGGAATGATTGCTGCCCTGTTTGAAGAAAAAAGCTGGGAACAAGCCCTGGCCTTTGCATGTGCCACAGGTGCTTTTGTTGCATCGAAAGCAGGAGCAACACCAAAATATGATAGGCGTGAAATTGAAAATATTCTGAACCAGGGGAATTAAAAAGTGCCGAAAATGGCGTACTTCTCGCTGTTGCAGTACACCTGGCTATAGATAAAAAATCCCTCGCGACTGGTTTCCAGTTTGCGGTTGAGGTGAAGGATGGGGTGCCCCTCTTTAACATTCAGGTACTCCTGAATTTTTTGGTCGGCAAGAATAGCCATCAAACGCTGCTCACCACCGGTAACTTCAATGTCGTACATCGTACGAAGAATATTGAAAAGGGACTTGTTTTCCAGGTTTCGGCTGATAAACCGGCGCAGGTTGATGTTCGGCATCATGGTGATGTCGTAAAAAACCGGCACTTTATTCATTATGCGGAGGCGCTCAAAATAAATACATCCAAACTCTTGCTCGTTGTTTAAAAGCGGAAAAGCAAAATTGGTGGTATCCCACTGCCTTACTTCGGGCTTTACAATAATTTTTGTTACCAGATTTTCCTGCCCCACCGCACTGGTAGTACCCGAAAGCGACAAAATTCCAACCCCGCGCGGAACCCCCATTACAATGCTGCCCTTACCCTGCTTTTTCTTAATATAGCCCTCATGTACCAAGCGGTCAAGTGCTTTTCTTACAGTGGGTCTGGTGGTCTGATGTACCGCACAAAGTTCATTTTCCGATGGCAGGATATCTCCTTTTTTATATACGCCATCCGAAATGTGTTTTCTGATAATTTCGTAAACAACTTTGTATTGTGGTAAATTTTTGCTCAGACGCATTTTGGTTTTGTTTATTTGCCGGCAAATATAAATTTTTTTCTATTCAAATGTAAAGACAAAATTAACAAATTGTATTTACAAGTGACTTGTAAATGTATTTAAAAAACTCTATATTAGGAATTTAAATAAAAAACAATTATTAACTTGTAAATACAAGTTGTGAAAATTAAGTTTGTCGAAAAATTATTCAAATTATGGCTACACCAATAATAATGCCTCGCCAGGGGCAGTCTGTTGAATCCTGCATTTTTACCGAATGGACAAAAGAAGTGGGAGAGGAAGTGAAAAAGGGCGAAGTACTTTTTGCCTACGAAACTGATAAAGCATCGTTTGAGCAGGAAGCCGAAGAAGATGGTGTTTTGTTGGCTGTGTTTTGCGAAGAAGGAGATGAGGTTCCTGTTTTGCAAACCATTGGCGTAATAGGTCAGCAGGGCGAAAATATCGACGAGTTTTCTGCCGGAACTGCACCGGAGGCAGCAGCTGAAATAAAAGAAGAAGTTGAGGAAGCACCTGAAGAAAAAGAAGAAGAAGTTAAGGTTGTGCTGAAAGAAAAAGCAGAAGGTGAAAAAGTGAAAATTTCTCCTCGCGCCAAAAATCTGGCCGAAAAAGATGCCGTTCCCTATGAGTCGATTGAAGGATCAGGTCCTGGTGGACGCGTAATCGAACGTGATGTTAAAGCTTTTGAAGCATCGCAGCCGAAACTATCGCCACTGGCTAAAGAAGTTGCCAAAGCAGAAGGTCTTGAGGCGACAGGCGCCGGTAGCGGATTGGCAGGAACAGTAAAAGCTTCTGATTTGGGAACAAATCCGGTTTATGCCGATGATTTCGAGATCAAGAAAATGCCTCACATCCGTAAGCTGATTGCCAAAGCAATGCACCAGTCCTTGCAGAATTCGGCACAGCTGACACATCATTTAGGTGCCGATGCAAGACGGTTACTTTCCTTGCGTAAAGAAATTAAAGCCAAAGAAGGTGCACCAAATATTACACTGAACGATATGGTTTGTTTTGCCGTTATCAAAGCGCTGAAACAATTCCCTGATGTAAATGCACATTTCCTTGGTGATAGTGTAAAATACTTCAACAAAGTACATCTTGGTTTAGCTGTTGATACCGACCGTGGTTTGATGGTTCCTGTAATTAAAAATGCAGACGATCTTTCAATTACCGGTTTGTGTAACCAGTTTAAAGAGGTTGCTGATGCTTGTCGTACCGGAAGTATCGATCCGGAATTGCTTTCTTCTGAAGCGGCATCGTTTACGGTTTCAAACCTTGGAAATTACGGTGTTGAAATGTTTACACCGGTTATCAACCTTCCACAGGTAGCTATTCTTGGTGTAAATACTATTGTGCCACGACCAAAAGATATGGGCGACGGAGTTTATGGTTTTGTGCCGTACATGGGCTTGAGTTTAACATACGATCACCAGGCTTTGGATGGCGGAATGGCAACACGTTTTGTGAAGCAGGTGGCTATTGAGATTGAAAACTTAACCTTTGACTATTAATACCAAAATGAAGTACGATTTAGCAATAATAGGTGCCGGGCCGGGCGGATATGTTGCCGCTGAAAGAGCTGGAGCAAAGGGACTGAAAGTAGTTCTTTTCGAAAAGAAAGAGCTTGGTGGTGTTTGTTTGAATGAAGGTTGTATTCCAACAAAAACATTGCTTTACGGTGCGAAAATTTACGATAGCGCAAAAAGCGGAAGTAAATACGGTGTTGAAGCAAACGATCTGTCGTTTAGCTTTGATAAGATGATGGCACGTAAGAATAAAGTGGTGAAGAAATTGGTTGGCGGCGTTGGCATGAAAATGAAGCAGTTTAAAGTGGATGTGGTCAACGACGCGGCAATGATAAAAAAGAGAAGTGCTGAAGGTATAGAGATTGAAGCAGGAGGTAAGCTTTATAATGCTGCCAACCTGATGATTAGTACCGGCTCTGAAGCTTTTGTGCCACCAATTCCTGGTGTGCAAGACAATGAAAACATTCTTACCAACCGCGAAATTTTGCAGTTGAAAGAGCAGCCAAAATCATTGGTGATTATTGGTGGTGGTGTTATCGGTATGGAGTTCGCCAGCTTTTTTAATAGCCTTGGTACCAAAGTTACCATTGTTGAAATGCTGGATGAGATCCTGACCGGGATGGACAAAGAACAAAGTGCTATGTTGCGTCAGCTATATGCAAAAAAAGGCATCGAATTCAATTTGTCGTCAAAAGTTACCAAAGTTGACGGAACAAAAGTAAGCTTCGAAAAAGATGGTAAAACTACAGAAATCGAAGGCGATAAAATATTAATGAGCGTTGGCCGGAAGCCGGTTACCACGGGTTTTGGTTTGGAAAATCTGGGCGTTGAATTATTCAAAGGCGGAATTAAGGTCGATGAAAAAATGCGCACCAATATTCCGAACGTTTATGCAGCAGGCGATGTAACTGGTTTTTCATTGTTGGCACACACGGCCAGCCGCGAAGGCGAAGTGGTGGTAAACAACCTTTCAGGTCGCCCGGATAAAATGCGTTACAATGCTATTCCCGGAGTGGTTTATACCAACCCGGAAATTTCGGGTGTTGGATTGACTGAGGAAACTGCAAAGGCAAAAGGAGTAGACTATAAAATTGCTGAACTGCCAATGGCTTATGCCGGACGCTTTGTTGCCGAAAACGAAGGTGGCAGCGGATCGTGCAAAGTACTGGTAGGTGCAAAATATGGCGAGGTGCTGGGTGTTCATATGATTGGTAATCCATCAAGTGAAATGATTTACGGTGCCTGCATGGCCATTGAAGCTGAAATGACACTTAAAGAAATGGAAGAAGTGGTGTTCCCGCACCCAACCGTTTCGGAGATATTTAAAGAAACCGTATTTAGTTTCGGGCATTAAACACCGGAACAACAGAGTAGAAAATCAAGTAAAAATTAATAAAACAAAATAGTATGCCTAAGTCGCAATTTATTGATCCGGTTGAAGTAAGAAAATCGGGTTCAATTCAATTCAAAGAAATTCCTGTTAACCAATACAACAAAAGTATTGAAGAGGAAAAAGCAAATTTCTCGAAAGAAGAATTCGTTGATATCTTCCATGATATGGCGTTGATTCGTGAGTTCGAAACCATGTTGAACCTTATTAAAACAAAGGGTGAGTACGAAGGAATTGAGTACAACCATCCTGGTCCTGCTCACTTGTCTATCGGACAGGAATCGGCAGCCGTTGGTATGGCTTACCATTTGGGTGTTGAGGATTTTATTTTTGGTTCGCACCGTTCTCACGGCGAGATTTTGGCCAAAGGTATGTCGGCCATTCATAAAATGAGCGACGATGAGTTATTGGATGTAATGACTAATTTTTTCGATGGAACAATTCTGAACATTGTAAAAAAAGGTCACGATGGTGATGTAAAATCATTGGCGCGCCGTTTCCTAATTTACGGAACACTGGCCGAGATTTTTGCCCGCGAAACAGGTTTTAATAAAGGTTTAGGCGGATCGATGCACGCTTTCTTTACGCCGTTTGGTGTATATCCGAACAACGCCATTGTTGGTGGTTCGGGCGATATCGCAGTAGGTGCGGCATTATTCAAAAAAGTAAATAAAAAAGATGGTATTGTAGTGGCCAACATTGGTGATGCTTCAATGGCTTGCGGCCCGGTTTGGGAAGGTCTGGCTTTTGCATCGATGGACCAGTTTGAGCAGCTTTGGGAAGGTGCATATCAAGGTGGTCTGCCAATCATTTTCAATATCATGAATAACCAGTACGGAATGGGTGGACAAACCTGTGGAGAAACCATGGGATACGACATTGCCGCTCGTATTGGTGCCGGTGTAAACCGCGACAGCATGCACGCCGAACGCGTTGACGGTTACAATCCGCTGGCAGTGATTGATGCCTACAAACGCAAAATGGAACTGCTGAAAGACAAAAAAGGTCCGGTTCTGCTCGATGTTTTAACTTACCGTTACAGTGGTCACTCGCCTTCTGATGCTTCGTCGTATCGTAGTAAAGAGGAAGTTGAAGCATGGGAAAAGCAGGATTGTATTGCTTCATACGAAAAAGAGCTGGTTGGAGCTGGCGTTGCAAAAGAAGCAGAGCTTGAGGCCATTAAAGCCGACATCGTTGAGTTGATGAAATACGCGATGAAACTGGCTATTGATGATAAAGTTTCTCCTCACATGGATATGGAGAAATATCCTGAGCTGATCGGCGACATGATGTTCTCGAACGAGAGCCTGGATAAAATGGAAGACCGCGAAGTGGAGGTGAATCACCCTATGGAAGAAAATCCACGTGTAAAACAACTCACTAAAAAAGAGCGTTTTGCTTTTGATGCCAACGGAAAACCATTCTCGAAAATTAAACAATACCAACTACGCGACGGAATTTTCGAAGCCATTGTTGATCGTTTTTATAAAGATCCTACATTGGTTGCTTACGGTGAAGAAAACCGTGACTGGGGTGGTGCTTTTGCCGTTTACCGCGGATTAACAGAAGCTTTACCATACAACCGTTTATTTAACTCGCCAATTTCTGAGGCGTCGATTATTGGTACTGCCATTGGTTATGCCATGTGTGGCGGACGCGTAATTCCTGAAATTATGTATTGCGACTTCCTTGGACGATGTGGCGACGAGGTGTTCAACCAAATGCCGAAGTGGCAGGCGATGTCGGGTAACGTAATTAAAATGCCGGTGGTGGTCCGCGTTTCTGTTGGATCGAAATACGGTGCACAGCACTCGCAAGACTGGACTTCACTGGTAGCGCATATTCCCGGATTGAAAGTGGTATTCCCCGTAACTCCATACGATGCCAAAGGTTTAATGAACACTGCACTGCAGGGAACTGATCCGGTGATTTTCTTTGAAAGCCAGCGTATTTACGACATTGGCGAGCAATTCCACGAAGCTGGTGTGCCTGAAGAATATTACGAAATTCCATTTGGCGAGCCAGATGTAAAACGCGAAGGAAAAGACATTACCATTCTTACCATTGGTGCAACATTGTACCGCGCACTTGAAGCCGCTGATAAACTGAAAGAAGAATACGGCATGGAAGCAGAAGTTATCGATGCCCGTTCAATTGTTCCTTTCAACTACGAAAAAGTGTTGGAGTCGGTTAAAAAGACCGGAAGGATCATCATTTCGGGCGATGCCAACTCACGCGGTTCGTTCCTCAATGATATGGCAAGAAATATTACAGAACTGGCATTCGACGAGCTGGATGCACCTCCTGTAGTTGTTGGTTCGCGTAACTGGATTACTCCGGCCTACGAGCTGGAAGAGTATTTCTTCCCACAGGTAGACTGGTTCCTGGATGCCATTCACGAAAAAATTGTTCCCTTAAAAGGGCATGTTGTGAAGAATAACTTTACCAACGCCGAGCAAATTCGCCGAAATAAGTTGGGAATATAATATTGGTTAGTTGAAAAGCATGGTGTGGATAAGTTATGGTAGGAAAGGATTTTTTATATTCACACCTGCTTTCACAACCAAAATATATTAATTGAAATTATGAATTTTCTAAAAGAATTTCCTGATGTTGAAACGTTGATGCGCATTGGAGGCGACATCGAAATACCAAATGTAAATGGCCACATCCACACGCCATACTCGTTTAGCTCTTTTGATCGGATTTCACAAATCTTTGATCTGGCAAAAGATGAAGAGGTTGAGGTGTTGGGAATAAACGACTTTTTTGTGTCAGACGGTTTTAACGAGTTTTACAGTTTTGCCGTTAAGAATGGCGTTTTTCCATTGTTCAACGTCGAATTTATCGGCCTTATTCCCGAATTGCAACGTCGCAACGTAACAATAAACGACCCGAGTAATCCGGGGCGCATTTATTTCAGTGGCAAAGGTTTAAATTATCCGTACCGGGTATCGGAAGAAAACAAGCAGTTTTTGGAAGAGCTTATCAAAGAAAGTCAGAAGCAAGTGGCAAAAATGATTGAAAAAGTAAACTACTTGCTGCAGGCTATTTATCCGGAGATGAATTTGACCTACGACGAAGTGAAAGAAAAATATGCAAAAGAGCTGGTACGCGAACGTCATATTGCCAAAGCTATTCGTATTCTTGTTGATGAGAATTACCCAAAAATGTCGGGTAAGCGAATGTTTTACACCGAGCTTTTTGATATTGAACCCAAGGCAAACCCTGAAGATATTCCGGCCATTGAAAACGAAATTCGGAGCCGATTGCTAAAAGCAGGAGGACTGGCTTTTGTTCCTGAATCGCCGGCATCGTTTCCGGCAGTTGACCGAATAAAAGAATACATATTGGATGCAGGGGGGATACCTTGCTACCCGGTTTTGCTCGACGATAGAAAAGGAAATCTTATTACCGGATTTGAAAGTGATTGGGAGCAGATGGATGAGCGTTTAAAAACCATGAATGTACACATGCTGGAGCTTATCCCATCAAGAAACTCAGTAGAGAAGCTGCGCGAGTTTGTAAAATTCTTTACACGAAAAGGCTATGTTGTTTCCTTAGGTTCAGAACATAACACACCGGGAATATTCCCGCTGGAGGTAAAAATAGATGGCGAGCACGAATTGCCTGAAGACCTGAAGAAGGTGTCCTACGAGGGGGCTTGTGTAATTGCTGCACATCAGTACCTAAAAACCAACGGTCTGGAAGGTTTTGTTACACCCGATGGAAATCGTACAGGTAAATCCCTCGAGGATTTAAAAGCTTTAGGAAATGCAGTAATAAAAGAACTTATTGCTTAAAGGCGGAATCCCTGATTCAAAGGATTTCCGCCTCAGGCAAAAATTAGAATCCACAAAATGGAAGGTTTAAAAAATCTTATAAGAATATCTCAATTTTATGGCAAAAACCCTGAAATGGTGATTGCCGGAGGCGGAAATACCTCATTTAAAAACAACGAAAATATCTGGGTGAAAGCCAGTGGCCATGCCCTTGCAACAATTACCGAAGATGGTTTTGCAAAGCTTGACCGTAAAAAACTGGGTCTTATTGCCGAAAAATCGTATAGTTCTGATCCGTTTGAACGCGAGCGCCAGATAAAAGACGATTTAATGGAGGCCACCATAACCAAAGACCGCCGACCATCAGTTGAAACATCAATGCACGATGTAATCGAATACGCCTATGTGGTGCACCTGCATCCAACAAAAGTAAACGGGCTGATGTGTGGCAACGAGGTGGAAAAATACATCGAAGAATTATTTGGTGATCAGGTGGTTTACATTCCATACATCGATCCGGGTTATGTGCTGTTTAAAGAGGTTGAAAAGCAATTGGCTAAATTCAAAGCGGAAAAAGGCAAGGCTGCACAAATCATCTTTTTGCAGAACCACGGAATTTTTGTGGCTGCCAATTCTGTTGACGAAGTTGAAACCATTTACAACGATGTATTTGCCCAATTGAACGGTGCATTAAAAGCGGAGTTGTCGGAAGAAACACTGCCCGTTCGCGATGATGTTGCCGAATTTATCCCGGCCATCCGCATGATGGTTTCTGATGAGGAAATAAAAACGCTGAAGCTTCGGAACAATCCAGTAATAGCGCGATTCGCAAAAGACGCAGTGGCCTTTGAAAAAGTGGCCAAACCATTTACGCCTGATCTGATTGTTTATTGCAAATCGAAATACGTATTTATTGAAAATACCGAAACCGTTCAAGACCTGTTGAAAGAGGCCAAAGAAAAGATTGCGGCTTTTATTTCGGCAAACGGATTTGCTCCAAAGGTAATTGTGCTGAAAGAGGTTGGCTTGTTGGCAGTTGGCGATCATGCTGCCCAATGCGATACCATTCTGGATGTGTTTGAAGATGCCATGAAGATTAGTGCTTATTCCGAGTCGTTTGGAGGACAGCATTTTATGACTCCCGAACAGATTGCTTTTATCGATACCTGGGAGGTGGAGAACTACCGCCGAAAAATTGCTGCCGGAACATCAGTGGGTCGGGTGCAGAATAAAACCATTATTGTTACCGGTGCAGCCATGGGGTTTGGCGAAGGAATTGCCCGTTATTTGACAGAAGAGGGCGCCAACATTGTTGTGGCCGATATTAACGAAGAAGTTGGGCAAAAAACAGCTGCTGCACTCGCCGCAATGAAAGGCAACAACAGGGCTATTTTTGTACAGACCAATGTTGCTGACCTGGATAGCCTTGCCAACTTGATGAAGGTAACGATTGCCACTTTTGGTGGTCTTGATGTGTTTGTAAGCAATGCCGGTGTATTGCGCGCCGGTGGCCTGGATGAAATGACTCCGGAACAATTCGAGTTTGTTACCAAAATAAATTATAACGCTTATTTCTACTGCACAAAAGTAGCCTCAAAAATATTGAAGCTCCAAAATGCATATAAGCCTGATTATTATTCAGATATTATTCAGATTAACTCAAAATCGGGCTTAAAAGGAAGTAAAAAGAATTTTGCCTACGCCGGAGGTAAATTTGGTGGAATTGGATTAACACAGTCGTTTGCACTGGAGCTGGCACCCGATAAAATTAAAGTGAATTCGGTTTGTCCGGGTAACTTTTACGAAGGCCCGCTGTGGAGCGATCCTGAAAACGGTTTGTTTATTCAATACCTGAATGCAGGGAAAGTGCCGGGGGCAAAAACAATTGACGATGTGAAGAAATTTTACCTCGACCAGGTGCCGCTTGGAAAAGGTTGTTCGCCAAAAGATGTGGTGAAAGGAATTTTATACCTCGTTGACCAGGAGAATGAAACCGGACAGGCACTGCCTATTTCGGGCGGGCAATCAATGCTTCACTAGAATTTCCGGTTTTGATAAATGAATTAAAAGAAGAATTACAATGAAAACAAAAGCAGTTCGATTATACGGTAAAAAAGACCTTCGGGTAGAGGAATTTGAATTACCAAAAATTAGCGACGATGAAATACTGGCCAAGGTAGTTACCGATAGCCTTTGTATGTCGAGTTATAAAGCGGCCAACCAGGCAAGCGATCACAAACGTATTCCCAACAATATTGCCGAAAATCCGATTATGATTGGGCATGAATTTGCCGGTGAAATTGTTGAAGTGGGAGCCAACTGGCAGGATAAATTTAAGGCAGGGCAGAAATTCTCTATCCAGCCGGCAATTTATTACGAAGATGGTCCGGTGGGCGTTTTGAGTGCCCCTGGTTATTCGTACAAATACATTGGTGGTGATGCTACTTATGTTATTATCCCAAAAGATGTGCTGGTGCAGGATTGTTTGCTGGCCTACGAAGGACCCGGTTATTATCCGGCGTCGTTGGCCGAGCCGCTAAGCTGTGTTATTGGTGCTATGCATGCCAATTACCACACCACTGCCGGAAGCTACGTGCACAAAATGGAAATTGTTGAAGGTGGTAAAATGGCCATCCTGGCAGGTGTAGGTCCAATGGGATTGGCAGCAATCAATTACGTGTTGCGCCGCGAAGACCGCAAACCATCGTTGATGGTAGTTACCGATATCGATCAGACAAGATTGGATCGTGCAGCTGAACTATACACCGTTGAGTTTGCCAAAGAGCGTGGCATTGAGTTAAAATACATCAATACCGCAGAAATGGCTGACCCTGTGGCCGGATTAAAAGAAATAAGCGGTGGCACCGGTTACGATGATGTATTTGTTTTTGCTCCGGTTGCTCCGGTTGTTGAGCAGGGCGATGCAATTCTTGGTTTCGATGGTTGTTTGAACTTTTTTGCAGGCCCATCTAATACTGAGTTTTCAGCAAAAATGAATTTCTATAACGTACATTACGCCTACACGCACATTGTTGGAACCTCGGGTGGCAACACCGACGATATGAAAGAAGCACTGGAAATTATGACTGCAGGTTTGGATCCTGCTGGATTGGTTACTCACATTGGTGGTTTAAATGCAGTGTCTGAGGCAACTTTGAATCTTCCAAATATTCCGGGTGGTAAGAAATTAATTTATACCCATTTTGATTTTCCGCTTACGGCAATAGCCGAGTTTGAAGAAAAAGGAATAGATAATCCGGTTTATGCCGAATTGGATAAACTTTGTAAAAAATATATGGGTTTATGGAATGTGGAAGCAGAAGCCTATTTGCTTGAAAATGGCGATAAACTATAAGATTTAATACAGGTTTGATGCTTTTGTATCATTCGCGAGCATAAAAATAGACGCAAAAAAGGCTACCTAATCGGTGGCCTTTTTTCGGTTAATATACGAACTAAACGGAACTGCCTTGGTTTAGTCAATGCTTAAAATAAATAAAAATTAGAGCGAGTGTGGCAATGGGTAAAGGTGTTGTTGTTTTAGTGGGGTTACTGTTTTGTATTTTAGTTGATTATGATTAAATTATTCATCCATATTATCCGTTTATTAATTGGTTTATATCGGGCGATGTTTAATTTAGATACAAAATTGTAGTACGCAGTCATTTCTTTTTTTTGATGGCTTCTTCAATTTTGTAAACTGAAAAATTGAATTCAATACAAATTAAAAAAATCTAAACAATAAGTTATGGCAAACAGGTTAATTGGCGACTTGCCAAAAGTGGGTATCCGACCCGTTATCGATGGAAGAGAGAATGGAGTGCGCGAATCACTTGAGGACCAGGTGATGGATCTGGCTAAAGCAGCAGCAACATTTATCAGCGAAAATTTAAAATTCCCAAGTGGCGAAACCGTAGAGTGTGTTATAGCCGACACTTGTATTGGCGGTGTGGCCGAAGCAGCCATGTGTGCCGAAAAATTCAGAAAAGAAGGAGTGGGAGTATCGCTTACTGTAACGCCTTGCTGGTGTTACGGAACCGAGGTAATGGATACCGACCCCTTAATGCCAAAAGCAGTATGGGGCTTTAACGGAACAGAACGTCCGGGGGCGGTGTACCTGGCCGCTGCATTGGCTGGCTACACACAAAAAGGGCTGCCAACCTTTGGTATTTACGGACGCGATGTACAGGATGCCGGTGATACAATAATTCCTGAAGATGTTCAGGTGAAGATATTACGTTTTGTAAAAGCTGCTTTGGCAGTTGCTCAAATGAAAGGCAAATCCTACCTGTCGATAGGATACAGTTCAATGGGTATTGCCGGATCGATGGTGGATTCATCGTTTTTCCAGAAGTATTTGGGAATACGCACCGAGTTTGTTGAATCGGTTGAAATTTTACGCCGTATAGATGAGGGTATTTACGATGAGGAAGAATACCAGAAGGCAATGGCGTGGACAAAAGAAAATTGTAAAGAAGGAAAAGACCTAAATAAACCGGAAGAGCAGGTTGATGCTGCCCGGAAAGAATTAGAATGGGAAACAGTGGTGAAAATGACCCTGATTTGCCGCGACATGATGATTGGTAACGAAAAAGTAGTTGAAAAAGGTTACCGTGAAGAAGGTTTGGGTAGAAACGCTATTTTAGGAGGTTTTCAGGGGCAACGCCAATGGACCGATTACCGTCCAAATGCCGATTTTACTGAAGCCATCCTGAATTCTTCATTCGATTGGAATGGAATTCGTCAGGCCTTTGTATTTGCCACTGAAAACGATAGCTTAAACGGCGTTTCAATGTTGTTTGGGCACTTGTTGAGTAATACCAGCCAGATTTTTTCTGACGTTCGTACCTACTGGAGCCCCGAAGCTGTAAAACGTGTTTGTGGTAAAGAGCTAACAGGTTTGGCCGAAAATGGAATTATTCACCTCATCAATTCAGGCTCAACAACATTGGATGCTACTGCACAGCAGCGCGATGCAGAAGGAAACCCGGCAATGAAACCCTTCTGGGAAATTTCAGAAGAAGAGGCGCAGAAATGTTTGGATAACACCTGCTGGCCACAGGCCGACAGGGGATATTTCCGTGGTGGCGGGTATTCGTCGTTGTTTAAAACGGCCGGTCAAATGCCGGTAACCATGAGCCGCGTAAACCTGGTAGAAGGACTGGGCCCGGTAATGCAAATTGCCGAAGGCTGGACCGTAGAACTGCCGGACGACATTCATAAAGTTCTCGACGAACGCACGAACCCAACCTGGCCAACAACCTGGTTTGTGCCACGAGTTTGTGGCGAAGGTGCTTTTAAAGATGTTTACACCGTTATGGCCAACTGGGGCGCAAACCACGGGGCTATCAGCTATGGCCACATTGGTGCCGACCTGATTACACTGGCGTCGATGTTACGCATACCGGTAAACATGCACAATGTTGATGGCGATGAGGTATTCAGACCAAGTGCCTGGGCATCGTTTGGAGAAGATAAAGAAGGTTCAGACTTCCGTGCATGCGATACGTACGGACCATTATACGGAAAAAAATAAAAGTATGCCTGAAAAGGATATAGCAATAGTATTCGATTGCGGAGCTACCAACCTTAGGGTTATTGCCATGGATGTGCAGGGCAGTATTGTGGCTTCTCAATCGACTGCTAACAATACCAGTGCCGACCCGGAAACTGCGGGTGGCGTTATTTGGGATGTAGATGCCATGTGGGATAAACTGTGTGCGGCGTCAAAAAAGGTTATGGCGGCAATTGATGCCACCCGGATTGCAGGTGTTACCGTAACCACCTTTGGTGTTGATGGTGCTTTTGTAGATGAAAAAGGCGAGATGCTTTATCCGGTAATCTCGTGGCAATGCCAACGCACTGTGCCAATAATGAAAAATATTGACAAGTACATGGCCCTGGAGGAACTTTATGCCGAGGCGGGTACTTTCCCCTATGCATTTAATACCATTAATAAGTTTATTTGGATGAAAGAAAACCGGCCTGAAGTGCTGGAGAAAGCGCATCGCTTTTTGTTTATTACAAGCTTGTTTATCCATAAACTGACGGGGACAATGCGTAACGATTCAACCATGGCCGGAACATCCATGATGATGAATATGGAAAGCCAAAAGCCATCAGCGAAAATTGCCGGAGCATTGGGAATTAAAACTTCCATTTTTGGCGATTTGGCCGAGAGTGGCGAGCAGGCCGGTGAGGTACACGAGCAAGCTGAAATAGAAACTGCAATTCCGGTGGGAGTACCCGTGTTTTTTGCTGGACACGATACTCAGTTTGCCATTTTCGGCTCAGGAGCCAATGAGAATGAATTGGTATTGAGTAGTGGTACCTGGGAAATTATTATGGCGCGTAGTTCCGGATTTAAAGCTTCAGCAGCGGAGTTGCAGGCGCAGCTAACCACCGAGGCTGATGCTGAAAATGGATTGTTTACCATTGGGCAAAACTTCCTGGCATCAGGTATTCTGGAGTGGTTTTCGCGAAATTTTTATGCAGAACTGAAAGGTGATGAATTGTACAGCACCATGATTGCTGACGCTGAAAAAGTGCAGCCCGGAAGCTCGTCGGTAACCGTAAATCCTTCTTTTTATGCCGATTCTGAGAAAAAGGAAGGAGCCATAAATGGACTTACCATTCATACCAAAAGGGGCGAAATTTATCGTGCATTTCTTGAAAGTCTCGCATTCCGGCTTCGACAAGGAATTGAAGCACTGGAAAAAGCCGGAGGGTTTAAAGCCGAAAAAATTATTTGTGTTGGCGGTGGATCAAAAAATATGTTGTGGAATCAATTACGCGCTGATGTGTGCAATTTGCCGGTACATCTTATTGATCAGAAAGAAACTACTGTTTTAGGTGCTGCTTTATTTGTTTTTGCTGGAAGTGGCATTGCTGCATCACCTGCAGCAGCCCGGGCACAGATTCAATATAAACAAGAGATCGTAAAACCATCGAAAAACCAGTTGGTTTACACGCAGTTGTACGAAGATTTTAAAACAGAAACAGCAGGCCGATAAACTTTGAGGTTTTATGCAATAGTTGTATTTTAACCCTGGTTTTTGAATAATGAATTGTGGTTAAAACAACAGAACTACCGGAATCGGTACAAGCAGAAATAATTAAAATTAAAGAAATTGCCGCTTACCTGTGGGAGCGGGGATGGGCAGAACGAAATGCGGGAAATATATCGGTAAACCTTACGGAATACTGTGTTCCTGCTGATTTCGTTTACTCTGCAGATGAAGAGCCATTCTTTTGCCCACCCGAAATGGCAGACTCGGTTTTATTTATTACCGGTTCGGGGTGCCGGTTGCGCCGGCTTATTACTAAGCCCGAGGAGGCGGCAGCCATTGTTCATATCAATAAAAAAGCAAATGCTTACCGGCTGATTTGGGGTGGGGAAAAACAAAATTTTGCGCCAAGCTCCGAGCTTATTTCGCATTTGCAGTTGCATGCTTTTAATTGCTCACACCGGCCTTTGCAAAAAACAATCATTCATACCCATCCATCAGAATTAATTGTGTTAAGCCATCACCCGCTTTTTGGCAAGGAGGAACAGTTTAACTATTCCTTATGGAAAATGTGCCCTGAAATCAGGCTTTATGTCCCGAATGGTGTGAGCTGTGCGCCCTACGCGCGATACGGTACAGAAGAGCTTGCCCGACTTACCATCCAGGGTTTTCAGACACGGGATATTGTTTTATGGGAAAAACACGGGGCAGTGGCTACCGGTACAGATGCAGAGGAAGCCTTTGATTTTTTAGATGTAGCCAACAAGGCAGCCAAAATGTTGCTGATGGCCTGGTCGGCCGGGTTTGAGCCAGCCGGATTAAGCGCCAACCAACTCGATGAATTAGGCCGAACTTTATAATACCTGCTTGTGTTAAATTCTTTAGTGTGTTTTCGACACATTGGATTTGCTTTGTGCAAAAATCCTACCTTTGGCGCTTCAATAAGAAATAATCGGGTATGTTGATAGATCATTCGCGCAAGATTTTTGTTCCTGTTTTAACATTGGTAATGGCTGCTTTGGTTGCCATGTCGCCATTTGCCATTGATACTTATATTGCGGCCTTACCTGATATTGCCCGTTTTTTTGGAGTTGAACTTAACGTGGCCGAGCTAACCATTACCCTATATTTTCTGGGGTTTGCTTTAGGAAATTTTATCGGAGGCCCCTTGTCGGATTCTTTTGGCCGAAAAACAGTGGCTTTGTCTGGAATTGCTCTTTATGGTTTTTCTGCATTATTGATTACGCGTTGTACACAAATTGAATACATGCTCGCACTTCGCGTTTTACAAGCCTTTGGTGGCGGATTTGCTACCGTTACCGCAAATGTATTTGTGCGCGACTGGTATGGCGGAAAGCAAATTGCGCGTATTGTTACCATAATTAGCATGATTATTATGCTGGCACCGCTATTCGCCCCAATTATTGGTGCGGGTTTAATTCATTGGTTTGGTTGGAAAAGTATTTTCCTGTTTTTGTTTGCATTTGCCGTGTTTTTGTTTTTGGCTCTGGGCTTACTCATCCCCGAATCAAGAAGTCCGGAGTTAATTACGAGAAGAATTACGGCCAAACAGTTTTTACAGAAATATCGTTTGTTCTTTTCCAGTAAAAGAAGCACTGTTCTGCTTGTAGCCATAAGTTTGCCTATGTCGGGAATGTACATTTTTATTACCGCTGCATCGTTT
The DNA here is from genome assembly GCF_963676735.1 of uncultured Draconibacterium sp. NCBI lineage: Bacteria > Pseudomonadati > Bacteroidota > Bacteroidia > Marinilabiliales > Prolixibacteraceae > Draconibacterium > uncultured Draconibacterium sp. The sequence goes on along the minus strand of NZ_OY781464.1, from coordinate 3,278,913 downwards.
ATTTATATTGAATATTTTGGAATCAGTCAGATGCAATTTCCCTTGTTTTTTGGCGCCAATGTGGTATTAAATATTTTGCTTTCGTTTATTAATACATTGCTTTTAAAGAAATACGAGCCCGGGAAAATACTTCGCTTTGGTCTTCTGCTACAACTTTTTTCAGGCTTATGGCTACTAATTTCTGTTGCTGTGCCCCAGCCGCAGTTATGGTCGGTTTTTTCGTCAATTGTTTTGTTTATTGGTAGTTTGGGCTTGGTATTTGGCAATGGTACAGCCACCATTTTAAATCATAATCCGGAGCTGGCCGGATCGGCCAATGCAACAATTGGCATTGCTCGTTTTGCATTTAGTGCATTTATTGGCAGTATGCTGGCCTTGTTTCATACCGGCAATTTAATTCCATTTGGCCTGGTGCTTTTTCTTTGCTCCTTGTCGGGGAATTTTCTATATGCCTGGGCTGTAAAAATCGATAATTAGTTGATTTCAATTGGTTTTTGTCAATGTCGGCCTCTCTGCCAGTTTTTCTTTCTATGCCTATTTCATATTTGTAAAAGTAGGCCTTTAAATAGCCTCAAAACATTTTAAAATAAATTAATGTGTCAATGCGACACTAACCAAATTTATTTATATATTGCCAATAATTAGCGGATGGAATTTCGGACAAAATAGAATTCTGATTTGGCGTAGATACTCTATCGTGTAAACCAAGTCTTTTAAGATTTAAATATTACGCCACAGAAATACCGGAGTGCTGATAATCGAAGAGAATTACAAATATTACATAGGCAGTGGATTTTGGTTTATGCTTCCTCCCTGAAAGGGTTCAGGGGGGGAGCTCCACTCATTTTAGCCTGCATCCGCCAGGAGCAGGTTTTTTATTTGTTTTTTTGATTGGCAAACAGCTTTTGCACCAAAAATCCCACAAGAAAAATTACCAGGGTCCCCAATACGATGGTTAAGTTGCTGTGTAATGGACTTTTAAATTTTAATAGATTTTCTTCTGTAAAATATAAGGGAGATAAACTCATCCAGCTAATTACAACTACACCCAGAACCACACCGATTGCAGCGTCGATATTTCTGACTTTTTTTGACATAAAAGCCAGTAGAAACAAGCCAAGCATACCTCCGCTAAAAATCGACGCCAACGACCACCAGGCATCCAGAACGCTTTCCACACCAACAAGCGTAAGCGAAATAAGCACTCCAAGAATTCCGAATATTACGGATGCGATGTGTAACACTCTCATGGAAGATTTTTCGGAAGGATTGTGGTTGATATAACGCTTGTAATAATCAGAAAGAAAAATGGTTGCTGTGCTGTTAACGCTGGTCGAAACCGTACTCATTCCAGCTGCAAAAATGGCTGCAATTAACAAACCGGTTATTCCGGTGGGCAGTGCATTTACAATAAAAAACGGAAATATTTTATCGCCTGCCCCGGTAGTAGAGAGTTCCGCTGGCAGCAAATGGGGTTGTGCCGAGTAATATGCATAAAGAGCTGTTCCGATGTAAAAGAAAACCAATGAAACCGGCAGGTACAATAAGGACCCAAATAAGGTGGAAAAGCGTGCTTTTTTAGTCGAGCTGGTTGTCATGTAACGCTGTACAAAATTCTGGTCGATTCCAAAGTTCTGAAGATTAATAAACAAGCTGTAAATAAGCACCACCCAGAAAGTTGATTCAGAAAGGCTGGCACCAAAACTGCCAAGGCTAAATTTATTGCTCGCGGCAGCTATTTCAAAAACCTGTGTTGGGCCTTCTGGCATCGAGAATGTAAGCAAGCCGGCACATAACAAAGCACCGGCTATAAGTATAATTCCCTGAATGGCATCGGTCCATATAACGGCTTGAATACCTCCAAGCATGGAGTAAAGCGTAACGGCAATACCGGTAACTACGATAATGGTTTTAATGTTCCAGCCAAACATGGCGTTTAGCGGAAGTGCCAGTAGCAGCAAAATAGCACCGGTTCGCATCAGTTGTGTAAGTATGTAGCACAACGAAGCATAGATGCGTGCCCAGGCACCAAACCTGATTTCCAAAAAATTATAGGCCGAAACGCTGTTCATGCTTCGGTAAAGTGGAACAAAAAACTTTACAGCTAAAATCGATGCTATGGGTATGGCAAAGCTAAAAACCAGCGCATTCCAGTTTGATGAATAGGCTTTCCCGGGAAGGGCTAAAAAACTAATGCTGCTAACAAATGTGGCAAAAATTGACATACCCACAACCCAGGCCGGAAGCTTTCCTCCCCCGGTTGTAAATTGTGCGGCCGTTTTGTTTCGGAAGAAAAAACTGGCACCAAAAAGTACGTTGCCTAAAGTTATAAGTAAGAAAACAGCTACATCAAAAACCGGAAGTTGCATAGTGACTATCTTTTTTGTTTTAGCATTATTGTGCAAAGGGAATCCAAACCGACATTTCGCTGGGGCCTCGATTATTCCAGGCGTAATAAGGAATGAGTTTTATTTTTGTTTTTTGAAGCTTTTCCTTTGCTACTTCGCGATAAAGGGTGTTTTCCCATTCGGCTGGCGACGAAGTGATTAACTCTCCTTCCAAAACGATCATGGTGGCATTGGCTATTTTTGTTTCGCGGGTTTCAAATGTAATTTCTGCAGGTATTTTATAATCAAAAATACGTTTGCCATCCTCAATGTCGGGCGATTCAAGGCAATAAACCACCGGGCCACGTCTTACAGCCACCTGGTTACGGGTTTCTTCCACCAGGGGATTGGCTTCAATTAATACAGCTTTCATGGGTAAATCCAATTCAACAACATCGCCTTTTTCCCACTCTTGCGAAATTTCGACATAAGTACCTGGCTGAATCTTTTTGTCAACATCCTGTCCGTTTACTTTAAGCTTAGCCTGGGATGCCCAGCCCGGAATTCGCAGGTGTAAGGCAAAATTTTTCGGAAGCTTATCAATGGTAATTTTAATATTTCCATCCCAGGGAAAATCAGATTCCTGTGTAAGCTGTACCGTGTTGCCCGATTCAAGCTTGTTGGAGCCATAAAAATTTACCCATAATGCATTTTCTCCAAGCGAATAGGCATATTCCTGAATTTGCGCAACGGTTCTGACTGTATTTGGTGGACAGCAGTTGCAATAAGAGATGTAAGGCTCGCGGTTTTTCGACCAACGCAAATCGTGGCTAAGCTCGTTGGCTACACTTAATGGGTTGGTGTAAAAGTATCCTTTACCATCGAGGCTAACTCCGGCCAGCAAACTGTTATACATTACTGTTTCCATTACATCGGCATAATTTGCATCTCCGGTAACTTGTAGCATACGCCAGTTCCAAAGCAGGTTGCCAATGTTGGCGCACGATTCGTTATGGGCCGAAATGTTTGGCAATTCATAGTCGGCGCCATAGGCCTGGTGAACCTGTTGAATGGAGGGCTGGTCGTAAGTTGTGCCGTTGGGTGAAACACCATCATAAAGTGCGCCACACGCTCCGGTTATATACATTTTGCGCTCAACTAAATCGTTCCAAATGTGTTTTAATGCAATCATTAGCGAATCATCGCCGGTTTCGGCATAAACATCGGCAACGCCTGCATAAAGGTAGTTGGCACGCACGGCATGTCCAATGGCCTTTGTTTGTTGCTTAAACGGAATGCGGTCCTGGTTATGGTCGGTGCCATTTTCAACCAAACTTCTTATTTCTATCAGGCTTTTTGCTAATTCCAGGTATTCGGGTTTTTGGGTGGTGCGGTACATTTCAACTACGCCCATATAATGCGACGGGCAAATGGCATTGCGTGCCAGTTCGGCCGAAGCTCTTTTGTAAAAATTATACAAATAGTCCGTTGCTTTTTGTGCAATTTTTAGCAAGGAAGTTTGGCCGGTAGTACGAAAGTGTATGCAGGCTGCAGTCATTAAATGCCCCATGTTATAGGTTTCAAAATCAAGACGTTCGTTAAATTCATGCTTTACCTCCGGGTTTTTCATTTCTTTAATCGAAGTTGGGGTATGAATATAGCCGTCTTCTCGCTGGGCTTTACCAATCATGGTAATAATTTCATTTATCTGTTTGCCCAGTTTTTCATCCTTGGTAAGGGCATAAACCATTATTTCAGCTTCCAGAATTTTGTAAAAATCACCATCGTGGAATGGTGGTCCAACATGTGAGCCCGTATCCAATCCGGCTGCAATTTCAAAATTTTTAAAAGCATGGCTAATTTCATCATCAAGGTAACAGCCCATCATGTGTGGTACCATCGAGTTTTTGCAAACTTCAAAGCGTTCGGCCCAAAAGCCATTTGTCCAGTGCACATCGCCAATGTTAGTGCTTTTAAGTTTGGCAAACGAACTGTTGGTGGTATTGGTAAGCGCCTTTTCCTGCGCCCAAAGAGTGGTGCATAGCAACAAAAAAGCAGATAGTGTTATAACTTGTAATTTCATTTTACTCAATTTTAGATTCAAAAACCATTGTGCCAGAGCCCATTTCATGCTCAGTATATGTATTTTCTTTTCCAGGAACAAAAACAGTAGCAGTGGTATTGGGAGGAAGGGTAACGGTTAATTGCAAATGCCCGTTTTCTAATTTCCATTCTGATTTAATTTGACCGTAGACGGTTTGGAGTGTCGCTTTGGCAAAATCAAGTTTGTCGGTTAATTCTGGTTTGATAATCGTTTTTTTATAGCCCGGAAAATCGGGGTGGCTTTGTATTCCGGCAGCCCTGGTGTACAGCCAGTTGCCAATGGCGCCGTAAGCATAATGGTTAAACGAGTTCATACCTTCGTTTTGGAATGAACCATCGGGTTTTATGCCATCCCAACGCTCCCAAATGGTGGTGGCACCCATGGTTACAGCGTAAAGCCACGACGGGTATTTTTTATTGAACAGTAGTTTGTACGCAAGGTCGGTTCTGCCAATATCCGATAAGGCATCGCAAAGTACCGGGGTTCCTAAAAATCCGGTGGTAAGATGTTGAAAATACTCCACATTTTTAGCCAGTAGTCCGGCCATGGTTTTTCGGTATTCATCTGGAACAACGTTAAAAGTCAGGGCAATGGCATACGCTGCCTGGGTATTGGAAAGAAGTCTTCCGTTGGGCGTTATAAATTCATTTTTAAAAGCCTCTTTTATTTTGGGTAGCAGCGATTTGTATTTGGCAGCATCAGTTTCTTCGCCGGTAATGTCCGCAATTTTTGCCATTAGCGAGGTGGAATAATAGAAATATGCCGTGGCAATCAGGTCTTTTTCGGTGTGAGCGCCTGCAAATCCATAATCGGGGGCATTGTAAATGTAGCTCGAATATTCGGCAAACGACAGCCAGTCGCCAAAATGAAAACCGGTGTTAAACAAAAAGCTGTCTCCGGCTTCGCGAATCATATATTCTTCCCAGGCCTTCATGGAGCTGTACTGGCTTTTTAAAATAGCGGTATCGCCATAGGCCTGGTAAACTACCCATGGAATTATTATGGCGGCATCAGCCCATCCCGTTGCCCCAAAACCATCCGACCAGCCTGTTCCTCCACCATCTTTAACCAGGTTGGGTACTACCCACGGAACGCTGCCATCGGCGCGTTGCTCGGCTTCCAAATCTTTAAGCCACTTGGCAAAAAATGGTGCTGCATTGGTGTTAAAACAAGCAGTTGGTGCAAAAACCTGTGCATCGCCGGTCCAGCCCATGCGCTCGTCGCGCTGTGGACAATCTGTTGGTATATCCAAAAAATTACCGCGTAAGCCCCACTGTATGTTGCTTTGCAGCTGGTTAATTAGTGGGTCGGAGCATTCAAAATTGCCAGTAAATTCCATATCCGAATGAATAGCTTCACCGGTAAAATCATTTGGTTTCACATCCCCGGGGTAATCTTCAATTTTTATGTAGCGAAAACCCATAAATGTAAAATGCGGACTATATGTTTCCGTTTCGTTTCCCTTAAAAATATAGGTAATACGTTGTTTGGCCGGGCGCAGGTTTGTGGTATAAAAATTTCCTTCCTTATCGAGTACTTCGGCATGATAAATCGAAATCTTTTCTCCGGCTTTTGCTTTTAATGAGAAACGAATACGGCCTACCATGTTCTGTCCAAAATCCAATACTGTTTCGCCCTTTGGAGTAATTATTTTTTTTACTGCTTCAAGCGTATGAGTAACTTTAACTTTCGAGCCAACGGAGTTGGTTATGCGCTCAAAACCATAGCTTTTCTCTACAACATTTTGCCAATCAGAGTCGTTAAATCCAAGTCTGTCCCAACCCGGTTTTTCCTGACGGGCATCGTAAACTTCGCCGTGGTAAATTTCCGATTCAAGAATAGCGCCTGTTGCAGCTTTCCAGCTCTTATCGCTTACTAGTGTTTGTTGAGTGCCATCGGTGAAAGTTAATTGCAATTGAAGCAACAGGGCTGTTTTTTCGCCATAATGGTTTTTCTCTCCCTGCCAGCCAAAATAACCACGATACCAGCCATCTCCAAGGATGGCACCTATGGCATTTTCGCCATTGCAAATCTGTTTTGTTACATCAAAAACCTGGTATTGCAAGCGTTTGTGGTAGGTGGTCCAGCCGGGTGTAAATTCTTCGTCACCCACTTTTTTGCCGTTTAACTGCAGTTGGTATAAACCATGCGCACTCACATAAATTCGAGCCTTTTCTATTTCCTTTTCAAGATGAAAACTTTTACGAAGCAACGGACACGGGTTTGATTTTTTTGTGTCTTCGTTTAAATCAGGTTCAATCCATTTAGCCTGCCAGTCTGACTGGTTTAGCAATCCCATTTCCCAAAAATTGGTTTCGCTCCAGTCTGATTGTTCGTTTTTATTGTTCCATGCCCGTACCTGCCAAAAAATACGTTGACCACTTTTTAAGGCTTCTCCCTGGTATAAAACATGAATAGATTCTTCAGCAGCTACTTTTCCTGAATCCCACAGCAAGTCGACTCCGCTGTTCAGATTTTTCTCCGATAGTGCGCATTTTATGTGGTAAGCGGTTTGGATTACATTGTGCTTATCGCTTTTAAGTTTCCAACTCAGACGAGGAGAACACGTTTCAATTCCTAAGGGATTTTTATGGTATTCGGTTACTAATTCAGATATTTTAAACACAGCCTGATTTTTTTTGAATGTTTATTCGTCTTCTTCAACTTCATCTAACGATTGGCTTTTCATCCAGAACGGGGCAGTACCAAACCATAGAATCATTCCAATACTCATTAGCCAAAAGTGGTTTTGTAGAGTCACTGTTCCTTTTACAACTAAAATTGATGGTAGTATGGTAAAAGCCAAACCAAGGTACGAGATAATCATTAATATTTTTTTCATGACAAGCCTCCTTTTTGAATAAGTTGAACGTTTGATTTTGTTTTTTGCTGAATGTAGCTAAACAGTAAGTAAAGAACAGCGGCGATAAACCATTCGGGTCCTACCAAAAAGGTAATGTCCATTTTAACATTTTCTAACCAGGTAGGCAATTTCCCTTCGGTTAAACGTTGTAAAAAACCAAAGTTATCTTTTCCATATATAAACATTGAAATTAAAAACGGTACAAACCAGGCTAAAGCCGAGGGCCAGCTGAATGTTTTTCCCGCTTTTTCCGTGAAGTCTCTGATTAATCCAATTTTAGGAAATAACCAAACATCCAGAATTATAAAGGCACCGAGTGGAACAAAAAATAATCCGTTGTAGGCTACAATACGGTCGAGGTTGGCATTAATTGCCGGAATACAGGCAGTAATAATCATAAACACCCCGGCAGCAAAAGTTACTTTCCAACGTTTCCAGTTAGGGGTAACCACCTGAATGGCTAATCCTGCGCGGTACAAGGTTGGATTGGCTGTAGTCCAGCCGGCAATAACAACAGCAACGGCACCGGCAAATCCTGCTCCGTACAACGCAATTGTTCCCGGTTGTGGATTTGTAAAACCTTCTGAAAGGTACGCGGCACACAATATTCCTGATGCAATCCAGGCTCCAAAATGCCCGATGAACATTCCAAATGCAGAAGCAAAACCCTGTGTCCATTTTTTAGCATAACGAAAAATGGTTACATCGGACATGCCCAGATGTTGCGGAGCATTACACAACCAGGCAAAGCCTGCAACATGCCAAAAAGTATATTTTGAATTGTTACCAATAGGCTCGCCCGTAAAAATTCGGTGCGACATTATTTCCCAAAAACTTTCGTCGGGAGTGGCAGCTTTTAATTTGGCCATAATTGCAATGCCCGAAGCAAAGAAAACAAGTACCATCCACGGAGCGCATATTTTCGAAAACTGGGCAATTTTTTCAAAACCTAAAACGGCCAGTAGCGAAATTACAATTCCAACAACAACAGCAATAGCTATCCACGGAGCGCTTGGAAACAAGTCTCCTGCAAGGTAATCGGGATTAGGAACTCCGAAAGGTATAGAAATAGAGGTGACAGCCACATTTACCATAGCACCGGCCAATAAACAAAGTATAAAAGCATAAAAGGCGCTGTAAGCAATGGTTAAGTAAGGGCCAATTATTTTTTTGAGTTGCCAGTAAATGGTAAGGCGTGTTTTAACTGCAACAGGCGAGGTTAGCAAAGCCCAGCTTAAAACAGCAAGCGTATTACCCACCAGCAAACCCCAGATAAAGTCTTTTGCCGATACGCCGTGCATTACCATAAGCGGCCCAAGTACAAACTCGGTACCCGCCACATGTTCACCGGCAAACATGGCTATAAAAGTTTTCCAGCCGTGTAGTTTCTTTTTTGATACCGGCTCGCGGTCGTATTCGTAAAGCGCATCCAGGCGTTCAATTACGCTTGATTTTGTGCTTTGTTCCTGGTTTGAATTCATGTTTTAAATATTGGTAAAAGTTATTTTTCTTTAGTTAATAAGTTTCTCTATTCTACTTCGGACACAAATCTAACGGTTAAAATCGTTAGTTTTCGATAAAACTTTTGATATTTTGCGATATGTTTTGTTTGTTTTCGTATTTCTTGCTTCTGTTACATTAATTGTTGCCCAGAATTATTCTCTGAATATCAATTGTTTGCTGCAAATACATGAAAAAAGTTGGGACAAAACTAAACTTATTTGTTATTGTTTGCAATAAATCGTTTGCATTATTAACGGTAAGGTAATTTCTGAATAAGTTGATATACAAACATTCGTAGAATGTAAACGTTAACATTTATTTATATATTTGGTGCTTCGTTAAATTATTTTGCAGAGCAATACAAGGCAAAACAACGAAAATACGAAACAGGCTGATTGCTTGATTTATGAACGATAAAACGAAACAAACTGAGTGCTGGGACCCATGTTGGGGAGCCTTCAAAAATGGTGATATGGATGCCTTTCGGCAAATTTATACGGCCTTTTTTGATAAGTTGTATGCCTATGGTTCAAAGTTAACAAATGATGCTACACTCCTGGAGGACAGCATACAGGAACTTTTTCTGGAGCTCTATACAAAACGAAAAAAACTTGCCAGCCCCGAAAACTTAGAATATTATCTTCTGAAATCATTAAAACTTACAATCTATCAGAAACACCGAAAAAACGGACGTTTTGTGGTTTCGGAGCTGGAAGAAGAAACGGTAAGATCGGATGGATTTGTTTTTTCTTATGAACTTTCAACTGGGGAGACAGAAAACGAAACAGAGAAAGATGAACAACTACGCAAACTACTTGATAATCTTGATGCAAGCCAACGAGAATTGTTATATCTTAAATTTTATAAGAGGCTTACATATAGGGAGATAGGTCATTTATTGGGTGTTCAGCCCGATTCTGCCAAAAAGCAGGTTTATCGTATAATTAGTCGATTAAAGCATAAAGTATCCTCAGTGTCGCTGCAATTATTTTACATGTTATACAGCAGATAAAATAGTTCATTTTTGTTGTCCACTTTTTCCATCTCATAGCAACTATTGTAAAATGTCGAAAATGAAATGAAGGGAAACGAAAGATATATTGAGGATGAACGCTTCTTGAAATGGGTATTTCAACCAGATGAAGAATCTGAAGCTTATTATGCTCAATATTTCAAAAAATATCCAAAAGAAAAGGCTGAGATGATCAGGTTAAAAGAGGATTTGAAATTATTGTCTTTTACCGATAAAAGTTACCCCGATACCACGTCAGAAAAAATTTACCGGAAGATTTTAGTTGATATTATAACCCTTGAGAAGTGCGAAAAATGGCGCAACAGGTTTGTGGCAACAGTAAAATATGCGGCTATAGCATTCGTGCTGGTGGCAAGTGGCTTCTTGGTTTATTTGTCAGGTTTCGCCAATAAGGGACATTATAAATTCTCGGAAGAGTTGTTGTTGATTGGAACCATGGTTGAACCCCGGTTGTATTTGGCCGATGGTAGTTCTGTTACACTTAGTGGCCCAGACTATTTTGTTGATTACTCGCTCGAAAATAGACTGGTGATAGGTAAAGATACCATTGCCTGCAACGTTACTGCAAAACGAAAAAATTTACATAACCTGTTGGTGGTTGCCTATGGAAAAAGAGTAAAAGTGCGTTTACCCGACAAAAGTGAAGTATGGGTTAATGCCGGCAGTCGTTTAATTACCCCACAACAATTTTCAGCAAAAAAACGTGAGGTGTTTTTGTTTGGTGAAGGATTTTTTGATGTGGAACACAACGAGGATAAACCGTTTTATGTACAAACAACTGCAATGGCTGTAAAAGTTCTTGGAACGGAGTTTAACGTTTCTGCCTATCCTGAAAATAATACAATTGAAACCGTATTAAAAGAAGGAAGTGTGCAGATTGAAAGCACCGGAAACACGTGGTTTGCTGAAAAAGCTATTATTAAACCCAACCAAAAAGCGACCTTCGAAAAATCGTCGGAATTAATAAAAATAGAACAGGTTGAGCACGAAAATTACACCCGCTGGAAAGAAGGCCTGATAAGCATTGATGACGATAGTTTAAAGGGAGTAATGGCAACGCTTGAACGCTATTTTAATATTGATATTGAAATAGTTGATCCGAAAAATGAAAAGGTACAGATATCGGGGAAACTTGATTTTAGTGCAGGGATGGACCGTGTGTTTAAATATATTGAAAAACTCACCAACGGAACGTTTGAAGAAAACGGACCCGGTAAATACCGCTTTAAATAAAAGGATGGCGGGATGATGGTGGCTCATCTTCCCGCCAGAGTAAGATAAAATAACCAATAGTAATTTAATTATTTATCAAACATTTCAAATTTATGAAAAATAAACTATTAACCTGCTTTTCCTGTACGGAAAGCGTAAAACAACTTTGGAGAATCATGAAGTTAACAGTATTGGTCTCTCTATTATTTGTGGTATCGGTGGCAGCAAAATCCACCTATTCGCAAGCAACTAAACTGAGCTTAAACTTAAACAATTCAACAGTAAAACAAGTATTCGATCAGGTTGAAGAACAAAGTGAATTTGTTTTTCTCTACAAAACGCAGGAGCTCGATGAAAATCGTTTGGTTTCGGTAAGTGTTGAAAATGCCGTAATTAACGAAATTATGGACGAGGTGCTCGACGGTCAGAATTTAAATTACTTTATTATTGACCGCCAGGTAATTATTCGTGAAAAAATGCCGGAGAATTCAGTTAAATCCGAGGTTGTGGCTCCTCAGGGTAGAACGATAACTGGTAAAGTTACAAACAATGACGGGGAGCCTTTGCCAGGGGCTACCATTGTTATTAAAGGAACTGTCAAGGGCGTATTGGCCAATGTGGATGGAGAGTACTCTATCTCTGGTGTTGAGGAATCTGATATTCTGCTGTTTTCATTTGTTGGGATGAAATCGAGTGAAGTCATAATTGGTCAGCAGTCGATTATTAATGTGCAACTTGAGGCGGATGTTATTGGACTGGAAGAGGTAATTGCAATAGGTTACGGTACCGTTAAAAAGAAAGATTTAACAGGGGCTGTTTCTTCAGTAAAAGCAGAAGAGATAAAAATGTCGCCCGTATCAAATCCTGTTGAAGCCATTCAAGGGCGTGTTGCAGGTTTGGATATTACTCGTTCCGACGGTAGGGCCGGATCCGGGTCAAGCATTTTGTTAAGGGGAAACCGATCTCTTACTGCAAGCAGTGCGCCAATTTATATTATTGATGGTATTCAGGGGAGTATCTCCAATCTTAACCCGAATGATATCGCATCAATGGATGTATTAAAAGATGCTTCGTCTACTGCCATTTATGGTTCAGCTGGTGCAAACGGCGTAATTGTTATTACCACAAAACAAGCTGAAAAAGGAAAAATTCAAATTGATTTCGATTCGTACGTAAGTGTAAACGGTTGGCCTTCGTACCCAAGTGCTTTGCAGGGCGATGATTGGTTGGAATACCTGGAGTATGGATATTATGCAACAAATGGCGAGTATTCAAAAAATCAGGATGAACTGCTCGCTGCATGGGGTATTGGTTCAATAAGCGATTATATAAATCAGGAGAAATGGGTCGATTGGGTTGATGAAACCTTGCAGACAGGAATGCAGCAAAATTATAACCTATCGGTTCGTGGTGGAACTGATGTTGTGCAAGCCAACTTCTCGTTGGGGTATAACCGAACAAATGGAATATATAAGAACGATTTTGAGGATAAAATCACCATGCGCAGTAATGTCAATGTTAATCCTTCTGATTGGGCAAAATTTGGTATTCAAACAGGATTGACTTATAAAAACCGCGAGACCCGTTCGAGCCGAATTAATAAAGCTTTTGGAATGATTCCGGTTGGGGATGTTTACGATGAGGATGGCAATATAAATGTTTATCCTGTTGAAGAAATGACCGATATTGTTAGTCTTCTGGCAGACGATATTGACGGGACATACTCGAACAATACAAAATCGATTGCCGTAACTGTTAATCCTTATGCAGAGTTTACCCTTGCTGATGGTTTAACAGTGAAATCTGTTTTAGGAACTTCATTGTCGGCAAGCCGAAATGGAGTTTACAATAGCGATCATACCTATATGATGTTGGTTGGAAGTGCAAACGCCATTCGTAACGCCAGGTATAATACGTCGTTATATTACAGTTATATTTGGGAAAATATTGTAAACTATAGTTTCAATATAAATCAAAATCACGATATAACTACTACCTTAATTTCTTCTTATGCACACAGCCAATCTGAAAATTCAGGAAGTTATAGCGAAGGATTTTTATATGATACTTTTGAGTTTTTTAATCTTGATGCAGGCTTAAATCCGTTTGCCAGTTCTTACTACAGTCATAAAAAAAGGTTTTCATTAGCTGCTCGTGCTACTTATTCATATAAAGGAAAATACCTTTTTAATGCATCAATTCGTCATGATGCCGCTTCGCAGCTGGCTAACAAATCAGATATTTTTCCTGCTGCAGCTGTAGCCTGGCGTATTTCGGAAGAAAGTTTCATGGAAAGTACACAATCATGGTTAAGTAACTTAAAACTCCGATTAGGATATGGTGTGTCTGGTAATTCAAATATTAATGCTTATGTAACAAAATCAGAGGTTACAAGCGGATACGATGTTCTTAACCTGGGAGGTGGTCAGGTAGCCACAAATATTCCTACGCAGGCTGTTGGTAATGAAGATTTGGGATGGGAAAAATCATACAACCTGAATATAGGTTTGGATTTCGGTTTGTTAAATAATCGTGTCGATGGTTCGTTGGAATGGTATAATACCGATACAAAAGATGTAATCTATGCCCGAAATCTTCCATATTCAGGTGGGGGTTATACTGCAAAACTTCCATATCAAATGAATGCAAACATTGCCGAAATGCAAAATAAGGGTTTTGAGCTTACTTTGAATACACGGAATATTCAATCCAGAAATTTTAAATGGAATTCGACTCTGACTTTTGCCCGAAACTGGGAGGAGGTAACTTCTATAGATTTAGGAAGTGGAACAACTGTTGAAGATTTAATTTCGTTGGGATTGTTTATGGGCTCGCCAAAGAGTACTTTTTATAACTACAAAAAAATTGGGATATGGCAGCTTGGAGAAGAAGCTGATGCAGCTGTATTTGGGCTGTTGCCTGGTGATGTAAAAATTGAGTCGAGTTTAACTAAAAAATCGGATGGAGTGTGGACCCGAGAAGTTACAGATGACGATGGCAATGTGGTTATCGAAGAATATACTTCTGAAAATCCGTACACAATTAATGCCAGCGATGATCGTCAGATTATTGGTCAGGGAAGCCCAACCTGGACTGCAGGTTTTCAGAATGACTTTATATATAAAAACTTTCATCTGAATGTTTTTATGACCAGCCGTTGGGGGCAAATGATTGATGGCGAGCTTCTTGGGTATTTTGGATATGGCCGGAAAAATATGCCTGATTCTTATAATTATTGGACAGAAGATAATCCAACCAATGATTTTCCAAGGCCATATTTGAGCCGAAGTGCAAAATTGTCATCTCCCACTGCAGCACTCAACTATGTTGACGGATCTTTTATAAAAGTTAAAAATGTAACTCTTGGTTACGATTTTCCCGAAAAGTTAAACAGAAGTTTAGGGTTGTCAAATCTTCATATTTATGGAACACTTTATAATCCTTTGGTTTATTCAAAAAGTAAAATACTAAAAGGAGTCGATCCGGAAACAAATGCTTCTGATTCGTTTCCATTGTACAGGCAAATCGTGTTTGGTATAAATATGTCATTTTAAAAATAGAAGGTTGAATGAAATAATTGACTTGTTGGTTATGCATTTCAGTCAGTTTAAAATTAAAAATATAAACGAATGAAAAAGATATTTAATAAAACAATAGTCGTACTGCTGCTTTCAACATGGTTCTTTACAGCATGCGATCTCGATGAAGTTAATCCATCAACTGTTAGCCCAGAAGTGGCTTATACTGACCCTGAGGGTTTTGAGAGCCTTGTAAATTATTGTTATGACGGACTGTATTATTTTTATGGTAAAATTGACGGTATCGGACCATTAGAAATGGGAACGGATTTGTGGATAAGCGAATCGAAAGAATCGGCATTTACCTTGTATAACAGTACTATGAATACAGAGCAGAGTAAGCTGAAGGTGTTTTGGCAGGGCATGTATTCTACGGTGAATTATTGTAATACTGCAATATACTTTGCCGACCAGGTTGAAGGTTACACCGAAGAAGAAAAAAATAGAAAGGTGGCTGAAGCTTATTTCTTGAGGGCCTGGAGCAATTTTAATATAGTTGAGCAGTTTGGGGGAGTAGTGCTTCGCACTGAACCTTCAATAGTAACAGGTGCCGATAATTACCCGGAAAGAAGTACGGAAGCCGAATTTTATGACTTGATTATTAGCGACCTTAAATTTGCATGTGACCATTTGCCTGTTGATCAGGGGTATGAGAGAGGCCGTGTTGCTAAAAAGGCAGCTTATGGTATGTTGGCAAAGGTTTACCTGCAAAGAACCCGCCTGGGCGAGTCGAACGCTTCGGAGTATGCGAATCTGGCACTTGAAGCTGCCCTGGAGTTAATTGATAACCAGGAGGCCTATGGTGTTGGCCTGTATGATAGCGATGATTCAATATCAGGCTACTCTAAATTGTGGGACGGACGCAATAACAAAACCAATAAAGAATATCTTTTTTTGGAAGCTGTTGACCACGAAACTTTCTTTAATCCTGATTGGTCAAATCGTGGTCGTACTCGTCAGTACTACCTCATGGACTTAAAAAGAGTTGGTGCGGAGTGGGGTACTACAGAAAAATATTGTTCGTGGTATGGAAGAGCGAACGACAGAGGCTTTAAACCTACCAGGTATCTGCTTACCGAGCTATTCGAACCTGTAAAAGATCCTGCTGACACCCGGTTTAAAGAAACATTCTTTACCGAATATTATAACTCGAGGTGGAAAGACCATGAGTTAAAACAGGAGGTGATTGATAAGTACCAAAAAGATCCATCGTTGGTTGGGCATGTTATTAAAAATACAGTTTATACCATTTTTGAAGACAAATCATATTACGCAGGAAAAGTAAATGCTTCAGGAACTGTTAATATGGTTGATGAGGATGAAGATGGTTATCTGGACGGACTAAGCGTATTTACTCCGAACTATACTATTGCCGCTGAAGAAAAAGCCAAGATGCCATTTTTATGTGTTGACCCATCAGATATGTTCGAAGCAAATGGTAAGTGGGTTACATCAACAACCAGCGAAATGGGTACTTATTATAAAGATTGCTACCCCTCAATGCGAAAATATTCGTCTTTATTCTGGATTTATAATAATCAAAAGTGGCAAGGTGATATTGCCATTCTTCGCCTGGGAGAAGTCTATTTAATTGCAGCAGAAGCGGCGCTGCGCAGCAGTGATAATAAGGCTAAAGCGGCAGAATTGGTTAATGTTATTCGTCAGCGTTGTGCCGTTACGAGCAGAGCTTCAGAAATGGTTGTTGCGCAAGCTGATGTTGATCTTGACTTTCTTCTGGAAGAACGCGCTAGAGAACTTGCTGGCGAGCAAACAAGATGGTATGACTTAAAACGATACGGAAAATTAACGAACTCGTATTTTGCTCAAACGAATCCGGATATTGTTGATTTTAATGAAAGTAAACATACGATTCGTCCAATTCCGCAGACTTTTCTTGATGCTATTGCTAATCCAGACGAGTTTGGAACAAATGGATATTAGTACCTTAAATTGTAGGCTAAAGGCATGCCTAAAGAACGTTGTCAATAGTTAATAAGTTCTTTTATAGTTTAGTATTCGAATCATAGGTGTAAGAGCGGAGAATATATTCTTCGCTCTTTTTTTTGCAATCGTTTGCAAATATGTAAACAGTATTTGAGTTGTAACTCCTGTGGATTGATGTTAAAAAGAATGTAAACGTTAACATTTATTTCTATATTTGTAAAGCTAGTCATACAAAACTTAAACGAGATGAACCAATTAAAAGATACGCATTATTCTGTCTTGCCTGTATGTTACGTATAAATCTTTTTAGCACGAGGCAAACTTCTTTAGGGGTATATTAAAAGAAGTTAGGCAGAATTTTTATTTTATAGGTAAGTTTCTTTTTTATTGGATAATACATTCTCTCGATATAAATATTGAACCTATTGTTTTTATATATGGAGGGTAATGAAAATGAACTAATACGAAAGTTAAAAGCTGGAAGTTACGAAGCTTTTAATACAATCTATTTTGACTATAGCAAACGGTTGTATGCATTTGTAAAAACCTACCTGAAAAATGATTCAGATGTAGAAGAGATTGTGCAGGAGGTATTTCTAAAACTTTGGAAAAACCGTAGTGATTTAAATGAAGATTTTTCTTTCGATGCCTATTTGTTTACTATCTCAAAAAATGCCATCCTGAATACTTTGCGAAGTAAAAAATACAAAAACCTTTACCTGGATTACATTATGAGCATTCCTCTTAGAAAAGATTTTATGGAGGAAGAAATAAATTTTAGAGAGTTAAATAATGCATATAAAAACACCATTAATGCATTGCCTCCGCGCAAAAAAGAAGTGTTTCTTTTAAGCCGGGAGAAATTTATGTCATATAAAGAAATATCTGTTGCTTTGGGTATCTCTGAAAAAACTGTTGAAAATCACATGTCGGCAGCACTAGCTGAAATAAGGCACAAAATCAGGTCTTTAGGCTTTATTGGCTTCTTGTTCTTTACCAATTTAAAATAAAAATTAATAGCCCTTATAGGGGGTGGTTATGCTTTATGTGTATACCTGTTTATATTACATTAAGAATACGTATACATTGAAAATAACTAATATACAAGCATTAGCTGAAAAACTAAAAGATAATTCTCTTACAGAACAGGAATTTCAATTTTTGGACAATTGGATAAGGGAGGAGTACAGGTCTGATGAATTGGATCAGGTAATGAAATTGCATTGGGATAAACTTAAAAATAATGCAAATTCAGCAAACGATGAGAGACTCAATGAAATTTATCAGAAGATTTTGTGCCGGATGATCGACTTGCCTGAGAAAGTAGAAAAAGAAACAAAGTTGATTAAGTTGTATCGCGCATTTCAAAAAGTAGCAGCGGTTCTTATTATTCCAATAACCTTTGCTTTTATCGCTTATGTGCTTTATCTCAATTCGTTTATCAGCGAAGAGAACTGGGTTGAAGTGAATTCTCCGGTAAGAACAAGAACTGAATTTCATTTACCCGATGGTTCCTCGGGCTGGTTGAATGCAGGCGCAAAACTAAAGTACAATCCGAATATGTCTTATTCGCGAAAGGTTGAATTAACGGGTGAAGCTTATTTCAATGTGAAAAAAAGAAACGGAAAATCATTTGTTGTTTCAACTCCTGATATGGATATAAAAGTGTTGGGTACAAAATTTAATGTTATGGCTTACCCCGACGAAGCATTAACACGTGTGGTTTTGGAAGAGGGCAAGGTGGAAGCAAAAGGAACCCGATGTTCTTTTAGTAAAATACTTGCGCCTGGTGATAAACTTGAATTTCAGTCGGATAGTAAATTGCTGGGTGTGGAGCAGGTTGAAACAGAGGCCTATACAGCATGGGTTGACGGGCTTTTAGTTCTGGATGGCGAATCACTGGAATGCGGTGTACGTAAATTGGAACGGTGGTACAATGTGGATATCGAAATACGGGATGAGGTTTTAAAGACTCATCTGTTTAAAGCAACTTTCCAGGATGAGTCACTGGAAGAGGTTATTCGCTTGTTGGCATTAAGTACTCCGATTAATTACGAAATTTTACCACGAGTTATGGATGAGAATGGTGTTTTTATGAGAAAAAAAATAATATTAAAACTTAAGCAATAACGCAGGAAAGTGTTGCGACCACTTTCCTGCAGAATATTGCAGAGCAGTGAACTAAATTAATAACTCTACAAAAAGTAAATTTATGAAAAAGATTCGAGAATCTATGGATTCGTATGGCTTTTTACTTAGTAACCATACTGTCCGAAAACTTATGAGAATGGCACGTCTAACTTTATTTCTATTTTTATTTGGTATCAGCCAGATTTATGCTACTGAATCGTATTCGCAGGTTACCAGGTTAAGTATGCGAATGAATGATGTTACTATTGAAGCGGTTTTAGAAAAAATTGAAGACAACTCAGAGTTCTTCTTCCTTTACAACAAAAACATCGTTGATGTTGAAAAACGTGTTGATATTAGCTTTGAAAATGCGAAGATTTCAACAATCCTCGATAAGATGTTAGAAGAGACTGGAATCGTTTATACTATTGCTGATCGGCAAATCGTGTTATCGGCAGGTGATACAAACGCTGATGAAACGCTTTTAAACAATGTGGCTCAGCAGGTAAAAACAATAACCGGTAAAGTGACTGATGAAAGCGGAATGGCTTTGCCAGGAGTAACAATAATAATCAGTGGAACGGTGCAGGGAACAGTTACTGATGTTGATGGTAATTATTCGTTAGCAAACGTACCGGAAGAAGCTACATTATTGTTCTCATATATTGGAATGCTAAGCCAGGAAATATCGGTTGCCGGCACTCGTACCATAAATGTAACAATGAAAGTTGATGCCATTGGCCTCGAAGAAGTGGTTGCCATTGGTTATGGTACTATGAAAAAGAGTGATCTTACCGGATCGGTAATCCAGGTGAAATCGGAAGACCTGGCCAGTGTTTCTACATCAAACCCGATAGAAGCTTTACAAGGGCGTGCATCGGGTGTTGCCGTAGTGAATGATGACGCTTCGCCGGGTAGCACTCCAAAAATCAGAATTCGCGGTATTGGTTCAATAAGTGCCGGAAATGAACCACTTGTGGTGGTAGATGGTTTTCCGTTGGTAAACAGTAATTTAAATGATATTAGTACCAATGATATTGCCTCGATGGAGATTTTGAAAGATGCTTCGTCAGCAGCAATTTATGGATCGAGAGGAGCGAACGGTGTTATTCTTATTACAACCAAACAAGGTGCAAAAGGTAAAAACGACCTTGAGATTAAAGCTTCCTACGGTATGTCTACGCCGGCTCGTGTTCCTGATATGTTAGGTCGCGAAGAGTTTATTTCGTTTATAAACGAGGCTTATACCTATTCTTCAGGAAATCCTGTTTATTCCTCTTCAAATCCTGCCCCCGCTTACGATACTAACTGGCAGGATGAAATCATTAAAAAATCGTCGGCCACACAAGATTACTCGATTGCTTTCCGTGGCGGTAAAGACAAAACAACTTATATGATTTCGGGTAATATTTATAATCAGGAAGGAATGCTTGAAGCTTCGGGTTTTGAAAAATATACACTTCGCACAAATCTCGATCATGAGTTCAAATCGTGGTTGACAATCGGAACACACCTGCAAGTAGGTCGTTCTCAGCGCGACGTTAGAGAAAATGCAACCGGCAATATTTTTCGATATGGCTGGACAACCGTTCCAGTAAAGAATGAGGACGGCAGCTGGTATTATGCAACAGAAGATCCATCAATCAGTTCTTATTTCGAGGGGACCTGGAATCCGGTGGCTGAAGCTTCAGAAGTTACCAACGAATTATCAACCGACAGGATTTTAGGCGATGTTTATGCAGTTTTTAAACCAATTGAAAATCTTTCGTTTAAAACTAATTTTGGAGTTGATATTGCCAACGAGAAGAACTACCAATACTACACCTCTTTATCGAGTGCTGGAATCGGCTCGGGAAGCACAGGTGTTGGCCGGCAAAATTACTATCGGAAAACTAGTCGTTTAACAGAAAATATTTTAACCTATGCAAATACATGGGATAAGCATCGTTTAACTGCTACCGGTGTTTATTCGTGGCAGGAATATGTTTATGAAAGTTTGTCAGCCAGCGGTTCAGGGTTCGAAAATGATGCAACCGGAGCAAACGATATGTCGTATGCCAGCCAGGAAAGTATTTCAATTGGTTCCGACAAATATTCGAATCGCCTTATTTCCTGGACTGCCAGAGCAGCCTATTCTTATGCCGATAAGTATCTGGTTACATTAACCGGAAGATACGATGGTTCGTCACGTTTTGGTGAAAATAACAAGTGGGGATTTTTCCCTTCGTTGGGTCTGGGCTGGAAGGTTGATCAGGAATCGTTTGTGCAGGATTTCAAAGCACTTTCAAACTTAAAGGTAAGAGCAAGCTACGGTGTTACCGGGAACCAGGAAATCGGTAACTACAAGTCTTTGTCTTCCTTGAGTCCGTCGTATTATGTGTACGATGGTGTGCCTCTGTTAGGGTTTAAAGAAACAATTGGTAATCCCGATTTGAAATGGGAGCGTAATATTCAGTACAATGTAGGAATTGATTTAGGTCTGTGGAATCGTGTGAATTTTAATGTCGACTACTATCAGCGCCAAACAAGCGATTTATTATACAACGTTCCTATTCCAACCACATCCGGTTATAGTAGTATGCTTAAAAATATCGGAGAGGTTAAAAATGTTGGTTTCGAATTTAATGTGCAGGCTCGTATTCTCGATTCTGAAATAAAATGGGATATTTCAGCAAACGTGTCGACTAATAAAAATGAAGTTGTTGAACTTTATGGCGATGTGGACCGAATCAATCTTGGATCTTCAACAGCAGGAATTGCACGATATTTAGTGGTTGGCGAGCCAGTAAACAGCCTTTGGGCACGTGAATCGGCAGGTATAATTACCACCCAGGAGCAATTGAATACCTACCGCGAAATCCGTTCGTCGGCGCAGTTGGGTGAAGAAATGTATGTCGATCATAATGATGACAAAACCATTAACAGCGAGGATTACATCAATATCGGATCAACCGAACCCGATTTCTTTTATGGTATCTCTACCAATCTCGCATACAAAAACTTTACGCTCGATATATACGGGCAAGGCGCGACAGGTATTTCGGCACAAGACAATAACAGTACCGGCTATTTGAGTTATGGTGAAAGCCAGATTCAAAACCGTAATTATTTGCCAACGAAATATGCATACGATAAAATGTGGAGCGAAAGCAACACCTCAGGTACTTTCCCACGGGCAGGTGCACAGGAAATTTACCTCTCAGACAGAACGAACGGGAACTGGAAATATTTTGTTTTGAAAAACATTAAGCTGGGATATGACCTTTCATCGGTGATAAATAATGCCAATTGGATAAAAGAACTGAATTTCTTTGTAAATGCCCAGAATTATATTACCACGGCAAACCACAGAGGTTATAACCCCGAGAATGGTAACACCGACTATCCTTATTCAAAAACATTACTATTCGGAATCACTGCCAAATTTTAAAAAATTATAACTATGAAATTTATAAAATATATAATACTGAGTTGTACAGTTCTGATTTTTTCGCATTGTACAGATTTAACCGAGGTGCCATATACTTTCTTGTCGCCAAATAACTATTATAATAATGCCGATGAGTTGAGCACTGCTCTTACAGGTGTTTACGATGGATACCGTGATGCATTTGATGGCTATAACAAATATGTAATGTACCTGGAGGTACTTACAGAATTTGGTTCGCCAGCCTACGCCAAAGACAACATGCACCTCTGGAATATTTGGAGCGATATGAATAATGCCGATAAAATGGTCATTACCAACTGGGATAATGCTTACGATGTAATTAATCGTGCAAATCTTGTAATTGGGCGGGGCCCCAATGTGGATATGGATGAAAATCTACGACAAAGATTCTTCGCTGAAGCCCGTTTTGTACGAGCTGCCACATATTTTAACCTCGTTCGTATGTGGGGTGGAGTGCCTATTCCTGAGTCTTTTACTGAAGGTCTTGATGGTTTGGAAATTCCAAGAGAATCTTTCGAAGCAACTTATGAATACATTATTGCTGACCTGGAATTCTGTATTCAGAACCTGCCTAAAAAATCGGAATATTCATCAACAGATGTTTGGAGAGCATCAAAAGGTGCTGCACAATCTTTACTTGGCGATGTTTACCTTACTTACGCCGATATGAGTGGAGATGCATCGTATTATTCTAAATCAAGAGATGTTTTAAAAGATGTAATTAACTCGGGCGAATACGATTTGGAACCGGACTTTAAAGATCTGTGGTTTTGGTGGAATACCGATAATAAAAACGGCGTGGAGTCAGTGTTTGAAATTCAGTTTGCAGGACTTAGCGGACAGCACAATAATAACCATGTAATGTTTGGTGTAAATATTACAGAATATACCCTTGGTTGCTATATGTATCGTCGCTTTCATCCATCAATTCAACATTACTACACCTATAGCGATACCGATGCACGAAAAGAGGGAACTTTCCTTACCAAATTTAACACTACAGAGAAAGGAAATCCGAGCAATATTTTAGATACATTGGTGTGGCTACCTGAAGATAAGGGATTTTATCCCGGAACCCGTGGCTGGAAAAGTGCAGGACCTGGCAATGTTAAATTTTACGATCGTACGCCGGAATCTGCCACATTAAAAAAGCCACAGGCACAAATGTATATAATACGATATGCCGATGTATTGTTAAATTTTGCTGAGGCAGAAAATAAAGCGAACGGAGGCCCAACCGCTGATGCATATAATGCTGTAAATGCAGTTCGCAATCGTTCCAATCTTGAAAATCTTGATGCAGGATTATCGATGCAGGAGTTCGATAACATGCTGTTTCGTGAGAGAGGATGGGAACTGGTTGGTGAAGCCAAGCTGTACTACGATGAAATTCGTACAGATAGAATAGGTGAGAATGTTAAAAAACACGTGCAGTATGGTAATAATGAAGGTATTTATATGTACGTAGATGCACCGCTTGAATTTGTTCCTTCCAAAGACTTTCTGTTTAAGATTCCACAATACGATTTGGATTCAAATCCCGCACTGGTGCAAAATCCGGATAATGTTTCAAAATAAAACTTATTTGTATTTGCATTCATGCACTTTATAGTCTTGGTTAGATTCATAGGTAACAGAGCGGAGGGTAAAACCTTCGCTCTTTCTATATTAATTTTAGCTTGCTGGCAGATTTGTGGAAGTGCCGATAAAAAAACATTGTTCAAACAGAATTAAATATATTTGGTATAACTAAAAAAAATACAATGAAACTAAAACTGTTTTTATTTCTCCTTCTGGCCATTGGTGTTGGCAAGCAGGCGGTAGCTCAATCAACCGAAAAATATCAACCCAACTGGGAATCGCTTTATAAACATCAGTCGGTTCCGGAATGGTTGCGCGATGCAAAATTTGGTATTTACACTCATTGGGGCGTATATTCGGTCCCTGCGTACAACAACGAGCATTATTACCGTACCATGCACCACAACGAGGGGTACAGCAAACATGGTACCTATCAGCGTCATTGTGCGTTATATGGAGATCTTTCCGAGTTCGGGTACCACGACTTTATCCCCCTGTTCAAAGGCGAAAATTTTAATGCAGATGAGTGGGCAGATCTTTACATAAAAAGCGGGGCACGCTTTGCCGGTATTGTTGCCGAGCATCACGATGGTTTTGCAATGTGGGATAGCGAGTTTACTCCTTTTAATGCCAAAAATATGGGGCCTGAAAAAGATGTGGTGGGCTTGCTCGAAAAGGCTATTAAAAAAAGGGGGATGAAATTTTTTGCATCGTTGCACCACTCGTTTAATTACACAGCACTTGAGATAAAAGAAGGCTGGGCCGCCGATAATCCGAAATACGAAAAGCTGTACGGATCGATGATGGAACGCGATGCCTGGCTCGAAATGTGGTTGAACAAATGCAACGAAGTTGCTGATAAATACCATCCTGATATTATGTATTTTGATGCCTGGCTGGATGATATTCCGGAAGCATACATTCAAAAATACCTTGCCCATTATTTTAACGAGGCGGCGGCAAACGGACAGGAAGTTGCCGTAACCTACAAAGGTGAAGATCTGCCACGGGAAGTAGGTATGCTCGACCACGAAAATAAGAATCCCGATGAGTTTGTAATGGAACCCTGGTTATGTGACTATTCCATTGGTACGGGTATTTCGTATGCATGGGGTTATACCGAGGGAATGCAAAACCGAACGCCAAAGCAAATTGTGCAAACCCTGGTTGATGTGGTAAGTAAAAACGGACAAATGCTGCTGAACCTGTCACCAATGGCCGATGGCACTATACCGCAAGACCAGAAAAATGTGATACACCGAGTTGGCCGTTGGATGTGGTCGCACGGAGAAGCCATTTATGAAACCCGGCCCTTTGCTGTTCCGCACGAAATAAGCAGCGATGGAATTGATGTTTTTTATACAACTAAAGGCAAAAATATTTACGCTATTTTTTACGAGTGGCCTGGACTAAATACACCCATAAAGTTAAAAGAAGTATTGCCCGGAAGAATTAATGGTGAGGTAAAAGCCGTTACCTTATTGGGCTTAAAAAAGTTAGACACGTGTACCTTTTCGATGGAAAAAGATGGTCTGGAGTTTTCGATTCCAAAAGCACGTATTCCTGATGATTTAGCTATTGTATTCAGAATTGAGGTAGAATAAACAAATGAATGATGAAACGGATTTCAATCTTCTTATTAACGCTTCTGGTTGCAGTACTAACTGGTATTGGTAACCTTGTGTTAGCGCAGGAAAAAAAAATAGACAGCACAAATAACAAACAACTGGTGCTTGTAGCAGCGCACAAGGGGCCGGTAATAGGGCCAAATCACCCGGATGTGGTAAATACAAAAAATGAATCTGGTTTCGAAACCGGTCAACTCATTAAGCTGGATGGTAAATACCACATGTTTGTAAACGAAATGTTTATTCGCCCGCATCGCGATTTGCGTATTTCATACTGGACCAGTACTGATGCTGAAAACTGGCAGCGACAAACAACCATTTTTGAGAGCATTCCTGGCCGGTCGCCAACAAATCCAAGATCGGAACTGTGGTTAACGGGTGTAGAATTTAATGAAAATGAAAATGCCTGGAACCTGTTTTACGTGGCTTACCGTGGAGGCGACGGGGAAAAAGGCGAAAAGGCTGGATCAGATTACAGTGGACGAATCTGGCGAGCAAAATCAGTAATAGCCGGAAGGCAGGGGATTGCCGGGCCATATGCCGATATGGGCATTGTGCTGCAACCCGATGAAAATACACAAGCCTGGGAAGGGCAACAGGCAGTTGCCAGTTTTAATCCCTACCGTGTGGGTAACAAATGGTATGCTTTTTACGATGGACACAACTATATTCCACTTACCGGTTGGCCTACGGGTATGGCAATAGCCGACCAACTTGAGGGACCGTGGCAAAGGTTGACCGAGGAGATAAACCCACTAAAAATTGTCGACCATTTTATGGAAAATGCAATTATCTCGAAGCTAAACGATGGACGATACCTCGCGGTTTTCGATTCGTTTGGCGACCAGGAAATTGGGTATAGCTTGTCGGAAGACGGAATAAACTGGAATAAAGAAATACGTGTAAAAGTGCAGTTTGATGATGATTTGTGGGGGAAGCATGGCGACCACTCTATGCGTACACCGCTTTGTGCTATTGAAGAGGAAGATGGAACATTTACGGTGGTTTACACATCAATGATAAACAGCGATGAAAAAAGATTTTACGCCATAGGTAAATGTACCCTGGCCTGGCAGTAGTAAAATCAATCAGCAAGAATAGTAAACCATTATAATCAACTTTAACTAGTTGTTTGATTATTAGAGGAATGGGTTTTCTTCAGAAAAACAACCTTCTGTTTTAATGTAAAACGTTTGCAAAACGAGTTGTTATTTATATCTTAAACACATTGGTATTTAAGTATATAAAATAGTGTAAACGTTACCATTTTATTCTATATTTGTAGCACTGCAGAATAAACTGGTGGAATAAAAAATCTAAAAAATGAATAAAAGACTTGTGTTTTTGGTAGTTTACATGTGTTTGTTTTTTATTACGAGCATATCGGTGGGGCAGGCAACACAAAAAATTTATCTTTCCGGAACAGGAACAGACAATACGGTTGACTGGGAATTTTACTGTACCGAAGGAAGCAATTCCGGAAAATGGACAAGTTTACCCGTGCCATCTAACTGGGAACTGCATGGTTTTGGGAAGTATAATTACGGTCATGCCAAAGATTCGGTAAGAGGAAAGGAGTCCGGATTATATAAATACAGGTTTGAAGCACTGAAACAATGGAAGGGCCAGCAGGTAGAAATTGTATTCGATGGGTCGATGACCGATACGGAAGTTAAAATAAATGGCAGGCTGGCCGGGCCAATTCATCAAGGATCTTTTTATCGTTTTAAATACAATATTTCTTCGTTGCTTGATTACGGAAAAACAAATGTTTTGGAAGTTAAGGTTGATAAACATTCGGCCAACCAATCGGTTAACAAAGCCGAGCGTTATTCCGATTTCTGGATTTTTGGTGGTATTTTTCGTCCGGTTTGGCTGGAAGTAAAACCGGATGAAAATATTGATCGTGTTGCTATTGATGCCAAAGCCGACGGTACTTTTTCATCAAAGGTTTTTCTGAACGAATTAAAATCGGCCGACCAGCTTAAAGCTCAAATATTTTCACTGGATGGAACACCTGTTGGCGAAAGTTTTTCTGTTGATTTGGAAAAAGGGATGCCGGCAGTAGAACTAGTAGCAAAAATTAAGGGGGTAAACCCATGGAATCCTGAATATCCAAATTTGTACAAGGCCTGTTTTTACCTGATGAAAAAAGGAGAACCAGTTCACGAGTACACAGAACGTTTCGGTTTTCGTACCATTGAAGTGCGCAAACGTGACGGCATTTATGTGAACGGTGTAAAAATAAAAATCAAAGGTGTAAATAGGCATACATTCTGGCCAACTACCGGACGAGCTTCAAGTAAAAAGCGCAGTATTGAAGATGTGCAAACAATAAAAAGCATGAATATGAATGGGGTGCGTATGGCGCATTATCCGCCCGATTCGCATTTTTTGGATGTTTGCGATTCGTTAGGGCTTTTTGTGCTTAATGAGCTTACCGGTTGGCACGATGCTTACGACACTGAAGTTGGCTCCATTTTGGTAAAAGAAATGATTGAGCGCGATGTAAATCACCCTTCAATTATACTTTGGGACAATGGGAACGAAGGTGGACACAATTACGAGCTATTGCCCTTGTACAGCAAATACGATATACAGCAACGCACAGTTTTACATCCCTGGCAAACGTTTAATGGTGTTTCAACCGAACATTACAGAGGTTATGATTACGGAATGGGAACTTTTTGGCACGGACGTGAGATTACACTACCAACTGAATTTTTGCACGGAATGCACGATGGAGGGCAGGGATCGGCACTGTACGATTATTGGGAGCTGATATGGAAAACACCAATAGCAGCTGGAGGTTTTATCTGGGATTTTGCCGACCAGGGAGTATTGCGGGTAGATAAAAACGACGAACTGGATACCTACAACTCAAAAGGAGCTGATGGGATTTTGGGACCTTACCATGAAAAAGAAGGGAGCTATTTTGCCATAAAAGAAATATGGTCGCCCGTGCAACTCGAACCCCGTAATTTAACCGCTGAATTCGATGGAAAACTCTACCTCGAAAACCGATACCTCTACACCAATTTAAACGAATGTAAGTTTACCTGGGAGCTGGTAAAATTGTCCGATCCCTTTTCTTCATCAAAAAAAGAAAGCCTGAATGGAAAATGTGTGGCGCCGGATTTAGCGCCGCGGCAAAAAGGATATATTGAGCTTAAACTACCGCAAAACTGGCAGTTTTTTGATGTGCTTTATGTAACAGTAACCAACCGGTATGGAATGGAGCTATATACCTGGAGTTACCCCATATCCTTGCCAGCTGATGTACTTGCTGGTTTATTAAAAGAGAAAGCAGATACTCCAGCAGTGACCTTTACGGAAAACGATTCGTTGTTTCATGTAAATGCCGGTGGAATTAAGTATATACTGGGTAAAAACGATGGTTTGTTAAAAAAGGTGCAGAACGAAAAAGGCGAAATACCATTTAATAATGGCCCGATAATTTGCGCGGGTAAAACAGTTTTTCAGGCTTTCAGGTCAGAAATGAAAGAAGACACCCTGTTGGTGACCTGCTCTTATGCTAAAGAGTCGCGAATGAAAGAGCTGGTATGGAAGTTTTATCCCTCAGGTTGGGCCGAACTTGCGATTGCCTATTTGCCTGAAGTGTACGACGTGCCTTTTGATTACATGGGAGTGAATTTTTCGTACCCCGAAAAACTGGTTGAAGGAGTGAAATGGATGGGACATGGCCCTTATCGTGTTTGGAAAAACCGTATGCAAGGGGTGGAGCTGGCGGTACATCAAAAAGATTACAACTCAACAATGACTGGAATTTACCCGGTAGTTTACCCGGAGTTTAAAGGCTATCATTCCAATTTGTATTGGGCTAAAATACAAAGTAAAGAACAGTCGTTTTTACTAGCTACAACTACTGAAGATGTTTTCTTGAGGCTTTTTACACCCGATCAACCTGAAGATTCCGACAAGCGATTAGCGCCACCGTTTCCGTCGGGAGATATTTCGTTCATGCAGGGTATTTCGGCCATGGGAAGTAAAACCAACGATTCGTGGAACATGGGACCTTCCGGGCAAAAAAACGTTTTTTTCGATTTTGGTCCTTACGACGATTGGCGTATTCGATGCAAGCGAATGACCTTGTTTTTCAATTTCTCAACAGAGAACTAACTGTTTTACCATTGCTAAAAAAACAGGAATCAGAATGTTTGTTCTGCCGCCTGGTGCTGACAATCTTATAATGAATTAAAAAATACTTTAAATCTGTAATATAAAATCAAAATTTATGAATAGGTCTGTGTTTCTTCATAAACATTTCAAATTATTTCTATTTCTTCTATTAATTGTTTTTGGTTCGTGTGCAAACAGAGAAGTTGTGTTGGTGAGCAAAGACAACTGCCATGTACGTACTTCTTTTGGTAAAACCAAACTGGTGAATGTGCTCGAAGCTGCCGGTTATAAAGTTCTTCTGTCCGATTCGATGTTGCAAAATTCAGAAGTAAGAACCATTATAATTGGCCAAAAGGAAGATGAGTTTTTTAAAACGACAGCTGGAATCGAGGTAAATTTAAAGAGCGAAGGATTTTCAATTCAATCGGAGAATAATACCATAACGGTGCGCGGGGCAGATGCCACGGGAACGCTTTACGCTTGCCAGGAATTGGCTGAAAGAATACAAAAGGAAGGAAAACTTCCGGAGCAGATTTCAATAAACGATCAGCCCGAAATGGTGCTTCGAGGTACTTGTATTGGCTTGCAAAAAACTGAATATCTACCTGGGCGCCATGTTTATGAATATCCGTACACCCCTGAGAACTTCCCGTGGTTTTACGACCGTGAACAGTGGATTCAATACCTCGATATGATGGTGGAAAACCGTTATAACTCGCTGTACTTGTGGAACGGGCATCCTTTTGCATCGTTGGTAAAACTCGCTGATTATCCGTATGCCGTTGAAGTGGATGATGAAACCTTTAAACTGAATGAGGAAATGTTTGGTTTTATAACCGAAGAGGCAAATAAGCGCGGTATCTGGGTAATTCAAATGTTTTACAATATCATTGTGTCAAAACCCTTTGCCGAGCACCACGGAATAAAAACACAGGAACGTAGCCGGCCCATAATTCCTTTAATTGCCGATTATACACAGAAATCAGTAGCGGCTTTTATCGAAAAATATCCAAACGTTGGTTTGTTGGTTTGTTTAGGTGAAGCCATGCATACCATTGATGACGATGTGGAGTGGTTTACAAAAACCATAATTCCCGGGGTACAGGACGGATTGGAAAAACTGGGGCGAACCGATGAGCCTCCAATCGTTTTGCGCGGACACGACACCGATGGTGAAAAGGTGATGACAGCTGCTCTACCGATATACAAGAATCTTTACACCATGTCGAAATATAATGGCGAGTCGTTAACAACCTACGAACCGCGCGATTCATGGGAATCGATTCCAAGGGCAATGAGCAATCTGGGGTCAATCCATATTTCAAACGTACATATTTTAGCCAACCTCGAGCCTTTCCGTTATGGTTCGCCCGATTTTATTCAGAAAAGTACACAAGCCATGCACGATATACAGGGAGCAAACGGCTTGCACCTGTATCCGCAAACATCATACTGGGATTGGCCGTATACAGCCGATAAAGCCAATCCCAGAATAAATCAGATTGACCGTGACTGGATTTGGTACAAAGCCTGGGGGCGATATGCATGGGATTGCCGTCGCGACAGAAATGAGGAAATTGATTTCTGGTCGGAACAACTGGCCGGATTTTACGGATGTGAAAAAGGTAGCAATGATATTCTGGAAGCTTACGAGCAAACCGGGGAAATTGCTCCAAAACTATTGCGCCGCTTTGGTATTTCGGATGGAAACCGGCAAACACTTTTGTTGGGAATGTTTATGAGCCAGTTGGTAAATCCACACAAATGGCATGTATACAGTAACTTCTATTCATCAAACGGGCCAGAAGGCGAAATTCTGATCGATTATGCCCGCAAAGAATGGAACAACGAAAAACACAGCGGAGAATTACCACCACAAATTATTAAGGAGGCAAAACAACACGGACGCCTTGCTGTTGAGGCAATTGATAGGGCAGCAAAACATGTTACAAACAATGTTGAAGAATTTGAGCGCCTGAAAAACGATGTGTATTGTTACAATGCCTTTGCCAATTTTTTCTACGAAAAAGTAAATGCCGCAATGTGGGTGTTGCGCTACAAATATTCAAACGATGTGGCCGACCTGGAAAAAGCGGTTCCCTATCTCGAAAAAAGCCTGGAGTACTGGAAAGAATTGGTAGCATTAACAAACGATACCTATTTGTATGCTAACAGTATGCAAACCCAGCAACGGCGTATACCAATTACCGGCCGCAATGGAACCAATAAAACCTGGACTGAAATGTTGCCACATTACCAAAACGAGCTGGACAATTTTAAACGAAACCTTGAAACCTTAAATTCGGGTGGAGCTGCCGGGGCAGAAATACCGGTGCTTCAACCAGCCAAAGTAAAGGTGTTAAATAAAGGTGTTAAAACATATTCGGTTGTACCGGGACAAAAAGCATACACCGATAACAATGCGGTAATAGAAGAAGCCGCTGAGGAATTAAACTTGCTAAAAGGTGTTCAGTTTAGCGATAAAAAACAACAGGAAGAAGGAACAGTGCTGCAGTTTGAGAACGACAAACCGGTTAAAGTGGTGGTGGGCTATTTTAACACCAACAGTTACACAGCCTTACGTCCGCCAACGCTTGAAACCAATGCTGCCGCTAACAACCGGGGGCAGGCCGACATTAAAATTGCCAATGCTATGCGCTTCAGTGGTTTATACCCGGTGAACATTTATACTTATCATTACGAAGCCGGAAAAAATGAATTAAAACTGGGGAAAGGCCGCGTATTGATTCTTGGTTTTATTGATGGCGAAAACGACATTAAAGTACACGATGCGGGAATCTCTGATAAAAATGATGGAATACCTGTTGACTGGTTATTTTACTAATGAGAAAGAATTTAATCAAACAATATCGGGAAAAAAGCAGGAAGCTGGCCATTTTTTTAGTGGCCGGCTTACTGCTTTTTGGGTGCGAAAAGCAAGATAAAATAAGGCTTGTAAAAAGCCTGAACAGCGACTGGCTTACAGTCGCAAACGATACAAACAAACTGGCTTTTCAGGGCTTTCATGAAAAAGATTTCAATACACAAAACTGGCAGCCAGTAGATGTTCCGCACAACTGGGACGACTATGGTGGCTACCGGCGTTTGCGCCACGGAAACCGCCATGGCTACGCCTGGTATCGCAAAACATTTACAGTTGAAAATGCCAATTCGGCAAAGCGATATTTTCTGTTTTTCGAAGGAGTGGGCTCGTATGCAACGGTGTGGTTAAATGGCGATTCTATAGGTTACCACGCCGGGGGCAGAACCACTTTTACTCTTGATGCAACTCCATACATCAATTTTGAAGGTGAAAATTTATTGGCAGTTCGGGCCGATCATCCTTCTGATATAAGAGATTTACCGTGGGTGTGTGGTGGTTGTAGTCCCGAATGGGGATTTTGCGAAGGCAGCCAGCCAATGGGCATTTTCAGGCCCGTGCATTTAGTGGAAACCGCTCCGGTGCGTGTTCAACCTTTTGGGGTGCACATTTGGAACGACAATACAATTAATGCTGCCGAAGCAACCCTAAATCTTACAACTGAACTTAAAAATTATAACAACAACCCGGGAAAAGTAACAGTGAAAAACATACTTCTGGATAAAACTGGTAAAACAATCGCTGTTGCAGAAACGGAAGTTGAACTGGAAGCCGGGCAATCACATACCATTAAACAGACCTTTGAAAAGATTGAAAATCCACAGCTTTGGTCGCTGGAGGATCCTTACCTATACACCGTTGAATCCTGCATTTTTGCAAATGGGAAATGTGTGGATAAAGTAAGTACGCCCTATGGTATCCGAACGATTAAGTGGGACATTTTTGGTGAAAATCCATCCAACCGGTTTTATTTAAACGATAAGCCTGTTTTTATTAACGGAACTGCCGAGTATGAGCACATGTTTGGACAGGGGCACGCGTTTTTTTACGAACAAATAAAAGCCCGGGTTGAGCAGGTAAAAGCAATGGGCTACAATGCTTTTCGAGATGGGCATCAGCCTCACAACCTGCGCTACCAAAATGCATGGGATAGATCGGGTATACTTTGGTGGCCACAAATGTCGGCGCATATCTGGTTCGATAATCCGGAGTTCAGAAAAAACTTTAAGTCGCTGTTAACCGATTGGGTAAAAGAGCGTCGCAACAGTCCGTCGATAATACTTTGGGGACTTGAAAATGAAAGCACCCTACCTGAAGGTTTTGCAAAAGAGTGTACAGAACTTATTCGTAAGCTCGATCCAACAACATCAACGCAACGCCTGGTAACCACCTGTAACGGTGGCTCGGGTACCGACTGGAATGTGATTCAAAACTGGTCGGGAACTTATGGTGGCGATCCTGAAAATTATGCCAACGAACTTTCGGAGCAATTGTTGAATGGTGAATATGGAGCCTGGAGAAGCATTGATTTGCATACGGAAGGTGAGTTTAATCAGAAAGGGATTTACAGCGAAGATCGTTTTAACTTGCTGATGGAATCAAAAATAAGGCTTGGCGAACAGGCTGCTGATAAAAGTTGCGGACAGTTTCATTGGCTGTTAACTTCGCACGACAATCCCGGGCGTACACAAAGTGGCGAAGGATTGCGCGATATCGACCGCATGGGACCGGTAAATTACAAAGGCGCGCTAAGCATTTGGGGCGAACCGCTCGATGTGTTTTACCTGTACCGAGCCAATTATGCACCCAAAGAAACCGAACCAATGGTGTACATTGTATCGCATACCTGGCCCGACAGGTGGACAAAGTTCGGAATAAAAAGCGGAATACGACTATTTACGAATTGCGACGAAGTGGAGCTTTTTAATGGCTTAAAAACCAATTCGCTTGGCCGGAAAAAACGAGGACCTGTTGGAACGCATATTGTTTTTAATGAGGTGAACATACAGCAAAATATGCTATACGCCGTTGGCTATGTAAACGGTAAAGAAGTTGCTACCGATGTGGTGCTGGTAAACCATCTGCCTAAGGCCGAAAATATTGAAGACTTGTCAGGAGACATACAGCCCTTAACCAATGATGCGTACAATTACCTTTACCGGGTAAATTGTGGAGGCGGTGATTACACCGATGCCGCAGGAAACGTGTGGATGGCTGACGTTCATCGAACGGATGAAAAATCATGGGGATCAAAATCATGGACGGACGATTATGACGGATTACCCGCATTTTACGGCAGCCAGCGCTCTACCAACGATCCAATTAAAGGAACCAATGAGTGGCCATTGATTCAAACTTTTCGTTATGGCCGCCATAAGCTGAGCTATCATTTTCCTCTGCCGGATGGCAAGTATAAACTCGAGTTGTTTTTTGCCGAACCCTGGTACGGAACGGGAGGTGGAATGAATTGCGACGACTGGCGCGTTTTTGATGTGTCGGTGAATGATCAGGTTGTGATAAATGACCTTGATATTTGGGAAGAAGCCGGACACGATAACTTGTTGAAAAAAACCATTGACGCTGATATAAGCGGAGGAGAACTGAAGATCTCATTCCCGCAGGTAAAAGCCGGGCAGGCTGTAATTTCTGCTATTGCCATTTCTTCTGCCAATCGTGCACTAAAACCGGCTAAAGCATCCGAACGATTGATTTCCACATTGAATGGCAAGAACGACGAGTGGCAAGCGAAAACGTGGTTAACCACTGGCTGCCGTCAGTTTAATAATAAACAGGCCTGTTTTAGTAGCTTAGCACCCGAGTTGTATGCAACAGAATGGATTCAGGGGCCGGCTGTAATTAAACCATCACAAGCTTTGCCTTCATTTGTATTATCAGCAAAAGCACAGGTTTTTATTGGCATTGATACATGCATGGCACATCAACCTGGTTGGCTAAAAAACTGGGTGCCGCTGGAAAAATACCTTACCACAACCTTCAACGAATCAAGCACCTATCAGCTCTATAAAAAGCAGTTTGAGAAAGGGGTTGAGGTGCAGCTTGAAAAACTGTCGGAGGTAGAATTTAATATGTATCCTGTTATGGTTGCTCCCGCAACTTTGCTCGACGACCCTATTGATTTGCGTGAAACAACTACCTGGCAGGCCGAAGACGGAAAAGCCCTGGGAGCGGCAAGAATTATCAGCCATCTGGAAAAAGAATGTTTGTACACTCCGGGAAGTAGAGGAACCATGGGGGTGATTTTTCAGGTGGGACTGGCTTCGAAATATGGTTTGCATTTCCGCTACATTAACCTTTCGGGTGATGAATTGAATGCTGATGTGAAAATTATTGCTGCCGATGGGCGTGTAATGTGGGCCGGAGAATGGACTTTCCCGGCAACTCCCGATAAATGGAAAAGCTACCGAACCGATACGCAAACAACGATAAACGCAGGGACGTATACCATTGAGATTACACCAAAAGGCGAAGGCGATTTTTATGTGGATTGGCTAAAAGTACAGTAAGGTAAATTATTGATGACGAGTAGAATAGAAAATACAGTTAAGCTACCGGTTGATATTGTTTTGGCACCCGAGTGGTGGTACTATAACGAAAAAATTACCTTCGATGAAGACTTTTTTTACCACCCCCTGCGGAGAGTGGAAGTGGAACAGCAAATGGAAAAAGCGCTTTACGAACGCTGGGGTAAATATGGCCTGGGGGAACACCGAAACGAGCAACGCCCCGAAATTGGAGCAGTGCACCTGGCAGCAGGATTTTTACTGTCGGAAATGCTGGGCTGTCAGGTAAATTACACCGAAGCACATCCGCCACAGGTAGTTGCAGCCAATTGTGCCGACTTAAGCATTGATGGGCAAAAAATATTCTCATCTCCGGCCTTTAAAAAAATGCTTAAACTTTGGGAAGGCCTGAAAAGTAAGCACGGCTACCTGAGTGGCGATATTAACTGGGGAGGTATACTAAATTTAGCAATGGATTTACGTGGCGATTCCATTTTTACAGATATGATGCTGGAGCCCGAAAAAGTAAAAGATTATTTTACACAGATTGCTGCAGTTATTAGCAAGTTTACCGCCTTAATGGAAGAAGAAACCAAAACCACTTCCATATCGGTAAACCGCTTGCTTCGTCAGTTTCAGAAACCAGTATTTTTACATTCAGAGTGCAGTCATACCATGATTTCAGCTGATGATTATGAGTATTTTCTCTTGCCTTTTGATATTGCCTGGAGCAAACAACACCGGCCTTTTGGTATTCATTATTGTGGCCCTGATCCGCATCGAATGGCCGGGCAATTTGCAAAGATTCCTCAGCTCGATTTTCTGGATGTAGGCTGGGGCGGCGATGTGGCCGTTCTCCGGAAATATTTGCCAAATACTTTTCTGAACATCAGGCTTAGCCCTGTGGATATGATTACTCAAAACAACGAAGAAATAAAACGGTCAATTGTTGAACGCGTAAAACAATCAAACAGTAAGACTCTAACCGGAGTCTGTTGCATAAATATTGACGAGAAAATTACAGACGAGAAAATAACTACCCTTTTTGAAACAGTGGAAGAATTGCGAAAAGAAACAGCCTTATGAAAAAATTTAATACAGCATTAGCCGATTCGCAAGCCAGTGCGGTTGTGCCAGTAAAACCTAAAAATTTTGATTTCGACCAGTACGAAAACTATGCCTCTGCTTTAAACCAAAAGTGTGCCGATTTTTGGATGTCTGAAACCGGTGTTTTGGTCTATCGCCGTATGCGTGTGGCCGAATGTTTTTCGTTTGGCTGTCGGAACAAAGAGCTTTCGCTTGAATTGCAGTTGGGGGCGCTGTTAAAGAGTATGGAATACAAGGCCGATGTCCCTAATTTTTTAGAACCCTGGTATGGTATTGGAACAATTGCGAGTGCTTATGGAAACGAGTATATTTGGAAAGAAGGAAATGCACCTGCCCTTAAAGCACAGTTCAATTCGCTTGATGAAGTGATGGCATATCAGCCAAAATCGGTAACAAAAACAAGCATTGGCAAACATACCCTCAATATGATTGAGTATTTTATGGACAAAACAAAAGGCCGTCTTCCGGTTTCTTTTACCGATTCACAATCGCCACTAAATATTGTGGCACACCTGCTTCCGCTCGATCAGTTTTTTATTGAGGTATTGATGAATCCTGAAAAAGTGCAGGAGTTGTTTAATATTCTTGCCGAGCTTTCTGTTGAATTTAATCGAGAGCAGAAAAAATTAATAGGCGATGCACTGGTTTTTCCGGGACATGGTTTTTCATCATCAGTAGCCTGGCAAGGATTGGGACTTAGCGATGACAATGCGATAATGATTGCGCCCGAACAATACACTGAACTGGCTGTACCTTCAGCAAAAAAGATTTGCGATCCATACGGAGGTGTGGTTTTTCATTCGTGTGGCGATTGGTCGAATTGGATTGATGCAGTGCTAAAAATAGACGGATTAAAAATGGCCGATGCAGCTTTTTCGCCTCAAACCGATCCTGGAGCAACTAACAACCTGGAGGCTTTTCATGCTTTTGCAAATACAGGAATTGTGCTAAATGCACGAATCGTTGGAGATTTGGAAACCATTGAAGAACAGGTGAAACGATTGTGGGTGCCCGGTATGAAATTGATAGTTGTTACCTATTGCGAAACGCCCGAAGAGCAGCAAATAGCCTGGCAACGAATAAATGAAATCTGTAGCTAACCAAATAAAAACAAAACCTAAAACGAATGAACAACGCAACAACAAAAATAGGAAATTACCGCTGGCGAATTGTAGTGCTGCTGTTTTTTGCCACTACTATAAATTACATCGACCGCCAGGTGCTCGGTATTCTAGCGCCTGAATTACAGGAGCTTTTTAACTGGTCAGAATCCGATTATGGTTTTATTATTATGGCCTTTCAAATTGCCTACGCCATTGGTTTGCTAACCACCGGCTCCATTCTCGATCGCATTGGAACCAAACGCGGATTTTCAATTGCCATTGTTTTGTGGAGCATTGCCGGAATGGCGCATGCGGCTGCCCGCAGTGTATTTGGTTTTGCCCTATCGCGATTTGCTTTGGGTATTGGCGAATCTGCCAATTTCCCGGCAGCTGTTAAAACGGTAGCCGAATGGTTTCCTAAAAAGGAACGGGCACTGGCTACGGGTATTTTTAACTCGGGGCCAAATGTTGGCGCCATTGTTACCCCCTTGCTAATTCCATTAATTGCGCTGGCATGGGGCTGGCAATGGGCCTTTGTAATTACCGGTGCGCTGGGGTTTGTTTGGCTGCTTTTTTGGATGTATACCTACAAACGCCCTGAAAAAAACGAAAAACTGAGCGATGCTGAACGCGCTTATATTTTGCAGGATGGCGAAGAGCCGGTACAGCAATCTATCCCATGGCGTAAAATAATTGGCCATAAGCAAACGCTGGGTATTTGTTTGGCGCGTTTTGTTACCGATCCAATCTGGTGGTTTTTTCTGTATTGGTTGCCCAAGTTTTTAAACTCGAATTATGGCATCGATCTTACCAATATTGGTTTGCCGCTGGTTACTATTTACGTCATCTCTATCGGTGGATCGATTCTTGGAGGGTGGATTTCTTCGCAACTCATAAACAAAGGAAAGAATCCGGTGGCAGCGCGAAAAGTAACTATTTTGCTAATGGCTGTTTTAGTGGTGCCTATCTACTTTGTTTCCGGTATATCAAACATGTGGCTGGCCGTGCTTTTTATTGCCATGGCTGCTTTTGCACACCAGGGGTATGCCGCCAATATTTTTACCATCGTTTCTGATATTTATCCGAAAAATGCAGTAGGCTCAATGGTTGGATTATCGGGTTTTGCAGGCGCAATTGGCGGAGTGTTGTTTTCGGCAGCAGTAGGGCTGATTCTTGAATTTACAGGTAGTTATCATGTAGTATTCGGAATTGCCAGTTTAGCTTACCTGGTGTGTTGGCTGGTATTGAAACTATTTGTTCCGGATAACCGGGTAATTAGAATTGAACCTTAAAATGAAAAAGATGAAACTACTTTCCGTAATCCTAATATTTGTTGCGGCAGTGTCGTGTACCATCGATAAAAAACTTCCGGAAGTGGTTCCGATCGAAAAAATGCAGGCCATTTACGATGAGGTAAAAACGCCTTATAAATATGGCTTGATTATGGTCCCCGATAGCAATAAGTACAAAATGGATTGCCCTACAATTTTTAGAAAAGACGAAAAATGGGTAATGACATACATTGTTTTCGATGGTAGGGGCTATGAAACCTGGTTGGCGGAAAGTGAAAACCTGTTGAATTGGGAAACGCAGGGAAAAATTATGCAATTTTCCGATACTACCGACTGGGATGCAAATCAAAAAGCAGGCTATCCTTCTTTAATTGATTACAATTGGGGTGAGTCGCCAGTTATCAACCAATTTAACGAAAAATACTGGATGAGTTATTTTGGCGGAAATTCAAGGGGTTACGAAAAAGGTTTGCTGTCAATTAGTATGGCATTTACCAATGAGAACCCTGCCACTATGCATGAATGGCAGCGGGTTGAAAAACCTGTTCTTACATCGAGAGATGCTGATGCCCGCTGGTACGACAACAGCACCATGTACAAAAGTTTTGTAATTGAAGACAAAGAACGTTTAACCGGTCATCAGTTTGTAATGTACTACAATGCACGTGGCGATAGCATTAACCCGGATCGGGGGGCTGAACGGATAAGTATGGCCGTTTCAGACGATATGGTTAACTGGAAACGTTTTGGCAATCAGCCGGTAGTAAATCATC
The DNA here is from genome assembly GCF_963676735.1 of uncultured Draconibacterium sp. Taxonomy (NCBI): domain Bacteria; kingdom Pseudomonadati; phylum Bacteroidota; class Bacteroidia; order Marinilabiliales; family Prolixibacteraceae; genus Draconibacterium; species uncultured Draconibacterium sp. Next base: position 3,238,742 of record NZ_OY781464.1, on the reverse strand, counting down.
ACAAGGGTATTTCAGGCGATGCAGTTATTCAGAAAATTGATGATGTGTATGTGATGTTTTTTTTCAGGGCAAATTGGCCCGATGGTAAAACCGTAGTTTACAATAGTTTTTACGCTTCGTACGATTTGGTGAACTGGACCCAATGGCAGGGGGCGCATTTAATCGAGCCATCGGAACCTTTTGATAATTTATTTGCCCATAAGGCATACGTAATAAAACACGATGGAGTGGTGTATCATTTTTACAATGCCGTTGATAAACTGGGTAACCGTGGAATTGCATTGGCTACCTCAAAAGACCTCAGCAAAAGTACAGTTGAATTTAAATCAAAAAAAGAGTCTGGAATTAAATAGTTGTTAGTCCACTAATTGCACGAAGAAGAACGAAAGTAACTTGAATGAATAAGGAAAACATAAAAAATAATTCTGCTTTGATGCCTCTGAAAAATACCTGTTTTACCCTAAATTCCTCAAGGTAACAGGTAGGTTTTTCTTTTTGTTCCCTTTTTTTGTGGGGGTAAAAATAGAAAAATAGTATTCCAGTTAATCCGAGTAAAAGTAGAATTAAAAACTAGTGTATTTCGTGAAATTAGAGGGAAACAAAAAGTGAAATTCAGATGAAGATGAAAATATATTTAATAGTTGTTTTAAGCCAATTTGTTTTTGCAGCTTGTTCGAAACCCGAAAATGCAAGAGTTACAGCTGATTTTAACGACGGCTGGAAATTTTTGTTAAGTGATGATTCGCTGGCTTTTCAAATGAATTATGATGACTCAGACTGGCGTGAACTTAACCTTCCGCACGACTGGAGCATCGAAGGAGAATTCAGTAACGAGCACCCTGCCGGAAATGCCGGAGGTGCATTACCCGGAGGAATTGGCTGGTACCGCAAATCTTTCAAACTGGAGGACGTAGATAGCGGAAAGCATATTTTCATCGAATTTGATGGCATTTATCAAAACAGCGAAGTTTGGATTAACGGCGAGTTTCTGGGGGAGCGCCCATACGGTTACAGTGCCTTTCAATACGACCTAACTCCATATTTAAAATTTGGTGAAGCCGTCAATGTTATCGCCGTGCGGGTCGATAATTCCTTGCAGCCCAACTCGCGCTGGTACACCGGCTCCGGAATTTATCGCAATGTATGGCTGGTAAAAACCGGGCAAACCCACGTAAAACACTGGGGTACTTTTGTTCAGCCCCCTGAGGTTTCGGCAAAAAAAGCTATTGTTGAAATGGAAATTTCGCTTGAAAATGCAAGCGGAGAATTGAGCTCTATTGAAACCATAATTTGCAATAGCCAGGGCGAGGAACTTGCAAAAGCAAAAAATGTTACCGGTGAAAAAATAGTTCAGCGTTTTGAAATTGAAAACCCGGCACTTTGGTCGGTGGAGGAACCCAATATGTACCTGGCCAAAACGGCCGTTTATGTTAAGGGCGAACTTTGCGATAATTACGAAACACCTTTTGGTATAAGACGTTTTTATTTTGATGCAGAAAAAGGTTTTTTCCTGAACGGAGAATCGCTTAAGCTGCACGGAGTAAACCACCACCACGATATGGGGGCACTTGGCGCTGCTGTAAATGTTCGTGCCATGGAGCGCCAGCTTGAAATCTATAAAGAAATGGGGGTTAATGCCATTCGGATGGCACATAATCCTCCTGCACGCGAATTGCTTGATTTGTGCGATAAAATGGGTTTCCTGGTGATGGATGAGGCTTTTGACATGTGGGCGAAAAAGAAAAATAAATACGATTACCACCTGCATTGGGACGAATGGCATAAACGCGACCTTGAAGCAATGGTGCTTAGAGATCGTAATCATCCATCGATTTTTGCGTGGTCGGTTGGAAACGAAATTCGCGAACAGTTTGACAGCACCGGAACAAGCATCGCAAAGGAGCTGGTTGCTATTGTAAAATCATTGGACACAACGCGCCCGGTAACCTGCGCCCTCACCGAGCAGGATCCGGCAAAAAACTTTATCTACCAATCAAAAGCACTCGATTTAATCAGTTTTAATTACAAACACAGGGAATACCTTGATTTTCCTAAAAATTATCCGGGCGAAAAAATGCTGGCCTCCGAAAATATGTCGGCGCTTTCCACCCGCGGACATTACGATATGCCATCAGATGAAGACAGAATCTGGCCTCCGGCATATAATGTTGAATTTGATGGGAATCCTGATTTTACCGTTTCGGCCTATGATCATGTTTACGCCTATTGGGGCTCAACACACGAAGATACCTGGAACGTGATTTCGAATAACGACTTCATTAGTGGCATGTTTATCTGGTCGGGTTTCGATTACCTGGGCGAACCGGTACCTTATCCATGGCCGGCGCGCAGTTCGTACTACGGTGTTATCGATTTGACCGGTTTCCCCAAAGACTCTTATTACCTGTACCAAAGCTTATGGACCGATGAGCCCATGTTGCATTTGTTTCCGCACTGGAATTGGAATGAAGGACAAGATGTGGATGTTTGGGCGTATTACAACAAGGCTGATGAGGTGGAGCTTTTTGTAAACGGCATCTCGCAGGGAGTTCAGAAAACAACCGAGGGGAAATACCATGCCATGTGGCGGGTAAGCTATAAGCCGGGAAACATTATAGCCGTATCGCGAAAAGAGGGAAAGGTAGTTTTGGAGAAAGAAATAAAGACTGCTGAAAAAGCAGCTAAAATAAAATTGGTGGCTGATAGAAGCATTATAAAAGCCGATGGAAAAGACCTCTCGTTTATAAGCGTAGAGATTACCGATCAAAACGGAATAATGGTTCCGGATGCCGATAATTTGGTAAATTTTGAAGTAAGTGGCGCCGGTTTTATTGCCGGAGTTGACAATGGTTACCAGGCCAGCCACGAAGCTTTTAAAGCCACACACCGAAAAGCTTTTAACGGAAAATGCTTGTTAATTGTGCAGTCAACCGGCCAGAGCGGAACAATTACAATTACGGCAAAATCGGGAGAATTAGAGGAGAAAATACTAACACTTAAAGCCGTTCAATAAGAAGGGCTACAGAAGCTTAAAACCACATGGATAATATTTACGAACAACTAAAAACGCTTGATTTTATTATTGTTGGGGTTTACCTATTGGTGCTGATTGGTATTGGCTACTGGGTAAGTTTTATAAAAGCACGCGATAAAGAAGAAAACCTTTTTTTAGCCGGACACTCTTTAGGATGGAGCAGTATTGGTTTAACCATGTGGGGAACCAATGTTGGCCCGTCGATGCTAATTGCTTCGGCGAGTATTGGCTACACAACCGGAATAGTTGCCGGAAATTTTGGGTGGTATGCATTTGTTTTCATATTTCTGCTAGCAGTTGTTTTTGCCCCGCGATACCTGGGTGCTAATGTACAAACGCTACCTGAGTTTATGGGCAAACGTTTTGGCGATTCAACTCGAACAATTTTAGCCTGGTACACGCTGGCTACCATTTTAATATCGTGGCTTGCACTTACGCTCTATGCCGGAGGTATTCTGGTTGGACAAATTCTAAACCTGCCCTTGTGGAGTTCGGTGTTGATTTTGGTCGTTATTGCCGCATTTTTTACCATTGCCGGTGGTCTTAAAGCCATTGCGTATACCAATGTTTTTCAAATGATTTTGCTGATTGGAGTATCATTAATTTTAACGGTGGTTGGCGTAATAAAGGCCGGTGGACCTTTGGCTATTTACGAGGCTACTCCGGGCGAATACTGGAATTTGTTGTTACCTCGTAATAATGCCAGCTACCCATGGATTGCCATAATTCTTGGTTATCCGGTAATGGGAGTGTGGTTTTGGTGTACCGATCAATCAATGGTTCAATCGGTTTTAGGTGCTAAAAATTTAAAACAAGGTCAGTTGGGGGCAAATTTTACCGGTTGGCTTAAAATCCTCGATGTAGCATTATTTATAATTCCGGGTATTACCTGCTTTGTATTGTTTCCGGGACTTGACAATCCCGATGAAGCCTACATGACTATGGTAACCCGACTTTTGCCTGTAGGTATGGTGGGTATGGTTATGGCCGTGCTTATTGCAGCACTGGTAAGCACCATCGACTCGGCATTAAACTCCTTAAGTACTGTGTTTACCATGGATATTTACATTAAAAAATACAAACCGGAGGCTAGCCAAAAACAAATTGTTGGCATAGGTCGAATGGTAACTTTTTTTGGTGCTGTGGTGGCCATCTTTTTAGCAATTGCTTTTGAGCGTGTAAACAGCTTAAACCTGTTTGATAAGTTTCAGGCAGTTCTTGGGTTTATTGCACCACCTATGTCGGTAGTATTTTTATTTGGTGTTTTATGGAAAAAAACAACTTCAAGGGCCGCAAATTTTACTTTATCTGTAGGAACGATTATTAGTATTGGATTGGGGAGTGCTTATATTTTTGTAAGCCCATCTTTTTTAGAAAGTTTGGAGCCTGATGGTTGGCTAAAAGTCATTCAGCAGTTTATTATTTGGCTTACATCAATTCACTTTTTGTTGCTTTCATTTTACATTTTCGTAATTCTTTCGGTTTGTGCTTTTGCACTGTCATGGTTTGACCCAAAAGCAAACGAACAAAAGCAGGTGGATTATGGCACTTTACCCAACCCGGGTAAAAAAGTATGGCTGCTTTGGGGAGCGCTAATAGTTGTTATGCTTGGTTTGTATATTTTATTTAACGGACATTAATAATCAATCAATAGAACTTAATGCCTGGAAGAATACTACGTGTATTTTTTCAGGCATTTTATTTTACGCGCGGTTTGTTTAAGCCACTCTCGTGCCATTAGTTCGTGCCCAAAAACCGTTGGATGAATGCCATCCCAAATCCAGTAATTTATTGGAGCTGATTGCTGCGCCTTTTCGAATACTTCGTTAAAATCAACCAGAATGGCATTGAACTCTTTTGCCAGCTTTTTTACAATTGTAGCCCGATTCTTTGTCTCTTCATCCCAGAGTTGCCAGTTTTTTTCTCGCGCTCCAACAGGAAAAACAAATGGAATCCCCAATACCAGTACAATGTCAGGGTTGGCGGTTTGTGCGCTGTTCAGCAACTGCCTGTACCCCTTTTCAAATTCGGCAAGGTCGCGGGCTTCCGGGTGCTTATTTATTATGTCGCCCACATCGTTTATTCCAACCAATAAACTAAGTACGTCGGGTTTCAAGTCGATGGTGTCATTTTGCCAGCGTTTTTGTAAATCGGGCACTGTGTTGCCGCTAACTCCCCGGTTGTAAAAAGTAAAACCGGCCTGCGGAAAATCGGCACCAACGCGACTTGCTATCGAAAATGCATAGCCATGTCCCATAATGTGGTTTGGGTCATTGTTTCGTCCACGCTTCCCATCGGTAATCGAGTCTCCCTGAAATAGAAAGCATAAACTTTTCTCTCGTTCACGAGACGTAATTTTATCATTATCGAACACACTGGCAGGAAGCAAAAAAGATGTTGTTCCTGCAATTCCTGTAGTTTTTATAAAGTTCCGTCTTGAAAATAGTTTCATATGTAATTGATTTGAAGAGGATAAAATGTGCATGAAAAAAATTGCACCGATATAAATGATTTAAAAATATGCGAGTTGAATGTGTTGCTCTTATGATTCATTTGAAAATTAAAAATTGTAATTACGTGAAATAAACAAACAAACAGTTTAATAACAAATTTTACCGGTATATTAATTAAAACGTTTACTTATGTTCCTCATTTAATTAACAAGTTAAAGAAATTTCAATCTGCTAAGTTATGTAAATTGTATGATGCACCCTTCTCCTTTTAAATGTATGAATGGCTTATCAGTCAAGGGTGTTGGTGTTGAGTTTGTATGGGTGTTTTATATTGAAACCTTTATTGATGAAAAATTTTTATTTAATAAAAATAATGAAAACGTTTACATTTTTAGTATTTTTACTACGTGTTTTGCCTGGCTTTGTTGTGCTACTATTTGTTCAGCAGGCCTGCAGTAGAATGCAGTTTGTAAAAAGAACCAATGAAACAGTAGTTATATTTTGGCCTCTGGTCTTGTAACTGCTTGTTAAACTTATGAATATGAAGCGATTTGGACAAATCATTAAACTAAAGCCAGAAGGTGTAAACGAATACATTAAGCAGCACAAAAATGTGTGGCCCGCGGTTTTAGCGAAAATCACAGAATGTAAGTTGTCAAACTATTCCATCTTTTTCAGAGATAACCTGTTGTTTGCCTATTTTGAATATACTGGCAATAATTTTGACGCCGATATGAAAAAAATGGCTGCCCACGAAGAAACCCAGCGTTGGTGGGGGGTGGTAAAACCGCTTATGCAACCTGTTGAAACAGCTACTACTGAAGAGTTTTGGGCCAATATGGAAGAAATTTTTCATTTGGATTAAATCAAAATGATGATTAAACAAACTAAAAATAATCTAATCGGTTTTGGTGTTCCGGAGTGTGGGCGAGGGGTGTTGATTATTTTCTTGGCATTCATTTTTGCGCACCAATCCACTGCCCAAACCGTAACGGGAGAACCAGCCGGAATTCCACCACAAGCGCGGATTTACGATACCGAGCCCTGGGAAAATCCATTGATTAATGGAGTGAATCGGCAGCCGGCACGAACAACAGCTTATTCGTACACAACAGTTGCCGATGCTCTGAGTAATGATCGCTCAAAATCGAGATTTCAGTTGTTAAACGGCGAATGGGATTTTTATTTTGCCGCAAAGCCTGAAGAGGCGCCCCGGGAATTTTATAAATCGCGGGTGCAGGGTTGGGACAAAATTGAAGTGCCATCCAATTGGGAAATGAAGGGATACGATATTCCGATTTATGCCAGTGCTGTTTATCCCTTTCGCCCGGTAAATCCGCCCTGGGTGCCAAAAGATTACAATGCTGTTGGTTCGTATCAGCGCTTATTCACCGTTCCAAAAGAGTGGGTCGATCGGACCATAATTTTGCATTTTGGGGGAGTTAGTTCTGCATTTAAAGTATGGTTGAATGGAAAATTTTTGGGTTACTCTGAAGACAGCTGCCTGCCTTCGGAGTTTAACATTACGCCTTATTTGGCCGATGGAGAGAATGTATTGTCGGTTCAGGTTATTCGCTGGAGCGATGGCGCGTATCTTGAAGATCAGGACCACTGGCGAATGAGCGGGATTCATCGCGAAGTGTTTCTGATGGCTGAGCCCAAACTGCGTATTTCCGATTTTTTTGTTCAAACAAAACTCGATAAAGAATATAAGGACGCAGTTTTGAGTATACGTCCACAATTACACAACCTTACCAGCGATACCGCTAAAAACTATGTTTTAAAAGCACAGCTATTCGACGAAAACCAACAAGCTGTTTTTGAAAAATCTTTGGAAATAAACGCCGAAGAGATTATCAACGAAAGTTATCCGCGTTTAGACAATGTAAAATTTGGTTTGCTGGAAACCACAGTAAAAAATCCAAAAAAATGGAGTGCCGAAACACCAACTTTATACACACTTGCGTTGTGGCTTGAAAATGAAAATGGTGCAATTGAAGAGGTGAAGAGTTGTCGCATTGGATTTAGAAGTATTGAATTTTCGGAAAAAGATAGCAAGTTATTGGTTAACGGAAAGCTTACTTATTTGTACGGAGTAAACCGACACGATCATCATCCGGTAAAAGGAAAAGCACTTTCAAGAGAAGATATCGAGGCGGATGTGCGGCAAATCAAACAATATAATTTTAATTGTATTCGAACTGCACACTATCCCAACGATCCGTATTTCTACGATTTATGCGACGAGTACGGGATATATGTAATGGATGAAGCAAACCTGGAAACGCATGGTATTGGCGGGAAACTGAGTAACGATCCGCAATGGACAGCTGCGCACCTGGAGCGCATGACGCGTATGGTTTACCGCGATAAAAACCATCCGTCGGTAATTATCTGGAGTTTGGGAAACGAGGCCGGTAGTGGCCCCAACCATGCGGCAATGGCTGCCTGGACACGCGATTACGATATTACCCGCCCAATTCATTACGAGCCTGCACAGGGAAGTCCCGGTGTTGAGGGCTATAAAGATTTAAGCCATCGGCCCAATACAGGACGCCTGCAAAATCCTGTTGATCAGTATTATGTGGATATGGTTAGCCGCTTTTATCCTTCCATGCAGTTCATTAACGATTTGCATAAACAGACTGGCGATAACCGTCCGATTATTTTTGTGGAGTATTCGCACTCCATGGGTAACTCAACAGGAAATATGAAAGAACTGTGGGATATCTTCCGGTCAAATACACGTTTTATTGGCGGTTGCATTTGGGATTATAAAGACCAGGGTTTGCTAAAAACCGATGAAAAGGGGCAGGAATTTTATGCTTACGGTGGCGATTTTGGCGAAGAAATTCATAACTCCAATTTTTGTATTAACGGAATAGTTGCTTCTGATGGAAGGCCAAAAGCTGCCATGTACGAATGTAAACGCGTTTACCAAGCCGTTTGGTGCGAATTGCTCAATCAGCATAAAATAGAGATTGAAAACCGCCATTCCGTGCTATCGCTCGATGCCTACGATGTTGTTTTAAAAATCAGAGAAAACGGTTTTGAAATTGCTTCTGAACAAGTATCAGATCTTCAACTCGAAGCCGGAGAAGAAATGATTTTTGACCTCTCCAGCTACTTGCCCAAAATGAAAGCAGGTAACGAATATTTAGCTGATATTCATTTTCTTTTAAAGGAAGAAACGCGCTGGGCTCCCCGGGGCTTCGAGGTGGCGGCCAACCAGTTTCTGCTAACACCGTTAGAAAAAACAGTTCAGAAAAAAACCGGATATCCCGAGCTTAAAACCATCAGTCAGCCAAAAGAAATTATTGTATCAGGTAATAATTTTGAGGTTGCTTTTAGTAAAACAAGCGGAGCCTTAACCTCGTATCGACTTAGCGGCAAGCAGCAAATTTTTAGTCCGTGCTTACCGCATTTTACAAGACCTTTAACCGATAACGACCGACGCGGCTGGAAACCTCAAAAAGTTTTAAAACAGTGGTTTGATGCAGAACCGGTGTTGGAAGATATGCAGTTTAGCGAAACTAAAAACGGCGCGGTGCAAATTGTAAGTAAATATGTAGTTGTTAAAGATAGCGCCCAGGTAACAATTGCTTATCAGCTTAATGGCGAGGGAGTTATAAAAGTAAACTACCATTTAAATGCAGATACCGATTTGCCCAATATCCCAAAGGTGGGAATGCGTTGCGGAATAAAAGACAATTACCGAAATATTACCTGGTACGGACGAGGTTTGTATGAGAACTATCTCGACAGGCGGTGGGGATTTGACGTGGGTATTTATACGCTGCCCATTCATGAGTTTATGGAGCCCTACGTTATGCCCCAGGAGAACGGCAACCGCACCGATGTTCGCTGGATGTGTTTAACAAACAAAAGTAATGAGGGATTGTTGGTTGTTGCCGACAGTTTGCTGAGTATGAGTGCCTGGCCATACACCGAAGAGCAAATTAACATGGCTAAACATACCAATGAATTGGAAGAGGCGGGCTTTATTACCTTAAATATCGATTTAATTCAAATGGGGATAGGCGGAAACGATTCCTGGTCGCCGGTGGCAGCACCAATCGAGAAATACCAGGTTCCGGCTAAAAACTATTCTTATACATTCTTTCTTCTACCGGGAAAATATGATAGCAGCAGGCTCAAAAAGATTCCGCAATCCATAAAGTTTTAGTGAAATTGTATGTGTAAAATAATTTGGTCATATCTTTTGCTGATTCTCATCCTGTTGTTTACAGGCTGCGAAAATGGAAAAAATAAGGATAAGGCTGACGCTACAATTCAGCATAAAACCAACGATGCCAAACCGTGGGTTTACTGGTTTCTTACCGATGCCAGCATTTCTGAAAAGGGAATAACCCGGGACCTTGAGGCAATGAAGGAGAATGGCATTGGAGGTGCATTTTTATTTACCATAAGGGGAGCCGCAGAACCATCGTTATTTGAGCCGGTTGTTGTGCAGCTTACACCTGCCTGGTGGGATATGATGAAACATGCCGTAAGCGAAGCCAATCGCTTAGGACTAAAATTGGGAATTCATGCCTGTGATGGTTTTACAGCCGCCGGTGGCCCGTGGATTACTCCTGAGCTGTCGATGCAAAAGGTGGTATGGGCTGATACCCTGGTTGCCGGAGCACAACATTTTGAGGCTATTTTACCACAACCTGAAATGACTGAAAATTTTTACAATGATATTGCCACTTTTGCTTTTCCCGCCAGGGATGGAGAAGGCTGGTCTTCTTATCAAATAAAATCCAAAGTTACCACCAGTCTTGCCAATAAAAATGCTTCGTTTTTAGCCCAAAAAGGAAACACCGAAATTTTTAGCAGCAGGGAAAAATGCTGGATTCAGTATGAATTTGAACAGCCATTTAATTGTCGCTCGGTAACTTTGCAATCGGGGTGGAATAACTACCAGGCTAATCGTTTAATTCTTCAAACCAGCAACGATGGAAATACCTTTGTCCCACTCGACACCATGCAGCCATATCGCCACGGTTGGGACGATCGCGATGTGACGTCAACTCACCTGATACGGCCCGTTACGGCAAAATTTTTCCGTTTTGTTTTTAATCCTGAAGGAACCGAGCCTGGCGCTGAAGACCTTGACGATGCAAAATGGAGACCACGTTTAAGGGTGTTGGGAATTGAACTAAGCAGTAGCCCAAAGGTGCATCAGTTTGAAGGGAAAACAGGTGCTGCATGGCGCATTAGTAAGCAATCAAATGAAACATATTTGTCCGAAATGGCCTGCGTTGATACATCACGAATTCAAGACATTAGTGAATTTGTTGATGAAAATGGAAAACTCTCGTGGAAGGTTCCCGAGGGGAAATGGATTATTTTGCGGATGGGGCATACCTCAACCGGAGCTACCAATTACATTGGCGGTGGAGCGGTGGGCCTGGAAGCAGATAAGCTGAATCCGGAAGCTGTGAGGGTGCAATTTGACAATTGGTTTGATACTATTTACAACCACATGGGGCCGGAACTGGCCCTGAATGTAATTGAAGAATTGTACAACGATAGCTGGGAGTGTGGAAGCCAGAACTGGTCACCCGTATTGCTTGATGAGTTTAAGAAAAGGCGTGGTTACGATTTAAAAAACTACCTTCCGCTAATGGCCGGTGTTCCTCTAAACAATGCACGTTTTTCAGAACAGGTTTTGTATGATATACGAGCAACCATTGCCGAAGCATTGGTAGACAACTACCATGGAACAATGAAGCAACTTGCACAGGCCAAAGGATGCCGATACGGCTCGGAAAGTGTAGCACCGGTTTTTTGTAGCGATGGGATGCTGCACTACAAAAATACTGATGCTCCAACCGGCGAATTTTGGTTTCGTAGTCCGTCGCACGATAAACCCAACGATATTTTAGATGCCATTTCAGGCGCACATATTTACGGCAAAAAACTGGTACGGGCAGAGGCCGGAACTGCCATCCGCCTGGATTGGGATGAGCATCCCGGAATGTTAAAAACATTGTTTGATCGTAATTTTGCACTGGGGATTAATAAAATGATTTTTCATGTATTTACGCACGACCCGTGGACAGACCGGAAACCGGGTAAAACATTGGGCGTGGTTGGCACATTCTTTCAACCCAACCAAACCTGGTGGAAACCCGGTAAGGCTTGGGTGAAGTACATCGAAAATTGTCAGAAGCAACTTCAACAAGGGGTTCCTGTGGTGGATATTGCTGTGTTTACCGGAGAAGAAATACCGCGGCGAGCAATTTTGCCAGATCGCCTTGTGCCGGTTTTACCAGGCATTTTTGGCAAGGAAAAAGTGAATGAGGAAAAGCAACGCTTATTAAACGAAGGTCAGCCCTATCGTCAACAACCCAAGGGGGTAACAACCTTAAAAAATCTGGCCGATCCAATCAACTGGATTGACCCCTTGAGAGGTTATGCTTACGACTCGTTCAACAAAGATGTTTTAATTAACCAGGCAAAGGTTATTAAGGGCCGAATTGAATTACCGGGTGGGGCAAGTTATGGACTGCTGGTTATTCCCGGTAAGCGAAAAATGAATCCGGAAGCAGGAATGAGCATGGAGGTGGCCCAAAAAATTCTTCGCCTGGTAAAAAATGGTGCAACAGTTTATTTTCAGGAAAAACCAACATTTTGTTTGGGCGACGAGAAAAATCGTAAAGATTTTAATGAACTGATTAACAAGATTTTTGATGAACGAGACCGTACAAAAATTTCTGAAAACCTCATCAGCATAAAACTTGGCAAAGGACAGCTATTAACCGGAAGTTATGACCTGGAGTCATTCAAGCACTTTGGTATTGAAAAGGATTTCTTCGCCCTGAATGAAAGTGGAGAAGTTGCGCAAAAAGTGGCCTGGAATCATCGCGTTACTGCCGATAAGGATATTTATTTTATCTCGAATCAAGAAAATACAAAACGCCTTCTTGAGTTAACATTCAGGGTATCCGGGAAAGAACCGGAGTTCTTTTTTCCACTCACCGGCGAAACAAAAAGCTGCAAACAATGGCACATGGCCAACGGAAAAACCAGGGTGTCTTATGCCTTCGAAGGCAACGAAGCTGTTTTTGTAATTTTTGAAAACAAAACGTCGGTTTCAGCTAAATCCGAACAGGCAAATAATCCTTCTTTTAAAGACCAGTTGGTGTTGGATAAAGATTGGTTGCTGGAGTTTGATTCGGAATTTGGAGGACCGGATACTACCGTTATATTTGAAGCGCTAACCGATTGGAGTAAAAATAACGACGACAAAATAAAGTTCTATTCAGGAACAGCTGTTTACCACAAACATTTCGATTGGAATGGTGACACCAATAATGTATACCTGCAATTAGGTAAAGTGCACAACATTGCAGAGGTAATTTTAAACAATAAAAACTGTGGTGTTGCCTGGACTGCACCATTCCGTGTTGACATTTCAAACGCCTTAAAAGAAGGCCAAAACCAACTTAAAATTAGAGTTACCAATACCTGGGCAAACCGAATAATGGGTGATCATAAATTGCCCAAAACCGAACGAATTACCTGGACCACCTGCGCATACCGCCTGGAAGGAAATGAATTGTTGCCTGCCGGACTAATGGACCCCGTGATTATAATAAAAGAAATAACTGAAAATTGATATGAACAGAAAAATGAAAAAAACACAAGTCCTTATTCTCTTTGTAATCCTGATTTTTGCAGGAATACAGACGAATGCTAAAGTAAAACTTCCGGCACTTTTTGCCGATCATATGATATTGCAACAACAAACCGAAGTTGCAGTATGGGGCTGGAGTGATGCCAAAGCAGATATTGAAGTAACAGGTACGTGGAACAATGAAACCGTTTCGACAAAAGCGGATAAAAACGGACAATGGAAACTAATGCTTAAGACGCCTGTTGCGGGTGGCCCGTACGAACTAAAAATTACGGACGGGGAGGTACTCACCATCAAAAATGTAATGATAGGCGAAGTGTGGATTTGTGCCGGGCAATCGAATATGGAAATGCCCATGAAAGGCTTTCGCGGGCAACCGGTTGAAGGATCGAATATGGCCATTCTTAAATCGGAAAATCATCGTATTCGGATGATTACCGTGCCACGTAATTCGCAAACCACGCCGCAAGACAATTTTGATGCACGATGGAAAGAAGCCGATGCGGCAGCCGTGCGAAACTTTAGTGCAACGGGCTATTTCTTTGGAAAACTACTGCACGAAATGTTGGATGTCCCCATTGGTTTAATCGAAGTAAGCTACGGAGGCTCGTGCATTCAAGCCTGGATGAGTTCCGAAACTGCTGTTCCGTTTGAAAATACGGAAGTGCCGGCTCCGGGCGATACTATTCCGGTTGCCAACCGCACACCAACCGCACTTTTTAATGGCATGCTTAACCCTGTTATTGGTTATGGTATTAAAGGGGCCATTTGGTACCAGGGCGAAACCAATTACCAGGAACCTGCCCGTTACCTCGAATTATTTCCCACAATGGTTAACGAGTGGCGCAACTTATGGGGTATAGGCGAGTTTCCGTTTTATTATGCACAGATTGCTCCTTTCGATTATGCCGTGTTTAAACCCAATAAACCCAAGGCAAATTCTGCTTTCCTTCGCGAATCGCAATTAAAAGCAATGGATAAAATTCCAAATAGTGGAATGGCCGTGCTAATGGATGTGGGTGAAGAGACCTGTATTCACCCAATGCGAAAAAAAGAAGGTGGCGAGCGACTGGCACTTTGGGCTTTGGCAAAAACATACGGGGTACGCGATTTTAGCTATCGAAGCCCCGAGTTTAATGCCATTGAAATTAAAGAGGGGCAGCTGGTTGTTTCGTTTAACCACGCAGCCAATGGACTTACAACCTTTGGAAAAGAATTAAGCGGTTTTGAAATTGCCGGCGAAAACAAAATCTTTTACCCGGCTAATGCCTACCTGAGAACAAAGTCGGTGGTACTGTCTTCACCACGAGTGGAAAAGCCTGTGGCTGTGCGCTATTGCTTTAAAGATTTTGTGGTAGGAACGCTGTTCGGCACTGATGGTTTGCCGGTTTCTTCATTTCGCTCGGATGATTGGGAATAAGCTCCTGAATTAATAACGAATAGTATAGAAAAGCATTATAATGACTGAAAGAATTGATTATTTAACGGGTGTTGCCACACAGCTTCGGCGCGATGTAGTGAATACCATCTATTATGCCGGCGATGGTCATCCCGGACCGTGTATGTCGATAGCCGATATTCTGGCTGTGCTTTATTTTGATGTGATGCGGCTTAACTCCAAAGATCCAAAATGGGTGGGGCGCGATCGTTTTATTTTGTCAAAAGGGCATGCCTGCCCCGTTTATTATGCAGCACTGGCCCGCAAAGGATACCTTCCCCCGGCTGAATTAAAAACTTTACGTTCGCTAAATTCCCGATTGCAGGGGCATCCGGTACAAAAACTTACCCCCGGTGTTGATGCCACATCGGGGTCGTTGGGCCACGGTTTGCCGCAGGCTTGCGGAATGGCACTGGCAGCACGCCGCAGGGGCGACGATACACTGACTTTTGTAGTAACCGGCGACGGTGAACTAAACGAAGGTCTGGTGTGGGAAGCTGCCATGAATATTGCCAAAAACAAATTGTGTAACCTGATTGCCATTGTTGATTATAACGGAATTCAGAGTGGAGGAACCGTTGAGAAAATTAGTGGACTGGTTAATTTAACTGAAAAATGGAATGCATTTGGCTGGCATGCCATTGATATTGATGGGCACGACATTGCGGCTTTAACAACAGCCTTTGAAAATGCAGCAAAACGTGGCAGGGCGTCGCGCGAAGAGCGAATGGGAATGGAAATCATTCCCGACATGCCGGCACCCGATCCCGATAAACCAATTGTTTTTGTTGCGCATACCCTGAAAGGGAAAGGAGTGCCCTACATGGAAGGAAATAATGCCTGGCATAAACGGGTGCCCAGTGATGAAGAACGTGAAGAAGCAATGAAAATTTTAGGAGGACTTGACCTTGAATAAAATAGAAAGTACACGAATAGGATTTATGCAGGGTTTAGATACGCTTGCTGAAAAAGACGACCGGATAATGTTGGTTTGTGCCGACAGTTTGCTGGCCATGCGCGCAACTGATTTTGTTGCAAAATATCCGGAACAGTATGTTGAAATTGGTATTGCCGAACAAAATGCTGCGGCAACCTCTGCCGGACTGGCCCTTGAAGGCTTAATACCGTTTTTTGCCACTTACGCCGGATTTATAACCATGCGTGCCTGTGAGCAAATCCGCACCTTTATTGCCTATCCTAACCTGAATGTGAAACTGGCTGGTGTAAACGGAGGAATTGCAGGAGGCGAACGTGAAGGAACGACCCATCAGTTTTTCGAAGATATTGGCATCTTACGCACCATTCCGAATATGACAATTATTGTGCCGGCAGATGCCGACCAGGCGCGACAAGCAGCCATTGCAGCTGCCAAAATACCGGGGCCGGTTTACCTGCGCCTTGGAAGTGGTCGCGACCCGGTGGTTTTTGAAAAAAATACACCCTTTGTTCCCGGAAAAATAAATGTGTTGCAAAACAAGGGAAATGATATTGCCTTGTTTGGTAACGGTGTGCTTTTGCCACGGTTAATAGAGGCAGCTCAAATACTTCAGACAAAAGGAATTGGTGTTACACTGGTTGAGGTGCATACCGTAAAACCAATTGATGTAGAGGGGGTTATTGGGGTTCTTAAACAATGTGGAGCCGCACTTACCGCTGAAGATCACAACATAATTGGCGGTTTGGGTAGCGCCATTATGGAAACAGCAGCAGAGCATTGTCCCGTGCCCATAACCCGAATAGGATTACGTGATAAATTTCCGGGCTCGGGTTTGCCGCACGAATTACTTGACTACTACGAAATGGCTGTTAACGACATTGTAAATGCGGCCGAAAATACCGTAAAAAGAAAATAAACAAGCAGCTAAAAAATTGTGTTATGTTGAAACTTGCAGATCAGTTTAAAGATGGAGTAACTTCGTCGCCAATACGAAGAATTATGGAGATGGCAAGCCCTGACAACCTTGTAAAAATGGGGCTCGATCCAAACGATGTTATTTCGTTTGCAGGAGGATGGGTAAATCACGAAGCTCCGGAAGAACTCAGACAGGAATATATTGCGATCGCAAAAGATCGCGATCTTTTTCATAAAACAGGTGCTTACAGCCCTTCAGATGGTAGCCCCGAACTTAAAAAAGCCTTAATCGATTTTAATCAGCAGATTTTTGGAGCAGCGTCAAAAGAAGAAAATATAATCATAGGTGCCAATTCTACCCAACTGGCCTACTCGCTGTTTAAGGTCTTACTCAACCCCGGCGATAAAATTGCGCTGCTCGATCCGGCCTATGCCAATTACCCCGAGCAGATAGAAATGGGAGTGAATTGCCAAATGGTTTGTTTTCCGGTTTTTGACGAAGAAAAATGGGCCTTTGTAAACGACGAACAAAAACTAATTACCGATTTCGAACAATTTATTGAAAAGGAAAAGCCCAAATTACTGCTGTTCTCCAGCCCGGATAATCCAACGGGCACAATGGTTCCCGATTTCTTTGTAAAAAAAGCACTTGAAATTACCCTTAAAAACGATTGTTTTGTGGCTATTGATTTTGCCTACAACACCTTTGTTTACACAACAGATCAGCCGGAGTATTTTACTTACTCGGTAGCCGATTATCCGAACCTTGTTAAATTGTACTCGAACTCGAAATGGTGCCGGGGACTGGGACGAAGGCTCGGTTGGCTCGAAGCTGACGAAAATATTATTCAGGCACTAAAAGTGGTTCAGCAATGTGTGGTGCTTTGCCCCGATACCATTCATCAGTTAACACTTGCCAATTACATTAATAAAGGATTAAAAGACGGGTCGCTTGCCACTTATATCAATAGAATAAATGAGGATTATAAAAGTGCAGCAGCATTTTTGTGTGAGTGTATCAATAAGTACCTGTCGCCAAGGTTTACCCTGCCACAGGGAGGTTTGTATTCTGTAGTTGATGTGGGAATGAACGGTGATGAGTTTGTGGAAAATGTTCTGAAAAAAACCGGAGTAATTTTTGTGCCCGGTGGAGGTTTTGGAGATTCACTAAAGAATGGAATCCGCATTTCGTTTGGCCCCTTGGTTTACGATAAGGCAAAAATTGAAGAAGGCTTTCAGCGGGTGGCAAAGGTAGTGAAGAAACTGAGTATAAATTCAGGTAGTTAAGCCGATTTGCTATAAAACATATAGAAATGAAACAGTTAGTTATTGTATTTTTTGTTTTATGCTCGGGAGTATTGTTTGCTCAATCTCCTGAACTGGAAAACTACAATCTTGTTTGGCATTCGCAAAGCAAAAATTCGTCTGAATCTATGCCTTGTGGTGGTGGTGATATTGGTTTAAACGTGTGGGCCGAAAACAATGAAATTCTATTTTATATAGCCCGCAGCGGAACCTTTAATGAAAATAACGGAATGCCCAAATTGGGCAGAGTGCGCATAAAATTATCGCCAAATCCGTTTGAAAACGGAAGCTTTAAACAAGAGCTTTTGTTACAACAAGGTTGCGTAAAAATTTCAGGGCAAAAAAATGGCGTTTCGGCCGATGTGCTTGTTTGGGTTGATGTTTTTTCTCCGGTAGTGCATGTTGAAATAGAGAGTACGCGCAAAATCCTGGTTGAAGCTACCTACGAGAACTGGCGCTTTAAAGATCGTTTGTTGGAGAAATACGAAAACTTCGGAAATTCGTATAAATGGGTTAATCCTGAGGGGCTGCTTGATAAAAAAGACAGCATTGCTTTTTTCGAAAATGCCGCGCAGTTTGTGCATCAAAACCAGGGAGAAACTGTTTTTGATGTAGCTGTTAAGCAACAAAAACTGGAAGCTGTAAAAAGCCGAATGTTTAATCCGCTTGAAAATTTAACTTTTGGCGGAAAACTGATGGGAGATGGTTTTGTTGCCGCTGGAACCGTTTTAGGAAAATATCAGCAGGCCAATTTTAAGGGCTGGAAATTGTTAAGTAAAAATCCTTCCAAAAAGCAAAGCCTTCAAATTTACCTTCATACCGGGCAATACAAAACGCTGGAAGACTGGAACGCGGGATTGAGCAGGTTGATCGAAACATATTCAAAAAAGCAAAAAACAGCACGACTGAAAACGCAGAACTGGTGGAACAAATATTGGAACAGAAGCTTTGTTTTAATTAATCAGGAGAATGAAAATGAAGAGGACCCGGCCTGGCAAATTGGGCGAAATTACCAGCTTTTTAGATACATGCTGGGCTGCAATGCTTACGGTAGTTACCCCACAAAGTTTAATGGCGGCTTGTTTACCGTTGATCCGGTTTTTACTAACCCCGACCGTGCTTTTTCACCTGATTTCAGAAACTGGGGTGGTGGAACATTTACCGCCCAAAACCAACGTTTGGTGTATTACCCAATGCTTAAATCGGGCGATTTCGATATGTTAAAACCTCAGCTTGATTTTTACCTGCAGATACTGGAAACAGCTGAGCTGCGTAGTGAAGTCTACTGGGGGCATAAAGGTGCGTGTTTTACCGAGCAGATAGAAAATTTTGGATTGCCAAACCCCAGTGAATATAGCTGGAAGCGACCTGAAGGATTTCACCCCGGAATTCAATACAACGCATGGTTGGAATACCAATGGGATACCTCGCTTGAAATTTGTTGGATGGCACTTGAGCTACAAAAATTTACAGGCGCTGATATTTCTGAATATATACCTTTGATTAAAAGTTGTTTAAGATTTTTTGATGAGCACTACCAGTACAGGGCAAAACTTCGTGGAATAAAAGTACTGGATGAAAACGACCAGCTGATATTGTACCCCGGTTCGGCTAACGAAACCTATAAAATGGCATACAATGCCACTTCAACCATTGCTGCATTAAAAACTGTAACCTTAGGCTTGCTGGCTTTGCCCGAAAAATATATTGATGCCGAAGAAAAAGAAAAGTGGGAGAAATTTTTAAACCGAATACCTCCTCTTAATTTCCGGGAGTTTGACGGCAAAAAGACCATTGCTCCCGCAAAACTGTGGGAAAGGATAAACAACATTGAAGCGCCTCAATTGTACCCTGTTTTTCCGTGGGGAATGTACGGAATTGGCAGGCCTGATTTTGAGGTGGCAAAAAACACTTATTTATATGATAAAGATGTGGTTCGCTTTCAGGACCACCGGAGTTGGAAACAATATGCCATTTTTGCTGCTCGACTGGGAATGACCGATGAGGCAGCTAAATTCTCGATACTAAAACTTCAGGATTCAGAAAGACGTTTTCCGGCCTTTTGGGGACCTGGTTTCGATTGGGTACCTGATCACAACTGGGGAGGCTCAGGGATGATTGGCATACAGGAGATGTTGTTGCAAACAAATGATGATAAAATCTACCTTTTTCCCGCCTGGCCAAAGGATTGGGATGTGCATTTTAAATTACATGCACCGGGAAATACCATTGTTGAAGCTGTGCAAAAAAATGGAAAAGTTGAAATACTCCATGTTTTTCCCGAATCACGAAAAAAGGATATTGAAATTGTATTGAACGAATAAACGCATTGCTAAGCTTGCAAAAATTTTGCTTAAGAAGTGGTTTTACAGAAACCATGTGTTATAAAGAGGATTTGCAAGAAGCATAAAGAAATTTAAATATTATGACTAAAACTTTAGCACTAATTCACACCTCGGCTACTTTGGTGCCTGTATTTCAGGATTTAACAAATAAATATCTGGCCGATAAAAACCTTAAAATTTTTAATATTTCCGATGATAGTCTGATTAAAAATACCATTGAGCGCGGGAAGCTTACTCCCGATACCTCGAAACGAGTGGTTAACCTGATTACCTCGGCAGAAGAAGCCGGTGCCGATTTTATTTTGGTCACCTGTTCGTCAATTGGGGCGGCAGTGGAAACGGCAACAACGCTTGTTGATGTGCCAGTTCTTCGGGTAGATCAGCCCATGGCCGACAAAGCCGTGCAAATGGGAAAAAAAATTGGAGTGGTAGCCACCTTGCCAACAACGCTCGAGCCCACCAGCGATTTAGTGCAACGCCGGGCAATCGTTGCCGGAAAAGAAATTCAATTAACATCAAAATTGTGTGAAGGCGCTTTTGATGCCTTAATGAGCGGAAAACCCGAAGTGCATGACGAAAAAGTAGCTGCAGCCCTAAAGGAGCTGGCGCAACAGGTAGATGTAATTTTGCTGGCACAAGCATCAATGGCTCGTGTGGTTGGGCAGCTTGCCGAAGCGGATAAAAAAGTGCCAATTATTACAAGTCCTGAATTGGCTGTGCAACATTTGGCAACTGTTTTATGATTAAGGACAAAATAAATAGGGTGTCGTTGTGGCTGGGCTTGCTGGCTTGCGTTTTGCTCGTTGTTAGTTTGATTATAGGCATTGGCGATGCACAAAAACCCCTCGGAATAATTGCTGCAGTTTGTATTGCTTTTGGCCTTGGAGCTGTACAATCGCTAAAAAGCTATCGATATACCGCATGGATAATTGTTGCAATTGTTGGTGGAATGCTTTACCCCAATGCATTTCTTGTGTGGGGAAATTTCGATTTGCGTAATAAATGGGTGATTTTGGTGGTAGTGCAACTGGTAATGTTTGGCATGGGCACACAAATGAGTTTCCGCGATTTTTCGCATATTAAAACCATGGGGAAAGGTGTGCTGGTGGGTATTATCTGTCAGTTTTCGATTATGCCGTTGGTGGGATTCTCCTTAACCCGTATTTTTCATTTTGAACCCGAAATAGCAGCTGGAATTATTCTAATTGGTTCGTGTTCAAGTGGCCTGGCATCTAATGTTATGGTGTATCTTGCTCGTGCCAACCTTACTTTGTCGGTAACCTTAACGGCTGTGGCAACGCTTTTGGCGCCAATAATGACACCTTTTTGGATGAAAGTTCTTGCAGGTACATACGTGGAGGTGAATGCCCTGGATATGTGTCTGCAAATCATAAAAATTGTTCTCGTACCCATCGGAGCAGCAATGCTTTCCGATGTTTTTAAACTGGGTTCAAAAAAATGGATGCATTTTGTAAATACACTTTTTGTCGTTTTTGTGTTGTGGTTTTTGCTACTTATAGCCGGTTTCTGGGGGCTTATGGCCAGTCATCTAACAAAAAATATACTCTTACTAATTGAATTGTTTAGCTTTTTGGGAGGAGCAGTGGTGGTAGGCAAACTGTACTACCTGGCTACCAGGTTGTCTGTTGAGGTTAAAAAAATGATGCCAAAAATTTCGATGTTCGGCATTGTTTACTTCACGGTTGTTACAACAGCTGCCAGCCGCGAGAATATTTTAGCTGTTGGACTGATAATGCTGTTGGTTTCGGTATTGCATAACTCGCTGGGTTACACTTTTGGGTATTGGATAAGCCGTGTGCTCGGGATGGATAAAAATTCGTGCAGAACAGTGGCCTTGGAAGTAGGCTTGCAAAACGGCGGCATGGCATCGGGTTTGGCTGGTGTTATGGGAAAACTGGCAACGCTTGGGTTGGCGGCTGCCGTGTTTAGTCCGTGGATGAATATCTCGGGTTCGGTGCTGGGGAATTATTGGCGAAAGAAAAATGAAAGCACTTTTTGAGCGATATAATAAAAGAATCGAGAAGTTGGGCGAAGCAGGCACGCAGATTGAGAATATTGGCACGGCAAAACTTATATAAGTACTTAACTTTGAAGCATTAAATGAAGCGATTATTAATTTTTATAGTACCCTTGGTTTTCATTCAGTTGGCTTTAATTCGCTGTAATCAAAAAACGGCAATTAAAGTAGTTTCTGCATCGGTTGATAACAGGCAGCAGGCTTTAGGGGTTTCTACCAGCGATTTTTTGTTTTCGTGGAAAATCGCTTCTAATGAACAAAATTGTACCCAAAAGGCCTATCGTATTTTGCTGTCAGAACAAATCGGTTCTTCAGGAAAAAATGTGGTTTGGGATTCGGGAAAAGTAAAAAGCAGCCAAAGTATTTTGGTAAAATACAGCGGCAAAAAATTGCAGGCCGGCAAAAAATATTTCTGGATGGTTAAGGTTTGGGATTCCAATGGAAAGCATTCGGGGTGGAGCCCCGTAAATAGCTTTGTTACAGGTTTGTTTACCGAAAAAGACTGGGGTGGTGCTCAGTGGATTGCCTACGATAAATTGCCCGAAGAGAAACGCATTGTACCCGGAATACATTTGCCCGGTAAATCGTGGCGTGGCAAAGATCAGGGTTTGCACCAACTGCCGCTATTGCGAAAAGAATTTGAGGTGAAAAATGGACTGAAACAGGCCTTGGTTTTTGTATCGGGACTGGGGCATTACGAAATGCATTTGAATGGTCAACGCGTTAGCAATAATTTTCTGGCACCCGGATGGACACATTACGATGAAACTGTTTTGTACAATACCTACGATTGTACCGAGCAACTATATCCTGGCAAAAATGCATTGGGAGTAATGCTTGGAAATGGCTTTTTTATTATCCCGAATGAGCGTTACCGAAAAGTAATGACGGCTTACGGAAACCCGATGATGATTTTAAAACTAAAGCTATTGTATGAAGATGGGAGCTCAGAAGAAATTATTTCGGATGCAACATGGAAAACAAAACCGGGCCCAATAACTTTCTCGAGTATTTACGGAGGGGAAAATTACGATGCCCGCCTGGAACAAAATGGTTGGAATAAAATAAATTATAACGACACCAACTGGCAGGATGCCCTGATTGTTGAAGCTCCATGCAAAAAATTGCATCCTGAAAAAGATTATCCGGTAAAAATAATGGACGAAATTGAAGCAAAAACCATCACCCGCATCGAGAGTATGGAAGCTGCTCATTTGTACGATTTTGGCCAAAATGCCTCCGGAATTTTTGAGCTAAGCGTTAGTGGAAATGCCGGCGATTCAATTGTGCTGAAACCTGCCGAACTTAAAAACAGGAATAATACAGCCAATCAGCGAGCAACCGGCCGTCCGCATTATTACACCTATGTTTTAAAAGGAGAGGGAGAGGAAATCTGGCGGCCTCAGTTTACCTTTTCAGGCTATCGCTACATTCAGGTTGATGGCGCTATTCCGGCAGGAGAAGACAGTGATTTGAATAAGCCCCGAATTAAAAGTCTTAAAATGCTTCATAACCGGAACTCTTCGCCTGAAGTCGGAAGCTTTCATACCTCTTTTACGCTGTTCAATCGTGTTGATACGCTGATAAAATGGGCCATAAAAAGCAATTTTCAAAGTGTGCTTAGCGATTGTCCGCACCGCGAAAAACTGGGCTGGCTGGAGCAGGCTTATTTAATGGGCGAAGGTGTTCACTTTAATTACGATGTTTATGGTTTGTATAACAAAATTGTTGAGGATATGTTGTCCGCACAAACCCCGGAGGGGCTGGTACCCGACATCGTTCCGGAGTACACTGAATTTTGGCAGGATTTCCGCGATTCGCCCGAATGGGGCAGTGCTGCGGTAATTGTACCCTGGCTGATATACAAATGGTACGGCGATGCAGAACCGTTGAAAAATTCGTGGACCATGATGGAAAAATACGTGAGCTACCTGGAGGGTAAATCCGAAAATCATATCATCGATTACGGTTTGGGAGATTGGTACGACCTGGGGCCCGAACGTCCCGGCTATGCACAATTAACACCCAAAGCTTTAACTGCAACAGCCATTTATTTTTACGATGTAAAATTAATGGCAGAAATTGCTGCCGTAATTGGAAAGAATAAAGCTGTTGAAAAATATAGAAGCTGGGCAGAAGAAATAAAAGCCGCTTTTAACACCCGGTTTTTTAATCAGGAAACCGGCATCTATTCCACCGGAAGCCAAACTGCCATTGCCATGCCATTGGTTGTGGGTTTGGTTAACGAGGAAAACCATGATGCGGTTGTAAAGACCCTGGTTAATTCCATTCAAAATTCAGGAAATGCATTAACTGCCGGCGATGTTGGTTTTAATTTTTTGGTAAAGGCTTTGCGCGACAATGCTCAAAATGAATTGCTCTTTGCCATGAATGCACGCGACGATGTGCCTGGATACGGTTTTCAGCTAAAAAAGGGGGCAACAGCATTAACCGAATCGTGGCAGGCGCTGGAGGTGGTTTCAAACAATCATCTTATGCTTGGGCACCTGATGGAATGGTTTTACAGCGGGCTCGCAGGCATTGGTCAAACAGAAAACTCAATTGCCTACAACGAGGTAAAAATTGAGCCCTGTGTTGTTGGTGGAACTACTTCCGCAAAAGCAAGTTACGAATCGCCCTACGGAACAATCAGCAGCAACTGGCATAATACAGACACAGAATTCCGGCTAAAAGTTGAAATTCCGGCTAACAGTGCGGGAGTTGTGGTAATGCCGGTGGGCGATGAAAACACTGTTTTTGAAAGAGAAAAACTGGTTGCTAAAAACTACGAAACTGAAAACTTTAAAGGAAAAATGATGGTAAAAATTGGCTCCGGGAAATATGAATTTGTGGTAAAAAAATAATAGTAGAACTACCCAAAAAACGAACGAAATGAAATCGAACAAAAAACTTAACGGATATAAAATTTTATTGCTAGGCCTTTCCATTCTTTGGGGAATTACAATGGCTCAGGCACAAACAATTGCAGTAGCCGATGGTTATGCAGGTTATAAAGGTACAACAGGCGGCGGCAATGCCACTCCAATTACTGTCTCAACTGCTGCAGAATTTAGAGCGGCAGTTTCGGGTGACTCACCTGCAGTTATAATTGTAAATGGAAGGTTGAATACCGGAACAGTTTCAATCGGTTCAAATAAAACAGTAGTTGGTGTTGACGAAAATGCCGGTTTATATGGTGGTACAATAAAAATTGGAGGTAGCAATTATATAATACAAAACCTCACACTTGGACCTGCCAGCGATGATGTTTTGGAAGTTTCGGGGGCCACAAAGGTATTTATTACCAAATGTACGTTTCACGATAGCTCAGACGAACTCTGTTCCATTGTTCGCCAGGCTGATTATGTTACTGTTTCGTGGAGTAAATTTTATTTTGATAATCCAGACGGGCACTCTTTCGCTCATCTCATAGGAAACAGCGACAGCAGTACTTCTGACAGAGGGAAGTTACACGTAACCCTGCACCATAATTGGTATACTGATGGAGTAAGAGGCCGAATGCCGCGGGTACGCTTTGGGCATGTGCACATTTACAACAATTACTACAATAGCCCCGGAAACGGATATTGTGTGGGGGTTGGAAAAGAATGTAACATACGAATTGAAAATACACATTTTGAAAATATTGAAGATGCATGGGCCGACTATGGTGGAACCGAGGACGGAAAAATTGGTTGGAATAATCTGAAATTTACCGATTGTATTGAACCAACCTTTGTAGCCAATTCTTATCCTGTATTTACAGTGCCTTATCCGTATAGTTTGGATAACGTTGATGCGGTAAAAAACAGGGTAAAAATAGGTGCTGGGAATGTGCAGGGAGGAACAGGAGGTCAGGCAATTAAGGTGTCCATTATTTCTCCAGCCGACAGTAGCCGCTTTCCGGCTGATTCAAGCATAACAATACAGGTTGAGGCAACAGTAGATAGCAGCAAAATTGCAGCTGTACAGTTTTATACCGATACTTTGCTGGCTGTTGACAGTGTTGCCCCATATACTTTTGAATGGAGCGATGTTGAAGCCGGTATTTATCGGGTTTTTGCCATAGCCAGCGATACATCCGGTGCCTCTGCATTATCAGACGTAATAACATTTTCTTTAGGAAACGGAGTAACAATTACCGACCCTGAGGACAGCACAGAAGTTGCACTTCCGGCTGATATCTATGTTGCCGCAGAAGCATGGATTTATGAAGGAAGTATTTCAAGGGTGGAATATTTAAACGATACCGTGCTGTTAAATGTACAAACTGCACCCCCTTACGATTTTTTGTGGGAAGATGCGCCTGAAGGGACACAAGCAATTATTGCCAGGGCTTATAATGAGTTTGATAATTTAATCGCTTCAGATACGGTGCGGGTAGTTGTCCCGGTAAAACCACCCGAGCTTTTCGAGTTAAAAGCAATTGCCATAGATGGAGAAGGGGCAAAACTATTTTCAACTTCACCTGAAGGACAACTGATTGATGGGAAACTTATGTTTGCTGAAGAAACAGAGGTGATACTTACGGCCTTTTCGTCTGTGGTTTCAACGTTTGATGAATGGGAAAATGGCTCGAAGGCCGATACCATTTTGGTTTTTATGGATGAGAACAAAGAGGTAAAAGCGTATTATACCACTCTGGATTATATTGTGGCCTGGGATTTTTATGAAGAAGGAAGCCGGGAACGTGCTGCAGATTATTATTCTTCGATAGAAAACCAGGGGGCAAAACTTGAGTTGAAACGGGATGATGGTACCGGCACAACATTTGGCCTTTATTCCGGGACAAATACCTTATTGGGGAAAAATGCGGCAATGATACGGCGGGGAGCTTCCTCTGCAGGCGATTATTATTTTCAATTTTCGTTTAATGCAAGTGGCTACAAAAATATAAAGGTAAATGCAAATATGCTTGGGTTAAATACATACTACCACATTCAAAATGTGGAGTATTCAACCGATGGGATTAATTTTAAAAAACTTGGCGATTATAATTTTGATCAAGATTCAACCTGGTATTTTGGATCATTTCAATTGCCCGAAGAGACCGATGGAAGCCATGTTTTGTATGTGCGCTTTAAGGCCGATAAAAATTCGGAGCTTGTATCCAATGGTCTCATTGGTACCTCGCTTAGCGAAGTACTTGTATTGGCCGATGAAGAACCAAATGCAGCGCTGTATTTGCCCGAAAAAAACCTTAAAATTGTGGAGAAAATGTACTTTACAATTGATGGGAAACGGCTCAAAAAACCGGTGAAAGGTGTTAATATTGTGGTAGAACGTTATACCGACGGAAGTTTGAAAAGCAAAAAAGTTTTTTATAATAAAGAAATAGGTTGGAACAATTAAAAAACATATTGAGAAAATTTGATCCGGTTTCGCTTGATGAGATCAATGAGGTTAAACTTATGAATCGAATCGACCGAAAATACTGGTTTCACATTGAATTGCTGAAAGAATTGTTGGAAAAAGTTCAGGACTATTACGAGGTACTAGAAATAAACAATGAGCATTTAATGGAGTATCGGTCTTCTTATTTTGATACACCCGACAATGCCATGTATATGCATCATCACAACCGCAAATTAAATCGTTACAAAGTGCGGCAGCGAAAATACCTTGTTTCAGGCCATTCCTTTTTCGAAATTAAATTTAAAACCAATAAAAAAAGAACCATAAAAGAGCGCATTCCTTCCGAAATAAATGGTGCAGAAATTGCCACGTCTGAAAATAATTTTCTGCAAAATAATTCGCCGTACGGAGATACTGAAATGATACCAAGCCTGCAAAACCGTTTTTACCGAATTACCCTAATTCATAAACATCGAAAAGACAGGTGTACCATTGATATTGCCCCCGAATTCTGGAACACTAAGGGAGAAAAAAAATTAGACAACCTTGTAATTTTTGAGTTAAAAAGAGGCAAAAGTCTGAAAGGGTCGCCAATGGTTGGGATTTTACGGCAGCTAAAAATACGTCAACGCGGGCTGTCTAAATATTGCACCGGACGAGCCTTGCTTGATAATACCTTAAAACAAAATGCCTTTAAACCGAGGCTTCGATTTTTAGAAAAAATAAAATAATTTATAATGGATAGTTTTGATATATTAGGAACACAGGATTTTTCAATGGGATTTTTAATATCTCTGGTAATCCGCTTTATTTTTAACCTTGTTGTTACCGCTTTTGTGGTAATGTTGTATGCTCGCATTAGCCGTAAGAAAGAATTCTATTTCAGCTATTTTGCCATAAGCGCAGCGGTATTTTTACTGGTTTATTTACTCGAAAATGTAAAACTCGAACTTGGTTTCGCTCTGGGCTTATTTGCCATATTCGGGATTATCAGGTACCGAACCAATGCTATACCACCAAAAGAAATGACTTACCTGTTCGTAATAATTGCCGTATCGGTAATTAATGCTTTATCCAAATCATATTTGGGTTACTTTGAGTTGGGCATGGTTAATGTGCTGCTACTTGCCACTTTATGGATACTTGAAAAAGCTTTGATGCTACGACAGGTTGATTCCTTGTTGGTGGTATACGAGAACATTGAAAATTTGCATCAGGAGAGGGAAGATGAAATGATAAAAGATCTGGAACAACGTACGGGGATAAAAATAAAACGGTACCAGATTGAGAAAGTTGATTTTTTGCGTGATGTGGCTCAGATAACTATCTTTTTCGATGTAAAAGAACAAAACTCTAAACGTGAATTTAAACTATGAAAAAAGTAGTTGTACTATTTTTATTGCTGTGTGTGGCAGGTGTAGCCAGCGCTAAAACCGAGCGCTTTGGTACGTGGATTGAATTTGAGCTCTCAAAAAAACTTTTTAAGACCATTGAATTTAGCATTATTCCGGAAGTGCGTTTGCAGGATGACTGGACAGTTGATGAATATTTAATAGATGGAAAAATTGCATACAGTCCGTTTAAGTTTTTAGAAGTAGCTGCAGCTTACCGGTATAACGTAAATGTAAAAAACAAAGAAAATGAGGAATACAACCGCTTTGTTTTTGATGCGACCGGTAGTTATGATTTTGGTCGATTTGAAAACTCCTTGCGTGCACGATTAACCAATTACTTTAACGAAGATGATGAAAAATCAAATTTTTTCAGAGTGAGGCTAAAATCCGCTTACGATATAAAGGGCAGCAAATTTAAACCGTATACCAGCTACGAGCTGTTCAGAAATATATCAACAGGTGAGTTTAAAGGCGGCCGTTTTGATGCTGGTTTTACCCGTAAGCTGGGTAAATTTCATCGTGTTGGACTTTATTACCGTTTACAAGACTATTATTCCAGCCAGGAATCGATTCATATTTTGGGAATTGATTATCGGTTTAAATTTTAAACAAGGCAGAACAAGCAGCTGGTATTGTTTTTTACAGCTTATTTCGTTTGTTCTCCCTTGGCAATAATCAATTCAATTTCGTGTTCTTCAAAAACTTTACGATTACTGTTTTTTATGCCTTTATCAGTAATAATGTAATCAATTAACGATAAGGCACCAAGGCTGGCCAGTGCACTTTTCCCTATTTTCGAAGAGTCGGCTACCAGGTAGGTTATTTCAGCTGCATCAATCATTGCCTTTTTTACAACAATATCGCTAATGCTTGGGTAAGTAAGCCCTGCTTTTAACGAAATTCCGGCAGTGGCCAAAAATAGTTTCTGAACGTTTAAACCATGAAAGAAATCGGCTGCTTTTTGCCCGGTTAACGATAGTGTTGGCGGTTTAAATTCTCCACCGGTAACAATTACCTCAATACCTGGTTCGGCTCCAAGTATGAGCGCAATGTTTAAAGCATTGGTAATAACGGTAATGTCTTTCATACCTTTTAAACGCTTGGCAATCTCTGTGGTCGTAGTGCCCGAGTCAAGTATTATCGTGTCTCCGGTTTCAATCAATTCCAGACATCTTTCGGCAATCAGCGCTTTTTTGTCCATATTGTCCTGGTGTACCAACGAGAAATTTTTTACCTGATCTTCCACATTTTTTAAAAACGCACCACCATATTCCCGCACAATTAAGCCGTCCTTTTCCAGTTTCTCCAGGTCTTGTCGTATGGTTACTTCGGTAACCTTAAATAACTTGGCCAAATTGGCTACTTTCGCCGACCCATCCTCTCTTACCAGGTCCATAATTTTTTCGCGCCGTTGATTGGCCATTAAATTTTCCAGTTTCATCGTGATATGCGTTTTTTGTACTTCTCTTTTTTGTGCGGTTTAAGAACAGATTGAGTTTAAGCCCTTATTACATTTTTTGCAAAATAACTGTTTCGGAATTGTTAGCTGTTCAAACGTATATCAAAATAACGAAAAAAAACGCAAACATGGTAGCGTTGTTATACGCCCGGTACTAAATCCCATTTTCAGTTGTTTTTTTTTAAGCACGAAAAATCGTGTAATGCTGCGTATCTCGGCCTATTTGACTTTTTTATAAAAATAGCTGAAATTCTTTCAGAATGCCTCAATAGAATTTTTCTTTTCTTTTGTTTTGATTTTTAATCTTCTTATATTTGCTTTCGATTGCTTTCATTTGTTGTGGTTTCTAAAATCGGATATTTAATACTAAAAAATGAATAGATTTTGAGTTTGTAGATGAAAGCGGATGGCCAATATTGTAATCAATTACTAGCATGAAATATCGTCTTCTACTTATTTTTCTGTTAATTACAGGAGTCTTAAGCGCTACTAACCAGAAAATTGCACTGTATCGTCTTTTTCAGTTCGAGGTAGAGAATAAAAATGAATATTCCAATAAGTATACCGGTGTAGAGTTAAATGTACAATACCAATCTCCGTCGGGTTTGTGTTATAATTTCCATGGTTTTTATGATGGCGATGGAAAAGGAAATGCCGATGGTACTATTTGGAAGCTGCGATTTATGCCAAATGAAACAGGTGAGTGGACGTTTACCTATTCCTGGAGTGATGGAACAACAGGAGGAACAGACACTTTTTTATGTGTTAACGACGGCGCCGGCAATGGCATGCTTAAGGCCTACGAGAAAAACCCGCATTGGTTTGCCTATAACGGAACAAGACCGGTTTGGCTAAAATCGTATTACGAAACCGGACATGGCTCGCTGGGGCAGGACTTTGAATGGGTAAAGCAAAATGTATATTGGCCACTTATAAACAATGGATACAATCATCTCCAGGTAAACTGGCTGCTTTCGTTGTGCTGTACCGATCAATATTATAAAGATGGTCCGGAGCCCGAAACCCTCGATCTTATTCTTTACGAGGAAGGGAATATTTGGAATTCGATGAATCATGATGTATGGAGGAGAATGGAGCAGCATTTGGGTTGGTTAAACAACAATGATGTGAATGTACATATGTTTTTAGGCGTTGATGGAAGCCAGAACAATGGTCCCGATTGGAGCAAGTTAACAGCAGAAGATAAAGCGCGTTTTGTAAAATATATGATTGCTCGCCTGGCTCCGTTTGCTAATATTGCGGGTTGGAATTTCGTGTGGGAAGTACCCGGAAACCGGGAGGATAAAGAGCTGGGCTTTGCCCGCTTAGTTCAAAAATACGATATTTTTGAGCACCTGCGAACCTATGAAGATGAGTTTCCGCGAGAAAACGAATATGGAAGAAATGAATACAGCTTTGCGGCAGTTGAAAATCATGAAATTGCCAGTCCTAACCGGGATCTGGATCGTAAATACTGGAAAGAACCATGGACACACCATATGGCTTGTTTGCTGGGTTATGCCGGCAAACCTGTTTTTATGAGCGAAGGAAATGCCTTGTGGCGCAGGTTTTGGCAGCAACGAACCAAAGCTTCGCGCAACGAATTACGGCAATCGGCCTGGGCTTGTGCTACAGCTGCAGCATCATTTACATGGTGCGGGCATGCCGGCGAAGAGGCCTTGTTTGCAGCCGGAGCAGAAGGCTTACCTTTTAACGAAGAGAATCCATATACCGAATCAGCGCAGCACATTACCATTCTGGCAGATATTATGCAGCACGATGTTGCATTTTATGAAATGAAACCCTCTGATGAATTGCTGTCAGACTGCTCGGTATTACAGGTGTACGCCCTTGCTGAGCCCGGTGAGCAATACCTTGTGTTTGCTACAGCTGGTTCTTCCTTCTCGCTTCAGGTAAAAAAAGGCGATTATAACATCGTTAAATGGATTGATACCAAAAATGGAACAGTTCAACATCAAACCAGGCTCGAAATAAAATCAGAAACAACAACAAAATTTAATCCGCCAACAAATGATACCGATTGGGTTTTGGTGGTTAAACGGTAAAAGAATAATTGTATGAATAAAATAGTTTTATCATTTATCGGATTGATATTTTGCGGTGTAATTAGTAATGGCTGTTCGCAAACAGTGCCGCCTGTAAAACACCGTATAATTGTATCTACCGATATTGGCGGAACTGATTTTGATGATTATCAATCGATGGCGCATTTGCTTATATATGCTGATACGCTTGATATTGAAGGAATCATTTCATCACCTTTCGGTAACGGACGGGTTTCGCATATTTTGGAGTGTGTTGATGCTTATGAAAAGGATTATCCCAACCTGAAAGCTGCTTCAAAGGATTATCCTTCGCCAGATGCCATTCGGGCCATTGTAAAACAAGGAGCAACCGAAATAGTAAATACGCGGGGGTACGATAAGCCAACGGAGGGATCGAACTGGATTGTAACATGTGCACGCCGCGAAGACCCCAGGCCCTTAAACGTGCTTATTTGGGGTGGAATAGAAGATCTGGCTCAGGCATTGCACGACGCCCCTGATATTTTGCCGAAACTTCGCGTGCATTTTATTGGTGGGCCAAACAAAAAATGGTCGGTAAATGCCTATCACTACATTGCCTGTAATTTTCCCGAGTTGTGGATTATTGAATCGAATGCCAGCTACCGGGGGTGGTTTGTTGGCGGAAATCAAAGCGGCAACTGGGGAAACGAATCTTTTGTAGAAAAATACATAAAAGATGTTGGTGCATTGGGCAGCTATTTTTATTCAAAAGGAACACACATGAAGATGGGGGATACCCCAACTTTGACCTATTGGTTAAACGGAGATCCGGAAGATCCAACCAGCCCAAGCTGGGGAGGACAGTATGTTAGAGCCTGGGAACGTCAGCATAAAGTTTTTAACCGGCTCACAAGTGTTACCGACAGTATTGAAGAATTTGCAGTATTGGAACTGCTCTTGCCGGCAGAGAATATGCCTGAAAATTCGTTTGCTCTTATGCATATCGAAAACCAATCGATAAAAGCCGAAATAAAGGAAAACCAGGTGCGGTTTTTGTTTTCACCAAAAAGATCAGGTAATTGGACTTATAACCTGGAAAGTAATATTTCCGGTATTAATGGTCTCGAAGGAGAATTGGTGTCGTATCCTACACCAGCCGAAAATGGCAATAAACCTTCAGCAAGCTATCCAAACTGGTGGGCCGATAATCCTGCTCCGGAGTACAAAGAACAAGGCCATATTGGCATAAAAACTGTTAACCGCTGGAGAGAAGAATTTCTGGGCGATTTTGCCCGCCGTATGAAACGTTGCGTTCCAAAAAATAAACAGTAATCAATCAGTAGAATATATAATCAAACTAAAACTATGAACACGAGACAAGTTTTTGCAGGAAACTTTTTAAAAATGGTTTATCTAATAATCGGGATAGCAGTTTTTTCCTGGTCATCGGGTAGTGCCCTTGCCAACGAAAAACCCCGTGTTTTTGTATTAACCGACATTGAGAATGAACCCGACGATGCCATGTCGATGGTGCGTTTTTTGGTGTACGCCAACAATTTTGATATTGAA
The DNA here is from genome assembly GCF_963676735.1 of uncultured Draconibacterium sp. Lineage (NCBI taxonomy): Bacteria > Pseudomonadati > Bacteroidota > Bacteroidia > Marinilabiliales > Prolixibacteraceae > Draconibacterium > uncultured Draconibacterium sp. The sequence continues at coordinate 3,204,825 of NZ_OY781464.1, read as the reverse complement.
GGATTGGCTGCTACAACATCAGTGCATCAGCAACACGAAGTAGCTACCTGGCGTATTAAAGAAATTGTGGAAGCTTATGCCAAAGTGCGCGATAACCTGGAGAAACATGAGCCCGGTTTTCCCACTGCTGATTATTTGCGTAGTTGCATTACCGAAGGATTGCCGGAATATGGAGTAAAAGCTGTTGGGGAGGGAAAAGACTCGCCGGCTTCAGAAAAATTGATTGAAGCGGTGGATAAAAATGACGCAAGGCCGCTGTGGGTAACCGTTTGGGGTGGCCCAAATGTGTTGGCGCAGGCGCTTTGGAAAGTAAGAGAAACCCGCTCGAAAGATGAACTGGATAAGTTTGTGGCAAAAATTCGTGTGTATACCATCTCCGATCAGGATGATAGTGGGCCATGGCTGCGCAAAGAATTTCCAAACTTATTTTATATCGCAAGTCCGGGGTTCAGTGCCGGTGGTGCTTACCATTATGCTACATGGAGTGGCATAAGTGGCGACTATTTTCATGCGCGTTGCACCGGCCCCGATTTTACCCTGGTTTCTAACGAATGGCTGCACAAAAATATACAAAGCAAAGGGCCGCTTGGGAAAGAGTATCCGCGGTGGGACTATTTAATGGAAGGCGACACCCCCTCGTTTTTAAACCTTATAAATAATGGTTTAAGCGATGATGATCATCCTGAATGGGGGGGCTGGGGAGGCCGTTATGAATTTTATACCCCACGTATGCGCCGGTGGTTTCTTTACCCTGAAACACGACCGTTTTATACCGATGCCGAAGATGAGGTGATGGGAGCTGATGGCCGTTGGTACGAAGGTAACCACGAAACAATTTGGCGTTGGCGCGAAGCTTACCAAAACGATTTTGCGGCCCGAATGGACTGGACGATTAAAGATGTGGATGATGCCAATCATCCTCCAGTTGTAAAAGTTGATCACTCCACACGGTTAACCGCAAAAAAAGGCGAAAAAATTGAATTAAGTGCAACAGCCTGTACTGACCCGGATGGCGACGCATTATCTTACGAATGGTTTTTTTACAAAGAGGCCGGAACTTTTCCTGTTTCAAGTGCACGAAGCGGTCAGCCGGTTGCCATTCAGAATTTCGATCAGCAAAAGGCCTGGTTTACTGTGCCATCGCGAAGAGTAATGTCGCCGGGTACCGGTACCATGCATATTATTCTTAAAGTTACCGATCATGGTTCGCCACGGCTAACACGTTACCAACGAATAATTGTAACGGTTGAAGACTAATAATAAACGATGTATGCAAAAACTAAAAACAAATACAACCTGGTTTTTATTGCTGCTTGTTGTTACAGGAAACATTTTTCCGGCTTGCTCCAATAAAAAACAAAACAATTCTGCGCTTACTGAAAAAAAAATAGCGGTAGTTATTTCAACACTTAATAACCCGTGGTTTGTGGTTTTGGGAGAATCAGCAGCCCAAAGGGCACGCGAGTTGGGGTACGAAGCGCAAATTTTCGATTCGCAAAATAATTCGGCCAAAGAAGCAGAGCATTTCGATAATATTATTGCCATGGGCTATCAGGCTATTTTATTTAATCCTACTGATGCCGATGGTTCGGTGCTGAATGTAAAACGGGCAAAAGCCGCAGGTATTCCAACCTTTTGTATGGATCGCGAGATAAACTCGAAAGATGCGGCAGCTTCGCAATTATTGTCGGATAATTTTACCGGTTGCGTAAAATTGGGAGAATACTTTGTAAAAGAAATGAAACAGCAAGGCAACTATGTTGAAATACTTGGTTTGGTGGGCGATAATAATACCTGGAATCGTTCCAGCGGATTTCACAGTGTGGTTGATGAGTTTCCGGGATTAAAAATGGTGGCACAACAAAGTGCCGATTTCGACCGAAACAAGGCGATGGACGTAATGGAAACGATTATGCAGGCACAGCCCGAAATTGATGCTGTTTTTTGTGGAAACGACGCCATGGCTTTAGGCGCTTACCAGGCGGTGTTGGCTGCCGGAAAAGCCGATGAAATAAAAGTATTTGGTTTCGATGGCTCAGACGATGCTATAAATGCCATCGCCGAAGGAAAAATAGCTGCAACTGTAATGCAGTTTCCGGTGCTTATGGCCCGGAAATCAGCAGAATTTGCTGATCAACAGATTCGGGGAGAAGCCAGCTTCGACAGTAAAATGCCTGTAGAAGTACAATTGGTTACCGCAGAAAATGTTTCGAAATATTTGAAATCTAATTAAAATGATAATGAAGAAATTGTTCAAATATATTTTGGGAATAGTACTTGCATTGGTGGTGGTGTATTTGTCGTTTGATGTACAAAACCTACAGGAATACCAGGCCGCTAATCTCAAAACCGAATTTAATGCGGCTGATTATGCTTTAAAAGTCTGGACCGAAAAACTTCCTGAAGTCAGTAAAAATACTCCTGAAGTAAACAATTTACTGGAGCAGTTAAATGCAGATCCTGAAAAGGCTTTTGCACAATTTGGAAGAAAGCTGGGGATTGCCAAAACACATTATTTTATGCTGCAGGGTACGGGCATTATTGTTGAAATTAGCAACGAATATATTGATGTGGTAACCGGCCTTAACGATACGGTACAGATTGCTACAGCTTTTATTTTTGGAAATGCCGTACGCGATGGCTCGGGGCAGGTTGAGATTAATGATTTTGTAAATATGACGGATTTCAACAATGTGTCTATTGAGCTGAATAAGCTGGTGCGGAGTAAGATAATTTCCCGTTTAACAAAATCTGCAGCTATAGGTAAAAAAATAGAATTTGCTGGTGTAGCAGAATTAAAAATCGACGAAGAAATACCTGCTCAAATAAAGGTAATTCCGGTAAAAGCAATCTTATCTGATGGCAGAAGTAGTTAATATCATAAATCCTGTTCTTGAAGTCAGGAAGGTGTCGAAAGACTTTGCAGGGGTGTATGCGCTAAAAGATGTTGATTTGGCAATATACCCTGGCGAAGTAACTGCTATTATTGGTGAAAATGGTGCAGGTAAATCAACTTTGATGAAAGTTATTTCCGGGGTTTATCCCGATTATAGCGGCCAAGTGCTGCTTAATGGGCATGGCGTAGCATTTAAAAATCCTAAGGAAGCCGGCGAAAAAGGAGTGGTAATCATTCATCAGGAGTTAAACCTTATTCCACACCTAAGTATTACCGAAAATCTTTTCCTCGGAAATGAAATTACCAACCGTTTAGGTTTGTTGGATTACCCGGCAATGAATAAGCAGGCTAAAAAGCTGCTGCATCGCTTACATCTTGATGTACACCCGTCAACACCGGTTAATCAACTTAGGGTTGGCCAGCAACAGCTTGTTGAAATTGCAAAAGCCTTGTTGCTCGATTCGCAGGTACTAATTATGGATGAGCCAACATCGGCAATTAGCGACCATGAGGTGGAGTTACTTTTTAAAATCATTAACGAGTTAAAAACCAAAGGAGTAGCCATTGTTTATATCTCACATAAGCTAAACGAACTGTTTGAAATTGCCGACCGGTATTCGGTACTCCGTGATGGGAAAAGCATGGGATCGGGAATGATGAAAGGCACTTCGCACGACCAGCTGATACAATTAATGGTTGGGCGCGATTTAAAAGACAGTTTTTCAAAAGAAGACTCAAGCAGGTCAGAAGAAATCTTAAAGGTTGAAAACCTGAATTTCAGAAACCCCGAGAATAAAAAGGATTTTTTGGTTAGCAATGTAAGTTTTAGCCTGAAAAAAGGTGAAGTATTGGGAATTTGCGGTTTAATGGGCGCCGGAAGAACAGAAGTGCTCGAAGCTGTTTTCGGATTACATCCGAAATATGTTAGCGGAAAAATTATCATTGAAGGGCAAACCAAAAAGATAAAAAGCGTGAACGATGCCATTGCTGCCGGCATTGCTTTAGTACCGGAAGATCGCAAAGTGCAAGGGCTTATTTTAAATATGAATGTGGCCAAAAATACCAGCCTTGCCAGTCTCGGAAATGTGTCGAATTACACTTTTATCAATAAGAAACAAGAAGCAGAATTAAGTGCCCATTTTGTTGAGAAATTAAGAACAAAAGTCTCATCGGGAAAACAAACGGTGGAGCAATTAAGTGGCGGAAACCAGCAGAAAGTGGTAATTGCCAAATGGCTGGCTACAAACCCAAAAATATTATTGCTTGATGAACCCACCCGCGGTATTGATGTAGGGGCTAAAACCGAAATTTACAAGCTTATTTCTGAACTGGCAGCACAGAGTATGGGAATAATCGTTGTTTCATCGGAGTTGCCTGAAATACTTGCCATTGCCGACAATATCCTTGTATTATCAGAATCAAAATTAACAGCAAACCTAAAACGGGCCGAGGCCACTGAGGAGATAATAATGAAAGCGGCTCTTCAGGAAAAAGAATAAAATTATGACAGCAACAAGCTTAAAACATAACCTGGTAAAATTTCAATCCATTATTGCTTTGGTAGTAATGTGTGTAGCATTAAGTTTTTTGTCCGACCGGTTTTTAACTACCGAAAATACCTGGAACGTCATGCGCCAGATATCGGTAAATATGGTAATATCGGTTGGAATGACCTTGGTAATTTTAACCGGGGGAATTGATCTTTCGGTAGGTTCAATATTGGCTTTGGCAGGTGCCGTAACGGCCGGAATGCTAAAATTTGGAGCTGAAATAGAAAGCGTAAATGCCTACATTGGTTTCACCCTGCTTGGTGCACTGGTTGGCGGCACACTGGTAGGAACCTTTCTGGGGTGGTTTAACGGTATCACCATAACCCGTTTTAAAGTACCGCCCTTTGTGGCAACATTAGCCATGCTTACCATTGCCCGGGGATTAACCATGCTATGGACCGGTGGTTTCCCCATTACAGGTTTGGGCGATAATATGGCTTTTATAGGTACGGGGTGGTTTCTCGGAATTCCCATGCCGGTTTGGATTTCGGCAGTGGTGGTTTTGGTAGCCGTGGTGTTAACCAAACGAACTACGCTGGGGCGGCATATTTATGCCATTGGCGGTAACGAAACAGCCGCTAAACTATCTGGTTTAAAAATTAACCGCATAAAAGTAATCGTGTATTCCATTGCAGGTGCATTGGCCGGAATTGGTGGTATTTTGGTTACCTCTCGTCTTGATTCGGCCCAACCGAATGCTGGTTTTGGATTCGAATTGGATTCTATTGCAGCCGTAGTTATTGGCGGAACCTCGCTATCAGGCGGCAAAGGAACAATTATGGGAACCGTACAGGGAGCTTTAATTATTGGTGTGCTTAACAATGGCTTGGTGCTTCTCAATGTATCGCCATTCTGGCAACAGGTTATAAAAGGTTTTGTAATTCTACTTGCAGTAGTTATTGAGAAGATAAATTCAAAAGAAAAGTAGTATAAATGAAAACTCTATTTTATCTGGTTTTAATGCTAATGTTTTTTGGTGAAGTCAAGGCACAGGAAACACAACTGAGCTGGAAAGCGGCACAAAAACAAGAGGGTGAATGGTATAGCAGCCCGGAGGCCAGGCGTATTGCCGACAATCTTCTGGTATATCAGCACAAAACCGGCGGCTGGCCAAAAAATATCGATATGGCTGTAAAGCTCACGTCAAACGATATTGATGAGATTCTTTCTGAAAAACAAAACAGTAAAAAACATCTTGGTCAGCCAACAATGGATAATGGTGCTACGTCCACACAATTGTGGTTTCTGGCAAAAATGTACAAAAGTACAGGCAACGAAAACTACAAAAAAAGTGTTTTAAAGGGTATTGAGTACCTGCTTGATTCGCAATACGAAAGTGGCGGTTGGCCTCAGTTTTATCCCATTCGGAAAGGATACTATCAGCACATTACCTATAACGATAATGCCATGGTTAATACCATGAATTTTTTGAAAGACCTGATGTCGGATTCAAATGAATTTGCTACCTTGGAATTGGGTGCGCCGCTGTTAAAAAGAATTGAAAAGGCTTATGAAAAAGGAATTGACTGCATATTAAAAACGCAGATTATTGTTAATGGAAAACCAACTGTTTGGTGTGCCCAGCACAACAGAAATAACTTTGCTCCTGCCAAAGCCAGGGCATACGAGCTTCCTTCGTACAGCGGAGCCGAGTCGGTTGGAATTGTTTCTTTACTGATGGAGATTCAACATCCTTCACCTGAAATTATTGCGGCTGTTAACGGAGCAATCAGCTGGTTTGAAGAACACAAAATTGAAGGTATAAGGGTGGAACGCTTTCGTAATAATGGTGAAAAAGATAAGCGTGTAATTGCAGATAATGAAGCACCGGCAATTTGGGCCCGCTTCTACGATTTAGATACAGGTGAGCCTTTTTTCTGCGACCGTGATGGAATAAAAAAGAAAACACTGGCAGAAATTGGCATCGAACGCCGTGGTGGTTACAGGTGGTATACCGATAGCCCACAGAAGGTATTAAACAGCTACCCCGGGTGGAAGAAGAAATGGGGAGTGAAATAACTTACATGCAGAAATTAAAATGCTAAAAACCGAAAAAATGAATATAAAATTTTTAATAATAGTTGTATTTGCCCTTGGACTGGCAGCAATTGCTAATGCCCAAATGCCCGAAAATATCGAACCCTTTAAAACACCATTTGGCGAGTTTAATTTTAAAAAACCGGTTTTCCCTGATGTAACGGTTAATATAAAAGATTATGGTGCTAAAGAAGGGGGCACTATAAAAAATACCGAAGCCATTAATAGAGCCATTACTGAGCTTGCCGCAAAAGGTGGCGGAAAAGTTATCGTTCCGGCCGGAAAATGGCTGACTGGCCCAATTGTGTTGCTTAGCAATATTAACTTGCACCTGCAGGAAGATGCAGAATTGGTTTTTAGTCAGGAGTTTACCGACTACCTGCCGGCAGTACTAACCAATTGGGAAGGCTCTGAGGTGTATTCTTATTCGCCATTTATTTACGCTTTTGAACAGGACAATATTGCAATTACCGGCAAAGGAGTACTTAACGGGCAAGGCAAACCCTGGTGGGAACAACGCAATACCGAAGGTTTTTGGAAAAGCAATGCCCTGCTAAAAGAAATGAATGAAAACGAAGTGCCTTTAAATGAAAGACGTTTTGGCAGTTTAGAGCGCTTTTTACCTCCTGTTTTTTTTGGCCCTTTATACTGTAAAAATATTTTGCTCGAAGGTGTTACATTCAGGTATGGTGCTTTTTGGACCATTAATCCCAGTTTTTGCGAAAACCTAATGGTTAGAGGCGTTTATGTGTTAACCAATGGCGAGTATGGCGACTGTCCTAATGGCGATGGTATAAATCCAAACTCATGTAAAAATGTTTTGATTGAGTACAATACGCTGGATACCGGTGATGATTGTATAACCATAAAATCAGGAAGAAATAAAGATGGAAGGCGAATTGCAATGCCCTGCAAAAATATTCTGATACGCCATAACAAGGGCCTTCAGGGGCATGGCGGTATTGTTATTGGCAGCGAAATGTCGGGTGGGGTAGAAAATGTGTATGCCCACAACTGCCGCTTTAATGGTACCGACCGCGTTATCCGGATTAAAACAGCGCGTGGAAGAGGCGGTTATGTGCGCAACTGCTGGTTTAAAAACATATCAGCAGATACCATTGAACGCGAAGCCATTCGCATAAACATGATGTACACCGGGGGTGATAGGCTGCCGGCGCAGGAAGTAACAAGCGGAACGCCTGTTATAGAAAATATTCATTACGAAAATGTAAGCTGCGATTTTGCCAAACGTAACGTAGTGCAAATAATTGGTATTCCTGAAATGCCGGTGAAAAACGTTAGTTTAAAAAATATTCGTTTGGGTGGTAACCTGGGCGTTGAGGTAGTAGATGCACAAGATATCTCTTTCGAAAACCTGTCGGTTTCGAACAAAACAGGATCGTTTGCAAAAATTTCATTCAGCAGTAACATCAGCATGGAAAATGTGGAGGTTCTTAAAACAGAGCCGGGGAAAACGCCATTTGTTTTTAATACTGTATCAGGGGCAAACCTACTCAATGTTAAACATAATCTGAGTAGAGAATTGGTGAAAATAACCGGAGAATCTGAGAATATTAAAATTGATGACAAGATCTCGAAAGAACAGATTCGTGAAATAGAATAAAGAAGAATTAAGGAGTGAATACATTAATCAGAGCAATGACATTTATGCAGTAAACTATCATCGTTTGAAAAAAAGAAAACTTTACGATAAAGATCGTTTGAAGTAAATAGTAATACTGAATGAAGATTCTATTAATTGAAGATGAACCGGAAATAAGAGAATTAATTCGTAATTTTTTGAAGAGCGAGAATTACCTGGTAGAAGAGGCCGTTGATTACAGAAGTGCTTTGGATAAAATTGTATCCTACGATTATGATTGTATGCTTCTTGATATTATGTTGCCCGATGGAAACGGTTTATCCTTGTTAAGAGAATTGTCGAAACTGGATAAAACGGATGGTGTAATTATTATTTCAGCTAAAAATTCAATCGACGATAAAGTGAAAGGACTTGAACTTGGTGCAGACGATTATCTTACCAAGCCCTTCCATATGGCCGAGTTAAATGCCCGCATAAAGTCGGTGCTACGACGAAAAAATGGAGACAGCAACAGGTTTGTTGAAATTCAGAATGTGAAAATTAGTTTTGACGAAAGACTTACGCTTGTTAACGATCAGGTTCTAGATCTTAATCGAAAAGAGTTTGATATCCTGGTTTTTCTCGTCATGAATAAAAACAGAATTGTTAGCAAATCGGCTATTGCAGAGAACATTTGGGGCGATTACATAGACCAGGCCGACGATTTTGATTTTATTTATTCGCAGGTGAAAAACCTAAGAAAAAAGTTGCGCACTTATCAGGCGCAAATTGAAATTAACACGGTGTATGGAATTGGTTACAAATTAACTACCAAATGAAGCTCTTAAACCATACGCTTTTCTTTCTTTCTGCAATTTTATTTGTAACAATAGGCTTATGGGCCGTTTTGTTTTACTCTCAACTTTTAAATCATGTAAAAACTTCTGTTGACGAGGGATTATCTGATTATAAAATTGTTATAATTGATAACCTGAAAAATGATACCCTGATAATTCAAAACCAAGAGTTTGGTAAAAATAAATACATTGTAACAGAAGTAGAAGAAGACTATGCCCTAAAAGTAATCGACACGTATAAAGACACCTTGATTTATTCGCCTCTTAAGCAAAATAGCTTCGAGGCCAGAGTACTAACAACTGCCTTTGTTGCAGATAATGGTAAATATTACGAAATGAAAGTTCTTTCACAAGAACTGAACAGGGCGAAATTAATTAACAAACTTCTTGTTTCACTTGCCTCGATGTTTTTGTTTTTATTACTAAGTACCTACCTGGTAAATACGCTGACCTTAAAAAAAACATGGAAACCTTTTTACCAGGTTTTGGATTATTTAAATGATTTTAGATTAGATAAACGATTGCCTGCAAGACAAATGGGACCCACAAAAATTAAAGAATTCGTATTGCTAAACAATTCGGTTAAAAACTTGATTGATACCAATATTAAAATTTTTGAGAGTCAAAAACACTTTATCGAGAATGTTTCGCACGAAATGCAAACCCCTCTGGCAATTGGTATTCATAAATTGGAAGTTTTGGCCGAAAATGAGGGTTTAACAGAGAAGCAACTTCAAAATATTGGAGATATCATCGATACCTTTAAGCGGCTGTCAGGATTAAATAAATCATTGCTACTTCTTTCAAAAATTAAAAACAAACAATTTTTGTCGAAAGATGATATTGCATTCAGTGATTTATTCAATAGGACTATTAGTAACCTCGCGGACATTATTGAATTTTGGGGAATTGAATTAAAGGTTAGCATTGAGCAAGATTTTATTTTTGCTATGAATAAGGATTTGGCTGAAATTATGGTGGTTAACCTCGTTAAAAATGCGATGATCCATAATCATACAAATGGAGAAATTAAAATTAGCCTGACTTCAAACTCGTTTGTTATTGAGAATACGGGAAATGAAAGTTCAATCCCTTCTGATAGAATTTTTCAGCGATTCAACAAAAATGTGAATAATAAAAATTCAACCGGACTTGGCTTAGCTATTGTAAAAGCTATTGCTGATGTGTCTGATTTAAGTGTTAGTTACAGCTATGAGAAACGACATATATTTAAAGTAAGCAAACGTTTTGTCTAATATTTAAACTTGGTTTCAAACAGTTATGCCGATAATCTCGAAATTTCAGATTCTTTCCAGAATGTTTCCCAATTGATTCCCAATTCGCTGCTTTTCTTTGCAATGTAAATTAAAATTTATGAAACGATTTTCTCTTCTGTTTTTATTCTGCTTCAGTTTAACTGTTAGTACTTTTGCTCAGAAAATTGACCAAAATAACGTGCCGGCAGTTGTATTAAATGCTTTTCATTTAAAATTCCCACATGCCACCAACACCTACTGGAAAATAGAAAAAGGGAATTATCGTATAAAATTTAAAGTAAATAGTAAATCGAACGAACTGTTGATGGACCACAAGGGAAGCATGCTTAAACACATGCAGGATTTGTACTTAAGCGAAGTTCCAAAGGCTGTTTTAAAAACAATTGGCTCAATGGCTCCGTACTACGATATTCACGATGCTGACCTAACCGAAGAAGGGGAGGAAATAACCTATGAAATAAAATTCGAAAACGAAGGAAACGATAACATTTTTTGGATTAACGAGAAGGGTAAATTAATAAAATTCAGAAAGGAGTTAGACCAAAAAGACATCCCAATTGATATATTAAATACAATTACCTCAAGGTTTGCATCATTCGATTACGACAGAGCAAAATACCTGGAAGAAGGCAACTTAAAGTTTTATATAATTCGAGGAGAAATAGAAAATTACGATTGTATATGGACGATTGATATTAAGAAAAATGTTCTCAAGTACGAGCAGGATTTAAAACATTCAGAAATTCCTTCTGCTATAGTAAATGCCCGAAAGATGTTGTATGAAGGGTATGAAACCCTGGACGCCGACAGAATTGAGGAAAATGGAAAAGTCAGCTATGTACTTCGTCTAAAAAAATCCAGAAATAGTATTTATGTTACTTTTAACTCCGCAGGAAAGGTTATGTCTGTGAGGTAGATAGTTCGAGTCATATTTTCGAGGTGAATATAAATTAAACCTGTATAAAGATGTATAAAAAATTGAATACTTTAATTGGTCTTGTATTAATTGCCGTGTGCGTTAACGGATCAGACTTGAAGAAACAGGCCTCCACTTCGTTAGAAAAGGGTATTAACTTTTTTTATTCCATAAATATTAATGGCGGATACTTGTACCATGTTACTCCCGATTTAAAAATACGTTGGGGTGAAGGGTTAAAGGATGAAAATACCATTGAAGTTCAACCTCCCGGAACACCGGCTGTTGGGCAATCATTCATAAGGGCATACCGGGTTACAAAAGATAAAACTGCTTTAAAAGCGGCAAAAGAAGCGGCTTATGCGCTAATACAAGGACAAAACAAATATGGGGGGTGGGAGCATACCATAAACTTTAAAAATATTAGTCACAAGAAAGTTAGTTTCGACGATAACCAATGTCAGTCGGCCATTAGTTTTCTTATGGCGCTCGACCAGGAGATTGAAGACACACTTGTGTTAAACGCTGTTGAAAAAGCAATTAAATTAATGATTACCGCCCAGCTTGATAATGGAGCCTGGCCTCATATTTATCCTGAACAGGGAAATTATCATGATTATGCAACTTACAACGACGGTGGAATAAACGATTGTGTGAGGGTGATGCTGGAAGCCTACAATTATTACGGAAATAGCATGGAGATTGAAAAGAGCTTGAAAAAAGCAATCCGCTTTATATATATTTCACAATTACCGCCCCCACAATCGGGTTGGGCTCAACAGTACAACGAATTTCTTCAACCAGCCTGGGCTCGTACTTTTGAACCTCCTTCGGTTTGCCCTTTGGTTACGGTATTAAACATAAATACCTTAATTGATTTATACCTTGTTTTGGATGATGATAGATTGTTAGAACCAATTCCCGATGCCATCCGATGGTTAAAAGAAATTAGATTGGAAAATGGAAAGTGGGCAAGGTTTGTAGAATTAGGCACCAATAAGGCACTTTACTACGACAGGCCCAGGATTAGGTGCGAAACACTGGAAGACCTTCATCCTGAACGTCGCACAGGTTACCGCTACCAACTTGATTTGGAAGAACAGTTAAACGATAGTGAAATACGGTACAACAAAGCATTAAAACTTGGCAGTAAAGGTTTGTGGGAGGACGAACATTCAGTACTTAACAAAGCGCAAATTACAGAACGCATAGAAGTACTTTCTGAACAAGTAAAACAAGTGCTGGCTACACAAGAAACCAATGGGGCATGGATTACCAAAAACGATCGGTTTAAAAAACAAATGCCAAAAGGAATAAGGTGGAACGGACAGTACGAGGTGATGGACAGAATTAGCAGCGAAGTTTTCAACCGGAATATTGCCATACTCTGCGAATACATTGAATTAAGTAATAAACTCGAAGATGATTTCAAATAAAATATACATCATGCAACGAATAATTTATACAGGATTGATACTATTGTTGGTCAGTACAGGTTTAATGGCCCAGCAAATTGCTTTCCCTGGGGCCGAAGGCTATGGAAAATATGCAAAAGGCGGGCGTGGAGGTGACGTCTATGAAGTAACCAACTTAAATGACAGTGGAGAAGGTAGCTTGCGAGCTGCAATTGAAGCAGAAGGCCCTCGAACCGTAGTTTTTAGAGTATCCGGAACGATTGTATTGGATAGTCCGTTAAGTATTCGAAATCCCTACATAACCATTGCCGGGCAAACAGCTCCGGGTGACGGAATTACCATCAGGAGACATCCTATTAATATTGGAGCTGATCATGTTATTATCAGGTATTTGCGGGTTCGCCTGGGCGATGAATCGGGTGAAGATTACGACGCAATATCAAGCAGGTACTGTAAACACCTTATTGTTGATCATGTTTCAGCAAGCTGGAGTGTTGATGAATGTGTATCAATTTATCATTGCGATAGCATAACTGTGCAATGGTGTATCATTTCTGAAAGTATGTATGGCTCCAACCACATCAAAGGGCATCATGGTTTTGGAGGCATTTGGGGGTCAAATCATGGTACGTATCACCATAATTTGTTAGCTCACCACTCAAGTCGAAACCCTCGTATGGCATCTGGTTCAGGTAATACTGACTACCGTAATAATGTCATTTACAACTGGGGGTATCAAAGTCTTTATGGAGGCGAAAAATATCAAAAAGGAAATGATAAGTTTAATTTTTCAAATTTTAACATCGTCGCCAATTATTATAAACCAGGCCCTGGAACGAAGCCGGGTGAAGTAAGATACCGAATAGCAAATCCTTCTTTTAGAAGCGAAGAAGACCACGGCATGTGGTACATTGCCGAAAATATTATCGAAGGGAATGACGAAGTTTCCAAAAACAACTGGAATGGAGGTGTGCAAACAAAAATGGCTTTTGATAAAATCAAACTGGAAAGGCCGTGGAAAGCGATGCCAATTAAACAGCAAACGACAGATAAAGCTTATGAACTTGTAATTGATGGTGCAGGAGCACAATTTCCAAAATTAGATGAAATTGATGAACGGATTATTAATGAGGTTCGTGGAGGATATGCAACTTACGAGGGTAAAAGCTATAAAAAGGAACAAGAGGTTGCCGACAAAAGTAAAATTACCGGAATTATTGATACACAGGAAGATGTTGGTGGATGGCCCGAACTAAAATCTTTGCCGGCTCCAGAAGATTCAGATCATGATGGAATGCCTGATGAATGGGAAAAGGACAGGAATCTAAATCCAAATGATGCTTCAGATGGAAGTAAAGACCGCGATGGTGACGGATTTACCAATCTGGAAGAATACCTCAACGGACTTGTTTCAACAAGTATTGCTAAAATCAATGCCCAATCACCATCAAAAAAAGCCATTGTTTTAGAGGAATTTGTTTTTACCGACCGCCCAACCCGCGATTGCCATGCTTCAACTTTGTTGGAACTGGATAATGGCGACTTGCTTTGCGCTTGGTTTGGAGGAACAAGAGAAGGCGACCCGGATGTAAATCTTTGGTTAGCGCGTAAACCCAAAGGCGAAAAGTGGCAGAAACCCAAAAGTATTTCCGATGGAAATGGAAATACGTTATTTAACCCGGTTTTGGTTAAACTAAAAAGCGGCGATATCCAGATTTATTTCTGCAGCCCCGGAATTGATGACGGGCAGGTAATTACATCAAAAGATAATGGAAAAACCTGGAGTAAAATGAAAAAACTTCCAAAAGGATTTGTTGGGCCAATCGTCAACAAACCAATTTATTTGGAAGACGGAACGATCATCGCAGGGGCAAGTTTGCAGGGCGATCCGGGTAAACGAATTCACATTGAACGAAGTACCGATGATGGTAAAACCTGGACAAAAGTCGGTCCAATAAGCGACCCTCAAAATACAAAGTATCAAATTCTACAACCTACCATTCTTGTTCATTCGCAAAAGCGTTTGCAAATACTTGCACGTCCAAACCAAAAAGGTGCAGACACAAAGCTTGCACAAAGCTGGTCTGAGGATGGCGGTTTAACCTGGTCGCCGGTTACAGATGCTACTTTGCCAAACAACAATTCAGCAATCGATGGTGTAACACTAAAAGACGGTCGTCACCTGCTGGTTTACAACCACTCAACCCGCGAAGACCCGATAGGTGGACGCAAAGGGCGTGGAATACTGACAGTTGCAATTTCAGACGATGGAATTAACTGGGAAGCGGCAGCTGTTCTTGAATACCGTACCGGCTCGGTGCAATATTCCTACCCGGCTGTAATTCAAACCAGCGATGGATTAATTCATATCACCTATTCGTGGCACAGGAAACAAATTAAACATGTGGTTCTCGATCCAAACAAATTTGAAACCTATCCGATAATTGACGGGCAATGGCCAAAAGATAAAATGCCCTGGATAAAAAGCATGGAGAACGAAGGGACAGGTGTGAATAGTGAAGTATTAAATTAGGGTATTTAAATAAATAGTAAAATAAACGATTGCAAAATGATAAACGGAATTACAGATTGCACCACCCTGAATAACGGACTAAAAATGCCCTGGCTTGGATTTGGCGTTTTTCAGATAACAGATGGCAACGAGGTTGTTTCTTCGGTGAAAGAAGCCTTATCGGTGGGATACCGCAGTATTGATACGGCTGCAGTATACAATAACGAAACAGGCGTTGGAAAAGCCATTAAAGAAAGCGGAATTGCACGTGAGGATATTTTCCTGACAACCAAAGTCTGGAATTCGGAGCAACGAAAAAGCCGCACATTACCTGCATTTGAAGAAAGTCTGGAAAGATTGCAGACCGATTATGTTGACCTTTATTTGATACACTGGCCCGTTGACGGATTTTACATTGAAACCTGGAAGGCAATGGAGGAAATATATAAATCCGGCCGAGCCAAATCAATAGGTGTAAGTAATTTTATGGATTACCATCTCGACGACCTTTTACCCAATTGTGAGGTTGTTCCGGCTGTAAACCAGATTGAATATCATCCTTATTTGGTGATGTCTGATTTGTATGATTATTGTAACTCCCGCGATATTCGTATTGAAGCATGGAGTCCATTGATGCAAGGGCACATTATTAATGTTGAACCCTTGCAAA
The DNA here is from genome assembly GCF_963676735.1 of uncultured Draconibacterium sp. Taxonomy (NCBI): domain Bacteria; kingdom Pseudomonadati; phylum Bacteroidota; class Bacteroidia; order Marinilabiliales; family Prolixibacteraceae; genus Draconibacterium; species uncultured Draconibacterium sp. The sequence continues at coordinate 3,189,113 of NZ_OY781464.1, read as the reverse complement.
AATTAGCTGAAAAATATGGGAAAACACCGGCTCAAATAACGCTGCGTTGGAATATTCAAAAAGGGGTGGTAACCATTCCTAAATCAGTACAACCACAACGGATTTTAGAAAATGCTCAAATCTTTGATTTCGAGATTTCTTTTGCCGACATGAAGGTAATTGATGCATTGGATTCAGGGAAACGTTTTGGGCCTGATCCAAACAACTTTAATTTCTAATTAAGATGTTATGAAAAAAATATTTCTAATAATTATAGTACAATTGATAGCAGTTTTAGCTTGCTCTTCACAACAACTCGCATTTCCCGGAGCCGAAGGTTTTGGGGCTTATGCAAAAGGAGGCCGAGGAGGAGAAGTTTTATACGTAACAAACCTGAACGACAGTGGCCCAGGTAGTTTACGCTGGGCTGTTGAACAGGAAGGGCCCCGAACTGTCGTATTCGCCGTTTCAGGAAACATCGACCTAAAAGAGAGACTGAATATTGAAAATCCGAACATAACAATTGCCGGACAAACAGCTCCTGGCGATGGAATTTGCATCCGTGGAGAGACGGTGCGTATTGCAGCCAGCGATGTAGTGATTCGTTATATCCGCGTACGACTTGGTGATGGAATGCATGGGCAGGGAAGCCTGCAGGGAAAAGATGCCATCTCAATTAGCGAGGGCGAGAATATTATTGTGGATCATTGTTCCGGAAGTTGGAGCCTCGATGAAATACTTTCAGCCTCAACAAAATTTCCTACCCTTAATAAAGTAACTGTTCAATGGTGTTTTATTACCGAAGGATTAAATCCCGACAATCATGGATACGGTTCGTTAATACGTGGCACAGGTGGTGCCAAATACAGTTACATCTACAACCTGTACGCCAACAACCGTGGTCGGAATCCACGCCCGGGAAACTACGATGTAAATCCACACGTTAAAGATCCGGAAGGTTTTTTACTCGACTTCAGCAATAATGTAATTTACAATTGGGGAGGTGGAAAAGCCGGTTACAATAACGATAAACGAAGTATTACAAAGTTGAATTATGAAAACAATTACCTAATTCCGGGTCATGACTCAGAAAATAATGGAATTGCATATACAACCGGATCGCCTTTTAATAAAAGCTATTTTGCCGGGAATTATTACGATGGTGAATGCCCTGACGACCAATGGAGTTTAGTTGGTTTCAGAGATAGCTGGAGTAAAAGCGAAATTGCAGCATACAAACAAACAAAACCTTTTAATTGTGGAACAGTTACCAGAACTGATGCACGTACATCATATAAGCAGGTACTCGAAAGCGGTGGGGCAACCCTACCCAAACGCGATGCTGTTGACAAGCGTATTGTAACGGCTGTTAAGAACCGTACCGGTAAAATTATTAAAAGCCAAAATGATGTTGGTGGCTGGCCCGAATTAAAATCACTTCCGGCTCCGCTTGATTCCGATAAAGACGGTATACCCGATAAATGGGAGAAGCAAAATAAGCTTGATCCTGACAATCCTGATGATGGAAATAAACTCGGCAAGGATGGTTACACCATGTTGGAAAACTATTTGAATCAGATAAAATAAGAAAAACCATATTATATTAATTGCGATGAATTCAAGGATAATTTTAGTTGTAATGCTATTTGCATTTTTCGCTTCCTGCAAGGCGGAGGTAGAGGTAAAAAGTCAGAATGAAAAACCAAGGGTAATAGTAACGTCTGATGGAGAAATTGACGACGAATGTTCCCTTGTCAGGTTTTTATTGTATGCAAATGAATGGGATGTGGAGGGAATAATTTCATCAAGTTCGCAATACCACTGGAAAGGTCACAGATGGGCTGGCGACGATTGGGCCGAACCCTATCTTGAAGCATACGCGGAAGTATATCCAAATTTAATTTTACACGACAAGGGGTATCCTTCTCCCGAGTATCTTAAATCAATAACCTTGCTTGGTAACATTGCTGCCGAAGGTGAAATGGATTCCATAACACCGGGTTCGCAACGTATTGTAGAAGTTTTACTCGACGAATCGGATAATAGGCCGGTGTGGCTTCAGGCATGGGGAGGAACCGGCACCATTGCCCGCGCTCTTAAAACCATTGAGGAAGAACATCCGGATAAAATGGAATATGTAGCGAAAAAAGTCCGTTTGTTTTTTATCTGGGAACAGGATAATACTTTTCAAAAATACATCCGTCCGCACTGGGGAAAATACAATATTCAGGCAATAATTTGCGACCAGTTTTGGGCAATTGCATACCAGTGGGATGAAATTATTCCAGAGAAGAAAATCGGTTATTTTACAACCGAATGGATGAAGTCGAATATTCTGAGCGACCATGGAGCCCTTTGCTCGAAGTACGAAGCCTACAAAGGTGGCGACGACAACGAAGGGTGGAGGGCAGGAAGTCCGAAACAGAAAGGCTCGTTCAGGTCTGAAGGAGATTCACCAGCTTTTTTACACACTATTCCTACAGGTTTAAGAAATATGGAATCGCCAAACTTTGGGGGTTGGGGAGGTCGTTTTGTGAATGTTAGAGAAAATACCTGGCTCGACCCGGTTCCTTTCGAAGGCTACGAATACCCCGAAGGAAGATGGTACACCAGAAGTGCCTGGGGCAGAATGTACATGCGTGATACCTATCCTGAAAACCAGGAACAAATGAATGAATATTTTAATCCACTAACACGATGGCTGGATGATATACAAAACGATTTTGCTGCACGGGCCGACTGGTGTGTTAAAACGTATGAAGAAGCGAATCATCCACCTGTTGTAAAAATAAACCATGAGCTTGATTTAACAGCCAAACCTGGTGCTACCGTAAAGTTAAGCGCCAAAGGTACATCCGATCCTGACAGTGATGAACTCAATTTTAATTGGTGGCAATACGATGAGGCAGATAGTTACAACGGAATCGTGGAAATTGAAAACTCAATTACTTCAGAAGTATCTGTGCTTGTGCCAGAAGATGCAAGATCGGGTAACACTATTCATATTATTTGTGAGGTTACCGACAATGGGACGCCTCAGCTTACAAGGTATCAGCGAGTTATAATTGAAGTCGGGGAATAGAACTATTATAATGTTGAAAATGCAAAAAACGCTGTTCTCAATAATATTCACTCTTCTTATAGTGGCTTCAGCTAAGGCTGGCGACACAATTAGAATAATGCCGGTTGGTAACTCAATAACTGCTGGCGAACATTATGGGTTCCCTGCATTGGAAGATAGAACAGGATACCGGAAGCCCCTATACGAGATGCTGACGAAGGCAGGGTATCTTGTCGATTTTGTAGGTTCACAAAAACATGGAATCAGGCCTAAAGATCATAAAGATTGGTTTGACTGGAATAATGAAGCTTACCCTGGCTGGAAGATTCCGGACATTGCAAAAAAGCTTGATACGGCACTACAGGTTTATTCACCTGATATTTTGCTAATTCATGTTGGAACCAATGGAAAGGATTGGGAAGAAAAACCGGAACAGGTGCGAAAAATGCTTGATGGGATTAATGAATATTCAGAACGAAATGATCATCACATCACCGTTTTTCTTTGCTTAATCATAAACAGATTTATTGGGGAGGACCGGGCTCCTACCACAAAATTTAATAAAGGGGTGGAGAATATAGTCAAATCCAGAACAGGAGATAAAATCGATATCATTTTGGTTGATATGGAAAATGGTGCAGGTCTCGACTATACCGATATATTACCTAATCCAAATGCAAATCCTCCTTATGAAGGCGGCGATATGCTTGGGAAAAGATATCCCGGGGTTGACTACGACAAGTACCATCCAAATGATAAAGGAAATGCAAAAATGGCAACCCGGTTTTATACGGAACTAGTAAAGGTTTTATAGGGTTAAATATAAGTTGAAGGGAAATAGAACAAATTTAATTCGAACAAAAATTAAGTTATGAAATATAAAGTATTATCAATTCTGTTAATTAGTTTATTGCATGTGTCAGGCACATTTGCTCAAGTTCCCTGGCAGGCACATGGAAAATTGGAAGTATCGGAAAACAGGCATTACATTCAGCATGAAGATGGAACCCCTTTTTTATGGATTGGTGACACCGGCTGGGGAATGATTCAACAGCTAACCCGCGAAGAAGTGGATCAGTATCTGGATAACAGACAAGAGCTCGGTTTTACGGTAATTCAGTCGGTTGCACATTGGTCGCCACACGGAGGAGGAATGAAAAGAAGCCCGGATAACGCACCAAATGCATACGGACATAGCCCTTTTACTGGTGATGAAAAATCCCCTAACACATCAGAGCCATTAACTGCTGAAGGTGGAAGCTCCATTGCTCCTAACGACTATTGGGACCACGTGGATTATGTTGTTGAAGCAGTAAAGAAACGAAACATGTACCTGGCTCTTTTGCCTTGCTGGGCATCGCAGCTGGTTACTGGCACAAAAGAATATACTGCAGAGGAAGCTAAAACCTATGGTGAATTTTTAGGAGAACGGTATGCAAACGAACCGCATATAATTTGGGTACTTGGTGGCGATACCAAAGCCATGTTTAAAGGCTACGACAAGAATCAGAAATATGATGAATACGACTATCGCGATGTATATCGAGCCATGGCTGAAGGAATTGTTGAGGGAACAACTGGAGAATCGCCAAAATGGAATGAAAAAAATCAAGCATGGGATGAAGTATTTTGCACATACCACCCCAACGGAGATTATCCTTATGGTTCTTCGCAATGGTTTCATGAAGATGAATGGTTGGATGCCAACGGCGTTGAAGTTTGGAAAGAGGTAAATGATGTTTACAGAACAATGCTAGACAATTACCAATTGACCGATCCGGTTAAACCAAGCCTTTTTCTGGAAGGATCTTACGAGTACGGTACTTACCGCCATGAATGCGGTTGGGTAACACCGTTAAGGGTTCGCCGTCAGTTTTACCATACTTTTTTTGCAGGTAGTGCAGGGCATACTTATGGGGCAGGACCTATCTGGGCAATGCGTGGCAACGAAGGTGATTATAATTGTGGATACACATGGCAGCAGGCACTCGATTTCCCGGGAGCACGACAGGTAGCAAGCATAGCAAAAAAATTCCTAATAGAAAACAACTGGCATGAGTGGATTCCTACTGGAGATGTAATTTCAGGAACGGGTAAGGGCGAAAACCTAAAAACAGCTGTATCAACAAAATCAGGTGATAAAGCTTTGGTGTATTTTTCGAACAACTCCTATACCCGGGTAAAGAATATTTTGGATAAAGAGGCTGACGCCTATTGGTTTTACCCCCGCACCGGACAAACAAAACAAGCAGAAAATTTTAAGCAAAATGAATCGCGTGTTGTAGCTCCACCATCAAGGTGGGAAGATGCGGTTCTTGTGCTGCAAATAGAAAACTAAGGAAAAGCAATTTGTAAAAACAAATAAAGCCATGAAAACAATTAATTTTATCATTTTAATCATCACTTTAAGCACAGTAAATGTCTTGGCGCAGCAATTGGCATTTCCAACAGCCGAAGGCTACGGTAAATATACAGTTGGCGGACGTGGAGGTGATGTATATGAAGTTACCAATCTAAATGATTCCGGCGAAGGTAGCCTGCGAGCAGCAGTAGAAACAGAAGGACCGAGAACGGTTGTATTTCGTGTTTCTGGAAACATTGAACTCGAAAGTCCTATTCGGATAAAAAATCCTTACATCACGATTGCCGGTCAAACAGCACCAGGCGATGGGATATGCCTCAAAAATCATCCGCTAACGATTGATGCTGATCAGGTAATTATTAGATATATCAGGGTAAGACCCGGGGATGTTTCTGGTAACGACTATGACGCTGTTTCATGTAGATATAAGAAACATATCATTATCGATCATGTTTCTGCCAGCTGGAGTATTGATGAATGTATGTCTATTTATCAGTGCGACAGCATTACTGTGCAGTGGTGTATTGTTGCAGAAAGTTTGAGCGGATCTAATCATAAAAAAGGCTCACATGGATTTGGAGGAATATGGGGAAGTAACTACAGTTCCTATCACCACAACCTGCTCGCACATCATTCAAGCCGCAATCCTCGTTTTGCATCAGGTTGTGGAAATACAGATTATCGAAATAACGTGCTTTACAACTGGGGATATCGAAGCTGTTATGGTGGAGAAGCAAAACAAAAAGGGAGTGATAAATTTACTTTCTCTACAATCAATATGGTATCTAACTATTATAAGCCAGGACCTGCAACAGATCCTGCTAAGAAGTCCGAATTAGCCGATCCTTCAAAACGCGATGACAACGATATGGGTAGCTGGTATATTGCTGACAATGTAATTGAGGGCAGCCCTTCTGTTACAAACGACAATTGGAGTGGAGTTCGCGGCAACAATTATATTAAACTCGATCAAGCCTGGGATGCTATGCCAATTAATCAGCAAACGGCAGAAGAAGCCTTTAAATCGGTTCTTGATCATGTGGGAGCATCTTTACCTAAACGCGATGCAGTTGATGCACGCATTATTGAAGAAGCACGAACAGGCAAAGCAAATTTCGAAGGCATATACAAAACAAAGAAAAACGTACCCGATGAATCAAAAGTTACTGGCATAATTGATTCACAAAAAGATGTAGGTGGTTGGCCTGAATTAAAAAGTTTACCTGCTCCAACGGATACCGATCATGACGGAATGCCTGACGTATGGGAAAAGAAAAATGGACTTAATCCTAATAATGCCGACGATAGAAATAAGGTGGGATCAAATGGTTACACCATGTTAGAAAAATATTTAAATGGTATAAAATAATGTGAGAAGATTAATATCATCATTATTCTAAAACAAATTAAATCCTTAAAAACGATGAAACATAAAAACACCACAATCAGAGCTAAACTTTATTTTTTGTTTGTAATCCTGATTACAACATCATTTCCCGGTTTTAGCAAGGAAAACAAACTCAGCAATAACGATAAACCCCGGGTGATTGTAACATCGGACGGTGAGATAGACGACCAGGCCTCGATGATTCGATTTCTGCTTTATACAAACGAATGCGATGTGGAAGCCATTGTGTTGTCATCTTCGCAATATCATTCAGAGAGTCATGGTCATTGGGCAGGAAATGATTGGGTTAACCCCGACCTGGATGCCTACGAGCAGGTTTACCAAAATCTGTTAAAGCACGATTCACGATATCCTAGCCCCGAATATCTTCGTTCACGCACGGCCGTGGGCAATGTAAAAACAGAGGGAGAGATGGAAGAAATAACAGCTGGATCAGAATTGATTGTGAAAATTTTACTTGATAAATCGGATGATCGCCCCGTTTGGTTGCAGGCCTGGGGAGGAATGAACACCATCGCACGCGCGTTAAAAACAATCGAAGAGAATCACCCAGAGCGAATGGAGGAAGTTGCAGCAAAGTGCCGTTTCTTTTTTATTTGGGAGCAAGATGCAACTTACCAGGAATACATTCGGCCGCACTGGGGCAAGTACAACATTCCCACAATAATTTCAGACCAGTTTGAGGCAGTTGCTTACCGTTGGAAACAAATTCAACCCAAAGAAATGCAGGTATACTACGAGGCAGCGTGGATGAAAGAAAATATCATGGGAAACCATGGTCCACTCTGTTCAATCTATCCGGCACACAAAAAAACCTCAGAGCGAAACAACTTCGAGTACTACGAAGGAGATTTCCTTTCGGAAGGCGACTCGCCCGCATTTTTTCACAACATTGCAACCGGCTTGCGGAACATGGAGTCGCCAGACTGGGGCGGCTGGGGCGGCCGTTTTGTATGGGTGCGTGAAAATACCTGGCTCGATCCGGTACCCGTTGAAGGATATACCTATCCCGAAGGGCGATGGTACACAAAAAACGCTTGGGGCAGAGAGGGCACACGCCAACATATGACCTCTTTCACGCATCCGGAATACCGTGCGTATTTTAAACCCATGTGGCGATGGACACCAGCGCTTCAAAACGACTTCGCGGCCCGAGCAGACTGGTGTGTCGAATCCTACGAAAACGCCAACCACCCCCCGGTGGTAAAACTAAATCATGCCATCGACCTAAAAGCAAAACCGGGTGAGACCATACAATTGAGTGCAAAAGGGACAAGCGATCCTGACGGTGACAATTTGAATATTCGCTGGTGGCAATATACCGAAGTTGACACTTACAAGGGAAGTATTGAGATTAAAAATCCCACAAAAAAAGATGCTTCATTTGAGGTACCTAACGATGCAGCCAAGAACGAAACCATTCATATCATTTGTGAGGTGACAGATTCGGGATCACCTCAATTAACCAGATATCAGCGGGTGGTCGTCAAAATTAAATAATACATTTTTATGTCATTGAATCTGATGGATTAAATATGAAAGGTGAAAAAAATGAGTACAAGTCCCATGTTTTTTCCAATTTGATTCCAGATTCTAGCTTTTTCTTTGCTTAAAATAAATTCTAACAAAATGAAAAAATATATTCTCACTACACTATCGTTATTACTGTTTTTCTCATTCTCGTGGTCGCAACAATTGGCTTTTCCTAGCGCCGAAGGGTATGGAAAGTATACCGTTGGAGGACGAGGTGGCGACGTATACGAAGTTACCAACCTTAACGATTCAGGCGAAGGCAGTCTGCGCGCAGCCGTAGAAGCCGAAGGCGCAAGAACAGTTGTATTTCGTGTTTCCGGAACCATTGATCTTAAAAGTGACTTACGAATAAATAACCCGTACATAACTATTGCTGGGCAAACTGCTCCGGGAGGTGGAATTTGCATTAAGAGATATCCACTAATGATTAATGCCGATGAAGTGATTATCCGTTATATCAGAGTAAGATTTGGCGACGAAGCGCTTAAGGATGCCGATGCCGTTTCAAGCAGGTATGTGAAGAACCTAATTTTAGATCATGTTTCTGCAAGTTGGAGTGTCGACGAAGTTATGTCGATTTATCATGGAGAATATACAACGGTACAATGGTGTATGATTGCGGAAAGTATGTTCAATTCGAACCACCCCACAAAAGGCAACCATGGATTTGGAGGTATCTGGGGATCTAACTTTAGCACTTATCACCACAACTTAATCGCCAATAATTCCAATCGGAATATACGTTTCGCCTCAGGATGTGGAAACACAGATTATCGTAACAATGTAGTATACAATTGGGGATTTGAATCAACATACGGTGCTGAATCACAACAAAAAGGAAATGATAAATTCAATTTCTCCAATGTGAATATGGTGGCCAATTACTATAAACCGGGACCTGCAACTCAACCCGGCAGAATGTCCCATCAACTTGCAGCACCGTGGTCGCGCAACGGAGATAATGATTATGGCAAGTGGTATATTACTGATAATGTAATGGAAGGTAGCCCGGAAGTAAGCGACGATAACTGGAAAGGAGTTGTTCCAGCATTAACGGCTATCAAAGGTGTACAAAAACATAATCCTGAAAATTTTAAAGCTATTCCGGGTTTAAAACTTGAGACCCCTTGGCCTGCCATGGCAATCAACCAACAAACTGCCGAAGAAGCTTATAATTCGGTTCTTGAGCATGCAGGAGCCAGCTTGCCCAAAAGAGATGCTGTTGATCTTCGTATTATTGAGGAAGTACGTACCGGGAAAGCTAATTTTGAAGGTTGCTATGAAGATTTTTATAAGGTTGCTGATAAATCCAAAAAATGTGGAATTATTGATTCGCAAAAGGATGTAGGTGGCTGGCCTGAGCTAAAAAGCACAACTCCTCCTAAAGACTCTGATCATGACGGGATGCCCGACAAATGGGAGAAAGAGAATGGATTAAATCCTAAAAATGCAAATGATAGAAACAAACTTGCTGAAGATGGTTACACCATGCTGGAGAAATACCTTAACCAACTTGTTGCAAAAGCTTGTTCACAACCTTAAAAATTACGAAGAATTAAAAAATAGATATGAAACCAAATTTTTCAATGCCTTTAAAAGGGATTGTTTCTCCCTTAGTTACTCCATTAATTGACAATGACACTTTGGATGTTAATGGGTTGGAACGACTAATCGAACATGTTATTGCAGGTGGAGTTCAAGGAGTGTTTCTGCTCGGAACTACAGGGGAATTTGCCAGCTTAAGCTATAAAATCCGAAGCGAGTTTATTCGCTTAAGTTGTAAGTTTGTAAAGGGAAGAATACCTGTATTGGTAGGTATAGCCGATTCTGCGTTTACCGAAAGTTTAAACCTGGCAAATAAAGCGGCAGAATATGGTGCCGACGCTCTTGTAATTACGCCACCCTATTATTTCGAATCGGGCCAACCCGAATTGTTGGAATACCTGCAAGGGATTATGGTTAAAATGCCATTGCCCTTATTTATCTACAACATGCCGGTTCATACCAAAGTAATGATAGCGCCAGATACGGTTCGGCAGGCTGCCGAAATTCCCGGAATTATTGGAATAAAAGACAGTTCTGCTAATCTGGCTTATTTAAACCAGGTTCAATACTTACTTAAAGATCGACCTGATTTTACATTTATGGTTGGCCCGGAAGAAATTATGGCCGAGTTTGTAATGATGGGAGGCCATGGAGGAGTTAATGGTGGTGCAAATATGTTTCCAAAGTTGTATGTCGATTTGTATCAGGCTGCTGCTAACCACGATACGGAGAAAATGATGCTGCTGCGCGAGAAAGTTATGCAAATTAGTACCTCTATTTATCAAGTGGGGCGCTTTGGCTCAAGTTATTTAAAAGGCTTAAAGTGTGCTTTGTCGCTGATTGGAATTTGTGAAGACGGTTTAGCGGAACCGTTTCAACGATTTAATGCTCCTGAGCGTGCAAAAATAGAACAGGCATTGGAGCGACTGAATTATAAAGAGTTATTGTAATTTAAATTCAATGAACGAATCATTTAAAACCAAAATGAAATGAAGACTTGGTTAACACTAATACTTGCCCTAACATTTTTTGCCACTATAGGACAGGAAAAAAACCGCCTCGTTGTACTTACTGATATTGGGGGCGATCCTGATGATCAAATGTCGTTGGTAAGGTTAATGACCTACGCCAATCATTTCGATATTGAAGGCTTGATTGCAACACCCCATGGAGGTAATAATTCCGTAGAGCCTGAATACATTGAAAAAATTGTTGAAGCTTATGGAAAGGTTCGTGATAACATGGAGTTACATGAACCCGGATATCCAACTGAGCGACAATTGAAACAAGTAATTTCCAGAAGTATTAAACTGGATAACATGGAGTCGGTGGGAGAAGGAAAAGATTCTCCAGGATCGGAACTTTTAATTAAAGCTGTTGATAAAAACGACGACCGACCTTTATGGGTAAATGTTTGGGGTGGACCCAGCGTTTTGGCTCAGGCACTTTGGAAAGTGCGCGAAACCCGATCGTCTGAAGAACTGGCTACGTTTGTTTCAAAACTTCGTATTTATGCTATCTCCGATCAAGATAACACAGGACCATGGATTAGAAAAGAGTTTCCAAACCTATTTTACATCGTAACACCCGGGATAAATGCGGGTGGTGGTTTTCACCACGCTACCTGGATAGCCATTGGGGGCGATAAATTTCATGGGCGTTTTGGTGGAGCCGATTTTTCATTGGTAAGCAACGAATGGCTCGATGAGCATGTTCGAAGCAAAGGTCCTTTGGGAGAAAGATATCCTCGATGGAAATTTATGATGGAAGGAGATACACCGGCTTTTTTTTACCTCATAAACAATGGATTATCGAGTCCCGAACATCCCAATTGGGGAGGCTGGGGCGGTCGCTACGAGCTGTACACACCAAAAACCGAAAAGTGGTTTTTGGAACCTGAAACCCGACCAATTTGGACCAATGTACAAGATGAAGTCTTGGGAAATGATGGCGAATGGCACACAACCAACCATGCAACCATTTGGCGTTGGCGAGAAGCTTACCAAAACGATTTCTCGGCACGTATGGATTGGACAATTAAATCCTATGAAGAGGCAAACCATCCACCCGTAGTAAAACTGGATCATCCTGAATATATGAAAGCAAAACCTGGTGAACGTGTAGATTTAAGTGCCACAAGTACCACAGATCCGGATGGCGATGAGCTTACCTATGAGTGGTTCTGTTACGAAGAAGCAGGAACAAGAAGTATGTCGAATTCAAAAACCGGAGTAAAACACGATATCGTTGATTCAGACAGAGCAAAGGCATGGCTAAAAGTGAAGACGAGCCGGGTAATGCCCCCGGGAACAGGCACCATGCACATTATTTTAGCTGTAACCGATAATGGTACTCCGCAATTAACCCGTTACAAACGGGTGATTATTGATGTTGTGAAATAAAGTAAACCAATTATAAACAGCACAAGTTATGATTATATGTAAAAAATCAAACATCATGAAAAAAATACTATCGCTATTTTTTGTCGTTTTTTTGAGTCTTCAGCTAGTAACTTCAGCTTATGCTGAAGTGAAGTTACCAGCCATAATCTCATCGAACATGGTTTTACAGCGTAATACCGAAGTTCCACTTTGGGGCTGGGCCGATGCTGAAGAAGAAATTACCATTCAGGCTTCGTGGTTAACGGAGGTGGTGAAAACAAAAGCTGATGAAAGTGGAAGCTGGATAATTCAAGTAAGAACAACCACCAGCAAAGAAGCACAAACCATTCGCATTACAAGCGAAAACGCTGACATTAAATTACAAAACATTTTGTTTGGCGAAGTTTGGTTGTGTTCGGGCCAATCCAACATGGAGCAACCAATGGCTGGTTATGGTGTCGATCAACCTACATTTGAATCGTTGAAAACCATTGCCAGAGCGCACAATAAAAATATCAGGCTTTTTTCCGTTGAACGTAATGGTTCAAAGACACCTTTAAACGATGTGGAGAAATATCGCCCATGGGAAGAATCTAATCCAGATAATGTGTTAAAATTTAGTGCGCTTGCATATTTCTTTGGGCAACAATTGCAGGAAATTCTGGATGTTCCGGTTGGAATCATTCACACTTCGTGGGGAGGCAGCGATATTAAACCCTGGATAAGCAAAGAAGTGATGAATACTTTTGAAAAAGTTGATATCGCTGACGCCGATTTGAGCCACCGAACGAATCATATTCCTACGGTATTATTTAATGCAATGATTCATCCCCTAATCCCTTACAGAATAAAAGGGGCATTATGGTACCAAGGCGAATCAAACAGAAAAGAGCCTGAGGAATACACCAATTTATTTCCGGCAATGGTAAACGACTGGAGAACAAGGTGGAAGATTGGTGAATTTCCTTTCTACTTTGTACAGATTGCACCCTATTATTATAATAATTACGATGCATTTCAGTCTGTTGAAAATACCGCTTTTATGCGTGAAGCCCAGTTGCAGTGTGCCCAGTTAATCCCAAATTCAGGAATGGCTGTTTTGCTCGACATAGGAGCTGAAAAATGTATTCATCCACCAAAGAAGAAAGAAGCTGCCGAGCGTTTATTGTATCATGCGCTGAACAAAACTTATGGCTTTAAAAGTCTTGATTGCGAGTCTCCTGTTTACGAATCGATGGAAATAAAAGATGGCGGTATTGAGCTGGGTTTTAAACATGCCGAAACAGGAATTTATTCGTTTGGCGAATTGGAAGGATTTGAAATTGCCGGAAAAGACAAAGTGTTTTATCCCGCCAAAGCCGAAATCGTTTTCAAGAAAAAGAAAGTATTTGTTAAAAGCGATAAAGTTACAGAACCACTTGCAGTGAGATATGCCTGGGGCAACTGGGTTGTTGGTACTTTATTCGATGTAAACCTTTTACCGGCATCTTCATTCCGTACCGATAATTGGGACGATGCAACAAGGTTCGGGAATTAATTCTCATTATAAACTTAAAAATTGACATGACCTTATTTTATAGAATTATAACGCTGTTTATTGCCTTTTTCACTACAATATCGGTTTACGCTCAAAACGTAAAGCTAAGCGAGGCTACATGGCACGGTGCTGGTTGCTACAAAATAGAAATGACCATGGGAACCGTTTATTTTGAAAAAGATAGTGGTGTTTCGGGTTTTAAGAGTTTTATCGATTCGGAAGGAAACGACTGGATTGCTTCGTACATGGAGCCAGGGCCAAATGGCGATTTTCGTGGTTTTCCAAACAGTATCGATAATTTTGGTCATGCCGGACGAAACAGTGGCTCAACCACAAAAATTGTAAATGGAATAACCGAAGGCGACGTGGTTATTCTGGAATCATCAAATGATAAGTTTACGTTTCAGTATTGGTTTTTTGCCGATCGTGTGGCGATAAAAGTACTAAAGTCGGAAGGAGAATATTGCTTCCTGCTTGAATGTGTGGCAGGCGGTACTGCTGATGCCGAAGATTATTTTGTAACTGCTGATGGTAAGAAACATATTCCAACTGAAGATGGTGAATTTGACGATTTTACTCCTGAATGGTTTTACCTGGGAGACCCCAAATCAGACTATGTGCTTTTCCTTGCAAAATCTCCCGAAGATGATGCCCCTAACGAAAATCATAGACAGATAAGACCCAATGGCCAGCACAATATGGATCTGTATAGTTTTGGGCGAACCGGCAAAGAGCATAAATACCAGGTTTATGGTATGAGTGGAAACGAGCACATTTGTGTAATTGGCTTTGCCCCCAAAAGCCGAACGCACAACGAAATGATTGCCCACATGGAAGCCTATCTGGCTCAACCATTTACCAGTGGTGTAAGAATGGTGAAAAAATGGGGATCACATGTTTTGGATCACGATGGTGCCTGGTATGCCTCCGATGATGCCAGAACAATTGCCGACAATGTTATTCAATACCAATCGAAGCAGGGAGGATGGCCAAAGAGTACCGATCTATCCCGACCACCACTAACACCGGGCGATATTCCTAAAGAAGGTGGAAGACGAGCAAATAGTTTGGATAATGATGCCACAACAGTTCCTATGGAATTTTTGGCAAGAGTTATCGAGGCAACCGGTGAAGAGAAATACATCAAATCTTTTAACAAAGGAGTTGATTACCTAATTGCTGCTCAATATCCAAATGGCGGATGGCCGCAATTCTGGCCATTACGTGGCGATAAATATTATTCGCGAATTACCTTTAACGATGAAGCAATGATACGGGTGATGAATCTGCTAAGTGGTGTTGCCAAGGGAAATAAACCCTTTTCTTTCATCGATAAAAAAAGGCAAAAATTGGCAACCGAGGCCGTTGAGTTGGGATTGGAATGCATCCTAAACTGTCAGGTTAAACAAAATGGTAAACTTGCGGCTTGGTGTGCACAACACGACGAACATACGCTTGAACCTGCATGGGCACGTGCATACGAACCTCCTTCACTATCGGGTAGCGAAAGCGTTGGAGTTTTAAGGTATTTGATGTCGATACAAAATCCTTCACCTGAGGTTGTTGAGGCAGTGGAAGCTGGTGTCTCGTGGTTGAAGAGTGTCGCAATTAAGAGCGTTAGGCTTGATAAAGTTAGAAACCCGGATGGTCGCAATGAACGCATACTTACGCCTGATGAGAATGCCCCGTTGTTATGGGCCAGATTTTATGAGTTGGAAACAAATCGTCCACTTTACCTGGATAGAGATTCAAAATTCCGCTACAATTATTCAGAAGTTGGTTACGAGCGTCGCTCAGGTTATGATTATCATGGATTCTGGGCAAGTTCACTTCTTAAAAAAGACTATCCGATTTGGAAAGCAAAATATGGGACTACTGCCGATCAGATACCGGCTTCAACCCTAATTCTTGAAGCAGAAGAAGGAAAGTTTAGCGGTAGTATCGACCGCCATAGCTGTTGGCACAATGTAATGTTAAGCGATGCATCGCATTCTACTCATTCGGGGCGAGGAGCTGTGGATACAAGAAATGAAAAAGGCAGCTATGTGGAAGTTACCTACAAAGCTACAAACACTGGAATGCATCGGGTAAGTGTGCGTTACACGCATATAAAAATTGACCCACGCCCAGGAGAATTGTTGGTAAACGGGAAAAAGGTGGCCAAATTAAAACTTAAACAAAGCGAAGCGCTTCCGGCATGGAAAACAGAATCGGTTGAAGTGGAGTTGCAGAAAGGAATGAATACCATTCGTTTGGCAGCAATTAATGATGGTGGCTTACCCAATACTGATTATATAAAAGTTACTGACCTTCATAAAATTCCCGAGGGCCGGATTCCGCGTGTAAAAGTATTGGAAGCAGAGGATGGGAAATATACAGGTAAGGAAGATCACCACAGTTGCTGGGAGTATATTGCACAAAATCAGGCAGCACACTCTGGTTTTACAGGCGAAGGTTATGTTGATACTGAAAATAAGGTTGGGAGCTATATTCAGGTAGAGTTTAATGCACCTGAGGCCGGGCAGTATAATTTGGGTATAAGGTATGTTCACGGAAAACCGGACATTCGACCAGCTGAACTTCGTGTTAATGGAAAGGTGGTAAATCCTTCTGTTTCATTTATGCCAACAAGTGCCTGGACCGACTGGACAACTGTTATTGTACCTGTTGAATTAAATGCAGGCAGTAACATTGTGCGCCTCACCGCTCTTGGAAAACAAGGATTGGTAAACACCGATCATTTTTCATTAAGTCAAAAAAGATAGTTTAAAATAAAAACCAAAAACCATGAAAAGACAAATTTTATTAATTCTGATGCTATTCGTGTTTGTAGGAGCAGCAATGGCAAAAAAACAAGTCCAGAAACCACGTGTTATTGTAATGACCGATGGTGAAATCGATGATCACAGTTCAATGATACGTTTTTTGATGTACACTTGCGATGTTGATCTTTGTGCAATTATTGAAACAAACTCCATTTTTCAACGCGATGGACATAGCAACGAAGATTGGTATGAGAAACAGTTGAAAGCCTACGGAGAGGTTTATTCAAATTTAATTAAACACAATCCTGATTACCCGAAAGTATCCAGATTGAAGGAAATTAGTTACATCGGAGATGAAGAACATGATCATTTAAGAGGGTTAAGAGATAAAAGATGGGAGCTAATCCCCGGCGGTAAAATAACCTTTACTCCTGAAAAGTGGAAAGATACGCCCGGTTCAGATAAAATTGTGGAAGTTTTACTTGAGAAAAATCCGGCTCCTGTTCATATTCAGGCATGGGGTGGTGGAAATACGGCTGCCAGAGCTTTTTATAAGCTAAAGACAGAGCATCCTGAAGATTATAAAAGAGCACTTTCAAAAGTTGTAATGTATAATATTTGGTATCAGGATGGAGCAGGGAATTACATCGAACAAAACTACCCCGAAGTAACCATGCTTTACTGTGGTTCTTTTGCTGGTACCTGGAACTACAGGAGTCAGAAAAATACCTATGATTTTATCGAAAACAATGTAAAGAAAAATCATGGACCGCTTGGTGCTTTATATCCGCAGGATTATGTAAGTGAGGGCGATAGTCCGGCATTCTTTTATTCGCTTTTTAACGGATTAAGAAACTACGAAGATCCTACTTATGGCGGTTGGGGTGGAAGATTCGAGAAAACACCTGAATTTGACCATGTTTATAAAGATGCTGTTGATGATGGCGACAAAAAGAAATCGCTAAGAATGTGGATTGATGATGTAAACAATGATTTTCAGGCCAGAATGGATTGGTGTGTGGCTGAAAAATATGCAGATGCAAACCACCAACCCATTATTAAAACTGATGGGAAGCATGATCGAACTGTTCGTGCAGGAGAGAAGGTAACTTTAAGTGCTAAAAAAACAATTGATCCAGACGGTGACAAAATTGATTGTAAATGGTGGCAATACAGAGAAGCCGGAACATACGACGGTAAAATTCAGTTAAATAACCCGCTGTCGAAAAAAGTAAGTTTTGTTGCACCTGAGGTAGATAAAGCTTCTACGATTCATCTTATTTTTCAGGTTACTGATAGTGGTAAGCCAGCACTAAATTCGTATCAGCGCATGATTATTACCGTTCTTCCTGAGTAAAATTTAAAATATTTGAAATGAGAAAAATAAAATTGCTTCTGGTGTTATTCGTTTTGTTCGGTTTTCAATCGAACATAACTTTTGCACAGGAAAAAGAAAACGAATACCAGGGAATTAAAATTTACAATGAAAATACCTGGTATTGGCAATATCATGGCAAACCTGTTATTTTAAGAGGAGGTAGCAATGATGATAACCTTTTTCAATGGACTGGCAAGCAGTTAACAGATCACCTCGATTTATTACAATCGGCAACAGGAAATTACGTTCGTAATTCCATGTCAGACAGAGATGAGGGCAATGTGTACGCCTTTAAAAAAGTGGGCGAAAACACGTATGATTTAAACCAGTGGAACGAAGAATACTGGAATCGCTTAACCTTTTTTTTAGAAGAAACGAGTAAACGCGAGATAATTGTTCAACTAACACTTTGGGATCATTTTGATATTGGAAGTGGAAGCCGTTGGAAGAATCACCCCTGGAATCCGGAACGAAATATAAATATGGATTTGGGCACCTGGAAAGGGCGGGAAGATTTTTATTCGACAGTTGACAGAAATGCCCACGATGAGCTAAATTTTCAAAACAATTTTATAAAAAAACTACTATCTATAAGTTTAAAATACGATAATGTACTGTATAATATAAACAATGAAAGCAGCGAAAGTGAAGCATGGGAAAACTACTGGGCAGCCTATGTTAAGGATGCTGCCAATGAAGCGAACAAGCAGGTGTTTGTTACCAATATGCAGTTGTCGGCTTTTAATGCGGTGCGTCATGTAATGTCGAAAGGAGATATATTTGATTACGTTGATATTTCGCAAACCAACCAGGACTCGAAAGGTGCCAGGGGACCTGCCCACTGGGACTACCTGATGTTTTTACGTCAAAAAATTGCGTCTTATGGCCCCATTCCCATGAACAATGTAAAAATATATGGAGCATCCGATGGAAGTACCAACTTCTCAGCAGGTTCGGAAACGGAAGCTGTTGATCGTTTTTGGCGGAATATTTTTGGTGGTTGTGCATCGGCACGTTTTCACCGTCCTTCGGTACCATCTAAATTGTGGGGGTCTGGCATTAACAAAAGGGTGCAAACCAACCTTAAAGCAATGGACATGTTGCTGAAAAAATTAGATATTTTCAATTGTAATCCGCATAACGACCTGTTAATTCCGAGGGTTTCAGTACCTTCAATGATGCAAGCATACGTAACAGCCAATATTGGCCGGCAATATGCCGTTTATTTTCCGCAGGGGCGCTACAAAATCGATTTGGATCCCTGGGTTTTTGTCGAGAAAGTTAGACTGCAATGGTTAGATGTAAACAGTTTAAAATGGTCGGAACCGCAAATAGTAGAAATAAAATGGGACGGCGGTAAAAACGATTGGGGATACCGCGGACTGCTAACCCTTGAAACACCATCAAACAGGCAATGCGTAGCTTTTATTGAAATTATAAAGTAGAACTAATCTATTTATCCATTTAATAAAAAAAAATTATCATGACAATGAAACTATTATTAAAAGCAAAACAATTTTGTTGTGCAGGCCTGCTTGGTGCAGGCAAAAAAGTAATTTTGGGCACTGCACTCGTCCTGTTTTTAAGTGCAGGCCTTTTGGCCCAAACCAACGAGGATATTCCCGGTAGAATTCCGGAGTATGAGGTGCCGTACGAATATCCAACAGAAGATGCGGTGCTGGAAGTTTTAAATCGGGTACGCCAATATTACGAGTCAACCAGTGCACAAATGATTGTTGATTCAGAAACGGGTAAAGAAATTACCGATTTTTCTGCATTTAACAAGAATGCCACGATTTCTCATGGTTTTTCAAGCGAGTGGAGCTATACTCATGGTGTTGTTCTGTCGGCTTTCGAATACATTGATGATGTAACCGGTGATAAAGCTTTTTTTGCCAACAACACCAGGTTTTACGATTGGGTATTAAAAAATCTGCCCTATTTCGAGAAAAACAAGGAACAGATTAAGAGCGAAAAAATAGGCAATTGGGGCCGTATTTTAAATTTTCATGCACTCGACGACTGTGGCTCGATTGGCGCAGCAATGATTAAAACCTACCTGAAAGATAAAAATGAAGATTATTTGCCATTAATTTACCGTGTTGATGAACACGTTTCAAAAAATCAGTTCCGATTAGACGACGGAACCCTGGCACGTCACCGTCCACAATACCAGTCTATTTGGGCCGACGATTTGTACATGAGTGTTCCTTTTTTGGCCAACATGGGGGTGTTAACCGGAGATAACAAGTATTTTGATGATGCTGCCCGCCAGTTGTTACAAATGGCTGAAAGACTTTATATTCCTGAAAAAGAATTGTTCGATCATGGCTGGAGTGTAACTTCGGGCGATTACGATCCGCGTTTTTACTGGGGAAGAGCAAACGGCTGGACCTTAATGGCAATGGCTGAATTGTTGGAAGTGATGCCTGAAAATCATAAAGACAGGGATGAATTATTGCATTTGTACCGCTCGATGATAAGAAGCCTTGCAAACCTGCAGGATGGCAGCGGTTTTTGGCATAACCTGCTCGATAAAAACAATACCTATACCGAAACCTCGTGTACAGCAATGTTTACTTTTGCGGTGGCCAAAGGAATAAACGAAGGCTGGATAAACCATGTTTACGGCCCGGTTGCTTTAACCGGGTGGAATGCTATAACTACCCGTGTTTTGGAAAATGGTGCAGTTGATGGTACCTGCGAAGGCACCACTTTTGCCCACGATAATACGTATTATTATCACCGCGGAAAAAGCATTTATGCTACACACGGTTACGGTCCGGTGCTTTATGCCGGTGCAGAAATGCTTCGTTTGTTGCGAAACGAAAAAATTGAGGTGCAGAAGGCCCGTATTAATTCGCGAAATAGTACCTTTCATTATAAGTTAAAAAGCGAGTGGCCGAAAGAATAATAAAATAGAACTATTTCTCTAACCGGAAAAGTTAGTTAAAAATGATAATAAAACTTTCAGTAACTTTATTTGCCCTTGTTATAGTCGTATTTGCAATGGGGCAAGAGATTGATTTAAAAGAACCCGTTAAATATGTGGGAACCGATCATACCTCAAACAGCGATTATATAAATGGCTACCACGATGGGCAAATGCGTCCGGCTGTTGGTGTGCAAAATTACCAGATATTCAGAGCAAACCGAAGCTACCCCGAAAAATCGGATGGCTTGGGATGGACTTACAATCATGCACCCAACCTGGCCTATTGGAACAACCGATTTTATTGCCATTACTTGGCCAATCCAACCGGCGAACACATAGCGCCCGGAGCCACGTTAATAACTTCTTCGGCCGATGGAAAAAACTGGGATAAACCACAGCTGATATTTCCGATATATTATACGACCGACAGCAATGCTAATATTAATTTTATGTATATGCACCAGCGCATGGGCTTTTATGTAGCACCAAACGGACGCTTGCTTACAATGGGTTTTTACGGAGCACATTATGGTGTTGGCGCAGGTCGTGTGGTACGCGAAATTTATGAAAACGGCGAGTTCGGCCCAATATATTTTATCCGAATTAATGATAATTGGGAGAAGGAGTTAAGGTATCCGTTTTTTACAGAATCAGCTGATAGTGGTTTTGTGGCGGCCTGTAATGCCTTTTTAAACGATAAAGTGAAGCGTATGCAGTGGTGGGAAGAGCATCGGTTGGCTGAGGATCGAAAAGATTTTTTTCGTGTACCGCCAATTGATGGCAAGGAGCGACCGGGGCAGGCCTTTTGCTTTTATACTCTCCCGGATAGTACCATCGTCGGATTTTTTAAAAGTCGTTGGGTAACCACATCAAACGATAATGGAAATACATGGACTGCACCCGTGCAATGCAATACATTAACCTATGGTGGAGCAAAAATCTGGGGCCAGCGTTTAGATAACGGTCAGTATGCCCTGGTTTATAATCCAACAAACAGCATGGCCCGTCATCCTTTAAGTATTGCCACAAGTAACGATGGCTTGCATTTTAATAACCTGCTAAATGTGCATACTGAAGTGCCGGTTAAACGTTTCTGGGGAATGGAAAAGCGGCCCGGGCCACAATACATGCGTGGTATTGTTGAGGGGAATGGTAATCCTCCGGGAGACGATATGTGGGTGGTTTACTCGGTGTCGAAAGAAGACATGTGGATTGCGCGAATTCCGGTACCCGTGCAGGGTGAGGTGACTCAGCCGGTAAACGATAATTTCAATGAAATGATTCCCGGAGGGGTAGTCGCCAATTGGAATATTTACTCGCCACGCTGGTGCCCGGTTGAGGTCAGTAAATCGCCAAGTCATCCTGAAAATGTTCTTTGTTTAAAAGATGCCGACCCGTACGACTATGCAAAAGCGGTGCGGGTATTCGCCCGAAAAGCGGAAAATACCATTCACTTTCAGCTGTTTACTGAATCGAATCCTGAGCTGCTGGCTATTGAGTTACTAGCAGCCAATGGAGCAAGGTGCATACAATTGCAATTAGACTCCAATGGGCAGTTATTGGCTAAAAATGGCGAGAATAGATTAACAGAACTTTATGAGTTTAAGGCTGGCCAATGGGTAAGTATTGATGTGTGGTTTAATGCAGAAAATGAGAAGTACCAGGTGAGTATTAATGGAAAAACGCTCGCTAAAGATTTTCAATTTGCGGCTGAAGGAAGTCCTGAACGCATAGAATTTCGCACCGGAGAATACCGTTTAACAGACGATGTGCAGAAATTTAAAAGTGGCGATAAGTATAAACCGGGCTGGGATGAACCCGGTGCCGACGAAAGAGTTCCGGAAGCTGTTTTTTACCTGAAAGAATTTTATACAGAACGATAGTCCCTGTTTGAAAAGGTTTGCACAGGGTAAAAAAAATACCAAATGTATTTGAGGCACATTTTGCTATAAAAAACTCGCCGGGATAGAAAGAAGTAAACTTACATTTTCTGATCCCGGCGAGCTTTGTTAAAAGTAAAAGTAGCAATGCCTTTTATTTCGCAAGCAATTTTTCAGCAGTTTGGGCAAGGCCTTCGGCATTTATGCCGTAATGATTAAAAATTTCCCCCTGCGATCCGGCAATCGTATCTTCATCGGGTATGCCAACCAATTTAAAAGGTTTGTATATTTTTTCGGAGAACAGTATTGTTGCTACTGCTTCACCCAAGCCTCCGGCAATGCTGTGTTCTTCAACGGTAACTATACATTTGCATTTTTTAGCCGATTTAAGCATTGCAGCTGTATCGAGTGGTTTAACCGTATGCATGCTAATAACTTCGGCACTTATGCCTTTCGAATTCAGCAGTTGGGCCGCTTCGTATGCCGGAAGTACTGTTTCGCCGCAAGCAATAAAGCTTACATCGTTACCCTCGCAAATGGTTGATGCTTTGCCTATTTTAAATTCTTTGTTAATACGAGGAAGGTGGGGCATTGCTTTTTTCCCGAATTTAATATAAACCGGTTTTTTGCTTTCCGCTGCGGCAATTATAGCTTCACGAGCTTCAAGGTTATCGGCAGGTATAACAATGTCTATGTTATTCATTGTTCGTAAAACGGCCACATCGTGCGTTGAGTGGTGTGTTGAGCCCAATGCACCGTAGCTTACCCCGGCGCTAATTCCAACCAATGCAACGGGTTGGTTAGAGTAGGCTACATCATTTTTTACCTGCTCCAAAGATCGTGCGGTTAAAAAGCAAGCCGGCGAAACAGCAAAAACGCTTTTCCCTGTAGAGGCCAGTCCTGCTGAAACTCCAACAAGATTTTGTTCAGCAATACCCACTTCAACTATTTGTTCAGGATGTTTTTCGGCATAGGGTACCAATTTCCCAGACCCTCGCGAGTCGCTGGTAACAGCCAGAATATTTTTATTTTGTTCGGCCAGTTCGCTTAAGGTTTCTGAAAATACTTCAAGGTTGGCCTTTCCCATACTTAATTTTTCCATCTTATTTACTTAAACACAGTTAATTGTTCCAATTCAGCTTCTATTTCTTTTACGGCTAAATCGTATTGATTGTCAGAAGGAACACCATGGTGCCATTTCTTTTCGTTTTCCATAAAGCTTACTCCCTTGCCTTTTATCGTGTTGGCAATAACAAATGTAGGTTTGCCATTTTTTGCTGGTATTTTTTTTAATGTTTTGCGAAGTTCTGCAATATTGTTACCGTCAGTTTCCACAACTTTCCACCCAAAAGCTTCCCATTTCTCAGCAATAGGATAGGGGCTGCAAACTTCGCGGTTTGGGCCGGTAATTTGTAGCGCATTATGGTCGAGAATGGCTATCAGGTTATCAAGTTTATAGTGGGCTGCCATCATTGCTGCTTCCCAATTCGATCCTTCGGCCAGCTCACCATCGCCCAGGAGCGTAAATACGCGGTATGCGGCTTTGTCTTTTTTTGCAGCTAAAGCAATGCCTGCACTAATTGGTAAACCATGGCCCAACGCCCCGGTATTAAACTCCACGCCGGCAACTTTTCGGGTGGGATGCCCCATATATTTTGATTTGTATTGACAAAGCGTTTCAAGGTCGGTTTCAGGGAAAAAACCTTTGTCAGCCAAAACAACATATAAGGCTTCAACCGAGTGGCCTTTACTTTGTATAAATCGGTCGCGATTGCAATCTGAGAAATTCTCGGGGCCAACATTCATCACATCGTTGTATAAAACGTTTAAAATGTCGGTACACGAGAGGCTGCCTCCTGTATGTCCGGCTTTAGCCAATTTTATATATTTCAGCAGAGCTTTTCGATACTGAGCTGATTTAATTTCAAGTTCTTTATCTGTAAAATGCATCATATTCAATCTTAAACTTTGAACGTTTGTGTTGGCTTACTGATGTTTGTACAATTCCCAACCCAGGTAGTTGCCAATTGCTTCTTCAAGAATGTCGCCTACGTGGCTTCGAACCATTCCTACGTGATGCTCGAAGCCATTTTTACACATGTATTTCATCAGGTTTTGCAGGTTTGGAATTTCGCAAACTGCAATTCCTCCATCCATACCGTAAGGGTCGTCGGTAATTCGTCCTTCTCCCAGGTACGATTTTATAGTTCCATTTGTGTCGTCGGTAGAAATGCGGAAATAAGTCATTTTACCCGGTGCAACTTTGCCTTTAACGGCTCCAAAAGTATCTTCCTGACCCAAAACAGTTCCCAACACATCAAGGCTGCCAATTTCAATTTCATTTTCGAAGAACGACTTTGGATAGTTGCTGCAGTGGGTAAGTACACATTTGTCACGGTCTTCACCGAAGTTATTATTCCAATCGAGCAATGCCGATGGTTTTTGAGCGGCCAATGCCAGTGCATACATGCCAATTGTACCGGCAACGTCAACTTCGCAGGCCGATGGCATAAGTTTTTCGCCCATCATACTCATGGTTACACAGGCTGCACAGCCGTAATTTTTTTCAATCGATTCCCAGCATTGCAGTGCCGAAATGTCGATATCGTTTTCTTCAATCCAGTTTTCAACTGCCAACCCAAAACGCGCTTGCTTAAAAATTTGTTTCTTGTGTAATATGTGGCAGGTTCCGTAATCCTGAATGGCTTGCACTTTTTCAATTACTTCTTTTGCGTTCTCATCGATTTTTTCGGCAGCAGCCAAAATCTCCGACATATCAACAGGTACTACGGTTATGTCGTTTTGCTGAAGTATTTTTTCGCTAAAACGCATGGTTTGGAAACCGATAGGGCGTGTGCCGATAGCACCAACGCGCAAGCCTTTTAACCCTTTTACAACACGGCATACGGCAGCAAATTTGTAAATGTCTTTTGTAAAGGTATCACTGTCGAGGCTATAGGTGTGGTAGGTGGTATCGGTAAATTTAATGCCATACTGGTAGAAATTGTTGCACACCGACAGTTTTCCACAGAACGAATCGCGGCGGCTTTTTACGTCAACTTTGTCGTTGTCGTCGTCGCAGGCCTGAACCAAAACGGGAACATTTAAACCGGCCATTTTAATGGTGTTAACAACACCAAGCTCATCGCCAAAGTTTGGCAAAACAACAATTATTCCATCAATTTTATCGGCATTTTGTTTAAAGTATTTTGCACATTTAATGGCATCTTCGTAGCCCTCAATATTTCCCGTTGGAGTTTGGTCTTCAGGTAAAATTACAGTGCCGAATCCCATTTTAGTTAGCTTCTCTATTACTTTCTTACGCGCATCAACTGCCAGCTGAAAATTAAAAATGTTCCTTGTTGCGATAATTACGCCAAACGATTCTTTATTATTCATTTTATCTTGTTTTAATTATTAGCTCAATTTCTTAGCTCTATAGGCGCGCTCGTTCAACAGCTTTCTTCCAGCCTTTGTAAAGCTTTTCATTTATTGGTTGCTCCATTTTTGAGTAAAATGATTTACCCTCTTTCCTTAAACTTTTTAGCTCATCCAGATCTTTCCAAAAACCAGTTGCCAGTCCGGCCATAAATGCTGAACCCAATGCCGATATTTCTTCTATTTCGGAAACAGCCACTTTTCTTGAAAGTATATCGGATTGAAATTGCATGAGGAAACTATTTCGGGTTGGTCCACCGTCAACGCGGAGCTCCTTCAATGGAATATTACCCTGTTCTTCCATCAGAGTTACCAAATCTTTTACCTGGTAGGCAATGCTTTCAACAGCTGCCCTCACAATATGCGCTTTGGTTGTATTTCGTGGCATTCCCGAGAGGCAGGCGCGGGCTTCATTGTCCCAGTACGGTGCTCCAAGCCCAACAAAAGCAGGCACCAGGTATACTCCATTGTTATTGCTAACTGAAGTTGCCAGTGGTTCAATCTCTTCAGATGTATTTATTAACTGTACTTCGTTTTTTAACCAGTTTAAGGTGTCGCCTGTACAATGGATGTTGCCTTCAAAAACATATTTAACACTTTTATTGCAGGCATAACCGATTGAAGTAACCAGCCCTTCTGGTGCATCGTTTGCGGTACTGCCAATATTCATCATCATTGATGATCCTGTTCCGTAGGTAGATTTTGCCATCCCGGGGTCAAAACAACGTTGTCCGAACAGGGCAGCATGCGAATCGCCAAGTAATCCGGCAATGGGAAGCGGCATCTCAGAAACCATTCCGGGGGCTGTGTATCCAAAAATTTCATCACTGAATTTCACCTCAGGGAACATATTTTTATGGAGACCGAAAAGTGTAATAAGTTCATCGTCCCATTGCAATGTTTTTATATTAAAAAGCATGGTACGGCAGGCATTCGAGTAGTCGGTTGCATGCACTTTTCCTCCACTTAATTTATAAAGTAACCAGCTGTCCATGGTGCCGCACATTAACTCCCCTTTTTGCGCTTTATTTTGTAAACTTTCGTTGTTTTTCATTAGCCAACGAAGCTTGCTTGCCGAAAAGTAAGGATCGATTATTAAACCGGTTTTTTTGCGAACGGTTTCTTCGTAGCCTTGCTTGCTAAGTTCTTTACAGAATGGCGCTCCACGCTGGCATTGCCAAACAATAGCATTGTAAACCGGTTTGCCGGTTGTTTTGTCCCATATTAGTGCTGTTTCGCGCTGGTTTGTAATAGCCAATCCTGCTATTTCACTTTCCTTTACCTGTGTTTCAGCCACCAAACGTTCAAGTCCGGTTACTACGTTTGCAAATATTTCTTCAGCATTGTGTTCAACGTAACCGTTTTTAGGGTAAAACTGCTCGTGGGCAATGCTAACCCTGTGAATTAGGTCGGTTTGTTTGTTAAACAGCATTACCTTTGAAGCTGAAGTGCTTTGGTCTATTGCAATTATATATTTTTTTAACTGAGTCATTGTTGCTTTAAAATTGTAGTATACCTTAAAATATAAAGTACATTAACAGGTAGTAAATGAAAATAGTAATGCTTTCGTTCTTTTTCTGTGTCAAAAATAAACGAAAACAAACGAAAATGAAAGAAAATAAATGATTTTGTTTTGTTTACGTGTAATTATTTACTACGAATTAATTTTCCAAGGTAAGTTTCATCATTAAAACGTATTCTGTACATGTAAATTCCGGAGTTAAAAGACGAAGAATTCCAAGTTACCTGGTTGAGCCCCTGAAATTGAAAGCCGGAATAAATATGCTCAATAATTCTGCCATCCATTGTAAAAATTTCAACAGATACGTTGCCATCGGCTGGTAAATTATACTCAATGGTTGTTGAGGTTCTGAATGGGTTTGGATAATTTTTGTGCGTAAGCATATTCGTGGCAATTGCTTCAACTGCAGTAAGGCCATCAAAGGTGAAAGTACCTTCTGTTATTGGTGACCATTCGTTACCCGATTTTGCCCTGGCTTTAACCGTAACATCATCGGCTAAATAGATAGCACTGCTAAATATTTGGGCCGAACTTGCAATGTTAGAAGTAATTTGTTCGCGGGGGTCGCTGCCATCGGTTGTGTAAAAAATACTGCCGTAATTGGTTGTCATTTCCAGGTTAATCGCACTTGATTTTTCTCCACTTTCTTCGCTAAACAAAGGTGCTTCAATATTGGGGAAAAGGCCAATATTTCGGAATTGCTCCACAACAATGTCGGTACGGAACGGAAAGTAGTTGTTCAGCAGATATTCTTTACGTGGCAACCAATGGTCGTTTCGGGTGTATAATGTCTCGCTTGAATGATCAACATCTCTTCTGTAATCTCCCCACCGGGCCGATTCTGCTATAATTGCTTTATCTATTTCATTTGCAAGTTCAACGTAATTATTGGCAGCTTGCCCGGGTGACAAAGGCCCATCGTTAAATAGATTTTTCTGAACTCTATCAGCAAAAAGTACTTTAAAATCGTTGTTGGCTTTTAGTTTCTGAAGAATCCAGCTTGGGTTGTCGCTGTTGTTTAGTTCCGAGTTATCGAAGTTCAAATCTGTCATTGATGTTTCAGCGTCCCATGCAAAAAACCGAAACCCGGCATCGTTTGTAACGCGGTTACGCGCGGCAATCCAATTGTTATTATCCCAGTCGCCGTTGCCAATATAAATATTGTAAATCATGTAATCAATAAAATTTTCAACATCAAGCAGGTTGTCGTAGCCGGGGTTAATTGTTCCGTCCGGATTTTTTCCCTGCAATTTTTGGTAGTTGCTGTTGTTGGATAATCCTGTTCCTGCCTGGCTCATCATTTTGTTCCACATGGTTCTGTTTCCATCTACTACATCGCCATGGTCTTTTACAACGTCAAAATCGTCTTCTTCGCCATTCAGATACGACTCCATAAAGTCGTTTGTAATTTTTTCGGAAAGATTGTAAACCCCCCAGTATAGTCCGTTAATGTACAGGTGCACAAAACGTTCGTGTGCCGAAGGTTGCCCCATGGCCAATTGCGTTGTTTTGGCAAAGGGGTCTTGCAGGTATTGGGCATCGGTACGTTGGGTTTCGTTGTTTTTTGTCCATGAAAAGTTGTAACCAGCGCGCAGCACCAAGGCATTAAATTCGTTTGTAGCACTTTTTTCATCAAACAGGTTAAAGTTTAATTTAGAAGGGCCGTAAGCCGATTTAAACCGCAGCTGAAAGCCATGTTTAGGGCTGTTGGATGGGTTTCTGCTGTTACCGCCGTGCAGACGTAACTGGCAATTCAGCTGAAACTGATCTTCGGTTTTTGGATCGTAATATTCGGCCGAAGTGGGTCGTACCCAATCTTCTCCGGTAGCACTTGGCTTTCCGGTGTAAATATAAATGCCGCCTTCATTTTCATCTTCTACATCCGAAAACAAATAATGTTTCGACGTAACAATACTTATTGAGGGGATTGAGGTTAAGGCTTCTTCCATTAAATTCTTGTATTCTTCAGCATTGCAAATGTCCTCATCCATTTCATAATCGGCAGGAATGGGGGTAGAGCTACTTTCTTTCTTCCAGTCAGCAGGATAACCCTCAGGCGTGTTGTCTTGCTCCAGAATATCGCTGATAAACCAATAGGTATTTGTAATTATTTCGCTGCTTTCGTTATCTGTATTAATAGCCACAGCACTTATTGGAGTTGTTTTGGAAATATTTAGTGGCGCAGTATACAGCGTTGCTGTTGATTTATTTGGACGTGTGCCATCGGTGGTGTAATAAATCGAAATATTATCAGGACTCGAAAGTGTAAGTTCGAAAGGTGCGGTATAAAACCCACGTGAAATACTAAATGATGGGGCGAACGGTAGGCTTCCATGTGTGTTTTCGGCTCCCGGCGTTGGTGAATCAAAATAAACATTCTGTCCCTGATAAATACCGTACGATACATCTTTTCTTTGTGCCGGGAATGCAGGATTGTAAGCATGTGATATGCTTGTGCCATCGGCTTCAACAATTGCAAGGTATTCGCCTGATCCTGATAGTTTAAAGTTGGTATGAAGCTCGCCCGAAGGGTCATTTCGTTTCTTTTCTGAAGCAAAAACGATTAGATATCCACCTGCCTGGATGGTAATGTTTGGTATTTCCCATTTGGTCAGATTGTCTGCTTTATCGGTAAGGTACCAGCCATTTACATTTATAGAGGCATCGCCCGGATTATGTAATTCAATCCAGTCGCTGTCGTCACCATCTTCATCGTACAAGGTTTTGTCGTTAATAGCCATAAATTCAGAAATAACGACTTTCTGAGATTGGGCGTTTAATTGGTAGGTAAAAATCATCAATAAGAACAGGTAGATATTTTTTTTCATACTATTAAGATTGTTTGTTTTTAGTGGTATAGTGTGGAACTCGCATTTATTTTGTTAATCCTCCCGGGTGTAATATTTTACATGCTCGTTTCATTTGGTATGTTTTATCAGATTGATATAAAGTTAATAAGTTTCATTAAGCTTGATGGCTGTTAATACTTGTTATATACCAGTTTCCCAAAATAGGATTGGTTGTTATATTGTAAGCGGTAAATATATATTCCCGACTTACTTCCGGCAGCATTCCACTCAACCCGGTTTTCGCCTTGCCACTGATATCCTGAAAACAGGTTTTCAACAAGCCGGCCATCAATGGTTACAATATCCAATTGTACGTTGCCATCGGCAGGCAGCCTGTACCTGATTGTTGTTGAACGGTTAAACGGATTAGGATAATTGTCGTGGAAAAGATTATTTTGAACAACATCATCAATAGCGGTAACATTGTCGAAGGTGAAAGTACCTTCGGTTAACGGCGACCACTCGTTGCCCGATTTGGCCCGTGCTTTTACCGTAACGTCATCGGCCAAATAGATAGCGCTTCCAAAGAGTTGCGCTGAGGCGGTAATGTTCGATGTAATTTGTTCGCGTGGGTCGCTGCCATCGGTAGTGTAATAAATATCGCCATAGTTGGTTGTCATGCCCAGATTAATCGCAGTTGTTTTTTCTCCACTTTGCTCGCTAAATAAAGGTGCTTCAATGTTGGGGAAAAGGCCAATATTCCGAAATTGTTCAACCACAATGTCGGTACGGTACGGAAAGTAATTATTAAGCAAATATTCTTTTCGCGGCAGCCAGTGTTCGTTACGGGTATACAAAACCCGGGTGCCGTCCGAGGGATCGGTATCTTTACGGTAGTCTCCCCAGCGGGCCGATTCAGCAATAATGGCCAAATCAATTTCATCTGCCAGTTTGGTGTACCGTTCTATACAGGCTTCCGGTGAGAGTGGCCCACCGTTTAAAAAGTTTTTTTGAATTTGGTCGGCAAAAAGTACCCTGAAATCTTCATTTCCTTGCAGGAGCTGGTAAAACCAACTTGGATTTTCCTCGTTATTTTCGTTAACCATGTTTGCATTTACACTGGTCATCGAGGTTTCGGCATCCCATGCAAAGAAGCGAAATCCGGCGTCGTTGGTAACCCGGTTTCGTGCTGCAATCCAATTGTTGTGGTCCCAGTCTTCGTTACCAATGTACATGTTGTATTGCATATAACCAGCCAGATTTTCAACATCCAAAAGATTTTCAAAAGCAGGATTGATTGTTCCATCAGGGTTTTTGCCCTGAACCTTCTGGTAATTGGTATTGCTTGATAAACCGGCTTTTGCCTGGTTATATAAATGTGTCCAGGATGTCCAGTAGCCGTCAACCTGTCCTCCGTGATCTTTAATTACATCAAAATCGTCTTCCTCTCCGTTTAGGTACGATTCCATAAAATCGTTGGTAAGTTTTTCAGAAACATTGTATAAGCCCCAGTAAAGGCCGTTTAAATAAAGGTGTACAAACTTTTGATGGGCCGATACCTGTCCGAGTGCACGTTGGGCATCTTTTGCAAACGGATCTTGCAGGTATTGGGCGTTTTGACGTTGTTTCGGATCGTTCTTTGTCCAGGAATAGTTGTAGCCTGCGCGCAGTACCAAAGCATTAAATTCGTTTGTGGCTGTGGGGTCATCGAAAAAACGGTACTGTAGTTTTGATGGACCATACATGCTTCTAAACGATAGGCGGAATGAGTGTTTTCCACTGTTGTCGGGCACACGGCTGTTGCCACCGTGCAACCTCAATCCACAATTTAGTTGAAATTGTTTATTGCTTGCCGGATCATAATATTCTACAGATGCGGGTCTTTCCCAATCAGAACCTGCACCTCCTTCTCCCGAGTCTCCGGTAAAAATATATATCCCCCCGGTTTCGCCATCTTTTTCGTGAGAAAACAAGTAGCCAACATTTGTTACAACTGATAAGGTGGGGACCGATAAAAGGGCATCATCCATTAGGTTTTTATAATCGGTATGATTGCAAATTTGCTGGTCCATTTCATAATCGGCCGGAGCATATCCTGATTTGTATTTGAATTTACTCCAGGTGGAAGGATAACCAGCAGGGTTATTGGGTTGCTGAACTATATCGTTTATAAAGAAATAAGTATGCGAGATAATATCGCTTGCCACTCCTGCCTGGTTTATGGCAACAACACTAAGCGGAGTAGTTGTTGAAATTTGAATGGGTGAAGTGTATAAAGTCCCATTTTCGGCATCGGGTCTTGTGCCGTCTGTAGAATAATAGAGTTTTATTCCGCTGCCTATCGTTGATAGTGTTACCTGAAATGGCGAATCATAAAATCCACGGGTTTTACTAAATTGAGGCGGCTGAACAGCTTCGCCCAAAACGTTTGTAAAGCCTGGTGTTGGTTCTGAAAAGAACAGGTATTGGCTCTGGTAAAGGCCGTAAGAAATGTCTTCACGCTGAGCAGGATAGCTTTCGCCATAGGAATGGGAAATGGTAACTCCATCAGGTTCTACAATTGCTAAAAATTCCCCTGATCCTGAAAGTTTAAAATTGGTATGTAGTTCGCTGGCAGGATTATCGCGTTTTTTTTCTGATGCAAAAATCAGTAAGTATTCACCGGCTTTTAAGTTGATATCGGGTATTTTCCATTTAGTCAGGTTGTCTGCTTTATCGGTTAAATACCAGCCGTTCAGGCTAACAGTGTTGTCTCCGGGGTTAAATAACTCAAGCCAGTCACTATCGTCACCATCTTCATCGCTTATGGTTTTGTCGTTAATAGCCATAAACTCAGTGATTAGTATTTTCTGGCTTTCGGCCACCAGGCGGTTGGCTGTAAAAATAAGCAACAATAGTAGTAGGGTGGTATTTTTTATTTTAAGTAGCATGTAATCAAGTTCTTTTAACGGTTAAGTTCAATTGCTGCCAGAATAAATGGCCCAACACCTTTTGTGTCGTTTTTAACAATTTTCTCATTAATATAATAATCGTAAGAGCCATCTCTGTATGGATTACCACCCAGACCACAGCTTCCACAAATGTTAACCATGCTTATTAATCCATCTTCATCAGTAATAATAAAAGTATCAACCATGTCATTAAAAGCGACATTTGCAATATCAAGATACGATTTAGCAAGATATCCTTTTTTAGCTCCTTTTGCCATGGCATAAATGTACATTGCCGTACCCGAACCTTCAAGGTAATTGCCTTCCGCTCTGCCCATATCGAGTACCTGGTACCAAACGCCTTTTTCCGGATCACGTACCTTAAGCAGTGCTTCAAGTGTTTTGTTTAATGTCTCAATAAGAGCAGGTCGGTCCGGGTGGTCTTCAGGGAGAAAATCCAGCACATCAACAATTGCCATAACATACCACCCCATTGCACGGCTCCAGAAGTGAGGAGATTGTCCGGTATTCGGGTTGCTCCAGCGTTGTTCTTTGCTTTCATCCCAGGCGTGGTACAAAAGCCCGGTTTCCGGATCTACAGTTTTTTCGTAAGCCAGCAAAATTTCGTGTGTAACCACACTGTGCCATTGTGGCTGGTTGTTTTCTGTTGCATACTGAGACAAAAAAGGCGCCGCCATATAAACTCCATCGAGCCATATTTGCCACGGATAACGTTTCTTGTGCCAAAATCCCCCGGTTTCTGTTTTTGGGTGTTTTTCCATTTGCTCAATAAACTGTGGAATGGCTTTTTTATATTTTTCTTCTCCGGTATCGTTTGCCAGAATTTGCAGGCAGGTTGCCGGGCGAATCAGGTCGATATTGTATTTTTCCATATCGTAACGTTCAATATTCCCGTTTTTGTCCACCAGCATATCAATAAAAATTTTGAGGTAATCCGAATATTTTTGGTCAACATCTCCTAATTTATAAATTGCTGCACCTAACAAGGAAACATCGTACGACCAACCGGCGCGGGTTCGGCCGTTATAGTAAGCAAGTGTATCATATCGGTGCATCACAGCTTCTGCCATTTTTATGCTCCATTTTTCTGTCGTTTTGTTTTCTTCCTTTTTTACCGGAGCCGAGCATGAGAGAATAAATAGGGTGAGTATTGCAGTTATTGTCATTAAAATTTTTTGCATCATCGTAAATTTATTTTGAAGAAGTTATTTTTACATTTTCAATAAAACCAAAGGGAATATGGTTGTATGTATCTGTCCATATGGCAGTTTCTATTTCTTTTTTTCTAAGATCGTACCAATCTTTTTCACCCCGGCCATCGGGGAAACCCCCTGATCCGGTAAAGCTTCGCGGTCCAACTTTTATAAGTTCCACGCCCTTGTGATGGTGGGGGCCAAGTAGGTTACGTAACGAATTTATAAGGGTGATGTTAAGCTTGTTTTTACCTTCGTACAGGTAGTTGCTTATTTCTGTTCTGAAGGGTGCCCATACCAGGGTATCGACAACCTGGCCGTTTATTTCAACTACTGCAACAATGGCTTCGCAGTTGGGGAGCTCAAGGTAATACTCGTTTCCGGGAGCAGGCGGGGCCATTTCAAAATCCTGAGACAAGGAGAAACTTCCGGCGTAAAAAGGATAACCTTCGGTTGTTAAATTGCCGCTAAATATGTCTTTTTCAGCCGTAATTGAAAAGGCGGAGAACTGATGTGCCGGTCGTTCCTGAAAGTCGCCCGTGCGATTACGTTGCGTATTATTGGTGGTCAATTCATTTTTTCCCTCCACGGCAAAGTCTCCTGTCAGATAAATACTTTCTATTTCGGTTCCGTAACGTTCAACAGGGTCGGAACTGAGTGGTTGTGGTGCTTTAAAATCAAGTTTCAGCTGAATATTATTGTCACCTGCCGAAATCAGTGCAGAGATATCAGTACTTTTAAATGTTCGATCGATATAGTACTGGTTGGTATTGAAAACTATTTCTGTTCCGTTTATTGAAACTGATGAGTACATGTCAGGTTGTTCTAAAACAAGCTGGCAGGTTTGGGGCAAGGTTTTAACATGCAAAGGGTAGTTTAAAACCAATTGACCAATATAGTTTTGGCTGGCTAAACGGTTAAAAATACCGATGACAGGCTCTGGAGTACTCATTGTTTTGTCCCCGTTGGTGGAGTATTGAGCAAAATCGAGCGTTATGGCATTGGCATGTTTCCTTTCGCCCTGCCATTCGTTTTCAAACACAAAAACATTTTTTCGGAGTTCGGGCAGTTTATAATCGCCGGAAATTGGTATGGTGTTGTTTATTTCTCCGGTTGTTATCCATATGCTCGATGATGGGCTTAGTTCAATTGAATACGATCCATCCTTGTTCTTCTCCAGGGTATAGCATTCTATTTCCGAAGGGTCCCAAAGAAGTGGTACGTTGTTAAAGTCAGCAACCAAATCAAACTGTATACTTTGGGTGCGCGAACTGTTATAGAAATTAATAAGTTGTCCGTTTTGGACTTTACGGGTTTGCGTCCAAATTTTATCCGTGTTTACTCCCTTTAATGTAACATTTGGTTTTATTTTTTCCGGAAGTAGTTTTGGTGCCTCGGCAGCAGAAAGGAATAGGGTTGATTTTTTTAACATTGCCAATCTATCTTCATCTTTTTTCCCGTCAACGTACACAGGAAAGCGTCCGAAATTAATAACCAGTCCTCCGTTTTTTTGCAGCGTTTCAATCAGTTTTAGTGTTGTTTCGCGTATTGAAATCATGTCGGGTAAAACAATGTGTCCGTACTGCATTGCGCCAATTACCAGCTTATTTGCCTGAACAAAAGCCGTGTCAGCCATTATTTGCTCATCGCCAACATCGTAGTCGTAATGCAAAGCTTGCAGAACATCTAAAGCTTCCAGCATGCCACTTGTAAATTCGCCATCGTTGTTTCCTTTAATATATTCGCTTTCCAGTGGACTAATGACCAAAAGTTGTGGCACGTATTTGCCAATTGATGCAGCATAGGCAATGCGTCCGAGATAATCCTCTATTTTTTTATTGTAGTTCCAGTACGGCTGCTGGTATGAAAAAGTTGGGGGGTAATCGCGTTTGCGATGCCCTTTCATGCTGTACAATGTAAGGTGCGGACAAAAATGATTAACACCCAGAATACTGTGCCAGCCTGCCAACCATTTTCGGTCTTCAAAATTCATATTCTGACCGCTAATTCCAAACAATTCGCTTAAACGTTTTTGTTTTCCGTATTGGTTAGCCACACTACTTAAATTGCGGGCAGTTATAAGTTTGTTGGTAATTGATAAACCCAGCATATCCATACCCGGTTGTTGCATGCTGCGGTAATGAAGCATGGTATTTGCAGCGCGGTCGCGTACTTTGTAAAGTATATCTTCGGCCAGGTAGTGCCCGGTATAATCAAAACCATTTTTGCCACAATAGTCAGCAAGTTGTTTGGTGTAACTTTCTTCAAAAGCCAAAGCCTTTGCCTGATAGTAATGCATGCGAACTTCTCGCCAGTTGTCTTTTTCTTCGTATAGAAGCGGAAGTTTATCACGCAGCTTGTATCCATGCATTTCGCTAAATTTTTTTTCCAGCCAGGGCGAGTAGGAGAGTGTGCCCAGATTTGGAGTGTTCTTGTCGAAATAGCGTGCATGCACATGCGGTTCGTCTGAAAAAATGGCCGGAGTATAAGTTGTAATAGCTGTTTTGTACTTGTCAACATAGGGCCGGTAAGAAACGTCTATAAATGCCTGAACTGCTTCGGGATTAAATAAGTCAACATAACAGGTGCCGTTAAAAATATCGTATCCAAACTGCGAGGTGTATAAAACGTAATTTGTTTTTTCGTCTTCGGCAATAATTTGAGCGCCTTCGGGCAGTGGAGTGTTTTTTTCTAAACGGGCGAGGCATTTCGCCCTGAAATTCTCATCCATTCTCGGAACAATACCTCCTGCAAATCCACTTGGCCATTTGTCTTCATCGTAAAACATACAATTTAATCCTGCCTGGTTGGCTGCTTCAACCGATGCTTTCATAATCTTCCACCAGTCGTCTCCTAAAAATTCGGTGATTAAGCCAGAACGACTGTGAAGGTAAAAACCACCCAGTCCCGCTTGTTTGAAATCAATTATCTGACGTTGGATTTCTTTTTCGGTAAGCGAATCATTAATAGAATAGAAAGTGTGTGTGCGGTAGTCGTTTGGCGGATTAATAAAAAGATTGTAGCAGATATTATCCAGATTTTTCTCTTTTTGAGAATCTGGCCTATTTGTACAACAAATAACCAAAGCCATCAGCAAAATGATGGAAATAAGCTTAAAGTTTGATTGTTTCAGCATGATACTGTATTACTTAAATTGTTTCAAAAATACAAAGTTTTTATTAAATGTAAACGTTAACATCAATATTCTCACTAAAACAGCAAATCGTGAAAAAGTTAAAAGAGGATTTTTATTCAGGCTATTTTTTTAAAAAAGAGTTATTGCTTGTTGTATGTGGTTGAAAAAGAGAATAAAAAGCTTTGTAGGGAGACTTGATGTTAAGCTTGTATAAAAATAAAAGCAGACGAAAAATTTTTATTTTTACATGAAAACGTTTACATTGCAAAGCGTTTTGTATTATTGCGCAATAAAATAGAATAAAAACTTAACTAAAACTTTGTCGTATGGCCAGTATGGAAGATGTAGCAAAACGAGCCGGGGTGTCTATTGCCACGGTATCTCGTGTGCTCAATAATAATGGCAAAGTAAATGATGCAACCCGGGCACGAATTTTAAAGGCGATTAAAGAACTTAAATATCAGCCCAGCAGGGTGGCCAAGCGTTTACGGTCTAAAAGCGTATCGGGGAATTTAATCGGTGTATTGATTCCTGATATTCAAAACCCTTTTTATGTTGATGTTCTTGAAGGTATTGAAGAGGTGGCATATAATAATAATTATGCACTGATTATGTGTAATTTTAGCCAGGATGAGAAGAAAGAAAAATTATACCTTGAGATATTGCAGTCGGAGGGCATTGATGGAATTATTGCTGCACCGGCCAGCGAAGACGATATTCAATTAAAAAGAATGGTTAAGGACGGCTTGCCTGTAGTATGTGTCGACAGGGGCCTAAGCAATACTGATGTTGACGTAGTGCTGGTAAATAATGAAGATAGTGCCTTTAATGCGGTTGACTTTTTAGCAAAGCAAGGTTACAAACGAATAGCTATCATCTCGGGATTAACCACTATTCCATCAACTACCTATCGTGATAAAGGATATGTAAAGGCATTGGAGCATAATGGCCTTCCGGTTTTGGATGAACTTATTAAACATGGTGACTCTAAATTGCCGAGTGGCGTGCAACTGTGTGAGGAGCTATTGAATTTGCCCGAACCTCCCGATGCGATTTTTACCGGTAATAACCTGATAACATTAGGTGCCCTTGAAACCATTCATAAACGCAAACTTACCATTCCTGATGATGTGGCAATTGTAGGTTTTGACGATATGTATTGGGCTAGTAGTCTGAATCCACCACTAACTGCAGTGAGGCAGCCGGCAAGAGAAATTGGGAAAAGAGCAGGAGAGCTTTTAATACAACGGATTAACGAACCAGAGCGCTCAAGTATACAAATGATTTTAAATGCCGAATTAATGAAACGAAGCTCGGCATAATTGCGTAATAATAGCACTTGTTTGTATGTCGATAAATGTAAACGTTACCATTAGAAAGTAACTTGAAGCACTGTAAGGCGCATAAAATAAGATATATAAGAGTGTAAACGATGATATAAAATAGAACTATATTGAATTTGTTGAACTAAAAATTATACCTATGATGAAAAACTACATGAAGTTTTTTTTAGTCGCCTGTTTCTTGTTTGCAGCAGGCGTGTCGAACGCCCAATTTAAATTCGGAGATAAATCGAGTATTGGGCAATCAATAACTGTTGATTCACTGTCAGGAGTTACTACTTTTCTGGTAGATTTTAATACCGATAAAGGTAATAGTACCTGGACTCAGGATTCTACCGGACTCTCAATCAGCTTTAGTAAATGCCAAACGAATAAAGGTATCAAACAGGAAGTATTTACCGATGCTTCTGCTACGGCTGAAAAAGTTTTTAACGGCGATTTTAAGGTGCGAAACTGGGGGAGCTATGAAAATCCGGTGCGTATGGCCAGCATTGATTCGATGAAAGCAATTTTTACTAAATATGGCGAAAAGTATGCTGGCACTGGCGATTCTACAAAGAATGTTATCTGGAAACCATCGGCTTGTTTGTTCGATATTAATGATTCAAACCAGGTTTTTGGAACGCATCCGGGAATGTACAAGCGTGTTGAGTATGGTTTTTATTTTAAGTTCGAATCAACGCTTACTTCCGATATCGAATTTGAAATGGATACTTATGATGAAGGCAATACCAGTCAGACAGCAAGCTACAAGCTGATTGTTGCTGTTGGAAGCGAAGATAACATTGTTGGTGAAGTTGCCGATTTTTATGTTTCAGGATCAGGAAAAAAATCAGTTAAACTAGCAGAGGCAGTTGGTGTTGATTTTGCTACTTTCTCTGGAACTAAAGTTTATTTTTGGCTTAAAACCCTGGGTACTGGTACTGAAATGGCCGAAGATAGTTTTGATCCAACAGTTGTTTTTGACAACTTGACTGTTTCTTACCAGGTTCCTGTATGGATTGCTCCTCCTGCCGGAGCTATTGATGGTACTGTATTGAATAATATGGATGATCCGTTTATCGCTCCTGCTGATGTTGCTTCGATGGATTCATTGTTGATTCAGATAAACAATCGTAGCAGTGCATTGGAAATTGTTGATGATTTGGGAGACCGTAAATTACTAGAGGTACTTAACTTAATGTTCATGGATACCTTGGGGCTGATGGCCAACGATGGTAACGGCAATTACAATGTTGAGGTACCTTATACCTATAATGCCCCGGTTTGGGATGTGAATAAAATGGAATGGTCGAAACAAAAAATTACCGTTGCAGCTCCTGATTCGATGATAAATGATGATATGATGCTGTATTTCCATGCAACTCCAACTTCCGGTAATTTGCATTCTGCACGTTTAGAAATGGATTGTGGCACAAGAATCTGGTATGATTATTACATGAAGGGAACAGCACCTTACCTAGATTCGTTAGGTGTTTCTGCCGGAGAATTGAGTCCTGATTTTGATCCCGAGAAAATGACATATCAGGTGGTAGTGCCAGCCGGAACAGGAACACTTAGCTTCTCTGCAACTGCTGCTGATAGTACTGCCGCAATCGAGTTGCCTGAAGATCTTAGTTTGATGGATGGTGAAGATTATGTTGCAGTGGTTACAACTTCAAGTAAGGATGGTAGTGCAACAAATGAATACACCATAAATGTTCACGTACAATCAGAAAATGAAATTCTTTTTGTTTCAGGAAGTTCGGATGGAGTATATTCTTTGGCACGCCTACAGGACCAGAAGGTATACGATGCGCTTGTTGATGCAGGTTATTCTGTTACTATGGAAGATAAGCTGGCACTAAATGTTGAAGGTTTTGATTATACTCCTTTCAGTGGCCTGGTAATTGGTGCCGGAGTAGGTTCAAGCTGGGTAAACAATTTTGCAAAAGATGGTTATCCTGTGCCTTGTGTTACAATGCAACCTGATGGCCCACGCGC
Source organism: uncultured Draconibacterium sp. (assembly GCF_963676735.1). Lineage (NCBI taxonomy): Bacteria > Pseudomonadati > Bacteroidota > Bacteroidia > Marinilabiliales > Prolixibacteraceae > Draconibacterium > uncultured Draconibacterium sp. Next base: position 3,147,994 of record NZ_OY781464.1, on the reverse strand, counting down.
AAATAAGTGGGGCTGGGTAGGAACAGCTAGCAGCGATGGAAGTGAAATGTATGTTACCAAAACTTATGATGAAAATACAGTGCAAATGGTTGTTACGGACACAACCGGACAGTTTATAACAAATCCTTATGATACCGGAGATACAATTGTTTGGACATTAGGAACAAGCACTTCTGAAGATTTTCTGGGTAAAGAGGTAAAATCATATAATCTTTCTGACAGTATTCCGGAAGCGATACCACTGGCAACTATTCCTGCCGATGGCTTTATGCTAACAACGCTTTGGGCTGTACCATCCGGAGCATCAGTACGTTCGTTAACTGCAAATGGTTACGAGCGTGTGGTTCTGGCTAATAATGTTGTTTTCTTTGGATTATTTAACGATGGTCTTGCTTATGCTTCTGACGCATTTAGTTCAACCTTGGTTCGTTCACTTGAGTGGGCAATGGGAACTGATGCCAGTGCAGAATTGGCCGAGTTGGTACCTTCGGTTGGAGAATTAGTACCTGCATTTGATCCTGGAAAAACAGAATATCAATTGAATCTGCCAAAAGGAACCGGTTCTGTTGGATTGACAGCTAAAGCAGCTTCTCCAAATGCAACAGTTGATGTTCCTGCTGACTTGGCGTTAAGTGATGGAATGTCTGATGTGATGACAGTTACTGTTACAAGTGCAAATGATTCTGTAACCACCATGTATAATGTGATGGTTCATGTTCAAGCCGATAAAGAAATCCTTTATGTTTCAAATTCAAGTGGTGCATATGGATCTGCAGATTCAGCAGCTATCAATATTTACGATGCATTGGTTGATGGAGGATACTCGGTAACTATGCTTGACAAGTTAGCACTAAATAGCGAAGGATTTGATTACAGCCCTTATTTTGCAGCGGTAATTGGAGCAGGAGTAGGTTCAAGCTGGGTAAATAATTTTGCAAAAGATGGTTATCCTATTCCTTGTGTTACCATGCAGCATGATGGGCCCAGAAAAGGTAAATGGGGTTGGACCGGAACAGATAAAGATGATAATACAGAAATGAATGTGGTAAAAACCGCCGCGGATACTCCTGCTGATTCGGCAAAAATGTCAATTCTTAACACTGATCACTTTATTACTGACATATACGAGGTTGGAGATTTAGTTGAATGGAATAGTGGTGATGGTGCATCAGAAGAATGGGCTGGAAGCGAAGTTAAAAGCTATGGCCTGGCTGATAGTATTCCTGAAGCAATTGCATTGGGAAGAATACCAATTGATGGTTCTGCTCTTACCAGTTGGTGGGCAATTCCTGCTGGTACCTCAGTTCGTTCCTTAACAACTGATGGTTATAGCCGTGTTACCTTGGCAAATAATGTAGTTTATTTAGGTGTATTTGCAAATGGCTTGCTTTATGCTACCGAAGGCTTTGATACCATTTTATTAAGATCACTTGCCTGGGCTACAGGAAGTACTTCAGATGCAACGCTTGCATCATTAGTTCCGTCGCTTGGCGAACTAGCTCCTTCGTTTGACTCCGGAAAAACAGAATATCAGCTTAATTTGCCGATGGGTACTACTGCTGTAAGTTTAAGTGCTACGGCCACCTCACCTTATGCTAAACTTAATGTGCCGGGAGAACTCGCACTTACGGATGGTACAACAGAAATGATGACCGTAGAGGTTATTAGTGCCGACGATACAGACACTATGATGTATAATGTAATGGTTCATGTGCAGTCGGACGAAGAGATTGTGTACATATCTGCAAACTCTGATGGAGCATATGGCGGAGCAAAAGCTTTTGATACAAATGTTTACGATGCATTAGTTGCTGATGGTTATTCGGTAACTTTTGAAAAGCGCGGAGCACTGAAAGATCAGACAATTGGCGACAGTATAGTAGAGTTTGATTATACCCCTTATATCGGAATGGTTATTTCGGCAGGAGAAGGTTCTTCAAATGTAAATAACTTTGCAAAACATGGTTATCCAATTCCTTGTGTTACTATGCAGCCTGATGGGCCACGTGTTGATAAATGGGGATGGGTTGGAACAAAAAGTAGCGATGGTGTTCAAATGTATGTTACTAAAACATATACACCTGCCACAGCTCAAATGGTAATAACCAATAACGGACATTACATTACCGAGAATTATGAAATGGACGAAGTAGTTGAATGGACTGCTGGTACAGAAACCTCGGAAGATTTCCTTGGAAAAGAAGTGAAATCATACAACTTGAACGACAGTGTGCCTGAGGCAATTCCGTTGGCTACAATTACAGCTGATGGTAATTCATTAACCACTATGTGGGCTATTCCTGACGGTACCTCTTTGAGGACTAATGGACCAGACGGATCTGCGAGAGTTACTACCGATAACAGAATTGTACTGATGAGTTTATTTAACGATGGCTTGTTGTATGCTACTGCAGGTTTCGATTCTATGCTTGTTCGTTCGCTGGCATGGGTACTGGGAGCAGGCCCTCCAACCAGTGCTGTTGAGCTTGGTTTCGATCGCGAAGTTGTATTGTATCCAAATCCAGCAAAAGATCATGCAACAGTTAGATTTACTCTGGAAGATATGAATGAAGTTAGCTTGTCGTTATACAACATGATGGGCCAGCAAATTGAAATAAGTACGCCACAGGTATTTACCAATGGAACACATGAAATACAAATGCGTACAGATGCCTTAAACGATGGCATGTATATTTATGTACTTCAGGTTGGAACTGACTTACATAAAGGTAAACTGAATATTGTTAAGTAAAACAAGGTTATAGTTGAAAAGAAAAGGTGGGGCATTGTGCTTCACCTTTTTTTTATGGTGGCTGCTATTTTCTTTATAATTTTTTTATGAATTTGATGAAATAGCCTGTGGTAAGGGGGTTTGAATATGATGTGAAAAACGTTTACATTGTTAATAGTATTAAATTTTATAAATACTTCGTATATAGGCTAAATAAATAATGTAAACGATTACATTAAATTGTAATATTTTTCATATTTTTACAATCTTAAAGCTTGTGAACTAATTGCATATTTAAACATGAACTTGAGCTTAATTATAACATTGCATAATCCTGCTAAACTGGTTTTCGGTTGTGGCTGCTTTCAGTCCTTTGTAAACGACCTGGAAAAAGCCGGATACAAAAATATTTTTATACTCGCCATTCCCGAAATTGAAAATCTTTTGAGTGAGGCAACAGGCATCTTGAAAAAACAGGGTTGCCGGATTGAAGTAAATACAAGTATCCGAAAAGAACCTTCGTTTGAAGATTACCGGGAATTACTGGAGCTTGCCAACCAAATTAATCCCGATTGTATAGTAGGAATTGGAGGAGGAAGTGTATTGGATACTGCAAAATTATTGGCTGCAACCGTTGGTAGCGACGTTGATGTCAGGAGTTTTTTGGCAGGTGAGAAGAAACTCAGCCGTGTAAAAGCAATGATTTGTCTTCCAACCACATCAGGTACGGGCAGTGAAGTGTCACCAAATGCAATTTTCTTCGATCCGGATACAGGAGGAAAAGTTGGAGTTATTGACCCACATTTGGTGCCAGATGCTACTTATGTTGATCCGGAACTTACCAAAAGTGTACCGCCTTCTGTTACTGCAGCAACCGGGCTTGATGCGCTGACCCACTGCATTGAAGCTTATGTGAATAATTTTTCTAATCCGATAACCGATTTGTTTGCCCTGGAAGGGATAAAGTTAATTGGCCAAAACCTGCTAACTGCTTTTCGGGATGGCGACAATATGGAAGCCCGCGAAAAAGTTGCTTTGGGCAGCATGTATGGCGGAATGTGCTTAGGGCCGGTAAATACCGGAGCGGTGCATGCATTGGCATATCCATTGGGGAGTACTTTTAAAATTCCTCACGGCGTATCAAATGCAATGTTGTTGCCATATGTGTTAGAGTTTAACCTCGATAAAGCGGTTACAAAATATGCCAATGTGGCAAAGGCAATGGGGGTGCAGGCAACAGGAGATGAAAAAGCTGAAGCGAAAACAGGGATTGAGCAAATAAAAGCAATGATTAAGGAATTTAAAATTCCAGGATGTTTGAGCGATTTAAATATTCAGGAGAAAGATATAGAAGAAATGGCAAAGTCAGCATTAAAAATACAGCGCTTACTAAAAAATAATGTGCGCGAAGTATTGTTAAACGATGCCATTGATATTTACAAGAAAGCATATTAAGAATGACTGATTTAAAAAAATTTGGAGGAGTAGTTGTTCCGATGGTAAGTCCTTTTACCAGCGATTATCAGGTTGATGAAACAGCTGTTAAGAGGATTGTGAATTTGTTTATTGAAAACAAAGTGCAGCCACTGGTTTTAGGAACTACAGGAGAAGTGGCATCAATGTCAGCTGGTCAGAAAAATACCCTATTAAAAACTGCTGTAAGCGAAATAAATGGAAAAGTACCAGTTGTGGCTGGCTTATGTGGTAATGCTTTAGCTACATTAATTGATGAAGGGAAGCGATATGCAGATTTAGGAGTTGATGCATTGGTTGCTTTGGCACCCAATTATTACCCAGCCAACGATAAGCAGGCTTTGAACTGGTTTGCCCAATTGGCTGATAAACTGCCGGTGCCCATGTTTTTATACAATATTCCGGCAACTACACATCATGTAATTTCTTTTGATGTAATAGAGCGGTTGAGCCATCACGATAACATAATCGGTATTAAAGATTCGCAGCCCGATCTGAATAGGATGGAAGAGTCATTGAGGCGATGGGGAAATCGTGAGGATTTTCTTTTTCTTGTTGGTTGTGCGGCAAATTCATGTGCCGGATTAGAAATGGGAGCAGATGGAATTGTGCCTAGTTTAGGTAACCTGTTTCCCGGTTTGTACAAAGCACTTTTTGTTGCAGCCATGCAAGGCGATTTTGAGGAGGCTAAACATTTTCAGAAAATTACAAATGAACTATCGGCTTATAATCAAAAAGGAAGAACGGTAACAGAAGCCATTCCTGCCCTTAAGGCCTTGATGTCGATAAAAGGTCTGTGTGGTTTGGATGTACTTCCTCCAATGATGCGTATGGATGCAAGAGAGGAACAGAGCTACCTGGAAGAGATGAAAGAAAAATTAACAGAGAGGGCTTGTTAAGGGTAAATGAAAAAATCAAAACCAATATTAGCCATTACAATGGGCGACCCTGCAGGAATAGGGCCGGAGATAGCAGTTAAAACTTTCGCAAATAAAGAGGTTTACGATTGGTGTTCTCCTGTTTTGGTTGGAAGTGCAGCGGTTATGGATGAGGCAATGAAAATTGCAGGTACGCCATTACTTCTGAATCCGATACAAAAGGTTGAGCAGGCTCGTTTCGAATTTGGGAAAATAGATGTACTGGATATCGGCATGGTAGTAGGAGAGATTAAATATGGAGAAGTATCGGCAGAAGCTGGAAACCTGGCGTTTTATTCAATCGTAAAAGCCATCGAACTGGCAAAAAACGGTGAGGTTGACGGGACAGTTACTAATCCGATAAACAAGAAAGCCATTAACGATGCCGGACATCATTTTTCAGGACATACGGAAATCTACGCTCATTATACCGATACATCAAAATATGCCATGTTACTGGCCGATGAGAAAATAAAAGTCATTCACGTAAGCACTCATGTTTCATTGCGAAAGGCGTGCGATTTGGCTAAAAAGGAACGCATACTTGAGGTTATTGATATCCTGAATAAGGGGTTGAAAAGACTGGGGATTGATAGCCCGCGTATTGGAGTAGCAGGCTTAAACCCACACTCGGGAGACGATGGTTTATTTGGTGATGAAGAAATTAAGGAAATCGGACCTGCCGTGGTTGAAGCTAAGCAAAAAGGACTAGATGTAAGTGGCCCGGTACCACCCGATACCCTGTTTGCTTTGGCAGCAGGTGGAAGGTTTGATGGATGCGTTGCGATGTACCACGACCAGGGACATATCCCGTTTAAGCTGGCAGGCTTTCAGTGGGATGAAGAAACAAAAAAAATGAAAAGTGTAAAAGGTGTCAATATAACATTAGGGTTGCCAATCATTAGAACTTCGGTTGACCATGGAACTGCATTTGAAATAGCAGGACAGGGAATCGCCAGTCCGGATGCACTAATGTACGCAATAAATTACGCCGTAAAACTTGCACAAAACTAAATATTAACAGAACAAAGAATGATTGCAGTTATTGCAGATGACTTTACAGGAGCAGCCGAGATAGGGGGGATTGGATTAAAGTACGGGCTGAAGGTTGTTATTGAAACGCAGGTTAACTGGGTGGAAGGAACTGACTTATTAATTATTGCGGCTGATACACGATCGCTGCCTGAGGAAGCAGCTTTTTTGGAAACCGAAAAAATTACAACCGCTTTGTTAGAACTGAACCCGGAATATATATTTAAAAAACTCGATTCTGTTTTACGCGGAAATATTGTTGCCGAACTTATGGCACAATTAAAAAGCACAGGGAAAAAACGGGCAATTATGGTTGCCGGAAACCCTTCGTTTGGACGATTAATTGTTGACGGGAAATATTCAGTAAACGGTGTGCCTTTAGCCGAAACATCATTTGCCGACGATCCTGATTTTCCGGTTAAATCCTCGGATGTAACCCAAATTGTTGAATCGGATATGATTGCTGTTTATTCAGCATCTGTAGATAATAAATTACCCGGTGAAGGAATAATTGTTGGCGATGTAAAAAGTCAGGAAGACATGATTGATTGGGTAGAAAGAATTGATGGAGAGACTGTTGTGGCTGGTGGTGCTGGTTTTTTTGATACAATCTTAATGAAACAGTTTGCTGAAGTAAAAGCCGATTGTAAGGAATGTTTTGAACTTGGCGATGTTTCGTTATTGGTTTTTGGCAGTAAATACCCGAAAGCCGATTCTATGCCAATGGGATTAAGCGGGAAAAATACCGTAAAAATAAATATGCCTGATGCCATATACGAGAATAGTAGTTTTGATGAGGCCGAACTGAAACATTGGGCAGAGAATGTTGTAAACAATTTAAAAAACAAGTTTAATGTAATTGTTTCAGCAGATCAGAACCACAGTAACGAAGCAAATCTATCAGCACGAATTGGACGAAATACCGCAGAGCTGGTAAAAATCGTGGTAGAAAGTATCCCAATAACAGATTTGCTAATTGAAGGCGGAGCAACAACATCAGAAATTCTAAAAGTGATTGGCGTAAATAAATTATTTCCCGGCAAACTGGTGTATCCCGGAATAATTCAAATGAGTACGAAAGAATATCCGAATATGGCCATTACCACCAAGCCTGGTAGTTATCCCTGGCCCGACACCGTGGAATTGACTAAAACTAAAAACAAGATTGTAGATAAAATATAATGCAAAGCAATACCATACATATTATCGACTGGTTAATAATTGTTTCAACATTTGTTGTAACCATTCTGGTAGGTTTGCGTTTCTCAAAACGGCAAAAAGATACCGGTAACTATTTTAAAGCCAGCGGAAAAATTCCATCGTGGGCCATTGGTATGTCAATTTTGGCTACTTTAATTAGCAGTGTAACATTTCTTGCTTACCCCGGCGAAGGCTTTGCAACCAATTGGATAAGGCTGGTGCAGGGACTTATGGTGCCTATTGTACTGGTGTTTATCGTTGGCGTTATTGTTCCCCTGTTTCGTAAAGTAATCCGCTTAAGTGCATACGAATACTTTGAACAGCGCTTTGGTTTCTTGGCAAGGCTTTATGCATCATTGGGGTTTGTTTTAAACCATTTTGCAAAAATGGGTACTGTGTTTTACATTATTTCTCTGGCACTTAACGAGATGACTGGTGTTGATACCGTGTATATAATTTTGGTAATTGGGGTAATTGTTGTCGCAATTACAATGATTGGAGGCATTGAAGCAGTTATATGGCTGGATGTTATACAAGGGATTTTATTGATTTTTGGAGGATTAGTTTCCCTGGGTATCCTATTATTCTCTGTTGATGGAGGCGCCCCGGCCCTTTGGAATGCTGCCATGGATAACGGGCGTATAGGTTTTGGTCCTTTCGATCTCGAATTTGTTAACCTTACCTTTTGGGTAATGGCTTTAAACGGAATCTTTTATGCCATTCAGAAATACGGAACCGACCAAACAATTGTACAACGTTATTTAACCGCAAAATCAGATAAAGAAGCCGTAAAAGCATCATTAATTGGCGTTTTGTTAAGTGTGCCGGTTTGGGCTTTATTTATGTTTATTGGTACAGCTTTATTTGGTTATTATCACATAATGGGAGGGCTACCGGCCGATACAATCCCTGATAAAGTTTTCCCATTTTTTATTATGACCAAATTGCCCGTGGGCATCGTCGGGCTTATCCTGTCAGCATTAATTGCTGCAGCTTTTTCAAGCCTCGACTCTGATCTGAACTGTCTTTCGGCCATATGCCTTGAAGATTACTACCTGCGCTGGAAACCCAACACTCCTGAAAGCAAACAAATGGTTTTAAGCCGTTTATTTACCGTGCTGGCAGGTGTAGGAGCCATTGCAGTTGCTCTGTTTTATGTGAAAGCAGGAGGAAAAGGAGTACTCGGAATCATTTTTACACTTTATGCCATCTTCTCAGGAGGTATTGCCGGAATGTTTCTTCTGGGGATTTTTAGTAAAAGAGTAAATAAAAGAGCGATTTATACGGGTATGGCTGCCAGTATTTTATTTACACTTTATGCATTGTTGTCGTCAACGCCAATTGGTGCCGGCGAAAATAAAATACTGTTGCTCGACCTCGGAAAGCTAAACTTTACTCACCATAAATACATGATTGGCGTTTATAGCCATCTGGTATTAATGGTGGTTGGTTTTGTCGCCAGTTTTATGTTTAACGAAAAACCTGTAGATGTGAGCCTTACCTACTACGGTTGGGCAAAACTCAAAAAAAGAAATAGAAAAGCGTGAGATTCTAAATTATTACTAATTAAAAATTTTAAACTATGAAAGAAAAAATCTTTACTTTATTTATTTGCCTTTTAGTAGGCGCAACTTTCACTGCAAATGCGCAGTTGAATATGACTACCGGAGTTTCCTGGGACGAAATTCCACCATCGGAGCCATTGGTGCTTGAAGAAGATTTTACGGGATTTGCTTTTTTTCATTCTGATTCTACTTCAGATATGGGAAATAGTAACAATAGTTACGACCCGAATGATGAAACTATAATTATTTATGGTTACAAAAATGATACAGTAGAGGTGCCAATTATTGGATCAGAATCAGGAAAAATTACCTATTATTTTGAACAGTGTGCATTTGCCCCGGAATGGATGGCCGCTTATGCCTACAGAGACCAAACAGGGCAGACTGAGAATGTTAGCAATGGCTTTGTAGAAATTAGTCGCGATTATGGCTCATCTGGAGGTTACGCTCCAACAATTCGTGGCCATTTTACGGTTGATTTAAGAGCCCTGGAGTTTGTGGATATGATTCAATGGACACACTCAAGTACGGGAGGATCTAAACGTGGTGTACAGTGTGAGTATTCGCTTGATGATGGCGTAACCTGGGATACCCTTCGTTACCAGCCCGGTAATACATGGAGCCAGAGTTTTACAAAAGATCCGCTTAGTGGTACTAAAACAGCAAACGGCTACCGTTGCGATCCTTCGGCTTATGGAATGACATGGGCAGATGGTATTTATGCCGATAACGTAATGCTTCGCTTTTTGGAGTGTGGTGGACAAACACCTCGTATTCACGATTTAAAAGTTTATGGTACATATACACCGCCTACTTCGGCTGTTATTATTGACAAAGACGAATTAAAAATATTTGCATCAAATAAAGTAATTCGACTTTCAGAAGAAGCAAAAGTAAATGTTTACACTGTAGCCGGAGCTTTGGTAAAACAGGCAAACCGAGCAAATACAATATCGATGAACGATATGCCAAACGGTATTTATTTGGTAAATGCGATTAGCGGAACTAAAGTAAAAACGGCTAAGGTTTATATTCAGTAAGCATTTTATAGAAGAGGGGTTGAACCGAGCCCGTTAGCCAGATTATTTAACCAATATTAAGATATAAAGGGACATGAGAACTAAAATGAGAACTAAAACCTGGCACAACGTATCAAGAAATTGCATAAAAAAACTTGCAATTGTTTTGCTTGCGTTTATAGTGCATGCTGTAATTACGTTACCGGCAGCAGCACAAAATAAAATTAACGTTACAGGAAAAGTTACCGACAATTCGGGTGAAACCATGATAGGTGTAAACGTTGTGGTGTTAAATACAACCCATGGTACGGTTACAAATATTGATGGAGTTTACAACTTGTCGGTGAACCCAAATGATACCCTTCAGATATCATTTATTGGTTTTGAACCTCTTGTTATACCTGTTAACGGGCGTACAACTATTGATGCGGTTTTAGCTGAAAATGTAACCGACCTCGACGAAGTAGTAGTGGTGGGTTATGGCGAAGTAAAAAGAGCCAATTTATTGGGGTCAATCTCAAGTATTTCTGCCGATGAAATTGTTGATATTCCGGCCGTAAATATGACCAACCTGCTTGAAGGACGTATGGCAGGTGTTTCTGTGGCTCCGGCACAACCTACCGGTAACCCGGGTGCAGCTACCCGTGTGCGTATACGTACCGAAACAACATTCGGAGATACGGGAGAAGGGGCAAAAGACCCTTCTCCCTTATATATTGTTGATGGATTTGAGGTGTCGCAAGAGCAATTCGATATTCTTGATCCATCTGAAATTGAAAGCTATTCAGTGTTAAAAGATGCATCGGCAGCAGTTTACGGAAGTAAAGGAGCTAATGGTGTAATCCTGGTAAAAACAAAACGCGGAAAAGAAGGGAAATTGAAAGTGAGTTACTCGGGTAGTGTGGGTATCAGCGATGCAACAACCCAAACCGAAATGTTAAGTGCTTACGATCATGCCCGTGCAATTAATGCGCGTTATCCCGACGATACTACATCACTTGTTTCGCCAGCAGAATTGCAGGACATGAAAAACCAGAATTTTAACTGGCTAAACGAAGCCTGGCAAAAATCTATAGTTACTCGTCATTCCATTAACCTGTCGGGCGGAAGTAAAACCGTAAAGTACTTCGCTGGTGGTACCTATGTGCATACCGAAGGTAATTTCCCCGATATGGGCGTTGGTAAATATTCGTACCGGCTGGGGCTCGATGCTAATATTACCGATCAGTTAACAGCATCAGCCACCATCTCAATTGATAACCGCGATTTTAAACGCCCACATATTTCAGGTGTTGGTTCAAACACCATGGAAGACCTGTTTGAAGTTTTACTTCAGGCACCTAAATGGACTCCCGCATATATTGATGGCTACCCTGTTGCCAATAACCTCGATTTTAATCCACTTTATCTTTTTGAAACAAACAGTTATAAAAGAACAGTTGACAAAGGACACACCTTAAACCTTAGACTATCTTACGAATTCGAAAAAATTAAAGGCCTGAGAGCTTCTGCTTCTTATAACCGACGCGAAAGCCAGGGGTACGCAAAAGATTACCTTATTCCTTATACCCTTTATCAGTTTAAACCACAAGGTAACGGGTATAAATATATTCTGGGTAACGAAATTGAAGGGCAGGTTCCCATTCAGAATAAGAACCGTATTTCAGAATCATACAGTTTTGGACAAAACTACCAGTTAAACCTTAGTTTAAACTACGCCCGCACATTCGGCAAACATGATGTTGCAGCGTTTGTAACTTACGAGCAGTCGGAAGGTGAAGGTTATGGATTTAGAGCAACTGGAGAAAACATGGAAATTTACGGTTTGGAACTTCAGGATGCATTTCAAACCAAAACAACCGATGGAAATATGCGCGAAAGTGGTGATTTAGGAGCCGTTTTTCGCCTGAATTATTCATATGCCGGAAAATATTTATTTGAATCGGCCACGCGTTACGAAACTACAACACGGTTTGCACCTGGCAGCCGTGAAGGGCTGTTTCCATCCGGATCAGTAGGCTGGGTAATGTCTGAAGAGAACTTTTTAAAAGATAATGTTGAAGTAATCGATTTTCTGAAATTACGATTCTCGATGGGATTAACCGGTTATGCATCAGTAGCTCCTTACGAATACGAATTGCAGTATACCCTGGCCAACAGCGAAGACCGGTATTTATTTGGAAGTGATACACCAGCCGGAGGTATTGATATTGGCGGAAAAACAGACGTTACAAGTACAGGCGTAACATGGGAAAAATCGTTGATGCATAACTTTGGTATCGATATGAAATTATTCGACAGTAAACTGAATATTGCATTTGATGCCTACTACACCTATCAATACGATATTTTGGATAAACGAACTGTTGAATTTCCTGAAACCGGTGGTTTGGGTGTAATGCCCGGCGAGAACTTAGGACGCTTGGAAGCCTGGGGCTACGATATGCAAATAGGTTACCGAGGAAGGATTAACGACGATATTTATTACAACATTAGTGGTGTGTTTAATTACGGAACGAACCGAATTATTGAACGCCCAACTCAATACATTCCTGAAGATTTCAGATATCCGATTGGACAGAGTACCACTGCTGCCGGCCGTGAAGAAGGTTTTATTTCACATGGTATTATCAGAACTCAGGAACAGCTTGATGCTCTTAATGCTGAATGGATGGAACTTTGGGGACATGGTTACCTGATTGAAGGTAGACCTGTAAGCTTGGGAGCCATGATTTTTGAAGATATTGGCCGCCCCGGAAACACCGGAGCCGGAGAACCAAGAACAGTGTTTGAACCCGATGGAGTGATTAATGAATACGATAAAAAATATGTGGAACGTGTTGGTGATATCTTTACCTGGAAAAATATGCTGCCATCAAGCGTTAGTATTGGTGGAGGTTGGAAAGACTTAAAAATTAGCACCCTTTGGACCATGGAGTACGGAACACGCAACCAGGCGGTTGACAAGCTCGCACGAGCAGTACCAACAAAAACTGAAAATTCTCCTGCTTTTTGGGCCGATTTCTGGACTCCCGAAACACCCAATGCAGAATATCCCAGCCCGTATTATGCTAGTTCAAACCAGTGGGTATCTACTTTCTGGATGAAAGATATCTATCAGTTGCGCCTCAGAACACTTAACATTTCCTATAGCTTGCCACGAGAATTATCTCAAAAATGGGGCATACCCGATTTAAGGGTATACTTTGTTGGAACTAATCTGTGGTCGCCTATACAAACTTTTGACTACAAGGAAGATGCAATCGCAAGATATAATACCTATCCGCTGTTGCGTACATTTAGTTTCGGATTAAACTTTAAAATATAATCCGGTTAAGGAAAAAGTTAATTAAAATGTAATTGAATAAAAATGAAGATCATGAGACAATATATAAAAATTCTTCCTTTAGCTATAAGTATTGTAGCCTTGTTGTTGGCCACTTCATGTCAGGATGTGCTTGATAAACACGATTTAAATGTATTGAACGACGAAATTTGGGAAGATGAAAGTCAGGCCGTTTTATACATTAATAATTTGTACAAAGAAAATATGCCCGACCAGTATTTTGGTCAGTATAGTCAGTTATGCGATGAAACCTATTCGGCTGATTCTCGATATACCGATTTGCTCTATGGATTTACCACGCCAAGCGATATTGGTGCCGTTACCGTTATGCATAAAGATAAATATGTGCTTATTCGCCGCATTAATATTGCACTTGAACGACTTGAAGAGTCATCAATGAGCGATGATGTAAAAGCATTATTAAGAGGACAGGCATTATTTTTCAGGGCATGGCGCAACTGGGAAATGGTACAATTGTATGGTGGAATTCCTATTGTAACAACCGTTCAGGATCCGTACAACGAGGATCTGAATGTTCCCAGAAGTAAAACCTCTGAATCTATTAATGCTATTGTTGCCGATTTGGATGAAGCAATTTCCTTGCTTCCATTCAACTGGTCGCTTGATGAAGATAAAGGACGAATCACCAGTGGGGCTGCAGCTGCTTTTAAGGGGCGGGTACTACTTAACTGGGCAAGCCCGATGTTTAATCCAAACAATAATCAAGACAGGTGGCAACGCGCCTACGATGCTAATCAGCAGGCAATCGATCTTTTGGGCCAAATGACGATACCGCGAGGTTTACATCCTGATTTCAGTACATTATTTACTTTTGACGTTGTAAATAATATTGAGGCGGTAATATATAAACGCTTTAGTTTAAATGCCGGAACCAGTTATACCCAGGGATGGGAAAACAGCGTTCGTCCACCGTCTGGCGGAGGGAATGGCGGTTATTCGCCAACATGGCAACTTATTTCAGCTTTTCCTATGGCGAATGGGAAGCTAACAAACGAACCCGGTTCGGGCTACGACGAAACCTATTTTTGGCAAAATCGCGACCCTCGTTTATATGCAACAATAGCCTACAATGGATCGCAATGGGAAATGAGTGGAAGAGATCCGGTAAATATTTGGACCTTCAGAAATATTAAAGAGTTAAACCGTGTACCTTCATCGGGGTTTTACAATAAAAAAGCAACCGATGCCGATATTGCACGCGAAAATATTAGCCAAACCAATACGGCCTGGATTGAATTGCGCTATGCCGAGGTTTTACTAAACTTTGCGGAGTGTGCCAACGAAATTGGTGAAAAAGTAACAGCCCTTGAACAGGTTCGTGCCATAAGAGAAAGAGCCGGAATTGAAGCCGGAGACGGAAGTTATGGTGTGGCTGACGGTGTATCGCAGGATGTGCTGCGCCAAATTATAATGGTGGAACGCCAGGTAGAATTTGCATTTGAAAATAAACGCTACTGGGATGTGCGTCGCAGAAAATTGTTCAGGGAAGACTTGGGTGAATACGTAACTAAACTGAACGGAACAGTTCGCACAGGATTTACTTATCGGGCAAAAAGCGGATGGAACGCTGAAATAAAAGACGAAACTTCTCAGTTTTATGGACAAATGCGAATTGATACGGCCTTATATTTCGGTCACCTGGATATAAATGATGTTAACAGTTCATCACAGTATTATTCGCAATCAACCAAAAACCTCGATATCTACCAGGGAGCAGTTACTCAACTTAACTACATCGATTTGTATGATTTCTTTGCTATACCCAGTTCGATGATTGAAAAAAGCCCGGCAGTTGAACAAACTAAAGGCTGGTTAAACGGAACTTTTGATCCGTTGGAAGAATAACAAAAAAACGACAAAAGCCATGAAACTGTTAAGCAAAATACTATTGCCATTATTGCTTGTGCTGGCTGCTGTGTGCGTTAACGGCCAACAGCTTGCATTTCCTGGAGCCGAAGGTTACGGAAAGTATGCCAGCGGTGGTCGGGGTAATGGATCGACCGGAAGAATAGTGATTGTAACCAACCTTGAAGATGATTTGGAGAATCCGCCGGTAGGTAGTTTGCGCTGGGCTGTTCGGCAGGGAGTGGAAGAGTTTGTCGACCCAATTATCGGACCATATCAGGTAAAACGCCCATTAACAGTTGTTTTTCGGGTAGGTGGTGTTATTAACTTAAAAGGCGACTTAAGAATTGAACGCAAAAATATAACCATAGCAGGACAAACAGCTCTTGGCGATGGTATTTGTCTGCGCGGAGGAACCGTAAATATGGGAGGCTCAGATAACGTGATTGTCCGTTTCATTCGTTCGAGACCAGGCGATGAGCTGGGACTCGAAACTTCTGCTTTTAGAATAGAAAATGGAAGTAATTTTATTATCGATCATTGCTCGTTTAGCTGGGCTATTGAAGAAACTACGCATTTTTCAAGCAGTCCCAATTTTACGGTGCAGTGGTGTATAATTAGCGAATCCTTTTATCGGTCATTTCATCAGAAAGGTGATAGAGGATATGGTTCGCAACACGGCGGAATGTATGCTTCATACCATCATAACTTGATGGCGCATCATAATTCCCGAACACCACGCTTCAACGGTTCAAACGAAAACGACCTTGAAGCGCTGATTGATTACCGAAACAATGTTAATTATAATTTTGGACGCAGTGGTTCGTGTTATGGTGGCGAATGGATGAAAACTAATGGTTTGGGGTTTGCAGCCACAAACATGGTGAATAATTACTACATACAGGGGCCGGGCAACTACGGAACGCCTTATTTTGTGAGTCCCGGAACAGGTGACAATGGCTATGCCTCGTGGTATATTGATGGCAATGTAATGATTGGAGAAGACGAGAAAACAACCAATAACTGGTTGGGTGTAAATTACAGTGCCAAAGATAGTATTCGGGTTGATAACGTTATTGTAAAATCGGATGGCGGGATTGAGGATTACCAGAGCTATACGGAAAGTGCAGAAGAAGCCTACCTTTCGATTATTGAAAATGTAGGAGCAACCTTTCCAAAACGCGATGCTCATGATACGCGCCTGATAAAAGAAATGACCGGCGAAATTGCTATTATCCGATATGCCTATACCGATACAGCAGGAACAGAATCGCCCGTAAAAGGAGTTGAAACAGGAATTATCGATACGCAACACAATTTGGTGTCGCCCGAAGACCGGGCAAAAGGAGTTACGCCCTGGGATGTTTATCCAACAGTTGATTCGACAAATGCTCCGGTTGATACCGATAACGACGGAATGCCTGATGATTGGGAATTAACCAATGGACTTAATCCAAACGACAGCACTGATTTCCGATTAATAACCGAGAGTGGCTATACCAACCTTGAGGTATATCTGGCCGAATTGGTGGGTGACGAAATTAATACCGCTGTTAAACAAATCGAACAAAAACATTCGGATATTTCTGTGTACCCAAATCCTTTCAGCAATAAATTAACTATAAAATCATCAGGAAATATTACCGTTGAAGTTTATGATTTGTATGGAAGAAAGATTACGGAAAGTAAGAGCTTGGAACCTTTGCACAGTATTAATGTAGACGGTTGGGATGCAGGGTTTTATTTGATAAGAACCACTAACGAAAGTGGTGCGGTTAATTGTAAAAAAGTAATAAAGAAATAGGGTGAGAACAAGAGCGATTAAAATAGGATTTCTGGGCATTGTAGTTCTTATTGGATGTAGTTGGCAACTGGCGGCACAACAATTGGCGTTTCCCGGAGCTGAGGGGTATGGAAAGTATGCCAGTGGGGGAAGAGGTAACGGATCAACAGGACGAATAGCCATTGTCACCAACCTCGAAGACGATGTAGAAAATCCACCGGAAGGAAGTTTGCGCTGGGCCTTTCAGCAGGGAACAGAAGTTTTGGTTGATCCGATAATTGGAGAATATACCGTTTATCGTCCCTTAACCATAGTTTTTCGGGTTGGTGGAGTAATCAATCTCGAAGACGATTTGAAAGTGAGCAGAAAGCATGTAACCATTGCCGGGCAGACTGCTCCGGGCGATGGAATTTGTATTCGCGGAGCAACAGTAAATCTTGGTGGTTCAACAAACCTGATTGTAAGGTACATCAGGTTTAGGCCGGGAGACGAAAAATCATCTGAAGTTTCAGCTTTACGAATTGAAAATGGAGGTAATTTTATCATCGATCACTGTTCAATGAGTTGGGCAATTGAGGAGACAACACACTTTTCGAGTAGCCCCAATTTTACAGTCCAGTGGTGTATTGTCAGCGAATCCTTATACAGCTCCATTCATAAGAAAGGAAGTCGTGGTTATGCCACCCAATGGGGAGGCGAATATGCCAGTTACCACCATAATCTGTTGGCACATCATAATTCCAGAATGCCTCGAATTAACGGCTCAAACGAAAACCATATTGAAGCACTGGTAGATTACCGGAACAATGTAAATTATAACTGGGGGAGCTCTGGAGCTTTTTATGGTGGCGAATGGGAAAATACCAACGGACAAGGATTTTGTAAAACAAATGTAGTAAACAATTATTTTATCCCGGGTCCGGCAACCAGTTCAAGCGTATATTTTGCCCGTCCATCGCTTGTGCGCGAGGGCAGAACACTTGATGGTTATGCTGATTGGTATTTTGCTGGGAATACCATGTTGGGCCACACTGATTTAACAAATAATAACTGGCTTGGAGTAGACGGGTCAAACGTAGGAGGTATTGAGAATATTCGTTCTAATATTGAAGCCGTGCAAGTTGATGGAGAATTGGAAGATTACGACAACTACACCGAAACTGCAGAAGACGCTTATTTATCGGTACTCGAAAATGCCGGGGCCATATTACCTAAACGCGATGTTATAGACGAAAGGGTGATAAAAGAAGTAAATGGCGATTTGGAAATTGTGCGGTATGCCTATGAAATTGACGGGCAGGTTACACCAATAAAAGGCATAAATTCAGGGCTGATTGATACGCAGAAGAATCTGGTACCAAATGATGCCGCGGAAGGAACAACGGCCTGGGATGTGTATACAACAACACCCGAGTCGGAAGCGCCGGTTGATAACGACAGAGATGGCATGCCTGACGAATGGGAACTTGAAAATGGATTAAACCCAAACGATAGTCTTGATTTCAGATTAATAGCCGCAAACGGTTATAGCAACCTCGAAAATTATTTGAATGAATTAACGGTTGTTGTTTCCGCAAATGAAATAATGTCGGCAAATAAATTCAAGGTTTTTCCAAATCCTGTTACCGATGTCTTTCATATTCAATCATCAGAAATCATCAAAAAGGTTGATATTTTTAGTTTGAGTGGAAAGAAAGTGTTTGGTAGAGCCAACAAAAATGGTATACACGAGCTCGGAATTCAAAACCTTCCAACAGGAATTTATATGCTGAAAGCCGTAAGTGAAAAAGAAACTTTTACACAAAAAATAGTGAAGAAATAATTGATCGTAATGAAGAAATACTTGTTCATAGGGCTAATGTTGTTTGCGTGTTTTACCAACCATGCACAGGTTTTTAATTATGTGGTTGATAAAAACGGTAGTGCCGATTTTACAAGTATTCAGGAAGCAATAAATGCGGTTTCCAGTAACAATAATGAGAGAACACTCATATTTGTAAAAAATGGAACGTATTACGAAAAAGTGCAGGTTTCAACCGATAAAATAAATGTGAGTTTAATTGGGCAGGATGCCGAAAAAGTACGACTTACATACGACGATAATCCTCAAAAAGGAACTTCTCCGGCTGATACGTATACCATGTTGGCTGGTGGTAATGGTTTGTATGTTGAGAATATGACCATTGAAAACTCTTCGGGCGATGTGGGCCAGGCAATTGCCATAAGAACAACCGGAGATACAATGGCATTTAAGAACTGTCATTTCAATGGATTTCAGGATACTTATTATGCCCATAAAAACCGTCAGTATAATTTAAATTGTACTGTTAAAGGTGCAACCGACTTTATTTATGGCGATGCCACTGCAGTTTTTGATAGCTGCACCGTAAATTGTGTGAAAGGCGGAAGCTATATTTCGGCCCCGGCTGATACAAAACTTATTAGCTGGATTTACGGAAAAAAGTTTTTGCATGGTTTGCTATTTAGGTATTGTAACGTAACGGCTGATGATGATGTGCCGGTCAGCAGCTACTATCTGGGACGGCCCTGGCAACCCGATGCTTCATCGGTTTATATCAGTTGTGTGTTAGGTCGCCACATAAAAGCCGAAGGCTGGTCAACCTGGAGCGGAGATAACCACTTAAGTGCAGTGTTTGCAGAGTACCAGAATAAAAATGAAGATGGCAGTTTAACAGATATTTCGCAACGAGCGGAATGGAGTTCGCAGTTGGATTCTGCAACTGTAGCTAGCCGTTATAAACTCAGTTATTTTCTTAGAAAAAACGGAAAGACCTGGGATCCGCTTCGCATGACTCTTGAACAGGAATCTCCAAACGGGGTGAGTCTTGGCAATAATACTTTGAGTTGGAATGCTGTAGACAATGCCATAGGTTATGTGGTTTTTAAAACCGATTCAGTACTTGGTTTTACAAGCACAACAATGTTCGAGGCAACAAATCTAAAGGGTAACAGCACTGATTATCAAATAAAATCAGTTACAAAGTACGGTGCACTCAGCCTTAGTACCTATTCTATTCCAACAGGTGTTAATGGGCTCCCCAAAAACACAAAACTGATTCAGACCTATAAAAACGGCATTGTTAATTTTAGTCAGGTCGTAAATTATCAGGTTTTTACATTATCCGGGGTGTTAGTTGATTCCGGTAAATCAGACAATGTAAATATCCAGACTGAGCATTCGGGTATGTATATTGTTCAGGTTAAAAATAATAGAGGAGAGACAGCGGCAATAAAAATAATGAATCAGTAATAAGAGAGAGGACTGCTATAAAGGACATTTCCTTTATGTTGTATGGCATGAAAAATAGTGATTGAAGTTTGTCCACTTTTTCATAGTACATGCAAGTACTAATAAAATATTAAATTGAAAATAAGATGAGGTTTTTGAAAGTATTTACAGTATTTAGTTTTTTTTGTTTAGTAAGTCAGTTGGCATTTGCCCAATACCCCGACATGGGTGAAGTACAGCCAACAGTTGATTCATTAAACAGGGTTTGGAATAAAATGGATGCCGAGGCCTGGGAGAAGGCGCTGCCGGTAATCTTAAACGATATGCAAAATGATAAACCCTATAACCAGTGGGCGCAAAGAGCCGATGACTTACCTCAAGCTGATATTCCAGCTTTTCCGGGTGCCGAAGGTGGTGGTATGTACACTGTTGGAGGCCGTGGTGGAAAAGTTTTTGTTGTTACAAGTTTGGCCGATAGTGGCCCCGGAACACTCCGCGAAGCCTGCGATGCCGGCGGTGCTCGTATTGTTGTTTTTAATGTGGCCGGCATAATTAAATTAGAAAGGCCAATAAACATTAATGCACCTTATATTACCATTGCAGGGCAAACCGCTCCCGGTGATGGTGTATGCATTGCTGGTGAATCATTTTTAATCAATACACACGATGTAATTATCCGCCACATGCGCTTTCGTAGAGGCGATACCTGGGTAGGCCGTCGCGACGATGCCATCGGTGGAAATCCAGTTGGAAATATCATTATCGACCACATTTCCGCATCGTGGGGATTAGATGAAAACATGACTTTGTATCGCCATATGTTTACTGATGCACCAAACAATCCAAAAGCAGGCCGCCACAAATATTCTTTGGTAAATATTACCATTCAAAACTCAATTTTTGCCGAGGGATTAGATACCTATAACCATGCCTTTGGTAGTACCCTGGGCGGACAAAACTGTATGTTTGTTCGTAACGTATGGACCAACAACACCGGTCGTAATCCATCAGTTGGTATGAACGGTACCTTTAACTTTGTAAACAATGTGGTAAACAACTGGTGGCACCGTACCATGGATGGTGGCGATTACAGCACCCGTTACCAGTTAATTAACAACTACTACAAACCTGGACCAATAACACCAAAAGATAAACCTGTTGGTCATCGTTTTGTAAAACCCGAATCGCGCTACGAGCTCGGTGGAGTTAAAATTTACGGAAAAGTATGGGTAGATGGAAATATTATGGAAGGCTATCCTGAAATTACTTCCAACAACTGGAAAGGAATTCAAATTGAAGGCATGGATGGAGCCGGCGAATATTTGCCACAAATAAAATCGGGTAAGCCGTTTAAAATGCCTTATGTTACCATAATGGAGGCGCAGGAAGCACACGATTTTGTACTTGAAAATGCCGGTGCGAACCTACCTAAAAGAGATGCTGTTGATAAGCGACTGCTAAAACAGGTGAAAACAAATAAAATTAACCTCGACGATTATACCGAAATCGATTCATTGTACCAGTTTAAGCACCGAAGATTAGGTTCTGATTCGTGGAAAAAAGGAATCATAACAGATATTCGTCAAGTAGGTGGTTATCCCGAATATAACGGAAAACCTTATAAAGATTCAGATAACGACGGCATGCCCGACGCCTGGGAAAAGAAATACGGATTAAATCCAAACGATGCTTCCGATGCCAATGGCGATATTAGTGGTGACGGTTATACTAACATCGAAAAATACATAAACGGTATTAATCCAACTAAAAAAGTAGATTGGAAAGACTTAATAAACAATTTCGATACGCTAGCTAAAAAAGGTGGAGTACTTTAAAAATTTGAGATTATTAGAATTGAGATTAGAAAATTATGAGAAGAATAGTGTTGCTTTTTTTTAGTGTGTTAATTGTATTTGGTGCTATGGCACAGGAAACAGAATCGCAGCAAGACGAGTACACCAAAGTAATAACCGGCCGGGCAGACAAAATTGTCAATGCCATGGAATTTTCTTGCGAAACGGTTAAAACACAGGTGCGCGATATCATAGTTGAGCATTACCGTTTTCTGAATGATGCCGAAGAAGCACGAAACGCCGATGTGGCAAAAATTCGTGAAGATTTTGCCGGGAATAAAGAACTGCGCGATGCAAAAATCGACTTGCGTAAAGCTGAGCAGGAACTAAAAACACGCGACCATCATTTTGCTTTTTATGCTCAATTAAAAAATGTAATTTCAGAAGAACAAATCGACCAGGTAAAAGACGGGCTAACCTATGACGTGTTAAACGTAACATACAAAGCTACTTGCGATATGATTCCAAGCCTTACCGAAGAAGAAAAGGCACAAATTATGGTTTGGTTGATTGAAGCTCGTGAACATGCTATTGATGGCGGCTCGTCAAAAGAAAAGCACGGCTGGTTTGGAAAATATAAAGGCAGAATTAACAATTACCTCTCCGACAGAGGTTACGACTTGAAAGCCGAACGTAAAGCGTGGGAGCAGCGACTGGAAGAACGGAAAAAATGATATTAATGCAAAACAGAGCTGATAGTAAGAAAAAATTGGGGCAACATAACAGGTTTATGTTGCTTGCTTTTTTATGTTTTTTTACTTTTTCTACAGTAGCCCAAAATTACGAGCTTCCGGCTATTCGCTGGGAAAACCGACAACTGGTATCCACGGCCGACAGTCTTGGGAATATCATTCCCGATTATTCGTTTTGCGGCTACAAAGCCTCAAACGAAAAAATTCCACAAGTTCCGGTAAAAGTGGTGGTTCCAGCACAAAAAGCCGATGCAACAGAAGCCATTCAAAAGGCAATCGATTATATGGCCAGTTTACCAGTTCTTGAAAACGGTTTTCGCGGCGCCATTCTTTTGCAGGAGGGAGAGTACAATGTTTCCGGTCGTTTTTTAGTGGAGGCTTCGGGCATTGTGTTGCGCGGAAGTGGCAAAAACACTATTCTCAGGGCAACCGGAGTCGACCGCGAAACTCTTATCCGTGTTGCGGGCTCAAATGATTTACAGGTAAGCAATTCAAGGCTTATTACTTCTGAATATGTGCCTGTTGGTTCAAAAACAATTCAGGTTGACGATGTGGCTAATTTTAAGGCAGGAATGCAGGTTTTTGTCCATCGTCCATCCACCCAGGAATGGATTGATAAATTGAAAATGAATGAATTTGGTGGCGAAACCTCGTGGTTGGGCTGGAAACCTGGCAGAAGGGATTTAACCTGGGAGCGAACCATCGAAAAAATTGACGGCAATACTTTAGTTTTAAATGCGCCCATAACAACGGCACTGGATAAAAAATACGGAGGTGCAAATGTTAGTACCTTGCAATGGCCGGGTAGAATTGAAAATATTGGAATTGAAAATTTAACCCTGGAGTCTGAATTCGATAAAAACAATCTAAAAGATGAAAACCATTGCTGGTTTGCCATCACCATTGAAAGCGCTAAAAACGCCTGGGTAAGGCAGGTAAACTTCCGTTATTTTGCAGGTTCGGCAGTGGCTTTATACGAAACGGCAAGCAAAATAAGTGTTGAAGACTGTATTTCCACACATCCGGTTTCAGAAGTTGCCGGGCAACGGCGGAATACCTTTTTTACCATGGGGCAGCAAACACTTTTTTTACGGTGCTATGCCGAAAACGGGATGCACGATTTTGCCACAGGATTTGCCGCAGCCGGACCAAATGCTTTTGTTCAATGTAAATCAGTTTTACCCAACAGCTTTAGCGGAGCAATCGACAGTTGGGCATCGGGAGTTTTATTCGATATTGTTAAAGTGGATGGTCATGCCCTGAGTTTTAAAAACCGCGGCCAGGACGGGCAGGGAGCTGGATGGACAGCAGCTAACTCAATGATGTGGCAATGTTCTGCATCAAAAATTGAATGTTTTGCTCCACCAACTGCTCAAAACTGGGCCTACGGCGCCTGGGCGCAATTTGCCGGAAACGCTTTGTGGTTTGAGGCCAACAGCCACATCAGGCCACGTAGTTTGTTTTTTGCACAACTGGCCAAACGTTTAAACAAAGATTTAAAAGATTTTCAAAACGAAATAATCCCTTTCGAAGGCGAGTCTACCTCAAGTCCAACCATTGAACAGGCAGAAGCATTTACAAAAAACGCAGTTAACTCACCCATCCAACTAAAAGATTATATTGAACAGGCCGCGGAAAGAAATCCTATTTCAACGAAAGCTGAAAATTCACTTTTGGTAGCAGAAATTCAATCCGAGAAAGGAGAAGAAGTTCGGGAGAATAAATCGATAGAACTGGTTAACGGTAACCTGGCATTTAATGGTGAACGCATTGTAGGAAGCCGCTTTTCGGTGCCCTGGTGGCGGGGCGATGCACGACCTTACTCCGCTTTAAAGGCTAGTCCGGCAATAACTCGTTATGTTCCCGGAAGAATAGGTTTAGGTTACACCGACAACCTGCAGGAGGTCGTTGAAGCGATGGAACAGACAGGAACTATTGCCATTGACCATAATTACGGCCTTTGGTACGACCGACGCAGAGATGACCATGAACGATTGCGACGGTTTAATGCCGAGGTTTGGGCACCATTTTACGAACAACCCTTCTCGCGCAGCGGAGTGGGAGAAGCCTGGGACCGTTTGAGTAAATACGACCTCACAAAACCAAATCCATGGTATTGGAACCGTTTACGTAAGTTTTCTGAATTGGCAGAACTGAAGGGAAAAATGCTCATTCATCAAAACTATTTTCAGCACAATATTTTAGAGGCTGGGGCGCATTGGGCTGATTCGCCCTGGCGACCTGCAAACAACATTAACAACACAGGTTTTCCTGAACCTGCGCCTTATGCCGGCGATAAACGTATTTATTTAGCTGAACAGTTTTACGATATAACCCATCCCATTAGAAAAGAACTACACAGAAATTATATTCGCCAGTGCCTTGAAAATTTTAAAGGACAATCAAACGTAATTCAGTGCATAAGTGCAGAATACACGGGACCGCTGCATTTTGTTGAGTTTTGGTTGGATGTAATTGCTGAATGGGAAAATGAAACAGGCGAAAATGCGCTGGTGGCTTTAAGCACTACAAAAGATGTTCAGGATGCGATTTTGGCCGATAAAAAGCGCTCAAAAATTGTTGATATCATCGATATCCGATATTGGGCATACCGTCACGATGGCTCGGCGTACACACCGCCCGGAGGGGCTAACCTGGCACCACGGCAACATGCCCGTAAAGTAAAAACAGGAAAGCGCTCGTTTGAAAGTGTTTATCGTGCCGTTGCTGAGTATCGTACCAAATTCCCAGAAAAAGCAGTTATTTATTCCGAAGGGCATTACACGGGCTATGGTTGGGCCGTTTTTATGGGCGGAGGTTCCTTACCCGTGCTAAGTTCATCGGTGCACGAAGGGTTATTGCAAGCTGCTTCAACCATGTTACCATTTAAAACCGATGAAGAACAAACTTTTGGTCTTATAAATGACCAAAACGGAATCATAATTTTCAGCAAGAACAAAAAATCGATATCAGCAGATTTGAGTGGTCTGCAAGGAAAATACGAAGTGCTTTTTATCAATCCGTCAAACGGAAAACTGATTGAGAAGGGGCAGAATATTTTGGGAAATCAAATAAATACAATTAGTCTACCTGCACAAGGAGATATTATAACCTGGATTAAAAAGAAATAGAATCATGAGAATTGGAGTCTTATTTTTAGCAATAGTATTACTTTTTGGATGTACGCAATCTCAAAAAAAGGAGGTGAAAGAAGAGACCGGATTACCTCAATTAAAAGTTTCGGAAAACCAACGATACCTGATGGATGAAGATGGAAATCCATTTTTTTGGTTGGGAGATACCGGATGGTTGTTGTTCTCAAAATTAAACCGTGACGAAGCGGAACAGTACCTGGATAACCGCGTGGATAAAGGTTTTAACGTCATTCAGGTAATGGTGGTACATCATTTACAGGTGAGTAATGTTTATGGCGATTCGGCTCTGGTGATGGGCGATGTTTCAAAACCCGCAGTTACCGAAGGAAGTACTTTTGAAGACTCAGCCGCTTATGATTTCTGGGACCACGTAGATTATGTTATTAACATGGCAGAAAAAAAAGGCCTGTATATGGCACTTGTTCCGGTTTGGGGAACAAATGTAAAAGCAGGAGGTGTTAGTCGCCAACAAGCTGATGTTTATTCAAAGTGGTTGGCTGAACGTTATGGACAGAAATCAAATATTATCTGGCTCAATGGTGGTGATACCAAAGGTTCCGATTCTACTGCTACCTGGAATATTATGGGGCAAAATTATCATGAACTGGCTCCCGACCATTTGTGTACTTTTCATCCTTTTGGTCGCATGCAATCATCGCTTTGGTTTCACGATGCCGAATGGCTGGATTTTAATATGTTTCAATCGGGGCACCGCCGTTACGACCAGGACGACACCGAAAAAGCTTACGGACAGGATAACTACAAATATGTACGCGATGATTTAGCCATGACACCACTTCGTCCGACGATTGATGGCGAACCATCTTACGAGGGAATTCCGCAAGGTTTGCACGACCCGGCTGAGCCATTCTGGAACGATGCCGATTTGCGCCGTTACGCTTACTGGTCGGTTTTTGCCGGTGGTTTTGGTTTTACTTACGGAAACAGTGCAGTAATGCAAATGCACCGGCCCATTGATGAAACACCTGCCTACGGAGCACACGAATACTGGACTGAAGCAATTGATATGCCGGGAGCCGGACAAATGATTCACCTTAAAAACCTGATGCTTTCAAAACCTTTTTTTGAACGTGTACCCGACCAATCGCTTATTGCTGCCGGACAAGGCGAAAAATACGACTATCAGGTGGCAACGCGCGGAAATAATTATGCCATGGTTTATACCTACAACGGACGTGAAATGCAGATTGCTATGGGGAAAATTGCCGGCGATAGGGTTACTGCTTCGTGGTTTAATCCACGTAACGGTGAACAAACCGTAATTGGTGAGTTTGGAAACAATGGAACGCAATCGTTCGACCCTCCCGGAGAAGTAGAAGAAGGGAATGATTGGGTTTTGATTTTGGATTCAGTAGAATAGCCTTTCAACAATACTGTCTTTTCGAAGGAGGGACGACTGAGAAATCTTTCATATTGGAACAGATTTCTCCTTATTCTTCGTCGAAATGACATTAAAAATGACTAATGACATTAAAGAAATGATGAAATACATTCTGATACTATTAACAGCATTAATTTTCTTTTCTTGCCAAAAGGAGAAAGAGGTTTATATATTCAGCACATTCCGCGAACCGGCCGACAAAGGGCTTTTTCTGGCCTATAGTTATGACGGTTATACCTGGAACGACCTTGGCGGTCCCTGGCTGGCACCTAAGGTAGGTAATCAAAAGGTAATGCGCGACCCTTCGGTGGTTAAAGGCCCCGAAGGTACTTTCCACATGGTTTGGACATCATCGTGGCGCGGCGACTTAGGTTTTGGTTATGCCAACTCAAAAGACCTTGTAAACTGGTCGGAACAAGAGTTTGTCGAAACAATGGCTTTTGATACATCAACTGTAAATGTCTGGGCCCCCGAGTTGTTTTACGACGATGAAAAAGAGGAATACATCATTATTTGGGCCTCAACAATCCCATATAAATTCGAAAAGGGGATAGAGGAGGAGCGTAACAATCACCGCATGTATTGCACCATCACAAAAGATTTTAAAACTTTTTCTGAAACAAAGCTGTTTCTCGACCCCGGGTTTAGCGTAATCGATTGTGTGATTGTAAAACGTGCCAAAGATGATTATGTGTTGGTATTAAAAGACAATACCCGTCCGGAACGAAATATTAGTGTGGCTTTTGGGAAATCGCCACTGGGGCCGTGGGATAATTACTCGGAACCGTTTACGGCTCAATTTACCGAGGGACCAACAGTACTTAATTTGGGAGAAGATTGGTTAATCTATTACGATTCGTACCGTGAAAAAATTTATTCTACCCAAAAAACAAAAGATTTTAAAACATTTTCAAATATTTCATCAGAAGTTACTTTTCCTGATGGACACAAGCACGGAACCGTTTTTACGGCACCTGAAAGTATTTTGAATAATTTGATTGAATTGGCAAAACAGAAAAAGCAATAGAGGATGAAGCAAGTGAAGTTGAGTGTGTTATTATTTTTTATAAGCCTGTTTGTGGCGATGGCCCAGGATACCGTGCATTTTGTAGGGGCTGAAAAGGTCAACATCGATTATCACCACGGACAATTAAGTCCGGCACTGGGAGTGCATAATATACAGGTAATGCGCGCCAACCGGGAGCTGCCCGAAACGGCTGATGGTTTGGGCTGGACCTACAACCATGCAGCCAACCTGGCTTACTGGAATAACAAATTTTATTACCATTACCTGAACGACTCGGTGGGCGAACACATTCCTCCGGGAAGAACCATGTTACTTACCTCAGAAGACGGTTACAACTGGACAAAGCCGATAACGCTATTCCCGGAATACCGCATTCCGAACGGAACAACAAAAGAGGGTGTTGATGGAGTTGCCAAAAAGCTTGATGCGGTTATGCACCAACGAATGGGATTTTATGTGGCAAAAGATGGTCGTTTGTTGACTTTGGCTTATTATGCCATTTGCCTGAATAAAAAAGATAGCCCTAACGACGGGAAAGGAATTGGTCGTGCCGTGCGTGAGATATACAAAGACGGAACTTTTGGTCCCATTTATTTTATTCGCTACAACCACGGTTGGAACGAGGAGAATACCGATTTTCCATTCTACAAATCAAGTAAAGACAAAGGCTTTGTGGCCGCCTGCGATGAGTTGCTGGCCAACCCCTTACAAATGCAGCAATGGGTAGAAGAAGCCGACCGCGACGACCCGCTTATTCCCATAAAAAAACAATACAAAGCATTTAGCTACTACCATTTACCCAATGGAAATGTAATGGGTTTGTGGAAACATGCTTTAACCGCCTGCAGCACCGATGAAGGAAAAACCTGGACAGTACCATTGCGCGCACCTGGCTTTGTAAATGCCAATGCCAAAATATGGGGGCAGCGTACCAGCGATGGCAAATACGTTACGGTTTATAATCCATCGGAATTTCGCTGGCCACTGGCACTATCAATCAGTAACGATGGTGTGGAATACGATAAACTTTTGCTGGTGAACGGCGAAATTACTACAATGCGTTACGGGGGCAACTATAAATCGTACGGGCCGCAATACGTTCGCGGTATCGTTGAAGGAAACGGTGTTCCTGCAGACAAAAACCTTTGGGTAGCCTACAGCATGAACAAGGAAGACATGTGGATTTCGCGTGTAAAAGTTCCTGTTTTGGATAAAGAAACGGAGCAGGTTGACGAGGTCTTCTCTGAAATGGAATTGGGGAAAGAGCTCGACCGCTGGAATATTTTTAGTCCGGTTTGGGCACCTGTAAAAATTGAAGAACAGGGGGGACAGCGTTGGTTGGCTCTTCGCGATAAAGATGAGTTTGATTATGCTAAAGCAACACGTTTATTTCCATCAACAGATAAACCCAATGTGGAGTTTACCATAAAAGCAGGGCAGAACAACTCCGGTATTTTGCACGTAGAACTTCAGGATGAAAAAAACACCCCGGCAATCCGTTTAATTTTTGATAAGGATGGCGTAATAAAATACAAATCGGGCTACCGCGTAAACCGAATGCGCGAATACGAAGCCGGAAAAGAATATACAATCAGAATTGAAGCTACGGCCACCGACCGTTTTTACAAGGTTTTCTTAAATGGGGAGCAGGTGCTTCGTCGTTTGATGTTTGCTCCGGTGAAACAACTGGATAAGATTGTTTTTCGTACGGGAGAAGTACGTCGTTTTCCCAATGCCGATACGCCAACCGACCAGGATTTCGACGTGAAACAAAGTGGGGAACCGGTAGAAGAAGCAGCGTTTTTTATTAAAAGCCTGAAAACAGAAAAGGATAATGGGGAAGCAGCGGTTTTAAAAGCTGACGATTTTAAACATTATGTGGATTATTTTAATGGCATGGAGGATGAAAACATCGTTCAGGCCATTCCAAATGCCGAGTCGTGGGAATGGATGAAAGCCAATGTTCCCTTGTTTGAATGTCCGCAACATAACTTCGAGCAAATGTTTTACTATCGCTGGTGGACCTTACGCAAACATATTAAAGAAACGCCGGTTGGATATGCCATGACTGAATTTTTGGTAGAACGAAGTTATTCCGATAAATACAACCTAATTGCCTGCGCCATTGGGCATCACACCATGGAGTCGCGCTGGTTGCACAATTCAAAATATTTAGAAGAATACTTGCATGTTTGGTACCGTGGCAACGAGGGAAAACCAATGGAAAGGTTACGCAAATTTAGCAGTTGGACACCAGCAGCTCTGCTCGAAAAGTACAATGTTGATGGAAACCTTAACTATTTGCTCGATTTGTTACCAGACATGGAAGCAAATTATAAACGCTGGGAACAGGAACGTCGATTACCCAATGGACTTTTCTGGCAGGAGGATGTAAAAGACGGCATGGAGGAACAGATTAGCGGTGGCCGACGGGTTAAAAATGCCCGCCCAACCATTAACAGCTACATGCAGGCCAATGCAGTTGCCATTGCAAAAATGGCTGAATTGCAAGGCGACGCTAAACTTCAGCAACTTTACCTTGAAAAAGCCGATACTTTGAAAAATTTAATTCAGACAAAGCTCTGGAATTCCGAGATGAATTTTTACGAAACCATTCGTGAAAAAACGCAGGATTACGCCGGAGTAAGGGAAGCCATTGGCTATATCCCGTGGTATTTTAATATTCCCGGAAATGAGCAAACTGTGGCTTGGGAACAAATTACCGATGAAGAAGGTTTTCTTTGCCCTTACGGAATGACCACTGCCGAACGCCGACACCCCGAGTTTCGCACGCATGGATGCTGCAAATGTGAATGGGATGGTGCAATCTGGCCCTTTGCTACTTCGCAAACCTTGGTTGGTTTGGCCAATCTTTTAAACAACTACAATCAGGATTTAATGAACGATTCCATCTATTTCAAACATTTGGAATTGTATGTGGAATCGCAGTACCATCGCGGACGCCCATACATTGGCGAGTACCAGGATGAAGTTACCGGTTACTGGCTTAAAGGCGACCAGGAACGTAGCCGTTACTACAATCATTCAACTTTTAACGATTTAATTATTACCGGATTATGTGGTTTGCGTCCTCGTGGCGATAATAAACTGGAAGTAAATCCACTGATTCCTGAAGATAAATGGGACTGGTTTTGTTTGGACAAGGTGAAATATCATGGGAAGATAGTCACTATTGTTTGGGATAAAAACGGTGATAAATACCAATTGGGTAAAGGCCTTACCATTTTGGTTGATGGAAAAGTTGTTGGGAATTCAGAGAAGTTGGGGAAGATTGTTTGTGAGTTAACGGCAAGCAAGAATGCTCCCGGCAAAACTGATAAAAACTAATAAAACAACTTATATACTTATTAAGAAAATGGATTATGGTTCAAGGTTAAGCTTGACTATTGTCCCAAAATTTAACCAACAAAACTGTGCTTTATATGGCAATTATTCATCGAATTTTTACACGTGTTTTTATCCTTGTTGCACTTTGTTCAAGCCTGGTTGTTAATGCACAGGATGAATCGGTTTCTTCCATTAAGCCTGAGCGGGGACAAATTCCCCCACATCCACCAAGATTGCCGGAGGGTGTTATTCCTGCATTCCCGGGTGCATGGGGTGGAGGTATGTTTACTCAAGGCGGACGCGGAGGGAAAGTGTTCGCTGTTACCAATTTGAACGATAGTGGCGAAGGTAGTCTTCGTGCTGCTCTTGAAGCCGAGGGAGCACGGATAGTGGTATTCCGGGTAGCAGGAAACATCAAAATACATGACGATATCAATATCAATTATCCCTACATTACTATTGCCGGCCAATCTGCACCGGGTGATGGAGTATGCATTACGGGAACAATTAATATCAATACGCACAATGTTGTTATGCGGCATATTCGTGTACGCCGGGGTATTCCTCAGGGCGGCCAAGGCGATGACAACATTGGAGGTAGTAGCCCCGATCATCATATCATCATTGATCATTGTTCGACAAGCTGGGGAATGGACGAAAATATTTCACTTTACCGGCGAATGAGGCCTTCGTTGGACGGAACCAAGAGAATAAAAGATCCGGCCAGAAATATTACTATCCAATGGACTATTTCCAGCGAAGCACTCGATGCACGTGGCCATGCCTTTGGAGGTACATGGGGAGGAAATCCATCGACTTTCCACCACAACCTTTTTGCCTGCAATACGGCACGTAATCCATCCATCGGAATGTCAGGCCCTTTTGATTTCCGTAACAATGTAATTTATAACTGGCGACACCGTACAATGGATGGCGGCGATGAAACGTCTATGATTAACGTCATTAATAATTATTACAAGCCAGGTCCGGCTACCAACGACAATATGCGTGCTGTTTTTGCACGTATCGAAGAGCGATCCATGTATTCACCCGGCAGTACCTGGGCAGAGGGTGACTGGTATCCAAAAGAAAAAAATCGTCCCGGGAAATGGTACGTGGCAGGCAACATCATGGCAGGCAATAAAGAATTAAATAACAACAATTGGGCTGGTATGCGTGGACCTGAGCAACTTGCCCGGGTAAATACTCCTTTCGAGGGTTGGCCTGTTGCACCACACGAAACAGCCGAAGATGCTTTTCAATCGGTACTGAAGCACGCAGGTGCTACCCTGCCCAAACGCGATGCCGTAGATAAACGTGTGACCGAAATGGTTTTTAGCGGCAAGCCTATGACGGAGACAGGTATCATCAAGGATATTTCAGAAGTTGGGGGGTATCCGGAGATGACATACGATCCTGAAAAAGTCGCTGTTGATAGTGATGGAGACGGTATGCCCGATGACTGGGAAAGTAAATACAAGCTTGATCCTGAGAATCCGGCAGATGGTGCCATGGATAGCGATGGTGATATTTATACCAATGTGGAAGAATACCTTAACGGTACCAATCCACAAGAAAAAATCAATTACCGTAACCTCGGCAATAATGTCGACCTAATCAGTTTCTCAAAATAAAAAATGCAAACAAAAGAACAAAATATGAACAAAAAGATAGCCTATCTTCTACTAATATTTGTAGCAATACTATTTTCCCAGTGCTGCCAGCAAAACGACTATAAAAGCGGAATTCTGGTAGATGAATTTATCTACACCGAAGCTCCGTATCCGTCGTGCCATGCATCAACCATTGCCGAAACACCCGAGGGGATGGTTGCAGCCTGGTTTGGAGGAACACACGAACGCCATCCCGATGTTGGCATTTGGGTAAGCCATCTAAAAGACGGAAAATGGACCCCATCGGTAGAAGTGGTTAACGGTGTTGAAAATGCCACCTTACGGTATCCGACATGGAACCCGGTTTTGTTTCAGGTGCCGAATGGCGAATTGCTCTTATTCTACAAGGTTGGCCCAAGCCCCTCAACCTGGTGGGGAATGATGTTGCGCTCCACCGACAATGGACATACATGGTCGGAGCCGGAAACCTTACCAGAAGGAATCTTGGGGCCCATTAAAAATAAGCCCGTTTTATTAGACGATGGAACACTTATTTGCCCAACCAGTGTGGAAGGTGGACCCGGCTGGCGTGTTTATTTCGAAAGCACAAAAGACTTTGGTAAGACCTGGGAAAAAACAGAGGTGATAAACAATCCGAAAGTTCATCAGATAATTCAACCAAGTATTTTGAAACACAATGACGGACGTTTACAGATTTTATGCCGCAGCCGCAACAGTGTTTTGGTTAGCGCCTGGTCGGATGATAATGGCAAAACATGGGGATTAACGCAACCATCAGGTTTGCCAAACAACAACTCTGGCACCGATGCAGTTACCCTAAAGGACGGCAGACAACTGGTGGTTTATAATCATGTAAAAACACCAATTGGTGCAAGTAAAGGTCATCGTACACCGCTAAATGTTGCTGTTTCGGAAGACGGTAAAAACTGGGAGGCAGCACTTGTCCTGGAAGATTCTGAAATCAGCCAGTATTCATATCCGGCAGTTATTCAATCGTCGGATGGTTTAGTGCATGTGGTTTACACCTGGCGCAGAGAGCGCATTAAACACGTGGTTATCGACCCCGCCAAATTAAAAACAACGCCTATTGAATTTGAACTATGGCCTGAATTTTAAAATATGCAAGTAAAAAGATTTTTATTCATAATTGGTTTGTGTTTTATCAGTGTTCTGGCAATAGCCCAGAATGCTGATAATAACTACCAGCGCCCTTTATCTGATGTGTTGAAAGATATTGAGCAGCAGTACGATGTTAAATTGCGGATTTCGGGCGACCCAATCGACGGATTGGTATTGGATTATGCTAACTGGCGATTTCGTCCCGATGTAAATGTTACTCTTAAAAATGTTTTGGCACCTTTCGATTTAATTCATATTCCCGATGGTGCTCCCAATAAATTTAAGATTCAGGGCTACCGCTATCACCAACGTTCGGTGGAAGATGCCAAAGCCACACTTGAGTCCATTTCAGAAAAGTATTCAAATAAAACCGAATGGGAAAAACGTCGCAGCGAATTAAAAGCCTGTGTGAAAGAAGCCATTCGTTTAAAAACACTCCCTGCATCGCCCGGTACAAAACCGATTTTAACCGATGTTCGAAAAATGGATGGTTATACTGTTCAGAATATTGGTTTGGAGGTATTGCCCGGATTTTATGTGGCAGGTTCCATTTATCGGCCCACAAAAATTAAAGGGAAAATACCTGTAATTCTGTGCCCCAATGGGCATTTTAACAATGGGCGTTACCACGAACAAATTCAAACCCGGTGTGCTGGGCTTGCCCGCATGGGAGCGCTTGCTGTTAGTTACGATTTATTTGGTTGGGGCGAGTCGGCACTGCAGGTTGGAACGGAAAGTCATCGCACAAGTATGGCCAATACTATGCAGGCCTTAAACAGCATCCGATTGCTCGATTATTTGCTATCGTTTGATTATGCCGATGGAAATCGCGTTGGAATTACCGGTGGCTCGGGTGGTGGAAGTCATACCATTTTGATGTCGGCTATTGACGACCGAATTGATGTAAGTGTGCCAACGGTAATGATGTCGGCCATTCATTATGGTGGCTGCCCGTGCGAAAGTGGCAACCCCATTCATTTTTGTGGAGGCGGCACCAACAACGTGGAACTGGGAGGATTGTTTGCCCCCAAACCACAACTGGTAATTTCCGATGGTGGCGATTGGACAGCCAACGTGCCGGAACTTGAATTCCCATTCTTGAAAGGTATTTATGATTATTATGATGGGGCAGTTGTTGAAAACATCCATTTTGCCGATGAAGGGCACGATTATGGCCCATCAAAACGAGCGGCCATGTATCGTTTTATGGCTAAACATTTGGGGTTGGATGCATCAAAGGTATTCGATAAAAAAGGAAAGCTGGATGAATCATTTGTTGCCATTGAAAGTGAAGAACAATTGAAATCCTTTGGAACTAAAGGCGAAAATCTTCCCGGAAATGCCTTAAAAAGTTTTGATAATTTGGTAAAGGTGTTAAATAAGGAAGTAGGAATAAAAGCAAAATCGGGCGAGTATAAAATTGCCGTTTGCGACTGGATGATTTTAAAGCGCCAAAAACTGGGGGTTTTTGAACGTGCCCACCAAATAGGTGCTGATGGAATTGAACTGGATATGGGAGGTTTGGGAAACCGTCCTACCTGGGACAATAAAATGTTGAATCCGATTGAACGCAAAATATTTCTGGATAAATTGAAAGAATACAAGCTGGAATTCTCATCGGTAGCCATGTCGGGATTTTATGCCCAGCCATTTTATAAACGCGAGGGACTTGAGCGCTTAATCGACGATTGCATAAACACCATGAATCTGATTGGTGTAAAAACAGCTTTTCTACCGCTTGGTGTTGAGGGCGATTTAAATAAGTTTCCCGAACGCAGGGGAGCCATTGTTGAACGCTTGCAAATGGCTGGGAAAAAGGCCGAATCTGCAGGAGTGGTAATCGGTATTGAAACCTCGCTGGATGCTGCCGGAGAAATTGCTTTGTTGGAAGAAATAGGCTCACCGGCCATTAAAATCTATTACAATTTTCAGAATCCGCTGGAAGCTGGACGAGATTTGCACAAAGAGCTAAAGTTGCTGGGCAAAGACCGTATTTGTCAGATTCATTGTACCGATACCGATGGCGTTTGGTTGGAAAACAACACCCGTTTAGATATGCATAAAGTAAAAGAAACGCTTGACGAAATGGGCTATTCGGGGTGGCTGGTAATTGAGCGTTCGCGCGATGCTACCCGAACAAAGGCATCAGATGTGGTGTGGAACTATGGTGGCAATACAAAATTTTTAAAATCGATTTTTCAGGAATAGCAAGAATGAGTTTACAGCTTCTGTAATTCGTCTTTAGGTCTTTCAACAAAGATAGTTGGGAAAATCATCCCGCATTCTGTTACAAAAAGAACTCGATTGAATAACGATGGAGATTAGTTTTGTATTCAAATTTAATTAACCGATGAGAACAACAATTCTACTCTTATTTGTAGTTGCCCTGATGGGGTGTAACTCAAATCAATCAAAAAACAAAAGTGAACAACCAGAACCGAGCTGGGCGGTAAAATTTGCCGAATCGGTTTTAAACGAGGCCGATAGTTTAATCTATTACCAGCGCGAAAAACCAAAGTACGAATACGATTATGCTTTTTTAGGCGATGCGGTATATCAGTTAAAAGATATTGACGCTAAATATGGCGATTATTTGAAAGCATATATCGACTATTTTTTGCATGCTGATGGAGAAATTGACGGGCATAAAATGTCGGATTATAATATCGATCGGGTGCGTCCGGGAAACAGCATGATTACACTATACAAAGCAACTGGCGACGAAAAGTACAAACGCGGAATTGAAACGCTGGTAGAACAAATGCAAGGGCAGCCAAGAACCAATGCAGGAGGGTTTTGGCATAAAAAAATATACCCGTACCAAATGTGGTTGGATGGCTTGTATATGGCTTCTCCGTTTTTAACACGCTATGCACTCGAGTTTGATCAGCCACAGTGGTTCGACGAAGTTACTTTTCAGTTGCAGGAAGTGTATAAACAAACACTTGATGAAGCAACGGGGCTGGTATACCACGCCTGGGATGAAAGCCGCGAGCAACGCTGGTGTGTGCCCGAAACGGGCCAATCGAAACACTTTTGGAGCCGTGCAACCGGCTGGTACATGATGGCCCTGGTTGATGTACTGGAGTTTTTACCCGCTAATCATAAAGACAGAGGGGCTATTATTGATATTTTGAATATGTTGAGTGAAGCAATTGTGACAGTACAGGATGCGGAAACAGGACTTTGGTACCAGGTAATGGACAGGGGGGGTGAAGACCGCAATTACCTTGAAGCATCAGGTTCGGCAATGATTATTTATGCCTTTGCGAAAGGAGCAAAAAATGAATGGCTACCTGAAAAATACCTCGAAATTGCTAATCAATCATTTGATTCACTAACCAAAAATCTGGTTGAAACAGATGACGCGGGGTTTGTTGTTTTAAAAAATACCTGTGGGGCTTGTGGCCTGGGGGGGAACCCATATCGCGAAGCCGATTACGATTATTACGTTACCGAGAAAAAAGTAGACAACGACCAAAAGGGTGTTGCACCTGTAATTCTTGCAGCAATTGAATTGAATAAATAAGTAACAAAAAGATGAAAAACTTAAGCTTGATAATTACATTACTGGTTGTAATTGTAACGGCCTGTACCAATCCAAAATCAAAAGAAAAAAATATTGCTTCAGCTCCCCTGGAAGTTAAGAAAACACAAGCCTACATTGGCCTTAAAGAAGGTGGCGAGTGGAAGTGGGTAACCAAAAATAATGGAAACGAACAATATGAATATCAGGGAGGTAGTTTTAAATCGGTTAGCCAATTGAATGTTGACGAAAAACATACCGATCATTCTTTTGATATTCAGTTTGAAGGACCCGGTTGGGAATCGGATAAAATAGCTTACCGTATTTATCTCGATTGGCGTAATGCCATTGATATTTTTGGCAAGAAAACCGATACAACTGTATTGCATTCGGTGGGGCTTGATGGTTTCGATTCATATCATGAAGTAGCCGACTGGGGTGTTGATGTATTAAAAGTTGGATCGTCATTAGGCATGGGATCTGTAGCATTCTGGGATGGAGAAAAAGCCATTGGTGTGGAGAAAACGGATAGTTTGTTTGCCAAAGTAAAAAACGACGAAACCAAATCGGAGGTAGCCATTACTTACTATGGCTGGGAAATAAACAATACCAAAACTACTTTACAATCTACCCTTGCTATAGAGGCCGGAAGTTACCTGACACGATACACGCACACGCTTTCTGAGACCTTGCCGAATTTGGCCAGTGGCATTGTAAAACACGACAATACTGAAGTAAAGGTATTTACTGATATAAAGGAAGGCTGGACCTGTTTGGCAAGCTTTGGTGTACAAACCTTACAAAACGATAAGTTGGGGATGTGCGTGTTTGTTAAAACCGATCAGTTGATTGAGCACACCAGCGATTCATACAGCGAGG
This sequence comes from uncultured Draconibacterium sp., assembly GCF_963676735.1. Classification (NCBI taxonomy): domain Bacteria; kingdom Pseudomonadati; phylum Bacteroidota; class Bacteroidia; order Marinilabiliales; family Prolixibacteraceae; genus Draconibacterium; species uncultured Draconibacterium sp. The sequence goes on along the minus strand of NZ_OY781464.1, from coordinate 3,109,177 downwards.
TGCTGGTAATGAAACCAGAAAACAAAGAGTTGCACTATTACTTTGGTGCAGCATGGGAGCAGGATGCATCGGGCGTAAGTTCAATGGATGATTTTAAAGCTTTATTGGTTGAACAGGCAGATTTTATCCAATAAAATGCGCTTCTTAATATTCATATTGTTGGTTCTGCCGCTAGCAATCTTTGCTCAGCAAACTGATTTCAACTATCCGAAGGATACTTCTTTTAACGTAGAAAGTGCCTTTCGAAAAATTGAGAAGCAGTTTCCCCATGCCAGGGTGGTAAACGAGTTTTCTAATCCTGCCATACAGGAAAAACGAAAAGTAGTATATTATTGGTTGGGCAAACGTGCTCTACATATGGATATTTTTTACCCGAAAGTGGCTAAAATGGAGCCTGTGCCGGGTGTATTGTTGATTCATGGTGGCGGATGGGCTTCAGGAACAAAAGCACACCTGGTGCCAATGGCCCAGAAACTTGCAGAAGCGGGTTTTGTTGCTGCAACTGTTGAATACAGATTATCGCCTGAAGCGCTATACCCCGCAGGTGTGGTCGATTTAAAAACGGCACTCAAGTGGTTAAAGCTTAATGCCGGCGAGTTTGGGCTGGATACCGCAAAAGTGGCCACGCTTGGCACCTCTGCCGGGGCAACCTTGGCATCGTTGCTGGGCACAACTGCCGGAAATACAAATTTTGCAGCACACCCGCTGCAACAAGAGGCCAACGATAAAGTACACGCGGTAATCAATATTGATGGTGTGGTTGATTTTACTGACCCGAATGAAAGTGGGAAAGATGAAAATCCTGAAAAACCTTCAGCCGGAGCCCGGTGGTTTGGCGCTACCTACAAAGAAAATCCCGGGCTATGGATTGAAGCTTCTCCAATAAGCTATGTTGGTAAAAATACGCCTCCCACTATATTTATTAATAGTGCTTTGCCCCGTTTTCATGCAGGGCGCGAATTTTACCTGGCGGAATTAAATAAATTCGAAATTTACAACGAGGTACATACCATCGGGCACACGCCACATCCTTTTTGGTTGTGCCACCCGTGGTTTGATGAGACAGTACCTTATATCGTAACATTTTTACATAAGGTTTTTGATTAGGAGTAGTTATTTGAATTAGTTTTAGATTCGTAAAAAGGCTGTTTACACCAGTAAACAGCCTTTTTTAATATCAAAATATCCAGGTGAAATATTACTGAAGTAAAACTTTATGCTTTAAACGTATATCGGCTGATGAGGCTCCGATATGCAATTCTATTTCGCATAAATCGTCGGCCCAGCTTTGCGTTTCTTCGTTCCAGTACCTTAAGTTTTGAACAGGAATCTGAAGATCGACAGTTTTACTTTCGCCCGAATCAAGTTCTACCCGTGTAAAAGCTTTCAGTTCTTTAAAAGGCCATTCTTTTTCCGGATTTATTCGGTGAACATAAACCTGAACAACTTCTTCAGCAACAACTGAACCGGTATTGCTAAGCTTGAAACTTAGGGCAATATTTGCGTTGCGATCGTATTTTTCTTTAGTCGTAAAACAATCGGAATAAGCAAAGGAAGTGTAACTTAATCCATGCCCAAATGCATACATTACCGGTTTATTTTTAGTATCGAACCAACGGTAGCCTACCAGTAGTTCTTCCGAGTAGTAGGCGGTGTTCGGATCATTTCCGGCTTCATCAGCATTTGCTGTTGTTTCCGTTTCTTTTTTGTCCACCAGGTCAACAAAAATATCGCTGCTTTTAACTCCCTGCGGGTAGTTGCCCAGGGCATAGGCAGGCGAATCTTCAAGCTTAACAGGTAAGGTAAAGGGTAAACGTCCACTTGGCGAAATGTTGCCAAGCAATATATCGGCCAGCGCATTGCCGCCTTCGGTTCCGTTAAACCACGATTGCAAAAGTGCTTTTGACAAGGGTTGAACCACATTCAGGTCGTTGGGAGCACCACTTACCAAAACCGTTATAATATTTTCATTAACCACGCTTAACTGCTTAATCAGGTCATCTTGTCCTGATGGTAGGAAAATATGTTCACGGTCGTTTGCTTCGGTTTCTACAGCCCGATTGTTCCCCCCAATAAAAAGAACCAAATCGGCTTTTGCTGCCACTTCAATGGCTTCTTTGTTTAGTTTTTTGTTCTGAATGGCTTTAATTTTCTCCTCCCTGTCAATTTCTTCTTGTGGTTTGTTGCCAAAAATGCGGGCATAATCTAACTCAACCGGCACATAGCCCTGCGCGTATATAATTTGTGCGCGTGAGCCAATTCTATTTTTCAGGCCTTCAAGCGGGGTAATTTCGTACAATGTTTTTACGCCGGCACCAATGCCTCCGTTTCCCATTTCGCGAACAGCATTTTCGCCAATAACGGCAATGGTTGGTTTGTTGCTTAAATCAATCGGAAGGATGCCTTCGTTTTTTAACAGAACAATTGATTTGGAAGCAACATCATAAGCAATTTGCTGGCTTTCAGCTTGCGAGGTTATTACCTGGTTGGCTTTTTCGGCAGGAATAGGCTTGATGGCCATACGAACACGCAATATTTCGCGAACGCGCTTATCAATTATTTCTTCGGAAACAGCACCGGCTTTTACTGAATCGAGCAAAGCCGCACCCAAAAATTTGCTGTCGGGCATTTCTACATTCAAGCCATGCTTTACTGATGCAACGGTAGAATGTGTTCCGTTCCAGTCGGAAACCACAAAACCTCCAAAGCCCCATTCATTGCGCAGAATTTGATTTAAAAGCCTATCGTTTTCGGCACACCACCAACCATTTACTTTGTTATAGGCCGACATTACCGAAAAAGCATCAGCCTCTTGCACAGCTGCTTTAAATGGTGGCAGGTATATTTCGCGCATGGCTCGTTCACCAACAATTACGTTTACTGTTCCCCTGTTATTCTCCTGGTTGTTAAGTGCAAAATGCTTTAAACAGGCGGCAGCTCCGTTATCCTGAACACCTTTGGTGTACTCAACGGCCAGCTTTGCGCTCAGGTGCGGATCTTCGCTAAGGTATTCGTAGGTGCGGCCGCCGGTCGGAATACGTTGTATATTTATTGCAGGACCAAGAATTACATCTTTACCACGTAGGCGTGCCTCGCGTGCCATTCCGGTTCCGTAGGCATAAGCCAGTTCCGGACTCCATGTAGCTGCCAGAGCCGAGCCGGTTGGGAAAAATGTGGCTTTATCGTTTTCCCATCCCAGGGGTGACCAGCCATTAGGTTCCAACTCTTCGCGAATGCCAAAAGGTCCATCGGCATAACGCATATCGGCAATACCCAAACGTTCAACTCCGGCTGATACAAACATGTGTTTACCATGCAGCATATTTACCTTTTCTTCCAGTGTCATTTGCGTTAGCAAGCTGTCAATTATTGTGTCATATTGCCATAAGGAAGAAGTAAAAGTGTGCGGGGTGGTTGTTTCTTTGTTGCATGAAAACAATGCAAGGGTAACAAGCAAGGCGATAATAGTTTTGTAGTTCATTCTTCTGATTAATTTATTTAATTATGCGGTGTAAACTTCGTTGTTCTTTATTGAACAATGTAAGTTATTATTATTTCATATTGTAAAAATAACAAAAAGAAAATAAAGCGCGTCAATATCAGATAAAAATGATTAGGTAGGTTGTAAATAAAAAGTTGAAAAAAAGGTATTTATCTGAAAAGAGAGTTGCTTGAGCCTTATGATTTTAGTTGTTTTTCGTACAAGGAAATCCAATCGTTGCAAGTCATTTTGGCAACCAATGCTGCAATAAGTTCATACGGAATATGTTTGATTTTTTTAAAACGGATGCAGCTTTTCCCCATATCGGGTTTTGTAGAGCAATGTTTTGGGTACTCGTTTAAAAACCATTGCATTAGTTCTTTATTGGCATAAATGCCCATATGGTAAAGGGCAACAAAATTTTTCTGCGAGGCAATATTAATAAAGGGAAGGGGTAGTTTCGGATTGCAATGATAACCAGCGGAATAAACAGTATGTGGAACTACATAACCAATCATTCCATAGCTTATGGTTTCTTCAAAACCTGTGGGCAGGTTCTCATTTATCACATTTCGCAGTTTTGAAAATGCACTTTTTCGGGGTTCATTCAATTTGCTTATGTATTCCTCTGGCGAGTTGGCTTCAATTTTCATGTATATGCTTACTTTTTACAACAAACAAAACACCTGCTGATTGGTTTAGCTTGCCGGTTCATGCTTTCTTACCTCGATAAAAATGCTGATATTTGCAACGCAAAAATTTAAAAAAATGACAAAAGATAATTCTCCGGCAGTTTTAGGTTTGGGCAATGCCTTAGTTGATGTAATTTCTGTTTTAGAAAGCGATGCCGTGCTTGAACAATTTGGTTTACCTCGTGGCAGTATGACATTGGTTGATGCGGTAAAATCGAAAGTAATTTATGACGCTACGTTTTCGGACAAGAGTGAACTGGCCACCGGAGGATCTGTTGCCAACTCAATGCGTGCACTTGCTAACCTTGGTGGTAATGCCGGTTACATGGGCAAAATTGGCCGCGATGAGTTGGGTGATTTGTTTCGGAATGATTTTGAAAAGCGTGGCGTAAAAACACATTTGTTCGAGAGTGAAAGTGCTACCGGGAGAGTAATGGGCCTGGTAAGTCCCGATTCGGAACGTACCATGGCAACCTACCTTGGTGCTGCTGCCGAAATGTTGCCCGAAGAGGTAAGCGAAGATTTGTTTCGCGGATATGAATATGTATACATTGAAGGCTACCTGGTTTTTAACCATGCTTTGATTAAGGCTTGTGCGGTGGCCGCCAGCAGAGCAGGTGCTAAAATTGCCATCGATTTATCGAGCTTTAATGTTGTGGAAGCCAATCTTGATTTTCTGAAAACGCTTATTAACGATTATGTTGATATTGTTTTTGCCAATGAAGAAGAGGCCAAATCGTATACGGGACTAGACCCGGAGGCAGCGTTGCACGAAATTGCGAAAGGCAATAAAATTGCTGTTGTAAAAGTGGGAAAAGATGGCTCGATGATAAAACAAGGTAATGCTGTGGCTCGTGTAGGTGTTATTCCTGCAAAGGCATTGGACACAACAGGCGCGGGTGACGCCTACGCGGCAGGTTTTTTTTATGGCCTAACCAAAGGTTACACGCTTGAAGTTTGTGGTAAAATTGCAGCGCTTGTTTCCGGAAAAGTTGTAGAAGTAATGGGGCCAAACCTGGCTGATGAACAATGGCCGGAAGTTAAAGCCGAAATTGAAAAGATTGTAGGCTAATCTATTCATAAAAGAACTGCCATTTCAAATGAAAATTGAAATGGCAGTTCTTTTTATATGCTGTGGTAAAAGCTCTAAAATAAACCGTGAATCTGAGCATCAATTTTATCAATCACATAACTCAGGTCTTCCGGGTTAGCGGTAAAATCAAGATCATCAACATTAATAATCAATAATTTCCCCATTTTGTAGCCGCTAATCCAGTTTTCGTAGCGCTCGTTTAGCTGTTTTAAATAATCCAGGCGGATTGAATTTTCGTACTCGCGGCCACGCTTTTGAATTTGGTTGACCAGGGTAGGAATTGAAGCCCGTAAATAAATCATCAAATCAGGTGGTTGAATAAGGCTTGCCATGAGGTCGAACAACGATTTGTAATTGCCAAAATCGCGGGTGCTCATCAGCCCCATGGCATGTAAGTTTGGTGCAAAAATTTCGGCATCTTCGTAAATGGTGCGGTCTTGAATAATTGTTTTACCCGATTTCCGAATGTCGATTATTTGCTTAAAACGCGAGTTAAGGAAGTAAATTTGCAGGTTAAAAGACCAACGCTGCATATCGTTGTAAAAATCGTTTAGGTATGGATTTTCATCAACGTCCTCGTAATGTGGTGTCCAGTTGTAATGTTTGGCCAGAAGTTCGCTGAGTGTCGTTTTTCCGGCACCTATATTTCCTGCTATTGCAATGTGCATATTCGATGTATTTTTTTGAAATTCTAAAGTATAAAAAATTTATCGGCCAGCCTTCAGAATGTTCATAAGTTCGTCCAGATATTTTCGGTTATTGGCCAGCCTGGGGATTTTATTTTGGCCACCTACTTTCCCGCGTTGTTTCATCCAGTTGTAAAATGTTCCTTTTGGAGCCACGGTTAGGTGCAACATTTCAAGAGTCATATTTTTGTGCCTTTTGGCTTCGTAATCCGAGTTGAGTGTTTTTAAGGAATTATCGAGTATTTGTTTAAAGTGGTCAATATCTTTGGGCGGGGTTTCAAACTCGATTATCCATTGGTGCGCGCCTTTTTGGTTGTCGGCCATAAAAACCGGGCCGGCGGTGTATTCGTTTACAATAGCCCCGGTATGGTGGCAGGCAACTTTCAGTGCTTGTTCCGCATTGTCTATAATCAGCTCTTCGCCAAAAGCATTTATAAAATGTTTGGTACGGCCGGTAACCTTAATTTTAAAGGGGTATTTACACGTAAATTTTATGGTGTCGCCAATAACATAGCGCCATAAGCCGGCATTGGTTGAAATAACCAGCGCATAATTCTCGTTTAATTCTACCTCTTCCAGACTTAGTACGCGCGGATTATCATTTCCAAATTCCGACATGGGGATAAACTCATAGTAAATGCCATAATCAAGCATTAGCAACATGTCATCGCGGTGTTCGTTATCCTGTATGCCAAAAAATCCTTCCGATGCATTATAGGTTTCAAGGTAATGCATTTGTGTTGAAGGAATAAACTTTCGGTATTGCTCGCGGTAAGGATCGAAATTTACACCGCCATGGGCAAACACCTCCAGGTTGGGCCACACTTCAAGTAGGTTGGCTGCGCCTGTTTTTTCCAAAATACGTTTAAAAAGAACGAGGTACCACGATGGAACCCCGGCAAAGGCTGTTACATTTTGGTCGAGAGTAGTCTCAATTATCTTTTCAACTTTTTCTTCAAACTCCTCAATAAGTGCAATTTCTGCAGCAGGCGTTCGAAACAGGTCCGACCAGAATGGCTCATTTTCAATCATTATGGCCGACAAATCGCCATGATATGAATTGTTATTAAAATTATTTACCCGGTGACTGCCGCCAAGGGTTAGTATTTTCCCTTTTAAAACTTTCGACTCGGGATTAGAAGTGATGTATTGTGCAAAAATATCTTTTGGCCCTCTTAAATGGCAATCTTCAAGAGCTTCGCGCGTTACAGGAATAAACTTGCTTTTATCGCTGGTGGTGCCACTCGATTTGGCAAACCATTTTACTTCTCCGGGCCAAAGCAAATCTCTTTCTCCCTGTCGTAAACGCTCAACATAGGGTTTAATATCATTGTAGGTTTGTAAGGGCATTGCTGCCTGAAAAGTCTCATGCGTATTTATATCAGCAAAACGGTGCGCTTTACCCCATTCTGTATTTTTTGCACTTTGTAAAAGACTAAATAAGGTTTCATTCTGTATTTCGTGCGGGTACTCGCGGTAATACTGTATTTGGTAGTTTCGCTTAATATTAACCCACTTTATTACTGAATTTAGTAAAGGCATGTTTTTTACGTTTATTGATACGGATGCCAAATTTATGAATAATTGCTTCAAATATACAAGCCCATCTTTAGGTTTAATAGCCGAATTTTATAAGTATTTCAGAAAATAAATGATAAAACAATACCGTTTAACTTAAAAAAATGATACCTCACCGATTCGCCGGTTTTTATACTGAATCTGATTTTTTATATTTACCACTGCTTAGTTGAATCAGCTGATTTTTTCGGGGATACCTGACGACCAAATAAATTACATTATGAATTACATCGATATTGTTTTAGGCATAATTTTGTTGCTGGCTGCAATAAATGGTTTCAGAAAAGGACTGATTGCTGAAATTGCATCATTGGCTGCTCTTATTCTTGGAATTTGGGGAGCCATCAAATTTTCGTACATCACCACCGATTTTCTTATAGAGAATTTTAATATGAAATCGGACCATATGAACATTATTTCTTTTGTAATTACTTTTGTTGTAATTGTTGTTTTGGTGCACATTGTTGGCAATACAGTAAGTAAACTTGCTGAAGCAGTGTTGCTTGGTTTTGTCAACAAACTGGCAGGCCTGGTTTTTGGTATTTTAAAATCAGCCTTAATTCTGAGTATTGTTCTGGTAGTTTTCGATAAAATTGATGAAGACGTACATATTCTTCCTCGCGAGACCAAAGCTAACTCACGCATGTACGAACCTATTCGGTCGTTTGCCCCTTCAATTTTCCCGTTTATTGATGTATGGGAAATTGATATGAAAGATAATCAGAAAAAAGAACATGTGGTATAAACTCAAACAACGTTTTACGCGAAAAGTCAACGAGGCGGATTACATCAATCTTGAATGTTTAAACTGCGGAACAAATTTCTCGGGACATTACTGTCCGAATTGTGGGCAGGCAGTTAAAGAATATGACCGGCCTTTTGGTTTTATCTTTATTAATTTTTTGGGCGACTTTTTTGCTTTCGATACACGGTTTTTTAAAACATTGTTTGCCTTGGTTGCCAGGCCCGGATTTTTAACAAAAGAGTATTTTGCCGGACGACGCATACGTTATACACCTCCTTTTCGAATTTTTGTTTTTGTTAGTTTTGTTCTCTTCTTTTTACTCCAAATTGCTACCAATCGGGGGCTTTCAACTGTTTTAGATTCAGATTTAAAGGATGCAAAAGTTAAAATTGACTCGACTTCTATTGTTGCGGCCGATTCTATAATTAACCAGATAAATGATGAACTTACACCAGAAGAGAAGCAAGCGCTAAACGATGTTTTTGCTGAAAATGATATTAACCTGGATAGTATTAATATTGGAAAAAAGGCAAAGACGATCGATTTTGGAAATTGGGGCGATTCGCGCAATATCAGGCTGGCGCTGAATAAACAGGCCGACAAAATGCAGGAAGAGCTACAAAGTGAAACCGACCCCGATAAACAAGCTGAACTTCACAAAAACATTCAGTTGCTGCGTTCGCCTGAAGCCACTGTAGCTAAAATATTAAAATACATTTCGTATGCATTTTTTCTACTGTTGCCTTTGTTTGCGCTTATTCTAAAACTGATTTACATTCGCCGGAAACAAAACTACATGCGTCATCTGGTATTTTCCATTCACATTCATGCTTTCATTTTTATGGTATTGTCTTTAGTGATTGGCCTGAACCTGCTTTTTGAAGTAAAAACAGGAGTAATTAGTAGTATTTTGGTTTTTTCTGTTCCCGTGTACATAATAATTGCTGTTAAAAAGTTTTATGGGCAGTCGCTGGTAAAAGTTGTGCTCAAGTTTTTTGCGCTGTCATTTATGTATAACATTGTTTTCGTTACCGTTATTTTACTGGCTTTTTTGGATGCAATCAATCTCCTTTAAAAATTATTCTGAAAAACTTGCAACATTTTATAATCTTCCGTAGTCAAACGGTCAGAAAATAAATTAAAACAAATAATTATGACAGAATTAATTGCCGTTGCAATCGTATTTTTCGGATCGTACCACATCATTCGGTTATTTTCAACACACTTATTAAAAAGGAAGTTGATAAAAGCAGAACAGTACGATAGAGTAGGAATTTTGGAAGAACCAAAGAGCGAAAATGATGAGTCAAACCGTTACCCGTCGTTAAAGTGGGGGCTGGTTGCCTTAATGACGGGCTTAGGTTTTATTATTATTGAAGTACTGGGCTTGTTTAATCGCGAAATGGTGCGCGGACACCAGGCCGTGTTACCCATCGGTATTCTGATGGTTTGTATTGCGCTCGGTTTCCTGATTTATTTCTTTATCATGAACGGAAAAGCCGTTAAGAAATAGTTGATAGTAGTGATAGTATCACTTCAAGTGATACTATCACTAACTTATTTTTATTTAAAAGTATATTCTTCTATCTGTTGAAATCCCCGAAGAAAATCCTGAACTTTCATTCTTTTCTTTCCGGCGATTTGCAGGTCGGTAATTTGCAGCCAACCATTGGAGCAGGCTACTTTTAAAAAGTTTTTCCCATCGCTTTCCAACGTTCCTGCAGGCGTGTTTTTGTTATCCTCAACACGCAGGGCCATAAATATTTTGGTGGCAATTTCTTTGCCCGTTTTCTTGTGTTTCAAAGTGCACCACGCGGCAGGGTAGGGCGAAAGTCCGCGAATAAGGTTGCGTACCATTTCAACATCTGCCAACCAGTTAATTTTACAATCTTCTTTAAAAATTTTTGGTGCATGTTTTATTTCATCACTTTCAGCAACCAGTTCTTCTTGCGGAATAGCCTGGCAATTGCCCGACGCAAGTGCATCAACCGTTTCAATAACCAGATTTGCGCCTATGTTCATTAAGCTGTCGTGAATGGTGCCAACCGTGTCGTTTTCCCAAATATCAATTGATTTACGGAAAAGAATTTTGCCGGTATCAATTTTATGATCGAGTAAAAAAGTGGTAACGCCGGTTTGGTTTTCCCCATTAATAATGGCCCAGTTTAAAGGGGCAGCTCCGCGATATTGCGGCAATAACGAACCATGCAGGTTAAAAGTACCCAGACGGGGCATATCCCAAACAATTTCCGGTAACATTCTAAAAGCAACAACTACTTGCAAATCGGCTTTTAAAGCTTTTAGCTCGTCAATAAACCCAGGGTTTTTGAGTTTTTCGGGTTGAAGTACAGTTAAATTTTGCTCAACAGCATATTGTTTTACTGCCGATTGATGCAATTTTTTTCCGCGTCCGGCAGGCCGGTCGGGAGCAGTAATAACACCAACAACATTATAACCGCCATCAACCAGTGCTTTTAAACTGGCCACCGCAAAATCGGGTGTTCCCATAAAAACTATTCTTAGCTCTTTTCCTTGCATATCTATTTTTTTCTGAGCGTGGTATTTCCTTTTTGAGCCTTTGGCCAGTAAGGGCAGTGGCGGCAACCGTTGGCACAACAATAGCCACGGTTAACCAGGTATGATTCGGTCATTACCCGGTAACCATTTTCCATGTAAAAGTCTTTTCCTTCCTTTAATTCGTCTTCATAGCTGTCCGGAAAAAGGTCGTCGAAATATCCCATGTTCAAATTTTTTCCAAAAGTAGCCAAATTGACTTATCTTTCCGAAAACAGAATTAGAGTTTTTATTATGGGAGTGGAGAAAGATTACCTGATGCGCCAACTAATGCTTTTGTTTGAGGTTATTCAGAAGATTTTGCGTTACCGAAAAAAAGGAGAAGTTGAGCAAGCTGAAGAAGAAATTCAACGTTTTTATTCGTTTCTTAAAATTGATGAGGTTATCGAAAAACTTTCGATTGAAGAGCTGACGGAGCTATTGGAAACTAAAAAAGAACTTGGAAACGAGCAAATAGAGATGGTTGCCTTTGTTTTAAAAGAACAGGGCGAGCTGACGCAGGAAAAGGAACGCAAAATAAATTTCTTTCGGAAAGCCTATTTTTTACTGTCCAAAGTTGAGCGCGAGAGCACATCGTTTTCAATGGATCGCCAGATGAAACTTTCGGAATTAGCGAGCTATTTAAATTAGATCTTTGGATGTTAAAACCGTGTTACCCGGGCTTGCTGGTTGTTTCTTTTGCTGATTGCCGCGAAATTATATCTATGGCAACAACCATTGCCGTGAACCCCCAAAAAGGCACCGAAATTTTATCGGTATCCAAAAAGTTATTCATTAAACCGTGAATGTAATAGGTAATTAGCCCAATGAGTGCAGCCAAAACAATAGATTTCAACCGGTAATCATTTAGTCGGGTGTAGCTATTAACAGCAGTGTAAATAACCATGGCAATAATGAGCAGGTAAGTTACAATTCCCATTACTCCGGATTCAGCCATGGGCCCAAAATATTCGCTGTGGGCGTTACCTCCGTCGGCTGAGTTGGTGCTAATAATTGTTCGGTCTTTACTCAGTTGATACGGTGCATATTTAAACATGTAGGTTCCCGGTCCGTAACCAAAAACCGGTTTTTCGGCGAACATGCGCAGGGCGCAACTCCAGCGGTTTATTCGCTCCAGGTTCGAGGCGTCGGAGCTAATGTTTGCCATCGATGAAATGTGGGTCATCATATTTGCTGATGATTCTTCCGAGTTTTGCTCGAGTTTCATAAGAATTTGCGACTGAAACATCACAAATAAACCAATAACCGAAACCATTGTAAAGAATAGTGTTCTGAAACGAATACCTAATTTAATAATGCACCAAACACCAAATGCAAGTGCAATACTTAGCCAGGCTGCCCGGCTGTAAGATAAAACAAAACCCAGAAAAACCACCGCCAGTGCCAGTGCAGCCAAAAATCGCATTTTTTTTGTGAAATAGTTGTTCAGTGTAAACATCACCAAAAAAGGTAAATAAAAAGCGGTGGCCGCTCCGTAGGAAGTATGGTCGCGGTAAAATGGCGACACTACAAAGTGCGCAGCTTGTTTATTCCACAAGCCATAGCCCAGGTGCCGATAGGTAGAATAGGCAATAACCAACATAAGCGGAAAAACATAAAGCCATACATATTTTTCCATGTTTTTACCCTTGCTGAATAGTTTCGCTGTTAGCAGGTACAGGCCAACAACAAACCAAATGCGCATTAGTAAAAATTTAAACGAAACAATGGGCATGCTGCTGGTAACACTGGTTATTAAAATCCAAAATAGATTCAAATAAACAGCCAGAGAAATTGGGTGTAAGAGAATTTTTCGATCAAATTCTCGTTGCTGAATAATTTTTAGAACAAAGAGGATGAGCAGGCCAAAGAGCAGGGGCTCGGTTGGAATATACATGTCAAATCCGATACCTGGCAAATACTCGCGAAGAGGAATGGACAAGGGTGCCAGAAAGGCAATCAGGTAAACTACCTTGTCAAACGAATAAACGGCCAGTAAAACAATGGCAAAAACAAGGGGTAAAACATTGGCATAAAGCATATGCTTTTGTACCACAAACCATAGGTTTAATAAAATAAACCCAATTGAGATGAGGTAAAAAAGAGTTGTTCGTATGACGGCCTTTTGCAGCAAATTAGTCGAATTTTCCGTAATCGAGAACCAGGAATACCAACAAGGCAAAAAATACCGCCGACAAGGTAGTAAAGGCTACAATTAGCCAGCGTACGGGATACGCTTTTTTATCAGCCGGAAACGGATATTCCACAACATGGCTGTAGGTAATTTCTTTTTCGTATTCATTCAGGTGGGCATCGTATAATAACTGTAACGAGTCGATGGCCTGAATTGTAGTCCTGAACTTGTTTTCAACAATCAAAGCATTAGAGCCTTCTTTTGACAAATTGTCGTAGATTTTTTCAATTTTTTTGGTGTCGGAAGATGAACTTCTGCCTGTAGCCAGCGCACTCATATAACCGCGTGTAACTTCAGAAACCTGGTCGTAACTTATTATCCCATATTTCTCGCGTATACTGTCGAGCTGGTGTTGAAATATTTTTAGTTCATCGTTCTTTTTATTGATTTGTTTTTGGGTGAGGTCAACCATTTCTTTGTCTTTGGCTTTATGTATTTCCCGTACTTTTTGATTATAGAAAGTAATTATCGAGTCGCACATATCTGAAGCACGTTGCGGATCTTCATCCATAACCTTTATTTCAGCCGTTTCAAATTCAGTTTTACTGGCACTTACATTGGTATTATACTCGGCAAACATGTAGGTATAAAACTGTGGGTCATTTTTATCAATTTTATACACCTCATGCAGGTTAAAAGCATCAAACATTCTAAATTTAATGTCGTTAGAGTTAAGGACCTCCAGCATTTGCTCGGTTTCCGACTCGTCGCTCAGTACCCAGATGTTTGAGGGATAAATACGCGCTGTTGATTTAAACTTGGGGGTAATAAATGCCGGCCCCGAAAAAATAGCCGATAGAACAACAGCAATAAATCCAACAGCTACAAAATGAAATTTGCGTTTCCAAATCATATTCAGAATTCGCCGGTTATCAAAAAAATTATCCATAAGATGTGGTTTCTATTCGATCGTGTAATTTCAACGCTTGCGTGAAGCTTTTAGTATACTATTACCCGATTATTCAGCAATTATCAGGTAATAATTTTTCTTTCCTTTTTGCGCAAGAATGTATTTATTGCCAATCAGGAAATCGTTGTTAACGATTAGGTCAGGATTATTTATTTTTTCTTTGTTAATGCTTAGTCCGTTTCCTTTAATGGTTCGGCGCAATTCTCCTTTTGATGGGAATACTGCTGTTTTTTCAGCCAGTAAATCAATAACGTTGATACCTGCTGCCAGTTCTTCTTTTGCCACATTAAACTGGGGAACGCCTTCAAAAACAGCCAGAAAGGTGCTTTCGTTTAGTTTGCGTAGCTGCTCGGCGGTTCCTTTGCCAAACAGTATTTGCGAAGCTTCAACTGCCATTTCGTATTCTTCGCGCGAGTGTACCATTACAGTAACCTCTTCGGCAAGTTTTTTCTGTAAACTTCTGGCGTGAGGTGCTTCCTGGTGTGCCGCTACCAAAGCATCAATTTCTTCTTTTGGCAGCATGGTAAATATTTTGATGTAACGCTCGGCATCTTCATCTGAAGTGTTTAACCAAAACTGAAAGAAAGCATAAGGCGATGTGCGTTCCGGATCGAGCCAAACGTTGCCCGATTCTGTTTTGCCGAATTTGGTACCATCTGCTTTAGTAATTAGCGGGCAGGTTAATGCAAAAGCTTCTCCTCCGTCCATACGCCGAATTAACTCGGTACCGGTAGTGATATTTCCCCACTGATCGGAGCCACCCATTTGCAGGCGGCAGTTATTGTTTTTAAACAAGTGATAAAAGTCGTAACCCTGAACCAGCTGGTAAGTAAATTCGGTAAACGACATTCCTGATTTCGACTCTTCGCCCAGGCGTTTTTTCACCGAATCTTTCGCCATCATGTAGTTTACGGTAATACGTTTACCCACATCGCGAATAAAATCGAGGAATGAAAACTCTTTCATCCAGTCGTAATTGTTTACCAGTAGCGCCACGTTATCAACATTGCTCTCAAAATCAAGAAATTTGGCCAGCTGAGCTTTTATACATTCCTGGTTATGGCGAAGTGTTGGTTCATCCAAAAGGTTACGCTCCTGCGATTTGCCTGATGGGTCGCCAATCATTCCGGTGGCACCACCAATTAAGGCAATGGGCTGATGCCCTGCTGATTGTAGGTGTTTTAGCATCATTACTCCAACCAGGTGTCCAATGTGCAACGAATCGGCTGTTGGGTCAATGCCAACATAGGCTGCTGTTAATTCTTTTTCAAGTTGTTCTTCAGTTCCCGGCATAATATCGTGCAACATGCCTCTCCATTTCAGCTCTTGTACAAAACTCATCTGTATAAAATTTATTTCTGATCGTGAATGAATCAATCGTTTTTAAAAAATCTGCGCAAATATATAAAATGCTTAGGGTTATCCCTTGGCTTTCTGTTCAAAATGAAAACTTACAAAGTAAATTAACGATTTACCAGGCACCTTTTTCTTTGGGCCATGGTTTCTGGGCTTTAAACTTTTAAAAAATAATTGTAACATTTGCCTACCTTGCCGAGTCAGATGGTTTAATTATGAATGATGCGCAACTGGTTCAGCAGGTTTTAAACGGAAATAGCCATGCATTCAGGTTTTTGGTTTCGAAACACCAACGGCTTGTAATGCACGTAGTTGGACGCGTTATTCAGCAGGAAGATGAGTTGGAAGACATTTGTCAGGAGGTTTTTATTAAGGTATTTAAACAATTAAAACGCTTCAGGGGTGATGCCAAACTGTCGACCTGGATTGCCACTATTGCCTACAATACGGCAATTACGCACTACCGGAGACTAAAACGAAGAGGAGAGTTGTCGTACAGCGAAGAACCCAAGCTTATTCTTTCCGAAAAGGATCCGGGGTTGAACCAGAAACGCATTGAGCAGGAAGAAGCAAAAAAATATCTCTTGCAACTAATTGAGACCTTGCCGGTGAACTACCGAACGGTTATTACCCTGTTTCATCTGGAAGAGTTCTCGTACAAAGAGATTGAAGAAATTACCGGAATGCCCGAAGGTACCATAAAAAGTTACCTGAATAGGGCGCGTAAATTATTAAAAGGCAAGATTGAAAAAGTTGCCCGTTTGGAACAAACTAATATATTTGTTGACTATGTATAACGATAATCGGAATTTTAATACAGACAAATTATTTAAAGAGGCTGTAACCTTGGAGCCGGAATTCAAACTGTCGGAGAATTTTACCGATGCTCTTGTTAAAAAAGTGGAGCGGCGTTTTGCATGGCAACAATACCTGAAGGAATTTGCTATTTACCTGGCAGTTATACTTGGGATTATGGTTGTTGCTGCGGTTTTGGCCTTTGTTTGGTACGATGTTACGGTATCGGGTTGGTTGACTTTCCTTTCTGCAAATGCGTCGTTGGTGGTGGGTGTAACCCTTTTGGTGGTTTTTGTACTGTTTGCCGACCGTGTACTTTTAAGGTATTTTATGTACAGGGTATCTTCATAACAATACCTTCATTTTAAACAAGAATAGTGCTTCGGAAACGGATTGTTTTTTTCCGCCTTTTTACGAAGAGTTAAACCCATAAATCACCAGGATTCACAAAGTGAGGAGGATGTATTAAAGCATTCAAGCAATGGTCAATTCAGCCTTTATTCTCTCAATTCCTTACTTCTTCTTCCGCAGATAAATTACCTGGCCCGGGCGAGGTTGCTGCCCCTTTTTCAACCCGTTGCGACGATACAGTGGTTTTAACTTTATCCCGTACAATTGCGAGATGTAATGCATGGTTTCGCCTTCCTGCACACGGTGTGTGAGTTTATTCTTTTGGGTTTTATTCTTTTTGGGTTTTATATATACTACTTCATTGGGTACCGGACGATAGCCCGGCCGCTGATCGTTAAATTTATACAACTCCCAATCCTTCAGGCCAAGTTCCTGCGCCAGTATTTCGTAGGTGTCGCCTTTTTGGGCCACCACTGCTTTTACCCGGTTAAATTTGGTTACCTCGTGCGAATTAAACGGAGTAATCGTTAGTTTGCCCGAGGTGTCGGTATCCAGAACATTATGAGCTGTTTGCACTTCAATCTGGTTAAAGGTCATTTTTTTATCGAGGCGGTACAGCTTGTTTTCCTCAATAATCCGAATTAAACGTTTGTCATAATCGTGGGCTGTGGCGTAACCTGCTTTTTTTAAACCTTTTGCCCAGCCTTTGTAGTCGGTGTGTTTTAACTGAAAAAGCGATGCATAGCGTTGGTTTTGCATCAGAAAGTTAGTGTGGTCAATATATGAATCTTCTACCGTTCGGTAGCTTCTGAAACATTCATTTTTCCTATCGTCATCGTAATAAACCTTCTTTCCTTTCCAGCTTTTTTTACACTTAATACCAAAGTGGTTGTTCGATTTTAGCGAGAGTTCACTGTTCCCGTTTCCCGACTCCAGGCAGCCTTGCGCCATGGTTATGCTAGCTGGTATACCGCTGCGGTTCATTTCTTCAATGGCCAACAGTTGCCATTTTCTGATGTATTCTTCGCGTGTAATTCGTTGCGAAAAAACATTAATAACAAGTAGTGTAAGTAGTAGCGTGGAAAATAGGTGTCTCATGTTTCTGTTACAAAGTTTGCTGCTGCCAAAAATAAAATACCCGTTGGTATTTACCCATGAAAAACAGAGCAATTTATAAACAATGAAACGTGAGTAAGCTTGGTTTATTGGACGGAAAGTGGAAAGTTTAAGTAATTGGTTGGTAAAAACCGAAAGCTGTTTAATGTCCAAATTGTTACCGAAATGAAAAATGAGCTGAAGGATTACCATTTAATATAAAATTGTACATTTGAGAAAAATACCTTTTTATGCGAAGAAAGGAACTGCGAATAATGGTTTGCGAATACGATGCGGTTGTGGAACTGCCCGATGCTGATCAGAAGTTACTGCTGGCAGCCCGCGAGGCTTGCAAAAATGCCTATGCGCCGTATTCAAAATTTCAGGTGGGTGCTGCCCTTTTACTTGAAAATGGTGAAATGATTTTAGGAAGCAACCAGGAAAATGCCGATTTTACCGACGGGCTGTGTGCCGAACGTGTGGCCATGTTTTATGCCAACTCTACTTATCCTGATGTGCCCGTTAAAGCCATTGCCGTAACGGCAAAAAATGCACACGGAATTGTAGAGCACCCGGCGCAACCCTGTGGCTCGTGCAGGCAGGTGTTAGTTGAAACTGAATCGCGGTACAATGCACACATGCGCATAATTCTTGATGGTCGTAAGCGAATCCAGGTTTTTGAAGGCGCCGATAATTTACTGCCATTTGCTTTTAAACCTAAGGATTTGGAATAGAGAGTTTCAAGAAAAAGAAAAAAGGCAAAAGTGTAGAATAACTGTAATTTAGGAGTAATACGAGTGGGCAGATACAAATTTTTATTTTACCTGAAATAAAGCATTGTAGCATTAAAGCATTAAAATTCCTGAATCATCTCCACAATCACTCATTCCATCAGCCCTCTCAGTTCAAACCTCCACCGGACTAAATTTCCCGGCTTTAAATAGTTTCATAAATTCATCCCAAACCGGATCCACGGGTGGGTCGGCAACTATGGTAAGTGGTGTTTTTCGCACCGGGTGTATCAGCTCAACCTGCCGTGCATGTAAATGAATTCCTTTGTTTTTATTCGATCGTGGGGCTCCATATTTTAAATCGCCTTTAATGTGCAAATTTAATTGGCGTAGCTGTACCCTGATCTGGTGATGACGGCCGGTATGAATTTCAATTTCCAGTAAGTGATAACGCTCGATACTGGCAACATGGCGGTAGGTAAGGCTGGCAAATTTAGCATCAGAACGAGGCTCGGTGTAGGCATAACTCCGGTTTTTCTCCTGGTCTTTGCGCAGGTAATGCTCCAGCGTGTCGGTGTATTTGGGCGGACGTTTGTCAACCACAGCCCAATACACTTTTCGCATGCCATTTTTGGTTTGAAAAAGCTTATTTAGCCGTGGCAGTACTTTGCTTGTTTTTGCCAGTATAAGGATGCCACTTGTTGGCCGGTCGAGGCGGTGTGGCAGGCCCAGGTACACGTTTCCCGGTTTGTTGTATTTTACCTTCAGAAACTTTTTTACCTTGTCGATAACGGTTTCGTCGCCGGTTTTATCGCCCTGCACCACATCGCCGCATGCCTTGTTAATTGCAATAATATGGTTGTCTTCGTAAATTACGTCCATAAGTTAGCTACTCTCTTTTCCTAACCAAATTTTATCTCTGTTTTGTCATCCCCTGTTTTCCCGCATTTCCCTTCGAAAGCAGTTTTAGGGGATGATGTTTTTCAGAGAATTTGACTTTTACCTTAAATGTTAGTACTGTTCTTTATCGCTGGGGAAGTCCTGCGATTTCACATCGTTGATATAATTACCAACTGCGCCTTTAATTTCGGCAGCCAGGTTATGGTAACGGCGTAAAAAGCGTGGCGAAAATTGTTGAGTAATCCCCAGCATATCATGAATTACCAAAACCTGTCCATCTACACCACCACCGGCACCAATTCCAATTACCGGAATTTTTAGCTCTTGGGCAACACGCTCGCCCAACGAGGCCGGAATTTTCTCCAATACAATGGCGTAACACCCTGCTTCTTCCAGCAATTTGGCATCGTTAATCAGTTTTTCCGCTTCGGCATCCTCTTTGGCACGCACGGTATATGTTCCGAACTTATGGATGGATTGTGGCATTAGCCCCAGGTGCCCCATAACCGGAATTCCGGCAGATAGAATGCGTTTTACCGATTCAATAACTTCTTCGCCACCCTCCAGTTTTACCGCGTCGGCAGCTGTTTCTTTCATAATTCGAATAGCCGAACTCAGGGCTTCGCGCGAGTTACCCTGGTAGGTTCCAAAAGGCAAATCAACAACAACCAGGGCACGGTTTACGGCACGAACTACCGAGGCGCCATGGTAAATCATTTCGTTTAAAGTAATGGGCAGCGTGGTTTCGTGGCCGGCCATTACGTTCGAGGCAGAATCGCCAACCAGAATAACATCAATTCCGGCTTCATCAACCAGTTGGGCCATACTGTAATCGTACGAGGTTAACATCGATATTTTTTCGCCACGCAATTTCATTTCCGATAAACGGTGCGTGGTAACTTTCCGAACTTCGCTATGTACTGACATGTCTGTTATATTATTCTGTTTACACTGCAAAACTAACCAAACCTTTTATTTTGCACAAAAGCAAGCCCTTTTTCGTAACATAGCTTTAGTTGCTTAACTTTTATTAACCGGTTTATGCCCAAAGTTTTCAGTAGGTTTATTTTCTTTGTGGCTAATTTCAACGTCGGAAAATGAGAAAACTAAATAACGTATACCCCGTAATTCTTCTGTTTCTGTTTAGTGTATTGGCTTTTGTTGGGGCTAATGCCCAGGATGATGCCATCAGTAACGAGGTGGTTTCGTTTAAAAAGAGCGAATTGACTACCGGATTTCTATTGGGAATTAGTAAAGAAACCGAAGAATTGTTAAGCGATGAAAGCCGTTTTAACGAAGAACGTACCTTGTTAAACGGAAAGTTTAGGCTGGCAGGTAATTATTGGAACTTGCTGGATTACAAACAAGAACGGTTGAGCGTGAGTTTTGAAACAGGCCCCTTTGGTGGATACGGCGATTGGGTGGACAGTTCGAATGTGGAGAACATTGCTGCCGACCAGGATTTTTACGGACTCCGAACATCCGCCAATATCGATTACCTTTATCGTTACTACTACGATGCAAAAAGTTATACCGTTTTTGATATTAATGCCTGGGGCCGCTACGATGTTTTTAAACAAAATCTTGATGGTTCAAGTACCGACTCGTTGGGCGTTATAAGCCCGGTTGACGAAAGCACTACTAAAGATCGTTTCAGGTATGGATTGAGTGCTAAAGCCGGCTGGGGAACCGGGCGCTTAAGCCCAATGAACCACCTGATGACGGCTCATTACCTGCTCGAAAAATATTACCCCGGTCGTTTATTTTCTGATTACGAAATTGCACAATTTGCACAGGTAATAGCCAATATTAAACACAATCGCAATTATAAAGAAGGACATAGTGCTGAAAAGGAAATGGCTGAAGTGGTTGATTTTATTCGAAGCACATTTGTTCTGGCTTCTCCCGAATCGATGGCAGCCGAATGGCAATACAGCGAGTTTGAGCCGCGGTACCAGGGAAGTCGATTTGAAATTGGGCCACAATTTGAATATTATAACCAGGAACCGGACTTTCTGTTTGGTGGATACATGCAGTACGATAATGCTAAATATTTGAATGTAAAATGGAATAGAAATATTTCGGCAGGAATGGTTTACAACCGCTATACAAAAAAGGATATTGAGAATAACGATGGGATATTGAATAATGCCAATGTCAGCCGCGATTGGGCAACAGCCGAAATTAGTTTAGGCTGGAGCTATTATCCTAACCTGCGAACACAATTCGATTTTGGAATGCGATACGTTCCGGGCATTGAGTTGAATAATTTTGATGATATGGGTAGCCTGAGTCATAACCTTATTCCGTATTTAGGCTTTTATTCTCAACTCAGCGAAAAATCGAGAATAAAACTTGATTTTGCATGGCGCCTTGCCGATGGTGAGCAGTTTGTGGTGCCGGGACCCGAGTTTTCGCTGTCGATTTACCGCAGTAAGTATTAAGAAAAATTATCTGCCTTACCTTAGCAGTGCCCCTTAACAAGTAAAAGCATTACAAAGCTTCTACTAACCAGTCCATCTGTTTAATCTAAAATCGGTAGTCTTTATTCAATATTCGTAAATCCACTGTCGTTTTGTCACCACTCCTGACACGATTTTTACCATCATAGAGCAATAGTGTGTCAGATTTTACATTCATTCCGCCGATTTTTGCATGGCACAATCATTGATTGTTTGCAGGCGTAATTTTTTTTTGAAACAATAAAAACTTAAAAAATATAACAATGGGAAAAATTATCGGAATTGACTTGGGAACCACAAACTCTTGTGTTTCTGTAATGGAAGGTAACGAACCTGTAGTTATCCCCAATAGCGAGGGAAAACGTACAACACCTTCTATCGTTGCTTTCGTGGAAAACGGAGAACGAAAAGTTGGCGATCCTGCAAAACGTCAGGCAATCACCAATCCAACAAAAACAATCTTCTCGATTAAACGCTTTATGGGCGAAACTTTTGATCGTGTTTCAAAAGAAGTGGCCCGTGTACCATATAAAGTGGTAAAAGGCGACAACAACACACCACGTGTACAAATCGACGACAGAAAATATTCACCTCAGGAAATCTCGGCAATGACACTTCAGAAAATGAAGAAAACAGCTGAAGATTATCTTGGACAAGAAGTAACTGAAGCCGTTATTACTGTTCCTGCCTATTTTAACGATTCGCAGCGTCAGGCAACCAAAGAAGCTGGTGAGATTGCAGGGTTAACTGTTCGTCGTATCATTAACGAACCTACTGCTGCCTCGTTGGCATACGGTTTGGATAAGATGGATCGTGACATGAAAATCGCGGTATTCGACCTTGGTGGTGGTACCTTCGATATTTCTATTTTGGAGCTGGGTGACGGCGTTTTCGAAGTAAAATCTACCGATGGTGATACACACCTTGGTGGTGACGATTTTGACCAGGTAATTATCGACTGGTTGGCCGACGAGTTTAAAAGCGAAGAAGGTATTGACTTGCGCGAAGACCCAATGGCATTGCAACGTTTGAAAGAAGCTGCCGAGAAAGCAAAAATCGAATTGTCGAGCTCGTCGCAAACCGAGATTAACCTGCCTTATATTATGCCGGTTAACGGTATTCCAAAACACCTTGTAAAAACTTTATCGCGTGCGAAATTCGAGCAACTGGCCGATTCGTTAATCAACGCAACTATCGAACCTTGTCGTAAAGCATTACAAAATGCCGGATTATCTGCAAGCGATATTGACGAGGTTATTTTAGTTGGTGGTTCAACTCGTATACCTGCCATCCAGGATAAAGTAAAAGAGTTTTTTGGTAAAGATGCATCAAAAGGAGTAAATCCTGATGAGGTTGTAGCTGTAGGTGCTGCTATTCAGGGTGGTGTTTTAACCGGAGAAGTAAAAGATGTATTGTTACTTGATGTTACACCACTGTCGTTGGGTATTGAAACCATGGGAGGTGTAATGACTAAGTTGATTGAAGCCAATACTACTATTCCTACCAAAAAGTCGGAAACATTTACCACTGCCGCGGATAATCAGCCTTCAGTAGAAATTCATGTTTTGCAGGGTGAGCGTCCAATTGCATCGGGTAACAAAACAATCGGTCGTTTCCACTTAGACGGAATTCCACCATCACCACGTGGCATCCCGCAAATCGAGGTAACTTTCGATATCGACGCAAACGGTATTTTGCATGTTCATGCTAAAGATAAAGCAACAGGTAAATCGCAGTCGATTCGTATCGAAGCTTCTTCTGGACTTTCGGATGAGGAAATTAACCGCATGAAATCGGAAGCTGAAGCAAATGCCGAAGCTGACAAGCAAGCAAAGGAAACTGCTGACAAAATTAACCAGGCTGACAGTTTGATTTTCCAGACCGAGAAGCAACTGAAAGAGTTTGGCGACAAATTGCCGGCAGACAAAAAAGGCCCGATTGAAGATGCATTGAA
Source organism: uncultured Draconibacterium sp. (assembly GCF_963676735.1). Classification (NCBI taxonomy): domain Bacteria; kingdom Pseudomonadati; phylum Bacteroidota; class Bacteroidia; order Marinilabiliales; family Prolixibacteraceae; genus Draconibacterium; species uncultured Draconibacterium sp. The sequence continues at coordinate 3,085,601 of NZ_OY781464.1, read as the reverse complement.
AAAGCTTAAAGAAGCACACGCTTCAAAAGATCTGGCTGCAATTGATGCAGCAATGAACGAGCTGAACACCGTATTCCAGGCTGCTTCGCAAGAAATGTACAATGCATCGCAAGCACAAGGTGGCCAGCCAGGTCCTGACGCCGGACAAGCCGGACCTGATGCAGGTGCACAGGGACAGCCAAAAGACGACGGTGAAGTAACCGATGTTGATTTTGAAGAAGTCAAATAGGGTACGATTATTAAGGATAATCAATAATTAGTAAAACGCAGTAAGTTTCTGACTTACTGCGTTTTTTGTTTGTGTTCACTTGATGTTGTCAACTTTTTTTTCATGTATTTTTAGCTTATATTAGTACTATATTTGTATCGGAACTTAATTAGCGTTAAAGTGGAACTTATAAGTTCTTATGACTACTTATGAGTACTTAATTGCAGGTAAAGATGGTGATAAGCAAAATTCAGAAGAATTGTGAGGTTTGTAAAGAGCCTTTTATTCCGAAAACAGTGAACTCGGTCTACTGTTCCAAAACTTGTAGTGATACTGCCTATCGAAAAAGAAAAGCAGAAAAGAAAAAAGAGGAACAACGAAAGGCATTGGCAGAAAGAATTCCAAAGGACCGAATGTATTTATCGGTACCAGAAGCAATAATCCTTTTTGGTGTGGCGAAAAGTACATTATATAGACTTGTGCGTCAAGGTCGAATACCTGCAATCAATCTTGGAACTCGTCTAGTACGAATAGAAAGAAAGGCAGTTGAGCAAATGTTCCCGATTAAAAAAGAAAGATCTACAACTAAAAAGAATTCGAAGGTAAAGCTATATCGCTTGGAGCCTGAAGATTGTTACACGATTGGGGAGATTACTCAAAAATTCGGTATATCGGCTAGTTCTGTTTATAAACATATTCGTAAATTCTCCATTCCTATTCGGCAGATTGGGAAATACGTATATGCTCCCAAAACAGAAATTGATAGTATCTACGAATCGAAATAAACTAATACCCCATGAAACAATTATCAAAAACGAAAGTAACCGTTAGGCTTCGCAAGGCTGAAAATAGAAATGAGTGGTACATTTATTTAGAGAGTTATCCTGTGTTTGTCCCAGGTAAGAAAACGCCTCAGCGTATTCGGGAATACCTTAATAGAAGTGTAACTACAGTGGTATGGAATAAAAAGGGGAATGCTCGGATCAACGCCAAGGGAATAAAAACCTACAAACCCAAACGCGATGATAATGGAATAATTATTTGTAAGAGTGAAGTTGATAGAGAAAGCATGTTATATGCTGATGGCGTTCGTAAGCTCCGACAACGCGAATATGATCATGCGGATCTATACAATGATACCGGAAGCGCTCAGGCTGAGCAAAAGGAACGATTGCAGCAGAATTTTATCGATTACTTTACCAAAGTAACTTATAAACGTCATTCAAATAGCTCGAAATCTATTTTAATAAATTGGGAACGTTCCATTGAGTTCCTAAAACTATATGCAGGAGATACACTTTTATTTTCAGAATTAAATTTAAGTCTGGCTGAAAATTTCAGACTTTTTCTCTTGTCAGCACCGCGGGGAGGTAACAAAGGTGGTAAGCTATCCCATAATTCCGCATCTACCTATTTTTCTGTTTTTAAGGCAGCGCTTAAACAGGCCTTTGTTGATGGATATCTGGCTAGTGATTTATCTGCTAAGATAAAAGGAATTCAATGGCAGGAATCTCGTAGGGAATACCTAACCGTAGAGGAACTAAATAAACTTGTAGCCACGCCCTGTGAACGTGATATTCTTAAAAGAGCTGCGCTTTTCTCTGCTCTAACAGGATTGAGGCTTATTGATATTCAGCAACTAAAATGGAATGAAATAATTGTTGATGGAGATCAAGCGCGATTACAATTTACACAACAGAAAACAAAAGGATTTGAGTATACTCCGATCTCAGAACAGGCCTTGCAGCTTTGTGGGGAAGTAGGAACGCCAGAGCAATTAGTTTTTGACGATTTGCCGGGACCGGCATGGATTTCGCGGCGGTTAAAAAATTGGATTGAAGCTGCAGGTATCAAAAAGAAGATCACATTTCATAATTTCAGACATACATTTGCAACCCTGCAATTATCGAGCGGAACGGATATCTATACGGTTAGTAAAATGCTTGGACATACAAATGTAAAAACCACTCAGATTTATGCAAAAGTGGTGGACGAGAAGAAAAACAAAGCAGCACAAGCCATAAAATTAGATGACATCAAAAACTTAAAGAAATAGTCTTTCAATATTTCATTTTAGCTCAGCAGAATCATTTAATTAAAGTTTTAGAACGCTTTTCAGATAATCAATTTTTGATTCATGCTTTTTGAGCTTGTATTCTGAAAAATCTAAAAAAAGCGAAACGGAATAACCACACTATTGCTTTACTTAAATGCAAAAACGAGTAGTAAGACTACTCAATAAATGACAAAAATAAAGAGTTTAATACATTCTTTAGAGCTCATAAAGTGCTTCTGCTTCATTTTGAACAAGGTCTGATAAGTTGCCTGTATCAGATCCGGTACTACTAGTGGTACATGTACTGATACCGGAAGAATTATAGTGATTAATTTGTAGATGCTTTACCATTAAATATATAAGTTAGTCCATAATTTTATTCAGTACATTCTGGATATTTTGGATGTTGGTTTTTGAAATTCCGCATTCTTTGGCAATGGACGGCCAATGGTTAATTGCATCTTGAACTTCTTCGATAATTACATCGCCTTTTTTTAATCCAAAATGATCGGCCAACTTCAAAAGTTCCTTTCGTCCTGGATTCCGACTTTCTCCAGCTATCATGGTGCTGTGAAATCCGTAGGCCGAATTCGAAAATGTCAGGTCGTAAGCCGGGGCAAATTGCCATTCTCCTTTTGCGTTCATCAGGAAAGAGAAATTTTTGCTATGATCGTCGCGATTGTGAGAGTAAACATTGAATGCGGCTAACCTGAGAACTTTTTTATAGGCATTTACATGTTTTTCAAGGCGGAATGCACAGTCCATTAAATGGCCATAATCCATAGTACTCATTCTGAAATTGTCATGCATAAGTCCGGATGCCGTATGTGTATGCAGACGTTTCCCTGAATCCCGATCAAAACGTCTTGTTCCGAAATATACCTTTCCTGATTTTCCCTCAAACAGCCTGCATCTGCTCATTCTTATTCCTGCCTGCAAGGCCATTTTGTGATAGGCGAATTCGATTCTGGCAATTTCCGGATTGTCTGATGATGATGGAAATTTAATAATCCAGTCCTCATAACCGTCTGGCAGATGGTCGAAACCATGAGTCAGTTCATTGGAATGAGGATTGTAACCAACAAAAACCTTTGGGCGGGCACCACCTGATGATCCTCCAAGAATAAATAATTCCTCAATAATATCAGAACTTGTTCCCTGTAGGATTTGATTCATTTCGTAAGCAAGTATGTCAAGCTCAGGAATGAGACCGGTATCTTCAGCAGGTTCAATTTCTGGCTTATAAGTAAGAGCCCCCATACCGGTAGAGCCCACAAATGCCAACCGGTCCAAAGGTGTAATTCTTGCTATGTCGATTCCTTTTGAAGCTAGTGAGCGATCAAGAAGTAAACGTCCCCATCCATCTGGTAACGAGTCGTTAAATACTCCAAATAATCCGTCAAAAGGTTCTTTGTCTGCACTTAAAATATCATTGGTAAATGGCAATTTGATAGGCGAGAGGTTGAGGCCATTTTTTAGGAAATCTGCATTATATCTAAAATAGATTTTGCTATCAGATAATACTAGTTCTCCCACTTCTGCTATATCTCCTTCGAGCAACAGCGATACTGTTATTTTCTTTATTGCTGGCATTGACTTTCAGATTATTTTGAAAAAAGTTTTTCAATATCTTCCCGGTTTTCATTTATTGAAAGAATAGTATCGATTTCGTTTAATCGTCCCAGAAGATGCATTAATTTCAATAGTGATTCAAGAGAAATTCTCCCGGTTCTTTCAAACCGCTTTAAACTACCCAATGAAACACCTGATCGTTCTGCCATCTCTTTTTGAGATAGTTTTGATTGCTTTCGCAGGGTACGAAATCTTTGTGCTAACTTTTTACTAACCTCGGTAGGTGTTTGTTCTAATGAGTACATATTGTGGATAAAATATTGGCTAAAAGTACAAAAAATAAACGAAAATGGATAATATATTGTCTGTAAAAGAATTCTGATGTTATTGTTTATGCAGCATATTCCATACCGCGGCCATTTCCCCTGACCGGCTCCAACACTCCCTGATCCCGTTCGCTCACTCACGGAGAACAGTCGCTTTTTCTACCGTTACAGCGAAAAACGCCTTCGGGCACCGCACATAAAAGAGCCATCCTTTCGTTTTACTTCAGTCCTGCACTTTTCTTTAGCCCGCCCACAAATAACGATTTTACAGTTTTAAAACTTTTACAGGTTGAAAAACAAAAAAGAAACCCAAGATAGCCGGCCTCCCCACAAAGCCAACGCTGGGGAAAATGCAAGATCAGGATGAATGCCCCGGATTAGTATTATTGCAGGTAGGTCTAATTTGTTTACAGGTGCCCGTGGCAATCCTGCATTTTATCCACGGCCGTCAACACCCCGGCTTTCTTTTCTTTTTTTTCCTTTTTTCGTTTTTTTTGAGGAATGTTGTATTTGTTCAAATAAAATCAATTCAGATGCTTTATTAGCCAGGTATAATTTATTGGATTGAATGACAACACTCAAAAAGCAAACACTTTTTATTACATTCAATTTACATTTGTTACCTTGCAATAGTTAGAATCACATATCATTAATTAGATTCAATAAAACCACGGAATTACAGAAGTTTTAGTTCCAATCACAGTCAGCTGATAAAAAGAGATGCACTCCAAATATTTTGAAAATATCGTAATTTATTTATCCGTTTTACTGGGGTGTATCATATTGGGCATTCTTGCAAGAATGTTTGCCATAAGTGTTGGAGCAGATGAGTTCACTGCGAACATTGTTTTTGTCGCTGTTACTTTGTTTGGAATACTGGTTTATGGTTTGCTTTCAATTTTCATAAAAGACCTGTTCACTCTTATTAAGCGACGGTTTTTCCCAAGGGAGAAACAAGTAACAGAGCCTATCGAAAAATCTAATGATTCAGCCAGGATCGATAAAATCAGGACCGAGCAAAAACAGTTGATCGCAGATCAGGAAAATAATAAGAAAGCAATCGCAATTCAATACACACAAACCGTTTTTGCACCCTATACCTCCGATAGAGATTTAGCCCTGCTTTCCCGGAACATAACATCTTATGCCGAAAAGAAGCCGATCAGTGAAATTCAATCAGTAGAAGTTAAGGAATTAAATAGCATCGACCTGTATCATTTCGGCTGGAATATCTGGAATCATTTCAGGACCGGTAATCAGCTGCAAATGGCAGCCTTTCTCAAAAAAGTCTTTCCCTCAATTCTTGGTAATGTGGAAGCCGAAACCATCAAACGGCATTTAAAAGATGACGAGCAGAAAGGTATCATTCAGATTCGGAAAAGCCTTTCCGAAGATTAAGCACAAATAAAAATCATTATCCCCTGTGTTTTTGAAGTGTTTTTTCTGTGTTTTTACGACACAGGAAAAACACTGGCTTTATTTGCTTCATAACGATTAAAAAACATAGTTATGGATGTCAATGAAATTTCTTTTGAAAACTTACCCAAGGCCGTAGCCCACCTGGTTACTGAAGTGGCAGAATTAAAAGTTCTGGTTGAAAAAGGTCAAACACCGGTAGAAAATCAGAAACGTATTCCGATCGGAATTGACCAAGCCTGTGAGATTATTAAAAAAGCCAAACCAACCGTTTATACTCTTGTGCGCAAACGTATGATTCCCTGTTACAAAAACGGGAAACAACTCTATTTTTTCGAGGATGAATTACTGAAATGGATCACCAGAGGAAAAAAGAAAACACTGCAGGAGATCGAAAACGAAGCAAAAACAACATTCAACAAGCGGCCTAATGGTGTGAGGCAATGAATCTGTTTGAGTTGATAAACAATTTCTGGCGAGTGGATGAACAGCTAAATTTTACCGGAAATGAAACCCGGTTGTATTTCTTTCTGCTTCATGTGGCCAACCGATCACGATGGCCGGAATGGATCGAATATGCCGACAAACGACTGGCAGCCAATGCCAATATTTCGTTGCAGGTATTGAAATCAGCCCGGGACAGACTGAAGGAAGCAGGATTGTTAGACTATGTTCGTGGGGGTGGATTTAGGATTAAAACTAAGTATCAGATTCTGACACCTAGGTCTGCACTTAGGTCTGACCTTAGACTCACACCCTATAATATAAATACTAAAGACAAAAACATAAATACAAAAACGTATGGAAAAGGGAAGGGATTTGTCCACACAGGAAGTGATTTTGACTAAGCAAAAATTCTGTGATGTATTGCTCAGCGATGCCCAAAAGCTAATTGCCGGTGAAAAAGAAAAAATGCGTCGGCGACGATTAATCTTTCCTTTTGAATATCCCGAATTTCAAAACCTGATAAAAGCATTTGGGAGCACGTGCCTGGCTCAACGAAATCAGGACCGGAACTTTGTGATTGACAAATACAACGAACCGGTGATAAAACAACTTTACTTATACGTTATCGGCAATTCTTCTTTCACCGGCGATCTCACAAAGGGATTAATGATACAAGGAAAATACGGATGTGGCAAAACAGTTTTGCTCGAAACTTACTCCATGCTTCACAATCATATTGTCAGAAAACTGAATCTGAATTATCCGGTACTTCGGTTTATCAAATCCGTTCAACTCCAGGAGCAGATTAAAGAGCAGTCCATGGAAACATTTGTGAAAAGACCCTTGATCATTGATGAATTCGGAAGGGAGTCAAAAACGGTCATGGATTACGGAAATATAAGCCGTCCAATTTCTGAATTATTAAGTCTCAGAAGCGATGTCGGAACCATAACTCATGCCACATCAAATTTTACATTTAAGACTCTTTCATCAGATGAATTCTACGGAGGAATGATTGGCAACCGGCTAAAAACAATGTTCAATTTTATCACGCTGCTGGGAGAAAGCAGAAGAAAATAATTCAGTAACGATTGACTTTTTCAAGGATACAATTTGGAATTCCCCGACCTGAAAAGACCACGAAAAGTCAGTAAGAAATAACTACGGGGGGAGGGGACTGCAAGATGTGTTTTTATTACCATAAAAACCTTCAGTATCTTGTCTGGCAGGAGCCCCTGGTTTTGACCAAACCAACTTGCAGTCCCCTCCCCAAAAAAAGCAAAACGAAAGTAAAATATGCGACCAAAATTACCGGAGCACGAAAAACGAACCGAGATTATCCGGTTGCTTCTCACGAAGGAGGAAAAGCAGCGATTGGATAGTTTGGTGCGTACCGGAAAGTTTGGATGCCGGAGTGATTATTTACGCTATGCCATATTTCGGAGATCAGTTAAGAAGGAAGTTCACTTCGATCCGGAGACAAAAGATCGGCTGAAAAAGCTGGACTATGAATTGAATAGGATTGGTGTGAACCTGAACCAGCTTTCTAAAAAGATGAATTCATTTTCTACATACAATGTTGGAGATAATGACCGGCAACTACTTAAACAGGCTTTTCAGATGATGATGCAATGCCTGGCTTTTTTACAAAAACACCTGCGCTAAATTTTTACTATGGTCATCGTTATTCATCAATCAGGCAATACTCAGAATGCTTTGTTTTATAACGAAAAGAAAGTAGAACAGAAAAAGGCACATTTCTATAAAAGTGGGAATACGCCAACCATAAATCCTTTTGCCGGAACAAAACACGATCGGCTGAATATCCTGAAAGAGATCGAGGATAGAAACACCCGGGTGAAAAAGAAAGGCTTGCATATTTCTGTAAATCCAACAGTAACGGATTTGGTGAAACTGGGTGACAAAGGAATGCGAACTGAAATCGGAAACCTGATGGAGCAGATGGGCTATGGAAACAAACCTTACTTTGTGTATAAGCATTCAGACCTTGACCGGACACACTTTCATATTGTTTCCACACGAATTGATTGCGAAACCGGGAAGAAGATCAAAGACAATTATGAGAAGGAGAAAACGCAACGTTTCATTAAATCCCTGGAACAAAAGTATGATCTCAGTAAAGAACAAAATCTGGTACAGTCCAATTTGAAATTTTCTGCAGGTAGCAGAAACCTGAAACAAAACCTGCAGAGTTTATTTTATCAGCTAAACCAAATTGACTCCATAACGACCAAACAGCTTTACGATAAATCGCTGGAGCTTTTTAATGTGGAGGTTCGTAGATCGGGAAGGGGTCATGTCGTTTTTATCAAAGATGAAATCGGGAATCCGGTTCGTTATCCGATCAGGCTCTCTGAATTTGAAGAAAGGCCTCGGTTTTATTTAACGGCAAAAGCCGAGCAGAATATCCAAATTCCGACACAGGTGATCGATCAGTTTCAGTTGGCACAATGGGCGAGAGATATGAACCGATTGATCGAGAAAAGTAAAGGACGTAAAAAGGAACCAAATATGAAATATAAGGTGAAGAATAAAGATCGGGGTATGAGTCTTTGATGCTAATTCTCTTGGGATTTTAAGAACCTTTCAAAATAAAGATTTATTTTATCTGATTCCCATTTTATCAATGAAAGGTTTAGTAAGAAGGAAATTAGTGGTGAGAAAATGATGGCGATTTTTATGAGCTAATTAATTGAAAATACTATAACAACCCTTAACCATAAATAATTAGCCTAAGACTTTTAAAGTAGCCATAATCCTCTTCATCGACCTCCTGATTACATGTCATAATACAACGAAGTGATACAAACTTATATTTATATATTCTGATACTTTTGATTAATGAGTTAACGTGTAATTTGATGGATTCTTTTTGGTCGAATGAAAAAATGGTGCAAATGGAACAATTGGCTCAAGTATTTTATTTAGTGGATATAAGCTGGGAGTAATGGTGAGGAAATTTTTGAATTTGAAAAATGTAATTGTGATTTAAAGTTATAGAGATTGCAAAAAAAGGACATTTAAATTCAGTTGACCAATAATTAAGAACAATGTAGGTTTCTCAAAAAAGAGCAATCTTTTTGGGTACTCATTAATATTATTATCAATAAATAAATCAACGATCTGAAAATTTGATTCACATTGATAAGAAAGGATGATAAGCTGTGAGTAATTTTAAAAATTTCAAAATGAATCGCGTTCATTTTGCATAAATATAATGCTTAATTCAAAATTAGAGGATAATAATTGTTGGCTCTTTATAATTGGAACAATGGAATAAGAGACCTCTTGCATTATTGTTACATTTACTTGTAAAAATGTTTCAGGGTGGTTGCTTGGACGCACAGTTGTTAAAGTGTTGAAACATTATTGCTTGCATTTGTAACATTCATTAATGCTTTCAAATTTGTGTCCCGCTACTTTCGCTTCAGAGTTTTAAACCAATAATTCTGAATCGAAATGAAACAACAGAACGTTTTAACCGTCGCATTGATCATTGCTTTAGGCGGATTTCTCTTTGGCTACGACATTGCCATGATGTCGGGTACAACTACACAACTCGAAGAGTTATATAATTTAAATAGTTTTTGGCTTGGGTTTACCGTAGCAGTTGCCATTGTAGGTACTATAATAGGTACATTAATAATAGGGAAACCCGCAGAAAAATTCGGGCGACGCAAATCACTGGTATTTTTATCAGCGATATTTTTTCTTGCTTCGCTGGGAAGCGCTTTTGCCATCAACTGGGGGATGTTACTATTTTTTAGGTTGATTACCGGTATAATGTTAGGTTGTATTTCTGTTGTAACCCCAATGTTCATCGCAGAAATATCTCCGGCAAAAAAGCGTGGCCGCCTGGTATTACTTAATCAGTTTTTTGTAGTAACAGCCATTTTCCTGGCCTTCGCAGTTAATTACTTTTTAGCCAGAACAATTGTCGTTGATTCCTGGCGTTGGATGATCGGTGTGGAAGCAATACCCGCTCTATCTTTCTTTTTATTGCTGAACATGGTTCCTGAAAGCCCCAGATGGCTGGTTAACCAGGGACGTAACCAAGAAGCACTTGCCGTTTTTCAACGCATAAAAGCTGAAAACCCGGAAGAAGAAGTGCAGATTGTCAAGAGATCGGTTGAGCAGGAAGAAGCTATTGGTCATGGTAACCTGTTTGTGAAAGAAAACCGTTTCCCGGTAATGATTGCCATTCTGATTGCAGCTTTTAACCAGTTAGCCGGCATTAATGCTATAATGATCTATGCCCCGCGTGTTTTCGAAATGGCTGGGTTCGAAACCGATATATCTTTACTTCAATCCATTTCGGTTGGTGCCACCAACTTGCTTTTCACCTTTGTAGCTCTTTTTCTTATCGATAAATACGGACGACGTACTTTGTTAATGGTCGGTTCGGTAGGGATGGTATTCTTTCTTGGAATGCTTTCAAAATCCTTTTTTACTGAAAATTACTCTGGTCTTGGAGGATATGGGGTAATGGTTTACCTGATGGGCTTTATAGCGTTTTTTGCTTTTTCACAAGGAGCTGTGCTTTGGGTGGTCATTTCCGAGATATTCCCTAATAAAGTTCGTTCGCAGGGACAGGCGCTGGGAAGTTTTACCCATTGGATTTTTGCCGCGGCATTGATATGGGGATTTCCGGTTTTAAACAATGCAGTTGGCGGTGGAGTCTCCTTTGGTTTTTTTGCAATTATGATGGTATTCCATTTCTTTTTTGCATGGAAAGTTCTTCCTGAAACCAAGGGGAAATCGCTGGAGGAAATTCAGGTTGAGATGAAAATGAAAAGAAACTAATACTCATCATATTACAATAAAAGAAACTAATCATGAAAATTAAAAACAAGGAAATATTGTGCATTGGTGAAGTGCTTTGGGACAGGCTACCTTCGGGAGCTAAACCCGGCGGGGCACCAATGAACGTAGCGCTTCACCTGAATGCTATCGGAATGGATGTTGCCATTGCAAGCAGTATCGGGAATGACAATGAAGGAAAAGAATTGAAAGCTTTTTTGAATGAATCCGGGCTTGGTACTTCGTTAATTCAGGAAGATGAATACTTGCCAACCAGCGAAGTTCTTGTTCACTTGGATGAAAATAACAACGCTACATACGAAATATGTGAACCGGTTGCATGGGATAACATTAAACTTACCGACAGCCTAATGGAGAAAGCAAGGGATGCAGGCCTTCTTATTTACGGTACACTTGCATCGCGTAATCCGATTACTCGGCAAACAATAACACGCTTGCTTACTTATGAAGGGCTAAAGTTAATGGATGTCAACTTTCGTAAACCGTATGATAATCAGGACGTAGTTGAGTTACTACTTAGGGACACCGACATAGTAAAAATGAACGATGATGAATTAGTCATTTTTGCAAACTGGTACAACAAACATAAATACGACGAGAAAAGCTTGATTAAATGGTTTGCTTCACAATACAACATAAAGATGGTGTGTATAACAAAAGGTGAAGACGGAGCTATTTTGTACTGCGAAGGTGAATTTTATGAGCATCAGGGATTTAAGGTAAATGCAGTTGATACTGTTGGAGCCGGAGACGCATTTCTGGCCGGTTTAATTTCTTCGCTTATAAATGGTAAAACCCCTGATGAAGCTTTAGCATTTGCATGCGCAACCGGCGCCTTTGTAGCCACAAAAACCGGAGCAACTCCGAACTACGATATGAAAGAAATCAATTCAATATTAGCTGATCTTTCAGTGTAAGTGAGAAACAAATTATACAAAATCTAATTAATTTTATCTAATTATGATGAAACTATTCAAATTTAAAAAAGCAGGCAAAGGGATACTTATTGTCCTTTTGAGTTTGCTTTCAACAGTGTCGTTTGCTCAGCAGGCCACTGTTACCGGGAAAGTGACCGACTCTAATGGAGAAAGTTTGCCCGGAGTTACTATTGTTGAAAAAGGAACAACAAACGGAACTGTCACCAGTATCGATGGAGATTATACTATTTCTGTTTCAGATGATGCAACACTTGTATTCAGTTTTGTAGGTATGAACACGCAGGAAATTGCGATAGGCGGTCAAACAACAATTAATGTACAATTGCATGAAGAAGCAGTTGGTTTGGAACAAATTGTTGTAACGGGCTATCAAACTCAGAAAAAAGCTGATTTAACAGGTGCTATCAGTGTTGTTGAAATGGATGAAGTGAAGGAAACGCCAACCGGTAACGCTGTTAAAGCGTTGCAAGGCCGGGTAGCCGGACTTTATGTAACTACCGATGGTAATCCTGGATCATACGCCACCGTTCGGATCAGGGGTGGTAGTACCATGGGCGGAGGAAGTAACGATCCTCTGTATATTATTGATGGTGTACCTACAACAGGGGGAATTGAGCAACTTAATCCCAACGACATCGAATCGATGCAGGTATTAAAAGATGCATCAGCTGCCAGTATTTATGGTGCGCGGGCAAACAACGGCGTAATTCTTATCACCACTAAAAAAGGGAAAGAAGGAGTTACCAAAGTTGAATTCAGCTCTTATGCCACCGTTCAGCAATATACATCAAAACTCGACGTGTTGAATACCTATGACCGTGGATATGTAAACTGGCAGGCTGCCATCAACGACGGGCTGACTCCAACTTCAAGTATTTATAAATACGACTGGCACACGGATGGCGACAATGCAGTGCTCGACAGAATTTTATTACCTGAATACATCGATCCGGCCCAAACCATGCGTCCGGCTGATACTCGATGGTACGACGAAATTTCCCAAACTTCACTCATTCAATCGTATAACCTCACAATCTCTAACGGAAATGAGAGAGGAAGTTCACTTCTGTCGTTGAATTATTACAACCACGACGGGATTATCAAAGAAACCAATTCGAATAAAATTACCGCACGTTTAAATTCCGATTATAATTTTTGGGATGGTAAATTAAAAGTGGGAGAAAACCTGAATGTTTCAAAAATCTACAATGCAGAAATCCCAACCGGCGATGTAATGTATCTGGCATTGGTGCAACAGCCCGTAGTTCCGGTACATTCTGTTGATGGTGGTTGGGGAGGCCCTGCTCCCGGTATGACAGACCGGCACAATCCGGTTCGTTTAATCGAACAGAACAAACAAAACAAAGGCAAATCAGCACGAATATTTGGAAATATTTATGCCGATCTGGAATTAATGAAAGGGTTGCATTTCAGGACCAGTTATGGTGTGGATTATACCCAGACCTACCGACGTAAAATGGATTATAGTTATGAGTCGGGCTTTTTAATTAGCGACATTAACCGTACAACCACCTCACAGTCGCACAATTTATCGTGGACCTGGACCAATACTTTGAATTACAAGATTGAAAAAGAAAAACACAGCCTCGATGTGGTTGCAGGTACTGAAGCCATTAAGTATGAAGATGAATGGTTCTGGGCAAGCCGCGAAGGTTTTGTTCTGGAAGACCCTGACTACATGTATCTTGATGCAGGAACTGAAAAAGTATTAAACGGAGGTGGTGGATCAGGCAACTCATTGTTTTCTGTTTTTGCAAAAGCCAACTATGTATTTGATTCAAAATATTTGCTTTCTGCAACACTTCGCCGCGACGGTTCTTCACGTTTTGGTAAAGATAATTTGTACGGAATCTTCCCTGCCTTTTCTTTAGGCTGGAGAATCAGCGAAGAAAACTTTATGGAGTCGGTTTCTTCAGTTTCAAACCTGAAATTAAGAGCCGGTTGGGGGATTACCGGGAATCAGCAAATTAGCAACGAAGCCATTTATTCAATATATCGTACCGATTATGGTGTTGATCCTACATGGGTTTTCGATTCTGGAACAGCTTATGATATTATGGGAATGGATACTGGTACGCTACCTTCCGGATTCAGAAAAATCCGTGAGGGAAATCCACTACTCAAATGGGAAGAAGCCAACCAGACAAACCTCGGTATCGACTTTGGTTTATTTGAACAGGCCATTTACGGAAATGTCGATTATTTCTTCAAGGAAACAAAAGATATTCTGATTGAACCGCCTTATCTTGCAGCAAAAGGTGAAGGTGGAAACCAGTGGGTAAACGGTGCCACACTTGAAAATAAAGGGTGGGAATTTGTTATAGGTTACCGGAAAGATTTCGCAAGTGGCTTAAGTATGGACTTAGCCGCAAATATATCATCGTATAAACGGAAAGTAACCTATTTACCCGATGAGGTTCTTACCGGATATCCAGGTGACCCGGGGACCAACAAAACAGTAATCGGACATTCCGATTTGGTACACTTTGGATACATTGCTGATGGAATTTTCCAGAACCAGGACGAGGTGGATGCGCATGCCGATCAAACCGGTAAAGGAGTTGGCAGACTTCGTTACAAAGATATCGGCGGATTAGATGCCGATGGTAATTTCGTTTATGAACCCGATGGTGTTGTTGATGCACTGGACAGGACATGGATTGGTGATCCGAACCCTGATTTTGAATACGGATTAAACACTAGTTTTTCGTATAAGAACTTTGATTTAAATATTTTCTTTCAGGGAATTTATGGGGCCGATGTTTACAACGAATTTAAACACCTCACCGACTTTACATCCATCTGGCAGGGAACAAACTTTGGTACAAGAACATTGGATGCCTGGACGCCAACCAATACAGGTTCTACTATACCGATGTTAACACTTACAGATACCAACAATGAAAACCGGGGTTCAACCTATTTTATTGAGAACGGTTCGTATCTGAAATTAAGAAATTTACAGTTGGGTTATAACCTTCCAAAGAACTTTATTGATAAAGCTAAACTATCATCTGCACGGATTTACCTGCAAGGACAAAACCTGTTTACAATAAAAGATACAAAAGGTAGCAACCAGTTTACAGGTGTTGATCCTGAATCGCCCGGATTTGCCTACCCAATTCCGGCAAGTTATACTATCGGTGTTAATGTAACTTTCTAAAACAAGATAATCATGAAGAATAAAACAATAATAATATTAGCAATCATAGCAGCAGGTTTTTTAATTTCCTGTTCTGATTCCTTTCTTGAGATGCCTCCAAAGAGCATCATCAGCAACGACCAGCTTCTAACCCCAGAGAATGCTGAAGGAATGGTAATTGCCGCTTATGCTGAGCTTGGCAACGACCACTACACTGCACCCAATTCGCTTTGGCCATATGCCGACAATACCAGTGGAGATTCTTACAAAGGCGGTGGCGGAACCGGTGATATCTGGGAATTCAATTTTATGGAACTTTTTGCCTTTAATACAACCGATAACCCACTTGTTGACCAGAAATGGTACCGGTTATATGTGGGCGTTGGCCGTGCAAACGAAGCCTTGAAAGTTATTAACCAGCTTTCAGAAGATGAGTATCCTGAGAAAACTGAACGCCAGGCAGAAATGCGTTTTTTAAGGGCACATCATTATTTCATATTAAAAACCATGTTTAAATACATTCCGTGGATTGATGAAACAGTGGTTGGCGATGCTTATAACGAAGTATCGAACCGCGAATTTTCGGACCAGGAATTGTGGGATAAAATTGCTGCCGAATTTGCTTTTGCAGCCAGTAACCTTCCTGAATCACAAAGCGATAAGGGAAGACCTAATAAATATGCTGCCAAAGCATACCTGGCTAAAACAAAATTATATCAGGCTTACGAACAGGGCGAAGATAATTCAGTAACCAGTATCAATTCATCAAAATTACAGGAAGTTGTCAGCCTTGTTGATGAAGTATCGGCACATTACGCCTTGTTTTCAGATTTTGGTTACAACTTTCTTTGGAGCCACGACGATGGAAGTACAGAATCTGTTTTTTCTATTCAGCGTTCGGTGGACGACGGAACACCAAAAGGGCGTTTAGATTGGGGAAATATGCTGAATTACCCAATGAACCCGGAGTACGGCTGTTGCTGGTTCCATATCCCGACACAGAACCTGGTTAACTCGTTTAAAACCGACGGGAAAGGTTTACCTCAGTTCGATACATTTAACGACTCGGATGTTCTTGAAGGCGCTGATTTTTACAACAATTCTTTTGATGTGCGATTAGATCATACCGTTGCCATTCCGGGGCACCCCTGGAAATACGACCCCAATTTTATCTATCAGAAAGACTGGGCCAGGGCAACACAGATTTATGGGCATTTCTCTTCACTGAAAGAAAACCAATCGCCTGATTGCGCTTGTTTTCAGAAAGTACCGCCGTTTATGGCAAGCTCGAAAAATACCGACATTATTCGTTTTGCCGACGTGTTACTATGGAAAGCTGAAGCATTAATTGAACTGGGACGCCAGGATGAAGCACTGCCGATTATCAATGAGATTCGGCAACGAGCAATCAATAGCGCAGGTATGTTGAAAATGGGTGATGGCAACCCAAGCTCAAACTACAAAATGGACATTTACAAACCGGGCGAAAATTGCGACTGGACCCAGGAATTTGCCCGTCAGGCTTTGCGCTGGGAAAGAAGGCTTGAATTGGCCATGGAGGGAATTCGTTTCTTTGATTTGGTACGTTGGGGAATAGCCGGAGATTATATCAATAGCTATTTTGCTGAAGAAAAAACCAAAAGGGAATACCTGAAAGATGGTCATTTTACAGAAGGAAAGCATGAGTACTTTGCCATTCCACAAAACCAAATTGATTTTAGCAAAGGTTTGTATAAACAAAATTCTGGTTGGTAGTAGTTTAAACATTTAATTGAATTTGAAATGAAAAAATATTTGATATATATAATACTGGTGACCTTTTCTGCCGGATTATTTTCTTCCTGCGAAGAGGATTACACAAGCACGCTAAACCTGGATGCCGATGTTAAAATACAGAGTTTCTCGGTTGAAGGAACTGAAGGCGTAATCGATGAAGTAAACAAAACCGTTACGGTAACCATCGAAAGCGGAAGCAATATCGATCTTAGCAATATCAGCCCGGAGATTGTACTTCCAGCAGGAGCTGTTATTACTCCTGCAATCACATCTAATATGGATTTTACCAATCCTGTTGAGTTTACGATTGTTAACGGCGATATCTACTGCCAATACACCGTAACTGTTTCCGAGAAATTCTACTTTGCCTTTTTGGGCGAGCCTGCCAATGTCTCTGCTATGACGATTTTAGATGACCAAAAAGCTGCAGAATGGTTTTTAAAGAAATATCCTTCTGCTGAATATGTAAGTTTCAGTCAGGTTGCCGATGGTTCTGTTGATTTAAGCAAGTTCAATGCCGTTTGGTACCATTCCGACCAGGGTACACGCCCGTGCTGGCCCGATGCTCAAATGCTTTACGGTGTTGCCGATAATCCTGCAATTGTATCGAAACTGAAAGCGTATTACGAAAATGGAGGTAATATCCTACTTACAAACTTTGCCGGTTCGCTGGTTGATGAACTGGGAATTGTTAGCGAAGCAAAATATGCTCCGAACAATGCTTTTGGCGATATCGAGGCTAATCCTGATTCTTATAACTGGGGCGATTGGGATTTGAGGTGGTACGGTAATCCGGAGAACCCCATTGCTCAGGGATTAAACTATAAAAGTGATGACCCAACCAAATTCATAATGTTGCCTAACGGGGTTGCACGCCGTAACCGTACCAACCAGTATAACGTTGATGGTTGGACAGACTATGCAATTGGTGGTGAGACCATAGAAGAACGTGTTGCCTACTTCGAAACCGTTAACAACTGTGAAGTATTGGTTTCCAACTGGAGCGGCATGGAAATCAACCTGGTTTTATGGGATAAACATGATGGTAAAGGTGCCGCTATTTTTATTGGTTCAGGTACTTATGACTGGTATGCAGAGAATGATGTTGAAAACACAGCGGGTAACCGCGAGAAACTGACATCGAACAGCATTGCGTATCTTTTGGCAAAATCGAAAGAATAATACTTAAAAGAAGGAAGCCTGTTCAGGCTTCCTTCTTATACCAGCTTTGGGAGATTAAATAATTAAACAAATTTTTATGAAGAATATATTTGTGACCCTGTTAATTGGTGTCTTGCTCAGCTTTTCGCTTATTGTTAAAGCTCAGGATTATAGTGAGCAATACCGGCCACAATTCCATTTTTCTCCCAAAAGTGGCTGGATTGGCGACCCGGACGGAACCATTAAATTCGACAGTTTGTACCACCTTTTTTGGTGGGGGCACGCCGTTTCTGAAGATTTGGTGTACTGGACAGAATACCCCTGGCCTATGCAGGGAGGGAGTTCATCTTTCGATTACTACACGGGCTCGGTAGTTGTGGATACGGCAAACACTGCCGGATTTGGAACCGGAGATGACACGGTTGCAGTGGCCATTTATACCATGCACAACAAAACAACAAATATTGAAACGCAGGGAATCTCGTCGAGCACTTCGCCTGATTTTAAGTACTTCAATTATTACAACGATAATCCGGTAATTCCTTCCACTTCGACCGACTTCAGGGATCCTTCAGTATTTTGGGATTCCCAACTCAACCGTTGGGCCATGGCTATTACTCGTCCGGGCGAACATCGTATTGAAATCTATAGCTCTCCCGACTTGAAAAACTGGACAAAACAGTCGTCTTTCGGCCCACTTGGAGCACGAACTGGCGCCTGGGAAGTCCCCGACCTTTTTCAACTTCCATTAGATGGAAATCCTGAAAACAAGAAGTGGGTTATGATTTGCGGAATGGGCCCTAACCGAGGACAATATTGGATAGGTGATTTTGATGGAAACACTTTTACACCTGACGCTACAACGCTGGCATATTTGAAAAATGGCGCTGGTATCGATGGTGAAGTATTTGCTGATTTTGAAGCTTCTGATTACGGAACCTGGACTACAGAAGGAACTGCTTTTGGGACGGGCCCGGCAAACGGTACCCTGGCGGGGCAAATGGATGTTTCGGGTTATTTGGGCGACTACCTGGTGAATTCTTTTAATGGTGGCGATGCCGCAACCGGGAAACTGACATCTCCTGAATTTACGGTTTCCAAAAATTTTATCAACTTTTTAATAGCCGGCGGAAACCACAATAACTTAACCTGTATTAATCTTCTTGTTAACGGAGAAGTTGTAAGAACGGCCACCGGCGACAATTCGGAACAGCTAAAATGGTTTGGCTGGGATGTAAGCGAATACATTGGGCAAACTGCGGTTTTGGAAATTACCGACAACTTCTCAGGCAGTTGGGGGCACATCAATATCGACCATATAATGTTTTCGGATATTCTTACCGACCAGCGTTACGAACATGCGTACTGGATTGACTACGGCCCCGATTTTTATGCCGTCAGAACTTACCGGAATTACGATGCAGATGATGACCGTACCGTTTGGTTAGGCTGGATGAATAACTGGGATTACGCCAACAGCATCCCAACCTCCTGGGGTGGAAGTACTGCTGAATCGCTTCCCCGCGAAATAGAACTGGTGAGTAGTGATCAGGGGTATAAAATCATTCAAAAGCCAATTGAGGAGCTGCAAAAGTTACGAAAGGAAGAAGTAGTTATTACGAACAAACCAGTAGATGGGACAATTGAGTTAACGGAGTTTAAACCGCAGAAAAATACGTATGAGTTTGAAGCGGTTTATGAAGTTACGCCGGGAAGCAATCAAAAAGTCGGTTTTAATCTTTGTGTATCCGACGCAAATAAAATAGTATTGGGTTACGATGCTAAAACGTCAAATGTATTTCTCGATCGCACACAGAGCGGATATGTGAACTTTAACAGCAAATTTCCCCGGATTGTAACTGCTCCCGTTCAGCTAAAAGAAAGCAAAATAAGCTTTCATGTTTTTGTTGACCAGCTATCGCTCGAAGTATTTGTGAATGAAGGCGATGTGGTATTAACCTCATTGATGTTTCCCAATCCGTATTTTCAAAAAGGCATCGAATTATTCTCTGTAAATGCATCTTCTGTACTGCAATTATTTAACGCCTGGGAGCTCAAATCAATTTGGGAAGAAGACCTTGGCACTGGAATACTGGACCGAAAAAATAAGCGGGGATCGATTAATGTATATCCTAACCCGGCCAACGACAAAATACACTTTACGCTGAATGCTGGAACCAGTAGAGCCGCCACTGCAAAAGTTATAAACCTGCAGGGGCAAATCCTGAAAGAAAAAACAATATTTCCCGGTATTTCCTCGTCCGAAATCGATATAAGCGATTTAAAAACAGGACACTACATTCTTTATGTTTTGAATGATAACCAAATATCAACTCAACAATTTTTAAAAGTAAATTAATAATGATGAAGACATTTTATAAGCTTCTGGTGGTAGTTTTTATCTTTAGTGCCTGCAAGCCGTCGGCAAACAACCAACAAGAAAAATACAATGAACAATACCGTTCCAAGATTCATTTCTCGCCTGAAACAGGGTGGGCTAATGACCCGAACGGAATGGTGTATTACGATGGTGAATACCACCTGTTTTTTCAGCATAACCCCGATACTACAATCTGGGGGCCAATGCACTGGGGGCATGCGGTAAGCAAGGACCTCATTCACTGGGAACAGCTTCCAATAGCATTGTACCCCGACAGTTTAGGCTGGATATTCTCGGGAAGTGCTGTAATTGACTGGGAAAATACATCTGGTTTGGGAGAAAACGGCGTTCCGCCCATGGTGGCTATTTTTACCTATCATAACCGGGAATTGGAAAACACCGGAACGGATAAGTTTCAGTGTCAGGGAATTGCATATAGCCTTGATAAAGGGCGTAGCTGGACGAAATATGAAAATAACCCGGTTTTACCTAATCCCGGAATTCGTGATTTTCGTGACCCAAAAGTAATGTGGCACCCCGAAAGTGAGAAATGGATAATGACCCTTGCCGTGCTCGACCACATTAATTTCTATTCTTCGCCCAATTTAATCGACTGGACCCTGGAAAGCGAATTCGGAGAAGGAATTGGAGCACATGGCGGCATTTGGGAATGCCCTGATTTGTTTCCTTTGCAAGTGGAAGGAACAGACGAAACAAAATGGGTATTGCTGGTAAGTATCAACCCTGGAGGACCAAACGGAGGTTCGGCGACCCAATATTTTGTGGGCGACTTTGACGGACATAATTTTGAGCGATACGGAGAAAAAACCAAATGGATGGATTATGGAAAAGATAATTACGCAGGGGTAACCTGGTCGGATATTCCGGATGAAGACGGAAGAAGAATTTTGCTTGGCTGGATGAATAACTGGCAATATGCCAATGAGGTTCCGACATCGATCTGGAGAGGTTCTTTTACCCTGCCAAGAACTCTGAAATTGACCGAAATATATAACGACTATCTACTGGTTTCGGCGCCGGTAAAAGAATTGGAGATGCTAAGATCAGGATCAAAAAACATCTCAGGTTCTACAATTTCAGGAATGCAGAAAATTAATATGAAACCACAGTTTCCAATGGAAATAAACCTGAACTTTAAAACCGAAAACAATACATCGATGAACTTTAGCGAGCGATTTGGAATTATTTTATCCAATGAAAAAAATGAATCGCTAAAAATCGGTTATGACAATTTGAATAAACTTTTTTTTATTGACCGGAGTAATAGTGGATGGGACAGTCCGAACAAGGAATTTGCCGGCACTCATTTCGCACCGTATATAGTAAATGCCCCTTCTCTTAGTTTCAAACTTATCATAGATAAATCGTCGGTTGAATTGTTTGCATTTGACGGCTTGGTGGTTATGACCGAACAATTTTTTTCTACCGAAGAATTTACATCTGTAAGCCTGTTTTCGGAAAACGGAGAGGTAGAATTACTCGACGGTGAAATTAGTACTTTATCAGAAATATGGTAAAATGGATGAGAATCCGATTTACATAGTTTAGTTTAATTAATATCAAAAAAAAGCCTGATGGTTCCCATCGGGCTTTTTGTCTATTTTTTCTTGGTTTAATTTTGTTAATTTTAAATGTAATTAGCTTGAAAATTATGTGTCGTTTCATCTTAGTGATATCATTTGTATTTTTTTGTCTCTGTTTGCAGGCAAAAGAGAAATTCATTGTAGGTTTTTCGCAATGTTCGGCTGGAGATTGGCGATTAAATATGGAAGCGGAAATGGATAGGGAGCTCATGTTTCATGATGATATTGAACTTATCAAACGACAGGCAGAAGACAGCACACTTTTACAGGTTCAACAAATTGAAGAGTTATTAAAGAAGGATGTTGATTTGATGATAATTGCACCCAATGAAATTGAGGCACTTCAACCTGTTATCGAGAAGATTTATGATTCGGGCATTCCTGTTATTCTTATTGATAGAAAAATAAATTCACAGAAATATACTGCTTATATTGGGGGTAATAATTTTGGAATCGGGAATATTGCTGGTGTCTATCTTGCAGATAAATTGAAGAAACAAGGGCAAGTTGTGGAATTATTAGGAATGCTCAGTACTTCTCCAGCTTTAGAGCGAATGAATGGTTTTAGTAGTGCTCTCAGTATATACCCCAATATTGAAAATGTCTATAAAATACATGCTAAGTGGAACAATGAATTGGTTCATGATAGCCTGAGTATTATTTTGAAAAAGTTCCCTTCGGTAAAAGCAATTTTCGCGCACACTGATTTTATGGCAGAGGCGGCATCAAATGTAATCAGAGAGCAATTTCCAAAACGAGATGTTCTGATTGTTGGTGTTGACGGGCTGCCCACTGCAGGAGGAGGAATTGACCTGGTTGAGAAAGGTGTTATTTCTGCAACATTAATTTATCCTACCGGCGGAAAGGAGGCTATTAGGATTGCGGCAAGCATACTGCATGATCAATCCTTTCAGAAAAATAATTTGTTACCAACTACTCTTATTGACCAATCAAATGTGGACATAACTAAGATGCAATTTCAGAAGATCAATACTTTACAGGAGGACATAACAAAATCGAGAAATATGCTGGAGATACTTAATGTGAGGTATCAGGAACAGCAGATTTTATTGTTCGTTAGTTTAGTGTTGTTGACTCTTGTAGGAATTTTCTTAGCTATGTATTTGTGGTCGTTCAAACGTCTTAAAATTTCGAGCCGAAATCTCGAAGAACAAAAAGAAGCCATCTCAAACCAAAACATTGAATTAAAACGGTTATCAGATCAGCTGGAAAAAGTCACACAAGAGCGGTTAAGATTTTACACCAATATCTCGCATGAGTTTAGGACCCCCTTAACTTTGATTTCAGGTCCAATTGACAATTTATCAAAGAGTACAAACTTGACCGGAGAGCAAATGGAATTACTTCAAATTGCTCAAAAAAACGTAGCCATTCTATTAAAACTTATCGAACAAATCATAGATTTTAGAAAATATGAATTGGGTAAACATGATTTTTCACCCGTTTCAGCTGATTTGAAAAAACACTTTGAAGATTGGAACGGACTATTTGCCGAAGTTGCAAATCATAAGCAAATTGAATTCAGGATGCAAGCTACGTCGGGAGACGACTTCGTTATTGATTTTGATGTGGAAAAAATGGAACGGATTTATACCAACTTATTATCCAATGCATTCAAATTTGCGCCGGAAAAGGGCATTATTCAAATTTTTATGGGTAGGAAACTTATTGAAGGGAAAAACTCTGTAGAGGTGCAGGTAATGAATTCCGGGAAATCGATTCCTGAAAATAAGATAAAAGAGATATTCGACCGTTTTTATCAAGCTGGCTCAAAAACCGGTGGATCTGGCCTCGGCCTGGCACTTGTGAAAGGTTACATTGATATACATGGAGGGAAGATTGAGGTTACTAACCGTAACGGTTTTGTTTGCTTTACTTTTTCGATTCCTGTAAAACAGGAAGATAAGAACATAAAAATTGAAGTAGAACAGTCTGATGAAAAAGTAGTCGACAGGAAGGATATTCAAGATGTTATTACTAACGTAATCGGGCGTGAAGATTTGTACGTTTTTGATGATGAGTTTGACAAGGAGAAAACAACAGTATTGCTGGTTGATGATCATCCCGGAATACGTTCTTATCTGAAATCTCTCCTGAAAGAAAATTATTGTGTACTTGAAGCCCGCGATGGTATCGAAGGAATAAGAAAGGCAGTGAAATATATTCCCGATCTGATTATCACTGATGTGATGATGCCTGGAATTGATGGTGTTGAAATGTGTAGCCATCTAAAAAAAGAATTGTCAACCAGTCATATCCCCATTATTTTACTTACAGCAAATGCGCAGGATGAAAAACGAATTTTGGGTTTTGAAAGTGGTGCAGATGACTATTTGTCAAAACCGGTAAATGTTGACATATTAAAAGTTCGCTTGCGTAATTTAATTGAAGGTAGAAAGCGATTGAAAGTTGCATATGGTGAAACTCCCAACAACACTAAGAAATTAGTTTCAGAAGATAAAATTGAAAAATATTTTATTGAGAATTTCGAAGATAAAATTGAAAAAAATATTGAAAACACAGAACTTAGTGTTGATTTTTTAAGTAACGAATTGGGGATTTCTCGAATTCAGTTATACCGGAAAGTTAAAGCGTTAACCAACTATTCACCTATTGAATTCATTACAATATATCGCTTAAAGAAAGCTGTTCATTTAATGAAAATGACAGATTCTAATCTGGCACAAATAGCATATCAGGTTGGTTTTTCAGCTCCATCATATTTTTCTAAAAGTTTTAAAAAGTATTACCATAAAAGTCCTTCTGAATTTTTGAAAGAAATGAGGAAATAGTAAACTAGAATTGTAGTGGTCATATGTTTAAAAAATAGTTATTATCATGCTGATTTTGTACATTTAAATCATGCAGTAGTAATCACTGTCAAATATGATTTTTAATGGCCGTACGAATCTATTAAAAGTTTTCCAGGCCGAAATTGAATCAATATCTAAGAAGCACGGCTTAATAATTATGTATATAATCATTCATGAGGATGAGGTGCCGGCTGGGGGCCGGGAGATGGTTGCAACTGGAATGATGCCTAAAGTTGGCTAGACTGAAAAAATTATAATTGGTGTTTGAGTCATGAAATGCTAGTTATGTGAAGCGTTTAAAACTATAATAAGGCATTCTGGTTTTCTTAAGTATTTTTGTATTATTGAGAACGGAAATGATACCGATGTGGCATAGAAAAATAGATGATTAATTTGTGTCATATTTGTACCATGAGCTTTTAAAACGCAGATAATCAGATATAGTTATTTTTGAAGAAGTAAAATAAAAATAAGTTTGAAGACGGAAGACGGAGGTCGGAAGTTTAAAACAAGATATATTAAAAGCCTCTCCTTTTTGGAGGGGCTTTTTTTGCAACTAGTCTAAATAAGCATGCATTACAAACAAAATGCAGTAAATCTTGTTTCAAACAAAAAATAGATGTACGATGGACAATACCAACTACGAAGAAACAAGACGAAAATTTCTTACAAAACTCGGACTAAGCATAGGTGCTGTTGCAGTAGGCTCCGAGAAAATTTCAGCTACTTTATTAAATAGCAGGCAGGAGTTTCCATTAACAACAGAACAACAACGTTTAATGGATCAGTATGAGTTGTGGATGGATGCTTTTATTCCGGCAGTGCAAAGACAGCGTGCCAACAACGAAGACTTGATTGCCAAAGCAAAAATTATGGAATTGAGCGAGCAAGCAGAAATTTGGCGTCCTCAGCTTGAAAAGTTTATGGAAGATGAGAACTTTGCAAGGTATTATATGACAGTAACAGAGCGACTAACCAAAGAGGTGTATTAACCCTTAGCCAACGGAACAGTAAAGCTAAAAACTGAGCCTTCATTTTCAGTACTGCTTACCTGCATCATTCCTCCGTTAAGTTCGGCAAATTCTTTACAAACAATAAGCCCTAAACCGGTACCTTTTTCCTGTGCTGTTCCTGGGCGCTGCGTGTTATTGTTAAGCGTAAAAAGTTGTTTTAGCAGCTCAGGTTTTATGCCAATGCCAAAGTCTTGTACCAAAATTTCGGCAAAGCCATTTGCCTGTTTGCTTTTAATATTGATTTTTCCGTTCTCATGACTAAATTTAATCGCATTATTTACCAGATTTGAAACTATAACTTTTAAGGTTTCGCTGTCGCCATATATTTGTAATGCCGTATTTATATCATTTTCAATGGTTACCGATTTTAACATGGCATTTCCCTTGATGGCGTTTATGCTTTCCTCAATTAGCTCGTGTGCCGCTATTGTTTCTTTACTTAATTTAATCGAGTCTGATTGGGTTCTTGCCCAATTTAACAGGTTGTTTAATAATGAAAAAGTAGACTTAGAGCTGCTTGAAATCATATCCGCCATTGATTTTCGCTCAGCATCGGAGTAATTATCGTAATTGCTCGACAGTTCGTTGCTAAATCCGAGTATGCCATTAAAAGGGCTGCGCAAGTCGTGGGCAATTATTGAAAACAGCTTGTTTTTGGCAGCATCCGATTTCTGCAATTTTAACTCACTTATTGAAATTTCCTCTAAATTTTGTTCGAGCTGTTTGTTTTGTTTGTTAATAATAGCATGTTGTTCTTTTAACGCCTTGTTTTTATGGCGCATGTTAAAAGTATAATAAACAAAAACGATACCTATAATTAGCAACAGAATGCTGGAAATTAGCGTTAGCCGAAACCTGGAGGCCATGAGCAAAGAGCGGTTTTCGGCCTTTTGTGTTAACAGTTCCTGCTCTAAACGTTGGTTTTCCAATTCTTGTTTCAGCCTCCGCTCGTTCTCAAAACGGGCCAACGATGCCGCAATGTCTTTATTCTTACTGAAGCCGATGTAATCGCTTTCCATTTGTTTGGCCCGGTAGGCTTCCTGGTAATTGCCTAGTTTTTCGTAGGCACGGGCCATAAAATTGTACAGTCGTGTAAAGTCTTCAGCAATCTCCAATTGTTCCGAAAGCTCCACACATTTATTAAGGTAGCTAATACTTTCGTTATAATTTCCCCGGGCAAAATAATATTCGCCCTGTTTTCGGTACAAACGTGTTTTTATATGCTCGTATCCGTATTTTTCGCACAAGGCGCTGGCCGTATCAATAAAAAGTTTTGCCGAATCAAATTGTGCGATACCGGCGTAATAGCCAACAAAGGCTAAATTAAAATAGGTTCTTAAATAATTATTGCTGATTGAAGGAAGCAGAAAATGCAGCGAATCAATATCAGCCTTGGCTTCGGTAAATAAATTATTATCCGACTTAACCACTGCAAGATTGGAATAGCTAATTGCCATATTCAGGGTGTCGGCTAACAGTTTATCCAATTCCAGGGCCTTTTCAAAATAGAACAACGAGTTATTAATATCGCCCATGCGCTTATAGGTAGCAGCCAGGTTGTTGTACACCACCGAAATACTTACCGTATCATTCAGCTCTTCGGCTATGTCAATAGCTTTCATGTAATACGTTAAGGAAGTTAACTGGCTGGGGCTATATGAATAAGCGTAGCTTATAGCGCGGTATGCTGACAGCAGCTTTTTTTCATCTTTTATCTGTTCAAAGTATAAAATGGCTTCCTGGTAATGTTCTATTGCTTCTGTAATTCTCGACTTTTCGATAAATGCCCTGCCAATCGTTAAATGTGCCTCTGCAACAGCTAATTTCTGTTTGTATTTTTCGGCATTTATAAGAGCACGATGTGCATATTTTACCGTACTGTCAATGGCGCTTTCTCCATAAAGAACTGCCAGCTCATTGTATTTCTCGGTTAAGTTGCTTTTGTCATTTGTGTTGGCAATGGCTATTCTTAGCGAGTCAATTTGTTGCTCAACATTTACCTGGCTCCAAACGTTTAGGCTTACCACAACCATTAAAAAAGTTAACATTGGTTTTCGAAAAACACGGTATAGTCTGAAAAATATTTTGTCCACGGTCAAATTTAATAAACATTTATGAGTTTAAAATATGACAATAGTTGGTTAAGGCCTGAATAGTTTTTAATTGGGAACAAACAGATTGGTAAAAAAGTTTCTAATTTCACCAGTTCAAAAAAAAAGAAGGAGGGTATGATACGATTTTTATTAGTGCTGTTTTTTATGATTCATTTGTTTGCTTCGGCGCAGATTAACCAAACCGACGCCGATGGATTGCGGCAGGGCTTATGGCAAAAAGAGCAGGCAAACGGACGTTTACTTTACGAAGGGAATTTTAAGGACGACAAGCCTGTTGGAACCTGGAAACGTTATCATCCCGGGGGGCAGTTAAAGGCGCTTATCGAATATAAAAACGATACAGCCCATACACAGCTTTTTGATGTATGGCGCAAGAAAGTGGCCGAAGGCAATTTTTTGAATCAAAAGAAAGAAGGCGTTTGGAAGATATTCAAGAATAACCTGCTTGTGGCCGATGAGGAATACAAACGGGGAATAAAAGAGGGGAACTCGCATCGTTTCTATCCCTCGGGTGAAGTTATGGAAGAAAAGCAATGGGTGAATAACAAAGAAGAAGGAGATTACCAGATATTTTATAAAAATGGTGTCCCTTATATGCAATGTAAAATGAAAAATGGTATGCGCCATGGTTTGTTTTTGGTGAGCTACGAAAACGGGCGTCAGGAGTTGGTGGCTGAATACCGCAACAATTTACGCCATGGCGAATGGAAATATTTTGATAAAGATGGTACACTTTTATACACGCTTTTTTATGATAACGGCCAAATAGTGAATCCGAACGTACGCGACAGTATTGATAACCTAAAGATGATGGAGCTGGAAGAAAATAAGGGAACAATTCTTGATCCGGAGCAGTTTTTGCAAGATCCGTCGGGATATATGATGCGCCAAAAACAGCGTCGATAAATTCGTGCATTCTACAAGGCAAAAAACTATTATTTCATTAACTTGGCATTTTAATAAACAGAGCTTTCAACAAACTACCCGGTTTCAAAAAGGCTTTGAAGATAATTTGTAAATGAAGTACCTCATAATTTTCGCAATTATTGGTTTTTGGGGCTTACAACAGTTAAATGCACAAAACTATTATTGGATTGGTTTTACCGATAAAAACAATTCCAGCTATTCGCTCGATCATCCCGAAGCTTATCTTTCAGAGCGAGCGATTCAACGCAGAATTCGTCAAAATATTCAGCTTGATTCGTTGGATTTGCCGGTTAATAAAACCTACATCGATTCGGTGCTGTCGCTTGACGTAACTTTTGTACATGCTTCAAAATGGTTAAACGGAATTACCGTTAAAACCGATTCTGCCAATCTCGGGCAGCAGCTTGAATCATGGGCTTTTATTAGCGAGGTGCATTTGACTAAACCAGGGACTTTAACAAAACAGGCTTACAATAAATTTAATGACGAAACCATTGTTGATGCTCCTCCAATAGATTCGGCCAAATATGGTGGCTCTGTGCACCAGGTGGCTATGCTCGAAGGACAGTTTCTACACGATTTAGACTATACCGGGCAGGGCATACAAATTGCTGTGCTCGACGGCGGTTTTAAAAATGCCAATAGTTTGCCTGCATTCGATAGCCTTTGGGCCAATAATCAAATCCTGGGTGTTAAAGATTTTGTAAATCCCGATGCCGATTTTTATCAAACAAATTATCACGGCATGAGTGTGTTGTCGTGTATGGGAGCTAATGTGCCCGGAACATTAATTGGTACCGCTCCGGGAGCTTCCTATTGGTTGTTACGGTCGGAGGATACCAGCTCTGAATACATCATAGAGGAAGACAACTGGGTGGCTGCTGCTGAGTTTGCCGATAGCGTTGGCGCCGAAATTATCAACTCATCGTTGGGCTACACCACATTTCAGGATGCAAGAAGCAACCATAGCTACGCCGATATGGATGGCAGTACCACACGGGTAACCCGGGGAGCCAATATTGCAGCATCGCGCGGCATGTTGGTTTTTTCAAGTGCCGGAAACGAACGCGATGATCCCTGGTTTCGGATTGTTGCTCCATCAGACGGAACCGAAGTTATAGGCGTTGGGGCAGTTGATAAAAATTTAAATCCTGCCTATTTTACATCGGCCGGACCGGCTGCTAACGGCGACTTAAAACCCAATGTGTCGGCAATGGGCTATCAAACCACTTTGCAACGCTCTGATGGGTCTTTTGGGTTGGGTAACGGAACCTCTTTTTCGTCGCCGGTATTGGCCGGCATGGCAGCTTCACTGTGGCAACGTTATCCCAATAAAACAGCAGCAGAAATAAAGGATGCGATAGAAAGAAGCGGTCATCTCTATTTTTCACCCGATTCATTACAGGGCTATGGGGTGCCAAATATGCGCTCGGCTTCTGCGATACTCGATCCTATTGCCGTTCAAACCAATAAGGAACAACGCAACTGGAAAATATTTCCGAACCCGTTTCAAAATAAAATTGTATTACAAACGGCCAGGGTGTTAAACGAACAGGAAATTCTTATTTCGCTGTATTCTATGGATGGTGTAATGGTAAAAACCTGGCAGCGTTTTGGTGCATCGTCAATTGTTCTCGATAATTTACACGATCTGCAGTATGGGATTTATTTGCTTGCGGTGCAAACAAAAGCTGGTGTTGAAACCTTCAAAATCAATAAAGTACAGTAGGTTATGAAACAGCAACTTACGCTCTCGGAGTTAAACGAATCGATAAAAGATGCCCTGCTGGAGGCATTTCCCGGAAGTGTATGGGTAGTGGCCGAAGTAAGTGAGCTGAAACATAACAGGAGCGGTCATTGTTATCTGGAGTTGGTTGAAAAACAAGGGAATACAATTGTAGCGCGTTCGCGAGCCACCATTTGGTCGTACACCTACCGGATGCTAAAACCTTATTTTGAAACCACTACCGGGCAAGCTTTTACACAAGGCATAAAAATTCTTGTGCAAGCCACTGTCGAATATCATCCGGCCTATGGTTTAAGTTTAAATATCAAAGATATTGACCCTACGTATACGGTTGGCGATATGGCCCTGCAACGAAAAGAAATAATTAACCGTTTGCAGGCAGAGGGTGTTTTTGAAATGAACAAGGAGCTCGACTTGCCCCTGGTGCCTCAGAAAATTGCGGTTATATCTTCAGCAACAGCAGCCGGTTATCAGGATTTTATGAATCAGCTGGAGGACAATGAATACGGTTTTAAATTTTATACTCATCTTTTTGAAGCCTATATGCAGGGGGCAGAAACAGTACCATCAATTATCAATGCACTCGATCGCGTTTTTGCTTACGAAGATTTTTTTGATGCTGTGGCTATCATTCGCGGAGGAGGTGCCACTGCCGATTTGAGTAGTTTTGATGATTATGACCTGGCCATAAATATTACTCAGTTTCCAATCCCTGTTATTACAGGAATCGGGCACGAAAAAGATGACACCATTATCGACCTGGTGGCTCACACCCGTTTAAAAACACCCACTGCAGTTGCCGGTTTTTTTATAAATGGGATTGAACGTTTTTATGAGCGCTTAATACAAGTGGAAACTGAAATAAGCACACGTACCCGCGAAATTCTGGAAACACAGCACGATAAATTAGCACGAATAGCAGAAGGAATAAAATATTCGGTTAGCGATTTTATTAACGAAAGGCAAGTGAAACTTAGCCGGCGCGGAAATGAATTGCAACAAAATATCAGTCAGTTTTCATATAAAAAACACAGCGAATTAAATAAGGTAAGACACGGTTTAAATGCTTCAATGGCAGTGTGGGGTGTTGAAACAAAAAACAATATTGGCAGGAAACAACGTTTGCTAAAACGCGTGGTAAGCGAGGCCATTTTAAAAGAAAATATTACGCTGAACCATCAGCAGGATGTATTGCTTGGAAGCGTGAAACGAAAACTGATGAAGGAACATGACCGTATAGTTATGAATGAAAACAGCGTACGTTTGTTAGACCCTGAAAATGTGTTGAAAAGAGGGTTTACGGTTACCTTAAAAGAAGGAAAGATTATAAAGTCGAGCAAGAATGTTAAAACGGGTGAAGAGTTGGAAACGCGTTTTGCCGACGGAACAATTAAAAGTAAAATCATACAAAACAAATAGAATGGCAGCTAAAAAAATATCGTACAGCGAGGCAATGTCCGAGATAGAAGAGATTTTGGTGAAAATTGAAAATGAAGAGCTGGATGTGGATGAACTGGCCGAAAAAGTAAAACGCGTATCGGTGTTGCTTAAAACGTGTAAAGATAAATTGACCAAAACCAACGAGCAGGTTGAACAGATTTTAAAGGAAATGGAGGATTAAATAATGTATACAAAAGAACAAGTAGCGAAAACCATAGATCATGCGGTTTTAAAACCCGAACAAACCTTGGCCGATTTAAAGACCAATGCCGAAATGTGTATCAAAAACAAGGTATTTAGCATGTGTGTAAAGCCTTGCGACATAAAGCCTGCAAAAGATTTGTTGAAAGACAGCGGTGTAAAAGTATCGTGTGTGCTGAGTTTTCCACACGGAGCTGATGCCACGCCGGTGAAAGCATTTCAGGCAAAACAGGCCATAAAAGACGGTACTGACGAAATTGATATGGTAATGAATATTGGCCGATTCTTATCGGGAGAATACGATTATGTGCGTGACGATATAAAAGCCGTTGTAGAAGTAGCGCACCAACACAATGTGCTGGTAAAAGTTATCCAGGAAAGTGGCCATTTAACCCTGGAGCAAATTGCAAAAGCCTGCGAATTATCGTACGAAGCCGGTGCCGATTTTGTAAAAACCTCAACAGGTTTTGGGCCGGGGGGAGCCAAACCGGAGTACATTGAGGTGATGGTAAAAACGGTTGGCGATAAAATGCAGGTAAAACCTTCGGGCGGAATCCGCGATTGGGAAACAGCCGTAGCTTTTCTTGAGCAGGGAGCCGACCGTTTAGGAATTGGATCAACTGAAGCAGTGCTGAATGGGGCAACCGCAGAGGGAGATTATTAGGCTTTTAATCAGTTGTTTGAGTGCATTTTTCGGGGCATTTCTAATTGCAGGATAATTTTAATCGAAATCATTTTTTAGAAATAAAAAACACCCATATTTGTACTTCATTTCTTGAGTAAGGGGAGAAGGATGTATTTTTTAAACGGAGACAGAACATATATAAAGCCTGAAAAGGCTTGTGGCGACCTGCAGGAACAACTGCAAAGTTGCCTCCAGCAGCTAACAAAAATTAATTCGGGCAAACGAATCATTAAACTGAATTTTTTTGTTGACACTAAATCACACAAAGAATACGATAAATTGTTAATCAATTTGCGCTTGCAGTTGAAAGACATGTTTGGCAACGATTTGCTGTTGAGTTTTATTTCTCAACCACCGTTAAGCTGTAAAATAATTGTTGAGGCGTATTATTACGATCCGGAGTTGTGGGATTGTCAGATGATTCATGAATACGGCAACCACTCAGCCTTGTTTCGTAACGGTACTACAGAAATATTGCTGGGTACGGTACATGCCAATTCCAACAGCAACTGCCGGATTAATGCCGAGAAGGCTTTTGATGAGCTGCTTGAAGTGCTTGAAATTGCTCAATTTCCTGTAAATACTATAGTGCGGCAATGGAATTACATTGAAGATATTCTGGGTTACGATGAAGAGGAACAGCGCTACCAGGCTTTTAACGATGTTCGTTCTGATGCTTATGGCGAAGCATTTGACCAGGAAGGTTATCCGGCGGCAACCGGAATAGGAATGAACCACGGAGGTGTGCTTGTAGAATTTGTTGCCGTAAAATCAAAAGAAACGGTTACCCGGGCCATTGATAATCCGGAGCAGGTTTCGGCTCACCACTACAGTAACGAGGTGTTGGTTGGCACCGCATGCCAAAGCAAAACCACGCCTAAGTTCGAGCGTGCACGTTACTTCCGGTATCGGAACAGAAAAATGATCTTTATTTCCGGAACGGCTTCCATTATTGGAGAACATACGGTGGGTATTGGCGATGCAACAAAACAGACAGAGATTACCATTGATAATATGGAACGATTGTATGCTGACCAGGTTTTAAAAACTTTGCCTGATGCTTTGAGTCGTCCGCAATTTGGGCACGCCCGCGTATATGTAAAAAACAGAAAAGATTATGCCGCCATACGCAAGGTTGTTAAAGGTACTTTTGGCAATTTACAGGTGGTTTATATTGTGGCCGACATTTGCCGCCCCGATTTACTGGTTGAAATTGAGGGGAAAGTAATTCTGGAATAAACGATTTACCAGGTGATTTTATGTTACCTGATAAATGTAAAGAATCCATCTTTGATAAATTCAAAGATGGATTTTTTATATGTAGCTAATTACTTGTAGCTTTTTTAGAATTTAAAATCAATGCCAAACATAAAGTGGGCACCTGCCTGCGGATAATAGCCATCCATTTTAAAGCGTTCGCCACCCAAAATGTAAGGATAAACCCAGGCGTTGGTTTCGTAGGTGTGGTTTAACAGGTTGTTCGCCATAAAATGAAGCGTAATTTCGTCAAACAGTTTTGTGGTAAACGAATAATCGGCTTTCAGGTTATTTATCAGGTAAGCATCAATTACACGATCGGAACTTGAGGTGTTATCGATGTATTGCTCTCCAACATATTGCGTAACAAAAGCAAGGCTGAAGTGCTTGCCCGGAGCATAAACAAACTGACTGTTGGCAATTATGTTTGGCGAAAATGCCAGGTCGGTATCGCCCAAGTCATAAGCTTCTTGTCCCCATGTATCCCAGTTGTCAACAAATTCCGTAAAATCTTTAATCTTGTTAATGCTTAAAGTAGTGTTACCATTCCATTGGAGATCGGAGGCAATTTGCACACCCGCCTGCAGCTCAATACCCGTGCGGTAACTCTTGTCAACATTTACCATAATTGGAGAACCTACATCATTAATCTGTCCGGTAACCACCAGCTGATCTTTGTAGCTCATAAAATAGTAATTGGCACCAAAAGAAAATTTCGATGAGGCAAAATTGTAACCTAGTTCCCAATCGTGTAGCGTTTCGTGCACAGGAGGTTCATAGCCAGCAGGGTAGTCAACAAAAGCTGCCCGGTTAGGTTCGCGATTGGCCACAGCATACGAAAGGTAAAGCTCCTGGTTGTCGGCCACCTGGTAGAAAATACCCAGTTTGGGATTAAAGAAATTAAAATCGTGCTTCTGGTCTAAAACACGCAGGTCATCATCAATACCTTCAATCTCGTAGTTTATGTGACGATATTGCAAATCGGCAAATAAGTTCAGTTTTTCATTAACCTGCCAGTTGTATTTGGCAAAAACATTAAAATCTTTTTTCAAACCGTTGCTGCGGTACCATTCATGGTTGTATTCTGCCTCGCCCAGGTACTGTGCCCAAATTACATTGCCAAAGTGGTTGCCATCGTAAACGTTGTAACCGCCACCAAAAGTAAAATCGTTGTTGTTGCGTGTATGGTTTAGCGAGTAGGTAAAACCATAAAAATCATTGTCGAGCCATTTTCGGTTAACCAGGTCGGTAGTTTCTATTACCTCGTCGCCAACTTCAATATTATCCAGCAGGTAGTCGGCAAGGTCTTCATCGGCTTTGTAATTCTCGTAATACCCTCGTCCATAGGTATAATGCAACGACGCATTAAAATTTAATTCCGGATTAAATTTATGCGAAAAATGCAATTGGTAGTGATCTTGCTGATAGTGATCAACCTGGTTTTCGTAAGTGTAATAGTTGTAGGTGCGACTGTCTGACGCCATCATGTGGTCCACTTCATCTTGCGACATTAACCAATGGTCGGCATAACGCTGCATTCCTTCAGTATCGTTGTTTAAGCGAACCGATGGAACACCCCACCAGGCCTGGTAAGTTTCTTCAAATCCTGAAAACACATTGAGTTTAACCACTGTATTTTCAGCGTAATAACCTCCCGACACAAAGAACGATTTCAGGTCGGAGCTGGCACGGTCGATAAAACCATCAGAGGTTACTTTCGACAAACGTACGTCAACTGTAAAATGATCATTGATCAGACCGGTACCGGCTGAAAGTGTGTTTTTAAAGGTGTTAAATGTACCGGCAGCTGTTTTAAATTCGCCGTAAGCTTCTTTGTTTAACGAATTGGTTTGCAGGTTAATGCTGGCACCAAAAGCTGCGGCTCCGTTGGTTGATGTTCCAACACCGCGCTGAATTTGTACATTCTCCAACGACGAAGCCATATCCGGCTGGTCTACAAACCAGGTTCCGTGCGATTCGGCATCGTTCAGTGGAATACCGTTTACACTAACATTGATGCGGTTCAAATCTGTACCACGAACACGGAAATTGGTGTAACCTACACCGGCTCCGGCATCAGAAGTGGTAACAAAAGACGGTGTCAGGTTCAGCAAGAAAGGAATGTCTTGTCCCATGTTGCGTTTGGCAATTTCGTCGCCGCTTACATTGCTGTAGGCTACTGGTGTTTTGCTCCCGGCACGTGTAGCTGAAATCAGCACTTCATCAGTCATTATTACATCAGGCACAAGATTAACCTCAATATTTTTACTCTCGTTGAGTTGTAAATCAAGCTTTTGTGGTTCAAAACCAACAAAAGAAATCAACAGCGTATAACTGCCCGATTTTAGGTTTTTTAATTCGAAAGTACCGTCTGCCTTTGCCGATACGCCATAAAACGATTTGTCGATCACAACACTGGCTCCTGCCAGCGGCTCGCCTTCTCCTTTAACAACTCCCGTTAAATTAATTTGCCCAAAAGCAATTGCTGCCATCAATTGCAAAAGCAGCATCAAACTAAATTTTCTCATTTTTTTGAAAAATTGGTTAATAAACTAACCAATGGAGTGGGACAGTGTCCCTTTTGCTTTCCCTACGCCGGCATTATCCGGATCAGGTTTTGTGAGTATAATCTCAGCCCTATTTTTTTAGGCACCCCATTGCATAAATATCGGCGGCAAAGTTATAAGGGATTTTTAAACTGGCAAAAATACTCGGTTTTCCTTACCCAAGTGTTAAGTGTATAGGTTGGAAATAGCCGAATAAATATTAAATTTGAGAAGCTAAGTTTTTTTATGGAAGGAAAAATGCATAACTATTCTGGGAAATACCTTGAGTGTTTATTGAGAGGGAATAGAAGTGCATGTTCTCGGTTGGTACATCGGTTTTTGAAAGAAAACAATTCCATAAACGATTTATATGAAAATGTTCTTAAAGTAGCACTTTATGATATTGGGGTACTTTGGGAGAACAATAAAATAAGTGTTGCGACAGAACACCTTGCGACGGCTATAACCGAAGGTATCTTGAACGAATTGTTTGAACAAATAATTTCGACAAATCGATTTAATAGGAAGGTTGTTCTTACTTGTGTCGAAAATGAAAGACATCAGGTAGGAATAAAAATGGTAGCCGATGTTTATGAAATGCAAGGATGGGAAAGTTATTTCCTGGGGACTGGAATTCCAACACATGAACTTAAACGATACCTTAGGGAAGAGGAACCTGAAATTTTGGCTATTTCATTAAGTATTTATTTCAACTACAAAAAACTCATTCATACTATAGAAGCTGTTAGAGCTGATTTTCCAAACCTACTGATCATTGTTGGAGGGCAGGCTTTTAACCATGTCAATGTTTCGGCATTGGAAAAAATAGATAAGGTATTTTATTTTCATGATTTGTACGTTCTTGAACAATTTATAAAATCAATAAATAAGGATAGAAAATAATGAATAAAGAAGAATTGATTCGAACAGCAACAAAGCTTAAACAGGTAGGTGAAAAACAGGCAGCAGAATATTCTGAGAAAAGGGAAGCACTGGTTGAAATCATCAATCAGCAAATGTGTTCGAGACCCGATCTTATTGCAATGGTTGGTGAAAAAAATGTAGAAATGATGAAAGATAATCATGCTAACCATGCACGGTTCTTGGAATCGATATTTTATGAAAATAATCCGAGAGTTCTTGTTGATACTGTTTTATGGGTATTCCGTGCTTATCGTTCGCGTAATTTTAGTTCAACCTACTGGGCGGCACAATTAAACACTTGGGTTGAAATTTATAAAGAAAAACTATCTTCTGAATGTTTCAACGCGATTTATCCCTATTACAACTGGATGCAAGTAAATATTCCGGTTTTTAATAAATTAGCAGAAGAAAACTTCGATGCGCCACTTTCGTCGCATTAACATATTATTTTAATGGGAGACTACACTCGAATAGCTGACTGGGAAAATACGATTGCAGAACTGGTTAAGGACTCAATGTCAGTCGCTTTTGGTGTATTTGGCAATACTGGTAAACTGCTCGATGCAAATGAGGCCATGTGTACTTTGCTCGATACATCGAAACAAGAATTAAACCCCGGGAACTCGTTTATTAATCCTACTTTATCTCAATTGGAAGGTACCAACGGAGAAGTTGTTTTTGAAGGCTTGTTAACCATTGGCAATTATTCGGATATCAGCTATGTGCTAAGCTCTAAAATTATCAGAAGAGACAATGTTTTTTTTGTATTGGCAGAAGTTGATATAAAGAAGTTGTTTGATGAGAACAGCAAAAT
Source organism: uncultured Draconibacterium sp. (assembly GCF_963676735.1). Lineage (NCBI taxonomy): Bacteria > Pseudomonadati > Bacteroidota > Bacteroidia > Marinilabiliales > Prolixibacteraceae > Draconibacterium > uncultured Draconibacterium sp. The sequence continues at coordinate 3,047,210 of NZ_OY781464.1, read as the reverse complement.
GAGTGAGTTAAACAGAGAGGTTAATAATTTGCAACGTAAATTGATTAAGGAAAAAAAGAAGTTGCAAATTACGCTTGATGAATTAAAGGAAACTCAACAAATGCTCATTCATTCAGAAAAAATGAACGCAATGGGGCAATTAGTTGCTGGTGTGGCCCACGAAATAAACAATCCGCTTGCCTTTGTTCTGAATAATATTTATTCATTAAAAAATTATACCGGAGAAATAATTGAGTCGTATAAAAAAGTAGAAAATGTACTTGCTGAAAAGGCTTCTTCTGATATTATAGAATTGGTGCAAACCATAAAAGAGGAAGATGAAATTGAGTATTTAACTCAGGATATTGTTGAAATTGTTGAGGAAACAAAGAATGGGGTGGATAGGGCCGTGAAAATTGTTGCCGATTTGCGACGATTCTCTCGTTTGGACGAATCGGATGTAAAACACATTGATTTAATTGAGAACATTCATTCTACACTTTCAATAATCCGATCGGAAATTACAAAAAAGAACATACAACTTGAGTTTAATTCGAACAAGAAGCTGGAACTGGACTGTTTCCCGGGGCAATTAAACCAGGCAATTTTGAATATTTTGGCAAATTCAATTTATGCTGTTGAAAATGGGGGGCGTATTGATCTTACTGTTGTTGAGCAAAAGCATACTGTTACAATATTGATTGCAGACAATGGTTGTGGAATAGCCGATGAAAATATCGGAAAAGTTTTTAATCCATTCTTTACAACAAAACCAGTTGGTGAAGGAACCGGATTGGGATTAAGTATTACGTACAAAATAATTACCGATTTGCATAAAGGAACTATTAAAATTGACTCTATACCCGGAAGGGGAACTGAGGTGCTTATTGAAATTCCAAAATTTATTGTAGCATGAATTAAGTATGGTCAGAAAAAGATGAGATGAGTTATTTAAGGGAGGAGAATAGGTCTTAAGTTAAAAGTATGTTTTCGATTGTAATAAAAATGAAAAATAGATGATAGAAGAAAAGACTAAAAAGCATACCTTACTAATAATTGATGATGAAATTGCAATTACCAATTCATTATTTCGTCAATTCAGAAGGAAATACAATGTTTTTGCAGTTAACAACGCAAACGATGCATTCCCGATATTAGACAAAATAGATGTTCAGGTTATTGTATCTGACCAACGGATGCCTGGGTTAACGGGTGTCGATTTTTTCAAAAGAATAAAAGATAAATATCCGGATACTTTAAAACTAATATTAAGTGGTTACTCCGATTTGGATGCAGTAATTGGAGCGATTAACGAAGGACAAGTATTTCGTTTTTTAACCAAACCCTGGAATCCGATGGAGTTGGAATTGGCTTTGGATGAGGCCTTTGAAAAATATGACCTGATAAGCAGTAATCGTAAATTAATGCAAGAACTTGCAACTATTAATTCGCAGCTCGAAGAAAAAGTAAAAGAAAGAACTTCAGAGCTGGAGAGAGCCAATGAAAAACTCACGAGCCTAAATATTGAAAAGAATAAATACGTGGGAATAGTTGCTCACGATTTACGTAATCCCATCGGTTCTGCTCAATCATTTGCCGGATTGCTGGTTGATGATTATGATGATTTCTCGAAAGATGAAAAATTGCGTTTTTTAGCAATAATAAACGAACGTTGTACCTATGCACTTAATCTGATTGCCAGTTTTTTAGATGTTTCGAAAATTGAAGCAGGTATTTTTGAACTGAATATGGAAAAACACGATTACATTCAGTTTGTTAATGAAATTGTTAATCAACACACACTATTTGCAAAGAATAAATCTCAGGAAATCATTTTTAATGGGCAAATTGCTAAGTTGGAGTTCTTATTCGATAAAGACAAATTGGAGCAGGTATTAAGTAATTTGTTAAGTAATGCGATTAAATATTCATTTCCTGGTAAAAACATGGAAGTAAAAGTGGCCCTTGAGAAAAAGAAAGTTGTTACTCAGGTAATCGATAGCGGGCAAGGTATTCCGAACGATGAAATTTCAAATTTATTTAATCCGTATTTGGGTACTTCGGTTAAAGCAACTGCAGGCGAAAAATCAACAGGATTAGGACTTGTTATTGTGAAAAGGATTGTTGAAGCGCACGATGGTACTATTGAGGTGATTAGTACTCCAGGCAAAGGGTCGGTATTTACAATTAGTTTGCCTTATAATGGCGCTTAGTATTTAAATAAAATGTATTATTTGCCAGAATCAGCGTTATTCCTCAATCAGAAATTTCTCAAAAGCAACTCGGTGTTCCGGGCTTATTCTTTTGGGGCGCATATTTTTTCTGTCAATGAAAAGTCCTTTTTGCTGGCCAGTGGCACACAATTCTTTCTTTTGGTTGAAAAAACGAAATTCCATTAATGCGGATGCATTATTCATCTTTGAAACCCACATTTCAACATGCACCTCATCGCCTAAAAAGAAAGGACGTTTGTAGGTAATTTGGGTGTCGGTCAGTACCGGAACAATTCCTTCTTCTGCAGCCAATTGAGTTGCCGGAAACCCAATTGCATCCAGAAAATGCATACGGCCATTTTCCATCCACTGAATGTAAATAATGTTGTTAACGTGACCGACAAAATCAATGTGGTAGGTATAAATGGGTTCGGTAAATTTTAATTTTTGCATGTTTATTCCGGATTGAAATTCAGATTGGCAAATTTATGCTTTTTCTGAATAAAAAACTGCCACATTATACTTTTATCAAACATTTGTTCGTGTTTGTTAACGGTTGATAACTGCACTAGCTCTTTTCTTTTTTTGCGTAAAGCCCCCAGGTTTTTGTAAAAATCGCGATGTGCTTTTAGCACAGCTCCAAATGCTTTGGTTTCGCCGCCAGCCAAAAATTTTAGCGCAGCAACCCCGTCTAAAACCAAACGAGTTAACAGGGAAAAACAAAACCCTTTTTTTGGCAGGTTTTTATATAGCATGTACAGGTTGTTCCGAAAGTTTAAAAATACCTTTTTGGGATTGCCATATTCGAGGCTGCCACCTCCAAGGTGATAAATTGTACTTTTAGGTTCGTACATAATTTTATAGCCCTGGTTTTTTAATCGCCAGCACAAATCAATTTCTTCCATGTGTGCCCAAAAATCGGCATCCAAACCGCCCGAGTTTTTAAATACTTCCGCCCGAACAAACATGCAAGCGCCTGTTGCCCAGAATATTTCAGATGACTTTTCGTATTGTTTTTCGTCTTTTTCGCAATAGTCCAAAATGCGTCCGCGGCAAAAGGGGTAGCCAAATTTATCGATAAAACCTCCGGCAGCTCCGGCGTATTCAAAAAGTTCAGGTTGGTTATAACTTAAAACTTTAGGCTGAACGGCCACTACTTTTTCATCTTGTTCAAAATGTTCGATACAGGGGTGAATCCAGTTTTTATCAACTTTAACATCCGAGTTTAGTAGTACAAAATAATCGGCTTCAATTTGGCTTAATGCCATGTTATAGCCTTTGGCAAAGCCATAATTTTGTTTTAAATCAAGACGGGTAATCTCGGGAAAGTTTTCCTTCAGATAGTCCAGCGAGTTGTCGGTTGAGCCATTGTCGGCAATAATAATCTCCGTGTTGTTGCCACTTGAATTTTCAATTACGGATGGTAAAAAATCAGGAAAAAGTTCAACGCCGTTCCAGTTAAGAATAACAACAGCAATTTTTTTTTCTTTGCTCATAAATCAACTCAAAAGTAGTTTTGCGATTAGCAAAGAAAGGTTTTCTTTTTCAAGATTTTCAAGAATTGCACTTATTTTTTCGGATTTCTCCGTATCGTCGGATTTTACCAACGCTTCAATTTCTTTTACCTGTTTCCCGGTAAGTTCGTCTTGCAGCAGGCTCCATACTTTTAACTGCTCTGCTTCAACTTGGGGCAGGCCAAGTGTTTCCAACTCCAAAATGGTAGCCTCCAGAATTTCGCGTGCCTGTATTTTCACCGGGTCTTTGTCTTTTGTTTTGCCGGCAGCGGCAGTGTCGCGTAAACTCCAGCTCGAATAATCGTAGTGAAGGTCCTGGATAAGTTTTAGTTTTGTATTGTCTTTTCCAAATATGCGCTCAAGAAAAATGAGCGTGTGTTTTTTCCAGGCATCAAGGTCGAACTTTTTTTCGTCTAACCGAGCCAGTTGTTGTTGAAGCAGTGCAATTTGTTTTTCGGCCATGGTAATTCGTTTGTTGCAATTTACAAAAAAACACGACTGATTCCACCGACAAAAAACCGGATTTATTTAGAACCGAGGTATTTGTTTACGATACTAAAAAATTCGGGGAAATAAGCGTTGCTGGCTGAAACCAGTTCGCCACCAAATAACCAATTGGTACCGCCGTTAAAATCAGTGGTTTTTCCGCCAGCCTGCTGTAAAATAAATACACCGGCTGCCACATCCCAGGCATGTAGTGCATGCTCGTAAAAAGCATCGAACCTGCCTGAAGCAACATAACACAAATCAATTGCGGCCGACCCAAAGCGGCGAATACCGCGGGTCGATTTCATCAGGTGTTTCATTGCATCAATATAATCATCAACTTTATCAAAAGCATAATATGGAAAGCCTGTTGCAATAAGTGCATCCTCCGATTTTGCTCGTTTGGCAGCTTCAATAATTTCACCATTGCAGTAGGCCGGACCATTTTTCCAGGCATAAAACATTTCGTCGGCGCCAATTTCATAAACTACACCCAGCACTAACTCGTTGTCTTCGGCCAATGCAATGCTTACCGAGTGAGGTGCAAGTCCATGAAGGTAATTGGTTGTTCCGTCAAGCGGATCGATAAACCAGGTGTATTTTTCATTGTTCGAATCGGCTGTGCCTTCTTCAGCCACAAATCCAGCCTCAGGGAGTAACAGTTTTAAGGCTTCTACGATTTGTTTTTCTGCGTTTTTATCCACATAAGTTACCAGGCTGGCAACGCTTTTTATTTCAATGTTTTTTTCGTTAATCTTTTTTTGCTCGCCCCGAATAAAATTTCCGGTGCTGTGCGCAATATCCTGCACCTGAAAGCATAGTTCCTTGTAGTCCATTTTCTGTTGTTTGAGGCAAAAGTACGGAAAAATCAAGCGATGAAATCTACCGCAACATTTCCGTTTCGCAGAATTGATTTTAATTTTACGCTACCCAGTGTGTTTACCAGTTCTTCGCGATAGGGGATCTCAACTTTGATATAATTTTCGGTGAACCCATGCATTTTTTCTCCACTTTTTTGTGCTTCAAAAAGTGCTGTGTGGTTTGTGCCAATATGTTTTTCGTAAAAAGCACGCAATTTCTTCTCAGAGAGATTGATGTATTTTTGCGTTCGGTTTTTACGTTCTTCCACCTCAACTTTCCAAGGAATTTTTAGGGCCTGTGTTCCACTCCTTTCCGAGTAGGTAAAGGCATGCAACTGCGAGATTTCAAGGCTATTGATAAAATCGAATGATTCCTGGAAATAGTGTTCTGTTTCGCCATTGGTTCCGGCTATAACATCAACACCAATAAAAGCGTGGGGAACAATTTTCCGAATGTGTTCCACTCGTTTTCTGAACAAATCGGTGGAATATTTGCGTTTCATTAGTGAAAGTATTTCGTCGGACCCCGATTGTAAGGGAATATGGAAATGGGGCATTAGTACTTTTGAACCTGCAACCAGTTCAATTATTTCGTCTTTTAAAAGGTTGGGTTCAATTGAGCCTAAGCGCAGGCGTTTAAGTCCATTTACATTTTCAAGTGCTTTTAACAGGTCGAGAAAATTTTCGCCGGTTGATTTCCCGAAATCACCAATATTAACACCGGTAAGAATTATTTCTTTGTAGCCTTTCTCTACCGCTTTTTCAGCTTCGGCAATGGTGTTGGCAATATTGTCGTTACGGCTTCGGCCACGTGCATACGGTATGGTGCAAAACGAACAGTAATAATCGCAACCGTCCTGTACTTTAAGAAAACTTCGGGTGCGATCGCCCCACGAAAATGCTTTATGGTAGTTTTTTATATTGGCTAAACGTGTTGTTTTTATTTCGGTGGTTTCGCGCTTTTTTAAATCGCCCAGGTAATGCGGAATATGAAATTTTTCCTGGGTGCCAAGCACTATGTCAACACCTTCGATATGCCCAACTTCATCGGGTTTTAACTGCGAGTAGCACCCAACTACAATTACCATTGCGTTGGGATTTTGCTTTACAGCTTTGCGCACGATGTTTCGGCTGGCTTTATCGCCCTGGTTGGTAACCGAGCAGGTGTTTATTACATACACATCAGCCTTCTCCTCAAAATCAACGCGCTCAAAACCAACTTCTTTAAAAGAGCCGGCAATGGTTGATGTTTCTGAAAAATTGAGCTTACAACCCAGCGTATAAAAAGCAGCTTTCTTCCCCTTGTAATCCATCTTGCTATCTTGAATAATTCTAAATAGGCTGCAAAGGTAGAAAAAAGCTGCTTATTGCAAATATTTCTTAATGAATCAATTATTCTGAGTTACGTCACCTTGAATTTAAAAAGCATCTGCCTCTCTTTTAATTTTGGTTTAACGCTTTACAGCAAGTTACTTGCCAGTTCAGCCAGATAGCTACGTTCGCCTTTTACCAGGTTAATATGTGCAAATAATTCCTGATTGCGCATACGGTCGGTCATGTACGCCAGTCCGTTTGATTTCATATCAAGATAAGGTGAATCAATCTGCCAAAGGTCACCAGTAAATACCATTTTTGTGCCTTCGCCTGCACGTGTAATAATGGTTTTTATTTCATGAGGGGTTAGGTTTTGTGCTTCATCGATGATAAAAAAGGCATTGGATAAACTACGTCCGCGAATGTAAGCCAGCGGAGTAATGTTTAGTTTTTCATCTTTTACCATCTCTTCAATAAGCTGGTACTCGTTACTTCTTGGATTAAAGGTATGCTTTATTACCGCAAGGTTATCGAACAGCGGCTGCATATACGGATTAATTTTTTCGCTAGCATCGCCAGGCAAATAGCCGATATCGCGGTTACTTAAAGCCACAATTGGCCGGGCCAGTAAAATTTGTTCGTATTGCCGGTGCTGTTCAATGGCTGCTGCTAATGCCAGCAGTGTTTTTCCTGTTCCTGCTTTACCTGTTAAGGCCATTAGCTTCACTTCCGGATCCATAAGCATGTTTAAGCTAAAGGTTTGTTCGGCGTTTCGGGGTTTTATTCCGTAAGCCGAGGTTTTTTCCACCCGGTAGATTCGTTCCGATTTACTGTCGTAGCGTGCCAAAGCACTCGATTGGTTGCCTCTGAAAATAAAACATTCATTGGCTTCCGGGTAAAAGTCTTTAACATCGGCTTTTGCAAATGATCCTTGTTGGTACAATTGGTCAATTAGCGCATCGCTAAAATCTTCGTAGGTCGTAACCGTTTTATCCAGAATATTTTCATCGGTAACCTGGTCGGTTTTATAATCCTCTGCTTGTATTCCCAGCGACTTGGCCTTCATCCGAAGGTTAATGTCTTTGCTAATTAAAATGGTTTTTCGTTTAGGGTAGTTCTTTGCTGTAAACTCTGCAATGGCCAAAATCCTGTGGTCAGGAATGTCTTCTCTGAACGAAGATTTAAGTTCGTCGGAAAATGGTTTGCCTGTTTCAATTCGCAGTCTGCCTTTTCCTACCCCAAGTGATTTTCCTCCGTTAAAAATGTCATCTCCAACAATTTCATCGAGCACCCGGGTAAACTCGCGTGCCTGAAAGTTGATAAGGTCGTTTCCTCGTTTAAATTTGTCCAGCTCCTCGAGTACTGTAATCGGAAGGATAATGTCGTTATCCTGGAACTGGTAAATACAGGTGTGATCGTGTAAAATTACGTTGGTGTCGAGAACGAAAATTTTACTCTTTTTAGTTTTACTCAGCATATATAATTGATTTGTTCTAAATGTATATATTTTGACCAGAAACATGGAGCAGTCTGATAAAAATTAATAAACTTGTAACGGTTAATAAATATTGATTTCATTGGATTATAAAGCGACTTTAAATTATTTGTTTGAGCAGTTGCCTGTGTTTCAGCGAACAGGGCCGGCTGCTTACAAAAATAACCTTGATAATACTTTACAGCTTGATGAATTGTATCATCACCCTCACCGAAACTACAAAACAATTCATGTAGCCGGCACCAATGGCAAAGGTTCCGTGTCGCACATGTTGGCATCGGTGTTGCAAGCTGCCGGTTACAAAACAGGTTTGTATACTTCTCCTCATTTAAAAGACTTTCGGGAAAGGATAAAAATTAACGGAGAAATGATTGAGGAAGAAATGGTTGTTGACTGGGTAAGAGCGTTTAGAACTAACAACGAATTGTGGAAAATTAGTCCTTCGTTTTTTGAACTAACCGTAGCTTTGGCATTTGATTATTTTGCACAAAGGAAAGTGGATGTGGCTGTGATTGAAGTTGGCCTTGGAGGCAGGCTTGATTCAACCAATATAATTACTCCTGATTTGAGCATTATAACCAATATTGGTCTCGACCATACCAACTTGTTGGGAAATACTTTTGAGGAGATAGCGGCAGAAAAGGCTGGTGTTATTAAAAAGGATGTGCCTGTGGTTATTGGAACTTCACAGCAGGAAACGGCTGCTGTTTTTACTAAAAAAGCAAAAGAGGCCGGTGCTTCCATTCATTTCTCAGACCAGGAATATGTTGTTAATTATGCCATGTTAACAATGAAAGGGAAGCAACGGTTGAGTGTGCAGGCAACAGGCCAGGATGTGCTTCAGGGATTAGAACTTGACTTGCTGGGGCAGTATCAGCACAAAAATATTCCGGCGGTATTAAAATCGATTGAAATTTTAAACGCTAAAGGCTATTCTATTACCGATAATAATATTCGTGATGGATTATCGAATGTTATAAAAACTACAGGACTGCTCGGAAGGTGGCAGGTACTTGGTACCAACCCTTTAATAGTTTGCGATACCGGGCATAATGAAGATGGAATACGGGCAATTGTAAATCAACTTAAAAATACTGCCTACAAAAAATTATATTTTATTATTGGAACGGTTGGCGATAAAGATCCGGATAAAGTTCTGGCATTGTTGCCATTGGAAGCTACTTACTATTTTGTAAAAGCCGCTATTCCGCGGGCAATGTCAGCTGAGTTACTTGCTGAAAAAGCCGGCAAATTCAATTTAGAAGGAAAGGTGTTTGCTTCGGTGGCTGATGCTTTTTTGTACGCCAAAAAACAAGCAGAAACAAATGATTTGATTTTTGTAGGAGGCAGTACTTTTGTGGTGGCAGAAGTGCTTTGAGAATTTTCTTTTAAAAATTTTTGCAGAACTAAAAATAGGTTTTATATTTGCAGCGCCTTTCTGAAAAGGGGGCACGTTCAGAAACAAGAATAATATATTTTGATTACTGAGAGGTAATCAAAAACGGGGGGTTAGCTCAGTTGGTTTAGAGCACTTGGTTTACACCCAAGGGGTCACTGGTTCGAATCCAGTACTCCCCACCAAAAGGTCGATGATTCTCGACCTTTTTTATTCTTGCAGAACGTATTTATTACGGGGGGTTAGCTCAGTTGGTTTAGAGCACTTGGTTTACACCCAAGGGGTCACTGGTTCGAATCCAGTACTCCCCACCAAAAGGAAGGTCGGTATTAGCCGGCCTTTTTGTTTTTCATTGTCCACAGGAATAAATTGATCAACGAATTAACGCCTGTTATTTATTGTGTTTCTTTTCAAATTCCTCTTTTGTTTTCCGGGTAGAGAAGTAATCGTCAGAGCGGTCTTTTTTCTTTAGTCGCGTAAATAATTTACCAACATTTTCAGAAGGAGAGAAGCTTGCAATTCGAATAGAGGCGGCTTCAGATCGCATGAGGTCGTTATGTTCGGTAGTTATTGTACTTACCGGGTCGCTTTCTTCCAGTTGCATTCGGGCTCGTACCGGAGGGTTGTATTCTTCTATAAAAGCAAGATTTTTTTGCGCCCGGTCTAAATCTGATGTTTGCTCAGGCGATACGGTAATTTCCGGGATATCTACGTTTTCAGAAATTAATTCAACCTCAGGGTTGACCAGTAAAGAATGAACAGATACAATTTTTCGGAAATAGGAAATGTGTGAGAGAACCAGTGAATCGCCGGGAGAAACCCAAACAGAGAAAACACCATTTTCATGGCTAATATCTTTTTCATGACTATCGAGATTAACAATATAGACATCGCTAATCGGGCTTTTGTTTTGGTCGACTACGCGGGCCTGAATTAGAAAACGTTTGATTTGCCCCGCAGAAGTAAGCATCAGTACAGATAAAACGATGGTTAAAATTGCTTTCATAGTCAGGTGTTGTTTTTTCAAATTTCGGTAATAAACCTGTTAAAACCCTCAAAAAGACACTAAACTATGTTAATATACGAAATAATGGTGGCTTTGTTTTTATAGTTTAAATTTTGGGGGCTGCGTATCATACATATTCAATTTTTACTTTTTTGAAAAACTTGTGAATGAGTATTTTAACGATGCGTTTTACCACAAATTTGCGAAGTTCGAGTTCCAGTGGTTGTTCCGGATCCTGGTGCGCCCAGTTAATTCTTGTACCAACAATAATGTCAATACAATCGTGTTGCAGTAATAGTTTTACTATTTGTTCAGGAGTGGTATCGTGCAGCCGGGTATCGCTATCGTAATTCTCCAGCAGTTCTTCCACCTTTCCAAGTGTTAAAATGCCTTCGGTAACCATTTCAAATCCTTTCATTTTCGCACTGGGTGGCAGTTCCTCAAGGTTCTTGTTACCGTGTTGAATTTCGACGGTAAGGTTTAGTTCGCGGGCAATAATTTCGGCAGTTGTACCTCCGCAAATAATTTTTTTACCTTCAAAATCCTGTATGCGACCTACAAAATCGAAATCTTTTATTTTGTAAAACGGGGGGCCGGTAATTAGCATAAACTTGCGTGGTTCGCGAAAATACATAACCCCGCAGCTGGTGTCGTCTTTTACCGAAAACTGATCATTCATTACAGCCTGGTTAATAATTTTCCGGGCCAGTTTGGTGGCCGAAATGTCGGGCATGCGTTGTATCTGGTTTAAGGCAAATTCTTCAACGTTTTCCATGCTCCAACCCAGAGGATAGCGTTGGTTGCCCAGGCCCGATTGCGGCACACCATCCGACATAAAAATAATGCGGTCTTCTTTGCGGGCAGTAAACTCTTTGCAGTGCAAAACTTTTCCCTCGTTTTCCTCCCCCTCAATGGTTAGGTGGTATTCCTTTCCTTGCATTGCTACTCCGTTTCTAATCACTAAAATTCCGGGGTTGTCGTAGTTTACAATACGTGTGCGGCCTTCGTCATCCAATTCAATAATGGTAAAGGTGGCATAGGATTCTTTGCCGTCGCTGCTTTTGGGCAGCGTTTCCATAATAATACGTGCAGCAACCTCGGGTTTGGTATGCAGCATCGAATATTTTAAAGCCATGGTTGCCGTTAATGTGGCTAAAACACTTGCTTTTATACCGTGTCCAATTCCATCGCTTAATACCAGTATTGTTCGGCCTTCTTCACGAATAATGCTCGATTGAAAAACATCGCCACAGGCAATCTCTCCTTTGGGTTTTTTTTGCTGAAACTCGATTTCAACGTGGTAGTCAGGATTTGTCGTCGTCACCATAGCGATAGGTTTCAATTATAGAATTCAAAAGTTCTTCTGTTTCAGCAGCATTCTCTCCGAGCAGAAAGGCAATTTTTTGCACGGTTTCAATATTTTGTTTGTTGATTTTTCGTGCGCGGTTTATTATTTCGTCCTGCACAAGCATGGGGGCCGACATATCCCGAAAAACAACCCCAACAACTTTGTTTTTATACAAAGTGCGCACCGAAACGTGCATAAGTTTGTTATGGAATTTTAAATCGCGTTCTGACAGCTCATCCCCCGACGATAATACGCTCGAAATCATTTTAAAAACCACATCAGGTACCAGCCCTTTTGCATCGGCGCCGGTTAGCCCCGGTATTGTTTCATACAACTCCTCGGCATCTTCCCCCATTAGTTTGGCAAAATATTCGTTCGAATCCACAATCTTAAAGTCGCTGTCAACCATTACAATTCCTGACGAAATTTTATGAATCATTTGCGACGATACGCGCATTGTTTCCTGTGCTTTTTCCAGGCGTTTTTCAGTTCGTTTCAGTTCGGATACATCATTAATCGAACCAACAATACCCACAATTTTGTTTTCGTTGTCGCGAATAACGGCTTTGTTTAAAATAACATGATGTGAAGTGCCATCGCCATGGCGTACCTGCGTATTATAAACTTGTACATCAGGGTTTGCAATCAGTTCTTTATCCTGAGCCATGTATTTATCGGCCATTTCTTTTACATGCACTTCGTGTAAAGGTTTGCCAACAATCTGCTCTTTGGTTTTGCCTGTAAATTTTTCGTGGGCTGCATTGCACATTTGGTAAACACCTTCTGTGTTGCGGTAAAAAATAGGAATGGGGAGGGCATCTATAATTTTCTGATGGATGGCCGGATCGTCGATATTGCCCGTCAGAAATGAGTCTTTATCGTAAATCATGTTTTGATTTTTCTTGTTTTACCTCTGAAAAATAAACAATTTAAGAGGTATTTAAAACCCCATCCTTGCTATATTTTAATTAATTGCTTAAAAACACACTTTGCAGGTTTTTCAGTGGTTTAAGATTAAAGCCTTGTGTTGCTTGTTTTTAATCATTATAAATTCGGTATAACATGCCGCTTAAAAGCATAAATAACATGCTGTACACTTATCTTTGTGCCGATATATAAACTAACCAGGTGAGATTAACTGATATTATAGATTTGACCCAGGCAAATGTGGTGGCCGGCGATACCAAAACCGACCATGATTTGCAGAAAGCTTTTAGCTCTGATTTAATGAGCGATGTTTTAACACTCGATACCGAGCATATTTTACTAATTACAGGTTTGGCAAATGTGCAGCTGGTGCGAACCGCCGAAATGGCCGACATTGAAGTGGTTTTACTGGCCCGAAATAAAAAAGCAAGCCCGGAAATGATTGAGCTGGCCAACGAAATTGGTCTTGTATTGCTTGAAACCGCCTTTTCGATTTACCGATCAAGTGGAGTATTGTACGAAAACGGATTGGAACCGGTTTATTAATGAAATTAGAATTTGACATAGCGAGTGGCGATTTTGGTATGGCCGGTAAAGCATCGAGCCAAATAAAAAAAATGCTGAAACAATTACAGGTTGAACCTAAGGTGATTAAACGGATTGTTGTGGCTATATACGAGGCCGAAGTTAATATTGTAGCCCACTCGGTTGGAGGAAAATTGCTAGCTGAAATTGATGAATCGGGTATAAGCGTGGTGGTTAAAGACGAAGGGCCGGGTATTGAAGACATAAAAAAAGCCATGCAGGAAGGCTTTTCCACAGCTTCAAAAGCTGTGCGGAATATGGGTTTTGGTGCCGGAATGGGATTGCCGAATATTAAAAAAAACACCGACGAGTTTCAGATTGAAAGCGAGGTGGGGAAAGGAACAACTTTAACTTTCAGAAATAATTTTTAGCCCATGAAGATTGTTGAGAAATATCATGCTATAAAAGTGGATACGAAGAAATGTATGGGCTGCACCCATTGCATGAAAGCGTGCCCAACAGAAGCCATTCGAATAAAAGGTGGTGTTGCTGCTATTAATGCCGATCGTTGTGTTGATTGCGGAAACTGTTTGCGGGCATGCCCAGTAGATGCTTTTTATGTAAATCATGATAATCTTGAACAACTACAAAATTACAAGTACAGGGTGGCTTTGTTTCCCTCGGTAATGATTGGCCAGTTTCCGGATATTTATTCTGAAGGAAAAATTTATGAAGCACTGCAGAAACTTGGGTTTACCCATATTTTTGAGGTTGAACAGCCTATTTCGATACTGATTGAAAAAATTAAAGAGGAAGTGGCCAAAGCAACACACAAACCATTAATTTCTTCCTTTTGTCCGGCCATTGTCCGACTAATTCAATCGCGCTATCCTTCGTTGGTTGAAAATATTGTACCCTTAAAAGCACCTCACGATTTGGCCGCCCATTATGCCATTGAAAAACTTACCCGGCAAGGCATTAAACGCAACGAGATTGGTATCTTTTACATCTCGCCCTGTTCGGCAAAAATGGCAGCCGTTAAACGTCCGCTGGGCGAAAAAGAATCGGTGGTTGATGGCCTGATCAACATGAATGATTTGTACAACCAGGTGTTGCGAGTAATTGAGAAAGAGGAAAAAAGCGATACTTCGGCATTACGAGAAAACTTAACACTTGACGGTATTGTATGGAGTTTACCCCGCGGAGAAGCCAGGCATTTTAAGCGCCACTCAATGGCAGTTGACGGTATTCATAATGTAGTAAAAATACTGGAACGCATGGAGAACGACGAAGTTCCGGTAATCGATTTTTTGGAATTAAAGTCCTGTCATCAGGGCTGTGCCGGAGGAATTTTGTTAACAGGAAATCGTTTTCTGACTGTTGAACGTTTGCAAAAACGATCGAAGAGATATCCGAAAGCAAGCGAGTTGAGTTCGGAAAAAGTGAGTACGGAGGTAATGGAAAAAATAAAGGCCGCACCCATTGAACCCAACTATGTATTTGCGCTCGATACCAACCGCCTGAAAGCCTTGGAAAAAATGCAAAAAGCCGATCGGATCTTATGTCAGCTGCCGGGTATTGATTGTGGTGGCTGTGGAGCTCCCAATTGCCACGCATTGGCCGAAGACATGGTGCAGGGAAAAGCAAAAATGACCGATTGTATTTTTCTGCAAAACCGTTATTTGAACGAGAAAAAAATTACCATAGAAAAAGCGACAAAAAACCTGGAAAAAGCCTGGGGGAAAAATCGTTTTGATGCAGACTGTAATAAAAAAGGAGGAAGAAATGAAGGTTTCTGAACTGGTAGATAAATTTGGATTAAAAGTATTTTCCGGCAAAACAGGTCTCGAGAATGAGATTACAGGAGGGTACGTTTCTGATTTGCTAAGCGATGTAATGGGAAATGCCAACGAAGGACAAGTGTGGATTACCCTGCAAACCCACCAGAATGTAATGGCAATAGCCTCACTTAAAGAGTTGGCTGCCGTTATTCTGGTAAAAGGTTTTGAACCCGATGAAGACACCGTGGCACACAGCAACGAAGAGGGTATACCTGTTTTGGGAACCGATAAGGCAACCTTTGAAATGGCCGGAAATTTATTCATAACAATAACTTAGCAACGTGCAAAAATTCAGGGCCGACCTACATATTCATACCGTACTTTCGCCCTGTGCCGATTTGGAAATGACACCACAGCAAATTGTGGAGCAGGCCCAAAAGGCAGGCTTGCATATTATTGGCATAACCGATCATAACTCAACACGTAATGCCAAAGTTATTCGCAACCTGGCTCAAAAATCAGGAATACTGGTTTTAACCGGAGCCGAGGTAACAACAAAAGAAGAAGTGCACTGTCTGGTCTTTTTTGATAACGATCAGGCCTTAGACAACTTTCAGCAATACCTCGAAGAAAATATTTCCCGAATTCCGAATCCAGACGGACATTTTGGCTACCAGCCCGTGGTTGATGCTGAAGAAAACGTAATTGAACTTGTTCCGTACTACCTGACTTCCGCCTTAAAAAAGGGAATAAGCTCGGTGCAGAGGTACGTGCACGAACTGGGTGGTATTTTTATCCCGGCCCATGTTAACCGGCCCATGAACGGCTTATTCAGTCACCTCGGATTTATACCTAAAAACCTGGAATTTGACGCAATGGGAATAACAGGTAAAACCACTGAAAAGCATGTTCGAAAACATTATGTTTTAGAAAATAAAATTTCGTTAATTTATAATTCAGATGCGCACTTTTTAGAACAGATTGGCTCGGCTTTTTCTGTTTTTAATCTTAGTGAATTAAGTTTTTATGAGGTTAAAATGGCACTGAATCAGCAAGATGGGAGATTTGTAGAGTTACTATGAGAACATTGTCGGAACATATTCTGGATATTGTGCAAAACTCGATTAGCGCAAATGCCACGTTGATTGAAATCATAGTTGAGGAAGATAAAATAAATGACCTTTGTTCTTTGATTATTAATGATAACGGCTGTGGAATGGATAAGGAAACGCTGGTCAAAGCCGTAAACCCGTTCTTTACATCGCGAACAACACGAAAAGTTGGTTTGGGACTTCCACTGTTAAAACAAAATGCAGAAGCATCAGGAGGTAGCTTTTCGCTGGCATCGGAACTTAACTCGGGCACCCGGTTAACAGCTACTTTTAAACTGTCGAATATCGACAGGCCACCTTTGGGTGATATTTGGGAAACTTTATACCTCTTACTGCTGAGTTATAAAAAAGGAAACCTGGTTTACCTGCACAAAACAAGCCTGGGAGAATTTAGTTTGAGTTCGGATGAGTTGCGTGAAGTGCTTGGAGATGTGTCGTTTCAGCAAAAAGAAATCAGACACGGAATTCTGGAATTAATAAAATCAAACTTAGAGGATATTAAAGCAATAAAATAACATAAACAAAAGAGCGATATGACAAAAATTAAATCATTGGCTGATCTTCGGAAAATGAAAGAAGAAGCACAGTCGAAAATTAAACTCAGGGAAAACAGTGTTAACCCGGATGAGGTGGTGCAGGTTAAAGTGGGCATGGCTACTTGTGGTATTGCATCGGGTGCAAAAGAAACCATGAAATTTTTTGTTGAAGAACTGGAACAGGAAGCCATTGATGCCGTGGTTACACAAACCGGCTGCATGGGTTATTGTTATGCCGAGCCAACCGTTGAAGTAACGCTTCCGGGCAAAGAATCTGTGGTTTTTGGCCATGTTAAAAAGGAGAAAGCCCGCGAAATTATTGATTTATATATTAAACGTGGAGAGCTGGTTGATGGAATTATTCCGGTTAGCTTTAAAACCATTGACGATTAAAACAATTAAAACCTTAGACTATGACTGACTACAAAATGCATCTTTTAATCTGCGGCGGAACGGGGTGTAAAGCATCTGAAAGCGACGAGATTAAAAATCGCTTAAATAAACTGATACAAGATCTTGGCCTGGAAGACGAAGTGCAGGTGGTGCTGACCGGTTGTTTTGGTTTTTGCGAAAAAGGCCCCATTATAAAAGTATTACCCGACAATACTTTTTACGTTCAGGTTTCGCCATCCGATGTGGTTGAAATTGTTGAAGAACACATTGTAAAAGGAAGACCTGTAAAACGCCTGTTGTACACCGATCCCAATAACGCTGAAATTATCAGCGATTCAAAAGGCATGGATTTCTACAAAAAGCAAATCCGAATTGCTTTAAAAAATTGTGGATTTATCAATCCTGAGAATATCGACGAATACATCGCCCGCGATGGCTATCAGGCGCTAGGAACATGCCTAACCGAAAAAACACCCGATGAGGTTATAAAAGAAGTAAAAGACTCAGGCCTGCGTGGTCGGGGTGGTGGCGGATTCCCAACCGGCCTAAAATGGGAAATAACCAAAAATGTTGAGGACGAACAAAAATATGTAGTTTGTAATGCCGACGAAGGCGATCCCGGAGCTTTTATGGACCGCTCGATTCTGGAAGGCGATCCGCACTCGGTGCTTGAAGCAATGGCCATTTGTGGTTACTGCATTGGAGCCGACAAAGGGTTGATTTACATCCGGGCAGAATACCCACTGGCGATTGAACGATTAAAAATTGCCATTGGACAGGCCCGGGAATACGGCCTGATTGGCAATGATATACTGGGAAGCGGTTTTAATTTTGATATTGAATTACGTTACGGTGCCGGAGCATTTGTTTGTGGCGAGGAAACAGCCCTGATTCATTCGATGGAAGGCTTGCGAGGCGAACCAACTTTTAAACCACCGTTCCCCTCTGTTTCAGGCTACATGGGAAAACCAACCAACGTAAACAACGTTGAAACTTTTGCCAATATTCCGGTAATAATTAATAAAGGTGCAGCCTGGTTTAGCAGCATTGGCACCGAAAAATCAAAAGGAACAAAGGTATTTGCCCTGGCCGGAAAAATCAATAATGTTGGTTTAATTGAAGTGCCCATGGGAACAACCTTGCGCGAAGTAATTTACGATATTGGCGGCGGAATTAAAGATGGAAAGGAATTTAAAGCTGTGCAAACCGGTGGTCCATCGGGTGGTTGCTTAACCAAAGATTTTCTTGATATTCCAATCGACTACGACAACCTGCTATCGGCCGGATCGATGATGGGCTCTGGTGGGATGATTGTTATGGATGAAAACGACTGTATGGTATCGATTGCAAAATTCTATCTTGACTTTACCCTTGAAGAATCGTGCGGGAAATGTACACCGTGTCGTGTTGGAAATAAGCGCCTTCACGAGTTACTGGATAAAATTACTGAAGGAAAAGGCGAAGAGCAGGACATTGAAAGGCTGAAAGAATTAAGTGTGGTGATAAAAGATACAGCACTGTGTGGTTTGGGGCAAACATCGCCCAACCCCGTACTTTCAACCATAAACAATTTTGAAAACGAATACATGGCGCATGTTGCCGACGGCACCTGTCCGGCCGGACAGTGTAAATCGTTGTTGCGTTACGATATTGTTGAAGATTTGTGCACAGGATGTACGCTCTGTTTCCGTAATTGCCCGGTAGGTGCAATCTCCGGCGAGCGTCGTGCTCCACATTTTATCGATCAAACCTTGTGTATAAAATGTGGCGTGTGCTACGAGAAATGTAAATTTCATGCAATAACCTTAACCTAATCAGAAAACCGAAAATT
This sequence comes from uncultured Draconibacterium sp., assembly GCF_963676735.1. NCBI lineage: Bacteria > Pseudomonadati > Bacteroidota > Bacteroidia > Marinilabiliales > Prolixibacteraceae > Draconibacterium > uncultured Draconibacterium sp. The sequence continues at coordinate 3,028,494 of NZ_OY781464.1, read as the reverse complement.
ATGGATACAGTAAATCTAAAAATAGATAATAAACCCGTTGTGGTAAAAAAAGGTACCACAATTCTTGAAGCAGCATCGGGTGTTGGCTTGCATATTCCAACCCTGTGTCATATGAAACTCGACGACCTGAATATTGAAAACAAACCCGGTGGTTGCAGGATTTGTGTGGTTGAGGTTGACGGACGAAGAAACCTGGCACCGGCCTGCTGCACCGAAGTACACGAAGGGATGAATGTAAATACCCACTCAATGCGTGTGATTAACGCTCGCCGAACAGTGATGGAACTAATTCTTTCTGATCATCCGTTTGATTGTTTAATTTGCGCCAAGTCAGGAAATTGCGACCTGCAGGACATGGCCCACAACCTTGGAATTCGCGAAATTCATTACAAAGGCGAACAATCAACCTATCGGGAAGATACTTCACCGGCAATTATCAGGGAAGTAGATAAATGCATCATGTGTCGCCGTTGCGAAACCATGTGTAACGAAGTGCAAACAGTAGGCGTTTTGTCTGCCATAAACCGGGGTTTCGAATCGGTGGTTTCGCCGGCTTTCGAAATGAACCTCGATCACTCGGTTTGTACTTACTGCGGGCAATGTGTAGCGGTTTGCCCAACCGGAGCATTAACCGAAGTTGACGAAACCGGAAAAGTGATACGTGCGCTTTCAGATCCCACAAAAACTGTAATTGTACAAACGGCTCCTGCAGTACGTGCTGCACTGGGCGAAGAGTTTGGAATGGAAGCCGGAAGTCTGGTTACCGGTAAACTGGTGGCAGCTTTGCGCCGTTTGGGTTTCGACCGCGTTTTTGATACCGATTTTGCTGCCGACCTTACCATTATGGAGGAAGGCACCGAGCTGCTCAACCGACTGGGTAAACACCTGGCAGGCGACAAAGATGTAAAACTTCCGATTTTAACTTCATGTTGTCCGGCCTGGGTTAAATTCTTTGAACACCAGTTTCCTGAAATGAAGGATATCCCTTCAACAGCACGCTCGCCACAGCAAATGTTTGGTGCTATTGCCAAAACTTATTTTGCCGGGCAAATGAATGTGAAACGCGAAGACCTGGTAGTGGTTTCCATTATGCCTTGTGTGGCTAAAAAGTACGAGTGTGGCCGCGATGAGTTTAAAGTGAACGACAACCCGGATGTTGACCATGCCATTACCACCCGCGAGCTGGCAGCATTAATTAAGTTATCGAATATTGATTTTAATGCATTGCCAAACGAAGAGTTTGATAATCCGATGGGAGAATCAACCGGTGCGGCAGTAATTTTTGGAACAACCGGGGGAGTTATTGAAGCGGCAGTGCGTACGGCCTACGAGGTGCATACCAAAAAAGAACTGCCACGCGTTGATTTTGATGAGTTGCGCGGAATGGAAGGCATACGGCAGGCAACCATCGATTTTGACGGTTTACCAATAAAAATTGGAATTGCCCACGGTCTTGGAAATGCACGAAAGTTGCTTGAAGACATTCAGGCCGGTAAAAGCGAATTTCATGCCATTGAAATTATGAGTTGCCCCGGCGGTTGTATTGGGGGTGGGGGCCAGCCTTACCATCACGGTGATGTCAATATCCTGAAAAAACGCCAAAAGGCAATTTATCAGGAAGATAAAAATAAAACCATCCGAAAATCGCACGAGAATCCTTACATTATTGAATTGTATGAAAAGTTCCTGGGAGAACCAATGAGCGATAAAGCGCATCATTTGCTACATACCAAATATTTCGATAGAACTTAATTGCATTAATGCGAGAATTTTTGAATGCTTAATTTTTAAAATGTAAGAAAATGCCAAAAATTAAATTAGCAGAAAATACCATACAACTCATTCTCGATATTTGTGCAGAGTTTGAGAACAAAGAAAGTGAACTGATAAATGTACTTCATAAAGTACAGGGAAAATTGGGTTACCTACCCGCCGAGGTGCAGGAGGTAATTGCTAAAGGGCTAAACTGTTCGGTAGCAAAGGTATACGGAGTTGTAACGTTCTACAGCTTTTTTACCATGATTCCGCAGGGCGAAAATCCCATTTCAATTTGTATGGGAACAGCATGTTACGTGCGGGGTGCCGAACAGGTGTTAAACGAATTTAAACGCCAGCTAAAAGTAGAGGTTGGGGAATCTACCGAAGACGGAAAATTTTCGATAAACTGCCTGCGTTGTGTAGGTGCCTGCGGTTTGGCACCGGTGGTTACCGTTGGCGAAAAAGTATTCGGACGAGTGGCTCCAACCGATGTGAAAAAGATTATTGCCGAATACCGCCAACATTAATCGGAAATAGAAGATTGAATAATTTTTAGAATAATAGTCTCTTCTTGTTTAAACAGGAAGAGACTTTTTTTATCCGCTAATTACGGCATCGTAATTACATACATCCATACACTTGTTACACTTCATACAAGTAGTTTGGTTTATTTGGGCTGAGGCAGTTTCCCTGCTAATGGCATTCTGCTCCGAACAAGCGGTAAAGCAATTTCCACAAGCCGTACAGTTTTCTGTTAATATTTCAGGAGCATACTCACCTGCCTGCTGCATATAAATGGCGTCTTCGGGGCACGAATCAATGCAATCGCCACAGTTGGTACACGACAGTTTTTCAATATAGGATGACTTAATATCTGAATCTCCTGATTTTTCTACTTCATCGTGACTACAGGCATCATAGCATTCGCCGCAGTGAGTGCATTTCTTCTGGTCGATTTCAACATAAGCGTTTTTAATAGCCGAATGCGGACAGGCGCTTAAACAATCACCACATTTTGTGCATTTGGAGGTATCAATGTAAGCCCTTCCGTTTTTTAAAGAAATGGCATTGTAATCGCAAGCACCCGAGCAGCGGTTAACACAGCCGTGGCAACGCCCCGATTTTACGGAGTAATTCTCAACGACATAACTAATGGCTTTCCCTTCTTTATTGCAGGCTGTAACACAGTCGCCACAACCCACGCAACCCGATTTAATAGCATAGCTGTTTGATGCAATTTTTAGTGCATTGTAGTTGCACGACGGAATACAATCGTTACAACCGGTGCAGGCACTTGCATTTATCAGGTAACTTTTTTCAGGCATTCGAATGGCATTGTCGTCGCACACATCCACACACCAGTTACAAAGCGTGCACTCTGTTATGTTTATCGAATAACTGGAAACTCCACTCATCAGAATGGCGCTGTAGTTACAAACATCGTCGCAATCGCCACAACCTATACATTTTGCTTCATCAATGGTAAGTGTGTCGTAAAAACCTTCAGAACATGAACAAATTGCCGGGCAGAGCAATGAGCTGGCGGCAACAAATTTAATTCCTGTTTCAATAAAGCTACGTCGTGAGTTTTTGTTTTGCATATTGTTATGGTTTCTCCGTTAATTCATTTAAAAATAGAAGCGGGCTTCAAGCCGTGCTAAAAATGCTTTTTCTTCCAGTTCTCCTCCGTTTACCATTCCGCCTTTTGCATTTACTTGCAAACGGTTAAAGTGTTTACCAATTTCAAAATCAAGTTCTTTTAAATCGCCCGAGCTGGTTTGCCCCACATGCTGAAATTTCAGGTGAATTTTTTGAGCAGGGAAATTTAATTTGGCTCCGAGCAGGTACAAAGGCATATTAATGGCATCAAGCCGAAGAACTTCTCCGGCCAGGATGTTGCTGTACGAGTTGAGGACCATGGCGTTCTCATCGATTTCTGAAAACGAATAATAGGCAGCATTAAGTGCAAGACGGCTGCCACTTTTTAAGCGAAATGTTTTTTCCAGCTCGGCCAGGTATATTATTCCTTTGTTCGAATTTTCAAGCTGAAGCAAAGCCTCGGTTTTTAAATAAAACTCGCCGGGGAACTTTACAGTGGCAAATAAGCCTGAATGAAAAAAGGTGTTCGGAATCCAGTCGCCAAACTCGGTGTATGCAGCTATCCCGAGATCCTCAATTACCACCCTGTCTTTTTTTACCGTGGCAAATGGCTCGGCTTCAGAAAAGGAACCAAACTCATCATCAGTTGATTCAAATTCGTCGCTTTCGTTTCCAAATTCATCGCTTGTTTCAAATTCATTATCAAAGGTTTCAAACTCATCATCTCCCGATTCAAGGGGCTCTGTTTTTTGCTTCTTTTCTTTACCCGGAAGAAACGACAGGGTAAGGCCGGCCAGGTTTTTGTCACCAAAATTATTTCCTAACAGAATTTGCCGCTGCCCGGTAGGCAGATCGTATATAAAACCGGTGGTACAGAAAATTCCGTTTCGGGCAAAATCTTTGGTAACCGTGCCACCATAAAGATTGAGCTTCCATGTGCCTAAATCGAGGATGTAGTTTATACCGGCAGTGCGTTCGTTCAACAGGTAATGGTCGTCGAGCGTTGAGGATTGCAAGCCAACCGTAAACCGGCTTAAATCGCCATTGTACTGGTAAAATAATTCGCGTAAGCCAAAGCGGTACTGGTCGAAAAGTACCTCCTGGTTAAAATCGTATTTCCACCAGGCTTTAAAACCTCCTTCGGCATACAACGAATGTTTAACTGTTGAGTAATCGATACCTGCAAATGCCATGGCAGTGTTAATGGAGTTACCATCTAAAACACCTGAAGAGAGTTGAAACTCGCTGCCCAAAAGCACTGGGCTATTAAATACCGGGTCGAGATTGGCCGCCAATTTACTGGGGCACTCCCACTGGGCATGGGCAAAAGTTACGGTAAAAATTAGTAATATGGTTAATGTGTATTGTTTCATTTGGCAATCCCTTTAATTTCGAGCGAAGTGAACCTGCAGGTATCAATACAGTCGCCGCACAGGATACAGTCTTCGTGGTTGAGATAACTTTTTTTGCTTTCGTAGGTTAGTGCATTGTGGCGGCAGGCATTGCTGCAGGTTTTACAATCAACGCACGATTCGGTTTTGTTTAATTTTGCGGCTCCGGGCAGGTAGCTAATCCATCCCAAAATAAGACCAACCGGACAAAAAGCGCGGCAAAATGGTCGGTAAATTAAAACCGACGACAACAGCATAATAACTAAAAGTACATAACCTAAGGTGTTTGCCGAGAAGAGGTTAAATGCAACTTTAAATGGGTCGTAGTGGATAAAAATATTTGTTTTAGTGATGGTAATCTGTACCACAAGAATAAGTAAAACCACAAGCCGGATCCAGCGTAGTACATTTTGCGATTTTCTGTTTTGAAGAATAGTTAAAACACCGGGGCGGAAAATAAATTCCTGCAAAGCTCCCAGGTGGCATACCCATCCGCACCACACTTTCCCAAAAAAGTAGGTGAGCGGTATTAGTCCTAAAAACCAAATCATATGAACAGGGCGTACTTCGAGTCCCATCACATACATTACCGTGTTTTGGAAACTTGAAATCATACAGGGGCAGGCACCATTAATAAATCCAAGGTAAATCATGGTGCTTAGCAGCATGATGGTTTTTAGCTTCCGGGTGGTTTTAAAACGCACCAAAATTCCAGCCAACAGGGTTAATGCCAACACCAGAACTGATAAGGTAAAGTTTCGGTCGGTCCAAATGGAATAAGTTTCGTTTTCATCAACAGTACTATCGTCTAATGCTTCAAATTCGGTTGATTCATCAAATGCCTCAAACTCGTTGGTGTCATCAAATGCCTCAAACTCATCATTATCCGAAAATGTTTCAAATTCATCTTCTTTCTCCGTTTGTTCCAATGGTGCAAATTCATCCTCTTGAGTGTTCGGTAGAATTGCGGCTTTGGCAATAAGCTTATTATCGGCGTTGCAACTTTCAGAGGAACAGGTTTCGCGTTTTGGAATAAAGCCAAGCGTAAGCAAAACCAGCAGTAAAACGGCAAGCTTCCAGTTAAATTTTTTACTAACATAAACCGCACCGCCAACCGCCAACAGCGCAAGCAGCGAATATTTTAGCCAAGGAGGTGCTGTTGTTCCTTCGCCAGTTTGGCAGCTTTCTGCATCGGAACAGCCGGAGCATTTACTACTTGGCTCGTTCGGATTATATTCGTCGGTAAAGGTTTCAAACACATCCTGATTTTGTTGATTAGCAACACTAAGTGCCGGAGCTGCCATGGCAACAACAAAAAAAAGGAAGAACGGAGCTAAAATGCTGCTCAGGTATTTCTTTTTTAAAACCACCATTTAACTCACCAATTTTCGGGTTAAACTAATTTTTCCGTAGCCACCTTCTTTGTCGCAGGTACGTATGGCTTCCAGAATCATTTCTTTGTCTTGGCCTTCAAGTACTTTCAGTTTTAGTTTTCTTTCAAATTTGCCTTTGGCATATTCTTTCCATTTGGTGGCGCCCAATACTTTTATTCCCTCGTATTTGAACTTGGTTTTTTCAATGCCTTCGGGGCATACACGATGGGTAAAAATTACATCTACCTTTACAATAATTTCATCGCCTGCTGCATATGCTTCCTTTTTGTCGCCTTCAATGCTGAATTCAATTTCGCAGGCTTGTACCTGCTGGGCGGCAATAAACATTACTAAAAGGATAATGGTTGAAAATAAATATCTCATGGTTTAAAATTTTATTATTTCGATTATTTGACTCAATATAAAAATGGCTGCCATTATAAACAGCGAGAGCTGGATGGTGAGTTTTTTCCCCAGGTATTTTAATAACATCATAAACGACGAAACACAAATGGCCGTAGAGGTTAATGAAAAGGCAATTGATGTACCCATTGATAGACCGCCGTAGTTTACCAGTGGTTGTAGAAACAGGATATCGGCTCCGTTGCAAAAATAAATGGGCATACCAATTAAAATAAAAGCAGCAGCGCTTAACGGGCCCGATTTTAATTGCAGCTTTTCAAGAATTTCGGTAGGTTGAAATATTTCGAAAGCCAAACTGATAACCCCTGCAATTAATAAATAGGGGATTAGCTTTTTGAATATTCGGAAGCTTTCGGTATAAATACTTTTTCCGGGTAGGCCACAACTTGTATTGCTGGTGCAGCTCAGGAGTTTTTCAGGATCGGCAATGGCAGTTTTTGGCGCCACCAACTCGGCGAAATATCCTGCACCAACAGCCAGTAGTAATGATGAGATAATCCGCATAAAGGCATATTCGTTGCCAAGTACAGTAAACGACAAGGCAACAATGTACGGGTTAAGCAAAGGGGCGGCCACCACAAAAGTAATAATGGTGCGCAGGCGTAATTGACCTTGCATGGCCCCCATCATTGGAATGGCTGAGCACGAGCAAACCGGAATTACAGCAGCGTAAACAAAGGCCGAAAACTGATTGCGCGGGTAAAATCGCTTGTACCGTGTAAAATGTTTTTGTAGCAGTGTGCCTACAAAAATTCCAATTAAAACGGTCATAAACAGGTCGAGGGTAAACTCGTAAAGTAAAAATGCCCAACGTGGCAAATGGGCATATAAAATGCATTTTTCGCGGGTTTGAAAATTTATTCCGTAGTAGGTTTTATAAATAAAGTCGGCAAGCAGCAAGGCGATGGTAAAATAAATCAACCCCCTCAAAATCCACTCTTTTCTATTTCGTTCCATTTTGCTCATTGCTGCTTATTCCTTTTCCATACAATTAAATTCAACCTGGTTAAAACAATTGTAATGTCCTGTTTTTCGGTAGGCGGTTAGCATTTTTTTTCCCTTACCCTTTAATACCGCTAAAGTAAGTTGTTGCCCTACTTTTTTTTGAGCTATTCTTTTCCACTCCGAACGCTCACAAATTTTTAGTCCTTTAGCAAACACCTTGGTAATATCGCCCGCATCATCGCAAAAGTCTTCATCAAGTTCAACTTTAACCCAAACCACAATGGTGTCATTAATTGAATATTGTTGAATTTTATTTTCGATTTCAAATACAATTCTGCACTTTTTTGTATTTGCTAATCCGTTGTGGATTAGAATAGTAAGGAAGATTAGTAATAGCGATTTTATAATTGTAAGCATATTTCCAAAATTTCAATTTTAATCCAATGTTTTAAATGGGCAAAGCGCCTTTAGTTATAGCACACCTTGCCTTTTATAAAAAGGATAAAGTTGAATTTTGGACACGCAAAATATTTAAAACTTGCGAAATAATTTTCGGGGAGTTGAAATTTAGAATTGGATTAAATAAGAGCGCTTAACCCGAAATACTTTTTATAAACTGAATGCTCCGTTCATTAAAAATATCGGGTTGATCGATATTGCAAACATGGCCACTGTTTTTAATTACTTCCAGTTTCGAGTTAAAATGTTTTTTTACCAGTGTTGCTACGGTGGGCAAAAACATATGGTCGCGGTCGCCCATAAGGTATAGTACCGGAGCAGATGCTTCCTTAATCAAGAACTCCTGAAGGTTCTCTCTGATTTCAGACGACATACGCAGCCACTTTTTAAACTCGCGCTCGCCCAGGCGTATTGCTTCTTTTATAAATAGTTTTCGCGATTCTATATCTTTTTTATAGGGAATCAAAATCCATGCATTTATTTTGTATAACCACATGTATGGAAATATTGACTGAAGTAGCTTGGCCACCGAAACCAGGGCATTTATGCGAGAATTAAACTGAACCACAGCACCTCCAAGAATGATCGATTCAGCACGTCCGGGTGCAAGTTTATCCATTGCGCGAATAACAATACAACCCAGCGATATGCCCACAAGGTGTGCTTTGTTAATATTTAAATGATCCATTGTGCGCAACACATCCATGGCAATCTCGTCGAAGGCATAAATTTCTGCCTTGGTATATTCTTTTTTTGATTTACCATGACCGCGCAAATCAACAAGTAATACGTTGAAGTGTTTCTTGAAATCGCGTAATTGTCTGAACCAGACAACGTTGCTTCCTCCGGCGCCGTGCACAAAAACCACCCAGGTTTTTGATGTTTTATGTGGAAATACTTTGTTGTAAAGCATGTCGCAAAAATAGAATTATTTCAATACAACAACAAACAACCTGCGATGGTTGGCAATTTGCACCAATTATTTTTGAGTAAATGTGTTGTATGGTTTAATCCTTTAAAAATCAGAGTAGGAGGCAGGGTGGCACAACCATTTGTCGATATGCGAAACTGTATTGGCGTATTCTTTTTTATTTTTTAAGACTTCCCAGTCGGGGTGCGCCCTAAAAGTTGCCCAGTGTTTTTCATTTGCTTCCATATTCTCAAACGAGGTCATATACATTAAATTAGGCATGTGCGCGCCTACCAAAACCTCGGCATAAAAAACAGCATTAAAATCAAGTTTTTTGAATAGCGCAATTTCGCCGCCCTCGTTAAACATCTCTACTTTTTTCTGATACAGCTTTTCTGTGGCACCCTGGTAGCTTCTAAGCTCAAAAATTTGTTCCGATTTTGGTGTTGCAAAACTGGGTTTATGAAATTCCGGCATGTGGGAGAAAGCCCGTAACAAGGTTGATTCTATTCGCTCGAAAGGAGGATTGTCGTGAGGGGCATTTACATATTCGCAATTACTTGATTGAGAGGCGCTGTTGGTCAGTATTTGTTCTATCTTCTCGAGCTGACTGAGGCTTTTTAACGGAACAAACACAAAAATTTTCTTACCAAAATCTTTATCGGTTTCAATGGGTTTAAAAACTCCTATTTCGTTAATTCCGGCCTGGTTTGCTGCGGTTTTAAACGTTGTTTTTAAATAATGGTCTACCCGTGCTTCCTGGCTGTTGTTTTTAATGGTATATACTTTTACTTGATAATAGTCGCGTGCTAATGATTGAAATGACAGACACAGAATACATACAAAAATACTGTATGAAAGAATTAATTTACATTTCATTTTTGAAAAGGTTTTATGGTTTATGTAGGCAAGATAATTAATTTTTAGCCAGTTGATACGCTGGTGGTTGTAATTCCTTGTGGGTTTCGGCTAATAATTCCTTTAAGGGAATATTTGGCGGAACCTTTGATAAATCCAGCTTGTCAAGATTTTCTTCGTTCGGAAGTTCGCCAGGAAACCAGTGGCTTTTTTCCTTAAAAACTTTATAACGGTAGCGGGCATAGTCAATCATGTCATACGCTTTCCATAGTTTGCGCAAACGCAGTACCTCGGAAATATTTATGCCCGACGGATCGTTTTGCAGCTCGAAACCTTCGTATGACGCGTACGGATCATCAAGTAGATAATTATCGAGTTTTAGTTTGCTTGCATAATCTGATGGAGTCCAGGGATTCGAGGCAGGGAATATACCTTTCATTTCCTCAAAATGTGCTTGTGCTGTCATTCCAAACGAAAGCGTGTGAATAGCCGGATTGTTAAGGCAAAAACGTGCATTCCATTGTATTGGGCTTAGCGGCGCAGTGGCTTTTTTTACTTTTTCAGGTGCTTTAAATAGTTGCCCTCCTTTGTCGTTTGGCGAAATAATAAACACGCCCATATCGTTGGCTTCGGCCATTTGCACCGCCGCCAGGTTGCGTTGATTAAAGTAATAATAATGAAGATTTACAAAATCAAACAATCTGGTTTCAATCGTTCTGATAATGATTTCCAACGGGCCATGGGTACTAAAACCAACATGTTTGATGATGCCCTCTTCCTTAAGTTTTAAAAGCGCTTCAACGGGGCCCCCTGTTTTACAACTTTGCTCCAGTAATTGAGCGTTGTTAATGCCATGCCAACCATAAAAATCAAAGTAATCGGTTTGCAAATCACGAAGTTGGTTTTCAACCATTTCGTATGTGGCATCAGCGGTAAGTGGGTTGCCTTTGGTCATTAAATGATACGAAGTACGCGGTATGCTTAACTCTTCGTTAAGTACTTTGCCAAAAACAGTTTCGCTTTTTTTATAGCCCCAGGCGGTTTCAATATGATTCATGCCTGCGTCAAATGCCAGTTGCACTGTTTGTAAACACTGGTCAAATGTGTCTGCAGGAATGTCTCTTCGCGGATCGTCCCAGCCATGCTTAAAACGCATGCCTCCCAAAGTAATTACACTCAAATACTTATTCGTTTTTCCAAAACGTCGGTATTGCATTCCTGCTTTTTTATTTAGAATTTCGGGCATAAAAGATTTAATTTTTCTGTTGCAAAGTACGGTATTTACTGTAAGCCATTAAAACGTTTGTTTTTTTTATTTGTTGAATTGACAATTAGATAAAGTTCTGCTATCTGTTTTCATCAGACAAAACTGAATAGACTTGCGGCAGAAAATCGTACAAATGATAAATCCGGACTTCGCTTCTTTTTTTAATCAGAATATTTTGTGAAATTTGAACAAAAGATTAAAACAGGAGGATTTGATAATGGGAAAAGAACGTCAGGGATTAAATAACGGAGGCGCGTTTGGCCCGGGAGGATTTTGTATTTGTGTTAAATGTGGCACAAAAGTACCGCACGAAAAAGGTATAAAGTGCACCACCCGAAAATGCCCGAATTGCGGACATACTATGGTTCGAGAAGAATTATTAAACCAAAAGAGACCGATTAAGAATGGCAATAATAAGTGAAATTACCAAAGAAATAGCAAAAGTGATGCATCCGGCAATTAACTATTCGTTGGTTGATTTAGGTATGGTGCAGGATATTGAATTATATACCGAGCAACTTGTAATACTTACCTTTGTTTTTCCGTTTCCCAACATTCCAATAGCTGATAAATTAATAGCATCGGTAGAGAAAGTGGTGCAAGCTTTGGGTTTTGAAATGCAGTACATTGTGCGGGTAATGAAAACAGATGAAAAGCAAAGGTTTTTGCAAATGGAAAAAGCAGGTTGGAAAGGGGGAAAGGCCTCCTGCAGTTGTTAGTTTTTTTGCAGGCATAGCCGTTTTTACAACATCCCGAAAAACAGTTTCTTGCTTGTGATAATTTAAGTTTTAGCTCACCGAAAAAATGTAAGAATGTCTGGCATAAAATCATGATCATGGTACAAGATCACATTTTCTAATTATATTTGCTAACATGCAAAATGAAAAAGATAAACCATTAATATTGGTTACAAACGATGACGGAATTCATGCTTCTGGTTTGCGTGAATTGGTGGAGGTAATGAAGTTTTTTGGCAATGTTGTGGTTATCTCCTCCGAAGTTTCCATGTCGGGAAAAGCATGTGGTATAACTGTCGATCATCCCTTACGGGCAACTCCGGTGGAGCAAATTCATGGTGTTCCCACTTTTAAGTGCAACGGCACACCGGTTGACAGCGTTAAACTTAGCTTTAACGGCTTGTTTAATCAGGCTCCCGATTATGTGGTTTCCGGAATTAATCACGGGGCCAATTCATCAATAAGTGTAATTTATAGCGGAACAATGGGAGCGGCCATCGAAGGTGGTTTGCACGGAGTACCATCTATTGGTTTTTCGCTCGACGATTACAGTGCCGATGCTGATTTTTCGAAAGCTAAATTAGTGGTAGCACGCGTTTTTCAGAGTGTTATTGAAAACGGTATACCCGAGTTCACCTGCCTTAATGTAAATATTCCGAAAGGGAAACCCGAAGGCATAAAGGTTTGTCGGCAAACGCATGGCAAGTGGATGGAAGAATTTGAAAAACGTACTGATCCGCATGGTCGCGAATACCATTGGTTATCCGGGTATTTTCATAATTTTGAAGAAGAAGCTGAGGAAACCGATATTTTTGCTTTGAAGAATAATTTTGCTTCGGTTGTGCCGGTTCGGGTAGATATGACCGACTATAAAACAATGGAGCAATTAAAGCGGTGGAAATTTTAGTATGCCAAAACGGAACAAAAATAACTTCGACACATTTGGTGCCGGTTTTCTTGCCGGTTTAATTTTGCCTGTTGTTATCTTTTTTGTGTTTTACCTGGTAGGCGAAAACGATGTGGCTTTTGTTAACTACATAAAAAGTATGTGGCGCATTCAGGCCTTGGTAAAAATCGGAAGCTTGTGTGTATTTGCCAATGTTGGCGTATTCTGGATTTTTCTGAAAATGAAATATGAAAAAGCAGCGCGTGGTGTTTTAGGAGCAACCATAATTTATGCTTTTGTAGTACTAATTTCAAGGTCGATTTAACATGAAGTATTACCTAATTGCTGGTGAAGCATCGGGTGATTTGCATGGCTCGAACCTGATGAAAGAACTGCAAGTTGCCGATAAAACAGCTGATTTTCGGTTTTTTGGAGGCGATAAAATGCAGGCAGTTGGCGGAAATCTGGTAAAACACTACCGCGAAATGGCGTTTATGGGTTTTGTAAATGTATTGCTGAATATCAGGACCATTAAGCGCAATATGGAATTCTGCAAAAAAGATCTGCTTAGCTATAAACCCGATGTTCTCATCCTGATTGATTACCCCGGCTTTAACCTGCGAATTGCAGAGTTTGCCAAACAAAACAACATAAAAGTTTACTATTATATTTCTCCGAAACTCTGGGCCTGGAAAGAATATCGCGTTAAAAAAGTGCGTGCTTTTGTTGATGAAATGTTCACCATATTTCCGTTTGAAACTGCTTTTTACAAAAAGCATGGTATTGATGTAAATTATGTGGGAAATCCGTTGTTCGACTCGATTAAGGAATTTGAAACTACCGCCCGGTTGGCAGCTGATTTTAAAGCCATGAACAACCTGGATGAACGCCCGATAATTGCCTTGCTGGCCGGAAGCCGTGTGCAAGAAATAAAAGGAATCTTGCCTGTAATGAAAAAGGCCGTTGAAGGGCGCGATGATTACCAGGTGGTACTGGCTGGCGTTTCGTCGGTTGATAAAGAGTTGTATGACGAAATTTTGCAGGGGAGCAAAATAAAAGTGTTGTACGAATCTACCTACGATTTGCTGAATAATGCACATACGGCTTTGGTTGCTTCGGGAACGGCAGCATTGGAAACGGCTTTGTTTCAGGTGCCCCAAATCGTACTTTACAAAGTTGAAGGCGGCGTATTGGTGCACTACATTATGGCCGCAGTTTTAAAAATAGACTGGGTGTCGCTGCCCAATATTATTCTGGGAAAAATGGCGGTTAAAGAGCTGCTTCAAAAAGATATGACGGTTAGAAAAGTAACAGCTGAACTCGATCGATTGCTTGGTGATGAAAAGTATCGCGAAAAGATTCTATCGGATTACCGTGAAATGCAACAGCTCATGGGAGAGCCGGGCTGTTCGAAACGGGCTGCTGAAAAAATGGTGTCGTTACTGCAATGAAGAAATTATTTTATTTAAATAGAAGGTGGAGCAATGCCGCCGGATTTTTTCTATTTAGCATGGTGGCATGTTTTTTATTAATGAGCCTCTTGTCTGCAAAGTCACTGAGTCTGCCACATTCATATTTGTGGTCGATAGGAATACTTTTAGGGTTAGGTCTGTTGATTGCAGTTTTGGTAATTACATTTCAAACTCAGGTAAAAGAAGTTGAAATTGAGAAGGATTATTTTATTCTTCATTTCTTTTTGTTCAATCAAAAAATGTATAGGTTTAATCAACTCAAACAATATGCAACTGCTGCTTTTGGAGGAAATCGTTACATTATGGCTCATTCCGTAATTTTAGAGTTTGATGATGGAAAACGCTACCAGGTTGCCGACCCGATAATCGATAATTACAAAGCGTTTTATGAATTTATGCTGGAGGGAGATTTTGATTGTTTCGGTTATATTGGGCAAAATAACTGGCGTAAGAAAAATAAGCCTCTTTCGAAAAAATGGGTCGTTGAGCGCAATGAAAAAGATTTAATCAAAAGCATTGAGAAAAAGAAAGGTGTAATAATTTTGTACATCTATGGAATAATTGCACTGGCAATGAATTATGCAATGATGCGTTATCTTATTTTCTAATTAAAAGCAACAGAAGTGTATAGCTTATTCAAAAAAGAAATAAAAACTTTTCTGGGGTCGCTGATCGGATACCTGGCCGTGCTGGTTTTTTTATTGGTAACGGGTTTGTTTCTGTGGATTTTCCCGGGCAATTACAATATTCCGGACAATAATTATGCAACACTACAGGGGCTTTTTACGCTGGCGCCATGGTTGTACCTGTTTTTGGTGCCGGCTATAACCATGCGTATGTTTGCCGACGAAAAACGCAGCGGAACAATAGAAATACTGCTTACCCGCCCGCTGGGTGATTTCCAGTTGGTAATGGCCAAGTTTCTGGCTGGATTAGTGCTGGTTGTTTTCTCGTTATTACCCACTTTACTCTATTTTTTATCGGTTTATTGGCTTGGAAATCCTGTTGGAAGTATCGACACCGGCGCCACCTGGGGGTCGTTTATGGGGCTGTTTTTTCTGGCAACAATTTATGTAGCCATTGGTATTTTTGCTTCGTCGTTAACCGACAATCAGATTGTTTCCTTCATCCTCGGAATGTCGTTGTCGTTTATTTTTTACCTGGGTTTTGAGTTTGTAGCATCTGCCAATATTTCGTATGTGCTCGAGCAATTGTTTTCGTGGCTGAGTATTAATGATCATTATCTTTCCATATCTAGGGGAGTGGTTGATATGCGTGATATGCTCTATTTCGTGGGAATGGCGTATTTGTTTTTATATGCCACCACTCTGATTGTCAGAAAAGGCAAACTTCGAGAAACGAAAGCTAAAATTCGTGCAATAGCCATTCCTCTTGTAGTTTTGTTGGTGTTGGCTATTTCATCTAACTTTTTATACCGAATTGACCTTACTGCAGAAAAGCGTTATTCTGTAGCTGCTATTAGTAAACAAACGGTGAGCAGACTGGAAGGTCCGGTGGAAGTGGAGCTTTACCTGAGTGGAGAACTGGAAGCCGGCTTACGAAAAATACAAAACGAAATACTGGAAAAAATTGCGGTGCTTAATGCTTACAGTTCCGCCCCAATACGGGTACGAATCTATAATCCGTATAGCATTGGGAATGCTGACGAACAAGAAGAATTTATTACCAAATTGGTAAATAAAGGCGTTCCTCGAATTAGTTTTAGGCACAAAACCGAACAAGGGGTTGCCTCTAAATTTATCTTTCCGGGGGCTGTTATTCGCTATCAGAATAAAGAATTAGCCGTAAATTTCTTGAAAAATAATCCGTACACCAGTTACGAAAATAACTTTAATCATTCGGTGGAAACCATTGAATTTGAATTGGTAAATGCATTCCGTAAACTTATGCGAAAGCAGAAATCGGTCTTAGCATTTCTTCAGGGGCACGGCGAAGCCAACCAGTACGAAGTGGCCGATATTGCGCGTGCACTGTCTGCCGATTTTGAAATTGATATGATAGAGGCCAAAGAGCTTGAAGATTCGGACCTTGATATTTTGGTAATTGCCAATCCGAAAAAGGAATTTCCGGAGACATCAAAAATCGCTATCGATCAGTTTCTGATGAAAGGAGGAAAGATTGTCTGGTTGATTGATCCGGTGCAGGTAAGTCTCGACAGTTTAAGCAAAGGCTTCCAGACGTATTCTTTTCCAAACGATTTAAATTTGGGAGATCAGCTGTTTCGATACGGAGTGCGCATGAATTACGAACTGCTGCAGGATGTAAATTGTATTCAAATCAGGGTAAACACGGCTGCGCCAGGGAATACGGCGCGTTACACCTTGCATCCGTGGTATTACTCGCCTTTGTTAACACCAAACGATAACCATCCGCTTAGCCGCAACCTAAACTGGGTAAAATCAGAGTTTGTGTCCTCGCTCGATACAGTCTCTGGTGGTGCCGGTTTGCGCAAGGAGGTAATACTTTCTACTTCTCCCTATGCTCGTCGTATAAAAGTTCCGTCATCGGTAAGCCTTGGAAATATAAATAATCCGCCGGCTCGGCAACTGTTTACGCAGGCCAACATCCCGGTTGGTATTTTGGTTGAAGGTGTTTTTACATCGAATTATAAAAACCGAATGGTGGAAAACTATGCTTATTCTTCTGCTGATATAATTACAGAAAGTCAGCCCACACAAATGATTGTAATTGCCGACGGAGGAATAATGAGTAACAAAGTAAATTATTCTGCCAATCCGCCTAAAATTCAGGAGCTTGGTTTCGACGAAGTTTCGGGGCAGGTTTTCGGGAATAAGGAGTTTCTGATTAATGCTATTTCATACCTCGATGATAAGCAGGGAATTATGCAATTGCGTGGCCAATCGCTAAAATTACGTTTGCTCGATAAAGTAAAATTACGCGAAGAAGCAACTTTCTGGAAAGTGTTGAATGTATTGGTTCCGCTGCTTTTAGTCATACTTTTTGCACTGGTTTACAACCTTGTTCGTAAATACAAATACAATCGTTCATAAAATCGGGTAAAATCACCTTTGGCACGATAGGGATAATTCCTGAAAGTTTGTATATTCGTATACTTAGATTAGTTGTCAATAAGACGAAAATTCAAAAAAATAAATCGAAATAAATGAAGTTTGTAGTTTCAAGCACCGAATTACTGAGCCACCTTTCTGCAATAAGTAAGGTAATAAGCAGTAAAAGTACCATGCCAATTCTCGATAATTTCTTGTTTCAGTTAAGCGAAACAGAATTAACCATCACCGCTTCCGATTTGGAATCGACGTTAATAACCAGTTTAGAGCTGGATAATATTGAAGGCGATGGAGCCGTGGCCGTTCCTGCAAAATTAATTACTGATACATTAAAAGAATTTCCGGAGCAACCACTGACATTCCAAATCGATGGTGAGTCTTATCTTGTTGAAATTTATTCCGACAATGGTAAATTCAGCATTATGGGACAAAATGCCGAGGATTTTCCGGAGCAACCACAATTGGATGAAGAAGGAGCATCGGCTATCGATGTAAGCCATGTTGTACTTCAAAAAGGAATTGAAAAGACATTGTTTGCCACTGCCGACGATGAGTTACGCCCGGTAATGAATGGTATTTATGTTGAACTTACGCCTGATTTTATGAGCTTTGTAGCATCAGATGCACATAAACTTGTGCGTTACCGCCGTTTGGATGCCAAAGCCGAGTTTGAATCGTCGTTTATTCTTCCTAAAAAGCCGGCCAGTTTATTGAAAAACCTTTTACCAAAAGAAGAGTTCGACGTTAAACTTGAGTTCGACGATAAGAATGCCTTTTTTACTTTAAGCAACTATAAACTAATTTGTCGTTTGGTGGAAGGAAATTACCCGAGTTACAATTCGGTTATTCCTACCAATAATCCCAATAAAATGCTCATCGACCGCTTAAACTTCTTTAATACCATTAAGCGTGTATCGGTGTTCTCTAACCAGGCCAGTAACCTGGTAAAACTTAATATTACCGACAACCAGATGGTAGTATCGGCTCAGGATATCGATTTCTCAATTTCAGCTGTAGAACGCATTAATTGCGAGTACGAAGGAGAAGAGATCGAAATAGGTTTTAAATCAACTTTTCTGCAAGAGATTTTAACGAATATCTCAACCGGAGATGTGCGGGTGGAAATGAGTGATCCAACGCGCGCAGGTCTTCTGCTTCCGGCTGAAAATGAAGAAGATGAAGATATGCTGATGCTGCTAATGCCAATGATGATAAACGTTTAAAAGAGTTTAACGATAAATCCAAAAGGTATCCAAAAAATCAAGGTTTTAGGATACCTTTTTTAATTCATACCAATCATGAAATTGCATTTAAAAAATCCATTGGTTTTTTTGGATCTGGAAACTACCGGAATAAATATTGTTACAGATCGGATTGTAGAAATTGCACTGGTAAAAGTTAATGTTGATGGCAGCGAGGAAGAAAAGCTGATGCGCATTAATCCGGAGCAACCAATTCCAACTGAAGCATCGGTAATACATGGTATTTACGATGAAGATGTTAAAGATGCACCAACATTTAAGGAAGTAGCAAAAACACTGGCGAAATTTTTAGAAGGTTGCGATTTGGCCGGTTTTAATTCCAACCGCTTTGATATACCCTTGCTTGCCGAAGAATTTTTACGTGCCGAGGTAGATATTGATTTAAAGAAACGGAAGTTTATTGATGTTCAGGCCATTTTTCATAAAATGGAAAAACGCACACTGGCTGCCGCCTATAAATTTTATTGCAACCAGGAATTAGTTGACGCCCACAGTGCTATGGCCGATACCAAGGCCACCTACGAAGTGTTAAAATCGCAACTGGATAAATATAAAGGCGTAGCTTATGAAGATGCAAAAGGCAAAAAATCGACACCTATAGAAAACGATGTGGATAAATTAAGCGAATTCTCATCGTACGACCGGAATGTGGATTTTGTTGGACGTATTGTATACGACGAAAATGGGGTAGAGGTATTTAATTTTGGTAAAAATAAAGGCATACCCGTTGAGCAGGTGCTTCAAGAACAACCCGGTTACTTTGGCTGGATTTTAAACAGCGAATTTCCACTGTATACCAAGAAAGTTTTAACACAGTTGAAACTAAAGATGATGAGTAAGTAAGGCTTGTTGTTTTGAAGAAAAGACGATTGAGAAATCTGTTAATTAATTGTATCGGCATTACAGCCTGATTACTTTGTTCGGAATAACAATGAAATTGAAAAGTTTAATATCATGAAAATAATTTGCATAGGAAGAAATTATGTGGCTCATGCAAAAGAATTTGATGAGTTGGTGCCTGATGAACCCATATTTTTTATGAAGCCAGATACGGCTTTGTTGCGCAATAACGATCCGTTTTATATTCCTGATTGGACAAAAGATTTGCACCATGAGATTGAATTGGTAATAAAGATTAACCGGATTGGAAAAAATATTGAGAAACGGTTTGCCCACCGTTACTACGATGAAATTGGACTTGGCATTGATTTTACAGCGCGTGATGTGCAGGCAGAGCTGAAGAAAAAAGGCCTTCCGTGGGAAAAATCGAAAGCTTTTGATAAATCGGCAGTGTTGAGTAATACCTTTCTCTCGAAGTCAATTTTTCCCGATCCGGATGCCATAAGTTTTCACCTCGATATTAACGGAAAAACAGTTCAGGAAGCACATTCGGGATTAATGATTTTTGATTTTGATGAATTGATTGCACATATTTCAAACTACGTAACACTTAAAATAGGCGATTTAATTTATACCGGAACGCCTGCCAATGTTGGACCGGTTGCTATTGGCGATCGACTGGAAGGCTATCTGGAATACAAAAAATTGCTTGATTTTGAAATTAAGTAACAAGAACTTAAATATGGTGCACCGGCTATTGAGTCGGTGTTGTATTTAAAGGGCATTAGCTTTTAATATAAAAAGATGCAGGATTACCATTTTGAACTTGAAATGCAGGTTCGCGACTACGAGTGCGACATCCAGGGGATTGTAAACAACGCTGTTTATCAGAACTACCTGGAGCATACACGCCATAAATTTTTAAATCATGTAGGGCTCGATTTTGCGCAACTACACAATGATGGAATAGATGCAGTGGTGATAAAAGCTGAATTGGAGTACAAGTTACCGTTGCGCCCCGGCGATGACTTTTTGGTGCGCCTAAAAATAGGAAAACAAGGTCGGTTGCGCATCGTTTTTTTGCAGGAAGTAATACGCAAAGCAGATGAAAAGCTAATGGTAAGAGGCCGCATTACTTCGGTGCTCACAAAAAATGGCCGTCCGTTATCGCCCGAAATTCTTGAAAATAGATTTACAGCAGCAGGCATTGTGCTGGAAAACCTTTAACAAAGTTTCTCTTCAATCCGATATTCTTTTGCCTCAACGCCATTTGTTTTTAGTGCCGATTTAAATCCCTCGTTCATCATGCGTCCCAGGCGCATAGGCATATCCAGTAGTTTGGGGTAATTGCTCTTATCATCAGGATTGTTAAAGAACAGTTTGCAGCTTTTTACATCCGACGAAAGATAAATGCGACAGGCCATTGGGCGTGCTTCGTAAACCAAACAGGCTCCTTCATGCAACAAGGGGCAGGGCGTTTTGGCATTTAGTAATGCATCGCCTTCCAGTTGGGCAAGTTTTTCCCTTTTAAATTTTGCTTTTTTCTGAATTGCAGAGCGAGTTACAATATCAAAATTTTTGTGTATAAAGTTGTTCAGGTAATTCAGCTCATAATCAAGTGCAAATACCGGCTGATGACAGCACCATGCACAACCTTTTTTGCATTCAATTGCCTGGTTTTGTTGTCGGGCGTATGCAAATAATGAATCGATTAAACCATCAATAATGGCATACATTTCCTTGATAACAGCATCAGGCACTGTATGGTTGGTCGTATTTTTCAGGGCATTTATGGCCAGTTGATAACCATCGTGGAAAAAGGCTTTTTCAAGTTGGTCAAATTTTGAATTTGTCATGAGATTATTTTCCTTCAAATTATTGTTTTTCTGTTGAAAAAGCAATACCGGGCTTACGAGAAAAGACCCGGGGCATTAATTATTATAAGCGTTATTACGCGTTCTTTTAACCAATAGCTTTTCTGCTTTTAAGCGCAAAAAATAGTCTTTGGCCGCCCTTTTTACGTGTGGCGACAAAAGAATAGTTGTAATTACAGTTGGGAAAGCCATTAATGCAAAAGCAATATCAATAAGCCCGATAATAACCCGCAGGTTTGACACGGCACCTAAAATAATAACAACTACAAACAGGTAATTATAAATGTGCTGATATTTGGTTCCGGCAACAAATCCAAGGCATTTTACACCGTAGTACGGAAAGGCAAACATGGTTGACATGGAAAAGAAAATTACACAGGTAGCCAGAATATATTTTCCATAAACAGGAATGGCAGAATCGAATGCGTGTGCTGTGAGTGTGATACCATCGGCGCTGCTTTCTTGCCAGGTATTTGTAATAATAATGGCAAGGGCTGTCATTGTACAAACAATAATGGTATCGATAATGGGGCCAAGCATAGCCACTAATCCTTCGCGGATTGGTTCGTTGGTTTTTGCTGCTCCGTGTGCCATAGGTGCCGTTCCCAGTCCTGCTTCGTTTGAAAAGGCGGCCCGCCGAACACCGGTGATGATTATAGCCCCCAGAGAACCTCCTAATACAGCATTTCCGGTAAATGCATCGGCAATTATAGTTTTAAAGGCCGGGATAATTGCTGAGGTGTTAGAGAAGATAATAAAGAAAACGGTAATGGTGTAGACTACAACCATGGTTGGCACCAATCGTCCGGTAACTTTTCCGATGCGCTTAATACCTCCAATTACCACCAGGCCAACCAGTATCGAAATTATTATGCCTGTAACAATGTTGCTTGTAAACGAAGCCTCTATATTATTTGGAACCAGAATAACATCTCTAATCATTTGTGTGAGCTGGTTTGCCTGAAACAGCGGTGAAACGCCAATCATTGCCATAAGGGCAAAAAATACGGCAAGTGGTCGCCAGTTTTTGCCCAGCCCTTCGGTAATGTAATACATGGGGCCACCCTGAATTTCTCCGGCATCGTCTTTTCCCCGAAACATAACAGCCAGCGTACAGGTGAAAAATTTAGTGCTAACCCCCAACAGTGCCGATACCCACATCCAGAAAATGGCTCCCGGGCCACCCATAGTTATGGCTACTGCTACACCACTAACATTGCCCATGCCAACTGTGCCAGCGAGGGCTGTGGATAATGCCTGGTAATGTCGCAGCTGCCCGGCTTCGTTAGGGTCGTCGTATTTTCCGGTTAATATTTGCAAGGCATGGCCAATGTAGCGCAAAGGGGCCAGCCGCGAATATACCAAAAAGTAAAAACCGCCACCAAGCAGCAGTATTAGAATGGGGGCACCCCAAATTCCATCAGATATTTTAATAATGAGTTCACCAGGATTGTCAAGCATTTGATAAAGAAAACTGAAATGATGTTAAAAAACAAATACAAAAAATGTAAAGAAAACTTGTCTTCTGCTAAAATGTAAAGTATATTTGTCATATTGAAAAGTAAAGTTTACACTAATGAAAATCTACAGCATAATTAGTTTTTGTATTTACATCGGATTACTTCTGTATATAATTCCTTCCTCTGCATTAAGTTTCGATTTATATGAGCGTAGATTCCGGTTGCTACCAAATTGGTTTAAAACAGTGGCGATCATCTTTACTGCTCTTGCTTTATTGGCACTATTAATTTTTAAAGACGCTATAGCAAACATGAATGAAATGCTAATTTCAGTTTTTAACCTCGCACTATTCTTAACATTTTTTTCGAAACAGAAGACCGAAGATGAATACTCGGAACAGTTAAGATTTAAGGCTTTTACTTATTCGTTTGTAAGTTTGGTGGCTCTGATTTTTGCTCTGAGTACAATGCGTATAACAGGCTCAGATGGCAGTTGTTGGAGTAACTTTATTGTTCAGTCATTTATGGGAGGAGGAATGCTAATTGCAACACTCTACTTTTACCTTACTCTTTATAAACTACGAAAATATAATTGAAAAATATGGAAACAAAATTGGTTCAAACATTATTGTTAGTCCTAGTTGTTTTGTCGCTTGGGCTTGTGTCGTGGCTTTTTAAAGAAAAGAATGATGAGGCTGTTTTTAAGAAACTTAAGTTGTTTCCTCGCTGGTTTAAACTTGTGGGAATTGTGGTGGTAATTTGTGCCATAACTTTACCATGGATTTTTAAGAGTTTGCTGGTTGATGGAAGTAATTATATTGGGGTTATTTATGTTAATTTTGGATTGTTTCTTATTTGTTTTTCGCGCGATAAGGTTGAGGATGAAATGTCGAACCTGATTCGTTTAAAGTCTTTTTATCGGAGTTTTGGAGCTGGTTTTGTGGGATTCTTTTTTCTAACTTATATAGAAAATAGTGTTTCTGACGATTTTAGTCAACTTTCAGCAGATACATTATTGGCAGTTATTTTGGGATTTTACCTGGTGAGTTATTACGTTACCAAATCAAAAATACGAAGTGCAGAATAGGCTTAAAATAGAACGGGCAATAAAAAATCTTACGCAAGACGATTTGGCAAAATTGATTGGTGTTTCGCGGCAAACGATAAATTCAATCGAAAAAGGGAGGTACGTGCCTTCGACAGTTTTAGCGCTTAAAATCTCAACAGTTTTTGAAAAACCGGTAAATGAAATCTTTGAGTTGGATGACTCGGATTAAGAATTTTGCTCGCAGATTTCGCGGATTGCCGCAGATTAGTTTCTTTTAGTTTTTCAAATCTGCTTGAACCAATTCTCTTACTTCAACTGCAGTTGCACAAACACCGGCAAATGATCTGAAGGCCACCGTTTTTCTTTATTATCAGTAAGTACCGCATATTTTAATACCTTAAAACCACGAACAAAAATATAGTCGATACGGGTTTGTAATTCAGCGTCAAACTTAAAACCATTATATGTTCCTACTGGCCCGTAAGGTTTTTGTGCCGAAATATCGCGGCTGTCGCTCAGGTATTTTTTTAGCAGCGAAATGGGTAAGGTTTCGGGCTTTAGGTTAAAGTCGCCGGTTAAAAGTACAGGCAGATTATTTTTGTAAGTCATTTCTTCAATTTTATCGCGGATCAGAATCGCCGAATTTTTTCGTGCTTCATCGCCTCTGTGATCGAAATGCGTATTAAAAACATAAAATTTTTTGCCACTGATTTTGCTTTGAAATTTTCCCCAGGTGCAAATTCGGGTACAGGCAGCATCCCAGCCTAATCCGGGCTTGGTGCAATCTTCGGCAAGCCAAAAGTTGCCTTTTTCAATTAAAATAAATTTATCTCTGTTAAAAAATACAGGCGAAAATTCACCCCCCTTATCACCATCTTCTCTACCAACGCCAAACCACTCGTAATTCGGAAGTGCTTCATCAATATCTGAAATCTGATTGAACAACGCTTCCTGCAGACCAAAAATATCAGGCTCGTAAAATTGTAGCAGGCCATTAACCATTTCAACACGGTTTGGCCAGGCGTTAATTCCATCATTGCTGTTATTGTATCGTATATTGTAGCTTAAAACATTTATTTGCTGGGCAGTCAGTATAATTGGAAACAGAAAAATAAGGCTGGCAAGAAATCGTTTCATTGTGAACAGTAGTTATAATCGTTAAATCGTTGAGCGTTGTGTTCTCCTTCAATTATGGTATGGCGTTGGTCGCCATTTTTTTCAATAACAAACTGGTGGCAAAATTCTGTAATTACATCAAAATAATCGGTAAAAGGCTGGCTGTGTAATTCGTGTCCTGCTCCGCATGAGGTGTGCAGCCAGCAGGGAACGTTTAGTTGTTTTAATTTTTCAGCAATGGTATGCGAGCCATGCAAGAGCCAGTAGCCTGGTGCTCCTTCTTTGCAGTAATGATGTGGAGCTGAACCATAAGGTACAAGCGGATCGTCTGAGCCATGAAACAAAAGCGAAGGAATAGCCGATTCATCATAAAGCGCCATAGTATCGGCAATTGCACCAGCCATACCGATAACCCCTGCAAACGATACCGGTCCGGAGTCTAAACCGTAGCAATACGGTGGCTGATACGCTGTATTTAAAGCTGTTTCGGCTCCGGCGCTGCTTCCGGCAAGAATAATCTGTTGTGGATTTATTGCATACTGATGCCTGTTCTCGATAAGGAAAAATGCAGCATCCTGCAAATCTTCTGAGGCAGAATAGATTGTGTTGATTTTTACCTGGGTAGGGCAATTACATCCAAAGCCTTCAGCTTTGCCTTTTCGCGTTAATCGGTACGAAATAGATGCAACAACATAGCCATAGCTGGCCAGGTTTGTACAAAACGATTTTATTTTATCACTGTTTCGTTCACCACTACTAAATCCTCCACCGTGCAGGTAAATTATTGTTGCTCTTTCCGGTTCGTTATCGTATTGAGGGAGGTAAATATCCATATCCAGGTTTTCGCCATCTTTTGTTGCATATGTAGCTGTTTCAACCCTAATTTCTTCAAATTGTTCGTAAGCGTATCGGTCTTGCCCAGCTGCGAATTGGGTAATTAGCAGAAACAGAAAAAGGAGTTTTACATTTCTTTGCATATATTTTTTGTTGTGAATATAGGGTATATCAATTTACCAGCAAAAGAAAATGGAACCCAAAATTGAGTTCCATTTCTTTTAAGGAGTCTTTATTTCAAATCCTTATTTTTTATCTTCCTGATTTCGGATACCATTAAAACAAAACGTATACCATAAAATTAAAATGCATGATATCAGGAAGATAGTTTTAAGAGTGTATTTTTTGTGTTTTCAATATGGGACAATATTCCCTAATTTAGAATAGTTGGTCCGGAATTTTTGTGTTAGTTCTTTCGTGATTTAGCAGCCAGCGCTTGCGTTCTATTCCTCCGGCATATCCGGTGAGTTTACCCGAACTTCCAATTATTCGATGACAAGGAATTATAATTGGAATAGGATTTTTCCCGTTGGCTAAACCTACTGCCCGCGTATTTTTTTCTGATCCTGATTGCCGGGCAATTTCAAGATAGCTTGCCGTTGCACCGTATTCTATTCCTTGCACCAGTTTCCATATCTTTTGCTGAAACAGTGTTCCTTCCGGTTCGAATTGAAGATTAAACGATTTCAAATTTCCTTGAAAGTAAGCTTCAAGTTGCTTTGCAGTTTGCCCAAGGATTGTTGGTTGTTGCTCACTCCAATTTGAGCTGGTATCTACAAATTTAATGGATGTTAACGCTTTTTCTGACGATAATAACCGGAGCCATCCAATTGGTGAAGGAATATATCTTGTAAATTGTTTCATAAAAAAATCCGATACCCAAAGATACCGGATTTATATGATTTGTTCGCACAGTAATTAATACCTTTCGCGCTTGGTGTATTTTGTATGCAGCAAGTGGTGCGAAATTTCGCCAAGCGGTTCTTTTAAGAAATCGTGATATAATTTCTGAACCTCAGGATTTTCATGCGATTTTCGTATCGTTAAACCTTCATCTTCAGCATAAATTGCTTCTGCACGTTTTTGCCTTATCTCGGGATTGGTTGGAATAGGCTGGCCTCCACCACCCAGGCAACCACCGGGGCACGCCATAAATTCAATAAAATGATAGTCTGCAGTTCCGGCTCTCACTGAATCCATTACAGTTTTGGCATTTATTAAGCCGTGTGCAACGGCACATTTTAGCTCAACCCCATCCAAAAAGGCCCACTCTTTTAGTGGATTGTCAATTTTAATTGAAGCTTCGCGAATGCCATCCATGCCGCGTACAGGAGTAATATTCAGGTTGTCAAACGGTACTTCGCGGCCTGTAACAATTTCGTAGGCTGTTCGTAAAGCAGCCTCCATTACACCTCCGGTGGCACCAAAAATTACTGCTGCGCCCGATGATTCTCCCATTAAACGGTCGTACTTAACCGGTTCAAGTTTGTTAAAATCCAAACCGGCTTGTTTTATAAGAATGGCGAGTTCTCGCGTAGTAAGTACGTAGTCTACATCGCGGTAGCCACTATCATGCATTTCAGGGCGGTAAGCCTCGTATTTTTTTGCTGTGCACGGCATAATCGAAACAGATACAATATTTTCAGGTTCAAGGTTGCGTGCTTTGGCATAATAGGTTTTAACCAGTGCCCCAAACATTTGTTGTGGCGATTTACAGGTTGAAAGGTTATTCAAATGTTCGGGATACATGTGCTCGATGTACTTAATCCATCCTGGCGAACAAGATGTTGCCATTGGCAGTGTAACCGACTCATCTTTATCTACCAGGGCTTTTTTCAAACGGGTAAGTAGTTCGGTACCTTCCTCCATAATTGTTAGGTCGGCAGTAAAATCGGTATCGAGTACCGAGTCGAAACCTAAACGTTTTAAGGCGGCTACCATTTGTCCGGTAACGCGTTTGCCCGGTTTTAGTCCCAGTTCTTCGCCTAAACCAACTCTTACTGCAGGGGCGGTTTGTACTACGACATGTTTTTTCGGATTTGCAATGGCTTCCCAAACTTCCTCAATGTAATTTTTCTCTACCAAAGCTCCGGTAGGGCAGTGGTTTATGCATTGCCCGCAATTGGTACAAACCACATCGCGCATAGCCTTCTCAAAGAAAGTGGTAATTTTCATTTTGTCGCCTTTGTGGGCAACAGTCAGCGCATTTACACCCTGCAGCTCGGCACAGGTTCTTACGCATCGCTGGCAGCGTATACATTTGCTGTCGTCTTTCATTATTGAAGGCGAATAAGCATCAATACTATATTGTTTTAGGGGAACGAGCTCGAGAAAGTCCTGGGTCATTATTTTGTATTCCGAGGCCAGTGTTTGCAGTTCGCAGTTTCCGTTTCGGTAGCATTTGGTGCAATCCGCATTGTGTTCTGCCAATAGTAATTCAATGATTTGTTTTCGTGAGTTACGAACTTTCAAACTGTTGGTCAACACTTCCATTCCTTCTTCGCAAGGCGTTGCACATGCAGCCGACAAGCGGTTTTGCCCTGCTACCTCAACCACACACACGCGACAGTTTCCGGCAACGCACAAATCTTTATGATGGCATAAGGTTGGAATGGTAATTCCTTGCTCTTCTGCGGCTTCCAGAATGGTTTTCCCGGCTGCAATTTCAACCGGAAAACCGTTAATGGTTATATTTAATTTTTTACTCATTTCAATACATTTTCCGGGTTAATAAATCATCTCTTCTCTAAAATTCTCAACAATCGACGAAAATGAATTTGCTACAGATTGTCCCAATCCGCATTTTGCAGTATACTGCATGGTTTCAGTTAGCCGCATTAGTTTGTCAAGGTAAGAAGCCGGTTTGTCTCCACGTTTTACAGCCTTAATGCCCAACAATAATTGTTGGCAACCAACGCGGCAGGGAGTGCATTGTCCGCATGATTCTTCGCGGAAGAATTCGAGGTAGTTGTCCAGCACGTTAAACATTGATCGAGAGCTGTTAAAAAGCATCATCGATCCTCCGGTTGGTAACGATATGCCGGTTAATTTTCCACGAAAACCGATAGCAGCATCTTTAAACTTTTTACGCGGAACCAGAAATCCTGATGCTCCACCAACCTGCACGGCTTTGGTATCGCCATCGCCAAACTCGTAAACAAAATCCTGCAGGCTCATCCCCAGTTCAAGTTCGTAAATACCCGGCTTTGGTGTATCGCCCGATACCGAAAATAATTTGGTTCCTCTGGAATATTGAACGCCTAAATCGTAGAATTTTTTTGCTCCGTATTTAAAAATGGTATAAGTGTGCACCAGCGTTTCAACATTATTAATAACGGTGGGTTTGCCCATGTAGCCTCTTTGTGTTGGAAACGGTGGTTTATTCCGGGGTTCGCCCCTTTTTCCTTCCATCGATTCCATCAGAGCTGTTTCTTCGCCGCAAATGTAGGCGCCACTGCCCATAAATATTTCAATGCTAAAATCGAGATTAATTTCTTTGCAATAGTAGTCAAACTCGTCAATGGCTTTGTTTAGTTCGGGTTGCAAAAATTTGTATTCGCCACGCAGGTAGATAAAGCCTTTGTTAGCTCCGGTGATGTAACCACAAATGGCCATTGCCGTTAAAACTTTATAAGGCACCCGTGATAGAATTTCGCGGTCTTTAAAAGTTCCCGGCTCTCCTTCATCGGCATTACAAATTACGTATTTCTGTTTTTCTTTTGCCTCGGCAGTTAGTTTCCATTTTAGGCCGGTTGGAAACCCTGCGCCTCCTCTTCCTTTTAATTCTGAACTTATCAGCTCATTAATTAAATCCTGCGGTTTCTTTTTAATGGTTGCGGAAAGTATTTTTTCCCAGTCGTTTTCATTTCTGAAAATGAAATCAACACGTTTTAGTTGATGAGAACTTGCCATAGTTGCTTTTTTTAATGGTGAACGTTTTGTTTCATGTAATTCGACAGAATTTCCCTCACTTTTTCGGGAGTGAGTTCAGTATAAACGTCATCGTTTATCAGCATTGCAGGTGCCTTGTGGCACCATCCCAGGCAGTTGGTCTCTAAAAGCGTAAATTGTTTGTCGGGGGTGGTTTCCCCTAACTTAATTTTTAACATGTCTTGAATGGCAAATAAAACCTGGTTTTTACCTTTCATTGCACAGGTAATAGTTTTGCATACCCTGATGGTGTATTTACCTGCTGGTTTTGTCTCAAGAAATGAATAAAAGGTTGCTGTTCCATAAACATCGGCAGCCGGAATGTCAATCTCTCTTGCAATTTCAATCATTGAGCGTTCCGACAGAAATTTCTCATGCTCAACAACGCCTTGCATAATGGGTAAAACACTTTCTCTGCGTCGTCCGTGTTTATCAGCAAGATCTTTAATTAACGATTGGATTGGATCCATGTGATAAGTTTTTGTTTATAAAATGGTTTTTAGTTGTTATTGTTAAATAGATCGCCGGTTGCGGCAGGGTCGGTTGCTGATTTTTACTTTTAAATAAAGATAAAATTCTTTATTAGCTATAAAC
The DNA here is from genome assembly GCF_963676735.1 of uncultured Draconibacterium sp. Lineage (NCBI taxonomy): Bacteria > Pseudomonadati > Bacteroidota > Bacteroidia > Marinilabiliales > Prolixibacteraceae > Draconibacterium > uncultured Draconibacterium sp. The sequence goes on along the minus strand of NZ_OY781464.1, from coordinate 2,998,408 downwards.
AAATGTACGCAGATAGTTGAGAAAAAAATAACGTATTTGCTTGATAACATGATGTTATTCAGCAGAAAACAATGATAGTAATTAAGTCTGTTTTTAAATAAGCTGAATTGGCTAACTTTTGTCATGTAACTTTATGTTCTTTAAAATGTTTTATGGGTGTTGAATACAATATAGTCTAAATAAGGATTAGCTTTTTAAAAAATAATAAAGAATTATTTAACGATTTTTTGATAAAGTGTGAAACATAAAGCAACCTTTCTCTGCTCTTTTTTGTCTATTTTTATAGAGCCATAAACAATTTGAAACAATACAAAGAATGAAAACAGTATTAATCACCCATTTCGCCTTGCTTTTATTTGTAATTCCAGGTATCGGTTGGGCCCAGGTTGTTGCCATAACGGGTTATGTTAACGATGGCAGCAACGGAAAAGCTTTAGAGAATGTTAGTATTTTTGATAAAAACTCAGGAATAGGCACCATTACGAACCAGAATGGATTTTATAAACTCATCCTTGAGAAAGGAGATGTTAATTTATCGGTTTCAACAGGTGGCTTTAAACCGGCCATGCATCTTGTAAAAGCCATTTCTGATACTACGCTTGTGGTTAGCTTACAACCAAGGATAAACAGTAAAAACCGCCCCAAAAAGGAGGAGCAGGTACATGCAGATTTAAAGCCTGAAAAAAAGAGCAGGAAAGGATTTAATCTGTTTTAATTGCAACGGCCTGGTGTTACTCGTAAGAACGTTTACTTTTTCAGTATTTCACTAATTATTTTTCCCTGGCATTTGTCGGGAATAGGAACATTAATTAGCTGCGCCAGTGTTGGTACCAGGTCAGCAGCATTGTAGGTGGAATTAATTTGTTGTGGTTTTATGCCCGCTCCCCATAAAATTATAGGTATTCGCGATTGATCAGTGTAATTAACCCGTTTAAATTTGTAGCCGGGTTGCCAACCTTCTTTCAAGGTGTAAATAAAGTCTCCCGAGCGGTTTTTATGGTAAGTGTTGTACAAGGGTTCAAACAGACCATTGGCAGAGCTACCCTGCTCGAGCTGAAATGCCGGCATTGAAACCTGTACTCCTGTAAATTGATTGATAAAGTTTGAACATACCTCCCGAAGCTCGTTTAAGCTTACCTTGTTGCTTTTGTTAATAATATCGTGGTCGAGGTAAAGTTGTAAATCAGAATAATGTTCAATCCAGTTTTGTTCTCCATAGGTGATATTCAGGTATGAAGTAAGCAAAGCAATGGCACTTTCCACATTAAAATAGTCAACAGTAAGGTGAAACTCTTCTTTCAGGTACTCAATGGGGTACGATGCCGAAGTATTTGCTGTTAGAAAGAAAAGTACATTGTCCTTTCCAAATTTTTTCTCTGCCTCATCAACCAGTTCACCAATATATTGGTCGAGATATAGATACGTATCCATCATTTCAAGCGAAGCCGGTCCGAATGAGTTGTTTTCGTAATCCATGCTCGAAAAAACAGCAGTCACAAAATCGGTAACATCATCTTTGCCAATCTCTTCGTTTTCTAACAGACGAAGGGTAAAATCTTTAATCATCATATTGGCAGAGGGTGTAGTTTTAAAAGGCCTGAAATCGCCTGTTCTTTTTATATACTTGTTAATGGCGTGCGGAAAGGTATTAAACTCGCCAAAGTAACCTCGCTCAAGCAGGTAGTCGTCGCGCAGGCATTCGGTATAGCTGGTTTCAGGCAGTAAAGTTGTCCAGGTGCGGTGACTGTAAATGTCGGCATAATTCTCGCTGTTAAACACCCGCACCCAATCGGGGAAAGTACTAACATAAAAAGAACTTGAAATCATACGGCCCGATTCGGTATCAAACCAGTAAGCCCCGTCGGCGGCATGGCCGGCAGCAAAAATTGCCGATTCGCGGTTTAAAGCCGCACTAAATACTTTGGCTTTTCCTCCACTTAAAATTTTAAGGTTATCGGTAAGGGTTGTCGACAAAAGGTTTGCTGGCGAAGCATTACCGGCATCGGTATCGGCACCCACCGTAAAATAATAGTCGTCTTCGGTACTATCAATCTCTTTTTTCTTTAACCTGTCGTACCATTGGTTTGAAACTATTCCGTGAATAGATGGATGAACACCTGTAAATAGTGTTGCCGTGCCACTGGCATAGTTTTGTTCGTGCAGGGTAAGTTTTACATTTTGGCAAACGGCTCCCTGCGAATAAATTTTCTTAAATCCATTGGGTTGAAATTTATCCCAAAACCGCTGAATATAATCGGAGCGCATATTTTCTACAACAATTCCCACCACCACTTTGGGGTTATTGTTTTTCGATTGCAAATTATTTTGAGCATGCGAGTAGCCACCAAAAATGAATAACAAAAAAACAATAATTACAACAACACTAAGCTTCATGATCAATACAAATTTAAGCTGCCAAAAGTAAGCATTTTGAATACCATCCACAAAGGAAACGTATAAAGTGCTTAAAAAATATCGGCCTTCAAAAAATTGTTTGTCAGGCGCTTGGCAAGACAGGTGGAAATAAATGAAAAAACTACAAGAAAAAAGTAGGGTGTTGAGTTTGAATTGCGGATTATATTCAGAAAGGGCAACTAAAAAAAGAAATTGATGATGCCTAAGGTTTTTTTGGGTATAGTATTTTATTAAAAAATACCGGTGATGTTAAGTTTTTGGCAAGAGATAAGAGAGATTAATTTAGATAAAAACAATTAAATTTTGAGCAGATGAAAAAAATTATTGGTTTCACAGTTATTGCATTAGCAGTAGTTTTATTTTCATGTAATACCAACACTAATGATGGTGTTGAGATTCCTGAAATAAGCGCAGAGTTAACAGCGAAATCGGCTGAAATTGCTGTAGCCGAAATTCATGCAGAAGCTGCAACAACAGAAGGGGCATACGAGGTAGAATTCTTTGCCAATGCTGAAGGTTGGTTGTCGCGCTGGTGGAAGATGGGCAAGCATTTTACCTGGAGTAACAAGCTCCGTTACCACAAAAATCATTGCCCCGATGTTTCTATTGAATCAGGAGACGATGGCGGTTACCCAAAAACAATTACCTTAAACTACGGCGACAGCACCTTATTAAACAATGGTAAAGTGCTTAGCGGAGAAATTGTGATTGAGATTTCGGCGCACAGAAGTAGTCAGGATTACACGCGAGAAGTAATTTACAACAACTTTGGTGTAGATTCGTTGCTGATTAACGGAACATCAGAAATTGTAGTTGATAAAGTGGACAGTACGTACCGTAAATTCGAATCAGAACTGACCTTTGTTTATCCTGACGGAACCACCATTGTAAGAAGTGCTGAACGAATTTGGCAATGGAGTAATGGCTTAGATACCGATGAAGACCAAAGTGATGATATGGTGCACATTACTGGAGAGTTGACAGCCACCATTACCTGGCCCGATGGCTCTTCTGAAACTTATACCAAAGAAATTACTCAACCCTTAAAACGAATGGCAACTTGCCGGTATATTGTTGAAGGCGAGGTACAGGTACACCTGGGAGGTAACCTTGTATCGGTACTCGATTATGGATACAGCGAAGGCGACGATGAATGCGACCACTACGCTTTGCTAACCAATGCCGACGGTGAACAGGTAATCGACTTATCGGAAAGGAAATACAAGGGTAAAGAAGAGAAGAATGAGAATGGCGGTCAACAGGAAAGTGACAATCAAAACGGTAATGGCCAAAACGGCAACGGATAGTGATTTTTACGAAAAATGGCGGTGAGAATATTGCCGCCGTTTTTCCCAAAAGTCGCAAACTAATGTAACTTTGCTTAAAACAATTGCTTCCGGATTTTGACTAAGAAAGAATTTAAAAAACTATTTGATGAGCATTTTGCGCAAATTCGCAGCTACGTGTTCTACCGGTCTGGAGATACCGAACTGGCAACCGACATTGCGCAGGAGGTTTTTCTTACCATCTGGGAAAAGCAACTACAGATTGATTTGAAACGAGTAAAGGGACTACTTTATAAAATTGCCAACAATATTTTTGTTTCACATTGCCGCAAAGAAAAACGTTCATTCGATTTTTTTGATCATTTCGAATACACTGGCGAATCAAGATCGCCCGAAGAAGAGATGGTGTTTTCTCAGTTGAAAGAAAACTACCGATTGGCACTGGCTAAAATGCCGGAAAAACAACGAACCGTTTTTTTAATGAGCAGAGTAGAAGCTCTGAGTTACAGAGAGATTGCCGAGATAACAGGTGTTAGTATAAAAGCAATAGAAAAAAGAATGAAACTTGCACTTGCTTATTTAAGAACAAGCTTAAACACTAATGAGTGAAAAAAAATTACATAGTAAGGCTTTAAACCACCTCGAAAAAGATCTCTTTGAGAAGGGAAAGATTAACTGGAACAGGTCGGAAGAGGATATTTGGGCAACATTGCAACGAGAGATTGATGATAAACCAGCCAATGTTGTTTCCTTTAAACAGGATGTAATTCAGTGGGTGGCGGCTGCCGTAATTTTTGTATTGGTTGGTCTACTTGGAGTGGTGTCAACCTATCATAAAACCATAAACTGTTTACCCGGAGAAAGAATGACCGCTGAATTACCCGATGGCTCTACTGTTGAGATGAATGCGGCATCAAAACTGGTTTATTACCCCTTAAAATGGAAGTTGGAGCGTAAGGTGAATTTTGAAGGAGAAGGATTCTTTAACGTTGAGAAAGGTTCAAAATTTACGGTGAAATCAAAATATGGCTCCACACAGGTTTTGGGTACATCATTTAATATTTTTGCCCGCGACAAAAAATACCGGGTAACCTGTTTAACCGGGAAAGTACAGGTGCACACGGGAAAAGACGAAACCGTGGTTTTATTGCCGCAAAACCATGCCGAACTGGAGGAGGGGAAACTGGTTTTAACAAAAATGTTTAACACAGAAAAAGCTGTTAGCTGGAAACAAAACTTTTTCTTTTTCGCCGGCAGGCCACTAAAAGAGGTAATTGATGAAATTGAGCGCCAGTATGCAGTAACAATAAAACTCGATCCGGAATTAAATAATCGTAACTTTGGAAGCAATTTCTCGAAACAACACAGCGTTGAAGATGTGTTGGATTTTGTTTGCAAACCCATGAGTTTGAAGTATACCAAACAAAACGAGAATGTATATTTTGTTACAGAGGAAAGTTAATGAAGAAACTAGTTTCCCTGGTTTTTGTTTTATTAATAGGCGTACAGTTATTGGCACAAAAGCAGGGCACCATTGAAATTAACACGCGAAAAACGCCTTTAAATCAGGTATTACTTGATTTAAAGGAAAAATATGGTTTCGAGTTTGCTTACGACAGCGACTTACTTTCCGCATTCCCGGTAACAGCTATCAATAAACATTTCAACAGTAACGAAGAGGCTGTGCAATACCTGATAAAGGATTTGCCCCTAAAACTCGAACGCTCAGGCAATGTTTTGCTTATTATTCCGAAGAAAGAACCCCGGCAAGTTACCGGGGTTACCCGCATATCAGGAAGGGTTATGGAGGCTAATACATTCGAGCCCTTACCTTATTCCTACATTTTAATTAACCGGCTTCCTGTTCAATCCGATTTGCAGGGACAGTTTAATTTTATAGCATCTGCCGATACCACTTTTAACCTGCAAATTTCGCATCTGGGGTATTTTGTGTACGATACAGTTGTTACCGGAAGTATTCATCGTAACTTTTTTTTGTATCCGCAAATTGAACGAATACAGGAGATTAAAATTTATAGTAACCCAATTGAAAAGTCGACATTGATTGGCGATATGCCGGGACAAATGAAAATTAACCATCAGATAGCACCAGTTTTGCCCGGACACGGCGATAATTCGGTTTTTAACCTTTTGCGATTGATGCCCGGAATTCTTGCATCAGGAGAACAATCAAACGATTTGTTAATCTGGGGTGCCTATGAAAGTCAAAGCAAGATTCAATTTGATGGTTTTACAGTTTTCGGCCTGAAAAACTTTAATGATAATATTGCCGTAGTTAATCCTTTTGTGGTAAAAAACATTGAAGTGCTGAAAGGTGGATATGGCGCCCGTTATGGCGAAAGGGTTGGCGGAATTGTTGACATACAGGGGAAAAACGGGAGCTTGTTGCAACCTGCTTTTACTTTTAATATTAACTCAACCACTGTGAATTCGATGTTGGAAGTGCCGCTAAGTTCAAAATCGTCGCTGCTGGCAGCCTACAGGCAAACCTATTATCAGCTGTACAACCCAACCAATATTACCTGGTTTGCCCGCGATAACTCAAACGGAAATGGGCAAGGTGCAGCACAGGGAAACAGTTCATCAAATGCCATTGATTTTGAAGTACAACCCGATTTTGTTTTTCGCGATGCTAACCTGAAATATGTTTATGAAGGGGAAAAAGGAAAACGTTTTGCATTTAGCCTGTATGGCGGTGGCGACGATTTTAATTATGATATGGAAAGCGAGTTTGGCCGTACTATTTTTAATCGTTCAGAAAAGGAAAAGAATCAGCAATTGGGAGGTTCGGTGCAAATTGGTTTGCCGCACCGCAACGGAAATACAACCAATTTAACCTTAAGTTATGCTTTGTTTGAAAGACAAATATTTGAAAGAAATAAAACCGAAAACAACAGAACAGGCGAAATAAAAATCAGAAGAGAAATTACCAGTGAAAATACCGTGGATGAGGTGAGTTTCGGGGCTGAGCATATTTTTAATATGAAAGATGGTCATCGGGTGATTGCCGGTGCCGGAATTATTGATAATAATGTGGAGCTTTTGCGCATCTCTCTTAACCAGGAGCTGTTAAACATTACCAATCACTCGCCACGTTTGTGGGGCTATGTGCAAGACGAATATCCGCTTGGTAAACACCTGTTGTTTAAAACGGGTGGGCGTGTTACCTATGTTAACGAAGTAGAAAAATGGTACTTCGAACCACGATTGTCAGCATCAATTAAGCTTTCTGAATCGGTAAAACTTAATGCATCATGGGGAAAATATAACCAGTATTTATCGAAAACAACTGTGGTTGACAGCTCGAATAATTTTACCAATTTCTGGATTAATGCCGATAATGATTTGGTGCCTGTTTTACAGGCAGAACATTGGGTTGGAGGAATGTCGTACAATAAAAACGGATTTACGGTAAGCGCCGAGGTCTACAACAAAACTACCACAGGATTAAACCGTTTTTTTATAGGAAATAAACGCATAAACCAGGGCTTTTACACAGGTAGGGCTAAAAGCCGTGGACTCGATCTGTTTGTTAAAAAAGAATTCAAAAGGCACATGGCCTGGGTTTCCTACACCTTAAGTAATACCGAAGAAAACTATCCGTTTTATGTGTCCGATGAATGGCGGCCTGCTCCGCATCAGCAAAAACACGAGCTTAAATTTGCAGGAGTGTTTAATTACCGGTCATTTTATCTATCGGCCAATTACATTTATGGTTCGGGTTTCGAGCGCTTTGATATCGACAGCAGCCTCGATCTCGACAGACCTTATCGGCGGCTTGATGCATCGTTGGTTTATAAATTCAAACCGGGCAAAGTTAAGGCCGAGGCCGGAATTTCCATTCTTAATATTTTGAATACCGACAACATAAAGTATTCAAATATTAGAGTGAGTACAGTGGATAATGTAAATTTAGTTGGTGTATATTCTGATGCTGTCGCTTTTACGCCGGCAGTTTTCTTTAAAATTACATTTTAGGCACCAATAAATCGGTCACTTAATTATTTGAAACCGAAAATGGACCTCAATCATCCCCCTCAATTTCAGCTATTAGCGTTAAGGCCTGGTCTCGCAGTGGTTTAAACTGAATATACCACCAAATTACACCAACCAGAAAACTAAGCCCAAGTACAGGGGCAAACCAAATTTGTGTTTGCCAGATGTTACCATCTCCCGTGTGGTTAAGCACTAAGCCCGCATCTATAAAAAGTATAGCCAGCAGTGCCCATAAAGCCTGCCATTGAAAAAGCTTATGGCGGTAGGCTGCCTTTTTTAACATTTGCAGGGTTGGCAACGAGTAATCTACTTTGCTGTATGTTTTGTAGTAATACCTCATTAGAAAAGCAAAAATTAGCATGCCCGATAAAAAACAGGCACTTCCTATTACTTCCGTAAACGGATCATTGTTAAAAAGGTGTATAACAATAAGAATGAGGTACAAGGGAACTAAAACCCAGTAAATAGCTTGCACTCCTTTTACGATATTGGCGTATTTTGAATCGGCATTTTTTAGCCTTTGTATTAATTTGTTCAGGTTGTTTTCTGTGCTTTCAGTCATGGCTTGTATCCTCCAGTTTTTTTCTGAGTTGCGATTTAATACGGTGAATTTTAACTTTTACATTACTTTCTGTAATGCCAATAACGTCTGCTATTTCTTTCATGGTAAGGCCTTCCAGCATTAACGATATAAGTGCTTTTTCAATAACCGACATTGTATTTAGTTCGTTTTGCAGGCGTTGCAGTTGCTTTTCTTCTATCAGCTTGTCTTCTAAAGTTTCAACATCCATTATCGAAGCAAGCTTATGCTGCTCGGCATCAACTATTACTTTTAAATGCTTATAGGCTTTACCTGTGTAACTTAACGAGGTATTAATAGCGATGCGGTAAATCCAGGTGTTTATTGAAGAATCGCCTCTGAAATTATCGAGACTCTTCCAAATGTTCACCAAAATCTCCTGGTACATGTCTTTTTGGTCGGTAGTGTTCGAGTTGTAATAACTGCAAATTCGCCGAATACGATTGTCGTTCTCTTCCACTAACCGGTTAAACTGTTCTTCTTTCTTCAACGATTTTTGATTTTTGTTTGCTACTTAGTTTCCGAAAGATACAAATGGTTACATTTTTTATTGTTTTATTTTTGTAAACGCTAAAATTTTATTGATAAGTTAGAATTAGAAATGACTGGTAAAAACAGCAAAGTAGTTTTTTTGCCGAACCTTAAAAATTTAAGGAGTATGAATGGAGTATTTTGTATTTTGCGTTTTTAGTTCTTTTTCCTGAACCTATTTCAAAACTTTTGGTTAGAATATTCTGAAACATTTAATTGAAACATGAATAATAAGTATCTCGCACGATTTTTAAATATTGTTGAAAAAGGAGGAAATGCGCTGCCGCATCCTGCTACCTTGTTTGCCATTTTTGCGTTTTTGGTTGTTTTGCTTTCCGGTTTTTTAAGTTTGTTTGATATTCATGCCTTGCATCCCAGAACCGGCGAAATGATTGAGCCTGTAAACCTGATGTCGAAAGAGGGCCTGGGAAAAATACTCAAAGAAATGGTTACTAATTTCACCAGTTTTGCTCCGTTAGGAACAGTGCTAGTGGCTATGTTGGGTATTGGTATTGCCGAAAGCAGTGGCTTTATTGCTACTGTTTTGCGCCTGTTGGTAACCTCGGCACCAAAGCGTTTACTCACTTTTGTAATCGTATTTTCAGCTATATTATCAAACACTGCCAGCGAGGTAGGTTATGTGCTACTCGTTCCGCTGGGAGCCATTATATTCCTGGCTGTTGGCCGGCATCCCCTGGCCGGTATGGCGGCTGCTTTTGCAGGAGTTTCGGGGGGGTACAGTGCCAATTTATTGTTAGGCACCATCGATCCCTTGTTGGCCGGGTTATCAGAAGAGGCAGCTCAAATTATCGACCCTGAATACCTGGTAAACCCTGCAGCCAATTTCTATTTTATGTTTGTATCTACCTTTTTTATTGCCATTGTTGGAACCTGGGTAACCGAGAAAGTGGTTATTCCGCGATTGGGCGTTTACGATGGAGATGAAAAACCGGAAGAGTTACGCAAGTTAAGTAAAGACGAAAAACGCGGCCTGCTTTATGCACTTGTGGCGGGAGCTTTTTTAACTGCATTTTTATTATTTGGCGTAATTCCGGAGCATGGGTATTTGCGCGGCGAGAATGGTGATATATTACGTTCGCCATTTTTAATGGGTATTGTTGCCATAATTTTTATTGCCGCTGCTGTATTGGGGGTAGCTTACGGAATTGGTGCTAAAACCTATAAAAACGACTCGGATGTAATGAGAGGTATGGGAAAAGCCATGGAGACCCTGGGAATTTATATTGTTCTCACCTTTTTTGCAGCTCAGTTTGTGGCCTATTTTAAGTGGACAAATATCGGGTTGATTTTTGCCATTGAATCGGCCGATTTTATCAAATCCCTTGACCTGGGCTCCATTCCTTTAATGATTGCCTTTATAATTTTGGTTGGTGTGCTTAACTTATTTATGGGTAGTGCTTCGGCAAAGTGGGCCATTCTTGCGCCGGCTTTCATCCCCATGTTTATGTTGTTGGGCTATTCACCCGAGTTAATTCAAAATACCTATCGTATTGGCGATTCTGTTACCAATATAATTTCGCCAATGATGTCGTACTTTGCCTTAATTGTTGCCTTTTTTCAACGCTATGATAAGAAGGCCGGTATTGGAACCATTATTGCTACCATGCTGCCCTATACATTTTTCTTTTTCCTGGTTTGGGTAATTATTTTGGTTGTTTGGTTGTTGTTGGGTTGGCCTGTAGGGCCTGATTCTGGCTTGTATTACCCGGGCTAAAAGTTTTATTTTAGCCACTTGACTTTTAACAAAAAATGTATTAATTTAGATAAAGCAAGCAAAAATGATAAAACAGCTTGCTTTTTTACCCTGTTATAAACCGAAAAAAACTAAAAACTACTAGCGTTAAAACAATGACTCCATCCATTAAAAAAACTCATAATAATTAAAAAAATTAAGTGGGATTTAGCGTGGCTAAATCAATATCAAAAAAATAGTGAGGAAGGGACAGTGCACCGCCTTTGGGGTTTAAATAGCTCAGGGGCGGTTTTTTTTGTGGTTGACTTTTGTCGTTTTGCTGTTCGTATAATTTCCACTATTAAACTTTTATAAAACCTTGTTTTAATTAAGCTGTTGTTTCTTCTATCAACCCAATGTTTTGGCCGATGAAAAAATATATAGCCTTGTTGCGTGGCATAAATGTAAGCGGAAAAAATAGTATAAAAATGGCACAACTTCGGGCTATGTTTGGAGCGGCCGGTTTTAAAAGCGTAAAAACATACATTCAAAGTGGTAATGTTTTATTCTTTTCAGAAAATGATAACCCTGGTGAACTGGAAGTTTTTATTGAAAAGCAAATTGAGAAAGATTTTGGATTTTGTGTGCCTGTAGTGGTTTTTGCTCTTGACGAATTTCAGAAAACGGTGCAGGATAATCCTTTTCTTTCAAATGAAACTCTGGATAACTCATACCTTCATATCACTTTTTTAGAGGCTGGTTTTAAAAGTCAGCAGGAGACGAAACTGAGCTTGCAAATGCAAAATGGTGAGCGGTACTTTTTAAGCGAAAAGGCGATTTATATCTATTGCCCGAACGGCTACGGGAAAACAAAACTTACGAACAATTATATTGAAAAGGTATTTAAAACGCGGGCTACCACACGTAATTTAAAAACGGTTTTAAAACTTTTGGAAATGAGTGCTGAAAATACAGCATAGTAAAGAATTGTTATTAGTATGTGCAATTGCAGGAACCGTCTGCGTTTTTTCTGTTTTTAATAGTTTTTTTACTCATTACCGAATTTTCCCAGGAATTAAAAATGCGCATGGCAAAAGCATCGCTGCTTTCGGTAAAGTATTGTTCGCCAAGGTGATGGATGTGTTTTTTTAACTGCCAGCGACGCTTGTAAACAAAACGTAATAAATAACTTTGTTGTGTTTTGGCCGAGCAATATATCCTTTTTTCTTTGATGCCGGTATGGAATAAATTTAAGTCGTGCAATTCACCCAATTTACTCGCGAGCCGGCCTAAATCATTTATAAATACTCGGATGGAATTGGGCCAGGCTTTATTTAAAAGCATTAAGTGATACATTAAATATTTAACCTGTTTGCGCCAGTAGTGGTATAGTTCTTCATCGTTTAAAAGTCCGGTAATTTCAAAAGCACTGCGCGCTTGCCGGTAAATATGTTTTAAGCTTTTTAGTATGAATAATTCCGGGTTTCCTGTTAAGGATAGTTCATGCATCATTTGTTGCAAACCAAGAATCATTTGCTTAAGATTTTCGGCATTGCCAGACTGATTAAACAAATAGAATGCCTGTTTTCTGGCTTCATCGTGTTGGGCTATAATTTTCCCCAAATCCTTTTTAACGGCTGTGTTTTTTATCCGGTTTTTAATTTCCTGCAGTAATTCTATTTGCGAAGTATCGTCTCGTAAAACGGCCACTTCTGCCGCCAGGTTTTTATAGTGTGAATTCATAAGCTGATAACTGTCTTCGCCAATTTCGTGTCGCAGTAAACGCAGAATTCCGCGTATTTTTTTTAGGTTAGTTCGTAACTCGTGAATATTGTGGTGCTGCTGTGTTTTGGCCGAGATAAACTTCGCAGCATCAAGGTGTAGCTTATCTAAAACCCTGAATATTCCTTCTTCAAAATATTCTTGTTCTTGTATTTCCAAAACAAAATGTTCATTCATCATTATTTCATTTAAACATGGTTGAATGTAATTAAATTAACGTGATCAATATTAAAAAGTTAACTATTGTTTTTATCCTGAAGAATGGAAATTTTGATTCGTGCAATGTTAACAGATTTTACTGTCAGGCCGTTTTTCGGTAACGCCAAATGGCCAGGCTCAGAAAGGTAATTCCCAAAAAGGTTAAGGAAATAAGTTCGCGAAGTAACTCGGTGAAGCCTGATCCTTTTAAAACAACCATACGCATTATTCGCATAAAATAGTACAGGGGGTTAAGATGGTCGATAGTTTGTGCCCAGTCAGGCATACTTTCAACCGGCGTAAAAATACCTCCCATCAAAATAAACATCATTAAAAAGAAGAAACTCACAAACATTACCTGTTGCTGGGTATCGGCAAGGGTTGAAATAAACAAGCCTAAACCAAGTATACCAATAAGGTAAATTCCGGCCATAAAAAACAGGGTAAACAGGCTGCCCACAATCGGAAGATCGAAAACCAGCCAGGCAATTGCCAACCCAAAAGCCAGATCGAATAAACCAATTATCCAAAACGGTACTAATTTGCCGATAATAAACTGGTATTTTTTTAGCGGCGTTACATTAAGTTGTTCTATGGTGCCAATTTCTTTTTCGCGCACCAGGTTCATTCCCGACATAAACATGCCAATCAGGGTTACCAGAATGGCCAAAATACCCGGAGCCATAAACCACTTGTAATCCAGCTCTGTATTGTACCAATAGTTTTCAGCAATGTTAATTTGTGCAGGTGCTTCAAACTCCGGAATTGCTTTCCATTCTGAGATGATCTGTTGATTGTAATCGGCCACAATATTGGCAGCGTAAGTGTATATGAGCTGAGCTGAGTTACTCTCAATGGCATTAACCAGGAGCTGAATGTTTGTGTGGTTGTGGCGAATAAGCTTTCGCTCAAAATCCATCGGAAAAACAAGAACTACATCGGCTTCCCCCGTCAGTAATTTTTGTTCGGCAAGTTTTTCCGACTGTTCCAGCTGAAGCACATTAAAAAATGGAATTCCGTTGAATTTGGCAATCAGTTCTTTTGAATTTTCCGATAGGTCGTGGTCAACTATCACCATATCTATTCGTTTCATGTCGTAAGTGGCAGCAAATACCAAAATCAACATCTGAATAATGGGCACCATAAAAATCATTGGCAGCATGGTGCGGTTCCGAAAGATTTGCCGAAACTCCTTTTGTAGTATGTAGCTTATGGTTTTCATTTAGAAAATTACGCTTGTTCTTTTATTCCCTTTCCATTAAAACGGGACTATTTTTACTCCAATCTTATTTTAAATTTCTTTACACTTACGGCTATAAAAAAGAGGGTCATTCCCAGTAGAACTGCCGTTTCTTTCCAAATAAAGAGTATTCCTGTGCCTTTTAGCATAATGGTTCTTACTATTGAGATGAAATACCGTGCCGGCATAATGTGGCTTAAGTATTGCAAAACCACGGGCATATTTTCAATGGGGAAAATGAAGCCCGAAAGCAAGATGGTTGGCAGCATTAATCCAATCATTGAAATAAACATGGCGGTCATTTGGTTTTTTGCGGCGGTAGAAATGAGGATGCCAAGACAAAGCGCCATTAAAATAAACAGTATCGTTTCAAGCATCAATAATAGAAAACTACCGTTAACCGGCACCTTAAAAACAAAATGGCCAATTAGTACAATTATAAAAGCATTTACAATTGATAACAACAGGTAGGGGAGTACTTTGCCAATAATAATCTGACTTGGTTTTAAAGGCGAAACCAATAAAATTTCCATGGTACCCAGCTCTTTTTCGCGGGTAATCGAAATGGAAGTCATCATGGCAGAAATCAGCATCAGAATAAGGGCCATTACTCCCGGAACAAACATATAAGCACTTTTCATTTCTTCGTTAAAATACATGCGCACCTCAGGTGTTATTTGCATGGGCTTTTTTGTTTCACCGAAGCTTTTGGCAATATAGTCGTTAACAATTGCCCGGGTATACGAAATGGCCAGTTTTGCCGTGTTAGGGTCTGATGCGTCGGCAATTAACTGCATTGCAGCCCTGCCTTCTTTGCCCAGGTTGTTACCAAAATTATTCTCGAAAACGATAACTTGCCTTACTTTTCCTTTTTTGAATATGGCATCAATTTCGTTAAGGTTGTCGAGGTTTTTGTCTAAAACAAAATAGCCCGACGAAAGCAGTTTGTTGGTAATTTCCTGCGTAGTTACATCTTTCGACTGGTCGTAAATGGCAATGTGAACATCTTTTATCTCGCTTTTAATAACCGTACCAAAAATTAGCAACTGTGCCACCGGAATGCCAAACAAAATGAGCATGGTTCGCGGATCGCGAAAAATGTGGTAAAATTCTTTTTGTATAAATGATTTCAGTTGTTTCATTTTATTTGCTTATTTAAGGCTGCAAGCGTTTTTTTCTGCGGATTTATCGGGCAATTTTTAAAAATACTTCGTCCATATTGGTGGCGCTGTACTGTTTTTTTAGCCCGGCCGGCGTGTCGAGCGCCACTATCTTTCCGGCATTCATTATGGAAACCCGATCGCAGTATTCTGCTTCGTCCATGTAGTGTGTGGTTACAAAAATGGTAATTCCATTACTGGCCGCTTCATAAATCAAATCCCAGAATTTACGTCGCGTTACCGGGTCAACTCCGCCTGTCGGCTCATCAAGAAAAACGATTTTTGGTTGGTGAAATATGGCAACCGAAAAAGCCAACTTTTGTTTCCAGCCCAAGGGTAAGTCTCCTATCAGTTTATTTTTAACCGCTTCCAGCTCAAGCCGTTTTAAAAGTTGTGCTTCTTTTTCAATTCGTTGTTTTCTTTTAATTCCATAAATACCGGCATATAGTTTTATGTTTTCTGAAATGGTAAGGTCTTCGTACAACGAAAATTTTTGGCTCATGTAGCCGATGTTTTTCTTTATTTTTTCGGTTTCGCTGTAAATATTAAAACCGGCAACTGTAACTTCGCCTGAACTTGGTGCTGAAAGTCCACATAAAATTCGGATTGCGGTGGTTTTACCGGCACCATTTGCTCCGAGGAAACCAAAAATTTCTCCTTGTTTTACATTGAAACTTAATGCATTATTGGCTGTAAAGCTGCCAAACTTTTTGGTTAAGTTTTTTGCCGATATTATGTTTTCCATTCTCATTGCAAGTTTAACTCTGTTGTTCCATTAGGTTCATAAAAACATCTTCAATTCCTGCCGGAATTTCTTCCACCAGCACTTCAGTGTGGCCCTTTTGATGCAAATACCTGTCAATCTCAATGGGTTCAACCTGGTCGTTAACCCCTGTGAAATGCGCATGTTGGCCAAAAGCATAAACCGCTTCTGCCGCTTTAAAAGCACGTAAATCATTTATTAAGCGGTACATATTTTTGGCTCCTACCTGTATTATTTTCCTCGGAAATTTTTCAGTTATCCGTTGGGGCGCATCTACATCAAGGATATTTCCTTTTTGAATTAAAGCAACGCGGTCGCATAAATTGGCTTCATCCATGTACGGTGTTGACACCAGGATTGTAATTCCTTTTTGCTGCAGGTTTTTAAGCATTTCCCAGAATTCTTTTCGCGAAACCGCATCTACGCCGGTTGTTGGTTCGTCGAGCACCAGTATTTTAGGCTTATGGATTAATGCGCACGAAAGGGCAAGTTTTTGTTTCATTCCCCCCGAAAGTTTACCTGCCCGGCGTGTTTTAAAGGGTTCAATTTGGTGGTAAATGTCGCGGATAAGATCGTAGTTTTTTTCGACACTGGTACCAAAAACGGTAGCAAAGAATTTAAGATTTTCTTCAACGCTTAAATCCTGGTACAGCGAAAATCGTCCCGGCATATAACCTACTATCTGCCTTATTTTTTTATAGGCGTCCACCGCATTTATCCCATCAAGGGTTGCCGTGCCCGAGTCGGGTAAAAGCAGGGTCATCAAAATTCGAATCAGGGTTGTTTTCCCGGCGCCGTCGGGGCCAATTAAACCAAAAAGTTCGCCTTTTTTTATATGCAGGTTTATGCCTGCCAGAGCCCTGGTGGTTTTATACGACTTGCATATTTCGGAAATCTCGATCATGAAAAACAGCAATTATTGCCAACGCACTTCGCCTGGCATTCCTATTTTTAATGTTCCATCGTTTTTTACAGCTACCTTAACTGCGTAAACCAGTTTTACCCGCTCTTCTTTGGTCTGAATAATTTTTGGGGTGAATTCGGCTTCAGGCGAAATCCATGATATGGTGCCGGTTAACGACTGGTTTTCTGTTTCATTCCGGTCGGTATAAACGGAAACTTTCTGTCCAAGTTTAATTTGCGGCAGTTGCGCACCGCTAACATAAACCTTTAGCTCCAGTTGGTTTATATCTGCAATTTTAAATAAGGCCCGGCCGGTTGCTGCCAGTTCACCCCGTTCGGCATAGGTTTCCAAAATCGTTCCTGAAACGGGGGATTTAACGGTACAGCGTTTTAACTGATCAATGAGCGATTGCTCTTGAGCTGCTAACACGTCATACTCTTTTTTGATGAGTAAAAACTGTGTTTTTGTATTCTCAATTTGTTTTTCAATTACACTTATTTGTCCTTGTACATCATCAAGTTGCTTTTGTGTTGCCGCACCATCGTTTAGCATTTGTTTTATGCGCACTTCGTGCACCTTTAGGTTTTTCATTTGTTCTTCAAGAACAACAATTTGCGATTGAATTGAACTTCGTTTGCTTATAACAGCCGCCTGCTGTGCTTTAGCCTGCAAATGTTGCAAATGTAGTTGTGTGGTATCAATAAGTACAGCCTGAAATCCTGCTTTTATGATGTCGCCTTTTTTAATGTTTAGCGCTATAATTTTTCCGGTATTTTCGGCAGAAACAATTACCGATTCTGTCTCAAAGTTGCCATAAGCATCGGCCGTTTCGGTGTTTCGTTCACAAGAAAATAGCATAACAGCAATTGAAGTAAGGACGATTATTCTTTTCATAACAAGTAATGGTTTAATTGATTTCATTGCCGGTTTTTAGCGTTTTTCCGTTAAGCAGCATATATTTTTCGTGGGCCTGATTTAACTGAATTTTGTGCAATTCGAGCTGTAACCTGGCAATGGTTTCTGTTTGTAGTTCCTGAACATAGTCTGTGGCAGTAATTACATTGTTTTCAAGTTTTGAGGCTGTTGCTTTGGTAATTTCTGTTCTTAAACCAACAAGTTGGCGGTCGTTATTAATTAAAAGTTCCAGCTTCGCTATTTCCTCTTTTTGTTGAATAAGAACAATGCTCATATTTTGTAAAAAGGTTTGTTCCTGGCTTTGGAGCATGTCTTGCTGAAGGCGTAAAACCTGTTGTTGACGGCTGGTTTTTTTCCAGTCGAAAGCATTCCACGATACACCAACTCCCAGGAGATAGTAGCCTTTAAATTCGTCGAGTAGCATATTTAAACCCGGTTTCCCGTAACCTAACTGGCCAAATCCATAGAATTTAGGATTTCGTGTTTTTTGTATTAGTTCGCTTTGGAAACCAAGCTGTTCTCGTTGGTTGGCCAGCAATTGCAACTCGGGGCGAACAAGTCTTGTGTCAGGAGTAAATGTGGGCTGAAAAAGGAATTTCGATTGTTCATTCACCGTTTTGCCGATTAAAACCGCCAGCATTTTACAACTTGCATTGCGGGCTGCCTGAAGCTCAACAATACTTTGTTTCAGATTAATTTCCTCCGCTTTAAGCACCAATGCTGCAGCTGGCTCGGTAACACCATTGCGAATTCCTGACTGTACGAGTTCCAGTTTTTTAGCAATCACTTTTAACTGGGCTAGTATCACTTGTTTCTGTTGGTCTACAAGCAGTGTAGTAAAAAAGGCGCGCAACACCTGGTCGTTTAACTGATAGAGTTCAAGCTCTAGCTGGCTGAGATTACTTTTTAAAATGGCTTGCTCCAGTGTTTTGCTGGCTTTGGTAACTCCCCCGTCCCAAATTGATTGTTGCAGCTCGGCATAAGTGCTGTACCTGTCTTTTGATACGGTTGGAATAGACATGCCCGGTATCGATACCGGAATTTCAGTAACATCCGACTGGTAGCTGATCTGTCCGTTTAAGGTGAGTTGTGGCAACAAATTAGTTTCCTTATTTTGAATGGTAAGTGCGCTAATCTCTTGCCATAATTGGGTGTGTTTAAGGTTTGGGTAATTTTGCCTTGCCCAAACATAACAACTATCAAGGTGAATGTTGGTTTGGGCAACAGCCAGTTGCACCGGAAGAATTAGAAGTAACAGAATCTTTTTCATTGGCTTGTGTTTATTTCGTTACACGATTCAGTAGTTTTACGCCTCTTTTTTTGTGTTTTAACTACTCTTTTTTACCAGAATAGAATTTAAGACGAATTCTTTTACGCTGGTTTTACGTTGTTCAATAAAAGCATCGTAATCTTTTTGCTTATTTTCAAAAAACATTACCGACATTAATGGCTTTGCGGCAATAGGAAAAATGCTTAAACTAAGTATGTTAATTAATATTTCGCGCGGGTCCATTTTTCGAATGTTTCCCTTCTCCATTTCTTGCTCCAACATGTTAAAAACCTCTGTAGGATTTATGCCATTACTTTTTATAACCTTGGCCAGAAAGGCTGCATCGCGGTTAATTTCTTTTAAAATAAATGTGGGGAGAAATGGATTTTTGCTGAGGAGGTCGATGTAGTTTTCGATAAATAGGCCAAGTTTGTCTTCAATTGGGCGATTAGAGCGTACCATTTGCATGATGTTGGGTAATATTTTACCAAAAACTTTCTTGAAAATAGCGTTGAATAACAGCTGCTTCGATCGAAAATAGTAGTGCAGCAGCGCTTTGTTTATCCCTGCCTCATTGGCTATTTCCTGCATGCGTGCCCCATCCATGCCTTTCTGAATGAATACTGTTTGGGCCGCTTTCAGAATTTTCTCTTCTGTATTGTCTTTTTTTGTTTCATTCATAAAATTAACCAAAAAGTTTAACCATCTGGTCAAAATTAAGAAGTGTCGATCAAAAACACAAGCTTTTAGTCAAAAAGTTTAACCAACTGGTTAATTTTTATTTTTTTCATAATAGTTTACCTTTACTCTCATTAACTAAATCAATAAAAATCATCAATAATGATAAGGTACAACAACTATTTATTACAAGTTATTCTGGTAAGTGTTTTATTTTTAAGCTCTTGCACAAATGCTGATAAAAAACAGCAAAGCTCGGCAAAACCAGGTGAAAACTGGATTCAGTTATTTAATGGAAAAGATTTAAACGACTGGCAAGTAAAGTTTAAAGGTGAAGTTTTAGGAGAGAATTATAAAAATACATTTCGGGTTGAGGATGGAATATTGCGCGTGTCGTACGAAAACTGGGACGAGTGGAATGGCAAGTTCGGGCACTTGTTTTACAAGGACACTTTTTCGCACTACAGGCTTCGGGTTGTTTACCGCTTTGTTGGCGCACAGGTAAAGGGTGGTCCGGGCTGGGCTTTTCGGAATAATGGTTTAATGATTCACGGGCAAAGTGCCGAATCGATGGAGTTGGACCAGGATTTTCCGACTTCAATTGAGGTACAGCTATTAGGCGGAATTTCGGGTAAAGGCGAACGCTCAACAATGAACTTATGTACTCCGGGAACTAATGTAATAATGAATGGTGAGTTGATTGAACAGTACTGCATTAATTCTAAATCTGATACTCAGCTTGATGACGAGTGGGTGATTGTTGAAGTTGAAGTGCGTGGTGACAAAATAATCCGCCACTTTGTAGATGGTAAAGAAGTAATGTACTACGAGCAACCACAGCTCGACCCGCGAGACCAGTACTACGAAAAACTGTTACCGGCTGATGGCAACAAATTACTTACAAAAGGAACGATTTCTATTCAGGCCGAAAGCCACAATACCGATTTTAAGACCATTGAACTGCTGGTACTGGAAGAATAAAAAACAACGATTTTTGAAAGGCCGGATAGCTGAAAAGAAGCAGTTATTCGGTTTTTTTTGTTTGTTGTTTTTGCTGATCCCTTCGGTTGGCATAGTTAAGGCTTATTAACGACAAGGCAATTACCAGCATACCTAAAACTGAAATTAGGTCGGGTTTTTCGTTGCTTAACAAAAGCCAGCTAAGGGCTGCACCCAACACCGGAATTAAAAACTTCCAAACATTTAATATTGAAACCTTAATGCCGGGGCGCTTTAACAATGAATACCAGATGGTAATAGCAGCAGCAGACAAAAAGCTTAACCATGCCAGGGCATACCAATATTCTGCCGGGAAAGGCCCCAGATGAATTCCCTCGAGTGGTACCGATACCACCGAAAGCATAAGACCTCCGATAATTAAGGAGGTGGAGCTTAAAACCACCGGCGAAATACCCGAAGTGTTTTTGGCAATCAGCACATTTGAATAGCCTGAAACAATATTATTAATCAGTAGAAGGCAAATCCCCAGCCATTCCAGTTCGCCTTGCATTTCAACACTTGTGCGCCCAAGCGTAATAATGGCAATTCCCACCACACCAATTAAAATACTCAGTGTTTTTCGTAATGTCATTCGGTCGTTATGAAATGAAAAGTGTGCAACCATGGCAATAAAGAGTGGTTGAGAGCCAATAATCATTGCCGAAAGCGAACTTGGAAGTAGGTTTATGCCACTGTAAAAAAGGGCATATTGAGCAAAAATTTGAATTAGAGATAGTAGCAGAATAAACTTTAAATTTTGTTTTAGCTGCAGGAGATACTGCCTGGGTTTACCGAAATACAAAAAGATGAGTACTCCGGAAATAATAAAACGGATACCTGCAAACTGAAACGGAGTATGGTGCTCTAAGCCAATTTTAACCCCAACAAATGCAGTAGACCAAAGCCAGCAGGCAATAATGGCTAAAAAGGTGGTGGTACGTAAAATATTCTTCATGCTAGAAATTGAAGTGCAAAGGTTACGAATTTCTGTGAAATGCAGACCGCTAGGTCGCGAAATTATGCTTAATCTTTGCAGTGAATTTTTATTTCAAAAGGTTTAAAAAATTGAACATAAAGGATTAAAATTCAGTTTGGGATTGTAAAAGCTTTCTAAAATATGAATATTCGGCTTGCTGATTGCATTTATACTTCCCTAAAAAGGCTTAACTTGGCGCATCAATTAGCAGAATACACTTTCAATGGAAAAAAGAATTATAAACAACTACGAGGATTTTGAAGCTCTTCTGGGGCAGGTTATCGGGGTTTCTGATTATGTACAGATTACCCAGGAACAAATTGACAAGTTTGCCGATGCAACGCTTGATTATCAGTGGATTCATACCGATCCTGAGCGTGCAGCAAAAGAGTCGCCGTTTAAAACAACCATTGCACATGGTTACCTTTCTTTATCGATGCTAACCTATTTGTGGTACAATGTGGTTGATGTACGCAATGTAAAAATGATTGTGAACTACGGAATTGAAAGTTTACGTTTTCAGCAAGCGGTAAAGGTGAACGATAAAATACGTGCAACCGTATCGTTAAACGACATTAAGAATCTGCGTGGCATCGCTAAAATTCAGGTAAAAATTGTTGTAGATATTGAAGGCGAAAAGAAACCTGCCTACGACTGTTTGGTAAATTTTCTTTACCATTTTGAATAGCCAGAAAAAAGCTGAATAATGATTTTATTATTCAGCTTTTTTCTTTTCAATTGCATTCAGAAACCCCTGACAGGCATCCTCCAGTAAATCAAGCACCAATTCAAAACCCGCTTCTCCTCCGTAATATGGGTCGGGTACTTCATCGTAGCTACTTTCTATGCCAAAATCAGTCATTTTGTGCAGTTTTGCCAGATCGGCTGCACTGCGGGTCATGTTTTTAAGGCTGCTCATATTTTGGTCATCCATTCCAATGATATAGTCAAAATATTCAAAATCGCTTGCCGGATTAAATTTTCTGGAGATGCTTGTTAAATTGTAGTTGCGGCGTATGGCATGGCTTTGCATACGCCGGTCGGCGGGTTCTCCGGCGTGCCAACCCGATGTGCCTGCCGAATCAACCTCAAACTGTTTACTTATACCGGCCTGTTTTATTAAGCCGTTAAAAACAGCTTCGGCACTTGGCGAACGGCAAATATTACCCATACAAACAAAAAGAACTTTTGTTTTATCCATAATTCGTTGTATTTCTGTTTTTACTATCGTAATGAGTCAACGCTGTTTTTTACCTTTTCGTAAAAAAAAGATATTGCGCTTGAGTTGCGTGTTAATAAAAAACTATTCTCCTGACTGCCAGATTTCGTACGACCTTTTTGCCTGGTTCAGTAACATCTCGTAACCGTTTTTTATGGTAGCGCCATTGGCTGCTCCTTTGGCTAAAAATTGGGTTACTTCAGGATTGTAAACCAAGTCAAAAAGCAAGTGCTTCCCGTTGATAAACTCGTAGGGAATATTTGGGAACGTCTCAACTTTTGGATAGGTACCCAGCGGAGTGGCGTTTATTATAAGCAATCGTTCGTTCATCATTTGCTCGTCGATATCTTCGTATCGAATTTCATTTTCTTTCAACTCTTCAATAGAGGCCGAAATGTATTCGATTCCTAACTTGCCAAGTACATATTTTAAGGCTTTTGACGCACCACCGGTTCCTAAAATCAGTGCTTTTTTATGGTGATCTTTCAGAAAGGGTTTCAACGACGATTCAAAACCAAAAGTATCGGTGTTGTATCCTTTTAAATGAATACTGTTTTCGGTTCGGGTTACCCGGATTGTATTAACAGCTCCAATCTCTTTGGCCGAATCATTCAACTCGTCGAGGTACTGAATAACCTGTTCTTTGTACGGAATTGTTACGTTAAAACCAACTACCTCGGGATTATCTTTCACTACTTGCGGAAATTTCTCAATGCTATCAATCTCAAAATTTTCATAAGTCGCCGCCGTTTTTTCATTTTCAAAACGCTCGGTAAAATAACGTTTCGAGAAAGAGTGGGTGAGTGGGTAGCCTAATAAGCCGTATCGTTTCATGTGCTGATGTTTTAATTGCTAATGTAGAATTTTCAATGTTCAATATCCAAATATCCATGTTTTGTTTGGTTGATGGATGTTCTGAACTGAATATTGGATAATTGATATTTTTCGTTTGTTGTTTACAGAGACTGTTTATTTTTTCAATTTCTTGCCAATTCCTTCTACCACAAAAATTAAGGCAAAACCGGCAAGGGCCAGTATAATTGCTCCCAAAAGCCAGGCCTCGTTTCCCGTTAATTGCTCGTAGGTGCCCGGTAAAATATTTCGTTCAGCAATGGGCTTAAGTTCTCCATGGCGGTCGATAATGGTTTGCGTAACTTCTTTCCACGGCCAAACCTTGTTTAACGATCCCACCATAAATCCGGCTAAAACAGCAATGGTGGTGTTGTGAAATTTCCTGAGCAGCCACGACAAAACATTGGAGAATGCGATTATTCCAATTGCTGCACCTGCCATAAAGGTTAAAATCACGGCCAGGTTCATATCGCCAACAGCCGATAAAATAAATTTGTACATGCCTAATAAAACCAGGATAAAGCTTCCGGAAATACCCGGTAAAATCATGGCGCAAATGGCAATTGAGCCAGACAGAAATATAAACCAGTAACTGGTGTTGGCTTCAGCCGGTGTAATTACAGTAATCAGGTAGGCAATAATAATGCCTGCCAACCCACCAATAACCGTATCGGCTTTCCATCGTTTTATAGAGCGTGCCACATAAATGGCCGACGCAACAATTAGTCCGAAAAAGAACGACCACACCAAAATTGGATAGTGATGAAGCAAATACTCGAGTCCTTTGGCCAGCGAAAATACGCTAATGCCTACTCCTATAAACACACTAATTAAAAAAGAACCATTTATAGCCTGCCAGAATGCGGCCAGTTTAAAACTTAGCAGAAGTTTAATTGCGTGCAGGTTAACCGATTTTATAGAGTTGATAAGCTCTTCGTAAATTCCTGTAATAAAAGCAATTGTGCCTCCTGATACCCCGGGTACCACATCGGCAGCTCCCATGCCCATACCTTTTAGCGCCAGTGTAATATAGTCTTTTGCTGATCTGTTCATCTATGGTTTGAATTTGTGTCGTAAAACTTGCGACGTTTTGGGACGCCAAAATACAAAAACAAATTGTAAAACAACAGTAGATGTTTTTGGCCAGGTAAAGAGTTAATAATGTATTTGGGAAAGAGCCAACACCATAGGTTTATTTATCACCCCGGCGGAAATCGTCAACAACTTTTTTAAGCTGTTTGCTTTTTAAAGCTCTGGGGTAAATATCAAAGAGGTAGTTGATATTTTCAAAGTCTTGTTTCATAGCTGTTCGCAACCACTCGTAGGCTTCTTTTCGTTTTTTGCATTGCAGCAATAAGGCCACAAGCCGATACTTTAACATCGAGTCGTCGTTGTTCTTAATACCTTTTTTAATGATGCGTATGGCATCCGAAATCTGATCGTGTTTTTTCAGGGTTTCGGCCCAGGTTAGCCATATTTCGGTATTTTCCGAATCAACACGTACGCCTTCTTTAAACGCTTTTACCGCATCATCGAGGTGTCCGGCGTCGTTGTTAACTTTCCCAAGGGTAAGCCAGTATTCCGAGTTTTGCTTGTCGAGCCGGGCAGCTTTACCGATATATTCAATGCTTCTGTCAAATTTTTTCTCAATCCACATAATAAGGCCAATACCAAAGTATGCTGTATCGTTGTCGTTGTTAATGCGTAGGGCTTTTTGGTAATAATGCTCCGCTTTAACCAGGTTGTCGAGGTTTAAATAACACTCGCCCAGGTAACAATGTGCATCATCGTTATCGGGTTCAAACTCCAGATATTCCAGGTATTTTTCTATGGCTTCTTCAAAACGAGTGGCATTGGCCAATGCATTTCCGATATTAAATAATGCCATGTGGAAATTTTCGTTTATGGCAAGGGTGTACTCGTAAGCTTCAATGGCTTTGTCGTGCTTGTCGGCTTTATTAAAAACAATTCCCAAATTAAACCAGGCAGTGTAATTGTATGGGTCGTTATCAATAAAACGGTTATAGTATTTAATACTACTTTTGTAATCTCCAATCTGATCGCAAAAAAATGCCAGATCGTATAAAGCCAGTTCGTGTTTTGGGTTTAATTTTAATGCCTTTTTATAATAAGAAATGGCTTCACTCATTTCTCCAATTTGTATAAAAGCCGACCCAATGTGGTACATCACATCATCGGCCTCGCCGCCTGCAACTTTAATTGCTTTTTTAAATGCTGCTTTTGCTTCATCCTCTTTACCCATAATTAAGGAAGCCGAGCCCCTTAGCAAATGAACATCGGGGTTGCCTGTTTCAACACGTTCGGCAAAGTCGAGATATTTTTGTGCCTGCTGGTATTTTCCTTTACTTAAAAGTATTTGGGCATATTTTAAGTGCAGCGGAACGGCATTAGGGTGAATTTGAATTCCCTGTTTAGCAGCTATTTCTGAGGACTGCAAGTCGCCCTCTTCCATCAGGAACTCTACAATCCCTTCAAATTCCGATACATCAAAGTATCGTTTCCTTCCCGATACCAACGAGCTCTTAAATCTTCTGAGTGCTTCGCTAATATCTTCTTCCCTAAAACTATCTCTTTCCTCGTTCATTGGCAAAAATGAGTTCGCGAAATTAATAATTCGCCCCAAAACACAAAAACAATCTTACAGATGTTGATCGCGCAATAAGTCGTTAACTGTTTTTACCGGATTAAATGTTTCAATCGGAACTTCAACAAAAAGCGTGTTCCAGTTGCTCATTGCACCGTTCCATAAGCCGGGTAACTCCTGTGCTTTCAGTTCTTTTCCGTCTTTCGATTTTTTTGAAATAAAACCGGTAGCCGGATCGGTAAATTGTGTGAGGTCGTATTTTTCGCCTTTGTAATTTTTAACAGCACAAACCAGGTCAACCGGATTAAAATGTGTAGCGTGTTTAACAATACCTTGTTGTTGAACGCTATCCGGATCAATTTGCGAACTTTCAACTACCTGCAACGAAACAGTACCATCGGCATTGGTTGCCCAAAATGGGCCGCCACCGGGTTCACCTTGGTTTTTAACCATTCCGCAAACCCGCAGCGGACGGTTAAATTTCTCTTTCAGGTAGTGGTATAACTCTTCTCGTTCGGTGTAATAATGATTTTTTTCCGGTTTGGTATTTAATGTGTTTTCTAAAAAGTTGGCCGCCTCGGCTAAAAAGCCGCTCTGTAGTGCCGTGTAATGTTTTTCGTTTAAAGCCTGTTGGTAATAAAAAAGTTTCTCCTGGTGTTTTAGCAATACGCCTGCAAGTCCTTTTTTGTAATCAACAGTGGGTTGTTTTAAGCGGTCGGGCACCACATTGTCGATATTTTTTATAAAAATAATATCGGCATCAAGGTCGTTAAGGTTCTCAATAAGTGCACCGTGCCCTCCCGGTCTGAACAGCAAACTGCCATCCGGATTTCGGAATGGTTCATTGTTCAGGTCAACAGCAATGGTGTCGGTTGATGGTTTTTGTTGACTGAAACTAATATCAAAACGAATACCTAATTTCGTTTCGTATTTTTCTTTTATTTCATTCAGCAGTTCTTCAAAACCAGGCTGATGCTCAGGCGAAACTGTAAAGTGCAAACTTGCTTTTTGTTCGCTATCAGCTGCATACATGGCTCCTTCAACCAAATGTTCTTCAAAAGGAGTTCGGGCACCATCCGTGTAATTATGAAATTTAAGCAGTCCTTTTGGTTTTGCCCCGTAATTCAGGCCTTTCTCAGTTAACAGAAAATCGATTTTATTTTTTACCGAATCTTCTGTATTGCTCATGGCTTGTTTTAGTTCTTCAGCAAAAGCAAATTTGTTGAGACCGTCAATGTATTCATTAGCGGCTTTGTTCTTCTGAAGCACTTCTTGTTCAGCCGTTGAACTGCAGTCTTCCAATGCTTCAAAAAGCGCTTTGAACATTCGGCTTGCGGCACCCGAAGCCGGCACAAACTTCAATGCTTTTGTACCCGATGCTATTTTTGAATCATAACGATCGCATCTTTTCTTTAAATCTTCCGGATTCAGATGAATGATGCCATTGCCAATTGATGCAGCGTCTTCAATATGTAAAAAAGGGAAACCCTTTTTAAAATTTTCAATTTGGTTTTGCACGGTTTCCAGTTTACTGCCGCGCTCCTGAATTTGCTTTTTATCTTTTTCTGAAAACATAGTTGTCTGAATTTTTCTTAAAAATAGAGATTTGGCGTTGTATTTAAAAAGCAATACCTGTTTCATTCGCCGAAAGTTTTCAAGAGTTGTTGATAAGTTTCTGTTATGAGGATGGAAGTTTTAAAAATGAGTACTTTTGCAGTCTTACAAAAACAGCATGCAAAACAAGGTATACAGTTGGGGGCACGACAGGCGCTATAATGATTTTCCGACATATTTTAGAGAACGCTTCTCGGGGCGGGTGCAGAAAGTTTCGATTGATGCCGGTTTTACCTGTCCGAACCGCGATGGAAGCAAGGGAGTTGGAGGTTGCTCGTATTGCAATAATAAAACATTTAAACCCACCTATTGCAACCTGGAAAACAGTGTAAGTAAGCAAGTTGAGCAGGGCGTTGCTTTTTTTGCCCGCAAATACAAAACCATGCGTTTTTTGGCCTATTTTCAGGCTTATACCAATACCTATGCTCCCCTAGCCGATTTAAAACGTTTGTACGAAGAAGCCCTGAATCATCCCAAAGTTGTTGGTTTGGTGATATCTACACGGCCCGATTGTTTAAATGACGAATTGCTTGATTACCTCGCCGAACTAAGCCGAAAAGTTTATGTAATGGTGGAGTTGGGCGTGGAGTCGCATCTCGACCGTACGCTAAAAAGTATAAATCGTGGGCATACTTTTACTGATGCTGCCAGGGCAATTGAAGAAACGGCCAAAAGAGGCATTAATAATTGTGCGCACATGATTTTGGGGCTCCCGGGCGAAAGCCGTCAGGAAGTTCTGGAGCAGGCGAAGGTAATTTCTCAATTACCGGTTAAAAACCTGAAGTTGCACCAGTTGCAGATTCATAAAGGCACTTTGCTGGAAAAACAGTTTGACGAAAACCCGGATAGTTTTCATTTATATACGGCCGAAGATTATATTGATTTGGTTGTGGATTATCTGGAACTGCTAAATCCTGAAATTATTGTGGAGCGTTTTATTAGCCAGGCACCACCCGAAATGCTGATTGCCCCGAAATGGGGACTGAAAAATTTTGAATTTGTTGACAAGGTGAAAAAACGTTTGAAAGAACGTGATACCTGGCAGGGCAGAAAATATAAAAAATAAGCCCGGAAAACTTCCGGGCCTGTTGTTTCGCTTATTTTATGGTATGTCCTGTTCGGTCTTCAATAACTACCAATCGGTATTTATGGTCGTTCATTACCACACGATGCGTATCGATATGCAGGTGTTTTGTTTTTACCTTATTATTTATTACAAAATCGCGAATAAGAACCATTTCCGAAAGGTTTGAGCCGGAAAGTAAATCGCGTAGCTGGCAGCGTTTACAAAATCCACCGTCTTTTGCCGTAATTTTTTCGCGCTGGGTACAGCCCATTATTTCGCAGAACTCATGTCCAATAATATCTCCCTTGTCGCTTTTTGAAAGCTTTTGGAATGATTTATTAAAATATTTTACCTTAAAATCGTGGTCGGTTAAAAAAATGGCTTGCGGATGATGTTCAATCAATTGGTTAACCAAATCGTTGGCCTCTTCTACTTTTACAAATTCTAATCTCATGGCGCTTAATTTTAACAGGTTATTACATTTGCCTGGCGAATAAAAGCAAGTATTTGTTCATTCAGGCTAAATGAAATTATGAAATATTGTGCAATTATTCAATCAAATATGTTTTACAAGCTAAAAATTATGGTGAAGACAATTAGGAGTCAAGCGAGCCAAATACTTTCTTTAACAGGCTTGTAACCCGGGCAGCAGGGTCTTCACGAATAAGTTTTTCTTCGGCGGCAATTTTCAAAAATACCCCATCAAGTGCTTTGGTCGTCAGGTAGTCTTCCAACTGAGTATCAACTGTTTTTAACCCGGCTGTTTGCCCCA
Source organism: uncultured Draconibacterium sp. (assembly GCF_963676735.1). NCBI lineage: Bacteria > Pseudomonadati > Bacteroidota > Bacteroidia > Marinilabiliales > Prolixibacteraceae > Draconibacterium > uncultured Draconibacterium sp. The sequence continues at coordinate 2,968,873 of NZ_OY781464.1, read as the reverse complement.
AAAAAGATCCGGCAACCTGGTTCCATTTTCCCACAAGGGTGTCCCAGCTTTCTTTGGTTGATACGCCACCAACCAGTTCCTTTTCTACTGATGTTTTTATTTTTGGTCGGTAAAGTTCAAAAAGCTGGTTGTACGTGGTTTTGTGCAGATAAGTGGTTGCAGCATTGTCGGTACCTTTTAAAATGCCAACTGCATCGTTAATAGTCATGCTTTTTATGCTGTTTACAAATATCGGGGCGGCTTCTTTTGCAGCATCTTCGGCAGCGCGGTTAATAGTTAGTAAAACATCGTCGAGCAGTTTTTCACCACCAGGTACTTTCCCAATATTGTCAACAATAATATCGGCTTCAGGCGGGAGTAGTATTTTTACCAGCTCGTCTTTGTAATATCCGTCTGTTGCACCCAGTATATCAACCGATTTATTGGTGCCGGTAATCAGTGCCTCTTTCAGTCCACCCACAATTTCTGTTTGGGTAAGTGGAGCATCCCCTTCAAGGGTTTGCTGTGCAATTTGCATTACCTCGGCACAACCTGCCAAAGTAAGGGCTAATAACAATGCAAGCAATCGTGTATTTTTCATATTCATAAATTATTTATTTTCTAAGGTATTTTATGGAATTCGTTCGTTCCAATTATCCCGGTGGGTGTAGTTTATTTTCAGACTCGTTTTATTGCTGTTTATTTTTGTTTTTATTGAAAAGCTTTTTAATCAGGTCGTCGCGTCCTTTGGCTTTTAAATCCCGAATAATTTTATTCCGAAATTCCTTTTTATACCAGAAAAAGAACTGGCGTTGTTGTTCTTTGGCATCTTTGTTACGAGCTGTATAAATTTGTTCCATGGTATAGGGGTGATAGCCCGAATAGTATACTACAGTTGCCAGGGTCATGGGGGTAGGAGTAAAGTCCTGAACCTGCTCCAGTCTGAAATTCATATCTTTTGTTTGAATCGCCAGGTTGGCCATGTCTTCCGACTTGCTTCCGGGATGGCTGGAAATAAAATAAGGAATAAGCTGTTGGTTTAGCTTTTCTTCTTTGTTGATTTTTACAAATTCGTTATTCAATTCTTCAAACAGCTTGAATGATGGTTTACGCATAAATTTAAGCACTTCGTCCGACGAGTGCTCGGGCGCCACTTTTAGTCGGCCCGAAACGTGATGCTTAATTACTTCGCGCAGGTATTTTCTATTGTTTTCATTAACCTCCTTGTTGTTTGTTTTTTCCAGTATCATGTCGTAACGGATACCACTGCCAATAAATGCCTTTTTAATCTTCGGATTGTTTCTTACCTTCTCATAAAGCTCGAGCATAGGTTTGTGGTTAATGTCGAGATTTTTGCACACCGACGGGAAAATGCACGAAGGCCTTTTGCATTTTTTGCAAATTTCCTCGTGAATTCCTTTCATGCGGTACATGTTTGCCGATGGGCCACCAAGGTCGGAGATGTAACCTTTAAAGTCGGGCATTTCGGTAACTTTTTCCACTTCTTTTAAAACCGATTTTTCCGACCGGCTGGCAATAAACTTACCCTGGTGGGCGGATATGGTACAAAAGGTACACCCACCAAAACAGCCGCGATGGATGTTAATGGAATGCCGGATCATTTCGTAAGCAGGAATGGAAGCCTTACCGTCGTAACGTGGATGAGGTAACCTGGTGTAGGGCAGGTCATAAACCCGGTCAATCTCTTTTTCTTTAAAGGTAGGCCATGGCGGATTAACCACTATCTTTTTCTGCCCGTAGCCCTGAATCAGTTTTTTTGCCTCCATTTTATTCGATTCTTCTTCGATGTGCATAAAATTTCGGGCAAATTCTTTTTTGTCGGCTAAACAGGTTTCGTGCGAAGCTAACTCCAACTCGTCCCAGTTTTTTTTGGTAGCATAAGTTTCTTCTTCATCTACCATAAAAACCGTTTGGGGTATGGTTGTCAAACTTTCAATGGGAATACCGCGTTTAACCAATCGGGCAAACTCCACAATCGATTTTTCGCCCATGCCATAAAAAAGCAGTTCGGCCTGGGTATCTGCCAAAATAGATGGCATTAACCGGTCCGACCAGTAATCGTAATGGGTTAAGCGGCGCAGCGATGCTTCAATTCCTCCAATAACCAAAGGTACATCAGGATATAGTTCTTTTAATATTTTTGAGTAAGTAATAGTGGCGTAGTCCGGACGTTTTCCAATCTGTCCACCCGGAGTATAAGAGTCGTTTGAGCGTTTACGTTTTCCGGCAGTGTAATGGTTCACCATCGAATCCATATTTCCGGCAGTAACCGCAAAAAACAGCCTGGGGCGCCCCAGCTTCTTAAAATCGCGTAAATCATCGGTCCAGTTGGGTTGCGGAACAATGGCAATTCGTAAGCCCTCGGCTTCCAATACCCGCCCAATTACTGCAGCTCCAAACGATGGATGATCGACGTAGGCATCGCCGGTAAATAAAATAACATCAAGTTCCTCCCATCCCAGCTGTTTAAGCTCTTTTTTCGAGGTTGGCAGCCAGTCGGTAATATGTAGTTTGTTTTCTGTCATCTAAATATTTTGTTTCCTTATAACAAATTAAAGCCAAATATGATTAAAAAAAGAATGATACCGCAAGAATAAAGATTCTTATACAGACCGATAAATGCGAAATTACTTACAGAATTTGATGGAGATCGGCGATAATTCAAAAAACATTTTATTTTTGTAATGAAGTATTTGAAGTTATTATAGCTGAACAGCAATAAATGGAATTACTTAAGCCAAAAGATCTTTTTAAAGATCGTCCTGCTTTACTCGCCAGCGGCGATTATTTCGCCAAATTTCTGATGTACATTCTGCGTTTTAATAAATTGAATAAAATTTACAGTCAAATTGCTGAAAAGCAAGGGGTAGATTTTATTGATGAGTTAATAAAAACACTGGAGTTTAACATCGAATTTGATGAACAGCAGTTAAAAAAGATACCCAAAGAAGGGCCGTTTATTATTGTTGCCAATCATCCGCTGGGAGGATTTGACGGGCTTTTGCTGATAAAATACCTCTCGTTGGTTAGAAATGATGTAAAGGTGCTGGCCAATTTTCTATTGAAAAAAATCGATGCCGTTTCGGATTATTTTATGGAAGAGAATCCGTTTGACGATGCAGGGAATGGCAATTACACCGGTTTAAAAGAAGCTTTTGGGCATTTACAAAACGGGGGTGTTCTTTGTCTTTTTCCGGCCATTGATGTAAATACCAAAGATTCGTTTGAAGGCGTTACCGATAAGGTTTGGCAGTTTCCGGTGGTGAAATTTATTAAAAAGGCACAGGTGCCGGTTGTTCCGGTTCTTTTTCAGGGAACTAATAGTCGCCTGTTACACCTGGTGGCAAAAATTCACCCCTCGTTAAAAAGCGCCAGACTTCCATCTGAGATTTTAAGTAAAAAACATAAAAATATTAAGCTGCGCATTGGCAGTGCCATAAAAGTTGAAGAGCAGGAAAAATATTGCGATGTGTACCAGTTTGGGCGTTTTTTGCGTGCCAAAACCTACTGCATGGAATCGGATATTGAAATACGGCGCTTTTTTAACTATGCACTCAAGCCAAAAGTAAAACCCGACACTATAATCGATCCGGTTCCTTTTGAATATATCCAAAAAGAAATACTGGCGATTAAAGCAGACCACACCTTATTTCGATTAAAAAATTATACGGCCTACTGTGCACCGTCGGCTTTAATTCCGAACGTTTTAAACGAAATTGGGCGTTTACGCGAAATTACCTTTCGGGAAGTTGGTGAGGGCACAAATAGAAGTTTGGATATTGACGAATTTGATTTGTACTACCACCAAATGTTTATTTGGGATGAAGATGAAAACCGGATTGTTGGCGCTTATCGACTGGGAAAAGGAAAAGACATTATGGAGCAATATGGCAGAAGAGGTTTTTACCTGCAATCGTTGTTCCGTATTGCCGAAAACTTTAACCCGGTATTAAAAGAAAGCATTGAATTGGGGCGCTCGTTTGTAATTAAAGAATACCAGCGTAAACCCATGCCCTTGTTTTTGTTGTGGAAGGGTATTTTATACTTCCTGCTTAAAAATCCGGAATACCGTTACCTTATTGGTCCGGTAAGTATTAGCAACAATTATTCAAAAGTTTCGAAAGATTTAATTATCAGGTTTATCATGAAGAACCATTTAAACTGGAAAATGGCTCAGCACATAAAACCACGAAACAGCTATAAGTTTAAAAGCGACAATGTGGATTTAAACCTGTTAATGGAAAATATGGAGCACGACATTAACCGGCTTGATAAAACTATTGGCGATTTGGATGAATTAAATTCGGGGTTGCCGGTGCTTTTAAAAAAATATATTAAGCTAAATGCTAAAATTATAGGTTTTAATGTTGACCCGAAATTTAATAACTGCCTCGACGGATTAATCGTTTTGGATGTTTATGACGTACCCAAAAGTACCATCGAATCCTTATCAAAAGAAGCCAACGACGGATCGATTCTGGATCGTTTTTACGGCAGTCGCGAGTAATCGGGCTGCGGGTATGGCCTCAAAAAAAACATTCATCGATTGATAAATGGGCATAAAACTATCAAGATTCCCGCGAGCCATTAACAGGAATGAGAGTAGTACAAAAATTCATCTAACGCTCCCTTAGGGTAAGTCAATAGATTTTGAACCAGCTATTACCATTGACTTTTAAGAGACTTTCAGAAAAAAAGGCAAGTCCTTTCGGAACCTGCCTTTGTATCATCTTGTTGAAAGTTGTTGCTATTCAAGTGGCTCAATAACCATAAGTACATCTCCTTTTACTACAGAGTCTCCCTGGTCGTACTTAATTTCGGTTATCGTACCATTTACTGCTGCATCAAGGTTGTTCATCATTTTCATGGCTTCAAGTACCACTACAGTTTCGCCAACGGCAACTTTGTCGCCCACTTTTTTCTTGTATTCTACAATCATACCCGGAATTGGAGCCATAACGCTTCCTTCTGCCGAAACCTCTTTTGTTCCCCCACCTTTAGTTCTGCGCATACGTTGTGGTGCAGCAGCAACATTTGGGTCGTTAATTTCAACGGTAAATACCTCGCCGTCAACTTTAACTTCCAGTTCGCGTGTTGCGCCGCCTTTGCCTTTCGTGGTCAATTCGCCTGATAAAGCTTTTCGAATCAGTTCTTCTTCTTTTTCTACCTGCTCCATTGTTTTTGCTTTAAACTCGGCAGGTACCTCTTCCATTCCATATTTCCATTTCAGAAAACGTTTGCCGGTTACCGGGTACAAAGCGCATAACACTTCGTCGTCAATATCTTTCGCCAAATCGGCAAAATCAGCTTTTACTTTGTCCATTTCGGGCTCAAGGATAGCTCCGGGGCGTTCAGTTATTGGCTGTTCGCCACGCGGATAGCCTTTTAAGGCTTTTGCTCTTACTTCCGGATTAATTGGCATGGTGGTTTTGCCATACAAACCGTAACACAGGTCTTTTACCTCTTTGGTAATCTGGGCATATTCTCCTTCATACGAATCGAAAAGTACATTGTTTACCGTTTGCACCCCTACAATTTGAGAGGTAGGTGTAACCAATGGAATATTTCCAAGGTCTTTGCGCACTTTTGGCAATAAACGGAATACCTCTGGCAGCTTGTCGAGCGCATCCATTGCTTTTAGCTGGTTAACCAGGTTCGAAAGCATACCCCCCGGCGTTTGGTGCAGCAGCACATTTATGTCGGTTGTGGCGTATTTTGGATTATTGTCGAGGTGTTTATATTTTGGAATGTATTTCTCCATTTCTTCCGCAATCGCAGTAATCTGGTTGATGTCCATACCCGAGTCGCGGTTGGTGCCCAGCAGCGACATAATAATTGGCTCAACAGCAGCATGCGAAGTGCGATAAGCATATGGTCCAATACAGCTGTCAACAATGTCTACTCCGGCTTCAATGGCTTTAAAAATTGCCAAATCACCCATGCCCGAAGTAAAGTGAGTGTGCAGGTTCAGCGGGATGTCGGTAACCTTTTTAATCTCGCGAACCAGGTTGTAAATATCGTATGGAGCTATTAAGCCTGCCATATCTTTTATGCAAATGGAATCTACACCAAACTTAACCAGTTCATTTACCTTGTTCAGGTAGTAGTCCATGTTGTACACATCGCCACCCAGTCGGGGTTGATTTAAGGTGTAGCATACCACGCCCTGAAAGTGCTTGCCATTGTCTTTAATTACCTTTGCTGCGGTTTCAAAATTGCGGTAATCGTTTAGTGCATCAAAACAACGGAATATATCCATTCCATTGTCGATGGCACGCTGAATAAAAGCTTTAACCACATCGTCGGCGTAGTTGCGGTAACCCACCACATTTTGTCCGCGCAGCAACATTGAAAATGGCGTTTTCGGCATATGTTTCTTCAGAGTGCGCAGGCGTTCCCATGGGTCTTCGGCCAAAAAACGGTGCATGGTATCAAAAGTGGCTCCTCCCCAGGTTTCAACAGCATTGTAGCCGGCATTGTCAATCATTTCGGCTACCGGAAGCATGTCTTCGGTACGTCCGCGTGTGGCAAATAACGACTGGTGGCCATCGCGCAAACTTACATCGTTAATTTTTATAGGGTTGCTTGCTTTGGTTCTGTCGGGCCCAAATTCAAGCTGCGACATTTCCAAAACTCCATGTTTATCGTAATTCATCTCTTTGTTTCTTTTTTCGGTTATTTGTAGTTGTGTAAAAAACTAGGCACGTTTTCGTAATGCACGGCCGCGGCGCTGAACCATATTGCGGTTGTCCATAATTACTTCTTTGCCCGAACTTACCCAGGCACTGTAGTCTTTTACTTCCAATTTGTTTTTGGCTGCTTCCTGTTCCAGGTAATAGGCAACGGCAATCATAGCAGCTTTTCTTTTCTTTTCTCGTGCTGTCATAATCAAAAAATTTTAGAGTGGAATATTTCCGTGTTTTTTTGGTGGTAAAATCTCTGTTTTGGTCGACATAACTTCCAGGGCATCAATCAAACGCATTCTTGTTTCGCTTGGCAGGATTACATCATCGATGTAGCCGCGTTTTGCCGCTAAATACGGAATGTTGAAAGCTTCTTCGTACTCCTGAATTTTTGCCTGAGTCATTTCTGCTTTGTTTTCGGCTTCTGCAATTTGTTTGCGGTAGGTTGAAATTACTTCAACAGCACCTTTGGCTCCCATTACTGCAATTTCAGCTGATGGCCACGCAAATACCAAATCGGCTCCCAGTGGTTTGGAACACATGGCCAGGTATGCGCCTCCGTAATCTTTACGTGTAACCACCGTAAATTTCGGCACGGTAGCTTCGGCATACGACCACAGCAGTTTGGCACCGTGTCGGATTATCCCGTCCCATTCCTGCTGAACGCCGGGAAGGTACCCGGGAACATCCACAAAGGTGATCATTGGAATATTGTAGGCATCGCAGGTGCGCACAAAACGGCTTATTTTGTCAGAGGCGTCAATGTCAAGGCATCCGGCTTGTATCATAGGCTGGTTGGCAATAATACCTACCGAACGGTTGTTCAGGTGGCCAAAACCAACAATGGCATTTTCGGCATAATGCTCGTGTACCTGCATAAATTCGCCATTATCAAGCACCGACTCGATAATGCCAACCATGTTGTAAGGTATTTTCGAATCATCGGGAATAACAGTATCCAGTTCTTCGCACAAACGGGCAGGGTCGTCGCCCATTGGTACTTTTGGCGCCTCTTCGAGGTTATTGTTTGGCAAAAATTCCAATAATTCTTTAATGGCTTCAATGGTGTCTTCGTCGCTTTCGCAGGCAAAGTGCGCATTACCGCTTTTTGTATTGTGTACCATGGCGCCACCCAGTTCTTCAAAAGTGGTTTCTTCGCCGGTAACGGTTTTAATAACATAAGGACTGGTAATAAACATATGGCTTTGCTTTTTTACCATAAAAACAAAATCAGTCATTGCAGGAGAGTACACGGCACCACCGGCACAAGGCCCCATAATGGCCGAAATTTGTGGAATTACACCCGATGCACGCGAGTTGCGCATAAAAATTTCGCCGTAGCCTTTAAGTGCATCCACGCCTTCTTCCACACGGGCACCACCCGAGTCGTTTAAGCCTACCACGGGTGCTCCGGCTTTTACCGCGAGGTCCATTATTTTGCAGATTTTTGCTGCATGCATCTCGCCCAGCGAACCACCGCGCGAGGTAAAGTCCTGCGAGTAGGCAAATACCGGTCTTCCGTTTACCAAACCATGGCCAACAATCACTCCGTCCGAAGGAATATCTACCTTTTCAAGTCCAAAGTTCACCGAACGGTGTTCAACAAACATGTCTACTTCTCTGAAGCTGTCTTCATCAAAAAGCAGGTTCAAACGTTCTCGAGCGGTTAGTTTTCCTTTCTCGTGTTGTTTCTCAACGCGCTTTTCTCCACCCATTTTCCGGATCTCTTCGCGTTTTTTCTTAAGTAACTCTATTTTTTCTGATACTTTCATCTCATCAAGTACTGTGCAAAACCATTAATACTGTCAATTCCGATACAAAAATAATCTCAAAAGCAATACCATTTACATGATTTAAGGCAGAAATGGTAATTAATAGCGAAAAAATTCTTTATATAGAAAAATTATTTATAAGACAGTTTTGTAGTTCTAAAATTTCAAACTCGTGTAAGTAATAGATACACAGGAGTTAATAGGTGGTTTATTGTGTTCTATTAGTTAGAGTGCATATGTTGCAATAGAGAATTAAATCTTTAATAAATTTGTGTTAATAATGTGTTGTGTTTGTAACGCCCAGATAGTCAATTGGTTAAGTTTGTTCTGTTTGGGATTTGAACCTATGTGGGTGTGTGGGTTTTGATTTTTAACTGAAAGTCAGGTGTTTGTAATAATTTGTAAGTGCTGGTTTTACCGGGAGTTTAGCAGATGAACTCCCGGTAAAAAATCAAGTTGAAATGATTGTTTTAACACGGCCCACTTCGCCACTTTTTAGCATTACTTTTATGCCGTGTGGATGTATGGCCGATTTGGTTAAAATCTTTTGAACAGTGCCACTTGTTAATTCGCCTGATTGTTGGTGTTGTTTTTTTACAATCTCAACCTGGGCGTTAAGTTTAATGTTTTTTCGTTGCGTATTCATATCGTGATAATTGTGGTTTTAAAACGCCTTTATAATTTTCGGAGGTTTGCATTTATCAGTTGGCTTAAACTGCATAAAGTTTTTCGCGCAGGTCATGAATTTTATCGTCTTCAATATATTCGTCGTAGGGCATTAGTTTGTCGATTATGCCATTGGGTGTTAGCTCAATAATACGGTTACACACCGATGAGATAAACTCATGGTCGTGCGATGACATGAAAACGTTGCCCGGATATTTTATCAGGTTATTGTTAAAAGCCTGAATCGATTCCAGGTCGAGGTGGTTGGTTGGCGTATCCAGAATTAATGCGTTGGCGTCGAGTAACTGCATTTTTGCAATCATACAGCGCATTTTCTCGCCTCCCGAAAGTACGTTTACTTTTTTGTATATCTCGTCGCCGGCAAACAACATTCGGCCAAGGTAACCACGAATATAAATTTCGGTAGTATCAGTAGTAAACTGGCACAACCAGTCGAACAGGGTCATGTCGCTATTGAAAAATTCCGAGTTGTCTAATGGCAGATAAGCTGATGTAATGGTTTGTCCCCACTGGTAGCTTCCTGAGTCGGCTTCACGTTTCCCATTAATGATTTCGAAAAAGGCAGTCATTGCACGGTGGTCGCGCGACAGGAATACAATTTTTTCTCCTTTTTGCGCCGAAAATTCCACGTCTTTAAAAAGTGTGGTTCCTTCAATGCTGGCACTCAGGTTTTCTACATCCAAAATACGGTCTCCGGCCTCGCGCTCGGGAGTAAAAATAATTCCAGGGTACTTTCTTGTTGACGGTTGGATCTCATCAACATTCAGTTTTTCGAGCATTTTTTTACGGCTGGTAGTTTGTTTCGATTTAGCGACGTTGGCACTAAATCGAGAAATAAACTCCTGCAATTCTTTTTTCTTCTCCTCGGCTTTTTTGTTTTGAGCCTGCTGTTGACGCAGTGCCAGTTGGCTACTCTGATACCAGAAACTGTAGTTTCCGGCAAACATTTTTATATCGTTATAATCAATGTCGATGGTGTGGGTAGATATGGCATCGAGGAAGTGGCGGTCGTGCGATACTACCAAAACCGTGTTTTCGTAGTTAGCCAGGTAATTCTCGAGCCAAACAACGGTTTCCAGGTCGAGGTCGTTGGTAGGTTCATCGAGCAGCAGATTGTCGGGGTTTCCGAATAAAGCCTGCGCTAACAAAACACGAACCTTTTGGTTCCCGCTCATGTCTTTCATCAGTGTGTAGTGGTACTCTTCTTTTATTCCAAGGTTGCTCAACAGAGTAGCTGCATCGCTTTCGGCATTCCATCCGCCCATATCGCCAAATTTTTCTTCCAGCTCGCCGGCTAAAATTCCGTCGGCTTCCGAAAAATCAGGTTTCATGTAAAGCGCATCTTTTTCTTTCATCAAGTCCCAAAGCTCGGCATGTCCCTTCATCACAGTATCTAGCACCGAGAACTCATCAAAAGCAAAGTGGTCCTGGCTAAGAACCGACAGGCGCTCGCCTGGTTCAAGCGAGATATGCCCTGCCGTAGCATCAATTTGCCCCGATATTGCTTTTAAAAATGTTGATTTTCCTGCTCCGTTTGCTCCAATAACGCCATAACAGTTTCCGGCCGTAAATTTCATGTTAACGTCCTGAAATAGTATGCGTTTGCCAAACTGTATTCTTAAATTCGATACTGTAATCATTGTCTAAATTTGTTTTCAATTTTTACCCTTTTTTCAAAGGGAGTGCAAACGTAGACAAATAATTGATTTTGGATGTTAAGCGAATAATAAGGGTGTGTGGACTTAGTTTTAAATTAATACAGCTAACATTATGTTATTATTGGGATTTAGTATTTGTTAATTGTCGAAAAAAAAGTCTGGTTTTCAAAACCAGACTTTTTTAAAGTTATGAAACAGGTTATCTATTCAGGTAAACCGTATTTTTCAACTACAAAGTCGATGTCTTTATCGCCACGACCGCTGAGGTTTACCAAAATTGATTTTTCCTGGTTGTTTTTCGCAAGTTTTAACGCGTAGGCAACCGCATGGGCACTTTCCAATGCAGGTATTATTCCTTCCAAACGACTCAGTTCGTAAAAGGCATCAATGGTTTCTTTATCATCGGCAACACCATAGGTTACTTTACCCATATCTTTTAACATACTGTGCTCCGGTCCAACGCCGGGATAGTCTAAGCCACTGGCTACTGAATAAACCGGTGCGGGGTCGCCGTTTTCGTCTTGCAGGGTATAGCATTTAAAACCGTGGATAACGCCGGGTGTTCCGTAAGTAATGGTACTGGCATGCTCGCCCAGTTTTGTTCCAACACCTCCCGGTTCAACACCGTGCAATTCGGTTTCTTCAATATCGAGGAAGCCTGAGAACATGCCCATGGCGTTACTTCCACCGCCTACACAAGCTACTACGTGATCGGGGTTTTCACCGGTCATTTCGAAGAACTGCTCCTGGGCTTCAATTCCTACCACGCGCTGAAAATCGCGAACCATCATTGGAAAGGGGTGCGGCCCAACCACCGACCCTATGCAGTAAATGGTGTTAACCGGGTCTTTCAGGTACGATTCAAACGCCGAATCAACGGCTTCTTTCAGTGTCTTTAATCCGTGGCTAACCGGCACAACTTCGGCGCCTAATATTTTCATCCGAACCACATTGGGGTGTTCTTTGGCAATATCAACCTCACCCATGTGTATTTCGCACTCCAAACCAAAATAAGCTGCTGCAGTTGCCAGGGCTACACCGTGTTGTCCGGCACCGGTTTCTGCAATCAGTCGTTTTTTGCCCAGGTGTTTGGCCAGCAAGGCCTCACCCATGCAGTGGTTTAATTTGTGCGCGCCCGAGTGGTTCAGGTCTTCGCGTTTCATGTAAATGCGGCCACCGTATTTTGACGATAAGTTCTCGCAAAAATAAACGGGTGTAGGACGGCCCTGAAAATGTTTTCGAATGCTGCGTAACTCGGAAATAAAATTGTGCGATTTGCTAATAGAATGGTAAGCCTTGGTAATCTTAGCCATTTCGGTTTGTAACTGCGGAGGAATAAAAGAACCTCCGTATTCTTTATAAAATCCTTGTTGGTCAGGATATTGTTTAAAATAATCTGCCATGAGTTTTTTGTTTTATTAAAATATAATTGAATCTGATTTTTTATTGATTGGAAGGTTTAGCAACTCATCGGTAAAAATGAAAATTAATAATACAAGTAGCGTTTAATTTTGTGTGTTGCTGTTTTCTGGAAAGGCGACGGTTGTGCAATAACCAATTGCACCCGCGAGAATTTGTTAACCCGCTCGTTTATGTAATGTTGCAATTCTATCCTTAACTCATCAATTGTTTCATCAACACGTTGCGAAATAACTTCAACTTTTTCGTCGATTTTTGTGCTAACACCTGCCCGCATTTCACTGATGCGCTGCTCCAGTTCTTCGCGGTTAAAATGAACCATGGCCACCAGTTTGCCTTTTTTTTGCACAACCAGCGATTCAACTACGTGTCTGAAGTTGTTAATGATTGACTCAATTTCTTCAGGATATATGTTTTCGCCATTTGCTCCAACAATCAGGTTTTTCAATCTTCCCTTGTGGCTTAACCATCCATCTTTATCAAAAACACCCAGGTCGCCGGTTTTAAACCACCCGTCTTTTGTAAGTACTTTGCGGGTTTCTTCTTCGTTTTTATAATAACCCAGCATTACGTTTGGCCCTTTGGCCCATATTTCGCCTTCGCCGGTTAGCGGGTTGGGCTTATTAATTTTTACTTCGCAGTTAATAACCTTTGGACCGATTGCCTGCAGGCGGGTTTGTGTTGGGTTTGAACCCGCCAGTAGTGGTGCCGTTTCTGTTAGTCCGTAACCAATGGCATAGGGAAATTTGGCATTACGCAAGAAACGTTCAACGGTAGCATCGAGTTTGGCTCCGCCAATTCCAAAAAACTTTAAACGGCCTCCGAATGTTTCCATCAGTTTTTTTCCGGCAAGCCGATGAATAAGTTTGCGTGTTGGGCCAAACCGGTGCATCAGGCGAGTGGCCGCCTTTTTGTTAATCCCCGGTAAAATACTGTTTTTATATATTTTTTCGATGATTAAGGGCACGGTTAGCATGATGTCGGGCCGCAGCGATTTTAAGGCCGGAAGCAAAATGCTTGCTGTTGGTGGTTTGCGCAGGTAAGTTACGCTGGCTCCGTTATAAATCGCCAATAGAAAGCCGATTGTATTTTCGTAAGTGTGCGACAGTGGTAAAACGGATAAAAACCGAAAATCTTCTTTTATTTCCTGAACAGCTCCCGATTGTATAACATTGCTTATTATGTTTTTTTGCGAGAGCATTACGCCTTTTGAGTTACCTGTAGTGCCGGAAGTATACAATAAAACAGCCATTTCATTCTCATCCGGAATATAATTGATGGTGCAATCGGCATCTTTTTTAAAATGAACGTTACTTTTTTGGGCACTCAAAACCTCAAAGTTTTCAAGTTTAATTACAGCTGATAAGCTTTGGGTATCAGCTTCGTTAAGCTTGTAGCGTAGGTTTTCAGAAACGAATAATGCCTTCGACTCCGAGTGCTTTATTACATTATCTAATTCGGCTGAACTAAATTCGGGCAGAACGGGTACGGCCACTATTCCCGAGCACTGTAGCGCAAAATACACGATGCCCCAGTTAGGCATATTCTGACTGTAAATAATTACTTTATCGCCGCTTTTTAGGCCAAGTTGGTTTAAAAACGCCTGTACGGCTTTTATGTTTTTACCTAATTCGGTATAAGTAATATATTCTTCGTCAATAAAGCCAAGTGCCTTATTGCTGCCAAAGTTTTTTACCGAGTTGTGTATAAAGGAGGAAAAATTGTACTCTTGCTCTGTCTGCATATCAAATACAAATATGGTTAAAGTTGGAATTTGTACAAAGTTTTAGCTGTTAATTTGTGTTACCAGCGCTTATTTCAAAAATAAATTACTGTCGCCATAACTTAAAAAACGGAAATTGTTTGCCAGTGCATAATTGTACACGTCTCGCCAGTTGTTGCCTAAAAAAGCACTTATTAACAGTAGTAATGTGCTTTGCGGTTGATGAAAATTGGTGAACATTCCACGGATAAGTTTAAAATTGTAGCCGGGTAAAATGATAATTTGTGTGGCAAAGCGAATACTTTTTTCGCCGTTTTCAACCAGAAAATAGATGATATTTTGCAGGGCTTTTTCCATTGAAATGCTGGCTTTGTTTTCGTAGGGCTCCCACTGTTTTACTTCCGGGCGGTAGGGGTTAAAACGTTTTTCTTCAAGCTGTAAGCCAATCCAGTACAAGCTTTCGAGCGAGCGTACCGAGGTGGTGCCAACCGCAATAATATTTTTAGTATCCTCAACAAAGCGGCGTAAAATATCAATAGGTATAATTACCTGCTCGTGGTGCATGGTATGCCCGTCGATGGTTTCCGATTTTACTGGCTGAAAAGTGCCTGCTCCAACATGCAGTGTAATTTCGTTGGTGCTAATTTCTTTGGCGTTTAGCGTTTCCAAAACCTGCTTTGTAAAATGTAATCCCGCAGTAGGAGCCGCAACCGAGCCATCAATTTTGGCATAAACGGTTTGGTAACTTTCTTCATCCGATTCTTCAGTATCCCGGTTCAGGTAAGGAGGAATCGGGAGTTGGCCAATTTTATCAATTATCTCGGAAAAATGCACACCTCCGTTCCACATAAACCGGATGTGAAACGAGTTGCCCTCCTGCGCTGTTTTTGCCGCAGTAAGTTCAATAGTTTTTCCATTAATTTCAAACTTCAGACTCAGAAAACCTTCCTTCCATTTTTTTGAATTGCCCACCATACATTTCCATGTCACTTCTTCGGTATTCTGAAAAGCCACCTGGTAGTCGGCAGGCGAAACAGGCTCGAGGCAAAAGATTTCTATTTTGGCTCCGGTTTCCTTGTAAAAAAACAAGCGGGCATGAATTACACGCGTGTTGTTAAAAACCAACTGCGATCCTTCGGGCAGGTATTTCGCGCAATGCTCAAAAGTATCTTCTTTTATTTGGCCGTTGCACCAGGTCAGTAATTTCGATTTATCGCGCTCTGCCAGTGGGTATTTGGCAATCCTATGGTCGGGTAAATCGTAGGTGTAATCGCTTATCTTTATATCTTTGTATGTACTCAAAACGTAAGTTTTTGTGGCAGCAAAAGTAATATTTTTATTGTTTGCTGATATACAGCCTCGGGCGGAGTGACAAGGTCAGTAGAAGAAAAATTGTACTTTTGCCAAAAAGAGAAAAAGTCATGATAAAAGTAGGAGATAAGGTTAAGTTTTTAAATGATGTTGGCGGAGGTATTGTAACCGGTTTTATTAATAAGAACACAGTTAATGTTGAGGGTGAAGATGGTTTTGAAGTGCCTTACCCCATTAAAGAACTGGTAAATATTAGTGCACCGGAATTAAACGAAAGCACTACTTCGCCTACAGTTGAAACGGCGCCAGAAATTCAGCCAGAGCCGGATTTTCTGGAGCCCGAAGGAGAAATTATAAATGGTAAGAACTCTCCTGAATTTTATTTTTGTTTTGTTCCCAATAACTCAAAAAATCCGTTAAATGCCGAAATTGAAATGTTTTTGGTAAACGATAGTAATTTTAAGCTGCTGTATAATTATTCGCACCTGAAAACTGATGAGGTTGTTGCTGTTAAGCAGGGTACTGTTAAGTCCAATTCGCGGGAAAAAATTGATGCATTGGTTCAGGAGGATTTGAGTGATTTGCCTGATTTTGGCTTTCAGCTCATTTATTTTCGAGAATCGGAAAGTACGTGGAATGAACCGGTGGTGAAAAAGTTTAGAGTGAATCCGGTAAAGTTTTACAAAGAATCTACATTTCGTAGCAATTCCTATTTCAGAAAAAATGCACTGGTTTTGCAAATTACACCCCATCCCATGCAACCCGAGTTGGATAAGCTAACGCAAGATGATTTTAAAAAAGTTGTGAAGGCAAAAGAAAAAGCAGACCTGCCAAAGCAGAAGGAACGGAAGCGTTCTGCCGAAGAAACTGTAATCGATTTGCATATTACTGAGTTAATAGATAATACAGAGGGATTGAGCAACCGCGAAATGCTGGAAATTCAGATGGAGGCTGTTGAATCGGAAATGAACCTGGCCATAAAGAATCATGTGAAACGAATTGTATTTATTCACGGTGTGGGCCAAGGGGTTTTAAAACAGGAAGTAGCCAATATTTTGCAGCGCAAATTCAAAAAATACTATTTCCAGGACGCTTCGTTTAAGGAGTATGGCTATGGCGCAACGATGGTGATTCTTAGAAAAGGATGATTGATAAAGGATTAATTTGAAGGATTAACTATAACGATGAAGGATTAATGATTAGGGATTATTGGGAAGATTATGTAATTTGTGAATGTAATCACCAATAAATTCTAATCATGAACAAAGAAAAAGACCTCAAACTAAGAACTAAAAGCTTCTGTATTGATTGTATTCGTTTAGCAGAAAGTCTACCCAATAATTATTTGGGAAAACATATTCAGGGGCAGTTAATCAGATGTTCATCTTCGGTAGCAGCAAATTACAGGGCGGCGAAATTAGCTCAGTCAACAGCGGCATTTGTCCCGAAGATCAGTATTGTAGTAGAAGAAGCTGATGAAGCGCAGTTCTGGCTTGAATTAATTGATAACTTAAGGCTCATTAATTCCGAGCAGCGAAACAATCTTGAAAAGGAAGCGTCGGAACTTGTTGCTATCTTTGTATCATCGCGTAAGAAGTTGCATCAACGTAAATTTAACTAACCCTCTAATCCTTCCAATTCATCCTTTTTATTCATCTTTTATCCTTTTAATTAATCCTTTTACTACTTTTGCACCGGCAAGCCGCTTTATCGCTGTTCTGGTTTATCAGGATTGAGGAAAGTCCGGGCAACACAGGGCACCGTGCTTCTTAGCGGGAAGATCTTTGAAAGGGGATAGCAACGTAACAGAAAATAACCACCCGGCTGTGGCGTGTACATAGCAGGGAACGGGTGAAAAGGTGCGGTAAAAGCGCACCGGTAGTGGTGGCAACATTATTAGCCGTACGTCTCACGGGTTGCAAAGCCATGTATATCCAAAGTGTTTGCCGCTGTTGCGGTACAGCAAAACGGCCCGTTTTGCTCTCAACGCACAAGAGACTTTGGAGGGGTAGGCTGCAGGAGCCCGACAGTGATGTCGGGACAAGATAAATGATAAAGCTCCTGCTGTTGTTTTAACAATAACAGGATGACAGAACCCGGCTTACAGGCTTGCCTTTTTTAATTCGGCGGATAGTTAACAGTGTTTACTATCCGCCGAATTTTTTTATGTCCTGATCCTGCTAAATACTTCTGACTTCTGATTGCCAGTTCTACTTTTAAGTGTAGTATATTTTTTTAATAACAGAAAAAAATGAATGGTTACCGAATGTTACCACATCTATTTTCAGGTTATTGATAAAAATCCTTAAACCAGGCAACAAAATCCCTAATACCTTTTTCAAGAGGGGTATTGGGTTTGTAGTCAAACTCTTTCTCCAATGCACTTACATCGGCAAAAGTTTTGTATACATCGCCGGGTTGCATTGGGTGAAATTCTTTTAGCGCTTTTTTACCCAGCGCTTTTTCAATGGTTTCAATAAAATCTATCAGTTTAACCGGGTTGGAGTTGCCAATATTGTGCACTTTGTAAGGCGCGTCCGATTCGTTAGAAGGAGGACTGTGAAGTATTTTTACTATCCCCTCAACAATATCATCAATATAGGTGAAGTCGCGGTACAGATCGCCGTTGTTAAATACCTTTATCGTATTTCCCTCCAAAATATCTTTTGTGAATGAGAAGTAGGCCATATCCGGTCGTCCCCAGGGGCCATAAACCGTAAAGAAACGCAAGCCTGTTGATGGCAACCCAAACAAATGACTGTAGGTGTGTGCCATCAGTTCATTGCTCTTTTTGGTTGCCGCATATAAGCTAATCGGGTTGTCAACCGAATCGTTTACCGACAAAGGCATTTTGGCACTATTGCCATAAACACTTGACGAGCTGGCATAAACCAAATGCTGAATTTTATTATGCCTGCAGGCTTCAAGTATATTAATAAAGCCTACGATATTACTTTCGATATAAGTATGTGGATTTTCGATGCTGTAACGTACGCCGGCTTGAGCGGCCAGGTTGCACACCATGTCAAAATTCTCGCGTTCAAAAAGTTTATTGATTTGATCGCGATCTTCCAAATTCATCCGAACAAAAGAATACCCCGGGTTTGTTGAGCTAACCACTTTCTTCTGCCAGTTTTTTGCTTCTGATGAGATGCCGGCCTGGGCCAAACGTGCATATTTTAAGTTGGTAGAGTAGTAGTTGTTGATATTATCAATTCCAACCACTGTTGCTCCTTGCTCCAATAATTTATTGCTTAAGTGAAAGCCAATAAACCCGGCGGCTCCTGTAACTAAAATCTTCATTTTAACCTTCCTAATGGTTAGGAAACACTTTTTCTTTAGCTAAATAATCGAGTATGGCATCCAGGTTTTCCTCATTTTTTTGAGGTTTAAACAGCAGTTTTGCATTTACCGGCGCCTCGTATTCCAAATCAACTCCCGGAAGACCAGAAGTTTTACCCTGTTCCAGTAGTTCGTACAATTCGGGCTTGTTTTGCTTGCAATATTCCACATCGGCATCCATGTAAAACAGGTGGAAACGCTCGGGGCCAATAATTTCGGCAACCTGTTGGCGCAGGCTTTCGTTGCGGCTGATAAACGAAGCAATGGTTATAATACCCTGGTCGTTCAGCAGTTTGCAAATGTGTGCCACCCTACGCAGGTTTTCGGCCCTGTCGGCAGGAGAATAATCCAGCTCGCGGCTTAAGCCCGAACGCACCGAACTACCGTCGATAAGCACAGCCGTAGCCCCGTTTTCAAATAATTTTTTCTCGAGACTAAAAGCCAGCTCGTTTTTGCCCGATCCGTGCAAGCCTGTAATCCAAATGGTTTCGCCCTTTTGGTTGTACTTTTGTTGGTATTCTTCGGCTTTTATCAGCGCTTCGCCTTTGGCAATTTTGGCCTTATCTACATCGGTAATCCGCGAAGTCAGGTTTTTGCTATTCAGTTTGTCGATAATCATACCAACTGCAACGGTATTGTGCGTAACCGGGTCGATCAAAATAAACGAACCGGTTTGTTTATTCTTTTTATAGGGATCGAAATACAGCGGTTTGGTAGTGGTAATAGCCACGCGGCCAATTTCGTTGAGCCTGAACTTTTCGATATTTGATTTTTCAAGCGTGTTCACATCTACCTTGTATTTTATCTCGTCGATACGGGCCTTGGTGTTGTTATTGGCCTGTTTGATGTAGAACTGTGTACTGAGGTTCATTTCGCTTTCTTCCATCCATACCAGCATGGCCTCGAACTGGCGCTCCACACGCGGCAGGTTATCGGGGTGTACCAACATATCTCCACGCGAAATGTCGATTTCGTCTTCCAGCGTTACGGTTACCGATTCGGGCGGGAATGCATAGTCTTTTTCACCGTCGTAGGTAACAATTTTTTCCACTTTCGATTTTTTCATCGAAGGCAGCACCATTACCTCGTCGCCTTTTTTTATGATACCCGAAGCTACCGAAGTAGAGAAGCCGCGGAACTTAATATCGGGGCGCAAAACATACTGTACCGGGTAGCGCAGGTCGTCGAAATTACGGTCGGAGCTAACGTGTACATTCTCTAAAAATTCCAGCAGGCAAGGGCCGTGGTACCAGGGCATGTTATTGCCGGCTTCTACCACGTTGTCGCCTTTTAATGCCGAAAGCGGAATAAAGTTTACATCGGGAATATCGAGTTGCGTAACAAAAGCTTGGTAATCGGCTTTAATCTCCTCAAAACGTTCTTGTTTATAATCGGCCAAATCCATTTTGTTTACAGCTACCACCACGTGTTTTATACCCAAAAGGCTGGCCAGGTAGGTGTGGCGTTTGGTTTGGGTAATTACCCCGTAGCGCGAATCAATCAGGATAATGGCCAGGTTGGCAGTTGATCCACCGGTAATCATATTTCGGGTGTACTGCTCGTGCCCCGGTGTGTCGGCAATAATAAATTTTCGTTTGGCAGTAGAAAAGTAGCGGTAAGCCACATCAATGGTAATTCCCTGTTCGCGTTCAGCTTTCAGTCCGTCGAGCAACAGGGCATAATCGATTTCCTCGCCGGCATGGCCCACACGTTTGCTGTCGCGGTGTAAGGCCTCCAGCTGGTCTTCGTACAACATTTTACTGTCGGCCATCAGACGACCAATCAGGGTTGATTTGCCATCGTCAACTGAACCAGCGGTTAATAGTCTTAGGAGATCCTTTTTTTGGTCTTGATCTAAGAATTCTTGTATGTTTAATTTTTTTGTTGTCATTTTTTCTTTTTTGCTGTAGTGGTTTTGGAATGAGTTCCCTTCGTCGCTGTGCTCCTCGGGAAATCTTGCAACAAACTTTTTTTGAATCACGGTTCCGCGAGCCAAAGGCGACGCGGTCTCATGCCCTTTCACTGCTCTTCTTAGAAATATCCCTCCCGTTTTTTCTGTTCCATACTTGCTTCCTGGTCGAAGTCGATAACCCGTGTTGTACGTTCTGAAACGGTTACAGTCATCATTTCTTCCACAATTTTTTCGATGGTATCGGCTTCCGACTCAATAGCTCCGGTAAGCGGGTAACAGCCCAAAGTACGGAAACGCACCTTTCGCATTTCAGCTTTCTCGCGCAGTTCTTTTGGCATACGCTCGTCGTCTACTAAAATCAGGCTGCCATCGATATCAACTACCGGACGTTCTTTGGCGTAATACAGCGGTACAATGGGGATATTCTCCAGTCGGATGTACTGCCAAATGTCCAGCTCTGTCCAGTTGGAGATTGGGAATACCCGGATGGATTCACCTTTCTGCACGCGGCTGTTGTAAATGTTCCACAATTCAGGACGCTGGTTTTTGGGATCCCACTGGTGAAACTTATCGCGGAAGGAGAAAATACGTTCTTTGGCACGCGATTTTTCTTCGTCGCGACGGGCACCGCCAAAAGCGGCATCAAATTTATATTTGTTTAGCCCGGCCAGCAAAGCCTGGGTTTTCATGATATCGGTATGTACCTTACTTCCATGCGTGAATGGTCCAACGCCACCTTCAAAGCCTTCTTTGTTGTGGTGCACAATCAGGTCCCAGCCTTTTTCTTTAGCGTAATTATCGCGAAACTCAATCATTTCCTGGAATTTCCATTTCGAATCGATATGCATTAATGGGAATGGCACTTTGCCGGGATAAAAAGCTTTTTCGGCCAGGCGTACCATTACTGAAGAATCTTTTCCGATGGAATAAAGCATTACCGGGTTCTCAAATTCGGCTGCCACCTCGCGGATGATGTGGATGGCTTCGGCCTCCAGTTCGCGCAGGTTTGTTAATGAATAGTTATTCATATATATAGAATTGTTTGTTTTCAACAGCTAACTCCAAACATTCACTGGTAACTTAAGCTTGTGAATTTACCGGTGAAAGATTTTTGTTACCTGTTATTTTATATTAACAACCGGGCAGCAAGCAAAAATGCTTCATACAAAAAATTGCTTTGGTAAACTGCACTGTAGCTGTATAAAATTCAATTTACTTCTTACAAAACGACTGCAAATATAGAACTTTATTCTGGTTGACTTAGGGATAAAAGACATTTGTGTCTGATGAGAAATTTTATTTAAGAATGATTTTAAATAGCAGATGGATTCTGGGCTTTGTTACTACAGCAATTGTGGTCAGCAGTTACTTTAATTAGAAGCTCCAGAAATACGGAATTAGGAGCATGGACAGAATAAATGCGATTAAGTTAAGAGGTAAGCCAATCTTTACATAATCACGGAATTTATAGTTTCCGATAGCCTGGATTATAAGGTTGGTTTGGTAGCCAATGGGTGTTGAGAAACTTGCTGATGCGGCAATGGCAATGGTTACAAAAAAGGGCTTGGGATCGAGATTTAGCTGATGCGAGGCTGCCAGGGCTATTGGAAACACCAGGGCAGCTGCTGCATTATTGGTAATTATTTCGGTAAAAATTGCAGTTATGATATAGAGTGCGGCCATTACGCCAATGGGGCCAAAACCTTTCGAGAAGTTTATGGTGGTGCGTGCGATAGCTTCTGCTGCACCTGAATTTTGCATGGCTTTACTTATGGCAAAAGCACAGGCAATGGTAATTAAAACATCCCAACTAATAGCTTTGGTGTATTTTTGATGAGGCATTATTTTTAACCAAATAAGCAACATTGCCGCGATAGATGAGAAAAAGAACATATCTAAAGTAATGCCATCGGGTGAGGCAATAAACTTGCCAATGGTTGTGCCAATTACCATAGCCAGCAGAATAATAAAAGCGATCCATTTTTTCCAAAAGGTTCCGGTTGAACGGTAATCGCGAATGTATGATGTGAGCAGAAAAATTTTGGAGTCGCCCCAGTTCTCAATAAATTTTTCGGTAGTGAGTAGCACCAAATTATCGCCGGTTTTTAATTTTAGCTGGTCTTTGTGGCTGGTTATCCGTTCTCCGTTTCGGTGTACTGCAAGTACAACAGCCTGGTAATGGTCGTAAAAGTTAAACTCATGAATTGTTTTTCCAATGGCCGGAAATCTTGGCGATAAAACAGCTTCGTATTGTTTCAGGTTTTCTTTCGGAACATCTTTTATTAAATCTATTCCGCTAAGTTTAACGTTTTGGTTGGCCAGAATGTAATTTAAACGATCCGATTTTCCGGCAACCAGCAGTTTGTCGTTTTCAAGAATTTTAAATATCCCCTTTCGGGTTTCAATAATATTTCCTTCGCGGTTAATGGTTTGTATAATCAGGCCTTTAAGCTCTTTCATACGGCCATTTCTAATTTCAAGGCCTATTAAATTACTGTTTTCGGTGATAATAATATCGTAATGATAGTCTTTGTATTCGGTAGAACTTTTAGCATTGAAAAAAATCTTCTCACCGGGCAAAAACCTGTTGCTAAAAACTGTCATGTAAATGGTGCCGGTAACTGCAATAAAGCCACCAATTTTTCCCAGTTCAAACATGTTAAAGCCCTCGTGGCCGTTTTCCAGAATTAAGCCATGAACAACCAGGTTGGTTGATGTGCCGATTAAGGTGCACATGCCGCCAAAAATTGTGGCGTACGATAAGGGAATTAGAAATTTTTTAGACGACAGGTTGAGGTTTTCAGACCATTTTTTGATGATAGGAGCAAAAATAATTACAACCGGAGTATTGTTTAGAAAAGCTGATAATACCGATACTGGCAACATTATTTGTGGTATTAATGAAACCATTTTCCGACGTTTGCGGGGAAGATAGGTTTGTGCAAGGCGGTTTAATATGCCCGATTGTCTGATACCTTCGCTAACAATAAAAAGAATGCCAATTGTTATCATTCCTTTATTGGAAAAACCTGCCAGCATCTCTTTGTCGGTTATGGAACCTGTAGCCATTAAAATTATTGCGGCAGAGAAAAAAATTAAACCCGGGCGCATCAATTCTTTTGCCAGGGCAATAATCGTTAACAGTACAATTGCAAGTACAATATATCCTTCGGTACTAATCAAGTTGATGTATTATTAAGTTCTCCCTTTTCAATTCAAAATGTTCTTGAAAAAATCAAAACTACTATTAAAATTTTTGCTCTTCAAATTATTTGTGCGAAATAAAAATGTTCAAGGCGGTAAGGTGTTGTAAGTTGTTGTTTATTTGGCTTTTTTGTGTGAGTTGCGATTGAGAATTGTCAACGAGTCGAAAGCGGAGATAGTAAATCAGAGAAGTAATGTTTCAATTTTTTTTGAAAAAAAATGCCAGATGATTTGTGTGAAAAAAAATAATAATTACTTTTGCACCCGCCTTTGAGAAACAAAGGAACAACAAAGGATGACTCAGTAGCTCAGTTGGTAGAGCACATCCCTTTTAAGGATGGGGTCCTGGGTTCGAACCCCAGCTGAGTCACACCGCAAAAAGCTTCGAAGAAATTCGGAGCTTTTTTGTTTTCTATCCATTCGTAGTTTTGTAAAAGAAGCAATTGCCCAAAATAGCCATTGGCTTGGCTTTAATTCAACCTTTTTCGAAATTCCGAAGGACTCATTCCTGTTTTCTTTTTAAAAAGCATGCTAAAGTGATAAACATTCTGGAAACCCAGTTGGATCGCAATTTCTGAAATGTTTTTATCGGTAGAAACCAGAAGCTCTTTTGCTCGGATAATGCGCAACTGAAGGTGGTATTGCGCCGGCGAAACTCCGGTATATTTCTTAAACATTTTGCGAAAATACGAGTACCCAACATGGTGTACGCGCGCCAACTCTTCCATGTTGTATTCGGTTTCAATGTTTTGGCGCATTAAAAACCTTACCTGTTCAATTACTTTGGCAATGGGTTTTCCTGAAAACTCTTTTCGTTTTTCAAACGAAACAATATAACCGAGCAATTTTACCACCATTCCGGAAGCCACCTGTTGAAATCCGGGGCGTTCTTTTTCCACCAAATCATAAATCTTTAAATAGGTGTCAATTATTTCTTCTTTTATGCCACAATTGATAACCGGTTGTTTCGGATTAAAGATTTTATGTTTTAATAATTCGTTAGCGATCCGCCCATTAAAACCAACATAGTTTTCGGTCCAGCCGCTGGTTCTAATTGGCCGGTAGCGGTGCCACTCATTCGGAAATATAAGCATAATACTTCCGGGTTTTACCTGGAATTTTCCATATTTATTTTCGTATATACCAGTGCCTTTAGTAATGTAGTTTAATTGGTATTCTTGTAAAATACGGCCTGTTTCCCAGCTGAAAAAGTATTCTGAAGGGTGTTCCTGCGGAGGGTACAGTGTTTTGGGGGCAATGCCTGAAGTGCCTGCAACATTCAGGTATAAGCCCCAGTCAATATCCTCATCGGCGGTTGTGAGGTATTTAAAGTAGTCTTTCATAAATTAGTGCCAATATATATAAAAAAACTGCCAAAACAGCTATTGTTTAGCTCTTGTTTTACAAATACTTTTGAAGTCTAATTTTAAATCAATAAAACTTAAAAACTAGCATTATGAATGCAATTCTTGGAATTCTTTTTCACTCCTTAGGCGGTGCATCATCAGGAAGTTGGTACATGCCTTATAATTTGGTACGAAAGTGGCGCTGGGAAATATATTGGATAGTAGGAGGGTTATTTTCGTGGCTGATTATGCCATACATCGCAACTGTGTTAACCTCTCCGGGATGGCAGGATATTTTATCAGAAACCGATTCGTCAACCGTACGTTTAACCTACTTTCTTGGGTTAATGTGGGGAATTGGTGGTTTAACCTACGGCCTTGGAATTCGATATCTTGGAATGTCGCTGGGGAATTCTGTTTTGCTCGGAATTACATCGTTGGTGGGGTCTCTGGGGCTGCCCATTTTACGTAATATTGGCAATTTGGGCGAAGTTTTACCTGTAGGAGATTCATTTACCGATATGCTGGCAAGCACCAGTGGTCGGATTATTTTATTCGGCATTTTAGTCTTGATGGTTGGAATTGTGCTTTGTGGCAAGGCAGGGCTGATGAAAGACAAAGAGTTAGCGGATGTAAAAGAAGGCGTAAATACCGAGTTTAAACTAACAAAAGGTTTAGTAATTGCCGTAATCTCCGGAGTTTTAAGTGCATTCTTTAGCTTCGGAATTGATGCAGGAAAAGAAATGGGCGAGGCAGTGCGCGAAATTGCGGTTACTAATAATTTCGCTTTTGTTAGCGATGGCAAATATTTGTTCGAAAACAACATCATATTCCTGGTAATTCTGTGGGGAGGATTAACCACCAACCTAATTTGGTCGGTTGCCTTAATCCTTAAAAATAAAACAGGGCGTGATTTTGTTGATGCCAAAACTCCACTTTTAAAGAATTACCTTTTCTGTGCACTGGCCGGAACTACCTGGTTTTTACAATTCTTTTTCTACGGAATGGGAGAAACCAAAATTGGCAATGGAGCGAGTTCGTGGATTCTGCATATGTCAACCATTATTCTTACTGCAAACTTTTGGGGATTCTGGCGTAAAGAATGGTCAGGTGTTTCTAATAAAACAAAAGCTACTATTTACTGGGGAATTGGTTTGATTTTGCTGTCGGTAATAATTATGGGTATTGCTAAAAGTGATTTTGTGAATACGCTTTAAACAACTTTATCAATAATTGAAAAAGCATGCAACGATTAGCATTTAAAATGTACCTCAACGAAGGGCAAAAAGCAGAATATAAAAAACGCCACGATGAAATTTGGCCCGAGCTTAAACAGCTTCTAAAAGATGCCGGAGTAAGCGAATATTCCATCTTTTTAGACGAAGAAACCAACATTCTCTTTGCTTTTCAAAAGGTGAGTGGCGAAGGAGGTTCGCAAGATTTAGGACAAACCGAAATTGTGCAAAAATGGTGGGCTTTTATGAAAGATGTGATGAAAGCCAATCCTGATAATTCGCCGGTCTCAGTGCCGTTGGAAGAAGTATTTTATATGGAGTAGAGATAGAATGTTGTAGAATTAGGATGTTATTTAATATGAATAAGCAATTCCAGAAACTGGTATCTGTGATCCAGCATCAGATAATCAATCAAAAAACAACAATTATAAAATTATAAAAATGAGTGAATTAATTAAAAAGGCGTACGAAATAGCCAAAGAACAATACGCCGCAATTGGCGTTGACACCGATGCTGCAATTGCAAAAATGAAAGATGTAAACATTTCGTTGCACTGTTGGCAAACCGATGATGTAGGTGGTTTTGAAACGCCTGATGCCGAGCTTTCGGGTGGTGGTATTCAAACTACAGGTAACTACCCCGGCAAAGCACGTTCGATTGCCGAAATGCGTACCGACCTTGAAAAAGTACTTTCGCTTTTACCGGGTACACAGCGCTTAAACCTTCATGCTATTTATGGCGATTTTAAGGGCGAAAAAGTAGATCGCGACCAAATTGAAGTAAAACACTTCCAAAGCTGGATTGACTGGTGTAAAACCCAGGGTATTGGAATGGATTTTAACGCCTCGTGTTTCTCGCACGACCGTGCTGCCGATGGATTTACACTTTCAAGCAAAAACGAAGAAAACCGTAAATTTTGGGTAGAACACCTGAAACGTTGTCGTGCCATTTCTGCTGAAATGGGTAAACAATTGGGTACGCCTTGTGTGCACAATACCTGGATTCCGGATGGCTCGAAAGACGTGCCGATTGACCGTAACGGATTGAGGGCAATCTTGAAAAAATCGTTGGATGAGGCTATGGAAGTTGACTACCCTACCGAACACATGAAAGATGCTGTTGAAAGTAAATTATTTGGAATTGGCGCAGAATCGATGACGGTTGGTTCGCACGATTTCTACCTTGGATATGCCATTAGCCGCAACAAAATGATTTGTTTGGATAATGGACACTTCCACCCAACCGAGCAGGTTGGCGATAAAATTTCTTCCTGTCTTCAGTTTATCGACGAAGTATTGTTACACGTCACACGCCCAATTCGCTGGGACTCAGACCACGTGGTAACATTAAATGAAGATGTGCAGTTGATTGCCTCCGAAATTATGCGTAACGATTTCCTTAGTCGGGTTAAAATTGGTTTAGACTTTTTTGATGCCTCAATTAACCGCATTGGAGCCTACGTAACGGGTACGCGTGCGGCCATGAAAGCTTTCTTAATTGCAGCTCTTGAGCCTACAAAAGATATGGTTGCTTTGGAAGAAGCCGGTAAAAACTTCGAACGTTTGGCCATGCTCGAAGAACTGAAAACAATGCCTTTTGCCGCAGTTTGGGATTATTACTGTTTGCAGGAAGGTGTTGCAACCGGCATGGATTACATTGCTGAAGTTCAGAAATACGAAACCGAGGTTCTTTCAAAAAGAGCTCAGTAAAAAAAATATAGTTTGATCAGGCCTCTCTTGTTGGTGTTTATGCGTCAGTGTTTTAAGTGGCAAGAGAGGCTAATCTTTTAAAATTAAAGAGATGACTGAAGTAATTGCTGTTTTCGATATCGGAAAAACCAACAAAAAAATACTGTTGTTTGATAATAAATTTAAGGTTGTTTATCAGCACGAAGAGAAATTTCCGGTGGTTTTAGATGATGATGGTTTTGAATGTGATGATATTGACTTAATTAATACCTGGATTTCAAAAACACTGGCCGAAATTACTACCAGAAAGCAGGAGTTTAAGCTTGTAGGTGTAAATTTCTCGACTTACGGTGCTTCATTAATGTTTCTGGACGAAAACGGCAAGCAGCTTACACCTGTTTACAATTATCTGAAAGAAATTCCTGATTCGATTTCGGAAAACCTTTTTGCCAGATACGGCGGTAAAAGCGAATTTTGCCGAAAAACGGCAAGCCCGGCCTTAGGGCTTTTGCTGAACTCAGGAATTCAAACTTTATGGTTGAAAAAAGAAAAACCGGAAGTGTTTGGTAAGGCAAAGTCAATTCTGCACTTTCCGCAATACCTGTCGTATTCGCTTACTAAAAAAGTTACCTCGGAACCCACCTCCATCGGATGCCATACTTTTATGTGGGATTTCGATAAAATGGAATACCATCAATGGCTTGGCGACAATGGCATTTCGTTGCCCGAACCCATCTCGAACGATGCGGTTTTTCCGGTAAAAATTTATGGCGAAAAAGTAAAGGTTGGTATCGGAATTCACGACAGCTCGGCCTCGTTGGCACCTTATTTAAAGGCCAGCCCTGCAAAATTTATTTTGGTTTCTACCGGTACCTGGTGCATAAATATGAATCCATACAACACCGAACCTTTAACCGAAAGCCAGTTGGCGCAGGATTGTTTGTGTTTTCTTACCCCGGATAATAAGCAGGTAAAATCCTCGCGTTTGTTTATGGGCCATTTTCACGAAGTATGGGTCGCAAAACTGGCAAAATATTTCGGCGTGGAAAATGATGCCTTTAAAACAGTAAAAAAGGATGATGTACGGTTAAACAGCCTGTTAGAAAAGTACCCCAACCCGGTTTATTTCCCGAATGGAAAAGAGAGTTTTGAAGAGGGCTTGGAAACGGTGTATTTGAGCAAGTTTGAAAGTTACAAAGAAGCGTACACCAAATTAATGATTGATTTATCGGAGCTGTGTGTAACAGCGCTTAAGCTGGTAATACCTGCCAACGACGAAACAGAAATCCTTTATGTTTCAGGAGGTTTTGCACGCAATCCCATATTTATTTACTTGCTGCAAAAAAATTTCCCGGCAAAAAAAGTACTGGTATCGGAAATAGATAACTCAAGTGCATTGGGAGCTGCAATGGTAATTGCTGATGTGTTCTCTGATGTGGATGTTGTAAAACTGGATTTGGGCAAACAAGGAGTAATAGAATAAAAACAAAATTAAAAGAACCAATATACCATGAACAAAAATTCAGTAAGAATTACAATTCTACTATTTATTTTACTCTTTAAAATCCCCTTTTTGGGAGATGCAGAACTTAGTGCTAAAGACAAAAAAGCGACCTCGAAAAAGCCCAACATCATTTTCATATTAACCGACGACCAGCGTTGGAGTGCTTTGGGTTATGCAGGGAATAAATATGCCACAACTCCCGAAATGGATAAACTGGCAGCAAGTGGAGCGTACTTTAAAAACTCGGTGGTAACCACACCCATTTGTTCGGCAAGCCGGTCGAGTATTTTTACCGGACTGCACGAACGTACGCATAAATACACTTTCCAAACCGGAAATATTCGTAGCGAATATATGGAAGTGGCTTACCCAAAAATGCTGAAAGATGCCGGCTATTATACCGGGTTTTTTGGCAAGTATGGCGTAAAATATCCAAAAAAAGCCGAACATTTTGATGTGTTTGAAGATTACGACCGAAACAATCGTTACAAAGATTACCGTGGTTATTATTACAAAACTTTAGGCGAAGACACGGTACACCTTACCCGTTACACCGGGCAAAAAGCGTTGGACTTTTTAGATGATGTTCCATCTGATAAACCTTTCTCATTGTCGTTGTGTTTTAGTGCACCTCACGCGCACGATGGCGCACCTTTGCAATATTTTTGGCAAGAAGAATCTGATAAACTGTACCAGGACATGGACATGCCGGAACCTGATTTGGCAGATGATAAATATTTTAATGCACTGCCAAAAATTGTTCGCGATGGTTTTAACCGCGTTCGCTGGTTTTGGAAAAACGATACGCCTGAAAAATACCAACGCAGTACAAAAGGCTACTACCGAATGATTTATGGTGTTGACCTCGAGATTACCAAAATCAGAAAGAAACTGGAAGAGAAAGGCATTGCCGATAATACCGTAATTATTTTATTGGGCGACAACGGCTTTTTCCTTGGCGAACGCCAGATTTCGGGCAAATGGCTGATGTACGACAATTCAATTCGTACACCACTTATAATTTACGACCCACGTGTAAATAAGCACCTGGATATTGAGGAATTGGCTTCGAATATCGATGTGCCGGCAACAATTTTAGATTATGCCGGTGTTGAGATTCCTGAAACTTACCAGGGGAAAAGTTTGGTTAATGTGGTTAGTGGTAAAGAAAAATCGATTGGCAGAGATGCTGTTTTGGTTGAACACCTTTGGGAATTCGAAAATATTCCACCAAGCGAGGGAGTTAGAACCAAGGAATGGAAATACCTGCGCTATATTAACGATAAATCGCTGGAAGAGCTTTATAACCTGAAAGACGACCCGAAAGAGACCAATAACCTGGCGAAAAATCCGAAATACAAAGATGTGTTGCTGGAACTGCGTGCGAAAAACGATGAACTTGGCAAACGTTATGCCGATCCTTATTCGGGAATACCTTCGGGCTTAACCGTTGAGCACATTCGCAAACCTGCAAAAACCAAAATTATAGATAGCAAGCCCGAGTTTAGTTGGGTAGTGCCAGCCGTTGCCGAATTGCAAAAAGGTTACCAGGTGTTGCTTGCATCATCGATGGCAAATATAAACAACAATATTGGCGATGTTTGGGACAGCGGAAATGTACGCAGCAACCAGTCGGTTAATGTTGAAATGCAGGGCGAACCTTTAAAAGAAAACACCACTTACTTTTGGAAAGTACGCATTTTCGATAAAGACAATCGTATTTCGGAATACAGCGAACCTCAGCAGTTTACAACCGGTGAATTTAGGGAAAAAGGGACTTCTCAAAACTTTTTTCAGATAGAACGAAAAACACCTGTAAATGTAAAAGATTTTGGTAATGGTTACTTTTTAGATTATGGAAAACATGTTTTCGGAACCTTAGAAATAAACTACAAACCAAAGAAAGCAGAAACCTTAACCGTTCGTTTGGGTGAAAAATTGTTGGATGGAAAAATCGACCGTAATCCGGGCGGAACAATTCGCTACCAGGAAGTTCAATTAGAGGTTACCCCTGATAAAAGTTCTTATTTACTGGAGTTGGTACCAGATGAACGCAACACCAACGAACTGGCAGTTACAATGCCCGATTCATTTCCGGTAATTCTCCCGTTTCGTTATGCCGAAATTGAGAACGCAGGCGAAGGATTCAATGCCAACAAAACCGTTCAACTGGGCTATTTTAATTATTTCGATTATACAACAAGCGCTTTTAGCAGTTCAAACGATATTTTGAATCAGGTGTGGGATATGTGCAAATACTCGATGAAAGCAACCACTTTTGCCGGGTATTATGTGGATGGCGACAGAGAACGGATTCCATACGAAGCCGATGCCTATTTGAATCAGTTGAGCCATTACTCGGTTGATAACGAATATGCCATTGGTCGTAAAACCATCGAGTTCTTTTTCGAAAGTAAACCAACCTGGCCAACCGAGTGGCAGTTGCATGTTGCCATGATGATGCACCAGGATTACATGTACACCGGAAATACCGAACTGATTGAGAAATACTACGAACGTTTGAAAATTAAAACGCTGATGGCTTTGGAGGTTGAAGATGGTTTTATTAGCATCGAATCGCCAAACCACAATGTTGAATTGATAAAACAATTGGGTTTCAGAGATACAACCCGCCGTTTGCGCGACATTGTTGACTGGCCTCCCAAAGCAGCAAATTTTGGCGGAAAAGGTCCAATTCCGGGTGAACGCGACGGCTATGTATTTAAACGCATAAATACTGTGGTAAATGGTTTTTATTACCACAACATGAAAATAATGGCAGAGTTTGCCACCGTGTTAAACAAGCCTGCCGAGTCACTCGATTTTGAGTTGAAAGCTGCAAAAGTTAAAAAGTCGATTAACGAACAACTTTTCGACGAAGAAAAAGGAATTTATGTTGATGGCGTTGGAACCGACCATGCATCGTTGCACGCCAACATGATTTTGCTGGCTTTCGATGTAGTGCCCGAATCGCGCAAACAAAGCGTGGTAGATTTTGTAAAAACAAGAGGAATGGCGTGCAGTGTTTACGGTGCGCAATATTTAATGGAAGCACTTTATAAAGCAGGCGAAGCCGATTATGCACTGGATTTAATGACCGCTACCCACGACCGTAGCTGGTACAACATGATAAAAATTGGAGCAACCATTACCCTGGAAGCCTGGGATATGAAATACAAAAGTAACGCCGATTGGAACCATGCCTGGGGCGCAGCACCTGCCAATATTATTCCGCGCGGTATATGGGGAATTCAACCCAAAACTCCGGGATTTAAAGTTGTTGAAATTCAGCCTCAAATGGGCCAGTTGAAAAACAGCTCCATTACCGTTCCTACAATTCGCGGACAAATTAAAGGCGAGTTTAAAAAAGTAAGTAGTCGTTTAAGCGAATACATAATAGAGTTGCCTGCAAATATGATTGGGGAGTTTACCTTAAAATTAGCGCCGGAAGATGTGGTAACACTTAACGGCGAAACGGTTAATCCGGCGTTCGGTTCAATACGTTTAAGTCCGGGCATAAATAATATTACTATTCAGGTTAATTCGTTTTAAAAAATAGGAGAAGCACATTTTATGATTTTAAACGTCGTGAGAAGAATTCAGAGTTGCTTGAATAAATTTATGTTTTGAAAACAAATATTATGACTGCAAAAAATTTAGGTTTTATGTTGATGCTGATTCTGGCATTCAGTTCATGCAAAAAACAAGAGCAAACCACAAAACCCAACATTGTTTACATACTAACCGACCAATGGCGAGCCCAGGCTCTGGGCTATGCAGGCGACCCAAATGTAAAAACGCCCAACTTGGACAAGTTTGCCAGTGAGGCAGTAAATTTTGTCAATGCTGTTTCGGTTTGTCCGGTTTGTACGCCACACAGGGCAGCACTACTTACGGGGCGTTACCCAACTTCAACAGGTATGTTTTTTAACGACCTGTATTTGCCGGCGGAAGAATTATGTATGGCCGAAATATTTAAAGCCGAAGGGTACAATACTGCATACCTTGGCAAATGGCATTTAGACGGGCATGGTCGGCACAACAATGTGGAACCGGAAAGGCGTCAGGGTTTTGATTATTGGAAGGCATTGGAATGCTCGCACGATTACAATAACATGCCGTATTACGATAATGCCAACCCTGAAATGAAGTACTGGGATGGTTATTCGCCCTATGCACTTGCCGAAGATGCCAATAACTATATGACACTACATACTGAAGACGAGAATCCGTTTTTATTATTTGTTTCCATAGCTACACCACACTTTCCGCATGGCAGTGCACCACAAGAATATAAAGATTTGTATCCGAAAGATGAAATCAAACTTTCACCCAATGTTGCAGAGGAATTTAAGGAGCAGGCTCGCGTGGAACTTCAGGGATATTACGGTCATTGTACTGCAACAGATAAAGCAATTGGAAGTATTTTAGATAAAATCAAAGAACTGAACCTGGCAGAGAACACTATTGTGGTGTTTACCTCCGACCATGGTGAAATGATGGGGTCGCACGGTGTTAAACCACTGGCAAAACAAGTGGCCTGGGACGAATCTATTAAAGTTCCATTTCTAATAAGCTATCCATCAATTGATGAAAATAAGGGCGCTGTAGTTAATGCACCAATAAATACTCCGGATATTTTGCCCTCATTGCTTAGCCTGGCAAATATCGAAATTCCCGGAAGCATTGAGGGCGAAGACTTATCGGAATTAATCTTAACTCCAGACTCGAATACCGACAGGACAGCACTGGTAATGAATCCTTGCCCTTTTACCCGCGAATCTGTTTATCCTGAATACCGAGCCATAAGAACCAAACAATTTACATACGCACGTACGCCCGAAGGGGCAAACAAACTTTTCGATAACTTAAAAGACCCGTATCAGCTGAGCAACCTGGTTGATAAGCCTGAATTTGAGGAACTACAGAAAGATTTGGATGCAAAATTGAATGCAGAACTTCAAAAAATAAGCGACGAATTCCATCCCCGGGAATATTATGTGAAAAAGTGGAATTATACGCTGGACGAAGAGAAGAAGTGCATAAACTATTGGGATTTTGAAAAAGGAACTGGCATGGTGCAATCACCAAAATTGAATAAGTAGATGGCAAACAAAAAAGCTTGTTTTCTGTGCTCTGCCATTGCTTATTCATCGGGAGGAGTCAGCCCAATTAATCTTGAAACAATCGCTGCGTACTGAAACGGTCATCCACGAAACATAACATTATCAAAGTTTGAACGATGTACAGAATATGTATTTTCAGAATTTAATTTAAGCTAATTCAGGTTTTCCAAAAGTTCTTTATAAATCGTGTAGTTTTCTTCGTCAAACACACAAAAAATCAGCTTTTCGATGCTGGATGGAACGGCAAAAAATTGTTTAACCACAGTCGTGGCAATTTTTGCAGCATCATTTTTCGGATAGCCATAAATGCCGGTACTTATATTCGGAAAAGCAATGCTTTTAATTTCATGTTGAGCGGCCAATTGCAGACAGCTCTCATAACAAGCTGTAAGTTTCTCGGCTTCCTGAAATCGTCCACCTTTGTATACCGGGCCAACAGTGTGTATCACATGTTTGGCAGGAAGTTTATACCCTTGGGTAATTTTAGCCTGACCGGTTTTACAGCCATTTAGTGTTTTGCACTCGTTAAGTAGTTCCGGGCCGGCAGCACGGTGGATGGCTCCATCAACGCCACCACCGCCCAATAAGGTTTGGTTTGCAGCATTTACAATGGCATCAACCTTTAACTTTGTAATGTCGCCCCGGTGTAACAAAATTTCAGTCATGGTCTTAAATTTTTTCCAAGTTACTTACTTTTTGTTACTCCGGGGCCATCTTTTTAGTCTTCCACAATGGTTTCTATATCTTCATCGCTTTCGGGAACAGTTAATGCTAAAGAGCTGGCTCTAACTTCATCAAAATTCAGTTTCTTGCGGGCTGCTTTTACAAACATTCCGATAACAAACTTAATGGCGTAATGCTCAACGGCTTCCGGCAAATACGGGATGTCTATTTTTTGGTTCGCCAATCGGGTTAATCGTCGTACCAGGCGCCGTGCTTCTTTGTCAGAAATGCCCCGGTCGGTACTTCTTATTACATCATAAAATTCGTTGGGTAGATGATCGTACAAAAAAGTGTCGATTTTGAAAATTACTTTAATCAAAATCCGTTCTTCACCAGTTTCTTCAATAAAAGGAACATTAATTTTTTCGTTTAACCTCATGGCCAAATCTTTTATTTCGGCTTCGGTCATTTTGTTTCGCTTTTTAGGCTCAGCATGAAAATCTTCAAGGAGCAATAAAAAGTCATCAGTAGTTAGATCTGCTACTTTTGTTGCCATAATTTTTTTGATTTAATGATTTATAGATTTAACAGGCAGCCAAACAATGGTTTATGCCTGAAATAGTGATTCTAATAAATTGCGTGTCTCAGCATTGTAAATTCCATTAATCTCGAGTTCGGGTTTGCGGGTTTGCAATTCTTTAATTCCGTTTTCGGTTTTTGGCCCAAAATCACCATCAGAGGTACCCACATTAATATTCAGCAGTTTTAACGCATTTTGCAGGGCTACAACCGCCGTGCCTTTGCTGCCACGCTGCAAAATGGGATCAGGAATAATAAGTTGCTGCTGTGCTGCCAGGCGCTGATAGGAAAGAACAGTATTAATTCGGTAGGCCGAAACAGAAACACGGTTTCCCTGGTTACCGCCCAGGCAGTATACGCGTTTTTTATCGGTTGAAATGCCAAGAAAAATGCCAACGTGTCCTTTCCACGATTCCGGACTCTCGCGCCAAAAAACAACCACATCGCCGGGTTCCGGATTTAGTGTTTTAACGCCAATGTTTAACCACGAGCGGGCATTGGGTTTTTTAGAGAACTCAAGGCCTGCTTTCATTGCTACCCAATTAACAAAGTTGCTGCACCATGGAATTTCGTCGGTGGTAATGCCTTTAATACCCGCTTCCTCGGCATACTTCAGCACTTCCGGATTATGTTCTGAACCAACAATCTCTTCTGTACCAAGTTCAGCAAAAGCTATTTTTAGTAAATCTTCCATTTGTTTTATGAGTTAAAGGTTTAAGAAACGTTTAGGATTAATGCTGGCAATGGTTTCAAAATCGTTGCCAAAAGCGTCTTTAAAATCATTGAAATATTGTTCCATACTTGGCCCGAAAAACTGTGTCAGGTAGTAATCAGAGCCGTATAGTATTTTAGATTTTTCGTAATCGCTCAACTTGTCGAAAAAGCTTGTTTTAAATGTTTTTAATTCTTCTCTGATACTGAATATTGCTTCGTTATTTTCCGGAGATTCAATTATTGTTCCTTCGGAAAAACAAGACAAATCGGTGCAGGCGTTGGGGTAGTTGGGATTTTTAATGATGTCGAAAATTGCTTTTGCCCAGTTATCAATAAATCCGGCACGATACAAAGCGTTCCATACCTCGGCACGTTCGGCAATGCTGAGATCGTCGCGCAGTATTCTTTTTCTGCGGTTTAGTTTATAGGCCTGGCGAATAAGGTCTTTATCTTTGTTTGAAAGGGGCAGTATCGCATCTTCAAATTCATCTTCATCAATACGTTTGTGCGGAATGGAGTAATTTACATATTCCATTATTTGGCCACTGCCGCCAAAGTGGGCAAAATTGATGGTGAGCCCCTGAAATTTCTTCATTACAAGTTCCCACAATTTTGGATGATTCAGCTTTTTTGCACGTTCGGCAATGGCTTGGCTGACCTTTCGGCTAAAAAACCGATTGTCAAAAGTGAGAGGCTTTTTGGGTTTTACAATGTTTCCATTTAGTAAAACATCGCCGCGTACTTTTAGCACCGAAGAGAAACATGCAAAGCCGCTGTTGGAGTTATGAACAGTAATGGGAATATTATATTGCTGGCATAATTCGTAAATGCCTGCTTCTTTTGAGGTGCCCATTAAAATAGGATCGGTAGGTGAAAAACCGGCCGGTGCATACAGCTTGACTCCGGCAAAACGGCCGTTTTCATCAATTATTTTTTCTTTGAGTTTATCGGTAAGTTTTACGTTGCCTTTATATTCGCGGCGCGGATCGATACTAAAAAATGGCTTAATGGTTTCGTATTTATTGGCCAGGTATTCTAGGTCTGCAATTTGCTGGTCGTAGTTGGCATTGTCAAAAATCTCCACTTCTTCATCTGATTTTTTATCAAAACTTTCCTCAAATTCTTTAACGCGGTTTTTTATCTTATCAAAGGCTTCGGCCAGTTCGGGGCTTTTTAGTTTACGGTTTACGCGGGCTTTAATAAAAGGCAAAGCTACCGAAATGAGCCAGAATATTCTTTTTATCCGGCGTCGGTAACGTTTGTTTTGGTTTTCATCATCATCGTTATCGTCGGCATAAGTAAGGTCGAACATCAGGGGGGTGGTGACCACATTTCCCTGGTATACCTGGTCAAGTGCCTCAAAAACATCTTCACTTGTTTCCTGGGTTACATCTTCCAGCGTTCGGTTAATCCCGTCTATTTTAAACTTTAATTCTGCCGAAGTGGCTTCTTTGTCAAGCAGGTCTTTAATGGCAAGTAACGATTGAACCACATTAACCAGTTTGCGAATAATAACATCTTTGTTAAAAATGTGGCAATGAATGTCGTAATAAGTAGTCATAATAATGAATTTATTGATGTGTTTTGTTTGTATTAAAATCAGAAGTAGAAGGCACTATTAATCCTTGCAGAAAGCCATGAGATTTAATAAAATAGTGTCCAAAATAAAGCAGCGTAAACATCATAATTTGTGTTTGTATAATTATTCCGGGTCACAACTTACGGGCTTGTAAATTAATTGGATTTACAAGTTATGAAATGAAGCGATAAATAACAACTAATTGGTATTAATTTATGCGTGGCCGTTAATGGGGATTAAAAAAAGCCGCAACTAATTTTGTTAATTGCGGCTTTTGGAGGCATTTGTTTCTGCTTTAGTACTACTCAAATATTATTTTCCCGAAGTATTCCGGACGGTGATAATCGGGGTTCTTAGTCTCTATCGGGTTCCAGGTAACAAAATGAGGATCGGAAGTGGCGTCGCCGCATTTGTAAAAATTTGCTGTTGCCTGCAATCCATCCAGACTTGTTATTTTGTCAAAGGCAAAACATTGTATCGGTATACAAATCATCATTTCCCACAAAAAATCACCCGATTTTTCTTTGAACGGCTGAGTTCCGAGGCTCGATTCAATTTTAATCTTTCGAATGGTTTCGGGCAAAATGAAAGTACGCTGGCCTCGCCCCAGACCATACGCAATGTGGGGTGTGCCAATACAGTTAAATTCAAAATTGTAATAGTTAAGGTTGTCAAACGAGATAAAAAATTCAACCGTACTATCTTTATAAACATCGCCGTTGATTTGAGTAGTCTCAGCCAGAATATTTTTCTCCCGTACATAAAATTTTAGCCAAATCTCATTCCCGGTATGGGCCATCCTGAACTGAATCTTTGGCCGGTAAGGAAAAGTGTTTTTCCAGTTTAAAGTGGCAATATCTTCCAGGCTGGTGTATTTTTCAAGTAGCTTAGCTGCTTCGGCTATTGACAGTGTATTATTAGTTGCAATTTTTTTTACAATCAGATTTTTCATGCTCAAAATTTTCTTCAGTAAAGATGTTATTTTTCTCTGAATTTTGCGGCATAAAACTCTTATGCTAACCGGCAGCTTTTGTATATTTGAGGTTCTTTTAACAGGTGTAGTGCAGTAAATTTTGTTCTGCAGTTTATGCCGCTTTTTGTGAATCAACCTAATGGATCAGTTTGAGTTTGTAATAGCATTAACAGAACACCGTTATCTTGGAATGGTGTTTCAACCTTTTTT
The DNA here is from genome assembly GCF_963676735.1 of uncultured Draconibacterium sp. Taxonomy (NCBI): domain Bacteria; kingdom Pseudomonadati; phylum Bacteroidota; class Bacteroidia; order Marinilabiliales; family Prolixibacteraceae; genus Draconibacterium; species uncultured Draconibacterium sp. Next base: position 2,929,544 of record NZ_OY781464.1, on the reverse strand, counting down.
GATTGAAAAGCAAGAGCGGTTTTATGCTGTTGAGCGTTTGGTAAAACCACATGATTTAAGTGGTACGGATTACAATTTTAAGCCCTACGAAAAGGAATTGGTGCATTTAATAGAAAAATACAGCGACGAAGTATTAACCAAAAAATTCTCGCGGGCAGCAAGTGTTTCAGCCTTTTTTGCAACCTTAAAAAAGGGCTATTTCGAAAAACAGGTAACTCCTTTTATTGAAAAATGTATGATGCAGGTGTGCAGCGTTTTAATGCTGAGTCCGGTTCGGCTTTTCAGAAAACAGGCAAAATACTCGAATCTGTATGATGAGGATGAAATTGCCGTTCCTCCTCTTTTTGCGCGTCCGGAATTCGAGTTTGAACGTACAGCATCAGCTACCCGTTATAAACTGAGAATATTTCTTGAAGAAAATGAAATAACGCTTTCAGCCCGTACCATACAGGTGGTAACTAACGACCCCTGTTTATTGCTTTACCGCAATCAACTGGTAGCTTTCGAAAAATTAAATGCAAAAAAGCTGCTGCCATTCTTTGAAAAAGACTTTGTAACAGTTCCCAATACAATTGAAGACAAATACTACTCAGGCTTTGTGCTGAATACCGTTCGCGATTATCACGTAAAAGCCCGGGGATTTAAAATACTTGATGCGGAAACGGGAAAAAAGGCAGTTTTATCGCTTGAAAATAACTTGCAGTACCAACCCTGTTTGGTGCTTACTTTTGAATATGGCGATGAGAAATTTGTACCCGGATCGGGGAGAAGGATTGCCGTAAGCCTTAAAAAGGAAAAGGATACTTTTGTATATTCAAAAACCACACGCGATTTTGATTGGGAGAAGGAAGTGCTGCAATGCATACACCAAACAGGACTAAAAGAAGATAACGGTTCGTACACCATAAACGGGGTTTCCTTGCTGGAGCCACAAAATGCGCTCTATTTTTTTGTAAACTGGCTAAACAACAAACGGCCGGAACTTGAAAAACAAGGCATTAGGGTACAACAGCAACATTTAGAGAAAAAATATTTCACCGGCACCCAGCAGTTAGAGCTTAAAACACAAACAAAAGGCGATTGGTTTGATGTTTATGCGGTTGTAAAATTCGGACAGTTTAGCATACCCTTTATTCAATTAAAAAAATATATCTTAAACGATATCAGGGAGTTTGAACTTCCTAATGGTGAAGTAGCAGTACTCCCGGAAGAGTGGTTTGCACGTTACAAGGGGCTTTTACCTTTTGGCAAACAACAAGGCGAGCATATTAAATTTGAAAAGCACCATTTTACACTTTTGCAAAATTCAATTCAGGAGGTAGATAAAGAGGTTAAACAGAAGTACCAGAAACTGGTTAATGCCGACATGGAACAGCCAGTTTTACCCACGAATTTAAAAGCCACACTGCGAAGCTACCAGGAAGAAGGTTTTAACTGGATGTATGGTTTGTATAAAAATGGCTTGGGCGGTTGTCTGGCTGATGATATGGGCCTGGGAAAAACCCTGCAAACGCTTACCCTTTTGTTGAAGTTAAAACGAATGAAACAGGGAATTGTGGTGCAGGATCCTTTTGATTCCAAGGGGCAGCACAATTTGTTTACCAGTGCATCTAAAACCGAATCAGTAGTGCAACCGGCAAGTTTAATTGTAGTACCAACGTCGCTGGTGCACAATTGGAGTAACGAAATTAAAAAGTTTACTCCGGCCTTAAAAATCTATCAGCATGTGGGAACACAACGTAAGAAAGCCGAGCAGCTCGATAAAATAACACCGTACTACGATATTGTAATAACCACCTACGGAACGGTGCGCAATGATATTGACTTAATGCGTGCTACCGAGTTTTTCTACCTTATTTTAGACGAAAGCCAGTCGATAAAAAATTCTACCTCGAAAACCTACAAGGCGGTAATGGATTTAAAGGCCCGATACAAACTGGTTATTACCGGCACTCCCATCGAAAATTCGCTTTCCGATTTGTGGTCGCAAATGAATTTTTTGAATCCGGGCATGCTGGGCAACCTTTCGTTTTTTAAACGAGCTTTCATTACGCCCATTGAAAAACATGCCAACGAAGAGCAAATGGATAAGTTACAGCTCATGATCAGGCCATTTGTTTTACGCCGTAAAAAAGACGAGGTTGCCAAAGACCTGCCTCCCTTAATGGAGGAAATACGCATTTGCCCCATGGCCGGCGATCAACAAAAACTTTACGAACAGGAAAAATCGGTTATTCGTAACACCATCCTTTCAGCAATAGAAAAGGAGGGGGTTAAAAAATCGCAGTTTGTAGTTTTGCAGGGCTTAACAAAGCTGCGTCAGCTGGCAAATCACCCTACGCTGGCCGAAGCCACTGGCGATGCCCGGTCGGGTAAGTTCGACGAAATATTCAGGATGTTACGCAACCTGGTAGCCGAAAAGCATAAAGTATTGGTATTTTCGTCGTTTGTAACGCACCTTGAATTGCTGGAGAAAAGAATCGCCGAAGAACAATGGAAATATAGTAAGCTAACGGGACAGACTACAAAACGTGAAAAAGTAATTAGTCGTTTTCAGGAAGAAGAGGATAACCGTATATTTTTAATTTCGCTAAAGGCGGGTGGGGTAGGACTCAACCTTACCGAGGCTGATTATGTTTTTATAATTGATCCGTGGTGGAATCCTGCAGCCGAAAACCAGGCCATAAACAGGGCGCACCGAATTGGACAAAACAAGCACGTTTTTGTGTACCGTTTTATTACCGAAAACTCGATTGAGGAAAAAATACAAAAGCTGAAAGAGCGGAAAAGCTCGCTGGCTGATAAATTTATAAACTCAAATAATCCGTTTGAGCAGATTACCCAGGAAGAAATTGTCGAATTGTTTAAGTAAAGAATCCAAAACCTCAAAAAAAGATATAAACCGCTTTCCAACTTTTTATTGAAAAACTTTCCTCACTTTATCTTTTTTTATTCCGTACGTAAATCAATTTAAATTTACCCTTGTAACTGTCGCGCTGGTCAATTTCAAATTTTCCAATCGAATCAATTAACGGGGTTAGTTTTTCAAAACCATAATTCCGCGAGTCGAAATTAGCTTGTTTCTTTTGCAGCAAACTGCCTACATCGCCTAAAAAAGCCCAGCCATCTTCGTCGGCCAGGTCTGATATGGTTGTAGAGATGAGCCGGATAACTTTTGGCGTAATATTGTCGAAACTACCTTTTTTCTCGGTTTTGTCGGCTACCGTATTTTCACTTTCTTTCGACCTGCCTTTTAAAATTTCGAGATAAATAAAACGGTCGCAGGCAACAATAAACGGGTCGGGAGTTTTTTTCTCACCAATCCCGATTACATGCATGCCAGCTTCGCGCAAACGAGTTGCCAGGCGGGTAAAATCACTGTCGCTTGATACCAGGCAGAAACCATTCACTTTCTCGCTGTATAAAATATCCATGGCATCAATAATCATGGCCGAGTCGGTGGCATTTTTTCCCGTTGTGTAACCGTACTGCTGTATCGGAGTTATGGCATTTTCAAGCAACAGGTTTTTCCATTTTGATAAACCCGGCTTGGTCCAGTCGCCATATATTCTTTTAATGGTTGGATTACCGTATTTGGCAATTTCTTCCATCATCTCTTTCAGGTAAGCTGAAGGGATATTATCTCCGTCAATCAGCACAGCAAGCATCAAATCTTTTCCCATAGCGGTAACTGTTTTGCTTTTTGCTAAGTTGCTTTCTTGCCAACTTTTAATCCGATAATTTTACATTCATCGCAATGGGGCCCTTGTCGCCCTGACCCACTTCAAAGGTAACCCGGTTGCCTTCTTTTATGGTGCCTTCTACATTGTTGATGTGTACAAAAAGATTTTGATTGTTTTGCAGATTACGAATAAAACCATAACCTTTTTGTTCGTTAAAAAACGATACAATTCCTTTTTGTTCGCTCGGTTCTTCTTCTCCGTAACCACCTTTGGGTACACTCACATCAATGTCTTCCGCTTTAATTTCTTCTTTGTCCGAAGGTTCAGGAGGCGTAGAGGTAATGTTTCCAAACTCATCAACATAGGCGATCATATCGTCTAATCCTGAGTTGCTCTCACCTGCTTTGCGGGCTTGTCTTTTTGCTTCTTTTTCTTTTCGCTTTTTCTCTTGTTTTTTTCTTACTTCTTTTTTGTTAAATGATTCTTTTGATCTTGCCATGTAATAATTTGTATAATGATTTTAGCTAATTTGCCATAAAGATAAGAAATGCACAAATAGCTTATTAAAAAATTGCGTTGTTGTTTTAAGATAAGATTTAAAAAAAGAAGACAAAGTATCCAGAGCCGGGGGATTCGCAGATATGAGCTATTTTCCTAAACCTAAAACTAAAATCTGCCACAAAGGTACATTAATTTTAAAGATTTTAATGCGTTCCTCCCTAACAAATGTTTTACATTCAATATCCCTTAACGATTGCTCAAAATAGGTGATTGATTTTGCCTTTTTAGCAGTTTCTTGCATATCATCACCCCTTTAAATAATAGAATACAGAGCTTAAGTTCAGTCTGTCTTGTTTGCTTTGTTTTTTGCTTCATAATACAGGTCTAATCTAATCTTAATGTTAACTGCCTGATATTTATGTTGTAAAGCAGGTTTGGGGCTGGAGTTTCTTTTAGTTGCTGTAATTGGTTAGCTAATAATCGGTTGTGCAACAAAAAAGAATTAATTCTTTATTAAAACTTTCAAAATGAAAGAAAAAAGCTTTAAAAACTATCAAAACGTAAGTTAAAAATGGTTCTATGTGATTATGAAATTTATATTTGCAGGCTTTAAAAAATCAATTTAAATAAAAACCAAAAATGAACGAAGCTTTAAAATTAATGCTTACGGGCATGAGTACCGTGTTTTTTATCCTCATTATGGTAGTGGTTTTAGGTCGGCTCATTATTCAAATTACCAACCGGTTTGGGGCTGTTCCTTCAAAGGTATCGGCAGTTCAACCCAGTTCTGTGGCAGAAATTGAGGCCAACAAACTGGCAGCTATTGTTTCGGCTGTTGAAATTACTACCCGCGGAAAAGGTAAAATAACATCGGTAGAAAAATTGTAAGTAAAGTAAACAGGTGCTACTTTTTTAAGCAACTTCCGGAGAAGGGATACACTTTGAGAATGTTAACGGGAGAAATAATTAAGGCTTAGAAGTAAATGGTGCCTCAAAATTTTCCATAAACCAAAAATAATCAGTAATGAACAAGGAGATTAAATTTAGTTTGCTGTATAGAGACATGTGGCAATCATCGGGGAAATATGTTCCCAAAGTAGAACAGTTAGAGAAAGTTGCACCAGCAATTATCGATATGGGGTGTTTCGACAGGGTTGAAACCAACGGTGGTGGATTTGAACAGATTAATTTACTTTTTGGCGAGAATCCGAATATTGCCAACCGCAGATGGACACAACCGTTTAACGATGCAGGTATTCAAACGCACATGTTGGAGCGTGCTTTAAACGGTATTCGTATGAGCCCGGTACCTGCTGATGTGCGTAAACTAATGTTTAAAGTAAAGAAATTGCAAGGCACCGATATTGCCCGTTCGTTTTGTGGATTGAACGATCCGCGCAACCTGGAGAACTCCATTAAGTTTGCCAAAGAAGGAGGAATGATTTCGCAGGCAGCTTTGAGTTTAACCATTTCGGAAGTGCATACGGTGGAATATTATACAAACCTAGCCCATACCTTAATTGAAATGGGTGCCGACGAAATTTGTGTAAAAGATATGGCTGGTATTGGTCGTCCGGCGTTTATCGGTAAAATCATAAAAAACATAAAATCAGCTCATCCAAAAACTACGGTGCAGTACCATGGTCACTCAGGCCCGGGTTTCTCAATGGCAAGCATTTTAGAGGCGGCACGTGCCGGGGTTGATTATGTTGATGTAGCCATGGAACCACTATCGTGGGGTACAGGCCACGCCGATGTATTGGCGGTTCAGGGCATGTTAAAAGATGCCGGTTTTGCTGTTAAAGAAGTAAACATGAAAGCTTACATGGAGGTACGCGCGATGACGCAGGAGTTTATCGACGATTTTCTGGGCTACTACATCAACCCGAAAAACCGCCATATGAACTCCCTGTTGATTGGCTCAGGACTACCCGGAGGAATGATGGGGAGTTTAATGGCCGACCTGGGTAATAACCTCGAGAGTTTAAATAAGTGGCTGACTAAACGCAATAAACCAACTTTAAGCCAGGACGACCTGCTAATTAAGTTGTTTGAAGAAGTAGAATATATCTGGCCAAAACTGGGCTATCCGCCTCTGGTAACTCCATTTAGCCAGTACGTTAAAAATCTGGCACTAATGAATGTGTTGCAGGTAATTAAAGGCCGCGAGCGCTGGAGTATGATTGCCGATAATATTTGGGATATGATTATCGGTAAATCAGGAAAGCTACCTGGAGAATTGGCGCCTGAAATTAAGGAGTTGGCCAAAGAAAAAGGAAAAGCATTTTTTACCGGCGTTCCGCAAGAGCAGTATCCTGATAACCTGGACGTGTTCAGAAAAGAAATGGATGACAATGGTTGGGATTATGGTCAGGACGACGAAGAATTGTTTGAATTAGCGATGCACCCCGAGCAGTATCGTGCTTACAAATCGGGTAAAGCAAAAGCCGATTTTGAGGCCGATCTGGCAGAAAAGAAAGCTGCAAAAGATCCAAAACCACAGAAAGTTGAAGTGCCGGCAGGTGCTTTCGAGCCAAAATCGATGGTAATTGATGTGAATGGCGAGAAATTTAAAGTTGGCATTAGCTATAACGATATAGTGGCGGCAGGTTCAAATGGAAATGGAGCGGCCAACCAGGCAGCCAAAGTAGAAGCTACACCAGCTGCAAACGGAAATGTGGCTGCTGAAGTGATTGCCCCGCTTGAAGGAAAGTTTATGTTAACAAAAGATACATCGGAAAAAGCATTAAAAGTTGGCGATACGGTTAAAGAAGGTGATTTGATTTGCTATATCGAATCGATGAAAACCTATAATGCCATAGTTGCCGAAAACGATGGTACGGTGGTTGGCATTTTAAAAGACAATGGCGACACTGTGGATGAAGACGATGTTTTGGTTCAACTGGCATAAAACTATTTTATGGATATTTTATCAGAACTGTTTAACATGACTGCGCTTGGCGAAATCACCTGGCAAACTTTAATAATGTGGGCGATTTCGTTTGTACTGCTTTACCTTGGAATAAAAAAAGGCTACGAGCCGCTGTTGCTAATTCCTATTGCCTTTGGTGTGTTGCTGGCCAATTTTCCGGGCGGACAAATGGGGGTTGTAAACCCCGAACTGATTGAGCTGGAAGGACACCGGTATATGAACCTGTTTGAAATTGCGCACGATTACGGGATAATGAATTACCTGTATTATTCGTTGATTAAAACCGGCTTGCTGCCTCCAATAATTTTTATGGGGGTGGGCGTTTTAACCGATTTCGGCCCCATGCTGCGTAACCTTAAACTGGCATTGTTTGGTGCCGCTGCACAGATCGGTATTTTTTCGATTTTGCTTGGGGCTATTGCTGTTGGTTTTACACCTCAGGAAGCTGCTTCGCTGGGTATTATTGGAGGTGCTGATGGCCCAACCGCTATTTACACTACCATTAAACTGGCTCCGCACTTGCTTGGTCCTATTGCTATTGCCGCGTATTCGTACATGGCACTGGTGCCTGTAATTATTCCGTTGGTTTCAAAGTTGTTTATCACGAAGAAGGAGTTTACCATCAACATGAAACAAATGGAAAAAAAGTACCCGGCAAAATACGAGATCAAGAATATGAAAGCTGCCAAGATAATTTTCCCTATCGCTTTGGGAACACTGGCTGCTGTTTTGGTTCCGTCGTCGGTGCCGCTGTTGGGTATGCTGTTGTTTGGTAACCTTATTAAAGAGGTAGGGGCGTCGACAAGCCGTTTGGCCGATGCCGCACAAGGACCGATTATGAACACTGCCACTATTTTTCTTGGATTAACCGTAGGGGCTACAATGACCGCCGAAGTTTTCCTTTCGGCTAAAACCCTGGGTATTGTGGTTGGTGGTTTTGTAGCCTTCGCAATTTCGATTGCCGGTGGTATTTTTGCGGTAAAATTGTACAACCTGTTCAGTAAGAAAAAAATTAACCCGCTTATTGGTGCCACCGGATTAAGTGCTGTGCCTATGGCCTCGCGCGTGGCCAACGAGCTGGCACTGAGATACGATAAAAAGAACCACATTTTGCAATACTGTATGGCCAGTAACATCTCGGGTGTAATTGGCTCGGCCGTTGCTGCAGGTGTGCTTATTTCGTTTTTAATGTAGAATACTTTAGTTATATTTTATATAGAATTTGATTTCGGGGAGGCCGCAGGGTTTCCCCTTTTTTAGTGTGGTACAGGTAGTAAAAAATGCAAAAAATGTTTGATTAACTAAGGCAGTACACTGGCTCATCTGACGATTTCTTTACCAAGATCAACCTGGAATTTTATAAAATAGTTTTTCGGAATGTGATAAAAGACAATAAATGATGGCAGAAATTAACGAACTTAATAGCCTGAAATTTCAACTAAAATGAAAACTACATTCTTGTATGTGATAATGGGGTGCATGCTGGCAAGTGCCTTTGGCTGTGTACCCAAAACAAAACCTGAACCCAACCCATCGTTAAAAATAAAAGCCTACACTCCTAAATCATCGGATAAAATTATTAACCGGGCCGATTATTATAAAAAATTGCAGGGTTTTTGGCTGGGTACCTGCATTGCCAACTGGACCGGGCTGGTTACCGAGATGGACAAGATTGGAAACATTGGCGAATTAAAAACCGGCGATTTCTACACCCGCCATCACTGGGGAACACCCGATGAACCAAGTATTTGGGGAGCGGGCATTCCGAGTAACCTTTCGCCAACAATAAATTTTGTGTTTGCTGAACCTGACAGTATTTGGGGCGCCGATGATGATACAGACATTGAGTATACCTACCAGGAGTTGCTGCTAAAACACCAAAACTCGGTGCTAACGGGCGAACAAATTAGGCAAGGGTGGTTGGCACACATAAAACACGACGAAGAAAATTTTTTGTGGGTAGCCAATCAAAAGGCTTTTGATTTAATGCAGGAAGGCTTTGTGCCACCAGCTACCGGTAATCCTGAGAATAATCCGGAATATGAAATGATTGATGCACAATTAACAACCGAAATTTTTGGGCTGTTGGCACCGGCCCGGCCCGATATTGCTTTAAAAATGGCGCTTCTGCCCATACAAACCACAGCCCGTGAAAACAGCCAGTGGATTGCAGAATTTTATGTAAAGATGTTTTCGCTGGCTTCTGCAGTTGATGAATCGTGGACAATGAAGGAAAAAATATTCTGGATGGCAGAACAAGCCAAAACCTGCCTGCCCGACACCTCGTATGCCTATGCCATGTATCATTATGTTTTTCAAAAATACAACGAGAATATCAGTTGGGAGCAAGCCCGCGATTCGGTTTATTACCGTTACCAGGTTGCTCAGCTCGATGGCTATAACATGACCGCCCAAAACAAATACTGTAATGCCTGTTTTGCTGCGGGAATTAACTTTGCCGCCAGTTTAGTGAGCTTGTTTTATGGAGAAGGAGATTTACTTGAAACCATTAAAATAGGAACCCTTGCCGGTTGGGATTCAGATAATCCAACGGCCACGTGGGGTGGCCTAATCGGGTTTATGATGGGGAAAACCGCAATTGAAGAGGCTTTTGACAGAAAGTTTTCTAACCAGTTTAATATCCATCGTACCAGGGTAGGCTTCGAAAATAACGGAATTGATAATTTTGAAAACATGGCGCGCAAAGGCATTTGGGTAATCGACAGAGTTGTTCAGGACGAAATGAATGGAGGTGTGGACTGTGAAAATAACCGTTGGTACATTCCGGCCGGCAGTTAGCCTCTCTGTTTTGTTTAGCTTAAATGTTTACTTAGGGTTGCCAGCAGGATTTCTTTGGTAAGCGGTTTGCTTATAAAATCGATGCAACCGGCTTCCAGCGCTTTTTCCTTGTCTTGTTTGGTAACGTAGGCCGTTTGGGCTACAACCTTAACCTGGGCCTGAATGGATTTTATGCGTCTAGTAACCTCATAGCCGTCAATGTCGGGTAAGCCAATATCCATTAAAACCAGGTCGGGTGTCATGGTTTTTACCAGCTTAATTGCTTCTTCTCCATTTTTTGAGTGGAACAACTGTAAGCCTTTATCCCGAAGAATATGCTGGATGTAACGTGCGTTATCAAGGTTGTCTTCAACCAACAATATGGCGTGTTTGTTAAATCGGTATTCTTGTTGTTTTTCGGGCAATTCTTCCGTGGTTTTCGGTGCTTCCCCCTTCACCAACGGAATGGTAAAATAAAAAGTGGTACCCCTTGCTTTTCCGTTCTTTTCATCTTCGGTAGTTGATTCAAGCCAAACTTTTCCGTTTAGTAAACTGGTTAAGCCTTTAACTATTGAGAGCCCCAGACCGGTTCCGCCATAAAGGTTTTTCTTATCATTGTGCAACTGGGTAAAACGTTCAAAAATGGTCTCTTGCTTTTCCCGGGGAATACCAGTACCTGTATCGCTCACAAAAAACTCGATAGTGTTGTTTGTAATGGTGTAGCCTACTTCAATCTTTCCCTCGTCGGTAAATTTAAAAGCGTTACTAATCAGGTTTATTAAAATTTGCTTCAGTTTTCCTTTGTCAGTAAAAATTGGGGCATTGTTGTCGGCGACTGTTTCCAACTTAAATTCAATGTGGTGTTTATCGATGTGTCGTTGGTACTCTATAAAAAAGATTTTAAGTTCAGTAAAAAGATCACTTAGGTTGAAGGATTCGTTTTTAACTGTTAACTGCCCTGCTTCAATTTTTGCAATATCCAAAATATCGTCGATAATTTTTAGCAGGCTGTTGCAGCTTTGGTTAATAATCTCCGAGAATTGCTGCAACTGTTCTTTGTTGTCGTAAAAATCACTCATCAACGACGAGAAGCCCATTATGGCATTCATTGGTGTACGAATTTCGTGGCTCATGTTTTGCAAAAATGCCGTTTTCAGACGGTTGCTTTCTTCTGCCTGTTCTTTGGCGAGTATCAGCGCTTTTTCTGCCGTTTTACGTTCGGTAATATCCTGAATTACCGAGTGCAGTACTTCTGTGTCGTTAATTTGCAATTTACTGCTAAATACCTCAATGTCGCGTATTGTACCATCTTTTAAACGGTGTTTAAATTCAAAGCGATTTTTCCCTTTTTCGCGAAGCTGATTTATTTTGAGGTTAATTTCTTTAGCCGATAGGGTGTTGAGGTCTTCGAGCTTCATTTGTTTTAGTTCATCACGAGACCATCCGTAAAAAGCGGAGGCCGATTTATTGGCATCAATAATTTTACGGGTATTTACATCTATCAGCAATTTAACTGCCGAGTGATCCTCAAAAAGCCGACGAAACTTCTCTTCGCTTTGCTGCAATATTTTTTCAGCTTTTTTTCGTTTGTTTTCTTCTTTTAAAACCGTGCGCACTTGTGCCAGCGAATAAAAGTAAAAGGCAAAAGCTATAAACAGGATAATTAAAACAATAAAAATGCGGTTCCGAAAACGTGTAAGTGCATAGTAAATTTCCGACTCTTGCGAGGATATGAGAATAGTCCAGTAGGTATTTTCAAGTGGTGTGCGAAAGTAGGTAATGTACTGTTCTCCGTATCCCTTTTCGTTGAGTTCGGTTTCTTGTTGGTGAATTCCTTTAAATGCTCCGCTATGATTTTGTTTTATTTCAATAAGTAGCTCTTTCGCCAATGCGTTGTGGTGAGTGTTCTCGAGGTAAGAATGCCCCAAATGCATAGGCGCTGAACAGTATATTTCCGTGCCGTTCTCGCTCAATAGCCAGGCTTCAGTACTGGCCCTCGATTTTATGCTACCCAGGTATAGTTCGCCCAGGTTGTTCATTGGGATTAGTATGGCAAGGCTCCCTGCAAAAGTGTTGTTTTGAAATACCGGTACATGACAGGCAATACTTAAATACCCCTGCACCGACATAAATACATCGCTTATTACAGGTTTGTGGGTTGCCAGTACTTGTTTTACATGATCTTGATACGAGATATCATTGCCCAATACTGATTCGTTGTAGGGAAAAGTAGATTGAATTATTCCTGAAGAATCGATTCGGGTAATGGCAGCAATAATTTGTGCATGCGTTTCAAAATAATCTTTCAGAATTTTGTCGCTGCCGGGCGTAGAGTTAATAATGTCGTCGAGCTTAGCCAAAAACGATAAGTCGGATTTGGTGCGGTTAAAAAAGCTGATAATCCCGTGCGAAGCTGTTCGGGCAAGTATTAACTGCTCGTTGTTGTACTCGTTTATGGTACGTGTTTTTATACCACGGTAAACAATAAAGTAGGCCACCGAGAATAAAATTATCAGCAATGGGATGAGCAGATAACGATGCAGGGATTTAAACTTTTTAAAAACAGAGTTCAGCATGCTTTCTGTATATTTAGCTATTACATTACTGTAACAGATTTAATGGCTTGTAATTCAATGCTTAAATCTAAACAGAAAACCAATACTATGCAAGAAGGTAAATGTAAAATAAACAAATGGTTTATTACATTTATTTCACTGCCATTTCAAAAATAAGCTTGCCGCCAGCCAATATTTGTTCGTGCGTGATATAAGGCTCAGTATGCAATTCTCCGTTTAATTTTACTGTTTTTACCAATACATTCTCGGCACTATTATTTGTGGCCTGTACGGTAAATGTTTTTCCGTTGGGCAGATTAATGGTTGCATTTTGTACCGATGGACTCCCCAGGTAGTAAATGCCGTTTGCCGGGTTTACCGGGTAAAAACCCATGGAGGCAAAAACATACCATGCCGACATTTGGCCACAGTCTTCGTTGCCACAATAACCATCGGGTTTATTGGAATACTGGGTGTCAATAATCTGGCGAATGTATTTTTGTCCTTTTTGTGGTTCATTGGTAAAATTATACAGAAAAGGTACATGGTGGCTGGGTTCGTTACCATGCGCGTATTGCCCGATCATCCCGGTACTGAAAATGGGCAGCTTATCATCCGGCTCCGGATAGTAGGTAAACATGCTGTCAAGTAGGCTTGTAAACCGTTCGGTTCCCATTGTATCGCGAAAACCTTCAATATCGTGTTGTGCAGCAAACAGGTAATGCCAGGCATTACTCTCGCAGTAAACATTGGTATAGGCTTTAGCGCTAAACGGTTCTAAGAACTTTCCTTCAGTATCTTTTGCACGGAAGAAGTTGGTTTTTCCATCGTAAAGATTTTTCCAGTTGTTGGCTCTTTGCATAAATAGTTGGTAATCATCCTCCTTGCTTAGTGCTTTTGCAAATTGTGCAATACACCAATCGTCGTAGGAATACTCCAGTGTTTTTGATACTGACCAGTTTTCGCCTTCTTCATTAAACGGTACATAACCATGCTTGCGATAAAGCTTCATCTCTTCAGTTTCATTCATTCCCGAGGCGCGGCATGCTTCATAAGCCTTTTGGGCATCCATGGGGATTCCCTTAAAATGAGCATCAACAAGTACCGGCACGGCGTGGTAGCCTATCATCATATTTGTTTCGTTTCCGGCTAACGACCAAACGGGGAGTAACCCGGTTTCGTCGTAGTGAGCAAGCATCGATTCTACCATGTTCGTTACCTGGTCGGGGCAAATAATCGTATACAGCGGGTGAGCAGCACGGTAGGTGTCCCACAACGAAAAAGTATCGTAGCGCTTAAATTTGTTTGCTTTTTGTATTTTTTGATCAGCACCTTTGTAGTCTCCGTCAATATCGCTTAAAAGGCTTGGCGTAAGAAATAAATGATAGAGATTGGTGTAGAACACTTCTTTCTGGTAATCGCTTCCATCAATTGTAATCGTTGCCAGTTTTTCTTCCCATTTCTGATCGGCAGTTCTTCTTACGGCATCAAAATCCCAATGATTTAACTCGGCCTGCAGGTTTTTACGTGCACCTTCAACCGATGCCGATGACAGTGCCACTTTTATTAAAACCTGCTCGCCCTCATTGTTGCTGAAAGTGGTCTCAAAACGTGCCCTTTTTCCATTTACGGTTTGTTCTTCAGCAGTAAGATCGGTTGCCGGAGAGAGTACTGTATTTTTGAATGGTTTTGAGAATTTGGCAACAAAATAAACGTGTTGAACCGGCGCCCAACCCCTTGATTTACGAACGCCTGAAATGGTGCTGTCGTTTTCAATTGTTATTACAGTTTCTGTAGGTGCATCCCAGTTTAAAGCATAACCAAGGTCAAGGATAATTTTACTGGCGCTGTCCTTCGGGAAAGTGTACCGATGCATGCCAACACGCTCGGTTGTGGTCAGTTCCGCTTTAATGCCTGAACTTTCCAAAAGTACTTTGTAATAGCCGGGAGAGGCCTCTTCATTTTCGTGACTGAATTTGGAGTAGGGGCGGTAAGCTTTTTGATCGGGCCACAAATCGTTGGTAAAACGCGAGTTGGTTGGAAACAAAAGCAGGTCGTACATGTCGCCGGCACCGGTTCCACTTAAGTGTGTATGACTAAAACCTGCAATCGTTGAGTCGGGCCAAAAATAACCGGCAATTCGATCCCAGCCGCCAATGCCGTTATCTGGACTTAGCTGCACCATTCCAAATGGAACAACAGCTCCGGGGTAAGTGTTTCCCGGGCCATCGGTGCCCACAAATGTGTTAACATATTGCGTAAACTTTTCAGCTTTTGGTGCTTCCTTTTTTGTGCACGCAAATAAAGCTATTGCCAGAAGTAGTATCGATAGTTGTTTCATTGTTTCTGTTTTTCTGAAATTTCGATCCGTCGTCAGACCGGAGAGAAATCTGTAACAAGTTGTGAGAGATTTCTCCTCCTGCCTTGTCGAAATGACAGGTGAATGTTACTGCTTAATCTCCAAAACACCGCCTTTTACCAAATCAGCGTGGTTGATAAAGAACGTTTTTTGCTTTTTGCCGTTTAGCGAAATGCTTTTTATTTTATCGCCCGTGCCTGATTTTTTGATCACAAGTGCTTCTCCCGGATAGAAATTCTGATCCAGCTGGATTTTCACTTCATCAAAAACGGGCTCTGAAATGGCATAATTCATATCGCCGGGTAAAACCGGGTAAATACCCATCATGGCATAAACAATCCAGGTCGACATGGTACCTGTGTCGTCGTTGCCGGGCAATCCGTCAGGCGCATTTTTAAAGTAAGCGGCCATTAACCGGTTCAGCTCTTTCTGGGTGCGCCACTCTTCGCCTTTTACAAAATTGAACAACCAGGGATAATGAATGTCGGGCTCGTTTGCCATGTCAAAATGCCCTTCATCAAAAATGGCTTGTAGTTTCTTTACAAATTCTTTTTCTCCACCGTTTAAGGCTATCATGCCAGCTATATCGTGGTGTGCGCAAAAGGTATATTGGTAGGCATTTCCTTCGTGAAATCCCGGACTTGGCTCAAAATTTTCTCCCTGGCGTGGATTAAAGTCGGGCAAAAAATCCCCGTTGGCAAGTTTTGGCCTGATCATTTCAAAATCGGGGCAAAAGTAATTTTTGTATCCTCGTGATTGGTTTAAAAATCGCTTGTAATCTTCCTCTTTCCCAAGGTCTTTTGCCAGCTGGGCCAGGTTCCAGTCGGCAATATAGTATTCCAGGGCGTGCGACACCGAATTGTCGTATTTTTCCTGTAAAGGCACATAGCCATGAGAGTGGTAATGATCAATATCGGGCCGTAATTTGTTTTCGGCACCAGTCGTTGTAGCCGATTTGTACATGGCCTCGTAAGCTTTCTCGATATCAAAATCGCGGATGCCACGAAACCAGGTGTCAACAATAACCGGAATGGCAGGGTCGCCTTCCATAACATGTGTTTCGGTACTGTTAAGTTCCCAACGGGGTAACCAGCCACTTTCGTCGTACATCTCAATCATCGATTGTACCACATTTAATTGCTGCTGAGGGAAAGCGAGACTCATAAACGGATGCAAATTGCGGTAGGTATCCCACAGTGAAAATACGGTGTAGCGTTCGCCGTTCGGGTGAATGCGCGTTTCAAACGACTCCATAGCCGGATATTGCCCGTTTATGTCACTTAAAATATTTGGGTGTATTTGAATGTGGTACAGACCGGTGTAAAAAACTGTTTTCTGATCGTCGGTACCACCTTTTACACTTATGGTTGATAGAGCTTTATTCCATTTTTCGGCAGCTTGTTTGCGGGTGGCCTCAAAATCAAAATTATTGGATTCATGGTTCAGGTTCAGCCGGGCATTTTCAATGCTTACATACGAAACGCCAAGTTCTACCAGTATTTCTTCGTTGTTTGTAGTGTTAAATGTAAACCATGCACCAATGCTGTCTCCTGCCATTTCTGCCCCATAACTTTGATAGTATTTTATTTTATTACTGCTTGCCGACCAGGCTGCTTCGGGGCCCATCTCTGGCATTTTTTTCCAAACGCCATAACTTTCGGCTGCCCTGCTAAAACGGGCCACAAAATAAACCGGACGCTCGGTGCCATCGTTGTAACAAAAAGTTCCGGTCATGCGCCACCCCTCTATTTCTTGCTTATTTACAATTTTTACCGAGGCCCCGCTTTCGTTGGTTAAGCCATTGCCCAAATCAATAAGAATATTGGATTGCCCGGCCGGGAAAGTAAAACGACTTATACCGGTGCGCTCTGTTGCCGAAACCTCGGTTTTTATTTGGTATTTATTCAAAAAAGTGCTGTAGTATCCAGGGTGTGCTTCTTGTTGGCTCATTTCTGAACCATAACGCTTGTGATTACCATCAACTTTGCCTGTAGTGGGCATAAGCAGAATAACACCCAGCTCGGGACAACCCACTCCGCTTAGGTTTACATGCGAATAACCGGTAAAATATCGGTTATCCCACGAGTAGGGCGTCGACCACCAACCATCGTCTTTATCGCGCTGGTTAAGTGGCGAGTTTCCGCTTACGTTGAACGGTACTACCGAAACCATTCCGCGTGGCACAACCGCACCGGGGTTAGTGGTGCCATAGTTCGTTGTTCCTATAAACGGGTTAACCCAGTCGACAGGCAATTGGGCAACACTTTTTTCAGCACACAGCATGGCTGTAAGGCCAAAAATCAGGAAAGAGCGTTGTAATATCTTTTTTAGAATATTCATTTTTAGGTCTCAGTTTATAAATATTTTACAAAGTGCAAATATAAACATATCTTTATCCTAATAAATTAAATCTGCAAATTATCATGAGTAAGTTAAGAGCAATTCTTACCGGCTTGTATTAATTGTTGCTTGTGTTCCTGATAAAACTGCAAAAAGAATAGCCGAAGAGCCGGCAACTTCCATCATGTCTTCTTATATGCCGCGTGATGGTTACCAGCCTAATTAATTACCGCTGGGTAAAATAACGCATATTATTTTAGTTAGGTTATTGATGGTGAAATGCTGTTCAGAAATTCAGCTTCGGGTAAAATTTAAGAGGAGTTAGTGGCACAGACGGCCGATCATCCGGGAGATTGTGTTTTTGTAACATTCGACCATATTGCATCGGTAAAGCTAAAAACAAAATAGGTGCTTGAAAACAAGCAGGGCGGTATTATGTTTTGGTAACTGAGCAGCGACATCAAGGATGAAAACAGTTTATTGAAAGCCATTTTTGATGAGGCAACAGAAAACTAAAAAGCTGTTTTAATTCTTCGTGTTTGATTATTAACTTAGCTGCGCAATACAATCAGGCAAATGGAAGATTACCAGGTTCTCTTTAACTATTTTGAAAAAATTACCGGACGTGCGCTTGAAAACAGCGAGAAACAGGAACTTGCTGCAGTTTTCAGAAAAGAACAGTTTAAGAAAAAAGAGCTGATTATGCGTGCCGGAGAATTGAATACCCGCCACTATTACATTGAAAACGGCTTGCTGCGCATGTATATCATCGACCAAAGTGGTAAAGAGTTTAACATTCTTTTTGCGAAAGAGCGACAGTGGTTAGGCGACCTGGGTACACCTTCTGCAACTTCGTATTTTATGGATGCCCTCGAAAAAACCAGCGTATTTTCCGTTGATGAGGAAGGTTTTCAGTCACTGGTTGAAAAATATGTTGAACTGGCTTCAAATATTCGCAGATCATATGTTTTTCTGCAAAAGCGTTTTGTTTCCATTTTATCAAAAACTGCCGAAGAAAATTACGAGGAGCTGCTTCAAAACGATCCGGAACTGATTCAACGCTTACCACAATATCACATTTCCTCTTATTTAGGGGTAACTCCTGTTTTTTTAAGTAAGATTATTGCCCGTCGTGTTCGCAAAAAAGACTAATAAGTGTTTTTTCTTAAACTAGTTTATTTTTTTCGCTTTCAATACGCCGTATGTTTGTACTGAAAATTAGTTGTAAACATTAAACAGAAATTGAAAATGAAAAAATTAGTAACAGTATTCGCAATTATTATTGCAATAGGAACTTCGGCCTTTGCGGCTGATGCAAATGCCGACAAATCGGTTTATAAAGTTGATACCAATGCCAGTAAGGTGTATTGGACCGGTAAAAAAGTAACAGGCGAACATACCGGCTACATTAATTTAAGCGACGGAGAAGTTCATGTAAAAGACGAAAAAGTTGTAGGTGCACAGATTAAAATTGATGTACAATCAATTGAAGTTACCGATTTAAGCGGCGAATGGAAAGACAAGCTGGTTGGCCACCTGAAATCAGACGATTTCTTTTCGGCAGAAAAACACCCGGTAGCAACATTTGCCATAAAAACAGTTGACGCAACAGATAAAGGTTACCAGGTGGTTGGCGACCTCACCATTAAAGGAATTACCAAGCAGGTAGCTTTTCCGGCAGAAGTAAAAGTTGACGGAAGCTCGGTAAGTGCCACGGGTACAGCAACCATTGATCGTACCGAATATGACATCCGTTATGGTTCGGGTAAATTTTTCAGCGACCTGGGTGATAATATGATCAATGATAATTTCGAGATTACGTTTGAACTGAAAGCTACGGCAGCCAATTAAATAGTTCAACAATATAAAGCCATAAAACAATAAGCAAGGTTTCGGAGAAGAAGGAGACGAAAGGGACAGACCTTTGGGGGAGGGAACCTTGGCCGGTGTCAGCAAACGTTTTTTAAGCCTTGCAAGGCACCGGTATTTTTTTACCCAATTTGCAACAACTTCCCCATTAAAATTAGACATTAAATGATTAGAAACAGAAAACGATGAAAACAATTTTATACAAAGCCGATAGTAGGGGCTATGCCAATCACGGTTGGCTGGTGGCCCGGCATACTTTTAGTTTTGCGAATTATTTTAACCGCGAACGTATGAATTTTGGGGTACTTCGGGTGCTTAACGACGACAAAATTGATGGCAGACAAGGCTTTGGAATGCATCCGCACGATAACATGGAAATTATTACCATTCCGCTTGAAGGTGACCTGGAGCATAAAGATAATATGGGCAACGAGGCAGTTATTCGTGAGGGCGATGTGCAGGTGATGAGTGCCGGAACCGGTGTTTACCACAGCGAGTACAATCATAATCCAGACAAAGCATTAAAGCTTTTCCAGATTTGGTTGTTTCCGAATAAGCAAAATGTACAACCGCGTTACGATCAGATTTCTATTCGCGATGTGGCAATACCCAACCGCCTTTACCAGATACTATCGCCAAATCCCGATGACCAGGGGGTGTGGATTCATCAGGATGCCTGGTTTTACCTTGGGAATTTTGATGCCGGAAAAACCGACAACTATACCCTGAAGCGCGAAGGTAACGGACTGTTTGTAATGGTGATTGACGGGCAAGTAACCATTTCAGGAAATAAATTGTCGGCTCGCGATGCACTGGGGATTTGGGAAATGAATAAAATTGAGGTGGAGGCTACTAGTGATGCACGGATTTTATTAATGGATCTGCCTATGCAAGTAAAATAAACCGGAAAGAACAGAAATATGGAAAATCAAAAGAAATATACTATTCATCCGCTTTTGGAGAAAAGATGGAGCCCCCGGTCCTTTTCAGCGGAGCCGGTGTCAGCGGAGGATGTAAACAAAATTTTTACCGGAGCATCGTGGGCGGCCAGTGCCATGAATGAACAGCCCTGGCAATATGTGTATGCCTTGCGCGGCACTCCGGGATTCGATACCTTATGGGCATGTTTACTGCCCGGAAATCAACCCTGGGCAAAAAAAGCAGCCTTACTTTTTGCTTCGTTGCAACGAAATACCTACGAGAAAAATGATAAACCAAATAGGTTTGCCCTGCACGATGTGGGTATGGCCAATGCCCAGCTTTTACTTCAGGCGAGTGCCAATGGTATTTACGGACACCTGATGGGCGGTTTCGACAGCGAAAAGTTATCGACGGTATTAAACCTGAAGGAGAATGTTAGTCCGGTATGTATGGGGGCGCTTGGCTATTTGGGCGAGCCCGACGATTTGGAAGAACCCTATCGTTCGAGAGAGTTGGCACCACGTACACGAAAAGCGCTTGAGGAGTTTGTTACTAAACTATAAGTTAAGCAAAACGAGATGGAGCTGAAAACAGTTGGCCTATGGCACGCCGAACTTGATTCAGTATCTTGTTTAGTTAAGAACAAAGACCCTGAAAACCGTTTGATTTGAAGTGCTTTGGCTACTAACTCTCAACTCCGCCCCGTATAAGTGAATTACGAGTGTCCCTTAACCACAATCATCATTATTTTCAGGTTCAGTCGAAAAAAATTATAAAGCTGAACCAGGAAACAAGTTCGCCAAAAACGTGTCCAACGTGTAGGAACCGGCGGGTAAAATTCATCTTTATAAGCGGTAGTAATTCTATTTTGTTTTTCCATGATTTATTTTTTGTTTCGGGTTGCCAGCTAAGAGCTGCGAGCCCTGCCTGTAAATGTTTCTTTAACGGCAATTTTTCATTTTATCAGTTTTTTAAGGTCAACTCAGTCCTTCAGTCCTGCAATCCCTGAGTCCTTCAACTATTCCGGCAAAAGCCACCAAAACGGATAACCTTTGGCTTTATGCAAAAACATGTAATGCAGAAAGAGTTTTATCCAGTGGCCGGCAGTACCAATTTCGCCAACTGTTGAATTAATATCTCGACCCCATTCCGGGTATTTCTCCCAATCGGGAACTACCGGCGATACCGTCATTGTAGCACCGAGTCCTTTGGTCATGCTGTAACCGGCCGACACAATGCAGGCAGCGCCCATGCGTCCCATGTTAGCGGTATGTTTATGCTCAAACGTTCCTTTTTTAATTCCTTCGGCAATATTTTGAGCCACAATTTTACCGATAACCCCCGATGGCATTCCGGTACGTGGTGGTGCCGGGAAAATGGCACGTCCGCCGGGGCTTTTCATGGGTTTAGAAATAGAGTGGGGTGGTGCAAAGGCAATACCCGTGGCGTACATGTTGGGGTAAGCCGGACTCTGGTAGGTTTGTGGCCAGTCGTTTATGCTCCACTCTTCAAACGGTTTCGGGTTATAATCGGCATCCACTTTCATAAAACCGTTGGGCGCAAAAACCTTTTGGGTAATGTCTTCGCCCTGTTTGTCGAAGGCCTTAAAAGGTTGCCCCGAGAAACCGGGAATAAGCATGGCAAAATCAAATTCAATCGATTTTTCTTCACCGTCAAGTGTTTCATAAATGGCTTTTCCTGGCTCTACTTTAAACACTCCGGCGCGTTTTATCCATTTAATATTGTTTTCGGCAAACACCGATTCGGTAAATACTTTGGTAGAGGTAACATAGCCACCGCGTTTTACAAAGGCGCCTCCCATTCCAAAATCGCCCACTTCGTATTCGTTCGATATCCAGGTAATTTCGGCCAGGTGTAACAATTTTCTTTTTCTCAACTCAAAGGCAATATTCAGGGCATACTCAAAAGCTGCACCCTGGCAGGTAGCCATGGGATGTCCTGTGCCAATCAGAAAACGCTGCTTTTCGCCCTTTTTCATTTTTTCGATGCTTTTGTCCAGCTCCTCCCAGGCATGTGCAGCATGGTCGTACGAGCACACCGAAACCGTATTTTTCCCCGGTCCGAGGCCTTCGGTAGCTTCAAAATTCAATTTCGGTCCCGTGGCATTTACCAGGTAATCGTACTCCACTTTTCCGCTTTGTCCCCTTTTGTCTTCCGAGGTATATTCAATGTCAACAAAGGCTGTATTTGATGTTGCATCACCCTCCGGGTGAATCGCTGTTGCTTTGGCCTGGTGAAACTCGATGCCCCAGCGTTTATATACTTTTTGCAGTTTAAAACGTACCTGGTCGACACTCATTCGGCCAACCCCCACCCAAATGTTCGAGGGTATCCATTGGTAATACTGGCTGGGCGATACTACAATTACATCGTGTTTTTTACCCAGTTTTTTTTTGAGAAATGCTGCTGCGGTGTGTCCGGAGATTCCGGCACCGAGGACTACTACCTTCATAAGATCAGAATTTTTGAGTTTTGCTAGTTAAACAAAAAGTTATCTATGAAAGTTTCAAAATTAGCACTGCTAATTTCATGTTATTGAGCATTTTATGTGATTGGGGTTACAGAGTGCCTTTATACCGGAGGCAAACATTTGGTCTCTTTAAAACGGCAAATAATGTGATGTTTGTTTTGGCGACACACCGCAAACAACCCCGAGTAATGAATTTTGTCGAGCGTTTTGGCTCGTGGCTGATGCCCGTCTTCAATAATAAGATAGCCCTGAAATTTTAGCATACGTGCAAATTCTGCAAGTAATTCGGCGGGTTTTTCCACCATATGAAACATGTCGAGGGCATAAATTACATCAACCGAATTGTTGGGAATTGCGCAAGCGTACCCTTTTGCCTGGAACACTTCTACATTTTGCAGTTGGTGTTGTTCAATTTTTTCGTGAGCCATTTTTACGGCCATAGGGTGAATATCAACCGCAAGCACTTTGCCGTTGGGGCCAACCGTTTCGGAGGCCTTTTTTATGTAACGTGCCGGTCCGCAACCGTAATCAACAACAACTTGTCCGGCTTTTATGGGCAGGCGTTTAAAGTTTCGTTCCGACTGTTTTCCCAATACATCCGAAATACGCATTAAAAAGGTCATGAGTTGAAAAAAGAAATTGGGCATTTGCTCGCGGCGGCTGCCGTAACGGGCAGTTTTGGTTGTTTTTTCCTGTGTTTTCATCTGTTAATAATTAGTTTTTCAATTGCCAGATGCAACTCACAAAACTAATTTTATCATGGTCGTTTTTGGCTAATGATAAAATTAGTCATGTTCGTTTCATACTATTAAAATTGTTTATTTTCAAAGGTATAGTATGGAACTCGCTTGTTTTAATTATGTTTTTGGGTGTAATAATTTTACATGCTCGTTTCATTTTTTGTTAATTGTTTTTGGCTGAAACAAAGGTAGATAAGTTGGTGGAAATGAAATTATTTTTTTGCTGAACAGGGGAGATTTGTCGGTGAAAGGGGAGCGATGAGCTGTTTGTTCGGAGTTATTTGAACAGCGTCTTTCCTCAGTTTGGCAAAGCTATCCCCAAGGGGCACGAAATTCGCCCCCATTTTCACAAGACCATCCCCCGAGGGCGCTAAACCATCCCCAAGGGGCATGAAGCAATCCCCCATTTTCACAAGACCATCCCCTGGGGGCAAGGGAAGAACCCCAGGGGGCGCAAAACAATCCCCTGTTTTCGCAAAGCTATCCCCAAGGGGCGCAGACCAATCCCCAAGGGACACAAAGTAAAAAAACATGGGCACAAGCCTTGCCCCAGGTTCGATTTTCTTCGTCCCCCTTGGCGAACTACCCTTTATACAAAACTTCTTCTGATTTAAATTTCGTCCGGGAATACCAAACAGCTTCGATCATTTTCTTTCGCCGGACGATTCAAATCATATCATCATGACCCAGGGCGACGTAATTCGTTGAATTACTTTGCCCTGGGCTCAAATATTACGCACTTTCAGCGCTTATTCTTTTAATCAAATAAAATATCGGGCTGAAAGTCCGTATTAATTCAGCCCCGGGCAAACTCCCGATTCATCGGGAAAGTGCCGCCCGGGGTTAATGGGAAGTATTAACAAAGGCGCAAATAGAAAAGTCAATTGAAAATGAAACCTAGCATGCGCCTCAGTTAGAATTCCTTTTACAGAAATTAGTAATAAAATATTTGTGTATAAAGGGTAGCTTGGCGAAGGGGGAATAAAAGGGGGATTGATTGATTTTACACGTTTTTACAATCTCATTCCTCCGACTCCTGCGGAGCCACCTCCTTTTAATAAAGGAGGACGAGCTACAAAAGACTGAAACAAACCACTTTCCGGGTTTCGCGTTGCCTTGCTTTTTAAACATAAGATGTTTACATTTAAAGCACCAAAAACAAACAAGCATTGTATACCGGCCCTAAAATAAAGCGAAAAAGCAATTGTAATATAATAGGTGTGTTTTCCACTCCTACTTGGGTGTATAACAACAATAAGAAATTACGCTATAAGCGATATAACAACAATGATGATACCTACTAGTTAGCAAGCATTAAAAAAACAAATATGAAAAGATTACTCTATTTAATAATTGCCTTTAGTGTGCAAAATAGTCTAAGCTACGGTCAAACTGTGGAAAACGTAGATGCCGTTTCCAATCAGATTTCTATTGGTATTCGAGATTCAATATCTTCAGAAATACTAGGAGAAGATAGGGAAATTTGGGTTCATGTACCTAGATCAAGTATTTATGGTTTTAAGTATCCAGTTATATACTTATTCGATGGAGAGTTTCATTTTGAATCTGTTGTTGGAATTGTACGATCAAATGCTATTAGTAGACTTATTCCAGAAATGATTATAGTTGCGATTCCAAATACAAATAGACTAAGAGATTTAACAACCTCACATACCGGAGACGGTTCAAATCCATCAGGCGGTGCAGAGAACTTTACCAAGTTTATTGAAGACGAACTAATACCGCATATTGATGCCAATTACCCAACGACTCCACACAGAACATTGATCGGACACTCATTAGGTGGATTAGTGGTTGCAAATACTTTCATCAACCATTCTCACTTGTTTGAAAATTACTTAGCAATCGACCCAAGTCTTGGATGGGACAATCAGAAATTATTAAATCAAGGGAAAACGCTCTTAACAGACAACGATTACGGTAAAAAGTCAATGTACATTGCGATAGCCAATACAATAAATAATGGAGATGAAACTGACATGACCTTTGAAACCGCATTGAAAGACTCCACAAGCAATACACTTCATCTACGGTCGATTCATGAATTTTCTGAATTGACAAAATCAAATAATCAAATAAATTCAGAATGGAATTACTATCCCAATGAAACTCACGGAACTGCACCAATAGTTGCTACACACCATGCTCTTCGATTCTTTTTTGCATGGTACAAGTTTGAACATTGGAGTGAATTCTATGCTCCTGAACCAAAACTTACAGGGGAAGAACTTGTAGGGCTTATCGTTTCTCATCATGAGAAAATATCAGCCGAACTCAAACATACTTTTCTGCCAGATGAATATGAAATAAATAACCTAGCGTATATGTTTTTAGGTAAAGGTGACTATGAAAGAGCTTTTCCGTTTTTCAAACTAAACATTCAGAATTACCCCACAAGTGCAAATGCTTATGACTCAATGGGAGATTATTACAATAGTATTTCAGACACTACAAATGCTATTAAATACTTCACCAAATCCTTAGAATTGGGAGAAGTTCAAGGAACCAAAGAAAAACTAAACGAATTGAAAGAAGGAAAAAAATAAAAACGCTTGCTAACAATGTATATAAAAAATAGGCGAAGTAACATTAAAATAATGGGTTTTGGCTCGTTTCAAAGTTTGTGCTTAACCGAAAGTTTCGTGGTTCGAAATCGCCTACTTTTCATATACTAACCGTTATGCCGCATGTTAAAAAAGAAAGAATTTAAATACTTGTAAAATATACTAAAATGATATACTTTTGAAATACTAAAAGTGTAAATTATGAAAACAGTATCATTAAAGATTGACGATTCTATTTTTGGAGAAACCGAAAAGATTCTTTCAAAAATTAAGAAACCAAGAAACAGGTATATTAATGAGGCAATTGAATATTACAATAGATTGCAACGACGCGCTCTGTTGGAGGAAAAACTAAAAAAAGAATCTGATTTGGTAAAAAAAGATTCAATGACTGTACTTAAAGATTTTGAGGAGATTGATTATGTCGATTAAACAATACGAAATCTGGATTGCAGATTTAAATCCGCAAATAGGGACAGAACCTGGCAAAACTAGACCAGTTCTTACAATCCAAACAAATCTATTAAATCAAATTCCACATCCATCAACAATTGTTTGCCCTTTGACAACAAATGTTAAAAAAGACTCGGAAATCTTGAGAGTCCATATAAAAAAAGGAGAGGCAAATTTACATCAAAATTGCGATGTAATGATTGACCAAATTAGGGCAATTGATAATAAACGACTTGTTAAGAAAGTTGGAAATTTACCACAAAACCTAATTGAAAAGGTGAAAGAAAATTTAATGATAATAATTGATTTGGAATAAAAATTAATTTTCAAAATGGATGAAAAACAAATTGAGGAAGTAAAACAAATATTAACTGACTGGAATCCACTTGGAGCAAGAGCTAATCAGGTTTCGGATTTAGCCAACTATGAGACAGAAGCAATTGACATTTTGTTTCATCTTGATAAAAAATCTTCGGTAAATTATGTGAATAAAATTATGACTGAAGTTTTATATCAAGCTTTTGATATTCATCTTCAATTGGAAGAAACAAAGAAATATGCAACAATGATTAGAAAAACTTTTAATCAAAATTAAAACACGACGGCATAACAAAGTACATATTTCAGAGCGGGGTTGGTGCGTAATCTAAATACAGAAAATTATGTTTTAATACTTATTTATGATTGACATTACAACTGGACATATAACAATCGATTCTAATAATTCAATTAATCCAGAACTGACAATTTTGGAATTAAAGAATTTAAACTTAGGGGAATCTCAAATAGAAACAGACTTGCAAAATGGGTGGACAAGAATACAAGTGAACAACTTAAAAATTGATAATGAGTATTTCTTAATGACTTTTTCATTCTTAAATTCCGCCATACAAATAATTAGTTTTATCGTTGATAATAAGCCAATTCAAACAAATAAAAGTTGGTACGATTATTCTATTAAAAATGAAAAACTAAAACAAAAGGAATATAGTGATTGGCTGGATAGACAAATTGGCTCGAAAAGAAAATTTAAATGGGGAGAAATTGAATCAGTCTTAGACAATAAAGGTGGAGGTTCATCAATTGTAATGAGATACGGAAAAAAATAAACAAAAAAACTACGCACAACAAAGTGCCATATTGCATAGCGGGGTTTGGTGGTTTGCAAGCCGCAGCTCTCACATCATCGTTCCGTCCTCGCGGACAGGAACGAAGCTCCGAAATCCGCTACAGCAACATGTACCAACCGTTAAATTCAAAAAACAAGCAAGGATATAAAGAATACATTATAAACTCCAACCGGGGTAACAGGCCGGGGGTCAAAAAGGTAACAGCAAATAAAAAACAGATAAAATGAATAGATTTAAGTTCCTGTTCTTACTTCGTACTATTGCTCTGCTACTGGTATTTTTTTCGTGCAGTAAAACAAAAACTACCGACGATGAACTACTGGTTAACGTACCTCAATCAGCGCTGTATGTTCGTGTACGCGGAAACCCTGAAAAACCTTTGCTGGTAAATTTGCACGGCGGTCCGGGTGGTTACTCGGGTATCGACATAAAATTAATGGGCCCCGGATTGGAGGATAAGTTTCTGGTGGCGTATTTAGACCAGCGCGGATGTGGTAAATCGTGGAACTGTTCAGATACCTCATTGCTTACCGTCGAACAATATCTTGAAGATTTGGATGTGGTGATTGATACCTTGCGCAGCAGGTACCGGAAAGAAAAAGTAAATCTTATGGGAACCTCATGGGGCGGGATGTACGGTTTTTTGTACCTGTTAAACCAACAAGATAAGGTACGGGCTTATGCTTGTATTGATGGAAAAGTGAATAGCCATTATCAAAACCACTCGCTCATTAACTTTGAACTAAAAAGAGCGAAAGAATTGCTTCTAAGCAGTAACTCTGAAGAACAAAAACCAGAGTTGAAACTTATTATGGCAGAATTGGAACGTATAAAAAACAGTAACTTTTCGCGCTTTCATACCGATGTAAACTGGATGAAACATGAGGTGCCGCCAAAACTTGGCTTTAATGCTTATTTCGCCGATACTTCGCGGATTATCTCCTACCAGGATGTTGTTGAGGATACTGCCTTAATGCGCCTGATGAACTATTCGGAAGAAGAATACGCCCGGCTTGCAGAAAAGGCAGAAATTGTAAATGCTGCGTTCCGAAATACGCCATCTTACAATACTATGAATATCGAGCCGGAGCTGAAGCAGATAAAAACACCCACCATTGTGGTTCAGGGAGAATTTGATTACGTGGTTGGTACCGGGCATGCAGCATTAATCTACAATGCCCTTACGGGATTACCAAAAAACAAAAAGGAGTTGCACATTATTCCCGGAGTTGGCCATTGTCCTGCCATTGAAAGTCCGCAGAAATTGACCGGTATTTTGGCCGTGTTTTTTGAAAAACATAACTTGTAAAATCAAATTACAGGCACGAAACTCGTCTTTTACATAAAAACAACTACCATGAAACTATATTTCTCTATTCTTTTCGGCTTTTTATGGGCATTAGGCTACGGACAAACTGCCCAAGAAACAACGGTAGAAAAAGGCCTGCATTTTACCCGATTGTTTCGTGCAGACCCGCACGAAGGTGTTTCGTGCTACCGGATACCGGCACTGGCAACAGCTACCAATGGCGATGTAATTGCAGCTATTGATGAGCGCGTGCCATCGTGTGGCGATTTAAAATGGAGCAAGGATATTAATATTGTCATCAGGCGCAGTACCGATAATGGAAACACCTGGTTGGCCACTGAAAGGGTGGTTGATTATCCGTTTGGACAATCGGCTTCCGACCCTTCTTTGCTTGTAGATAAGACCACCGGTGAAATCTTTTTGTTTTTTAATTACATGGATTTGGCTCATGAAAAAGATGTGTATTATTTAAAGGTAACACGGAGTACCGATAACGGAAAAACATGGAGTGAACCTGAGGACATTACTTCGCAAATTACAAAACCAGGTTGGCATACCGATTTTAAGTTTATAACATCGGGGCGTGGTTTTCAAACCCGTTCAGGTAAATTATTGCACACCGTGGTGAATTTGCAAAAAGGCTTATTTATTTTCGAAAGTAATAACCATGGTAAAAGCTGGCAGCTGATTGAAACACCGTTAAAACCTGCCGACGAAT
Source organism: uncultured Draconibacterium sp. (assembly GCF_963676735.1). Lineage (NCBI taxonomy): Bacteria > Pseudomonadati > Bacteroidota > Bacteroidia > Marinilabiliales > Prolixibacteraceae > Draconibacterium > uncultured Draconibacterium sp. Next base: position 2,900,180 of record NZ_OY781464.1, on the reverse strand, counting down.
CGAAAATAGTAGAATTAAGTGATGGTAGCTGGATGGTAAACAGTAGGGTAAATAAGGCCGGTATGCGGTTTATTCACCGATCTGGTGATGAAGGAAAAACCTGGATAAGCACGGCTGACTCTTCGCTAATTGACCCCGGCTGCAATGCTAGCCTTATTCGATACAACTCTGAAGTAGATGGAGATAGCACTGAGATACTTTTGTTTGCCCATGCCAACCATAAAACCGAACGAAAGAACCTGACCGTAAGAATAAGCTATGATGAAGGAGTTAGCTGGTCGGAAGGTAAAACTATTTACGAGGGAAGTGCGGCTTATTCGTCGATGACAGTACTTGCCAATGGAGACATTGGGCTGATTTTTGAAAAGGATGACTACAGCGACAATGTGTTTGTACGTGTGTCGTTAAACTGGCTTCGCGGCAAAAAAACTTCAGTTGAAAAAGTAGACTGATTGAATCCGGTGGGCTGTAAAAGAGCTGATTTGCTGCACGTTTACAACAAAAGGTGTACATTCGAAAAAATATTTAATACCAAAACTGCATAAAAAAAGCCGGGTTTTCCCGGCTTTCTTCATTATCTCGTTGCAATTTATCAGCAATCAGTTCCTTTTCCTTCAGCTTGTTCTTTAAACCAGCTTAAAGGGTGCGAGGTTGGCCGCTCAATCGGCATTCCGTAAATGCGGTCGTTAATTAACGAAGCTAAAACGCCCAGTGCACGCGATACGCCAAACAATACGGTATAGAAAGTATATTCTTTAATTCCGTAGTGGTAGAGCAACGATCCGCTGTAAGCATCAACGTTTGGCCATGGATTTTTAATTTTTCCTACCGAGCCTAAAATTGGTGGAACCACGCGGTACAACTGGTTAGCCAGGTTAACCATCTTATCTTCTTTGATGTACTTGTTGGCAAATTCTTGCTGAGCGGTAAAACGTGGGTCGGTTTTGCGTAAAACAGCATGTCCGTACCCCGGTATTACCCGACCTTCTTCCAGTGTTTTTTTACAGTAAGCGGCTACCTGCTCGTCGGTTGGCGTATCGGTATCCAGGTCTTCAATCATCTGGAACATCCAGAAAATTACATCCTGGTTGGCAAAACCGTGTAAGGGACCTGCCAACCCGTTCATTGCAGCCGAATAGGCGTAGTACGGATTACTTAAAGCCGAGCCTACCAGGTGTGCTGTATGTGCCGATACGTTTCCTCCCTCGTGGTCGGCGTGAATAATCATATACAAACGGAATAAGCGACGAATATCTTCCGAGTCAAAACCCATCATGTGCGCCAGGTTACCGGCCCAGTCTAAACGCGGATTTGGTTCAATATGATGACCGTTGTGGAACTGACGGCGATAAATGTATGCCGCAATACGTGGTAAACGGGCAATCAGGTTCATTACATCTTCGTAAGTAGCATCCCAGTAGAATTTTTTACCAACTCCTGCGCGGTAAGCTTTCTGAAAAATCGATTCGGTTGCCATAGATACAATAGCCGCACTAAACTGGGTCATTGGTTTTGATGTTTTTGGCATTGCATCAATTACATCAAAAACATGCTGAGGTACGTGCGAACGTGTCGACCAGTCTTTCGACAAGTTAATGGCATCTTCCTGCGATGGTATTTCGCCAATCAGCATCAGGTAAAACAAGCCTTCGGGAAGTGGTTCTCCATCCGGATTAATTTTTGGAAGTTTTTCCTGCAATTCAGGAATTGAATAACCTTTAAAACGTATGCCCTCTTCCGGGTCGAGTTTAGAGGTATCGGTTACCAGCAAAGGTATACCTTTCATTCCCGTTAATACTTGTCCGAGTGTTACTTCACCCAAAACCACATCAGCATGCTCACTTTTGAGTCTTTGGAACTCCTTAGCGCACTTATTCGCTTTCTGATAAAATCTGTACTTAATGTATTCCATTTGTTATAGTTATTGATTTATTTTATTAATGCATATTTTTAATTATGGCGTCGGCAAATTCCGAAGTACTCAGCAGGGTAGCTCCCTCCATCTGCGCATGCAGGTCGCTGGTTACTTTCCGTTTGGCAAACACGTGCTCCATGGCATCGTAAACATGTTCTGCTGCGTCTTGCCAGCCCATGTATTCCAGCATCATAACCGCCGAAAGGATAAGCGAGCCGGGGTTTGCTTTACCTGTTCCGGCAATGTTTGGAGCTGTTCCGTGGGTAGCTTCAAAAATGGCATAACCACTTTGGTAATTAATGTTGGCTCCCGGCGAAATACCAATACCGCCAACCATTGCTGCCAATTGGTCGGATACGTAATCGCCGTTCAGGTTCATGGTTGCAATAACCGAATGATCCCATGGGTGTAATAGCGACTCCTGAAGAAATGCATCAGTAATACAGTCTTTAACAATTACCTTTCCGGCCTTTTTGGCTTCGTCCAAAGCTTTGTTGGCATCCAGTTCTCCCTTATCTTTTTTCAGGGCTTCATACTGACGCCAGGTAAAAGTTTGTTCGGCAAATTCACTTTCTGCCAAATCATAACTCCAGTTTTTAAATGCTCCTTCGGTAAATTTCATAATATTTCCTTTATGAACAATGGTAACCGATGGCAACTGGCGATCAATAGCATATTCGATAGCCGCTTTTGTTAAGCGTTCCGATCCGTCTTTTGATATGGGTTTTACGCCAAACGACGATGATTCTGGGAAACGCACCTGGTCTACCCCCATTTCATTAATCAGAAAATCGCGGAATCTTTTGGTTTGTTCATCACCTACCATGTATTCAATACCGGCATAAATGTCTTCGGTATTCTCACGGAAAATGTGCATGTCAACCATCGACGGGTAACGGATAGGCGAGGGTACGCCTTTAAACCAGCGCACGGGGCGCACACAAACATACAGGTCGAGCGTTTGACGTAAAGCTACATTAAGCGAACGTATACCTCCGCCAACCGGTGTTTGTAACGGACCTTTTATTCCTATAAGGTATTCTTTAAAAGCCTCAATTGTTTCGTCGGGAAGGTAACTTCCAACTTGGTGGTAGGCTTTTTCTCCGGCCAGCACTTCTTTCCAGGTAATTTTTTTCGTATCGCCATAGGCTTTTGCTACAGCAGCATCAATTACCCGTTGCGATGGACCGGTGATATCCTTTCCAATTCCGTCTCCTTCAATAAAAGGTATGGTGGGATAATCCGGTACAACCAGCTTCCCGTTGATTATTTTGGTTTTTTGTGTCATATACTTATTTTTTCTCGCAGATTTCGCGGATTATCGCAGAAATAATATTTGCGTTATCTGCGCAATCAGCCAGTAATTTTTTTATCAGCTACTTTATAAGTTGTTTACTATCCTTTTAATATTGTTTGAAATGTGATCCGAATTGAAATTTACCAAGATTCCAAGTTTTTTATCAGATAGCTTCAGATAAGTCAAAACTTGTTTGTAATGAACATCTGTCAAAGCCTTAACTGATTTTAACCCGATAATAACTTTATCTTCTACCAAAATGTCAATTATGAATCCCTGCTCAAACTTTATTTCTTCGTATACAAATGGCAGTGCCACTTGTCGTTTTACAGTGTATCCAAATTTTTCAATTTCCTAACTTAAAGCAGTTTCGTACACCGACTCAAAAAGTCCCGGTCCCAATGAATTGTACACTTTGAAAATCGCTCCTCTTACGTCATAGGAAATTTGATTTTCAATTTTTTCCATTCTGCTTTTAGTTATTTTGTCCCTCGTATCTTTTTCTCGCAGATTTCGCGGATTATCGCAGAAATGATATTTGTGTGATCTGCGCAATCAGCGAGCAATTTCCTAATTCAGCTTGGCTTGTAAATTTTCATCCAAAGCTTCCAAAAACTGTTCTGTTGTTAGAAAATGTTCTTCTTTTAAAGCTTTTCCATGAATAATCAGCGCCAGGTCTTTTGTCATTTTTCCCGATTCTACCGTTTCAATACACACCTTCTCCAGTGCATGAGAGAAATCGATTAAGGGCTGGTTCCCATCCAGTTTCCCGCGGAAGGCCAAACCTCGTGTCCAGGCAAAAATTGATGCAATTGGATTTGTTGAGGTTGGTTTACCTTGCTGGTGCTGGCGGAAATGGCGTGTCACCGTTCCGTGTGCCGCTTCAGCTTCCATGGTGTTACCATCGGGCGTAACCAGGGTTGAGGTCATTAATCCCAATGATCCAAAACCTTGTGCTACGGTGTCGCTTTGCACATCGCCATCGTAGTTTTTACAGGCCCAAACAAATCCACCTTCCCACTTCAGAGCGGCAGCTACCATGTCGTCTATCAATCGGTGTTCGTACCAAATGTTTTTGGCTTCAAATTTTTCTCTGAATTCATTTTCGTACACCATTTGAAACAGGTCTTTAAAACGGCCGTCGTAAGCTTTTAAAATCGTGTTTTTTGTCGACATATAAAGCGGCCAACCCTTGTCAAGCGCCTGATTCATACACGAGCGGGCGAAACCAATAATCGATTCGTCGGTGTTGTACATGGCCATTGCCAAACCGTTTCCTTCAAAATCGTAAACATCGTGCGAAATGGGCTCACTGCCATCTTCGGGCGTAAAAGTGATGGTTAGTTTCCCTTTTCCTTTTGTCAGAAAATCAGTAGCACGATACTGATCACCAAAAGCATGTCGACCAATACAAATGGGTTGTTTCCAACCGGGCACCAAACGTGGTATGTTCGAAATCATAATGGGTTCGCGAAAAACTGTTCCGCCCAAAATGTTTCGTATGGTTCCGTTTGGCGATTTCCACATTTTTTTCAAACCAAATTCTTCCACCCGGGCTTCGTCCGGAGTAATAGTAGCACATTTTACACCTACGCCATATTTTCTTATCGCATTGGCTGCGTCAATGGTAATTTGATCGTCGGTGGCATCGCGGCTTTCCATTCCCAAATCGTAATATTTTAAATCAATATCAAGATAAGGCAGAATAAGTTTTTGTTTGATAAAATCCCAGATTACCCGGGTCATTTCATCGCCGTCGAGTTCCACTACAGGATTTTGAACTTTGATTTTTTGCATGGTCGAATTAAATTAATTTACTGGTTATAATTAAATTATGAATGGGCAAAGCAGTTTTACTGCCTTGCCCAGACCTAAATTTATTGTTTATTGATTTTGTTCTTTGATTAGATTTAAGGCCGAACCGGCTTTAAACCACTCAATTTGTTGCTGATTATAAGTGTGATTCAGCTTTATTACATCTGATGAACCATCGGTATGTACTACCTCAAGGGTGAGCTGTTTGCCCGGAGCAAAATCAACTAAATCAACAAAGTTAAACGTATCATCTTCTTTAATCAGGTCGTAATCGTTCTCGTTATCGAAAGTTAAACCCAGCATTCCCTGCTTTTTCAGGTTCGTTTCGTGAATTCGCGCAAATGATTTTACAATTACTGCTTTAACTCCCAGATGACGGGGTTCCATTGCAGCATGTTCGCGCGATGATCCTTCGCCATAATTTTGGTCGCCAACCACAACAGTAGGAATACCTTCTGCTTTGTATTGGCGTTGAACGGCCGGTACCGCATCGTATTCGCCGTTAAGCTGGTTTTTTACCTTGTTGGTTTCGCCGTTAAAAGCGTTAACAGCTCCAATCAGCATATTATTTGAAATGTTATCGAGGTGACCACGGAAACGCAACCACGGTCCGGCCATCGAAATGTGGTCGGTAGTACATTTTCCCTGTGCTTTTATTAAAAGTTTGGCTCCCGAAATATTTTCTCCGCTCCAGGCTTCAAAAGGCGACAGCAGTTGCAAACGCTTTGATTCGGGCGAAACATTAACAAATACACCTGCGCCATCGGCTGCCGGTGCCTGGTAGCCCGGGTCTTCCACGTCAAAACCTTTTGATGGTAATTCTTCGCCTGTAGGCAGGTCGAGTTTAACTTCAACTCCGTCTTTATTGGTAAGCGTATCGCTTGCCGGATTAAAATCCAAACGTCCGGCAATAGCCAGTGCAGTTACCAGCTCGGGTGATGTTACAAAGGCGTGGGTATTCGGGTTACCGTCTGCCCGTTTCGAGAAGTTACGGTTAAACGAATGAACAATTGTATTTTTTTCTCCTTTTTCGGCTCCGGGGCGTGCCCATTGGCCGATACACGGACCGCACGCATTGGCAAATACCTTTCCGCCAATTTTCTCGAAGGTGTCGATAAATCCATCACGCTCGATGGTGTAACGCACCTGTTCCGATCCGGGAGTAACAGTAAATTCGGCTTTTGTTACCAGGCCTTTTTCTTCCGCTTGTTTGGCAATTGATGCAGCACGCGAAATGTCTTCGTAAGAAGAGTTGGTGCAGCTACCAATTAATCCAACCGATACTTCCATTGGCCAACCATTAGCTTCTGCTTCTGCTTTCATTTTTGAAACAGGCGTGGCACGGTCGGGAGTGAAAGGCCCGTTAATGTGTGGCTCCAGTTCCGAGAGGTTAATCTCAATAATTTCATCGTAGTATTTTTCAGGGTTGGCATACACCTCCTGGTCAGCATCAAGGTGTTCTTTTACACCATTGGCCAGTTCAGCAACTTCAGCACGTCCGGTAGCCCGCAGGTAACGTTCCATACTTTCGTCGTAGGCAAAAATACTGGTGGTAGCACCAACCTCAGCGCCCATGTTACAAATGGTTCCTTTTCCTGTTGCCGAAAGCGATTTTGCACCTTCACCAAAATATTCGATAATGGCCCCGGTACCACCTTTAACGGTAAGAATTCCGGCCACTTTCAGAATCACATCTTTGGGTGCTGCCCAGCCACTTAATTTGCCGGTAAGTTTTACTCCTATCATTTTGGGCATTTTCAACTCCCAGGCCATTCCTGCCATAACATCAACGGCGTCGGCACCTCCTACACCAATGGCAACCATTCCAAGGCCACCCGCGTTAACGGTGTGCGAATCGGTTCCAATCATCATTCCACCGGGGAATGCATAGTTTTCCAAAACCACTTGGTGTATAATTCCTGCTCCGGGTTTCCAAAAACCTATTCCGTATTTATTAGAAACGGATTCCAGGAAATCAAAAACTTCCTTATTGGCATTTTTTGAAACTGACAGGTCGGTTTTTCCTTCCACCTGCGCCTGAATGAGGTGGTCGCAGTGTACTGTTGATGGTACTGCAGTTCGTTTTTTCCCGGAGTTAATAAATTGAAGCAAGGCCATTTGTGCAGTTGCATCCTGCATGGCTACCCGGTCGGGAGCAAAATCAACATAATCTGCTCCTCGGTTAAAAGCAGCTAATTCCTGCGCTGCAAACAGGTGAGAATAAAGAATTTTTTCCGCGTAAGTCATTGGCTTGTTCAGAATCCCTTTGGCTTTCTTTACCTTTTCCGGAAGTTCTGAATACACTTTTTTTACTAAGTCTAAATCAAACATAAGAAATTTAGTTTTTTTGAAAATTGTCGGCGTATTATTATGTCGCTTTTACTAACAATAAATATCGTGAAAAGTTGCATGAATTCCTATAGAAAATTACTATAGTGTTTCACTGAAATCGATATTCTGTTGCATTAAATAAAAGATTTTATCTCCTGTGAGTTGGTAATAAATATCACATTGGCAAGCCATTTTTTACTGTTTAATAGAATGCTTTTTGAAAAGGTTAAACCCAGAAACTGCATTTTAAAATTGTGCAAAACTTGTATATTTCAGTTAGCCAGTGTGTTGATGGTGTTTTATTTGTTGTTGGTTACAATTCGTTGATAGGCTAATTTAGAACTGATAATGGCCATTGGAATACCTGCTCCGGGAACAGTAGAGGCGCCCACATAAAAAACATTTTTAAATTTTTCATCGATATTACGGGGACGCATAATGCCAATTTGGTTCATGCTGTGCGACAGGCCCAATCCGCTTCCCCGATGTAAGTTAAATTGTTGTTGCCATTCATATGGTGTATAAATGGTTCTGGAAATAACATGTTTCTCAATGTTTTTGTCAATTCGTTTAGAAAAATCCTGTAGTATACTGTCTACAATTTCATCTTTATCAGACCAGTTTTGTTTAAAATATAAGTTGGGTACGGGGCAAACAAAAAACAGGCTCTCGCAACCCTGGGGAGCGCACTCCTCGTTGTGTTTTGATAAAACGTTTACATAATAGTAAGGTTTTTGCAGTGTACCCGGATTTTTCATCACATTTTCAGCGTAATCTTTATAATTGGTGCCGAGGTAATAGTTATGGTGATTAACTTGTGGGAGCTTGCAATTTAACCCGATGTAAAAGGTAAGGTAACCCATTGTCCAGCTCATTTTATCGAGCTTTTCGGGTGCATATTTTCTGCGTTTAAAAATATTTCCTCTAAACCAGGCAGCATCCGAGTTAATAACATAATAATCGGCTGTCCACGATTTGCCATTTTGGTCGGTTAATGCTTTCAAAGTGTCGTTTGACTTTTTAAAGTCTTTAATTTCAGTATTAAAATGGATGTGTACATTATCGTTTTTAAGTACTTCAACAAAACCTTCAATAATTTTATACATTCCCCCCTTTACGTTGAAATATCCATCGTGTTGAAATTCGGTGTATGATAGCAAGCTATAAATTCCCATGGTATCAAAGGGGGTGCGCCCAAGGAAAAATGCAACAAGAGATATGATTTGTTGGGCTTGTGCAGAGGAGAAGTAGTTGGTTACGTGCTTCCAGAAACTTTTGAACAACACTGGGATATGCACCGGGTTTACGCGCATTAAAGCCCATACATATCCGGCCAGCGAATCGAAATTTTGTTTGATAACGATGTCAACGGTATCGTGAAAAAGCGCACCGGCTTTTTTTATGTAGCGTTCAAATTTTTCCTTAAAATCGGGTTCAATGTCTGCAAATTGTTCAGCCAGTTTGTCAATATCTTTATACAAAAAATAGGTTTTATCGTCGCCTCTGAAATTTACCGTGTAAAGGGGGTCTAGTTCTACATATTCAAACGGTAATTCAATGCCACATTCGCGTGCAAATTCTTTAAACTCGTACGACATGCTAAAAAAACTGGGGCCGGTATCAAAAGTAAACCCGTCTTTTTTAATTTGGTTGAGCCTTCCGCCTGGCTGATTGTTTTTTTCCAGGATCTCAACCTGATAACCTGCTTTTACCAACCTGATTGCTGTGGCCAGCCCTCCGATGCCTGCACCAACTACCAAAACACTTTTTTTCATCTCGTTAAAATTGTTTTCTTTGTTTGCATTCGTTGTATCTCGCGATGGATTATAATATACCTTTTATGCACTTTAGTATATTAAAATTCATGCTCCTTTTATTTTTCTGCCAGTTTTGTTTTTATATTCGGATATAGGTCGTCTTTCACCCATTGAAAATCCGGGGCAATTTTTAATACCTTTTCATAAATAGCTTTTGCTTTTTCGTATTCTTCTATCTCTTCATACGATTGCCCTGTAGCACTAAGTATACTCAAGTAGTTCCAATCGTTTTTTAGTGAATCAGGTTCTTTTTCCATCAGTTTTATAGCCATTAAAAAATGCTCGATGGCTACTTTTTTCGACCCGCCAAATACTGCCGGCATATAAAAATAGGTATTTCCGTATTGTATGTGTGCAAAAGGCAGCTTGGGATTTAATTCTAATGCGCGATTTACGTGTTTTACACATTGCCGGCCCAATACCGGTGCCTTTATTGGATTGATACCAATTTTGAATCCATAAAAAGCAGCTTTGTAGGCATGTATAAGCGGAGCATTATTACTCTTTTCTTCCAGAATATCGAGGTTGTTTTGAGCCAAATCCAGGTACAATTTGGCAGCTTGTTTGTTTCGCATACCAAGGCAATAGCCAATGTAACCATATTGGTAGTTTACCAGTTCGGCAATGAAGACTGTATCCCTGGTTTTATTTAATTCCATTCTGTCAATCACGGTTTTCCAGGTATCCATACGGTTGCTAATGTAGGCCCGATATATTTTATCTTTATTGGTTGCCCTCGAAATACCAGACACTGCAACAATAAAGAGCAGAAGTACTATGAAATGTTTCGACCTTTCCATGTAAACGTATTTTTTGTTTTATTTCGAAATGCAGCTACAATAAAAATACCCAGGCTTATTTGTTGCGGAATTATTAGCAGTACGTTCTTTGCTGCATTTTGTCGGCTCGTTAAACTTACCAAAATACGAATGGATAGAAAAATAATAAAATAGGTAAGCATCAAAGATTTGGGCATGGCAAACACTACCGGAATAAATCCGAAGGTGGTAATAAGCCAGAATAAAACGGCGAGAACTGCTGAGTTGCCAAAAAACATGATAACATTTTTTGAGAACCCGTTCACCGCCTCAGAAAAAGAACTGTACATGTGGCAAGCAATGTTGTTGTTTCCCTGTAAACAGGCAATTTTAATTTTATTCTGTTTTAAATACTGAGCAATGGCAATATCTTCAACCTTGTTATTACAAAAAGTAGCATGCGGTTGGTACTTTCGATAGGTTTGGGCGTTAAAAAGCATAAACTGGCCATTTGCCGCTGCCATTGAAACAAAAGGAAGCACCCGAACAAAAATAAGGGGCAAAAGAGAAAGCAGAATAAAGGTCATATTGGGAACGGTTACGTATTCGCCCCAGGTGCCCATTTTTTGTTTTGGGAAAATTGATAGGAGCCCTAATTTGTAACTCTGCATTTTTTGTAGTGTTGAAGTAAAAATATTGCCAGCTATGCGCACATCGGCATCAAGAAAAAGCAGATAGTCTCCTTTTGCTTTTTGTGCCAGACGGTAGCATCCATAATTTTTACCGAGCCATCCATCTGGTAAGCCTGTTGAATCGATGAGCTTTATTCGGGTATCAGCATGGGCCAGTTTTTTAACAAGCTCGGCGGTATTGTCCTCCGACTGGTCGTTAAAAACCAACACCTCATAATTTTGATAATCCTGTTGTTGGATGTCACGTAGTAAAAGTCCAATGTTTTTTTCTTCGTTGCGCGCCGGAATTAAAATAGAAACCAAGGGCTGAAATCTCCCGGATTTAACGTTTAAGGGTTGACTGAAAATTGCATTTGTCAGTACAACGCATAGTTGTAATGCCGTAAAAATTAATATGATCCAGGCTGCTATAATCATTTAGCTATTCGGATTTTTGCACCTGCGTATTCAGGCATTGTTGATAAAACTGATTGTAGGATTTTTCGATTAATTCTACCTTTTTCGTGCCCAAATAAGTGCCGACATAAAAATAAGCCTGAGGCCTGGCAGTAGATAAATAATCGACAAAGTTGGCCTGAAATATTATCTGAATTTCATTTTTTGTTCGTTCCAGTATTTTTTGAATACCTTTTTCGAAAACAAAGTTGTTTTTGTGCATGCTGTTTATTTTCCCTTGTGGAAACATAAGTACCAGGTTGTTTGTGTTGCCCAATAATTCGGCCGTGTAATCAAGTGTTTCAATAATTGTCCTCGATTGCTTTTTTACCGAAAAACCACCGGTATACTGAAAAAACCAGTTTTTTCGAAGCTCTTCTTCCAGCATCATAAAATGGTATTTTCTTTTAAATAATTGTTGATTGGTGTATAAGGTCCATATGCCATCCCACCAGCTAATATGGTTGCAAATTAGCAGAACAGGCAGCCCGTTGTCGTGCACCTTTCCAACGACAGAAAAGGACTGAAAACTTCGTTTCATTTTCCAAAGTACATAATACCTGAAAAACGGATCGAGGAAAAAATGATGTTTTGCCTTGATAATCAAAATTTTAATTTAAAGTTAGTAGTAGCAGTAAAAAAAATACCGCCTGAATTACAAATACATATGGTGCTATTTTATTTTTTGTATTTATTCTGAACAGGTGTAAAAGAGCGGAAAAAAAAAGTCCTAATACGAACCATACGAGGTAATTCTGTAGTGGAATATTTGCTGTTGAAAAACTCCACATTGCTATTTTGGGCGCTACCTGTTCTAATAAGATGTCGTAAAGTAACAGAAGAGATGCCGCCCCTGTAACTTTTATTAGCGGATGGCAATTGATTTGTTGCATAATTGCGTTTGATGTATAAACCAGCAACAACCAGTTTAATCCAATAATTAGCGGGGTATTGGCTACCTTTATTCCAAGGCCGTGTCCGTAATTGTATTCTCCAAAGATGATTCCGGTTTGTACACCTATTAATTCAATAAAAAAACTGAGTACATAAATGAGAAGGAAAATTAATACCGTTGTTTTTGAAAAAGTAGCATGAAAAAACGCTACAAAAAAACTGCTTAATAACAAGGCGAACGGGGTTAAACGAATAAAAAAGGGCTGGCTAGCAGAAAGGGTTAAACCAAGCACTCCAACGGTATAAAATACAACTAAAAAGAATACCACATAGATAAAATGTGATTGGATTGTTGCTGCTATCTGTTTGAGGTTAATCATTTCGCTTTTCTATTTTAGAAAACTGTTCAATTAGTAGCAAGTTGTAGAAAATCATGCTAAAAGCATAGGCAAAATCTTCAATTGGAATGGTAAAAAAGCGCCATCCCATATTTTCATTGTCATTATACCAAACCACTTCTTCAGCAATAAAAGAACCTGTTAGAATTCCATTCACCAGCAGAAATGGCAACAGGATTACGAGAAATGTAATAAAAAATGAACGGGGTATTTCGCTCATACTTATTAGCGCCAATATGAGCACAACGGCCAGTTTTAAAGCAATATAAAAGGTATAGGTTTTATCGGTATTAATAATGGCAATTACAAGGCAAAAAAGAAGCAAGGCCACCATCAGGGTTTTAGTTGAATACGCATTTAACCTGAGTTTTGGAAAGTATTCGAGAATTGATTCGTGCAAAAATAGGCTTGCGTATGGAACTACAATAAAAAACAAAATCTCTTCAAGTGGCAACGAGAATAAATTTGAGCCGGATAAATACCTTGGATTGAAGCCCCAGACTTGTTGTTTGGTTAAACGTATATCAAAAGCAATATACAACGCAGCCACAAGCAGAATTGCCGGCAAAACCTTGTTCCAACGTTTGTAAAACTGAAGTCGTTTATCAAAACTCAGTGCAATTGGAATAATACCTGTAGCTGTAAGTAGTATAAAATATAGTGACATTTATTTTTTTAAGAATCGGAATTGAAAGAGCAATAATCCATAATTATCAAAATCATGTATGTTTTTTCCCCTGTGGTGAGCAAGGTGTGCCTTTTGGACTGCTTTTAAATAGCGGTTTGTGGTGTGAATAAGAAACGGAATATGCAGCCGTTGATGTATCATTACATCGTGCAACAGAAAGTAGGTGAGGCCATAGGCGCTAATCCCAATTCCCAAAGCAATTAAGGCCTGCAGGTTAAATACAAAGCCGATAAGCAAAACAATAATTGCAGGAAGCGCATAAACCAGGAAGAAGTAGTCGTTTTTCTCGAACCCCGGTTTATAAAGTTCGGTTTGCGATGCATTTTTTTTATGATCGTTTATATGGTGATCGCGGTGCCATTTCCATAAAAAACCATGCATAACATATTTATGGTTCGACCAGGCCACAAATTCCATAAAACAAAAAGCAATAATGGCAATTACGATATTCACTGCTACTGATTTAAATATTCATTTACACGTTTATATATTTTTCTGAACCACACGGTGTAATTATCCGGATTTTGAATTATTTCCTTATCCAGTTGATCGAAATCAATGTATTTCCACGCAAAAACCTCGTCGGCATCAGGTGTTGGAGTTTCATCGCTTTGCCCAATAAATACATGATCCAATTCGTGTTCCGTTAGTTCATCCTCCAGTGCTTCCTTATAGGTAAAGTCAAATATCTTCTTTAAGCCGGTTGCCATTCCCATTTCTTCCCTCAGGCGGCGGTTGGCTGCCTCTATCGAATCTTCCGAAGGAAAAGGGTGACTGCAACAAGTGTTGCTCCAAAGTCCGCTTGAGTGGTATTTATTGAAGGCACGTTGTTGCAAAAGCCATTGGCCTTTTGTGTTAACGATAAAAACAGAGATAGCCCGGTGAAGCTCTCCTTTTACATGTGCTTCTAATTTTCCCATCTCGCCAAGCACCTGGTCGTTTTTGTCAACCAGAATAACCTTTTCCATTTTGTTTTTATTCGTCATACAAGTCGAAGATTATAAAGTGTTTTTGCTTTTAGCATAATCAGAAGTTTTTTATAATTCGGAATTCGAACCCTGCTTTGCATAATTGTTGCGGCAGGCGTTTTTCGTAATTTATTGAGCAATAAACGGTAATAATAATAAGCTAACAGAACAGCCAGTTTCGATTTCCCGGGCAATTCTTTTATACCTTTGTAGGCTGTTTCAAAATCAGCTTCAATATCTTTAACAATGCGGTTCTTCTGTTCTTCGCAAAAATCTTTATTGTTTAGTTCTGCAAAATAACTTCTGCCTAAATTTTCGGTATCCTCACGCAAATCCCTTAAAAAATTTACTTTCTGAAAAGCAGAGCCGAGTTTCATGGCAGGTTGTAAAAGCTTATCGAATGTATTGTTGTTGCCATTACAAAATACCTTTAAACACATCAGTCCAACAACATCAGCCGAACCATAAATATATTGTTCCGCCTCCAGTTTTGTTTTGTATTCTTTTTTTTCCAGATCATAACGCATACTTGTAATAAAAGCATCAATATATGCCTGCGGAATATGATATTTTTTTACTGTTAACTGAAATGATTGAAGAATGGGGTTTAAACTTATTCCCTGCTGAATGGCTTCTTTAAAATCTGCTTCAAATCGGTCTAAGAGATAAGACTTGTTGTATTCGTGAAAGGTATCAACTATTTCATCGGCAAACCGCACAAATCCATAAATGCTGTATATGGCATCGCGCTGCTCTTTTTGTAACAGATTTGTTGCGAATGAAAAAGAAGTACTGTAGGAAGTTGTAACAACTTTTGAGATATTAAATGCACATTTATTGTAGAACCTCATACATTAAACGGTTAAGTGTTTAATGTTGTTAATATAACAATATTTATCCAATCCGAAAAGTTGAAAAATGAAACCGGATTTACCAGAGCCTGTCTCGCTGCTGTAAAACAGAGGCTTACCGCTTTTGTTAAAGAAAAAAATCCTGTCTTTTGGACTTAAAATAGGTTTTGAGCGTTTTAAATCCGTACAATACAAGAGTCAGGAAGCCAGCCCTGGTTCCCATCGGCCAATTTTATTTCCGTCCAGCTATTCAGCTGGTCAGTTACTTCCAGCTTCAGTCCTTCGTAAATCAGGAATAAATCGGTTCCGGTTTCGCTGGGCGAACTTTTTACTGTTACCCTTGGGCAAAATACAATGGCATGGTTGCGCTTGTTTATTTTGTTTTTTTGTTGTGCGGCATGCGAAAAGGCAAAGCCTGACAGCAGAACAGAAAAAATACCAATCCAGAAGGAGATGCGTTTTAAAGCAACCCGTTTACTAAATAGAAAGGCGCCCAAAAGCAATAAAAACAGCACAAAAGATACAATGCTTATAAAGGCCCAGGTGTCGGTTGGGTATTTATTTATTACCGATTCTTTCCAACGCAAAAAAAATGGTTTTGGAAGCTCTTCAACCTTAGTTACAACGTATTGGTTGGCAATTTGGAGGTTAAAAGCCACATCTTCGTCGTGCGGAGCCAGTACCTTTGCCCGTTCGTAATTTAATATGGCGTTGTTTATGTCGCCGGTTTTAAAATAGGCATTTCCGAGGTTAAAATATAATTTAGCTGATTCTTCACCGGTGGCCAGTATCTGCTCGTATGATGAAACGGCTTGCTGATATTCTTCGGTGGTGTAAAATGCATTGGCTTTTTCCCAAAGTTGCTCGTTTGTTTCCTGTGCGAAAACAAAAACTGGAACTATAATTATCAGAAATATTATAATTTTTTTCATTGTTTTCTAGCGTTTAATTTGTTTTTCAAAACGGCTCATGGTGGTTTCGGCCTTCTTATACAAATCGTGTCGTGCTTCGGCTCCTCCAACCGGGGCATAACGTGCAAATTCGCATTGTTCTACCACTTCTTCAAAATCTTGTATCACTTCGTCCGAAACATTTTTGTCTTTTAGTTTTGATACGGCATTTTCGCGGTTAAGGTCGGCAATAGGTATGCTGAGTTTATCGCTTAAGTACCCCCAGAAAGCTTTTAATATGGCATCGTGAAATGCTTCATTATTATTCTGTTTCATGAATGTGGCAGCCGCTTTTAGACGTTTTGTTGCTACGCGGTTGGCTTTTTTGTTTCGCACCAATGCAATGTTCGCGTTCTCGCGGGCCTTTTTACGGTAAACGAAATACAGCACAACAAAAAGAACGGCACTAATCAGATAGATTAAATAAAAGATGGTGCTTCCGTAAAAAGTATATCCTTTTACCTGCAACATCGCTTTGCCTGATTTAATATAGCGGATATCTTGTCCGATGAGCTGAAGATCTTCTTTTCGTAGCGAACTAACCACGGTTGTATTTTGCTCTTCGGTGCCTTTTTCAACATGCAGGGTATAAGAGTCGGTGGCCTTGGTAACGTATTTTCCGGTTGCCGGGTTAAAATAGGCAAAACGGATTGGAGGAATAGTGTAGTCGCCCTCGAAACGTGGTTGAAATAAGTATTCGATGGTTTTTGTGCCGGTAGCACCATTGTTTGTTGCAGAAACATTATCGGTTGTTCGCGGGTCGTACACTTCAAAATCGCTTGGTAGTTCAAGCTTTGGCGAACGAACAAGACGAATGTTGCCGTTACCCGAGATTCTAACTTTTAGGGTTACCGCATCGTTGGTTGAAACATTGGTACTACTTATTTCTGAGCTTAACTGGAAGTTCCCCACACCACCCATAAAATGAGCTGGTGCTGTTGGCAGGTCTTTAACATTAACGGCAACTGCATCGCTGGTTACGCGGGCTTTAACTGTACGGTAGTTATCAAAAAAATCATCAAAAAAGCTTCGGGCTTTTACCCGTTGGCGTACCAACAGCGCCATGCTAAAAGGCTCAATAGTTAAACGTCCGTTTTGTTGCGGGAACAGGATGGTTTTTTTCAGAATTCCAACCTGGTAAATTTTATCGTTATATACTTCGCGGGTAAAATTAATTTGTTGCGGAATTTCAATGTCCTGGGTATAAAAACCTTCGTAAGTAGGCAGGTTTACATCATCAAAACCATGTATGGGTACGTTGGGGTTGACATACAATTTAACTGTGGCAATAATTTGCTCGCCCCGATAAACATTACGCTTACTCAAATCAACACGTACAAAAAGGTTGTCTTTGTCCAGGTCAATACTTTCTGTTGTGCCTTGCTGTGTTTGGGGGCTTCCACTTTGTGCCGGACTTGAAGCTTGTGCTTTTACCACCTGAATAGTTAGCGAATTTGATTCGAATACCTTTCCGTTTACTTCCACAGAGGCCGGTCTGATTTCGAATTTACCTTCGGCCCTGGCACGAAGGATATAGGTGTACGAGTAGGTAATTTCGGTGGTGGTTTTACCGTTAATAGTTTGTATACTGGTTGATTGGCCGGTGCTTGGCCCCATCAGAATCTGGAAATTGTCGCTCAATCCGGGCGGAAGTTGCAGGTTGCTTCCGCGGTCGTTAAGCTGAAAACTTAATCGGAATTGCTGGCCCATTTCAACCGCATTGGGCGCCGACATGGTAAAGCGGGTTTGTTCAGCCCGGGCAGCTATCGCCACACAAACAAAAAATATATATGTTATCAGTTTTTTCATCATCCTTTCAAAGCCTACAAAATTATTGTTTTTGTTTAATTGCTTCTGTCCGTATTCTGTTAATCAACAATCCTTAAATTAAATATCATCCTGTTTAGCTACCATTCTTTTTCCGATCGCGAACGTTTGGCTTTTGCTGCCTTGGCTTTTTTTACTTTGTCCTGAATATCGCGTTCGTCGTTTTGCAAAGCCTGTAACAACTGCTCGGCATCTTGTTTGGATATTTTATTTTGCTGTGGTTGCTGTTGTTGCTGCTGGTCTTTATTTTGGTCTTTATTTTTGTTTTGATCCTGATTTTGTTTATCCTGGTTTTTGTTCTGGTCTTGCTGATCCTTATTTTGATCCTTGTTCTGGTCTTTGTTTTGGTCCTGGTTATCTTTATTCTGATCGTTTTGATCTTGATCTTGATCCTGGTCCTTATTCTGGTCTTTATTCTGATCCTTGTTTTGATCCTGGTTTTGTTGTTGCTGTTCTTGTTTCTTTTTCAGCATTTGTGCATAGGCCAGGTTGTATTTGGTTTCAATGTCTTCAGGGTTTTCACGCAAGGCTTTTTTGTAGGATTCAATACTTTCGTCGAGTTTTTCCTGCATTAACTGTGTGTTACCCAGGTTGTGGTTTGCCCGTGCCCGTTCCAGCGGATCTTCCATTTTTTCGGCCAGTTCCGAGAATTTTCCTTCCGCGTCTTCAAATTTTTGTTGTTTATACAAGGCATCGGCCAGGTTGTAATTCCATTTTAAGTCCTCAGGTCTTTTTTCCAGTGCTTTGCGGTATTCGGTTTCTGCATTACTGAATTTTACCGAATCAATACGCATGGTATCGCGCACGGCTTCCATAAAAAGTTTGTTTCCACTGCGTACATGCTTTCGTTCGTTTTGTCCGAAAACAATTCCTGAAATTGTTAGCAGAAATAGTATGAAATATATTTTTCTCATTGTACCTGTACTTTTTTACTCGTAATTGGTTGTTTTGCTCTTCTGTTTGCCGGCTTCCGGCTCTCCTTTTTTTATCCAAACAACTTAATATGTTTCAAATACTTGTTTTTACGTTCAAGAATTACAAATTCAAGCAACAATAAAAACAACCCCAGCGCAAAGAAATACTGAAACTGATCGTCGTACTCGGAGTAGCTACGTGTTTCCATTTCTTGTTTTTCCATTTTGTTTATTTCGTCGAACAAGGCATTTAGCCCCACCTGGGCATTGTTTGCCCGCACATAAATACCACCGCCGGCTGCTGCAATTTGTTCCAGCATCTGTTCGTTTAGCTTGGTAACAACAACATTGCCGTCCCTGTCTTTCAGGTAATCGGTTTGGCCGTTTCTGAAAACGGGTATTGGCGAGCCCGATGGCAGGCCCATTCCAATGGTGTGCACAATGGCACCTTCATCCAAGGCAGCCTGTGCCGATGCCAAAGCATCGTCTTCGTGGTTTTCTCCGTCGGTAATAATTACAATGGCCTTATTGGCTTCGCCGTTTGGCGTAAACGATCGACGCGCCAATTCAATAGCTGCTCCAATGGCTGTACCTTGTTTAGGCACTATCTGGGTGTTTACCGAGTTTAAAAAAAGCTTGGCTGAGTTATAGTCGCTGGTAATAGGTAGCTGCGTGTAGGCGTCGCCGGCAAAAACAATCAAACCAATTTTGTCATCTTTTAAGCGGTCAACCAATCGCGAAATGGCTCTTTTGGCACGCTCCAGCCTGTTGGGTTGAATATCTTCGGCCATCATACTGTTCGAAACATCAAGGGCAATCATTAATTCCACCCCTTCGCGTTTTTCTGTTTTTAACTTCGAACCAAATTGCGGACGTGCAATTCCAACAATAAAAAACGCCAAAGCCAGCATCAGAATAATAAATTTAACAACTGGCCTGTTGCTTGAACTGTAGGGCATTAACTGTTGCAGGATTTCTTGCTGCCCAAACTTTTTAAGTGCCCGTTTTCGCGCAATACGCGACCATGCAAAAAACAGTGCAAACAGTGGAATTATTAGCAACCCCCATAAATATTCGATATTTCCAAACCTAAACATTTCCATACTCACTCCATTCTTATGGGATACTTCTAAAAATTGTTAATCGCAGAAACAAACTTATTATCAAAAACAGTGCCCCTATCAAGGCAAATGGCATAAATTCTTCCGATTTACGGCTAAACTCGCGCACTTCTATTTTTGATTTTTCCAAAGCGTCTATTTCTTTATAAATCTCTTCGAGCTTGGTGTTGCTGGTTGCCCTGAAATATTTTCCATCTGTTAACGATGAAATCTCCTGCAGTGTTTCTTCATCAATTTTAACGGGCATATCGCGCAGCTGCACGCCAAACTGTGTTTGAACCGGGTATGGGGCAGTTCCGATGCTTCCCACTCCCACGGTGTAAACTCTTATTCCAAATGTTTTAGCAATTTCGGCTGCAGTAACCGGGGCTACTTCGCCTCGGTTATTTTCGCCATCGGTGAGTAAAATTACCACCCGGCTAATAGCTTCGCTGTCTTTTAAGCGGGCAACCGATGTGGCCAGCCCGTTACCAATAGCCGTTCCATCTTCGATCATGCCGCTTTCAATATCTTTAAACAGGTTTAACAATACAGCACGGTCGGTGGTTAGCGGGCACTGCGTAAATGCCTCGCCGGCGAAAACTACCAGTCCCATGCGGTCGTATTCGCGTCCCGAAATAAATTCCATTGCCACATTTTTAGCTGCTTCCAGCCGGTTGGGCTGAAAATCCTGTGCCAGCATCGAGCTGGAGATATCAAGGGCAATAACAATGTCAATTCCTTCGGTTTCGCTTTTTTCCCAGTTTTTCGACGACTGCGGACGCGCCAACACCACTACAAAAAATGTAATGGCTATTAACAGGCAGATAAATACCAAATGGCGTAAGTAGTGCCTGATAGTTTTTGGGGCCTTTAATACCGAAGCAGTGGATGAAACCTGGATGCTTGCGGTAAATCTTTTCTGCCTGAAAAAATACCATGCCACCATGGGTATAAGCACCCATAAAATATGGAACAGTTCAGGGTTTTTAAATGTTAATCCTTCAAACATCTTTCTCTATTTTATCTCAACTTCTTCAATATTCTCATCATTCTCCGAATTGTCTTTCCCTTTGGCCTCCACTTTCTTCTGCTCTTCCTTTTTGGTGTCGTTAACAAAAAAGTAGGCATTCATTAACGAAACATTGTCGTCGTCGGGTAGTGGCTGGAATTTGGCAAATTTAACCAGGTCGGCCAGTTGCAACAGCTGGGTTAGGTTGCCAAAGTTTTTGTCGCTAACCAATCCTTTTTGCACACGGAAACTTTCAATCGTTTCATCGGAGGTTTGTTCAAGGGCCCTAATGCCAAACCGGTCTTCGATGTACTCGCGAAGTGTATCAGTAAGTTCGCTGTAATATTGTTTTGTTTTGCCCTTTTGCCATATTTTTTCCGCTTTTATCCGGTCGAGTTCGCGCAGGGCAACAATATGTGCCGGCTCTTTGGGCTTAACCGGCCGTGCAAATATTGGTTTATTATTTTTCTTCCGTTTTATCGAATAGAGCAGGAAGAAAATAATAGCCCCAATAAGAATAACCCCCAGTATGTAGGGTGTAACTTCTTTTAATGTTAAAGGTGCACCATAAGGCATTTTTATATCGGTTGGGCCTTTGGTGGTATCAATTTCCATGGTGTAAACATTAAGCGTAACGCCGTTGCTTGGTATGGAATCGATAGTGCCGTTAAGGTCTATTTTAAACCAGTAGGGGGGAATTCGGTAACTGCCGCTGTCGAAGCTGGTTATGGTGTACGACTGAATTTGTTTAATGAATTTTTCATCGTCCAGTTCAAAAGTGTCAACTCCCGAGCGACTAATTACTTCAATTAAATCAACAATTGTATCGGGAACCACCGGAAACTGTACGTTCACATCTTTGGGGTGGTCTACCTCGATAAATAATTTTACCTGGTCGCCAATAAGAATGTTTGCAGAATCGAGCCTGGCTTCAGCTTTTATGCGCTGCGCCTGCACGTTCGTGGCAAACAAAAACAGGGTAAAAACAAATAATATTTTTAATTTCAATTTCATTTCAATCTATTTTAATGCCCGTTTCCTGAACAAGGTCATTAATGATTTTACATAGTCTTCGTTGGTGTTAATCGATACATAATCAACTCCACTTTTCTTAAACATTACATCCAGCTTTCCTGTGTGTTTAATCCACCAGTCGGCATAAAGTTTTCGTGTTTTTCGCGAGCTGCTGTCTACCCATACATAATTTCCACGTTCGGCATCTTTTAGTTTTATCATCCCAATAGCGGGAAGCTCTGTTTCTCGCTCGTCGTATATGTTTAGAGCTACCATGTCGTGTTTGTTATTGGCTATAGATAGGGCCATTTCCAGCTCCTTGTTGTCGTCCATAAAGTCGGAAATTACAAAGGCTGTACAACGTTTTTTTATGGCATTGGTAAGGTAGCGTACTGCTTCGGTAATATTGGTTCCGTTGCTTTCCGGGTGGAAGTCGATTAATTCGCGAATAATACGCAGAATGTGGCTTTTTCCTTTTTTCGGTGGAATAAATTTTTCGATTTTATCGGAAAAAAAGATTACCCCGATTTTATCGTTGTTTTGAATGGCAGAAAACGAGAGAATTGCAGACAGTTCGGTGATCACATTTTTTTTGAGTTTTTCGAAGGAGCCAAACTCGCGCGAGCCACTCACATCGATAAGCAGCATAACGGTAAGTTCTCGTTCTTCTTCAAATATTTTAACATAAGGATGACTGTATCGTGCGGTAACATTCCAATCAATGTTCCTGATATCGTCGCCAAACTGGTATTCGCGCACTTCAGAAAATGCCATACCTCGTCCCTTAAAAGCACTGTGGTATTCACCCGCAAAAATATTGCGCGATAAACCACGTGTTTTTATCTCAATCTTCCTTACTTTTTTTAATAAATCTCTTGTTTCCATCCGGATTGTTTAATATTCAGCGTTTAAATTTCAGTGCCATCCGTATGTTTTGCCTAATTTTTAAATCGGCAATACCTGGCTGGCAACTGTAATTCGTTTTAACTAATTTCTGACTCGCTGATTATGGTACCTCTACTTCGTTTAAAATATCGGTAATTATATCTTCCTGGGTAATGTTATTTGCTTCAGCTTCATAACTCAAGCCAATACGGTGGCGCAATACATCGGGGCAAACAGCACGTACATCCTCCGGAATAACATATCCGCGACGTTTAATAAAGGCAAAGGCTTTAGCCGCTTGCGCCAGACTAATTCCGGCCCTTGGCGAGGCTCCGTAAGCTATCATGTCGGCATATTTCTCGAGCTTGTATTCGGCAGGTTCACGGGTGGCAAAAACAATGTCAACAATGTACTTCTGAATTTTTTCATCCATATACACATCTTTTACCACATTGCGTGCTTTTATAATATCTTCCGGCGAAAGTATTGTAGTTGTTTCAGGGAACTGAGCCAGCAGGTTTTGATTGATAATCTGGCGTTCCTCCTCTTTTTTCGGGTAGTTGATAACAACTTTAAGCATAAAACGGTCAACCTGTGCTTCGGGCAGCGGATAGGTACCTTCCTGTTCAATGGGGTTTTGAGTGGCCATAACCAGGAATGGTTCGTCGAGCTTAAATGTTTCGTCGCCAATAGTTATCTGGCGTTCCTGCATGGCTTCAAGCAGGGCCGATTGCACTTTTGCCGGAGCACGGTTAATCTCGTCGGCCAGTACAAAATTGGCAAATATTGGTCCCTTTTTAATGCTGAATTCTTCTTTCTTCTGGCTGTAAATCATGGTTCCTAAAACATCGGCAGGAAGCAAATCAGGTGTGAACTGAATACGCGAAAACCTGGCACTAATGGTTTGCGACAAGGATTTAATGGCCAGTGTTTTTGCCAGCCCCGGAACACCTTCTAAAAGAATGTGGCCATTGGAAAGTAAGCCTATCAGCAAACTTTCAACCAGGTGTTTTTGCCCAACAATTACCTTGTTCATTTCCATCGAAATCATATCAACGAACGAACTCTCTTTCTGAATTCTTTCGTTTAATTCTTTAATATCAACTGCTTGATTCATTTCCATCTGTATTTCTTATAATTTTAATCTTTCAATGCTGTTATCTGTTTCATTGGTTGTTATAGTACCCGGAAGCCTGAAGACCCAAGACGTGAGAGGTTTTCTGTGTCCGAATAAAGTATAACCCGAATGAAATCTTGTTACTTGCCTGTCGTTAAAAAGGCTTGTTTCTAAAAAACCAATCGTCTAATTTTTCGAAAGCACGAAATTAAACGATTGCAAATATAAAAAGGCTTTAAAATTGTTAAAAAATTTTAAGTCCATAATTAGAATAAATCCTGATGTATAAGCTTTTTTTTAAAAAAACTCATTTCTACTTTGATTTTTAAAAAAGGAACAGTGTTGTTATCAACAGCAATAGTAAGTTTTGATTTTAAAAAGTGGTGTGTTATTGTATTTGCTGTACACAAATAGAGTTATCTGATTAAGAAGTAGGTTGATTAAATTTTAAAAAGTTTTGACTGAAACTAACACTGTTTTGTTAGCAAGAA
Organism: uncultured Draconibacterium sp.; assembly: GCF_963676735.1. Lineage (NCBI taxonomy): Bacteria > Pseudomonadati > Bacteroidota > Bacteroidia > Marinilabiliales > Prolixibacteraceae > Draconibacterium > uncultured Draconibacterium sp. The sequence goes on along the minus strand of NZ_OY781464.1, from coordinate 2,876,011 downwards.
GCAATTACAAAAGTGGCCGCGCTTTGAGTTTTACTTAATTTTAGCATCTGAATTTTACAAACTCTATACTCTAATTAATACAGTCTGGTTAACATGGAAGAAAGATCTCAACTTCGTTTTGATCTTCAAACACGTATTTTGTACAAAACTTATTCCGGAGAACTAAATGCACAGGTTGTAATAAATGCCTGGGAGGAAGATTTTGAAAGGAATGAGGTGCCTGACGTTTTTGTCGGATTAATTGTTGATTACAGAAAGGCCACGATTAAGGCCGATTTAGAAGAACATGCTTTGGTTGTGGAATACTACCGGAAACACTCAGGTGTTTTTGGTGGGAGACGCATAGCTATCGTCGTTCAAGATCCAAAAGATATTGTTTTCACTATTCTTTTCGAAAAAAAATCGAAAGGATTAATGGTGCGGAATTTTAACACAATTGAAGCTGCTGAGCATTGGATTTTGAGTTAAAAAAAGCTGCTGTTCTTTCAAATTGAACAGCAGCTTTTTGTTAGGCAATTTTAATTTCCCTCTCGGGTTGCGGTTTTACCTCTTCGCGCTTCGGCAAAATTATTTTTAAAATACCGTTGTTGTATTTTGCCGAAATTTTTTCACCGAGCACTGCATTTTCGGCAACCGTAAACGAGCGTTGAAATGATTGATAGCTAAACTCGCGGCGGGTATACCTGTCTTTCTTTTCTTCACTTTCGTTTTTCTTTTCCGATGAAATGGTAAGCACATTGTTTTTAAAATTTACTTTAAAATCGTTCTTTTCCATTCCCGGAGCAGCTACCTCGATAATAAAATCATCATCTGTTTCTTTTACATTAACTGCAGGCAACGAAGTGTTGGTGCTCGAGAAATTGTTGTAATCCCAATCCATCAATTCATTGTTAAAAAACCGGTCAAAGAATGATGGAAAATTTGGTTCGTTTCTTCTTGCTAATTTCATGGCAATTTCCTCCTTTAACTTTTATGGTTAAACAATAAATGAACGTTTCTGAAAGACCTTTTGCAAATGGCGTTCCGGGTTAAAAACTCTGAAAAAATTGCAGACTTATGTGTCTGAATGACATGGTGTTTGGTGTGTTTTGGTTTGTGTTGCTGATTTTTAGAAAAGTAGGGTCTGTCAAATTTTCACCAGAAAAACCTTTATTGTTCAGCAACAACTTTTTTCTATTGTTTTTAGAAACTTAAACCTGTAATTTTAACGAACAAATGGTTGTACTGTCGATTATTTACAGGCGGCCGTAAAATAAAAACAGGGCTGAATGGAAAAATGGCCTTATGGTTCGTACAGAAAGTATTAAAAGGTAATCAAAGCATCGAGAGGGGTAGTTGTTGTAAATGGTGATGAAACGTAAGAGATTTTTGGGGGACTTTGTTAGGAAGTCCGGCGAATTTAACGCTCAGTAAAACCGTTCTTCAAATCAGAAGAGCGGTTTTTACGTTTTAAGTTGTGACTGTGCTCTTAACTTTTTCTATAGTTTTGCAATTTAAATATACTAAAATGTCGCAACGTTATTTTTTACAGCTTAGTTACAAGGGAACTTCCTACCACGGATGGCAAATTCAACCTAATGCAATTTCAGTGCAGGAAGTAATTGAAGATGCCTTGTCAAAAATTTTACGTGAAAAAGTAGCTGTTGTAGGTGCCGGGCGCACTGATACTGGTGTGCACGCTTCGTATTTTATTTTGCATTTTGATGCCAGCAAGCCCATTTCGCCAGAGCTGGATTTGGTATATAAATTAAACAGTTTTTTACCATCGGATATTGCTATTCAGCAGTTTTGGCCTGTTAGCTCGGAAGCACACGCCCGCTTTGATGCCCGCTCGCGCACGTATCATTATTTTATTAGCACCGAAAAAAATCCGTTTGCAACAGAAACCAGTTATAAGTACCTGAAACCACTGGATGTGGACCAAATGAACCAGGCAGCCCAAACGCTGTTTGAGTACACTGATTTTACCAGCTTTAGCCGCTTGCATACTGATGTAAAGACCAATAACTGCAAAATAATGCAAGCCGAATGGGTGATAGATGAGCAGCAACTTAAATTTGTTATAAAAGCCGATCGCTTTTTACGAAATATGGTGCGTGCAGTTGTGGGTACTTTACTCGAGGTGGGGCAAGGAAAAATTAGTGTACAGCAGTTTCGCGAAATAATTGAAAAAAAGAATCGTGGCGAGGCCGGGGCGTCAGCTCCTTCGCAAGGCTTGTTTTTGGTTGATATTGAATACCCGGACGAATACGGAATAAAAAACAAGGCCTGAACTTTTTTTTCGGTTTTGAAATAAATTTTCGTAGCTCCAACCGTCGCTTTTAACTTTTGTCTATCTTTGCATGCTATTGGTTGCGCAATAACGCGCTTAGGGAATCCGGTGAGAATCCGGAACTGTGCCCGCAGCTGTAAATCCTGGTACGGATTGTTTCTTACGCCACTGTCGGTTATGCCAATGACGGGAAGGCAACAATTTAAAGGGATGAGTCAGAAGACCTGCCAAAAAGATTTAGATGAACGAACTTCGGGGATAAAGTTTCGGGAATCATACATTTGATTTCTGCAGTTTCATTTCCAGCAAATTTTAAAACAGATGAGATATAAATTAATCTTGTTATTGTTGTTGGTGCAGTTAACGGTTGTTGCACAAGACCATACTCGTGTAATATCGCTGGCACCATCGATAACCGAAAACGTGTACCTGGTTGGCGGTAAAAACAAGCTGGTTGGCTGCACCAGTTATTGCACACAGGCTGTTAACGATGGAGTTAATCGGATAGGCTCAACCATTGATGTAAATGTGGAGAAGATTTTAGCCTTACAGCCAGACGTGGTGTTAACCATGAAGCTGACAAAAGCTCAGGATATTGCGGCAATGCGCAAGCTTGGATTAGATGTCGTTGTAATGGAAACGCCCATGTCATTTGACGAAATTTGTGAGCAAAACCAACAGATCGCTCAATTAATAGGCTGCCGAGATGGTGGCGAAAAAGTAGTGGCCAGTGCCCGTAAGAGAGTTGACGAAATTCGGGAGATGGCAAAAAAACTACCGCCCCGTAAAATCTTTTTCCAAATTGGGGCTAACCCCATTTTTAGTGTGCTTGATGGTACTTATATGAATGACTTTATTACTTTTTGTAACGGCAAAAACATCGCTTCGGGATTAAAACACGGCACACTCACCCGCGAGAGTGTGGTGTTAAAAAATCCGGACCTGATAATTATTGCAGAAATGGGCGGTTTTGGTCAGCAGGAGCTGGACCTTTGGAATAGTTTTAAAGGGGTGTCGGCGGTTAAACAAAACAAGGTTTTTTTAATTTCATCAGAAACGTCGTGCAGTCCTACTCCGGCCAATTTTGTGCAGGCACTTGAAGATGTTTTCTCATTTATAAGCGAGTAAAATGCGAAAAGGACTGATTCATATTTACACCGGCGAAGGAAAAGGAAAAACAACAGCGGCGGTAGGATTAGCTATCCGAGCGTTGGGGCATGGTTTTTCCGTTGTTTATGCTTCGTTTTTTAAAAAGCCCGATTTGTGTGGTTATAATGAATTAAAGGTTCTGAAAACACAGGGGGCAGCGGTCTTTACTTTTTCGGAAGGAATGCCTTTGGCTAACCCGCAAATTACACCGGGGGAGTATCATGCCTCAACCACCGATGGTTTACAAAAACTACTCGATTTTATAGCTGCCAGAGCGGTAAAACTACTGGTACTCGACGAAATTTTAATAGCCATTAAATACGGCTATATCTCGGAAGACGAACTCTTAAGTTTTATTAAACAGAAACCCGCAGAAACGGAATTGGTTTTAACCGGCAGAGGAGCCAGCAAACGCATTAAAGAGGTGGCAGATTATGTATCGGTTTTGGCAAAAGAAAAGCATCCGTTTGATGCGGGAGTAATGGCTCGCGAAGGAATAGAATATTAACGATTGCGGCTAATGAACTACCTTTTTTATTTACTTTGGATTAGAATTGCAGAAGATGAACATTAAATATATAAAGTGGGGGGTTTTTATCGTTCTGTTGCTGGTGTTGTTGTTGGCAGCCATCGTTATTTCGCTGTCGTCGGGCGAGATTAAAGTTGTACTTTGGCAGTTGCCCCGGATTTTGGCTGAGAAAAACAGCATTGAATTTACTGTCTTAACCAAAATTCGTATCCCCCGAATTATGCTGGCCGTTGGGGTAGGTGGGGCGTTGAGTTTGTCTGGAGCCCTCTTGCAGGGGATTTACCGTAACCCACTGGTTGAACCTTACACTTTGGGAATTTCAGGAGGTGCTGCACTGGGGGTGGCCATTGCTATTGTTTTGGGAATCGGCACCGCCAGCTATCTTTCGTTACCTGCTTTTGGCTTTTTAGGGGCCCTTGTTACCTTGTTTTTGGTTTATTTTTTAAGTATAAAGCGTGGAGGATTAAGTATTAACAGTATGCTGCTGATTGGCGTTATGGTAAGCTTTGTATCCTCTTCTGCTATGATGTTTTTAATGTCAATCTCAACCGCCGAAAATTTACATAATATCGTATTCTGGGTGATGGGCTCGTTAGATGAGTCGAATGCAGCGCTTATAAAAATTGCGTTTTATGCTTCGCTTTCAGGCTTGCTGATTTCGTATTTGTTTGCACAAACCTTAAATGCACTTCGCCTTGGTGAGGTTAAAGCCCGCCACCTGGGAATAAATACCGGCGTGGCCATTAAATTGTTGTTTTTTGTTGCTTCCCTGCTTACCGGAATTGCCGTTTCGGTTGCGGGAGTTATTGGCTTTGTGGGATTGGTAATTCCACACCTTGTTCGTTTAATAATTGGCAACGATTACCGCGTTTTACTGGCCGGCTCGTTTTTGGGTGGTGCAATTTTTCTGATTCTTTCCGATACGCTTGCCCGTACAATAATATCGCCCAACGAATTGCCCATTGGGGTTATTACCGGTTTTGTTGGCGGACTGGTGTTTATTGTTGTGTTGAGTCGCTCAAAATCGCATTTTAAACTGAATTAGTATGGAACACTTTTTTCAACTTAATAATTTTTCGTGCGGTTATCCAGGTAAGTTCGTGGTCAGTGATGTTAGTTTTTCGATTAACAAGGGCGATTTTGTTGGTATTATCGGTCCAAACGGATCAGGTAAAACAACACTGTTTCGTGGGGTTGCCGGCGAACTCGACCCCTTACATGGCAATATGGTTTTGCAAAATTCTGATATGCAAAACATGAATTTGAAACAACGTGCACAACACATTGCAATTGTTACCCAAAATATTGAAATCGGAAGTATGACCGTTGAAGAATATGTGTTAATGGGGCGTATTCCTTATCACAAACAGTTCCAGTTTTTCGAAACCAAAGATGATTTTGCTATCGCCGAGAAATACATGAAACTTACTGGCGTAGACAAACTAAAAGGAAAATATATGAACGCCCTGAGTGGTGGCGAGCAACAGTTGGCAGGCATTGCCCGTGCGCTAACCCAGGAGCCACAATTACTATTGCTCGACGAACCAACATCGCATTTGGATATTACCCACCAGGTACAAATATTAAACCTCATTCGCCGCTTAAGTCGGGAGCTTGGCTTATCGGTGCTAATGATAATTCATGATTTAAACCTGGCGGGCGAGTATTGCGATTCGTTAATTATGATGCAAAATGGCCGGATACGTAAAAAAGGAGCTCCAACCGAAGTGTTAAACTATAAAGATATTGAAGCAGTTTACGAAACGGTAGTGGTAACCCGCACTAATCCGATATCAAATAAACCGGTGGTGTTTTTGGTGTCAGAAGAGGTAATCGAAAAAAAGTGAAAAAGGAGTACTCGCCTAAATTTATTTTATAATTACCGGTTGGTAAACCAACATTGTTTCACGGATAGCTCCTTCAAGTGGTTCTTCGCGTTCAATTTCCCGAATAAACCTATTCATTAAATTATTCCTGTTTATTTTAACTCTAAAATCTCTGCGTTTTCTTTTTGTGCTTACTCTTGTTTTCATTGCCCTGTTTTTTTAAAAAAAGAGCACTCGCAAGTTTTGTGCAGTATTCTTACTTATTTTACTTTTTTTATAATTTTTCATACTCGTTTACACTTTGTGTAAGCTTCAATTCCATCTTTAATTTAATATTATGGGGTGTTTTTTCTGATTCCTTAGAAATGTAAGTAGCAGGATGTGAGATGATTGTGAGTCTTGTTAATAACTGTCGTTAATAGTTGAAACAACTTTTCCTCAAAAAACAGTCTTGTTAAAAATTGTGATTATCTTTGCTAACGAATTTAGGTTCTTATAATTTCTTAATCAGAAATAAGATGAAAAGGGAATCCGGTGTGAATCCGGAGCTGTACCCGCAGCTGTAAGTCCCAATTGCAAGTTGCAATTAGTGTTATTGAACCACAAAAGCCACTTCCTGATGGAATCAGGAGGGAAGGCATCAATAACCGGGATGAGCCAGAAGACCTGCCATAAATTCAATAATTTATAATTAAGCTTCGGGATAAAAGCTTGAGAAATATTCAAAAAGTATTTTTCACTGATTTATCCAAAGCTCCTTAAAATTTGATAATGAGGAGGTTTGTTGTTTTTGGGATACTCTTATTGGCTTGGGCACAAAATGTTTCTGCACAAGAATTGTTTACAGTGTTTGACACGGTACATGTTGACGAAGTGGTTAGCTATGGTAAGCTTCGGAAGTACCAATCGGGGGCAAAAATAGAAAGCATAGGTGCCAGCCAGTTTTCGTTGGCGCAGGATGGTAACTTAGAGCAATTGCTTTCGCGAACGCTACCCGTACCTTTTAAAACCAATGCCGGAGGGCTGGCAACCATCCGCATCAGGGGGTCGGCACCCGACCATACCAGCTTAAATTTTGGTGGAATAAATATTAATTCGCTAACCCTTGGCCACTCAAACGTAAGCAACGTGCCGGTTTATTTGTTTGATAATGTGGGAGTGCAGTTTGGCAGTGCCAGCTCGGTAAACGGATCGGGAAGTATTGGTGGTGCCATTCATTTAGGCTTGCAAAACAACTGGACAAAAGGTGTAAAAGCCGAAGCGAGAATTGCAAATGGTTCGTTTGGCGAACAATTGTATGGAACAAAAATATTTCTCGGTAACGGAAAATTCGAATCGGTAACGCGTGCTTATTATTATTCCAAAACAAACAATTTTCCGTTTCTTAATCCTCAGAAAGACTTTGAAACACAGCAGATAGGCATTCGAGACACGCAGCAGAATGCGGCCATTGAAAATAGGGGGCTGTTGCAGGAATTTAATTATCGTTTTGCCACTAATGAATACTTCATCTTTAATGTCTGGATTGAAAACGACTGGCACCAGGTGCAGCAAAACATGGCGGTAAATTATTTTAATCCGCAACTGCAGGAAGTTTATGACGATGAGCATATTCGTATTTGGACCGGTTATAAAAACCGTAAAAAACCGTTTAAGTACGAAATCAACGGTGGCTATGTTTTCGATAATGCTGTAAGTAATAAAAACACATCCGACACCATTTCAACCCAACGCATAATTGGCGAAGCTTTTGTTGAGCACGATTTTTTGCCCAATGCAAGTTACAAGGCCGGGGCAAAAGCTACCCGTATTTATCCAACTGTGTACGCTTATTCAGAAACACTGGAGCACGAAACCCGGGTAGACCTTTACGCCTCGTATTACCATCGGTTTTTTAACAAACTTACCGCAACCCTTAATCTGCGCCAGGGATTTGTAACTGATTTTGAAGTTCCGTTTACCCCCTCGCTTGGAGTAAACTATCTGGCTCTTTCAAAAGAAAAATATGTGCTAAAATTTAGTGGAAACATAGCGCGTAGCTACCGTGTGCCAACCTTTAACGACCGGTTTTGGGTGCCCGGCGGAAACCCCGATCTGAATCCTGAGAAAGGCATGAACTACGAAATTGGTTCAAAGTGGAGCTACTGCACCGGTAATAAGTCGGGTAATGTTAAACTGAATGCTTTTCTGATGAAGGTGGACGACTGGATTTTATGGAAAAATGGCGGATCGTTTTGGTATGCCGAGAATGTGCAGAAAGTAGAAAGCAAAGGACTTGAGCTAATGACCGACTGGAATTATAATATGGTAAAAGGGTGGGCAGTAAACTGGGGATTGAATTTGACGTACACCGTTGCCGAAAGGGTAGAATCGCTGAATGAAACCAATGCCCTTAACCGACAAATGGAATATGTACCGAAAACCAGCGCAACGGCTTTTTTTAGCGCCTCTTATAAGGACTTAGCATTGGTAGTTGATCAAAGCTATTCAGGCGAACAGTTTACCGATGAAGAAAACAAAAATATTCTGGATGCCTATTCGCTAACCAACCTCGCAGTTAGCTACAACTGGAAATTAAATACGCAACACCGAATTAAAATAAACGCCATGGTTAATAACCTGTTCGACGAAGATTACCAGGCAAGCTGGGGCTATGCCATGCCGGGTATTTCGTACCGACTTGGTTTAACCTATCATTTTAAATAAAAACAATTATCAATATAAAACTCAATTACAAATGAAAAACCGATTTAAAAATTTAATGTTTTTGGCCGTGCTGGCCATCGCTTTTGCAGCGTGTGATGATAGTAGCAACCCGGTGCCGGCACCTGTTGAACCCGCGGTAAGCTACATTGTAAATTACGGTGGCTATACAAACGATAAGAGCACCATTACATCGTTTAACAAAGAAACAGGTACAGCAACAAACAATGTTTATGAGTTAATTAATGGTGTGCCCATGACCTCGAATGCCCAATATGCCTTAAATTATAACGGCAAAGTTTATTTAATGGGTAATAATGCAGATCAGATTTTTTGGGTAAATGACGAAACGTTCGAACAAACAGAAAATGCTCTTACTACTGATATTGTAAAACCACGTTTTGCAGTTGCTACCGGAAACTACATGTATGTTTCGTGTTGGGGAGGAGATGTATGGATGGATGCAAGTGTATCGTACATTGCAAAAGTTAACTTAACAACGCACACTGTTGAAAAGAAAATAGCTTTGCCAGGCGGACCGGAAGGACTTGAAATTGTAAATAATAAGCTGTATGCAGCTCTTAACTATGATGATAAAATAGCAGTTATAGATCTTGGAACTGAAGCCCATACTTATATTCAACTTCCTGCCGGAAACATTCCGTCGTACTTTGAGAAAGATAATAGCAACAACCTGTATGTGGTTCTCGGTGTTGCCTATGGAGATGCCACAACCCAAACAGGTATTGGTTACATTAATACAACTACCAACGAAGTTGAGGCTACATATGCTTTAGACGGTGTTAGTAGCATGGCCTATGTAAATATAATGGAACCAAACGACGATTTTTCTAAGTTATATGTGATGACATCAGTAATGGACGCCAACTGGAATGTTAGTGGTTCGATTGCGGTATTTGATGTGGCTTCTAAATCGTTTGAAAGTACAAATTTAGTAGATGGCGTGCAGGGCATTAATGGTGTGGATTTTTATAATGATAGAGTATTCTGCTTTATTTCTAACGGGGCAACCTCTAAGGGTAAAGCCATAACCTACCAAACAGATGGTAGAGTAGATATTGAATTTGAAACCGGTATTGCGCCATTTATGCTTTTTACTGTTGAAGACTAAGATATTTTTGAAAATCGAAATAACTATTTTTTAGTTATTGCTCTAGGTTTGCACAGCAATTGTGCATGATTATGATGAAAACCTCCGGTTGAACAGGCCGGAGGTTTGGTATTTCAACAAGTGTTAATAAACTAACAAAACAAACAAAACCAAAACCTGTAATTATGGCACAAATTACTTTCATAACAGGCGGACAACGATCGGGGAAAAGCAGTTATGCCCAGAAACGAGTAGAAGAAAATTTTGGAACTCCAATTTATCTGGCAACTGCACATATCTGGGACGAAGATTTTCATAACCGTGTGAAACGCCATCAGTCTGACCGGGGCGAACAGTGGACAACCATTGAAGAAGAAATTGAAATTAGTAAACACGACCTCGTCGGGAAAACAGTGCTGCTTGATTGTGTAACGCTGTGGCTCACCAATATTTTTTACCACAATGAAAATGATGTGGATTCAAGTTTGGAAATTGCCAAACTGGAATGGGATAATTTTATCAATCAGGACATGGATCTTTTTGTGGTGAGCAATGAACTGGGCATGGGCATACATCCCGAGAATGAAATTGCACGAAAATTTGCCGATCTGCAAGGCTGGATGAACCAGTACATTGCCCAAAACGCCAACGAGGTTATACTTATGGTTTCTGGAGTTCCTGTACAAGTAAAAAGTGGAAAGTAAAAAGTATATAGTTAAAGAAAAGCTTTGGGGCTTCGAGTCTTAGTGTTTAAAATAATATTCGCGGTAATCAGCGAAATCAGCGAGATATAAAAAACCAAAAATAATGACATTAAAAGATCAACTACAACATAAAATCGATAACAAAACCAAGCCGCTCGGATCACTTGGAATACTTGAAGAAATTGCCCTGCAAATTGGGATGGTACAAAACACCTTATCGCCAAAAATTGAAAAGCCGGCACACCTGGTTTTTGCTGCCGACCATGGAGTGGCCGACGAAGGCGTTAGTCCCTACCCAAAAGATGTTACCTGGCAAATGGTAATGAATTTCTGCGGTGGCGGGGCAGCAATTAATGTGTTTTGCCGGCAGAGCGAAATGGATTTGAAAGTAATTGATGTTGGTGTTGATTTTGATTTCCCGGCCGGATTACCGGTGATAAACAAAAAGGTAGCCCACGGAAGCCGAAATATGCGCAAAGAGCCTGCCATGACGATGGAAGAATGTGAGGCAGCAATGGAAGTTGGTGCAGCAGCTGTGCGTTCCGAGGCAGAAAAAGGCTGCAATACTATTGGTTGTGGCGAAATGGGCATTGGCAATACTTCGTCATCATCGTTGCTAATGCATCGTTTTACGGGCATTTCAATCGAGGAATGTACCGGGCGTGGATCGGGTTTAGTTGAAGAACAGGTTGACCGAAAAACACGAATACTCAAAGAAATTGCAGACAAATACGATCCGCATACACCTAAAGAAATACTGGCAACCTTTGGCGGTTTGGAAATTGCCGCAATGGTTGGAGCCTATCTCGAAGCCAAAAAGCAAAATATGCTAATTTTGGTTGATGGTTTTATTTCAACGGCAGCTATAATTACGGCCATGCAAATGGACGCATCGATAAAGGGTAATTGCATTTTTTGCCACAGCTCCGATGAAAAAGGCCATAAACGAATGCTTGAATTTTTGGAAGTGCTCCCTCTGCTGCAATTAAACATGCGTTTGGGTGAAGGAACAGGAGCTGCCGTAGCTATGCCGCTGGTGCGTTCGGCTGTTAATTTCATAAACGAAATGAGTAGCATGGAAGATGCCGGTGTTTCGAATAAAGAATAGGGCGAGGATTGAAAACTACCGTCCAAATTATTTTGATTAAAGTCGCCGGCGGAAATATAGCTCAAAACAATATGATTTAGGGTCGATTTTTACGGGTATCGGGCGGTATATGGTAAGCTCATAGGTATTTGAAATAAAAAGCATTAACTTAATTGTGTTCAGGTGATAAATGAATTTAAAATATTTCTTACAGCATTAAGCTTTTATACCCGAATTCCGGTTGGTCACATTAATGGCTGGACGGAACAAATGCTGAATAAATCAACACGCTATTTTCCTGTCGTTGGCTGGATGGTTGGAGGACTAGCCGCACTGGTTTTTCTATTGTTTAACCTTGTTTTGCCCGCCTCGCTTGCCATTGGATTGAGCATGGCGGCAACGGTTTTTTTTACCGGTGCATTTCACGAAGATGGTTTTGCTGATTTTTGCGATGGTTTTGGCGGAGGTTACACGCCTGAGCGTATCCTGGAAATTATGAAGGATAGCCGTATTGGCACCTACGGAAGTGTTGGACTTTTGTTTATGCTTGGTACCAAGTTTTTGGCGCTTTTGCATATCGAAAACAGCAGCATACCTTTAGTGTTGTTAGCCGGCCACGCCATTAGCCGCATTTTTCCGGTGTTATTAATTTATTCGTCGGCCTATGCCCGGCTCGATGCAAGCAGTAAAACCAAACCGGTAGGTAAAGCCGATTCGGTAGGGTCCTTACTTTTTGCCATACTTACCGGCGCTGCCGCACTTTTGTTTTTTAGCCTTGTTGAATCGCTTGTGGTAGTTGCCTTGCTGTTGATTGTTAGCTCGGTTTTCAGGAGATATATAAACCGAAAACTGGGTGGTTATACCGGCGATATTTTAGGCGCTTTACAGCAACTGTGCGAGGTAATATTTTATTTGTGTATTCTCGCTTGTCAAAACGCTATATGAAAATAATTGCTATCAGACATACCAGTGTTGCCGTAGAACCAGGAGTTTGTTATGGGCAAACCGATGTGGATGTTGCCAAATCGTTTGGGGAAGAACAGAAAAGTGTGGCAGCCGAACTTGCATCGTTAAATTTCGATAAAATATGGTCGAGCCCATTAAAACGCTGCCTTACTTTGGCTCAAAACCTTTTCCCTGATGATGAGGTAAATGTTGATCCGCGATTAAAAGAATTAAACTTTGGCGATTGGGAAATGTGCACCTGGGAAAAGATTTATGGTCAGGCAGAAGGGAAGGAGTGGATGGAGAACTACCAGACCATGCCAACAAAAAATGGCGAATCATATCCTGAAATGGTGGATCGTGTAACGGCTTTTGTTCAGGAAATTACAGAATCAGATGCAGGGAACTGTGTTGTTGTTGCTCATGCCGGAGTAATTCGCATATTAAAAAGCATCATTGAAAGAATACCCATTTCGGAACTTTTTGAAAACTTTAAACCCGCTTATGCCAGTATAACCGTATTCGAATTTAATAAGCATGACTAAGGAAAAAAAATACAAGCCGATAATGTTTGTGGGTACCGGCTCCGATGTTGGTAAGAGCATTATTAACGCAGGCTTTTGTCGTATTTTCAAACAAGATGGCTTGAAACCGGCTCCGTTTAAAGCACAAAATATGTCGTTAAATAGTTTTCCAACTGCTGATGGTCTGGAAATTGGGCGGGCACAAGCGGTTCAGGCCGAGGCCTGCGGTATAAACTGCCGTGTGGAGATGAACCCGGTATTGCTAAAACCAACCGGTTATATGGATTCGCAAATTGTGCTAAACGGTAAACCCTGGGCAAATAAATCGGCTAAAGCCTATTTTAACGAAACCGACCGTGATTTTCTTTTTAATGAAGCAATGAAAGCTTTTTCGAAGCTGGAAAAGGCTTACAATCCGATTGTTGTAGAGGGCGCCGGAAGTATTTCAGAAGTAAACCTTTGGGAAAAAGACATAACCAATATGCGGGTGGCCCTGGCTAAAAATGCGGCCACCTATTTAATTGCCGATATCGATAAAGGAGGCGTTTTTGGTAGCGTTTACGGTTCTGTTTTGCTTTTGCCCGATGCTGAGAGAGAACTAATTAAAGGCATCATCATAAATAAATTCAGGGGCGATATTACATTGTTTGAACATGGTGCCAAACAATTGGAAAAACTTTGTGGAATACCTGTGGTCGGCATAATTCCGCATTTTCGCGATATCTATATCGATGATGAAGACTCGGTGGTAGTTGATAAAAAGCGTTTTGAGGCGGTGCAGGGAAAAACCAATATTGCGGTGGTGCTTTTACCGCATATGTCGAATTTTACCGATTTTAATTACCTCGAGAAATTGTCCGAAGTTAACCTTTTTTACGCTGCAACGCCAGCTGATCTGGATGCCGCGGATATTGTAATTCTTCCGGGTTCGAAAAATACCATTGCCGATTTATTGTATCTGCAAAAACAGGGGATGACCGGCGCTGTAAAAATGGCGCACAAAAAAGGTAAAGCCGTTTATGGTATTTGCGGGGGCTATCAAATGATGGGCGAATGGATATCAGATCCTGATCATGTTGAAAGTACAATTGATAAAATCCCGGGACTTGGTATTTTGCCGGTAATTACAACGCTTTCAAAAGAGAAAATTACCGAACAATGCACATTTGAGTTTCAAAATTTGCTAAAAGGAAAAGGTTACGAGATTCATATGGGCGAAACTTCTTGCAAAAAGCCCAAACCGCTCTGTTACATAAACGGGAAAAAGCCCGATGGTTATTATTTGGATGCAAAAACATGGGGTACCTATATTCATGGTATTCTTGATAATACAGAGATAGTGAAACGGATGCTTGAGGAAGCTGGAGGAGGAGTGAACAGCACTTTTGATTTTCAGGAATTTAAACAGCAGCAGTACGATAAACTCGCCGATTTAATTCGGGAAAATGTAGACCTTAACTACATTTATAAATCGATGGAATTTGATGGAGCATCCTGAAATTGTAATTCCTTTATTAATTGGTTTCTTGCTTGATGCCTTAATCGGCGATCCACAGTGGTTGCCACATCCCATCCGTATATTCGGAAAAGCCATTGCAATTGGAGAACTTCGCTTAAATAATGGTAAGAAAAAGCGTTTTCGAGGAGCTATTCTATCCATTTCTTTATTACTGTTCACCTATTTCTTCTTTTTTATTCTTTTTGAATTTCTTGCTTCATTTTCAATTCTGTTTTTACTTGTCTCTTCCCTTTTTGTTTTTTATGGACTCGCAAATCACTCCCTTATCCGCGAATCGTGGAAAGTAATTAACGTGCTAAATAAAAGTGGAGTTGAAGCGGCACGCAAACAGTTAAGTTTTATCGTTGGCCGTGATACAGCAGGTTTGAATAGAAATCAAATTCGAACAGCCGTATTAGAAACTTTAGCCGAAAACTTAAGCGATGGTGTAATTGCCCCCATGTTTTATTATGCTCTGGCGGGTGTTCCCGGTATGATGGCATACAAAATGGCAAACACACTCGATTCGATGATAGGCTATAAAAATCAACGCTATCGTGAGTTTGGTTTTTTTGCGGCAAAAACTGATGATGTTTTAAATTTTATTCCGGCCAGGTTAACCGCACTATTTATGGTAGTGGTTGTATTTAGCTATCGGGGGGTGGTATTTTGTTTCAAATTCGGGAATAAACATAGCAGTCCTAATGCGGGTTATCCAGAAGCGGCTTTGGCGGGCATATTAAATTGTAGGTTTGGTGGACCAAACAGCTACCAGGGCAAGCTCGTTAACAAGCCGTTTATCGGAGATGTACCCCGAAAGCTAACGAATAAAGATGTGGTAAAATCGTGTATGATAAATTTTCTGACGAGTGTATTGGCATTGGGGGCTCTGGTTGCCATTTATTGGATATAAAAAAAGGACGGGTCAACACCCATCCTTTTCACTAACTAAACCAATAAAACTAATCAAACCTAAACTTATGAACTAAAACTTGTACAAAGATAAACGGAGATAAGGTAATTTAAGTTAACTAATAGTTAAAATTAGGTTAAACAATTGTCTTCATAAGTTTTATTTTGCCTTTATTAATGATAGGAAATATGTCCTAAAGGAAGAAATAAGTAAAAAAAATAGATAAAATAGTAGAATAAAGCTTATTGCAAACGTTTGCGGCAGGTCATAAAAAAAGGACGGGTCAACACCCATCCTTTTCACTAACTAAACCAATAAAACTAATCAAACCTAAACTTATGAACTAAAACTTATGACACAAATATAGAGTGGAATTTAGGAAAAGAGGTTAACCGAAAGTTAAAAAATGTGTTTTATAACATATAAATAATCGATCTGTTATTGATGAAATCTATAGTTGGGTTTTCTGATATGAATGGGGCAAGAGCTTCAATTGGTTGGCACAAAAAAAAGGACGGGTCAACACCCATCCTTTTCACTAACTAAACCAATAAAACTAATCAAACCTAAACTTATGAACTAAAACTTATAGCGCAAATATAAGGTGGAATTTTGGAAAAGAGGTTAACCGAATGTTAAAAAATGTGTTTTATAACATACAGATAATCGAAGAGGTATTGATGAAATCTATGGTTGGATTTTCTGATGTGAATGGAGCAAGAGATCAATTGGCAGGCACAAAAAAAAGGACGGGTCAACACCCATCCTTTTCACTAACTAAACCAATAAAACTAATCAAACCTAAACTTATGAACTAAAACTTATGACACAAATATAGGCTGTAATTTTGGAAAAGAGGTTAACCGAATGTTAAAAAATGTGTTTTATAACATATAAATAATCGATCTGTGATTGATGAAATCTATGGTTGGGTTTTCTGATATGAATGGGGCAGATGTTTCAATTGGCGGGAATAAAAAAAGGACGGGTCAACACCCATCCTTTTCACTAACTAAACCAATAAAACTAATCAAACCTAAACTTATGAACTAAAACTTATGCTGCGAAGATAGGGTGGTTTTTGATTTTGGGCGTTAATCTAATGTTAAAAGGTATGTTTTGTAGCATGTTTTAAGATAGTCTTAACAAACCAGATTCTGGCAAAAAAAAGCCTGTTACTTTTGATAACAGGCTTTTAGTAGATTGTACGTTAAGCTTCTCTATTCGGTTTCTTTACCTTTACTATCCTCATCAGCAATCGATTCTCGCATGGAAGTGTCAGCCATAATGTTTTTGTATTTCATGTAATCCATTACGCCCAGGTTGCCGGTTCTAAAAGCTTCTGAAATAGCAAGTGGTACCTGCACTTCAGCTTCAATAACTTTGGCTCGGGCTTCCTGTGCCTTCGCAATCATTTCCTGCTCCAGCGCAATGGCCATCGCACGGCGTTCTTCTGCTTTTGCCTGGGCAATGTTCTTATCTGCTTCAGCCTGATCGATCTGAAGTACTGCCCCAATGTTTTTGCCAATGTCGATATCAGCGATATCAATTGAGAGAATTTCAAATGCTGTTCCTGCGTCAAGCCCTTTTTCTAAAACTACCCGCGAAATAAAATCGGGATTTTCCAACACGGCTTTGTGCGAGTGCGATGATCCTATTGAAGATACAATTCCTTCACCTACACGGGCGAGAACCGTTTCTTCGCCGGCACCTCCAACCAGTTGTTTAATGCTTGCTCTTACGGTAACCCGCGCCTTGGCAATTAGCTGAATACCATCTTTGGCTACTGCAGTTACCGGCGGTGTGTTAATTACTTTCGGGTTTACCGACATTTGCACAGCCTCAAAAACATCGCGACCGGCAAGGTCGATTGCCGTTGCCATATTAAATGGCAGTTCAATATTGGCTTTTGATGCCGAAACAAGAGCATGTACAACGTTGGCAACGTGTCCTCCGGCAAGATAGTGCGCTTCCAGTGCGTCACGACTTAAGGGAACATCAGCTTTGGTTCCTTCAATTAAAGCCCGAACAATAATACCCGGAGGTACTTTTCTGAAACGCATTAAAAAGAGCTGAATAAGCGAGATCCGAACTCCCGATACCAGGGCCGAAAACCATAATCCGATAGGGATAAAATAAAGGATAATAAATAGTAATACAATTGATCCAACAATTAATCCCCAGGTGCCTGCTGCTTCTACCATTTTTTATTTATTTAAAGGTTCAACAATAATTTTATTCGATTCTATTTTTAAAACTTTTATTTCGGTGTTGTGGTCGATAAATGCTCCTGTTGATTGTGCTTCAATGGTTTCTCCATTAACTTTTACCTTGCCCATAGGTGCCAATCTGCCAACAGCTTTACCGGTATCTCCAACAAAAACCTTTTCGCGGTTAATAAGATCTACTTTTCCAGAAATATTTTTTTCCAAAATCATCTTCTTTCCGGTGCGCGATTTGAAAAAGTAATAAACCAGCGCCGGTGCCAGAATTAGTACAAGGGCCAGCGTGATAAATCCCGGAAGCGTTCCGTATTCTGCAAATGCTACGTAAACAGCTCCTCCCAGCAATAAAAATCCTCCTATTCCGGCAATTGTCACTCCGGGTATTACTGCAAATTCGATGAGGAGCAGTACCAGCCCTAACAGAATAAGTAAAATAATGGCAAGAATGCTCATATCATTAATCTATGGTTGCGTTTAATTTGCGTTCAATCAGTGCGTCTTTCATTGGTTTTAGTGCTTCAAACGAACCTTTTTTTACATCGCATTTTCCCTTGTAATGAACAAGAAAGGTACATTGCGTGGCCTGTTCGTAACCGTGGTCGCAAATGGCGATTAAAGCATCAATAACATAGTCAAAGGTATGCACATCATCGTTATGCAATGTCAGGAAATTCTCTTCAACAACTTCTTCTCTGAAATCCCCCCTCGGAATTTTTTTTGTCTCTTTCTGTGTCATTTGTCGTTCTCAATTTCTTTTGCTTCACTCAAAGTTATTCTTTTTCCGTTAAAATAAGGTACTACAAAGGCATCTTCTACACCTTCTTGTCGCACCTGCTCTTGCATTTTTAAGGCATCGTCATAATTGCTAAGGTTTCCGGTGGTATATACAACAATGCCTTTTTCGTCGGTGTAATGCTCTATTTTACGAATATAAGATAACTTGTCGAATAATCGTTTCACGTAGGCAGGTAATCCGCGACTATAAGCACCTAACTGAATTTTGTAGATAAGATCACTGCTGTTTTCTGTATTGTTTTCAGTCGGAATAACAGCTTCTGCAGGAAGAACTGACGGGCTTATAAGCAGCACGGTGTCTGGTTTTGCAGAAGACTTTTGTTGCTCGAAAAGTTCATAAAAATCATTAACCTCCATTCTGAAAGAATGTTTTTCGTCGCTTGTGGCATTTTGCCAGTACGAGTTTTCCTCTTGCTGGGCTTCAAGTAACAATGCAGCTGTTTCTTCGCGTAACTGGTAAATAGTAGTTTCGGCATCAAGAATCTGTTTTCCCAATAATTGTTTTTCGCTGTACGAGTTACTCGCCCCGTATTTTTTGCGAAGCTCATCCGTTTCGTTTATAGTTTGTTCCAGGTGCTTTTGTTTTTCTTGTCCTTCAAGATATACTTTTAATCCTTTTGGTGTTTTAAAAAACGTTGTGTCGGGATAAGTAATTTCAGTGTTTACTACAAAATTAATGGGTTCAGCCAATTTTGCCGGTAGTATTATGCCGGTTTCTAAGGTAGGAGCAACACTGTTTGTATTTAAATCAGCTGTTAACAATGAATCAGAGCTAATCGAATCGCTTAAAGCGACAGAGTCGGGCTGGCTCAGTAATTCGCCGGTAACAAGCTTTTCTCCAATAACCGGAGAAAAATTTTCGGCTTGTGTTTCGCGTGGCACTGCCGTGGGGAGTATGTCTGTTTCGCTTGCAGTTTCCTCTTCGCGATCCTCGGCAGGAGCAAAAGGATTAATTTTGTTTGTACAGAGTTGTATTTTTTCCTTCAGCTGAACTTCATTTTGTATTGCAGCATCGGCTTTGCTGCCAAAAAGCTTGTAATATTTTAGCGCATCATCCCATCTGTTTTTTGCATGGTATTGTACCGCAATGTAGTAATCGGTTTTTAGTGGCGATTCGCCAAGGCTGCCGTTTAATAAATAAATAATTTCATTGGTATCGTAATGGCCATTTTCGGTTCGGCAGGCGCCGTAATAATAATTAACCATCAGGTGGTCAGGTTTTTGGTCTAATAATTTTTTTAGAATTATTTCGGCCTCTTCGAACTTGCCGTTATCAAATAACCTTATGGCTTGCGCAAGCGGATTTTCCTGATTAATTGCTGAAACAAAACCAGCTGAAAACAAAAAAATGAACAATATTGTTATTGGTGCAATAGCCTTTGTATATGTCATAGTAAAACCTGTTGTTTTTTCTGCACGTAAATTTACAAAAAATGTATTTTGTTGGAGATTAAATTATACTGAAGTGGGGGCTAAGATGAACATTGTAACTGAGATTTATCATTTATTAAACTATATTTGTACAATTGAATAATTTAGAGGACATGGCTAATTTAAAAGTTGGAGATAAGGCGCCTGAATTTGAAGGTGTAAATCAAAACGGAGAGAAGATTTCCCTGAAGGATTTTGCCGGAAAAAAGCTAATTCTGTATTTCTATCCAAAAGATAATACCCCGGGATGCACCGCCGAATCGTGTAATTTAAACGACAATTACTACGCCTGGTTAAAGAAGGGTTTTGATGTTGTAGGCGTTAGCCCCGATAGTGAAAAATCGCACCAGAAATTCATTGAAAAATTTGGCTTTAAGTTTAACCTGATTGCCGATACCGAAAAAGAAATTTTACAGGCGTATGGAGCCTGGGGGCTTAAAAAAATGTATGGCAAAGAATACATGGGCGTTTTGCGTAAAACCTTCGTAATTGATGAAGAAGGCGTAATTGTTGAAATTTTTGAAAAAGTAAAAACAAAAGATCACACCAACCAAATAATTGAAACTTTAAATCTTTAACCTAACTAAACATGACTAAAGAAGAAAGAAGTCAGATGAACAAAGAAAAGCTGAAAGCACTTCAGCTTACCATGGATAAAATTGAAAAGAGCTACGGTAAAGGCTCTATTATGCGAATGGGCGACCAGGCAGATGAAGATATTCCGGCCATTTCGTCGGGCTCTATTGCTCTTGATGTTGCTTTAGGAGTTGGCGGTTTCCCAAAAGGCCGGATTGTTGAAATTTACGGCCCTGAATCATCCGGAAAAACAACCCTGGCAATACATGCGGTTGCCGAGGCACAGAAAGCCGGTGGTATTGCCGCAATAATTGATGCCGAGCATGCCTTCGATCCGTATTATGCCCGTAAACTGGGTGTTGATATTGAAGAGTTGTTAATTTCGCAGCCCGATAATGGTGAGCAAGCTCTGGAAATTGCTGATAACCTGATTCGTTCAGGAGCTCTGGATATTGTGGTTATCGACTCGGTTGCTGCACTTACGCCTAAAGCCGAACTTGAAGGCGAAATGGGTGATTCAAAAATGGGCTTGCAGGCGCGCTTAATGTCGCAGGCATTACGTAAACTTACCGCCAATATCAACAAAACAAAAACATGTTGCATATTTATTAACCAGTTACGCGAAAAAATTGGCGTAATGTTCGGTAACCCGGAAACAACAACAGGTGGTAATGCGCTAAAGTTCTATTCATCAGTACGTTTGGATATTCGTCGAATTGGCCAGATTAAAGATGGTGATGAAGTTAACGGTAACCACGTGCGCGTTAAGGTGGTGAAAAATAAAGTAGCCCCTCCTTTTCGTAAAGCCGAATTTGATATTATGTATGGCGAAGGAATTTCCAAGTCAGGCGAAATAATCGATTTGGGTGTGCAATATAACATTATTAAAAAAAGTGGGTCGTGGTTTAGCTATGGCGATACAAAACTAGGGCAGGGACGCGAAACAGTGCGTAATTTGATTGTTGACAATCCGGAGCTTGCTCAGGAATTGGAAACGAAAATTATTGAGGCAATTACCGGAACCACAACCACAGAATAAAAGAAACTGATATAGACAGAATATACCGGGTGAATTGATTCTGTCGATTCATCCGGTTTTTTTATAAGACAGCTTATGGTATTACCGTAAGCATTTCAAATATAAATTGATAAATTAACTTGTATGAAAGTGTTAAAGTTTGGCGGAACATCCGTAGGTTCGGCCGCAAACATTAAACGTGTAAAAGACATTGTACTTAACCAGAATGATGATGTAATTGTAGTAGTATCTGCCCTTGGTGGTGTAACCGATAAAATTCTTACGGCAGCGCATAATGCTGCCTCTGGTACAGGAAACTTTCATACGGAACTTACGGAAATAAAACAAAAACACGAAGAAACACTGACCGAGCTTTTTAATGGTTCAGGATCGATAAAATACATTGTTGAGGAACTGCTTGATGAACTGGAAAAACTGCTTACCGGTATTACACTTGTTGGCGAGTTAACAGCTAAAACACTTGATCGGATTGTAGGTTTGGGCGAACGGATTTCTTCGCACATTGTTGCCGAATATATTGGCTGTCAGCGTAAAGATTCATCGGCCTTTATACAAACCGATAGTAATTTCGGAAAAGCTACAGTTGATTTTAAGGTTACCAATGGTTTAATACAGGCAGCCTTTGCAAACCATTCAGGAGTTACCATTGTTCCTGGTTTTATCTCGAAAAACAGTAAAGGTGAGTTTACAACACTTGGGCGTGGAGGTTCCGATTTTACTGCGGCAATTATTGCTGCAGCGCTTGATGTGGAAATACTGGAAATATGGACAGATGTAAATGGTTTTATGACCGCCGATCCCCGGGTAATTCGAAAAGCATACACTATTCCGGAGCTTACTTATTCTGAAGCTATGGAGCTCTCGCATTTTGGTGCCAAAGTTATTTACCCGCCTACTATTCTTCCCGTTTATCAAAAAGGAATTCCAATTCAAATTAAAAACACTTTTGATCCTGAAAATCCGGGAACCAAAATCGTAAAAGGGGTTAAAAATGGTTTTGATCGTCCCATTAAAGGTATTTCGTCTATCTCGGGAATAACCCTTGTAACGCTTCAGGGTATTGGTATGGTTGGAGTAACCGGAATTTCCATGCGGTTGTTTACAGCATTGGCAAAAGTAAATGTCAATGTTATCCTTATTTCGCAAGCTTCCTCAGAAAACTCCATAAGCGTGGCCATTGAAGAAAAGGCCCTCGATTTGGCAGAAGCTGCTATTCGTGAAGAATTTGAAAAAGAAATAGTTGGTGGCCAGGTCAATAAAATAGAACTGGAAAAAGGAGTTTCGGTAGTGGCTATTGTTGGCGAAAATATGAAACATACCACAGGTATTGCCGGCAAGCTTTTTTCTACCATGGGCAAAAGTGGTGTAAATATTATTGCTATTGCCCAGGGAGCTTCGGAGTTAAATATTTCGTGGGTAGTTAAAAACGATGACTTACGAAAAACGCTGAATGTGGTACACGAATCGTTCTTCCTGTCGGAGAATGTGGAGTTGAATATCTTTTTAATGGGAATTGGTACTGTGGGCGGAAATTTGCTCGACCAGGTAAAGCAGCAACAACAACGACTTCTAAAGGAGAAACATTTGCGCTTAAAGCTAACGGGGATAGCTAATTCTAAGAAAATGCTGTTTGATCGTGATGGAATTGATATTGAAACTTTTAAAGCTCAACTCGATGCGTCAGAGCAGGAATCGTCACTTCAAGGCTTTGTTGAAGAGATTAAGAAAATGAATATTTACAATTCGGTTTTTGTTGATTGCACCGCTTCGGATGCTGTGGCAGCCCTTTATAAAGATGTGCTAAGTTCGAATATCTCAATTGTAACAGCTAATAAAGTTGCCGCATCGTCGGAATTCGACAATTATGCCGAGCTTAAAAAAATAGCGAAAAAGAAAGGCGTGAAGTTCCTGTTTGAAACCAACGTGGGGGCCGGTTTACCCATTATCAATACCTTGAACGATCTGGTTAATTCGGGCGACAAGGTATTACGGATTGAAGCCGTTCTTTCAGGCACGCTTAACTATATTTTCAATACCATTTCGGAAACTATTCCGTTGAGTAAAACCATACAAATGGCGAAGGAAGAAGGTTACTCAGAACCCGATCCCCGTGTTGATTTGAGCGGCGTTGATGTGGCCCGTAAAATTCTGATACTGGCCAGGGAATCAGGTTACCGAATTGAAATGGATGACATTGCCATTAACCGATTTGTTCCGGAAGAGTTATTTGCAGGAAGCATCGATGAATTTTGGGCCGGTGTTTCGAATTTGGATGAAAAATTTGAAACAGAACGAAAAAGACTGGAAGCTGAAAATAAAAAATGGCGTTTTGTTGCCCGCTTCGAAAATGGGAAGGCAGAAGCCGGTTTGCAGGAAGTGGATGCAACACATCCGTTTTATGATTTGGAAGGAAGCAATAACCTGGTGATGTATACCACCGAGCGTTACCACGAATTTCCGATGCTGATTAAAGGCTATGGGGCAGGGGCTTCAGTAACTGCCGCCGGGGTTTTTGCCGATTTAATTAAAGTGTCGAATATATAGAACAAAAATGCTGTTAAAAGCATTCATATAAATACGAATAAAAAACATTGAAGACCATTTTCCAATGGCTCTCATCATGGAGTGGAGCTTCTACTATTTTCTGAACAAAATGAAACACATAATAATTCTTGGCGACGGTATGTCCGACGAGCCAATCGCAGCATACGGCGGTAAAACTCCGCTGCAAATGGCCAATAAACCACATATCGACTGGTTGGCAAAAAATGGCCAGTCGGGTTTGTTAAAAACAGTACCCGAGTCGATGCATCCGGGAAGCGAAATTGCAAACATGGCCGTTTTGGGTTACGATGTTGAAAAGGTTTTTGAAGGACGGGGCGTATTGGAGGCGGCAAGTATGGGCGTTGAATTACAACCCGGCGATTTGGGTTTACGCTGTAACCTCATTTGTATTGAAGATGAAAAAATTAAAAATCACTCGGCAGGGCATATCTCCAACGACGAGGCTGCCGAACTCATAGAGTTTCTCGATGAAAAACTGGGGAACGATAAAGTAAAATTCTATCCGGGTGTTTCGTACCGGCATCTTTTAGTAATAAAACAGGGGGTGAAGGATTTTGCCTGTACTCCTCCGCACGATGTGCCCGGAACATCTTTTGCCTCGTGCCTGCCTCAAACAAAAACAGAGGCTGCCAAAGAAACGGCTGATTTGATTACCGATTTGATTCTAAAATCGCAGGAATTGCTTGAAAATCATCCGGTAAACCTGAAGCGAAAAGCGGCCGGAAAAGATCCGGGTAACAGCATCTGGCCCTGGTCGCCGGGCTACAAACCCGCCATGCCAACGCTAAAAGAAATGTATGGAATTGCCAGCGCTGCCGTAATTTCTGCCGTCGATCTCATTCATGGAATAGGAGTTTATGCCGGAATGAAAGTAATTCATGTGGAAGGTGCAACCGGACTTTACGATACCAACTACGAAGGAAAAGCGCAGGCTGCTGTTGAGGCCTTAAAAGAAAACGATTTTGTGTATCTGCACATCGAGGCGAGCGACGAAGCCGGACACGAGGGCGATGTGGAGCTGAAAACAAAAACGATTGAATACCTCGATCAGCGTGTGGTGAAATATATTATTGAAGAAACCGCAAAAATGGAGGAAAACGTTGCAATTGCCATTCTGCCCGATCATCCAACGCCATGTGAATTAAAAACGCATACCCGCGATGCGGTACCATTTACCATTTATCGACCCGGATTGCAAGCCGATACAGTTGAGGTGTACGATGAGTTCGACACCCGTAAAGGAATGCACGGAACGCTGCAGGGGGATGAGTTTATTCGCTTGTTTTTGAAAAAATAAATAGCATTTTAAGCGCACTGAAACTATTCTTTACTTGTTAAGTTTCTGATATATGTCATGTTTTTCGTGCTGCCATAATAGGGCGTTTTAAGCAAAACTCTAATTTTGTGTCTTACAATGAAATACTACAGTACCAATAGAAATACCTCGGATGTATCGTTAAAAGAAGCAGTTGTAAAGGGACTTGCTGCCGATAACGGTCTGTTTATGCCCGAGCAGATAAAAAAGTTTGAACCTGCCTTTTTTGCTGAAATTCAGCACTTGTCGTTTCAGGAAATTGCTTTTGAGGTTGCCACAAAATTTTTTGGAGAAGATATAGCAGAAGCAAAACTCAAAGAAATTGTATACGACACCCTGCAGTTTGATTGCCCGGTAGTTGAGGTAACAGAATCGATTTATTCGCTTGAATTGTTTCATGGTCCAACGCTCGCTTTTAAGGATGTAGGCGCTCGCTTTATGGCTCGTGTGCTAAATTATTTTCTGGGGAAACAGGAAAAACTGGTAAATGTACTGGTTGCAACTTCCGGAGATACCGGAAGTGCTGTGGCAAATGGCTTTTTGGGTGTTGATGGAATACATGTATATGTGCTCTACCCAAAGGGAAAAGTTAGCAATATCCAGGAATCGCAGTTTACAACTCTCGGGCAAAATATTACAGCCCTCGAGGTTGAGGGGACTTTTGATGATTGCCAACACCTGGTTAAAACTGCTTTTCTTGATGAAGAACTGAATAAACAACTTGTTTTAACCTCTGCCAATTCAATTAACGTTGCGCGTTTTCTGCCGCAGGCATTTTATTATTTTAATGCATACGCCAGGCTAAAAGAAAAAGGAAAGCTGGATAATAAAGAACTGGTGATTTCGGTACCCAGTGGAAATTTTGGAAATCTTACCGCAGGATTAATTGCAGCGGAAATGGGTTTGCCGGTCAAGCAATTTATTGCTGCCAACAACGAAAATGATGTTGTTTTTGAATACCTTAAAACCGGCGAATACAAGCCGCGTCCATCAGTAGAAACCATTGCCAACGCCATGGATGTTGGCGCTCCAAGCAACTTCGCCCGAATTCTTGATCTGTATAAAAAAGAGCATTCGGTAATTGCCGGTAAGATTAAAGGCTATCGTTATTCTGATAAGGAGATTAGAACAATAATTTCGCAGGTTTATTCAGAATCAGATTATTTGTGCGATCCTCATGGAGCATGTGGATATCAGTCGTTAACGGATTATTTGTCGGAAAATGAAGTGGGCGTTTTTTTAGAAACTGCTCATCCGGCAAAATTCACTGAAACCGTTGAAAATGTCATTGGTAAAGGGAAAGTGGTATTGCCCGAAAAACTGGCTGCTTTTATGAAAGGGAAAAAGAAAAGTGAGCAAATGTCAGGAAATTACGATGATTTTAAAACTTTTCTACTTGCGCAGTCATTCTAAATAGCAGAAAATGAATGAACTGAAAGGCAATTTTTAGTGTTTTAATAACTGATGAACAAAAATAAACCATAGATTTATTAAAATAGAGTATTACTTTTAGCTTCGGAAAGTAATATTATAATAGAAAGTATTACTTTCGGCACTTAATGTTAACATGAAAATATTATGAGACAACTAAAAATTACCAAACAGGTAACCAACCGCGACACCCTCTCGCTGGATAAGTACCTGCATGAAATTGGCAAGGTTGAGTTGTTGTCGGCGGAAAAAGAAGTAGAGCTGGCCAAACGCATTAAAAAAGGAGATCGTGAAGCTTTAGAAACACTCATAAAGGCGAATTTAAGATTCGTTGTTTCCGTTTCAAAACAATACCAAAACCAGGGCCTCACTTTGCCTGACCTCATAAATGAAGGAAATTTAGGCTTAATAAAAGCTGCTGAACGTTTTGATGAAACGCGAGGTTTTAAGTTTATCTCTTACGCCGTTTGGTGGATTCGTCAATCTATCCTGCAAGCTTTGGCAGAACAAGCCCGGATTGTGCGTTTACCCCTCAACAAAATTGGTTCGATTAATAAAATAAATAAAGCCTTTAATAAACTGGAGCAGGAGTTTCAGCGCGAACCAACTATTGATGAGGTTGCCGAACTGATGGAGTCTAAGCCCGACCTGATTGAAGATGCGTTGAATTTTTCGAGCGTGCATGTTTCAATGGACGCACCTTTGCGTGAGGAAGAAGGGAACAATCTATATGACGTGATGCTCAATGAGGATTCACCTGATCCGGATGGCGACCTGATGGATGGTTCGTTACGGCACGAAATAGAGCGGTCGTTGTCGACACTTGGAGAGCGTGAAGCCGAAATTCTGAGGTATTATTTTGGATTAAAGGGTTACCAGCCACATACATTAGAAGAAATTGGTGACGCATTTGGACTCACCCGCGAGCGCGTTCGGCAGATAAAAGAAAAGGCAATAAAAAAACTCAAAAACCAGTACCGCAACAGGTTGTTAAAGTCGTACCTGGGTAAATAAATTAAACTTTTATGAGCGCGTTAGTAGCACCCTCAATTCTATCAGCTGATTTTAACCATTTAGGAAAAGACATTGAAATGATTAACCGAAGTGAGGCAGACCTGATTCACTTTGATGTAATGGATGGTGTTTTTGTCCCAAATATTTCATTCGGCCTTCCGGTGATACAACATGTAAATAAAATTGCCCAAAAACCTTTGGATGTGCACCTGATGATCGTAAATCCGGATCATTTTATTGAGCCTTTTTTTAAAGCCGGAGCATCAATTTTAACCGTGCATTACGAAGCTTGTCCGCATTTACACCGTACTATTCAGTTAATTAAATCGTTTGGTATGGAGGCAAGTGTAAGTCTGAATCCACATACACCCGTAGCTGTATTGGAGGACATAATCGAGGATTTGGATATGGTTTTACTGATGTCGGTTAATCCCGGTTTTGGAGGTCAGCAGTTTATTCAGAATACCTACAAAAAGGTGAGCCAGTTGCGCGCGCTAATTGATAGCAAAAACCCGAATTGTAAAATTGAAATTGACGGAGGAGTAAACTTCGAAACCGGGAAAAAGCTAATTGATGCTGGTGCGAATGTTCTTGTTGCAGGTAGCTTTGTTTTTAATGATAAAAATCCGGAGGAAATAATTTCAGGACTTAAAGCGCTCTGATTTAACAGCCATTGAATTACACTGTTCAATATTCTTTTCAATAACCTTTTGGGGCATGTCGCGTAATGCACAATTGTTGGCGCTACATTCCGAACAGTTGTGTGCCATCACTATTTTGTCTTTGCTGAAATCAACTTTCCCACTTTTTTTCGCAGGTTTAAAAAATCGACGATAAATCTTTAATGCAGCCCAAATTAAGGCCACAGCAACAATCAGGTATGTCAGAATTTCCTGAAACATGCTATAAAAATAATTGACCAATATTGTAAGTGGCAAAAGCAGCAAGCCAGGCTAAACCTGTGGTATAAAAAATGGTAAATGCAGCCCATTTCCACGTGCCAGATTCATTTTTAATGGTGGCTACCACACCGATACAAGGAAAATAAAGGAGAATAAATATAATAAATGCGAGCGCTGCAGGTGTTGTAAATACCTGTTGCCCAATTTTATTTCCTGTTTGGTATGTTTCATTTTGAAGCTTTCGTTGCAGGTTTATGGTGTCTTCTCCATCTTGTGTTTGGTATAAAACTCCCATTGTACTTACCACTATTTCTTTGGCTGGTAAACCGGCAACAATTGAAATACTCATTTTCCAGTCAAATCCTAACGGACGCATTACTGGTTCAATAAGTTTTCCTATACGGCCAAGGTATGAGTTAACCAGGCGGTCTGATTCGAGCGCATGATTCAGGTCTGCTATTTCAGCTTCTTGTTCAGCAGAGGTTAATTCAGACATCTTTATCCGTTCAATTTCCTGCTCAAACTGTGCTGTTTGTTTTGTTGTTCGCGGAAAATACTCCAGCGCCCAAACGATAATAACACCCAATAAAATTATGGTGCCAATCTTTTTTAAATAATGTTTGGTTTTGTCCCACATGTGGTACACCACATTTCTGAAAGTTGGCAGGCGATATGTAGGAAGCTCCATTACAAAAGGAGTTTCTTTATTTTTAAATACTGTTTTATTAAGTACCTGTGCGGTAACAAATGCAAATAAAATACCCACGGCATAAATGCCAATCAATACCCATGCTTCATATTTTTGAAAGAAGGCTGAAATAATTAGAATATATACCGGTAAACGTGCACTGCACGACATAAAAGGAATAATAAGCATGGTAAGAATACGGTCGCCACGATTACGCATTGAACGGGTGGCCAATATCGCCGGAACGTTGCATCCAAATCCCATAATCATTGGAATAAATGAGCGCCCATGCAGCCCAAACCGGTGCATAATGTTGTCCATTATAAAAGCAGCGCGCGCCATGTAGCCCGAACCTTCAAGTAGCGATATAAAAAAGAAAAGAATAAGAATATTTGGCAAAAACACCAATACACTTCCTGCACCACCTATTATTCCATCAACCAACAAATCGTTAAGCATTCCGTTCGGAATTATCTGTCCCACAAAGTTTCCAAGGGCCACAACGCCCATGTCAATCCAGTCCATCGGATAGGCACCTAGTTTAAAAGTAGTCCAGAAAATAAAAAACAGCAATGCCGTAAAAATTGGAAATCCCAGGTACCTGTTGGTTAAAACACTGTCTATTTTTTCAGAAGTAGTTTTTTTCTGCTTTTGTTTATTGCTGTAGGTTTCGCGTAAAGCACCGGCAATAAAGCTGTATTTTGCATTGGCAATAACGGTTTCGCTATCGTCATTCTCCAACAGCTCAATCTTTTTTATTTCTTTTAAGGTAACCCGCTGTATTTCTTCAAAGTTCGAATATTTCGATAGCAATTCAATTACCTGGTTATCTTTTTCGATGAGCTTGATGGCCAAAAACCGCGAAGAAATCTTATCGGTTATAGGTTTGTCTTCTTTAATTTTCTGACGAATAATTTTAATGGATTCCTCCAGGTCTTTGCCATAATTGATATGAATGTGTCTCGAGATGGTATCTTTGCCCTCAAATACCTCGATAACTTTATCAATCAGGTTATCCAGTCCCAGGCCTTTCGAACTTACCGTTGGAATAAGCGGAATACCAACCAGTTTGGCAAGTTCGTCGATGTCGAGTTTTAGTTTGTTTTTTTCCAGTTCATCAAACATGTTTAATGCCATTATACAACGCAAATCCATGTCGATTAACTGCGTGGTTAAAAACAAACTTCGCTCGAGGTTGGTGCTGTCCAAAACATTAATTACAATGTCGGGTGTTTGCTCGTAAATAAATTTACGAACAAATATTTCTTCTTTCGAATAGGCTGTTAGACTGTACGTGCCGGGAAGGTCGTAGAAATTGAAGGTGTATTTGCCCGATTTAAAGGTTGCCTTATGAATGTCAACTGTTACCCCACTGTAGTTACCAACTTTTTCTTTCGAGCCGGAGATAAAGTTAAAAAGGGTAGTTTTTCCGCAGTTTGGATTACCAACCAGCGCAACGTTAATTGTCCGGGTTCGTTCCGACTGGTTTACCAAATCGATATTTCGGTCGATGGTGCCTTCAAAAATGCCCGGGGGTATTTTTTTAAACTCTTCAGCCGGAATAACCTCAATCTGTTCTGCTTCCGATTTTCGCAGTGTAATATTGTAATTCAGAATTTTATATTCAGTGGGGCCATTAAAAGGTGCATTCTTCAAGGCCCTAACCTCATTTCCCCTAATAAATCCCATTTCGGTAATTCGTTTCCGAAACGATCCGTGTCCCAAAACCTTAGTAATAACTACAGGCTCATTATTTTTTGCCTCGCTTAACTTCACGGTTCCTGTTTTCTGAATTTAATTTAAATAAAAATAAGCGTACAAAGATATTTAAATTCCAATCATAAAAAATAAAATATATTTGTTCTTTACATAGTTACAACAAGTCGCTATTTTTGTTCGGAAGAAGGAGGGAAATATGGAGGAAGATAAGTTTTATAATAACATTCAGAAAGCCTTGGATGACTTGCCCGAGAATTTTAGTATTCTGGAAGAGCAGATTGATGTTGGTATTCAGATGAAATACTTTGAATTTACCAAATCGCTTAGAGAGAAAGATATTTCGGAAGAGTGTTTTGAGGCGCGGGAAGAGCTTTTTAATAAAGAGGTGGATGAAGAACGAAAAAAAGAGATTTTAACGGCTATTGCAGTGTACGATGATGTAAAAGCCTATCGAACACTTGAAAAGTTTGTACAAGAGGCAGACGGCGACCTAAAACAATGGGGTACCCTGGCCTTACAGGAGAGCCGGATGCTAATGCATAGCTCGTTGCTTGATGAACAGCAGGTATTCATTTCAACCGGGCTGGGAGGAAAAGGACAGAAACTACGCTACTTTGTGGTGTTTTTATCGGTGAGCGAACACGAGATGCTTACAGAAACACAGCAAAAATTGCTTAAAGATGAATTAATATTTGAGTTAAATAAGCATGAAGGCGTGTTTGAATCGATGGATTTTATGGAAGGATTTTCATCAGCACTGGTAATGTTGCCTATTAAAGCTGAAATTAAAAATGTTTTTCAGAATGTAATTTCAGAATGCAACCAGTATGGTGGCTTTTTGCGTGAAGATATGGTGATTACCAATGTTAAAATTTTGTCGCGGGGCGAAATTATTCAATTGATCCATCAGAAAAAAAATCAGGAGAACGATGAATTGGAGAACGAATAAAATAAATATGGCAATCCAGGTGTTGCCGGAAGCTGAAGGAAAGGATAAATATGCTTTGGTAGATAAAGCTATTGAAGCCATCGAAAAGAGCGGTTTTCGTTATAAAGTATGTCCTTTCGAAACGGTTGTGGAATGCTCTTATAATGAATTCCCAGCCCTGATGGAAAGTATCCACCAGGCATGTGCCAAAGCGGGTGCACAAAAGATGCTAAGCAATATAAAACTTCAGGTTAATTTTGAAACTGATGTAACTATCGAGGATAAAATGGAAAAATATTCTTGACAAACAAAGAGTGTAGATACGGATTAAAAGTGAAGAATAAGGGAAATAAAAAGAAATCAGATAAAAATACAGCTAAGGCTTGTTTTTAATCAAATAAGCGTTATATTTGCACCGCTTTTAAAGCAAACACGTTCTGGACCTGTAGCTTAATTGGATAGAGCACCTGACTACGGATCAGGAGGTTAGGGGTTCGAGTCCCTTCAGGTTCACTTGGAAAAACAGGCACTTACAGATTTTGTGAGTGCCTGTTTTTATTTTTAAATGTCTGTCCTGAAATAGCCTTACTCAAAAAGTTTTGTTATTTCAGGACGGAACATCGATTAAATGAAAAGGGCTGTACTTGTTGGAAGTTAGTCCTTCTTCATTGTGAAAAATTTATCTTATGGTATTAATATTCACTCTCATCCAATTGTTGAAGTCTTGTTTTTGTTGGATTAAAAATTAGGTTGGCAATAATTCCCGCTAAAAGCAGTGCTGCAAAAACAGTAGCCAGAATAAATCCATAAAGTGCATTTTGTCCGAACGCATCGCTTACTGCTCCCATTGCCAAGGGACCCAAGGCTGCACCAGCCGCTGTAAAAAACAAAATAACACCTGCAATTGAACCGTGTTTTGCTTTAGGAAAACAGCTAATTCCTTTTGAATTTATGGTTGGGTAGATAACTGACATAAATAATCCGGATAAGGGTAATAAAATAATGGCCCAGCTTAGCCCCATCACTACACTTCCAAGGAAACAGAGAAAAATTAGGAAACTAAAGATGCTTAAAACTGCAGCCCAGTTAAAATGAGCCATTAACCACGCACCGAGAAAACGCCCGGCCGCACGCAAGACAAAGAAGATCGATAAAGCATATGTTGCAATCAAAACAAGGTTACCTGTGTAATCAGCAATTAGAGTGGGCATCCAAACATAAATGGCACATTCTACTGATACATAAAGAAATGCACCTATTGAGAACCCTAATGCATAGGGGTCTTTTAACATCTTCAGTGCTCCTTTTACATTTACCGGTTCTTCAGATTCTTTTATGGTTTTAGGGTACTCAACCAGCAGAGCCATAAGTATTAAAACAACACAAAGTATCCCCGCAACTACATACAGCCATTGCCAGGCCACATTTTTTGAAAGAAGATAGGTAACTATAAAAGGGCCAATAATGGCACCAACTGCAAAAAAGCCTTCCACAGCATTCATTGTTGAAGTGTGTTCTTTTGTAGATTTGCTAATATCGCCAATTAGAGCAAGTGCCCCGGTTTTAAAAACGCCAATAGCCAGACC
The DNA here is from genome assembly GCF_963676735.1 of uncultured Draconibacterium sp. Taxonomy (NCBI): domain Bacteria; kingdom Pseudomonadati; phylum Bacteroidota; class Bacteroidia; order Marinilabiliales; family Prolixibacteraceae; genus Draconibacterium; species uncultured Draconibacterium sp. Next base: position 2,842,536 of record NZ_OY781464.1, on the reverse strand, counting down.
TCCAATTGCCATAAGAGTTAAAATAAATCCAAATGTATTTCCAACAATGTATAAAAAGGAGTTTAAAGCAAAAATTCCCAACCCGATGACAATAGTAGTTTTTCGACCCAACCTGTCGGCCAGAAACCCCAGGAATACACCGGCAAGTGCAATGGCAATCATTGGCGTGTAGTGCATCAATCCGGCGGCTGTCATTCCCACTTTAAATTGTTTCATTACTTCAGGGATAATAACTCCAACCGCATCGGTGGTCATGGCAAACATCATAAACATTAAGAATGTTAGCCATTTTATAATGGTCAGGTTTTTTGTGTTTTGGCCTTGAAATGTTGAGTTCATAATTATTTGTATTTTATTAGTTTTTTCAATAAGGGTTGGTGTTTGAAACAGAGTTTATTTTTGGTTGAAGCTATACATTTCAACATTATTTTCATCTTTTGCAGAAATCGAAAAAGAATAATCTTTCAAATTCGCCTCCAATGATGCAGTATATGCATTATTCTGCCATTCTAATTTTAAAATCTCAACTTCCGATTCGATAATTTCTAATTTGGCATCGAATCCAAATGCCGGAAAAGTATTTCTGAATTTTAACAGCTCAAGTTGTTTCTTTACAACGTCCTTTTTCAAACTGGATAAAGCCTGCTCCAGCCCCAGATTGGTTCTGTTAATTTCCTTGTGACCTCCGGGGCCTGCTTTTTCAACTCCGGCGTGGTCGTTTTTACCGGCAAGTAAATCGAGGTACCAAACCTGTGGTTTTCCTGGCATAAATATCTGAATAGCACGGGCTAAAAGCAGTTTTCTGTCGTCTTCACCCAAAGCACTGTAATAGGTTGCATTTACCTGGTAATACATGTTCTTTTTGCCGTGGAGGTCTTTCACATAACCACCACGTTTAACAACCGTATCAATTAGCAATTGAATTTGCTCATCGGCCACAAGCCCTTTTAAATCAAGTAAAGGAATACCATCGTGACACCCCAGCATGTTTACAACCTTTAATTCTTTTTCACGGATTTCGTTTATCCATTTCACCAAAATCTCGTTTGTATTTCGTTCCAATGCATCAATAAGTAATCCGGGCAAGAAAAAATCGTAAGTAAGATAGCCTTTTTTAGAAATTTTCTCGTGTATTTTTTCTTCGTATTTAGAATGTATTTCAGGCAAAAGGGTTAAGCCATATTTTTCAGCAAGAAGTCTAACTCTTTCCAACAAATCCCATGTTCCGGGATCGTTAAGAAAGTTCTGCGAACCCGGTTCTTTCGGAGCATATGCAAAAGCATCGAGCCGCACTATTTTTGCGCCATACTCTGCAAGCTTTTTTAACGTGTTTTCATAAAATTCCCATACCAAAGGAGATTTTATGTTTAAATCCATTTGTCCAAGGTATTTCCTTCGCGATTCTAACAAATTAATCACTTTCTCCCGAAAACGCTCGAACTTCCCAAATTCAATTTCTGCAGGTGTTTGGCCGCTATTAATTGCATTATTTACTAAGTCTGCCAGTTTTTCGGCAGTGGAATATTGCATGTCAATTGTAAGCATAAGGTCTCTGGTATCAATTGCATCGTAATCTACCTTCTGATAGAAAGTATTCCAATAGGGAACTTCTGTCCCATCGGGCATTCGAACCTTTAGAATTGGTAATCCCGGCTTCCTGAAAAACATGTCTTTGATGTACTCTTCATCAGGTTGAATGTAACCTTCCTCTGTCATTTCACCATAGCCTTCCCAAAACTTATTCCATTGAATAAAGAACTCTTGGTATTTCGAATTCCGACCATTTTTTAGAACATCTTGAAACTGTGGAGATAAAACAGAAGAGTGGTTTAAAACGAAGTCGAATTTAAGCGAAATATCTAATTCATTTAAGTGCTGCAAATCTTCCTGCGAGGCAAACTGTTCATTCAATTCGTAGTCGATTACAGAAAATCCACGATCGAGATCGGTATTAAAAACACTAGGCAAAATATAGAATGACTGAAATACATTTTTCAATTGGGGAGTTTGAAGAAACGTAACAATATCTCCCAATTTTCCCCCAATACTATCGGGGTATGCATTTAGCATTGGGCCTGAATTTATCGGTATTTTAGTATTGCTTTTCATTCGTCTAGAATTGTTTATTTTAATGGTGACTCATGTAACTCGCACAATCATTCTCCTGTGTATTAGGAGAGTTTTTATTATGCTCGTTTCATCTTAGAATCGTGCTACCTGTTTCTTGCTTTCAAGTGCTTCTTTATAAATTGTTGGAAATTACTTCGTAATCTTTTGTGATAACAAAGTCTGCCAGGAAAATGTGGCCTGCAATAATTTTATGTTCGGTTTCCAGAATTCCTTCAACAAAAGGGTCGTTAACTTCGTTGCCACGGTTTCGTAATTTACGGTATTTTAAGGTGTCGTGGTAATCAGCATCAACAAATATTTTAGCATCCACATTTTTTAACAACGATGTATAGGTGCCTTCGGCAATTATCACTTTTACATTTTTAATATCTACTGAATTAAACGTTTCTTTGTTTGTGTCGTATTCAATATGAGGGACCATAATCATTTCTGCTCCATTAATGGCTTCTGTAAGGTTTTTTTCCATTAATCTTAGGTTTACTTCTTTTCTTGGCCCTAGCCAGGTTGGATCTGCTTTTCGCTGTGCATCATTTGCTAAAGGAGGCAAAAAGAAGTAATTGTCTTGTCCTAAAACCAATGCTTTTAAACCAGCTTTTTCGAGCTCTTGTAACAGTGCTTTCCCGGTTTCCGTTTTCCCGCATCCGCTTTCTCCGGCAATAGACATAATATAGCGTCTTTGTATTGTTTTAATCTGGTCAATTATTTTCGGAATTATTATACTGGCTGCTCTTTCGTGAGGATTCATAAATATCAATTTTACTTTGGGTTATTTTAAATGTCAATCTTTAAAAAGAGTTGAATAGGAAACCAGTGCTTTACCGGCTTCCTATTGCTTTTATTCTAAACCAGACTAAAAATTATATGATAATGAAACAGTTGTTGCTCTACCTGTAATTGGACGGGCACGCATATAATTAGTGCTGTTAACTGTGAATGCATCGCCTTCCATTTCGGTAAATCCAAGGCTGTTTGTAATATTGTTTACATTGGCACGGAAAGTAAGACCTTTCACAATTTGATACGATAAGAATGTATTCAAATACGCATAAGCAGGTAGGGTAATTGCATTATCATCTTGTGCATAAACCTTTGTTGTGCCTACTAAACTACAACCAAGTACCAATTTCCCTTTTAAGAGCGGATACGATGGATTTATGTTGTAAAGTAAATCAGGCACTCTGCGGGGAACGTTTCCTTCTTCACCTTCATTTATACTTTTCAAAATTTCGGCGTTCGTGTATGTTGCCCCCGAAGTAATATTCAGTTTCCCTAATTGAGCAACAAGTTCCAGTTCAACACCCATTGTGCGAAATTCTTTATTAATGGCACGTCCGAATTCTTCGTTCTGCTCGTTAATTTTGGTGTAAAAACCTGTAGCAATAAGACCAACTTTTGGCGATTTGTATTTGTACCCAAGTTCTGCCTGGCTAATCTTATCTGCTGAAAGGCCTTCAATGGTACCGCCTTCTTCAGTTAAAAACGGAGTATACAGTAAGCGGTCGGCATTTGCGCGCCCACCTTTGCTGTAGCGAGCATAAACTGCCTTGTCTTTATCTATTTTATAATTCGCGCCTACTGAATATGAAAGATAATCAAAATCGTAATCAACTACCTTTGGATTTCCATTATCCAATACAGGCACTTCTTCTTCTACCGAAGAAATTACGCCATCTTTGTTTACATCAATTGCTGAAGTGTATTTGTCCAGGTAATATCCGTTAGCCGAACCAAAATCATAGCGAAGACTGGCATCAACATTTAATTTTTTTGAAACTTCAAATTCCATATTGGCATAAGGTGCATCAATGTCGTACCCAACATCGTACCCACGCGTTACGTTTCCCCAGTATGGTGTTCCGTGAGAAATCAATCCATTTTCGCTGGCAAACGAACCGTCATTGGCGGTAATATCCATTAAGCGTGGGCCAGCTGCTGAGCTTACATCGGTAAGGAATGATTGCCATAACCATGTCATTGCAATTTTTTGGTAGGCTTTATAGTAACCCAGAGTAACTTTTACTTTGTCGAACGACTTGGTAAGGTAAACATCGTTGGTAAAGTTATTCAGGTTATTCATTTCTGTATCAAATAAATGAATACGCATTAGTAATCCATTGCCATTTAGGTTTTGAATTTCGCTTGCACTTAACGGCACACCAGCATTGGCTCCGTTTGCATAGCTTAAGGTGTAGTCGCCACCTGCAATACTTTGGGCAATATCGTCGGCTGCTCCAACTTGTGCAGGGAAAGGAGAATTGAATGTTCCTTTGGTAAGTGCCATTCTAAACTTTTCTTTTAAGTTCCAGCCATCACCAATTTCAAAAGAGAACTCGCCACCAACCGCAGTAGAAACAGGATGCATTCCTTCCGAAATATTACTGGTACGCGCATTTCCTTGTCCATCTACTCCGTGCACCAATTGAAATCCAGCGCTTTGCAATGTTCCATGTTTTAAATCGAAACCAGGAATTGAGTTGTAGGTTGGGTCATCGGCGGTACCTGTTACCTGTACAGGCATGGGCATATAACTAATTGCCCTGTCATTTAAGTATTTGAAATAAACACGCGCATAACCTTTTTCGAACTGTTTTGTGATATTGGCTTTTATTTGGCCACCGTAGTTTGCCGTATAACCAGGGTCGCGAGGGCCGGTTCCCTGACGGAAGAATCCACCAATATGAAATTTTAAGTCATCACCAATTGGCGAACCATATTCAAAATCGGTACGGAAAGTGTTGTAGTCAACACCGAAAGTTGTTCCTATACTACCTCCTGCAATATCGCCTGTTTTACTTATAAAGTTAATAATACCCGCAGGTGAGTTACTTGCAAAAGTAGATGCGCTACCTCCTTTTATTGCTTCAACACGTTTAACCGTTTGGTCGGCACGTAAAAATATATCGGCGTTACCGAACGAAATATCTCCGAATTGAAGAATGGGTAAGCCATCTTCGTGTAACTGTAGGAATTTAGAACCTCCGGATGCAACTGGTACCCCGCGCACTGCAATGTTAGCATTTCCTTCGCCACCGGAAGACTCTGAACGTATACCCGGGATGGCTTTAAACATCTCAGCAGTGGTAACTGCACCAAATTCCTTCATGAACTTAGGTTTGATAGTTGTCATTGCAACACTCGATTCCAGTGCTGATTTCTGATTTACAACACCTGTAACTACTACTTCATCCAAACCTATTAAGTCGGCACCCAATTTTATATCTTGAGTAATTACTTCATCGGCAGTAAATGAAATTTCTTTCTCAACTGGAGAGTATCCAATAAATGAAAATACAATGGTATGTGTGCCTTCATCAATATTAGGTAATTCATAAATCCCATCAAAGTTTGTAATGGTTCCAATAGTAGTTCCTTTTATTAGTACTGTTGCGCCAACCAAAGGCTCGTCGTTACTATTATCAAGGATAGTTCCTTTTAATGTTGCTTTTTGTGCAAACGATGCAAACGAATAGAAGCAAAATAATGCCAGAATTAAAGCTGTCTTTTTCATGATGTATAATTTAAGTTTGAATAAATAATCAAAAAAAATTATGAGTTTCGTCTCAAAAAGTATTTTTCTCACACAGCAAAGTTAACGTAAAATCAAAATAAAAAACAAGTATAAAAAGCTGTTGTAGAGCGAGTTGTGGGTGCAACCGGTTGCGCAACCGGTTGCAGTTAATAACTTTGTTATTTTATTTTTGGTTGTTGGAATTTGAATAGTTTAGAAAACTCCATAGGTTCTCTTTAGCGTAAAATATTACCTTTAAGAGGAAAATTAACAAAACAACATTTGAGGTATGAAAGGTTCTCCAGTGACGATAAAAGACATAGCAAGTCTTCTCGGTTTATCAAAGTCAACTGTTAGCAGGGCACTTAAAGATCATCCTGATATTAGCCAGGCAACAAAGGATGCCGTAAAAAAGGTGGCTGAAAGTTTAAACTACAAACCTAACCTTGTTGCTTCTTCTTTACGTCATAAAAAAAGCCAGGTAATTGGTTTAATTGTGCCCCAAATTTCTTATTTCTTTTTTCCATCTGTTATTCAGGGAATAGAGGAAGTTGTGCGTGCCAAAGGTTATAACCTACTTATATTGCAATCAAACGAATCATACGAACGTGAGCTGGAAAACCTGGATATACTTATTGCCAACAATGTGGAGGGAATCTTAGTTTCGGTGTCGAGAAAGACTAAAAACTTCGACCATTTTCAGAAAATTATAGATATGGGTATGCCTCTTGTTTTTTGGGATAGACTTGTAAATAACGTAAAAGCCGACAACGTGTTGGTTGATGATATTACTGCAGCATACAACGCTGTTAAACACCTGCTTGAAAAAGGGAAACAACGAGTTGCCATTTGTACCGGGAACTTAAATCTTTTAATTAGTACAAATCGTTTACGGGGTTATAAAATGGCTTTGCAAGAAAAGGGGATTCCTGTAAAAGACGAGTTGGTTATTTCTTGTGAAACTCCTGACGAAGCAGAACAGGAAACACTTCGGTTACTTGAGATGGACAATCCGCCTGATGGTATTTTTGCCATTAGCGACCTTACCATGACCGGTATAATGCGAGGTATACATAAAAAGAATTTGCAGATACCTGAAGAAATATCCGTAATAGGTTTCTGCGAAGAACCCTTTCGAAGTATGTATAATCCACCACTTTCGGTTATTGAACCAATGGGAACTGAAATCGGTCGGAAATCAGCAGAGATTCTTTTTGAACAAATAAATAAGGAATCGTACGTTCGCAAAGAGCCACAGGTTTTTTATATTGATGGGAAATTGGTAATTGGTGGTTCTACCTAGTTATTTCTTTTTCATTAATCTTCTTATCAACTGCTGCGGATTTACATTTTTTTTAAGCAGAAATGCAAAGACATCGTATTTTGCAATAATTTATAGGAGTGTTTTAGGTAATTTGAATTGAATTACTATATTTGCACTCGCAAAATGAAACACGGGTGTAGCTCAGTTGGCAGAGCACTGGTCTCCAAAACCAGGTGTCGGGAGTTCGAGTCTCTCCTCCCGTGCTGAAAGCACAAAGGTCTTACGTAAGTAAGGCCTTTTTTATTTTATTCTTTTGGCAAAATCGGATAATTCAATTGAATAGTGTTATTTTAACCACAAATTAGAGTCCATGCAAATCGATGTATTTATACCTTGTTTTATCGATCAGTTTTACCCCGATACGGCCCTGAACTTTGTAAATCTGCTAAAAAAGACGGGTTGCGATGTAAAGTACAATCCGAAACAAACCTGTTGTGGCCAACCGGCCTTTAACAGTGGCTATTGGAAAGAAGCCAAAACAGTGGCCTCAAAATTTCTTGCCGATTTTGAGATGGCAAATATTGTGGTGGCACCTTCTGCTTCATGCACCGGTTTTATCCGAAATTATTACCATAAATTGTTTGAAGAAGAAGAGGAGCTGTTACATAAAAGCAATAAAATAAGAAAACGTGTTTTTGAGTTTTCCGATTTTATGGTAAATCATTTGAAGGTTACCAATGTTGGTGCTGTTTTTAATCACAAAGTAACTTTTCACGATTCGTGTGCAGGCTTGCGCGAATACGGAATTAACGAAGAACCCCGAAAACTGCTGAAAGAAGTACGGGGACTGGAATTAATTGAAATGGATGAGCTGGATTCCTGTTGCGGCTTTGGTGGTACTTTTGCAGCCAAATTTCATCATATTTCTACTGCAATGACCGAGCAGAAGGTGGAACATGCACTTCAAACAGGAGCCGAGTATATTGTTTCAACCGAAGCATCGTGCCTGATGAATATGCAGGCCTACATTGATAAACAAAAACTGCCCATAAAAACCATTCACCTTGTAGATGTTTTAATACATAAGCGCCAGGCTTAAAACATTTGCATGCCGTGCAGTTTCTTATACCGTCCGTTTAATTCCATCAATTCCTGGTGAGTTCCGCTTTCCACTATTTTCCCTTCATGAAGTACACAGATTAAATCGGCATGTTTTATGGTTGAAAGGCGATGGGCAATTACCAACGACGTTCTGTTTTTCATCAGGTTTTCCAATGCTTCCTGAACCAGTTTCTCCGATTCGGTATCCAATGCCGATGTAGCTTCATCAAGTATCAAAATGGGTGGGTTTCGTAAAATGGCCCTGGCAATTGACAGGCGTTGTTTTTGGCCACCTGATAATTTGTCGCCACGGTCTCCAATTTTTGTGTCGTAACCATTTTCCGTAGCCAAAATAAACTCGTGGGCATTGGCAATCTTTGCCGCCTGTATAATGGCTTCTTCGCTGGCATTTTCAACTCCAAAAGCGATGTTGTTTCGTATGGTGTCGTTAAAAAGAATGGGTTCCTGGTTAACATTGCCAATCAGGTTGCGCAGCGACTTCAGTTTCAGGTCGCGAATATCGGTTCCGTCTACCAGAACAGAGCCCGAGCTAATGTCCCAAAAACGTGGCAAAAGATCTACCATGGTTGTTTTTCCGCTTCCTGACGATCCAACCAGTGCTACCGTTGTTCCTTTCGGAATAGTAAGGGTAACATTTGATAGTACTTTGGCTTTATCGTATGCAAAACTAACATCCTGGTAAACAATGTTTTGGTTAAACGAATCAATGTCTTTTGCATCTGCTTTGTCAACAATTGTTAGTTCGGCAGCCAGTACATGGTCAATTCGTTGCATCGATGCCAGGCCTTTTTCAACGCTGTAAAGTGCGGTAGAAAATGCTTTGGCCGGATTAATAATACCGTAGAAAAATACCATGTAGCCAATAAACTCCGAGGCGGAGAGCGACGAGTCGTTTCCGCCAAGAATTATACGACCGCCATACCACAAAACAATAACAATAACAATGGTACCCAGAAATTCGCTGGCCGGGTGTGCCAGGTGGCGTCGCCACATCAGGCGGTTCATAATTAACCGGTAATTCTGGTTTTCGTTTTGAAAGCGTCTGATTGCCTTTTCTTCTGCATTAAACGATTTTATGATACGTAAACCCGAAAGGTCTTCTTCAATAATAGAAAGAATTTCGCCCAGTTTATTTTGGCCTTTGGTTGACACGCGTTTCAGGCTGCGGCCAATACGTCCGATAATTAAACCGGTAACCGGCAACATAATAAACACAAACAAGGTAAGCGACCAGCTCATGTAAATCATTACACTCAGGAATACAATAATCAGAATTGGGTTTTTTATCATCATGCCAAGCGAATTGGCAATGGAGTTCTCCACCTCCTGCACGTCGCTGGTAATGCGGGCCATAATATCGCCTTTTCGTTCTTCGGAGAAATAGCCCAGTGGCAAGCCAATTATTTTCTTGTAAATAAGCGATCGAATATCAAAGACTACCCCGTTACGCAAGGCAATTAACACAAAATCGGCCAGGTAGGTAAAACCCACCTTAAAAAGGGTGGCAATAACTAAAATTAAACCAATTAGCAGCAAAGCATCCTGTTCGCCATGCCGGGCGATAAATGTACTGATGTAATAATTTACATTGTGGGTAATGGAATCTGCAGTTAAGGCCCATTCAACTTTGTTGGCTACTAACTCTTTGGTTTTAAATAAAATATCGAGTGCCGGAATAAGCATGGCAAACGAAAAGGTTCCAAACAATGCACCCAAAATATTGTAAATAATGTTCATGACGATTTTCCACCGGTAGGGCGGAACAAATCGTTTCATGAGTTTTAAAAAGTCTTTCATGAGAAAAAAGACGGAAGACCGAAGACGGAAGACCGAAGATGGTTTGCCGACTCAGGTGATTTCCTGTTTTTAGAATATTCCCGTATAATTTTGTGGTGTAATTGCTTTAAGTTCTGCTTTTACCTCTTCACTAACGTCTAAACCATCAACAAAATTGTGTATCGTTTCTTTGTTAATTGCTTCGTTTTTACGTGTAAGGTCTTTTAAGGCCTCGTATGGATTTGGATAAAGCTCGCGACGTAAAATGGTTTGAATAGCTTCGGCAACCACTGCCCAGTTGTCTTCCAGGTCTTTTTCGATGGCCTCGGTGTTAATCAGCAATTTGTTTAAACCTTTAATGGTTGATTTAATGGCAATAATGGTATGCCCAAACGGAACACCGATAAAACGGGTAACGGTTGAGTCGGTTAGGTCGCGCTGCAAACGCGAGACCGGCAGTTTTTGTGCCAGTTGCTCAAATCCGGCATTGGAAATTCCTATGTTGCCTTCCGAGTTTTCAAAATCAATAGGATTAACCTTGTGCGGCATGGCCGACGAGCCTACTTCTCCCTTTTTAATTTTTTGCTTGAAATAACCCATCGAAATGTAAGTCCAGATGTCGCGATCTAAATCAAGAATAATATTGTTAATCCGTTTTAAACCATCAAAAATGGCACTGTGGTTATCGTAGTGCGAAATTTGGGTAGTGAATTGTGAACGATTCAGTCCCAGGTAATCTTTAAGAAATTTATTGGCAAAGGCTTCCCAGTTGATATCGGGGTAGGCAACGTGGTGGGCATTAAAATTACCTGTTGCACCACCAAATTTAGCATCAATGGCAATCGATTTTAACTGAACCAACTGCACCATAATTCGCTCGATAAATACTTTTATTTCTTTCCCAACCTTGGTTGGCGAAGCAGGCTGTCCATGTGTTTTTGCCAGCATCGGTATGTCTTTCCACTCGTTTGCCAGGGTTAGTAATTTTTCAATTAGCTCCTGCAAAACCGGGTGGTACTCAAACTCCAAAGCATCTTGTATCGATTTTGGAATGGCGGTATTGTTGGCATCCTGCGAGGTAAGGGCAAAATGAATAAACTCTTTGTATTTGCCCAATTCCAGTTTGTCAAATTCTTCTTTAATAAAATACTCAACAGCTTTAACATCGTGGTTGGTTACACTTTCAATATCCTTTATGCGTTGTGCATCGGCAATCGAAAAATTTTTATACAGCTCACGAAGCTGATCCAGTTTTTGCTGTGGAATATCGGCAAGTTGGGGAAGTGGCAGTTCGCAAAGTGCAATAAAATATTCCACTTCGGTAAGCAAGCGGTATTTTATCAGTGCAAATTCGCTAAAATATTTTCCCAGTCCTTCTACTTTGTTACTGTACCTGCCGTCAACAGGCGAAATCGCTGTTAATGTATTAAGTTCCATTGTTATTACTTGAAATTAGGCTGCAAATTTAACAAATTAAGTCGAGTAGCTATTTTGTAGGTTCACGAATTTAATATTCTTTAACCCGGATAGAGCGGTTCTGCTGTTTGGGCAGCGAATAAGGCTATGGTGCCTGCGTTTTTTTACCCTGTTTGTCGTTAGTTTTTTGTAATTTGGAGCGGACTAAATTGATGAGTATGAAGCTGAAAAATTTCTGGATATTGTTATTGTTAATTTCTTCACTGGCCGCACTGGCGCAGGAAGCTAATAAAAAGAAAGTATATCTTTTAAATATTAAATCGGAAATTACTCCAGCCACACGACGCCAGGTAAGCCAGGCTTTTGAAGCTGCCGACTCGTTACAGGCCGATGTGTTTTTAATTCACATGAATACCTACGGTGGAACGGTTGTTGATGCCGATTCTATCCGAACGCGAATTTTACAAAGCGATATTCCGGTGTATGTTTTTATCGATAACAATGCTGCTTCAGCAGGAGCATTAATTTCAATTGCCTGCGACGGTATTTACATGCGTCCGGGTGGCAGCATTGGGGCAGCAACCGTTGTTAATCAGACCGGCGAAGCCATGCCCGATAAGTACCAGAGCTACATGCGCTCAACCATGCGTGCCACCGCTGAAGCACACGGAAAAGATACTGTAGTTACCGCTTCAGGCGATACTTTGGTGAGCTGGTTTCGCGATCCGAAAATTGCTGAAGCAATGGTAGATGAGCGGATTTATGTAGAAGGGGTTTCCGACTCTGGGCAGGTGCTGACTTTTACACCAGCAGAGGCTATCGCCAACGGTTTTTGCGAGGGCACGGCCGAAACCTTAAAGGAGGTTCTTCACCAGGTTGGTATTGACGATTACGAAGTAACAGAATATCAGCCTACATGGATTGAAAAAATAATTGGTTTTTTGGTACACCCCATGATTTCGGGTTTACTGATTATGGCCATCGTTGGTGGCATTTATTTCGAGATGCAATCGCCAGGAATTGGCTTCCCGCTGGGTATTGCCATTTTAGCAGCTGTACTTTACTTTATGCCACTCTATCTTGAAGGGCTGGCCGAACACTGGGAAATTGCCGTTTTTATTGTTGGCTTAATTCTTATTGCCGTTGAAATATTTGTGATTCCGGGCTTTGGCATTGCCGGGGCTGCGGGAATTACGCTGGTGTTTTTAGGCTTGTTGTTAAGCCTTATCGATAATGTTAATTTTGATTTTGAGGGAGTGGAACTTCGGGGAGTAGGAACGGCAATTACAACCGTTGTTCTTGGTTTATTTGGTGGTTTTATGCTGGCACTTTACCTGGGTAAAAAAATGTTTACAGCAGAGCATGGCCTGTTTAAAAACTTTGCCTTAAAAACAGTGCAAGATGTGCATGAAGGGTTTGTAAGTGTTGAAACTAAACTGTTTGACCTGAAAGGTAAATCGGGAACCGCACAAACAGTTTTGCGTCCCGGAGGCAAAATTATAGTTGATGGAGATATATATGATGCAGTTGCCGTATCCGGATTTATTGATAAGGATGAAAAGATTGTTGTTACAAAAATAGAGGCTACGCAACTATATGTGGAGTTGGAGGAGGAGTAGCTCGTTATTAAAACTGTTTTTACAACAAAACAAAGCCCGGCTTTCATTCGAAAACCGGGCTTTATTTTATCTGATTAAAACATCCAGTCCCACGGTGGCAGCAGGGTCGTTTCTGTTTTATATAGCTCTAAAACATCGGGTGTTACAAATTTTTTATGCACCACAATCCGGAACATGTATTCGTTAAACCATTCATCGGTAAAAGTAAGGTAGCCTTTATGCCCGGCACTTTCTCCCCAGCTGTTTTCAAACTGCCATTTAACCGGCCGGCCCTCGTTGTTTAAGTCTACAGCAATTAGCGCCATTCCGTGCGACGAGCCACTGGATTTTGTTTGAATGCGCTCGGCTTTATTCATGTTAAAAGTAACCCCGTATACCGATTCGTAGTCGAAGTTGTCCACATCAAGAATGCCATAATTACGGTCGAGTTGTTGCCCCACATCGCATGATGCATAAAGTGCTTCGTTATTTTTTATCGACTCGATGGCCATCGCTTTTATCTTATCGTTTGTCAGGTTTATGTAGTGCCAGTTTACACCTTCTTCAACATTTCTGTAGTTGTCAATCTCGTAATGTACGTTAAAAGGGCGGGTTGGGTCGTTCATTAACATTACATAGTCTTTTACCTGAATGTCGCCCAGTACCTTTTCTTTAAATTCCAGCGGTGTATACGTTTGGTAGGCCGAAAGATTTTTGTCTTTATCCTCGTAACGCCAGCTAAATTTGGTAGGTGGTACACCCAGGTTAAGAACCAGCATGCGGTATACTTCCTTCATCATTTCGGTGCGCATTTCCTGAAGGGCTTCCGGTTGTAATCCCTTTGCTGCTGCTTCGCGCAAGCGCAAGCCGTTTTCTTTTAGTTTCAGGTTAATAAACTTAACCATGTAGCGGGTGTTTTCGCTCGAGTGTGTTTCTGTCATGGCTTCTCTCGGAATCATTCCGTATTTATCTACCAGATTGGCAAAGCTGCTCCACATGCCGCCGTCGTCGATTGGAGAGCGAAAATACCACTGCACCAGACGGTCGTCAATGGGTTTATCGGCCGACTCAATCATGTTGTTCAGAAAAAGGTTTGATTTCTCGAAAAGATCCCAGAAATACAAGTAGTTTTCAGAAAATTCAAACGAGTTAACATTAAATACTTCCATGGCCTTTGGCCGAAACATATTTAAAGAAGTAAACAGCCAGCATCGACCCGAGCTTTTTTGGTTTGTTATTCCCTTAACATTTACACGATAGGTAAAATGATGGTCATCTTCGTTAATATTTTCAAGGTTTTTAGCCAGTTTGTTAATATCGTTGGCCGAAAGCGCATTTTGCATGCCTTTGGTATAGGCATCCATTTTTAACGACGACCTGATTTCCTGAATGTTCTCTTTGTTTAAATTTTGTGCTGTAGCCCCCATTGCCAGTAGAACCGCTAGGGCGGTAAAAATAAAGTTCTTCATAGTTGGTGATTTTATTCAATCGTAAAAATAAAAGAATACTTGTAAGTGAATAGTGATGAAGCGCAGTGTCGCTAAAAAAAGTTTAGTACAAAATTATTTGTTTAATAATTGTCGATAAGGTATTGAATGTGTGCATCGTTAGTGCCGCAGCAGCCTCCCAAAATATTTATCCCATATTTTTTGTTTAGAGTAAGCATAATTTCACCCCATTCTTCCAGGTTGTCAGTGTGCAGGCAGTCGGCATTATCCAAATCGCAATGATCGAGCGATGAAGCGTTGGCATTGTAGGCAATAATCCGACTTAATGATTCGGAATCGAGCTGCTCAGGATTAAAGAACGAGGGATGTGCGCAGTTTATGGCATAACCAATGGGTGGTACTTCTACCTGCCAGTCAATGCTTTCAATGGCCTTGTTAAGGGTAGTTCCATCAAGGATTTTTCCATTTCGATTGATAACAAAACCAATCATATACGGAGTGCCGGTTTTAGCTGCACAACGTGCAATGCCTAATGCTTCTGAAAGTGCAGGTACAGTTTCCGGTACAAGAAAATCAACTCCGCTTTGGGCCAACTCGTTTATTTGCCAGGCATGAAATTGCTCTGCTTCTTCAGCCGATAAGGCTTCTTCTGGTTTGTAGCAATCGTTTTTGGGGCCAAACAAACCACCAATTTTTACCTGATGCTCAAATCCTATGAATTCATTTTTAATGTTTTGCATAAATTTACAGGCATCGCGGTTTATGCTTTCTAAAACTTTTGCTTGTTTAACCCTTTCGGCATTGGCTCGCCAGCTAGGGGTGTAAACGCAAATGGGCGTTTTTGCTTTTTGGGCAATGTTTATATAGCCCCTGTATATTTCGGACATGGGCTCTTTTGTTTCGCCATAAATAAGCGGTGCATTTGCCAGAATTGGATGTAGAGACAGGCTCGAGCGCCGGATGCGTTCGTTTATGGCACCTTCGGCTAAAACAAATTCATTTAAAAGAAGTGCTTGCATACCTTGCTGGTGGTATTGCTTTTGGTTCAGTTCGTACAAATAAAGCTCTTCGGGGTCGCCATCCAGAAAAGCGCTTCCCATATTTTGCATGCCCAATTTTTCGAGTAGCTTTTGCGAGTATCCATTGTTTTGGGTGGTAATGGCTTTTACTGTTTTCAGGTTAAAATCTTCAAAAGCAGCTTGTAATAAACGGCGGGCGGCTTCATATGCATATCCTTTTTTCTCGTATTCGGGCAAAAAGGCAAAGCCAATATCCAAGCCTTCCATACCTTCTCGGTCGAAAATACCGCAGGTGCCGAGTTTCGAATTGTCGCTTTTGCGTTGCACCACATAATTACCAAAACCTAGATTTTGCAGTTGCGGATACATTTTTTCCAGAATATACTTTGCTGCTTCCTTCTCCGAATTTACATTTCGGTTGCCAATAAACTCCAACCACTTTGGAGTGTTCAGCAAGCGATAGATAAACTTTGCATCCTGTTCAACGCATGGTCTTAAAATCAGGCGCTCTGTTTCAAAGGTTTTATAAGATGTCATGCCGTTGTTTTTTGCTAAGAAACAAAAATTGCGGCAAAACCAAAATTAACTGTCCTGGTGAAAGCGAAATATCAGCTCAGTTTTTCTTTAAAAAAGTCGATGGTTCTGCTCCATGCCAATTTTGCAGCGGCCTCGTCATAGCGCGGAGTGGTGTCGTTATGAAAGCCATGATTTGCACCCGCATACATGTGGGCGGTGTATTGCTTTTCGTACTTTTTTAAAGCAGCCTCATAGGCCGGCCAGCCCTCGTTTACGCGTTTATCCAGTTCGGCAAAGTGCAGGAGCAGTGGTGCATTAATTTTTTTCGTTTCTTCTTCGGTGGGTTGTCCACCGTAAAACGGAACAGCTGCTTTTAAACCGGCAACCCGAACTGCCATCATGTTTGAAATCCAGCCGCCAAAACAAAAGCCAACCACGCCAATATTACCATCGCATTCCGGATGTGATTTTAAATGGTTAAAGGCCGCAATAAAATCTTCAAGCATTTCATCTCTGTCGCGTTGGCGTTGCATTGTGCGTCCATCATCATCGTTTCCGGGGTAACCCCCAAGTGGCGAAAGGGCATCGGGCGAAAGCGATATGAAACCTTCAAGTGCAGCGCGCCTGCCAACATCGGCAATATGTGGGTTTAATCCGCGATTTTCGTGAACAACCACCACTCCGGGAAGTTTTTTTGTGGTACCTGCAGGCCGCGATAATTGTCCGCTAATTTTTCCGCCACCTTTGGGCGAGCTGTATTCAATTGTTTCGGTTTTTAGGCGTTGGTCTGTTTCCTTCACCTGAATTTTATCCTGGTAGTTAGGCATAATAAAACTCATGAGCGACGAAACGGTTAATCCACCCACTGCATAGGCCGAAAGGCGCTCTACAAATTTTCTGCGGTCGATACGGTTGTGCGCATAATCATCGTAGAGGTCGAAAACTTCCTGCTTAATTTGATTTTTTTTTATTGCTTTCATTATTAGTGTTTTATAGAGAAATAACTCTTAAGCTTTATGCTTTGTTCAAAAATGTTGGATGAATTTCGCTTCATACAACTTTTTTTCAGTTTCAAGAAATCGTTAGAAAATAACTTGTTGAAAAGGACAATAAATGCGAAACAGTAAATAAGTTTATTTTTGCCGCATCAAAAAAAAACAGGGATGAGCAAAAAGGTAGTTTTTGGTACAAAATTTTCGCCAACAGCAACAAAAGTGATTTTGTTGGGTTCTGGTGAATTGGGAAAAGAAGTAGTCATTGAGTTTCAGCGTTATGGTGTAGAAGTGATTGCGGTTGACAGTTATAAAAATGCGCCAGCCATGCAGGTGGCAGACCGGTTTTATGTAGCATCGATGCTGGATGGTGAAAAGCTTGCTGAGATAGTAAGAACAGAAAAGCCTGATTACATTATTCCTGAAGTAGAGGCGATAGCAACCGATACTTTAATTGAACTGGAAAAGGATGGTTTTAACGTTATTCCTTCAGCTACTGCCACACGGTTAACTATGAATCGCGAAGGGATTAGAACGCTGGCAGCCGAAGAACTGGGATTGTCAACTTCACCATATAAATTTGCCGGGAACAAGAAAGAGTTTACCACAGCGGTATATCAAATCGGATTTCCATGTGTTGTTAAACCCATAATGAGTTCGTCGGGAAAAGGGCAGAGTGTGGTGAAAAATGAGTCGGATATTGATTTTGCCTGGAATTATGCCATCGAGGGAGCACGAGGAAAAAGCGACCGGGTAATTGTGGAAGGTTTTATTGATTTTGACTACGAAATTACCTTGTTAACAATTAGCCATGTGGGGGGCATTTCGTTTTGTGAACCCATTGGACACCGACAGGAGGGCGGCGATTATCAGGAGTCGTGGCAGCCACAGGCAATGTCTGAAGTTGCCTTACACGAAGCACAAAGAATTGCCAAAGCAGTTGTTAAAGCGCTGGGAGGCCGGGGCTTGTTTGGTGTTGAGTTTTTTGTGAAGAATGATGAGGTATATTTTAGCGAGTTATCGCCACGTCCGCACGATACCGGAATGGTAACCATGATTTCGCAGGATTTGAGCGAATTTGCCTTACATGTTCGGGCAGTGCTTGGCTTACCAATACCAAACATTAAGTTTCATGGTCCATCGGCAAGTAGCGTTATCATGGTAAAAGGAGAATCGAAACAAGTATCGTTTTCAAACCTGGCTGAAGTTTTAAGTGAGCCGGATACTCAAATGCGTTTGTTTGGAAAACCGGAAGTAAAAGGCGAACGACGGATGGGAGTTTGTCTGGCACGTGCCAATTCAACACAAAAGGCCAGGGACAAAGCCAATAAAGCCAGTGCAGCTGTGGAAGTGATATTATAGGTTGTTTACTTTTAGCTACAACAAAGACCAAAAGTGCGCTTGTTTTGTAAAACGCTCTTTTGGTCTTTGCTTTTTTGATTAAATATTATTTTGAGTAACGATAAATGTCATTCAAATTTCGTGCATTGGTAAACGGAATGAGTTTAAATGCAAAACTGTATTCTTTTTCCAGTAAACGGTATTTGTTAATTGGGCGGGCATTTATGGACCATGAGTCGTTGCCGCCCACGCCAGCCATTTTATAACTGATGTTTACGGTTAAACGATCTGCTTTTGTTAATTCGGTTGGGTGTTGCGCCTCACGAATATTTTCAGCAGTGTATGGCCATACCGATGTTTGAAGCGGTATTTTTCCTGTAATCATCATCCCGTTTTTGGCCGAATTGCCCAGTGCCAGCCAGCGCACGCAGGTGTGGTTGCTGCTTTCCTGAGGTTTAACGTAGTTATAGTAAAACTCATCAACCTTTCCGGCAAAAATGTTTACTTCGGCAGCGCGGTTTCTGTCGCTGTAGTTTTCAAAAGGTCCTTTGCCATAAAATGCCATTTGTTGCAGCTCGGTTGAAACTCCCATGCTCATTCCCACGCGAATAGGCTCGGGCATTTCCTCAGGTATTT
Source organism: uncultured Draconibacterium sp. (assembly GCF_963676735.1). Classification (NCBI taxonomy): domain Bacteria; kingdom Pseudomonadati; phylum Bacteroidota; class Bacteroidia; order Marinilabiliales; family Prolixibacteraceae; genus Draconibacterium; species uncultured Draconibacterium sp. The sequence continues at coordinate 2,823,770 of NZ_OY781464.1, read as the reverse complement.
TTAAATCAAAATCAACTAAAACTTCTCCTTCCGGAGAAAAGGTGTAGGTTATATTTAAGCGTAAACCATCATAAGCCAGTTCGGAATGAACAACTGACTTGGTAGCATCGGCATCAAAATTTTTGAGTTGTAATTTTGAAGGAAGATTTTCCCAGATGCCAATCAGTTTTTCCGCTTTCCAGCCACGTTCGTCGTTATCGCTTAAGGGACGCCAAAAATTTGGAGTTAATGCTGAGGTGATTATGGTTTCTTCTCCTTTTTTATAGCTGGTAATTAAACCACTCGTTTTGCTTACTTCCACCTCAAAACCTTTTCCGCTGATTACAATTGAATTGTTACTTGTGTTAAAAACAGGAGGGGCAAGTTTTGTCTGCTTTTTAAGTCGACCCGCAGTATCAAATGGTAATTTAAATTGCTGCTTAGCCACCTCATGTCCGGCTTGCGCCCAACTTTGGTTTTCTTTTAATTGAACACTCAATCGTAACCAGTATTCAGCATTGGTTTTGGTTTCAAATTCTTTTACCGGAATTTCAAACACCTTGCTCTCGCCCGGATTAAGTGAGAACCCGCTTAACGAACCCGATTGTATTTGGGTGGCATCTTCACTTAAGGTCCACAGAAAATTGTATTCATTGAGGTTGGTGAAGTTGAAGCGACTTAAAAGGCGTATTTTGAAATTCTCTAAATCGACAGCCGAGAATTGTATGGGCTGCATAACGTATTTGGCTTCCCAGGTTTGCGGTTTTGGCGTGCGGTCTGATGCAATTACTCCGTTGATGCAGAAGTTGTTGTCGTTAGGTTCGTCGCTGTGGTCGCCGCCGTAGGCATAATATTCTTTGCCATTTTCATCTTTTACCAGTAGTCCCTGGTCAATCCAGTCCCAAATGTACCCACCAATCAGGTTAGGGTAGGCGTGCATCAGGTCCCAGTATTCCTGAAAATTACCCAGCGAATTACCCATGGCGTGGGCATATTCGCATTCAACAATTGGACGGCTAATGTAGGGGCTTTTGGCCAATGCTTCAAGGTCTTCAAGGTTCGCATACATACGGCTGATCACATCCACATAAGCCGGATCGGTAGGGTTGCCTCTTCTCCATTGTTTGTTGTATTCCGGTGTTCCCAGTTTCAGGTAGTCGGGGTGCTCCGGGCTTCCCTGTGCGCCTTCGTAGTGTACAAAACGCGTAGGGTCGTAATCTTTTACCCAGCCTGCTGCGGCTGCATGGTTAGGGCCGCAGCCCGATTCGTTGCCCAATGACCACGAAATGATGGAAGGGTGGTTTTTATCGCGTTCAACCATCCGGACAACACGGTCTTGAAATGCCATGTGCCACTCGGGCTGATTACTTAAATAACCATTCAATCCATGCGTTTCAATATTGGCTTCATCCATTACATACAAGCCATGTTTATCGCACATGTCGTAAAAATACGGATCGTTGGGGTAGTGGCTGGTACGAACTGCATTAAAGTTAAATTGTTTCATCAACAAAACATCCTGTTCCAGATCTGCCCTGCTAAGCGTTTTTCCTTCGGTATGATGATGATCGTGACGGTTTACTCCATACAATTTTATCGATTCTCCGTTAACCAGTAATTCTCCGTTTTTAATCTCCACCTCGCGGAAACCTACTTTTGTTGAACGTGCCTCAACCAAATTTCCATTGGCATCTTTCAAATTTAAAACAAGTGTATAAAGGTTGGGTTTTTCTGCCGACCATAGTTGCGGACTCACTACTTTTTCTTCCATTAAGCCGAAATAAACATTGTCGCGCTGGGGGTAATGTTCGTAAACAATTTTGCTTACTTCTTTTTGTAGTGGGGCTGCTAAAACCGGTTTGTTATCAGCACAAAAAAGTTCTGCCTCCAGGGTCCAGCCTTCCAAATCTTTTTTTGGTGCGCGGGTTACTTTTGGCCTAATTTGCAACAAGGCATTTTGGTAGGTGGCATCTAAGCGGGTGCGAACAAAAAAGTCTTCAATGGCTATTTTAGGTTGTGCAAGCAGCATAACTTCGCGGTGCAAACCACTCATACGCCAATGGTCCTGGTCTTCCATGTAAAAGCCGTCGCTCCAGCGGTAAACTTCAACTGCTACTTTATTCTCACCGGTGTTAACAAAGTTGGTAATATCAAATTCGGCAGGTAAGCGGCTGTCCTGGCTATAGCCCACCAGCTTTTCGTTTACCCAAACATAAAAAGCTGAAGCCACTCCTCCAAAATGAAGAATGATTCGCTGATCGTTCCAGTTTTCAGGAATATCGAAAGTTTTTACATACTGTCCAACCTGGTTGTCGCGAGGCACAAATGGAGGATCAGGTTGAAAATTAAAGCCCGAATTTTTATAAATGGGATAATTATAGCCTTTCATTTCCCAACATGATGGGACTTCGATGTTATCCCAGTTCGAAACATCATTCTTGTAAAAATCTTTTGGCCGGTCTTGTTCTTTTTCCGAGAATTTAAACTTCCAGATGCCATTCAGTGAAATTATCCGGGCCTTTTCTCGGTCTCCGGTCAAAGCATCTTCGGCAGTTGTAAATGAGTACGAAGTGGCACGTGCCGGCATTTTGTTTTTAGCAATAACGGTTGGATCTTCCCAGTCTTTGTTTTGGGCCTGCGAGGCAAAAACCGCCATCGCAAGCAGCATAGTAAGTAGTTTATTCATGTTTATTTGCGTGTAGTTTCTTACTGTTACGACGAGCAAAGATAGATGATTACCTCTATTGCAAGGGAGAGAGGTTCGTAAAAAGTAGGGGAGTTTTTTTTAAAAAGAAGCTGTTTGATTAATTTTTCTATTTAAAGATCTTTCTTTCGTTCAGCGCATCACGGTATTTTTTTGCATTTCGGTTGTGCTGGCTAAGGGTGCGTGCAAAATTATGGTAGCCCGAAAAATCTTCTTTAGCGCACATATAAACGTAGTTGTGTTCTTCGTAATTTAACACAGCGTCAATTGATGTAATTTCAGGAAAACAAATAGGCCCCGGAGGCAAACCTGCAAACTTGTAGGTGTTGTATGGTGAATCAATCTCGAGGTGTTTGTTTAACACGCGTTTTATCGAGTAATCGCCCAGTGCATATTTTACGGTTGGATCGGCCTGCAGGGCAATGTTTTTGCGCAAACGGTTAACATAAAGTCCTGCAACGGTTTTTAATTCGTCGGGTTTTATGGTTTCCGACTGAACAATGGAAGCCAGGGTAACCACTTGCTGAGGAGTAAGCTCCATTTTTGCTGCCTGTTTTAACCGGGTGTCGTTCCAAAAACGGTCGTATTCTATTTTCATTCGTTCGGCAAATTCGGTAGCCGAAGTGGTCCAGTACATTTCGTAGGTATTGGGAATAAACATAGCCCTGAAATTTTCGGATGTAAAGCCCCAATCGGTAATTTGTTGTTCATCGGAAAACAATTGAAGTATGGAGAGCGAATCGGCTTTAATGTATTTGCTTACTTTTCCGGCCAGCTCTTCTTTAAAACGCACATTGTTAAAGGTAATGTTTACCGGCGCCTGTGCCCCGCTGCGCAGCATGTTTACCAGTTGGTTAGTGGTCATCCCTTTTTCAATTTCATAACGCCCCGGACGAATATAATCGGCATACTTTTTCTTTTTGGCCACCCATTTAAAAGCTTTAAAATTTAAAAGCACCTGGTCGTTCTGTAGCTTTTCGCTTATCGTTTTCAGGTTGTCGTGCTCATCTATCATCAAAACATAATCGCTATTTACATTTACATTAAAAACATAACGGTATAGCTGATAGCCTCTTGCCCCAACAATAATAAAGGCAATGGCAAAAAATATAATAATATACTTCCCGATTCGCGGAAAGGTCATAGCACGGCTTTTCTGTTCTATCGACATAGCTTAAATTTCGAATTAGGCTTCAAAGATAAAATTCTTTCAAATAGGTGAAAAAAGAATGAGTTGAAACAAGCTATTGAAAACCAATGTGCCGTTAAAAACTATTAATTACAAAAACGGAAGGCCCACTGCAACTTTACCGCGAAATACCACCAATACGGTTATTCTCCTAACATTCACTTAACCCAAGTTCTAAATAAGGGAGCAGTGAACTAATTTTGGCTGCAATGACCACAAATTCACTAATTTTGTGGGAGTTTCAAAAAATTGATTTAAAACTAAAAATTATGCTACAAGTAAATCTTGCAGAAGATATTTATTATTTAGGATTTAACGACCGTCGTACCCATCTCTTCGAGAATATATGGCCAATACCGCATGGAGTTTCGTATAACAGCTACCTGATTGTTGATGAAAAGATTGCATTGGTTGATACAGTTGAGCGTGCTTTTATTGATGATTACCTGGATGCCATTGAAGAAATTATTGGCGACAGGGAAGTGGATTACCTGATTATAAACCACATGGAACCCGATCATTCGGGCGCTTTAAAAGCTATTGTACATCGTTATCCGAATATTACACTTGTAGGAAATAAAAAAACATTTGGGTTTGTGGAGGCTTTTTACATGAATCCGGAGAATGTGCTTATTGTGCACGACGACCATGTACTGGATTTGGGTAAACACAAACTGCAATTTCAGATGATTCCAATGGTGCATTGGCCTGAAACAATGGTTACCTACGAAGAAACCAACAAAATACTTTTTGCGGGCGATGCTTTTGGCAGCTACGGAACAATGGACGGCGGGATTTTTGATGATGAGATAAACCTTGATTTCTACGAAGTGGAAGTTATGCGTTACTTTACCAATATTGTTGGAAAATACTGCCCGCATACACAACGTGCCATAAAAAAACTGGCCGGAATTGATATTAAAATGATTGCCGCAACACATGGCCCGATTTGGCGAAGCGATTTAGACTGGATTTTAAAACGTTACAACAAATGGAGCTCTTACGATCTGGATCGGGGAGTGGTTATTGTTTACGGATCGATGTATGGAAATACCAAAAAAATGGCAGAGACCATAGCTCGTCAGATTGCTGTTCGCGGAATTAAAAATATTCGTGTTTACGATGCATCAAAAACACACTCGTCTTACATTATCAACGATATCTTTAAATACAAAGGATTTATTGTAGGAAGCGCGGCGTATAACAATGCTATGTTTCCAAATGTTGAAACCCTGCTGACTACGGTTGAGCATATGGCACCTAAAAACCATTACCTGGGTATTTTTGGTAACTACTCGTGGAATGGTGGTGGGGTAAAAAACCTGAAAACTTTTGCCGAAAAAATTAAATGGGAAATGGTGTACGAACCTATTGAGGAAAAAGGCAATATGAAAATTCAAACCCAGGAAGAGCTAATTAAACTGGCTAATGCCATGGCAGATAAATTGCTGGAAATGCCTCCTGCCGAGAAATTGTAAATTACCTGAAACTACCATAGTAAAAGCTGCTCTTCGGAGTGGCTTTTTTTATTTCTGAAAGTATCGAGTATTGAGAAAGAATACAAAATGTGGTGCTTTCTTCTCTCGTACTTTGTACTCATGTCTTTATTATATTTCTTTTGAATTTCATTCAATCTAAAACCTATGTACTTCCAGTGCATAGCGGTTTAGTCTAACTAATGGAAGAAGTTAGTGCTTTAATCTTTCATAATTATTCAACCTGGTTCCGGTTAGAACAAAACGTGATAAAGATCTTGGATAAGCCGGGCTAGCCGATTTTGTGCTGAAAAAAGGGCAAAAGAAAAGCCACATCCAACGATGCAGCTTTTCAAAATATCTAAGAATAGTCGTGTTCTTATTCTTCGCCTTCAGGTTTTGAATAATCCATGGCTGCCATACGTGTGTATGACGCGTAACGCCATTTTGCGTTATCTTCAGCAGCCGAGAATAATTCATCAGCTTCAGCAGGGAACGATTTCTTCAGTGAAGTATAACGAACCTCGCCGTTCAGGAAGTCCTGGAATTTGCTCCAATCCGGTGCTTTTGAATCCAACTGGAATGGGTTTTTACCTTCGTCTTCCAATAGCGGATTGTAGCGGAACAATTGCCAGTATCCTGCTTCTACTGCTTTTTTCTCCTCTTCTTGGGTACGTCCCATGCTGGCACGTAACCCGTGGTTAATACATGGAGAGTAAGCAATAATTAACGATGGACCTGGGTAGGCTTCTGCTTCTTTTAATGCTTTGAAATATTGCGATTGGTTGGCGCCCATTGCAACCTGTGCAACGTAAACATAACCGTAGCTCATCATCATGGCACCAAGGTCTTTTTTACGTACCTTTTTACCCGATGCAGCAAATTTAGCTACTGCACCAACAGGTGTTGCTTTACTCGATTGTCCACCGGTGTTTGAGTAAACTTCGGTATCCATTACCAATACGTTTACATCTTCGCCGCTGGCCATTACGTGGTCTAAACCACCGTAACCAATGTCGTAAGCCCAACCGTCGCCACCAAATACCCAAATTGACTTTTTAATCAGGTATTGCTTCAGTTTTTTAAGTTCAGTGGCATATTCGCTGTCGCTACCTTCAATTACGTCAAGTACTTTTTTCGATGCTACTACCGAACCATCAGCATTGTCTTTTTTCTCCAGCCATTCGCCAAATACTTCTTTTTCAGCATCAGAAGCACCGTTTGAAAGGGCAGCAGTCATGATGTCGGCAATGCGGTTACGCTGTGCGCTTACACCTTCCGAAAAACCAAAGCCATATTCGGCATTGTCTTCAAATAACGAGTTTGCCCATGCCGGACCGTGACCCGATTCTTTGTGTTTACAGTAAGGAGTAGATGGAGCCGAGCCACCGTAGATTGAAGAACAACCTGTTGCGTTGGCAATCATCATACGCTCGCCGTAAAGCTGCGTAATTAATTTTACGTATGGAGTTTCACCACAACCGGCACAAGCTCCCGAGAACTCGAATAATGGTTGAGCAAATTGTGAGTTTTTAACTGATTTTGTTTTGTCAACAACAGTTTCCTTAACGGTAACTTTCTCGTCCATATAGTTCCAACGCTCAACTTCAGCTTGTTGCGATCCAAGTGGTTTCATTACAAGCGATTTTACTTTTGAAGGACAAACGTCGGCACAGTTACCACAACCGGTACAGTCGAGTGGCGATACCTGAATACGGAAACTCAATCCACCAAATACTTTTGAAGGAGTAGCTGTTTTGGTTTCTGTTCCTTCCGGAGCAGCTTCAACTTCCTCTTCTGTCATCAGGAACGGACGAATAGCCGCATGAGGACAAACATAAGCACACTGGTTACACTGAATACAGTTATCAGCTTGCCATTCTGGAACATTTACCGCAATACCACGTTTTTCAAAAGCAGCTGTTCCAAGTGGGAACTGACCATCTTCCGATCCTGTAAAAGTTGAAACAGGTAGGTCGTCACCTTTTTGTGCGTTAATTACATCAACAACTTTAGCAATGTATTCCGGACGTTTTGAATCGTCGTTTTCTTCAGCAACCACAATGTTTGCCCATTCTGCTGGCACTTCAACTTTTACTACGTTTTTACCACCGGCGTCAACCGCTGCATAGTTCATGTTTACAATGTGTTCACCTTTGTTACCGTAAGATTTTACAATCGCTGCTTTCATCTTTTCAACAGCCATTTCGTAAGGAATTACTTCGGTAATTTTAAAGAATGCCGATTGCATGATGGTGTTGGTACGTGTTCCCAAACCAATCTCTTCACCCAGTTTTGTACCGTTAATGATGTAGAAATTGATTTCGTTATCAGCCAAATACTTCTTCATGGCATCAGGCAATTGCTTTTTGGTTTCTTCTTCGTCCCAAATCGAGTTCAGCAAGAAAGAACCACCTTTTTTCAATCCTTTAAGAACATCGTAAAGGTTGATGTATGCAGGTACGTGGCAAGCAACAAAGTCGGGAGTTGTTACCAGGTAAGTCGAACGAATAGGAGCATCGCCAAAACGCAGGTGCGAACAAGTGAAACCGCCTGATTTTTTCGAGTCGTACTGGAAATAACCCTGACATGATTTGTCGGTTGAGTCACCAATAATTTTAATGGAGTTTTTATTTGCACCAACAGTACCGTCAGAACCCAAACCATAAAATTTAGCCTGGTATGTTCCTTTTGGAGTCATGTCGATTTCTTCTTTCATCGGAAGCGATGTAAAAGTTACATCATCAACTATACCTACAGTAAACTGGTTTTTAGGCTCGTTCATTTCTAGGTTCTCGTAAACGGAAACAATTTGAGCCGGAGTAGTATCTTTTGAACCTAATCCAAAACGGCCACCAACAATAAGAGGGGCATTTTCTTGTCCGTAGAAGTGCGAGCGGATATCAAGGTATAATGGCTCACCAGCAGCTCCAGGTTCTTTAGCGCGGTCGAGAACAGCAATACGTTTTACTGATTCGGGTAATGCCTCAACAAAGTGTTTTGCCGAGAACGGACGGAACAGGTGTACCGAAATTAAACCAACTTTTTTACCCTGAGCGTTTAAGTAATCAATCGTTTCTTTTATGGTTTCAGTAACAGAACCCATTGCAATGATTACGTTTTCAGCATCTTGTGCACCGTAGTAAGTAAACGGGCGGTATTTTCTACCGGTTAATTCGCTGATTTGATCCATGTAATCGGCAACGATATCAGGAACTGCATCGTAAAATTTATTAGCCGATTCTTTTGCCTGGAAGAAAATATCAGGGTTTTGTGCCGTACCGCGGGTAACCGGGTTTTCAGGGTTAAGCGCACGGTTACGGAATTCCTGAAGAGCTTCCTGGTCTAACATCGGAACAATATCTTCCATTTCAATAGCTTCAATTTTTTGCACCTCGTGCGAAGTACGGAATCCATCGAAGAAAGCAAGGAAAGGAACACGCGATTTAATGGTTGCCAAATGGGCTACACCAGCTAAATCCATTTCTTCCTGTACCGATCCGGCTGCCAACATTGCAAAACCTGTTTGGCGTGCAGCATAAACATCGCTGTGGTCGCCAAAAATTGATAATGCATGACCTGCAAGTGCACGTGCACTTACGTGGAATACTGTTGGTAGCAACTCACCAGCAATTTTGTACATATTCGGAATCATTAACAACAAGCCCTGCGATGCAGTGTAAGTTGATGTTAATGCTCCTGATTGTAGTGCTCCGTGAACAGCTCCTGCTGCACCGGCTTCACTTTGCATTTCGGCCAGGCGTACCGGGCGTCCAAACATATTCTTCTTTCCAAAAGCTGCCCATTCATCAACATACTCAGCCATTGTTGACGACGGAGTAATTGGATAAATACAGGCGACTTCGCTAAACATGTAACTCATATACGCTGCTGCGTAGTTACCGTCACATGTAACCATTTTTTTTTGTTTTGCCATCTTGATTCGTCTTTAATTTATTTTAGTTTACAATTGATATTCGTAACTGTTTCAAATTCTTTTATATTTTATCCCCGATTCTTTAATACAGGAATCCAAAAAGCCACAACGGGATTTTGTTGCCTTCGCCAATTTCAATTACATCTGAAGCCGCATAAATTCCTTTTTGAGGTTCGAGTTTTCGGCCACCCACATTAAACTTGTATTTCCCGTTAATACAAAAGTCGGCTACCGGCGATTTCGACAGTTTGCAAACGTAACCAACCTGGTTGTAAAAAAATGTTTGCCGAACCGTGATTTTTTCGTTGTTATTTGGTGCAATGGCGTGCAGTAAATTGGTATTTTGCATGTACACTTTATCCGGCTTTTTCATCTGGTCGTCGTCGCTGCCACCATTTTCGTACAGGAGGTTAATAAGTTTGGCGTTTTTCAGGTATTTTAGGTAGTTCATTATGGTTGCACGCGATGTTTCAACCGATGTAGCCAGTTTACTTACATTTGGTGTAAATGGTGTTTCAGAAGCAATTATATGCAACAGTTTCCGAAGTTTGGGCAGGTATTTAAATTCAATCTGGTTGGTGTAAGGTACATCAATTTCAAGTGCCAGGTTAATGTTTTTCAGAAGCTTGTCGATGTAAAAATTAGGGGCATCCATGTAGTAAGGGAAATACCCGTGTTTTAAATAATCGTCGAAAAAGGCCAGCGGCTTTATTTCTGCAACAATTTCTTTGGCAATTTTAATATGATCTTTCACAATCTCCTCAAAAGAATAGGCCCTGAATTTTTTTCCTGTTTGATGATTCAGGTATTCGCGAAATGACAATCCTTCAAGGTGGTAAATGCTTGCAATTCCTTCCAGGTCGGGGTTGCCCTCGGTAACACGTAATACGGGAGAGGAGGTAAATACAACCTTCAGATCTGGAATTTCATCCATACATTTCCGTAAATCTGCCGACCAATCAGGGTATTTTTGTATCTGATCGAGAATAAGAATTTTACCTCCACGTTTGGCAAACTCATCAGCAAAAGAGCTGATTTTACGCTTTGTGAAATAGAAATTATTTAAATTAAGGTATAAAACCTCGTTGCTTTCAGGATGGTACTTTTTTATGTAATCGAGCAAAAAGGTCGTTTTTCCAACACTTCTGAATCCTTTTATACAAATAAGCCGTTGATTCCAGTCGATACTGTTCATCAGCTCTCTTTGAATGGTCTCTTCCGATCCCTGAAGTAAAGATTTATGTATCTGTTGAAAAAAATCCAATGTTTACAGTTTTAAATTTTTGAGATAGTTTATTTTGCTATCTGTACATAGCAAATTTAACAAATAAATGTAAGCTATATGTGTTTGTTTTAACCACTTCAACAAAAATGATAAATCATTAATGTTGGCTTAATCTTTTACTAACTTACACTAATCCAGAGAATCCCATAAATGCCATTGCCAATATTCCTGCTGCAATTAAAGCAATGGGTGTTCCTTTTAAACCTTTCGGAACATCCTGTAAATCGAGGTGTTCGCGAATACCTGCAAACAGGATCAGCGCCAGGCCAAAACCAATGGCATGCGAGGTCGAAAAGATTACTCCCTCAAGCAGGTTAAACTCGTTTTGTACGGTAAGGATAGCAACACCCAGAATGGCACAGTTAGTAGTAATAAGAGGCAAAAATATTCCCAGAGCCTGGTACAGCGGGGGACTTACTTTTTTCAGAATAATTTCAACCATTTGCACCAGCGATGCAATAATCAGGATAAACGCGATGGTTTGTAAAAATCCCAACCCGAATTTTTCAAGCACATAATGCTGAATCAGATAGGTTACAATGGTGGCCAAAATCATTACAAAGGCTACGGCACCGGTCATTCCAATCCCGGTTGATACTTTTTTGGAAACCCCCAAAAACGGGCAGATTCCCAAAAACTGCATTAAAACAATGTTGTTTACAAGTATGGCGCCTATTACAATTACCAGATAATTCATTTTACGTCCTCCTAATTTTTCTTAATCTTGTTTAATGCTGCAATCAGGTATCCCAAAACAATAAATGCTCCGGGCGATAGTACAAATACGAGTGTTACGTAGTTTTCGGGGTAAATGGTAATGTTGAAAATTTTACCGCTTCCCAATATCTCGCGAATTCCGCCAAGCGTTACCAGCGCAAATGTAAATCCAAGTCCCATTCCCAGCCCATCGATTACTGATGATACCAGGTTGTTTTTTGAGGCAAATGCTTCGGCACGGCCCAAAACCAGGCAGTTTACCACAATAAGCGGAATAAACAAACCAAGGCTTTTAAACAGCGAAGGCAGGTAGGCTTGCATGGTTAGCTGAACAATGGTTACAAAAGTGGCGATAATTACTATAAATGCCGGAATACGAACCTTGTCGGGAATGGCACTCTTTACCATCGAAACCACCATGTTCGACATCAGCAAAACAAAGGTTGTTGCCAGTCCCATACCCAATCCGTTTATGGCTGAAGAGGTTACCCCAAGTGTGGGACACATTCCCAGTAGTAAAACAAAAACCGGGTTCTCTTTTATAAATCCCTTCGAGAAATTTTTTAATTGACTCATTGCCTCTTACTTTTCGTTGTTTTTATAAGAATCATACGCCAGCGTTAGCGCTTCCAAAAATGCGCGAGATGTTATGGTTGATGCAGTAATGGCATCAATTTCGCCACCGTCTTTTGAAACGGTAAAGTTGGTGCTCCCCGGGTTTTTACCAATTACGTATTGTTTTGGTTTTTCGGGATTGTTAAACCAAACATCCATTTTAGAACCAAGTCCGGGAGTTTCGGCGTGTTCCAATACCGAGTAGCCCGAGAAATTTCCATCCTTATCAATACCGGCCATAATTGAAATAAATCCGCTGAAGCCACTTTTTGTATATGTTTTTATTGCTGTACCTACCAGTTCGCCATTTTTATATGCTGGAAAAAACTCCAGGGCATCGGCTCCTTCGGCCGGTGTAATTGTTTTTGTTTCTCCAAGCTCGTCAAATTCGGGCAATACATTCTTTATTGCTTCGGTTTGTGCTTTTAGTTTGGCTGCTTCAATAGGGCCTTTTGTAAAATCGTAAACAAAACCTAATGCTGCTGCTGCTATTCCGGTAACCAAAACCAGGGTAGCCACCATATTTATAAAACTCGATTCTCGTTTTGCCATTTTAGTTTCCTCCAAATCGTTTAGGTTTTACATACATATTAATTAATGGCACAAACGCATTCATTATCAGAATTGCAAATGAAATTCCTTCGGGGTAGGCTCCGAACATTCGAATGGCAATGGTAATCAGTCCGATACCAAAGCCGTAAATTAGCTGTCCTTTGCCTGTCATTGGTGAGCTAACCATATCGGTAGCCATAAATACAGCCCCAAGCATTAAACCGCCGGTAAATAAATGGATAAGCGGATTAACATAGAGCTCCGGATCAATTACCCAGAAAATTCCGGATACAAGTACAACCGTAAGCAAAATGGAAACGGGAGTTTGCCAGGTTATTACCTTTTTCCAAAGCATATATAAACCGCCAATTACCAGCAGCAAGGCTGATACTTCGCCAAGTGAACCGCTGTTAAACCCGATGGCCATTTCCGAGAGTTTTGGTAAGCCTTCGAGCTGAGCAACAGGAATGCCGTTTTTAATGCCCTCTTTTATTAAACCTAGCGGGGTAGCTGCCGAAACGGCATCAACACCATCCATCATTCGGGTGCTTGGCCACGAGGTCATTTGCACCGGAAAAGAGATGAGCAAAAATACCCTTCCTACCAATGCGGGGTTAAAAATGTTGGCTCCCAGGCCTCCAAAAGAAAGTTTACCAATGCCCATTGCGGCAATGGCGCCAATCACAATTATCCACCACGGAATGTTTGCCGGAACGTTAAAAGCCAGCAGAATACCGGTTATTAAAGCCGAGCCATCTGTAATACTTGGTTTTACCTTCATCACATATTTCTGAATGAGGTATTCGATGCCCACACAGGAGATGATGGAAATTAATCCCACACGAATGGCATCAAAACCAAACAGATAAATACCCCAGGCCATGGCCGGAATCATCGCATAAACAACCCGAAGCATAATTTTTTGGGTTGAATCGTTCGAGTGAACGTGCGGTGATGGTGAAACTGTTAATAATTTACTCATTATTCAGTTGTTTGTTTTATTCTTTTCTATTGATGTCATCCGCAATATGGTGCAAAATGACAATCGGTTGTTTGTTTTATTTTTTACGCGAGCGCATTATGGCGCCAACTTTTCCTTTCCCAAAACGAATATAGTCGAGCAGCGGCCGGTTCGACGGGCAGGTGTAGCTGCACGATCCACACTCGATACAATCCATTATCCGTTCGCTTTCGGCCCGATCGAAAATTTGTTTCTCTCCCAATGTCATCAGCAGGTAGGGTTCAAGTCCCATTGGGCAAACCGAAGTACAGCGCGAGCAGCGTATGCAGGGCTGAATTTCTTCCCGTTTACTTTCTTCGGCAGGCATTAAAAGCAGGCCCGAGGTTCCTTTTGTTACCGGAACATCTAACGAAGCAATGGCACGTCCCATCATTGGTCCGCCACTAATAATTTTTCCGGTATTTTCCGGAAGTCCGCCTGCTGCTTCGATCAGCTCTGAGGTGGCTGTGCCAATACGAACCATAAAATTCGATGGTTTTTCAACACCTTTACCCGTAACAGTTACCACGCGTTCAAACAACGGTTTGTTTTTCTGAATAGCTTCGTAAACGGCAAAAGCGGTTCCCACATTGCTTACCACAGCGCCAACGGCAATAGGTAGACCACCCGATGGAACTTCTTTTCCGGTAACCGCATTAATCAGCTGTTTTTCGCCACCTTGAGGGTATTGTACCTTTAGCGCCTGAATGCCAATGCCTTTATAGTTTTTGCATTTTTCGCCCAGTAATTTTATGGCATCGGGTTTATTGTTTTCAATACCGATAACTGCTTTTTCAACATTCATAGCTTTCATCAGCAGTTGTATACCCACCAAAATTTCGTCGGCTTTTTCAAGCATCAGGCGATGGTCTGAAGTAAGGTAGGGTTCGCACTCCACACCATTAATTAAAAGCACTTCAGCTTTCATGCCTTTTGGTGGCACCAGTTTTACATGGGTTGGGAAAGTTGCTCCTCCAAGGCCAACGATACCGGCTTCCTGGATTTTTTTTACGATTTCCGATCCATCAAGCGAAATTTCTTCTACCAGGTCTTCCGAGCGGTCAATTTCATCCAACCATTCGTCTCCATCAACAGCAATAAAAATACCCTGTTTGGGATAGCCTGAGCTATCAGCTGAAAAGTCAACTTTGGTCACTTTTCCTGATACTGATGAGTGGATATTGGTAGAAACAAAACTACTGCTTTGTGCAATTACCTGTCCTACTTTAACGGTGTCGCCTTTTTTAACCACAGGTGCCGAAGGTGCGCCAATGTGTTGGGCAACAGGTATAAAAACGGTTTTCGGAAGCGGCAGTGCTTCAATCGTTTTATCGCTCGATAATTTATTTTCGGGAGGATGTACCCCGCCAATTTTGAACGTTTTTAACATCCCTGATTATTTTACTGGTTCAGTTTCTTTTTTTACTTCCGGTTTCACTTTCCGTGGAGGAAAGTTTTCCTCTATGATTGCTCCTGTCGGACAAACTGCAACGCATTTTCTACACAGTTTACATTTGTCGGAGTCGATATAGGCCAGGTTGTTTTCAATGGTAATGGCATCAAACGGGCACTCTTTCAAACACTTGCTGCAACCAATACAGGCAACGCGACAAGCTTTTCGGGCCACACCGCCTTTGTCCTGGTTGCGGCAGGATACCACCACTTTTCGGTTTTTCGGCATTTTTTTGCGTAACTCAATCAGCGATTTGGGGCAGGCATCAACGCAGGCTCCGCAGGCCACACATTTGTCATCAATTATTTCCGGGATGCCGGTTTCAGGATGCATCACAATGGCATCAAAATCGCAGGCATCAAAACAGTCGCCAAAGCCCAGGCAACCATACTGGCAATTGGTTTCGCCACTGTATACCGACGAGGCTATGGCACAAGTAGTAGCCCCATCGAAGCTACTGGTTTTGGGCCGGTTGTTGCAGGTGCCGTTACAACGGATATAGGCCACCCGTGGGTCTTTTTTTACGGCTTCTAAACCAAGTATAGAAGCCACTTCATTCATGGTGTCGTTGCCGCCAACCGGGCAGTTCAGGTCGCCCAGGTCGCTGGCTTTTACGCAGGCCTCGGCAAAGGCCCGGCAGCCGGCATAACCGCAGCCGCCACAATTGGCTCCCGGAAGCGCTTCATCTACTTCGTCAATCCGGGGATCTTCATGAACTTTGAATTTCTGTGCCACAAAGTACAGGATTACTGCAGCTGCAGCACCAATTACTGCTAATGTGACAATGGTATATACAACGGTGATACTCATTTTATTAAGCGTTTTCTTCGAGTTCGAATTTCAGTACTTTTTTTAATAAATGACGAAAAAAATATAATGTTATATAGTAGGGAACCAGAACGACTAATGACAGAATTCCGGCTTTTAGTTCATTCCCGGTTATTTCAAGGGCTACTATTAATGTACCCAGAACAACAAAAAACGGAACTACATATCCCCAAATTAATGCGGTAAATCCTTTTGATTGTTTGAAAAGAATAGTTACTTCGTCGCCAATTTTATAGGTAAGCTTGTATTCTGTTACCTCAATCTCTTTGTCCTGGTAATCAGAAACAGTGCATGCTCCTTTGGCATGGCACGTTGAGCAGGCTGATTGACTCACAATGTTTACAATCAAAGAAGTGGGCCTCACCTCTTTAACAAAACCCGTATGTTGAACTGTAGAATCCGTAACTGTAACTTTTTGCTATTTGCAGATTGCAAAACTATATATTAATTTGAATCTGTATGTGTCAAAAAATCAGTTTTTGTGAAAAGTGGTCAATTTAGAAATAGTCTAATTTAGTTTGTCGAACGTTTCAATTTTTGGTTCGAAAGGGCTAATTTTTTTAAACACGAAGACGAGAAGGCACAAAGTTTTTATTTTATGTCATGGCTAATGTTCAGTAAAGGCTAGGATTAAAAATTAGGGACCTTGATGTTTTCTAAATCCTTAAAGTTTTGAATTATCGTCGCGCTATGATTGCTTTTTTGCTTCATCTTTCAGCGAATCCACATCCCATGCACAATCAGAGTCATGAATTGAATAGTTTTTTTCAGCCTGTAAGGTTTCTTTTACCTGTTCTTCAAAACGGCGCGTTTCCTGAATGAATTTGCCCTGGTCTTCCAGCCAGTGGCGATACAGCTCTTCGGTAACCTGGTCTTCGTGGTGTTTAAATGTTCGGGTGGCCCGGTAGGCTTCGTATTTCGAAAAGCCCAATTCCACCAGTGCCGTGTTGCTGAGTTCGGCAGCCGAATGAAATGTTTCGCGTTGCACTTTGCTGATATTTAAATTCAGGTATTCAAATACATGAAAGATATCTCTTGCGCGTGCCAGTATTTTAACATGCGGGTATTTTTTTCTGACGGTTTCGGCTACTTTTAATGCATTCTCGTGTTCGGCCATACTTAATATGAGCAAACGGGCTTTTTCAATGCCGGCTTTTTCGAGCATAGTGGGGCGGGTTATATCGCCAAAATACAGTTTGAAACCATATTTACGAAGTGTTTCAACATTGGATGGGTTATTGTCGAGAATAGTAACCTTAAACCCGTTGGCTAATAAAATACGGCCTACGGTAAGTCCAAAACGGCCAAACCCTGCCAGTATAACCGGGTTTTCCTCTTCTTCAATCTCATCGTATTCCAGTTTGTTGTGCCAGCGCGCCAGAATAGGGCTTACTGCTTTATCGTTAAAAATAAGCAGTAATGGCGACACGGCCATCGACAAGGTGACTACCAATAATAACATTCCCGAGGTTTCGTCGTCGAAAAGTTTGTTTTGTTTCGAAAATGAGATGAGCACAAAGGCAAATTCGCTGGCCTGGGCCAACAGAAAAGCAAAAAGGAATTCGAACCCTTTTTTCAAGCGGAACATCCGCCCTAAAATCAGCAATACCACAAACTTTACAAAAATAAGCAGTAAAACAAAAAGAACGATTATCCACGGATCTTCTATGAGCAAATTGAAGTTTATGCTTGCTCCAACGGAGATAAAAAACAAGCCAAGCAGTAAACCTTTAAAGGGGTCGATGGTTGTTTCCAGTTCGTGGCGGTATTCGCTGTCGGCCAATACCACACCGGCAATAAAAGTACCCAATGCCGGCGACAGGCCAATGGCATCCATGCCCAGTGCTATGCCAATAACCATAAGCAGGGCAAGGGCAACAAAAACTTCGTGCAGGCCGGTTTCTGCCACCAGTCGAAAAATATGACGGGCAGCAAAACGTCCGATAATTACCATTGCGGTAATAGCTCCAATAATAATGAGCAGTTGTAACCACCCAGGCATTTGAGCAACTTCTCCAATATTATTCAGTGCCGTATCAGAAAGATCGGCAGGTGCACCTAGGGTAGCAATAATAGGTATTAAGGCCAGGATGGGAATAACAGCCATATCCTGAAAAAGAAGCACCGAGAAGGCTGAACGGCCCGCGATATTACGCATTAATCCTTTTTCGCTTAAGGTTTGTAAAACAATTGCCGTTGACGAGAGGGCCAGAATAAGGCCAATGGCCATGGCCCGGTTGAGTTGAAAGTTAAGCAGGAGGGCAATGGCGGTAATTAAACCGGCGGTAATTAGTACCTGCAGGCCTCCTAGACCGAATATCGATCGTCGCATTTTCCATAATAGCCTGGGCTCCAGTTCAAGACCGATGATAAAAAGCATCAATACCACTCCAAATTCAGCAAAGTGCATAACCTCGTCGGCCTCGTTTCCTACCAGTCTTAACACAAAAGGGCCAATGATGATACCGGCAAGCAGGTAGCCTAAAACAGAACCTAAACCCAATTTTTTAGCAATGGGGACAGAAACAACGGCTGCTCCTAGGTAAATTAAGGCGTTTAAAAAGAATTCATGATTATGCATCTTGCTTTATAATTTCGTTGATGTATTCAATATTTTCAAAAATAGCAGGATTTATTTTACTATCGCGTAACAAAAGAATAAGCGAACGATAGTTGGCTGCACAGGTTTTCAGTTGGTCTTGTGCCAGGGTGTGCGATCCGTGCACAACAAAAGGCGGCAGGTACTGCATTCGACATAAATTTACCGATTGATGAAAAGGGGCTAAAAACTCGTTTATGGTATAATGGTTTTTGCCTTCAGTGCAGTAAACCTCTTTTCTACCACCGGTGGAAATACTTGATAAGGCCCATTTGCCCTCCAATGCGCGTCCCTGGGTGCCGTAGGCAAAACCGTGCTGAAGTACCAGGTCCATCCATTCTTTAACTAATGCCGGAGCACTGTACCAGTAAAACGGATGTTGCCAGATGATAATGTCGTGGTTAGTCAAAAGTTCTTGTTCAACAGGAATATCAATAAAAAAATCGGGATACTTTTCGTACAAATTATTAATGGTAACCCCATCCAAATCTTTAATGGCATTAATCAGTGTTTTATTAATGCGCGATTTATGGTAGGCGGGGTGGGCAAAAAGTATCAATATTCTTTTCATCTGCTTCTGTTATTTAGTGTTCAAACCGGTGAATAAAATTATGAAACATAATTTGATTATGGCACGATCATGGGTACTAATTTCTTACTTTTAACGTCATATATAAAATCATAAAAACACAGACAGTGAAAAAGTTTATTTTCCCCATATTTTTTCTGCTTGTTTTTACAGTTTCCTGTAAAAAAAATGAAAAAAATATAAGTGGTACAGATGCGGCTTTTACGCATTATGTGCAGGCTTTTACCAGTGGAGTAGTATCAACCCGAACAACCATAAGTATTTACCTTGCGCAACCACTTCAAGAGGTTAGTATTCCGGAAGACTTGTTTCGTTTTAGTCCGAAGGTACAGGGGAAGACAGTTCGGGTTAGCGACCGGATTATTGAGTTCAGACCCAACGAGCCTTTGCTGCCGGGAACGACTTATGAAGTCACTTTCGCCTTGGGAAAACTTTTAACACTTGACAAGCAACTTCAGGTAATGCCCTTTAGCTTTTCAACGGTTCAGCAGAGTTTTTCCGTTACGGTTGATGGATTGTCAAATTACGATGATATTGGCACGAACCTGATGCAGCTAAAAGCCTATGTTTTAACTGCCGATATTGCCGATGCAGCACCCGTTGAGGCTTTGGTAAGCGCAAGTTGCGAGGGTGATGAGTTACCAATAAACTGGATTCATGATGCCGACGGACGTAAACATTTTTTTACTATCGACAGCATTGTGCGGAAAGCTGATGAACCGGCCGAACTTATAGTGCGATGGGACGGTAAAGCCCTTGGAATAGACCTTTCCGGGCAAAAAAAACTGGAAGTTCCGGCATTGAACGACTTTAAGGTTTTAGATGCTACCGTAGTGCAACAACCGGAGCAATGTGTTGAAATTCGTTATTCAGATCCCTTGTTAAAAGGCCAGGATTTGGAAGGACTGATTGAACTGGAAAATAACCCGGAGATAAAACTGGAGCTGGATGGAAACCTGTTAAAAGCCTGGACCGGAAAAAGGGCATCGGGAGAATTAAGCTTACGTGTACATGCCGGTATAAAAAGCAGTAACTATGCCCGATTAACTACGCCGACTAATTTTTTGCTGCAATTTACCAATGCCGAACCACAGGTGCGCCTGCTGGGAAAAGGCGTAATTGTTCCACGAAACGAATCAATGGTGTTTCCGTTTGAAGCCATCAGTTTAAATGCGGTTGATGTGCGTGTAATTCAGGTCTATAAAAATAATGTGCACCAGTTTTTTCAAAATAACCGCATTGATGGACACAATAACCTGAAACAGGTTGGCAGGCTGGTTTACCAGGGAAAGGTTGATCTTCACTCTGCTGAACCCATAAACTACAGCAAATGGAATACCTTTAAAATTGACCTCACGAAGTTGCTGACTGTTGAACAGGGAGCCATTTACCGCGTAGAACTGCGTTTCAGAAAAGAATATTCGCTTTATAGCTGTTCCGATGAAAATCCCGATGAAACGTTTTCAGAAATTGCTATGAACGAAAACGAGGCCTACAAAACAGAATGGGATTCGCCGGGTTGGTATGGCGGTTATTATTATCCGAGTGGCTACGATTGGCGCGAACGCGATAATCCATGTCATGTGTCGTACTACAACTCCGGCCGTTTTGTGAGCAGAAATATTATGGTATCGCAATTAGGTATAGTGGCCAAAGAAGGTAAAAACCAACACCTGAAATTTGCAGTCTCCAACTTATTGTCCACCGAACCGCTTGGCGATGTTGACTTAAAATTATTCAATTTTCAGCAGCAACTTATTGAAACGATTAAAACCGATGCGCATGGTTTTGCTGAGGTAGATTTGAGTAAAAAACCATTTTTACTGGTGGCTCAAAAAGGGGAGCAGTTTGGTTACCTCCGGCTTGATGACGGTACTGCTTTATCGGTGAGTAACTTTAACGTTTCGGGGCAGGTAATAACCGGCGGAATGAAAGGTTTTATTTATGGCGAGCGCGATGTTTGGCGCCCCGGAGACACCTTGTTTTTGAATTTTATTTTAGAGACAAAAGCAGTTCAATCCGAAAATCATCCGGTAATATTTAGTCTTTATAATCCCAAAAACCAACAGGTTAACAGGCGGGTAGTTACCAGTAATGAAAATGGTTTTTATAGCTTAACAACTACAACCACAAGCGATGCGCCAACCGGAAACTGGCGTGCTGAAGTGCAGGTGGGTAACAGCAGATTCTCAAAAAGGATAAAAATTGAAAGTATAAAACCCAACCGGTTAAAAATTGAACTGGATTTGCCCGACGATAAAACTTTGGAGGTAAAAGATACGAAGGTGCCAATGGCTGCAACCTGGTTACACGGCAGCCCGGCCAATGCTTTAAAAGCCAAAGTGGAAGTTGTGTTGGCCAAAACAAAAACGGAATTTGAAAATTTCAAACAATATAGTTTTAACGACCCCGCCACACGTTTTTCGAAGCAAGAGCAAATTATTTTTGACGGCAAACTTGATGAAAGTGGTGAGGCTATCATCCCCTTTAATTTAGAGGGACTGGAGGACGCCCCCGGAATGTTGAACGCCTGGTTTACTTCGCGGGTATTTGAAAATGGCGGTGATTTTAGCACTGCTGTTACAAGCGCCAAATATTCACCTTTTAAATCGTATGTTGGGGTGCGCATGCCCGAATCGGAAGATAACTGGTACAAAACCGATACCGATTATCTGCCTGAAATTGTAACCGTTGATGGAAAAGGGAACCCGGTTTCGGGCGCCGATCTGGAGGTTCGGTTATACAAAATTAACTGGCGTTGGTGGTGGGAATCAGGTTCCGAAAATTTAGCGCATTATGTGTCGGGCAGTTATTATCAGCCGGTTAAAAGCTGGAATATTAATAATGCAGCGCACGCATCAAAAATTAAGCTTAATGTAAAATACAATAACTGGCAAGACAATGGCCGGTATTTTTTGTGGGTAAAAAATACCAGCTCAGGACATGCAGCCGGCACTACCTTCTACATGTCGGAATGGGGAGGATGGCGCTCGGAAGGAATGGAGCAGGGCGCTACCATGTTGAATATAAGTACCGATAAAGACCGATACAAGGTTGGCGAAAAAATCGAAGTCAGTATTCCGTCATCAAAAGCAGGAAAAGCCTTGGTTAGCCTTGAAAACGGCACTGGAGTATTGGATATGTTTTGGGTAGAAACCACTCATAAACAAACCCGTTTCACCCTTACCGCCAATAAAAATATGGCTCCTAATTTTTATGTGAATATAAGCCTTTTGCAGCCCTACGGTAACAACGAAAACGATGCGCCACTGCGTCTTTACGGTATTATCCCGATTGGTGTCGACGATGATGAAACTATTCTTCGTCCGCAAATAAAAACGGCATCAGAAATTGAGCCGGAAACGGAATTTGCAGTTGAAATAACAGAAGAACACGGAAAACAAATGACCTATACGCTGGCCATTGTTGACGAGGGTTTGCTGGGGCTTACCAACTTTAAAACACCAAATCCGCATTACTCTTTTTATCAGCGCGAAGCACTTGGCGTAAAAACCTGGGATATGTACGATTACGTGGCAGGTGCTTACGGTGCTCGGCTGGAAAAAGCTTTTGCCGTTGGCGGCGATGACAGTATGGTAGATTCTGAGAAAAAGGAAGCCAATCGGTTTAAACCGGTGGTGCAAACTGCAGGCCCGTTTACTCTTGCCGCCGGCAAAAAACAAAAACACCGCTTTGCAATGCCAAATTATGTGGGAGCAGTTCGCATTATGGTTGTTGCCGGAAATAAGGGAGCATACGGTGCGAATGAATTATCGGTGCCTGTGCGAAAAGGTCTGATGTTGCTGGCTACAGCTCCGCGAAAGTTGGCACCTAACGAGGAGTTTGAGTTGCCGGTAGAAGTTTTTGCAATGAAAGATGTGGTGAAAAATGTTAGCATTTCGCTTTCAACAAACAATTTATTTGAACTGGTTGGAGCCGGAACGAATGAGTTGTATTTTCAGAAACCGGGTGAAAAAATGAGCTTTTTTAAACTAAAAGTAAAAGACAATATTGGAATTGGGAAGATTGTAGTTGAAGCCAAATCAGAAGGAGAAGAGACCCGTTATGAAATTGAAATAGACGTTCGGAATCCCAACCTGCCTGTGCTTGTTCAGCAGTCAAAATTGATTAACGGTGGCGAAACCTGGCAAACGAGCATTCAGTGTCCGGGAACCGCAGGCACAAACGAAAACTGGGTTGAGGTATCGGGTTTTCCCCCGCTTAATCTTGCCAAACACCTCGATTACCTGATTCAGTTTCCGCATGGTTGTGCCGAGCAGCTCACTTCTGCTGTGTTTCCGCAACTGTCTTTGGCAGACATAACCGAACTTAGCGCAGCCAAAAAATTAGAAACGGAAAATAATGTACGCCTGGCTCTTGAGAAACTTCAGGCCTACCAGTTGGCAAGCGGTGGTTTTAGTTACTGGCCGGGAGCGGAATACGTGAATAATTGGGTTGGCATTTACGTGGGGCACTTTTTGTTAATGGCAGAAAGAGCCGGCTATAAACTACCACATGGCATGAAAGACCGCTGGTTGCGATTTCAACGTGCAGAAGCACGCAACTGGAAAGGGAATCAGTATTTTGCTAGGTATCAACAGTTACGTAATTACGATTTAACACAAGCCTACCGGCTGTACACACTGGCTTTGGCCGGTAACCCCGATATTGGAGCGATGAACCGCTTGCGCGAGAAAGTCAATAAACCGGTAGAAGTGAGCTGGCGATTGGCTTCAGCTTATGTGTTAGCCGGGAAAAAGGAAGCCGCGGAACAGTTGGTTAACGGTATTGGTACAGAAGTAAAACACTATTCGGAGTTTAGTGGAACTTATGGCTCGTCGTTACGCGACAAGGCTATGTTGTTGGAGTCGCTTTTATTGCTTGACGATAAAGAGAATGCTTTTGAAATGCTTAAACATATTTCGGAAGAAATAAATGCCGAAAGCTGGTTAAGTACCCAAACTGCCGCGTGGTGCCTGATGTCGGCAGCTCGCTTTGCCGAAAAATATTATACGGCAGATAGCGATACCAAATTCGATTTGGTGGCAGCAGGTGAAAAACACCGGATACAAACAAAAATTCCGGTTGTTACAATTCCTGTAGGAAACTCAGACTCAAGGGAGGCAGAACTTCAGTTTACGAATGAAGGTGCTGCCGCTACCTTTGTGCGGTTGATGTCAAAAGGTATACCTTCAGGCATAGATTCACTTTCTTCCGCCAGTAATTTAATGCTAAACGTTAAATACCTCGACACTGCGGGTAAGCCAATACAGCCGCAAGCAATAAAGCAAGGAACGGATTTTAAAATGGAGCTTACGGTTAAACATCCCGGCAGGCGGGTTGATTATAAAGAAATGGTTCTTGCAACGCTTATTCCATCAGGTTGGGAGATATTAAATAAACGCCTTGGTGGTATGTCTGATAAAAATGCCGGTTTTGATTACCAGGACATTCGCGACGCTCGGATTTATACCTATTTTGATTTGGCTGCCAACGAAGAAAAGACCTTCGTGTTTTATTTAAATGCGGCTTACAAAGGGCAGTTTTACAAGGCACCTGTAAGTTGCGAAGCCATGTACGATAATTCGGTGCGCGCAAAACTCGGCGGGCAAATAATTGAAGTGAAGTAGATACATAGTAATGGGAGTGTAGGACGATTGTTAATGAGCGTTCAAAAAAAAGTAATTGTGTGTTTTGGTAATGAACAAGAATTCGAATAGCAGAAAATCAGGGATAAAAAGCATTCTTCTTATTTCAGCGGTAGGCTTAGTCCTTTTTTTTATTGCCGGCGAAGTTTTTGTTCCACGACCCTTGTTTAATGCTTCTTATTCAACGGTTTTAGAAAGCGACAAGGGGAATTTGCTGGGTGCCCGCATTGCAGCCGACGAACAATGGCGATTCCCTGCGGTTGACAGCGTTTCTTTAAAATACGAAACGTGTTTGTTGCAATTCGAGGATCGTTTCTTTTACCGCCATCCCGGTATAAATCCAATAGCTCTGGTGCGGGCAATGCTGCAAAATAGTAAAGCAGGCAAAATTGTTAGCGGTGGAAGCACCATAACCATGCAGTTGTGCCGACTTGCCCGCGGCAACAAAAAACGAAACCTAAAAAATAAATTGGTAGAAATGTTTTGGGCCTTACACATCGAGTTGCGGTATTCGAAAACTGAAATATTGACAATGTATGCTTCGCATGCACCTTTTGGTGGAAATGTTGTTGGGATTGATGCGGCCTCGTGGCGGTATTTCGGAAGAGATAACCACCAGCTGTCGTGGGCCGAATCGGCAACACTGGCTGTATTACCTAATGCCCCCGCCCTGATTTACCCGGGGCGCGCTGATATTCAGTTAAAAAACAAACGAAATTACCTTTTGCAAAAACTGTTAAAATCAGAGATTATTGATAGCTTAACTTTTGATTTGGCTATTACCGAGCCATTGCCTGAAAAAGTTAATGCTTTACCAAATTTCGCTTTTCATTTAACCGAAAAGGCAAAGCACGAAAAGGTGGGGCAACGAATAAAATCGACCATAGATTTTGAGCTGCAAAAACATACAAATGCTATAGTGGTGCGGCATCAGCAGAAACTGAAACAAAATGGTATAAATAACATGGCTGTTTTGGTAGCTGAAGTGTCATCAAAAAAAGTAAAGGCTTATGTGGGGAATGTGCCAAAAAACGAAGCAGAAAACCATGCAGCACAGGTAGATGTTATTCAGGCGCCACGAAGTACAGGCAGTATTCTTAAGCCTCTTTTATATGCAAAAATGCTGGATGAAGGCTTGCTGCTGCCAACCATGCTCATTCCCGATATTCCCATACGGTTTGGAGGTTTTACCCCCATGAATTTTGATCGCCGCTACAATGGGGCGGTGCCAGCACAGGAGGCTTTGGCCAGGTCATTAAATATTCCGGCAGTTCATATGTTGCGCGATTATGGCGTTCCGGCCTTCTATTCATTTTTAAAAAAGACAGGAATGTCAACACTTTCGCATCAGCCCGATTATTATGGATTATCGCTGATTTTAGGTGGAGCAGAAATAACACTCTGGGATTTGGCGGGAATGTATACATCGCTGGCCGGAGTGTTACAAACCTACAACCAAAACGATGGACTTTATCTGTCTGATCCTTTTTCTACTTTACGTTGGAACGAAGAAACGGAAACAGCAGAAAGAAGAGAGCTTGAGCAAGCAGAACTTAGGGCAGCTTCGGTTTATGCTACATTTGAGGCTCTGTTAAATGTTCAGCGTCCGGAATCGGAAAGCGGCTGGGAGCATTTTGCACGCCGCAAACGTATTGCCTGGAAAACAGGTACCAGCTTTGGCTTTCGCGATGCCTGGGCGGTTGGTGTAACAAACGATTATGTTGTTGCTGTTTGGGTGGGTAATGCCGATGGTGAAGGCAGGGCAGGCTTGACCGGTGTTTCCGCTGCAGCACCGGTAATGTTCGATGTTTTTGCCACATTGCCCGATTCGGAATGGTTTGGAATACCTGCCGATGAAATGGATAGTCTTGAAGTGTGCAGCGAAAGTGGCTTTTTACCCGGCGAATTTTGCGAAAATACAAAATGGGTTCAGCTGCCTAAAGGAAATAAGGGCAGAATTTGCAGCTGGCACCAGAAAATACATTTAAACAGTGCGGGTACGCATCGGGTTAATTCGGCGTGTTATCCGGTTTCTGAAATGACCCATAAAAACTGGTTTGTTTTACCACCGGCAATGGAATACTACTACAAACAGGTAAATGTGTTGTATTCTTCACTGCCGCCATTGCTGGCTGGTTGTGAAGAAAATCAGCAACAGCTTGAGTTTATTTATCCACGGGAGTGGAATCGTGTTTTTATTCCTGTTGAGCTCGATGGCACAAACGGAAAGCTTATTATTGAATTAGCCCATCGCACAAAAGATGCAGAAGTTTTCTGGTATCTTGATGAAAAATTTTGCGGAACAACAAGGAGTATTCACCAACTTGAAATAAGACCGGAACCCGGCTGGCATAAGGTTCTTGTAAGCGATAATAAGGGAAATATTAGCTCCAAAAAGTTTTTTGTCGTTAACAATTAGTGTTGTTAATGTTATTTCATGCAAAGGATAAGCAAAAGTCATAAACGCGTTTAAGAAAACTTTGTAATTTTGCGGCTGATTTAAACAGGCAGATATGACAGAGATTAAACTTAACACAATTCCGGAAGCCATTGCTGCTATTCAGAAAGGCGAGATGGTAATTGTTGTTGATGATGAGGATCGTGAGAATGAAGGTGATTTAATTATAGCCTCAGAGTTGATTACCACCGAAATCGTCAATTTTATGGCATTAAAGGCCCGTGGCCTTATTTGTGTTGCATTAACAGAAGAGCGTTGTGCTGAACTGGACCTTGAGTTGATGGTTGGAAAAAATACATCTTCAAACGAAACTGCATTTACTGTTTCTGTTGATGCCATTCATCCTGAGGTATCTACTGGAATTTCGGCCAGTGATCGAGCCATTACAATAAAAATGTTGGTTGACGAAAAAACGCGACCGGAACAGTTGGGCAGGCCGGGCCACATTTTTCCTTTAAAAGCAATGGAGCGTGGTGTTTTACGTAGAAGCGGACACACCGAGGCAGCAGTTGATTTAGCTCGCCTGGCTGGATTAAAACCTTCTGGAGTTTTGGTAGAAATAATGAACGAAGACGGAACAATGGCTCGCTTGCCAGAGTTGTACGAATTTGCTCAGGAATATAAACTTAAAATTGTTACCATAAAAGACCTTATTTCTTTTCTTTTTCAGAGCGAAAGCCTGATTGAACGGGGGGAAGAGGTTGAACTACCTACTCATTACGGAGATTTCAGGGTGGTTCCTTTCCGGCAAAAATCGAACGGAGCAGAGCATGTTGCCCTGATAAAAGGAGAATGGGAACCAAATGAACCCATTCTGGCACGTGTTCATTCATCGTGCATGACCGGCGATATTTTCGGATCGATGCGGTGCGAGTGCGGTGATCAGTTGCACAAATCGATGGAAATGATAGAGGAGGCCGGAAAAGGAGTGATTGTTTACATGATGCAGGAAGGCCGTGGAATTGGCTTATTAAATAAAATTGCTGCCTATAAACTTCAGGACCAGGGCCTGGATACTGTTGATGCCAATCTGCACCTTGGTTTTAAAGCCGATGAACGCGATTATGGAGTAGGTGCACAAATTCTGAGTAACCTGGGGGTAACCAAAATGCGCTTGCTAACCAATAATCCGGTAAAGCGGGTTGGTTTAGAAGGTTACGGACTTGAGGTTACCGAAATTGTTTCGATGGAGATACCGCCAAACAAATACAATCAACGTTACATGAAAACCAAACGCGACCGAATGGGGCACCATTTAAAAAGATTCAATTACGACAAATAAAATCTTTTTAAAAATATTAACAAGGATTCGGTCTGTTTCGATATTTTTATGATTTATCATTAGATTTGTTTTTTAAATCTAATCTGATGAAACATATCTTTACTATCCTGCTACTGCTATTTCCAATGTTATTATTGGCGGCAGAAAAAGGCAAACAACCACATATCATTTTTATAATGACCGATCAGCAGCGCGCTGATGCTTTGGGGTGTATGGGCAATTGTGCAGTAATTACGCCAAATATTGATGAGATTGCCGCTGCAGGAGTAACTTTTGTAAATGCTTATTCGTCGGTGCCCAGTTGTACGCCCGCCCGGGCAGGTTTGCTTACCGGAATGGCTCCCTGGAACCACGGCATGCTGGGTTACGGCAGGGTAGCGCGCAGGTATAAATACGAAATGCCACGCATGCTTCGCCAGGCAGGTTACTATACTTTTGGTATTGGTAAAATGCATTGGTATCCGCAAAAAGCGTTGCATGGTTTTCACGGAACATTAACCGACGAGAGTGGCCGTGTTGAACAAGATGGTTATGTGAGCGATTACCGCGATTGGTTTAAACTACAGGCGCCCGGAAAAAATCCCGACGAAACAGGAATTGGCTGGAATGAGCATCGTGCCGGAGTGTACAAACTTAACGAAAACCTGCACCCAACCTACTGGACGGGACAAATGGCAGTTGACTTAATCAATAACTATAACCTGGATAAACCACTTTTTCTGAAGGTTTCTTTTGCCAGGCCACACAGCCCGTACGACCCACCCGAACGTTTTCTCGATCAATATGAAAATGTAGATATTAGTGCACCGTACTATGGGAGATGGGCAAAAAAGTTTGAAAATGAAGCTGGCGGCAAAGATGCTGCATTTGGCAATTTCGGGCAAGAGCATGCCATAAATAGCCGAAAGCATTACTATGCAAACATTACTTTTATTGATGAGATGGTTGGAAAAATAGTGGAGGCTTTAAAAAGTAAAGGAATGTACAACGATGCAATTATTTGTTTTACCTCAGACCACGGTGATATGCTTGGCGACCATCATCACTGGCGCAAAACTTACGCCTATGAGGGCTCGTCAAATATTCCCTTTGTACTAAAATGGCCCGAATCTTTATCAGGTCAGCTCAAGGGGGGCGAATACCTGAAACAAGTTGTGGAATTGCGCGATTTTTTACCCACGTTTCTTGATTTTGCCGGTGCGAGAATCCCTGAAGAAATGGATGGCCTTTCAGTAAAAGCACTTATTGAAAACCCCCGGGCAGAATGGCGGGAATATATTGATCTGGAACATGCAACAACTTACAGCAACGAAAACTATTGGTGTGCTTTAACAGATGGTGTATGGAAATACATCTGGTTTTTTAGAACAGGAGAGGAGCAACTATTTAACTTAGAACAAGACCCGGGAGAATTAACAAACCTGGCAGCTGTTGAAAAAGAACAAATAAAAAACTGGCAACGCAAAATGGTTGAGCACCTGGCAGAAAGAGGAGATGGTTTTGTAAAAAACAAGCAACTGGTTAAACGCGAAACCACCTTGCTTTACAGCCCCAATTTCCCAAAAGATGCACGCTCTGAGCAAGAACGCATTACAGATTGGCGCTCAGTTTACAAAGGAATTGATTAAATTTCTGCCGAAAATCAAATATACAATCATGAAAATACTACCTGTTTTAATACTATTGTTTGCTTTTGTTGGATCAGTTGTGGCCCAGGACTGGCCCGACTGGCGAGGAACCAATAGAGATGCCATATGGAAATCAGAAAATATTATTGAAAAATTTGAATCGGATACCATCGCTATAAAATGGAGAGTTCCAATAAATCCGGGCTACTCGGGGCCTACCGTTGCAAACGGAAAAGTGTATTTAAGCGATAGAATTGAAAAACCCGTTTCGCAAGAGCGCGTACTGTGCTTTGATGAAACAAGTGGAAAAATGCTCTGGGAATTTACCTATGATTGTGAATATTCGGGAATTGGCTATCCTGCAGGCCCCAGAGCCTCTGTTGTTATTCATGAAAATAGAGCCTATGCTCTGGGAAGCATGGGGAATTTGTTTTGTTTTGATGCAGAAAAGGGAAGTGTTATTTGGGAAAAGAACCTGAACAAAGCTTACGAAATAAACATGCCCATTTGGGGTATTGCTTCCACCCCGCTAATCGTTAAAAACAAGCTGATTGTTCATGTAAGCGGCAACAATAATGCAGGTATTGTTGCTTTTGATAAAAACACCGGAAACGAAATTTGGCGAAATTTAAACGACCGCGCAGGTTATTCGGCACCAATTCTAATTGAAAAGAATGGGAAGCAGGTTGTTGTAAACTGGACCGAACATAGCCTTTCGGGTTTAAACCCGGAAACCGGCGAAGTTTATTGGCGTTTTCCGTGGCAAACAGGTTCGGGAATGAGCATTGCCACTCCGGTTTTATCTGATGATCATATTTTTGTTAGCGCTTTTTACAGCGGCTCGCTTCTGATAAAACTGGGTAACGACTATACAACTGCCGAAAAAGTATGGCAACGTGAAGGAGAAAGCGAACGCAAAACAGATGCCCTGCATTGTGTGATGAATACTCCAATAATTTTGGGCAAGTACATTTATGGCGTTGATAGTTACGGCGAATTGCGCTGTCTTGATTTTAATACAGGCGATAGAATTTGGGAGGATCAAACGGCAGTGAAAAGGGCAAGATGGGCCAATATTCATTTTGTACAACACCAAGAAAACATTTGGATGTTTAACGAACAAGGTGAGCTTTTAATTACGCAATTATCGCCCAAAGGGTTTAACGAAATTAGCAGAGCATTTTTAATAGCACCAACACGTAAGCAACTGGGGCGTGGTGTATGTTGGTCGCATCCGGCTTTTGCCAACCAACATATATTTATTAGAAATGATAACGAGCTGGTGTGTGCTTCGTTAAAGAAATAAGTCAGTATTGCCTGCTATCTTCCGAATATTATTTGGGTTTGAATTCTAATAAAAGCATATTATTATGTACATTTACTAAAATTTTAAATCTCAAATCAAATGGATGGAAAAACAAAAGCAATTGTTGCACACATTACCTGGATAGGTTGGGTTATTGCATTAATAATCAATTCGAATGAAAAAGACGAAATAGCAAGTTTTTATATTCGTCAGATGTTAGGGTTGTGGTTGTTCTCGCTGGTTATCACCTTTATTCCGGTAATTAATATTATTGGATGGATTATAACCCTTGTATTTTGGATTATTAGTTTAATCGGAGCGGTTAATGGAGAACAAAAAGAAATTCCATGGGTTGGAAAACTTTTCCAGGATTGGTTTAAGGCGTTGTAGTTCTACAAAAAAACAAAATAGAAAAACAGGCTTTTGGCCTGTTTTTTTTATTTGCGTTCTTCGTCGCTTCGTCGTTTCTCTCTATATTTTTTAAACATATGCATTCTGAATTCATTTTCGGCCTTGTAAAGTTTAATTACTTTAACAGGCGGAAGTATTTTCAGGAATTGCTCGTTGTATTTCTCATGCAAATTTGCTTCATCTTTATTAACCGCAACATGCGCACGGGTAAGTGCAATCATTTCTTTATCTGAAAGTTTCCCTTCCGCATCGCGCACTTCCGATTCCATTTCACGACGTTTACGCTGAAAATCAGCTTTTAATTTTTCCATTTCGTTGTATACGGGCCAGAATTTTTGTGCTTCTTCAGGCGTTAAATCCAAAGTGGTAGTTAAAAAAGCCACTTTTTCTGTTCGATAGCGTTCCCAACGATCCTGATGCTCATTATCTTTTTGTGCGTTGCTTTGAAGACAGGAAAACGCTGCGAGGGTGAAAATTAATATGCCAATTAGTTGTTTCATGATTTGCTACTTTTCGGTGTATTCAAAAATTTCGTACGAGCTAAAATTGCTGCTTACATATGCTATAAGTTCTTCATCGCTAAAGCTCTCTTCTTCATTGCCATTTTCGAGCAATGCAAAGAAAGAGATTTCATCGAGTTCTTCCAAAATGGTTTCAAATTCATTATCCGAATATTCGTTTGATGCCAGGTTTCCGACAACTGCCTGCTGTGGCATAAATGTTTTTACCGGAATATAAACGAGCATAAAAATAATGGCAAAACTGGCAGCCAGGCCTAAAGTAGGTTTTAAAATGTTTATAATTTTAAATTCCTTTTTCTCAGCCACTTGCTTTTCTGCTTCAATTTTCATTTGTAATCGGGCAGAAAAATCATCGAAATAATGCGGAGGAGTGCCAAAAGCATTCTCCTTTTTTATTTTCGATAATTCTGGTGCTATTTTTTTTAATTCTTCCATTGTGGCATTTTTATCTATTGACTCATTTTTAATTAAAAGGTTTAAAAACAAACCGTTAATCGGTACTTTTTAAATAGTGTTCTATTTTTTTAGCTGCATGATGATAAGAGGCTTTTAATGCGCCCACCGAAGTGTCGAGAATCTGCGCCATATCATCATATTTTAGGTCATCGTAATATTTCATGTTAAAAACAATTCGTTGCTTTTCGGGTAAGGTTAGTATGGCTTTTTGAAGTTTTAACTGAATTTCGTCTCCTTCAAAGTACGGGTCCGATTCGAGGTTGTCCATTAAAAACTCGCTCACCTCGTTCATTTGCATAAAACTCTTTTTCTTTTTTGAGTTAATGAATGTAATCGATTCATTGGTGGCAATGCGGTACAACCAGGTAAATAAACTCGATTCTTCTCTGAAATTATCGATGCTCTTCCATACTTTTAAGAAGGTATTTTGAAGTACGTCATCCGTGTCGTCGTGATTCAACACAATTTTTCGGATGTGCCAATACAAACGTTCCTGGTAAGTGGATACCAGTTGATGAAAAGCAAGGTCGCGCTTGTTTTTGTCCTTTAAACCGGCAATAATATGTTTATCGATATCCTGCATTTTGTATCAGTCAGACCACAATTGCCGTTAAAGGTTTAAAATAATTTTAGATTCTGAAGTTTAATCCTTCTTCTTTTAATTTATCGTATACTTCAACATCAAACGAATAAAGTTTTGCGGCCCGGTGAGCAACATTCGTTTGCTTTTCGCCGGTATCAACCAATAAACCCATATTCTGGATTTTCTTTCTGAAATTTCGCGTATCGAGTTCCGTATCCAGAATCACTTCGTACAAGGTTTGCAACTCGGTTAAGGTAAATTTTTCGGGAAGCATATGAAAGCCCACCGGATGATACTTTACTTCGTCGCGCAATTTTTTCAGAGCTGCTTCAATAATCTTTTTATGATCAAAAAGTAATTTCGGCAGTTTATCAATTTCAAACCAGTTAATTACTCTAGCCATTTCGGATTGCTTCATGTCATGATACTCGGGATTTATAATGGCAT
This sequence comes from uncultured Draconibacterium sp., assembly GCF_963676735.1. Taxonomy (NCBI): domain Bacteria; kingdom Pseudomonadati; phylum Bacteroidota; class Bacteroidia; order Marinilabiliales; family Prolixibacteraceae; genus Draconibacterium; species uncultured Draconibacterium sp. The sequence continues at coordinate 2,790,108 of NZ_OY781464.1, read as the reverse complement.
AATATGCTGTTGTCAGTACGCGCATGTATGGCACGCGGTCAACCTTCCCGAATGTTTTTACCTGTTTCAGGTACACTTTATCAAGCCCGGTACTTTTCGAGAGTATAAAACGGGCATATTCGTCAATGTCTTCTTCTTCAGGTAAATGAGTGCCAATTAATCCCCAGTAGTTTTGTTGGGCATGCATTGGGTTTTCGGTAAAAAGCACTTCTACGTTATCGTAATTGTCTTTTTCGCTAAAAAAGCGTTTAGCAACATCACTATCCGATTGCCATAACAGAACACACAGTTTGTTGTCCTTAAAACCAAAAATTACACAGTCGATTGATAGGTGTTTTAGTATCATAAGTCAAAAAGTTTGTGCAAAGGTAATTACTGAAATTAAAAAAACTAACGAATAGGCTGTAAACTATACAATAAGCTTAAAAGTATTGCCCGTTTAACTAAATTAGAAATAGTAAAAAAAAATTACCTTTGCACCGCAATTTTTAAATAAGTAAAATGGCTTTAAAATGTGGTATAGTTGGTTTACCAAATGTGGGTAAATCAACATTGTTTAATTGTTTATCGAACGCCAAAGCACAATCGGCTAATTTTCCCTTTTGTACAATAGAACCCAACCTGGGCGTAATTACGGTGCCCGATGAACGTTTATCAAAACTTGAAGAACTGGTAAAACCTCAAAGAGTGGTTCCAACAACTGTTGAAATTGTTGATATTGCCGGTTTGGTGAGAGGAGCAAGTAAGGGCGAAGGTTTAGGCAATAAATTTTTGGGAAATATTCGGGAAACCGATGCCATCATTCATGTGTTGAGATGTTTTGAAAATGAAAACATTACACACGTTGATGAAACAATTAATCCGGTACGCGATAAAGAGACTATAGATATTGAGTTACAGTTAAAAGATCTTGAAACAGTTGAAAGTCGAATTGCCAAGGTTGAAAAACAGGCACGAACCGGTAATGATCCCGAGGCCAAACGAATGTACCGAATACTTTCGGGCTATAAAGAGGTGCTGATGGCAGGAAAATCGGCACGTACAGTTGAAGTAGACCCGGCAGACGAAGCAGCAGTAAATGGTGTGCAGCTGTTAACCAACAAACCGATTTTATATGTTTGTAATGTTGATGAGCCTGCGGTGTTAAAAGGAAACAAACACGTGGAGGCTGTTAAAGCGGCTATTCAGGATGAAAATGCTGAAATGCTGATGATTGCGGCAGCAACTGAAGCCGATATTTCGGAGTTGGATGATTATGAAGAACGTCAGATGTTTCTTGACGACCTTGGACTTGATGAACCAGGCGTAAGCAAGCTTATAAAATCGGCCTATAAACTTTTACAATTAGAAACCTATTTTACCGCCGGCGAAAAAGAAGTTAGAGCCTGGACTTACCGAAAAGGAAGTAAAGCACCGCAGGCAGCCGGTGTAATTCATTCTGATTTTGAAAAAGGCTTTATTCGTGCAGAGGTTATTAAATATAACGATTTTGTAAGCCTGGGCTCAGAGCTGGCTTGTAAAGAAGCAGGAAAAATGGCGATTGAAGGGAAAGAGTATGTGGTGCACGATGGCGATATTATGCACTTTAGGTTTAATGTGTAAGAAAGTCAGAAGTTAGAAGTCGGGAGACCGAAGTCTGAAGAAATAAAAAAGGCTTGCAATTTATGAATTGCAAGCCTTTTTTTAATATACGGTAAAGCGTTTATTTCTGAGGCTGAACGTCGCTTATATCTTTTACAATACCGTTTTTATCTACTTTAATAACAACATCTTTTGCTATTTCAAGCTGGATAGAGGTTTCTTCGATTTTGGCAATTTTGCCATAAATGCCACCGGTTGTAACTACTTTGTCGCCTTTTTGCAGACTTTCGCGGAACTTACGTGTTTCTTTCTGGCGTTTTACCTGCGGGCGAATCATAAAAAAGTAAAAAACCACAATAATCAGTAACAGCGGAAGAAAGCTCATTAATGGGTTTCCTTCTGAGCCGTCTTGTGGTTGCATCATTAATAAAATAGAATTCAACATGACTATAATTTTTAGTATTTAATATCAATAAATTCGTTTTTAACTTCGGCAAAAATAGCTAAATGTTTTAATTCTTTGCTATTTCCATGTACTTCAATTGTTTTGTATTCTTTTCCGGCAAGGCCGGCGGTGTTAAATTCAACCTCAATTATGGTGTTGGCACCAGGTTTTATTACCTGTTGTTTTGCTTGCGCGGTAATACAGCCGCAATCGCTAACCAGCTCAGCTAAAATAAAATTGTTTTGGCCGTTATTGTGCAGTATAAAAGTGTGTAACACAATTTCGCCTGCTTTTAGTTGGCCAAAATCATGCAATGGTTTTTCAATGCTAATTTCGGTTAAGTTGTTGGTGTTGCTAACTTTTTTTGCGCTATCCTTCTGTTTTTCTGCTCCGCACGAAACAAAAAGCATCAGAACCGCTATTACAACAAATTTGTACATTATTCGCCAATCAGACCGCGTCCTTCTTTATTAATTTTCTCGGTTCGTTTTAAATCTTTTAATGTTTTATCGAGGATTCCGTTAATAAAATTGCGGCTCTTCTCGGTACTGTAAAACTTCGATAATTCGATGTATTCGTTTAACGATACCTTGGTTGGAATGGTAGGGAAATACAGGAACTCAGTAATGGCCAGTTGCATTATAAGGATATCCATAAAAGCAATACGTTCTACATCCCAGTTGCGCGAGTGTTCGCGTATAAGTGTTCGTAGTTCGTCGTGGTTGATAATGGCTTTGCGCAGGAGTTCTTTGGTAAAGTCTCTGTCTTCCTGGTCTTTGTACAAAGGCATTAACGATTGGTCGGAGTCTGAAAGTTCGTTAAAGCGTTTCAGTGTTTTTACAATCATTGAAATTACAAACTCCACATCGTCGTTCCAGTAAATGCTTTTTTCTTCCAAAAGAATGTACAGGTCTTCAGAAACCAGGATAATTTTATTAAAAAGCTTTTCAATAAACTTCCGGTCGTTAAGATAAGAGCGGGTTTTGTCAGCCATATATTCTTTGTACATGTCCGATTCTATCATCATCAGGTACAACTCCTTAATCAGCTCTGGATGGTCTTTCCAGTTCAGCTTTTTCTGGTCGAGGTAAGCCTCAAGTTGCCTGTTGTTACGCAGTTGCTGAATAAGCTGATTGGAAATGAACTTGGTATTCGGATGTAAATCCTCGTGGGTTGGCTGATGTTTGTTACGTCTGATTTCGATGCGTCCTTCTGCGTAATCCGCAATTTCGGTTACCAGTGAAAACAGGTAGTGGTAAAGGTCGTAAGCTTTGTGAATACAAAAGAAAAGTTCTTTCTCGGTGTTGTTAATCGATTTCTCGTCGGTGGAGTAGTAGGCGTACAATACTTGTAGAACCTTTGTGCGGATAATCCTTCTGCTAATCATTTTTAATGAACTTCGTATAAATTTCGCTGCAAAATTACACCTTTTTTTGAATCTCGGCTCAGAAAATAATGCAAATGGAGAAAGTTATTTTAATGTGAAGGAGGCCAGCTGTGGATAAAGCTGATTTAGAGGATTTGGGGTGACAAAAGGATTTCTCTTAACTTATTTATAAAGCTATAATCGAGGATATCTTTTATTCATTCAATGAAATTTGTCTAAAAATTGATTCTATCATCTTCATCACGAGTTGAGCTTGGCTCAGAGAAGGCAATTTCTCCGTTGTCGGTTGTAAAATCATCTACTTCCTCCTCATCAGGTTCATCTTCCCAGTCGAATTTCTCGCGCCGGATGATGTATTTTCGGTAATAAAAGGCCAGTGCAACGCCAAAAATTGCTCCCGACAGATGGCCTTCCCACGAAATTTCGGGCCGGATGGGCAACAAGCCCCAAACCAGGCCGCCGTAAAGAAAAACCACAACTACCGAAAGGGTGAGTAAACGTACATCAGACCGTATAATTCCGCTAACAAAATGAAAAGCTGCCAGTGCATAAACCACACCACTGGCGCCAATATGCCAGGCTTCGCGCCCCATAAACCAGGTGCTGATGCCCGATAAAATATACAGTAGAAAAAAAATGCGGTACGAAATGCGCCGGTAAAAGTAAACGAGCATAAACCCCAGAATAAAAAAAGGTAACGAATTGGAAATAAGGTGGCTAAAATCGGAGTGAATAAAAGGGGAGAACAGAATGCCCTGCAACCCGTTTACGTGCCGCGGATAAATGCCAAATTTAACAAAACTCAATCCTGCAGTTTGTTCGATGATTTTAACGATCCATAAAAGCAATACAAAAATGGCCGGAAACAAGAGGCTGTGAAAGAATATTTTCTTCTCTACCTCTAGATCGAGATTTTTGGGGTTGCTAGGATAATACCGAAATAATGCCATACAAAATAAACTTATAGTTCGACCAAAATACGAATAAGAAACCAGATATACCGGAGCGGCACCGATATTTGAAACCTAAAGTTGTTTTAGTAACCGGTTTAATGCATAGCCCGCAATGACACGGTTTTATACTGATGGATTAAATTATTTCCCCGCCTTTGCAGTATATTTAAATATATATTATATTTACCGATAAAGATAAAGCCAATCCAGATATCATGACTTATAATTCTCAAACATTCAATCGTGTATTGTTATTCTTTTTAACAATAGTCGCTATCGTGTTTTCTTTTTCATGCAAAAAACAAGCCGTTAATCTGGCTAACCAGGAACAGCTCTTTTCCATTTATCAGCGCGCTGAAGAAAAAATTGTAGTAGATATCGATTCTGCAATTTTGCTGTTGGATAGCGTTATTTTTCTGGCAGCTGAAACCGAACATGATTCGATGTATGTTAAGGGATTGTTTCGTAAAGCCGATTGTTTAGCAAACCAGGGGAACACCAATGCTGCCGATTCCATTTACAGTATGCTGGTTACCAAATCTGAGCTCAGAATTGACAGTGTTTCGTTAAATAAAATAATACTTCATTACGCACATTTTAACCAACTTAGCGGGAGCCAGGAGAAAGCGCACGAGTTGTGTACCCGCGCACTTGCCTTTTTTAAACAAAACAACCATGAAAAAACGACAGTTTTAGGACTGATTTACCTGTCGGATGTGTACACGCAGCAAAACAAATTTACCGACGCGATGAGTGTTTTAACCGAAGCCCTTGTTCTTGCAGAAAATTTGGATGATAAAAAGAGTTTGGCCCTTATAAACGGAAGTTTGGGGAAAATGTATTTTCGTAATCAGGATTATGAAAAGTGTCTTGATTGTTTCAATAAAGTGCTGGCTTATAATACCCAGTTAAATGATATTGAAAATATTGCTGTAGCCAACCAAAACATAGGAACAATTTTGTTGATTATGGAGAATTATGATGAAGCGGAAAAATATTTGCTGGATGCAGATAAAGTTTTGTCAAAAGCCGGTTTAGGATCGAAACAGGTACATGTTTTAAACAGTCTTGGCGCTTTATACGAACGTCAACAAAAATACACGAAGGCTATTGAAACCTACAACGAGGTTTTAGAACTGAATAAAACGCTGAATAATCCATACGTACGATCAAATGTATATACCAACATTGGTAATGTTTACTACGATCAACGCAATTTTGATAAAACCCAATATTATTACACCAAAGCACATCAGGCATTGGTCGAATCGGGCGAAACAGATTTTCGGGTTTACTACGAGAATATGATGTTTTTGAATGATGAGCAAAAGAACTGGAAAGAAGCTTATTCGTGGGCAAGAAAGTTTAACAGCCATTCCGACAGCATTTTTAATATTGAAAAGTATAAAGAAACCGAAAACCTGCGAACAAAATACGAAGCAGAAAAGAAAGACCTGCAACTCGAAAAAATGCAGATTGAGCAGGAAAAAAACAAAGCTATGCTTTTGAAAAATCGAATTCGCTTAATCGGTATTTCAATATTATTGCTGCTTACCTTGATTTTTGGTTTTGTTTACCAGCGACAAAATAGGCAAAAATTGCAGTCGTATAAAGACCTGGTAAAAAAGAACCAGGAGCTGATTGAAATTAATACCAGTAAACGCCAGCAGGCATTGCTTGCAGTGCCTGACAAAACCGAAGTACAAACTTCGGGTGGTGTTGATAAGCCGGTGTTGCCCAGCGAGCTGGTGCAGGAAGTAAAGCTGAAATTAAACGAACTTATTGATGCCAAATTTTATAGACAAGCCGAATTAACCCTTGCGGATACGGCCAAGATGCTGGACACCAATACCAGCTACCTGTCGCAAATAATTAATGATGTTTTTAATTGTAATTTCCCAAGTTTCCTTAATCAGTTGAGGGTTGAAGAAGCTCAGCGTCTACTAAAAAATCCCGAATATCATAACCTTACTATCGAGGGAATTGGAACACAATCGGGATTTAAAAGTAAATCGGTATTTAATTCTGCCTTTAAAAAAATAACGGGAGTTACACCTTCTTTTTATAAACACAATTAGAGCTCTTATTTGGTAGCCACTTCAAGTTAATTTCTCATGGTTGGTATTTTTTAGCATTTTAATATCTACTACGCTGTACTTGCTATTGCCTTATTTTTAAGATTTGCCTACTCCACATGCCGTATCGATAAGTTGGCTTATTTTATAAAAAAAATGATTGAATCAAATTATTATCCCTTGTGTAATTCGAACCACTTTTATTGATTAGTAGCCCCTTTACCTTCATGAGTTGCACCTATGTTGTTGAGTTAAAGGAAGAAGGCTTGAATGCTTAGTTATTGTGCTTTGTTTAATGCGTACTGATTTATAAATCCGCACATGTAGTGTTTGGTTAACAGGCAGATAGATTATTTCTTTATGTCAAGTAAAAACCGAAAATCAATATACATCAAATACTATTTTTTTTGAAACCGAAATGGTAGGTATTAATGGTTTTCATTGTTATCAATTAATTTCTAGTAGATAAAACCAAAAACAACTCAATTAAAAGAATTCTATGAAAAATTTTATGTTAGTCCTTCTTGTACTATTGTTCTGCTCATGCGGAATGTCTCCCGGCCCCGAAAAAGTTTTAGAAACCTATTACAAAAATCTGTTTGCAGGAAAAATGATTGAAAACATCGATCTCATGGCCGGAGAGGATGGAATGACCATTGCCGATGTTCCTGGTTATAATCCAAAAGAATCAGCACAACAAATGAAAGAAATCTCAGAGATGCTAATTGAGGCTTACAAGACAGAATATGGAGTGAAGGAGGTTGTAATTGATAAGTTTGAAGTGCTTGATGTGGAGTATAACGAAGAAAAAGACCGCGCCAAAGTATCATTTACAATTCAATTAAAAGATGTAGAGAGAGTTGAGGTCTCAGAACACATCTTAATAAATATAGATAAGAACTGGAAAGTATCGGTTACCGAAACCACCTTTTAATTGCAATTAACCTTAAAAAAAAATACAATGAAACAAGAGTTTACAAAAACATTTACTTTGATTTTAGGTGGAATAATATTACTTGCTTTAAATATTATCCCCGATCATGATTTGAGTGGAGTTATGGCAGCCGCTTCAGGCTTCGATTTTCAGTCGGTGCCGGTTGTGTTGATAGGAATCGCACTGGTTTTATCAGGTACTTTGCCTCTGTTTAAAACAGTACAGGCAGATAGCGAATCTGGCGCAAAAACATTTGTTTATGTTTTATTCGGTGGAATCGCTTTGAGCCTGGTTAGTTTATTTGTTAACGGATCAGCTGAAATAGTTATGAAGATTGTTGCAGTTATAGCTTTAGTTGTTGGTTATATTCAGCTAAAAAAAGCATTTGAATTTGCTTTTGACGATGAGGCAACCAAAGGCGCTCTTTGGGTTCTGATTGGCGGTTTATTGTCAATTTACAAGGAAGTAGGCGGAGGCATCGGATTTAAAATTATTGCCATTGTGGGCGTAGTTTTATTCTTTTTGGGATTGAGTAAACTTGCGCAGGGACTTGATGAAGAAGGTGCCAAAGGTGCAAAAAAAATCAGATTGGCTTTAATCTTGCTGGTGGTTTCTACTATTCTTGATATGATTCCTTTGATGGGGCTGGTATCAGGCATTGTGGCTATTGTAGCCTTTGTAGTAGAGCTCACGGGGTATCTTCGCTTAAAGCAATCGGCAGCAATTGGCGAGATTGGAACAAGTGGTGCAAAATTGCTCGTTATAAATATGATAATACTGGTAGCAGCAAGTTTTTTTGGAATAATTCCGTTTGTAGGTTCTGTGTTTGTTAGTGTTCTGGCAACCGTTAGTTTGGTGCTATGGAGCGTTGGCTGGATGCGAATTGAAATGGGAACGGTTAGGGAAGAAAAGCTGGCAACTGTTGCTGCTTAAGCTGCCTCAGCTAAAAACATAAAAATATGTACAAAATTCCCCTTTTTGTGCTGTTACTAATAAAACTTTTAATCCTAAGTGCACTTTTTTTGCTGTATGGTTTGTTTCTGATGTTAAAAAAAGTAATGTCAAAAAGACCGAACCAGTAGGCAATATTAACAACCTCAGTTTTAAACTTGAATAACCTTATTAATGGTTACCCAACACATCGAGATTTAAAATTTAAAGCCCTGTTTAGCAGGGCTTTTTTTATTATCTCAATTTTATTTTTTAAGTAGCTCTTTAATCAACGCAACAAAAGAATAAATCTCCTCTTCCGTGGTATCAAACGAAGTCATCCAGCGTACTTCCGATTTTATTTCATCCCAAACATAAAAGAAAAATTGTTGCTGCAGGGGTTCTATTATTTCTTTTGGCACCATTGCAAATACCCCATTTGCCGATACAGGTTGTGTAATTTTTATTGCCGGAATTTTTGCCACTTCAGCTTCTAATAGTTTTGCCATTTTGTTTGCGTGCAAAGCATTTTTTTTCCAAAGGTCGTTCTCGAAGTAAGCAAGAAACTGCGCACCAACAAAACGCATTTTAGAAAACAGCTGCATACTTTGCTTGCGCAGGTATTTGGTTTGCTTTGTCAACTCAGTATTAAAGAACAGAACCGCTTCGCCCATCATCATGCCGTTTTTTGTACCTCCAAACGATAGTATGTCAACACCACAATCAACGGTAAATTCGTTAAAATCCATATTTAATGCAACCGCTGCATTGGCAATTCGGGCACCGTCCATGTGCAGATACATCTGATGTTTGTGCGCCAGTTCTGCCAGTGCTTTAATTTCATCGGGCGTGTATACTGTTCCCATTTCAGTAACCTGCGAAATAGAAATTACCTTGGCTTGCGAATGGTGCTCAAAATCAAAACCTTTTAAATGGGGTAGTACCGCTTCGGGTGTTACTTTTCCGTTTACCGGTTCAACCGGAATGAGTTTGCAGCCTGTAAATTTTTCGGGTGCTCCACACTCATCTTCCTGAATATGGGCGGTTTCGGCACAAATTACCGAGTTAAAACTGTGGGTAACTGTTGCAAGCCCCAACACATTCGCCCCAGTTCCGTTAAAAACAAAAAATACCCCGGTGTTTTGGCCAAACTTATTTTTAAAAACTGAAATAGCTTTTTGGGTATACGGGTCGTCGCCATAGCCAACAACGTGCCCGGTGTTGGCATTTTCCATCGCCTTCAGTATTTGCGGATGTACTCCGGAGTTATTATCACTCGCAAAACCTTTATTCATAATTCTTATTTGTAACTTTAGTTGTATTTTGGTACGAATTAAGTAAGAAAAAATCAAAATCAGGATGGATAAACCAATTCCTTTGTCTCAAAAAATATATTTAATGGGAATAAACCCTGAAAAAGGAGGTATAAGTTCGCGTTCGTATACAGCTATGGATTATGTGCTTTTAGGTACACTTTTTATGGAGTTGTACCTCGAAAAGAAAATTAGCTTCGATGAAAAACGAATTATTGTGCGCACCACCTCCTCCGATAATCAGCTACACCGTTTTTTACTGCAAAAAATGAGCAAGGCAAAATCGCCCCGTAAAATTGGCACCTGGATTAATAAGTTATATTTCTCGTTAAAACAGATACGAGAAGAAGTGCAAAGCGGTTTGGTTAATCAGCACCTGATAAAAATGGAGACACGGCGCTTTTTGTTTTTTAAATGGAAAACACCGGTAGCTACCAACAAACAATATTTATTTAAACTGGAGCGCAAAATTGAAAACGATATTTTTAAAGGAAGCTCGGCGGAAGAAGACTTGATTTTTTTGTCGTTTATTGAACCGGCAGGGATACTGCACCGCTTATTCAGCGATAGAAAAAAACGGAAACAGGCAAAGCAGCAACTTAAGAAATTACTGCTTGAAAACCGGGTATCGGGAGCCGTTGCCGATGCCATAACCGCTTCTCAGGCAATAGCAGCGTCGGTGGCAGTTAGCGTTGCTGCTACTTCGGCAGTAACATCGTAAATCGGTATGGAAAATTTGAAGAAAATAGTGCTTAATGTTTCAGGTCCCGGAGTTTTGTTTTTTGAACTCGTAGCCTTGTTTATTCATCTTTTTACCGAAAAAAATACGAAACCCTTTTTAGTGGGCGGACTCGTCGTGTTTTTTGTGGTTTTTATTCCCTTGTATTCTGTTGAATATTTTAGGCAGGAATTTAAAAAAGAGGATGCTAAAAAAATTACTTTTAGAAAGCCTAAAAACCGTGTAGAATGGCGGGGAGGAAACATCCATGGTAAAGTTCCTACAAAAACACAGGCTCCCGGAAAATTTTTCAACAAAAAGCACTAATCGGTAATCCATTCAATTATTTTGGGGCTTAACGGACTAACTGAAGGGCCTAAGCTATCAAACACTTTACCATTTTCATCAACCAGAAATTTTTGGAAATTCCACCTAACCTTTGCATCGAGCACGCCATTTTCTGTTCTTGAGGTTAGCCACCGATATACCGGATGTATTGCTTCTCCTTTAATCGAAATTTTCGCCATAACGGTAAAGCTAACGTTATATTGGGCACAAAATTCCTTTATTTTTTGGTTGTTGCCGGGTTCCTGTTTCCCAAAGTCGTTACACGGAAAAGCAATAACTTCAAAGTTGTTTCGCGCATATTCTTCATAAAGCTTCTGAAGTTTGGCATATTGAGGCGTAAACATGCACTCTGAAGCCGTGTTGACGAGCAATAATTTTTTGCCGGCAAAACTTGAAAAGTGCAAGGTGTCGCCATCAAGTGTCAGCGCCGAAAAGTTATGTAAGGTCTTATTCTGGGCTGTAACCGAAGTAATGCAGAAAAAGAAAATCAAAAAGATACAGGTTTTCATAAATAGTAATCTTTTCACAATCAAACGGTTTTAAAAATACCACAATTGATGTTAATAAAAAAACCATGCAAAAAAGCCATATTTAATTATCTTTGGTCAACTTCTGAGGCAGATTATGGAGAACTTTATTGTATCAGCACGAAAATACCGACCCGACTCATTTGAGACTGTTGTTGCGCAGGCATCGATTACCAACACCCTTAAAAATGCGATTAAAAGCAATCAATTGGCACATGCCTATTTATTTTGCGGTCCGCGTGGTGTCGGAAAAACTACCTGTGCGCGCATTTTTGCCAAAACAATAAATTGTACGAATCTTACCGCCGAAACAGAAGCATGCAACAAATGTGAGTCGTGTACCTCGTTTAACAGCAGCCGTTCGTTTAATATTCATGAACTTGATGCAGCTTCAAATAATTCGGTTGATGATATTCGAAATCTAACCGACCAGATTCGGGTTCCTCCACAAATGGGCAAATACAGCGTATACATTATCGATGAGGTTCATATGCTATCGAGCCAGGCCTTTAATGCTTTCTTGAAAACGCTGGAAGAACCGCCAAAACATGCCATTTTTATTTTGGCAACTACCGAAAAGCATAAAATTATTCCAACAATTTTGTCGCGATGCCAGATTTTTGATTTTAACAGGATAGGCGTTTCTGACATTTCTGAGCATTTGGAATATGTGGCAAAAAAAGAAGGTGTTGCCGTTGAAGCTGAAGGGCTGAATGTTATTGCTCAGAAAGCGGATGGAGCGATGCGTGATGCCCTCTCAATTTTTGATCAGATTGTTAGCTTCTCAGGCAAATCAATTACCTACCAGGATGTAATTACCAACCTGAATGTACTGGATTACGACTACTATTTCCGTTTAGTTGACGAGTTTCTGAAGAATAATGTAACCGAGGTGTTGGTAATTTTTAATAATATTCTGAATCATGGTTTCGATGGCCATCATTTTATAACCGGTTTAAGCAGTCATTTCAGAGATTTACTGGTTTGTAAAGATGCGGTTACCATTCAATTATTGGAAGTTGGAGGAGACATTAAAGAACGGTATCGCACCCAGGCAGCAGCAACCAATACCGATTTTTTACTGGATGCCATGCAAATTGCAAATACCTGCGATATACAATACAAAACAAGTCAGAATAAACGCCTGCTTATTGAGCTGGCATTAATACGGATAGCACAGCTAACCTTAAAAAAAAAATAGCTGAAGATCAGGACGATATTCTTGAACCCATTTTTTCGGGAAAGGTTTTAACGGATACAAACGCTCCGGTGAAAACTGAAAATGCAGTACAGAAAACTCCGGTAAAAAGTAGTAGCCCCAACCCGGCTCCATCAATACAACAAACAGCACCTCCAAAACGCCTTGTAAAACGAGGGGGGCGTGGACTCGGAACCACTTCGATAAAAAAGGCATTAAAAGGCGAATTTGAAGACGAGCAAAAACAATTGTCGGCAAAAGAACAGTTTAAACTCTATTCGAAAGCTGATGAAATTGAACCATTTGATCAAGATCAGCTAACAGAAAAGTGGAATGCCTTTTTACCACGACTTGATGATCGCCCGAGTTTAAAAGCTACCTTATCTACCTTGCCAGAAATACAAGAAGACTGGACCTTACTTTTACCCGTTGATAACCGAATACAGGATGAACTGCTGGTAAGTGTTAAGCCGGAGCTGATATCGTTTTTACGAAAAGAACTGCGTAATTCAAAAATCAACCTGAAAACCGTAGTAAGCGATATAAAACACGAAAAGATTATTTATTCCGACATCGAAAAATACCAGGAAATGGCGAAGAAAAACCCAAACCTGGCCTTGCTAAAACGCACCTTAAATCTCGACTTTTAGCGCCCGGTGCTTAAGGCGATAAACGTTTGATTTTCCATCCGTTTTCGTTGTGCTCATAAACCAAACGGTCGTGCAAACGGTTTTCGCGCCCCTGCCAAAACTCAATTCTAACAGGTCGAACAAAATAACCGCCCCAGTTTTCCGGACATTCAGGAGTTTGTCCGGCCAACAAATCCTTCACCTTCTGGTATTGTTTTTCAAGCGTTTCTCTTGAGTCAATTTCCGAACTCTGATTTGAGGCACATGCTGCAATCTGGCTATCCAGTGGACGCGATTTAAAATAATCTTCCGAAACCTGCCGGGGTGTTTTTTCGGCCAGTCCTTCAATTCTAATTTGCCGTTCCAGTTCCGGCCAAAAAAAATGCAACCCAACCTTATTGTTTAATTCCATCGCCTTTGCTTTTGCACTGGTGTAATTGCTAAAAAATGTAAAGCCGTTTTTATTATAATCTTTTAGCAAAACAATTCGCGACTGCGGGAATTCTCCGGGAGAGCAGGTGATTAAGTTCATGGCAGAAAAATCATTAACATTAGCTTGCCTTGCCTCATTTAGCCATATACGAAATTGGTCAGCTGGATGTGCCGTGGCATTTCTTCTGGTCAAAGCTGAATAACGATATTCTCTCCTGATTTTGTTTAATTCCATCTGTAAATGGTAATCGTTTTATTCGTTGTTAAATTATTTATGAAATAACCACCGGCGCACTTATTTGTTTACTGCTTGAACCATTTATTAAATCCCTTGTTTTTGAGATATATAAAGACAAAACAGTATTTAAATAATTAGTCATGAAAAAGTTAACTTTATTTATTGGAATTTTATTCGTTGTGAATTTGGCTTTTGCCGGAGATTTTAAACAATTGGCTATTGGCGACAAGGCAGTTTTAACTGAGGTTAAAATGCCCGACGTAACAGGAAAAGAACTTTCGTTGAATGATGCAAAAAAAGAAAATGGTTTACTGGTGCTGTTCTCGTGCAATACCTGTCCGTTTGTTGTGGCCTGGGAAGATCGCTACAACGCCGTTAAAAAATGGGCAGATAGTAACGACGTCGGGATGATTGTACTAAACTCAAACTGCCAGAAACGCGATGGCGACGACAGTTTTGAAGCAATGAAGGAAAAAGCTAAAGAGCAGGGGTATACCTTTAGTTACGTGGTTGATAAGGGTAGTAAAATTGCCAATGCATTTGGCGGACAAACCACACCACATGTGTTTTTGTTTGACGGTGACTTTAAACTGGCCTACAAAGGGGCAATTGATGACAACTACAAAAGTGCCGACAAAGTTGAGAAATCGTATCTGAAAGACGCTTTGAACAGTTTAGGAAGCAATAGTCAGATTGCCGTTACCGAGACCAAACCATTGGGATGCGGAATCAAGCGAAAAACAGAATAATTAAATTTTATATGGTTTTTGTAAAGCTCTTTTCTGTTCGGCAGAGAAGGGCTTTTTTTATGGTTTAATGTCGGTCTCAGATAAAATAAGGTGTTATTCCTGAGTGGCATCAGGAACTTCAATGGGCTCAAAAAAGCTGAAGTTTACTTTGCCGTATTTTCGGAGCTCTTTAAAACAAGGGTGGCTCGTAAAATCGAATTCTTTTGGGTGTTCAAGAATAAACAGTCCGTTGGTTGCCAGTGTTTTACTGTTTAAAACGGCATCCGGAACTTCCGAAAAACGGGCAAGGTCAAACGGCGGATCAGCAAAAATAATTTGGTATGCTTCGCTTGACTTTTGTACATATTTGAAAACATCAGCTTTAAATACCCTCGCATTTTCAACGTGTAAATCGTTTAAAACAGATACAATAAACCGATAATGCGAAAAGTTGTTTTCAACCAGCGTAGCCGATTGACAGCCCCTGCTTAAAAATTCGTAAGCTACACTACCGGTACCCGAAAACAAGTCAAGAATGTTCTTATTCGAAAGATCATAGCGGTTGGCAAGAATATTAAACAAGCCTTCTTTGGCAATATCGGTTGTTGGCCGGGCTTTAAATTTTTTGCCCGGATGAAAATGCCTTCCTTTAAATATTCCTCCAATAATTCTCATTTCAATTATAAAAATAAGCTAATGTTTTTTAAAACCTGCTCTTCAGTAATAGAAGGCGGCACAAGAGTTTTAGGTGCAATTTTACTCGCACCCGGAAAATGTTTGTATAAAAGCTGCTCGAGGCCGGAATTCCTGTAAAGGTTGCCTGCGAAGTGCATATCGAGCTCAGCCTTATTTATGCCGAATTGTTTTATGCTGCTAAAAACATAGAAAATAACATCGTTAGGGTGTTTAAACGAAAAGTTATTTACCAGCTTTAGTTGCGTTTTCTCAAAAAGAAGTAGTGTAAATTGGTTGGTTTCAAACAGCAGAAACATTTTTTCCCGGTTATCCGCAGTAAATACCCGCTCAGAAATCCATTTTACCGGATGTATAAATTGCGCAGCGGGCAATAGTTTATCAACTACTTTGCTAAATTCTTCCGGAACAGAAAAATATAAGTGGGCATCAAATTGATTGATTGAATTGTTTACCCAAATAGATTTAGGGTTAGCATCAAAGAATAAGGCTTCGAGCTTATGAATAGCTTTGCCGGGTTTCAACTGATCCGGTACCAGCATGCTTTTTTCAGCATGATAAATAATAAATACGTTTTTATACGATTGTTGCAATAAAGATTCTGCGGTGAACCACGACTCAAAATGCCGATAAAGTAATGCTTCGCTACTTATTTTTTGCTCGTTTGTTTTAAAGTAGAGTAGTTTTTTTTGTGTTGGGCAAATAACAGAAAAAGAAAATCCATTCAGGCTAACCTGAATGGATAATATATTTTCAGTGGAATTTTCCGGTTGAAAAATTTCGTCTACAAATTCATGCATGTTCTATTCCCAGTTACCTGCATTATTGTTTGTTTCAACAAGCGAACCAACTTTTAACCCAGGATACTTTTCATTTGTTCTACGCTGATCATTTAAGTTGATTACAAGTTGTTGGTCGAGACCTCTAAGAACGGTATTGTTGTGTGCTTTCGCCTCAAATACAGGTACTTTAATACCTGATCCAGTTGTAATAATTGTTGCTCCCAGGTGAAATTCAGTTGTTTCCCCGGGTACCGGAACGTAACGCAGGCTATTGGCATCATAATCGCCACCAAAAAGTGCATCAATTACACCAACTTTAATTGTGTCACGAATAATAAGACCCATTTCAATTGCCTTCTTCTCGGTTATTTTGGCTTCAATCATACTATCAGTAAGTTCGCCAATTGCTCTTACGTTTCTTACCGAGTCGGTTGTAACGAAGTGAATTAATGTATCCCAACTGCCGGTAAACTGACCATAAACATCTTTGTAGGCCAATTGCGCTTTTCTAATATCTTTTAACTTTGCAACTGTTGCTTCGTAACGCGCATCTTTTGCTTTCTCGAAAGTGATAGGGCGCTGAATACTTTGATAGATAAAATATGTTAGCACAACGGCTACGAGGAATAGTACAATCTGAATTACGGTTCTCATTTTTATTTTTTTATAAGTTCATTTTTCGTTTGCCTGCAAATTTAAAAAAAAAAATAAACTAGCTTCTTTTACCTAATGTTATTTTAGCCGGTATGATTAAAAAACATTTAAAAGCGTTATTATCTGAAAAACTGGGTTTTCAACCAACTACATGCCAGGCCCGGCTGGTTGAAAGTCTTGCTTCGTTTATCGTTGCTGCCGAACCCGATTGCATAATGTTGATAAAAGGTTATGCCGGTACCGGAAAAACAACAATGATACATGCCTTGACACAATGTTTGCTTTCGCTCAAAATTCGTTCCGTTTTGATGGCTCCAACAGGTAGGGCTGCAAAAGTTATGGCCGGATACTCCGGAATGCCTGCATTTACCATTCATAAAAAAATTTACAGGCAACAATCGTCGGTTGATGGAATGGGGCGTTTTGTGTTAAATAAAAATTTATATAAAAATACCTATTTCATTGTTGATGAGGCTTCGATGATTTCGAACGAATTGAACGAAAATGCAGTTTTTGGTAGTGGTCGCCTACTCGATGATTTATTGGAATACGTTTACTCCGGAGAAAACTGCCACCTGGTTTTGGTAGGCGACACAGCCCAGTTACCGCCTGTTGGGTTAAGTGTAAGTCCGGCACTGGAGGTGTTCAGTCTCGAGCAATATGGGTTTACCGTTATTGAAGAGGAACTAAAAGAAGTGGTGCGACAGGCTGCAGGTTCGGGGGTTTTATCAAATGCCACGCAAATGCGAAACATTATCGCTGAGCAACATTTTGAAGGATTTTTCCCGATTGAAACGAGTGACTTTGATGATGTTGAAAGGATTTCCGGAGGCGAGCTAATTGAAACGATTTCATCGTGTTACGATAAATACGGATTTTTTGATACTACGGTTGTAACCCGGTCAAACAAACGTGCAAATCTTTTTAATAAAGGAATAAGAGGTTCTATTTTATACAAAGAAAACGAGATTGAACGGGGCGATTTGTTAATGGTGGTAAAGAATAATTATTTCTGGCCCGATGAAGACACTAAGCTTGATTTTATTGCCAACGGAGATATTGCAGAAATTATTTCCATCTATGGCTACGAAGAACTGTATGGCTTTCGCTTTGCTGATGTTTGCCTGCGTTTTGTTGATTATGAAGATGTTGAGCTGGATTGCAAGATATTTTTAGAAACGCTGAATATTGAGACTGCGTCATTTTCGTATGAAAAAAACACCGAGCTATTTCATGCGGTTGCCGAAGACTATATTGAAATCAGGAATAAAAAGGAGCGTTGGAAAAAGATAAAGGAGAACCCCTATTTTAATGCCTTGCAAGTAAAATATGCTTATGCTTTAACCTGCCATAAAGCCCAGGGAGGTCAATGGAAAGCAGTGTTTATAGATCATGGATATTTAACCGAGGATATGCTGAACACTGAATACTACAGGTGGCTGTATACTGCGTTTACCCGGCCAACGGAAAAGCTATACCTGGTTAATTTTGATAAAGGATTTTTTAACGGCGAAGAAGAATTTAGATAATATATTTTTTGCCTTCCAATGCCAACTCTGTATTTGCAAACACTTCCTGAGCTTCAGTTTTAAAGTACTCCAGATTTTTAAATCGGCTTGAAAAATGCCCAATCAGTAGTTTTGATGCCTTGCATAATTGTGCCATTTCTGCTGCTTGTCGAGCGGTGGAGTGTAAGGTCTTGGCAGCTAAATCTTTTAATTCTTCCAAAAAAGTAGCCTCGTGGTAAAGTAAATCAACATGCTGAAGGATTTCGGACAGCGGGGGATGAAAGGCGGTATCGGTGCAAAAAGCGTATGATTTGGGGCGGGGTGGAGGTGTGGTTAGTCTTTCATTAGGAATTACTTCTCCCTCGTTTGTGATAAAATCGTTACCTGCTTTAATTTCTTTAATTTTCGCCAGCGGAATATTGTAATAAGCAATCATTTCCTTCTTTATATTGGCAGGTTTCTGTTTTTCTTTAAACAAAAAACCTAGTGTAGGTATGCTGTGTTTTACCGGAAATGAAATTACCTCAATAGTTTTGTTCTCAAAAATGGTAGCTGGTTTTTTCTGATTAAGCGGATGAAAAATGAGATTTAGGCTCATTTCTCCCCTGATAAAATCAAGCTGGGGTTGGATGAGCTCCTTTAGTTCGGACGGGGCATAAATGTGGACATCGGTTTTTACACCCAGCAAATTCATGGTTGAAAGCAGTCCAATTAAGCCGTAATAATGATCGCCATGCAGATGAGAAATAAAGATATGCTGTATTTTGCTGAAACTGAATTTGTTTCTGCGCAACTGCATTTGGGTACCTTCGCCACAATCAATTAAAAAACAACGCCCAGGTACTTCAAGTACCTGGGCAGTTGGATATCTGTTTGAAGTTGGTAACGCTGAGTTACTACCTAGTATGGTTAACTCGAAAGGCATTCTGTGCTTACAGATTTTCTTTCTTTGTCAATAATTCCTCTGCCTCTTCAACTGTACCGGTAATTAAAAGTACGGTATGAAGCATTGAAATTTGTACCAGGTTTTCTACATCGGGCTGCAAACCGCAAAGGATAAAAGTTCCAATTGCATCTTCACATAAGCGGTTGGCTACTAAAACTGATCGTAATCCTGACGAATCGCAATAATTTACACTGCTCAAATCAAGAATGATGTTTTTTTCACCATCGTTATTTATAACTACCAGCTCCGATTTTAGGTCGGGTGCATTATTGGTGTCTAATCTGTCGGCGTTTACCTTTACTAAGGTATACTTCCCGTTTTTTCGAATCTCGAATGCCATGCTTCAATTTACGAAATTCAAATTAAATACACCAAGTGCTTATTTGTCTTTTTTCTCTTCTTTCTCCATTTGCGATTTC
This sequence comes from uncultured Draconibacterium sp., assembly GCF_963676735.1. NCBI lineage: Bacteria > Pseudomonadati > Bacteroidota > Bacteroidia > Marinilabiliales > Prolixibacteraceae > Draconibacterium > uncultured Draconibacterium sp. Next base: position 2,770,670 of record NZ_OY781464.1, on the reverse strand, counting down.
AAAGCAGCCAATTCGCTGATATCGCCAAGAGTCGTTTTTTCGATGTTGTCGCTAACTGATTTCATTGCGCGTTTTGTAGTACTCTTCTGAGTTTTACGTTGTTCGCCTTCAGCTGCACGTTTTACATCTTCGAAAATACGAGAATGAGAAACAATGATTCGTTTTGCCGACTTGTTGAATTCGATTACTTTGAAATCCAATTTTTCATCTTGTTTTACAGAAGTACCGTCTTCTTTAACCAGGTGACGTGGCGTTGCAAAACCTTCAACACCGTATGGTAATGCAATTACAGCACCTTTGTCCATCAATTCAACCACAGTTCCTTCGTGAATTGAATCGGCAGTGAAAATAGTTTCAAATACATCCCATGGGTTTTCTTCCAATTGTTTGTGACCCAGGCTTAAACGACGGTTGTCTTTGTCAATGTCAAGAACAACTACTTCGATTGGCTCACCAATTGCAGTAAATTCAGATGGATGCTTGATTTTCTTAGTCCAGCTTAGGTCTGAGATGTGAATCAGGCCGTCAACACCTTCAGTAATTTCAACAAATACACCAAAGTTGGTAAAGTTGCGAACTTTTGCAGTATGCTTGCTTCCAACACCGTATTCAGTATCAATTTTTGCCCAAGGATCTTCTTTTAACTGTTTGATACCAAGTGACATTTTTCTTTCGTCGCGGTCTAAAGTAAGGATGGCAGCTTCTACTTCGTCGCCTACGCTTAAGAAGTCTTGTGCGCTACGCAGGTGCTGGCTCCAGCTCATTTCTGAAACGTGGATCAAACCTTCTACTCCAGGAGCAATCTCAACAAATGCACCGTAGTCGGCAATAACAACTACTTTTCCTTTTACTTTGTCGCCCACTTTCAGCTCAGCATCCAGGTTATCCCATGGGTGAGGAGTTAATTGTTTCAGACCAAGAGCGATACGTTTTTTGTCATCATCGAAATCAAGAATTACAACATTCAATTTCTGATCTAATTCTACGATCTCGCTTGGGTGAGAAATACGTCCCCAGCTTAAGTCGGTAATGTGAATTAATCCGTCAACACCACCAAGGTCCATAAATACACCGTACGAAGTAACGTTTTTAACGGTTCCTTCCAGTACCTGACCTTTTTCAAGCTTAGCAATAATATCTTTCTTCTGTTGTTCAAGCTCTGCTTCAATAAGTGCTTTGTGCGAAACAACAACGTTACGGTATTCGTGGTTGATTTTAACCACTTTGAATTCCATGGTTTTACCAACGTAAATATCGTAATCGCGGATTGGTTTAACATCAATTTGCGAACCTGGCAAGAATGCTTCAATACCAAATACGTCCACAATCATACCACCTTTTGTGCGGCACTTGATGTATCCCTTGATGATTTCATCGTTTTCAAGCGACTCGTTAACACGCTCCCAAGAACGAGTTGCACGTGCTTTTTTGTGCGAAAGGATCATCTGTCCTTTTTTATCTTCAAGACTTTCGATGTAAACATCTACTTTGTCGCCTACTTTCAATTCAGGATTGTAGCGGAATTCGTTCAAACTTACAATACCGTCTGATTTGTAGCCTATGTCAACAACAACTTCGCGTTTGTTTAATGAAATAACACTTCCTTCCAAAACTTCTTTTTCAGAAACAGTGTTTAAAGTGTTGTTGTAAAGGTCTTCTAAATCACCTCTTTCTTTTGCAGAATAGGCGTCTTTTCCTTCTTCAAGGCTGTCCCAGTCAAATTCAGCTTCTTCAGCTTTTACTTCAACGGCTTTTTCAGTTTTTTCTTCAGTAACCTCTTCAGCTTTTGCTTCGGTGGTTTCTTCTGTTGCAACTTCTGCTACAACTTCTTGTTTTTCTTCCTGAACAGGAGTTTCCTGTACTTCTTGTTCAAGATTTTCTTTTTTCTCTTCAGTCATGTAATTCTAATTAAATTAATGAGTTAGACTTTATATTTGTTTTAAAATGCGCGCGCAAAATTAGTATTAAAATTAATTAAAACAAAAGATTTGTGTTATTTTATTGAAAGAGAGACAGATTGATGCCAATGGAAAACAAAAAAACAGGAAGCTGGCAATGTAAATAGGAATGCGATTACTTTTGATTGTGTAGCGTCTTTCTTTTAATTATTTTTGAAGCCTATAATTTAAATGTATAAATTTATCCGCAAATCATTTACAGACCTTGCAACAACTAATAAATATTGGACAGAATTTCTCAGGCGGTTTTTTGCCTGATATTTTAAAAATCTCAGGGTGCCCAATAATTAATTAAATATAAAAATATGAAAGGAATAATTTTAGCCGGTGGATCAGGCACGCGTCTTTACCCAATTACTCGATCGATCTCGAAACAAATCATTCCGGTTTACGACAAACCCATGATTTATTATCCGCTATCGGTATTAATGTTGGCAGGAATACGCGAAATTTTGATTATCTCAACTCCCGAAGATATCGGTTTGTACGAGAAGTTGTTTGGCGATGGTTCGCAGTTGGGATTAAAACTGGCCTATAAAATACAGCCGTCGCCCGATGGGTTGGCACAGGCATTTATTTTGGGTGAAGAATTTATTGGCGACGACAATGTTTGTATGATTTTGGGAGATAATATTTTCTACGGATATAAGTTTCGTGGAATTTTAGAACAAGCAGCTACATTGGAAGATGGAGCCATCGTTTTTGGTTATTATGTAACCGATCCGGAGCGCTACGGAGTTGTGGAGTTTGATGAAGAAGGAAAAGTGATTACCATTGAAGAAAAACCCGAGGTGCCTAAGTCGAACTACGCGGTTACCGGGCTATACTTCTATTCGAATGATGTAGTGCAAAAGGCAAAGAATTTAAAACCTTCAAAAAGAGGCGAGTTGGAAATTACCGATTTAAATCGTTTGTACCTTGAAGAAAACAGATTGAATGTAAAATTATTAAGTCGTGGTTTTGCCTGGCTCGATACCGGTACGCATGATAGTTTATTACAAGCATCAAATTTTATATCAACCATAGAGCAACGCCAGGGATTAAAAGTTTCGTGTATTGAAGAAATTGCGTGGAAAAAGGGATATATAAGCAAAGAACAGCTTATTGATTTGGCACAACCATTAAGTAAAAACCAATACGGTCAGTATTTACTTAAAATTGCCAACAAAAAATCGCATACATTTTAAAAGTTTATTGAAATACTATTGAATGAAGATTATTGAAACAGGGTTGCCCGGCTTGGTTGTTATCGAACCACGGGTATTTGAAGATGACAGAGGGTATTTTTTTGAATCCTATCAGCGCGACAGGTACCTGGAGGCAGGGATTGTAAAACCTTTTATTCAGGATAACGAATCGCGTTCGGTAAAAGGTGTTGTTCGTGGATTACACTATCAGCTGGGAGAAGCATCACAGGCAAAACTGGTTAGAGTGGTGCAGGGCTGTGTGTACGATGTGGCAGTAGATTTGCGCCAGGGATCACCAACTTTTGGAAAGTGGTTTGGATTAAAAATTGACGAGAATAATAAAAAACAGTTATATGTTCCGCGTGGTTTTGCTCATGGATTCTCTGTTTTGAGTGAAACAGCTATTTTTACCTACAAATGCGATAACGTATACAATCGGGATGCTGAACGTTCGATAAATCCGTTTGATGAAAAACTGGGTATTAACTGGCAATTGGGTACTGAAGAATGTATTGTTTCAGAAAAAGATACGAAGGCCCCATCGTTTGACAATGCCCAAATAAATTTTGTTTTTTAACCAGAATGAAAGTATTAGTTACAGGTGCTTACGGACAGCTTGGTAACGAAATAAAGTTACTGGCACCGAAATATCCGGGGATAAAACTGATTTTTACAGATGTGGATACCCTTGATATAACCGATGAAGAGGCCGTTGAAAAATCTTTTCACACCAATAAGTTTGATTGCGTAATTAATTGTGCCGCCTACACAGCTGTTGACAAAGCCGAAACAGCTGTTGAAACAGCACGGAAGGTTAACGCTTTGGCTCCTCAGATTCTTGCGAAAATTTCAAAAGCGCATAATGCCCGAATGATTCAGGTATCAACCGATTATGTTTTTGCCGGAGATGCCCATTTGCCCTACTCCGAAAATGATGAAGTAGGCCCAAATGGTAGTTACGGAAAAACAAAGCTTGAAGGAGAACAACTTTGTATGGCAGAAAATCCGGAATCGGTAATAATTAGAACTGCCTGGTTGTATTCTTCGTTTGGAAATAATTTTGTAAAAACCATGCTCCGCCTGGGGAAAGAGCGCGAAGAACTTGGCGTTGTTTACGACCAGGTTGGTTCGCCAACTTTTGCTGCCGATTTGGCTGCAGCTATTTTAGCTATCGTATCAAACGAAAAATTTGTTGCCGGAGTTTACCATTATTCAAACGAAGGAGTGGCAAGTTGGTATGATTTTGCAAAGGCAATTTTTGAACTCTCGGAAGTAGCTTGTTCGGTTAACCCGGTATTATCCGAAAATTTCCCAACGCCGGCAAAACGTCCGGCTTACAGCGTTTTAAATAAGTCGAAAATAAAAGATACCTATAATTTAGAAATCCCTTATTGGCGCGATAGTTTAAAGATTTGTATAAAACAATTAGAAAAAAAATAACCATGGAAAATCAGGAATTGATGGAAGTAAGAGCGAAAGCGCAGGAATGGCTTTCGGATACTTATGATGAAGAAACAAGAATGCAGGTACAGGCCTTGCTTGATGATGAAGACCCAACAGAGTTAATCGATTCTTTTTATCGCAGCCTTGAATTTGGAACCGGTGGATTGCGCGGTGTAATGGGCGTAGGCACCAACCGGATGAATATTTACACAGTTGGCGCTGCAACACAGGGACTCAGTAATTATCTGAAAAAGAACTTTGCCGACCTTGATGAGATTAAAGTGGCTATTGGCCACGATTGCAGAAATAACAGCCGCCTGTTTTCAGAAACCAGTGCGAAAATATTTGCAGCCAACGGTATTAAAGCCTATTTGTTTGATGATTTAAGACCTACACCGGAATTATCTTATGCCATTCGCGAGTTGGGTTGCCAAAGCGGCATTATTTTAACAGCTTCGCACAACCCGAAAGAGTATAACGGTTACAAAGCTTATTGGGAAGATGGTTCACAAATTGTTGGCCCGCACGATGTAAATATTGTAAACGAAGTAGCTAAAATTAAACCAGAAGACATCAAATTTGATGGGCCGGAAGACCTAATCGAAATTTTAGGAGAAGAAATGGATAATAAATTCCTTGCCGAAGTAAAAAAGGTATCCATCTCTCCTGATTTGGTTGAAAAGCACAAAGACATAAAAATTATTTATACGCCAATTCATGGAACAGGTGTAAAGCTAATTCCGGCAGCCTTGCGTGCATTTGGTTTTACCAATATTTTCAATATTCCGGAGCAGGATGTGGTGAGTGGTGATTTTCCAACGGTAGTTTCGCCAAACCCGGAAGAACCTGCTGCAATGGAAATGGCCATGAAAAAAGCCGCAGAAATTGATGCAGACGTGGTAATGGCCTCCGACCCTGATTCGGACAGGATTGGCGTGGTCTGTAAAAACGATAAAGGCGAATACATCATCGTAAACGGTAACCAAACAGCTTTGCTTTTCTTTTACTACATTATTGTAAAAATGAAAGAAGCCGGCAAACTGAAAGGCGATGAGTTTGTGGTAAAAACAATTGTTTCAACAGAAATGATTGCCGAAGTTGCCCGCAAAAACAATATTGAATACTTTGATGTGTACACCGGGTTTAAGTTTATTGCCGAGGTAATTCGCGACCTCGAAGGTCAGAAAAAATACATTGGCGGAGGTGAAGAAAGTTTTGGCTTTATGCCTTCTGATTTTGTAAGGGATAAAGATGCTGTTTCGTCGTGTGCATTAATGGCCGAAATTACAGCCTGGGCAATTGACCAGGGAAAAACTTTGTACGAGCTGCTTCAGGATATTTATCTGGAGTATGGTTTCTCGCGCGAAAAAATGAAATACGTGGTACGTAAAGGAAAATCTGGTGCCGAAGAAATTCAGCAGATTATGACTACCTTCCGTAACGATCCTCCAAAAGAACTGGGTGGTTCGCCAATGGAGTGGGTTAAAGATTATTCGAACCTCACGGCTAAAAATCTGTTAACAGGCGAGGAAAAGAAAATTGACCAGAAAATTACTTCAAACGTGCTGCAGTTTTTTACGCAGGACGGAACAAAAATATCGGTACGTCCATCGGGAACAGAACCTAAAATTAAATTCTATTTTGAAGTAGCCGGAAAACTAAATTCGCGTGAAGATTTTGATGCCGAAGAACAAAAGGCCGATGCAAAAATTGATGCGATAATGGAAGAACTTGGATTGTAATAAATCATTTACCCTCGCTGTTAATGCATAAAACAGCTGGAAATCCAACCTTCAATCGAAAGGAAATTTTTAACAATTAAGAATATGCCCCTCGTTTTTAGCGAGGGGCAATTTAAAATACCTAAATCAACAAAAAATGAAGATTAAAATTTTAACGCTTGCATTAATTTTTTCTGCAGGATTTGCGATGGCTCAGGAAGAGGATGAGTCGATGGAAATGAAACCACAGATGACTGAAATCTGGGATCCGGAGGTGCGGATAATTACTCCTGGCGAAAGCCCTATGGACGCACCGTCGGATGCGATTGTTTTATTTGACGGCGAAGATATTAACCGCGAGTGGACCAACAAAGATGGTGGTGCAGTAGAGTGGGAGGTTGCCGATGGATGTGTAACAGTTAAAAAAGGCACCGGTATTATCAAAACAAAACGTGTTTTCGAAGATTTTCAGCTGCATATCGAGTGGCGTACGCCGGCAGAAGTGGTTGGCAAAAGCCAGGGCCGTGGTAATAGTGGTGTATTTTTACAAGGCCGCTACGAGGTTCAGGTGCTTGATAATTTTGAAAACCGCACCTACCGTAACGGACAGGCCGGTAGTTTGTACAAACAGCATGCGCCCCTGGTAAATGCTTGTAAAGCACCGGGAGAGTGGCAGGTGTACGATATAATTTATACGGCTCCACGTTTTAACGACGATGGTACCTTTTTTACCCCGCCTACCGTAACCGTTTTGCATAATGGCGTTTTGGTACAGAACAATTCGAAGTTGCGCGGCCCTACGGAGTATATTGGCATTCCGGAGTATAGTGTTAAAAAACACGGTGCTGATGTTATTCAGTTGCAAGATCACGGAAATCCGGTGAGTTACCGTAATATTTGGATACGCGAATTATAAAAAATGAAAAAGAGCAGGAACCTTAAATTTCCTGCTCTTTTTTGTATTATTTTCTTTAAAGTCTCTATTTAATAACCGTCCCCTTTGCTCCCCACCAATAAAAAGCTTCCATGCTTAAGCGCCCGGCTTTTACAGCCGGATCGGCACCCTCAAGTTGTAACGCTTCTTCAACAGTAGCTACATCAAAAATTAACAGCCCACGGTGGTCGCCACCTTCTTCAAAGGGGCCGGCTACTATTAATTTACCTTCTTCCGATAGCTTATTTAAATGTGCCAGGTGCTGTTCCTGTATTTTGGCCGCCTGAATGGAATCCTGGCTGCGGGTTTCGCCTTTGTTCAGCAACATAAAAACATAGCGCTTCATGGTGTAGGTGGTATCCCCTTCGGTATACGAAAATTCACGCTGATTCTGCGCCGAGGCAGAAATGGCAAAAGCAAACAGAACTAGTGTAAAAATAATGGCTTTCATGCAAGTAATTTTATAATGGATTTTGCTTATTTTTTTAGTTGATCTTTAAATATTTTTTTAAACTTTTCAAGCTTTGGAGCCACCACAAACTGGCAGTATCCTTGTGTTTTGTTGCGTGCAAAATAGTTAATATGGTAATCTTCGGCAATATAAAACTTATCAAATTCGGTAACTTCGGTAACAATTGGTTTGCTGTAAACCTCCTCTTTTTCAAAAAGGTTGATAACGCGTTCAGCCACCTCTTTTTGGTCCTCGCTGTGATAGAAGATAACAGAGCGGTATTGTGTGCCAACATCGTTTCCTTGTCTGTTCAGGGTAGTTGGGTCGTGTGTCATAAAAAACACTTCCAGTATCTCTGAAAAGCTTATAATATCGGCATCAAAAGTAATTTGCACTACTTCTGCATGACCCGTTGTGCCTTCGCAAACTTCTTTGTATTTAGGGTTTTTTACATGGCCTCCGCTGTAGCCTGGTTTTACGTCTGTAACGCCTTTTAATTCCAGGTAAATGGCTTCGGTACACCAAAAACATCCTCCGCCCAGTGTAGCTTTTTGTATATTCTTGCTCATCAGTAAATTGGGTATTATTAATATGGAAATAATTACAAGTATTGTTTTCATTTCTTTTTCGGAATAAAGCGTGAAAAAACTTTCTTTTCAAAATTCCACGCAAATTTAAACTGGCCAAAAATAAAGGCAACAATCAAAAATAAAACCTGGTACACCGGAAAAATTACAATAATGTACAAAGGTATTTTAAGCCATAGGCTGGCAAAATCGGAAAAGCCAATAAACTCGAAAATAACACGCTTAACGTAAAGAGTTGAGGTTCCGGTTACTGCAAATACAATCAGTATTACCAGTACCTGAAAGTTGTTGTTGATATTCCACCTATGTTTTAGTCGCTCAATCATTACTCTTTTTTTTGTAATAACAAAAGAGCTTGAGGTATGTTTTGTTAAACTTTAAATAATGTGGGTTTGAAAAATGATGTATCCGTATACGGCGAAACGCAGCAAACGAAAAAGGGCGTATTTCAGATAACGTTTTGAGGGGTAACCGGCAGAGCCAACCAAAAGACTTACGGCAGCCCACGGTAATGGTGTTAGGGCAGCAACAATAATTAAAAATAATCCATATTTTTTAAGTAAGGGCCACTGCTCTTTTAATAGCGTGTTTCTGAATCGTTTAAAACCATCACGATGATAAAAGATACGACCAATTAAAAATGTGGCATAACCCATTATGTAAGAAACCACAGCAAAAAAAGCCAGGTTCATAAAATAATGCGCAAGCGTATCTTTGTTTATGGCCCAAATCATAAAGAGCTCAGGCGGAATGATGCCAAAGAAAAATTCGGAGAAACAATATACCAGGTAAACCAGCACAGGTTTTGCGTAAACTTTCTCCATCCACTCGTCGGGAGCGTGAGAAATTACCAGTTCTTTAAAAAGGAAGTAGGCTCCGAGGATAATAATCAGCCATAAAAAACCTTTAAAACCGTTTCGAAGAAGAAATTGCATGCGTGGACTGAGCCTCATAGTTGATTTTAGATTTAAAACGGTGAAGTTACAATAATTTCTAAGTGAATTAAGGTGGTGTTGAAAGTTTGTTCCCCAATACGTTTTACTTTAATTCTCTCTTACTGGTTTTAATTCATCAAAAAATATATCATTGTTGGGTACGTCAAAGTCGAGTCCTGATATTTCTAAATTGTTGGTGGTATTGAATTTTACCGTACCAAAGCTAAACCAGGCATGGGTATAATCCCAATTAATTTTCCAAACATCGTAGTGCCAGTGTTCCATTGTGGCAGCAAGTTCTGGTGCATGTTCAAAATAAATTCTGAGTGTATTGTTTTCCAGTTTTACCTCAATTTTGCCGTAAATAGCAGAATTGTATATACCTGCGTATTTCTCGATTGGAAGTGATGGAGCGGTGTTCGGTACCCTTTTTTCTTCGCGCGATGAAATCCGGGTGTCCTGCTCCATTTGCTTTTTACTTTGCTCGAGTATTTCTGCCGACCAATCTTTTTCTTCTTCTCCAAGAAATGCATTCAGTGCATAATAAGTTACCGCTGCTGTTGGGGCATTCATTCCATTGGTAAGCACTACTACGCCCAGTTTCTCGTCGGGTATCATATTTACACTCGAAATCATTCCATCGTATCCGCCACCATGGCTTACACGTAGTCGGCCGTAATAATCAGCCAGTCCCCAGCCCAGTCCATAACCACGGAAATGAGTGTTAAAATCGTTGGCCTTGGTGTGGTCGACCGTATAGCTGTTGTGCATTTTCCACATCATGTTTCGCGAATCAGTCGTAAGCAGGGTGTCGTTGCCAATTATTCCGTGATTCATGTTGAAAATCATCCACCTGCCCATGTCGTTAACCGACGATATTAAACCGCCCAATGCTGCTACTTCTTCCCAATCTACATACGAAATAGGGTGGTTTTCGTTGTTCTCAAATGCATGAGGCGTTGCAAAGTTTCCTTGTGGCTCTAATTGTTGCAGCGAATAAATGGTGCGCTCCATTTCCAGGGGCGTTAGAATACGCTCCTGCACGTTAACTCCCCATGTTTTTCCGGTAACCTTTGCTATAACTTCGCCAGCAGTAATATACATCAGGTTTGAATAGCCAAATCCATCCCTGAATTTAAATGCAGGTTCCAAATGTTTTATTCTTTTTATAATCTCTTCCGAAGTTAAATCCGATTTATACCACATGATATCGCCACTAAAAGTTCCGAGCCCCACCCGGTGACAGAGCAAATCTTTAATGGTGGTTTGGCTACTTACAAAAGGATCGTATAATTCGAAGTAAGGCAGGTGTTTTTGCACCGGATCGTTCCATTCTAATTTGCCCTCTTCAACCAGCTGTGCAATTATAAAAGCTGTAAAAGCTTTGGTATTCGAGGCTATGGCATACAGGGTATTGCCGTCAGGGCGGTCAGATTTGCCAACTTCCATCAATCCGTATCCTTTACTGAAAACAATTTCCCCATCTTTTACAATCCCAACACTCATTCCCGGAATTCCCCATTCCTGCGCTGTTTTTTCAAAATAGTTATCCAGTTTCTCAAGGTCAACTTCTTGTGAAAAAAGTTGCATGCATGCCAATGTTAGTAAAGCCGATATAAACCACTTCATAATAATAATTTTAAGACGAGTAAAAGTAGACTATTTTTTCAATTAAATCCAAGTTAAGCCTCTTGTTGCAAACCATGGTTCTGAATGCAAAAAAGGTTCGAAACATTATTGTAACCTCGTATCTAAATTGATTGTTCAGAAATTAGAATTGAGCTTGAACATTTATTTTTGCGCGCTGTTTTTCAATGTTCATAACTTAAATCAATCAGAAGATGACCCATTTTCTTAAAATACTTTTAACCGCAGTTTTTATAGTGTTTTTAAGCGGTGTATTTGCCCAAACAGGAAGCATTTCAGGCTTTGTTAAAGATTACGATTCGGGCGACAGGGTTCCTTTTGCTTCTGTTACAGTAATTTCTGAAAACTCTGGTGAGCCCCTTGGCGGAGCTGTTTCGAACGATAAAGGACGTTTTAAGATTGATGATCTTAAAAATGGTAATTATAAAGTGGTGGTGTCGTTTATTGGCTACCAAACCGATACCATAAATGCGGTTTTGGTGGAAGCGAACAAACTACATGTTCATTTGGGTGAAATTGTCATTTCTGCAGTATCAATGGAACTCGAGGGGGTTGAAGTTCGGGGAAATGCCAAGGCTACCTCACGAAAAATAGATAGACAAACCTACCGGGCCGGCGACTTTGAAACTGCCAGCGGGGGGACTGCTGTTGATGTGTTGAATAAACTACCATCGGTATCGGTTGATCCGGATGGGACGGTTTCTTTGCGCGGAACAAGTGATTTTATGGTTTATTTGAATGGAAAACCAACACAAATGGAGGCTTCGGTTTTGTTAAACCAAATTGCGGCAAGCAATATCGAAAATATTGATGTAATTACAGTGCCAACTGCACGTTACGATGCCCAGGGTAAAGGTGGAATTATAAATATTGAGACGAAAAAAAGTGGTGCCGACGGCTTCTCTATTTCGTCTAATGGCTTGCTTGGAGGCTCGCCCTGGGGAAATAAAACCGATAAATATAGTGGCTACAAAATGAAAGACGACCGCTATGGTGCCGGACTACATATGGCCTATCGGAAAGACGACTTTGCTTTATTTGGCGGGGTAAATTACAACTATAAAAATGTGAACGGACTGCGCGTTGGCGATGCGCGACTGTTACAAAGCAATGGATCGTATTATCACATGGTGGCTGATGGCGAACGCCCGGAATGGTATGAAAACTATTCGGCTAATTGGGGTATCGATTATAAGCTTTCAGCAAATAGTACGGTTTCAGCCTCGTATTATTACGGAAATCGCACTGAAGGGCGTTCGGCTTTTTATGTGTACAACAATTTTTATGGCGATGTGGAAAAAAATCCGATTCAGGGAATTGATGCTGAAAACCATTGGATTTACAATCCGAATACCGACGACCGTTTTGGGAAATTCCATACGGCAAACATCGACCTCATTCAAAAGTTCGACAATAAATCGCAGGTGAAACTGTCGTTGTTGTACGAACACTCGAATTTAAGCCGCCACCTGGATAACCTGGATTACGATTTTGACAAACCCAACGATGAGCCAGGCCAGTTGCTAAAACATTATCAGCAAACTGATGCCACTCCGCTGGATGGTTTTCGCACTTCGGTAGAGTGGGAAAAAGAGTTGGAAAACGAAGGTAAACTTGGAATTGGTTTTCAGCCCCAGTTTGTAAAACAGGAGGGTGGATACAATTACGATACCTTAAATGTAAACACCGGAGCCTGGGGTACCAACAATAAATTTAATAACGATGTGGAATTATCACGTGCTATTTATGCCGGCTACATCGATTATTCAGGAACTTTCGGAAAATTAAACCTGGTTGCCGGTTTACGTCTGGAATATACCGATCAGTTACTGGAGATTGGTAACCCGGATTATGTAGATATTTTTGAACGTCCACAGCAGACCGAATACAAAGTTCAGCAGCTCGATTGGTTTCCAACATTACACCTGCAATACGGTTTTAATGAAAGGCATGTACTCACCTTTGCTGCGAGTAGAAGGATTAACCGTCCGCCAACAAAAAATATGGTGCCTTTTCTCTACCGCCGTCATTACGAGGTTTACCTGGTTGGCGATCCGGAACTGGAGCCCGAATACCTGACTAATTTTGAGCTTTCGCTGCATAAAAAAGTGGGCGAACAAAGTTTTACTCTAACCGGTTTTTACCGTGGAACCGATAATGCAATTTTCCGTGTGAACACTGTTTACGAAGAAGAAAACGTACTGATACGCAGTTATACCAACTCGGGCAATGTGCAGTCATTGGGTGCTGAGCTAAACGCCAACCTGAGTGCCGGGCAATTTGCCAAATTTTTTATTGGTGGCTCTTTGTATAATTTTAATGCACAGGGCGAGGTGTTTGGTTACAAAGAAGATAATTCGAGCACCAACTGGAGCATAAAGGGAAATATGAATTTATTTTTTACGAAGGAGATAAAATTTACGCTTGATTTTGATGCCCGCTCGTCAACGGTTACAACACAAGGCGAGAATTACAACTTTTGGATGAGCAATACTGCTTTGAATTACACCCCGGAGAAGCTAGCCGGATGGGATTTCTCGGTAAAAGTTCTGGATATTTTTGGATCCAATCAAACCGGGTTAAATACGCGTGCCTACAATGCTCAGCAACAACAAATATTTTACCAGGAAGTAGAGTACGACCGCTATGGCCCCATTGTGGAGCTGGGGGTGACATACTCGCTCAACCTAAACGGCAAGTCGAAGAAAAATGCGGGTAGTATTTTTGGAAAAGAGCAGTTTTAAACCATTTTCAGATATTTATACCAACTCAACTACGGTTATCTCGGGAGGCATACCAATTCTCCCGGGAAACCCAATGTAACCAAAACCACGGTTTACATATAGAAATTGTTTGCCCTCGCGGTATAATCCGCCCCATCGTGGGTATTTGTATTGCACGGGGCTCCATTTTATTCCGGCACGTTCAATTCCAAACTGCATGCCATGTGTGTGTCCGGCAAAAGTTAAATCAATATCGGTATATTTTAATACCTCTTCGTCCCAGTGCGAAGGATCGTGGCTCATCAGAATTTTTACGGGCTGGCCAATTGCTTTTTCTGCCGCTTTTTGTAAATCGCCATGCTGAGGGAAGGGAGGTTTACCCCAATTTTCCACACCAATCAATGCAATTTCTTCATCGTTAATGCTAATGGTTTCAGTTTCGTTAAGCAGTAAGCGAAATCCAATTTTTTTGTGAAACTGTTTTATTGCAGCCAGGTTCTTTTCTTTGGCAGCAGGTGATTCCCATTCCGAGTAATCGCCATAGTCGTGATTACCCAAAACGGAATATTTGCCAATGGTGGCTTTCAGTTTAGAAAGTACCGGTGCCCAGCCTTCGGTTTCTTCGGCAAAATTATTTACCAGGTCACCAGTAAAAAGTATAATGTCCGGCTCTTGTTCGTTAATCAATTCAACAGCTTTTGCCACCTGGTCGAACTTTTTGTTAAAGCTGCCAAGGTGCATATCTGATACCTGTACAATTTTTAATCCTCTGAATGGTTTTGGCAAGTTCTCAAAATACAAACTTTCGCGCATTACGCGGTAGTTAAATTTCCCTTTTGTAACTCCGTAAAGGATTGACGCAAATGGGATAGCTGCCAAAACCAGTCCCATTTGATATAAAAATTCTGCTCGCTCCATTTTCCTCCCCTTATTAGCTGGTGTACTATTTTTTCTTCGTGTTCTTTTTGTCCAATCAATAAATTTTCGAAAAAGCAAGTGGATATCTTTCATCAAAACAAAAACAATGAATACAAACTTGGGGAGGTAAAACAAGGCAAAACTCACCACCAGGTATCCGGCGTAAATATAGGCATCGGCTTGTTTAACGTGTTTTATACCGAACATAAACAGGCAAAATCCTGCAAAAATGAAAACGGTAATACCCCAGAACAGAATACTTAATAATTGTTTAAAAAATTTTATTTTGAGTTTGATGAGCAAAGGTTTTATGCCATGAAAGGTGTATGCGTCAACCAGGAGCATAAAAAATAACATCGGAATTAATAACATCGCACTTGCTCTCATAAACTTACTTCTTCGTTATAAGTGGTTGCAAATAAACGCTTTTATTCGTAAAAAGTTTTGGCTGATTAATCAAATAATCACAAAAAATCTTAAATGGTAAATTGGCAAGTAGTTGTTGGTTTAGTCCTAAGTCCCACTTAATTTTCAGATGCTTCCTCTGTTTTAATTGAATTGGCTAGCAATTGGTTAATTTCTTGTAACTCTTTTGGAGAAAAGTGGCGGTATTGGCCTGGTTTTAATTTACCAAGGCTGATATTCATTATACGCATGCGCTTCAATCGCGTAACTTCGTAGCCCAGGTGTTTACACATTCGCCGTATTTGCCGGTTCAGCCCCTGTGTAAGTATTATGCGGAAGGTAAAATCGTTGATTCGTTCGACCCTGCATTTTTTTGTTACCGTGTCGAGAATGGGAACGCCGTTGCTCATTTGCCGGATAAAAGCTTGTGTTATTTTTCGATTTACATTTACGATGTATTCTTTTTCATGATTATTGCCGGCGCGCAGTATTTTGTTTACAATATCGCCATCGTTGGTCATAAAAATAAGGCCTTCGCTTGGTTTGTCCAGACGCCCAATTGGAAATATCCGTTCAGGAAAATTAATGTAATCAATAATGTTGTCTTTTTTGCTGGTGTCAGTTGTGCAGGTTATTCCCACGGGTTTATGGAAAGCGAGATAAATTTTGGGCACCTCTTTACTAATCATTTCTCCGTTTACTTCAATTTTATCGTCGGGGGTAACTTTTACTCCCAAACCTGCTACGGCTCCATTCACCCTCACTTGTCCGGCTTCAATAAAACGGTCGGCCTCGCGCCGCGAGCAAAAGCCGGTTTCTGAAATTGCTTTATTTAATCGTTTGCTTTCCACTGGTGGCAAAGGTAGAAAATCTACAACCACCATTCGGCTTTTACGCCTAAATAATGTCCCCATTTTTGCTTGCCCACAAACTGTAAATACGGTGAATAGAGGTTTTCTACAGCAGCATTGTTGTAGTGTGATAAGGAAAATATGAACCGGAAATGTGGCCTTACGCTGGTACTTTTTTCGCCGGTTGGAGCAAATGTTGGTGCCAGACTGAATTTCTGATAACTATATTTAGGATCTTCGCCATCTGTTCGCTGCGAATAATGGAATTCGCTAAGTAAATGGAATTTGTCGGAAATGTAATGCACATCTCTGAATCCAAAGGTGAGGTCTTGTTTGTAATTGTATACCTCGCGGGCCCAGTAAGTTTTTGCCATCCCTTTTGTATCTGCAGCTCCTTTACTCTGTGTAAAAATAAAGTAGCCGTTAAAATTATTTTTTTCAGACAGGTCGAACTTTATTTCATCTACAATCGACAATGAATAGGCACCTGAAAAATTAAGTTTATCGAGGTCGGGAGCGCCGTACGTTACCCAGGTTTTTGAGTGCCCCCCATCGCCACCATTAGCAATGCGGGAACCGTAACGAATCGCCAATGTGTTATACGCCCTGTTGCCAGGAGATGGTAGTTCGGATTGAAGCTTAAGCCCGTAAACAAATCCATGATCTGACGGGTAATTTAGAATAATACCTGGTTCATGTTCTTCGAATGGTGTAGGAATAGGATTGCTTTCTGCGCCACCCATTCGATGAAATTCAAATAAGCCGGTAAGTGTGTTCTGGTTATTTAGCTGAAAATCGTGTTCCACAACGAGAACATTGCGCTGACGAAGAGCGATATTTGTTACACCATCGCCAATATTTAAATAAAAATAGGGCGGAACATCGGCTGTGGTATCTGTTGAAGATACAAATATGGACGCAAAACGTGTGTTTTTAAACGCTACGCCAAATCCCTGTCCTGAATGGTCATCAAAGAAAAAATGGTCGGCAATATGCACTTCTCCTTTTCGGTAAAGGCGGGCTCCAATCCAAATACTCAGATCTTTGCCATTTATATTGCTGGCTTCGGCATAAATTTCTGGCATGGCAATGGTAAGGCCTCCTAAGCTACTGGTTGACGAATTGCCAAACAGGGATAAACTATTTGAATAAACGGCAAACCGTGTTTGAACTTTAATTTTTGTGGGGTCGTTGTCGTTAAATGGTTTAAAATGAAAGGTTGGCACCAACTCAAGGTAGTCCTGTTCCTCTAAACGGCCACCAATACTACCCATATTATTTAAATTTAACCTTCTACCTATTGAACCCCCGTTATCGTAATTCCAATCCACACCTACTCGTCCGTAAGTGTCGAAACTAAAACCGGTTTTATCTCCTTGTTCTATATAGTTCAGCTGGGCTATTGTGTAAAAAGGAAGTGTAATAAATGCTAAAATCAGAAGAATTAGGTATGATTTCATGATGTCGAGTTAAATTGAATGTTATCGTGCATGTAGTAGTAAAGTTAATATGTTAATCTGCTGAAGTCAAGAATTGTTTACGTTTTTTATTGACTAAAGTAGCTTTTCCCACAGCAATGAAGTGTCCCTACTCAAGTATTTCAATTGGTATGTTTCTATAAACCAGGGCTGTTTTACGGGCAATGCCTGCACTTTCAACAATAATCTTACGAAGGGAAAAAGCATAACAAAAAGGTATTGCAAGATTTTAATTATGCCTGGAGAAAACATAGTCATGCGGTTTTTGCACTGAAAGTTACGATACTTGTTGGTGCGAGTTAAGGTATTAATTCGGGGTATTAACAGATTATATAAGAAAAGGGGGGAGGAGAGGTAAGCTTGAAAATTGCTCACTTACCTTTCCTACTAAGTTTTTGCGGTGCTGTTTTTGTGTTTTCCACCTTATAATTCATCGAGCCAGTCTTCCAGTTTTTTTATGGCATAAATCATTTTGCTGCAATATTTTTTCAAAAATGCTTCGGTTAAAGGAGTGTCTTTGTATTCAGTCATGGCTGTTTTCAGAACACTTTCGCCATCAAAATCAACATAGGCAATTCGAGCGGTCAGCTCTTCGGGTTGACGCCCAAAGTCCATGCCCGGAAGAAAAGCCACGCCCGTTTCGCGAAGAATGGCCTCGCACAATTCAAACGAAGTAAGAATACCCCGGGCAGCAAGCCGCTCACGGTAGAGGTTAAAATTCGGGAACAAGTAGAATCCACCTTTCGGCGTGGGTACCGTAATGTATTTTGCACGTAGCCGGTTGGCAAAATAGCTGCCAAGTGTTTTTAAAATACGGCGCGAATGCAGCAGGTATTCATCAATTTCAGGATGATCTTCAAAAGCCGTTATTGCTGCGTATTGTATTGGTGCACTGGTTGATGTAAATGTTTCGCTGGCAACAGTAGCCATGGCGTTTTGCAGCCATTTTAAGTTCGATGGGAAAGTAAAGGTGCCAAGTCGCCAGCCACCGGCTCCTGCCCATTTGCTTAAACCACTGCTTACAATGGTGCCTTCAGGGTAATATCTTGCTATCGATACATGCTCTCCGTTGTGGTCGAGTAAACTGTAAATTTCATCCGAAATCAGTATAATATTATATTTCCTGGCTACTTCGGCCAGTTTTTTCAACCAATTTTCAGAGTAGGTTGCCCCTGTTGGATTCGATGGATAATTTAAAATAACCACGCGCGGTCGGTCGGGGTCGGTGCGGCAAATCAGGTCCAGCTTTTCCGGACTCAATTTCCATTCGCTTTCTTCTGATGTGGGAACCCATGTAACATGGCGACCCGCAATACGCGCTTGTGGCGAGTACGATACCCAGCTTGGTGTTGGAATAATAAGTTCGCCATAATAAACCAATTGTAAAATAAAAATAAGTTCTTTCGAGCCGGGGCCAATCATAATATCGTCAGCCGATCCCTCCAAACCCTGGTGTCGGTAATTAAATTCAGCTATTGCTTCGCGCAAGGGAATTAGGCCTTTAACCGGCAAATAGTCTTTCTGATGGGCGTTTTTTCGCAAAGCTTCCTGTACAATTTCCGGTACCGGGAAAGGCGATTGGCCAAGTCCCAACTTATAAACAGTTTCTCCTTTCTGAATGAGTTCGTTGCTTCGTTCGTTAATAAGTAAGGTTGCCGACTGGTTTAAGCCTCTAACATTTAAGTTGAGGTTTACAAAATGATTGCTTTTTAGTCCTTTTTCCATCTTACTGCTATTTTAATTGATTATATAATTCAATATGGTATCAAAAATAGCAATAGAATTTCAAAAAGACACAATTGGTGTGATTTTGTGGAAATGTGATATACTATTTTAACATTCTGTTGATATTTGGTAATTTTAAATAACGATGGACAGGAAGCCTACTGATTCTGGAAATACTATGGCCGTATACAAGACGTATTTTAGCCTGCCATTTGAATTTTTTATGGATAACGGTAATGTTGGCGACCAACAATAAATTTAACCAAACCAAAAAACGAAAGTTTGTATGTCGTTAAACACTGTTTGGAGTCTATTTAATTGATGGTTCTGTTAGGTAAAAGTTCGAGCAACTTAGCTGTGAATCAGTTCTAATATCTTTTCCAGCCAAAGTGCATCAACTTTAGTAAATGCAGCTTTTTCAGAGCTGTCAACATCCAGAACTCCAATTATCTTACCTTCGGCATTTTTTAATGGAACTACAATCTCCGAGTTTGATCTGGAATCGCAGGCAATATGTCCGGGAAAAGCATGAACATCTTCAACAATAACTGTTTCTTGCTGGTTAAAAGCAGCCCAGCATACGCCTTTATTTTTCTCCAAAACCTGGCAGGCTACCGGTCCCTGGTACGAGTTTACTGTCATTTTACCATCTTCAAGTAAGTAATAACCTGTCCAGAAAAAATATTCCATTTTATGATGTAAAACCGCAATAATGGTAGCCATCCGGGCCTGTGTGTTGTTGCTTTTTAAAACCAATTCGCTTAATTGTTTGTACAATCTACCGTACCTGCCGTCTTTCTTTCTATCTTCCATTTGTAGTTTTTTCTGTAAAAAAAGCTTTGTTTCTTTTTTGCACGAATAAACAAAAATTCATTAGTTTAGTTGAACAAAATTTGAAAAATGTACCGAATTATCGAAGATCCGAATGAACGACAATGGGGAATGCTTGTACACATTGCAGCTTTGGCAACTTTTATTCTTCCTATTGCAGGAAATATAATAGGCCCGCTTATTGTTTATCTGATGAAAAAGGATGAGTATGATTTTGTAAATGAACAAGGAAAGGAAGTATTAAATTTTCAGATTACGTGGTCCATTATTTTTTTCATATCTGTAATTTTAATTTTTGTGGGAATTGGCGTTTTAATGCTCATTGGTTTTGGAATAGCCTGGTTGGTTTTGGTAATTGTTGGCGCTGTTTCGGCCAGTAACGGTACAGCTTATTATTATCCGTTTACCATTCGTTTTTTGCAATAAAATGATAAAAAAAATCAATAAGGAGCTATTGGTTAGAGTTAGCGCTGAAGCAGCTCAATCGGCAAGGCTCAGAAAAAATTACAATTATCATCCTGATTTTAACGATCCCATTAACCGGATGTTAAATGCCGTTGAGCCAGGCTCGTATGTGCAGCCTCATAAACACGAGAACCCTGATAAACGCGAGGTGTTTCTTTTGTTAGAAGGAAAGTTGCTGGTTGTTTTTTTTACCAACGAGGGAGTTATTAGCGACCATCTTATTCTGGATAAAAAGCAACATTTTGGTGTTGAAATTCCCCCGGCCACATGGCACACTATTATTTCGCTTGAAAGCGGTACAGTGGTATACGAAATAAAAGATGGGCCGTATTTACCCGCCGACGATAAAAATTTTGCAACCTGGGCACCCAAGGAAGGCGAAACCGGCTGTACTGTTTATATAGCCGGAATTTTAAATCAACTTAATATTCAGCTTTAATTCTTAATCATTCGGCAGGCTGTATTCCTGATAGTTTGTTAGAAATGTTTACTTTTGCAGCCTTATAAAATTTTTCAGAATGGCACAAAAACCGTCAATACCAAAAGGTACACGCGATTTCTCACCGGTAGAAATGGTGAAAAGAAATTATATTTTCGATACCATTAAAGAAGTTTTTCGCTTGTATGGATTTCAGCCTATTGAAACTCCGGCAATGGAAAACCTCTCAACTTTAATGGGAAAGTACGGCGAAGAAGGAGATAAATTGTTATTTAAAATCTTGAATTCGGGGGACTTTATTTCGAAAGTGCCGCAGGAAATGCTTGACGAAAAAAACTCAAATAAACTTACCACAAAGCTCTCGGAAAAAGGATTGCGCTACGACCTTACCGTGCCATTCGCCCGTTACGTTGTACAATATCGAAACGATTTGGCATTTCCGTTTAAACGCTACCAGATTCAACCGGTTTGGCGTGCCGATCGTCCGCAAAAAGGACGTTATCGCGAATTTTATCAGTGCGACGTGGATGTTATTGGAAGCAACAGCCTGCTTAACGAAGTAGAATTAGTGCAGATTATTGATGATGTTTTTAACCGATTGGGTATAAACACCACCGTAAAAATTAACAATCGAAAGATTTTAGCAGGTATTGCCGAAGCTATTGGCGAGGCAGAACGAATGGTGGATATTACTGTGGCTATTGACAAACTGGATAAAATTGGTTTGGAGAAAGTAAATGCTGAAATGATTGAAAAAGGCATTTCACAGGACGCAGTTGAAAAACTTCAACCCATTTTATTACTTGAAGGAACAACTCCGGAAAAACTGGCTCAAATTGAAACGGTTATTGGCCAAACAGAAATTGGAGCAAAGGGAATTGCCGAGATGAGAACCATGTTTAATTATTTGGAAAACATCGATTTAAATACCACGGTTGAACTCGACCTCACGCTGGCAAGAGGACTTAACTACTAC
Organism: uncultured Draconibacterium sp.; assembly: GCF_963676735.1. Classification (NCBI taxonomy): domain Bacteria; kingdom Pseudomonadati; phylum Bacteroidota; class Bacteroidia; order Marinilabiliales; family Prolixibacteraceae; genus Draconibacterium; species uncultured Draconibacterium sp. Next base: position 2,748,996 of record NZ_OY781464.1, on the reverse strand, counting down.
ACCGGAGCTATTTTCGAGGTAAAATCAAACGATGTTAAAATTGGCAGCATTTGCGGTGGCGGACGCTACGATGATTTAACCGGTATTTTTGGTATGCCCGATGTTTCGGGAGTTGGTGTTTCGTTTGGTGCGGAACGTATTTACGATGTTTTGGTGCAACTTGATGCTTTTCCGGCAAAGTCGTTGGAAACCACAAAAGTACTTTTTGTAAATTTTGGCGAAAAAGAAGAAGCGTATTGTTTGCCGGTGCTTAACGAGCTTCGGAAACAAGGCGTAAATGCCGAAATATTCCCGGAAAGTGCCAAAATGAAAAAGCAAATGACTTATGCCAACCGTAAAGCAATTCCATACGTGATTCTGGCTGGCGATAACGAAATGGAGGCCAACAAGTTTACGCTTAAGAATATGGATAACGGCGATCAGCAATTGCTCGACATTAAAGAACTGATAAAAATCCTGAAATAGCTGTTTGAATTATCCGATATTGCTCCAAAATGTTGGAAGCAATGATTGTAACAGTTTCAAAACGTACTGTAAAAATACTGGGAGGCGATGTGCGTTTCCCTTGAGGATTGCAGCTTAGCTCATAGATTCGCGCTTAGGTATTACAACAAAAATACCCCGTTGTGCACGAATATGTCTTACCTTTTTAACAATTCCATCGTTTAGTAATTTTACAGTTTTAATCATGGCAAATCGTATTTTTGAGATTACACCCAAAAATCTCACTTTTGAAATTATTCAGGATATTCTCGAAAACAAAGTAAAACTCAAACTATCCGAGATTTCAATTCAGCTTATTCATAAAAGTAAAAGGTATCTTGATAATAAACTTGAGCGGGCAGAAAAGCCACTTTATGGTATTAATACCGGCTTTGGGGCTTTGTGCGACATTGAAATATCGAAAGATGAGTTGAGTAAACTACAGGAAAACCTAGTTGTTTCGCATGCCTGCAACCTGGGAAACGAAATACCTGGCGATGTAGTTAAGCTGATGCTTTTGTTAAAAGCGCATGCCCTTGCGAAAGGAAATTCGGCGGTGCAGTTGGTTACCGTTCAGCGTATTTTAGACTTGTTTAACCACAACGTTTTACCGGTGGTTTGCGAACAGGGGTCGCTTGGTGCAAGCGGCGATTTGGCGCCACTAGCCAAGTTGTTTTTACCTTTACTTGGCCTTGGCGAAGTAAATTTTGAAGGGAAAAAACAAGCGGCCGGGCCGGTATTAAAGCAGTTGGGGTGGGAGCCTATAAAACTTGAAGCAAAAGAAGGACTGGCCTTGCTTAACGGCACCCAGTTTATGAGTGCGCATGCTGTTTATACCTTGTTAAAAACCTTCCGGATTATCGACCAGGGAGATATTATTGCAGCACTGTCGCTTGATGCTTTTGATGGTTTGTTGGAACCGTTTTCAGAAAACATACAACGAATTCGACCACACAAAGGCCAGGCTGAAACAGCCAAAAATTTTAGAAATGTACTTGCCGGAAGCGAGATGCAGGCCAAACCCAAAGAACATATTCAGGATCCATACTCGTTCAGGTGTATTCCGCAGGTACACGGTGCCGTAAAAGATGCGGTACATTATGTGGCCGGAGTGGTACAGACTGAAATTAATTCGGTAACCGATAATCCAACGGTTTTTCCGGATGAGGATTTGATTATTTCCGGGGGGAATTTCCATGGAGAACCCCTGGCCTTGTCGCTTGATTTTCTGGCAATGGCAATTAGCGAGTTGGGAAGTATTTCCGAGCGTAGGACCTATCGCCTGATTGCAGGAGAGAGAGGTTTGCCAGAGTTTCTGGTTGCTAACCCGGGATTAAATTCGGGCTTTATGATTCCACAATACGCCGCTGCTTCAATTGTAAGTCAGAATAAACAGCTTTGTACACCTTGTGTTGTCGACTCTATACCATCGTCAAACGAACAGGAAGACCACGTAAGCATGGGCGGAAATGCTGCAACAAAAGCCTTAAAAGTAATTCTGAATACCGAGAAAATACTGGCTGTTGAGTTATACAATGCAGCCCAGGCTATGGATTTTCGCCGACCTATGAAATCATCACCATTTATCGAAAATTTTGTAAAAGAGTACCGCCGAAAGGTACGTTTTGTGGAAGAGGATTTGGTAATGTACGAAGGGATAAATAAAACTATAGCGTTTTTAAACAGCACAAAAATCAATCGTTTATAAGCATAAAAAAACAGGATGCAGAAATCATCTGACAGCCTGTTTATTACCCTTCACTCACCCTGTTAATACTATTCTATTACTGTTTTAATAGAATAGTATTAATATTTTCGGTAAACATCCTTTTTGTGTCTTCTTTAGTGCGGGCAATGCCCGATGTCATGGTCGGTTTTCCTTCCATTGGAATGTACAAAAAGGCAGGGATGCCTTTAACTCCAAACACCGCAGCCAGCTCACGCTCAACTTGTGTGTCAATTTTGTACACATGAACCTTACCCTCAAAGTCGTTGGCTACTTCTTCCAAAATTGGTGCAGCTGTTCTGCATGGCCCGCACCAGTCGGCATAAAAGTCAATTAAGGCAGGTTTGTCACCTTTATATTTCCATTCTTTTGGCGAATTCTCGTAATCCCATATTTTTTCAAGAAACATGGCCTTGGTAAGCATTGTGGTGGCTTTGTCGGCTGATGCTACCGAAGGATTGTTCGAGTTTGAATTTTCGGTTTTGGCATTACACGAGGTGTAGCTCAATACCAACATAAATGCAAGCATTAAAGTTGTAATTTTTGTTTTCATTGTATTTGTGCTTTTATTGTTATCAACGGTAGAAAATCAAAATTTGTTCAAATATATAAATATTTACATATGTGTATGCAATAATTGTTCCAAAAGTTATTTCAATAAAACTACAATATTTTCTTTTCAACGCAACCTTTTTGCTTTTTCTTAAATCTAACAGCTGAGATTAAATAATTTAAACAGTGATGAAGAAGATAGCATTAGGAATTTTAATTGGATTAACGGTTTTTATTACCGGATGTTTAGATGATGACGGATATTCGCTCAACGATGTTTGGATTGGTTTTGGGATATACAAAGGAGATGGCGAAAGTTCTGGAACTTTAGTGATGGACAGTGACGATGTATTGGTTCCGTTGGCTGCAACAAACCCACGGTGGTTTGAAGATTTTTCGGATGGTGACCGTGTTCTGGTAAATTATACCATTTTAGACGAAGACCAAACAAGCAGCTCTACACCCCGCTACTACGTAAAAGTTAACAATATTAACGATGTGTTGATGAAAGGAGTGCTGGACATAACTGAAGAAATTGAGGATAGTATTGGCAACGACCCAATTATTGTTGAAAAAGCCTGGATAAAAGACAGTTTGTTGAGTTTTCGGTTAAAGTATTGGGGGTACAACGAAATTCATTTTCTGAACCTGGTAAAACAACCCGGTGAAATTACAGCCGATGATCAGCCCATTCAGTTGGAGTTGCGGCACAATGCAAACAGCGACCAGGAATCGATTCCTTACACCGCATACGTGTCGTTTAGCCTGAACAGTTTGCGCATAGCCGGACTCGACTCGGTACAGTTTGAGGTTACAGCAAGCGACTACGGTGGCGAGACCTATTTAGACAGCGGAGTGTTTGATTATAGCAATTTGGAATTACCATAGTCATAAAAGTTAAACAGTGTAAAATTAAAGGTGTCTGCATGGACACCTTTTTTTGTGCAAAAATCATTGCCAGAAGCATTCAAAAGTTTTTATTTTGAGTTTTAAATCTTTCAAAGATAAAATCATGAAGAACATTGCACTTTTATTATTTGCTGCCTTTTGGGTAGTTAGTTGTACCCAAAAAGAAGCGGGTCAGGCTTCAAAAAACTATGTGCCGGAAACGCCCCGGTTAAGCTCCGATGTGATGACTCCTGAGGTGCTTTGGTCCTTTGGTCGTTTGGGGGGCGCCCAGGTTTCGCCTGATGGCACAACTGTTTTATATACGGTTACCTATTACAACATTGAAGAGAATAAATCGTACCGCGATGTTTATTCTATTCCGGTTAGTGGCGGCGAAGCAGTAAATATTACCAACACAGCTGCCAACGAGTACAATGTTTTATGGCGGCCCGATGGCCAAAAAATTGGTTATTTGTCGGCTGCTTCGGGTAGTGTGCAGCTATGGGAAATGAATCCTGATGGAAGTTCGCAAAAGCAGGTTTCCGACATTGAAGGAGGAATATTCGGATTTCAATATGCTCCCGATCAGTCGAAAATATATTACCTAAAAGCGGTTAAGCTTGATGATGATATTCATGATCTTTTTCCGGATTTACCCAAGGCAAATGCCCGATTGGAAAACGATATTATGTACCGGCATTGGGATACCTGGCATGATTATACCTACAACCATATTTTTATTGCCGATTATGAAAACGGTAAAGTGGGCCAAGGAACTGATATTATGGCCGGGGAACGTTTCGATTCGCCAATGAAACCCTTTGGCGGTAACGAACAGATTGTTTGGAGCCCCGATTCGAAAACGCTTGCCTATGTGTGTAAAAAGAAAGTGGGACTGGAATATTCGCTGTCAACCAATTCTGATATTTATTTGTACGATACAGCGAATGGTCAAACCAGCAATTTTACTGAAGGAATGATGGGCTACGATCAAAATCCGGTTTTTTCGCCCGATGGCAAATACCTTGCCTGGGAAAGTATGGAGCGCGATGGCTACGAGTCGGATAAAAACCGATTGTTTGTAGCCGACCTTGCCAATGGTGAGAAAAAAGATTATACCCTGAATTTTGATCAGAATGCCCATGGACTAAACTGGAGCACCGACGGAAAGTCGATTTATTTTATCAGCGATATTCATGCAACCGACGAGATTTATCATCTGGATTTGGCAGCTGGTAATTTTACCCGAATAACTGATGGTATTCATAATTACCAAAGTGTTGTGCCTGTAGGTAATCAGTTGTTGGCGCAAAAAGTTTCCATGTCGCACCCGGCTGAGCTTTATTTGGTCGACCCGAATACCGGAACGGATAAAGCGCTAACAGCAGTAAACAAGGGGATTCTTGATCAGTTAACAATGGGTAAAGTTGAAAAGCGCTGGATAACTACAAGCGATGACAAACAAATGGCTGTTTGGGTTATTTACCCGCCACATTTTGACCCGAACAAAAAATACCCGGCTTTACTCTATAATCAGGGTGGACCACAGGGGACAGTAAGTCAGTTCTGGTCGTACCGTTGGAATTTTCAAATGATGGCGGCCAACAATTATATCGTTGTTGCTCCTAACCGAAGAGGTTTACCGGGTTTCGGACAGGAATGGAACGAACAAATATCGAAAGATTACGGTGGTCAAAATATTAAAGACCTGCTTACTGCTATTGATGAAGTGGCTAAAGAACCATACGTTGACGAAACAAAACTTGGTGCTGTTGGTGCCAGTTATGGCGGCTTTTCGGTAATGTACCTGGCCGGAAATCACGATAAGCGGTTTAGTGCATTTATTGCTCACGATGGTATTTTTAACTTCGAACACATGTATACCTCTACCGAAGAAATGTGGTTTGTGAATTTTGATTATGGCGGCGCTTATTGGGATAAAGAAAATGCTGCTGCCCAACGATCGTATACTTTCTCTCCACACAAATACATTCAAAACTGGGACACCCCAATATTAATTGTGCAGGGAGAAAAAGATTACCGTGTACCTCCCGAGCAGGGAATGGCAGCATTTAATGCAGCTGTTTTGCGTGGGGTGCCGGCTCAAATGTTATATTTTCCGGAAGAAAACCATTGGGTGTTGCAACCGCAAAACGGAATTCTGTGGCAACGCGTATTTTTTAACTGGCTGGATAAATGGTTAAAATAGTTTGCATAAGTGGTTTTAGATGAGGAGAATGCTGGCGGGGATGTGTTTAAAGCTAACCGGCAGCATTCTTTTTTGGTTAATTCCCTTATTTTTGAATGAAATTAAACACAACATTCATGAGGAAAATACATGTTGGTTTTATTGGGGCAGGAGGAATTGCCCGCGCACATGTTTACGCCATTCAGGCTTTAAAATTTTACTATGGAAATGTTCCTGATATTATTTTAGAATCAGTGGCTTCTGCCCGACAGGAGAGCAGGGCAAAATTTGCCACCGAAATGGGATTTCTTGAAGCGCAGTCGGTTGAGGAATTCAGCAGGAACGAAAACATTGAGTCCGTTTTTATACTGGGGCCCAACAAGGTACATTTCGAGCATTTTAAACTGGCAATAGGAATGCCTCATGTAAAGTCAATTTACCTGGAAAAACCGGTGTGCGCTTCGCTTGCTGAAGAAGAGCAAATGAAATCGTTGCTCGAAAGTGTTGGCTCGGATGTAAAAATACAGGTAGGATTTCAGTATTTGCAAACCGCCTCGGTGCGCCAATGTTTGAAATTGTGGCAATCGGGTAAGCTGGGTAAACCCATTCATTTTGATTTAAAATATTACCATGGCGACTACCTGCAGGAAAGTTATCGGAAAAAGCGGGTTACCCGTTTAACTCCTGCCCCTGATGGGGGCGCAATGGCTGATCTTGGATCGCACGGTATTAGTCTGTTGATGGCTTTTATGGGCGATAAATTACAAATTACAAGCGCTTTGCAGGGCGGAACATTTTCAGGTGTGCCGGCAGATTCTGATTTGTTTAGTTCGCTGGCATTATTCGAGCCGGTAAGTGGGGCGGTTGGCAATATGTCGGCAAGTCGCATCAGTTCAGGCTCGGGCGACCTCGTTAGCCTGGAGATTTATGCCGAAAAAGGAGCTTTGCGCTATTCTTCGGAAAATCCCGATTATTTTGAGTTTTACACCGAAGGATCAAACCAATGGGTGAAACAAATGGTTGGGAGCAGGTACGAGCCGGTAAGCAGTTTCCCTTCGGGGCATGTGCCTCCGGGGTGGTTGCGATCGATGGTTCATGCACATTACCAGTTTTTTACCGGTGACGATAAGGAAGCCGCAATTGCTGATTTAAACCATGGGTTGGCAGTTCAGCGAATTGTAAGAGAAACGGCGGCGCATTTACAACAATTCAGAGAAAATTTTAAAAATGAACAATAGAAAAAGTGGAATTCTTCTTCATATTACCTCGTTACCGGGGGCCGAAGGAATTGGTACCCTGGGAAAAGAGGCCTATGCCTTTATCGATTTTTTGGTAGAAACCGGGCAAAAACTATGGCAAATTCTGCCTCTTGGGCCGGTTGGTGCAGGTAATTCTCCCTATCAGTGTTTTTCAGCTTTTGGTGGAAATGCCTTGCTTATTGATAGTGAGTTGTTAATGCAGGAACACTTGTTAACACCTGACGATTTTCAGGCAATGCCACGGTTTAGTGCGAAGAAGGTAGATTTTGACAAGGTTTCACATTGGAAAAAATCATTGCTGGAAAAGGCTTTTATTCGATTTCAGGAAAATCGTTTTAATGATTACAGCAATGAGTATTCCCACTTTTTGAATGAACATGGCTGGTGGTTAAATGATTATGCCTTGTTTATTTCAGCACGCAATTATTTTGGCGGATTGCATTGGAGCGAATGGGATAGGGGCATTAAATTCAGGGAGCAGGATGCGCTGGATGCTCTAACGGCCAAATTGAAAAAACAGATTGATTATCAAAAATTTATTCAGTTTCTTTTTTTTAGGCAATGGCATGGGTTAAAACGCTATGCCAACGAAAATGGGGTGCAAATTGTTGGCGATGTTCCTTTGTATGTGTCGGGTGATAGTTCTGATGTTTGGACCAATACAGATATTTTTCTTTTGGATGAGGATTTAAATCCAACAGAAGTAGGAGGCGTACCACCCGATTACTTCTCTGAAACTGGCCAGCTATGGGGGAATCCGGTGTTCGACTGGCCGAAACTAAAAGAGCGCCAATACGATTGGTGGATGGCCCGACTGCATTTTAATTTAAATATGTTTAACCTGGTGCGTATCGATCATTTTCGCGGTTTGGAGTCGTTTTGGTCGGTTCCGGCTGATGAGGAAACGGCTATTAACGGAAAATGGATTCCGGCGCATGGCTACGAAATGTTGAGTTTGATAAAAAGCCAGATTGGTATTTTGCCTTTTATTGCTGAAGATTTGGGAATAATTACCACTGAGGTAGACCACTTGCGCGAACGCTTTAATTTACCCGGAATGAAAGTGTTGCAATTTGCTTTTACCACTGATGCTACCAATAAGGATTTACCGCATAACTACGATAAAAACTTTGTGGTATACACCGGAACGCATGATAACAATACCACACTTGGCTGGTTAAATAAGGTTGATGGAGAGGAAAAAGAAATGGTAAGCAAATATTTCTCAACTTATGACTCGATAAGAAAACTGGTGGAAATGGCCATGTCTTCGGTTGCCGAAACCGCTATTTTACCTATGCAGGATGTGCTGGAGCTTGACGAGCGTTCGCGAATGAACACCCCTGGAACACCTACCGGTAACTGGGGATGGCGATTTCAGTGGAAACAATTGAAAACAACGCAGAAAAACTTTTTGAGGGAAACCACACTAAAGTATAACCGCTAGAAATGCAAAACAGAGACGTATCGGTGTAATATGGGGTTAACCGTTTTACAATTGTGTTTGGCGAAGGGGTAGGCCTCCGAGCAATAGCGACAAACAAAGTTACCGCTCATTAAATCATTGCAGCGTTACCGCATTCAAGCATTGCAACAATTTCCTCAATCAACAACACATAAATACTGCTTCGGCAAACTTTTTGGGCTGTTCAGCATGTAACCAGTGTCCTGCTTCGGGGATATCAACAATGCGGGCCTCCGGATAAATCTCTTTTATCAGTTCCTTGTCGTTGTCAAGAATGTATTTTGAAAGCAGTCCGCGAATAAAAATAACAGGGTAAGCGGTTATTGGAATCCTGTCGTCTAACCAATGAATATTCACTCCACTTACAATCTCTTCAAGGTAATCATAAAGTACTTCGGCATTTAAGCGCCATTGCAGCTGTTTTGTTTTTTTGTTTTTCTCCACATTTTTCAGCAGAAACTGTCTTATGCGTTCATTGTCAATTTTTTCTGCCATAAAATCATCAACATCCTTTCGCGATTTTGCCAACGAGAAATCAATCTCCTGCATGGCCAAAAGAATGTTCTGGTGCAGGTAAAACTGGCTGTCTTCTTTTAATTGCAGGTAATCTTTTGGAGCGATATCGGCAATTACCAGTTTTTCCACTTTTTCGGGAAAATCAGCAGCAAACCACATCGCAACCTTGCCGCCCATGCTGTGCCCAAGTAAAATGGCTTTCTCAATACCGTGTTTTTCAAAAAAGGCTTCCAGATCGTTGCGCATATCGTTATAAGTATGCGAGTCGGCAAATGGCGAACGGCCATGATTGCGCTGGTCAACAAGGTAAACTGTGTGTTTTTCTGCCAGCCGCTTGGCAATGTTTATCCAGTTGTCAGACGACCCGTAAAGGCCATGAACGACCACCAAAGGTGTTCCATTTCCTTGCTTCCTGAAAAATAAATCCATTTATTTTGCTTTGTTGAATTTTCGCCTGATTAAGTTTTATTTCAGGCAGTTGAGGTATTTTTCTATTGTTGTTTCAAGTCCCATATAAAGCGCATCGGCAATTAATGCATGCCCAATGGAGACTTCCTTCAGGTTCGGGATTTTTTGATACATATAATTCAGGTTTTCAAGGCTCAGGTCGTGACCGGCATTTACATCTATTCCTAAATTTTCGGCAAGTTTAGCCGCTGCAACAAAGGGCTCAATCGCCTTTGCTCTATCCAAAGGATACATTGATGCATAGGGTTCGGTGTATAGTTCAATACGATCTGTTTTTATTTCGGCAGCTCCTTCCACTGCTTTTTCATCCGGATCAACAAATACCGAAGTACGAATTCCGGCTTCTTGCAAACGGCTGATTACCTCTTTTAAAAACCCAAGATGCTGCCAGATGTCCCAGCCATGATCGCTGGTAAGTTGCGCATCCGTATCAGGAACAAGGGTAACCTGGTCGGCCTGCACTTCAATAACCATCTTTAAAAACTCTTCGCTCGGATAACCTTCAATGTTATACTCGGTGGTAATAACGGGCTTAATTTCATAAACATCTTTACGGGTAATGTGGCGTTCATCAGGTCGTGGATGAATGGTTATGCCTTGTGCTCCAAATTTCTGACAATTAATGGCGGCATCTTTTACACTGGGAACTTTGCCTCCGCGAGAGTTTCGCAGTGTTGCAATTTTATTTATATTTACACTTAGTCTGGTCATAAACGATAATATTTAATAATGCAAGTTACTATTTTCAGACTGAACGAATAACATTAAACACTAAAGTTTTGTTGGCAGAAAAATTAATATCAGATGTAATTCCGGCGGTTACCAGTTCCGATAACGGGCGTAAGGCGCTGAGTCATATGGATGTGTATCGTGTGTCGCATATTCCGGTGGTTGACGATACAAAATACCTTGGTCTTGTATCTGATAAATTAATTTACGATCTGAACCTGGTGGAAGTTCCCATTTCAACAGCGCTCGATAAGTTAAATACCACTCATGCACACAAGGATCAGCATATTTTTGAACTGGCCGTGGTGATGTACAAACTAAAAATTAGTGTATTGCCGGTGTTGGATGTCGATCATTATTACCTTGGGGCAATTACTCTGTATGATTTGGCGCGTAGGTTTGCCAACCTGTTTTCGCTGCAGGAAGTGGGCGGTGTTGTGGTTGTAGAAATGAATGTTACCGATTATTCGGTTGCTCAAATAAGCCAGATTGTGGAAAGCAACGATGTAAAAATACTAAGTTTCTTTATCGACCGGAAGCCGGGAGCGAATGTGCTTGATGTTATTATTAAACTTGATTCGGAGGAGTTGTCGGGGGTGGTGCAGGCCCTTATGCGATACGATTACAATGTTAAAGCAATTTATCAGGATCGGTCGATGTTAAACGATCTTTACCAGGATCGCTTCGATCAGTTTATGAAATTTATGAACATTTAAACTACTACCCATTGTGAAAGTTGCAGTGTTTGGCACTATTGTCTCAGATGATTTTGTTCCTGTTTTACAGGAGTTTTTCAGTTTTCTTCGCACAAAAAATATTCAGGTGCAGTTGTATAAACCGTTTTATTCGCACCTGGTTGAAGAGTTAAACAGTTCCACTTATTACACTTCATTTTTTCATTCGTACTCCGATTTTGATCCTGATAATTCCTTTGTTTTTAGTGTTGGTGGCGATGGAACCTTTTTGCAGTCCGTGTTAAATATCCGAAATTTTAATATTCCTGTTATTGGATTAAATGGCGGCAGGCTGGGGTTTTTGGCCGATATTTCGGAAGATGAAGTGCACAGTGCTCTGGAACATATTTTTACCGGAAATTACAAGGTGGTTGAGCGTTCAATGCTTGAGATTGAGTTTTCGAACCGTGAAAACCTTGATTTCAATTTTGCACTAAACGAAATGACGGTGTTAAAAACCGATAACGCTTCGATGTTAAATGTTACTGCACGAATTAATGGTGACTTTCTGAATAATTATTGGGCCGATGGTTTAATAATTTCTACACCAACGGGCTCAACAGCCTATTCGCTTAGTGTGGGTGGGCCTATTTTAACACCAAATTCTGCCAACTTTGTTATTACACCATTGGCGCCGCATAATTTAACCATCAGGCCCATTGTAGTTCCCGACGACAGTGAAATTGAGTTGGAAGTAGAGGGCAGGGGAACAAACTACCTGACTTCACTCGATTCGCGCTCGGTAGCTGTTGAGTTTTCAACAAAAATAACGGTTAAAAAGGCCGCCTTTAAATTAAAAACACTTCAGCTGCCCGAACAGCCATTTTTTCACACCCTACGAACCAAGTTAATGTGGGGAATCGACCGGAGGAACTGAATTTCATTGGCCTACTTAACAATTTTTAATCTTTGTTTGGGTTTTATAATAGCAAAGGAGCATGTTATTTTTAGAATTATATTACTTTTGTAGCTTTTGAAAGCAAAAGTTAAAGCGTTTTTTAAGCTATAAGTTCATTGATATTCAGTTGGTTATGGTGTTTGTTTTTGTTCGGATTTTAAGTGTGATTTGAGGCTTTTTGCCTGGTGTAAATTCATTTTGATTCAACAATAAAGAATACCCTTTCAATTGAGTAAAATGAAAGAAAATAACATGTCTGAGACCATTGTGAAAAAAACAAAATTTAATACCAAAATGAAGAAATTATTATTGGTGTTGCTTACAGTTTTTCTGACTGTTTCAGTACATGCACAAAAAACGGCTGACATAGGAATTTGGGGAGGTTCGTTAACTTCGGTACATGGCGACATGGATGACGATACCCCGTTTCAATCGTTCAATTTAAATTTTGGTGCTTATTTCAGGTATAATTTTAATGCCCGCGTGGCGATGCGAGCCATGTTTTTAACCGGTACTTTTTCGAGCACCGGAGAAGTAGAAAGCGCTCCGTGGGAGTTTGATAAAATGGTTCAGGATTTATCCCTGCAGGCAGAAATTAATTACCTGAGGTATATATTGGGAAAAAAGAAATTACGCTTTAGTCCTTATGTTACCGCAGGAATAGGAGTTGCCTATTTCCCTTATAATTTTAAAGCCAGGGAAATCGCAGAATTTAATCCCAACCATCCAGAGTTGGAATACAATCCGGCAACCGGGCAAATTATTGTAACTGATTATGAAGAATCGGTAGTTACACCAACTATTCCATTTGGTATTGGCTTTAAATACACCATTGGCGATAGGTTAGGTCTGGGAGTTGAGTACCAGATGAGAAAATACATGAGCGATAAGCTGGATGACCTGGACGATCCATTGGCACATGTCAACGGATTTGGCGAAACCATAATTTATAACGACGGTTCGCATAATAATGATTGGGCAGGGTACCTGGGAGTGCATCTCACGTACATGATTTTTATAGGAAAAAAGGCATGTCCGGCTTACGATGCTAAAAATTGGTAATGAAAACAGTGTCTGAAAGATTAGATAAAAACAATATTCCAAAACATATTGCCATTATTATGGATGGCAACGGAAGGTGGGCTGCTAAACACGGCAAGCCGCGCATTATGGGGCACGAGAACGGCGTTGAGTCTGTTCGCTCGGTAGTGGAAGGTGCCGGTGAAATTGGCGTTAAACACCTTACGCTTTATGCATTCTCAACCGAAAACTGGGATCGTCCCAAAAAAGAAGTGGATGCACTGATGGGGCTCTTGGTACATGCCATTGAAGCAGAAACCGATGAGCTAAATAAAAATAACGTTCGTTTAAGCGTAATTGGTAACGTGGCAATAATGCCCGAAGAAGTTCGCCATAAACTAAACGGATGCATTGACGCATTAAAAAACAACAGCGGCTTAAACTTGGTTTTAGCCTTGAGTTACAGCGGACAATGGGATATTGTAAATGCCGTGAAGCATTTGGTTGCAGATGTGCAACAAAACAAGATTACACAAGAAACAATAAATAACGAACTGTTCCAGAATTATTTGTCAACAGCAAAAATGCCCGCACCGGAACTGCTGATTAGAACCAGCGGTGAATACCGGATAAGTAATTTTTTACTGTGGCAAATAGCTTACTCTGAATTACATTTTACAAATAAATTATGGCCCGATTTTAGAAAACAGGATTTATTTGAAGCCATTATTGATTATCAGAACAGAGAGAGAAGATTTGGAAAAACAAGTGAACAGTTAACGAGCTAATTTTATGAGTAGAATTAAAAGACCATTACTCGCCTTTTTATTCCTTTTTACGGTGTTTGTACCACAGTTATTTGCACAAGATGCTGATAGTACGAACTTTTCGATTTATTATTCCAGCGCACGCCAATACACCATTGCCGACGTGCAGGTTTCAGGAATCCGGTATCTGGATAAAACCGTTTTGGTTCAGCTATCAGGTTTAAAGGTTGGCGATGAAATTATGGTGCCGGGAGACGAGATTACACTGGCAATTAAAAAACTATGGCAGCAGGGCCTGTTTTCCGATGTGAAAATTCAGGCCACAAAAATAGTTGGAAGCCAGATTTGGTTAGATATTTACCTGCAGGAACGTCCGCGTTTGGCAGATGTAAATTTTTATGGGGTATCAAAATCAGAGAAAGATGATATTACCGAAAAAGTGTTACTGCTTCGTGGAAGTCAGATTACCGATCATCAGGTAAACAGTGCCGAACGAACCATTATGAACCTCTTCCACGGGAAAGGATTCTTAAATACCGAGGTTAACATTGTACAGCGCGACGACACAACACAAAACAACAGTGTGGTGCTCGATATCTATGTTGATAAAAAAGAGAAAGTAAAGGTTAACAATATCGAAATAATTGGCAACGAAGCGCTAACGGATATTACGCTTGAACGGGCCATGAAAAAGACCAACGAAAAATCGTTGCGCAACTTCTTTAAAACCAAAAAGTTTTTGCAGGAAGAATACGAGAATGATCAGGCTAACCTCATTGATAAATACAACGAAAAGGGTTACCGCGATGCTATTATCACAAACGATTCAATTTACCAGGTAGAGGTGGGGCGAAAAAACAAACCACGGGTAAATATTAACATTGATATTGAAGAGGGGAACAAATATTACTTCGGCGATATCCGCTGGGTGGGAAACACGGTTTATCCATCTGATTATCTTGATTTACGTTTAGGAATAAAAAAAGGAGATGTGTTTAACCAGAAAATTTTGGATAAACGCTTATTTGATAATGAAGAAGGTTTAAATAACGTTTACCTCGATCGTGGTTACCTGTTTTTTAATCTCGATCCGGTTGAAGTAAATGTAAACGGCGATACCATAAACTACGAAATGCGTATTTTCGAGGGAAAACAGGCAACCATTAACGAAGTGCGAATTGTTGGAAACACAAAAACGCACGAGCATGTTGCCCGACGCGAACTTCGTACTTATCCGGGAGACTTGTTTAGCAAAACCTTGTTGATGCGATCGTACAGGGAACTGGCACAGCTCGGGCACTTCGATCCTGAAGCCATTAATCCAGATGTACAACCTCACCCCGAAGATGGAACTGTTGATATTGAATACCAGTTGCAGGAAAAAGCCAACGACCAGATTGAATTATCAGGAGGTTGGGGAGCCGGTATGTTTGTGGGCTCGGTTGGTTTAAAATTTGCCAACTTCTCGGTTCGTAACATTTTTAATAAGGAAGCCTGGCGTCCGTTGCCAACCGGTGACGGGCAGACACTGAGTTTACGTTATCAAACCAGTGGAAAATATTACCGTACAATCAGTTTATCGTTTATCGAGCCCTGGCTTGGTGGTAAAAAACCAAACTCGTTCTCGGTATCTCTGTCACACTCGCGCATAAACTACAGTGCTAATAAATATTACCAAAGCTACAATCCATACGGGTACGGAAGCAGTTACGGCTATTCGCCTTATGGCTACGGTGGCAGCTATGGAGGTTATGGTTATTCGCCCTATGGTTCCGGTTATTCGCCCTATGGGTATGGCGGATACGGAGGTTATGGCTATCCGCAATATACTTACAATTACGATTCGGAAGATGACAACGAGGAAGATGACCAGATTTGGGAAACCACAGCGCTTGCCCTGGGATATGGTTACCGCTTATCGTGGCCCGATGACTACTTTACGGTTTATCACGAGTTGTCGCTCGAGCACTATAACTTAAGAAACATGGGAAGTTATTTTTACTTCCTTGCCGACGAAACCGGACAGGTGAACGGTACTTTTAATAACCTGAGTTTTAAAACCGTTTTCGGACGAAGCTCGGTTGATAATCCTTTGTATTCAAGGAGAGGGTCGAACATTTCATTGGCATTGAAAGTTACACCGCCATACTCGTGGTTTAACGATAAAGACTACTCGGATGAAAGCATTTCAAACGAAGAGCGTTACAAGTGGATTGAATACCACAAATGGTTGTTAAAGGCCCAATGGTTTACACCTCTTACCAACCCGGGAGGCGATCATACACTGGTACTTAAAACCGCACTCGAGATGGGATTTCTTGGCTACTTTGACGAAGGCAGAAAATCGCCATTCGAAGGATTTATTGTTGGTGGCTCGGGTATGTCGGGGTACAATATTTACGGTACCGATTATATTGCCCTGCGTGGTTACAAAGACTACAGCTTAAGCCCGAACAACGGATCGAATATGTACTCGAAATTTACTACCGAATTGCGCTTCCCAATAACCTTGAAACCCAGTGCAACCATTTATGCCCTGGCTTTCCTTGAGGCCGGTAATGCAGGTATAAGTTTCCAAAACTATGTACCATTTAAATTACACCGCTCGGCTGGTGTTGGTGTTCGTATCTTCTTGCCAATGTTTGGATTAATGGGTATCGATTGGGGATATGGTTTCGACGATGTGCCCGGTGTAACCGATGCTGCAGGAAGTCAGTTCCACTTTGTTATCGGACAACAGTTTTAAACCAAGAAATAGGTTTGGCATAAAATATGATAGACAAAAACCAGTTTAACTAAAAAAGAATTTGCCATGAAGAAAATAATTTTAACACTTGCCGTAATATTTTCAATTACCGTTTTTGCAAATGCACAAAAATTTGCATTCATCGATTCTGAATATATTATGGAAAACATTCCTTCGTTTAACGCAGCACAGGAGCAGCTGAACCAATTGTCGTCGCAGTACCAAAAAGAATTGGAATCGATGCATGCGGAAATAGA
Organism: uncultured Draconibacterium sp.; assembly: GCF_963676735.1. Taxonomy (NCBI): domain Bacteria; kingdom Pseudomonadati; phylum Bacteroidota; class Bacteroidia; order Marinilabiliales; family Prolixibacteraceae; genus Draconibacterium; species uncultured Draconibacterium sp. The sequence goes on along the minus strand of NZ_OY781464.1, from coordinate 2,732,300 downwards.
ACAGATGTACCAGGATTTTCAGGCTGAAAGCGTACTGTTATCGGAAGATATGAAACGTAAACGCGAAGATGTTATTATTACAAAAGAGAAAGAATATAAAACATTGCAGCGCAAGTACTTTGGTCCTAACGGCGATTTGTTTAAAAAGCGGCAGGGTTTAATTAAACCTATTCAAGACGACATTTTTAATGCCGTTCAGGAAATTGCTACCGATGGCAGTTATGCTGTTATTTTTGATAAATCAGGCGATGCAACATTGTTTTTTACCAACCCGCGCTACGATTTGAGCGACCAGGTATTGCAAAAACTGGGATACAAGTAATAGACCGAAATAGGATGGTGGATTCAAATTGAATCGCAGAATTTATTTTATACCATAAAAATTAATTATTTATTTTAAGCAGTATAGTAATGAACGGGCTTTTGTTTAATTAAACTTTTGAGTGTAATTATTTGAAATGCTCGTTTTATAATTGGTATTAAATACTATATTTGCAAGCAAAAATTAAGACCACATTGATTATGAAGAATTTAATGAAACTAATGGCAGTGCTCGTGTTCACTGTAGCATCATATACTGCTGCCAATGCGCAAGCCTTAAAGTTTGGACACATTGATTTGCAAGCCCTGGTACAAGTAATGCCCGAGCGCGCTGCTGCAGAAGCAGAATTTAACACCTTTCAACAAGAACTGGAAGAAATTCTTGGCGAAATGCAAAAAGACTATCAGGCGAAATTAGCCGAATTTGAAGCATTGGGAGAAGCAGCATCAGAAATAAAAAGAAATGCAAAAATTGCAGAAATTCAGGATGTACAACAACGCATTCAGAATTACCAGGTAACAGCTCAACAACAAGTTCAGCAAAAACAAGCCGAACTGCTTACTCCTGTTTTTGATAAAGCAGAAAAGGCAATTGAAGAAGTAGCAAAAGAACAAGGGTTAATTTATGTTTTTGACGCAGGTACAGGAAACAGAACAATTTTGTACAAATCAAACCAGAGCGTGGATGTTCTTCCATTGGTTAAAGCAAAATTAGGTATACAGTAAAACATACCATTAGCATATAACAAAAAACCGCTTATCGAAAGTTAAGCGGTTTTTTTATGCCTTTTTTTAATATAAAAATAGCGACCGGAAGAATTTTGCGAGCGGTAGATTGCCACTATCATTTTTAACTGTGCCAAAAGTACACGGTAGAAAAGAAGGCTGTTTTATGTAATAAATTTTAAGCATATTTTAGGTATTGGTGGCGAATAATCTTTTTTATTTTAAAACATATTGCAATGATAATAGATAAAAACTATATTTATTGGAATTAAAATGGCAGGAAGAATGAGCAGTTGAGAGTATTTGAATGCTCAAATGAAAAACAAAGATCTAACTAAATTGAACACATGGCAGCAACTAAATTAAAAAAGGATAAGGATACGAACGAACAAACAGACAAAACCATTTTATTTGAAATCGCCTGGGAAGTATGTAACCAGGTTGGTGGTATATATACGGTTATACGTTCAAAAGTTCCATCGGTAATCACACAGAGGGGGCACGATAATTATTTTCTGATTGGGCCGTATTTTGCGGATCAGGCAGCCGCCCATTTCGATCCGGCTACTGATTTTTCAACACCCATCGGACAGGCTGTTCTGGAGATGCAATCACGCGGGTTTGAAGTTTACTATGGCCAGTGGATAGTGTCTGGAAGGCCAAACGTTGTACTGTTTAATCCTTACTCTGTTTACGATAAACTCGGAGAAATAAAATATTACCTGTTTAAAGATTATAATATTTCTATTCCCGACGGCGATGATTTACTGGACAAAGTGGCTGCCTTTGGTTTTCAGGTTAAAGAGTTTTTTCATTACCTGTGCGAAACAGGGTTCTGCAAAACCAATATAATAGCACATTTTCACGAGTGGATGGCTGGCTTGCCAATACCCGGAATACGGAAATCAAACCTGAATATAAAAACCGTTTTCACCACACATGCTACGCTTTTGGGACGATACCTGGCAATGAATGATCATGAGTTCTACAGTCATCTGCCATTTTATAATTGGGAAGAGGAAGCCCAGAAGTTTAACGTAATGCCAATTGCTCAGATTGAACGGGCATCGGCTCATGGAGCGCATGTGTTTACAACAGTAAGTGAAGTTACGGCCAGCGAGTGTACCAATTTGCTTGGCCGAACACCCGATAAGATTTTGCCGAATGGTTTGAATATTGAACGGTTCGAAGCCATTCACGAGGTCCAGAATCAACACGTACAGGTGAAAAAGAAAATTCACGAGTTTGTAATGGGGCACTTCTTTCAAAGTTATTCTTTCGATCTGGATAAAACACTGTACTTTTTTACATCCGGACGATACGAATATCAGAATAAAGGTTACGATCTTACCCTGGAAGCATTGGCCCGTTTAAACTGGAAAATGCAGCAGGCCGGAACCGATATGACTGTTGTTTCTTTCTTCATCACTAAACGTCCGTTTTATTCTTTTAATCCTGAAGTGTTACAATCAAAAGCACAGATTGAAGATGTTGCACGTGTAGTAGAAGAAATAAAGGAGCAGGTAGGAGAACGCTTGTATAAAGAAATTACAGCCTTAAAAGGTCCCTACCAATTTCCGGATTTAAGAGCCTTAGTTGATGACTACCTGCGCTTAAAATTACGAAGGAATGTGCAAAGCTGGAAAACCCAAAACCTGCCAAAAATTGTAACTCATACGCTGGTTGACGATGCTAAAGATGAAATTCTTAATTTCTTACGAACCTCGAACCTGGTAAACAACCGACACGATAAAGTAAAAATTGTTTATCACCCCGATTTTATCTCTACTACCAACCCATTGTTTAAAATGGATTATACGCAGTTTGTTCGCGGCTGTCATCTAGGAATATTCCCGAGTATGTACGAGCCATGGGGCTACACTCCGCTGGAGTGTTTGGCTAGTGGATTACCTTCGGTAACAAGTAATCTTGCAGGTTTTGGCGATTATGTGGTGAATAATTTACCCGACCATGACGAGAATGGCATGTACATTATCGATCGCACAGATGGGAACTTCCATCGCGCTGCCGAAGAACTGGCTAATATGCTCTTCGAGTTTGTAAACCTCTCGCGACGCGACAGGATTGCCTTGCGTTATCGCTGCGAAGAAGCATCGATGCATTTTGATTGGTCGAATCTGGGCAAATTTTACCATAGTGCCTACCAAATGGCCACTGAACGTTAAACGTTTTTTCTACTGCAATTAAAGGAAAAGTAAGGCAGGCTCGCATGCAATTAATAGTAAAGCCTGCCTGCATTGGTCGATAAAAATAATATGCTATGAAGTCTTCTCCAATCGGAGTTTTTGATTCGGGCTATGGAGGTTTAACCGTATTAAAAGAACTGGTTAAATCCTTGCCCGAATATGATTTTTTGTACCTGGGAGATAATGCCCGAACGCCTTACGGTACCCGTTCGTTTGATGTGGTTTACAATTACACCCTTGAGGCGGTAAAGTATTTATTTAAACAGGGATGCCCACTTGTAATTATTGCTTGTAATACGGCTTCGGCAAAAGCCTTACGCAACATTCAAATGCTCGATTTGCCAAATATTGCTCCCCAAAACAGGGTGCTTGGTGTAATTCGTCCCAGTGTTGAAAAAGTAGCTGAAATAACGCAAAACGGACAGGTTGGTATTTTGGGAACAGTTGGTACGGTGGCTTCGCAATCTTATCCCATCGAATTCGAAAAATGGTCGGGAGGCCGGGTAAAATCTACCGTTCAGGAAGCTTGCCCCATGTGGGTTCCCCTGGTTGAAAACAACGAGATGGAAAATGAAGGCGCGGAATATTTTATCCGAAAAAATATCGATGCAATATTTAAGAAAGATCCTGCACTGGATACCCTTATTTTGGGGTGTACGCATTATCCTTTACTCCTTAAAATTATACAAAAGCATGTTCCTCAAGGCGTTCATATTCTTACACAGGGAGCGATTGTTGCCGAAAAATTAAAAGATTATTTGCAGCGACATCCCGAAATGGAAGAGCGATTAACAAAAGGAGGAAATATTGTTTATGAAACCACCGAGTCGGCAGAAACTTTCGAGAGTAAAGCTGCTTTATTTATGGGAACAGATGTAAGCGCTAAAAACGTACATTTTTAGTTTCTCAGCCCTGCAACGTAGGTTGTTATAAATTCCTTCATCTCCTTATATTGGGCTTCCATGCTTAAAAGTAGTCTATATTGTGCTCTTGTACGAACCAGGTTATGGTTGGCGTATTTTATCTTGTAGTAATTATCGCCATCAATGTAATCCATTAAAAAACGCAAAACTTGCTCGTAGGTTATATAGCGGGCTGAAAAAGCCAGAAATTCAATTTCCCTGGGTGTCAGAAAAGAAATCGTTTCTTCGAGGTATCCTTTGGAAAAAGCCTTAAAAATAGCCATGTCCATCGATACATTATCGGTGTTTTTATCGTCTTCCAGTCCTGTGTTGGTGTAAAAGCGCATGGCATCGCCAAAATCATTTAAAACGGTGCTGCTCAACACCGTGTCTAAGTCAATTACACAAAGTACGTCACCTTTCTTATCAAAAAGAATGTTGTTTATTTTGGTGTCGTTGTGGCTGATTCGGGTAGGAATGGTACGGTTTTCAACCAGCTGCCAAAATTCGAGCATTTCTGTTTTTCGGCTTTCAATCCACGAAATTTCTTCTGCAACCTCTTTTTTTCTGCCAACGGGATTTTTTGCCAGCACTTCTTTCCATTGTTTAAACCGGTAAGCAATGTCGTGGAAACCGGGAAGGATGTTTGTTAGAGGCTCTTTTAGGTCGGCAACCAGCGATTGAAATTTACCGATACCTTTTCCTCCGGCATAAGCCAGCTCCGGTGTATCTGCAGCTTCGTAGGCCACGGTGTCGTTAATAAACCGGCAAACAGCCCAGTATTCTTCTTCGGCGTCTAAAAAATAAAGCTTACCATCCGTTGCCGGAATAATAGTCATTGCTTCACGCAGCGGATCGCCACCTTGCGCCAGTACCTTTTTTTTAATGTGGGTACATACTTTTTGTATGTTGTCCATCATGTCTGGGATAGGCGAGAAAATGCGTTTATTCTTTCGTTGCAGAATATAGTCAGGAGCAACGCCTTTGGTTTCTATAAAAAAGGTGTCGTTAATAAAGCCTTCGCCCAATGGGCGTACTTCTTTTATTTCGCCTTCAAGCTTAAAATTCCCGGCAATGGCAACGGTGCTGGTATTCATTGTTTTGGTTTAGTTGAAAATCTTTGTTTTTAGTCCCACAGTTTTTCAGGGTAAACACCTGCATCAATCAGGTCTTTAATCTTTTGTACCACAATTGGCTTGTCTTCTTTATACGTTACGCCAAACCAGGGCGAGTTGGCTTCCAGAACTTTAACGTCTATCTCTTTGTCTTCAATCATTTCAAAAACAACCGAAGGAATGTACATTTCCGATTTTGGTTTGTCGATTTCTTCCTCAAGAAACTGAACAAATTTTTTCTCGAGGCTTGTAAACAGCGATGGATGAAAACCCCAGAAGTTCATCGAGGCTTTTTCGGTGCCGCTCAGCGCCACTTCGGAACCATCTGCTTCAACCGAAACAGCGGCATCGCCTTTTTTGAAAATTTTAGTGGTTTCAACAATTTTAACCAGGTTGTTATTTTCGTTTACCGTACAAATCCCGCGCGACACCGAACCATGCTCCGATAGCGTGTTATTTAATTGATAGCCAATCATCGAGTAGGTTTTTTCCTGTACTGTATTTTGCAGGAAGTCGGCCATAACCGAGTAGGCTTTTTCGCCGTAAAAATCATCGGCATTAAGTGCGCAAAATGGTTCGTTTATAAGCTCTTTAGCAACCAGGATGGCATGGGCTGTTCCCCATGGTTTTTCTCTGCCTTTGGGTAAGGTAAAGCCTTTTGGCAGTTTATCCAGTTCCTGAAATACATATTCAACCTCAATTTTTCCATTCAGTTTTTTATCAAACTTCTCACGAAAGGCATCGGCAAAACTTTCTCTGATAATAAATACAACTTTGCCAAACCCGGCACGTATGGCATCAAAAATAGTATAGTCAATTATGGCTTCGCCATTTGGCCCCACCGGCTCAACTTGTTTTAAACCGCCAAAACGGCTTCCCATTCCGGCTGCGAGTATTAATAAGGTTGGTTTCATTTGCATAAAGTTTTTTTTGATTTCTGAATGTTCAAAATAGTAGAAGACATTCTGGAACTTACATATAACTCATTCATCCGTGTTTTTGTAATTTTCGAATGAATGTTCATGTTCGTTCATCGTATTTCTGTGTTTTTTATTCGATTTAATAAAAGGTGCTTTTACAAACTATTTTTACCCAGTAAACTAACTTTTAACGAAAAAAGGAAAACTATTTGAAAAGTAAAAACTCTTGGTCGTTCTTTTTTAAAAACAAAAGTTATGTGTTAGTCTTTATACCAGCTGGAGTAGGTATGATATGCATTGGCAATTCGTTCAACTTCGCCATGCAACAGCTCGGGGCTAATATCTTTTACCTTTTTTGCAGGTACTCCGGCATAAACGCTCCCCGATTCAACAACCGTTCCTTTTGTAACCACCGAGCCGGCAGCCACAATTGAATTACTTTCTACCACGGCATTGTCTAAAACTACCGCATTCATTCCAATCATAACATTGTCCTGCAGGGTACAACCATGTATAATTGCGCCGTGGGCAATGGTTACATTGTTGCCAATATTGGTTGGGCTTTTTTTGTAGGTTGCGTGTATGGTGGCATTATCTTGTACATTTGAGTTATTGCCAATTTTAATGTAATGCACATCGCCACGAAGCACTGCACTATACCAAATGCTGCAGTTGTCACCAATTTCCACATCGCCAATTAAGGTCGCTGTTTCGGCCAAAAAGCAGTCTTTACCCACTTTTGGTATTTTGTTATTGAGTTCTCTGATTATTGCCATTATCTGAATTGATTTTAAATAGATTGCAAAAATAAGAAATCCGGAAAACTATCATATATGTCATTCAAATCTTGTTAAATAATGGTTACATTTGTTAGGTAAAATTCGATTCTACCTTGATGAAAACCGGTTCTGAAATTATGATTTATTAGTTTTGGAGTCGTTTTTTTTATGAATTATACGGACTTAAAAGAATATAACGAAAAATTGAAAATTCGGGCTGATCAGAAATCCGGGGTTTATTTTTCGAAAATGAAATCAAATTTTTTTAGAGATGAAAGAAACTAAAGTAATCGAACTTGAAGAAGTTGCCATTAGGTTTTCAGGAGATTCTGGTGATGGAATGCAGCTTACAGGAACATTGTTCTCTGATACCACGGCACTTCTGGGGAATGACATTTCTACATTTCCGGATTATCCTTCCGAAATTCGTGCACCACAAGGAACAGTTGGTGGTGTATCGGGATTCCAGGTACAATTTGGAAAGAAGCAAATTAATACTCCAGGAGACAATGCCAACGTACTTATTGCAATGAATCCGGCTGCCATTAAAGCCAATGCGCGATTTATGGAGCCCGGCGGTACGATAATATACGACTCTGATTCATTCACAGAAAAAAACCTGAAAAAGGCAAATTTTACAACTGATGATCCATTCAAGGAATGTAATTTGGAAGACTTCTTTAAAATTCCGGTACCGATTACCAGTTTAACAAAAGAAGGGTTAAAAGAATTTGGCCTGGATAACAAAAGTGTGCTGCGAAGCAAAAACATGTTTGCTTTAGGTTTGGTATGCTGGATGTTTAATCGCCCGCTTGATTATGTGGAAGAATTTATCCGCGACAAATTCAAGAAAAAGCCCGTAGTAGTAGATTCAAATGTTAAAGTACTTCATGATGGTTACAACTACGGTTTAACCATGCAGCATATGACCCCGAGTTACCTGGTAAATCCGGCCAATATCGAAAACGGAACTTACCGTAACATAAATGGGAACCATGCTACAGCCTGGGGATTTTTGGCAGCAGCCGAAAAAGCCGGTCTGGAATTGTTTTTGGGCTCATATCCAATTACCCCTGCTACCGATATTCTATCTGCACTGTCAGAGCGGAAAGACCTGGGGGTAAAAACCTTTCAGGCTGAAGATGAAATTGCAGGTATTTGCTCGGCAATTGGTGCTTCGTTTGCCGGCGATTTGGCTATTACTACCACTTCCGGCCCGGGATTAGCATTAAAAGGCGAGGCAATTGGCCTGGCGGTCATGGCCGAATTACCACTTGTTATTGTAAATGTACAGCGTGGTGGCCCGTCAACCGGTTTGCCAACAAAAACTGAGCAGTCAGACCTGATGCAGGCTCTGTATGGTCGAAACGGTGAAAGTCCGGTGGTAGTGTTGGCAGCAAGCACTCCTTCAGATTGTTTTTATTATGCATATTTAGCCTCTAAAATAGCCTTGGAACGTATGGTACCGGTTATTCTGTTAACCGATGGATTTTTGGGTAACGGTAGCGAACCCTGGAAGATTCCTACCATGGCGGAACTACCATCGATAACACCAAGGATTGCAAAAAGTGCAGAAGGTTTCCAGGCGTATAAACGCGACGAAGATACTTTAGCACGCGATTGGGCATTCCCCGGAATGCCAGGTTTCGAGCACCGAATTGGAGGACTTGAGAAAAACGTTACCGGAACCGTTAGCCACGATCCGGAAAACCACCAGGTAAACTGCGAAATTCGTGAAGAAAAAGTACAACGAGTAGTTGATCTTGTTCCTGATTTGGAAATTTGTGGCGATGAAGAAGGTGGCGATGTACTGGTTGTAAGCTGGGGTGGAACCTATGGCCATACAGCAAGTACGGTACGCGAAATGCGACTGGCTGGTAAAAATGTTAGCCTGGCTCATTTTAACTACATTAAACCGCTTCCTAAAAATACAAAAGAAGTATTCAGCAAGTTTAACAAGATTATTGTTTGCGAACTTAACCTCGGACAGTTTGCTGCATACCTGCGCGACCAAATGCCTGATTTTAAATACCACCAGGCCAATAAGGTAAAAGGATTGCCATTTACCGTGAGCGAATTAAAAGAAAGTATCACTAAACTTTTGGAGGACTAAGCAATGACTGACGTAAAATATACAATTAAAGATTTTAAAAGCGAAAACGAAGTACGTTGGTGTGCGGGGTGTGGCGATTTTGCCATTATGAATGCCGTTCAGCGAACAATGGCCGAATTGGGAATTCCGAAAGAGAAATTTGCCGTAATCTCCGGTATTGGCTGTTCATCGCGTTTTCCGTATTATATGAATACTTTCGGATTTCATACCATTCACGGACGTGCAACAGCAATAGCATCGGGTGTTAAAGCTGCCAATCCGGAATTAAGTGTTTGGGTAATGACCGGCGATGGAGATGCCATGGCAATTGGTGGAAACCATTTTATCCACCTTATCAGAAGAAACATCGACATTAATGTGGTGCTTTTTAATAACCGCATTTACGGTTTGACAAAAGGGCAGTACTCGCCAACATCCGACCGCGGTTTTGTTAGTAAGACTTCGCCTTTTGGTACGGTAGAAGATCCGTTTGTACCCGGCCAGCTTGTTGTTGGTGCGCGTGGCTCGTTTTATGCCCGCTCTATTGACGGAAACTTAAAACTTAGCCAATCGGTTTTTAAAGAAGCCGAAAAACACAAAGGAACTTCGGTAGTTGAAGTATTGCAAAACTGTGTAATCTTTAATAACGGAATACACAATGCCATTAGTGATCCAAACCACAGGGCCGATCGCCAACTTATTCTGGAACAGGGAAAGCCAATGCTTTTTGGTGCTGAAAACGAAAAAGGACTGGTATTTGAAAACGGTAAATTGAAAGTGGTGAAATTAGGTGAAAACGGCGTTACAGAAGCTGATATTTTGGTACACGATGCCACTGAAGTTGATCCAACATTGCACATGGCGCTAATTAATATGCAATTGCCTGATATGCCGGTGGCAATGGGTGTTATTCGTGCCGTTCCGGCTCCGGTTTACGATGTGGAAATGGAAGCACAGATTAAAGCTGTTCAGCAAACACGTAAAGCAAGTTGCGTTGATGAGCTGTTAAATTCAGGAAATACATGGGAAGTTACCGGGAATGGTAGTGGAACAGATAAAAAATGTAGCTGATAATAAGCGATAAATAGACAGAGGCTCTGCATTGTTGCAGGGCCTTTTTTATTGACAAAATTTGGGCAATACAATTTTGATATATTTACTATCTTTCGGTGTTTAAAACCACTAACTTCGATGAAACCAAAAAAACTGCTTAAAGAAATTGCTCTCATGACCAATCTGACTATTGTTATTCCAATGATTTTGCAAGTTGTGACAGAAGAACACAAATTCGTAAATATGTTTTCGAAAAGCTGTTGTCTAAATGGCAGCTTTAGCTTTTAAAATTCTGTCAAAAGGTAACAGTCTTTAAATCTGATCTATCGACTCATTAACAATAATACGCAAACCGTTACTACCTTAAATCGTGCACCAATAAACTAAAACAACTAATCATGTACAAATACAATACTTTACACTTCCTGTTATTAATAGTAATAGCTGTTTTTTTCAGTTCATGCATTAAAACTGCAGTAAACCAAACAAAAGCAAGCCATGTTTTGTGGTATAATCAGCCAGCCACATATTTCGAGGAAAGCCTTGTACTCGGTAACGGAAAAGTAGGCGCTTCGGTTTTTGGCGGTGTTAAAACGGATAAGATTTATTTAAACGATGCTACACTTTGGGCTGGCGAACCGGTTAATCCTAAAATGAATCCGAGTGCACATGAGTTTGTTCCAAAAATAAGGCAAGCACTGGACAATGAAAATTATGAACTGGCCGATCAGCTAAATCGTAATTTGCAGGGAAGCTTTTCGCAATCGTATGCACCGCTCGGTACAATGTTCCTGGATTTTAATCACCAGGGAGAGGTAAGCAACTATTATCGTGAGCTGGATATTAACACCGCAGTATCGAAAACAAATTACCAGGTTGACGGAATAAGCTTTTCGCGCGAGTATTTTATTTCTAATCCCGATGGGGTGATGGTGATAAAATTGAAAGCCGATAAAAAAGAAGCATTAAATTTTTCGGTAAAATTTACGAGCTTATTAAGATACATTACTACCGTACAAAACGGTATTTTACAGGTAGAAGGGTACGCCCCTTATCATGCCGAGCCCGGTTATCGTGGTGAAATGGAAGAAGCTGTGAAGTTTGACGAGCAGCGGGGAACACGCTTTTCAACTTATTTTAAGGTTGAAAACAAAGATGGCCAGCTGGCATTTTCTGATAGTTTGTTAATTGTTAAGGATGCCAGCGAAGCTGTTATTAAAATTGCAGTAGCTACCAGTTTTAATGGTTTTGATAAAGATCCTGCAAAAGAAGGTCTTGATAATAAGTTGATTGCAGCCAGGCTGTTAAGCAAGGCAAGCAAGGCCGGTTTCAATAATATTAAAAAAGCACACATTGCTGATGTTCAAAAATTTATGGGTAGAGTTACGCTGAGTCTTGGAGAAAGTTCGGCCCCTGATTTACCAACAGATGAACGTTTGAAGCGCTACTTTCATGGCGAAGAGGATAAAAATCTGGAAATTCTTTATTTCCAGTATGGGCGCTACCTGCTTGTTGCGAGCTCAAGAACCGACGGTGTTCCTGCAAATCTGCAGGGAATCTGGAATCCATACATGCGTCCACCGTGGAGTAGTAATTATACCATGAATATTAACGTTGAGGAAAATTACTGGATGGCAGAAACCGGAAACTTGAGCGAAATGCATCGGCCTTTTCTTTCGTTTGTGGGTAATGTTGCTCAAACGGGAGCGATAACTGCAAAAACATTTTATGGAGTAGATAATGGCTGGACTGCGTGCCATAATTCAGATATATGGGCCATGAGTAACCCGGTTGGCGACTTCGGACAAGGCGATCCGGTATGGGCCTGCTGGAATATGAGTGGCGCCTGGATAGTAACGCACCTTTGGGAACATTACCAGTTTACTCAAGATTTAAACTTCTTGAAAGAAACAGGATACCCACTGATGAAAGGAGCTGCAACGTTTTGTCTCAACTGGTTGGTGGAAGATAAAAACGGAAACCTGATTACTTCTCCATCTACGTCGCCCGAAAATGTTTATATAACAGATAAAGGCTATAAAGGAGCAACACTTTATGGCGCTACGGCTGATTTGGCTATGATAAGAGAATGCCTTTTACAAACCATTGAGGCCTCAGAGATTCTGAATATAGATGAAGATTTTAGAACAGAAATGGAACAAACTCTAAACAGCCTGTATCCTTATCAAATAGGTAAAAAGGGTAATTTGCAGGAATGGTATTACGATTGGGAGGATGCTGATCCAAGGCACCGTCATCAGTCGCATTTGTTTGGTTTGCATCCCGGAAATCATATTACACCCGATGAAACACCTAAACTTGCAGAGGCCTGTAAAACAACGCTTGAAATTAAAGGAGATGAAACAACAGGATGGTCGAAAGGTTGGCGTATTAACCTGTGGGCACGTTTGCGCGACGGAAACAGAGCCTACAAAATGTATCGCGAATTGTTAAGCTATGTTGACCCTTCGGGAACGGATACAAAATACAGCAATGGGGGAGGAACATACCCTAATCTGTTTGACGCCCACCCTCCGTTTCAAATTGATGGAAACTTTGGTGGATCGGCAGGGGTTATTGAAATGTTGCTACAGTCGCACCAAAACCGTATACATTTGCTGCCTGCACTGCCCGATGCCTGGCCCAACGGCTCGGTTAGCGGAATTTGTGCCCGCGGAAGCTATGAGATTGCCATGGACTGGAGCGACGGAAAACTGAAAACCCTAACTGTTTTGGCAAAAGCAGGTGGGCAAACAACCGTTTTTTGTCAGGGGAAAGAGGAATATATTGAACTGGAGAAAGGTGAGTCGCTTACCTTAAATTGGTAATATGATTTTATTTAAAAACAGACGGCTGACCCTTGCAGAGCATGCTTTTAACACAGGAAAATACCGCGAGTGAGGCAAGGGCAGGTGTTGACGAGTGCACGTATGACATTCCCCCGAAAAACAGGACATATGTAAATTGTTTATTCTAAATCAATTATTATCTTAAAATTCTCTTTTACTTTTTCAATTAGGTTCTGAGGTAAATTTCCAAATAGGAGTGGAAAACACACATATTATGTTTCGTTTGTTTACTGTTATTTCAGAGTACATATGCAACGGTTTAAAGTTTAAGTGCAATAAACATAATCAACAATTATGTAACTATTTGTTGGCAGGGCACAAAACAGGTTCCGCTGTTGGCGGCAGGCTTTCCGCGGCCATTGGCAAGCCGTTATCGCAGCAAAAAAAGCAATTCTCCCACAAAAAAAGGTGTTCTCCCACGGTTTTCAGCAGTTCTCTCATGCCTACGGGTGGTTCTCGCATGCTTTTGGGGTGTTCTCCCTTACATTTATCCGGTTCTCCCGCGGGAGAATTTACAAAATGTCAGGGGAGAAGAGGTTTTTACGTGTATAAATTGACTTTTTCTAGGGAATAGAGCAAAATAAACTGGGGCAGTCTCCTCACTCCCCCGGAAAAACTCACAAATTCTAAAAATTAATCTACAATCCCATTGTCGTTATTTCTCGAACTTCGATGTTTATTCTTATAAATGTTTCGGTAGCCTTTCAGGCGTTCTTCGTTTTTCCAAAACACATAGCGGCCACAGTTTTTAATTTCGTCGGCAGCTTGTTTCATGTAGTTGTAGGCGCGGTTGGTGCGGAATTGTAATCTGTACCATAGGCACAGGCCAATAAGTAAATTTCAATGTTAGCTAACATACCGCTAATAAACCGGCGCGAGCAGTTGTAAAAACGGCATATAAAAGAGGGATGTATCAAAAGTCAAATTAGTTGGATAGAAACTTTCAGTTTTTAACAAGCTTTCTATTTGCCCCTCCAAACCTCCCCAAAAGAGGTAGGCTTAAGGTCCTCTTTTGGGGATTTAGGGGTAAAAAAACGAAGTACTTACTTATAAATTGAAAGTACAGTTCGTTCATATTATTGTTTTGATACAACCCCAATGTGGGAGAGTTCGCTGAATAGGTATACTCCTTTTATTCCTTTTGGTGACACCGGGGAATGATGATTGTTTGATAAGTGTTTAAACTTTTTCTATGCCTTTAGTTTTTTATACTTAAAACGTTTTGGTGTTTCGTTGCCCAAACGTTTTTTGCGGTTTTCTTCGTATTCCGAGAACGAACCTTCAAAGAAATGAACATGCCCTTCGCCCTCGAAAGCCAAAATGTGTGTGGCAATGCGGTCGAGAAACCAGCGGTCGTGCGAGATAACCACGGCACATCCGGCAAAGTTTTCCAAACCTTCTTCCAAAGCACGCAAGGTATTTACATCAATGTCGTTGGTTGGCTCATCGAGCAGCAAGAGGTTGCCTTCCGATTTTAAGGCCAGGGCCAAATGCAAACGGTTACGCTCACCACCCGACAGTACGCCACATTTTTTTTCCTGATCGGCACCATTAAAATTAAAACGGCCTACATAAGCGCGGGCGTTTACCTGCTTATTGCCCAGCATAATTGTTTCAGTTCCGCCAGAAAGCACCTGGTAAACTGTTTTTTCCGGATCGATGGCGGCATGGCTTTGGTCGACGTAACTGGTAGCCACGGTTTCGCCAATAACAATGCTTCCGGCATCGGCTTCCAGCTGTTTCATTATTAATTTGAAAAGTGTGGTTTTACCGGCACCGTTAGGCCCAATAACTCCGATTATTCCGGCAGGAGGAAGTTTAAAACTCAGGTCTTCGAACAACAGTTTTTCGCCAAAGCCTTTTTTAACGCCATCCATTTCAACCACTTTATCGCCCAGACGTGGCCCGTTCGGGATAAAAATTTCAAGCTTTTCTTCTTTTTGTCTGGCGTCTTCGTTCAGCATTTTATCGTAGGCACTTAAACGGGCCTTGCTTTTGGCATGGCGGGCTTTTGGTGCCATGCGTACCCATTCCAGCTCGCGCTCCAGGGTTTTTCGGCGCTTGGCACTTCCTTTTTCTTCCTGCTCCAGGCGTTTCGATTTTTGCTCCAGCCACGAGCTGTAGTTCCCTTTCCACGGAATACCTTGTCCACGGTCAAGCTCCAGAATCCAACCTGCAACATTATCCAGGAAATAGCGGTCGTGGGTAATGCAGATTACCGTTCCTTTGTACTGGTCGAGGTGCGCTTCCAGCCACAAAATACTTTCGGCATCGAGGTGGTTGGTAGGTTCGTCGAGCAACAGCACATCCGGCTCTTGTAAAAGCAGGCGGCACAAGGCCACGCGGCGGCGTTCTCCACCCGAAAGTTCGCTGATGGGCTGGTCGTTTGGCGGGCAATTTAAGGCATCCATTGCACGCTCCAGTTTGCTGTCGAGGTTCCAGGCATCCAGTTGATCCATGCGTTCCTGCAGCTTGGCCTGTTCGGCCATTAGCGCCTCCATTTTATCCGGATTCTCGTACACCTCGGGCAAGCCAAACTCTTCGTTAATCTGTTCGTAACGGGCCAGTACATCTACTGTTTCCTGCATGCCTTCTTTTACAATGTCGATAACCGTTTTGCTTTCGTCGAGCTGCGGCTCTTGTTCGAGCAACCCAACCGAATAACCTTCGGCAAAAACCAACTCGCCGTTAAAGGCAGTGTCTTGTCCGGCAATAATACGCAGCAGGGTAGATTTACCCGAGCCGTTTAAGCCGATAATACCGATCTTGGCACCCAGGAAAAACGACAGCGAAATGTCTTTAATTACTGTTTTACTTGGCGGGTAGGTTTTACTCACCTTGTACATCGAAAAAATTATCTTTTTATCGTCGCTCATTGTTTCTTTTTTTGTTTGTTTGCAAAAATATAAAAATCAACGACGCTGCAACGCAAATTTGTTGCACGGAATAGGTGATTCCAAAAAGGAATTAGCAGTTCTAAATGGGGTAATAAAAAAATGTTTTATTGCTTACGCCGGAATACCCTCAGCCCCTCCAATTCCGGAAAAAATACCAAATAGCACCATTCCTATAATTAGAATTGGGTACAGGCACAAAAAAACAATCATAATTATACCGAAAGTTTTGTAGTGGGCTTTTAGGTTGGTAAATGCCTTAGCCAATTGTTGCTGCTGTTTTAGGGCAACGGCGCTTTTAATGCTGTTTGAAAACCGGAACAGATAGAGAATTGGGAAAAAGTAAACAACTGCCATGATGAGGTAGAGTAGGCCTAAAAGTACAGGCGGAAAGGGGAAAATATCGGCTTCCTTATTCGGCAGAAAGGCCATAACAATGCTAACTGTTAGTCCGGCAATAACCATTAAGCCGGTGCCAATAAATCCAACAATCGACAGGAAATAACTCCACTTTCCTGCAGCGTGTAAATCGCGGTTGATGGTTTCAGTTAATTCCAATTGCTGTTTTATTTTGCCGGTTACATATTCCGTGCTAACTTGTTCGTTGAAGGTTTCTTCTGTTTGCATTGATTTAAAATTTGATGCAATGAAGATAATAATTGTTTTATTAATGAAGAACTGACCAATAAAAATAGCTGAAAAAACTACTTGATGTACGCATACGAAACAAAAGCAAAACGTTTGCCATCGGGCGACCACGAGGGTACATTAATGGTGCCTTGTCCGCCGGTAAAAGAACAAAGTGTTTTTATGGTTCCGGCTTGTAGGTTCAGCAATCGTGAGGCAACATTTTTCATGGGTGGGTGAGCGCTGCCTTGGTCTTCGAGGTAACTGATGAAAACCAGGTATTTCCCATCGGGCGAGGGGTGGGCAAACCAGTTGGAATAGTTGTCGTTGGTAAGTTGTTTTTGTGCAGACCCGTCGGCATTCATTTGCCAGATCTCCATTTGGCCCGAAGCCATTGAATTGTAGTAAATTAGTTTCCCGTCGGGCGAATATTCAGGGCCATCATCAAGTCCCGGGTTTGTAGTTAATCGTTTTTCTTCGCCTCCTTCAACCGGAATCGAATAAACATCGTATTCGCCATTACGTTCGGCACAATAAACGAGTGTTTTACCATCGGGCGACCAGCCGTGCCAGTACGAGGGTACTTTTGGAGTTACCGCTCGCGGGGTGCCTCCATCTATTGGCATAACATAAATCCGCGAACCATCTTTTGGAGCTTCTCCCTCAACGGGCTCCGCTTGTGCATGGTGGCTAATAGCCAGCCATTTTCCATCGAACGAAATACCATGGTCGTTGTTAATTTGGTCGGTAAAACCGGTGTTCAGCAAGGATTTTTGTTTGGTGTTTAAATCAACCCGGTAAAGTTTTCCGGCCTGGTTTATAAGCAGGTATTTATTGTCGGGGCTCCAGTTGGGTGCCTCAAAATGATCATCTTCGGTATAGAAAACGGTGCGTTCGCTGGTTTCAATGTTAAAAATCTCCAGCGTTGATTTTATATTATTCATTTGTGCAGTGCTAAAAAACGGGACTAAAAACAGCCAAAACAGGTACAGTGATTTCTTCATGCTATTCAATTTATTGCTGGTTTAAAGGTACTAAAATGCATCTACATCATTATTTTTCAGTTTTCTTCCCCAGTTTTTTACGGGTCATTTTTACCAGCCACTTATAGTAATTGGCCAGGTGAATAATGAAAAAGAAAATTAGTGCCAGCCCAAGTTTGTTATGCACCTCGCGCAGTAGGTCGGCAAGTTTTTCGTCTTTAACAATCACCCACGCCAGTAAGGCCGTTACAACACATGAGAAAAAAATCAGCAGCAAGCCAATGTTTAAATCGTTGTTTTTACTTTTGTTTTTCTTTTTAAATGAAAACAGCGCTTTTAACCAGTATTTATGTAACCAGAGGTGCAGACCGATTAGTGGAATAACAACCAGGGCTACCACCTGGTGCAATTTTAGCCATTGGTGCCCCGAGAGCGAAAGAGTGCTTATGTTGTAATCCGTACCTCCGTGGTAGCGCAAAACGATAATTCCGGAGAAAAGAAGTAGCAAAAAGGGAAATAGGGTTAGGATGTTAAAATAATAATTACGTGATGCTTTCGACATTTTTTTAGCGTTGTTTTTTGGCATAGCCCGCTTGTATTGTTGATTGATGCTTTAATTAATGAGTCCTTTTTTATAAACTTCCAGTGCCCGCTCCCGAGCTATTTTGTGTTCCACCATTGGCTGAGGGTAAGCGAAGCTATCCAGTTCGGGAACCCATTTTTTGATGTATTTCAACGCTTTATCAAATTTCTTCACTTGTTCAGTTGGATTAAAAACACGAAAATAGGGAGCAGCATCGCAGCCGGTTCCGGCAGCCCATTGCCAGTTGCCATTGTTTGAGGCCAGCTCGTAATCCAATAATTTTTTAGCAAACCAGGCCTCGCCCCAACGCCAGTCAATCAGTAAATGTTTACACAAAAAACCGGCAGTAATCATACGCACCCGGTTGTGCATGTAACCCGTTTGGCTTAATTGGCGCATGCCCGCATCAACAATGGGGTAGCCGGTTTCTCCCTTGCACCAGCGTTTAAATTCATCTTCATTGTTGCGCCATTGCACTCCGTTGTATTTGGTTTTAAAGTTTTCGTTTACCACCCGCGGATAATGATAAAGAATTTGCATAAAAAATTCGCGCCAGATAAGTTCGCTCAGAAAAACCGGCGATAAAGCATACACCTGTTTTACAATTTGCCGTATGCTTACTGTCCCGAATCGCAGGTGAACGCTTAGATTACTGGTGCCATTTTCTGCGGGCAAATCACGTTTTTGGGCATAATTAGCAACCACCGAAAGATCGTAAGGCTCAACTTTTACCTTCGCGACCTCGAAGCCAATCTCGTGCATTGCCGGAATTTTTCCTTTTGTATTGGCGAAATCTTGTGAATGGAATGATTCGTTCACTTCCACATTGGCAGGATTAAATTTCTGAAGCCACTTGTTTTTATAGGGAGTATAAACGGTGTAGGGTGTACCATCGGGCTTTAAAACCTCGTGTGGTTCAAAAATTACCTGGTCTTTGTGCGAATAGCAGGCAATTCCGTTTTTTTGCAGAAACTGTTGCACCTGTTTGTCGCGATTGGTGGCGTAAGGTTCGTAGTCCCGATTAAAATGTACCTCGCCAATATTATATTCGTTTATCAGCTGTTGCCATATGTTAAGCGGATCGCCGGTTTTTACCAGCAGCCCCGAATTCATTTTTACCAATTGCGAATTTAACAACTCCAGCTGTTGGTGAATGAAGCTTACACGTGCATCGTTTTTTTCCAGCTCATCCAGAATGTTGGTGTCAAAAATAAAAAGAACCAAAACTTTGTTGGGGCCTTTTAAGGCTTGTTGCAAAGCTGTATTGTCGTTTAATCGTAAATCTCTGCGTAACCAGGTAAGGGTAATCATTTGTTTTTTTGCTGAATAAAGGTATTTATTAGTTAACAATTTTTCTAAGCATTCCTTTAAAAATAAGTTCATGAAAAGGCATCACCATATACCAATACAAACGCCCCCACAAGCCTTTTGGCCTAAAAGTAGCGGTTTGCACCAGTTGGTTATTCCGAAGTTTAAATTCGAGCCAGGCTTCACCGGGCAATTTCATTTCGGCATATAGCAACAAACGTCCTTCGTTTTTACTGGCATAAATTACCCGCCAGAAATCAATGGCATCACCTTCTTTGATTGAGTCGGAACTGGTTCGTCCTCTTCGCAAACCTACTCCTCCGGCCATTTTATCCATTAAACCACGTATTTGCCACAGCCAGTTGGCATAATACCAGCCTGTTGCTCCTCCAATTCGCCAGATTTTTTCAATAGCAAAATCAGGAGAAGCTACAGGCATTACCCGAACATCGGTATAACACCCGAACTTAGGAACATTAATAAAGTCGGAAAGTTGTCCGCTGAGCTGTCCGCTTATAAAGGAATCCTTCCAGCTTGAAACAATTTCGTTTTGTTCTATTTTTATAAATGCTTTTTTTAAACTCTCGCTGTAAGTGAGTAGTTGAATGCCAAAGTGTTGGGCAAGCGAGTTGGGTCGGGCAATTACCTCTACCCGCATACTTTCAACCAAGGATGTGGCCAGTTTATACGAGGTTGAAGTAACAAAATATAACCAATACGACGATAGGCGGGGTGTCATTACAGGTACCGTAACAATAAGCCGTTTTAACCCTCTTTCGTGTGCAAAAAGCAGAAGCATCTCTTTATAGGTGAGTATTTCTGTTCCGCCAATGTCGAAGCTTTTATTGAATACCGAAGTATCGTTTATGCATCCAACAAGAAACCGGATAACATCGGAAATGGCAATGGGTTGACAACGAGTTTTTAGCCAACGAGGAGCAACCATTACCGGAAGCTTTTCTACCAAATCACGAATGATTTCAAAAGAGGCACTGCCGGAGCCGATTATGATACCTGAACGTAGCGTGGTTAAGGCAAAATTTCCTTTGGCAAGCTCGTTTTCAACAGTAAGTCTCGATTTTAAGTGTTTCGATAAAGACTGGTCGTTTACAATGCCACTTAAATAAATGACCTGTTTTACCTTTGTTCGGTTCAAACGATTCCTAAAATTTACAGCCGACTTTTTTTCCTGTTCCTGGTAATCTGCCGAGTCCGACATGCTATGTACCAGGTAATAGGCAAGGTCAATGTTATCGGGTATATTTTCAAGGCTCGTTTCGTCAAGCAGGTCAGCTTCAAAAAGTTGTATTGCTTGTTTTACACCAGCACTAAAAGCACAGCGATGTTTATCGCGTACCACACAAACTACCTCGTGCCCCTTGTTAACCAGTACAGGAAGTAAACGTTTGCCAATATAGCCGGTTGCCCCGGTTAAAAGTATGCGCATGTGCTGAAATTAAAGTTCTGGCAATAATGCCTATTATCAGAGTAACAGATTTGTGGTGCGCTTGTTCGTCATGTATTTTAATAATCACAGCTTACAAGGCTTCCAGTTCTTCGCGGTAATCGTACTGCAAATCTTCGTGAAGCATGGAGATCACTTTTTGAATTCGTTTTACCTGGTTAAGGTACATGTTAAATACTACCCGGCTTTGTTTGTAATTTAAGCGCGAAGCTTTCAGCTTTTTGCAGAAATAGAGCAGTAATTCAATTTCGGTTTCTTTTTGACCCGAGTAGCGAATATACTTGTTAGTAGTTCGTAAAACTTTTCGTAGCGTTTTTTTTGCCAGGTAAAAGCTGCTTTTATTCAAACTCAGAAACTGTGAATCAATTTCTTCTTTCACCTGCCTGATATATTCGCTTTCGTTATCGGCTTCAAACAACAGGTAACTTAATAACTCTTTGTTCTCTTTTTTATACTTTGCCAGACGGGCAACAATGTCTTGTAAAACCTCGGGGGGTAAATTCTTTAATTCCTTTTTTATGTGGCTGAGTGAAGCAGTATCCATGGTGTACAAATTAAATTAAAACTTTCTACCTGAGCCAATTGAATGCAGAAAACTTTTTGCTGATTTTTCGAAAAACACAGCACGCTTTATCTGTCAAATGCAACTTTTAATGGCTAACTGCAAAGATGCATGGGTAAAATACCCTGAAGCAAGTTTGCAGAATAAAACCGGTTGTTGGTTGGTTGTTATTTACTGAATGCTGAATTAAAATACATGGCGTCAAGGTGTTATCTATATTTGAAGTAGTAAAACAATTTAAACAGAAATACGATGAAAACAAAACTAGTTCTTTTTAGTATTTGCATTGCAATTTTAAGCATGGGAGCCACCGCAAAAATAAAAGACGGAAAGGCAATGACCGGAAACTCGCTTACCGAATTTGGTAAATACACTATTGTAAATTCTGAGGCACCAATGGTATACGATAATAAGGTGTTGGAAACTTACGAATTAACTTACGAAAATGTGGGCACACCCGTAAGGATCGGTATTTTGTGCGAAGATGAGAAAAAGTGTAAAACATTTATTGTTCGCACCGAAGAGTTTGAAATAGAGTACGCTTGTCGCAACAATATTTTTGGGGTGAAGAAAATTGAACCTCGGTTTCAGCAACTTCCGAAAGAAGAAATGGAACTGAAGTTAGACAAGGTAAGTTATTATTCGCAACGAGTGATTTGCCAGAACAAAAAATCGCAAGACGATTTACTCGGATTGATAGCGTGTTATTTTCCTGATCTGGTAAAAGACGAATATCAGGCAAGCTTTTAAAACGACATTAATTACAGCGCAATTTTTTTCATAGAAGTATGAAAAGTAAATCCCCGCCAGAGGGCGGGGGTTTTTTCAAAACGAATTTGGAAGGGTAATTATATAAAGTGGTTGGTATTACTACAAACGAAAACCCTGCGTTTCTAACGCAGGGTTTTTCAATGAACGTAACCTAAATGGCAACGTACAGCACAAAATTATCTGCAAAAGAATACTTTTAATCGAAGTATAAACGGGTATTCTTATCCGGCTTATTTAAATGTTGTTAACTTTATCAAAGTGGAGCTTTTCAAATGAATAGTTTGTTGTATAATAACAGTTTGCCTTTCAGGATTACAAGACATGTTTTGTTTTTCCTGATGACGGTACTGCTTTTTACAGCCATTTTATTTGCGCAGCATCAGGATAAAAGCCTTAGCACAGTTTTCCTCACAACTTTAGGTAATTCGTTTTTCTTTTTTGGCTATGCCTATATCACTATTTTCTTACTTATTCCGGAGTTTTTACTAAAGGCTAAACCGCTTTGGTTTATACTTGTTTTTCTGTTGGTTGGAATCGGTTTGTCGGCATTAAAGCTGGTGTTTTCCGATTACATCTTTTACGCATCTATTGCTCCCGAAACCATCGAGCGATCTGGTGTGGTAAACCTGCGTTTTATTGTGGTAAACACAAAAGATATGACTTTTATTGTTGCCCTGTTTTGCATCGCCAAGTATGCAAAAGATTTTGTGTTGGCAGAAAAACTCAGAAAGAAACTGGAGCAGCAACATCGAAAAGCCCAAACTACCTTGCTACAATCTCAGTTCGATTCGCATTTCATGTTTAACACCATAAATAATTTGTATGCGCTTTCGTTGTTGAATCCCAGGAAAACGAACGAAGTAATTAGCCGAATGAAAACCGTACTGAATTACATTATCGAGGAGAGTTTAAAAGATTTTGTGTTGTTGAGCGAAGAAGTTGCATTGGTTGAAAATTACCTTCAACTGGAAAAATTGCGTTATGGTAAACGCCTGCAGGTAAGCTACAATACGGTTGGCCCATTAGATGATGCCCGTATTCCTCCAATGATTCTTTTTTTATTGGTTGAAAACAGCTTTAAACATGGCAGTAGTCTTGATGCGGGTACACCCTGGATAACTATTGAAGTACAAGTGAAAAATGAGCAAATATTTATTACGATTGAAAACAGTAAACCACAAACCATACTAAAAAAAGCAAAGGAAATAGAAAAAGGAAGTGGATACTCCGGGCTAAAAAAACGCCTGAATATTATTTACCAACCCAAAGGCTTCGAATTAAAAGTAAAAGACCTTGGCGATAGATTTAAAGTGAAACTAACAGTAAATAAATTACTTGAAAACACGCATACAACATACCAATAGTAGAATGTATATTTTCCATGTTATTTTCTGGATGGCCTGGATTGTATCGTTTACATTTATTCAAACATTAAACGAGGGAATTGATTCGTTGACGGTATGGCTAATGTATTATTTAATTACCCTGCCCGTATTTGCCATACATACCTACCTGGTTGCCTACTGGCTGTTACCCAAAACTTTTTTTAAAAGACGCTACCTGCTGCTGGTCGTCGGTTTTTTGGTGTTGCTGGTTCTTTTTTCCATTATTGAATTAGTGGTATCTAATTTCGTGGTTTACTATCTGTTTGATAAAAGCAGAATGTTTAGCCCCGGATTTCTGAACCTAAAAAATATTGTAATTAGCGGAATCGGAAATCATTATATTATTCTGGTTTTTCTTGCAATAAAGGTTGGTATATCGTGGTATAAAGCCGAGTATCAGAAAGATGAATTGTTGCGTTCGAACCTTGAAACAGAACTCGAGATCTATCGCTACCAGCTTCAACCTAAAATTGTTTTGGCATTAATGAACCAGCTTGAAGTTTTAACCAACCGGGAATCGGCCGATGCTCCGGAAATGATTATCAAAATATCCGGCTTTCTAAACCGTTTTTTATTTGAAGGAAAAGAGGAACTAATTCCGCTTGAGCAAGAGGTACTTTTATTGGAAGAGTTTTTAGCCATACATAAACATGCCCTAGGCGAGCGCTTAATCAGTAATTTTATTGTAAACGGCAACCTAAAATCATACGTAGTTCCGCCACTTTTGCTTTTGCCTTTTATAAATTCTGCAATAAAAGTGGCTTACGATTGTAACAAAATCTTCGAAAGTACAGTCATTATAAAAGCGGAGAGAAAATATTTGCTGTTTTCGTTTACATTTTGGAGCGAAAATTGCTTTGTAATCCCCGGCGATGAAGACAATAAAATTACCTACCAGCGGCTGCAATACAATTTCCCCGGCAAACACCGACTGGTAGAAAATATTGATGATAATTTCAGAGAGTTCAGTATCGAAATTTACAATTAAACTGTAACGCTGTAAAGCATTTACGTACTATTAAAATAACAGGTTGAAAACAGACCGAAGCAGAAACTTCGGAGAAAACAGAAAACAAAAGCTAATCCGTATTACCATGAAAACAAAGTGCCTCATTATTGATGATGAGCCTCTCGCACGTGATTTGATGCGATCTCATATCGAAAAACTCGATAACTTTGAAATTTGTGCTGAATGTGGCGATGCCATGA
Source organism: uncultured Draconibacterium sp. (assembly GCF_963676735.1). Lineage (NCBI taxonomy): Bacteria > Pseudomonadati > Bacteroidota > Bacteroidia > Marinilabiliales > Prolixibacteraceae > Draconibacterium > uncultured Draconibacterium sp. Next base: position 2,707,549 of record NZ_OY781464.1, on the reverse strand, counting down.
AAGCCCTGCAAGAATTGCATAACCATAAAATTGATTTGATGTTTATGGACATTCAGATGCCACAAATAACCGGAATCGAATTTTTACGTACTTTAAAAAATCCACCCAAAGTTATTATTACTACTGCCTATCGCGAATATGCCCTTGAAGGTTTTGAGCTGGATGTTGTCGACTTTCTGCTAAAACCAATAACTTTTGAACGTTTCTTAAAATCAGTAAATAAGTACTATCAATCCATTCAGGATGATGTGCCGCCCGATCAACCAACACCGGTAGCACATGGCAACACCGAAGAGGCTTTTATCTATGTAAAAGAAAATAAAAAAGTACTTAAGGTTCAGTTAAACGAAATACTGTATGTGGAGGGATTGAGCGAGTATGTGCAAATTTATACCACCGACAAAAAAATAATTACCAAAAACAGTATGACCAATATGGCTGAAAAATTGCCCGAAAACAGTTTTATGCGCATCCATAAATCATTTATTGTTTCGCTGTCAAAAATAGAGGCCTTTACTTCAAGTAGTATTGAGGTACCCGGAAAGGAACTGCCTATTGGGCGCAGTTATAAAAATGCGGTTCTCGAAGTGCTTCAGCTGCAGGGGTAGTAGAAATTTTAGCCTTAGCTAAAAACTTTTATCCTCAAAAAGCTGCCAGAGTTTTACTATTCTGCTTTGGCTTTTGTGTACCGATTTAACCGGAGAAAGGTCGAGGTAATCTTTTCTTATTTGATTAACATGTTGCAGGTTGCGCGTGGCATTGGTTTGTAAGGGTAATTGATGAATAACGAGGGCCAATACCGTTTTTAAAGTTGTGGCACGCACCCGAATGGTATGCTCCGAATATTTTGCAGGATGAATGTGCACATACCGTTGAGCTAGATTGCCCGGTTTTATTAACCATTCCGAGTGGTCTGGTAAACTTATTTTTTTCCAATCCGAATTGCCCAGCCAGATTATCAAGGCTTGTTTATTATTAATTTTTAAATGTTTAAAATATTCCGAACAAAACGCGCAAACCTCGTGACAACTCAAAGCACCGAGGTAAAAGTCGCAAATATTATTTCCTATTCTCTGCAGGTATTCTTTTAGCTCATTTTTATTGGCAGCTTGCCAACGTACAATCTCATCTAATAAAAATCCGAAATGATGTTTATACGGATTAAACTGTACGGGATATGGAATTTTAACGGGCATTTAAGCTGCTTTTCAAACAATTCTATAAATTTACCACAAAAGATAAACATGGCACCTTTTCCAATTCATAAATATTTTATTTTTAATGGTCAGTTACAACCGGTTTCATCATTTATTCCTTCTGAAAATGAAGGTGGAATTTACGAGGTGTTACGTGTTGTTAACGGTGTTCCTCTGTTTTTAAACGAGCACCTTAGCCGATTTAACTATTCGGCAGGATTGGCCGGACGCGAAATTCGTTACAGCTGCACACAAATTCAATCGTATTTGAACCAGCTAATTGCTAAAAATGAGGTGAACGAGGGGAATATTTTGCTGTCGTGCAAAACCAATCTGAAAGCTTTTTTTATTTCCCACAAATATCCGGATGCCAGGGATTATGTCAGGGGTGTGAATTGTGGTTTGCTATTTGCCGAACGGGTAAATCCCAATGCATAAGTTTTTCAAACAGAGGTACGAAAGCGTGCCAACCAACTAATGACCGAAAATAATTTCTACGAAGTATTATTGATTGATCATTTAAATCGGGTTACGGAAGGGAGTCGGAGTAATGTTTTTTTTATTAGAAATGATGAGATTTTTACACCTCCGGGAGATAAGGTCTTGTTAGGAATTACCCGCCAAAAAACAATTAAATGCGCCGAAATATTGAACTACCGGGTAAATGAAACAGAAATTTACCTGAATGAGATATCAGATTTTGATGCGATGTTTATTACCGGAACCTCGCCCAAATTACTGCCTGTAGTGCAGGTAGAAAAAGTTGGGTACGATGTAAACAATAAATTGTTGCGAAAATTAATGAAAGTGTATGCGCAGCTAATTCAGGAGGATATTCAAGTGAGGAGGTTGGGAAACAAGCAAGGCTAATTACTTGTTCCCCTATTTTCTTCTTAGGCTACCAGCTTATTACAAGCGATCCATTAAAATTTCTTCAATCTCCTGGTAGTCCATATCGCGTTTTTCGCCAATCGCGGCATTACTTTCTTTAAAGCGCTGAACTATTTTGTCTATCGTGTCTTTTGGTACATCATAATCGGGCAAACGGCAGGCAATACCAACCGATTCAAAAAACTCAACAGTTTTGGCAATGCTGGCATCAATTCTTTCGTCAATATTTCCTTCTTTAACTCCCCAAATACGTTCGCCGTATTGCACAATTTTTTCCTTTTTATTGCTGCGTTTAATTTTCATTAATCCGGGCAAAACAATTGCCAGCGTTCGGGCGTGGTCTATACCATGAAATGCGGTAAGTTCGTGGCCAATCTGGTGTGTCGACCAATCCTGTGGCACACCAACAGCAATTATTCCGTTTAAAGCCATTGTTGCGCTCCACATAAAGTTTGCAGCTGCTTCGTAGTCGGTTCTATTGGCCAAAACTTTTGGCCCTTCTTCTATTAGTGTGGTTAAAATGCTCTCGGCCATGCGGTCTTGCAGTGGCGAATTAACGTCGTAAGTCAGGTACTGTTCAAAAACATGCACAAAGGCATCAACAATACCGTTGGCAACCTGGCGATCGGGCAAAGTAAAAACACATTGCGGATCGAGAACTGAAAATTGCGGCATTACCAAAGGCGAACCAAATGCCTTTTTTTCCTGTGTTTCCACTCGGGTAATTACGGCATTGCCATTCATTTCGGAACCGGTAGCCGGCAAAGTTAAAACAGCACCAAGTGGCAGGGCCTTTTCAACTACTACTTTACCGGCAAGCGCAAGAATATCCCACGGATCGCCATTTTCATACAAAGCTGCACTGGCAATAAATTTTGTGGCGTCCAATACCGAACCCCCACCAACAGCAAGTAAAAAGTCGATTTTATTTTCCTTTACTACTTCAACTGCTTTCATGCAGGTTTCGTAGTGTGGATTCGCCTCAATGCCACCAAACTCAATAAGATTGTAACCAGCCAGGGCTGCTTTTACCTGGTCGTAAACTCCGGTGCGTTTTATGCTTCCACCGCCGTAGGTCATTAAAATATTTGCCTTACGCGGAACTTCTCCGCCAAGTTTTGAAATCGTGTCTTTCCCGAAAAGAATCTTTACCGGGTTTTTATACTCAAAATTGTACATGAATTTTATTTTTGATTATTTAATCTAAACGAATAGTTTTTGAATCTGTTCAAAGTACAAAAATATAAAATGTGGCATAAACGATCTGTAAAACCAGAGCTTGATTTTAAAAAGAACATTCTGGATTGCTCGGACGAACAGTTAATTGAAATTTTGAAGCTACGCAAGCATTATCAGCCTGAAGCGGCCAAACTTGCCGTTCAGGAGGCTATTCGACGTAAAATAATATATTCGGAGCAAGACTTAATGGCTGAAGAATTTAGGTGCGAAGAGCTTCATTTTTCATTTTTTCCGTGCATAAAACGACAGGAGAACCGAGTTAAAATTCGAAGAAGCATAGCACGCAGCCTTGTTTTGTGCGGAGTTTTGCCATTGGTTTTTGGTTTAATGGAAATAAAAGCTGGAAAGCTGCCCGAAGGATTGTTGGTTTTACTTTTTGGCGTGTTTTGGATTATTAGTTCGGCACAGTTGGTAAAAGCCTATCATCAACTATTTGTTAAAAGCCTTATGATTGGTGCCGTTACGGCATTAGTCTTTATCAGCTACCATATTCTTTCGATGAGTAGTTTTAGTTTAATGGATATTTTTTTGCTGCTTGCCATCACCGGTTTTATTTTTTATGGTTTACTATTTTTGCAAAAAATGCATCAAAAATAGTTCTCTAAAAAGCTATCTGTTCCAATATTCTCTCTAATCTAAATCAGGTAAAAACACCATTTATCTACTAAATTCAAGCATTCATCGAAATAATGAAACAGCATAGCCGGGTATCGTTTATTTTTGGTTGTATTAAAAATAAAAAGCTATGAAAACGGCACTTCTGCTCACATTATCAATTCTGTTTACTCTTCAGTTAACTGCTCAGGATGATTCGAATTGGGACTCAAAGGCGTATTCGGTTCGCAATTTCACCTCTATATACATGGAAGGTGGTTACAAAGTATTTTTAACACAAGGCGATGTGTGCAAATTAACGATAAGAACTACTGATGATGATGTACTCGATTACCTTAGGGTTGAAAACAGGGGAGATGAATTGCAATTGATTATGGATCGGGATTTTATTAACTATGAACGTATTCGGTTGTACATAACTTTTGTTGATTTAGAGGGTATTAAAGCGCAGGGAGGTTTGAATTTGCGCACCGATGGATACCTTGATTTAAACGATTTATTGGTGCATGTTGAAGGGGGAGCAAAGCTGAATATTGATTTAAAAGCAAATGATGTTGAAATAATCGGAGAAGGTGGTGTATTGGTAAACCTTGACGGGATTGCTGATCGCCTGAGTGTAAAACTGTCGGGGGCAGGGCATGTGGATGCCGAAGAACTGCGCGTTAAGGATGCCAGTTTTAGAATTGAAGGAGTGGGAACAGGCTCGGTACATGCCGAGGAAACCCTGTATGCAAAAATTGAAGGTGTTGGTAAGGTAAGGTATACCGGAAACCCAAAAGTTACCCGCGATATTGAAGGGCTGGGAAGCGTAAAACGCGATTAAAATATTCTACTCATACCTCAATTCTTAATGAGGTACATTTTTTCTTAGGTTTGGTTTAGGTTTTATTAGAAGGCTACCATAGGGTGGCCTTTTATTTTGCAAAAAAAATGGGCATTTCACCTGAAACACCCATTGTTGTATATGATTTATAAGTTATTCGGTAGCTGTAACAAATTTATCAAGTGGCAGTTGTCGCTTGTTCCTATCGAAACGAGAAAACCCACGGTCGAAAAGCTCATAGCTGAAATTTACTTTTTTTGCACTTTTTAAAGCTACAACAGGGCTTCCGGTAATGTGCTCAATGGCAGCTTTAAACAGGGGGTCTGTTTTATCGCCAAGGGGCACTGCATTCAGTAAATTGTCATCGGCCGGAATATCCGGAGCAAAGCCATCCTTAAAATCAGTTACACCGGCAGAATTTGCATAACGCAAAACAATGGGTTGTAGTCCCCAGTTGCTTATTTCCTCGGCATCACTATCATTTAAATAGGTTGAGGGTAGAAGGGTTTGCGACGCGGTATATTTCCCGTAGGTAGTGTCGCCAACAGTAATTACCTCCGACATGTATGGCTTTAAACCGGTAATGGTAAGCTCTGATGCGGAAGCAGTGTACGGTCCGGTTAGAAAATAAACCTTGTTTAAGCCCATTTTAGTAGGTATCTGGTTGTTAAAATAAACTTCAAGCTGGCTCATTATCTGTCGGTCGGTGAAATGTTTTTGCCATTGTTCATTCCAAAACAGGCGTACCAGTATTTCATTATTATTAACAACATCTAAAGGTGCAATACACGAGGCAAGGTATTGTGCCGAAGTAATAATGCCGCCCGGATTATAGCGTAGGTCAACAACTAAGTCGGTTACCTGTTGACTGATAAAATTTGCAAATACATTGCCAAGGTCGCTGTCGAAATTTGGTATAAACTGGGCGTAAAAAAGGTAACCAATTCGTCGTCCATCATGTTCTACAATATTGCTTGTTAAAACAGGATTTAGTGTTAATTCGCCTGAAGTCATGTTAATTATAGTATCGGCCACAATGTCGGTATCGGTAGGAATACCAACTGTAAAATCGGCCTCATCAGCATATAATAAGTCCAGGTAATTGTTTTCGGATATTGCTTCGCCGTTAACCAGTAAAACAATATCTCCCCGTTCAAAGCCCGCTGCCGCTGCCGGTGTTTCAGGGTAAACGTATTCAACAATGGCCACCAGTTTACTAATGTTGGTAATGTTGTAAAATGCCAGCGACCATCCAAAGGATTTCTCTCTTCCTTCGAAACTGTTTAGTAAAGCATCAATATCATCGGTTATATACGACCATTTATCGTCGGTATACAAAAGCTTTTCAAAGTAGGCTTTAGAATCGGTTTCGTAATTGTAATTAATATCAGGCAATTCGTCGTTCCAGAAATACTTGTCGTCCATGGCCAGTTTTATAAAACGGTTTACCTTTTTTGTGTATTCCGAAGCTTCCGGTCCATCGGGTGTAGGATCGTTTTCTGAACATCCGTAACAAAGGATTAGAACGAGAAGAGTCAGTGTTGTTATTTTTATTATTTCTTTCATCTGCTTTTAATTATCAGGTTTTTAGCATTTTTTTCGTTACCAAAATTTATACCGCAATTTCTTGCCATGTATAAACTTGCGCCATTATTTTGTGTGTTACTATAATTAAATCAGTTCAATTTCGCAGTATTGACCTATTTTTTATTGCGTCCGTTTAAGTTCTTTTCTACTTACAGTTAACGTCTTAACTTCACTTTTCGTTTAAACCTACTGTTTTTTTTTGTTTTTCTCGTCCGGGTATTCAATTCGAATGTGGTAAATATTTATCAATTTCTCCAACAGTGTACTTTTTATGGTATTGATGTCGCGGAAAGTAAGGTCGGACTCATCCAGTTGTTTGTCCTCAATTTTCTTATCAATCATACTATCAATTAATGCCTTTAAGTTTTCGTGTGTTTTTTCTTTCATGCTCCGCGAAGCTGCTTCAATTCCATCTACCAGCATAACTACTGCCGCTTCTTTCGATTTTGGCAGCGGGCCGGGGTAAGCAAAGGCATTTGCATCAATGTTTTTATCCGGATTTTCCTCCTGGTGTTTCAGGTAAAAATATTTGGCTTTTGTTGTTCCGTGATGCGTGGCAATAAATTCAATAATTGGAGCCGGAAGTTTATGCTTTTGTGCCATTTTAACACCGTTTTTTACATGGTCGATAATAACTTCAGCACTTTTTAAATGGCTTATTCTATCGTGAGGATTCATGCCAACGGCCTGATTTTCGATAAAAAAATTGGGTCTTCCTATTTTGCCAATGTCGTGGTATAGCGCACCGGCCCGCACTAAAAACGGGTTGCCGCCAATTCGTAAAATAACCTCTTCGGCAAGGTTGGCAATTTGCATCGAGTGTTGAAAAGTACCCGGAGCCTGTTCCGCAAGTTTTCGCAGCAGGGGCTGGTTGCTGTCCGATATTTCAATGAGGGTTACATCAGACACAAAGCCAAACAGTTTTTCGAAAATATAAACCAGCGGGTATACCAGCAAAATTAGTACACTGCTAATGGCAAACCATTTTAAGGTGGTATAATTATACGAAAGGAAGGTGCCTTCGTGAATAAGGTTAAGTGCTGTAAAAACAAAGGCATAGGTTAAAAATACCCAAAGCGCCGCCAGTACCAGGTGTACCCGTCTATGCATTTTGTTGAGGCTGAAAACAGCAATAATACCTGCCGATACCTGGATTAGAATAAACTCGTAATTGTTGGGGGCATAAAATCCGATAAGCAGGGTTGTAATTATTAGAGTGAAAATCGCTGTTCTTGAATCAAAAAAAGTTCGAATCATTATAGGAAATACTGCCAGTGGAACCATGTAAATATGCAGGTTGGGGAAGGTGTTTATGAAGTTGGAAAGCAATACCACACCAACCATTAGCAATAACATAAAACTTAGCTTGTTTAAGTATTGAATAATGTCGCGCCGGTAAAGAATAAGAAAAACAAACAAAAGGCTAAGTAAAACGGTAATTAAAAGTATTTTTCCAGCTGCTACCATGTAGCGGTTTACATCGCTGCCCCGTTCTTTCTCGTAGCTTGCCTTTAACGATTCCAGTAGCTGGTATTTTGTTGCATCAACAATTTCGCCTTCCAGTACAATACGTTCGCCAAGTTTTACCATGCCGCGGGTTGCCGAAAGGTTTTGTGTGGCCTCATCAATTTCTTTCTGGCTGGTTTCCCTGTCGTAAATTAAGTTGGCAGAAATGTAGCGGTCGAGTACCAGGTTATTAAGCCAATCGTATTGATTACCGGCATCAACAATATTTTTACGAGCACTTAGCAGAATATTATAGGCTGATTTTTCGGAGTTAAGCTTTTTAATGTCTGTTTTTTGAACCAGGTTACCAACGCGTTTATTTATTTCTGATTTTTCATTCAGTTCGGTGTAGGTGTCAACTGAAAATTGCAATATTCCATTGGTGTATAAATCGGAAATGGTAGATGCCAGCGTTTCGTAAATATTGTTTTTTATGCTGTTTGTAGTGTCGGTGTCTAAACCCAGATCCTGGCGTAGCAGCGCTAAACTTTCGTGTTTTTGCAAAGTGTCGTTGGTGAAATAAGGAACAAGCGCCTGCAGCTGTTCTGCTTTTTCGTCTTCCAGTTCTTTGGCCGTTTTTAAAATAGCAAAGTCAAACGGAGCCACCAAATTCTCGTGTCGCCACGGGAAACCCTTTTGGTATTCGTATTTAAACTTTGGTTCTCCGGGTAAGATAAAATACAATGCAATAGCCGTTGCCACAAATAACAATACCTGCAGAATGAGTTTGGTGTAGCTTTTTAATCTTTTCAAAAATTTATTCATACTCCGAATATCGAAATTAAAGTTTAAATTACAATCAACCTTTTTAGCTTGTTTTCAACTTCACTATTAATATTTCGTTGACAAATTAGCGTTGCCGAAAAGTTTGTCAAACCCAATTTTTCTTAGTTTTGTGTTTATACGCTTCAAACAGAATAAATTTCTGTTTTACAAAATAAAATTAAGAAAATATTGATGAACTACGGCATTTCCAATTTAAGTATTATTCCGGTAAGGCTCGAGCCGTCTGAAAAAAGCGAAATGGTTACCCAAATTCTTTTTGGCGAGCATTTTGAAATGCGCGAACAGATGGTAGGCTGGACTAACGTGAAACTGGCCTACGATGGTTACGAAGGTTGGGTAGATACAAAAATGATTACGCCAATTAATGGCCGTACTTTAAGTAAAATTGAGAATAGTGCTACAGCCGTGACATCTGATATTATTACCATAGTGCCGGTTAACGAAGAGCAAAACCTGATGCTGGTTGCCGGAAGTACCTTGCCGGTTTGGCGTCCGTATTTAAAACAGTTTTCGGTAACACAGGAAACCTACTTGTCAACAGGTGAAATAATTTATGGTGAGCTAAAAAATCCGAGGGAAATAGCTATACAGCAAGCATTAAAATATTTTAATGCGCCTTATTTGTGGGGTGGACGCACACCATTTGGAGTAGATTGCAGCGGGTTTACGCAGATTATTTATAAAATGATTGGCATAAAATTACCACGCGATGCCAGCCAACAGGTTAAAATTGGTACGGCCATGAGTTTTGTTGATGAGGCAGAACCCGGAGACCTTGCTTTTTTTGACGATGAAGAAGGCAATATTGTTCACGTTGGCGTTATCTGGAAACGAAATAAAATAATTCATGCATCAGGGCAGGTGCGTATCGATAATGTCGATCAGTTTGGAATTTTTAACATCGATACGCAACGTTATACCCACAAAATGCGTGTAATGAAAAAAATAATAGTGTAAAATGGAACATGTCGAATTCATCATTTATGTTGCCCTTTTTGTTGCTGCTGTTTTTTTGGTAATAAAACATTGGAAAACCGGCCGCAAAGAGTAAGGTGTTATGACGAATTCAGTGCAGAACCTGGCCTGTGTAGCTAAGAACTAATTCAATCCTTAAAAAATCATCATGTACACTTATACTTATCCGCGCGCAGCGCTTACGGTTGACGCCATTGTTTTTGTAAAAAAACAAAACTCTGTTTCGGTTTTATTAATTGAACGAGGTCGCGAACCATTCAAAAATAAGTGGGCTCTTCCGGGAGGTTTTATTGATATGGATGAAACCCTTGAGGCCTCGTGTATTCGTGAGTTAAAGGAAGAAACCGGCCTTGAGCTTGATGCAATGGAACAGTTTCGTGCGTACGATGCTATTAATCGCGATCCCCGACACCGAACTATCTCAGTGGTGTTTGCCGCGCAATTAAACAAAGAGCAAGCAGTGGTTGGTAGCGACGATGCTGCGCAAGCCAGGTGGTTTTCAATGAATGAATTACCGGAGCTTGCCTTTGATCATGCTCAAATACTTGCCGATTATTTTGCCCCTGAATTTTAGGGAACAATTTCCCACTTAATCATTCATCAATTCAGAAGGGGATTTTGCCAGAATTTGCTTAGTGACCATCAATCCCGTGAAGCATCAGAAAAGAATGCATCAGTATTTTATGAATCTCAGTGAGGTATTCGTTTACCGCTCTGGTGCTTCCTGGTAGCGAAAATACCAGGGTTTTATTTTTTACCCCGGCAACCGACCGGCTGAGCAAAGCATTGGGTTTTTCTGCACCATATTTCAGCCTGATGTGGTCCATAATTCCCGGAATTTCCAAATCAATAAACTCCGAAATTGCAGCTGGAGCAATATCCCTTGGCCCAATACCTGTGCTTCCTGTGGTGTAAATAATATCGAAGTTCTGCTGCATGGCCTTTTCCAGTTCTACAGTCAACAAGTCGGCTTCATCAGGAATTACTGTTCTGTGGGTTTCACAAGCGTATTTTTCCGCCACGAACCAGTCTTTACTCAGTTTCTCAATCAGCGGTCCGCTTTTGTCTTTGTACACTCCCTGAAAAGCTCTGTCGCTAAGTGTAATTACTTTCACCCTGAAGGTTTTTGGCAGGTACTCCAATTCGTCATTTTCGGTAAGTTTTCCCGGGCTTATTACCCTGCAAAAAATACCTTCTTTGGGCATTACGCATTTTCCGGCCAGTTTAAAAATCTCGCAATTATCGCCGTGGCATTTTTTTCCAATCTGGGTTACTTCCAGTTCCACATTGTTGTTTTTAAAACGGTCGAAGGGTTTGGTTTGGTGTACCGGAAAACCTTCAGTGGTTATATTTTCAGCAAATTCACCAAAATTTATTTTCCTACCCAATTCTCCTTCAAAACTACTAATGCTTTCGGCTGCCAAAAGGCTTACCTGCCTGTGCCATTTTCCGGCATGTGCGTCGTGCTCAACACCTTCGGGGGTAAGGGTAATTTCTTTTTTCGGGATTTTTATGGTTCCCTTTTTTTCTGAGCTGTTAAGTGATTTTATTTTGCAGGTATTTTTCATGCTGAATTTAGATTTTTTCTTTAAAGTCGAGTTTTATATTGTTGATACACATTGTTTTATCCACGGCCTTGCACATATCATAAATGGTAAGTAAAGCCATGTTGACGGCGGTTAGGGCTTCCATTTCCACCCCTGTTTGCCCAATGCATTTTGTCATACTTTTTACCTCAACGCCGTGTTCCTTAACTTCGGCTTTCACCTCAACTTTAGTAAGTTGCAGGGGATGGCAAAGCGGAATAAGGCGCGATGTTTCTTTGGCTGCCTGTATTCCTGCAATTTCGGCTATGGTAAGCACATCGCCTTTTTTTATCAGGCTATTTTTTATAAGCCCGATAGTTGCAGGCTGCAATTGAATAAAACCTGATGCTTTAGCTGTTCTAACCTGTTGCGGTTTATGGCCAACATCAACCATATTGGCTTTTCCTTCACTGTTTATGTGCGATAACTGGTTCATATTTTATCCTCCAATATTTGAAAAATCGTGCGATTCGGTTCCTATTCCTTTTTCAGGTTTGTTTTGTAGTGCCTGTTTGTAGGCTTCTTTAATGCCCAGCTTGCGGATGTTGTAGCGTAATCCGGCATGCAGGCAGGGCACAATATCGCCATCGGCTGTAAGCCGCAGTCGGTTACAAATTTGGCAAATTCCACCTGCACCGCCTTCAACGGCGTAAAACTCGCCGGTGCGTAAATCCATTTGCCTGATAAAGCGCAGTTTTAGTCCTTTCTTTGTGCAAAAGGCACGTATGGCATCTTCATCTTCTTCGTTTTCTCCAGGTATGCGTACAACGTTTATTTTTACCGGAAGAAGCTCTGCTTCCAGCGCTGCATCAATGCCTTTTAAAACATCCTGTAAATTTCCAATACGGGTTATTTTTCTAAATTTTTCGGGGTTTAAAGTGTCGAGGCTGATGTTTACACGTTTTAGCCCCGCTGCTTTAAGTTGTTTGGCGTAACGCGGTAACAACACGCCATTGGTGGTCATGCCTATATCTTCAATTTCGGGAATAGCGGCCAGTTTTTTTATCAGAACGGGTAGGTCTTTACGCACCAGTGGTTCGCCCCCGGTTATTCTTATTTTGCGAATACCCAGTTCTGTTCCGGCTTTTACCACATCATAAATCTCATTAAACGATAGTATGTCATCATGTTTTTTTAACGGTAAACCTTCAGCAGGCATGCAATATTCGCACCTGAAGTTACAGCGGTCGGTAACCGAAATGCGCAGGTAATTTATATGTCGGTTAAAGCGGTCGTACATAGCCAAATTCTCCCGAATTAATTGTTGATATGCCCAATGGTATTTCAAGCAGCGCATTGGCCATGGTTAGGGCATTAATGTGTGCCGATCCGTGAAATGGTATTTCCTGAATTTTTCCTTGGTCATTAATTAACACCGGCACAATGGCCAGGCGATCGGCTTTTTTGCGCCTGTAATCAAAATTCAGTTGTGCTTTTATGCGCATGGGGGCATATTCTGCTCCCAAAAGTTTGTAGATTACCGGTTTGGCAATCAATTCAAATTGTACCAGCGATGAAACCGGGTTTCCGGAAAGGCCAAAAACATATTTGCCGTTTTTTTCGGAGCAGGTCATTGGGTTGCCCGGTTTTATTCCGGTGTATTTCCAAAAAATATTAAAATTTTGTTTTTGTAATATTTCGGGAATAAAATCAAAATCACCAACCGAAGCGCCACCTGTTAATATCACAAAGTCGCTCGTTTCGAGGGCATTGTTAAATTGTTCTGTAATAATGTCATAATCATCTTTAAGTTGAAGCGATGCTACCACATTCAGGTTCATTTTTTTTAACTGCGCAATTACCTGGCTGGAATTACTGTTGCGGATTTGCCCCGGGTTGGGTTTTTGTTCCGGTGCAACCAGCTCGCTTCCGGTAGCAATTACCGTTACGCGGGGTTGTTTTGAAACCACCACCTCGGAATAACCGGCTCCGGCCAGTACGGCCATCTGAGAAATGTTTATTATTGTGCCTTTGGATAAAAGTTGCTCTCCTTTTTTATAATCTTCGCCCTGGTAACAAATATTTTTCTTTGTTTTCTGATTGTTGCAGCGTACCTTGTTTTTACCAATTTTCTCTGCATCTTCCACCATAAAAACACAATCGCATTCGGCAGGAACGGCGGCTCCGGTCATTATTTTTACGCATTGGTTTTTTCCCACCTTATTTGTAGCCATTTTACCGGCATTTATTACCTCAAGCACCTCCAGGTTATTGGCAATATCCTCGTATCGGCAGGCATAGCCATCCATGGCCGATTTGTTAAAAGGAGGCATGTGCATATCGGCAATTACATTTTCCTGCAAAATTCGGTTATAAACATTCTCCAAGCCTACTTTTTCGGTTAAGTAACAAGGGGTAAGCTGTTTTATTTTATCCTGAATAATTTCAAACTGATTCATGAGGCAAGTGTAAATTTATTGTTGTTGAAACGTATTCTGTCGATATCAAAATCAATGCTTTCGCCATCGTTATTAATAATAATTGGCTTAAAATTCAGGTGTTCCGGTTTTTTAATTTCAGCACCCGGAGTGGTAATAAAAAAGAACAGTCCGGGCTGAATAATTGTATGTAAACCACCCGATTCGCAAACGATGGCAGCAGTATTTAAATTTTTTTTTAATGCATTAAAAGCCTTGGGAAGATACTCGGGTGGAGCCATTATAAAAAAAACCGTCTGGGCTCCGGCCTGTAGCATTAAGGAACTGTCCTTACCGCTAATCTGGCTCTCGCGCAATATCACAAAGTTGTCATCATAAATGAGTACATCTTTTTTATTATACGGGTGAAAATGAGCCGAAATTTTTAATCCGGTAACCTCGGTTTGTTTGGCCAGTGTATTTATAACCCGACAGGCAAAATACGTTTTCCCAACATTTCTGCCGTTGCCTGCTATTAGCAACATTTGCGGTAATTCAATTCTGGTATGCTTTTGTTCTGCAATCATTAAAAATAGTTAAGGGAAAGGGGTAGAGAGCTTCTCCTTCGGTAGCAGAAACTACTCGTTCTCCTTTCCAATTTATCTCAAATCTTCGAGATGCGGGAGGACGACCTGTTTCCGGGTAATCCCATCGGCCAAATTACCGTGGATTGAACTTTAGGTAAGATGGCTCGGAGCCAATTATGCTTGCAAATATAGCAAAGAATCTAGCTATTTAAATGTGTTATATATCACTTAAGTGAGGGGGAATATTTGTTTGAACGGCAAATTGTTTTTAAAAAGTTATCTATTCCTCAAACCAGTCGTGTTCCCCGGCCGGTAGCAATATTTTCAGGATTGGTAATTAGTATTTCCTGAACGCCTTTGGCCTTTGCCCGAAAACCGTTGTCGAGTTTCGGAATCATTCCCTCGCTAATTACACCTTCAGTTTTGTATTGGTTGAATAGTTGATGATCGAGGTCGTAAATTACCGACGTATCATCGTTGGGATCGAGTAAAACGCCTCGTTTTTCGAAGCAGTAAAACAAGTATACCTTAAAATAGTTGGATAGTTCAATGGCCATTTCCGAAGCAATGGTATCGGCGTTGGTATTTAACAGCAGGCCTTTACCATCGTGAGTTAGGGGGGCTATCACCGGAATTACATTTTCATTAATCAGCATACGAAGTTCAGCCGCATTAACATCGTCAACATCGCCAACAAAACCATAGTCGATGGTTTCAACCGGGCGTTTGTGTGCTTTAATTAGTCCCAGGTCGGCTCCGGTAAGTCCAACAGCGTTCATGTCGCGGGCCTGCAACCCGGCAACAATCTTTTTATTAACCAGTCCGCCATACACCATTGTTACCACTTCCAGCATATCGGCATCCGTAATTCGGCGTCCGTCAACCATTTTGGTTTCAATCCCCAGCCGTTTAGCTATTTCTGTTGCTGTTCGGCCACCTCCGTGTACCAGCAGCTTGTTGCCCGAGATTCGTTTGAACTGATCCAAAAGAGCATTTAACGATTCAGGTTCTTCTACTACTTTACCACCTACTTTAATAATTGTCAGCCTGTCCATGATTATTTTTATTTATTGTACCGGAAAAAATGATTGAATCAATACAAAGTTACGGTAGTATGTTTACAGTTTCAGAAAGTTCTCCAAGATTTTTGCACCTATGGTTCCACTTTTTTCAGGGTGGAATTGGGTAGCGTAGAAATTATCGCGGTGTAAGGCTGCGCTAAAAGGCAAAATATAGTCGCAGGCAGCGATGGTATGTGCACTTTTCTCGGCATAATACGAGTGTACAAAATACACATATTCGTTTTCGATATCGTGGGTAAATAAGTCGCTTTTTAAATCTTTTATGGCATTCCAACCCATGTGCGGAACTTTTGTTATAAATTCTTCACCGGGTTTTGGAATAAAACGTTTTACTTTTTCGTCAAAAATTCCAAGGCATTGGGTGTTGTTTTCTTCAGAATGTGCGCACATTAGCTGCAAACCCAGGCAAATACCCAGCACCGGTTGTTTTAACGAAACAATCAGATCATCAAGTTTATTTTCGCGCAGGTAGGCCATGGTAGTACTGGCTTCGCCAACACCCGGGAAAATAACCTTGTCGGCTCTTCTTATTTTGTCATGATCGGCAGTAATTTCTGCGTTAACACCCAGTCTGTTTAGCGCGTTGTTTACCGACTCGATGTTTCCGGCGTTGTATTTTATAATTACAATATTCATAATTGTTTAAGCTTATTGCTGCTGTTTTTCTACTAAAAAATCAATCACCTCAACCATTTCCCGAAACTCATCTTCTTTGAAAAGGCGAGTGAGGTATACAATTTTTCCTGTTTTATCGATGATAACATTTCGGGTAACACCGGCACCTTTGGCGGCAAAAGTGTAAAAAATCTCTGCGCCAGGATCGAGAGCCAGGGGGTAAGTTGTTTGCATGGTTTCCTGGAATGCTTTCACTTTTTCCAGGGGTTCGTCCATGTCAATTCCAATCAAGGCAAAGTCTTTGTTGTTTTTATGTTTTTGCCAAATCTCTTTTTCAATATGAGGCATTTCTTTTCGGCATACCGAGCACCAGCTGGCGGTAAACTGAAGCATAACTACTTTTCCTTTTAAATCGGCGGTTGAAACTTTCGTGCCGTTGGTAAGTTCCATGGTAATATCGGGCATTTGCTGGCCAATTTCTACAATGTAGCCGTAATCGGTGGGAATTTCTTGTTGAGGCAATTCCGATATTTGGGCAATTCCGGATAGCACCGCAAGTAGAAGAAAAAACAGGGAAAGTATTTTTTTCATTTTCGTATTATTTCAAACAGCTTTGGTTTAATTAAACACTACAGTTCTGTTTTTGTAGACTAAAATTTTACGTTGCAGGTGTTTGTACACCGCCTGCGAAAGCACAATTTTTTCGAGGTCGCGACCTTTTCTAACCAGTTTTTGTACCGTGTCGATATGGCTGCACCGGGTAACATCCTGCTCAATTATTGGCCCGGCATCCAGTTCAGAAGTAACATAGTGGCTTGTTGCTCCAATAATTTTAACTCCCCTTTCGTGCGCAGCGTGGTAGGGTTTGGCACCTGCAAATGCGGGTAAAAACGAATGATGAATATTGATAATTTTATTGGGTAGGGCTTTTACAAAATCTTCCGACAGAATTTGCATGTACCTGGCCAACACCACAAAGTCTATTTTGTGTTCCTTCATTAATTTTAATTCAGCAGCTTCTTGCCGGGCTTTATTTTCCTGGTTAATGGGAAAATAATGAAAGTCGATGCCAAAACGTTCGGCCACCGGTTTTAATGTTTCGTGGTTACTAATGATAAGCGGAATTTCAACATCCCATTCGCCGGCCGTGTAGCGCGCTAAAATATCGAATAAACAATGTGGCATTTTCGAAACATACAGGGCCATACGTGGCACAGCATTCGAGAAATAAATTTTCCAGTTCATTTGTAACGGGCTTCCAATCAGCGTGTCGAAATATTCGCCAATTTTATCTGCCGGAATGGCAAAATCTTCCAATTCCCATTCCACACGCATATAAAATATTTTCTCTTGTCGGTCTACATGCTGATCGAGGTAGATAATATTTCCTTTGTTTTTATTCAGAAACTCGGTTACGGTGGCCAGAATTCCTTGTTTATCGGGGCAGTGAATCAGCAAAATAGCTGTGTCCTTTTTTTCTCGAAGTGGCTTTATTGTTTTCATAATTTATTACTGCAGCGTTTGCTAATTTTTTGTGAAACTTATAGTTTTCCTTTTGTTGAAGGCAACTCAAAGTTAAATACATCGCGACGGATAGCCATTTTTATTGATTTTGCCACAACCTTAAAGATTGCTTCAATTTTATGGTGTTCGTTGTTCCCTTCAGCTTTAATATTCAGGTTGCAGCTGGCCGCATCTGAAAAAGATTTAAAGAAATGCATGAACATTTCGGTAGGCATATCGCCCACCATTTCGCGTTTAAAATCGGCTTCCCATACCAGCCATGGGCGACCACCAAAATCAATGGCTGCCATTGCCAGGCATTCATCCATCGGCAGGCAAAAACCATAACGTTCCATCCCCAACTTATTGCCCACCGCGGTTTTAAACGCTTCTCCAAGAGCCAATGCGGTATCTTCAATGGTATGGTGTTCGTCAACTTCCAGATCGCCATTTACTTTTATATTTAAATCAACGCCAGAATGACGTCCGATTTGTTCAAGCATGTGATCGAAAAAGCCCAGACCGGTTGAAATATTACACACACCAGATCCATCCAGATTTAGCCACACATTGATGTCGGTTTCTTTTGTTGTGCGGGTTACCCTTGTTGTTCGCACCGGAGAGGCAACGCAGGCGTAAATATCATCCCAGTCGTCAGAAATTAAGGCGCAGGTGGTTGTAAGGTCTTGTTTTTCTATTTCTTCGGCCAAGTCGCCATTGTTAATAAAAATGCCTTTGGCTCCCAGGTTTTTGGCCAACAAAATATCGGTTAACCTATCGCCAATTACAAAACTGTTAGCCAAATCATAATCGCCTTCCAGGTATTTTGTAAGCATGGCTGTACCCGGTTTACGTGTTGGCAGGTTTTCGTGTGGGAAACTACGGTCGATACATATTTCATCAAAAGTTACGCCTTCATTTTCAAAAGCTTTCAGAATAAAGTTATGCACCGGCCAAAAGGTATCTTCCGGAAATGAAGCCGTTCCTAAACCATCCTGATTGGTGACCATAACCAGTTCGTAGTCGAGGTTTTTTCTGATGTTGTGCATATTTCTGAAAACCTTTGGCAAGAAACTAAGCTTTTCAAATGCGTCAATTTGTTCGTCGGCTGTTTCGTGGTTTAAGGTTCCATCGCGGTCTATAAATAGTACTTTTTTCATGTTCTGTTTGCTTGAATCCATGCTCAATCTGGATTTAAATTAATTTTTTTAATGCTCCAAGCAGCGCTTCATTTTCTTCAGAATTACCAATCGTAATTCGTAAACTGTTGGCGCACAAATGAACTGTTGAACGATTACGCACAATTATACCTTCTTCAACCAGATAATTATAAATACCCGGAGCATCGTGCATTTTTACCAATAAAAAATTGGCATCAGAAGGGTAAACCTTAACTACAAAAGGAAAATCAACAAGGAGCTTCTCCATTTTTTCGCGTTCGGCAATCAGTAGTTTTACCCATTTCTGTACGCTAACCTTCTTATCGAGCAGTTCCATCGCCTTCTCTTGTGTAAGAATGTTCAGGTTGTACGGATATTTTATTTTGTTTAAAACGTCGATAATAGCTGTGCCGGCAAAAGCCATTCCCAAACGAATACCTGCCATTCCCCAGGCTTTTGAGAAGGTTTGCAAAATAACCAGGTTGGGGTAGTGTTCCAACTCGGGCAGCAAGGTTTTGCCGGGGGCAAAATCAATGTATGCTTCATCAACCACAACAATTCCTTCAAAATTATTGGCCAGTTCAAGCATGGCTTCTTTTCTCAGGCTGTTGCCGGTGGGGTTATTGGGCGAGCACAGAAAAACAAGCTTGGTGTTTTTATCGCAAGCACCAAGCAGGTCGTTAATGTTTAATTCAAAACTATCGGTAAGCGAAACTTTTCGTAATTCAACCCCCGAAATATCAGCGGCAACCTGGTACATTCCGTAGGTTGGATCTATTGTTACAATATTATCTTCACCTGGCTCACAAAAGGCACGAATCAGCAAATCAATCGGTTCGTCGCTTCCGTTTCCTAAAAAAATATGTTGTGCATCCGTTTTTTTTAGAACCGCAATTTTTTCTTTTACCATTTTCTGTAAAGGATCGGGGTAGCGGTTATAGGGTTCGTTAAACGGATTTTCGTTGGCATCGAGAAAAACCATCGCATCGCCGGTGTATTCGTCGCGGGCAGAGGAGTAGGGTTTTAAGTTTTGTATATTTTTTCGCAGAAGCTTATTTAGTTCCATTTTGATTGATGTATTTTAAACGTAAAGTTACAGCATTTTTATGCGCCTCAAGCTCTTCGGCAGCAGCCATTTTTTCAATAGCCGGACCGATATGTTGCAAGCCGGTTGAAGAAATTTCCTGGAAAGTAATTTTCTTCAGAAAGCTATCGATGTTAACCCCACTGTAGGCTTTTGCCCAGCCGTTGGTTGGCAGGGTGTGGTTGGTGCCCGAGGCATAATCGCCGGCACTCTCGGGGGTCATTTCGCCCAGAAAAACAGAACCGGCATTTACCACCTGGTCGGCCAGTTTAGCGTAGTCTTTTGTGCTGATGATAAGGTGTTCCGGTGCATATTCATTAATTAGGTCGACCTGCTCCTTTACATCTGAAATTACCAATAAGATGCTGTTTGATAGTGCTTTTTCGGCCATTTCCTTACGAGGGAGTTGTGCCAACTGGCTTTTTACCTGTGCCAATACCTGCTTAACGGTATTTTCGTTGTTGGTTACAAGTACCACCTGGCTATCTGCTCCGTGTTCAGCTTGCGACAAGAGATCGGATGCTACAAAGGCTGCGTTGGATGTTTCGTCGGCAACAACCAACACCTCCGACGGGCCTGCCGGCATGTCTATTGAAACATCGTTCATACTCACCAGTTGTTTGGCGGCCATAACATATTGGTTGCCCGGACCAAAAATCTTATCGGTTTTTGGCACCGTTGCTGTGCCAAATGCCATAGCACCAATGGCTTGTACGCCACCAAGTTTGTAAAACCGGGTAACGCCCGCAAC
The DNA here is from genome assembly GCF_963676735.1 of uncultured Draconibacterium sp. Lineage (NCBI taxonomy): Bacteria > Pseudomonadati > Bacteroidota > Bacteroidia > Marinilabiliales > Prolixibacteraceae > Draconibacterium > uncultured Draconibacterium sp. The sequence continues at coordinate 2,687,206 of NZ_OY781464.1, read as the reverse complement.
TTTGGCAGCATATAAAATTGCGGGGTGAATATTGCCATTCTTATCGGGTGGCGAACAAAGTACAATTTCTTTGCAACCGGCAATTTGGGCGGGCAATGCCAACATTAACACACTTGAAAAAAGCGGAGCTGTTCCTCCGGGTATGTATAAACCTACTTTTTCGATGGCTACCGGTTTTTGCCAGCAAATTACTCCCGGAGCCGTTTCAAGCTTCCTGGTTTCTGGCATTTGAGCTGCATGAAATGCTTTTATATTGTTGGCTGCCAGTGCGATGGCTTCTTTTAGCTCCTCGCTTATTTGATGCTCTGCAGCCGCTATTTCCTGTTCCGAAACCACAAAAGAACCGAGCTGAACCCCATCAAAACGTTCGGTAAGTTCACGTAGTTTTGCATCCCCAAGTTCCCTTATTTCATTTAAAAGTTGAGTTACACGCTGGTGTAGGTCCGAAACATCAAACAGGGGGCGTTTCAGAATATTGGCCCAGGTACTTCTTTCCGGATTGATATATGTTTTCATGAACTTGTCTTTTTTGTTTTAAGTCGTAATGCCAGAATGTTGCCCGAAAATAGTAAAAGTATTCCCAAAACCGCGTATACATCCCACCTGTAGCCCTCGAAAAACGTTGAAATTAACAAAGCAATGGCTGGTGTAATTAAGGCAATGTACACCGAGCGATCGGGGCCAATTTCGCCAAGTAGCTTTAAATAAGTTGAAAAAGCAACAATGGAGCCGAATATGGCGAGGTAAAGCAGCGAGATACCATAGCTTGCGGTAGCCTCGAAAACCAGTGGTTTTTTTAGTAACAGAACTAGCAGAAACATTGCCAGCCCACCATATAGCATACCAAAGGCATTGGCAGGTAAAACAGGAATTCCTTTTTTCTGTTTGTAAGCCGAAATAATGTTGCCCAATGAGGCAAATGTTAAGCCTCCCAAACACAAGAGTAGAACGGTCCAATCGCCTGTCCCCAGGTTAAACGAACTAAGTTCATTTTTAAACAACAGGGCAGTTCCGCCAACACCCAAAATTGCTGCCAACAACACATCGCGTTTAATTTTTCCTTTCAATAAAATGGCATTAAAAAAAATATTGAAAAAGATAATAAGCGAAAAAATAACAGCCACCACACCACTGGTTAAAATAGTTTCGGCCTGGTAAACAAACCAGTAATTAATACCAAACAGGCAGAGGCCCAAAAGTAACATCAAACCGTGTTCGCGCAGACGAAATTTCATTTTCCTTCCGCTTGCAAAACAATAGGCGAGCAATAAAATGCCTGCCAGCATAAACCGATAGGCTACCGAAAGCAAGGGATCGACTGTGCCCAGCTGAAACTTTATGGCATACCAGGTTGAGCCCCAGATTAAGGATGGAATGGCGAATAATATAAATTGACGTGTTGTCACTTTTTTGTGGCGTTTGAAAGTTTAAATATATACGTTAAGCGGCATATATCCGCTTAACGCATGCTTTAAACTCTGGTATTTCGACTTCTTTTAGAAAATCATTTTTTCAATAGGAACAACTAAAATACCTTCTGCTCCGGCTTTTTTCAATCGTCCGATAACTTCCCAAAAATCATCCTCTTCGATTACCGAATGCATGGAACTCCAGCCTTCTTTTGCCAGTGGAACCAATGTTGGTGCTTTCATTCCGGGAAGCAAGGAGGTAATTTCTTCAATTTTGTCGTTCGGAACGTTCAATAAAATGTATTTTTTTCCTTCGGCACGCTGTACCGATTCAATTCTGAAAATCAGCTCGTCAAGAATTTCTTGCTTTTCGCCCGAAAGGTTTGGGTTTGCAATAAGTACGGCTTCCGATTTCATTACCACTTCAACCTCTTTTAAACGATTGCTCACCAGTGTTGAACCAGAACTCACGATATCGAAAATGGCATCGGCTAAACCAATTCCCGGAGCTATTTCCACCGAGCCGGTAATTACATGAATTTCGGCATTGATATTGTTCTCATCCAAAAACTTTTTCAGGATAACAGGGTAGGAGGTGGCAATTTTTTTTCCGTTGAAGAATTCAACACCCGGATAATCGATTGATTTTGGAATGGCCAGTGATAAACGGCATTTTGAGAAACCTAACCGTTTTGCAATTACCACGTTTTCATCTTTTTCTGCCATTTCGTTTTCTCCAACTACGCCAATATCGGCAACACCGTCGGCAACAGTTTGCGGAATGTCATCGTCGCGTAAAAACAAAGCATCCATCGGAAAGTTTTTAGCTTCGGATACCAATTTGCGTTTACCTACGCTTAATCCTATTCCGGCTTCGTTAATCAGGTTCATTGAGTCTTCGTTCAACCTGCCTTTTGTCTGAATTGCAATCTTAATTTTGTTTTCCATTTTTTCAATTATAATGTTGTTAACTAATATTTCGTTTTGTTTACCCCCTGGAGTCGATGGCTTTGGAGAAGCACCGAGCAATGCGGGAAGTATTAACCATTAACAGAACTTATTTAAAAGCAAAAAAGGCTTACCATACCGGCAAGCCTTTTAAATAAAATATCGTTGAGTTTAAACAAAACAATTACAGCCTACCCGATGGTTGGATTTTCCAATGATGGCCGTGATGTAATGCTAAAACTGTCATTTCTGTAATTTTGATGCAATAATAATTATAATATTGAATTTGACAAATACTTGTGGTGTTAATTTAAAATTAAGGTTAATTAGACACCCATTTTCAGGTACCTTTCAAATGCTTTTAAAGGGCTCTTATTTGACTTTGGACGCCGTTATTGGCATTTCACCATCAGGTGTATCTACCATGCCTTTCATGTTTTTGCCTTTTACTTCTGCTTTTATGCTCACATAATTATAATCCACGTATAAGCCACATTTAAAAATGCCATCGTTGTATGTCACTTCTTTTAGGTCGATTTTATAGCCATCCTCCAATTTGGTGTGGCCCAATAGTTTTCCTTCTTTTTCTTCAATAACAAGCGTACCCATATTATAACCGTATGGAGCGCTTGGTACTTCATATTTCCATTCTCCAACAATTTCTTTAGTGGCCGATTTTTCAACTGCGCTTACAGTGTTAACTGCCAGGAATACTACTAAAACAAAGAGCATTAAATTTTTCATTGTGTTAAAATTTTATTGATTAATGTAATTCAAGCTGTGTTAAATTTCACTTTAACAGTTAGTTGCAAATATTGATTGCTGCATTTGTTTTTACAAATTTATGGGACGAATTAGCCTATTTTGGGATGAAAAAAACCGACTCAGGATAAAACCTTTAATAGCAGGGATGAATATTTTTCAGAAACAGGAATGGTTTTGTCGGTAGCCCGGAGCTGAAGACTAAGTTTTTTGTTGTTTTTCTTTAAGAATTCAACATTTTGCGTATTAACTATAAACGATCGGTGACAACGAAGTATGGTATTTGATTTTAATTCTTGCTCCACGTTTTTCATTGTATTTCGCAATAAATGTCGTTGTTTCTTTTTGTCGAGTAAAAAATGAACAGCAACGTAATTGTCAGTCGATTCAATGTAAAGTAGGTCTTTGTGAAGTACCGAAAATTTCATGTTTCCTTTTTCGTCCATAAAAGATAAAAGGCGATTTTCGTCGGGCGTTGCCAGTTTGTTTTTAAGTTGCCTTATTTCTTCGCTGTGTTTTTTGTAATAAATAAGCAACAGCGCAAAAGAGTACGGAATAAAAATTCCGAGCACGGTGTATTTTAACGAAAAAAGAAAATCGTTAACAAAATTGCCAACAGGATTTCCGTACAGAAAAATATAAACAAGGCTTATTAAAATAACTTCAAGTAGCAGCCATAGTAAATAACTTTTTAAACTAAAGGTGCTTTTTCTGAGTAACTTACGCAAAGGGAATTGGGTAAATAGCAACACCAACGACGAAATTATACCATAGCTCGATAGCCTGAAAAACTGAATAATCGACGAATCGGAATACCAGCGGCCAATATTCCAGGGTTTGAAAACATTAATGAAAAAGATACTGAAAACCAGAATAACCAGAACGAGTAGAAAACGATCCTTTTTCCGGTCGAGTAATTCAAAACTGTTATTCAAAAATCTAAGGTTCAAAGTGTAGTTAATTGTTTGTCAATATTAAATGATTGTTTCAATATTTCAAAAAAACAATAAAAATATTCTGCAGATGCAAATTACAAAATTTTATTTCTTGCTTTGCGAATCAGCAAGGCATGGTTTTTGACTATGGTGTGTTTTACCGAATTTTTGCTCTTAATAAAATTGGGTTCGGGAATTGGAATCTCGCCTGAAGCTTTTGGTTTGCGGTAATTATTTTAAAATGAAGTGCATGAAACAGAAAATTCTTATCCCGTTTATTTTATTGCTTGTTTTTTTGGGTTCCTGTGTTGAAAAGCCAATTGAAAAAGATGGCTTACCAACTATTGCTTTAAATAAATCACAAGATATTTTACCTATTTCGAGTTTTGTGGAAAATCTTGACTACCTGGAGCTAAAAGTTAGTGAGGTTGGTAAGGAGTTGGGGGATATCGAAAATATTAAAGAGCTGAACGGACATTTGGTAATTCAGCAACGCAGAGCCCGGGAAATAAGCTTTTTAAGTTTTAATTCAAAAGGAGATTATATAAATACCCTGGTGAGCAATAAACAAGGCAAGGGGAAAATTAAACGGCCTTTAGATATTATTGATTACAAAAAAGGTTATGCAGTACTGGCCGATGATGGTATTTATTTAATCGGTAAGGATGGTGAATTTAAAAGCAAAATTGTTTCGGCCCAAATGCCCGGAAGCCGCTTTTTTTATGACCGAAACCAGTTTTATGTCATTAACGAAATACCGGGAAATGGCACATATTCAGTATTCGCAGAGGATGAAAAAGTCGCTAAAATTGAGTTTCCGGAGCCACGTTTACGCGAATTGGGAAAGTCGAATCTGGTTGCTGCAGATGCAAAAAATATTCGGCTGGCGTCGGCGTACAGCGATACGGTATTTGCTTATGCACATTCCGGTTTTAAATCGCTATACCACATTGCCAGTAACGAGTTTCCATCGTTTGCCTCAATCTGGCGAAATATTAATACTAATGACGCGGTTAAAACCTTAAAACATATTCATAATACCCCTCATGCCAAAATAAAAAGCTACCTCGAAAATGAGAATTTTATATTTCTTACCTATTGGCTGGGGTCGCACCAAACAACAGCCGTAATTAATAAAACCGATTGGCAAACCACCTATTTTGCTCAGGCCGTAAATAATATTGACGGAGGAATTTGGGATAATCCCAATTATTTATCAGCTGATAACCAGCTGTATATTCCTATAACGGCTTACAAAGTTATTGGGCACAGAATCTCTGATAAACGCCACCAAGAGTTTGAAACCATTCAGCAAAGAATAACTGTTTCCGGTAATCCGCTTATTATGCGTTGCCGGTTAAAATAACCCGAAATGTAGGGTGCCGATTAATCAAAATATGGTTCGCTGCGTTCTCCTCTAAAGTATTCAAACATCATTTTTATTTGAGCTTCGTTGTTGCGTGGTAACGATAACTCCGGTAGGTTTTCTTCAGCAAACCAGCCTACATCGCAGGTTTCCGATCCGGTAGAAATGTTATTGTTTTGTTTCTGGCAAAGCAAAAATATTTTGTAAACATATTCAAAAGCCGGTGGCATACCTTGTTTTTGCTTGTCCATAACAGCCAAAAGTTTTTGGGCTTTTACCTTTAATCCGGCTTCTTCCATACATTCTTTCTCGGCAACTTCGGCCGGACTGTAGGCAATGTCGCACCATCCGCCCGGCATGGCCCAGCAATTGTCTACTTTTTCCTGAATGAGTAAAACTTCCTGGTGCTCGTTAAACACAACTGCCCTAACATCAACTTTCGGTGTCCGATAGCCGTTTTTTTCCTCAATAACAGGTACAATTTCTTTTACCGGAATGTGGGTGAGTTTTTCAAGTAGTTCAAGACTAATGTTGCGTATTTCCTGGTAGCGCTCCATATCATAAGGAATAGTATTGTATTCAAGTCCAATTTCTGCCAAAGCATGCAGTCGTTTTATTTTCTCGAAATAGTAGGATGACATAGTGAATGTTAATTCGTTTTAATAAAAATTGAGTAAGTGAAGATATAATTTTAGGGGTTAAGTACTAAAATCAGCGCCGCCCAAAAGAGCAAATAAACAATTAGCTAATTTTCCGCATTCTTTACCAGCAGATACTTGTTGTTTTCTAATTCAGCATACCCCTGGTCGTATACAAAATAATAAATGCGGTTGTTTTTGGTAATATAGGTATTGGTGTAAAAATTAAAATTGAATCCATTTTTTTCGAGAATACTTTTAAAGGTTGTTGTTTTTTCTTCGGGATTTAACTGCTCTAAAATACTGTGATTGTTTTTTAATATGCGGTTGATTTTACGCATATAGTTTGTTGTCCGACTTGCCTTTTTATTGTTGTAAGCATTCCGGCAACTGTCGTTGCAAAATTTCTGGTCGGCACGTCCTTTTAAGGTTTCTCCACATTCGAGGCAGGTTCTTTTTTCCATTTTTATATTTTTTGTTTGAGTTGTTAAAGTGCTAATATACAAAATTATATCCGTTTGTAAACGTTTGCAAACGTTTATTGTCGACTACAAACGTTTAAAAACCGGTTAGGCAAAACGGGCTCCTTTACCTTTGAAGTAACAATTGCGTTAAAGGGCTCGCAAAAGACACAGCCCTACATTATTAACTAAAAAAATAAATATCATGAATGCATTAAGAAACAGCGTACGATTGTTAGGAAATTTGGGCGAAGCGCCTACAGTTAGAACTCTGGAAAGTGGAAAAAAAGTAGCAAATTTTAGTTTGGCTACCAACGAAATTTACCGCGATAGCCGGGGCGAAAAACAAACCGAAACTACCTGGCACCGTTTGGTGGCCTGGGGAAAAAATGCAGAAGTTGCAGAAAAGTACCTGAAAAAGGGTTCGGAAATTACCGTTGAAGGAAAACTGGCTAACCGCCAGTGGGAAGATAAAAACGGTGAGAAACATTACTCAACTGAAATTGTAATTAATTCAATGCTGATGTTGGATAAGGCCTCGAATTAACAGCCGATAGCGTTAATCCACAAAAAAGACAGTAGTATCGATTTGTAATGATACTACTGTTTTTTTTTGAGCTGGATTAATCTCTTCTAACACCGGCAATTTATATTGAGGTGTTGGATTTGCAAAACTGCTTTACTTGCCCCCAACAGTACTGCAAAACTTGTTTGAAAACATGTGGATTGATTACCAAAATAGGAAATTGTGGTTTATTTTTATCATTAGCCTGGCAAGCACTTAAGGGAAGCCAAAAACAGACTTTTAAGTGTCCAGTCGGATTTGACACTCATTAAACCAAAACTATGGCTATTCAACAAAAAGATAGAATTTACCTCGATGGCGAGTTGTTTGAGCTGTTCTCAACCCCTTTAGACGCCTTTTTCGAGGCGCATCAGGAAATTCCTTCATTCCGAGGGAAAATGCCGGAATGCAGAAGAGGGTATATGGCCTCCTGGCGCATCAGAAATAACGTGCTTTACCTAACGGGTTTTCAACAGGTTAGCCCAACTGTAGTTATTAATCCACGAGATGTGCTTTCCCGCCCTAAAATGGTAGCTGACTGGTACAACGGAACACTTCGGATTCCCATTGATACAGCGGATTCTAATGCCAAAGGTAGCAACGATCCTCAAGAAGCTGAGCTTCATATTTATGTGAAGAGGGGCGTTGTTTACACCCATGAAATTGTGCAGAAGAAGCATGTGCCTTCAAATAACTCCAAAAAGAATAACGTTTTATAAGTGAGCATTCCAGGTTTTCTGAATAAATCAGAGCTTATTAAGCTCCCAACTGTGTATGGTTTTTAGGTGCTAAAAAATAAATCAGCCCATTTTTTCCTGTCAACTGTTTTTCTAAAATGATTCAATTTTTTTTAGAATGCCCATTTTACACGTGCATAAATGGCTTGTCCATATTCGCCATATTCGGTTCCGGATCGCCCGAAAAAGAACTGCCCGTTAAGCATGATTTCCCAGTTGTCGGCCAGGGAATAAGAAAAATCGGGGCCAATAAACGACGAGCCGTCGCAGGGATTTAGCATGGCTGATAGATTGACATAAAACAAGGGTGTTAACGGATAGCTAACCTGGCTGAAAAGCTGGTAGCGCCCCATTGATAGCATTTTTGCTGAAATATTTGGGGTGAAAAAACTGCGGCCACCGGCATCGCCTGTTGTTCCGTAACTGTTAAACAGAGTTCCAAAATGCAGGTATAAGCTATTGGCAAAGGTGTAGTCGCCCGAAACGGAAGCCACAAAGGTTTCAAAATTTGTTTCATCATCCTTATCACGTGGTTTAAACCAGGTGGCTTCTCCTCTAAAACCGGCTCCTTTAATATTTCCGGCCCAGCCTCCGCCTAAAACATAATCTTTTCCTACCCAGCCGCTTAAAAACTGCACATCATAATTAAATTTCGAAAACCGGTACATTCCGGCTATTGCCGATTCGTTGCTGTTTCTGCCAATTTTATAAACCAGTTCGGCTGATGAGGTTACACTTGTATAATATTGCACGCGAATTCCATCGGTACCCGGACGTTCTTCGTAATCAAAATCAAAATAAGAAAAGGTGTTAAAAACATCGTTGGGGTTCCAAACCAGGTTAGTGCCCCAGTTTATGCGCTGACGGCCCAGGCGTACTTGCCATTTCCCGCTGGTGTAATCGAGCCAGGCCCTGTCGAGCATGGTATGAAAAAACCAGCTGTCGGCCGAAATTAGTACCGTCCCTAAATCCAGAAAGCCGTTATCCGTATCAATCATTTCTTCATAATCCGGAAATTCACGAATCATTTGGCCCATATAAATACGGTTACGGGCCTCCAGGGCAAAGGTTAATTTTTCAGTGGCAAAGTATCTGAAATTTAGTCGGTTGTGAAGTTGGTTCAGCATTAAGTAATCGAGTGTTTTTGTTTCTGATACCGCAACAGGCTCCACAGGTTTATAGTACATGGCCAGGTTTTTTAAGTAACCGTAAAACGAGACATCAGATTGTGCCGAAAGCAGCAAGCTCGATATAAAAAAGGTTAGTATGAGGCTTAATTTTTTAGCCATGTGTACTGTTTTGCTTTAGTTATTGCTCATGCCGCCTGCAAAATCCATTACGCACATGGTGTTATATTTTGGGTGCGATCCACAGGCAACCCCAATGCTTTTAAAATCGGGGTGTAACAGGTTGGTTCGGTGTCCGCGGCTTTTAACGCCATCATCAATTAAAAGAAAAACAACAATTTGTTGTGCCGATGTATTTCCGTAGGCAATGTTTTCTGCAATCCGAACCTGCCATTTGCCATATCGTTCAATACGGTCTTTCAGGTTGGAGCGATCCTTGCCGGTGTGACCTGTTTTTCCGGTTTTTGATTGGTCGGTTTGGTGGTCGTTTGCAGCTTTTGTTAAACGAGTGTCAGGGTACAAAAGTGGAGCGCTACTTGCTTTTTTTAATACACGTACACATTCATGCAGGGCGCTTACGCCTTCTTGCGTCATAATCGATTTATCGCCGGGGTAGTGTAAGATTTTGCGCTCGTAATGTTTTGCCAGGGGAGCAATATACTTTTCGGCGTAATCCGGCGGGTTCGAACGAAACAGGTTGATTTCGTAGATTACTTCTTTCTCTAATGCCGACAAATAACTGGCATTGGCCGCCGTATTGTGTTTGCTGTTTTTGCTTTTTTCGTTGGCAGTAGTGCTTAGGTTAAAAAGACATAAGACTGTTAAAATCAACACTTTCATACTTTTATCGTTCTTTGTGTAACTTCTTTTCTATAATTTATCCTACTTACTTTTTTTCATCGCTTATTATTTTTCCATCCTCGATGGTAATTACACGGCGCGCTTTGTTTACCACCCTTTGGTCGTGTGTTGAAAATATAAACGTAATTTTTTCTTCTTTATTTAGCTGCTCCATAATATCAAGCAGGTTTTCGGTGGAATGCGAATCGAGATTAGCTGTAGGTTCGTCGGCCAAAACAAATTTGGGTTTCGATGCCAAAGCTCGCGCTACGGCTACCCGTTGTTGCTGTCCTCCCGAAAGTTTAGAGGGGCGCCGGTCCATCATTTCTCCCAGCCCAACAGCCTTTAGCAATTCGCTGGTGCGGGCATCGCGTTCGGCCTTTTTACTGCCTTGCAGGTGCATAATAAATTCTACATTTTCTTTGGCAGTAAGCACAGGAATTAGGTTGTAGGCCTGAAAAACGAAACCGATATTGTTCATCCTGAAGTCAGTTAGTTTGCGTGATGAAAGTTCATTAATTTTAATCCCGTCGATTTCAACCGATCCTTCAGTGGCATCGTCGAGGCCGCCTATAATATTCAGCAGCGTCGTTTTTCCTGAGCCCGATGGTCCAACAATGGCCGTAAATTCACCTTCTTCAAAACTGATGTTGATGCCATTAACAGCATGAACCGAAACCGAACTGCTGTTGTAAATTTTGTGCAGGTTTTTTATTTCTATGATTTTCATAACAATGCTTTAATGTTTTAATGCTTACTGTTTTTATGGGTTTTGTTTTTTTAGTTTATCGCTATATCTTGCCGATTTTTCTCTTTTCTTTTTTGTATTTAATCATCCATGCTTTTACGCATTAATCAGTCCGTGTGGCTTCGGCCGGATTTAGTTTTAGGGCTTTTTGTGCCGGGTAAATGGCCGAAATTAAACCTGTTATAACTACCAGTGTAACCAAAATTCCTAATGAATGAGTTGGAAATTCTGTTGCAATTTCTGTAGACATACCGTACTGTTCCAGCCCTTGTGTAAAGGCTGATAAATTGATTGGGTTTTTCTCAAAAATTCGGGAGACCGCAATACCAAGCAAGATGCCCAAAAAACCACCGGTAAGTGTTAGCATCAGCGATTCAAAAATAATCATGCTGAATATTTTACGCTTATTCATGCCAATGGCCATTAGCATGCCAATTTCTTTTACACGCTCTAAAACAGCCATAAGCATGGTGTTGATTATGCCAAAACACAGGGCAATTAAAATGATAAGAATAAAAATGTACATGTACTGGTCCATTGAGTCGGTTAGAATCGACATTTCCGGACTCAGTTCTTTCCAGGTTTGCACATCCAAACCTTCTGCAGTCTGCTGAATAGTTGGTTTAAGCCGTGAGGCATAACCATTGTTTTTAAGCAAAACGGCAATTTCGTGCACTGCCCCGGCATCAATGGCCATTTGTTTTCGCAGGTCGTTAATGTGCACAAACATGTGCATTTCGTCGAATCCGGTATTTACTGTTTTGTAAATTCCGGAAACCCGGTAGCCTTTTGATGAAAGATCGCCATTAAAATCAACCAGTTGCACATTTATTTTTGTCCCAACCTTCAATCGTAATTTTTCAGCAAGTTTTTGGCCAACCAACACCGGTGGCATTCGGCTTGTTTTTTCCAGGTAGGCTCCATCAACCAGGTGTTCCCAAATATCGGTAACCTGCTTTTCTTGTTCCGGATTAATACCCATCATTTTTGCTCCTCCGGTGCCATGCGCGGCCATAATAAAACTTTCAGCAATTAAGCGGGGAGCCGCTGCCTGAACAGAGTCGAGGGCAGCAATGCGTTCGGCCAGCGTAAAACCATCGGAAATAAATAAAAACGTTTCGTTATTATCTAAAAAATGCGGGGCATGCACTTGCAAGTGCGACAATTCTGATTTTGTTGCCGAATCGATACGTGAATTGTACATCCCATTCATAAACGCCATCATAAATATTCCGGCAAACAGCCCAAGGGCAATGGCGGCAATCATTACCAGGCTCCGGGTTTTACTTCGCCAAACATTACGCCATGCTATTGATATTATCATTTTGTTCATTTTTTATTGGTATTAACTGCGCATTGCCGTAGTAATTTTTAAGCGGCTCACATTTGTTATCGGGAAAACAGCGATGAGGCTGCTAATGATAAAAACAACAATCATCTGGTTGTAAAACAACGAAGGTTTCATGGAGAAGAACATGTAGGGTTCCATTCCGTAAATTGCCATGGCGTCGGCCATATCGCCCGATAGGGGCAATGGGTTGTAGTAAAAATACAAGCAAAAAAACCAACTGATGATTAATCCAATTGAGCAACCTATTAATCCAATAAACAGGGTCTCAATAAGAACTAAGAGGGCGATTTTTCGTTTTTGCATACCCACGGCATGGGTAACACCAAATTCGCGCTGGCGCTCTTTCACCATCATTATTACCACGCTAAACATGCCAAAAGCAATTACCAGGTACAAAATGCCGAGCATAATAATTCCACCTCCACGGTCGCTTTGAATTACCTGCTCCAGTTCGGGACTCATTTCTGTCCAGGTCATTACCGTGTTGTTTTTCGGCAAGATTTTATCAATAGCCTTTTTTATATGTTGCACACTGTAGTGGTCATTAGTCATTACCACAAGCGAGGTGGATAAACCGTATGCCGAATAAAAGTCGCGGGCCGTTTCGATGTCGAGGTAAACCAGGCGTTTGTTAAATTCAACATTCGGGTGTTTTATAATGCCTTTTATGGGGAATAAACCACTGGCACTGATTCCGTGGTAGCCCTGCGAAATCATTACCAAAGTGTCGCCAACACCCAGATTAAGGTATTTTGCCAGTCCGCTGCCAATAACTACTTCTGCATCGCCTGACTGCAAAAAATCGCCGGCTTCAATTTTTTTCGAAAGTTGGGTAATCCGGTCTTCGGCTTCGGGTTCAATGCCCATCACCATGGCGGGTTTGCTTTTTAGGTGGTTGGCAGCCAGCGAAAAAGATTCCAAACGGTTAGCTACCAGACTTACATCTGTAATTTTGCTGATTTTATTTTGTAGTTCGTCGGCAACCTTAAAGCTGTTTTCCAGGTTTCGTTCGTTCCAGTAGGCCGTGTCCTGAACCTGTAAATACCCGGTGTAAAATTTTACCGAATTATCAATCATGCTGTCGTACGAGCCTTCCTGCATCGAGCGCATCCACGAGGCTAGTATCACACTAAATACAACAGATGATATGGCAATGGTGGTTCGGCGCTTATTTCGCCAAAGATTACGCCACGCAAGTTTTATGTTTGTTCTCATGAGATGTATTGATATGTTGAAGGACTGAAGGACTGACAGGGTGAGACATTGATGAATTGATGAAGTATAGTGTTAATTTTTAGATCTCGGTATATGTTCATTGTTTTATATTTTTGTGTTTTTACGAGCAGAAGCCATAATTTTAAGAATTTCCAGGCTTTCGCGATGAAGGAGTTTGGTCTCCGATGTATTGCTTATTTGAGATTCGATTAACAGGTTCAACCACATCTCTGTTTCATCCGCTTCTTCAACAACAATGCTCAGTTTGCTGAAAAATTCTGCTTTCGACCGGGCCCGGCAGGCTGCGCGGTAATTGGCATATACCGAACTCCCGGATTTGATTAATTGGTTCTTGATAATACTTGCTTCCTGCGATTTCGGTAGTTGTTGGCATTCTTTTATTAGCCTGAGCACAAATTCCTTTAATCGTGCTTTCATATTTTCTCTAAAAATGATAGCTGACTTTTCCATGCTTAGTATATTTTAATTCATTTATTCAACTATTTAAATCCTCACTCACTCCTTCAATCCTTCAACCCCTCAGTCCTTCAACCCCTCACCGTATTCTCTTCATATTTTGTTGCGAAAAGAAGCTTTCTTTTAAATCAACGTTAAACTCGATTTTATCAAAAATCATAATGGTTTTATGCCCCTCTTCGTCGGCCGGAATCATTTCCAGTCGGGTTGGCATTTCGCGGTCGTCCATCATTTTTACTTCGGTTAAAATTTCGGTATTTACCAGGTAGCCGTCCTCGTCGTAAAATTCAGCTTTTAGCCAGTGTAATTCCTTTTTCGATATCCACATGATAACCTTTCCCCAGACCACAGGCGCATCGTCGTGGGGGATGAGTTCAATTTTGTAGCATTGGTATCCGTCAATTTCTTCCTCGCCCAGCAGTTTGTTGGAATAGTCTTTTGCCATCTGCGATTCTTTCACCAGGTCGTCGTTGGTAAAATCCGAGCCCATCCACGATTGCATCATCATCGATGGCGGAATTTTTATCATACGCTCGATATTGGGAACCCAGTTCCACATTTCCTTGTTGCGTTTCAAAAAAACCTGGCCTTTTTCTTTTGCCGGAGCAGTAATGTAAATCAGCGAATAGTCGTTGCCCAGCGTCCAGTTTTTCATCGAAACTGTTCGGCTCCAGCCCGGCCGTTCAATAATCATGGTTATTTCGCCCCGGCTCGATTCTCCTCTGAATTTCTCGTCGGCTTCTTTAATTATAGCTGTCATGTCCTGGGCAAAAACAATCGCACTTAACACACTTAATAGTATACTTACCTGTAGTCTTTTCATGGTTAACTTAATGCTTGTTAATTATTTTAAAGCAGGCATCAATAACAGCCTGTTCCATTTTTTCTACCGGAAAAACATCGGGGGCAGCTACGGCGTATAAAAAGGCTCCTTCAAGCATTGCTGCTATGGCCATCAGGTCGGCTTCCGGATTTTTGCTGCCCCGGGCTTCAATAAACCCATAAAACATCTCGAAAACAGGCTTTGCTTTTTCCGCATAGGTTTCGGCAAACACCTTTGAGATTTGAGGCTGCAGTAACAGAGAAAAGAAAAGTTTCCAGTGCTGCAGATTTTCGCGTAAGAGTTTAAAATTTTGCCGGATAAAAAACATAAATTCTTCTTCAGAAAGAACACCATCGTGGTTAAGATCCAGGTTGTTGTAGATTTCCTCAAAACCATGCTGCATCAACTCATCGAGAATTGCTTTTTTGCTTGAAAAATAGTTGTAGGTAAGACCTTTCGATATTTTTGCTTTAGCGGCTATCTGACTAATGGAGGTGGCGTGGTAACCATTTTCGGCAAATAGCTCCAATGCTGTTCCCATAATCAGGTGCTTTTTCTGTTTTCTCAGTTCGTCAAATTGTTCCGGACTTCTTGGCATCTTTTTAAATTTTTCAGTAAATGGTTTTAAAACCCTATAGCTTCAAATGTATTTTTTTTGAATTTTTTATTAATCACTTTAGATATGAGTACAGAGATGTGAGTATGGAGAGTTTCTTTCTTCTCATTTTATCTTACTTCTCATTACTCGTATCTCATATCTAGGTTCTTTATATTGATTGAACGTTCGGTCAAAGTTAAGGTGTCTGTTTTAAAATTCCAAAAAAAAACAGAACAATAATTGACCGATTGGTCAATGTATGTGTTGAATTTTAGACGCAACAGTTCGAATGAAAAGCGAGTAATTGATAATAAAAGTGAAATTATATGGACAAAAGCGGCATTGCACCAATAGTTGCAAGCAAATGAGAAATAACTTGCTTTCTTTGCGCCCAATTGTTTTAACACAACAGGGGAGTTTCCCCCTTGTCAATATAATTTAAATAATGAAGATATTTGAAGGACATTCATTCCATATTCCGGTTTTAGGGGTAGGTTATTCAATGGATACCCCGGCTAATGTGGCGCCTTACGGCATTTCGTCGGTTATTTCGTTGGTTGACGATGCCTTAATGGAGAAATTGCGCGAGTTTTATTGTAAAAAGTTCGATTTGCCCTTTACCGCCATTTCGAAAAAAGTGGAGGATTGCCGGGCTAAACGTATTACCTCGTACCTGAATACGATGGAAACTGTGGTGAATAAAAAGGTAGAGTTGGTAAAAGCTTCGTTGTCGGGTGTTGGTGGCGAACTGGAAAAATATTACGATATGCTACCCGAAGCGGCAGAATTAAAAAAGAAATTCAACAAGCTTGGCTTTAAGAAATCGCTGACGGATGAGTTAAAAAACTGGGTAAACGATAAGTTGCCGGTGGGGTCGATAGATGTAAATATTATGACCAAGCTCGACCAGGTGAATAAAAAAGACGGGAAGGAATTGCCCATTGAATATAACGATGCGCATGCGGCTTTGCGGGGTTTTGCCAATAGTAACCTAAGCTCTTCGCTGGTGCTTTCGGCCGGTATGAGCCCACGTTTATACAGCTACATCGAGAATTTTAAAGACTTTTTTCCGGATGTAAGCGGGCAGATTAAAAAGAAAATCATTTTAAAAGTTAGCGATTTTCGTTCGGCACTGGTACAGGGAAAAATGCTGGCTGCCAAAGGCCTGTGGGTTTCAGAGTACCGTATCGAATCGGGGGTAAATTGTGGCGGACACGCTTTTCCTACCAATGGCGTATTGTTTGGGCCTATACTCGACGAATTTCGCTTAAACCGCAAAAAACTGTTTGATACCTGTATTGATTTGTATAAAAGTGCGCTGCAAAAGAAAGCGCTGGTGCAACCGCAAAACGAGCCCGAACTAAAAATTACGGCGCAGGGTGGGGTAGGCAACTTTGAAGAACACCAGCTGCTGCTTGACTATTACAATATGGACAGTGTGGGCTGGGGGTCGCCGTTTATGTTGGTTCCCGAGGTCATTAGTATCGATACCGAAACCATGAATCTGCTGGCAAAAGGCAAGGAAAAGGATTATTACTACAGCGGATTATCGCCCCTGGGCGTACCGTTTAACAGCATTAAAGGCGCATCGATGAGTAAGCTGCGTTTGGCAATGGCTGCCGATGGAAAAGCCGGTATGCCTTGTACCAAAGGGTTTTTGCGTTACAATACCGAATACACCGAAAAACCAATTTGTACCTCGTCGCGCCAATACCAAAGTAAAAAACTGGCCGAACTGGAGGAGTTGAACCTGCCCGAAAAGGAATACAAAAAAGCTTTTGATAAAATTACCGAACCCGAATGTTTATGTGTAGGCCTGGGCATCTCAACGCTGCAATCAAAAGAAATTGAGGTACAACCCACCGATAAAGTTACGGTGTGCCCGGGGCCGAACCTGGCGTATTTTTCCAAAATATCGAGCCTGAAAGAAATGGTGGATCATATTTACGGGCGCATTAATCTTCTGGATAAGGGCTACCGCCCACATCTATTTTTAAAAGAGCTAAATATGTACCTCGATATTTTTAAGGAGCGTATTGAGGCTTTTCAGAAAAATGTGGAGGACGTAAAAGAAAAACGTAACCTGGTAAAATTTAAACAGAACCTGGTAGACGGAATCGACTACTACAAAATACTTTTTGCCGAAAAGAAAAAAGATGTGGTGGAAGAACTGGAGAACTTATTGAAAAAATATCCGGTGCTGGAGAAAGAATTATAAGAATTATTATTTTGAAAATAGAAACGGGCTTCGTATTTACGTAGTCCGTTTTTTTATGGTTTAAACCTTCAAGGTTTAGTTATATAACCCAAAAAAAAACTCCCACCGAGGCGGGAGTACAGGAATTTTTTCCTTCGGCATATAGCCTTATTGTGATAAGATGTAAAATTGATTTTCTATGTTTTTGAACAGGTGTTTTAAATAAATCACGACTAAGGTAGTATATTTTTATTGCAATCTCGTTATATTTAACAACATAAATTTTTAAAGCAGGTAATCCCGCCCCGTAATCAAAAACGCTATTACAGGACCCGAACCTCAGTTAAATTAACCGTTTTACGAAGTATTATTCGTTATAAATGAGCTTAAAAACAAACAAAAATGGCTAAAATATTAGGACTCGACCTCGGAACAAACAGCATCGGATGGGCTGTGGTAGAAAAAGAAGATGGAAAATTTGCTCTTGTGGATAAAGGGGTAAGGATTTTCCAACGTGGCTATGGCGATGAACATCAAGATTCATCAAGAGCTGCAGAACGTACGCTGCACAGAGGTGCACGGAAATTAAATTACAGAAGAAAGGGCAGGAAAATAGAATTGTTGCGTCTTTTAGGGGCAGAATACCATCCTTTTACAGAAGAGGAATTAATTGCCTGGCATAAATCGAAGAAATATCCAGTAAGACAAGAATTAATTGATTGGTTTAAATTGAATCCATATGATTTGCGGAAAAAGGCAATTGATGGAGGGAAATTATCGCAAAAAGAATTGGGGCGCATTTTTTATCATCTAACCCAGAGAAGAGGTTTTAAAAGCAACAAAAAGGATAGTACTTCAGTTGATGGCGAAAGTAATGGTAATGAAAGAAATTTACCAAAAGATATTGTGCTAGATAGAGAATATCGTGCAAAAAATGGAGATATTTCACTGAGTCAGAAGTTATATAATGATTTATCTGAAGGAAAAAAGGTAAGGAATTCTTCAGAAAAGAATAATATATCAAGAATTACTTTAGAAGATGATTTCAAAGGTATCTGTAAAAATCAGAATTTGAATAACGATTTTATTGAAGATGTTAGACGGACTATTTTTGACGCACGACCTTTAAAATCACAGAAAGGTAATGTTGGTAGGTGCGTTTTTGAAAAAGGGAAACCTCGTTGTCCGATAAGTTCAGTTGAATTTGAGGAATACAGAATGTACTCCTTTATCAATAATATAAAGGTTAAAAGAAAGGATGAACCAAAAAAGGAGTTCAAATCTCTGTATGAGCAAACTTATTTTGAATTAGATATTGAGAAAGATATTGTTCCGACATTTTTTAGGCAAAAGACATCTTTCAAATTTCAAGATATTCGCAAAAAATTTGACAAGCATGATAACGCAGACCTTTATGAGTTCAATTATAAAGATAATATCACGGTCAGCGGTTGTCCTGTGAGTGCTCATCTGAAAGCGATATTTGGCAATGAATGGAAAACTAAAATTTTTAAAAGGAATGGGGTTAATTCAAAAGGAAATGAAATCGAATATAACATTTTCGATATCTGGCATCTTTTATTCGACCATTATATCCAAGATAAAAAAGATGAACCATTATTGAAGATTGCAAAAGAAATATTTGAATTAGAACCTGAACAATCCAAAAAATTATTGGAGGCTCCGATAACTCAGGGATATACTAATTTAAGTTTTAAGGCTATTGCTAAAATAATACCGTTCTTAAAAAAGGGTTTTCGATTAGACCAAGCAATAATTTTTGCAAATATTCCAACTGTATTGGGTTTAGATAAAGATGATGACTTACCTGATGATATTTATGAAGATATTCTGGATATTTTCAATAATTATGGGGATGAGAAAAAACGAAATACGATTGTGAATGATTGTATTTCCACTTTCAGGAACGAATCTAAAAATGCTCATTCTAATTATCAAATTGATGATATTGACAAGCAAATAATTGAAAAGCAGGCTAAAAAGAAATTCGGAGAGAAAACATGGAATGACCTTTCGGAAGTAGAGCAAATCAGTATACTGGATGAACTTGGAAACAATTTTGAAAATCAACTAAGACAAGGTGGCGTTGGAGGACAGTTTATAAAAACAGAATCCATAAAACAAAAAGTAAAAGATTATCTCGTCAATAATTTAGGAATTGCTACGCAATTAACTGACAAAGTTTATCATCCTTCTGCAATTGAATTATATGAGAAGGTTGAGTACAATGATAAAGGACTGAGATTGCTTGGTAGTCCAATTATCGATTCAATAAAAAATCCGTTGTTTATGCGCTCAATGTGTGAATTGCGGAAAGTCGTAAATGAATTGCTAAAGACCAATATTATTGACAATGAAACTCAAATTATTGTTGAACTCGGTAGGGATGTTAACGATTACAATATGCGAAAAGCTATTGAGCGCTATCAGAGGGAAAGAGAAACAGAGAATGAGTTTTATAAACATCTTTTAGAGGAGTTTTATAAGGAAAAAAACATAAAAAAAACTCCTAGTGTTGAAGAAGGTCAGAGAGTTAAATTTTGGGTTGAACAGCTTGACGATGAACAAGATTCTGAGGCATTTTATACAAAACTGGAAGAACACACAGCCCAATACACAAAAAAAGAAGACCGTATTAAACTTCCTCAATATGCTATTGAAAAGTATCGCTTGTGGAGAGAACAAAAAGGAATATGTCCTTATACGCATAATCCTATTGGCATGGCTGACCTTTTAAATGGAAACAAATACGATTTTGAACACACCGTTCCGTTAAGCAAATCTTTTGATAATTCTTTGGCAAATAAAACGATTGCTGAAAGCCATTTCAATAGATATAAAAAAGGGAATAAAGCACCTTTTGAGTTAGAGGCTGAAGATAGAAAGAAGGTTGCCCAATTTATTGAACGTTGGGAGATTAAGGTTGAAGAACTCGAAAAAAGAATTGAGAAGCAAAAAGGGAAAGCAAAGAATATTCAAGATAAGGAGCGTAAAAATCAGAATATTCAGGAACGACATTATTTACGTTTGCATCTTAAATACTGGAAAACGAAGGTGAATAATTTCAAGATTAAAGAGATAACTGATGGTTTTAAAAACAGGCAATTCGCGGATATAAGCATAATTAATAAATATGCTTTGATGTATTTGAGAAGCTGCTTTGATAATGTTTCCAATATTAGCTCCCGGTTTATTGACGAATACAGGACAATCGTTGGATATGAGAAAAGCCGGAATTACCACACTCACCATACTATTGACGCTGTTTTTTGTGCGTGTGCAGTTGATTTTGCACGTAGAAAACCAGATGCTTTGGCAAAACTAGAACGGTATTATAAAATAAATAACCAATACAAAAAGGCAACTTGGTTTGACAAGGAGGGAGATGAGGCTAAGATTTCAAGCCTTAAAGAAAAGCTTGAGAAAGCAAAAGACGATTTGGTTCCTTGGAGTCAATTCCGTGACGACCTGGAAAATTTGGGAAACTCTGTTTTAGTTTCAAGAAGATTTCAGGACAACCTTAAAAAGCAAACAAAGAAAAAGATTAGGTCCAGAGGGAAAGTTGAACATAGAGCCGCAAATATTGATGGCGATGGTAACGTTCTTGAATGGAAATATAAAACAGATATTCATGGTAATAAAATACCCGTAAAAGGGAAGATGTGTGACGAGAATCCTGATTTTGTGTTGCACTGTTTTAAAGATGGAAAGAAAAAAAGGCTTGAGGTGTTAGGTGATTATCCGGAGTACTCTGAGGACACAATTTATTCACAGGGCTATTTATATGTGCGAAATAAAAATAAGGATGTTTGTTACGAAAAAGAAGCACGTTATACCTGGCATAATGATAGAAGTGATGCTAAAACAAATGGATTAAGGCGAAGATTTCATGAAGCAACTTTATATGGAGCATTAAAGAAGCCCGAATTGAATGATGAAGGCAAGTTTAAATTCGATGAAAACAACAATATAATTCTTCAAAAGAATAAGAATGGAGAAGACATTGTGTTTAATAATATTCGGAAGAAGCTGGAAGACGCAAGAAAAGCTACGAACTCTATTGTTGATGAGACTCTTCGGAAAATAATTACGGATGACAATCGGAGAAGCAAGTTGTTGAAACCTAAAGATGAAGAAAGAGCTATACTGTTTACTATTCCTCCTAAAAAAATAATGAAGCAGGTATTGGCAGTTATTGAAGAAATTTCAAAATGTAATAGTCAAGAAGAAGTTGTGTTACTTGATGATAAAAAGAGAAAACTAAGGTTACAATACAGAAGTGAGGCCACAAAGATTGGAAGAGTAAGGTGCTTTAAAAGTATTAATCCGATAAGCATTAAAGAAAACTCTCATAAAGCAATGAAAGATGGAAGTGAAAAAGAAAGTATGGCGCATAAGCATTATGCATTGTCAGTAAAGGATATGACATATGCTGCTGCAATTTATGAGTTTGAAAAAATAGATAAAGCAACAGGCGAATTAAAAAAAGTTGAACGTCATTTAGAGATTGTTACAGATTATGAAGTCGCAGACTTTTTAAGAGGTGACAAAGTGCAAAATTCACCATTCCCAGCCAATGTGAAATTTAAAGATGGGAAACAGGAGGTATTAGTTTCAAATCCCAAAATTATTCAGTCAGGAAAGTATGTTTTGTTTTATAAAGATGAAGATGAGAAAGAAGATTTTATAAAATGTATAAATCATAACGACATTTCAACGGAGCTTGCCAATACATTTTCTAAAAGACTTTATAGGATTGATGCTATTGAGACAGGACCTCCTCTTCGAATTAATTTTTGTATTCATAATTCAGCAATGAAAAAGAAGAGTACTGATAAAAATGAAATAACAATTCAGAAGTATATGGATGAGAATAAGTTGAAAGATTCTCAACTTAAACTTGATGATAGTGTACCTTGGTACAGAATAACAAAGAAAAATTGGAATTTTCTTGTTGAGGGGATAGATTTTAGGATTTCTCCGATAGGCAAGATTGAGAGAATATAAATAAAATCCAATCCTTCAAGGTTTCCAAAACCTTGAAGGATAAAAAGAGATACAAAGAATAAGAACCTAAATTTTTCAAAGTTCTGAAACGTTGGAAAAGTTGTACTAAAAAAAAGGCTTTTAAGCTCAAAACACCCGTAGGTCTGCTAACCTTTTCAGGGATTATGAAAATCCTTTCGGAGTATGGCGAACCCGAAAGTGTTTTGGAAGAAAGAAGTAAGAAACCAAAAACAAAATGCCAAAAACCGCTGCGGAATAGTGAAAACCGACGCGAAAAGGCACACAACCACCGCGAAACGGGAAAAACCATCGCGGAATGGCACCCGACCGGTGCGAAACGGGAAAAACCACTGCGGAATGAGAAAAACCGCTGCGGAATGCAACACTACCACGTTGAATTGCATTCCGCGCCGGAAAATTGCATTCCGCAGCGGTTAAATCAATAAAAACCCAAAAATCGTTCATGTAAATATTGTTAATCGACCCTGAACCGAGAAAAACCCAAAAAATGCTGGTTATTAGCCTCCAATTTTCAGTTTCTCTCCATGTTCGCCCTTAAGCTGCTTTAGCAAGCAGGATGTTTATCACAACTTATAAAATTTTAATTTTTTTGTATGAATACTTCAAAAATGAATGCAGAAGAAATTTTATTTCAATCGGGATTGCGAATAAATAACAGTAAGAGCGATCCGAAGGTACTTAATGCTGTGTCGCCGTTTGGCTATACAGCCGAGAAATTTAATGAGGGCACAACTTTGCTCGCAGATGCTACAACTTTATACGAAACCCAAAAACAGGAGTATGGCGAGGTAGATGCTGCCCAGGCTAACTATGAAAGCCAACGCACAGAAGCCCATGACGATTACATGACCATGCTTGCCATTTGTAAAATAGCTTTTAAAAAAGATGTAAAAGCTATTTCTACACTTGATTTAAGCGGACGCCGGGCAACAACCCTAAGCGGGTGGTTAAAACAAACCCGTGGTTTTTACCGTGCCATTCTGGCAAACGAAGAGTGGAAAGCAGCCTTGGCCGGCTTTGGGCAAACCGAAGAAAAATTGCAGGCACAACTGGCCAATGTTGAAGGGGTGGCAACCGCTTCGGAAACCAAGAAAAGAGAAATGGGCGATGCCCAAAATGCTACCCAGCAACGCGACGAAAAGCTGGAAGAACTTAGCGAGTGGGTTAACGACTACGAAGTTATTGCCCGCATTGCCCTGGCCGATAAACCCCAGCTGCTTGAAAAACTGGGTATTGTGGTGAAAAATTAATTCCACTAACCAGACCTTTAAGGTTTCTTATAACCTTAAAGGTCTAATTCAAATAAAGAAGAAATGAAAACCACCCCGCTCGAATACGGCAACTTTTATCATATCTACAACCGAGGAATTAATGGTTGTAACTTGTTTAAGGAAAACGAGAATTACGAGTATTTCCTGCATTTGTACGAAAAGTATATTTCGCCGGTTGCCGATACCTACGCCTGGGTGCTGATGAAAAATCATTTTCATTTTTTGGTAAAAATAAAATCAGTTGATGAACTAAACCTTCAAGGTTTTCAAAACCTTGAAGGTATACAAGGAACGAACCGTAACCGCGCAAATCAACAATTTTCTAATTTATTTAACGCCTACACCAAAGCCATAAACAAACGGTTTAACCGAACCGGGAGTTTGTTCGAACATCCGTTTAAACGAATTCAGGTAACTAACAACAAGCATTTAAAATACCTGGTGTATTATATTCATCATAATCCTATACACCATGAGTTCTGCGAGCATTTTTTAGATTATCCGTGGAGTTCGTATTTAACCGTGGTTTCGCCCAAAGCAACCAAACTAAGAAGATACGAAGTATTGCGGTGGTTTGATGATAAAACCAATTTTGAAAAAATTCATTCGCAGCAAGAAATTCAGAAATTTAATGAATTGGATATTTACAATTCGGGAGACCTTTAAGGTTTTAGAAACCTTAAAGGTCTGAAAAAAAACTAAAACCCAATTACCCATGATAAAACGTACGCTATTTATTTCCAACCCCTATCACCTTTCGTTAAAAAACAAACAGTTACAAATTTCCGAGCGTGGAGGTATGGTAGTTGGCGCTGCCTCTGTTGAGGATTTAGGCTTTCTGGTGCTCGACCATCCGCAAATATCGTTTACCATGAAACTGGTGGAAGAACTAAGCGAGTTTAATGTGGCAACCGTTTTTTGCGATAGCAAGCACATGCCAACGTCAATGCTTTTATCGCTCGATGCCCACTATATTCAAAGCGAATTGTTTCGTGCCCAGGTAGCGGCTTCCGAACCCCTTAAAAAGAACTTGTGGAAACAAACCATCGAAGCAAAGATCAGAAACCAGGCCCGTTTGCTCGATAAACTGAATAAAAAAAGCCTGCAGCTTAAAACCATTGCCAAAACCATAAAAAGTGGCGACAGCGACAACCGCGAAGGTTTTGCCGCCCGTATTTACTGGAGTGCCTTGCTCGGGACAGAATTTGTACGCGACCGCTATGGCGAGCCACCCAATAATTTTCTGAATTATGGTTATATCCTTTTGCGTTCGGCAGTGGCGCGGGCATTGGCTGGGTCGGGACTGCTGGCCACACTGGGCATTCACCACCGTAACCGTTACAATGCCTTTTGCCTGGCCGACGATATTATGGAACCCTACCGGCCTTATGTAGACGAAATTGCCGTTGATTTAAACGAAAAATACCCCGGTACTTTTGGCCTGGAAAAGGAACATAAAGCCGAACTACTGCAGTTAATGGCTACCGATGTGAAAATTGGGGAAAACAAACGCCCGCTTATGCTTGCCCTTTCGCAAACCACCGCCTCGCTGGCCCGGTGTTTTGCCGGCGAACAACGTAAAATCAGCTACCCTGTTTTTGAATAATCTTTTTTAATTAGACCTTCAAGGTATTTAAAACCTTGAAGGTCTGAAAACATTAACAATGCAACAAAACCGGCTAAACGCCTATCATATTATGTGGTTATTCGTATTTTTCGACCTCCCGGTAACAAGTAAAAAGGAACGTCGGTTGGCCACCCGTTTTCGAAAAGACCTGATGAAAGACGGTTTTTCGATGATGCAGTTTTCAGTGTACAATCGCCATTGCGCCAGTAAAGAAAGTGCCGAAGTACATATAAAACGGGTAAAAAGTTTTATCCCCGACCACGGACAGGTAAGTATACTTTCGGTAACCGATAAACAATACGGCAACATTATAAATGTTTGGGGCAATAAATCGAGCCCCCTGCCCGAAGGCCCCAAACAACTCGAAATGTTTTGAGTTTTTTAGTCGGAAAACCTTTTCCAAAGTTCTAAACTTTGGAAAAGATTAAGTTTCAAACTATGGAAAAGTTAACTACATTAGTAACCCGTTCTTTGATATTTTGACTGAATATCAATTTTACCAGATAGAATTAAAAAAATACAGCATCATTCCGCTTCCCTGCCAGAAAAACAGCAAAATCCCATACGTAAATTTGCCGCAATTGCCGGTAAACACAGGGCACCTGCACTGCTTGTTGTGGT
The DNA here is from genome assembly GCF_963676735.1 of uncultured Draconibacterium sp. Classification (NCBI taxonomy): domain Bacteria; kingdom Pseudomonadati; phylum Bacteroidota; class Bacteroidia; order Marinilabiliales; family Prolixibacteraceae; genus Draconibacterium; species uncultured Draconibacterium sp. The sequence goes on along the minus strand of NZ_OY781464.1, from coordinate 2,661,441 downwards.
TTGATGTAAAATTGAAAAGATATTCAACTAATTCCTTATCGAATGCTTCGCGTTCCGGGTTGTGGTTTGATGTAAAATTGAAAAGATATTCAACTTCGCGGCATATTGAGATACTGGCAAATGTGTTGTGGTTTGATGTAAAATTGAAAAGATATTCAACGTTCCTTTAATTAAGTACCTGTAAACTTGCGTTGTGGTTTGATGTAAAATTGAAAAGATATTCAACTATTACCACCGTTGTATTGCATTAAAACGAGTTGTGGTTTGATGTAAAATTGAAAAGATATTCAACATCTAATACTTTTTCTTGGTTAGGTGTCAAGTTGTGGTTTGATGTAAAATTGAAAAGATATTCAACACTACATGAATCTGGCCGACATTAACCTGGGTTGTGGTTTGATGTAAAATTGAAAAGATATTCAACTTTGCCGGTAAAAATAAACGGTATAGTAATGTTGTGGTTTGATGTAAAATTGAAAAGATATTCAACGCTACAGCGGAACGGGTGGGTCTTCGGTGAGTTGTGGTTTGATGTAAAATTGAAAAGATATTCAACTTCCGGCCACTTTTCCAACTGTTCATCAGTGTTGTGGTTTGATGTAAAATTGAAAAGATATTCAACCCAAACGTCCACCATAAACACCAGTTGAATGTTGTGGTTTGATGTAAAATTGAAAAGATATTCAACTGCAATTAAGAAATCCAACTCCTCCCGGGTGTTGTGGTTTGATGTAAAATTGAAAAGATATTCAACATTAATCGTTTTTATTCGGGATCTTCCGCTGTTGTGGTTTGATGTAAAATTGAAAAGATATTCAACCCCACAACATTACCCGCTGTTCTACCAGCGGTTGTGGTTTGATGTAAAATTGAAAAGATATTCAACATTCAAGAAATTACTCAGACAAGGATTGCGGTTGTGGTTTGATGTAAAATTGAAAAGATATTCAACTGATAAGATAAAATTGATGCCCGGTTGGTTGTTGTGGTTTGATGTAAAATTGAAAAGATATTCAACTCGCTCCAAATTCGCGCGGCATATACACGGGTTGTGGTTTGATGTAAAATTGAAAAGATATTCAACACAAAAGGTGTTTACACCTATACCGGAAGGTTGTGGTTTGATGTAAAATTGAAAAGATATTCAACCGTTATGTAATTCTATTGTAGGTCTGTGCAGTTGTGGTTTGATGTAAAATTGAAAAGATATTCAACATTAATCGAAAAAGAGATTTTACCCCCCTAGTTGTGGTTTGATGTAAAATTGAAAAGATATTCAACATTTTCAATTCTCGGTATTTGAGCAAGCTCGTTGTGGTTTGATGTAAAATTGAAAAGATATTCAACCGCAATACCTTTCAGTTCAATTAAGTCATCGTTGTGGTTTGATGTAAAATTGAAAAGATATTCAACGTATAAATTAGTTGGTGTGCCTGATACTGTGTTGTGGTTTGATGTAAAATTGAAAAGATATTCAACTCAAGTGGGATAAGGTCGTTTACCTTTCGCGTTGTGGTTTGATGTAAAATTGAAAAGATATTCAACAGCAGGCCGAAAAAGCCGAGGCTCACGACGGTTGTGGTTTGATGTAAAATTGAAAAGATATTCAACCAAGAAAGGCAGCATGGACGGATGCTATTAGTTGTGGTTTGATGTAAAATTGAAAAGATATTCAACAACATTTAGATGAGTTTCATCCGTTGGATGGTTGTGGTTTGATGTAAAATTGAAAAGATATTCAACATTGCCTAGCAATAGAGAGGTCTTTTATCGTTGTGGTTTGATGTAAAATTGAAAAGATATTCAACGCGCAAGCGCTATTTAATTGTAATCCAACGTTGTGGTTTGATGTAAAATTGAAAAGATATTCAACAAAAATATTGTTCATCGTGTACCTCAATACGTTGTGGTTTGATGTAAAATTGAAAAGATATTCAACCGTGCAAACGTAGTTGCCTGATTGTGTAAGTTGTGGTTTGATGTAAAATTGAAAAGATATTCAACCGAGCCTTAAAAAAGCGCCACTTTGTCCAGGTTGTGGTTTGATGTAAAATTGAAAAGATATTCAACAATTTGGTTAAATAGTCGCTTACCTTTTCAGTTGTGGTTTGATGTAAAATTGAAAAGATATTCAACCTATTGACATTTCAGACAAAGAATAATCTTGTTGTGGTTTGATGTAAAATTGAAAAGATATTCAACGACCCTCCACCGAAAGTGCCTTTTTCTCATGTTGTGGTTTGATGTAAAATTGAAAAGATATTCAACAAAAATATTGTTCATCGTGTACCTCAATACGTTGTGGTTTGATGTAAAATTGAAAAGATATTCAACCGTGCAAACGTAGTTGCCTGATTGTGTAAGTTGTGGTTTGATGTAAAATTGAAAAGCTATTCTCTGGCCAGGCCTTGGTTTTTATTTTCCTTTCCGCAAGCGCGAAGCGGCAGCCCGGATAGGGAATACGCCTTCGTTTACAAACTTTACGTCTTCAACAGAGTAAAAAGCTTTGGGGTTCGAATTTTTTACAATCTTTTCAACTTTCTTAATTTCTTTCCGATTGATAATGCTGTAAATAATGCTTACGTTTTCGCTGCCACCACGGGCTTCGTGGTGGGTAATTCCATACCCGGCTTCCTTTAGGTTGGCAATCAGATTTTCGGCATTCATGCGGGTAATAATCTGTATTTTAACAATACCAACGGCCAGTTTTTCTTCAATAAGTAAGCCCACATAGTTTCCGCAGGCAAAGCCACCGGCATAAGCCACATAGCAGGTCCAGTTATCGAGGTTTTGGAAAATGCGCGAAATGGCTAACAGCCAGATAAACACTTCGAAAAAACCCAGCACCGGCGCCCATATTTTATGGCCTTTTGAAACCATTACTATACGAATGGTGCCAAACGAAACGTCGATTACCCGCGAGATAAAAATGAGTGCGGGAAGAATGCCGTAGGTAAAAATTCCGCTGTCGTAAAAACTTGTATCCATTAAAGTAAATGTAAGATTTAATTTATCATTTCGGTGCAGGATTAGCTGCAAGCCTGCTTTTCAAAGTTATCGATTTCTTACTTTGTTCGAAATGAAAGTAGCCCTTATTTCACCTTTCACCAGTTAACTTTGCCTTTCTGCTTAAAACTCCGAAGTAAAATGGAACTTAATGTCTTTAAATTCATCTTGTGCCATTTGAAGGATAAACGATGAATCGGCCATAAACACATCGCGGCCCAGTTTATCCTTGGCCATTTTTTGGTGTTTCCGTTTTTTAAATTCCGTTAATACCTTTTGGTCGTTGCACTGTATCCAGCAGGCTTTGTGCATCGACAAAGGCTCGAAACGGCACTTGGCACCGTATTCGTGCTCGAGGCGGTACTGAATAACTTCAAATTGTAATTGCCCAACGGTTCCAATAATTTTTCGTCCGTTAAAAGCACTGGTAAACAACTGCGCCACACCTTCGTCCATTAGCTGGTCTATCCCTTTGGCCAGCTGTTTGGCTTTCATGGGGTCGGCATTTTCCACGTAGCGGAACATTTCGGGCGAGAAACTCGGTAAGCCTTTAAAGTGGATTTCTTCGCCATCGGTAATGGTATCGCCAATAATATAGTTTCCGGTATCGGGTACTCCAATTATATCGCCGGGGTAGGCATATTCAACAATTTCTTTTTGCGAAGCCATAAAAGCTGTGGGGCTCGAAATTCGGAATGATTTTCCCAGGCGCACATTTTTGTACATTTTATTGCGTTCAAATTCGCCGGAGCAGATTTTTACAAAGGCAATACGGCTGCGGTGATTCGGGTCGATATTGGCATGAATTTTAAAGACAAAACCCGTAAATCCTTTTTCTTCCGGTTTAATTTCACGTTCTTCTGAAAAGCTGGGTTGAGGAGTTGGGGCAATTTCCACAAACGAATCAAGCAACTCCTGAACGCCAAAGTTATACAGTGCACTACCAAAAAATACCGGAGCCAGCTCTCCCGCCAGGTAGTCTTCGCTCTTAAATTCAGGATAAATACCTTCAACCAGTTCCAGTTCTTCGCGCAATACATCGGCATCTTCGCCAATGTGGTCTTCCAAAGCCGGATCAGTAACATCTTCAAATTTTATTCGTTCTTCAATTTCCTGAATATCGGGTTTAAAGAGTTTCAGGCTGCGGTTAAAAATATTGTACACGCCTTTAAAATCGGGGCCATTGTTGATGGGCCAACTTAAGGGGCGCACTTTAATTTTTAGCTGGTCTTCAATTTCGTCCATTAGTGTAAACGGATCTTGCGAGGGGCGGTCCATTTTATTTACAAACACAATAACCGGCGTTTTGCGCATGCGGCAAACGTTCATTAGTTTTTCGGTTTGCGGCTCAACCCCCTTGGCAGCATCAATTACAATAATAACACTGTCAACCGCTGTAAGCGTGCGGAAGGTGTCTTCCTGAAAATCCTGGTGACCGGGCGTATCCAGAATATTAACCTTGTAACCGTTGTATTCGAAACCCATTACCGAGGTGGCCACCGAGATACCACGCTGGCGTTCAATTTCCATAAAATCAGAAGTGGCTCCCTTTTTAATTTTATTGCTTTTTACGGCTCCGGCTACGCGAATGGCTCCACCAAAAAGTAATAACTTTTCGGTTAGTGTAGTTTTCCCGGCATCAGGGTGGCTTACAATTCCAAAGGTGCGGCGACGGTTTATTTCTTCTAAAAAAGTCATGTCTGTATCGTGTCTTTATTGCGGCGCAAAAATAGAAAAGAACTTTTAATTACCTGCTTATTGTAACACTTTGTGGCAATGCACAGTTAAAAACTTTAAATTAGAGGTAAAATTGTTGACTTTAAAAGCTTTGCAAACAAATGTCGGGGAATTGCCGTGCATAAGTCGCGAAGTTTTTACGGTGAAAAACAGCCTAAGTTGATAACTTGTTCCTACAAACAAAAAGACCATGCAGCAACCAGAATTGGGCAAAAAAATTGCCGAACTCCGAAAACTAAAAGGATTAACCCAGGAAGAACTGGTAGAAAAATGTAAGCTGAATGTGCGTACCCTGCAACGTATTGAGGCCGGCGAAGTAAGGCCAAGGGCTTACACCTTAAATGTGCTTTCCGAAGTGCTGGATTATAACTTTAACGGCGTTTCTGCAAAATTACCGGGGGCATTGCTGCTTTTTGTTCGGAATGTAGCCGACATTATCAACTTAAAAAAACATACCATGAAAAAAGTCAGCATTTTATCATCAACCCTCTTAATTGTATTCCTTGGCGTATTTATGTTTAATTTTAGGAGTGTAAGTAAAAGCGAGCAGGTACTCCATGTTGTGGTTAAAGAGCAGAATACGAACAGTATAAAGTGGTTTAATTCGGGGCAGGTTAAGCAGTTAATGAACGATTATGCAAGCGATGCCTGTTTCTATCGTAACGGTCATCCGGCGTACTGCGGTAAGGAGGAAATTAGCAAAGCCATACAAAAAGCCGTTGATGCAGAAGCCTTTAAGTTAACAACAATCGATTTAATTTCGCTGCATGTAAGTGGCGATGTGGCAATAGAGAAGAGTCTTACCACATCGCAACTACCCAACGGGCAATTTATCCGAACAATAAATATTCAACATTGGCAGCGTAGTAACAAAAAATGGATGATTGTGAATGATATTGATGTGTTACTTTATTAACAATCCTTTTTTTTTATTATGCGTTGTAACCTGTTATAGACTGGTTCAAATTTGCCCGGTAATTCGAGTCGGTATCGAAATTGACGTGTTGAGCGAAATGTTGAAGTGGTGAAAAAAAATTAGTTGCTTAGCCCAAACCCTTGTGTAGTTTGTGTGTTTGTATTGGCAAAAACGAATACTTTAACATGACGACTTTAATTATTCGCGCCGATGATTCTGCTAAATATTGGAGCCAATTGGTCGGCCTTTATATTGCTACCTTTTCAAAAGGAAAAAGCTTTCAATATAACAGTGTAGATGAAACCTCGGCTTATCTGAAAATGATATTCAGGGAGGGGTACGGAATACTGGTTTTGGACGAGGAGCAATTGCTTGGAGCCCTTTTGTTAACGCCACTACATTTTGATAAATTGCTCCCCGCTGAAATTGCCGACAACTTTAATATAAAACGTTCGGTTTATGTGGCCGAAATGATGGTGGAAAAAACACAGCAAGGAAAAGGAATAGGCAAAAAAATGTTGAACTACTTTTTTGAGACAGTGGACAGACAGCTTTATACCGATGCCTTTATTCGGGTTTGGATAGAAAACGAAACAGCTTTAGGTTTGTACAAGAAAGTTGGATTTAAGCCATGCGCATCCATTGTTCAAGCCAAGTTACTTGCCGATAAAAGCGGGATGTTCGATTTTAAAAAAGTATACCTGCACAAAAAACTGGAAGGATGAACCCATTAATAATTTTCAGATAATTTAGAGCTGTTTTACTTCCTACATTTCATCAGACTACCTATATTTATGCTTACTCGAATCAGCTATAAAATTGATAAATATGACTACGCTTTATACGCCAACAACCAATCTTTTGGATGGCAATCCCGAACAAAAACGGGCCGAAATCCGCGACTATTTTTTAAAAACCTATGCCCTTGATGAGCAACTTTATACTTTTTTAAAGACAGAAAAAGCCTTTTATCGCCGGGCCGACACTTTGCGGCATCCGCTTATATTTTACTATGGTCACACGGCCGTTTTCTATATCAATAAACTTATTCTGGCAAAAATTATTGATACCCGTATTAATCCGCGTTTTGAATCGATATTTGCCATTGGTGTGGATGAAATGAGCTGGGACGACCTGGATGAAAGTAATTACGACTGGCCATCGCTTGATGAGGTTGATGCATACAGGCAAAAAGTTAAAAATGTAGTACTTGATGTAATTGATAATACGCCATTGGAATTGCCGGTGAATTGGGAAAACCCATTCTGGATAATAATGATGGGGATAGAGCACGAACGTATTCATATCGAAACTTCTTCGGTGTTAATTCGTCAGCTGCCGCTTGAACTTATTACCCCCGATATTTTTGACCTTCCGTTGGCAGAACGTGGAGAAGCTCCTGAAAATAGCATGTTGCCCCTAAGCGGAGGGGAAGTGCTTTTGGGTAAACCACAGCAGCATCGGTTTTACGGCTGGGACATGGAATATGGCCGATACAACGTTAGGGTTGATGACTTTAAAGCTTCGCAATACCTCGTTTCAAATGGCGAATTTTTACAGTTTATTGCCGATGGTGGTTACCAAACGGAAGAATTCTGGACTACAGAGGGCTGGCAATGGAAAAATTATGAGCAAGCAGCGTTTCCGCGGTTTTGGCGAAAAACAAATGACGAGTATTTTTTACGTTTGGTCGATCAGGAAATTAAGATGCCCTGGAACTGGCCGGTAGAGCTAAACTACCTCGAGGCCAAAGCTTATGCTAACTGGAAAAGCAAGAAAGAGGGCAAAAGCTATCGCTTGCCAACCGAGGCGGAGTGGTATTACCTGGCACAGCAGTGTGGAATTACTGATGAAAATTTTCATGAGCAGGACGCCAATATTGCGCTATCAAAATTTGTTTCGCCTTGTCCGGTAAATCAATTTAAAAGCGGCGATTTTTATGATGTAATTGGTAATGTGTGGCAGTGGACCGAAACACCGGTAACCGGTTTTCCGGGGTTTAAAGTGCACCCCATGTACGACGATTTTTCGACACCAACTTTTGATGGTAAACACAACCTGATAAAAGGCGGATCGTGGATTTCAACCGGAAACGAAGCCACCTGGCACGCACGCTACGCTTTTCGGCGGCATTTTTATCAGCATGCAGGTTTTCGATTGGTGGAAGCTGAAAAACCACTGATCATTAGAAACGATTCGTACGAAACCGACCAGGAAGTAACCCAATCGTGTGAATTTAACTACGGACAAACGATTGCCGGTTTTGAAAACTTCCCGAAGCAGATAGCCGAAATTTGTAAAAAATATGCAGGAACAAAAGCAGATAAGAAACTATTGGATTTAAATTGCGATACCGGCAGAACGGTTTTCGAACTGGCTACTTCGTTTCAGGAAATTACCGGGATCGATTTTTCAGCGCGTTTTATTCGTATGCCCATTCAAATGCAGGAACAGGGCTTTATTCGTTACATCACAAAAGATGAAGGCGAACTGTTGTTTTATCGGGATGTGCAATTAAAAGATTTGGGACTTGCTAAAACCGATAACCTGCAGTTTATGCAGGCCGATGCCAATAATTTAAAAACCATTTATTCGGGTTACGATGTTATTCTGGCCGTAAACCTGTTGGAAGAACTGTATGCTCCCGATCGTCTTTTATCAACAATTCACGAGCGGTTAAATACTAACGGAATTCTGATTCTTGGCACAACATACGATTGGGAAAGCAATTCTGTTAAACGAGAACACTGGCCCGGAGGATTTAAAAAAGACGGAGAACCGCTTACTTCTTTTGAAGGGATAAGCACTTTGCTTGAGCCTAATTTTGAGCTTGTTGCGCCGCCAAAGAACTTGCACGCTGCCTACCCTTTATCTTCGCGTAAGTATCAGGTTTCAGTACCCGAAATATCGGTTTGGAAAAAGCGCTGAAGCGACTTAGTTGGCCTTTTTGTACTTCTTCTTTTTTACCGATTTAAAAGCGTCTGAAATGGTGCGCCAGTATGCTTCGTGAAAACGAAGGCCTTGCTTGCCAATGATATCCTTGTAGCTTTGGGCTTCATCATCGGGGTGAAATTTTCGCCGGTACATATCCTCGTACAGCGCCGGAATTTCGGGGTGAAACTGAACCGCAAAAACATTTTTGTATTTATGGTGTGCCAGCCCTTCAATAATTTTGCCATCGGGCGAAAGGGCAGTTACTTCCAGGTCCTTTCCAATTTTTTCGGCCGCCTGATGATGACTGCTGTAGATTCGGGGAGTACTTCGTTTTGATACTTTTACCGCTTGCCCAAAAAACGGATGGTCGGTAAAATTAATGGTATGCAGATTGCCAAACATAAACAAAGAATCGTCTTTAATTTTATGCCAGTAATTACGGTGCAGGTTGGTGCGGCCAATTCCTACCGTTTCTTCGGGTGTAAAAGCGTCGTATCTTTCTGCAGGTATATCCTGAATAAGTGTGCCGCCGGTAGCCACATTCATGGTTTGCATTCCCAAACAAAATCCGGTAACCACATAGTCGGGGCGTTGCTCTAAAAAAGCTTTAAAATCAGTGTTTTGTAACCCTCCAAGCAGGTGAAACATAAACGAACATTCGTAGAGGTGCCGTTCGGGATCGGTAACTACCGACAGGGTGTTCTCTTCACCATAAAGTTCCGGTTGAATATCAGGGCCTCCAAAAAATATTACGCCAATCGAGTGTTTAAAAACCGTTGCCAGATCGTCGCTAATGTCGTTTTCGCGGTAAACGCTTTCGGTATTCAGTTCGCCTTTAATTTCGTGCAGGTAAAAATTATCAAGTTTATTCTCCTCAATGTAATTTTTGGTGGCTTCAAAATCATATTTTTGGTCTTCAAAATAAACGCCCACAAATCTTACTTTGTTTTTAACGTCAAAAAGGTTGGCATCAGTAAGGTACTGAATGGTTTTTATTCGTTGTATGGTAGGGTCGCAAAGAATAATGTACTGCTTACGTTTGTTAAACTCGGTATTAAAAAACGCCTGGGCAAATGCACTTGTCGTTATAATCAGGCTAAAGAGGAGAGTGAGAAGCTTTTTCACTTGAATATAATTAAGTTAATATTTTGTATTTCAAATATATATAATGTCAGTTTAATATTTGCTGGTCGATACCCGTGGAACTCGCATAATTAATTTATTCATGTCCTTTTGTGTTCCTTAGACCATGATCCTTTCATTTGTTTTGAGTTGTTTATTTATAAATGTCACGATGACGTGTAACCACTGAGCCATTATTCATGGTGCACCCATCTTGTTTAGTATATTGCTGTTCTCTCAAAATTATAATATTGTTTAAAAACAACACAATGCACTGCAACAAATTAAAAAAACATAATTTTAAGTTCCACAAAACTTAAACTTTGTACATTTGTTTAATCGAAAAAAGAAATACTATTATGAATTTTAACTTTAAATCATCTTATTTAGTACTGGGTGCAATTGTTTTAATTGTTTTGCTGCTGTTTGGTGGCCGCATGTTTAAAATATTAAAACCCGGTGAGAAAGCTGTAATTTTTAAACCCTATACCTCCGGGTTGGATAAAGAGAATATTTACGGCGAAGGCTTCCATATAATTGCACCATGGAACGAGCTGGAAGTATACAATGTGCGCGAACAGCAGCGCGACGAAACCATGGATGTTTTGGATAAAAACGGCCTTTCGGTAAACGTTGATGTTACCGTTCGTTTTAACCCATCGTTTCAAAATATTGGTTTTCTGCACGAACAGTTTGGGGTAAATTATATCAATGTATTGGTCATTCCTGAAGTTCGCTCTTCTGTACGTCAGGTAGCCGGTAGGTATACAGCCGAAGAAATATATTCGACAAAACGTGCCGAGGTGGAACAATCAATAATTACAGAAACCAGGGAAGTACTTAGTGAAAATTTTATTGATATGCGTGCCTTGTTAATCCGTTCGATTAACCTGCCTGCTCAAATTAAGGCTGCAATTGAAAACAAACTGCAACAAGAACAAGAGGCATTGGCCTACGAGTTCCGGCTGAAACGCGAAGAGTCGGAAGCTGAAAGACGTCGTATTGAGGCAGAAGGTATTGCCAATTACAACCGGATTATAAATGCAAGTTTAACCGACCGTATTTTACAACAACGTGGTATTGAAGCCACAACATCATTGGCAGAATCGTCTAACGCAAAAGTGGTTGTTATCGGAAGTGGAAAAGACGGGCTACCACTTATCTTGGGAAATAATTAGTTTTAATAGCATAAATAATAAAAAGCGAGCTGGTAATACCGGCTCGTTTTGGTTCAAATAAATTGTAACCCATTCAACATGTTCGAATTCCTTTTACTATTAATTAGTAGTGGTAATAAACGGAACAAGAACATAGCACAATAAACAGAATTATGAAAAAAATCAAAAATCCCTGGAAAGATCCTAAAAACATTGGCGAGTACAACTGCTTTGCCTGCTCGCCATATAACAGCGGAGGTTTGCATCTCGAGTTTTGGGAAGATTGCGAAGAAATTGTTACCAAGTGGAACCCGGAAAGGTGTTATGAAGGTTGGATTGGTGTATTACATGGCGGAATTCAGGCCACCTTGCTTGATGAAATAGGTGGCTGGGTGGTTATGTTAAAACTGCAAACCAGTGGAGTAACAAGCGATTTGCAGGTGCGTTATCTGAAACCGGTGAAAGTATCGAAAGGAGAACTAACTGTTCGTGGTCGTTTGGAGTCTTTTGAAGGACGTATCGCAAAAATCAGTGCCACATTATACGATGGCGAAGGCGAGGAGTGCGCAAAAGCTGATGTTTCGTATTTTGTTTTTCCGGAGAAAATTGCCAAAGCACGCTACCAGTATCCCGGAGTAGAAGCCTTTTACGAAAAATAATTCTGCTGCCGCTGTCAGTCAGAAATTGGGTGTTTTGATATGTGATGGATTAATTTATTCTTCCTCTTCGTCGCTGTAGGATGAATAAGACTCCTCTTCGTCTTCTTCATCAAACGCATCGTAAATGGATAGTTTTTGTTTGGAACCTTTTTGCCACGAGCTTCCGTGGTTTTTTTGTTTTCTGTCAAATTTGTCCAGATCGGGGTAACGGTTTTTGTTTACTTTCTTTTTCATCACGTCAGCAAACCAATGTTGTTATAATTTAAATTGTTAGCATTACTATTTAATGCAGGAAAAATAGAAAAAAAATAAATAAAACAAAGCAATCGTTTATTATTTTTAGCACATTGTTATTTTGTACGGAAGATTTTATAATATGTTATCAATGAAGAGTTTAAAAATTCTGTTTTTTGTAGTTGTTTGTACCCTGATTTCGGAAGGAATATTGGCCCAGGAGAATAAACGTTTGGATAAACTTTTTGAAGAGGCCCGAAATGATTATGCCGCTAACCGTTATTCGGAGGCCATTAAAACAGGAACCCAGATTTTGCAAAAGGATGCCAATTATGCCCAGGCACATTTATTGCTTGCCGAAATTTATAAGGACATGGATTCAACACGTCTGGAAATTAAGCATTTGTCCAAAGCGGTTGACTTGGATAATAACCCCCTGATTGATTTTAGGCTGGGTGAGGCATTTTATAAACTAGGAATGTATTCAGAGGCACTTAGTTTTTACGAAAAATATAAAGAGAATAAAACTATTCCCGAGAAAAGACAGTTTTTGTTGGCCTGTAAAATTGCCAGTTGCCGTTTTGCAATAAACAGCATTCAGAATCCGGTAGATTTTGAACCCACCAACCTGGGCGAACAAATTAACACGCCTAACGATGAGTACTGGCCCACGCCAACACTTGATGGAAAACACCTGGTATTTACCCGCTTAATGAAGGGCAGTGGAAGGCCTCAGGAAGATTTTTTTATGGCCGAGCTTGATTCGTTTAACTGGGAGAATGCCTTGCCCATAAGTGCAGTTAATACCGATGATAACGAAGGGGCACAAACCTTATCGGCCGATGCAAAGATTTTGTTCTTTACAGCCTGCAACCGAAATGATGGAATGGGAAGTTGTGATATTTATTTTTCTCGTCTGATAAACGGAAAATGGAGCGAACCCCAAAATGCAGGAGCTCCATTAAATACCACATCATGGGAGGGGCAACCTTCACTTTCGTCTGATAACAAATACCTCTATTTTTCGAGTAACCGAAAAGGCGGTAAGGGAAAAAAAGATATCTGGCGAATTGCTTTTAACGGTTTTACCGCAACGGGATTACCCAACTGGGGGACACCCGAAAACCTGGAGGCCTTAAATACATCGGGCGACGAGATTTCGCCTTTTATACATGCCAATAATCACAATTTTTATTTTGCCTCAGATACTCATGTTGGCATGGGCGGACTGGATTTATTTACAGCTACCATAAGCGAAAATGGACAGGTTGCCGAGTTGAAAAACATGGGGTATCCAATAAATACGCACAAAGATGACCTGGGATTAACCATCAGCTCCATTGGTGATATCGCCTATTTTTCGTCGGCCAGAGAATCGGACAATGGCCTGGATATTTTTTCGTTTAATCTGGACCGGGGGCTACAGCCACGCGCAGTAACCTACATTAAGGCAAAAGTTAGCAATAAAACCACTGCCCAGCCTGTTATGGCCGATATTGAATTAGTAAACTTAAATTCATCTCTTGCTGAACCTCGTATTGAAAAAGCAGATATAAACGGCGAAATTATGCTGGCCTTACCGGTTGGCCGAAATTATGCATTTAACGTTTCAGAAGAAGGGTTTATGTTTTATTCGCATGCCATGCGCCTGGCCGATGCCAATTCATTAACCGATCCGTTTATTTTAAATATTCAGCTGGAACCAATTGAAGTGGGAGCCGAAATGGACCTTTACAATATTTATTACGAAACCGACTCTTTTGCTATACTTGCCGAATCGGAGCCGGAGTTACAAAAATTAGTAGCTTTTTTACAAAATAATAGCAAATTACGCGTAGAGATTCAGGGACACACCGACAGCTCGGGTAACCCTGAAAGTAACCTTGAGCTATCAAAATTAAGGGCCAAATCGGTTGTTGATTACCTGGCTGAGAATGGAGTAGGGGAAAATCGTTTGCAGTCGGAAGGTTATGGCGATACGCGCCCTGTGGCTACCAACGAAACGGTTGAAGGGCGACGGTTAAACCGTAGAACTACCATAAAGATTATTGCAAAATAAGCAAGTTAAGGTGTTCCGAGCAAAGCCATCTTTTACTTGCTTACTGTTGTGCGGAAAAACCAATTAACAGGCTGATATAAAAATTTCTTGGATTTCCGGAATAATAATAGCGCGGAGGATTGCCACCAAATGAGGGAGCATTTACCGCCAGCATTGATGTGTAATGAATGTCGAAAATATTTTGGATTCCTCCACGCACATCAAATTTAAAGTTTCCTTTTTTAGCCTGATAGCGAAGTTCTGTACTTGTTAGTCCGAAGGCGTCAGAAAAAGTGGTGTTAGCATCATTTACCGGCATTTCTCCATTGTAGCGGTACCAGGCATTTATAGTAAAGTTTTTAAGCGGTACCAAACTGGCACCCAGGTTAAAGGTTTCTTTGGCCGTTCCGGGCAGTAATTTGCCCGAGTAATCGTTTCCGAGATTTACAAAATCGCTAAAATGATAATTGGAAAGGGTGGTACTGCCAAACAGGGTTAGCAGGGCAGCTTTATTGTGCCTGATTGTTACCCACGTAAATTCTGCTTCAACCCCCGGGTGTACTGATTGACCGGCATTTACTCCAATATAGGCATCTTCGCCCGTACGGTGGGCCACCAACAGGTTGTCAACATATATGCGGTAATAACTTGCCGATAGCTTAAAGCGGTTGGTAAACTGTGTTCTGAAACCCGTTTCAAAACTCCAGCCCGACTCGGGTTTAATGTCGGGGTTTATTTCCCCTTCAGGCAACAACGTTTCTTCAAAAGTGGGGGTCGAAAAACCATGACTAACATTTCCGAAAACAGAGCATTCGTTGCTGAGCAACAAATTTACACCAAGTCGTGGTGATAAAACCGGCTTATAACTTCGCTTCCCTGACTGATCACCGTTTTCGTGAAAGTGATCGTTGTATTTAAAGCGGGTGAGGTTGCCGTTCAGGCCTGCTGATATAAAAATCCTGTCTTTAATATTCGATTCAAGCTGAAGAAAAAGATTCTCGTACTGGCGTTTTTCATTGTTATCGGAAAGCAATTGGTTGTTGTCGTTATTGTAGGTTTGCCAGTTGTAATTTTCACGAAACATTTCAAGCCCCGAGGTCATTACCACTCTAAACGCTTCAGTTGCAACTACTTTTTGAATGTAGGCTCTCCATCCAATATAATCAGATGATTCTTTTAGGCGGTTAAAAGGGCGCAATTCATCAAGATTACGCATACTGCCAAACATTCCAACCGATATTTTTCCATCGTTAAGCGTAAAACGGTTAAAAGATATTCCAAGCTGCGAGTTGGTGTAATCTTCGTATCCTTTAACAGCAGCCCAGTTTGCAGCAGCGCTTTCGGGGCTGTTCAGGTAGGTGTCAAAGTCGAGCGAGCTGGGAATATAAGCCTTCATTTTGGTGGCTTTGGCCAAAAACTGGAGGTTGGATTTTTCAGAAAAATTATAAACAGAGTTGAGCAATATATTTGCACGTGTGGTTGAGTTATTATCCCGATAACCATCGCTTGATAAAAGCGAACCTAACGCATATATTTTTAATTTATTGTTGCTAATGCCTGCCGTCAGCGTGTTTTTATAGGTGCCAAACGAGGCCAGTGTACTTTGGTTCTGAACAAAATCCTTCAGCACTGTCTTCGGATGAAAAAGTAAGACCCCGGCCAATCCGGCGCCGTATAAACTTGATGACGGGCCTTTTATGATTTCAACACGTTGAATCGCCGAATTTTCAAGGTCTTCCAAAATGGTCTCGCCATCGCCGGTGGTAAGCGGTATCTCGCCAAAGTAGGCTTTAATTTTATTGGTGCCGTAGGGTGTACGCGAGCCTATTCCGCGAATGGTAAGACGGTTGGTGTTAAATGTGCCGTGGTGCATTAAAATGCCGGGAATACGGTTTAATGCATTAATTGGTGTTAGTGCATCTCCCGATTCTAACTGTTCGTTAATAATAAGATTTACAGGCGCTGGAGTATTAAAAATATTGTAGGGCGAACGAAAGGCAGTAATTGTAATTTCTTCAATTTCATCGCTGATAAGGGTTGTGTCTTGCCGGGTGAAAGGTAGCTGAGCATTGGCTGTTGTTGTTTGTGTAACAATAATAAGCACCAACAGGGCATAAACGATGAGCCATTTTGTTTTCATATAAAACGGTTTTCTGTTTCTAAATCAAAGTTAATGAAAAGTAGTGAATTTTATCAGGGGATTGTATTGTGCAGAATCAGTGATACTATTTAAAGCAAATTATTTTAGTTGTTTTGCAATACAGGCAAATAGTTTGTCTTTAATTATTGGCTTGGTAATGTAATCGTTTAACCCTGCTTGCAAAGCTGTTGATCTGTCGCCTTGCAAAGCAAAAGCTGTTTGGGCAATTATAACTACATCGGTATTAAATTTTCTAATTTCCCGGGTAGCTTCGTATCCATCCATGTCTGGCATTTTAATATCCATCAGAACCAGGTTGATATTCGGATTTTTACGCATTGTTTCAACGGCCTGAATTCCTCCGTTTACAGTCAAAATATCGCTACAGAAGGGTTTTAAAAGTATCGATAAAAATAACGTATTAACCTGGTCGTCTTCAACAATCAGCAGTTTTATATCGTTTGGAAGCTGCTCCTTGTTGCCAATATTTTGTTTTTTTTGAGCGTTTGTATCTTGTGCCGGTGTGTTCCAGGGGATTTGAAAGAAGAAGGTAGATCCTTTTCCTTCAGTAGATTCCAACCATATTTTTCCACCCAACATTTCGGCATACGATTGGGCGATAGCTAAGCCTAATCCTGATCCTTCGAGTGCTTTCCGATCGTAAATGTCGCCCTGTATAAATCGTTCGAAAATCGCCTTTTTTCGGTTTTCAGGTATACCTGCCCCCGAGTCTTTTACATAGCAGAAAAAAGAATTCTCCTTTCTCTCACAGCCTATTTCAATTCTTCCTCTTTCGGTATATTTTATGGCGTTTTTTACCAGGTTTGAGAAGATTGAATTAAATTTGGTCGCATCGGTAATCAAAATATCTTCATTGGCATTAAGCTTGTTAAAGGTTTTTAGTTCAAGCTTCTTAGCAAGGGCTTGAGGACGAAAAAACTCCAGCAAAGATTCGATTTCTTTATAAATTTTATATTCAGATAAATGAATTTCCATTTGTCCGGCATCAATTTTTGAGATATCGATAATGTCGTTAATGGTATTTAGCATTCGTTCTCCGCTTTGCTGAATAATGCCCAGAAAATGCTGTCTTTGGTCTTCGGGTAGCTGAGCATCTCTTAAAAGATCGGTAAATCCCAGAATTCCGTTCATGGGAGTCCTGATTTCATGACTCATGTTAGCCAGAAAAGCAGATTTTAATCGCTCTGATTCTTCCGCCTTTTCTTTAGCTTCTGATAATTGCACCAGCAGGTCCTGGAGCTCTTTGGTTTTATTCTCCAATGCATCGCGCTGCCGTTTAACTTCTTCCAGCTGATCGAGTAATTGCGGGTAGTAGCTTTTTTTGTGGGAGTTCTCGCCAAGTCCGATTATCCTGTTTCGAATCTCTGATTTTTTCTTACCGGGCATTCCTAAATATGTTTTGAATATCAGCTATTTCTGCATCTCGTGGATTGGTAACAATGCACGCATCATTAAATGCTTTTTTGGCAAGATGAGGGATATCCGCATCGTGAATGCCAATTTGATTTAAACCTTCTCGTATTCCGCAGGCATACTTAAACTCCTGGATTGTTTCTACCAGCAGGGCTTTACCTCTTTCAGTACTGGTATGAATCAGGTTTAAATCCATTGCCTTAGCAATTTCAATGTATTTATTGGGTACAGCATCGTAATTAAAATCTACCACATGGTCTAAAAGAATTGCGTTGCAAATACCATGAGCAGCATCTTTAAGCCCGCCCAGGGCATGTGCCATGGCATGCACCAGCCCCAGGCTGGCGTTGGAAAAAGCAATACCTGCAAGTAAGCTGGCCAACATCATTTTGTTGCGGTATTTCAGGTTGTCGGGTGATTTTAAGGTAAGTGGTAAATATTTTTTTATCAGTCGGATGGCTTCCAGCGCGTTCATATCCGTAATGGCCGAACTGGCTGATGAAGCATAGGCTTCAAAAGCATGTACCATGGCATCGATACCGGTTGCAGCAGTTAATTCCGCATTCATTGTTAAGGTGGTTTCTGCATCGATGAGCGAAGTGTCGGGTACAACAGTTTTACTAATAATCGCCATTTTGGTCTTTTCGCTGGAGTTAAGAATTATAGCGAATTGCGAAATATCGGCTGAGGTTCCGGCAGTGGTTGGAATACATACCAATGGAGGCATGGGGTCGGCAATTTTATCAACGCCTTCAAACCTTTCGATAGCATTAAAATTGGTACTAACAATGCCAATGCCTTTTGCTGCATCCATTGCACTTCCACCGCCTATTGCCAGAATTACATTACAGTTTTCCTTCCTGTACATTTGCGCACCTTCCATTACCTCGTGGTCGCGCGGGTTTGGAGAAACATGATCAAAAATGCAATAGGGTACTTTGTTTTCAGTAAATTGTTTTTCAATTTTCGAAACCAGCTTTGTTTCCCTTAAACCTTTGTCGGTAACAACTAAAACTTTTTTTGGGTTGAAGAAATTAACATAACGGCTTGCGAGGTTGATGGCACCATCGCCAAGAATAAATTCAGGGATAAGGCATTTGCGCAGCGGAACGTTCATTTTTTTTAGGTTCTGGTTGATTGTTTAAATATGCAAAATATTGAACGAATAAACAACGTTGCTTCTGGTTGAGGATAAATAATCTTTATTTTAATAATTTGTATAGAGGTAATTTTTGTGAATAAAAAAGCCCGTCAGGATTACTGACGGGCCGGTAGTTACAATTTATTTTATTGTTAATCTAAGCTGGTGAGGAAGGCATCGCGTTCTTTTAAAAACTCCGATAACCTTTCAATCGGATCTCGGGTAATTGCAACTCGTCCGGAACGGATAAACTGCATTACTTTAAATTGATTCAGTTCTTCGAAAAGTGCCTGTGTATCTTCTTTGTGGCCGGTTTTTTCAATTACCACATAGTCTTTTGTAATCTCCAGAATTTTTGCTCCTGCGCGCCGAACGATTGTTTCAATAGTATCGCTTTCGTAAATGGGCTCAATAGGCACTTTATACAAGGCAATTTCCTGAAAAATCATCTCGTCGTTGGTGTGGTAAAAAGCTTTTAATACGTCAATTTGTTTTTCAATCTGGCCAACAAGTTTAATAGCCATGGCCTGGGTACATTGCACCACAATGGTAAATTTATAGATACCTTGTATGGCCGACTCGGATACAGTGAGGCTGTCGATGTTTGTTTTCCGACGTGTAAAAACGTTGGTAATTCGTGTTAGCAATCCAATGTGGTTTTCTGAATAAACCGATATTATATATTCTTGTCTCATTTGTTCAACTTTTAGCGTTTACAATTCTCGAATTTATTAAGGCTCTAAAATTACATCAGAAACAGATGCACCCGTTGGAACCATCGGGAATACATTGTCTTCTTTTTCAATTTTAATTTCAAGCAAGTACGGCCCGTCATGGTCGATCATTTTTTGAATGCTCGATTCCAGATCTTCGCGTTTATCTACGATGTGGCCTTCAATTCCAAATCCTTTACCAATGGTAATAAAATCGGGATTATGTAGTTCGGTAAACGAATATCTTTTTTCAAAAAACAACTGTTGCCACTGTCTTACCATCCCGAGGAAGTTATTGTTAAGCAGCATTATTTTAACCGGAAGTTTGTTTTGGGCAATGGTACCCAATTCCTGTAAGGTCATTTGGAAACCGCCATCGCCAACCATGGCAACAACTGTTCTGTTGGGCGCTCCAATTTGTGCCCCCATGGCAGCAGGCAGGCAAAATCCCATAGTTCCTAAACCTCCTGAAGTAACGTTGCTGCGCGAGTTCTTAAATTTAAAATAGCGTTGCGCAACCATTTGGTGCTGGCCAACATCGGTAACCAAAACAGCTTCATGGTTTGTTTTTTCTGAGGCTATTCTTACCGCTTCACCCATGGTTAAGCCCGGTTTTGTGGGGTACAGGTCTTTTTGAATAACTTTTTCATTCTCAATGGCATCGCATTTCCTGAACTCATTTACCCATGCTTCGTGCTTGTTGGGTTGAACGTTGTTGCTAAGCATTTTTAGTGCTTTTTTTGCATCACCGAGCACACTAACATCTGTTTTTATAATCTTATCAATTTCTGCCGGATCAATCTCTATGTGAATTATTTTGGCATTTTTGGCATACTCGCTTACTTTCCCGGTAACACGGTCGTCGAATCGCATCCCAACAGCAATAATTAAATCGGCCTGGTTGGTTAGTTTATTGGGGCCGTAATTCCCATGCATTCCTAACATCCCAACATTTAAAGGGTGTTCGGTAGGTAAGGCCGAAAGCCCCATCAGGGTCCATGCCGCCGGAATACCTGTTTTTTCAATAAAGTTTTTTAATTCTTCTTCAGCACGGCTTATTATAATTCCGTGACCAAACAATATCATGGGTTTTTTTGCTGCATCAATTAATTTAGCAGCGGCTTTTACCTCGTGTGGGTCAACGTGTGTTTCGGGCACATAACTGCGAATTTTTGTGCATTTTTCGTATTTAAAATCCAACTCTCCAAACTGAGCATCTTTGGTGAGGTCGATTAAAACCGGTCCCGGACGGCCTGTGGTGGCAATGTAAAAAGCTTGTGCTATGGCTTCCGGAATTTCTTCGGGTGTAGTAACCTGGTAGTTCCACTTGGTAACCGGAATAGACATCCCAACAATGTCGGATTCCTGAAAAGCATCTGTTCCGAGCAGTGGGGAAGCCACCTGGCCGGTTATGCATACCAGTGGGGTAGAATCAATCATTGCATCAGCAATACCCGTCATCAGGTTTGTTGCTCCGGGGCCCGAGGTTGCAAAGCAAACACCTGCTTTACCTGTTACGCGGGCATATCCCTGAGCGCCGTGTACAGCTCCCTGCTCGTGCCGTGTTAATATATGTTTTACCTCTTTGTCAAAATCATACAAAGCATCGTAAACGGGCATTATTGCTCCGCCCGGATACCCGAATATAGTATCCACTCCTTCTTCCATTAACGACAGGATTAATGCTTGTGAACCGGTAACTTTTTTTGCTGTCATATTCGTCTGTTTTTAGGCCGGCTTTATGTGCCGGTGTTCTGTTTCTCGTTGTTTTTTATCTTTTGCTGTATAATTACAATTAATCAATTAGTCTTACTGCTCCCATATCGGCTGATGAAACCAGGCTGGCATAGGCTTTTAGCGCTTTTGAAACATTGCGTTGGCGTTGTTCCGGTTTCCATGCTTGGGCTCCTTTGGCATTCTCTTCATCTCTGCGTTGTTGCATTTCTTCGTCAGAAATAAGCAGGTTTATGGAACGGGTAGTAATATCAATTTCAATTTTGTCGTTGTTTCGAATTAGTGCAATTGCTCCACCAGCAGCTGCTTCTGGCGAAACATGGCCAATTGATAACCCTGATGTACCACCGGAAAAACGTCCGTCGGTAATTAAGGCACAATGTTTATCCAATTGCATTGATTTCAGGTAAGAGGTGGGGTATAGCATTTCCTGCATACCCGGCCCACCTTTTGGCCCTTCGTAACGAATCACAATTACATCGCCTTTCTGCACGGTGTCGCCAAGTATCCCATTCACAGCATCATCTTGCGAATCGAAAACTCTTGCTGTTCCTGAAAATTTGAAAATTGATGCATCCACTCCCGCTGTTTTTACAATACAACCTTTTTCGGCAATATTTCCGAAAAGAACAGCTAAACCACCATCTTTGTTGTATGCATTTTCAAAACTGCGGATGCATCCTGCTGCACGGTCGGTGTCAAGCTTTTTGTATTGACTTGTTTGTGAGCCCATTACCAGGTTTCTTCCTCCGCCAGGAGCCGATTTGAAACGGTTAATGGCATCTTCGCTTACCGAATCACGTGTGATATCGTAAGCGGCAATAGCTTCGCCCAGAGTCCTTCCATCAATTCGCGATACTTCAGTTTCAAGTAAGCCTCCACGTTCAAGTTCTCCTAAAATCGATAAAATACCACCGGCACGGTTTACATCCTGAATATGATAGTGGCCGTTAGGTGCTACTTTGCAAAGGTTAGGAGTAATGCGCGAAAGCTGGTCAATATCTTGCATAGTAAATTCTACTTCAGCCTCGTGGGCAATGGCCAAAAGATGAAGTACCGTATTGGTTGATCCTCCCATCGCAATATCCAGTTTCATGGCGTTTAAAAAGGCATCGCGGCTTGCAATATTTCTTGGAAGTACAGCCTCGTTTCCTTCGAAGTAGTATGATTTTGTGGCTGCAATAATTCGTTGAGCGGCTTCTTCAAATAGCTTCTTACGGTTGGCGTGGGTAGCTACAATGGTGCCATTGCCAGGCAGCGCAAGACCAATTGCTTCAGCCAGGCAGTTCATCGAGTTAGCGGTAAACATACCCGAACACGATCCGCAGGTAGGGCAGGCATTTTGTTCAACCTTCGAAACATAATCGTCGTCTATCGAGGTGTCGGCAGCCATAACCATCGCATCTACCAGGTCGAGGTAACGGTCGTCAACCTCACCGGCTTCCATCGGTCCACCCGAAACAAATATTGCCGGAATGTTTAATCGCATGGCAGCCATGAGCATACCTGGTGTAATTTTATCGCAATTTGAAATGCATACCATGGCGTCAACCTTGTGTGCGTTACACATGTATTCCACACTGTCGGCAATTACATCGCGCGATGGCAGGGAATAAAGCATTCCGTCGTGCCCCATGGCAATACCGTCATCAATGGCAATGGTATTAAACTCGGCCGCAAAGTAGCCTTCTTTTTCAATTAAACCTTTTACGTATTGGCCTATTTCGTGCAAGTGAACATGCCCCGGCACAAATTGTGTAAACGAATTTACTATGGCAATAAGTGGTTTGCCAAAATGTTCTTCTTTCATTCCGTTTGCGCGCCAAAGGCTCCGTGCACCGGCCATCCGGCGTCCTTGTGTGGTAGTGTTGCTTCGTAAAGGATATTGCATACTTATTTGTCTTTTTCTGTCTGTTGTAGCATTAAAAAAGCCTTTCTCTGTTTTGAGAAAGGCTTATAAATATTTTTAACTATCTATACAAATTAATGGCCTTTCTCAGTATTTCCAAGAATGACAACGAGTAGGACAACAATATTGATAGATAAATTTCTCATAATCTTTTGTAAAGTTGAAGCAAATGTAAAAATTATAATTTATTATCAAAATGAATTGAAACTAAAATGTCGGATTTTATACTGATTTTTAAAAAACACTTCATTTTTGTTATGATTTGTAAGATTTATGCTTGTTTTTGTGATAGTTGCCACGATATGACTTAAAATCTTCGCTACATTAATTTTACAACGCTAATCGTTAATGTCTGATTAACCTTGAATTGTTAGTAATATTTCAGTTCTATCAGTAGCTCATTTCTATTTTATTTGGTTTCAATTCTTTTTATTTCGCCAAAAATGCTGGCCTTTGGGTGTTTTACCAATGCCCGGTACTGGTAGGTAACATTTTTAATTTGTACCGGAAGTTTAAACACAAAACTACTGTCATTAATTGCTGCATTTGTTGTTTCCATCCATTCGTCAGAATACAGTTCTTCAACAAAACCGGCATAAGGCCTGTATTGAAAGCAGGCTGTTAGTTTTTCTTCGTCATCGTGCTTTATAATTGTGCCCTTAAACTGAATAAAGCTACTACCTTTGGAATAAATAATTTCGGCATCTTCTGTTTTTACAACGGGTGGAATAAGGGCCGGTTTGCAATTGGTAATTTTTAATACAATTGGGTTATTCCATTTGTGGTTGTTATAAATACGTTGTGCGCGCACACACGATATATGCAATCCATCTTCTTTTTGCTGAAAATAAGTTGTTGCATCGATATCCGGCATGTATTCTACCAATTCGCTTGATTGCCCCAATACTTCAACTTTTGAATTTTCAGATAGCTCTGCCGACCGTATTACAAACTCCCGGCGCTCACCGCGTGGCCATTGGGGTTGTTTGGTTAAAAATGCATACAGACATTTCTCTTTGGGTTTCCAGGTAAACCAAATATTCTCTTCATTTGGAATAATCCATGGTTCTGTTGCATCAATGGCTTCTCCGTTTATAAAATTCCAGGCAGCAATTTCGCGCAAACGATCTTCCTGAGTTTCCGGTATTTCTCCGTTTGGTTTAGGGCCAATGTTTAGCAGCTGATTGCCACCTTTTGCGCGTGTTTCAATAAGAATCTCCAATAAACGAAGGCCTGATTTGTAATCCTCGTCGGCCGGTTTGTAGGCCCATTGTGTGCCCATGGTTAGGTTAGCTTCCCACGGATCGGATATGGTAACGCCCGGAAGGGTCTGCTCAGGCGTTTGCATGGCGCCACGTGTAACCACCACATCGGGTTGAAGTTCCCAGGCTACCTGCTTGCATTTTTCAACTAGCGGACCTTCGCCTCCATCGTAAAAAAGAATATCAATATCGCCGTATTTAGCCATAAGTTCAAGCATCTGTAGTTCGTTCAGTTCTAGGTATTTATCCATAATCTGTTTTGGAATGGGGGCAGTAAATCTGCGGCGAACCTGAAGGCCGTTTTCATGTAAAAAATTGAAATCTTCCGGCGAGAAATAAAAACCGACCGCAAGGCCTGCGTTGCGTGTAGCCTCAACATATTCGGCAACCAAATCATTTCCATACGGGGTGTTGCTGATATTGAAATCAGTTGTTTCGGTATCCCACATGCAAAAACCGGAGTGGTGTTTGGTCGTAAATACAATATATTTCATTCCGGCCAGCTTTGCTAAAGTGGCAATCTCATGAGCATCAAAATCTTTTGGGTTAAAGGTTTTGGGAAGTTCATTGATGTATCGGTTCAGGTAATCATCAGAAGCCCCGGCCATGGAGTGACTGATAACCACACCGAGCTGACTATCGAAACTAAAATGTATGAACAAGCCAAAGCCCAGGTTGCGAAACCATTCAACTCTGTCAGGTTTGTTTAAATTAAGCACCTCGTTCTCATGTTTTAGTGGTGTTTGTGCCAATAGGAGTAAAGAAAAGGTACATAACGCGAAAGCTAAGCTAAATTTCTTCATAATTGAATGGTTGATTGAATTAATGCCGGTTAAATTACTAAAAAATAGTAGTTAGGCAAGGGGGAGCAGGGCCAGCGCATTTTTGCGTGTAAGCCAATGTTTTTATTGTTAGCATATTACATTTTGCGGTATTGGCGCTTCTGTTTATAAACCATATAGTTGAAGTTCTATTGTTTTAAATATTATATTTGTAATACATAGGACATGTGGCTAAGTAAAACAAACGTAAACCCAGAGTAACTGAAATGGATGAAATATTCAGCAAAATTGGCAGCAAACTAACTTTAAGCCAAAAAATAGAAAGACGATTGGAAGTTGCTATACGCGAGAAGAAATTACCGGTAGGCTCAAAACTTCCCACAGAAAGAGAACTTTGTGAAAGTTTTGGAGTTAGTCGTACTGCTCTTCGTGAGGCTTTAAGAAGACTTAGTGCCAGAGGATTAGTTGAGGTAACAAAAGGCAGTGGAATGGTGGTAACCGGATTAAAAATCGACGATGCCATTGAAAACCTGAATTTGTATTACGACATGCAATTTGATCATAACCTGATTGCACAGATTATTGAGGTACGGCGTTTGTTTGAACCCGAAATTGCCAGCCTGGCAGCACAGCAACGTACACAAAACGATTTGGCTGATATTCAAGATAATATTGAATTGTTTAAGGCATGTAATCCTGATAATATTCAGTTAGAAGCAGATTTGGATAACAAGTTTCATCTGCTGATAGCCAAGGCTGCCCACAACCCAATCGTACAGATTACAATGGAACCCATCTACTCGTTGTTGCCTCGCATGAGGAATTTAATTTATGCGAATATTGAAGGAGAAAAAGATGTAACCTTTGAATACCATTTGAAAATTTTTAACGCTATTAATAGGCAAAAACGCGAAGATGCTGCCGAGTTAATGAAAATTCACTTGCGCAGAACAATGGAAATCTACCAGAAATACCTGCATAATTCGTTTTAATCCTACAGCAGCCGAATCTGCCGTATGGAACAGTTGGTTTCCAGTCCCTGTATATGACTCATCTTGCTGTTTTTCCCAAGACATTGGTTTCGTGTTTTCTTGAAGCTGCGAGGATTATCGGCCGGGTATCTTTGATATTTTGAAAAATCGTAGTCCGATGCTTAAAACTGAAGTTAATTGAGCGCAATGATCAAAAAATAATAGAAATATTAAATTTGTAATATGTAGTACAAATTGTAGATTTAAAATGAAATCAATCCATTTTCTCTTACTAATTCTTCTAATTTTATCAGCTTGTTTGCCTGTTGACACAGCATCTATTCAGCAGAAGGTAGATGAAGTTGGCCAAAAGCACATTAAAGGTACGCGACTTTTATATTGGAATATTGATGTAGTGAATGAGAGTAATAGTGTGGTTTTAGAAGGTGCTACAGCATCAAAAAGTGCTCATGCTGAGTTGAAAAAACTAGCTAAACAGGAGACGCTGAAATTTGCTGTAGACATATTGCCGTCCCAAAAATTTCAACAGTATCCGTGGGCAGTTGCTAAGCTTTCAGTATGCAATATACCCAGTTCCGGAAAGCATTTTGCTGAATTGCTTACAAAGGCTATTTTAGGAATGCCCTTAAAAGTATATCATCAAAAACAAGGCTGGTATTTGGTGCAAACCCCCCATGGTTATTTTGGTTGGGTGGACCAGGCGGGTATAGCTTTAGAAAGTGTTAAGGATATAAATACCTGGAAATCATTGGATAAAGTTTTATACAAAAAATCAAGTGGTGTTGCCTATGCAAAAGTGGGTGAAAACAGTGGTGTTGAATTTGATTTGGTAATGGCTAACCTGTTAAGCATTGCAGGCGAAGAAGCAGTATTCTATAAAATAGTTTTACCCGATGGTTGTCAGGGATTTGTGAAAAAGGATGAGTGTGTTTCGCTGGATATTTGGAAGAACAAAAATTTGACGGCAGAAGCTGTCGTAAACCCAGCACTTAGTTTTAACGGTGTTCCGTATTTGAGGGGTGGAACCTCAGCAAAAATGGTAGATTGCAGCGGTTTTGTAAAATCAGCTTTCTATTTTCACCGACTGATTTTGCAGCGTGATGCATCTCAGCAAACTTTTTATGGAGAGTTGGTTGATGCCAAAAATGGTTACGATACGCTGCAGCCCGGCGACTTGGTTTTCTTTGGAATAAAAGCTACCGAATCTCAAAAAGAAAGAGTAACTCGCGTTGGAATGGTGATTGGTAATCAGGATTTTATTCATGCCTCGGGAAAAGTAAGAATTAGCAGCCTCAACCGAAATAGACAAAAATATACAGAGCATTACGAAAAAAGGTTTGTTCGAGCACGCACCGTGCTTGGAAATGTTGATGGCAAAGGTATTGAATGGGTAGTTGACAATAAGTTTTACAAAGAAATTTTACCTTAATGACAATTGAAAGGCGCAACTTTTTAAAAAGCCTCGGAGCTGTTTCTGGGGGAGGGTTATTTACAAATTTTGACATGGCAAATCATAAATATTCAATCAAAAAAATACTAAAATGAAATTAAGTTTTCGCCCTTATGAACTACAGCTGAAACATGCCTTTACCCTGGCAAGCAGTTCGCGAACTACAACTCCGGTAATGTTGGTTGAGTTAGAATTTGATGGGGTAGTTGGTTATGGCGAGGCGTCAATGCCGCCGTATTTAGGCGAGTCGCACGAAACAGTGGCGAAGTTTTTAAAAAAGGTTGACCTTACTGCATTTAACGACCCGTTTAGAATGGATGAAATACTGGAATATATCGACAGTGTTGAACCCGGGAATCGGGCAGCAAAGGCTAGTGTTGATATTGCTTTGCACGATTTGGTAGGGAAAATAATGGGCCAGCCCTGGTATAAAATATGGGGCTTAAATCCGGATGATACACCACTTACTTCGTTTACCATAGGTATTGATACGCCGGAGGTGATTGTGACGAAAACCAAAGAGGCGTCCGAGTTTAAAATACTGAAAGTAAAAATGGGGCGCGATAACGATAAGGAATTGGTAGAAACAATCCGGACCGTAACCGATGTGCCTTTGTGTGTGGATGTTAACCAGGGTTGGAAGGATAAACATCAGGCATTAGACATGATACATTGGTTACAGGAAAAAGGAATTGTTTTTGTTGAACAACCCATGCCTGGCGGGCAAGTAGATGATATGGCCTGGCTAACGGCCCATAGCCCGTTACCAACGGTTGCCGACGAGGCTTTTCAACGCATACACGATATTCCGAAAATTAAAGATGTGTACTCAGGAATAAATATAAAACTGATGAAAAGCACCGGGATGCGCGAGGCCAAAAAAATGATTGATGTTGCACGTGCCCTGGATATGAAAGTAATGATCGGTTGCATGACGGAGACTTCGTGTGCAGTTACAGCTGCCTCACAACTATCGCCACTGGTTGACTGGGCCGACCTGGATGGTGCACTTCTAATTAAAAACGACGTGTTTGACGGAATGAAAGTTATTGACGGAAAGGTAACTTTAAATGAATTACCTGGCATTGGTATTCGAAAAATTAATTAGCCGACACTGAGGCTAATTGTTTGGTAGCTGGTTTTTGATGCTGTTAAGAACAGCTCTGACTGAGCCATGAAAAAGTAATAATCGTTGCGCTTCTTCAAAATCGATACCCAACTCATCAACAATCATTTTCGAACCGCGTTCAACCAACTTTTTATTGGTTAATTGCATATCAACCATTTTATTTCCTTTTACTCGTCCAAGCTTAATCATTAAGGTAGTGGTAATCATGTTCAGCACCAGTTTTTGTGCAGTGCCCGCTTTCATTCGTGTGCTACCGGTTAAAAATTCGGGGCCTACAATTGGCTCAATAGCAATAGTGGCCACTTTGGCAATTTCAGAGTCGGGGTTACAAGTAATGCAGGCTGTAAGTAATCCGTTTTTGTTGGCATCTTGCATGGCTCCAATTACGTAGGGAGTACCACCCGAAGCTGCAATTCCTACCACGGTATCTTTTTCGTTAATGTTATATTGTTGCAAATCTTCCCAGCCGCCGTGTATTTTGTCTTCAGCCGATTCTACGGCTCTTCTAATGGCTGTATCTCCTCCGGCAATCAATCCAATTACCACGCCGTGTGGCATACCAAATGTTGGTGGTATTTCTGATGCATCCAGAATACCCAGACGACCACTGGTGCCTGCTCCCAAATAAAATAAACGCCCTCCCGATTGTATCCGGTCAACAAGCCTGGTTACCAACTCTTCAATTTTTGAAATCTGACTTTTTACTGCAATATGAATTTTGGCGTCTTCGTTATTAATACTGGTCAGAATTTCGCTAACCGACATTTTATCGAGGTTGTCATACAAGGATGTTGATTCAGTTACTTTCATTTTTTGTTTAAATTAGAATGAAAATGTTTTAAGCCCTCAATGGGTTTTTCAACTATCTTACCAATCTGTATTTCCCTTTCAACAGCTACTTCTTTTAAAATATCTGCATAGAAAAATGCAATTGATCCGACAAAGCTTACTCGAACACTTTTGTAGTTTTCGTAACGCTCAACATTTCTGAAAAAGAATTCTGAAAAACCCCTTTTTACCAGGTTTCTGATATAAACATGAGCGATATTTTGCTTTAAAAATTTTGAAAACCCGGCCAGGTATCTGCTTGGATATTCACCGCGGTAAACAGCTGCAAGTACCTCGGGCATGTTAAGTTGTAAATTGCTGTCAGCTCTGTTTTTAAGTTCTTGTGGTAAGGCCCTTTTAAAGTAGTCGTTCAGGAATAATTTTCCGAGGTGTGCACCGCTTCCTTCATCGCCAAGAATAAAACCAAGTGTAGGCACTTTATCTTCAATTATTTCGCCATTGTAGAAGCACGAGTTTGCTCCGGTGCCTAAAATACAGGCAATTCCTGGTTGCTTGCCAAGCAGAGCGCGGGCACCGCCAAGCATATCGTCTTCAATTTCCAGGTGGGCATTCGTAAAAATTAAGGATAAAGCGCGGTGAACAACCTGATCGGTTTTCTTTTTTATGCAACCCGCTCCATAAAAATAGACAGCATTTACTTCTGATACCGGCAGGTGGCCTAATGCAGACGATAATGCCGTAAATACCTGCTCTGAATTCTGAAAGAAGGGGTTGATGCCAGGCGATTCCAGGCTAATCTCTTTATCTTTTCCGATAAATAACCAGTCGGTTTTAGACGAGCCGCTGTCTGCAATAACAATCATAAGTAATTTTTATGAGTTATATTTTATTTGTTAAGTTTATTGAACAATACAAAGCTATAAAAAAAAAGCATATTTGTAATATGTAATACAAATTCTATCTATATTTGTTTCAACACGAAAACCTGATTAGCGCAATGTTCGATTCTTACCTGTCAAAAAAAGACCTTTGGCGAGCTTTCAGCCTAAAAACATTTGTTTTGTTATTCCTTGCTTTGGTTATAATTCAACAAAAGGCAGTTGGGCAGGAAACAACAAGTATAAAAGACAAAATAAATGAGCTTTTAAAAGGAAAAACAAGCGCTCATTTTTACGTTGGTGCGGATAATTACCTTAACGGTAAAAAAGTGTTGCTGGATACTATTTTCTGGAATGCAGCCAATGATACCTTGCACCTGCATTTTAACAAAGCGCTTGCCGAAATGCCTTTCCGTGAAAATGATGAAGAAAATGTGTCACGCTTTATCAGGGAACATCTTCCTGATACCCTAAAGAAGATTGAGTTAAAAATTTATGCCAACAAAGTGGAGCTACACGAGTTGGTTCCTAACTATTACAGAGAGGCCTCTGATAGGAGCGAAGACCGGCTTAGCCAATGCGCTCAGCAAAATCGAACGAATGTGGTTCGTAAAAAACTACCGTTTACTATTTCATCCGGACTAACACATGCCAACATTGCACTTTGGAACAGCCACGGTTGGTATTACGAGCCATCACTAGATAGGTGGGAATGGCAGCGTGCACGGCTTTTTACCACTGTTGAAGATATTTTACCAACGGCATTTGTGCTTGGCTACATTGCGCCCATGTTGGAAAATGCCGGCGCCAATGTATTTATACCACGCGAGCGCGACTGGCAAATAAACGAGGTAGTTGTAGATAATAATGCATCAAGTGGCAAAAGTAAATTCAAAAAGCCCAGAGGAAAGAAGTTTGAATCCACCGGCTTTGCGCTGAGAAATCAATTATACAAAAATGAAAATCCGTTTGAACTTGGAACGGCTATAAAATTTGAAAGTACGAAAAAAGGAAATCGCGCAACTTATATTCCGGAGATTCCCGAAACCGGAGAATATGCGGTGTATGTATCGTATGGAAAAGGAGAAGGAAAAGTGAAGTACCGGGTGCATCATTCCGGAAGCGTTACCGATTTTGAGGTTGACCAGCGGATGGGATTTGGCACGTGGATTTATCTCGGTAAGTTCCATTTCAGAAAAGGATATGATAAACGAGGAAGCAGGGTCGAATTAATAGTTCCTGAAGGAAAAATGCTACTATTCTCTGCCGATGCGGTGCGTTTTGGTGGTGGCGTGGGTGTTGTTGAGCGAAACGGCAAAACCGGCGAGCGTGCAAAGTTCTTTGAAGCAGCGCGCTACTACCTGCAATATGCCGGAGCACCGGATACCTTAGTGTGGAGATTGAATACCAATGATGATTATAAAGACGATTATATGAGTCGTGGAGAATGGGTGAATTGGCTGATGGGAGCACCGTATGGCCCCACAAAAAATAGTCAGCATCCCGGCCTGGAAATCCCGATGGATATGGCTTTTGCCTTTCACACCGATGCCGGAATTTTACCCGGAGATGGCATTGTTGGTACATTGGGAATCTATTCAACCGACCGCGATACCAACGTTTTTGCCGGTGGTCAATCAAAATATGCTTCGCGCGACCTAACCGATTTAATTCAAACTCAAATTGTAGACGATATAAACGCCATTTATAAATGCCGCTGGACACGCCGAGGTATGTGGAATGCACAGTACAGCGAAGCCTACCGCCCACAGGTGCCTGCCATGTTGCTGGAATTGTTATCGCATCAAAACCTGAATGATGTAAAATATGTGCTTCATCCGAAGTTTCGTTTTGATGTTTCGAGGGCAATTTACAAGGCAATGCTGCGTTTTATTGCCACCCAAAATGGCTATGATTTTATCGTGCAGCCTTTACCTGTTAATAAACTAGTGTCGGAATTTACAACTGAAAATGCCGTAAAACTAAGTTGGCAGCCTGTTGTTGACGAACTGGAACCAAGCGCTGCTCCTAAAAAATACATGGTATACAAACGCACCGGCAACAATGGTTTTGATAACGGAACTTTGGTTGAAAAAACGGAGATTGTCATACCGAACCTAAATAAAGGTCAGGTTTACGGATTTAGAGTCACGGCTGTAAATGCGGGGGGCGAAAGTTTTCCATCAGAAATAGTTTCGGTGGGAATAGCTGAAAACAGCAAGGGAAATGTATTAATTGTAAATGGTTTTGACAGGGTAGATAGCCCCGAAATTTTTGAATGCGATTCACTGGCAGGTGTACTTCGCAATCTCGACCATGGTGTAGCCTACCATTACGATATTTCTACCACGGGTAACCAATATGATTTTGACCGTAAATCGCCATGGCTCGACGATGACAGTCCCGGTCATGGTGCAAGTTATGCCAATCTGGAAACCACTGTTTTTAGAGGTAATACCTTTGATTTTTCTTACCAGCATGGGGTAAGCTTATTGGCAAACAATTATAGTTTTGTTACTGTAAGCGACGAAGCAGTTGAAGGAAATAGCGTGAATTTGCATAAATTTATGCTGGTTGATTTGCTTTATGGTGAAGAAAAAACAAGGGTATTCCCCGGCAACGATTCAACAACACACTTTAAAATTTATACTTCAGCCTTGTTGAATGTTTTGGAAGATTACACAAAAGGTGGAGGTAACTTGTTAATTTCGGGTGCTTATATTGGTTCAGAAATACCGAAAAATAAGGACGCCGAAAAACGATCAGGCGATATTTTCGGATTTAAATGGCGTACCAATTATGCTGTAAAAAACGGACAATTTTTTTCCACTTCAAAAGCTATTAATTTTGATGGGGAATTTAATACCGCTTACAATTTGGAACAATATGCCGTTGAGGCACCCGATGGAATTGAACCTATTGACGATAAGGGACAAACAATTTTACGTTACGCAGAAAATAAGGTAAGTGCCGGCGTGTTCTACAATGGTAATCATAAAGTTGTTGCACTTGGTTTTCCATTTGAAACGGTAAAAGGCGAATCGGAAAGAAACGCTTTGATGGGTGAAATATTGGAGCTATTGAGTGAGTGATGTGTTTTAAATGTTTGATAATGAAGCGAAAGAATGACGATGGATTAGGTTTGAAGCAAGCATCACTGCAATTCTGTCATTCCAACCAAAGAGAGGAAGCTCTTTCTTAGTGATAAATACTAAAAATCTAAAAAAATAATGATAAAAATAAACTGTTTTATACCTGCTGATAGTTTTGTCGGAGTGGCAAACATGATAAACGAATTACAGGCAAATCCATTGGTTGAAACTATCTTTCTTCCTGCAAATTTGGTGGCTGAAGCAGGTGAAAAAGCAAAGGCCTTTTCTTTCGAAGGATTGACTACTACCTCAACTGTTAAACGAATTACTGAAGTTTCGAAAGAGGTTGATTATGTATTGTTACTTACAAAACCAAGTTCGGTAAAATTGGGGCAGTTTGCCATTGAGCGTTTAGTTGAAACCGCTGAAGCAACGGGCGCCGTAAAAGTATATGCTGATTATTATGAAGTAAAAGAAGGAAAGCTGGCAGCGCATCCGGTAATTGATTACCAGGAAGGTAGTTTGCGCGATGACTTTAATTTTGGACCGCTGGTATTGTACAAGGCCAGTGCGCTGCAAACAGCAGTTGCAAAAATAACGCAGGATTTTGAACACGCAGGTTTATATTATTTGCGTTTAAAAGTATCGCAGCATGGTAATTTTTTCCGTATACCCGAATATTTGTATACCATTGACGAAACCGATACGCGTAAAAGTGGTCAGAAAATTTTTGATTATGTTGACCCCAAAAACCGCCAGGTGCAGCTTGAAATGGAGCAGGCTGCCACCGAGCATTTAAAAGATGTTGGCGCCTGGCTAAGCTCTGATTTTAAGCCAGTAGAACTTGATTTAAGAGCGTTTGATAAGAAACTGTCGGTGATAATTCCGGTGCGTAACCGCGAAAAAACAATTGCCGATGCCATGGAATCGGTGTTGATACAAAAAACCGATTTTAATTTTAACCTGATTGTGGTTGATAACCATTCGACCGATAAAACAAGCACTATTATAAAATCTATTGCTGAAAATGATGAGCGTGTTGTGCACATTATCCCCGTTCGTGAAGATTTGGGAATTGGCGGTTGCTGGAACCTTGGAGTTCATGATCCGCGCTGCGGAATGATTGCCATGCAACTGGATAGCGATGATATTTATAAGGATGAAACCACCCTGCAAAAAGTAGCTGATGTTTTTGACGCCGAAAAATGTGCGATGGTGGTTGGAACCTACCAATTGGTAAATTTTGATTTGGAAGAAATTCCTCCGGGTATTATCGACCATAAAGAATGGACGCCTGAGAACGGTAAAAACAATGCCATGCGCATTAATGGTTTAGGCGCCCCGCGTGCATTTTATACACCGGTACTCCGCGATGTAAAAGTGCCAAATACAAGCTATGGCGAAGATTATGCTGTAGGTTTGGCCATTTCGCGTAACTACCAAATTGGCCGTATTTACGACAATATTTATTTGTGCCGTCGCTGGGAAGATAACTCGGATGCTGCCCTGGATATTGTAAAAATGAATGCGCACAACACCTACAAAGACAGGATTCGCACCATTGAGCTAAAAGCCCGTCAAAAGAAAAACCAAAGCAAAAGCCCACTATAATTCCCCCGGTGGGTGAAAGTTAAATCAAAGAATTTAATGAGAGCGTTCAATTGTATAATAATCAAATTCCTCTCCGCCAGCTGGCGGAAGGTTAGGAGGGGCTCATGTCAATATCAACAGAAATAAAACAATTGCTAACAGCCCAAAAAACAGAATGGGAGTTGGCAGGAAAAAATTTTGCCGGACTTGATAATGCTCAGGTACGCGCATTCGATTTTGATGGATTTGTAATAAAAGTGCAATTTAATCCGGCCCGCATTATTTCGTCGGCTGCCAGGGTGGATAATAAATCTATTGAGGCACGCCCGTGTTTTTTGTGCCAGGCCAATCGCCCAAAGGAGCAGCGAGGTGTAAGCTTTGGAGATTATTCCGTTCTTATTAATCCGTTTCCGATTTTTCCGGAGCATTTTACCATACCTGCCGGCGCACACATACCCCAGCGTATTATGGGAAACTTTGCCGGTATGCTTAATTTAGCAAAGGCTATGGAAGGCTACACTTTGTTTTACAACGGGCCAAAATGTGGCGCTTCGGCACCTGACCATTTTCATTTTCAGGCAGGTAACAGTGGCTTTATGCCCATTGATAACGAGATTGAAGTATTGAAAGAAAAGTATGGACATACTTTTCAAAAAAACGAGGTTGCTGTTTGGGCCGTTAAAGATGGTTTAAGAAATTTTGTACTTATGAAGTCGGCTAACAACGAAAAACTTTCTGCCACGTTTGATAAGGTGTTCGAAATAATGGCTAAACTCTGCCTGGCAGAAGAGGAGCCAATGGTGAATATGCTAACTTCTTTTATTAACGGTGCCTGGAGAGTGCTGATTTTTCCACGTGCACTGCATCGTCCGTGGCAATATGGGGCAGAAGGTGATGATAATATCCTTTTAAGTCCGGCTTCGGTTGATATGGGAGGTGTTTTAATTACCCCGCTGGAAAAGGATTTCAAAAAGATAACAAAGGCAGACATAAAAGATATTTTTGGGCAGGTACTTTTATCTGTAGAAAAGTTTGACGAGTTGATTAGTTTACTAAAATTATGAAAACACCGGAAATTGCAGTTGGTATTATGAGTTCCAACAAAATAGAATTTATTCTGGAAGGAAAATTTCGTTTAAAGGGGCATAAAAATTTATGGGAAGGCACTCAGGTTGTGGAGCTCGATAAAGGGATGATTAAGTTGGCTGGGGACACTTTGGCGAACAACGAACTTTACTTTTTTCCGCTCGATCCGCAAACCTCCGGATTTGAACTGAAAGATGTTACCATTGGCGTAAATTTCCATTGGGAGCAAAAAGAAAATCAGAAATTTCAGGGGGCTTTAAAGCTGCTTGTTGAAGAGGAAAAAATAACAGCAATCAATGTTTTGTCAATTGAGAACTACCTGATTAGTGTAATTTCGTCGGAAATGAGTGCCAACAGTTCACTTGATTTGTTGAAGGCCCATTCAATTATATCGCGCAGTTGGTTAATTGCTCAAATTGAAAAACAAGACAAGCTAAGCGAAAGAGCAGAAACTTACGAAAGTACTTTTGAAACCGACGATGAATATATAAAATGGTACGACCGCGAAGATCACACGAATTTTCATGTTTGTGCCGACGACCATTGCCAGCGCTACCAGGGAACAACGCGTTCGCATAATCCGAATGTAGTAAAAGCTGTTAATGAAACGGCCGGCGTGGTCCTTGCATACAACGGTGTGATTTGCGATGCGCGTTTCTCGAAATGTTGTGGTGGAATTGCCGAACTTTTCGAAAATTGCTGGGAGCCGGTAAATCATCCCTACTTAACGGCTGTGATAGATAACCCGTCAGCTCCAAAAGGTTTTGAAACAGATCTTACTGTAGAAGAAAATGCAGTTCCGTGGTTAAAAAATGCACCGGAAGCTTTTTGTAATACCGATGATGAAGAAGTGTTGAAACAGGTGCTGAACGAGTACGACTGGACAGCTAAAGATTTTTACCGCTGGACAGTGGAATACAAACAGGATGAACTTTCTGCTTTGATTTTGAAACGTTCGGGGCATGATTTCGGAAAGATTCTGGATATGATTCCGGTAGAACGTGGAGCTTCAGGACGATTAGTAAAACTGAAAATTGTTGGTTCGAAAAAGACTATAACCGTTGGGAAAGAGTTGGAAATCCGCAGGTGGCTGAGCGAGTCGCATTTGTACAGTTCGGCTTTTTTAGTTGAAAAGGAAAATGTGGTGGATGGTATTCCTCAAATGTTTATTTTGCAGGGAGCCGGTTGGGGACACGGAGTTGGCCTTTGCCAGATCGGTGCGGCGGTAATGGGCAACAAAGGATACAGATACGATGAAATCCTGCATCATTATTTTAAAAATATAACTTTGGAGAAAAGGTATTAAAGGATATACTCCGTTCACCGTAAGGTCATGCGGAGCGGAGCCGTTTTTGTCCTGCAGAGCGGAGTCGAAGAATACTTTTACTAATAGAAAGAATAACTATGTCAGTTAAACAAAAATCACCCTGGTTCTGGGTACCTTCACTTTATTTTGCAGAAGGATTACCCTACGTAATTGTAATGACCCTCTCGGTAATTATGTATAAACGACTGGGAATCTCGAATACCGATATTGCTTTGTATACCAGTTGGCTGTACTTGCCGTGGGTGATTAAGCCACTGTGGAGCCCCATTGTAGATATCCTGAAAACCAAACGGTTCTGGATTGTAATTATGCAACTGGTGATTGGAGTTGGTTTGGCAGGTGTGGCCTTTACTATTCCGGTAGAAAAATTTTTCCAATACACGTTGGCCTTTTTTTGGTTGCTGGCTTTTAGTTCGGCTACCCACGATATTGCTGCCGATGGTTTTTATATGTTGGGTCTTTCGCAGGGCGACCAGGCATTTTTTGTAGGCATCCGCAGTACTTTTTATCGTTTTGCCATGCTTACCGGTCAGGGACTTTTGGTAATTCTTGCAGGAGCTCTGGAAACTGCAACCGGCTTAGAACCTTTGAAGGTTGAAGTAACTGCACAAAACATTCCCGGTAAAGAGCTTACGTTTAATCCCAATAAATTTAAAAGTTTAAATGAAGCGGGTGAAATATATTTTGCTTCTGAAGAGGAGTTGAAAGTGCCAATAGGTTTGGTTTCGAAAACTGAAGCTGCTGACCTGGAAAAGAAAGTTGAAGAATGGAATATTCAAAATAACTTTTATGCCAGCGAAACTCACGTTGTAAAAACACAACCAGGTTGGTGGAGCAGAAGTGTGTCTGGTCCGTTAAAAGCAACCTTAAAAGCAAAGTTTAATAAAGAAGAAGTGCAGCTTAGCGATGAAGTAGGAAATCTGGCAATAATTCCAATTCAGCTATCGAAAAAGCCCAATGCCGGTGAAGAAGTAGTGCTAAACTTTGGTTACGAAAAAGGCGATGCCAGTATAAAGCTGGCCAAAACTTACCGTTACGAGTTTAACGAAAACAACTGGGACAAGCCGGCTTTTGCAGTGGTTCAGCTCGATTCGAAACTGAAAAAAGCTACGCAAACCACTTTTGTTGGCCGTTCGGGGAATCTAAAATTTGCCTGGTCGGTGGTGTTTGGCTGCATTGCTGCAATGTTTGTTCTGTTCTTTTTGTACCACCGCTTTTTCTTACCGCGTCCTGTTGCTGATGTTTCGAATAAAACCGAGGGTAAAAGTGTTTTGGCTGAATTTATGGGAACCTTTGCCGCATTCTTCCGCAAAAAAGAAATTGCTTCAATAATGTTGTTCCTGTTGCTTTATCGCCTGGCCGAGTCGCAATTGGTTAAAATGGCCTCGCCGTTTTTATTGGATGCCCGCGAAGCCGGTGGACTGGGACTTACAACCGGCGACCTTGGTTTAGTGTATGGAACTGCCGGAATGATTGCCCTTACCGTCGGCGGTATTCTTGGCGGAATTGTTGCCTCGCGCAAAGGACTAAAATACTGGATGTGGTGGATGGCGCTGGCTATAAACCTGCCTAACTTCTGTTACTTGTTATTGTCGTGGTTTTTGCCTCATTCGCTGTGGTGGATTTCGGCCGCTGTAGTAATAGAGCAATTTGGCTACGGCTTCGGCTTTACTGCTTATATGCTCTTTTCTATCTACGTTTCGGAAGGAAAACATAAAACCGCTCACTACGCCATTGCAACCGGTTTTATGGCACTTGGTATGATGATTCCGGGAATGTTAAGCGGTTGGTTACAGGAAATAATCGGCTACCAAAATTTCTTTGTGTGGGTGATGATCTGTACCATTCCAATCTTTTTGGTACTGCCGTTTGTTAAGGTTAATTCGAAGTTTGGAATAAAAGGGAAAGAATAATTTTCATACTCATTTAATAATTAGGCACTTATGGCTATTCGTAAAAGGATATCATCCCTTTAAAAAAGCTCAGCCAGATGACATCCCTTTATTGTCCTGCAGGTTAATGATCCGTCCTGCGTGTTTTATACTCATCCTGCAAGGTTTTTACCCCTCCTGCGCCGCTGGAACACGAAAAAGTGCCGCAGGACGCCCAAAAGCGGTGCAGGATTGCGAAAAAGTGTTGCAGGGCGACCGAAACTTCAGCAGGGCGCGAAAAAAGTTAGCAGGAACGCAAAAAATGCCGCAGGACTGGAAATTACCTTGCAGAACGGTAATTTCTTGAAACTTTGTCAGACCCCAAAGCACGTTTTACGACAAATCCGCCGATAACAATTCTTGGAAAGCTTTTTGATTATCTTCTGTTATTCAAGTAACTTTGATAAGCTATGAACGACAAAGATTTAAACATACAATACAACGAAATTTGCCAAAACCTTGCAGAGCGAAAGTTGAAACCGGCATTCGATCAGCTTGAAAAACTCATTCGCGAAAGTGGATTATTGATTCACCTCGACGAATGGCGAAACCTGGAACAGAATTACAGCTACATGTTAAAATACACGGTGGAAGGAATTCAGGACCCCGAGCGGCAGAAAGTGTATCAAAAACTTATTGTATCGGTATTTAAACTGTGCGATAAAATTAACGATGAAATTTTACTGAATTCATCGCCAAAGCTGGGCTACGAAAAGAAAAGGGGATTTTCTGGCGGAAGCTTAAATTTTAACACTTTAATTAACGAATTAGAAGATTATTATTTGCAGGAAGAATTGCTTGCCCTGGTTGACGATTCTGAAGTACAAAACTCAACAAAACGAATATCTGCCAGCGAGCATCAGCAAAAACTGGTTTCATTATTCTATTTAATTTGGTTTCAGAATGAATTGAAGAACGAACACCGGGATTTCTTAAACGCGCTGTTAAGTAGTGAGTTAATAGAAAAATCGTATAAGTCATTTATCCTGTCGGCAGTGGTTTTAAGTTTGCTCCGTTACTTCGACGAGGCAAAATTTGGCGTGTTATTTAATGCCTACGAACATTCAGATTTGGAAGTAAACCAACGCGCTATTGTTGGATTGCTGATTGGTTTTTATAAATACAACAGCCGCCTGTTTTATTATCCTAATGTAACAGCCCGATTAAATTTATTAAACGAAAAACCGGGGTTTAAGGAAAATCTCGAACGCGTTATTTTGCAGCTAATCAGAAGTAAGGAAACCGAAAAAATTCAGAAAAAAATCACGGATGAGCTCATTCCTGAAATGATTAAAATTAGTCCGAATTTAAAAGATAAAATAAACCTCGATAGTTTAATGGACGACTCGTTGGGCGACGATGAAAACCCCGAGTGGGAAAAGCTATTTGAAGATTCGCCCGGTTTAATGAATAAAATGGAGGAGTTTTCGGAAATGCAAATGGAAGGAGCTGATGTTTTTATGGGCTCGTTTGCCATGCTTAAAATGTTTCCGTTTTTTAGTGAGTTTGCCAACTGGTTTATGCCTTTTTTTGCCGAAAATCCGGAAATAGATTTTATGGTTGACAAAAAAGACCCCCTAACCAACCGTTTTATAAAAGCAATTGATGCCGCCCCAATACTTTGTAATTCTGATAAGTATTCGTTTTGTTTCAGTATACAAAACTTGCCCGCTGAAAATCGTGAGTTTTTAGCAGAAGGAATGCAGGCTGAAATGCAGCAGTTTGAAGAATTGCAAAACGATGAGGTCTTAAGCGATCCGGGAAAAAGAGCCGGATACATTTCAAATTTATATATCCAGGATTTGTATCGCTTTTTTAAACTGCATCCACGAAAAAATGATTTTGAAGATATTTTTAACTGGCGTTTCGATTTTCATAATAAGTTGGCCCTTGAAGAAATTGTGAAAGCAGATGCTGAAGTAGTACGAAATATTGCCGAGTATTATTTCTCGAAAAATTATTATGCTGAAGCCGCCGAGGTGTTTGCTTATTTGCTGAGCCTTGAGAAAAGTGGCGAACTCTACCAAAAAACGGGCTATTGTTATCAGCAACTTGGCGATTTTAGAAAGGCCTTAGAAGCCTATAAAAATGCCGAATTATTTGAGTTGAACAGAAAATGGAACCTCAACAAAATTGCACTTTGTTACCGTAACCTAAAAATGCCCGATAAGGCATTGGCGTATTACCGCGAAGTGGAAAAACTTGACGAAGACAATTTAAATGTACAGTTGAATATTGGGCATTGCCTGCTTGAACTGGAACGGTTTGATGAGGCTTTAAAAACTTATTTCAAGGTGGAATACCTTACTCCCGGTAATAAAAAAGTGTGGAAACCCATTGGTTGGTGCTCCTTGGTTGCCGGTAAGTTCGAGCAAGCCGAAAAATATTTCAAAAAGCTTATAAATGAAGCTCCCAATAAGCACGACCTAATGAATATGGGGCATGTGCAATGGGCGTTGGGCAAACGTAAACAAGCGCTTGATTATTATAAACAATCAATAGTGAAAACAGAATTTACCGAACGCGAATTTTTTGAAGTTTTTCAGGAAGACCTGCCATACCTTATTCAGTTGGGCGTGGATAAAGATGACGTGCCAATTATGCTCGACCAGCTGCGGTACTTTGTAGAGGAGTAGATGGAAACTGGTAAACTTTACGACACTTTGTAAGCCAATAAAGCATCGCCATGCCTGATTAATAAAACCCCATTTGCCAAAACCGGGTGTGCAAAATGCTGCCCTGTTCCTCTTGTAACTTTTGCCTGGCCTGTTACTTTAAATTCATTGTTTGCAAAGCTAACAAGGTTTAAATCGCCATTCATACCATAACAAATAAACTTATTGTCGGCATAAATAATGCTGCCGGTAGCTGCTTTTACTTCGGCATCAACCGCCCCGGTTGCCGTATTTATAGCTAAAAGTTTATTGCCTTTAACCATTGTAAACAGGTGGTTGCCATATACAACATAGCCGTTAAAGTTATTTTTTATGACTGTATTTTTCCATACTTCGGTAAGTTTACCGTCGGCCGATAAATCCAACCTTATGGCACCATCCTCCTTCTCATTCCCGATAAAATAAATACTTCCGTTGGCATAAAGCGGCGAGTTGCAATGCTCTCCATCGTATTGGTAGTGCTCTATAAAGTACGAATCCAACACCTGGCCGTTATCAGCATCAAGAGTGTATAAATAGTGTCTGGAATGGGTAACCAGCACTTTTTTTTCAGGTAGCTGCACCAATATTGGCGAACAGTACGAAAAGGTGTCGCGCATGGCAGGAACCGACCAAATGGTATTGCCCGTTTTCCAGTCGAGAGCTACGGTGTTGTTTTGCTCGCCACCCGGGAAACAGTAAACTTTGCCATCATCAACAAGTACCGATTCTGAATAACCAAAATAGTTCTCCAAGCCGTTCAGTTCTTTAATAATGCCCACCGCCCACAATTCTTTACCGTTTTCGGTTTCAAAACAGCCTATTCTTCCTTTACCCGATGTGGCAAAAACCATTTGTTCAACAATTGTTGGTGTAGAACGTGCCCCGGGGTAAGTAGCAGAAAATCCCTCGCCCATAAATTCCAGGCCGTTACTTGCCTCCCAAAGCAGGTTCCCGTTCAGGTCGATAGCGAAAACGACACTGGTACTGTCTTTTTCGCCGTTCACAAATATGGTATTGTTGTAAACCGCAGGTGATGCATATCCTTTACCAATACCCTCGTAGGCCCAAAGTAGTTCCAAACCATTAGCCTCCCAGAGGTTTAACAGGCCTGTATCGTCATAAACACCTGTTCGGTGCTCGCCACGCCACTGTGCTATTTCTATTGTATTAGAACGATCAGTTGATTTACATGAAGATAAAATGGATAGAATGGTTAGTGCAGGAAG
Source organism: uncultured Draconibacterium sp. (assembly GCF_963676735.1). Lineage (NCBI taxonomy): Bacteria > Pseudomonadati > Bacteroidota > Bacteroidia > Marinilabiliales > Prolixibacteraceae > Draconibacterium > uncultured Draconibacterium sp. The sequence goes on along the minus strand of NZ_OY781464.1, from coordinate 2,618,376 downwards.
CAATTGGCAAAATAGGAACCTGGTTGTCATAGCTGAGATTTTTGGTTGTTTCGATTATCTGTATCCGGTGATTAATTTAAATTACAAAAAATATATTGGCAGAGAAGCGTATTTTATTTGAACTTCTTCATCCTTTAAAACAGGTAATTTGTAAAAACCATATTGTACAGCAGTTGCTCAAAAATAAAATTAGTTGACAAATACACATTTTTCCTGTAAATTTATAGAACTAAGCATGGGTATAAACCAAATTAAACGATAATCCGATGGTATCTAAACTGCTCCTTTTTATCTTTATTCTTCTGGCCCTGATTTTTTTGGGATTGTTACTAAAAAACAAGAATGTAAAAGCAGGTTTTCTTAAATCAATTCTTTATGCGCTTGTACTGGCCGTTTTGATGGCTGCAGGTGGCTTTTTAGGATTAAATAATCTTCTGGAATTATCGTATTACTTTGTGTACATCTTTTTGGGTGCATGGATGCTGTTATTAGGTGTCACGCATGTATTCCTGCTAAAAAACCTGGTTTCGTGGACTGATGAAAAATCGTTTGGTACCGAATTGTTGTTTACCTTTTTTGCAGCTCTGCTGGGAGGAATAGGTTTGCAGCTTGTTTTGGGCCTGATAGGTTTCAAATTTTTAGTAGCGGTTAATTTAAGCACCTTGCTCTTATTTGTGCTGCCTTATGTTTTTTATGGAAGCGTACTGCGTTATCTGGCTATTCCTGTAAAAATACTCCGAAAATGGTATTATCCGGTTGATACACATATTGAAGACCCATCAGACCGGGAAATGGAAATGCCCCTGGTGGTTGGTTTTGAGTTTAAAAAGAAACACGACGATAAAAGCATGACCAGCTTTAGGGCAAAAGCGCCAAAAGAAATGGTGTTTGGCAAGCTTTTTTACTATTTTATTAACGACTACAACCACCGAAATCCGGATGAGAAAATAGAGTTTCTAAACCAAAAGGAAAAACCTTGGGGATGGATTTTTTATATTAAACCGAAGTGGTTTAGCAAGATCAGGTACATTGATCCGGAAGAAACCAACAGTTTTAACCTGATTAAAGAGAATTCCGTTATTGTTTGTAAACGCTTAATCGAGAAATAAAATGAGTACCAACAACCAACATTTTCCTGTTAACTGGATTGACGGGATGAAAATAAATAAAGATCATTTTATTGCTACTGATTTAAACATTAGTCAACAGGTAAAAAATACTTACCTGGCATTTGTCAATCCGTTTAATTATGGTTTGCTTTTGGAGAATAATGTGGGCGGTAAGCACTCTCAAATTTTACTTGATATTGATGCGCAGAATACTGTGCATGCGAAAGTAGTAAACTGCAGTGCCGTAACCCGGGGTGGTATCCGTATTGATATAAAGGATAATTACTTTGCCGGGCAAGACCTGGAGACAAGTATTCCAAAAATTAGTGTGCCTGAACAGGACGTAAAAACGCAAGATTTGTACATTGCACTAAGTGCCAATCCTTATCAACGAAAGCCCTTTGGTATTCCTGATGAGAACGAAACACCACCGCGCATGCCTTTTGTTTTGCCGGGCTATACCTTGTCGTTGCACCCCGTTTCGCAAATTGATAGTATTCGAACAGGAAATACCCTGGTGGTAGGAAAAATAATTTTTAAAGGCGAAAAACCGGAATTGGATGAAGATTATATCCCTCCATGCCAGACCATTTACAGTCATCCAAAACTTGCCGAATACCATGCACAACTGTTAAAAGTTATCGGACAAATTGAAATTGATATTGTTAGCATATTGAAACGAATACAGGATAAGCGACAAAGCACCACAATTGCCGAAACCGTTGCAGATGTTGCCAATTCTCTTTTGTTATTTCTGGATGTAAATGTGATTGAGTTTCGAAATATGGCAAAATATTACCCACCTGTTTTTATTTTCGAACAGATGGCTGCTCTTGCACGAAATTTAAATAATTCAATAAACAAGCAGTCAACAGCCAATCGCGAAGAGTTACTAAATTATATTCAGGACTGGAGTAACCTAAAACAAGGAGAATTTGAAGAAATGCTTGCAAAAGCTATTGATTACCATTACGATCATGATGATATCCATGCCTCGATAAATGGATTGGCCCCTTTTGTAAATGCCATTTCAAAAATTTGTAATACCCTAAGCAACCTCGATTTTATTGGAAAGAAAAAAGACCGACAGATATTTGTAAAAGAACAGAAAGAAAAGCCCGGATCAAGTTTCCTGGTTGACTAAATTAAAAACTATATTTATATGGAAGCACTAAATAAGCAGGAAAGGACAGAAGCAGTATTAAAAATGCTATTATTTTTTGTTTTGGCAATTATAATTGTTGCCATACCTATGTATTACCTTTTTCGCTTGCCCGAAATAGAAGCAGAATGGAACAAAGAGCAGTACGATGACGTGTTAAAAAAACTGGCCGACAGCGAACGGTTTGAGCAACAGTTTTTACAAAAAACCGATTCGGCCATTGCCCTGTTTACTGCCTACCAGAAAGAAGAGGATGAAGTTGCTCGTGACAAGATTCAGTTGCGCTATTCCAATGCCACCAATCAAATGGAAGATTATTTGCAACAGATTGAACAAGATAGTGTTAGGGCAGATTTGTATGATAACATTATTTACACCTTCAATAATTTGTTTAGTGCCTGGAACGCAAAAGTTGAGGTTGAGCAACAACTAGCCGAGGAATTGCACCAGAGTAAAAATAAGCAACAGGAACTTCGCGGAATAATTTCAGAACATTCGCAAAAAATTGAAGAAGAAGAATCCAAATCGTTTCAGGAAAAAGAAATTGAGCTGATAGCTGATGCGCTGCAAAAACATGGTGGTAGCAAACGTTTGGCAGCTAAAGAATTAGGTACTACAGAGAGAAAATTGCGTAAAAGAATGAAAGAACTTGGCATGATTGATTAACTTTTTTCGATAAAACCATCACGCAAACTTATGCATGATTGACCATGAAGAAATAAAAGAAGTAGTTCAGAATATTTTTCAAGATATACGTGCGGAAACCGTGCTGGCAGATTTATTGGCCAATGGAATGAACTATGATGATGTGCTTGTGCGGTATAAAGGACTTTTTAAACGCCGGTATGCCCGCGATATTGATCATATTTCGGAAGTTGATTTTGCTAATTACCAACGGGTTTTTGAGTTTTACATAAATCGAGACGGTCTTTACGATTCTTTACCGCAAGGATTATTTCATAAAAAGTCGGGGCATGAATTGGATAAAGGCCGGAAATTTTCTGAAGATTCTAAAGAATTAAAACGTGAAGAAAATGAAGCCCGGCTGTTTTTTCTTCCTTTTGAAAACGAAATTTTTTATCAGCGGGTAAAGCTCGAACAAGAAGAGCAAAAGGTATTAAGTCGTTTTAGCGAAAAAATTTTTAATGATATTTACCCCGAACTATGGAATCTTCACCGGTCAATCGACCGGGAGTATATCTTCAAAATGGTTTTGTATTTGCACCTGGCACATAAAATTGCAGGAAACCTGCCGCTAACGGCAAAATGCTTAGAATCGATTATTGGCGAACCAACAAAAGTGGTAAAGAAGGAGGCCTCCGGTTCCGGTGGTTTTATAAATATGCAAGCTAAACAAATGAGTGGGTTTTCGCTTGGAAAAGCAATGCTGGGAGTGAACTCAGTAACTGCCTACTGCCACCAAATGCAGCAGATGGAAATAGAATTTCAGATAGGGCCATTACAGTTTATCCGGCCTAAAGATTTTTTGGAAGATGCCCCTGTTTATAGGTTTCTTCAATGTTTCTACAGTTATTTTATTCCGGTTGAATTTGAAGTGCATACCCGCATAATTGTAGATGGCAGTATGCAAAATTTTAGCCTTAAAAATGCGCAAACCGGCCCGGTTTTAGGGTACGAAACTGCCATATAGTTAATAGCATGATTAGCGAATACTACAAATTGCCACTGAAGCCCGGACAACTGGTTAAAAAAATGGATCATGATAAATGTTCGTTGGTAGAATCGGTTGCCGGAATGGTGCACCTTATTGCGGTTACCTGTTTCGGCGAATGTAAACACGACCAAACATTTGGGTGCGAGATTTGGGAACACGATTTTGAAAATATTAGTAATCCGCAACAATACCGTGAAAAGCTTACAAAATCGGTGCAAAGAACAATTGAAAAGCAAGAGCCACGCTTAAGCAATATTGTTGTAGATATTCAAATAGAACAGATTGATTATCGGCTCATTCAGCGAAGGATAAAAAGCCGGATTACAATGAAAGTTGACGGTAGGTTACGAACGACCAATGAGCCTTTTTCTCATTTCGATCAGTTTTTTATAGGCCCACTATCTTATTTTTAAATTATGCAAGAATCAAAAGAAAAAATAAGCAGCCGGATGCTTAAAAATGCATCACGAATTTGGGGATTTCAAGATACTCAATCGGAAAGTGCATTCGATCCGGTGGTTGGATTAATATTAAGTGCTTTGGCTGCCGAACTGGCAAAAATTTCAACAGAAATTCATACGGTTGAATCCAGAATTCTGGAAAAATTGGTAGAACTGCTTACCCCTGAGCCTATTACCGGGCCTTCGCCTGCACATGCTGTAATGCAGGCACAATCGTACGAAGCCGACCAATATATTGATGAAACCTACCAGTTTTATTTAAATAAAAAATTTGTAGTTAGAGGCGATCACAGCAAAAATGAAAAACCAGTATTTTTTACCCCAACCGGGCGCTATCGAATTTTTGATGGAAAATTGAAATATATGGTTTCTGCTGCAAAAATGTATCAGTTTAACGAAGGCCTTGAAAAAGAAGTTATTGCTTTGGCACACCAGTCAAATACTTTTAAAGTAGCTGAATTTTGGCTCGGAATTGAATTAAATGAAGAGGTGGAGTCGTTGGAAAATCTTTCCTTGTTTTTTGATTTACGTAACGAATCGTACAAAAAAAGTTTCTACGATTCCTTATCAAAAGCACATTGGAAGATTAACGAAAAAACAATTGGGTTTACCGAAGGCCTCGTAAATAATAAACCCGAGGCCGATAGTTTAACCAGCTTGTTTTTAATGGAACAAGATGTTAATTATAAAATTATTAAACACATAAACAGCTATTACAACAAACAATTCCAAACCATTGAAGGCAAGGTGCAAAACAGCTTCGAAGCTTATCAATATAATGTTCCTGATGAGTTTTTTGATTGGTTTACCCATAGTGTTGTGCAGAAAATAGAGAATGGTTTATTGTGGTTAAAAGTAAAATTTCCGCAGGTGCTGCCAGCCGATGTAATTGATGACTTGACTTGTTCTATAAACTGTTTTCCGGTTATAAACCGCCACCTCGAGGAATTTACCCAATCGGCTCGTAACTATGTAAATATTCTACCCTTGCTTACCGAGGATGTTTTTTTTGATGTAAAATCAGTTGTAAGCTCCGAGGGTAAGCAATTTTCGAGAAAGTCTTTTTCGGGGATTAATGCGATTGAAGAAGGGACATATATTTTAAGAAACGGAGGAGTAGGGAGGTTCGATTCGCGCGATTCGGCAGAGGTAATCAACTACCTCTTGGAGTTGCTTCGCGATGAAAGTGCTGCTTTTTCAATTATTGGAGCAGATATGATTACCACAGAGCTAAAAGAGTTAAGCCAGACAATAGCCCGTTTGGAAAGCCGATTGAAAGAAAGCCATGTTTTGAAAAAGAATATTCCATACCTGTTGTTAAAATCAAAAACCGAAGACGATACTATCTTTGTGGAATTCTGGACCACAAACGGAAGCTTTGGCAATAAAATTAAAGCCGGATCGCGTTTATTCGTTTATGAGGGAGCAGGTTTATCACCCGAATCATTGGTTTTTGTTTCTCCTACGCTTGGAGGCAGGGAAAGTCTGGAAACCGAAGACCGAATTAATGCTTATCGTAAAGCAGTACTCTCGCACGGAAGGATTGTAACAAAAGAAGACATTAGGGCACTCTGCTACGAGCATTTTGGCAACGAAATTAAGAGGGTTACCATTAAAAAAGGTTTGGAAACAGGACAGGGGACCCAAAGCGGATTTTCACAAACCCTGGATATCTTTATAACTATGGTGAAACCACCTTCCGCAGATGATGAAGCTGACCTTAAGTTTATGAAAAATGATTTCTTATTAAAGCTTGAGGAACAATCGGCCAATGTTTTACCGTACCGTTGCTTCATAAATTATTCGTAAGCAAAGCGAAACATGAAATCTTTTGCATTTCTGAGCAATTAATTTTAGTCAGCCCATGAATTGTATCCGTTGAATAATTTTTGTAGTGGTAAGTGTTTGGTATTGTTGCTGTTAGATTGTTTTTTAATTGTTTTTGAAAGCAGGTTTTTGTAACTTGTATTAACCAAAACAAACCAATGAAACAACTACTGTTTATAGCCGTATTTTTCATTTTTATTGTTGCCTGTTCATCAACAAAAAATGCTGCTGATACTGAAACAACTATTGCAAAAACACCCGATTATACCAGCGATACAACAGTAGATGTAACTACAACAGCTAATGAGGTTGTGGAAGATGAAAAAACGTACGAACCAATTTTTCATTCTGTAAAAAAAGGGGAAAGCCTTTGGGTAATTGCTCAAAAATACGGTGTTACGGTTAAAGCCATTGTTGATGCCAACAATATTGAAAATCCAAACCTGATAAAGGTGGGGCAGGAGTTAAAAATTCCGGAAAAAGAATAAGCTTTTAGAAATTAACCCATTGTCATTCTTAACAAATCGTTTTGCACACCATACGAAAATGGCTTAAACTGGCGGTCGCCTTTTAGCAGGGTTATGGCGTACGCCAGTCTCGAAATTCTCTTATTACCATCTCTGAATGGTTGCACAGAGCCTATGGCACCAAAATAGAATAAGGCATAATCTTCCCATTTTGCATCGCCTTGACTGGGCCAGCGGGCAAGGTCTTTATCCTTTAAAAACCATCTAAGCAAATACCTTCCTCCAACACTTGATGGATAATTTACTCCAAGTGTAATATTTCTGTATTCTTTACTCATGCCGGGTACCACTTTTTTGTGGGCATCAACAATAAAATGGTCATTGCGACCCAATGGTGGGAGCGATTTATTTAAAACACAGTTCTCGTATAAAATAGTACGCACAGCAGGTTTTAAACTGGCATCCATTCCGGAGCTTACCATCCAATCACATGCTTTTCTAATTTCCTGCATCGGATTTCCTTTACTGCCGGTTGCAGTTGGCAGTTTCGATCTTAAACTACCCGAGGCCGCATGGTTCCATAACTGGTCGACATAAATTTTGCGGTTATCAATATTGCGCTTTTCCAGTGTAAGAAATGTTGAAACCTGCCCGGTAAAACTCTCAAGAGAGCTTGGGCTGTGGGTAAGCGGATTTTTTGTCTTTGGAAATTTTTCCCAAATCATACCAACAATATACGTTGCATACTGTCTGCCAATAAGAGTTTTTAAGCGCATATACTCGGGCAACGCTTCTGCAATTTTATAATATTCGTTTCGTGTAATCTCAATCGTTTTTTTCTTTGAGAATAAATCCAGTAATCCCATAATCTAAATTTTTATGAACATTTTAGCCTATTAAAACAGTGGGCCATCCCATAACAATTTTTCCACCGTGGGCAGTACTGTCACCCAATCGGGCAGCAGGACGACCTCCAATCAAAACTGTTGTCGATCCCTGGGCAATGGGATCAGGTGGTCCAACGCATATACAAGTATCGCCAACAACAGCAGCAGGTAACCCGCCAATAAGTACATTGGGTACACCAGGCCCCATAACTGGGCCGCCTACGTGTGGTATTGGCGAAGGAAATGCCGGTGTTTGTGCCGGGCATGCATGCATATCCATAATTCTGGCAGCTGGTTGTCCCATGGTTAGTTTATTTTTACAAGAGCTCCTAAAATATTAATCATTGCTCCATTTAAATTTGCTGATTTTCCTCCGTTGATATTCGCATCAGTAGCTGCAGAAAGGCTTACTGAAGCACCAGAATTTACACTATAAGCGCCACCGTAAGAAAATGCCCCGGCACTACCGATGGTAGTATTCAGACTCTTACCGCCGGTAATTGTCATCGCTCCTCCGGCAGTAAACGACAAATCGCCCGTTACTGTAATTGAAAGGTTTTTCATACAGTTCAGCGTTATACCATCAGGAGAAAGTTCGATAGAATTTTTATTCTCGTCTTCAATTATAATTTTTTTCTGACTATCATCCAACGTGAATTTCTTTTTTTGCGGTGTTTGAATAGTTGTTGCACCGGAGCCTTCATCAAATTGCAAACTTAGTCCGTTAAAAATAATGCCTTTTATATTGTTGGCTTTTTGCGGAAAATCGTCTTGTGGTTTGCCGTTGCCATTATAAACACTCCCAATAACAAAAGGGCGTTCCGGATTGTGCCCCTCAAAACCTACTAATACCTCGTCGCCAATATCCGGTGTAAAGTACATTCCTCGTCCAACTCCCGAATGCGGATTGGCAACCCTTATCCAGGGACTTTGCCCGCTGTTTTGCTGCCATACAAATCTTACCCTTATTCGGCCCAGCTTTTCAGGGTCTTTATTGTCGGTAACGATGGCTGTTTGTGGTTCGCAAACTACAGGTATTTCAGGATTGGTATAGTCCGGAACTGTTGCTTCTGCTGATACTCCTTTAAACTCATTTTTATAGTTTCCGGAGTTATCACAGAGGTGTTTTAATTCGGTAACAATGTATTCTCCATAATCGGTTGCGCCGCTTTTGACCACTTTTAATGCCTTAATTTTTATTTTACCGCCTAATTTTACCAAAGGATTTAGGCTATGGCCGTTTATGGTTGACATACCTGCCGCCTGCGCATTTTCTTTGAGCTCGGCCATTTCTGTTAACTGTTTGGCATAGGCATCTTTACTTACATTCAGGTGATTTATAAATGTTTGCGGCTCAAAAATGCCATGTTTGGCTGATTGGTCGTGGGCTACAGCACCAATTTCGTTTTGTTGCTTTTTGCCTTTTGATTTTGTTGCCTTATTTTCAATTGTTTGGTTTTTGTGGTAATCAAAAAATTTGTAATTGAAATTAAGTGGTTTTAAGCTAATTTTAAAATCAAAACTGGTTTGGTCAAGTCCTAAAGTGAGTTCGGTAGCTGGTTTTGAGTTTAGCTTTCCAAAATGCAATTCGGTACCGTCATAGAACATCCATTCGCCAAATTTTGTGGCCAATCTTCGCAGAAAAGTATAGCTGCTTTCGTTGTATTGCACTGTATATTCAAATTGTGTAGTGTTGCGTGTGTTTACCGTTGATTTTAACAAGTCGCGCGGATAAGGTTTGAGTACTTCTTCCACAATTTGTTTCAAATTTTTGGCTTCAAACGATCGGCATCCGGGAATATCGTCAAGAAGAAATTCGGGGCTTTTAGCCGATAAAGCAATGCTTTCATTATCAAGATACGACGATTTTAGCCCGTGCACATGAGTAATGAGGCCTTTAAAAACAATCCTTCCCGGTTCGCTTCCATCGCCTTTTGGGCTCACATCAATATTTATTACAATTGGCGAGCCAATAAAGGTTTTAGACTTATTAATTACAAAACTATCCAGTTCTTCCAGGGCATCAAGCCGGGCAACCACTTTTACCGAGTTCATGCCATATATGCTCTGGTTAATTTCAAGCGAAGTGTAGTCTTTTAGCTCAACTCCTTCAATTTCAATTTTCACCGCTGATGCAAGAGCCATCTTTTACACTTTTATTGGATTAATAATTTTTGAAACCTGTCCACGAATTCTCCATTTGTTCACCGGCAATAATCATTTTCTGTGCTGAAATTGTTATTCTGATGGTAACACTCGAAACTTCCTTAAATACTTCTTTATAATAAATGAGGTAGGCATTTTCAAATTCAATTGTTTTTACTGATTTCCCTTCAGGAGGGCCGATGAAAATGATTTTGCCGTTTTTTACCACATTATTAAACATCCAGTGCAGCAATTCGCCATCGTTTTCAATATCAAGAAGGACATTGATTTTTCCCCCTTTCATTCTGCCGCTAATTTGTCCTGTTGTGCTGTCGACACTTTGTAAAAATTCAAAATCACATTCGATGATTCGGATACCTTTTTGTTCTTTTCGGTGTCCTGATATATGTAGACGGGCTGATAAGGACATAATTATATTGCTTTAACAGGTTTTCGCATTAAGTTTTACCGAATGAAACTTTTTTAGGATTTCCATTCGTTAATAATTTCGCCATTGCCCATTATTATTACCTGGGCTACCAGCGTTATCGAAGTTATCATGGCCCCCGACCCCCCGGAGTGGTCGAAGGTTTCGCTAAACGACGAGATAAATGCATTTTTGAAACTAAGTTCTCTCATTGTAGCTTCCTCGTTACGTTTTATGTAAGTAATGGTGCCGTCTTTTAACATTTCGCCAATGCTGATGTGCTCAAAAAACAGGTTGTTTGCATTGGATTCCATGCTTATACTTATTTCGCCACCAACAGTTGACGATGTAGGCCTGCCCATTTCGTCAACGGCCCGGTAAACATTATAGCTGGAACTTAATACTCTAAATTCCTGGCCGGTAGTTTTAAATATTGCTTTAAATGACATAATTTTTAGATTTAAATTGTTTCAAAAAAAGATGGTACCCGGCTAATCATCCAGCCATTCGTTGCTGTGCAATGCATTGCCCATTTGAATTTCTTTGGCAGAAAGAGAGATCGTGATCATTCCGTTTCCTGATTCGCCAAACGACTCGCTAAAATCGGTAACAAAAGCTTCCTTAAATTCGAATTCTTTTAGTTTACCTTCTTCTTCACTTTTCATGATGGTTATTTTGCCATCTTTACGCATAAAACTGTCGCACATCCATTCCAAAAACTCATTTTGTGCTGTTGATTCGAGTGTAAAATGGATTTCTCCGCCCTGAACTTCAGAAGCAGGTTGACCGGTGTGGTCGGTTAGCTGACGGAGGCTGTAGCTAAAGCTTTGTAACGGATGGGTTTTTCCATCCACTTCTACTGAAATATTCGACTTTGCTAACATAACTTGGTTATTTTAAGATTTATACAATAAGCTGTCAATCAAATTAGTTTTGTTCATAATCTGAATCCCATTCGGTGCCATCATCGCCTTTTTGTCCATCCATTTTTATCATGAAATTTTTGGCCGGGAAATAAGGAGTCATATGAATATCAAGATAGATACGGTCTTTTTGCACGGGGTCTTGCTCGAAACGTTTTACCGAAAAGTTTTCAATAAGTTTGCCGGGGCCGGTAATGCTGTCGAGAAATTTAACAATTTGCGAAAGAATTTCTTTTCGTGTTTTTACATTAAAATTCTCAAAAGCCCTGCGGTTCAGAAAATCCATCATTACTTTGGTAACGTAGTCGAAAACTCTGACAACAGAGTAGGTTTGCAGGCCAAGGTTGTCGCCATTAAAAAGTGTTTTTGCCGAAAAAGCCATTACTTTGCCATATTCGTTAACCATGGGCACTAATCCCATTTTTTCAAGATTGGCAATTTCACTTTTTTTCAGGTCGAAGGCCACACCATCTACTTCGTTAAGACCACCATGTTTTTTACCCGCCGCCACCTGCGACATTAGTGTGTTGTAAATAGTTCCGGCCAGAGCTCCTGACGGTGGAACAAATAGCTCTTCATCTTCGCCAATTTCGTCAATTTTATCTCTTCCAACCAGCCAGTTACAGGCCATCATTACGTTCGACCGATACATGTCGCCACCGGTTAAGTTGGCCATTTCAAACAGGTCCATCACATCGTCAGGATTATCGAGGTGTTCAAAATCAGTTACGAGCATTACCTTATTGTCGTGTGCTATTTTTGCCCATTTCTCAACCACCTTGTTCGATCCAAGGTAGCCTGGTACTACTAAAATCCCATAATTATCGCGTAGGTCAAGGCGGTCGAAATTGTTTACCAATTCGGCCTGCACGGCATCAATAAAACGGGTATCGTCGAGGTCTTTTAACTGATCAAGGTCGGCATTTAATACCGATAGGTTTTTAAGTTTGGTGCTTTCTGTATTTTTGAAAAACAGTGCTGCCGAGCGATAGGAACGTTCCAGGTCCTTAGTGGCTTCAATGGCTTTTGCCATATTTGATTTGTAAGTTTTTTCGGCTACTTCAATATTTTTTTCGCTGGCTTCAACCATATCCGAAATACTGTTCGAAGATTCCAGAACGGCTGCCCAAAGTTGAAGTGTTTTTTTCAACTCGTCGCGTTCGTTTTTATAGGCTGATTCGGACAGGAAAATACGTTTTCTGGCTTTTCGTTCCGGATTCATGTTTTCAACACCTTTAAAGGCCATTTCCAGAAGATCGAAACCACCGCTTCCGGCTAATTTATCGAGACCGGTTTTTAATTGTTCCGCCGGATTTTCAATTCCTTTTACATTTTCTGCTACTTTTTCTTTGTATTGAGCAATATTTTGTGCGCTCTCTAATTCTGCCATAACTTTAATTTTTAAGTGTTAATAATTTTGGGTCAGTAATTACTTCGCTTCTTCCAGTTCTTTTATTAAAGCATACATAACACCAAGCAAGTCGGCTTTTGAGTCCGGATTTTCTAGTGTTTTTCGCAATAGTTTGTTGCTTTTCAGCTGCTTAATAATTTTCTGGTATTGCTCTTTTTCAATATTTAAATCTTTTAGAAACTCACTTTGCGCAGTTATTCCTTTCATTCCAAAATCTGATAATCCTCTGAATGACAGGCTTTCTTCTTTGCCTACCCCTTCGCTGTCTTCAAACTCCACGTCAACTTTTGGCTTGTAATGTTCAAAAACATCATCGATGGTTTGCAGTCCCTCCACAATCTGTGGCTTTATAGGTGCATCGCCGGTAAGTTTTTCACAAAATAAAGTTCGGTTTTGCGGTATTTCGGCAAATGCTTCACTGGCATCGCCTTTTACTTCTGTTCCGCCTATTCCATACTCTTGCATAATCGTTTATTTTAAGTTAGAAATTATTGTATTTACGCTAATGTTTCCCATTTCAAATCCTTGTTCTCATCAAGTGATAGCTGAAGTTTTGATCCTTTGGAAATTTCTCCTGCAATTATTTTTTTAGAAAGTGGTCGGCGGAGTTTATTCCGGATGACCCCCAAAAGGGGACGTGCACCAAATTTTGGTGTAAATCCCGATTTTGCCAGCACTTCTTTTGCTTCTTGCTGAATGATTAATTCAATGCCTTGTGCAGCAAGTGATTTGTAGAGGGTTTTTAAATGGATATCAAAAATTTTCACCACATTTTCTTCGCTGATTGGAGCAAAAGGAATGATTTCTGTCAGTCTGCCTAAAAACTCGGGGCGGAAATAATTTTCCATAATTTCGGCCAGCTTGTCTGATGGCGGAACATTGCCTTTGGCAAATTCATCAACAATGTATGAACTGCCTATATTCGAGGTAAAGAGAATAACAGCATTTGAAAAATCGCCTTCTTTTCCTAAACGGTCATGCAGTTTGCCTTCATCAAGAATTTGCAAAAAAATGTCGAATACCGAAGTATGTGCTTTCTCAATCTCATCAAAAAGTACAATGGCATAGGGTTTTTGCCGAATTTTATTAACCAGCAAACCGCCTTCTTCGTACCCCACGTAACCCGGAGGTGCGCCATAAAGCAGGGCAGCTGAGTGTTCTTCTTTAAATTCCGACATATCGAAGCGAATTAGTGCAGTTTCGTCGTTAAACAGAAATTCGGCCAGTGTTTTTGCCAGTTCGGTTTTTCCTGTTCCTGTAGGCCCTAAAAAGAAAAACGAACCGATAGGTTGCCCGGGTTTGCTTAATCCCGAGCGTGATTCGCGAATCGCTTCTGCAATACTTTTAATGCCATGATTTTGGCCAACCACACGCTTTTGCAAATGGCTTTCAATGTTAAGCAGGCGTTCTTTTTCCTGGGTCTGCACTTTCCCAATTGGTACTCCCGTTTTATGGGCCACCACGGCGGCCAAATCCGATTTCTCGAGCGTGTCGTTTGTTTCTTTTGCAATGGCTGAAAGGTTTTCCAGGGTTTTATTCAGCATGCTTTGCATTTCCGCTATGCTCGATGCCGATTCAACTTGCTGTTCTTCATTTAGTTTAATCAGTATAACAGGGCTAAGTCGTTCTTTTAACTGCGAATTAAACCATAAAATTTCCTTTTTGAGTTCTTCTTCAGACAAGGCATTTTTATTACCGATGTAATCCGATAATTCATTACGTAACGATTCTATTTCGGCTTGGCTCGTATCCTGCATCATTTTAACAACAGCCATTGAACGGTCGATGAGGTCTATAGCAGCATCCGGCAGGCAGCGCTCTTTCAGGTAGCGTTTTGATAGCAGTACTGCCTCTTCAAGGTTTTCTTTACTTACTTTTATTTTATGATGTTCTTCGTAAACCGGAATTATTTTTTCGAGCATGCGCATACATCCGGCAGTATCGGGTTCTTCAATTTTAAGTATTTCAAACTTTCTTTTGAAGGCCTCGTCGTTTTCGATGGTTTTGGTATAATTATCGATAGAGGTGGTGCCGATTACGGTTAGTTTGCCTTTGTCGAGCTCGGGTTTTAGTAGGTTTGCTGCTCCTGATGCCCCTGCCTGGTTATCAAGTAGCATGTGTATTTCATCAATAAAAAGAATCGCTTTTTCGTACTGCTCTATTTCCTTAATAATATTTTTTAGCCGGTCTTCCACTTCTCCTTTGTACGATGCCCCAGCGATAAGTGAGCCAAAATCAAGTTCAAATATTTTTACGTTTTTCAGGTTTTCAGGAACTTTGCCGGCAACAATATTTTGTGCAAATCCGTGCACCAGGGCGGTTTTCCCAACACCCGGGTCGCCCATAATAATTACATTGGGTTTCGATCTTCGGCCCAGTATTTCGGCCATCATTCTAATTTCTTTATCGCGGCTTACAACAGGATCGAGTTTACCCTGCTGTGCTTCGGTTGTTAAATCGGTGCAATATTTTAACAGTGCTGTTTGTTTTTTTGTGGAGCTTTTAGTGGTCCCTTCTTCCTGTTTTTTTTCATCAGCACCAATTACATTTTCTAGGTTTGCTTGTTCAATTACCTGGTCGAGCAATTCCTGTTCCTTCAGGTTAAACGTTTTTAGCTGTTCATAGGTAAAACCAACACCCGGAATGGTTAATGCAATAAGCACACATTCGGGTGTAATTGTATCTTCCGAGATTTTCAGTCGTACATTATCGGCTTCGTTAAAAACAGCTTTTACATCAATATCGGCCTTGGGCTGATCGCTTATTTTACTTGCTTTCGGATAAGTTTCAATACGCATTTCGGCCCATTCTTCCATGTAATAAAAATCTTTGTTCATGGCTTCCAGCAGGGGAATTAATCCAATTTCTTTGTGCAGCAAGGCTTTGAGCAGGTGTGCCGGAGAGAATTCAGCATTCATAAATTCTTTGGCAATAGCCTGGGCAATGTTTATAGCTTGTTTTAGTTTGTCGGAAAGTACAAAGTCCATTTCAGGTTGTTTTATAGTTTACCATTGCAACCCTGGCTTTGGATGTACTTAATTGGATGATTGATATTTTATAAACCGATTGACAGAAAAACCAATTTGCTGTTTTTATTTTCTATCAAAATGTGGTGCAGAGAACTTCAAAAAGAAGTAAAGTAGTGTCCGTATTAAGTACAATTTACGGCATTATTCAATCATTGTCAAGTTATTGACAGGAAATAGTTACCAAAATTTAAAACATTGTTTAATGGTGATGAAATTGGATTGTCAGATTATTCAAGACAAAGCACATGCAGTAGTTTGCACCTTATAAGAATGGGGCCGGTAAACAGTAGAGAAGATGGATAAATCCGACTACCGATTTGTACCTTACTTTTTTAAGTTCAGAACAAATCTGTAGTCGTATTACTTTCCAGCAACTAGCTTAGCCATTTTTTTAGGGCGGTACTATTTAATTCGTTCTGAATATTTTTGGCTTCAGGTGTATATAAAAATTCCAGTTCATTGGCGAAATGGGCACTCACTTTATCGCGAACCATTTTCATGGTGGCATTCAGCATTTTATTATCGGTTGTAAAAGCCTCGGGCAAAATAGCAACAGTAGCAGGTAGCCATCGTTCGGGGAACGATCCTTCGAATTTGCCGCCCTTTTTATATTCGTTAATTTCGTTCTGAATAATATCTATACCAGCTCGAACTGCCTCATCGCTTTCTTTCTCAATTCCTTTGTTTTTAAGTTCCCGGTTAATGGCTTCCATTTCTGGTACTACCATTCCAACCGTGTAAGGATTTTGATTGTTGTAAAGCATTATCTGCTGAATGTATGGCGATTGATCTACCAGCGCTTCTTCAATGCCTTCCGGACTGTATTTCTCGCCGTCGTTACCAATAAGCAAACTTTTAAAACGGCCCAAAACATACAAGAAACCATCGTCGGCCATATAGCCCATATCGCCCGTGTGTAACCAGCCATTAACTAAAGTTTCAGAAGTGGCAGTGGGGTTGTTCCAATAGCCTTTCATTACATTATCGCCTTTTACGGCAATTTCGCCTTTTTGTCCGTTTGGCAGTTCGTTTCCGTCCTCGTCAATTATTTTTATTTCAAGGTTTTTCACCAATTTTCCTGATGAACCAAAAATCACATCATGCGGCACGTTTGATGAAATTACAGGTGCTGCCTCAGTAAGGCCGTATCCCTGGCAAATAGGTAAGCCAACGGCATAAAAGAACCGTTGTAATTCAACATCGAGCAGTGCCCCGCCACCGATAAAAAACTTCAGGTTTCCGCCAAAGCCGGCGCGCACTTTCGAAAAAAGAATCTGGTCGAATAGCCAGTACAGTGGTTTAAGAAAAAAGCGCCAGCCTTTTCCCCTGTTATTGCCATATCCGTTGTGGGCATAAGCAACTTTTAGCGCAAACTGGAAAACTTTATATAAAAACTCTCCTTTTTTGCGTATTCCTGCTTCAATGTTTTTTCTGAAAGTTTTAGAATAGGCAGGAACACTCATCATTAAAGTTGGTTTTATTTCCTGGATGTTTTTAGGAATATTACGCAGTGTTTCCATGGGAGAGTTGCCTATTTCAACCGAGGCAATACTGGCTCCTTTGTACATAAAAACATAAAGGCAGGTGGTGTGAGCAAAAGCATGGTCCCAGGGTAAAATGGCCAGTGTTATCCATTCTGATTGCATATCGAGCAAAGAGTTGGATTGTACCACATTGGCAGCGTAATTAAGATGGGTAAGCATAATTCCCTTTGGGTCGGCTGTAGTTCCCGATGTGTATGAAATATTGGCAACATCATCTGCTTCTATGGCCTTCCAAACCGATTCGGTTAGCTGCTTGTTTGCTTTGCGGTAACTGGCACCATTTCTTAAAAGCTCGTCATAGTTAATATCATTTTCACCCGGATTTTCTTTCCCGTCAATATAAATTACTTTTTCCAGGTCGGGCAGTTCATCCCGAATTTCTTCTACCTTTTCGGCATGCAATTTTGAAACAAAGATATACTTGCTGCCACTGTGTTTAATACGAAAAGCCAGTTCGTTATTTTGTAAGCGAATAGAAAGCGGGACATTTATTCCACCGGCGTAAAGCATGCCTAGTTCGCTAATTATCCAGTCGTTACGCCCATCGGCAACCAGTGCTGCCCGGTCGCCTTTTTTAAAACCAAGTTGTATGAGCCCGGCAGCCAAATCCAATACCTTTTCGCGGGTCTGCTTGTAGGTGGTGGGCTGGAATTCACCTTTTGTTTTTTCCCATAAATACGGATTGTCGGGGTAGTTGGCAACTGCCGTTTCAAATAGTTCAACAATGGTTCTCATTCGTTTTATTTTATTTATTTAGTATTCGTTACACAGCTTCAAACGGTGGATCCTGGTAATTAAAAATTACCGGCCGGCCGATTTTAGCCAATCAGCGCTTCTAATTCGTAAGGATAATTGAATTTTATGCGCTCTTGCTGTAAATTTTAATTGCCTGTTCGCTCTCAAAAATATAAAAATTCCATGAAGTACCTTGGTTGGTATACTGGCATAAAAAATGCCCTTTCGGGCATTTCCTATTATTCGGTAATAAATTTGTAAATTGTTTTCTGGTTGTATAGCTCTCCGGGTTTTAAAACGGTGGTCGGAAAGTTCTTGTGATGCACTGAATCCGGATAGTGTTGCGTTTCGAGTGCAATACCCGAAAAACTGCCAAATTTCTTCTTTCCGTCTATGGTCAATTCCGGATTCCAGTAACCGGTATAAACCTGCATTCCCGGTTGTGTGGTGTATACCTCTATTTTGCGTCCGCTTTTTGCTTCACAAAGAGTGCCGGCATGTATTAATTCGCCTTCTTCGTTATCGAAAACAAAATTGTCATCGTAACCCATTTCCAATCCTGCAGCGTTTAATTTTTTTGCCGAGGTAAAATCAAATGCAGTACCCACCACCGGAACAATTTTGCCGGTTGGTATCTGTTCTACCATTTCCGTCATTTTTGTGGCGTTTAGTTCCAGTTCGTGGTTTAATACGTTTTCTTTTTGGCCACTTAAGTTAAAATAGCTGTGGTTGGTTAAGTTTACCACTGTAGTTTTATCCGTTTCAGCAAAATACTGAATACTTAAATCGTTGTTTTTATTTAATGTATAAATGCAGGTAACCTTTAAATTACCGGGATAGTTTTCTTCGCCATCGGGGCTGAGGTAGCTAAGTTTTACACCAACCTCCTCAGCCGTGTCTATTTGCTCGGCGTCAAAAAGTTTTTTATCAAAACCTTCCAAACCTCCGTGTAAATGATTGGGGCCATTGTTAATGGCCATTTCGTAGCTGGTACCCTCAATTTCCAGTTTTCCTCCGGCAATACGGTTGCCAAAGCGGCCGATTACAGCTCCAAAATACGGATAGCTGCCCAGGTATTCTTCGCTCAGGTAGTTTTCAAGTTTGTCAAAACCACAAACTACATTTTCAATGCTGCCATTTTTATTAGGCATATCCACTGCTGTTATTATGGCTCCGTAGTTGGTAATTTTTACGGTAATATCGTTGTTACTCAGAATAAAAAGAGTGGCTTCGCGGCCGTCTTTTAATGTGCCAAATTTTTGTGAAGTTATTTTCATTTTAATCAAATTATATGTTTTTTCAACCCGATTGATACCCCCTAAATTAACTGCTATTGGTTTTGGCTAATTTATCGGAGCTTCTAAATTTCAATTGTTTATTAATCTTTTCAATTCTATTTTTTAGCTGCTACAAGGTGTATATTTTTTTCAGCATAGACATCGAAATTACTGTTTTTCTTGTATTTGTAAATTTTTTAGTTACAATTTGCAGCGAACCATAGGCTTAGGCTGTGTTAGACAGAGTGGTCACCGCCCCGGTTTTTCAGTTGCAAAAATGCAAAAATCAAAAAATTAACTGGTAGGTACTGGTGGTGTTTTAAAACATTATTTTCTGAAAAAAATCTACTAATTTTGCAGAAAGCTTAACTAAATGCCAAGAAAGAAAGTTATATCCATCAATCCAAAAACATCTGTACCCAAATACCGGCAATTAATTGATTCAATATTGTCAGCTATTGAAAGAAAGACGCTGAAAAAGGGTGATAAGGTACCCTCGATTAATCAGATTTGTGCCGAATTTAAATTGAGCAGAGACACGGTGATGTTTGCTTTTAACGAATTAAAAGCAAAAGGAATTTTAAAAAGTCAGCCCGGTAAAGGGTATTACATTGCAAGCACCGAGATTCAGGTAGAGGAGCGCGTGTTTGTGTTGTTCGATGAATTTAATGCATTTAAAGAAGATCTTTACAATTCGCTCATAAATTCGCTGAAGGGCAAAGCTACAGTGGAGGTTTATTTTCATCATTTTAACTACAAGGTATTTAAAAACCTGATTGCCGAAAGTGTTGGAAATTATACCTCGTACATTATTATGCCGGCAGCTTTTGATAATACCAACCATTTATTATCAAAATTACCGCAAGACCGTGTTTATATAATCGATAGAAAAAAAGCAGATTTAGAGCGCTACCCGGTGGTTTACCAGGACTTTGAACAGGATTTTTACGATGCCCTTGTTGAGGGGAAAGAACGAATTGAAAAGTACAGAAGACTGGTTTTTGTAAATCCGGGAGGCAAAGAACCGGTGGAGCGGTCGCGGGGATTCGAACGTTTTTGTCAGGAGAATAATTTTAAATACGAAATTGTAAAATCGTTATCAGGAATCAAGCCCTCGTTGTGGGAAGCCTACTTTTTAATTTCGGACCGCGATTTGGTGGAAATGGTAAAGATTGCTAAATATTGTAAGTTTAAACTGGGTAAGAAATTTGGAATCGTTTCTTTTAACGATACCATGTTGAAAGAAGTGGTAGCAGGCGGAATTACAACTATTTCTACCGATTTTAATGAGATGGGCAAAACCCTGGCAAATATGGTGTTATCGCGCGACAAGTCTCAAATACGCAATAAATCGCGCATGATTTTCAGAAATAGTTTATAAATGTTAAATCTGCTGTGTAACATCTTTTAAAGAAGCCTTGCGCTAGCTTTAAAAATTATATTTGTACCCACCAGTACCTACCAGTTGGTAAAATGAATAACTATAATAAAATCAATAACAAATTATGACAAAAATTGGTACATTAAACGAGAAGATTAACGGTGGAGAGAATCCGTTATTTAAAGAATTATATGGCAGCGATGCCTCGGAATTGAAACTGCAGGCTGAGCGTTATGCCAACCTGATGGGGGAGTTTGAAAAAACATTTGGAAACGACGATGTAGCTCTTTTTAGCTCGCCAGGCCGTACTGAAATTGGTGGCAACCATACCGACCATAACTTTGGCCGTGTTTTGGCCGGAGCTGTAAATCTTGACAATATTGCTGTTGCTGCTGCAAACGGAACAGGTACTGTTCGTATAAAATCAGCAGGATATCCTGAATTTCAGGTAGAGCTGAGCAACTTCGAACCCAATGAAGACGAATTCTATACTTCTACTTCGCTGGTGAAAGGAATTGCCGCAAAAATGAAAGAAAACGGCTACGAAATTGGCGGTTTCGATGCCTGTATTGAGGGAAGAGTTCCAAAAGGCTCGGGGCTGAGTTCTTCAGCTTCATTTGAAGTTTTAATAGGTGCGATTTTTAATGCTTTGTTTAACGATGGCAAAATGGGAGCTGTTGAAAATGCAATTATCGGGCAATGGAGTGAAAACAACTACTTTGGCAAGCCTTGTGGTTTAATGGATCAAACAGCCTGTTCGGTGGGGGGTTTAATTACCATCGATTTTGAAGATCCTGCAAACCCAATTGTAAAAGAAGTAGATTTCGACTTTGTTTCAACAGGTTACTCCCTGGTAATTACCGATGTTGGTGGCGGTCACGACGATCCTGCATCACAGGCAGAATACGCATCGCTGCCAACCGAAATGAAATCGGTTGCTGCCGAATTGGGTGCTAAAGTACTCCGCGAGGTTACTTTGGAGCAAATAGTTGATAAAATTCCTGAGCTGCGCGAAAAAGGTATTAGCGACCGCGCAATACTTCGTTCGTATCATTTCCAGGGCGATAATGCTCGTGTGGTAAAACAAGTTGAAGCCTTGGAAAACAATGACTTTGATGCATTTTTACAAATGGTTGTGGAGTCGGGTTACAGCTCGTATATGTACAATCAGAATATTTTTGATGTGGTTCATAAAGACGAGCAAGTGGTTTCGCTTGGTTTGGCTTTAAGCGAGATGGTATTAAAAGGAAGCGGTGCCTGGCGTGTACATGGCGGTGGCTTTGGTGGTACCATTCAAGCATTTGTTCCGCAGGATAAACTGGATGAATATGTAAAAATACTGGAGCACGTTTACGGACAAGGCTCATGTCATAAATTGTTTATCCGTTCAAACGGATCAATAAAACTTGACTTATAGAAAACGCCGGCCAATCCAGGTCGCTTTTTATAGCGAAGGATGAGGTAATTAAAAAATGTGCCTTTATACTTCGCAATTTCAAACGATATTTTAACTTTGAGGCCGAATATCAGACTTATCCCGATCCATATCGGGATAAGTTCGTTATCGACCTAAATTATAACTGACATAATAGATTCGATGAGTTTTAACATAGAAGACCATCCCCATAAAAGATATAACCCGTTAACAGGCGATTGGATTTTGGTATCGCCACACCGGGCGAAAAGACCCTGGCAGGGGCAGGTTGAAAAACCTGTAATTGAAGAAAGACCCAAGTACGATCCGAATTGTTACCTGTGTGCCGGAAACGAAAGAGCTGGCGGAAAAGTAAATCCTGATTACAAAGGAACTTTTGTTTTTACCAACGATTTTAGTGCTTTGTTAACCGATACGCCTGAGGGAGGTATTGATGACGGAGAACTGTTTCAGGCAGAAAGCGAAAGTGGTATTTGTAAGGTAATTTGTTTTAGCGAAGACCATAGTCTCACCATTCCGGAAATGGAGGTGGAAGATATACGGAAAGTAGTTGATTTGTGGTGCGAACAATATAGCGAGCTGGGTGAAAATCCGGCCATTAATTATGTGCAGATTTTTGAGAATAAAGGCTCGATAATGGGCTGCTCAAATCCGCATCCGCACGGTCAAATCTGGTCGTCGAAAGGTATACCTACCGAACCATCAAAAGAGTGTAAAACGCAAAAAGCATATTTCGATAAACATGGTCGCACCATGCTGGCTGATTATGTGAATGCCGAACTTAATAAACAAGAGCGCTTGCTGGATCAAAACGATTCGTTTGTAGCATTAATACCATTTTGGGCGGTTTGGCCTTTTGAGGCAATGATAATTAGCAAACGGCCCGTGCAGAATATTCTGGAGCTTAGCGAAAACGAACGTACTGATTTGGCTGATATTTACAAAAAGCTAACGGTAATGTACGATAACCTGTTTGAAACATCATTTGCATATTCTGCAGGTTTACACCAGGCACCTACCGATGGACAGGACCATCCGGAGTGGCATTTGCACATGCATTTTTATCCACCATTATTGCGTTCGGCAAGCGTTAAAAAGTTTATGGTAGGATACGAAATGTTGGGAACACCACAACGCGACATTACTGCCGAAGGGGCTGCCAAACGATTGCGCGATTTACCAAAAATTCATTTTAAAAAGAATTAATTACTACTAAAATCAATACAAAATCATTATGGAAACGAAAAATCAAAATCGTACAGTTCCTATTATTATGATGATCTTACTCTTTGGTATGATCTCATTTGTTACCAACCTGGCAGCACCAATGGGAGTTGTTTTAAAAGCTCAGTTCGGAGCCAGTAACTTTCAGGGGATGATGGGTAATGCAATGAATTTTATTGCATACGCTGTTATGGGAATTCCGGGTGGAATTTTATTACAACGAATTGGCTACAAAAAAACAGCCCTAATTGCTATTGCAGTGGGTTTTATTGGCGTCGGAATCCAATATCTTTCGGGTTACGCCAGCGAAACTTCTGCATTTTCTGTTTACCTGGCAGGTGCATTTGTGGCCGGTTTTTCAATGACTTTATTAAACACAGTTGTTAACCCAATGCTTAACACCTTAGGTGGGGGTGGCAACAAAGGTAACCAGCTTATTCAGGTTGGAGGTTCATTCAACTCTGTAATGGCTACTATTACTCCAATATTTGTTGGTGTTTTAATTGGTGAAGCTGCAAAAGCGAGAATTTCTGATATTTTTCCGGTAATGTACATTGCAATGGGGGTGTTTGCCCTTGTTTTCTTTGTATTGTTATTTGTAACTATTCCTGAGCCAACTTTGGAATTTGCCAAAGAACCTATGAAAAACCTTATGGCTGGTGCAATGAAATTTCGCCATTTTGTTTTGGGTGCGGTTGCCATTTTTGTATACGTAGGTGTAGAAATTGGTGTGCCCGGAACAATGATTCTTTGGTTGTCGGAACCAGGTGGAGTTGGAATGAATGCTGGCGTGGCAGGTTCTATTGCCGGGGCTTACTGGATGTTAATGCTGGTTGGTCGTCTGACAGGAGCAGCTATTGGCGGCAAAGTTTCAAGTAGAACCATGTTAACTGTGGCGTCAGGCCTGGGGCTAATTTTAGTTCTTGCTGGTATTTTTATGCCCGTATCGGCAAGCGTTAGTCTGGGTGCTTTTGGTGTTGACCAAATACCCGTGAAAGCTCTGTTGTTTGTATTGGTTGGTTTGTGTACTTCAATTATGTGGGGGGGTATTTTTAACCTTGCAGTTGAAGGACTGGGAAAATACGTTGCAGCAGCCTCCGGTATTTTTATGACAATGGTTGTAGGTGGTGGATTGGTTCCATTGGTGCAAAATGCAGTTGCTGATGCCGCCGGATTTATCCCAAGTTACTGGGTAATGGTAGTTTGCCTGGGTTATCTATTCTTTTATGCTGTAATTGGAAGTAAAGTAACCAAGCGTGCCGATTAATTTTTGAATACTTTTTCCCTTGTTTTGGGAAGAAATATATATCAATTCGGGATTATCCCACATGAAGCCATCTGTTTTTGCAGATGGCTTTTTTTGTGGAAAAAAATAAATGAAGCTATATCCACCTACATTTTTTTTATTTTAGCACTTCTTAATCACTGTTATGTACGATATTATTGGAGATGTGCATGGGTATGCCACCCTGTTAAAAAAGCTGTTGCTTGAAATGGGGTACAAAAAAACAAATGGTAGTTTTTATCATGAATCGCGAAAAGCCATTTTTGTTGGAGATTTTATAAATCGCGGACCAGAGATACGAAAAACAATTCGAATAATAAAGGCAATGGTTGAAGCCGGACATGCCTATGCTGTGCTGGGAAATCATGAGTTAAATGCCATAATATACCACCTGAAAGATAAACAAGGACGCTCGATTATAAATAAACCCAGCAAGTATTTTCTTTCCTTATTTAAAACAATAAACGAATATTCCGCACAATCGCTCGAGTGGCGCGAAAACCTGAAATGGTTGCGCACCTTGCCCTTGTTTTTAGATTTTGGCGAAATAAGGGTAGTACATGCCTGTTGGAGCGACCAGGCCATACAAACTGCAGCTGGTTTGTACGAGGATGGGAGATTACGAAAAAAAGTTTTCCGGAAAGTTTATAAAAAAAACAATTCAGAGGAGGCTAAATGTATGTGGTTGCTTACAAAAGGTATAAACATGAATATGCCGTCAGATTTGAGGGTAATGAACAATAAAGGGGTTTCTCCGCGTTCATTTCGTATAAAATGGTGGGAAAATCTGGCCGGATACGATTTTAGAACCGCTTCCTTTGAAAGCAAATTTACGATGCCTGCCTATACCATACCCAAAGAGATTGTTCCAGCGACCTTTCCTTATCCCGAAGATGCCCCAATTTTATTCTTTGGACATTATTGCCGCGGGGTAGGTCCGTACCTGATAAAACCTAATATTTGTTGTGTAGATTCATGTGTTACCGGTACAAAATCGCTTTTAGCCTACAGGTGGAGTGGAGAAAAAGAGCTAAATATGAATCATTTAGTAAAAATGAGTATGTAAATTGTGTTGTAATAAGTTGAAATATAGCGTGTTGTGTAAAAGTGCAAAAAAATATTTTTTTGTATTGCAGGTAAAAAAAGAAAGTATATATTTGCATCACCTTTGCAAAGGGCAACTAGCCCATTAAAAGGGAAAAGTTCTAAAAAAACGGTGGCGTAGTTCAGTTGGTTAGAATGCCGGCCTGTCACGCCGGAGGTCGCGAGTTCGAGTCTCGTCGTCACCGCTTGTTTTTTTGAAGAAAAAGTTTAGAACATCAATTTATTGGTGGCGTAGTTCAGTTGGTTAGAATGCCGGCCTGTCACGCCGGAGGTCGCGAGTTCGAGTCTCGTCGTCACCGCTTAGTCTCTTAGACAAAAAATAGACAAATGATGAAAAGGAGTGTAAAACAGAGAGTTACACTCCTTTTTTATTTTGTGTAATGCCATTAAAAGGACAAATAAATGGATCATATTGAAAATCCGGTGGATTTGCTTCTTCAGGCATAAATTTTAGCTACTCTAAACAGAAAGTATTTAATGTCACTTACGCCTCTCAATGCTGCTCTAAAAGCTTTCAGTTTGGCATTGAAAGATTCTGCGGAAGCATTGGTGCTTCGTTGGTCAAAGAAGTTGAGTATTTCCTTGTAGTGGGTGTAAATAGTAGCAGAGATTGTATTAAACGACCGAAAGCCGGAGTCTGTGACTTTATTATACCAGTGTGCCAGTTTTGTGTATGCCACGGCCTTATCTTTTGTTTTTGCAAAAATGATTCTCAAATCGTGTGTTAGGTCAAATGCCTTTTTAATATCGGGGTATTGTGCAAAAAGAATTTTGGCTCTTTGTTTTTGAGACTGACTCCATTTGTCAGCTGATTTAAACAAAAGATACCTGCTGCGAGCCAGTAATTGTTTTTTTGTATCTCCATTATCAAAGCGAAACGGGGTGTAAATTTTCTTGTCCCATTTAGCATTCTCTTTAGCATTTGTTTCTTGGTCAATGGCGTTACTGCCGCAGAGCAGACTATTCCAAGTTAGATTGAAAAGTTTTGTGTCAAATTCTTCTTGAATTTTTGCGGCAACATTTGTTCTATTTTTCATTAGATTATTTAATAGAACAGATAAAATTACTAGTCCACCACTTAGAATAATTACTAGACTTTGTTCGACCAAGTCTGGGAAGAATATTAAAAGTATAGGAAAGATAATTGAAATCAATAGAATGATAACTTCAACAGACATACATCTTTTTGCAATGGAGTATGCAACTCTCTGTGCTTTTAGCAATCGTATAAAATCTGCCTTATTTTGATTTGTTTGAATATTATTCATGTGCTTATTTTAAAATTGGCGGTAACGGTTGGTGCAAGTGGAGTGCGGGATTTTGAAACGGTTCCCTTTCAAATCCGCACGGAGCCAAGCCGGCGTACCGCTAAATTTCTTTTTAAAACCGTCATCCGTCAAAGACGGATTGGCGGTGGTTGAACAGGGCGAAAACGCTGGAACACCACGCCCGCCCGCATTACATTTGCACTTTGTTACCAAAACGTATTTTTCATTTTCGTTAATTCATACTTTTATAAATCTCAGTAATTCTTCATCCATCAGTTTCCAGTTAATACTGATTTGATTTTTGTCAACACTTAATACTTGACAATCTAAAATTTCTCCGTCTTGCAGGTTTTTTTCAATTCGCTTTTTTTCTTTAGTGCTTATTTTGTAATTATCATTTGATAAAATTAATTTTCCACTGTATTTATTTTCGATTTTATATTTGTTTGAGATTCTTCCCAGATTATCTTCTTTCTTAATTACCTCTACTTTGACTGTTTTTCCAATTAAATTAAGTTTTTCAATTACGTTGGTGTCGGCAATATTCTCAACAGAATTACTTCTGTTTCTAAACTCTTTTATTTGATTTTTCGGTTTGCTTTCTTCTATTGTCATTCTTGAAATAATACCTTCAATTTCATGTGCAAAATCCCATTTTAATTGCAATGTTTTATTGAGCTTGTTAACTTTTAAAATTTCACAATGTATTAAATCCCCATTTTTAAAATTTTTGATTGCGCTTTTTATTATTTTCTTATTTGTCGGATAAATTGAATTTATGGTTGGTAATGTCGCATTATATTTCTCATTTACAAGATAATCCGTTTTATCATCATTAGTTTTAATAATCTTTACTGGTAAAATTTCCCCAACCAATTTTTCAACTTCTCCGTTTAGCCATTCTTTTGAAACGTTATTGTCTCCAAAAAGAAGTTGTTCTTTGTTGTTGCTTCCCAAAAAGAACACTTCCGTTGTTTCGCCGATTTCTAATTTTTCAAATGTTTCGATTGGAGCAAAATTTGATTTATGAACCATTCCGACAATTGACCCGCAGTCCCAGTTGAAATGATATCCGAAATCTATAAATAGTCCATATTTTGTTTTATTGATAATTATTCCTTTGTATTTATCTGTCTCATTTAATTCAATTTTTTTAAATTGGGGAATCTCTCCATTTAGAATTAATGACAAAGGTTTTTTCTGGAATTGATGTGTTTTTCCAAAGAATATTTTCCCTTTTATTGAAGGAAAAACAGCATTCCATGCATTATGATTTTCATATTTCCAAGGCATGTGGTCGAAAGAAATAAAACCAAATAGTCCGGCAGCTTTTATTATAAATCCTTTTCTCCGTAAACCTGTAATTTTGAAGGGAATATTTTTACCTTTTTGTTCCAATTCTTCAAAATTTGCGACAAGCTTTGATAGATAATCTTTCTCGCCTTGAAAATTGAATAATTTTTTCAAGTCAAGTTTTAGAGTATTCCATTCTATCATTTTCATGCGCTATTTTCTTTTTTCAATATGTTTGGTAACGGTTAGTGTATGAAGCGTTGGGCATTTCGAAGCACTTTTCTGTCAAACCGCCACAATTATCATTAAATGTAACGCCCTTGAAATTAGCACTATCCGCCCAATGATTTATACACTTTGTTATAGCCATGTGCTTTATATTCAGCCTTTTCGTTGTCGGGTCACATTTAATCATTTTTTGAAATAAGTTTGTATTAATGCCAATAATTCAGCTTGTTTTATTGGTTTTGAAATATAATTATTACAACCCGCTTTAATAGCTTTTTCTCTGTCGCCAGAAAGGGCAAAAGCAGTTTGGGCAATTATAATCACATCTTTATTGAATTTGCGAATTTCATGGGTGGCTTGATATCCGTTCAAATCCGGCATTTGAATGTCCATGAGCACTAAATCAATATCAGGATTTTTACGGCAGGTTTCAATAGCTCCTTTTCCTGTGCTTGCTTTCAGTATTTCCCTGCTAAACTTTTTCAGTTCTATTGAAATCAACATTTCAGATGCTTCATCATCTTCGGCAACTAATACTTTCAACTCAGAAATTTCCGGAATTATTTGTATTGATTCTTTTTCAGACCTATCAGGTACTGCGGTTTTTCTTTCAGCATCTATATTGCATGGAAGGGTAAAAAAGAAGGTTGAACCCTTAGCTTCTTCGCTTTCTACCCATATTTTACCACCTAACATTTCCACATAAGCTCTGGAAATAGTTAATCCAAGACCAGCGCCTTGTCGTGCCATTTTATCAACTATATCCGCTTGAATAAAACGTTCAAATATGGCATCCTGTCTTTCTTTTGGAATTCCTATTCCGGTGTCTTTGACAAAAAATTCAAATTCATTTCCTTTCTTAGTATACCCAAATTCTATTGTTCCTTTGTCGGTATATTTTATGGCATTTTTAACCAAATTAGAAAGAATTCCATATAACTTCTCGTTATCTGTTTTAATAATTGCATCTTTTCCAGTTAATGCACTTGTAAAAGTTAGATTAAGTTTTTTATTATCGGCATCGAGTTTTAACGAATCGTAAATAAATTGTAATTGATTATTTATATTCGTTTCTGTAAGGTTGATGTCCAATGTGCCAGATTCTATTTTAGAAATGCTCACAATATCATTAATAATATTAAGCATTCGGGCTCCACTTTTTTCAATAATCTGAATGTATTTTTTTTGTTGCTCTCCAGATAGTTCAGCTCCTTTCAGCAGTCCTGCAAAACCCAAAATACCATTCATTGGTGTTCGTATTTCATGGCTCATATTGGCAAGGAATGCAGATTTCAGGCGGTCGCTTTCTTCCGCTTTTTCTTTCAATAAGATTTGCTCTTGCTCAAATAGTTTTATGTTGGTGATGTCTGTAATTGTACCTACATATCCTATTATTTGATTATTGTCGTTTATTTCAGGAACGGCACGACCCAATACCCATTTAGTTGAACCATCATTTAATAAAAACCGATATTGAGTTTCGGATGTTCTATGCTCAATGGTTGCCAGTTTCCATTCATTTTTGATTTTTTCAATATCGTCAGGATGGACTGCTTTAAACCATCCATCTCCAAGGGCTTCATTCATCGACAAACCGGAAATCTCACTCCATTTCGGGTTGACAAAAGTTGTGTATCCGTCACTGCTCGTATGAAAAATACCAACGGAAGATGTATTCGTTAGTGTTTGATATTTAATTTCCTTCAATTTAACTTCTTCTGAAGTTTTAATCGCATCAGATTTAGCGATTTCAAATTTCTGTCTGTAAGTCAATGGCTTGAATACATCATTTATTTTAAAGTAATCGGTTTTGAACTCCCTCGTGTCGAAATATTTCAAATAAATAGAAAAGATAACACTATAAAAAATCGCAAAAATGCCCTTTGAAATTAAGCCTGATACTAAAATAGTATTTAAATTATCGTAGTTCCAAAATGCTAAAATTGAAAAGAATGTAGTGTCAAAACTCACCACGATTAGCATGGTAAAACAAATTTGAAGAAATAAGTTTGACAGATGTCGGGACGTAAATTCGTATATAACGATAATTAACAACGAGTCGAAAAAAAGCGCAATTGTGCCCACAAATAACACCCATGCATTATTGTCAAAAAGATTTGTTGAAACACTAAACGGATTGTAAGTTGATGATTCTTTAATATTCCAGCCAAATGATTGTATGAGTATTGACATAACAATATTAGTAATCATCAGTGCGTAAATTATTTTTCGGGTTTCGCTAGCATCTTCTTTTATGTAAATTATTAAAACAGCAAAAAGTGTAGCTGTAAATAAAACTGATGAACCTGGTGATACTAGGAAATTCTTTGCCAATTCAATATAAACTGTACTGGAAAGAAAAACCTGCATAAATTGAAATAATCCCACACATGCAAAGAGTATTCCTATTCCAAGTTTTTTACGAAGGTGAAAAAGCAAAAGAATCAATAATGAAACTAATACACCTTGTGAAAATAATATTGTTATCTGATAAAAGTTCATCTGCGAAATTTACTAAAAGTATTAATTTTTAACATACTTGACTTTATTTCTATGTTTTTCAGCATTGGCTATAACGGCCACGTATATGAAACGTTTGGCATTTCGGAGAGCAAACCTATCAAACCGCTACAATTTTTATTAAATGTAACTGCCTTAAAATTAGCACTATCCGCCAAATGTTTTATATACCGTGTTGTGTTTTCGTGCTTTATTCCCTCTGTCTGTCCGTGCGTTTGGACAGCCATACTCTTTGACAAGTTTTGGTCTGTGCGCTGGCTTTTTTGAGCGACTTGGCAATGTGTATGGATGTGAAGGGGTGGCTTAATCATCAATTTTAGTTTTTAGATATTCTTTTTCTTTCTGTTTAACGAATTTCACTAAATCTCTTTTATCAACTATTTCTTTGGTTGAAGTTAAATCCCTGACAAAAAGTTCCTCAGTAGACTTACCTTCTTCATCTTTTAGCAAAAAAACTGGTTCAACACTTTGTTTCACTGAAACAATCAAGATGTCACCATCAGGAAATTTCAAAAAATCACGTTCTAACAATGATGAAAAACTTGGTTCGAAGTATTCTTTAATCTTTTGGTCAAAGAATAATCCAAATCCATCACGATTCTTTTTCCCTTTTAAATTTTTATAGTCTACTTCAAGACCTACGGTAGATTTATTATCGGAAATTCCGATTATTAAAGTTCCTCCATTAGTATTTGCAAAAGCACACAGTGTTTTTAATGAACTATGAATCACCGCTTTTGAAGCTAACTTGCCATCAATTGCATCAATCTTTTTTAATAACCCGTCCTTCTTATCTGTTTTATTCAGAATTTCAACCAGTTTCGCTTTCTCTTTTTGCTTTGCTTCATCTGGCACTGGCGTAAAAAAGGTTGATTTAAATTCTTGTGTTTCACTCTCATCTTCTTGAATTCTGTCAGACCAGTACTTTACTTTTTCTTTTAATTCCCTTTCAAGCCTATCAGATTCTGTCTCCTTTAAAGAAAGTACACCATCATCAAGATATGCTTTTATATGCCTTAGATTTTTTCTAACAAAATCAGAGTTTTCTTCTGACTCTGAAATTAACAGGTTATTGGCTAATGTAATCTTTGCGATAGTTTTTAGAACCTTTTGATTTGAGTTCTTTTGAAGTAACTCATAAAGAGAGTGTATTCCAGATTCTGAAGTGTCGTTAAATAAGCTAATTATATTTATGAAAAAGATTAATTTTTTTGAATCAGGAAATATTTCCAATGTTTGTTCTTGAGATTTAACTTTCTCATTAACTATTAGAGCTTCTGATTTAATCCTTTCAATTTTCTCAATTGAGAAATCATTAATTACTTCCTCGATTAGCTTTAGGAGCTCAAAATAATTAGTGTATATATTAATTAAATATGAGCGTGAATTATTTATTGATGAGAAAAACTGCTTACTCAAGCGTAAATAATGAATCTTTTCGTCTAGTGATTTTTTTAACATAGCGTATTGCTCGAAGCAAAATGCTTTTTCTAACTGGTTGTATTTTACCTCTTCATCATCAATAATTAGACTGGCGTCTGAATCATAATTGTTCGATGTAAAGACATCCCCAAAATCAACATAATTTATAAAATCAAAATACTTATCTTCCTCTTCTGTATCAATTAAGTCAATATAACTTAACGCAATCTTGTTTCCTTCGATATTAATAACTTTTGTTGTTATAAGGTCACCTTTACTAAAATAAGTATGAAGTCTTTCTTTGTCCCAAAAATGAGTGGAAATATTCTTTATATGCAAAAGTCCATCACCCCAATAGCTTGTTATGAAAACGCCATACTTTTCAACAGATTTAACTTTTCCTTCGACAATATCACCAACCTTTATTTGCCCAAGAAGGTTATTGCTGCAGATATATTCTTGTGTATTTCTATTTGGTTGTTTTGCAACAAAGAAATTAAATTCTTCACTAATAAGAATACAGTAAACTGTTAATGTAAAATCAACCTTGGAATACGAATAATACTTTAAGGAGTTTTCCGTAATATGGTTGAAAGGTAAGAAGCCTTTGATACCTTTATAATCAACGACAAATCCATTAAATTCTTTCTTTATTGCCTTTACTTCAATTACACTTTTCTTATCATAAGAATCTTTTATGAGAATCCAATCGTCATTATTACCTTGGCAACAATTAGGGTTTTCAGGAAGGTTATCTTCAATTATTTCTAATTTTTCAGTAAACTTAAACGGATGTGCATTTTGCTGAAATTGATTACTCTGATAATAGTAAGCATTGAAAAGCAATTTCTCTTTAAAACTAATATCAAAGGTCGAGTAAAAAAGTTGCCTTAATATTTTACCCAATAAGTAATTTGCTCTTTCATTGTTATTGAGTTTGTCATTTATAAGAAACTGGCAAAACGATAATGTAAAGTATTTATTTTTTTCACTCTCACTTTGAAATAAACTATTGTTCCCAAATGATAAATTGAAAGACCTTTCATATTCATCACTATAAAAGACCTTCTTATTTAACTGTAGCGACTTGTCAAGTTTCTTAAGGTTGTAAATAGATGCCGCATCAAGTTCCAATTTATTCAAAACATCAGTTAGATATTTGATAAACAAAGATTCCTCAACCTGATTGATGTCTGAGAATAAAAGGATGTAATATAGGTCTTCAATATTTGAGGAATTTACTTGCTCATGTTTCTTTGTAAAGAATTCATGTAAGTCTAATTCTTCCAGAATGGTAAGAATATCATTTATCCTAACATACTTCTCTAATTGCTGTTTTGCCTTAGCTATGGTGTTTTTTCTTGCTTCCTCATTAGGAAATGAAGTGATGATACCACTTTTGATTATCCACTTTTCAATTGTGATGATTAATTCGGCAACCTGTTTGCTTGATTTATAATCGTAGCGCTCGCTGAATTCCTTGAAGTATCTTGTGAGGATTTTATTGCAAAATGTGAATACCCAAAATGCACTATTCGAATTGTACTTTTCTGCTAGTTCAATTGAATCTTCATCCTTGTCATCAGAAATGGCTTTGTCAAAAAACTTGGTTACAAACTCTTTTTGTTTAACTATTTCATCAATTGAAGCAAAATATGGGTCTTTAATATTCGTTTGATTCAATCGCAGATTATAACCAACAGCCTTTAAAATACACTGAATCTTTTCACCAACTTTTAAAGTTCGCATTTGACCAGGTAAAGCATTTGTTTCATGTATGCAACCATCAAGGCCTTTGAGTTCAATGATGTTATATTTCTTATTGGTTTTTAGGTCTAGTTTTGTTTTTAAATCAGTAACCTCAAAATCATATTTCTTTCCTACTTCAAAGATTGGATGCCTTTCATCTACATTTTTTAAATGGGGTTTACCAAATGAGTTATACTTTAATACTTCACAAAATAGAGTTTCAAATTTCCAGTTTTTTTCGTTCTGCCATTTAAACGCAGTAACACTTAACTCGGAGCCATCAGAATGTTCCAATATTACTGAAGGAACAGTTATATTTTTATTGTTCTTAAATTCTCCAAATCCTATTACTTTAAATTCATGTACCGAGCCAATATTGTAAGGTAAATTTGAAAAATCAGAATTTCGTAATACTAATCCTTTTTTGCTAAAAGCAACTACATGACAATTCAATGTTTCTTTGCTCCAAACATCCTGTTGCCATAACAGAGCTCTTACACGTATTTGATTTCTATCATTGTCTTCGACAATAAAAGCTTCTATTTTACTGTCATCATTGAGTTCTTGCTCGACAATCTTAAATTCGTAATTACAGTTTAGTTTGTAAAATGGATGTTGTTGAGTGAGAAAGTATCTTTGTAATTTAGAATTATATTGTTTGTAAAACTTGTATTCACTCCCTATAAATAAGTTGTCATTAAAAAGTTGATTTAAAGGAATTACATAATCCTCATTAGTTGCACTATCAAGAAGTTTAAAGTATTCCTTTCCTTCAATATCAATTCTATCTAATATTTTACAAACTGTTTCTATCATATATAACGTATCATTTGTAGCGTCGGCTAAAATTTGGCTCTTTTACAAGCTGAAGCATCAGCTCGTGGGTTGGGCTTGTAAATGTGCCAAATGTGCGTAGGCTTTTGTTGCACGGTCTTTCTTAGCATGAAACACAACGGTTGGTGCAAGTGTAGTGCGGAGCTTTGAAACGGCAACTTTTCAGGGTTGCACGGAGCCAAGCCGGCGTAGCACTAAATTTTGTTTTTTACTACAATCCGTCAACGACGGATTGGCGGTGGTTGAACAATGCGAAAAAGTTGGAAAACCACGTCCGCCCGCATTACATTTGCACTTTGTTATGCCGTCGTGTTTATTTTAATCTGGAGACATCTTTTGTTTTTGGTCTAATCCATTGTCCTGACTGGTTGTCATAGTAATACAAATATCTCATGAAGTTATGTTTTCCAAGTCTGCATAAATTTAACCACGCACTATCAATATCTGAATTTTCCAAGTTTTTTATAAATGTTTCATATTCTCCATTGTTTATTAACTCAACTACTACAGAGTAATCATTGTATTTACTTGTAAATTCATTGTTAATTGAATATTTGGCTTTTTTGAACTCCCTGATTAAGTATTTTAAAATTAATGTTTTTCTTTCCCGGACAGATTTCATAAACCAAGTGTCACTTTCAAAAAGACTTGCATTACCACCAAATTCGTTGTCTGTAATTAATGTCTTAATTGATGGAATGTAATATGGTGGCAACCTATCTATCCAAGGTTCTTTTTGGGAGATTTCAAGGTCCATGATTTTATAACTTCCTATTCTTTCAAATCTGCTGTTTTTATATCTAAAAACAGTCATTGTTTCAAAACCTGCAACTTGGTCAAACTCAAGACACATTCTCCATTTCCCATTGTCTCTTTCCATGTATAATCGTAGCGGTTCCTCTGAAGTGTCGTATATATTGTAAATTGCCTCTGAATTAACCACGACTTGATTATTTAAATCATCAATCTCAATATTTCCTATATAAGTCCAATATTTGTATGTCTTGCCATACGTAACCTGAATGGATGCCAAGAATATTATTGAAAGGAATATGATAAGTTTTAAAGTTTTCATTTTGACGGTAGTTTTTATTTTTAGTTGATTGACATTTCTTATTTCGTTAAGAATTAAATCAATACTTCTTCTTTAAAGTATACCAGAAAATTCTGGGATGTGGATTAATCTCAGCGGTGGAGAAAGTAGCTGAAGTTGCTTCGCCCCCAAAAGATTTATTTAGAGTTAAAAAATAATGATTTTCTCCTATTTGACAGAAATAGTCAGAATGTTTGTCCGGACTTTCATCTAAAACAATTGTAGTGTACTCATTTTCTGTTGTAGTTACTTTTACTTTGACTGATGTGTCATAAATGGAAATATCAAATGTTGCACCTAGCATTTGTACTTTTTTCTCTTGCAATTCATTTTCCGATATACCTCGTGATTTTATCTCAGTTACTGTAAAACGTTGAGCGAGGCACGATAAACATGAAATTACTACAAGAGTTACTAGGACCAAAAGCTTTTTCATATTGCTTATTTCAAAGATTCATAAATCTCAATGATATACTTTGCATTATTTATCTCGGAGATAATAGGAGTGCAAAAACTTGATTCAAAATCGTCATGTTTTATAAGTTCTGCGTAATATCCACCAATATCTTCGCAAGTCGTAGTAATATCTTGGGTAGAAATTGTTGAATCCTCTTTTATTAATGAAATTGAAATTCTAATCAGCCTTTTATAATCGTTTGGGTTTGACAAATCAGGATTTAGTTTACGTTTTGATTCGGGAATTCCAGTTAAAAACTCTCTTAATTTAGATTTACTTTTCATATCATTTTTTTTATTAATTAATAATTCAGAGTACAATTCGGGCATTCAATTTAACATGCGGCATAACGGTGGTGGTATGAGGTCGTGGCGGTTAGACGAGAGTCTGAGTGTCCGACCGAAACTGAGGTTGGGACGAGATTCGACTTGTCGAATCCGCACAAACCCAGCCATGACTTATACCACGTGTTGTAGCACGTTTTTTATTTATTTTTCATTTTTATCGTTGGTTTCATTCTATATATTATCCAGTCAATTGCAACAAAAAGTCCAATTACAAGAATTAGTTGAAAAATATCTTGGATTGTCCAGCTGATTGCCTTGGGATGATTTCCACTTCTTTGTATTGAGTCAATTGTTACCAGACTTATTGAAATTAAAATGTATCCACTAAAAATCAGCCAAATTATCCACCATAAAAGCCTGGTATTAATAATAATTTGTACAGTAAGTATTACTGTTGGAATGAGATAAAGTATCAAGTACGGAACTCCTAATGAACTTTTTGAGAAGGGAAATTTGAATAAATCTGTCCACATTATGAGTGTCCAGAAAAGAATACCAACTCCATAAATTATTCTCTGAATAAAGTCTGTGCTTAATATTTTTCTAATTGTCGTCAATAGTTTTATTTATTTGCTTTTTTATTGGAACTTATAAATGTCGTGAACTTCTGGATTGTAATCGTTTAACGCAATGTTTGTGGCTTTTACATCAGAACCTCTCAAACTTGTGGGTTGTTTATATGCAATGTCTTTGAACTTCCTTCTCGAATAGATTTTAACCTCTTTATTTTGCGTATTAGTATCGATTTCCCATAATGCTATTTTCCCTTTTTTATCCAAAATCGAAAAATGACAATTCTTATATTTTTTTCCACTCTGGCAAAAACAGAGTTCATTTCTTTGAATTTCAACATACTCTTTTGAGTCAGAATTCTTGAATAGTTTATGTATGAATTGTCTAATCAATTTCATGTTTTCAAAATGTGCTACAACGTTTAGTATAAGAATAGTAGCCGATTGCGTGGCACTTCCGTGTCAAGTTACAAGAGGGCTGAAGCGGGCTACAAGCCTTGAATTTACTACTATCTCGGCTATTATTTTTATACATTGTTGTAGTGCGTTTTTTATATTAATTCCATAGTCTTAATATGAACGGTTTCAGTATTTCCAATTTTCCATTAACACTCTCTAGTGGAATTTTTTCTGGATTACTAAAACTTACTTTCTTGTCAATTTCACTATTTCTAAATCCAATTATTTTAACTGATATAATTCTTCCAAAACTGGTAACTATTCTAACTTTGGTTTCTGGACAGTAGTATCCATCTCGTCCTTCGTATCGAATGGCGTCTGCAATAACTTCTTTTTTTAAATCGTCCGATGTTAGCGCAACTTCAAAGGTTCTTTCGGGGGCTTTTGCAAATAGAACATTGTATGTTTCGTCATTGTCAATGTAATACCAACAATTAATTTCTTCAATCGTAGGCTTATATATGTAAGAACCAAACCCTAATATTAGTAACACTGGAATTAAAAGAAGTTTCCTGTTAAACTTATTTATAAACTTGTTCTCAATCTTAATCGAGAATAATAATCCAACACTTAATAAAAATGGAATTAGACCGATTATCATTCTTCCATAATTACCCGAATCAAAAAACATTATAAATCCAATCGTTTCGGCACTAAAAACAATCCACAAGCAAGCGGAAACAAAGAAAATCAATCCTGATTTCACGTTTTTACTAATCCCCATAACAATTGCTATAATTGTCACTACTGTTAAGAAAGGAAAGTGAAGTCCAACTGAAAATAATTTGGAATATGCTATAAACAATCCCCATAATACTAGTAAAAATGATAAGATATATTTTAGAATCTTCATGCTCTTTATTTTGTTCTTATTATCAAGTTCGGTGTATCGCTGTGCCAAATGCACTACAACGGTTGGTGCAAGTGGAGTGCGGGATTTTGAAACGGTTCCCTTTCAAATCCGCACGGAGCCAAGCCGGCGTACCGCTAAATTTCTTTTTAAAACCGTCATCCGTCAAAGACGGATTGGCGGTGGTTGAACAGGGCGAAAACGCTGGAACACCACGCCCGCCCGCATTACATTTGCACTTTGTTACC
Organism: uncultured Draconibacterium sp.; assembly: GCF_963676735.1. NCBI lineage: Bacteria > Pseudomonadati > Bacteroidota > Bacteroidia > Marinilabiliales > Prolixibacteraceae > Draconibacterium > uncultured Draconibacterium sp. Next base: position 2,579,588 of record NZ_OY781464.1, on the reverse strand, counting down.
AAAACGTATTTTTCATTTTCGTTAATTCATACTTTTATAAATCTCAGTAATTCTTCATCCATCAGTTTCCAGTTAATACTGATTTGATTTTTGTCAACACTTAATACTTGACAATCTAAAATTTCTCCGTCTTGCAGGTTTTTTTCAATTCGCTTTTTTTCTTTAGTGCTTATTTTGTAATTATCATTTGATAAAATTAATTTTCCACTGTATTTATTTTCGATTTTATATTTGTTTGAGATTCTTCCCAGATTATCTTCTTTCTTAATTACCTCTACTTTGACTGTTTTTCCAATTAAATTAAGTTTTTCAATTACGTTGGTGTCGGCAATATTCTCAACAGAATTACTTCTGTTTCTAAACTCTTTTATTTGATTTTTCGGTTTGCTTTCTTCTATTGTCATTCTTGAAATAATACCTTCAATTTCATGTGCAAAATCCCATTTTAATTGCAATGTTTTATTGAGCTTGTTAACTTTTAAAATTTCACAATGTATTAAATCCCCATTTTTAAAATTTTTGATTGCGCTTTTTATTATTTTCTTATTTGTCGGATAAATTGAATTTATGGTTGGTAATGTCGCATTATATTTCTCATTTACAAGATAATCCGTTTTATCATCATTAGTTTTAATAATCTTTACTGGTAAAATTTCCCCAACCAATTTTTCAACTTCTCCGTTTAGCCATTCTTTTGAAACGTTATTGTCTCCAAAAAGAAGTTGTTCTTTGTTGTTGCTTCCCAAAAAGAACACTTCCGTTGTTTCGCCGATTTCTAATTTTTCAAATGTTTCGATTGGAGCAAAATTTGATTTATGAACCATTCCGACAATTGACCCGCAGTCCCAGTTGAAATGATATCCGAAATCTATAAATAGTCCATATTTTGTTTTATTGATAATTATTCCTTTGTATTTATCTGTCTCATTTAATTCAATTTTTTTAAATTGGGGAATCTCTCCATTTAGAATTAATGACAAAGGTTTTTTCTGGAATTGATGTGTTTTTCCAAAGAATATTTTCCCTTTTATTGAAGGAAAAACAGCATTCCATGCATTATGATTTTCATATTTCCAAGGCATGTGGTCGAAAGAAATAAAACCAAATAGTCCGGCAGCTTTTATTATAAATCCTTTTCTCCGTAAACCTGTAATTTTGAAGGGAATATTTTTACCTTTTTGTTCCAATTCTTCAAAATTTGCGACAAGCTTTGATAGATAATCTTTCTCGCCTTGAAAATTGAATAATTTTTTCAAGTCAAGTTTTAGAGTATTCCATTCTATCATTTTCATGCGCTATTTTCTTTTTTCAATATGTTTGGTAACGGTCACTTGTAAGTTGTCGTTGCGGATTTCGGAGCTCGTTCCTGTCCGGCAGGACGGAACGATGTTGCGAGAATCCAGCGTACGACACACCACGAACCCCGCAATGCAATTTACAATTTGTTACCGCCTGGTGTTTGTTTTTCAGTCATTTATCTTTCAATATGCTATATGTTTATGTCAGTCCGTGCGCTGGAAAAGGCAAGCTCTTTTGTAGGTATTGGTCATGAAATGGCATGTGCGACCTACAAATGTGCTTGACTATAGATATTGGCTATCTTCGCGGAGGTCCAATTTGCATTTTTAATGAACTTGCGAAAGATTGTCTTTTTTTGTAATCAACAAAGTTTTGATACAAGTATGCTTTAACTCTTGCTTTTATAATTTTCATAGCAACACGGTTATTTTCATACTTTTTGGCAATTTTTTGTACATCGCCAGTTGACAACTTGCCATAATATGAATTGATACTAAATGTAACAATATCTGCGGCAGGTGTATCTATTCTTTTTGCAGCTTCAATAAATAAATCTTTCAAATCTTTTTGTCCCACAGAATGTATTACTTTCCCAAAAACACCTAAACAAATTTGAAGAGATACATATTGAAAGAAACTATTAACTTTCTTTTCAATTTTTAGTTTTGTGTCTCCATCTTCAACTTTGCCTGCAAGTGAATCTATAAAATCAGACTTTGTTTCAAGTATTGTTTTCCCGAAAAAACTAATAGTTCTAAAAGCAGTATTGTATAATTCAACTATCATATCAACAAGCTGATTGGCAGGGATAGAGCCTTTTCTATTTTTAATTATTTGTCCAACAATATCCAATGCTCTGTATGCTTGAAAAAAAGGAGTCATGAATTCAGTAAAACCCTCATTTTCTTCAATTTTATTAATCTCATTTTTGTGATTACTTCTTTCTTTTTCAATTTTATCTTGGGATTCTAATATTTTATCCCGGGATTCAACTGGATTACTTGAAGCCTCTATTATATCAGAACTAATTTCTTTCACAATATCTTTAATCATATCGTAATAATGACCGTGTCGTTCCAGTGTAATCGGTGCGATGTCTTCGAAGGGAACCATTGCTGTAAACGTAGCTTCCTGAATCAAAAAATCATCTTTTGTGTGATGCGCGATGAATATCAGGATATTCGCATTCTTTTCTTCATGTAAATTGGAACATAAATATTTAATTGCACTTTGCCCTTCCTCCTTGCCAATGAGTTCAGCAAGTTTACGTGCAATAAGAAAATAGTATATGTATTCATACGAAAATTTCCATTCATCATCTTGTATAAGAATTAGCATTGAGCTTAAAAGTGCTTCTTTCAATTTGTCAAATGAAAAAGCGACGTGGTATTCTTTTTGGTAGTCAGTGAAAAAATTGCTTAATACTTGTTCGGTGAAAATTCCTTGTTTAGTCCTATATAGATGTAGTGCGAATTCCGAGAGAAAATTAAAATATGTATCAATATATTCATTGTCAACCTTTGCTTTGTTTGCAAGAGCAATATGAATTAAAGAGTGATAGCAGTATCCATATGATGTTTGTTCATAATTAGTTGGTTTCGCATAAACCATCGTTTGAAGTATCGATAAAACAAATATTGGATACGAAGGCATTAATTTATTTCCTAAGACTAACTCCACTTGATTGAATGAATGTTTTGTCCTTTCTAACAGAATTTCATCAGTAATGGTCGAAACAGGAATACTTAGTCTATGGTAATTTTCGATTAGTTTATTTCTCTTTCTGTAACCGAGAGGTCTAAGTGAAAACACTGCCAATTCTTCAAACTCTGCCTCAATTTTGGATAATAGACCATAAAGTGTATTTGTTATTATTATTACCTTGCCAAAACGGAGTTCTAAATCTTCAATAATTCGTTTGATTGTCTTTGAGTTAAAAGATAAACCTTGAAGATTATCAAGCAAAATGATTTTTTTTGATTGCTCATATTGCAGATATCTCTCAAAATCAAGTGCCTCGCCACTATATTGTTGGAAAAATGCAGACTTTAAAACCTTGTCGACTTCAGTAGTTTTAAAGGATTTACAATCTATTAATAATGGGTATTTTTCATTTTCAACAAATTTTCGATATAACATTGAAAGTAAACTCGTTTTTCCAGATTGATTTTCACCTTCAATAATACAAGTGGAGAAACTTGTTTCTGAAATCAATTTTTCAGAATCATAAAACGAATCTATATCACTGCTGTTTTGTTCGGTCCTTTCAAGGTCAGGGAAAATATAGAAATCCGACAATTTTAAATGGGGATTATTTTCAATTGAAATTGGAATTCTTATTGAATTCAATTCATCTAAAAAATCGATATTATTTTTAAATCTTTTAGTTCCAAAACGGTCACCATTTAGATGTATATCTTTTGTTGCTAATGAAACGTAAATATCGTCTTTCCAGATAAATTGTTTTATCTGTCCTTTTTTGTTACTTGCATCAAGAAGTAAAAGTTGAAATCCAGATTCTTTGTTTAAACTATCCTGCAAAATCTTCCCAGAAAAATATAATGTCTCCCTATTTGACCACAATTCAATGGATTTCTTATGTTCTTCTTCGTGTTCATGTCCGTAAAGTATAATAGAACTGGTGTCTTCAAGAAAACTTTGTAACTCTTTACGATTATTTTGTAACCCATTTGGAGTAAACCAGAATATAGGATGATGAAATAAAGAAATATTTATTTTCCCCTTTTCTAATTCGTCGTGATTATCAAATCTTTTCACGGGAAAAAACAAATTGATTTCTTCTTTTTTCTTGGACATCCAAGAAGTATTTAAACAATTAAAACAAATACTGTTATTATCCCATGTTTCATGTATTTGATAAAAAAGTTTGTTTAAAGGCAAGTCGTTAAACTCGCTATAAAACTCCCAAAAATCATTTTGGACTGTCAAACATAAATCAATAACACTGTTATCTTCACCCAGTGTATCATATCCCATTTTATTTAATGAATTTCTACGTAGTTGGTTATCGTAGTCAAAATTACAATCATGATTTCCGGGAACGATTATAAACTTAATAATCAGTTTTTCATTTATTGATTCCAGTTTGTTTTTTAAATCGAATAGAAATTTTTTTGCTTGGGAGTATGCTGATTTTATTCCTTTATCAACAATATCTCCAGTAATTACAAAATAAATTCTTTCAAGTTTTAGTATATCTATTCTTACGCTATCATGAATCTTATCAATTCTTGATAAAAGAAAATTTTCACTCGATTTTATGTGTAAGTCAGTTAAATGTAAAATACCTATGTTCATAGTTTAAAGATTTGCGGGTTGAAAAAAATAGCTCTTTTGCAAGCCGAAGTTTTGGCTTTAGTGGCGGGGCTTGCAAATGTGCTGTTTTGTGCGTTGGCTTTCATTATTTGATTTTTGTTTTATTAGCAATTTGTCAATGTCATTCTGTCTTTTACACTTGGCGGTAACGGTGAGTGCAAGTGGAGTGCGGAGCTTTGAAACGGCAACTTGTCAAGTTTGCACGGAGCCAAGCCGGCGTACCACTAAATTTTGTTTTTGACCGATAATCCGTCAAAGACGGATTGGCGGTGGTTAAGCAGGGCGCGAATGTTGGTAAACTACGCCCGCCCGCATTACATTTGCACTTTGTTATGGGCTGGGTTTTAATCTAATATTTAAATTCATGACACAATTTTTTAGAATCTTTACTTTTCAATTTTTAGTACGGATGTTTTTTAATTTGTAATAGACCTCTATTTTCCCGGTTTTTTCCCAAGTCATAGGTGCAGTTTCTACCTCTTCTTCTCGTGTTTCTTTATCTGCTTTTACTACAAAAATTTTACCTAATACTTGTCCACAATATGAACTATTAGTACCGGTATAAGAAGATTCACCACAGCGTTCGATAAGATTCATTATTTTTGTTGACTCATCATCTAGATTGGGAAAAGTGTTAACATGATTTTGGTCATCATATTTAGTATCCCATAATAGTTTAATTTTTTCTCCTGTTGAAACATCTTCGAAATTATAGGTACATCCTTCAAAACACTCAGCTGAAATTAATTTGACAGTTAAGGTAACTTCATCTTTAGGCTGTGCGTTTAATGAACCACTAAAGCCTATAAAAACAAGCAGCATAAAAGTTGTAAATTTTCTTTTCATAATAATTAATTTTGAATCTTATTGTCAACGGTTTTTATTTTTGAAATTCCGAAACATTTCATGTTTGCAAAACTATTGTCATAGACAGGGGCTTAACCTAATTGGTAAATTCATATAACAATTATTCACAGGAATTTTGTTTCTGTTCGTCTGTATAAACTTTGTTGAACACAATATGGTAAACATTTGAAATGAAGCAGATTAATTCCGATTTTAACACAAATAACCAAGAAAACAGGACAACAAATATTAATACAAGTATTGGTGTTGTCAAAAGTGCAAAACTGCTTAATTCTTCAAAGAGTGGAACATCCTCCCAAGGAATACTACCAAATGCAAATACCACAGTAATCAAAGAAACAATAATGATCAATATTCCAGAAATAACTATAAGCCATGCAATCCACCTAAAAATCAGAGAAGAAATATTGGTAGCAAAATAAACTTCATGTGTTGATTTTTTAGGTAATCCTTTTCTTCTAATTATTCTAAGATATTGAATTAAAAGAAAAATTACTATTACGTTGATTATCGCATTAAAGAGAGTTAAGAACCACCTAACATAAAATGCTTTTCTGATTTCTTTTCTTGCTGCCCTAACTTTCTCCTTTAAAATCTTTTTTTGCTGTTTTAAATCACGTTCAAATGCATTTTTTTCGGTGTTTACAACAGTCGCAAACAATTGCTTTTGTGCCTTGAAATCAATACCAGATATTTCACTTTCGCTAAAACCAGCTTTCAAAAGATATTCTTTAGATATTACTGGATTAGCATCGTGTAACAGTATACTATAACTTGTTTCATTTTGGGTTATCTTATCAAATGTACCAACAATACAGCCAAAGCTGTTGTATTTATCACTGTTTGGAAATTTTAGAGCGGGTTTATATTCAAGCTTTTCAAGGTTCTTTTGAAATCTATTAATATCGCTCAGCTTATTATTTAGTTCAACTTTTCTGTCGCTCAATGACTTTGAATAATATTTGCTATTGGCTGTTTCATCTTCAATTTTTTTAATTTGAACATTAATGGAATTGATTTTTTCATTGAAGGTTGATTTCAAAAGAGAAGCATCAATCTCGCTTACAATTATTTTTTTAGTATCAAGCTCCCTATTTAGCATATTATTGAAAGACCTAATATTTGGAGATGCACTCTCAAGCTCTTTATTAAGTGTTTGAGTAAAATATTTAATATCAATCTTAATAAACTTCCCTGAATTTTGCACTTTACTTGCTTCCTTATATTTCTCTTCAGGGAAAGTAGGTAGTTCTCCTTTAGGCGACTTAACTTCAATAAATGACTTAAGAATGCCTGCAACAATTATAACCACGCACAATAAAACAATTATGCCTAAGGTTTTTTGAATTAACGCCTTATCTACTTTTAATGTAAAACGATTATATAATTTATTTTTTTCCATTTTGTTAAATGTTTTAGTTTATTTTGATTCATATTTTACTTCTACAGATGGAAGAGAATTATTATATTCCTTAATCTTTTTATTTTCTTCTTCTATTCGTTTGTTTTTTTTGTCTCGCTCTATGCGCAGTTGATTTAAAAGCACTTCGTAGTCATCGTTTACTCTTTTTCTTTGTTCACTATTATTTTTGATTGTAGATTTTAACTTTTTGTTTGCTCTTCCATCTTCTATGAAATACCAAATAAATGAAGCTGCTAGGGATGCTGCAGAAGCTATAAACAAACCCTTATTTTTTTCTGGTCCACCAGAAATTATCATGCCGCCTAAACCTCCACCAGATAGATAATATACGGCCGAGCCCTTTTTACCTTTTCGTTCAGGGCGAGGTTTATAGTTTGAGGAAACATAATTATCCTTGCTTTGATAATTTGGCATATCAGATAAATTATATTCTTTTTTATATATTTTTTTTACGGGGGCGAAAACAGAAGTAATTTTATCGTCAAAAATATCAAATTGTGTTGTATTTGTTTTGGTGTCAGTCCATTGCAAGTTGTATGTTCCTGTTAAAAGTTGAGTTGTGCTAATCAGGTTTTCACTATCCTTTGTTTGAATTGCTTTTTTGTAATTATTTTCAATTCTTGAAACATTGAAGGTGTTACTAATATTTGATTTCAAACTCAAATTACCAAGTTTAAATTGGTCGTAGAAATTTATATCTAACTTGGTTGTTTTTTTAGGTGATACTGTTATGCGTTTTGAAATTTCAAATTCTTCAAAATAAGGGTCGTCTAGATATGCTTTCAGCGTAATCTCATAATCCCCATTAGTTAAATTTTCAAACTTTCCTGGAGCTTTACCTTTGTATTCTCCATCAATATAAATGTTAGAATTTTGAGGATTAGTGGTAATGCTCAGCTTTCCAAGTGCTCTAAGTCTTATCGTTTCATTTAAAACTAAATCGCTAACAATTTCAACATTTGTAGTGCTTGTTTCATAGCCATCAAGTTCCAACTTAATTTTGTGTTTGCCGGGACTTAATTCCAATATCGCAGGTGTTTGTCCCTTTAACTTTTGGTCAATAAAGATTGTTGCACCTTTAGGTTCCGATTTTAAATCAATAAAACCATTCTGTCCAAAGGAATAAATTGACGCAAATAATATAAGAATACTAAAACAGAGAGTTTTTTTCATAACTATATTGGTTTATTAATTATTGAATATTTGATTTTTTATATTGTCTCTAATATTATCTGGACTTCGTTTAACCTTGCCCTATAACCTATTCGTATAGTAACACCGCTGATGACGATTTGTAATCAGTACCTTTTTGTTGCAAACAAAAAACACTACAGTTTACTTATTCATTTCAGCCTGTTAGGCTGAAATACGGATTATAAATCCCCACTAGCGGAGTTAGTTTATTTTGATTCATATTGAACTTCTACAGCCGGAAGAGCATTATTATATTCCTTAATCTTTTTGTTTTCTTCTTCTATTCTCTTGTTTTTTTCGTCCCGCTCTATAAGTAGTTGATTTAATAGTACTTCGTAGTCATTATTGACTCTTTTTCTTTGTTCAATATTTTTATTGATATTAGATTGTAAAATTTTAGTTTTTGTTGTTTTATAAAAAGGAGCTAACAATGTCCCAACCACAAGCGCAATGGCAGACGGAATTAGCACCTCTGTGCTCTCCGCCGCTCCAGCAACCATTACTCCTAATGTACCTAATCCAAACAGTGGTAGAGCAACATAGTCTGTTGCAACTGCATCATCAAAACCTCTAAATCCATATTTGAAGGAATATCCTACACTTGATACCCTTTTACTTTCAGGCAGGGGTTTATAATTTGATGAAAAGTAATTGTCTTTAGTTTGATACTTATACATGTCCGATAATTTGTAATCTGTCCTGTAAATCTTTTTCACTGGGGCAAATACAGAAGTAATTTTATCTTCGAAAATATCAAATTGTATTGTATTCTTTTTGGTGTCTGTCCATTGCAATTCATACTTTCCAGTAAGAAGTGGAGCTTTTTCCTTTGTTTCTAACCTTTTATTGTAATTACTATTTAATCTCGAAATTAAAAAAGCCCTGTTATTAATATTAGATGTCAGGTTCAAAGCCCCAAGTTTAAATTGGTCGTAAAAATTAACATCTAACGTGGATGTTTTTTTTGGTGAAACTGCTACGCGTTTCGAAATCTCAAACTCTTCAGAATAAGGTTCATCCAGATACGCTGTCAGTTTAATATCATAATCTCCGCTCGCTAGATTTTCAAACTTTGCGGGAGCTGTGCCTTTGTATTCCCCATTGAAATATGCTTTGGCACTTGGCGTAGATTTTATATTTACAGCCCCCAATTCATCAAGTAGATTAAAATGAATACTTTGTGTTTGTGAAGATTGTATGTTAATATTCTTCGTTACGCTCAGTCCTTTATCTTGAAATCCATCTATTTTGTAATTAACAACTTTTATTGAATGACTGCCAGCAGCAATTAAATATTCAGAAACTGGTGAATTTTTATTTATTTTTCTTCCATCGATATAAATGTTAGAATTTTGAGGATTTGTGGTAATGCTCAGCTTTCCAAGCGCTTTAAGTTTTATTGTTTCATTTAAAACTAAATCGCTAACAATTTCAACAATTGTTGTGCTTGTTTCATAGCCATCAAGTTCCAACTTAATTTGATGTTTGCCGGGACTTAGTTCTAACATTGCCGGTGTTTGCCCTTGCAATTTTTGGTCAATAAAGATTGTTGCACCCTTGGGCTCCGATTTTAAATCAATAAAACCATTCTGTCCAAAGGAATAAATCGACACTAATACTAATAAAATACTAAAACAGAGAGATTTTTTCATAACTATATTGGTTTATTAATTATTGAATATTTGGTTTTTTATATTGTCTCTAATATTGTTTGGACATCGTTTAACCTTGCCCATAACGGTTTATGTAAGTGGAGTGCGGGATTAAAAGTGATGAACTTTCAATTACGCACGGAGCCAATTCGTTTATTCAATATTTCAAATTTTCCGTCAATCGTCGCAGACGAATTGGCGGTGTTGCAACGAAGAACTGCGGTTGAATTACCCGCTGAAACCCGCATTACATTTACATTTTGTTACCAAACGTTTTTTGTTTTTTGATATTCCATGTCATACAATTTAGAACACCACCACCTTCAATAATTCTTGTCGCATTTACTTTTTCAATCCTATTTTTCTTCGCGTACTCTGGAAAGATTTTTACAAACTGTGCAAATGCTTGTTCATCTTCGTCAATTCCAAACTGCGGTATTATTATAACATTTTTTGTTTGCAAGAAATTGATGTAACCCCAATTCAACTTTTCATTTGGAATTTTCACATCGAATTTGAATTCGATAAATTCAAGTCCTGATTTTTTTAATTCTCCGAAAAAATAATTTTGAAATTTTTCGCTGTACTCTTTGAAATAGCCATTTATTAAAACTTTGTTTTTATCAATAAATCTTACCATTCCGTCTGCGTGTCCGAAATATTCATTTTCATCTTCTTTGTCCCAGGGAATTATAGTGATTTTGTCAACTTTAAAAGTTCTTTTGAGAATATTTAGGAGTTGACTTTTGCTGTAAAAATCAGTGTTTTCGGGTACAATTTTATCGGTTAGAATTAAACCGTTCTTTGATTTAATTACGTTTCCACCGTCAATTATTAAATCTGATTTTATTGTTTTTAACCCAATTTTATCACAAACTAAATCTGGATACGTTTTTAATTTTCGGTATTTCTTCGCTTGTAAATAATCTGGGTCAAATCTGTATTCTATAAATTCTGTTTCTGAAATTTGAATTGGCATATAATCTCTACACCAAATATCTTTTGTTTCAGGTAAACAATCGAAGCCAATTTCGTGTCTTGCAAGAATTGAAGTTATTTCAGAATATTCAAGTTCAAACCGTTGTTTGAAAAGTTCTGAAAAATAAACAAAATTGGTTTCTTGGTCAGTTATCATTCAGTCAATCGTTTTTTCCAAATTTTACCTATTTCTTTTCCAATTATTTTGAACTCGTCTGACGAAAAAGTGTCCGTTTTTGCATTGTTACACCAATAACATGAGAACACAAGATTTTTTAAATTATCGTATGATTCATTTGGTAATAATCTCTCTAGTTCAAGTTTTCTTCCACGTTTTCGTTTTGTATATAATTTCTCTCTTTGGAAAAGTTCATTTATTTGGGTTTCAGTTATTCCACAGTAAAAGCATTTTTTCTCCGTGGTTTCATACCATTTTTTAAATTCCCAAAAACTTTCTGTTGTTTCCGTATTTTTAAATTTTGATTTCCAGATTTTTCTTAAGTCTGAAAAATATTCTCTTTGTTCTTTTAATTTTTCCCACAATTTTGAAACTTCAATTCTATCGATTCCAAGAATTGTACTGATTTCTTCGTACTTTTTTTGTTCAATTACAGCAAGTTTTAAGTATTCGAATTCTAAATCTGTCATCTTGTTTCGTCTTTTTTCAAAATGTTTGGTAACGGTTGGTGTATGAAGCGTTGGGTATTTCAAAGCACTTTCCTGTCAAACCGCTGCAAAGTTGATTAAGTGTAACGACTTTAAAACCTGCACTTTCCGCCCAATGCTTTATACACTTTGTTGTGTGCCCGTGCTTTATTTCCTCTGTCAGTCCGTGCGATGAAACAGCCATACTCTTTGGCAAGTTTTGGTCTGCGTGTTGGCTTGTGCGACTTGCCAATGTGTATGGATGGCGCGTAGGCAATTTCATGACATTTAGTTTTTGTCCGTAAAATCAATCTCCTCGTTAAATTTGTTCTCTAAACCATAATTGTTAGAATCAATCAGATAACTCATTTGTCTTGGAAAATTAGCAATTATCGTTTCTTCTGAGATTTTGAGCTTTGACTTTACTAATTGAATGAATTTGATTTCATTAGTTTCAATTTTATTGTCTGATTCAATCGTCCTGATTAATACTTCAATTAAACGTAATTCTTGTTTGTCGTTCAAATTCAACGTACTTAGTTCTGTTAAATACTCATTGATTGCAACTTTCCCATTTGATTTTATGTAATTCAAATTTGTTTCAAATGGTTTTTCGAAGTCGTAACCCATAAAATAGATTTCATTTGAAACCATATTTTTTATTTCTTCGATTTCTTCATTCTGAATCACACCATCACAAGCCATTACTGCAATAGCAGATTTTAGAAGAAAATTTTGAAAATCTATTGTTTTCATAATCCAAAGCCAATTTTTGTTGGTATTGTTTCTTTTGAACCTTTTGGCAATAAGTCAAGTAATCCAAAGTTAATTTCTTTTAGTCTATCCCAATTTTGACTATCAATAGCAATATTCCCAGATTCAATTAAGCTTTTAGCCTGAGCCTGGTCATTCATTTTACTTTGTTCTTGTTTTAGCCAATTAAAAATTCCTTTCAAAAAGCTCGGTGTTCGCCAGCGAATTTGCCCCATAATACTTTGAAGCTCATCTGTCTTTTCTTGGATTTTAACAGGACTTTTCGTTGCCATAAAAGCACTTTCTTGGGAAATAATATCGTTAAATATTTTTCTTTCGTGGTCATTCCCTGAATTTTCAATTAGACTATCGCATTCGCTTTTGGATTTATGATAAGTTTCTATTGCATTTTGTAATCTTTTATCTTTTGTTGCGCTGTCAATTTCTTGGGCAATTTTTCTTTTTTTATCTTCCAATTGGTAACGCTTATCTGTTACATCATCATCCGCCAAATTCTCTGCTTCAACAGAAACATATTCCATGTCTTTTTTAACTTTGGTTAATAAACTTGCTGTTTCGTAATCTTCTTTTTCGGTTGCTGTCTCAATTTCCACATCTAATCTCGAAGATAAATCGATAATCTGTTCTTTGAGAAGACCAATATTTGTATCTCTTGCTTTCGGATTAAACACATTTTTAAATTCTTGGTCTGACATATTCAAGTAGGCTGCAACTGTTAAATCACGACTCTCTGACATTAAGATGGTTACTTCAAGGTCTGAACCTTTTGCTATATCTCGCGAAATTTGTTTTCCAGTAATTGAAATTACACCGATTAACTTATTAGCTTCAGGTAATGAAGTTTGAGGACCTTCGTAAACGTTAATCCATATTTTATCTAATTCATTTCCCTTTAAAATTGTTTTGTTAATTGGAAAGGTCAAAGTTCGCTTCGTTGGGAGAACAGAATTTCTTTGAAAAATAAGAGCTAATCTTGTCTGCCCTGGATTATCATAATCGTCAACTTCTAAACAAATATCTTCGGGAAGTGGCTGACCACTTATTCCAAATCCGCTATTTATACCGATAGTTTCAATGTCTGTTTCAATTACATTGTTTTCACTGTCATAAACAGTAAGCGTGAAAAAATTGAAAGTATTTTCAACCAAAGGTAAATCTTCATTTATTCTTTCAGATAATTTCTTCAACCCAGAGTCATAGCCACCATCTTGACGAACTATTTTATAAAACAGTCCGTCTGTATTTCCTTTTATTCTTGCTGCGAAAAGTTCATCTTTTTCTTTAGATGCTTTATTATAGCTTGTTTTGATTGAAATGGATGTTTTCTGCTTTTCTTCTGGTGTTGTAGATAAAACCTTTTGTTTGGTTGCCGCAAAATAGGCAGCACCAACTGCAATTGCAGTCGTAGGGTCAATCTCACAATTAACTGGAATTTGCAAAACTTCCTCAACTCGTTGTCTGATATATGGAATATATGTGGAACCACCTACCATTAGATTAAATTGAATATCTTTTGCAGTCATTGAATTTCTGGTAAGAATCATTTTAATCATTTCGGTTGTTTCATCAATCGAAGATTTTATAAGGTTATTGAGTTCAGACCTTGTAATTGTAATTTCCATATCAACCTCATTCCCTTCTTCATCTTCCATTCTTTCCACAATAACTTCTGCGGAAGAAACTGCTGAAAGACGAATTTTAGCTTCCTCAGTTTGATGCAAAAGAGAATAATATTTTGTGTTGTATTTTCCAGAAGCACTTTTCATTTGATTTTCTAAATCTGTAAATGAATACTCCTGAGAGATTTTGGGAATTATTAATTTCTCAACCATTAATCTATCAAAATCGGAGCCACCCAAAAAATTGTCTCCTTCATGGTCGATTACTTTCATTTCACCATCTTTTATCCGAACTAAAGCAACATCGAAAGTTCCACCACCTAAATCATAAACAAGCCAGTGACCATCTTTTAAATCATTAGATTTTTTCATGTTCGCATAGGCTAAACTCGCAGCAATTGGTTCTTGCAGCAAAACAACTTGTTTAAAACCTGCTTGCAAGCCTGCTTCTTTTGTTGCATTTGATTGAATTGAATCAAATGAAGCTGGAATTGTAATAACAACTGAATCTAAATTATCACCAGTATTGACAAACGTTTTTAGTTCTTTTAAAACTTGCGCTGAAAGTTCGATTGGCGTTTTTGATTCATGTAAAGATTTTATTTTGAAACTTTCAGCAGTTCCCATTTTTCTTTTAAAAAGACCAACTACGTTTTTTGGGTCTCTTTCAAGATATTCTTTGGCTTTGTTTCCAACAATAATTTTATCTTTTTTATAGTAAACTACAGAGGGCAAAGTTGAGCGACCAAAATCCAAGGGATTATTAAAAACAATAACATCGCCTTTTATAAATTTTGTTATTGCTGAATTTGTTGTTCCGAGGTCTATTCCAAAGTTAATTGCATTATCCATAATAATATTTTTTAAAGTCTTAGTCCAGTTTTAATTCTTTGATTCAACTACAACCACTCCTTTTCTTACAATCGTAGTTACACCTGTGTTTGTTCGTAATCGAATAATTGGTTTTATTACTTCTGTAACCACAAGATTCTCTGCGGAGTTACCCGCAATACTTGCTTCGAGGTCGGTTCGAGTCTCGTTAAACTTTTCACCAATTGGATTTTGATAAATTAAACCCCCATCAGGCATCAGGTATTCAAAATATTCTTTCAGGCGATTAACGTTCCTTCCTATTGAGTTTGGCTCACTAATGGAATCAAGCTTTTTTTCAATTTCAAAAACTTGGTCAAGTATTTCAATGTACTTTTTTGATACCGATATAGAATTGTTCATAGTTTTAACGAATTAAAGAATTAGTTACTAAAGAAATCTGATTGATTTATTCTTGAAGTTGAAGCATTTCCATTTGCAACGGCATAAAGCGTAACGGTTGCCATAGTATAGCCATCATAGCTATCTTCAAAATATTGTTGCCCATCAAATTCTGAAAAGCTTACATTAGATTCAAAATTCCCTTTTGTGCCACACGAATTAGTAAGTGTAGGATTCCAATCATTGCCATAGAACACTCTTATTTTGTAATATCCTTGAGCAATTTTGTCCATTCTAAAACTTGAGTTTTTTTGAACATATTCATTCCTGATAGTTCTACCATGTGATACACTGTATAGGCAAACAATTGCATCAGAACTTGAACCATTTTTAATTGTTAATGTAGCATTACCACTGTAAACACCACTTCCAAAACACCCATCAAATGGGGAGCTTCCATTTGTAAGTTGATTTCCTTTATAAGCGCTTGACTTGACAGTATTTGGTTTGGAATATGAATAGTCGTTATTTGAACTGTACGAATTTCTTGATTGGTTTGAACTATTGCTTGAATTGGCAGTATAGCTACTTGATGTTTCATTAATAACTCCATTAACAATGTAAATTGTTACACCAATAGCAACAATGCAAGTTGCGATTATCCAATTTATACTTGTTTTACTCATGTCTAATTATCTAAAAGTGCTCTAATCCAACCTATTCCAAATAGTACGGCAAATATTCCTGCAATAATTCCAACGGTTTCCAATCCTTCAGTCCCCCAAGCTGAAAAAACTACTGCCAAACCAATGAAAATGCCCATTATCCACAAGCAGATATTCCTAACTTTCTTTTCTTTGGCTTTTTGTTCATTAATCCTTGCTTGTTCTTTTCTCTTTTCTGCTTCTATTTTTTGCTGTTCCCGTTTTTCTTGTTCCCGTTTTGCATTTGCAATTTTTTCTTCTTGCGACCAATCTACTTCAAAGGATTTTCTATAAATCATGCAGTTATCAATCCACACTTCGATGTGATGCGTTCCAACCTCGTATGTGCTTTTCTCACTATTGCCCCAACCTGATAAATTGATATTTCCCGAGAATGAACGAATTGTTCTGTCAATAGTGAATGTAAATCCTTCAGGAGAAGAAGTCCCCTTTTTTACATTCCCATTGGGTTGTACATATTTTAGATTAAACTTTAAATTCTGATTGTCGAATGGTTCAATTTCCAAATTAAGTCCAACATATCTTACATCGCCCTTAATAAAGGGATTTGTTATTTTCAGCGGAGTGGAATCTTTATCTGTATGAGTAATAATACCATTTTTTATCACAAAGTTGCATTGTGGTAATTTCCCAAAAAATGATTGCGGGGTTGCAACGCTGAATTTGTCGCAGATTTCTTTTAATGTCTCTTTATTTGGATTGTAACGATTTGCGATAAAATCATCTTGCATCTCTAGGGAACCAATCAGTTGTGTTGCCTCCCATGCCTTTTTTAATACATTTTTATAGGTAAATAAACCCCAATTCCCAATTGCATTATTCGTAGATTGTTGGCTATTAACATCTTCGATTATGAAAGTTTGAGCAAGAGAAGCTACACGAGTAGATAAACTTAAATATGTGCTGTCATTTCCCCGAAAGATTGCTTTTACATTAAATAAGTAAGGTTTAGATTGAAAAATAAGTTCTCTTGCATTAGCAATCGTTTTTTCCTTTTTTTCGAAAGAATTTATTAGAGAATATAGTTTATCAATATGCTTTTGAAAATTTTTCTGTTCTTGCTTTCTCTCATGCTCCCTTTTTACGATTTCATAGTTTTTTTCAAAAGTCGGCTTTTTTACGCTTTCGATATTCAGTGAAAGTAAATGTTCTAACAATTTTAAGGACACTAATGTGGTGTCAAATTCATTCCAAACATTGAGTTGTAAATAATTTATTGAAGCAGCTATTTTATTTATTTGGCTTTGGAAATATAGTGGTAGTTTGTTTAAGAATTCAATTGGGAATTCGTCGGCAATGTCATTAATAATATTTTCAATGGTCCATGGATAGTATGTTGACTCGCCTTCTTTTATTTGTGCTGTAAGTCTATCTGTTTCAATAATTCGTTGTTCTATTTCATTACTTAAACTTCTGTATGCAGTATTAAAGTCTTGCTTAGCAATGAGATAATCAATTCTAATTGTTGATGCAAACAATTCTAAATCATTATTTTGAAATGCTTTTAGCAAAAGTACGTCTACCTTTTTTGTAAAATATGGGCTGATAAAATTTATGAACTCAGGGAGTTTGTATATACTTTCTTGTTTGGTTTTCTTTAAAAAGTCATAATTACCATTTGCCAAAAAACTATTTAGTGAATGATTCGATGCTAAATGAAAATAAAATTCAAATTTATTTGAATCTTCCAGTTCGTAAATCGCTCTTTCACAGTCTGATTTTGTGAGTTTTTGTTCGTAATAGTCATACGACCCATCATCGGATAAATCAATTTCTGCAAATAATTTTCTCTTTGCTTTTCTTATTGAATTTGAATTTATCGAATTAACATCCTCATTCTTTAATTCAAGTATTTCAATTGGATTTATGTAGAGCATATTCCTTTATTATCGTTATTCAATATTGTCGGTTGAGCGTTGGCAAGAATTTGGCTCTTTTGCAAGCTGAAGCATCTGCATGTGTGTCGGAGCTTGCAAATGTGCCAAATGTGCGTTGGCTTTTTCGATTTGTTATTTCATTCAATTTATGCACGGTCTGTCTTTTTTTTAGCATGGCACACAACGGTTGGCGGTATGAAACCGTTGGGGATTGCGGGATACTTCCCTGTCCAGTTACACCGAACGTAATGCGTGGCACTAAGTTTAAATAACCACTTAAACCCCAATGTTTTATACCGCGTGTTGTGCATAGTTTTATTCCACTATCAAATTTCTATATTTTGGGTATTTCACTGTGTATTTTAAATCAAATTCCTTTTTATCATTGGGTTTTAATTCAAACTCCCATTTAATTTCCCCAGTCTCTGAGTTTTGTTTTGCTCCAGAAATATTCTGAACATTAACTTCGATTTCCTCAATTGTCGAAACAGGTACTTGGTCAAGGATAATCATATTAATCGCTTGGTTTTTATTGTTTTTAACTGTTGTTTTCCACGCACGTGTTTCTTCTTTTTTGTTTCCAATAAATTGCTTATCAGTAAAATCCTTTATTTTTTCTCGATTTACATTTACCTTTTTATCACGACCTAATGATATTTCTAATGTGTCAGATGCATACCGAACATCCATAAGTGTTTTTCCTACATATGTTTCCTCGAAGAAAACATTGGCTTCACCTTCCAATAAATTGTATTTTTCCCAATCAATAATGTTTGCAATCAAGAAAGCATCTTTGTCAACTTTTGGTACACTATAGTATTGATAAAATGCAGGTAATTCATAGAATTCCATATCAACCGTGTAATTTTTATTATCAGACTTAATCGAGTAAGGTGTATTGATTTCAAAATCAACCGTCGTTTGATTCTCAACCTGTGCTGTTGGTATTGCTAAACTACTTGTGCCTCTAATTTTAATAGAATTGTCTACGTTAACACCTGCTACTCGACCTTGTAAGGCATCGGAAACTTTTTTCCTTGAACCATAGCCAACTACCACGACCTCTTCTAATTGCATCAAATCCTCTTCGAGTGCAATATTCATCACAGAGTTCGAAATTGGTAAGGTCTTTGAATTAAAACCAATGAAAGAATATGTTAATTGACTTGAATTGTTAGGAATTGTTATTGAATAATTTCCATCTAAATCGGTTACTGTGCCTATTGTTGTCCCTTCAACAACTACATTTGCTCCTGGTAAAGGTTCTCCATTGCTATCAACTACTTTTCCTCGGACGCTATTTGTTGTCAGTTTATACGTTGGTGGTAAAGTGTTATAATTTAAAAAATATGTTTGTAATTCAGGTGCTACTCCTGACACATTTGGGTCAGCAGAAGAAAATTTTAGTTTTACATTCGACCAATCAACTTTTGTATCTTGTTTAACATTTGCTTTATAAATCAGTTGAACAGGTTCATTTATATTTTTGGCTCGAATGTCATATGAAGGAAACCAACCTGCATTTCCTACTAAATATGTTAATTCCAATGAAAACTTATTTGCATTTCTCGCATCCACCTTAACTAAAATCTCTCCTGTTGGATATTCTTTCTTACTTGTCAATGTTTTAATTTGATTTTTCAAATCATTTTTTTGTTCATTTAAAGTCTTGAGGGTTTTGTTTCTCTCGATTTCTTTCAATTTTAAAGCAGTCAGTTTATTGCTATAAAAATCAGATGCTTGCTGAAGATTTACAACACTAATCTGTTCATTTTTGCCACCTATATCTCGGTTCTCCTGTAAAAATGAAAGTTCATCCTTGATGATAGATAAATAGGTGCTTTCTAATTTAATTTTATCCTCAATTGTTTCAAGCCGTTTTTCTAAATCAGTCAATTCAGCTGATTTTTCCATTTTATCCAAATAGTTTTGCTGATGATTTACGGATAATACAGTCAATTCTCCCTCGGCTTTTACTTGAACACTTTTGGCATCAATGAAAGGGGATAAATTAACAAATTTGATAATCGACTTGCCTTTTGTCAAATCAACTGTTTTTTTTCGAACGACTTGTGCTCCATCAAGGAAAACAGTTACTTCATCTACTTCGGTTTTAACTTCTTTTTCTAAAACCTCTTGTGAGAATACATTGCTGAAAATCAGACTTAAAAGTAAAATGTTTATTGTTTTCATAATATTTGTTTTCTATCAGGGTGCAAAAGTTTAGTAAATTCCATAAATGTCTCCAAAAAATTATGCACAACGGTAAGTATAAGAATAGTAGCCGACTGCGTGGCACTTTCCTGTCAAGTTACAAGTAAATTGAAGCGGGCTACAACCCTTGAATTTACTACTGTCTCGGCTATTATTTTTATACATTGTTATGGGCTGGGCTTTATTCAATTTCTATATTCTTTTCTTTAAATAATTCTCTAAAATGTCCTGACCAATTACCTCTATCCCAATCATTTCTATTAGTTTCAAGAATCTTAACAAGTTGTATATTTGCATCGCTATTATCAAAAGATAACAGTGTTTCTGTCAAATGAAAAATTTCAAATGGATAATTCTTTTTACTAAGTCTATCTAATATCCCTGGAATTGTTTCATCAATTTGATTCGCTTCAACAATGTTTAATATCGTAGCTAACTCCATAAAGTCTGAATTCTCAATATTTTTAATGCAAATATCATTTAATAAACTTGGTTTAAAAGTTACAATATTGTCAAACATCAATGGCAAAATTGAGTCTTTAGTACCATAATTGTAATCAAGTTCAAGAAAATTATATTTACCCTCTTTTAGAAGTCCTTTTGCAAAACTTAAGGAAGCTTTTTCGGGACAATCTGTTATTAAATTTTGAGTTATTGTATAATCGATTGTTTTGTAGTTTTCCCAAATTTTCAAGATTAAGTCTTGATAAGGAATACAATAATTCTTAATTAATGCTTCATCCAAATTATTTATCTGAGTATTGTTGCAACTCCTGTAAAACTCATTTAATAAATCTGTGGCAGAATCATTTTTATAACTAGAAACTGCTAAAAAATAATCTAATGATTTTTCATTAAATCTATAACCTAAGAGAAAATCCCAAAATTTATTATCTGGAAAAACAGATATTGCAAGAAATGAGTTTTTACCTTGCTCCATAAAAAACGAAATGTCATTTTGATTCCGATATTTGGATAGGGCGACAAGAGAGTATTTGCTGTTATTATTTACTGCTAACTCCTTTATTCTTTCATAATTATTGGGATTGCCGTTATTATTCGATAGAGCTTTATTTAGCAAGTAACCATCTTTGCCTGCATAAAGTATCACACTATCAAGTTGCTGAATTTGAGACTGAAAAAACAAACTATCTGTTTCGGTTAATTTATTGTGAAAATGCTGATAGAATACTCTACTATAAAATTCACTCGCAAGGTCGTCTTCCGAAACAATACAACCATGTTGAGTTGTTGCCGAGTCTCCTTTTTCCAAAAAATCAGCTAAAATATCTGTTAATCTGGGATACATTCTATCTGCCAATGCCCAACTTGAATAACCTTTAACTACCGAATTTTCATGTTTTAAAAGTTTTAGTAATTCAGCTGAAGTTGCCTTGTCTCTTAGTTCGATAAAGTTCATATACTGAACAGTAGTTTCACCTGCGATTCCAACATGTTCAGATTCAAGTTGGTTATATTTTGCAATTTTCTTAGCAAGACTGTTAATTTCAGGTCTTATTTCCTGAGATTCCAATTGAAGGGTTAGTAGTGTTAATATGATTAAAAAAGTCTGTTTCATAGTTGTCTTTTAGCCTTGCCCATAACGGTCATTTGTATGTATAGTTTGACTAATACATGGTTAACAAAAGTATTAACCAATCGAATTATAACAGGCCGTTCATTTATCTAAGGTCAAATTATATATACAAGTTGTTATCATTCGGTTTTTATTCTTCAACCAATGGGAATAAAAAGATTTGCAAAGAATATCAGATACCTTTTCAAAAATGACTTGGAGGTTAAGAGTAAAGTGGCATTTGTTTTAGAAGGCGAAAAACTTTACAACTTTTACAACTCGATTAAAAAATCAGAGGATTCTCGCCGTTTATCTTGAAGCATTTTATTTGCCTCATCTAAGTTGATATTATTTGTTTTTACATACAAATTTAATAGAGTCATAAGTATTGCATTGTTTTCTAACAGTAAACTTGTAATTGATGCTAATTCATCAAAACGTTTTTCTTTTAATTCGTTTTCATTCATAATTTTAAATTTTAGTTTATGTTTAATTATATAATGGAAAATATAGCCGTATTGATTGGATATTTATTTATATGTGCCATTTGTTTGCTTGCATTTGTTGCGTTTGATTCGATAATGGATGTTTTTGAATCTTCTAATTCATTGACTCTATTGCAATTCCTAAAAGATGCCAAAAGTGCTATAAATGCTGCAACTAATGATAATATTTTTATCCAATTATCAAGTCTTTTCATGGGATTGTTGGTAATGAATATTAGTTGGTCTGTTTTAAAATCTTTAAACTCCAAATAAGCAAGTCCATCAGTATTTAGTTTTTCTAACAATTTTAAATTTTAGTTTATGAAATACAATAAAATAGAAAAAGACTTGTCATTTATTAAGTACTTACTTGTAGCTTATTTCTCTATTAAATTTGCACTATGGACATATCCATTTGTCGAGTATATACTTGATTGGGTATGTCAATAATAGTATTATTACCGCCAAAACGATTGCTTTTTTATTTTCTCTAAAAAAAATCCCAATATAAAATATTAATTTGTTGTACTGATTAGGCTTAGTAAACTTAATTCCGCATTTTTCATTTTTTGTGCTTTCTATTATTCTAAAAGCCGTACATTTGTCCTTAATTATAAAATCATATGTATTGCTCTTTAAGTTTATTCTCTTAACTAGCATTTTTTTATTCTTCTTTCTATTCATGTATTATTCCAATCTCTAATTTTCATCTATCCTTATTCTTTATTTGAACTGAATGATAACGGTGGCAATATGCGTAGGCCGGGATTTTGAAACACGAACCTATCAAACCGTTACAATTTTGAGTAAATGTACAAAAGTTTGAAACACCCACATCCCCCGGCTTACGTATATTGCGTGTTAGGTGCTGGGCTTTATTCATTTTCAATCAGTTACGTTCATTACTTGCACTAATTTTTGTTTTTTTTGGGTCGGCAATCTTTTTGAGCGTTTGGGCAGGCATACTCTTTGACAAGTTTTGGACGTGTGTCGGCTTTTTTGAGCGACTTGGCAATGTGTATGACTGCGAAGGGTTGGCATGTTAAAGTAAATATCCTTTTTGTAATCCAAACTCAACACCTTTTTCCCAATCTGATGTTAGATGAGTTCTTACAGTATTGTATAGATGTTCAATTACGTCAGCATGAATCGGATTCTTAACGTAGTCGTCAAGATATCGAAATTCTCTATCTGTATTCTTTTGTTTCCTTAGCACATAAACTTGGTCGACTTTGTATTTTCCTAAATTTACTTGTGAAGTCAACTTTAGCCATTCAGAAACAACAATATAAATACCATTTGGATTTTTCATTTTTAATTGTTCAGCTGCGGTTGATGAACCTTCAAGCATCGTTTTATCCAAATAGGTCTTACACTCAATGGCAACGGCAGGGATTTGTAAAATAGCTTTTTGCTCCTTTTTGCTTCCAGAAACTTGCATGTTTGTTTCAATATTAACACCAATTACAAAATCATGGTCTTTAATTTCAATCCTTGCATTGGGAGTGTTTATCATCTCTGTGAAACTAGCAGAATCAAAGAATATATCCTTAAAAGCGTGAGCCTTACCAAGCAGGGCTGATTTTGAGAATTTATAAACCAAGTCTCTGAAAATATAATAAATAAACTCTTCCAATACACTTGAATGCAAATTTGACCTCGAATCAAACTTTTCTGCATACTTTTGTTGGTCAATGAAATCCTTATACTCTGAAAACAGTTTTACTCTTTCCCTTAATATTTTTATATCATCTTTAGAATTTTCAATATAGGGACCTTTAAGCTTTTCATTTGCTTTTCTCCATTTGTCATATTCTTTTCTAATTTCAATTAGATATTTTCTTGAATCTTTATCAAGATATTTCGTTTTGTGTGCCTCCTTTTGGGCTAAATTGTCTCCGTGTACATACATTCTTTTGCAAATTGAAATGTTAATTGTTTATCTATATTTTCAGCAATAGCCTTAGCCATTAATGGTGGAACTGCATTTCCTATTTGATTATATTGACAAAGATGTTTTTCTTCAGCTCTTCCCTCTCTTTCCAATAACTTATGACTTACCACAGTAGGTTTGCCCTTAAAAACGAACCAATCAGGAAATGATTGGACTCTAGCTCCCTCACGCGGTGTAAAATTTCGATTTTTATATGGATGAACAAAATTAGCATAAAATGAAGCAGCTATTGTATGACAAGGTTTATCAGCATGCATTCTCCTATTATTTTGGTCATAAACCTTCCCTGATATTTCACCATTTCCATTTCGTTTTAATGGTTTCAAATGTTCAGGAACATCTGAAACTGAATCGCCACATGACATTGATGAAAATCTTTCTACAACTCTTTTGGAATGATTCATAGCCTTATTATTATATACTTTTTTTGAATCACCTCTGAGCATTTTTTGATAACTGTTTTGTGGTGGATTTTCATATTCCATTTCCTCAGCACCTTCTCTAGCTTCGATATCTGGCATATCTGAAATCGCATCCCAAAGCGTAGGACACTTTTTTAAACTCCCATTGAACAAAGTCTGTGATTCACCATTTAGTGAATGGGTTGGAGATGGAAAAGGATTTTTTAGTTTGCTTTTTGAGGCAACTACAACCAGCCTTTTTCTTATCTGAGGAACGCCAAAGCTTGTAGCACTTAAAATTGTATGATAAGTAAAGTAACCTAGCTTTTCTAATTCTTCTTTAATTATTTCAATAACAAGTTTTTTGTCACCAGTCCTCGCTTTAATGATATTTGGAACATTTTCCATTATCATTATTTCTGGGTCAAATATTTTACCAAGTCTTATAAATTCATTAAATAAAGAATTTCTAGGGTCTTTCGGGTCACCTGAGTTTTTATTACAGATAGAAAATCCTTGGCACGGAGGTCCCCCTAATATTACGTCAGGCTTTTCGGGAAATGCTTCTAACAAAAAATCATCGGAGTATTGCTGAATATCTCCAACTAATACTTTTGCATTTTTATGATTAAATTGAAAAGTTTCAGCAGCCCAACTATCATATTCAATACCACCAATTATTTCATACCTTCCAGTTAATTCAAATCCAAGACTGAATCCTCCTGCACCTGCAAAGGAGTCTAATACCTTTAATTTTCTTTTATATGTTGATTCCATAGTCTTCACCTATTTGATTTCAAATATTTGATTTTTTCTTCTGCAACTTTTATTGCTTCGTACCCAAATTCTTCGTCTTCAATATCATAAACAATCTTATCACTTAACCAATCAATTATAAGTTCCTTTGTCGAAACCTCAAAGTAGTCAGAAATCATTTCTACCTGTCTTTTCGTTGCCTTACGTTTGCCATTTTCAATTTTACTTAATACTGCTTGGTCTACTCCAAGGTGAAAAGCAACAATTCGTAAAGGGTCTCCTTTCAATTCTCTCATTGATTTAAGCTTTTGTCCAAAATTATTCATTATTGACAATTATCGTTTTGACAAAAATAGTCAACATTTAGATAGAATCAAATATATTATTCCTAATAATTTCAACATAGATATCAACAGTGGGTCGGCAAAAATTTGGCTCTTTTGCAAGCTGAAGCATTAGCCTGTGTGTCGGAGCTTGCAAATGTGCCAAAGGTGCGTTGGTTTTTCAATTTATTTGTGGGTCGGCAAAACAAAAATTCCACCAAATATGCACTGTCGTTCATTTTTCAGCCTTGCACCTAACTACTGTGTATCATCATTGTTGTTATATCGCTTATAGCGTTATTTCTTATTGTTGTTATACACCCAAATAGGCGTGGAAAGAACACATATTATGTTGAATCGTTAAAAAGTTCATCCAACGGGTTTTTAATATTACTAATATTTTTATTGGTTACATGGGTGTAAATCTCTGTAGTTTTTGTCGAGCTATGGCCCAAGAGTTCCTGTATGTACCTTAGATCTGTGCCTTGCTCCAGTAAATGTGTGGCAAACGAATGGCGTAACATATGTGGTGTTACTCTTCGGTAGATTCGTGCTTTTCGGGCAGCTTCTTTTAAAATATTTGCAATACTTGTGGCACTGTATTGCGAGCCATTTGTATTTCCTTCAAAAAGCCAAAACTTTGGACGAAATTGTTTATAATAATCACGAAGCATATTTAAAAGGGCGTCAGATAGCAAGGTGTACCGGTCTTTATTCCCTTTTGCATCAGCAATCTTTATTAATCGGCGCTCCGAGTATATCTCTGTAACCTTTAAATTAATTAATTCGCTTCGGCGTAAGCCAGCCGAATAAATCAACGATAATATACATTTGTGTTTTAAGTTGTTGCACTGTTTAATAATTTCCTTTACTTCGCTTTTGCTCAAAACTTTAGGCAATTGCCTGCTCCGTCTGGGCCTGTCAATATGGTAAAGAAACTTCTCTCGCTCCAATATCTTCTCATAATAAAACTTAATGGCGTTTATGCGTTGGTTCTGCTCACTTGCCGATATTTTATCTTCTGCCACAAGTTTTAACATATAATCATTAATATCGTCTTTGCTCAAATCATTAATGTCAACATCTCTGAAGAAATGCAGAAAATCCTTAAAATAAGCCGAGTAGGTGCGTTGGGTACTTTCGCTATACCGTTTCTGAATTAATTTATCGGAATAGGGTTTGGGAAGCTTAATACTGTTGCGGTAAGTATAGTCGCGACGTGCCGTTGGTTGCAGAACCTTGTTAAGCGGTTTCTTTAGCTCCGAATAATCAATGTAGGCCAGTTCGCTGAATTTTACAAAAAAGAAATTCAGATTAAAGTCACTTTCTTTAATGTACCAGCAGTTGTAGGTTTTACTCCACATGGCAGGAGTTAACTCGCGTAAGTGTTTTTTCAATTCTTTATTATAATCAAAAAGAACAAAAATAACCTGTTGCGCGTGGTGTATTCCTTTTTGCAGTATTATTTGTGGGCGCGTATTCAACGGTTTACTGTTTTTGGTGCTCTAAATATACTCACTTTTGTTAAATAAAAATGGTAATGAATGCAAAAACATTGTAACCAAACAAATACGTTGTGCTATTTTTTTACTGGTGTTTTAGTTGCGAGATGGGAATTACAGGCATGTCACTCATATCCTGGAGGGCATTTATTAAGCCAATTTTTGTAAAGCGGTGCAGGTTGTTAAGGGTAACTCTGCAAAGCGATATTTTATTTTCGGCAAGCAGGCGGGCACGTTGTGTTCCGGCAAGTAATGGGGTGTCGGGGGTCCACCATTTTATGCCATCGAAAAAAACAGGATTTGCAGTAAAGCTGTCGGTAATGCAGCCCTGTTTAACCATCAGTATATCGTCGCAACCGCCGCGCTGGCTAAACAATTGCTGAAGCGCATTTCGGTTGGCATATTTACAGCTATAGTTAATATTATTGGCTTCAACTAACCTGATACTGTTTACAGGCCGGTATTGGTGAGCTAAAAATTCAATCAGGTTAATTTTTTCGGAATATACAACCCGGCATTTAAACAAGCCTGAGACACAACTTTCAGGGATTTTAATCAGCTCTGAAAGCTCGGGTTTGGGCACTCCCGGAAAAAATTTTGTTAGGGCCAGATTAAAGCGCGCCTGGTGATAGGGGAGGTTAAAAAGCCTGCCATCCTTGCATTTTATTGTTTCAAGTAATTCCATAAATCGTTAATTGTCAGTACTTGTCATCCCCTTCAACTTTTGTCCTTCAGCGGAACATAAACTTTTTTCACCAGTTCTTCGTATTCACTTTTTGCATCGCTTAAAAAAGTTACCCCGCCGCCACTTTTATATACCAGCTGGTTTTCTTGTTTTTCAATGTACCGTATCAAAACACAGCTGTCCAGGTTTTTACCATCAAAATAACCAAAAACACCGGTGTAAAAACCACGCTTGTATCCTTCTGTTGCTTTTATAATTTCAACCGTTTTCTTTTTTGGCGCCCCACATATCGAGCCCGCCGGTAACAGCTTGTATACAATATCGCCAATACATTCGTTGTAGTTTTGGGGCAGTTGGCCGCTAATTTTCGAGCTAACCTGCCATAAGTCGCGCCTATTGGTTTTCAAACGCTCCAGGTACCTGAATTTTTCTACGGTAACATTTTCGGCTACCAGGCTCAGGTCGTTACGTATGAGGTCAACAATGGTATGGTGTTCGGCCAGTTCTTTCGAGTCGTTTAACAGGTGTTCCTTGGCGTTTGGTAAAGTTGCATCCATGGTCCCTTTCATCGGGAACGACGAAATTTTACCCGCCTCAATTTGCACAAAAATCTCGGGCGAAAAACAAACAAATCTATCTTTTAGCAACACTTTATAGCGCGCCTGGCTTTCATGAAAAATTTCTTCAAGCGATAGGTTGGTTTTTACAGCCGTTGGTTGGGTGTAGTTTAACAAATAGGTATCGCCGTTGTGTATGTGTTGCTGTACCCGCGAAAATCCTTGTTGATAGGCACTAAAAGCAACCGGATCGATTTCCCATTGCATTGTGGTGGTTTTTACTTTGGCCGTTTCAAAATTGCCTGCTTGCCTGGTTTGCCACAACAGCTGTGAGCTATCATCGGGCGAAAAAATTAGCGCATGGTCGGCCTCAAAATTAATGATAAAAACGAAGGCTTGGTTTAACCGCCCCAATTCGTTCATCTGCACCCGTATGTTTTCTTTTTTATGCATTTTGTGCTGCAAAAATATTAAAATAGCCGGTACCGCCACAGCCAATATTGAGTAGGAATATGTAAAACCATTCCAACTTTATTTCTATTTTTACAGCAAATTCACACATTCGATGGATATAGGGAGGAATATTGAAGAAATACGAAGCAGTTTACCCAATAACGTGCGCCTGGTTGCGGTATCGAAAACCAAACCCAACGAAGAAATAATGCAAGCTTACCGGGTGGGGCATCGTATTTTTGGCGAAAACAAAGTGCAGGATTTATGCAAAAAATATGAAGAGCTTCCAAAAGATATTGAATGGCATTTTATTGGGCACCCGCAAAACAATAAGGTGAAATATATTGCTCCGTTTATTGCACTTATCCACGGAGTAGACTCGTTAAAGCTTTTAAAAACAATAAATAAAGAAGGTGTTAAAAACAAGCGGGTAATTAAGGTGTTGTTGCAATTTCATATTGCACAGGAAAGTACAAAATTTGGTCTTTCGCCCGGGGAAGCCGACGAGATTTTAAGTTCAGAGGCCGTACGGCAATTGCAACATGTAACTATTGTGGGCGTTATGGGCATGGCAACTTATACCAACGACGAAAATCAGATAAGAAACGAGTTTCGCGTGTTAAAAAATATTTTTAATTCGCTGAAAAATAGATATTTTTCCGATTCCGAATCTTTTACAGAAATATCAATGGGCATGTCGGGCGATTATCCGATTGCTGTTGAAGAAGGAAGCACAATGATTCGTGTAGGCAGTAAAATTTTTGGAGCACGAAATTATTAATTGAAACAAACAGATTTTTTAAATAAGAACAGCGCGGCGAGAAGCTAACAGTTTTCGAACAAACAATGCTGAGCTTTTAACTTAAAACTTTTATTATGGCAAATTTAGAAACTACATACCTCGGATTAACGCTTAAAAACCCACTGCTTGCAGCCAGCTCCGGATTAACCAGCTCTGTTGAAAAAATTAAGGAACTTGCCGATGCCGGAATTGGAGCAATTGTATTAAAATCCATTTTTGAAGAGCAAATTAATAACGAGGTAAGCAGTATGCTTGAGAAAGATCAGCAAAATATGGCTTACCCCGAGGCTGAAGATTATATAAAAAATTACCTGCGCGACAACTCGGTAACCCGCCACCTGGAATTGGTGAAAACAGCCAAAGCTGCCGTTGATGTACCCATAATTGCCAGTGTAAATTGTGTGTCGTCGAGCGAATGGACAAGCTTTGCAAAAGATTTTGAAGAAGCCGGTGCCGATGCTATCGAGTTAAATATTTTTTATTTACCAACCGATCGCCACGAGAAACCGGGCCTTATCGAACAGCTTTACCTCGATGTGCTGGATAAAGTAAAACAGGAAGTAAACATTCCGGTTTCGGTAAAATTTGGGCTAAACCACAGTAATATTATTGGTATGGCCGATAAATTAAAAGCCCACGGAGCAAAAGGTGTGGTAATGTTTAACCGCTTTTACGAGCCCGATATTAACCTGGAGACACTTGAGTTGGTATCGTCTGAAGTATTTAGTACTCCTGCCGATTTGCGCCGCTCACTGCGTTGGGTAGGTATGGTAGCATCATCGGTTACACAACTTGATATTGCAGCATCAACCGGTATTCACGACGGAACTGCCGTGGTAAAACAATTACTTGCCGGCGCACAGGTGGCACAATTGTGTTCTACCTTATACCTTAACGGTACCCCGGTAGTTGGCGAAATATTGAAGGAACTAAGCACTTTTATGCAAAAATGGAACTTTAAATCAATCGACGATTTCAGAGGCCGACTTTCCTATAAAAATATTCCCGATCCGTTTATGTACGAGCGCTCACAATTCATGAAATATTTTTCCAACAGGAAGTAAGCCGCAAAAGCTATGTATAAAATTAAACCGGTTTTTCTTATTGCATTTTTTTGTATTGTTGGAAGGGCCGGTTTTTTATATGCGCAAAATAATGTGCCGGTTATTGAAAATCATCTGGATGAGCCCATCGAATATTGCGAAGATCCGGTCTCTGTAGCTCCAATGGTTTCGATAAATAACTACCAGGCGGCCGATCAAAACGACGGCATGAAAGTCTCTATAATTCAGTATAAAAAAGGAGAAGATTTGCTGGTTTACGAACAAATCGGATCGCTAAGCTATAAATGGAATGAAAATTCGGGGGTACTGGAAATTAGCGGAGCCGGTACAGCCGACCAATACCAGGAGGCAGTGGCTAATGTTTATTATCAAAATATAGGGCAAACCAAAACTCCCGGAGAACGAGTGTTTTCGATAAGTCTTTTGGATGCTGACTACTTGCCTTTTACAGGCCATTTTTACCAATATCACGATCAGTTGGCTATTACCTGGACAGCTGCCCGGGCTAAAGCAGCCAGCATGACCTACTACGGATTAAAAGGCTACCTCGCTACTATTCGCTCTCAGCAAGAACAAAATTTTATTTATTCAAAAACAAAAGGTACTGGATGGATTGGAGGATCCGATCGGGATCAGGAAGGTGTGTGGAAATGGGTGGAAGGTCCAGATGATGATGTCATATTCTGGAATGGTCAGTCGGGAGGGGGGCCGGTTAACGGCGAATACTCCAATTGGCGAAGCGACGAACCAAATAATATGGGCGACGAGGACTATGCACATATCTTATATAGTGTCGATCCCGGATACTGGAACGACTTACCCAATGCGGGCTCAAATTCGGCCGATTATACCCCACAGGGATATATTGTTGAGTTTGGCGGGATGGCGGGAGAGCTGGAACCAAAACTTTCGGCAGTCGCCTATGTTGATGTGCGTGATACCAAACATCCGAAATTGGATTACAACCGTGTTCAAACATTATTTTGTGGAACAAAAACTGCCACCGTGGATTTAATTTTTATTGGGGATGAAAAGCCATTGGTTGAGCTCATTCCTTTTGAGTCCATCGTTCAGGTTGCCGACAGCTTAACGCTTCAGCCAACAATAAGCGTTGAAGAATATGGCGTTTATTCTTTTCTGTTAAATACCATCGATGACGCCGGTTGTCCGTATGCGGATACGATATTTTTCGAATTTCACAACCAGCCACAGGCCGTGTTCGACCTCGATTCAACCGAATGTTATGGTTATAATCTGCAGCTTGCTTTTACCGGTACTATTGTTGAAGAAACCGAGTTTACATGGTATTACAACAAACAGGTTTTTCAGGCAGGCGTAGGTGTCGACAGTGTACTTATTCCATTGGGATTTGAGGATGTTGAGCGCAGCGTTGCCCTAAAAGTTAACGAGAAAGGGTGTGTTGATGAGTCGGCCATGATGGAGGTAAAAGTAAAACCCGATATATTGGTGTCGGCTGAAAAGCCCGAAGGATGTTCGCCACTTTCTGCTACCTTTGAGGCAGCTACAAACAAACCGGCCCAAAGTTACCTGTGGAATTTTGATGATGGTAGCACCTCCAACGAGGAAAATCCCGGGCATACATTTATTAATTCAGGCGACGAGCTTAAGCCTTTTTCAATTAGCCTAACTGTACTTGATGTAAATGCCTGCGAAAATACAGCCGTCTACGATTCGATGATTAAGGTGTACCCGGTTCCGCACGCCGATTTTAATTTTAATCCGCAAGAAGTATTGATTACCAATCCCGAAGTATACTTTACCAACACCAGCCATGCAGCCATGTTCTATTTTTGGGACTTTGGCGACAGTACCTTTTCTGAAGAAAAAGAACCGACTCACCGTTACAGTGCCATGGGTATTTACCCCATAAGCCTTGAAGTGAGTAACAGCTTTGCCTGTACCGACAGCCTGGTAAAACAAGTTAGCGTAGCCTTCGATAAGCTGTTCCCGCCAAATGCCTTCTCGCCCAATGCCGCGTTAGAAGAAGATCGGGAATTTCGGGTGTATGCCGATGGCGTGTCCGACGACGGCTATCAGCTGCTGGTATTTAATCGCTGGGGCGAAGTTGTTTTTGAATCGAACAGCCAGCAGAGAGGCTGGGATGGAAAAATGAAAAACGGAAATCCTGCACCCTCCGGCGTGTATACCTGGGTTATCGAATTTAACGATTTTCGGGGAATCTCACACAGCCAAAAAGGCAACGTAACTCTCTTGTACTGATTACAATCGATTGCACTAAAATGTGTTAAAATAATTGACTTTTGTCATATTAGTAAGTATCTTTCTGTCCCTTCATTACGTAGAAAGGATTGGTTAATGGTTGGTATTTTAAAGTAGGTGTTGGTGCAAAAATCGATAAAAAAAAGCATAGGTATGAAGAGAAAATTTGAATTGGATACGTTTCAGGAAAAAGAATTCCCGCTTTATGGAGGATATAATCCAGATAGGAAAAGGAGAGATTTTCACACAGAGGATCATTTTATTGTGCCGTGGGAATTAAAACACGAACAAACAAAGAAAGTAGCTAAAGTGTGGGAATAAGCAATTTATTTCGAATGGGTATTTTCCCCTTGCGTCCTATAAAAAATGTTAACGAAAACTCATGTGAGCCGTGGCTGTAGTTTGATAGTTTTGACAGGGTATAATCAAAACTATAGCCAAATTGGAATTTGTTTCGCGCAAAGCCGATAAGTGCAATAAGTGCATCGGGGCGTGTATCAATATTATTCCTGAACCAGGCCCCAAACAATACTGATTTTTCAATCATATAAATACCAAGGTTTAGTTGTTTAAACGAACCCTGCTGTTGGTAAAGCACATTGGGCGAAAGGGTAAACCTGCGCGAGAGCAAATCGTGATGAAAACGGTGTAAATGAGCTCCTGCATGAAGGGTAACTTTCATAGGAACTTTCCCTTTGTTGTCGCCTTCATAAATCGATTCGTTGGGTGTGTTTAAATGATGCACACTGGCGCCCCAAAAAACGCTGCGGTGCTGGCCAACGGCACCAAAAGCAAAGTCAGGGTAACTTTTTGTTACTTCATCAACAGCACCAAACACACTGTTGTTAATGATTCCGGTTAACTGGTCAATTTCTGATGGAAAAATTAAACTGTTTGTATCGAATTGTTTTACTACAACTCCGGCATTTAATCCCAGGGTCATAAAACTTTCCTTTCCCAGTTGTAAATGATATGAATATGTTAAAGTTGCCGAACTGCTCGTAATAATGTTATTCGGCTCCCGGTCGTGGTAGGCCTGAAATCCAAGACCTGCATTTCGTTTTTTTAACAGGAAATCGTACGAGATAGCGTAAGTGGTAAACGAGTTTCCTTGTTGTGGCCATTGGTTACGATAATTAAAAACCAATCGGGGAAGCTCGCTGGTACCTGCAAATGCCGGATTTAAATGTAAAGGATTGGCAAAAAACTGAGAATACCCCGGATCTTGTGCAAAAGCGATACATGGAAACAGGAGAAAGAGAAATACCAGTTTTTTTAGGCTCATTAAGCTATTATTGGTTAAAAAGATGCGCCAAAATACAAAATCAAATTAGTTTTTATCGGGCGACCACGGATAATTTTTCGAATAATTAAAAGGAGGGACAATAATATGAAGCGACAATTCACAAAGAAAAGCATTAGAGTCAGAAAGACCTGGAATACCCAGTCCTGTATTAAGGTTTAAACGCACGTAATTATTCCGATAACCAAGCGTTCCGCCAAAGGTGTGAATTTGGTTGGTAAAGTCGTTTTGTATAAAAAATCCCCACGTTTTATTGGTGTGCTCCGACACCATGCGCAGGCGGCTAAAAATAAACTCTTCGTGGTAAAAAACAATTAATTCCGGCGACAACAAAAAGGGGCGGGAGTATAGGTCCCGAATTTTTTTATTCATTTTTTTGGCCAGATATAAGGTAAGGCTCAACGGTGTGCTTTCCTCCAAAGGTTCGATGGCGTCCGTGGCAATGTCAAACCGATAAGGTACGGCAGCCGTAAGTCCCAACTGAAATTGTTCGCTCATCCACAAAAAACCTACCTGTGGTTTTATAAGGGCGTAGCGCAAAAAGGCTTTGCCCGGCAAACTTGAAGCATCATCTTTATCAGTTAGTACCTCATCAATGAATGCAATAGACCATTGTTTGGTGCCTACTCCCAGGTTGGTACCTGCCGATAATAAAATCTCACCATTTTTTGTAGCGATTGGAAACCCGGAATAGGAGGCCCCAAACTGCGAGGTGCTTATATTTCTTTGGCTTATCAGTCCCTGTGAAAAACTTAATGCCACACCTCCTTTAAGTTTATCGGAGTAAGCGTCCCACGAGGCGTAAAAAAGGTTGTAGGTTTGCTCGCTGTTGATAAAATAATACTGGTTGCCCGTATGGTACGAATAATTGTTGTTGAGCCCGGCAAACGACGGATTTAAGGCTGCCCGGTTACCAAAGGGCAGAAGGTAGGTCTCGTTTTGCCCACTACTCCCGTTTGCCTGGCCCAGCAAAACACAAAAAACCAGTATTTTTATGGTGTTACGCAATGTTGCTAAGGCTGTCAGGTAGATAATTTTAACAGTTCTTCAAGCAAATAAGCCCTTTGGTCCTGGGCAAGCTTTAACGCTGCTGCAATTTTTAGCTTTAAGGGTTTCATTACTTCCGGTGCCGGAAAATGTTCAAAATTTTCAATAACCGTAAATGCCTCAAAGGCCGTTTCCCAGTTTTCTGTAATAACCAGGTCGGTAAAGGTTTCAATATGTTCAGAAAAGTCAAGCCCGTTTTGCCAGCAAACCGTTGTAATCTTTTTTCGTATGGGTTTATATTTTTCATTTTGCAGGGCATGTACAAAAACCGGTATGGTACTCTTGTCCTTAACAGTTCCCAGCAACTTAATTATTGTCTGCTCCACTTCGGCTTCGCAGCCTGCTAACAACAAATCAAATAAAATGGGCAGGTATTCCGCGTTTCCTTGTTCTTTTAAAAGGTTTAACGCCTGCAAAACCTGTTTGCTGTCAGCAGAAAAAAGCTGACTGTAGATGGCCTGATCGACTTTTGTTTTCTTCATTCTTCCGTTTTTATCAGGGTGCAAATTTACGTTATTAAATGTGCGAAAACAAAGCTGTCGGGTAAATGTTTAATCAGATTACTTACCTTTACCGGGCACATGAAAAACATTGAAGAATTAAGGGAGGCAAATGTTGGGCGCTTAATGCTCAAATATTTTATACCTGCTTTTATCGGGGTTTTTGTAAATGCACTTTATAATATTGTCGATCGTATTTTTATTGGGCAAGGTGTTGGCGCAGAAGCTTTATCCGGTATTTCTGTCATTTTTCCCATAATGCTAATTATGATGGGTTTCGGGATGCTCATTGGTATCGGCGCCAGTGTTTATGTGTCGATAAACCTGGGGAAAAAGAATATGGAGCGTGCAGAACAAACCCTGGGTACCAGTTTGCTGCTCATGATTTTGGTTTCAATTATAATAATGATTGTGACCTACGCACTTAAAGTTCCTATTTTACGGTCGTTCGGGTCGACGGAAGAAACATTTCAATATGCCAACGATTACCTCAATATTATTTTGGCAGGCGTAGCTTTTATGGTAATAGGCTTCTCGTTAAATAATGTAATTCGTTCTGAAGGCAATGCGCGTGTGGCAATGGTGTCGATGCTAATCAGTTCGGTTACCAACATTATCCTCGATCCAATATTTATTTTTGTTTTTGATATGGGGGTAAAAGGAGCTGCTTATGCCACTGTAATCTCCATGTTTGTGTTAATGCTGTGGGTTTTGTATCATTTTACAAAAAGCAAGCGTGCGGTTGTTAGGCTGCAATTAAAATACCTCAACATTAAGTGGGATATTGTACTTGAAATTCTGGCAATTGGCATGGCACCGTTTTCCATGCAAATTGCCGGTAGTTTTGTACAAGGCCTTCTTAATAAAAAACTAATTGATTTTGGTGGCGACCTGGCCGTTGGAGCGATGGGGATTATAAACTCTGTTCTAACCCTGGTTATAATGGCAATTGTGGCCTTAAACATGGCTTCGCAACCCATTATTGGTTTTAATTATGGAGCCAAATCGGTTAAACGTATAAAAGATACTTTGCGAATATCGCTTATTGCAGCAACGCTTATTGCCATTGTTTCTTATGCTCTTCTTGAAGCCTTTCCTGGTGCAATTATTAAGGTTTTTAATAACGATAGCCAGGTACTTTATGAAATAGCAATACGAGGACTCAGACTGGTTGTTCTGGCATTGCCCATTGTTGGATTTCAGGTGGTGGCATCTAATTTTTTCCAGGCCATTGGGAAGGCGGGATTATCGATGTTCGCTACAATTTTCAGACAAGTTATCGGATTAATTCCACTGTTGTACATTCTGCCGCAGTTTTGGGCGATTGATGGAATTTGGCTCAGCTATCCCCTGGCTGATACCATGTCGGCTATCGTTGTTGGGTTTTTATTGGTTCGCGAATGGAAAAAACTGCCGCTTTTAGTTCAAAATAATGTTGTTGAAGAAAATTAATATTATTCTGTTTCCGGTATTGGTAATTTTTACAGCCTACCTGCTGTTTATTAATACCGATTTATTGGCCAGGAGTATCATTCCTGACCGGGAGCTGCCTTTTGGTAATTTCATTATTTGGTTGTTACTTACTTTGTATGCATTGTTAATGCTCCAGCTATTTCCTCAAAAAGAAACTAATGCTGTCAAAACAGTTATGGTTAAAATTTTGCAGCTAAATATTTTATTGGCACTGTTTTGGGGCCTGATTGCATTTTTGCTTTCCGGAAATTGGGCTTTTTCGTTCAAAAATGCTCCTCTGGAATTTAAAAGCTGGCTAATTCTTACTGCTCTAGTCTTGTTAACTCCGTTAGTGGTGTATGCGGTTTTATTCCTACGGAATTTGTGGAAACGACTAAAACCCTAATTTTAATTTATAATGAAATTATGTTCTTTATTTGACTAAAGTCATAAAAGATTGTGATAATTAAAATTACATTTGTTCATTATGAACTAATAGTATATGTTATGGCAACTTCAACAATAAAAGTAAGCGGAGAAATGGGCCGTACTTTTAGCACTCAAATTAACTGTTCGCACCCATTTGTAATCGACCAGCCTAAAATGGCCGGAGGAAATGACGAAGGTCCCAACCCGTTAGAAATTTTTCTTAGTTCTTTACCTGCCTGCATTTGTGCAATTGGGCGAATTATTGCGCAGCAAAGGCGCATACCTCTTAAGGGAATTCGAGTAATGGCAGAAGGTGATATTGACAAAGACTTTTTGCTTGGAAAAACGACTGAAGGCAGAGCTGGGTTTACCGAAATAAGAAGCTATGTGCATATTGATGCTGATCTTTCGACAAAAGAAAAGGAAGAGCTGCTACAGGAAATTGCATTGCGCTGCCCAATAGCAGATAATATTGCAAAAACCAGTGTAATTAAACCGGTTGTAGTAGAAGATGCAACTGTTTAAATAGTGAGATTTTAATGGTTCAGAGCCGCCTGATGAGGCGGCTCTTTTTTTTTATAGTTTTTCTTTAAGTGCCAAACCGGTATACGATTGTTCCTTTTTTATAATCTCCTCAGGTGTTCCTTCAAAAACCAGTGTTCCCCCTTTATCACCACCTTCTGGACCAAGGTCAATAATCCAGTCGGCCGATTTAATTATATCCATGTTGTGCTCGATTACTAAAATGGAATGGCCACGAGAGATAAGCGCGTTGAATGAATCAAGTAGTTTTCTGATATCATGAAAGTGCAATCCCGTGGTTGGCTCGTCAAAAATGAATAGGGTAGGCGAGTCTTTCTCTTTTGCCAAAAACGAAGCAAGTTTAACACGCTGGCTTTCACCACCCGACAAAGTACTCGACGATTGTCCAAGTTTAATATAGCCTAAACCTACATCTTGAAGTGGCTTCAGTCGTTTTGTAATCTTTTTTTCGGTCGAACTTTTTCCTTGTGCGAACAATTCAATAGCTTCGTTAACCGTAAGGTTTAAAATGTCATCAACATTCATCTCCCGGTAGCGCACATCCAATATGTCTTCCTTAAATCTTTTCCCGCCACAACTTTCGCATAAGAGGTAAACATCGGCCAAAAACTGCATTTCAACTTTAATTGTTCCTTCGCCCTGGCATTCATCGCAGCGGCCACCATCAACATTAAACGAAAAATGAGAAGGCTTAAGTCCCTGTATTTTTGCGGCCTGCTGTTCCGAAAATAACTTCCGGATCTCATCGTAAGCTTTCAGGTAGGTAACCGGATTCGAACGCGATGACTTTCCTATAGGATTCTGGTCGATAAATTCAACCGCATTTATCATTTTGTAGTCGCCTAAAATGGCATCGTGGTGCCCTGTTTTTTCGCCGTAGCCACCAAGAATTTTTGTTAAACCCGGACTAAGAATTTTTGAAATAAGCGATGATTTTCCCGATCCGCTAACACCGGTGATAACAGTGAGGGTGTTCAGCGGGAATTTTACCGTTACATTTTTAAGGTTGTTTTCGCGTGCGCCAACCACTTCAATTGCATTGGTCCACTTACGCCGTTGATGGGGTAGCGGTATTTCTTCGGTTCCAACCAAATATTTGGTGGTTAAACTGGTCGGGCTTTCTTCCAGCTCTTTATGTGTTCCCTGAAAAACAACCTCGCCTCCGTGTTGGCCGGCAAGGGGGCCAATATCGATTACAAGGTCGGCAGCACGGATAATGTCTTCATCGTGCTCAACAACCAATACCGTATTGCCAACTTTTTGTAAGCGGCGCAATACTTTTATTAGTTTTTCAGTATCTCTGGAGTGAAGTCCAATGCTGGGTTCATCTAAAATATAAAGCGAGCCCACCAGGCTGCTACCTAAGGATGTTGCCAGGTTTATGCGTTGCGATTCGCCACCCGACAAGGTTGACGAAAGTCGGTTTAAAGTAAGGTAACCCAAGCCCACATCGCATAAAAACTCGAGACGATTAGTGATTTCGATGAGTATGCGTTTAGCAACTTTTTGTTCGTGTGGGCTAAGCTCTAGTGAAGCAAAAAAACCGCGAAGCTCTGAAACCGGCATTAAAACCAATTCTTGCAACGATTTTCCGGAGACCTTTACATAAGCGGCTTCTTTTTTTAAGCGGCTTCCTTTGCACTCCGGACAAATGGTTTTTCCGCGGTAGCGCGATAACATTACCCGGTATTGAATTTTATAGCTGCCCTCTTCGAGGTGCTTAAAAAATTGATTGAGTCCTTCAAAATAGCCGTTGCCTGTCCAAATCAAAAACTTTTGTTCGTCGCTGAGTTCGTAAAAGGGCTTGTGTATCGGAAAATTGAATTTATCTGCGGTGTAAATAAGTTGGTTTTTCCATTTACTCATTTTTTCACCTTTCCAGCAGGCAATGGCATCCTGGTAAATCGATAATGATTTGTTCGGAATTACCAGGTCTTCATCAATCCCAATTACTTTGCCGTAACCCTCGCAGGTAGGACACGCGCCAACCGGGTTGTTAAAGCTGAACATGTGAACTGTTGGTTCTTCAAACTCAATTCCATCGGCTTCAAATCGGTTCGAGAAAATTTTTGTTTCAACACCTTCTTTCAGGTAAATTTTTACGGTGCATTCACCATGGCCTTCAAAAAATGCAGTTTGAACCGAATCGGCCAACCTGCTTTGTGTGTCTTCATCGTGCTTCACCGCAATGCGGTCGATAACCAGGTTACAGGTATCCGAACATAACTTATCAGAATTGTTCTGAACAAGCTCATCAATACGCAGAATTTCGTTGTCGGTTTCGATGCGCGAAAATCCCTGTTGCATCAGCAATTCGATTTCCTGAAGCATGGTTCTTCCATTTTTTGCCGCTAGCGGAGCTGCAATAATTAAACGAGTACCTTCCTCAAAACCGTTTACAAAATCTACCACGTCGGTAACACTGTTGCGCGAAACCACTTGCCCCGATACCGGAGAGATAGTTTGTCCAACCCTTGCATAAAGTAATTTCAGGTAGTCGTACACTTCGGTTGAAGTACCTACTGTTGATCGCGGATTACGTGTATTCACTTTTTGTTCGATGGCAATGGCTGGCGGTATGCCGTTAATAAAATCAACCTCGGGTTTATTTATTCGGCCTAAAAACTGACGTGCGTATGACGAAAGGCTTTCAACGTAACGCCGTTGCCCTTCTGCAAACAAAGTGTCGAAGGCCAGCGATGATTTCCCCGACCCCGAAACGCCTGTTACAACAATGAATTTGTTTCGTGGAATTTTTAGGCTTATATTTTTGAGATTATGAACTCTTGCGTTCTGAATCTCAATGTATTTAGCATTTTTGCTATTGGACATAATTTTTTAAGAAATGCGATAAAATGTTAAAAAAACTTGCTTTTGTCGGTAAAATGTTTCATTTTTGAACGGTACAAAATTAGAATAATAGTTTTACTTCACTAAAAATTAAACGCCTATAGATAAACTTTACTTTTTGTTTACACATAAATAGAAGGTAATGTTCAGACTAAGTAA
This sequence comes from uncultured Draconibacterium sp., assembly GCF_963676735.1. NCBI lineage: Bacteria > Pseudomonadati > Bacteroidota > Bacteroidia > Marinilabiliales > Prolixibacteraceae > Draconibacterium > uncultured Draconibacterium sp. The sequence goes on along the minus strand of NZ_OY781464.1, from coordinate 2,538,691 downwards.
ACTGAACGATAATGAACTCGTTCAACGTTTTATACAAGGCGATCAAGAATCACTTGAGACATTAATAGTTAGACACAAAAGCAGAGTGTTTTCGTATATTTTGCTTATTGTCAAAAATCAGGAACTGGCGGAAGATATTTTTCAGGATACTTTTATTAAGGTTATCCGTTCCCTAAAAAGGGGAAAGTACATCGAAAACGGTAAGTTTGTATCCTGGGTGCTTCGGATTGCCCACAACCTGATTATCGATCATTTCAGAAAAGAAAAGTTGCAGGGTACTGTATCTAACGACAGTACAGACGTAGATATTTTTAACTCGCAAAAGTTTTCAGAAGAAACTATTGAGGACCAAATGGTGTATTCCCAAATTTTAAAAGAAGTGAAACACCTGGTGAAGGAACTTCCTGAAGATCAGCAGCAAGTAATACATATGCGGCACTACATGGGCCTGAGTTTTAAGGAAATTGCAGAGCAAACTGATGTTAGTATTAATACGGCCCTGGGGCGCATGAGGTATGCTTTAATTAATTTGCGAAAATTAATGGATGAAAAAAAGCTAAACCTCACAGCTATTTAACTATTGTTAACACAATATTGAGGAGAGTAAGGCGTTTTAAAAGAAAATAATTTTAATGCCTATGATGGATTACTCTACCTTGATTTATTTTGTAAACAATATTCAAAGCGAATTTGAAAGTGAAACAAAACCGATGGACTTAGAACCATCAGATCAGTGTGTAAAAAACATACTGGATTTTGCCCGCTCTTATGATGTTTTTGAAACAGAATTGACGGGACATGTTGAGATGAATTTGAATTAAAACAAATGTTTTAGATTAAAAAAAATCCTTCAACTAATTGGTTGAAGGATTTTTTTTGCCCGCTGAAATTCGTAGCAATACATAACCAGCAAATCCTGCCACAAACGAGCCAAGTAAAATGCCCATTTTTGCAGAATTAATCAGAACTTCATCGCTATATGCAAGGTTGTTGATAAATAAAGCCATTGTAAATCCAAGCCCACCAAGCATGGATACGCCGGCCAGGCTTATGTAATTTACATTTTTAGGGAGGGCAGAGAGTTTAAACTTTATAGCAAGGAACGAAATAAGGAATATTCCCACAAACTTTCCAATTACAAGACTAAATGCAATATTACTTGCCAGGGTGGTATTGGTATCTCCCGAAAAACTAAAAACTACACCGGCATTTGCAAAAGCAAATAATGGTAAAATTATAAAAGCTACCCAGCCATGCAGACGATGTTCGAGAAACTGAATGGGAGAAGCCGTTTTTTCGGTAAGTTCTTCCATCTGATCGATGGCATTTAATTGATGGTGATTAAGAATGGTTTTGTTCTCATCCTGATTATCACATTCCTGTTTAAAACCGTCAAGTATTTCTTTTCCTTTCTCATAAAAAATATTGGTGTTAATATGTCGATCAATAGGAATGGTAAGTGCCATTAGTACTCCGGCAATTGTTGAGTGAATTCCGGATTTCAGAAATAGCACCCAAACGATGGCGCCGGCAATAAAATATAAGTATTTTGTATAAAGTTTAAATCGCGTCAGAATGGCAAGCGCGACAACAATAGCTAAGCCAATTGCTATGTTGGCCCAAATTAATTTCGAGCTGTAAAAGAAAGCAATGACCAGTACTGCCCCCAGATCATCAATAATAGCAAAGGCCATTAAAAAAACTTTCAACCCAACCGGAACCCGCTTGCCGAGCAAGGTTAAAATACCGAGAGAAAATGCGATGTCGGTTGCCATTGGGATTCCCCATCCTTCCATTCCTGCATTTCCCTTATTTAAGGCTACAAAAAGGAGGGCGGGAAAAATCATTCCTCCTAGAGCTGCTAAAATAGGTAACGAAGCCTTTTTAATGTCGCTTAATTCTCCTATTAAAATTTCACGTTTTATTTCTAAACCAATTAGAAAAAAGAAAATGGCCATTAAGCCATCGTTTATCCATTTTAATACGGGTTTAGATAGCTCAAATCCAGGTAAACTAATAGTGACGTAATTTTTCCAGAAACCCAGAAAAGATTCACTTAAACTTGAGTTGGCCAGAACTAAAGCTGCAATGGAGGCTGTAAATAATATAATACTGCTTGATGTTTCAAGCTTAATAAATCGATTTATAGGTTCTTTTATGAATTTCATTTTTACTTTGTTTTAGGAAAAAACGTGAGTAAAGATAATTTGTTTAAAGAGATTGGTCAAATTACAAAAATTATTTCGAGAATAAATATTGCCTGGTAAATATATTTTTCCGATATTTGATATCAAAATAATATCAAAATACTAAAAAATTAATGTCATGGAAAAACAATATTCTGCATTGTCTGGTTATCTGTTCTTATTTCTGGAACTTGTTTTGTTGGTTTTAATCGTTTTTGGTTTTATGCGAGGAATGATTGGGCCCGCAATCGTATTAATTCCTGTTTTTATCTTGGGAGCCATTGGTTTTACGGTGGTCGATCCGAATCAAAGTTGCGTAATGATTTTATTTGGAGCTTACCGCGGAACCATTAAAACAAATGGTTTCTATTGGGTAAACCCCTTTTTTGTTAAGAAAAAGATTTCGCTACGTGCCCGTAATTTTGATAGTGAAACGATTAAGGTAAACGACAAATTAGGTAATCCGATAATGATTGGTTTGGTGCTGGTATGGAAGGTTGAAGAAACATACAAAGCTGCGTTTGGGGTAGATGAATACGAGCATTTTGTGGTGGTGCAAAGCGAGGCTGCTCTTCGAAAATTAGCCGGCATGTATCCGTATGACAATATTGAAGACGAATCGGCCAAAGTTACCTTGCGCGATGGTACAGAGGAAGTAAATGAGCAACTTGAAAAAGAAATTGTTGAACGACTGGAGATTGCGGGAATACACGTTATTGAAGCACGTATAAACCATATTGCTTATGCCCAGGAAATTGCGCAGGCCATGTTGAAACGTCAGCAGGCAACTGCAATTGTTGCTGCGCGTTATAAAATTGTTGAAGGCGCTGTTAGTATGGTGGAAATGGCTCTTGAAGAACTTAGCCAAAAGCAGATTGTTGACCTCGATGAGGAGAAAAAAGCTACGATGGTTAGTAATTTAATGGTTGTATTATGTGGCGATAAGGATGCTACGCCGATTGTAAACACAGGAACCTTATATTAAAAACCATGGAAAAGGTTCTTTTTCAGGAAGAACAAAGGTTTAACCAATGGTGGATGTGGCTTTTGCTTAGTTCAACTATTGCTTGTGTTGCCATACCTTTTGGTGTAGGAATTTACAATCAGGAGGTATTAAATCGGCCATTTGGCGATAATCCAATGAGTACCGAAGGGTTGATTGTTACCGGCTTGTCGATGCTGCTGTTATTAGCTTTTGTTTTTATGGTAGTTGTGCGCTTAAAACTTCGCACAAAAATTACAAGCGAAAAGTTTTATGTTTCCTTTCCACCTTTAGTTCGAAAATGGAAAGTTATAACACCTGAAGAGATTACTACCTATGCTGTGCGGCAGTATAAACCCAGTCGCGAATATGGTGGTTACGGTATAAAGCGCAGGCGAAAATACGGAAGTGCATGGATTGTTTCAGGAAGAACCGGTTTGCAACTGCAACTGAGAAATGGAAAGAAATTTTTAATTGGAACACAAAAACAACAAGCTATCGAATACGCCATGCATAAGCTAATGAAAGAGGAGGAGTAAAATGGCGAAGAAAAAATCATTTGTATTAAGAATAAGCCCAGAAATGATGGAAGCTGTAGAAAAATGGGCTGCTGACGATTTTAGGAGTATAAACGGCCAGTTGGAGTGGATTATACACCAGGCATTAAAAGATGCTAAACGTTTAAAAAAAGATACAGATAATGGGTAGGTATGAGCATTTAAAAACAACACCAAAAAAGAAAGTAAGCCCCATTAAAAAAATGCAAAAAATAGCGCTGGTACTGATGATATTGCTGGCACTGGTAGGACTAATTGTACAGTTATTGCATGGTTTAAATAAAATATAAAATTTGCAAAAAAAATGAGTAGATACAGATATTCCGGGAGTAGGAAACCGCCAAAAAGAACGCTAACTTCAACACAGAAACGTTTTGTAATGGCGGTGGTAATCGGATTGGTTTTAATTGCAGTTCAACTCGTAATTTATTTGAAAAACTGATACCAATGGGTTGAAAACAATTTTAAAAAAACAGAAAACCATGAAAAAACACTTTAGTTGCCCAAAATGCAGCAGCTGGGAGTACGAGGAAGATGAAATAAGAACAACCGGCTCCGGTTTTTCCCGTTTCTTTGATATACAAAACAGAAGATTTATTGCCATTTCGTGCAAACGCTGTGGCTATACCGAATTTTACAAAGGACGCAGGGGAAGCACAGCTGGCAGTATACTTGATTTTATTACCTCTTCCTGATTTGTAGCACCAGGGTGAATTGCATGTTAAAATAAGTAATGGATTATTCTTTGAGAGAAGGACTTATAAGGCTACTGCCGTTTCTTCATTCTCAGAACGGGCCACGGTAACCGCTCCACAGCTGTCGCTCCACACGTTTACCGAAGTACGCAACATGTCAAGCGGACGATCAACAGCCAAAATTAAGCCAATACCTTCAAGCGGAAGGCCAACAGCCGTTAGTACTACCGTTATCATCACCAGTCCGGCCATGGGGATTCCGGCGGCACCAATTGATGCCAGCAGAGCAGTAACAACAACAAAGGCTTGTTGTGCAATGGAAAGTTCAACGCCATAAGCCTGTGCAATAAACATGGCTGCAACGCATTCGTACAAAGCTGTACCGTCCATATTTATGGTGGCCCCCAGTGGTAGGGTAAAGCTGGTAATTTTATTTGAAACGCCACTTTTGTGTTCAAGGGCTTCCATGGTTAGCGGCAATGTAGCGCTCGATGATGAGGTGGAGAAAGCTGTTAGCAAGGGAGTAGCCATATTTTGGAAATGGGCAAAAGGTTTTCCTTTTCCGATGAAACGAACAATTAATGGCAGAATGACAAAAGCATGAATGAGTAGTCCGCCGATGACGCAAAGGCTGTAAACAGCCAGGCTTCCGGCAATGTTGGCCAGTTGGTTGGCATTTCGGGCTACTTCGGCGGCAACAATTCCAAAAATTCCGAGTGGTGTAAATTTGATGATAAAAAGGGTAACCTTCATCATTACCTCAAAAATAGCATCAAAAAAAGTCTTTAATGTTCCCTTAAAAGGCTCGTCAACTCTGGTAATAAAATAGCCAAAAACAATGGCAAAAAAGATAACTGATAAAATGGTGCCTTGTGCCATTGCATCAACAATATTGTCGGGTACCAGGCGGTATAATATGTCTTTTACCGAACCTGCTTTTTCGCTTAAATCGTCAACGGGCTGGCTAAAACCCAGGTCGACACCAACGCCCGGTTTTATAAGGTTCACCAAAAATAAACCGGTTAAAATGGCCAGGGTGCTGGTTGCCAGGTAGTAAAGTAGGGTTTTTAGTCCCAGACGGCCCAGGTTTTTTCCTTCGCCCATACTGGTTACTCCGCTAATAATGGAACTTAGGATTAAAGGAATAATAACCATTTTAAGCGCTCGTAAAAAAATATCTCCCATCCATGAAGTGTAATGGGTTGCTGCAGGTGCCAAATAGCCAAATAGTACGGCAAGAACCAATGCGATTAGAATTTGCCAGTGTAATTTCATTTTCAGAATTTGCATATGCTTTTATACTTCTGTTTTACGGATTTACCAGTTAAACTGCACGTTGCATCATGCATTTAAACCTAATGTTGATGCAAGTTTTAGTCAGGTGCGCTAATTTATCTTTTTTAAATGAAAGCACAAATTAATACCGTTTTCATTTAGATTTTTGAGGGTGGCAGGACTGAAACCTATGACCAAAATTATTATTCAGGCTCGGTTTCCTGCTTTTTTTGCCGATAGAGTTTTTCCAGTTCGGTAACTTTATCGGGGAATTCCGCTGCGAGATTATTTATTTCAGTAGGGTCGTTTTGCAGGTTATATAATTCCCATTCGCTATTGTTTAGCTTTACAATTTTCCAATGGCCACTTCTGAACATTCTGAATTTATCGGTCCATCCCGACATAAAAAACTCAGGTTCTTCGCGTTGTTCTCCTTTTAAAACAGGTAAAAATGAGTTACCCTGCAACGGCTGGGGCTCCATGCCATTTAATTTCGAGGGGAAATGTGTTTTGCTTGCTTCAAGTAAGGTTGGTACAATATCAACAATATGCCCTTGCTGGTGGGTGAGTTGACCTGCTTTAACTTGTTTGGGCCAGCGAAGAATAAAGTGGGTTTGCGATCCGCCTTCGTGGCCGTACTGCTTAAAATATTTGTATGGGGTGTTACCCACATTTGCCCAGGCTGCGCATAGTGTTCTGAAACCTTCAGCTACTCCCGGAGGGAAGTCAAAATTTCGGTTGCTGTCGTAAGGACACGAGCCATTGTCGGAAAGGTAAATAACGATGGTGTTGTCGGCAATGCCTTTTTCATCGAGGTAATTTAACACCCTCCCAATATTTTGGTCCATGCGGTCAACCATGGCAGCAAAAACCGACATTTCCAAATCCATTTCATCTTGCTCGCTTGCTGATAATGATTCCCATGGCCGATATTGTGGAATCTTGGCTCGTATTTCTTCATTGTCTTTAGGGTGACCTCTGAATTTGTTGATATTGGAACTCGGCGGACTAAGTTTTGTCTGCTCCGGAAAGTATTTTTTTTCTATAAGTCTTTGCAGTCGTTCTTCTCTAATCATATCCCAGCCCTTTTTGTAGGTTCCGCGGTATTTTTCAATGTCATCGGGGCGGGCCTGCAGCGGGTAATGTGCAGCACCGTAACCTAAAAACAAGAAAAACGGCTGTCCTTCGTCAACCGGTTTTTCCAGCCACTCTAAGGCATTATCGGTTAATACATCGGTTTTAAAAAAGGGTTTTTTCTCGTGATATATTTCACTTACGCCTACTTCTTTACCATTTAAAATAAAGGGATTAGACCACTTGCCGCCGGGAGGTTCAAAAAATTCATTCATCGCATGAAACGTAAGCGCCTGATCGGCAATGTTCGCCGCATACACCTGCTCCGGAGCCCATTTCATCCAGTGCTCTTTACCTGAATGAATGATGTAATAGCCCTCGTTTTTTAACAGTTGAGCAATGTTTACCGCCCTGGGGCCCCCCGTGTATAATCCGGTAAACAACGACGACCGCGATGGTTCGCATTTAGCCATGTTGTAAAACTGCGCAAAACGAATGCCTTCATCAGCCAGGCGATCAAGATGAGGTGTTTGGATTTCAGAGCCATACGGGCCAATGTCGGAATAACCAATATCGTCGCCAAGTATTACAATAATATTTGGGCGCTCTGTGCTTGTTAGGTCAGTTTCAGTAACTTGTTTGTAAACAATAAAACTACCGAATATAAGTACTGAAATTATAGCCAGGTTTATAAATACACGTTTCATCTTTTTAATTTTTTTGATTTCTAAATGTTCATTCGTCAGCTGTCGGAGAAGACATTCAGGAACTCGCATAAATTTTAATCATTCGTGTTTGTGAATTTAGAATGAAAAAAAATCATGTTCGTTTCATTGTAATGGTTTTTAGTTGTAATTTAATGACCATTGTTTTACCGACAATACGTATGGTTTTAAATAAGAAACTGGAACAAATCAGGTTTCTCGTTCAGGTATTCGTAGATAAAACCATGCTCTTCCATGCGTTTTACCAAGCCGTTAAAATCTTCTTTTTTCTGAACCTCAATACCTATTACAGCCGGCCCTTTTTCGCGATTGGTTTTTTTTGAATATTCAAAATGAGTGACGTCATCGGTGGGGCCCAAAACTACATCAACAAAGGTACGAAGCGCTCCGGCTCGTTGAGGGAATCGAACAATAAAATAGTGTTTCAGCCCCTCGTAAAGCAACGATCGTTCTTTAATTTCTTCGGTGCGGGTGATGTCGTTATTACTTCCGCTAACAACACAAACCACATTTTTGCCTTTTATCTGTTCTCGGAAAAAATCGAGGGCGGCAATCGACAGCGCCCCGGCCGGTTCAATAACAATGGCATCACGGTTATAAAGCTCGAGTATTTTTGTGCAAATCTTCCCTTCGGGTACCGACTGATAGTTATCCACCACCTGCTTGCAAATTTCGAATGTAATGTTGCCCACCCGTTGCACCGCAGCACCATCAACAAATTTGTCTATTTTCTCAAGGGTAAGCACTTTATTTGCTTCAAGCGATTTTTGCATCGATGGAGCTCCGGCCGGCTCTACGCCAATTATTTTTGTGCCCGGACTAATCTGTTTAAAATAGGCTCCCACGCCAGCTGCCAGGCCTCCTCCGCCAATAGGGATAAACAAATAGTCGATGGTTTCTTTCGAATCCTGAAGTATTTCCAGGCCAACCGTTGCCTGCCCTTCAATGATTTGGGCATCATCAAAGGGATGAATGAAAGCCATGCTTGTTTTTTTCGCATCCTCCAATGCTGCGTAGTAAGCATCGTCATAAGTGTCGCCGGTAAGTACCACCTCCACATGGGTTTTTCCGAACATTTTTACCTGCTTTATTTTTTGTTTGGGCGTAGTTGATGGCATGTAAATTTTGCCTTCAATACCCAACAGTCTGCACGAGTAGGCCACCCCTTGTGCATGGTTCCCGGCACTGGCACAAACCACTCCTTTTTTTTGCTCTGCTTCGGTTAGCTGGGCAATTTTATTGTAGGCACCCCTGATTTTGTACGAGCGTACAATTTGTAAGTCTTCGCGTTTTAAAAATATGTTGGCATTAAATTCTTCTGACAGGTTTAGGTTTTTCTGAAGCGGGGTTTGTAACACAATTTCGCTGAGATTGTGTTTTGCCTTTGTTATGTCTTGTAGCTGAGGGAAGTATGTTTTTTCTGTTTCCATTCCAATTCAATTTTATACAAATATAAGCGGGCAGGAACAATTTACAAACTCATATTATGTTTGCTAAATCTTAAAATAGTTTTAATTTCGAAACCGATTATAACCTTCAGTAATAAATCAGAGAATGAAACATTTATCGCGTGCTTTTGACGGACAAAACCAATGGTGGAAATACCTGGTGGTGATTGCAGTTGCCTTAATCGTTGGTCAGTTGGTTGGGGCTATTCCACTTGTTGTTGCTATGGGAATAGCTATTGCCATGAATGGAGGCGAGATGGCCACCCCCGACAATGCAATGAATTTTGCCGCCTACGGAATTGATCCAAATCTGGGGCTGGCGCTTATGGTAATACCTTTTATTGTTACGCTTGTTTTGGCCATTGTTTTAATAAAAGCCTTGCACCAACGCACGGCGGTTGATGTAGTAAATGGTGGAAGACCTTTCCGTTGGAATAGGTTTTGGCTGGGCATATTGGTATGGGGAGCGATAATGTTGTTGATTTTTGGGGCTCAATTGCTAATAAATCCCGGAGAGCTGGAGTTCCGTTTTAATGCCACCTCGTTTTTTATATTGGTGGTGGTGGCCATCTTGTTTATTCCTGTTCAGTCGGGTACCGAAGAGTTTATTTTCAGAGGTTACCTGGCGCAGGGTGTTGCCGGCTGGACCAAAAAAGGGTGGCTGGTAATTTTAATTCCATCGCTTTTATTTGCATTAATGCACGCAGCTAATCCCGAGGTTAAAGAACATGGCTTTTGGATGATGATGCCACAGTATTTTATTTTTGGGGTGGCTTTTGCCGTAATGGCTGTGCTGGATGATGGCATTGAACTGGCCATTGGCACACATGCTGTTAACAATACCCTTGGTGCTATTTTGGTTACCAGCAAAGAATCGGCCATTCAAACTCCTTCGTTGTTTTTCCAGAAAGAGGTTGATCCGGCCGGTGAGTTTGTTACTTTGTTTATTTCTTCGCTTATAATGTTGCTGGTATATAAACTTATACTGAAATGGGATTTTACTGTTATCTGGAAGAAAATTGAACTACCTGTAATAAAAGAGAAGGTATAGGTAGATAATCGTAGGCAATTAAAAATCAGATAAAAAAAGAACCGTTCTCTTACTATCAATGAGAACGGTTCTTTTTGTTAGAGGCTGCTGCTTCCCGCAATTTTCTAATTTTTAGTAATCCAGTCGGCAATCCAGTCACCTACAGCCGCTGTGCCTTGCGCAGGCCCTTCGGCAATATCTTCAGTAACAAATCCTTCTGCCATCGAGGCAGCTACAGCATCACGAATTAGCTTACCTTCTTCTTTCAGGTCGAAGGCATATTCAAACATCATGGCTGCCGAAAGAATGGTTGCAATGGGGTTGGCAATGTCTTTTCCGGCGGCTTGCGGGTACGAACCATGGATGGGTTCGAAAACCGAAGTATGAATACCAACCGAGGCCGATGGCAGCAACCCAAGCGAACCGGTAATTACGCTGGCTTCATCAGTAAGGATGTCGCCAAACATATTTTCGGTAACCATTACGTCAAAGTTTTTGGGCCACTGAATAATTTGCATGGCTGCATTATCAACAAACATGTATTCGGTGGTAATCTCCGGATAGTTTGGCGCCATTTCCTGAGCCACTTCGCGCCATAAACGCGAGCTCTCCAATACGTTTGCTTTATCAACCACAGTAAGTTTTTTATTGCGTTTTGCTGCAAATTCGTAACCGAGTTTTAAAATACGTTCAACCTCTTCGCGGGTGTAAATACAGGTATCGAAAGCGGTGTTGCCATTGTCTTTGCGGCCTTTATCGCCAAAATACATACCACCGGTTAACTCACGTATACAAACAAAATCAGCACCTTCAACCAACTCGCGGCGAAGTGGTGATTTGTGCAACAACGATTCAAAAGTTTCTACCGGGCGAATGTTGGCGTACAAACCAAGTTTTTTACGCATGGCCAGAAGGCCTTGTTCCGGGCGCACCTTTGCTTTTGGGTTATTGTCGAATTTTGGGTCGCCAATGGCACCAAAAAGCACGGCATCCGATTGCATGCACAACTCGTGCGTTTCTTCGGGATAAGGATCGCCTACCTGGTCGATGGCAGTGGCACCGGTTAAAGCTTCAGTATATTCTAAATCGTGATTAAATTTGCTTGCAACAGCTTTCACTGCTTTCATTGCCTGATCGATAATTTCAGGACCTATCCCGTCGCCGGGAAGTAATGCGATGTTCAGTTTCATTTCAAATTTTTATTTGTCGGCCTATTTATAATGGTTTTGCGCCTGTTTACAAAACTCAAAATATTCCTGTCAATTATTTATTCTTCGTTTTTAAATTCTTCTAGTTTTGTAGCGTCAAATTCGTTTTCAATAACGTTTAACATTCTGATGGTTGCTAAAATAGCCGCTGCGTTCTGGTCGGGGTGCAGACCTTTGGTTTTAAACTCGTGATCGTTACGCCAGGTAATTACCGTTTCAACCAGGGCACTTGTTTTTCCTCCCGGAGGAATGGTAACCACATAGTCAACGAGCATCGGAAATTGTTTGTCGAGCCGTTCGTAAATTTTTCGCAAGGCTTTTACAAACGCATCATACTGGCCATCGCCATCGCTGTATTCTTCGTAAATTTTGTCATCAATTTCAAGCGAAACATTGGCAACGGGGCGTAATCCCATGGTGTAGCTAACCGAGTAATTAACCACTTTTACCTTTTGTTCAAAGAAATCGTTTTCCAGTACATCGGCCACAATGTAGGGTAGCTCGTCGCTGGTAATGGTTTCTTTCTGGTCGGCAAGCTCTATAATTTTATCGGTAACCTTTTTCAGCGAAGCCTTGTCCAGTTCGATACCCAGTGCTTTTAAATTTTTGTTGATATTGGCTTTACCTGAAGTTTTTCCCAGAGCATATTGTCTTGTGCGGCCAAAACGCTCAGGTAGTAACTCGTTAAAATACAGGTTGTTTTTGGTGTCGCCATCAGCATGAATTCCACTGCATTGCGTAAATACAAATTCGCCGATAAGTGGTTTGTTGGTGGGGATTCGGATGCCTGAAAACGATTCAACGAGTTTTGAAACCTTGTTAAGTTCACCTTCTTTAACATTGGTTTTCATCTTCAGGTGATCTTTTACCGTTGCAATTACACTCGATAATGGTGCATTACCGGCTCTTTCGCCAAGGCCGTTAACGGTGGTGTGAACACAGCGCATACCGGCTTTAATGGCATGAAATACGTTGGCAATGGCAAGGTCGTAATCGTTGTGCGCATGAAAATCAAACTCCACATCAGGGAAACTTTCTATCATTTCGCGACAGAAGTCATAGGTTTCATCCGGATCAAGTATACCCAGCGTATCGGGAAGCATAAAACGCTCAATTTTCTCATCCTTCAGCTGGGCAATCATAAAATGAACATAGTCTTTCGAGTTACGCATTCCATTCGACCAATCTTCCAGGTAGATGTTTACGCTAATGCCCATTTCATCAGCAAAGTTAATTACCTCCTTAACATCGGCAACGTGTTCTTCGGGCGTTTTTCGCAGTTGCTCGGTTACGTGTTTATACGATCCTTTGCACAGCAAATTCAACACTTTTCCACCGGCTTTTGCAATCCATTCCAGCGAAATTTTTCCGTCAACAAAGCCAAGTACTTCAACCTTATCGAGATGCCCCTTTTGGGCTGCCCAACGCATCACTTTTTGGGTGCCTTTAAATTCGCCTTCCGACACCCGTGCCGAAGCAATTTCAATGCGGTCGACCTTTACATCTTCAAGCAGAACCTTTGCCACACTGAGTTTTTCCCCTTCGCTAAACGAAACTCCGGAAGTTTGCTCGCCATCGCGAAGGGTGGTGTCCATAATGGTAAGTTGCTTACCTGAAATTTCTACTGTTTTGCCTGTCATATTTTTATTATGAGCTTAAGTGGCGGTTTCACTTCCTGTGAAGCCTCACTGTTGTCTATGTCTGTCTGTTTATATATTGCAGCGAGACACTCATTCGGAGAGAGCGGCTCGCCAGCTATTATGCCTCTTCAAAAGTTGCAATCTGCTCTTTCATATCAACCAGGTAATCGATATCATCCAAGCCGTTTTGTAAACAGTGTTTTTTGTATGGATTAATCTCAAAATCAACCGATTCGCCTGTTGCCGTTATGGTGAATTTTTGGTTTGGCAAATCAACTTCAAAAGTTGAGTCTGCATCTTTTTCAATCTGAGCAAATATTTTCTCAAGGAACTCGGGAGAAACAACAACGGGTAGCAGTCCGTTGTTCAAGGCATTGCCCTTAAAAATGTCGGCAAAGAAGCTTGATACTACCACTCGGAACCCGTAATCGTAAATTGCCCATGCGGCATGTTCACGGCTCGAGCCACTGCCAAAGTTTTTTCCGCCAACCAGAATTTTTCCGGTGTATTTTTTATTATTCAAAGGGAAATCAGCTTTCGGACTTCCATCGTTCTCGTATCGCCAGTCGCGAAAAAGATTATCGCCAAAACCTTTACGTTCCACTGCTTTCAGGAAACGTGCAGGAATAATCTGGTCGGTATCAACGTTTTCGATTGGCAGAGGTACTGCCGGTGTATTTATTACTGAAAATTTATCGTATGCCATTTTTTTAAAATTAAGCAGAGTGCCAAGAGCAAGAATGCTTAGCGTTCTTTATTCGCTGTGCTCTTTGCGCTTAGCCCTGTGCGGTTCTACATCATTTCTCTTGGGTCTGTAATAACTCCTGAAATTGCGGCTGCTGCTGCGGTTAACGGGCTGGCAAGCAAGGTGCGTGCTCCCGGTCCCTGGCGGCCTTCGAAGTTTCGGTTTGATGTTGAAACAGAGTATTTTCCCGCAGGAATTTTATCGTCATTCATTGCCAAACAGGCTGAGCAACCCGGTTGACGCAACTCAAAACCGGCTTCTTCCAGAATCGGAACCAGGCCTTCGGCCTCAATTTGGTTTTGCACTTGTTTTGATCCGGGTACCAGCCAGGCTGTAACGTTATCGGCTTTTTTCTTGCCTTTTACAAAGCTGGCAAATTCACGGAAGTCTTCAATTCTTCCGTTGGTACAGCTACCCAGAAATACATAATCCACAGGTTTCCCTTTCATGGCTTCACCTTCGTTATAACCCATGTATTGCAACGACTTCTGATAAGTTGTTTTATCTGTTCCCGACAAACCTTCTGAAGTTGGAATAGTCTGTGAAACACCAATTCCCATTCCCGGGTTTGTACCGTAGGTAATCATCGGCTCAATATCGGCAGCCTCAAAAGTATACTCTGTATCGAATGCAGCTCCTTCATCGGTTTTTAATTCGGCCCATTTTTCCATTGCTTTATCCCAATCGGCTCCCTGAGGTGCAAACTGGCGGCCTTTCACATAGCTAAATGTAGTTTCGTCGGGCGCAATCATTCCGCCACGGGCACCACTTTCAATACTCAGGTTACAAAGGGTCATGCGGCCTTCCATTGACAGGCTGGTGATAGCCGATCCGGCATACTCGATAAAGTGGCCGGTACCGCCGCTTGTTGATATTTTAGAAATGATGTACAGCGCGATATCTTTTGCTGTAACACCTTTATCTAGTTGTCCGTTAATGGTTATGCGCATTTTTTTTGGTTTAGGCTGCATAATACACTGGCTGGCCAAAACCATTTCTACCTCGCTGGTGCCAATTCCAAAAGCAATGGCTCCAAATGCACCATGAGTACTGGTGTGGCTATCGCCACAAACGATGGTCATACCCGGTTGTGTCAGTCCCATTTCAGGGCCAATAATATGTACAACGCCGTGTCCTTCGGTTCCTAAACCGTGATAAGTAATGCCATTTTCGGCACAGTTCTTTTTTAACATCTCCACCTGGTTGCGCGATAGTTCGTCTTTTATCGACAGGTGCTGGTTTATGGTTGGTACGTTATGGTCGGGAGTTGCTGTTGTTTGATCCGGGCGATACACTTTTAATCCACGGTTTTTAAGTCCTAAAAAGGCAACCGGGCTGGTTACTTCGTGTATAAAATGTCGGTCGATGTACAATACATTGGGGCCACCTTCAACCTGTTTTACCACATGTGCATCCCAAATTTTATCAAATAATGTTTTTGCTGTCATAATTTTTCTTTTCTTCTTGTCATTTCGAAGGCTGAAGCCAGAGAAACCTGTTCTGATAGGAGACAGATTTCTCCTCCTGCGTCGTCGAAATAACAGCCTTAAATTCTATACTTATTCTGCTACAGGCAATTTGTTTATTGCATCAAGAAAAGCTTCAACTGATGCGGTGATAATGTCGGTGTGTGCACCAAAGCCGTGGTACATTTTGTCCTGGTAATCTACCTGCATGTGTACTTTTCCAATATCGTCGCTGCCACGAGTAATCGCCTGCACCAGGAATTCTTCAATTATAACCTGGCGGTGAATAATTTGTTTAACGGCAGAAATGGCTGCATCAACAGGGCCGTTTCCGGCAGAGGTGGCATCAAATTTTTCGCCTGCAATGTCCAAACGAACTGTTGCCATGGGTTTCAGACTTTTTCCTGAAACCACTTGCAGGTAGTCCAGTTTTATCCGACGTTCTTTACGGGTTGCATCGCCAACAAGCAAGGCAATATCGTCATCACGAATGTCTTTTTTCTTATCGGCCAGATTCAAAAATTCTTCGTATACTTCATCCAGCTTTTCTTTATCCAGCTCAAAGCCCAACAACTCTAAACGGTGTTTTAATGCAGCACGGCCACTACGGGCAGTTAACAGAATTGCCGATTCGTTGATTCCCACATCAGTTGGGTCCATAATCTCGTAATTCTCGCGGTTTTTCAATACGCCATCCTGATGAATACCTGAGGAGTGTGCAAATGCATTACGCCCAACCACTGCTTTGTTGGGTTGCACCGGCATGTTCATTAAAGTAGAAACCAGTCGGCTGGTTCCATAAATTTTCTGAGTGTTTACTCCGGTTTCAATACCCAGTGATTTATAATGTGTTTTTAAGGTCATTACCACTTCTTCCAACGAAGTGTTTCCGGCGCGTTCGCCAATTCCGTTAATGGTAACTTCTGCCTGGCGGGCACCATTCAGGATTCCTGAAACAGTGTTGGCAGTTGCCATTCCCAAATCGTTATGACAGTGGGTTGAAATAATCGCTTTGTGGATGTTTGGCACGTTGTCCATCAGGTATTTGATTTTTGCACCAAATTCGTGTGGCAATGTGTAACCGGTGGTATCCGGTATATTTACAACAGTAGCACCGGCTTTAATTACTGCCTCAATAACACGGGCCAGGTATTCGTTTCCTGTACGTCCGGCATCTTCGGCATAAAACTCTACGTCTTCAACGTATTTCTTAGCGTACTTAACAGCCTCAACCCCACGTTCTAAAATGGCATCAGGATTTGAGTTGAGTTTGTGGTAAATATGAAAATCAGATGTTCCGATACCTGTATGGATACGCCCTTTTTTAGCGTATTTGAGTGATTCGGCTGCAACGTCAATGTCTTTTTGTACTGCGCGGGTTAAGGCTGTAATTGTTGGCCATGTAACCGCTTTCGAAATCTCTACTACCGATTCAAAATCGCCGGGGCTCGAAATAGGGAATCCTGCCTCAATAACATCTACTCCCAATTCCTGCAATGCTTTGGCAACTTCAATCTTTTCTACCGTGTTCAACTGGCAACCCGGCACCTGTTCGCCGTCTCTTAAAGTTGTGTCGAAAATGTAAAGTCTGTCGCTCATGATTTGTTATATTTTATGTTATTTTTCTTTTAAGCTAAGTGTCTGTCATTCATGAAAAAAGCCATCCTCAATGTGAGAATGGCTTCTTTATTCCAATATCGTTAATCAACACACCATTCTCAATTCTGTCTTGTTAGAAGAAGAATACCAATAATGAGGCTAAGAAGAGAAATGTTGATATTTTTTGTCATTTGCTTATGATTTGCTGCAAATATGAAAATATTATTTTAAAATGAAAATGAAAAGCCTGTTTTTTCTTAAAAAAAGAAGAATAATACCGAAATGTCTGTTTTGTGTTAACATTGAAGTAACTTTTGTTGAATGTAAAAGTTGCATCAATATAAAATGTTCAGCGACTTAAGCCAATCCTCAAGACCTACTGCTCAGTAACAACATCTTGCTCTGGAGAAACATCTTTCTTTTCCGGTCTCCAGAAAATATCGTTTTTAGATAAAGGTCGAAGGTTTATTTTCCACTCGAAGCCGGGCAGTGTTTTTTCGCTTTCGTCGAGTTTCAGGATGGGTTTTAGTTGTCCTTCGGGTTGTTTTTGAAAGGCAATGGAGTGAATTTTTCCTTCTTTAAAACGGATAGCAATATTACTGCTTTCGGCTCTGTTTAAACCAATAACTGCTTCCTTATCGCGGGCGTAATATAAGGTTTGGCCGTTGCCGTCAACATCAATGTTATTCAGCTTTCCGTTAATTATATAGCCAATCATGTCTTTTCCCTTAATTTGGTCGAAACGCCCCGAATCTTGCTTCGAGATAATAAAACTGTTTTTCATCAGGTGCATTTCGTTGGGCGCGTTGGTGTGCTGTATCATCTCAATGTAATTGGCGCTGAGTTGGTGTTGGTCGCTCCAGATTACCGGGTTGTTGTGTAATTCCACCAGCGAGTCTTTGGTGTAATACATCAGCGAGTCGCAAATGCCCTGCACGTCGGTACGGAAAAAACGTACACCGTAATAGGCCATCACCAGGTTTTCGCCTTCAATGGTGTCCGGAATACTTTTTAGCGTGTCGGCATGCAAAAAAAGGCTGTCGGTTTCGTTGTACGATATAAACACAGCCGAGTCGCTTGCGGTTGCTGTTTCATTCAAATCGTTATAAATAACACTGTTACCTTTTATTATGGTACGGTTATCAAAGTCTTCAATGTGTACGTTTCCGATGGCATAACCATCGCCGTTTTCCTGGTTGTAGCTGATTTGCCTGGCTTGTATCGATTGGGTTTCGTTGAAAACCATGGGGCGTAAAGTCAGATCGGCCTCTCCGCTTTGGGTGTTGTACCAGCCATCTTCGGCATAAAGCGTATTTACCGAGTCGCGAATGGTGGTTGGACCTTTAAAAAAGATTACTTCGGTTTGGGTGTTGTAACGAAGGTCTTCGCTGTTGATGGTGTATTTATGGCTAAATCCCACCACGCTATCGGTAAAGTGGGCGGTGTTGTCATCAAGGTAGTATTTCCCTACTTTGCTTGTAAGTGTGTTCGTGCTGTCTACAATTTTTCCGAAACAATCATAGTAACCAACATTTAAATTCATGTCGTAATCCAATGTGTCGGTGTATAGTGTCATCTCCGTATTCACCAGCTTTACATTGTTGATGGCCTGGGCAAAACTTCTGTCGCCATCGTAATAAACTTTACGGGCATAAAGGTGCAGCGTATCAGCCTGGTTAATATGAACGTTGCCAAATGCGTCTACCCGGTTGGTGCCCTCGTATGTGTATGCGCTGTCGCAGTACATTAAAATGTCCTGATGGCGAATAATTACATTGTTAATCAGGCGTTGGGCGTTGGCAATTTCCTGGCTTTGTTCCAGTGATTCTGCCTGTAAAATTTCCACCCGTTTTTTCTGTTGTGCAGAGGTAGTGCCGGCTACAAAGGTAAGTACCAGCAAGAGCGCAAAAAGCATAAAATTGCGCGAAACAACGTTTTTATAAATTTTGATAAGCAGCATTAAAGCAGTTTGTCGATGATTTGGTCGATTGAAATGTTTTCAGCTTCGGCTTTGTAGTTTTTTATAATGCGGTGTCGTAAAATAGAGGGTGCTATGGCTTTTACATCTTCAATATCGGGCGAGTACTTTCCGTTCAGGGCAGCATGGGTTTTGGCGCCCAATACCAGGTATTGTGAAGCACGAGGTCCGGCTCCCCATTTTAGGTACTGTTTTGAAATTTCGGCGGCATTTTCGCTCTCGGGGCGTGTTTTGGCAGCCAGGGTAACGGCATAACGCAGCACATTGTCGTTTACCGGAATTTTACGAATAAGGTCTTGAAAGTAAAGAATTTCTTTACCTGAAATAACTGGTTTTAACTCGGTGTTTTGTATGGTAGTTGTATTTTTTACAATGGTAATTTCGTCTTCAAGTTTTGGGTAGTCAAGCCATACCGAAAACATAAAACGGTCGAGCTGTGCTTCGGGCAGGGGATAGGTTCCTTCCTGCTCGATGGGATTTTGAGTGGCCAGTACAAAAAACGGACGATCGAGTTCGAAATGCTGACCGGCAGCAGTTACTGCACGTTCCTGCATGGCTTCGAGCAATGCCGATTGGGTTTTTGGAGGGGTACGGTTAATTTCGTCGGCCAGAATAATATTGGCAAATAAAGGGCCCTGTATAAATTTAAAGTTTCGTTCGTTATCCAGAATTTCGGTACCTATAATATCCGACGGCATCAGGTCGGGCGTAAATTGTATGCGGTTGTAGTTTAACCCCAAAATTTTAGCAATGGTGGTAACCAGTAGTGTTTTTGCCAGTCCCGGAACACCAATTAGCAGAACGTGTCCTTTGCTGAACAGCGAAATAAGCACTTGTTTAACAATGTCATCCTGCCCGTATATTACGGTTGTTATTTCCTGCTTCAGGTCCTGGTATTTCGCCTGAAGAGCATCTAAAGCTTCAACGTCGTTTTTAAAATTCATTATCAGTAGATTCGTGGGTTATTTAATCCAGTTTTCGAAATTAAAGTTGCAGTTGGCATAAGTTCTGTCGATACGAATGTAGGTTTGCGATTGCCGCTCGGAAATCCATTCCTGCAGAACTTGTTCTTTCTTTTTCGCCAAATACATTTCGGCCAGTGTTTGGTAATCGTTTTGCAGGTCAGCTTTATGTGAGTCAATTTTATTTACCAGCTTAATAATTTTATAAACCTGCTGTTGGTTTTCCATGTCAATGGTTTCAAACGGATCAGAAATTTCGTTTAAATTCATTTTAGTTATAACCTTACTCACATCGGCATCTACTTCTTCAATGGCAAATTTAGACGACATCGTATTTGTGTTAATAGCTACACCTCCGTTATTTCGGGTGTTTTTATCGTACGAGAACATTTGTGCTGCCTGTTCGAAAGCTATTTCATCTTTGCGGATTAAGTTGGCAAGGCTATCCAAACGGTTGTAGGCTTCTTCTTTTGCTTCTACTGATATTTTTGGTTTCATCAAAATATGGCGTGTGTTCACTTTGCCTGCTTTTTTATCAACCAGTTGAATAATGTGGTAACCAAATGCACTTTTTACCACATTTGATACTTTATCGCCTTTTAGGTTAAAGGCAGCTGATGCATAAGCGGCATCAAGTTGTGCCCGACCCGAGTAGCCTATAACTCCTCCATCTTTGGCTGATGGCCCCTCAGAGTAAATAACGGCCATTGCTGCAAAGCTCGACCCGTTTTCAATTCGTTTTTTTATTTCGCGCAATTTGGCTTTTACGCGGTTTTCTTCTTCAATATCTACTTTTGGCTGTACAGTAATCTGTGCATACTCGTACTGGGTAGGTATTGTCGGTATTTCCTCTTTAGTAAGGTTGCGGTAATTGTAACGCACCTCGGAGGGGGTGACGGTAACATTTTCAACAATTTTTGACCTCATTTGCTGGCTTAGCAACTGTTCGCGAATGGCATCTTGCATATCAGCTTTAATACTGGCAATGGGTTTGTTAAAGTAGGCTTCAACAGCAGCTTCAGTACCAAAGTGCTGCAAGTACATTTGCAACTGTCCGTCCATTTGCTGGTTTACCTGGCTGGGCGTAACTGTAATTAGGGTATCCAGTTCTGCTTCGGCTACCAGCAGTTTATTAATTAAGAAATCTTCCAGAATTTCACATTTCATATCGCCCTCAGAGGTAACTCCCTGTGCCTGCTGATTAATGTGCATATTTTCGATGTCGGATTTCAGAATAATATTTCCACCCACCACGGCTACAATCTGGTCTACAACTTTGTCCTGGGCATTTGTTGCTGTTAGCATGGCAAGCAACAGCATTGTTGTTAAAAAAAATCTAGTCATCTTATTTTCTCTAATTTGTTTTCGTGTCATAAATTTTGAATTTCTTTTGTCTTACACCTTCTGTGTAAATGTTTTCTTCCATTTCTTTTAAAAACCGGATTTTTCGCTGATTCAAAATCAGGTTCTTAATGTTGTTCTCCACAAATTCAAGCGGAGCCAGGTCGTTGCTTAATTTGTAATCATGAATGCTGACAAGATAATAATAATTTGAATCATTCATTTCGTAGAAGGATTTACCGGATAAAAATGCTTCGTCGTCAGTAATATTTTCAGGAAAGTTTTTTTTTAGCACCTGAAAGTTAATCCACTCATCAACAGAAATGTTTGCTTTTTTTGCATATTGTCCACAATACTCGCGCAGTTCGTCAATGCCTTCGGGGGAAGTGTCGGCCACCAATTCCTTAACCAGTTCCGGATTGGCCAAATCGGTCGGTATCATTACAAAAGTGGCTTTTGCAATACTTGAACTGAGGTTGAAATTGGCCTGGTTTCGGGCATAGTATTCCTCTATTTGCTGGCCCGAAACAGTGGTGTCCATGCGTTGTTTTATCAGCTCGTTTTTGTATTTGTAAATAATAAGCGAATTCCGGTATTCCTGCAATTCTGCGCTTAAATCCTTTTGTTCGGCACTCAAATTTTCATCGGCTTTCTGAATAAGTAGCTCCTGTTTTATCCACTTGTCAATGTAATCGTTACTCAGTGTAATACTGTCGTCGCGGCTTATATCTTTTGGCAATATTTCAAGCAGTTTCGACCGGTATAGCGTTTTTTCACCTACCCGTGCAACTGCTTCTTCTTTGGGTGCCGACGAACAACCCGAAAGCGCCACCAAAGCAATTAAATAGCCATATATTATTATCCGCTTATACACCAGAAATGGTTTTTAGCAGTTTTTTATTTACCTTAACTTTATGCTTTTTTCTAAGCTCTTTCAACCACTCTTTTTCGAGGTAATCCTGATAATCAGAGATAAACAGTCCGCGTGCTTCGTCCAGTGTTTTTGGTTGTGGTTCTATTTTATCGCCTCGGATAAAGGTAGTTGAGCTATTAAAACCTTCGGGCTCTTTGCCATTCCATACGTAATAATCAACCACCTCATTTTCTGCTTCTTCCCAGGCTCCGGTTTCAATGGTAATAAGTTCATCTTCTTCGGTGTTAAGATGTGCAACAACTTCGTCGGCTGTCATTCCGGCACCAAAAAGATTCTCAGCTTCTTCGCGTACTTCAGGGTTTTTACAGTTGATAATATGCCCTTTAAAACGATGGCCCCACAAATGTTTGTCTTTATCCTTTTCGTAAAACAATTCAAGGCCAGTGCTATCTTTTGCTGCGTAGTCCCAAATTTTTTCCTGCGAAATGTTAAACAACAAAATCCCATCGTGGTATTCGTTCATCAGGTACCGGAATTCCGGGTACTTTTCTTCCAGCCTGGCATCTTCCAGTTGAATTATTTCGTCCATTACCCAGCGCTCGTAAACCGAAAGAAAGGAGCCATACCTGATTTTTTTGGCCACAATAAAATTTTGAAATTCTTTGGTGCCAAAATTTTGATTATCGATGGTAAAAAAAGTAAGTTGGGGAACGATGGTATCGCCTATGTTTACTCCTTTTAGTTGCTCTTTTGCGGCTTCATTTTCCGTAAAGTCATACATTTCTTTTAGTTGCTGAACAAAGGCCTTTTTTCCTGACGAGGAACGTGTAGCATCTTTTTTTATCTGGCTTTCGATAGCGGCACGTGCTTCCTCGATAGGAGGAACTGGTCGAGCATTGAGTCGTTTTATGATGTGGTAGCCAAAAGGCGTTCGTACCGGGGCCGAAATATCGCCGTTGTTTTCGAGTGCAAATGCCGGATCAGAGAATTCCTTTACAATTCTGCCTGCCGAGAACCAGGGCATTTCGCCACCACGAACTGCTGAACGGCGGTCTTGTGATTCTTGTTTTGCCAGTTCTGCAAAGTCGGCACCATTAAGCAACAGTTGATAAATCGAATCAATGGCTGCTTTGGCTTGAGCAATTTCCTCTTCGGTAGCATTTTTAGGCGTATTTTTCATAATATGTGCCACCTGTATTTCGCCTTTATTGGTGCGGATGTCGTGTACTTTCAGTAAATGATAGCCAAAATCAGTTTTTACCGGCTCACTTACTTCTCCAACCTTAGTAGTAAAAGCTGCGTCCTCAAAAGGCGTAACCATGGTAAATGCCGAAAAATAGCCCAAATCTCCCTTATTGGTTTTTGCCGAGGGGTCTTCCGAATATTCAACAGCTGCGTCTTCAAATGATTTTCCGGCCAGAATTTCATTGCGTATTTTGTTAATTTTACCGAGCACTTCTTGTTTGGTTCCTGCCGGAGCATTGTTATCTAACTTCAATAGGATATGGCTGGCATGTACTTCGTGCGTCATTCGACGATAAAGCTCTTTTACCTGCTGTTCGTTAAAATTAATATCGGTTAAATAAGGTGCGGCAATTTCTTTCCGATAACCGGCCAGCTCTGTTATAAAGGTCTGGCTGGTATCCATTTTTAGTGTTTCTGCTTCAACAACTTTTAGTTTGAAGTTGATAAACAATTCCATGTATTCTTCGGGCGATTTTTTATCACTTTCTGCATACAGGTTACTGTTGTTTTTTTTGTAAATGTGCTCGAACTCATTTTTGCTAATTTCTTGATGGCCAACTGTTAAAAGTATTTCGGATTGCTGGGCCAATGCCTGAAAAGATAAGACAACAATAACAATCAACGAAAAGAAAATCCTGTTCATTTTACACTTACGTTTAAAAATTTTGAACGTTAATAATGTCCCGTTTCCGTGTATTTATTTTGTTTTGGCAAAGCAGCCTGCCCTTATTGGCGGCTGCTGTAGTTTGGTGCTTCACGGGTAATGCTTACATCGTGTGGGTGACTTTCCTGCACCCCGGCATTGGAAATACGGGTAAACCTTGCTTCCTGCAAAATTTTGATATTTTGTGCTCCGCAGTATCCCATTCCTGCACGCAAGCCACCAATAAGCTGGTACAATACTTCGTACAACGATCCTTTATATGGTACACGTGCAGCAATTCCTTCCGGAACCAGTTTTTTTATGTCTTCTTCCATATCCTGGAAATAGCGGTCTTTCGAACCTTTTTGCATGGCCTCAACCGACCCCATTCCGCGGTAAGCCTTAAATTTACGGCCCTGGTATAGAATGGTTTCGCCTGGCGATTCTTCAACACCGGCAAACAAACCTCCTGCCATCATTGAGTCGGCTCCGGCAGCAAGTCCTTTAACAATATCGCCCGAATAGCGAATACCGCCATCGCCAATAACCGGTACACCGGCGCCTTTAATGGCTTTTGATACATTATAAATGGCTGAAAGTTGTGGAACTCCAACGCCTGCAATCACCCTGGTTGTACAAATTGATCCCGGGCCAATTCCAACTTTTACGGCATCGGCACCTGCGGCAACCAATAATTTTGCAGCTTCGGCAGTGGCAATGTTACCGGCCACCACGTCTTTTTCGGGGTATTTTGCTTTTACCCGCTTTAGCATGTCAACCACTCCTTTGGTATGTCCGTGGGCGGTGTCAATAACCAAGGCATCAACCTGTGCCCTAACCAGTTCGTCAACCCGATCCATAGTGTCGCCGGCAATGCCAATACCTGCTGCTACACGTAAACGGCCTTTTTCATCTTTACAGGCCAGTGGCTTATCTTTTGCTTTTGTAATGTCTTTGTAGGTTACCAGCCCGATAAGTTTATTGTGTTTATCAACAACGGGCAGTTTTTCTATTTTATATTCCTGAAGAATTTCTGCGGCTTTTTCAAGGTCGGTAGATTCAGTAGTCGAAACCAGGTTCTCGCTGGTCATTACTTCTGAAATTGGGCGTTCCATGTTGCGTTCGAAACGCAAATCGCGGTTGGTAACAATGCCAACCAGGTGCCCGTGTCCGTCAACTACAGGAATACCTCCAATTTTATATTTGGCCATAAACTGAAGGGCATCAATAACTTTTTTCTCAGGGGTAATGGTAATCGGGTCGTAGATCATACCATTTTCGGCACGTTTTACGGTTGTTACCTGGTGGGCTTGTTCTTCAATACCCATGTTTTTATGAATAACACCAATACCTCCCTCGCGTGCAATGGCGATGGCCATTTTGTGTTCGGTAACAGTATCCATCGCTGCCGATAAAATCGGGGTATTAATTACAATGTTTCTGGTAAATCTTGAAGAAAGATCGACTTCTCGGGGTAACAGTTCTGAATATGAGGGAATTAAAAGAACATCATCGAAGGTTAAACCTTCAAATTGAATTTTGTCTTCTAGAAACGACATGCCTAACTATTTTTATGTTTTTATTAAAGCGCAAAACTACAAAAAAATAGTGGACCAGAGCCGAATTATTTAAGGCATACCCAGTTTTGAAGGATAAAAATTGTTAAAGCTTAAAATGATTTCTTAATTTGTATTAATGGAAGACTTCAGGCAGATACTTACCCGCTATTGGGGCTACCCCGAATTCCGGCCGCTGCAGCTTGAAATTATTGAAGCTGTTGCCTCCGGAAAGGATACGCTTGGACTGATGCCAACGGGAGGAGGAAAATCCATAACTTTTCAGGTTTATTCTTTGGCGCACGAAGGTATTTGTGTGGTGGTTACTCCTTTAATTGCCTTAATGAAGGACCAGGTAGAAAACCTGAACAGGAAAGGAATAAAAGCATTGGCAGTGCATAGCGGCATGTCGGCACGCGAAATAAAACTTACCCTTGATAATGCCGTTTGGGGGAATTATAAGTTTTTATACGTTTCTCCGGAACGACTGAATTCGCAACGTTTTCTGGAGCGCTTGGAGCAAATGAACGTCAACCTGTTAACGGTTGATGAGGCACATTGTATTTCGCAATGGGGCTACGATTTTCGGCCCAGCTATTTAAATATTGTTGAGGTACGCAAACTTTTGCCAGCTGTAAAAGTATTGGCTTTAACAGCAACAGCAACGCCAAAAGTGGCCGACGACATACAGGATAAACTGGGCTTCAAAGAGAAGAATTTGTTAAAAATGTCTTTTCATCGCGAAAATTTGAGTTACCTGGTGCGCCACGTAGAAAACAAAACCGGCTACCTGCTTGATACCCTGCAAAAAGTGAAAGGCTCGGGTGTTGTATATGTTCGCAACCGAAAAGCAACCCGCGAAGTGGCCTTCGAATTGCGGAAGAATGGTGTCTCGGCCAACTATTATCATGCCGGACTAAGCAATGCCATACGTAGCGCACGGCAAGACGATTGGCTGAACGGAAGAACAAGGGTAATTGTGGCCACCAATGCGTTTGGAATGGGGATTGACAAATCCAACGTTCGTTTTGTTATTCATATTGATTCGCCCGATTCGCTTGAAGCCTATTACCAGGAGGCAGGCAGGGCAGGGCGCGATGGAAAGAAATCAGCTGCGGTGCTTTTATACAATAATGCCGATACCACCAAACTCAAAAAACATATTACTGTATCGTTCCCCGACATTGATAATATAAAACGTATATACGATTCGCTTTGTAACTATTTTCAGGTGGCGGTTGGCCACGGAAAAGGAATGGTGCACGAGTTTAGCCTTCAGGGGTTTGCACAGGCTTATAAGTTTCAGCAGGCCATGGTTTACAATAGTTTAAAAATATTACAGCGGCAGGCCTATCTCGAATTTACCGAGCAGGTGGATAGCCCTTCGCGGGTGTATTTCCCAATATCGCGCGACGAGCTGTACAAATTTCAGGTGGCCAATGCCAAACTCGACGATTTTATAAAATTATTATTGCGCTCGTATACCGGATTGTTTAGCGGTTACGTGGCGATTGATGAAGAACTGCTATCGAAACGTACAGGGCTTGATGGCGACCAGGTTTATAACTACCTGAAACACCTGCGCCAGTCGAAAGTAATTGATTATGTGCCAAGGAGCCAGACCCCTTTTATTTATTTTACCAAAGAGCGTGTGCCTGTTGATCGCTTAAAGATTTCGAAAGAGAATTACGACCTGCGTAAAAAAGATTACATAGAAAAGATTGAGGCGGTTATTCATTATGCTACCGATTCGGCAACATGCCGAAGCCAGATATTATTGAATTACTTTGGCGAAACGGACGCTCCGGCTTGTGGAACCTGCGATATTTGCAAAGCAAAAAATACGCTTGCTTTAAGCGATTACGAATTTGAAACCATAAGCAAACGGGTAAAAACGCTGATTGAAAAGCCATGTTCGTATGAGAGTTTGCTATTTAAATTAAAAGGCGACCAGCAAAAAATGCGCGAAGTAATTAAATGGCTTCTTGATAACAAAAAAATAATCTATCGGGTAGATAACCTGCTGGAATGGAATGATTAAAGAGCTTTAAAACTTCAGAAAACGGTGTTGATAATTTTTTGTTGTGCTTAAAAAAACTACCGCAAGGCCATAGTTTTAATTGCTCCTCCTTATCGAATCCAATTTTTCCTGTCAACCAACTTTTTCCATTACCCTGCTCTCTTAAAAAACTTTACTACTTTTGCAGCAGTTTTTTAACGGGCAATTTATAATTAAGAATGGATCAGGTCGTATATTCAAAAAATGTGGTCGAATTTGTAACAGTAGCCAACGAGTACTGTTCTACCATCGAGAATGTAGCGCATCTTAGTGCCGAAGAGAATTTGGGCAAACTTCAGAAAATGCTTCCCTTGCTTTATTTAAAAGCATCGGTTTTACCCAAAATTGAAACGGTAATGGAAGACGAGCTGGAGAAATTTGTTAGCGAACTTGATTATAATATGTTGCACCAAAAATGGATGCAGTTACTTGGTGAACATGATGGATTTTACGAAGTTTTTGATCCGAATATTCAATTTGGCGAAGAAACGGTACGGTCAAGCATCTCAGAAAATCTGTTGGATATTTACCAGGATTTAAAGGACTGTATTACCAATTACAGCATTGGCAACGAAGAGGTAATGAATGATACACTTGCAGAATGTAAGTTGCATTTTGAGGAATTCTGGGGGCAACAGCTGGTTAACGTTTTACGCGCCGTGCATATGTTGGTTTATAGCGACGCCGATTTTTCGGTACAAAATAATAACGAGGACGTAGTTCCGGGAACCGGGAATCCGCAGTGGCTGGATAAATTCTGGGGAACCGACGAAGAGGAGGAATAAATGTTTAGAGAAAGTATTTCAAACGAAGAATTAACCGACCTGCCTTTAAAACGTTTTGAAGGGCAAATTGTATTGGTAGATTCGTTGCGGAAAGTAAAATACGCGATTGAGGAGCTAAGTAGAGAAAATACAATTGGTTTTGATACGGAGACCAAACCTTCATTTAAAAAAGGGGTGGTAAACAAAGTGGCATTATTGCAATTGTCGACAAAGAACAAGGCCTTTTTATTTCGGATTAACCGCATTGGATTGCCACGCGAAATTGTGGAGCTATTGGCCGATGATAAGGTGATTAAACCGGGTGTGGCCATTCGCGACGATATTAAAGGATTGCAGGAATTTGTTGCTTTTAAACCCGGTGGCTTTGTAGAACTGCAGGACGAAGCTAAAGAAATGGGTATTCAGAATTTTAGCCTGAAAAAATTAACAGCCATTGCCTGTGGGTTTCGAATATCGAAAGGACAACAGCTTACCAACTGGGAGGCTGATGAATTAACAGAAGCACAACAATATTATGCGGCTACCGATGCGTGGGCTGCATTGGAAATTTTCAAGAACTTTTCAAAAAATTAAGCATGACAAAAGAGTTTGTCAAAGTGGTTTTGAAATCGGGTAAAGACCAGTCATTACTGCGTTTTCATCCCTGGGTGTTTTCCGGAGCAATAAAAAAAATGTATGGCACCCCTGCCGAAGGTGATTTGGTAAAAGTATATTCAAACAAAGACCAGTTTTTGGGAATCGGACACTACCAGGTAGGATCGATAGCAGTGCGAATTGTATCGTTTGAAGAGGTTGTGCCTGATTACGATTTCTGGAGAAGCAAAATAGAACGAGCCTGGAACCTACGAATGAAGTTAGGTTTTGAAAACAATACCGAAACCAATGTTTTTCGCCTCGTACATGCCGAAGGCGATGGCATGCCCGGCCTGATTATCGATTTTTATAACGGAACGGCGGTCATGCAAATGCATTCCATTGGTATGTATCTTATTCGCGAAGAGCTGGTAAAAGCTTTGCAGGAAGTGCTGGGCGATAAGCTTAAGGCCGTTTACAATAAAAGCGAAAAAACATTACCGTTTAAAGCCGAAGTAAAATCAGAAGACGGTTATCTTTTCGGGTCGGATTCAGAAAATGAAGTGCTGGAGTATGGTTTACGTTTTAAAGTAGACTGGGAGCGCGGACAAAAAACCGGATTTTTTGTTGACCAGCGTGAAAATCGGAAACTGGTACAAGACTACTCGAAAAACCGCGATGTGCTGAACATGTTTTGTTACACCGGAGGATTTTCGTTTTACGCCATGCAGGGTGGTGCCAAATCGGTACATTCGGTTGATGCATCGGCTAAGGCTATCGACCTGACAGATGAAAATGTTGAGCTTAATTTTCCGAACGACAAACGCCATAAATCAACGGTAATTGATGGTTTCGAATACCTGAAAGATATTCAGGACAAATACGACCTGATAATTCTGGATCCGCCGGCATTTGCCAAGCACCGGAATACCCTGCCACAGGCATTAAAAGGATACAAGCGAATAAATACCCGTGCTTTCGAACAGATTCGTAAAGGTGGCATTTTGTTTACCTTTTCGTGTTCGCAGGTGGTGTCAAAAGAAAAATTCAGAGAAGCGGTATTTTCTGCAGCTGCAATTTCAGGACGAAATGTGCGGATATTACACCAAATGAGCCAACCGGTTGATCATCCGGTAAATATTTACCACCCCGAAAGCGAATATTTGAAGGGTTTGGTTTTGTATGTGGAGTAAAATGAGCAAAGGATAAAGGACTGAAGGACTGAAGGACTGAAGAGGTGTGTGCGTGAATGAGGTAGAACTTAATGGTAAAAAATAATTACAGGAATATGCAAGAACTAACAAACAAGTACAATACTCAACTGAAACAAAAATCGATTTTTGAAAAATTACAATTCCTGGTGGAAGAGCATCCCGGGAAAGTGGTTTTTACTACCAGTTTTGGTTACGAAGACCAGGTGATAACTGATATTATTTTTAAAAACGACCTGCCTGTAAAAGTTGTTACTTTAGATACCGGCCGACTTTTTCCTGAAACCTATAAAGTATACCGCAGCACGCTCGAAAAATATAAAAAGCCCATAAAAGCTTATTTCCCTCCAACCAACGAAGTAGAAAACCTGTTGGATGAAAAGGGGCCGTTTAGTTTTTACGAATCGCTTGAAAACCGAAAAGAGTGTTGTTACATCCGCAAGGTAATTCCATTAAAACGTGCTTTAAAAGGAAACGAAATCTGGATTACCGGATTACGTGCTTCGCAGTCGGAAAACCGCAGCGAAATGAAATTTTTTGAATTTGATGAAGGTAACAAGATCGTGAAATTCAATCCGCTGATGGAATGGAGCCTGGAAGAAACTATCGACTGGGTAAAAAAATACAATGTACCGTACAATGTGTTGCACGATAAAGGTTTTGTTAGTATTGGCTGCCAGCCTTGCACACGCGCCATTCAACCGGGCGAAGATTTTCGTGCAGGTCGCTGGTGGTGGGAGCAGGGCTCAGGCAAAGAGTGTGGCCTGCATTCGCTAAAAAAATAGCATTTTCGGCAGCGAGCAAAAAGCCGGCATTGAATTTTCAGTGCCGGCTTTTTGTTGTATTCTTTTTCGATAAAATGTTCTACGATTTTATAATTAGCTGATTTACGTGTTGTTGATTACCTGACTCCAAATAGAGGAAGTAATATCCACCCGGTAAATCTAAGTTTAGCTCAACATCAGCATTGATGGTTCCTCCTTTTAGGTATTTCCCATTCTGCGAATATACGGTGTACCTGTAGGTTTTGTTAATGCCTTTTAGCTGAATAGTACCGGCACTTGGGTTAGGGTAAATTATAACAGGGGTGGATTTGTCCTGGTTCAGGCCTGTAAACAACATCTCGAGAGAATCGCGTGCAATTACTATGGATTTATGCTCAAGTTGTTCATACATCATTTTAAACTGTCCAATGTTTTCATCATTTTCGGAGTGGCTGAATAAATCCTGCACCCAACTTTCGGGTACTGTTTCGTAATGCATCTTTACCCCTATTTTTGTTAGGCCATTTAATAGCGAAAGCGGTAAAGCATAAATAAGTTGTTCAGAACCTAATCCATTGCTGTAATCCGGGTCAAAAACAGCATTTCCAACTATTCTAACGGTATCATAATTGCTATGTGTAACACTAAACCCTTCGGGCGGAATTCGGTTATCTTTTAATGGTTCATAGGCGCGTTCAAGAATAGTGGTAACTTCTCCTTCGGTGTCACCCATCACAAATTCATAAATCTGAACCTGGTCTTGTTTTGAAATGGTATTGTAATGCTTTTCGTACTTACCGTCGGTAATGTGGTTTAATCCAGTTGCGTTTTCAGCACCTGAATGAAAAAGGGTATCCTGGTTGTTGCTTACGATAAATTCGAGATAAGCTCTTCGGCTTGGAAATCCGGTAGGAAACTTATGGCCTGCCTTATTTCTTAAATGAACAGCAAAGTAAACAGAGTCGGAGGTGCGCTTTTCTTCCTGAAGGCTAATTGTTATGGTATTCTGTGTCAGCAGCTCCTCAGTTCGTTTTATTGAAGCCGTAAGGTTTTCTTCTCCGGCCGCAAGGTTCATCTCTTCGTGATTTTGTTTTAATAAACCAAGCATAAAGCTGTTTCCTCCGGTCAGGCTATGTACTCCAAAGGGCTCGCGTTTAGCTGCAAAATTGGGACGGCTGCTAATTTGTACCCCTTCATCAATACGAGGAATGTGGCACAGCTGGCACGATTTGTTTTGCTGCTTGTAAACCGAGTTTTCCCACTCGTGGTAAAGAGCTTGCTCAACAAATGTATGGCCGGTAAAATTTCCGTCATCGTCAACCGAATTGGTTATTAGTGTATGGCACGAACCACACAATCGTGACTCGTTAATTATGGTGTTATGAACTGGAGTATAGCCAGTATTTGAAAACATTTGTTGCGTAATTGGACTTGTAAATGGGCCGTAGATTTCTTTTGCTTCATTAAGGTTAAACACCCCCGAAAATTCACCCGCCTGAAAACCGTTTATCTGATGACACAGCGTACAGGAGATGCCATCTTGTCCCATTTCGTCGTTTTGTAAATCGGCAAAAGTATAAGCTGCAGCATTATTTAACAAGGCATTTATCATGCCCATTGGTGCATGGCATCGGGTACAAACATTTTCCAGCGCCTCTTTATGCTCCGGATTAACAAGCCCCTCGTGTTTTACTTTTGCTCTCCAAAATGGGTCGTTCGACGAGTTGGCCAGCATGGTGCTTCGCCAGTGGGTAATGGGCGAAACATCGTTTCCTTGTGCATCGCGTGAGGCAACATCGCTTGTTCCGTGGCACAATTCGCAATTACCCGATGCTGAAAACCAATGGTTGGTGCTGCTTGACAAATTTCTCTGATAAATTAGGTAGCCGGATGGTAATACCAAAAGCAAGATAATTGCCGCAATGGTGAGTTTTGTAAGTTTCATAAATAAAGGCGTTTATTGTTTTTGACACCTAAATTTAATCAAACTTGTGTTCTTTATCGTGTTTTTTTGCTGATTCGTCTTTGTTAAATATCCTTGTTTTTTTATCAGAATTTTAAAACCATAAAAGCTCCGGAGGGTGATGGCTATCCCCGCCGGAGCTTTAAACGTTAATGTCTGAATTTCACTGATTATTGCATTACTTCCTTAAGTAAGGCTGTTTTATTTTCAACATCAGCAGTAATGGCATAAACCGAAATTGTTGCTCCGGAGATGGCATCAATGTTTTTATCCACTTTTAGCTGTTTTGTTCCGTTGTAGCCAACAAACTGTTTAAGCCAGCCTTTTGCTGTAATTTCGTGCCCATGCGTGGCCTGGTAATTAAAGACTTTTATTTCGAGAACCGTTTTATCTTTATTGAACAGAATAAAATAATCAAAATATTCCGACTCACGATTCTCCATAAATACCGGCTGTGCTTTGCAGCCTCCGGCCCGGCAGCTATTTACCCGTCCTATATGAATGTAAGCGATTTTATTGTTTTCAGTAATCAGAAAGTATTTACCGTTAATACTAGTTGTTAATACCTGATTATTTGGCACAGTAAGTTCTTTTAACGCCTTAAAATCTGCTAAGCCTTGTTTTTGTAACACTTTTTCAAGTGCTTTGGGCGAATAATTAATTTCCGTTTGAGCCAGGCCCCAAAAGGAATTTACTATAAAAATTATAAATACAATTACTGATTTGCTACTCATTATAAACGGTTTAAAACATTACTCCAACACCCGCATTAAAGGTCTTGGCATATTTGTCGGTGGCAGCATTTTTTACAAATTGAATATCGGTTTTTACCACTGCACCTTTGGTTAATGCCAGTGTAAGTCCGGTTGTTATTGCTGTTTTATCGTAGGCCAGGTTTTTTACAATATTATTTTCTACCGAACTGTGGGTGTTCAGTACTTCGTAACGAATAAAGGGAAGAAGTTGCAGCTCGGTTTCAACCGAACGGAAAACATTATAGGCCACTTCAGCATAATAGCCAAGCATTGCGCTACCCAAATCATTCAAAGTGCCGCTGGTGCCGGCGGTAAATTGGTTGTATTCCTTGGTGTTTGATAAGTTGGCATAATAGAGTTGCCCCCGCAGCTGAAGTCCTTTTATGGCATATCGGGCATCGAGGCCAAGCATGGCAATGCCCACAACCGAAGAATCGGCAACAGCTATTGCTGCGTCATCATCTTTATCAATTCCATCGTATAATGTACTCTGTGTTTTTCCGAGATAGGCCGAGACCCCAAGGTTTAGCCCGCGTATGCCATAGTATTCAACTTTTCCTGCAAAATTGGGCGAACTGATGTATGATTCTGCCCCTTTTTGGCGGCCACTGCGCAGCCCTTTCGCTCCATTTAATTTACCCGAGCCATCGTACCCGTTAAAACCATTCATCAGGTAAGCCTGGTATTTCAGCGATACCGGAAGAATTGTACCCGTTATTCCAAAACCAATCTCGCGCCATGTTGTGGGCGCAATTGTGTTGTCAATCAGCGGCCTTTCCACACCATTAAAGGTTGTGGGTTCGTGATATTCGTTAATAATTCCCATTGGAACCAACATTAAACCACCCCTAAAACTAATGGCATTATTTAGTTTGTATTGCAGGAAAGCCTGCTCCACATATACTTCTTTTACATGTTCATACTCAATTTCAGTAATAAATTGAGTCTTTTCGTTGAAATTGTAACCCAGCAGCATTACTATGCGGTGTACGTCTAACTTTCCGTTATTATAACTCTCTCCGGACAGTGGTTGATTAAAATGAACTTCGCCATAGCCACCAACAAGTAGTTTTGAGTCTTTCCCCAATAGGTTGTCGGCAGAATTATTGTATTGATTATCCGTTAAAGCGGAATCTTGTGCAAAAGTGGTAAAAGCAACACTTAACAACATTAAAATGAGTAAACTTGTTTTCATGATTTTTGGATTAAAAATGTTTCAATTTCTTGTGGCAAAAATAACCAGCCCTCTTCAGGTGTGAAATCCCAAAATGTTGTGATTTTAATAAGCTTCTCACCTTACTAATAATGATAAAACAGAACCAGTAAAGCGTTGAGCATGGGTTTTGGGGCTACGGAAAAGCTTGTTTAAGCAAAGAAACAACTAAATAGGTTTCTTGTCGTATAGCATACTATAAACCAAAAATCAAAAATTATGAAATCACTAATCAGCGTACTACTTGTGGTTATTTTTCTCCATTTTTCGGCGGGATTGCTGGCTCAAACCTTTGGACTTAAAGGCGGATATACTTTATCTGATTTGTTGTTAAAAGAAGACGGTGAATCGGTAAGTGATGAATTTGGAATGAAATCCGGTTTTCATTTTGGGCCAACTCTTGAATGGAAAATAAGTGAAGGTGCCAGTTTTGAAACCGCCTTGTTACTAACTACAAAAGGAATAAAAATGGATGAAACAGAAACCTACGAGGGCATTTCGTATAGCTCGAATGCTAAAGTTAATCTCTATTATCTTGATATTCCGTTAATGGGCAAGTTGCATGCCGACGTTGGTAAGGCACGGATTTACGGAATGTTAGGACCCTATGTTGGAATTGGTTTGAGTGGTAAAACAAAAGTTGAAGAAAAAGGAGGGTCAGAGACTTACGATGAAGAGTGGGACATTGAATGGGGTTCGGGTGACGAAGACGACCTTAAGCGACTTGGTGTTGGTATGGCTGTTGGTGGCGGATTAGAAATTAATTCACTAATTTTTGAATTTTCCAGCCACTTTGGACTAAATAACATTTCTCCACAATCTGATTATGACATGGTTGCCCGCAACCGCACATTTATGTTTTCAGTAGGGTATAAATTTCATCAATAGTTAGAAAACGGGATGGCCTGTAAAAAGGTTTTTTCGTTAAGTTTGCCCCAAAATTATCACTATGGATATTAGCGGACACTGGAAATATAAAGAAGACTTTGCTTATGGAAAATCGAAAGGTGAAGTGGAACTCATTCAAAATGGAGAGGAAGTAAGCGGGCTGTTTGTTTTTACCGAAGAGGTTGAAAACAATTACAAAATTACGGTTACCGAAAAGGTTAAAGGAACTTTTGATGAGGGAAAACTGCTGTTGGAAAGCATGGAGGTAAAAGCCATTCAAAATGGCCGCGAAATCAGCTACCTGCCCAATACTTTCGAGGTACATCGTATTTCTGAAAACCAAATTGTTGGTTCAACTTTCGATAGTGAAGATGTTTGTGGTGTATTTGTTCTTGAACGAAAGTTTTGATTTTTCTTTTTTCTGCCCTACCTTTTTAGAAAAAATGGCATGGGACTCGAAGATTTTGAAAACCTGATTAGACAACAAGAAGCGCTGGAAGCTCATTACAAAGAACTTTACAAAGGCTTTAGCGCACAGTTTCCGAGTGCATTAAACCAGGTGGTCTTTTCCTTTCTGCCAAAAATGGCAGCAAACAAATTAAAATTTACCCCCTTGCTTACTTCTATTGCAAAAAAGTATATTCGCGAAATCTGGGAAGAATATAATTTCTGTTGTTCATACAATGTTAACGGCGGACCAATGCCCGATTTAAATCCGGTTGACACAATAAGCGATCTTGAAAATAGGCAAGCGAAACGACGAAGTAAATTATTGCCTCAATTTCCGGTAGATTATCATAAGGAGTTAGAAGAACACCTACGCGAAGATTTTAAGCGCGAAAAGAATGATTTATTATTTAAACTGGCTGTACACGAAGAAATGAAAGCTGTTTTTAATGCCTATTATATTGATGATATCATGGAGTTTGAAAGCCATGTCCTACGTCAGTTCGAGCGAGGAGTGTATTTAATGTGTGCATTAAGGTATGTTGATGAGGTGTATACGCTTAACAACAAGGAGCGAAAAGTGTAGTTTTTTGGCATTGTTTTAAATAAATTTTGCAAATCAAGAAAGTCCTTCAACAATTTTTATTGTTAAACGTTTTTTTAGTATTAAAATCAGAAACGTTAATCTAATAAACAATATTAATGAAGTATTCAGGACTGTTTCTAATCTTTTTCTTCACTTTTTCATCCATTATTTCTCAACCCAAAAAGCACGAATTGGTTTTGGTGGGAACCATGCATCAGGTTTCGGGAATTGTGAAAAACAGCTATAAACCTTTGTATAAAAAATCTTTAGCGTATCGGCCAGAGGCCATTTTTGTGGAGTATTCGATGCCCGATGATTCGTTAAGCTGGGATTATTTGAAAAATGGCTACAGTAAATCATCTCAAGCATTTTTCAAATACAGCAATAAAATTAAAAGCTCTTATAATTTTAAGCCTGAACATTTTGATTCGTTGTTGGCTTTGCCCTTTCATCAGTTAAAAAAACCAGACTACGACAGCTTGCTCTTATCTTTTGCTTATTTGCGTGATGAAGCTAATTATTATTATTACCAATACCTTGATAGCTATTACCCGGATGGACATAAAAAATCAAAGCGAAACGAAAATTACGAATTAACCCGAAAACTGGCACTTGAACTTCAGCATAAAAAAGTTTATGCAGCCGACGATCAGCAAACAAATGGCGAATTTCATCGATATTGGAACGCCTGCGACGATTCCATACAAGGAACTGCCTATGCCAGACGCGAAAAACGTATCATACGAAAACTGGTTTTACGTGAAGTTTTTCCCTCGATTGTTGGCCGGTACGGAATTGTAAATAACAAACCCAAACATCTTCAATTGCTTGATAGTTTGAGTGCTTTACGTTACACCAATCAAGCGATATGTGATTGTGCTGCGGCAGTAAATTATTTTGATCAGCGCAATCAACGTTTTGCCAATAACCTGGGCACTCAAATCATTCAAAACAATTTTAGTAAAAGCATTCTGTTTGTCGGAGCTGCTCATATTGTGGGATTACGAAAAGAACTTGAACAGCAGTTCCCTGAAATACAGATTACGCTTTTTGATGAACTTTAAGGGAGTTGCTTTTTTCTTCTGTCGATATTATGCTAATTTTAAGCAACAAAAAATAAGCTATATGTGAACTTTGGCTATTGGGGTAATAAGCGAAAAATAACAATGTTCTACGGCTCATTTTATTTGCTCACCTAAAAAATTGCGTATGATTATTTCGCGGAGTTCTCAGAAATAACTGCTGGAAAATTCCCTCAAAACAAAGGCGATAAAAACTAAATGAACAACAATAAAACCATGAAACTACTTTTAAACGATGGTAACTACCTACCCTTAGTTGGTTTGGGAACGTACAAATCCACAGAACAGGAAGGTGCAGATGCGGTTGAATATGCTCTGAGAAAAGGCTACCGCTTAATTGATACTGCTGCTGTATATAAAAATGAAGAGGCGGTTGGGAAAGGCATAAAAGCCAGTGGAATTCCGCGCGAAGAAATTGTACTGACATCTAAACTTTGGCGCGATTGTTTGGGGTATAAATCAGCCAAAAAGGAGTTCCATAAGTCCTTAGAAAGGCTAAATGTTGATTATATCGATCTCTACCTGGTGCATTGGCCCGCGAATGCTAAAAACTACAATAACTGGAAACAAACCAATGCCGACACCTGGCGCGCGCTTGAAGAATTACAGGCCGAAGGTAAGATAAGATCGATAGGCGTGAGCAATTTCTGGCAAGAGCATCTTGAAGCTTTGTTTAAAACAGCCCGGGTAATTCCTGCTGTTAATCAAATTGAGTTTCATCCCGGGTACTGGCAACCCGAACTGGTAAAGTTTTGCCAGGCCTATAAAATTGTGATTGAAGCCTGGTCGCCTTTGGCACGTGGGCGGGTGTTTGATAATGAACTGTTACAGCAAATTGCAAAAAAATATAAGCAATCCATAGCTAAAGTTTGTCTACGCTGGATTGTTCAACACCAGGTAGTTGTGCTTCCAAAATCAAGTTCCAAACAACGAATCGACAAAAATATTAATCTTTTTGACTTTGAACTTTCTGAAGAGGAAATGACTCAGATTGATAATCTGCCGGAAATGGGATTTAGTGGTGAATTGCCCAATATCTGGCCCGACAGATTACAACAGGCCTGAAAAACTCGTTTACTGTTAAAAGTTGTTATTCAACTGTTTAAATTGCTTAATCAATAATAAACTTTACTCCAAACGAAAACATTGATGCACTAAACTTTGTGTCGCGATCGTACTTATTGTATTTAAAATCAATGCTTTTTAATCCAAATTTTCCAAGCTTCGTTTTGGTAAAAACATCGGTGTAGCTTATGCCAAAGCCAAAATTGTTGGCCGAAAATTCGGACAGGTCATAATCGGAGGTGTAAAACTCGCTGGATGATAAATGCTGGTTGTAAGGAGCAAAATAGTCGGCAGCTGTTTGCATGTAATATCGGTACGAGGGGTAAAGGGTAAATTTATCGGTAATTTTTACCGGTACTTCAATACTGGCTGTATGCGAAGCAATTCCCCAGTCATCAGTATAAAAGCGGTAATAGGTTCGCAGGCTTACTCTATGGTTAACAAAGTAATTCAGGCGTCCGCCCAGCGCTATTTTAAAACGCGAATCGGGCAAGCGTTCCACATCATCGGCCAAATGGAAATTCTGAAAAAAGTAATCCTCTTTATCGCTAAAATATACCCGGTGGTAGGGTGTTGAAAGCAACCCGTCCTGTAAAATAAAGTCGGCAGACAGGTAGCCAATCAGCTTGCTCGAAAGAATCTGTGAAAAACCAAGACCGATCGAATAGGAATTTCTTCCTTTGTCGGGATGTTCTGTAAACGAAGGATCATAGCCGGGAACCAAAGTTCCAAATGCATTTCCGTAAAAGTCATCTTCGTCATCCAGCATGTAATCGTCTTCATCTGGTTCGTCGTTGCCTTGCGGGCGCAGTTCAACCGGATAAATCAGGCTCCACGAATCGAAATATATATTGGCATTCAGCGATAATTCCGTATTCTTTTCGTTAAATAACCAGGTATGGCTTCCACCCAATCCCAGCGAGAAATAATCGTATTCAGCAGCCACCGAAACGTTGCTTGTCCAGATGCGGTTGCGGTCGTCGGAACTGTGGCTGTAACTGCCGATAAGATTAACCCAGGTGTCTGATTTTGAGGCGCCGCTGCTGGCAACAAAAGGGTCGGCTGGTTGCGCTCCATCAAAGGGATTAATATTGCTTGATGAGGCAGAGGTGTATGCTGAAATATTAGCGTTTATGGTCAGTACGTCATCGTCGTTTAACGGAATGGCAACAATAAGGGTTGGCGAAATATCAGTAAGCTCTTCGGTGCCAATTCCTCCGGTAACCGCGGCATTCTCTCCGTCTTGTTCATAATAATTAAACAGAATATCTATTTCGGTATTTTCAAGTACCCGTTTTTTGTATTCACCGCTTTCATTTTCCTGTGCATGCAGTACAAATACCGCGGCGGTAAGTAGTAATATGAGTATAATTTTCATAGTAAAATAATTGCTTAATTACAGCCACAACCACCTCCGGTTTTTCCTCCGTTGGCACCCGAAGCGGCCTCTCTGTACGATTGAAAAGTGGTTTGAAACTTATCGATTTTACGGTCGGCCAGTGCCATATCCGGATCGTTGATGTTAACTTTTTCGTACTCCTTAAGTACTGTGCACGAGCTGAGTATGATAAAAGCCAGCCCTGCAAGTAGCATGATTTTTTTCTTCATTGTTGTTTTTCTGTTTCTATTTCAATGTTTTTTGATTGATGAATCTTCCCTTGGTCATCAACAATAATGCATTCTGTTTTTGGTAATTGATTTATTCGGTCGAGCCCCACATTAATGCCCATAACAAAAACAGAGGTAGCCAGAGCATCGGCCAGTTCGGCGCTTGGTGCAAAAACAGTAACGCTAATTATTCCCTTTGCCGGATAACCGGTTCTTGGATTGATAATGTGGGCATACCTGGTATTGTTAAGAAATACAAATTTCTCGTAATCGCCCGATGTTACCACGGCACCATTTTTTATGGGTAAAAGCGCAAAGGCCTTGTTTTTGTTCAGCGGGTTGGTAATGGCTACTTTCCAGTGACTGCCATCGGGTTGAGTACCCCAGGTGTTCATATCGCCTGATGCATTGATAATTCCGGCGCTTACCCCCTTGTTTATTAACAATTCTTTGGCTTTATCGGCAGCGTAACCTTTGCCAATGGCACCAAAGCCTAATTTCATTCCTTTTTGGGTTAAAAATACGGTTGATTCCTGTTTGTTGAGTTTTATATTGGCATAACCAACTTTCGCTACCGAAGCTGCAATTACCGCTTCTGATGGCATAACGGTCATGGTGCCATCAAATTTCCAAATACGGTCCATCGAGGCATAACTAATATCAAATGCCCCGTCAGTAAGCGCTGAAATGCGCAGGCTTCGTTCGATTAACGAAAAAAGCTCGGCAGAAACTTTAACCGGTTTTATTCCTGCCTGTTTGTTAATGGCTGAAGTTTCAGAACCGGCATCCCATGATGAAATTAGTTTTTCAATACGTTTGATTTCAGCAATCGCTTCGTCAATGTATTGGTTGGCTTTATCTTCGCTAGTTGCAACAACAGTTATCTCGAAACGGCTGCCCATTAATTTTAGCGTACGCTTGTGGGCTTGCTGGCCGC
This sequence comes from uncultured Draconibacterium sp., assembly GCF_963676735.1. Taxonomy (NCBI): domain Bacteria; kingdom Pseudomonadati; phylum Bacteroidota; class Bacteroidia; order Marinilabiliales; family Prolixibacteraceae; genus Draconibacterium; species uncultured Draconibacterium sp. The sequence continues at coordinate 2,497,526 of NZ_OY781464.1, read as the reverse complement.
TAAGGCCAACAACCGAAAAAGCAAGAAGTAACAGTACGCTTAGCCCTTTCATTTTATAAACGATTCAAGCTGTTTGATGTAAGCATCGGCGGTCATCTTTTTATAGCCGGTTTCTCCAAGAACTTTTCCGGTTTCATCTAAAACAACCACGAGCGGGAAAAACCCTTTGGAGTTATACTTTTCGGCCAGTTCTTTATTTTTTTTCAGCTGTTCGTTGTCGGGCTGGTTCTTTTTCTTTCGCGGAAAATCGGCTTTGTATAAAACCAAATGAGCATCAGAATAGCTTTTAAACGTATCCGAATTCCAGATTTCCTGCTCCAGTTTCATGCACGGTGCGCACCAGTCTGACCCCGAGAAAACCAGTACAATTGGTTTATGGTCGGTTTTGGCCTTGTTTTGTGCCGCTTGAAAATTAGTTTGCCAGTTTTGGCCAAAGCTTATGCCCACAATAATAAAGATTAGCATAAAGCTTAGTAAAGCTTTTAGAAGCATCGATTGTTTGCCCATATTTTTAGTTTTTTAAATCTATATATCTATAGTAGTCGATATAAATAACTCTTTTTTATCTTCCTTATTTTGTGAAGAATGGGATTTTAATGTTTAAAAATCTTAAATGGTTTTTATGCGTAGAAAAACAACTTACTTAAAGAAAAGTTTTGCAAACAACTAATTGAGGATGGGGTATAATTCATAAACAACTTTTCTGGCTGAGGTATTTAAACTGATTCGGAAGCTTCATTGGCGCGGTAAAAGCGGGTTGTTGGATAGGCGAATTGAATATCGTTTTGTTTATTAAAAGCCGTTAGTACCTTTTTCCAGATTACATTTTCAGAGCCTCTTCGCTGACGTGGATTGCAAAGGTAGCGTATGGTTAAGTTTACACCAAAATCCATCACCTTGGTATAAACAATAGGGGTGAGGTGTTTATAATAAATCATGTAATTTTTGCTGGCCTCCTGAATTTCTTTCTGGGCTTTTATATGAATGTCTTCAGAAAACTCAGAAATGATGGTTTCCAATAAAGATTGTGCTTTTTCCCAGTTGCTCTCGAAAGTAATATTCACCTTAATTTCGTTCCAGATATACTCGAACCCCGAGCTGTAGTTAGCTTGTGGTTCAAGAAAAACTTTTCCGTTTGGCATATGAATAATTCTTCCGGTACTTTGGTCGGCTTCCACCCAGTTGCCAATTTCGAGAATAGTAAACTGGAACAGGCGAATATCAATTACATCTCCGGTGTGAGGCCCCACCTGCACCCGGTCGCCAACGGCGAAAGGTTTACGAAACAGAATAAAAAACCAGCCAGCCAGATTTGTCAGAGGTTCTTTCAGTGCAATGGCAATACCTGCCGTAAAAAGGCCCAGGAAAGTTCCGAACTGTTCAAATGCCTGTATCCATACCGCACCAATTAATACAACGCTGGAAAAAGGTACAACAAACGACAGTGTTCGTTTCCATTGGTAGCGGATTTTAACATTGTCGGTTTGACGCCAAACCACTCGTAAAATTAGTAAACGGATAACCGAAAGAAATATGATAATGAGGAACGAAAGCACAATCTTATGCTGCGTGTCGGCACTTAATCCGGTTTGGTCGGTAATAAAGTCGTTAATTTCCCTCATATTGCTGGCCTCTCAAGTTGCTTCGGGAAGTTACAAAATATTTTTTTAGCACCTGATGTTATTTTACTCAATCGCTTTCTGGTCTTTCGAGTGCACAAAAAGTATGGTTCCCAATTCGTCGTAACCGGCAAAAATGTTTTCTTTTTCATGTTTAATCATTTCTTCTCTTAAGCCCACCAAAACTAATCCGGCATTGCCCGATTTTTGAGTGATAATTGATTTAGTTGAGACCTCATCCGTACGTTGAATTATTTTGATGTTTTTTTCGGATATGGGAAGACGGCCTGAAAGCACCAGTTTCTTCATTACCTGTTTTGATTCTTCCACTTCATTTTCGTGGCAGGCAACAAAAATTTCAATCCTGGTTTTCTTTAAATCCGGATGGCCGAGCAAAATAAAACTCAGCAAAATCATCAGGTTGGCATTTTCGGTATCAAATGAACTGATCCAGATATGGATACCATTTTTTATTTTCATTTCTTTCATCGACGATGCCATTACGCAGATATCGAAATCGCCACTGTTTACCAGCGCAAAGTTTTCAACTATTTTGCTCAGGTTGTCGGGTTTTTCTTTGTTGTATTCAAAAATAACCATATTGTTTTCCATGCCTGCAATGCCCGGAATTTGTATGGCCTGGGCAATGGCCGAGGTGTACGAAGGAGAAATAATAGTATCGATGTAAACATAGTTTTCTTCCGAATCCGATTCCTCAATTAAGCGGTTTAGCATGAGTTTGGCCTGTTCGGCGTTTTTTGCCGAGTAATAGTCTTCAATCATATACAGGTACGTGCCAAATCCGTATTTGTATGAAATCCAGTTAAGCAACTGAAACGCGCGGTTGTGCTGTGTTGTTTTGTTAGAGATACAAATGGCACTGGGGCGCCACTCTTTATGAAGCACAAGGTTTTTACGCTTTTGCAGGGAAACCTGTAATTTGCGGTTCAGTTGAAATAAGGAATTGGCAAATAACGAGGCAAAATCTTTTCGTTGTTTATGATAATTGTTGATATACAGGTAAATAAGTGTCATGGTTCCGGCAGCGAGCAAAGCATACGGAGTACTAATTTTAAACATTACCCAAATAGAAATCAGAAAGCCAACCAGCGAAAGATACCAGCGCGAACGGAAAGTAGGCCGGTAGGATGGTGAAGCACCAAAATGATTGAGGAAAGAAATCAGACATAAAGCACCGTAGGTAACCATAAAAAACATGGAAATGATTGATGCCACTGCATTTACATCGCCGAGGGCGACAAAAATGAAAGCAATGGCAACAGTTATAATTGATGCATTTTTAGGTTCGTTGTCGCTCGGGTTGGCTGCCGAAATCCATCGGTTTATCCGTTTTGAAGGAAAAGCCCGGTCTAAAGCCAGCGCCTGAAGGGTGCGCGGAGCCACCATTACCGACCCTAATGCCGACGAAAGAGTGGACGCTGCCAGGCCAAGCGGTACAATTACTGAACCGGATACGGCAATTTTCCCCATAATAAGCTGGTGTTGTAAAAGGTCATCGATTGATGCGGAAGCGGTTAGCTTGTACACAATAAAAACATAAATAATCATTCCGGAAACGGTAGCCATAACAGTACCCAAAGGGATTGATTTGGAAGGATTCTTTAAATCGCCGGAAAGTCCCACTCCGGCTGTCATTCCTGTAAAGGCCGGAAAAATAATGGCAAAAACCACAAAGAAACTTTTGAAATTCCGGAACTGTTCTTTGGCAAGTGGCGAACTGGCAGTTTCTGCATATTCAGTAGAGCCTAAAAAGAAAAGAATCAGCGAAATAAAAAGAATAGCTACCACAAAATACAAGGCTTTTACCCCCAGGTTGGCCCCTTTTTTTATGATGAGGAGCGATAAAGCCGCCATTACCGGAAGGCTTATTACCTGTCGGGGCAAAACAAAATCGTACTTGGCCAGCAGGTAATTAAAGAAAAATTCAAACGACTCGGTAAAGGCAATTACATAAAAGGCAACGCTTATAGCCTGCGAAAAGAAAAGCGCAATTCCAATGGTGGCGCCAATGTTTAACCCAAACGAGCGGGAGATGATAAAATACTCGCCTCCACCTTCAACTCGTTTATTGGTAGCAATTTCTGAAATAGCCAAAGCTGTTGGAATGGTTACCAGGTGCCCCAGCAAAATAATAAGGATAACTCCCCAAAAACCCAGGGTGCCGACGGCATAGCCAAAACGTAAAAATAAAATGGCTCCCAGAATTGTTGAGATGGCGGTTAAAAACACCGGTGCTGTTCCGAATTTATTGCTTTTCGTTGTCATTAAAGTACGTTTATTTTTATTGTAAAATACGTTCTATAAAAATAAGAAAGTAAAATGTCAAGTACACAGGGCTTCATCAAATACTTATCAAATAAAAGCAAAATCAGTAAAATTTGTTCCAGGATATTTATTTTAATCCATAGTGATTCAGGCTTGGAATGATGGCCAAAACGGGGCAAATTGTTTTTTGTGTCCCATTTGTGGAAAGCTGTGCGTGTTTACGGGGTTTGCTAAAGTGCATTAAATGAGCGTTGTAAGCGTTTTGGCATATGTGTTGGTAACAGGTAAGTACGCTTTTACAGAAGATAAATACAACACAAGGACGCTTAAAAAATGAAAACACATATTATAATAGGTATAGGATTAATTTTAGTGCTGGTGAGCAGCGTTGTTAAGGCGCAACAAGACCCCATGTACACCCAGTACATGTTTAATACGCAAACCATAAATCCGGCCTATGCCGGAACCTGGGAATCAGTTGGTTTTATGGTTTTAGGCCGTCATCAGTGGACGGGCTGGGACGGAGCACCGGAAACATATACCATGTCGGTGCAGGCACCACTAAAAAACGAAAAGGTAGCACTGGGATTAAACCTGATAAACGATAAAATAGGGTACGTAAAACGACTTTATATTTTTGGCGATTATTCCTACCTCGTGCCACTTTCAGAAAAGACCAATTTACGTTTGGGGATTAAGGGGGGATTTACAAATTACTCGCACAATTTGCAATCGCATAATATTATTGATGCTAATGATCCGTCGTTTGTTGGAGAGATTAGTTCAAAATTAAAACCAAATTTTGGAGTAGGTGCTTTTTTATACAGTAAAAGAGCTTATGTAGGATTTTCAATTCCCCGAATTGTTAACAGTTCGTTTGAGAACGATTATCAGAATTTTTCGGTTCAGGCTCAAATGCGCCATTATTTTTTAATAGCCGGAGCTGTTTTTGATCTCGGTGAAAACTTAAAGTTTAAGCCAACAGCGCTTACCAAGGCTTCATTTTCATCGGAAACCGGTGCTCCCTTGCAACTGGATCTTACGGGGAACTTCTTGTTTAAAGAAAAATTCTGGCTGGGAGGAAGCTGGCGTTCAGGCGAATCGTTTGGGGTTATTGCCCAGTTTTATTTTAAAGATAAACTGCGCCTGGGATATGCCATCGATTTTTCTACAAATAATATTCAAAATTACAGTAACGGTACACACGAAGTGATGGTATCGTACGAACTCCGGTTTAAAAAGCAAGAGGTAACTTCTCCACGATATTTTTAATTGAGTTGATTGATTATGCATGGCCGGGGCGTTCTGAGAAGAATGCCCTTTTTAATGTTGTTTTCTTTGCTGAAAATGCGGGCAACTATTCTGCATCATTAAAGTGTGGAGCTGGATACTGATTTGTTTAATAGCTAACCCGACCGAAACCAAGTCGTTTAGGGCCAAAATCGTAGGTTAACGATGCCAGTCCGAGCGGAGTCATCCCAATAACAAAAGGCTTATTTCTATATTCGAAATAAAACATGGCATAGCCGTGTTCGTAAAAAACAATATCGCCCACACGTGGAGTTTCTGTTTTGGGCAGTGCATCGCGCAACTGGTAACGGTTGGCGGCCTCAACTGTAATTGCCGAATGGCGGTTTATCATAAAGCTTGCAAAACTTGGCGAATCGAAACCATCTTCAGGAGAACTCCCTCCAAGTTTCCACTTTACTTCGCCAGCCCGAATCATGGCCCGAATTTCAGAAAGCATTTCTGTTTGACGCGGATAACGTGAGTATAATTCCTTGTCTACCGAATAATTAAATTCGTAACGTTTGTCGCTGTAATTTAAAGCCAACTCCATTACTTTTTTCATTTCGGCAATGCTGTCCGACTTTAAACCAATACTGGTGTTTAATTGCTTGATGTTTGCTTCCAATTCCGATTTTTCATGTTTTAGTTCTTTTACTTCTTCGCCGGCATTGTTTATAACCATGTATGATATTATTACCAGAATGATGGTGAGCAAAAGTGGAACCGAAGCGTAGGTGAGCATCCTCTTCCGGGCACGCTTTTCTTCCATCTCAATTTTATTAATCAGATTGTTATTATTACTTGCCATGTTTATCCAACTACGTTTTTTTCTATAAATTTCCAAATCAGTTCTTCCAGCCTCTTTTTGTCCTCTCCACTTGAGTTTTTGTGCTGAACAGATAATTCGTTAATCAATCGTATCTGGTTGCGGCGGTCAACAATTTCTTTTATCGGAAAGGCACAAACCGATGAAACCAGTGTTCCGGAAATACTTATAATACTTTTTATTTCGCCGGGGAAATCGAGCAGGTTAAAAGCATTTAACAATATGATTAACAACCCTATTGATACAATTAAAACTGCAAAGCCAACCCTAAAGCGAATAGACGATTTATAGGTGAGAATTATTTTTTGTATGTACAATTCAACATCCATAATGATTTAATGGTAACTACAAGTTACTCAATAAACCAACTCGAGGCAAGAAAAAGGAGGATAAAAGACTAAAATGACTTATTTTTTCGGGCCAATGATTTGAACTGCCTGATAAGGGTAGCAATTTCTTGATTACTTGAATACATAACCCCCCGGTGATTCATAAAACTTGAATCTTTTCGGTTAAGGTCGAGCAGGCTGTCATCAAAACTTTTTGCTACAGCTCCAACTTCGTTAAAAATGCAGGCTGTTGCTGCAAAGTCCCATAGGCTTCCTCCGCCCGGCGTAGCTTTTGGCAGTTTAAAGTAGCATCCCGGGGCTTGCTCCAGTACCCAAATAGCATTTAGCACGGCTCCGGCATGTTTTTGTATATTTAACTTGCTGATGTTGTACTTCTTTAAAACTGTTTTAAGTTCATCAACAAATAAATTGAAATGTTTGTACTGCAAAAATGTACGATCGATATGGAGGGTAAAAGTATTTTTATTGGTAAGCTGCAGGTCGGGTTGCCAGGGATGCTGGTTTAGAAAAGCGCCCTGGTCTTTTACCGCATGATAAAGGTTTTGGGTAAGCGGGTCGAAAACTACTCCCAGTTGTGGTTCGCCAGATTTAGCCACCAAAGCAATGGAAACCGCATACCCCGGTGTTTGTTCAGTAAAAGCGAGCGTGCCATCCATGGGGTCGATACACCAGAAGTAGTCCTTTAAAAACCTGCTGTTGTTATCCGGGCTTTCTTCGCTTAGCAAAGCCAGCTGGTATTCTCGAATTGTAGGCGCTAAGGTTTCCAGAATACTGTTTTGTGCCTTAATATCTACCGCTGTTACTACTTGCGATGCCAGGCTGTCGGCGGCAATTTTTTTACCTACTTTCACTTTTTTACCGGCATATTCATGAATTATACCTCCGCCTTTTTTTGCAGCAGTAATGGCATATTGGCAAAGTGTTGAAAGCTGGGTGCTTGATAACTTCATAGTTGTTTAACTAAAAATATTTGTATCAAAGTTAGCAAACAAGCCAAAACTAATGTGCAATGCTTTTTATTACTTCACGTGAAACCCGTTCGCTGTATGAGTTGATTTTCCAGTGGCCAGGGTGCCAGCCTTTTAAAAACCGATGAAAATCGGCCCAGGCAGTATGGTATAAATTTCGCCAGTTGTGCTCGAGAGCGATAAAATTGGTGCTATTTTGTTTCCGGTTCAGGGCAGCTTTTAAAAACTCAAAATAAGTGTTTAGAATCTGTTCTTCGTATTTTTCGCAGTCGTTTTCACTCATGCAACTGCCAATAAAATAGGCCAGATCTTTCATTCCACAACCACCACCAACATATTGAAAATCAACAGCTGCTACTTTTTCTCCATCTTCAGAAAAGCAAAAGTTGGCCAGTTTGGCATCGCCATGTACCAGCGTTTGAAATGGGCTTGATGTCAATGCCCTGTCAATTGCTGCAGCGGCATTTTTTAACGGAAGATCGTCCATCGCTTCCAGTTCTTCAGGGCGGGTGTTAAGGTGCCAGTATGTTCCTGTTTCCCATAGTCCCTGTGGCTTTATGTGCAAAAAAGTGGCATGAAAATTTGACAGCCAACTCAGGCAGGCGTTTATATTCTTCCAGTTAACCGAAGCACTAAGGCGCTTAGCAAAACCCAATTCATCTAAATCTTCCATCACCATCAACACTTCAGAACCCAGGGTTTCAAGTGCATAACATTCAGGTACTTTGCAGTTCTGGTCGCAGCTATTGGCAAAGGATTTATACCATTCGGTTTCAACTTTATATGATTTTAGTTTACGCTGGTGCGATAAATCGGTATTCCACCCGCGCGGATGGTTGCCGCCTTCAGGAAGATTAACATGTTTTACCACCACACTCTTCATTTTTGATCCTTCAAGGCTATACCGAATAATTTCGCCATATCCGCTCCACAGGCTCTGTATAGATGCTGTTCGGTTCAAACTTTGTGCCCCCGTTGCCTTTAATATTGTTTCCTGAAAATGTTGGTTCATCGCAAATACTTTTGAAGATTAATAGCTTGAATAGCCCGTATTTATTTCAGGTTACTGTTAAAAAGTTTCCGGTTACCCGCCATTTCTCCCAGCGAAGCGGGGCCATTAATGCACCCTCCTTCGCAAACCATCACTTCAATAAAATTGGCCGGTGCTTTTCCACGCGCATAAGCTTTCATCATGCCAACAGCTTTTTTATCTACACCATTAATTACAAGCTCTTTAATATTGGCCTCAGGGCGTTCTGCTTTTACTGCTGCTGCCACTCCTCCCGACAGGGCAAACCCGCGATCTACCGTTTTTTGGTTGTGGCGACTTTCGTTGTCGGCCAGGCTGCCCAAATCAATATCCAGCCCAACAATTAGTGCGTTTAGCTCTTCAAACGACATTACAAAATCAACTTTATCATTGCGCTTGGCTTCCTTTCGTTTACCAATACATGGCCCGATAAAAACTACTTTGGTTTCCGGATTTTTTTGACGCGCCATTTCCGCAGCATACATCATTGGCGATGGCGTATCAGAAACATAAGGTTTTAATCCTTTTACGTGTTTTTCAACGGTTTCAACATAACTCGGACAGCAACTGGTGGTCATAAAGGGTGCTCCATCTCCCAGTCGTTCTAAAAATTCTTCCGATTCGTGCTCCACTGTTTTTCGGGCACCATCAGCAACCTCAACAACCTCATTAAAGCCGATTTCTTTTAACAGGCTTTCAATCTGGCCGGTGGTTAAATCAAACTGACCGTGAATGGCCGGGGCAAAAATGGCTGTTGTGTGTTCTTCTTTCCTGATGCACATTAACACATCAATCAGCTGACTAATCTCAAAAATACTTCCAAAGGGGCAGGCAATCATGCATTTTCCGCAGTAGATACATTTTTCATCATCAATACGTTCTACTCCAAATTTATCTTTCGAAATTGCTCCTACGGGGCAGGCCGCCTCACACGGAATAGGTACATGAATTATGGCGTGGTACTGGCATTGTTTTTGGCAAATACCACAGTTGATACATTTTGTTGAATCAATTTGCGCCTGTCCGTTTACCATGCTTACGGCATCTTTTGGGCAGTTCATCATACACGGACGCGCTACACAGCCCCGGCACAGATTACTTACAACATATTGCGCTTTTACGCAGCTGGTGCAGGCTTCGTCAACAACAGTTAATATCTCATCTTTTATTTTAGTGCGGTTTTGAGCATTCTCGGCATAAGCACTCAGTGGGGTTAGCTCGTCTTTTTCATCGTCAACTGTATAGCCCAACAGCGGGAAAAGTTTGTATTTTATTACGGCCCGTTCTTTATGAATGCAGCAGCGGTGTTGTGCTTCGCGACGCTTGGGAGCCATTTGTATCGGAATTCGGTCTATTTCTTCAACCAGCCTTCCGTCGGCAAAAAGTTTAACTACTTGTTTTAGAAGATCTCTTCTGATAATCAGTGTATTACTTGTATATCCCATAGTGCCTCTTTTTTTTGACGCCGCAAAAGTACTGCCTTTTTAATGTTCTGCAACATAATTGTAAGGATTACTTGTTACTTGTTAAGCCTGAGTTAAGGGTAATTTCTGCTAAAGCACGTTTGTTATGGCAATAAGGGGATAAACCAAAAAATAGTAAACATAAATTTGTTGAATTTCACCAATTTACGCATTGAATTTTATAATTTTGAAGAAATCGGGGATACAACAATTTCTGAAACTAAACTAAAAAAAAACAGATTTATGAAAACACTACCATTTAACTTTTTATTGCTTGGCCTGGTTGTGTTGCTTTTTTCAAGCTGCAGCTCAACCCCCAAGAACCAGAATCTTAACCAAAGCATTGATGCCGACTCATTAAAAGTGGCCACAGCGCATATTCAACACTACATTGATAAGGGGGAGCTGGCCGGTTTTTCCGCATTGGTGTTAAAAGACGGGCAGGAAGTATTTCGCATGAATGAAGGTTATGCCGACCGGGAAAACAGCAAGGCGATGGAAGCCAATACTATTTTTAGGATTTTTTCGATGACCAAACCAATTACCGCTGTGGCCTTAATGACTTTGTATGATGAAGGTAAATTTGAACTGGATGATAAGGTGTCGAAGTTTATTCCCGAATTTTCATCGGCAAAAGTTTATACGCCAGGTGATAATAGCTATACGCTTGAAGAACAGGAAAATGAAGTAACTATAAGACATTTATTAACGCATACATCAGGTATTTCTTACGGATGGAATCCCAACTCGTATGTTGATTCGATATACCGGGCTACATTTGATAGTGCCTGGGATGGAAAATTGGAAGATAAAATGCCTTTGCTTGCAGAGCAGCCACTTAATTTTCAACCGGGTACCCAATGGCTTTATGGACTTTCAATTGATGTTGCCGGCTTTTTGGTAGAAGTAATCTCAGGAATGTCTTTTGATGAATACCTGCAGCAAAAAGTATTTGGCCCGTTAAAAATGGATGACTCCGGATTTTATGTGCCGGAAGAAAAACACGAACGTTTATGTACCCTTTATAGTCCCGCTGAAGATGGTTCCCTTAAACCTTCGGAAGACCGTTTTGCAGAAGCCTTCAAGCAACCGGCAACCTTATTGTCGGGAGGTGGCGGACTGGTTTCTACCATTGATGATTATGCCCGTTTTTGTACTATGCTTTTAAATGGTGGAGAGCTTGACGGAGTAAAAGTATTGGAACCAACCACAGTAAAAATGATAATGAGCGACCAACTACCTGAAGGTGCAATTTACGACAATGGTAAAAGAGGCTATGGCCTGGCAGGGGCAGTTGATTTTGAAACCGGAGAGTACAGCTGGGCCGGTGCAGCATCTACTAATTTTTGGATAAATCCGACTGATCAGCTTATTATTATTACTGCTACACAAATAATGCCGAGCAACTTTAAGTTTGGTAAGGAGTTTAAAGCAAAAATTGAAGCCGCTATAAAAAAATAGCATGGCTTGATGTGTTTTGGCCGGATATGGCAAACTATTTGGCAGGCTATTGTTTTTCAGACATCTATAAAAAGTTGACTTAATCAGTCAGCTTTTTTTGTGCCTTTTTATTGGGTAACTCTTTATGTTCTGCTACCAGTTCCCAGCCAACCGATTCAATTAACTGACGGATAAGCGAAATTGTATCGTTGGCCTGGTTTTTTGCAATTTGCACCAGGTGGCTGTTTTGCACTTTTTCACGAATAAACTCTTTCGATTTTTTATTCATATTCGTCAGGTCGGTTTCGGTAAACTTGTTGATTATTCCTTTCTGTACATCGTAGTATTCCAGATCGTTATCAATGCTTAGAATTTCAGGCTCAGGGAATTGCGATAAACGAACCTGCCTTTTTGGCGTATTTATTTCAATGTTTATTTTCGTGAGGTCGAAGCCAATCATAACTTTGGCTTTAACAATAAGTAGCGCTTTTTTTTCGGTCTGAAAAAGTTTAAAAAAAAGATTCTTTTCATCGCGGTGCGTGAAAATTTCTGAAAATTCACCTTCAACAGTAATAAGCTTACAAACTTGTTTTATTTTCTCTAAAAGTAAAACCGATTGACTTTGCAGTTGGCGTTCGTTGCGGTTTTTATAAAAATATACCGTGCCGGCAATGCCGCCAACCAAGCCAATTATTAATCCCAAAAAAATAAGGGTCTCCATAAAATGTGGTATTTAAAAGTCTAAAATAAAACTTTTTACACAATACCCTCTTATCCGGGCGTTGAAAAGCTTGGCTTAGTCCTGTTCTTGTTCTGCTTCAGGAAGAAAAAAACGGGCTAGTTTAAATATTGGAATGCTTGAATTCTCTTGACACAGGTTAGTTGTTACCACCACTACCAGCTCTTCATCAGGGTAAATTAGCATCGACGAACTACCTCCGGTAACAGCTCCCTCGCGGCCATATACTTTTTTTCCACTGCTGTCGGTGATTATAATCCATCCGTTGGCGAGGAGAGAAGGCCCCTGACTGGATAGTGAGACAGGTTCAAAAAGGTTTTCACGGGTACGCTCGTTCAGGTAATCAGAGCTAAGGAAAACATTGCCCAATTTAACCAGATCTTCAGCTGTGGAAAGCAATCCATCAGACGGAAGTCGCCAGCGCATATCCATTGTTACTGCGTTTACTACCTGCGCAATCATGTTGTGGTCGTAAAAATTTGTACGGCCTTTTATTGTGGAAAAAGGATTATCGGGGCAGGTATTGTTTAACTTAAGCGTATCAGTTACGTAGAATTCTAACAGCTCGTGATATTTTTTGTCTGAAGCATTTTCCAGTATTGCTCCAAGCAGGTTATAGTTAAACCGGCTTTCTTGTTGATAGGCCCCTGGTGGTGCCATTAATGGATCGTCCATAAATTTCTCCAAGCCTCTTTTTATGCTAAAATTGATTCCGGTCCATTCTTGTTCCGCCCGCGTTAGTTCTCTAATGCCCGAGCTATGGTTAAGCAGGTGTTCCAACTTTACGGGCATTTTCTTTTTCGGAAAGTCGGGCAGGTAGTGTTGTACTGCTGAGTCGGGGATAAGTTTGCCTTCTTCAACCATTTTCAGGTAGATAAGCGCTGTATATAATTCAGATAATGAACCTATTCTGAATTTGGTGTCGCGTTTTGCAGCTACTTCCAGGTCTTTTGAAGCCCAACCCATTGCTTCAGAGTAGATTAGTTCTCCGTTTTTAGAGATAGCAATTTGTGCTCCCGGAATAAAATTGCGTCCTAAAAGAAAAGAAAATTCTTTTCGAACCTGCTTAATCTCTTCAATGTATTTTTTATTATACACCACATCGTTTTTTGCTTTTTTACAGTTGGTAAGTGTTGCTAAAACAAAAAACAAAATTAGTACCTGAGTTATTCGCATCATTTTTTACTGGTTTTAGTTAAAAAAGCAGCTGCAAAAATAAAAATTTAGTAGAAGTGTGAGCTGAAATTTTTTGAAAAAATCGAAGGCTTTTCGTTGTGTTTAAAGGAAGTTTTTTTTCTGAAGCAGGTTTTGAAATGCGATTTTATAGGTACTGCTGACCGGAATTAATTTGTCCTTTATTTTTACTGTGTTGTTTTCGATATAATCAATTTTATCTACCGAAATTATAAACGATTTGTGTACCCGAATAAATTTCTGCTCATCTAAAAGCTCCTGCATTTTTTTGAAATTCAGTAGGGTCATAATCCGGTTGTCTTCGGTATGAATCTGAAGGTAATCGCGTTGACCTTCGATATATAAAATTTTATCAAAATATACTTTTACGGTTTTATTTCCTGATTTAATAAACATAAAATCGGGCTGCTCATTTACCGGGGTGCTTTGGGTAGCAGCCTGAACCGGTGCCTGGGTGTTTTTATCTTTCAGAAAACGGGCATATACTTTTTCCGTTGCTTTTACAAAACGTTCAAAAGGAATGGGTTTTAAAAGGTAATCAACAACATCCAGTTCATAGGCTTTAAGCGCGTACTCGTCAAAAGCCGTGGTTAAAATAACGTAAGGCGGATCTTTAATGGTTTCCAACAGCTGGATGCCTGTAAATTCATCCATTTGGATATCAAGAAAAATAAGGTCTACTTTATTTTCGCGTAAAAATGAAAACGTGGAAAGTGCGTTGTCGAAAGTACCTAACAGGTTCAGGTAATCGATTTTTCCGGCAAATCGTTTGATCTTTTTTAAGGCCAGAAGTTCATCGTCAACAGCTATGCAATTCATTTTCATTGGTACGTTGTTTTTCAGTTAAACCGGTACTTTTATATGTACCTCAAATTTATCTATATCCTTATTAATATCAAAGGTATAGTTATCGGTATACAGTAGTTTTAGCCTTTTTTCAACGTTTTTCAGTCCTGTTCCGGTGCCGCTGTCGGGTAATTTAAAATCATTACGCTTTATAAAATTTGAGGTGTGCAATTCAATAAAATCTTTATTAATGAAAAAATTTATTTTAATACCCGGCGATTGCGACTGTTTGTTACAATGTTTTACCGCGTTTTCAATAATTGGTATAAAAAGTAAGGGCGGAACTTGCTGAGAATTGGGCATGCCGTCTTGTTCGTAGTGCAAAAAATCGGGATCGGCAAAACTCAGCTTAGCCAGTTCAAGATAATCTTGAATATAGCTTATTTCTTTATCCAGTTTAACTTTTTCGTGCGTAGATTCCTGAAGCATATAACGCATAATTTTCGAAAGCAAAAAAATGGCATTCGAAGCTTTTTCTTTGTCTTCAAAAATTAAAGCATCAATGTTATTCAAAACGTTAAATAAAAAGTGCGGGTTAACTTGCGAGCGCAAAATTCCTAATTCAGACTGTACCGTTTTTCGTTCAAGTTCCGACTGCGTGAGTTGGATGTTGTACGAATAGCGAAATAGCTTGAAAGCGGTGGCAGAGCCAATAATCATAAAGTTGTTGAGCAGCGCCGAAAACATTTCAGCACTAATTGGGCGGCGGGCAATCCAAAAACCCAGCATGGGTTGTATATTTAGTTTTATAAATTGCGAAACGGCAATGTTTAGCGCAATAATTAGGGCTGTACCCAAAATGAAAATCCCAAAGTTTCGCTTTTTAAAAACAAAGCGCGGCAAGAGGTATTCAATAACAATGTATACTCCAATAATATCAATCGGAATGTAAATGATGTTTATAAAAGCTTCAAATACAAAGCCATACGACAGTAGGTAGGGAACAGTGTAAAAGGTAAATATAAATATCCAAAACAGGATATGGTTAAGAATTCTGTATTTAAAAATTTTCATTTTTAGTTAAAATACTTATTTCTTACAATTGTACATGATTTAATTGAATAATTCACTGATATTCTGCCAATAAGCCGTTTAATTCGTCTAGCAGGGTTATTTTGAGCCACTTGCAGTTTTGAAGATTAAAAGTTGTATTTTGCAGATTATTTCATGCTGTTGGCAGATAGAGAAAGCAGGCTGAAAATTCAACTTGTTTTAGCTCTAACATTTGTTGTAAATCAATGGTTTTTTAAGGCACATGATGTCGCCCCTGTTTTTTAGCAAGTATTTTCCCTTTTAACTTTACTTTAAATCGAATAATGAAAAATTTCTTTGGTAGGTTTCCCGTTTAAAATGCACTATTTTTGATCTGCTTAAAAAATTAGAAATCAATAATTAAAAATTGCAGTCATCAGAATTTCTGATCGTGCAAAATCGGAGCTTCAATTTTGGGGCCCGACTAAAAATAAACAGACATGAATATTAGCGCATTGCAAAAAGAAAGGGCTAAATATCAGCCTAAACTACCTAAATCATTAAAAGGGCCGGTAAAACTGGTTGAAGGAGCAAAAACCGAATCGGTTGCCGACCAAAAAGAAATTGAAGAACTATTTCCGAATACTTACGGAATGCCACTTATCTCTTTTGAGGCAGCTGATGAAGCCGGTGCAAAAGAACCTGTAAATGTTGGAGTTATTCTTTCAGGCGGACAAGCGCCAGGAGGGCACAATGTTATTTCAGGTATTTTCGACGGGATAAAAAATATTCACGCCGATAGTAAATTATACGGATTTTTAGGTGGACCTGGAGGATTGGTTGACCATAAATACATGGAACTTACTGCCGATATTATTGATGAATACCGTAACACCGGTGGTTTTGATATTATTGGTTCAGGACGTACAAAACTGGAAGAAGAAGCACAGTTTGACAAAGGACTGGAAATTGCCAAAGATCTTGGCTTAAACGCCCTGGTAATTATTGGTGGCGACGATTCGAACACAAACGCTTGTGTTTTAGCCGAATATTATGCAAAAATTAATGCAGGTGTGCAGGTGGTTGGTTGCCCGAAAACAATTGATGGCGACCTGAAAAACGAAATGATTGAAACATCGTTTGGTTTTGATACAGCCACTAAAGTATACTCAGAGCTTATTGGTAACATTCAGCGTGATGCCAATTCTGCAAAAAAATATTGGCACTTCATTAAATTAATGGGGCGTTCAGCTTCGCATATCGGGTTAGAGTGTGCGCTAAAAACACAGCCAAATATTACCTTAATTTCTGAAGAAGTTGCCGAGAAAAAACAAACTTTAGGCGAAGTGGTAGAGTATATGGCGGGTATTGTTGCCAAACGTGCCGATGATGGTAATAACTTTGGTGTTGCCTTAATTCCGGAAGGATTGATCGAATTTATTCCGGAAATGAAAGTATTGATTTCGGAGCTAAACGATTTACTTGCTGAAGATACCGATACTGAAAAGGAATTTAAGATGTTGAAAAAAAGTCACCGTAACGAATGGGTGGCCAGTCAACTTACTGATGCATCAGCAAAAGTTTTCAGTTCGTTGCCAACAGGTATTGCAACTCAGTTAACACTCGATCGCGATCCGCACGGTAACGTTCAGGTTTCATTAATTGAAACCGAAAAGTTATTGGGCGAAATGGTAGGTACACGTCTTGAAGAGCTTAAAGAGGAAGGCAAATACGTTGGCAAATTCGGAACACAATACCATTTCTTTGGCTATGAAGGACGCTGTGCTGCTCCTTCTAATTTTGATGCCGATTATTGCTACTCCTTAGGTTACACGGCATCGGTTCTTATTTCTGAAGGAAAAACAGGGTATATGTCGTCGGTGCGCAATACCACTGCTTCTGCCGATGAGTGGATTGCCGGAGGTGTTCCGGTAACCATGATGATGAACATGGAAAAACGCCACGGACATATGAAACCGGTAATTCAGAAAGCTTTGGTTGAACTCGACGGAGCTCCTTATAAGTATTTCGTTTCAAAAAGAGGCGAGTGGGCGGTAGGAACTGAGTTCGTATATCCCGGCCCGATTCAATATTTTGGTCCGACTGAAGTGTGCGACCAAACAACCGAAACATTAAAGTTGGAACAGGAGTAATACTTGTTTCAATAAAAATACTTCAAAAAACCTTCCTGTTTTTTACGGGAAGGTTTTTTTGTTTTCCCATTTGCAATAATATTAGTAATTGTGCCTATTCTGTTGTACCTTTAATCATGATGTTGATAATGAGCAAGGTGCATAGTCTCAAAAAAAACGTTCTTCTAACCAATAAAGATAGTATAATGAAAAGAATTTTGATTTTGATAATTTTTGCTGTAAGTATTGTTTCGTGTCATAACTATAAAAAAGACGCCGAACAATTAATTACTGAGCGAGATAGCCTGGCCCAGGTGACGGCGGTTAAAGATTCTTCAATAGTTGAGTTTCTCAATGATTTTAACGACATTCTTGCCACGCTGGATTCCATAAAACAGGTAGAAAAACTGGTTACCGTACAATCGGCCAGAGGGCGTGAAATGAATTACCGGCAAAAACAACAAATCCTTGAAGATATTCAGTTGCTAAACGAACTGATTCAAAAAAACAAGGAGCAGCTTATTTCGTTGCAGAAAAAACTTAACAGTGCCAATTATAAAATAGGTAACCTAAATGCCATGGTGGCCGAGTTTGAACAACTGGTACAAAAACTTGAAAAACAGGTGTCGGAAAAAGATATGGAAATTGTTGAATTATCGCGCGAGGTGCAAAATTTAACTCGTAACATCAACCAGTTGAACCAGAAAATTACCGTAATAGAAACTGAAAGTGCTGAAAAGACGCAAACAATTGAACAGCAAAAGATGGCCTTAAACAAAGCCTTTTATGTGGTGGGCAGCGCAAAAGAATTAAAAGAGAATGGGGTAGTCGAGCGTACGGGAGGAATGCTTGGAATTGGACGAACATCAACCATTAAAGAAGATTTTAATAAAGAAGCTTTTACCGAAATCGATATAAGGGAGTTAAATTATTTGCCTTTAAATGTTAAAAAGGCAACTGTAATTTCTGTTCACCCGGCCGGTTCGTTTTACATTTCAGGCGAAAAGGCTGCTGATACCCTTTTTGTTGAGAACAAAGTTGAGTTTTGGAAAGCCTCGAAATATTTGGTTATCGTACTCGATTAAAAAAATAAAAAAGATAATACTACCAGGCGCTTTTGTGTGTAGCAAAAGTGCCTGTTTGTATTGTTAAAACAATCATAACGTTCAAATGTAATGGTTCTTAATAAAAGTTAAAAAATACCAGGATTATTAGCGATAATAAATTTTGATATGGTGATCTTAATTACTTTCGCTTCATTATTAAATATGTAAAATGCCACGAAAACAATTATCTTGAATAGATAAGCATATTTATTGTGTAAAACGTAGTGTAGTGATTTGTTTCTCTTTATCTTGAGTATTCAATAAAATGAAAATCTGATAAAAGAAACAAGATTGCTTATTTATTATGAAAAACAATATCAGATTTACAATACTTTTCCTCCTCTCTGTATTTGTTGCAACGGCTGCTGATGAGGCAACAGAATTATCGGGCTTCGTGTTTGATGAGAGCACGAATGAACCAATTCCGTTTGTGAACGTGTGGGTAAAAGGAACTACCCGTGGCACTATTACCGATATTGAGGGGTATTTCCTGCTCTCAGCTACAGTTGGCGATGAGATTAGCTTCTCGTCGGTTGGTTATGAAAAAGAGGAAATAAAGGTTACGGCCAATCTTGCTCTTCCGTTAAAAGTGCATTTAAAACCCGATGTACAACGTATAAGCGAGGTAACAGTTAAACCCGAGGAATCGCGTGCCAAAGTGCTTTTTCGGGAGATAATGAAGAATAAAAAGAACAATCGGCAAAAGGTGGAAGGCTTTGCCAATTATAAAACTTTTGCCCGAACTTCAGTTTATATGGCCATCGATTCAACCTCTAAAGTGAACCGAATTATCCCCAACCTTAACGAGGTAACCATGAAACTGGATGACCGTGATGTACGTTTCTCCCCCATATATTTGGCTGAAGAAGGGATATTGGTTGAAAACCAGAAAGACAGTTTGGTGTACCGTAAAAAGGATGGCATTTTCCCAAAACTCAACCAAACCATCGAAAGCCTGATTTTGTTAAACGTTGTTATCGATCTTGATTTTTATAAAGACCAGATTAATATTTTAGGCCGTGGAATTATTTCGCCACTGAGCAATTCGGCCAGGTTACATTACGATTTTTACCTGAACGACAGTACCCTGGTTGACAGTGTATGGCATTATAGTTTTTCTTTTACGCCCAAAAATAAATACAACCCACTATTTACTGGCAGGTTTACTGTTGAGGGTACGAATTATGCGCTTACAAGTGTTTATGCTTATGTTCAGGAGGAAGCAAATATTAATTTTGTAAATGGTTATCGGTCGAATGTACAATACCGTAAAACTCCTGATGGAACATGGTTTTACGATGAACAACAAATTAGCCTGAACCTTTCCTTAATGCTCAATAAAGACACCGTTTCGAGGTACGGGTCGCAGCGAATCGACCAGATATCAAGTGGAAACTGGATGGTTAACAAAATCACCCAGTATTCAACATCGAAACAACTGGATGAGGTTAAAGGGCGAAATTGGAAACTGCAACCTGAATTTGCCGCAAGTCTCATGTCGGATGGTACCTACGAGCGTGTTGACAGGCTCAAGGAAAACCAGGTGGTTAAAGGTATTGATGCAGTAGGAGGGATGGTTCTTACCAGTTATGTTGACCTGGGTAAGTTGGAATTAGGTCCCGTTTTTGATATTTACAGTACAAACGCTATTGAAGGCCAACGCTTTTCACTGCCTTTCAGAACCGGGCAAAAAATGTGGGAGCGTTTTACCATTGGTGGATTTTTAGGGTACGGAACACGAAATAAAGAACTGAAATATGGCCTTAATTTTGGCTGGCAATTAACGGATGATGACCAGTTTATCCTACGTGGAAGTTATTCCGATGATTACAACCTGGTTTCGCAGGATAAGTACCTGAGGTTTATCAAGAAAAATCCGAACACCCGAGGTAATGGAAACTTTATTGCGGCTTTAACCTCGCGCGAGGAAAACCCATACCTGCAGCAAGAAAAGAAAGTCCATGTAAACCTGGAGTATAATACCGAAAATATTATTCTGGAAGGGGGGGCTTACTTCTCTTCCAACCGCAGTACACCCGAAATTCATTACATACACGATGGGGTTGATTACAACCATTATTCAGCTTACGGTGCGTTATTTAATGCCCGTTTAGCCTTCGGACAGTATTTTGATCAATATTATTTTATGCGTGTTTATTACATCGACCAAACGCCGGTTATTAACCTGAGTTGGGATATTGGTCAGGCCTATCTGCCAGGTAGCAACACACCCGATTTTGGTCTGTATTCTCATTTTCACGGTTCTATTGTTGGCAAGATAAATATGGGTGCGGCTTTTATGCGTTACATGGTTAACAGTGGATATTTGTTTGGCGATGCGCCCTACGATTTGCTCGAAATGCCGGTTGGTTCGCAATCGCTCGGGTTTGCCAAGTACCGTTTTAACTTGTTGCACCAGGCTTCGTTCGCACACAATGTGTATACCAATGTTCACCTCGACTGGGTTGGGGGCGGCATTGTTTTTAATCGCCTACCTTTAATTAAAAAGTTAAAGCTGCGCGAAATGGTTTCGTTAAAAGCTCACTATGGCGACAGAACAAGTTCATATAAACCGGTATTTGAACTGCCACAGGCCTTTTCGCAAGACCTTACAGCGCCCTATGCCGAAATAGGCGTGGGTATTACAAATATTTTTAAAGTGTTGCGTGTGGAGTATATTCACCAATTGGGCAGTACCTACATGGATAGAAGTTTTACCGACAATAGCGGTATTCGCTTTAGGGCCGAAATGAGTTTCTAAAATTGAAAAACTACGTGTTTCATGAATAATTAGTCTTGATCTTTAGACTGTTCCCATTGTTCGCGGGCAAGTTTTTGCAGGTCAGCAACCTTGTCGGTTTCATCCATGATTTCAAGTCCAAAAAGTGTTTCAATAACATCTTCCATGGTTACCAGGCCTACAATTGTGCCAAATTCATCGGCAACAATATTCATGTGTTGTTTCTCCTTAATCAGTTTATCCAACAGCTCAGCTACCGATACATTATCTTCAACAAAATATACCTTTCTCCGTATTTCAACGGCCTGACGGTTGTGTTTGTCGGCTGCGATGTTTTCTAAAATAGCAGCTTTCAGAATAAAACCGGTAATGTTATCGGTAGTTTCGCTATAAACCGGAATGCGCGAAAACTGAAAAGGATTGTAGCTGCTGTATATCTCGCCCAGGCTTTGATTTTCATCGAGACTAAGCACAACGCTTTTTGGGGTCATTATGTCTTTAACCACCTGGTTCTCGAGCTTTAGCAAGTTTTGGATAATCGATTTTTCTTCTTTATCGATGGCGCCGCTTTTTAATCCGGCATCAGCCATAGCTGCTACATCGGCACGGCTCAATACGCTTTTTTCGCCATCTTTTTTTATTAAATGGGTAACCCATTTGCTTAACCAAACAAAAGGAGCCAAAACAAGCATCAGTATTTTTAACGAACGTACTGTAAACGATGTTAATTGTTTCCAGTATGTGGCGCCAATGGTTTTAGGTATGATTTCAGAAAGAATAAGAATGGCCAGCGTCATCAGTCCGGCTATAAGCGATTCGTAGGTGGCCTCGAAAAGATAAAAATCGACTTTTGCCGTGCCATATATTTTCCCGGCCTCAACACCCACGCCCACTGCACCAACCGTATGTGCAATTGTGTTTAAGGTTAACACTGCCGACAAAGGCCGGTCGATATCTTCTTTTAAAAAGCTAAGCTGCTTTCCCAAACGTGGCTTTTCCATTTGCATGCGACTAACATACGATGGTGTTACACTTAGTATTACAGCTTCCCATATTGAACACAAAAATGAAAAAATGATAGAGATTAAAAAGAAGAAAAGAAGTGTCGTCATATATTACCTCAACAATGTTTACTACGAAAATAAAGAAATAATCCGGAATTTAATTGTCTGAAGTACATTCTTAAATCAGTAAGCTGGCAGCTGTTTGTCAATTGGATGATTGGAAATTCTGTGCATTAAACGCACTGTTTATCTCTGTTTTATTACCTGATATTTGTTTGTCTGCCTGTCTGAAAAAATTTATAGTTTCATTTTTACCATTAAAGTTGCTGATAGTGTTAACTTTAATGGGCTTTAAAACCGAATTATTACTGTAATGAAAACGATTATAAACTATTTCTTTCTGCTGGTTTTATTTTTTGTTGGATGTAATTTTAATCAGGAAAAGAAAGTTGATACAAATGAAAACAGTAAGAATGATGGAATAACGGTGATAAAAAAGCCGTATAAAAATTCAACCAAGATTGAATATGAAATACCGGTTGTAAGCGGAACAACTATTAAACATGGTATACAAAAACGTTTTTACCTTCACGGAAGTGTATACTCTACGATACCTTATGTGGCAGGTAAAAAGCAGGGAATTACTTACACGTATTACAAGGCTGCATTGGGAGACAAACCACAAGTATGGAAAGAACAGCCCTACGAGAACGATGAGCTTAACGGAACCTGCAAACGCTATCACCGCAATGGTACGCTACAGGCTGAATATGAATATAAAAACGGATTACGGGCGGTTGGGTTAAACGAATTCTGGGAGTCGGGAAATGCCATAAAACAGCCCGAGCTGGTGTTAACCAGGAACAGGGTTGCTACAGGATATTATATTTCTGCACGTTTGTCGGATGAATCGGACAAGGTCGATTTTTTTATAGGCGACCTTGTGGAGGGCAGGTATATGCCAGAAAATTTGAAAGCGTTGCAGGTACGCAATGGAATTGGGGAAATTGTAGTAGAACAAACCTCTGGAACGCTAACTATTACAGCTGTTTACTCCACCCGTTATCGAAATACAGGGGTGTAAGTGGCCCTGTTGTTCTGCCATAATTGAAAACTCTAACGTCGTTGTAGTCTTAAAATCGCTGTTGGGCAAAATCAAAAGCATGTGAAAAAAAAGCCACCCTCCCAAAGGAAAGTGGCTTCTATATCGTTAAGTCTTATTTGCCTTATGCAAAAAACCGTTCTGTGGTTTACGATCCAAAGTCGTCGAATAATACGTTTTCATCCGGAACTCCCATATCGTAAAGCATTTTCTGAACGGCATCGTTCATCATTGGTGGGCCGCACATGTAAAAGTCAATCTCTTCCGGCTCTTCATGCTGGCTCAGGTAGTTGTCGTGAATTACCTGGTGTACAAACCCGGTTTTGTATTTAACGTCTAACTTATCCGCTTCCGGATCTTCGCGGTCGAGTGCCAGGTGGAACTCAAAATTTGGAAAGTTTTTCTCGATGTCTCTAAACTGATCGTAATAGAAAACTTCTTTCCATGAACGTGCTCCATACCAGAAGGTAACTTTCTTTTTCGATTCTTTAACCGTATGGAACAAATGGAACAAGTGCGAACGCATAGGCGCCATTCCTGCACCACCGCCAACAAACATCATTTCGCTGTCGTTGTCTTTCAGGAAGAACTCTCCGTAAGGCCCCGATACAGTTACTTTGTCGCCTGGTTTAAGGTTAAAAATATACGATGAACAAATACCAGGATTTACTTTTTTAAATCCGTTGCTTGCACGGTCCCAGGGTGGTGTTGCAATACGAATGTTCAACATTACAATATTTCCTTCAGCCGGGTGATTTGCCATTGAGTAGGCGCGGAATGTTGGTTCCGGGTTTTTCATTACCAGATCGAACATGCCAAATTTCTCCCATTCCTCACGGTATTCTTCTTCAATATCCATGTCTTTAAAGTTTACATCAACTTTAGGTACGTCAATCTGGATATATCCGCCCGATTTGAAATCAAGGGTTTCGCCTTCAGGAAGTTTAACCACAAATTCTTTAATGAAAGTAGCCACGTTGTGGTTCGAAACCACTTCGCACTCCCATTTCTTCACACCAAGAACTTCTTGTGGGATTTTAATTTGCATGTCTTCTTTAACTTTTACCTGGCAGGCTAAACGCCAATTGTCGTTTTGTTCTTTACGGGTAAAGAAACCGGTTTCAGTTGGCAGAATAGAGCCTCCGCCTTCTTCAACCTGACAACGGCACATGGCACAGGTACCACCGCCACCACATGCTGATGGAAGAAGAATTTTATTGTCGCCAAGCGTAGTTAACAGCGTGTTGCCCGGTTCTGTTTCAACTTCCAGGTCGCCTTCGTTAATGCTCACTTTTACAACTCCCGATGGCATTAATTTCTTTTTGGCAAACAATAAAATGGATACCAATAAGATAACCATCAGCAGGAATACTGCCACACTGGCAATTACAACGGTTGATAGTGTTGCTAATAATATCATATTCATTAACTCTTTTTTATTCTACAATTTAATTCCGCCGAAACCCATAAAAGCCAAGCCCATTAAACCGGTAACGATAAACGTAATACCAAGTCCGCGTAGAGGTGCGGGAACATTTGAGTATTCGATTTTTTCACGAATAGCAGCAATACCAACAATGGCTAGTAACCAACCCACACCCGAACCAAGTCCGTAAATGGTGGCTTCGCCAACGTTAAGGAAAGCTTTTTGCTGAAGGAATAATGACCCCCCTAAAATTGCACAGTTTACAGCGATAAGCGGTAAGAAAATACCCAGCTGCGTGTACAATACCGGAGCGAATTTCTCAACAATCATTTCTACCAACTGTACCATCGAGGCAATAATGGCGATAAACATGATAAAGCGCAAGAAGCTAAGGTCAACTGTCGCAAATTCTTCGCCCAACAACCAAACCAATGCGCCTTCATTCAAAATATAATTTTCTAACAGGTAGTTAACCGGAACAGTAATTCCTAACACAAAAATTACGGCAAGTCCTAAACCGGTTGCAGTACTTACTTTTTTCGAAACCGCCAAATACGAGCACATTCCGAAGAAGTACGCAAATACCATGTTTTCAATAAAAATTGACTTAACAAAAATATTAATCAGATTTTCCATTTGAATTCTTTTTTTGCGTTATGAATTAATCTTCAATTAGTTTACGGTTGCGGCTGCGTTGAACCCAAATAATAATACCAACCACAATAAGAGCCATTGGCGACAATACCATTAAACCGTTGTTTGCGTAGAATCCTCCGTTGGCAATGTACCAGCTATCGGGAATAATTTGGTAGCCTAATAAAGAACCACCGCCTAATAACTCGCGCAGTGCACCAACAACAATTAAAATCCAACCATAACCTGCTGCATTACCAATTCCATCTAAAAAAGCCGGCCATGGGCGGTTACCCAGGGCAAAGGCTTCCAGACGACCCATAATAATACAGTTGGTAATAATTAAGCCTACAAATACCGAAAGCTGCTTGCTTACATCGTAAACGTAGGCACGAAGTATTTGGTCAACTAAAATTACCAAAGCGGCAATTACCACCAGCTGCACAATAATTCGGATACGGTTTGGAATTGTATTTCGTAACAATGAAATAATTACGTTTGCAAATGCTAATACGGCTGCTACCGATATGGCCATTACAATTGATGGCTTTAATTGTGCGGTAACTGCCAGTGCTGAGCAAATACCAAGTACCTGTACGGTAATTGGGTTACTGTCGTTCAATGGATCCGACAATAACTTTAAGTTTTTCTTTGAAAATAATGGTTCGCTCATCTCTATTATTTTTTCTTATTTAAGAATTCTTCATAACTCGCAAAGTCGTCCTCAAGCATTTGCTGAAGACCTTTACTTGTGATTGTACCACCCGAAATACCATCAACTTTGTGTTCTTCCGGAGCAACTTCTCCAACTTTGGCAACCAAAATTGAAACCAGTTTACCCGATGCATCGAAGATTTTCTTTCCTTTAAAAGGTTCTTCAAATGCTGTTGTTGAAATTTCGGCACCCAAACCCGGTGTTTCCCCTTCGTGGTCGAAGTTGGCACCGTAAATGGTGTTCATATCGTCGTTTAACGAAACATAGCCCCAAACCGGTCCCCAAAGACCTGCACCGTATAATGGAAGTACATATTTAATACCATCTTCGGTTTGTACTTCAAAAACAGGAAGTAATTTGTCGGCTTCGTCTTTTGCACGTTCCTTTTTTAGGTCGGTGTTAAACGCATCTCCATCAACCTGCTCGCCTTCTACGGTTACAACATATTCTTTTACCACTTTCTCAGCATAAATTGCTTCAGCCGTTTCAGCAGTACTTTCAATATTTACCGAGGCAAGTATATTTTGTTTTTTCTCTATCTCAACGTTCTTTTTCTGCGCAGGCTTTAACGCCATTGAAACTGAAGCAAGAACCGCTGCAACTATAATTACCATTATGGCTGCGTATAAAAATGTGTAAGTATTACTATTTCTATCCATGATTCTTCTTTTTTATTATGCAGAAACTTTAGCTCGTTTAGCTCTTTTCTTAATATGACCGGCTACAACGTAGTGGTCGATAAGCGGAGCAAATGTGTTCATTAGCAAAATTGCCAACATCATACCTTCAGGGAAAGCCGGATTGATAACACGGATGATAATGGCAAGGATACCAATCAGGAATCCGTAAATCCATTTTCCTTTTTCGGTTTGCGATGCCGAAACCGGGTCGGTAGCCATAAAAATAGCACCAAACATAAAGCCACCTAAAATTAAGTGATGCCAGAAAGGCATGGAGAAATAAGTGGCAACTTCGGGCGAAAGCCCTGCGCTTCCTGAAACTGCGTTAAGAATAAGCCCCATAACAGCTCCACCGGCAATGGTTGAAACCATAATTTTCCAGCTTCCTATTCCGGTTACAACCAGTAAAATGGCACCCAGCAGTATGGCTACTGCCGAAGTTTCGCCAATTGAACCCGGAATTAATCCGATAAATGCATCGGCAACACTGTAGTCGAGGTTACCCGCAGCAGCTCGCGCCATTGGAGTAGCTCCCGAGAAAGTGTCAACCACTTTATCGCCGGATGCAAGACGCACCCAAACCGATTCGCCCGACATTTGAGCCGGATAAGCGAAGAATAAGAAAGCACGTGCAACAAGTGCAGGGTTCCAAATATTCATTCCTGTTCCGCCAAAAACCTCTTTACCTAAAATAACCGCAAAGGCAGTTGCAATGGCAACCATCCAAAGTGGTGTGTTTATTGGCATAATAAGCGGGATAAGAAAACCCGATACCAGGAAACCTTCCTGAATTTCGTGACCACGTAGTTGGGCAAAAACAAATTCGATACCCAAACCTACAACGTACGAAACAATAAGGATGGGAAGTACCCGCAGGAGACCGTAAATGAATATTTCGAAGAAACCGGTTGAGGCCAGTTCTCCAATTGCTTTAAAGTGCTGGTACCCGGTGTTGTACATCCCGAACAATAAAGCCGGAACTAAGGCCAACACCACCATACCCATTGTACGTTTTAAATCGATGTAATCGTGAACGTGTGCTCCCGATTTCGATGTGTCCTTTGATACAAAGAACAACGTAAACATACCATCATGTACCGAGTGCAACCAATGAAACTTGGCGCCTTTCTGTACATGTGGCTTTGTATTTAAAAAAAAGTTTTTTATGAAATTCATCTTGCAAAAGACTAATAAGTTACATGTAAAAATTAACCAAGCTCTTTAATCATGGTGTTAATACCTTCGCGCAAAATTTTCTGTACTTCAATTTTAGAAGTACAAGCATATTCGCAAAGCGCAAAGTCTTCTTCAATTACCTCGTAAATACCCAGTTGCTCCATTTTGTCGATATCGTTAACCATAATGGCTTTTAGCAGAAATACCGGTAGGATATCCATTGGAACATACTTTTCGTATTGGTTTGAAACAACAAACGCACGTTCGCCACCATGTAGATTGGCATTTAAGGTGTATTCTTTTTTCGGGAATAATTTGCCGAAGTACGCTTTGGTTGCACTGAATTTTCCGAAACCGGGATCAGCCCAGCCCATAAACTCATAATCATCGCCTTCCGGAATTACACTAATTTGCGAGTCGTAATAGCTCAGGAAGCTTTTCTCTGAAACTTTATCGCCGGTAAGCACATTACCACTAATAATTCTGCTGCTGTATCCTGCAGTAGTAAGCTTGCCGCTAACCAAATCTTTAATTGGCGCACCCACGATGGTTTCAAAATATTTTGGTGCTTTTACCTCTGAGCCTGTTAGGGCGATTGTTTTGGTAAAATCTACTTTTCCGGTTTCAAAAAGCCGGCCAATAAACAATAGATCCTGTACGTTAATTGTCCAAACTACATCGCCTTTATTTATTGGGTTGGTATTTGCAATCTGTATACCAACATTTCCTGCAGGGTGCGGCCCTTCAAAGGTGTTAATTACCACATTCTTTACCGATGAAAAAGCGGAACCGGATTTTACACCCAGGTTAACATCTCCTTCAGTAAGTTTGGCTAAAACGTCTACCCCTGTCTGGAATGTATCCATTTGATCTTGTAAAACAAAATCATAATCCGGAGCCATTGGAGCCGTGTCGAATGTTGAAATGTAAATAGCTTTTGGTTTTTCTTCCGGATTGGCAATTATTCCGTACGGACGTTTTTTAATAAACGGCCATAAACCACTTTTTAAAATCTGTTCCTTCACCTCTTCCGCCGATAACGCTGATGGGGCAGCTTTTTTAAATTCTGCAGATCCTGCATTTTTATCGGTTGCAATTACTACTTCCAAAATTCTGCGACGCTCACCACGGTTAATAGATACAACTTTACCGCCAATAGGGGCAGTAAAAACAATCTCCGGATGATATTTGTCATAGAACAAAGCTTCGCCTGCTTTAACCTCGGCATCAACTTTTACGCTAAGTTTTGGAGTAAGTCCCGGAAAATTAGTGGGTTTCAGAGCTACTGTTGCCGGAGTCGGCAATTTCTCGAGTGCCTTTTCTGCACTTCCTTTTAGCTTTATATTAAGCCCTTTCCTTAACTTAATTACTTCTGACATATCGAATTAAGAATGTATTATTTTTAGGTGTGCAAAAGTATTAATTTAATCGGCTTTTCGCAATGGTTTATACTAAAAGTTCAATAGTTTCAAATATGAAAATATATACATAGTTATGGATATTTACTATTGTGTTGATATTCAATGAGCTGTATGCTTGCTTGCAATGCTGGTGGTGTTCAGATTAAATTAACATTTTTTGCCTTATTCTAGGCTGTGATAATCATAATAATTTTAAGCGAATATTTTGATTTTTACTTTTCGGTTTTGAAAAAAGATACGAAATCCTGATTTTTACGTTTTATTAGTTACACCTATTACAAAACACTTTGATTTAATAATTTGAGGCAGGTGTAGCGAAATGGTGCTAAAAGGACAAATGATAGAAAGTATCTGTTGGTAGCATCGCCTTTTTTAAACAAAAAATACAATTACAAAATGAAAATATCCATTGTAAGCCTTATTCTTTTTATCATTTGCTTTTTGCAGGTAAAAGGGCAAGAAGAAAACTTCTATTACGAGAATGCTATTTACCTTGAAAATATAAAAACGGTACTTGCCTATCGCGATGGTTTTGAGCTGTCGAACCCGATAATGGCTCTTCAGGAAGATATAACACTGGTTTTTAAATTTGACGATTTGTCGGAAAATGTGAAGGATTACTATTATACGATTATACACTGTGATGCGGACTGGAATGAAAGCTATATTGCTCAGGAGGAATATATTGACGGTTTTGTTGAAAACCCGGTTGATGATTATGCCATGTCGTTTAATACAACGTTTAATTATGTGAATTACCGGATTGAGATTCCGAATGACAATCTGAAATTTAAGCTCTCGGGTAATTATGCTCTTGTGGTTTATGAGGACCAGGATAAAGAAAAAAGAGTATTATCAAAACGCTTTCATGTATACGAAAATGCAGTTCGAATTGAAGGTACTGTGCGTCGGGCAACTCTCGATGCTTTTAAAGGTACCAACCACGAGGTTGATTTTAAAGTGCATCATCCCAACGTGCCTATTTTAAATCCACGCGACGAGGTAAAGGTGGTAATCATGCAAAATAATCGCTGGGATAACGCCATACGGAATTTGAAGCCTTTGTATATTCGCGATAGGGTGCTGGATTACGACTACAATAAAGAAAATGTATTTCCGGCAGGTAATGAGTTTCGTTATTTTGATATTCGCACCAACCGCATGAATGGGGAGAACGTGATTGCAACCGATTTTCATCGGCCATATTACCATAAAACATTGAACCTTGATGAAGTACGGGCAAATAAACGCTTCTTTTCATACGAAGAGATGAATGGAATGTATTTGATTGAAAGTCAGGATCAGGAGGTACGTGATTTTGACACTGAATGCGATTATAATTTTGTTCATTTTACCTTGCCCCTGGAGGCGCCCTTGCTGGGAGGTTCTGTCAATGTTTTTGGCGCATTATCTAACTGGAATGCCAATAAAAGTAACGAAATGACTTATAATTTCGACCGGGGGCAGTACGAGCTATCCTTGCTTTTAAAACAAGGGTACTATAACTATATGTATGTTTATGTGCCCCAGGGAGCAAAATCAGCCGACCATACCAATATTGAGGGGAGTTTTTGGGAAACCAATAATGATTATCAGATTATGGTTTATTATCGTGATTTGGCAGGGAGGTTCGACAGGTTAGTTGGCTATACGCAGCTTAATTCGGTAAGCAACCGGTATTAATCAACGCTGTTATAAACAGTTATTTACAGGTAGTTCGTGTCTTTCGGAGAGTGATTAACTGACAACTTTCATGTATCCGCTACCTTCGTTAAACGGGAGTTCAAACCAGAAAGTACTGCCTTTATCTACTTTTGATTCAAATTCCAAGTCTCCACCTAATAAGGTAACGTAATGTTGTGCAATGGGTAGCCCGATACCAGAGCCAGATGTGGTTTGGTTAATCTTGTTCTGCACACGATAGAAACGGCTAAAGATATGTTCGAAATCCTCAGGCGGGATACCAATGCCGGTGTCGGTCACGAAAAATCTCACAAAATCGTTTCGTATCATTTCAAAACCAAAGGTAACCTGCCCCGCATTGGTATATTTTACGGCGTTATCAACTAAAATTGATAATACTTCTTTAAGCAACTCTTCATCGGTTGAAAAACCAAATTCGGCATTGGCAACATCAGCATTAAGTCGTATCCGAATGTCTTTACTATCGGGTAGGTTCGAGAAATGAGTGTTGTAAATTTCGCGGAGTAAAGGATTGATTTTGCAGAATGAAGTGTTTATTGCAATTTTTTCAGTCTCAATTCTGGCCAGGTGAATGGTGTTGTCAATCATATTCATTAACTGTTGGCCGTTCTGGTTAATCGCATCTGTAATACTCAGGCGCTCAAATGCATCCATCGAGTCGTCAGCCAACATTCGGGTAAAGTTGGTGATAATGTTCATTGGCGTACGAATTTCGTGCGATAAGTTAGCAAGGAATGCAGACTTTAACCGATCAGATTCTTCAGCTTTAACGAGCGCTTTTTCAAGTCCGAATTCTGCTGTTTTTCGCTTGGTAATATCGCGTGCAACCGAAATAACAGCATTGGCATTTAATTTTGCCAGTCGCATTTCAAACATAAATGTTCCGTTGGGGGTGTTCAGCGAGTATTCAATGCTTTCAATACTGTTGTGTTTGATGCAGTGTTGTATGCATGAATAAATTTTATTGGCCATTTTATCCGGAAAACCGGCATCAAAAATAGAACTCCCGATAATGTTTGAATCTTCAATTTTAAACAAATCACTTTCTTTAATTACAAAATCCTCGTAAATCCCGTCTTTATCAATTACAAAAAAGATGTCGGGAATGGCTTCCAGCAAAACCTTGTACCTTCGTTTGCTTGCCTCCAGTTCTGCAATTTGTTTTTTGGTTTTTGTAATATCTTCAAATATCAGGTAGTAGGTGTTAAAAAGCGGATTTATCATGTGAACCTTATACCACCTGTCCAACTCTTTGGCATGAAACTCGGAAATTCTTTTTTTGTTAAAAAGAATGGTTTTATTGACGTCAAAACGACCTTTAAAAATCAAATCGAAAACGTACGCTGCTTCCTGCTCCTGCACTTCGTATAAATTCCGTTTAAAGGCTGCTTCAAAAGCATTGTTTATTTTTTCAACAATGAGGTTGGTAATGTTGCCATCTTCATCGCGTTTTGCACGCAGCCTTGCAATCAGAAACGAAGAGTTTTGAATAACGCGGTTTAGCCCTTCATGCTGTGCGTCAATTTGCTCTTTTAAATTTTCAATGCTAATAATTAATTTCTTGCGCAGATAAAAGGTAACCAAAAAGAAAGCCGTAAAAATTAAAATAGGATTGCTAACGAAGGGGTCAAAGTAGGCAAGTGAATCGGTAAGGTGATTGGCTTTGTGCAACTGAAAACAAATAAGGCCAAGCGATATAAAAAAGTAGATGACCAGGCGCAATTCCAACACTGAGAAGAAGTAAAGAAATACGAGGCCGGCCATTAGCCACCATACCGATAAGTGCACTGTCTCTTGCAATGGGGCATGATCGGTAAAGTCTGAAAGGTATAAAGCGTAAACCAAAATGGGCAGGCCAAAAATGGCATTAGTAGCGCAGTCTTTTCGGGCATTTAAAATACATATAATGGCTAAACCCGAAACAGATAATGCGAAGATGGAACACATCAGGCATCCTTCGGTAGTTGAAAACAGTAGGTCTCTAATCGTTAAAACAGAAGTCAAAATCCCCAGTGCTCCCCAAATCAATAGGAGCTGAAAAAGCTGCTTTTTTTCATTAGTATCTGTTTTAGCAGCCCAAAATCTTTCTGCTAATATTTTAAAAACTCTTTTTAACAATAATGTAAAAATATTAAAAAAGATATACGTCCCGCCAAAACAAGCAATTTTTAAGGAGAATATTGTCAAAATGGGAATATAAAAACCTGATTTTTGTTTTGTTTTGAAATGCGAGTAGTGTAAGTTGCATTGTTTCAGATTTTTATAAAAGTGTTTGTTTTTTGTAGTACTGATTTTTGTTATGCTTTTGGCGGAAGCTATTTTTTAGTTTTGCAATAAGTGTAAAGAAGAAGTATAAATTAATATAAACTAAAAAGACATGCCAAAAGGAATTTTTAATGTTCCGGTTGCAAAAAATGAACCGGTTTTAAGCTATGCCCCGGGCACTGCGGAAAGAGCTGAATTGAAGGCAAAAATTGCCGAATTACGTTCAGTAGAAATAGATCAGCCGATGGTAATTGGAGGTAAAGACGTTTTTACCGATAGAAAAGTACGGATGTTTCCTCCACACGAAATTGAACATACTTTAGGTTACTACAATCAGGGAGATTCAAGCCATGTTGAAATGGCCATTGATGCAGCTTTGGAAGCACGCGAAAAATGGGCTGGAATGGCTTGGCAACACCGTGCAGCTATTTTTTTGAAAGCTGCAGATCTTTTGGCCGGGCCTTACCGTGCAAAAATAAATGCAGCCACTATGTTGGGGCAGTCAAAAAATGCTTTCCAATCTGAAATTGATGCAGCTTGTGAACTCGCCGATTTTTTCCGTTTTGGAGTGCAGGTGATGACTGATATCTACAAAATACAGCCAGAATCGGCCAAAGGAATGTGGAACTACAACGAATTCCGTCCTTTAGAAGGTTTTGTTTTTGCATTAACACCGTTTAATTTTACTTCTATCGCCGGTAACCTACCGGCAGCACCTGCCCTTATGGGTAACGTAGCTGTTTGGAAACCATCAAAAACAGCCGTTTACTCCGCTGGTGTAATCATGGAAATTTTTAAAGAAGCTGGATTGCCCGATGGCGTTATTAATTTGATTTACGGATCGGGGCCGGTAGTTGCCGATGTGGTGTTAACGCATCCCGATTTTGCCGGTATCCACTTTACCGGGTCTACCGCGGTATTCCAGAGTGTTTGGAAAACTATTGGCGAAAATATTTATAAATACAAATCGTATCCGCGTATTGTTGGCGAAACAGGAGGTAAAGATTTTATTTTTGCTGATAACACTGCCAAACCTCGCGAACTGGCTATTGCCATGTTACGTGGTGCTTTCGAGTACCAGGGACAAAAGTGTTCAGCAGCCTCAAGGGTTTATATTCCTGAAAGTATTTGGCCGGAAGTAAAAGAAATTTTTGGAGCCGAATTAGCAACAGTAAAAATGGGGCCACCCGAAGATTTTACAAATTTTGTTAATGCGGTTATCGATGAAGCTTCGTTTGATAAATTAAAAAGCTTTATCGACCAGGCTAAAGCTGATGAAGATGCTGACGTAATTTTTGGTGGAAATTGCGATAAGTCGGTGGGGTATTACATTGAGCCTACCGTTATTTTAGCAAAGAAACCCGACTATGTAACCATGGAAGAAGAATTGTTCGGACCGGTTTTGACTATTTATGTTTACGACGATGAAGAGATGGAAGCCACACTTGATATTCTGGATAAAACATCGATTTACGCGCTTACCGGTGCCGTGTTCTCACAGTGTCGTTACAATATCGAAAAAATTACCAAACGTCTGGAAAATTCGGCTGGTAACTTTTATATTAACGATAAACCAACCGGCGCTGTTGTAGGCCAGCAGCCATTTGGCGGATCGCGTGGTTCGGGAACAGATGACAAAGCAGGTTCTATTTTTAACCTCCTGCGCTGGACCTCAATCCGTACGATTAAAGAAACCTTTGTACCACCTGTAAATTATACTTATCCGAATTTTCAACCGGATAATGAATAAATATTAAGGTTAAGCTGTTAAAAAAGAGGATCGAATTTATTCGACTCCTCTTTTTTTTGACCATTAAGAATTCTACTTTTGTACAGACATTTGGGAACGATGAAGAAAGAATTCTTACAATCCGGTTTTTTTAAGTTTATAAGCAATAAATACGTTATTGCCATCCTTTTATTTGCCTTGTGGATAATCTTTGGCGATGAAAATAGTATTGTCTCGCACATTCAAAGCAAAAAGCAGCTAAACGAACTAAAGCAGCAAAAAGAGTATTATCAGGAACGCATTGCTTCGGATAAACAAAAACTTCAAGACCTGAACAGAGGAAATGAGGAATTGGAAAAATTTGCTCGCGAGCAATACCATATGTCAAAACCCGACGAAGACGTTTTTGTAATTGTTGAAGAAGAGTAGTCTGCGATTCTGTTAAAAACCATTCACTTAAAACATTCTGTTAACAAATACGTTACAAAGTATAATAGCAAACAAAGCTATTTGATAGCCAATATAAATTTCTTATATTGCTTTTGAATGAGTGAGAATTTAGACATATTCAAAATTAAAGGTAACAATATTGCACCGCAAAAAGGGCGTATTTTAATTGCCGAACCTTTTCTGGCCGGGAACTATTTTAATCGTTCTGTTGTGTTTTTGGTGGCTTACGGAAACAAAGGTGCAGTTGGTTTTATTTTGAATAAAAAAGTTGATTTTCCCGTTCAGGATGTTTTCCCTGATTTTCCTGATTTTAACGCAGATGTGTATCTGGGTGGCCCGGTGTCTACTGATTCAGTTTATTTTATTCACAAACTTGGAGATAAATTGCCCGGAAGTATACATGTTATGGGTGACCTGTACTGGGGAGGCGATTTTGATATCCTGAAACGTGACATCAGAAACGGGTTGATAAATCCAACAGAAATTCGTTTTTTTCTGGGCTATTCCGGTTGGGATGGTGGCCAGCTGGAAGATGAATTAAAGGAAGACTCGTGGCTGGTAACCGATGTTGATGAGGAGGCCGTAATGAGTGATTTAAGTGAAGACTCGTGGTTTAACTTTGTGAAAAGGGCAGGAGCCCGTTATTCTATCTGGCGGAATTTTCCCGAAAATCCATCGCTGAATTAACTGAGGTTGCTAAAAACAGGTTTTAACCCTGTACTTTTTCCTGCATAAAATGATTTAATTCTTTGTAAATCTTATCCGAAAATTCGTGTACATACCGCCGTTCATGAAAGCCAAGAACCCATTGTACCCCCAGCATTTCCGAAACAAAAAACACTTCGTCCATTTGTTGCATGTATTTGGGTGTTAAGTTATCAGATTCAATTATTTTCATCTTAAGTTTTTCAGACAAGCGCAGCACTTCCGGGCGTAAAACATCGGCAAAACATCCGGTGGTTAGGGCTGGCGTATAAACATGATTTTCTTTAACCATAAAAATATTGGAGCCGATGCCCTCGCTTACTGCTTCTCTTTCGTTTAACAACATTACTTTTGAATTTTGCATGTCTGTTTGTGTGGCCGACGCTTGCCGCCAAAGCTCTTCCTTACCAAGGCTTCCAGTGTAATTATTGAGTTGACTACATATTTTTGGCTTGGCTACATGAAGAAATAAGCCTTGCGGATTTCGGGGCAAGCCGGATTCTGTGAATGGCCTGCACGACACCATAAAATTATCCCGGTTTTCTCCCAAAAAAAGCTGAATGATAAAAAGTCCGCTTCGGTAATACCGGTTTTTGTTCAGTGTGCGTTTTAAAAGCCGTAAAAATTCGCGTTGATTTTTAAAAAGTGCCGGAATTTCCCGGTTTAAGGCATGTAGTTTTTGCTCTATTAAAACAATATTTTCCTGAAGCAAGGGAATACCGCCAAAACCATACCATACATAGTGTTTTAAAATCAGCGGAGCTTCAAGTAGCAACGGGGTTAAGCTCACCTCATTCTCCCTAACAATACTATTATTAAACAGTAGGTAAGCCATGAACTATAGAAACGAAAATAAATTATCGATAAACCGTTGAAAAAGGTTGGGCTGTAGCAATATTGGGAAAACAAAACCAAATACTGCCCCTAAAAAATGAGCATCGTGTGCCACATTATCCGTTTGTTTTTTACTCATTTGGTACGAATAAAACAGGTAGCCTATAGCGAAAAGAATGCCGGGTATGGGAAGAATGGCAAACAGATACAAAGGTTCCCAGGGCTGAAAAAAAATAGCTGCAAACAACACTGCGGATACAGCTCCTGAAGCACCAACGGCATTGTAATAATAATTGTTTTTGTGTTTTATCAGGCTCCAGGTGTTTGCTGCCAAAATACCACCCAAATAGAGCAGTAGAAAATAGGCAGTTCCCTTGT
The DNA here is from genome assembly GCF_963676735.1 of uncultured Draconibacterium sp. Classification (NCBI taxonomy): domain Bacteria; kingdom Pseudomonadati; phylum Bacteroidota; class Bacteroidia; order Marinilabiliales; family Prolixibacteraceae; genus Draconibacterium; species uncultured Draconibacterium sp. The sequence goes on along the minus strand of NZ_OY781464.1, from coordinate 2,460,303 downwards.
TGCCAAAATAATGAGCGAAATACACTACAACGTTTCTTCCAAAAAAATACAACACCAGCATGTTTACACCCAGGTGTGCCCAGTTGGCATGTATAAAAGCATGGCTCACCAAACGGTAATATTCCTTGCGGTGAATTATTTGTGCTGCGTTAAATTGTAGTTTCGACGATAAGGTGCGATTACTGAATGCGACGTAAGAAATTAGCGCCGTAACACCTATAATAAACCATACAATCATTTAATGTAAAATTTTAAAAATCATTTCTTTTTGTAATTCTCCGGTTTCCACCATTGTTGATACATTGTATCCTTTGCTTTTCATGTCGTATTCGCGCAGAATTCCCATAATCTCGTATAACTTGGTTGGCGAATAACGTTTTGCTGCCGATACATAATCCTTAACAAAGTAGGGATTAACACGCAGTTCGGCTGCCACATTATATTCTGATTTGTTTTTCAGAAAATGGTAAGTAAAAAGTTTTGAAAAATAATAATAGAGACCAGCAATTGTTTTTTGAATGGGATTTAAAGTAGGATTCGCGCCAAAGTATTGAATGATACGGTTGGCTTTCAAAACATTTTTCTCCCCCAATGCATTTTGTAACTCAATTACATTAAATTCTTTACTTAAGCCAATGTTTTTCTCAATATGGTCGGGTGTAATTTTGTTCGAATCTTTTACTGCAATTACCAGTTTGTTTAATTCGTTGGCAATTTTGCTTAAATCGGTACCCAGGTACGACGTAAGTAATAATGCTGCCTGTGGTGTAATCGAATAACTGTGCTGCTTCAGGTAAGCATCAATCCATGCCGGAATTTTGTTTTCGTAGAGCTTTTTAGAGGTAAAAAGTACGCCGTTCTTTTTTATTGCTTTGGCCAGCTTTGTTCTCGAATCAAGTTTTTTGTATTTGTAGGCCAGTACCAAAATTGTTGATTCCAGCGGTTTCTCGGCATAGGCAGTTAATGTGTCTATTTTATTCAAGCTTTGTGCTTCTTTTACCACAATTACCTGTTTGCTGGCCATCATTGGGAAACGCATCGAGGCTTCGGCAATGGTTACGGGGTCGGCATCTTTCCCGTAAAAAATGGTTTGGTTAAAGCCCTTTTCGCCATCGCTAAGTACGTGGTCTTCAATATAATCCGATATTTCATCAATAAAATAGGCCTCTTCTCCCTGTAGCAAATAAATGGGATGATAAATACCTTTTTTAAGGTTTTGCATTATTTCTTTATGCTCCATACTAAAAGCGTAAGTGTTTAACGGAGAGGCCGTTGTTTTTAATTTCGAGCAGCGCATCAATACCGGCCTGAATGTGTCTTTCAACGTATGAGGATGAGACGTACATATCGCTTGCTTCTGTTTTAACTCCGGTTGATATCATTGGCTGGTCGGATACCAGTAGCAATACTCCTGTTGGTATCTGGTTGGCAAACCCAACTGTAAACAAGGTTGCAGTTTCCATATCAATGGCCATTGCCCGGGTTTTTTTTAGGTATTTTTTAAAACGTGTGTCGTACTCCCAAACTCTGCGGTTGGTAGTTAAAACCACGCCGGTCCAATAGTCTTGTTCCGAGTTTCGGAGAATATGCGAAACCGCACGTTGCAGGTTAAATGCCGGAAGTGCCGGAACTTCAGGTGGCAGGTAATCGTTTGAGGTACCATCGCTGCGAATTGCTGCAATGGGCAGTATTAAATCGCCCAACTGATTTTTCTTTTTTAATCCGCCACATTTGCCTAAAAACAAAACTGCTTTGGGATGAATAGCGCTTAATAAATCCATGATGGTTGCCGCATTGGGGCTACCCATTCCAAAATTAATCATGGTTATCCCTTCTGCTGTGGCACTGGGCATATTTTTATCGGCTCCATCAACAGGTACCTCAAATTTACGTGCAAAGCGCTCAATATAGTCCTGAAAATTAGTCAGCAAAATGTATTTGCCAAATTCATCAAGCTTTTTCCCGGTATACCGTGGAAGCCAGTTGTCAACAATGTCTTTTTTTGTCTTCATATGCTGAAATATTCTACCTTTGAACAAATAGGAATACTTTTGGTTTTAAGGCGAACACAAATGTACATTTTTAGATCTCGCCAGCCAAGTTGAGTTAATAAGTTATTATGAATAGGATGGATAAATTGAATTTGCCCGAATATGCGTTCAGAACCAAAACGGAAGATGGCCGCCGCTTAATTTTTGATGCGATCCGAAAAAAATATATAATTCTGACTCCTGAAGAATGGGTTCGTCAAAACTTTATTCAATACCTGATAAAGGAAAAGAAGTATCCGGAATCGTTGATGGCTGTTGAGAAACAAATAATGGTTAACCAGCAACAACGCAGGTTTGATTTGCTTATCTACCTGAGAAATGGTCAGCCGCATTTGATTGCCGAATTTAAAGCACCAAACGTAAAAATTACACAGGATACTTTTGACCAGGTGGTTCGTTACAATATGGCGCTGCGTGTTGAGCGGGTAGTGGTGTCAAACGGCCTGCAACACTTTGCCTGCGAAATTGATTATGTGAATAACAACTATTCGTTTTTACACGAGATTCCCCAATTTTGCGAACGTTGCCGGGTGGATGGTACCGGCTTTAGTTAATTTTTGGCGGCGGGGGACAGTAACTTCTGAAACAGGATTTCATCTTTCCAGCCTGAATAGGTTTTAATCCAGCTCTTTTTAATTCCACACTGCTGATAACCGGCATGCTCAAATAAGTGAATACTCGGGGTGTTGTCGGCAGTAATATTGGCATACAATTGCTGTAAACCCAACACCTGTAGAGCATAATTGCCAAGGGCTGTTAATGCGTCGCCGGCATATCCCTGTCTTCTGTCGGAGTTTTTATGAATGAGGATGCCAACACCGGCTCGTTGGTGATAAGGTTCAAAATCAAACAGGTCAATGGCACCAACCGGAATGTTTTCTTTTGTTTCGATTACCAGGCGAAGCTGTTTGGTGGTATAAATATCTTTGGCCGCTTCAAGCAGGTATTGGGCCAGAATATGCTTTGAGAAAGGTGTTTTGGTATTACTTACTTCCCATATTGCCACATTGTTTTCCCATTGGTAAAGGAGGTCAATATCGCCGGGTTCAAGCGGGCGTAAATTTATTTTGCCAAATGAAAGTTGTTCTTGCATGCTGTAATTTGTTGAGTTACCTGTCTAATTTTTTCCAGGCTTTAGCTAAAAGTTCCATATCGGAAAAAACGTTGTAATCTTTGGCATAAACCCGGTTTAACTGGATGGCCTTTTCCTTGTCGATTGTAAGTTCCGGAAACATATCGGCAGGTGTAAGTATACCATTTCTTAATTCGGGTAAATTTTCTGTTCCCGCTGCAGAGATATAGCCAATCCATGTTTTTTTTCTCAAAACAACCCTGAAAATATTGGCGATGAAATTTAAACCTTTGCTGTAAAACCAAAAAATACCCGGACTTAACAGAAGTAAAAGCAAAGCAGCTGCAACATCGAGCAGGCGCTTTTTGCGCCGGTTTCCTGCCTTTGAAATGGCGTTTAAATTAACCACATACAAATCGCCTGCGGTATGAATGGAATTGCTGCCAATTATACTCGAACTTTCAGGTGGGGCAATTTTGTAATCAATGTCAAGGCGACTTAAATCGAGCATGGCTCGTATAATTGCTGCAGAGCTAATGTTTTCGGCACAAAATACAATTTCATCAATACGATTAATTCGGATAATTTCTTCCAGCTGGGAAAGTTCACCCATGTAGTTTTGGCCTTTGTCGGTATTGTCGAGTGCAATAAAACCGGCCAGTTGCGATTTTATCCTGGTTTCTTCCAGCAATCGTTGCACACGTTTTGCTTCGTTTGAATGGCCAACAATTGCAATCTTACGAATTCGTTGGTCACTTAACCTGAAATCGCTGATTTTTAACCAGCTGCCAATCAGCCGTACTGCAATAAGAACAGTTCCTGTCCAGGCTGTTCCTAACAATATTAAAGCCCGCGAAAACCGGTACTGCTCATCAACCAGCGAGTATGCCAAAAGGATAGTAATGAGGCCCCATAGCACACCACGTCCAACTTTAAACAAACTAAGCGGCTTAGAGTATCCTCCTGAAAACAAGATGCTTAACAGGAAAATGAGGATATAAGCCGGAACAACAATTTGCATAAACTCGGGTGGGTAGTAACCCGGGCTGCTAAACTGAAATTGCTCCCAAAATGGCGTGATTAGCCAAAATCCTGCAAAAATAATAAGGGCGTCAAGCAATGGGAGAACTACTTTTTTTAGGATACGTTTTGATGCCGACAGCAAGGCCCTGAAATAAATGGCAAGATGGATAAACAGCGAAAATATTCCGGCTTTGCTACCCGGAAAATGTTTACGCGCAAAAATAATCATGGCATTGTAAAACACCTTTACATAGTTTAACGAACCTTTTTTGGTGCTTTCGCCTTTGTAATGAATAATGGTTGTATGCGGGTAATAATAGTTTTTATACCCGGCCAGTTGTATTCGGTACGAAAGATCGATGTCTTCGCCGTACATGAAAAATGTTTCATCCAAAAGGCCTGTTTTATCCAACACCGATTTTCGGAGCAGCATAAAAGCACCGGCCAGTACATCAACCTCGTGTATTTTTTCTTTGTCGAGGTAGGAGAGGTGGTATTTTCCGAATTTTCGCGATTGGGGAAATAGCTTTGAAAGTCCAAACATTTTATAAAAAGCCACCCACGGTGTTGGTAATCCCCTTTTCGATTCGGGCAGAAAAACACCTTTTCCATCAATCATTTTTACCCCTAAGCCACCGGCTTCCTTATGCTCGTTCATAAAGGCAATAAGCTGTTCAAAGGTATCTTCTTCTACAACCGTATCCGGATTCAGTAATAAAATATATTCTCCTTTTGATTGATTAATAGCCTGGTTATTGGCTTTTGAAAATCCTACGTTCTCTGTGTTTTGGATAAATCGAACCTTGGGGAATTTTTCACGAATCAGGTGCGCCGATCCATCAACCGAGTTGTTATCCACCACAAAAATCTCGCCCCGGATATTTCTTAAAGCCTTTTCCACCGAATGCAAACACTGCTCGAGGAAATGCTTAACGTTGTAGTTGACAATTACTATAGAAATATCCATCTGTAAAACGCGGTGTTTTTTTGTAGCTTTTGTTTTGGCTTACCAAAATCAGTAATCAAATAATTACTTTCGCTATTCATTTGTTGACCAAAAGTAGTGTTTCCTTTTTATAACGAAAAGATTTATGATTTCTGATTCAGAAATTATTTTCCCAGGGAACTTTCAAAAGGTACACGGTTCATTAATGAACGGCCAAGTGTAATTTCATCGGTATATTCAAGCTCGTCGCCAATTGATACCCCCCGGGCAAGTGTCGATATCTTTATCTCCTTGTCTTTTAGTTTCCGGTAAATGTAAAAATTTGTTGTGTCGCCTTCCATGGTGGTCGACAGGGCGAGTATCACCTCAAGCACTTTCCCCGAATTAATCCGTTCAACGAGCGAATCAATTTCCAGTTCGGCAGGCCCAATACCATCCATCGGCGAAATAATGCCTCCTAAAACATGGTATAAGCCATTAAACTGGTGCGTATTTTCCACCGACATAACATCGCGAATATTCTCCACAACACAAATTACACTATCGTTTCTGGAAGGATTGGAACAAATCTGGCAAGTTTCGGTATCGGAAATATTATGGCAGATTTTACAATGCTTGATTTCGTTTTTAAGTTCTATTAAACTGTTCCCAAAGGCGTTCACTTCTTCTTTATCTTGCCGTAACAAATGCAAAACCAAACGCAAGGCACTTTTACGTCCTATTCCCGGAAGTTTTGAGAATTCGTTAACAGCATTCTCCAATAGTCGCGACGGATATCGATCCATATTCTACCTGGTAAAATTGTTTTCTGATTGTTAAAAAACAAAAATAGTGTTGAAATTGAAATATTAATACTGAAAAGCATTTTTTTAGCTCGGTTAGTATTTTAAGAAGGGCTTATTTTTTTACAGGCTAATTTTATGTATCTTAATCAAAAGAAAAAAAACTATAAAATATGAAGAAAACGTTTTTATTAATTGTGGGTCTAATGCTCACATTTATAGGCTTCGGGCAGGTGCAGGATACTACCACCACTACAGAGCAAAAAAATGTTGCTACTGAAGAAAGTGAATTGCCAAAGCCAAAATTAGACAAAAGCCGAATGTATTACGGCGGTTATGTTACCATGAATTTTAGCCGGAATTACAGTGTAATTGGAGCACAGCCCCTGCTTGCTTACAAACTAACGCCAAAACTTTCTGTTGGAACTCAGGTCTCGTATGAATACATTAGCGACAGCCGATATTCCATTGAGCAAAATGGATCGAATTACGGCGCCAGTTTGTTTAGCAGGTTTAGGGCAACTCCGCGGCTATACGCCCATACCGAGTTTAGCTTGATGAGTTATAAATGGTTTTATCGCGATGGTAGTGATGACCGGAAACTTGCCCCGATGTTTTACGTAGGAGGTGGCTATAGTCAGCCCATTTCAAAAAATACCTGGTTAAATGCACAAGTATTATTTGATGTGTTGAACCACGAAAATTCGCCGTATAAGGATTGGGAACCCTATTTTAGCTTAGGAATAGGCGTAGGATTCTAACAGAACTTCATAAGACGAAAAATGCCGGAAACGAGTTCAGTTCCGGCATTTTTTTATGGAGTAAAATTGACTAGTTCTCTTCTTCAGGTGTAGTGCCTTGTGCATCAATAACCGCAATGGCCGCCATGTTAATAATTTCGCGCACCGTGCTGTCGCGCTGCAGTATATGGATGGGTTTGTTCATGCCCATAAGTATGGGGCCAATGGCTTCATAAGGCCCAAGAGCCTGCAATATTTTGTAGCTTATATTTCCGGAGCTAAGATTCGGGAATATCAGTGTATTGGCATCAATATCGCCAAGCTTATTAAACGGATAACGCGAATAACGCAGCTTCCCGTTTAAGGCATAATTGGCTTGCATTTCTCCTTCAACCATCAGGTCGGGGTATTTTTCATGCAGCATTTTAACCGCCTCTTTAACCCGCACCGGACTTCCTTCACCTTTGTAGGCGCCAAAATTGGAGTATGATAAAAGGGCAATTCGGGGATCGATATTAAATTTACGAACTTCGGCGGCAGTAAGTAATGTGGTATCAGCAAGTGTTTGTGCCGATGGGTTCATGTTTACTGTGGTGTCGGCCAAAAACAATGGCCCCCGCTTGGTAAGTAAAATATACATGCCGGCAATGTGGTTAAACTCTTTTTTTACACCAACAACCTGAAGCGCAGGGCGGATGGTAGAAGAGTAATTCCTGGAGAATCCCGAAATAAATGCATCTGCTTCGCCCGTTTCAACCATCATGGAACCAAAATAATCGCGGTTATACATTTTTTCAACCGCTTCATCGTAGGTCATTCCTTTTCGATGTCTTTTTTCGTATAATATTTTAGCAAACTGATGCCGTTTCTCTTCACTTATCGAATCGTACATGTCGATAATGGGGACGTTACTGATATCAAGCTGGTTTTCTTTAATCAGTGCCTGAATTTTCTCTTTATTGCCCAATAGAATAGGTTGGGCAATTCCTTCGCGGATGACAAACTGTACAGCTTTTAAAATTCTGAAACTATTGGCCTCGGCAAAAACAATACGTTTGGGGTTTTGTTTGGCTTTGGTTCGAATGGCCATAATTAGCCGGTTGTCTATTCCTAATCGTTCGGTGAGCTCGCGTTCGTAGGCTGCCCAGCTTTTTATGGGTTTGCGTGCCACTCCGCTTTCCATGGCTGCATGGGCTACCGCCGACGATACTGTTGTAATTAGTCGGGGGTCTAATGGTTTTGGAATAATGTAATCTTTGCCAAAAACAATGTTTTTCATGTTGTAGGCTTTGGCTACCATTTCCGGAACATATTCTTTTGCCAGTTTTGCCAGTGCCTTTGCAGCAGCAATTTTCATTTCTTCGTTAATGGTGGTGGCACGTACATCAAGAGCTCCCCTGAAAATAAAAGGGAAGCCAAGCACATTGTTTATTTGGTTGGGGTAGTCGCTTCGTCCGGTTGCCATAATAATATCGTCGCGAACTGCAGTGGCATCTTCATACGATATTTCGGGGTTGGGATTGGCCATGGCAAAAACGATAGGGTTGCGGGCCATTGATTTAATCATCTTCTTACTTACTACATCAGCCACCGAAAGTCCGAGAAAAACATCGGCACCCTTCATTGCTTCTTCAAGGGTTTTTATTTTTCGGCTGGTTACAAACTGTTGTTTTATTTCGTTTAAATCGTCACGCTCGCGGTTTAACACGCCCTTGCTGTCGAGCATAATTATATTCTCCGGCTCAACGCCCATGCTGATATAGAGTTTGGCACACGACACCGCTGCTGCCCCTGCTCCGTTCACCACAACCTGAATGTCTTCAATAAGTTTTTTATTAAGCTCAAGTGCATTGAGTAAGGCTGCTGCAGAAATAATTGCTGTTCCGTGCTGGTCGTCGTGAAAAACGGGGATGTTTAATTCCTTTCGGAGTGTTTCTTCAATCTTAAAGCATTCGGGAGCTTTAATATCCTCCAGGTTAATGCCTCCAAATGTTGGGGCAATGGCTTTCACCACTTCAATCAGTTTGTCGGGGTCTTTCTGGTCCACTTCAATGTCAAAAACATCTACATCGGCAAATATTTTAAAAAGGAGTCCTTTCCCTTCCATAACCGGTTTGCCGGCCAAGGGGCCAATGTCTCCCAGTCCCAGTACCGCAGTACCGTTTGAAATAACCGCCACAAGGTTTCCCTTAGAGGTATACTTATAGGCGTTATCCGGATTTTTTTCAATCTCAAGACACGGTTGCGCCACTCCCGGAGTGTAGGCCAGGGAAAGGTCGTACTGCGTATTGTGTGGTTTGGTCGGAACCACCTCTATTTTTCCGGGACGTTCTTTTTTATGGTAATTGAGGGCATCAATTCTGCGAATTTTAGGCATGGTAGTATGTTTTTATGATTTCTTCTAAATGTAAAGAAAATGCGCTGCCTAAAAAAGTACATCGGTCAGAAATAAAGGTGTTGTTTAGCAATTTGAATTGATAAACAACACAAGTGAAACTCTTGTGTAATTGTAAAATCTTATTTAGTCAACTATTTTATGTGGAAAATGTACTTCTGGCGCACTAAGCTTTGGCAGGTCTGAATTTTTGCCTTGATGCCTTGAATCTTAAAATAACAGAGGGAATCATTGCAAGGATACAGCCAAGCAGGAATACAATAATCAACTGGAGGTTAACATTTACCCCCCAGTGGTTTATTCCAAGAGCAACAGCTATTAAAAAAACATTGCCACCAACAATTGTTAGTGTAACTTTTAAGTGCGAATGTAACAGCGTTAGGAGGCGGTGGTGCGTATGGTTTCTGTCGGGAGAAAATGGCGACCGGCGCTGTAAAATCCGTATAGTCATTACTCGTAAAGTATCGATAAGAGGAACAATTATAATGGCAAAAGAAACTGCAGGAGCCCCTCCAACAACAAATTCTTTTGAGGTCGTTAAATTAATTTCGTTAAAGTAAATCACAAAAACAGAAATGAGCAAGCCGGTAATGAGAGATCCTGTGTCGCCCATAAAAAGTTTGTTCCGGTGTCCGAAGACATTATATAAAAAGTAGGCGGCCAAACTACCCAACAGAGCAAATGCCAGTACTGATAAATGGAAATTTTGTGTTAGGTAGAACCAAACTCCAAAAACGAAAGCTGCTAGCATGCCCAAACCCGCGGCAAGGCCATCGACACCATCGATAAGATTAAAAGCATTAATTATGGCAAGCATGGTAAACAAAGTAATCGAGAAACTGGTGAGGTAGCCAATATTGGATTCTCCAAAAATCCCATGAAGGTTGGTAAAACGTATATCGGCCAGCGTAATTAATATAATTGCACTAAGTATCTGAACAATGAATTTCTTTCTGGCCGAAATGACCATCAAATCATCTTTTAAGCCAATAAAAAACATCAAGATAACACCGGCAATAATATATTTGAACGATTCAAAACGTAAACCGTCGGTAGCAATAATAGAGCTCATAATAAACCCTATAAAAATGGCAACCCCTCCAAGGGGGGGGACCACCTGGGTATGTACTTTGCGTTCTTCAAAAGGTTCAAATAAATGTTTGGCTTTGGCTATTCTAATAATCGGAGGAACTACAACAAGTACCAACGAGAAAGAAAGAATTAATGCGGTAAGGATTAAAATTATTTCCATAACGTGTTGGTTGTTTTTATGTTTTAAATGTGTTTCATAGTAAAAATACATCCAAGTATTACTAACTAGTGGGCTCTAAGAAGTGGTTTGATCCGCATTTTGGTTAGTTCAAATATAATTATTATTGAATATGGTGGGCAAAAAGTTTATTTGCTTACTATAATTGATAACAATTTATTAGGATTAAATTACTGCACTTAAAGTAATACTTTTAAAAAAGTTTTATCAAATGCTACTATTTCGCTTTTTTTGAACTTATATTTAAACCAAAGAATTACAACCAAATAAACAGAATATTTTGAAACACTTAAGCCTTCTGCTTGTTGCAATCGCTTTTTTTAGCAATTTACCGGGGAGCGCACAAACCCGGTTTAATCCGGTGGGTGACTTTACCAGTGCTATGAATATTAATTTACTTGCGGTAAAAATTAATCAAAACAACCTGGAGGCCGGAGACGAAATTGGAATTTATGATGGTGGCTTATGTGTTGGCGCAATTGTTCTTGAAAAAAATCTGGAGGAGACCTTCGATGCAATTACTCAGGCTGCAGTAGCTGGTGCCAACGATGTTGATACACAGCAAAAAGATGGTTTTACAAGCGGAAATGTTATGTCATTTGTGATTTGGGATAAATCGGAAGAGGAACTTGTTGATATTGATAGTGTTAAATTTTATAATCCTGCTGATGGTAGTGAAATTATGGCGCAAAATTTCGAAGTTGGAGCTACTGTTTATGTGTCGCTCAGAGGCATACACAATTATACCCCTAATTCGGATGCCGGACCTGATATTGAATTATTTGAGGGAGAGCAGGGGCAACTGGATGGAAGCGGCTCGTATGATGCAAACAAAGATTCAATATTATTTAATTGGATAGACGCAGATACACTGGGCTTGCATAGTTCAACTGCTGCTTCTCCAACTTTTACTGCACCCGAGGTTAATCAGACTACATTATTTCGTGTAATATTGGTTGTTAATGATGGCATGAATTTTTCCAAGCCGGATACGGTGATTATTACCGTTTTTAATGTTATTTCGGGGCCGGTTGCCAATGCAGGAACCAGCCCGGTAGTTGTTCCCGAAAGAGACACGCTTGTTTTGGATGGAGGGAATTCATACGATCCGGATGGTTCAGCGCTAAAATGGCAATGGTCAACCACCGAAGGCACAATTGATATAATTGAAAGTAATTCAGCAGTGGCAAAACTGGTTGCACCTCAGGTTAATGCCGACTCCACTCTCTTTGTGGTATTAAAAGTCACGAATTCATCCGAATTGTCGGCCTATGATACCGTTCAGGTAACTATTGAAAATGTTAATGTCCCGCCTTTTGCACTTGCCCAGTCAAAAACTGTTGCAAGTGAAGGTGAACAAGTTCGTTTGGATGGAAGTAATTCTTACGATCCGGATAAGGGGCCGGGCGAATTAAGCTATCAATGGCTAAGTTTAAATGGAGGCGAAATAAGTAACGAAAACAGCAGGTATGCTACTTTTTATGCTCCCTGGTTACTCGCCGACTCTTTATTTTTATTTTCCTTAACCGTTTATGATGGAGAAGACTATTCGCTTTCAGATACAATTGAAATAAAAGTAGTACATACCAATTTGCCGCCGGTAGCTTCTGCCGGTGCTGATTTAATTGTAACCGAAGGTGCCGAAGTTGTTTTAAATGGCAATTCTTCTTTTGATCCGGAAGGCGATACTTTATGGTTTCAATGGGAGTCGGATTATTTGCTATTTGATGATGTTTTTGCGGTAAGTCCAACTTTTGTTGCCAACGAAATTCATAGCGATACAGTACTTTTTGTGACATTAAAAGTGAGCGACGGAGAATTATGGTCAGACCCGGATACCCTGCAATTGACTATTAAAAACATCAATAAGCCGCCAGAATGGATTACCCTTCCAAAAGATTCTGCATATCTTGGAATTAGTTATTCGGGTTTAATTGAGGCCTCCGATCCTGATCGTTACGATACCCTGACAATAAGTCTATCTGGATTGCCCGAATGGCTAACCTTTGAGGCAATTGATGATCATACAGCCGTAATTGGCACGGATTCGGTACCCCATAGCGAAAGCCTGCTGGGCGACTATGAAATTGAACTACAAGTGAGTGATGGTGAATTTACACTAGATACAGTTTTTGTGTTGAATGTTAGTGTGTTAACCTATGTCCAATTATTAAATCTGGAAGGTTTCTCGTTTTATCCAAATCCTGCACAAAATTGGATTACAGTTAAATTTGAAGAGCCCGTTGGCGGAAGGATGGTGGTTTATATGTTTGATGCAACAGGTAAATTAGTATTGGATAAAAGAATAATTCAACAACAAACAATATTGGATGTAAGCAAATATCAAAAAGGTTTATACCTGTTAGTGGTTAGCAGTAACGGACAATTTATTGAAAGGCAGAAGCTCGTAATAAATTAGACCGATTTTAAATAGTTAAACTTGAATTATTTTGAACATATATTGCTTATATTTAACCTGTAATTAGAATATGTTAATCAGTAAGATCTTCAAATATAGCCAAATGCAGCTGTCTGATTATCAAATCATATTAATTGATAAACCATTTAAAACAAATTGTTTATGAAAAAAGCATTACCTCTGCTTCTCATTTTTGTGCTGGTTCTGGTGAATAACTTAAATGCAGCATTTTTACGAAATGTACCGATAAAAATTACACAGCCCGGAGGAGCTGTTATTAACTGCTTTGCCAGTGGAGATGAGTTTTTTAACTGGATGCACGATGCCGATAATTATACCATCATTAAAAATGGTTCAACCGGTTATTACACCTATGCTGTAATTGTTGATGGTAAGCTGGTAGCTTCTCCGCATATTGTTGGCACTGTTAATCCGGCAACTCTGGGAATTGAACCCGGTTTACTTGTACGCCCCGAAAGGGAACAGCTAAAATCGGCAGCAATTGATGATATTTCTTATGCTCCAAGTACCGGCGATTATAACAACATAGTTGTTTTTATTCGTTTTGCTGATCAGGCTGAATTTACCGAAGAACTTTCAAGCTATGATGATATGTTTAATGGCGCTCAGCCTTCGCTACATGGCTATTTTTCTGAGGTTTCAGGTGGTCAGTTAAATGTCGTATCAACAATGTACCCAACACCTAGTGGAAACACTATCGTTTCGTACCAGGATGCACAGGTTCGTGATTATTATGTACCTTATGATTCGCTGACCAACCCGATTGGTTATATTAATGATCGCACAGAACGTGAGCACACCTTACTTGAAAACGCTTTAAATGAAGTTATTCCAACACTTGAAAGCAGTGGCATCAACTTCGACTCCGATGCCGATGGCTACGTTGATAATGTTTGTTTCATTGTTCAGGGTGCAACGGAAGGCTGGAGCGAGCTGCTATGGCCGCATAAGTGGTCTCTGTATTCTAAAACAGTGTATATATCCGGAGCTCGTGTATGGGAATTTAACTTTCAGTTAAGCGATGTAACCGATGTGTCGGTATTGTGTCACGAAATGTTTCACACCCTGGGGGCACCCGATTTATACCATTACAACGATGAATCCAGCAATTTATATCCTGTTGCAGGTTGGGATCTCATGGCCAATGACAATGCACAACATATGCTAACCTGGATGAAATATCAATACGGGAACTGGTTTAGCGAAATTCCGGAGATTACAGCAAGCGGAACTTACAAACTTCCTGCTGTTGCGGATAACCCTTTTGCTTGCTATAAAATTCCGGTTCCCGAATCAAGTACTGAATTTTTTATGGTAGAATACCGCAAAAAACAGGGCTACGATTCTTATCTGTACGGCTCCTATGATGAAGGATTATTGGTGTATAGGGTAAATACTTCTGTTACAACGGGTAATAGAAACGGTCCGCCGGATGAGTTATATGTTTTGCGTCCCGGCGTAACTGAAAGTCTGCTGAATGGCTATGTGGGAGACGCTGCTTTATCTGCTGACCAAAGCAGAACACTGGTAAATGATAGCTCTGATCCCTTGCCGCTATTATCTGACGGATCTGCCACTTCATTAAGTATTTACGATGTTGGTTTTATCGGCGATTCCATCGAATTTAAGGTGGGCACAAGCGATACCGTTCTTTTGGGGTATACACTTACTTGTGATGATGTAACTATTGTAAACGGCGAAATTACCGCATCTGCGGATAGTTTACCGGACACCGATATTATTATTCCGGAAACGCTATGTGGACAAACAGTAACCCGAATAGGAGATAATGCATTTAAAGCAAAAGAACTTACCTCGGTTCAGTTTCCGTCAACCATTGAAAGTATTGGTTTTATGGCTTTTGATAATAACAGCTTGCAAACTGTTGATTTATCTCATTGTGCTAATCTGACTTTTATCGATCAGGTGGCTTTTGCCAGCAATAGCCTGATTGATGTTTCTGTTCCGGAAAGTACCTACATTGGGCACATTGCTTTTCGCGGTTATAACAATCGTATCGCAACATTTAATGGGCAGCCATTTGACGGCTTCTTTTATGGTTATGCCGGAGGTAATTTGGATTATACCTTTCTTGATTGTTATGCCGGAGTTGACCGAAACGTTGTAATTCCACAAGGGGTAAAGACAATTTCTTACACAGCCATGTATGCTTCTGGTTTATACTCTGTTACTTTAAGTAATACGGTAACTTATATTAGCCAGCATGCCTTTACCTATAATCATTTTAGCTCATTTATATTGCCCGTAGCAGTTGGCGAAACCGATCAGGTTTTTTCTCACTGGGTAGATGGCAACGGAAACACCTATGCCGGAGGCGAAAGTACATCAACTTTTGATACCGACTACACGGCCGTATTTGTTGATGCTCACACCCTAACCTGCGACGATGTAACCATTGTTGATGGAACAATAACTAACTGTACGTACGATTATGCAGACACTGATATCCTTATTCCGGATTCTCTTTGTGGACAATTGGTGACAGGTTTGGGTTATGGCTTGTTCCGGTTTAAAGGTATTACCTCGGTACAATTGCCAGCAGGTTTGGAAAGTATTGGTGAATCGGCTTTTGAACACAATAACTTGTCTCAGATTGAT
This sequence comes from uncultured Draconibacterium sp., assembly GCF_963676735.1. NCBI lineage: Bacteria > Pseudomonadati > Bacteroidota > Bacteroidia > Marinilabiliales > Prolixibacteraceae > Draconibacterium > uncultured Draconibacterium sp. Next base: position 2,444,965 of record NZ_OY781464.1, on the reverse strand, counting down.
TTTAGTCGCTGCCAGAACTTAAGTTACATTGGCCCCCTGGCTTTTATGGGCAATAACCTCAGCAGTTTAGAACTTCCATACAATATTGTTTTAGGAGGAGGAGTGTTTAATGGCAACCATATTTCAACACTAAATCGTGAACCATTTGATGGTTTTTTCTATGAATTTAACGGAGAAATGTATGATTATTCCGTACTAATATCTTATGCTCATGATACGGCTACAGTTCAAATACCAGCCTGGGTAGAAAGGCTCGGCGATCATGCTTTAAATACCTGTGGTTTAACAAATGTAGACTTTAGTTTATGTACAGGCCTTACAGAAATTGGCTATCGGGCATTTTTTGGTAACCAAATTCCTTCGGTTGATTTAAGCCCCTGTGGATTGCTGGAAACAATCGGGAACAGTGCTTTTTTGTATTCAGGATTAAATGGTATCGACCTTAGCATGTGTACAAGTCTTACTTTTATTGGGGGAGCGGCGTTTGAATCGAATAATTTTGAAAGTTTTATTTTGCCTACACCTCAGATTGAAGGTTTGCAATTCTTAAACTGGACAGATGGTTTTCAGAACACACGTAACGGTGGCGATACTACCTTAAACCTTGATATTTGGTATCAGGCGAATTTCTCAGCTGATTCCCTGTTACCTCTTGAGGTGGATGTTTTTACAAATGATGCTTTATGTTATGGAGATTTCGGTTTCCTTACCCTGGAGATATCAGGAGGGCTGGGGGGAAGCTACGGTTTAGGAGGTTTTAATCCTGAAGCGGAAAATGATAGCAATGCCTATGTGGTATATCTAAGTTTAATTGGAGGTGGCTCCGTGCCAATGGTGTTAGAAGATGATCAGAATAATGCAACCATACAATTAGAGGCAGGTTCTTATTCCATTTTAGTGGAGGATGCGGCCGGTAACGAAGTAGAATCCTTTGCAGTTGTTATGCAACCCGATCCATTGGAATTGATTATCGACCAATATTCGTTTATGTGCCCTGGCGATACCGCAATGAATCTGGCATTAATTACCATTGGGGGAATTGACCCCTACCAGTATTCAATTTATAAAAACGGAGAATTATACACCGATTATACTACCGAAACAAATCATTGGCTATACGGCGAAGGGGTATATGAATTTCTTGCAGAAGATGCTAACGGCTGCATCGTAGTGGATACTTTTATTCTGGAAACTTCACCAATGCCTGATTTTTCAGTAATAGATGTAAGTTGTTTTAGCGATCAGAAAGCAAGTGCTTTAATTGAGGTTGATGGTGAACCCGGCGATTCGTATCAGGCCACCTACACCTATCATTACAACGATACTATTCTTTACCAGGGGACAAGCGATTTGTTTGAATCAGAATTGGTAATAGGAGACCTGGAATTTGACGATGATCCACAGGCAGATATTTTTTATGTGTTTAGCCTTTCAAACAGTGATGGTTGTCTACTTGGAGAAACAAGCCTGGCATTTGAACCTCCGGCAGAGCCGCTTACTTTTAGCTATACCGAAATTGATGTAAGAGAACTGGACGCGGATATTGAGCTAAATGTGCAGGGGGGAGTTGCCCCTTATCAGATTTGGATTGATGGTACACTGGTGCAGAGTTGGAATCAAACACTCAGTACAGGCTATCATTCGGTTCAGGTTGTAGATGGCCACTTATGTGTTACTGACGACATTATTTACATTGAACCATTTATTGCCTGTCCGCAACATTTCGATCTTGTTTGGGATGGTAATCCCAATGAAGCGATGAACATATACATTGTAGACGCAAAGATTGATGGAGTAGACCTTGAACCGGGGGATCAGATTGGAATATTTGATGGCGAACTTTGTGTAGGCTACGGGAAACTGGAATATACCATCGAGGGACAAAACATTCTGAGTATAATTACCAGTTCAGATGATGGAACAGCTAGTGGTTTTACTCCGGGTAACGAAATAACTTATAAAATATGGCGATGCATCGATGCCAAAGAATTTTCGGGTGTTTATGCCCAGTGCTATACTTCCGAAGCCATTGCTACAAGCTGCAGTCCATTTATTCAGGGAGGTACCGCTTATGTAGCCTTATTGGCAAATAGTGAGGTGAATTTTGTAACTGATTTTTACCCCGGTTGGAACATCTTCTCCTCACCGGTAGTGCCCGATTCTTCTGATCTTGAATTTGTATTTTCAGATCTTATCAATACCGGTATGCTAATAAAAATGCAGGATGAGACCGGAGCTTCACTTGAGGACCATGGTACTTTTGGCGGCTGGATTAATGCCATTGGTAACCTGCACCCCGCTGAGGGCTATAAAGTAAAAGTTGCTGAATACGATAGTTTGTATTTAAGCGGACAGTTGGTGAATTATCCATACGGCATTGTGTTAAGCAGTGGCTGGAACATCATTGGTTTTCCGAGCATGAATATTGTGGACGGAATGGACATTGTACAGCAATTAATTGATAATGGAAGCCTGTTAAAAGTACAGGATCAGCAGGGGAACTCAATTGAAGATTTGGGGATGTTTGGCGGCTGGCAAAATTTTATCGGGAATTTCTGGGCAGGAAGAGGGTTTAAAGTAAAAGTGAGTGCTCCCGATACTTTATGGATTTACGAGAACTATCCGAAATCAGGCACCACAAGTAAAGCACCTGTTAAGCCACAACACTTTAGTGTCGTATACAATGGCAACGGAGTGGACCACATGAACTTTAATTTTGTAAACCTTGGCACCGAAATAATGGCTGCCGGCGATGAACTGGCTGTTTTTGATGGCGAGGACTGTGTTGGTGCAGTAACCTTACTACCTGAGCATTTGGAGAAACAGGTGGTGGCCCTGTCAGCGTCCTCATCCGACGGAAGTGGGATGACCGGATTTAACGAGGGCAACACCTACAATTTCAGGTTATGGCAGGCCGGTGTGCAGCATGAAATTAATATTGAACCGGAGCTGGTGGCTGGCGAGCCGGTATTTATAAAACATGAATCGGCCTTATTATCGATGAACCTGCTTGAAATGGGGGCTAACGAATTAGCAGAAATGGTTGCGGTTAACTGTTATCCGAACCCGTTTAATGATGCAGTTGCGCTGAGTATTGATTTGGCAAGCGACAGTAAGGTAGAGGTGCTGGTAATGAACCAAATGGGGCAGTGTATTCATCGTTTATGCGAAGAACAGCAAATGAGCCGGGGAAACCATAAATTACAATGGACAGGAACAGCTGATGGCGGAGGTTCCGTAAGCTCAGGAATTTATTACCTGCGAATACACATCAACGATAAAATGTATAACAAGAAAATCGTTTACAATAAATAAACTCGAAAGCAGCTCGGAAGGGCTGCTTTTTTATTGGTTGAAAGTACACTTTGCATAAACCACATTGTTAATGTTCGAGTATATGCAGGATTGGAAAAGAATTGAACAAAAGTTTGTCATTTAGTGCAATTTAGAATAAATCTAAAGCTAATCTGAAAATACATTATGTATATTTAAGTCGATAAAAAATAGAAAACCAGACATATAAAATCAGAGCTTGTGCTATTCCCAAAATGTACATAATTATATAATTCTTATTAATAATAATCTTTAAACATTAGAAAAATGAAAAATTTCTACCTGATCGCACTATGTTTAGTGCTAACAAACACGGTATTTGCCACAACCTGGCGCGTTAATTCCAACCCAAAAGCCGGTGCCCACTTTGCCACCGTACAAGAAGCCATCGATGCTGCTTCTTCAGGCGATGTAATTCAAATTGAAAGTGGTAGTTATGAGGGGTTTACTGTTGATAAAGAGCTTCATATTATTGGAACCTGTTATGAGTCAGCGGTTCATCCGCAAATTGATATAGCACCAGCACCTGTTTATATAACAGGTGACATATTACTAAAACGAGGTTTTACCAATGGTTCAATTTCAAGTATAGATATGGCAAATAGCAATAAGACTTTGTTTGTTGGAGCAAGCAGTATTGTTATTACTCGGTGCAAATTACATTATTTTCGTTTTAAGAATTCACCTGATGAGACATGTGCTTATTTACAAAACTTAATTGTTTCAAATTCTAATATTGATGGTAGTATTTTAGATGATAGAGGCACTTTTGATTCACTATATGTTAATAACACTGTTTTTACCAATTGTATAATTGCTAATATTTCGTTACCAGCATCGAGTACTGCAGAGAGTTATATGTGTACTTTTAATAATTGTGTAATTAACTATTCATACGGTCCCAGTACTTATGGTTGTAATTATCAAAATTGTATTTTTACGGGAACTGCAATATCCTCTACACAATCATATTTATTTGCAATTGATAGAGCCAATAGCGTCTCTTATTGTTTGGCATACGGAGTTGCTGATAATGCAAACTATCACATAGGCTCCAATAATATTTTTGATCAAGGTATTGCTACTGCCGGATATGTTTTTGACAACAATAGTGCGTATTATGAATTGGCAACAGGTTCACCAGCTATTGGAACAGGATTAGATGGTATTGATATGGGGATTTACGGTGGAACTAATCCTTTTGTCCCCGGTGGTTACCCACAACAACCCACCATTACCAAAATGGTTGTACCGGTTGTTGCCGGCGATAGTTTAAATGTTTCGGTTGAGGCTACAATTATAAATTGAGGAAGTTGTAAGGCTATGAGAAAATGTAAATACATTGCCGGCCTGCTTCTTTTTATATTGCCACTATTTTTACAAGCCCAAATAGGCGGAGCCGAATATTTTGTGGATTCCGATCCCGGTTTTGGGGCAGCTACAGCTATTCCCGGAGCCACTGGAACTGAAGTTGACGTCAACTTTTCGGTAGACCTTGGTTCGCTCGATTTAGGAATACATGCCATTGGCATACGTGTGCAAAGCAACGGTGCCTGGGGCATGACCCGGCTTCAAAACTTTTTAGTGACATATAACCGAAACGGGCTCTTGTCGGACATGGAGTATTTCCTCGATTCCGACCCCGGCATAGGACAGGCCACCCCGGTAACAGTTACCGGAGGAGCGAGCTTAAATGAAAACTTTAATGCTGACTTATCGGGCTTAACACAAGGCTTACACTGCATTGGCCTACGTGTAAAAGCAGGCGAAAGGGGCTGGAGCAGCACCCGCACACAAAATGTGTTGGTAATTGCTTCAAGTCCGAATGAAGAAATTGTAGCAGCCGAATATTTTATCGATTCTGATCCCGGTATTGGAAGCGCAATTGCAGTAGCAGTAACGCCCAGCCAGGAAATGAGTACGGTATTTTTACCCGATTTAGATTCTTTTGCAAACGGATTACATACCATTGGTGTGCGTGTTCAATCTGCTTCGGGTGTTTGGAGTATGGTGCGTTCGCAATCGTTTTTGCTGAACAAGTTAAATACCAACGAAGACATTGTTGCCGCCGAATACTTTGTAAACACCGATCCCGGAGTTGGGCAGGCCAACGAAATTCCTGTGGAAGCAGGCCGGGAAGTAACTTTGGCTTTTTCTCCTGGGTTGGATTCATTGGAAAATGGCTTACATACCATTGGTGTGCGTACACAATCGGAATCAGGTAATTGGAGTATGGTGCGTACTTCATCGTTTATGCTATTGCGTCAAAGTACTTCGGCTACTGCCATGGAATACTTTTTCGATACCGACCCCGGTATTGGGCAGGCCATACAAATTGCCAACACCGGTGGCGAAAAACACCAGGCAGAGGCTTTTGCTGTTGATGTTTCGGGCTTAACGCCGGGCTTGCACACCATTTTTGTACGAGCACAAGGCAATCTGGGCGAATGGGGTATGGTTGCCATGGAAGAATTCTGCCATGGTGCAGTTCCCGATTTCTCGCTGCCCGAAGAAGCTTACCGCGACTCGGTAATTTTTATCGAAAATCGTACGGCAAACTCAAGCGATTCTACCCAATATTTTTGGGATTTCGACGATGATGGCATTTACGAATCAAGCCTAAGTGGCGATACGGCACTGGTGTTTCAGGATACCGGTAGCTACACCATAAGCTTAATGACGGGCGATAGCTCCACCTGTTTCAACACCATCCAAAAAACGGTACATGTGGCGGAAACGCCTTTGTACAATATCGAGTTTTTTGTTACTGACAATAGTGGTAATTTAATTTCGAATGCAGAAATTGAATTTGAATATCCCGATGCAATCATTGTTTCCGATTCAATTATTCATGTGTACGATGTCCCGGCGGGAACCTACGGGTATATTATCACTTCTGACGGGTACCAACCATACAGCTTCGACCTTACCGTTTCCGATCATGATTTAATGGTTAGCGTAAGCCTGCAACCTGAAGCTTGTCAGTTGATAGTTTACGATTCACTTACTATTGCCGAGGTGTTGTGTTATAACAGCAATGAAGGCGAATATCGTGTAGTCTCAATTGTGGGAGACAGCACATTGTATACACTTGAAATCAGAGATATGGATGCTGATACCATCCTTTACGAAATTCACGATGTAGATTCTTTTGGATATACAGTTAGTGGCTTATTGCCTGGTAACTATTCTTCACAAATTTACAGTGGTAATTGTGAGTATAACAGGAATTTTACCATTACAGAACCGGAACCTCTTCTCGTTGAATCGACTATTCGTGGAATTGCAAGGTGGTACGCTGATTCATTGGAAATAATAGATGCCGTGGCCTTCGGAGGAACAGCTCCTTTCCGTTACCAGGTACTAAGGGATGGGGTTATTGTCTACCCTTTTACAGAAGTGGATAGTTTTATTGTGTCAACAGGAGCTGAGTATGAGATTTATGTACAGGATGCCAATGGATGTTTGGTTTCAACTATAATTTATATTGAATCACCCAGCATATGTTCGCAACATTTTCATCCCGTTTGGGAAGGAAGTAATGCGTACGAACCAATGAATATTTTTGTAATTGATGCAAAAATTGATGGTATAGATCTTGAATCTGGCGACCAAATTGGTGTTTTCGATGGCGATGTTTGTGTAGGGTATGGAAAAGTAGAAGAGACAATAAGCGAATCGACTACATTAAGCATAATAGTGGGAGCCGATGATTATGAGTCGGATACAGTTGGTTTTTTTGAAGGAAATGAAATAACTTATAAGTTATGGAGGTGTAACGATCAGATGGAATTTTCCACAGTCGCTAAAAAATGTTATAACAATCAAGCTGCACAGGTTGTTTGTCCTACTTTTCAGATTGGAGGAAGCAGTTATGTTGCTCTTTCGGTTATCGGTGATGTAAATCTTGCAACTGATTTTTCTGTGGGTTGGAACATCTTCTCCTCACCGGTAGTGCCCGATTCTTCTGATCTTGAATTTGTATTTTCAGATCTTATCAATACCGGTATGCTAATAAAAATACAGGATGAGGCCGGAGCTTCACTTGAGGACCATGGTACTTTTGGCGGCTGGATTAATGCCATTGGTAACCTGCACCCCGCCGAGGGCTATAAAGTAAAAGTTGCTGAATATGATAGTTTGTATTTAAGCGGACAGTTGGTGAATTATCCATACGGCATTGTGTTAAGCAGTGGCTGGAACATCATTGGTTTTCCGAGCATGAATATTGTGGACGGAATGGACATTGTACAGCAGTTAATTGATAATGGAAGCCTGTTAAAAGTACAGGATCAGCAGGGGAACTCAATTGAAGATTTGGGGATGTTTGGCGGCTGGCAAAATTTTATCGGGAATTTTTGGGCAGGAAGAGGGTTTAAAGTAAAAGTGAGTGCTCCCGATACTTTATGGATTTATGAGAACTATCCGAAATCAAGCACCACAAGTAAAGCACCTGTTAAGCCACAACACTTTAGTGTGGTATACAATGGCAACGGAGTGGACCACATGAACTTTAATTTTGTAAACCTTGGCACCGAAATAATGGCTGCCGGCGATGAACTGGCTGTTTTTGATGGCGAGGACTGTGTTGGTGCAGTAACCTTACTACCTGAGCATTTGGAGAAACAGATGGTGGCCCTGTCAGCGTCCTCAGCCGACGGAAGTGGGATGACCGGATTTAACGAGGGCAACACCTACAATTTCAGGTTATGGCAGGCTGGTGTGCAGCATGAAATCAACATAGAACCGGAGCTGGTGGCTGGCGAGCCGGTATTTATAAAACATGAATCGGCCTTATTATCGATGAACCTGCTTGAAATGGGGGCTAACGAATTAGCAGAAATGGTTGCGGTTAACTGTTATCCAAATCCGTTTAATGATGCAGTTACACTTCGTATTGATTTGGCAAGCGACAGTAAGGTAGAGGTGCTGGTAATGAACCAAATGGGGCAGTGTATTCATCGTTTATGCGAAGAACAGCAAATGAGCCGGGGAAACCATAAATTACAATGGACAGGAACAGCTGATGGCGGAGGTTCCGTAAGCTCAGGAATTTATTACCTGCGAATACACATCAACGATAAAATGTATAACAAGAAAATCGTTTACAATAAATAAACTCGAAAGCAGCTCGGAAGGGCTGCTTTTTTATTGGTTTTTACCGCAATAATCAAACGGAAAAACAGCGAAAAGCCCCTTTGAATTTACCTGGCAAAAGGAAGATGAGGGCCTTTTGAATGGTGTTTGCTGTTTTCTTTTCGCAAGTAATAACTAATGCCTAACTCAAAAGCCGTCATGTTTTCAATAGTATTGCCAAAATCTCCGGCAAAAGCAGCCTTTAGTTGTAATGGAATGTTTTGCGGATGGTAGGCTAGTTGAAACAGCAATGACGTTTGTCGATGCTCAGGATCAAGCGGTGCCGAATAATTACCCTTGTGTGTAATAAAGGTGGTTTTTGCCATCCAGTGAAATTGTGGAGCAAGCTGGCCTTTAATTCCGAGGTGATGGGCAATATACCGGGTAGATGCCGGTCCTCTGCTTATTCCATCTACTATTTTTACAGGGAAAAACAGTGGCGATGCCATCATTTTTCCCTCGTAGGTAGCTCCCGATTTGTAAATCCCATGGGTATAATATTTATCAACATGGTAGGCACGCCAGCGTCCGATCCCTTCATCATACAAATGAGTGGAGTCTTGCCATAAACTTTGCTGGCTGGTATGAATATATTCATATAAAATATGCGAGATGAGTTTGTTTTCCTCCTTAAATCTCAAATCAATACCAATCAGGTTATCCGGGTAATTTTCAAAGCGTAATCCCGACATGTCTTCAAAAGGGTGACTGATGTTAAGTTGGAGTACAAAATCTTCGAAAGTACGGGACACTTTAATTTGCCAGGTACCGTATTGGTTGCCTGCAACATTTATTTGGTCGGTTTCAAGAAAGTTTTCCGAACCGCTTTTTCCGGTAATATAACGCAGATAGTCTGAAAAGCTTTGAGGTAATTGCCCAATGTTTTCGCTGGAGGAGGTGCCTCCCCACATCACAAAATGTTCGAGTCCTAAATCAATAGTGGTAAGCTCCGATGGCAAAAAACGAAAATACAGCGATTTGTGGTGCAGCCTTGCCTTATCAACGTGGCGCTCATCGTCAAGCAGGCCTTCTTCGTAGCTGGCTTTAAAACGTAAAAATGACTGAAAAAACGGAAATGATTTGTAGGTATTAATACGGAGTCCAATGCGCGGGTATGGACGCGCATTTCGGCTGCGGGCCATATTCCCATTTGTTGTTGACAAACCTTCAAACTCCAGAGGATCGTAATATCTGCCTGCAAGAAGTTCCCAGTCGCGAATAGATATTCCGGCGTAAATGGTGTTGGTTTGGAAATAGTTGCCTGCAGCACTCAAACCACCGGCCAGGCCAACTCCACCACTAACAAAAGTGTTTTCATTGAAGTTGTGTTTCCCGCTCAAACTCAATTCTGATAAGTTTAATAAAGAGGTATCATTCGCAATTTTTCCATCACGATTAGCCCATAGCCAAAGTGGCAGTTTGTCGCCACTACTCATCATTCCCGAGTTGGACACACCTAACTCGTACGAGCTTTGCCCCATTAACTGAAAAGTACTGATCAGGGTTAAAAGAAATGTTAAAACGTTTGTTTTTTGCATTCAGAATGGTGGTGTTAATTACGTGTGGTTTCTTATTTAACGGAAGGCAATTTAATATCTTGTATTGGCATTAAAAAATTTATTTATCGACTGATAGCAGATTAATTAAAATAGAGCAAGTGTTTAACATGGGATTAACTTTTGCATTCATCATCGAAGGATATATCTTTTTGGGGTAGAAGATAAAGGCTTACTTTTTTATTCATTTTTTATACCGGCACTTTAATGACCACCTTTTTTACTTTTTGTGGCGCATCAAACATAATTTGTGGTGCGTGGGCATCGTTTGGGAAGAAAATGGCAAATACGCTTTTGCTAAGAGCAATGTAGGTTTGCCGGCCTTCTCCGGTGTAAAACCTTCGGTCTTTTTCTTCATCGTATTCCATGCTTGGCACCAGCGCATCGGAAAGGGGAGTCCACTCAATGCGTTCTTCACCTTTCAAACAATACTGAATATCGATGTATTTTTGATGTGTTTCCCAGCCGAATTCAAAAGTGGGCCCGCTTTGGTAACTGGAAACATGGGCTACTAAACCAGGCTCAATTTCATACGAACCGTTTTCAATTTCCGGATCAAGTCCGCTTAAGAAATCAAAGCTCTTTTTAAAAAGTGGGTGCACCGTGTTGTACAATGCTGCCTTATTTAATGTGTCGGTAATCATTTTTTGTGTATAAATTTGTTTTCTCGTTAATGGTTAAAACTGCTGAAATAAATTCAGGGCAGGCTCTGCCACTTTAGTTTCTTCTCGTTAATAGCAATTCCGTGTTTTAGCTTTTTGTAACCTTAAACCCTTGCTGCGAAACTTCATAATCAACAAAACGTCCGCGCGGATTTACCGGGTTTTCATTCAATTCCTGCTTAAGCTTTATGGCAGCTTCCTCATCGCGGGCAAGAATCAGCATAAAACCACCACCTCCGGCACCCAGCAATTTCTGACTTTGTATGTAGGGACTGATGCGTTTTACCAGTTCCTGTATCTCTGCCGGATTGGTGCCGCTGTCCAGTTGTTGGTTCAGCTGCCAGCTGCGGTCAATCATCTGGCTAAAGCGGTTAAAATCTTTTTGTAAAAGCACACTGTAGGTATTTTCGGCATGTTGTTTCAGCTCTTCAAGCAAAGCCAGGTGGGTGCTAGAGTTCAGGAACATGCCGCGTACAATTTCACCAAGTATGTTTTTGGCAACGCGTGTAATTCCGGAATAATACAGCAGAATACGGTTTTTATAGACAGGATCGGTAAACAGCGATTCGGGCAGCCATTTTAAGCGGGGTTCCTGCAATTTGCCGGCTTTGGTTTCCAGAAGTTTTAGCCCTTCAAACAAGCCGCCAAACTGATCCTGCCAGCCGCCTCCCGTGGTGAGCAGCTGCTCTAAAGCCAGTGCACGCTGGCCAATTTCCTGCTTGTCCCAGTTCAGGCAGCATACTTCGGCAAGTGTGCCCAACACCGTAGCCGCAAGAATAGAACTGGTTCCCAGGCCCGAGCCTTTCGGAACGGCTGAAAGTATGGTTAATTCCAGTCCGCCGCCAATTGCCGAAAGCTGCTCTTCCAGACTGGCATATTTTTTTGTAGCAAACTCGGGCAGAAAACCACAGAGTGCCAGTGCTGCCTTGGGAATAGAGAAGGGCGAGCGTATGTTTTCGAACGAGCGGATTTCGTCGAAGCTTGTTAATTCTTCACGTGCGCCCAAATCGATGGAGCGCAATACAATTGTTTTACTTTCTGCACCTTTTATATAGCAATGCAAAGGTGGCTGACCGTTTAACTCTACCGCAATATTTACTACTTTTCCCCCATAAAAAAAGCAATAGGGTGGGGTGTCGGTCCATCCGCCTGCCAAATCGAGGCGTACAGGACTGCGGCCCCAGGCAATCTGATCGGGTAATAATTTTATTTTCGGCTCTACGGTTTTTTCGTGGTAGCCGGAGATAATTTTTTGTTGCAGGTAGGCGAATGCCGCTTTCTCATCGCGTTGCCAGTCGTTGTTTGTTAAGCGCCGGTATTGCGACCGGAACATCAGGTCGTGTAAAGGAATCCAGTCGTTGGTTTCCTGCTGCAGTTCGCCGGGCAGTGCCAGTTTGTTTTTCACAAATTCGTCGGCTGTTTTCTTTAAATCGAGCTGATAAAACACCGAACTTTTATAATTGGCCGCCAATCCGGGATAATTGGTCAGCTGCCGGGCATAGCGTTCTTCTTCTGCACTGTTAATGGAACATTGGTTGCTTATCGCCTCGCAACTCATCCGTTCAGCTTCCTTCCACCGTTTTGTAAACTCCGGATTTTCTTCCGGCGATTTAAACCATAACCACTCCAGAAAGGCCTTGCTTAATGCTTCCTCCCTGAGTGCCGGAAACAGCGGCAGGTTAAATATATCGGTAGATTCGGGAAGTTCGTCAAACACATTTTCGAGCTTGCGTTTTTTTAACCAGTCGGACAGCGGAACCCCCATAAAAAGTGTGTTGTTATCGTTCCGTGTCCCCCGAAATGCATCGTAAAAGTCATAAGGACGAATCACCTTTTTGCCCGTTTCCAGCGGGATAATATCCAGGCAGTTGCCGGGTTCGGGTTGCAAGTGCCAGTTATTGTCGGGAATACCGGTAAAGGCATGGTTTTGCCGGAACTTCCAGGTGTCGGGTATGGATGAGTTTTCTACCCATATATTTTTATTGGCAGGAGTAAAATTATTGGTAATTTTCGAGTTCAGCACAAAAATAGACTGGTGTGGTTTTATGTTTTTATGCCAGATCTCGCGCTGGTTATTAATTCTGTTCTGAATGGCCAGGTTGCTGCTTACCAGTTCCGAAGTATTTCCCAGGTGATGGAATTCGCCTTCCTCCAGGTTGACCAGGGCAACGCTTAAGGCGCTTATTTCCTCATTTTTCTCAGAAGGCGCATTGCCCAATGCTGTTCCAAACTGGCTGTACATATCGTAAAACGATGGTGTTTGCTGTTTAAAACCAGTGCCCGTCCAGCCGCAATTTTTCATCAGCAGTTTTACGGCCCGCGCGCTTAACATCCAAATGCCAATGTCCATCAGGAAATAATAGTCGTGTATCAGTTCACTTATTTTTGAGATGGGTGGTTTTTGCAGCATAAAGGCCAGCTCGCCGGGTGTTTCGTGCCGGGCAAAAAATACGCCATGATTAGTAGCTTTTTCGGGCTCGAGCCACAGGCCAAAACAAACTACATCGGCTTCGGGTATTTCTGGCAGGTTTTTACCGCCAAAAATCAGCGTGTCGCCACTGGCAATAAGGGTGTTGGTACTGGTGGGAGCCTGTTCCATTAAGCGGTCGAATAGTGGCGTTTGCAGGTGGACAAGGCGTTGGTTTAATACCTGTCCGCGCGACCAGCGAAAAACAGGCATGGGAATCAGGCTTTTTCCCAAAGGCGCATAAGCTGGTAAACGGCGGCTTTGCCCTCCGGCATGGATGATCACTTTTTTATCCTGCTCAAGCCATTGGTTAAAATCGCTTGCTGTTTCAGCTTGTTTAAAGGATTCAGCCAGTAAATGCGCTGTACCACCACCGGAGCCTACTTTTTTATTCTCCGGATCAGCAGATACAAACCATTCCTCTTTACTAAGTTCGGCAATAGAATGAAAATGTGGCACAACACGTGGCGGGACTGATATAAGATGTTTCATGTTTGTTGTTGTATTGAGCTTCAAAGATAGAAGTTTTAACTAAAGCTGTGGGTTAATTCGAACTGATTGTTTTTCTTTTTTATTGGTTGAATTGATGGATTGATAAACTGCTAAATTGTGAAATTGATAAATTGCTAAATTGATAAACTGATAAACTGCTAAATTGTGAAATTGATAAACTGCTAAATTGATAAACTGTTGAATGGTTAAATTGCTTGTTTGTTTTTTATCCACGAATTACACGAATTACACGAAATATTGTAAAGGCTGCGGGTAGCACGAATCGTCCTCCCCTGGCTGCCGCGCGAATCCTTTCGCGTGGTCTGCAGCTATTTAACTACAATTACATTTTCTAACAAACCTTTTTCTCCGGCATAATCAATCGCGCTACTATACATATAATCTTCTGCTCGATAAACGAATCCTTCTTCTACCGGATTTTTGTGGATGTAATTAATTTTTCATCGATCACTTTATTGCTCCATAATTCAATAGGCTTATTATCGTGCCTCCAGAATTGATTCTTGCTTACATTTGATGCTATTGCTCCAGCTTTTTGAAACTGTTCAAGTAAAAATTCTTTTCGGCTTTCTTGTGGATTTTTTTTTATTGCTTTTATTATGGCATTACTTGTAAATCGCTTGAAGTCTCCTAATAACTGTTCTGGTTTAACTTCTCCTTTATCGCTCCTGAAAACTAAATGCATATGACTTGTCATTATACACCATGCAAATATTTCCATGCCTTTGTTCTTTTGACAAAACCTTAAACTATCGAGTATAATATTCTTGTATTCTTTCCTGATAAAAACATCCAACCAGTTTACAACTGCAAAACTGACAAAATATACACCATCGGGATTATGGAACTTGTAATTACGACTCATGTAGTTTTTTATTTCAGGATTGTAATCAAACAATAATTGTAAGAAATACTTAGCCTGCGGCTAAACCACGCGAAAGGATTCGCGCGGCAGCGGAGGAGGATTGCGGCTTTAAGCGTTCAGGTACCAGTTGTACATCAGCTGTACACCTTCCTCAATTTCTATTTTATGTTGCCAGCCCAATGTATGTAGTTTACTTACATCGGTTAGTTTGCGCATGGTTCCATCGGGTTTCGAGGTGTTGAAATACAGTCCTCCCTTAAAACCAACGGCAGCTTTTATGGACTCCGCTACTTGTTTTATCGAAATGTCTTTTCCGGTGCCAATGTTAATGTGGGTATTGCGTATTTCGCCGGCTACTCCTCCCTTATCTGCCTTCGCCGGCGGGAACGAAACATCTTTAAAATCTACTTTTTCCATAATATAAACGCAGGCATCAGCCATTTCTTCGCTCCACAGGAATTCGCGTTTTGGTCCGCCTGTGCCCCAGATTTCAACTTTTACTTCATTTGTCAATCCCCCACTTTCCTTCCCGGTGTACGTTTCTTTTTGCCGGGACAGGCTCTTCGCCATGGGAGACGCGTTCAAGCCGTATTTTTCAAGGATTGAAAGTATTTCCTCTTTCGTAGCAGAACCATCTACACCTTCAATGGGGCGTTTGGCAAGGTCGCTGCGAATGGCCTCCCAGTTGTTTTCTTCCAGGCATTTGCCCAGGTGTATTTTGCGGATAAGTGCCGGTAACACATGGCTTTTCTCCAGATCGAAATTATCGTTGGGGCCATAGAGGTTGGTCGGCATCACCGAAATAAAATTGGTGCCGTACTGCAGGTTATAGCTCTCACAGAGTTTTATGCCGGCAATTTTGGCTATGGCATAGGGTTCGTTGGTGTACTCCAGCGGCGCTGTCAGCAAACAATCTTCAGGCATCGGTTGTGGCGCTTCTTTTGGGTAAATACAGGTACTGCCCAAAAACAACAATTTTTTTACACCCTGTTTCCAGGCATTGTGAATAATGTTGTTCTGAATCATCAGGTTTTCGAAGATAAACTCGCCACGGTAGGTGTTATTGGCTACAATACCGCCAACTTTTGCTGCTGCCAGAAATACGTATTCCGGTTTTTCGCTTTCGAAAAAAGCTGCTACTGCCTGCTGATCCAGGAGGTTCAGCTCAGCACGGGTTTTCCCGATTAAGTTGGTGTAACCTTTTTCGGTCAGGTTTTTCCAGATGGCAGAGCCTACCAGTCCGTGGTGACCTGCTATGTATATTTTACTTTGTTTATTCATCTTGTTTATTGTTTATGAATTGTTGAAGAAGCGTGTGTTAGTTGTGGGGTGTGGGTGAAGGGGAAGTGGTGAAGGGGTGAAGGGGCGAAGTGGCGAGTGGGCGGTAGGGTGACTTGGCCATAAGATGCAGGGGCCATGGTGTGCTGAGTAGAAGTATAAGTGATTATAGTGACCATTTTTTGGGGTGGTTTATCATGTTCACGATCATTGAAAGAATATGGTCGTATTTGTCGTCTAAAAGCTTGTGCTCCTTTTTGTTGATGTAGGCACAGGCCAGCGCATAGTCGAGCCAGTTTTGGGTTTCAGCAGCTTCGCCTTCCGAGTCACTCAGTTTTGCAACAAACGATTTTGGGTAGCGCCGCTTCCTGTAGGCCTCTGAAATATTTGCCGAGACAGATCGCGACGACCTCCTGATTTGGTCGGTGAGTGAATACCTTTCTTCTTTTGGAAATGATTTGGACAGATGAAAAATTTCCATTCCTGCCTCAAAAGACAACAGATACACTTTTAGCTCCCGGTGCGATCGAATGATTTCCATGATTATTGTAAATTATAGGTTTCTTTTATTTTTCCAAGATCTTCGCTGTCCCAGCTTTTCTTTACTTCTCGCCTGGCCCCCTTGCCTCATCGCCCTCTCATTCTTCCTCATCAGCTCATCGCCCTCTCGTTCTTCTTCTTCACCCCATCGCCCTCTCGTTCTTCCTCTTCACCCCATCGCCCTCTCGTTCTTCCTCTTCACCTCATCGCCCTCTCGTTCTTCCTCTTCACCTCATCGCCCTCTCGTTCTTCCTCTTCACCTCATCGCCCTCTCGTTCTTCCTCTTCACCTCATCGCCCTCTCGTTCTTCCTCTTCACCCCATCGCCCTCTCATTCTTCCTCTTCACCCCATCGCCCTCTCGTTCTTCCTCTTCACCTCATCGCCCTCTCGTTCTTCCTCTTCACCCCATCGCCCTCTCATTCTTCCTCTTCACCCCATCGCCCTCTCGTTCTTCCTCTTCACCCCATCGCCCTCTCGTTCTTCCTCTTCACCTCATCGCCCTCTCGTTCTTCTTCTTCACCCCATCGCCCTCTCGTTCTTCCTCTCTTACTCAAAATAATTCAAGGTCTGATAGCCGCCATCTTTAAGGTAGCAGTCTTTTTTCATGAGTTTAACATCGCTTTGCATCATATCTTGCACCAGAGCTGCCAGGTCGTATTTAGGTTCCCACCCCAGTACTTTATTGGCTTTCGATGGATCACCAATCAGCAGGTCCACTTCGGTTGGCCGGAAGTAGGCCGGATCAACAGCGACCACCATTTCACGGTTCGCCACCCGTTTTTTTATGGCTTCCAGGTATTCTTCCCCCACATTTTTGCAGAATACACTTTCGTCGATTGCCGCCAGGTAGCCTTTTTCCTCAGCTCCCTGTCCTTCAAAAGCAAGTTCGATGCCTGCTTCAGCCGCCGACATTTTTATAAACTCGCGGATGGTAGTGGTAACGCCGGTGGCAATCACATAGTCGTCGCCTTTTTCCTGTTGTAAAATCAGGTACATGGCGCGTATATAATCTTTGG
Source organism: uncultured Draconibacterium sp. (assembly GCF_963676735.1). Lineage (NCBI taxonomy): Bacteria > Pseudomonadati > Bacteroidota > Bacteroidia > Marinilabiliales > Prolixibacteraceae > Draconibacterium > uncultured Draconibacterium sp. The sequence continues at coordinate 2,427,598 of NZ_OY781464.1, read as the reverse complement.
CATGTCCCCAGTCGCGTTTACTGTCGAGGTTTCCCATAAACACCGTCTCCTGCAGTCCGAGGGCAATCTTTGCCATGGCACGGGTAACCTTACGTGTCACAAAGGTTTCGCCGCGCAGGGGCGATTCGTGGTTAAACAGGATACCGTTGCTGGCATGCATCTTATAGGCTTCGCGGTAGTTTACGGTAATCCAGTAGGCATACAGTTTGGCTGCAGCATATGGCGAGCGCGGGTAAAACGGTGTGCTTTCGCTTTGCGGCACCGCCTGTACCAGTCCGTACAGCTCGGAAGTAGAAGCCTGGTAGATGCGTGTTTTTTCGGTTAAGCCCAGCAAACGCACCGCTTCGAGAATACGCAGCGTACCGATACCATCGGCGTTGGCGGTATACTCCGGGGTTTCAAAACTTACCTTTACATGGCTCATAGCCGCCAGGTTATAAATCTCGTCGGGTTGTGTTTCCTGGATGATACGGGTAAGGTTCATCGAGTCGGTAAGGTCGCCGTAGTGGAGAATAAGGTTCCGGTTTTCCAGCCAGGGTGCCTGGTAGAGGTGATCGATGCGATCGGTGTTAAACTGCGAGGCACGACGTTTTATTCCGTGAACGATGTACCCTTTTTTTAATAGAAATTCGCAGAGGTAGGCACCGTCTTGCCCGGTAATACCTGTAATAAGTGCTACTTTTTGTGACATACTCTTGTTGTTAATTAGTTTGTTGTGTTGTTTGAGTCTGCTAAGTTAAAAATGTTTTTTTAACGGCCGACTTTCATTTGTTTGAACTGAAAAATCATTTTAAAATGATTTTAAGCTTATGCTTATTTACGTTCTTAGGTAATTAAACGGCTTTCCCCAATCCCTTAAAAAATGAACTTACAGTCGAGCTTCAGCATGGTATGGATAGTAAAACGGAGGTGTTTGTGGTAAGCCAAACCGGTCAACGGATAATACGACTTCTCGAAAAATCGACATTGAACAGTGGTATCCATCAGCTAAAATGGAATGTCCAAAATTCTAATGGAGGAGAAGTGGCTCCGGGCGTTTATCATATCGTAACCGAAATAAATGGAACTATATATAAAAGTAAGGTAGCGCTCACTTATTAACAATAATTTTTTGTTCATCAGGAAAGGATTAGCTTTTTGTTTAATGGTTACATTATAAGTGTTTTAGTGCGTTGTGTAAAGAATTGAAATAAAAATGATGGGGTGTTTTTAAAAAAAGTTGATTCGAATAAATGTTTATTTAGGTAAAATATTTTAGTGAATACATAAAGTTTGTAACTTTATAGGGTAAAGATTTTGAAATCGGTAGCATAACCACTAAAAAACAACTTATGACTTACCCGAATAAGAACCACAGTATCGTTCAGGCCAATTCTGCCTGAGCAGTGTGTATCCGCAACGTTTGAATAAACCAAAAAAAATACCCAAAATTCAACTGTTATGAAAAGAACATTTACTCTTTTTCTTTTTTCAACATTTATATTGCTTGGTCTTGCACTCAGCAGTATGGCGCAGCAAAGTAGCTCCGGTCCGGAGCGGCCGGCCAATGTAAGCCCCGGTATTATTAAGCCGGAGAATGCATTAAACACTCAGGGAGGAGCTGGTAGTAAAACCATTACCTCCGTACCATCATACATTTGGCACAGGGGCTGTGGCCCAACTGCCGTGGGCATGGTGCTTGGTTATTACGACTTAAATGGATTTCCGGACCTGATCGACGGCGATGCCTCCACACAAACGACAGGTGTTGATGACGCAATTGCCAGTACCGGACATTACGATGATTATTCGCAACCCATTGATAATACAAGCACCGGATTAATGCAGGATAAATCGGAGTTAGGGGGAGCGCATACCTCCAACTCGGTGGCCGACTTTATGAGCACCTCATGGAGTAGCCGAAACAACTATTACGGCTGGAGCTGGAGTTCAGATATTCCACCGTCCTTTACCAATTATGTGGCGCTCAGGAATTCCACCTACCAGGTAACTACCAGCGCGATACCATTTACTGCTGCCGGAAGCTGGGAAAACTATAAAAATGAAATTGATAACGACCGGCCTGTTGTTTTGCTGGTAGATACTGATGGTAACGGCGGTACCGATCATTTTGTAACGGGCATTGGTTACGACGATGATTTGCAGCAATACGCCATTTACGATACCTGGAATCATGATATCCACTGGTACGATTGGGCACAAATGGCCAGCGGTGTTGCATGGGGTATTTATAATTATAATACTTTTCAAATGAACACAAGCGGTGTTAGTGAACAAGATTCGCTGGCACTGGTTGACCTGTATAATTCCACCGATGGCGACAACTGGACCAACAATGAAAACTGGCTTAACGGCCCGGTTAGCAGCTGGTACGGCATTACTGTGCAGGATACCAACGTTACTGAAATCTCCCTCGATCAGAATAATTTAATTGGCAGCCTTCCTGCTTCTTTGGGGCAGATCAGTCAGCTTGAATGGCTCGCTATGGGCGGGAATTTAATTAATGGCAGCCTTCCAACGGAATTAGGCAACCTGGAGAATCTGCGCTTTTTCTTTCTTTGGGGGAATCAACTCAGCGGAGCAATTCCGTCTTCCTTCGGACAACTTAGCAGTTTAAATATATTAAGCCTTAACGGCAATCAACTGAGTGGAGATATTCCTCCTGAACTACAGAATTGTACCAACTTATGGGAAATTAACCTCCACTGGAACCTGTTGGATGGAACCATCCCCGCGGAGCTCTGTAACCTGCAGAACCTGAGTCAGGTAAATTTCGCCAATAACTTCCTGGATTCAACCAGTTGCGATGCCATTGCCTGTTTGTTTGATAATGGAGTGAGTTTTGCCGATGAGGATCAGTTGCAGCAAAACGGTTTCTCCTTGCTAAACGGATGCATCGATTTCCCCGACACCGTTGCCATAACCTTCAAGGTAGACATGCAAAACGAGCAGGTTTCGCCCAACGGGGTGCATATCAACGGAACTTTTAGCCAGTGGGCAGAAGCCATTGGAATGGAAAATGAAAGCGGAAGCATTTATTCGGCAACACTCAGCTTGCAGGAGGGCGATACCCTGCTATATAAGTTTATTAACGGCGGAACCAGCGAGTGGGATAACTATGAAGTACCACCGTCAGGCTGTACCATTGGCGATGCAAACGACAGGCAACTGATTATTCCTGCAGTGGATTCGGTACTTAACCTGGTTTGTTTTGAAGCCTGTGCTGCCTGTGTCAACGATTCCATTCCTCAATACGCCATTGCTGAAATACAGGGCGATGGCGATGTGTCGCCGCTTAGCGGACAGGTAGTACGCACCAAAGGACGTATAATTGGTGTAAACCAGCACGGCTTTTACATGCAGGATACCACCGACATACGCAGCGGAATTTTTGTTTATGATCCGGCACTGGCTGCACAACTAGCGCAGGGCGACCAGATTGAAATTATTGCAGAAGTAACGGAATACGGTGGCAGAACCGAATTGTTAAATGTAGAATGGTTTGATTATACCGATGAATTTATGGATGTACGCCTGTCGTATATCGATGTGGCGGAAATAAACGAAGACTACGAATGTGTTTTTGTGGCGCTTTCTGAGGTAGCAGTGGTTGATACTACGGCTTTTGGCGAATACATTGTTGTTTCGCCCGATGGGGATACCACAATTATCAGCAATTTCCTTGTTCAGCCCTTAATGGAAATCGGCAGAAGCTACAAAGTATATGGGGTAGTCGACTATCAATACAATGCCTTTCGCGTAAATCCGCGGGCTACCGGAGGTGTAATTCCTTTATACGACCTCACTTTTAACGTAGATATGCAAAACGATACCGTTGACCCTGCCGGCGTTTTTGTCGGGGGCGACTGGAACTCGTGGATGTCGTGGGTTGAACCCGTGCAAATGACTGCCGATGGTTCTGTTTATTCGGCCAGCATAAAAGTACAAAGCGGAGTAAGCATTGCCTATAAATTTGCGAATGGAACGGAATGGGAAAACCTTAGCGGACCCTGTATCGACGAAAATGGCGACCGTAACCTGCTTATGCCCGATTCGGCAGTAACACTCGATGTGGTGTGTTTTGCTTCGTGCTATTCGTGTATTAGCGAACCAGTAGCCGAATTCACCATTGCAGAAATACAGGGCGAAGGCGATATTTCTCCGCTCGACGGGCAAGTGGTACGCACCAAAGGACGGTTGATTGCGGTAAATGAATATGGTTTTTACATGCAGGATACCACCGGCATACGCAGCGGAATTTTTGTGTACGATCCGGCACTGGCAGCTAGTCTTAACCAGGGCGATCAGATTGAGATTATTGCAGAAGTTGAAGAATACGGTGAACGTACAGAGCTCCTGAGCACTCAATGGTTCGACTATACCGATGAGTTCTTCCCCGTTTACCTTTCGTATATTGATGTTGCGGAAATAGGGGAGGATTACGAGTGTGTATTTGTGGCTTTAAGTGATGTTACGGTAGTGGAACAGAACGAGTTTAACGAATACCTCGTGGTTTCTGATGCCGGCGATACTGCAATAATAAGCAAATACCTTATACAGCCGGTGATGGAAATTGGCGAAACCTACAATGTATTGGGGGTAGTGGATTACCATTGGGGCGATTGGCGCGTATATCCGCGTTCGCAGGATGGTATTCAGTTTGCCAACCCTTTGGAGCGTGACTCGCTGGCACTGGTCGACTTATATTATGCCACCAATGGCGATGGCTGGAACGATACCACCAATTGGTTCTCGGGGCCGGTAGCGAGCTGGTATGGCGTAAGCGTGGAAAACGACCGTGTTACCTCCATTTGGCTCGACCAGAACAACCTGGTGGGTGAACTCCCGGAATCCATTGGTAACCTTAGTGCGCTGCAATACCTCGATCTGGGAGGAAATCAAATCAGCGGCACCCTGCCGGCGTCAATGGGGAACCTTAGCAGTCTCGAGGTCTTCCACATCTGGTGGAACCAGCTGAGCGGCAACATCCCCGAAGAGCTGGGGAATATTCCATTTTTAACAGTGCTTAACCTCTCGGGTAACATGCTCGATGGTGAAATTCCGCAATGGATCGGACAAAGCCAAAGCCTGGGCGAACTAATGCTGGAGTACAATAACTTCAGTGGCGCTATCCCGGAGAGTTTATGCTCAACACCCGTGCATGCTGTAAGCTTCCAGGGTAACCTGTTCGACTCTACCAGTTGTCCGGCAATTGGCTGTTTAATTGAAAATGGCGTAACATTTATCGACGATGAGGCACAAATGCAGCAGGACGGCTATCGCTTAACCGTTGACTGCGGCTATAACCTCAACCCCGTAAGCAGTCAGGACTCACTGGCACTGGTGGCCTTATACAATGCAACCGATGGCGATAACTGGTACTACAACATAAACTGGCTCAACGGTCCGGTGTATACCTGGGGCGGCGTTGTGGTAGAAAATGGTCGGGTAGTTACTCTCGACCTCGGTGGAAATAATATGAACGGACCCATTCCACCTGAATTTTATAACCTTACGGCCATTCGCACCATTGCTTTAGCCTATAATAATCTAACGGGAACATTGTCTTCAGCAATTGAAAACTTAACGGAACTTAAGTATGTTTATTTCCAGAACAATGCGCTGGAAGGTAGTATTCCTGCTGAATTTGGTGCACACAGTCAGCTGGTGCACCTGATTCTCTATGGCAATGAATTCAGTGGTACTATCCCAGCCAGCCTGGGCAACTGTACCGATTTACAATACCTCTACCTGCATTACAATAACCTTAGCGGAAGCATTCCAACTGAACTGGGGCAGCTAACAGCTATGGAAATTTTGGTGTTGGGTAATAACGATTTAACAGGCGAAATACCTGCTTCCTTCGGTAACCTTTCCAGTCTGCAGCGTTTGTTTGCTGAAAACAATTCCTTAAGCACACTTCCTTCTGAATTGTGTAATACCCCCATCTGGCAAACGAACCTGTCGGGCAATCTTTTCGACTCAACCAGTTGCAGTGCCATATCCTGCCTGGTTGCTCAGGGCGTAAGTTTTACCGATTTCTACCAGGAACAGCAAAGCGGCTATTCCCTGCTTCTCGATTGTGGGTTCAACTTAAACCCTTGCTCCGAAGCCGATTCTCTGGCATTAATCGATTTTTATACCGCTACCAACGGCGACAACTGGCTGCATAACGATGGCTGGATGGATGGCCCGGTTTATACCTGGTATGGTATAACTGTAGTAAATGGTCGTGTTATAGCTATCGATCTTCCCGAAAATGATCTGAGCGGGGCTATTCCCGCTTCAATCGGTCAGCTTGATGGTTTAACCGAATTGTTACTAAACGGCAATGACATTGGCGGAACCTTACCCGATGAGATGGGCAACCTCACACAATTGGAAGTGCTGTGGCTGGAATACAACCAGTTGGATGGCGCATTGCCAACAGCCTTGTGTGGCCTTCCTTTAATGGAGGCAAATTTTGAATACAACTGGCTGGATGAGAACTCGTGCGGAGCCTTTACCTGTATGATAAACAGCGGCGTAAGTTTTCCGAATCCGGTGCAAATGCAAAATAACGATTACCAGTTGATTAGTTGTGTATCGGATACCAGTGCCTATTGCGAAAACATCGGATTGGTAGGCGAGTTTAACGAATGGGGAAATTTTGGTAGCGATATACTTCTCGAACAGAATCCGCAAGATCCTTCGGAATGGCTTGCTGAATACTATTTTGAAGCGGATATGCAGGTGAAATTCCGTCAAAACCAGGACTGGAGTGTGAACTGGGGCGGTGATTATTTCCCGGCAGGTGTTGGTTACCAGGATGGACCCAATATTTATGTGCCTGCCGGTAACTATACCATACATTTTAATTGTGCAACTTCCAGCTATTGGTTTGAAGAAACGCCGTATGGAAATATGGATATTGTTACCTGGGCGGCTCCCTTAAACGCTTACCCGGCATATTCGCTTTGTAATCCGGGAGTGGAAGATGCGGCAGTAACCCTCACCAATAACGGAAACAGTGCGGTGGAGAATTTTAGAATCGGACTTACCTTTAATGGCGATACCATGATGGTGGATCAGGTGAATATGAGCATCGCTCCCGGCGATACCTTTGTCTATTATTTCTCTGAACCGCTTGATTTTTCAACATTACAATATTACCAGCAACATTATGTTAATGTATTTATCTGGGACGATCTGAATAGCAATAACGATAACTATTACAGCCGTTCCTTCCATACTTTTGGCGACTACCAGGACCATTCCGGCTGGACGACCTACAACAGCTGCCGTGGTTTAACAGCTGATATCTCCTTTGGCATCACGCAGGATAAAAACGGGCATGTCTGGACGACTTCATTCTACGGCGCCGACCGCTTCAACGCTTCGCAATGGGAAGCTTTCTCTGCGGCCAACGGACTGGCAGAAAATTATAGCTGGGCAATCGAACACGATGCCGCGGGTAATGTTTGGTTTGCCGGGTCGGAGGATTCTGTAATCACAAAATACGACGGAACAACCTTTAGCTATTACCCGCAACCTGCCGTTTTTGAGGAGTGCATCTACAGCGACTCGCAGGGGAATATGTGGTTTGGCGCCTGGGAAGGTGCGGGAGTAGCCCGTTTTGACGGCGAAAGCTGGACCTATTTTATGAACGAAGAGATTGGCTTTAACGGCTACATTACCAGTATTGGCGAAGATGTACATGGCAATATCTGGGTGGCCTGCAATGGTGCTTCAAATTTTGTATTTCAATACAATGGTAGCGAATGGCTACAATATGCTTTACCCGGCCAGGCTGATGGCACTTATGTTACCGAAATTTTCTTCGACACTGCGGGTAAGACCTGGTTTGCAGGCAGCAATATCATTGCCCAATACGATGGCAGCAACTGGACCTTCTTCACTCCTGAAGATGGAATACCGGCCTTCTGTCAGGATATTACAGAAGACAGTCGAGGGAACCTCTGGTTTGGCGGGGGGCGTACACTGGTGAAATACGATGGACAGAACTGGATAAGCTATTCGGCAGAAGATGGAATGATTGCCGCATCGGTTGGCGATATCTACGCGGTGTATGCCGATACCGACGATAACATCTGGGTGGGTACCTATCGCGGAGGAATCAGCGTACTCAATCAAAATCAGTCTTTCTGCGGAACCACCCAGTTAAGTGCCGGATGGAATATCTTAGCTACTCCGGTGGAGCCTGATTCAGCTGATCTGGAATGGCATTTCCAGGGATTAATAGACAACGGTGCCCTGATTAAAGTGCAGGACGAAACCGGAAATGCCCTCGAAGACCTTGGCGTTTACGGCGGCTGGCAAAATTATATTGGCGATTTGCTGCCTACCGAAGGCTATAAAGTAAAAATGTTATGGGACGACAGTATTGCCGTGTGTGGAACACCCGTGGAATACCCGTATCCGATTCCTTTAAACGAAGGCTGGAATGTTATGGGTTACCCGCAAATCGTTCAGGCCGATGCCATGGATGTAGTGCAACAGCTCATCGACCGTGGTGTGTTGCTAAAAGTACAGGATGAAGGCGGACAATCCATCGAAGACCTCGGCGTTTTTGGTGGCTGGACCAACTTTATCGGGATTTTCGACCCGGGCGAAGGTTATAAGATAAAAGTAAGCCAAAACGATACCCTCTGGATTTTTGGTGCTTACAATAAATCATCGCAAATCAGGTCCGCATTTGTTCAGCCCGAATTCTTTAATCGCGTGTACCAGGGCAATGGCGTCGACCATATGAACCTGAATATCGCCGACCTGCCGGTGGATGAACTGGCTGAAGGCGATGAACTGGCGGTTTACGATGGCTCGCTGTGTGTGGGCGCAGTAAGCCTGCAAAAACACCACCTGCAGCAGGGAATTGTTTCTATTCCGGTATCGGCAGCCGATAATTCTGGAATGCCCGGCTTTACCGAAGGACACGGCTACGAACTACATTGGTGGCAACAGGTTACCAATAACAGGCAGGTATTGTCGCCCGTGCTGGTGAGCGGTCCGGAAGTGTTTGTCAAACACGAATCGGCCTTGTTAAGCCTGGCACAAAACGGCCTTACACCGGTTGATTTGCTGCTGAGCGAAAGCGGAATTAAACTCTATCCAAATCCCTTTAATCAGGAATTAACAATAGAAGTCAGTAACTTAGTGGAAACAAGGCTTGATATTACCGTACTTAACCAGTTGGGACAGCAGGTAAACGCTATTGCCAATAAGCAACAAGTTAGCGAAGGACTGCATCACTGGATGTGGAAGGGCACCAACGCCGCCGGACAAAAAGTGAACCCCGGCGTATACTATATACAGGTGACCGCCAACAACAAAACCGTAATAAATAAAGTCGTATTAACGGAATAGGAGAAATAAGAATAGTTAATAAGAAAAAGATATACAAAGATGAATAGAGGCCTTCAAAAAAATGTGAGGTGAATTGATCGAAACCATAGTAAGACCGGGAAGCTGAGAACTTGTTCGAAGATCACCCGGCCGCACTTGGGTTTTGAGAAAATGAGAATGATATTTTTTTGTCAGCCTTGACTTTTTTGCTTCTTTTTGGGTCAAGCCAAAAATGAAGAGCCCTGCCGGCTTGAGGCATAAAAGATCTCAATAGAAAAACAAAGAATAAAACTGAACTGGAGCCTGAAGAATTTGCTCCAATACAATTTACAATTTTGAATAAAAACAAAAATTATAAATTCATGAAAAAACTTTATTTACTACTAATTGCGTTATCGCTTGTTACCGGAGTAGCTGCGCAAAGCCATTTTCAGCCGGCTTTTGATGGCAATGGCTACGACCATATGAACATTTACCTGGTGGAAGCCACCATAGAAGGCAGTGCGATGCAGGCCGGCGATGAAATTGCTGTTTTTGACGGCGATATTTGTGCCGGGGTGTTTGTCCTTTCCGAAGCCTTAATCGACAGCACCATTGGTTTTATTAACGCCTCCAAAGCCGACCAGGATACCTCCGGGGCCTACCTTAGCAACGGCTATACCCCCGGAAACGAACTTCGTTTTAAACTCTGGGATGCCAGCGAAGGCACCGAATACGACAATGTGGACATTACCTTTATTGACCCCGATAGCGGCCAGGAAACCCCTCCCGTACCCTTTACCGTGGGGGCTTCGGTGTTTGTGGAGGTGGAGTATACATACATTAATGATATTGGCAATACAGAAGTTTACACTTCAATATCGACGGTCAATTCGCGTCGTGCGGTACCTGTAACTTTTACTGAAAATGGAAAGATCGGTAGTTTAAGTATATATCATCAGGGAGGTACTGGAAATATGTTGTTAGGAGTTTACACGGATGATTCTGGTTATCCCGGGACTCGTATAGGAATAACGGCTTCGACAACAGTTAATGAGGCAGCGGGTTGGCAAACGGTAGAATTAATTGATTCGGTTTCTGTTTTATCGGGAGAGACGGTTTGGCTGGCATTTGTATTTGAGAACAGTATGGCTATTCGGTATGAAGTAGGGGCACCAGGTCGTGCAACGAGTACAGCAACCTGGACGTCGGGTTTAACTCCAGATTTTGGCACGTCGAGTGTAGCAGATTTTAATTATTCGTTGTATTGTACATATAGTGTGGACACCACTATGGTTCCAATTTTAGAAGATAATGATATTGGCAATACAGAAGTTTACACTTCAATATCGACGGTCAATTCGCGTCGTGCGGTACCTGTAACTTTTACTGAAAATGGAAAGATCGGTAGTTTAAGTATATATCATCAGGGAGGTACTGGAAATATGTTGTTAGGAGTTTACACGGATGATTCTGGTTATCCCGGGACTCGTATAGGAATAACGGCTTCGACAACAGTTAATGAGGCAGCGGGTTGGCAAACGGTAGAATTAATTGATTCGGTTTCTGTTTTATCGGGAGAGACGGTTTGGCTGGCATTTGTATTTGAGAACAGTATGGCTATTCGGTATGAAGTAGGGGCACCAGGTCGTGCAACGAGTACAGCAACCTGGACGTCGGGTTTAACTCCAGATTTTGGCACGTCGAGTGTAGCAGATTTTAATTATTCGTTGTATTGTACATATAGTGTGGACACCACTATGGTTCCAATTTTAGAAGATAATGATATTGGCAATACAGAAGTTTACACTTCAATATCGACGGTCAATTCGCGTCGTGCGGTACCTGTAACTTTTACTGAAAATGGAAAGATCGGTAGTTTAAGTATATATCATCAGGGAGGTACTGGAAATATGTTGTTAGGAGTTTACACGGATGATTCTGGTTATCCCGGGACTCGTATAGGAATAACGGCTTCGACAACAGTTAATGAGGCAGCGGGTTGGCAAACGGTAGAATTAATTGATTCGGTTTCTGTTTTATCGGGAGAGACGGTTTGGCTGGCATTTGTATTTGAGAACAGTATGGCTATTCGGTATGAAGTAGGGGCACCAGGTCGTGCAACGAGTACAGCAACCTGGACGTCGGGTTTAACTCCAGATTTTGGCACGTCGAGTGTAGCAGATTTTAATTATTCGTTGTATTGTACATATAGTGTGGACACCACTATGGTTCCAATTTTAGAAGATAATGATATTGGCAATACAGAAGTTTACACTTCAATATCGACGGTCAATTCGCGTCGTGCGGTACCTGTAACTTTTACTGAAAATGGAAAGATCGGTAGTTTAAGTATATATCATCAGGGAGGTACTGGAAATATGTTGTTAGGAGTTTACACGGATGATTCTGGTTATCCCGGGACTCGTATAGGAATAACGGCTTCGACAACAGTTAATGAGGCAGCGGGTTGGCAAACGGTAGAATTAATTGATTCGGTTTCTGTTTTATCGGGAGAGACGGTTTGGCTGGCATTTGTATTTGAGAACAGTATGGCTATTCGGTATGAAGTAGGGGCACCAGGTCGTGCAACGAGTACAGCAACCTGGACGTCGGGTTTAACTCCAGATTTTGGCACGTCGAGTGTAGCAGATTTTAATTATTCGTTGTATTGTACATATAGTGTGGACACCACTATGGTTCCAATTTTAGAAGATAATGATATTGGCAATACAGAAGTTTACACTTCAATATCGACGGTCAATTCGCGTCGTGCGGTACCTGTAACTTTTACTGAAAATGGAAAGATCGGTAGTTTAAGTATATATCATCAGGGAGGTACTGGAAATATGTTGTTAGGAGTTTACACGGATGATTCTGGTTATCCCGGGACTCGTATAGGAATAACGGCTTCGACAACAGTTAATGAGGCAGCGGGTTGGCAAACGGTAGAATTAATTGATTCGGTTTCTGTTTTATCGGGAGAGACGGTTTGGCTGGCATTTGTATTTGAGAACAGTATGGCTATTCGGTATGAAGTAGGGGCACCAGGTCGTGCAACGAGTACAGCAACCTGGACGTCGGGTTTAACTCCAGATTTTGGCACGTCGAGTGTAGCAGATTTTAATTATTCGTTGTATTGTACATATAGTGTGGACACCACTATGGTTCCAATTTTAGAAGATAATGATATTGGCAATACAGAAGTTTACACTTCAATATCGACGGTCAATTCGCGTCGTGCGGTACCTGTAACTTTTACTGAAAATGGAAAGATCGGTAGTTTAAGTATATATCATCAGGGAGGTACTGGAAATATGTTGTTAGGAGTTTACACGGATGATTCTGGTTATCCCGGGACTCGTATAGGAATAACGGCTTCGACAACAGTTAATGAGGCAGCGGGTTGGCAAACGGTAGAATTAATTGATTCGGTTTCTGTTTTATCGGGAGAGACGGTTTGGCTGGCATTTGTATTTGAGAACAGTATGGCTATTCGGTATGAAGTAGGGGCACCAGGTCGTGCAACGAGTACAGCAACCTGGACGTCGGGTTTAACTCCAGATTTTGGCACGTCGAGTGTAGCAGATTTTAATTATTCGTTGTATTGTACATATAGTGTGGACACCACTATGGTTCCAATTTTAGAAGATAATGATATTGGCAATACAGAAGTTTACACTTCAATATCGACGGTCAATTCGCGTCGTGCGGTACCTGTAACTTTTACTGAAAATGGAAAGATCGGTAGTTTAAGTATATATCATCAGGGAGGTACTGGAAATATGTTGTTAGGAGTTTACACGGATGATTCTGGTTATCCCGGGACTCGTATAGGAATAACGGCTTCGACAACAGTTAATGAGGCAGCGGGTTGGCAAACGGTAGAATTAATTGATTCGGTTTCTGTTTTATCGGGAGAGACGGTTTGGCTGGCATTTGTATTTGAGAACAGTATGGCTATTCGGTATGAAGTAGGGGCACCAGGTCGTGCAACGAGTACAGCAACCTGGACGTCGGGTTTAACTCCAGATTTTGGCACGTCGAGTGTAGCAGATTTTAATTATTCGTTGTATTGTACATATAGTGTGGACACCACTATGGTTCCAATTTTAGAAGATAATGATATTGGCAATACAGAAGTTTACACTTCAATATCGACGGTCAATTCGCGTCGTGCGGTACCTGTAACTTTTACTGAAAATGGAAAGATCGGTAGTTTAAGTATATATCATCAGGGAGGTACTGGAAATATGTTGTTAGGAGTTTACACGGATGATTCTGGTTATCCCGGGACTCGTATAGGAATAACGGCTTCGACAACAGTTAATGAGGCAGCGGGTTGGCAAACGGTAGAATTAATTGATTCGGTTTCTGTTTTATCGGGAGAGACGGTTTGGCTGGCATTTGTATTTGAGAACAGTATGGCTATTCGGTATGAAGTAGGGGCACCAGGTCGTGCAACGAGTACAGCAACCTGGACGTCGGGTTTAACTCCAGATTTTGGCACGTCGAGTGTAGCAGATTTTAATTATTCGTTGTATTGTACATATAGTTTAATATTACCAATAAAAGCAGCCGAGACTGAATATCCTATCAGTACGAAAGGAAAAGAAAAGAAAACTAGTGGTTTGTCATTACAAGAATTTTTTGACATTGAGGTGTATCCCAATCCATTTACTGCTAACCTCTATATTAAATTCGTAGAAAATGAAGGCGAAAATATAAATATTAATGTATATGATATTAACGGTAGAATAATTAAGGAGATGGGGGCCGAAATAGTTGAAGGTTTTAATACCTTAAATTGGAATGCGACCGATGCTAGTGGAAATCAATTACATCCGGGTATGTACTTAATTTTAGTGCAATCAGAATTACGAAGAGAAACTTTTAAAGTGGTCTATCAGGGGAATTAAGATAAGACTTGACTAAATAGCTAAGGTTTAGACAAAGCGATGAACTATGAATTTTTAATTATTTTCAACCATTCGCTGAAAAAGAAAAGAGGCCGTCCCTTTTTGAGACGGCCTCTTCTTTTTTGCGAGAGGGACTAGTTTAAAATTCAGATTGTCATTATTTCTTCCATAATTGTGGTAGCTTATTAAAGTTTTTCATTAGTAGAATAGGCAATGGAAATGTAAACCCATTTTTTCGTAAAGCTCGCAAATCTTCCGCTTTTTTACTGCATAGAGCTCGAAAATTGCCAGTACTGACGCCTCCTTTACGCATTTTTACAACGGTTTCTGGCAATAACCTTAGGTTAATATTTTTATCAAGCATAATTCTTAGCATGAAATCGTAATCTCCAGCGATTTTAAATGAAATATCAAATGGACCATGTTTCTTGTATACGTCACGACGTAGAAAAAGTGCTGGATGGGGAGGCATCCAGCCACGTTTAACTTGTCGACGATCAAATGATGTGCTAATCCAATTGCGTACAACCTTTTTGGTGTTTTCGGGATCGACAAAAACAAGATTTCCATATACTCCATCAACCTTTGTGTCCTTACTCTCTTTTTTTGAGAAGGAGTGACTCCGCAGAGGAGAGAGGATGGGAGCTTTATTATCGAAAGCATCAACAATTTTAGAAATAATATCATTTGCTGCTAGCATATCATCCGAATGCACAAAACCGATTAAATCTCCATTGGAGAGTTTTATGCCTTTGTTAAGTGCATGGTAAATTCCATTATCAGCCTCGGAGATGTATCTTGATACTGTTGAAAATGATTTTACGATTTCGATTGTTTTATCCGTAGATCCACCATCAATTACAATGTGCTCTATATTTGAATAATCCTGTTGGGCGACCGATTGAAGGCAGTCGGCTATGTGATATTGGCTGTTGTAGGTAGCTGTTATTATGGAAACTTTCATTTGTTAGTAAAACGTTGATAGGTGTGCAGGTATTTATTTGCTTCTTTGGTCTGAGGAGAAATGGCAAAACAGTGTTACGAAGTTTTTATGGTACAAAAGGTTTTGAAATGATAATTTGGGAGTATAGAGAAACAGAGGCGAAACAATTTCATTCCTTATACAAAGAAGAATATCTATAGTGCCAACTCATATTTGTTTTTGACGTATTCCCTGATCTTTTCCTTATCCGTTCCACATGCCTTTTTTATTTCCCAAACTTTGGCATCTACCAGCGTTCGGTACCACCAGCCCTGAAGAAAGTGCCAGAGGAACCCTTCTTTTCCCTCAAGAAATCCGAGTGTAAAAAAGTAGCGGTAAACAAAGTAGGCAAATGAACGCCAAAACAAAGGCTGTTTGGCATATTTCAATTTTTTGCGGCGTTTAGCTGCGGCTTGTTCGCTCAGTTTCGCCTCACAGTCTGTTTTGCCAAACAAATTCAATTCAATGTCCAGCAAGTCAATCGCTTCACGGATGGAATAACCTATGTGTTTTTGAAGGAACCAGCTAAGATTATTTAGGTTGTGATCCACAAAATCGTGTTCAAATTCAATCATTTTTCCCTCTACCAATTGGATGTGTTCATCCATCCAACGTTGCTCGCATACCGCTTTATCTTGTCGGAACAGCCGGAG
This sequence comes from uncultured Draconibacterium sp., assembly GCF_963676735.1. Lineage (NCBI taxonomy): Bacteria > Pseudomonadati > Bacteroidota > Bacteroidia > Marinilabiliales > Prolixibacteraceae > Draconibacterium > uncultured Draconibacterium sp. The sequence continues at coordinate 2,411,723 of NZ_OY781464.1, read as the reverse complement.
CAACTTAACGGGATAGGTGCCACGTTTCATCCATTTTCCAAGGAAAATATGACGGCGTTTAAATACGATGCCGTTTACATTCGATTGAATATTCTCAAGCTTTACTTTTATCTCTTTTACCAATTCGGGCAAAAGGTATTCATCGGCATCAAGGCGTAAGATCCACTCGCTATTTATTGACAGGTTTTCCAGGGCCCAGTTAAATTGTTTTGCCTGGTTCCCAGGCCATTTGTGTAGATAGACCTTCGCTCCCATGGTTTTGGCAATTTCAATTGTTTTATCGGTAGAGTAGCTGTCTACAATGATTATATCCTGCCCAAATGGTTTTACATTTTCAATACAACGTTCAATATGTTTTTCTTCATTGTAGGTAAGGATGATCACGCTGATGTTGGCCATATATTTTAATCTTTGATTTCTCTCATTTTAATAAAATTTGCCGGATTCCCGCCAACCACAGTCCAGGGCGCAACGTTTTTAAATACTGCCGCACGTGCACCTACAACAGCTCCTTGACCAATAGTCACTCCCGGGCCTACGAAGGAATCAGCTGCCACCCATACCTGATCCTCAATTACGATAGTTGGTTTTTGTAGGGGTAATTCAGCTTTTGTATAATCATGCGTGCCGGCACAAATATGTGCCTTGTGCGAAATGGTGGCACGCTCGCCAATAATCACCGGCCCCAGGTTATAAATCAGAGTCATTTCTCCAATAGCACTCCAGTCCCCTATATCTAAGTTCCATGGAAAAAAGATATTGGTAGAAGGGTAAATATGTACGTTCTTTCCTATTTTTGCACCGAATAAGCGAAGAATAAACCGACGACCAGCGAAAAAGGGTCGTGGAGTTAGTTTAAAATAAAACCTTCCTAATACCCATAATAGTCTGAGCCCTATTTCCTTTTTACTATATTTACGAGCCTTCCTGTTTTGTGAAATATTTAGTTTCATTTATCTTCAATTACAAATTCCGGTTTTGGACCCTTGTCTAGAATCCACTTATATGTTGCTATCATGTCATTCGCAATTTTGTCCCATGTGAAATGGGTTTTTACTAACTCCAATCCGTTAACTCCTATTCTTTTTTGCTCACATACTGACAGATTAAAGAAGGATTTTAATTGGCTTGCTATATTTTTAGGGTCTGTATTGATATGAACGGCTGCATTTGCATCAAATCCTTCAGGTAAGTTGCAATAGCTTGTCATAATAACAGGTAGTCTATAGGACCAAGCTTCAAGAATAGTCATTGGTAATCCTTCACTATGAGAAGGTAATATAAAAGCATCAGCATTTTGAAAAGCGGCTACTTTCTTGCCGTCAAATACCGGCCCAATAAATTCCACAAACCTATTTAAGGAATTTCTTAAACAAAAGTTCTTGAGTTCTTGTTCATGTTTAAGCTGACTCCAGCCGGCAATTTTTATTTCCCAATTCCCTAGTGAATCTTCTTGTTTCAGCAGATTAATGGCTTCAAGCATTTCATTCAAACCTTTCTTTGGATGTAAACGTCCAATAAAAAGTAGCGTCTTTGTATTCTTTTTAGCTTTCCAAGGAGGTAAAAGTGTTTCATTACTTTTAGGGATATCAATCCCATTAGGAATTATTACAATTGGATTTTTAAGGCCATAAGCACGAATCGAATCTGCCTCTGATTTGCACAAGGCATGTATACAATTAGCATTCGTTAAAGATCTATTTGCAAATAGCTTTCCAATTAGTTTCTTTTTCCAAAAAGAATTTTCTAAGGCCCAAGAATCTAACATGCCATGAGGCGAAATGATAACTGGCTTTCCTGTCCTTTTTTGCCAATGCAAACATGCCCTCTGATCATTAAGCCAGATACCATGCAGATGAATCAAATCAACAGGAAATTGATTCAACAAACCCCTTAATTGGAATGAACTTTTAATAGGACCAAAAGATTTATATGGATGAACTGGAATTGGATCCCAAAAATCGATGTCATTTTTGCTAAGTCTGTCATATCGTCCTATAACATTTATAGTCGAAATATGTTGTTTCATAACTCTACATAGAGAGTTTACTGCATAAAACACACCTCCAGAGTTTCTTGTTATTCCAGAAAGTGTAACGAGATTCATTGATAATTTATTAGGACTAGTCATATTTTTCCATAAATTTAAACTCTCCAATACTAGAGACTTCTTTAACGAGTTTAGCAAAATTTTTTATCTCGGTATTATAACGTTTAAGAAGCATAACTCTGCACTCATCTTCCTCAGTTATTACATTTTTACCCAATCGATAAATAAATCTATTTCGCAATAATATCTTCAAACATTGAGGCATGACACTTCGCACTATCATTCTCACTTTGTGCATTTGCATAAATTTCATCCATAGCTTATTTCTAGGAATGAATGCCTGATTGTTTTTGGGAAATATAAAACATGGATTGTATTCAATCTCCAAAAAGTTCATTATTTCGTTGAGTACTTTTTCTGGTGACTTAATTAAAGTATCATAATCTAAACATAGAATAGAATTTTCTTTTACCGATTTAGTCCAACGCTTCAAATGAGTGAAATATCTTCCATAATCAAAGTAACTGTATTTTTCAACTTCACCATTTGTTTCCATAAATATAGTGTGTTTTAGACTTCTAGTTTCTACTCCTGAAGAATAGTCGTTTCGATAATGAGAAATATAACGATCTACGGGATCTCTGACAATTAATATTATTTTTACTGCTTCCATTTTCCCAATATTTTTAGAAGCATGATGTGAACAAATGTAAGATGTACTTGCATCTATTCTATTTTCACATGTTGAATTGTAAGCTTTAAGATATTTGTGAGCTTTTTTTTCTGTAATTAATATTTTTAGTCGAGAAGTTGGGAAATTTTCTGACCAGTAGTGGGGCTCTTTTAGTGAGCCGATGCATACCTCGTTATATAAATTAAGATAGTCTGCCAATGAAGAAGTTGCTGCTTTTGCTGTACCTATTATATATATGTTGGGGAAGTTTTTCATAATATTATTTCTTTAGTAATATATTTATGTTTATGATGTTTATGACTGCAACCTTTAGGAAGGTCCTTAGTAACTTTATGAAGGATTTACTTTTTTGGTATACTAATTTTGATTGATCCAGAAATCCTAGACAATAAGTAGAACAATACTGCTAGAATGATATAAACGATTATTAATAAATTACCTACCCTGTTATACTGTCTAAAGTAAAAAACTCCTTGTGAAAGAATTTGGAAAAATAATAAATAGACTAATAACTTTGAAAATGAAAGAATTTTAGCCCTGCTCTTAAAATAAGGCACAAATAATATTGATATGATGATTCCAATCATCCAAGTTCCAAATTTTCCAAAACTAAATACAAATGTTTTTAAAAATGTTCCAAAAATATAGCTTACAGTTCCTTCCTGATTCAATTTATTTATAAGGTCAGAGTCATTAACTGTTTCTGGTAGCCCAATTATTGACCTAAATAATGGGAATGCCTTACCTGTCGCAACTGGTAAATCGATATTATAGGCAATACAGAAATTCGGAAATGATTGACCAAAATATGATAATATTGACTTAAAAGGGGCATCACGAAATCGACTAAATGTAATTAATAATAGTGCCGAGAGCCCTACAATCGAAATTAGAATAAGAATCCTTTTAAAATTATGGTTAATTTTTGTAGGAATGAAGGTTCTAAATAGAGACCATAATCCTAGAAATGAAAATAACCAAAAAACTATTCCATCGCGTCCAACTGCAGAAAAAATGAAAAATATATAAGAAGTAGAGGAGAGCAATAAGGCATACGAAAAAAAATTGTGTTTCCCACGCGCGAAATTAATTAAAGCTATTGCCATAGGGATTTGATAAAAAGAAGCGGTTGTTCCCGCAACGGTATTGAAAATATTATCATTAACAAGTTGAAAATGTCCTGTGCCGATACTTTGCCTCACTTCACCTATGTTGTCCAATGTCAGCGCAATGAAAGCTATTGGAATAAAATATATTAGAGAAAAAAGAGACAATAATAACAAGGTAATACTAAAAGAATGGAAAATGAATCCCTTAGGAATAGTTATTTTCTCGATACGGTCTTCTCGAAATGAAACTAATGGCCATAAAAAAATTAGCAGTAATCCTAAAAATGAAATACTTGATATAAAATATTCAGTACCATAAAATGAATAATTTTTGTATTGTTCTTGATTTAAACTGATTTCAAATATAGATGCAACAACTGAAAAAAAGTATAATGAAACCACCATTACGGAAGGGGTAAAAAAACTTCCCCTAAGACTATAAATTTTGCGCAACAAAATGAATAGGACGCCTATTACAATCCAGATGCCCATGACTTAACTTGGTATGTAAAATTGATAATTAATCGAAAAGCGAAAATCCGTGATCCAAGGTAAAAAAAAATAGTTTTAATTGTTATGAATTTTGCCCCAAGATTGATTAATTTTTTAAAATAAGATTGAGAAATATTCTTTTCTTTTTTCTCATAAGCTAATTTTATAATATTTGAGTAGTATCTTGCTAATGCCAGTTTATGGTCGACATTTATGTTATATAACTTAATGAAATAGTTTCTGCATTCAAGAGCATTCTTTAGAATTTTAATACTTTTCTCAATATTTTCACTATGGGATAAAGACTCTTCTAATATTCTATAATTTGCTGTGACCTCATCTATATAACCAAATTTAGTCTGTTTTGCCAACTGAATCCACAAGGAAATGTCACCCACTATACAATTAGAATTTGATTCAACATTCTTTAAAAGCGACTTTTTAAATATCACAGTCATGGTACCAATATGATATTGTCCTTTTAAGAGCTTAATAAAAACATCTCCATTAGTCTTTTTTCGAGTAATAATTCTTTTATTTTCTCCTCCGGTGGAGGAGAAGTTTGTGTGGACTAAGCCATAATCAGAGTGTTCTTCCAAGAAATCCACTTGCTTTTTTAACTTTAGCGGATCAGTCCAGTAATCATCTCCTTCACAAATGGCAATGTATTTTCCTTTAGCACGTTGAACATTATCTGAAAAAGGCTTCACTCCTTTTTGCCACTGATTTTCGTCGTAAGCTAAAAGGTTTATTTTATCCGGATATTTTAAAGCATATTCCATGCAAATCTCAGTTGTACCATCTGTAGAAGCATCATCGCGCAGCAAAATCTCAAAATCAAAATTGGTTTTCTGCATTAAAAATCCTTCCAGAGCTTCTTGGATATAATTTACATGATTATATGTTTGGCAACAAATACTAACAAGTGGATTCATTAATTTATCTTTGTTTTAGAATTTTTGCAGGGTTACCTACAACAACTGCATTCTCTGGAACATCATTTAATACCACCGAACCTGAACCGATAAGAGCAAAATCACCAATTTTGACATTTTCCCTAACAGTTGCATTTGTACCAACATGTGCACCATAACCTAGCATAACATTTCCTCCAATCACACTATTTGCGGTGATATGTGAAAAACGTTTCATAGTGCTGTCGTGCCCCAGGAACGAGTTTGGGAGTAAAATACAGTTGTCTTCAACCGTTGTATCCGGTGATAACTGGGATAATGGAGCCATTAAAACTCCATTGCCGATAGAACAGAAACCTTTGGGAATAATGGCCGTTGGATGAATTAAGGTAGCAAATTTGGTTCTGGGAATCCCCAATTTGGTTATTTTTTCAAAAATTTCTTTTTCATTTTTCATCCCCACATAGCCAATGAAAAAATAGGTGTCATCATCGGAAAGATATTTTGATACGTCATTGGACGATCCAATAACTTTGTATCCATTAAATTTTCCTACTTTATCACCGACAGGAACGTAGTCATTTAAAAATCCAAGAACTTGGTAGGTCCCAAGATCATTGGCGACAGATGCTGCAATCATTCCGATTCCACGTCCGCCTAATATTATCAACTTCTTCATTGATGTTTATTTAAAAGATAATTAACTGGATGTTTTTGCAGATCATACAATATTGCTTAGGGTATTTAAAATAATTATAAATCACTCAAATCTCCTATAATCCTTTTTTTAAAATACTTTCATGTTTTTTTAATGTCTTTTTTGCCGCAAGAACCATTGGAGGTCCAATAAACTTGTTATTTATGACGGCAACTCCTTTCCCTTCTTTTTCTGCAATGGCTGCCATCTCAATCATTTCTTTGGCTTCATTAATTTCTTCTTCCGTTGGTGAGAAATATTTATGTACGAGAGGTAATTCTTTTGGATTTAAAACAAGCATCCCTTCAAAACCAAGATTTTTTGCGATAACCAGGTTTCGTTCAAGGTCAGTCAGGTCATGTACTTTAATGTGAACCGTATCGATTGGAATTAGATTGTTTGCACGTGCTGCCATAGCTATCATTGCACGAGGCGTAAATATACTTTTCCCATCAGGATCATGGACTCCCTCAAGATCGGTTACAAAATCTTCACACCCAAAAGCAATGGCCACCACTCTTTTGGAAGCCTGGCATATTTCCTGTGCATTTAATACGGCTGCTGTTGTTTCGATCAATGGTATTAGTTTGAATGTTCCCTGGGGGATGCCTTTCTCATATTCAATCGTATCGAGCAATTTATCAATGAAATATACATCTTGCCCAGTATAAGATTTGGGATACATAAAGCCAGTAATACCTGGAATTGTTAACTCAGCCAGATCCTTTAACAACTGTCCGCTTTCCCGATCGTTTATTCTGGGGAAAACCAAATGTTTTTTGAATTCACCTCGTTTGACATATTCTACAATATTACTTCTGGCGATTTCTTTATTGTGAACAGGTTGTACAGAATCTTCGATGTCAAGTAACAAGACATCTGCATTACTTTTGGCTGCACTATTCATTAACCTTTGATTATGTGCAGGCAAAAACATAAGGCTTCGCATAAGAAAACTCGAGCTGTTTTTCATGAGTTCAACTTTTTTATTAAAACGTTTCTTCTGAATTTAATTACTTCATCTTTATTTTGGTTATACCCCGTTGTTTCAACATAAATAATGCCTCTGTCTTTCTTTGAAGCTGATTCTTGTTTTGAAAGAACACTTGTCTTGGCGTATAAGGTGTCTCCAATGTAAACTGGAGCAAGGTGGTCGATTTTGTCATATCCCAAATTAGCAATGGCCTTACCACTAATGTCGGGTACTGTCATTCCAACCACTAGTGAAAATACCAATGTTCCAACCACCAGAATTTTGCCATGTTGATTCTTTTGAGCATAGTCCTGGTTTGTGTGTACTGGATGGTGATTCATCGTAACCAAAGAGAAAAGGTTGTTGTCACTTTCGAAAATTGTTTTTGAAAGTGCATGGTAAATAGTTTCTCCAACTGTAAATTCTTCAAAATAATGTCCTAAAGTTGATGGCGTCATATTATTTATGTTTAATTAGTGCGCAGATCAATTCTATTTTTTTTAGCTCCAAAGTCGGGTGTAGAGGTAAACAAATCACTTTATTCGCTATTCTTTTTGCCTCGGATAAGTTAATTGGTTTTGCAGAATCCAATCCTTTATACATTGGAAATTCACTTATAAGTGGATAAAAATACCGACGACCGAAAATGTTGTTTAGCTTTAGTTTTTCATAGAGTTGGTCACGTGTTATTCCATATTTCTCATCATCAATAAATACCGGGAAGTAAGCAAAATTTGATACTGTGTCAACTGGCTCGGGCAATATTGTTAATCCTTTTATCCCTTTTAACTCATTATGGTATACTTCTATAATCTTTTTCCGTTTAAGAATATTCTCTTTAAAGTGTTTTAATTGCAGCAAACCAAGTGCTGCCTGCATTTCGTTCATTTTAGAGTTTATACCCGGGGCCATAACTTTTGTTTCTCCGGCAAAGCCAAAGTTTTTTAGATAGTCAATGCGTTTTTTTGTAGCGGCATCGTGGCAAATAATGGCACCACCTTCCATGGTATTAAATACTTTTGTCGCATGAAAACTTAATATCGACAGGTCGCCATAGTTGCAAATATTGGTTCCTTTGTATTTCACCCCAAATGCATGGGCTGCATCATAAATTACTTTTAATCCGTATATATCGGCAATTTCCTGTATGCGGTCGGTATTACACGGATTACCATATACATGTACCGGAAGAATAGCCGTTGTTTTTGGTGTAATTGCTGCTTCTATTTTTTCGGGGTTGAGGTTGCAGAAATCAGGTTCAATATCTACAAACACCGGTTTAATATTATTCCACCATAAACTATGTGTTGTCGCTACAAAACTATAAGGAGTCGTAATCACTTCTCCTGTAATGCGCAGCACCTGCAATGCAGTAACCAGCGCAAGAGTGCCATTGGCAAAAAGTGAAATATAGGGGACTCCTAAAAAATCGGCTAATTCTTTTTCCAATTGCTGGTGAAAAGGGCCGTTGTTGGTTAGGATCTTGTTGTCCCATATCTGTTCGAGATAGGGGATGAATTCCTCTAAATCGGGCAGCGATGGCTGTGTTACGTAAATGGGTTTATTAATTTTTGTCATTTTTTGTTTCTTCTGTACAATGATAATTTTTCAGTTACTATTGTTTTTAAAAAAATATAATCCTTGAATTTAATCAATTCCCCTACAATCAGAATAAATATTGCACCTAAGAAAAGTTGGATCAATAATATCCATAACGAGGAAAAGGAAGCGAAGTGTCCAACCAGATAAACAATACTCCCCATTAAAAGTGCTATAAATAATGAAGGCAGAATATCCTTAATTTGCTGTTTTGTAGAATAACCAATCATCTTTCCACTCCAATAACTGTTAAGGTAATAAGCGATAAAAGTGTTTATAAACATCCCAAATATCATGATCTTTATTCCCCAGAATATTCCTATGATAATGGTAGGGATTGCCAGACCTTTTTTTATAATTTCAAGTTTAAGGAATAAATCCGAACGTCCGAGTACTGTCAGCATGTTCAGGTTGAGTGCTTGCAGGGGATAAAACATCCCAACAAAACAAAGCATTTGTAATAAGATTATCGATGGTCTCCATTTTTCTCCGATCAATGTGATTACCATGGGTTCGGCAACAGCTGCCAGCCCAATCATTAGTACAAATGTAATAAACATCGTACTTCGTATTAATTTTGTGTAATTGCTTTTCAGTCGGGGAACATCATCCTGAATGCTCGATAATACGGGATAAGTAACCTGGGAAATAATCCCGTTTAAATTTTGCGAGGGAAGGTTCTTGAACTGATCAGCACGAGTATAATGCCCCAACTCCTGTGCAGAGAAAAATTTTCCGATTACCAACAGATATATTTGTTGGTATAATGTGTCAATGAGTCCACTAATAAGTAGTTTGCTTCCAAAACCAAATAACTCTTTGAAGGATTCTCTGCTAAATTTCAATAGGGGTATCCAGTGGTTCCATATCCATAACAGCATTGTTCTTAATAGTTGACGACTGATGCGCTGCGCTACGAGACTCCAAACGCCAAATCCTTTATAAGCCATGGCAATGGATATAATTCCGGAGGCGATTGAAGATATAAGTGAGATTTTTGCCTGCAACTTAAAATTAATGGCTTTAGTAAGAATTGTTTTCTGGATCAGACCAAGTGCATCAATAATCAGTAATACTCCCAAAACCTGTAAAATTAGTTTCAATTCAGGCTCATCAAAAAAGTTGCTAATTGCAGCAGAGGTATTATAAAGCAGTAAAAAGAAGCATACGCTGATAACAAGATTAAAATAGAAAACAGTTGAATAATCCGTATCACTGCAATCTTTTTTTCGGATTAGAGCCTGGGTAAAACCGCTATTAATAAAAGTGTTGGATACTGCAATAAAGATGGTTATCATACCAATCAATCCAAATTCGCGTGGAGTAAGAATCCTGGCAAGGATAATTCCAACAATGAATGTTATCCCCAAATTTGCCATTTGGTCGATAGCGCTCCAGGTTAACCCTGATATGGTTTTTTGTTTAAGGCTCAAAATGTTTTTTGATCAAATTGTATTTTAAAAACAGATACTAAACTTATAAGTAATCAAATTCATAAGGCTGCTACGATCAGCGGTCTTTTTAATCATTTCTTTGCTGAGGGAATAAGTTTGTTTTGTATACGGCTATTCTCTTACTAAAATATTGTTCGTGGTACGGTTCCACGATCCCTGCTCGCGCCGATTTGTAATCGCTGTGTCATTCGAAAGAATGAATTTTTTTAACGCTTAACTGAAGCACACCTTGCAAATGTGCGCCAGTTGGGCTTGTCATTTCAGTTGTGTCTTTTGCTTTTGTTGTTCTTTCTCGTCCTGTTGCCGGGTAGGAGCTTCCTGTCGAAGTTTTGCCCGTCCTGCCAGGGGGTGAGGCGTTCTGCCGGGGGGTGTTGGCTTTCCTGTCGCCGGGGCAGGGCTTCCTGCCGGTAGTTTTATCCTTCCTGCCCGGCAGGAAAGCTTGCCGGAGTGGCAGGAAGGGTAAAAGGGTAGCAGGATGGCTCCCGTACTGACAGGAGCCGCCTGCTATGGGCTATTCGTTTGTATCGTTGTTCATATTCGTATCATCGGTACCGCTTTTTCGTTTTCGGCGTGTCCAGTACGAAAGGGTATACCCTTTGTAACGGGTTTTATCGTTCCAAAAAAGAAACTTTCCCGCCTCGCGGATTTCATCTGATAGTTCTTTTAAGTGGGTGTAGGCCTTGTCGCGCAGTACCTTTGATTGGTTCTGTATGGCCTTGTCGCCATTGGCCTCCGCCAGTAGTGTTGCCTTGTTGTCCGATTCGCTTTCGGCCGTATCGAGCAAACTCAAATCGAAGCCCATTGCTGTTAATGGTTCCGGGTTTTCTTTCCCCAATACACTCAGGTCGCTTAAATCCTGTATCAGGTCGTCGTTTCCTTCGCCTTCGGCAATGGCTCTTACCCGGCTCAATAGTGCAGGGTCTTTGCGGTAGGCATACCGTAAGGTGCGCAAAAGCTCATCCCTAAGCTCAAAGGCTGCCGGAGCTTCTTCGGCCCAGCGTTTCTGAGCTTCCTGTTGCGAGTTGTAGTCTTTGTTCCAAACACTCTGGGCATAACGTGCCGCCCCGGTTCGTACGGGCAGGTCGTCGAGCATTTCACGGGTAAGTCCCAGTGTTTTTAACTTCGAAAAGTCGTCGAGCGCCCAATGGTACAAATTCTCACTACTTTGCAGGTAGTTGTCCATGGGAAGGTTAGGAACTAAGGTTTCTTCGTCGGGAATTGCCATAATGGTTTCCTCTTTGGCCAAATAATCATCTTGATTTGCCATAATTTGTTACTTTTAACTTGTTATTAATGATGTTTCCTAATGGAAACGTTATTTAACTCTACCGGTGGGTTGGTTAAGAACTCACCGGTTTTTTTATTTTAGCTAAATTCTTTCTCAAAGAAGCCGACTGTTACGGGGTAAGAATTTCTTTATTTCCGAAGATCAGCGTTTGCTTTGAATTAACAAGAAAAAGTTACAAAACTATGGCATTTTAATTCTAATATGAAATTATGTTAGAGAACAGGATTGGCCTGTTTTTTTCAAAAAGTCTCTTATAAATCAATAATAATAGCAGTTTCAAAAGTTATAGACTCACTCCGCTGGTGTGCGATTCTATCGAGATCGCCCCGCTGGCGCGGATTTGCAATCCGTGCCTTGTTTAGCCAAAACAAAAGGTTTTATGCATTACATATATAGGTCCCTGGCTGCTTATTGCCCTCGCTCGCGCCGTTTTATAATCGGTGTGTCATTCGAAAGAATGATTTTTTTAGCGATTGACTGAAGCACACATAACAAATGTGCGCCAGCTGGCGTACGGTTCCGCGAGCCCCCAAAAGGCTTTATGGAAAGTATTTGTATATATCTGATCGATGATCGAAGGCGGCCAAAATGATTTTTTGTTTGCTATACAGATTCCGATGCGATAATTACCCATTCTGATCCGTTAAAAAGATTTGTGTCCTTTAAGCTTTTTTAGATTGTGAATTTCCGAGAGCTCATTTGCCTTTACTATTTCCTGAATGACAGTATATAACTTTGATCTTATCTTTTTATCGTTGATTCTGTCAAGCTGTTTTCGAAATTTGTTTGTGATTTCGATCTGCATCTCAAGAATCTTTGAGTGATCGAATGAAATCTTGTTTTTCTTCTTCTGCTAACATGCCAGACTCCAGACCTTCTTTGATGGAATATGAAATTCCAAGCTCCTCTGCATCGGCATTTGATATTTTGTGTGCGGAAAAGTTCAACTTTTTAGCCAGTTCGAGAATCAATTTTGCACTGGAAGGCGAATCTCCTCTTAATATGATTGTTTCCATTTTCTTCATTTTTACAAATATACTACTTTTCTAATTTGCCTTTATTCCCCCGCTGGCGCAGATTTGTAATCTGTGCCTTGTTTAGCCAAAATAAAAGGTTTTATGAATTACAAATATAGGTTCCTGGCTGCTTATTGCCTCCGCTCGCGCCGATTTGTAATCGGTGTGTCATTCTGCACTATTTTTCAGTCTTTGGGCTAAGGTACGGATTACAAATCCGCACCAGCAGAGAATCATGAGTCTATTTTTGTTTTCCGGTACTTTCTACCGGAACTTTTGCTTCCTGTATTTTTGTTTCCTCTTTTTTCTTTTTTCCAAAACGAAAGATGGGTTTATAAATGTGCTTGCCATCTTTTAAAACGCCGTAATTGGAGTGGTACCAGGCGCGCTCGTGCAGGTAATAAAGGGCAATTTTTATCAATACGTCGGCGGCACCAATGGCCATACCAAAATCGAGATCGCCGGTAACCATCCAGCCAATAATAAAGGTGGTTAAGGAAGCGATGATACGCCAGGTAATGGCTTTCGCCAGGTGTCTTCTTGGTAATACTGACATGGTAAAAGGTTCAGTTATTTAATAAATTTTATCCTTTGCTCAGGTGACGAGGCTGCCACGTCAGCTCATTCTTCGCCTCCTCGCAGACTCGTGCATTCAATGATGTTTTGAAATGCGAATATTCTTATTTCAATTCTTTATTCATGGTACGATTCCGCGAGCCACAGGCGTGGCGGTCTCATGCCCATCTGGGGGATAAACTACAGAATGTTGCTCGGGTCAAATTTTATTTCCGGAACAATCTTTTTCAACATCTCGCGTATGGTTCCATCCATATCAGGGTTGGTATTGTCTACCTCGATAAAAGGATTCTCCGGGTGTTCGAATGGAGAGGAGATTCCGGTGAAATTTGGTATCTCACCGGCCCGTGCTTTTTTGTACAGTCCTTTGGGGTCGCGTTGTTCGCAAACCTCCAGCGGAGTATTTACAAACACTTCCAGAAAGTCGTCTTCGCCAATAATTTCACGGGCCAGTTCGCGCATTTCGTTCGTTGGACTAATAAAAGCACAAATAAGAATAATGCCACAATTCATAAACAGTTTGCTAACCTCTGCAATCCGCCGGATATTTTCGAGGCGGTCGGCCTCGGTAAATTTCAGGTTTTTGTTAATGCCGGAGCGTACGTTATCGCCATCCAAAATCTGGCAAAAGTAGTTCAGTTCAAAAAGACGTTTTTCGAGCTGGCTGGCCAGGGTCGTTTTGCCGGACCCTGAAAGTCCGGTAAACCAAATTACCTTTCCTTGTTGTTTAAGGTAGATTTCTTTGGCGTGTCTGTCTTTAATCTTGTCAAAGGTTGTGTAGATGTTGTTATTCATTTTACTAAATGTTTTTTGTCGGTCTTTTATCCTGTGAAATCAAGTGAAAAGGTTTTTATTTTCACCCGACAAGTAAGATTTGAGCAATATGGATTATTCATCAGTTGAATCTTCTGAAATCCACTTTGCAAGTCTTTTTCCCAAATACATCTTGCCGTAATGTGTTTTTTACCCTGTGGAATAATGCTTTGCATTAAAATCCCAGATTTTATTCCACAGGGTAAATACTTTTCTCGTTTTGTAGCATCTTGCTGATTTAAGCATCCTTCAAAATATATTAGTTTGAAAGGTCTTCTGTGTTTTGTCGAAGTAACTTCTCCGTTTTGGTGTGCCTCAAATCTTGATGGCAAATCTTTTGTATATCCAGTATATTTCTTACCATCTTTAAGGCTTTCCAATACATAAACCCAATAAAAACTTTCGAAGAAATTTGCCATCATTTCACAGGGTAAATATTATTGTTATTCATGATGATGATTGTTTTCAACTGATACGCTGTGCTGAGGGGGAAAGGCTGCCGCCCCGCGTCGCTCCTCGCAGACTTTCGCTACTACAGTTCATTGTGTATACAGATTTCTTATTTCAAAATATTGTTTGATGCTAGACTTCACGAGGGCGGTAAGACCGAAGCCCGTCTGTTTTATCAAGCCGGGTAAATGGTCTTATGCCCGATTACCTTATTTCCCCGCTCGCGCCGATTTGTAATCGCTGTGTCATTCTGCACTATTTTTCAGTCATTTGGCTAAGGTACGGATTGCAAATTCGCACCAACGGAGGCAGCCCGCCTCAATCGCCTACATGAAAATGCGTTAAGAAATTTGAAAAACGTAACGTTAAAAAAGAAAAGCTGTTTGACACTGACCGAGAGAAACGAGTGTCAGTGGAGTTCTTTTCTTTTAGTGGAGTTTATTAAATTTTAGCAATTTTCATGTAAGCGGCGGCATTTTTTTCCTCCTTTTTTTTGCTGTAGAAAAAAAGGAGGTCGCAGCGAAGCGAGAATAAAACAACCAGCCTGCAACTGCATATGTATAGATATTAATTTAACTACTCTAAAATTTTGCTCCCTTCGCTGGCGCAGATTTGCAAGCTCCCGATTAAAATGCGGGACAGTTTGTGCCAATGTTGTCAGCCCCGCTGGCGCGGATTTGCAATCCGTGCCTTCTTTAGCCAAAACAAAAGGTTTTATGAATTACATATATAGGTTCCTGGCTGCTTATTGCAATCCAGTTGTTTTTTCAGCCTTTCAGCCGCTGGCACACATTACAAATGTGCGCCAGCGGCGCTAAAGTACGGATTACCAATCCGCACCAACGGACGGGGGAATGCCTTTCGGTATACTTCTTTATAGTTTAAATCGTTTGTGAGTGTAGTTTTTGCTTTGTTTCCAAATGTCCGATAACAGCCCGGTGTGTTTATGTAAGAGGTTTAAGCCTTGTATTACTTCTTCGGTAACAAAGGGGTACTCGTGGGTAACAATGTTCCTGGTTTCGCGAAGTAACAACCAATCATCGGCACTGTTTATTATTTCTAATTCTTCGAGTTTGTTCAGCAGGTCGATAAAGGGAATTCCTTTTACATTTTCGCCAAGGTTAAGCAGTAAAGCAGGGAATAAACGACTGCCCATACTGTCTTGTAATTTTGAAAATCGAAAAATCAGTTGGTCGAAAAAACTTAACTCCTCGGGTTGTAGCTGTAAATAGGTCGCTTTACTCAGGGGAAAGTGCTTTTTCAATTTTTCTTCTGCAAAAAGCATCCTTTCACTATGAATGGTGCATAGTTGCAGGGCTTCTTGTAATTTGTCCTTATTATCGCCAGGTGCTGTCATTTTCTTTTTGAGCTATTGCGGTGGAATCAAATTTCAATTTTATGACGGGTAAGGGAGTGGTAAAAATTTTTCTTTTGGCGCGTATACGCATTGTCGAAAACCACATCAATTTTTTGCTCGCCAATTTTTGCTTTTAGTTCAGCAAGGAAATGGATTTTTCTTTCAAGAGTTAATAGGCTTTCGTCTTTATTTTTTATGAATAAGTCGATGTCGCCACCTTTTTTACTGTCGTCGGTTCTGGAGCCAAATAATGAAACAGCGGTGTTTGGTCCAAAATATTTTTTGGCCAGGCTTTTAATGCTTGTTATTTGAAATTGGCTTAAACGCATATTCAAAAGTAGGAAAAAAACAATAAAGTCGGTTTTGTTTTTCCCCCGCTGGCGCGGATTTGCAATCGGTGTGTCATTCTGCACTATTTTTCAGTCTTTTGGCTAAGGTAGGGATTACAAATTGGCACCTACGGTGATTAATAGTATAGAGATATGAGTATGGAGAAAAAGATGAAGCTTTGGCTAATCTCACTACGCGGTACTCATTACTCATGTCTTTGTTATTTTCTTTTGAATTTCATTAAATTTTAAATCGATGTACTTCCAGTGCATAGTGGTTTAGTTTACAGTCTGAACAAGCTCTTATAGCAACTTCTGGAATTTTCCTTATTTTCTGAGATTCTCCCGCTCGCCGCTGGCGCGGATTTGCAATCGGTGCCTTGTTTAGTCAAAACAAAAGGTTTTATGAATTGGTCCCTGGCTGCTTATTGTAATCCAGTTGTTTTTTCAGCCTTTCAGCCTGAGGCACACATTACAAATGTGCGCCAGCAGTGGGACAAGTTGTGCCATTGCCGATCGAATGCCCGACTCGCTTACTTTACAATAAAATACGGGTTTAAGAGGTTTTCCTTGTTGTATTGCAGTTCTCCGCTAAGGTCGGTTAACCACAGTTTTTTACCCGCGGCATTTGCAATGGCGTGGCCGGCGGCGGTGTCCCATTCCATGGTGGGGCCAAAACGCGGGTATTCGTTGGCGACACCTTCTGCTACCATACATATCTTTAGGGAACTTCCTTTTGATACAATTTCGATGTGCGAATGCGCTTTTTTTAATTGCTTAATATAGGCTTCGGTTTCTGCGCTCATATGCGAGCGGCTGCCTACAATCTTAAAGGCAGCTGTTGCAGACGGAGCGGGCAGCTTTTGGCCCTTACTTTTTAAGGTTTCCAGGCGGCATGCCTGATCAGCTTGCTCCATTTTCCAGGCACCTTCTTCTTCCGATCCAAAATAGAGTGTCCGGCTTACCGGAACGTAAATAATACCCATTACGGGTTTGCCCTTTGTAACAAGTGCAATGTTTACGGTAAACTCCCCGTTTTTTTTGATAAACTCTTTGGTGCCGTCCAGCGGGTCGATGAGCCAGAAGGTATCCCAGCTTTTTCGTTCGGCATAGTCAATGGTTTTTCCCTCTTCGCTAAGAATGGGGATGCCGGTATTGATTAAAGCGGCTTCAATTACCTTATGACTGGCTTTGTCGGCAATGGTCAGTGGCGAGTTATCGGCCTTCTTTTCAACCGAGAAATCGGAATTCGGATCGTTGTAGATTTTAATGATTTCTTCGCCGGCTTGTATGGCGGCTTTTAGTGCGGTGTTAATCATTATGCTTGTTGTTTAATAATTTTGTGCTATTCACCCCGCTCGCGCCGATTTGTAATCGGTGTGTCATTCTGCACTATTTTTCAGCCTTTTGGCTAAGGTAGGGATTGCAAATTGGCACTTACGGTGATTAATAGTATAGAGATATGAGTATGGAGAAAAAGATGAAGCTTTGGCTAATCTCACTACGCGGTACTCATTACTCATGTCTTTGTTATTTTCTTTTGAATTTCATTCAATTTTAAATCGATGTACTTCCAGTGCATAGTGGTTTAGTTTACAGTCTGAACAAGCTCTTATAGCAACTTCTGGAATTTTCCTTATTTTCTGAGATTCTCCCGCTCGCCGCTGGCGCGGATTTGCAATCCGTGCCTTCTTTAGCCAAAACAAAAGGTTTTATGAATTGGTTCCTGGCTGCTTATTGTAATCCAGTTGTTTTTTCAGCCTTTCAGCCTGAGGCACACATTACAAATGTGCGCCAGCGGCGCTAACTCCAGTTTATGTTTGGTAGTATGGTTTCGAGAACCGGGTTTTGAATTACTTAATAAAATCGTTAATAGCTTTAAATAACTTTTCGGCAACAGTAAAATAATGTTCCACTTCTTTTCTTTCGGGTTGCGCGTATCTTGGCCCGGGATACCTATCGGTTTCGTAATAGTCGCTAATGGCTAAAATATCATCTTTGTCGAAATGGCTAAGATCTGTTTTTTCTTCTGTAAAATTAAACAAGATCATTAATTCATGTGTTCTAGGTATGGCAATGCCCAGGTAGGCATATACGGCTTTTAAAGTTTTTTCTATTGCTTGTTGTATTTCAATGGCAATGCTATCAGTATAGTGGTGCTCGCGTATCAGAAGCTTGGCTGTTTCCAGATTCTTCCTGGCAAATCGTAGCCATTCTAATGCATAGGTTGTGTTAGGCATAAATTACTTTACCTTTTGTGTAAATTTCCTTATAAAAAAGATCGCCCATGGCAATGCGTTTTTTTATCCTTGTTTCACTGTCAACAATCAGATCGAACGGGAAGTTGAATACCTTTAGTTTTTCCCAAAGTGCTTTTTTTAATTGAAGCCTGTATTTTCGAATTTCATTTTCTTTAAGGTCTTTAATAACCAGGAGATCGATATCGCTATCGGGAGTTGGTGTACCATAGGCATATGAGCCAAAAAGGATAACTTTTTCAGGTGATGTTTTTTTTAGTTCTTCAACAATAATAGGTATGTAAGTATTATAATCCATTAAAATCAAATATAAGCAATTTTGGTGATTAATCTTTCACCCCGCTGGCGCCGATTTGTAATCGCTGTGTCATTCTGCACTATTTTTCAGTCTTTTGGCTGAGGTACGGATTACAAATCCGCACCAACGGAGGCAGCCCGCCTCAACCGCCTACATGAAAATGCGTTAAGAAATTTGAAAAACGTAACGTTAAAAAAGAAAAGCTGTTTGACACTGACCGAGAGAAACGAGTGTCAGTGGAGTTCTTTTCTTTTAGTGGAGTTTATTAAATTTTAGCAATTTTCATGTCAGCGGCGGCATTTTTTTCCTCCTTTTTTTTGCTGTAGAAAAAAAGGAGGTCGCAGCGAAGCGAGAATAAAACAACCAGCCTGCAACTGCATATGTATAGATATTAATTTAACTACTCTAAAATTTTGCTCCCTTCGCTGGCGCAGATTTGCAAGCTCCCGATTAAAATGCGGGACAGTTTGTGCCATTGTTGTCAGCCCCGCTGGCGCCGATTTGTAATCGCTGTGTCATTCTGCACTATTTTTCAGTCTTTTGGCTAAGGTACGGATTACAAATCCGCACCTACGGAGTAAATTGATAAACTGTTAAATTGCTTGTTTGTTTTTTATCCACGAATTCCACGAATTCCACGAATTATTGTATAGGTTCCGGATAGCACGAATCGTCCTCCTTTTTTAAAGGAGGTGGCGGTTGTTAAACCGACGGAGGATTAGGTGCTGATAGCTGCATTGCCTCCGCTCGTGCCGATTTGTAATCGGTGTGTCATTCTGCACTATTTTTCAGTCTTTGGGCTAAGGTACGGATTACAAATCCGCACCAGCTGTTGTCAGCAATATTTTTCAGCTTTTTGGTAAGGCGAAGTGAAGCAATCTTGTTTTTTTACTGTTTCTTTTTAACTCATGTGGCCATCAGGCTTGCTCTTCGTTCCATTTTTCCTTAATGGTACCTAAAAACGCTTTGCCAAATACCCAGGCTATGGCAACTACTGCTCCCATGAAGGTCCATATTACGAGGGTCATCAGGCCGCTGCCATTGTCTTCAAGCGGTACGGTAACCGGTTTAAGTATGGAAAAAACAGGGGTGTCTTCTTTTACTTTTATTCGGGCTTGTTCCAGTTGCTGCGCCAGCTCGGAGTACACATTAAAGGCCAGCTGGTAATCGCTTTGCAGTCGCTCTTCCTGGGTACGTGCGCGGGCCGAGCTTACATTTTTGTTCCTGTCGCGAAATTCTGCCAATGCTGCCTGTGCGGCTTCAAACTCCTGTTTATTGTCGGTATAGCGCTCTTCAATAAATTCAAGCTGGGCACTGGCTTTCTCAATTTTAAGGGTGGTAATGTACTGTTGCAGCAACTGTTGTGCTTTTTGTGCCACCTGTGCGGCCAGGCGCGGATCAAAGGAGTTCACGCGCAGTGTAATATAACCTTCCTTGTCGTTGGTTTCCAGCGCCACATTCTCGGATAACATTTTTCGGATTTCCTCCTGCTCACGGCTAAGGGCAATGGGGGCATTGGCATCCTTAACTTCAGCTGTGTTCGTTGAGGGAGGATCACTTTTTAAAGCTCCCAACACTGCAAAAGGCAGTCCGATGGTGTATTTTTTTACCGTAGCCAGAAAACCGGGTTTATGGTATTCGGTAAAATAGCTGTAAATGGAAAGGGGCTGTTTGTGCCCTTGAAAGCTGAATGGCGTGTTCATCAATTCCAGTTGAAAAGGCACACTTTGTACAATTTGCGGGTAAACAAAGGGCGATAGTTCGGTAGTGCCTTTCCCTACATCGAGGTTAAAACCGGCCATCGCTGCCAGCGAAGAAAGATTGCCCAGTTTGGAGGACCCGTCGCTCACCTGTGGCACCATAGTGCTGGAGGCGGTATATTCTTTAGGTGTGAGCAAAGCTACCGCAATGCCAATACAAAAGAATATGCCTACTGTTATTAGAATAAACCGGCGTTTGTTCCACAAGGTTTTGGCCAGTGCTATCAGGTCAATCTCATCGTCGGCAACAGTAGTATTATTTTTTAGCTCGTCGGTCATTTTTTTTGTTTTTTGAATTGCTGCTAATGTGGTGTAAAGTTTTGCTTGTTTGGGCTGTTGGTGTGCTGAATTTAAGGTGCTGCTGAACTTGCCAGGTAAGGACGCTACTTTTCCGCTTAATTGGTTAAGTTAATAATGGTGGCAGCCGATAAAGCCAGTGATGACAATACACTAACGATGGCAATCCATTCTCCCGTATTGCGTTCTTTTACCGGTTTTTCAGGTACGATAACCTGACTGCCTGCGGTAACTTCCGGATAGGATTTTATGCCTAAAAAGCTTTTGGTAGGTGCAGCATAGCCATTGGGATACTGCACATATACCTTCCGTTTATAAGCACGATCGGCAAACCCACCGGTTTGGTTGATGTAGAATTTAGCATTCTGACCCGGTTCGAAGGTTACCGAATACGGATTGAGCACTTTGCCCGATATCTTTACTGTTTGCATAAACTCCGGTATTGAAAGGATATCGCCATTACGTAACAGCAGGTCGTTTTCTCCGCCGGGTTGTTTTAAAATGGTTCGCAGGTCGATGGCGATATTCTCCGTACCCAGTTCGGGGGTGGTGCGACGCAGTGTGGCACCATCCAGAAAAGCCTGTGGTGTAATTCCTTTAGCCAGTGCTACCAGGTCGGAAATACGCTGGTTTTTGTTGCGCAGGGCATAGTTGCCCGCATAAACCACTTCGCCGGTAATGGTGGCCGATGCCTGTTCGCGGTAGCCCGGTGCTCGTTTTACCGAAATGCGGTCGTAGGGTTCGAGGTAAAAAGGCTGGTCACCATCGATTTTTAGTCCGCGGGAGTGTTTTATGTTAAAAATATGAACCAGCGAGTCGCTGATTTGTGAGGCTTCGCTGTAGGATAAGCGACGGGAGATCTCGATAAAAGAACTATCCGCAGCTTCGGTATAACCACCGGCCATAAACAGTACATCGCTTAAGGTGGTGTTTTCCGACCAGGGAAGTTGTCCCGGGTTCATTACTTCGCCGCTGATGCTAATGCTGGCTTGTTCACCCATGGAAAAATGCGATTTAATGGTAACAATATCTTCCTGCTGAAGGGGAATATTTAGACTTCCGTTGGCCAGCTGGTCTACGGCAAAAGGTATAGTCAGGGTGGTGAGATCGGGATTGAAACGCGTGATTAATCCCCTGTTTTTATACACGTCGGGAGAGAGGCCATCGGCTTTATTTACCAGGTCGGCTAAAGTCATTCCGGGAATCCATTCGTATTCTCCCGGACGATAAACGGCACCGGAAATACTCACGCGATTTTCAAAAGATTCCAGAATCCGGGTGTTGGAAATTACATCGCCATTTACCAGTGGTGTAGTGCCAATCCGGTTAAAAGTAACATCCACAATTTGCTGTCCCTGCTGTGTTTTTCTATGGATTTGCATTTGCTGCAGGTAAGCATTTTCGGTAAAGCCACCGGCAAAACGTACCAGCACATCCAGCATCTCGTTTTCTTTCATTTCAAAAATGCCGGTTCTCCGAAATTCGCCTTCTACTTCAACGCGCTTTTCCGCCGGAGGAATAAACAGGATGTCGTTATCTTTTAGGCTAATATTATCCGAAGGATCGGCATCCACCAAAAAATTATAAATGTCGATGGTTTTTAAGGTTTTATTATCGCGTATTACTTTTATATTTCGAAAAGATCCGATGTTGTTGGGGCCACCCGACAGGTAAAGGGCATTAAAAACACTGGCGGTAACGGGCAGGGTATAGGTGCCGGGAGTAGTTACCTCGCCCACCAGATTTACCTGAATAGAACGTAATTGCCCCATGTTTACCTGGGCAAAGGTTCCGGGATTGTTGCCCCCCATGTCGGAATAAATTTCAGTTAAACGTTGTTTAATGCGGCTATTGGCGGTTTCAAACGACATGCCTGCAATGTATAAAGGCCCCACATCAGGTATTAAAATCTGTCCATTTTGATTTACCGTCAGCTGGTAATTATTTTGCGAATTTCCCCAAATATTAATCAGCAGCTGATCGCCAATGCCAATTTCGTAGGTCTTTGGCGTTTGTATCGCTGTGGAGGGTTCAAAAGTCAGGTTCTTACTGTTGAACAAATAGGACCCAAATATTCTTCCGCGGGTGTCGAAACCGGCCTGACGGGTAGATTTCTCCACATCCTGCTGGTCCTCCACCATTTCGTTGGCTTCTTCCACCGGGTCGCTGATAATTTGTTCGGCGCCGGAGGTATTGCCGTCGTTTATCCTGTTCTCGAAATCGCGAATTTGTTGTTCAGTAGCACCTTTTTGCCGGGCTATTTCGGCGGCCTGGTCTACAGATAAACCGGCATCCTGCATAGCTTGCTGTGCTTTTTTGATATCCGACTGCGGTAAGGTTTTTACGTCTACATTTTGAACATCCTGTGCGTGCGTACCCATTGCCAGTATTGCAAGGGTAAGTGCCAGTGTGCTTATTCTTATCAGGCCTTTCATCTGTTTTTGTTTTTTATTTTGAATCCGGTTGTAGGTGAATAAAATCTAATTTTGCGTGCGTTAAATTTAATGCTTATATATTTTTCCAAAGCAATAATGCCGGGCTATTTTTCAGGTACTCATCACGTTCCTGCTCCTGAATGCAAAGAAATCGTATCCTCCGGTGAATCAGTTTTTCTGCTTTTGAGGTTAGTGCGGCCACATAACTGCTGTCAATTGAATCGCCAACCAGTAAAAGGTCGATTACAGAAGAATCTTTTCCTTTGGCCAGATCTCCGGTTACATAGGCTTTTTGAAGGTTGCCAATGTTTGAGGTTACTTTCTCTATAATTTTATCAAGACCCACTGTTTTTTTTAAAATGCTGTTGATTTCCTGGTAGAGGGGGTGTTCGTCGTTGGCCTGAAAATATTTTTTATTTCCCCTGAAAGAGGAACTTAATAGATTGGCAGCTTCCAGACGATTTAATTCTACCCGAATGGCATTGGACGATTCTCCAAACTCGTTCTCGAGGTTTCGGAGGTAACTGGTTGTTTCCTTGTTTAAAAAAAACTTTAGCAAAAGCTTTAGCCGCGTTTTATTCGTAATTAACGTTTCTAACATTAAGGTTGTTAATAAATTGAATGGATAAAAGCGTGCTATAAAAAGTGGGTCAGCACCTGAGGCCGGGCACTGCTTCGCCTCCTCAGTTACATAAAAGAGTGTGAGTAGAATTAAGAATTAGACATTGAGTAACAAAAGTACTCAATATTTTATTTCTAACGTAAATATTTTGTTAAGCTTATTTTAAAAAATTATATCATTAAAGTAGGGAATTGGTGCGCTGAGCTATTTAATGTCGTAGTTTTTTATTCTCCAGTTAATGGTTAAAACCTCTGAAATGTATTTTGAGCAGGCTCTGCATTTTTATTGCAACTACTTTCTAGTTTTTTCAAAAACAGCTGTAAAAAGAACGACGCTACATTGAAACGCTTCGGCCTCTTTTGCTCGTGTATTTAATCAAAATAAAATCTTACTGAGAGCGGGAAGCTCTGAGGAAACGAAGAGATCACCCGTCCGAAGTTGGGTTTTATGAAGGGTAAATGCTAAGGGCAAAAGCAGCCTCGAACTTTTTGAATACTTTTTGGTTCAGGCCAAAAAGTATTGCCTCCGGCAGGAAAACTATGCAACAGTGGCACTTGATTATGCATCGTTTGGGCCAGTAGTTCACTGCAAATTTACTTATTGACCTGATTTCGACTTGGTTAAAACCTCTGAAATGTATTTTGAGCAGGCTCTGCAATTTTTTTGCAGCTACTTTCCGTTTCTATAACTTTTAAATGGACTAATGATTAATAGTATAGAGATATGAGTATGGAGAAAAAGATGAAGCTTTGGCTAATCTCACTACGCTGTACTCATTACTCATGTCTTCGTTATTTTCTTTTGAATTTCATTCAATTTTAAATCGATGTACTTCCAGTGCATAGTGGTTTAGTTTTTTCAAAAACAGCTGTTAAAAAAAACGACGCTACATTGAAACTCCCCGGCCTCTTTTGCTCGTGTATTTAATCAAAATAAAATCTTACTGAGAGCGGGAAGCTCAGAGGAAACGAAGAGATCACCCGTCCGAAGTTAGGTTTTATAAAGGGTAAATGCTAAGGGCAAAAGCAGCCTCGAACTTTTTGAATACTTTTTGGTTCAGGCTAAAAAGTATTGCCTCCGGCAGGAAAACTATGCAACAGTGGCACTTGATTATGAATCGTTCGGGCCAGTAGTTCACTGCAAATTTACTTATTAACCTGATTTCGACTTGGTTAAAACCTCTGAAATGTATTTTGAGCAGGCTCTGCAATTTTTTTGCAGCTACTTTCAGTTTCTATAAATTTTAAATGGACTAATGATTAATAGTATAGAGATATGAGTATTGAGAAAAAGATGAAGCTTTGGCTAATCTCACTACGCTGTACTCATTACTCATGTCTTCGTTATTTTCTTTTGAATTTCATTCAATTTTAAATCGATGTACTTCCAGTGCATCGTGGTTTATTTCCCCGAAAAGGGTAGTACCGGTTTGTTGTATTGGCCACGCCGGCTTTTGTGTTTATCAATTTCGTTGGATTGATAAAAAAAGCCGATTTTGAATGCCGTGTACAGGCCCCTGAGGTCGGCAAAGCTGCCGTCCGTGTTGTAATTGTGCACCACATCAAGAAAATCGTAATTGGAATAGTTGAAACTTACAGTGGTGTTCATAAAAAAGTGATTGGAGAATTTTGTTTTTACACCTAATGCAACAAAATATACGGCTTCAAAAAGTTCGTATTTTTTGTAATTGCCTTTGTTTTTTCCAAAAATCAATTCGTCATCCGGGGCATCAATATATTTAAAACCAGCAGTGTAGGCCTGATAGCCAATACCTGTCCGTACAAAAGGTTCCAGGCGGTAACCGGGGCTGTAGGCTTCAAAAGTTCTGAAATAGTAGCTCACAAATAGCTGCTGGCCAAAGAGCTGGTTATTATATTCTACCGGTTCGGTAATGGGGTCTTTCATAGCGCCATGGATACCCTCGGCCGAAAATTGGGGATTATCGGTATCGCCTTTTAAGAGGGTAAGGTTTACATCGGTACCAATTTCAAAATGATTGCCCAATAGTTTCGAGAGTTCGAGACTGACAGCAGGAGCAAATTTATGGTTGAATTCGTTGGGGACGGTTTTAAATCCGGGAGTAAGCTCGGTACTTACTTTGGCCATACCGGCACTCGCGCCAAGTATTAACCCGGCATTGGGATGTTGTGCGCAGGCTTGTGCTACTATAAATAACAGGCTAAATAGAAAGATGAGGTTTTTCACGAGTTAAACTTTTTTCGGGATGTAAAAATGCCAATAATATTTGATTTGCAAAACGCGCAGGCTTTTTTTCCGGTTTTGATACTGTTTATTTTACAGTTTATGTTTAAAACCTCCGCATTGTATTCGGAGCAGGCTCTGGCATTTTATTGCAGTTTCTATAAATTTTAAATAGACTAATGATTAGTAGTATAGAGGTATGAGTATGGAGAAAAAGGTGAAGCTTTGGCTAATCTCACTACGCTGTACTCATTACTTATGTCTTCGTTATTTTCTTTTGAATTTCATTCAGTTTTAAATTGATGTACTTCCAGTGTATATTGGTTTCGTTTTTTCATAAACCGCTGTAAAAAAACGACGCTACATTGAAACTCCCCGGCCTCTTTTGCACGTGTATTTAATCAAAATAAAATCTTACTGAGAGCGGGAAGCTCTGAGGAAACGAAGAGATCAGCCGTCCGAAGTTAGGTTTTATGAAGGGTAAATGCCAAGGGCAAAAGCAGCCTCGAACTTTTTGAATACTTTTTGGTTCAGGCCAAAAAGTATTGCCTCCGGCAGGAAAACTATGAAACAGTGGCACTTGATTATGAATCGTTCGGGCCAGTAGTTCACTGCAAATTTACTTATTAACCTGATTTCGACTTGGTTAAAACCTCTGAAATGTATTTTGAGCAGGCTCTGCAATTTTTTTGCAGCTACTTTCAGTTTCTATAAATTTTAAATGGACTAATGATTAATAGTATAGAGATATGAGTATTGAGAAAAAGATGAAGCTTTGGCTAATCTCACTACGCTGTACTCATTACTCATGTCTTCGTTATTTTCTTTTGAATTTCATTCAATTTTAAATCGATGTACTTCCAGTGCATCGTGGTTTATTTCCCCGAAAAGGGTAGTACCGGTTTGTTGTATTGGCCACGCCGGCTTTTGTGTTTATCAATTTCGTTGGATTGATAAAAAAAGCCGATTTTGAATGCCGTGTACAGGCCCCTGAGGTCGGCAAAGCTGCCGTCCGTGTTGTAATTGTGCACCACATCAAGAAAATCGTAATTGGAATAGTTGAAACTTACAGTGGTGTTCATAAAAAAGTGATTGGAGAATTTTGTTTTTACACCTAATGCAACAAAATATACGGCTTCAAAAAGTTCGTATTTTTTGTAATTGCCTTTGTTTTTTCCAAAAATCAATTCGTCATCCGGGGCATCAATATATTTAAAACCAGCAGTGTAGGCCTGATAGCCAATACCTGTCCGTACAAAAGGTTCCAGGCGGTAACCGGGGCTGTAGGCTTCAAAAGTTCTGAAATAGTAGCTCACAAATAGCTGCTGGCCAAAGAGCTGGTTATTATATTCTACCGGTTCGGTAATGGGGTCTTTCATAGCGCCATGGATACCCTCGGCCGAAAATTGGGGATTATCGGTATCGCCTTTTAAGAGGGTAAGGTTTACATCGGTACCAATTTCAAAATGATTGCCCAATAGTTTCGAGAGTTCGAGACTGACAGCAGGAGCAAATTTATGGTTGAATTCGTTGGGGACGGTTTTAAATCCGGGAGTAAGCTCGGTACTTACTTTGGCCATACCGGCACTCGCGCCAAGTATTAACCCGGCATTGGGATGTTGTGCGCAGGCTTGTGCTACTATAAATAACAGGCTAAATAGAAAGATGAGGTTTTTCACGAGTTAAACTTTTTTCGGGATGTAAAAATGCCAATAATATTTGATTTGCAAAACGCGCAGGCTTTTTTTCCGGTTTTGATACTGTTTATTTTACAGTTTATGTTTAAAACCTCCGCATTGTATTCGGAGCAGGCTCTGGCATTTTATTGCAGTTTCTATAAATTTTAAATAGACTAATGATTAGTAGTATAGAGGTATGAGTATGGAGAAAAAGGTGAAGCTTTGGCTAATCTCACTACGCTGTACTCATTACTTATGTCTTCGTTATTTTCTTTTGAATTTCATTCAGTTTTAAATTGATGTACTTCCAGTGTATATTGGTTTTGTTTTTTCACAAACCGCTGTAAAAAAACGACGCTACATTGAAACGCTCCGGCCTCTTATGCACGTGTATTTAATCAAAATAAAATCTTACTGAGAGCGGGAAGCTCTGAGGAAACGAAGAGATCACCCGTCCGAAGTTAGGTTTTATAAAGGGTAAATGCTAAGGGCAAAAGCAGCCTCGAACTTTTTGAATACTTTTTGGTTCAGGCCAAAAAGTATTGCCTCCGGCAGGAAAACGATGCAACAGTGGCACTTGATTATGCATCGTTCGAGCCAGTTCCCTCCGCTCGCGCCGATTTGCAATCGGTGTGTCTTCGGCAGAATTAAAGATAACTTATCAGCCTATGGCTGAGGTACGGTTTACAAACCCGCACCAGCAAAGGATTTTTGACGCACCCGCATAAAGCCCTTATTTGTTTTTTCATAAACCGCTGTAAAAAGAAACGACGCTACATTAAAACGCTCCGGCCTCTTTTGCTCGTGTATTTAATCAAAATAAAATCTTACTGAGAGCGGGAAGCTCTGAGGAAACGAAGAGATCAGCCGTCCGAAGTTAGGTTTTATGAAGGGTAAATGCCAAGGGCAAAAGCAGCCTCGAACTTTTTGAATACTTTTTGGTTCAGGCCAAAAAGTATTGCCTCCGGCAGGAAAACGATGCAACAGTGGTACTTGATTATGAATCGTTCGGGCCAGTAGTTCACTGCAAATTTACTTATTAACCTGATTTCGAATTGTTTAAAACCTCCGCATTGTATTCGGAGCAGGCTCTGCAATTTTATTGCAGTTACTTTCCGTTTCTTTAAACTTGTCGCTTTTTTCAGAACAATACCCAAAAGCCAAACAATCCAACAATTTTTCAATTTAACAAATCGTCAGTTTAACAATTCCTCAATACTCCTAAGTTTCGTCTTATTTTTTGAGTTCCGGAACTGCACTTAAATAGTGCGCCGGAATTTCTACCAGGAAGGAAGTCTCAATTTGTTCCAGTCGCAAGGCAAATTTATTTTTACCGCGCATCTCCACCAGCTCTCCTTTTAGTCCAACCATAGGCCCTTCAATAACCTCCACACGTTTGCCGGGTTCGAAATTTTCCATGGTAATAGCTACTTCAAAATCAAACTGGTGCAGCATGGTTTGCAGCGCTTCAATTTCCTGCTCGCTAATAATGGCGGCTTTACGTTCAAATCTTACGTATTGAACAACGTTGCTTAACTGCAGTACCTGGTCGTATTCTTTTCGTGAAATATTTACAAAACAATACCCCGGGATTAATGGCATCTCCACCCACTTTTTGCGGTCTTTCCATTGCCGGAGTTGTTTTTGCATGGGCAGGAAACATTCGATCTTGCAGTCGTGAAGTTCACGCAGGACTTTCTTTTCTGCACGCGATCGGGTGTATACCACATGCCATTGCTTATGTGCTTGCTTATCAGTCATTAGTTGCTATCTGTAAAGTTTACAAAATTAATAAATATGATGAAGAAAAAGAATGGACTTCTGTCAGGTTTATTTAGCGCAATGTTTTTAGAAATAAGGGGGTGGGTTTTTTGATGGAGGGATTGGGGGCGAGGGGGCGAGGGGGCGAGGGGGCGAGGGGGCGAGAGGGGGAGAGGGAGATGGAGGGAGAGGGAGATGGGGCGAATGGGGCGAGGGCCGAGTGAGGAATTGGGAGTTAATGAAGGATTGAAGAGGCGATGGGGTGAGTTGGGAGTTGGGAATTGGGAATTGGAAGTGGATGAGTTAATGAGGGATTGAGGGGGCGAGAGGGAGATGGGGCGAGAGGACGAGAGGGCGAATGGGTGAATGGGTGAACGGGCGATTATGAATGGTTGAATGGGGGGGCGTGATTGATATTTAGAAGTGGTAAACGAGGGAGAGGCCTTTTTGCTGTCCTAGCTGAAAGGGGAAAATATCGAAATTGCGGAGGTGTTCGCGGTCCCATTTATACTGATGGGTAAGGTAGATAAATTCGGTGGTAAGCATACCCAGTCCTGCTCCAACCAGCACATCTGACGCCCAGTGACTGCCTTTGGCCACACGCATTACACCTACAGTAGTGGCGCAGGCATAAGCACCCACGCTGTACCAGGTGCTTCGTTCGCCGTACTCGCGGTGCATCCACTGAGCCGCAGCAAAAGCAATGGAGGTATGTCCGGATGGCATGGAGCCGGCATCGCCTCCCGGCCGTTCTACTGCAGTCAGGTTTTTTAGTCCTTTTGTTACCACGCTGGTAAGCACCATCGTTTTTAACAGTAGTGCGGTTTGGTTGCCCAGGTTATTTTTTCCTTTTACACCAAAAGCATTCAGGGCGTAAACGGCAGCCACCGGTCCGAGGCGCAAATAATCATCGAGGCTTCCCTGGTAGTTAAAATGTTCTGATCGCCAATCGTTTAACCGGTATTTTGCATCGGAAAAATGGAGCAAGGTTCCTGTTGCAATAAGAGCAGAGGGAACAATAAGAGGCTTCAGTCCTCTTTGTTTATCGGCGTACCCAAAATTTATCTGGTGGTTAGAATCGTTGTGAAAAGTGAGGTGTGAATCCGCAGCTCCTGCTAACAGTGGCATGGATTTACTTCGCTGAATATTGCCGGCCTGACATAACTGGCTGAGAAGCAGCAGGCATGCGAAAAGAATAATATGGTAAAAAGAATGACGTTTCTGCACAGCGCAAAAATAGGAAAATGCAAGAGATGGAAAAATTTTAGCTGCTTCTGTCAGCCATTCAAAAGCAAACAAAACTTGAAATCTGTCATTTATGGTTGTAGTTAAATGTATTATCTTGCGCAACAATTTGAAAAGTCAGTAATTATTGAAAACAGGAAACGAGCATGCGAAGGTCTTTACACACAGGCTACTAATTAAAATCATGCGAGTTCCACGGTTATCGATCATCAAATATTTAACAGCGATCGTATATGTTTGAAATACAAAATATTAACTAAATTATATTCAAGTGAAAAAACTGCTATTTTTTGTTTTTATTGCAGGGTTGGCTTTTTCAGCATGTGAAACCCAAAAAAAAGAAAGTTCAGAAACTATGGAAAATCCGTTTTTTAAAGAATGGAGTACTCCTTTTGGTGTACCGCCTTTCGATGAGATTACAGACGATCATTTCAGACCGGCCATTGCCGAGGGAATGCGTTTGCACAAAGAGGAGATTGATGCGATTGTAAACAACACCGAAGCACCAACATTTGAAAATACCCTGGTGGCTTTGGATAAATCAGGTGCTTTTCTGAATCGTGTTTATAATGTATTCAGTAATTTAAGCAGTGCACACACCAACGACAGCATTCAGGCTATTGAAAAGGATATTGAGCCATTGCTGTCGGCGCATTACGACGATATTAACCTGAATGAAGGTCTGTTTAAACGCGTAAAAGAGGTGTACGAGCAACGCGAAAATCTGGATTTAAATACAGAGCAGGCGCGTTTGTTAGAGAAAAAATACAAAGCATTTGTACGTGGTGGAGCTGAACTTCCGGCCGATAAAAAAGCCCGTATGCGTGAAATTAATAGTGAGCTGGCCACGCTTTCAGTACAGTTTGGCGAACACGTGCTAAAAGATAACAATGCCTTTAAATTGGTTATTGAAGATGAAGCTGAACTGGAAGGTCTTCCGGCTGCTGCCATTTCGGCGGCCGCAGCAACAGCCAAAGCAGAAGGACAGGAAGGAAAATGGATTTTTACGATTAGTAGACCAAGTTTGTACCCCTTTCTTACGTACTCGCCAAACCGCGCTTACCGCGAAAAGCTTTACAAAGGCTACATTATGAAAGGCGATAACGAAAATGAATTAGACAATAATAAAATTGTTGCCCGTACCGTTGAGTTACGCAGCGAGCGCGCCAAGCTTTTTGGTTACAACAATCACGCAGAATATATTTTAGCTGAAAACATGGCTAAAAATCCGGCGAATGTTTACGATATTCTAACCAAAGTGTGGGAAAAAGCCCTGCCGGTAGCTAAAAACGAAGTGGCCGATATGCAGGCTATTGCCGATAAAGAAGGAGCAGGTATAAAAATACAAGGCTGGGACTGGTGGTACTACGCAGAGAAAGTGCGCCAGGAAAAATACGCCCTGAGCGAAGAAGATGTAAAACCTTATTTCGAGGTGGACAATGTGCAGCAGGGGATTTTTGCGCTGGCCAATAAACTTTGGGGCATTAACTTCACCGAACGCACCGATTTGCCTAAATACCATCCGGATGGAAAAGTCTTTGAAGTAAAAGAAGCTGATGGAAGTACCATTGGTATTTTTTACACCGATTATTTTGCCCGCCCTAGTAAACGCGGTGGCGCATGGATGAGCTCGTTCCGTAAGCAACAAGTTATTGAGGGCAAAAATGTAATTCCTGTAATTACCAACGTTTGCAACTTTCCGGCACCAACCGACGACATACCTTCGCTGTTGAGCCTTGACCAGGTATTAACCATGTTTCATGAGTTTGGGCACGGTTTGCATGGTTTGCTTTCCAATTGCGAATCGAGAACCTTGTCGGGAACTTCTGTAGCACGCGACTTTGTGGAGCTGCCTTCGCAGATTATGGAAAACTGGGCGTTTGAACCTGAAATGCTGGCCTTATATGCCAAACATTACCAAACAGGCGAAGTTATTCCGAATGACCTGGTGGAAAAAATAAATAACGCGGCGCATTTTAACCAGGGCTTTGCTACGGTTGAGTTTTTGGCTGCCGGACTGCTGGATATGGATTACCATACCCTTGAAAGCGTGGAGCCAAACATGGATGTGCGCGCTTTTGAAAAGGAATCGATGGACAAATACGGTTTGATTCCGGAAATTGCACCACGTTACCGCAGTACCTATTTTCAGCATATTTTTGCCGGTGGTTACTCATCAGGGTATTACGCCTATTTGTGGGCCGAAGTGTTGGATAAAGATGCTTTTGATGCCTTTAAAGAAAACGGATTGTTCGACCAAAAAACCGCAGCTGCTTTCCGTAAATACGTGTTGTCGGCTGGCGGCTCGGACGACCCGATGACCTTGTATATGAATTTCCGTGGCAAAGAACCGGGAATTGAACCTTTATTAAAAGGACGGGGTTTGCTGTAAAACTGAAGCAATTGAACAGAATATAATAAAAGGTCGCCATTGGCGGCCTTTTTTGCTTTCTGAACTTTCCTAATGAAAACAAAATCCAAAAAAAATACCACAGCATGTAATGCTTTTATTCCTGCTACGTCTTAATTTTGAAAACAAGCAAAAAACGGAAACAAAACAAAAGAGCACATGGTTGCCAAAGATTTTAAAACAAAGGTATTGCCGGTAAGTAAAAAGTTGTTGCGTTTTGCCACCCACTTTTTACACGACGAAGATCAGGCACGCGATGTGGTTCAGGATGTGTTTCTGAAGCTTTGGCAACGAAAGGAAACACTCGACGAAGTGGAGAATATTGAAGCTTTTGCCATGCGGATGACCCGAAATCGGTGTCTGGATGTGATAAGGGCCAACAAAACAGTACCGATTGATGCTGAAATCGATAGGAAGTTAAAAGAAAAGACCATAGACGTTCATTCAAAAGTTGAGTTAAGCGAAACAGCAACACAAATAAAAAAGCTGGTTGAACAACTGCCGGGGCTGCAACAAACGGTAATGCAAATGCGCGATCTGGAACAACTCTCGTACGACGAAATTGCCGAAGCTACTGGGCTTAAGATTAATGCGATTAGGGTAAACCTGTCGCGGGCACGAAAAAAAGTGCGCGACGAATTTTTAAAGATTAATGAAAATGATGGAAACACAAGAAATACTACAATTACTGCAACGCTACTTTAACGGCGAAAGCACCACAGCTGAAGAGCAACAATTAAATGCTTACTTCAGCTCGGGTGAGGTGGCCGAAGAATTGGCAGCCTATGCCGAATTTTTTGGTGGAATTTCGGAGCTTGCAGCCGCGCAGGACGATCCGGATATTGAAGAGGAGGTAATGGATTATATTCTTGAAAACGAACACCGCGATAAAACAAAATACCGCAACATGTGGAAAATGGTTACAGGCATTGCCGCATCGGTAATCATTGTGCTGGGTGGTTTTCTGTTTTATCAGGAGCAGCAAAAACCTTTCGACGATACCTTTAGCGACCCGGAAGAAGCCTATGCCTATGCAACTAAAACGCTACACTTTGTTGGTAGCAAATATAACCAGGGGCTTGTACATCTGTCTGAATTCGATAAACTAAAGAAAGGAAGCAAACCGGTAAAAAAAGCTACTGAACCCATTGTGGAGTTTTACGAAGGAATTAAAAAAGTTGAAGGGCCTGAAAAGGTACAAAACTTACAGGAAACCGACAGTTTGTAAAAAAGAAAAGAGATAGAAATAAAATAGAGAAAAAGCCGGCAGGCAGTTGGCGCGCAATCTGCCGCTGTGCCGCAGAAAAGAAAGTGTAAACAATTAAAAAATGAATATCATGAAAAAGTTATTATTTATTCTTGCAGTTGTATTGCCCATGGCAGTATTTGCCCAAAAAAGCCCGGTTGACAAATTGTTTGAAAAGTATGCCAACCAAAAGGGATTTACCACCGTTAACATTTCGGGAAAATTGCTCGGATTTGCCAGTCAGCTAGAAACCGGCGATAAAGATACCCAGGAATTATTATCGGGACTTAACGGAATTCGCATCTTGTCGGTAGAAGACGATGAGCTGAATAAAGAACTCGACTTTTACGAGGAATTGAACAAGGAAGGTTTCTTTAAAAACAACGATTTTGAGGTGCTAATGGAAGTAACCGAAGCCGACGAGGTGGTTCGCTTTTTAGCCAAGGATGCCGGCAACGGCAAAATTTCAGACCTTTTGCTGGTAGTTGGCGGCGACGATAATGCCTTAATCAGTATCAGCGGTATAATCGATCCGCAGAACATTGGCAAAATCACCAAAGCCGTAAATATTGATGTAGGTGATATTGAATAATTACTGCAGAAAGTAACCGATCCAAGTCTATTGATAAGGGCCCGGCCATATGTCGGGTCTTTTTTGCATTTGTACATGAACGTTCCTTTTATAAAAGGCCTCCACTCTTATTGTTCTTTTTTTTGCTTGTCAAAAATCCGTCAGTCGGGCTTATTAACCCACATTGGAAAAACGACAAGTTTTTTTTTACATGATTCTTCGTTTCCTTTCTCATCATAGGAGAAAGGAAGTCCTGCCCGGATAGGGCAAAAGTTGCATTGTATCACCAACTTACAATTTAGCAGCTATACCTTGCTAGCCGGTTTCCCGGCAACATTCCTGCTGTTAACCTACAGGTTGCTGGTAATCCGGAATGGCGTTAAATTAAAATCCCGACACCCTCAAGGCAAGCTTTTTATTTCAGAAGACATTGGCAAAGAATTATAGCTCCTCGTTTTTTTTAGTAAACTATTGTGGATTTTTGACGCGCCCGCAAAAGGTCTGTGTTTAAAAGATTTAAATGCGTTATTATAGCCTACTTAGAATTTATTTCAGTCGTATCTCCGAAGGTGTGGCCTCTTTTGGTCGTGTATTTAATCAAAACAAAGTCTTATTGAGCCCGGGAAGCTCCGAAAAGTTGAGGAGATCACCCGGACGAAGTTAGGCTTTGTGAAGGTTAAATGCTAAGAGCAAAAGGAGCCTTGGGCTTTCTGTTTACTCTTTGGGCTAAGACAAAGAGTAAAATCCGCCTGATAAGGCAGAGATTTTTAGTGGTAATTTTTAAACGTTATGTGCTGAGTTAAAATATTCTCCACCAGAAACGGCAGGTGATCTGTTTTTTTGACCTGATTCTTTGTTCCCTTTCTCACCAAAGGAGTGCCCGGACAGGGCAAAAGTTGCATTGTATTACCAACTTACAATTTAGCAGCTATAACTTACTAACTAATTTCCCGGTAATACCATCCAACTTCAAAATTTAAAAGAGTACGGTTACCTTACCCAACGCAACATTGCTATTGTGAAAAAGCCTCCCGGCAGAAAGCAACAATAGTTGCACACATTTTATGTTGTATAAAATAGTTTTGTCCACTGAGTAAGAACTCAAAAAAAATTACTGTGATTAAATTCGAATCTGAAAGTAAAAATCCCATAAAAATTAAAAACTCAAACTACGGATGGTAAAAGTCTAAGAACCTGATTTTTATAGGTTTTTTACGTCGTTCAGAATATTAATTTTGTTACAAAATATTTAGAAAAATGGCAAAAGTAAAAGGAGCAGTTGTTGTTGATAAGGAAGGCTGCAAAGGTTGTAGCCTGTGTGTTGAAGCTTGTCCGCACGATGTGTTGGAGTTGCATAAAGAGGTGAATAGCAAGGGATACCATTATTCGTATATGAAAGATCCGGATGCTTGTATTGGGTGCGCCAATTGCGGCGTTGTTTGTCCTGATACGTGCATTACTATTTATCGCGTTAAAGCAAGCTAGTAAAGGGGAATCAATCAACAATCGACAAATAAAAAATCAGATATGGGAGAATTAAGATTAATGAAAGGAAACGAGGTGTTGGCCGAGGCTGCCATTCGCTGTGGCTGCGATGGTTATTTTGGCTATCCCATAACTCCTCAATCAGAAGTAATGGAAACGCTTATGGCCCGCCAACCCTGGAACGAAACCGGGATGGTGGTATTGCAAGCCGAGAGCGAAGTTGCTTCGATAAACATGGTATATGGTGCAGCAGCAACCGGAAAAAAAGTTATGACCTCTTCGTCGAGCCCTGGTATTAGCCTTATGGCCGAAGGAATATCGTACATTGCCGGTGCCGAGTTGCCTTGTTTGCTGGTGAACGTGCAGCGCGGTGGCCCCGGTTTGGGAACGATTCAGCCCTCGCAGGCCGATTATTTTCAAACGGTAAAAGGAGGTGGGCACGGCGATTATAAAATGATTGTACTGGCGCCTTCTTCAGTGCAGGAAATGAACGACTTTGTTGACCTGGGGTTTGAACTGGCTTTTAAATACCGTAATCCGGCCATGATTTTAACTGATGGTGCCATTGGCCAAATGATGGAGAAAGTAGAGCTGGCCGACCAAAAACCGCGTTGGACAAAGGAAGAAATTGCCGAAAAATTTAGCGACTGGGCAACTACCGGAAAACCTGGCAGCCGCAAGAAAAATATTGTTACCTCGCTGGAAATGGACTCTGATAAAATGGAAGACAATAACAAACGTTTCCAGGAGAAGTACCGCCAGATGGAAGAAGAAGAGGTGCGCTACGAAGCCATTCAGTGTGATGATGCTGACTTTATTATTGTTGCCTTCGGAACCTCGTCGCGCGTGTGCCAGAAAGCTGTTGAACAGGCACGGGCAAAAGGCTTAAAAGTAGGTTTGTTGCGTCCGATAACCTTATTCCCTTTTCCTAAAAAAGCCATTAAAGAACTGGCCCGAAAAGCCAAAGGATTTTTATCGGTAGAAATGAGTGCCGGACAAATGGTGGAGGATATCAAACTGGCAGTTTACGAAGCCGGAAGCAATGCCCGTGTTGATCATTTTGGCCGCATGGGAGGAATTATTCCAACACCGGATGAGGTAGTTGAAGCTTTGGAAAACAAGTTTTCGTGGGAGTTAAGTTATGGTGTTAAACGCAGTTACTAAACGGGAGGAAATTATGGATATTAAAGAAATTATAAAGCCTGAAAATCTGGTTTATCAAAAATCAGATGTATTGAATGATGATATTATGCACTACTGCCCGGGATGTTCGCATGGCGTAGTACATAAAATCCTGGCTGAGTTAATCGAGGAATTGGGCATACAAGACCGTACCGTTGGTGTTGCGCCGGTTGGTTGTGCTGTGTTTGCGTACAATTATATCGACGTGGATTGGCAGGAAGCGGCGCATGGTCGTGCACCGGCAGTAGCAACCGGTATTGTTCGTTTAAATCCTGATAATTTTGTATTTACTTACCAGGGCGATGGCGATTTGGCATCAATTGGTACGGCAGAGATTATGCACGCCTGTAACCGTGGCGAAAATATGTTGGTGGTTTTTATAAATAACGGAATTTACGGAATGACAGGTGGACAGATGGCCCCAACTACGCTTGAGGGTATGGTAACCTCTACCACTCCTGGTGGGCGTAATGTCGATTTGAACGGTTACCCGATGAGAATAACCAACCTGATTGCGCAGTTACCGGGTACTTCTTATGTAACGCGCCAGGCAGTTCATACCGCTCCGGCAGCACGCAAATGTAAACGATCGCTCAAAAAAGCCATCCAAAACGTGTTGGATAAAAAAGGAACTTCTTTTGTTGAAGTGGTTTCTACCTGTAACTCAGGATGGAAAATGACGCCCGTGGAATCGAATAAATGGATGGAAGAAAATATGCTGCCATACTACCCGTTGGGCGATTTAAAAGACAGTGTAAAAGGTGAACATTCGGAAAATTAAAAAATTGAAGCTATGACAGAAGAAATGATAATTGCCGGATTTGGTGGACAAGGTGTGCTCTCGATGGGGAAAATTCTGGCCTACTCAGGTATTATGGAAGACAAAGAGGTAACCTGGTTTCCATCCTACGGACCGGAAATGCGTGGGGGAACTGCCAATGTAACTGTGATTGTAAGCGATACCCGAATAAGTTCGCCTATTTTACAACAATTTGATACTGCGATTATTCTCAACCAGCAAAGTATGGATAAATTTGAGCAGGCGGTAAAACCGGGCGGTACTTTGCTATACGATCCCAATGGGGTAATTCATCCGCCAACACGTACCGATATTAATATTTTTAAGGTTGAGGCGACAAAAACAGCAGTTGAAATGGGGAACCCAAAGGTTTTTAATATGATTGTATTTGGTAGCTACCTTAAAGTGCGACCCATTCTTTCGTTAGATAACGTTGAAAAAGGCTTGGAAAAATCGCTTCCCGAACGTTACCATAAATTAATTCCGCTAAATCTGGAGGCCATTAAAAAAGGTCAGGAGATTGTGGAAGATGTTCAGCTGGTGTAATTACTAAAATATAAGATTGGAAAAGCTCTTTGCCTTTATTGGCAAGGAGCTTTTTTTATACCTGCAGATTGGTTATCTCCCAAAATCTTAATCTTTAGCAGATAAAAACTTTCATAAAACAAATGTTGGAATGGAAAAATTAACAAAAATTAACTAAATGTGTTTTTGTGTAGTTTTAATCTATTGTTCGCACTTAACATGGGGTTTGTGAAGGGGTTTTGAGTGTTGTTGAATTAAAATGTTTATTTAAAAACCTATAAAAGTTAAACAAAGATTGAACTATTGTTTAACTGTGTGGTTTAAAGATTAAACAATTAAAAATATACTCATGAAACAAATTTTACTTTTTCTCTTCGTAATGTTCTCCGTAAGCCTTTTAAATTTAAAGGCAAGTGAGATGAAAGCCGTCAATCAAACGGTGGTTGATATTGTTGTGGAAAGCGAAAGCCACACCACATTGGAAGCTGCTGTAGTAGCTGCAGGACTGGTAGAAACCTTACAGGGAGATGGTCCGTTTACGGTATTTGCCCCAACTGATGCTGCTTTTGAAGCACTTCCCGAAGGAACACTTGATGCCTTGTTGGCAGAACCGGGCGGCCAGCTAACCGATATTTTACTGTACCACGTTGTAGCTGCCAAAGCCATGAGTGGCAGTCTGATGGATGGCCAGAAAATTGAAACAGTACTTGGCCAAAACCTGACGGTAACAGCAAGCAGTGAAGGCGTATTTATTAATGGCGCCGAGGTAACCGTAGCAGATATTGAAGCTACCAACGGAGTTGTTCATGTAATTGATGCGGTATTGCTGCCCACCACAAAAACCGTAGTTGACATTGTTGTGGAAAGCGAAAGCCACACCACATTGGAAGCTGCAGTAGTAGCTGCCGAATTGGTAGAAACCTTACAGGGCGATGGTCCGTTTACGGTATTTGCCCCAACTGATGCTGCTTTTGATGCTTTGCCCGAAGGAACACTTGATGCCTTACTGGCAGAACCGGGCGGCCAGCTTACCGACATTTTGCTGTACCACGTTGTGGCTGCCAAAGCCATGAGTGGTAGTCTGATGGATGGCCAGAAAATTGAAACTGTGTTGGGAAAAGATATTCGAATTCGCATTGAGAGTGATGGAGTATTCATCAATGATGCTGAGGTAACTGTAGCAGATATTGAAGCCACTAACGGAGTTGTTCATGTGATAGATGCTGTTTTACTACCTTCAAATGAGGTAAAGCTGATGGAGGACACGAGCCATGGAAAAATTTTAACCGATGCTTTTGGTTACACCCTCTATTTCTTTACAAAGGATGCTGATGGAAGTTCTTTGTGTACTGACGGCTGTCTGACTAACTGGCCAGTATTTTATGCTAAGAGTATGGATTATTCCAATGAGCTGGATTCAGCTGATTTTGGCTCCATTGATCGAGGGGATGGTGCCATGCAAACAACCTACAAAGGTTGGCCATTGTATTATTTTGTGAAAGATTCATTGCCAGGAGACGTAATGGGAGATGGCGTGATAGGAAAGTGGTTTGTCGCAAAACCAGACTACACTATAATGTTGGTGGTTGATCAGCTTACAGGAAATGATGATGTTAATTACAAAGGAGATTATACGCCCGGAAGCGAAATAACCCAGTATTTTAGCGATGACAAAGGCGCCACTTTATATACCTGGATACAGGATAACTACAATAAAAATAATTTTACTGATTCCGAATTTGCAAAAAATGCCATTTGGCCGATTTATGAGGAAGAAGAGGTAGTTGTACCTTCAGTTCTTGATCCAGCTGACTTTACCATAATTGATGTGTATGGCAAAAGACAACTGGCATACAAAGGATGGCCACTCTACTATTTTGGACAGGATATGATGATGCGTGGTGACAATAAAGGTGTAAGCGTTCCTTCTCCTGGTGTTTGGCCAGTTGCGGTTAAGGATATGATGACTGCAAAATACGGAACCGTAGTTGACATTGTTGTGGAAAGCGAAAGCCACACCACCTTGGAAGCTGCAGTAGTAGCTGCCGAATTGGTAGAAACCTTACAGGGCGATGGTCCGTTTACGGTATTTGCCCCAACTGATGCTGCTTTTGATGCTTTGCCCGAAGGAACACTTGATGCCTTACTGGCAGAACCGGGCGGCCAGCTTACCGACATTTTGCTGTACCACGTTGTGGCTGCCAAAGCCATGAGTGGTAGTCTGATGGATGGCCAGAAAGTTGAAACAGTACTTGGCCAAAACCTGACGGTAACAGCAAGCAGTGAAGGCGTATTTATTAATGGCGCCGAGGTAACCGTCGCAGATATTGAAGCTACCAACGGCGTTGTTCATGTAATTGATGCGGTATTGCTGCCCACCACAAAAACCGTGGTTGACATTGTTGTGGAAAGCGAAAGCCACACCACATTGGAAGCTGCAGTAGTAGCTGCCGGACTGGTAGAAACCTTACAGGGCGATGGTCCGTTTACGGTATTTGCGCCAACTGATGCTGCTTTTGATGCTTTGCCCGAAGGAACACTTGATGCCTTACTGGCAGAACCGGGCGGCCAGCTTACCGATATTTTATTGTACCATGTTGTGGCTGCCAAAGCCATGAGTGGTAGTCTGATGGATGGCCAGAAAATTGAAACTGTACTTGGCCAAAACCTAACGGTAACAGCAAGCAGTGAAGGTGTATTTATTAATGGCGCCGAGGTAACCGTAACAGATATTGAAGCTACCAACGGCGTTGTTCATGTAATTGATGCGGTATTGCTGCCCACCACAAAAACCGTAGTTGACATTGTTGTGGAAAGCGAAAGCCACACCACATTGGAAGCTGCAGTAGTAGCTGCCGGACTTGTAGAAACCTTACAGGGCGATGGTCCGTTTACGGTATTTGCCCCAACTGATGCTGCTTTTGATGCTTTGCCCGAAGGAACACTTGATGCCTTACTGGCAGAACCGGGCGGCCAGCTTACCGACATTTTGCTGTACCACGTTGTGGCTGCCAAAGCCATGAGTGGTAGTCTGATGGATGGCCAGAAAGTTGAAACAGTACTTGGCCAAAACCTGACGGTAACAGCAAGCAGTGAAGGCGTATTTATTAATGGCGCCGAGGTAACCGTCGCAGATATTGAAGCTACCAACGGCGTTGTTCATGTAATTGATGCGGTATTGCTGCCCACCACAAAAACCGTGGTTGACATTGTTGTGGAAAGCGAAAGCCACACCACATTGGAAGCTGCAGTAGTAGCTGCCGGACTGGTAGAAACCTTACAGGGCGATGGTCCGTTTACGGTATTTGCGCCAACTGATGCTGCTTTTGATGCTTTGCCCGAAGGAACACTTGATGCCTTACTGGCAGAACCGGGCGGCCAGCTTACCGATATTTTATTGTACCATGTTGTGGCTGCCAAAGCCATGAGTGGTAGTCTGATGGATGGCCAGAAAATTGAAACTGTACTTGGCCAAAACCTAACGGTAACAGCAAGCAGTGAAGGTGTATTTATTAATGGCGCCGAGGTAACCGTAACAGATATTGAAGCTACCAACGGCGTTGTTCATGTAATTGATGCGGTATTGCTGCCCACCACAAAAACCGTGGTTGACATTGTTGTGGAAAGCGAAAGCCACACCACATTGGAAGCTGCAGTAGTAGCTGCCGAATTGGTAGAAACCTTACAGGGTGATGGTCCGTTTACGGTATTCGCCCCAACCGATGCCGCTTTTGAGGACCTGCTTACCGAACTGGGGTATA
The DNA here is from genome assembly GCF_963676735.1 of uncultured Draconibacterium sp. Lineage (NCBI taxonomy): Bacteria > Pseudomonadati > Bacteroidota > Bacteroidia > Marinilabiliales > Prolixibacteraceae > Draconibacterium > uncultured Draconibacterium sp. The sequence continues at coordinate 2,369,376 of NZ_OY781464.1, read as the reverse complement.
CTTCGTTGGACGAAATTGATGCCGCAACACTGGAGGCAGTTTTGTTAATGCATGTTGTACCTGGCAAAGTGATGGCCGGAGATTTGTCGGATGGATTTATGGCGCAAACACTGCAGCAAGAAGAGATTGTTATTAATCTGAATGGTGGAGCCAGTATTACCGATCCAAATAGTAGGGTTAGCCAAATAACCGGAACTGATCTGGAAGCAGTGAACGGAGTAGTGCATGTTATCGACAAGGTAATTCTACCTGATCTGACGACCACTTCAGTTAACTCAATTATGGAGTCGGATTTAAAAATCTTCCCAAATCCTGTGGATGATGTGTTAAATATACAGACAACTGAGCCATCGTCGTATATTAAAATAATAAGCCTTACCGGAAAAACAGTTCTGCAACGAGCAGTGATGTCAAGCAACGAAAGAATTGATGTTCGATCGTTCACTCCCGGTGTTTATATTGTTTTAATGGAAAGCGAAAGAGCTGCAATTACCCGGAAAATAGTAGTTCGATAATACTATTTTCTCCTTCTATAATGTAAACAGAATGGCCTTTCATCAGTTTTGATGAGAGGCTTATTCTTTTTAAAGCAAGCCCTTTACTTCAAGCGACTTTTTTATCCTTTTGTGGTAATTCTCAAACTTATTTTCAATTCTGGCAAATATCTTTTTATACTGCGGATGAAGTTGCATATTCTCAGATAGCGGATCAACAGCTGTAAAAAGAACAATCCAATAGTTGAATTTGTCTTTTTGCGAAAATTTATCGAGGAATTCCACTGCCTTTTCTGTATCGCCTAAATAGGAATAGTACATGGCTAATGAATAGTTGCTATACACAGAAGGGTCTTTTTCAGCCCATGTTTTGTAGCGCTTAAAATATTTATCAGCTAACTCCTTTTCGCCGGTTTTATCAAAGGTTAAGGCAATTTTTCCATTCTCCGAAGGATAAATGTCCAGTTTATATTTCTCCCTGGCTTCAACAAAAGGTTTGTAGTACAGGGCGGCTGTCTCAAAATCGCCAAGGTAGTAGTAGGATTTTGCTACCTCCTGCAGCACATCCAGTCGGGTTTTATCTTTTTCAAAAACAGCAAGTAAGGTTTTATTTAGCCGCTGCATATCTTCATCACGTGCATACTGAATGTAGGCTTTTACATATTGCGAGTAAAGATTTTCAGGAAGAAGATCCAGTGAGATATCAATATATTTTTGGGCTTCATCGATAAATGCTGATTGTATAAAAGCATTACTGATATGTAAATAACTATAGCTTGCCGCACCTGAGTCGTAAGCAGCCACAATATCAATTTCGAGTCCTTTTAAGGCATACTCCAGGTATTTTTCCGTATCGGGTAAATAGTTTACATATAAATCAACCAGGAAGGCCAAAACTACATCTGAGTTGGGACTGATTTCCAGTGCCTTTTCCAGATAGGGAAGTGCCAGCTCGTACTCGTTGTGCGCCATGTAAAACAATGCTTTAGCCGTTAAACTCTGGGGGAGTTTCGAGTCGTAAAACAAGGCCTGGTCGGCATAGTAATTTATCGAGTCAGTAAATTGTTTTACCGATTTTCCCCGGTCAAGCATAAAAAAAGAGATGGCAACTCCGGCATAGGCACGGGCAAATTCTTTATCCTCCTGAATTGCTTTTTTGAAGAGAGGGACAGCCTTTTGTAAATTATCTTCCGTAGGTATTCTCAAAAAATCCAGTCCTTTTAAAAACAGGTCGTAGGCTTGCAGATTGTCGGTCGGTTTTTTCTCAATCCGTTTGCTTTCTTCAGGTGTTACAATGGCTTCAATTTGTTCAGCAATATTTTTTGCTACATCGGCCTGTAGCGAAAAAATGTCTTCCGTATTTCGCCGGTATTGCTGGCCCCATAAGTCATTATTTGTTCGGGTGTCAATTAAACGAATATTAAGCAAAATCTGATTGTCAATTTTTTGTCCGCTACCTTCAACCAGGTAGGTGGCATTTAGCTCGCGGGCAATTTCTGCCGTGGATTTTGGGTTGTTGCGGTAGGGTTCAACCGAGGTTCGGCTGATTACCCGTAAATCGTTTATTTGCTGCAGGTTGTTAAGCGTGGCTTCCATTAATCCGTTAATAATGTACACATTGCTGGTGTCGTTACTGTCGTTTAAAAAGGGCAACACGGCAATTGATTTTATGTTGTCTTTACCCGGCGAGGCAGGGCGCAATACCACATATAAAACGGCTGCAATTAGTACGATAGCAAAAAAGGAAATCAGTATAAACGGAAACTTTTTCTTCGGAATAGGTGGGTGCACCTCTGCCTGTTCTTCCAGGTTTTCTGCATCCGCTTCCTGGTGTTTGCCAAGTTCGCCCGGAGGGTAACCATACAGCTCGCGAAAGCATTTGATAAAATACGAGGGGCTGCCAAAACCCACTTTATACGAAATTTCTGATACTGTCCAGGCCCCTTCCTCCAGTAATTCTGAGGCATATTTTAACCTGACATTGCGAATATACTGGCTGGCTGATAAATCGGTTATTTTTTTGATTTTGCGTAGAAGGTTTGATCGACTCATGCCTGCCGCTTCGGCCAGTTCGGAAACCCCAAACTGCTCATTCGATATGTTCTCCTCAACAAGTTGTGTAATTTGGCTTAGAAATTTTTTTTCAGCGGAAGTAAGACCAGGCATAGTTGAAAGCTTCGGATAATTATGATCTTAAAAATACAAAAACTGTTTGTTTGTCCCTTATCCAATCCATTCTTTCGTTCATATTTAATTTTGTGCAGCTTGTTTTTTCATGTTGGTATATACTTTTCAAATTGCGATACAATTCAGTTTATCAGGGCTTTGCGTCAGCTGTTGCTTCATAATTTATACGCTTGCATCATAATTTATACCCCCTCAGCAAACTTCATATACTTCGCTGCATAGTTCATTAGACCTGCATCATGCTTCGCCCGACCTTTACATCAATAAAAACAACGGACATCGAACTAACGGTTTCCACAAAAAAACAAATTATGAAACGAACATGAATTTTTCGCTCATTCTAAATTCACAAAAAAGAATGATTAAAATTTATGTGAGTTCCTGTCCCGATGTATCGGGATTTTAACATTCAGAAATCAAAAAAAATTAAACAGATGAAAACACGTATTTTTTTTCTCGACCATTTAAGAACAGTTATGATTTTTCTGGTAGTGGTTTTACACGCCGGATTGGTTTATGAACATGTATTGCAAAACTCCTGGATTGTAGTAGATCCGGTAAAAGCCAATTCAATTGGTTTGGTTCGTCTTTATCTTGATTTATTTATCATGTTTATCATTTTTTTTATCTCCGGATATTTAATTCCGATGTCGTTAAAGGCGAAAACATCAGTTGAGTTTATTAAATCGAAAGTTAAGCGGATTTTAATACCTTGGGTAATTGCCGTATTTACTTTAATTCCGGCTTACAAGTTTATTTTCCTGTATTCAAGAGGATTGCCTCAGGAAGAGTGGTTTACGTACTTTCACTTTTTTGAAAGGGCAGGCAGCGACCTGAGTTTTTATGCCAATAACCCGGCTCAAAACTGGTTGTGGTTTTTACCTGTATTGTTTATGTTCCAGGTGATTTACCTGGTGTTGGCAAAATCAAAAGTACTCTCCTTAAGAATTAACCTTAAAGCTGCTGTTGTTGTCATGTTTGTGCTTGGTGTGGTGTACAGCGTAAGTATAGCTCAGCTAGGCTTAAACGGATGGTATGATTCGGCTGTTTTTCACTTTCAACGCGAACGACTGCTCGTTTATTTTATGTCGTTTTTACTGGGGTCACTGTGTTACAAATTAAAAGTATTCGAATCAAATAAAAAGAACAAGCGACTTTATATTGTTGCCAATGTTGTGCTTACGCTAGCACTTGGCTTGTTTACCGCGGTTGCATTAAACACCTTTTTTAATATCATCGATCCGCAGCGAAATTATTATTTCATTTCGCAATTTGCCGACCGTGTAGCTTACTATGCTTTTGGGCTGCTCTCGCAACTTACACTATTGTACATATTTCTGTACAGTTTCCGCCACAGTTTTAATAAAAGGTATGCGCTTATGGATGAACTTAACCGCAATTCTTACTCGGTTTATATTATTCATACTATTGTTCTTGGAGTGGTTGCCTTGTCGCTGGTAGGATTGCCAATTCCCTCAATGCTTAAATTTGTAATGGTGTCCTTACTTACTTTTGGCTTGTCGAATTTCCTTATCAGCTCGTGGCGAAACGTTCGTAATCGCCAGATTACTGCCAAAACGGTGGCCACCGGTGTACTTTCGTTAGTAATTATATTTGCTGCTTTTAATGCTTATCCGGGAACAACAGAAAACAATGAAGATCAGAAAACAACAGAAACAGAAGCTTTGTCTCAAAGCGGAAATAGTATTCATGCGGCGGTAATTGCAGGCGATTTACAGACAGTAAAGGCTCTAATCGCATCCGGAGCTGATTTAAATGAAAAAGAACCTGCCGGCGGATCGAGCCCTTTAATGACAGCTTGTGTGTTCGGGAAAACGGAAATTGCCCGGGAGTTGATTCAGGCTGGTGCCCGGCTGGATGTTACCAATAACGACGGTTCAACCGCTCTGCATACTGCTGCTTTTTTCTGCCGCACAGAAATCGTTACAATGCTGTTAAAACAAGGTATTCCTGTTTTCGTAGTAAATAATTCAGGCGCTACCGCTTTACAATCGGTTCAGGCACCTTTTGAAATGGTAAAAGGCATTTATGAATATTTTGCAAAGGTATACGAACCACTGGGTCTGGCGCTCGACTTGGAAAGAATTGAACAGACGCGTCCGGTAATAGCTGATGTGATTGCTAAGCATTAAAACTTATAAACAAGAAACTATAGCAGCTTTGTAACAGAATAACCTAAAGTCCGACTAATTGTAAAACCATAAAATTAGCATACTCATGTCGTCTTTTCTATTTCGCGGATTAACAGTGAATTACGATATTAAAGGGGAGGGAGAACCTGTTCTGCTCCTTCAGGGAAATACTGCTTCGTCGGGTATGTTTGCCCCGGTAATAGAAGAATATGCCAACAACTTTAAAGTGATTACTCTAGATTTTCCCGGGCACGGCAAATCAGACAGACTGGAGCAGTTTGAAACAGATTTTTGGTACTACAATGCCATGGTTTGTTTGGCGCTTCTTGATGAAACGAATACCGAAAAAGTAACAGTAATTGGAACTAGCGGAGGTGCGCTGGTGGCACTAAATATGGGACTCGAAGCTCCTGCGCGAATTAAAGCCATTGTGGCCGATAGTTTTGAAGGAGCGTATCCGTTAAACACCTTTATTAATGACCTGAAGACAGACAGAGAAGAAGCCAAAAGAAACAGCGATGCAGTGGCTTTCTGGCAACATAACCATGGCGAGGATTGGGAAAAAATTGTTGATTTGGATACCGATATGCTTCTTCGCTTTGCAGAAAGAGGCCATTCATTTTTTCATAAACCAATCGCTGAACTTTCTATCCCGACATGGCTTACCGGAAGCAGGGAAGATGAATATTGCGATTATCTTGAGGATATCTATCTTGACCTTCAGAAGAAAAATAGACGGCTTAAAATTTACCTCTTTGAAAAAGGAGGACATCCTGCAATGTTGTCTAATCATGAACAGTTTTTAGGGCTGGTAGGGCAGTGGATTGTAAAGTTTTAAATGTTGTTTGATTGGGTGGAGATGGACTGGAGAACGAAATCATGTCTTTTCCAGCACTATTTTAAAAAAGGAGATGTCTGCATGCAGTCATCTCCTTTCTTATTCCATGTAATTTTGGTGTTTATTTAATTTTTCAATCCTTTTGCCGACCGGTCTTCCAATGGCGGCGCCGGGGTCATCAGGTGTTTGTTTTCTTTCACCAGTTTCATTACTTCTTCTACTACTTTTTCCATTTGCGGGTCGCGTCCCTGCATCAGCATATTGGGGTCGTCCCACACTTTAAAGTCAGGGCGTACGCCTTCGCCTTCCCAAAACCAATGTCCGTCGTTATCGTATAAACGAGCTCCGGGAACGGTTATCGAACCTCCGTCAATCAAACGATGACCGGTTGCAGGTCCAACCAAAATGCCCAGTGTGCGTTCGCCAACAATAGGCCCTGCTTCCAATTCCTGAAATGCCCAGGGTAAGCCATCGCCGCCTGATCCGGCCCAGCCGTTAATAAGCATGCCCACCGGCCCGGTATTTGTTTTAACCGGGTTGGTATGGTCTTTTCCGTGGCGCCAATGCAGGTTGTAGGTAACCGGGCGCTGCAACAGTTCCAGAAAACGATCGGCCAATTGTCCGCCTCCGTTAAAACGCTCGTCAAGGATAAATCCTTTTTTATCCAGCTGTCCGTAGAACATTTTTACCAGTTCCAGCTGGCCCTGCCCGGCAGTGTTGGACATATAAATATAGCCCAACTGCCCATCAGACAGATCTTCAACCAGTTTGCGGTTATTCTCTAAATGGTTTAAATAGCGCAAATTATTTTCCTGTTGGGCACTAAGCAGTTCAACTATTACTTCTTTTGCATCCTCTGTTTTTCCGGTGGATGAAACCTGAAGTGCCACGGTTTTTCCCGAAAGACCTTCAAACGCCGCATACGGATCTTTGTCTGTGGCAAGGCCAATTCCGTTAACTGAAAGGATATAATCACCTTCATTAACATCAATTCCGGGTTGATTAAACGGAGAACGGGTTTGAGTATCCCAGGCAGCTGGTTTCAGAATTTTACCAATTTTGTAACCATTACCATCCATTGCCCAGTTGATGCCAAGAAATCCGCCACCCCGCGAAGGAGCCTGTTCCACATCGCCACCACCTGCGTAGGTGTGGCCGGCACTTAATTCGGCAACCAGGTTTAACTGAATATTGGTAATGTCCAAACGTGTGCGGGCATCGTTTACCAATTTGGCGTAGCGGTCGCGCATGGCTTCCCAGTCAACGCCCTGCATGTTGGGATCGTAAAAGAAATCGCGATGGCGACGCCAGGTGTCCATAAACACTTGTTTCCACTCTTCTTTCCGCACCAAATCCATCACTAAACCATCGGTTGGAATGGGCTCGTCTATTTTTTGTCCGGCAGCAGCCTTAATAATGCCATATTTTCCTTTTGAGCTCACCAGCATTTGTTTGCCATCGGCAGTAGGTACCACCCGGCTAACATCACTCATTACTTCTTTTTCTTCGCGTTCTTTCAAGTCGAAAAAGTGTAAAGCCGAAGCGCGTTCGCCCGATCCGGTGTTGGGGCGGCGCAGGTACACCAATTTGCCTTCAAAAGGCAGTAGTGCCGAGATATTGCCTGCTTTAGGCGGTAATAAAACAAGGCGACTCTCTATGTCAGTAAAGTCAATCTCTACTTTTACGCCATCCTCTTCTTTTTCCTTTTTGTCGTCGTCTTTAGCATCTTTCTTTTTATCCTCTTTGCCTGCTTCTTTCTCCTTGTCTTTTTCTTCGTCTTTCTTTTCTTCCTTTATTGTCACTTCGTCGTTCTTTGGCGCAAGCAATGACGGGGTATCGGCTTTCAGTCCGATGGATGCAATTTGTGTGGAGTTCGGATAAATCCATGTGCCGTCGCTTAACGAAGAGTAGGCTGCGTTAAAGGTGCGGTTAGTGAGGTAGAACAGGTATTTGCCATCGGTGCTGAAAACGGGGTAGCCATCATCATAAAATCCGCTGGTAAGCTGTGTCAGCTTCTTTTCTTCCAGGTTAAAAACAACAATGCAGCCGTTGGCATTGTCGAGTCCCTGGCTAAAGGTAATCCATTTCGAATCGGGCGACCATGATATTGGAAATCCAAAACGGCCTCCGTGCCCAATATTCCAGTTGTAATTGCCGGCTACTGTTGTCGCTCCATTTTCCGTATCAATTATTGAAATGGTATTGGTTTCGTCGATAAAGGCAATTTTTTTACTGTCGGGCGACCAAAATAATCGATAGCCAAAGCCTTTTCCTCTTTTTGTTAGTTGTTTTGGCGCATTTTTGCTCTGGCTGTCTTGCAGCCATATTTCGTATTCTCCCGAGCGATCGCTCCAGTAAGCAATGGTTTTGCCATCGGGCGACCATGCCGGGTTCTGATCAAAAGCACCGCTCGAACGGGTAAGGTTAATCGAGAAACCTTCTTTAACCGGTACATTAAATAATTCGCCGCGGGCTTCAAAAACAATACGCTTGCCTTCCGGCGCAGCAGTCATGTTCGAGATATTGCCTTTAACATCTTGTTTGCCCGGTATTTCTAATGATAGATCGCTGATAACCTTAACTTCGACTATTCGCGATTGCTGGCTGTTCAAATCCATAAGGTACAGGTCTCCTCCCATCTCGTAAACCAACTCTTCAGGTCCGGCCGACAGAAAGGAAATATCAAAATCTTTATAAAAAGTAACCTGGCTGATGTTTTGATTTTGTGTGTTGTATTCCCAAATGTTTAAACGCATGTTTTCGCCACGGTCCGACAAAAAGTAGACCTTATTGCCGGCCCAGCCTGGTTTCCCGTCGTTCGCCTCGTCGGTGGTAATGCGTGTGGTTTTTTCGGTCGCAAAATCAAACAAAATGATGTCTGAAGTTAAGCCGCCACGGTAGCGTTTAAACGGGTAGTTTTCCGTAATTTTTGTGATGTACGCCAGTTGATTTCCATCCGGCGAAAAGCTGGCCAGCTCTCCGTAAGGGATTTTTAGTTTTTCGGGGAAGCCACCTTCTTTATCTACCATAAAAAACTGGTTTAAACGACCAATGCCGTTTTCGCGTGCCGAAGCAAACAGTAGCTTATTGCCACCTGGATGCCAGTCGACCAACCTATCGGAGAATGAATTATATGTTACGCGGGTTGGTATGCCTCCCGTAACCGGAATTACATACACATCAGAATTTCCATTGTAACTGGCGGTAAATGCAATTTCTGAACCATCGGGCGAAAATTTCGGCCACGATTCTTCTCCCGGAGAATTGGTGAGCTGAATGGCTGTTCCCCCTTCTTTGGCAACCAGCCATATGTCTCCCCCGTAAACAAAAGCAATTTGCTCGTTCGAGACATCGGTGTAGCGCATTAGTTTTGCGCTAATTTGAGCTTGTGCACTAAGTAATAGGAACAGTGCACTACTGAGTAAAAGCAGTTTCTTCATGTAAATTTATTTTTGTTGTTGTTGAATTATTGCGTTATGCATCGGAAACGGAGTGGTTGTTTTCTTTTTATTTTAGTACCAATAAGTTAAGATATATTACACTGAAATGAAAATTTACCAAATAACATTTTTTGTTCCATGGCGTTATATTTGCATTAGTAACACATAAATGATATGAAAAGATTAGTAGCAGCCTTTATTATTATATCCGTTTTTATTGTTGCCTGTAGCGATGTTGATACAGATAAGTCGGGAAATGGAACCATAATCGTAAATTTAACCGATGCTCCGGGGGATTATGATGCGGTGTTGGTTGATGTGCAGGAATTGCGCATAAACATAAATGATGCTGATACAACAGAAGACGAGTGGGTGGACCTGGAACTGGATACAATGGGCCAAATTGATTTGCTTATGTTTACCGATGGCAATAGCATTCAGTTGTCTGACGACGAAATTCCGGCAGGATATTTAACGCAAATTCGAATGGTTTTGGGAGATAATAATCAAATCGTAATTGATGGGGATACCCTCGAATTGGATACACCTTCTGCCCAACAATCCGGCCTGAAAGTAAATGTTCACGATTCAATTGCCGATGGTGAAACATTTAATATGCTGCTTGATTTTGATGCCGAAAAATCGGTGGTGGAAAAAGGAAATGGAAGCTATTCGCTAAAACCTGTACTGACAGTAAGTAAAATGTAGTTGCCAAAATTTTTTAATGGCAGCAATCTTCCCCGTATTTTTTTCGCCTCCTCCATATTTTTCTTTGCTTAAGCCATAGTAAAAGGGCCGATCGCAAGCATAAAGTGTTAAAACATGTTAGCTAAGTATACAATACCTGTTGAAGGGAATAGGCGAATAACTATATTCGTAAATAAAAGCTAAGGCATGCGATTACAACTAACATTACTCACCACAATGTTGCTTTTGCTTACAAAAGTGGCACTATCGCAGGAACTGTTTGGCAAGGAAGAAAAAACCTTTGCCGACCACTGGGATCTGGGTGAAAACGCAAAAACCAATGCCGATTTATTTGTAATACATACCTACAAGCCGGTTTATCTTTTGGCCGGTAAAGTTTCGAATAATGTAAATCGTTTGCCTTACAGCGATAATCCCGACAGAAATATTACCGAGCCCATACCGCTTAACAAAACAGAGCAGCTTTTTCAGTTGAGCCTGAAAACCAAGGTCTTTAATAATTTATTTGGGGCCAGGCGCGGAGGCGATGTGTGGGTAGGGTATACCCAGGCTTCGTTTTGGCAGGTTTTTAATACCGACCTGTCGCGCCCCTTTCGCGAAACCAACTACGAACCCGAGTTGATGTTTATTCTTCCGGTAAATTATCGCTTATTTGGAATGGAAGGCGTTTTTGTTGGCATCGGCCTTAATCACCAAAGCAATGGCAGGTCAAACCCCTTGTCGCGCAGTTGGAACCGCATTATTGCCCAGGTGGCTTTGCAGGGCGAACATTCTTCGCTTGTGGTTAAACCATGGTGGCGTTTACCTGAAAGTATTGATGAAGATGATAATCCGGGAATAGAAAATTATATGGGACGCAGCGAGGCCGTTTTTGCCTGGCAAAAAGGAATTCATCATTTCAACTGTACTGCCCGCCATAGTTTACGTTTTGGTGAGAATAACCGGGGAAGCCTGAAAATAGCCTATGCCGTGCGTGTTTATGGAAATTTAAAAGTTAGGGCACAGGTATTTTCGGGGTATGGCGAAAGTATGATCGATTACAATCATCGGCAAACGGTTGTTGGTTTAGGTTTCTCGTTGGTTGAATGGTAGTTGTGCTAACCTTTTAAGTATTGATTAAAATACCGTGGGCATGTTTGTAAAATGCGGCTTTAATTATTTATCAGGCGCGGTAAAGCAATGTTAAAACGAATAGCCAAAATTCGAATAGTGATAATGGAAACTACCGTTGCCGTTTCGCTGATTATTTCTGCAATACCAATGTTACTTAACAGCAAATAAACCAGAGCTCCTGCAATGCAGGCTGTGGCATAAATCTCGCGATGAAAAATTAAAGGTACTTCATTACAAAGAATATCGCGTATTACTCCGCCAACCACTGCCGACGATAAACCCATTAACACCGCCATTGAAGGATCGATTTGATAGAGCAAGGCTTTTTTGAGGCCCAATAGAGTAAAGGTTGCAATACCAATTGTATCAAATAGAAATAGAGTACGTTTTAATTTCATTACATGCCTGCGAAAAATGATGGTTACAGCTACGGCTGCAATTATCACCCAGAAATAGTTGTTGGTTTGCATCCAGGCTACCGGTGTATCGCCCAGTAAAAGGTCGCGCAGTGTGCCGCCACCAACAGCTGTAACAAAGCCAATCACGGTAGCGCCAAAAAAATCGAGGCGTTTGTCGGCTGCCGTTAATACTCCGCTAATGGCAAATACAAAAGTCCCGATGTAATCAAAGCAAAGTAGTAAGTCCATGGTGTAAAGCAATGTAAACGGATTAATCTATCTTAATGTTATATTTCCCGAGTAGCCCGGGAAGCATATCGTGTGAAAAGCGGGCTCCGGCCAGTTGGTTCTGCTCGGGGTCAAGTATCAGGTTTACCGAATTTCGCAAATCGGTTTTCTGCAGTTGGGTATAACTAAAAATTGCTCCGGCAAGGTCGCATTCTGAAAATAGGGCTTTTGTAAGGACTGTTTCACTAAAGTCAACTTCGAGCAAAGAACACCGGATAAAGCGTGTGCCTTTTATTTTTAGCTGATAAAATGAGGAATAGTTAAGCACACAGCCTTCAAAATTAAACTCCAGCAAAAACGGATTGCATTCGTCGAATTGTAATCCGATAAGTTTGCAGCTTTTAAAGCTTATGTTTTTAAAAGCAGTATTGCTAATTTTTGTGTTGCTAAAATTACAGTTTTCAAACCGGCAATCTTCAAAACTAATTTCGCTCAAATCGGTATCCGAGAAGTTACAATCCGTAAAACAACAGCTTTCATAATCGGCTGCTTCCAGCCCGGCTGATGCGTAATTTTTATTTTTAAAATCGGTATCGGTTATGTATTTCATTTTGCGTTTTTCAAATTCAAACATTTTACCTGTACTGCCAACAGAGGTTCCTATTGTAGTCTATTCTCCCGAAGGTTATTCTATTGTAAGTATGGTAATCGATTTTCCCCTGAAATTAACGGTGTCGCCAACTTTTTTGTGACGCAGTGCCTGGCCTATTGGCGAAACCAGCGAGATGCAAAAACAAGTTCTCCCATCCACTTCAATTTGTCCCAATGCCGCAGAAATAAAATAGGTATTTTGTTTACAGTTTACGAGGCTTCCAAATTCAACATAACTATGTTTTTTCCGGAGGTTTATGTTCCCCAGTTCGGTTTTCAAACGTTCGGCCTGGTGTAATTGAACACGGTTTTTTTCAACTTCCTGTTGCATTAAAGTGCGGCCTGTTTCGTACTTGTCGCCAACACTGCTTTTGGTTTCGCTATCGCGCGATTCTTTTGCTGAAGCAATGGCCAATTGTGCCCTTTCGATTCGCTGATCGATTATGGCCATAATTTTATGATATAACTTTTCTTTGGTCATTTCAGAATAAACAACCAAAGATAAAAAGCTTGTTTGTTAAGTAAAGGGCCGGCAGTAATTATTTTGGAAGTTTGATATAAAAAGTGGTGCCGTCTTCTTCCGTACTGGTAAAATTAACCTTGCCGTTAAGGTAGCGTTCGCCCAAAAGTTTCATACTATAAGTGCCTAAACCACGTCCCTTGCCTTTGGTTGAATAAAAACGTTTAAACAGCTGATTCTGAATTTTAATAGGGATAAAGCTATTGTTATGAACAGATATCATCGTACAATCTTCTTGGTTTTGGCAACAAAGCGTAATGGTATCATTGGGTAAATTAATTTCTATGGCATTTTTAATCATGTTGCCCAGGATTCGTTTTAACAAAACGCGGTCGGTTGCAATGGTACAGTTCACTGATTTTTGGTCTATAACCACCGGTTTTCCAAAGTTTAACTCGTGCTTGGCATAAGCCTTTTGTAACTGGCTAAGTATCGGTGCACTATCCATTTCAGCTATTAGTGGCTGTAATTCTCCACGTTCCGCTGCTCCAAGTTCTCGTTGAGATTGAATTTCATCGATGAGGCTGCGTGAGGCATCTTCAATAGTCTGCGCCAATTCTTTTATTTCGTCAGGGTTGTTAATTTCTTTAATAATTGAAGAGAGTCCGGATATTGCTCCTGCACTGTTAAGAATATCATGAATAAAAACACGTTCAAGCGATTTTCTTCTTTTATCAGCGCTTATATCAATAACCGAAAAAATGGTTAAGGCTTCCCCGGCTAATTCCATGGGGGTTGCTGTAACCTTAAGATCCAGTGCATCGTTTGTTGTGGTTAGTATCTGACATTCTTTGGTCGAACGTCTTCCTTTTTGCGACTCTAAAATGGCATTTACTGCTCCGCATGATTTACAGGCGCTTGATGTACCGCAACCTCCAGCCGATTTAAATGCATTGGCGCAATTAAAAGTCTCGCCCGGACGTTTTCCAATTATTGGATCCTGGTTCAGTGTTTTACAAAAATCTTTATAGCTTTTATTGACATAAACAACTTGCCGGTGTTTATTTAATATGAGTACCATTTGAGAGATGGACTCAACAAAACTTACCAACTGCTTATTATCGAGGATTAATTTGGATTGACTTTCAAGCTGCCCGTTTGTATAGCGCATTGCCGGAGCGTAGCTCGTTAGGGTAAAATCTTCAAACATGGGTACGTCCTTTCAATTAAATGGTTTGCGAGATAAATGTAAGGCTACCGCTGAATAAAGTCAATGCTTTGTGGCTGATTTTAAGGTTAATATTGCTGATTTTTGCTAAGTGTTTTTTTACGAAACAGCATTTTCTGCGAAAAAAAAGGGCTGAATCACTTATTGATCAGCCCTTAAAAATATGTTTTGTTATACTTATTAGCTTGCTTTCTTAGCCCATGCAGTTCCCAAGGGAAGTACGGTTTTTCCGGCAAGATCGTTAATTATTATAGCTGCCATCATATACCAGGCGGAAAGTGCACAAAAAATGAGTTCAAAACCGGCTACCACATTCATTTTTGGGAAACCAAAATGACCGATAATCAAGAGGATAAAACCCAGTTCGAGTAAAATAAAGGTAATGGCCATTGCCTTGTGAACATAAAACGATGCAAAAAGCAAAATACAGGTGTAAAGCGCCCATGCTACCAGGTACCAGCCCACATCGGTATGCGATGCTGCATAAATATTAAAGTGGTTAAGCAGCCAGATGATTCCAAGCCCAATCCAAAAAGAACCATAAGCAACGAAGGCACTAAAGCCAAAGTTGTTACCAACTTTTTGTTCCATAAATCCGGCAATCATTTGCGCCAGTCCACCAAAAATAAAGCCCATGGCTAAAACAGGGCCAATGCCTAATAAACCGATGTTATGAATTTGCAGCAGCAGGGTTGTCAGTCCGAAACCGGCCAAACCTACAACCGCCGGATTACCAATTTTTTGAGTACTCATTTTTTAATGTTTAAATAGTTGAAATTTGAGCCTGCGAAAATAGAACTTCAAACAAAAGTTATCTCCTGTAAATGTTGTTTTTGGAAGGGTTTAATAATTTATTGATTTTGATTTTGAAAAAAGCTTTAATTCCTTGCTTAATGCCCTGAAAAGTAGTTTTCAAGGTCGGATATTCTTAGTGATTTTAGGTGGTGTTGCCTGCATAGTTTAAAAGCAGACTCCAGGTACGCGGGACTAACGGTATAATTGGCCAGACTGCTATCGGTTTTATGAGCATGCAGAATGAGTACTTCATTTCTATCAACAGCACGAAGCAGTCCGGTTTCAAAATTCTCTTCAGAGATGTTGTAATTGGTATCAATACCCATTGAATTGGTTACCTTGTAATGGTTGGGAGTGGCATAAATCTCATTATAAAAGTCGATGGTGGTATCGTTTATATTGTACGTTGCTTTTCTCAGGTATTTGAAATGTTGCAAAAGCACGTCATCAATTTCCGGAAGCGATTTTCCAAACGGATGAGCAAAAGAGCTGGGAGGAAAACCCATTTCGGTAAGGATTTTTATTGCCGGTTTAATCTCTTTTTTAACAAGCACCTCAACAGAATCCTTATAATCAACCACATTTAAATGATTTAACCCGTGGCAGCCAATTTCATGTCCATCGGCTTGCAGTTGTTTGAGTTTTTCAATCTGGGCAGCGCTTAACAGGTGAGGACGATTAATAAAAAATGTGGCTTTTATGTTGTATCGGTTAAACAAATCGCGCTGGCTGTACCACTCGTCAATGTATTGGTCGTCAAACGAAAATACCACTGCTCCTTGTTGTTTTGTTTGCCTGCAACCAAACAGCACAAACAGTATTGTGGCAGTTAAAATTAGCCTTATAAAAACACTTATAGATAGCTTGTTTCTCATTAGTTTGCTTTTTATGCAGAAGTAAAGTAAATAAAAAATGCCACCTCTTCAAAGAAAGAGATGGCATTCTAAATTATCGTTATTTTTTATTTACATGTTTTTAATTTCGCTAACCAAACTTGAAATTGATTTTTTAGCGTCGCCAAACAACATGCGTGTTTTGTCGTTAAAGAACAGGAAGTTTTCGATACCTGCATAGCCTTTACCCATACCACGTTTCATGATAATAATATTTTTAGCCAGGTGTGCATCAATAATCGGCATACCGTAAATCGGACTGCTTGGGTCGTCGTATGCTGCCGGATTCACCACATCGTTGGCGCCCACAACAATGGCTACATCAACGTTTGGCATATCCGGATTAATATCGTCCATCTCAACCAACTGTTCGTAAGGAACATCAGCTTCGGCTAATAAAACATTCATGTGGCCGGGCATGCGTCCTGCTACCGGGTGAATAGCGTATTTTACTTCAACGCCCTTACTTTCGAGCAAGGAATCCAGTTCGTGTGCAATATGCTGTGCCTGAGCTACTGCTAATCCGTACCCCGGAATAACTACAACTTTTTGCGAGTAGCTTAGCAAAACTGCGGCATCGCTTAACGTAATTTCTTTTATACTGCCCTGTTCGCGGTCGAGAGCAGCGCCTCCACCACCAAATGCTCCGATAATAACATTCAGCAACGAACGGTTCATTGCTTTACACATTAGCACGGTAAGAATCATACCTGCAGCTCCAACCAGAATACCACCAAGAATCATTGCCTGGTTGTTGTAGATAAAACCGGCCATAGCTGCAGCAATACCTGTAAACGAGTTCAGCAGCGAAATAACTACCGGCATATCGGCTCCTCCAATTGGCATAACAAACATAACACCGTAAACCAGTGCTAGCGCGGTAAGCGCATAAATAGCCCACATCATCTCTGCGGGTTGATTTGGCGAAATAATGATGTATACACCCATTATCACGGTTGCAATTAGCAATACCAGGTTCAGGTAGGTCATAAATGGTTTCATTATATCGCCCACGCGTCCGTCGAGTTTACCAAAGGCAATTAAACTTCCGCTGAAGGCAACTGCACCGATAATCAGACCTAACACGGTAACCAAAATCGATTGAACGTCTCCGGCGGCAGCTGCGGGGTATTCCAGCAGAGCTACCAGCATTGATGCTCCACCTCCGGTTGCATTGTACAACGAAACCAGCTGCGGCATGGCTGTCATTTTTACTTTACGGGCCACCATCCAACCAATGGCTGCTCCAACACCTATGGCACATAAAATAATCCAAATATTGGTAAGCGAAATACCTTCGCCTGCAGAGTTTTTATGCAACAGCAAAGTGGTTATCATGGCCAGTCCCATACCTCCGGCAGCCCATAAGTTACCGCGGCGAGCGGTTTCAGGGTGCGAAAGTAGTTTCAATCCAAAAACAAATAATAGTGCGGCAATCAGGTAGCTCAGTTCGAGCAAAGTATCGCCAACAGTAAATTCCAATCCGTTTATTGTTCCTAATACTTTATCCATAACTGCCTACTTTTTTTTCTTTTTAAACATTTCAAGCATTCTGTCGGTAACCGCAAAACCACCTACCACGTTAAGGGTACCAAAAATAAGGGCTAGAATACCCAGTACCAGGTCAAGTGAAAATTTTGTAAGGTCGGCATGGCCAACCAGAATAATACCACCAATAATAATAACACCACTAATGGCGTTGGCTCCTGACATGAGCGGCGTATGCAAAACTGCCGGCACATTGGAAATTACTTCAATACCCACAAATACAGATAGGGCAATGATGAAAATTGCTTCTTTGTACTCAAAGAAAAAGGTTAAAAATTGTTCCATACCTGTAGTTTTATGCGTTTTCAATTATTGATTTTACTCGCTCGTTGTAAAGTTCTTTTGCATGTGTAATGCAGGTTCCTTTTACAATATCGTCTTCAAAATTCAGGTTAAGTGCGCCGTCTTCTTCAATCATCAGTTTCATGAAGTTAAGCACATTTTTTCCAAACATACGGCTGGCGTCGATAGGTTTTTGAGCGGGGTAATTCGATTGTCCAACGATGGTAACCCCTTTGTAAACAACTGTTTCGTTGTCTTTTGTAAGTTCGCAGTTCCCGCCTGTGGATGCAGCCAGGTCGATTATTACCGAGCCGGGTTTCATGCCTTCAACTGCTTCTTTAGGAATAAGCAGAGGAGCTGTTCGGCCGGGAATTTGTGCGGTACAAATAACCACATTCGATTTTGCAGCTACGTCGTTAATAGCCTGCTGTTGTTTCTTTTTAAAATCTTCAGTTTGTTCAACAGCATAACCTCCGGCAGCTTTGTCTTCGGTGGCGCCTTCAACTTCAACAAATTTACCGCCGAGGCTCATTACCTCTTCTTTAACTGCCGAGCGCACGTCGAATACCTGCACCTGTGCACCGAGTTTTCTTGAGGTTGCAATGGCTTGCAAACCAGCTACGCCGGCTCCCAAAATCAGCACACTTGCCGGGCGAATTGTACCGGCTGCAGTCATAAACATCGGGAAAAAGGTAGGAAGCTTTGATGCTGCCTCCAACACTGCCATATAGCCCGATACCGTTGCCATCGACGATAAAATGTCCATGGCCTGTGCGCGCGTTGTTCGCGGAATCAGGTCGAGGCTAAAGGTTGTAATCCCTTTTTCGAGGAATGTTTTTACCAGGGCTTTGTCCCATAAGGGATTGAAAGCGCTTATCCAAACCTGAGAGTCCTTAATTCTCCCGGTGTCTCCTTCAGCCGGCGGCTGAATCTGCAGGAGAACATCAGCTTTTTCAAACACTTCATCGCGACTAACCGGTTTGCCACCAACTGCTTCGTAATCAGCATCTGAAGCAAAAGCTGTTTCACCAGCTCCCTGTTCAACCAATACCTCTACTTTTAAATCGGTAAATGCTTTAACAGTTTCCGGAAGTAAAGCGACACGCGTTTCAATACCGTGTTCCTTTAATAATCCAAGAATCATAAATTTTGATTTAGATATTTAATTTGATAGCAAAACTATAAAATATTATTAACCGTGTGCGTTAACGGAGTTGTTTTTTATTATGATTTACAACAGTTTTTTTTCTTTGGCCCTGTTGTAATTGCCAGTAACAGATGCAATGTCCTCAAAATCAAGCCAAAAATTAAAAGTGAACTTATTAAAGGCTTGTGAAATGAAGCAGGGTAGGCAGGGGGGGCGCGTTTTAGCTCGTAATTCCAAAAAGATCGAACGGTGCCTCAGTAAAAAATCCGTGAAACAAAAGATAGTTTACTGCAATAAATGCGGCGAAACCCAGTACAATCAGTAAATGTGTCCAATTTGTTTTCTGAATTTCGTGTCTCGATTTAATATCGCAAACCTCGCCGGGGCAATATTGTACTTTATCTTTGAAAAATAGCGGGTAAAATTTACAACCCAGGCAAATGCCAAAGGCG
The DNA here is from genome assembly GCF_963676735.1 of uncultured Draconibacterium sp. Lineage (NCBI taxonomy): Bacteria > Pseudomonadati > Bacteroidota > Bacteroidia > Marinilabiliales > Prolixibacteraceae > Draconibacterium > uncultured Draconibacterium sp. The sequence continues at coordinate 2,350,361 of NZ_OY781464.1, read as the reverse complement.
GCTTCGAAAAAGAGAAATAGTAAACATACCATGCAAATAATCCCCGATATGGGGCTGAAAGAGTTGACAATTACCACCAGCACCAACATAATTAGCGCCAGTGCCACTCCTATTTTCCACGCAAATTTTTTCTGGCGCGCACCAACGTATTCCGGTGTTTGATTGCGAACAATCCAGCGCCCAATTATTAATGTTGGCGCAAATCGGGGACTCACGAAAACACGTATCAGCATATCGCTTAAAAAAGCTATAATGGCATATTTTAGCAAGGTAAAATCGCCGGCTGCTGCCTGTTGAATGGATATAAACATCAGCATAAAAAGTATGCCTGCTGCTGCTCTTATTTCTCGCTCGTTTAATACAGGAATACTGTAGCCCTGCACATTTTCACCAAATTGAAATACTTTGCTCATTTTCTATTTTCTGAATTATTACTCGGTAGAACTTAACTATTGAATTCAGCACAATAACGCAACAGTTGGTTATAAGTTTAATGAAATGTTCCTGTTAACATCTTGTTCACCTAAAATCTGTTTGCGGTATTTTAAAACTAAGGGTTTCTATTCTTTTATTTGACTCTACTTTTTCAGGGTTTCAAGGTAAAGATTTTCAACTTTTTCGCGGGCCCATGGAGTTCGTCGTAAGAATTTTAAACTTGATTTTATGCTTGGATCCTTTCGGAAACAGTTTATCCTGATTCTGTCTCCTAATTCTTCAAAACCATAGTAGCTAACCAGGTATACCAAAATTGCTTCCAGGGTTTTGCCGTGCAAGGGATTGTTTGCTTGTTCTTTACTCATGGGTTCAGCTTTTTAAATTCGAACATTCCGGTACATTGAACTGTAATTGGCCCTTAATGCACCGAAATTAGTTGGCCGTTTTGTTTTTCGCTTAACTGGCCAAATGGTTCGGCTTCAATACCAAAATTTTTGAGGCAATCTTTCACCTCTTCCAAAGCCTGTGGGTCAACAGCCAATAGCAGTCCTCCACTGGTTTGCGGGTCGCAAAGAATGTTTTTGTAGCTTTCTTGCTTTAATGCAACATTGTGGCCGTAGCTTTCCCAGTTCCGATGTGTTCCTCCCGGAATACAGTTTTGTTGCAGGTAAGGTTCGAGAATTGGCAAACATGGTATTTTTTCATATTCAATTTGTGCCGACAAACCGCTGCCTTCGCACATTTCGGTGAGGTGCCCCAGCAGGCCAAATCCGGTTACATCGGTCATTGCTTTTACTCCGCGAATTTTTGCCAACTCGTAACCCGGAGTGTTTAGCTGACACATCAGTTGCGGCGCAATTTCAGCATGCTCCAGGCTTAGAATTCCTTTTTTTTGTGCAGTAGTTAATATGCCAACTCCCAGAGGTTTGGTAAGCAGAAGCTTGCACCCCTTTGTAGCGGTGTCGTTTTGTTTTATGTTTTTTAGTTCGACCTGCCCGGTTACCGCCAGTCCAAAAATTGGTTCCGGACTGTCGATACTGTGTCCGCCAGCCAAACTAATGCCTACTTCCTTGCAAACCTGTCGGCCCCCTTCAACCACCTCACGGGCAATTTCAGGTGCCAGTTTATTCACCGGCCAACCCAGAATGGCAATAGCCAGAATAGGTTTTCCGCCCATGGCAAACACATCGCTAATGGCATTGGTTGCTGCAATGCGTCCAAAGGTAAACGGGTCGTCAACAATTGGCATAAAAAAGTCGGTGGTACTAATAATTGCAGTGCCATTTTCCAAATCAAGTACGGCAGCATCATCACGGCTATCGTTGCCAACCAGTAGGTTCGGTTGTAAACCCATATCCAGTTTTGTTTCAAGTATGGTACTTAATACTTTTGGCGATATTTTGCATCCGCAGCCTGCTCCGTGACTGTATTGGGTGAGCTTAATGCTCTTAAACTCTGACTGATTCATGGTAGTTTAAAATTTGCTGTGCATTTGTTGAGTGATCAATATGTTTTATCTCAACAGGATAAATATGGTTGTGTTCGCGATTTTTCAGTCCGCGCCAGTAATATTTGTCGTAATAAACGAGTGTAATCATTGCCACTTCAAAGAATTCATTTTTTTCTAAATGATCCAGGGCTTTTTGGGTGTTTAAGCCTCCCAAACGTTTCGAAATCCGACGAATGGAATCTTCCAGTATTGCTTTGTTAACCGATGCATACTCGTTAACCAGGTGTTGGGCACGTTCTTGACGCGGTATATCGAGAAAAATAACCGGTTGCTGCCGCATGTTATTATAAAAATTCATGGGAATATTTACCAAACCAATACGGTGGCTCTCGTCTTCAACCCAGATGGGCTTTTGCAAGTCAAGATCTTTCCACTGCCAGAACAGGTTGTTTTCAAATTGCTCGATTGTAGGTTGTTCGCCCGAACCTACACGCCCAAAAGCAGAACCTTTATGATTGGCCAAGCCCTCCAAATCGATAATTTGTGCGCCTTTATTCTTTAGTTCCTTTAAAATATAGGTTTTTCCGCTGCCGGTATAACCGCCAAGAATACAAATTTCGGCTTTGGTTTTAAAAGCCTCAAGTGCATGTTTTCTGAAAGCTTTGTAACCGCCTCGAATTACAAAAACATCAGCAAATCCATTTTCGGAAAGGTGTTGCGCAAACGATTTTGAGCGCATGCCTCCGCGCCAGCAATGCACTGCAATGCTGTTCTGCCGGGATCGCTTTTTTGATTCGGAAATAAACCAATCCAGTTTTGGAGTTACGTATTTATAACCCAGTTCAATGGCTTTTTCTTTTGACTGCTGAACGTAAACTGTACCTACGGCAGCCCGTTCTTCATTCGAGAATAATGGAATATTTGAAGCCCCCGGAATGTGTCCTTTTTGGTATTCGCCTGGCGATCGTACATCAACCAATGGTACCTCTGCGGCTTTATTTAAATATTCATTTATTGAAATTTCCCTAAGCATGGCTGCAAAGGTATAGAGTATTGGGAATTATTGTTTTGCTTTAGGCAAAAAAAAGGATTTGTGATGTCAGATTTTTAATTCTTCCAATAGTTCAATGTATCTTTTTATGCCTTCAATAATCTCCGTTTTATAGATAAACTCATCGGCAGTATGCGAACGTGCCGAATCGCCGGGGCCCATTTTAACCGACATGCATGAAATAATGGCCTGGTCGGAGGTGGTTGGCGAACCATAAATGGTTATACCTTTTGTTTTTACAAGCCGGGCAAAAGGGTGATGCGCCGATATGCCTGAAGAATTTAATCGAACCGAACGTGGTTTTACTTCTGCCTCAATAAGCTGATCGATTATTTCAGCTGCTTCCTTGTTGGTATAATGTTCATTGGTGCGCACATCAACTACAAAATGGCAATTGTCGGGTACTACATTGTGTTGGGTTCCTGCTTCAATCTGAGTTACCGAAAGTTTTACTTTTCCCAGAACATCCGATACTTTTTTAAACTCAAAATTCCGAAGTTTGTCAATGTCATCAATAGCTTTGTACAATGCATTTTCGCCTTCTTCGCGTGCTGCATGTCCCGATTTTCCGTGGGCGTAACAGTCCAATACCAGCAAGCCTTTTTCGGCGATGGCTAACTCCATTTTGGTAGGTTCGCCAATTATTGCAAATGTAATTGGGGCAACTTCTGGTAAAACAATTTCCAGGCCCCGTCTACCCGAAATTTCTTCTTCAGCAGTTGCTGCATAAACCAGGTTAAAAGGCAGGTCGTTACGCTCGTAAAAATGAATAAAGGTGGCTAAAAGTGCTACAAGCGGCCCTCCTGCATCGTTGCTGCCCAGACCAAACAATTTGTCTCCTTCTTCAATGGGCGAAAACGGATCTTTGGTGTAGCCCTTTGCAGGACGAACTGTATCAATATGCGAATCGAGCAGGATGGTGGGTTTTTCAGCAGAAAAATTTTTGCAAAAGGCCCAGGTATTGTTCTCTTTGGTTTTAAAAGCAATGCCTGCCTTACTCAAAAAATCGCGCATAACTGCCGCTGCATTTTCTTCTTCTTTACTAAACGACTCTGTAGAAATCAGTTTTTTTAACAGTTCGATATATTTCTCCATAGTTAATATGTTGCAAGGGTGCAAAAGTGGGAAAAAAAATAATATCGCTACAATATAAGCGAAAATTCGTTTGGACTTTACTATCTGTTAAGGTGCTTGTTGATTGCATCAAGCAATTATATCAATTCAACCAAACAAAAAAAGAAAAAAAGACTATAAAGTCTTTTAAAGCTACTCTGTTTTCCTTAACTTGCGCTTAGACATTCGAAAGTAACCTAAAAAATATAAGATGAAAATTGAGCGTTTTTTAAATTATGGCAGATTGCATTTAAGGCATGTTGCCTCAAACAAAGAGAAAAGTGAATGGAGTTTTCTGAGATTTAGGAGGAGTTATGTTGTAGTGTGGGTACTCATTTTTTCGAGCTTTTTCTTTCAACATAACCTTTATGCACAGGGGCCAAATCCGAATGAGGCCGAATGGGTTGGGGAAGGCTACGCGTTAAAGAAAATTGTGAGTAACGCGAATATTCCAAGTGGAGTAAATTTTAGTTACACCATAATGTTTTCGGCACCGGCCGGTGCTACTACAATTAATATTCAGGACGTAATACCTGATGATCTTGTTATTGTGAATGTTCCGCCACCGTCTATGGTTAATGGTGTTTCACCCGTCATTTCTTATACAGGTAGTCCAGGTTCAAGTCATACCGTTCATTATTCGCTTACCGGGTTGCCGGCAGGTTCTGCATCTTCAGGATCGTTTACCATTGTTGTAAAATTCCCTGAAGGAGTTACCTGCGACGGAACAACGGTTAGAAACAGAGCCGGAATTCTTATCGACGACAAACCGTATTATACGGGCTTTGTAAGCACAACTGCATCGGCCGTCGACCCGTGGAGAGTGGCCAAAACTATTGTTGATGGCGCAGTTGTAAATCCAAATTATCCTACCACCGGAAGCTGTAATTATATGATTCCTCCGGATGGATCAGTAACCTATCGTTTGTATGTAATGAAAAGCAGCCCGTATTATGGTAATGTTTCAGGGCAAATAAATATGAATAGCGCAGTAGTAACCGATGTATTACCACCAGGTGCTGTTGTAACATCAAGCACGTGTGCCGGAATATCAGTTGGTGCCAGTGGAACATTAACCTGGAATGTAAACTCGGGTTTTCTTGATGCCACTACTCCATACGCCTACTATTATTGCGAAATAGAAGTGTCATATCCGGCTACAAGCTTTCCGGTGGGTACTGTAATAAATAACGACCTTACGCTTGATGGAACAATATGTAACCAACCCGTTACTCACAATAGCAATCAAACTTGCGTTGAGGTTGTTGATTATACTCCGAACCCCAATGCTAACTTCCAAAAGTATGTTTGGGTAGCCAATCGCGTTCCCGGTTGTACAGGGCGCTATCAAATAAATTTCTGCAATAATGGAAATGTGCCGCTAAGTGCTTTTAATATAAACGATGTAATTCCATCAGGTATTAGTGTTGATGAAATTAGAATATACAATGCAAATGCAACTACAACCGTTGATTTAAATGTGAATGGATCTTCCTACGCCACGGGATTAACAAGTTATTATTCTACAGGAACAATAGCTTCCACTATTACTGATTTTCAGGTACAAATGACCGGAACACTGCCTGTTGGTGATTGCATTTATATACAGGTTGATTTTACAATAGAACCCAACCCTGTTGGAACTATCGTAACCAATTGCGCATCTTTCGACGGTTTGGCCAATTCACTGTCTTTAAATGATGCCTGTGTGCCGTTTACCGTTGGCGATGGTGAACCCCGTCCGTGCATTGTAAAAGATATTTGCTCGCCCCAAACGGAATACGAACCTGGTGATATTATCCGGTTTAGAGTACGGGTGCAAAACATAGGAAGCGCTGATATTAGCGGTGCCAGTCTTCAGGATGTTTTACACAGTAACTTTACCTATGTGGGTAACGAAAGCTACTATGTGGCATCAACTTACAGTCCGCCTTGTTCATCCGGAGGAAGTATTCCTGCAGGTACTACCGCCTGGACTGGCGTTTTTCCTTCTCATTCGGCACCTAATTTAAACTGGACGTTGCCGGATATCGCTTCCGATTGTCAATTGTTTTATTCTTCCTATTGCGGTACCTACGGCACTTATGCCTTGCCGTATTATTTCATCGAATTTGATGTGCAGGTGGATTCTTTTGCCATGCCTGGAGTAACTCCTAACGAGTTTGAGATTTCAGGAGGAAACCTTAGTTCGTCGCTTATTTCAAATACTGTAAATGCCTTAATTGTTGCTTCATTCGGACAAAAAGTAGAAAAGCAAGTTTCAACCGATGGTGGTAGCACCTTTAGCTCAAGTGGCACGGTAAGTCCCGGAGGAACTGCGCGATACCGCTTGAATTACAAAAACACTTCGAATGTGCCGGTAACTTCAATCAATTTGGTGGATCTTTTACCAATGGATGACGGATCGAATGACTGGTTGATACTAAACAGGGCAGTGCCGCGTGGAAGTTCTTTTGGTGTTGATTATGCTGCCACTCATTCAACTGCATTGGTTCCGGGAGGAGCAGGGCCATCACCAGCTCTTGATTTTTCCAATGACGCCAACATGTGTTTACCCCTGTTTTCATATAGTCCTGTAGGCTGTAACGGTCCAACGTGGGGAACTACTCCTGAACGAAACATTAAAATGGATTATACTTCTTTCGTACTCGGCCCCAATATTCAATTGCAGGAGGAGTTTGATGTTTCAATTCCCGCTGGTGCTACAATGCAGCAAACGGCTTGTAACGACTTTGCCGGAATTTCAAGTGCCAACTTTTTACTCGATGGCGTGCCACAATCAGTAACACTTACGCCAATTGCGGCTCCTCCGGTTTGCATTACGGTAGATACAGCCATGCAAACATCGTGTTGCGATAGTATTCGCATTGAGCCGGTATCGAATCCGGCAACAGGTGAAGACTGTTGTGTACGAATAACAGCTGAATGCCCTGTAAAATCAGTAGAGGTAATTGTTGAAAACGGAACAATAAGTTCGGCAAACTCAACTTGTAGTACATTGCCAACCGGTTATGCAGGACAAAGTAACTTTACTTTCCCCGGAAACGGTTGTGAAATTGATATGACACATTGTTTCACTCCTGACCAAACCGGAGCAGTATCCGTAAATTATCTAATAACTTTTGATAACGGAGAAATTTGCCGAGATAGTATTACGCTTGATTGTGGTATTGTTGATAAAAACTGTTGTGATAGTATTGTTTTAGAAGCCTACCAGGATCCTGATTTGGAAGAATGTTGTGTGCGCGTGCTTACCGAGTGCGAAATTGATTCGGTACTGGTTACTGTAAATAATGGTGTATTTAGCTCAAATACATGGAACTGCTCAGCAACTATACCAGCCGCTGCAATCGGACAAAGCAGTTTTATGTTTGATGCTGCTTCATGTATTTTAAATATGACGAATTGTGTGACCGCCTCTCAAAGTGGAACAGTTTCGTTAAACTATGTTTTCTTTTTTGCAAATGGTGAGAAATGCGAAAAGGGGATAGAACTGGATTGTAAATATACCGCACAAAACTGTTGCGATAGTATTTTATTGGAAACGTACCAAGATCAGGACCTGCAAGAATGCTGCGTGCGTGTGGCTACCAACTGTGAGGTTGATTCTGTTATGGTTACAGTGGATAATGGTATTTTCAGTTCCAATAGCTGGAATTGTTCAACAACCATTCCAAACGATGCGATTGGACAAAGTAGTTACACTTTTAATACAGGCTTATGTCTGTTAAATATGAGTAATTGCTTCACAGCAAATCAGGCCGGAGTAATAACTGTGTCGTATGTTTTTTATATGTCGAATGGCGAGAAATGTGAAAAGAAAGTTCAGTTGGATTGTGAATATGTTGCCAAGGATTGTTGCGAGGAAATTATTCTTGAGGCATACCAGGATGCAGACCTTGGAGAGTGTTGCATGCAGTTTGTTTCGAAATGTGAAACCGATTCGATCGCAGTGAGCATCTACAACGGCACGTTCGCCAATGCCATTGTTAATGGTATTTCTGTTTCTTCGGGAGTTGTTGGCAATAGTAGTTACACTTTTAACATAAATGCAAATGCAGCAGAATTAATTACCTGTGCAACGCCCGATTCAACAGGAGTTGTAGTTGTTAATTACGTTGCGTATTTGGCAAACGGTGAGGTGTGCGAAAAGAAAATTGAAATGGACTGTAAAGCTCCGGAACCAACTTCTGATTGTTGTCCGGTTGTCGATTTTAAACTTCGTCGATCGTGGCCATACTTTAACAAATATGTGGGTACTTTCGAAATATTCAATCCCGATCCGTCTAACCCAATTTGTTCGGTTCAGATAAGTTCTTCTCTGGGAGGAAGTTTTAATACGGGCACATTAATTATTGATGGAAGTCCCTCAACACAAACATGGAATTCAACATCTATTCCTGCTTCGGGAATACTTAGTCCGCAAGCTATAAATGATATGTTATTCACATTAACTGCTTTTAATTACAAAGGTGTAATTACGGTTTGTGTCACCAAATGCGATGGAACAGAATGTTGCTACGAATTTAACTGGAATGGTAAACCAATTGTAGTAACCCCTTGGGAACCTACTCAGTTAGGCAACGGCAGGCTGTTGGCCGTTTCTGTAAGTCCGGAAATAACTGAAGACATTAATGAAAGCATTAAGTATGTGTCGTTTGGTTTCGCAGATGAACAGGTAGGAGAGGGCGACGCTGAATTTTTTGCCATTGGTAGTACCGGAGATTGCGATGATGGTGATGAAAGTCCGGTACCGGGTAGTACTGATCCGGACTCAGATGATGATGGAATTTCTGATGGAACAGAAAGTTACATGTCGAAACACAACGCCTTTTTTGAGCTAACTTGTCCTTACAAATCCGGTTCAGGAATGCAGGCCCCGGTTTTTAACCTGGTGATAAAAGGCGAACTTCCAAAAATTGGAATGGCCCTTATTAGCGAAGAAGGAAATGTGGTATTTGATGGGGAAATTGATTTGGCCAACCCCGATTCAGTGATAACATCAGCTGAAATTCCGACTGAGAAGTCTGCTTCGATGTTTGAGTTTCTGAATTTGTACCCCAATCCATCGGATGATTTCTTTACTGTAACCTATGCTACCAGTAAAGTTCTGGATATTGATATTTTATTGGTAAATCAGCAGGGGCAGGTTCTTAAAATTAAGAACATGGGAAATACAAATACCGGTGTGCATAATACTACTATTAACGTTAGCGATCTTCCGGCCGGACTTTATAAAGCCGTTTTAAAATCGGGAGACAGGATGTTAACAAAATCAGCAATAGTTAAGTAAATTTATTCCGTTGTGGTTTTTTGAAAAGGCTGCACCTTATGCAAAGGGCAGCCTTTTTAATTTTTATATGGCTGAAGAACAGTTGTTGATTATATTTGTCAGCCGTAACCGTAGAAATAATTTTATGTATACCATACTTTTCTGGATTATAGTTGCCATTCTTGTTGTTGATTTTATCTTCGAGAAATACCTGTCGTACCTGAACACTACTACCATGAGCGACACTATTCCTGAAGAAGTAAAAGGAATATATGACGAAGAAAAATATAAAAAGCAGCAGGCCTATCAGCGCGAAAATCACCGGTTTGGAATTTTAACCAGCAGTTTTAGCATGGTAATTACTTTATCCATGTTTTTGTTTTACGGTTTTGCAATGGTTGATGGCTGGGCCTGGAGCCTAAGCGGAAATAGCATTGTTGCAGCACTTATCTTTTTCGGAATCATTATGTTCGCTTCCGATATAATAAATATTCCCTTTGAGTTATACGACACCTTTAAAATTGAGGAGAAGTACGGATTTAACAAAACCACCATAAAAACTTTTGCACTCGATAAAATTAAAGGAGGACTGGTAAGCGCATTAATTGGAGGCGGATTACTTGCTTTGGTTATTTTTATTTATCAATTAACCGGAAACATGTTCTGGATTTATGCCTGGCTTGTTATTTCTGCTTTTTCCATTTTTATGGCTATGTTCTATTCCAACCTGATTGTACCGCTGTTTAATAAACAAACACCGCTTGAAGAAGGCGAACTCAGAACAGCTATATCTGCTTTTTCAAAAAAGGTGGGTTTTAAGTTGGATAACATTTTTGTGATTGACGGCTCGAAACGATCAACAAAAGCCAATGCTTATTTTACCGGTCTGGGAGCAAAAAAGCGCATTGTGCTTTACGATACCTTGATAAACGACCTGAACACCGAAGAGTTGGTAGCGGTATTGGCGCACGAAATCGGGCATAACAAAAAGAAACATGTGGTTCAGGGCTTGCTCATCGGATTGGTGCAAACTGCAATTGTGCTATTTGTTTTTGGTTTGCTGATTGACAACCCGGTATTAAGCGCTGCACTGGGAGTTGATGTGCCCAATTTTCATATTGGCATGGTGGCTTTTGGTGTTTTGTATTCACCCATTTCTTTTTTTACCGGCATTTTTATGAATATCCTTTCTCGGAAAAACGAATACCAGGCCGACCGTTTTGCTGCTGAAAATTACAAGCCTGAAGCGCTGGCATCGGCTTTGAAAAAGCTTTCGATTAATAATCTGAGTAATTTAACACCACATAAAACCTATGTGTATTTTCATTATTCGCACCCCTCTTTATTACAGCGTCTGGCATTTTTAAAATCCTTTGAAAAGTAAGAAGAAAACGCTCGCAAAGGTGCTAAGACGAGCAGGCGCACCTGCAGATTCTGTTTTATTGATCCAATTAATTGATTATCGCATTTAAGCATTAAATCATTCAATCCTTCAATCCTTCAATCCTTCAACCCATCAACCCCTCAGCCTATAGGTTCACCACCTTAGAAGCCACTTTTTGAAAATGCATAATATCAACCATTGTTCCGGGGATGCCAACTTCAACTTTGTCCAATAAGTCAAAATGATTCAGACAAGTTTTGCAAGCCACCAGTTTTACCCCTTTTTTAGCGAGTAGTATTAATGGCTCAAGCGCAGCCGAACCGGAACAAATAAGCTTTACGCCTTCGTTATAAAAAGTAATTACAGGTGGAAGTTCTTCTTCCTCACAAAGCAAAGCCAGGTAGTTTTTTACCAATAATTGCCCCAGTTGTGCATCGTTGCCACCCATGCCGTTTGCAGTGATTTGAATTAAGGTATTTTTAAAGGTATTCATCGAATTTAATTTTAAACCGATAAAGGTAATTGTTTCGCTTCATTCTCTGAATTTATGTTAGGGTACAATTTAAATTTTTAAACCAACAAATCTGTGGCATCAGTATATAATGTTAAATTTGTTTCGCAGAAACAGGTTAGTGCCTGACTGGGCAAAACAAGCTAAAATTAAACAATGAAAGCAGAAATAATTACCATTGGCGACGAGATACTAATTGGTCAGATTGTTGATACCAATTCAGCCTGGATGGGCGAACAATTTAATTTAAACGGCATTGAAATTTACCAGATTACTTCGGTGCACGATGATCACGATCATATTTTGCAAGCCATACAAAATGCCGAAAAAAATGCCGATTTGGTGGTAATAACCGGTGGGTTAGGCCCCACAAAAGACGACATTACCAAACACACACTTTGCGAATATTTTAATACCAAACTTGTTTTTCACGAACCCACTTTAAAAACAATTTACGAGCGTTTCAAACACCGTGGTATTGATATGAATAAGATGAATCGTGACCAGGCAATGTTACCCGAATCGTGTACTATTTTGTACAATAAAATGGGAACAGCTCCGGGCATGTGGTTTGAGCAGAATGATACCATTTTTGTGTCGATGCCAGGTGTGCCTTTTGAGATGAAATACCTGGTAGAATTTGAGGTATTGCCACGATTACGGCAAACGGGTAAAACGAAAGCTATTTTTCATAAAACAGTGTTAACACAAGGGGTGCCGGAATCGATGCTGGCCGAGCGTATTGCCGATTGGGAAGATGCATTACCAATGCATATAAAACTGGCTTATTTGCCTAATCCCATGGCGGTGAGACTACGACTTTCAGCAATGGGAGATGAAGTTGAGGCTTTAAAAAAGGATGTGGAGAGCGAAATGGAAAAGCTCCAAGAAATAATTCCGGAAGCAATCTTTGGCTACAATACCGAAACGCTGGCCGAGGTAATTGGCCGGCAGCTGGTGTTACAAAACAAAAAACTGGCGCTTGCAGAAAGTTGCACGGGTGGTTATATTTCACATCTTGTAACATCGGTATCCGGTAGTTCTGCCTTTTACCAGGGCTCGGTTACTTCGTATTCAAACGAAATGAAGGAGCAGCTGTTGGGCGTAAGTCGCGAGAATCTGGAAAAATACGGAGCTGTAAGCGAACAAGTTGCGAGGGAAATGGTGGAAGGGGTAAAACGGGTGATGAATGCTGATTATGCCGTGGCCACCACCGGAATAGCCGGACCAACTGGCGGCACCGAAGAAAAGCCGGTTGGAACAGTTTGGATTGCTGTTTCAGGACCCGATAAAACATTAGTAAAAAAGTTCACTTTTGTTGGCGATCAGCGCGACCGAAATATTGTGCGTTCCGGACAAACCGCTTTGCAAATGCTGCGAAGAATGGTGCTTGGCGAGCTGTAAATTTGGTCTCCATACTTGCTTCATCTGACTTTGGTCTCCAGATTTTTTTTCTTCCAAAATTTTAACAACTTCTAACGTTCTTAAACGTTCTAAAGATGTATTTTTGAATAAGAAAACAGAAAAATATGAAACGAATAATTGTAATCATACTCCTTGTAATTGTGGTGCTTTTTGGCGCCGTTTTGGCAATTCCGGTCTTTTTCAAACAAAACATTTTAACTACTGCAAAAACAACCCTCAATAAACAATTGAATGCCGAGGTTGAATTTGCCGACCTGAAGCTATCCTTGTTTAAAAATTTTCCAAAAGTTACGGTCGGTCTGCAAGATGTTTTGATTAAAGGTAAAGGTGAGTTCGCACAGGATACATTGCTGAATGTTCCGCATATTGCTGCCACCATGAATTTATCCTCGCTTTTTAGTTCCAGCCGCAGCATAGAGGAAATTATTTTGGAAAAACCTGTGCTGAACCTACTAATCGCCGAATCAGGAAATGTAAACTGGGATGTTGCTCCGGCCTCGGGATCAGCAAAAAAGAAAAGTGCCGCCACAGCCAATGCCCAAGAGTTTCAGCTGGCATTGGAAAGTATTGAGGTGAACGATGCACGACTGATTTACAACGATGAGTTGGCAAAAATGTATGCCGACCTGGAAGACATAAACCTGGATATTTCGGGCGAAATGTTTGGCAATACCACTCAGCTAAACATTGGCGGTGTGGTTAACGATCTTACTTATCGGATGGAAGGAGTTACCTATATATCAAATACCTCGCTGGATTTACGAACCCTGCTTGATGTTAATTTTGAAACGATGCTGTTTTCCATTGTTGAAAGTGAGTTGCTGGTAAACCGTTTACCACTTGAGTTAAGTGGCGATTTCAGCGTGCCCAACGATACAACATTCCTCAACCTGCAGCTAAAAACAATAGCCTCGGATTTCGAGAATTTTTTGGCGCTGGTACCTAAGGATTACGAAGCCTATTTAAAACACATAACAACTACCGGTTCGGCAACAATCTCGGGAGGAATTTCGGGTTATTATATTGATGAGGATTATCCGAAAACCAACCTGCAGGTTACAGTTGTTAAAGGCAATTTCAAGTATGCCGATATGCCGGAAGAAATAAAAAATATAAGTGCAGAAATGCTGATTGCTAAACCTCAGGGCGCGCTTGATTTACTGAAAATAAATATCAATAAAGCACATGCTGAAATTCGCAACAACCCGGTTGACTTGACTTTGAAGATCTCTAATCCGGTTAGCGATCTGCAGTTTGATGGGGCATTCGTGGGCAAAATAAATCTCGATCATTTAAAAGATGCCTTACCCATTGACAGTGTAAATATCTCGGGAATTATTGATGCGAATTTGTTTGCCAAAGGGCGTTACTCAGATGTGGAGGCAGAGGCCTACGATAAAATAAAATCGGATGGGGTAGTGTTGTTAAACAATTTTGTTTACGACTCGCCCGAACTCACGCAGCAGGTAATAATACCATCGGGGCAGCTGGATTTTTCGCCACAGCATATAAACCTCGGAAATTTCTTGTTGAAAGTTGGGGGAAGCGATTTTCGTTTATCAGGTAAAGTAAGTAATTACCTGAATTATGTGATGAAAGACGGCACGTTGAAAGGAAACCTGCAGTTAAATTCAAACTTTGTAAACTTAAACGAACTGCTTCGTTTGCAGGTTGTGGAAGAAGAGCCTGCACAAAGTTCAGATCCAGCTGTTATCGGGCAAGAACCGGAAACACTTGCATTTGATGTTCCTGAAAATATCGATATAACATTCCGTTCAACCATAAACCGGGCAGTATTTAACCGGATACCGATAACGGAAATAAAAGGGGAAGTTCGGGCAGTAAATAAAAAACTGATTCTGGATGGGCTGGACATGAATATGCTGGATGGAAAAATGACCTTGAACGGATCGTACGAAAATACCACCCAAAACCAACCATTATTCGACTTTGGTTTTGATATTGCCGGTTTCGATATTCCAACCATGTATCATACCGTTGCCGGTTTTCGGAAATTGATTCCGGGAGCGGGGACGAGCAGCGGAAAACTAAGCACGAGACTTGGAATGAAAGGACAGCTAAGTCCGCAGCTGAAGCTGATTGCAGCTACAACAAACGGAAAAGGATCTTTCAGTACCAATAATGTTGAGATTAAAGATTCGCCAATGTTTAACCAGCTGAGTGGGATTCTGAAAAAAGAAAAACTTCGGAATGTGACCATCGGTGATTTTACCGCAAATTTAACTGTTGAAGATGGTAGTATTTTGCTGCGTCCGTTCACCACCAGGGTAATTGGGCAGGAAACTACCATCTGCGGTAGTTTGAATGCCGAAAGTTTGCTCGATATGCGAATGGATTTCAATGTTCAGCGTGAAATGTTTGGCCCCGATATTCAGAAAATTCTTGCGGTGTTGCCCGGAAACGAAAAGATTACCATGTTGCCGGCAGGTGTGCTTCTGAAAGGACCTGTAGGCGATGCAAAAGTAAATCTTGATTTAAGTGCTACACAAAAAGCCGTTACCGATGCCACCAAAGACGATTTAAAAAAGTCGCTTGATGAAATTGGGAAAGGGCTGAAGAAATTATTTAAATAAACGAATAGAGCCTGCAGAATCTGAACGGAAGTAGGGCATAATTGTCTGTTTTATTCGGTATTATTTTTTCAGATTATTAACACATACTCCTTATAAAAACGGAAAAATGCGTATTTTGCCGTTTCAATAGTAACTTAGTCACTAGACAGCATTATCAATTGACCTATAAATGGCAAACAAAGTAGTTGTAATAACCGGTGCTTCATCAGGAATTGGCAAAGCGCTGGCCGAAAAATACGCCGCAGAAGGACATAACCTGGTGTTGGCAGCCCGAAGAATAGACAGACTGGAAGCCTTAAAAAATAAGCTCGGTGGGGTTGAGGTGTTGCCTGTAAAAACTGATGTTTCGGATGAAGAAGATTGCAAACAACTTATAAATGCTGCCATTGATCGCTTCGGGCGAATTGATATTTTGATAAATAATGCCGGCATATCAATGCGTGCAGTGCTTGAAGATGTTGAAATCGAGGTGTTGCGAAAAGTAATGGACGTAAATTATTGGGGCACCGTTTATTGCACCAAATATGCTTTAGCACATATTTTAAAACAAAAAGGATCAGTTGTTGGGGTAATCTCAACGGGCGGATATATTGGCTTACCGGGCCGTACGGGTTATTCCTCGTCGAAATTTGCGGTGCGGGGTTTTCTTGATACATTAAGGGTAGAGAATTTACGCTCCGGACTGCATGTGCTGGTAGTTGCTCCGGGTTTTACAGCCTCAGAAATTCGGGAAACAGCACTTGTTGCCGATGGTAGTCACCAGGGAAAAACACCACGCAACGAGAATAAAATGATGTCGGCCGAGCGATGTGCATCAATAATGTACCGGGCCATTAAAAACCGTCGAAGAAAAATGATCGTTTCTTTTTGGGATGGTAAAGTAATTGTTTTAGTGGCTAAATTATGGGCATGGCTGGTTGACCAAATCCTTTACGTGGTTTTTAAAAACGAACCCGATTCGCCGTTGAAATAATTTACATTTGTGGGTGAATTAAAACATCCAGTCAGCAAGTAAAATCAACACAAAAGCTATTATTGCCGTTCCGGCAAGCCGGTTAAAAACCAAACAAATTTTTAACGAAAAGCGGTGTCTAAACAAATTTATCAACCAGGTTAATACAAACCACCAGGTAGCGGCTCCGCCAAAAAAACCAAGTAAAAAAAGCATGGCTTCGGTTAGTTTGCCAAATTGAAGCACAACGCCAAATGCAGAGAATAATCCAAGGTGAAGAAACATAATAAGCGGATTGCTGGCGGCAATTAAAAAAGTATGAAAGATATTTTTGGCAGGCGCATTTGTTAGTTCCGGGTTTGCTCCGGCGTAACGTTCAGGATGCGATAAAAAAACAAAAAGCCCGAGTGCTATCAATAAAACGGAGCCAAAAATACGTAAAGCCAATTCGTATTCGCGCACCACTGGTAAAACCAGAGCCACACTTAAGCCTGAAATACCGGCATAAATGCTGTCGGAAAGTGCAGCTCCAAGCCCCGACAAAAAACCAACACTACGTCCCCGGTTTATCGTACGCTGGATGATAAAAATCCCCACTGCTCCCAGCGGTGCTGAGGCTAAGAATCCAATTAAAATACCCTTCAAAAAGTCTAAAATCAACATGCTGCAAAACTAAATGTTTTTTGAATTTAAAATCGTTCAGACGCGATAATTAACAGAAGATTAAAGCTGTTGGAACCAAAATAAAAAACAAATCCCGACCAAAAGGCCGGGATAAATTAAAGACGAAAAATGTATGATTATTAATTCTGAACCAACTTGTTTTTAATCTTGTCTTCAAAGGCGGAGAGCGCAGCTTTTGATCCTTCGCCCATTGCAATTACAATTTGTTTGTATGGAACCACCGAAACATCTCCGGCAGCATAAACACCGGCTTGTTTGGTACGGCAGTGGGCATCAATTTCAATTTCGCCCATGCGATTGGTTTCCACCATTTCCGAAAATACCTTGCTGTTGGCTTGTAAGCCAATTTGAACAAAAACGCCATCAGTAGCTATCGTTTCCGTTTTTTCTGATTCTCTGTTTTTATATTCCAGCGCGGTAACTTTGCTGCCATTGCCAATAACTGCTGTTGTTTGTGCACTGGTATGAATTTTTACATTCGTTAATGTTTTTAATTTGTCTTGTAAAACCTGGTCGCCTTTAAGCTCGTCCATAAACTCAAGAACGGTAACTTCCGATGCAATTGATGAAAGGTCGATAGCGGCTTCCAGTCCAGAGTTTCCACCCCCAACTACAACTACTTTTTTCCCTTTGTAAAATGGCCCGTCGCAATGGGTACAGAACGCAACCCCCGAACCGATGTATTCATTTTCGCCCGGAACACCCAAACGTCTCCAGCTGGCACCCGTTGCAATTATTAGGGCAGGTGTTGTAAATGTTTCGTTCAGCGAAGTTTTAACTTCTTTCCATCCATTTTTTAACGACACATTTTCCACCCGTCGGTTTTCAAGCACATCTATTGGGTAGTCTTGCAGGTGATTCATCAAATCGGCCGAAAGTTTTGTTCCGGTTGTTTGTGGTATCGAAATCATGTTTTCAATTGAAACGGTTTCGTTTAACTGGCCACCAACTTTCTCGGCCACCAAAGCCACCGAAAAACCTTTTCGCGCAGAATAAACAGCTGCAGAAACACCCGCAGGCCCTCCACCAACAACTACAACATCATATTCTTTTTCAACGGGAGTACTTTCAACAGGCTCGGAGCCAACTTGCTTTTCCAGTTTTGTCAGCAATTCTCCAATTGAAGATCGGCCAACGTGCAACTGCTCGCCATTGGCATAAACAGTCGGAACGGCCTGTATTCCCATTGCTTCAACTTCCTGCTTATTAATTTGCCCGTCAATAATTTCATGACGAACATTTGGGTTTGTGATTGTTAAAACATTCAGTGCCTGAACCACTTCAGGACAATTGGTACAGGTGAGCGAAATGTAGCTTTTAAGTACAATCTCGCCTTTTAGCCCTTTTATTTGGTTGGCAACTGCTTCGTCCGGCAGGTTCTTGCCAATACCATCGAGGTTTAAAATTGCGGTTAGTAAGGATGGAAATTCGTGTCCGTTGGGCACCGCACGAAATACAATATTGGTGGCTTGCCCATTTTTTAAAATGGTGAATTCCAGTCCTGCTTTGTCTTCAATATTTACAGTTAATTTTTCGGAGGTAGCAGCTACATCTTCCAACAAACCTGTTAACTGGGCTTTGTCAGGATGAGCGTTAGCAACTGCAACCTGAAAGGTGTAATTGTTTTTTAGCGGACTGAAAACTTCTTGTAATTTATCTTTTATGGCTTGTTGTAACATGACTTTGGTTTTTTGAAGGAGCAGCCGAAAATGCTGCTCCTGGTTTTCTCGATTTCTTTAAATGGCGTATTATTAAATCACTCCAACAAGATCAATGCTGGGTTCTAATGTTTTTTGGCCTTCTTCCCATTTTGCCGGACAAACTTCCGACGGATGTTCGGCAACAAACTGCAGTGCTTTTAAGCGGCGAAGCAGTTCGTCGGCATTTCTTCCTACGTTGCCTGCAACCACTTCATACGCAACAATTTCGCCTTGTGGATTTACAATAAAGGTTCCACGCTCAGCCAAACCTGCTTCTTCAATCATTACATCAAATCCGCGTGTTAAAACACCCGTTGGGTCGGCCAACATCGGGTAGTTAATTTTTTTGATGGTTTCTGAAGTATCGTGCCATGCTTTGTGAACAAAATGTGTATCGGTTGATACCGAATAAATTTCAGCGCCGGTAGCTTTAAATTCGTCGTATTTGTTTGCCAGGTCTTCTAATTCGGTGGGGCAAACGAAGGTGAAATCCGCCGGATAAAAGAAAAATACCGACCATTTTCCCAGAACGTCTTCTTTTTTTACGGTTTTAAAATCATTATTTACAAACGCTTGTACTTCAAAATCTACTACTTGTTTTCCAATTTGTGACATAGTTTCTAATTTTAATTTTTAATTGATTATTTGTCTTTTTCAATAATTTCTGTTGCAAACATAATGTGTGTTTTCGTATTAATCAAACAGATAAAATGTATATTTGTATTGATAATATCAATATTATGACACTGCAGCAATTAGAGTATATACTGGCCCTTAATAAATACCGGCATTTTGTAACAGCCTCAAAAAGATGTGGAGTTACCCAACCAACACTTAGCACCATGATTCAGAAACTGGAATCGGAATTGAATATTGAGATTTTCGATCGGTCGAAACATCCCGTTGCTCCTACCTCAATTGGTGAAAAGGTTATTGAACAGGCTGAGCGCGCACTGACAGAGATTCGAAAAATAGGAGAAATTGTTTTGAATGAGACCGATACCTTAAGTGGTTCGTTGCATATTGGCGTTATACCAACATTGGCGACATATTTGGTACCCCGGTTTATTCAGGTTTTTTCAGAGAAGTGTGACTCTGTAAAACTTACCATGTCGGAAATGAATACAGCCACGCTGATTGAAGCATTAAAAAAAGATTCGGTTGATATGTTTATTGCTGCAACTCCACTCGATCAACCTGATTTTTTGGAGATTCCGCTTTTTTACGAGCGCTTCTATGCTTATTTTTCTGCAGATCATCCGCTTAAAGATGTTCCTTTACACCCCGAAAATATGCCTCAGGAAAAATTATGGGTATTGGAAGAAGGCCATTGTTTACGCGACCAGGTATTTAATTTCTGTTCGGCTAGTATTCCGTACACTCATGTGTTTGAAGCAGGCAGTATTGAAACTCTGGTGCGCATTGTTGACATCAATGGCGGTTACACGCTGATTCCGGAGTTACACTTGCCCCTGCTAACTGACGGGCAACGGCAAAATGTTAGAGAAATTAATAATCCGCCAGCTATTCGCGAGGTTTCAATTGTTATTCATAAAAACTTTGTAAAAGAGCGACTGTTAAATATTGTGGGGGAGGCATTTAAAACAATTATTCCGGAGGGGATGTTAAACGAACGTTTAAAAAAGTTTACCATACGTTTGTAAATAAATTAACTTAAAAAAAAATGCCGCATGAAACAATTCATGCGGCATTTTTAATATTTAGCAGGTGTTTTAAACCTCAAATTGTTTTATCGTTTTTTTAATGATGGCAATGGCTTCCATCATTTGTTCTTCGGTAATAACCAGTGGTGGCGTAAAACGGATAATGTGTTCGTGCGTTGGTTTGGCTATTAAGCCGTTTTCTTTTAATGCCAGGCACACATCCCAGGCTGTTTTGCCATTGGTTGGTTTAATTGCAACCGCATTTAGTAAGCCTTTTCCGCGAACCACTTCAATAAGTGGCGAGTTGATTGACTTCATTTCTTTTCTGAAAATTTCGCCAAGACGTTCAGCGTTTTCCACCAGGCCTTCATCTTTTATAACATCAATAGCGGCCATGGCCACTTTTCCGGCAATAGGGTTGCCCCCGTAGGTGCTGCCGTGCTCGCCCGGTTTTATGGTCAGCATAATTTCATCGTCGGCAAGTACGCACGACACCGGATAAATTCCACCTGAAACTGCTTTTCCAAGAACCAGGATATCCGGGCGTACATTTTCGTGGTCGCAAGCCAACATTTTACCGGTACGTGCCAGTCCGGTTTGTACTTCGTCTGCAACAAATAAAACATTGTATTTTTTACAAAGCTCACTGGCTTTTTTCAGGTAGCCATCTTCCGGAACATAAACTCCGGCCTCTGCTTGTATGGGCTCCACTAAAAATCCGGCTACATTTGGGTCTTGCAGTTCTTTCTCCAGTCGTTCAATGTCGTTATAAGGTATGTTCACAAAGCCTGGCGTGTAAGGTCCGTAATGGGTGTAAGCATCCGGATCGCTTGACATGGAAATGATGGTGATGGTACGTCCGTGGAAATTACCATCGCAAACCACAATTTTTGCCGCGTTAGCAGGTATGCCTTTTACCTTATAGGCCCATTTTCTTACCAGTTTCAGCGCTGTTTCATCGGCTTCGGCACCCGAGTTCATCGGAAGCATCTTATCGTAGCCAAACAACCTGGTCATGTACTCTTCCCATTCGCCCAATACATCGTTGTAAAATGCCCGCGATGTTAGTGCCAGTGTTTTGGCCTGCTGCGTAAGTGCATCAATAATATTTGGGTGACAATGTCCCTGGTTTACAGCTGAGTAAGCAGCTAAAAAGTCGAAATATTTTTTTCCTTCAACATCCCAAACAAATACTCCTTCTCCTTTTGAAAGTACAACCGGAAGCGGATGGTAGTTGTGTGCGCCAAATTTATCTTCTTTGGCCATGTAATCTGCCGTTGTCATTTTAGTCATGTTCTCTTGTTTAATTTTAATGCAGAAATACGACTTTTGAATTGAAAAAGCAACTCAAATATTGGTGTTAAATAGCAGTGAGAAATGTCAGTTTTTTGAAGAACAGGGGAAGCCGGCTGCCGGAATCTAATTTTCCGGTTTATGGGTAAAACCCAATAATTTTATGACAGTTACTTTATTTCCAAAACCGCGAAAGTAGTACTTCGGCAACAATAAACAGCAGGGCCAGCAAAATACACCATTTCCACAACTGTTTTCCATTTTGCAAATCGTCAAATATTTCGGTAAAATTTCGCTGAACCTCCCGAATAAGTGTGGCATTGGTTAATTGCGCGTCTTGTAAACGGTTTTCAAGTTCGGTGGCGTTAAAATAGCGTAAATCCGACTCTAAACGGTTAAAGTTGAACGCTAAAGAGGCAATGGTTTGCATGCCATTTTTTACCAGGTAATGGCCATCGGTTTTTATTTTATCGTCGAACTCTAAACGAACAGTTCTGCCGAAGTTACTTTTAGCAGGTATAAAGTTTTCTTCAGAAGAAGTATGGGCAATTTCAAGTGTGGCATTTAAATCAATTTGCCGGTTTCTTGGGATATTGTAAAAAGTATTTTTACCTACAGTAAATGCAATATCCTGTTTTGCCAAACTGTTTAAAACAATATTGTAAAGGGTAGGAACAAAAAGTATGTCGCGCGCAAACGATTCGTTTGTTTTAGCTAAGGGGAAGGCAAAAACCCATACCTTTCCATCGCCATAATTAATTTGCGACAAGGCTTTATCTCCATTCTGAAATGCCAGTAAAGTTTGTTCATCAGATTGCGTGCTTCCGGCGAACCTATAGTGTCCGTTAATTTTTGGAAGCACAGGATTTTTCTCCCGTTTTTTAAATACTTCAGCGTAAAACTTATTCTCAAAATCAATGGATGCGATATCTTGTTTTGTTGAATCGATACTTACGATTTGGTTGGCTTTAAAAATGGACAGAAAATTATTGATTGGCTCCGGGTTCCTCAACATAACCGGGAAAAGTGTAACTGAGGTACCGTTGGAAACAACAGTTTCGAGCTGGTTTAACAGTCCGCTCGAAAAGTTATCGATGTTTAGCAGAAAAATAGTATTGTACTCGCCAAGTTTATTAACCTGAAGGTTTTGACGGTTCATTTCATCAAGCTGAACATATTCGTCGTTAGCAAAAAGTGCCTTTAGGTAGCTTAATCCTTCTTTCGATTCCGTATTGTTATCGTATAGTGCAAGTGCTTTTAAACGGGGTTCAACAAAGTAGCTAATGTACCAATTGTTGTCGTGGGTAAAAGGGTAATCTGTAATTTCAATTTTTCCTAACTGAATGCCGCTGCTGGTGTTGTTGTATTTCAGGTTTGTAACTACTTCGTTTTGTGCTTCAACCGAAAAGTTGGTAATCGATTTTATCGAGTCGTTTAGAAATAATTTAAGCGGTAAATTCTGGTAATTTTGCTTCGATACATTTTTAATCCGTACAAACATATTTTCTTCCTGTCCCAGGCGGTGCGCCGGAATTTCAACCCAGCATGAATCGATGTAAAGGTTAGCGACCTCGTTGGGCACAAGTGGCAGGTAGTAACTAAAAATCTCGGCAGTGGAAAAATTATGAATGTCGGAAATACTGCGCTGAAAATCGGAAATCAGGTAAAGGTTTTTATCTGCACCGTTTTCTATTTTGTTGGCAAAACGATTGTAAATTAACGATAAGGGAACAACCGTTGGACTGGACTGAATGCCTGAAACCTGTTGGATAAACTGCTCTTTGTTAAAAATATGCTGGTGTTTAGGATTCAAGTCGTTGGTAAATAACCGAAATTTGGTGCCGGGAGGGTAGGCCATACAAATCTCCAGGGCCTTGTTACGCGCGACCTCAAGCAATTGCCCATGCTCCGACAGGGCATTCATCGAAAATGAATTGTCAATATAAACGGCTACCAGTTGCTGATTGCTTTTTTGCGAATCGCGATTAGCCGGAATAAAGGGCTGGGCAAAGGCAAACACTAAAAAAATAATGGTAAGAATACGTGCGGCCAGTATGAGCAATTGTTTCAGTCTTGATTTTTTTTTCGATTCTTTTTTAATGTCTTTTAAAAAACTAACATTACTAAAGTACACCGTCTTGTAGCGTTTAAAGCTAAACAGATGAATGATTACCGGAATGGCAATGGCCAGTAAGGCGAATAAAAATGTAGGGTATAAAAATTTCATGTCAGTTCTGTCTGCCCCTTCTAATGGTTAACGGGCTTTTTTAATTTTCGTCGTTAAAAATAGCAATTTCTTTTTCGCCTGATGATTTAATGAATCCACGAAACATTCCGCTGGTGTTAAACTCCATGGCCACGTTGCCGTAAACGTCAACAGCAATAACACCTCCGGTACCATTCAGTTCGCTTAATTTTTCAATTTCCTTTTTACAGGCTTCGCCAACGCTAAGGTTTTGGTATTCCATCATGGCCGATATGTCGCGTGCAAAACCCAGCCGAATGTAGTATTCGCCATGTCCGGTGCAGGACACAGCACATGTTTTATTATTGGCATAGGTACCGGCTCCGATAATGGGAGAGTCGCCAATTCTGCCATATTTTTTGTTGGTCATTCCACCGGTTGAAGTTCCGGCACATAAATTCCCATAGCTGTCGAGAACAACGCAGCCAACCGTGCCGGTTTTATCATTTGGTGTATTCTGGCGCTCGTGTTTAAGTATCTGTTGTAACGATTTATAGCGCCGTTCGGTGTAAAAATAGCTATTGGGAACCAGCTCCAGCCCTTGTTGCCGGGCAAATGCTGAAGCTCCTTCGCCACTTAACATCACATGTTCTGAGTTTTGCATTACTTCGCGTGCTGCATTTATCGGATTTTTAACATCGAGAACACCGGCAATGGCTCCGGCATTTAATGTTTTTCCTTCCATAATAGAGGCGTCAAGTTCGTTAAAACCATCATGTGTAAAAACTGCACCTTTTCCGGCATTAAACAAGGGCGAATCTTCTAAAACATTAATCACCTGTACCACCACATCAGTAGCCGATTTCCCCTCTTTTAATAGTTTTTCGCCTAGCATCAGCGCTTCATTAAGTTTTTCTTTATACCTCAATCTACTTTCTTCCTTCATTTTATCCTTAGCCATTACTCCTGCACCGCCATGAATAACTATGGCATATTCCTTTCCGTGCGCCGGCAGAATTAAAACAAGTAACAGTGCCACAAAAAACAATATTCGTTTTTTCATAAATGAAATTTTAATACAAAAATGAAAGAAAAAACAGAACCTTACTGAATTGAGACCATAATCTTTCAAAATTATTTTTAATAAAGCATTTTGTTTATTTTTGTTTATTATTTGTAGTTTCAATGTTAAACAAAATAAAGCCTGCAGTTGTTAACACAATAATTAACGCCATTAATGACAAAAATATTTTTAAGATGAAAACAGAGGGATATTCAATAAAAGACCTGGAAACGTTATCAGGAATTAAAGCTCATACCATACGGATATGGGAAAAAAGATACGATTTATTAAAACCCGAACGAACGGATACCAACATAAGGTATTACACTGACAATGATTTAAAACGAATGTTAAACATATCGCTTTTGGTTCGCAACGGTTATAAAATATCGAAAGTTGCCGTTTGGGAAGAGGATACTATTAAGGAAACAGTGCTGGATGTTGCTCAATCGAAAAATACCGATGCATCGTACGTTGACCGCCTGTTGCTTTACATGGTAAATTTTGACAATGTTAACTTTTATTCTTTAGTTCAGGAAATTCTGGAAAAATATGGATTGGAAGATGCCATGCAAAAAATATTTTTCGGATTATTTGAACGCATTGGTACCTACTGGCAGGTTGGATCAATTTTTCCGGCACAGGAGCATTATGTAACACATTTGATCCGGCAGAAATTAATTGCAGCAATTGATTCGCTTGAAGTTACCATGCACAAAGGCAAGAATATGTTGTTTTATTTGCCCGATAATGAATTGCATGAGTTAAGCCTGTTGTTTTACTCGTATTTGGCCGGAAAAGCCGGTTATAACGTTATTTATTTAGGTCAGTTTGTGCCGTTTAACGATTTGGAAAAAATGCAGTTGCACGTAAAAATTGACTTTGTTTTTACAGCTTTTATAAGCCCTTTGCCAAAAGAGGAGTTGGAACAATACCTGGCCAAACTGAAAAATGTTTATCAACAGCAAAAAGTTTTTATTACCGGATGGCAGGTGCGTGAACTGGAACCCAAATTACCACGGAACTTTAAAGTAGTTAAGGATGCCGGTGAGTTTAAAAAATACCTGGGCTAAGCCTTGCATAACTAGTACTCTACTTTTGAACAGGCTTTTTATTATCGGATGTTGCGAAAATATTTAACCAAATTAGAAATAGGAGCATAAACACTACTATGCTTATGGACGCGTACAGAACAATGCTATAAAGTTTATGATTATTTGATGCCACGGGAAAGAGTAGAACAATTGCAGTTAAAACAATAATTACACTTGCAACTCCCCAAATATTATACCTCCTGCTTTTCATCTTATCCCTTTTTATGTAACAATTTACAAAAAGAGAATATCAATGTCAATGATTAGATTTATGTCCCTGATATTTTTTTAAAAAAAATTAGTTCTCCGCAGATTGTGTCATTCCGGGATAAAGCGTGAATCGTTTTACATCGGTAGTGTATATTTGTATCATTTCGTCATCATCGCTTTGTGGCGTATTACTGAAATATAAATGATAGGCTGCATGCATTGGTACCATTACTTTACAATGCAATTTGGGTGGAATTCTAATATCCATAAAATCACAATAATTTTCATTGTCCCAAACCAGGTCAGTAAGCATATTTACGTAAAGAGTATCGCTGGTCGGATTTATCAGTTTTAGCTTTTTAAATTCCTGATCGGAAGGTACATAATCGACCTCGCAATCGAGCATGGCCGCAACAAATACAGATCCTATGCCAGACATTACATCAACAAAAACATTTCCACCGCGACTGTTGTGCAGTTCTTTCTGGCGTTCATAGCTTGAGGTATCGTGAATATATTCAGGAGTGGAACAGGCTGTGAATAAGAGTATTGTGCAAATAATCAGCAGGTAAGTTCGATTTTTTCTCATGGCGTTTTTGTTTTCTTGTGTACACCAAACAATTTTCATGCCTGAATTTTCAGCGGAAAGGTTCGTGTTCATTCATAAAATCTCCGTATACTTGAAATAGAATTTTAACGTTATTAAACAAAACACAATACAAAAACACTAAAGTTATGAAACGTCTTTTTTTTGCGTCTCTGTTTATTCTATTTTCAACAGTTGGATTTGCCCAACCTGTTTTCGACCTGGGACTAAAAGCCGGTGTGAATTATTCAAATATGAGTCTGGATGGGGAATTCGACCTTAACTCAGATGCAATTACAAAACTACATTGGGGGGCATTTGGGCGAGTAGGATTTGGCCGCTTGTACATTCAGCCCGAAGTGTATTTTAGTAAAAAGGGTGGCGATTTATCGTACGATGATCCTTTTGATATAATAACTTTAACAGGAGGATTCGATTATAAAACCATTGATGTGCCGCTACTTTTAGGTTATAAAATTGTAAAAAGCTCTGTTTTAGACCTGCACATTATGGGCGGCCCTGTTTTTAATTTTGTTACCGATTCGAATTACCCGGATGAACTGAATGAGTTTTTGAAAGATGATTTTTTTAATAAGCATTTATTTGGTGTGCAATACGGTTTGGGGGTTGATGTGTTATTTCTAACCCTTGATGCAAGAGTGGAACATACCAGTAAAATTTATGACGATCCTGATTTAATAAGTGGCAATTCAACCACTTTTATGCTTACACTAGGGTTTAAAATTTTATAATAAAGAGGTTAAAAAGGCTTTGAATTTTCTTTTAAAGCCTTTTTTATTTTAATTCGCTTTTTTTGAACCAATTAAGCGGATTTAATTGTTTTTTATATTTCGTAAACAATTCTTTTCCAACCAATAATCCACCGGCCCAAAAAACAACTTCCATTAAAATAAAACTTGTGGTTGAAGCTGCTACTTTTGTTTTTGTGGGTAAATCAAAAAAAGGAATAACCAAAGTTACCGCAAAAAAAACACCTGAGAATAGCATTAAAAATATTCCAAGTTTAATTTTTCCATTCTTTCTTTTCATGAAAGAAAGAACAACGCATACAACTTATTGTTTTGTTAATCAATTCTTTTACCTGCCCAGTTTATGGCATTGGTAATGTGTTCTATTATTAGTTTATCCTGAAAAGCTTCGTGAGTGTGCCCAAAAACGGTATAAAATGACCGAATGCCGTCCTCATCGCTCCACCAGATTAGCGGGTGGTCATTCATTCTCCACTTGTCGTTTTTCGATTTGGTAATGCTTGTTTCGTCTAACCTTGCCAGTACATTAACACTGGCTCTTGGGTTTTCTTTAAACGAGTACCACTCATCAGTTGTGGTATAGCTTTTCATTCCTTCAAATGGTTTCATTGCCGGATGATCGAAATTTTCGAAAAGTACTGTTGCTTTTTGTGCCGGCGGATGGGTGAGGAAGTAGGTACCAACAAGCTGCCCGTAAAATGGCCAGGCATATTCGCAATCGGCAGCCGCGTGTATTCCAACAAAACCTTTTCCGTTTGCCATAAAATGCTCAAAAGCTTCCTGACCTTCGTCACATATTGCATCTCCGGTCGGGTTCAAAAATACTGCTACGTCGATTTTCGAAAGCAAATCGTTGCGAAGAATTGAGGCATCTTCCGTAGCGGTAATTACCCAGTTTTGCTTGTTACTTTGGTCAAACAGCATTTTTAGTCCCGATGAAATTGAGCTGTGTCGGAAACCGGCAGTTTTACTAAAAACAAGAATATGCAAAGGATTCTGCTCTTGTTCGTTCTGTTGCGCACAAGAAAGGTTAAATAAAAAAAATACAATTAAACTAATTAGGCCAAATTTTTTCATCTCAATGGTTTTAGGTTTAGTTGGTAAAAATAAGAAGATATATGATTGAAAAAAATTGTATGCTTTTTACTTTCATTTTGCAGCAGGTGGAGCTCATTTTTTAAGATAAGTAGTTAATGCTCTGGTGAAGAATGGTATAAGCGTTAGGCCCCTCATTAAATAACAAATCGAGAATGCTGAGATTAGGAATAAAACCATATTTTTCGGTAAAAACCTGCGTGTATTCCTGTGGGATAAATGCCTTGTCTGTACTGTTTTTTAATTTGGGCGAAATGGCATCGCGCAGGTTAAGTGTAGCTGCCGGAATTTGCTCAAAATCCTGGGTGCATATTAATTTGTTCTCCAGTTCAAAAAAATCGCAAATTGTTTCATGAATTTTTAGGTTATGGTCAAACAGGTACTTCGTTTTTTTCTCGAAGAAAGGAAGCAATTCATCCTGGTAAAATTCAAAATAGGGCGACGAATTGTAAGCCGAAACTATGGTTTGCCAATGGTTACGCTGCCATTGCTCGTCGTACGAAATTTGCAGATCTTTTATTACAACTTTTGGGCCGCGGCCTTTTACTACCGGAATAACCAAAGCGATGGGGCCATTTGCCGCAAGAATCTGGCAGCGGTTACGGTAGGTTTGTTTGCAAAAGTTTTCGTGCTGTTCAATAAAAACCTTGTTGTGGTTTAAGTATCGCGAATAGAAATGTACAGGTGCAAAATAAGCTGTACTTAAAAGTAATGCGCTGTTGTCCATTGTCAATCGTTAAAAAAGGTGTCATCCGAATCATCATCTTCGTCCAGGGCAATACCTTCGGGGTCTGTTACTTCAGCTGCTTTTCTGTCTTCTTCCATTTTTTTCAGTTCCTGCAATTCGGTATGAAATTTAAGCATTTGCCTGTTTTCGCGCTTCAGTTTCCATAACCTCGGATAAAAGTAGAAAGCAGCTAACAGGTAGCCCAAAAAAAGGCAGCTGATGAGTACCAATACCAAAGGGGCATCTTTTATTTCCCAGAAAAAGATACTCAAGGTTATTTCAATCGAATTTTGTAAGGTGAAAATTACCAGAAGTACTGCCAGAATCAGAAGAATTACAATAACTAATTGCATACGATGTGATTTACAAAATGTAATCCTAAATTATAAAAAAAGGATAACAGTTTCCTATTATCCTTAAACGAATATTTTCTTTTCACATTGTGGAACAAAAAGAAGATAAGTGCTTCTTATTAAAGTTGCCCACAAGTTGTTTTTTTAGCGAACCCTGGTAAACAATCGTTTAAACCTGATATTTGCCGGAAAACCTTTGTCTTTGTCAAGCGAAAGCCATATAAATTTAGCTTTTCCAACCACGTGGTCTTCCGGTACAAAGCCCCAGTAGCGCGAGTCGGCAGAATTGTGGCGGTTATCACCCATCATCCAGTAATAATCCATTTTAAAGGTGTACGAACTAGCCACTTCTCCATTAATTTTTATTTCATTTCCGCTTACTACAAGGTCGTTTTCCTCGTAAATATCAATTATTCTTCGGTATAGCGGCAGGTTGTCGATGGTAAGGCTTACCGTTTCTCCTTTGGCAGGTATGGTAAGAGGTCCAAAATTATCAACATTCCAGGGGTAACGGCTGTCAGCCGGAAAAATGTTACGTTCCCAGGTTCCGGGTTCTTCCAAAATTTTCTCAACTTCGGTAACATTGGCAAAATCTGCTATTTTATCGGCAGCGTCCTGTGTTAACGGAAACAGGTATTGCTGGCTCGAGTAGGTATTGCGGTCGTCTTCGGCAATATGAAGTTTATCGAGTGCTTTTGGATTTATAGCAGTACCGTTGGTTTTTACCAGGTAATCGAACTGCATGCCCTCAAATTTCTCTTGTGGCTGGTCGTTTACAAAAAGCTGCCCTTTTTTTATTTCTATTTTATCGCCGGGTATACCCACACAACGTTTAATGTAATTTTCTCGTTTATCCACCGGACGGGCAATAATTTCGCCAAAATTCCGCTTGTCGCTCCAAACCCTGCTTTTTCCGTAAGTACGTGTAAGCTGGTAATAGCTTTGGTTCGGAATTCCTAAAGCAACAGTATCGCCTTCCGGGAAATGAAATACCACTACATCGTTGTTTTTAATGGTGGTAAATCCTTTTAATCTTTTGTAAGGCCGTGTAATGGCTTCAGAATACGATTTTCCGCCAACAACAGGCATGGTGTTGTGCACAAAAGGAAACGATAGCGGAGTATTGGGTGTTTTAGGCCCGTACGCCGTTTTGCTTACAAAAAGGTAATCGCCAACCAGCATCGATTTTTCCATTGAAGAGGTGGGGATGGTGTAGGCTTCAATAAAAAACATGCGAATAAAAGTAGCCGCAATAACGGCAAAAATAATAGCATCAACCCACTCTACCACTTTGGTTTGTTTTCCGTTGGGTGGATTTTTCTTTTTCCAGAAAGCCCAGTGTACTTTTTCGGTTATATAAATGTCGAAAATTATGGCCAGACCAAGGAACCACAGGTAGCTTCCGAGCCAGATTACCCATAACGAGTACAGTGTTCCTATAGTGATGAACTTAAACCACTTATTGGTAAGGATTGAACGTATCATTAATTTGTATTTTATAATTTTAATAAGTCTTTCATTGTTAAAATGCCTTTGTTTTCTAGGCAATATTCTGCCGCAAGTACAGCTCCTGATGCAAAACCTGTTCGGCTTTTTGCACTGTGGGTAATTTCAATAAAATCAATATCCGATTCGTATTTAACCGTATGTATTCCCGGTACTTGTCCTACGCGTTCCGATTTTATATTCATTTCTGTGTCAGCAGGAGTTTGGTCGTTTACCCAATTGTTTGTCTTTGGCAGGTTCTCAATAATGTCTTCGGCAAGGCTAATGGCAGTGCCGCTTGGCGCATCAAGTTTTTTAGTATGGTGCACTTCAGTCATCTCCACTGCGTATTCGGCACGGGGCGCCATCAGTTCTGCCAGCTTTTTGTTTAATTCGAAAAACAGGTTTACCCCAACCGAAAAATTACTTCCGTAAAAAAAAGTTCCCTCGTTTGCGGCACAGGCCTGGTATACTTCCTCTTTTTTATCGAGCCAGCCGGTTGTTCCGCTAACCACCGGAATACCGGCCTCAAAGCATAATTTGTAGTTATTAACGGCCGATGCCGGAATGGTAAATTCAATGGCAACGTCGCATTTTTTTAGATTTTCTGCAGTTAAATCATTCTGGTTGTCGAGGTCGATTGTTAAACCTATCTCGTGTCCGCGCGACAAGGCAATTTTTTCAATTTCCCTGCCCATTCTCCCATAGCCAATTAGTGCTATCTTCATTTTGTATCTTCCTTTTGTGGGGCGTAAGTATTTTGCTCACGACCTCAGATTCTTAAAACAAGGCACAAATATAAAACAATACTCAAATGTAGCCATAGTAGTTTTAAACATATAATAATTTCGATGAACTCTGTCAACTTAAGGTTAAACATGATTAATGTAAATTTGAAGTTGCAAATATGCTGTGATGTTTATTTTATCTAATTTTAGCTTCGTAAAGGAACAGAAGTGATGAAGAATATACGATTAGTAGCAACCGATTTAGACGGAACATTTTTAAAAAACGACCGCACCATTAGCCAGTCCAATATTGATGCCTTACACCGTTTAGGTGAAAAAAAAATAGTGCGGGTTGCAGCAACAGGTCGTAATTTAATGAAAGTTAAGGAGGTATTATATCCCGATTTACCTTTTGATTACGTGGTTTTTTCGTCGGGAGCCGGTGTTTACAACTGGAAAGAAAAAACACACATGGCCAGCCAGAACATAAAAAAGACGTCGGCCCAAAAGCTGCTTCATTATTTTACATCCAACGATATAAATTTTCATGCTTTTTACCCGGTACCCGAAAATCATAAACACTATTATTACCGAGGTGCAAATGATTGCGAAGAGTTTGAGCGTTACTTTAAATTTAATGCAGCACATGCAGAACCACTGCAGAAAACTGCTTTCCCTCAGGGCGAATTATGCCAGTTTTTAATCATCATAAGGCAAAACGAGGAACGGTTTGCTTTTATGAAATCGGAAATTGAGGCCTTGTGTCCTGAAATTAGGGTAATTAGGGCTTCGTCGCCAATTACACCCGGTTTTATTTGGATTGAAGTTTTTCATCATTCGGTATCAAAAGGTAACGGTGTAAATAAAATTTGTAAACAGCTGGGTATATCAAAAAACGAAACCATGGGACTGGGTAACGATTATAACGATTTTGATTTACTGGAATATACTATGCATTCGTTTTTAACAGAAAACTCGCCCAACGAAATAAAAGGGAAATACCCGGTAGTGCCCAGCAACGAAAATGATGCCTTTGCATTTTCAGTACAGGTATTATTATCTTAAATTAGCGCCATCCATTAAAAAACGATTACGGGATGAAAATCTACTCGCCACTGTTTGTAATACTACGTGTTATTATTTACGCCTTGATTATGTTTGGTATTGCCGAAGCCATTTTTTTTGATGCGGCACACCCGATGGAAGATGGTTATTTTGGCGAAATTACCCTTACCGAAATAGGGCAGGAGCTAATTTTATTTGTGCTGTTTGTTTTTTACCTGTTTATGGCGTTTAAATGGAAGCAAATACGAACGGTAGCTAACTTTATTGCTTTGTTTTTTCTGATGGCTTTTATTCGCGAATTTAATTTTCTGCTGGAAAACTGGATTTACCCCGTGTTGGTCGTTTTTGCTTTTTTGGTTTGGTTAGTCATCCGTGACTTCAAAAAAATAAAACAATCAAGCATTGCTTTTTTTTCCTTGCCACCGGCCCACTGGTTTTTAGCCGGCTTTACGGTTACCCTTGTTTTTAGTCGCCTGATGGGGCGCTCGAAGTTTTGGCGCCTCTTATATCACGACGAAAGTTACCGCCTGGCCAAAGCTGCAACCGAAGAAGGCCTTGAATTAATGGGAAATACACTAATGCTGATTTCAGCCATTGAACTGCTGCTGTATTTTTATATCGAAAAAAGTAAAGCATGAAAGTTTGTGGTTTTACCTTTATCAGAAATGCCGAGAAATTCGACTTCCCAATTGTTGAAGCAATTACGTCAGTTTTACCCATTTGCGATCATTTTGTTGTTGCCGTTGGTAACTCGGATGATCATACCCGAAAAATTATTGAAGAAATAGCGCCCGATAAAATTACGATTGTTGATACGGTTTGGAACGAACAACTGCAAAAGGGAGGCTTTATCTATGCCGACGAAACCAACAAGGCTTTTGATGCTATCCCCAGCTTTTACGACTGGTGTTTTTACATTCAGGGCGATGAGGTGCTGCACGAAAAATACTTGTCGGGGGTAAAAAAGGCGATGGAGGCCAATCTTAAAAATGAAGCGGTTGACGGTTGCTTGTTTGGTTATCAACATTTTTACGGCACCTACGATTACGTGGGCGATTGCAGGCACTGGTACCGAAATGAAATCAGGATTATTCGCAATAACAAAGCTATTCGCTCGTATAAAGATGCCCAGGGCTTTCGCAAAAACGGACAGAAATTAACAGTTGTACCGGCAGAAGCAGAAATTTATCACTATGGTTGGGTACGCCACCCCCAGTTTATGCAGGAAAAAATAAATGCAGTAAAAGCCTTTTACGATGACATCTCAGAGGATGAAGCGCAAGAAAAAGCAACTGCAGATGAATTTAATTACCATGCTGAATACGATGCCCTGGCCAAATTTGAAGGTACGCATCCACTGGTAATGCATAAGCGTATTCAACGTTTAAACTGGCAGCTCGATATCGATATCACCAAAATAAACATGAAATTAAAATACCGTTTACTCTATCGGTTCGAAAAACTTTTTGGTGTGCGTTTGTTTGAATATCGTAACTATAAGTTGTTGAGGTGATTAGGTGAGTGTTTTGTCATGGTTTTATTTGGGTAGCTGCAGATATTATTACTTTAACTGAATAATTTTCTCGCTTCCTCTAATTGTGCCGGCTTGCCCACATCCATCCACATTGCCGACTTGTCAAAAAAACCTTTTATTTGATGCGTTTTTGCTGCTTCAAGGTACACCTGAACGATAGAAAAACGATTAGTGGCCGGCATCATATCAAAAATTTCAGGCTCAACAATATGTATGCCGCTGAAAGCCATTTCTGTTGCTTCGTTAAAATGTTCAGACCTTGATATCTTGCTTTCGCCGGTTTTTTTATTAATCCAGCCTACCAGGTTTTTTTGCTTGTCGAATTTGAAATACCGTTGTGTTTCGCGTTTTCGAACAACCAACGTTGCCAATGCCCCAGATACTTGATGCTCTGCCTTCAGAATATTTAAATCAAGGTTGCTTAGTATGTCAACGTTATAAATTAATATGGGCTGATTTTTTGAAAACAATGGCGCTGCCTTTTTTAATCCGCCGCCGGTTTCCAGTAGTTTTTCGCTTTCGTCTGAAATTAATACCGGAATCCCCCAGTCTTTACTTTCAATAAAAGCGATTACCTGCGGGGCAAAATGGTGAACATTTACAACAATTTTGCTCGCTCCCTCGTATTGCAGTTTTTCAATAGCCCTTTGCAACAACGTTTTTCCACCAATATTAACCAGAGCTTTTGGTTTTTCAGCCGTTTCTTGCTGTAAACGTGTTCCCAACCCGGCGGCGAAAATCATTGCTTGCATTTCAACTGATTTTGTATTGAAAATACTAAGCTGGTAGTCTGAAGTCACCAGCTCAGTGTGTAATAGAAATTATCTTATTCGATCCAGGCTGCGCACCAAGGCTTCATCTTTACCAATGGCGCGAATGGCAAGCCAGTCTAAAATTATGGCAACAACAGGCAGTGCAACTGCAACTTTAAAAGCAACTTTTGCTTCTTCAAAACTGGCATAAGTAAAGTAAAAAAACAGACCGGAAAGCCCTAACATTAGCAGCATGCTGAATCCTATAATTCGAATTTGAAGGATACGCTTTTTGAATAAGAACAGAGCCACCAGGTGAAGTACTGCAATAATTCCAATCAGAATCATTAGAGGTAAACCGCTGTGAAGCAATTCTTCGTCTTTAAAAATGCCAAATGCATTAAAAATATGCAGTTCGTCGTTAACGATAATGTCGGCAAATTTTTGAACATATAGCGAGCCGATAAGCATACCGGCAACCAGAATAAACAAAGTCTGTATTCGTTGAATCATTGTTTTAAATTTTCAGCAAAAATAGCCAATCCAACTATTTCTCAAAATCAAATCCTTTAGTGATGGTTAAAAATCGTTAGGAAAGACTAAATTTGGTTGTAAAAAATAGTGATACTGCTAAACAATAAAAATAATGCATTGTTTCTTCTGTATCATATAAAAGTTAATTAAAAATCAACTATGGATAAATTTTCGTCTGTGGGAAACCAGGAACTCGAGGCGATCGAAAACCTTTACCAGTCTTATCTTCATGATCCTGAATCGGTAGACAAGAGCTGGCAACAGTTTTTCTCGGGTTTTGAACTGGCCCGAAAACATTACCCCGAAAAACCAACAGGGGTAAAATTAGACAATATTGATAAGGAATTTGCCATTTTAAATCTTATTCACGGTTATCGTCAGCGCGGACATTTATTTACGCGTACAAACCCTGTTAGGGCACGGCGTACTTATACGCCCACACTTGATATTGAGAACTTTGGATTAGAAAAAGCAGATCTGGAGAAGACTTTTCAGGCAGGTAATGAAATTGGCATCGGACCTGCAAAATTAAAAGATATTGTTGCTCATTTAGAAGATACCTATTGCCGATCGGTTGGTGTTGAGTATGTGTACATGCGTAAACCTGAAGTGGTGCAATGGCTGCGCGAGCGAATGGAAAGCACAAAAAATTCGGAACCCTACTCTGATGAAAAACGCAAGCATTTTTATTACCACCTGAAACTTGCGGTTGGATTCGAGAACTTTATCCATAAAAAGTTTGTGGGGCAGAAACGTTTCTCGCTTGAAGGAGCCGAAGCACTAATTCCGGCACTTGATGCGGTTATTGAACGCGGTGCCGAACTGGGAATGGAAGAGTTTATTTTGGGAATGGCACATCGTGGCCGATTAAATGTACTTGCCAATATTCTTGAAAAACCTTACCAAAACATTTTTAAGGAATTTTATGCTACCGAATACGAGGATGATATTGCACAGGGTGATGTAAAATACCACCTGGGCTACGAGAATGAGGTGGTAACCGATTTTGGCAAAAAAGTAAAATTGAAATTATTGCCCAATCCATCGCATCTTGAAACGGTTGCCCCGATTGTACAGGGAATGGTACGTTCGCAAATCGAATACGAATACCAGCGCGATTACAGCAAAGCTGCGGCCATTGTAATTCATGGCGACGCTGCAATTGCCACGCAGGGAGTGGTATACGAAACCGTTCAAATGGCGCAGCTGCCGGGTTATAAAACCGGTGGTACCATTCATCTTGTTATAAACAACCAGGTAGGCTTTACAACGCCATACCTTGAGGCACGGTCGAGTACGTATTGTACCGATGTGGCCAAAGTAACGCGCTCGCCCGTATTCCATGTAAATGGCGACGATGTGGAGGCTTTAATCTGGACCATTAAGCTGGCAATGGAGTTTCGTCAGAAATTTCAATCAGATGTTTTTATCGATATTTTGTGCTATCGCAAATATGGGCATAACGAAGGAGACGAACCGCGTTTTACCCAACCCATGTTATACAAAGCCATTGCCCGACATAAAAATCCACGCGACATTTATGCCGATAAGCTCAACGAAATGGGAATTCAGTCGCATGAAGAATCGAGGGAGAAAGTTCGGGAATTTGATCAGTTTTTGGAAGGAAAGTACAAGGAGTCGGAAAAAATTGAAAAGTTGCAGATTCGGAAGTTTTTAGTGAAAGATTTCGAAAACTATGAAATGCCGTCAAAAGCAATTTTTAACGAACCGGTTGAAACAGGTGTTGGTGAAGAAACAATTTTTAGCATTGCCGAAAAAATAAACACATTGCCTAACGATCTGCCATTTTTTAAAAAGGTAAATCGCATAATTTCCGACCGGAAAATGATGCTGCACGACAACCGTTTAGACTGGGCAATGGGCGAATTGCTCGCCTATGGAACCCTGGTTGCCGAGGGGCACCCGGTACGTTTAAGTGGGCAAGACAGCGAGCGCGGAACTTTTGCTCACCGCCATGCCGCCTTTATTATTGAAGGAACAGAAGACAAGTACTTTCCGTTGAAACACATTGCTCAAAATCAGGCCCGGTTTAAGGTGTACAATTCTCCCTTATCGGAGTATGCGGTTATGGGGTTTGAATACGGTTATGCATTATCAGAGCCTAATGGTTTAACAATTTGGGAGGCTCAGTTTGGCGATTTCCACAATGTGGCACAGGTAATTATCGACCAATACCTAACTTCTGCATTCGAGAAATGGGGACTGATGAATGGCCTGGTGTTATTTTTGCCACATGGTTTCGAGGGGCAGGGGCCCGAACATTCATCGGCTCGCCTCGAACGTTTCCTCGAATTGGCTGCCAACAACAATATTCAAATAGTATTGCCAACAACGCCGGCTAATATGTTCCATTTGTTGCGTCGTCAGGTAAAAATGAAAATGCGCCTGCCATTGGTGGTGTTTACACCCAAGAGTTTATTGCGCCACCCTATGGTTACCTCAAAAATTGAGGAGTTTGCTGAAGGATATTTCCAGGAAGTTATTGATGACCCGGTGGCAGAGCCGGAACTGATTGAGAAAATTGTTTTTACCTCCGGAAGGTTGTACTACGATTTGTTAAAACACAAAAACGAAAATGGAATAAACAATGCAGCCATTGTTCGAATGGAACAGTTATATCCGATCCCAAATAAACAGATTGCAGCGATACAGAAAAAATATTCGAATGCAAAAGAATTAATTTGGGCGCAAGACGAACCTGAAAACATGGGGGCATGGCCATTTATTAACCGTAAACTGGATTGTGTTGGATTTAGGGTAGTAGCTCGCCCTGAAAGTGCCAGCCCTGCAGTTGGTCTGATGGATAAACACAAAAAGGGCCTCGACCTGATTTTGCAATCAGTATTTGAAGAAAAAGAAGTTGTAGCGTCATAAAAAACCAAAGTATGATTATTGAAATCAAAGTTCCCAGTCCGGGAGAATCGATAACCGAAGTTGAAATTGGCAATTGGCTTGTTGAAGATGGAGCTGTAGTTGCCAAAGACCAGGAAATAGCTGAAGTAGAATCGGATAAAGCCACACTAACCATTATTGCCAGCGAAGGTGGAAAAATTGAAATTAAAGCGGCCGAAGGCGAAGCCGTTGAAGTGGGTGCCGTGGTGTGTATCATAGATACCAGCGTTGAGGCCCCTGCTGCCGCACCAAAAACTGCGCCTGCTGAAGAAGAAGCGAAGCCGGAAAGCACAGCAGTAAAAACTGAAGAGAAACCGGCGGTGTCGGCGTCGGTTGAGCACGACAAGGTAAAGGTTACCTCGGTGGCCAAAGAGGTAATGAAAGAGCATGGCTTATCGGTTGATGATGTGATAAATGGTCTGAAGCGCCTCGGGAAAAAAGAAGTGGTGGCCGTGGTTAATGCACCGCAAGCTATATCGCCTGCTATACCGCAAAAAGAAGCCACACGCGACGAAGAACGTCAGCGTATGTCGAGCCTGAGAAGGAAGTTAAGTGCGCGCCTTGTTTCGGTGAAAAACGAGACGGCAATGCTTACTACTTTTAACGAAATTGATATGAGTTACGTAATGGATTTGCGTAAAAAATATCAGAATAAATTTGTTGAAGCACACGGGTTTAAAGTAGGCTTTATGTCGTTTTTTACCAAAGCCGTTGCAACGGCAATGGATTATCACCCAATGGTAAATGCGCAAATTGATGGCGATGAAATTGTAATGCCGAAGTTTGTTGATGTTGGTATTGCTGTATCAACACCAAAAGGTTTGATGGTACCAATTGTACGCAATGCAGAAAGTAAAACGATTCCGGCAATTGAATTGGAAATCAAACAACTGGCCGAAAAAGCCAGGAATAAAAAAATTACGGTTGAAGAATTAACCGGCGGAACATTTACCATTACAAATGGTGGCGTTTTTGGTTCGCTGCTTTCAACGCCGATTATTAATCCGCCACAGTCCGGAATTTTAGGTATGCACAATATTGTTGAACGCCCGGTGGCTGTAAATGGCCAGGTGGTAATTCGCCCGATGATGTATGTGGCCTTATCGTACGACCACCGTATTATTGATGGAAAAGATTCGGTAGGATTTTTAGTTAAAGTGAAGGAGTTGATTGAAAATCCGGAACGGATGTTTACCGGCGGAAAAGATGCCGGCGAGCTTTTGTTGGGAATTTAAAACAACTAAAAAAATGCCATCTGAAATAATTCAGATGGCATTTTTTTATACTTATTGTGGTCTTACACCGGGACCGCCGCCCTGTCCGCGACGCGAACGCCTTTCTGCTTCAAAAGCCTGGTATTTCTCCCACTGCTCATCCGACAGAATTTTCTTCACTTTTGCGTTTTGTTCCTCACGGGCCTGCATCATTGCTTTACGCATGCTTTCGCGGTCGCCACCACCATTGCGCATTTCTTCGCGCATATCCATCATGTTTTTCATGCCTGCCGAAAGTACCTCGCGCATTTTTTCTTCCTGATCGTCGATAAATACAAGTATTTTGTTTAACTCCTCTAATTGGCGGTTTACCATTTCTTCCGGGTTAAAATTTCCGGGGCCCTGTGGTGCCGATGAGTTATTGTTATTGCCTTGTTTACAGGAGCTTAGCAAGGTAATTAATGCTAACATCAATGGAAATATAAACTTCTTCATCTGCTAATTAATTTTTTTGTTGTTACAAGTTAACTTTATTACCAATGGATTGCTTTTTACCCTAAAGGTTTAATGGGCTGTAAAAGTTTTTTTTGAATTAAAAACCTCGCTACAGACTGGCAGGGATTGCAGCGACAGCTTGCCAAAAAACAGTTTGCACGTGATGCCCGACGGACAGGAGCGAACCAGGAGAGCTACCTGCGTGGCGTTGGCAGAACCGCAAACTGTTTGGCAACTTAAGCGGAAAGCCCGTTAGCCAGCCAAACCGTTTTATCTTAATTCTTTTAAAATTCTCCTGAAAACTATATTTAATGAACAAGGCGCTGAATTAAAATGTATTAACTTTGGCATTCATATTTAAAATAAATTCAGTTACACGATGAAGAGAGATACTTTGGTTTTTGATATTATCAAGAAAGAACACCAGCGCCAGTTGGGCGGAATTGAATTGATTGCTTCGGAAAACTTTGTGAGCGAACAGGTTATGGAAGCAATGGGTTCGGTAATGACCAATAAATATGCTGAAGGTTACCCCGGAAAACGTTATTATGGTGGTTGCCAGTTTGTTGACATGACCGAGCAATTGGCCATCGACCGTATTAAAGAATTATACGGGGCTGTTTGGGCTAATGTGCAGCCACACTCGGGTGCACAGGCTAACGCGGCGGTGTTAAGCGTAATACTAAAACCGGGTGATACTTTTCTGGGGCTTGATTTGTCGCATGGCGGGCACCTTTCGCATGGTTCGCATGTAAACTCGTCGGGTATTTTATACAAGCCGGTTGCCTACAAGGTGAAGGAAGATACCGGAATGGTTGATTACGATGAAATGGAAGCGCTGGCAAAAGAGCACAAACCAAAACTGATTATTGGTGGTGCATCGGCCTACAGTCGCGAATGGGACTATAAACGTATGCGCGAAATTGCCGATAGCGTTGGTGCATTGTTTATGGTAGATATGGCACATCCGGCTGGTTTAATTGCTGCCGGTTTGTTAGATAATCCGGTTAAATACGCGCACGTTGTAACGTCAACTACACATAAAACCTTGCGTGGGCCGCGCGGTGGTATTATTCTTATGGGCGAAGATTTTGATAACCCATGGGGAATTACAACCCCAAAAGGCGTGGTGCGAAAAATGTCGTCGTTGCTTGATTCGGCAGTTTTTCCGGGGCAGCAAGGCGGACCGCTCGAGCATGTAATAGCCGCAAAAGCAGTTGCATTTGGCGAAGCGCTGGATCCATCGTACAAAGAATACCAGGCACAGGTGCAAAAGAATGCTGCAGTGATGGCGCAGGCTTTTGTTGATCTTGGGTACAAGGTTATTTCGGGCGGAACCGACAACCACTCGATGTTGATTGACTTACGTACCAAGTATCCTGAAATTACGGGTAAAATTGTTGAAAATACGATCGTGAATGCCGAAATTACCATTAATAAAAACATGGTTCCATTTGATAGCCGTTCACCATTCCAAACGTCGGGATTACGCGTTGGTACACCGGCTATTACAACCCGTGGCGTAAAAGAAGACCTTATGCCTGAAATTGTTCAGCTAATTGACGACTGTATTGCCAACATCGATAATGATGCTTACATTAAAGCTATTGGCGAAAAAGTTCATGTCATGATGAAGGATTTCCCTCTGTTTGCCTATTAAAAACGAAAATTGTGTAAGCCTGATTTTTTGGTTTACCTAACGATACATGGAACCCTAAAGTTTTCGATACCTTTAGGGTTTTGTCTTTCTTTAAACCTCGAACAAAAAAAACGGAACTTATGGAATTCGAGTGGTATTTAATTTTAGCGCTTGTTGGAACAGGCATTGCGGCCGGTTTTATTAATACAACAGCTGGTGGCGGATCGATGTTAACTATTCCGCTGCTGATGTTTATCGGGCTTCCGGCCAATGTTGCCAATGGTACCAACCGTATTGCTATTTTGCTTCAAAATATTATCGGTGCAGGTACTTTTCGTAACAAACAGGTATTGGATTTAAAAACCGATTATCGTCTGGCTGTACCTGCTATACTGGGCTCGCTGCTTGGTGCCCTATTCGCCGTTGAAATGGATGTGAACCTGCTCAAGAAAATTATCGCGGGATTAATGGTTGTATTGTTGCTGGTTGTAGTATTAAAACCCGACGCCTGGGTGAAAGAGCTTGCCGGGAAAGTCGATGCTAAACCAACGGTGATGCAATACATTATTTTTTTTGGAATTGGTTTGTACGGAGGTTTTATTCAAATGGGAGTAGGCTTCTTTTTGCTTGCCGGACTGGTTCTGGGGTGTGGACATAACCTGGTGCGCGCCAACG
The DNA here is from genome assembly GCF_963676735.1 of uncultured Draconibacterium sp. NCBI lineage: Bacteria > Pseudomonadati > Bacteroidota > Bacteroidia > Marinilabiliales > Prolixibacteraceae > Draconibacterium > uncultured Draconibacterium sp. The sequence continues at coordinate 2,307,716 of NZ_OY781464.1, read as the reverse complement.
CCATAAAGGTTTTTATTGTTTTAATCTATACCATTTTCTCGTTGGGCATCTTTATTTTTCATAAACAAGTTGATATTGTTGCGGGTTTAATACTTGCCGCAGGAAACATGTTTGGAGCCTGGTTGGGGGCTAACTTTACCGTTAAAGGTGGTGCAAAATATGTACGCTACGTTTTAATTTTTGCTATGGTAATTGTTATACTGAACCTGTTTGGAGTATTTGTGGTAGTTTAAAAAATGATAAGTTTAAAACCGTCTTGGATAGAAGAGCGAAAATATCAGTTACTGTAATTACCGGTTTTCTGGGAGCCGGCAAATCAACTTTTATTAACCATTTACTAAAATGGTATTCGGGAGTGCAGTTTGCCCTTGTTGAAAACGAATTTGGAGATGTACCCATTGATACCAAATTAATAAAAGGAGTAGATGCCAGCCAGATGTTTGAACTAAAACAAGGCTGTATTTGCTGTACTATCAGCGACGAATACGAACAGGTTTTAAAAGAACTGGCAGAACGATTCCCAAATGTAGAACACCTGTTGATTGAGACTACGGGAATAGCCGATCCAGCACCGGTAGTTCAGCCTTTTTTTGCCGATAAAAACCTGCAGGAGATCTATAACTACAATGGCACAATTTGCCTGGTTGATGCGCTGAATTTTAAAAATCACCCGGAGCAGGAAACCACCATTAAACAATTAACCATTGCCGACCTGGTTCTGGTAAATAAAACCGAAGCCATAAATAGTGTTGATTGTAAAGCACTTAGTGAAGACCTTGAACGCCTGGTTCCTCTGGCTAATATTCAGTTGGTAAGCTATGGGAAAGTAGAAAATTTACAGCTCGAGAAAATACAGCAACAAGCCTTTAACGAATATCGTTTGCTTAGCTATGCAAGCAGCCACGCATCCATTCAAACTAAAACGATCAGCTTTTCTAAGGCCATAAATAAAGCGGCTTTTTTGCATTGGCTGGAATATACGCTTGATATTTATAAAACCAGCATTTACAGATGTAAAGGCTATTTGTGTTTTGAAAATGAACCCTACGAGTACATTTTGCAGGGAGTAGGAGGTCGCTTTGAGTTGGAGGAAGGTGAACTTTTACTGGATGCAGCTGAAAGTAAGGTGGTTTTTATGGGCAAACTCGATGGCTTGTCGCTCGATTTTACTGCTTAAATATTAAGCCAAACCATCCACAGCGGAATAATAAATACCGAAAGAATCGTACCTAAAACCACAATACGTGCAGCCAGTTTCGATTTCAGATTATATTGTACCGTGAGTACATATGGTGTTAAGCCCAAGGGCATGGCAGCGTCGATAATCGATGCCTGTGTTAGTTCGCTGTCAAGTCCAACTGCTTTTAAGTAGAGGTAAAAAACAAATGGTAAAAATAACATGGTAGTAACTACCATAACCGACACGGTGTACCAATCGCGTAATTTTCCAATTTCCTGTTTCCCAAGGAAAATACCAAGAGCAAACAACACCACTGCTGTAACCGAGTTGGCAAAAATATTAATGGTTTGTTCAACTACATTGGGTAGTTTTAAATTAAAAACAACGATGGCAACACCAATAAATACGGATAAAAGCAGCGGGTTTTTTGCCAAACTGAGGCTGAGTTTTTTTATGCTGGTTTGTTCTTCACCGTATGCTTCAACCAGAATAATTCCAAGGGTTAGCAACCAAAACAAATATACGGCTGAAATAATTGCTGCAACCGGCAGAATAGCATCGCCAAAGGCATTTTGTAATACCGGAATACCGAGGTAAGCTATATTGCCAAAGGGCAAAATAAGAAACAAGGTGCGCAGCATCGATTGCTTTAACTTTAGCAACTTTGCCACCGGAAACGCCAGAAGCATGCAACAAATATTGTAAACCGAAGTGTGAATAATAAGCTGGATAAACGAATTCTCGCCCGTTTCAAGTGGCATTAACGAGGCAATAACAAGTGCCGGAAAGCCAATGTATAAGGCATATTTGTTTAGTACTTCAATCCATGCGGGGGTACATACTTTCGACCGCGAAAAAACTGCTCCAAGCGAAATAACCAGGAACAAGGGGGCAACCGTTTTAAGTGCTACTATTAACGTGCCCATTCGCCGTAAGCAATATGTTCGCGAACATCGGTAACAAACATACCGGCTTTTTTGGCTGCAATAATTCCAAGGTCGCCATCTTCAAAAACCTGGCAATATTTTGGTTCAACACCCATTAAGCGGGCACACTCCAAAAAGGTTTCCGGCTCGGGTTTGTGTTTTGTTACATCGTCGGCCGATACAATGGCATCAAAAAGATGGGTGATTTTATGGGCGTCCAGTTGTACTTCGGCACTGCGCCTGCTGGCACCTGTTCCAACCGCCATCGGTAATTTGCCGTGGTAGTTTTTTACAATAGCCATTACCTCCTCAACGGGTTCAAGCAAATGGTCGAGTTCCCAAAACGACTCCTGTTTCATTTTTACCAAATTTTCAGGAGTTTCACTTACGCCATAACGCTCAATAACGTGTTTTGCAAATTCAATGGTTGGACGGCCTGTCATATCATGAATAATCTGTGGATCGAAATCAAAACCAAATTTATCACCTATCATTTTCCAGGTTTTAATGTGTACAGGAAGAGAATCGGAAAGTGTTCCGTCCAGGTCGAAAATCAGTGCTTTAGCTTCAGGGTGTACTGTAATTGCCATTGTTTAATTTATTTGCCGATAAAAGTAACACAACCAAACAACAGGCGGAAAGTTCAACACCTCATCTTACAAAATTTAATTAACTGATAAAAAAGCTTCCCAACTATTTATTCATTAATATACCACGAAATAACAATGTTGGTGCGCATTTCTTTTTCGTCGGGCGAGAGCACCGAGGTAATTCCGGCATCGGCTTCGCGCGCCATTGGCATCATACCGCCACTCATCAGTTCCATGTTTTTATTGTAAGGGCCAATCATGCGCGGTTCGCCATATTCTATGGCTTTTATTTTGCCCAGTTCAACCTGTGTAGTTGCTGCAATAACATCCGCTTTTTGTCGGGCATCCTTAACCGCCAGGGCAATTAGTTTTTCTTTCACCGCCTCCATTTGTTCTTCCGATAGTTCGAAGCTCAGATTGAAATTCGATTGCAGGTTATCCTTAATCAGTTCGAATATCTTATCGTTCTTTTTATAATCTATTTTGGTACGAATGGTAATCGGAATGTTCGCCTCGTAGCCGTCGAAAACCGATTGGCGCAACTCCTGACTGTATTTCTGTACCTCACGGATGGAATAGCTGCCGGCTGTAATAAGGTCATTGTCAATGCCATTTTTTGCAAACAGTTTTTTTATTTTATCCATTTTTTCTACCGATAGTTCGGCACATCTGGTATAGTTCTCATCTTTAACACTGAAATTTACGGTAAACGAAAGTTCTTCGGGAAAAAGTTTTACTGATGATTTTCCTTCAACAGTAATAACTCCTGTGTGACTGTTTTGTGCAAACGCAAGTGCAACAAAGGCGAGTAGTAAAATGCTTAAAATTGTTTTTTTCATCTCGTTATTTTTTTATGATTTTTATGCTTTCTCTTTTATTCTGACTACTTAGAATAACAAAGTACATGCCAGATGGAATCTTATTCAATTGAATGGTATTGAGTTGCGGAGCAAGCCGTGTTTGGAGCAGCGTTTGGCCGTTTGTATTCAGAATAGTAAGCTGTTCAAAATTATTGAGGTTCATAATATTTAGCTTTTCGTTAAGCGGATTGGGAAAAACCAGGCTTGATGAAAGTTGTTCGTTTTCAAGCGCTGTAGGATACTGTAACGCTACCTTTTCAAGTAAAACGTATTCAATGCTAACATCAGGAATGGCAGTTCCAAGATCAAAAACAATACGGGCTGTATTGTCGGTGGTTGTCATATCAAAAATAAATGAATACACTTTAAAGGTATCGCTAAGGCTTATGCTGTTATAGCCACTATACGAGCTCCACGGCGATACACTCATACCCACATACGAAGTGGCGGTCCTGTTTTGTTTGGCTTTTGCCTTAAAGGTTAAGCGGTATTTTTCTCCGGTTTGTAAGGCTAGATTGTTTTTGGCGAGTTGAATGTGCCAGCCTTCGGTGCCTTTTTTGCTAATGTTAATTTGCAGCGCACCTGTATTTTGGGTGGCTGTTGCGAGCGCTCCGTTGTTGGCATGTAGCTGCCAGTCGCTTATGGTTTTTGTAAATTCTGAAGAATAAACCGGCGTGCCAACATAGCTGGTGGGGTTGGGTAGTTGCCGGGTAAGCAAAGCATCAATAAGTTCCGGGTTATAGCTTGAGCTGGCAGGGTTGTAAATGCCAAAACCGGCACTAAATTCCCAGTAGGCCCAGCTCCATCCCTGCGACTCAATAAAGCGTGCAAGGTAGGTGGTCCAGCGAACACGCGAGGCCAAACCAGCTTTGTTGTACGCGCCAAATTCGCCAATGTGCACCGGAATACTTTTTTGCTGTTCAATTGCTTTTAAAGGGGCAAAATCGTTTTGTACCATCTGGCGTTCGGTTTCGGTGTCGTTCCATTCAGTTCCGAGCCATGCTGCTGCTCCTTCACTCCATTCTGCCCCCTGGTGGGTAAACGTAAAAGGATTGTAGTAATGGGCGGTAAGAATAATATTTTCATCATCGGGGAGTTGCAATTTTTGCAAGCCTCCCAATCCGCCGTATTCGGCAGTGCCAATAAGAACAATGCGTTCGGGGTTGCTATTTCTGATGGTGCTTAAAGCATCGGTTAGAAAAATATTCCACTTTTCAGCAGTAAGGTTGCCGTGTGGCTCATTTAATACTTCAAAAAGCAGCGAATCAGGATAATGAGAAAAATATTCCGAAATCTGTTTCCATTGGGCCAGGAATCGTGCCTTTTGGGCTTCAGGGTTTTCATACAAGGCCTCGTGATGATGCATGTTTATAATGGCGAACAAACCATTGTTGAGCGTTGAGTCAACCACCTGTTTTATCCGCTCCAAAAAGGCCTCATTGATGGTGTAGGGAGCTGTGGCTGAACTTCGGCTTTCGGGCTCCCAGCGAATGGGAATACGCACATGGTTGAATCCGAGTTCGGCTACCAATTGCGGATAATGTGGTAGCCAGGGGTTGCCCCAAGCGGTTTCACCGGGAGCTTCAAACATATTGCCAAAATTAATGCCTTTCCCCAGTTGTTCGTTAATTAAATATGCTTTCTCGCGGTTTTGTGCCGAGCTAAAAATAGTGAGAATGAGACCTAAAAAAAGCAAGCTTTTTCGCATGTGCATTAATTTGACTGGTTTTTAAAAACAATTCGCAGTGTAACAGTTGATGCAGTTTTTTTATTATTCTGATAGCGAGGTGTCCATTTGGGGCCGTTTTTAACCATATTTTTTGCCTGGTTGAAGTAGTGCGCTTCGGCTTTGTTCAGATTTTCAAACGAAGTTATTTGTCCATCTTTTTCAAGCCTGAAACTCAGTTTAACAATTACTTTTTTAGCATCGCTATTGGCGGATAAAATTGCTTTTGTTTTAAGGTAGGTATTGTATTCTTTCATGCCGCAAACCGGTGTTGCTTCTATTGTTTCCCGGGAGTCTGCCACCTGGCTTCCAGTTATGTTTGCTGCTTTTTTCTCTTGCTTGCCAAAGCCCACCACTACTACTTCGTTAAGTGCTACTTCGTTGGCCTGCAGTGCAACAATATGTGCGGAATCTGTGGTCAGGTTAAACTCCTGTGTTTCCATTCCAATAAAACTGGCAATTACCGGGTTGCTGTCGTTTTTTAGCTTTAAGTTGAAACGACCTTCTATATCGCTGATTGTGCCGTTATCAGTGCCCTTCTCAACAAGCGTAACCCCGGGCAGTGGCATTCTATCGTCAGCCGAAACCACCGTACCATGCACTTGTGTTGCCTCTCTGGTTTTTTGAGCTGCTGCACCTGGCTTTGCAATAAGCTCCGGGTTTTCTTCTTTGTCGCTCATCTCCAGTGTGATTTCGTTTGGCTCCGGGGGCTTGGGAGCTGCAGTAATTTTAGCCTTGGGTACCTCTTTTTCAGGAGTGCTTTTTAAAGCTTTTGCTTCGGTAATTGGGGGCGTTGGTTTACCAGCATCATCGGCATCTTTACGCTCAGCTGCTACAGGCAAAGTAGCTTTTTCAGTTTGGATAGGTTTTGCAGCTTTGCCTTTTGGTTGTTCAGCTTCAGTGGCTTTCTTTCGAACCATTATTTCAGGTTCGGTGGGTTGTTCGGCAGGGCCTGGCTTGTTTTTAAAATTTTTCTCAATACGTGTTTCGCTTAACTTTGGAGCAGGTTCCTCTTGCCTAAGCTGCATCCAAATTATACCCGAAGTGAGCAGCAGGAGCACCGAGGCCGCAGCTGCAAAATAAGGCATGGTTTTTTTTGGTTTTTGTTTAATTCTGTCTTCAATTAAACCGGTGTCGGAAGTAGTTGCGGCATGTGCCATAAAACCATCAACAGCATCAGCTAAAAACGCATCTTTTTGCATTTCTTTTTCAAATGCATTGCGCTCTTTGTCGCTCATCTTATCTTGCAGATAGCGGTTGATTATTTTTTTGTCGATATGTGTTTTTCTGTTGCTCATTTTTTAGCTTCCAAACAAATCTTCAGGTTGCGTTTTCCGTTTTGTATCAGGCTTTTAATTTTTTTGATTTCTGTTTTTAATTCCTCAGCAATTTCACGGTAGCTTTTCTGCTCAAAATAAAACAAACGAATACATTTTTTTTGCTCCGCTTTTAGGCGTTTTATGCAGGCAGCCAGTGCTTTTTCTGTCTCTTCGCTGTTGTCATCGCTATCTATAGGATGCAATTCTGTTTCATTTTCCATAAAAGCCGAAAGTTCAGCCTCGCTGTCGCTTAAAATAATTTGGCCTGGCTTTGTTTTGCGCAGCTGCATTAAACAGTAATTTTTGGTAACTACGTATAGCCAGCTTTTAAAGTTTTTTATGTTGTGATTGCTAATTTCTGTCTGCAGTTTTTCATAAATCGAAATTACGGCATCTTCTGCCATGTCGGGTGTTTTTAGGTATTTTAAACAAACCCCGTGAACCAGGTGCATGTACCTTTTGTACAACTCGCCAAGGTAGTCTGTTTCCTGTTTTTTCTGAAACAGTATAAGCAATTCTTCGTCGCTCAGCTTCTGTATATTTCGGTAAAAAAAGGTAAGCCGCATGTTGGTTTAAAAATCACCTAAAAGTAAGATAATTCAGTTTTATTAAAAATTTTTTATGGAATTCATCTGCGTTGAGCATCCTGTAAATGAATTCAATATTTAAAACTCAAAATCATGAGACAAATTATTTTAACACTGGCCTTGCTTTTTGCCTTCTCGGGAATAGCACTGGCAACAGAACAACGAACAATATCAGGAACAATTAGCGACCAGATGGGAAGTCCTTTACCCGGCGTTACGGTAACAGTTGAAAACACCCAACGCGGAACAGTTAGCGATATTAACGGTTATTACAGTATTTTGGTGAATCCCGGAGATAGAAAACTGGTGTTTTCGTTTGTGGGCATGGAAACCCAAAAAGTTCGCATAAGCAATGAGGCCATTTTAAATGTACAAATGCTCAGTTCGACGGTTTCCTGCGACGAAGTGGTAGTAGTTGGTTTTGGTAAAAGCAAACATCGCGAAACAACGGGGGCAGTAACAAGGCTTAAAAAAAGCTTTATTTCTCCTGCATTTTCAATGATAGAGCCCGAATGTAATACCGAAAATTACGCAAGCATAAGTGAAAATGGTTTTAAAAATGTGCAGATAAATCCACTATCAACCTTTTCGGTAGATGTTGATAATGCTTCGTACGCCAATGTGCGGCGTTACCTTAATTCGGGAACTTTACCACCCATTGATGCAGTCCGTATCGAGGAAATGATTAATTATTTCAGTTATGATTATGCCGAGCCAAAAGGAGAACATCCTTTTAGTGTAAATACAGAAGTGGCGCTTTGCCCTTGGAACAATGAACATTACCTGATGCAAATTGGATTAAAAGGAAAAAGCATTGACAAAAGTGAATTGCCTCCATCAAACCTGGTATTTTTGTTTGATGTTTCCGGCTCGATGAATGCACCCACTAAGTTGCCCTTGCTAAAACGGGCTTTTAAAATGTTGGTAAACGAGTTACGCCCAAACGACAGGGTAGCCATTGTTGTTTATGCGGGAGCAGCCGGCAAGGTGCTCGATTCTACACCTGGAAACGAAAAAACGAAAATACTTACTGCCCTTGAAAAACTTAATGCCGGTGGCTCAACTGCCGGTGGAGCAGGTTTGAAGCTGGCCTATAAAATAGCTGCTCAAAATTTTATTGAAGGTGGTAATAACCGAATAATTCTGGCTACTGACGGCGATTTTAATGTTGGTGTTTCAAGCACTTCAGAAATGGAACGCCTGGTGGAAGAACAACGCGAAAGTGGCATTTTTATGTCGGTACTCGGTTTTGGAACCGGAAATATTAAAGACGATAAAATGGAAACCATTGCCGATAAAGGAAATGGAAACTATGCTTATATCGATAATATTCAGGAAGCACGCAAAGTATTTGTGAGCGAGTTTGGCGGAACGCTTTTTACTATAGCCAGTGATGTAAAATTACAGTTGGAATTTAATCCTGAACAGGTAAAAGCCTATCGGCTGGTGGGTTACGAAAACCGTTTGTTAAACGATGAAGATTTTAATGACGATAAAAAGGATGCCGGCGAAATAGGAGCAGGACACACCGTTACCGCGCTTTACGAAATTGTTCCGGTTGGTGCTGAAACCGATGCACCTCCGGTTGATGCATTAAAATATCAGAAAAACAGAATGCCGGCAGAAGGTACTTTGAGCAATGATTTGTTAACCGTAAAATTGCGCTACAAAATGCCTGACGAGAAAAAAAGCAAATTGTTGGAAGTTCCCGTAATCAGTCAGTTAACCGAAAAAACATCTGATGATTTTCGCTTTTCGGCAGCTGTTGCATCTTTTGGGATGTTGCTCCGCAAGTCTGAATTTGTGGGCACATCAAACATTCATTCGGTAATTGAACTGGCTGAAGGAGCAAAAGGTGCCGACCACGAAGGTTACCGGAGCGAAATGATTCGTTTAATTAAAACAGTAAGCGATTTGCAACTGCTTTCAATAAACGAAACGGATTAGGTGAATTGCAATATAAACAGGGATTTCGCTTTTCGAGAATGGAATCCCTGTTATTTCTCATGTTCGGATAAAAAGAAGTTTTGCTACTTTCGTCGTTTAATTTTAATCACGAAAAAATGCGTCACCTAATTGTTTTAATTTTTCTTTTTATAAGCACAGTTGTTTTTGCCCAAACCAAACAAATGAGCCTCGAGGATGCGGTGTATGGCCGTTATACCTATTTACGACCTGCAGGTTTATCGGGCTTGCAATGGCAAAACGATAAACAGTTTACTTACATTGAAAACCGCGAATTGCTGGCAGAACAGGTGAAAACAGGAGCCAAAAGCAAGCTTATTTCTTTAGATGAGTTGAATGCCATAACAGGTGACGAAATGAGTAGGATTCCTGCTTATCGCTGGTTAAATCCATCGGAGTTGCTGCTAACTACAGCTATGAATTTTTATGTGGTTAATCCTGTTGAAAAAACAGCCTATTCGGTTGATTTAATTGAAAATGCCGAAAATGCTGTTTTTAATGCCGAAAGTAAGTTTGCCAGCTTTACCCGCGAAAATGATGTATGGATAGCTTTCGAAAATGGCAACTATAAACAAATTACCACCGATGGCGGCAGTGGCATTGTGAACGGGCAGTCGGTTCACCGCAACGAGTTTGGTATTTCCGGTGGCCTCTTTAATTCGCCCAAAGGTAGTTTTGTGGCATTTTACCGTAAAGATGAAACCATGGTGAAAGACTATCCATTGGTGGATTATATGGCCCGCCAGGCTGAACACAAACCGGTTAAATATCCCATGGCAGGTATGAACAGTCACCACGTTACATTGGGGGTTTACAACATTGCAACTCAAAGTACTGTGTTTTTAAAAACAGGCGAACCGTTCGATCATTATTTGACTAATGTAGCCTGGTCGCCCGACGAAAAATATATTTACCTGGCAGAATTAAACCGTGCACAAAACCATATGCAACTTAATTGTTACGATGCCTTTACCGGCGAAAAGGTTAAGACTTTGTTTGAAGAGCAGGCAGAAACTTACGTTGAACCATTGCATCCAATACACTTTTCATCAGTAAATGCAAACGAGTTTTACTACCTGAGCCGACGCGATGGATGGTTTCACGTGTACAAATACAACACCGATGGCAATTTGCTGAAGCAGCTCACAAAAGGAGAGTGGGAGGTTACAAATATACTTGGCTTCGATAGCAAAGAAAATACCCTTTTTATTGAAGCAACAATCGACGATCCGTTGCAAAAGAAAGTGTGCAAAGTAAATGTAAAAACCGGAGCTGTTGAAAAGCTGACCAGCGAAAGTGGCATGCATGCAGGTGTTTTAAGTCCCGGTGCTAATTACATTTTAGATCGGTGGTCGGGAACTAACGTGCCGGGTAAGGTTGATTTGCTATCGGTAAAAGGCGATGTGCTGCGAACAGTTTTTGAAGCCGATGATCCTCTAAAAGACTATGAGTTGGGCGAAAACCGCCTGGTGTCGATAAAAACAAAAGACGGGAAACACGATTTGCACGGCAGGATTATTCTTCCGGTTGATTTTGATCCGGCCAAAAAATACCCGGTGGTGGTGTACGTTTATGGAGGGCCACACAGCCAGTTGGTTAATAAAGGCTGGCACAACCAGGCACGCTGGTGGCAATACTACATGGCATCAAAAGGTTACATCGCTTTTACACTTGACAACCGCGGAACAAACAACCGCGGACGCGATTTTGAAACTGCCATTCACCGTCAGTTGGGCGTGTTGGAAACCGAAGACCAAATGCAGGGTATTGAGTATCTTACAACGTTGCCTTACGTTGATACTGAACGAATTGGAGTACACGGCTGGAGCTACGGAGGCTTTATGACCTTAAACCTTAAACTTAAACATCCGGATGTATTTAAAGTGGCTGTTGCCGGTGGACCTGTGGTGGACTGGAGTATGTATGAAATTATGTATGGCGAACGCTATATGGACAGACCCTATGAAAATCCGGAAGGCTATAAAAATTCGGACATGTCAAATTATGTGGAGAATTTGGATGGGAAACTGATGCTGATTCATGGGGTGCAAGATGCAACCGTTGTAATGCAACATAGCATGAAATTTTTACGCGAGTGTGTAAAACAAAACAAACAGGTCGATTTTTTTGCCTACCCGGTTCACCCGCATAATGTTCGCGGAAAAGACCGTGTTCATTTAATGGAAAAGGTTAGTTTATACTTTTTCGAGAATTTATAAAAATGCCTCCGGAGCATGATTCGCGGGGTGACAATGTTTGCAATCATAAAGTTACCCCGCGAATTGTTTTAAGGCCTAACAACTTTTTGCATTTAATTGTATTGGCAGGCATCCTGTTTTAAATGAAATCCTATTTTTGCGTATCATTTTTTATTCGAATTGTATTTGAAACCATTGTTGCAAAATAAGCAGGGGATTGTTTTTGGGATTGTTATTGCTGCTCTTTTATTGGCCACGCAATTTACGTTTGGGCAGGATAGTATCGATACCAAAAGTTATGCTTATCGTTTTCAACAAATGGTGAGTAGTTTATCGGGGCAATATCCCTGGAACAACGAAAGTTTTTATTCCGGGCAGCTAAGCACGATAAACGAAAAAAATGAGACTTATGTGCCGAATTCATCGGTGTACCATCCTCAAAAATTCGAGGTCTACCATTCAATTCTAAATTCGCTCGACGAAAAGCAAAAGACCGCTTTTGTAAAAGCATTCGCTTATTACAACCAGGAGGTGAAAAACGCATTAAATACAGCCGGATTAAGTTTGGAATTGCAGTATCTACCCGCAGTTCTGTCGGCTGGCAATGCACTTTATTCCAGCTCTTTTAAACGAGCAGGAATCTGGCAGTTGACCCATTTTCAGTCGGTGATTAATGGTTTGAGGCTTGAAAAGTTGTATGATGAACGTTTACAGTACGAAAAAGCAACAGTGGCTGCTGTTAATGAGCTGAAAAACAATAAAAAACTATTTGAAGATAGCAGGCTGGCCATGTTGGCCTATGTTTTCGGAAAAACAAAAGTGAAAAATCTGCAGCATCGTGCCGGCCAGAATGCAAGTTTTCAGGATTTTATGGCTGTGGCATCAAATGATATTGTGGAATTTATGGCAGCCTACCAGGCTACTGCTGCTTTTTTGAGTTCGGTTGCTTTTGTTCCTGATGAATCGAAGATAGAAACGGAGATAATACCGGTTAGGACGCAAATACATTTTTCGCAAATTTGTTTGGTGCTTCCTGTAACGCTTGCTGAAGTACAGTTTTATAATCCACAATACCCGTATTCCATATTACCTGAAAATGCTTCGCTTTGCCTGCCTGCAAAGTTTAAAAATGATTTTCTGGTACAGCAGGATTCGATATACAATACGGTGGACTCGGCTATGTTTGAGGTAGTTGCGCAAAAAATAGAATATCCGCCGGCACCCAATCGTCAGTTTATTGGCGAACCGGTGAAAGACCTTGAAATAGAGGGGAAAACAAAAATAAAGTACACCATAAAATCTGGCGATGTGCTCGGATTTATTGCCGAAGATTATGATGTTAGGGTTGCCGATTTAAAGTATTGGAATAATATTTACAACGAGCGAAAAATTCAGGCCGGGAAAACGCTCGATATTTTTGTTGACAATGATAAGGCAGCTTATTATTTAGCGCTACAACAAAAAAAGGAGAAAAAGGAAAAACCGGTAACTGCAATCCCTGATTTTTCGGTTGGTACATTGCCGGGCACGGCCATTCACCAAACAGCAAACAAGGTAGAGCATGTTGTAAAAAGTGGAGAATCGCCTTATGTTATTGCAAAAAAATACCAGGGAGTAACTCCTGAGAAGATATTGGAATGGAATAACATTTCAGACGCCCGCAAAATTCAGATTGGTCAGAAATTAATAATCTACGTGCAATGAAACCGGTTCAAACTCTTATTTATACACTTAGCGTTATTACTTTGTTAGCCGGGGTAATGTGGTTAATACCAGATGACGGTATTGAAGTTGGTGATTTTACATTTCATATGCCAACTTTTGCTGAAATGCTGGTGGCTGATGATGTGGAATACACCGATGTGTCGGCAATAATTGCGCAGCAATTCGAAATAGACTCGCTGGTAGACATTGAGCTGGATACTGTAGCCGGCGATACAGTGGTTGAAGTTGTTCATCGGGCCAGCTACGATTCGCTGGTACAAACGGTTCATCGCATCGAAATGAATCAACTGGGGAGAGAAAACCTCTACCGTTTTTTTGAACATCTGAAAAATGATACGCTGGTTCGGATAATGCATTATGGCGATAGCCAGATTGAAGGCGACCGGATTACCGCTTTTGTGAGAAATAAACTACAGGTGAAATTTGGTGGTACCGGAGTTGGCTTGCGGCCTGCATTGCAGCCTTACGATTATGTTTTTAGTGCGTATCAGCAAAACTCCGCCAACTGGAAACGTTACCCAATTTATGGTCGGGTAGATTCAACGGTTGAACACAGCAGATACGGTGTTATGGGAGCCTTTTCGCGTTATGCACCATTGGCAACCGATACTTTACCATTTGTAGATTCGGTATTGTTTGAAGCTGAGATGAATGTGTCGAAATCGGCCATTTCGTATAAACGCACACGCGAATATGAACAGATGCGACTGTTTTATGGGCATGCCAAACGCCCGGTAGCGGTGCAGGTTTTGGCAAAGGGAGATACCGTGCTCGCCGATACGCTGGCACCCGATATTGATTATGCTGTGCTCGAGTGCAGCTTACCCGATTCAACTTCGAGTGTTACATTGCGGTTCTCGGGATACGATGGCCCTGATGTGTATGGTATTGAACTGGCTTCGACAAAAGGAATTATTGTTGACAATATTGCCTTACGTGGTAGCTCAGGAACCATTTTTACAAAAGCCGATTTTCAGCACAGCCTGAAAATGTACAAGGACTTAAACCCGAAATTCTTTATACTACAGTTTGGCGGAAATGTAATTCCGTACATAAAAGACCAGAAAGCGATTGACCGCTATGGCCGCTGGTTTTCGAGCCAGATTAAACGCATTAATGCACTGTGCCCCGATGCGGCTATTCTGGTAATTGGGCCAAGCGATATGTCGACAAAAAAGAAGGATAAATACCTTACTTATAAACATTTGCCGCGTGTGGTAGATAAGCTTAAAGAGGTTTCGCTGGCTAATAATTGCGCGTATTGGGATATGTACCAGGCAATGGGCGGGCACAATAGCATGCCTTCGTGGGTAAATGCTCAACCCGAACTGGCTCGGCCCGATTATGTACACTTTTCGCCACGAGGCGCACGTTTGGTGGCAAACATGTTTTATAACGCACTGATTTTGGAGTACAACAATTACCTGGAGGAGGAGATTTAATGAAGGTGTACCGGAAAATAACATTCAGCAAAGAACACGAAAAAGCTAAAAGACTGATACTTGCTAGCCGGGTTTTTTCAATACCTTTTTTTATCGGATTTTTTCTGCTTGGCCTTTCGGCTTTTGCGCAGCAGGGAAACTACTTTTACCATGTTAACCAATATAATTTTATTCGTTACGATTTAAATGAAATGCATTACCCGGGAACCACCGAAAATGCAGAACGTTTTTATTCGAAACTCGAAAAATTAATCACCACCGGTGAAGGACGAGTGAATGTGGTTCATATCGGCGGTTCACATATTCAGGCCGGATCGTTTTCGGGGCAAATGCGCAACCGTTTTCAGCAACTTAACGGCGAAATAAATGCCGGTTGGGGTTATATGTTTCCTTACCGAATTTCGCGCACAAACTCTCCATTTGGTTACTACATCCGTTGTAACGGCTACTGGAAAAGTTTCAGAAATGTTGAACGTAAAAAAAGCGGTACGCTTGGGGTAGGTGGTATATCGGCATCAACACAGTCGCCAAAAGCCGAACTTACTATTTTACTGGAAGAAGATAACGAGCTGGATTACAGTTTTAACAAGTTGCGCATTTATTACGAAAATGCAGAGCAGAATTATTCGCTTGTTATCGACTCTGCTGTTGTGACAAAAAAATCAGAGTACAACGGTTATATCGATTTTGAATTAAACCAATGGGTTGACAGTCTAAAAATAACTTTAGTGAAGCAAGCTGGCGCAGACGGAACTTTTACCTTGTTGGGATTGTCAACAGAATCGAATCCAAATGGAGTACTTTACCACAGCATTGGAGTGAATGGAGCGCATGTTCCGGCCTTTTTGCGTTGCCAGCTTTTTCAGGAACAGTTGTCCGGGCTTCACCCTGATTTGGTAATTCTTGGGTTAGGTATAAACGACGCCTATGGCCGCCGCTTTTCAAGCAGTCGGTTTGAAGATAATTACGGACAGCTTATTGATAAAATTAAGGCAGCTGCACCCAATGCCCTCATTGTTTTTACCACAAATAACGATAGTTACCTGTACCGGAGGTATGTAAATAAAAATGGCGAAAAGGTTAAGGACAGCATGTTTAAAATGGCAAAAAGATACAATGCCGGAGTGTGGGATACGTATTCAGTTATGGGTGGGCTTAATTCCGTTGTACTTTGGCAGAATAATGGCCTGGCTCAGGCCGATAAAATTCATTTTACACGCGAAGGTTACCTGATGATTGCTGATTTGTTTTTTGGCGCGCTGATAAAAGATTTTGAGGCCTTTGTTATCAGGCGGAATGGAATGACAGCCACAAGTAAGTCGGGCAATAATTCAACAGGCGAGGGTGGTGTTGTACAACCGGCCGCTATGGAAAATACGATAAACTAATACGAAAACTACAAGTACTTGGATTTATTACAACAAATAGAATTAAACGAACTTTTACGGAATATTTTTCTGTACGATAAAACGGCACCTCTTATTTTTACGCGCTTTTTCTTTTGGGCCTTTTTTGCTTTTGTTTTGGCCGGATATTCTTTGGTGTACAAAAATAAAAACCGTAGTGTTCGGGCCGGGTATCTTTTCCTGGTTAGTTTGTTTTTCTATTATAAATCAAGCGGGTTCTTCTTTTTTATTCTGCTATTTAGCACCCTAGCCGATTTTTTTATAGGCAAAAGCATCTATAAATCAAAAAATGAACTGTTTCGTAAATTTCTTATCGCGGCCAGTGTAGTTATCAACCTGGGGCTGCTGGCTTATTTTAAATATGCCTACTTTTTTATCGATAGTATAAACATCATGTTTAGTACCGATTTGCAGGTAATTAACCACCTTGCATTGTGGGCCAACGAAGCAACCGGCACGCATTTCGAGGTAAACCAAATATTACTTCCGGTGGGTATTTCCTTTTTTACCTTTCAAACCATAAGTTATTCGGTTGATGTGTACAGGGGAGAAACAAAGCCGGTAAATAACCTGGTTGATTTTGGCTTTTATGTTTCGTTTTTTCCGCAGCTGGTGGCAGGGCCAATTGTTCGTGCATCGGGTTTTGTAAAGCAAATTTACGAAGATTACCGCCTGTCGAAAGAGGAGTTTGGATGGGCCGTTTTTATCATACTGAAAGGATTAATAAAAAAGATATTTATTGGCGATTATATTGCTGTAAACTTTGTCGACCGGGTTTTTGCCGATCCAATAACACACTCCGGGTTCGAAAACCTGATGGCATTGTTTGGTTACTCTTTGCAGGTATATGTCGATTTTTCGGGGTATACCGATATTGCCATTGGCGTGGCTTTGTTAATGGGCTACCGTTTGCCTCAAAACTTTAATTCGCCGTATAAGGCCAAAAGTGTTGCCGAGTTCTGGAAACGCTGGCACATGTCGCTTTCATCGTGGTTAAAAGATTACCTGTATATTCCTATTGGAGGTAACCGCGAGGGCTCGGTATTTAGTTACATTAGTTTGGGTATTATTTTGGCTATTGTGGTTTTGCTGGCCGGCAAGTTAATTCTGGTTCCGGTTTTTGCAGCTTTGGTATTGGTTTTTGCGTTGCTGGCAAAGTTTTCGCCAAAGGTAAAACGCAGCATTAATACCAATATAAACTTAATGCTAACCATGCTTTTGGGTGGTTTGTGGCATGGCGCATCGTGGCAGTTTATTATTTGGGGTGGTTTAAATGGTGTTGGACTGGTGGTTTACAAATTCTGGCGAAAAATTAGTCCGTGGGAAAACCTGAACAACCGTTTTGTTACGATCTGGAGAATTGCTTTTACTTTCACTTTTATAACTTTTACGCGTGTATTTTTTCGCTCCGAATCGATGGAGGTGGTAAATGGAATGTTACGCCAAATTGGCACTGATATGCAACTTGCAATTATCCCTGAAATTCTTGTGGCTTACAAATGGGTGTTTTTGGTAATGTTGTTTGGCTTTATTACCCACTGGTTGAGCTATGCTTTAAAAGAGCGGGTTAAAAACTGGTTTATTAGTTCGCCGATTTGGGTTAAAGCAATAATTGCAGCTATTGTTGTAGTATTTGTTTATCAATCTATATCAGCTGATATGCAGCCTTTTATATATTTCCAGTTCTAAGGTAGAGGAAAAGGTTCGCTTGCCTTTTTTTATTCAAAGTTCATGGGAGCCGGACCAATAGGTTCAAACGAAATAAAGCGTTGTTTTGATTGTTCGTCGAGAGAAAATCCAACAAAACTCATGTCAGCCGGCGGAAACGGATAAAAGGCCAGGCGAAGCCGGAAGGTTTCAAAAACCAGGTTTTCGTTGTGAAAACGTATGCCAAGGCCAACGCCGCTGTAGTAGTCTTGCTTAAAAATTAATTGTTTGTTAGAGCCAATTGCGCCCACATCAACAAAACCAAATACGGCTATGTTAAACTTGTAAAATTCGTGAGGAAGGAAAACCACATGTTCCAGCTTTACGTTTAAACGTTGTTTGCCAATGGCAATATCGCTGTCGAAACCGCGAATATGGTCGTTCTCGCCAAGTGTGAGATTTTCTATTTCAAAACGCCTGACACCAAGCGTGTAATTTAAATTGGCAAATGTTCTCACCCTTTTTCTGCCGGCAGTTGCAAGTTTCGAAATAAAATTCACTTCGCCATGAATGATGCCCTCCTCAAACTTACTATTTTTTAGGTAGCCACCCACACCGGCCGATGTAAACAAATAGCCTCGCCTGCTTAATAAGAGATTCCCGTTTGAAGTAAAAAAATGGAGGTAATGCCTGTCGCCGTGCTCATTGGCATCGTAGCCATAAATCAGCTCGTTTTTAAACCCTTCAGGAATATTTTCGGTAATTCCGTAGCTGTAAATTAACTGGTCCTGAATGTATCTTCGTTGTGAAACGGTTAACCCAAGCATATACAAGGTGCGATTAGCAAAGAAATGGCTGTTTTCCGGATCCACCACCGGCTCTTCAAAATAGTTCCAGTTATTTATTCCGCTTAACAGGGTTAGTTCAGTAATATTCTCGTGTCGCGGACTGATATTAAAGCTTCGTCCACCCCAAAAACTGTTTACCCACAAGTCAAGCGGTTCTTCCACTTTAACCGGGTCGGTGTTTCTAATTCTGTCGGTGCGGTACATTCGAGCAGAAAATCCACCGTATCCCCATTTCACATTTTGTGTAAGAAAAGGTTTCCTGAGATCAAAAACATACCCTTCTCGCTTGTAGGTATTCAGATAGCCCAGCTTGATGTCGAGAAAGCGACCTCCAATGTTTTTTATATTATAGTAAGTTTCCACACCCAGATAGGGTTCGCGTTCAATGTGTCCAACAAACTTCACCGAAACCTCGTGTCCCACACCAAATATATTTCGGTTGTATAATTCAATATCTCCCGAGCTGGTACCGTTTACTCCGCCTGATACCCCAAAAGAAAATCTGTCTTTGGTTAATACGGTAACGTTAACCAATCCCACATACACGCTATCTTGCTCTACATAAATTCTTACATCGCGAATGTAGGGCAAGTCTCTGATAATCCGTTCGTTTTCGTACATTACTTCAGGATCCAGCATATCACCAATTTTAAAAAGCAAAAGCTTGCGGATGGTTTTCAGGTTGGATTTGGTATGAATGGCGTTGGCCGCTTTTTCGGCCCAGTTGTCGGCTTTTTTTGTGGTATCAGTACACGAGGGGCCAAAAACATCGAGTGCGTTAATGTTAATACTGGCAATAATTTTTCCTTCGTATTTGTTAAAATAGTCAAGCGCCAATGCCTTTTTATCCACATAAGGGCGTGGGGGAGAGATTAATGCATCGTAAAGCCATCCGGTAAGCTTACGTTGGTTGGCCCTGTTTTCCAGGCTGTCGTAAAAGTGTTCCTGTTTTAGTAAACGTTGCTCTTCAATTTCAATGGTGTCGGTATTTGGTACTTGTGCATATCCCGCAAGGCCTGTTAATATAACTAACAGGAAAGTAAGGTATATCCGTATTTGATTTAGTACCATTTTTTCGCTTTCGATAAAAAATTGAACCCTCTTTATAATTAGGTGTTTTGAATGTAACAATTTTATTATTCATAATTTTTAATTCTTTCTGTTAATTTACGTTAAACAGTACTGGCCGTAAATAAAAAACCACTTGCCAGATTGGCAGGTGGTTTTCCTGTAGATTTCTATTTTATATGAGTTTGTTTACTATTGAGCTGCTCTTTTTTTTCTTAATTTTTCCTGGTGGTCGAGATAAGCTTTTAAAAACCGTTGGTCGTTTTCATCGCTGTCGCCGTAATAGCTTCTTAATTCCTGAAGTTTTGTGTGAAGATCTTTTTGCACCTGGGCATAAGCCGGATCATTGTAAATGTTCTTCATCTCGCTGGGATCGGTTTCCAAATCGTACATTTCCCATTCGTCAATATCGTAATAAAAATGCATCAGTTTGTAGCGTTCGGTGGCTACACCATAATGCCTTTTTACCATGTGCACCGATGGGTATTCGTAGTAGGTATAATATACTGCATCGCGCCACTCTGAGTTTTTGCCGCTAACCAGGTCTCTAAACGATTCTCCCTGCATTTCCTCAGGTGCTGTAATTCCGGCATAATCAAGAAAAGTAGGCGCAAAATCCAGATTCTGAACCAATTTGTTGATTTTTGTTCCCGGCTGAATCTCTTTTGGAAAGCGCACCAATAAAGGCGTTCGAAATGATTCCTCGTACATAAAACGTTTATCAAACCAGCCATGCTCGCCAAGGTAAAATCCCTGGTCAGAAGTATAAATAACTATCGTATTTTCTTCCAAGCCTGCTTCTTTCAGGTAATCGAGTACTTCACCAACGCCATCGTCAACCGATTTTATGGTACGCAAGTAGTCTTTAATGTAGCGGTTAAACTTCCATTTTCCAAGTTCTTTGCCTTTCAGCTGCTGAGCTTTCATGGCGTCGTTCTTTGGCGTATAAGCTGCCAGCCAGTCCTTTCGTTGCTGTTCGTTAAAACGTTTTAATTCATTTTCAAAACCGGTAGGATTCCCATCCGGATCAATTAATAGTTTAAAGTCGTGCCCCCACCGTGCATGCCCGTCAATTTGCATTTCCTGTTCTTTGGCGGCGCTTCCTCTGCCTTCGTAATCATCAAAATAATTTGCCGGTGGATCGAAGGTCTTATTGTCATACAGATTCAAGTACTCTTGTGCCGGTTTCCAGTTGCGGTGTGGGGCTTTTTGATGGTAAAGTGCGCAAAATGGTTTATTGGGGTCGCGTTTGTTTTTTAACCAATCAAGCATGCTGTCGGTAATAATATCGGTACAATAACCTTCAATCTGCTCCCATTTGCCACTGCCATTTACCATAAATTCAGGGTTGTAATAATGTCCTTGTCCGCGCAGTACCATCGAAAAATCAAAACCCTGAGGTTCTCCATCAAGGTGAATTTTTCCAATCATGGCTGTTTGGTAGCCATTGGCCTGCATTAGTTTCGGGAAATTTGGTTGGTTCCAGTCAAAAGGTTGCACGTTGTCCACTTTTCCATTAATAAAACTGTGCTTTCCGGTTAAAAGTACTGCACGGCTTGGTGCGCAAATGGAGTTCGTTACACAAGCCCTTGTAAATAATGCACCTTCATCGGCAATTCGGTCGATGTTTGGAGTTTCATTCAGCCCGTAGCCATACGCACTAATCGCCTGGTACGCATGGTCGTCGCTCATAATAAATAAAATGTTGGGCTTGTCCGAATCTGTTTTCGATAAATTTCCACATGAAGAAAAGAAAATGCAAAGGATAATAAGTTTGCAAAGAAGTTGAATTTTTTTGATCATCTTGAATTTTTAGATTATAGTTAATAATAGGTGTTTACAATATTAGTGAAAAAATCTGAGGCTATTTAACCGCTGATCATAACTACTTCTGACTTTCGTTTTGGTGTTTCTTTCTTCTTAAAAGTTTTTACTTCAAAAATGTATGGAGTTATTGTATGTTTTACATTAATACTTTATTTAGTATGGGTTTAGCAAAATAAAATTGATTAATAAAAAATACTTATTAAAAAAATTAACTAATAGTTTAATTATTTATAAAATAATATTTAAATTGCAACGAATTTATTAGCCAAACTGTCTTATATGGTTCTTTTAGAGGATATCGAGAATACTACACTTTCCGGAAATGAGCTTAAGAAGTATCGAAGACGAAAAAGGATTTTAGATCTTTTGTACCGGCACGATACTTTATCAGCCACATTTATTGCCAAAAGTATTGGTGTAAGTTTGCCTACAGCACTTGCTTTGTTAAAGGATTTAACGCAACTGAAACTTGCAGAGGTTAAAGGAAGTGGAGAATCAAAAGGTGGACGCCGGCCTACTTTGTTTGGATTAAATAACAGCAGCATTTTTGTAATTTCAATTGAACTGGGCAGATTTAAAGGCAAGGTAGCTGTTTACGATTCACATAATCAGTTGGTTGCTCCGGTTGAGCTTATTACTACTTCAATTGACGACAAGGAACTGGTTGATAAGGTTTACAATACGGCCCGCCAAATTCTATCAGAAAATTATATCCGATACAGCAGCGTATATGGTGTGGGTATGGCTATGCCGGGTTTGGTAGACAGTGCTGCCGGAATAAATTTTACCATTAAAGAAGAAGCCTACCAGAATATTGGCGAACGATTAAAGGAAAAATTCGGGAAATTAGTTTATATAAATAATGACGCCCGAATGGAAGCCTACGGTGAATTTGTTTTTGGTGAAGCCAAAGGTTACCAAAATGCCATGATTATAAACTGGAACTGGGGTGTAGGTTTAGGTATGGTTTTAAACGGCAAACTTTATAACGGGGGAAGTGGTTTTGCCGGCGAATTATCGCATATCAAATTTGTTGATGATGGCGATTTGTGTATCTGCGGAAAAAGAGGTTGCCTGGAAACCGAAATTTCAGCTTATGTAATAATAAAAAAAGCCATCGAGGCTGTAAATACTAACCGCATCTCGCAACTTACTCATAAGTTTAAACACTGCACCGATGATATTCGGGTGCAGGATATCATATCAGCAGCAAAGATGGGTGACGAATTTTCCATTTCATTGCTTAACAGTGTTGGTCAGGCACTCGGAAAAGCATTGTCAAATACCATCCAGTTATTAAATCCGGACATTATCGTTTTGGGAGGATTGGTTTCAGAGGCCAATCAATATGTTTTAACGCCCATTCAGCAATCGATAAATCAGTACTGTTTGGAGCAAATTTCTGGTAATACTAAAATAGTAATTTCCAATAACTGGCGGCATTCCGGATTATTGGGGATTACAGCAAAATTATTTCAAAAATTATTTAGTGAGATGAATAATTAATCTAGTACAATCTATTAAAAATCATTTAAATTAAAATCTATGCGAAAGATTTTTCTGGTTTTAGGTATGTGCTTTGCGTTACTTGGTAGTGCAATAGCACAACAATCGGTAACCGGGACGGTTATCGATGAGGAAGGCATTGGAATACCCGGTGTCTCAATAGTTCAGAAAGGAACAAATAATGGTACAATTACCGATGTTGATGGTAATTACACTATTAAGGTTCCGGGAGACGCGGTTTTGGTTTTTTCTTTTGTTGGAATGAAAACATTGGAAGAAGCAGTGAATAACCGACCTTCAGTTGATATAACACTGCTTACCGACGCAGTAGGTATCGACGAGGTAGTTGTAACAGCGTTGGGTATCAAGCGCGAAAAAAAGGCACTTGGTTATTCAATGAGTTCGATTAAGGCTGACGACCTGGTAAAAAGTGGTGTGCCGGTTAACCCCTTAACATCGCTCTACGGAAAGGCAGCAGGTGTTCGTATCTCGAGCACGGCAAACGGCCCTACCGGTGGTATGATTATTAACATCCGTAACTCGGTATCCTTAACTTCATCATCATCAACCAGGCCTTTGTTTGTGGTTGATGGTATTCCTATTTTCGACGAAAACACCGGAATGACCGCCAACGACAGAGATGGTCGTGACAAGGGTACAGGTATTAACGATATAAATGCTGAAGACATCGAATCTATAGAGATTCTGAAAGGTGCAAAAGCTTCGGTTCTATATGGTTATGCAGGTGCAAACGGTGTGGTATTAATCACAACTAAATCAGGTACCAAGAAAAAGGGTTTAGGTGTTGAAGTGAATTCAAGTTTTACCTGGGATAAGGTGGCCTACTACCCCGAGTTGCAAGATGAGTTTGGTACCGGTTCGAGTATTGGTGCCGCATTGCCAAATGCTGAAGATACCGATGCTAACGGATTCAGGTATAAAGATGTTAACGGCGTTAAAACTCCGGTTTACTACGGATCGGGTGGTGCAGCAGGTTTTGGCCCGCGCATGGACGGACGCGAAATTCTTTGGTGGGATGGACAAATGAGAGAATACAGTCCTCAGGAAGACAACTTTAAAGAATTATTTCAAACCGGACACTTAAGAACCAATGGTTTTGCCCTGTCGAATGCCGGCGACATGGGAAATGTACGTTTTGGATACACCAACAAAAAATTTACCAGCACGGTAATTGGTGCCGATCAGGATAACCACATATTTAGTTTTAACGGAAGCCTGGATATCTCGAAAAATATTTCGGTAAATTACATCAGTAACTATTATTACACGTTTAACCACAATGCTCCTTTCAGAATGCAAGACGGTTTGGTTACCTATGGTGTAAACCGCGATATGAAAACCCAGCTATGGAAAGACAATATTGTTGATGATACAGGTGTATACTGGTATTTCAGAGATAAAGAAAGAAGCGAGGCTGCCGGAAGCCTGGTAGGTAAGTTGGGAAGCAGTTATTTCTGGAATCAAACACAAAACGATTTTGATGAAACCCGTCATCACTTAATTCAGTCGGTTAACCTGAATATTGATTTTACCGACTGGCTGTCGCTTACCTTGCGTTCTGGTTTTGATATGACCAGAAAACTAAACGAAGTAAAGAAAAAAGTTACACGTCCGCTTAGCGAAAACTCGCAGCAAGGGTACTACTCGGTTGAAGAGCGTAACATCTTTAACTTTTATAACAATGCTTATTTGAATTTCGATAAAAAAATCAACGACGATTTAAATATCAGTGGTTTAATTGGCTTTGTATACGAAGATTTTAGTGATCGTTACGTGAAGTCTTTAACTCAGGATTTCCTTGTGGAAAACTGGTTCTCGCTATCAAATAGTAGTAAAGATGTAAAATCAGAAGGTTCAGGATCACGCAGATCAAGTGTTCTATACGGTGTGCTTGCATCGGCACAATTGGCCTACAAAGATCAGTTATTCCTTGAAATACAGGGGCGTAACGACTGGTCGTCGATATTGCCGCCGCAAAATAACAGTTATTTCTATCCTGGTGCAAGTTTGTCGTGGATTGCAAGTGAAACGCTCGATTTACCCGAGATAATTCAGTACGCCAAAGCACGTGCATCGTTTGCCGATGTTGGTCGTCCGGGCCCAATTTATTTTGGTAACCTGGCATTTAATGTAAATAGTTATGGTGGTATAGCTTATGCTACAGCATCAAGCGATATGCCTCCTGCTGATTTTGAAACGGGAATTGCAGAAGGGAAATTGCCACCGGAAAACCTGAAGCCGGAACGTAAGCGTGAATTTGAATTTGGTTTTGAGATGAATTTCTTCCAGGGAAACCGATTGGGCGTTGATTTCTCGTGGTTTCAAGCCAATATTTACGACCAAATTATTGCATTGGATGTGCCAAAATCATCGGGTGTAAATAAAATTAAAGTAAATGCCGGCGATGTTCAAAACAGCGGTGTAGAGTTGCAGCTTACCGGAAAGCCGGTAATGGGGCGTAATTTTAACTGGAACACCACTTTAAACCTGGCAAAATACAATACCGAAATTAAAGAACTTTCTGACGGTGTTGATGTATTGCCTTTGTGGGGTGTTACCGGAGCCAGCATGGAAGCCCGCGTGGGTGGCGAGTATGGCGAGTTTTTCATTAATCCCTGGAAACGCGATGAGAATGGTAATCTTGTTGTAGGTTCAAATGGTGTTTACCAGTTCGATACCGAGCAGCAGGTGAAGGTTGGAAAACAAATTCCTGACCTAACCGGTGGATTAAACAACAGTCTTTCGTACAAAAGTATTTACCTCGATTTTGATTTCGATTTTCAGTTTGGTGGAACACTTATTTCGCAAACCAATATGTATCTGAAAGGAAACGGAACAGGTAAAGAATCGTTAAAGTATCGCGATGAAGCCCGTGGTGGTTTGCCATATTATGTAAATACTGATAATCAAAAAATACTGCTTGAGTCGCATTCCGCAGCAGCGCCTTCCGATTCAAAATACGATTTCATTCTGCATGATGGTGTAATTCTTCCGGGTGTTAAAGAAGATGGATCAGAAAATAATACACTAATTGCCGCGCAGGAGTATTATGAGAGAACTTACTGGCAGGGTTATATGGATATTACCGAAGACGCCATTTATAAAAGTGATTACGTAGCATTACGTAGAATTACACTCGGTTACGAACTTCCAAAACGTTGGATTAACAATACTTTCTTTAACCGTGCCCGTATTTCTGTATTTGGTAACAACATTGCTTACATTTATAAAGATGCGCCAAACGTAACTCCTGAATCATATGCAGGAACAAATGAATTTACCGAGTATTCAGGTATGCCTGGTGTGAGAAGCTTTGGATGTGAAATTAAACTTGGATTTTAATACTTATCAATCATGAAGATTCCATATAAAAACATATTAAATATAAAGACAGGAGTAATTGTTTTTGTCTCACTGTTACTGACCTTTTCATCATGTCAGAGCGAGTTGGAAGACCAGTTCTACGATCCGGAAAGGCAAACCGAACCTAGTTTTGAAATGCTATTTACCGGGGCATTGCAACCAACCGAATTGTTTCGTCTTGAGTATGGACCTGGCTATCACCAGTCACGTGCGTTCAACCGTGTTTTAGGCCTGGGAACTTTCCCGTATGCTTATTACAACAATGTTCCGGATAATAGCGTAACGGCCTGGACCGGCTGGTCGGGTGCTACCTTGCGTAATACTCAGTTTAATAAAACTTACGTTGATTTTAACAAAAACATCCCGGTACTAAACCTGATGTTGAATGGCTTATCAGAAGAAGAAAAGCCGAATTACGAAATATATGTACACTGCATTAATGTGGTAAAAGCATATATGTTTCAACGGTTAACTGATATTTACGACGATGTGCCTTACACCGAAGCGAACGGCGCTTACGAGAAAAAATTCTGGGCCAAGTACGATTCTCAGGAGTCAATTTATATGTCGCTTTTAGATGAGCTAAAAGAAATTGATAATGCGTTGAATGGTTTTGAGTTAAACAACTCATTGGCGCACGAAAAATTTAGGGTACATGATATCTTAAACAATGGCGATGTACTTAAATGGCGTAAGTTTGCCAACTCAATGCGTTTAAGAATGGCCATGCGCATCTCGGTTGTAGCCCCTGATAAAGCCAGGGAAGTAATAGCCGACATTGTTAAAAATAACCTGCCGGTAGTTTCAGAAGCCGATGACTTTATTGGTATGGCTGAAAAAGATTATGCGCACGTTATGGAGTGGTACTGGCCACGTGCAATGAAAGAAATGTGGTATAATTTCCATGCTCCACGTTTTATGGTTCGCGATATTTTTGGATACGAAGGACCAACAACGCCTGAAGACCAAATCGACCCAAGGTTATATACCGTATTTCAGCCGAATCAATGGGGCGATTATGTTGGTGTTGACATTTGGGGAGCAGATCAGTTTCCAAATATTGAGGCCGATATGGGAGCATTGGGATACGAACAAGACCGAATTAACGGAGCAAAAGATTGGGTGTACGACGACCACCTGGAGCCTTACTTTTCATTCTATAACAAGATTACCTACTATAATTTTGATATGGAATATCCGGCCTTCACACCATCAGAAACACATTTGCTGCTTGCTGAAGCTGCCGTTCGCTTTCCTGAATCTGCATCGGGTATTAATCCGGTTGAAGCATACCGTAAAGCAATTGAAGAGTCAATCAACTGGTATTACCAGGTGAACAAATCAAATACGTTTGATGTAACAACAAACCCGGCTATCCCCGCAAATATTATGGATGGATCGTATGCAGCTCAACCAGTTGCCGACGCATTTTTAGACGGAAAAGCCGCAAGTTTTACAGGAATGAGCAATGATGAAAAAATTAAAGAGATTTTTTACCAGAAATTCGCTCACCTGAATGTACTTAACTACTGGGAAATTTGGAGTGAAACCAGGCGCCTGCAAAAAGAATATGGCATTTTGGCCCCGGTTTCGCAAAAATGGGTGTGGATGGAAAGATTCTATTACCCATCGAGCGAAGAAACTACTAACCCTGATAATTTCCAGGAAGTGGCTCATAAGAATAATCACGATACACCTGTTTGGTGGACAGGTCGTACAAAATAGTGATCTTTTTCATAGATAAATTTGGTTAGATTAAAACCGTTGATTTTTATAATCAACGGTTTTTTTTGTTTCTGTCATTTCATCTGTTTAAAATTTTTCGATTTCTGAATGTTCAAAATCCCGATACATCGGGACAGGAACTCACATAAATTTTGATCATTCTTTTTTGTGAATTTAGAATGAGGAAAATTCATGTTCGTTTCATACATCTTTAAAGAGCAATATTCGTAAATTGATCATACAGACCAAACTTTAAGCTATTTAATTAATAATTACCATATTTATGATAAAACAACAGGAAACGTTACTAACGTATTTTCGGAGAATTTTGGAGCAGCAACCAATAACGATGTTTTATCAAAGATAATTACTCAAAAGTATATTGCTAACAGCCCAATGCAACCGCTTGAGGCATGGAATAATAATAGAAGGCTGGGGTTACCTTTCTTTGTTAATCCTGCTGTAGAAAATATTCTGCCAAATTTGCCTGGAGCAACGCCGACTGGTTTACTCATTAGCAAACGAGAGTTTTTTCCTCAACGATTACGTTATCCAATTTCATTACAGAACACTAATCCTGACAGCTATGATCAGGCATTACAATTTTTGGGTAGAGAAGATTTAGTAACTACTCCTTTATGGTGGGCAAAACAGTAAAACTGTTTAAACCATAATTAGTTTGGTTAGATCAACCATCGCTCATTTTAATGGGTGGCGTTTTTTTTGTTTTTGATTAGGGGTAAATTATTCCTCGCTTGTCGTTAAGTAAAGTTTGTATTTTTTTTCATACTTTATTTAGTTTGATTAGAGCGAAACCGTCGGTATCCGAGTCGGCGGTTTTTGACATTTCAGAGTAAAAGATAACTACCAACAATTAAAAAATAAAAAGAAAACTACTTTATTTTGTTACACGAAGTAGTGGAGTGAGTAAAAAGAAAGGGCAGAATATTCTGCCCTTTCTAATTTATAGTTATTCAACGTTTAGCTGTACTGATGAATTTGCATTTTTTACATTTCTAACCCCCGTTGTTCCACCCTCAATCAGCGATAAATCAACTGGATTGTTGGTACGCCAGGCTCCCCGCGTAAAATCAGGCACTTCAATAGGTTGCGATCCGTTAGCAATCGACCATTCGCTAAGTGGAGTAATGCAGCTCCAGGTGGCTGCATCGTACACATCCATATCAACAGGTAATCCGTTTCGCAAACAATCAATCAGTCGCCAGTCCATCATAAAATCCATTCCGCCGTGTCCGCCAACCTGTTTGGCCATTTCTCCCACACGTTTTATAATTTCCGGTTCATATTTTTCTTTTAGCTCGTTCATGCCGGCCTCGTCAACAATGTCGTGCCCAAAAGCAATGTGTTTTAGTGGCCATTTTTGTGCAAAACATTTGGTGCCGCTAAGCATATGTATACGTGAATAAGGGCGTGGCGAAGATACTTCGTGCTGAATTAAAATTGTGCGGCCTTTGTTGGTACGAATCATTTGCATGTCCATGTTGCCGCGCATGTTCATTCCTACAAACTGTTCAAAAAACGGGTCTTCTTTTGCTTTTTCTTTAATGCGATGTTTTAAAGTAAAATCTTCAGACATCATGGCTGTCAGGTAGTCCATTTTGTCGCCACGGTTGATGTTCATTGCCTGACAAATTGGTCCAAGTCCATGTGTTGGAT
This sequence comes from uncultured Draconibacterium sp., assembly GCF_963676735.1. NCBI lineage: Bacteria > Pseudomonadati > Bacteroidota > Bacteroidia > Marinilabiliales > Prolixibacteraceae > Draconibacterium > uncultured Draconibacterium sp. The sequence goes on along the minus strand of NZ_OY781464.1, from coordinate 2,278,110 downwards.
ATACATTTGCTTTACGCTGATTTTCGTGAAGCCGCCACATCTTCGTATACGCTCCATCGGTCATTTTTTCGTCTTGAGGCTTGTTAAAATGCCAGTAGTCGAGATCGTGAATGTAGGCACCTTCGCCATGAATAAGATCGCCAAAAATACCCTGACGAACCATATTTAAAGTCAGCAGTTCAAAAAAATCGTAACAACAGTTTTCAAGGATAACACAATGTTTTTTGGTGCGTTCTGATGTTTCCACCATTTGCCAGCATTCATCCATTGTTTTTGCAGCCGATACCTCGAGTGCAGTGTGTGCTCCGCCTTCCATAGCAGCCAAACCAACCGGCACATGCCATTCCCAGGGGGTTGCAGTGTAAACCAGATCGCAAAGTCCACTCGCGCAAAGATTTTTAAATTCCTGTTCGTCGCCAACAAATTCTTTTGCCTTTGGCAAACCAGCTTCATCAAGTATTTTTTGTGCACCATCAACAGCCGCCTGACGAATATCGCATAACGCGGTTATTTCTACGCCTTCAATATAGGTCATACGTTTTACTGCGCCTGCTCCGCGATCACCAATTCCTACAAAACCAACCCTAACTTTGTTAAGTTTTGGAGCAGCATACCCGCACATATTAAATTGTTGAGGATTGTTATTTATAGCTGCATCTTTTATGTGTTGCATGGCCGACTGGGCACTTGGCGATTGCTTGCATGAAGTTAAGCCACCGGCCAAAATGCCGGCTCCGGTGAGTCCACCTATTTTAAAAAAATCTCTGCGGTTTGATTTCATGTTGATTTGATTAATTCATTTGTTTTAAAAATATTAATATAGATTGCTAAAACAAAATAAAAAAATATGAAAAGTTTGGTGCTGTCACCAGATTACAAACAGGATTGTAAATTTCCGTATAAAAATAATTATATTCGTTATGTATTCTTATACTAAAACATTCAATGACATTTCTTTTGGAAATACTTTCTTCGTCTAACTAAAATCAAACAACATGAAACGTATTTGGCTTATTTGTATGTTTTTAATCCTGAGATTTGGATTAATAGCACAAGATGATTTAACCAAACAGGGTTGGAATTTTGGTGCGCTTCCAACAATTACTTTCGATACCGATTTGGGCTTTCAGTATGGAGGTTTAATAAACCTATACCATTATGGCGATGGAAGCCGGTATCCAAAATACGACCATTCCATTTATCTTGAAGTATCGAGGTTTACAAAGGGCAGTGGTATAAACCGGTTTTATTATGATTCGGATAAGCTGATTGAAGGACTGCAAACCTCGGTTGATATTAGCTATCTTAGCGACAGAGCCTATGATTTTTATGGCTTTAACGGGTATGATGCTGTTGTAAATAAAGATTGGTTTGATGATGAAACAGCTGATTACCGCACACGGATGTTTTACAAGTACGATCGCAAATTATTTCGTTTTAAAGTTGATTTGCAAGGCGATTTGGCCGGCGAAAGTGTAAAATGGGTTGGCGGCGTAAACCTATTGAACTTTAAATTGGATTTAGTGGATGTTGATAAATTGAATAAAAATAAGGACCAAGACGACCTTTTACCGGGGCACGACGAACAACCCGGCCTTTACCAAAAATACCAGGAGTGGGGTATTATTTCAGATGAGGATGCCGATGGAGGTTTTGTTCCTACGTTAAAGGCAGGGGTAGTGTATGATACGCGCGATAATCATCCCAACCCGATGAAAGGAATATGGACAGAAGCTGTTTTAATGGGGTCTCCCGAATTTTTAGGTGGCGAAAATAGTTTTACCAAATTAAGTGTCATTCATCGTCAGTATTTTACTTTGGTACCAAACAACCTGTCGTTTGTTTACCGGCTCGCCTACCAGGCTACACTTACCGGTAATGCCCCCTTTTATTACCAAACACAAATGATTACAACTGTAATGAAAGGAGCTACCTCGGAGGGACTTGGAGGAGCCAGTTCTTTGCGTGGGATACGAAGAAACAGGGTGGTTGGCGATTCTTATTTTTTAGGTAACGTTGAAGCCCGTTGGAAATTTGCCCGTTTTCAGTTTATCAATAACAACTTTTATTTGGGACTGAACGCTTTTGCCGATTTTGGTAGGGTAACTGATAAAATTGATTTTGAAAAACCTGACTATTATGTGGAATTAGATTCACCTGGAGTGTATAATCATGATGATTATTTTGATAACGATGCAGAAGCCATACATTATTCGTTTGGATTGGGCTTGCGCGTAGCTATGAATGAAAATTTTATCATTCGTTGTGATTATGGTATGGCAGCTGACGAGCGGGATGGTGAGTCGGGAATTTACATTGGTTTAAATTATTTGTTTTAATTGGTGCCGAATAATTATTTTACGCACGCTTCAAGCACAACGATAAAAACCAACATCTTAGCGAAAAAATTGGTTTAGCTCATACGTGTCACTTAGTTTTGGTATATAAAATCAAAAACAATCAAAAAATGAAAACACGTAATATTCTTTTTGTAGCTACCATCACAATTTTATTGTCGGGCTGCGTTGTATATTCGTTTTATCCTTTATATACCGAAAAGGACTTGTTTGAAAACGATATTTTGTTGGGCGATTGGTTTGAGGATGATGACAATAATATATCATTTAGCAATTCCGAAGACTTATGGAAATTTACGCATCCTTTTATTGGCGATAAAAAGAACGGAGTCAGGGACAAAACCAGGTATACACTCACAATAAGCTCGAATGAAGATGGAGAGGTTCGCGAATCAAAATTTGAAGTACATGTGATAAAACTTGCCGACGAATATTTTCTGGATTTTTATATTGAAGATTATGGCGGAGAAGATGACATATCCCTTGCAACTTTGCATTTAATTCCGGTGCATACTTTTGCCCGGTTAACCGTTAAAGATGACAAACTGGCCATTCATTGGTTTGACCCGGAATGGCTGGAGGACCTGATAAAGGAAAACAAGATTAGAATCCATCATGAAGATAACGGCGATTTTATTTTACTTACTGCCAAGCCTAAAGAGTTACAAAAGTTTGTGAGTAAATACGTTAACTCTGAAGATGCATTTGAGGATGGCCTGGAAGTTGAATTGCTAAGAAAACGATGAACAGGTATATTAAAATAATTCTGGTTCGTTTAATAAAAGACAGGGTATTGCAACATATCCTGTTTTGGTGTCTGTCGTTTTTAATTTTAATGAACGTGTTAAAAGTTTCGGCTGAAATAAAGCAGATTGATTTAATTTATACGGCCGTTTTTCATTTGCCAATAGTTCCTGTGGTATATCTTAACCTGAATGTGCTTTTTCCGGTGCTGTGGGAACGTGCCAGGTATTTTGCCTACGCTTTTGCTGTACTCGCAATAGCTGCTCTCGGTTCGGGTTTTTATTTACTATTGTTCGATCAACTTATCGATTATATTTTTAGAGGGTATTATTTTATAGCTTACTATAGTTTTTGGGATATCTCCTTATTTTTTGCCATTTATCTTTTTATTTCAAGTTTGCTTCACCTGGCCCGGAGCTGGTTTAGAGCCGAAGAGCTTGAAAAAGAAAAATCACAGGCCGAGCTGAAAGCCTTAAAATCACAAATTAATCCACATTTTTTGTTTAACTCGTTGAACAGTATTTACAGTATGGCCCGAAAAGAATCGAAAGACGTGCCCGCAAAAATAATTCAGTTAAGCGATTTAATGCGACATATTATTTACGATTCGGATGCCGAACTTGTACCGTTAAACAAAGAGGTGGAAATGATCAAGAACTACATCGAACTGCAAAATTTGCGTATCAATCCAAACCAACAAATTGTTTTTGAGACAACAGGCGAAATTGAAGGCAAAAAAGTTGCACCGCTATTGTTCCTTCCATTTGTTGAAAATAGTTTTAAACATGGGTTAAAAGGGGGCAGCAAAAATGCATTTGTGAGAATTAAACTCGAAGTGTCGGGTCAAGTATTAAACTTTGAGATTGAAAATACTAAGGGGCAGTCTAATGCAACTTTTGACCTAAAATACCGAGGAATCGGAATTGAGAATGTAAAAAAGAGACTTGATTTGATTTATCCGAACCAGCATTTGTTAAAAATAAGCAACCATAAAGAAACCTTTAAAGTGCTTTTGCAGGTACAGTTAAATTAGTATTGAATGAAGTAAAATTATTAAGCATGGTTTTAAACTGTATTATTGTCGACGATGAACCTTTATCGCAGGATGTATTGGGCGATTATGTAAACGCTTGCCCCGAACTGCAATTGGTTGCGGTTTGCAGCGATGCGCTTGAGGCCGGACAAATATTGAAGGACGAGAAAGTAGATTTGCTTTTTCTGGATATAAACATGCCCAAATTAAGTGGCATTGGTTTTATAAAAAGTTTAAAAGAACCACCTTTGTTTATATTGGTTACGGCTTATCCCGAGTTTGCCTTAGAAGGCTTCGAGGTAGATGCAGTAGATTACCTGCTTAAGCCGGTATCGTTTGAACGTTTCCGAACGGCATTAAACAGGGCCATCGAGCGATTTTCAATGCGCAAAGAGAATAATCCGCAACACCTGATGGTTAGAGCCAATAAAAAAGACTATCGCCTAAATTTTAACGAAATTATTTACCTTGAAGCGCAGGGCGATTATGTTCGTTTTATTACCGAAAGTCAATCGCTTATGGTACACGGTCGTTTAAAAGATTTTCTTGCAGCTCTTCCCGAGAAACAATTTGGCCGTATTCATAAATCATATGTGGTGTCGTTATCAAAAGTGGTGTACCTCGAGGGAAATCAGGTTAGTTTGGGCGAAATTAAACTGCCGGTAAGCCTTAGTTTTAAAGATGAATTTCTGGCAAAATTGCATGCATAAAAAAAGACACAAACCTAAGGGAATGTGTCTCTGCAAAAATATTATATAGTTTGCCTTAGAACTTAAATCCTAAAGTAAACATTACATCGTGCGTAAGTCCGCTGTATTCAGCCGGTTCGGGAACAGGATAAATACCTGATGCCGGTGCTGCGTATGGAAGCTCGTATTGTAACATATCGGTTATACGATAAGCCAGGTCAAAAGTAAAACTTCCAAAACGATAGCCTAAACCTGTTGAGTAAACGCTTAGTTTGTCATCTGCTTTAAATTGGTCGTTACCCAAAGCATTGCTATTATAGGCACTGGGGTAGTATTCATAGCCGGCCCGTAAACTTAAATTGTTGGTAGCGCGTAATTCACCTCCAACCCGAATATTTCCAACCGATTTAAATGCATCGCTTATTTCCTGGTTTTCGCTGGTAAAGCTATATCCGTCGCCGCCTCTTCGTAATTTGGCTGTTGAATAATCAACATATTCATAATCTATACTTAGTAATCCTTTTTTTGCAATAACAAAGGCCCCGCTAAATGTTGCCCGTAGAGGTGTGTGCAACTGGTAATCGTAGTTGTTTAGCGGCGAGTGTCCCTGGTCGTCAACAACTCCCGATTCTTCGAAATCATTTCTGGAATACATTGAGGTGTGGAAAAAATCATGCATATCGTAGAAAGTTGGCGTGTGAATTGCAGCACCCAAACGAACTTCGTTAACCGGTTTATAAATCAATCCAAATTTGAAATTGTAACCTGTTCCTGTGGTTCTCAGGTAGCTGTCAAACTGCATGTCAACAAAATTAGGAATCATTCCTTGCTGGTCCCACTCTTCGTATGTACTCGATTCACGGTAATAAATATCTGTTACACCCAGTGTGGCTCCCATATAAACTTTGTGATTAAAATTTAAGCCAACAGCAAAACTGTATTCATCAATCGATCCGGAGCGTGAAATGCTTTTTCGTTGCGATACCGGGTAGTTTTCAACACGGTCGTCAAACGGGTTTTTCTGAATATCACTTCTCCAAAATCCTGCATCCTCATCGTAATACATTAAATCGGCACCCGAATTGGTTTCCGGATTATAATAGGCCAGTTCCTCGTAAAAGTCGCTCCATCCTGCTCCCGGATCTTCTCCGTTTGCATTTTCAATTAAATCATCCAGAAACGAACTGTTTACTCCTGCAGCACCCATTAATGAATTGCTGTTAAAATCTTTCAGCCGATTGTAACCTATGCCCAGGTTTATGCTAATCAATCCAACTTCGCTGCGTGAAGCAGTTGGTATGGTTGTAACATAGCTTAAATTATTTAAGGCGAAATTGTACTTGGTGTCTTCCATCATGGTGTTCATGTAATTTCCTTCAATGTTACCATAGGTAAATTTCGGAGTTACTGTTAATTCTGATGAGCGGTAAACACCCAGGCCTGCCGGATTTATGCTTATTGATGTAAAGTCGCCACCCAATGCGCCAAATGCATTTCCCATTGCGCCTGCACGCGCCGTGCCCGAAACCTGAATGTTAGAGTAGCGAAGTGCATCAAATAGGTCTTGAGCTTGCATTAAAAAAGGCATAAAAAGGACCAGTAAAACAATGCTAATATTTTTCTTCATGGCAAATAGTTTTTGTCGTTAATGATCTTTGTAACTGTTTCTGTTTTTATCTTCTTCCGCCTGAGCTTCTTGAAGAACTGCCCGAGCTTCGTGAACCGGACGACGAAGAGCCGGAACTGCGAGAAACACTTGACGAACCACTGCTGCGGTAACTACTGCTGCTGCTGCTTCTGTAGCTACTACTGCTTCTTGATGGAGAACTACTTTTGTAAGTACTGCCCGATTTGGTCGACGACGGAGCACGGTAAGATCTTGATGAGCTTCCCGAACTCGAGCTGCGATTGTAGGTAGAGCTCGAACGGTACGACCTGTTATAATTGGAAGTTGATTTTGGGGCAGAATAACTCGAACCTGACGAGCGACTACTGCTTCCTGAACTTATCACACGTGGTTTTGTATAGCTTGAACTTGTACTGGTGCTCGGACGCGTGTAACTTCTGTTGCTACTTACCGAACCCGGGCGTGTATAACTTTGTGTACGCGTTGTGGCCGATTTTGCAGAACTGGCCTGACGTGTACCGGTAGTGCTCGTTGTTCTTCGTCTTTCGGTTAATACTTTGGCATTATTTGTAGCAGAACGTGTTGTAGCAGCCGTTCCGGTAGATCTGCGGGTTGAGCTGTTGGCACTTCTGTCGGATACATTACCCGATTTGGTTGAAACACCTGAACTTCTACGGGAATTACTTGCAGAAGCTGCTGCTGCTGAACCCGATCTGCGGTTGGAATCTCCCCTGTATACATTGGTTCCGGTAGAGCGTCGTTGTCCGTAGGTATAATCTCTGCCATAATTAGGGTAGCCCGGATAAATGGGATGACTTGGGTAGCCCGGGTAGCCCCACCAGCCACCTCCGTAATATGGTGGGTAATATCCCCATCCCCAGCTGTAATACGGATAACGATACCCCCAATTGTAATAAGGCCATCCCCATCCCCAGCTCATGCTAAAACTCCAGCCTGGAGAGTACCAGGATGAATAGTAGTACGGGTCGTAGTAAAACGGATCGTAATACGACCAGCTATCCCAATAAAACGGGTCGTAAAAATAAGGACGATGAAAACGTCGAATACGATAAGCGTAATCCAGCTCGTCGCCATCGTAGTAATTGTTAATTACATATTTCATCTCATCGTCGTTGTAATAAACTGTTGTATCGCTGGCTTCCATTTCCATCTGGTCCATGTTGTAGCGCAATACATCAGCGTCTTCTTCCGTGCCTTCAAAAATGTAGTTGTTCATGGTGTTGCTGCCATCATCATTTTTCTCAATGTTGCTAATGATCATGGTGTTAGCCGATTTTTCAACCGGTTCCTGTTCAACAACTTGCTCAACTGCAATTGGAGGAGGAACTTCACCCGGATTGAAATAGATGTCGTCGGAATAAGTACCTGACACATATCCTCCCGTCGTACAGGCTCCCAGCAAAATGGCCAGTAATCCTAATAATGTTAATCTTGATTTCATAAGGTATCCTCCGTTTATTTAATGTCAATAATAATTACTTTCTTTGTAAGCTCAAAATTTAAAATTATTAAAACAAAATCTATACCAAATATTAGATTATGGCTAAAGAATTGACTTCGCGCAGCGAGAATTATTCACAATGGTACCAGGATTTGGTAATTAAAGCAGACCTTGCAGAGAATTCAGCTGTTAGAGGATGTATGGTTATTAAGCCTTATGGCTACGCAATTTGGGAAAAAATGCAAGCCGAGCTTGACCGCATGTTTAAAGAAACCGGACACGTAAATGCCTACTTTCCGCTTTTTATTCCAAAATCCTTTTTTAGTAAAGAAGCCGACCATGTTGAAGGATTCGCAAAAGAATGTGCAGTTGTAACGCATTATCGTTTAAAAAACGATGAGGAAAATGGAGGTGTTGTGGTTGATCCCGACGCAAAACTTGAGGAAGAATTAATTGTTCGACCAACTTCTGAAACTATAATCTGGAACACCTATAAAAATTGGATTCAGTCGTACCGCGATCTACCAATTCTTTGTAACCAGTGGGCAAACGTTGTGCGTTGGGAAATGCGTACACGTCTATTCCTTCGTACAGCTGAGTTTTTGTGGCAGGAAGGACACACCGCACACGCAACAAAAGAAGAGGCCATTGAAGAAACAGAGAAGATGTGTAATGTTTATGCCAATTTCGCCGAGAATTTTATGGCTGTTCCTGTTGTTAAAGGTTTAAAGTCGCCTAACGAACGTTTCGCTGGCGCCCTCGAAACCTATTCAATAGAAGCTTTAATGCAAGACGGAAAAGCATTGCAATCGGGAACTTCTCACTTTTTAGGACAAAATTTTGCAAAGGCTTTTGATGTAACTTTTGCTAATAAAGAGGGGAAAGAAGATTACGTTTGGGCAACATCGTGGGGTGTTTCAACCCGTTTAATGGGAGCGTTAATTATGGCGCATTCGGATGACAACGGTTTGGTTTTACCTCCAAAATTGGCACCTTACCAGGTGGTTATTGTACCAATTTATCGTAAGGAAGAACAATTGGCTGCCATTACCGAAAAAGTGGACGGAATTATTGCCAAACTAAAAAGCCGTGGTATTTCTGTAAAATACGACGACAGGGATACCCGTAAACCCGGCTGGAAATTTGCCGAGTACGAATTAAAAGGTGTACCTGTACGATTGGCCTTGGGACCTCGCGACCTGGAAAATGGTACTGTTGAAGTGGCTCGCCGTGATACGCTGGAGAAAGAGGTGACCCCAATTGAAAATATTGACCAATATGTGGAAGACTTGCTTGAAACTATTCAAAAAAATATTTTCCAGAAGGCATGGGACTACAGGGCTGAAAATACACGAAAAGCTGATACCTGGGAAGAGTTTAAAGAAATTCTTACCACAAAAGGTGGTTTCATATCGGCGCACTGGGATGGAACCTCAGAAACAGAGGAAGCCATTAAAAACGAAACCAAGGCAACCATTAGATGTTTGCCGCTGGAATACGAAGCGGAGGAAGGTGTTTGTATTTACTCCGGTAAACCTTCAAAGCGCAGAGTATTGTTTGCATTAGCCTACTAATGTCATTTCGAATGCAATGAGAATTAAAAATTAACGGAGCTTAATCTGCTGTCTTGAAAATGATTTCTCCTTGCAAGCTCGTCGAAATGACAAGAAAAATATAAAAGCAGCTCAACAGGGCTGCTTTCTTTTTTTTTAGTATTTGTGTACATTTAAACGTTTATAATTGTACACAATGACAGAAAAAGAAGTTAGAGCCTCGTTTCTTGAGGCACTGGTAATAAAATCAACAGTAAAGCAAACGGTTTACGATAATACACGTCAAACGTTTACTATATTAAAAAAGGTCCTTAATCGGCTTGAAAAAGAGTACCTGGCCAAGGTGAAAGGGAAGCTGCCGGTTGCTGCTTTACCCGAATACCGCGACAGGGGACCGTTTGAGGTAGAGTTTAAAGTAGGTGGCGATTTGCTTATTTTTAGTATGCACTCCAATGTGTTTGAATTTGATGACAAGCACCCCGTGTGGAAAACAAAATACATCGATGAAGACTCAATGCGGTCTTATTGTGGCGTCATCAATATTTATAACTTTTTGGCCGATTCATTTAAGTACAACCGTGTGAACGACCTGGGTTACCTGGTAGCCCGGATATTTGTAAATAAAGACAAACACTTTTTTGTTGAAGGTAAAAGGCAATCAGACGAAGTAGTTAAGGATTTTGCCAACGATACCATTTCACCTGGATTTATTCGCCAAATTGTTGAAACTGCAATTCAGTACAGTATCGAATTTGACCTGCTGATGCCGGTTTACGACCAGGTAAAAATGGCAACTGTTGATCAAATGAGGCAAAAAATAAGCCACTCGAAAATGGTTACCGGCAAACGTTTAGGCTTTGCCTTTAATTCTGATGATATTTAATAGAGAGCAAGGTTTTTTTCGCATACAAAAAAATTAATTTTGTAGCTCCAAAGTATGGAGGAGATACAATAATGAATGAATAAAGCGGCAAACAAAGAACCCAATTCTTTGTTGCTGCCTGGTAAAGCACAAAAAAAATAGACAATGGAAAAAGTAGTTGAACGTTTCATAAATTACGCCAAACAATACACCACCTCTGATCCAAAAAGTAAATCATACCCAAGCACCGACCGTCAGTTGGTTTTTATGCGAAAATTAGTTGACGAGTTGAAGCAAATTGGATTAAAAGAAGTGGAAATGGACGAATATGGTTACGTAACTGCAACCATTCCAGCCAAAGGTAAAAAGCATTGTCCTGTTGTAGGCTTTATTGCCCATGTGGATACCAGTCCTGATTTTTCAGGTGAAAATGTTGAACCGCAAATAATTGAAAAATATGATGGTTCAACCGTGTTTTTAAAAAACAAGGTTTGCATAGATCCAAAACAGTTTCCGGAATTGCTCAATTATAAAGGACAAGACCTTATAACCGCAGATGGTACAACCCTTTTAGGCGCGGATGATAAAGCTGGTGTAGCCGAAATTGTTACTGCTGCAGAAATTCTTCTGAATAGTAATGAATTTGAACATGGCAAAATACGTCTGGCTTTTACGCCTGATGAGGAAATAGGAAAGGGGACCGACCATTTTGATGTGAAAAAATTTGGAGCCAATTTTGCCTATACGCTTGATGGCGGAGAAATTGGAGAGTTGGAATTCGAAAATTTCAATGCTGCAGGGGCTACCATTAAAATTAAGGGGCGAAGTGTGCATCCCGGAGCTGCCAAAAATAAAATGATAAATGCCTTGTTGGTGGCGCACAAGCTTGTTGGAATGTTACCTCCAACGCAGCGTCCGGAACATACCGAAAAATATGAAGGATTTTTTCACCTGTTATCATTAAATGGAGGGGTAGAGTCGGCCGAGTTGTACTACCTTATTCGCGACCATTGTGCCAAAAAGTTTGAGGAAAAGAAAAGACTCTTGTTGGAAGTAGTTAAGCTGGTGAATTTGGAATACGAAGAAAATATTGTGGAGATTGAACTTAAAGACCAGTATTACAACATGCACGAAAAAATTAAGCCGGTAATGCATATTGTTGATATTGCGCGACAGGCCATGATTGATGCAGGAGTTAAACCTAAAATAAAAGCCATTCGTGGAGGAACGGATGGTGCTCGTCTTTCGTACGATGGACTGCCTTGCCCCAATATTTTTGCAGGCGGCCATAATTTTCACGGGCCATTTGAATTTGTTCCTATTCCATCTATGCAAAAATCAGTAGAGGTTATCCTGAATATTGCAAAAGCTGTGGGAAAACTGAAAAAACAAAATGCAAATTAAAGTTGTGGTGAGGTTTGCCAAATATTACTGGAAAAAAAACATAGACTATTAACAATTGAAGAAAGAGCAATTTCATGTTCAATTTATTCACCCAAAATATAAACGATAAGAAGCTGGTTAAGCAAGGGCAAAAAGTGTTACTGGCAGTTAGTGGTGGAATTGATAGCATGGTTTTACTGCATCTGTTCGAGCGTTCGGGAATTAATTATGGTATTGCTCATTGTAATTTTAAACTGCGGGATGCAGAATCGGACGGAGATGAAACCTTTGTGCGCAGCGAAATTGAAAAGTATGGCATAAGTGCTCATTTTAAATCTTTTGACACCAGGGAATATGCCGCCCTAAAAGGTATTTCAATAGAAATGGCCGCACGTGAACTGCGGTATAATTTCTTTGAACAAATTCGAAAAGAATATGAGTACGATTTGGTTGCCACTGCTCATCATCAAGACGATTTGATTGAAACTTTTTTTTTAAACCTGACACGAAAAACCGGAATTAAAGGACTTACCGGAATTAAAGAGAAAAAAGGGAAACTCATACGTCCGCTTTTGTTTGCAAGCAGAACAGCTATTGAAAAATACGCTGCCGAAAATTATATTGATTATCGCGAAGATTCATCAAATAGCGAGGTCGTTTATCAACGTAATTTCCTCCGACATAAAATTCTACCATTATTTTCGGAGCTAAATCCGGCTTTTAATAAGAATTTTATTGCCAGCGTCGAGAATTTGAAAGCTGCCTACGAAGTTTATGACGCCACCATTAATTCTGAAATCGATACTATTCTGAGGAAAGAAAACGAACAATCAGTAATTTCAATACCAGCTCTACAGAAATCGGGACACGCAAAAACTGTTTTGTTGGAAATACTAACCGTTTTTGGGTTTAATGCAAGCGTTGTTGATGATGTATATCAAAGCCTGGGAACCTTATCGGGGAAACAGTTTTTTTCTAAAACGCATCGTTTGGTAAAAGATCGCGATGCTTTATTTGTTTCTGAAATTCAAAACGAGAACAAGCATGTTTATTACATTGAAGAGAACGATATCGAATTATTCGCTCCTCTGAGTATTTCGGTTGAACAAATGGATTATGAGGCGTTTTCTCTTGTGAAAGACAATAACGTTGCTTGCATCGATTTTGATAAGGTAGAGTTTCCCTTGTTAATCCGAAAATGGGAGCAGGGAGATTATTTTCAGCCTTTGGGGATGACGGGATTTAAAAAAGTTAGCGACTTTTTTATTGATCAGAAAATGCCCCTGCACAAAAAGGAAAACACATGGCTTTTATGTAGTGGGAAAAAAATTGTCTGGATAATGGGGTATCGTCTCGATAATCGGTTTAAATTAACTCCCGATTCTAAAAAGGTATTAAAAATAGTTATAATTAGTTAGTTCTGCCAATATTAAAAACAAAGTTGAAAACTCATGAATCGTTTACTCTTAATCATTCTCCTACTCTTCTTTACAAATGTTGCCAAATCGCAAGTTCGGGCTACAACAGAATCAGGTAATAAAGTGTTGTTATTTGATGATGGTACCTGGAAGTATGAAGAAAAGAAGCTAACATCTTCGGTAACTAAAATTGCTGCTGTTTCTTCGGAAATTCAGCCAGTCTTAAAAATCGATTCGCTCAAAGAATTATCAACAGAAGAAACGGAGCTGTTTTATGCCGAGAGTAAAAGGCTGTCGCGCTATTTTGGCGAAGAACAAGGCCGTATTCGTTGTAAAGTAAAATGTGTAAACCACTTGGGCGAACTTAAAATACTTTACCATTTTGATATAAGAGTTGCAGGTGGTGAGCGCTATTTTGGTTATCTAAAAAAAGGAACAAAAATGACTCTGCACTTACTTGAAGGACAGCAACTCGAGTTTTATACCAGTGTTGATGCAGAAATTGAAGGCATGAACCAATATAACTTAACAAAAATGTTTGGTGTGGCTACTCTTTTAAGTGCAGAGCAAGCACAAATGCTAACGGTAAATCCGGTGTTAAAAATGGAAATTGACTGGAAAAAGAAATCCGAACTATATGAGCTTAACGATTCAAAATTCTTCATAAAAACACTACCTCAGATTCTATTCTAAAATCGGCCCTAAACGAATTTTTTTGGTTTATGCCTATGCAGAACAGACAAGAATAGGACATTCGAAAAAACCTTGTTATATTTGAAGCCAGATATTACCTAAATCATTATTAATCTAATAAAGCTTCAAATGAAAAGAAGAAATTTTATTCGAAATCTTTCGTTAAGTGCTTCCGGTGCTATTATGGTACCAACCATAGTTAAAGCCTCTGCCCTTGGCAGAAATGGCTCGGTTGCTGCAAACGACAGAATTGAACTTGTTTTGGTGGGATGTGCCGGAATGGGAAGTGCTAATCTTTTAAATTTATTGAAAGATAAAGGTGTTGAATGTGTGGCACTTTGCGATGTGGATTCTACTCGTATTGCCAAGCAAAAGGCAAAATTAACCGAAAAGGGGCATGCAAGCTCACAAAAAGAATTTGAAGATTATCGCGAATTGTTGGCCTGGAATGCTTTTGATGCAGCAGTTATTGCTGTACCCGACCACTGGCATGCGATTTTGTACAGCACCTTTGCTAATCATAAAAAAGATGTTTATGGCGAAAAACCGCTGGTACGCAAGTTGCGCGAAGGCCGCATTGTTGCCGATGCTGTTAAAGAGAACAATATTATTTGGCAAACCGGTAGCTGGCAGCGGAGTACGGAAAACTTTGCAAAAGCTTGCGAATTGGTTCAGAGTGGGGTACTTGGAGAGATTGAAAAAATTGAAGTTGGACTGCCTAATTTTGATAAAAAAGTAGGTATGCCACCAAAAATTGATGTCCCCGATGGCCTGAACTGGGACTTATGGTTAGGGCCTGCTCCTAAAAAACCATACCGTGGTGTGAGTCATTGGAACTGGCGGTGGATTATGGATTATTCGGGAGGACAGCTTACCGACTGGATTGGTCACCATTGCGATATTGCAATGTGGTCGATGGATTTGAGCCATACTGGGCCAACAGAAATAAAAGCTGATGCCAAGTTTGCTAAAGGCGATTATTTTGATGTGCCGCATGAGTTTGATATTGATGCCAAATTTGAAAATGGCCTTTATATGAATATTGCCAATGCTGACAAATTAAAACACGGAATGGGTGTGTGCTGGTATGGCGAAAAAGGTTGGATACATGTGAACCGCGGCAACAAGTTGGCAGCCAGCGACGAGAAACTGCTTTCTGTAACAATTCCTGAAAGTGTAACTAAATTCAGATCGGGCAATGGCACCCATTGGGCCGATTTCATCAACGGAGTGCGTACGCGCCAACAACCTATTGCAAATGTTGAGGCAGCGCACCGTGCTGTTTCAGTAGCCTTGCTTGGCGAAATAGCATACCTTGCCGATGAGAAACTAAAATGGGATCCAAAAGCGGAAAAACTTATTGGCGCATCCAGCGAGGCAAATGCTATGCTGGCCAGAGATTACCGTTCGCCATGGAGCCTTAAAGGATTGTAATGCCTAAACTGTTTTTCATATGATGCAGGAGTACAAACACTTGATATTGTGTGAATAATAGCAGAAAAAATCCGGCATAAAATAATTGTTTGTAGATTGTTTTATTGTCCTAAATAATTAAGTCAGTCTGAAGATTCAATGTAATTTTCAGACTGATTTTTTTACCAGCATCCCCCCAAAAAAATGGTCCTGTTTTCCTAAAAGAAGTGATTTAAGAAGGAATAGTCATTTTGTTGCAGCTTTTTCCGATCGTATTTATTGGGTTCGTAATCAATTTTGTATCTTGCTTTAATTACATTTAAAACCAAGGCAAAAGTATTTTATGAGTAAATCTAATCACAACAACTTTTATGATCTCGTACATTTGCGCAGGTTCGAAATATTACTGTTTAGTTTTTTTATTTTACTGTTCGGCGATCTGTTTATAGTTACCAAGGTAGATTTATTTCCGTTTTTGGTAGCACAAAATGTTGTTGCCAGTTTGCTAATTTTTCATAACCGCCTGAGGAAAAAACTGTTTTTCTTGTTGGTAATTATTTTACTTGTGGCACTCGAATTATGTAGTTCGGTTGTGATTATACCCAACACTAAACTAGCATTCTTTCTTACCTATATTGTGTACTTTGCATTTCTTTCTGTAAACGTGTACCGACAGGTACTTTTTTCGAAAGAAGTGAGTATTGGAATGATAGCTGCCGTACTTTGTGGTTTTATTATTTTAGGATTAACCGGTGGGTTCATTTTTTCAATGATTGAATACCTGCAGCCCCATTCGTTTAATAATATTGCAGTGGGGGTAGCCTATGTTTCAGACCTTATATATTTTAGTTTTATAACTATTTTATCTATTGGCTACGGCGATATCACACCGGCAACCCAAATTGCTCAAAAAACAGCCTTGCTGTTTGGTCTGTTAGGATATTTTTATGGGGTAGTGGTAATTGGTGTTATTATTGGGAAATATTTGGCTCGTAAGTAAGAGCCTGTATGACTGGAGGTATGGTTTCATTACCTTTCTTTTTGTGGTGGTTAATTGCAAATGTGTTTAAAAAGAAGAGCTAAAAAAGGCTGTGAAAACGAAAGATCAGGGTTTTATTTTAAACCATAAAAGCATTCGTTTTAACAGCCTCGGTTATAAATCTTCTCAGTTTAAGCAAGGGTAGCTACCATAACAGCTTTAATGGTATGCATCCGATTTTCGGCTTCATCAAAAACCAGGGAGGCTTCGCTTTCAAAAACTTCATCGGTAACTTCCATTGCTTCAAGCCCGAATTTTTGATAGATCTGCTCGCCAATTTTTGTTTCGCGGTTATGAAATGCAGGCAGGCAGTGCAGAAACTTTACCTGAGGATTTCCGGTAAGTTCCACTACCTTTTTATTTACCTGGTAGGGCAGTAACAGTTTAATTCGTTCTTCCCATACTTCATCTGGTTCGCCCATCGAAACCCACACGTCGGTATACAAAAAATCACAATCTTTTACCGCAGTAGCTACGTCTGCAGTAATTGTAATTTTACCACCGGTTTGGGCCGCAATTTTACGGCATTGAGCCTGTAGTTCTTCGGTTGGTTGGCAGGCTTTTGGCGCTGCTGCCCTAAAGTCCATTCCTAATTTGGCAGCTCCCACCATTAACGAGTTTCCCATATTGTTACGGGCATCGCCAAGGTAACAGAATTTAACTTCCGAGAGCGGTTTGTTGCTGTGTTCCTTCATGGTTAAAAAATCGGCCAGAATTTGTGTTGGGTGAAACTCATTGGTCAGGCCGTTCCATACCGGTACCCCGGCATATTTTCCTAATTCTTCAACAATATCCTGTTCAAAACCGCGGTATTCAATGCCGTCGTACATCCGTCCTAAAACACGAGCAGTATCTTTCATCGATTCTTTTTGTCCGATTTGCGAGCCTGATGGTCCCAGGTAAGTAACTTTTGCGCCCTGGTCGTAGGCTGCTACCTCAAACGCACAACGAGTTCGGGTAGACGCTTTTTCGAAAATAAGGGCAATATTTTTACCACAAAGCAATGCTTGTTCTGTACCGGCGTATTTTGCTTTTTTTAAACTTTCTGAAAGCTCAAGCAGGTGATTGATTTCTTGAGTAGAAAAATCCAGTAATTTTAAAAAGTTCCTGTTTTTTACGTTGTAAGCCATAGTTGTATTTGTTTTGTTAATCTTCGTAATGCATAGTAATTTTTGATCCGTAACTTTTGTCTTCAAGCTTTTTGGCCTCAGTAATAATACTTTTTGTGCCCCCGTTTTTTATAAAATTCAGACAAGCCCTTATTTTAGGTTCCATTGTGCCTTCAGCAAATGTACCATTTTCGAGGTGTTTTTGGGTGTCGGCATAATTTAAAAACTCCAGTTTTTCTTGTGTTTCCAGTCCATAATCTTTGTAAATAAAGGCTACATCAGTTAAAATGTAAAGCTCATCCGCTTCAATATTTGTGGCAAGCAGGCTCGATGCCATATCCTTGTCAATTACGGCATCCAGTGTTCTCACATCCTTGTTTTCATCAAAGTAAACCGGAATGCCACCACCCCCGGCAGCAATTACAATATTGCCGTTTTCCAGCAACTGCCTGATAATTTCCTTATTTACGATATCAACCGGTGTGGGCGAAGGTACAACCCTTCTGAAGCCTCCTTTTCCTTTTGTTGTTGATTTAAAAAGCCATCCTTTTTGCGCATTTAATTTATCAGCTTCTTCTTTACTGTACACTTTCCCCACTCTTTTTGATGGTGCTTGAAAAGCAGGATCGTTTTCCTGTATTTCAACCAGCGTAACCATGGAGATTACGTTTTTATTGATGCCATGTTTGTTTAATACATTGCGCATCATGCGTTCAATCATAAAACCAATTCCACCTTGCGAGTCGGCTACACAAATATTTAGGGGCATGGGAGCTATGCCATACATTTGTTCACCGGCATCGTTACGCATTAAAATATTACCAACCTGCGGCCCGTTGCCATGTGTTATTACCAGCTCGTAGCCATCATTTATTAAATGTATAAGGTTCTCAAGGGTTTCAGTAACATTTTTTTCCTGTTGAACAATAGTACCTTCCTCGTCACCACGAAGTATCGCGTTTCCGCCTAAAGCAACAACGGCTCTTTTTTTCATCGGTTCAGAATTAATAGTTAAACAATGCGTGCACGCAACTTGTGGTATTATGGTAATTTTAGTCCAACACACTAAGTTCTTGTTCGTGTACGTTTTATTGGTAAAATGTGGCTCTTATGCCAGTTAACAAACTTAGAAAAACAAGTTAAAAAAAGAAATGTGTTCAATGTTGATTTGCTGTTGTTTAAGCTATTATAAAACAGGCTTTTTGCATTGAATTATTAATTCGAAAAACAGTTTGTAAACTTTCTTTCGATTTGCAAGAAAAATATATTGGTTTGTTAACAGTTTATTCTTGAAAGGATTGCAGTATTAAGCATGAAGGCATAACATCTACCTGATTTTTTTTAGTTAGATTTGCGTTCAATTTAACTTGCCTTAATCTGATTTTAACGAAAAATTGCTCAGATACTACAAGTTTATTGGTAACGAAAAATACATTTTAAATAAAAATCCGGATTAAAAATATCTCCATGGCATTTAGAACAAAGAAAAAGCCTGCTAAAGCGAAAAAAAAGCGCACAAAAAAACGTTTTTCACTATTCAGGAATGAGAAATTGTATTTTCTGTTTGGTTTGTTTGTGCTGCTACTGGCCGCTTATTTGCTTATTTCCTTTGTGTCGTTTTTATTTTATGGTGCTGCCGACCAAAGCCTCATGGATTCAAGCTGGTCGGAGTTTTTATTTAATACCGAAGTAAAGGCGCAAAACAAGGGAATGAAACTGGGAGCTTATCTTTCAGAGGTTCTCATGAATGGTGGTTTCGGATTGGCTTCGTTTGCTTTTGTTTATCTGCTGGCCATATCGGGGCTTCGCATTCTTGGCCGCAAAACCGGTAATTTCTTAAAAAGTATTTTGTACAGCCTGGTTTGTATTATTTGGTTTTCAGTGGCACTGGGCTTGTTTTTTAATAAAACAAATGCCGGCTCGGCTATATACTGGGGCGGGCATTACGGCTTTGTTTTAAGTAACTGGCTACGTTCGCTTATTGGTGTTGTTGGGCTTGTTTTCTTATTGTTCATTTCAGGATTAGCCATTGTGGTTGTGCGTTTTGATGGTGTGTATGCTCGTTTATCGCAACTTATTAAACGTAAACAGGAAACATCCGGGGCAATTGATACTGGTGATTCAGAAGATGAGCAGGAAACTGCAGAACAGTTGGCTGGTGAAGAAGCCATAACAAAAATAATTGAAGACGATGACGATGTGGTAAAAGCCATTTTTGAATCGGATGAAGACGAAGACCAGCCATTGGATGAATCGGTGGAGGATATCCTTGAAATTGATGACGTTGAGCCGGAAGAAGAAGTTGCAGAAAATGCGGAGGTAGTTGCGGCAAAAGAGGATGAAGACCTTGCTCTAACGGTTGAGCCCAAACACCAGGAAGAAGAATCGGATGAAATTAAACCCGATGAGCTGGAAGATTACGATCCAACACTTGATTTGGCAAGTTTTAAATTTCCAACGCTTGATTTACTCGAGGATCATAAGTTTGGAAATGCCGAAGTAAAAAATGAAGAGTTGGTAGCCAATAAAAATAAAATTGTTGAAACGCTGCGGCACTATAAAATCGAGATTACAAAAATCAGGGCAACCATAGGTCCAACAATTACTTTGTACGAAATAGTTCCGGCACCCGGGGTACGCATATCAAAAATTAAAAACCTTGAAGATGATATTGCATTAAGCCTTGCTGCACTCGGAATACGTATTATTGCCCCAATACCGGGGCGCGGAACTATTGGTATTGAAGTGCCCAATCAGAACCCGGAGACTGTTTCAATGCATTCAATAATCCGGTCAAAGAGATTTCAGGAAAGTTCTGCCGAATTACCGGTTGCCTTGGGTAAAACCATATCAAACGAAACCTTTATGTTCGACCTGGTAAAAATGCCACACATTTTGGTGGCCGGGGCAACAGGTCAAGGTAAGTCGGTGGGTATTAATGTTATTATTACTTCATTGCTCTATAAAAAGCATCCTTCGCAATTGAAGTTTGTTTTTATCGATCCGAAAAAAGTTGAACTCAATATTTATTCGGTGCTTGAAAAGCATTATCTGGCCAAGTTGCCCGATGCCGAAGAACCGGTAATTACTGATATTCAGAAAGTAAAGAATACGCTGAATTCCATAAACGTAGAAATGGATGCACGTTACGATTTACTTAAGGCAGCACAGGCACGAAACATTAAGGAGTACAATAAGAAGTTTATTTCACGACGATTGAATCCCGATAAAGGGCACCGTTATATGCCGTATATAGTTGTTATTATTGACGAGTTTGCAGATTTAATAATGACAGCCGGGAAAGAAATAGAATTGCCAATTGCACGGATTGCCCAGTTGGCCCGGGCCGTTGGAATACACATGGTAATTGCTACACAGCGGCCATCAACAAATATTATTACAGGAGTTATTAAGGCAAACTTCCCGGCACGAATTGCCTTTAAAGTGGCTTCAATGATTGATTCGCGTACCATTTTAGATAGTCCGGGAGCAAACCAGTTAATAGGGCGGGGAGACATGTTAATAGCCCAGGGCAGCGAAATGACACGTGTGCAATGTGCTTTTGTTGATACGCCTGAAGTGGAAAATATTTGCGATTTTATTTCTGAACAAAGAGGTTACCCAACCGCATTTTTGCTGCCGGAATACGTGGGCGAGGAGGAAGTAGCTCCCGGAGATGTAGATTTGAAAAACAGAGACGAATTATTTGATGATGCCGCACGAGTGGTGGTATTAAATCAAATGGGATCAACCTCGATGATACAACGTAAATTTTCAATAGGCTATAACCGGGCCGGACGATTAATGGACCAGCTGGAAGCAGCCGGTATTGTTGGCCCAAGCGAAGGAAGTAAAGCACGGCAAGTATTACTACAGGATGAATACAGTTTGGAACAGTTATTGAATAACTTATAGGTAAAACAAAAGCAGATGAATAAAAGATTATTGTTAATGGTTGCATTTTTTGTAGTGGCAACCACGGGGTGGGCACAACAAGATGCAAAAGCAAAACAAATTTTGGATGAGGTTAGCGCAAAAACAAAAAACATAACTGCCATGTCGGCAAGTTTTATTTTTTCAATGGTTAACGAAGAAATGGAAATTGATGAAACAAATGCCGGTACCATAAAAATTAAAGGACGGAAATACACCGTTCAATTGCCCGATTTAGGCGTAAAAGTATTTTCTGATGGCGAAACCATATGGAATTATATGGAAGACGGAAACCAGGTTACTATTTCGAATATTGATGATGAAGGCAGCGAGCTAATGGATCCCTCGTCGTTGTTTAGCATTTATGAACGAGGTTTTCGATCGGAGTTTGTAGCAGAAAAAACAGCCGACGGAAAAAGTTTGTATCAGCTTAACCTGTTTCCCGACACTGAAGAATATGATGTGACAAAAATAGAAGTAACCATTGATAAAGCCACCATGATGATTTATGCGGCAACCTTGTATAGTACCGATGGAAATTTATACGGAATACAGGTGAAGCAAATGGATACAAACATAGATTTGGCTGATGCTGATTTTATTTTTGATGCATCAAAATACGATGATGTTGAGGTGATTGATTTTCGTTAAACAAAAGTATTTTAAAAAAAAGCCTTGTTTCAAATTCTAAAACAAGGCTTTTTTTAGTATTGTTAATCTAACGCAGTTCCTGTGGTTTTAAAAATAGTTTATCGGCAGTTGAGATTTCGATGAATGAAGCTCCGGCATCCTCACCAAATCGTCCGCCCACATAGATAACCAGGTCGTCAAGATTAATTGTTCCTTCGTTCACAAGTTCCTGAACAGCCGCTTTTTGGATTTTCATTTTATTCTTTTTGGTTTCCAGGTATGACGGGTGTACGCCAAAAGAAAGCGCCAGTTCTCGCACAACACGCTGCGAATGGCATTTTACAAATACCGGAAAGATAGAACGGTGCGAAGACAGATATCGTCCGGTTTTGCCTGTTGTAGTTGATGTGATAATGGCATCGGGTTTTAATTCGCGGGCTGCCCTAATGGCTGATTGAGCCAGATAAGCCGGAATATCAGCTTTTAAGGGGACAGTGAGTTCGCGTCGGTCGCGATCTGGTTCAACCTCCTGGGCAATTTTGGCCATCGCTTTAATGGCTTCTACCGGATACTTCCCGTAAGCTGTTTCTCCACTAAGCATCACCGCGTCGGTACCCATATAAATTGCACTGGCAACATCGCTTACCTCCGCACGGGTTGGTCGTGGGTGTTCAATCATCGTATGAAGCATTTGTGTGGCAATAATTACCGGCTTCTGATGAAGTATGGCGCGACGAACAAGGTTACGCTGAACAGCCGGAATTTTTTCTTCCGGTAACTCAATTCCAAGGTCTCCACGAGCTACCATTATTCCATAGGCGTGTTCTAATATCTCATCAATTTTGTTCACTCCTTCCAGGTTCTCAATTTTGGCGATAATTTTTATTGGACTGTTCAAATCATCCAGAATTTTTTGAACCTCACTAACATCTTCTTTATTTCGAACAAATGAATGGGCAATAAAATCAAGTTTGTTTTCAACAGCAAAGCGGATAAACTCAATATCGCGTTCAGTTAACGATGGCAATTTAATTTCTACTCCCGGAACATTTATACTCTTGCGTTTTTTTACCACACCAGAGTTGCCTACTTTACATAGTAAATACTGAATATGTTTTTCTTCAACTACAAATTCAATGTCACCATCGTCTACCAGAATTTTATTTCCAACTTTTAAATCGTTAACAAAGCCCTTGTAGTTTACACAAATGTTTTTCACATTATCCAGCACTCCGGTTGAGTAGGACAAGGTTACATATTCTCCTTGTTCAACTACTGTATCAGACAAGGTTTGGCATGTTCTGATTTCGGGGCCTTTGGTGTCAACAAGAATGGCAATTTTATCTGATACCGCACGCACATTATCAACCATCATTTTACCGCTTTCGGTAGTAACATGAGCGGTGTTTATGCGGGCTACGTTCATTCCCGCATCAAATAGCGATTGAATAAAATCAACATCACATCGCTGATCGGATATTGTTGCAACAATTTTGGTCTGTCTCATTCCTTTAAAATTTTAAGGCGGCAAAAGTATAATAAAACACGATTCTATGGTTAAATAAAATTTAAACTCAAATTAAATTTAATAGAGAACTCAGATTTCAGCAATTTACAAAACTTTGAATTGCCAATCGATATGATTCCAGACCAAAACCCATAATACATCCTTGACATACCGGGCCTATTAATGATTTATGCCTGAAATCTTCGCGTGTTAGGGTGTTGGATATATGTACCTCTATAACCGGTGTTTTAATGCCGGCAATAGCATCGCGTATAGCTACAGAAGTGTGGGTGTAAGCACCGGCATTGATTATTATGCCGTCGCTTGAAAATCCATGCTCGTGTAGGGTGTTAATAATCTCTCCTTCAACATTCGATTGAAAATAGCCTAAGTCTGCCTTAGGGAACCTTTTTTTTAGTTGTTCATAGTAACTTTTAAAACTTTCTGTTCCATAAATCGACTTTTCCCGAACACCCAGCAGGTTTAAATTTGGTCCATTGATAATCAAGAGCTTCATTATTTCAATTTTAATTTATTTTATAGTAACTTTATTCGAGATGCAACGTAATATTTTTTTGTTAAAATAGTTCAAATCTAGTATTGAGAACATAACAAGCGGTTTAAACAGTCATAAAATTAACCTTAATTTGGAAGATTATGAAATGGGAGGAATGTAAACAAGGATACGAGAATTATTTAAAGTTGGAGAAATCATTATCGCAGAACTCAATTGCGGCCTACATCAACGACATAAACAAGCTGGAAGATTTCTTTAATAA
Organism: uncultured Draconibacterium sp.; assembly: GCF_963676735.1. NCBI lineage: Bacteria > Pseudomonadati > Bacteroidota > Bacteroidia > Marinilabiliales > Prolixibacteraceae > Draconibacterium > uncultured Draconibacterium sp. The sequence continues at coordinate 2,253,879 of NZ_OY781464.1, read as the reverse complement.
TAATTTTAAAGGTGTTAATCCGGATAAAGTTGTTTTAAAGCAGCTAAAAAGTTTTGTGGAATGGTTAAACGATAGAGGGGTAAGTCCGAGAACACAAGCCAGAACCATTTCCGGGATAAAATCCTTTTATAAGTACCTGTTAATCGAAGAAAAAATAACAAGCGATCCGACAGCCTTGCTTGAATCGCCAAAAATAGGACGTAAGCTGCCGGATATTTTATCGATGGAAGAGATTGATACCCTTATCAACGCTATCGACCTAAAAAAATCTGAGGGACAGCGAAATAAAGCGATGTTGGAAACCCTTTACAGCTGTGGCTTGCGGGTTTCGGAATTGGTTAATCTTAAAATTACCAACTTATTTTTTGAGCAGGGGTTTATAAAAATTGAAGGAAAAGCAGATAAGGAAAGATTGGTGCCCGTAAGCGGGCGGGCAATAGAAGAAATAAACAAGTACCTAAGCAATTATCGAAAAAATTTGCGGGTTAATAAAGACAGTGAAAATATTCTGTTCTTAAACCGCAGAGGAAGAAAATTGAGCCGTGTCATGATATTTACCATAATTAAAAATCTGGCAGCAAAAGTAAAACTCGATAAAAAAATCAGTCCTCATACTTTCAGGCATTCATTTGCCACTCACCTAATTAACGGTGGAGCCGATTTGCGAGCAGTTCAGGAAATGCTGGGACATGAATCGATTTTAACTACGGAGATTTATACACATCTCGACAGAGATTATTTGAAGTCGACTATACATCAGTTTCATCCAAGGTCGTAGTTTTATCGATTTAAAATAGAGCAAGCGCTACAATTTTTTGTAGCGCTTTTTTTATCATAACATTTCGGCGAAAATAAGGAAATACGGTACAAATTCCTTTGTTAAGATAATGTTTAATTGGTACCGAAAAAAACCTAAAAGCCTGAGGATACCCCCTCTGATTGGAAAAAAATGATATTTTTGTGAACCGATTTAAGTAGACGAAAAATTGTATTATTAAGTTAATTATTAGGTAGTTATGACAAAATTAGATTTAACTAAGTACGGTATTGTGGACGTACAAGAGATCGTGCACAATCCTTCTTATGAACAACTTTTTGAAGAAGAAATGAATCCTGCATTGGAAGGATTCGAAAAAGGTCAGTTAACAGAACTTGATGCTGTTAATGTGATGACAGGTGAATTCACAGGTCGTTCCCCTAAAGATAAATTTTTAGTAGATAATGAAGCTTCACAGGATATTTGGTGGACAAGTCCTGAGTCTCCAAATGATAACAAAAAAGTATCGGAAGAAGCATGGGTACATTTAAAAGATATTACAACTAAGCAACTTTCAGGAAAACGCTTATTTGTAGTTGATACCTTCCTTGGTGCCAATGAAAATTCACGTTTGAAAATTCGTTTTATCATGGAAGTAGCATGGCAGGCGCATTTTGTAACTAACATGTTCATCCGTCCTTCTAAAGAGGAATTGGAAAACTATGGCGAACCTGATTTTGTTGCCATGAATGCTTCAAAAACAACCAACAGCCGCTGGGAAGAGTTTGGCATGAATTCAGAAGTGTACACTGTATTCAACTTAAAAGAAAAAATGCAGGTTATTGGTGGTAGTTGGTATGGTGGCGAGATGAAAAAAGGAATGTTCGCAATGATGAACTACTATTTGCCAAAAGCAGGAATGGCTTCAATGCACTGTTCTGCTAACGTTGGTAAAGACGGTGATGTTGCTATCTTCTTTGGCCTTTCAGGCACAGGTAAAACAACCCTTTCAACCGATCCAAATCGCCAGTTGATTGGCGACGATGAGCACGGATGGGATGATGATGGTATCTTCAATTTCGAAGGTGGATGTTATGCAAAAACAATTAACCTTGACAAAGAAGCTGAGCCGGAAATTTACGGAGCAATCAAACGTAATGCACTGCTTGAAAACGTTACTGTTGATGAAAATGGTAAAATCGACTTTAACGATGGTTCGGTAACTGCAAATACGCGTGTTTCTTACCCAATTTATCACATTGATAATATTGTTAAACCAGTATCAAAAGCAGGTCATGCAAAAAAAGTTATTTTCTTAACCGCTGACGCATTTGGTGTATTGCCTCCGGTTGCCAAACTTACTCCGGAACAAACCAAATATCATTTCCTTTCAGGATTTACTGCAAAATTGGCTGGAACTGAACGCGGAGTTACTACTCCTCAGCCGACTTTCTCAGCTTGTTTTGGTGCTGCTTTCCTTTCATTGCACCCCACTAAATACGGTGAAGAGTTAGTGAAAAAAATGGAAGAGCACGGTGCTGAAGCTTACCTTGTAAACACAGGTTGGAACGGAACCGGAAAACGTATCTCTATTCAAGATACCCGTGGCATTATTACTGCTATTCTTGATGGTTCTATCGAAGGAGCACCAACTAAAAACCTTCCTATCTTCAACCTTGAAATTCCTACTGAATTAAAAGGAGTTGATACTAACATCCTTGATCCCCGGGACACTTATGCTGATGCAGCTGAGTGGGATGAAAAAGCAAAAGATTTGGGTAGCCGCTTTATTAATAACTTTGTTAAGTATACGGATAACGAAGAAGGAAAAGCATTGGTTGCTGCAGGTCCTCAACTTGACTAAATAATTTTAGTAAATAGATAATAAACCTTCTGCCTTTTGGTAGAAGGTTTTTTTATGCCGTTTGCTGAAGTTGGTTAGTGCTGTAATTCAACTCTTCAATAATTTTATAGGTGGTGGCTGCAATGTTGTAGAATAAGCGTAGCTGCTGTCTTTTTAAACCTGTTTCGCTTTGTTTTATTTGCTGTTGCAACATCATTAACAAGGCCGACAAGTCAATGGTATTCTCCTGTTTGCTATTTCCAGTCTCAGCCAGTTTTTTTGTTATTTGTTCGAAAAATACATAGTTCTCTTCGTAGTCGAGAATGTTTGTTTCACGATGTGCTCCCAAGGCCGAAATGTGGGACAGCAAAGCATGGTTTAGGTAGGTTATTTCCAGTGCATTACTAATCTTTTGCTGCTTGCTTTTAGGCTCCTGACGCATGCTGTTCCAGGCTTGTGCCAAATCATTATCGGCAAGGTGTGCCTCTCTTCTGGCGATACGGTAGTTTAAATCATCGGCGCTTGGTTGCTGGTATTCTTCAGCAATAGCTTGAATATAATTTCTGTTTTTTTCTAATGCATTGTGAACCAAATCCGAGAAACGTCGGTATTGCCAGCCGGGCCAAATAAAACGTATGGTAAGAAAAGATAAGACCGCCCCCAAAACAGTATCGATTAAGCGGGGGAGTAGTATGTTTATGCCTCCATCGTTTGAAATAAGGTTTAAGGCACTAAGAACAAAAGTTGTTACAAAAATTACGGCAATAGAATATTTCCGCCGTAACCAATAAAAAAATGCCATTGAGGAGCCCAGCATTAATAAAACCTGTGCTGCTGTTGTAGTAAAAATCTGTAATAGAAAGGCGCCGACTATTATTCCTGTTGTTGTTCCCAAAACCCGTTCAAAAAGACGACGGCGGGTATCGCTGTAGGTAATTTGGCTTACAAATAAACTGGTTAGCATTACCCATTCTCCTTTGTCGAGCTGCAACGAACGCTCTAAAATAAAACCCAGGGCAAAGGTGAGACTTAAACGAATCGCATACCGCATTCGAGGGTGGCGCAGCGAAAGTTGTGTTTTAAAACGCTGAAAAAGTGTTCGCTCATCTCTTCGTAAGCGGGGAATAGCGGTACCTGTTTTTAAATTATCGAGAAATTTTAAGGAAATATGCGATCGATGAAGGTTGTGATGAAGCAAAATAAGGTCTTGTGCGTCTTTGGCCGGCATTTGCTGCAATTTGGTTTCAATTGCCGACGATATCCATTCCAGAGTTTGAGGATGATGATAAGGCTTACCGGTAAGCATATTTTCTTCAACACGGTGCAAGGCAGCAGCCAGTTGTCGCAACATTTCACCAAAACCCGTCATAACTTCGAGCTGTTCAGTGCTGTTGCCAAGTTTATCGTGTCGATCGTGTGTTGAAGCTGCCCTTTCGTGTAAGCTCTGGAGTAACATAAAGCGCTGAAGGTAAGTGTTTAGCACCTGCGGGTCGCGAACTTCTCTCTCGTAATTGTTTAGAACGTTTTTGATGCGTTCCAATGCATTTACTACATTAATATTCAGCAAGGCCAGATCTTTATTTATTCCGGCCTGTTCCTGCAAATTACTTGGGAATAGCATCGCCTTTTTTTCCAGGTATTTCGATAGTTCTCTGAAACCGTTTGCCATTTGTTCATCAAGTAATCGCCACGGATGTTTAACTATTAATACTAAGGAAAGAACTCCATGAAAAAGGGCGCCGGCAGGTAATAACAGCGCCTGGTAGTACCAGTTAGAACTTATTTCAAGCCCTAACATGGCATAAATACCAACCAGTATTGAACCAAAAGTTATGGCTCGATAGCGCTCTCCAATTCCTCCAACAAGGATAAAAAGAATGGTGGAAAGTACAAATCCTGCCCCCAAAAGCCAGGGGTAGTTTTGCAACAAGCCTACGCAAAAGCTTGAAATAAAAAAACTTACAATTGTAATGGAAAGTGATTTAATTCGCCCTTTGGGGTGGTCGTCAGTTTCGGAGAGTGCTCCGGCAACTGCTCCCAATGCCAGGGTAACGCCATAAAAAGGCATTCCGGCAACAATAAATGGAACTGCCAGAATTGCCATTGAAACAGTTGCCCGTAAAGAAAATAAACGATAGGGGTGAAGCAAAAATGTTTCCCTAAAAAGTTTATTCCCGGAGCGAAGATGCCCTTTGTCCTGATTTGTCATAGATAATAACTCGAATTTAGTACAAAGCTAATGATTGTGAATGTATCAAACGTTACCAAATTCTTAGCCTTCAGAAATAATAGCTTGCAGGGCTTTGTCAATCGAGGGGTAGGTGAATTTAAATCCTGCCTGCAACAGTTTTTCCGATGATACGGATGGTGATTCCAAAAGAAGCAGGGCAGCCTCTCCTAAAACAGCTTTTAATACAAAAGCAGGTAGGGTGAAAAATGCCGGTCGCTTTAGCACTTCTGCCAGGCTTTGCGTAAATTCTTTATTTGTAATAGTAGCTGGAGCAGTAAGATTGTATATTCCGTTGATTGAATTTTGCTCTGTCGCCCAGGTAAATGCATTTACAACATCATGTTCGTGAATAAAAGGAAATGCCTGCTTTCCGGAAGCAACTTTAGCTCCCAAACCCAGACGAAATGGCAGTAACATATTTTTAATGGTTTTAGCATTGCTGCCTATTACAACTCCCAAACGAAAAATTACTTGCTGCACCTCTGTGGGCAAATCGCTGAGAGCATTCTCCCAGTCTTTCACCACCTGCCCAAGAAAACCATCATCAAAATTTTGGCTTTCTTCTGTATGCATTTGATTGACCGAATAAATTCCGATGGCCGATGCCGATATAAGCTTTTTGGGGCGCTCGTTTTTAGGCAAGGCCTTAATTGCTTTTACCAGGTTTTGCGTTGTGTGCACCCGGCTATTGTAAATAATTTCCCTGTTCCTTTCGGTCCAGCGCTGTAAAATTGATGCACCTGCCAAATTGATAACTACATCTGTTTTGCGCAGTTCTTCGCTTAAAGCATCTGCTGGCCCGTACAATAATGATCGTTTTATACCTGAGGCAGAGTGCCCTTTTGCCACTAATTCCGATGTAATAAGTCGACCTACGTAACCATTGCTACCTGTTAGTTTTATATCCATTAAATTGATTTTGTTAGTTAAACAAAAAGTTTGGCTTTTTAGTTCCTTAAAAATAGTTAATAGCTAAAGCTTATTGTTACTTTTACTCCGTTAAATGAGTAAGGTAAGGCAACATATTTTGGTTCGAATGCACCGGTGGAGACTTAAACACCTCGGAGAACGGGGATTTATAACGGTACTCAGCATTGTTGTTGGTTTGTTGGCCGGTATAGCAGCCGTAATTATAAAAAACACTGTTCGTATTACCGAACAATTGGTGCACCACCTTATTTCCAACGAAGTACAAAACTATATTTATTTTGCATTACCTGTAGTTGGCATCCTGCTGGCTATTTTATTCATAAAATTTGTTGTTCGTTCGCAAGTACGCCACGGAATACCCAATGTACTACACAGCATCTCCAAACGAAAAGGAAAAGTTAGTACCCATAATCTATTTTCGTCGGTGGTAACCGCCTCACTTACTGTTGGCTTTGGTGGTTCGGTTGGATTAGAAGGGCCTACTGTTGCCACGGGTACGGCCTGGGGCTCGTGGATGGCCAAAGTATTCCGACTTAATTATAAAAACACCATATTAATGCTGGCCTGTGCATGTGCGGGCGCTATGGCCGCTATTTTTAAAGCCCCCATTGCTGCAATTGTTTTTGCCGTAGAAGTTATCATGATTGATCTTACTGTATTTTCATTGGTGCCACTTTTGCTTGCATCATCAACAGCAGTGGTAACTTCGTATTTGTTTTTAGGACAGAATGTACTTTATCCATTCAAGGTCATCGAAACTTTTACCCTGGTAGATCTACCTTTTTATATTCTACTGGGGATCGTATCCGGTTTTGTGTCGGTTTATTTTACCAAAGTATATTTATTTGTTGGTGATATTTTTGAAAAACTTAAAAACAATCGAATACGATTATTGATTGGAGGAACTGGCCTTGGTGCCCTTATTTTCTTTTTTCCTGCTCTCTATGGCGAAGGATATGAGTCGATTAACGAATGTTTGTCGGGCGATTTAAATTACCTTTTTGATAATAGTTTATTCTATTCGTTACGCGAGGAAATGTGGGCCGCTTTGGCTCTGATTGTAGCCGTAATATTGCTTAAAATTGTTGCAACCTCACTAACTTTTGGTGCTGGTGGAGTAGGCGGCATTTTTGCGCCAACTTTGTTTATGGGGGTAAATACGGGTATGCTCTTTGCCTTGCTGGTAAAACGTATGGGAATAAAGGATATTAACGAGAATAACTTTGCCTTAATTGGTATGGCTGGTTTAATTGCAGGTGTTTTGCATGCACCGCTAACCGGTATATTTTTAATTGCCGATATCTCGGGCGGGTATCAACTTTTTGTTCCCTTAATGATTACCGCAACTTTTGCTTATCTGATTGTAAGAACCTTTACCCCCAACTCTGTTTATCATATTCAGCTGGCAAAACGAAAAGAACTGCTTACGCACGATAAAGATGCCAATGTGTTGCAATTGATGGAAGTAAAAAAATTAATTGAAACTGATTTTGAGGTATTGGCGCCCGATGCAACATTGCGTGATCTTACTATGGCCATTTCGCGTAATCACCGAAACTTATTTCCGGTGGTTGAGGCGGATGGAACAATGGTTGGAATGGTGAAGATGGATGATGTGAGAGAAATGATTTTTAACCATGAATTGTATGATACGGTAAAAATAAGAGAGCTGATGTATATGCCTGAGTACCATATTGATCCGGATGATAGTATGGAGGTGGTAACCAGTAAATTTGAATCGTCGGGGCGCTATAATCTGGCTGTCATCGAAGATGGAAAATATATTGGTTTTATTTCCCGGGCCCGTGTTTTTACCCGTTATCGTAAACAGATAATTGATGTTTCGCATGTTTAAATTTTTTCGAATAGATAAGTTTATTAACAAACTTGTTGCCTGGCGTATTGCCACTATTTCTGAAAAGAACTTTTTGTATTTGCTAAGTTTGGTTGTTGGGCTATTGAGTGGTTTAGCGGCACTTTTGTTAAAAAACCTCATTCATTTTGTGGCTGAAGAATTAACACAAATGATTCATGTTGATAGTTTCAGCTACCTGTATTTGTTGTATCCGTTTATTGGAATTTTGTTAACGGTTTTGTTTGTGCGGTACATAATACGCGACGATATCGGTCATGGGGTTTCAAAAATACTTTATTCAATTTCAAAAAAAGGAAGTAAGCTAAAACCTCATAAAACCTATTCCTCGATGATTGCCAGTTCCTTAACCATTGGTTTTGGCGGATCGGTAGGTGCAGAGGCACCCATTGTTCTTACCGGTGCTTCAATCGGGTCGAATTTAGCCCGGATTTTTAAACTGCGCTATAAATACATTACATTAATGGTTGGATGCGGAGCAGCCGGAGCCATTGCAGGGATTTTTAATGCGCCTATGGCAGGTATTGTTTTTACGCTCGAAGTGCTTATGCTTGACCTTACCATGGCCTTTCTAATTCCCTTGTTAATCTCATCGGTGTCGGCAGCAGTTTTGTCGTATTTTTTTATGGGCGAAGGGGTAATGTTGCGCTTTACACAAATGGCACCTTTCGAAATTAATACCATTTGGATTTATATTCTGGTTGGCATTTTTACCGGCTTGCTGGGCATTTATTTTACCTGGGGAACTATGCTGCTTGAAAGTCGGTTTTCGGCCTTAAAAAACTGGTTTGTTCGTTTGTTGGTGGGAGCGTTTACTCTTGGGGTATTAATATTTGTTTTTCCTCCTTTATGGGGAGAAGGCTACAGCAGTATAAACTCGGTTTTTAATAATCAGGGAGCGGATTTACTCAATAATTCAATTTTCTTTCAATGGAAAGATAATCCTTATGTTGTATTGTTGGTATTAGCCGGTATACTTATTTTTAAGGTGTTTGCCATGTCAGCCACAACGGGGTCCGGAGGTAACGGAGGAATTTTTGCTCCAACTTTGTTTACTGGTGCCATTGGCGGCTATTTTTTGGTAAAATTGTTAAATACATTTTTTGAATTGGGAGTTCCGGAGAATAACTTTGCATTGGCCGGGATGGCCGGAATGATGGCAGCGGTAATGCATGCGCCATTAACCGGAATATTTTTAACTGCAGAACTTACCGGTGGGTATGGTATGTTTATTCCCTTACTCATAACCTCAACAGTGGCCTATGTTACTATTATGCGTTTCGAACCGCATTCGATTTACACCAAACGTTTGGCACAAGCCGGAGAACTGATTACCCATCATAAAGACAAAGCTGTATTACGTTCGATGGAAGTGAAGAAGTTGATTGAAAGTGATTTTGAGGTACTTTCTCCTGATGCCAGTTTACGCGACCTGGTTAAGGCCATTTCCCGTTCAAACCGTAATCTTTTCCCAATTGTAGATAACGAAGGTTATTTAAAAGGCATGGTGAAATTATCAAAAGTTAAGAACCTTATTTTCGAGCATGAACTATACGACAAAGTGATGGTGAAAGACCTGATGTTTATGCCAGAGTTTTATATCTCATCAAACGATAATATGGAAACGGTAGCTGAAAAATTTGAAACATCCAACCGTTATAACCTGGCAGTTATTGACGATGGTAAATATCTTGGATTTATTTCACGAGCCGTTGTTTTTTCAAACTATAGAAAAACATTGGAGTATTTCTCGAACGATTAGTTATGTGTTCATATCTTTTAAATCCTAATACCATTGATAGTGGGTTTACCGCTTATATTTTTTTTACTTTTGAAAAAAATATAAAAGTTGTGTAACTATGATTTCTCGACGCTCGTTTGTGGCAAAAGGTTCGGTGTTGTTGTGCGGAGCAGGTCTCTGTTCGCGTGTGTCTGCAACCACTGTTTTTAGTAATGCCAATAAATTTCCACTTGTAATATCAACCTGGAACCATGGGATGGCGGCAAACGAAGCTGCCTGGAACATATTAAAAAAGGGAGGCCACTCGCTTGATGCAGTTGAAGCAGGCGTTCGTGTTCCTGAAGCGGATCCGAATGTAATTACCGTTGGCAAGGGCGGAATTCCTGACGCAAGCGGTAAAGTTACCCTGGATGCCTGTATTATGGATGAAAAAGGACGTGCCGGAAGTGTTACTTATCTGCAGGATATTAAACATCCAGTATCGGTGGCGCGCTTGGTAATGGAGAAAACACCACATGTAATGTTAAGCGGAAAAGGAGCACTTAAATTTGCCCTTGATAATGGTTTTGAAAAAGAAAAACTCTTAACCAAAGCACGTAAAGCAGAGTGGAAAAAGTGGAAAAAAGAACAAAGCGAATTCAGTAATAGAATTAATATCGAAAATGTAACAGAAGATAACCACGACACCATTGGTATGCTGGCTATTGACGAAGAAGGACGAATTTCAGGTGCTTGCACTACCAGCGGCATGGGGTATAAAATGCCTGGCAGGGTAGGAGACTCTCCGATTATTGGAGCCGGTTTGTTTGTTGATGGAGAAGTAGGAGGTGCTACAGCAACCGGATCGGGCGAACTGGTAATGAAAACACTGGGTTCGTTTTTAGTGGTGGAATTTATGCGTCAGGGAAAATCACCTAAAAAGGCCTGTGAAGAAGCAGTTCGGCGTATTGCCCGAAAAATACCTGATTACGAGAAACATCAGATTGGTTACATTGCCTTAAACACCAAAGGAGAATACGGATCGTTTTGTATGCAGCCGGGATTTAATTATGCTGTAAAAACTGCCGAAGAAACAGAATTGGTAGAGGCTGAGGCCTGGTTTAAGAAACTATAAAAAAAGGTGTTCGTAAAAAACGAACACCCTCTTTTGAATATCTTTCCGGAAGCCTACCAGCGATCGTTACGGTCGCGGTTGTAACCACCGCCACCACCTCTGCGGTCGCCGCTGCCCCGACGGTCGTAACCACCGCCGCCTCTGCGGTCGCCACCACCACCGCCGCCACGGTTGTAACCACCACCGCCACCGCGGTTGTAGCCACCGCCGCCGCCACGATTAAAATCACGACGTGGACGTTCCTGTGGAGGATTGGCTTCCTTTACTACAATCTCTTTACCTTCTAATTCGCTTTCGTTTAGCGCAGCAATAGCAGCATTAGCTTCTTCGTCGTTTGGCATTTCAACAAAACCAAAACATTTCGAGTTTCCCGTTTCTCTGTCAAAAATAACTTTGGCAGATGCAACTTCTCCATGAGCAGAGAAGAGTTCATTTAGGTCGTCACCGGTAATCGATGAATCTAACCTTGCAACAAATAAATTCATAAAAAAATAGAAAAATATAAATGTATAAATGTAAAATTGGCGGCATTAGCCGCTTGTTTTATCCAATAATTTTTGTTTAAAATAAAGAACGCCTCAGAGTTTAAAACGGAAAATCACAAAATATGTTTGCATACGAATTAAAATCTTTGTTCAAAGTAACGTACTAATTATTAGATTATCACTAAAAAGATGTTGTTTTTTTATTAAAAACCGAAAAAAAACAAGACCCTTCTATTGAAAGGCCTTGGTAAGGTGAGATTTAATTTATGTCTTTCTGTATTTCAGAAGACGTTTTTAATCATTCTAATGGTATCAAAAATAGTTATTAAATTAAATTTCGTGGTGCTGAGCTATTATTTTTTTATTTCTTAAAATATTTATCACTGCATCCACAATCTGGTCGTCCTCCAGCGAGGCATAATTAAAAATTACATCAAAATCATTGTTTTCAGCTTTTCTACCAATAATTTTTTCAATAAAGGCATCACGTTTTATATCGGCCTCGTTAATGTAATTTGTGGCCTCCAGCCGGGTCATTTCTTTTATTTGCATCATCCGGTTTATTCTCCAGTCAGTTGGGGCTTCAAGTCTAATATTCAGTTTGTTCGGGACATCTTTTAAAATGGCACCCGATGAGCGACCAACAATTATTGTTCGTCCTTGGTAGGCGAGTCTGCAAATAATACCTTTCAGAGTTTCAATTAGTTTCTGATCAGAAATATCATAAATAGTTTCATCAGAAAAGGCTCTTCCTACTTCTTTTAAAAAAAGTATGGCTTCTTCCGCGTCTTCAAACTCATCTGCATTTATTTCCTGAATCATTTCGTTTACAACTGCTGAGAATAAATCTTTGTCAACCCATCTCCATTCTACGTCGGTTTTTGTTTCCGCCATGTAACTGTAACCGGTTAAAATTTTTGAAAGCTTAATGGCAATGCGCTTGGCCGAGCAGCCCGCCTGACGAGATATGGTTAAAAACGGCCCCGGATAATCCCCGGTTTCCAGGTTTACACATTTGTTGTTTAGTAAATAGCTTTGCAGGAAATTTTTCATACGATTAGGATTGTAAGTTTAAATGGCATATTTTGAAATGATGTATATTGTTCTCCATTATGGTGGATTTGTTTTGTCAACTGGTTCAGTTCAGCCGCTCTTGATGCCTTTTTGCTTTAGCAATTTACAATCAAATTTTGTGGAATAGAAGTTAATGTGTTATACAATACAATGATTCTCAGATGTTTTTCAGCAACTTTTGAGAATGAGGCCTATTTGTTTATTTTTAAATGAAAAATTTTAAAGATACACAGGAGAAATTGTTGAATTCATAAATACACATGTATCTTTAAATAGTGTTAGGTTTTTATTTTATAGGTACACGTAAAAACCGGTTTTATCGTATAATTAATACAATAACGAAGTGGAAAAGCAGGTAGTAGTAGCAATAGCATCGTTCGGCATGTCGGGGCAGGTGTTTCATGGGCCAACGTTAAAAGTAGATAACAATTTTAGAGTAAAATTAATATTAGAACGCAATAAGATGTTGTCGAAAAGCATGTTTCCCAATGCCCGAATTGTGCGTACTTATGAAGAATTATTAGCTGACGAGGAGGTCGAACTGGTAGTTGTAAATACACCCGATGAGTTTCATTATGAAATGGTAAAACAGGCTTTTAATGCAGGAAAACATGTGGTTGTGGAAAAACCTGCAGCTCAGAAAAGCAGTCAGCTGCAAGAATTAATTAACCTGGCAAAATCACAAAATTTACTGTTTACAGTTTATCAGAACCGAAGGTGGGACGGCGATTTCAGAACCGTACAAAAAGTAATTAAAGAAGCCCGTTTTGGCCGCTTGGTAGAGTTTGAGTCGCATTACGATCGTTACCGAACGGAGATAACAGCTGATACCTGGAAGGAAGAGCCAGATGAGTTTAGTGGGGTTTTGTATAACCTGGGCTCGCATATGATCGATCAGGCTTTTGTTTTGTTTGGTAGCCCCAAAGCTGTGACGGCACATCTTAAAGTTGTACGTACCGCCGGTAAAGTAACTGATTATTATGATATTCGTCTCGATTACGATAATTTTTCTGCACTTTTAAAATGCTCTTACCTCGTTTTGGATCCTGGTCCACGATACACCATTCACGGAGAATACGGTACCTTTTATAAATCGGGATTAGACGGGCAGGAAGATTTGCTTAAAGCCGGAAATTTGCCGGAAGGAGAGGATTGGGGCAAAGAAGATGCCGATTGGTGGGGTACCCTGGTGTACAATGAAAATGATGAACAGGTTGAAGAATTAGTTGAGACTCTTCCGGGCGATTACCGCATTTTTTACACCAATATTTTTGATGCGCTACGCAAAAATAAGGAGCTGCTTGTTAAACCTGAAGAAGCATTGGAGGTACTGAAAATAATGGAGGCATGTGTAAAAAGTAATGCTGAAAAGCGAACCGTTTTTCTTTAACTTTTTTTAGTTGAAGTAGCCCTTTTTAGTGCATTTTCAAAGGAATCTTCTATTTCTGTTTTAAATAGAATTTTAGCTTTTATTCGTTTCTCGAGATTTGACTGTAACTCTTTGTTTACTCCCGATAGAATAATTCTTACCCCACGGTCCTGCAGGATGCGTAGCGAACTTTGCAGGTTTTGCATTCCGGTTTCATCAATAAAGGAAACATGGCGCATTCGTAAAATCAATATAGAACAACTTTGTCCAATTTCCAGGATAACTTCGGAATAACGACGTGCAGAGGCAAAAAACATTGGGCCACTAATTTCGTATACCGAAACCCCTTTGGGCAACAGCGAGTAATCTTCAATAACATCGGTATCAACCACATTGTTGATACGCTTTTCGCTAATATCCGACATACGTTTCATAAATAAAACGGAAGACAAAACTACCCCAATTTCAATGGCAACAGTAAGGTCAACCAAAACAGTAAGCAGAAAGGTTGATACCAAAACAATAATATCAAAAACAGAACCTTTAAGTATGGCAACAAACGAACGCCATTCACTCATGTTATAAGCTACAATTATTAATATTCCGGCGAGGCACGACATTGGAATTAATTTGGCCCATTTTCCCAGAAATAGCATAATTAGCAACAAGGTAATTGCGTGAGTTATGCCGGCAATGGGAGTGCGCCCCCCGTTTTTAATATTGGTGGCTGTACGGGCAATGGCTCCGGTTGCAGGAATGCCTCCAAAAAATGGAGTAACAATATTTGCAATGCCCTGCGCTATTAATTCGGTGTTCGAACGGTGTTTCCCACTAATCATACCATCGGCAACAACGGCAGAGAGTAAAGACTCGATGCCTCCGAGCAAGGCTATGGTAAGGGCAGGTTCAAGGTAATTTTGTAGTTCGGAGAGCTTTACTGTTGGGATGCAAAACTGAAAAGAATTACTGATTTCTCCAAAATAAGTTTCAATTGTTGCTACAGGTAGGTGAAAAAGCTGAACAACAACGGTAACAAGGATAATAGCAACAAATGAGCCAGGTACTCTTTTGGTTATTTTACCCGTAAAAAGTGTAATGAATATGGTGACAGCTGTAACAAAAAATGCCGTTAGATTTATTGTGCTTAACTGGTTGAAATAAACGTTCCACTTGCCAATAAAGTCAGACGGTAGTTCTGAAATTGTCAAACCCAATGCATCTTTTATTTGTGTAGAAAAAATAACAAGAGCAATGCCACTGGTAAATCCAACAATAAGCGGATGAGGAATAAATTTCAGAAGTGTACCCAGTTTTAATAAACCAAAAAGAAGCAGTAGGATGCCAGCCATAATGGTAGAAATTATTAAACCATTAATTCCGTAATTTTCAACAATGCCGTACACAATTATAATAAAAGCGCCTGTTGGTCCGCCAATCTGAACCCTACTGCCTCCAAAAAACGAAATAAGGAACCCGGCCACTACGGCTGTAATAAGGCCTTTGTCGGGCGAAACACCTGAGGCAACGGCAAATGCAATGGCTAGCGGTAGGGCAACAATTCCAACCACAATTCCGGCCAAAACATCTGAACTAATTTGTTTACTACTTACACCGGCACGCAGCAATGTAAATAGTTTGGGCTTAAAAACTGAATTCATTGTATTAAAGAAATGTCGTGCAAAAGTAAGCCGAATCTCTTCCAATTGTTCTGAACATTGGTTATTTAAAAGCCTTGGGGTGTAAGTTGTTGAAATTAAAGGTATTGTCAGTTTTTAATTTCTTAACATTGGTTTGTTTTAGGGGCAAGTAATATCGTTTCATCGGTAAAAAGCTCATCAAGTTATAGCTAAAGATGTATTTTTAAGTACGCCTTACAATTCCTTTAGTGCCTTTTCAACGCGCAAAATGTAATTGTCAATCTGTTCTTTGTTTTCAAAGCCAATTATCATATTGTCAACACATCCCAGCCCCAAAACAAAGCGCAGGGTGTTATCAATTTTTTCGCTATCGTCGCGTAATTTTCCATTGCCAACCAGCTTCATGCCAATAACACCTTTTCCTGCCTGGTGTAGCTGCTGTATTACTTCAACTACTTCCTGCGGATCAGGTTTGTCCATGGCAATTCCGTAAGGATTTATTCGGGCATGCAATACATCAACCCAGGGGCTTTTTACCGCCGCTTTCATGGCATCGAGTGAATGTACTGAAACACCATGAGCTTTTATTATTCCCTGGTCTTTTAGTTTCGACAGGATTTCCATTTGCGGTTCCAGGGTTTCTGTCCAGTCTTCATCAACCATACAATGAATTTGAACAAGATCGATATAATCGGTTTTTAATTCCTTTCTGAAACGGTCAACAACGAGGTCAGCGTTCGGACGTTCTTTTTCGGGAATGCCACCTGATCGCGTCCATATTTTAGTTGTAATGGTGAGTTCTTCGCGCTTCATTTTTGACATGGCCTCGGCAAATAAACCGTGTGTTCCGTAGGTGTCGGCTAAATCAAAATACCGGATGCCTTTTTCATAAGCATGCAAAAGCAAGTCTATACTGCTTGTTTTATCTTGTCGTGTAAGAAAACTTGTGCGATTGGTGGCATGTACACCGGTGCCCATGCCTAACAGCGTAGTTTTAATGCCCGATGTACCAAGATTAACCAGTTGAAAAGGATTTAAACTTCGTGATGGATAAGTTCTGGCATATAAAGGATTTGAGAACATTACATGTGCTGTTCCCATTCCGAGAGCAGCTAAAAATTTTCGACGATTTAATTGAAATTTCGACATGATATTAGATCTTATGGATTGGTTCAAGTTAAAAACAGCAAACAGAAAGAATTGTTGAAATTCAGTTCTAAAGATATAAAAATGTATACAAAATATATGCGGAGAATGAAAACGAAAAATCAGATTTTCGGGCGATAGTGTCTTTTCAGCCAACTGGCTAGCCCATCAAGTCCTGGGAAAAGTACTCGTTCGGTGATGTTTGCCTGATCCAGCTTATCGCGAATTTCCCATTTTAAACTGGCCGGAATAATAATCCGACGGTACACTTCAGGGTGTTTGTTTAGCCATTTATCGAGAACAGCAGTGGCACTGGTCATTACCGAGAACAGTGCAAACTGGTTTACAATCCGGTCGTCGATTGAAGGTGGCTCAAAAAACAAAGCGTTACCGCTCCCAATGGTTTCATCGAGTTTTTGCAGTGTGGGAAAAACCGATTCAAGCATTTCAACGGTAAAAGCATTGCATTTTTCGAGCGTAAGCAGGGCATTTAAGGGTTCCGGTATCAGGCGGTTTACCTGCACAAAGTCTACTTTCCAAATCACACCGTCAATGTGGTATTTTTCGGTGTTCGATGTGGCAAAGTGCATGGCAATAAATGGCGAGTAAGTCCAGTCGAGCAGGCGGGTTGCCAGACCATGATGTTGCGCCAGTACCAAGGCTCGCAGCTGCGTGTTGGCCAACGAAAAATCATCGATTCGGGCATATTTTCTAAAATTCCGAAGCATATGGTATTCCAGCTCCGGGCGATTGCCGCAATTGCGAAGGAAACTATTCTCTAATTGATAGTTGCAATCGGACAATCCCCGAAAGGCAAAATCAGATCTGAAACGGCCGAGGCTGGGTTTCCACGAGTCATGGTATACTTCCTGGGTTAATTCTTTCCAGCTTTTTACGCGAATATCGTTGGATGTAATTTGGCAATTCATTTACAAGCAATCTTTAGCAACTTTTCACCGAATGTACAAAAAACAAAAACAGGAAACCATAAAAATGATTTCCTGTTTTGCTGCTTAATAATTTTATACGCTTAACCAGTAGCGATGGTTGTACTGCTATTCCATCGTGTTGTTAACTGCCGGTTCTTTTTCTTCGTTTTCATCCGCTTCTTTTTCTTCCTGCTCAAACTTTGCAGTTTTGTCGGGCTCTGAAGACTGAACTTTGTGCGAGATGATTTTATCAACCGGATTACTTTTTTTTACGATGTCGATTTTGTTACTGATTTTTAAACCAAGAATGTAAAAAATGGAAGAGATGAGGATAAGAGCTTTCATGTTGTTTTCTGTTTAAATCTTTCCCCAAATTATGTAAACGACAGAAAATACCGAAATTATATCTGTAAACCATCGGAATTATTCTGCAAACGGCATAAAATACTCTGCGAAATTACTCGCTCGATTTGCGAATGGTTTTTTGTGATTTCACTAACATTCAGAGATTGTATTATTCAGGCTGCAGCTTTGGTCATTTTTTTGTTTAAACAGCCGCCTATTGCAGTTTTAGCTGAGCTAAATAATCAAAGTGGTCGCCTTTTTCAACTAGTTTGCAACTTAATCCTGTTTCATTGGCAACTAATTGCAGGGTGTTAAAGTCAACAAACAACCAGTCGAATTTTACCGATGATTTCCGGAAACTAACTTCGTATTGCATCTCGCCGTAATAGCTGGTAGATCCCAGATCAACCCATTTCGATCCGTCTTCTTCTTCAAAAAGGTATTTTATATCCGACGAATCGATTAAAATCTGACCACCATCGAGCAACAGACTTTTTAAATGAGCCAGCAGCTTTTTTAGTCCACTTATGTTTCCGCCAATACCCGTTCCGTTCATCAGCAAAAGAATGGTATTAAACTGTTTTTCATGGTAATCGAAAATATCGGCATTAATAACTTTAACAATGCCTTGTTTTTTCATCACCTCAGCTGCCAGTTCCGATTTTTCCAGCGCAGTTATATTGTATCCTTTTTTTTGCAGAATAAGCGAGTGGCATCCTGCTGCAGCACCTACATCCAAAATTTTTCCTTTGCAATTTTTTAATGCTGTTTTTTCAATTCGGGGCAGTTCTTTTTCATTTCTAAAAAAATAAGAAGGTGCAAGCTCTTCGCCTTCGGTGTAGTTCGAATCAATATTTATTTGAGGAGCTTTTCCTCGGTCAAAATATTCTTTAATGGCTAAACCAATAGGATCGTTCATATAAAATGCAGGTATTACTAATGTGGGTTTCTGTTTTAAAATATACAACTTTAATCAATCAAAATCACAATGGTAAACGGTAATTTTTTATAAAACCAGTTATTATAGAAATTATTATTATCCGTTAAAAAAAATGATTTGTTTCGAATGAAGCGATTACTGAATATTGATTTTACCTACAAGGTATGTAACTGCTTTTCCGCCAATTTCAACGCGGTTGTCGAGGTGTTTGCAATGTAAAATACCACCCCTTTTTGATAATTGTTTGGCCACAAGGGTAGTTTTATTAAGTTGTTTGGCCCAATACGGAATAAGCATGGTGTGTGCCGAACCGGTAACCGGGTCTTCGTTTATACCAACTGCCGGAGCAAAAAAACGTGATACAAAATCAAATTCATCAGATTTTGCTGTGCAGATAATTCCTCGTTTGCTGGCTTCAAGAATTTTCTGAAAATCGGCTTGCAGTTGTCTTATGTCATTTTCATTTTTAAACACCAGCATCAGGTCTTCGCGGCCTTTAAAACACTCGATAGGATGAATGTTAAAGGCTGTTTTTAAGCCTGTTGGAATGTATTTTACCTCCACTTCCGATACAGGGAAATTTAAAACCAATAAGTCTCCTTCTTTTTTTACGCTTAAGATTCCGCTTCTTGATTGAAAATAAATGTTAGATGAAGCATGCTGTAAATGCTCGAATAAAACATGTGCAGCAGCCAGAGTGGCATGGCCGCACAAATCTACTTCCGACTCCGGCGTAAACCAGCGGATATGAAAACATTCGTTTTGCTGAACAAAAAAGGCCGTTTCAGAAAGGTTGTGTTCCATGGCAATTTCTTGCATAGTAGCATCGGGTAGCCATTCGCTTAAGGGAATGACGGCCGCCGGGTTTCCTTCAAAAACTTTTTCTGCAAAAGCATCAACCTGGTAAATTGTTAGCATCATAAATAGCAATTAAGTTGTAGCGCAAAGGTAATTGTTTACCAATCAACATCTGGAAAGCAACTTGTGTAAGGCGGCAGTTTTAATAATGTTTAAACATTCAAAACATTATTTTAGAAAATTCTAGCTTAAAATTTAATTGTAAGTTTTAAGTTGAATTTTCTGGAAGTGAGGTAATTAGGAACGGCATATTGGTCGCCATAAATACTCGACACCCAAAAGTACGAAATGGTGTTGTTAATGTTCAGAATATTGAATACCTCCAAACTCAACCACATATCGGTAATGTGCCTGAATAGTGCCGAGTTGGAGCGATTTGCAGGGCTGATAAAAACTTTTGAGAAGCCAAGGTCGATACGTCGGTACGGAGGCATACGAAAAACATCCTGGTAGCGTTCTCCGTTTGGAGGACCGGTAGGCAGTCGCGCACCGTAAAAGCCCGAAAGCTGCATTTTATAGGTGGGGTTACCGGGCAGGTAATCCTGAAAAAACAAGCTGAAATTCATCCACTGGTCGGTTGGGCGCGGAATCATCCCATGTCCGTCTCCCTTAATATCTTCTTCGGTTTGAAGAAACGATAAACTTGCCCACGATTGCAAGCCACTTACAAATTCTCCGTTTATTTTCAAATCAATGCCGGTTGCATAACCGGTTGCTTCCTGTTCTGCAAGGTAGCGTATTCTAACATTGTCAACCTGGTAGGGTACAAGTCGGCTCTTGTGTTTGTAATAAGCTTCGGTGGTAAATCGGAACGGGCGGTCCCAGGCCGTAAAAAGCAGGTCGGTTCCTCCAACCAGCTGAAACGACCGTTGGGCTTTTGAATCGTAATTAATATAGCCGTCGCTCTTTTTTAATTCTTTGAAAAATGGCGACTGGTGGTACATTCCTGCCGACAAGCGAAAGGACATTTTTTTATCCCACTGTGGAAAATAACTTAAGGTGGCGCGAGGGCTTATCAGCAACTCGTTGTTGAAATCCCAGAAATTAAAACGAACACCACCAGTTAAATACAAATCGCCACTGTTTACCGGCACACTCCAGCTGTCCTGCAAAAATGCCGTTACCCGGTTCGAACTTATTTTATTTTTGGCGTTCAATGTGTAATACAGCAGAACTTGCTCATCAGAATAGGGAATGGAATAACCGGCCGAATCGCGGTAGATCCATTCGTTCAGTTCGTCGTTTATTTTTTCGTGTTGAAATTTAAGCCCCCAGTTCATCAGGTGATTTTCGGAATTCCAGGCACCTTTGTGCGAAATACTGTAAACGGTGGCATCCAGCGTGTTTCTGGCGTGGTTGATAAAAGTGCCTACACCCAGGTTTAACGAACTGTCGCCAAATTCTTCAGAACCCATATTTCTTTCCAATTGGTTGAGGTAATATTGCCCCTGAATATCGTAAGTTTCGTTTTCTTTGGCGTGGTAGGCCGAAACGATAAATTTTAAGTTCAAGTTTGGATTGGGGTGGTAGTTGGCCGTAATTGCTCCTAAATAGGTCTGAAAATCGTCTTGTTCCTGTCCGTCGAAATAAATTTTGGTGTTTAACGGATTTTGCCAGGTGCCAAATGTTGTTTCGCGTGTTTGTGGTATAAAATTATATTCGTTTTGTGCCACGTTACCCAAAAACGACAAGTCGAGTTTCGCGTTAAATTGATAGGTAATATAAGTTTGGAAATCGAGAAAACGCGGATCGTACTCTCCTTGTTCGTCGAGGCTGCCCAGGATGTATCGGTTGGTTTTATACCTGATGCCTGAAATGTGCGAGAGTTTGCCTTTTAATGCTACATCTTCGAAATGGGCAGTTGCCCCCAGCATACTTACGGATGCGGAGCCCTTAAAATCGCTGGGTTTCCGGTATTTTATATCAAGTACCGACGACATTTTATCGCCATATTTTGCGTTAAAACCTCCGGCTGAAAAATCGATGGTTGAAACCATATCGCTGTTTACAAAGCTCAGGCCCTCTTGTTGTCCCGACCGAATAAGAAAAGGGCGGTATACCTCCACATCGTTTACGTAAACCAGGTTTTCGTCGAAATTACCACCTCGAACGGTGTATTGCGAGCTTAATTCGTTATTGGACGAAACACCGGGCAGTGTTTTTAATCCCGCCTCGATACCACCTGATGCACTTGAAATCGAATTAATAATTTTAGGATCGAGACTAACAATGCTACCTCCATTGCGGCGTTGTTCGCGTACAATTATTTCTGCCAATTCAAGGTTCTTCTCCGGAAGTTCGATGTTTTTTATAATTGTTTCTTCGCGCTGGGCAAATACCGAATCTTGAAATGTTTGGTACCCCAGTGAAGTAAAGATAACAGTTAGGTTCTTTCGGGCAGGAATTCGTAATAAGAATTCACCTTTTGCATTTGTTGTGGTTCCAAGGGTTGGGTATTCTTTCAGTACCACATTTACCATATCAACCGGTATTCCTTTTTGGTCTTTTATTATACCTTTTAAGGTTGCATTGTTGCTTTGAGCAAAAGTTATTAGCTCGGTAAGCAGTAAAAAAAATAGAATGGTAAAGTTTCTCATAATTGGCACAAAGCTATGCAAACACGTTTTATAATCAACTTTATATTGATAAATTAATTGTGTGCTCAAAACAATTTAATTCTCAATTTACTTTGTAATTCCTGGCCAGCTATCTGTTCTGAAAGGATTCGCCGGTAATTCGTTGAGGTTATACAGGTTAATATCATCAGGATTATTGGCCCAGCCAAACCGCACTGCAACCGGATTTTTTACGGCATAAGAATAAACAACCACCGTATTTTTATTTATAATTTCTGCTTTGGCCCAATAAAACTTCCGATCATCCCCTGCAATTGTGAAAGCTTTTACATAGCCGTATTTGTCTTTTACAGCAAGCCCATCGCCGGTAACTTTAAAAGAAATATAGGCTTTTCCATCTTTAAATTCAACCGATTGATAGGTAGGGCCTGTGTGCACCAGTTCTTTATTATAAGCCGTTTTTAAGGCGTTTAAGGCCAGCCTATTGCCTACGTCTTGTTTGTTGCGGGGGTGGATGTCGTCGGCTTCACCAATATCAATGGCCGATGCCATTCCTGTATTGGGTAGTTCTAAGGTTAAACTCTGGGCTTCGCGTAACTCGGCCCATTCACTTTCTTCGGGCTGTTGTGTGGCTTTCATGTAGTTGGCCAGTTGCACAAAAAGAAAAGGAAATTGGCCCTGATTCCACTGCGTTCGCCAATCGTTTATAAGGTTCGGAAAAACACGCCGGTATTGTAGGGCCCGGCTGGCATTTGACTCACCCTGGTACCAGATTGCTCCTTTTATACCATACGGAATTATGGGGTGTATCATGCCGTTAAACAGCAGAGTAGGATAGGCGTTGGGGCCTAAATCAAAACCTTGCATAACTGCTTTTGAAATTTTAAATTTCCAGTTACCCGAAAGATCTATTTTTTCTTTCCCAATTGCCACGTACTGATCTTCAGGCGCTCCCCACATACCGCCACCGCCACCGGTATCGTTTACCCGCACCACAATCATGTTTTTTCCGGGCTTTAAATATTTTTTATCAATGGTATACACCCGGTCTTTGTTGTATTGGTTTTCTGTTTTTCCAACTTCTATTCCGTTAAGGAAAGTAATATCCGAATCGTCAATTTTACCCAGATGAAGATTGAGGTTCACCTGTGTTTGTTCCTGGTTGAGGTTTAATTCCTTACGGTACCAGCCAATTCCATCAATATTTACATATCCTTGTTCTTCCCATAATCCGGGTGATTTTATCGAGCTCCAGGTTTCGTCGTTTAACTCCGGTGCTGAGTATATAGGTTGTCCATTCACCATGCCTTCGTCTTCCAAAGGAATTTCTCCACCCAGAATTTTTCGAATTTCAGCCTCCTTGTTTTTTTTGTATTCTTCCACATTAAGTTGCTGCAACTCGGTAAGCGGAGCTTTAAAATCCGGATCGTTGGCAATGGTTTTTGCGCTGGTCCAGGTTTCGGCAACCGTGCCGCCCCACGAGGTGTGAATTAAACCAATAGGCACGTTAAGCTGGTCAGCTAACGAACGGCCAAAGAAATACCCGACGGCCGAAAAATTATGTGCCGTTTGAGGTGTGCATTCCATCCATTCTCCGGCTTCCAAATCCTCTTCCGGAAACTGTGCCACACGTTTGGGTACCGAAAACAAGCGAATGTTAGAGTTTTTGGCTGCAGCTATTTCTTTTTCAGCATTTTTGGCCTGTGCCAGTGGCCATTCCATGTTCGACTGGCCCGAGCATACCCAAACTTCACCAATCATTACATTTGTAAAATTAATCGTGTTTTCGCCTTTTATACTTAGCGTGTAAGGCCCACCGTATGCTTGTGCCGGCAGTTTGGTTGTCCATTTTCCGTTACTGTCGGCAATGGCGTTGTTATGGGCAATCAGTATGGTTTGTTTCACGGCCTCTCCGGAATTCTCATTGTCAGATGATGCTGATGTAGTTAGTTGAATTGTAACCGTTTCGCCTGCGGTTGCCCAGCCCCAAACCGGAACTTCCATACCCTGTTGCAAAACCATGTTAGAACTGAAAATTTTGGGGAGCTTAACTTCAGCCTGCGTTGGAAAAACATACGCAAAAAGTAGTAGAGAAACGAGGAATTGTTTTGTTTTCATTTTTTTTGACTATTTAGCGAATAAGCCAAAATAGTTAATCCTGACCAAATTCCGGCATTAGCGGCTGCATTTCTCTAAATTGACCTTTTTACCTGCTGTGATTTTAATGAAAAACCACAAAGTTTGTTCAGGTATTTAAGAATTGGCAAAAGGACAGGTGGTTATATTTTTCCTGATTTTTTGAAATATTCCGAAATGGCATCAATGTAGTTTTCATAGGCTTCAATTCCTTTGGGAGTAATACTTACGGTTGTAAGCGGGTAATTTTTTCTGAAGGATTTTTTAACCATGATGTAGCCCTCCTCTTTTAGCTTTGTAATCTGGAAACTGAGGTTGCCTTTTGAGGTTTCGATGTTTTCGAGTAAATATGAAAATTCAGCTGACTTTACATTGATGAGTATAGTCATTATAGCCAGTCGAACTTGTGAGTGAAGTAATGGGTCGAGCGCTTTAAACATGAACCGTTTTTTTACTTTGCACATACATTAAAATCCCCGGAATCACAAAACAAATGAAGTTTGCGATAGCTCGAATCAGGTATTGGTCGGTCAATTCTACATGGGCACACCATACGGCGGCAATCCACATT
The DNA here is from genome assembly GCF_963676735.1 of uncultured Draconibacterium sp. NCBI lineage: Bacteria > Pseudomonadati > Bacteroidota > Bacteroidia > Marinilabiliales > Prolixibacteraceae > Draconibacterium > uncultured Draconibacterium sp. The sequence goes on along the minus strand of NZ_OY781464.1, from coordinate 2,229,325 downwards.
GCAGCGCCACTTATGGAAAGTAAACTGTATCGATATATTCCGCCGGTAACAAATAGGGCAAAACCAATTAACACCATTTGAAGCGGATGAAGTAGTGCAAAACTAACTTCTTGTAAATAGCTTTTGGTAACAATAACATTTAAGTTATGGGCGATAATTATGCCCAGCCAAACAAAACGTGTTGAAATAGCTGTGTAGGTGCGGTATTTAGGTTTGCGAAAAAATAAATAATATGCCGTAAACCCGATTAAACCAATGCCAGCCAAAATATTTAAGGTGTCAATAATATTTCTTTCCCACCAAACAAGCAGGTGAGCTGATTTGTAATAATTCAGTAAAAAACCAATGGTAAAACTTGCTCCCCAGAGAATGAGCAGAATTCCATCCTGGTACAACGAACGTTTTGAGGTAGTGACAGCAGTTTTTAGTGTTTTTAGTAGTTCGCTGTCACTCATTTCCTGGTTTAAAGTACTTGATTTCATGTGGTTTAATTTGATTGTAAAATTAAACAAGTTTGTAATACAAACCAAATACTTGTGCAAAATAATTGTGGCTTCGAGAGGTTTGGCATTAACTAATTGATTTTGCTGATGCGTGTAGTCCAGCTTGTGGCACCTGCTTTTACCCGAATAATATAAATGCCTCCTTTTAAGTGCGAAAGTGGCAAGTGGTGTTCTTCCTGGTAAAGCAGTTTAAGTTGAATAAGCGTGCCTTTCGAGTCAAATATTTTTAAGGAATAGGGAGCTTCTGAAAGGTGTGCTTCTGCAGGTATTTTTAGGGTGCAATAATCTTTAACGGGGTTGGGAAAAATAAGCAATCCGTTTTCTGCGATTTTGGCATCCTGGGGGTCAGTTTCGGCCCGGTAGTTTATGGGGTCGCGCCAATCTCTAATATTGTTCTGGTTATGGTCGGGTAAGGGGCTACAGCTTCCGATTGGATTGCGCATCGATAGTTCGCGGTTTAACGTGTCGCAGCTATTATCAAGGCCATCACCGTCGTAATCGAGGTTTTGCATTTTAAGCTCCGGCTCGCCATTGTTTAGCACATCAAAGGCTTCAATAAAATCTGAAATGCCGTCATCGTCCGAGTCTGTATCTAAAAAATCGGGTATACCATCCCTGTCGGTATCAACCTGTTCGTAGTACATTCCTCCTTCGGCAGGGTCAAATGCGTCGTCCCAGCCATCGCAATTGTTATCGCATAGTAATAAACTTGCGCATTGCCCTTCGGTCTGCCATTCAGTAAAATCGGTAATACCATCGTTGTCCGAATCTATATCATAACAATCCGGAATACCGTCGTTGTCCGAATCTACTGATTGGTCACCTTCATGAACATCCATAATTCCATCATTGTCGTCATCCACATCAATGCTATTTACAACATTGTCGCAGTCGTTATCGTCTTCAACAAAAATGGTTAATTGTGCTTCAGCGTAATATTCCGGGTTACTAATGCAGCTTAGGCGGTAGTTTAAGGTAATTTCTCCCCGAAAATTAATTGTGTTTTTATAGATGAAATCACCCAGGGGGCCACACGAGAAATTACCTGTTTCAGGATATTCGATATGACTTATCCATGCCGAATCGGGTAAAAAACTATCGTTGATAAGCAAGTTTCCCGAAACCTGGTTGTTGCCACAACCTGCGGCCAGCAAAAAAGTATCGTTTGCTGCGGCAGGCATAGCTGCTTCATTCTGAAATGACTGGGAGACGAAGGGATAACAAGAAGCTTGTAAATTGACAGGCATTAAAGTTAATACCCACAGGAGGCCATGTGCCAATGTGCACAAAACCCCAAAACCCATAACCTTCATCTTGTTTTTATATCTGGCGGCAAATGTAATGGTTAGTCGTATTCAAAAATGATAGAATGATTTTAAATTAGTGAATGATATTAACAACGATTTTTTAATAAACCAATCTGTATTGAATTTAAAATTTTTAAGGATTGCAGGTAAAAAAAAATAGAAACCAGCGAATAGTTTTATCTTTGATCGAAAATTAATTTAACCGATTTTACAATGGCAGAATTTAAATATCAAAAACCATTTCCAATTTTAAAAGACGATACCGAATATCGTTGTATAACCAAAGATTATGTGTCGACAGTAGAGGTTGACGGGCGCGAATTGCTGAAAGTAGATCCACAGGGACTTGAAGAGCTGGCAAAAGAAGCTTTTAACGATGTGTCGTTTTACCTTAGGGCTGCTCACCTCGAAAAACTGGCTAAAATTCTGGAAGATCCGGAAGCAACAGATAACGATAAGTTTGTGGCTCATACCATGTTGATGAACCAGGCAGTTTCGGCCGAAGGAGAACTGCCCACTTGCCAGGATACCGGAACTGCAATAGTTATCGGTAAAAAAGGTGAAGATGTGTATACCGGAGCAAACGATGCCGAAATGCTGTCAAAAGGGATTTTTTCAACCTACGCCGATAAGAATTTGCGCTATTCGCAAGTGGTTCCGTTTACCATGACCAAAGAAAAGAATACCGGAACAAACCTACCTGCGCAAATTGATATTTATGCTGAGCAGGGAAATAAGTACGAATTCTTGTTTATTACCAAAGGTGGTGGCTCCGGAAATAAAACATTTTTATATCAACAAACGAAGTCGCTTTTAACCGAAGAAAACCTGACCAAATTTGTTCAGGAAAAGATTATGGATTTAGGAACATCAGCATGTCCTCCTTATCACCTGGCTTTGGTAATTGGCGGAACTTCAGCCGAGGCAACTCTGGCAACAGTAAAAAAAGCATCGGCAGGTTATTACGATAACCTACCAACCGAAGGTAACGAAGGCGGCCAGGCTTTCCGTGATTTGGAATGGGAAGAAAAAGTTACAAAAATTTGCCAGGAGAGTGGTGTTGGAGCTCAGTTTGGTGGTAAATACTTTGTTCACGATGTGCGTGTTATTCGCTTACCACGTCACGCAGCGTCGTGCCCGGTAGGTTTGGGTGTTAGCTGCAGTGCCGACCGTAACATTAAAGCTAAAATTACAAAAGAAGGTATTTTCCTTGAGCAACTGGAAAAAAATCCGGCCCGCTTCCTGCCAGCTAAGGCGCCATCAATGAGTCCGGCAATTGATATTGATCTGGACCAGGGAATGGATAAGGTATTGGCCGAATTAACGAAATATCCAACAAAAACCCGGCTTAACCTAAGTGGAACATTAATTGTTGCTCGCGATATTGCACATGCTCAAATAAAGCAAATGCTCGATGAGGGCATGCCAATGCCCGAGTATTTTAAAAATCACCCGGTTTATTATGCCGGCCCTGCAAAAACACCAAAAGGAATGGCATCAGGTAGTTTTGGTCCAACCACTGCCGGGCGTATGGATCCTTATGTTGACGAGTTCCAAAGCCATGGTGGCTCGATGATTATGCTGGCAAAAGGCAACCGCTCGCAGGCCGTAACCGATGCGTGTAAAAAACATGGCGGGTTCTACCTGGGATCAATTGGTGGACCAGCGGCAATTTTGGCTAAAAACAGCATTAAGTCGGTTGAAGTAGTAGATTTTGAAGATTTGGGAATGGAAGCTGTTCGCAAAATCCGTGTCGAGAATTTCCCCGCATTTATTATTGTTGATGATAAAGGCAACGATTTCTTTAAAGAATTATAAACTATTTGTACGTTTAAAAAAAGGAACCTTCGGAGTTAGTCTGAAGGTTTTTTTTCCTTCCCAATACCTCAAATTTAGAAAAATGGTGATTGGTTGGGCAAAAAAAAAACGGAGTCCAGTCAGCATCTGTTCCCCGTTTTTAATAATAAATCTATGCGAAAGATTCGGGCTAAATATAACTAATTATCTGAATTGTTTAAAAACTAATTGTTTGCTAGGTGTTGTAATTGAGTGTTTTGAGGAGCAGTTATTTGTGTATTTTAAAAAGTCATCAGGACTCTGTTTATCGGCAAACAAGCTTTTTATAGAAACAATTTTTAAGAATAAAAATGGTGAGGTCTGGTTTTAAATAAGGTATTTCTCATTCAGAAAAATTAATCAATAGTTAACAGAAGTTGGTCTTCAGGTGTTGGAGTCTGGTGCCGTTTAACACAGTTCATAGAAGGTTAGAACATCGTAATTTTGGCTTTTTGAATTTTGTCAAATGTTTGTAAAGCTGTAGTTTTGGCTGCACTTAAAGCATCGTTATGAAACAGAATCTGTCGATTGGTTGGATTGGTACCGGGGTTATGGGTACCTCAATGTTGGGCCACTTAAATAGTGCCGGTTATAAGTGCACAGCTTTTTCCCGTACAAAAAGCAAGGCTGAAAAACTGCTAAAAAGTGGTGTGAATTGGGCTGATAGCCCGGCTGATGTTGCGGCAGTTTCAGATGTGGTATTTACAATTGTTGGCTTTCCGAAAGATGTACACGAAGTATATTTCGGCGAAAAAGGAATACTGGAACAGGCAAAACCTGCTGCCATACTTGTTGATATGACAACAACAGAACCGAGTTTGGCCGTTGAAATATACAAAGCAGCAAAAGCCCGTGGAGCCAATGCCCTTGATGCTCCGGTTTCGGGAGGCGATGTGGGGGCAAAAAATGCAACCCTTTCAATAATGGCAGGAGGCGATAAAGCAACTTTTGATAAAGTGCTGCCTTTACTTGAACTAATGGGGAAACAAATTGTTTTCCAGGGAAAAGCCGGATCGGGACAGCACACAAAAATGTGCAATCAGATAACTATTGCCGGAACAATGATTGGCGTTTGCGAATCGTTGTTATATGGCCATAAAGCAGGTCTTGATTTGCCAACAATGTTATCATCTATAAGTGGCGGGGCAGCCGGATGTTGGACCCTGGATAATCTCGCTCCACGTATAGTAAATCGAAATTTCGACCCCGGATTTTTTGTAGAACATTTTATTAAAGATATGGGTATTGCGTTAAAGGAAGCCGAGCAAATGGAACTATCCCTGCCGGGGCTTGCATTGGTAAAACAACTGTATCTTGCTGTTCAGGCGCAGGGCCATGGAAAGCTGGGTACTCATGCTTTAATGTTGGCTTTAGAACGAATGTCAGGCGTTTAGTACTTGGTTGTGGCCTGGATGGTGGCAAATAAAAAGTCTATTGCAACATCAGGAATTTATCTTCGAAATCTGAGGACGATAATAAATCAAGCGATCGATGTTGGTTTCTCGCCTCGAGAACATTATCCATTTACTAAAAGCAAATACCAAATACCTTCAGCCATAAATACAAAGAAAGCAACCACGATTTCTATAACCGATATAGGAGTGGCGAAAAAATGAATGCCGGTTGGTTAAATAAGTCAGACTTTGATGGGATTGAAAGGAATAGAAATTTACAGGGACGATAGCGCCTGTGAAATCCATGTCCCCATTGCTTTAATTCATCTAATAAATAGGATGAATTTTAAGCTTGAAATAGACACGCCAGCTTATTTACGTTTTGAACAAAATAGGTAGTTTTACTGCAAATAATACCGATTTTAATTAAATAGCACCCTTTTTATGAATAATTTCACCACTTAAACTTTTCAAAAAAGCGGTAATTTTGGCAGCGTAAAATCAAAATCAACTTAATAAAATTTATACGAATGAAAAGAACCGGTATTATTGCATCATTACTTGTGGGAATTGGCCTGTTGGTAGGATGCCAGAGCAAAACGCAGAAAACCGATGCGCAGTCAGAAGAAAAACCAAATGTGGTGATTATTTATATGGATGATTTGGGGTACGGAGACATGGGCGCATACGGAGCAACCGAATTAAAAACACCAAATTTCGATAAATTGGCAGAAGGCGGAGTACGTTTTACCGATGGACATGCCACGTCGGCTACCTGCACGCCCAGTCGATATGGCCTGCTAACCGGTGTTTATCCGTGGAGAAACGACCAGGCTAAAATTTTACCCGGAACAGCACCTCTAATTATCGATACGGCGCAGGTAACCATTCCAAAAATATTTAAAGAAAAAGGCTACCATACCGGTATTGTAGGGAAATGGCACCTTGGTTTAGGTACAGGCGTGGTCGACTGGAATGAACATGTAAAACCCGGGCCAAACGAAGTGGGTTTTGATGATGCCTATATTATGGCAGCTACCCAAGACCGCGTACCAACAGTGTACATCGATAACGGATATGTTGATGGCCTGGATAAAAATGATCCGATTGAAATTGATTATCAAAATAACTTTGAGGGACAGCCGACAGGTAAAGAAAATCCCGAATTGTGTACATACCAGATGTGGCATCATGGCCATAACAATACCATTATTAACGGTATTCCCCGCATTGGTTACATGAAAGGCGGCGAAGCGGCACGTTGGACAGATGTTGATATGGCCGATCATTTTCTTGCTAAAGCTCAGGCGTATGTAAAAGCACATAAAAATCAGCCTTTCTTCTTGGTTTACACTATGCAACAGCCTCATGTTCCGCGTACGCCACATCCTCGTTTCGAAGGAACATCCGGAATGGGGCCGCGAGGCGATGTAATTGTTGAAGCCGACTGGTGTTTGGGTGAATTTGTGAAAACATTGGAAGAAGAAGGAGTGCTGGAGAATACTTTGATCATTTTTTCGAGCGACAACGGCCCTGTACTTAATGACGGTTACTATGATGATGCTGTTGAGAAATTAGGCGATCATAAACCTGCCGGTGCATTGCGCGGAGGTAAATACAGCTTGTTTCAAGCCGGAACCCGTGTGCCGTTTATAACTTACTGGAAAGGAAAAATACAACCAAAAGTATCAGATGCCTTGGTTTGTCAGGTGGATATTTTAGCCTCCTTAGCAGAATTGGTAGGTAGCGATGCACAAACAATGGACAGCGAGCCTTTGCTTGATGTAATGATGGGTAACAGCGACGAAGGTCGTCAATCGTTGATATTGGAAGCCACAAGCCGTACCGCCATGCGCAGCGGAAACTGGGCCCTGATTCCTCCCTACAAAGGTGCCAAAATAAATACCCAGGTTAATATTGAATTGGGCAACGAAATGGAATGGCAATTGTACGATTTAAGCAGCGACATTAGCCAGCAAAAAAACGTAGCAGACGAAAACCCTGAAATATTGGAAGAACTTATTGCTGAATTTGAGCGCATTCGCGGAAAAGAATACTCCAATGTACAAAACCTGGAGTTGAAATAGCAGCTTGTACTTATATCAGCGACAAACAAAATTTTTCTGTTTGTCGCTGATGTGCATTTAGACAAAACAAAAACACCCCAAAACAAAAGCTCGGCAACGTGTCAGGTTATTTTTGGAGCAGATTAAAACTGTTACTGCTAAAACAAGCATGGATTTTATTTTGTGAATCTATATCTGAAACAAAATTTAATTCATCGCGGGTTACATCAGATACCTTTAAAAACTATTAACAATAATCATATGAAACGAACATGAATTTTCCTCATTCTAAATTCACAAAAAAGAATGATTAAAATTTATGTGAGTTCCTGAATATCTTCAAATTTTTTGAACATTCAGAAATCAAAAAATTTTAAACAGATGAAACGAACATGAACTTTTTAAATCATAAATTCAAAAACAAGTTTGATTAAAAAAGTTGACGTAAGAGCGGAGCGATTCCATCCGTTCTCAAATTTTAAAGTAAAGTATTGTTAACTTGAAAATTTTGAACGGAACGTAATACTGATAGTAACAATGGTGGTTGTGCTTTTTGCTTGCAATCAAAAAAAAAACAAACTTTCGAATACCAAAATCCAATTTCAAACGGTATCGACCCAAACGGGCTGCGCGATGGCGATTGGTGGTATTTAACCGGAACATCACATCCGCATTGACCACGGCAGGAAACTGACGGAAACCTGAACCCGGGCGTGGTTTTGTATAAATAAAAAGACTTACTGAATTGGGTGTTTATGGACTATATGGTTAAACGTTCTGCGATAGATAAATGATATCATCGCCTTTTATGGGCACCTGAAATACAAAAAATAGGAGTAAAATACTATGCTCTGTTTAATTGCAGAAACGATAGTTTGTGTTTTGTATGGTCAGCATACAGGCTATGTAGTCGCTGATAATATTTAAGGCCCTAATACGGTTGTTACGGAAAATAAGCCACTTTGTAACGGCAATGACCTTACTTTTTTTGAAGATGACGATGGCAAAATTTGTGCGTTGCTGGCTTTCGTGCCATGGTATTCAGGAAGACGGCGTACCCAAATTGCTAATCGACCCTATTTGAGTTGATTAAAACGGCAGCATTCATTCAAACGGACCGACTTATACAAATCAGTTAGTGGAGTGGTAATCTAAAATCATTTCAAATTTGTTTGTCTCAATTTATTTTCGTTAAAGTTTTGTATCTTGTCATTGTATACAATATTCAAAAAATCAATCTAAACCAAAATGAAAAGAAGAGACTTTTACAAAACTACCGGAGCCCTTGGTTTGGGCCTTCTAGCAGGGAACCCAGCATGGTCGAATAACCAGGGAGCAATTCCTGAACCCGGATTTTTTAACGAAGAAGCTAAAAAACTTCCGGCACGTGAGTTTGATGTGTTGGTGGCCGGTGGTGGTACGGCCGGAGTAATTTGTGCCATTGCTGCTGCACGCCAGGGCGCCAAAACAATTCTGGTAGAAAACAAAGGCTATGTGGGAGGTATTGCCGTTGAAGGCGGAACTGCTTTACACAGCTTTTACAACCTGTGGAAAGCTTTTCCGGGTGTTGAGAAACGCCAGCTGGTGCGCGGTATCCCGGCTGAAATGGTCGACCGTTTAACGGCAATGGGCGGCGCAACGGGTTATGCAGAAATGGAAAAACATTTTGAATACGACTCGGTATGTACCGCAATTGATACGGAACTGTATAAACTAAATGCCCATGAAATGCTCGACGAAGCGGGTGTTTATGTTTGTGTAAATACCTTGTTGGCTGGTGCAGTTGTTGAAGGAAGCGTGGTAAAAGGAGCTATTCTGGAAAGTCGCTCGGGCCGCGAAGTAATTTTTGCAAAATCGTTTGTGGATTGCACCGGATATGCTGATTTAGCAGCCCACGCCGGAGCCGATTTTACCGAACCCAACGATTATGCAGTGGTAAATAGTATGGGTCTTGGTAATGTTGACATTGAAAAATACTACAAATTTCTGGCCGATAGGGATGCTGTGCATCAACTGGCTTATGGTGTGCGCAGCGGAGAGCCCGGAAGAATTATCCGCATAGGAGCTGAAGGCTCGCAAGGCTATCCTGAGGAGTTTATTAAAGGGGCGCGTAAAATCGGACTGTCAGCAATTTCCACTACCACTCAAGACAACTACCTCATGTTTATTAAAATGAACATGAAGCTTGATAAAAGTCCTACCGACCGCGATACCGTTGCTAAGGCAGAGTTGGAGTTGCGCAAACGAATGAAAAAAGGGGTAGAGCTTTTCCGCGAGCATATTCCCGGATTCGAAAAAACATTTATGACCCGCACCGCTCCCTCACTTGTTATCCGGCGCGGCCGATTAATAAGTTGCGATTACGATATTTCCCACGAAGATGTAATTAATGGCGTTCATTTTGATGATGATGTGTTTGTTTATGGTTTTCACGATATGGCACCGCGCTTGCAGGTGGCCAATGGTGGCAGCTACGGAATTCCTTACCGTGCACTTTGTGTAAAAGGTCTTGATAATTTGTATGTATCGGGAATGATGATTACTTCAGACCACCGGGCGCACATGTCTACACGCAATACGGTTAGCTGCATGGGGCAAGGACAAGCCAGTGGTACAGCTGCCGCGCTGTGTGCTTTAAATGGCTTTAACTCGCGGACTTTACCTTATAAAACTCTCCGAAAAGCCCTTGAAAAAGGCGGCGTTTATTTCGAAAAATAAATCATCCTTGCGGCACCCACGTTCCTGCTTCATTGGTGGAGAGAGACGGACTGGGTGCTTATGTTTTTCAACTAAAATTCTAATTCCAATGAAAATCAAAACCATACTAATTTTCTTGTTCTTATTTACAGTTGTTGCACATGCCCAACAGAATTCTTCTGAAAAAACGCGCCTGCTTATTCTTGCTGATATGGGTAACGAACCCGACGAAGAACAGCAAATGATGCACATGCTAATGTATTGTAACGAGTTTGATTTGGAGGGACTGGTGGCGGTTTCCGGAAAATACCTGCAACCGGCATCAAAAAATCCTTACAGGCAGGTGCTGCATCCCGAGTTATTTCATCACCTGATTCTGGGGTATTCAAAAGTTTATAAGAATCTGCAAAAACATGCCGATGGTTATCCCGAACCCGAATTTCTCACAAATCTGGTGCGCACCGGGCAACCCGGTTATGGTATTGAAAGTACCGGCGAAGGATTGTCTTCTCCGGGTTCCGATTTAATTATCAGAGTTGTTGAAAAAGACGACCCGCGCCCGGTCTATATTGTGGTAAATGCAGGGTCAAATACCTTGGCACAGGCCATAAAAGACTACGAAAAGGCGCATTCTGCCGCCGAGCTCGCTCGGTTTATTTCAAAACTACGGGTTTATGAAAATGGTGCACAAGATAATGCCGGAGCCTGGATATGTGCTCAATACCCTGAAATTAATTGGATTAGAAGCAACTATCAAACCTATTGCTACGGTGGGCCAGCTAACGATGGCATTGCCGATAATAAAGGTGACCGAAGTCGTTTAGGTCCGCACACCTGGGGCGAATACGAATACAGTTCTATTGGACAGCACCAGTGGGCCTTACAACACATTATTGCCAACCATGGTGCTTTTGGCAGGTATTTTCCGCTTCGGCAGTTCGAAAACGGACACGTTACATTTCTAGAAGGTGGAGGAACCATTCCCTGGTTAGGCTTGTGCAACAAAGGATTATACGATATTGAACATCCGCATTGGGGAGGCTGGAGCGGTAGATTCACCAAAGAGAAAGTGAAGAATTTCTGGTCGAAACATACCAGTGTAAATGTTGATGAGAAAGAATATGGCGATTTTTATATGTTTATCGAAGCTGAAGACCAATGGGTGAATCCTGAAACCGGTAAGGAATTTAACGATTGGTTTACACCGATTTGGCGATTCCGACGGGCCTTTTTTAACGACTTTCAGTGCCGCATGGACTGGTGTTTTCAACCTTTTGAAAAGGCAAATCATAATCCGAATGCAGCAGTAAATGGCGACAGGTCTAATCGGATTGTGTTTTTGAATGCGAAACCGGGAGAGCAAATTTTATTGGATGGCTCTGCTTCTTCTGATCCCGATGGCGATGAGCTGGAGTTTTTATGGTGGTGTTATGCTGAAGCTGGTACCTATCCCGAGAAGCTGGAACTAAAAAATGCAGAGAATCAGACCTTTAATTTCGTTGTGCCGAAAGATGCCAAGGGAAAAGAGATTCATATTATTCTGGAAGTGCAGGATAAAAATGAAATTGCTTCCTTGTTTGATTACGGCAGAATTGTAATTAACGTTGAGTAAGCGAAACTATGAAAACCAACAGAAGAAATTTTATTGCAGGCGCTGCCCTGGCAGGTGCAGCTTCCATATTACCATCGTGTTGCAAAACACAGAACAGTTGGGCAGGCAAAATCACCGATTATTCTTTGCTGGATGAAGCATTAAAACTACCCGTATTAAAACGCGAACTTTTTTCGCATCCGGTTATTATCGAATCTGTTGAGCTTTTGTTGTTGAAAGACAATTGTTTGTATCGGGTAAGGTCAACCGATGGTGCTGAAGGCCTTTCCGCAGGTCATCCGTTTATCGCACAGGTAAGTTATCCGATGGTACCCAAAGTACTTGCACGACATTTTGTAGGCCAGGATGCACGCAATCTCGACCAGCTGATTTTTAACGCTGTTGAAAAAAATGTAAAGCGACAAGGGATTCCATTAAATGTTCATGTAGCTGGTATTGAGTTTGCTATTCTCGATATGTTAGGGAATATTGCTGATAAACCGGCCGGACAATTAATAGGAGATGTGATAAATCCTGAGATTCATATTTACCTCGGCCATCATTTGGCCGATTTCAGGCAAAAAGAACCTGAAGTTTCAATCGAACTCATGCATAAAGATGTAGTGAAAACTCAGGCAAAAGCTATTAAGCTCAGAGCCGGAACCGGCGATAATCTTGGCTTAGACAGGGATAATGCGCCCGGAAGAACAGAGAAACTTATTCGTATGGCTCGCGAATTCTGGGGCGACGAAATGGTGTTGGCCATTGACGGAAACGGCTCGTATGGAGTAGAAGAGGCCATCCGGCTTGGAAAAATACTGGAGGAATACAATTACGATTTCTGGGAAGAACCGGTGCCCTGGGACTGGTACGAAGAGCAAAAACAGGTAGAACGTGCGCTTGATATAAAAATGGCTGGAGGCGAGGAGGAAATAGGAGTGCATGCATTTAGATACCTGATTGGTAACCAGGTGTTTCAAATTCTGCAGCCCGATTTATTTTACTACGGCGGCATGATTCGAACCATGCAGGTGGCCAATATGGTGAAAGCAGCAGGTTTAAAAATAACGCCACATATTTCACGCGGAGGTTTTGGGTTTTTATATATGCTTCATATGGTTTCGGTTTGTCCTTCAATATACAAATACCACGAATTTAAAATGTTCCAAACCCCCGATGCTAATGGAAATATTATTCCAATAGAAAGTAAGAACGGAACGTTTAAGTGCGAAAATGGAATAATTAAAGCACCATTGGGTGCCGGTTTGGGTATTCGTATTGATCCGGATTATATTAAAACTCATAAAGTTTTTCAAGGATAAAATCTGGGGTAAAAAATGTTTTTTTGTGTTAAAACACTTTCTTAAAAATTAGCGGTATCCATTAATCGTATCGCACAACTTTTGTGTTTCCTTTTTTTTAAGTTTTTTTTTGACTTTATATCAATTTGTTTATCAGTGTTTTGGTTTAGTAGATTCCGACTCCGTATTTTCAATTAAATAAAAAGTTCGCCGTATAATGAATATTGTATACAAAAATATATATCTTTGAAAAATCGTAGAAAAACAATGAATTGTCATTAAAGTTGGTAATTAATAGTACTTTTAGCTTTTGTATACAAAAAACAACATAACGATGAAAATTAAGCATACTGATTTAAGCTTTGAAGTTTACAAAAGGCTAAAAACCATGATATTGGCGAATGAATTTGAGCCGGGAGAAAAACTGGTGCAGGAACAAATTGCTGCCATGTTTGGGGTAAGTCGCATGCCCTTGCATAAAGCATTTCAAATGCTTGAAAATGAGATGCTTGTGGAAAATTTGCCCCGCAGAGGATTTTATGTTACCGAAATTGACAATGCAAAATTGCTTGATGCTTTTGAGTGCAGGGAAGCTCTTGAGGGTATTGCAGCACGGCGCACAGCACAAATTATTTCAGCGCGCGAACTCGAAGATCTAAATGCATTGTTTAAGCCTTTTGTGGGGAAGAAAAAAATAGATTTCAAAAAATACATTGAAGCAGACCAGGCATTTCACAATGCAGTATTGCAGATTAGCGGAAACCAGATTCTGCAGAAATTTGAAGTGGTTAAAAACATTACTTCGCAAACCTATCGCGGAGGTTTAATTCGCGAACCGGAAGAAACCTTACCCGAACACCTGGCTATTATTGCGGCTATTGCGAGCAAAGATGCAGTGCTGGCCGAAAAATTAATGCGCCAACACTCCGTAAAAACTCAGGAACTCATTCGTAAAAAAATAAAGAATGAATAACCAAATTAATTAGAAACCAATGAAACGAACTATCATTCCTCAACGATTTATCCTTGTAACTTTTACCTTTTTAATTTCTGTTTTGATGTACGTCGATCGCGCATGTATAGGAGCAGCAAAGGGGAGTGTTAGCGACGAATTCGGGCTAAGTAATATCCAATGGGCATGGGTTATGGCGGCTTTTACGCTTGGTTATGCTTTAATGCAAAATCCGGGTGGGCGCTTTGCCGATAAAAAAGGGCCACGCCTGGCAATGACAACCATAATTACGGTTTGGTCGATACTTACGGCTGTTACCGGTGCTGCCTGGAATTTTATTTCAATGGTGGTAATTCGTTTGCTTTTTGGTGCCGGTGAAGCCGGAGCTTTTCCAACATTGGCAAAAGTGGTTTATAAATGGTACCCGGTAAAAGAACGCGGTATTATTCAGGGAATCAACTTTTCCGGTTCGCGAATAGGCGGGGCTGTGGCTTATCCAATTGTGGTTGCTTTGATTTTAGCATTGGGTTGGCGCGGAAGTTTTTTCATTTTCGGAGCAGTTGGGCTTGTTTTTGCTTTAGTGTGGTGGTTGTATTTCCGCAATACGCCTGAGGAGTCGAAACTGGTAAGTGAAGAAGAAAAGCAATACATTTTAGAAACACGTCAGCAGGACGATGGTGAAAAAAAACGTAATCTTACTTTTTTTCAAACACTGAAATCCAAAAATATGTTACTGGCCATGGTACAATATATTGGCAGTAACTTTACCTTTTATTTTACCCTAACCTGGATGTTCCCATATTTGAAAGAAGCCTTGCAAAGTTCGGGTACAGCAGCAAGTTTTTGGGCCATGGCACCATTGCTCGGAGGTGCTGTTGGTAATTGGGTTTCAGGTATTTTAGTTGATAAAATTTACAAGTCAGGTAATCTAAGTTTGTCAAGACGACTGCCTGCAATTGTTGGGTTTTCACTTGCTGCGCTCGGTGTAGTTTTAATGACCAACGCAAGCACCGATATCAATAAAGTGTTGTTTTTAACACTGGCAATTTTTGGTGCCGATATGACCTTGAGTCCATCGTGGGCCTTCTGCATCGACATTGGTAAGGAAAATGCCGGTGCAGTATCCGGAACCATGAATATGGCTGGTAACCTCGGCGCTTTTACCTCTATTTTAGCTTTTGGATACTTAGCCGATGGCCTTATAAAATCAGGGGTTGATGCCAAACTAGCCCTGGCCGGAAACGATATGTTTTTCTATATCTGCGCCGGATTAAGTATGGTGTCGGTTGTAGCCTGGTTTTTAATGAACCCTAATAAAAGTATTGAAGCAAAGTAGGTTCTCGCTTGATTTTAACAGTAACAAAGCATAAAATAAATAGATGAAGTTAGCATTAAACACCCTGGTTTACGAAGTGGGAAACAAGGGACCGGAAGAGTCGCTGCGTTCGGCGGCAAAGTATGGCTTTAAGTACATTGAATATGCGGGCATACGAAAAGGAAACCCGCAAACGATGACAGCAGCCCAAAAACGCGAAGCCATCAGAATTGTTAAAGATAACGATATCCACAGTACACAAATGTTGTTGGTAGCTACCAAGGATACTGCTCATCCCGACAAGAAAAAACGTGATGCGGTTTTTGACTACATGAAAACCTGCGCCGAATTTCAGATGGAGTTGGGTGGTCGTCAGCTTTTAGTTTGCTGGGGAGGAGGTTTGTACGAGCTGGGCGTAACCCCTGAGCAATCGTGGTTGTACATGCTTGAGAATGTAGGCCGATTTGCCGACTGGTGCCTTGATAAAAACCTGTTGGTAGGTATTGAACTCGATCCGCACGTTTATTTTATTTGTAACAATACTTGCAAACTGGCCAAAGCAGTTGAAGACATTGGCTTGCCTAATGTGTATCCGAATATTGATGTGGGCCACCTGGTAATTACCCGCGAAGAACCGGAACAGCTTGAAAAGTTAAAGAGTCGTATGATTCACGTTCACCTTAGCGAGACGGAAAGCTTTGCACATACCAACAGTATACTCGGAACAGGAGCAGTGCCTTTCAGACAATATGTTGATAAATGTATTGAACTGGGTATTGAAGAAAACTGCGCAAAACTTGGCGAACCATGTGTAGCCGGTATTGAAATGGGAAGTGAAGCCAGTGGGGGCTTTGTTGAGAATCCGGATTTCTGGGTTGAAGAAAGCCTGAAGTTTTTGGAAAAAGAACTGCCTCACGTTACGCGCTAGGAAAAATTTTTTTGTCACAAAATGTATACAGTATGAAGTATGCTTGTTGGATGTGACGAGTTGAAAAAAATTTGGATACGAAACGGGCACAAAACATTGTGATGGAAAAAGAGCAGATGAGTAGGGTATCCGTTTCGTAAATGACCATTAAAACAAAAAATTTTAAACAGATGAAAATTTGTATTGATTGCGACGACGCAGCAGTAAACCTAAAGAAAGTACTTTTCGACCACTTGAAAAGTAAAGGAATTGATATTACCGACCTGAATTATTCAGAAGGAAAAGAAAATCCAATGTATCCTGAAATTGGCTTCAATCTTGCCAAAGAAATTCAGGTTGGAAACTACGATCGCGGAATTAGCATTTGCGGAACCGGACTGGGAATGGCAATGATTGCCAACAAGGTAGAAGGTGTTTATGCCGGCGTTTGTCACGATGTGTTTTCTGCCGAACGACTGCGTAAAAGTAACGACGCACAGGTAATAACCATGGGCGAACGTGTAATCGGTCCGGAGCTGGCAAAAACCATTATCGATGCATGGCTGGTATCCGAATTTGCAGGCGGTGGTTCTACTCCAAAAGTAGCTCAAATGCGCGAACTGGAAAAAGAATCATTTCATCCAAAAAATCAATAACATTATATAATCATGCAAAAATTTGTAAACGACCCGTCGAAAGTGGTTGACGAAATGCTGGAAGCCTATGTGAAAGTGCATTCCGACCTGGTTGCCACAACCGATAACGAACGTGTAATAAAATATAAAGATGCACCCATACAAGGAAAAGTTGGCATTGTAACCGGAGGAGGATCAGGGCATAAACCTGCCTTTGTGGGTTATGTTGGCCGAAATATGGTTGATGCAGTTGCCTGTGGCGAGATTTTCTCGTCGCCACCGGCGCAAATGTTTTACGATGCCATAAAGGCCGCCGATGGTGGCAAGGGTGTGGCCATTTTGTATGGAAACTATGCCGGTGATAATATGAACGTTACCATGGCCATGGATGAAGCTGAAGACGATGACATCCTTGTAAAAAAAGTTGTGGCCAACGACGATGTTTCATCGGCACCCAAAGGACAGGAAGAAAAACGCAGAGGTGTTGCCGGCGAAATTCTAATGTGGAAAGTGGGTGGAGCTAAAGCCGCCATGGGCGGATCGCTTGATGAAGTTATTGCAGTGTCACAAAAAGCCATTAACAATACCCGAAGTATGGGAATTGGCCTGGCACCTTGCGCCATTCCAGAGGTTGGTCACCCGAACTTTACCATTGAAGAGGGCAAAATGGAAGTTGGAATTGGTCACCATGGAGAACCAGGCATTGAGGTGTGCGATCTGGAACCTTCTGCAAAAGTGGCTCAGCGGTTTTGCGATGTAATTTTACCCGATTTGCCTTTTGCCAATGGCGACGAAGTGGTTGTATTGATCTCAGGTCTTGGATCAACTCCGGTAATGGAGCAATACATTGTATACAACGATGTGGCCAAAATTCTGGAAGAAAAAGGAATTAAAGTTTACATTTCGTATGTGGGTGACTACTTTACATCGCTGGAAATGGCCGGAGTAACCTGTACATTAATGAAATTAGATGATGAGTTAAAGGCTTGCATGGATTACGAATGTGACTCAGTAGGTATGCGTCAGTTTAAACGATAAACTCAGAAAAAAATGAAGACATTTTCAAATAAAGATGGGGCACTTATCATTGAGAACATGATTAAGGCTATTCATGAAAATAAGCAGTATTTAAGCGATATCGACGGTTTAATTGGCGACGGCGATCATGGAATTAACATGAACAAGGGGTTTCAGCTATGCAAAACGGAGCTGGAAAAAAATCCGGGCGATCTGGCCCATTCAGCCAAAACGCTGTCAAAAATACTAATGATGAAAATTGGCGGCTCCATGGGGCCTTTGTACGGAAAGTTATACCGCGGTTTTGCCAAAGAATTAAGCGGAATTGAAGAAATTGGTATCAAGGAGATGGGGGCAGCACTGGAAGCAATGCTTTCTCAAATTCAAACCATTTCGCCGGCAAAACCTGGCGACAAAACCCTGCTCGATACGCTTGTGCCAGCCATTGAAGCCTATCAGAAATCGACTGCCGAAAACAACGACTTCGTTACAGCTTTGCAAGCCATGAAATCGGCTGCAAAGGTAGGTCGCGATTCAACAAAAAATATGGTGGCGCAATTGGGGAGGGCAAGCCGTTTGGGCGAACGTTCGCGCGGAGTACTGGATGCCGGAGCAACCTCATGCTGCCTGCTTCTGGAAACATTGGCAGATACATCAACACAATTGTTAAAATAAAGTATTAATCAAGGATTGGAGACAGATGAGGAAAAACATCTCATGGCTCCAACTACCAATTTAAAAAATATGTCAGAAATAAAACAAGGAGTTATAATCGGTTTTTTGGGAAAAACCCAGGACCGTTTCTCAGAATATCAGGCACCGGTTACAACCGAACAAAAATTAGAATTTGTATCGAAAATTGAAGGCTTTTCAGGAGTTGAAATGGTTTTTCCGTACGAAAATGAAGGACCAGAGGCAACCAAGGCATTAATGGATAAATACAAACTGGAATTTGCAGCCATTAACGTAAACATTAAAAAAGAAGCCGAGTGGGTGCCCGGAGCCCTTTCGCGCCCCGATAAAGGAATACGCGACCGCGCGGTGGCCATGATAAAAAAAGCCAAAGACTTTGCGAAAGCTGTGGGTGCGCCACATGTAACCTGTTGCCCATTAAGCGACGGATACGATGTGCTTTTCCAGATCAACTATAAAACAGCCTGGAACTTTATGGTGGAAACCTTTGCTGAAGCTGCCGATTATTTGCCGGAAGTGCCCCTCTTTCTCGAACCCAAATTCTCCGAAACACGTGTGCATTGTCAGATCGACTCAACTGCAAAAGGCGTACTGTTGTTAAAAGATGTACAATGCAAAAATACAGGCATAACGCTTGATATGGGACACTCGCTGCAAAGCCAGGAAAATCCTGCCCAGGCCCTGTCGCTTATCTACGAAAATGGTTTTGATGCATACATCCACACCAACGATAACGACACCAAAGCCGATTGGGATTTAATTGGTGCAAGCCGTCATTTTTTGCATTACGTTGAACTAATGTATTGGGCGCAGGAATACGGTTATAACAAGTATTTTACCACCGATGCCTCGCCACGTATTTTTGATGTGCTCGAATTCTTCAATCGTCATTCAGAAGTAACGCAAGGTGTTTACCAGTTGGCAAAAAAACTAAACCGTGAACAAATTAGCGAAATGATGAAAGCAGAAGATTACAACGGTTTAATGAAAATGGTAAACAAGGAAATTTACCGCATATAAAATAAGACCACAACTAAATCGTAAAAAATAATAAATCATGAAACAAATTCTAATCATTTTATTGGCAGGGCTGGTGCTTTTTTCGTGTTCGCCTACTCAACCAGAAATTACAGGCGAATTAAAAACCTGGCATAAAATTACTTTAACTTTTGACGGGCCCGGGTCGTCTGAAACGGCAACGCCAAACCCGTTTACCGACTACCGCCTTGAAGTTACCTTCTCGCAAAACGAACAGCAGTTTGTGGTTCCGGGTTATTTTGCCGCCGATGGTGAGGCGGCCTTTACCTCGGCCGATGCAGGAAACAAATGGCGTGTACATTTTTCGCCCAACAAAACCGGGCAGTGGAATTACGAGGTTTCGTTTAAAAAAGGTGCCGGAATTGCTATTAGCGAAGACGAAGGTGAAAGCGCCAAATTTATGGATGGCGCAAAAGGTTCGTTTACCGTTGAAAAAACAGACAAGTCAGGAAGAGATTTGCGCGCACATGGCCGATTACAATATGTGGGAGAGCATTACCAGCAGTTTGCTGAAACCGGACAGTATTTTTTAAAATGTGGAGCCGATGCTCCTGAAAACTTTCTGGCTTACTACGAAATTGATAACACTCCCAATGTTGGCGATCGATTGAAGAAATGGGAAGCGCACGGCGTTGACTACGACACCGATGCCGATGCATTTTTATGGGGACCCGAAAAACAAAAAGGAAAAAATATTTTGGGTGCCATAAATTATCTGTCCGGAAAAGGAATGAACGCATTTTCGTTTTTAACTTTTAATACCGATGGCGACGACCGCAATGTTTACCCTTATTTGCTGAAAGTAAGCAACGAAGAATACGAGAAGGCTGCCAACGTTAAAAAGAATCCGAAACAGTGGGAAGAACTTACTATCCACGATCGTTTTGATGTGTCGAAAATGGACCAGTGGGAACAAATTTTTGCCTATGGCGAAATGAAAGGGATGTTTCTGCATTTTAAAACACAGGAAAACGAAAACGACCAGAAAATGGATGGTGGCGATGTTGGACCCGAGCGAAAATTGTACTACCGCGAATTAATTGCAAGATACGGTCATCACCTGGCTTTAAACTGGAATCTGGGGGAAGAAATGACACAAACCGTTGAACAGGTGAAGGATATGGCCAGCTATTTTGAAGCCAATGATCCCTACAAAAGTCTGGTTGTTTTGCATACTTATCCCGATCAACACGACAAATATTATGCGCCACTAATTGGTGAGAATTCAGCGCTTACCGGCTTGTCGGTTCAAACCAATAAAGCCGACTTTTCACTGGTATACAGTGCCGTTAATAAATGGGTGAAAGCATCAGCTGAAACCGGAAAAAAATGGGTAGTTGCAGTTGATGAGCCGGGCGATGCCTCGCATGCCTTAATTACTGACGAAGAAGACCCTGAACATAACGACGCCCGAATTAACGGGGTGTGGGGAACTTTTATGGCAGGCGGTTGTGGCACCGAATGGTATTTCGGATACAAACACCCGCATTCCGACCTTACCTGCGAATCGTGGCGTTCGCGCGACCTGTTTTGGGACCAGTGTAAAATTGCGCTCGATTTCTTTAACGATAACGAAATTCCGGTTGAAACCATGGTAAATGCCAACGAACTTACCGCCACCGAGAATGATTATGTGTTTGCAAAAACCGGACAGGTGTACCTTATTTACAGTAAAACCGGCGAGGATATCGAAATTAACTTACCCGATGTAGGTTACACTGCTACCTGGTTTAATCCAAGAAATGGAACAAGCTTGCAAATAACCGAAAGTACAGCAAACGAAGAAATTAAGCTCCAATGCCCATCAGAACAGGATTGGCTGCTTTACCTTCAAAAATAAGCTAAACAAAAACAGATGAAAGTAAAATTAACAATACTGCTGACATGTATTTGTTGGCAGGTTTTTTCAGGTTTTGCTCAAAACTTCTCAAATCCAATTGTAGAAAACAATGTTGTTTTTGAAGAAGAAAAGGGCATGATGGCCGTTGAAGCTGAATATTATTTTAAGCAATCAAAAACTGATGTCAGACAATGGTACCGGACTTCGAAAAACGAACAGGCAAATGTTGGCCGCGACGAGGATGCTTCGCACTGTAAAGATGCAGGTAATAATGCCTATGTTGAGATTTTGCCCGATACCCGTGTTACCCACGGCGACAAATTAACTGCCGGCGAGAATTTTAGTAACACAGCCGGCGAAATGGCAATTTTGCATTATAAAGTAAAAATTAATAACCCCGGGCGTTATTACGTATGGGTGCGTGCCTATAGCTCGGGTAGCGAAGACAATGGGATTCATGTAGGAATAAACGGCACATGGCCCGAAACAGGCCAAAGGATGCAATGGTGCGAGGGGAAAAACAACTGGCGTTGGGAAAGTAAACAACGAACTGAAAAAAATCATTGCGGCGAGGCCTACAAAATTTACCTTGATATTGACGAAGCTGGTGAGCACGAAATAATGTTTAGCATGCGTGAGGATGGTTTTGAATTTGATCGCTTCTTGCTTACCAATGAAAAAGAATACATACCTCAGGGTATTGGCCCTGCTGTTAAAATTGCTGCCGGAAAACTACCGGAACCCTATCTGGAGGTAAGCGAAAACCCGGTCTCAAAAAAATCATTTTTATACGCGGTTGAAACAGCTGTTAAAGGAGTAAAACTTATTCGTGCATCAGCATTTCCACTTGAAGGAACTGATTTTTATTCCGACAAAAACGGACAATGGCTGGCTGTAAATCCCGAAGAACACAAGAAAGCATCGTCAACTGTAAGGTACAACGGCCCCGAAGGAAATAGAGACATATTGTTTTTAGCCGTGGGCGAGAACGATGGTAACTCTACCTATACCATTCTTGTTAACGATAAAGAAGTTGGAAATTTTACTGCTCCGCCAAGTAAAAACTCGTTTGAAGAAGGAGCACGGTACATGGGCCTGTTTGGAAATATAGCCTTAAAAAAAGAAGATAAGATAACCGTTGTTGCAGAAGTTGGCAGTAACGATGGCCAGGAATTTAGTCGTGGCCGTTGGAGTGGGGTAGCTTTTGCTCCGGTAGGTCAGGGCGCGGCTGCAATGGTTGCCATTGGCGATGCCGGATCAATTGGCAATGCCGGGCCTATGGCAAACAAAAATAGTAAACTGCCCAATGTAACTCCTGAAATTACAGGCGAGTTGAAAAAATGGCACAAAGTAACGCTTACTTTTGATGGCCCTGAAACGGCGGAGGATGCCAAATTTAATCCTTTTGTGAACTATCGGTTTAATGTGCTTTTTACACATGCCGAATCAGGAGATGAATACAAGGTGCCGGGGTATTTTGCCGCCGACGGTAATGCTGCTGAAACTTCGGCAAAAGCAGGTAACAAATGGCGGGTGCATTTTGCACCTCCCAAAACCGGGAAATGGAGCTATAAAGTTGATTTCAGAAAAGGAAACTTTGCCGCTATTGCCTACAAAAAGGACAAAGGCCAAAGCGGAGGATTTATGGATACTTCGGAAGGAGAGTTCACCATTGCAGAGTCGGATAAAACCGGGAACGATAACCGTGCAAAAGGCAGGTTGCAGTACGACGGAACCCGCTACCTGAAATATGCAGAAACAGGCAAACCAATGTTTAAAGTGGGGCCTGATGCCCCGGAAAACTTTCTGGCTTATGTTGATTTTGATGGCGATGCTGCAAGCGATGGCCATAAAGATAACCTCATGAAAACGTGGGACGCGCACGAAAAAGATTGGAAAGAGGGCGATCCCGTTTGGCAAGGCAACAAAGGAAAAGCAATAGTTGGGGCGGTAAACTACCTGGCATCAAAAGGATTAAATGTATTTTCGTTTTTAACCAACAATATTGCCGGCGACGATCAAAATGTATATCCTTATGTTGATTATGATACCTACGACCGTTTTGACTGCTCGAAGCTTGACCAGTGGGAACTGGTTTTTGAACATGCTGATAAACTGGGTATGTTTTTGCATTTCAAAACGCTTGAGTTTGAAAACCAGGGACTGTTGGACAATGGGGCAATTGGCGCTAATACCAAATTATACTACCGAGAGCTAATGGCACGTTTTGGGCATCATTTGGCACTTAACTGGAATATCGGTGAGGAAATTGGCGACTGGGCAAATCCTCCAACGCCACCAATGGAAACTGCGCAGCGCCTGGCGGCTGCAGAATATTTTTACGAGCACGATCCTTATCATCATCATGTGGTTATTCATAACGGTGTTCCGTTTTACGATATTTTAGGCAGCGAAAGTCATTATTCAGGAATTTCCTTACAAACCAACAAGGCCGATTTTAGCCGTGTGCACACCCAGGTGCTGCATTGGTTAAACGAGTCGGAAAAGGCCGGAAAACAGTGGGCGGTTGCCTGCGACGAGCCCGGAGATGCACAACATTCGTTGGTGCCTGATGCTGAAGACCCAAGCCACGACAATGCACGCATTAACGGATTGTGGGGCACTTTTATGGCCGGAGGATGGGGAACCGAATGGTACTTTGGGTACAAACATGCCCATTCCGATTTAACATGTCAGGATTACCGTTCGCGCGATTTATTCTGGAATCAGTGCAAATACCTTCGCGATTTCTTCGAGGGAAATGATATTCCGGTTGAAACAACTAAAAACCACGACGAACTGGTTGCCGAGGGTGATTACTGCCTGGCCAGCGAGGGCGAAATGTACATTGTTTTTCTTCGGAATGGAAAGGGAACATTAAACCTTGAAAACATAAGTGGCGAGTTTACGCTGCAATGGTTTGATCCCCGGAACGGAGGGCCACTTCAACATGGTAAAATCAAAAAAATTACGGCCGGAAGCAAACAAGAATTATCGGGCGCTCCTTCAGATGAAAATAAAGACTGGGTAATGCTTCTGCGTAGGCATTAATGGTATAGTTTTAAGTAGTAAATAGTTGAGGGGTAGCTTAATAGCTGCTCCTCTTTTTTTTGCCGTCCTGTACAGATGTGTTAAACTTGCGTCCCCCAGGAAAAGTACAAAATCAGCAAATACCATAGTTTTGCTTCTAAACAAATAACTATTCGAAATAAAAACGATGAAGCAAAAACTGCTCTTTATCTTCATTCTTGATTTGGGGTTAAATTGTGCGTCTACTGCCCAGTTTTTAGTACATCCCGATTACGATGAAAACCAATTTTACCTTTAGTTGAAGGTTTAACGCATCCACATGTTTGTGTGGCTCCAAATGGTTGGTACTTTTTAGCAGGAACCATTGCGAACAAAATAACCATTTCGAAAACGATGGTATTTACCTGTGGAAATCGAAAGATTTAAAAGATTGGCAAGAGCTGGGCAAAGTATTCCTGAGTTGGAACGGAGGCATAATTGCCCGGTTATCAGAAGATTTAAAAGAATTGGCTGAAAGTCCGCGCCAGGTTATTCCTGAAATTTACTCCCCAAAGGGATGGGGCGAGTACCCGGTTCTGGATAAAGTGGGCACTTCCGGTGCGCACATTATAAAACTCGATGGTAAATACTGCTTGGTTGCCAGCGATGAACAGCACCGATTGGGAACCTGGTGCGACGACCTGTTTCTGTCCGTTTCCTATCTGCCTGGAAGCTTTTGTAAAAAACGACACCACCACACAAGATCCACTTTTCAGAACCCGGCCGGGCTCGGCAATTCGTTTGGGCGAATGGAAACTCATTCAATATTTCGAGAATAATGATATTGAATTGTATAACCTGAAAAATGATGTTGGCGAAAAAAATAACCTTGCCAGCCATAATCCGGACAAAGTGCAGGAGTTAACAATCATGCTCGATAACTGGCGCAAACTCACCGCGGCTCCTGTGCCTGAACAATTAAATCCCTCGAAAGTTAGTAATTGAAAAGCAATAGATTGACAGGCGCACAAACAATGTACTTGTTGTATTTTACTGCCATAGCACTCCTACTCAACTGCATAAAATTCGGTGAATTGTTTATTCAATAATTTGATGAATCGCGAAACCGGATTTATGTATAGTTTGAAATCAAAATAAATAAGCTTGTTTTTCGGGCAAATTGTAACTGCATTCTTGGGTGCACCTGCAAAATTGTTATTTTTGATGCTTGTGTTTAAGACAGCAACATATTATTTCTTATTAGATTACTTCTGTTTGTACCCGAAGGCTTAATACGGAACTTCGGGGTAATCATTATATTCAATCAACAAAAAACAACTAATCATTTCCGCAATGAAAAAATATTTGTCATTAATTTTAGTACTGTGTTCCCTTTCCATCTTCGGAACAGCACAGGAAAACAACAAAGTTTCAGCTAAAAAATCGTCAATTCAGCTCTACGGTTTTATCCGTAGCGAGTATTACTACGATACGTACAAAGGACTAAATGCCGCCCAGGATAATTTTTACCTGTTCCCCTTGTACAAAGGCCTTGATGCCGATGGTGAACACCTTAACAAACAGGGTATTCATGGTTACACGGCCATGGCCACGCGTTTTGGTTTTAATATTTCGGGTCCTGAAATTCTGGGCGCAAAAACCTCTGCCAATTTCGAAACTGATTTTGCGGGGATTGTTGCTGAATACCCAGAAGTACTTCGTTTGAGAAAAGCCTATGTAAAATTCGATTGGGAAAAATCATCGCTGCTTGTGGGGCAAACCTGGCACCCGCTGTGGAATGGCAGTGGCGCATTTTTTCCACAGGTGGGTGGTTTAAATACCGGTAGCCCGTACAATCCTTTTAACCGTTCGCCACAAATTGATTTTGATTACAAATTAGGAGCGAAAACCACACTTTCGCTTACGGCCCTTTACGAGCAGCAATATACATCGCCCGGATTTTATAAAGTGGATGACACCAACGATAAAAACCTGGCAAAACGTAATGCCGGAATACCCGAACTGGTTGCCGGATTATATTTTAATCATGATGGAATGAGCCTTGGACTTGCCGGGCAGTTTAATGCCATTAAGCCTATTGATGTTACCGAAGGAACAGCCGGTAAATATAAAAGCGATGAGCTGAATACAAGTTATGCGGTGATGTCGTACATTGGTTACCGAAAAGACAAATGGTTCTTTTTATTGAAAGAGTTGGTGGGGCAGAACCTTACCAATATGCTTATGATTGGTGGCTATGGCGTAAAATCATACGATGCAGCTACCGGAGCCATGACCTACACCAATTATACCACTTCATCAACTCTGGTAAATGTAGTATACGGAACTAAACACCAGCTTGGCTTTTTTGCCGGAATGACCAACAATTTCGGAACAAAAGATGCACTTCATAATTTTGATGGAGCTGCCCAAACAAAAGGACTTATGCCTACCATGAAACAAGTATATCGTGTGGCTCCGTACTTTGCCTACAACTATAAAAACCTGCGTTTTGTAGCTGAATATGAAATCGATTCGGCGGATTACGGTACAGGCACTTTTGATTTCTCCGATGGTCTTTATGATGATACGGTAACAGCAACCAATCATCGTATTTTGTTAATGCTGACCTATAACTTTTAGGCAATGACGAAACATTTTTGGCAGGAGGAGTTTGAGACGCTGGGGAAGAAAGACCTGCAAAAACTACAGGTTGAACGGTTAAATGCCACAATTACAAATGCAAGCCGTTCATCCTTTTACAGCAAGCTTTTTGGTAAAAAAAATATTCAGCCCGGGGCAATAACAGATATTGCCCAGATTGCAGAATTGCCATTTACAACCAAACAGGATTTACGCAATCATTTTCCGTATGGTTTTTTAACCCTACCGAAAAAGGATATTATCCGCCTGCACAGTTCAAGCGGTACCACCGGAAATCCGACTGTAATTTTTCATAACCGGCACGATTTAAATTCGTGGGCAAACCTAATGGCACGCTCGCTGTTTTGCGCCGGTGTGCGCGATACCGATGTTTTTCAGAATATTTGTGGGTATGGCCTGTTTACTGGAGGCCTGGGCTTTCAGTACGGAATTGAAACCCTGGGGGCTTTAAGTATTCCGGCAGGTGCTGGTAACAGTTTGCGCCAGATAAAACTTATGCGCGATTATGGTACTACGGCGGCTCATGCCATACCCAGTTACCTGGGGCGTTTGTACGAAGTTTTTGAGGCTGAAGGACTGGATCCTAAAAAAGATACCCAGCTTAAAACCCTGGTAATTGGCGCCGAACCACATACCGATGGACAACGCAAACGAATTGAAGAGATGTTTGGGGTAAAAGCCTATAACTCATTTGGTTTGTCGGAAATGAATGGCCCGGGTGTAGCCTTTGAGTGTACCTACCAAAATGGTCTGCACATCTGGGAAGATGCCTATGTAGTTGAAATTGTAAATCCCGATACACTGCAGGCAGTGCCCGATGGCGAATACGGAGAGTTGGTAATGACAACGCTCGACCGTCAGGCCATGCCGCTTATCCGCTACCGTACCCGCGACATTACCCGAATTCTGCCGGGCGAATGCGAATGTGGCAGAACTCACCGCCGAATAGACCGGATTACTGGCCGTACCGATGACATGTTTATTATTAAAGGATGTAATGTTTTTCCTATGCAAATTGAAGGGGTGTTGATGAAAATCCCGGAAGTGGGTTCGGATTACATGATTACACTGGAAACCATGAATGGTGTTGATGAAATGGTTGTTGAAGTGGAGGTACGAAACGATTGGTTTCAGGGAGACATCAGGCGGCTTGATAAGCTGAGCAAAACCATAACGCACCAGATACGCGACGAAGTGTTGGCGAAGCCTATTGTTAAGCTTGTTGAGGCGGGCTCTATTCCAAAATCAGAAGGAAAAGCCATTCGGGTTACAGACAACCGAAAAAACGGGCTTAACTAACTGTGCTACTGCAGGAAATTAAAACTTAAACTTAAAACTATGGCTTACGAAGTATCAATATTTCTGGAGAATAAAATCGGTCATTTCGAACGGATTACACATGTGCTGAAAGAAGCCCAGATTAACATCCGATCGATGGCGATAAATGATACCGCTAATGGCTGGGGTATTTTAAACCTGATTGTTAACGAACCGCAAAAAGCATTCGAGAAATTATCAGCAAAAGGCATTTCAGTTGCCTTGCGCCCGGTAATTGCACTCGAAATGCGCGATGAAGCCGGAGGACTTGATGACCTGCTTATGCAGGTGGCGCAGGCCGGTGTAAATTTTAACAATGCCGTTGGCCGGATTATTCAGGAAACCCAAACCGCAATTTTAATTCTGAATATAGAAGACTACCAGGAATCGATTGATAAACTCAGCAAACAAGGAGTGAAAATACTGGACGACCAAACGGTATACGGAAAGAGCTAAAAAATAAAAACCAATAAAAATAAAACTTATGCTTGGAATTAATGACCCTGTAATTTATATCGGCTATTTGCTGGCTGTTTTAAGTTTAGTTGCCTGTATAGTTTATGGCATAAAAAACTGGAATAAAGGAATGGAAACCGATACCGAAGAAATTCAAAAAGATTTGGATTGGGAGGAGAAAGACGAACAAATGCAAAGTGAGATTTAAAAACCTACGATATGAATACTTTTACTCTTGGATTTGTAGTTGTTATTTATTTGTTGGTTATTGGTTACCTCGGCTACAAAGGGTATAAAACCACCAAATCAGCAAAAGATTATCTTTTGGCCGGACGCGAAATACATCCTTTTGTGATGGCCATGTCGTATGGTGCAACCTTTATTTCTACCTCTGCAATTATTGGTTTTGGCGGGGTGGCAGGCGTGTATGGTATGGGGCTTATTTGGCTTACCGTATTAAATATTTTTGTGGGAGTGTTTATTGCCTTTATCTTTTTTGGCCGAATAACCCGAAAAATGGGGCACAACCTCGATGCACATACCTTTCCCGAGTTTTTGGGCAATCGTTTTCAATCTAAAAAAATACAAATTATCAGTGGTGCGGTAATTTTTATAGCCATGCCACTTTATGCTGCCGTTGTTTTAATTGGCGGCGCACGCTTTATCGAAAGTATTTTTGAAATCGACTTCTCTATTGCGCTTACCTTTTTCTCGTTAATAATTGCAGCATATGTAATTGCCGGCGGGTTAAAGGGGGTAATGTATACCGATGCCTTGCAGGGAACAATTATGTTTTTAAGCCTCTTCTTTTTGCTGATTGTGAGCTATATAAAACTGGGAGGTGTATCGGCCGCCCACGAGGCCTTAACCAATATGGCCAACCTGGTTCCCGAGAGTTTGCAAGCCAAAGGGCACGAGGGCTGGACGGCTTTTCCGAAAATGAATTCAGCCTGGTGGTGGGTGCTGGTAACCAATATAATTTTGGGCGTTGGAATTGGTGTTTTGGCACAGCCCCAACTGGTGGTTCGGTTTATGACCGTAAAAAGTAATCGCGAGTTAAACCGCGCAGTGCTGATTGGCGGCGTATTTATTTTTGTGGCTACCGGATTTATTTTTACCGTAGGCGGACTAACCAACCTGTTTTTTTACAACGAATCGGGGCAGCTGGCTATTCAGGTGGCTAAAGGAAATGTGGATTTAATTATTCCGGAATACATAAATGCTGCTATGCCCGAGTGGTTTGTATATTTGTTTATGCTGGCGCTACTTTCGGCTGGTATGTCAACGCTTAGTTCGCAGTTTCATGCCATGGGTACCTCGCTCGGACGCGATTTCTTTGAAAATGTATTTCCGAATAAAAAATTCGATACCATGTTTGTAACGCGTATCGGTATAATTGTAGGAATTGCAATAAGTATTCTTATCGGATATCAGCTGCCCGGAAGTATTGTAGCACGCGGAACAGCCATCTTTTTTGGTGTTTGTGCAGCGGCGTTCTTACCGGTATATTTTGCATCGTTGTATTGGAAACGAGTAAGCAAAACTGCTGCCATGTGGAGTATTCTGTCGGGTTTGCTGGCCAGTGTTTTTGCCCTGGCTTTTATGCACGTAAAAGAATCGGAACCACTTGGTATTTGTCAGGCTATTTTTGGTCAGCCAACCTTGGCCACAAAATTTCCGTGGATGATTATGGACCCCATTATTATTGCCATGCCAATTTCAATAATTGTGCTTGTGGCAGTATCGCTGGCCACGCCAAAAACATCCGACGAGCACCTGGCCAAGTGTTTCAAGGGAATCAATTAAATCAACTCATAAGTAAAAATGAAGCGTTGGACGATGGTTATTTTTCAGGTCTTCATTTTTTATCAATAAAGCTATTATTATGAATACTTTTACGCTCGGAATAGTGCTGGTAGCCTATCTTTTGGTAATTGCATACCTGGGTTATCGGGGTTACAAAGGAACAAAAACCGCAAAAGATTATTTGCTCGGAGGGCGCGAAATTCATCCCTTTGTTATGGCCATGTCGTATGGAGCAACTTTTATCTCAACTTCGGCAATAATTGGTTTTGGCGGGATTTCGGCTGTTTATGGTATGGGACTTATTTGGCTTACCTTTCTGAATATTCTGATAGGGGTATTTATTGCCTTTATCTTCTTTGGCCGAAAAACCCGGTCGATGGGACGCCAACTCGATGCGCATACCTTTCCGGAGTTTCTGGGTAAACGATTTAATTCGAAAACCATTCAAATGGTTAGCGGATTAATGATTTTTGTAGCCATGCCACTTTATGCCGCTGTGGTATTAATTGGTGGCGCCCGTTTTATCGAAAATATTTTTGAAATTGATTTTTCGGTGGCCCTTACCTTTTTCTCGGTAATAATTGCAGCCTATGTAATTGCCGGTGGCCTAAAGGGAGTTATGTATACTGATGCGCTTCAGGGAACCATCATGTTTATGAGTATGTTCTTCTTGCTGATAGTAACGTATTCGAAACTGGGAGGTGTAGGGGCGGCACACGAAGCGCTAACCAATATGGCCAACCTGGTTCCGGAAAGTTTA
Organism: uncultured Draconibacterium sp.; assembly: GCF_963676735.1. Classification (NCBI taxonomy): domain Bacteria; kingdom Pseudomonadati; phylum Bacteroidota; class Bacteroidia; order Marinilabiliales; family Prolixibacteraceae; genus Draconibacterium; species uncultured Draconibacterium sp. The sequence continues at coordinate 2,198,221 of NZ_OY781464.1, read as the reverse complement.
CAGGCCAAAGGACACGAGGGTTGGACGGCTTTTCCAAAAATGAACTCGGCCTGGTGGTGGGTGCTGGTTACCAATATTATTTTGGGTGTAGGAATTGGTGTTTTGGCGCAGCCACAGCTAATTGTGCGTTTTATGACCGTTAAAAGTAATCGCGAGTTAAACCGGGCCATTCTTCCCGGAGGACTTTTTATATTTGTGGTTACCGGTTTTATCTACACGGTAGGGGCGCTCTCAAACCTGTATTTTTTTAACGAAAAAGGACAGCTATCCATTGAAGTTGCCAAAGGAAATATAGATTTAATTATTCCCGAATTTATTAACTCTGCAATGCCAGAGTGGTTTGTTTACTTGTTTATGCTGGCCTTGTTATCGGCCGGAATGTCAACCCTGAGTTCGCAATTTCATGCCATGGGAACTTCCATTGGCCGCGATTTTGTCGAACAGCTCAGTCCATCAAAAAAATGGAATACAATGCTGATTACCCGCCTCGGCATTGTGGTGGCCATCTTAATCAGCATAATTATTGGTTACCAGCTGCCCGGTAGCATTGTAGCGCGTGGCACAGCCATTTTCTTCGGAATTTGCGCGGCCACCTTTTTGCCGGTTTACATTGCCGCCCTTTACTGGAAAAGTGTTACACGCACCGCTGCGAAATGGAGCATGCTTGCAGGTTTTTTAAGCAGCGCTTTTGCCCTGGCATTTTTGCACCAAAAAGAGGCAGAGCCACTGGGAATATGCAATGCCATCTTCGGAAAGGATTTTTTAATAGCCAAATTTCCATGGATGATTATAGACCCTCTGGTGTTTGCATTGCCTGTGTCGATAATTGTTTTGGTGGCCGTTACATTGCTGACAAAAAATGAGAATGTTTAAAAGAATACTTATAAATTTACACGATAGCTTAAATAAACCAAAAAACGAAAATTATGGCATTTGAGATTTCGGTATTTCTTGAAAATAAAATCACACATTTTGAAGCAATAACTGCACTGCTGAAAAAAGAAGCAATTGATATCCGCTCGCTAACATTAAATAATATGTCGCACGGGTGGGGAGTGTTAAGCCTTCTTGTTGATCAGCCGGATAAGGCATACAAAGTATTGTCGGATAAAGGCAATGCCGTTGCCATGAAAGAAGTTATTGCCCTGGAGATGAAAGACGAAGCCGGGGGACTGGACGAGTTGCTGATAAAAATTGCCCGGGCCGGAATACATATTGAAAGTGCCTACACCCGTTTGATTGCACAAAGCAACCAGGCAATTCTGCTGCTTGAAGTTCCTGATATTCTTGAAGCAGTGCGCAGATTGGAAATCAATCATGTTAAAATATTAGATGATAAAATCGTTTACGGGAAATAAGCTCATAAAATAGTTTATTGTAAAACCCGGATAATACAAACAAAAACCAAAGATCAACAAATTTATGATTTGGAATGAAAAGATAGAATGTGCCTCCCGAGACGAAATGGCAGCCCTGCAGGGAGAGCGCTTAAAACAAACAGTTCAGCGTATTTACCATAACATACCCAGTTACCGGGCCAAAATGCAGGAAATAGGAATGCTGCCCGGTGATGTGCGTTCGATTGAAGACCTGAAAAACCTACCTTTTACCAATAAAACCGATTTGCGCGATAACTACCCCTTCGGGATGTTTACTGTACCCATGAGCGAAATTGTTAGAGTACACGCCAGTTCGGGAACAACCGGAAAACCAACCGTGGTGGGCTATACCCGCAACGATTTAAATATGTGGGCCGAAGTGGTAACCCGCACGCTATGTATGGCCGGTGTTACGCGCAACGATATTGTGCAGGTTGCCTACGGTTACGGCTTGTTTACCGGAGGTTTGGGCATGCATTACGGTACCGAAAACCTGGGGGCAACAGTAATTCCAATTTCCGGAGGAAACACGCAAAAACAAATTCAGTTAATGCAAGACTTTGGCTCATCGGTAATTGCCTGTACGCCATCGTACGCCTTGTTTTTAGCCGAAGTGATGGCCGATATGGGCATCGCACCTGAAGAATTGAAACTGCGCGTGGGTATTTTTGGCGCCGAACCCTGGAGCGAAAGCATGCGCAAAGAAATTGAGACCAAACTAAAACTTAAGGCAATAGATATTTACGGTTTGAGCGAGGTAATTGGACCCGGCGTATCGTGCGAGTGCGAACACCAGGTTGGGATGCATGTAAATGAAGATCATTTTATTCCGGAGATTATTCATCCGGAAACACTGCAGCCTGTTGAGCCCGGTGAAATAGGGGAGTTGGTATTTACAACAGTAACAAAAGAGGGTATCCCTATTATCCGCTACCGTACTCGCGATTTAACCCGCTTAATATACGACAAGTGCGAATGCGGCCGTACGCTGGTGCGAATGGAAAAATGCACCGGCAGATCCGACGACATGCTAATTATTAGGGGCGTAAATGTTTTCCCATCGCAAATTGAGAGTGTGCTGCTTGAAATGAGCGAAACAGAACCGCACTACCTGCTAATTGTTGAGCGCGAAGGCACGCTTGATGTACTAAAACTGATGGTGGAGGTGCAGGAGCAATTCTTCTCGGATGAGATACGCGAACTCGAAAAACTGAAAAAGAAAATTACGCATAATATTCAAAGTACGCTGGGTATTTCTGTTGATGTTAAATTGGTTGAACCAAAAACCATTGAACGTACAGCAGGTAAAGCAAAACGAGTAATTGATAACCGAAAAATCTGAGAACCATGATCATAAAACAAGTTTCTGTTTTTTTAGAAAATAAATCGGGAAGATTGAACGATGTAACAAAAATTATGGGCGAGGCCGGTATAAATATATCAGCATTTACCATTGCTGATACCTCTGATTTTGGAATTCTACGCATGATTGTTTCCGATCCGGATAAGGCTTGCCTGGTTTTAAAAGACAACGACTTTTCAGTGCAAACAACCGAAGTTGTTTTGGCTAAAACACCCAACAAGCCGGGAAGCTTAAGCAAGTTGCTCGATATTTTGCAGCAGGAAGAAGTATTTATTGAATACATGTATGCTTTCTCAATGCAAGATGAAGGAGCCGTAACAGTTATTCGGCCAACCCGCGTAAAACGTGCCGTCGAGATGCTTCAAAAACATAAAACCGAATTGCTAAAAGCCGACGAACTCTACCAGTTTTAGGTGCGCTTAAAAATAGAAGAAAAAAAGGGTTGGTGTTCTGCGAAGCTCCAGCCCTTTTTTATAAAAAAAACTGCAGTCACATAATACAAACTTTAATTTTAATCGCAATCTGCCAATGAAACAGCTCACTTAGCGCATAATTCGTATATTTGATACGCTTTAAAAATTTTAAATGAAACGGATAGCAATACAGGGAATAGCCGGCTCTTTTCATGAAGATGCGGCCAGGAGATATTTTGAAGATGACATTGAGGTGGTTGAATGCAAGACCTTTAAAACCGTATGTGAATTAATGGATAATGACGAGGTGGACTTTGCAGTTATGGCAATCGAAAATTCTATTGCCGGCAGTTTGCTCAATAATTATCAGTTAATTCGCGATTATCATTTGCGGGTAATCGGTGAAATTTATTTACACATTCAGATGAATTTGTTGGTAAATGAAGGTGTTAAGCCAGAGGATATTAAGGATATTCATTCGCATCCGATTGCCTTAAGGCAATGTATGGAATATATCGAACATCATTTTCCCAATGCTCAATTACACGAAAAGCTGGATACGGCAGCATCATCGAAACTGGTGGCCGATAATAACTTAAAAGATGCAGCGTCAATCGCTAATTTGCGGTCGGCTGAACTGTACGATTTGCAGGTATTGGAAACCGGCATCGAAACCAACAAGAAAAATTACACCCGCTTTTGGATTCTTTCAAAACATGGTAATCCAACACAAGGAACAAATAAAGCTTCTGTGTGTTTTGAAGTTGGGCACTTTTACGGCGCTCTGGCGGCTGTGCTAAATACTTTTGCCGAAAACGAAATTAACCTGACGAAAATTCAATCGGTGCCAAAAATAGGAAAGCCCAATGAGTACACTTTTCATGTGGATATTGAATGGGAAAAAGGCGAAAATTACGATAAAGCGATTCATCAGGTATTAAAGAGTGCATCGAGTTTATCAATATTGGGAGAATACCAAAAAGGGAATTTACATAATCAGTAAAAACTAAAACGAAAGATATGAGTAAAATAGCAATTTTTTATGGTCCGGTTGGAGGATCGGTAAACCGTGTAGCAGACAAAATAAAAGAATTAATTGGTGCTGATAAAGTGGAAATGGTTGAAGTAAAAAGCGCTTCATCGGCTGATTTAGAGAAATTCGACAAAATAATTTTTGGCTTGTCAACAGTTGGTAAAGACACCTGGGATTCGAACTACTCCAACAACGATTGGGGAAAATTCCTTCCAGAAATATCAAAAGTAGATTACAGCAATAAAACGATAGCCGTTTTCGGTCTTGGCGACCATGTTACTTATGCCCACGCTTTTGTTGACCACATTGGCTTGCTTGGCAAAGAATTAATGAAGAATGGTGCTGTTTTGGTGGGCCCTGTTGATACCGAAGGATACGAGTTTGAAGAATCGGAAGCAGTGGTTGATGGTAAATTTATCGGCCTGCCAATTGATGAAGATTTTGAGCCGGAAATGACTGAAGAACGTGTTGCTGCCTGGGTTGAACAAATAAAACCAGATTTTGGATTCTAATTTTCATTGCAGAAAAAATTAACGATCATAATTTGTAAAAGAAACCGGTAAGAATAACTGGTTTCTTTTTTTCAGCTTACTATTGCGACTGTGATATTTGAGCACCATTTTACTAACTAAAAAGGTTTAACCTGTTAAGTATGAATAACTCTCCTTTGGATAAAAAGCTTGTTGAAGAAAAAATAGCACAACTGCGTATTCCTGATATCGGAAAAGCATCAATTCGTGAAGTTGTTGCTTTAGTAAACCTGGTTGAAGAAGCCAGTGATTTTAAATACATCCGCATGGAAATGGGGGTGCCGGGTTTGCCTCCGGCCAAGGTGGGCGTTGAGGCCGAAAAAGAAGCTCTTGATCGTGGCGTTTCGGCTATTTATCCGATGGTTGACGGGATTAAACCCTTAAAAGAAGAAGCATCGAAATTCATTAAAAATTTTATAGATGTTGATGTGGCTCCTGCCGGTTGTATTCCCACTACCGGATCGATGCAGGGAACCTATGCCGCATTTATGGCTGCCGGAAACTGCGATAAGAAAAAAGATACGGTGCTTTTTATCGACCCTGGTTTTCCGGTGCAAAAGCAACAAATGATGGTGCTGGGGCAAAAATTCGAAACCTTTGATGTTTTTAATTTCAGAGGCGAAAAACTAAAAGCCAAATTGGAGGCGTTTCTTGAAAAAGGGAACATTAATTCCATTGTTTACTCCAATCCAAACAACCCATCGTGGATTTGCTTTAACGATACCGAATTGCAGATAATTGGTGAATTGGCCAACAAATACGATGTAATTGTAATGGAAGACCTGGCGTATTTCGGAATGGATTTCAGAACGGATTTCTCAAAACCGGGACAAGCACCTTTTCAACCATCGGTTGCCAATTACACCGATAACTATGTACTCTTTATTTCAAGCTCAAAAATATTTTCATACGCCGGTCAGCGAATTGGTATCATGGCCATCTCCGATAAACTGTTTAATCGCGATTACCCCGATTTACAGGAACGTTTTAAAGGAACAACTTTTGGTGCTACAATCACGCTTCGTTTACTTTATTCTTTATCTTCCGGAACCAGTCATTCGGCGCAGTGGGCTTTAACCGCCATGCTAAAAGCAGCTAATAATGGCGAGTTTAATTTTGTTGATGGGGTAAAAGCTTATGGCGAACGTGCCAAAGAAATGAAACGCCTGTTTCTTGAAAATGGTTTCCGAATAGTTTATCAGAATGATTTAGGAGTGCCTATTGCTGATGGCTTTTATTTTACCATCGCATACCCGGGAATGACGGGTAACCAACTGGTAGCCAATCTGCTGTTTTACGGCATAAGCGCCATTGCCCTTGATAATACGGGGAGTGAAGAAGAAGGAATCAGGGCCTGCGTATCCTTTGTACTGCCGAATCAGTTTCCTGATCTCGAGAAACGATTAAAGTTGTTTAACACGCATTTTTCAAAATAAAAATAGCCTTCGGTTTTTTACCTTTTTGATAAGAGGTTGTTGATAGAAAAATTATGGATAGAAAAAAAATAATTTCCCGATTTGAGCACACCCTGAGCCTGATTGATTCTTTTGATTTGAAGAACCAACCGGTAGTGTTAAAAAAAGGGGAGTTGTTTATTAATTATGGCGAGAAGAATAAAAAGCTCGGCATTTTAATTGATGGATTGTTGTACGCCTCCTATCTGTCGGATAGTGGTACTGAATGGGTGTCGCGATTCTTTTTTCCTCCTAATAATTTTATTGTTAGCAACCACCGTGGCTTTGTACTAGGAAAAGATTCATCCGAGGCAATTCGAGCTTACGAAGATTCGAGGCTGATATTTATTGAAAAGGATGAGTTTAAGAATCTACTCGATTCCAATCATAAATTTGAGCGTACCGTGCGAATTCTGGCCGAAGAAAGTTACATACAGGCCATGGATCGTATTCACTCTTTCCAATCGCTAAATGCCGAACAGCGTATTCGTAAATTCCTGGAAGAATACCCCGAATTGGCACAAAAATTACAACGCCAGCATATTGCTTCTTATCTGGGAATCCACCGCAATATTTTAACCCGGATTTTATATAAACTTTAAGATTGTTGCTTTTTTGCTGAAGTAGTTGTAACCGGAAATGGTTTGGTTGCTTCGCCGGTGTACAAGGTAACATGCGGGAACGGAATTTCTATTCCTTCTTCATCAAAACGTTGTTTTATTTCCTGAAAAATGGAATTTTTTACCTTGAGGTAATTGGTTTTTTCAAACCAAACGCCAAGTAAAATATCGATTCCGCTTGCGCCAAAATCTTTAAAAACAATCAGTGGCTCGGGTTCATCTAAGCTTAATGGATTGGCTTTGGCAACTTCTTCCAATACTGTTTTTACCTTTGCCAAATCTTCTTTGTAGGCCACACTAACTAAAAAATCGAGGCGCCTGATTGGGAAACGGGTCACGTTAATCAATTCCGTAGAAATAATGGTTTGATTAGGGATGCGCAACAATTGATTATCAAAAGTGCGGATTTTAATGGATAACAGGTCGATGCTAAAAACAACCCCGGCCTTGTCGCCAACTTTAATAACATCGCCAATTTCAAACGATTTTTCTGAAACCAGGAAGAACCCGCTGACAATGTTGCCAATGCTGGTTTGCGAGGCCACACCAATTACAAGCCCGATAACGCCTGCTGCTCCAAAAAATGGTGCAAGGTTTATTTTTAATTCGGCAATAATTATAAAGGCAAGAGCCAGGAAGCCGGAGTAATAAATCAGTCGCTGGATAATCATTTTGCGTTGCTGCGACAAGGATTTTGGCAAGAGTTTTTTTACCGTAAATGCCAACAAGTAAATAAACGCAATACCTATTGCCAGAATAATTAGTGTGCGCAATAACTTCTCAAAGTTGTCGGCGTTAAAATATTTCGACCATTCAAATTCCATTATTCAGTACGATAAATGTTTTTAATAAAATGAAAGTTAATTTTTAGCAGGCTTTTGTTCTCCGGATTTCTGGCTTTGGCAAGAATTTCGTGATTTTCGCCATGCAAGGCTTTTGAAAAGCCATAATTTACAGCGCTTAAATGATCTTTTCCTTTGTATTCGAGTTTTACCAAGCTGGTGACAATCTGCTCTTTAAACCGCAATAAATTCATTTGGTCAACTCGTAAAATGAGCCGTTCAAGTTCAAGCGGAGCATCGTTGTTATTAAAAATATTTATGGGGCAGATAGCACTGTTTTCATCCCTTTCAATAGCATTTATATCAAGGAAATGTTCGGCATCGAGGGCATAGGCAGCTTCTCCGTTAACGGGTTCGCCAAACCAGGTGTCCGAAATTTTATGAAATGGAAACTCGGCCAGCAGGTTTTCATCCTGTTTTTTTGCGTAATAAACTTGCATTAAAAGCGGAATTTTTACAAAGAACGTTAATCGTTGGTGCGGAGATATGGTTATGCGCTTGCCTTTAAAAACCATTGGTTTTACCGGAAGTGCAGGTGCCAGAATAAGGGTGTTTGATTTTCCGGTGTGGTAATACATGCCTTCCTCAATTTCTTCCGGATTAGGTACTGATTCGTCGGTACCTTGTTCAAATGATTTAAGGTACCATCCTTCGGTATTGCGTTTTACGCCAAGAATAAAATTGTTGCAGTCGATAAAACTCTGCTTCCCCGGCTCTAACTGTTTCTTCCCGTATATCGATAATTTTTCCATTGTCACTATTTGATAAACTAAAGTATCAATTTTTTATTCCTGATAAATGATGTAATTAAAAAATAGGGCAAGGCCTTCCTTTTTTTAACAACACCAATCGTTTTTATTTTTTTAACTAAAACAATAGATTGTGTTTTCCGGTTTACCCAATTTTGGTTTTTATCCTGCGGTTTTACCCAATTCTTCGGCCAAATGGCGTAAGTGCCAGCGATGCCATTTTAAAATGCTGTTTTGCCCACGGGATTCCTATTATAGTAATTCCCAGCAACAGCCCGAAAAACACGTGGGTTAGCATAATCCAGATGCCACCAATTAATAACCACAAAATATTCATAATGGTTGACAGGCAGCCCGGGGCATAATCCATATACTCAATTTTTTGCCCAAATGGCCATAAAGCCAATACGCCAAGTTTAAACGATTGAAGTCCGAAGGGGATTCCAATAATGGTAATACAGAGCGCCAAACCGGCCAACATGTATTCTAAAAATATGGCAAAACCGCCAAAAATTAACCAAATCAAATTACCCAGAAATTTCATAATCACAATATTTAAATTATATTTTCTGTGAACTAAACAAGAGTCCGAATGTACACAATCCATCAGGTTTTATACGCTGATAAAAGGTAAACGGCCGAAAATAAGAGATAAGTGTTATACAAAAAGCTCCGAAAACGATTAATTTTGATGGCGCATACAGATGTTTTTACTTTAAAACTAAAGAATATTTTAAGCTATGGTTGAACAGATTGAAATAACGCTACCAGCTTTTCGCAGAGGGTATCATTTAATAACCCGTTTAATTGAAAAACAACTTCCTGAACTGCCGGAAAAAGGTTTGCTGCATATTTTGGTAAAACATACTTCGGCCGGAATTACCCTTAACGAAAATGCTGACCCGACCGTACGTAGCGATTTTGAATCTTTTATCAATAAAATGATACCGGAAAACGATCCGGTTTATATACATACCTACGAGGGATCTGATGATATGCCTGCCCATTTAAAAAGCTCGGTTATTGGGGCAGAAATAACCATTCCAATAACAAGGCATCGTTTAAATTTAGGAACCTGGCAGGGAATTTATTTTTGCGAATTTCGAAATTATGGGGGAGCTCGCAGGCTGGTATTAACAATATACAGTTAATGATTTATACTTTTTTCGTTGATATATTTATCATCATAAATTCTTAAATTTAGTCCGCTATAAATTCAATTTGTATGAAAATTTCAGTTGATCAGTATTCTGAAGAAGAATTACAGGAAGAAGGAGTTTTTGAATGGCCGGTTTGGGAACACGAAGAAGCCAAATTTGATTGGTATTACGACCAGACTGAGTTGTGTTATATTACAGAAGGAGAAGCAACAATAACTACCGAATTTGAGGCGATTACCATTAGAGCAGGCTATTTTGTTACTTTTCCAAAAGGACTGGAATGTGTATGGGATATTCACGACGCCATAAAAAAACATTATTCTTTTGAATAATCATTTGAGTTTTTAAATAATTTTTGGAAGTTTACATAGGTATTAAATCTTATTTTAAAGTCTATGCGAAAGATAGTTTCACTTTTATTGGCCGGTATACTAGTCAGTTCGGCTTATTCTCAGGATCTTAACAAGCAAAGTAAAAACCGAATGGAATGGTTTGGTAATGCCAAGCTGGGTATTTTTATTCATTGGGGAATTTACGCAGTAAATGGAATCGATGAAAGCTGGTCGTTTTTTAACGATTACATTTCGTATGATGATTACATGAAGCAACTTGACGGTTTTACCGCTGACAACTACAATGCTGATGAGTGGGCACATTTAATCGCTCAAAGCGGAGCAAAATATGCGGTGCTTACTTCAAAACATCATGATGGGGTTGCCCTGTGGGATACCAAATGTGGCGATTTAAATGTGGTGGAGCAAACACCTGCCGGAAAGGATTTGGTTGCCCCGTATGTTAAAGCACTTCGTAAAAACAATTTAAAAGTCGGATTATACTATTCCTTACTCGACTGGTCGCATCCTGATTATCCGAATAAAACCAGAAAAATAAAACGGTATGATGCGGATTCGCTTCGTTGGTCGAGATTTGTTGATTTTAATTTTTGCCAACTGGAGGAGTTGAGTACCAGGTACAAACCCGATTTATTTTGGTTTGATGGCGACTGGGAACAATCGGCAGATAAATGGAAAGCACAAGAGCTGAGCGAGGCCTTAAGAGGATGGAATAAGAATGTAATTCTCAACAGCCGTATACAAGGTTACGGAGATTATGCAACACCCGAGCAAGGCTTGCCGGTTACACAGCCCAACGATACCTACTGGGAACTTTGTATGACCATGAACGATAGTTGGGGCTTTCAGCACAACGATGACAACTACAAAACACCCAACCAGGTGATTCGGATACTGATAGACTGTATAAACAAAGGAGGAAACTTGTTGCTCGACATTGGCCCAAAAGCCGATGGTACAATTCCCGAAGAGCAAAAACATATTTTAAAAGAGTTAGGGCGTTGGACCGGCAAACATGCTGAAGCCATTTACGAAACACAGGCCGGAATACCATACGAACATTATTACGGACCTACTGCTTTAAACAAAAAAGGGGATATCCTCTATTTATTTGTTCCTCATACCCCAAATGGGCCGTTAATGATTAAAGGGCTTAAAAACAAAATTAACCGAATGTGGGTGGTTGGAAACGGAACCAAACTAAACTGGGAGGTAAAGATGAAACAATATTGGAGTGCTGTTCCCGGAATTGTTTACATTGATGTGCCGGAAAAAGTACTTGACGAACAGGTTACGGTAATTGCCGTTTTGCTCGACGGTAAGGTAGACCTTTACCGCGAACAAGGGCAGGTAATTGAGAGTAACTAATAAGAAAGTTAGGTGATGGTGAGCGTGTCGCCATCTTTTTCAACATCATATTTTTTTAGACTACTTGTTGCCGGACCGTTTAATACGGCACCTCCTGTTGAAAAACGCGATGAGTGACAAGGGCAAAGTACGTTACCATCCGAATGGCTGTAGGCAACTGTGCACCCCTGATGGGTACATACTTTTGATAACGCCAGGTAGGTACTTTGGCCGGTTCTGAACACGATAATATCGCCTGTGTAGGCATAACCTCCAACTGTGCCCAGACTGGCGTATGTGCTACTTGTTAAATCAATTGTAATATCGTTTCCTGAATTTCCTGGAGGATTGGGTTCCAGGTCCTCATCATCATCAGAGCAGGAACTGAAAATTACGGGAGCTGTTAAAAGAATACTTCCACCCAAAGCAAACTTCTTAATAAAATCGATTCTTTCCATGATAGTTTAATGAATGCCATTGGCAATAAAACACCTAATGGTATTTTATTGTTCGGGCCTGAAGTATTTTTTTACCAACTACTCTGTTAACAAACTTTTTCAAGTACTCCGGTGTGCAGGTACCAAAGATAGCCACTTACTGTTTTAAATCCTGATTGAAGCAAGACCTGGGCATATTCCTGCACCTGGTAATTATATTTTGTTTGTTTATCGCCGGTTTTGTAATCAACAACAATGGCTTCGTTACCTGAATACATTACGCGGTCTGGGCGTAACAGTTTTGTTGATGTAAGCAAATCCCGCTCGTTTAAAACGTGGTAAGTGCCATCAAACCATGGCTTAACTTCGGGTTGGTTTAGGTTTTGTTCAATATTTTTACGAATGTCGCTTAATTCCTGTTCCGATATTTTTCCGTCATAAAATGCTTGCATACACGCATTTTCGGTATCGGCCGTAGTGGTAATGGCCGAAAGAATATCGTGAATAATTTTTCCGGTATTTTTAACGGAGTGATGGTGTTCGTTTTCAATTAAGAAATCCTCACCACTTAATCGTAATTTTATTTTTGTTGAAAAATCATTGAAATTATATTTTTTTATAGGAACAGCCTGTTGGCTGTCGGTAACTTTAGCTACCGGAGAAAGGCTTCCAAACTCAAAGCAATTTTGATCTTCATTAAAACAGGCCGAAAAAGTTTCGTGAGTGCTTTGGTTTATTAAGGCCTTGTTTAAGAGGTAATTGGTTGGTTTTCCCGAGCTTGAGCCATTCTGGCTTTTTTTCGGAGCCGGACAGTTAATCATTAAAACCGATTCGGCACGGGTAAAGGCCACATAAACCAGGTTTAAGGTGTCGATGTAGTAATTCATTTTTTCCTGGTAATAAACAGGGGCGAATTCCGACGCTTCCATTTGTTTTCCTGCCTGAATGGGGAGTAAAGGAAATTTGTTAAATGGCTGGCTTATTGGTTTGCACCAAAGTAAAGGCGCTGTGTTGCCGTGCCAGGCGGTTTCCCAATTCAGGTAGGGGATAAGCACCGCTTTAAACTCCAGCCCCTTTGATTTATGCACGGTCATTAAACGAATGGAGTTAATTTCTTCGTTAACATTTACCGATGTGTTGCTGCCTTTATCGTTCCACCAAAAAATAAAGTTGGATAAATCGTTGGAAAGCGATGTTTTTAATTCGCCGGCTTTGTCAATTAATGTTTGCAGAAAAGGAAGTTCCGACTCAAAATTAAACAGACCAAACAAGGAAGAAATATGTGTAATTGTTTCATCAAGAGAGGTTAGCAATACCTTGCTTTTTACCACTTGTAGTTTTTCAACAAGTTCGGCCTCAAATTCTTCAATAAAATCGGGTTGCAAATGCCAGCCGGTATAGTCGTTAAAATCAAGCATTGGCTGTGCCTGGTTCGAATAAACCGGAATTCCTTTATCTTTTAATCCGGGTTTAAGCCAGTTCTGCCAAAGCTGAAGAAGGCTGGCTTTGGTTATCAAATTCTCCGGATCTATCAGCAGCTCGATGGTGTAAATGACAAATAAGACGGCCTTGGAGGCATGAAGAAATAAGGATTCATTTGACAAAACCGACAAGTTATATGCTTCGTTTTCTGGCAGCCGGGCTGCAGCCAAAAACGCATCAATAATGGGGCCTCCTTCTTTGTTTTTTCGGATTAGAATAGCAATTTCTTCGGCTTTAATACCTTGGTCCTGAAGGTATTTTACTTGCTTTAATAACTGCTCGGTGGCATTCTCTTCAAAATCATCTTCAGGTAAAAAATTAACTTGCACCAAGCCCTTTGCCGGGTCAGTTGTTTTTCCGGGTTCCTGGGTATAAGAAGCGTAAATATGGTCGAATTTGGCTTTGTAGGCATCATGTTCTTCCAAACCGCCTAACAAATATTGGTCAAAAGCCTGTTTTAACTCGCCAAACACGGCATTGTTAAACACAATAATATTTTTGTCGCTACGCCAGTTTTTTTGCAAGGTAAAGTCTTGCTTTTGGTTAGGCGAAAACTGGGCATCCAACTGTTCTGCTAAAATACTCCAGTCGCTGTTTCGCCAGCGGTAAATCGATTGTTTCACGTCGCCAACAATAAGGTTGGCATTGCCTTCGGCCAACGAGTTGTCGAGCAATGGCTTAAAGTTACGCCATTGAAGCCCCGAGGTATCCTGAAACTCGTCGAGCATAAAATGTTTGTAGTGGTTGCCAATTTTCTCGTAAACAAATGGCGAATCGCTTTGCCCGATAATCTTGCTGAGCAAGAGGTTGGAATCAGAAAGTTGTAAAGCTCCTTTTTCCTGTTGAATTTTTTGTATCTCTTCTTTTAAATCGGTGAGAATACCCAGCATTCGAAGCTGGCTCATAGCGGCTAAAGCAGTGTTGTAGCTTTGCCAGTTTGAATCGTAATAGTTTACAATTTCAACAAGAATAGGCATAAGTCGGGTTTCGGCAGCGTGCAAAATCTCATCGCGTCGTTTGCTGCTTTTCGAACTCCATTTCTCCACCTCTTCGGCACATGTTCGTATGGTTTGCGTAAAATTAGGCAGTTGGCCATTGGCAAGCTTTACAAAAAAATTGCCAATGCTTCTTTGGGCTCCCCCCGAAAAATCGGCTGGTCCAAGACTAAAGCTTTCCATGCTGGCTACTGCATTTTTACCCTTGGCTTTTAGTTCACTTTCAAAGCGCCGAATCATACTTTGCAATTCTTTGCTAAACTCATTCAGGCTTTGGCGGTTGTATACCGATTCGCCTTCATCTGGGAAAAACACCTGGAAAGACTCTTTAAAAAGTTCCTGTCCCAGGTTTTTAATGTCGTCATCAATTCGTTGGCTTCGATTTGATTCTATCTTTTCTTTACTGAAATCGCGCAACCATTGTAAGAGGTTTTTGTCGTCGTTAATTTTGGCCAGCAAACGATCGGCGGCTTCCTGCAAAAGAATGTCATTATCGAGTTCAATCGTAAAATTTGGCGAAATCCCCAGCTCGCGGTTAAAGGCCTTAATTACTTTTTGCGTAAACGAATCAATTGTATTTATGGAGAAACGATTGTAATCGTGAAGAATATTTTTTAAAACCTGGCGGGCACGTTGCCTGATGAACTGTTCGGTGTGGTTGTTGTCTAGTTGCAGTGGCTCAATATAGGCAGATTTTTCTTCAGTGGCCAGGAGGTGCAGCTGTTCTAAAATTCTGCTTTTCATTTCGTTGGTAGCCTTGTTGGTAAAAGTTACCGCCAGAATGTGTTTGTAGTCGTATGGGTTGTTAAGAATTATTTTAAGGTATTCAACAACCAACTGAAAGGTTTTTCCTGATCCGGCGGAAGCTTTGTAAACAGTAAGCATGGAAGCGATTGAGTTAAAGTTTCAGGAGTTAAAGATAATGTTTTGCGGGCAGTAATCAAGGTAATATTCCCGCTGGACCCTGCCTGTTTTGCTGAATGCTGATACTGGTTTCAATTTTAAATTTTTTTGAAACTTTGTATTGCAAAAACATGGTGGAGCCATAAGCATCAAAATAGCTGGAGTTTGGATTGGGGGTGGGTGCCGATAAAACATGGTTGGCACCGTAGCTATAACCTCCAAACACAAATTTATCGCCCAACTGGTAAGCTGCCGAACTTAACATTTCAGCATTGTAAAACAGGGGAGAAACAATGTTGGAACCATGCAGCGAGAGGTCGGTAGTATTAAACTGTGGAAATGATGATAAGGCCAGAGTATAACGACTTTGGTAAACATTGTTGATGTTGAAATCAGGTAATTGAAGTTCCTGTAAAAGTGCATTGTTATTTAGGCTGCCGTTAACCAGGTTGTAATACTCTAGCTGGCGTTGTAATGCAATTTCGCTTGAGTCAACTTCTCCAAAATCCATTTGTAAGCCCTGCTGGGCAAACAACTGCATGCCGGTAAGCAAAACAAATATGGTTATGATTATACGCATAGCCTTGATTTTTATGCTGCTATACAAAAATAGCACCATTTATAAGAGCTATCAAAAATACGAAGTTAAAAAGCCTTAACCGTAAATTAACTGATGCCGTTGTTTGATTTCTTCATACAAACCATCGCTGATTTTGTATAAAGGCGATCGCAAAACATTTTCAATTGTTCCCTGTATGTTCATTAGCGCCTTAATACCTCCCGGGTTTCCTTCTCTGAAGAGCAGCTGAAAAAGTTCTATAAGTTCGAAGTGAATTTTGCGGGCAGCAGTAAAATCGTTGGCCATTGCACACTTAATTAACTTACTTATTTTTTCGGGATAGGCATTGGCAGCAACCGATATAACTCCTTGTCCGCCAATTGCAGTGATAGTTATAGCCAGTAAATCGTCTCCTGAAATTACAGTAAAATCATCAGGGGTGTATTTCCCTATCTTGGTCATTTGCGAGTGTTCGCCTGATGCTTCTTTTACAGCAACAATATTGTCTGAAGCTTCTGCCAGCCGGCCCACAGTTGTTGCCTCAAGATTTATTCCTGTGCGCGATGGTACATTATACAAAATAACCGGCACCGGACTTGCTTTGGCCACTTCAAGGTAGTGGTGGTACATCCCTTCCTGCGATGGCTTGTTGTAGTACGGAGTAACCACCAAAATACCATCAATTCCTTCAAAATTAAATGAGTCAATCTGGTTGCAAATGGTACGTGTGTCATTTCCGCCCATGCCAACTACCACAGGTAATCCGCTTGCTTTTTCTTTTACAAGCTCCACAACCTGTGCTTTTTCATCGTTGGTTAAAGTAGCTGTTTCGGCAGTTGTGCCCAGTGCTACCAAATAATCCATGCCGCCCTTTACCTGGTTGTCAATTACGGTTTCAAGAGCTTTGTAATCTACCTGGTTATTTGTTGTGAAAGGAGTGATTAAAGCTACTCCTGCGCCTGTGAAATATCGAGTCATTTACCTGTCTTATTGTTTAGCTGCGCAAGATAGAAAATTTGTTGTTTGGCCAGATACATTGCATCCTTATTTTGGCCAATCTTAATATTTAAATCGAAATAAGAATTGTCTGTTTCAGAACTGCCAATTTTAAATTTGGCCTTTGATAGTGCAGTGATGTAGTTAACGGCGAAGTTCTTCTCTGCAGCCAAACATAACAAGAGATCCAGTTGCATTGTCATAAAATCGCCAACCTTATCGGGTTTCGGAATTCCCCACCAGTTGAGGTCGTTAATTGTTAACGAATTGGCTTCGGCCGATGGGTTGGAGTCTTTATCGAAAATACAATAATCGCGAAATATGGCACCGTGTTGGTTAAAATAATCGCGCAAATATTGTACAGCAGGTTTTTCGCAAGGTTGCCAAATAACGCCAACTTTAAGGTGCAGCGAAAGCTCAGGAATTACAGGTTCGCGGTTTTGCGCCTGAATTAATTTTTGAAGCTTCCGATACGCGTATTTTTGTTTAAATCCCATGATGGTTCGTTACTTTTTTTTCTTTTTTGTGGGTGTGCAGGTTTTACAAAACTCACCAAGTTTTTCCAGTTCTGTTAACGACCATTTCATCCACTTATCAATTTCCGAATCGAGTGTGCCGTTAAAAGTATCGCTTTCTACTTGCGAAAGCAATTTTGCATGTTCGGCATAAACTTGCTGATGCAACTCCGAAGGGCCTTTTGTGAGCATCGTTTTTCGCTCTTCAAAAAACTTTTTACGCAGATTTCGGGCCTGAATTTCGTAAAGGTTAAAAATTAACTGTTGGTAACGTAACAGGCGGGATGTAGCTGCTTCTGTTCCATCATCAATATACGATGCATCTTTTTGAAAGTAGCACGAAACGTTTTCATTCAAATTTCGATTCATCATTAGGTTTAAACCACCTGTTTCGTATTCCACGTAAAAACTACCCGATGCTGTTTGCATTTGTCCGCTGTTAGGCGCCTGCGCCTGAAAATCATCCTTGGTAAGTTTATAATCGGCCGACCATTGTATAAGATTCTGAGCTCCTGCATGCACCGAAACCATTAGCGCCATTGATATAAAAAGAAATATTTTTGTCATTTTAATAACCGCGTATTTCGTTTCAAATGTAATTCTTTGTTGTAGTAATCAAAATAATCTATTTGATCATTTTTAAGAATTCGTCCTCTGAAATCATTGGTATACCCAACTTTTCAACTTTTTGTAATTTGCTTGGGCCCACATTACTGCCGGCAAGCATATAGCTGGTTTTTTTTGATATGGAACCTACATTCTTACCACCATTTTGTTCAATCATTTTCTTTAGCTCGTCGCGCGAATGTTTTTCAAAAGTTCCTGAAATAACAATGCTTAAACCTTCCAGTTTATTGGTTTGTCCCTCCAGCTGATCTTCACTGATTGAGAACTGAAGTCCGGAATCTTTTAACTGTTGGATGAATTGTAAATGCTCTTCCTTCGAAAACCACTCGACCACACTTTCTGCAATGCGTTCGCCAATTTCATCAATTTCAACCAATTGCTCTTTTGTTTGCTGCTGAATATTTTCGATGGTATGCAGCTTTTTTACCAGTGTTTTTGCCACCGTTTCCCCCACAAAACGAATTCCTAAAGCAAAAAGTACACGCTCAAAAGGCACTTGTTTTGATGCTTCTAAACCATCCATGATTCGTTGGGCCGATTTATCTGCCATACGATCCAGGTTCAGCAATTGCTGCTTTTCTAACCGGTAGAGTTGTGTAACGTTTTTTGCCAGTCCTTCGTTGTAAAGCAGTTCAATTGTTTCTTGTCCAATGCCATCAATATCCATTGCCTTACGGCTAACAAAATGCTCCATTTTACCTTTTATCTGTGGAGGACAGCCATCTTCGTTGGGGCAATAATGGGCAGCTTCGCCTTCTTTTCTTATTAGTTTCGTGCCGCATTCCGGGCAGTCTTCAATAAACTCAACCCGCTGAAACATTGGATGGCGTTTGGCTGGATCAACACCCGTGATTTTGGGAATGATTTCGCCGCCTTTTTCCACAAAAACCGTGTCGTCAAGGTGCAGGTCAAGGTTATTTATAATATCGGCATTGTGTAAGGAGGCACGTTTAACAATTGTTCCGGCAATGTGCACCGGCTCGAGGTTGGCAACAGGTGTTACAGCGCCCGTGCGGCCTACCTGGTACGAAACCGTTTTTAATATTGTTGAAACGCTCTCAGCCTTAAATTTATAGGCAATGGCCCAGCGGGGCGATTTAGCGGTAAAACCAAGGTTGTTTTGCAGTTTCCTGGAGTTTACTTTTATAACTACACCATCGGTAGCAACGGGAAGGTTAAAACGTTCGCTGTCCCATTTTTCAATAAAAGCAAACACTTCACCAATATTTTTGCACAGCTGCGTATGTTCCGAAATTTTAAAACCCCATTCGCGCGCTTTCTGCAGGTTTTGGTAGTGCCCGTCTTCCGGCAGTTTTTCTCCCAAAAGGTAATACAGGTAGGCATCCAGTTGCCGGGATGCTACCACCGACGAATTTTTCATTTTTAGCGTTCCGGCTGCTGTGTTTCTGGGATTGGCCAATAAAGGTTCTCCGGCTTTTTCTAACTCCGCATTCAGTTTGTTAAAAACGTCGAATGGCATTAAAATTTCGCCACGTATTTCAAAATTTTCGGGGTAATCGTTTCCTCGCAACTTTAAGGGTACCGATTGAATGGTACGTACGTTGGTAGTTACATCGTCGCCTTTCACCCCATCGCCACGGGTTACCGCACGCACCAGTTCTCCATTTTCGTAAGTCAGGCTAATTGATGAACCATCGAATTTCAGCTCACACACATAATCAAAATCGTCGGTGCCAATAATTTTCTGAATGCGGTTGTCGAAATCCTTCAGCTCTTCCTGCGAGTAGGCATTCGATAACGACAGCATATTGTATTTGTGCGTAACCTGCCTGAAATCCGTGCTCAAATCGCTTCCCACGCGCTGCGTTGGCGAGTTCGGATCGTTAATCTTGTATTGTTTTTCCAGGCGCTCCAGCTCTTTCAACTTCATGTCGAAATCAAAATCGCTGATTGAGGGTTGCGCTAAAACGTAATATTTATAGTTGTGTTCTGCCAGTTCGGCTTGCAATTCTTTAATTCGTTTGATGTCCTGTTCGCTGCTCATTTGTACACTAATTGTAAATGTTTCAAGATGATTTTTCAAAGATAATTTGTTGGACGAAACGAGCATAAAATTTTTCATGCCAAATTTACAATTGGTGCGATTAAACAATTTTCACGCGAAATACTTTAAGTAGTAAAAAGAAATAGAATTATGGCATTTACACTTGAAATAGGAAAAAAAGCAATTGGTTTTAATCTTCCGGCAACCGATGGAAACAACTACACTTTGGACAGCTTTAAGGAATCGAAATACCTTGTTGTGTTTTTTACCTGCAACCACTGTCCTTATGTGATTAACAGCGACGAGATTACCCGAAAAACAGCAGAAAGGTTTAAACCGCTGGGTGTAGAGTTTGTAGGAATTAACTCCAACAGTAAACACACTTACAAGGAAGATGATTTTGAACACATGGTAGAGCGAATGAAGGAACACCGGTTCCCCTGGAAGTATTTGTACGACGAGTCGCAGGAAATTGCATTGGCATACGGAGCTTTGCGAACACCACATTTTTATGTGTTTAATGAAAATCGTGAACTGGTTTACACCGGAAGGGGAGTTGACAGTCCGCGCGATGCTTCAAAAATCACAGTAAACGATTTGGATAATGCTCTTGAGGAATTGACCAGTGGGAAAGAAATTTCGGTACCGGTTACCAACCCAATTGGTTGCAACGTAAAATGGGATGGTAAACATAAACACTGGATGCCTGCCGATGCCTGTGATTTGGTTTGGTAGTGTTTCAAGGCAAAAGTAAAAAGGAAGAACTTTCGGCACTCTGTCATCTCGAAGCAAAGCGAGAGAGCTGTTGTGATGAAACGTTTATTGACCACAAGTTACGGAGCGAGTGATCTTAGGTTTTGCAATTTATCAATTTAACCATTCAACAATTAATTTTTACCACAGAGTTGCATCGAGGAGACACGGAGGTTCACCGAGAGGAGGAAAAGTTTCAGTCGCAGTTTTCAGTCTCAGTCGTAGATTGCAATTTAACAATCTAACAGTTTTATAATTTAACAATTGAATTCAGTCTTCTCATCCATCTTTCTTAAAAGCTTGTTAATAACTCCCTTTTTTAGCGCAACGCATTCGTTGTATATTTGCAGCACTTATGATTGTTTGTATAGCAGAGAAACCAAGTGTTGCCAAAGAAATTGCCCAGGTAATTGGTGCAGGTTCGCGAAAAGATGGTTATTACGAGGGAAACGGTTATCAGGTAACCTGGACCTTTGGCCATTTCTGTACGCTGTGGCCTCCCGAGGACTATAAGGCCAGTTGGAAAAAGTGGGACCTTCAGACTTTGCCTATGTTGCCCGATCGTTTTGAAACAAAAGTGATGACAGGCGATGGAGGCGTTACCAAACAATTTAATACCATTAAAAGTTTACTGGATAAAGCCGAACAAGTGATTAACTGTGGTGATGCCGGGCAGGAGGGAGAACTTATTCAACGCTGGGTAATGAAAGAAGCCGGCTATAAAGGCCCCGTGCAACGGCTCTGGATATCATCGCTTACCAACGAAGCCATTAAAAATGGTTTTAAAAACCTTAAAGCTGCCACCGATTTTGATCAACTGTATTATGCCGGAAGCTCAAGGGCCATTGGCGATTGGCTGCTTGGCATGAATGCGACCCGTTTGTACACACTAAAATACGGTGGATATAAGCAGGTTTTATCAATAGGGAGGGTACAAACACCTACGCTGGCCATGTTGGTTAGCCGTCATTACGAAATTGAAAACTTTAAACCGCAACCATACTGGGAGCTGCAGACCACATACCGCGAAACGGTTTTTAGCAATACTGAAGGGAAATTTTTTAAAAAGGAAGACGGTGAAAAACTGCTGAACCAGGTTTTGGGTAAAGACTTGTATATTACGGATGTTGAAAAGAAAGACGGAAAAGAATATGCCCCGAAACTTTTCGACCTCACCAGTTTGCAGGTGTATTGTAACACGCGTTTTGGACTAACTGCCGATGAAACTTTAAAAACAGTACAACGCTTGTACGAAATGAAAGTGGTTACTTATCCGCGTGTTGATACCACTTTTTTGCCTAACGATCAGTATCCCAAAATACCTGGAATTTTAAAGGGATTAAAAAGTTACAGCGAATTGGCGCAGCCATTGCTGGCAAAGAAAATCCGAAAATCGACGAAGGTTTTTAATGATAAAAAAGTTACCGATCACCATGCGATTATTCCAACTGGTGAAGAGAAATTGTTGGGTGGAAGCGAGAAAAAGGTATATGACGCCATTGCCAGACGCTTTCTGGCGGCTTTTTATCCCGATTGTAAGGTGGCAAAAACACAGGTAAAAGCAGAGGTAGATACGGTGCAATTTGTTGCTACGGGGAAACAAATTCTGCAACCCGGTTGGCGTGTAGTTTTTCAGGATGAGAATTCCAGGAGTGGCGATGGCGATACCATTCTTCCTGTTTTTGAGAAAGGAGAACACGGTCCGCACGAGCCGTCGTTTACCGAAAAGGAAACCAAGCCGCCGCGTTATTACACCGAAGCTTCGTTGTTACGGGCCATGGAAACTGCCGGAAAAAACGTGGACGACGAGGAGTTACGCGACCTGATGAAAGCCAACGGTATTGGTCGTCCATCAACACGTGCAGCCATTATAGAAACCTTGTTTCGCCGCAAATATATCGAGCGGCAAAAAAAGCAGATACATCCCACCAGAATGGGAATTCAGTTAATTGATACCATTCAAAACGAACTGTTAAAATCGGCCGAGTTAACGGGGCAATGGGAAAAGCGATTACGCGAAATTGAGCAGGGAGAATACAGTGCATCGAAGTTTATTTACGAGATGAAACGTATGGTTTATGATTTGGTTGTTGAAGTGCTACGAGATCGGAGCTCGGTAAAACTTGCAGCTCCCGAACCGGAAAGGAAGGCAAAAGGGAAAAGTAAAACAGGAAAAGGGAAAAAGGCAGTTGAGAACGCCAATGCAGTAATGACTTGCCCAAAATGTTCGGAGGGAAAAGTGCTGAAAGGTAAAAACGCTTATGGCTGCAACCGGTGGAAGGAAGGTTGTGATTTTAGGCTGCCATTTGTTTTTATGGGTAAAAAGCTAAGCGATAAACAAGTTGAACGGCTGCTAAAAAAAGGTGCTACCACAAAATTGAAAGGTTTTAAATTGGGCGAAAAAATGGTGGAAGGTATACTTAAACTCACCAGCGATTTTAACGTAAGTTTTGAAAATAAATCACCCGGTAAAAAGCTTGCTGACACCGGAATGCCCTTGTGCCCAAAGTGTGGAAAAGGACACCTGGTAAAAGGAAAAACGGCTTATGGTTGCAGTAACTGGAAACAAGGGTGCGATTTTCGTTATTCTTTCGAGGCGATAAGACAAAAGGCTGCCGGCCGCAATTTAACAAAAGATTTGGTGCTTGAAATTATTGCTTCCTCTTAAAATATTGTGTAGATTTGGTTGAAACCGAATTGAACAATATGCCTGCTAAATTGAAGCTTGTTAGGAAGTCTGAATGTTACCGTCTTACATGGATAGGGCGTGTTTTGGTTCTGCTATTTTTTACTGCATTTTTGTTCTTTTTAGCCCTGTTCATCCCCAAATTTCTGAGCCAGTCGAATCCGGTTAACGGACAAATTCTTGTTCTCGATGGCTTAATGCCCGACTACGCAATTAAAGCTGCAATTGATTTGTACGAATCCGGAAATTATGAACAGGTGGTTGTAACCGGAGGAAATCTGTCGGTTGGGTATGCAATTGCTGATATAAAAACTATGGCCGGACTTAGTTACGCTACATTTATTGAACTGGGGTTTGAAGCGGATCATATTACCAGTTTGCCAACAGGAAATGTAGTTCGTAACAGAACTTTTACTTCAGCCCTGAAGTTAAATAGTTGGATAAAGGATAATAAACTTAATATAACAAAAATTGATGTGCTGGCAGTGGGTTGCCATGCGGCAAGAAGTAAATATTTATTTGATAGAGCTCTTGATGAGCACATAGCTGTAGGAGTAGTGGTAGTGGAAGATATGGGCTATAATAGTAAACGATGGTGGCAAACCAGCAGGGGGCTTCGCACTGTTTTAAGCGAGGGGCTTGGCTATTTGTACGTTCGTTTTTTCTTTTTTCCTAGAAAACACTAGGAAAATTGGAAGGAATCAATGGGCGTTTTGCTCAAAATATAGCAAATTCTTAGAGATTATAGCTGTTATTTTATTCAGTATCATATATTTGTTATGAGGACATTTTACAAACCATTAATTAAAAGCAATGAAAAAGATTTTAGTTGTTGACGATAAATCGTCGATAAGCAAGCTAATCGTACAATTTCTTAGCACCGATTTTGATGTTGAAACCAAAGAAGATGGTCTGCAAGCCTTAACCTGGTTGCAGGAAGGTAACATCCCTGATTTAATCCTTACTGATTTGCAAATGCCCAACCTTGATGGATTTGAGCTGATTGAACACGTTAAATCAAGCGGCTATTTTAAAGATGTGCCAATGATTGTACTTAGCAGCCTTGACAGTAGCAGCGACCGGATTAAATGCTTGAAAATGGGAGCTGAAGATTACCTCGTAAAACCTTTTAATCCGGAAGAATTACTGATTAGAATTGAACGTGTGCTGAACCGCTAAAAAAATATTATGGCAATCAAAAACAAACGAAGGCTGGACATTCTTTATATCGGATCAGATGAGACAATTACTGAATCGTTTAAAGAACAATCCGGACATGCCAAATTAATATCGTTTCCGAATGCTTTAAATGCCATTAACTGGTTAAAGCAAGGCAATCATGCCGATGGTATTATTTGTGAGCGTGAAATGCCTGGAATTAATGGTATCGATTTTCATGAAACTTTTGTTCAAGAGTTTGATCGGGTAAATCAGATTCCTTATGTGGTTTTAGCAGCCGAAAAGACCAAAGAAGACATAAAAAATGCATTTGAAAAAAAGGTTGACGATTTTTTTCAGAAACCCGTTGATGCTGAGATGGTGTATAAGCGGCTAAAAACCCTTACCGTTTTAAAGCCGCGAATGGCACTTATGAAAAAAGAAAAAAGCGAACCGGAAACACATATTTACAAAACACCTTTTTTTAAGCGTACTTTCGATATTTTTTTCTCAGGACTGGCATTACTGCTTTTATCTCCGCTTTTAATTGTTTTTGTCATTGCTATTCGTCTGGAGTCAAAAGGAAAAGTCTATTACATTTCAAAAAGGGTTGGAACAGGTTATCGTATTTTTAATTTTCTGAAACTACGATCGATGTATCCTGATGCTGACCAGCGCCTTAAAGAATTTCAGCACCTCAATCAATATAAAAATGCAGAGGAAGAAGAAGCTGCAATTGAGGAGCAGGTTGCCGAAACCGAAACGAGCAATGAAACAGCTTCGGGCACCATTCTTTTTGGCGACGATGTTCAGGTAGATGAAGCTTCCCATATTCAGCAAAAAAAGGAACAGCAGGAAAGCGCTTTTGTAAAATTCGAAAACGACCCGCGAATAACAAAAGTTGGTCATATAATTCGTAAATTAAGTATCGACGAATTGCCTCAACTTATAAATGTGTTAAAAGGCGATATGTCGATAGTTGGAAACAGGCCTTTGCCGCTTTACGAAGCAGAAATGTTAACGACTGACGATTGGACAGACCGTTTTAACGGGCCGGCCGGAATAACCGGACTCTGGCAGGTGGAGGCCAGAGGTAAAACCTCAAAAATGTCGCCCGAAGAAAGAAAACAGTTGGATAATACGTATTCGGAAATTGCCAATAGCCGTTTTTCTTTCTGGAAAGATATTTGGATTATTATCAGAACATTTAAAGCTGTATTTCAAAAAGAGAATGTATAAGAATTTAGTAAAAATAATTGCATCAATATTTGTTTTTAGCTGCTACTTTGGAGCACTTAATGCGCAAACTTATAACGAACTTATCGAAAACAGTTCGTTTGAAAAAGATATTGTGGATATGTTGCCTCCATTGGCAGAATTGCAGGAAAATGCGATTTTATATTCACCCGTTTTTAAAATTCTTGATGCCGATGTGGCTATTGGAGAATACATGATTTTAGAAGAACGACGTGAATGGATGCGTTGGCTGGGTTTTGAAGGCGGTGTAAAATATGGCTTATTTGATAATATTGTGTTGAGCGAAGAGCTGGGCGATGTTGAACTGTCAACAGCTAAAACACAGCAAACCCGCTATTACGGGGGGCTGTTTTTAAAAATGCCCATTTCGTCGTTAGCCGATAAAAGCAATGTAAAAGTTGCTAAAGCCGAAAAAGAAAAGTTAAGTTATCAGCGCGAAGCAAGAATAAAAGAACTTCGTCAGCTTATAATTATACAGTACGGCAATGTGGTGAAAGAACACCGCGGAATGATTATAAAAAATAATGCCGTGGAAAATTACAGGGTGCAAATGTTACGGGCACAAAACGATTACCAAAATGGTAAAATAAATATCTCGGATTATGCACGTTTGGATGATATGCTGTCGAAAGCTGTATTAGCTTTGGAAGATGCAAAAACAGATTTTATTACGGCATTTATGATTCTTGAGGAAACGGTTGGAACTAAAATACAATTAAAAAAATAGAACAGGTGAACCTTTTATTTTTTATACGGCTTTTATTACGGCATATCTGGTTATTGGTAGCTTTGCCTATTTTGCTGGTTGTCATGGTGTTTTATGCTACCAAAGATCAACCCAAAATATATGGCACAAGCACAAGGGTTTACACCGGAATTGCCACGGGGTCCTCAATCGTATCAATGGAAAGTTCTAAACTTGATCTTTTTGCCACCAACGCGGCTTTTGATAATTTAATCAATATTATTCGTTTGCGCACAACTATGGAAGAAGTGGGAATTGGTTTATTGGCCCAGCACTTAATGTTGGAAAAACCCGACCCGGCCATAATTTCAGCAAAATCGTACCGCAGTTTAATGGAAATTGTACCCCAGAAGGTGAAAGACCTGGTGGTAAAAGATGATGTTGAAGCAACCATTAAGAACCTGAATGACTTTAAAAATTCAAGTTATGACAATTTTATTTATGAATTACTGAATTATGACCATCCTCACTATAGCAGCAATAAAATTGAAGCAAAACTTAGGGTACGCAGAGTACAATCTTCAGACTTAATTGAATTGATTTACGAGTCAAGCGATCCGGGAATATGTAAGGGGACACTTGATATTTTATGCGAACGCTTTATCCATAATTATACCAACATAAAAGTAAATCAATCGGATGCTGTTGTTCAATATTTTGAAACCCAAATTGCTTTGGCAACCGATAAACTGGAAGAAGCCGAAAACGAGTTGCTGGAATTTAACCGTTCAAATTCAATTATTAACTACTACGAGCAAACCCGGCATATTGCTGCCGAAAAAGAACTGTTTAATAATAAACATCTGGATATTAAGCTGGCAAATGCCGGTGCAGCAAGAGTTATCGAGGTACTCGAAAATAAGATGTCAACACGCGAAAAACAGCGCATTACCAATCAGCGCATTTATGATTTGCGAAAAGAACTGGCCCAGGTAAACCTTGATATAGCAATGAAAACCTTTGAAGACCAGACGTCAGAGGTTAATGAACAGCAATTGATTGAAGAAATTGGCAACCTGCGCACCAGGGCTTTTGAAATTGAGCAGCAATTGCGAACATCAGTTGGCGAACAATATTACATTGATAACAGCACACAGGGAGTGCCTACCGATAATGTTTTGGCCGAATGGGTAGACCGCGTGGCTGAATACGAATCAACCAAAGCACAATTGGTTGTTGCCGAGGCTCAAAACCTTGAATTCGATCGCTTGTTTGAAAGCTATGCTCCGCTGGGCGCCACCATGAAACGTTTGGAACGTAAAATTGATGTGGCAGAAAAGGAATACCTCTCGTTGTTGTACAGCCTTGGAGTTGCCAAACTAAAACAACAAAATGTTGAGTTAAATTCAAATTTAAAAATTGTTGCTCAGCCACTTTTTCCAATTGTTGCCAAACCAAGTAAAAGAAAGTTCTTATTGGCCATTGCCTTTATGATCGGCTTTTTTATTCCAGCTTTTGTGATTATCGTACTCGAATTTCTAGACCGTAATATCAAATCGCAGGTACGTGCCGAACAATTTATGGGCTTAAAAGTAGCGGCTATTTTTCCAAACCTGGCCCGAAACAGTGGTAAAATTGATATAGCGGCAGTAAAGGAAAAAAGTCTGCAAATTATTGCACGTCGTTTAATTCTGAACGCCGAAAATAAAGAACAGCCTAAGGGCCCTGAAACGAATATCATTTTTAGTAATCTTGAAGGTGAAGGCAAAACAACATTAATAATGTTGCTGGTTAAAGAATTATCGAAAATAGGGTATAAGGTTTTATTTTATACCTATAACGATGTAGAACGTGTTGAGGGCGTTGAACTGAAAAAATACACTATTGATAATAGTTTTCATAAAACCGAAAACCTTGAGGGGCTTCTTACCGATTCTGGCCCGGTATCAACCAGCATGTTCGATTATGTTTTTATCGAACTGCCTGGCATACGAACACATTCGTATCCCATAAATTTATTTAAAAACACCGATCATTCATTTATAGTAACCCGTGCTAACCGGGCCTGGACTAAAGCCGATAAATATGCATTGAGTGATATTCTTGAGCAGTGTGGCGACAAAAAAACACAAGTTTGGCTGAATGGCGTTGAGTTTCAGCAAATGGAGGATGTTATTGGCGATTTGCCTCGTAAACGTTCGTTCTTTCGCCAAAAAATGAAAGATATTTTTCAATTGCAGTTTTTTAATAAACGAAGTTTGCTTTCGAAAAGAGGAAAGCGAAAAATGAAAAAGCGCAGCAACCGCACCATGTTGTGGTTACTACTTGTTTTGCTTTCGGTTTTTACTTCGTTAACCCTGGGGCGTAACACAATTGCCAGGGCAAAAGCACGCAAACAACCTGCTTTGGTAACTGTTCCGGAGGTAACCATAAAACAGGATGAAAACGCTGTGCAAATTCAGGAAGAGGAACATGCTGAATCGCTTGCAATAACGGATAATGACTTTGATATAACAGCAAAAGCAAACCAAAAAATACAAACCCAAAAATCTCTGGTGCAAAACACGGAAAAATTTTATGTGGTTGGCGGAAGTTTTTCAAAAGAAACAAATGCACAGGAATACCAGGAGCAGTTGATCGAATTGGGCTACAAACCTCTTCGCGCAAAACGAAATGCTGATCTGTTTACCGTACTCATCGGAGAATTTGATTCGCATCAGGAGGCAAATGCAATTTTGAAAAAATATTTGCAGGTCGATCCGGAATCAAAAGCCTGGATTCTGAAAGCGAATCCTAACTGGGTGATTAGGTAGCCATTAAGTTACAGGGACGATAAAATGAAGGTTAATCAGTTAAAATCAGGGGCTTTATTATCCTACGTTGTTATGGGACTAAGCAACGTGGTTGGCTTGGTTTATACACCGTACATGCTACGAATGATGGGACAAAGCGAATATGGAATGTATTCGCTGGTAGCTTCGGTTGTTGCTTATCTCACCATTCTTGATTTGGGTTTTGGAAATACCATTGTACGCTATACTGCAAAATTCAGAGCCGAAGGAAAACAGCGCGAACTGCAGGCTATGTATGGCATGTTTGTTATGCTGTACTCTTTAATCGGGGTTATTGCCTTTGGCGCAGGTATGATTTTGTATGCCAATGTTGAAACACTTTTTGGCGCTACTTTAACACCTGCTGAATTAAAAACCACGCGCATACTTATGCTGTTAATGGTTTTTAATCTCACCTTCACTTTCCCGTTTAGCATTTTTGGCTCCATAATTACTGCACACGAGAAATTTGTGTTTCTAAAAGTAGTTCAGATTGGTCGTATTTTGTTAAATACACTAATAATGGTTGTATTGCTGGAACTTGGTTTCAGAGCCATTGGAATGGTAGTACTTATTACCGTTTTTAATGTTAGCACACAGCTGCTAAACTTTTGGTATTGCCGAAGTAAACTCCGCATTAAAATCAGATATGTAAAATTTAACTGGAAGTTTATGGGAGAATTAGCCGGTTATTCCTTTTATATTTTCCTTGGGGCCATAATCGATCGGCTTTACTGGAGTTCGGGGCAGTTAGTGCTGGGAGCCTTT
This sequence comes from uncultured Draconibacterium sp., assembly GCF_963676735.1. Taxonomy (NCBI): domain Bacteria; kingdom Pseudomonadati; phylum Bacteroidota; class Bacteroidia; order Marinilabiliales; family Prolixibacteraceae; genus Draconibacterium; species uncultured Draconibacterium sp. The sequence continues at coordinate 2,168,321 of NZ_OY781464.1, read as the reverse complement.
GCCGGAACTGCAGCCGTAGCCGTTTTTGCTGTAGCCATTCAGCTGGAGCAAATGTACATGGGATTTTCAACCGCTATTCAAGGCGTTTTTTTACCGAAAGTTACAGCAATGGCCACTCGCGAAAAATCAGAAAAGGAAATCTCAGACCTTTTTATTCGCACCGGCAGAATTCAGTTTGTGGTAATGGCATTTATTTTAACCGGTTTTGTTTTATTTGGCCGACAGTTTATTGATTTGTGGGCAGGAAAAGGATACGAAGACACCTATTTAATTACTTTATGCTTTTTTATACCACTCATTATTCCGCTGATCCAAAATGTGGGTATAACCATTCTTCAGGCGCGTAACCAGATTAAATTCAGGGCATTGCTGTATATTGCCATCGCCGTTTTAAGTTTGGTAATGCAGCTCTTACTGGTAAAAAAGTACGGTGGAGTTGGATGTGCTTTTGCCATCGGTTCTGCTCTGGTGATAGGGCATGTGTTAATAATGAATATTTATTATTTCAAAAAACAAGCGATTGATATTCCGCTTTTCTGGAAAGAAATAGGAAAAATGGCCGTGGTGCCTGCCGTACTTGGGGGCATAACCTTTTTTATCCTTAAACAAGTTGATACCGACTCGGTGCTTAATCTGGCGCTGGCAATTGTACTCTTTTCGGCCTGTTATATTCCAACTTTCTGGTTTACATCCATGAACCAATACGAACGCGACCTTATATACCAACCATTAAAAAAAGGATTTACAAAACTCAGGGCCATTGTGCGCAAATAAACACAAACAACTATGGGGACGATAACATCAAAAATCAAAAAACTTTTACCCAAACAAGTTTTATACAGGTATTATTTACATACGGCAAAAAAGGCTGTTTTACCCGATTTAGAACGACGTGTTCGTGATAAGGTTTATAACAACTCGCGGGAAGAAAAACTTAAACGCGATTTAACTCTTTCTTATCATATTGTTGAAAAAGGACTTACCATGCCCGAACCACGACACGGTTTTGGACGGGCTGTTGTGAATGGCCTTGCAGATAATGTTTTTCGATACAAAGAGTTAAATCTTGAACCCGACCTTGAATTTAATCAGGCAGTGTCGGTGCTGCGCGAATATCTTGAATTTCACCACGAAGTTGGTTATAACCTGGATGATGAAATAAAAACAAAACTGGAACGAATTGCCAGCGATTTTAAAGCTGTACAGGGATTAAAACAACTGCACATTAGTTCGGAAGCGTATTTTGCTGATGTAAATGCAAGTTTTGATAAATTCTGTATGTCGAGGTATACAGTGCGTAACTTTACTACCGAAGAAATTCCCTTAGATACTTTTTACAAGTGTATTGATTTGGCACAGAAATCGCCATCGTTTTGCAACCGTCAGCCAACGCGGGTACACATTGTAAAATCAGCACAACAGAAAAAAGCAATTCTTGAAATTCAAAACGGAAACAGAGGGTTTGGGCATTTGGCTGAAACATTGTTGGTTATCAGTTCAGTAATTTCAACTACAAAAGATATACACGAGCGTAACGAAAACCACCTGAATGGCGGAATGTTTAGCATGACCTTGTTGAATGCCTTACATTTTTACAAGATAGGAGCCTGTTCCTTAAACTGGAGCGTATCTGATGACCGGGATCAAAAGATGAGAGAAATTTTAAATATTCCGGATAGCGAAGTTGTTTTGTTGGTTATAGCCTGTGGAAAGGTGCCCGAACAACTTGCTATTGCATCATCGCCCCGAAAAACGGCGAAACAAATTACAGTAGCGCATCTTTAATTCGAAAAAACAGCTGAATAATGAAGATAGGAATAGTAACATTACCATTTGTTTGGAATTACGGCGGAATATTGCAAACCTATGCTTTGCAGGTTGTACTCCGAAAACTGGGGCACGAAGCATTAACAATTAATCGAAATTCAAAAATTAATGTGCCCTTAAAAATGAAAATTCTTTCATTTGGTAAGCGTTTTATTCTGCGTTATATTTTTCAAAAAAAGGTGGTGGTGCGTACCTGGCCACGCAAAAATGAAGTAGAAAAGCTTCGTAAGCACACCGATAGGTTTATTAAAGAACATGTGAAGGTTACGCATCTGTTGAAAGACGAGGCAGGCTTTCAACAATTGGAAAAATATGGATTTAAAGCCTACGTTTGTGGAAGCGATCAGGTTTGGCGTCCCCGGTATTCGCCAAGCATTGAAAATCATTTTTTAGGCTTTCTACCCGAAAAAAGTAAGGCAAAACGTATTGCTTTTGCGGCATCGTTTGGTGTAGACCACTGGGAATACTCAAAAAACCAGACAGCGGTTTGCAGCAAACTGGCTAAAAAATACAATGCCATTTCGGTACGCGAAGATTCGGGAGTGGCACTTTGTATAAAACACCTGGGCGTTGAAGCCCGCCAGGTACTCGATCCTACTTTGCTTATTCCAAAAGAAGAATACATAGCCCTGGTTGAAAAAGATAAGACCCCAAAACTGGATGGGAGCCTATTAAACTATGTATTAGACCAGTCGCCGGAAAAGAAAAAAATGATAGCTGCCATTGCAAAAGAACTGGGACTTAAAACTGTTTCAACAATGCCAAAAAGCGATTTTGCAAAAGCTGGTAAAAAAGGGCTTAATGATTGTATTTTTCCGCCCGTAACAAATTGGATACGCGGGTTTATGGATGCTGAGTTTGTTATCACCGATTCATTCCACGGTACCGCTTTCTCCATTATTTTTAACAAGCCGTTTATTTCCGTTGGTAATGCAAAAAGAGGGGTTACCCGCTTTTCCTCGCTGTTAAATGCACTCGGATTAGAGGACCGTCTGGTAACCGATCCGGGAAACGATCTATTAAGTTTGGCAAAAAAGAAAATTGACTTTGAGGCCGTAAATACAAAACTCGCAGAAAAGCAGGAAGAAGCGTTTGCTTTTCTAAGAAATGCACTTGATGAAGCATAAATATACTGTTGATGACCAATAGCTTTACCCGAAAATATGGTGCCGAAATCCTCAGGAAGCCGCAATTTGCAGCTGTGCTTATTGCTGTTGTTTTGGGTCTGGGTTACGTTACTGCTCATGGAGGAATGGTTTCGGGTATCGGTATTATCATACTTCCCTTTATTATTTCATACATCTACCTGGTTTTTATGGTTCCCAAGGCGGGATTGGTTGGAATGTATATTTTAAATTTTACCGCTATTGGTATTGGCAGGTATGTAAAGGGTGTACCAATGGGACTTACCATCGATGCACATTTTATTTTAATTTATGCCTCCTTGTTTTTTATGGCATTTTTTAGAAAAATACCGTGGAGCAACGCAAAAAACGATTTAACACTTCTGGCCGTGGTGTGGTATGCTTATGCATTGTTTCAATTGGTAAATCCCGAGGCAGTGAGCAGGGTAGCGTGGTTTTATGCCATGCGTGGGGTTTCGTTATATATGCTTTTTGCCATACCTGTGCTCTTTATTCTTTTCAATAAAAACAAAGACCTGGATATGTTTCTGAAACTGTGGGCAGTGTTTTCAGTTTTTGCCGTGCTTAAAGGACTGATGCAAAAATTTATTGGTGTTGATCCGTTTGAACAGGCCTGGCTGGATGAAGGAAATGATAGCACTCATCTCTTATTCGGAAAATTAAGGGTGTTTTCTTATTATTCTGATGCCGGACAGTTTGGTGCTGCAATGGGGCATACCGGCGTAGTTTTTAGCATACTTGGCTGGCACGAGAAAAAATCGTTTAAACTTAAAGTATTTTACCTGGTGGTTGGTTTTTTGGGATTGTATGGAATGATGATATCCGGAACCCGCGGAGCCATTGCAGTACCTATTGTTGGTGGGGCACTTTATTTTGTACTCAAAAAAAATATGAAAATACTGGCTTTGGGTTTGGTAATGGGAGTGGCGGTTTTAGTATTTTTTAAATACACATCAATTGGTAGCGGCAACTATACTATACAACGCATGCGTACTGCTTTCGATCCCAACGATGCTTCGTTGCAGGTGCGCCTTGCCAATCAGCGCAAGCTTAAAACTTACCTTGCCAGCCGACCATTTGGCGGAGGAATTGGGTCGGCCGGAGGCTGGGGCTTACGTTTCTCGCCTCACACGTTTTTAGCCCAAACAGCAACCGATAGCTGGTATGTAATGATTTGGGCAGAGCAAGGGGTAATTGGCCTCGTTTTACATTTGTGTATTCTCTTTTACATTGTAGGAAAAGGTGCTTATGTTATTATGTTTAAGCTGAAGGACGAGGAAATTAAGGCAAAAATGTCGGCATTGGTGTGCGGCATCTTCGGAATTATGGGCGCATCATACGGCAATGGTGTTTTGGGGCAAATGCCAACCGGTATTTTAATTTATTCAAGTATGGCCTTTTTGTTTATGGCCCAAAAGCTTGATAAAGAGCAAACCGAATTAAACGCATTAAACGACAAAAATTGATTATGGACGCTAAAAACGAATTATATCCGCTGGTTTCGGTGATAAGTGTAAATTATAACCAGGCACAAATTACCATCGAAACAATTGAAAGCCTGCAAAAGGTGTCTTATCCTAATCTCGAAATTATAATTGTAGACAATGCTTCAAAGGAAGATCCTGAGGTAATTGTACAGCAATGCCCCAACATTAAATTTATTCGCAGTGATAAAAACCTGGGCTTTGCCGGTGGAAATAATCTAGGAATAAAGGAGGCCCGCGGCGAATATGTTTTGTTCCTGAACTCGGATACCGAGGTGGATAAGGATTTTCTTCAGCCATTGGTGAATTTGCTGGAAAATAATCCGGACATCGGAATTGTTTCGCCAAAACTGGTTTATTTTTTTAGCGAGAACAAAAACCTGGTGCAATATGCGGGGTCTAACCATATTAACCTTTTTACAGCACGGGGGTCAACCATTGGGTTTAAACAGCAGGATAACGAAAGTTTTAACCATACCATCGAAACAAACCTGCCACACGGAGCAGCAATGATGCTGCCAATGCGCGTTATTCGCGAGGTTGGGTTAATGCCCGAAATTTACTTCTTGTATTACGAAGAGCACGATTGGGCACACATGGTAATGCGCAAAGGTTTTAAAATATATTACTGTGGCACATCAACAGTTTACCATAAAGAGTCGATGTCGGTGGGTAAAAACAATCCGTTAAAAGTGTTTTACATGAACCGTAACCGCTTAATATTTGTACGTCGTAACGCTAAACCACTCATTGCTGTTATTAGTTTCCTGTTCTATTCGTTTGTGGCTTTGCCGGTTAATGTGCTTAAGTTTCTGTTAAAAGGCGAAATGAAATTTATTTCAAAAATAATTCAAGCCTATTTCTGGAATATTACCCACTGCAAGGTAAAGGTAAACCCATACCTGAATGAACAGAACGAAATTATCTATGCAAACTTTAAATAGAACCTTATGATACGATCTTTAATTAACAAAGAACAGCAAAAGATACGCGAAGAATATGGTTATTCTTCCAATAATTTGAAGGTGAAAATCATCTTGCTATTTCGTTTGGTTTCCTATGCCTTAAACCTGGTAGTAACAAGGTATCGCCTGCGTAATGTGCAGGAAAAAGGAAGAGTAACGTTTACTAAAAAACGTCCGGTAATAAAAAACAAAGGCTTTATAAAAATGGGTAATCTAAACCGAATAAATTCAGATATTGATATTACCCGAATAAGCGTTAGAAAGAATGCAGAACTTATAATTGGCGATAACAACTGGATTAGCGGTGTGCGCATCAGTGTATCGTCGCGGGTTGAAATTGGCAGCAATACTTTTTTAGCTCCCGAATTGCTCATTTTAGATGGCGACCACCACCAGGTTGGCAATAAATCGGAAGAAGGAAAATCAGACCCCGTAATTATTAAAGATGATGTTTGGATAGGCAACCGTGTAATTCTGAAAAAAGGGGTAACAATTGGTAAAGGTTCGGTAGTTGCTGCCGGTTCGGTGGTTACCAAAAGTGTACCTGATTACTGTTTGGCGGTTGGCGTACCAGCTCGTGTTATCCGCGAAAATATTAACCAGTAAATTTGATTGTTATGGAACTGATTCAACTTATCATACATGGTTTCGAGATTGTTTTTCTCGTTTATTTTGGTTTTGCAGCCATTTATATTTTTCTGTTTGCATTTGTCGGTGTATTTCCGCTAAAAGCAGTTGTGCCTAAAAACCCGCGTAAAAGGAAAATGGCAGTGCTTATACCCGGATATAAAGAAGATGCAGTAATTGTTGAGGTAGCAAAAGATGCCTTAAACCAGGATTATCCGGAAGAAAAATACGATGTGGTGGTAATTGCCGATTCTTTTCAGCAGGAAACGCTGGATGAGTTGAATAGCTTACCCATTAAAGTGGTCGTGGTTTCTTTTGATGTTAGTACCAAGTCAAAAGCACTTAACAAAGCTATGGCCCAATTGCCCGGCGACTATGAGGTGGCAGTAATTCTGGACGCCGACAACCTGATGGAAAAAGAATTCCTTACAAAAATTAACCATGCATTTGAAAACGGATTTATGGTGGTTCAGGGGCATCGGGTTGCCAAAAATACAAATACCTCTTTTGCCGTACTTGATGCCATTAGCGAAGAAGTTAATAACCACATTTTCAGAAAAGGACACCGAAAACTGGGCTTGTCTTCAGCATTAATAGGTTCAGGAATGGCCTTTGATTATCATTTTTTTAAAAAAACTATGGCCAATGTAAAAGCCATTGGTGGTTTTGATAAAGAGTTGGAATTGAAATTATTACGCGACAGGAATAAAATTGAATACCTGCACGATGCCCTGGTGCTGGACGAAAAAGTGCAAAAATCGGAAGTGTTTGCCCGACAGCGTAAACGTTGGTTGTCGGCACAATTTGTGTATTTCAGGCGTTATTTCTTTTCAGGCTTATTTCATCTGTTAACAAAAGGAAATGTCGATTTTTTCGATAAGGTGTACCAAATGGTTTCTCCGCCACGGGTCTTGTTAATCGGGCTGGTAAGCATTATAACACTTGTTTATGTTGTGCTTGGGGTGTTTTTCCCCGACATGGATTTTCTGAAGTACAGCATGCAGCAATGGTTGCCGGTGTGGGCATTGGTGTTCATTGCCTTCTTGCTGAGTATTCCGGGTAAATTCTACAGCATGCAAACCCTGCGTGCAGTGCTTACCTTGCCTAAAGCTTTCTTTTTAATGTTTATCTCGCTCTTTAAATTGGGCGGGGCCAATAAAAAGTTTATTCATACACAACACGGAATTAACGAAAACTAAAATACTAAACCATGAAGATTGGAATTGAAGGACAACGACTCTACCGTAAAAAGAAACACGGAATGGATATGGTAGCGCTGGAGCTGATAAAAAACCTCCAGGTTATTGATAAAAAAAACGAATACGTGGTTTTTGTAAAACCCGATGAAGACAATACCTGCATTCCGGCAGCCCCAAATTTTAAAGTGGTTAAATTAGGCGGCGGGCCTTACCCTACCTGGGAGCAATTTGCCTTGCCGCGCGCTGCCAAAGCCGAGGGCTGCGATATTTTACACTGTACCAGCAACACCGGACCTATTCGGAGCAGTGTGCCACTAATTACAATTTTGCATGATATTATTTACCTTGAAAGTGTTAGTATTTTTAAAAAAGCGGGTACCTGGTATCAAAAGCTGGGAAACATGTACAGACGGTGGGTAGTTCCGCCGGTTGTAAAACGAAGCAAAAGAGTGGTTACCGTGTCGAATTTCGAGAAAAACCGCATTAAAAATTTTATGGGTTTAGGCGATAACCTGGTTGCGATTTATAATGGAGTTGGCGAACATTTTAAAAAAATTGAAGATGAAAACCTGCTGAAAGCTGCCAAAGAAAAATACCAATTGCCCGATAATTTTATGTTCTTCCTGGGGAATACCGATCCCAAAAAAAACACACCTAATGTACTTAAAGCATTTGCCGATTTTAATGCCCAAAGCCAGGTAAAATACAAACTGGTAATGCTTGATTACGACGAAACAGCTTTGCAAAAAATTTTAAACGAGATTGGACATCCCGATTTACGCAGCGACATATACCTAACCGGTTACGTGGTAAATACCGATTTACCTGCCATAATCAATCAGTGCACCGTGTTTCTTTACCCATCGTTGCGCGAAAGTTTTGGAATTCCCATTCTCGAAGGAATGGCCTGTGGCGTGCCTGTGGTAACATCAAATACCTCATCGATGCCTGAAATAGCAGGCGATGCTGCTGCAATTGTCGATCCGCATAAACCGGAAGAAATTACCGAAGCTATTATTAAAATATTAGCTAACGAGGACTATAAAGCCATGCTGTGCGAGAAGGGAATAGAAAATGCAAAAAAATTCTCGTGGCGAAAAATGGCCGAGCGAAATGTGGCATTATACGAAGAAGTTTATAACGAACTAAATTCATAGAATTATGCTAAAGGGAAAAGATATAATTTGTGTTTCGTATACCACCTGGTACGGACCTTACACTAAATCAACGGTACAGATTTTGTCGCGTCTGGCAAAACACAATCGGCTTGTTTTTATTGAATATCCCTTTACTTTAAAAGATGTAGTTACCACCTTGCTGGGTAAAACCAAGGTGCCTTTAGCTCGAATGTTTGGCTTTAAAAATCGCTTAAAGGTGTTACAAACCGATGTTGAAAGCGAGGTTTACCAATTAATTGCACCACCTGTATTTCCGGTGGATTTTATAAAGAACGAGAAAATATTTAAGCCCTTTTACCGGGTGAATAACTTGCTGTATCGTTGGGCCATTAAGCAAACCATGAAAAAGCTGGATATAAAATCACCGGTTGTAATTACTGCTTTTAATGCCTTGTACGGTTTGCCACTTGTGGGGCGCTTAAACGAGAAGATGAATGTGTATTACTGCTACGATGGTATTGAAACCCGTAGACATGGGGAGCGGATTTTTAAAATTGATGAAGATTTTTCGAAAGCGGTAGATGGCATTATCACCACATCTGATTACCTTAATATTGACAAGGAAAAGATGAACCCCAATAGCTACGTGGTTAAAAATGGTGTAGACTACGACCTGTTTATTTCCGAAGCAAAAACGGATCTTCATTCCGATCGAAAAAGAAAAATTATAGGTTACATCGGTAGTCTCGATCATCGGTTTGATATTGATACCATGGAATACGCAATCAAACAATTATCTGAGGTAAATTTCGAGTTTACCGGCGACCTGCGCAATAAGCTTATTAAAGATCGACTTGATGGCTATCCGAATGTAAAATTCTTTCCGCCAATTGCACCGCACGAAGTACCTGCTCTATTAGCATCATACGATCTCGGTGTTATTCCATACATTGTTAACGAGGTGAATAAAAATATTTACCCACTGAAAATAAATGAATACCTGGCCGTTGGCGTTTCGGTGGTATTAACTTCGTTTGCCAAACTTCCCGAGTTTGAACAGATTGTGCGTTTTGCAACAGATAAAGAGGAGTTTACCCGGCAATTAAATGAGGAACTGAGTAACGATTCAAAAGAAAAAATTGCTGAGCGGAAAGCTTTTAGTAGCAAAAACTCGTGGAACAATAAAGCCGATGAATTTTCAGAGGTGCTTGAACAATTATTAAACAAAACAAAACATCAATAACACTAAATCCAATCAACCATGAATGCAGTAGAGATATTATTTTGGAGTTCGTTGTTTGTTATTTTTTATTCTTACCTGGGCTATGGCATTTTATTATTTATCCTGATAAAAATCAGACGAATTCTCGGCATTGCAAAACCTTTTACCGGAAACGATGATTACGAGCCGGAAGTAACCTTATTTGTTGCTGCCTATAACGAAAAAGATTATATCGATGAAAAAGTTAAAAATTCGTTTAGTTTGAATTACCCGCGCGAAAAGGTGCGCCACGTGTGGGTAACTGATGGTAGCGATGATGGTACCCCTGATGAGTTACGCAAGTACGATGGAGTTGAAGTGTACCATGAAGATGCACGCGGAGGAAAAATTGGCGCCATGAACCGGGGGATGAAATTTGTAAAAACGCCCATCGTAATATTTTCTGATGGCAATACAACCCTTGGCAAAGACTCCATTCAGGAAATAGTAAACCTGTTTAAAAATCCAAAAGTTGGATGTGTGTCCGGAGAAAAACGTATAATAAATAAGGATGCTGATGCAGCTGCCGGAGCAGGAGAGGGGATTTACTGGAAATACGAGTCGACTTTGAAAAAATGGGATGCAGAATTGTATTCGGTTGTCGGAGCCGCAGGCGAGTTGTTTGCCATTAGAACAGAACTTTGGCAAGAGGTTGAAAAAGATACTTTACTTGATGATTTTATCATTTCACTTCGGGTGGCAATGTCGGGGTATACCATTCAGTATAATCCTGAAGCATATGCCATTGAAACGGCATCGGCAAACGTAAAAGAAGAATTAAAACGAAAAATCCGGATTTCAGCAGGAGGAATACAATCGGTGGTGCGTTTACGTTCGTTGCTTAATATTTTTAAATACGGAACACTTTCGTTTCAGTATATTTCGCATAGGGTTTTACGCTGGACGCTTACCCCATTGCTATTACTTTGCATCATTCCGCTTAATTTTTTCCTTGCCATGCAGTCTGGTTTTGCTATTCAAAACCTTTATACCCTGTTGTTTTACGGCCAGGTGTTATTTTATGTAGCTGCGCTCTTGGGCTGGTTTCTTGAAAATCGTAAAATAAAAGTAAAAGTACTTTTTGTACCGTATTACTTTTTTATCATGAATCTTTCCGTTTTTTTGGGTTTTAAACGATACATGAAAGGAAATCAGTCGGTTAACTGGCAACGGGCAAAACGTGGATAAAACAATAGTCAATATTTCTAATACCGAAAATACCGATCTAAGCTTTAAATCAGCATTCTTTACGGTATTTTTCAGAATTTGTTAAAACAGTAAAAGTTAAACATTTAGTATATTTCTACCCGTAAATCCATAGCAATCACAAAAAAGAAAAAAATGGCTGGCTACCTTTCGTGCATAGATTTTATTCAGAAAAAAAGCTTAACATCTATTGTTTGTGCCTTGGTGTTCTTTGGTGCTGCAAATCAGCTTTTGGCTAAAAATCATACAATCGACCAGGCTGCACCAAGCTACATTCCGTTAAGTTATTGGGAAACCATGCCGGTAGCGGGCGATACTGTTTTTATAACATCAGGCCGCACCAAAGCAATAAAGTTTATGGAGCTGGAAGGCGAAGAGTCTGATCCGATTGTTTTTATAAACAAAGGCGGACAAGTACACATAAACGATAAAGAGCAATGGGGAGGAATTACTTTTCATGATTGCAAACACATAAAGATTACCGGAACAGGGCACGGCTTTTTTAAGTATGGATTTTTATTGTCGGCTGGTACCTGTGGACTTGCATTTTCAGGATTGAGTTCGGACTGCGAGGCAGCTTTTGTAAAAGTTAGCGACAGTGGATTTGCCGGTATTATGGCTAAAAAAGACTACGGAGGTAGTCCGCCAACACCACGGCCTGTTTTTCAGAATCTGCATATTCACGATTGTTTTATTGAAGATGTAACCGAAGGAATGTACCTGGGCGAAACAAAAAGTCCGGGAATGGAATTTAGACATGTTCGGGTGTACAACAATATTGTTAAAAATACCGGGCGCGAATCGTTACAAATAGCCAACATGGTTGAAGATGTTGAAATTTACAACAATACCTTCCTGTTTGCCGGTAATGATGGTGTTAATTTTCAGGGAAACATTTTGCAAATTGGCGACAACAGTGTGGCAACGGTGTTTAACAATATTTTAATTGGGGGAGCTTCGTATGGAATTATTACCATGGGCAGTGGTAACAATTATTTTTACAACAATTACATTGCCTCGTGTCGTGGTGTGTTTATCGACAACCGCAAATTTACCACGGATGGTGCATTAATTGAATTCTCCGGAAATTATTTTCTCGACATCAATAATTCTGATCATGAGGTAATCCGGAATATGAATGAAAAGAACTTTTTGGTGGTGAAAGATAATTTCTACGATGACCAATACACTATATTTTTTAAAAATATTACTTCTGTAAATACTAACTACGAGGTTAAAAACAACACGTTACAAAAATTAAAACCACTAAAGTTTGTTAATCCATCGCAAAACGATTATGCCCAAAAAGATAACAGTCCACAAGAATACAAAGACATGGGAGCTCCCGGTGGACCCGAATACTTTAAAGATGATGCGGAAAAATATGAAACTTACCAGGAGCAATTAATTCTTACAGCCGATATGCTGGTGGATGAAGTTATTGGTGGAAGTTTGCACTCACCTGATTATTTGGTTGACGAACAGAATTTTACCCCGATAGTAGGAGAGCATCCGGTAAGCGAATCGTGGAAACCGGCGTATAACATGGACAAAGGTCCCTATCATTTTTATATTGATTTGGGTAAGGAATATAAGCTGGCAAACATATCGTTGCACGATATGAATGGCATTGCGAACCTTGAGGTGTCAATAGGAGAGCCCGGTAACTGGAAGCCACTTTTTATGGAGAGTTGCGACAAATACAACACCTGGAAAGTGCATCATGTAAATGATAGCAGCAGGTATGTGCGTTTGAGTATGCACGAATCGGTTTACGCTGCCGTTAACGAAATTATTGTGTACTACTTTGCCGAAAGAAAAGCCATAGCAAAAAAGAATGGCTCTACCTGGGAGGAAGATATGGAACAGTATCTGCAGCAAATTAATTCCTGGGATCCGGATGAAATTGTGGTAATACAGAATCCGGTTCGGGAGAAATTACTTGTGAATTTACCAGAAGATAAGGTGGACGATTTTGCCATTGAGATTTACGATATGAGAGGGATTAAATTACAGGAGATGCAAGTAAGTCACTGTTATTCAAGTCGAATGACCTTGGAGTTATCCGACAAATTGGTACGTGGTGGCATGTTTATTATGCGTTACTCCAATAATGCCGGATATTCAAAGTCAATAAAGTTTTTACGAAGCGGGTTTTAATTTTTCCAAAAACAAATACAGAACCAACAAACAGCTTTAAACGCCATCAAGCTCAATGCAAAAGGTACTGCCTTTTCCCTGTTCGCTTTCTACCCAAATGGTTCCGCCGTTTTTCTCAACAAAATCCTTGCACAGGTTTAATCCAAGTCCGCTACCTGCTTCGCGGTTGGTGCCGTAAGTTGTGTGATGCGTATTCGGATTTAATATTTTGGGCAAATCCTCCTCCGAAATTCCAATGCCGGTGTCGGCCACACAAATCTGCATTTTTCCCTCTTTTTTGCTGGCCGAAACTGTAATTGTTCCGTTTTCAGGCGTAAATTTTATGGCATTAGATACCAGGTTGCGAAGTACAACTTTTATCGTACTTAAATCGGCAAATACGGTATCACTATCTTCAACATCTGTTTTAAATGAAATCTTTTTGAGTTCAAGGTTTCCTTTGTTTAGCAGGTAAACACTATTTATTAAATCTGAAATCTGAATTTCTTCTTTACTAATATTTAAGTTGCCGCTTTGCGATTTTGCCCAGCCCAAAAGGTTTTCGAGCAAGCCAAAAACCTCATCGGTTGTTTTCAGCATAATGTTTATGTTCTCAGCAATTGGATCATCAGGAGAGTTGGTAATTTTTGATAAAAACTCAAGCGTCATTTTTACGCTGCTCAATGGCGATCTGAGGTCGTGACCAATAACCGAAAACATTTTATCTTTCAACGCATTTAGCTCTGATAAGTGTTGGGTGGTTCTTTCAAGGCTATCGCGCGTTTGTTTTAAATCAAGGTGGGTTTTAACCCTGCTTACCAGCTCATCTTTGTTAAATGGTTTGGTGATGTAATCAACCCCTCCGGCCTGAAATCCCTTAACCAGACTTTCAGAATCATTTAATGCAGTAATAAAAATTATCGGAGTACTTTCATTTTCTTCTTTTGATTTTATTATTTTACATGCTTCAAAACCATCCATTTTTGGCATCATCACATCCAGCAATATTAAGTCTGGTTTTGTTTGTTCTACCAAATCAATAGCCTGTTCTCCATTGGTCGCAATTACTATTTTATATTTTAACGACCGTAATATTAACGCAACAATTTTAATATTATTCGGGTTGTCATCTACAATAAGAATGGTTGGGGTTGTTTCTTTAAGGTTACTATTCATACTGTTCATTATCAATAAAAAAATAAAGATGAAAACTGCCGGGGCTAAATAACGGTATTTTCGGCAGATTTCATCTTAATTAAGGTCGAAATATGGATGCAGCTTTATGCTTTTCCTTCTTTTAAAAGCTGGTCGAAATAATTAATGGTTTTTGTAAGTCCATCGCGCAGCGGTATTTTCGGCTCCCAACCATTCAGTTTTTCTTTTGCCAAAGTAATGTCGGGCTGGCGTTGTGTCGGATCATCTTTTGGTAAAGGCAGGTGAATAATTTTTGATTTAGACCCGGTGATATCAATGATTTCACTGGCCAACTCAAGCATGGTAAATTCACCCGGATTCCCAATGTTTATCGGTCCGGTAAAACTGTCTTCCGTTGCCATCATTCGTATCATACCTTCAACCAGGTCGCTCACATATTGAAAGCTCCGTGTTTGCTGGCCATCGCCAAAAATGGTGATGTCTTGCCCCTGAAGTGCCTGAATAATAAAGTTAGAAACCACACGGCCATCATCCGGTTCCATTTTTGGTCCGTAAGTATTAAAAATTCGTATAATTTTAATTAGAACTTCGTTTTGGGCGTGGTAATTTACGAAGAGCGATTCGGCACATCGTTTCCCCTCGTCGTAACACGAGCGAATACCAATCGGGTTTACATTTCCCCAATAGTCTTCAGTTTGTGGATGAATAGCCGGGTCGCCGTATACTTCGCTGGTTGAAGCCTGAAGAATTTTAGCTTTAATTCGCTTGGCCAGTCCCAACATATTTACGGCTCCCATAACCGAAGTTTTAATCGTTTTAATGGGGTTGTATTGGTAATGAACCGGCGAGGCAGGACAGGCCAGGTTGTAAATTTCATCTACCTCGATGAAATAAGGTTGAGTTACATCATGCCTTATCAACTCAAAAAACGGATTGTCGAGCAGGTGTATGATTTTTCGTTTTTTACCAGTAAAGTAGTTATCGAGACAAATCACTTCATTTCCCTCATCTAACAGTCTTTCGCATAAATGAGATCCCACAAAACCGGCACCTCCTGTTACTAAAATTCTTTTCATATTTTTTTAGTTTGTTTTTCTACCAATTGCATAATACTCAAACTCCATCTCTTTTAATTCTTCCGGATCATAAATGTTTCTTCCATCAAAAATGAGCTTGTTCTTTAACAGTTTTTCCAACACTTTAAAGTTTGGCAACCTAAATTCCGACCATTCGGTTACAAGAATCAGAGCATCAGCATCAATAACGGCTTCGTATTCATCTTTTGCATAACTAATTTTATCGCCTAAAATGCGTTTGGCTTCAGTCATTGCAACGGGGTCGTAGGCTACAACAGATGCACCGGCAGCAATTAACTTTTCAATGATTACTAAGGAAGGTGCTTCGCGCATATCGTCGGTTTTGGGTTTAAAAGCCAGTCCCCACATGGCAAACTTTTTACCTTTTAAATCGCCGCCAAACCTTTTGTTTAACTTGCTAAACAGTACCTCTTTTTGGCGGTAGTTTACGGTTTCAACAGCTTTTAATATTTCAAGTGAGTAGTTGTGCTCATCGGCAGTTCTAATAAGTGCCTGTACATCTTTCGGGAAACAAGAGCCACCGTAGCCTGTACCGGGATAAATAAATTTATGACCGATACGTACGTCCGATCCTATTCCTTTTCGTACGTTATCCACATCGGCTCCAACAATTTCGCACAGGTTGGCAATATCGTTTATAAAACTAATTTTGGTAGCCAGCATCGAATTGGCAGCATATTTGGTCATTTCAGAAGAAGTAATATCCATAAAAAGAATGGGGTGACCATTTAACAGGAATGGTTTATACAAGCGTTTCATTACTTTTTGTGCTTTTTTCGATTCTGTCCCGATAACAATACGGTCGGGTTTCAGGAAATCATCAACAGCACTACCTTCTTTCAGGAACTCCGGATTTGAAGCTACATCAAAGGGAATATCTTCATTTCTTTTTTCCAGTTCTTCAAGTATGGCCTGTTTTACTTTAGCCGAAGTTCCTACCGGCACTGTACTTTTTGTAACAACTACCAGGTAGTGATCCATATTTTTCCCAATTTCCCTGGCAACACCCAACACATACTTTAGGTCGGCACTGCCATCTTCGTCGGGTGGGGTACCAACAGCAATAAATACTGCTTCGGTTTCTTTTATACTTTCGGCAAGATTTGTGGTAAATTCAAGCCGTCCTTTTTCGACATTCTTTTTGTAAATGTCTTCTAAGCCCGGCTCATAAATGGGGATTATCCCATTGTTCAGGTTCTCTATCTTTTTCTCGTCAATGTCAACACAAGCAACATTAACACCGGTTTCTGCAAAGCATGTTCCTGAAACCAATCCAACATAACCTGTTCCTACTACAGAAATTTTCATAGTTGATTTAATTTAATTTGTAAATTTCGTATCGTTAATCGCGTCAAAAACTAAGTGGTTTGTTTGATATCATCTGATTATAAAACAATTAAACCAATCCATTACAAAATAAGAATATTTTTGATTTTTACCTATCATTTTTTGCCTAAAAATGGGGTAAAAAAGCAGTAAATATGCGCTTTTTGAAAAAAACCTTTGTTCATAGAAATCTACTGTTGCAATCGTAAATCAAAACAACTATCTTCATATCTGATTTTGTCAAATTTTTTATAATAATCAGAAGGATAAGACGCACTTTTAAAATCAATATTTTATGAAAGGATTAATCTTTAAAGAATTTCTTGAAATGGTTGAAAAGGAATTCGGTTACGAAACAGTTGATACCATTATTGAACAATCAAAGGTGCCGCGCAATGGTGTTTATACAAATGTTGGAACCTATGATGCTGCAGAGATGGTTGCCCTTGTTGTAGCATTGAGTAAAACAAAGAATATTCCTGTTGATAAATTATTGTATGCGTTTGGAGAGTATGCTTTTAAGGTTTTTGTAAAAGGATATCCTGCTTTTTTTGAAGGAAAAACCAATTCGTTTGAACTGCTGGCTGATGTGGGAAATACCATTCATGTTGAGGTATTAAAACTATACCCCGATGCAGAGTTACCTACTTTTCAAGTGGAGGAGTTAAGCAAAGAGAAGATGGTTATGGTATACCATTCTACCCGAAAACTTGGTGATTTTGCTGAAGGATTAATACACGGATGCGCAAAGCATTTTGGCGAAAAGGTAACCATAGAAAAGGAAAATATTGAAAAGGATGGATCGGTGGTTCGATTCAGAATGGTAAAATAATATGAGCAAGGAAAATGAACTCATAAAACGAAAACTGGCAAGAGAGCGTGCGGCCAGAGAAGAAGCAGAACAATTATTGGAAAAAAAGTCGCTGGAATTATACCATTCAAATGAACAGTTAAAAGACTTAAACGCCAATCTGGAATCGCTGGTTGAAAAAAGAACAAGGGCGCTTCATGAATCGGAGTTGGAATACCAAACCATGGTTGAGAGTATCAACGACATGATATTCCGGCTTGACATGAAAGGAAACATCAAGTTTACCAACCAGATTGTTGATAAAATTATTGGCACCAAAGATGAAAAGTTACAAGGAAAAAATGTAATGGATTTTCTTGCTCCTGCCGAACGAAAAAAGACATTTATACATTTTGCCCGCAAGTTTCTGGAGAAGAGTTGTTTGAATTATTACGAGATTTCGGTGAAATCAAAAGCTGGCAATCGGATTTGGTTGCGCATCAACCTGCAATTCTCGAGCGAAAAATGTAAGTTTTGTGTAATAAAACAACAAGCCCTTTCAAAACCAAACGTTGAATTGTTATCAGAGAAAGATTGTGTTTTTTCTAAAATAATTGTTGTGGCCCACGATATTACACAACAAAAACTTGATCAGGAGCGACTGGAAAAGAGTGAAAAACGTTACCGGGAACTTACCGAGTCGCTGCCGGAAATGATTTGCGAATTGGATAAAAATGGATTTGTAACCTACGCCAATCATTTTGCGGTTGAAAAGTTTGGTTATACCAAGCGGGAAGTGCTAAGCAACAATTTTAATATTCTAAAAATATTTCCGGATGAGTACCGCAAAAAAGTGCGCGATAATATCAGGAAAATTATTAAAACTTCAGAAACTTCATCAAACGAATATATTGTTGAAAAGAAAAACGGAGAACGTTTATCGGTAATAGTTTATACCAGCCCGATTATTTTACAGGGAGAGGTTATTGGTATACGAGGAGTAATGTTTGATATTACTTTACGAAAAAAACAGGAGCTTGAAATCGAACAAAACCTGAAACAACAGGTTTTACTCTCCAGAATATCAATGAGTTATAACTCGCTAACTGATTTTAAGAATAAAACCAATGCAGCGCTGCGTTTGGTAGGAGAGCATTTAAACGTGAGCCGTGTTTATATTTTTGAAGACAGTACTGATGGTAATCTTACCAGCAATACTTACGAGTGGTGCAACACGGGAATAGAGCCGCAAATCGATGAGCTTCAGGATATTCCTTATACTGCCATTCCATCGTGGAAAAAATTTCTTGATGAAGACGGAATAATATTCTCTGAAAACATCTCGGAATTACCCGAAGACCTGATTGCTATTTTAGAGCCACAGGGAATTAAATCTATATTGGTGTTGCCTTTAATCGGGAAAGAAAATCAACTTGGGTTTATTGGTTTTGATGAATGCGAGAAAAACAGGATGTGGCGTCAATCGGAATTAGAATTACTGCGTACCATCTCAAACTTGATTTCGCACAATTTTCTGCGTCAACGTGTTCAAAACGAACTTGTTAAAAGCGAGAAGGAGAACCGGATTATTATCAATTCGATTCCCGACGTAATTATTCATGCCAAAAATACTGGCGAGATAAAGGCCTTAAAAGCAGCTCCAGGGTCTAATCTGTCAAACCTGGTTAAAGACAATAAAAGCAGATCAATTCAGCAGGCATTTAACAAAAAACTTTCTGAACTATTTATTGAATCGATTGCCAAATGCCTGGTGGAGAGCGAATCACAAGTGGAGTTTAAAAACCTGAATTGGGATGAAGTAGAGTATTATGAAGCTCGCCTGGTGAAGTTGAATGAGACAGAGGTATTGATAATCATCAGGGATGTCAGCATTATAAAACAGAACGAAAAGGTGTTGGAACAGGCAAAAAACAAGGCCGAAGAAGCTTCGAAAATGAAATCGGAATTTCTGGCCAATGTCTCACACGAAATTCGTACCCCGTTAAATGCCATACTCGGATTCAGCCAGTGGTTATACGATAATACCGACGTAAACCTGCACAAGGGATACCTGTCTTCCATAATTAACAGCGGTAGAAATTTATTGAATGTTATAAACGATATTCTCGATCTTTCGAGAATCGAATCCGGAAAAATTGATGTGGAATATAATCCGATGAACTATAATGAAATTATATCGGATGTGAAGTTGGCTTTTATGAGTGAGGTTGAGCGAAAAGGTTTAAGTTTTAAACTTACAACTGAAGAGTCGGTGCCACAATATATTTTAATGGATGAGTTGCGGTTTTACCAGATAATTTTTAATCTGGTTAGTAATGCCGTAAAATTTACTGAAAAAGGGTATGTGCATGTATTTGCTTTTGCCACCGAAACCGAACAAGATGATGAAGTGGATTTGGTTATAACCGTTGAGGATACCGGAATAGGAATTAAAAAAGATAAACAACATTTAATTTTTAAATCGTTTTCGCAACAGGATGGAACAAGCAACCGAAAATATGAAGGTACAGGATTGGGATTGGCTATTGTTGATGGATTACTAAAAAGGTTGAATGGAACAATATCGTTAAAAAGTAGCGAAGGAAAGGGAACTACAATTTCGGTTACTTTGCATGGGGTAAAGGTTGATAAAACGGTAAGAGACCAAAAACAAGAGCGTAGCGAAATGCCCAATTTGAATGCCAAACTGGGGCCGTGTACGGTTATGATTGTTGATGATATTGACTAT
The DNA here is from genome assembly GCF_963676735.1 of uncultured Draconibacterium sp. Classification (NCBI taxonomy): domain Bacteria; kingdom Pseudomonadati; phylum Bacteroidota; class Bacteroidia; order Marinilabiliales; family Prolixibacteraceae; genus Draconibacterium; species uncultured Draconibacterium sp. Next base: position 2,148,233 of record NZ_OY781464.1, on the reverse strand, counting down.
AACGTTGATTTTTTAAAAGCATTAATAAATTCGGATGAAGTAACTTATGTTGAAGCCTCGGATGGATCGGAAGCATTGGCAAAACTTAATACCGTTCAACCCGATCTGATATTTATGGATATTCGTATGCCGGGGATTGATGGATTTGAAGTTACCCGGATTATTAAAGAAGATAAAAAACTCAAAGAAATACCCGTAATTGCTTTTTCTGGATCTACCTTAAAATCGCGTAGTGATTTAATTGAGATGCTTTTTGATGATTTTCTGCAAAAACCAGTATTTAAGAAAGAGTTGGAGACACTTCTTCTCAAGTTTCTGCCCGATAAATTTATGTATGTTGAAGATAAACGTGTTAAGGAGGAAGAGTTTGAAGAGAAACTTACAAAAGAATGCCTGGCGAAATTGCCACAAACAATTGAAATTCTTGAAAAAGATTACTTACCCCTTTGGGAGAATATAAAAGGAAGCCTGGTGATTTATGAAATAGAGGAATTCAAAATACGTCTGTCGGAGATGGCATTTTCCAACGCCTGTCCGGCAATTAAGCGCTATTGTACCGAACTTGATGTTGGCTTGCAGTCGTTTGATATTGAATTGATTGACAAGAAGTTGGCGGAGTTTCCGATGCTTATTAAGCAGCTGAAACAAATAAAAGGCTAACTTTTAAGTTAGCCTTTTATTTGTTTTTTATATTTGCTATTCATTTATTCTTGTTCTTTTTTACCTTCAGGTAAGGTAAACCACACTTCTGTTCCTTTGCCCGGTGCACTGTTAATACCAATTTCGCCGCCGTTAATTTTCACAAATTCCTTACAGAGAACCAGACCCAATCCGTGGCCTTGTTCGTTCGCTGTTCCGGTAGAGGTTGTTTTGGCTTCAATAGAAAAAAGATCGTTTATTTTATTCGGAGCAATACCAACCCCGGTGTCGGTAACACTCACTTTCATAAAATCGCCCTGGTTTGCAACATTCAAGGATATTTCTCCTCCTTTTGCTGTAAACTTAATTGCGTTCGATACCAGGTTGCGGATAATCAGAAGAATCATGTTCCGGTCGCCATAAACCATTTGTTCTGATTTGTTAACCACTTTAATGCTTATGTTTTTGGCCTGTGCAATATTTTGGTGATTACGAATAATTTCATCAAACACACAGTTAACTTTTAAATTCTCAGGCGAAAACTTAATGGCACCCGTTTGCGAACGAGCCCACTTTAATAGATTTTCGAGCAACTCGAGCGTGTTTTTTGATGTGGTTTCAATATCTTTTAACAACTCGTTGGTTTCATCCGGTGTAAGAAATTCTCCTCCTTCCTGAATCAATTGAACGAAGTTGGTTATTATGCCAAAAGCTCCGCGAAGGTCGTGCGACATTATTGAAAAGAATTTATTTTTCGAATGTACCTCCTCGCTAAGTGTTTGCTGGGTTTGCCTCAGGGTAAGGTGTGTTTTTACGCGGGCAACCAGTTCTTTGCCAATAAATGGTTTGGTTACATAATCAACAGCACCCAGTTTAAAACCTTCAACAATATCTTCGGTTTCGGTTTTTGCCGATAAAAATATAACCGGAATGTCTTTGGTTGCTTCATTGCTTTTTAACTGCCGACAAGTTTCATGTCCATCCATTATTGGCATCATTACATCCAGTAAAATCAGATCGGGTTTAACTTTTTCAACGGTATCAAGTGCTTGTTGTCCGTTCATGGCAACCGCCAGTTCGCATTTAAATTTGGCTAATAAGGTACCAAGTACCTGAATGTTTTTAGGAACATCATCAACAATAAGAATTACAGGTTTTTTTTGTTGCATAGATTTGTGTTTATTCTTCACAAGTGTTATAATTCTGCCAAATGGTCTCAAACTTTTTTATTGTAACTGGCAGATTTTCCATGTCTAAATTTACAACTTGTTTCTGAATATCATTCCCCCAATCAAGCAATTGTTTGGCATTGTAGCTGTTTCCAATATGCAAACAACTTGATGCAAAGTCATTTATCTCTCCTAAAATAAATGTGTTTTTTAACGAATCCCACTGAGGATAGAGCTTTTTGTTTAATTCTTCCAAGAATTCCGGAGAACAACTTTGTTGCCTGTTACCTGTATCTTTTAATGTTAACTCTTCTGAGGCATCAGTGTTGTCATGTTCCTTTTTGGCATGTTTTAAAACTTTAGCCAGTTCAGCTATCATGCTCTTTTTAGATATTGGTTTCGACAAATAACCATCAAAGTTCGAATTACGTATTTTCTCAATCTCTTCTTTTAATGCCGATGCCGTAAATGCAATAATTGGAATGTGCCTGCAATTTTCATCATTCTTTAAAATTTCGGTAGCTGTAAATCCATCCATTATGGGCATTTTTATGTCCATAAGTATTAAATCAGGTTTTATTTCGCGGGCAGCATTTATTGCTTCTTCTCCATTGCGGGCACTATTAAGGGTGAAATCAAAATCTTTCAGAAAGGTTTTTACCAGTTTTCGGTTGGTAGAAATATCATCCACAATTAATATCGATGCAGGTTCGAAAATAATTTCTCCTTCAAAATCGGTTTCGTCTTGTGTTGTTAAATCGTTGGCTGCTCCAACTTCAACCTGGTTTAAGATAACATGAAAAATACTTCCCGAGTTTTTTTCACTTTCTACCCAAATCGATCCATTCATCATATCTACCAGCCTTTTAGTAATGGTTAAACCTAAGCCGGTACCTCCATATTTATTAATACTTTGGTTTTTTTGCTGCTCAAAAGCTCCAAAAATTAGCTCTTGCTGGTCTTTGTCAATTCCAATTCCTGTATCCTGTATCATAAAATGCAGGTTGAACTTTTGGTCGCTATTCGCAGCGTTTTCAAAAATAACCTTGAGTTTTACAAAACCAGTTTCGGTAAATTTTATGGCATTTCCAACCAGGTTAATAAGTACCTGGCGCAAACGAACATCGTCGATTACGATACAGGTAGGAACGTTTTTTTCAATATCAACAATTAGTTGAATTTGCTTTTCATCGGCTTTATGTTGAAATATTTGCCCGACTTCTTTTAATAGGTTTGGCAGATTTACAGGAAGAAAATGTAATTCTGTTTTTCCAGCCTCAATTTTCGAGAGGTCAAGAATATCATTAATAATACTCAGAAGTGCCGATCCGCTGGAAGAAATAGCCGAAGCATATTGTTTTAGCGACTCGTCGTTAATTTTTGTTTCAAGAATTTCTGCAAAGCCAAGTATGGCATTCATGGGTGTTCTGATTTCGTGGCTCATGTTGGCCAAAAATTCACTTTTTGCTTTATTGGCCTGAATCGCTTCCTGCTTTGCTTTTTCAATATCAACTGCTTTATCTTCAAGTTCGCGGTTTAGCGCCACAACGCCTTTGTTTGTTTCTTCCAACTCCTGGTTCATGGTTTCTATTTCTTCGTTACGCTCTTGCAGTTTGCGCAACAAAAATACCAGTTCGTTATTCTGCGAGTTAATGGTATCAACCATACTCGAGTCGCCCCGTTCGATGGTTTTCTCAAAGGCAGTTTTTATTTCAAGAATTCGTTTATGATCGAGCTGTTTTGAAAAGCGGGGAAGCCATTTGGCGATGGTTATTTGTGTGCCGTTTTTTTCGCTGGTTTTTATATCAAAGTCATCCATTAGGCGTTGCGACCCACTAAGCCCTACGCCCATGCCGTTTTTTGATTGGAAGTTGCCGGCCTGTATCAAATCCAGGTCTTTTATTCCAGAGCCTTTGTCTTTGAAAATTATAACAATACCCGGACTTTTATTTTCGCGTTCGGCCAACATAAAATCAATTGAACCATTTCCGGCATGTTCAATAATATTTCGGCTTAGCTCTGAGGCGGCTGTGCCAATACGAATACAGGTAGTTTTATCAAACTTACTTTCCTGTGCCAGTAGCGATGCCAGATTTCGAGCCCGAACCACATCCGACTCGAACTGCACCAGTATGGTGCCAACACTATGGGTTGTAGCGGATGATAAGAATGGTAGCGTCGTCATTGTCTCGTGAATAATTAATTAGTAAACGCTCGGCAATACTTTGCGGATGATCATTCCAGTTAATATCTTCAGGTCGCCACCGCGATGTTATTCCGTCGGAGGACATACACAGGTAATCACCCGGATTAAAATCGTAATCAAATACGCGTGGTGTTCGCATGTTGTGTCCTATAATTCCGCCATACGAAAGCAGGTTTTTCTTTTCGCCAGATGTTACAACAAATCCTTCGATGTTGCCAATTCCACTGAATTGCAGTTTGTTTCTTTCAGTATCAATTGATACAACTGATGCTACAAGACCACGGGTTCCCCTGGTTCCTGCATTCATGTGTTGCAACAGCATATTTACCGGTTGTCCGGATTTCATTATTATTTGCTCTCGTGCCAGCTGAGATGCCATGTGTGCTTCCTTACCGTGTCCGAGCCCATCAATTACCGCAGCTACAGTATTTGTTGCTGCAATATGGTTAACCACATAACAATCGCCGTTTAGTTTCTCGCCCGGTTTGCTTCGCGATACGGCGCCAATGCTTAATGCGCGGTTGCTGCCAATCCACTTTTTGGCCGGTACCCATTTTAGCGTTCTAATGCAAGTAGTGTATTGTTCAAGGCCATTTAGGGCATCGTTGTTTTTAAAGGGCGAATGATTTGGGTTTATCTCAAACTCATCCGAAAAACGACGTATGGAGCCCATGCCGATTCCCAGTGAAACTTTATTTGAAAAACCATCCTTTATAGCTTTTTCAATGTCTGGAATACCCGGCCCCGAATCGCAACACCACACTTCAATTGCTTTTTGTCCGTCGTTGGTTTTTACCTCGCAAACCAGAATTTTACCTTGCCGGCCGCCATGTTTCAATACGTTGGTTACCAGTTCGGTAACGACGATGGCTATTTCCCCGGTTTTCACTTCGTCAAAGCCCAGCTGTTTGGCAAGGCTTACCGACTTTCGTCGGCAAATCCCAACATCTGATTCATGTTCAATTTGAAGCGTTAGTATTTGATTGCGAGTTATCTCCATTTCATTACCCGAACAACAGTTCCTTTATCTTTCTCCGATTTTATTTCAAAACGATCAACCAGGCGTTTAGTGCCGGGTAGTCCATACCCCATACCTTGTCCTGATGTATATCCATCGCTCATTGCAAGGTCGATGTCTTCAATTCCCGGCCCTTCGTCAATGCAGGTTACAATTAAGGCATTTTTCCCTTCAACATCGCCACGTTCTATAAGCACTTTACCACCTCCTGCGTAGTTATACATGTTTCTAAAAAGCTCTGAAACGGCAGTTGTAATTCGTGTCTGTTCAACAATTCCCATACGGAAATCTTTGGCATGATGCCGAACCAACTGCCTTACTTTTACAATGTCGTGTTCAGTAATAATAGGATATGTGCCGAGTTGTTCCCAATTGTTATCGAAAGTAATTTCGTTCATGGGTTACCTCCTTCTACAAAAATTCTGAATTTGCCAGTCGTTGTTCCAGCATTTCTATCCCTTTTTCCATGTTTAGTGCCGTGTCAACTCCCGGCATTTCCAATCCCAATTCTACCAAGGTAATTGCAACAGCCGGTTGCATGCCAACAATAACCACTGCAGCATCCATAATTGCTGCCATCGAAGCCATACCCGACAACATCCGCCCAATAAAAGAATCGACCATTTCGAGTACCGAAATATCTATCAATACTCCTTTTGCTCCCGTTCTTTCAATTTCTTCGAGTATTTGCGATTGTAGCTGAATGGCAAGCTTGTCGTGCATGTCAACCTGAATAGAAACGATAAGGAAATCACGAATCTTTATGATGGGTATTCTTTTTTCGTGTAAATCTAAGTTCATAAATTATTCGCTTTCTTCCGTTTCAGATATATTTTCCGATTTAATTTTGCCATCAACCAGAAGGTTGTTTTTTCGCATGGCGTAAATCATCGCATCCTGCAGGGTGGCTTTGGTTCGAATTACCGAGAGATCGATACCCAGGTGGACAATTGTTTGTGCAATTGCCGGGCTAATTCCCGAGATAATACAATCGGCTCCAAGTAAACGGGCAGATGTTACCGTTTTTAATAGGTGGTTGGCCACCTGGGTATCAACGGTTGGTACACCAGTAATATCAAGTATCGACATGGTGCAGCCGGTGTCAACAATTTTTTGCAGCAGGTTTTCCATCATTATTTGTGCACGTTGGCTATCGAGGGTGCCAATTACAGGTAGAATAAGAATATTATCCCACACTTTGGTAACCGGGCTCGAGAGTTCCAAAAGATCGTCTTGCTGGCGTATAATGGTTTTTTGCTGCTCCTCTATTTTCGACAGCTTTTCTTCCAGCTCCTCGCGCATTTTTTTACTTTGTTTTAACTCGTAGGTAAGGTCTTCAATAAGTATGTTTATTGCTTCCTCAACTCCGGTTAAATCATCTTCAATTTCAGCTTCGATTCGTACATCAAGGTCGCCGGCAGCTACCGATGATAAAACATCTTCAATGTGCTCAATTCTTTCTTTTGCTTTTTCAAATACTATTGTTTCGGCCATAATACTATCGTTTACTCATTATCCATTCAACACCCTGATCAATTGTTTTAAAAAAATCGCCCTGAATTTTTAATGCACCTGTTTTTAACATTACCTTGGCAATCATCCGGTTCGCTGCACTTCCGCCAATAAAAGCCACATGCGAAATGTCAAAATCTTTTAAAAGCTGGTTTGATTTTTCACGTGTTTCGCGGTTTTCAACTTTTGCGGTTTTACTAATTTGGATGACCATTTGACGATAAGGTTTCCCGGCGACAAGGTCATTCATCACTTTCCGGATGTCTTCTACATCGCTGGTTAGATAATCGCGGGTAAATTGAAGGTGTATGATTTGAGTTTCATCATCATACCACAGATTGTGTTCCATAATAATGCTTTTAATGGTTTGTAAACTTGGCGTAAAAATAAATAATTCGTAGGTAACAAATGGTGTTTGTGGCTTTGATAATAACTGTTTTTAGTGGTTTAAAATGCTGAATTTGGGTTGTGTCTGGATGAGTAGTGGTAGGCATTTTGCTTACCGGGGCTAAGTATTTTGAACTTTCATAAAATGTATTTGTTTATTTGCTAACTTTGATAAAAATCAACAATCTTTAGTGAAACACCTTGTTTCTATCATACTATTGTGTTCGGTGCTGCTTTTTCAGTTTTCTGAATTGGTGGTTTTTTTGTCCTTTAAAATCAATCAGGATTATATTGCTGAAAATTTGTGTGTAGAGAAAGATATTGAAGGGTCCACCTGCAAGGGTTGTTGCCAGTTAAAAAAGCGAATAAACGAGCAGGAACAGCAAAAAAAGGAGTTTCCTCCAAATCATAAAGAGAAGCAAAATATTGATTTCTGTGCACAAACATATGGCGTGATGCTGGTTTTATATGCTCAGCATAAAAAACATGGTCGGGCCTACTACAAAAACTATTATTTATTAAATATTAATTCGGTCTTTCATCCGCCTGATTATTCCGTTTAAAGTACCGTAACCCTCGCATTGACAAATGTATTATCAATAAATTATTTTGGAATGAAAAACAATTATAATTCCCGAATAAAAATAATTGGGGTATTCATTTTGACGATGTTTACTTTTTATTCTTATTCTCAGCGGAAATCAATTCGGATAATAGATACCAAAACAGAACAAGGGATAGCAGATATCTATTTTAAATACAATGGAGAAGAAGGTTTTTCAGATGAAAATGGAAAAATTGTTCTGGAACTTACTGCAGAAGCTGAACTCTTTCTTTCTCATCTTCAATATGGGAAACTTGTTTTTAAGAACAGCGAAGTAGAACAGTTTGCCAATGAAGGAACACTTCGACTCACCGAATCGGTAGCTTTTTTGCCGGTAACAGTGGTAGCGGTACATCCTACAGCCGGAGATAAAAGAAAACTGGAATTTTCGGCACAAAACAAACTCGCACACGATGCCGGTAGTTTATTGGAGGCTGTCCCCTCAATTTCAAGCATTAGAAAGAGCGGGGCCTATGGTTTCGACCCCGTTTTACGTGGTTTTAAATACGACCAGATAAACCTGGTACTTGATGGTAGTCAAACCGCTTCCGCAGCATGTCCTAATCGTATGGATCCTGCCGCAAGTCAGATTCCTATAAATATGATTGCCGAGGCAGAAGTGCAGAAAGGACCACATAGTTTACGCTATGGCAATGCTTTTGGCGGAACAATAAACTTTAAAAGTTCGGCTCCGGCATTTAGTGAGAAAACAAAGGCTGTTGGCCGATTGGGAACCAGTTACGAAAGTAACGGTAATATTTTTAGAACAGAAGGTGTTGCTGGTGTATCGGGAGCCAAAACTGATTTTAGGGTCTTTGGTGCCTATTCTTCAGGTAAAGATTACACCGATGGCGATGGTGTTACTATTCCTGCTGCTTTTAATCGTTTAAACTGGGGCGGAAAGTTTGGTGTGAAACTAAGTAACACCCAGCAACTGGGTTTGCTGGTCTCTAATAATATTGCCAAAGATGTTGATTTTCCGGCTTTACCAATGGATTTGCGCGAAGATAACACCTGGTTGGTTAATGCCAGCCACAAGGCGATTTTTTACGATAAAGTGCTGAGCTCGTGGAATACAAGTTTGTATGGAACGATGGTTGACCACCTGATGGATAATTACGACAAAGTGCTTGACCCCAGAAAAACTGACGCAATAACTGATGCAGAAACCCGGAATTACGGTGGCAGGAGTGAGTTACGTTTTGATTTCAAAAAAGGGTTTTTATACCTGGGTGCCGATTACCGGTTTGAATCGGCTGATGGTTACCGCACGCGTACCATGCTAATGGGACCAATGACCGGCAAGGTATTTACCGATAATGTTTGGCAAGATGCCGAGGTAAACCGGGCAGGCGTATTTGGCGAATGGCACATTACACAACCTGGTTTTAAGTTTGTAATTTCCGGGCGTATGGATTATAACTCGGCAAAAGCCAATAATCCAGATCCCCGTTTTCAGAACATTTATAGCGATCTTGAACCGACGCATGTACATCCATCATTAAGTTTTGGTGGAACACGATTGTTCAACGAAAAAATGTCCTTGGGTTTATGGATGGGAATGGCCACTCGAAGTCCGGGCATTGCCGAACGTTACATTAACCAGTTTCCCATTGGGCTCGATCCGTACGAAATGCTGGGAAATCCTGATTTAGATCCGGAAAAAAACAACCAGCTTGATTTGGTTTACAGATACCAAAGTGCAAAAACCAATTTGCATGTTAATGTCTTTACTTCGGTATTGCGCGATTATATCTCATCCGAAATTCGGGAAGACTTAGAACCGGCAATGGCCACTTCTCCCGGCGTACGCCAGTTTGTAAATATTAAAAAGGCTTTCATTGCCGGATTTGAAATCGGTTGGTCGCAACAACTTACAAAACAGCTGCTTCACGATTTTAATGTGGTGTATACCTACGGAGAAAACCAGGACATTGACGAAGCTTTGCCCGAAATTCCACCAATGGAGTTTTCTTACCGACTAAGTGGTAATTTTGTGGACGGAAAGGTGCAACCAGAGCTATTTTTTCGTCACGCTCTAAAACAAGGGCGTGTTGCCACCTCCTACGGAGAAACGGAGACACCGGCATTTAGTGTGGTTGATGCAAAAGTTTCGTGGCTGATAAATAATGTATTCTCGGCAACAGGCGGCGTTCAGAATATTTTTGATAAGGCCTACTACGAGCATTTATCGCGATCGGTACGAAATGCCGAGGCAAGACCCATATATTCCCCCGGAAGAAGTTTTTATGTTACCCTAACAATTCATTTTTTGTAGTAATAAAATAATCAGAAAGGTTGATTCGAAAGCATGATTAAAAGCTTTCGGTCAGCCTTTTCGTTCTCCAGTAATACTAAAATTCTTTTGCAGAACAGTTCGGCATATGCAGTTTCTATTGACCACTGTTTTGTAAGCACAAAACTTTATCTAATTTTCGGATGTTTACATTTAAATTGCTTTTATGAAAACACGGTTGTTTTTAATTCTTGTTGGTATGGTTATACAGCTTAATGGTTTTGCACAGTACAGCACACAAATAAAGACCGAAGCTTCAAGACAGCTTGAATATGCTGTAGATTTGTGCAAATATTTACATCAAAATCCGGAACTCTCATTTCAGGAAGTAAAAACTTCGGCACGGATGGCGCAAGAATTAAAAGAGATTGGTTTCGAGGTAAGCGAGAATTTTGCAGGTAACAGTGTTGTGGGGGTGTTTAAGAATGGCGATGGGCCAACGGTATTTCTACGAACTGACATGGATGCACTTCCCATAAAAGAAAATACCGGCTTTGCATTTGCCAGTAGTGTTACTGCCGACTTGGAAGGAGAAGAGGTGCCGGTAATGCATGCCTGTGGGCACGACATACATATGTCGACATGGGTTGGAACTTTGCGCACACTGGTTGAACTAAAAGACTTATGGCATGGCACGCTGCTGGTTATTGCGCAACAGGCTGAAGAGTACAGCGGAGGAGCCGGAGAAGCCATTGATGAAGGATTATTCACGAAGTTTCCGAAACCCGATTATGCACTGGCATATCATATAAATCCGGAGTTGGAAACCGGACAAATTGGCCTGCGTGGCGGTCCTGTTTTTGCCGGTGTGAAAACCGTTGAAATAACCGTTTATGGTAAAGGCGGGCATGGGGCCTATCCGCAAAAATGTATAGATCCAATTGTAATTGCATCCCGAATTGTTGGCGATTTGCAAACCATTGTAAGTCGCGAATTGAATCCAACAGAACCCGCGGTGGTAACCGTTGGATCCATTCATGGTGGTACGCGCCCTAATATTATCCCTGATGAGGTAAAAATGGAGCTTACCTTAAGGTATTTTTCTGATGAAACCATTGAAAAAATAATAGCTTCAATTGAACGTATTTGTAAAAATGCAGCCCAATCAGCAGGTGTTTCTGATAATCGGTTACCGCTTGTTAAAGTGTTGCCTGTTGAAACCCCTCCGGTAGTTAATAATGCCGTTTTAGCTGCAAGGGTTAATGTCTTTGCTGTCGATATTCTTGGGAAAAACAATATTATTGAAACGCCGGCAGAAATGGTAGGCGAAGATTTTGGAAAATACGGCAGAACACCGGAAAATATACCAATTTGTTTGATTTGGTTAGGAAGTACCGGCGCCGACGAGATGAATCGTTTGCGCGTACAGGGTAAAAGTCCATTTCCCTTGCATTCACCACAGTTAAATCCGGATTATGAAAAAACTATTGAAACGGGTATTGCCGTAATGGCCGGTAATGTTATTGGCTTGCTGCAAAAATAAAAGCTCTTCCCGGCGCAGGAAGAGCTTAATCACTGTTTAATTATTTGAAATTAGTTGGCGGGAAAGTAACTAACTTCGTAATCAATGGTACCCAAATGGGTTTCTATTTTACTAACCAAATGCTTCACATCTTCCCAAAGCTGTTCTCCTTCTTCACCAAACATTTGCCAGTGTTTTTCATTCTGCGTATAGTGCTCTGCAGCGTTATTTCCCGTTTCATCAATAAAATATACCACATTCATATCAGGGGCAAAAGCCGGATATAAGGTATAAAAGGCATCTTGAATGTCGTGATTTTTGCGCATGGCCACATAACGTTTTATCAGTTCCTCAAATTCCTTTTCTTTACCGTATTTGATGTAAAATTTCTCGAAAAACCGAAACTTTTTACCCTTAGGTGTAACTGACGATTCGCCCGGTAGAATTGATAATTCTGGCTGAGCCTCCAAAATTAATCCCCCAATGGCACTAAAAGCATCTTTAAATTGCTCCTGCAATTCTTTCGATTTATCACTGTTCTCCTTCCACAGCTTTTGCGAAGCGGCTTCAATTTTATCAATATCAGCATAGTTTGTAAACGGAACTGAATACCACAAATAACCATCGCTGGTGTACTGCGTTATGTTGGGGAAAGGGTAGTTTTGTTCCTTTAAAAATTCGTTTTGAGATTTGAGTGCTGCCAATAAACTTTCTAACTGAACAGGTGTTACCTTTATTTCCCAAACCATATACTTGGTTTTTGGAGCGCTTTCCTGCGCATTAAGATGATGATTAGACAATAAAAGAATTGAGAAAATGAGAATTACTCCAAACAGTCTTTTCATGATGCGAAGTTTTAATTTTTACTTTAAATGGTTAAATACCTCTACAAGTTACTGATTATTAATATAAAATACAAATAGGTATTTTATTTAAGTGTTTCAGAATTAGAATTGAAACAGGAAAGTAAAATTTGAAGTGCTCGTGTTTTAGTACCTGAAATAGCGCGAACAGCTTGTATAGTTGACAGGACTCGTTGTGGATTCGAGAAATTTAATAATGGTTTCTGCTGCTGTTAGCTCCTGCACTTCGCCATTGTTGGGAAAATAGGGAGCATGTACAGCCGGAATATAATCATTAATACCTACACGTAAAATTTCATTGTCATTCAGGTATTTGCCTTCTTCATTAAAAAGAACTACTTCGCGGTCAATTTTATCAATCATAATTCCGGAGTAGTAAAACCCTGATCCACTTTCGGCAAGGAATCTTTTTATTTCTGCAACGGTCATTTCATAAATTACTGTACCGTTGTTAAATGGCGAAATTTCGTAAATATCCCGCTTGATTACAGGGCCTTCAAATAATAAGGAACGAACTCCTCCGGTGTTTTGAAACGAAACGTCGGTGTTCAAATAACGGCGAATAGCATCGGTATAAAAACACCCGGTAGCCATTTTGGAATGATAGGCAGCCGAATACCCAATTTCTTCGTAAAGTTCGGGCCAATCGTTATAATTTTCAATGATGCTCTGGATGGTAGCATCTTTGTTAACGAAATTATCTAGATCGATCAGTGTAAATTCAACATCCTGAATTTCCCGATTTTTAATGCTTAATTCAATTTGTCCCAGATAATGCAGGTAGCCCCCAGCCTGAAATATAGGTGTTTCCCGGAATATGGTGTCGATAAGGCTATGTGAATGTCCACCAATAATCATATCAATAAACGAATTCTGGGCAGCCAGTTCAAAATCGGTATAGGCGCCCAGATGTGATAGTGCAACCAGTAAATCAGCATCTTCCTGTTCTTTAAGCGTATTGTAATTATCAACAATATCCAGGGCATCGGTAAAACTGTAATCTTTTACCCGCCACGGATGCGATGAAGGTATGGTTTCATGCTCAGAACCACGCGTTTCAAGCAAGCCCAGAAAAGTAATCCTTAGCGCTCCGGTTTCAATCGTTACAAAATCGAGTGGCTGGCTGTATTCGGTGCTTATAGCTGTGGTATTGGCACATATCCATGGAAAGTTTGATTGATTGATACGGTCTTTTAAAATGACCGGGCCATAATCAAAATCATGGTTGCCTAGCGCCATAATATCAAAACCGGTTTTGTTCATCAGGTCAATCATGGGCCAACCTTTGGGAGCGTAATTGTCAACCACCGGATTTCCTGAAAACATATCTCCGGTGCTGATTACAACAACATTGTTCGACTGTTTTTCCTGATCAATAATGTATTTTATTTTCGAAAAATTATCGATTTGTCCATGCGAATCATTAACAAAAAACAGGGTAAGTTCCTGAGCCGGTTGTTCGGTTACCGAATCGTTTTGCGAGCAACCAAACAGAAAAACAGCAGCTAAAAATATAAGCACCCGTTGTTGTATCGTTCTATTAAGATTTCTAAAAAAACAAAATCCTATTGAATTAACAGGTGTTTTATTCGAGCTTGTTTTCCCTTTTTGTTTCATGGCATCAAAGTTAAAGTAAAAACTTATTTTGAAGGTTAATTCAAAAAAGAAGCTCCAATTTCCTGCTGAAACCAGAGCTTTAGTTGTATATTCCAAACGAATTTTTTACTGCATTCGCCAGCTTAACTCTTTAATCTGGCCGGCTCTTAAAACTTTCACTTTATACGTCTGTCCGGTTTTCATTGTGTTCAGGTAGTCAAAAAACTTAACAATATTTTCGGCCGAGTTTAAAGGAATAGCATCAAACTGAAGTATAATATCGCCCCCGGCAAGAATTTCCTGGTTTCCAACCGCCATTGTTACGTAGCCACCTTTTAATCCCATAAAATATCCGGGAGAGTTTTCGGCAACCGCCTGCACCATCAAGGCACCATCTTGCGGTACATTAAAAATAGCGCAAAATTCGGCCGACATAGCCAACACACGGGTTCCAAACCAAATTCTCCCGCGTTGTTTCAGTATTTCTTCCGCTATTCCCGAGGTAGCTGCAAATCCCAGCCCTTCAAAACCTCCCGAAAATGACAAAATGGAGCTAACAATACCAATTACTTCACCTTTCATATTAAACATTGGTCCTCCGCTATTTCCTTTGTTTATCGATGCATCGGTTTGAAAGAACTCTTGAACTTTTTCGTTGTTTGCCTGGTTTTTCTCGACATGCTTCCCACTGATTATTCCTTTTGATACTGAGTGTTCCAAACCAAGCGGGTTGCCAATTACAAAAATATCGTCGCCAATTCGCATCGCATCCGAATCTCCGAACCGGGCAGAAGGGATATGCGATGCAACTTCATTTAGCTGAAGTAAGGCTACATCGGCTGTTTGGTCGATTCTTCTGATGCTTGCACCGGTAATTGTTCCGTCGTGAAAAGCTACTTGAATTTTTGATGCATCGGCAACCACATGGGCAGCGGTAAGAATGAAAAGTTTTTTTTCACCGATCAGGACTCCTGATCCCATTCCTTCATCAGCAGTATAGCCATTTGGATTTCCTAATCCGGAGTTTCGTTTTTGCAGAACCTGAATGGTTACAACACTTTTGGTCACTTCTTCAACAAGATCAGCAAACGACTGCGCTCCGGTTGTAAGAACAATAAATGAGAGAAAAATGGTGGCAAAAAATTTGGTCATCGTTAGTGTATTTTAATATTTCGACTACAATATACACCATTTGAATTCAAGAATAAACCGTTATCAATAATTTAATGCAAGTACTTGATTAACATTAAAAGCGTCTGTTTTTTTGAATTTTCGAACATACATTTGCGAAAACTGTTAACAGATGTTAAAATAATAGGGCTGGCTTAACATTGTGTTGAGTATCACTTAACCATAAATTTATATGGCTTACCTTTGATTTTTAATTTGAAATGGTTTGAAAAACAACAAAAAAGGTCTTGTATTGTAATCTTGTACTGACAGTAAAGATTAATTATGATTTTCTATTCTTCCTATGAAAATATTTACCTGATTTTACCTGTAATTGGCTTTGTTATAGGACTTTTTGGCACTATGCTTGGTGGGGGTGGCGGTTTTTTCTTTTTACCCGTGCTTACGCTCTTGTTAGGAGTACCTGCCCATACGGCAGTTGCCACATCGTTGGCAGCAACCTTGCCAATTGGTATGGTCGGGTCGTGGGGGCATTATAAAAAAGGGAACATTGATTTGAAGACCGGTTGGCTGTTTGCTGTTGCAGGCATTGGTGGAGCCTTAGTTGGAGCCTACCTGGCAAAACTTATTTCAGAGCAACAGTTAAAAGTTCTTTTTGGAATTTATTCCATATTAATTGCTGTAAATATGCTGGTAACAGCAGTGCGCAAAAAACAGGCGGAAAAACACAAGCAAATAAAAGAGGAATCAAAAACAGTACGAATTGGCAAAGGATCTTTTTTTGGTCTATCGGCCGGAATGATTGCCGGCACCTTTGGCACAAGTGGTACTGCCCCGGTTATTGCCGGATTATTCTCAATGCGATTACCTGTTAAACTGGTGGTTGGTACCTCTTTGTTAATTGTTTTGGTAAATACCATTTTTGCGGTTGGAGCCCATTTTTTAATGGGGAGTATCGATCTTACACTTATTGCTTTTCTCACTTCCGGATCGGTACTCGGGGCTTTTGTTGGCCCGCGCCTGTTTTCAAAAGTAAAACTCGAAAAATCGGAAAGTAAGGTACACTATCTATACGCATTCATTGTGGCTGCAATAGGTATTGCAATGATTATAAACAGATAATATGATTCTAACCATCTACATATTTATTCTTTCATATTTTATTTTGGGAGCCTTAGGCTTCTATTTTATCAACAGAAAAAAAGATAAAGCTGCAGCTCGAAAAAGCTGGACAAAGTTTATTACTTATTTTCTTATTATTCACCTTCTGTTTTTTAGTATTACCATTAATATTAAGGCATTTCAAGTGTTGGTTGCTGTAATTGTTGTTGTTGGGGCTGTTGAGATGATCAGGCTCTATAAAATGGCTGCTTTTAAGCAAACAGGATTTGTAGCATTTGCTGTTTTTATTTACGCTGCACTTGGCAGTGGTTTATGGTTTTTTAGCAGAATGGATGTAAACCTTGTGCTTTATACCTTTTTAGTGTTGTCCATTTTTGATGCATTCAGTCAGATTTCGGGTCAGTTGTGGGGAAAACAAAAAATTGCACCAAAAATAAGTCCGAATAAAACAGTTGGAGGCTCTGTTGGAGGAGGCATCTTCGCGTTAGCAAGTGGTTTTTTTCTTCGTAGTTTGTATACGAATGAATGGTACCTGGTTGCCGGTTTAACATTGGGGATTATTCTATTTGCTTTTTTAGGAGATATTGCCGCATCATTTTACAAAAGAAAATTTGGGGTGAAAGATTACAGCAACCTTATACCGGGGCATGGTGGTTTTCTCGATCGGTTTGATAGTTTAATTGCCGGAGGTGCATGGGTTGCCATTTTCTTTTTTATTTGTGGTGTTTAACACTACATTTCGTGTAGCTAAAACTACAGTTCATTCAGATAAAATTACAGAATAGGTAGAGGAAGATAACTTTGTAAACGATTAAGAGGGAAACGCTGGTGTTTTTTTATGCAGCACTAAAACTAACTTTATGGGAAATACAATAACCTTATCCGTTGTATATTTTATAGCCATTATTTTGCTTCTGGCTTTTAACGAACTTAACTATCGCCGACTAAAGGTTAAAGGAGAATTTACACGAAAATTTGCACATTTTACTGCAACCATCGCAGTGGTTCCGTTTCCATATATTTTCTCAAGTCATTGGTATGTGTTTGTATTGGCCCTGATATTTTTTGCGGCCTTATTTATAACGCAATACAGTAAACAGCTTAACTCTATCCACGATATCGATAGAAAGTCGATTGGGAGCTATCTTTTACCGGCTGCCATTTACCTTACCTTTTTAATGTCGGATTTACTCGACAATAAATTTATTTACATACTGCCAATGCTTATTCTTGGTATTAGCGACCCCATGGCTGCTATAGTCGGCATAAGCATGAAAAAGAACAACCACCGAATTAAGCTTTTTGGGATCGACACCGGAAAATCAATTTTTGGATCGATTGCATTTTTGTCTACCAGTTTTATTATCGGTTTAATAGCCTTGTATTTTAATAGAGGGATGTTCGATCTTAAAACATTTTATATTGGTTTAGGTGTTGCCATTGTTAGTACCCTTGCCGAGTTGTTTAGCTGGCGCGGATCAGACAATTTGACCATACCTATTGGGGCAGCAGTAACCCTGCTGTTATTAATGTAGGCATTTAAAACATGCACGAAAAGTGGCATTTGTGGCAAAAAAAGAGTAATTTGTATATAACAATTCAGAAAACAAAGAAAACAGAAATAGCTAACAAGGGGCTATGCAAGGCCTCTTAATCAAAATCTATAGCATGAAAAAGATTGTAATAAACGGAGCTAATGGTTATGTAGCTTCTAATTTTATAAACGCACTATTATTGGGAAAGAAGCATAAGGTTGTTGCACTTGCACGAAGCAATAAAAAGCTATCGGCCGAAGCACGTGTTAAGACAGCCTTAATTGAAATGAATGAGGGTAAAACCGTTGATTTCTCAAATCTGGAGGTTCATAATTACTCGTTATTTGAAGCAGATTTCGCCTTGTCAGAAAATGAATTAGACACCATTTTTAGTGGGGATATTGATTACTTTCACTTTGCGGCAAGTCTTAAATTTGATATAAAATCGAAAGAAGAAATTTTCGGAACCAACCTGCAAGGGGTTACCAACTCTATTAATACATTCCAGAATTATACGTCAAAAGATTCGCGTTTCTTTTTTGTAAGCACTGCCTATTCTTGCGGACGAATAGAGGGGGTTTTTACAGAGCAGTTTTATGCGAATGCCGAAATTGATGCTTTCCGCAATTACTACGAGCAATCAAAACGATACGCCGAAAATGTTATAAAAGATTACATCGATAATAAAGGATTGAATGCTTGTATTTTACGCCTCTCGCAGGTGGTTGGCAACAATAAAACAGGCGTAACCAAAACCGATTACGGTATTTTTGATTTTTCGAAAAGAGTACAAAACCTGGCAAAAAAATATCCGGGTAGTGTTATTCGTTTAAAAGTTGATCCGGATTCTACGCAGAATCTGATACCAATTGATACCGTTGTAACTTATCTAATGAGTGCTGTACAGGCAAAAAATGCTCCGGTAATACTCAATATTGTAGCAAAAAACTCGGTAAAAAATGCTGATATTCTGAGAAGTATAAGCAAATTGTTGCCTTTAACACTGGTTCCCGATATGGAACTGAAAAAAGACAATATGGATGCTTTGGAGCGCATTATGGCAATTGGAATGTCGTTTACAGGTGCCTATATCGATACAAATATTAGTTTTGATACCACCAACATTGATTCTATAGTTGCTGAAGAAATAAGCCCGGTAACCGCTGCCACAATTGACCGGATGCTAAGGTATTTCCTGAAGTCGGAGAGCAGGCAGGAGAGCAATGGGATAAAAGCTGCCGTATAATATTTTGCATAAACCCAAACTAAATTTTAGGTTTACATCCAATTAAGTTGAATGAAAATTATGAAGAAAATTTTAGTACGTGGCGAAAATATACTGAATATACCCAACGCCATTAGTTTATATCGTTTACTGGCTTTTCCGGTTATTTTTTATGCAGCGCTAACAGGAGCAGAACAGTTGTTTGTTGTTTTGCTGTGTATAAGTTTGGTTAGCGATGTGCTGGATGGTAACCTGGCACGCTACCTAAAGCAGCAAACCAATTTTGGAGCAGCCCTCGATAATCTGGCTGATATTTGTACCTACGCAATGGCCATATTAGGTTTATTTGTATTTAAATGGACCGATATTGAACCACATAGCTGGTTTCTATTTTTATTTCTGGGCTTATTTGTTGTTAGTTACCTGGTGTCGTTTGCACGTTTCGGGAAAATCCCTGGACTACACTTGTATTCTGCCGTTTCGGCCGGATATGTGCAAAGTGTATTCTTTTTCGTATTGTTTGTTTTCGGATTTTATGCCTGGTTTTTTTACCTGGCAGTAGGCTGGGGAATTGTTGCCTACACCGAAAAGATTTTAGTGCTCTTTAAACTCGATGATATAAAGATTGGAGTAAAGGGGCTCTATTGGCTCATAAAAGCACAAAAAGAAACAAAATAACAACAGGCCACATTCATCGGATGTGGCTTTTTTGTTCAATTAGTTGGTCATCATCCTATTAAAAAACAGACCTTGTTGCTGCTTGTTGCTATAAGAATGGTTTACTGTTGTCTCCGAAGACTATACCATGGTGCACCGCAGGGCGTTTACTTTAACTTTGTTGAGGCTTTTTAGTCTTTTTCGCATTTAAAATTAGTTACTCGTGAAACGGAAATGCTTATCTTTAAAACATCATTAATTGCCATATGCAAGCGGAACCTGGTTGATGCAAAAACTCGTAACTAATATCTTATCCTTGCTACTATTCGTTGGTTTTACATTAACTGTAGAAGCACAAAATACCGATACAGTATCTATTCGTTTTGATCAGTTGCTGATGCTAAGTGACACCATTTACTATGGCGTTAACGATTCGCTGGTATTTCTTGAATCGGGAACAGAATACGATATCATCAAAAACTTCCTGGTACGTAAGCCAAAGTACTACGAAAAGCGCCCCGAAAAGGTTGAGTCGGTAAAACGCCTAAACAGTCGATACGGCGATATGCTGATGGGCTCGATCAGGAGTAAAAAAGAGCAGCTACCCGAAGATTTTAACCCTTCCGATCAGTATTTTACATTCTACAACGACCGGATAATTAAAAGTATATTCATTGATGGTGTTCCGGTTTTGGATGGTAATTTATTCGACACAACAAGCGTTGAATCGAGCGGATTTGGACGCTTTCTGAATAAAACCTACAGCCCTACACGCGAGCGGGTTATTCGTAAGAATTTGCATTTCAAAGAAAACGACCACGTTAATGCCCGTATCTTTTCGGATAACGAACGGCTTTTTCGCGACCTTACGTACATTGAAGATGCCGTGATAAAAATAACACCTGTTGAGGGCTCCAACGATTCGGTAAATGTACTGGTTACCGTAAAAGACCGTTATCCGATTGGGGTAGGCGGCGACATAAACGATTATAATGCCTTTGAAGTAGAGCCTTATACCCGCAATTTTGCAGGTAAAGGGCACAGTATCGGGATTATTGGAGAATACGATGGCGATACTGATGATAAATTTGGATATGGTGCATATTACACCATAAATAATCTATGGGGAACGTTTATCGACAACGAAACACGTTTTTATAACGGATTGGACCGAAAGAACTTCCAAATTCAGTTCGAGAAGCCTTTTCTGACCACAAATACGCGGCACGGTGGCGAAATCGTTTATCAGCATTTACGCGAAAAAATAGCCGAGCATCCTTATAGTCCCGATTCGGTGGGTGATGATAACAGCAAATACAAGCTGCATCTTTTTGATTTGTGGCTCGGGCAATCGTTCTTTTTTTACGACGATTTAACACGACCCTTTTTAAACGTGGCTATGCGCTATATTGCTTTAAAATATACCGACAACCCACCGGTTGACGAGCATACAAATTACCAATTTCATAACAGACGTGTTTACCTTGCCGGATTATCGTGGCAGCAGGTTTCGTACATTAAAACAAGCAGGTTGCTGCAGTACGGCACCGTTGAAGACGTGCCAATTGGCTATAATATTAACCTAACGGCCGGATGGGAGAAAACATCGTTTTACAAAAGACCATACTCGGGCCTGCGGGTTAATTATTCGCTGTTTTTTAATAATGCAGGTATTTTTTCGGCCTTTACCGAGGCCGGAGGGTATTTAAATAACTCGAATATTGAAGACCGTCTGGTAGATATCCGTTTCAATTATTTTAGTCCGCTAATTAAATTGCGCACGGTGGAACTCCGAAATATCATGGAGTTTAAATTTGATGCTGTGCGAAATCCCAGGTATTTTATTCCGTACTATACCAGCCGAAATTTTGTAAACGATTATTTAATTGGTTATGATCGGGTTTCGAATTTATCTTTCGAATATCGCCCCGTGTTTTATTCCAATTACCAGGTATGGGGATTTCGTTTTTCGTTTAACCCATACGTTAATATTGGGTGGTTAAGGAAGCAAAATGAAAACGAAATTATTACCGACAGATATTCTGAAATAGGAATTTGGGCCAGTACCAAAAACGAGAGTCTTATTTTTCCGGCCATGCACTTGCAACTGGGTTATTTACCCAATAAACTGGAGCAGGAGCCACGTTTTGTTTTTACCGTAGTGTTTAAAGATATTAAAATGTTTAAGGACTTTACATCGCTAAAACCGGAGCTTATTCAGCCAAAACGAATGTTTTAAGTATGTACTGTTGCACGTGTCCTCTACTGTGGTTTGATTTATTTCGTAACAAAGTGGAATTGCAAACTAAAGAAGCTTCAATTTTTTTACAGCCGTATTGGCTTAGGCACGAATTGTAAATTGGCGCCGGTGGGGGCAGATAGTGCTTGCTCCCAGCTCTTCTACAATAGGTAGCAGTTATTCAATAACACTGTATTCTACCGCACTCACTTCCTGATCATCCGGGTTCTTAATATCAAATACAACCATATGCAATTTACCCATATTTACATACTCTTCATTTACCGGCAGACCTTCGTCACGACCAATATCAGATGACTAGGGCTTGTAGTTGGTCATGCCTGGCCCGGTCTTGTCATATACATTGAAAAATTCGTCCTTCATGATGGTGGCGACTCCACCTTCCGGCTTCTCGATCAGATCCTCCTCCAGCGTCTTGATCCGAACCTTCCACCCCTCCGGGAGCTTCTGGTAAACGCCTGGCAAGGCGGCCAGGAATTCATCATACGTATATTGGGGTTCGAGACCCAACTCAAACCCTTTCATGACCCAGGTGTTGCCTTCAGCATCGTCCAGGAGAATTACGGTCGTGCCCTTGTTCCAACCCAACCCACTGTTCCTGGCAATCGTCACGGGCTCGTAGGTCGCGATTTCTCCCACGCTGGCATTGTTGCCCATGTTCAGTTGGGCGCACCACACGGCAGCAAGACCGTCGAAATCCCTTTCGGCCCCAACATCGATTTCCACCCAATCGGGCAGGCAGAGTTTCGGGCCGTTCAAGGACGCACCGAGTACACCGTATTCCTTCTGAACCTGTTCGAAATCGATGCCCTCGAGCAGCACTTGCGGTGAAGTGTCTTTCGACTTCGGGATGCCCTGTGGGGTGTACATAGTGTTGTATACGGCGGCGATGAAGTCTCCCGTGCCTGCCTCGCGGCCGACAAGAAAGATTTCGACGAATCGCACCTGGTGAACATTGTCAACACGATCGTACCTGGCATCGGCGCCGTCGCCAAACACTGCGGGTAGTCCAGGGTCTTGACCTGCGCAGGACAAAAACAAGGCCCCTGATAGGGAGATCACCAGCAAGACCACATTTATCGTCCTCATAATCTGTCTCCTTTGAATTGTTCTCATAATTTATCTCCTTTGAATTCGTCGACGTTTGCTCTGATACCGCCGATCACGGGTGTCTCGACGTCCATCAAGTATTGAAAGTAGGATGGGTCACACCAACTCTTTTCTTGTCCAATCATGCATCGAATAAGAGTTATGTGGGTAGTTTCAAATTCCTTTGTGACCCATCCTGCAACTATTCAATAATACTGTATTCTGCTGCACTTACCTCTTGCTCATCCGGGTTCAAAATGTCAAACACCACTTTATGCAATTGTCCCGGGGTAAATATAAATTTACCCAAGTCTGCGTATTCCTCATTTACCGGCAGGCCTTCGTCGCGTCCTATATCAAAAGTTTCGTGAGCGGTATAAGAACCATATACAGTGGCAGTAATATCCATTTCGCCGACCTTCTCATCATTGATAAAAAACTCAACGGTTGAAGGACCGTTTAGTTTTTGTTCTTTCATGGTGTGTTTTAAGGTGATTTTGATATCTCCATAGGGAATTTTTACATCACCATCGAAATCGTGCCAGTACAGGCCAAGTGTTGAATAGCTGTAGCGCAGTTTACCATCCATGATAAACAGCGCCTGTCCACCAATGTGTTCGCCGACCGCATAAATCACACCCTGGGTGTTCTTATCAGCCGTGATATAAGCATTTATTTCATAATTAGTCGATTTGATCTCGGGACCGGCCAATTCAGGAACACGGTAAACATTGGGTGTAAGTTCCCAGTGTTTTTTTCCAACCCGCTGCGGATTCGATTCCGGTTGCAGCGGTCTACCCAGAGAACCGCCAACAGGATAAACATCGTATTTTTCGGCTTCTTCCCAGAATAGTTTCTCCAGCTCTTTTACCTTTTCCGGGTATTGGTCAGCCACGTTAACCTGCTGTATAGGGTCTTCTTCAATATTATACAATTCCCACTCGGTATTCAGGGGATCGAAATTTGCCATAGCTTCAGGATCAACTGACCAGGGAATGCGATATGGTTTCCCGGCAATGGTCCAACCTTCGTGATACAAGCCTACAAATCCGAGCATTTCAAAATACTGTGTGGGATGGTTGGTTTTAGCATTTGCGTCGTTCCAGGCATAGGTTAGCGATTTTCCCGGATACTCTTTTCTTTTCTGTCCATTTACAAGGTCGGGAGCAGGAACGCCTGTAACTTCAAGTATGGTGGGAACCAGGTCGGTCACATTCTGAAATTGTCTGCGCCATTCTCCTTTTGCTTTTATTGCTTTTGGGTAGCGTATGGCTGTGGCAGATATGGTGCCTCCAAAATGGGAGGCCATTTGTTTGGTCCACTGGAACGGGGTTGATGAGGCATATGCCCATGCCACCGAATAATGGTTCGCCAAGTGCGGCCCTCCCCAGGCATCCAACCCACCGAACTCTTCGAGTTTTTCCAGCTGCTGTTCCATGGTCAACGGTGGGAATCCGTTTTGCATCAGTAGCTCCGAGAAGGTTCCTGTGGGTGTACCTTCTGCTGTACAACCATTATCAGCAGTGAGGTAGATTACAAGTGTATTGTCTAATTCACCCATTTCCTCCAAATGACTGATAACACGTCCGACATGATAATCCACATGTTCCAGGAAACCGGCATTAACCTCCATTTGCCTGGCCAGGTATTTTTTCCCTTCTTCGCTGAATGAATCCCATTCAGGAATGACATCGGGCCAATCGACCATTTCCGCGTCTTCAGGAACAAGCCCCAACTTTTTCTGACGCTCCAGCAACTGTTGTCTGTAAACCTGCCATCCCTCGTCAAATTGTCCTTTATACTTGTCTCTCCATTCTTTGGGCACCTGTATAGGAGCATGAACGGCCCCTGGCGTGTAATACATAAAGAAAGGTACATCCCGAAGGCCTTTCCAGTTGTCAAGCCATTTGATGGCCTGGTCTGCCATACCTTGCGAGATGTGAAATTGTGAACCATCGGCATTGGTTTTCGGGGTTTCGATAGCAGTCGTGTTTTCATATAACAACGGATGAAACTGGTTGGTCTCTCCGCCCAAAAAACCCCAGAAATATTCAAATCCCCAGATCGATCCGGTAGGCCATGACTGGAACGGACCAACCGGTGAAGCTTCTTCCATGGGTGTATTGTGCCACTTACCAAATGCCGCTGTCGCATAGCCATTATCGGTTAGAATTTTTGCGATGGATGGAGTGCTGTAATCGAGTTGAGAGTTGTACCCCGGGTAACCAGTGGCAAACTCCGAAATGATACCGGTACCGATCTGGTGGATATTGTAACCGGTGAGCAAAGAACCACGAGTTGGGGAACAAACGGCTGCTACCGACATATGGGTGTAGCGTATTCCTTCGTCACCTATGCGGTCGAAAGTGGGGGTTTTCATTACGCCCCCGAAAGAGCTTGTGTTAGAATAACCAGCATCGTCAAGCATAATAACAAGTACATTGGGAGCTTCTTCCGGAGCCTCGGGTTGTCCGATAAAATCGGGTTTAGAGTCGGCGAGGGTTTTACCCTGAACGCCTTTCCATTCGGGCAGCGGGTAGGGGATTGCATTTTTTTCCTGATCTGATTGTTTTTCAGGTGTTGTTGTACAGGATGTAATGAGCAATACACTCATAATTCCAACTAAAAGAAGTGATTTAAATTTCATAATCATGGTATTTATTTTTGCGTTATTTATTTATGCTTTCAATAAGTTCCTGCTTTAATTCCTTTAGTGTTTCGGAATACTGTTGAACAAGTGAACTGTTGTTGGTTCGCTTCAGTTTTTTTAGTGTTTTTATGCACAACATATAGTCTGCTGCTACTTCCCTGAAATTTTCATCCTGAGACAAGAGGATTTTTATCTTTTCTTTATGCCCGGGAAAACAGGAAATAATTTCTGAATCTTCCATTATCAAAGATGTCGGTTAATCTGTTGTCAATGCTTAAATACATAAATTGAAATATCAAGAATGAATTCACACTTTTCGATTAAAAGTACAGTGCTTATACGTTCGGAAGAACCGGGAGCTTTTTCATTAAAGCCGCTGCACTTCAAATAGTGTTTTTTCGGTATTTTTAATGTTTTTATAACTTGTAAATTTTAGCTATTTTTATACAAGATACAGTGTATGCTGTTTCTATGTAAGTCAAATACCGTATGTAACTGTATAATACGTGCTCGTCAAAAACTGAAAAACCTTAAAATGGAATCTTCAACTACAGAAATAATCGAGGAAAGTTTAATTATCAGGCAAGTTGAGAAGATCTGTTCGAGTGCCGAGTTTAACACCAAAGATTTATTGTGCCGCTTTCTTTCTTATATTATTTCAGAATACCTGGAAGGAAGAGGTGGTAGTTTAAAAGGTTATACCATTGGTGTTGACGTATTTAACAGGGGTGAAGATTTCGATCCGGGGCAAGACGCACTTGTGCGGATTAATGCAGGTAGACTAAGAAGGGCACTTGATATGTATTACCTGAAAGAAGGTATTAACGATAAAATTAAAATAGAGATACCAAAAGGAGGTTATAATCCCCAAATTACTTTCAAAGAAAACTCGTTAGCTGAGAAAGAAATTATTTCATCTCTAGCCCCGGAATTTCGTTTTGAATCGCAACCCGGAATTGCTGTTCTACCGTTCGTTAACCGCACCGGAGATTCGGAGAATGATATCCTGGTTGAGGGTATTGGCGAGGAAATATCGATAGAATTAACCAAGTACGAGGATTTGTCGGTGTATAATTTTAGTATTCTTTCGAACGAAAATACCGATGCCCGCAATATTAAAAAACTAGCCAAAAAACGAAGTGTTCGTTTTGTTCTCGAAGGTGCAATTCATAAATCAGATACGCGAATTAAAACGCTTGTCCGGCTTGTAGATTTAATGGATGAGAAACAAATTTGGGCACAAAGCTATACCCGTGAGTTGAATTTTAACAACATTTTTGATATACAGGAATCAATATCAAGGGAAATTGCTAACATTATTGGAAGTGAATTTGGAATTATTCCCCGGAAATTAACCGGAGAATTTCTGAGTCAGGATTATCAGAATATGACTGTGTATAATGCGGTTCTGAAGTTCTATCGCTTTCAACTCTATCTATCTGCTAAAACTGGCGAAGAGGCTTTTGAAACACTCACAAAAGCTTATGAATGCGAACCTGATTCAGCGACAATTAATGCACTAATCGGTGCCTTTCATGGTTACTATTATGCTTTTGATTTACCCAACGCCAGTGAATCATATAAATTACTCGCTGATTATACCGAACGTGCATTTATTCTTAACCCCGACAGTTTTATTGTAAATACAAGTCTTGCGTTTAAGTGTTTTATGTATGATGAGAAAGACCGGTTTTTTCAGTTGGTGGAAAAATACATCTTATCGGGTATGAATACAACGCTGCGAATAGGGACATTGGCTTTCTATTTGAGTTTATATGGTGATTGGGAAAGAGGGAAAAAGATACTTGACAGTGTTATGAAAAGAAATGTGGGTTACCCTCTTTATTTTCATGGTGTTACCATGCTTTATTATTACAGGAACAAAGATTATGAACTGGCCCGGAATGAAAGTGATAAATATAACTTGCCGGCGGTGTTTTGGAGTCCAATGTTAAAAGCTGCTGTAAACGGACAACTTGGTGAGTCGGATAAGGCTAAATCGAATATAAATGATCTGTTAAAACTTAAGCCTGATTTTGAATCGAAAGTCAGCTATTTAATCAGTATTTATGTGAAAGAGCAAGAACTGGTAAATCACATTTTGCAGGGACTGCGGTTGGCTGGAATGAAAGTCTAAAATTCTAACGATTTGTTCTTTCGTATATAAAAAAACCGCTCCATCGGTTGACGGAACGGTTTCAGAGTTATCTAAAAGTATTCTTACTTCTTGTAGATTTTTTTGTACCCGTAAATGGCGCTTGCACCCAGTTCTTCTTCAATTCGAAGCAGTTGGTTGTATTTTGCCATACGGTCTGAGCGGCTCATCGAACCCGTTTTAATCTGACCTGAGTTGGTAGCCACGGCAATGTCGGCAATGGTTGCATCTTCAGTTTCTCCCGAGCGGTGAGAAGTTACTGAAGTATAACCGGCACGGTGTGCCATTTCAATTGCGTCTAATGTTTCAGTTAACGTACCAATTTGGTTTACTTTAATAAGGATTGAGTTAGCAGCACCCAATTCAATACCTTTTTTCAGGTATTCAACGTTGGTTACGAAAAGGTCGTCGCCAACCAACTGGCACTTGTCACCAATGGCTGCATTCAGTTTTACCCATCCGTCCCAGTCGCCTTCGTCCATACCGTCCTCGATTGAATCGATAGGGTATTTTTCAATCAATTCGGCCAGGTAAGCAGCTTGCTCGTCAGAAGTACGTTTTACACCGTTTGGCTCGAAAATGCTGTAATCGTATACACCATCTTTATAGAATTCTGATGAAGCACAGTCCATTGCGATAGAAACATCGCCACCGTCTTCGGCACGACCTGGTTTGTAACCGGCATTTTTTATAGCAGTAAGAATTGATTCGATAGCTTCTTCAGTTCCACCTAACATTGGAGCAAAACCACCTTCGTCGCCAACAGCAGTTGAAAGGTTTTTGGCAGCCAATACTTTTTTAAGAGCGTGGAAAACTTCAGCACCCATGCGCAATCCTTCGCGGAAAGTTGGAGCACCAATCGGACGAATCATAAATTCCTGGAAAGCAATAGTTGCATCAGAGTGAGATCCACCGTTAATGATGTTCATCATAGGAACCGGCAATGTTTTAGCGTTAGTTCCACCAATGTAGCGGTACAAAGGAAGCTCAGAGTACTCAGCAGCAGCTTTGGCAACAGCCAAAGAAACGCCCAACATCGCGTTGGCACCTAAGTTCGACTTGGTTTTTGTTCCGTCTAATTCCAACAATTTGTTATCGATAGCTACCTGGTCAGTAGCATCCATACCGATTAATTCTTTGCAGATAACGTCGTTTACGTTCGCAACAGCTTTTAAACAACCTTTTCCTAAATAACGGCCTTTGTCACCGTCGCGTAATTCAAGTGCTTCGTTTTCACCTGTAGATGCTCCTGATGGAACAGCTGCACGGCCAAATGCACCACTTTCAAGTAAAACTTCAACCTCTACAGTTGGGTTACCACGAGAATCGATAATCTCTCTTGCTTTTACGTCGCTAATTAACATTGTGAGTAGTTTTTATTAAATTAAAATATAAATCTGTTATTTTCAGTAAATCAAGACTTTAAGTCCCGATTCTTAAAAAGCAGACCAAAGTTAGTAATTTCTGTCATACCAAAACAGGGGTAAGTTTACAGGTAGCAATTATTTGATATTGGGTTAACAGTTACAACTTGTGCCGATAATTTGTTTTCGGATTCTAATTTACGCTTATGTTTAAGTTGGTTGCCTAATGATAATCTTCCTGGTATTTCAGTCCTCGTTCGTATCGTACCACATTAAGTTCCTGGAAAGTAACCAACCCTCCACGTTGGCTTTTTGCCATAATTTCGTTTACCTTTTCGGCAAAGGTGTCCAGTTTGTCAATGTTGTCAATAATTTCAATAATAACTGGCAAATCGCTCGATAAAGCAAAAATTTTCATGGTATGAATGCTGTGGCTTGCTCCAAACGACATGATGCCTTTGTAAGCTGTTGCTCCTGCCATTCCTGCATTACGTGCCTCAAATACAATTTCTTCAAACAGCACACGGCCATTTATTTTATCCGATTCTCCCACGTAAATCTTCAGAATTCCGGTTTTTTCTGTTGTTTTCATCGCTGCACATTTTTAGAATTCATAATTGATTAGAAAAGCTCGCAATAGCTTTTACCTTTTTCTTAATTATTGGTTTCAAATTTAAGGGATAAAATCACTGCTATACTATGATTGTTAACTGTTTAACATAGTGGTAGCTTAGTAATTAAAAATGAACAATAGCAGTGTAGTGACGTTTGAAATTAATAGAAAAATACCTGTTGGTATTTTAATAAAATAACATTAAAAACTACTACAATGAAAACAATTTTAATTACCGGTTGCAGTTCGGGTTTTGGGTATATGGCCGCAAAATATTTGGCAGAGAAGGGACATCATGTAATTGCCAGTATGCGCAATGTGAATGGTAAAAATGCAGGCCCTGCCGGGGAATTGCTCGAATTTGGATCAAAAAACAAGCTGAAGCTTGAAGTATTGGATTTGGATGTGACCTCAGACGAAAGTGTGAAGGCTGCAGCCGAAAAATTACCCGGTGTTGATGTGTTGATTAATAATGCAGGTTATGGTTATGGAGGAGCTGTTGAGGCCTTCGCTCCTGGATCGGTATTGGCGCAACTCGATTTAAATATTGTTGGAACAGTACGTGCAGCCCAAATGGTTTTACCCGGGATGCGAGCTAAAAAATCGGGATTAATCATACAGGTAAGTTCAGTAGCTGGGCGTGGAGCTTTTCCGGGCTGGGCAGTTTACAATGCCAGTAAGTGGGGGCTTGAAGGCCTGAGCGAGGGGATGCGTTACGAACTGGCACCGCTCGGAATTGATGTTGCCATTGTTGAGCCGGGGCCATTTGAAACAAAATTTCTGGAAAACATGGTTCCTGCGGGGCAGGAAGAAATAGCTGAGGTTTATGGGCATGTAAATGAATTTAATATGAATTTTGTGAGCAATGTAAAAAGCCTGTTTGCCGATGAAAATGCCCCTACTGACCCGATGTTGATTGTTAAAATATTTGAGGATTTAATTGATGCTGAACCAGGAAGCCGCCCACTTCGAACCATTGGTGGACTGGATTTTGGAATGCAGAAAATAAACGATGTTACCGAACCGGTTAGAAAAGAAATACTGGCAGGTATGGGCCTTAGCGAATAATTTTCTTGAAATAGCGGGCTGTTACGAAATTCACTCTTGTTTACCCGGTAAACAAATTGGTTTTGTAACAGCCTGTTTTACAGAATGGCCCGAATCAGTATCATTCCCAAATAAACTGCCAGCAAGCCAAAAACCAAACTTCCGCCAACATTTAATATAAATTGGCCATAGGCCTGTTCTTTTAACATACTGAGGTTATTATAGGCAAACGATGAAAAAGTAGTAAACCCACCACAAATGCCAACAGCCAAAAACATACGCCATTCGGCACTTAAAAGGTTGCCTTTTTGGGCCACTGCAAACACAACCCCAATAATAAAACTACCGACCATATTGGCAATAAAAGTTCCCCACGGGAAGGTGCTCGTCAGGCCTTTTTCAACAAATACCTGCACCAGGTAACGCATAATACTTCCGATAAAGCCCCCGGTACCAACTATTAAAATTGTTCGTAGCATAGTATTGTTTTTTAGATTTAATCAGAGGAGTAATTAAATAAATAAGAATGAAAGAAAGCTTACAACTCAAACAATCTGTTATTTTTAAGCTTTCAAAAATAAGAAAAAATGCACGCACGATATTTTACTTTCCTCTGTCTTTTATTTTTTTCGGGCAAGCTGCTTGCTCAAAACAGCTTTTCTGTAGCAGTCGATAAACTTCTTCAAAAACAGGAGTATAAAAATGCATCGGTTGGTATAAGTATCATAAATCAGTCTACCGGATCGTCTGTTTACAGCCTTAATCCTAATCGCTTATTAATTCCGGCATCCACACTAAAATTATTAACATCGGGTACCGCATTGGAAATGCTTGGCGCTGATTATCGCTTTAAAACAAAAATATCCTATACCGGAACAATTAGTAGTGGTGGAACGCTAAAAGGAAACCTGCTGGTTGTTGCCGGAGCCGACCCGGCATTGGGTTCTGAGTATTTTCAAGATCATTATTTCGATTTTTTAAAAAACTGGGCAAAACAGGTAAAAGCTGCAGGAATCAGTAATATTGACGGGAACCTGGTTTTGGATGGCAGTATTTACGACTCGGAGCGGGTACCCAGTACCTGGATTTGGGAAGATATTGGAAATTATTATGGGGCTGGAGCCAACGCTTTTAGTATTTACGATAATTTGTTTCGAATTACTTTTGCTTCCCCCAGGAAAGCCGGACAAGCAACAAAAATAATTAATACCTACCCAAAAATTGATGGATTAACCATACAAAACGAGGTGTTATCGGCCGACAATAACAGCGATAATGCCTATGTTTTTGGAGGGCCATACGATTTTTCACGGGTAATTCGGGGAACCATTCCTAAAAACCGGAAAGCCTTTACGATTAAGGCGGCAATTCATCAACCGGAAATTATTTTGGCACAGGAATTTTTAAAAGCACTTCGTGCTGAGGGGATATTTGTGCGCGAGGACATCAGGTTTGAACCCGGCGACAACCAAAAAGCCAAATTGATTTATATTCAGGAATCACCAACTTTAAGCGAGATTAGTGAGGTGTTAAACCACGAAAGCATAAATTTATTTGCCGAACACTTTTTAAAGCAGCTGGCGGTTGATAAAACTGGTTTCGGGAACCGGATTGACGGTATTGATTTAGAAAAGGAATTTTGGAATAAAAAGGGACTTCACACGGAGAAGATATATATTGAAGATGGCAGTGGCCTGTCGCATTTTAATGCTGTTTCTCCTGCTTTTTTTACCAGTTTCCTTCTTTATATGGCTTCAAATAAAGCTTTTGTTTCTTCGTTACCGGTTGCCGGAGAAGGAACATTGAGTCGTTTTGATAAATCTAAATTTCCGGGAATGACCTTGCAGGCCAAAAGCGGATCGATGACCCGGGTGAGGTGCTATTCAGGTTACCTCACAACGGCCAATAATAACAGCTTGGTTTTTTCGCTGATGTTTAATCATTTTGCAGGTTCTCATTCGACTTTAATTACCGAAGTGGAGTCTTTATTGCATGAGTTGTATCTGGAGTTTTAAATTAAAAATCAGGCATTTATA
Source organism: uncultured Draconibacterium sp. (assembly GCF_963676735.1). Lineage (NCBI taxonomy): Bacteria > Pseudomonadati > Bacteroidota > Bacteroidia > Marinilabiliales > Prolixibacteraceae > Draconibacterium > uncultured Draconibacterium sp. Next base: position 2,115,597 of record NZ_OY781464.1, on the reverse strand, counting down.
TGCTTAAATATTCAGAAGGAATTATTCTCTGTTTTATTCTTAATAAGTCCTGTTTTAAATAAATTATGATTTTTATTTAGTTGTAAAACAGGAGTTTGGCAGGTGTTTTCTTATTTAGAAAGCTCGAAGCATTGACTTTTCTTTTCAATTGTCGTAACTTGCGAATACCATTAAACGATTGAAGCCCCTAACGGTTTCATCAAGTACAGAAGATAATACCATAGCCCTTTTCATTAGTAGGTTTTACTCCTTATTAAGGACGCAATGCATTATGATTTGCTGATAACTGATAGTGAAAGAAAAGGTGATTATGATATTTGAAACTTTACAAATTCTAAAAGAACAGCTTGAAACTTATTTCGAACAGGTTGGCCTGGAAAAAAACATTGTTCTGGAAAATCTGGCTTTGCTTGATGGCGGAGGCGATAAAGCCGATAATGTTGAAGGCAAGGTGATTATGTCGCTATTGTCCATTCAGGAGGAAACTACCCTGAAAAATATTCCATCGAATAAACTGGTCAATAATAAAACGGAGCAATATCATCCTCCGGTGAATATTAACCTCTTTTTTATTGTAAGCGCCAATTGCGATTCTTATGACAAGTCGCTTTTAAGTATTGGTAAAACAGTCGAATTTTTTCAGGGGCAGAAATTGTTTGCCGCAAAAAATACGATTTATAACCGGGCAAATGCTTCGCTGCAGGATTTAGCTGATTTCAAATTTATCGTTGATTTGTATACTCCCAGTTTCGAAGTGTGGAATCACATTTGGGGAACATTCGGAGGCCGGCAACTACCTTCGGTAATCTATAAAATTCAATTGCTTCAACTTACACGACATAAAAAACTGGGAGAAACTTCGCTCATCTCAGAAATTAACGGAATCCTTAATCATATCAACGAATGAGTTTTTCAATAAAATACAAACCATTGTTTGAAGTGAATTTATACCACAAATATTTTTTAAATAATGGGGCCAAAGACTTTTTTAGTATGAACGATACTGAAAAAGAGATGCAGTTGACCAACTATGAGTTATCCGATCTTTTCTCAATTGTTCCTTCAGCAAACACCCTTAAAAAATTATTAGGACATCAAATAGTTTTTAAAAGCTCAGGCTATAAACTTTTAGTGTGGGTAAAGGTAGCGTCATCCAACCTAGATGTGCCTTTTATTCCACTAAGTGAAAACCTGGAACTCTCCTTTTTGCTGAAACTAAAAACATACACATTCAACCATTTCACAGATCTCGGATTACAAAATAGCGGTCAACTGCTCTACTTTTCCAATAGACGTTTGTTAACCGAAACCGGTAATTTCCCATTAATTAAGCGTGCGAATAATACCACAGCAGTAACTGACGATTACCGTTTAAACGAATTGAGCCAGAAAGCGGTATTGGACAACTTAGCTGCCAATGAAAAACAAAACCTTTTAGGTATTATTCGTATTGGCATAAAAGGCGAAACCGGTAGCTACGATATTCTCAGAGCAAATGGGAAATTACGCAGTGATCAACGTATTTTTAACCTGGTTTTTGCCAACCGAAAAACTACCTGGCGATACTACTTTAAAACGAATCAGCAGGTAAATAACCATGATGATGTTAAAAAAGAAAACGGCAATTCACGCCAGTTAATAACACGTACTGAAAAACCACTCACCGCCAGGGGGTTTATATCCGTCAAGCTTGGTAATTCAGAACTACCCAATCCTGATGTCCTTCAAATTATTCCTGATGATGCTTCATCAAAAATATATTCAGAAATACACATGTAAAATTTAAAATCTAAAATTATGGCAACACCGTACAAAACACCAGGCGTTTACATCGAAGAGATTTCGGTTTTTCCGCCCTCGGTCGCACAGGTTGAGACCGCCATTCCTGCCTTTATCGGTTATACCGAAAAAGCAAAGAAGAAGGTTGACGATGATCTTTTAAATGTTCCAACCCGCATTAAATCGCTGCTCGAGTTCGAACAGCTTTTTGGAGGAGCAGCACCCGAACAAAATATTGTGGTAAATATCGATGATGTTTACGACACTTCGGGAAGTCTTAGCCGTACTATACAGGTCCCCGATCCTTCCTCCAAATCTCCTTTTTTAATGTATTATTCCATGCAATTGTATTTTGCTAACGGAGGCGGACCTTGCTACATTGTTTCAGTAGGCAATTACTCGGCAACGTCAATAAGTAAAGCCGATCTTGGCGCCAACGGAGGCCTGGCTCTGGTTGCAAGCGAAGACGAACCTACACTTATTGTTTTTCCCGATGCTTCAAACATTTCAACAGTAACAAATTTTTACGATTTGTATGAAGAAGCAATGATGCAGTGCCACGATCTTCAGGACAGGTTTACCATTATCGATACCTATAATCAGGCATCAACATTTGCCGATACTTTGCGCACAAACATCAGCCTCGGAACTGATTATTTGAAATACGGAGCAGCTTATTATCCCTGGTTAAAAACAACCCTGCCGTATAAATACAACGAGGCAAATGTAAGCATAGCCCACACCGAAACCAATGCTCCGGGAGGTACAACTAGCTACGATAGCCTGGCGGTAAATGATGCTACTGTTACGGCAAATACTGAACTCTACAACCTGTTAAAGCGCGAATTGGGAAAACTTACGGTAACACTGCCACCATCTGGTGCAATGGCCGGAATTTATGCACGGGTTGATAGCAACCGCGGAGTGTGGAAAGCACCGGCCAATGTTGGTGTAATGAGCATTGTTGGCCCCGATAAAAAGGTGACCAACCTAGAGCAGGATGGCTTAAATATGGATACTTCGGGTAAGTCGATAAATGTTATCAGAACCTTTGCCGGCAAAGGAACTCTGGTGTGGGGCGCACGAACCCTTGCCGGAAATGACAATGAATGGAAATACATACCCGTGAGAAGGTTTTTTAATATGGTTGAAGAATCGGTTAAAAAAGCCACCGCCCAGTTTGTTTTCGAGCCAAACGATGCCAATACATGGGTAAAAGTTCGGGCAATGATTGAAAACTTTTTATCGCTACAGTGGCGCGATGGAGCATTGGCAGGGGCAAAACCCGAGGATGCTTTTTTCGTTAGAGTTGGACTTGGCCAAACAATGACTGCACAGGACATTTTGGAGGGCAGAATGAATATTGAAATAGGTATGGCAGCGGTTCGTCCGGCTGAATTTATAATCCTGAAGTTTTCGCATAAAATGCAGGAATCGTAATTAACAAATTTAAATAGACAATATTATGGCAACAGAATATCCAATGGTAAAGTTCCATTTTCAGGTAGAATGGGGCGGAACAAAAATCGGATTTACGGAGGTTTCCGGCCTCGATGTGGAAACAGAAGTAGTAGAATATCGGCATGGCGCTAGTCCTGAATACTTTAAAACCAAAATGCCGGGTATGCAGAAATACAGCAACATAACCTTAAAACGGGGTACTTTTGCTTCCGACAACGAATATTACAACTGGTGGAATACCGTGAAGTTGAATAAAATTGAACGACGTGATATTACCATTAGCCTTTTAAACGAAGAGCATGCCCCGGTGGTAGTCTGGAAAGTGAAAAATGCATGGCCGTCAAAAGTTCAATCTACCGACTTAAAAGCTGATGGAAACGAGGTGGCCATCGAATCGATTGAACTGGTGCATGAAGGATTAACGATGCAAAACGAATAGCAAATGGCTGATTACTATCCTCCTTTAGGCTTTCATTTTAAGGTTGAGTTTAATGCTTTTCCCGGCGAGTATGCGTTTCAATCGGTTGCCGGGTTGAGTGTTGAAATGGAAACCGAACAGATTGCAGAAGGTGGCGAGAATCGATTTAAACATAAAGTTCCAGTGCGTTCGAAATACCCAAAGCTGGTATTAAAACGCGGCCTTTTGGTCGACTCCGAAATAATTCGGTGGTGCCGCAATGCCCTCGAAAATTTTGAGTTTGAACCAACCGACCTGATTGTTAAACTGCTTAACGAAGAGCATCAGCCACTGATGAGCTGGAACGTGGTTCATGCTTATCCGGTAAAATGGAATATTAGTGATTTTGATGCTGAAAAAAACCAGTTGGTTATCGAAACACTGGAACTTAATTATAACTATTTCAATGTAATGTAATATGCCAATTGAAATTAAGGAGTTGCATATTAAAATAAACGTTGGCGAAAAGGCCAACCAGCCGCCCCTGCCAAACGAGGGCGACGAAAGTAACACACAGCAAATTATTGAAGCTTGTGTGGAGCAGGTGATGGAAATTATAGCACGAAAAGAGGAACGATAATATGCCCGGAGAATTAACAAAATTGCAAATAAAGGCTTATTCAGATGAGACCTTTCAAACGGAAATTGCAAATGGCGAGTTTATAACTTTACTAAACCCCGAAAAATACAACTTAAAATACAAAGTTGAGCAAAACCGTCGTCAGGCCTCTGGTACCAGTGCTGCTTCTCCTCGTTACAACCGTACTCCGCCTGAAGATTTAGAGTTGGAGTTTATATTCGACCGTACAGGAGTACTGATTAACTATGGCCAACCCGGCCCAACCGACGATTATTTATCGGTTGACACAGGTGTGGGTATTGCCGACGATGTGGAGCTTTTTAAACGCGTTGTTTTTGATTATAACGGCGATGAGCACCGCCCTAATTACCTTGTAATTAGCTGGGGCGCACTGCTTTTTAAAGGAGTTTTAACTGAACTCGATATCTCTTTTAAACTTTTTAAACCCGATGGAACACCTTTAAGAGCAAGCGCTACTGCAAAATTTAAAGGTTTTGTTGAGGATAAGCTCAGAGTGGCCATGGAAAATAACTCGTCGCCTGATCTGACTCATGTTCGCGTTGTGAAGAAAGGCGACACACTGCCTTTAATGACGTATCGTATTTATGGCGATTCTAAATATTACCTCGAGGTAGCTAAGGTGAATAATATCAGCAACTTCAGAAAACTTAACGAGGGGCAGAAAATTTTCTTTCCTCCTATTGAAAAAGTAAATTGATTATGCCTGAAAGAAGAGTAATTCCAACGGAACGATCGGCCGATTTGATAACAACTACTGTACTGGTTAACGGTGAAGAATTATCGTCGGAATATCAAATATTAAGCATTACCGTTGAAAAGGAAATAAATCGCATACCGTGGGCAAAAATTGTTTTGCTCGACGGCGATCCTGCACAACAGGATTTTAACCTCAGCAACCAGCAATACTTTGTTCCGGGTAACACTGTAGAGGTAAAAGCGGGCTACCATTCGCAAAATGAAACAATTTTTAAAGGGCTTATTCTCAGGCATAATTTAAAAATAAGAACAACTGGGGCGCTGTTAATTGTTGAATGCAAGGATGAAACCGTAAAAATGACTGTGGGCAGAAAAAGCAATTGTTTTTACGATACTCTGGATAGTGATGCAATTGAAGAAATTGCCGGGTCTTATGGTTTTCCTGTTGAAATTGAATCATCATCGGTTGTGCAGCAACAACTGGTGCAGTTTGATGTTAGCGATTGGGATTTTTGTGTAACCCGTGCACAGGCCAACGGTAAGGTTTGTTTTGCCGATGATGGGAAGTTTAAATTTAAAACTCCCGATTACGAGCAAAATGAACAGCTTTCGCTGGTTTTTGGTGCAACGATTCTTGATTTAGATGCAGAAATTGATGCCACACAGCAATGCCAAACGGTTACTTCATTTGGCTGGGATGCTGCCAACCAGGAAGTGCTCGAAGCCACAGCCGACAATACAGCAATTACGCTAAACGGAAATCTTTCGAACGATGAATTGAGTGGTGTAATTGAGTTGGAAAAATTGGAGTTAAAAGACGGCAGTATTGGCAACAGCGAAATGGCTCAGACATGGGCCAATGCAAAAAAGATGTTTAATCAACTGGCAAAAATACGGGGGAGGGTTAAATTTCAGGGAGTTGCCAATGTAAAACCCGATACAACTATTGTGTTGGCAGGTGTTGGCGACCGGTTTAACGGAAAAGTGTACGTGTCTGGGGTTAAGCATCAGATTGCTGATGGAGACTGGACCTGCGATGCACAATTTGGCATAAACCCGAAATGGTTTTCTGAAACAGTTGACATAAATGCTGCACCCGCTGCCGGATTAATGGCTGCCGTAAACGGACTGCAGGTGGCCAAAGTAACGCAACTTGAAGAAGACCCCGATGGCGAATATCGCGTAAAGGTTAACATTCCTCTGGTAAATAACATTGAAGAGGGAATTTGGGCGCGCATTGCCTCATTGGATGCAGGAGCCCAGAGAGGATCGTTTTTTCGGCCCGAGCTGGAGGATGAAGTAATTGTAGGTTTTATAAATGACAATCCTGCTAACCCCGTTATTTTGGGAATGCTTAACAGCAGTGCCAAACCTGCGCCAATAGAGCCTTCTGATGAAAACCATGAGAAAGGATTTGTAACCCGAAGTGGAATTAAACTGATGTTTAACGATGAGAATGAATCAGTCAATGTTGAAACGCCATCAGGGAAAAAAATTACCATCGACGATAACGCCGGAAACATATGTGTGGAAGATGAGCATGGAAACAAAATAGTGTTAAATGCTGAAGGCATTTCTATGGAAACAGGTGCCGATTTTAAAATCAGTGCATCAGGCGATATTGCCTTCGAAGCAAATAATATTGATTTAAAGGCAAACGGAAACTTTAAAGCAGAGGGAGCAGCCGGCTCCGAGCTATCCTCTTCGGCAATTACAGAAATTAAAGGATCATTAGTAAATATTAATTGATATGCCACCAGCAGCAAGAATAAACGATATGCATACCTGCCCCATGGTAAATCCGGGCGGAGTACCTCATGTGGGCGGAACAATTTTACCTCCGGCCTGTGCAAATGTAAATATTGGCGGATTACCCGCTGCACGGGTTGGCGATATGGCAATCTGTACCGGACCTCCTGATACCATTGCGCAAGGCTCGGCAACTGTTATGATTGGAGGTATGCCGGCTGCAAGGCTTGGCGATACCACTGCACATGGAGGATCGATAGTTAGCGGATGTTTTACTGTAAATATTGGAGGTTAGTATGAAATTGAATCACTCATTTTTAGGAAGAGGTTGGGCATTTCCGCCCGAGTTTAGTAAGCAAGCCGGCGGTGTTAAAATGCTGGAAGACGAAGCAGATATTGAAAGCAGCCTGGAAATATTGCTGTCAACCCGCTTGGGTGAACGTATAATGTTGCCTGAATATGGTTGCAACCTCGACGAGCTCTTATTTAAACCCTTAAACCTTACGCTGAAAACCTACATAACAGATCTGATAAAAACAGCGATTCTGTACCACGAACCAAGAATAGATGTAAATAAAATTACCATCGACAAAGCCAGCCAGTTGGGAGGAGAGGTACTAATTGGCATAAATTATACCGTTAGAACAACAAATTCAAGACGTAATATGGTGTTTCCGTTTTACCGCGAGGAAGGAACAGAAATTTAATACAAAAGTTAATAATGAACTGCGGAAAAGATATACTGTTAAAACGCGAAGGCTCGGAACAATCCAAACGATTTAACCAGGCCTTAGCCCCCAATAGCTTTAATCTAAATGATTTTGAATTGAAGCAATGGATGTTGTTTGCCTGGAACTTTGCCAAACATGTCAATTATTTTAGCTCAACAAATAACGAAACAGCCGACGGAAATTGGCAGGCGTTTTTTAAAGCTGAAAAAGACATCCAGTCATTCCTCAATTCAGCAGATAACGGAGGGACTGTTAGTCCGCACCTGGCGCTATTTGTAGCATTTATAAAACTTATAGATACAACAAAAAACAGGTTTAATAAACTTACAAAGCGTCATCTCGATTTTTACTATCAACAAATTCTTCAAATTCAGAAAAAGAAGGCAGAGCCAGACAAGGTGTATTTGCTTTTTGAATTAGCTAAAAATGCTGTTGAGGAACAGCTTAAACCCGGTACACTCCTGGATGGAGGAAAGGCCCCTAACGGAAATAAGCGCGTTTATAAAACCACCACCGATTTTATTGCAAACCAGGTGAAAATAGCACACATTAAAAGTGTTTATAACGACCATGAGAACGAAAAAATAAAAGCAGCCGGTGTTGCCAATTCTTATGATGGACAGGGAGCCAAATTCGAAAATGAGGATATAAAGTGGTGGCCTTTTGGTTATTACGAAACACCACCATTAAGCAATAAAGCCGATTTGAGGGAATATCCCGAGTTGCCCGATGCAAGAATAGGTTTTGCCTTTTCCGGAAACATTTTTGAATTACAGGAAGGAGAACGTAATGTGCAGTTAAGCATGACTTTTGCCCGGGCATTAGAAAGTACTATTGTTTTTAGCGAAATTGAAAACAATATTGAAATTTTTCTGTCAGGTGAAAAAGGGTGGCTTGGCCCTTTTCAACCAATGGAAACGATTTTCGATGCTAATGATATTCAAATTTATTCGTCAGAATTAAACACAGACAGGAAACATCTAAAATTGGCATTTCGCATCCCAAAAGAAGAAAATGCCATTGTGGCCTATGATAGCGCAGTACATGGCGAAAATTTTGAAGGCGCAAACCCGGTATGCCGTGTGTTGTTAAAAACCGAAAATTCAGAAGCACATCGGCTATACCGCAAATTATTATCTGCTGAGCTAACCGAATTTTCTGTCGGTGTTTATGTGCGCGCATTCCGTAAGCTTAAGCTATCAAACGATATTGGTAGTTTATTATCCGATAAACCTTTTTATCCATTTGGTACACAGCCGGTAAAAAAATCGAAGTTTTATATTGATTGCCCTGAGGTTTATCAAAAAAACTGGGAAAAACTGCAATTAAATATCGAATGGAAAAATACCCCTGATGACTTTAAAACCTGGTATTATGCTTATCGGAATGATTTTGCTAATCAGATTTCGGCAAACGACTACCTGAATGGAATTGGAAAGTACCTCGTTTTTGATGGGACTTTAAAAGTTACGACTAAAACTCGCGCCTACACAGCCAAAGAAATACTTGAAAAAAAGCGCACCACGCTTGATGATAAAACCATTGAGCAATTGATGTTAAATGCGGATGCTACTTTTAACTGGAAAATTAATACCGACCCCTCAAACCTGATTGTGGAAAACGATGCGTATTTTACAAGTAGGGTTGAACTTAAAGAACGTGAAGACTGGTTGGCCGTAAAAGATGGAATTACGCTTTTTAATAAGCAAAGCGACGGTTTATTTTATCTTAATCTGGAAGTAGAAAATCCTTCAACTGATCAACAAAAATCAGGCCCGTTAAGGCTTTCGCTTAACGAACATTTTTGGCATAACATGTACCCCCGCATTTATGCATTGGCCATGAGCAGCGAGGAAGAGAATGCGCTTATTCCGAACGAGCCTTATACGCCTTTTGTTGAAGCTATTACGCTGGATTACAGTGCGTCAGCAAAAACTGTTGTCGAACTTTCAAATAAAAATTATTACTCCAGAAATGAAATAACACTTTTTCATGAATATCCATTTGGTCAAAAAACAGAATCGATAACGGCAAAGTTGAAGAATGATTTTATAAACCGAGAGGATGCCGTAAAAATTCAACTAATGCCCGTTCTGTGTATGGGAGGTGAAATGTATATCGGTCTTGAAAATGCCAAGGCCGGACAAACCATTTCGCTGCTTTTTCAGGTTTTGGAAGGAAGTGAAGACCCACTGGCTGATTCTTTTGAGGGAAATCAAAAGGTAGAGTGGTGGGTACTTAGTAACAACGAATGGAAAGCTTTATCAACAAACAATATTATAAGCAACAACACCGATAATTTGCTTAAATCGGGTATCTTAAAATTTATTTTGCCAAATGAAACGAGCGAAAAAAACACTCTTTTACCCGTAGGGTTTAGCTGGATTAGAGCTCGAATTCATAAATCGTATAATGCTGTTGCAAAGGTAATTGGAGTTTATGCCCAGGCTTGCGAAGCTGCTTTTACGGATAATAACAACGAGTTGTCGCATTTACAAAATGGATTGGAAGCCGGTACAATTTCAAAATTAATTAAACGTAATGCCCGTGTTAAATCAGTAAATCAGCCATTTAACTCGTTTGGAGGTACAGCCCACGAAACTGATGCAAGCTATTACCAACGGGTGAGCGAGCGGCTTAGGCACAAAAACAGAGCCATTACCATTTGGGATTACGAGCACCTGGTACTACAACAATTTCCTCAAATTCATAAAGTAAAGTGTTTAAGCCATACTTACACCGGAGTAGAAAATGGAGTTCAGTTAGTTAAATACCTGAAGCCGGGTAACGTATGCCTGGTGGTAGTGCCTGATATCGTAAATAGAAATGTGTTTGATATTTATCAACCACGTGTAAGCCGGGCGCTGCTTAACGAAATTCGACAGTATATTGCGCAACTTAGTGCACCTTTGGTTAATGTGCAGGTTGTAAATCCTAATTACGAAGAAGTTAGAATAGACGTAAAAGTGAAATTTAATGAAGGTTTTGATGAAAGTTTTTATAAAAACAAACTGAAAAACGATCTTACTGCTTTGCTTTCACCCTGGGCATTCGATTCGGGCGGCGAATTGCGTTTTGGGCAAACCTTGCACAAAAGTATAGTGGTTAATTTCATTGAAAATCTATCATATATTGATTTTGTAACTCACCTTAAATTGTGGCAAAAGATGGATGATTTGCCTGAAAAGGAAGTTGTTAATGCAGTACCTGCACACCCGATGTCCATTCTGGTCTCGTCAAAAGAGCACCAGGTTGATACTGCCGAAGATACCTGTAGTAATCTAACAATTAAACCTGCCGAAACATGTCAGAAATAGACAAGCATATTACCATTCCAAAAAACGTATCAACCGAAAATGATTTGGATTATCATTGGTTGCGCCAACGAGGACAAGAATATATTGAACAACTGGCCGGAAACGTCTGGACAGATTATAATTCGCACGACCCCGGAATTACAATTTTAGAGTTGCTTTGCTACGCCATTACCGACCTTGGTGCCCGAATATCAATGCCGCTTGAGAACTTGCTTGCCCCGGCAGATCAAACTACCTCGTTAAAAGAACAGTTTTTTGATGCCACTGAAATATTACCTTCCAAACCAGTAACAGAAGCCGATTATCGTAAACTTTTTATCGATATTGACGGTGTTAAAAACTGTTGGTTGCAGCCTTTTAATAAAACCGTTTTTGCCAATTTAAAACACAAACAACTTTCGTATGATGAAGGTGATTTTGATGCCATTGACGCGGATGATAAAACCAGCTTTATGCTGAATGGACTCTATAAACTTATTGTTGATTTTGATGAACCCAATGAGGATAAATTTCCTGGCACAGGTGATAAAAAGGGTGAAATTGAACGCATAAAAAATGAAATTTTTGCGATTTATCATCGCAACCGAAACCTTTGTGAGGACCTGGTAAAAATTGAAGAAGTGCAAACCCATGCCATAGCGGTTTGTGCAAACATTGAGGTTGAGCCTGATGCTAACGAAGAAATGGTACATGCCCGGGTGCTGGAAGCTATAGACAATTATTTTTCGCCGGACATTACCTATTATTCCTTACAGCAAATGCTGAATAAAGGCTACGGTACTGAGCAAATTTTTGAAGGCCCGCTATTGCAAAACGGATTTATTGATACAGTGGAACTGGAAAATGCAAAGTTGCGCGAACAGGTACGGCTATCTGATATTATGCAATTGATTATGGCCATTGACGGTGTAAAAGTAATTCATGAAATTAGTATAAAAGATTGCAAAAATGCGTCAGATGAAAATAATGAATGGTTGATTTGTGTTGAGCAGGGCAAAAAGCCAAAACTTTGCGCTGATAGCGCTTTTAGCTATAAAAAAGGTGTGTTGCCACTGAATGTAAACAGCCTTTTGGTAAGAAAATTCCGGCAGGAAATTCGTGCCGCTAAGCTTGAAGCGAATCAGGCCGCTAAAGCAGATAGACATTTAAAAATACCAACCGGAACTTTTACCGATGTAAAAAAAACAACAAGTATCCAGAACCATTTTCCAGAGGTATACGGAATTGGTGAATCTGGACTTACTTCGCAAGCAACGGTTAAACGAAAGGTGCAGGCAAAACAGCTGCAGGGCTACCTTTTATTTTTTGACCAGGTATTGGCAAGCTATTTTGCTCACTTAAATCAGGTAAAGAATTTGTTAGCAGTTGATAATAGCCTGGCAACTACCTATTTCACTCAGGTAGTTACCGATGTTCTTGATTTCTCAGACCTGGTAAATGATTACCCTGCAAACGACGAAGAATTGACAAGAAAGATTTTAGCTGGGCTTGATGATAATATCAACCGTAAAAATCAAATTCTCGACCATCTGCTTGGGCGTTTTGCCGAAAAATTTACCGATTATGCTTTTTTAATGAAACAACTTTATGGCAGTTATGCCGATAGAGCTGTGGTAAACGCCAAACAAAATTTTTTATTGGAATATGGCGAAAAAGCAAATGGCAACCAGATTTTGAACAAAGGAATTAGTAACTGGCGCGGAAGTGCTTTTAATTACTACCACCAGTCACCCGAACATTTATGGGATACCCACAATGTTTCGGGCCTGCAAAAAAGAGTGGCTCGTTTATGCGGAATTAAAGATTTTTCCAGAAGAAACTTGTCAGAATCCTATGTTGAGATTTATGAATTGACCAATGTCGATGGTAAAGATGTATTCCGTTGGCATATTAATAATCAAAATGGCATTCATATTCTGTCGGCTACCGAAGATTACCCGGCACCCCGCTATGCCGAGGAAGAACTTTACCAAGCGGTAGTTAAAATTCTTGAAACAACTCCGGAAGAAATAATTGCAGGTTTTGAAAAAGAGCTGACTGACCAGTTGGTAATTGGAAATTTTGAAGTACAATTGTCCGACCAGGGAAAATATTCATTTAATATTATTAATCTGAATGCTAACCCCGAGAGTACCGATAGAATTATTGCCCGGCAATTTATTTACTACAACTCGCCCCCGGATTTAAAAGAAGCCATGCTTGATATTCAACGATTTTTAAGTAAGGATTTTGCTGAAGAGGGTATGTTTATTATCGAACATATTCTGCTCAGGCCCGACGTAACCAGTCTGCACGGTTTAACAAAGCAGTTTATGCCAATTTGTTTCAAAAAAGATGAAGACTGTATGCCTATCGATCCATATTCGTACCGCGTAACCGTGGTGCTGCCAGGTTGGACCTACCGGTTTGCCAATGTCGATTTCAGAAACTTTATGGAAGAACAAATTCGACGCGAACTACCGGCCCATGTGCTTGCACGTATTTGTTGGATTGGTAACCGGAAAGACAAAGTAAAAGAGGAAGATAATGATATGTTGAAGTTGGAAAACGCCTGGAAAACATTCTTGCTTAAAAAAACAAACTTAAACCAGGCACAAGATAAACTGAGCCTTCACGAACTTATAAAAGTAATAAGTGAATTAACAACAATTTATCCGGCCGGAAGGCTGATTGATTGCGATGAAGAAGAAGATAAAACAGGCGGAAGAATTGTTTTAGGCCGTACAAATATCGGAAACCTTTAAATACGGATAAAATGAAAGCAAAATTAAACGAGATTACCACCAAGTATCACACTTTTGTTGAAAACCAGGTTTTAACCAACGAGCAGTTAAACGAGTTTATTAATTATTTTGATGACCAGGACCGGCTCTCACGTATTTTGCTGAGTGGCGTTGGCATAGCCTGTGGTTTCAAACTTGCTTTTAAAAGCGGTAAAATTTATATAGCACCGGGTGTTGGGGTAACAACCGATGGGGATCTTATTGCGTTAAAAATAAACCGCAAGGGATCCTTGAAAAAGCAACTGGCGACTACTGCACTTCCCTTTGCCTATTTCCGGAAATTTAAAGACGATGCAGCCAGTTACGACCCCTTTAAACGCTTGGTTGGTATTGGCAGATTGTCTTCTAAAAAAATTGATTTGTACGAGCTCTTTCCAACAGCTGTTGAAGGCAGCACAAAGCTTAGCAGTTTTAGTAATTTGAAAGAAATGGTTGTATTGCTGTACCTTGAATCGTACGCGCTCAAAGGTGATTTATGCACGGCCATTGATTGCGATAGCCAGGGCATTGAGCAAGTAAACCGTTTACGCGTTTTATTACTGAACGAAAACGATGCACAGTACCTGGCCAATAACGATTCAATTTATGCCGGGCACAACAACACAAAGGCTTATCTCGATTTGCCAGCACTGGCAGTGCGAAAAGTGGTGCTAAACGAAGTTAATTCAACTAAATACGACGAATTGAAACGTGCCTATTACGATGCGGTTAAAAGCGACGGGCTCGTTGATAATCTTTGCATTGGAATAACTAAAATTCAAAATAGTTTTGGTGTAATTTTGGATGGTGGAAGCGTAAGAATCAGTCAGTTAATTGCGCAGCTCAAATCTCATTTTGCATTTAGTCCGTATCTGGTTCCTTTTGATATTCAGTACCGTTACGATTTTTTAAAGGATTTAACGGATAATTATAACGAGCTTAAAACTTGTTTGTTAAAACTGAATGAAGTATGTATTCCTGATATTGAGGCCTTTCCAAAACATTTATTACTTGGCAAACTTTCCGAAGTTAATACAGATCTCAAAAACTTCAGACATCGTTTTTATCCATCGCCCGCATTGGGAGTATGGGCTACCGAAATGGAAAAAGCCAAAAGCTTGTATGCACGCCTACTGTTGCTTATTACAAATTACAGCCCTGCAAAAGGAGAACTAAAAATTACACCATCACAAAAAAATGTGCCTGGTAAACAAAGTATTCCTTTCTATTATAAAGTTGACAGGGCATTTTTAAAAGCATGGAATTATGAGCAAACAAACAACTTTTCAGAGGAGGAGAATCTTAGCTATCATGCAACAACATATTCTAAGCTTTCACATATAATAGAACCATTGGCATATACAAGTTCGCAACACGATTTTCTGCGTATTGAAGGCCACCAGGGAAAAGATTATCGTGATGTATTAGAGGAATTGGAGGAACTAAAATTGAAATATGGGCTTGGTTTTGATGTGAAAGCCCTGTCGGTAAATATAAACACCAGCAACATCGATTTGGAAGATTATTCCTGCGAATTTGAAGATTTGTCTGTAATGTTAAAAGCATGGCGGGCAGAGCAGGATTGTGTTTTGGCTCAGGTAAGCGATTTCTTTTCAGGGTTTAGTACCGAGGTTCCGGGAACAAATATCAAAGAACCGGAACTGTCGCTAAAAAAAGATGCAATGATAGGCGCAACACTAACCTCGCGCACCGAGTTGTTAAAAGAAAAGTTAAGCGAGGCAGATTATTCGGTTTATAATCGAGCATTGGTCTATTCACTGAAAACAAAAAATAGGGCCAGTGCCGTAACCGATAACCTGGTAACTGCCGAAAATACCATTGGCGAGGCCATGAAAATAGCCATAGAAGCAAACATTGGAGGATCGGTGAACGATATTGTAGCTACTGCCGGTAATGCTTTGCAGGAAAAAGTAAATACCGATGCCTGGAATGCAGATCCTGAATTAAAAGAATTTGTGGTAAACAAATCGGTGGAATTAATGGCTGGTAGTTATGTGCTTTCGCAGCGCATGCCTTTAGCGATTAACGAAGTAGATACGGATAAATTAACTGATTATAAGCTTTCATTATCGCAACTGTGCAAGCTGGTTCAAAAGTTAAAAGCCAGTTATAACTCAACGCAATTGTCAACGCAATTGCGCGCTTTTACCGGTTTGTTAATCAATCAGTTGTCGGCTGTTTGCTGTTCCGGAAAAAAATTGGAAGTATTACTTGCCGAGGTAAACAAGCGCAAGGAGCAAATACTGCTGCAAAAGCAATTGTCAAAATTTATAGAGCAACATCCCGGATTGGAGCATAAAGCAGGAGTGGAACCCGGAGGTACTTTTGTAATTGTGTACAAGAACGCCGAAAAAACAGATAACGTTTCACTTGGTGATAAATTAAGCGCAGTAGATACGAAAGCAGACTTTTCAGCAATGCTTAAAAAAACAGTTGCCAGTGATATTCTAAACATCGAGAAATTGTCGTTTAACGATAGAACATCGTTGTTGAAAGCTACCACCGGAATGTTAAAATACGAGAACTACAGGACGAATCTTGAGCGTATTGAAACGCTCGAAAAATTTATACCGGTATCCAAAGTGCCAAATAATACGGTGGTGGCCGATTTTGCCTTGCCTTATCAGTGTTGTTCTGATTGTGCACCGATAAACTACATTATACAAAAACCACCGGTAAAACTGCGGCTTAGCGACGATAATTATTGTTTACAATCCGATAAGGATCCCATAATTCTGGATGTTTCACCGGTTGATGGGATAGTGCAGCTTAGCCCTGTGGTTCCCGGTATTCAAATTGAAGGCAAAAAGCTATTTGTTTCTTCCGAAAGCTTCCCGGAAGAGATGATTGCGAGGCCTTTAAAATTTACAGTTAACGGTCAGCTTACTGATGCAGAACTTACTGTTTACCGCGGAATTGAAGCTGATTTTGACGTGCCCGAAGAGCCAACAGAATTAGCCGTTCATACTTTTGTTCCGAGAGGTGATTTGGAAGGCGCAAGTTTTTACTGGGATTTTGGTGATGGAAACTATTCAACTGAAAAAAGCCCTACTCATAAATACAGCCTGCCCGTTAACGACAAAAACAAAGTAACGGTAACCTTAAGTGTGACTGCTGCCAATAAAGTTTGTAAGTCAACAGTAAAACATTACATCACGTTTATTGAAACTCAACCAACAATTGAAATTACTCCGGTCAATTTCTGCGAGAACGATAAACAGGCCTATCCTTTTACAGTAATACCCGAAAATGCTAAAGTAGAAATACAGGGCGATGGTGTTGAACGTGATGCCAACGGAACCTTTGTTTTTATTCCCGCAGCTTCGGCAGGAGGAACCATTGAGTTTTTGGTGAACGGACAGAACTCAGGTTGCAAGGTCACAATACATAAAGCACCTAAAGCATCGTTTAAACCGCTTCAGGACAAGAACAACCTTGTGTTAAATAACTTGTCCGCTAACGCCTCGCAGTTTGAATGGAGCATTAACGGAACCATTAAAAAGCAAAGCACTACCGAGCCGGTCATTATTGAGCTTACACCAAACAGCCCTACCGATTGGAAGCTTGCTTTAACCGCCTATGGTGCTGATGTTTGTCCACCGGCTTCATCACGTACAACTTTCCAAACCAAATACATTGAAGAACCCGCAGAAGCGACTTGTGTTGAGGAAGCAAAAGCCGCAATTTTAACAGATCAGCGATTACTCCAGAAAATTACCCTGGAAGATGGAAGTATTCTTGCAAAATACCTGGTGGCAACACAACGGATTTACGGAGGAACACGGCTGTATAACCAGGGAGTTTTAAATACGGTTGATGCCTGGCTGGCCGGAAAAGAAAACGAGCGTTTAACGACCTTTTTTGCCAATCTGTTAAACGATACCGCTATGATGGTGGTCGAAATGCAGCAGCAAAAAGAAATTGCCGCACAATTTCTTCAGCTTGTTGAGTATCAATTGCGATTGTTTTACAATGTGTTGGGATGCCAGTCGGTTGAAGTCTTAAAAAAATACGAACCCGTTATTGCTCCGCTATTAAATCAAATAGTAGAACTGTTACAGCTACTTCAGAAGCACGAATTTATGTTGAGTGATGCCGCAAAGTCGTACATGAAATCTTATGCGCAAAGAGTGGAAAAAACCGCCATTTTATTAACTCATGTAAAGCTACTTTACGATAAAAAACTAATTTAATATTGACAGGTAACAGGCACATAATCAGTCGGGTGTTTGTCGAGGTGGAAACAGCTTCAGAACAGGAAGCCAACTGGGTAAAAAACAACTCCGGTAGTTTTTTACAAGATGATGTATTGCCCTCAATTGAACGACTATTTGAGAGATACGATTTAGGTCAGACCTTTCGTTTTGAGAAACTGAAACTTGCTGTGCATGCTGAAACAGCAACTGACCTGGAAAGTATCCGGCAAGCCATTGAAGCGCAGCTGGAAAATAAGTTATTGCAGTTGAGAAATGCTAAAAACTTTGAGCAGGAAATGGCTAATGTCGAAGGTCAAACCGAAAGCTTCATCACTAAAAATGAAAAAAGTATCGAAGGAAAAAGGATTGATCCGGATGCTGATGAGCAGGAAGTTTTATTATATTTTTTATTAACAGGAAATCTGCCCTGGCATGCCCAACGCAATCAGGTCGAAACCCTTGTCAGTACGAAAAATTGGAAAATTGTAATTAAATCGGATAAGTTTAGAGAAAAACTTTTATCAACTTTTCAGCAGAATAAAATTGCTACAAGAAGATTTGTGCTACAATTTGGCGCGGAGTTGGTCATACACACTTTACAATCTTTCGGACTGATTAAGTCTTCAACAAAGCTCAGAAATTTTCTTAAGAAAATCCCTGAAAATACCAGCCATGTATTTTTAGAAGCATTTGTTTTACAGTTGTTTCGCCACGAGGGAGGTGAAGAATTATGGTTCCGGTGTTTGGCCATTTTAATACAACATAACCCATTGGGCATAGATGAGATTTCGGAAGATTTGGTTGGGCTAAAAAAACAAATGACAGAAATTGTTCCGAAACGATTGATAAACCTGCTTTTTTCAGACAAAATAGAACAGCGTATTTCGAAATTGGAGCCAGGTCAACACAATAGCATTGAAAAGTGGGCTAAAATGGATAGTAAGCTTCCTGAAAATAATCCAACCATTAAAGGGGAAGCGTTTGTAAACTTTGAATCAGAAAAAGGATCAGAGGTTGAAGAAGCCAGTAACTACAATGGTTTGGTGGATAATGCCGGTATGATCCTTTTTCATCCATTTATTAAAACTTTTTTTGAACATAATGGTTGGTTGAATCCCGACGATTCCATTCAGGAAAAGTTTAAAATGCACGCTGTACAAGCTTTGCATTATTGCGCAACTGGTAAGGGGAATTTTTTTGAAGCCGATATGATTTTCGAAAAATTCTTGTGCAACGTACCCTTAAACCGGCCCCTTAGTGCAAAAAATCTTTTGTCGTATGAGGAAAAGCAAGAAGCCGATTTATTGATGCTTGCTGTGGTAAAAAACTGGAAAGCACTTAAGAACACCTCGGCAAATGGTTTGCGACAGCTGTTTGTACAACGGCAGGGAAAATTAACAACACTCGATCAAAATTATAAACTCACGGTTGAACGTAAAGTTCAGGATGCATTATTGGAGAAATTACCTTGGAACATTTCCATTGTAAAACTTCCATGGAAAAAGGAATTGATATTTGTTGAATGGTAAGCTTATGAAAACAAAAGTAAATAAACCGGAAAATCCAGGAAAGAGCAGTCGGTCCTTCTTTTCAAAAAAAACGGCGTCAGGCTTTTTTACCGGGCAGGCAAAGTTAAATATTGGTGAATCTAATGATAAATACGAAAAAGAGGCCGATCGTGTTGCCGATCAGGTAATAAATGAAAGAAACACTTCTCAGCCATTTTTTAGTCCTGCTGAAAATTCAATACCTCAAAAAAAATTACACTCAGAATCAATAACTTCGCTGGTACAGAAGCAAGTTGAAGAGGAGGAAGAAGCACAAACCAAATTGGATATGTTGAATTTACAACGGGAGTCTGAGGAGGAAGAAGTACAGCCCAAGTTTGAAATTCAGCAACAATCTGTAAATAACGAAGAGGAGGAATCGCTACAAACAAAGCGTGAAGATAATACCGTTGGTAGACAACATACAACGGAACAATTATTAAAACAGAGCAGAGGCGCAGGAAGTGAGCTAAATAGAACTGTTCAGCAGGAAATGGAGAGTGGGTTCGGGGCTGATTTTAGCAATGTAAAAATACATACTGACAGTCGTGCCATTCAATTAAATAAAGATTTGGGGGCACGGGCATTTACTTCGGGCAATGATATTTATTTTAATACCGGACAATATCAACCTCATTCTGAAAGTGGCCAAAAACTAATTGCCCACGAGTTAACTCATACTTTACAACAAGGGGCCAGCACTTCCCAAACATTAGTTCAGCGATCGACCGCAGATGAAGCATATCAGCAAGTTGCCGATGCGGCAAGCGGATGGGGAACCGATGAAGAGGGTATTTTTAGCGCCATTAGAGGCTGCAGCGAAAGAAATCTTTTAAGAGGCCGAATAGAGGGAATTTTAAGTTCTGAATTATCGGGATACGATTTGTTTAAAGCCAGGTTGTTACTAAAGTATGGGCCGGAAACAAATTTTCCACCAGGAATTTTAACTATATGGGAAGCAACAGACGGAGCCGGAACAAATGAGGAGTTGGTGTACGATGCAATTCGAAGTTCTTCAAACAGGGCTTTATTGAAACAATCAACATGGGTACAACGAACATTAAGAAATGAAATGTCGGGACATGATTATGCAAAAACTCAATTACTTTTCCGATATGGGGCTGAGTCTGCTTATCCCGCCTACATAAACTCTTTATGGACGGCCACTGTTGGAACAGGAACGGATGAAAGTTTGATTTATACTACGATGCTTTCCATGTCGCCTGCACAGCTTTCGGAACTGAGAACGCATACAACTTTTGTGGGAGTTGTTCGCGATGATTTATCCGGCGATTATTTACAACGTTTTAACTCCATGTTGAGTGGCACCGATCCTGCTATTCAGGCAAACGATTCAACTTCAAGCTATGGTGCAACTCAAACCGGGCCAATTGCAACAATTGGCAACGACCGCGATGATACTGACGAATATTCTCCTGATGATATTACACAAGGTGCCATTGGCGACTGTTATTTTCTTGCTTCACTTGCTGCAATTGCCAGAAGCAATCCGGACGCATTGAGAAATAGGATATCACAACAATCTGATGGTTCTTATAATGTAATATTATATGTAAGAGATGGTGATAATTTCCGACAACAAGTTGTTAATGTCACTGCTACTTTCCCTCAGCGAGATAGCGGCAGAGGTGCTCTAACATATGCAAACGCTGGAGATACGAATGCGCAGGGAACCGAACTTTGGGTTCGTTTGTTTGAGAAGGCCTATGCAAAGTTAAAAGGTAGTTATGATGAAATTGAAGGAGGTTTTGAAGAGAATGCATTAGAAACCTTACTGGGGCAGGAAGCGGAAGAGCTGAATCTAAGTAGTTTGACTAATGAACAATTAATTACCAGAGTGAGAGCTGCATTCCGGTCAAATCAACCAGTAACTGCAGGAACAGGAAGGTTTGAACCAAATCAATTTACCCGACTCAATAAAATTGTTCCTTTGCATGCTTATACCGTTATGGATATTAATGATGATACCATTACCCTGCGTAATCCGCATGGTGAATCATTAGGTGGAGGAAACCTGCCTACCAGAGTCTTGCCATGGAATATTTTTCGACGTTATTTTTCAAATGTAACTTTTCTGGAAAACCAAAGCTCCTAATAATTTGCTGAATAATGAAAAAACTTGTTCTGTCTAGGTTGCAAGATTTTATAAAAAATCGACTCAATCATGAAATAAAAGGAATTCCTTTAAATCCTGTAAAGTTTGAGACGGTTGGTCTTGATGATTCTGTTTTGGGAAAATACATAGAGGGATATAAATTAAATCAGTCGGAAATAGTTGTACTTTTAATTGCGCTTGTTCCTCATATTTCTCCAGAATTTTTTAATAATATTATCGCTGAATACCTTCCCAATGGCGGCGATTTTCCTGAGTTTGGCGGTGTAAAAGGGAAAAATCATCGTGGACTACTACCAACAGGAGAAACAGCTCTGTACATTTTAGCCGGGCACGATATTGATAAAAGGCTGGAGATAGCTGGTCTGTTTGATGAGGAGCATCTTTTCGCCCAAAAAAATATATTGTATTTAGAGCCAGTTCCACCAGGTGAACCAAAAATGAGTGGTAAGTTAATCCTCGACGACGAATACATTGATTTGTTTATCTCGGGAAAAATATCGCGCCCAAAGTTGGGGAGCGATTTTCCGGCGCAGCGCATTTTTACAAATTTTACCTGGCAAAACCTGGTATTAAAAGCTAAAACACTGAACGAGGTTTATGAACTTGAAACCTGGTTAAACTATAACGAACAACTGCTGGAAAAATGGAACCTGCAGGATAAAATAAAACCCGGTTACCAGGTTCTGTTTTATGGCCCGTCAGGCACAGGTAAAACACTTACTGCATGTTTGTTGGGTAAATACACCGGGCGCGATGTATATCGTGTTGATTTGTCGATGGTGATTTCAAAATATATCGGCGAAACGGAAAAAAATTTATCGGGATTGTTTAACAAGGCAGAAAATAAAAACTGGATTTTGTTTTTTGATGAGGCCGACTCGTTGTTTGGAAAGCGCACGAATGTGCGCGATGCACACGATAAATACGCCAATCAGGAAGTATCTTATTTGTTGCAAAGGGTGGAAAGTTATAAGGGCTTGGTTATTTTGGCTTCAAACATGAAAGGAAATATCGACAGCGCCTTTACCCGACGATTTAATGCATTTGTTGAGTTTGAATTGCCCGGCGTGGAGGAGCGTCAAAAATTGTGGGAACTTTATTTACCTGCGAAAAAGTTTTTACAGAGCAATATCTTTCCTGAAGAGCTGGCTACAAATTTTGAGCTTACCGGTGCAAATATTGTAAACATTGTTCAGTATGCCGGTTTGCTTACCATTAAAAAGAAAAATAAACGACTTGAAAAGGAAGACCTTTTAATGAGCATTAGAAAAGAATACAAAAAAGAAGGTAAAATTTTACAAAAATAGGAACAGCTTATATGCGATGAGTCAACTCAATTTGTAATGTTCTTCGCGGGCATCTCGTTCTTCTGAATCCTGAAAAAATCAAAAAAAAATCAAAAAAATGCTTGCTACAGAACCAACAAATTGCCAATTTTAAGCAATGTTGCTTAATTATCAGTTGCTGTTTCTATCATGAAAAAATTAGTGTTTTGCCTTTTATTTTCCCTTTTGTTATCTAATGCTTACGGCCAGTTTGATGTTAATTACGATGAGGATAAAGTTCCCGAATTTAAATTGTCGGACCCCTTAAAAAGTTTTAATGGCAGCAAAATAAGGAACACAAAAAAGTGGGAAAAAAAACGAAGACCGGAGCTAATGGATTTTTTCTCGAAAAATATTTATGGCGAGGTTCCGGGGCAGTTGGCCATTTCATCGGTAGAAATTCTGGAAGAAAGTGCCGAAGCCATAAACGGCAAAGCTATCAGAAAACAAGTGGAGTTATTTTTTGAAAAAGAAAATAAGCAGATTCATTTTACCATATTACTTTATTTACCCAAACAATTAACGCCAGCCCCCATTTTTGTAGCTTATAATTTTTATGGTAATCATACCATAGTCAACGATGTGAATATAATTATTTCAGAAGCATGGGCTAAAAATAATCCGTCGTTTGGTATTATAAATAATCAGTTAACAGAACAATCGCGGGGGGCACGCTCGGATCGTTGGCCGGTGGAAAAAATAATTGATGCAGGTTTTGGATTAGCAGTTATTTATTACTGTGAAGTTGATCCCGATAAGGATGACTTTTCTGACGGAGTTCATTCACTATTCTACGTAGATGACCAGCAACAACCT
Source organism: uncultured Draconibacterium sp. (assembly GCF_963676735.1). NCBI lineage: Bacteria > Pseudomonadati > Bacteroidota > Bacteroidia > Marinilabiliales > Prolixibacteraceae > Draconibacterium > uncultured Draconibacterium sp. The sequence continues at coordinate 2,092,002 of NZ_OY781464.1, read as the reverse complement.
GCAGAAGATGAATGGGGAGCAATTTCTGCATGGGCATGGGGCTTAAGCCGAAGCATGGATTATTTTGAAACTGATGATGCTGTTGATGCCTCAAAGGTGATTGTATTTGGTCATTCCCGTTTAGGTAAAACATCCTTGTGGGCAGGAGCCAGCGATAGGCGTTTTGCAGGAGTTATTTCAAACAACTCGGGCTGTGGCGGGGCTGCATTGTCGAAACGACGGTTCGGAGAAACAGTATGGCGCATAAATCGTTCATTTCCGCACTGGTTTTGTAAGAATTTTAAGAACTACAGCAAAAACGAAAATGCTTTACCGCTCGACCAACATGAATTAATTGCCTGTATTGCACCACGACCCGTATATATTGCCAGTGCCGAGGAAGACCTGTGGGCCGATCCAAAAGGCGAATTTTTAGCCGCTTTATATGCCACTCCCGTGTTTGAGCTGTATGGTAAAAAAGGTATTGAACAACCAATTCTGCCACCTGTAAATCAAGCTGTTCATAACACGCTGGCTTATCACATCAGAGCAGGGAAACACAATGTAACTGATTACGATTGGGAACAGTACCTTAAGTGGGCAGAAATGTTTATAAAATAGATGGATCAAACTCTTAATAGGATGAGGAAATATTTGTGGTTAACAGTAATGATTTTTGTGTTTTGTGCTTGCAAAACAGCGCCTGATAAAACGGTAAAATTATTTAACGGAATAAATCTCGAAGGGTGGCATGCCGATATTCCGGATGCCGACAATAATCCCGGTCTGGAACCCTCATTTTTGGTGCGTGATTCGTTATTGGTCAGCATGGGCGAACCACGCGGGCATTTAATTACCGATTCGGTATTTCAGAATTACCGCCTCGAGGTAGAATATCGTTTTGCTAACGAGCCCGGTAATTGTGGTATTCTGGTACACGCATCAACACCCCGGGCTTTGTATAAAATGTTCCCGCAATCGTTAGAAGTACAAATGCAGTATGGCGATGCCGGCGATTTCTGGTGCATTGTTGAAGATATTACGGTGCCAGATATGATGGAGCGACGTGGTCCGGAAGAGGAGTGGGGGATTACAGAAGGGAAAAAACGTAGAATTATTAATCTTACCAATAACTCGGAAAACCCGCTTGGAGAATGGAATAACATGAAAATAGAATGTGTTGCAGATACGATTAAAGTTTGGGTGAATGATGATTTGGTTAACCTGGGGTATAATTGTACCGCTACAAAAGGTCAAATTGCAGTGCAAGCTGAAGGTGTTGAGGTTGAATTCAGAAAGTTGGAACTGACAGCCATTGCGCAAACAACACCGTAAGCCATAAAAAAAGGCTGCATACAAATGCAACCTTTCTTTTATTTAGTTTCTAAGATATTACATATCAACCTGAACCTTGGCAATTTCTCCGGTGCGGTATTCTCCGGCAACCAGTTTTTTACGGGTTTCTTTAAAAGCAGCAAGTGTTAATTCCACATCTTCTAAAGTGTGCATCGCTGTTGGTATCAAACGAAGCAAAATTTCACCTTTCGGAATAACCGGGTAAACTACCATTGAGCAGAAAATACCATAGTTTTCACGAAGGTCGTAAATCATTTGAGTAGCTTCTTCCTCTCCTCCCTTCATGTATACCGGAGTTACCTGCGTATTGGTTTTGCCCAGGTCGAAACCGGCTTCTTTTAATCCGCTTTGTAAGGCGTTAACAATTTTCCAGAGATTTTCGCGCAATTCAGGCATGGTACGAATCATGTCAAGGCGCTTAAGTGCCCCAATAGTCATTGCCATTGGCAACGATTTTGCAAATGTTTGCGAACGCATGTTGTAACGTAAAATATAGCAAATATCTGTTTCGCAGGCTATAAAACCACCGATTCCGGCCATTGCTTTCGCGAAGGTGCCGAAATAAAGGTCAATACCGTCTTGTACACCAAAATGTTCGCCCGATCCAGCACCTGTTGGCCCCATGGTTCCAAATCCGTGCGCATCGTCAACAAATAAACGGAAATCAAATTCTTTTTTCAGGGCAACAATCTCGTCAAGTTTACCTACCTGTCCGGTCATCCCAAAAACACCTTCAGTAATCAACAAAATACCACCGCCGGTTTCCTGTGCACGTTTTGTAGCAAATCCTAACATTTTACGGCATTTTTCAATGTCGTTGTGTTGGAAAACAAAACTTTTACCGCCTTTAGCTTTGTGCAGGAAAACGCCATCCATAATACAGGCATGCGATTCTGAATCGTATACAATAACATCGTTACGCCCGGCAAGCACCTCAATAGCTGATACCATTCCCTGGTAACCATAGTTTAACAAGAAAGCATCTGGTTTACTAACAAACGCTGCCAATTCACGTTCCAATTGCTCGTGTTTGTCAGTTTGCCCCGACATCATTCTGGCTCCCATTGGGTAGGCCATTCCATACTGTGCGGCAGCATCCGCATCAGCTTTTCTAACTTCAGGATGATTGGCCAAGCCCAGGTAGTTATTTAAACTCCAGGTTAACACTTCTTTTCCTCGGAAATTCATTCTGGCCGAAATTTCGCCTTCCAGTTTCGGAAAAGCAAAATATCCGTGAATCTGGTCCATCCACTTGCCAATATCACCTTTATTGTTTCTGAATTTTGCAAAAATATCCACGATGATTCGTTTTTAAGTTTCGATTATAAGGATGCAAATGTAATCTTTTTTAAAATCTCAGCAAATGTGTTAAATAATACTAACTCATAAGGTTTTAAATACGAAATAGCGTTATTTTCGACATCGCTATTTTACGCAAATTGCCTACAGGTCTATTAATGAGTAAAATAGATTGTGTTTTTAACCGATTAATTTGTGTAAAAATTGAAGTAAAATAGGTTTCAGTTAATTAAAAAAAGTATATTTTTGCGCCATGTTTATGAAAACTAGATTTTTGGGAATTGGATTACTAGCAATTTTGTTCATTATCAGCTCTTGTGGAGATTACAATAAAATTGTAAAAAGTACGGATTACGAGTTCAAGTATAAAAAGGCAGTGGAGTATTATGAAGACGGTGAATACGTTCGTTCTGCCACTTTATTCAGAGAACTGGTAAATATTTACAGGGGGACTTCGCGAGCCGATAAAATTTATTATTACTACGCTAAAAGTATGATTGGTCAAAAAGATTATTTAATGGCCGGTCATTATTTTAAATCATTGGTAAAAGAGTTCCCCACCAGCGAATATGTGGAAGAAGCTCAGTTTATGATTGGTTACTGCTCGTATCTTTTATCGCCAAAACCAAGGCTCGATCAGCAGGTGACACAGGAAGCCATAGATGCATTACAGTTGTACATAAACCTTTACCCCTATAACGACAGGGTTGAAGAGGCCAATCGATTGATTGACGAGATGGAAGATAAGCTGGTGTATAAATCCTATTTAAGCGCCAAGTTGTATTACGATTTCGAGAATTACAAAGCAGCTGTTATTGCTTTAGGCAATAGCCTCGAGAAATATCCCGAAAGTAAATACCGCGAGGACCTGAAATATATGTTGTTAAAATCGAAGTATTTATTGGCAACCAACAGTATTATCGATAAACAAGACGAAAGATATACCAATGCTCTTGATGAATATTTTTCATTTATTGATGAGTATCCCGAGAGCAAGTATAAAAAAGAGGTAGAGAAATTTTACGAAAAAGCCTCTGAAATTTTAAATTATCAGGAAGAAGATTTAAATATTAATTAGAATATGGATTACAAGAAAACAAAAGCAGCTCCGTCAACTATTTCGCGCGACCTGGAGGTTTTAACACAGGAAACCGGAAATATTTACGAAACAGTAATGATCCTTGCCAAAAGGGCCAATCAAATTTCGTCGGAGCTAAAAGAAGAGTTGAATCAGAAATTGCAGGAGTTTGCATCGTACACCGATAATCTGGAAGAGATTTTCGAAAACAGAGAGCAAATTGAAATTTCAAAATTCTATGAGCGCTTGCCAAAACCAACGCTAATTGCGTTTGAAGAATTAAAAGAAGGTGAAATTTACCACCGAAATCCGGCACGCGAGAACAAAAAACGTATTTAATTTCAGTCCGTTTTATGAGACTGAAAGGTAAAAATATAATACTCGGAATAACAGGAAGCATTGCAGCTTATAAGGCCGCAATGCTTCTTCGGCTTTTTATAAAGGAAGGAGCCGAGGTGCAGGTGGTAATTACGCCGGCTGGTAAAGAATTTATTACGCCGGTAACTTTATCGGCACTTTCAAATAAACCTGTTGTGAGCGAGTTTTTTGGTGCAAACGATGGTACATGGAACAGTCATGTTGACCTGGGCTTATGGGCTGATGTTATGGTAATTGCGCCTGCAACTGCCTCAACCATGGGAAAAATGGCCAAGGGAATAGCCGATAATATGTTGATTACAACTTACTTGTCGGCAAAATGTCCGGTTATGCTGGCTCCCGCCATGGACCTTGATATGTTTGCACATCCTTCAACTCAACGAAATATTGGCATATTGAAAGAATATGGAAATATTATTGTTGAACCCGGCGAAGGTGAATTAGCCAGTGGCCTTGAAGGTAAAGGCCGGATGGAAGAGCCGGAAAAAATACTTGAAGCCGTTGTTCAGCAGCTTCAGGTAAAAAAAAAACTGCTGAATAAATCATTTTTAGTAACAGCAGGACCAACCTATGAAAAAATAGATCCCGTTCGTTTTATTGGAAATTATTCGTCTGGCAAAATGGGATATGCCATTGCCGAAGAACTTGCCGAACAAGGAGCTGAGGTAACTTTAATTTCAGGCCCCGTAAATATTGAAGTACACAATAAAAATATTCATATTGTTCAGGTTGAATCGGCTGCGGAAATGCACCAGGCTGCTATTAAAGCTTTTGCTACAACCGATGGTGCCGTAATGTGTGCTGCTGTAGCTGACTTTACACCCGTGATTAAGGAAAACACAAAAACAAAACGGGGTAACGAAAACTGGAAGCTAGAGCTGCAACCCACAAAAGATATTGCTGCCGAGCTTGGAAAACAAAAAATGAAAAACCAGCTTTTGGTTGGTTTTGCCCTTGAAATCAATAATGAATTTGAAAATGCACAACAAAAACTGAAGAAAAAGAATCTTGATTTTATTGTGCTAAATTCGTTGAAAGATAAAGGAGCTGGGTTTGGTGTTGACACCAACAAGATAACTATTATTGAGAAAGACAATAAACACACCGAATTTGAGTTAAAAAATAAGAACGAAGTGGCTAAAGATATTGTTGCAAAAATTATTGAACTGAACGTTTAGGCATATGATGAGATACGTATTACTTACCTTATTCTTTCTTTTTTTCATCTTAAGAGCAAGCTTTGCACAGGAGTTGCGGTGTAACGTAACCGTATCGGCACGTGGAATTCAAGGTGCAAACCAAAACCTGTTTCGTACTATGCAGTCCGATCTGTATGATTTTATGAATAACAGAAAATGGACTGATCATGTATACAGTTATGATGAAAAAATCAGATGCAATATTCTTATTCGTCTTGATGAGCAAATCTCTGCTGATGAGTTTAAAGGAACGATACAGGTTCAGTTAACGCGCCCGATATTTAATTCAAGCTATACTTCAACGGTATTAAATATAAAGGACAACGATTTTCATTGCAAATACGTGGAATTTCAGGCCCTGGAATTTAATGAAACATCGAACCGCGACAACCTTACCAATATTATGGCTTTTTATGCCTATGTAATTTTAGGTTTTGATTACGATACCTTCTCAGAGGAAGGGGGAACCGAGTTTTTTCAGAAAGCACAATCCATTGTCAACAATTCGCAAAATTCGCGTGAGCGGGGCTGGAAAGCTTTCGAAAGTGAAAGAAATCGGTATTGGTTGATTGAGAATGTATTGAATAAGTCGTATTCCTCGTTTCGCACCTGCATGTACAATTACCACCGTAACGGTTTGGATATGATGTCGGACAGAGTGGAAGAAGGAAGAGCCAATGTAGCCGAGGCATTACGCGATATTCAAAAAGTATTTCGTCGTAGGCCATCAACCTATATTTTGCAAATGTTTTTTGATGCAAAAGCGGATGAGTTGGTTAATATATTTTCTAAATCCTTTCCGGATGAACGTAACCGAGTGATGACAATTCTTAATGAAGTTGATCCCTCAAACGGAAGCAAGTACGAAAAAATAGCGGAAAGCGAGGGCTTTTGATTTTTCTGATTAAAAAGATTACTTCATTTTCGGAAGAAAGTGATTACATGTTTTCATTTTAGCTATTTTAGCTAAATACAAATTACCATTGAGCAACTTGTCATTATGCTATCCAGATTATCTATTTCAAACTACGCACTAATCAATAGTTTACAAGTAAATTTCCATGCCCGGTTAAATACGGTAACCGGTGAAACAGGAGCCGGAAAATCAATAATTCTTGGTGCGCTGGGGCTTATTCTTGGAAACAGAGCCGATCTTTCAGTATTAAAAGAGAAGGATAAAAAATGCGTGGTGGAAGGATTGTTTAAAGTCAGCAATTATTCGCTTAAAACGTTTTTTGAAAAACATGATCTTGATTATGATGATTTAACAATTTTACGACGCGAAATCACACCTTCAGGGCGTTCAAGAGCTTTTATAAATGATACTCCGGTTAATCTGAAAACATTGGGTGCACTTGGATTAAAACTTATTGATATTCACTCGCAACACCAAAACCTGGAATTAAGCAACCAAAAATTTCAACTTCAACTGGTAGATTCGGTAGCCGGAACGGAACATATTTTAGCCGAGTATAAAGCGCAATTTGCAAAATACAAAAAAGCAAAAAAAGAGCTTGAAGCTTTGGAAGAACTGGCTGAGAAGGCAAAATCTGATTTGGATTATTACCAATTTCAGTACACACAACTTGAAGAGGCGCAACTGGTTGAAAATGAGCAAAACGATTTAGAAAAAGAACTGGAACAGTTAAATCATTCGGAAGAGATTAAAACGGCACTTTCAGACACTGTGGCATTGCTCGACAACGAATCATTTTCGGTAATACAAAATATTAAAAACAGCCATCGTTCGCTTCAAAAAATTAGTAGCTATTTAAATGAAGCAGAAGATTTTGCCGCTCGCTTTGAGAGTGTTGCTATTGAGTTAAGCGATATTCATCACGAGCTGGAATTACTTGCTGAGCGGGTAGAATTTAATCCGGCAAGAATTGAAGAGGTAAACGACCGGCTTAACTTATTGTATTCGTTGCAACAAAAACACCGTGTTGCCAGCGTAGCCGAACTAATTAAATTACGGAACGATTTTGATGCCAAAATTAATAAAGCAGTTGGCTACGATGATGAAATAGAGCTGCTGAAAGTTAGTGTGCAAAACGAAAAATTGGCTTTGGAAAAACTGGCATTTCAACTAAGCGCGGCAAGAGCTAAAGCCTTTAAAACGATTGAACACTCGGTAAAGTCTGATTTAAAACAATTGGGGATGACGAAAGGCAGGCTGCAAACCGTTCACCAGATTTTGCCCGAGTGCCAGGCAGATGGTAAAGATGAAATAGCATTTTTATTCAGCGCAAACCCCGATTCGGAACCGGATGAGATTTCAAAAATTGCATCGGGTGGCGAAATGTCGCGATTAATGCTGGCAATTAAAAACCTGCTTCGTAACTCGAAAGCATTACCAACCATTGTCTTTGATGAAATTGATACCGGTGTATCGGGCGAGATTGCCTTAAAAATGGGTACGATTATTAAATCATTTTCTGCAAATACCCAGATCATAAATATTACCCATTTACCACAAATTGCAGCAAAAGGCGATGCTCATTTCAGGGTTTATAAATTAGAAGATAAGAATAAAACTTATACCTCGATAAAGAGTTTAAATGCACAGGAGAGGGTGGAAGAACTCGCGAAAATGGTTGGAGGCGATAAACTTACAGAAACAACAATAAAAGCAGCAGAAGAACTGTTACGAAATTGAAAAACAACAAATGGCAGAAATAGGAAAATACAATACCTTAGCAATAATAAGGGAAACGGATAACGGGCTATACCTTGATGGGGGTGAACATGGCGAGATATTGATGCCTAAAAAATATATTGATGCAGGACTAAAAGAGCGGGGCGAAGCCGATGTTTTTGTGTATACCGATTCGGAAGACCGATTGGTTGCCACCACAGAAAAGCCTTTTGCCTGTGTTGGCGAGTTTGCCTACCTCGAGGTTAAGGCAAGCAGCCGGTTTGGAGCATTCCTGGATTGGGGATTGGCAAAAGACCTGCTGGTTCCGTACAGCGAACAACGCAATAAAATGCTTGAAGGAAAAAGGTACTGGGTGTTTATTTACCTTGACCTGCTTTCGAACCGGGTTGTGGCATCGGCTAAACTGAATAAATTCTTAGATAACACACCACCTGAATATTCGCGCGGGCAGGAGGTTAACCTGCTGATAATTGAAGAGACAGACTTGGGCTATAAAGCCATAATAAATTTTGAGCATACCGGGATGCTGTACAAAAATCAGGTATTTCAGCCAATAAAGGCGGGCGCCCGAACAAAAGGATATATCGCCAAAATACGAAGCGATGAGAAAATTGATTTGCTGTTGGAAGAACCGGGGTACGAGAAGGTTGATGCGATATCCGAAAAAATTATCGCCGAACTGGAAGCCAGTGGCGGATTTTTGGCAATATCCGATAAGTCGTCGCCTGAGATGATAAAAGCAATGTTTGGAATCAGTAAAAAGAATTTTAAAAAGGCCATTGGCGGTCTCTACAAAAAGCGATTGATTTCGTTTGTTTCCGACGGAATAAAACTGTTAAAAAAGTAAAACAGATTGTTAAACATGAATTCTTGTTTTGAAAATTAAAACAAAAAGTTCTAAATTTAAAACAACAATATTTTCATGTTGTGATTTTTGGTTAAATATAGGAGGGAAACATTGGTTTCCCTCTTTTTTTATACATCCTACCTGCCGCTAATTTTGGGACCATCCAAATTGTTCATCCAGGCGTTTAATATCATTCATTCGTACCCCCAGGATTTGAATATAATTTTTACAGTTATCTGCATGTATTTCATACTTCGATTCCAGCAGATAGTACGATTTTATAACCCAGTCGAGGGCGGCTTTCAGCTCGCCTTCCATTTCGCAGGCAAGCCCCATATTAAACATACTTTTTGCCGCAATAAGTTTGTTTTTATTCCTGGTATTTCTTTTCCATATTTCTGCAGCTTCAAGCCATTGTCCTGCTTTTACCAGTTCATCGGTTTGTTTTAACTCAATATGCCCCGATGCATAATACATACGTTGCACTTTAACCCAATGAGGTACCAGGGTACTGGCAAATTTCTCCGCCGACAATTCGGCCGCATTAAAAACAGCATCCTTTCGCGGAGGTATAACCGTGCCTGCTTTTGCTTTGCTGAATGCATGTCCCATCCAGGCTACGGAATCGGTTTTTGAGGTTACCAGTAAATATTCGTACGGTTTTAGTGAATAAAAACTCCATTGATACCAATTAATAACTTGTTCTTCTGATAAGCCAATTTGTTCTTGGTAGGTACTATAGTCTGAGCTCGCGAAAAAGTCAAGCGAAATGAGCAAGTCGGCCTTGCTACTATCGCCAATAGCTGCCAACTGATTGCTGGTGTATAAACCAAATTCAGGATGAATAAATAATGTGTCGGTTTTAGGAAGAACAGGTGCAGTGTAATTTTTGATAAAATAACTGCCGTTAAGTACATTTATTTGGTTGTTCGATAGTTTGTTAACAGCTGCAGAATCTGTTTTTAGCTGGTTCGCAATGCTTAATGTATCGGTTATGGCTATGGTGGTGTAGTTTCTTTCCGATAAAATAATAACAGTGTCGAAAAACCGGTGTTGCTTCAATTCTTCAATAAAGGTGTTAAAGTATATGTGAGAAGCAATACTGTCCGTATTTTCCGTCTCTGCTTTTTGTTCTCCAAATTGCAAATAGGTGTTAAAGTAGTTATTGGGTGAAACATTTACGTTATTATATTGTATTGCCACGTTTTTAAATTCATTCGAGATATTTACTTTTGATGGTTGAACAATTTCAATATCAATTGTTTTGCTGTTGTACAAGGTGTTGCACGAACATGTAAAAAACAATATAATAAAACAGTGGAAGGTAATTTTACGAAGGTTCATTTATTGTTGGTTTAGCCTCGAAATATCTTTTTTCCTTTTTGCCAGTAGTTGACGGTAGTTGATAATCATTGTCAGGTCTTCTTTGCTTTTGTAATCTGTGGCTATTTGTTGAGCGGCCAACAACCATTTTTCTGCTGTTTCAAAATCATCTTTCATTTCGTAGGCCAGAGCCAGGTTGTAGCGCGCATTTATGGCCATTTTGCCATTGTTGTCGTCGGCATAGCGTCTCCATAACATGATGGCATTGTCCCATTCTCCTTTTTGCACATACTCGTCGGCAGCCGCGAAATCGGGTAACGGAGGAACTGAATAAATGCGGTTAACATTTTGCCACGATGCAAAAAAACGTTTCGAATAATTTTCGCCCACCATTTGCGAGGCAATTTTTAAAGCCGTTAAGCGGGGAGGTAACTTCGTTTTACGTTGGTAATTTCCTTTGGCATCGTAGCCATTCTAGAAAATAGTATCAATCATTGTTTTACGCTCAATAAGTTTTTCTTCAACCGGATTGTAAACGGCCCAAACTGCTGCTGTGATAACTTCGTTTGAAGGACTTGCTAGTTCTGCAGTTGATTCATATTCAGAGAAAAAATAGGAATAGGTTTCAAGCGATATTACCAGGTCGGCCTGGGTTGATGAAGCAATTTTCTGGACCATTTTCATGTCTAATGCCGGAAGCTTATTTCCGGTGTGTGGTTCAAAAAGTTTCGGAAATATTCTGATTTCTTCAAAAGCCGCATTTTCTTTCAGGTTTCTGGCCAACTCGTTTAAGCACAGGTTTACCAATACGCTATCCAGTTGCTGCGGATCTTTTCTTACTTTTCGTAATGTAAAATCGTCTTTGTAATAGTGTTGTAATGTGTCGCCAATGTATTTAAAGTTGCGGTAAACAATGGCCACATTTTCAGTATTCGAGGGATAGGCAATAGCTCCGGGTTTATAAATTTCTATCGGGTATTCTTTGTAAACTGTGCACGCCGACAGCGCAGTTACAATTACCGGAAGTAAGAGAAGTCGGTTCATTTTTAATGCTTTTTAAGGTTCTTTTTCTTTCGTTCCAGAAGCTCAAGGTATTGGTACGTTAACGGATGATAGGCTGTGTTGTATGAATCAAGCGCTTTTTGAATGGCGCAATCAATATCACCTTCAATTTCGCAGGCAATGGCCAGATTAAAAAGCGCCTTGCTTTTTACGGATTTTGAAACAGAGCCTTGCGCAATTTTTTCCCAGGCTGCAATGGCTTTATCCCACTCGTTGGAATCGGTATAAAGGGCAGCTTGTTTTAATTCCGCACTTCCGCTTTTAAATATCATCCGGTATTCGCTACGCCAACCCGTGCTTATTTGCTCCGAAAAATCAAGTGCAAGCGCAATTCCTGCTTCGGTTAATGCCTGCTTAACAGGTGTGAAGTCGGAGAATAAATCGCGAACATTTAATGCGATGTCCTCCCACATTAAGGTGTCTTTAAATACTTCTCGTGCAATGATTTTTTCAGTTTGCGGGTCATAAAGTCTGTAAAGTGCTTCGTAAACCACAACCATTTGTGCCCCAACTGCCGAAATAAAAAAGCCCTGGTTAGGGTCAAAAACCGATTCTTCTTCCAGTTTGGTAATTACCCTGGTTTTATACATATCCATCGAGAGCACTGCATCAGTGTTATACAATTCGCACATTTCCCTAACCTCGTTCCAATTCATCGCACTGGTAAAAAATGCATTTTTACTGGCGGGCAAGTGTCGGTTTTCAGGAATTACAAAATCAAATCTTCCCGACTCGAACAGTAACTCGCCTAGTGCCACTAATGAAGTGTCAACCGAGGTGAGGTCAAAAATTGTTGTATCCAGGTTAAAGTCCTTTTTGTAAAATATTCGTTGCAAAGAATCCTTCTGAAAATCAGTGTAAGTGTTGTCAACCGTACGGTTGACCAATAAAAGGCTTTGAATATTCTGAGGGATGTCGTTTTTGGGTTTCTGCGGAAATTCAACCAAAATACGTTTTGTTGAGCTACACGAATAGCTTAAAATAACAATGCCAACCAGCACCATGTAATTGGTATATTTTGATAAATGCATACCTCGCAACTGAATTTAATTAATAAACACCCCAGAACTTTCTCAAAAACCATTCCGTACTTAACAGCAACAATAAAACAAGAAAAATCCAACGAAGGTTTAGCAGTTCGTTGACCATTTCCTGAAAGTAAGTAGTTACTTTTATTTTATTGGATTGTTGAAGCTCGTTAATTAACTGGTTGGTTTGATTGGGCAAATAAAATTTACCGCCGCTTGCCGACGATAATTGATACAACAAATTGTGATTGGCTTGGGTAATAACATTTTCGATGTTAACCGGCACTACTGTAAAACTGCCCGTTTCTGTGAACGATTCATTTCCGATGGTTACATCTGCCTCAAAACTATAATCTCCAAGAGGAAGGTGCCCAGCATTCAGGTAGTAATTTTTGCCTTGTACATCAAATGTCAGTTTAAACTCTTCGTCGTTTGAGCTTTTTAATGCGATATTCACTTCTTCTGATTCTATCTGCTCAAAGGCGTCATTGTATACTTCCGCAGTTAAAACTACATCTTCAATTTCAGTGTAAACCGGCTTAAACTCAACAATAAAATTGTCTTCATTTTCGTGTAAAGCCAGGTATTGTACCAGTTGATTTACAAGTTCGTTAAAATGAATGTGGTTTTGGTTTTGATAATAGTCAAACAAACGCCAGCGCCAAATACCTTCGCCAAAAATAAAACCACGTTTTTGCCCATCTATTTTTCCCGTGGCCAGCAATGGTTTTCCGGTTGGAATATTTTTTAGCTTTTGGTAGAGCAAAGGGGTAAACTCCGGATTCAGTTCATAATTGGCAAACGAAACCTGTAATGGTGGTAATTTTGGAATAAGCTCGTGTAATTCTTCTGATAAATTAAAGGTTGCAAAGCTGTTGTTTATAATGGGCTGGGCTTCTTCGCCACTTCCGGCAAGCGGCTCAATTACAGCACCCTGGTTTAATACATTTAACTGTGGTAAAAACGTCGAACTACCAACGATAAAAAGAACAGGTAAACGATGGTTTTTAGCTTTTTCAAGAACACTTGCCATTGATTTTCCGGTGCTGGGAAGCTGGTTTAAAATTATCAGGTTATAGCTGCTAATGTCGTTGGGATATGGTTCGTCAGTAAAAACCGATACGTCGTAAGTTTTTTGCTCCTCGAGCGTGTTTTTTATGGCTCCAACATCAGGGTGTACGCCGTTAGAGATAAGCAATATTTTTTGTTTGTTCTCCAATACATTGATCACAAACTTTGCCTGGTTGTTTTTTGTATTTCGTTCGTTATTGGCAGTTTCTATTTTAATTGAATAATGCTTTAAACCGGCGGTTCCGGCTTCAACAATAAACTGTGTTGAGTAAAAATAATTGGTATTTGCAGGTGTTACAACCACCTGCTCCAACACCTGGTTTTCGTACAAAAGCGAGAGTTTTAGTGGGGTGTTTTGTAATTTCGAAAACATTGCATCAACCTCCACCGGAAATTTATTTCCTGAAAACGCTGTTCGGTTAACACGTATATTTTGAATGCGGGCATCGGCAACAATTGTCGTGTCACCAAATCCAATGGTGTAAATAGGAAAGCTTACCTGGTCGAGTATATTTACAGGATTCTTTCCCTGGTTATAAATCCCATCGCCCACAATTAGCAAAGCACCAATATTCTGATTAAAATGGTTGTTAATTACGGTAGTTAGTAAATTGCTGTAATCCGATCCCTTTTCAGTAAAATAAAGTTCCTTGCTTGTTCTGGCTTCCTCTCCGAATGTATACGTAGTCAGTTCAAAATTAGCTCCCAGTTCATCCTCAATCAACTTCTTTTGGTTTTGAATGGTTTGCATTATACGAAGCGAGTCGGGAGAAGAAACCAACGAACCGGAATTGTCCCAGGCAGCAATAATTACCGGGTTTTGGGTAACCTTCTTCAAATTTCTGATAAATGGGGATAAAAGCAAGACAGCTATTAAAAAAAACGAAGAAAACCTTAAGGCCATCAGGAGGCCGCGTTGAAGTTTCGATAATTCTTTGTTAGCCTTTTTGTTTGCGTACAGTAACAATGAAATACCTGCAGCAAAAAGTAGAATGCCAGGTAATAATATGAGCCAGTATTTTATTCCGAATGCTATCAAAATGTATGTTTTTTTACGAAGTGGTAAATATACACATCTACTTTTTTTAAATCACGATTTATAGGTAATATTGCTGGTCAATCTATATCTTCGTTGAAAGTTTTTATAAAACATAAAACCAAATTTATTTCCAGTTGTTTTCAAAACAGAATATTAATACAGAAAAAAAAGGAGGAGCATAAGTAATAGGTTCAAAACCATAGCTAAACAATCATGCGAATCCAGTTTTATACCGTTGAAAAGAAATAATTTTTATCCGATGAAATACATTGTTTTTATTGTAGGCATATTGGTTTTTGCAGCTTGTGGTCCGAATTTTAATAGCGAAATAAGCGTTGAAGAAATACGTGAAAACATCAATTATTTGGCTTCCGATTCGTTAAAAGGGCGAAAATCAGGTGAAAAAGGTGATTTATTGGCGGCGCAATATATTGTTGAAAAATTTGAGTCTGCAGGTCTGGAGCTTTTATTTGATAACGGATTTCAGGAGTTTAACCTGGTAACATCGGCACAGGTAGCCGAGGGGAACCTGTTAAAGGTTGACGATGTTAATTTTAATGTTGAAACGGATTTTTTACCCTATGCTTTTTCGGCAAACACAAAAGTGGAGGCTCCGGTAGTTTTTGCCGGTTTTGGACTTGAGGTAAAAAGAGATTCCTTACAATGGAACGATTTTGAAAACATCGATGTTAGTGGTAAATGGTTAATGGTACTTCAGGGCGATCCTGATTTGGATAATGCCAACAGTCCGCTATTGCAATATTCTACTGAGCGTGCAAAAGCTTTAACCGCCTCAGATAAAAATGCTGCCGGAATTATTTTTGTTGCCGGCACAAAGTTTAGCGAAAAAGATGAATTGTCGTCGTTGTTTTTTGATAAAAACAGTAGCCGCTTTTCCATTCCTGTAATACAGGTAACACGTGCCGTTGCCAATAAAATACTTGAGGGAAGTGGCGAAAGTATTGAAACTCTGGAAGCAAAAATGCTGGAGCAAAATACCGGAAAGAACATGCAGCTTGCTTCGTTGGTAACAGCAAATGTTAGTGTGGAGCTTAAAGAAACTACCACCCGAAATGTTGTTGCAATGCTTCCCGGTACTGATGAGAGGTTGAAAGATGAATATGTAGTGGTAGGCGCTCATTTTGATCACCTTGGAATGGGTGGCCCGGGCTCGGGCTCGAGAGCAGTGGATACCATTGCTGTGCACAACGGTGCCGACGATAATGCTTCGGGAGTATCGGCAGTAATACAGCTGGCAGAGAAACTGGCCGGTGAAAAAAACAATAAACGTAGTGTTATTTTTGTTGCATTTGGAGCCGAAGAAATGGGCCTGGTGGGGTCGAAAGCATTTACTGCAGAACCTCCGGTAAACACGGATAAAATGGTAGCGATGTTAAATTTTGATATGGTAGGCCGTTTAGATAATGAAACGAAAAGTTTGAGTATTGGGGGCACAAAAACTGCTGTTGAAACAGAACAGATATTAAACAATCTGAATCCCGGTTTTCAGCTGGCGCTTTCTGGCGAGGGAATCGGACCATCAGATCATGCTTCATTTTATTTGCAAGATATCCCCGTGTTTTTTATTTCTACCGGGGCACATCCCGATTACCATACACCGCAAGACGATGTCGAACTCATAAATTTTGAAGGAGCACAATTGGTTATGGAGTATTCGGCAGCGGTGCTTGCCGAGGTTGCAAACCGCGAAGAGAAGCTTACTTTTCAGGAAGCCGGAAGTAAATTTCAGCGAAGCCGTGGCGGACGTTACAAAGTAACTTTAGGCGTTATGCCCGATTTTGCTGGTATTGAAAAAAGAGGTATGCGCATTGATGCCGTCACCAAAGGTAAACCGGCCTTTAAAGCGGGCATGAAAAAAGGCGATATCATTATTGCCATTGAAGGCAAAAAAGTGGGCAATATTTATGAGTATATGGATCGTTTAAAAAGTCTGGAAGCCGGACAAACGATTACGGTTGATGTGCTGCGTAATGATGAACCAACGGTTTTAATAGTTCAGTTATAAGCGGTTTAAATCCATCCTCTTAGTTTGTAGTAGCTTAAGGCAACCAGTTCGCGGGCAATTAATATTTCATATTTTAAATGGTTCCAAACCTGGTAACGCATATTGGTACTTTCTCCTACATCGGGTATCAGCGGGGCATTGCCTCCAAGTTCATCATCTGTAAATGAAAGGTCTGCTTCAGAAGCATTTTCAAAAGCCGGTAAAGCATTTATCTTTGTAAATCCGGCCTTTTTAAACGATAATACAGCTCGGCGCATGTGTTCGGGCGAAGTAACAAGAAGTATGGGGGCCTGCATTTTTACCTGGCGCATACATTCCAGCGCCTGCGATCGGGTATTGGTGCCAAGGGGCTCAAAACCAATTCTTTTGTGTGGAATACCACCGGCCACAAGCTCTGCTTTTATTCTGTTTGGTGTGCTTAAACTGTCTTCGGTTAAACCGGGCATAGCAATAATTAATTTTGTATTGGGAAACGATTTTGCCGCCCGCTGTGCGTACCAGCAACGTATCAGGTTACTTTCGCTTGGCATTCCGCCACCACCCAGTAAAATAATATGCCGGGGTTCCCATTTTAATTCCGATTTACTGGTCCCCAGCCAATGATAAACCCAGTAGGGCTGTTCGGTAAATGCCAAAACCACGCATAAAAAGAAGAAAAAACCAATCAATAAGAAGAAATTTCTTAGTAATCTCAAAAAATAGATACTTTTGATTTTGGTTTTACCCATAGCCAATTACTTTTAAGCTATAAATGTAAGTTTAATTTAAAATTATAATCGTTGAAGACAGCAGAAAAAAACGAAATAATTCAACTCTTCGAGAGTCATTTTAATGAAAAGGTCGAACAATTTGAGTTATTGCCACCATCGGGCTCGTACCGTCAATACTGCCGTTTAGGTAATAAAAATCGTACGGTAATAGGCGCTTTAAACAGCGACGTTAAGGAAAACACCGCGTTTTTATCGTTTAGCAATCATTTTTACATTAAGGGAGTAAAAGTTCCAAAAGTATATTCGGTAAGTTCCGACCTGAAAAAGTATTTGTTAGAGGATTTAGGAAATACCACGCTTTTTGAGTTTCTCACAAAAACACGTGAAGAAGAGGGATTTTCTGAAAATATAATTTCGGTATATAAAAAGGTTTTACAGGCTCTGCCTAAAATTCAAATCATTGCTGGCAAAGAAATTGACTATTCGGTTTGTTATCCGCGCGAAGCATTTGATAAACAATCGATGATGTGGGATTTAAATTATTTTAAATACTACTTTTTGAAACTGGCCAAAATTCATTTTGACGAACAGGCACTGGAAGATGATTTTCAGCTCTTTAGTAATTACCTGCTAAGTGCCAGTTCCAACTACTTTTTGTATCGCGATTTTCAGTCGCGCAATGTAATGTTAAAAGATGACGATGTTTATTTTATTGATTACCAGGGGGGACGATTAGGGGCGCTGCAATACGATTTAGCCTCGTTGTTGTACGATGGTAAGGCCGATATTCCGGGAAGTGTAAGAACCCAGTTGTACAATTTCTATATTTCGGAGCTTAAAAAATACATGAAGGTTGATGAGGAAAAATTTGCCGGATATTTCAAAGGATTTGTTCTTATTCGAATTATGCAGGCAATGGGGGCTTATGGTTTCAGAGGTTTTTACGAGAAAAAAGAACATTTTCTAAAAAGTATTCCTTACGCCTTGAAAAATCTGGAGGTATTGTTAGCCGATTTAAATTTACCTGTTGCATTGCCCGAATTAACCAATGTGTTAAACCAGCTTACCCATTCAGAGGTGCTAAAAGAAATAGGGCAGGAGAAATCGAATTTAACTGTTCGGGTAACAAGTTTTTCTTATAAAAAAGGCTATCCCGATGATCCATCGGGAAATGGCGGAGGTCATGTTTTTGATTGCCGTGCCATTAACAATCCAGGCCGTTACGATGAATATAAGAAGCTAAGTGGTAGGGACTTGTCGGTGCAGGAGTTTTTAGAACAAAAATCGGAAATCCGGCTTTTTATTGATGCGGCGAAAGTATTGATCGATCAGTCGGTGAAGGTTTATCTTGAAAGAGGTTTTTCTCACCTGTCAATAGGTTTTGGTTGCACCGGAGGCCAGCATCGTTCAGTTTATTCGGCAGAGAAAATTGGAGAATACCTGCAAAACAATTACCCTGTAAACGTTGTTGTAGTACATCGTGAAAAGGAAAATTGGAGATGAGTAAAAAAGCATGTAAAAAGAAGGGATTTCAGGATAAAAAAGAAGCGAAGTTCAGTTGCAAAAAATGTGGTGCCAAAGTAAGAAAAGAGGAAAAGGTATGTAAACCTAAAAAACTGGCTTTGTAGTTATCGATACCGATAAACCTGTGCGGACAAGGTAAAATACCCAGAAAAAAGTTATTGATTTTGGTATTTCCCTTTTCAGTATTTATTTTCGCACAAAATTTCAAAACAGACATATTCATGGGAAGAGCATTTGAATACCGAAGGGCAGCGAAGGAGAAACGCTGGGATAAAATGTCGAGAGTATTTCCGAAACTTTCGAAAAAGATAACAATTGCAGCAAAAGAGGGAGGCCCTGAAGCGGATTTGAACCCGGCTTTACGTACCGCTATCATGAATGCCAAGGCGCAAAATATGCCAAAAGCAAATATTGATGCCGCCATTAAACGTGCTTCGGGAAAAGATGCAGCAGCTTTTATTGAAACAACTTACGAAGGAAAAGGACCACATGGCGTATTGGTATTTGTTGAAGCAGCTACAGATAATACCACTCGTACCGTAGCCAATGTTAAAAGCTATTTTAATAAAGCCGGCGGTGGCCAGGTGCCAAACGGTTCACTAGAGTTTATGTTCTCAAGAAAAGCCGTTTTTGAATTTGCAATGCCTGAAGCTATGGAGCTGGAAGAAATTGAGTTGGAGCTGATTGATGCAGGACTGGATGAAATTGAAGAAAATGACGGAACCTACTACGCCTATGGAGAATATACCAGCTTTAGCGATTTAGCGCATAAATTTGAAGAGCTGGAAATTGAAGTAAGTAAAGCCGAACTCAGACGAATACCTAACACCCCGGTCGAGTTTTCTGAAGAACAACTTGAAGATATTGAGAAGATGTTGGACCGGATGGAAGAAGACGAAGACGTACAGGCCGTTTATACCAATATTGCATAGATTATCGAATTATTTCAAACGATAAGTGCACCGAACAATTTATCGTTTGAAATAATTTTACAGTTTTAATAAAGCCATTAACCCCCAAAAAATCGCTGCTTATCTAATAAATTTCAGGTTTTTCCCTGTTTTCAGCTAATTTCGGGAAAAACAAAAATTATGTTGCCTGTACAGGATTACATCAGCCATTTTATAAAAATGTGGGAAGCCAGCAGCGAAGAATTGCCGCATTTTCAGAAAGCTTATACTAAAGAAGAAAAGCTAAAACATCAGGAAAATTTCGATGCTTTTCAGGGTAAATTAAAAGATCTGCAAAATGTTCGCAATGTGCAGCGTTTGAAAAAAGATCCGGCAAAATCATTTTTTCCGGTTTTTAAAAATTTTCTTCAAAATGTTTTTGATTTTGAAGCCGGCCATTTAGAAATTATTCTTTCAGAAGATTTTAAAGGTGTTTCGAAAGATTTTTTTTACAAAGCACGTGCATTTGGCCCCGAGCTTAAACCTGAAAATATATACCAGGGCATGCGAAATGTATGGATTATGAATGGTTTGCAGTTAATGGTTCAGGTACCCATAAAAATTACACCGTCGGTATTTGCCTATTCAATGATTTACCCTTACAGCGATAATTTTTTGGATGACCCGGAAATTGAACATTCTGAGAAACTACAATTCTCTGAACGTTTCAACAAGCGGTTAAATGGACATAAACTACCCGCAATAAATTTTACTGAAGAACAACTGTTTCGCTTAATTGCAATGTTTGAAGATGAGTTTCCGCGCGAGAGTTTCCCAAATGTATATGAAAGTTTATATGCCATTCAGCAAGGCCAGACTAACAGTTTAAAAATGAATAGGCAAAATGGCATTTCTGATGCTGAAATTTGTTCTATTTGCTTTGAAAAAGGTGGAGCATCGGTGCTTGCTGATGGTTACCTTGTGGCCGGAAAACTCACCCGCGAGCAGGAACAGGCACTTTTTGGCTATGGGGTTTATTTACAGTTATTAGACGATATTCAGGATGTAAAAGAAGATTCACTGGCGTTTACACATACCATGTTTTCATGTTTACCCGAAGCTGAACTGGGAAAATTTGTGAACAAAACCATTCATTTTGGCCGGGTAGCGTTAAAAGAATTGGAATGTTTTGATACGCCAAACATGAACGACTTTTTAGGTTTAATGAACCGAAGCATTGAAACCATGATTATCGAATCTGTTGGGTTAAATCATTCGTGGTTTGATAAAGCATATCTAAAAGAAATTGAACAGTTCTCGCCATTGCACTTTTCTTATGTCAGAAAAAAGCGAAAACAAAGTAAATCACAACGTTTTACTATGTTTCAAAAGTATTTTAATGCCAATGTGCAAGAGGTGGAAGTTAGCTGAAAGAACAGATTAATTTTTACCAAAAGCATTTAGTTTGTACATTTAGCCTTCAATCAATAAAAATAATCATGAGTAAAATATACAACTGGGCCGTATTGGGTTGTGGCAGAATTGCGCACAAGTTTGTTGCCGATTTAAAATTACTTCCCAATGCCCGACTTTATGCCGCAGCGTCGCGCGATTTGACCAGGGCCAGAGAGTTTGCCAATGAGTGGGGCAGTACAAAAGCCTATGGGAGTTACGCCGAAATGGTTAACGACCCCAATGTAGATGTGGTTTATATTGCCACCCCACACTCGCACCATTTTGAGCACACCATACTTTGTCTAAAAAAGAAAAAAGCAGTACTCTGCGAAAAAGCATTTGCTATGAATTCACACGAGGTAAAACAAATGATTGCGTGTGCAAAGGAAAACAATACATTTTTGATGGAAGCTTTCTGGACTATGTTTCAACCCAGTTTTCAGAAAGCCATTAAAATTGTACAATCCGGCGAGTTGGGTAAACTTAAAATGCTTCGGTCTGATTTTGCATTTAACGCACCTTTTCTGAAAGACAAGCGTTTGTACAATTTAAGTTTGGGGGGCGGATCATTACTTGATATTGGTATTTATCCGGTATTTGCGGCCCTGTCGGCCCTTGGAGTTCCGGATAGTATAAAAACTTCGGCTGATTTTAGTCCAACCGGTAGCGAAGAAAGTATTTCCATTATTTTCAAATACCAAGCGGGCGAAATGGCCGCACTTTCATCAAGTTTGGCCGTACACTCGCCAATACAAACCGAATATTGCTGCGAGAGAGGCTATGTTGTTCTGCATCCAAGGTGGTTTACTCCAACCGATATAACAGTTTGGAAAGAGGGGGAAGACCCTCAGTTCATCCCAAATGAAAGTAAGGAAGGATGGGGCTATCAGTATGAGGCAGCACATGTAATGGAATGCCTTGATGCCGGCCTGATTGAGAGTCCGAAAATGAGCTGGGAAATGAGCAGCGACCTAATGGAAACACTTGACAGGATACGAATTGATGCCGGCATATTTTTTCCAAATCATGATAAACAATTATTTTTCTGATTAGGCAGAAATAGAACCGTTTTTGAAGGCGTTAGTATAGATATTTGTAAATTTCAGCTAAAATCAACTTTTGTATAGTGTAATTTACATCAATAAAATAAAAATGCAATGTGCGCCTTGCAATTGAAAAACAAGGGGGTTTATGTGTTAATTTTCAGTGAAAAAAAGTAAATTTTAAATAAAGAAAAAATTCTGCAATGAATTTTATTGTTAGATTAGTAATGTCAAATTTAAGAAAGTTTGAACGATGAACGATTTAAGAAAGAATACAAAACAGGTACCGGAGCCAACTTTACGCAGGCTGCCGGGGTATTTATTTTTTCTTGAAAAAGTTCGGGAAAATGGTGTATTAAATATTTCGGCTCCAACCATTGGAAAAGAATTAAAATGCGATCCGACACAAGTAGTAAAAGATTTAGCCGTAACCGGCATTAAAGGAAAGCCCAGGGTAGGGTACAACACTTATGAATTATGCCATGCCCTGGAAGAGTTTTTGGGATTTAACCATGTAAACGAAGCTTTTCTGGTTGGTGCCGGAAATTTGGGCTCGGCCTTGATGGCATACCAGGAGCACCAAACGCTCGGAATTAAGGTTATTGCTGCTTTTGATGTGGATGAGAAAAAGATTGGAGAACATATTGGAAACACTCCGGTTTTGGAATACAATAAGTTATTTCATCTTTCAAACCGGTTAGATGTTGAAATAGCAATTTTAACTACACCTAATGATGTGGCGCAGGAAGTTGCCGAAGACCTGGTAAATTGTGGTATAAAAGCCATTTGGAATTTTACCTTAACAATGCTCGACCTGCCCGATCATATAATAGTTCAGAATACATCAATGAGTTCATTTGCTGCGGTATTGCTGCAGCGATTAAACGACACGAAAGCATAACAATTTAATTCGATAGGAAATGAAAAGAATAAATTTATTTTTAGCTTGTGTACACGAACAAATAAAGAAAAATTTCTTTAAAGTTGAAAAAACTGATATTAATCAGGCTTGTATACAATTGAAAAACATGGAAGATGCCATGAGCATGACCGATGAAGAAAGAAAAAGAGAAGATTACGCCCGTATTTACAATGTAACAACAAGGTGGCAAACAGTTTAGCACTTTTTCACCCCGTTGAAAATTTATACTATTTAATAGCAATTCTGTTTTAACTCGGGCTTATTTTTTTATTGATTGAAAAAGAGTCGCCAATAAACATGAAACTGATATTGGTTTAATTGTTACATTTGTTAGTAAGTGAAACAACTAAATTCAATATAATGATTAAATTTTTTTTTAGCTTCTTTACACTCGTATTTTGTTCCCTGATTTTATTTGGGCAAGAAGATAATCGCCCGGCTCCTCAACCGGCACCCGAAACTACTGAATCTTTTAAACTAGGCGTTGCCGGTTACACCTTCGTGCATTTTGATTTGCAAACCACCCTTGAAGCTTTAAAAAGGTGCGATGTAAACTTTTTATGTATCAAAGATTTTCATTTGCCCATAACCAGTACCGATGATGAAATTGCTGCATTTCATAAAAAATGTGCAGAGTACAATGTGCTTGGTTATGCTGTTGGACCGCTTTATATGAAAAGTAAAGAGGACGTAGATAAATATTTCGACTATGCCAAAAGGGTGGGAGTAAAAACAATTGTTGGTGTTCCTAATTACGAACTGCTGCCTTACGTTGACAAAAAAGTAAAGGAGTATGATTTTAAATTTGCTATTCATTTGCATGGTCCTGACATTGAAATGTATCCGGATGCTGACGATGTTTGGGAGCATACGAAAGATTTAGATCCGCGAATAGGGATGTGCCTGGATATTGGCCATGATACCCGAAATGGAAAAGACCCGGTTGCTGATTTAAAGAAATACCATACCCGCGTTTTTGACATTCATTTAAAAGATGTTACCGGCCCCACAAAATTGGGATATTCGGTAGAAGTGGGGCGTGGAATTATTGATTTTCCGGCCTTTGTAGATATGTTACGCGAAGTGGAGTACGAGGGGGTGGTGAGCCTTGAGCACGAACGAAACATGAAAGATCCGTTTATGGGAATAGCTGAGTCGATCGGCTATTTTAGAGCAATGATAACCGCAACAAAATAATTTATATTTTATGTCTGAAAAAGGAGCTTTCCTAATCCGAAAGCTCCTTTTTTATAGGGGCCTATTTTAGGATGGATCAATTGCTTTCGTCTGTTTATCATATTCTGTAGCAAATAAGATTCTTAATTTGATATGCAACAAAACCGTGTACGATTAGTTAAGAGTCATGATGCTATTCTCTGATTGTTATTTATTAATTCAAATTCTTCCATTGTTTTATATCCCAAAGCTGAATATCTCTTTTTTCGGTTGTACCATGTTTCTATCCAGTTGAACAATGATAGTTTTGCCTGCTCCTGAGTTGAAAACCGATTTTTACTTGCGGTTGCCCATTGGTTGGCCAAGATAAAAACAGAACACAGTCAATACATTCTATTTTAATTGTTTATGTGTTGAAAAAGTGGAGCTGGCGGGAGTCGAACCCGCGTCCAAACGAGGAAGCTACAAGCTTTCTACATGTTTATCTCTGACTTGATTTTCGAATAGCAGCCGGATCAAAGCCACCAACCACTACCTTATCTCTTTTAATTTCGCCAAAACGCCAGAGCCTCGTTTTAGCTAGCTTCGATTTACTTGCACCGCCTGATCGGACCGCTTCAAAGCATTAGCATCCGGGCGATGTCTCGTTTCAGCACCTTGTGCCGAAATTAAGTGTAATCTAAATTGTTAGATTACGCAGCAAGAGCGTAATTATTTTCGCCAATTAATGGTTTGATCATTATTTTTAACGGGTCAACAACCAAAACCCGACATGCTTACCTGTCTCTTCTACCCGCTGTCAAAACCAGTCAGCCCCATAGAAGTGGCGCAAAAATACAAAATTTAAGCAAACAACTCCAAAAAAACAAAGGCCAAAACATAAACCGAGAAGAATACATTTTGGCCTTCGTCTGCTTGGGTTAAAAAATTTACAGACCTTTGGCAAATTCTTTAATCCACATTTTCATTTCTTCGCCTATTTCCGGGTCTTTTAATCCAAACTCAATGTTGGTTTTTAAAAAACCAAGTTTATTTCCAATGTCGTAACGTTTGCCATTAAATTTCATTCCAAACATTGGGTGCGTTTTCACCATTTCTTTCATGGCATCGGTAAGTTGTACCTCGTTGTTTTTGCCCGGAGCGGTGTTTTCAAGAAAATCAAATATCTCGGGCGTAAACAGGTAACGGCTGGCCACTGCCAGGTTTGAAGGAGCTTCTTCAACCGATGGTTTTTCTATCCAGCCTTTGGCTTTAACCACTTTGTCTGAGATGGTTTCGCCATCAACCACACCGTATTTACTTACCAGTTCCGGTTTTACTTCTTCCAGGGCAATTACAGATCCTTTGTTTTCGTTGTACACATCAATTAGTTGTTTGGTAATAGGGCCATCCTCACTTTGCACCAGCGTATCGCCTAAAAGAATAACAAAAGGTTCGTTGCCAACATGGTGTTTGGCATGTAAAATAGCATCGCCCAAACCATTCATTTCTTTTTGCCATACAAAATGAATGTTGGCCATGTTTGAAATGGAACGAATTTGATCGAGCATTTTCAGGTTATGTTTTTTTAGAAGCGATTCTTCGAGTATCGGGCTTCTGTCGAAATGTTCTTCAATGGCCCGTTTTCCTTTTCCAATAATCATTAATATATCAGTGATTCCACTGGCTACAGCTTCTTCAACAACATATTGAATAACAGGGGTGTCTATAATCGGGATCATTTCCTTGGGCTGCGATTTTGTGGCCGGCAGAAAGCGCGTACCATATCCAGCAGCCGGAATAACTGCTTTTTTTACCATGTTTTAATTGTTAACGATATTTGGTTTAATAACTTCAATATTATGATTGTTCAATGTGTCTTTTAGTTGACTATACATTTTTTCGTCGGTGTAAGTTCCAATAATTGCTCCTCCCGAACCGGTGAATTTAGCACTTGCACCGGTAGAGCGTGCCATGTCAACCATCTCAATATTACCTTTGCTTATGGAAATCAACGAGCGCCGTAAATCAAAATTCTCATTAATAAGTTCATGCATCTTTTCGTAGCTGTTTTCATTTAAGGCGGTTTTGAATTCTTCGGTAATTTGTCCCCAGCGATTCATTGCAGCAAGTACTTTTTCTTCACCTATTTCAAATCGTGCTTTAAGGTTGTTGTGAACGATCTCGGTGCCTTCTGATAAGTTTTTCCGGTAGGCGATATAAAAATTGGGCAGGTTAGTGGTATTTAAAACCTGGTAGTTACCATACCCTTGTTTTTGCATGGTTTCTTTATCAAAGTCCATAAAAACAGGTTTTTCGTAAGCTTGAGCAACACGATCTTGTAAGCCCGCTGAAATACCAAGCTCCCCATTCTCAACAGATAAAACCAGATTGGCAAATATTGCCGGATCGATATAAACCTCGTAAAACAAACACATAGCTTTTAAAAAAGCCGATAAAATAGCACTTGATCCTGCCAATCCAAGGCGCAATGGAATATTTGAATTATAACGGATTGTAAAATTTTTACTGGCCAACGGGATATTATTGGTAATACAATATTCGTAAAATACTTTAATCATCCCTTTTAGCAAGCGCATTCCTCCGTAATAGCCGGCAAAGTTTATATCGTCAACCAAAGCCTGCATATTTTTGTACGAGGTAATATCTAAACGCTGGGGTTTTATCTCCAGTTCTGGAGTTTGGTATAATTGCACATTGGCAACAAAATTCGAAAAAACAAATGCAATGGTTTTTCCGAAATAACCATCAGATGGGTTCCCAATTACAGCGGCTCTGGGATAAGAGTATGTTTCGATTATCATTCAGGTAATTTTTAAAATGTAAAACTAATACTTTTTTATTTTTTTGAAGAAGTTGACTGCCTGCAAATTTTTGAGCATAATTTTTAAAAATAATAAGAAGGGGGTAGGGTATAATATTTCTCGTCTGTATTATGGTTGATTATAACGTTTAAGTTGTAGTTAATTTTGAGGTTTTAATAGTAGAAATACGGAAACAGTTTGTAACAACCCGTCTGGAGAGGCGGGTTGTTTTTTACATGGCTACCGGACCAGAAACTAAATCGTGATAATCAATGCCGGGTTTTTACCAGTTAGTGAGTTATTTGTTTTCTTCGGATTCTACTATTTTCAGAACTCCTATCTTTACATCGAAAATTGCCAAAAAAAACTGTCTCTTATTAAAAGTAGGGTTATTATTGGCAGAACTGTATTATAAATGAAAACTGATTAAATTAAGTTTGATTTACAGAAACTGTTTCTATGCCGGGTATAGAGAAAAGAGAATTTATAACATTATTTAATGAAATGTTCCAGCCCGTAAAAAACTATGTTTATTACAAGGTTGGCGACATTGAGGTAGCTGAAGATATTGCGCAGGATGCTTTTACGAAGGTGTGGGAGAAACGCAGTGAAATCCGATTAAAAACCGTTAAGTCGTTGTTGTTCACCATTGCCAGTAATTTATGCAAGAATCGTTTCGAGCATCAGCAGGTGGTTTTCGAGTTTGCCAATAATTACAGCAGAAACCAGTGGGAAGTGTCGCCCGAGTTTGAGCTGGAACTTAAAGAATTTAATGCAAAGCTTCAGCAGGAAATAGCACGGTTAAGCGAAAAAAACAGAACTGTTTTTTTAATGAACAGAATAGATGGGTTTACCTATCGCGAAATTGCCAACAACTTGGGAGTAAGTGTAAAAGCAGTGGAAAAACGCATGAAAAATGCCTTAACAGAATTGAAAAAAACGATTGAATACAAATTATAAGAGAATGATTGCCAAAAGCGGAAATAAGATTACACACGATGAATTCAAGAAAATGAGTTCTGAGGATAAAATTCTGAATGTGGCAAGTGGTTTTGATACGCCCAAAGGGCGCCCACAGCAAAACATTCTGAACGAAATTATTAATGAAGCAGATGAAAAGGTTCCGACCCGAACCATTGGTTTAATCCGTTATTTTCAGATAGCTGCCGCAATAGCCATTTTACTTCTAGGAATTCGGGTTGTTCCAGGAATTTTGTCGGCTCAACAAATAAAAACGGCAAATGCCGAGCATCAGGAAATTGCCTTGCCCGATGGTAGTGAAGTGTTTTTAAATGCAGATTCAAAACTTAAATGGAACAGAAGAAAATTTGCCGAAGAGCGAAACCTTACCTTGTTGGGAGAGGCATTTATCGACGTAGTAAAAGGTGATGATTTTGTAATTGAAACAAAACACGGCCGTATTGAAATACTTGGAACCCAACTGAATGTTTATTCGCGAAACAATGTGTTTTGGGTAAGTTGTTTGCGCGGAAAAGTTCTTGTAAAAAGAAACAGTCAGCAACAAATTATAACTCCCGGCGAAATGGTTCAATTAAACGATGGTATTTTAATTAAGTCTACTTCAGAGAAGATAGAAAACACTGCAAGCTGGAAAGAAGGGATTTTTCATTTTGAGGAAACAAAGCTGAGCACTATTTTTGCCGAACTGGAAAGACAATTTGATGTTTCTGTTTTATTTAAAGGAAATAGCGAAAGGAAGGTAACTATCGATTTTTCCAACAAAAACCTTAAGGAAGCCCTTGATGTTGTGTGTATTCCGATGGAGCTGAAGTATGAAGTTGAAAATCAAAAAATTATTATATCAGAAAAGAACTAGAGTAAGCTTTATTTTATTTCTTTTAGTCACGATTTTCTTTCCGTTATTGGTCTCCGCTCAGCAGTTTAGTTTTAAGTTTGATAGTACCACTGTTTCTGATGCCTTGTTGGAGGTTGCAAAAAAAACCGATATCAGGGTTTCTTATGATGCGGAAGCTTTAAAACAGTACCAGATTTATGGCGCTATTAAAAACGATAGTGTATCATCCATCTTAAATTGGTTGTTAAAAGATACCGGTTACCGTGCTGAACTGAAGTACAATACCTGGTTAATTTATAAACTCAAGCTTTCCGCTACACAAAAAAATGCGACAGAAATGCGCATCGTGGGTATCGTTTCCGATGCAGCCACGGGCGAGCGTTTGCCATATGCAACAGTATATATTGCTGAAAAAAATGCGGTATTACCTGCAACGGTTGATGGTGTTTTCAGTTTAAAACTAAAAGAAAATGAGCCTGTTTCTTTTCAAATAAGGTACCTTGGTTACCAGAGCCTTGATACCGTTTTATCAGTAAATAGCAATCAAACTTCCTACGATTTTAAACTGTATCAGAAATTACAAAATATTGCAACAATTGATGTACAGGGACAAAACCTTGAAATGCTTGAAATGAGTACCGAAGCCGGGCATGTTACTTTAAATCCGCGACGTTTTGTTGATTTACCAAACTATGGCGAAACGGATGTTTTCAAAACACTTCAGCTTTTGCCCGGTATTAGTGCACAAGAAAACTCCTCTCAGTTAAATATCAGGGGCAGTTCGTCCGATCAGAATCTGGTTACTTTCGATGGTTTTACCCTTTATAATCTCGATCATTTTTTTGGGGTTTTTTCTGCACTTAACCCAAATGTTATCAAAGATATTCAGGTGTATCGCGGTGGTTTCGATTCGCGGTATGGCGAAAGAGTATCAGGCATAGTTGAAATTACCGGGAAAACAGGAGATAAAACGAACCCCAGGATTTACGGAGGTGTAAATTTAATAAGCGGAAATATAACGACTGAAATTCCTGTTACAGATAAACTCTCGCTGGTTGCCGCAGGCAGGCGTGCCTACTCCGATGTTTATTCGAGCTGGTTAACCGATGCCATTCTTGCAAAGAAAACCGGACAGGCAAATCGATTTCCCGGGGCTGACAATAGTATTGAACCCGAATTTTATTTTAGCGATTTTAATACCAAACTTACCTGGACTCCCAATGATAAAAATATCATTTCGTTTAGTGTTTATGGAGCAAAAGATCAACTTAACAGCTCCAACCAATCAGCTAAAGAAGGTGTTGAAATAATTACCGATGATTACAATAAATGGGGGAATTATGGCTTCGGGTTGTCGTGGAAAAAGCAACACCGGACTAATTATTTTTCCGAATTACAGTTGGGGCACTCGGGGTATTATAACGAGTATAATAATTTCACCACGTTTTCTGATTCAATAGCTTTTCAGAATGTGCCATACAATCGGTTGGAAAACATGGCGACCAATGAGGAGAACAAGTTGGAGGATTATTTCCTATCCTTAAAAAATACACTTTATCTTAATGCTGCCAATCAGTTGGAGTTTGGTGTGTCATCACGCTATAATCGGTTTTCGTTTTACAAAGCAGCATTAAACGATTTGATTTATAGCGAGCTTGATAAATCGGCTATTTTGTTTACCGGTTTTTTGCAGGATAAAATCACCTTTAAAAATAAGTGGACGGTTAAGCCGGGTATGCGCGTAAATTTTTATAGCGAAACGAATAAATTTTATTTAGAACCCCGTTTTGCTGTAAACTACCAGTTAAATAGTAAACTGCTATTTAAAATGGCTACCGGCAAATACTACCAGTTTTTAAATAAATCTGCCACCGAGCAAACTTATGGTTATAACCGCGATTTTTGGATTTTGGCTGATGGCGAGCTGAATCCTGTTGTCTCATCCCATCATTTTATTCTGGGATCAAGCTTAAAATTAGGAAAACTTTTTTTTGATA
The DNA here is from genome assembly GCF_963676735.1 of uncultured Draconibacterium sp. Taxonomy (NCBI): domain Bacteria; kingdom Pseudomonadati; phylum Bacteroidota; class Bacteroidia; order Marinilabiliales; family Prolixibacteraceae; genus Draconibacterium; species uncultured Draconibacterium sp. The sequence continues at coordinate 2,061,324 of NZ_OY781464.1, read as the reverse complement.
TTGAGGCCTATTATAAGGGAGTGGAAGGATTGCAGGAGTATTTATTTACACCTGCCGAACGTATGCCGGGAGAAGCTCCCGGGGGAGAACCCGGAGAACAGCCATTAAGCCGTTTTATTGCAGGTTCCGGTGAGGCTTATGGAATAGATTTTCTGCTAAAATACCAGGTTTCAAACTTTAGTAGCTGGATAGCCTATTCACTAAGTAAATCAACACGTAACTTTAACGAGATAAACAACGGAAACGATATTCCTGCTTTGTACGATCAAACACACGAGCTGAAATGGACCAATATATTGACATGCAATCGTTGGAATTTTTCAGGACTTATGCTCTATACAACAGGACAGCCCTATATTCAAACAAGCGAAAAAGACACCGATTTTAATGTGAGCAGAGTATATAATCGTCTTCCCGATTATTTTCGCGTTGATCTTTCGGCAAATTATAATTTCAATATTAAAAAAGTTAATATAAAGCCCGGCCTGTCAATTTTAAATGCTTTTAATACTGAAAATTACCTTGGTGTTTATGTGCGCAAATTTAATTTTCAGGGTAACGAATACCTTGAAACTACGCCGATTAAAGCCCAGGACATAACACTTAACTTTTTTATCAATTTTAGTTTTTAGTATATTTTGTGCTTACAGGATTGAGGTAAAATTTAGTTGATAATTTTTTTTGAAAAAAAGGTAGGGTGTTAAAGCTTGTACCTGTATTATAAATGTTTTCAGGCAGAGGCCGAAGACTAGAAACAGTTTGGTTAACAATCCGCCCGGTAAGGCGGATTGTTTAATTTAATAAGGAGCTTAAGGCAACTTTAACACCTGTTAATACATCTTAAGAATTGTTAGTTATGGTATTTTACCGTAAAGCTGTATTAGTTCATAAATTGCGTTCAATAAAGTTATAGCAAGCAATTAAAAACAAACAACCGGAAACTACTTACAAATGAATTGTCTGATTTTAGAAAAAACACATACACAAAGTCCCTTGCGCGAAATGGTAAATGCCGTTCCGTATTTTCACCATGTATCTTATTGCTCATCGGTTTTTGATGCTTACGAGATTTTACGTCGGCAAAAAATCGATCTCATTTTTGTAGATACAACATTATCAAAAGTATCGGGTATTGATTTTGTAAAAAGCCTCGAAAATCGGCCCTTATTTGTTTTTATATCTGATCAACCGGAGCTGGCTGTAGAAGCTTTTAATATAAACGCCCTTGATTTTCTTTTAAAACCATTGAGTTTCGATCGTTTTCTAAAAACAGCCAATAAAGCCTACGAACATAAAGCTTCCGATTCCAAAAGACCGGAGCTGGCGCATGAACATGAAACCCAGGATATGGGCCAAAAAACGATTTTAGTGAAAACTGATTACAAAACCATATTAATAAAGCTCAACAATATTTTATATATCGAAGGTTTAAAAGATTACATAAAAATTTATACCTCTGAAAATAGTAAACCGGTTATCACCCTTAATTCATTAAAGCGCCTGCAGCAAAATCTTCCTGCTGAAAGGTTTTCACGTGTGCACAAATCTTATATTGTGGGCTTGGAACATATAAACGCAATTAATAAAACGCAGGTAATGATTAAAGATAAATTTATCCCCATTGGCGAAAGCTATCGTTCTATTTTTAATCAGAAAATGGAAGAATTACGTATTTGATTTTTGTCAATTGGGAGAACAGGTTCTGTTGAAGAAAGATTTTTCATTTCAGCACCTTCGCTTGTTACCTCTGTTTGAATTTCTGTTCTTCGTTTAGTTGTCCGAGGTTTTAGTCAATTACTCTTTTTATAAAAGCCATTTCGTTTAAACTGAATCCGAGATTAAACATGAGGTATCGTTCTTTTGTAAAATGTCCGGAAGTGCTCCCAAAGGTTCCTCCTGAAATTGATAGATCCATGTTTGAAATAGCACCGTAAAGCGGAATGCCGGCACCAATGGTGAATTCGTTGCTGCCCAATGTTTTATTGTCGAATTTTAAGTACGATGATTCGTGATTGTAACCTATTCTGTAGGTCCAGTTTTTATAGCCCGGATTTATAGCTCTGTGTTCCCAGGGGTTCAACTCCAGGCCAACTGCAAAACGGTGCGAATTGGCAAACTGGTCGGCTTGTATGGGGTATTCCACCTCCGACCATTGTTGGAAAGTATAATCTATGGCCAGCTTCGCCCGCTCCCGGGTAATTCCTATTCCTGTGCCAATTATTTGTGGTATTACCAGGTGGTCGCTGTTGTATTCTTCACCTTGAATGATTGAGTAATCGCTATCGTAGGCTGTAACAATGTGTTTCGAATTTAAACTTTGTTCCGGAGCATAGGTGAGGCCAAGCGAGTATTCTGTTCTTGCAATATTAAACTGGTATTGCAGTCCAAAATCAAAATAAAAACTTCTCAAATAATCCTTTCTTTCAATCATCATTTCAGGCACAATAGAAGATCCGGTAATATACTCTTCCTGTACTAATGGCCCGAATAAATAGGATGTGTTTATGCCAATTGACAATTTCCGGAGCAGTTTTATTGCGTTGGCAAAATAAAAGCGTGTAATGCCACCGCTTCCCACATAATTTGAGGTGTATTGTTCATTCATCCCCTCGATATAGTTTACCCGATTAATTGAATAGCCTACCGAGCTAAATGGGGTCATCCCGAAAGAACCGGCCATCCACGATGTGTATTTAAAACCAAGTGCAAAATACGCTAGGTTCGCTTCAAAGCCGGAAAGCGATTGATTGGAGTTACTGATGTTGTACATTTTTCCTTGTAACCCAAATTCAAAAATTAACTTAAGACTATCCATTCCGGCAAAAGATGCAGGGTTAAGAGCATTTAACGAATTATTTGATTCAAGAGCTATGCCTGCTCCTCCCATGCCCAGGTTAGAGCCAAACCCACCGTTTGAATTTCGCCCGGCCCAAATATCGAATATGGTGAAACGGTATTTTGTGCGTTTAGAAGTGGTGATACACTTATTAAGAAAAGCATTAAAAAAGTGATAAGAAGGAATGTATTTTTTTTGCTCATTTTATTCAGTTTTAGCCGGTGGGGCTATTCGTAAAATACGTAGTATAGTTTCAGTTTCGGACGATAGTTGGCAAGCGACCTGCCATCAAAAACCAGGTTGTCAAGGGTGCCTCCGTAATCTGCTTCAGGCAGCATAACAAGCAAGCCGTCTTCCGGATCGACATAACCATCGCTGAGTTCTTCGTAAATGTATTCGGTTATATCAAAAACATACTGTGTATATTCGTTATAAAATTCATCATAATACATTGTTCCGTATAAAGTATTACCATCGGCATCTGAAACTGCAGACACTACATTGTTTTTTTTGTCGGTATAATACAGTAGTAAATCCTGTGGAAGTTCCTCTTGGTTGTTCGAATAAGTGCCGGGCATTGGCTTAAGCACCAGTTCTGCTTTGTACAATATATTTTTGTATTCTACTTCAAAAATTTTACTAATTCCCGGAAAATCGAGTCGGGTAGTGTAGCCTAAACTTCCTTGTAAGAACGAGCAATTGTTGGTTTCAGCTGAAGGTATTTCTTCTCGTTGGGTTACTGCCTGTTCCAAATAAGTGCCGCTTACATTATTAAGTACTTTGTTGTAATGGTTAAGTGATGCACTTTCATATTTAAAAGAATAGGTTTTATATACCTTGGTTGCTTCTACCAGGTGCGTATAGAGCCGTATCTGAAACGAGGTATCGGCGTTAAACCCAAGCACTGAATTATTTTCATTTCCGGCAACAAGAGCAATACCTTTAAAATAATCTAAAAACTCCGTAGTGCTTTCGAATTCATCATCTTCATCGCGCAGATATGACAGGAATTCAAGGCCGAGCTCGTCGCTTAGGCGTATGGTAAGTGTATCATGAAAATTGGGTTTCGGTACAATCGTTTTCGATCCAAGTGGGAGGAGGTTATACCTCTTATCTGTTGTGTTATACAGATAGGGCTCGACATCATAGTCATCGCTTGGTTCAATATCATCAATAACACGATGTGCCTGAATTGTTTGTGGTAACAGAGTGTCTCCATACGACATTCCGCTGTAATGCATGCATACAACAATAGAATCGAAAATCTCATCATCATCTATCTCCGCTGTTGGCATTCCTATTTGCGCATAGGCGGTAGCAGCCACGTTGCCAAAGTCGGAATCGGTATACGAGCCGCAAAGCAAATATTCGCTTTCAGAGGTTGGAATTGAATCTATCTTTACGGTTGATAGTTGAACACTGATTGTATCGATTAAGGCAACATTTGTTTGGTTGTTGATATAATTATCGCCTAACGAAACCATTAACGATTCCTCATCATGGCATGCATAAATTAATAAACAACACAAAAAACCAATAAAAACTTTGTTTCTCATTTTGTAATTTCTGTTTTCAGCTTCAAATGAAGAAAAGAAATGTTGTATGCTAAAAGAATATATACCAATTGCCCGATATTACAGACGATTCGGCAAAAGATGCTTTTTTTAGAACTTTTTAACGCTAATTTGCCGTTGGATCACGATATATTTCGGGATGAACGATAAAAAACATCGATTCATCTATACTTTTTCAGGTCTAGTCCAAATTCCTTTTTTATCACTTCAAACAGGCTTAGGTTTGCCTTACCGAGTTAAACAATTAAAATAATTTAATAGTCATGATGAAGACAGAGAAAAGCATTCTGGTATACCTTTTATTTATAGTATTGGCAACTTTTGTGTCGTGTTCCGACGATGATGATGATGATGAAATTACAGATGGTGACTGGTGGGAAATGTCGGATTTTGATGGTGTGCCGCGAAGCGATGCCGTAAGTTTTGTAATAAACGATGTGGCATATATCGGCTTAGGTTATGATGGAGATGATCGTTTAAATGATTTTTGGAAGTACGACCTCGAAAACAACTACTGGCAAAAAATTGCAACTTTCCCGGGAGAAGCCAGAAATGGGGCAGTGGCCTTTTCAATCAATGGTTACGGCTATGTAGGAACCGGTTATGATGGCGAAGATGAGTTGAATGATTTTTGGCAGTATAATCCCATCACCGATACCTGGACACAAAAAACTGATTTTATGGGAAGCGCCCGTTATGGTGCTGTTGGTTTTTCGGTAGATGGAAAAGGTTACATCGGTACCGGGTATGATGGTAATTACCTGAAAGACTTTTATGCTTATACACCAGAAACTGATACCTGGGAGCAAATAATAAGTATTGGTGGGTCTAAAAGAAGAGATGCCGCATGTTTTGTTATCGATGGAAAAGCCTACGTATTGTCAGGACTTGATAATGGTGTGTATGAAGACGATTTGTGGGAGTACGATCCTTCAACTGGTTACTGGACCGAAAAAAGAGCCATATCTGATGATGACGACGATAACAGCTACGATGATGAATATACGTCAATAGCACGGATAAACGGAGTTGGTTTTACCTTGAATGGACTTGGGTATATCGCCACCGGAAGTACAGGGTCAATGATAAGTAATATTTGGGAGTACGATCCGCAGCAAGATTTGTGGGCCGAAAAAACATCATTTGAAGGAACTACTCGTACCGAGGCTGTGGGTTTTGCCCTTGGCTCGTATGGATTTATTACCACAGGTCGAAGTTCCTCTTATTATTTTGATGACATTTGGGAATTTGATCCGGAGAAAGAGTATGATGAAGATAATTAATAGTGCCTGAACGGACAGTTAGTTATATTTCTTGTGTATAAAAAAGCGCTTGCAAAGGCGCTTTTTTTATGTTTAAAAGTTGCTAAGGTTTCGTTCTACTGCTCCAATCTCGCTGAACTTTTGAATTTGTCAATTTTAATATGATAAACAATGTTTTATTCTTAACGAGATAAAGGATTAATCATAGCTAATTTTATACTTTTGTGGCTAATGAGGCTGCGAGAAATATATAAAAGAAATATTTATGGTGTAATGGGTACACTGGTATTTCATATTCTGTTGTTTTCTGCTTTTTTACTGGCCGATGTTGACATAAAAGGAAATGTGCAGGAAGAGGCTGTTTTAATCGAATTTCCTGAGCTTTTGAATGAGCCAGAGGAACCTGAGTTACCGGAAACAAAAGAGGAAAATAGCCAGGAAATGCAGCCACATACGCCCAATGACAGAACCAACATTGCAAGCAATAGGTTGGCAACTGAAAATACTACTACCTCAAACGAAGAGTTTTTTGATAAAGACTATATGGAAGAACTGGAAGCAGCCAAAAGGTTAGTTTCGGATGTTAATAAAAATCTTGCTAAGGAAATTATCGACCTAAGCGATATTAAAATGCCTGTAGAAACAACCGAAGGCATGGATCGTGATTCAATAAAAAATGTTATTTATGCTGGCGAGAGTAATATCGTATACTTCCTTGAGAACAGATATCATATTAGTTTGCCTGTGCCCGTATATTTAAGCCAGGGCGGAGGTACTGTAACTGTTGAAATTGTTGTAAATCGCCAGGGAAGAGTTATTGAAGCCATCCCTCGAGCTAACACCAATATCAGGGATAAACAGATTTTTGCTTATGCAAAAGAAGCAGCTTCACGTACACTGTTTAATGCTGATGAATCTTCTCCAGAAACACAAACAGGTACCATTCAATATACTTTTGTGGCCCAGTAAAGAAAATGTTAATAGTGAAAACGTTTAACACTGTTTAACATCTTTTTGTTGTTGTGTTTACAATAAGCATTTATCTTTGTGCTACGTTTATTTTCATAAGTTTAGGTTTAGTTAGGTTAGTTAGTTTAATGAGAAAAGGATAGGTTGTTGAACCTGTCCTTTTTGTTTATACCCTTTTCGCAACAATAAATCCGAAAGTTTTCTTATTTTTTTAATTTAATTTCTATCTTTAGCAATTCTTGTAACAGCTTGGCAATTAGCTAAATTACACAAGTGCAAAGTGGACGGTTGTTAATTTGTGAATAGAATAATTTTAAATAAAGGGTTACCTTTTGACCAATAAACGAATAATATATTAGAAGATGATAAATTATACGGATGCGCAAATCCTGAAAGGAATCTTAAGGCATGATAATTTAATTTTGCAGTACATATACAAACAGTACTACTATAAAGTAAATTATTTCATTAAGAAAAACCAAGGAAGTGAGGATGATGCCAGTGATATTTTTCAGGAAGCTATTATCGTAATTTACCGAAAATTAAAAGAAAACGATTTAATTTTCGAAAAGAGTTCTTTTCAAGGTTATTTATTCTCGGTATGTCGTTTTTTATGGTTGAAACAATTGGAGAAACGAAGAATCGAGAGAGAAAAGTTGAATGATTCATTACCGTTCCAGGAGGACATTTATGATGATAACCTGGTTGACCTGGTTGAAAAAAACCAGAAATACGGATTGTATCAGAAGCACTTTAAAACTTTGAGTACAGATTGTCAGAAGCTATTACAGATGTTTTTTGAAAAAGTCCCGCTAAAGGAAATTGCAAAAATTATGGGCTACAAAACTGAAAAGTATGCTAAAACAAGAAAGTATAAATGTAAAGAACTGTTGATAAAGCGCATTAAGCAAGATACAGAATTTAAAAAGATACTTGAAGATGACACCTAAAGCAGAATTATTTGGACGCATTGAAGATTACTGTTTAGATTTATTAAACAACCAAGAAAGAGAAGAATTTGAAAATGAATTAGAGTTTAACCAGGAATTAAGAGATGAAGTAGAACTTCACAAGAATATTCAGTCAGCCATATTGGAAATGGATGTTCTTGATCTTAAAGGAAAACTGGAAAAAATTCAAACGAACAGTACAAAAAATGGCAAGTTAAATGGCTCTTTCGAGCTGTTAGACGACTTCAGCGAATTTGAAGAAGCCACCGCAGAGTTAACACCCGAAGAACTTATTGAAAGTTTCGAATCGCTCCCAAAAGTTCATGTATATCAGCATGAGCGAACCAGCAACGAAAACATTCACCATTATTACAAAGAGCAAAACGGTTCTGAGCAAGTCGTTATTGAAGATGACCTGAACGGTTTTGACATGGAAGGTCTGGAAGGCCTGGAAGAGGCTGTTCTGGAAACAGACATCCTGAACTTGCGCGAAACATTGCAACAAGTGGCAAAATCGGTTGAACCGCAGTATTCAGTTGAAGATATCGACGCATATCTTGAGGGAGAAATGGGCGACGATATTTTGGCCGAGTTTGAAGGTGAGCTGAACCAAAATGAACTGTTACAATCAGAAGTTAGTTTGCATAAAGAGCTTGAAATGGCTGTTGCAGAAAACGATGTAATGGATCTGAGAAGCGAATTAAGAAATATCATGGAGTCTGAAACATCGTGGAATGTAAGTGAGCAAACCATTGAAGACTTTATTGACGGAGTACTGGAGGAAAGCCTGTTGGAAGAATTCAGTGCTGAATTGAAAGAAAATACCGATCTGATGGCGGAAGTAGCACTTCGCGAGAATATAAACTCTGCCGTTTCGGAAATAGATATCATGGGCTTACGTCAGAAACTGAAAGACGCAAGAGACGAATCCGAGAAGAAAGAGGTAAAATCTATATTTATGCCTCGTGTTGAAATTGGATCGACCCGGTTTTGGCGAAGTAGTGTAGCAGTTGTTTTAGTTGTTGTTGGCTTGCTTGGGGCAATGCGAATGAATACGAATACCGCTGAAAATACATATGATAAGTACTTTGTTTCAACAACATGGGCTTCCGAACGTTCGGTGAGTAACAGTGTTGATATTATTCAGCAAGCAAAACTGTATTACCAGAATGAGCAATTCCAGGAGGTGGTTAACCTGCTTGATGAAGCAACAATAGCAGCGGATGAACAGTTTGTTACGCAATTTTATAAAGGATTAAGTTATCAGAATCTCGATGAATTTACCAAAGCTGTAAATGCTTATGAACAAGTTATTGAGCACGGTAATAACTTGTTTATTGAAGAAGCAGAATGGTACAAGGCATTGTGCTATCTTAAAATGGATAACAAGCAGGAAGCCAGGAATGAGTTATTGGCTGTAATTGAACGAAAAGGCCATTTTGAGAATGATGCCAAAGCGATTCTAAGAAAACTCAAGTATTCGTTTAAATAGTCGAAAATGATCGTCCAATAGATTAATTCGAAATTACATACACATTCATTAAGCCTGTCGGTTACGACGGGCTTTTTTTATCCTAACCCCTTGATCAATTGAAAAAGCAATAATGAGAACCACCAGAATGGCAAAGAAATAAATATCATAACTGGTATAAACGGGAGAGTTATCTCCTATAAATTTGAAGCTCATCCAATAATGCGGGTGCGCAAGCCGTGAATTTGAATTCTCGAGGTAATTTATTTTTGCAAGACGCAATGCTTCATCTTTTGGTTTTCCACCCCTCAAATATTTATAAAAAGAGGTCATTATTTGAGTACCGGCTTCGTCTTCAACTTCCCATAACGACATTACTATCGAAGGACAGCCAGCATATAAAAATCCTCGAGCCAAACTCATAAGCCCTTCTCCATGCTGAAGTTTTCCAGTTCCTGTATTACAGGCACTTAATACAGTCATTCCTGCATTCAAATTCAGGTTGTAAATGTCTGCAGTGTTTAGCCAACCATCGTTTGTTAATTTGGTTGAATCGGCTTTCTGACTAAACGCCAGGCGGGAGTATGCAGGAAGAGAATCATTTATGTAGGCGTGCATCGCTAAATGTAAAATATCATATTTGCCGCACTCTTTGCGAAAATTTTCCTCGGTAGCTTCACTTTTAGAATAAATAGTGGTTTTTACTGATTTTGAAATGGCTGAAACTTCTTTTATCACACCCGGTATTGGCGACAGTTGGTAACGTTTTCCAGTCATCTCAAACTCTTCAGATGCATATTCAGGTGCAAATGCCAACGCATGGTTCCTGAATTTTGGTTTATTATCCTGATTCTTTAAGTAAATATTAACTGAGTTGGCATAGTTGATGTTGGCATGCATCAGAAAATAGTCAAGTTCATTAAAGCGTATTGTACTGCTGGTATCGGGTAGTGTTTTTAATAAACCGTCAAAAGCAATGTAATTTAATTTTCCATCGGGAATTATTGTAATGTTTTTATCCTTCAGCACCAATTCAAATGGTTTTATAAGCAAATTATACAACCGATTCGATGAAGTACAGAAGTTCCTGGCATCTTCTTTTTGAGTGAACATATAATCGGTTGATGACATAAATTTAAAAGTCACGTCAAGGGCATCTGTTTCTAATTTGTTGAGCTTGCTCTTGTTAAAAAGCACTTCATTATTTGTAATAACAAAGGTATAAAGTGAAGGTAAACTATCTGTTTTATCATTCAATTTAGCTTCCGTCTCTACCGGATCAATAAGTACATATTCTACTAAGGCATGTTTCTTATCAAGTTGCTTTTGAATAAGGTGTAATTCTGGCAAGGTATTGGAATATTTTAGCTCGTAGTAATCCGGGTAGTTTTCTTCCATAAACCGATTTAATTCATCTCTTTGCCTGGATGCATTAAACACGCGGTTTTTATATTCAGTAAGCAAGGTGCTATCAGGTTCGTCAGAAGAAGATTCTTTGTATTGCAATTCCGTATAGTTGGAAATTGTATTGTTTAGCTTTCGCTCTAATTCTAATAAGCTATCTGGTATCAGACTGTTTTCCTGTGCCAAATCAGTAGCAATTTTATCAAAAACGGCACTACTTTTCAATTGTTCTGAATTGTTGAAAGCAATATTTAAGAAGTTTGGGTTGCCCGAATGATTATAAGCGAGGTATGCTGTTTCAATAGTTTTACTAATGGTTTGGTATTGTAACCCAACTAACTGAATTTTACTTTCATCACTTGATAACTCTTTTCTTGCTTTTTGAATCAGGTTACCGGTGTTGTTATAACAGTTCAGGGCATAAGTCAAATTACTGCTAAACTCCGGGCCTTTTTGTTCGCTGTCAAGAATTGCAATTTCCAGGTAAACGTCACCAATTGCCTTTATTAAACCGATGCAGTCCATTAAAGAAATTGTTTGTTCAAAATTTATTTCAGACGTTTCAGGTGTGGTTTGACTAACTTCCAATGCTTCTAATCCCTTTTTGTAAGAATCAATAGCCTTAAGTAGATTTTGTTTCTTCTCATTTTTGAAATTTGCAATTCTCTGGGTCTTTATTGTCCTGTTCCTGTATAGATCTCCTTCATATTCGTAATAAGTCGAAAGTTCAATACCTGAACTTTTCTCAAGAACCGCAAATATCTGAAATGCTTCATTTAAATTTTCCAATGCCTGAACAAAACGATTTGTTTGAGATAGAAACTTTGCATAATCCAAATAGGCATTAGCTAAATCTAAACTCGAACCGTAAAATTGTTTGGATAGAGAAATGGCATGATTGTAATAACTATTTGCGTTCTCATTATTTTCAAGAGAAAAATAACTTCCTGCAACAATGTTGTCAAAATATATTTGATTGATTGTATCAGCTATCGAATAGCTTTCCTCAGCAATAGATATAACCTTTTCAAAATTTTCGGTTGAGTAATATATTTCAGCGATCGCATAATAGGCATCTACTAGATTTCCCTTGTTAATAGGCGTTTGGGATTTGTATATATTTAGTGCTTGATTTATATATTTTAAAGCATTATTGTAGTCAAGTTTTGCTCTATAAACATTCCCTATGTTAATATAGAGTCCTCCCAGCAGACCATAATTTAAAGGATTGCGCAAAAAGATATTTTTCTCAGCCTGCAAATAATATTCTAATGCTTTTTCATTTTCACCAAGGTTTTTATAACTAATTCCAATAGCAGAATATGCTGTAGCAAGGTAATAATCTTCATTTCCATAAATTTTTTTTCTATATGCCAGGTATTGTTGAAATGCCTCCAGGGCTGCTGTATGGTTGCCTTCTCGCGTATAGAGTACTCCTTTTTGTCGTAAGTTGTTGGCAGTCAAATTCAAAGAGTCTTTGTTTAGTTCCTGGCTAAATAGCATGTTGGGTAGGATAATTAGAAATAAAATGAGCTTAAAACTCTTTAGGATTTTCATTTGATCTTGTGAATTATACGACCAAAATAGAATTTTTTTCAATTTTTTTCAAAAAAGGGGGGTTACCTTTTTGTACTTATCAGAATATATTAGTGAATGTGTGTTTAAAAGTTTAACGAATTAATTTATTATACGATGAAAAAGGGACAGTTTCAATCAACAGAAAATACTTTCGAAGTTTGTGGTTTTGAAGTAATATATGAAGAAGCTATGAACAATATTCGTGGTGGAGTGGAACCTCCAAAATCAAGAGATAAAGATATATTCGATTTTGAAGAAGAGTAATCCGAGTATTTACTAGTTTAGATTTTAAGTTATGAAAGTTATAGCTGATATTTTTGCAGAAAGCGTTAAAGATTTTGAGATATTATCTGAAGATGTATTGACTGACATTCGTGGTGGCGTGAAACCACCAAAATCAAGAGATAAAGATATTTTCGATTTTGAAGAAGAATAAGAAAACAATATTAGACATGATAGCTATAACTGAAAATAATATAGAGAAATTAAATTTTGAGGTTCTTACTCAAACAGAATTAAACGAATTACGTGGGGGAGTTGAACCTCCAAAATCAAGAGATAAAGATATTTTCGATTTTGAAGAAGAATAGCCTATATACAGAACCAATTGAGTTGTTAGTACAGGGGGTTAAAACAGGGACGGTTTTAACCCTTTTTTATTTTCTATTTACGCTTTCCTTCAAACAGTTTATAGTTATTCAATTTACATTTTAAAGCCCCGTTAAAAAGGTCGTATTTAGATGAGGCCTTTAATCCAACTTGTTTTAATCCCGAAATAGAGGAGCTCAATACCCAGGCATCGTTACCTGTAAATTGATGTTTCAGGCGTTCGCCAATCATTGCATACAATCCTTCCAGATCATTATCTTTTAATCGTTCGCCGTATGGTGGATTGGTTAAAATTGTTGCGTTGTTTAATTTTAGATTTAGATCTCTAAAATCGCTACATTGAAACTTAATTTTATTAAATACCAGTGCACGTCGGGCGTTGGTCTGAGCATTTAATAAGTTGCTTCCTGATAGATCTGATGCATAAATCTGATACCTGAATTCTCTTTTCTCAACAGGCTCAACAACTTTTTCCCACAATACCGGATCAAAGTCATTCCAAAGCTGGAAAGCAAAATCTTTTCTGAACTTGGCAGCAGGTATATTTTGTGCAATCATTGCTGCTTCTATGGGTAGTGTACCCGATCCACACATCGGATCCATAAAATCTGAGTTCCCCATCCATCCGCTTATATATATCATGCCTGCAGCAAGGACTTCGTTTAGCGGGGCATCGCCTTGTTTTACACGGTAACCTCGCTTGTGAAGTGATTCCCCTGAACTATCAATTGATAAGGTGCAGCTATCCTGAAAAATATGAACATTAATGATAATGTCAGGATTTTGAGTGTCAACATTAGGACGTTTGCCAAAATTTTCTCTAAAGTAATCAGCAATAGCATCTTTTACTTTTAGCGATGCAAACATCGAATTTCTGAAATCACGTGAATTTACAACTACACTATTAATGACAAAATTCTGATCTACATTAAAATAGTTTTGCCATTTTATGCGTTTACAGCGTAAATAGAACTGGTCTACATTATGAAATTTAAAATGTTCTATTTCTTTTAAAATTCGAAGGGCTGTTCTTAATTTATAATTTGACTTATAAATCAATTCCAAATCGCCATTGTAAAAAACGGCTCTTTTACCTCTGCGGACATTTTTTCCACCAATGCGTTTTACCTCTTTTGCCAGGACATCTTCGAGACCAGCAAAAGTTTTTGCTATTAGGCTATATTCTTTCAAGTACTATTTTTTTGTAGTTAAATTCCTGCTCCATCTGTAAACGGAACGTCTTTTGGTCGCTTTTGAACAACCTTGGAGTTGGCTGGAAGCGTATTTGTAACCCAAACGTTACCTCCAATTATTGAATTTTCTCCAATTGTAATTCTTCCTAAGATGGTGGCACCGGCATAAATTACCACATTATCTTCAAGAATGGGGTGGCGCGGAATTCCTTTTATAGGATTACCATCTTTGTCTAAGGGAAAGCTTTTTGCCCCAAGTGTAACACCCTGATATATTTTTACATTTTTTCCAATAATGCATGTCGATCCAATTACCACGCCGGTTCCATGGTCGATTGTGAAACTTTCCCCGATTTGAGCTCGTGGGTGAATATCAATTCCTGTTTCGCTGTGAGCCATCTCGGTTATAAACCTGGGGATTAATGGTACATCAAGCTCGAGAAGTTTATGCGCAATTCTGTAATTTGTAATTGCTCTTATTCCCGGATAACTAAAAATAACTTCACCAAAATTTTTTGCTGCCGGATCGTTTAAAAAGGTAGCTTCAACATCAGTTACCAGTTGGCGCCTGATTTCCGGAAGAAATTCGATAAAAGAAACGGCCTTTTCCTGGGCTCCCTCTTTATGTTTTTCAATTTTATTTGATGATTCATCTGTGCATTCGAAACACAAGCCAGCCAGTATTTCGCCGGTAAGCAGTTCCAGCAGCTCATCAACATAAACGCCCATATAGTGCGGTGTTATAGAACTTTTAAGGGTTGTGCTTCCAAAGTACCCGGGAAATAATATCTCGCGAACCAATTCAATAACTCGTGTGAGATTTTTATTTGAAGGTAAAGGCTCACCCTGCATGTGTTTGTGGCAAACCAGCTTGTATGATTCCGGATTGCTCAGTCGCGCTATGGTTTCTATAATTTTTTGTTCAACAAGATTATTTGTCATCACATCAATTTAAATTACAAAACTAATTACATTCAGCTAAGATTTGATACTTTAACGTATAAAACAAGTGTGTTGTTGATGTTTTTAATGTATTAATGAAAACCAACCAGTTTGAATGTTAGGTAAACGCTTTTACTCAAAAGCTAATTTGGGATCCTTTTGTTTATTTTTTAAATCTTTTTCCCATTCAAGATAGCCCAGCACTGCCATTATGGTGTAAACAATAAATAGAAATACGGTTGCCCACAATCCTTTGTATAGGTACAAGCCTACTGAAAATGCATCAACAAATATCCATATCAGCCAGTGTTCCAAATATTTTCTTGCGAGCATCCAGGTGGCAACAAGACTTAAGGCGGTGGTCATCGAATCCATGTGTGGAACATCAGAATTGGTATGCTTGCTTAAAATATAGAACAGGATGGCATACAAAAAGATGGATACTACCAGGAGTTTTATCCAGAGAATTTTTCGTGTGGATTTTACCGCTACCTTTTTTTCGTTTTGTTTTTTCCCTTTTACCCAAAAATACCATCCGTATATACTTATTACCACATAGTACGCTTGCAGGCCCATGTCGGCATAAAGTTTTGAATTATAAAAAACAACAACGTACAGTAATGAAGTTAACAAGCCGGTTGGCCATGTTAAGATATGCTGCTTTATTGAAAAATAAATGTAGGATAAACCAAGAATGGCTCCCAGTAATTCAATTTTATTATCCAAGAGCCACTCCACAATTATATTAGTCATAAATGCTAATCAGTTGTAACAAGTAAGTTTGTGTATTTGTCTTGATTTTCAATAACCTCAAGAGCCTTTAAAATTGCATCATCTTCCTGGTATAGAATTTTATACATGTCATTCCTTGAGAATACGTCGCGAGCTATTAATGCTTTTAGTTCACGTTTTATATCGTTTTGCAGAAAAGCCAGGCTCTCATCGTCTCGTTCAATGCCTTCTTCAATACCTTTGGCAACAACCTGTTCAATGTTGCTGTCTGAAATCTCAAATTTATGATTGAACGACTCAAAATCGGGATATTTTTTATGCAATTCTTCACGATGTTCATCCACATAATCTAACACAAAATTATAGGTTACCTGCTTTCTTCTGAGTTTATTTACATAAGCGTAGTGCGACGAAGTATCAATAGGAATAAAAATATCGGGCATCACCCCTCCGCCACCATATACAGCTCGTCCGTTAACAAGTGTTTTGTGTTTTAAGCTATCGTCAAAATCGATACTATCTGCACTGAACATCTCCCCGTTACTCAAACGGTTCGAATAGTCTTTACGGTATTCGCTGATGCCTTCGTCGTAAGGTTTCTGTATACATCTTCCGCTTGGAGTGTAGTAATGTGCAGTGGTCAGACGCACCATCGAGCCATCGTTGAGGAAGAATGGTTTTTGAACCAATCCTTTGCCAAACGAACGTCTGCCAATTATAACTCCCCGGTCCCAATCCTGAACAGCTCCAGATACAATTTCGCTGGCTGAGGCTGAACCTTCGTTAACCAATACAACTAAATTTCCACTTTCGAAAGAGCCTTTTGCTGTAGCTTTATATTCGCGTTTAGGGTCGTTGGTTCCATCGGTGTAGACGATCAGCTGTTCATTTTGCAGGAACTGATCGGAAAGTTCAATTGCCGATTTAAGGTAACCACCACCATTACCGCGTAAATCGAGAACAAGGTTTTTTATTCCCTGCCTTTTTAGATCGTTCATTGCAGTTAAGAACTCTTCCGTTGTAGTTGCCGAGAACTTATTCAATTTTATGTAACCTGTTGTTTCATCAAGCATGTATGATGCATCAAGGCTAAAAATTGGAATTTTATCTCTGATAATGGAAAAGTCTAAGGGAGTTTCGCTTCCCCTTCGTGCTATCTTAAGGTCGACTTTAGTTCCCTTATCTCCGCGAAGTAATTCAAAAACATCTGAGTTTTTAAGACCAATCCCTGCAATATTTTTTTCATCTACTTCTATGATTCGGTCTCCGGCCCGTAACCCCACTTTTTCTGATGGTCCACCAGAGATTGTTGTGGTAACAAGTAAAGTATCTTTATAAATATTAAATGAGATACCGATACCCTCGAAATTACCCTTTAATGGCTCATTCATTTTATCAACTTCCTCTTTTGATATGTATGTTGAGTGTGGATCTAATTCTTGCAATAAATGCACAATGGCTTTCTCAGTGAGGTCATTTACATCAGCTGAATCCACATAATAACCATCTACCAAACGAAGTAGACGTGCAAATTTTACCTGGTTTTCCTGCACTTCTTTTTGAGCCATGGTGGCAAAGGGAAAAACCAACAAAAATGCCAACAATATATTTATTCCAATATTCTTAAGATGTTTAAATTTTGTAATGGTCATAACTTTTTTCTTTCTTTTACAACGATGAATTTTAGCAATAAGTCTGCCAAAATTACAATCGTTACAATTTGCAACAACTATTCCCACTCGATTGTTGCAGGCGGTTTAGAGCTGATGTCGTACACAACCCTGTTTATG
Source organism: uncultured Draconibacterium sp. (assembly GCF_963676735.1). Lineage (NCBI taxonomy): Bacteria > Pseudomonadati > Bacteroidota > Bacteroidia > Marinilabiliales > Prolixibacteraceae > Draconibacterium > uncultured Draconibacterium sp. Next base: position 2,044,014 of record NZ_OY781464.1, on the reverse strand, counting down.
CCACGTACTTTATTTATAATTTCATTCGACATTTTAGCCAGAAAATCATAGGGAAGGTGAACCCAGTCAGCCGTCATCCCGTCGGTAGAAGTTACTGCACGCAATGCAACGGTATTTTCGTAAGTGCGTTCGTCGCCCATTACGCCAACAGATTGCACCGGAAGCAGCATTACACCTGCTTGCCAAACATCGTCGTAAAGTCCCCAGTTTTTTAGTCCGTTTATAAATATGGCGTCAGCTTCTTGCAGAATTCTCACTTTTTCAGGCGTTACATCCCCTAAAATTCGGATTCCCAGACCGGGCCCCGGGAATGGGTGACGGCCTAAAAGTTCTTTTTTTATATTTAGCGCACCGCCTACTCTTCTAACTTCATCTTTAAAAAGCAGTTTTAGCGGTTCAACAACTTTTAGGTTCATTTTTTCGGGAAGACCTCCAACGTTGTGATGCGATTTAATTGTTGCTGACGGGCCATTAACCGATACTGACTCGATAACATCAGGGTAAATGGTTCCTTGCGCCAACCATTTTACATCTTTGATTTTGTGCGCTTCTTCGTCAAAAACCTCGATAAAGTTTCTTCCAATAATTTTACGTTTCTGTTCCGGATCGGTTATGCCTTCCAGGTCATCCCAAAACTTTTTTCGAGCATCAACGCCAATTACATTCAATCCCATATTTTCGTAGGAATGGAGCACATCTTCAAATTCATTTTTCCGAAGCAGACCATTATCAACAAAAATGCAGGTGAGGTTTTTACCAATGGCCCTGTTTAACAATACCCCGGCAACCGACGAGTCAACACCACCCGACAGTCCAAGTACAACCTTATCATTGCCGAGCTGTGCTTTAAGTTCTTGTACAGTTGTTTCAACAAATGAATCGGGAGTCCAGTTTTGTTCGCATCCGCAAATGGTTGTTACAAAGTTTTCAAGCAGTTGTTTCCCCTCTGTGGTGTGGTACACTTCCGGGTGAAACTGAATAGCCCATGTTTTTTCATTGTCAACCTTGTAAGCTGCGTAGTTAACATCTTCGGTTGATGCAATAACTTTATAGTTTTTAGGTAGTTTAACAATGGTATCGCCGTGCGACATCCACACCTGGGTGTGCAAACTTATATTCTGAAACAGAATGCTGTCATGGTCGATAAACCCAAGATTGGCTCTTCCATACTCGCGAGTGTTTGATGGTGCTACCTCGCCTCCAAAAAAATGTGCAAGATACTGCGCACCGTAACAAACGCCCAATACCGGTAGTTTACCTTTTATTTTCGACAGGTCGGGACGCGGTGCATCTTCATCGCGAACAGAGTACGGGCTTCCTGAAAGAATAACACCTTTTACACTGTTATCAATTTCCGGGTAATGATTATAGGGGTGAATTTCGCAATATACATTTAACTCACGAACCTTACGGCCAATTAGTTGAGTGTACTGAGAACCAAAATCTAGGATTAATATTTTTTCCTGCATGAAAAATTTATTTATTATTGAAAAGACAAAAGTAAGAATATCGTACCAAAATTGCTTGAATTGCGCATGAATTTAAAGCGCTTGTTAACAAGAGAACACAAAACATCAGCTAGTGTTTGAGAAAACTGTAAAATTAATACTGAAAGTGTTCGTTAGGATTTAGGTGTTGTAATAGATTTGCTAAATTTGAGCGAATTTTAAAATTCTTGATCTAATGAGAAGTCTTTTGCTACTTTGTTGTGCATTTTTTCTAATGGTTTTTAATGAACAAGTGAATGGGCAAAATTTTGTTGAAAATGAGATTGTAGTTATCCAGGGGGAAAAGTACCTAATGCATCATGTGCGAACCGGAGAAACTATTTATTCGATAAGCAAAAAATATGGTATCTCGCAATCAATACTCGAACAACATAATCCATCAATAAAATCAGGTTTATCTATTGCTGAGGTACTGAAAATACCGTATGCACAAATAACGCAGATTGATGCTTCTGATACGATACAAAAAGGAGACCCTGATGGCTTTACAACCTATAAGATAGAATCAAAAAAAGAAACTGCATATTTTATTGCAAAAAAGTACGGCATAACGGTGGAAGAACTCTATGCATACAATCCTACAGTTAGAAAGTTTAAAAAGAGAACCAAATTAAATATCCCATACTGGAACACAACTGTAGCATCAGAAAATGCATTCGAATCAAACATTGAAAATCAACTGGAAAATAAAAATTTTACAACACATCAGGTAGTTTCAGGCGAAACGCTGTTCTCGCTTGCAAAAAAATACAATACCACAACCGATGAGTTACTTGCACTAAACCCTAAAGCCCAGGAGTTAAAAGCAGGAATGACATTGAAAATTAAGCCAATTGCACCGGAAGATGAAGGTGGTGGGCCACAGCCAATCCATAAAAGCAGTACTAAAAATTATATTGAACACATTATTGAATCGGGGGAGACCATGTGGGGAACCACACGTAAATATAATGTATCAGAAGAAGAACTGAAAGCTATTAACCCGATTTTAAAAACCGGTTTTCCGGCAGGTGCTGTAATAAAAATACCCGTTCCCGCAGTTAACGAGCCTCATGTAAAGCCGGTAAATTCTGCCGCATTCGATCAACATCTGGTACAAAAAGGCGAAACACTTTATGGCCTGTCCAAACAATACAGTATTGAAATTCCTGAGCTTATAAAGTATAACCCTGTACTGGATAGGCGAAACCTGGTTTATGGCGAAACAATTTTGATACCTAAAAAACTGGATGACTTTTTGGAACTGGAGCCAACAACCAATGTTGAAATTGATTCGGCGCAGCTAATGGCAGAAATATACGCGGTTGAGGTTCCGGTTGAGATTCCTGAATCGTGCCGGCCAGATTTTACGCTCCATAATCAAGACCGAAACTACACAGTTGCCATGTTCTTACCTTTTTATTACGAGGCAAACGATACTTTAAATCGCGAAGATCTTGTTATTGATACAACAGCTCTTTTTACCAATGAGGAAGCCGAAATAGCTCTTGATACCACAATTGAACTTGAAGAGAGAAAGGAACTTTTTAAGCAATTTTATGGTGGAAGTGAAAACTTTGTACAGTTTTACGAAGGCGCTTTACTGGCTATCGACTCCTTGCAAAATGCCGGTTTTACGCTTACCCTAAATGTGTATGATACGCAGCGTAATGCCGATTCCATTCGACAGTATTTTCAGAGCGAAGAATTCTTACTAACGGATTTAATAATTGGGCCAATTTTCCCAAGCGTTCAAAACGAAATTGCTGCTTATGCTGCAAAGAATAGAATACCTTTTGTTTCGCCACTGGCTTCGCAATCGCTTCTCACAAAAGCTAATGCAAATTACTTTCAGGTAAATCCTTCGCGCGATTACTTAATGCGACAAACAGCCGAAATGGTTGCCGAAGAACACCACAACAGTAATTTTATTATTGTAAAAACCTCTGATTACAGCGGAACACCGGAAGGTAACTTGGTAGAGCTGTTAAAAGAGAAATTTTTTAATTCAGGTCTGCTAAGCAGCACAGAAGGTGTAAATTTTACGATTTACGATTTTAATAATGAAGGTACTTTTGGCTTACGCCGAATTATGTCGAAACAAAAAGAAAATGTAGTGTTTATTCCTTCGTCAAACGAAGGCGAACTTAGCGTTGCTATTTCAAACGTGAATAATCTTGCCGACGACTACTCAATTACCTTAATAGGAACCAGTCGTTTTCCCAATTATTCCAGTATACAAATCGAACACTTTCATAATCTGAAATTGAAGTACATTGCTCCGTATTATACCGACTACAGCAATAAAAATACCATTGGTTTTATCAAAAAGTATAAACAGTTTTTTGGAACCGAACCCGATAATTTTGGTTTTCAGGGTTTTGATGTAACCATGTATTTTGTGTCTGCATTAATTTCTTATGGAGCCGATTTTGCTGATTGTTTACCTTATATGCACACCTATCAGATGCAGGGAAACTATCATTTTGAAAAACTTACACAATTTGGCGGCTACATGAACGAAGGCGTATCGGTAATTTCGTACACCAACGATTACGAAGTGTTGCGAAAACGTGTAAAAGGGCAACCTCGCTTAATAGCTGCTTCAGTTAATTAGAATTGAACCTGAATTTTATATCTTGAAACTTTTTATTGAACAGATCAAATTGAACTAAAATGGAAGAATTGACTATTGGAACACGCGTTGAACATCCGCGTTACGGAGAAGGAATTGTTAGCAAAGATAATTTAACGGCCTATGAGATTTTTTTTGAAAGAGGCGGTAAAATGGAAATAACCAAACGAAATACTGATTTAACGGTTTTGGAAACCAATGAATCGGGAGCAAAATCATCCTTGTCGATAAAAGAATTAGAGAAAGTTATAAGCTATGTGCTTGATAAACACGCGGTATTGAATGAGCTTGTTCCGCTTGGCGAGAAATGGAGTGGTGGAACTATGTTTTTACAGCCGGCCAACCAGGAGCTAAAACCAAAAGAAATTCCGATTGAAACTTTTTTTCATAAGATCGTAATGTTGCGCGACAGGCTTCGTGTTCTCGAGCAAAATATAAACAGCAGCAAATCGCTAAGCGATGAAGAAAAAGTAAATATCCAACAATACATTACCAGGGCTTATGGTTCGTTAACTACTTTTAATGTGTTATTTTCTGATAAGGAACATTATTTTGTAGGAGCAAAAAGTAAATAACAAATACTTCCAACTTATGAAATTGATTAGTTTTTTAATTCTTGCAACTATCTTTTCTTCAATAACAATGGCCCAGGATAAAGTACTGAAGGTATGGCCAAACGGTGCGCCAAATGATAACGGGATGACAGAACCGGAAGAAAAGTACGACGGAGTGCGGGTACGTAATGTCTCGGAGGCTCAGATGTATGTGTTTTTGCCTGAAGCTGAAAATAACACTGGTGCCGGGGTTATTATTTGCCCTGGAGGGGGGTATAGAATTGAAGCAATGGATCATGAGGGATACGATATCGCCCGGTTTCTGCAAAAGAAGGGGATTGCCGGAATTGTCTTGAAATACCGCCTCCCGTATGGACACCACGAGGTGCCGGGTAGCGATGCCCGACAGGCAATTCGCATGGTACGGGCCAATGCTAAAGAGTGGGGAATAGATTCGGATAAAATCGGAATAGCCGGATCATCGGCCGGAGGGCATCTGGCATCTACAGCAGGAACTGTTTTTGATTATGGCGACCAGACCAGCACAAATCCGGTAGCCCGGCAGAGTTGCCGACCCGATTTTATGTTGCTATTGTACCCGGTTATTACAATGAATGAAAAATATAGTCACATTGGCTCGCGTGAAAATCTAATTGGAAAAGGACACGATAAAGAATTAGTTCGAAAATACTCGAACGAATTAAATGTGGGAGCAGAAACACCACCTACTTTTTTGGTACTGGCCGACGACGATAAGGCTGTTGTGCCGCAAAATTCTATTGCATTTTATACCCAGCTTAAAAAGTATAATGTACCTGCAGAAATGCACATTTTTGCTGAAGGTGGTCATGGTTTTGGAATTCGTGAAACAGGCTTACCGGCAGCCGAATGGCCCGAGTTATTTTGCACCTGGTTACAAGCACAAAAATTTATAGATTAATGCAGGCAACACACCCCTTAAAAGTAATTAAGCATTGTTTAAAATGTGGCAGCGTAAATTTTACACAATCAGGAGATAGATCGTTAAAATGCGGTGCTTGTGGTTTTCATTTTTTTATAAACTCGTCGGCGGCAGTAGCTGCATTGGTAACCGATAAGGCCGGAAAATTAATGTTGGTTACGCGCGGTGTTGAGCCAAATTATGGGAAACTTGACCTGCCCGGTGGTTTTATCGACCCTATGGAAACAGCAGAACAGGCAGTTAAACGAGAGTTGAAAGAGGAGTTGGCATTAGACGTGAAATCGCTTCAATATTTGACTTCGGCACCAAACGAGTATGTGTTTTCCGATTTTTCAGTTTTTACGCTGGATATGGCTTTTGTGGTAAACGATTATTTTACCGAAGGATTAAAGCCCATGGATGATATTCTGGATTATAAGTTTTATGCTGAAGACGAACTGGATTATAAGGATATTCCGGCACCATCAATTAAAAATTTTGTTCAACTTTATTTTAAGAACTTAAAGCGCACAAAAACTAAATAACATCAAAGTAATGAAATCTGAAATAAGGAAACGACTGGTGGCGCTGCGTGCTGTAATGCAAAAATCAGGGATCGATGCCTGGTATATTTCAGGAACTGATCCGCATTCAAGCGAATATTTACCGATTCGCTGGCAAACACGTCAGTTTATTTCGGGTTTTACCGGCTCGTACGGAATGTTGGTTGTAACGCAAAAAGATGCTGCTTTGTGGACCGATTCCCGCTATTTCCTTCAGGCTGAGGAACAATTAGAAGGAACTGGTATTGTTATGCAGAAACTTCGGGTTCCGGAAGCGGTACTGCCGGAACAATGGATTCTGGAGAAATTACCGGCAGAAAGCAGGGTAGGGGTTGACACACAAACGATATCTGCCGATGGATTTAGACAGTTCGAAAATGTCTTAAAAAAGGGAAATATTGCTTTAGTAGCTACAGGTGATCTGTTTGAACAAATATGGCAGAACAGGCCAGATTTTCCGGCTAATGAGGTTTTTGAATTCGAGCTAAAATATACCGGTTTATCAAGAAAAGAAAAACAAGAGCAGTTAATTACTGCAACAACTAAGGCTGGTGCCAACTATCACCTGATTACGATGCTTGATGAGCTGGCCTGGCAGTTTAATCTGCGTGGATCTGATATTTTGTATAACCCGGTGTTTTGTGCCTATGCCTTGGTGGGTAAAAACAAGAGTTATTTGTTTGTAAATAAAAATAAGCTCAACGATAAAACACTTGACAGTTTGCACAACGATGGTGTTGAAGTTCTGGATTATGAACAGTTTTATGACTTTTTATCAGAACTAAATGGTCAGAAAATATACCTTGATGCCAACACAGCTAACTTTGCTGCTTTTTCAAATATCAGGTTAAAGAATGAAATTGTAGAAGGAACATCTATTGTGTCGTTACTAAAAGCTAAAAAGAATCCGGTGGAACTTGAAGGTTTTAGAACAGCGATGTTAAAAGATGGTGTTGCTTTGGTGGAGTTTTTATTCTGGTTAAAACAGACAGTAGGTAAATCCGCAGTTTCAGAATATACAATTGGAGAGAAGTTAAAAGAATGCCGGGCAAAACAAGAAGGATTTATGGGGGAGAGTTTTCCTCCAATTGTGGGGTACAAAGAACATGGGGCAATTGTACATTTAAGCGTGACCCCCAACAATGCTTTGCCTGTTAAGGCCGATGGTATTTTGTTGTTTGATTCGGGAGGGCAGTATTTTGATGGAACGACCGATATTACCAGAACAGTTGCCCTGGGACGGATATCGGAACAGCAACGAATAGATTATACGCTGGTGTTAAAAGGAATGATGGCTTTATCGATGGCTAAATTCCCGTACGGTACTAAAGGGTGTCATTTAGATATTCTGGCACGTCAGCCTTTATGGCAAAACGGCATGAATTACGGCCATGGAACCGGGCATGGGGTTGGCCATTTTTTAAATGTGCATGAAGGACCAATGGCCATTCGACAGGAATACAATGAGAATATGATTGAGCCCGGACACGTTTTGTCGAACGAACCCGCGTTTTATCGCGAGGGGCAATACGGAATTCGGACCGAGAATATGATTGTTTGCAAAGAAATGGAAGAAACTCAATACGGCAGATTTCTTGGTTTTGAAACCTTAACGCTGTGTCCGATCGACTTGGAATTGATAAAAACAGACCTTCTCTCATTTGAAGAGACACAATGGCTTAATAAGTATCACCAAATGGTAAACCAAAAATTAAAGCCCTGTTTGGCAAAAGAATATCACGAGTTTTTAGACGAACTTACCCAGCAAATTTAATTCGATAAAGGCAGTGTAAAACAAAAAGTACTGCCCTCATTTTCTTTGCTTGTTACCGAAATTGTACCACCGTTTTTCTCAACAAACTCTTTGCAAAGGTGCAACCCCAAACCCGTTCCGCTTTCATGCGAGGTGCCAAACCGTTGGGTTTTGCTACTCAGGTTAAACAGTTCGTTTTTGGTTTTTTCATCCATTCCAATACCATCATCCGATATACAAAAGCTTATTAATTCGTGGTTGGTGCTGCTGGTAACGGTAATGTTGCCATTTATATTTGTAAATTTTATGGCGTTTGAAATTAAGTTTCTGAACACTGTTGATATCATGTTTTCATCGGCATAACATCTTACGGAGTCATCCACTTTGTTTACAATTTTTATTTCTTTTGAGTCAGCATGTTGTTTTAAAACATCGATGTTGTTTTGAACAATATTTTTTGGGTTAATTTCCGATGGCTCAACAACCACCTTGCCGGTTTGTGAGCGCGACCATTCCAACAAATTTTGCAATAATGTGTAGGTATTTTTCGAGGCTTTGTTGATGTCCATTACAAAATCCAATTTGTCTTCATCCGGAAAGATATCCCAGTTTTCGAGCATGGCATCCGAGAGGCCAAGTAACGCATTAAACGGACTTTTTAGGTCGTGGGCAATTATCGAAAAGAATTTATCTTTTGCAGCATTAGCTTTTCGCAGTTCTTCGGTTCGCTCAATCACTTGTTCTTCCAACGAGGCATTCAGTTCAAGCAATTCTTTATTTTGTTTTCGGATTTTTACTTCCTGGAAAAAACTTTTAACGGCTTCCTTTACCGTTAAAACCAAATCATTTTTGTCCCATGGTTTAGAGATAAACCGATAAAGCTGAGCATTATTTATGGCATTACTAATTCCTTCGATACTGGCCTGTCCCGTAAGTAATATTTTTAACGAGTCGGGCGAAAGTTTATGAATCTCCTTAAGCAACTCATCTCCTTTCATTCCGGGCATTATGTAATCCGAAATAACTACAGGTACCTGTTGCCCTTCATCAAGTAATTCTTTAAAAAACTCTAATGCGTCCTCTCCACTGTCTGATGTTTCAATATTATACTCCTCTCCAAACGATGCCTGAAGCTGTTCCTGTATAGCGTCAAGAATTATTTCTTCATCATCAACGCAAATTATGGTTTGCTTATTCATCTGATCCGTATTTTTCAATTTTTACTAAGCCCGTTTTTATCACTTTCTCTAAATCCTGTGCCGACCAGGGCTTGGTTAGATAGGCATGTAAATCGGCATTGTTTATGGCATTGTTAACAGCCGATTCGTCGGCCTGCCCCGTTAACATAACCTTCACGATTTTAGGAAATTTTTTATGAACATCAATAAGAAATTCGTCGCCTTTTTGTCCTGGCATTAACCAGTCAGAAACAATCACAAGCACATCAATATCTTCTTCTGCAAGCTCTTCAATAACCTCCAGTCCTTCGGCCGCATTTTCCGCCGATTCATAAAGGTATTCGTTGCCAAACATATTTCTTATCTGTTCTCCAAGGCTGTCCAGAATTATACTTTCATCGTCAACACAAACTATCGCTTTCTTTTTCATGTACTAATAATTATTTCTTTAAAGGCAAATGCTGGCTTTGCAAGGGCATCTTTTTTATACAACTACTTTGCAATACTTCTCCTTTGTTTTTTATATTTCTCAATGTACGATTCGTACAAAAAAAATTGGTTTTAATTAACGGGCAATGTAACAATAAATGTTGTCCCTTTTCCAGGTTCGCTTGTAAAATCGAGGTTGGCCTGATGTTTTTCAATAATTTTTAAAACCAGGTCGAGTCCAATCCCGGTACCTTCTCCTGCTTTCTTTGTTGTAAAGAATGGCTCAAAAATCTTCTCGTGGTTTTCCTTGGGAATACCACAACCTGTATCGCCTATGCTTACCTGAACTCGTTCTCCCAGGTTTTTTATTCCAATTGAAAGGGTACCCTGGTTATTCATTGCTTGAATGGCATTGGAAACAAGGTTCGTCCACACCTGCACCAACTCGTCGGGATAACAGCTAATAAATGGTATTTCATCGTACTCCTGAACTACCTCAATGCCCTGTTTTATGCGGTTATGATGTAGTGTTAATACCATTTCAATATTCTCGATAAGATTGGTTTTTTCTTTTGCCAATCCCTGATCTTTATGGGTAAATCGTTTTAGGGCAAACACTACTTTGGCAGCCTTGTCAACCGCCAGTTTAATGTTCTCCGAGTTTTTACGTACGGAGTAAATATCTTTTATTGATTTTAATACAAATCCCGGGTTTTTAATGGTGAGCAGCGCAATTACATCATCAACCTGTTCGTACAAATTAAGATAAAGCAAATAATCGGTTAGGTTAAATATATCTGTATGTCCGGCTTGCTCCAGCTTTTGTTTGATTTGTTTTTTGTAAAAACGTTTTTCTTTTGAAGTAAGCGAAGGTTTCTTCTGGTCAATCATCTTCATTATCCGAAGAAAAACCACCAGTTCTTGCTCCGACAGACGTGTGAAGAGAACGAATAAATTTTCCATCGAAGCATCAAGCGATCGGGAGATGTTGTCAACAGATGCGTTAATGGCTCCGATTGGGGTGTTAATTTCGTGGGCGACACCGGCAATCAGGTTTCCGAGAGCACGCATTTTTTCTGATTGTACCAGTTGCGATTGGGTGCGTTTTAAATCGGCAATAGTTGCTTCCAAAGCCTCGGTTTGCTGTTTCAGCATTTCGTTTTGCTTTTGTATGGTTTTTTCACGCTCTTTTCTTCTGGTTATATCGTGCGCAACCCCTTCAATTGAGATTAGTTCACCATTATCATTGTACAAGGGTGATTCGGTTATTTCAATAACCTTAATTTTTCCGTTTTTGGCATACAACTCAAACTGAAATGTTTTCTGCTTTTCGCCAGTTGCACTTTTCTTTAAAACCTCAATGGTTTCTTTATTCAGTTTGCTCTCAGTCATATGCCTTACCAAACCCTTCTTGGCCTCTTCAACATCATAACCAAGAACTTTTTCAACTGATGGGCTTATATAAAGATATTCACCAGCAAGATTGTGTGAATAAAAGAAATATTCGTTGCCCAGACTTTCAATCAGCTGTTTGTATTTTTTTCCGTCCTTCATATTAAGTTTGATCTAATGCAAGCGTTGGGTTACCTATGAGATAGCCTTTTAACAGACGCATTTTTATAGTTTGTAAAGTTTTAAGCTTCAAATGTTCAAAAATAAAAATTTAGAGGGTATTTTTTTTATAATCATTTAAATAATGAAAAAAAATGAGGGATTAAAAACTTCAGATAACCTAAGGCTTTGTTTTGAGACTATTATTTTTTCCAATTAATAGAAATGTGCAATTAATAAAGTACGCCGATATTATAATTATGTTTCCAATGGAGGAATAGTCAATAAGCGTAACTGTTTTACCCAAAAGAGCTGTAACCCCGCCAATTGCCATTGCCTTAATTATGTTGTTTCTGTTCACCTTTACCCCTAATAAGCCAAATAGCATAGGAACAACAAAGGCTCCCGAAAAAAAAGCCAGCGCCATTAAAAGCGCCTGAATAACCGAGGTGATGAATAATGCGATAATAAGGCTGCCCAGGCCTATTGCAATTACCAGCCACCTGGTAAGTGGTAGTGATTTGGAATGATCCAGATCGCCAATGAATAGTTCACTTAAAATCATCGATGACGTAAGCAGGGTAGTATCGGCTGATGACATTACGGCAGATAATAAAGCCGCAATAAATAAACCGTAGGCCCATTCCGGAAGTAAATGTTGTGCAAAGGAAACAATCCCTTCGTTGCTGCTACCCGAATATACACCAAGGTAGGTTAGGGCAAAAGATATTGGAATAAGTAAAAAAGCTACCACAACGATGGCTGTTGTGGCTGTTTTTTCTTTTTTTGCACAGAATAGCCGGGAATAGATATCCGGACCAACCACAAAAGTTACCGAATAGGTGAGCAATAAAACCAGTAAATCAACAATTGAAAACGAAGCATTAAAAAGCGAACCAAACTGAAGTGGCTCATAATTAATGGTCTGACTTGATTTTAAAGAAAAAAACACCAGTGCTGCCAGACCCGAAATAATTAAAAGGGCTTGTAGGCTATCGGTTTTCAGAATACTTAACTGTCCGCCAAGCAAAGTGTAAATAATGAAAACAATCGTGGCAACTATGGCAGCCATTTCATAAGATATAAAATCTAAACTTTGCAAGATTTTTGCTGCAGCAATAATCTGTGCAGCCACAATGCCCAGCCAGGCTAAAGGAATAATCAGGGTTGCAAAACGTTCAGCTTTTTTACCAAAAAAATTACCCAGCAATTCGGGTAATGTGTATTTTCCGTAACGGCGTACATATTTTGATACCGGAGCAAGAACAAATAAGCCAATAGCGGCAGAAAACAAAAACCAAAGTGCCGGCCAACCTGTATTCTGACTTAATTCAATTGTGCCAATAATTGCCGACCCACCCAGTATGGTTGCCAGTAAACTGCCGGCTACCTGCCAAAAATTGGCGTTTTTACCGGCAACATAATAATCTGATGGTTTTTTTATGCTGAAAGCGGAATAAATACCTATCCCAATAATAAACAAAAAGTACAGAAGTATGGTTATTTCTTTTTGCATAGCTAATGGCGCAAATATCGCAATTTATGTAACAATTTGCTAAATTAGGAACACATAACAATAAACAACTGCACAATGAAAAATCTAGTTTTGATGCCTGCCATAATTTTATTTGTTTTGGCAGCTTGTTCTACAAACGAAAAAATTATGCCACCAGTAGCAAAGAAAATACCAAAAGAGTTAACAACACATGGGCATACGCGAATCGATAATTATTATTGGATGAATGAGCGTGAAAATCCGGAAGTGATTGCCCACCTGGAAGCAGAAAATGCCTATAAAGATGCGGTGATGAAACACACCGAAGAACTGCAGGAAAACTTGTATGATGAAATCAAATCAAAGATTAAAGAAAAAAATGAGTCGGTACCATACAAAAAGAATGGCTATTTCTATTATTACAAACAACTTCCGGAGAAAGAATATGATGTAAACTGCCGAAAAAAAGGATCGTTGGATGCCGATGAAGAAATAATTCTGGATGAAAATATATTGGCAGAAGGACACGAGTATTTTGCCATTGGTGGAATGTCGGTCAGCCCCGACAACAAGATTCTGGCATACGGAACAGATACGGTTAGTAGAAGAAAATACACCATTCAATTTAAAAACCTCGAAACCGGCGAGTTGTTGGAAGATGCTATTCCTTTAACTACCGGCAATGCTGTTTGGGCAAACGATAATAAAACGGTTTATTATGTGTTGAAAGATGATGTTACGCTTCGTTCTGAAAAAATTATGAAGCATACGCTGGGAACACCGGTTGAAGATGATGTTGAGATATTTTACGAAGAGGATGAAACTTTTTCCACCGGCGTATTTAAAACAAAATCAGAAGCATTTATCATGATTTACAGTTTTAGTACGCTTACCACCGAATTCCGGTTTATTGATGCTAATAACCCTGACGAAGAATTTAAAATTATACAGCCCAGAACACGGGGACTAGAATATTCGGTCAACCATTTTGAAGATCATTTTTATATACGGACCAATTTAAATGCGCAAAATTTCCGATTGATGAAAACACCGGTGTTAAAAACGGAAAAGGAAAACTGGACCGAAGTTATTGCACACCGCGAAGATGTTTTTTTTACCGGTTTTGATGTTTTTAAAGACTACCTTATCGTTTCGGAACGTAAAGAAGGAATTACGCAGCTTCGTGTTATGCCATGGAAAGGGGAAGAGTATTACATTGATTTTGACGAAGAAGTTTATACAGCAAATTCGGATATTAATCTTGAGTTTGATAGCGAAGTCTTTAGGTTTAGCTACTCCTCGATGACCACCCCGACATCAATCTTTGATTTCAACCTGAAAACCAAGGAGCGCACCTTGTTAAAACAAGACGAGGTTTTAGGTGGTTTTGATAAAAATAACTACGAAACCAAACGTATTTATGCTACGGCCGGCGATGGAACCCAGATCCCAATGTCGATTGTGTACAAAAAGGGAATGGAAAAAAATGGTGAAAATCCAACAATGCTTTACGGATATGGATCATACGGTGCAACCATGGATCCACGTTTTCGGCTATCAATTCTTCCGCTCCTCGATCGGGGGTTTGTTTACGCCATTGCTCACATTAGGGGCAGTCAGATAAATGGACGTGCCTGGTACGAAGATGGTAAACTGTTGAATAAAATGAACACTTTTACCGACTTTAATGATTGCGCGCAATTTTTAATTGATGATGGGTATACCAATCCTGAAAAACTTTTTGCATTAGGAGGAAGTGCCGGAGGTCTGTTGATGGGAACCTGCATTAATCTTCGCCCCGAATTGTATAAAGGTGTAATTGCAGCAGTACCTTTTGTTGATGTGGTAACAACCATGCTCGACGAAAGTATTCCATTAACCACCAGCGAGTTTGATGAGTGGGGAAATCCAAAAGTAGAAAAGTACTACCACTACATGCTGGCGTATTCGCCTTACGACCAGGTTGAAGCAAAGGATTATCCGGCCTTGCTGGTAACTACCGGCTTGCACGATTCGCAGGTGCAATATTGGGAACCTGCCAAATGGGTGGCCAAACTCCGCGAATTAAAAACTGATGATAATCCACTGATTTTCCATATAAATATGGATTACGGACATGGAGGTGCATCAGGTCGCTACGAATGGATTAAAGAAACGGCTTTACAATACGCCTTTATTTTCGATTTGATTGGAATGGAATAAAAATACTAAAACAATAGTTGCAAGCCCCGGTAATTTTTTGCCGGGGCTTTTTTATTTCAATCAATTATTTTAAGCTGATAAACAATTTCTGGCTAAAAACATCCTTGATAACTCTAAAAAATAATTAAATTTGCTGGTGTCGTGTTCGCACACGATAACCAAGAATAAACCAATATAAACTTAAATCCAATAACAGTGAGAAACTTAATTTCGATTTTATTTCTTATTAGTTTCCTTCTAATAGGAACAACTACAAATGCCCAAAACGACTGGGTAAATTTATTTAATGGTGAAAACCTGGATGGTTGGGTACAGCGCAATGGTGAAGCAACATACGATGTTGTTGATGGTGTAATCGTTGGTACCACGGTAGCCGGAACACCCAATTCCTTTTTATGTACAGAGAAAAATTACAGCGATTTTGTTTTTGAAGTAGAATTGCTCGTAGAGCCCAATATGAATTCAGGTATACAATTCAGAAGTTTAAGCTTGCCTGAATACAATAACGGGCGTGTACATGGTTATCAGTGCGAAGTTGATCCCTCAGAAAGGGCGTGGAGCGCGGGAATATACGATGAAGCCCGACGTGGATGGCTTTATCCGCTCGATTTAAATCCTGATGCCCGAAAAGCATTGAAGATGGGAGAATGGAATAAATACCGCATTGAATGTATTGGTAATTCAATTCGCACCTGGTTAAATGATATTCCGGTGGCACATGTAATCGACGATATGACCGCTGAAGGTTTTATTGCGTTGCAGGTTCACGGAATAGGAAACAATAAGGAAAAAGAAGGCCAACAGATTAAATGGCGCAATGTGCGTATAAAAACTGAAAACCTGGAGCCTGACTTTTATGCCAATATACATGTTGAAAACCTGTTGGCTAACGATTTAAGTATTGTTGAGAAAAAGCAAGGATTTAAATTGTTATTTGATGGTGAATCAACTAATTGCTGGATAAGTGCAAAAACAGGAAAATTCCCTGAACAAGGATGGCAGGTAAAAGATGGTATTTTAAGTGTACTTTCAAGCAAGGCCGATTCGAGCAAAAAGGGAGGCGATATTATTACCAAAAAAGAATTTGGCCCCTTTGAGATGAAATTTGAATTTATGTATACCGAAGGCGCAAACA
Organism: uncultured Draconibacterium sp.; assembly: GCF_963676735.1. Taxonomy (NCBI): domain Bacteria; kingdom Pseudomonadati; phylum Bacteroidota; class Bacteroidia; order Marinilabiliales; family Prolixibacteraceae; genus Draconibacterium; species uncultured Draconibacterium sp. The sequence goes on along the minus strand of NZ_OY781464.1, from coordinate 2,028,092 downwards.
GCGGGATAAAATATGGCATAGGCAATAATGGCCCTGGTTTAGGTTTGGAGTACCAGATTTTAGATGATGAAAAACATGCTGATGCAAAAAAAGGCGCAGTAGGTAACCGCACCATGTCTTCGTTGTACGACCTTATTCCCTCGACCAAGGAGAAACGTTTTACAAAAGGCGCAAACGAATGGAACCGGGGACGCATTGTTGTTTATCCTTGCGGCAAGGTGCAGCACTGGTTAAACGGCAGAAAAGTGGTGGAGTATACAAAGGGTGATGCTATTTTTAAAGCTTTGGTTGCCCGCAGTAAATATGCAAAATTCGAAGGTTTCGGAATGGCCGAAAAAGGACCGATTCTGCTTCAGGACCATAATGATACAGTGCATTTCAGAAGTTTAAAAATACGCGAACTTTAACGATAACACATGACTGACAGAAGAGAATTTTTAAAAAAGGTATCAGCCGGAACAGCTGGAGTAGCAGTAGCCGGAACAACAATGGGGATGTCGGCAAAAAGTTACAGCAAAATTATTGGCGCAAACGATAAACTAAACGTAGCCATTATGGGCTTGGGGCGTCGTCTTGGCGCATTTTACGATCCAATTGCCCAAAAAGAAAGCAATGTAGAATTGAAATATTTGTGCGATGTTATGCAACATCAGCGCGAAAAAGCAGCAGCCAGTTTTGCAAAACGAATCGACTATAAGCCAAAACTTGAAAATGATTTCAGAAAAGCACTGGATGACAAAGACCTTGATTGTATAATTAATGCAACACCCGACCACTGGCATACTCCGGGAGCAGTTATGGCGATGCAGGCAGGCAAGCATGTTTATGTTGAGAAACCATGCAGCCATAACATGTACGAGAATGAAATGATTGTGAAAGCTGCTGAAAAATATAATAAAGTGGTTCAAATGGGAAACCAGCAGCGCTCTTCAGCACATACCATCGAAATTATTAAAGATATTCATGATGGAATTATTGGCGTACCTTATCGCGCGGTTGCTTTTTACATTAATAAACGAGGCGAAGTGCCGGTGCAAAAACAAGCTCCGGTGCCAACTGGTCTTGATTGGGAGATTTGGCAAGGACCTGCCGTACATCGCGAGTATACCGAAGAAACATGGAATTACAACTGGCACTGGTACGGCTGGAATTACGGAACCGGTGAAACCGGAAATAATGCAACACACGAATTGGACGTTGCGCGTTGGGCTCTGCAGGTAGGTTTTCCGAACAATGTACATGTTGAAGCTGATAAACGCCATTTTTTTAACGATGGCTGGGAAATGTATGACACCATGGATGCCACATTTAAATTTGATGAAAACAAAGTAATAAAATGGGATGGCCGTAGCCGTTCGGGACACGATACCTACGGAATGGGTGGCCGTGGCACAATTATTTACGGTAGCGAAGGAACTGTTTTTGTTGATCGGGGTAAATACATCCTTTACGATAGAAACGGTAAAATTGTAAAAGACAGCAAATCGGCAACTCAAGAAGCGGGTACTGCACTTGGTGGAGGTGGTGATACCTCAACCAAACACGTGCAGAATTGGTTTAACGGTATTCGCGGAAAAGAAAACCTGAATGCCCACATTGCGGAAGGGGCTATAAGTATGACAATGGTGCATTATGCGAATGTTGCCTACCGTATTGGTCATGGTTTTGATATTTGTGGAAAAACAGGGATGATGTTTGACCGCGCTGCCATGAAGTTGTGGGGGCGAGAATATGATCCGAACTGGGAACCAAAAATCTAAGCAGAAAAAGAATAGAATTGATTAAAAAGAAAGGAATTTTTACCAAAATTCCTTTCCTTAAATAGCACAACCTTTACTATTTAAAACTGATAAAATGACATCAAGAAGAAAGTTTATTAAAAAATCGGCAGCTACTGTTGGGGCATTAACTATTGTGCCTTCAAGCGTTTTGTTTGCCAGAGATGAAATACGAAATGCCGCTGGTGAAGTAATCCGGGCGCGGGTTGTTGCACCAAGCGATAAGGTAAATATGGCTTTTTGCGGTATCGGAAATCGTGGCGGTCAGATTTTGAAAGCTTTTAACGAAACCGGTTTAGTGAATACCACGGTACTTTGCGATGTGGATATGGGAGCAAAACATACCGTTGAAAATATAAAAGCTTATCCGAAAGCTACACAATACCAGGATTTTAGGGAAATGATGGAGAAATCAGCTAAAGAATTTGATGCTGTTTGCGTTGGTACTCCAGACTTTTCGCATTTTCCGATTACCATTTTGGCCATGTCGCAAGGCAAACATGTGTATGTTGAAAAACCGCTCACGCGTACTTTTCATGAATCGGAATTATTAATACAGGCCGCCAAAAAATATAAGGTGGCCACACAAATGGGTAACCAGGGTCACTCTGAAGCCAATTATTTTCAGTTTAAAACCTGGGTTGAAGCTGGAATTATTAAAGATGTAACCCGCATTACAGCCCACATGAACAACAAACGTCGTTGGCATGGATGGGACATTAACATGAAAGAATTTCCGGTAAATCCACATATTCCGGAAACGCTGGATTGGGACACGTGGCTGATGACAGCAAAATACCACGGTTACCACGAGGATTTTATTAACGGACAATGGCGTTGCTGGTACGAGCACGGAATGGGAGCATTGGGCGATTGGGGAGCACATATTATTGATACTGCTCATGAATTTTTGGAATTAGGATTACCGGAAGAAGTAAATGCAGTAATGTTGAAAGGACACAACGATCTGTTTTTCCCTCAGTCATCAACGCTGGAGTTTAAATTCCCGAAACGAAAAAAAATGCCCGCATGCACGATTAACTGGTTCGATGGTTTGGACAATATTCCGGCCGTACCTGAAGGCTACGGAAACCTGGAGATAGATCCGAATATTCCGCCACCAAGCACCGGAGCATTGCAGCCGGCAAAACTGCCACCCGGCAAAGAAATTTATGGAAAAGACCTTACATTTAAAGGAGGTTCGCATGGCAGTACCTTAAGTATTATTCCTGAAGAGGCTGCTAAAGATATGGCATCGAAACTGCCGGAGGTTCCTAAAAGCCCGTCGAATCATTTCGAAAATTTTGTGAAGGCGGCAAAAGGGGAAGAGAAAACCCGTTCGCCATTTGAGATTTCCGGACCGTTAAGCCAGGTATTTTGTTTGGGTACCATTGCCCAACGCTTGAATGCCAATATCAAATTCGATAGAAAAACAAAAACGATTACGAATAACAAGCTTGCAAACGACCTGCTTATTGGTGCACCTCCGCGCAAAGGTTGGGAAGAGTTTTATAAATTGTAAAAATATTAAGCTATGGTTTAAAAGCTCTCTGATGGCTAATATCAGAGAGTTTTTTATTTTTACCGGTTGAAAAATAACAACCAATACAAATATGGCAGAACCTACAGTTTTTAGCGATACTTTTCTGGCTTTTGGCAGCCATTGCGATGTGGTACTTCCGAATGTGGAAGCCACCGAAGCAAAAAAAATATTCCAGCAGATTAAAACCGAGATGGAGCAGCTTGAAAGTTCTATCAGTCGGTATAGTTTAGTTTCTGATATTCACCAAATTAATCAAACAGAAAAAGATGTTTGGATTGATGTTTCAGAAGATGTTTGGGAAGTTCTTGCCATTGCCGGCGATTTTTATAATATGAGCCAGGGGGCTTTTGATGTAAGCGTAAATCCCCTACAAAAATTATGGTCGGAGAACGAACAGGTGGAAGACAACGAATTGAAGACCGTACGCGAGAAATGTGGATTTGATAAGATTGAATTTGATTTCGATAATAAAAAGATTTGTTTTCGCGAGGCAGGTCTTGAGCTTGATTTTGGTGCTTTTGAGAAAGGTTTTGCTCTTGATATAATAAAACCATTGCTTTTTGAAATCGGAGTAAAAGATGCAATCGTAAGTTTTGAAGAAGACGCAGTGTTGGCCATCGGAAAACATCCAGTTGGCGAAAAATGGCCATTAGGAGTTAGAAATCAGCAAAGTCCCAATGAGTTTTTACATGTTTTTGAAACTACAAACCAATGTATTTTCACTGCTGGAACGGTATTTGTTCGTGACGACGGCGAAGGAATGAAAGAACGAAAAATTATTAGCCCGGAAAGTGGCAGGCCGGTTGAAGGGAAAAAAACAGTTACCGTAAAAGCAGACGCTGCAACTATGGGTGCTTTTATAGCAAACACCTGGTTGATTTTACCCGAAAATGATAAAAATATTATCGCCCAACAATTAAATAATGTCGAAATTTTGGAAGTAGAATACCTTGATGATGACGTGAAAACACGGCTTTCAATAATTGAAGGGGAGGAAAACTAATGAAATACTTTCTTATGCTGGTGCTGTTTGTTGTAGTTGCAGCTGGTGTCTCCAGCGGTCAGCTTACGATGAAGAAAGAAACAGATGGAATACGCATTGTAGATGGTAACTCGCCTGTGTTGTTTTATCAGGTTCAACCCAAAAGCAAAAACGGTAAATTCGAGCGCTGTAACTACGTGCATCCATTGTGGGGCATCGATGGGCAGGTTTTAACAGAAGATTTTCCTGCCGATCATCTTCACCATCGCGGAGTATTCTGGTCGTGGCACCAGGTGTGGATCGACGATAAAAGAATTGGCGACCCGTGGGAATTGTCTGATTTTGAGCAGGACATTAGCGAAGTTGAATTTATAAAAGAAGCCGACCAAACGGTTTGGATAAGAAGCGAAGTATTGTGGCTTTCTGATAAATGGAAGATAAATGGAAGAAAAGCACCTTATTTGAAGGAGAAAGTTGGCATACACGTGCACAAACGGGTTGGTCAATACCGTAAAATTGATTTTGAAATACAATTATTAGCTTTGGAAGAAAATCTTCGCCTGGGAGGATCTGAAGATGAAAAAGGTTATGGGGGGTTTTCGGTGCGACTGGCGCTTCCTGACGATGTTGGTTTTATTGGAGAAAAAGGCACAATTGAACCTCAAAATACAGCTGTTTCATCACCTGGTTTTGTACAGGTAAAAGGTTCAATGGGGCAGAATAATTCAACTGCAGGAATAATAATTGTAGATGAAGCAACTAATCCGGATTTTCCACAGCAATGGATTTTAAGAGCCAAAAATAGCATGCAGAATGTTGCCTGGCCAGGGGCTAATCCTGTTTCACTCTCAACAACAGAACCTTTGGTGCTGAACTACTCACTTATAGTGCATGCCGGAAAAATGAAAACCAAAAAAATAATCAAAATAATAGAACCATAGTTCTTATCATTCTTTAGCATATATTTATGAGTACTGATAGAAGAGAATTTATAAAAAAATCGACAATTGCTGCAGCAGCAGTTAGTGTTGTACCAGGCCTTTTAAATGCCTGTGCCTCGCCTGCCGAACAGGTAAATGTTGCTTTAATTGGTTGCCGGTCGATGGGCTTTAGCAACCTGCAAAGCTTTTTGCGCAAAGAAAACAATGTAGCCTGCGTAGCTCTTTGCGATGTAGATAACAACGTTTTGGAAAATAAAGCTGCCGAAGTTGAAAAGATGACCGGTAAGCGACCGCTAACTTACAACGATTTCAGGCATGTTCTTGATAATAAAGATGTTAATGCTGTAATTATTGGAACACCCGATCATTGGCATGCCATTATTATGATGAGCGCACTTGAAGCAGGAAAACATGTTTATGTGGAAAAACCGATGGGACATAGTATTGAAGAGTGTAATGCCATGGTGGCCATGCAGGCAAAACACCCTGAACTGTACTGCCAGGTGGGAATGTGGCAGCGTAGTTCAAAACATTGGTTTGAAGCATCAGAGATAGTAAAATCAGGAATACTTGGAGATGTACACCTGGTAAAAGCATGGATTTATAAAGGTTACGATAAGCCTTACCCGGTAATGCCCGACGAGGATAAAGCTCCTGATTATGTGGACTATGATATGTGGCTGGGGCCTGCGCCAAAACGTGCATTTAACTGGAACCGCTTTCATTATAACCACCGTTGGTGGTACGATTATGCAGGAGGTGCAATGACCGACTGGGGAGTGCACCTGCTCGATTTTGCCATGTTTGCTATGGATGCCGGAATGCCCGAATCTATTACTCCGGGTGGCGGAATCTTTTACCATGAAGAAGGTGCCATTGAAACTCCCGATATACAACAGGCAATCTATAAATATCCTAAACATGTTATGATATGGGAATGTGGCCTGAACCCTGGAATTGGACCCTATCAGCGTGGCCATGGGGTTGCATTTGTAGGGCAAAAAGGCACTTTGGTATTGTCGCGTAGTGGTTACGAAATTTTACCCGATAATAGCAGTGAATTAAAAGGTCCTTTCTTTGAAGCTAAAGTACAGAAAGCCTATGGCGACGGCTTAAATGAACATGTAGTTAATATGTTAAGCTGTATAAGAAAAGGAGGAAGCCTGAATGCTCCGGTTGAGGTTGGTGCCCAAACAGCTATTGTTTCTGAAATGGGAAATATGGCTTATAGGGTTGGGCAACGAATTAACTGGAATAATGACACCCAAAGTTTTAACGAGCAAGTTGCTAATGATTTAATAAAATTGAATTATAACCCGAATTGGCAACTGCCAAAAGTATAGATTTTAATAGGATGAAGACGAAAAGCGGGAAGTTAGTTGTAGCTTCCCGCTTTTTTTCTAACCTGCCATGGTTAATTGCGTTTTTGTTGGTTTTATAACGATGTCGGTAAGAACAGGTTTTATTTTTACCTTTAACAAAATAATTTAAACAAACTTTGGTTTTGAAAAAAGCACAAAAGTGGAAATTGCTTCGCAATGGAAAAGCAAGCCTGCTTAATAATATATCGATTATTGAAATCCTTCCCTCGCTTTCTCGTATGGTTTTTCTTTTGGTTATTTTGTGCTTTGCCATTGGCTGTAGCAATGAAAACCATAACGAGGATGAAGCGATAAATGACATGTATTTTCCTCCTACAAATACTGCTTTGTGGGAGACAATTTCACCTACAGAATTGCACTGGAATATGGAGGTATTAACCGAACTCGAAGATTTTCTGGAAACGAATAATACCCGGGCATTTTTAATTTTAAAAAACGGACGCATTGTAGTTGAAAACTACTGGGGCCAAACAATTCTTAACAACGCTGATTTTAACCAAAATTCAAAATGGTATTGGGCCTCGGCAGGTAAATCGTTAACGGCAACCTTGGTTGGCATAGCCAGGCAGGAGGGATTTCTTGATATTAATGCAAAAACAAACGAATACCTTGGGCCTGGGTGGACTGCTTTACCTGCGGATAAAGAAGACCTGATAAAAGTACATCACCAATTGAGCATGACAACTGGTTTGGATTACCAGTTGGCTGATTTGGATTGCACAATCCCGGACTGTTTAAAATATGCTACTGATGCCGGTAATCAATGGTTTTACCATAATGCTCCATACTCTTTGCTTGAAGAGGTTGTAGTTAATGCTACAGCAACAACGTATAACCAATTTACTGCTGAATACCTGGGGCGAAAGATTGGAATGAACGGCACCTGGATAAAAAGTGGATATAATAACGTATTCTGGAGTACAGCACGCGAAGCGGCACGGTTTGGTTTGCTTATTCAAAATAAGGGTACATGGTTTGATTCCAAAATTTTAAAAGACGAAAATTACTTTGCCCAAATGACACAATCATCACAAGAATTAAACCCATCGTATGGTTACTTGTGGTGGTTAAACGGAACAAATAAAGTAATTCTACCCGGTTTCTCAGCTTCAGTATCAAGAAGTTTGTGCCCGGATGCACCAACCGACCTTATTGCCGCAATGGGTAAAAACGGTCAGTTTATCGAAATTATTCCAAGCAAAGGATTGGTAATTGTACGAATGGGTGAAGCTCCCGGAGAAGCAGTACTCCCGATAGTCTTTCATGATGAAATGTGGGAGATTCTCGAGCGGCTTCAATAACTATTCTTGTGTGGCTAGTGGAAGTTTAAAATAAAACACAGCACCAGCGCCTTTTTGTCCTGAACTTTCAACTCCAACTTCACCACCTAATTTTTCAGTAATACGTTTTACAATGGAAAGGCCTAAACCATAGCCTGCAGCTTTATCCGGTTGCAAGCGCGTGTGTTTCCTGAAAATCTTATGGTGTTGCGTGCCTGGTATACCATCGCCATTGTCCTTAATCCAAAATTTTACCATCCCATTTCCATCATCTTCGCAACCAACTACAATTTTAGGCGGATCACCTCCATATTTCATCGCATTCGACAACAGATTTACCCATACTTCTTCAAGCCAGGGGGCATAAGCTTCAGCATTAATCCAATCGTTTTTAATCGTTAATTCGGCGTGGTATTCTTCTATTGTTGGTGCAAGTTGTTTTATGGCAGCATTATATACACGTTCCATATCTACTGAAGCGGTTTCAACATCTTCATGCCCTGCCGTAGCCATTTTTAGCAGCTCGTTGGTAACCTTTATTGTTTTCGAAGCCGATTCCTGCACCACCTTCGAGTATTCTTCAACAAGGCTCATGTCTTCATCTTCAATGGCTTCCAAAATAATATCGCTTGATGTATAAATTAATCCAAGTGAGTTTTTTAGGTCGTGGGCAAGAGTGTGAGCGTACGCATCTAAATCATCAATTAGTTTTTCGTTTTTTCGAATTTCAGCTTTTAGCAACTTATTTTTTTGTTTTAGCTTTTGTTCTGCAGCTCGTATCGATGTTATATCGTTAAAAATAAAAAGATGCCCATTTAGCTGTCCCAACTGGTTAACTATTGTGGAGAGTTTTATTTGGTAAAACCGGGTTTCATTAGCTTCATTTAGTTTTAAATCAATATGCTTATCGTTGCCAGAATCGGGCATTTTAAGAATTTCCGGATAGTTTTGAAAAATAAGTTGAAATGGCGTATGAATGGTTTCCTTTTTATTAAGGTGAAAAATTTTGAGTAATGCGGGGTTAGCCGCTTCAATAATGCCATTGGCATTAACCACCATTACACCATCGTTCATGGTATCCAATAATTTTTCTTGTGCTAGCGGAATAAGTTCGAAAATTTTATACCTGAATATGCCCAGAGCAATTACCAACCCGGTAAGTACAAACGACACGGGTGTCCAGTCGAACCCCGGGAAAGGGTTGAGTTTAAAAACATACATCAGGTTGGCTATTACCGGAATAAATGCAGCAATAAGTAAAATGCGTATTTGCTTGCGATAAAAGCTGGTGAAATGCGAGATGGAGCTAATAAGGTTAAAAATTCCGTATACGATTAAAACAAAGGTATAAACGTAAAAAATCCAAAACCAGAAACCATGTTCGTAATGAAGAATGTTGGTTGAACTGTCAATCCGGTAGTCTTGCCATATTAAATGATGCAAGGGATTGGAGAACACCAGAATCAATGTAACAATAGGAACTATTAGGGTAAGAATAATGTTGCGTTTACTTACCAAATGAAATTTCTGGCTAAAGGAGGTAGTAAAAAAGAAAAAGCATACCGGAATAAAAGCAATTCCGAGATAGGAAAGTTGCGAGAAAAATAACTTCTCTTGTAATTCGGATGTCGAAAACTCCAGGGCATAACTAATTGCCCAAATGGCAACGAATAACTCCAGAAAAATTAGGAACCGTACCTCAAAAGTTTGTCTGAATTTCCACAACAACCCAATGGTGCCAATAGCAGCAATTGCTGTAATTAATTGAATGATGCTGTTTAATGGTAAAAAATCAAACATAGGCAGTGTCTTATATGCATTAAAACAAATGTAAGTAATAAAAATAATTCTATACTTGTAAGCTAAACTAATATAAAATATAATTACCATAAATTCAAACAGGCAAAGTGCATTTAGTCATTGTTTTATCACCTGCATTTTGTTCTCTTTACAGTTTCAAATTAAAAAATATGATGAAGAAAAGCTTTCTAATTTTATTCCTGATCGTAAGTGTTTTTAAGCTCTCTGCTAAAGAGGGGATGTGGATTCCGATTCTGTTGGAAAAATATAACCTGGCAGAAATGCAGGAGATGGGATTTAAACTTTCGGCAGATGATATTTACCATGTGAATCACTCGAGCATGAAAGATGCTGTAGTGATTTTTGGGGGTGGATGTACCGGCGAACTCATTTCAGATGAAGGTTTGCTGATAACCAACCACCACTGTGGATATCGGCAGATTCAATCGCACAGTACCGTGGAGCACGACTATTTAACCAATGGTTTTTGGGCCATGAATAAGGAGGAAGAGTTGCCTAACGAGCGGTTAACTGTAAGCTTTTTGGAATACATGCAGGACGTGTCGGAAAAAGTTTATGCAGAAACAGAATCGTTGGGAGGCGAAGAAAAAGATAAAAAGATTAGCGCAAATATTGATGACATTATTAAAGGAGCCCAGGAAAACGGAAAATTTAAAGCTTCGGTAAAACCTCTTTTCTATGGGAATCAATATTTTCTGTATGTGTATAAAGTGTACAAGGATGTACGTCTGGTTGGGGCGCCTCCATCGGCAATCGGTAAATTTGGAGGCGATACCGACAACTGGATGTGGCCTCGTCATACCGGCGACTTTTCTATCTTCCGTATTTATGCCGACAAGAACAACGAGCCGGCTGAATATTCGCCTGATAATGTGCCTTTTAAACCCAAAAAGTTTTTCCCGGTATCGATGAAAGGAGTTAAACCTGGCGATTTTACAATGGTTTTTGGCAATCCGGGTAGCACTATGCAGTACTGGCCACATCAGGCCGTTGATATTACAATGCACCAACGCAACCCAGACCGAATAATGCTTCGCGACAAAAAGTTGCAAATAATTGGTAACGACATGGAGTCGGATGCAAAAATACGTATCCAGTATGCTGCAAAATATGCAGGAATTAGTAATGCCTGGAAAAAATGGCAGGGTGAGACAAAAGGCTTACAAAGACTTGATGCTGTGAACCGAAAACTGGACTACGAAAATGAGTTTAAAAATTGGGCCCAAAGCAACAGACGCTGGGATTCGGAATACAAAACTGTATTTGAGGCCTTTAAAACGGATTATGACAAATATGCGCGGTACATAAAAGCCTACGATTATTATTCGGAGGTGGTATTCAGAGGTGTTGAATTGTTTCGACAAGCGCGTACCTTAAATTCAATTATTAATAATGCCGAGAATAAGCAAACCGAAAAAGTTGAAACCATGCGTTCTGCCATGCTTAAAGGACTACCTCGATTTTACAAGGATTTTAATCAGCCAACCGATGAAGCACTGTTTGCTGCACTGCTGCCTATGCTCGTAAATGGGCTGGATGATAATTTTCTTCCAGCCGAATTGACTGAAGTGCTTGCCAAATATAGGGGAGAGAAACTGGTGCAAAAAGTTTATCGTAAATCAGTACTGGCAGATCAGCAAAAGCTAGCCGATTTACTCGAAAATGGCAGCGACAAGCAGCTGCTTAAACTACGCAAAGATCCAATTGTGCTGCTTTTCAATAAATTGAATTTTAAGTACGAAACGGAAATTTTACCGGAAGTAAATGCTATTAGCAAATCGATTAATAAAAATATGAAGGTTTATATGGCAGGGCTTATGGAAATGAAAAAAGACGAGGCTTTTTACCCCGATGCCAATTTAACCTTGCGTGTTGCGTATGGCAAAGTTGAAGGTTACGAACCCAAGGATGGCGTGAAATACAAGCATTTTACTACCCTTAGCGGAATTATGGAAAAAGACAATCCTGATATTTACGATTATGATGTACCCAACAGGCTAAAAGAATTATATGAACAAAAAGACTTTGGTAATTACCAGGTAAACGGAGATGTTCCGGTGTGTTTTACCGCTTCAAACCATACTACCGGTGGTAATTCGGGTAGTCCGGTGGTGAATGGAAATGGCGAATTAATTGGGGTTAATTTTGATCGGTGCTGGGAAGGTACCATGAGTGATATAATGTTCGATCCCGATCGCTGTCGGAACATTTCGCTCGATATTAGGTATGCTCTGTTTATTATCGATAAATTTGCCGGAGCCGGCTATTTACTTGACGAAATGGAAATTCGGAAATAATTTTTTTAAGATTAATAAAAAAGAGGGATGTTATCGGTTTAATGCGAACATCCCTCTTTCTTTTTAAGAATAGCCCTGTTTACTTTCCAAAAACGTAAATAACAGAAAGCTGTTGCTGTTGATCCAGGTAGTTCCAATTAACCAGATGCATTGATAGGTTGAACTTCCCCTGAATTTTTTCGTGGTTGATAAAATACCAAATCAGGTCGGTGCGCAGGTAATCTTTTGCCTGGTAAAAACTATCTCCAAACTTAAAACGATGGCTTGCACCCGAACTTAGGGTTGATTTTAACCCAATATTTTTATAGCGTCCGTTAAGCTCGGCAAAAAAGCTTGTTGCGCTGATGTAGTCTTGCATAACCGTACGTTCCCTGAATAAGGAACTTAGGATTCCGGCCTTTACATCGCCGGTAATCTGCGCATTTTCTTTTGTGCGAAAACCAAGCTGAAAGGCCCAGCCAATATAATCTTTAATGTGCTGATCGGGGAGGTTTAATTTTGTGTGTGCATCGTGAAACATCAGCATATAGTTCTGGAAAAACAGTTGTTTATGCGAGATTTCACCAGAAAAACCGGCCATAAATTGTTCGCGCTGCGTTTCTGTTTGTCGGCCAACCCAGTCAACAAAGCCATTCTGGTGTCCCCAATCCCAGCTAATCTGGCAAAAAAGCCCTTCAATATTTGGGCGATAGTACAAAAGAGTATCGGTAAGCATAGCCAGCGGAAAGTTTATTTTATCCCGGCGAGGAAAGGCCCCAAATGCAAACATTTTGTTTTCATCCTGAAACTGGTAATATAACGTGAGTTTTGGTTTCTGGGCATCAATATCGCTACCAAATTCAAGCAGGTGGCTTAATCCGCCACGCAGCTGATGTTGGTCGATATTTACGCCAAGTTCAAAAGCACCGCGGCTTCCCATAATCGTTTGCGGAAAAGCAATTGGGCGCGAGAACTCCCGGTTATCGCCAATTCCTTCAAACAAAAGGGTATATTTAAACTCTTGAGCCTGAGTAAACAGGGCACTTAAAATGAAAATTAAAACCAGTACTTTCTTCATTGTATTCCAGAATTTCAGTGCGAAAGTAATATAATAAGTTTAAAATTAACTGCTGCCAGGCTTAACTTAAAACAGTATTGTGTTAGGTTTAATCACATAAAATATAATTGTCTTTTCGCGGATTTATAACCATTACCGGCAGTTTTCCTGCCCGGTTTATAATTTTTCGTTCAGGAAGCCCGATTAGTAAGTCAAGCGGAGTAATGCTTGAACTACCAAGTATAACCAATAGATTACAATCAGATGCCAGTGCAAGCTCCAGGGCTTCAAAGGCATTGCGTAAACTTGATTTGTTGCCTTTGTAAAGTTGGTGTGTAATGTTGAATTTTTTATACAGTTTGCGGGTTAAATCTGCATTCTTGTTTACATTTTTCTGGGCTTCTTTTGTTTTGTCGTTAGCAGCAATGCTAACAATTTCTGCCTGATTAAAACGTCCAAAATACGAGCACCACAGAGAGCTGTCGCTTGTTTCTTTGCGTAAATCAATTGGTTGAACCAAATGATTGTAAGCAGTTATTGCAGAGCCGGGATGAACAAATAGAAAAGGGACAGATGTTTCAGCAAGTAATTTTGAATACTTTCTGAAATTTAATGTATTCAGCACAACCAGTATTGCCTCGTAGTCTTCTGCTAAAATATCCGGTAAGGTATGCTCATTTTCTGCCAACAAAAGTGTTGAAACCTTTTGGCCGGGTACCTCGTTTTTTACCACGGATGCATAATTTTGTAATTGTTGTTTAAAATTGCTCTGCCTGGGTTTCTGTTTCAAACTATAGTTGTATAGTAAACAAAGTTCTTTTTTAAAAATAGCTGCCAGTTTCAGCCCATGTAAAATCAGGTTATTGTCTGATTCTGTTAGTTCGGTAAAAACAACTATTTTCTGTTCTTTGTTGTCGGCCATTTATGTTTTTCACACAAAAATATACATTTCGCTTATCTTTTTTTTGTTGTTGAAAAAAATCAGTTAAGGTTAACAGCTAAATCCCTACTTTTATGCAGCTAAAGTATAAACTATGATAAACGAAAAACTGCTTCAACCTAAAAGTATTGTCGTGGTTGGAGCATCAAATAATATTTCAAAACCGGGTGGTAAGGTGGTAAAAAATTTACTCGACCACCATTTTGAAGGCGATTTGTTTGCCATAAATCCAAACGAATCAAAAGTTCAGGGGATTCCATCATTTGCCGATGTGGCCGAACTACCCGAGGTTGATTTGGCTATTTTAGCCATACCTGCCAAATTCTGTTTGCAAACCGTAACTGATTTGGCGGAGCACAACAACACCAAAGCATTTATTATTATTTCTGCTGGTTTTGGCGAAACAAACGAAGCCGGAAAAATACTGGAGCAACAAATTGTTGAAGTAGTTGAAAAGCACCAGGCCTGCCTTATTGGTCCGAATTGTATTGGAGTAATGACACCGGCACATGCCAGCGTGTTTACCACACCTATCCCCGAACTTACTTCTAAAGGTTGCGACTTTATTTCCGGTTCAGGGGCAACAGCTGTTTTTATCATGGAATCCGGTATTCCAAAAGGATTGCGTTTTGCCAATGTTTTTTCGGTTGGTAACAGCGCGCAACTGGGGGTTGAAGATGTTTTGGCTTATCTTGATGAAACGTATGAAGAGGGCGTAAGTGCGCGAGTAAAACTGCTGTATATTGAAAATATTAACAGCCCCGATAAACTTCTTTTACATGCCAGCTCTTTGATAAAAAAGGGCTGCAAAATTGCGGCAATAAAAGCAGGAAGCTCTTCTGCCGGAAGTCGGGCAGCATCGTCGCATACCGGTGCACTTACCAGCTCTGATGCCGCTGTTGAAGCCTTGTTTCGGAAGGCCGGAATTGTGCGCTGTTATGGCCGCGAGGAGCTAACTACCGTTGCTGGTGTATTTATGTGCAAAGAGCTTGTGGGCGAGAAGCTGGCCATAATTACCCATGCCGGAGGTCCGGGGGTAATGCTAACCGATGCCCTGGAAGATGGTGGATTGAAAATTCCTGAAATTGCAGATTCTCAGGAAAAAGCTTCGTTGCTTAAAAAGCTATTCCCGGGGTCATCTGTTGAAAATCCGATAGATTTTCTGGCAACAGGTACAGCCGAGCAGCTTGGACATATAATCGATGCCTGCGAAAATGATTTTGAAGTAGATGGGATGGCCGTAATTTATGGCAGCCCAGGTTTGTTCCCCATCGGAGATGTTTATGATGTTCTTTCAGGAAAGATGCAAATATGTAAGAAGCCTATTTACCCCATACTGCCCAGTGTGATTAATGTGAAGGATGATGTGTCCCACTTTTTATCACACGGTAATGTTAACTTTCCGGATGAAGTGTTACTGGGACGCGCTTTAACAAAGGTAATGAACACGCCAAAGCCGTTGGATAATGCAATTAATGAATCAGGACTGTGTGCCGATGCCGTTCAGGCCGTAATTGCTAAAACTCAAAATGGATATCAACCCCCCGAGGTAATTCATAAATTATTCGATTTGGCCGGAATTCCGCGTGTGAAAGAGATGGTGGCAACTACCGAATCAGAAGCCGTTTTGGCTGCCATGAGCATTGGGTTTCCGGTGGTAATGAAAGTGATTGGGCCGGTGCATAAAACAGAAGTAGGCGGGGTGATTCTTAATGTGCGCAATGTTACCCAGGTGCGTAAGGAATTCCATCACTTGTTTGAGATTGAAAATACCGAAGGAGTACTGATTGCCCAAATGGCTTCAGGAAATGAGCTTTTTTTAGGGGCAACATACGAGGAAAAATTTGGACATGTTGTACTTTGTGGCATGGGGGGGATTTATGTGGAAGTAATGAAAGATGTGGCTTCAGGGCTGGCACCATTAACGCACAGCGAAGCTCGCTCAATGGTGCAGAGCCTTAAATCCTATAAAATTCTTAAAGGTTTCAGAAAACAAAACGGGATAAATATTGAAAAATATGTAGATATTATAGTCCGTTTGTCGTGGCTTTTGCGCTATGCCACTGAGATAAAAGAAATTGATATTAACCCGTTGCTTGGCAACAAAAACGAAATACTGGCGGTTGATGCGCGTATCCGGATAGAACATTAATTAAATACAGAAAGGCCGGATGGTGTAAAGTCCGGCCTCTCTTTTTTTAGTATTTCCGATTTACATTTCGCCGGGAGGAATAGCTGCCGGTACAGCATTTTTAACCGGATTTATGCTTTTCAAATAGGCGAATATTGCTTTTAAATCTTCATCTTTAATGTTGGTGAAGTTTTCAACGGGCATCGGTGGTAATAAACGTCGTGTCCCGTCTAAACCCTTAAACTTACCTTCTTTCATGGCTTTGTTAAACTGTTCTTCGGTCCAGGTGCCAATGCCAGTTGCATCGGGTGTTAAGTTGGCTGCAAAAGACATTCCCCAGGGCCCTGCACTTGCCGTTAAATCGGGGTAAAAAACAGCAAAACCCTTGTTTGTTAGAGTGGTGTCAAAACTCATAATCGGACGCTCTGCAGGGTAGCCCGATAAAAGTAATTCCGGAATAAGTTCTGGTCCGCGTGGTCCAAGTTGTTTAGGCGAATGACAATCGTTACAACCCATTACAGTTACCAGGTATTCACCTTTGGCTACCAACTCGTCGCCGGTTAACGCTATTTCTTCCTGAGCAGGTTTTTGCGAATTGGTGCACGATATCGTAAAAAGAACGAGACATAAAGTTCCTAAAAACAGCAGATTCGACTTGTAATTTTTCATGTTTTCAATTTTAGTTAAAAATTTTTCAGAACGTAATTCTACTTCTACTATTAAAAGTTGATTCCGGATTTTTTGGCTCTTTGTGTACAAAGTTGGGGTTGACCTAAACAATTTACGTCTTATTAAGAATAAATCCAAATAGTGTGATTTCCGATATCCCGGGTAAGCTTCTGAATACTTACCCAGATAAGCGAATTTTTACACAGATCTTTTAATTTTGGCGATTTGAATTACAGCAAAACTTTAATATGCATAAACACACCGCAATAAATGGAAACGATTTGTCGATGAATTCCCCTTTTATAAAAGCACTGTTAAAAGGAGAAAACAACGAATACTTTCCCGAATTAAAGGGGAAAAAGGGGGTGCTTTATTCCAACACTACACTCGCACAATTTATTGAAGAAGAATTCAGGCACGATAATTTTGTTTTGGGCGGACAGAGCGGGCGAAGTATCCGTTCATTTTCAAGTGGCGAGCAAAAAAAGGCCTTACTGGATTACCTTCTGCATAAAAGTCCTGATTTTATTGTTCTTGATAATCCTTTTGATGCCTTGGATACAAGTTCGGTAAATCAACTAAAAAGACGCTTACTTAATATTAGCCGGCAAATGCCGGTTATTCAGGTTTTTAAACGTAAGGCTGACCTTTTGCCTTTTATTAACCATGCCATGCGCCTTCATATGGGTGAAGTAGTTTTTTCAGGCGGGGTAGCGTCTTATCTCAGAAAATATGAACAAAATAAGGAGGAGCACTTTTGTACTGCTATTCCGGCCCCTTTACATCAAATAACTGAGGAATTTCGGGTAATTGCCAAATTTACAGATGTGTCGGTTAGCTATAATAGTCGCCCGATATTATCAAAAATAAACTGGACAATCCAGGCAGGAGAGTTTTGGCAGTTAAAGGGGCCAAATGGTTCAGGGAAAACCACGTTGTTAACCATGATTAATGGCGATAATCCAAAAGCATTCGGACAGAATATTGAACTGTTTGGTAGAAAAAAGGGTACAGGCGAAAGTGTGTGGGAAATAAAAAAGCGAATTGGATATTTTACACCTTCCATGATGGATTTATTTACACGCCGCCATACAGCCATGCAGATGGTAATTTCCGGTTTTCACGATTCCATTGGCCTTTATCAGCGGCCATCTGAAGGTGAATTAACAGTAGCCCGCCGGTGGCTCGACCTTATCCACCTTTCAGATTACGCCAATATGCCGTTTATCGAGCTAACGCAAGTGCAGAGAAGGATGGTGCTAATTGCACGGGCAATGATTAAACATCCGCCTTTGTTAATTCTGGATGAACCATCAACAGGGCTTGACGACCAGAGTGCGGCCTTGCTTTCTGCTTTAATTAATAAAATTGCAAGCGAGAGCCAAAGTGCTATTCTTTATGTTTCGCATCGACTGGAACCTGATTTGCAACCACAATTCATTTACCAATTAATTCCAGGTAAAAACGGGTCGCTGGGTGAAAAAATTGAGCATTAAATCTATTATTGTACAAGGTGAAACAAGGTTTTTTCAGAATTGAGAGTATCCTCCATTCAAATCTCATTACTTTCCATTTGAGTCAGTATTTTATGTTTGGTGGGGCATTATTAAAATAAACCGTCAAAGGTACATTCAGGTATTTCTAATCGTTGGCAAGGTTTACAATATGGCATGCTGCAATACCAGCTGTTTCGGTGCGCAAACGTGCATCGCCCAGGGATATTTCCTGAAAACCATGTGCTTTGGCATCCAGTACTTCTTCCGGCGAAAAATCACCTTCAGGGCCAATAAGTATAAGTACAGAATCGCCTTTGTGAATTGCCTTTTTAAGGTGTAGTTTTTCGCCCTTATTACAGTGTGCAATAAATTTATTTGTGCAGCCGGCATGTTGCAACAGGTCTGCAAACCTGGTAAGTTCGTTTAATTTGGGCAGGTATGCTTTTACGGATTGCTTCATAGCCGCAATCAGAATCTTTTCCAGACGTTCCGGTTTAATTGTTTTTCGTTCAGAATGTTCTGATAGGATAGGGGTAATCTCGTCGATACCAAATTCTGTGCATTTTTCAAGAAACCATTCGAATCGGTCGATGTTTTTTGTCGGAGCAATTGCAATATGAAGTTTGAAATCTTTTTTGCCAAAATCAAGTACCGTTTCTGTAACATTCAATTTACACTTTTTCGGACTGGCATCTGTTATTTCAGCCTGGTAAACCCCCCCCCTGCCATCTACCAGCGTAAGCTGCGAACCAATGGTTAAGCGAAGTACCCGAATGGCATGTTTTGATTCGGTTTCGTTCAAAATAACTTCGGCTCCCGAAATTTGCGGAACATAAAATAATTGCATGAGCTTAATGTTTATCAGCTGTCAAAGTTACTAAAAATGTAATTCTGATTGTTGTAAGCATTAACGAATGCTTGCAAAATGTTGCAAGCGAACAGGTGAGCACCGGTCAAAAAAAAGTTAACTCAAATAACACAGGCAACACACAGCCAATTGACCTGGTACCTGTTTCAAAAAAAATCCTTGTCTGGATTTATAAGTTACGCTGTACGAGGTGCCCAGGCCTATTTAAACATGCGAGGTACCAGGTGAAATGCCAATTTGCCACTTCGGGCTTCTACTTCTTGCCAGCTCGCAACATCAAAGTTTATTCCAACGGTTGATGAGGTAGGCATATCACTGTAAAACGCTTCAAGCAGGTTGCAAACATAGTAGTAAAAACCTGGATTGTGACCAAAGAAAAATACGGTATTTGCGCTTGATGGTAACTTTTGTATTAATTCCAGAAATTCGCTGGTGGTAAGGCCATCGTATATGTCTTGTATTTCAATAATTTTTTTCTGATCGAAATCCAGTTGTTCGGCAAATATCCTTGCCGTTTTTATTGCCCTTTTGGCAGGGCTCGAAATAATTTGATCCGGAAGAATACCCTGTTTTTTTAATTCCTGGCTAACCCGTTTTGCATCGTTTTTTCCGCGTGGCCGCAAATCACGTGTAAAATCATCTTCGTAGCCGTAAGGAACGGCTTTGCCATGCCTAACAATTACTACCTGTTTCATATTATTACATTTAAGTTAGTTTACCGGTTGGTATAAATCTATTTCAACATCTGCAATTTTTACAATTTTAGGTACCGTACTGGTAAAATGAACTGTTTTGTTGTGGAGGTCAATGGCCTGTTGGTCTTTCCACTTTTCAATCATGGTGTAGGTTAGTTCGTGTTGCAAATCTTTATGGAGGTTATATTCCAGGCAACCTTCCTCTGCCTGTGAAGGAGCAATTAAACCCTTCGCTAATTCAACAAATTTTTCTTCCTGTCCTTCTTTAACTTTAAACTTAGCAACTATCGATATCATATTGTTCTTTTTTCTGAAATGTTGGTTAATAGGAACAAATTTAGCTTAATTTGCGCGAATAAGTCGAATAAAATGAAACGAATCGGATTGCTGTCGGATACCCACGGGTTTATTCATCCCCGCTTATTTAATTTTTTTGCAAATGTGGATGAAATATGGCATGCCGGCGATTTTGGTAACATTGAAACGGCCGATAAACTGGCGGAAATAAAACCATTACGAGCGGTTTATGGTAATATTGATGGGCAGGATGTTCGGGTAGTGCACCCTTTGCACCAGCGATTTAGGTGCGAAGATGTTGATGTATGGATGACACATATTGGTGGTTATCCCGGGCGTTACGAACGCTATGTAAAACCCGATATTTTTACCAATCCGCCTGATCTTTTTATTAGCGGACATTCGCATATTTTGAAAGTGATTTACGATAAGAAACTCGATTTTTTGCACATGAATCCTGGTGCTGCTGGTTACAAAGGTTTCCATAAAGTATGTACAGCCCTGCGTTTTGTTATTGATGGGGCAAACATTCGGGATTTGGAGATTTGGGAAATGCCGCGTCAGGAGGCGGTGCTCGATTTATAATTTTCAGAACGTGAATAAGGAATCCCAAAGCCGTTCAAACTCATCGTTATATTGTTTTACTATTTCAAATTTTGAAGTAGCAAGTAAGTTTTCCTGGTTGTGTTTTGTAGCCGTATAGGTCCAGTTGAAACTGCCGGTTATGGCAATGCGCTCATCAATTATTCCAAATTTATTGTGCATGTGGTAATGCGAATGATCGATTTTAACAGGAATTCCGGCTTTGGCGAGTTTTAAAATTTCAGAACCGTTATCGGTGGTCTTTTCGTCGTCGGTAATTATACGCACTTTTACGCCACGTTTATGGCAAACTTTAATTTTTTGTGCCAGTTCGTTGTCGGTAATGGTAAAAATGCACAGGTCAACCGAAGTATGGGCATGCTCGAGCAGGTATTTAATTTCGTTTTTAATTTCGTTACCCGGACTAAAAAATACGCGGTTAAAATGGAAGGCATGCTCGTTAATAAGTTGGGTGCAGGTTTGCAGCCAGTCGATTGCCTGGCTTTTATCCAGCTCATCAAGCGTTTTAGCTGTTTCTGTCAACTGCAGTTTTAGCCGGTCGCGCTGATGCCTGGTTAGTCTTTTCAGCTGAACTGCTACTGATTTTGGAAGGTGCCTTTTCTTAAGAGCACTTTTATGGTTAACAAAATAATTAAACAGTTCCTGCATTTTTATTTGGTAAACGAGTGTGCCACCCAGTTGTTTTTTTCCACAAAACCGGCATCTACCATGCCTAGGCTTTCGGCTTTTCTTTTAATATCCGGAATGTCTTCTTTATAAAAACCGCTCAGAATTAAGGTGCCGCCCATGTTTAGCACCGAATAATAAGCTTCCATATCATTCAGTAAAACGTTTTTATGAATGTTGGCAAAAATCAGGTCGAATGTATCGGTGCCGAGTATACTTGCATCACCAAGTTTTATTTCAATGTTGCTGATGTTGTTTAGTTGGGCATTTTCCAGTGTTCCTTCGTACGACCACTTATCGATGTCGATGGCAGTAATCTGTTTTGCCCCTTTCATCGATGCCAGAATGCTGAGAATTCCTGTTCCGCAACCCATATCAAGAATGGTCTTTCCACTCAAATCGTTTTGCAGAATCGACTCGATAATGGTAGCTGTTGTTTCATGATTCCCGGTACCAAAGGCCATGTTCGGCTCAATAATAATTTCGTATTTAGCCTCAGGAAATTCCGTATGAAATGGCGCTCTTATCATACATTCTCCGCCTATTACAAGTGGTTTGAAATAGTTTTTTTCCCACTCTTCGTTCCAGTTTTGGTCAGCAATAAACTCTGATTCTACATTAAAAGAAAAATCCCCGGAGAAATCTGCCAGCACAGCGTTTAAATTTTCTTCTGAGAAACTGGCTGCCGGAATAAAAGCTTCGAATCCTTCTTCGGTTTCCACAAAACTATCGAAGCCAATTTCTGCCAGTTGAGCATTTAAAACATCGCGCAGCCACTCTTGAAACGGTGTGATTTGTATAGTAACTTTTTGGTAATCCATTTAGCTTAAATTTGCGGCGAAGGTAACAAAAAACGGCCACTCAAAACTGAATGGCCGTTACACTGTCCCTTTCCCCGTTAATCAAAAAACTTATTAGGGAAAAAGTTTACGGCTATAAAGCCGAAAATTCCTGTTATACTAATTAGTATCAGATCTACTATTTGATTTTTTATCTTCTCCTTACGTTTCGTTATAATGATAAAATGCGTTACGATTAAAACAAAACTTAGAATAAGCCATAAAAATGATGAGTGAAAGGCTCCGAAAAACCTAATGTATGATGATTTACCGTCGGTAAGTTTTAATTCAAAAGGAAAAAGTAATTGTGCAATTTTACCTTCAATTCGTTCATCACGAGTAGACCAAGTTTCTTTGTACTGGTCAACAAATTTAAAGTCTTTATCTAAAACACTGGTTGAGATAAAACCGTTGCCTAAACTCGTTACTGTGTAATTAAACAAGTCGCCTAAAATGCGTACTTCATTTAGTTCAGGGTGTATATCTTCAACCTCAAGTTTTTGCAAGAGGTAATCGTATTGAGTTAAAACATATACATCGTGATCGGTTGAAAATAAGTAAGCATAATACAGCTTGTCGCTAAAGTCTACACAGGCAATATGCTTGAATCGGAGTCCTTCAGGTACTTCAACTTTACGTATAAATGGCTTCCCTTTAATCATTTTGATGTGAAAAAGCTGATCTGCACTGTCGAGAACGAGGTAGCCTTCGTCGCACGATTTGCGGGTTGTTGGAATTCCGTTTATCGATGTGGCAGGAAACTGAAAACCACGCTTATAAAGTACAGCAGAAAACATCCGGCTCTTTTCTTCGAGAATATTATTCGTACCTGCATCAATGAATTCCATTCGCCAAGCAATGCGAAAAAAATCATCAGGCATTTCCAGGTTTGCTCGTCCTGATTGCGATTCGAAAAGCGGGTACAACGATGGGAGTGGTGTGTCGATATCTTTGGGGCGCACCCTGAAAAATGAACGGTTTCGGCTTATTTCATGCAAATCCATTTCAACCCCGTTTATCGAGTCGGGCATTGTTCGGTTTAAGGTAAGCTGGCGACTATAATTCAACGGGAGTTTTAATTCAAATTCATCGCGCGAGAATTCTTCCCCTTTTGAATTTGTTTTTATTCCACCATCAGCTGGTCGAATCATAAAAAAATCCTTATCAACACAACTATAAAAGATACTTGGTGACTTAATTGGCTTTTCAAAAGAAATCCAATACAAACGGGGTAGGGCAACAGCCAGACTAAAAATGGCTATCACGACGAGTATATATCTGCTAAATTTAACCATTTTACATTTCTCCTTTTCTAAATCGGTAACCTGAAAACAACAATGAAAAGCTACTTAACAATACCAGAATTGCCATGTAGGGATTTACGGGTGAAAATCCTTCTGTTAATGCACTTTGTAATAATAATGGAATAAAAAGTACTGCGATAATAAGATAGAAAATCCGGTATTTCCAAACGGGTTCAAGTACAATTAATGCCGTGAGGTTGTAACAGGCAAATCCGGCCATAAACCACGGCAATATTGATGAAAGTGCAGGAATAATTATATCCTCAGGTAAATAAATCAGGCTAAGCCCTGCGAATAACAAGAATTGAAAAAGGTAAATAACAAATAGGGTTCCGGCTCCAAAAAGCCACATTATTAGCAATGCTTTATTTTCATTGAGTGGCAAGTGAAAGGTAAGCTTTATTCTTTTGCTTACCGTTTCGGGAAAATATTGTGCTATTGCTACAGCAAGTGCCCCAATTGCGGGTAAAAACTTCAGCAAACTAAAATATTGTCCTCCCATAAACAGGAGATAATACCAGTATCCGTTTGGTGAACTAAAAGTAATATCGTGTTGAACACGAATAAAAATATAGACTACTGACAATAAATCGATTGCCGCGTATATGAGTAAAAACCATCTGATTTTTAGCCATTCTTTATATATCATTCCTTTCCACATAAGCTTAATATTTTCCGGTTAAACCAATAAAAGCGTCTTCCAGTCCCATTTCAACTTTCTGAAAATTCTTGTAGGCAATACCTTTGCTTTTCAAAAAGTCAAGCACCATTTGCTCCGACTGGTAAGTGTAAATCTCTATTTTGTTGTTTACTTTCTCGAAGTTGGCTACGAAGTCCTCGTTCGACAGGTCGATTGATGGATTTTCCACTTCGAGGTAAAACTGTTTGAACTCGCGCATAAACTCATTTACATCGCGTTGAGCCAGTACACGGTTATAATCCATAATTAACACATCGTCTATCAGGCGCTCCATGTCCTGAATGATATGAGAAGTTGTGAATATGGTTTTCTTTTTCGCTTTGGCATATTCGCGCAGGTAATCAATAAACAGCCGGCGATAACCCGGATCGAGCCCCATGGAGAAATCGTCGAGAATAAGCAGATCGGGATCTTGTGCCAGAATTAATCCTAACGCAACCTGTGAACGCTGACCGCACGACATGGTGGAGATTTTTTGGGTAGGCGTAACTTTTAACTTCGACATCAATTGCCAGTATGGTTCGTTATCCCACTTTTTGTAAAATTTTGAGTAAAATTTCTCTATCTGGTGAATGTTCATAAATGCATACTGAATATGTCCTTCAATTAAGAATCCAATTCGCGCTTTATTCTCAGGCGTTAAATGTTGTGTATTCTCTCCATAAATTAGACATTCGCCGCTGCGGGGCTGCAAAAAACCATTCAATATGTTAATGGTGGTTGTTTTTCCTGCACCATTTTTCCCCAAAAGTCCCAGTATACTACCTTCCCGAACCTTGATGTTCAGGTTCTCGTACACCAGTTTTTTCCCATAATAATGGGTGAGGTTATTACATTCAATTGCGTATTCGCTCATAATTTAAAAGTTAATTCCGAATTGTAGATTTATATATGTGCGGTCTGGATTATTTGCCATTTGAGAAAATTGTTTGGAGTAATTGGCATTCAGATACATCTGCATCCACTCGCGATACATTTTTATTTTTTTCCCGAAACCAATTTTTGCACCAATTTCCGACATTGCCGAATTGTAATAATCGAAATCGTTTTCAACAAAATCGGTATTTGTCAGTTCCAAAAGTGTTTCTTCATCAACCAGTTTATAATAACTGTCGAATCCTTTTTGGTATTTTCCATTTATCTCAAAAATAAGATCGGCAAAAGATGTAAGCATCTCCTTTTTTACGGCTGCATTTACCGAGTAGTATTTGAGTTGTTGTTCGTTTTTTTCCGGCACAAAATAGTAGGACGTTTCACTGGCGTATAGTTCTCCTCCAAGTGCCATTCCCCAGTTATAATGATTCTTGTCTAAAAGTCTATAATAATCGTAGTTTACACCAACTGTATTTTCCTGGTGCCAGTATAATACATATTTGGCAGCGGTTGACCATTGGTAATTTTCCTGAACCTGTTTTGGTTCAACAACCGGTTCGTGTCCGTAAATATGTTTGTCGTTAAAATGTAACCTTAACCTTTTTACAGTTTGATCACTTTCGCCAAAAAGGAATACCGAATTTACATCGGTTTGAAATTTCTCGAGCAGTACTACCTGAAGAGGAACACTCACACCTCGTTTAATATCTGTTTCTTTCTGAAAGAACGATATTTCTGTCATGTTCTGAAGTGCGGAACCATTAAAACCGAATTGAAGAGCACCGCCAAGAGTTGTTACTTCCTGTGTTCTTAAATCACGTTCGTAAGAGGATGAGAATACACCAAGCCCTTTAAAGTGGTAAAAAGTATAGGTTGAATCAGCTACAAGTTCAACCTCAATATCTTCTTTGGCGGTTTCAATTTTGAAGTTTAATCCAATGTTGAAATTATTGATGGTGTATACGATTCCGGGTTTAAATCTAAAATCAGTTGCTTTGTTCACCGGCCTTGGATCCTTTCTCCGTGTTCCAACCCCGGTTTGGTAATTCACTTCAAATCCCAAATTCAGTCGTTCGTTGGCATGCCAGGCAGCTTTGGCATTCATGTCGAAATATTCTTTAATGTATTTACCGCCAATGTCGTCGCCAAGTGTATAAGGATTATCGTTGTATGGTTCCATCACATCAGACCAGCGAATATCTTTGTCAACCTGACTGTAATAACTAAAATTGCCGTAGAAATTCCAGTTTTTAAGATGTGTGTAACCATTGGTATAAAAACCATATTGAAGGTTTTCCTGGCCTTGCTGAAACAAGTGATAGTCGCCTTTACTGTTGTTGTAAAAAACCGAAACTCTACCTATCCTTCGGGGCAGCTCAAGAAATTGTAATCCGGCAGCATTCTCCGAAACCGACCAGGGACTTTTTAGCAGTAAAATTGATTCGGTCGACTGAGACGATTGTAATGAAACAGCATCGCTGGAATTTGCCCGGCAAACATTAAACAGTGCCACTAAAACGATGAGAAAAGATGTTATGTGCTTTATTCTATTCATTTATTCACTTTCAATTACTCCCGGAGTTGGCTCCTGGTTGGTTAAAAAATCGTTGCTTGAATTGTTGGTGTCCATTAGAACAACTCTGCCATCAACAACCTTCTGTATTTTTCTTTTAATTGAAACTCTTTCGCCAGTTCCTTTGTGTTGAATATATCCCGAATCGATATTATTGGGCAAACGTTGGTAAACAGTCGGATTTAATTCAGGATTCTCCACCCCATCAATGATCCAACTTTCAGGCACTAATATGCATCGGTCGGAGCTGCGAGGCGGGAAAACGTAGTTTTCTGGATCGCCGAAAAAAGCTTGAAAGTTGTTGTCTGGTATCTTAAAAATAATGGATGATTGCCCTTTTACATTAAAAACCATAACTTTTGAAAAAGGACGTTCATGAATCTGAATCATATTCGCATTTAAGACACCGGGATTATCTACATATTTACCGTCTTCTATGAATAATTCAAAATCAGACTTTGACAGATCAATGGAATTGATATTGCCATTTGGATCGTCACGATGGTTTATTGCCGATAAAGCGATAACAAAGGTTTCGCCAGGATTTACCGGGTAATCAGAACCGCTTCCCGGAATTACGGCAATATAACTCCAACATGCAATGCTAGGAGGGAAACTTCCATCGGGTTTTAACAATGGATTAGGCGTATAGGTATTTTTATACCATAGATTACCAAAACATAATCCATCAGCAAATAGTGTTACATCTGAATTATTATATATCTCTATGAATAGGTCTCTGTAATACAATTTGCCTTCAGGAGTTCGACAGCCAGAGTTATATAATTCGCTTATGACAAATCCTGTATTCAATATGGTAAGTGTTGTGTGAATGTTCAGGTGCGTAGCTGTAAGTATTTTCTTGTCAAATACAGTTTCATTAAAAATTAAATCCTTGTATTCCGAGTCTCCATCTATTTCCAGAAGATAATTTTGCATAGAAGAAACGTTTATGTCGTACAGCCCACCTCTAACTTCAAAATGAACATTTCCCTTTCCATCAGAAAGTTGTGAATATTTTCTTCCTGTTTGCTTGTTAACTATTTCGATTGTAGCATTTGATAAAGGAGCAGCATTAAATAATGTATCGGGATAGTAAACGGTGATGTCAATATCATAGGTTTGCGGAATTTCATGCATTTCGCACGCAAACAAAAACAATAGTCCTATGTATATCAGATATTTCACTTATTCACTTGCAATTACTCCCGGAGTTGGCTCCTGGTTGGTAAGAAAATCATTAGCTGAGTTATTCGTGTCTACATAAACAATGTGTCCGTTTATCACTTCTTTTACTTTCCTTCTGATAGAAACGCCTTCGTAACCTCCGCGGTGTTGTATGTAACCAACATCAATACTGTTTGGAAGACGTTTAAATAAGCCGCGGTCGTCTAGACGCAAATTATCTACTCCGTCAATCACCCAGGCGCGGGGAACCATAAAGCAGTTGAATGAACCTCCCGGCTCGATCATAAAATTATCGGGATCGGTAAAAACAGCTTCTAAGTCATCCGAAGGTAAACGGAAAATTATTACTGGTTGACCTCGTACATCCATAACCATAGCTGATCCCTGTGTAAGTCGTTGCATTAAAATATTTGGAACGCCCGGAACATCAACATATTTACCATCTTCAACCACCATTTCCCAGGCAGCGCTAGACAGATCGAATGAAAGTGGATTTCCGTTGGGATCGTCTCTGTGATTCAACCCGGACAGCGCAATAATAAATGATTCTCCGGGTTGAATGGGGTAATCTTCTCCGGAGCCGGGAACTATGGCTACAAAGCTCCACAACGGAATGCGTGGTAGAAGATCGCCATTCTCATCTACCCAGGGAGTAGGCTCGTAACTAACCGTGTGACGGATTACTCCAAAACATAGTCCATCGGAATACAACACCTTGTCGGTATTGTTATAAATTTCAATGAACTTGTCTGCTCCGTATGATTTATCTTCTGGAGTTCGGCTGCCGGAACAATAAAATTCTTTAATTACAAAACCTTCATTTTCGATTGAGTACTCGGTGTCGAGTGTTAAAGTGATATCATCGTCAAGAATTAATTCTCCGGTTAAACTACCGTTGAATAATAGTGTTTTTTCTGTTGGGTAACCATCGATGTCGATGGTATGTTTTTCCTGAAATGAAATCAGAATATCATAGTTTCCGCCTCTTACATTAAAGGTTGCTGTCCCTTCTCTATTCGTCTGGGCTGTATACTCTCTGCCGGTTTGAATATTACGAACAATAATTTCCTGGTCGCTAACGATGCCTCCATCATTTATATTTTCCGGATAACAGGCCTTTACCGAAAAATTATAAGTAGCAGGTTCATCGTAGCTTTCACATGCTATCAGTAACACAAGTATCAGGTATAAAAACTTTTTCATGACGTTGCTTAATTTTTAAAACTGCATTTTAATATCTGCTCCAAAATATGGAGCACTGTTTCTACGTATATACCTTCCTTCGCGTTCATTTAATTCCCATGGGCGTATATTCAGGAAATTATTGGCATAAAAGGATAGCTTAAAGCGTTGAGCAATATCTTTTGATATTTTGATGTTACAAAGTATTAGAGGAGAGAGCGTTAACGGATCAAAGCGATAACGCCTTTCTGTGTCAATGGCCAGTTGGTGTATTGATTCTTGAAAATCGTTGATTGTATATTCATGTTCAATGCCATTATACGTGTTGTAACTGTTTGGTAAATAGTAGTAGTAATAATCTTCATCATGCGAGCTGAACAGGTCAGGCTGTTCAAGGTAGTCGCGCAATTCGGCAAGCGTGTAAAACTTATAATCATCATAGGTTTTTCGCCAGTCTTTTTCGTACCACACAACCTGAGTTGTAAGTGTCACCAGCATTTTAATTTCAGGGATGTGGGTAATAATATTCAGGTTAGAATTCAGGCGTTCTTTAACTGTACCATATCCCAACTGATTGGGGAACTTTGCTATAAAAGAGACCTGTTTACTTGAATTACCCTCGTAGATGGTATATTGAACAGTCTCCCAATAGGGAGCATCGGTAGTATATGTTTCGGTTTGTAACCAGGCTCCGTTCAGATTAAAAGAGGTGCGCAATGCTTTAATTTTACCAAAGTCAATATTATATTCCACTCCTCGTTTTATTCGGGTTCGGGCATTTCTGTAAGTGCTGTAGCTTTTCCATTTTTCGTCCATTTCGTATGGAACTGCAACGGTTTCGCCAGTTTCAGGGTCATCGTAAAAAACACCTTCTCCTTCAACAAAATAAGGACTTAAACCTGCATCGGGTTGTTCGTAATCTTTATATGTCATCAGGAAATAGCTCCTGTCGGTAATAAATCCGCCTTCATGTTTTTCGTAAAAACCAGTAATACGCGATTTAATTTCTCCCAACTGAAAGTCAATCCCTGCCTCATATTTTTTACTGTGTGAAGCTTTAAGGTCGTAATTCCTGGTATCTTCCATAACTTTTGTTGTGGCTACTACCAACTCGGGATAATAATCGAAGTTTTTTACATCGTTATAATCTTTGTCAGGATAAAGATGGGTTAGGGTAGGAGATTTTGTGGTTTTTCCATATCCCATGCGTAAGGTCAGGTTTCTTAGGAAATAGTTTCTGTTTCGGTCAATTATGTTGTAACTGATATTCAGGCGGGGATCAAAACTAAGACTTCCGTCTGTTGCAAAAATTCCTTCCGGTTGAATATTATCCATTCGCACTCCGGCCATTAAATTAAGATGAGTGGATCCCAAAGTAAGATCGATTTTATCTTCGGCAAAAAACGATAATTGGTTTAACGAAGGGATATCAGTAAAAGGCCGTGGGCGGGTGCTTTCACCGGCCGGAGGATTGTCTACGTCGAAGGTGCGTCCTTCGCCATTGTTTCCTGTTGTACGCCACTCTGTTCCTAACAAAATACTATTAGTGGTTTTCTCTGTTTTATGATAAAGTCTTGTTTTAAGTTTGGCGTACAGGTTAAACGGTCTTCCATCGTAGGTAACTTCAGAGTAATAAGAAGAAGGTCCGTAGACAGCTTCATATTCTCCATCGGTTTTCGATGAGATAATAACATTTGCACCTGAACTATTGGCTTCCAGTGTTTTTTCAAAACCTTCCTGCCAGGTTTTTGTATAACCGGCATCCAGCGATACACTTTTTAAAAATGATTTATTCAGCGACCAAAGCGCCGATATTTTTGATTGTAATTTTCTGTCTTTTGCATAGTGTTCTTCTTCCGCTTTCATATCCGGATCCCATTTTTGGCCGTCAAGCGATTCAAAATAATCGGCCTTAACTTCAATATTTAACGGATTTTGTTCGCGGAAAAAGGTGTTGGTGTATTTTGTAGAGGCATTAATTCGTTTGAATTCATCAGTATTTTTATAAATGTACTGATAGGAATCGGTGTAGCCGGCATCGATGTTTATAACACCGCGATCATTATTCAGTAAATAGCCTTTTCCGAGAGCAAATTGTTTGGTGTGCGGATCGGCTTGCAATTTTACATTGTATGGCGAACCTCCGGTTTTAGTTTTAATATGAACTGCTCCGGATGTGAGGTTGCCATGTTCAGCTGAAGGAATACCAACATCAACTGTGATGGATTCAATATTATCAACCGAAATCTGCCTGAGGTCGACCCCGGTGCCTGCTACAGAGGAAAATCCACCTTGTATACTTTGCTGCATATTTCCGTCGTTCGACATTGGAATACCGTCAACTACTATGGCAGTTCCCAAAGCACTGTTCACATCGGTGTCAACTTCCCGAATACTAACCTTCTCAGGAGAGGCTAAATTTGGGTTTTGCGAAAGATTGCCGGGGATTAACTGCATCACCTCTTTTAAACTGGATGCCTGAACATGGTCAATAGCATCGCGCTTAATTTTTGAAGCAGTGGCTCCTGATGATGAGTTTTCGGCTGTAACAATAACTTCATCTAAACCTAGCGATTGAAGTTTTAGTTTAATGTTGAGGGTAACATCTTTTTTTAATATCATATCGAGCGTATACTCTTGATAACCAATGTAGGTGACTGAGAGTTTGTGTGGCCCGGAAGGTACATTTTTGATTGTAAACTCACCTTTTTCGTTTGATGAGGTTCCAATACCCAGATCAGGGAAAGCAATATTTGCATAAATGATAGGTTCCTGTGTTCCTGCATCACGGATAATTCCGCTTACAGCTAATTTCTCCTGGGCCTTTACAGAAGGAAAAGCCACAACAACAAGGATGATCGTTAAGATAAAATGATGCCGTTTCCCTGACATGAAAGCTTGAATAAAAAGGTTATAATAAAGGACGTCATTCCGTTTTTTGGAACGACGTCCTCATGAATTGGATTTTTTATCTGAATGCAATTTTATTTACATAGCGTTTGCCTTCAACAACAGAATTTACGATATATATTCCTGTTTGGAACTGGTTGTTATTCAGTCTGAAAATATTATTGTTCGGTTCAGCTTGCAAAACCAGTTTGCCGGTAATGGTGTACATTGAACAAAGCTCAATATCGCCATCGGTAGAAATCAGGTCAATACTTGTTGGTGTATAGGCAACATTTAGTTCGGATTTGGTGTAAAGTGTTGGGATGGCGGTTGTTAAATCGAGCGCTTCAACACTGGTTGTGTAGATTGACCCTTGGGCAAGCCCGTAAATGTTACCATTGAGTACTCCACCAATTTTATAACAGGTAACTCCAGGATGGCAATCAATCCATGTCGTTGTATCATTGGTAAATTTAGATTTACCGGTACCACCAAGAATCATGAATGAATTTTTATCAAACTGGTAAATGTCGTTACCGCCTTTTGAATTACTGAATGTAGAGAAGGTCATTCCTCCGTCATGCGATCTGAAACAACTGTCTAATCCGGTAACAACAATAAGTTCATCTCCTTTGGCCAGAATTGCATTAAGAAACATGTTATCATCTTCTCCATCATCAAGGATAGGATAAAGATTGGTAAATTCAAGCGTATCAGTTCCTGTTGCCAAGTTGGCTTCGGTTGATTTTAGTAACAAATTTTTACCCGCAATGTATAAGGTGTCGTCCATAACTTCAATGTCCTGAACATATAAACTTCCTAAATCACCGGTTATGGCAATCCAGTTTGAGCCTCCATCAGTAGTTTTAAAAACTCTTGAATGTTCTGTTTTGTCTGCAACATAATCGTACCACTTTACATAGGCTAAAATAACATCATTTTCAAAGGTGAATATTTGTGGTGTTACTGCATTGCAGTCAGCGTGATTGGGGAAAATAGTGACGTCATCGGTATTCTCTTTTCCAATTTTGGCGATATCAAGATCATCCCATGTTGCCCAATTGTCATCGGTATAGAAAATACCTCCGGACCAATAAATGTCATCCTTATCAGAATAATCCACAAACTTAATACGGTTAAAACTTATATAACCTTCGTCTCCTATCATTGCTAAGCCATCAAAATCTACTTCATCCATAAATGCATTAACAGCAGGCATGTCGGGTAATGCTATCGAAGTCCATGTTGTACCACCATCAGATGAGGACAAGAAATTATTGTCGTTTCCGATCACAACAACGTAATTTTCGCTGGCAAATGATTTTTGAAGGTTTGCGTCACCAACTTCCTGAATAACGAAATTGTAATTACCTGCTAGCATGTCGGTCAATGCACATTTGTATATTTTTGCTTTTGCTAGCAACATAATCGTGTCGTTTACAGTTGAACCAATTTCCCAAATTGATTCGCCTATACCAAGTGGATTCCAATTCTGTCCGTTATCCGTTGATAAATAGGATTTATTTGAACTACCAGTTACAATGATGGTTGAATCGTTAATTCGTAGAATGTCGTTAGCTCCTTTTAAGTCGCCCAGTTTAGTAAAAGAGGTACCACCATCGTTAGAGATAAAAATACTGTCCGAGGTTGTAGTTAGTAATACTTCTGTATCACTAACAAAGTCTATATCATAAATATAGGCTGTTCCGTCTCCTGGTAAATTGGCAAAAATATCAGCAATCGTATCCTGAGCAGCATCCGCGAAATAAAGTTTTTTGCTACCTCCCATTAATCCTTTTGTGCCATAAAAATCCATAGAATAAACCGGAGAGCCGATATCGCCACTAACATTTATCCAGTTTTGTCCACCATCAACAGTTTTAAATACACCTGCATGGCTTTCAGTTCCGTCTAATTGATATTCGTACCACTGTGCTGAGCAAAAAGCAACAGTATCATTTACCGCTGATACAGTTGTAAAATCTATTCCAAAACATA
This sequence comes from uncultured Draconibacterium sp., assembly GCF_963676735.1. Classification (NCBI taxonomy): domain Bacteria; kingdom Pseudomonadati; phylum Bacteroidota; class Bacteroidia; order Marinilabiliales; family Prolixibacteraceae; genus Draconibacterium; species uncultured Draconibacterium sp. The sequence goes on along the minus strand of NZ_OY781464.1, from coordinate 1,994,121 downwards.
ATTCGTTAGATGGATTTATTGAAGGATCTCCAGCAGTGCCGAAAACCGGATAAGCGATTGTCGACCAGGAGTTTCCTCCATCGGTAGTCTTTAAAATGGCACCACTTAAATATACATCAGGTGCAGCGTCGTATAGTTTTTCACGGCTGGTAACAATATAACCGATATTGCCAGCTACGCTTAAATCAGGCAAATTAAAATATGGTTTCAAAAGATTAAGCGTATCCCAGGTTGCACCGCCATCAGTAGTTTGGAATAAAGAATTCCCATATCCGGCAATAACCGCATTATTGCTGTCAATAGACATTACTTTTAAGTTGCTTTCGCCGAATTCGGTTTCCTGCCAGTCGAAAACGGGATTTTGGGCACTACCAATGAGTGCCGCAAAAATTAAAAGAATAGAGAAGGTAAAGTTTTTCATACGCACAGTTTTTATTGTAATTATTATTTATTGTTTATTGATTGCTTATTGATTTCTTCCGAAAAATCAAACATGTTCTTTACTTTTCCGGTTTTTCCGCTCGAATAGGTTATCGTTAACGAATCGGCCATAATTGAAGCATTAATATCGTAAATATTTGTCATTGTGTCAACATAAGAGATTTCAATCACTTCTTTGTAGCTTTCATCAAGTTTTGTTTGAAACTCTACAATGCCGTTATCGTTTGAAAGATGACTGACAAGGTAGGAAAGCCTGTTTCGTACTCTGTTGTTATTACCCAATGAAAATGTATAGGTACTTACTACATCATCGGAGTAATTGTTTCTGTAGTTAAATGTCCGGTCGAACGGGGTGAACATCATTTTTGCGTACTCCGGTATGCCGGTAGTAAAGTATTCCGGATCAACAGCTACTTCGTATCCCAAATCAATTTCTTGCGGACCGGCCGTTGTTTCAAAAACGAATGTTTTGCTTTCGATTAAGTTGATTAATTCATTTTTTTGCAGAATTTCTTCAGGGAAGAAGATTTTTACAATTACCGGACATGCAAATTCAGAAATCATTCCAACAGCATTTGTTTCCTTTCTAACCATATGACTTAAGTAGTTGAAATCGTAGCTGTCGAAGAAGTTTTCCAGTTGTACTGAAATGACAAAGACTTGTTGCGCATCTGCCGGGAGTGTTTTAAAAATGGTTCTTTGCGGCGTAAATAGTTCTTTCTGTAATTTTTCTTCATCAAGAATACTGTTGTCGTAATAAATTTTTACCCGGCGATGTTTTACATATGTGGCAACTCCATAAACACCTTCAACGCGTTTCATTTGGTTAGCAAATGCCACTGAACTGCCGTAGCACTTGATATTTTTCAGGCCCGACATTGAAAAAACGGCAGCATCGTTTATCACTTCAGTCTCTGCCCATTTCTGGTCGATTGTTGGAACTTCCCATACATTTCCAAGTAAGATTCCTGTAACAACCAGTAAGGTGGTAGCTATAACCGGAAGTCGTTTTAATTTAGGTTGCTTATTAATACTCAGGGTATTTTTTACAGGGCAAACCAATAAACAGTCACCACAAAGATTACAATCAACATGTTTAACTGTTTTTACGCTTGCCACATCAATCGCCTGCGGGCATTTTTTAGTACATAACTGGCAGCTTGTACAAGTGCTTTCGCTTCGTGTAATTTTTGCCAGTGGAGTAATTTTACTTTGCAATGAACGGAGTTCCAAAGCAAAACCTCCGGCGCATGCAATAGCCAGTGGCCATACGTAACTTATTGTTATGCCAAGCTTCAGTAAAATTATGTACACAAGCAAAATAGTAACAAAGAATACTGAAAACTTAAAAATATTGGAGATAGCACCCAGCGGGCAGATGTATTTACACCAGAACAATCGAATAAAAATTGATCCAACCACAACCAAAACAATAGAAATAATTGCAAACTGAAGCACAACATCAGTATTAAAGCCTGAAGCCAGTGCAAAGTAGGGATCAAATTTCTTACAGAATAATTCGTTTGATTGAAGTGTATAATACAGGGTGATAAATAAGAGGATATATTTTAAAGACCGTAGAATTTTGTCTGTAATTCCTTTTATGGTAAACCTTATTTTAAGCTTATCGCCGAGGTTTCCAAGCCATTCGCTAACCGTTCCGATAGGGCAAATATATGAACAGAAAAGTTTACTAAACAAAAGAACGCCTATAAAAAGGAGAACTCCCATTACAATTTGGGCACTCGTCATTGTGCAAGAGAGCGCCTGACTTAGAAGATAACTTCCCAATGCCTGCATGCCTCCGAACGGGCAGTAAGCTTCAAAATCGGGGGTATTTATTTTTGTTAAGTCGGGCAAAAATGCCAGTACAAGAATAAAAGCTAATACGCCCCACTGGACTGTTAAACGTGGCCAGTTGTTGCTTTTGGTTTTTGGTTTCATAATAGATGTGCGCGTAAGCGCAGGTTGATTAAACAAAAATAAAAATATTAGATAAACTAAGTTTAAGTAATATTCAATAATTCAGAATAAACCAAACGAATTAGTTTCAGAAAGGTGGTGAATGTCGCGAAGTTCGATCAGTGCTTTTTTATTGGTGTTCTGCTTTTTTTGTGCAAATACCTTGTTGGCATTTTTACCCATAAGTACACCAATAAGAATGGCTGCAACAAAAACTACTGCAATTTGAAAATATTTCGAATAATCGATGCTCCTATCATAAATATGAGTAATCCTGTCCTTTTTCTGCATTACTTTTTCTACCAATTCGCCAGGTGCCGGAGCCATAAAATCGAGTACCTCAAGCAATTTGTCGCTAGCTGAAATTGCATTAAAATCAGGATTGTTACTTTCAGTTTTCACGGTAATCTTTCTGTTTTACTTTCGGTTTTTAATTTATTCTTATCTATTAAGACGAAAATGAAAATAGAATCCGGCGCAGCAAATGAAAAAAAATTAAATTTCTTCTATTATTTTTCTTCTTGAGCAGTCTTGCTTGTTACAATACTGGCACTGGTCGCCAGCTTCCATCATTTCTATAAGCAAATTGTTAAGTAGTTCTATTTGTGGTGGTTCGCATATGCTTTTTACATTCTGAAAATGCTTAACCGTTTGTCGTTTTATAGCGGTATGATAAGTGCCTAATTTTTCGGTTAATTCTTTCATTTTTTCTTCTGAAGGTTCGGGCGAAGACAGTTCTTTTATCAAATTGAAGTTTGTTTCGCACTGAATATCGATTAATACCTGGTAGTTTCTGAATACTTTCTGATCCATTTCAATTACCAGTTTAAATTGCTCATCAGTAAGGTTAAGTCTTTGTTTCAGGTATTCGTCCGACTTGTATACATCATTAACCTCCGCATCTGGTTCTCCGCTTTGGTTCATTACCAAAAAGGTGGTAAATGCCGATAAGTTTATCAGCAATAAAAAAATATTGAGCCACTTTAATGATTTTTGTTTCTTTTCCATTTTGTCAGGAATTAAGTTTAAAATACGTAATAAGCTTAAGTTTGAGATTTTTTCGTGCACGGTAAATGAGCGATTCTACCGAATGTTCAGACATATGCAGCTGCTTGCAGATTTCTTTTTGAGAAAGACCTTCAAATTTGTGCAGGAGTAATACTTTTTTCTGGTTTTCAGGAAGTTGGTCGATTAGTTGGTAAAGGATGGTTACGTTTTCCTTTTGTTCCAGTTGTTTTTCCGGGTGGTTTTTATCAATCAGCTGAAGATGGGGATGGTCGTTTTCAATGTGGTTAGTGCCTGCTTTGGCCGGATTTTTACGACGTAAAAAACTGATTGATTTATTGTAAGCAATTTTATAAATCCAAACCGTAAGGTCTTCTTCAAACCTAAGGGCCTCGCATGATTTAAAAATTTCGAGAAAAACATCCTGAAAGAGATCTTCTGCATCCTCTGAGTTCTGCACTAAACGAAAAACTGTATTGTATACAAGGTTTTTATATTTAATGATAAGAGCCCTGAGTGCAAGATCATTATTCCCCCGAATTTGCTCTATGAGTTGACTGTCCGTCATCTCGTTTGTTTACGTTGTTAGTCAACAGTAACTTTATCGCCAATGAGGTAAAGGTTCATTTCTTTTAAGGCATTAATGGCTTCTTCCAGTGTTAAGTATAACTGTCCTTCTTTTTCATCCCAGGTTTCGCCTTTGGTAACCAAAAATTTAGAACAACTCTTTATTTCTGCCATTTTAACGCTTTCCAACGCTTTCATTTTTATGGCGTTCTCATTAATCTGCACCACTTTGGCTTTAATTGGTCGGGCTCGTACGGGTTTATTATCAGAACTTAGTTGTATCATCAGTCCATAGCAAACTGTTCCCTCCTCAACCCATTCAGGAATAAGAGCTTTTAGCTCATCACTCATTTCCACACTTTTTTCTTCATAAGTATACGAAGCAATTTCTTCGGATTTGTTTGATGAATTACAACTAAATAAACTCAGGGTAGTTAACAAAATTGAAAAGAATGCTAGTTTTTTCATGAACAAAAGATTTATAAATTCAAAATAAAATTTGATCTTAATCGTATCTAAAATATTGTAAAATAAAGCAGTTGCCGATGTGGGTGTCGGTTAGCTGTTTTTAGATCAGGTATAAAAGTAGCAAATATCAGTTTAAATCAAACTGGAGGTGGATTTTTGTTAACAAAAAAGCCATTTCCGAAACATATTCGAAAATGGCTTTTGTTGATAGATTATGTTGTTTTTTAGAATCCGTTGATGATTCCAATAAAGTCTTCAGCTTTTAGCGATGCACCTCCAATTAATCCACCATCAACATCTTTGTTGGCAAACAATTCATTGGCGTTACTTGGTTTGCAGCTACCTCCGTATAAAATAGAAGTTCCTTCGGCAACTTCTGCACCAAATTTAGCTGTAATAGCGGCACGTATGTTCGCATGCATATCCTGAGCTTGATCAGAGCTGGCAGTAACTCCTGTACCAATTGCCCAGATTGGTTCGTAGGCAATTACTATTTTTTTGAAATCGTCAGCAGAAAGTTGAAACACAGTTTCTTCCAATTGCTTAACAACAAACTCGTTATGAGTTCCAGCTTCGCGAATATCCAATGCTTCGCCACAGCAATAAATCGGAGTTAGTCCGTTTTCCAGCGCCAGAGCAACTTTTTTGTTAAGTATTTCACTGGTTTCTCCATAGTATTCACGACGCTCTGAGTGTCCTAAAATTACATACTCGGCACCTGTTGATTTTACCATGGCTGCAGAAACTTCACCGGTGAAAGCACCTTTGGCTTCGGCAGCACAATTTTGTGCGGCAACGCCAATTCTTTCTGTATTAACCGTTTCAACAACTTTTGTTATATGGGTAAATGGAGTTCCCAAAACTACTACAACATCATCGGCACCTTCACTTGCAACAACGGCATCAACTGCTTTTGCTAATTCAACACCTTCTTGTAAATTGGTGTTACACTTCCAGTTACCTGCAACTATCTTTTGTCTCATTTTATTGAATTTTAGTTTATTAGATATTCAAAAATTGCACACAAATTTAACCGAAATAATTGATATCAGGGGCAATGAAAATAAAGGATAATTACAATTAACTATTTGTTTATTTATATGTACTTCAAGATAATTTAAGGATGTAGCGTTACCTCAAAACAGAATAATGATGGAGTTAGCTACAAACCAAATTTCTCACTAATAATCTCAGATGTAGGGATGTCGTTATAATGCCATTTGGCTAAAATGGTACCATCTTTAATCAAAATCAGTCCCGGATTTGAACGAATAATTGTTTTTAGTGTAATTTCATCACAGTTAAAAAACTCGTAGGGTGCGCCCTGGATTTCTGCAAACTGTAAGGCCTCGTCGTGCAGTGTTGATGTGAGACAAATAAACGAGAGTCCTTGCTCCAGTGCCCAATTAGCCAAAGCATTTATTTCTTCCTGATTTTTTGTACTGGATTTGGCCAGGTCGTGGGCCACCAACATAAAAACATAATTTTCGTCGTAAATAAAAAAGTCTTTTATATCCTCGCCATCTATTGTTTCAATAGTAAAATCATGTATGGGTGGTTCATAGCCTTCCTGCACCAGAATCGACTCCATATCATGATATTCCCAGTTTAACGTATCTTGCCACGGATAATTTTCTTCCGAAAACTCTTTAACATCTCCGGTATTTTTGTTTTTGTAATAAAAAATGTTCTCATAAATTTCTTGTGGTGCATCTTCAGGTGTGCTCATGGCTTCGGGAATGTTTGTGCCAATTTTGAAAGGCCTGAAATCGAATAGCGGCAAATGATTGTACGAGTAATAAACAAAACCAAAATAGACGATAAAAACTCCCATGCTAAGCATTGCCGGAAGTTTGTTTTTTACCTTTTCGGCAAACCAGTTGCGGTTAACTGTTACAATAATGGCAAGCGTAATAAAAACAATGTTTTTGTAAAACGTCTCCCAGTTCGTAAGTACCAGTGCATCGCCAAAACAACCACAATCGGTTACCGGATTTTTTATGGCTATCCAAAGTGTTAGAGGCGTAAAAAAAGCCATAAACAATAAGCCTAACCACGAAAATAAACGCATCCACCAGTTAAATAAAAAGGCTACGCCAATGGCAAATTCGGCAAAGGCAAGAATAACCCCAAGCGGAAAGGCAGCCCATAACAACCATTCCATTCCCAGTGCATTAAAATAATCGGTAAACTTATAGGCCGAGCCCCAGGGATCGATACCTTTTACAAAGCCCGAGAATATGAAAATAATACCGAATAGTATACGGGAGAGTTGTTTAACAATATTCATAGTGGAAATTATTCTTCGTTTTCAAATTCAATTTTTATCATGGCAAAAACGGCATAGTTTATCATGTCCATGTAGTTGGCATCAATACCTTCTGATATTAAAGTTTTGCCTTTATTGTCTTCTATTTGTTTGGTGCGCTGAATTTTCATTAAAATAAGATCGGTGTAAGAACTGATGCGCATATTTCGCCAGGCTTCGCCATAATCGTGGTTTTTGTCCATCATCAGTTTTTTGGCTTGCTCAAAGTACGTGTCGTACAATTCCTGAATTTTGCTATTTGGTATTTCTTCGTCAGAGGGCCCCAGCTCCAGTTGAATTAAGCCCATAATGCAGTAATTAATAATTCCGATAAATTCAGGTTTTACACCCTCTCCAACTTTTGTTACGCCTTTTTCTTCAATACTGCGAATACGTTGAGCCTTAATATAAATCTGATCGGTTAAAGAGGTGGGACGCAAAATTCGCCAGGCCGTGCCATAATCTGTCATTTTTTGTGAAAAAATATTTCGGCAAATGGAAATTACCTGGTCGTATTGCTTATTTGTTTTGTCCATTATTTTCTGTCTTTTATCTTTTTACAGCCTATTGTACGTTTTTACCAACACGCTGTACGTAGTTATGTTCGCTAAATTTGACCGATAAAAGTATTAAAAAATGGCAAATTTGGCCTGTTTTATTCTACATTTGTAGTTAACGAGAATTAATAGTTCGTTAATGATTTGTTAAACATAAAAGCCAAGTTCTTATGTTGATTACGCAGTCAGCGGGTAAGTTCCTTAAGCGAAACAATACGTTACATCTGGGAGAAAAAGAATTAGATTTATCGATACCGGTGGTGGCCGGAATAGTTAACATTACGCCCGATTCGTTTTACGATGGAGGAAAGATGGAGGATGAATCAGTCATGTTAAAAGCTGTTGAGCAAATGATTGCAGAAGGGGCCGGTATCATTGATATTGGTGCTGTTTCAACTCGACCCGGTTCAAAACCTGTTTCAACAAAAGAAGAATTAACACGGCTGCTGCCGGCGGTAAAAGCCTTACGAACTGCATTTCCCGAGATTGTAATTTCGGTTGATACCTTTCGTTCATGGGTAGCCGTTCGCGTTATCGATGAAATTGGTCCAATTATTATTAATGATATTTCGGGAGGAACACTTGATTCGAAAATGTTTGAAACTGTTGGTAAATTGCAAATGCCTTACATTTTGTCGCACATAAAGGGTACACCCCAAAACATGCAAGATAACCCGGAATACGAGGATTTAATAAAGGAGGTATCGCAATATTTTGCAGAAAGAGTTAAAAAGCTAAATAAATTAGGCGTTAAGGAAGTAATACTCGATCCGGGATTTGGCTTTGGAAAAACGGTTGATCATAACTTTGAGTTACTGAATCGTCTTGATTCGTTAAAAGTTTTTCAATTGCCGGTTATGGTAGGCTTAAGCCGCAAATCGATGATTTGGAAAGCACTTGATGTTACTCCTGAAACTGCGCTTAATGGTACATCGGTTGCAAATACACTGGCCTTAATGGGAGGAGCCGATATTCTTCGCGTTCACGATGTGAAAGAAGCTGTTGAAGCCGTGAAAATATTTTGTGAAATTAAAGCAACAATAATATAATGCTGGCATTTATTACCATACGGTTTCTTGATATTCTCGATATTTTATTGGTTGCATTTTTATTGTACCAGCTTTATCGTTTAATTAAAGGAACGGTAGCTTTTAATATTGTTATTGGTCTTTTTTCGTTATACCTGGTGTGGCTCATTGTTCGGGCCTTAAATATGGAGCTGCTCGGCTCCATCATGGGGCAGTTTATTGGGGTGGGGGTACTGGCGCTAATTATTGTTTTTCACCCCGAAATCCGAAAATTTTTAGTTTTTATTGGCACAAATTACAACCTGAATAAAATACTGATGCTCGATAAACTGTTTAACCAGGGAAAAACAAAAAGTATTAACCACCATCAAATTGATAATATTGTTGATGCTTGTGTGGCCATGGGAAAAACAAAAACCGGAGCTTTAATTGTCATTTCGAAGAAGAGCGAGTTGGCAGATCAGGTTAACACCGGAGAAAAAATAAATGCAAAAATATCTTCGGCACTAATACGAACTATATTTTTTAAAAATTCGCCCTTACACGATGGCGCGATTATCATAAAAGGTAACCGGCTTGTAGCAGCTGGTTGTATCCTACCCTTAACACAAAAAGAGCTTGATAAAGCCCTGGGTTTGCGCCACAGAGCAGCGGTGGGGATGACTGAAAGCTCGGATGCCTTGTGTATTATTGTCTCCGAAGAACGCGGATCAATATCGGTGGCACAAAGTGGTGAAATTCGGCGTCGGGTTTCAAAGGAAACACTTGTTCAGATTTTGGAAGAAAATATTATTGAGGAGGAAGAAGCCTCTGTCCATTAATTTTATTTACAACAAAAATGCATAGACATAATGCATGTTTATGTTTCCCCTTTTTTTACAGTTAATAAGCGACAATTTGCTTTTCTTGCCATCCGAAATTTTAACTTTGCCCACAATTTAAATAAATAACTATGAATCTTATTTGTAAACTATTCGATATAAAATATCCGATAATTCAGGGCGGTATGGTATGGTGTTCCGGATGGAAATTAGCCTCGGCTGTAAGCAACAGTGGCGGCTTAGGCCTTTTGGGGGCAGGCTCAATGCACCCCGAAACCCTTGAGGAACACATTGTGAAGACGAAGGCGGCTACTCAAAAACCTTTTGGTGTAAATGTGCCTTTGTTGTATCCTGAAACCGAACGGATTATGGATATTATTGCTGCACATGAAGTACCAGTGGTTTTTACTTCGGCCGGAAGTCCGAAAAAATGGACCAGTTGGTTAAAGGACAAGGGAATTACCGTTGCGCATGTGGTGTCGAGCTCGTTTTTTGCTGCCAAATGCGAAGACGCAGGTGTTGACGCTATAGTTGCTGAAGGTTTTGAGGCCGGCGGGCACAATGGCCGCGAAGAAACTACAACCATGACACTTATTCCGGCCGTTCGAAAAGCTACACGTTTGCCCTTGCTGGCTGCTGGTGGAATTGGCTCGGGGCAGGCAATGCTGGCTGCTATGCTTTTGGGAGCCGATGGCGTGCAGATCGGTTCAGCTTTTGCCGTTTCAGAAGAATCATCAGCACACATTGATTTTAAAAAACTGGTAACAGAATTGGGTGAAGGAGGAACAAAGCTTGCATTGAAAAAGTTAGCACCAACACGTTTGGTAAAGAATAACTTTTTTGAGCAGGTTGATGCTGCCGAAAAAGCTGGTATGTCGGTTGAAGCCTTACGCGAATTATTGGGTCGTGGTCGTGCAAAAAAAGGAATGTTCGAGGGCAATTTGCAAGAAGGCGAATTGGAAATAGGCCAGGTGTCGGCGATGCTGGACGGTATTTTACCCGTTGCTACCATAATGGAAAATATTGTAAACGGCTACGAAGCTGCACGTAAACAGGCAGAGCAGGGAAAATTTAATTTCTAAGCTAGTTTATCGATAATAGAATTAGAAAAGGAAGCAATGCTAAAAAAGATTGCTTCCTTTTGAATATATATGAACCGTGGTTAGGCTATTTTTCTTCCCTGGTTTGCTGCATGGGATTTGAACCTCCGGAGTACCTGCCTCTTCCATACCTCGATTTATACAGTTCGAAACGAGTAGCTTGTTTTTTCTCCGGCCAGAAGTTATTGTTTAAATCCGTATCGGCAGTCTCAAGGTAGGGGTCGAGCGATATTTGGCTAACTTCTTTATCAAACATAAAAACTTTCGATATTTCTACGTTGTTTTTCCGCCAGATTTCTGCCGGTATGCGTTGAACTTCTTCTGTTCCATCAATAAATTCAAACTTTATTACCAAAGGCATTACAAGGCCTCCAATGTTTGTGAAATCAATTTGATAGAAATTAAGATTTGCGCCTAATAGTTGGCGCTCTTCAGTAGTTAAACTTTTTAGAAATTTGTTGTACTGTTCCTTGTCTTCTTCAGTAAGCTCGTAAGGGTTGTAGTGGGTGTAAAAGTCTTCAGCTACAGGGTTTTGCGACAGGTAAGTTTCACCGGCGGCCTGTTTGTTTCTGATTTTTGTGATGGAACTGTTTGCTACCTCCTCTGTACTTTCCTGCAAAGGCTTTTCAATCTCGGGATTTTTAGTGCTCGCCTGATACCATTTTACCCGGTCAATGGCAATGTCGCAATGATCGGTGGTGTAAAACCACCCCCGCCAAAACCAATCAAGATCAACTCCCGATGCATCTTCCATTGTTCTGAAAAAGTCGGCCGGGGTTGGGTGCTTAAACATCCAGCGTTGGGCATATTCTTTAAAGGCATAATCAAATAATTCGCGGCCCATAACTGTTTCTCGCAAAATATTTAATGCCACACACGGTTTTGAATAGGCGTTGCTGCCAAGGTTCCACACCGATTCGGAGTTGGTCATTACGGGCGAAATAAAGTTCTTGTCGCCACGCATATAAGGAACTATAGTGCTTGCAAATCCTTTAGAGGAAGGGTAGTTGGGCTCCCATTCCTGTTCCGTTAAAAACTGCACAAATGTGTTTAAGCCCTCGTCCATCCAGGTCCATTGGCGCTCGTCGGAGTTTACAATCATCGGGAAGAAATTATGGCCAACTTCATGTATAATAACGCCAATCATTCCATATTTGGTGCGTTTGCTATAGGTTCCATCACTTTCCGGACGGCCTCCGTTAAAACAAATCATTGGGTATTCCATCCCAATTCTGTCGGTATGTACCGAAATGGCTACGGGGTATGGATAATCAAAAGTAAATTTTGAGTATGTTTTTAGAGTATGAGCTACCACCCGGGTTGAGTATTGTTCCCAAAGCGGGTTGCCTTCTTTGGGGTAAAACGACATAGCCAACACCGTGCGGTCGTCAAATGGTACAGCCATGGCATCCCAAATAAATTTCCGTGAGCTGGCAAAGGCAAAGTCGCGCACGTTTTCGGCTTTAAATACCCATGTTTTTTCTTTTTTTGCTTTCGCTTTTTCTGCTTTTTCAGCTTCCTCCTGCGAAACAATAAAAACTGGAGCATCAGCTTGTTTTGCTGCATTAAAACGCTTTTGCTGCTCATCGGTTAAAACTTCGCTCGTGTTTTGAATAAGTCCTGTTGCTCCAACAATATGATCAGCCGGAACCATTATACTTACTTCGTAATCGCCAAAAGGCAGGGTAAATTCTCCTGTACCTAAAAACTGTTTGTGTTGCCAGCCTTCAACTTCGTTATAAACGGCCATTCGCGGATAAAACTGGGCTATCGTATAAATGTAATTGTCCTCATTTTCAAAATATTCGTAACCCGAGCGGCCTCCATCTGTCATTCGGTTGTTAATATTGTACCACCATTTTACTTTAAACGAGAAAGTGTTTCCGGGCTGCAGCGGCTCCGGCAAATCAATGCGCATCATTGTTTTATTAACTGTTGCCGGCAGGTCGTTTCCATTAATGTCGCGCACATAATCCAGTTTAAAACCACCATCAAAATCAGGCATCATTCTTTTTAGCTGACTGAATGAAACACGATCGCTAAGTCCGGCTGTCATTGTTTTATACGTGTCAGAATCCAGGGCCCGCATATTTTGATCGAGTTGCAGCCAAATATATTTTAGCACGTCGGGCGATTGGTTGTGGTAGGTAACTATTTCTTCGCCAAAAATACGTTGGTTTTCGTCATCGAGCCGAATGTCGATTTTATAATCAGCCTTTTGTTGCCAGTATGCATGGCCGGGAGCCCCAGAAGCTGTTCGATAAACATTCGGGGTTGCCAATTCTTGTTTTAATTGTCTGAATTTATTTTTATTCGTGTTTTCCTGGGCAATTAAAAGTGTACCGGAAAATATTAAAAAGCCAATAATAAAACAGATTTTTTTCATTATGCAGTTAAATCCTTGGTGTTGTTATCAAAATGACAGATGCAAAAGTAGCAATTGTTTATAGTTCTTGTACTTTTTACCATAAAAATTACTTATTGTTAAAACTTGCGTAGTTTTGTTTGAAAATGAGTTCAATCAAAATAGTGTTGGAGCTGTTTTTATTAATAAAACTACAGCAATTCCGAAAGCCATTCCTGAAACAAAAATTCGCCAAAAATCAGCTTTTACCCGAAATAGGTTCACACTTAAAAAAAGTAGTGCAAAATACACCAGTAGAATTACAATCTGACCAAGCTCGAGTCCAATGTTGAATGCCAGTAGTGGGCTTAGAATATTTGACTCACGTCCGAGCAGTTCTTTCAGGTAATTGGAAAAACCCATGCCATGAATAAGCCCAAAAAACAACGTGAGAATGTACACAAAACGGTTGTTTTTGGCTTTAACCGGCAAAACATTGGCAATTGCCGTGGCTCCAATTGTGGCCGGAATAAGAAACTCGATAAGTGCTGGTGAAATTGTTAAAATATTAAGCGTTGATAATGCAAGGGTTACAGAGTGCCCCAATGTAAATGCGGTAATAAGTATCAGCACTTTTTTGAATTGAATAATACTATACCCGGCGCACAGTACCAGAACAAATACAATATGGTCGTAACCGTTGATGTCTATGATATGTTTAAAACCCAGCTTGAGGTACAACTCGAATAAACTCATAAAATTTTTATTTTTGCCCCATAATTTTGAAGGGCATGAATTTAAATAAAATATTTGTTTCTCTGTTTTTTATTCTTTTTGCTACTATTTCAGCGTATTCGCATCCATTTTATGTGAGTATTTGTCAGGTTGATTACAATACACAGAACCGTTCGCTGGAAATATCGTTGAAAGTATTTGCCGATGACCTGCTCCTGGCTTTAGAACAAGAGGGACATAAAAAACTCTATCTGGGTGAGGCAAAAGAGAATGAAAGCACAGATGAATTTATATTTGCATACCTAAAAAAACAAATATATTTTACCGTTCATGACACGCATGTTCCCTATTATTTTATCGGAAAAGAAGTAGTTAAAGACGTGATTTGGATTTATTTGGAAGCATCTGGTGTAAGCGATTTTGACAAGTTTGAAGTGGATTGTACTTTATTAACAGAGGTATATTCCGACCAGCGTAATATTATCCAGCTTAGTAAAAATGGAACTATAAAAAACCTTTTGTTGGATACGAGAAAAACAACAGGAACACTTGAATTTAAAGAAAACTAAAACTGCAATTACACTTATTGGCGTTGTGTAAGGTTTTGTGCGATATAAATTTACCTTTGCTAATTAAATAAGCTTAAAAATGAATCCGTTAGCAATTGTTGGAGCTTTTATTATAACCTTGTCGTTTTTGGCCTATGGAATTGGCAGTATTTCCTTAGTACGATTTAAAATTGTCGGAAATATTGTGCTCATTTTTTTAACCATGGGTATTCTGTTCGATATTGCTGCCATTGTTTTAATGGTATTTGGAGCCCGGGGTACGCCTTTTACATTACACGGATTTCTGGGGACTGCTGCATTTTTAATTATGCTGGTTGATGCGGTTTGGTGTTGGAAAGTATATTACAAAAACGGATTGGACAGTAAAGCTACCAACAAGCATATAAAATTTACCAAAGCAGCATACTTTTTTTGGGTAGTGGCTTATTTTACAGGATGTTTAATTATTTTATGGAGGTAATATGTCGAACGACTGGAAAGAACGTTTAGGGGTGGTTTTTTCAACCAATCCCGATTTTCAATACGATCAGGAAAAAGAGGAAGAGCAGGAAACATTGCCGGCAAAGCAGCAGAATCTGCGGGTAATGCTCGACCGTAAAAAACGCAAAGGAAAAGCCGTAACATTGGTAACAGGATTTGAAGGTGCGGAAAATGATTTGAAAGACTTAGGTAAAAAGCTGAAGTCGAAATGTGGAGTAGGCGGCACGGTTAAAGATGGAGAAATTCTTATTCAGGGCGACTTTTGTGCACGAGTAGTGGAGTTGCTTAAAGCCGATGGCTACAAAGTAAAACGCTCGGGGGGATAAAAAAAAGCCCGCTCTTTTGTAAAATAAAGAGCGGGCTTTTTGTTTGCTTAATTTACTTTAAAACCTTCCGGACGTTTCCAGCGCTGCGGAGCTGCCGGTTCCGGTTTCATTTCAAATTCATTGCCTTTTAGTTTTTCCAGAGCAACTTCTACTGCTTTTTCCAGCTGAGGATCGCGGCCTTGGAGAATTAATTTTGGTTCCTGAATCACTTCAATATCAGGGGCAACACCTTCTCCTTCAACAGCCCATTCTCCGTTAACATCGAAAAAGCCACCACGGGGAGCCACAATTCGTCCACCATCAATTAATTGGGGGGTGTCCCAGGTTCCAACCAGTCCTCCCCATGTGCGTGTTCCAATTAGTGGTCCCAAATCTTTTGCTTTAAACATGTAGGGCAACAGGTCGCCACCCGAGCCGGCACGTTCGTTAATTATCATCACTTTTGGTCCCCAAATTCCGGCCATCGGAGTTGTCCATGGTCGGTTATTGTTGGCTTTACTGTTAAAATAGCCAAGCAGGGTACGGCTCATCACATCAATCATATAATCGGCAGCTGAACCGCCTCCGTTGTTTCGTTCGTCCAGAATTACTCCTTTTTTATCCTGCTGAGCGAAGTAATAACGATTGAATGATGAAAATCCACTTCCTCCGGTGTTTGGCAGATAGACATAGGCCAATTTCCCACCAGAGAGCTCATCAACCTTTCTGCGGTTTCCTTCAATCCAGTCGATTGAGCGTAAGCTTCTTTCGCTTGAAATTGGTTCAACTGTTATTTCTTCTGCATTTTCAAGTGAAGTTGTGGATCCGATTTTTAATGTTGTTTGCCTACCCGAGGTTTGCTCAAACAAGCTGTATGGGTTAGTTGGAGCTTTTAATTCCACTCCGTTAACAGCCAGCAGGTAATCGCCCTCTTTAATGGCCATCCCTGGTGCGGCAAGAGGCGCTTTTGTGGAAGGATTCCAGCTTTCGCCATTGTAAATTTTGACAATTTTATAATAGCCGTTTTCTTCCGCAAGGTCGCAACCTAAAAGGCCTATCGGAATGCGATCGATATCAGGCATATCGCCACCTGCAACATACGAATGACCAATGGCAACTTCTCCACTGATTATATCGATAATATAATTCATATCGGTTCTGTGGCGGGCATGTTTTACCCAGGGCGAATACCAGTCGTAAATGGCATCCCATGGAGCTCCGTGTACATTGTCAACATAAAGGAAATCGCGCATAAAACGCCATGAATCATCAAAAAGTTGCTGGTATTCTTCTGCAGGAATTACCTTTACTTTCATGTTGGTTTTTAGCCCTCCATCGCCGTTTTTAGGTTTTCCTCCTGTGCCTGCAATACTCCAGTTGCTCCCTTTTTGGTAGAGAATATTTTTACGGTCGGTAGAACTTACAACAGACGTTACGTCGCCTAAGAATTCTTCTGCCTTATTTTCTTCAGTTTCGTATTTATGAATAGTTACTCCGCGTTTATGCGGTACTACTTCTGCAACAAAAACGGTATTTTCCGGACCCTGAACTAAAGCTCTGTAGTTTCTGTCGGGCATATTTAATGCCACTATTCGCTCTGAAATTCCATCCATATCGATAACAACATCTTCCGTTTTGTCGTCTTTGTCCGACTCCTTTTTGTCATTGTCGCCATTTTCATCTTCGTTTTCATTTTTATCCTTTACCTCTTCGTCGTCGCTGTTTGGCAAAATTGGCGACTCATCATCTTTCGACAAAACAATGCAATAAAGGCTTCTGGTCACATCCGGATCATAAGAACTCATGTCGAGCCATCCGGTTGCAAGTCCGTAATTTGTACTGGCCAAAATGTACATGTATTTTCCGCTGGCATCCCAGGCTGGAGTGAGCACATCAGCCATCCCGTCAGTTAGCTGGAAAGTCTGTTGCGTTTCGATATTGTAAACAAAAATGGCTTTAAAACTACTATTTAACTGCCGGGCATACGCAATCCATTTGCTATCGGGCGACCAAACCGGTTGCATTTCGCGGTTAGGGTGTGCAAAAATATCGGTTCCAACTCTGGTAACTGTTTCCGATTCCAGTTCAATAACCCAAATGTTATAATCGGTATCGGTGAAGGTAATTCTTTTACCGTCGGGCGACCATTCGGGGCGGAAGTAAAAGGTTGGGTTCTCCAGCGTATAAGTTTTTTTATTCTGACCGAACTGATCGGCAACAACGAGTTTGTATTCTCCGCTTGCATCGTTAAACCAGGCAATTTTGTCACCCTCGGGCGACCAGGCCGGATAACGGTCAGCCACGCCCGAAGTGTTGGTAATGTTGCGCCAGGTTCCTTTTTCTTTTGGAACCGTAAAAATTTCACCACGGTATTCAAAAACAGCTCTTTTTCCGTTTGGCGAAATATTTGGATTAGTTAGGTTTCTTCCACTAACACTTTCCCAACGTTCGCGGGCAAAATTCATATCGCCTTTAACATTTATAACCAACTGTTTGTCTTCGCCATTTTTAGGATTTAGCAAATGAAGGTAGCCACCACATTCGTAAACTATTGCATCTTTACACGCATCAAGACTTTTTATATCGAATTGGGCTTGTTGCGTATGCTGTTTTTCTTGTTTTGTTTTTGGATCGAAAGACCAGATATTACTGGCATAGTTGCGTTCCGACAAGTAAAATACTTTGTTGTTGAACCACACCGGATCGAGATGGCGCTCGCCGGTGGGCTGGGGAGTTCGCAGCAGTTCTTTTGTTTTCATGTTTACAATCCATACCGGCATGGCCTGACCGCCACGGTAGTTGCGCCACTCCGGATCCCAGAAGGTAATAGGAATGTAGGCGATGTGCTTTCCATCGGGTGATAATTCGCCAAAAGCTGCACGTGGAATGTCAAGCGCTTCAGGCAAACCGTCCTTAGGCGAAACAGTAAAAAACTTGTTGGTTTGTGTTGGGCGTGCTTCTCTTCCGGAACGAAAGAGCACTTTGCCTTCGGGAGTCCAACCCTGAACAATATCGGCACCCGGATGCCAGGTAAGACGTTGTGGCGAACCTCCGGTGGAAGGAATTACATACACATCGGTATTGCCGTCGTACTGCGCCGAAAAGGCAATCCATTTTTCATCGTTTGAGAAATGAGGATTCGATTCTTCTCCTTCGTTGCTTGTTAAACGAATGGCATCGCCGCCATTTCTGTCAACTTTCCAAAGGTCGTTGGCATAAACAAAAACAATACTTTCTGAAGAAATTGTTGGCTGACGAAGCAATTGTGTTCCTTGTGCATTGGCATAAGAGGCAAAAACAAACATCAGCAAAAATAATGACGTTAAAATTTTCATAGATCTGTTATTTGAATATTTGTGTGAATCATCTGATATGTTGAGAAAGTCATTTGGTGCATATATTGTTCATTGGAACACACTATTTGACGTCTGTTAAACTAAATGATTACAATTTGAAGGTATAAATTTTTGAATGAACAGGGAAATGGGCTGGATGGAAGAATAGCCTGGGCAAAAAATTTGTGGTTTTTATCTTTTGGGGGCAAAAAAAAAAGGCCTCCGCAAACGGAGACCTTTTAAGTATCGTGAATTTCGATTTAGAATCTTTTTTCTTTGATACGGGCTTTTTTACCGGTTAAGCCACGTAAGTAGAAGATACGCTTACGACGCACACTACCGCGTTTGTTTATTTCAATACTTTCAATGAATGGTGAACTGATTGGGAAAATTCTTTCAACACCAATGTTTCCTGACATTTTGCGGATGGTAAAAGTTTTTGTATTTCCTCTTCCACGAACCTGAATAACCACACCGCGGAATTTCTGAATTCTTTCTTTGTTACCTTCCTTAATTTTGTAGCTAACGGTGATGGTATCACCTGCTTTGAATTCCGGGTGGTTTACTTCCACCTCAAATTCTTTTTCTACTAATTTAACTAAGTCCATTTTCTTAATTTTTAATAAGTTGGCAATGTATCCTTTTGTTTTTAAGGACAGAGATTGCATTAAATCGGCTGCAAAAATAGTGTTTTTTTCAATACCTCAAACTTATTTGAGCTTTATTTTCAATTACACAATTGGTTTTCAGTGTAAAAAGAAAACATCATGGCATTAGTGGCTGCTGCCAATAACTTTAAAATGTTCGCCTCTTGCGTTCACAATGGCTTTATACCACCATTCCGGATAGCCTGCAAAAATAGGTGAAGCTGGCATTCCTGTTTCGGTGCGAGTAAATTCACCGTTGCTTTCACGTTTAATATTTCCGTCGGCATATTTAATTAACAGGTATTGCCCCAGTTCTTTCCAGCGTTTGGTCATATCTTCTGCTTCATTCACCGAAAATTCCGTAATAAATTTTCGTGCCTGTTCTTCGCTGGCAGTGTTGTATAAGGTTTCTGCCGCCTTGTCAATTACAGGCACAAAAGCTACAAACTTGTCTTCCAGTTCTTTTTGTACCAGTTTTACATCTTTTATCATGTCGTTGTAACGCAGGTAGGCAAAATTGGCTACCTGTGTAAATGCCCAGAATGCCGATGTTTCGCTGTAGGTTAAAAGATCGCCGTTACCTACGGCAAAACATTCAGGAATTTCGGTAATTCCGCAATACATTGGTGCGTAGCAGGTAGAGTAGGCATCGTCAACCCCAAACCAAAGAATACCGCCAATGGGATTCGGTAACCAGCTGCGGCTTTGGGCTACAAACGAAAAACCGGTTTGCTGGGTTGAAATAGCTCGTTCGTTGCAGTAGGTTACCGAGTCTACCTCCCAGGTTAAACCTCTCCAACGATAAGGCAATCCGTAAGGGCCTGCCCCCAAATCCTGGGTCATATCCAGTTCGGTGCCTTCAAAGTGGTCGCGCATCATGCCCATTACATCCTGTACGTTCAGTTGCTTGTCGGGTTTAATCCAAAGTGGTAAACGGTTGGTGGGGAAGTCGTTTTCTCCGCCATGTTCAATAATCCCTTTTGCGTATTCGGTGTAGCTTTCCATTCCCTGGCTCACTTTGTTAAAACCAGCCCATACGCGTGCGTCGCAAAAACGTGCACCGCCAAAATCAACCGGTGCATAAACGTCAGAAAAACTAAAATCTTTATTGGTACCGTTATACCATCCTTTTTCGCGTGCAAAAGAAATAACATCTTTGGCATACATGCAGTTTTTCGAGTCGTTTAAGGGGAAAGTGGTAATACGGGCCTGGTTGGCGTGGCCACTAATGTATCCATCGGGAATACGAACGGCCACCCAAACTGCTCCTTTTTCGCCTTGTCCTTTGCCAATCATCTCAAGTATCCACACTTCTTCGGGGTCGGCAATCGAAAACGATTCCCCCGAGCTGTAATAACCATAGTCTTCAACAAGAGCGGTCATTACTTCAATGGCTTCGCGGGCGGTTTTGGCACGTTGCAGCGTTACATAAATTAAACTGCCGTAATCCATAATGGCTCCATCCTGGCTACCCAGTTCCTGGCGGCCACCAAAGGTAGTTTCGGCAATAGCCAACTGAAATTCGTTCATGTTGCCAATTACACTGTAAGTGTGCGCTGGCTGAGGTATTTCACCAAGGTATTTGCCTGTATCCCATTCGTAAATTTTACGCATAGCTCCTTCGGGATGGTCGGCAGCTGGTTGAAAATATAATTCGCCGTAAAGGGTGTGCGAATCGGCGGCATAAGTTATCATTGTTGATCCGTCAACCGATGCACCTTTGGAAACCAAAAAATTGGTACACCCGTTTGAAACCTGCTGGTTTAACAGAATAAATGCCATTACAAGCATTCCTACCATTGAAATTTTCTTCATTTTTAATCAGTTTATTTTATGAAAGCAACAAAGATAATTAAATGTGGTTTGCGGATTATGATTTTTGTTTGTTGAAATGGTGGAAAACAAAATTGAAAATGGATTCCATCTTTTCGATAGATGGAATCCAAATATTGTTACAAGCATCTTTTTATCTTCCCAAAAGTTTCCTCAATATCATTGTCCAAACCAACTGAAAAGCGTACCAAACCATCCGATAGTCCCATTTCTTTTTGTACCTCAATAGGAACTTCTGACGATGTGCTATGTCCTGAGCAACTAAAAAGTGTGCGGAAATAACCCAGCGAAACGGCCAGGTAACCAACACCTGCCTGTTGCATTTTAAACATTACTTCGTTGGCCCGTTTTTCTGTTTCCAAATCGATGGAAAGGATGCCGCCATAGCCAAATTCATTGTTCATTATCGAGTTATGCAGACTATGCTGGGGATGATCTTTTAGTCCGGGGTATTTAACTTTTTGTCCCAGTTTCTGTAACTCTTCGGCAACAAACAGCGCATTTTTGCTGTGTTGTTTCATACGTAGGTGCAAGGTATGCAGGTTTTTCAGAATGCCGGAAGAACGCAAGGGGTCGAGCACGGGGCCTAACAGCATAGCAGTTCCGTCGTTTACATTCGAAAGCTGGTTAATAAATTCGTTCGATCCGCAAATTGCACCGGCTACACAATCATTTTTACCGTTAATGAATTTGGTCATACTGTAAACCACAAAGTCGGCTCCCAATTCGGCCGGCGAAAAAATCATGGGAGTAAAGGTATTGTCAACCATTAATTTAGCTCCGTTGTTGTGCGCAATTTTTGCCAGTTCCGGAATATCTGACACCTGAAGCAGCGGATTGGTAACTGTTTCGGTGTAAATAACTTTTGTGTTGAGGCGCATGGCATTTTTCACTTGCTCCAGGTTGGTAATATCTACAAACGAAACTTCAATGTTGTATTTCGGCAACCAGTTTTTCAGAAAAGCATAAGTGCCGCCATAGGTGGTTACGCTGGTAACAATATGGTCGCCCGAATTGCAAAGCTGTAATAGCGAGCAGGTAATTGCTGCCATTCCTGAAGCTGTTATCCATGCCGATTCTGTTTTTTCCATAGCCGCCAAAGCATCAGCAAGGTATTTATTACTCGGGTTCCAGTGGCGCGAGTACAAAAAGCAACCTTCCATGTGGCCCAGGAACGTTTCTTCCATGGTTTCGCCTTCTAAAAAAGTGTAGGTTGACGAATCGGTAATTGAAGGGTTTACGCCACCAAATTCGCCAAATTGCTGAATGTCGTAAATTCTTTTTGCAGGATCTGAGTTCATGTTCAACGATTTAAGTTTGACGGCAAGTTAAACGGAAAGAATCTACGAGAGAATGATTTTTGTCTGTTCTTGCATTTCGTGCAGGCTGCTTTTTAAAATAGAGGAATAAGTAATAAGCCAACAATTGTATCAGGGCGCAAATACTTCGCCACAGCAACTATCGGATTTAGCGCCTGTAGCCGATGCTAAACAGTTCTTTTCTTCAAGCATACGTAACACTCCCATAAATGCAAATACCAGCGCTTCTTTAAAATTAATGAGGTTGGGGTCTGGCAGAACCAGTTGAGTAGAGGTGTAATTTTTTATTCTTTCAATTAAAAACGAATTAAAAGCGCCACCTCCGGTTATAAGCATTTTGCCTGTTCCGCTGACGCTGTTGGTAAGCTGTATGGCAATATGCTCATAAACTGTTCGCAAAATATCGTATTCATTTATTTGCTGTGCTTGTATGACTGGTAAAAATGTTTCTTCCATCCATTCTCTGCCCAGTGATTTTGGCGCTAATTGCCGATAATAGGGCAGAGCATTTAGTTTATCGAGCACATTTTTATGAAGTTTTCCAAGTTTTCCCAGATCTCCGTTTTTGTCGAATGGTTTACCAAGTTTTTCCGCAAACTGGTTTAAAACAATATTTACCGGACAAACATCAAAGGCTCTTCTTAATCCATCCTGTTCAAACGAAATATTGGCAAACCCGCCAAGGTTGAGGCAATAATCGTATTCACCAAAAAGCAGGCGGTCGCCAATGGGAACCAGTGGAGCACCTTGTCCGCCTTTGGCCACATCAAGGCTTCTGAAATCGGCAACTGTTATTGTATTTGTTGCTGATGCAATAGTTGCTCCATTGCCAATTTGCAAGGTGTAACCCAAGTCGGGCCTGTGAAATATTGTGTGACCGTGTGAAGCAATCAAATCCGGTGCGAATTTGGTTTTTTGAATAAACTTTTGAATCTGTTCGCCCAGGTACGAGCCGTATTTGGTATTTAATAAGGTAAGTTCGTTTTTTGACAATTGTGGGGCGGTTTCGAGTCGATTTTTCCAGGTTTTTGGATAAGCTATGGTCTCGGCTTCGAGCAGATGGTATATCCAACGATTGCCTGCAAACCGAAATTCAACAGCTGCTATGTCCAGGCCATCAAGCGAAGTTCCCGACATCAAGCCAATTGCTTTAATTGTTTTATGTTTTTTTAATGGCGTTTTTATCATTTCCAAAAGCTGGCTTTGTAAATGGCAGTATTGTTTCGGTAATCGCTTACACTGAGTTTAAAATTATGGGTTTTACCTAATACAAAGCGTTCTGCATCAAAATAATGGGTAATTATTCCTGTTTTAGCATCGTATTCAAAAAGTGCCCACTTTTCGTCAATGAAGCCTTCAATCGACTTTATTCCTGCCAGATCGTCTTTTATTTTGAAACGTATTCTATTTGATTCGGTTAAGGAATTATTCACAACACTTAAAGGTTCTATTTCCGGAGGAATAGTGTCAACAGTAAGCGCATAAACACCCAGGTTGCGTGTTTCGGTGCTTACCCAGCCGTTTTCGTAATTTCCACCTGCGGAATTAAATTCTCCGGTTGAAGGGTTTACATAGGCTAATAGTACTTTTGTTTGCAGATGCAGGGGGAGGCTGTCGGCGCGCAAAGCAATGATGGCATTTTTATGCAAAGGCACTGTGTTGTTATGAAAAAAATGGTAATCGGTATAGAGTTCTTTCCAGGAAGGTTCTGTGCGGTATTCAAATTCAAAATCGGCATAAAGCGCATCCCGTGGAATTTCAATACGGGCAGTTTCATTTCTAAATGTGTTGGTTTGCTGGTAGTAAAAAACAGGCTTTCTTGTGGAATCATTTTGTAATGTCATTTCATTTCCCTGCAATGAAAATGCCAGCCTGGAGCTGTTGCCATAAGTATCCTGCAATTCGATATTTACCTTCTTCGTTTCTGCGTCACTGGCTACAAGTCTGCCTTCGGTTCCGTTATGGGTGTAAATTGGTAATTTGTTTCCGGGGTCCAGCCAGGTTTTTATGTAACGCCGTTTTGTGGTTTTGTAGGCACTATAAACAATGTGGCTGTTAATGTAACGCGAGGTGCTAAACGAAAACCGGTTAAGCGAAAAAGTAAATTGTTCCACATCGTTAACCGACATACGCAGCATGCTTATGCCGCATTTATTATAACTGCCATTAAAATAGTCATTGGTTTCAATTCCAACCCCAATTTCGCCTCCAAAGGTAATTTCCGGATTGTTTTTCAGTCGGTAGGTTCCGTTAAAAGCTTCTGCCTGGTAGGTTTGCGGGGTGTTTGAGCCGTTAATATGCGATTGTTTTGTTAGTGGTGCCAAAATTACGGAAAATATTTTTGGAGCAATATTATCGGTAATCGGGAAATCATATTGTAACGGATTTAAAGGTTCTTCTGTTTGCGTATCTCTAATTTCGAAATGCAGGTGTGGCCCTCCGGAACTTCCACTATTTCCGCTTTTCCCAATTTCCTGGTCTTGCTTCATCGCGAAAAGATAGGGAGGCACCTGAAGGTCAACTCTGAACGATTTCTTTTCATACTGTTTATCTTTTACAAACTTTTCAATGGCGGGGGTAAAGCTGTTTAAATGGCCGTAAACCGTTGTTGTTCCATTAGCATGATTCAGATACAATGCTTTTCCGTATCCGGTAGGCGAAACAACAATGCGCGAAATATAGCCATCGGCCACTGCATAAACGGGTAATCCGGTTACACCTTGCGTTTTTATGTCGATTCCTGAATGAAAATGGTTAGTTCTTAATTCTGCAAAACTGCCACTTAACAATAGCGGAATTTTAAGCGGATTGGAATAATAGCGCTGTTGCGCTGTACTCAATACCGAAATCAGAAATAAAAAGTAGGTGAAAAATATTTTCATTGTTGTTTTATTGAAGGCGTCAAATTTATACAAATAATGATTCAAATAATGGTTTATGTAATTGTATGGCAGCAATTCTAAATCAATACCCGAATATCACAGCAATTGCACATGGTAAAAGATTAACAATGGCTTGTTAGCATAAAATGGATGCAATCGATTTGAATTACTTTTACAATCAGGAAAAAAAGTTAACTTTGTTCGCGAAATGCAGCTAAAATGACCGAAGAGGATCACTTGCTAATTAATGATTTGAAACGAAATACGCAGCAACTGTTCGAAAAATATATAGCGTTGGAACAGAAAAATGTTTTGCTGAGTAAACAGGTGGAAAGCCTGGAAAACGAACTTGAATTATTGGAGCATGAAAAGATAGAATTAGGTCGTAACTATGAGCAACTGAAAGTAGCCAATCGAATTTTATCGGCAAATGATGAAAATGGAGAGGCTAAACAGAAAATAGATGTTTTGATACGGGAGATTGATAAATGTATTGCATTACTAAATAAGTAATGTTTTGAAAGATAAAGACTTTAGAATACATATTAAGATTGATGGCAGGGTTTACCCCTTAAACATCAATCGCGATGAAGAAGAGAGATACAGAAAGGCTGCAAAGATTGTTGAAGAAACAATTTCTACTTTTAGAAAAATGTTTCAGGATAATGACAATCAGGATATTATGGCAATGTCGGCATTTCAGTTAGCTTTACGCTATACTGAAGAGCAACAACGCCGGGATTACTCTCAATTTGTCGATGATATAAAAGATATTAAGGATGATATTTCTGATTTTTTGAAAGAAAAAGAACAGAAATGAGTTCTAAATAAAATACAAATCAAAGCCCGTATTAGGCCGGTTCAAGCGAGAACCTGGTTTATTACGGGTTTTTTAGTAACTAATATTTTGAATATGGATTTAATAATAGGAATAGTCGCAGGGTTTGTGGTTGGAGGAGCATTGGCTTATCTGATTTGGGATAAAGCCCTGAAGGCGAAAAAAAGACGGATACTTGGCGAAGGAAAAGCCGAGGCCGAAGTGATAAAAAAGGATAAAATATTGCAGGCTAAAGAAAAATTTCTGCAGCTGAAGTCGGAACACGAGAAGTATATAAACGAAAAAAACTCGTACCTGGCTAAAGAAGAGAACCGACACAAGCAACGCGAGGCAACACTAAATCAGCGTCGCGATGAACTGAACCGTAAAACCAAGGAATTTGAAACTACACGACGTGAAGTGGATGCAATTCGAGAGAATTTAAACACACAACTTCAGCGTGTTGAGCACAAAAGCGAAGAGCTTGATAAAGTGCACCGCCAACACCTTGAAAAACTGGAGCAAATTTCAGGTTTGTCAGCCGATGACGCTAAAGCGCAGTTGGTTGAATCGTTGCAAGAGGAGGCTAAAACCGAAGCTGTTGCCTACATCAACGAAATAATGGAAGAAGCCAAGCAAACGGCCAATAAAGAAGCAAAGAAGATTGTTGTAAAATCTATACAACGCGTAGCTACTGAAACGGCCATTGAGAATGCGGTTACCATTTTTCATATTGAAAGTGATGAAATTAAAGGACGTATTATCGGTAGGGAAGGACGAAATATTCGTGCTTTAGAGGCAGCTACAGGTGTTGAGATTGTTGTTGATGATACACCTGAAGCGATTGTGCTGTCGGCATTCGACCCTGTACGTCGTGAAATTGCACGCCTTGCCTTACACCAGTTAGTTACCGATGGACGAATTCATCCGGCACGAATTGAAGAGGTAGTGCAAAAAGTGAAAAAACAAATTGAAGAGGAAGTAATTGAAACCGGAAAACGTACGGCAATCGACCTTGGTATTCATGGTTTGCACCCCGAATTAATTCGTTTGGTAGGAAAGATGAAATACCGCTCGTCTTATGGTCAAAATCTGTTGCAGCACTCACGCGAGGTAGCCAACCTTTGTGCTACAATGGCATCAGAGCTGGGTTTAAATCCGAAGAAAGCCAAACGTGCCGGCTTATTACATGATATTGGAAAAGTGCCCGATGATGAGCCCGAATTGCCACACGCAGTACTGGGTATGAAACTGGCCGAGAAATACAAGGAAAAGCCGGACATTTGCAATGCTATTGGAGCGCACCACGACGAAGTGGAAATGCAGTCTTTAATGGCTCCAATTGTTCAGGTTTGCGATGCTATTTCTGGTGCGCGCCCAGGTGCACGCCGCGAAGTGGTGGAATCGTACATCAAACGATTAAAAGACCTTGAAGATCTTGCTCTATCTTATCCGGGAGTTACAAAAACCTATGCAATTCAGGCAGGTAGAGAATTACGGGTAATTGTTGGTGCCGATAAAATGAATGACCAGGAAACGGAACAGCTTTCGTACGATATTTCTAAAAGAATTCAGGATGAAATGACGTATCCGGGACAGATTAAAATTACGGTAATTCGCGAAACACGCGCTGTAAGTTATGCCAAGTAAATAAATTTGAAGAATCATAAAAAAAGCTTCAACCATTTGGTTGAAGCTTTTTTTTATACCTCAAACAAGGCCAGCAATTTTTCAATCTTTTTTTGCTTTTCGGTATAACCAACCGCTACATACGATTCGAGCATCGATTCCAGCAGCCTCCTTAAAAACAAGACATCGGGAAGTGGTTCTGCAAAATCGCGGAATGGTTTATAATCGTTTCTTTTTAAATGGTAATCAATTTCTTTCCGGCTGGTAATGGCTCCTTTATTCGATGGGTTAATGTAAAACAAAACCTCGGTGTCGCGCGTTGAGCCATGAACTTTCTGTGCCAGCTCTGCATCAACAATAGCCACCAACGGATTTTTAGGAAAATCAACCAGAAAAGCAGGAAGCTCGATGGCTCTTGCAATAATGGTATAAAATATACTCATTGAAATTGGATTACCCCTTTTGGTATCGAGCAGTTGGTTTAAAAAACAATTTTGAGGAGAGTGAGGATTACTCAGGTTTATTGAATAGCCGTTAAGGTTAAAAATAAAATGGTTCAGTATTGTTGTTTTTTCCAGCAGTGTTAGCGAGTTATTCAGTTCTAACCAAATTGATTTCCTAAGATTTTCAATTTTTAACGACAGATTGAGCGGATTAAGATCGGGATACTGGAACTTGTCGATGGCACAGAAGCCTTCACATAAATCCTGTTTCTCCGGAGCCAGGGTTATCCAGTGTTTAACTCCGGCATAAGTTCTTTTAAATTGCAGGTTCTGAATAATATTTTCAATGCGATTCTGGCTGTTCTCATCAAAACTTTGTTCCCATTTTTTCTCGAGCGCCGGAATAATTTCGTCATCTTCCTTAAGCAGTTCCTGTTCTACTAACTCAAAAACGGTTCTGTCCGGATCATCAAGAAGGTTAATCAGTGCTTCAAGTCGTTGTGGTTCCATTCCTTAACTGCTTAAATTATCAAGTACTGCCAAAATTAATTTTTTCATTTCTTCGCGGTAGTTCTCATTGGCCGTAAGTGTTACCCGGTTTGCAATAATTAAACATACCGTTAGTGCATTATGGCCCAGCATTTTACTTAAGCCGTAAATGGCAGAGCTTTCCATCTCAAAGTTGGTTATGCGTAGGTTGTTGAACGAAAAATTTTCAATTTGCTCATTTAAATTAGGGAAGGCTAGCGGTAGTCTTAGTTCGCGGCCTTGTGGTGCATAAAAACCCGGAGCCGAAATGGTAACTCCTTTTTTAAATGCATTTGCTGCAAAATTGTTTAAAAGAGCCTGGCTTGCATTTACCGTGTATGGATCAGCTAAAGCAGTACTCCATTGCGTATGTTTTTTAAATGCCTCCTCAAATTCCATGTCGCAATACTGTTCGCGGTTGGCATAGTAATTCAGCAAGCCATCAAAACCTATTGACTTTTCAG
Source organism: uncultured Draconibacterium sp. (assembly GCF_963676735.1). NCBI lineage: Bacteria > Pseudomonadati > Bacteroidota > Bacteroidia > Marinilabiliales > Prolixibacteraceae > Draconibacterium > uncultured Draconibacterium sp. The sequence continues at coordinate 1,965,534 of NZ_OY781464.1, read as the reverse complement.
AAACAACAAATGAATTTACCGGAAGATCGGTTTGTAAGCCTCCGGAAGTGCCAATTCGTACGATGTCGAGCTGCTCCGCCCGGGCCTTAATTGTTCGGCTTTCCAAATCAATATTCACAAGCGCATCCAATTCGTTAAGTACAATATCAATATTATCGGTGCCAATACCGGTTGATATCACTGAAATCTTTTTCTGCTTGTAAAACCCGGTAATGGTTTTAAATTCTCTGTTTTGCGTGGTAAATATAATTTTATCGAAAAAACCGGCAACCGTATCTACCCGTGCCGGATCGCCAACCAGGATAATTTGTTTGCCAATGTTTTCCGGTTTTAGATGCAAGTGGAAAATACTACCGTCATTGTTTAATATAAGTTCCGAGTGTTTAATCATAGTTTGCTTTTAATCACCCATCAAAACTATTTAAAATAACATTGAACACCAATGGCAAAGCGGAAAACATATAAACATGTAAGCCTAACGCTTTTATGCTGACTATTGATTTTTGTTAAAAACGTACAATATGTTAAACAGGCCGAGTGAAGTTGAAGCTATTTTTTATAAACTTCTATTTTGATATTAAATAACGCTTTAAATTTTTATTTTTGAGAGAAATACGAATCTAAGAATAAACCAGATGTCATTTAAAATTTTCTCACTTCAACTTACCGGAAAGATAAAATCGGTTGCTGCCATTGAGCAAAAAAGAAAACAATTGGCTGACGATTATGCCGAATTTTTAAATACAGAAAGTTCGGAAGAATTGAAATCGTTTTTAGAACTGGAGAAATATGTGAACTCCGCTGAATTTTCTTCAAAAAAGAAAGAAACAGAAGGATTAAGCTTTAAAGGAAGTGAAGAAGAAAAGCAATTAAAGGAATTTCAACGTCTGCAGAAATCAGCGCGAATAAAAAATTACTTTAAAGTGGCAGGATCATCAGATCTGCTTCGTTATGAAAAGGACAAAGAATCGAAAAAGTTAGCTGATTTTTACGCACTTGAAGATTACGTAAAAGAGGGAGACTTTGAAAAAGATAAACGAGAAATAGAAGGTCAGATTTTTAAAGGTTCAGCGGAAGAAAAGCATCTGAAAGAGTTTAACCGCCTTGAAAAATCAGCTGCGATAAAAGCCTTTCTCGAACTGGATGGGTCTGCAAAACTAGAGAAGCACAAAGCTTTTGAAAATTCGGAAAAATTAAAACGTTTCACCGAATTACAAACCGCAGCAGAAAGTGATCGTGAAAAGAAAAAAGAATTTAAGAACTTGCGAAAAGATGCGGAAATAAAAGAATATTTTCGTTTCGAAAAATCAAAAAAATTGAAGCTTTATCACGAAATATCGGGTAGTCATAACCTGTCCAGGTACAACGAATTAAAAGCAAGTACCAACGAAGAGGCCTTTAAGCAAAAAGTTGCCTATTTAAAAGATAAAAAGAAATTTGAAAAAAGTGAAGCTTATAAAAAGTACAGCGAGTATAAAAAGCTGGCTTCAGACGGAGTGGTGGTTTTTGTGCTTAAATATGAAAAATCAAAGCTTTATAAAAATTACCTTGACGTTAAAGAATCGTTTGATTTGAAGCGCCACAACGAATTGGAAACATTAATTAAATCTGACGAATATAAACAGAAAAAAGCCTGGTTGGAAGACAAAAAACGTTGGGAAAAAACCGACGACTTTAAAAAATACCAAGATTATCAAAACGACAAAAAGAAACCCGAATTTGTAAAGTTCTTTAAATACAATAAATCAAACGATTTTGATTTCTTTAAAAACTGGGATCTTGTTTTTGAAGACTCCTTTTCGGCTACTAAACCGGAGGACGAAAAATGGTATACCACTATACCGGCAGCTACAAAATCGGGTGTTAAAAACTTTGCAATGCCCGGCGACCTGAGCATATTTACCGACGGTGCTAACCTTAAAACCGGACAAAAGCTTGCAATCCAGGTAAAAAAGGAAAATAAAAAAGGTATGGTATGGCAAATGCCTGCCGGATTTGTGCCCGCCGAATTTGAATATACTTCAGGAATAATAAGCACCGGTGATAAGTTTACATTGCAAGATGGAATTGTAGAGGCAAAAATAAAGTTTGATCCGGTAAAACAGGTAGCGAGTTCTTTTTATCTCTCGGCCGGAAATAATGTGCCGCGGGTTAATCTTGTTGAGATGGGACCCAACAATATTTTAGGGATTTATACGCTAAACGGCAGTGCAAAAATTGCCTCGGAAGGCTTGGAAATTAACAACCTTAAAAAAGGTGAGTATATTTTTACGCTGCAGAAATCGGGAGCTAATTTTACCTGGAAAATTAATGAACTGGAAGTACTGCAGTTAACTAATAGCGAACTTAATAAACCTTTGGAATTGAATGCATCGAGCATGGTGGTTCAGCCGCTGGCAGGTAGTTCGGCAGTTTTTGAAATAGAATGGATTAAATGCTACCGAAAAAAATGAATTTGAAGGCCCCGGATGTTAACTGGATGAATGAATTTAATGGTGCAATTACCGTTTGTGATACCGCAGGAATTATCGTGTACATGAACAGGCATTCGGTGCAACAATTTGAAAAATATGGCGGTGAAAAACTAATTGGCACAAATTTGTTGGATTGCCACCCTGAACCAGCAAAAAGCAGGCTGAAAGAGATGCTTGTTAATCCGCAAGAGAATACTTACACCACCGAAAAAGCCGGTAAGAAAAAAATAATTACCCAACGACCCTGGATGGTAAACGGGCAATTTGCCGGAGTGGTTGAGTTATCTTTCGACCTCCCGTTTGATATGGTACACCATAAGCGCGATTAAATGTTTGCTCTTCGCTTTTTATTCTGAAAATTATAAACCACGTTTATTAAACAGGATATAACCAAAGTTAAGCGTAACATAAATGTTGGTATTACTTTTTTCGTAGTAATTTACCGATAGGCTTACAGGTCCTATTCCGGTTTGATATACAAGCGACGCCATGCCTTGCAAATAGTAATTCTCGATAAAATTATCACTTTCAATTACGGAATAGTCGGGTTGTTCCAATTCTTCAAAAATTGGGCAGAAACCGTAAGCTTCAAGGCGTAAGTGCATCTCCGGAGTAAAGTTGTAAATCGCTTTCAGGCCGCCGGCAACATATTTATTGGAGTAAAATTGGTCGATAAACAACGATTTGCTGTGTGGCGTTGGTGTAAACCCTGTTGCTGCTAATTTTGTCGATCGGTAGGTTTTAAACAAATCCTTTGAGCTGAGGTAACTTTGAATGTGTGTACCCAAAACCAACTTTTTACTTAAGGAGAAGTAACGAAGTGCATGAGCTTCAAGCTGGAAGTACCGGTGCTTTTCGGGCGACATGGAATAACCCGAAGTGCTGTTGCCTGCTTTGTATTGCTCTTCGCCCATTACAAAGCTGCCTTCAACTCCACGGTGGGCACCTTCGGTGGCGTATTGTTTGTAATTCAACGAATTATTTTCAAAACCAACTTTGCTCACAAAAGCATTAAATTTCGAATTGTTGGGGTCGCTACTATTGTTCGATTCTTCGGTTTGATAGTACTGATTACTGGCTACAGAGTAGGCGAGTCCACCATACATTTTGCTGTGTAAACCAAGTGGGAAGCCGGTTTCCACTCTAAAACTCGATTCGTCTTTAATAATATAAGGTTCGCGCACATCTTCAAAAATAAGCTCGGTACTCGACGAAAAATAGTCCCAACGGTTAAATGTAAGGTACGATTCAAGATAAAACGGCAGGGAGGTGGGGTAGTCGATTCGTCCGCCCAGTTTAAACGAACTGTAAAACCGTCCGAAATACAGGTTTGAATGCAGGGAGTAAGCCCTACTGTTGTAGGCCCTGTAATTTATTGCCGCAAATCCCTGGTTAATGGGTTTTGTAGAAATATTGCCACCAATACTCAAGTCCATACGTTTTTCAGGTTCAACAATTAAATGCAGGTCAAAATATCCGGTGTTTTGGTTGTAACGCGTTATTGGTTGAATTGATTTCAACTGCTCATCGGCAACCAGTTTAAAATATTCGGTTTTTAATGTAGAGAGGGGCACCACATTGTTGCGGTGTTTTATACTCTGAATAATAAATTGGCGCTGCATGGGGTCGGTAACGCCTTCAACCTGAATGTTTTGAAAGTATAATTCAGGTTTCTTCTTATTAAAATTGTTACGTTTTGCCTGTACTTCTTTTTGGGGAACTCTTCGGTTTACAATTTGTTTAATGCCTTCAAGCGCTTCGAGAGCTGTTTTTTCTCCCCTCGAAAGTACATTCTCTATTTTATGAAAATCGAGTAATCCCACATCATCAAACTTGGTTTCCAGTAAAATGCCGTCAGATGGGTCTATTTCAAAATTTGTTGGACGCATAACCATGTTTGATATTTGTTGCATAACATCGTCGGAGTCGGCAGCTTTCACGTCATCAGCAACCTTATGGCCAATTATGATATCGGGGTTAAAAATTTCCTTCATGTAATCGGTTGGGAAGTTATTTAGCAAACCCCCGTCAAAAAGCAGTTTCCCATCAATCTTTATGGGTTTAAAATACAAGGGCACAGTCATCGATGCGCGTATTGCATTTCCCAGATCGCCATTACGCAACACCAACGGTTCGCTATTATTAACATCGGCAGCAATGCAGAAAAAAGGAATCATGAGTTGGTTAAAATCGTAATTACAGGCAGCACTGGTAGCAGCCGTTAGCTCCATAAAAGCAAAATCCATTTGTTCGCCTGGAATGATATTGGTGGGTGGTAGAATTTTTACTTTTTCATCTTTTTTGGCCACGCGTAGCTGAATCCAGGTAGGATCTTCCTCCTGCCGTTTAAAATAATAACGATATTCGCGTTGTATTTTCCCGGTCGACCAAAAATAAAAATCATCCGATTTAAATAATTCTTCCATTTCGTCGGCAGAATAACCGGCAGCATAAAGTCCGCCAATAATGGCTCCTATTGAAGTCCCAGAAATATAATCGATTGGAATATCGTTTTCTTCCAATGCACGAATTACGCCAATATGTGCCATGCCCTTTGCTCCGCCACCACTCAGCACAAGCCCTACCGATTGTGCCTGTGTTTGCAGCACAGCTATAGTAAAAAGAATTAGAAGAAGTGGCTTTTTCATTTGTTGTGTTGTTTTCTGAACGCTATCAAATTTACAAAAAACGATAGTTTGTTAAATAAACAAAACGCTAATTTTTTTGAAAATACGAACGATATTCAATTTTTTATATTTTACAAGACATGATTTTATGGTTTAAAGTTGCTTTCTCGGTATATATTTTTCGTATGCACGCCATAATTAATAATTTTGCAGAAAATAGAAGAAACCTGAATCATGAAAAAATTGCTCTTTTTTATCATTTTCTGCCTTTGCTTTTCGACTGGATATGCGCAAAGTGGCAAAGTTTTAGAATCGTTAAAATTTGAAAGTGAGGTTGTGGATTACCCCGTAGCGTATTCTGTTTATTTACCACCCGATTATGAAAGCTCGAACAGGAGTTACCCGGTACTGTATCTTTTACATGGCTATTCTGACGATGAAACCGGGTGGATTCAGTTTGGGGAGGCAAACAGTATAGCCGACCGCGGAATTATTGCAGGCGATTTTCCGCCTTGCATTATTGTTATGCCCGACGGTAAAGTATCGTGGTATATAAATAGTGCCGATGGAAAGGATCGCTGGGAAGATATGTTTATCCAGGAGTTTATTCCTTTTGTCGAGCAGAAGTATCGAATTCGTCAGAAGAAAGAATTCAGGGCGATAGCCGGATTATCAATGGGAGGTAATGGTGCCTTACTGTTGGCGATGAAACATACAGATTTATTTTCGTCGTGTGTTGCCATGAGTGCCGGCACATTTACCGATGAAGAGATTCTAGCCAATGATAAATACGATCATTATTTTGGTTCGATTTACGGTGCCAAAAAAGAAAACGCTGTGAGCGAGCACTGGAAAGCTAACAGCCCGTTACATTTGCTCGATACGGTGGATAAATTAAAGCTTAACTCGGTGCGCTGGTATATTGATTGTGGCGATGATGATTTCTTGTATAAAGGCAACGCTGCACTCCATGTAAAAATGAAAGATTTGGGGATTCAGCATGAATTTAGAGTGCGCAACGGAGGTCATGAATGGAGCTATTGGCGCACAGGACTTTTCGATGGACTTCAGTTTATTTCGGCAAAATTCAGAAGATAATTAAGGGGAAAAGCGTTTTGTGTTGTTCATAAAAGAGAAACACTTTATTAAATTACAATTTTGAAAAAGCTTTTTGCCATACTCTTTTTTATTGGCCTTACCGTTTTTTGTGAGGCTCAATCTCAATCAAAGCATGATTTCGTTTGGGGAAATTCATTTTACTACAATACCTGTATTGGCGATACCATTCGATTTAAAAATGCCGATGTTGTTTTGCTGGCTACAAATAATCAGTTTAACACAATTAAGTTGAATAATGACACGCTTATTTTGAAAGTGAGCAGGCGCAGTTTACCTGTTGTTTTTAAGGGAATTAGAATATTTGTTGCTGATAATAAAAATGTGAAAGATATTGCCTGCAATGCGCAGGTTCATAGTTTGTTAACTTCAGATGCATTGATCTGTTTATCCGATGCATCTGCCAAAATGCTTCCTTTCAACTCCTTTACGTTTCCGGTGAGTTATAACGATGGCTTTAACTGGAATATGAATGAAGACAATCATATGTTTTCATATTTAAGCCAGGTGTGTGCCAATTCAAAAAAACAGGGTTATTCGCACGAGGGAATTGGCCTGGCTTTAACCGATGCCCGTGGAGTTGAAAAGCATTGGCTTGTGGCAATGGAAAATAGCTCGGTGGTTTGGATTGAAAATAAGATTCCCGACCGGATGAACAAGGAGGCTGCCATTTTATTGCAAAGTGAATCAAACCCACAGCTGTATTATTTTTATCATCATTTGTACAAAAATAATTTGGAAATAAAAGACGGGCAGCGAGTAAGACAAGGTCAATTGCTGGGTACTTGTTGGGGGGATGATACCTGGGGATTTGTTCAGTTGAGTTTGCTGAAAAGCGATACAATTCCAGCTTTTGCTGATTGTTTTGCCAATGCTGTAAATTTTTTCCCTCAGCTTTATGAGTTATATTTTAAAAATACCTACCATTTTTCGCGAACGTTTACGCGCGGCAAAGTTGAGTTTGCCCGCTCGCCTGTACGCAATGGAAATCAGAAAAATTTGCTGGCTTTTGAAGAATATGCAGGCATGGGATGGCTTTTGGGGGCATGGAATGTAAGCGACAAAGTAATGGCTTGCACGAAAGAAGAGCGTGGTAATGCAAGGCTGGGTAAAACTATGTTTAAACACACAAAAGCAGCATGTACCAATCCTGTTGATTATTACGATTTTGAAATAAATGTTAGGAATGGCGTTTACCGTATACGTGCGCAGGTGGGCGATTGCGAGCAAGCAACCTGGCAAAAAGTAGTTTTTGAAGGAATTGAAGCCGCAACCTACGATTTGCAAGCGGGCGAACAAAAATGGACCAATGAACGCGTAGTTAAGGTAAACGACAGAAGGTTAAGCGTTCGTATTTTTGTCGATCCAGAGGATAATAAAATTGCGGGCTTGAGCGAAATTGTCTTTCAGCAGGCCTATTAAAAGCGAAAAGTCATGCCGGTTTTTACCTGGGTAATGGTAAACGTTTGATAAAAAAGAGCCAGCGCTGGAAGGGCTGTGCAGTGCGACGGCAATAAAATTCCAACTTTATTTTTCTGAAAATATTTAATGGTGTTTTGGGTTTGACCATCTTGCTTTTTAAGGTGAAAACCTCCAATTACGGCTCTTATTTCTTTTATTCCGGTAACAATTTTGGCATATTCGCAAATGTTACATATTCCGGAATGCGAGCACCCGGTTATAACTACCAACTGGTTGTTTACAATTGCAGCCAGCGCTGTATCATCAATAATAAAGTCATCTGTACCATCAGCCAGCATAAAATCAGTGGTAAAGCTTTCAAAGTTATTTTTGCGTGGAATTTCGCCCAGGAAATAGAGATTATTGCTTAGCTTTAATGATGTAGAACTCTCTGTTAGATCAAAATTCTGCAAAGCCTGTTTACGTGATATTTTAAGACCAACAGGGGTGTGGTCAGCTTTTCTAAACCGTTTTGAAAAACTTGCCGGATGCGTGAACAGCTGCTTGTTGCTCAGGTGAATTAACCCATCGCCATGATCCCAGTGTCCGTGGCTTAGTACCACTTTATTTACATCATTGCCGATATCTATTTTTAGCTTTCCGGCGTTTTGTAAAAAAACGTCAGAATGCCCCGTGTCAAATAAAATTTGTTCTTCATCAATTTCAATTAAATAAGACAATCCGTGTTCGGCCAAAAATTTACCTCCGGCCACATTTTCAGTTAAAATAGTTATTGTCAGATTTTCGGTTTGCATGGTCTGTTTTTATGAAAAATAGTAATCATTTGTTTATAATTGGGTAAAGTTAGTTAAAATAATTTAGCCTGAATTACATTCTAATATTGACTCGCATTTGCTAATTATTTATTTTTAGATAATCAATAGAATTCTTAAGCATAACAAGTAATCAAATAAATATTTTACCATGAGATTTTTAATTATTAGCATCATTTTATTATCAGTATTTTATTCACAAGCCCAGGATTGTAAAGGCTTTATTCCGTATAAAACGGGAACAAAATGGGAAATTACCAACTACAATGCGAAAGGAAAACCAACAGGAAGAATAGCTTACGAGTTGAAGAGTAAAGAAAATAACGCCGAAGGTTTGAAGTATACGGTGCAAATGACGTCGTATGACCAGAAAGATAATGAAACGTTTTCGAATACTTTTGAAGCCTGGTGTAAAAACGGTGTTTTTGAATTTGATATGAAACGGTTTATGAGTGGCGAATCGATGCAAATGTTTGGCAATACTGATTGCCAGATTGACGCGTCGGAAATGGAAATGCCTTCCATGTCGGCTGCTGCCGGCACAGTGTTAAAAGATGCATCGCTGGCAATTTCAACATCAGGAGGAATTGGCTTGAATATGACTGTTGATATTAGCGACCGAAAAGTTGAAGCAAAAGAAAAAATTGAAACTCCTGCCGGAGTATTCGATTGTATTAAAATATCGCAATTGATTTCTACCAAAATGATGGTGAAAATTCAAGCCAAATCAATTGAATGGTATGCTGAAGGGGTTGGGATGGTTGCGTCAGAATCCTACAATAAAAAAGGGAAACTGATGGGAACAAGCAAACTTACCCGTTTTGAGAATTAGGAGCAGGAAATAAAGTTCCAAAGTTTGCTTAATTCTTCATTAACAGGATGATCTGGTGCAAATTCGACCACCGATTGTTCTTTTAGCATAGCTTCAACAAACAATTCGGAAAATGGAATTTTGCCCGAGAGCGGAATTCCATTTTCTTTTAAATAGGCCTCCACTTTCGAAGTAAAATCGGTGTTGATATCAAATTTGTTTATTGCGGCAAACAGGGGGACATTAAACGAACGTACGAGTTTTACCAAACGTTTGGCATCGTGTAATCCCGAAACTGTTGGTTCTATTATCAGTAAAACGGCATCGGTACCGGTAATTGAAGATATAGCTGTACATCCAATCCCCGGAGGACCGTCGTTGATAATAAATTGAGCATTTTGTGCCAGTGCCAGTTCTTTCGATTTTTCTCTGATTTGTGTAACCAGTTTTCCCGAGTTTTCTTCTCCAGGTGCCATTTTGGCATGTACCATGGTTCCAAAACGTGTTGTGGAAATAAACCAGCTGTTATTCAGGTTTTTGTTGGTTTTAATTGCATTTGCCGGACAAAGTCGTTCGCATAAACGGCACCCTTCACACTGAAAGGGATTAACTTCAGGTATACCACTTTCGTTTGTAAATATTGCCTCAAAGCGGCAAGCCTCAAGGCACAATCCACAATTTGTGCATTGGTCCGACAAAATTGTCGCTATCGACCCGCTATCAAATTGGTGTGATTCCTTAACTTCTGGTTTAAAAATTAAATGCAGGTCGGAGGCATCAACATCATTGTCGCAAAAAACAGCACTTTTGCATAAAGTTGCCAGGGCAGCAGTAATACTTGTTTTTCCGGCACCTCCTTTACCACTTAAAATTGTAATTTCTTTCATCTAACTATATTGTTGCTCCCATGTCATGCACTCTGCAAAACCGGTTTTAATTGATCAATTATTGAATTATAAGTCGTTTCAACCTCAATAGGAATCGACTCAAAAAGCTTACCTGTTGAATACCTTTTTGCATAATTTTTTGAAAAGGGAATCTCTCCGAGTAAAGAAATATTGTTCTTTTTCAGGTAGCTAAATACCTTGTTGTTGCCTAGTCCGGCTTTGTTAACTATAACGCCAAAAGGTTTTTTAAGATCGTCAAGCAACTCTACTGTAAGTTTTAAATCGTGCAAGCCAAAAGGTGTTGGTTCTGTTACTAAAATTACATAGTCTGCTGTTGCAACTGTTTCCACCACAGGGCAACTGGTTCCGGGAGGAGCATCCAAAAGTGTAATTCCTGTTTCTTGTATTTGTTGTTTTTTTAACTGTTTTATTAATGCCGTTTGCATTGCCGAGCCTATTTCCAGGCGACCCTCGGCAACCGATTCGCCCTGCGGGGTAGTGTATTCCGAGAGATTTCCGAGTGGCCTCTGTACAGATTTAATGGCATTAAACTCGCAGGCTTCAAAACATGCTCCGCACGAATGACACAGGTCGTAATTAACTTCGGTAAAATGCAGTTTTTTCACAATACTTATTGCATTAAATTCGCACCATTCTACACATTTTTTACAGAAAGTACATTTCTCTCCATCTATTTCCGGTACTTCAGTAAATACCGGTGTGTCTGTTTTTAGTATTGCTCCCGGAAAGAACAAAAGACTGTTGGGTTCTTCTACGTCACAATCGATAAGTTTAACCTTTTCGTATTTCTTTGTCAAAAAATGAAGCAAGTTTACACTAACCGTTGTTTTTCCTGTGCCGCCTTTGCCGCTTGCTATTGCAATTTGCATAAAAATTTGCTTTAAAAAATTCCCCGGAGTGTTTCTCCGGGGAATACCGATTTAGTAGCTAACTCCGAGTACCTATAAATAATTAAAAACTCAGAAAGCGCTCTTTTCCATTTGCGCGTATTGTACTATTGTTGTGTTTTTTATAAATGTTTTTTAGTGATCGCAGTAATTGGCTGTAAACTCAATTGATTTCTCGATAAAACCAAGCGCTAATTCCGAAGCACTTAATTTTGGTGCACCTACGAAAACATTTACGTCGTTGTAATTAAATATCTGAATAGCTTTGTGTCCCATTCCTCCGGCAAGAACGTCGGTAACGCCTTTCCCTGCAAGCCATTTTGGTAAAACACCCGGCTCATGGGGAGGAGGAGTAACGTTTTCTTCCTTTACTATTTTCCCATTTTCAATATCAATCAATGCAAAATATTTGCAATGTCCGAAATGTCCGTCTAATATCCCGTTTTCATCAACAGGAACCGCAATTTTTTTCTTCATATCGTGAAATAACCTGATTATTTTTTCATTCGACCGAAACCCATACCCCGGCCTCTTCTGTTACCTCGCCCACTGTTTGTTATAACTGTTTCGTCGCTGCTTTGATTGCGGAACCTGAAACCTCTTCCTCCTCGGCGACCAAAATTCATTACCTGTTCTGCATTTTCAGTAGTGTTGCATCTTCCTTGTTTTCTTCCGGTTTGAGCTCCTTGGCCCATTGGCCCGGTTTGATCTAGTCCTGGCATCTTGCTAATTGTTTTCAATTTTAAAAATCACATCTTTTACATTTAATTCTTCTTCATTTAACTCGATCATCCGGATGTTAAATTTTTCAAGCATATCTTTTGCTTTGGGGCCAAAATGACCTGAAATAATTTGTGTGGCACCAAGTTCTGCTGCCATTTCTGACGATTTTGTGCCTGCTCCACCATTTGAGTTTTTAAAGCTGTTTTCAATAAAATTGGCGGTATGTGTTTCTTTATCGTATACACAGAACCAACCTGCTCGTCCAAAACGCAAATCAAATTTAGCATCTACATTATCTCCTGAAGAAGTAATTATTGTTTTCATTCTACAAAATTGTTTGTTTTCTTTTTTTTAACTTATGTTCTTTACAAAGATAAGATAAAATATTTGTAATTGCTAAATTAAATTGAACAAAAGTGCATTAAATGGGAATGGATTTTGAATTTGATTCAAAATAAAAAAGTTGCAAACCATAACTCTTTATTGTTTTGCAACTTTCTGAATAGTTGAGGAGTATGTCAGCAACTATAGCTCTGATTCTTCTGTTTTCTTTTTAACACGATTAGCAATTAGCAAGGTGATAACTCCGGCAAATATTGCAAATGCACCAATAATTTTCACAATTGCCAGCGCCGAGGTGTATGGCGATGATATTAGAATAATACCAAGGATGATTGAGAAAATACCGCCCCATAACATAGACCGTTCGCCAGTGTTTAAGTTGCGTACTTTTATTCCGGTAATAACGCCCGAAATACCATTGATTAAAGCTACCACACCAAGGAACCACATTAGAAAGGAGGTGGTTAAAACAGAACTTGAGAAGGGCTTCAATATCACAATAATTCCGGCAATAATACCTAAACCACCGGTAATTAATCCCCACCACCAGTTTTTTCTTAACTTTCGTAATCGCCAGGTGTTATATAAGGTAACTACTCCGTCAATTAACCAGTAAATACCCAGTATAAAAATAAGAGTAGTTAAGGTTGCTTTTGGGAAAAGAAGCAGGATGAGTCCAACTACCAGGAGGATAATGCCGCGCACTAAAATTAATTTCCATACACTATCTGCTAATTTTTTGTTTTTGTTGTCTGTCATTTCCTTTAATTTTTATTGTATTGAAACACGATTAAAGTTAAGTTAAAAAGCCGACATATACCAAGTATAATAAACAGGAAAAGGTTGCCGATTTCCGACAACCTTTTACCAAAACGCTTTTTGCAGTGCAAAGAAGCTATTCTACTCCTGCTTTTTCAAGGAAAAAATCCAGTGGACAGAACTTTGTTAACGAGGATTGAAGCAAATTCAATCCAACAAATCCTGCCAAACCAAGCCAGTAAATATTAACAAATATGGCTAAAAGAATACTTGTTAAAACTAATGTTCCTGCTACTGCACGTATTATTCTCTCTTTCATCTTTTTCGTGTTTTATGCTTTTAAATCAAATAATTATTTATACAAATTTTTCAACGGCTGAAATGTAGGCGCTAATCGGACTAACTCCTTCAACCTCTTCATTAAAAGTTCTTATACGTTCTAGTAGTTCGTCGGCTTTATCAGCAGCTAAAAACGTAAAAGAAATAAAGTATCGGTACGGATTTTTTGAGGATCCGAACCAGTTAGAGATATCTGAATTTCCGTCAGCACTTTCCATAAAACCATCAACGGGTAATTCGCTGTAGGAAGTTATTTTAATATCGCGAAAGATCTTTTCCAGCTCGTGGTGGTATGCTTCTGCACTTTGAATAATAATGAATTTCATTAGTTTTCCTCCTTATTAGTTTTATCATTTTCCTGTAACTCCGGTGAAAGGTTTTCTTGTTTTTTCTCCGGGTACTTTTTCTTCTCTGTCATATAATAAATCAGCGGAACAATAATTAGTGTTAAAAATGTAGATGCAATGGTTCCGCCCATAAGAGAAATGGCAAGGCCCTGGAATATCGGGTCAAACAGAATAACCACAGCTCCAATAACCACAGTACCGGCAGTAAGCAGAATAGGAGTGGTACGTACCGCACCGGCCTCAATTACTGCATCTTTTAATGGTATTCCATCTTTTAGCCTGAGATTTATAAAGTCGATAAGCAATATGGAGTTTCGAACCATAATTCCGGCGAGGGCAATTAAACCAATCATGGAAGTTGCAGTAAAGAATGCTCCCATCATCCAGTGGCCTAACAAAATACCTACCAGCGATAATGGAATGGCTACCATCATTACAAAAGGCACGGTAAAATTCTGGAACCAACCGATTATAAGCATGTAAATAACTAACAGAACTACTGCAAAAGCTGCTCCCAGGTCGCGGAAAACTTCATAAGTAATTTGCCATTCACCATCCCATTTTAGGCTGTAATTGTCTTGAACAAATGGCTGTTCTGTAAATTCTTCATTTAACACATAACCTTCAGGAAGTTTTATTTGATTCAGGTTTTCACTCATTTCCAAAATACCGTAAACCGGACTCTCCAGTTTTCCGGCAACATCAGCCGTTACATATACCACACGCTTTTGGTTTTTTCGGTAAATACTCTTGTCCTGAATTTCTTCTTTAATTTCAACCACATCACCCAGGGCAACTGTCTGTCCGGTCATGCTCATAATATTTACCTTTTTCAGGTCTTCAATACTGGAGCGTTCATCTTCCGAAAAACGAAGCGCAATGCCCACCTGCTCGTGTTCTTTTTCAGCATACAGCTGTGCAACTTCTTGTCCACCAAGAGCCATTGCCACGCTGCTTACAACCTGTTGTGTTGAAACACCCATCAGTGCAGCTTTCTCTTTAAGTACGTTAAATTTATACTCTACCTGGTCGTCTTCTACCTGCCAGTCAATATCCACCACATCAGCCGTTTCCGAAAATAGTTTTTTCACCTGGCGACCCACTTCAATTTGCTGGTCGTAATCCGGTCCGTAAATTTCGGCAACCAAAGTTGAAAGTACCGGAGGTCCGGGTGGAACTTCTACCACCTTGGCGTTGGCATTAAATTTTTTGGCAAGTTCCTGAATACCTGGGCGCATGGCTTTGGCAATGTCATGACTTTGTACTTTTCGCTCCGTTTTATCAGTAAGGTTTACCTGTATATCGGCTACATTTGACCCGCTGCGTAAATCGTAATGACGTACCAAACCATTAAAATTCATAGGTGAAGCTGTTCCAACATAAGTTTGGTAATTTAATACCTCTTCCTGTTGTGCAATGTAGGCTGCAAGTTCTTTTGTAATTGCGGCCGTACGTTCCAGCGTTGTTCCTTCGGGCATATCTATTACTACCTGAAACTCGTTTTTATTATCAAAAGGAAGCATTTTTACGGCTACCATTTTAAAATAAACCAGGGTCATTGATGCCAATAGAAAAACAGTAATTGTTCCGATGAAAGTCCAGCGTTTCCAAGGTGATTCCAGCATGGGCTTCATGGTTTTGAAATATATTTTGTAAATCGGCGAATTTTCAAGTTTAAATGCCTTTTTTACTTTATCGTCTTTTTCAACCACTTTTAGTAAACGGAATGCCAGGTACGGTGTAATGGTAAGCGCTACCAGTAACGAGAATATCATGGCAATTGAGGCTCCAATTGGCATTGGGCTCATGTAAGGTCCCATTAACCCCGATACGAATACCATTGGCAAAACGGCAGCAATTACTGTAAAGGTTGCCAAAATAGTTGGGTTTCCAACTTCGTCGATTGAGCGCATAGCCGCCTGAATAAATGGCAGCTTTTTCATTTTAAAATGCCGGTGCATATTTTCGGCAATAATAATCGAGTCGTCTACCACAATACCGGTTACAAAAACCAATGCAAAAAGTGTAATCCTGTTTAAGGTATAATCAAGAAAATAATAGCTGAACATGGTTAAGGCGAAAGTAATGGGTACCGATAAAAATACCACCAGTCCACCGCGCCAACCCATGGCAAGCATTACCACAAAAGTTACAGCAATTATTGCTCCGGCAAGGTGCATTAATAACTCCGATACTTTGTGTGAAGCTGTTTCGCCGTAATTACGCGTTACATCAACATGTACATCAGCCGGAATTAAATCTTTTTCAAGATGTTTGATTTTTTCAAGAATTTCATCCGATACTTTCATGGCATCGGCCCCTCTGCGTTTGGCAACCGATATAGTAACGGCCGGATATTCGCCTGCAAAATCAGTATTTCGTTCGTCCATGGTTCCAAAGCCAAAATTAACATACTGAATAGGTTCTTCAGGACCATCAAGAATGCTGGCAACCTGTTTCAGGTAAACCGGGCTTCCGCCATGTATGCCAACAACCAGGTTTGAAACGTCATCCGAAGTTTTTAGAAATTCGCCGGCTTCAACCAGGTATTCAACATCGTTTTTATTAAAAGAACCAGTGTTAAATTGCTGATTGGCAGTTTGAATTTTTTGAGCAATACTTAGGGCATCAACATTGTACCGGGCCATTGCGCCGTTGTTTAATACCACTCGTATTTGGCGCGATCTACCACCAATAACTTTTGTTTCAGATACGTCAGTAACCTGCTCTATTTCGTTGTTTACTTCCTGTGCAATCCGTTTTAACTGGTAATCGTCGTAGTTCTCGCTCCAGAAGGTAAGGCCCAACACAGGAACATCGTCAATTGACCGTGTTTTTACCAGCGGTAAACTTGTTCCGTGTGGCATCTGGTCCATGTGTTTCATAATCTCGTTATACATTTTTACCAACGAGCGTTCAATGTCTTCTCCCACATAAAACTGAACGATAAGCATTGCCTGGCCCGGCATTGAGGTAGAATAAACATATTCAACCCCGGGAATGTTGGCAACAACTTTTTCAAGCGGTTGCATTACGCGCGATTCAATTTCTTTTGGGCTTGCTCCGGGGTAGCGAAAGAAAATGTCAGCAATTGGTACATCAATTTGCGGTTCTTCTTCGCGTGGAGTCAGGTACGAGCTGTAAATACCGATTGCCATAAAAGCAATCATTAACAGCGGCGTTAATTTCGAATTTATAAATTGTTTGGCTATTCCGCCAGCAAATCCTGTCTTCATAGTTGTATTCTTAATTGTTAGCAACTAAAGCTCCGTCAAAAAGCTTGCTTTCAGTTGATTCAATATATTCTTCACCATCACTTAATCCGGAAATTATTTCAATCTTGTTTCCAAATGTTTTTCCGGTTTTTACCCAGCGCAACAGGGCATTACCACTTTGGCTTACGGCATAAATACCAACTAACTGTCCGCGGTGTACCAAGGCATTTTTATCCACAAGAATTCGTTTCTGTGTGCCGTGCTTAAACAGTACCTCGGCATACATGCCGCTGTAAAGTTTAGCTGAACAATTTTCAGGTATTGTTACCAAAACTTTAGCCTGGTATTGGTTGCCGGTATTGGTGGTTGACGGGTTTATCTCTACTATTTTTCCATCCAGCTCGGCTTCAACTGCAGTAAATCTAACTTTAACCGCATCGTTTAACTTTACTTTTGCAATATCGGCTTCGGGTATACGTGCAATTACTTTCCACTGCGACGGACTTTCCATGCTTAACAGTGGCATTCCCGGGTTAGCCATATCGCCTTCCTGTACAAATTTACTGGTGATAACACCGCTGTATGGTGCGCGAATTAGAGCATAACGCATGGTTTCTTCAACTTCTTTTTCCATTTGCTCAATGGCTGCCAAACGGGCTTTGGCCATGTTGTAGTGGGTGCGTATGTCATCCATTTCTTTATCTGATGCACTTTCGGCTGCATAAAGGGCTTCAAATCGTTTCAGGTCTTTTTCCGCGCTTTCAAAAGCTGTTGTTGCTTCCACTTTATTGGCTTCCACCTGTGCTTTTTTTGCTAAAATATCCTGGTTTCTTATTTGAACCAATAAGTCGCCGTTACTAACCTTTTGCCCGGGTTTTACATAAATACGGCTTATCTGTCCCATAATTCGGGTACTTAGGTTACTTTGTTTATCGGCTTCAAGTTTGCCTGAGAAACTATGCATAACAGGGTAATCGGCCAATTTTGCCAGTGTGGTTTGAACTGTAATTTTTTCTTGTTTTGTGGTTGAATTATCTTTTTCTTTTTTACCACATGAAATTGCAATTATTGATAGTAATGCAACAGCAATAATAAATTTTGATTTTTTTAATTGTGCTTTCATTTTGTATGGCGTTTATTCGTTAATATCTTGTTCAATTAGCAGTTCCATTTGAAAAATGGCCTGTTTATAATTATATATTGATTGAATGTATTCAAGTTCTTTTTGCGAGGTTAAGGCTTCTGCCATCAGTAAGTCGGCTGTTTTTTCCAAACCTTGTTTAAAACGATTGGTTCTGATTCTTAATGATTCGTTGGCTTGTTCCTTGGCCAGTTTACTCGATTGAATTCGATTGTAATTTAAGGTCATTTTGCGCGTAGCCCGGTTTATTTCAACCTGGCTTTTCGAAAGGTAATCTTCGTAGTTGTACCTGGCTTCATCCAGCTGAGCACTTGCATGCTGTATGGCTCCGGTATTTTTATAACCGTTAAACAAACTCCAGCTTAATGATGCTCCAACCATATAATTATTGGCAGAGGTTCCAAATAGATTGTCATCATTCCATTCCACAGCACCAAATGCATTTAAACGTGGAATAAACTTCATTTTATTTGATTTTACCATGTTTTCGCCGGCCTCTATTTGTTTTTGATAGGCCATCATATCGGAACGGCTTTCAAGATTTACCGTATTTTGGTCGATAATAACCTGCATTGGCGGTTGAATCAGCGAGTCGGTTGTTTCAATCTGCTCGCTAAACTCAAGCCCTAATAAATGAGCAAGAAAATCGTTAGCCGTTTGTTGCTGGTTTTTTGCTTCCAGTAGTTGATTTTTACGTTCTTCAAGCCTAACGGATGCTTCAAGTACATCTGCCTCTTTGGCAAATCCCTGCTCGGCATTGTCTTTTGTTAGGCGCAGTGCTTCGTTGGCAACTGCTACAGATTTTTCCAATACCTTAACCGACGACTCTGCCAGCTCCAGCATGAAATACGCTTTTTTTACCTCGTACCGAATGTTTAATTTAACACGGTTACTTTGAAATGATAGAGCATCCAACTGATTTTTTGCAGCCTTTCTGGCATAAATTCCATCGAGATTAAGCAGCGGTTGTTGCAGTTCCAATTTGGTTTGGAAATTCTCCATCGTTCCCGGATCATTTAGCAAATCAGGATTAAAATCTGATTCTTGCACAATTTCCTGCTTTAGTTTAAAACCAAAGGCAGATAAAGGATCGTTTGTAGAAACACCGGTATGACTGGCTTCAAGTCCAGGGAGGAACACTGAATTGGTCATGCGGTATTGGGCACGTGCTGCCTCAATGCGGGCTTCTGCACTTTTTACATTTAGGTTGTTTTCGTCAGCCAGGGTTAAAGCTTCACTTAAACTCAATGGTCTTGGTTGGGCCATTAAAATTGCCGGTGTGATTAGCAGCAATAAAAATACGTAATTGAATTTTTGTGTTGACATATTATTAATCGTTTTTGATTCTTTTTCACTGCAAATATATGCTATTAAATATAAATATCTATATAAATAGATATATAAATAATTTATCAGTCATACTTTTAATCTATTAGTTTGTTAAGCTGCGGAATGGTGGCGATACTGCGCTTATGAAAAAAGGCTGTTGCAATCAAAATACTGATTCTGTTAATTCTTAGTTTACAGTGCAGTACGGAGTTTTTAATGTCTGGGTTTCAGTTTTTGTAAGGATATATTTGAAAAAATATACAAACTGTTAAACATTATCTCAATGTTAAAAAATTGAGATAATGTTCAATATAGCTCGTGTTGGGGGTACAACTGCTAATTATTGGGTAAAAGGTTTGAAGGATGTAGTAAGGCGGTTTACTTAAAGGATTGCTGCAAGGCTACCATTTTTATGGCTGTTACAGCTGCTTCGTCTCCTTTATTGCCAAGTTTACCGCCGGCGCGATCAAGTGCTTGCTGCTCGTTGTTGGTGGTTAGTACGCCAAAAATAAACGGTTTGTTATACTTCAGATTTAAATCTTTTGTACCCTGGGTAACACCTTCGCAAATGTAGTCGAAGTGGCGGGTGTCGCCCTGAATAACACAGCCCAGCAAAATAACCGCATCAACGTTATCCATTTCTGCAAAAAACTGTCCGCCCAAAGGCAGCTCAAAAGTGCCAGGAACATATTTTACTGAAATATTATCATCGGTAGCACCATGTTTTTTTAAGGTATCGACAGCTCCATTGGCCAATGCCGAAGTTATTTCCCAATTCCATTCTGCCACAACAATGCCAAAACGCATATTTTCTGCCGTTGGTACCGAGTTTATATCGTATGCTGATAAGTCTTTTGTTGCCATAATTTAATTGTTTAAAATTGCGCCGGGCGCAATATGTATTTCTACAAACAAAAAACCCCTCAGAAGAGGGGTGTAACTATCATTTGAATTGTTTTGTTAATTCAATTTTGTTTTAATGCGTGCGATGTACCGATCGGCATTTGTTCCTTCTGTAGAAGTCGGATATTTTTCCTTAATCTCCTCATACAAAGCCAGTGCATTTTCCAACTCATCCATCGACTCCAGCAGGTTTGCCGCTTTCATCATATAAACCGGAGTGGTAAGTTCATTGTCGGTTACTGCATATGCCTTTTTGTATTGTTTTAATGCTTTGTCGCTTTCACCCAATTCAAGAAAAGCGTCTCCTTTAGCTCCTTCGGCTACCGGTGCAAGCAACAAATCATCAGTTTTAAAATCGTTCAAATAATCAAGTGCTGCTTCATAGTCTCCCATGTACAGGTAAGAAATACCGGTGTAGTATTTTGCACGATTAGCTGATTTTGTTATTCCGTAATCATCAATAATATCCAAAAACCCAAGGTAATTTCCATCGCCATTAATGGCCAGGTTAAATGAGTCCTTTTCAAAATAATTCTCGGCCATAAACATTTGCGAGATAGCCTCGTCCTCTTTTGGTTGTAAATAAAACTTATTAAAACCAAGGTACAAGGCAACAACTACAATTACACCACCAATTGCGTAACTGATGATTTTTGAGTTGTCTTCGATAAACTGTTCCGTTTTTGTTAACGCGCTTTCAAGTTCTTGTAAATTATCGGCCTGTTCTACATTCTTCTTTGCCATTTCTGTCTTTTTCAAAATTGTGCCGCAAAAATAGCTTTTTTTTCAAAACTGCTTCTGCAATGCCACTATTATTTTGCAGAATAATCAACATAAACCTGTTATTAACTGCTTTTTGTCAACATTTCGGAAATGTGCAGGCATTTTATTTAGTTTTGTGGCAACGAATGTAAATACATTGCTAATGTATATTGAAGAGATTTCAATTGTAAATTTTAAAAATATCCTGGAAGTAAAAGCTGTTTTTTCTCCTAAACTGAACTGTTTTATCGGAAAAAACGGGGCTGGCAAAACAAATATGCTCGATGCAATCTATTACCTGTCGTTTTGCAAAAGTTTTTTTAATGCAACCGACCAGTTAAATATTAATCACGAAGAGAGCTTTTTTATGCTAAACGGAAGTTATGCGCGGAAAAGTTCGAAGGAGATTATAAATTGTGGTTTGCAAAAAGGACAGAAAAAACAGTTTAAACGAAATACCAAGGTTTATAAGAAATTACAGGAACATATTGGCTTGTTACCCCTGGTAATGATTACACCATCGGATGTGAACCTGATTTTAGGGGGAAGCGACGAACGTCGAAAATTTATGGATGGGGTTATTTCGCAATACAACCAGGCCTATCTTGATGATCTTTTAAAATACAACAGGGCATTGGTTCAACGCAATAATTTGTTAAAGCAATTTGTAGCTGAGCGGTATTTCGACGAAGATTTGCTGGGTATTTGGGATGATCAATTGATCGAATACGGATGCCGTATTCATGATGAACGGAAAAAATTTGTGGAGAAGTTAATCCCGGTTTTTCAGCGCTACTATAATTATATTTCGCAAGGTAATGAGGTCGTAGAACTAGTCCATCAGTCGGACCTTTACGATGCTGATTTTAAAACGATGCTAAAGGCGGCTTTGCCAAAAGACCGGATTGTACAGCATACCACCGTAGGAATTCATAAAGATGATTTACAGTTAAAAATTGGTGAGTATCTTATAAAAAAGCTCGGGTCGCAGGGGCAAAAGAAAACTTATCTGGTGGCGCTAAAACTGGCCCAGTTCGATTTTATAAAGGAAATTTCGGGGCAAAAACCGATTTTATTACTGGATGATATTTTCGACAAGCTGGATCAGCACCGGGTAGAGCAAATAGTTACTGCTGTGGCAGGCGAACAGTTCGGTCAGATTTTTATTACCGATACCAATCGAGAGCATTTGGATACCATTATAAAAAAAATGGATGCCGATTATCGGATATTTAATGTTGAATCAGGAAAAGTAGAATTGGCAAAATGAGAAGAAGCAATACGCAGTCGTTAAGCGAAGTGTTAAAAGAGTTTATCGAGCAAAACCGCATGGAACGAAAGCTAAAAGAGGTTGATATCGTGCAGGGATGGGAAAACTTGCTCGGAAAAACCATTGCACGCTATACCCGCAATATTTACATCAGGAACCAGGTTTTATATGTTGAAATTACATCGAGTGTAGTTAAAAATGAGCTGTTTCTGATGCGAGAAGAAATTTGCAGGCGCATTAATTCCAATGCCGGCGAAGAAATTATAACCCGAATTGTTTTTAAATAACAGGTAAGCAATGAATATAGACGATTTAAATGAAAATTTTGGAGTAGAAGGAGAAGTGTGTTTTATGGAGTTGGAGGGCGACCTTCCATTTATTACCGTAACCAATAAATACGCTGAAGCGGATATTTGTTTATATGGTGCACAGATAACTGGTTTCAGACCGGCAGGTACCACTGATGTTTTATGGATGAGCCCTTACAGTGTTTTTGAAGTGGGTAAAGCCATACGTGGCGGAATTCCCGTTTGTTTTCCATGGTTTGGTCCGCACGCCGAAAATGCAGATTTTCCGCAACACGGATTTGCACGTACATCGATGTGGCAGGTGCTGGAAGTAAAAACTCTTGAAAAAGGAGAAACTTCTGTTGCTTTACAGCTAAACAATTCGGCGCAAACCCAAAAATTCTGGCCACACGAGTTTGCGGCTAAAATGATATTTATAATTGGCAAATCATTGTCGGTAACGCTTGAAGTTAGCAATACTTCCACTCATGAATTTTCGTACACTGCTGCCTTGCACAGCTATTTTAACCTTTCAGGTGTTGAAAACATCAGCATCGAGGGACTGGAAAATACATCCTACGAAAACCAGTTGGATGGTAAACGTTACACTCAGGAAGAAAGATTATTGGGAATTTCGGAAGCCATTACGCGGCATTATTTTAATACAACTGCTGATTGTGTAATTACCGACCCTTATTTTAATAGAAACATACGTATTGCAAAAGAAGGAAGTAAGTGTTCAACCGTTTGGAACCCATGGGCAGCAACCTGCAAACAGATGAGTGATGTGCCAAATAATGCCTACGAAACATTTGTTTGCCTTGAAACGGTAAATAATATCAACGACAAAATTGTACTGGCGCCGGGACAATCGCATGGCACAACAGCAATTATCAGCATAGAGTAATTAGTCGTAAAAACGTTCGAAAGTTGAAAAGAAAAAATCGGCCTCGCGCTTTGCATTTTCATCGCTGTCGGCACCATGAACCGCATTTTGAGTAACACTGCAGGCAAACATTTTGCGTACGGTTCCTTCAGCCGCATTATCGGGATTAGTGGCGCCAATCAGTTCGCGGTAATCAGCAATTGCATTTTCTTTTTCTAGAATGGCGGCAACAATAGGTCCCGAGCTCATAAATTTTACTAGTTCATCGTAAAAAGGTTTTCCCTGGTGAACTTCGTAAAACGAAGCTGCCTGCGTGCCCGACATGCGTGTAAGCTTCATCGCCCGAATTACAAAACCGGCTTCATTTATCATTTTCAGAATTGCGCCAACATAATTTTTTTTAACCGCACCGGGTTTAATCATGGTAAAAGTTACGTTTCCAGCCATCTTTTAATTTTTAAATGTTCGTATTCCAATTCTTACAACAACAGCAAATCGCTTTTGCTTACTTTTTTTAACAAAAAACTTGTCTTCTACAATATTAACAAAAATTGGGTTACATACGTTTTCGGGCGAAGCTAGATTTTTTATCTTTGCCAATTCTAATTTTTTGATATTTTGAAAAATACTGAAATAGAGATTATTACATCAATAAGTGCATTGCTTAAAGCAAAGGCTTTAAAGATTGCAATTGTGCCACACGAAAATCCTGATGGTGACGCCATTGGCTCGGCTCTGGGCCTGGGACAGGTACTTAAAACCTACGGGCACGAAGTAAAGGTTTTGTCGCCAAATAGTTATCCTGATTTTTTAAAATGGTTTTCGGCTGAAGTGCCCGTGCTGATGTATAACGAGGATAAGAAAACAGCTAAAAACTGGTTGAAAGTGGCAGATGTAATGATTTGCGTTGATTTTAATGATGCCAGTCGGGCAGGAATATTGGAAAAGAAAATTCTGGAGTTCCCGTATAAAAAAGTGATGATCGATCATCATCCGTACCCCAAAGAATTTTGCGATTTTAGGATTTCGGAAACTTCGTATAGCTCAACTGCTGAACTGGTTTATGATGTTTTATGCAAAGCTGGTTTTCAATCGTACTTTTCGCAAAGCGCAGCAGAAGCATTGTATACCGGCATATTAACCGATACCGGAGGCTTTAGCCACAATATTTCAAAAAACACATTCAGGGTGGCGGCAGAGCTCTTAAATTACGATATTGAAACCGATAAAATTCAATCAGCAGTGTTTCATAACTTTTCGGCCGACCGAATGAAGCTGCTTGGTTTCTGCTTGAACGAAAAAATGCAGGTGTTCCCGGAATACAGAGCTGCGGTAATAAGCATTAGTAAAAAGGAACTGGAACATTTTAATTTTCAGCCCGGCGATACCGAGGGTTTTGTAAATTACCCTCTATCTATAAAAAATATAGTGTTTAGTGCGTTGTTTATTGAAAAAGACGGCTTTGTAAAAGCTTCATTCCGCTCTAAAGGTGATTTTCCGGCCAATGCTTTTTCCGCTGAAAACTTTAACGGAGGCGGGCATCTTAATGCCGCAGGAGGGGAGTCGGAATTGAGTTTTGAGGATACATTAACAAAGTTCGCGCAACTTTTACCCCAGTATGCGCATCAATTGTTGAACACAACAATTTAAAAATGGTAAAAATGAATTTGAAATTAATTACAAGATTTTTTTTGGCGAGTATTATCGGTTTAGCTTTATGGGCATGTGTTGACGAAAGTGAAGATTATGTGCCGCCAACAAAAGCTGAAGAAACAGCCCTGTTGAGTGAGTATCTGGATACGCTGCAAAACAGAGGCCTTGATATTGATACGACCTCCATGGGGGTGTATTATATAATTGATTCAGTAGGTAATGGTAATTACTCATACGCAGGCGATACCTGTGTAGTAAAATATACCGGCTTTTTTCTTACGGGAGATGTTTTTGATACTTCAGGAAGCAACACCTTCCAATTTGTATTGGAAGGTGACAACCTGATTGAAGGTTGGACTGATGGCATGAAAGTAATTGATGAAGGAGGAAAAGCCTACCTGATTGTGCCTTCGGAACATGCCTATGGAACAAACGGGGTAATGGATTACTACGGAAACTATTCAATTCCGCCAAATACTTCGCTTGTTTTTTACATCGAAATGGTGGAAATCAAACCACTTGATTAAATTTGCAGGATATAGTAGAAAGACAAACTGTTTGTAATAGAAAATAATTAAAGGTCAGATGAAGAAAACACTGTCATGGATTTTGTTATTGTTGGGTGCTGTAGGATATTTAGCCTGCGATGATGGAATAGATTACGAAAAAATGAGGCAGGAAGAATTAGCCCTGCTGGAAGAATACATTAACGAAGTTCATCCGGATGGCGAGCCAACAGCATCCGGGCTTTATTATTTTAACGAGAGCGGAACCGGCGAAGGAGACACGATAAAAACCGGCGACAGGGTGCAGTTGTATTATGCAACCTGGTCGTTAATTGATGGCCCCGACAGCATTTTGGTTGACGAAACAAATGGTTATTTAGATGGCCACAGGTACGAACCTTATGAAGTTATTGTGGGGGCCGGACAGTCGATAAAAGGATTGGAAGAGGCCTTGTTATACATGCAGAAAGGAACAAAATCGCACCTGGTTATTAATTCTGAGTTAGCCTATGGTCAGCAAGGTTCCGGAACACTTATCGGAGCTTTTCAAACCATTTTAATGGAAGTGGAAATCTACAAGGTTATTCCATTTGAATTTAACGATGACGATGAGTAACCGGTTTGTTTACAGTTTTTTATGAACAGAGCACAGCTGTTAAAAAAATTACTGCCCGGTTTTATTCCTCTTTTTGTTTTTATCGCTGCCGATGAAATTTGGGGGACTAAAATCGGGTTGTTAGTTGCTATAGGAGTTGGTATTGCCGAAATGTCGTGGATTGCTTTTAAAGAAAAGCGATTCGAGAAACTTGTTCTTTTTGATACTTTACTGCTGCTCGTGCTTGGTGGGGTTTCCATTTTACTCGAAAATGATATCTTTTTTAAGCTAAAACCCGGATTAATTGAACTGATTCTGGTGGCGGTTTTAGCCATATCGGCATTTTCAAAAATAAATGTTATTGGATTAATGGGCCAGCGTTATATAAAAGATGTAACGTTTGATGATGCTCAAATACAGCAAATGCACCACAGCATAAAAGTGCTGTTTTTTATTTTTCTGGGGCATACTATTCTGGTTTTTTATTCGGCTTTTTATATGAGTAAAGAAGCCTGGGCCTTCATTAGTGGTGGCTTGTTTTACATTATTTTTGGTGTGTACTTTTTATATGAATTTGTTCGTCAGCGGATGAAGCAGAAAAAAATGCAGCAAGCGCTCGAAAATGAGGAATGGGTGCCTTTGGTTGACGAGAACGGAAAGGTGACAGGGCAGGCCCCACGCAGCAATGTGCACGATGGCAGCAAACTTTTACATCCGGTGGTACACTTGCATGTGTTGAATAAGAATGGAGCCATTTTACTGCAAAAACGTCCGCAACACAAACTCATTCAGCCCGGGAAATGGGATACAGCAGTTGGAGGGCACATTACAGCAGGAGAGACCCTCGAACAGGCCCTGAAAAAGGAAGCTTTTGAAGAAATTGGCTTAAAATATTTTTCAGCCAAATTGCAAAAGGTGTACAAATGGGAATCTGAGGTGGAGTCGGAACTTATTTATCTTTTTACCACGCACAATACAAAAGGTATCGGAATTCAGTCGGATGAAGTGGATGAGTTAAAATTCTGGACGAAAAACCAGGTGGCGAAAAACATTGGAGAAGATGTTTTTACCCCTAATTTTGAACACGAATTTAAGTTGTTGAAGGAAATGGGTATTCTACTTCCGTAATGGCAATTGAGCGATAAGCTTTTTATCTTAAGTAATTGATTATCCCAACAAAAAAATTACCGGTTGTTTATGCAAATCGGGCACTCCGCCTTTTTTCCATTCCTGAATAGTTTTGGTTTGAATAAATTCTTTTTCGCCGGTAATGTTAGCTGCGATGCACAACAGGGTTGATTGCGAGCAACCTTTTAAAACATCAACAACCAGCTGGTTATTTCGATAAGGCGTTTCGATAAAAATTTGTGTTTGCTGCGTATTTTTAATGGTTTTTTCCAGGTTTTGTAATTCACGTATGCGTTCTTGTGGTTTTACAGGTAAATAACCTTTAAACGCAAAATTCTGTCCATTCATTCCCGATGCCATTAGTGCCAGTAAAATAGATGAAGGGCCCACAATAGGAACTACTTTTATGCCCCGTTTATGTGCCATTTTTACTACTTCTGCGCCCGGGTCGGCAACACCGGGGCAACCCGCTTCCGAAATTACAGCAACATCATTTCCATCAACCACAGGTTTTAAAAACTTTGGTAAATCGGCAGCATTGGTTCTTTTATTAATCTCAAAAAAGATACATGCGTCAATATCAATTTCGCGGTTAACCTGTTTCATAAACCGGCGTGCCGTTCGAATATTCTCCACAATAAAATATTTTGTATTTGTTAAAATTGAGCCAACCTGTGCAGGTAAAACAGCCTGCCAGTCGCCTTCAGCCAATACATTCGGAACCAAATAAAGTGTTGCCATTTCGTAAAATGATTTTTGCAAAAGTAGTTATAATAGTTGTTTCACCATTGCTTTTGTTAATTTTGCGGCAAATGGCAAATCCTTCAATAAAAATTAAGGCAACACTACTCGGAACCGGAACCTCTCAGGGGGTGCCTGTGGTTGCCTGTAATTGCGACGTTTGTGCTTCAGAAGACCCGAAGGACAAGCGACTTCGTTCGTCGCTTTTGCTTACTATAAACCAGCAAAATTTTGTTATTGATGCCGGCCCGGATTTTAGGCAACAAATGTTACGCGAACAGGTGGAGTCCTTACGTGCCATTTTGCTAACCCACGAACATGTCGACCATATCTTTGGACTCGACGACATTCGCTCGTACAATTGGATACAGAAAAATCCGATGGAAATTTATGCTGAGGAGCGGGTGCAAAAAGCCATTAAACGCATTTTTAATTATGTGTTTGCCAGTTTTAAATATCCGGGCATACCGAAGATGCATCTCGAGCCAGTAGATGGCCGCTTGTTCGCTATTGATGGCATTGAGTTTATGCCCATTAGATGCTGGCACCATAAATTGCCTGTGTATGGTTATCGGGTGGGGGATTTAACCTACATTACCGATACTAATTTTATTGAAGAAAGCGAACTTCAAAAAATTGCCGGAACAAGAGTGCTGATTATAAATTGCCTGCGAAAGGAAAAGCACCTTTCGCATTTTAACCTTGATGAAGTTTTGGCAATTGTTAATCGGGTAAAACCAGATCAAACGTATTTAACGCACATTAGCCACGCTTTTGGAAAGTATGAAACCGTACAGGCTGAATTACCCGATAATGTTTTTCTTGCCTACGATGGATTAAAGCTGGAGCTGTAATCAGCACTCTGCTATCGCATAATAAATTTTAAAACAGTTTGCAGGATAAGTAGAGGTGTTTGCTGTAGTTTAGTGTTTTTGTTTTAGCCAGGGCAGACTAACCAAAATTGCCGAAACCAGGTAAATTAAACCCGCAAAAATTAATGCTTTGTTTAAACTTATATTGTCGGTAATCCAGCCCAGCAACGGCCCAATTCCGGCAAAAGCTATCCGAATAACAAAATTGCGAACCGAAAGCATGGTGGCCCTTACTTCGCTGGCAGTGTGTTCGTTAATGTAATTTTTTAAAATAGGAGTTGCAATTCCACGTACCAGGTAAAACATAAATAGAAAAACAAAGCCCCCGTACGATACCTTAATTCCTGAAAATATGTAACCAGCAGTGAGCAAAATGATAATGAATAGAATTGACCACTTTTTACCTAAAAATAGCTCAAATTTATAGGCAAATACGCTTGATATACCCACCGTTAGGTTTAGGGCTGTCCAGAATACACCAAACAATTCAACGGGCAAATCAATGGCTTTAAAAAAGGGTTGTACAAACCAGGCAAATGTTAAGGTGGCCGTTCCGGTAACAGCAGATAATAGAATGGCTACACGCAGGTTTTTGTTGCTAATAAAAGTGTCGCGAATATTTTTAACTAACTTTTTTATGGAATGTACATGTTCGGTTGTATGTATTTTGGGTTCAACCATAGTTATTGCCGCCGGAATGGCAAGAGCCGCCACCGCAAACTGAAAGTAAAATGGTGTACGAAAACTAATAGCGGCCAGCAGGCCGCCTATAACTCCGGCTATGGCCTCTGCAAAGTTGCCTGCCGAGGTAATCCGTCCTTCTTCCCGCACATATTTATTGGTTTTGTTATCGGCTTTTAAACTATCGTAAAGCATGGCCGAGTCGGCTCCCGAAACAAAAGAATGTCCAATTCCAAGGATAATTTCGGCAATAACAAATGCCCAAAAACCATACGAGAAACTGTAAATCAGAAAACCGGCACTCCCCAATATGCTACCCAAGACGAGCGTTTTTTTACGTCCCCAAACATCTGCCATCCAGCCCGATGGTATTTCCATGGTAACAATGGCAACCGAATAAATGGCTTTTAGTACAAACAATTCGTAGGTGCCCATGCTGTTGCTTTCTATAAAAAGCAGCATAATGGGCATAACCATATTAAACCATTTCGAGATTTTTACCAGGTAGAGCCGCGGTATGTTTTTGCTGAAGTTTGTCATCCGGTTAGCCGCAAAAATAGTGTTTCATTTCAATTTACCGAGCATTTACCTATGCGCTTGTAATTATTAAGATAAAACACAAAATTGCTTTTAATTTGAAAGTAGAATTATATTTTTGCTTTCACAGACAAGACAACTTAAAAGTATTAACCGCACATAATTGGTGCAGAAAATATGAGGAGCCTGTGCATTTAATGAGGCATTCACATATTTTTCGTAAAAAAAATTTGTAATGAAACTTACAATACCAGAAGGCTATCAGTCGGTTTTAGACGTGCAGCAAACCGAGCAGGCCATTAAATTAATTAAAGACTTTTTTCAACAAAACCTTTCATCCGAACTGCGTTTGCGAAGAGTAACAGCTCCCTTATTTGTAAAACAGGGCACCGGTATTAACGATGATTTAAATGGGATTGAACGCCCGGTTTCTTTTCCGATGAAAGATTTAAACGAAACAAAGGCAGAAATTGTACAATCGTTGGCCAAATGGAAGCGCATGGCTTTAGCCGACTTAAAAATTGAAAAAGGATTTGGGCTTTATACCGATATGAACGCTATTCGCCCTGACGAGGAATTAACAAATATTCATTCGTTGTATGTAGATCAGTGGGACTGGGAACGTGTAATTGGAGCCGAGCAGCGCAATCTCGATTTTTTGAAGTTTATCGTGCGTAAAATATATTCGGCGATTGTACGTACCGAATTTTTGGTGTGTGAAACATATAAAGAAATTGAAGCTGAATTGCCTGAAGAGATAACCTTTATCCATGCCGAAGAGTTGGCTGCAAAATATCCCGAGCTTACCCCTTTCGAGCGCGAAACCATTGAAGCTAAAAAGCACGGAGCTATTTTCGTAATCGGAATTGGTGGCGAAATGCCAAATGGCGAAATACACGATGGCCGTGCCCCCGATTACGATGACTGGAATTCGCCAACAGTAAATGGCTGTAGAGGTTTAAACGGCGATATTATTTTGTGGAACAATGTTTTAGACCGTGCCTTTGAGGTGTCGTCGATGGGAATTAGAGTGGATAAGGCGGCTTTACTTGAACAGTTAAAAATACGAAATGCCGAGGAACGAAAAGAAATGTTGTGGCACCAAAAATTGTTAAACAACGAATTGCCATTAACCATTGGTGGTGGTATTGGACAGTCGCGTTTGTGCATGTATTTTTTGCGTAAAGCTCATATTGGCGAAATTCAATCGAGTATCTGGCCCGATGAGATGATTGAACAGTGCAAGGATACAGGTATAAACCTGCTGTAAAAACAACGAGAAATCAGTAACTTATTAAGCGTATTGTGTTTTTTGCCGCTTATTTTAGATACTGAAATTTGTTTTTTGAATTTTGATTTATACTTTTGCACCGCAAAATATAAGGCTGCCCCGGTAGCTCAGCTGGATAGAGCAACTGCCTTCTAAGCAGTAGGTCATGGGTTCGAATCCCGTCCGGGGTACAAAAAGAGAGTTGAATGGTAATTCAGCTCTCTTTTTTTGCCTATAAAGTGTGTGCATAAACCTATTGAAAATTAATGGAACAAAATAAAGGCGCAGGTAATGCGCCTTTATAAAATGAAAAAAACCACTTTTAATTGTAAATGAATAATTGAAAAATGAGGGTAGGACTTTATGGACGCTTTTTGAAGATGATTGATATTTATACAAACCCCTAAACACAAAACCAATCAAAAAGTACGTCCTACCCTTATCATTTATCAATTTGTTTAGATTAGTAGATAAGTACTAAATCCACAAGCAATATATGAAAATAAAAGACAAAAGAGAACTTTATTTCTTTTTTTTACTATAAAAAATCAGGTGATGTTTGTAAGTATTTAGTAGTGTGATGTTTGGGAGTCTAAAAAAGTAAGATGCTCACAGTTTTTTAAAAGCAAATAATGACTTTAAAGTCTGAAAAAACATACTGTTAAAGCAATAGGAAGGAGTAAATTAGTACAAACCAACGCATTCAATGCTGCTGATTTGTAAAATGAAGATCACAAATATTTAACGAATGTGAATTTTATCTAAAATCATTCCAGATAAGCTTGCTATTTTCAAAAATCAATCTATATTTGCCTTAAACAAATTCGGCAAAAATGAACATTGATTCAAGAAATACAAATTCTTTTACTGCGGCAAGCTGCTGCAGTGCAATGTTTATGTCGTCTATGTTTATGTCTATGCGCTAGCCTTCAATCGATGGTCATTCGTTGTTTGAAGGCATTCTGTACAAGCGTTAATTATTTCACAAAACAATTTTAAACTACATTTTATGTCGGATAAGGTTATTCGATTTGGAGGAAGCCATATAGGTAACCCAAAAGCATTAGCAAACTTACAAAGCTGGTTGAAAAACGATGATAGCAGAACCTATGTTGTTGTTTCAGCTATCCCTGAGTTGCTTCAGCTTATTCAGTCAAAACTCGATTTGGTTTTTATTCAGGAATTGGATGAAACTAAGTTAATAGCTGAATTATCAGGATTTTACGGGCAAGTTACTACAGCCGAAGTAACGGCAGCATTTAACCAATTAGCCAAACAGTTGAGTGGTTTACTAAAAGGCATTAGCCTGATTGGTGACTATTCGCCCGCATTAAGAGACCAGGTACTAAGTTTTTCCGAAAAATTATCGGTAGAAATTTTAGCCGCAGTATGGTCGGGGGCCCATATTTTACTTCCTGAAGAAATTGGCTTGCTGGCTTCTTCCGACTTTGGTAATGCTACGTTTTTATCGCTTAACATCATTACAGTAAATCAATTAGAAAACGGTGTCTACCTGGTTCCCGGTACCTACGGAATTACAGATTCTAATAAAGTGGTGCGAACCGGTAAAACTGCGGCTGATTATACTGCAGCTTTTTTTACACGAGAACTGGGAGTTAAAGCGCTTAAACTATGGGGGCTTGATAACGATTTTCAACGCGCCAACCCTGGCATTATAAATTCTCCGGAAGTTATTGGTCGATTAACTTATGCCGAAGCCAGTGAATTAGCCTATTTCGAGCACTATTCATTCCATCCGCGAACAGTGGAACCGCTGGAACACGAACACATTCCAATTCAGGTAATTGATGCTGCCTCGGCAGATGGAAAGGTAACCACAGTGATAAACACTGAAACCTGGGTAGAAGAGCAAATTGTAAAAAGTGTAGCCTGCACCGACGATATTTCGTTGCTAAAACTCGATGGTCCGGGTGTTGGATTAAAACCGGGTATTTTGGCAAAAGTAACTTCGCAGCTCAATAATGCCGGGGTAAACATTAAATCAGTAATTACTTCACAAACTTCAATTAATTTTATTTTAAGTGAAGAAAATGGTACGAAAGCCATGAACCTGATAAACGATCTTGGGTTCTCGGCTGTTACCGATATAGCTGTAATTACCGATGTGGCGCTTATTGGTATTGTTGGGCACGGAATGCAACAGGCCTATGGTGTATCGGCCAAAATATTTGCTGCCGTAGCCAATAATAAAATAAATGTGATGCTTAGCGGATCTGGAGCCTCCGATTTGGTAAGCTACCTTGTGGTGCATAAGGCAGACAAAGAAAAAAGTGTTCGCGAAATTTACAAGGCGTTTTTTGGCGCTTAAAAAATAGCTTTACCATTTATTTTCATCGAATCCGGTTTAAAAGGATGGTGGCACAAACATGTTTCTAACTCAAAAAATTATAAAAAATGACAACTCAGAAATTAAATTTTGAAACCCTGCAACTACATGCAGGACAGCAACCCGATGCAGTAACCAACTCACGTGCTGTGCCTATTTACCAAACAACCTCGTACGTGTTTAACGATGCCGACCACGCAGCTAATCTTTTTGCGCTGAAAGAGTTTGGCAACATTTATACACGAATAATGAACCCAACTTCGGATGTCTTTGAACAGCGCGTAGCAGCCCTTGAAGGAGGTGCAGCAGCACTGGCAGTGGGGTCAGGGCATGCAGCTCAATTTCTGGCTCTGAATACAATTCTTGATATTGGTGATAACATTGTGTCGTCGCCGTACTTGTATGGTGGAACCTACAACCAGTTTAAAGTTAGTTTTAAACGACTTGGAATTGAGGCGCGCCTTACAGTAGACCTGAACGCCGAATCGTTTGAAAAACTGATCGATGAAAAAACAAAGGCCATCTACCTTGAGACCATTGGAAATCCGGGATTTGTAATTCCTGATTTTGATGCCATCGCAGCTGTTGCCAAAAAATACGATATACCGTTTATTGTTGATAATACTTTTGCCGGTGGCGGTTACTTATTTCGTCCGATTGAGCATGGTGCCGATATTGTAGTTGAATCGGCAACCAAATGGATTGGCGGACATGGAACAAGTATTGGCGGTGTTATTGTTGATGCCGGAACCTACAACTGGGGCAATGGCAAATTTCCCGGGTTTACCGAACCTTCGGAAGGGTATCATGGACTAAAATATTGGGATGTGTTTAATTTCGACGGACCATTCGGAAACATTGCCTTTATAATAAAAGCGCGTGTTGAAGGCTTGCGTGATTACGGAGCAGCAATTAGCCCGTTTAACTCCTTTTTATTGTTGCAGGGGCTTGAAACACTTTCGTTAAGAATGGATAGGCATGTAGAGAACACCTTGGCTTTGGCAAAGTGGCTTGAGGCGCACCCAAAAGTAGAAAGTGTTAATTATCCGGGACTCGAAAGCAGTTCATCTTACGCCAATGCTAAAAAGTTCTTGCCAAAGGGAGCCGGAGGTGTGCTTTCGTTTAACGTAAAAGGCGATAAAGAAACCGCGAATAAAGTGGTTAACAACCTGGAGCTGGTAAGTCACCTGGCTAATGTTGGCGATGCAAAAACCTTAATTATACAGCCGGCAGCAACAACACATCAGCAACTGTCGGAAGAGGCACAACTGGCAGCCGGAGTATTTCCTACGCAGCTTAGGGTTAGTGTTGGACTGGAACATATTGATGATATTCTGGCTGATTTTGAACAGGCCCTGGATAAAGCCTAATCATAATATTCACCTGCCGGCAATGTGTCGGTGGGTGAATTAAAAAATATATTGCCAACTTTGAACAAGCACCTCAATATGTTGGTTAATTTTGCAGCAACTAAGCAGGAATGAAGTGAAATGCAGCACATTTCCCAAAAAATTAGCAAAACATAAAAAAATATGCCATTAAATATTCCCGATAAACTTCCGGCAATCGAGATTCTTCGTGAAGAAAATATATTTGTGATGGATTTGTCAAGGGCAGCGCATCAGGATATCCGCCCATTAAAAATTATTATTTTAAACCTGATGCCACTAAAAATTAGTACAGAAACCGATTTATTGCGTTTATTATCTAACTCGCCTTTGCAGATTGAAATTGATTTTCTGAAAATTAAGGGACATACGCCTAAGAATACACCATCAACGCACATGAAGGAGTTTTACCGGACATTTGATGAGTTGCGAAATAAAAAATACGATGGAATGATTATTACGGGTGCACCGGTTGAACAACTCGAATTTGAAGAAGTCACGTATTGGGATGAAATGAAAGAAATACTTGATTGGGCCGAGCACCACGTAACTTCGTCGTTATTTATTTGCTGGGCTGCTCAGGCTGCACTATTTCATTACTACAAAGTACCCAAATATCCGCTTGGCAAGAAAATGTTCGGAGTTTTCGAACACCGTTTGTCAAATGGTAAATTGCCAATTTTCAGAGGTTTTGACGATGCTTTTTTTATTCCTCATTCGCGGCACACCGAAGTACGTAAAGCAGATATCGAAAAAATTGATGCGTTACAAATTATCAGTTGCTCTGAGGAAGCCGGAGTATCGATTGTAAAGGCTAAAAACGGGCGACAGCTTTTTATCACTGGGCATTCTGAGTATTCGCGACATACGCTGGATGAAGAGTACAAACGCGATAAGGCCAAAAATCTTCCCATAGAAATTCCGACAAATTATTACCCCAATAACGACCCCTCAAAAAAACCTGTTATGCGCTGGAAATCAACCGCCAACCTTTTGTTTTCAAACTGGCTCAACTACTACGTTTACCAGGAGACCCCCTACGATCTTGAACAGATAGATTGAGGCGGATTTATGAAGCTTGCGTATTTTTCAAATTTCTATTAAACTCGTAACTTTGAGCTAAAATTTAATAAAACCGATAAAAAATGAAAAATATAGCAGTAGTATTAGCTGGAAATGGCGTTTATGATGGAGCCGAAATACATGAAGCAACTTTAACAATGTTGGCTATTGCACAGCAAGGTGCAAACTACCAGTGTTTTGCGCCCGATACCAATCAGGCACATGTTATTAATCACCTAAGCGGCGAGGAAATGCCCGAAACAAGAAATGTGTTGGTAGAGGCAGCACGAATTGCCCGCGGAAATATTAAAGCACTATCGGAATACAAGGCAGAAGAATTTGATGCGATTGTTTTTCCGGGAGGATTTGGCGCGGCCAAAAACCTTTGTACTTTTGCCTTTGACGGGCCCAATTGTAAGGTTAATGCTGATGTGGAAACAGCTATAAAAGAAACCGTTTCAGCAGGAAAACCGATTGGTGCCTTGTGTATTTCGCCGGCACTTATTGCAAAAGTTTTAGGCGATGTGCAACTTACCATTGGTAGCGATAAGGGAACGGCAGAGGCTATTGAAACCCTTGGGGCCAAGCATATTACAACTACACATGGCGAAATTGTTGTAGATGAAAAATACAAAGTGGTTACAACGCCTTGTTATATGCTTGATGCCACTATTTCGCAAATAGCAGTTGGCGCGTCTAATGTTATTGCCAAAATATTGGAAATTGCCTAATTGATTTTATCCATCTTTACGGCTTATGTCATCTATTCCCTATATTGATATTCACACACATCCGTACCGGAAAGAAACCAATACCGTTACGGTACAGAATATTTTTCCGGGAGATGGTTTCGCTGCTTTTTCGGGTAGGAATTTCTATTCGGTGGGGCTTCATCCCTGGCATATTGGGACAAAGCAAGCCAACAATGAAGCCCTGCAAATGGTGGAAGAAGCATTGGAGTTTGACCATGTTATTTTTGTAGGAGAAGCCGGGTTGGATAAAATAAATGGAGGCGACTTTATCGAGCAATTAAGGGTTTTTGAAGCACAGGCGGTAATGGCCGAAGAGTACCAGTATCCGCTAATTATTCATTGCGTTAAGGCTTTAAACGAAGTTGTTGCATTACGGCATAAAATGAATCCGGTAATGCCCTGGATTCTTCATGCCTACAACGGTAGCCTGGAAATAACCAAGCAACTGGTTTCAAAAGGATTCTTGTTTTCATTTGGTCAAAGTTTGTTTCGCGAAAACTCAAAAGCTGTTGACTCATTTAACTACCTGCCACTTGATAAAATATTTTTGGAAACTGATGAGCTCGACCTTGAGGTGTCATCCATATACGAGCGTGCGGCTAAATTAAAGAATATAAACCTGGAAGACCTGAAACGATCAATCTGGAAAAACTTTAATCAAATAGAAAATTCTTTGTCGTCAGAGCGGTTTTAAGTACAAATTTGTTTCTTTGCCGCTTAAACAGAAAGCAAAAAAATATGCACTGGTTGGAACGAACCGAGCTGTTACTCGGACAAGATAGATTGGCAAAACTTAAAGGGGCTAATGTTTTGGTGGTTGGATTAGGAGGAGTGGGGGCTTATGCCGCCGAACAGCTATGCCGGGCTGGTATTGGAAAAATGACCATAGTTGATGGAGACGTGGTGGAGAAAACCAACCGTAACCGGCAGTTACCGGCTTTGCAAAGTACAACCGGTATGCCAAAAGCCGAAGTGCTGGCCAAACGTTTTAAAGATATCAACCCCGAGTTGGAACTAAGTATTGTGAACAACTTTATTCGCGATGAAAAGACCATTGAACTGTTAAAAAGCCAGGCCTTTAATTATGTGGTTGATGCTATCGATACGCTATCGCCTAAAGTTTTTCTGGTTTATCATGCCTTGCAGTTGGGGCTTCCGGTAATTAGCTCGATGGGAGCCGGAGGAAAAATGGACCCCTCAAAAGTTGAACTTTGCGACATAAAAAAATCATACAACTGCAAATTGGCAAAAATGATGCGTAAACGTTTATCGCGCCTGGGAATAAAAAAAGGGGTAAAAGTTGTCTTCTCTTCAGAAGAAATAGATGAGAATGCGGTGCGTCTGGAAGAAGGTCAGAATAAAAAATCAACTGTTGGAACCGTTTCGTATATGCCGCCCGTATTTGGCTGTTTTATTGCCAGCGCAGTTATTCGCGATTTAATTGAACAATAATCGTATGTTAAAGAAATATATTAATTTTAGTTTGTTAGTTCGAATAAAGGATTACCTTTGGGCAGTTAATTAACAGAAAGGTCTGTCAATTAGCATTTAATGATGGTCTTTTTTTATTGATATTCAAAACAACCGGACAGTTCGTCTATCTCTTGTTTTTCACGACGTTATTTCAATCGTTATACTAGCTTCTTTTATACTGTATTTAAGTAACTCCTCGATGTAATGCATTTTGACAGGTTCTTTCTGGTGATCGGTAAGATAGATGAATAAATTAACTTTAAATAGAGTATAAAATGAACATTTACATTGGAAATTTGCCTTTTAACTTAGGCGAAGAAGATTTGAGAGAAATTTTTGAAGAGTATGGCGAAGTTGCTTCTGCTAAAATCATTATGGACAAATTTACTGGCCGTAGCAAAGGTTTTGGTTTTATTGAAATGGAAGACGACTCGGAAGCCACAAAAGCTATCGAAGAGCTAAATAACGCTGAAGTAGGTGGCCGTAACATTAAAGTAAACGAATCGAAACCACGTGAGAACAATCGTGGTGGCGGTGGTTTTAACCGCGGTGGCGGTGGTTACCAACGTCGCGATCGTTACTAGGATCAAAAAAACTTTTTGATAAAATAGAAAAGGGATTCAAGCAATTGGATCCCTTTTTCTATTTTTAACCGGTTATTACCAACTACTGCCAAATATGAGCAATATTATTTATTTAAACGGAACATTTATTAATGAAGAAGAGGCCTGCATATCGCCAAACGACCGTGGGTTTTTGTTTGCCGATGGTGTTTACGAAGTGGTAAAATATTACAATGGTAAAGCGTTTCGTTTATTCGATCATCAGGAGCGCTTAACCCGGAGTTTAAAAGAAATTGGTATAAAATGGAATACCAGCGAACTGGAAAATATTTTTACCCGGTTAATTAACCAAAACAGTAAACAAAACAAACACGCCGGTATCTACCTGCAGGTAACTCGCGGAACTGCAACCAGAGTACATTATTACCCTGATGGTATTAAGCCAACAATTTACGCCTTCGCTTTTGATTTACCTTCGTTTTTCCAAAAACTGGAGAATGGCATTAAGGTGATAATAAACGACGATATTCGTTGGCAGCGCTGCGATATAAAATCGGTGTCGTTGTTGCCCAATACAATGTTGTTTAACCAGGCACACCAAAGTGGGGCGGGCGAGTGTATTCTTGTGCGCGATGGTTGGGTTACTGAAGCCACACATTCAAGTGTGTTTTGTGTGAAAAATGGAGTGGTTATAACGCGTCCGTTGTCGAATTTAATTTTACCCGGTATTACCCGAAAGGTAATTCTTGAAATTTGTGTAAAAAATAATATTCCGTTTGAAGAACGATTGTTTACACCGGAAGAACTTTTTGAAATGGACGAAGTTTTTATGGCCGGAACAGGCAGTGAAATTTGTCCGGTTATTCAAATTGAAGACCGTAAAATTGCCGACGGAAAACCCGGGAAAGTTACTCGTATGCTTCAAAAGTTGTTTTTTGAACTAACGTAAATCAGGGTTCAAGCTTTAATTGATTTAGTTGTAAGGTAATTTGATTCAGGTCGCTTTCCGAAAGTACTACCTCATTTGCTTTCATATTTTCCAGCACCTGTTTTTCGTTTCTTGCTCCGGCCAAAACACAGCTGATGCCGGGTTGCAGCAATGTCCATTTTAAAACCAGTTGGGCCAGCGTAACGTTTTGGGATTCGGCATACGGTCTGATTTTATCCAGAAATGTATTAATTCGCGTCAGATTTGGCTCTTTAAAAAATGGGGTGCCTGGCCGGTGATCGCCATCACTGAACTGATAATTGGTGGTAATTTTTCCCGTAAGAACTCCCCGCTGCAAGGGGCTGTAGGCAATTATTGCTTTGTTGTTCTCCAAACAATAGGGAACAAGCTCCTTTTCTATAGTACGGTTTACCATGCTGTACGGAACCTGGTTTGCCGAAAGGGTAAAATAGTTTTCAGCTTTTTTCATTTCCTGCATAGAATAATTGCTAACACCGGCAGCACGAATTTTACCTTGTGTTTTTAATATTTCCAGTGCTTCCATAGTTTCATCAACCGGTGTAAAATTATCGGGCCAGTGTTGCTGAAACAAATCAATATAATCGGTACCCAGTCGTCGTAAACAGTCTTCGCACTCGCGAATCACATTTTCTTTGGTAGCCAGGCGGTACAAACTAATCGGATTACCCTGATTATCGAAAGTTTTTTCGTAATGCAGATGTTTTGACTTACGATCCCACACCAAACCGAACTTTGTAAGTAACTCTACTTTTTCTCGTTTTCCTTTTATTGCTTTCGCCACAAACTCTTCGCTTTGGCCAAAGCCATAAACCGGAGCAGTGTCAATGCTTGTCATTCCGTTCGCAACAGCTGCTTCAATTGCTTTTACCGATTCTTTTTCTTCCGATCCACCCCAAAACCAGCCACCTATTGCCCAGGCTCCAAAGGTTATAGGCGTTATTTTTACATCAGATGCGGGTAATTGTATTTTTTCCATTTTTTAATGATTTGCAGGTGTATGTCTGGCCTAAAGTTAAGTAATATTTTAACTTATCGAACTCCAGTCGAAGCCGGTATCTTTCGATTCCAACAGACTTCTGAGCAAAATGCGGTTTTCTTCTTTCTGCAATAAGGGATCATTATCAAGTATGTCATTGGCTGTATTTCGTGCCAGTTGTAATATTTCGCCGTCTTTGCCCAGGTTGGCAATTTTAAGATCGAAACCCATCCCACTTTGTTGTGTCCCCTCTAAATCACCGGGGCCCCGAAGTTTCATGTCAACTTCAGCAATTTCAAATCCATCGTTGGTGCGCACCATGGTATCCAGTCGCTTACGGCTTTCGGTGCTTATTTTATACGACGACATAAGAATACAATACGATTGTTCGGCTCCGCGTCCAACACGCCCGCGCAACTGGTGTAACTGCGAAAGTCCGAAGCGCTCGGCACTTTCAATTACCATAACCGCTGCATTGGGCACGTCAACACCCACCTCAATTACTGTGGTAGCTACCATTATTTGTGTTTCTCCGCGCTTAAAAGCCTGCATGGCATTCTCTTTAATGTTGGGTTTCATTTTTCCGTGCACCATGCTAATTTTATAATCCGGAAAAGTTTCGGAAATATGACGGTAACCTTCTTCCAGGTTTTTTAAGTCCATTTTTTCCGACTCCGAGATAAGCGGGTAAACAATGTAAACCTGCGTGCCCTTATCTATTTGTTGTTTTAAAAAACGATTTAGCTGCCCCCTTCTGTTCTCAAAAAAATGCATGGTTTGTATGGGTTTCCTTCCCGGTGGTAATTCATCAATAACCGAAACATCCAGGTCGCCATAAACTGTCATGGCCAGTGTGCGGGGAATAGGAGTCGCGGTCATTACCAAAATGTGTGGCGGAATTAAGTCGTTCTTTTTCCACAATTTGGCGCGTTGTGCTACTCCAAAACGGTGCTGCTCATCAACAATAACCAAACCCAGCCGCTTAAAATTTACAGTGTCTTCAATTAAGGCATGAGTGCCAATAATTATCTGCATGGTACCTGATTGCAAGGCTTCATGAATTTCGCGACGTTGTTTAACTTTGGTAGAGCCGGTAAGCAAGCCAACGTTTACCCCCATGCCGTCGAGCATTTTTGATATAGACTGATAATGTTGCTGAGCAAGAATTTCGGTAGGTGCCATTAAGCAACTCTGAAACTCGTTGTCCATAGCCAGCAGCATGGTCATTAGCGCAACCAGAGTTTTACCGCTGCCTACATCGCCCTGCAGCAGGCGATTCATTTGCGAGGTGCCGTTAACATCGCGCCTTATTTCTTTAATTACTTTTTTTTGTGCGTTGGTAAGGCTAAACGGCAGGTGTTTTTCGTAAAAAGTATTGAAGTTAAAGCCAACTTTTTCAAAATGAAATCCTTTAAACTTTTTATTTCGGTTGTGCTTTAATGCCAGAATTTTTAGCTGGATAAAAAACAACTCTTCAAATTTTAACCGGAAAGTTGCCTTTTTAAGATCAACAGGTTTTTCCGGTTTGTGAATAGCGGATAAAGCCTCTTCAAGCGGAATTAACTTTAGCTGTGAGGTGAGGTATTCGGGAAGTGTTTCCGGAATTTTACCTTTGGCCAGGCCAAGTAATGTCAGTTGGAATTTGTTTAGTGTTTTTGAGGTGAGAAAATGTTTTTTCATTTTCTCGGTAGTATTGTAATAGCCCTGAAAAAGTCCAATCGGTTTTAATCGTATTTCTTCCTCGGTTTCCATTTCGGGGTGAACAATACTAATTCGTCCACTAAATAAGGCCGGCTTACCAAAAACAATGTACTTTTTGCCGGCCATCAGGTTTTGTTTTTGCCATTTAATTCCTCTAAACCAAACCAGCTCCATGCTGCCGGTATCGTCAGAAAAACGACCTACAAGTCTTTGTTTAGCTCCGCTGCCAATGGTTTCCAGCGCTCGCAAAACTCCTTTTACCTGTATGTACGACATTTCGGTGCTAATGCCGGATACTTTGTAAAATTTAGTGCGATCAATGTATTTATACGGATAGTAATAAATTAAATCTCCGAACGTTTTTATTTTCAGTTCTTTGAATAAAACATCAGCCCGTTTGGGCCCAACGCCGGGCAAAAATTTTATTTCCTGATCGAGAAATTCTGGCATGTGGCAAATATACATAATCGCTTAAAGCGCTACAATATGCGCGAAAAGTTAAATTAAATTAGAAATAAACATTGGAGTTATTCGCTTGGGTACAGTTTTTGTTAATTGGCGAAAAGTAACTTATGATAATAATTCTTAAAAAATATTATTTGCTGTGCAAGAACCACAGGAAAGCCATATCTTTACTTTCGATACAAATGGTTATGTAATGTTCCAGAACAAACAACTACCAATACAATAAATTTAAGCCATGCAAGAAAAAATTATTCACGTAGACAAGATTGTAAAAACCTACAAAGTGGGAACGCAGGAGGTTCGGGCACTTCGTTCGGTTACCCTGGATATTTATAAAGGCGAATATGTTGCCATTATGGGGGCTTCGGGCTCGGGAAAATCAACACTGATGAATATTATCGGATGTTTAGATACTCCCACCAGCGGAACTTATGTGTTGAACGGAAAAGATGTGAGTAGCTTAACGGATGACCGGCTTGCAGAAATACGTAATTCAGAAATCGGATTTGTTTTCCAGGTATTTAACCTTTTGCCCAGGAATACGGCTCTTGAGAATGTAATGCTCCCCTTGGTTTATGCTGGCAAACGAAAGGCCGAACGAAAAAAAATGGCCGAAGAAACTCTGGTTGATGTTGGCCTTGCAGATCGGATGGAACACAAACCCAATGAGCTGTCGGGAGGACAACGCCAACGTGTTGCAATTGCAAGGGCATTGGTAAATAAACCTGCATTGCTACTTGCCGATGAACCAACCGGAAACCTGGATTCAAAGATATCAGAAGAGATAATGAAATTATTTGCCGAGATTCATAGAAAAGGAAATACCTTGGTGATGGTTACACACGAAGAAGATATTGCCATGCATGCCCACCGGATTATTCGTTTAAAAGATGGCGAGGTGGAATCGGATGTGATTAATGAAAATCCAATTTATTAACTTTGTAACATTTAATAAAAACAATATCCCGAATGGTAAACATTGCGGGATTTTTTATGTTGAAAAGCTAAAGAATAAAAAATGACAGAAGAATTTAAAATATACACAAAAACCGGTGATGATGGAACTACAGGATTGGTTGGAGGTAGCCGGGTAAAGAAATTTGACTTGCGCTTAGAGAGTTATGGAACAGTTGATGAATTAAATGCTTGTATTGGAGTGATTCGTTCGTATGAAATTGATGGGAAGATAAAAAAGCAACTGCATCAGATACAGCATAAACTTTTTAACATAGGTTCCAGGTTGGCTTCTGATGAAAAAGGGGAAGAATATACTGCTGGCTTGCTTGTAAAAAACGAAGACATTGAGATGCTTGAAAAAGCCATTGATGTTTTTAATGAACAGTTGCCGGATTTGCGTAATTTCA
The DNA here is from genome assembly GCF_963676735.1 of uncultured Draconibacterium sp. Lineage (NCBI taxonomy): Bacteria > Pseudomonadati > Bacteroidota > Bacteroidia > Marinilabiliales > Prolixibacteraceae > Draconibacterium > uncultured Draconibacterium sp. The sequence continues at coordinate 1,921,130 of NZ_OY781464.1, read as the reverse complement.
TACTTCCGGGAGGCGAACTGTCTGCAGCCCAGTGTCATGTGGCCCGAACCATATGCCGAAGAGCCGAACGCCGGATACTTGAATTTGCTGAACAAGCGCCGGTTCAATCCGAATTAATAAAATACATGAACCGGCTTTCTGATTATTTATTTGTTTTAGCGCGTAAACTCAGCTTCGATAAAGGTGTGGAAGAAACAACTTGGGAGTATTGATATTTTTTTTTGTCTAACGTTTTTTGGTATTGTTTTTTTGTTATATTCGCGCCAATATAAAAATCGAGTTTAACCACATAAAACTGTAGACACATGTATTGGACTCTGGAATTAGCATCGAAATTGGAAGATGCACCATGGCCGGCAACAAAAGATGAATTGATTGATTATGCAATCCGTTCAGGAGCACCCCTTGAAGTGATTGAAAATTTGCAGGAGATAGAAGATGAAGGGGAGATGTATGAAAGCATCGAGGATATCTGGCCGGATTATCCGAGTAAAGATGATTTCTTTTTTAATGAAGATGAATATTAGAAGAAAGAAATGATATTGAGAAGCATCCGACTAATGTCGGATGCTTTTTTATTTTAAAGGCTTAATGTTCTCCAGCCATCTTTTAAATATTCAGACAGTGGAATTCCCATTCCCTTTACGTCAACGCCAAGTTCGGCAAGTTTTTTATCCGCATCATACATTTTTGCACAGTATAAACAGGCTTCTGTTTTTACACCTGCTTCCTGCATCTTTTTAATGTATTCTTGTATCATTTCATTTTCAGCGGCAAGTTTAGCCGAGGGGCCCCAAATAATTAAAACTACCTCCTCAAACCAACCTTGCTTTTTTGCATTGTAGGTATACATAAATGCCATTTTCTCTGCTACATCCGGATCGCCGCTTGTCCAGAGTACAGCCAGTTTGTTGTTATTTTCTTCCATTGTTTTGTTATTTGACGCCATCGCTGCAGTGCCTGCAACCATCAGCAATAAAACCAATAATTGATGTTTCATAGTAATTGAATTAGAAATGTTTTAGTAAATCTTTCACAGGTAATAAGTCAAACTCGCCGTATTTTGTTTGCTTATAAGCTGAAATAAACTTCTTATTCAGTAGAAAAAGTTTGCTGTTGAATTTGTCTTGCGAGAAGGTATTTTCTTCGGAAAAATCTTCCATGTCGAATTCGGTAAAGTTTAATTCACATGCCGAAAGTTCCCATTGGCTCTCTTCATTCATAAAAAGTAAAGGCAAGCCGTGTGTACGACAAATAATAGGGCGTTCATCGTAAATTGCACAACAATGACTATTTAAGAAAATACAAGCAGAAGCATCGTTTTTTGCTGCAACTTGTGGCAACTGTTTTTTCTCTTGCAAGGCATGTAGAATACTATAAAATTCAATCGGAAAAATATTATAATCCATGCAGCAAAGGTCGCAACCGGCCTTGCATTTTAAATGGGATTTGTGTTCTTTTTCTAATTCTTTAGCTCTTTTGTCGATACTGTCGCGTAATTTTTTGTAGGCCGAAAAATGCTGATTCATAAAATATTGAATTAATACCACAAAAGTAGCTAATGACTGGTAAAGAAGCTAAAAGAGGCTATGCTTTTATTAATAACTGGAAGAAAATTTATGAAAAAAAAATGTATGGTTAGAAAATAGAATTAGTAATTTTGTCGGAATAGAACAGAACAGTTGAAGCGTAGCTGGATAAGTTCTCATACCTAAAAAAACTATACTATTTAATATATCAAACAGATGAAAAAATTACTTTGTAGCCTGATACTAATCGGGTATGTGGGTTTGGCATTTGGCCAAAACGAAAATCTTGATTTTTTAGATTCCTCCCTTCCTTTTGATGAACGTGTAGACCTGTTGGTATCGCAAATGACTTTGCAGGAAAAAATTGACCAAATGGAGTTCACTTCTAAATCGGTTGATCGCTTACAAGTTCCTGAATATAACTGGTGGAATGAGTGTTTACATGGAGTAGCACGAGCCGGTTATGCTACTGTTTTTCCGCAGTCTATTTCAATTGCTGCCTCTTGGGATGCCGATTTGGTTTATCGTGTGGCAACCGCAATATCAGATGAAGCACGAGCCAAACACCACGAGTTTATTCGGCGCGATAAACGTGGAATTTACCAGGGATTAACCTTTTGGTCGCCAAATATTAATATTTTTCGCGATCCGCGTTGGGGCCGTGGACACGAAACCTATGGCGAAGATCCTTATCTAACAGGTGTTTTGGGAACTCAGTTTGTTAAAGGTTTGCAAGGTAACGACCCGAAATATTTGAAAGTGGTTGCTACTGCAAAACATTACGCCGTACATTCGGGCCCCGAACCTTTACGACATGAGTTTAACGCTTTGGTTAGCGAACGCGATTTAAGGGAAACCTACTTGCCGGCCTTCCGCATGTTAATTCAAGATGGTGGTGCCTATTCGGTAATGGGTGCTTATAACCAATTTCGTGGCTACCCATGTTGTGCCAGTACTGAGCTTTATGATATTTTGCGCAAAGATTGGGGCTTCGATGGTTATATTGTTTCCGATTGTTGGGCAATTTCCGATTTTTATCGTTTTCAGGGGTTTTCTGAAGATGCAGCAGAAGCATCGGCAGTGGCCGTAAGAGCTGGAACCGACCTCAACTGTGGTGCTTCATACCGATACCTGAATGAAGCTGTAGAACGGGGACTGATTACCGAAGACGAAATTGATGTGGCGGTAAAACGCTTGTTTATGGCACGCTTTAAACTTGGAATGTTTGATCCGGAAGAAGATGTTGCCTATGCCCAAATCCCGTTTTCGGTAAATACCTCAAACGAAAATACGGAACTGGCACTTGAAGCTGCCCAAAAAAGTATTGTTTTACTTAAAAATGAAAATAATACACTACCACTTTCAAAAGATATAAAAACGCTGGCTGTTATTGGCCCAAATGCTGATAACTGGGAATCGTTGGTTGGTAACTATAATGGAATTGCCAAAAATCCTGTTACCGTATTAAAAGGATTACAAAATAAATTACCCAATATCCAGATTTTATATGCCGAAGGAAGTCATTTGGCAAAAGGTGTAAGTAACCTTCATGCCATTCCGTCACAATATCTTCAAACAGAAGATGGAAAGCCGGGAGTAAAAGGCGAGTATTTTAATAACTCAAAACTGGAGGGTGATCCGGTTTTTTCGAGGATTGATGAGAATATCGATTTTTATTGGGAATCTGAAGCACCGGCGCCACAGTTAAACGATGATGATTTTAGTGTTCGCTGGACCGGATACATTGTTCCACCGGTAAGCGGAAACTACAATATTGGCTGTTGGGGAATGCCTACGCTTGAGGTTTGGTTTGAAGGAGAAAAAATATTGGAACATAACAGCGAACACCATGCATTTCATCATGAAAAAGCAATTTATATGGAAGCCGGTAAAAAATACAAGTTTGTATATGAGTATAAAAACTGGTATGGTGACGGCGATGCGAAGCTTTTATGGACGGTTCCGAATAACAGCATGAAAGAGGCGGCCATTAATGTAGCCCGGCAGGCTGATGCAGTTGTGCTGGTACTTGGCCTGTCGCAACGACTTGAAGGAGAAGAGATGCCAATTAAGGTAGATGGTTTTGAAGGAGGCGACAGAACGCACCTGAAATTGCCACAGGAGCAACGCGAATTGATGACGGCGATTGAAGAAACAGGAAAACCGGTTATTCTGGTATTGCTAAACGGCAGTGCGCTGGCAGTAAATTGGGCCGATGAAAACCTGGATGCTATTATAACAGCTGGCTATCCGGGGCAGGAGGGTGGTAGTGCGGTTGCCGATGTGCTTTTTGGCGACTACAACCCGGCAGGTCGTTTGCCGGTTACCTATTACAAATCAGTTAAGCAATTGCCCCCATTTGAAGAGTACAATATGGAAGAGCGTACCTATAAATATTTTTCCGGAGAGCCACTTTACCCCTTTGGCTACGGATTAAGTTATACTTCGTTTGAATATTCAGACTTAAAAGTAGCTAAAAAGGCCAAAGCGGGCAGTGCTGTTGAAATAACAGCAAAAGTTACAAACACCGGTAATTTGAGGGGCGAAGAGGTGGTTCAGCTTTATTTAAAAGATGTTATCGCATCAACACCGCGTCCGAAATATCAGTTGGAAGGCTTTCAGCGCATTACCCTTGAGTCTGGTCAAACAAAAACGGTGAAATTTGTATTAGAACCCCGGCAGTTTTCAATTATTGGCGATGAAGATAAACGTGTAATTGAACCGGGCGATTTTACCATTTATATAGGTGGAACACAACCTGAAGGTAAGGGGGCAAATGTTATTAGTAAAACGATTGAGCTAAGCGGTAAGGAAGTTTATATCGATTAAATAAAGCTTCAGATAAAAAGTAAGGCCGTTTCGGATCAAAAGATTAGAAACGGCCTTTTTTCAACTTTCGCATAGTTATTATCTTCCTATTCGATAGGAAAATTTTAGCAGGAATACATTGTGCGGTTCCTGATCAAAAAGTTCTTTTATGTCCTTATTAAAATCAAACCTACCCATGTTTAAATATTCTGCCCGGTTTTGCGACCACACCAGGTAAATCATTGAGCCGGGACTGAATTCCCAACGCACAACAAGGTTTGATAAGAATTCTTTTACATTAAAATCAGGATCATCAAAGCTATAATCGGTTTCTCCGTTTAAATTGTCATCTATGTGGTAAATACCATCGGTTGCATCAAAATAAATCTGTTCCGGGGTATAAAAAGAATACCTGTTGGTAATAGTTGTTGCCTTGCTGTTTGTAATGTATTTAAATTCCGAATAATCGCCTGTTGCAATAAAAGGCTGCCCCCAAAACTGAATGGATAGATCTGGCGTAATATTGTAGTTTAACCGAATGGAGGTGCTAAAGGTTTTGCGTTTAATATTACCCATAATGTAACGGGTGCTGTAACCGTAATCCTCTTGCGAGATGTATTGCAATTGGTTACTACTTACTCCATATTCGGGACTGATTTCAATTTGAACCGACTGAACAGGCCGATATCCCAATTCAATTTCAACGCTCTTTCGCGCGTAATAATCCTTTTCATTGCTTTTTCTTATTCCACCATCAATACCGTAGGTGAATTTTTTTTGCTGATTTGAAAAAACACCGGCATAAAAACCACGACCTCCCGGCAGTTTCATTGAGGGGCCGCCACGAAGTACAGAATTTGAATATTCCTCGCCATTAAAATTCAGACTGCCAAATGCTCGCCAAAAATTTGTAAACTGAGCATGGCCATTTACATTCATACCTGCTTCGGTTAAGTTTCCGCCAAAATCATGCAAGGTCCATTGGTTAAAATTGAGGCCCATATTCCGAAAAAAAGAGAAAGGCTCGTACCACCGGTACCCCAGCCAAATGGCTTGAAGAATTTCGTCGACATTAGGGGTGAATCCAATATCATTAATTTCAAGTCCGGGGGTTTTCCAATTTAAAATGCCGGCGAATTTAAAGCGGCCTCCGGTTTTTCCAAAACTTAATTTTCCGCCCGATCCGGCAAGAGAAGTACGTGCAGAATCGAGTGTTACGTAATCAGCACCGGGTCGCTGATAAGTGCGCGAATAAGCGGTTTGAGTATTAAGTATGGCTTCTTCGCTCCCCTGTACTTTGCTAAAGTATACACCAGCGTCAATCATCCAGTCTTTGTTGTGCCATTTATGCACAAAATCAATACCTCCGCTATAAGCGCTTTTATGCAGAAAATCAAGCTTTTCATCTTTAATATTCCGGTTAACGGCCGTTAGCATTCCGCCAACATAAGTGTTGCCTTCGTTAAAATCTTTTTGAACCCTACCCACAAAGTAATTGGTAAGTGGCTCAACCACCTGGTTTCTGGCAGAATTTGAGTTTTTTATCTCAACCGTTTCACGTGCGGTTACGCTTTCAATAATACCTACCGACCAACCGCTTTTTGTTTTACCGGTAATTTTAGCTGCACCTATAATTTTTGTAAAGGCAGGATTTTCAGCATATTCATTGTCTTCCAAATCGGGCGAATAATGAGGTCTTCTTCCAATTCGTCGAGAATAAAACAGGTTATTCGATGATTGGTCGCCGTCGCCAAATGCCAGGGTGTACGAAAGAATATTGTTGCCTTCGATAAAGAACGGTCGTTTTTCGCGAAAAAAAGTTTCGTAGGTGCTTAAATTAACCTGCGAGGGGTCGGCTTCAACCTGTCCAAAATCCGGATTGATGGTAAGATCGAGTGTTAAGTAATTGGTAAGGCCAATTTTTGCATCCATCCCCACATCAAAATCATTTGATTTTCCTGTTGCCAAAAACGGATTTTCCGGCTCTTTTTTAAAGCGTTCTGTTCGGGCAACCAGGTAAGGGGTGAAACTTAAGGAGTTTTGTGGCTTAATGTTTTGTATGCCCTTTAGCGTTCCGAATTTGGACGTAAAGCCCGATGTTTCCCGTTTCATGGCTTGCCACGATGAAAGCTCGTCTTTTCTGAAAATATAGCGTAATACATTTAGTCCCCAAACCTGCTCCTCGCTCTCCTCAAATCGTAATTGTGTAAGCGGAATCCGCATCTCGGCATTCCAGCCGCTATTGGTTTTTGCGGTTTTTGCATACCAAATCGGGTCCCAGGTATCGTCCTCATTTTCTCCATCGCTGGTATTTACCATATCCGTTCGTACCCCGGCAGCCGAAACAATAAAACCGAATGAAGTTCGCTTATCAAAATACGAATCGAAATAGATGCCAACTAAATCGCCTTCAAGCTCATCACGACGCGACATACGCATTGAAATGCTGTCGGGATCATCAAAAGACCGTATGGCAACATAAATGTTAACTGCATCATACATAATGGCAAATTCGGTTTGTCTGGACGGCTCTTCTCCTTCATTGGGCTCGTGTTGTACAAATGCGTTGTCCCACATCGCATTCAGCCATTCTTCTTTGTCAAAGGCCCCATCAATTGTGATGTTTAAATCCGGTGCTGTTGAGGTGGTGTAAATGCGTTTATCCTGAGCCGAAAGTCCTAAAAACAAAAGCATAAAAATGAGAACTGGTGCTAGTTTCATTAAAAAGGTTTTTTAATAAGACTACATCAGCTAAATTGCGTTACAGTTTGAGTAGAATTTTTAATTCCGATTGGTTGAGTGGTTGGTTCCCATTTCAATTTTTGTGGCTCCAATATAAAAGAAGAATGCCGCCAGGGCCATTAAAACGTGACTTGCCGAAAGGTAGTTGAACCATTGATGAATGGACCATTTGTTCATGAAAAACAAAGCAGCTATTGCTGCAATGGTCACACCAATTAGCATATACTTACTGGCCTTGTTGCGGGTTTTTAAAAACAGAAAACCTTCCAGCGAGAGCACAACAAACATTAGCCCATATCCCGAATGAAATTCAACATAAAAGAAATTAAGGGTAAGAATGGTAAGGGAAAGAAAGGTGAGAAACTCAATAATATTTAGAATACCCAATATTTTTACGATTTTACCGGAAAGTAATATTCGGGTGTGTTCGATAGCTGCGCGTTCAACAAACATTATCGAGAACATGCTGGTAATCCATCCAGGTAGTTTCCAGTAAAAACTAAACTGGTACATAAAAGCATGCCCGATTATTCCGCCGAGGGCCGTGGCTATTCCCATAATAAGGAAATAGAATTTGAAATAAACTAATACCTTTTCGTTGCTTTGTTTTCGGTGAAGTCGATAGGCAAAAATAAAGCACAAAACCGATACCAACAGATCTGTTAGTGTAACAATGGGTTCGTCTATCCTTATTCCCTGAAAATATATGGTATTAATGTTGTCCATAAATGTAACCGTGCATTTGCGAAAAATGAGTTGCTGTTATAACCCGGTGTTATTCAATTTGTTCAAAAAAAAAATGCAAGCAATAATTTAAACTTGAACAAGTCGTATTAAATATTTATCTTCAAAGAGGAAATATAAGCAATTCCCACCAAATTGCGTTGATATTCTTTATTAATAAGGTTGTAATTTTGTAATTAACTCTTTGAATCAATGGACAATACCCTTTTAAACCAAAAAATAGAGCAGCTTGAAAGACAAGTGGCTGAATTGGAACTGTATTCGGCAACGTATAAGAATATATACGATTCGCTTACTGAGGCCGTTTATATTCTGGATAAAAGTTTTTCATTTATTGAGATAAACAAAGGCGCCGAAAGAATGTATGGTTACACCCGCGAAGAATTTTTGGGAAAAACACCAGCTGATGTGGCTGCCCCTGGCAAAAACGATATCGACCATATTATAAAAGATCTTCAGGCAGTTTTTGAAGATGGTAAAAGAAGAAACTTTGATTTTTGGGCACTTCGAAAAAACGGCGAATTGTTTTTTAAGGAAGTAATAGCAAACAGGGGGGTGTTTAATGGCAAAACAGTTATAATTACTACTGCACGCGATGTAACAGAACGAAAAGAGTGGGAGCAGGAGATTACAAAATTTAAAAGCATCTCGGATAAAGCCATTCAAGGCAATGCAATTGCCGACCTGGATGGAAACCTTGTTTATATAAACGATTATTTTGCTAATATTCATGGTTACAAACCTCAGGAACTAATAGGTAAAAACCTTTCCGTTTTTCATTCCGAAAAACAATTGCATAATGTTGTTGAAATAAATGACAGGTTAAAAAAAGAAGGATCTTATTCAAACGAGGAAGTTTGGCATATTACCAGGGATGGAAAAGAATTTCCGATGCTAATGAACGGTGTGGTTATTTCGAATAACGATGATACCCCTATGTATATTGCCAGTACCGCTATTGATATTGCCAATGTAAAAGAGCTAAAGCAGGAACGCGAAATGATGTTTGCCTTAACTGTTGATATGATATGCACTGCGGGATTTGATGGCTATTTGCGCGATTTAAACCCTGCCTGGCAAAAAACTATAGGTTGGACTAACGAAGAACTGCGCGACAAACCTTTTATCGATTTTGTTCATCCTGATGACAGGGAGGCCACACTAAATAAAGCCGAAAAAATATTGCATGGAGAGGCAGCAATTAGTTTTACAAACCGTTACCTCTCTAAAAGCGGAGACTACAAATGGCTGGCCTGGAATACCATTCCAATTCCTGACAAAAAAATAATGATGGGAATTGCCCGTGACATTACAGAACAAAAGAGAGCTGAGGATTCGTTGAAAGAAAGTGAAAATAAATTTCGCTCGCTGTATGATAATGCTCCATTGTCTTATCAGTCGCTTAACGAAGATGGGTGTTTTATCGATGTTAACCCCACCTGGTTATCAACCCTGGGTTACAATCGCGAAGAGGTAATTGGAAGGTGTTATGCTGATTTTTTACATCCGGAGTGGGTACCGCATTTTCAGAAAAATTTCCCGGCATTTAAAAAACGAGGTTATGTAAATGATGTTCAATTTAAGTTGAGGCATAAAAAAGGATATTTTATTGATGTTTCTTTTGAAGGCTGCATCGGTTATAATCCCGATGGTAGTTTCAAGCAAACCTACTGTGTTTTTAAAGATATTACACACCAAAAAGAGGCAGAACAAGCACTGGTTGAAAGTGAAGCGAAGTTTAAAGGGGTGTTTGAGAATGCCAATATTGGAATGGTGTTATCCGATAAAAACACCAAAATTATTGAAGCCAATAACGAGTTTCTGGCTATGCTTGAATACTCGAGGGAAGAAATGCTGGAAATGGATATTACTATGTATACCTTTCCCGATGATTTGAAAAAAGAACAGGAATTGCTGGAAAAATTTCGAAAAGGCCAGATTGATAGTTATCGACTGGAAAAACGATGTATTTCAAAAAGTAAAAAAATTATATGGATAGACCTGGCCGTTACTGCAAAAAGAACAGCAGATGGAGACATTGACCATTTCCTGGGAATGGTAATGGATATGACTGGTTATAAAAAAGCACAATCAGATCTTATAAAAGCCAAAGAAAAAGCAGAAGAAGCTGATCGCTTAAAATCGGCATTTCTGGCAAATATGAGCCACGAAATACGTACCCCAATGAATGGAATATTGGGTTTTGCCGAACTGTTAGATCAAAACAACCTAACTGAGAGCCAAAAGCAGGAATACCTGGGCATAATTAAAAAGAGTGGAAAACGTATGTTAAATACGGTTAACGATATTATTGATATCTCAAAAATTGATGCAGGGCAAGTAAAGATTGAAAATAGCTTATTTAATGTAGGAGAGGATATTGAGTTACTTTTTCGTTTTTTTAAACCAGAGGCAGAAAAGAAAGGCTTGGAAATCAGTCTTCAGCGAAACATGGTGGCAGCCTCTGGTTTGCTTGAGTGTGATAAAACAAAACTGAATTCGATTTTTACCAACCTGATAAAAAATGCCATTAAATTTACCGACAAAGGTGCTATTAACATCAACTACAAAATTACCGATAGTATTTTCGAGTTCTCGGTAACAGACACGGGGATCGGAATTCCTGAAAACAGGAAGGAAGCAATCTTTAATCGTTTTGAACAGGCCGATATTCATGATATTAAGGCGCGCGAAGGCTCTGGCTTGGGTTTGGCTATAGCAAAATCGTACGCCGAATTAATGGGGGCTTCGCTTACTTTTAAGTCGAAAGCAGAAGAAGGAACAAGTTTTATTTTAAACATGCCGTTAAAAAATAGCAATGGCAAAACTAAATTAAATGAACAGGTACGAAAAACGCCTAATACTAAAAGTAGTAAAGATTTAAAGCTACTCATTGCAGAAGACGACGACATTAGTTACTTACATCTTTCGATTTTGTTGCGTGAAATAGCTGCAGATATTATGCGTGCAAAAGATGGTTTTGAAGTGGTTGAAATAGTAAAAAATACGCCCGGCATTGATTGCGTCCTTTTAGATGTAAAAATGCCCCTTCAAGATGGTTATGAAGCATGCCGACAAATACGTAAATTTAATACCAACATTCCTATAATAGCGCAAACAGCATATGCATTGGAGGGCGAAGATAAAAAAGCATTGGAGGCGGGCTGTACGGATTACCTGTCAAAACCTATTAACAAAATAGCCTTATTCGAGAAGTTGAATAAGCTGAAAATCAATTAGTTTTTGTAGTCTGATGTATTTTACAATGGTCAAAAGCAGAATTGTATTTTGCAGTTCCGCAAAAAATATTCTCGCCACTATTTTATGTGTTGCCTATTCTGTTTGTTGTTTTGGCGAGCAAAAGAAGCACGTATACTTTATACCGGGCCAGGGAGCTGATGCACGCTTATTTAAAAACATCGAACTCGATTCTACCTGCAAAACTATACACATTACCTATAGCATACCGGAAAAAGGGTGGGATATGTCTGCTTATGCGCGAGAACTGGCCAAACAAATCGATACAACAAAAAACTATTCCATTGTGGGCGTTTCTTTGGGGGGAATGCTGGCAACGGAAATGGCAGATTTTCTTAATCCCGAAAAAGTGATTGTTATTTCGAGTGCTAAAAACCGAAAAGAATTTCCCGGAAGATATCGTTTTCAAAAAGTTATTCCCATTCACCGGTTGGTTCCGGGATTTGCCATAAAAACCGGAGCCAGAATTTTGCAGCCTATTGTTGAACCCGACAGAAATAAAGACAAAGAAACTTTTAAAAGCATGCTGAAAAGCAAGAACCCTGTGTTTCTAAAACGAACAACCACCATGATTTTAACATGGGAACGTACATCAAATAACAAACAGATAATGCACATACATGGCGATAACGATAAAACACTACCGGCTCGCTTTGTTCATTTTGATTATTTGGTTGAAGATGGTTCGCACATGATGGCATTAACGCGTGGAGACATGATTAGCGAGCTTATTAATGAGATTTTACAGAAATAATTTATTGGATTGAACCAATGATTTTTAAGAATTAAGTAACTTGTATAAAAAAAATCAGTTTATGTTTTTCAAAATAAATTTTGTATTTAGTGTACTGGTTTTATTGCTAACTCAGCTGGGAGCCAAGGCGCAGCTGGAGATCACCTATTTTGATACCAACAAGCAGTGGGAGCCTCAGAAAGTCCCGTTTTTTACCAACCGGCCCATAGAAGTGAACCCAAACGGAAGCTATAATTTTAAAAATAGTTCAACCGATAAAACCAATACCCTGTATTTTTGCAACTATAATTTTGAAACCGATTCCATTGGAATAAATTTCAGGGCCGTAAACTTTTCTGATAGTTATCCGCAGGAAAAAGTAAAACATAATTTTTTATACCAATTGTATGAGTATCAGCGTTTGGAAAGAGGAATTAAAAATTTCTATTTTATTGTTGGAGGCTACGGTAAATCGTTTGATAAACAGGTAAACAGTTATATGCGGCGTTTAAAAACAAATTATGGCGACTCTTTGTTTAACAAAGCTTCAATTAGTGTTTTTGCATGGGGAACTCAGGATAAGGCTTACAAATATTATAACGCTGTAAAATCATCAAAAAATGGTGCCTCCGATTTTGCCATATTTCAGCACATGCTCGATGATTTTATCAGTGATGATGAATATTTTGAAACGCATCCAAAAGATTTAACCATATCTATCCTGTTTTCATCGATGGGTAACGAGTTGTTCAGGCAATATATTTTAAACCGAAAACGCCAAAATATACCGTTAATAAAAACTTATAACCGAATATCTTTTGTTGGAAGTGTAGCTCCCCGTGATGCATTTGAAAATGGAAATGCGTTTGATGAACTCTATAAAATGGCAGATACGGTAGATGTTTATGTAAATTCAAAAGATATATTGCTAAAATTGTCGAGTGTGGCACACCTGAAAAACCGAATGGGAAACAAGGGGCCAAAATCTCCGGAGCTGCTGCCTGCCTACATCAATATTTTGGATATCAAAAAAATTATAAATTTTAAAGATATGGCAGGGCTTGGCCACGATTACCTGTTAACCAATCCCGTGTTGCAAGACGAGATTTTACAAAGCATTAATAAAAATATTAATGAGAAAGATGATAGCCGACATGCTCAACACCAATAGTTAGCAGCGTTTGGTGTTTAAAATTAATTTCAAGTTATTAGCTAAAATTTAATTGTTTTCAGGTTAAACATTGCCCCAAAATAAGGATCCAGCCCAACGCTTTACAATAAATTCTTTAGTTTTGGCAACGAAATAAAAGATGATATGATTATAAGAAATTTTTTGTGGGGAGCATTGCTGGTAGTAATTCTGGCATCGTGCGGAACGCCAAAAGTGCTTACAACGGCAAAAAGTGAAGCGGCAACTTATGAAGCCTCATGCAATTACGAGCAGGCACTAACAGCATGGACTGCCTATTTTAATGCTACTGCAACTGAGGATGTAACAGGTGCTGATTTTGCTCAGGCTGCCAAAACTGCCTTTAAAACCGGAAATGCCAGCCAGGCAATAAGTTGGTTCGATCAGGCCCGATATAAAAACTATGCTGATGCTGAGATGTATGAGACATTGGCCAGAGTATACCAGAATGAAGGAAATTTATCGAAAGAGCTTTCGGCACTTGAATATATTGTGGAGAATTTTGGCAACAAAAATACAGTAGCAAACGCACGTTTACTGGCAATTTATAACGAAATAAACGAACCTCAAAAAGCACTTGCTGCCTGGAATAATTTGAATAGTGAAGCCAAAGCTGATGCGAGTAATCTTGAGCAATATTTTTTTGTTAATAAGAAGATGGATAATTCAGCTGTTTGCGATAGTGTAGCCAGTGCATTGTTGAATATAAATCCTGAAAATATAGAAGCATTAGCGTGGAATGCTAAAAAATATTACTGGGCCGGACAAAATCGTTACGAAAGAGAAATGGCCAGGTACAACAAAAATAAAACCCGAAAGAATTATAGTATTCTGCTAAAAGAACTGGATTTGGTAACAGCTGATTTTAAAAAAGCCTTGCCCTATTTAAATACTTTATGGAAGTTAAACCCAGGAAAAGAATATGCGGGATATTTGGCTAATATTTATGCCCGGTTTGGCGACGAACAAAAAACTGCTTTTTATAAGAATTACCTGAAGTAAAAGAGAAACAGGCTGTAAATTATTTTACAGCCTGTTTCTTTTTTTTGATAGCTAAAAACTATTGTTACCAGCCTCCGCCAAGTGCTTTGTACAGATTAATATTTGCCTCCAGGCTTTTTTGTAAAAGCTCTGAATAATATAACTCAATGTTAAATAACACGCGCTCGGCATCCAGTACTTCAAGATAGCTCGTAACTCCTCCATCGTATCGTTGGCGCGACAGTTCTGCAGCATTTTTCGATGCTTCAAGCTGTTTACTAACAAATTCAAGTTCCCGGCTTGTTGTACTAATGAAAACAAGGGCATCTTCTGTTTCGCGAAAAGCATTTAATACGGCCTTTTCGTAGTTAAACTTCATTTGTTCGGTAACCTCGCGTTGTGCTTCTACCCGTCGTTTATTTTTTCCAAACTGAAAAACGGGGCCAAATAAATCGGCACCCAGCGAGCCAATAAATGCGTCATCCGAGTTAAAATCCGCCAGATCGGCACTGGCAAGCCCTAACAATCCGGTTAAACTTATTGAAGGGAAACGCATGGCCTGTGCCACACCAATACGCGCATTTTGGGCTTTAAGCATTTGTTCAGCCTGTAATATGTCGGGGCGGCGCTCCAATAATTCCGAGGGTAATCCTGAAGGAACTACTGCGGGAAGCGGCAGCTCTTCAAGCGAAGATTCGGTAATAATCGGCATCGGATTTTCTCCTATTAAAACACTTAGTGCATTTTCAGTATAAGCAATGGAGCGTTCGTAAACCGGAATAGAAGCAGCCGCAGTTGCTTCCTGAATTTCTGCCTGGTTTACATCAATTTCCGGAACTATACCTTTATCAAAACGTTCGCGAATTATACGGGATGATTCAGTTCTTGATTCCAGTGTTCTTTGTGCTATTTCCAGTCTGTTTCTGTAATCGAGCAAGGTGTGATAAGTAGTGGCTACTTGTGTCACCAGACTTAGTTCCAATGCTTTTAGTCCAAATTCAGAGGCAAGCAAGTCTGCCTTTGCAGCTTCGGTTGCTCTTCTGTATTTGCCCCAAAAATCAATTTCCCAGTTAACATTGGCCACTGCATTTAACGACGACATGGCCGACAGGGAAGGGGCTTGTGAATTTCCGTAGGCCAACGAGCCAGAATAAGAAATATGCGGATATAAATCGGCTTTGGCCATGCCCAGATAAGCTCGTGCTTCATTTATGCTTGAAACAGCCATTAGCCGGTCGAGATTATTAACCAAAGCTGAATCGATTAAGGTTGCCAAAACCGGATCGTTAAATAGTACCTGCCAGTTTACAGTGTCGCTTTCTGTTGCAGTACTATCCTGAAAGCGATAGCTTTCTGGTGCTTCAACTGCCGCTTCCTGAAAATTAGGTCCAACCATGCAACTGCTTGCCAACAGTAAAAGCGCAACAAAAACGGTTAAATTATATGTTCTATTTCGTTTCATTTATGTCTTTTTTGTATTGTAAGGTTCTTCATTTGTTTTGTTCTGAGTGTGCTGCTTTCAAATCCCGCTTTTTTTCATAGCCGGCAATTTTACCAATAAACACAAAAAGCATGGGGTAAAAGAATACGCCAAGTAAGGTTGCCAATGTCATTCCTCCGAGAAGTGCCATACCCATTACTTTTCGTGCTTCAGCGCCTGAACCTGATGCAACTACAAGCGGGAAAATGCCAAGTATGAATGAAAAGGCAGTCATTAAAATTGGTCTGAATCTTGAGCGTGCTGCTTCTGTCGCAGCATCAAAAAGACTTTTACCACGGTCAAATTCTTCTTTGGCAAACTCCACTATCAGTATGGCATTTTTTGCCGCCATACCAACCAGCATCACAAAGCTTACCTGTGCAAATATGTTATTCTCGAACGAGGTACTAAACATACGCGCTCCCCACAAGGCAAATAGCGCCCCAAAAATGGCGAATGGCGTTCCAAGTAAAATACTAAATGGCAACGACCAGCTTTCGTATTGTGCCGAGAGGATAAGAAAAACAAATAGCAGCGAGAAAATCATGATTATACCCAGTGACCCGGATGCTTGTTTTTCCTGGTACGACATGGCATTCCATTGATAGCCCATATCAGCCGGTAATACTTCGGCAGCCACCTCTTCAAGTGCCTGCATGGCTTGCGCAGATGTATAACCTTGTGCCGGTGCTCCTGTAATTTCAACAGCCCGGTACAGATTAAAGCGGTTGGTATATTCCGGACCTGAGATTGGTTCAACCGTTGCCAGGGTGGCCAGGGGAACCATATTTCCATTGTTGTTTTTTATAAAAAAGTTATTGATGTCCTTTTCAGAAACACGGTATTCGTGTTCTGCCTGAATGTACGTTTTATATAAGCGCCCAAAGCGGGTAAAGTCGTTTACATACGCACCGCCCATAAATGCACCAACGGTTGTGTATAAATCATTTAACGAAACCCCCATTTTTAGTGCCTTTTCCTTATCTATATTTAAATAACGCTGCGGAACATTGGCCTGAAAAGTGGTGAATGCATTACCAATTTCTTCGCGTGCATTGGCTGCCTGCATAAATTTGGCTGCATTTTGTGCCAGGTAATCAGGGGTGTTGCCGCCGCGGTCTTGCAACATTATACTAAAGCCTGAACCATTACCTAATCCGGGAATAGCGGGTGGGCCAAATGCAAAAACCTGGGCTTCATTAACCTGTACCATTAAACGCTTGTTAATTTCGAGAATGATGTCATTCGCGGTTTTATCACGGTCGTCCCAGTTTTTAAGTGCAATAAACATAAAACCGGTGTTTGTTGCCATTGCACCAGATAACATGCTAAAACCTGTTGCGTTGGTAACATATTCAATTTCAGGAATATCTTCCAGTATTTTCTCGATTTTTTTTGCCACTTCATCCGAACGTTGTAAAGATGCTGCATCGGGTAACTGCATATTAATAAACAGATATCCCATATCTTCTGCTGGAATAAATCCACCGGGAACAAGTTTACCAAACAAACCCATCCCTGCTGTAATTACCAGAATAAATACAACACCTCGCTTTATCTTTCGTGTAAAAACATTGGTCAGTTTCATATAGCCTTCGGTTGATTTTCCCATCCATTTGTTAAATTTCCCGAAAAACCATCCCAATGGACCTTTGTAAGCTTTGGGTTTTTTAAGTAAGAGCGATGACAATGCCGGACTTAAGGTAAGGGCATTCACCGACGAAACGATAACCGATACTACAATTGTTATTGCAAACTGCTGGTACAATCTTCCGGTTATACCGGCCATACCTGCCACCGGAATAAATACGGCAACAAGTACAAGTGTGGTGGCAACAACCGGCGCCGATACCTTTCTCATGGCATCAAGAGTGGCTTCTTTGGAATTCATTCCTTTTGAAATGTTTACCTGAACGGCCTCAACCACAACAATAGCATCATCAACAACAATACCTATTGCCAGAACAAGCCCCAGTAAGGAAAGTACATTAATGGTAAACCCCAACATAGGGAAGAAAATGAATGCACCCACTAATGAAACAGGAATCGCAATGGTAGGAATTAGCGTTGCCCGCCAGTCTTGAATAAAAATAAACACCACCAGAATTACCAGGATAAGAGCAATAATCAGCGTTTCCACAATATCGTTGATTCCCGCAGTAATGGCAGCTGTTGAGTCCAGCGAAATATCGTACTTGATTCCTTCGGGAAACGATCCTGAGAGACGTTCGATTTCTTGTTTTACCTGTGCTGCCAGTTCTGTGGCATTAGAGCCCGGAGCCTGGTAAAGAGCAATAATTGAGCATGCCTCGCCATTTAGTCGTGTAAATGCACTGTATGTTTCAACGCCCAAGCTTATTTCTGCAATGTCTTTTAATTTTACCTGAGAACCGTCAGGTTGGGTACGTACAACAATTTCTCCAAACTCTTCTGGTGAATTAAAACGCTCCGGCATTCTTACAGTGTAAGTAAACTCTGTTCCCGGGGGCGAAGGCTCCGCTCCGAATTTACCTCCGGGCACAATCGCATTCTGTTGATTAATGGCATTTAAAATTTCTGGAATAGTAAGTTCCATTGCTGCCAAACGATCGGGTTTAACCCAAATTCGCATTGAATAATCCGATGCACCAATTACATTTACACGCCCAATACCTTTAATACGTGCCAGTTGGTCTTTAATGTTTATTAATCCGTAGTTGCCCAGAAAATCCTGATCGTAGCGTCCGTCGGAAGTTAATGCAATCAGCATTAAAATATTTGGAAGCGATTTTTCAGTCATTACGCCAAACTTTTTAACCGATTCGGGAAGCTTTGCAGTGGCTGCAGATACCCTGTTTTGCGCTAATACCGTATTCATATCCGGGTCGGTTCCAACATCAAACGATATCTGAATATTCATAGAACCATCATTGGCATTGGTTGATTTCATGTAAATCATATTATCAACGCCATTAATCTGCTGCTCCAATGGAGTTGCCATCGATTCCTCAACCGTAAGTGCATTTGCCCCTGTATAAGTACCCCGTACCTGAACAATTGGAGGCGTAAGGTTGGGGTACTGCTCAATGGGCAATCCACTGAGCATAACAAAGCCTACAATTACAATTACTATGGCAATTACCATAGCCACAATAGGCCGGTGAACGAAAAAATTTCCTTTTTTATCTGCCATGGCTAAAAATTATAGGTTTGGGAATTGGCTTTTAAATTCAACGGTTTCGGCCACAACTGGCATTCCGTTTCGAACTTTCTGAAGTCCCTCAATTAAGACTCTCTCGCCGGCTTTTAAACCATCTTTAATTCTCCACATATCGCCAATAGTGCCGGCAGGTTCTACCTGGCGGGTTTCAACCTTGTTTTCAGCATTTACAATAAACACAGAATATTGTCCCTGCAGTTCTTTTATACTCTTCTGCGGAACCATTATGGCTTGCGAATGAGTTATCGGTATTCTGACCTTTGCAAATTGCCCCGGGCGAATAATTAAGTCAGGATTGGGAAAACGCGTTTGTATAAGTATGGTACCCGTGTTGCTATCAACACCACGGTCGACAAAATTAACTGCACCTTTATATTGGTGAATAGAATTATCTGCTAATACCAATTCCAGGAATTCTTTGTGCTCTTCACTTGCTTTATACATAGCGTTGCCTTCTTCAATTATACTGTTTGCCAGCTGAAGGTATTGGTTTTCCGGAAGGAAAAAATCAACGTGAATGTCTTTTGTTTTCGATACGGTGTTTAACACAACTAATGGTGCCTGTCCAACCAAATCGCCAATTTCTGCCAGTGATTTTCCAATTATTCCGTCAATAGGTGAATAAACTTTGGTATAACCCAACTGAATTTTGGAAATCTCAAGATTAGCCTCAGCGGCCTTAACTTGGGCTTCAGCAGCTTCAAATTGTACCTGGGCACCATCCAGATCGGCCTTACTAACCGCGTTTGATTCGGCTAATGGTTTGTACCGGTTTAAATCGCTTTGCGCCTTTGCATATAAGGATTTTGCTTCTGCCAAAAGACTCTGCTTGGCAGCTACCTCGGCCTCGTAGGGTTGGGCGTCGATGGTGTAAAGCAATTGACCTTTTTTTACCGGAAGCCCTTCGTTAAAATGAATTCCTTCAAGGTAACCAACAACCCGTGCGCGGATAGAAATATCCTGAAAGCCATATACCTGACCCACAAAATCTATTTTCTCAACTACATCTTTTTGAACTACCTCAACAGCTTTTACCTGCAAAGGGGGCATCTGTTTTTGTTGTTCGTTTGCACACGATATAAGCAGAATTACTGCAATCATAAAGTAAAAAACTCTCATAAGACTTGGTTTTAAATAATACATTCTCAGGTTTTTTATGAATTATATTAAATCACAAGTAATATAAGACATTTCGGGCTATAATGTTAATAATTTAGTTGCAAAAAAGCTTTCAGTAGATATTAACCGCTTACCAATATCGAATATTTTCGGGGTAAATTACAGGTATACAGGTTTTTAATTATATGTATAAGAATTAGTTAATAGAACCTTTGTTTTTATTGTAAAATAAGATGTTGTTATTATATTTAACAGAAATACATTGTTAAATTCTGAACTTGTGTTGAATTTTGCTGATAGAAGTGCAATCTAAGAAGGCATTTTTTTTAATAGTCCTGCTTACTAAAAACTTCGTACGGCATATTTTTAAGGCAAAAAACAGAATCTGTTTATTTTCTTGTTTTAGAAATTGGTTTTATCAATACGGGTAACACCGGCCGATACTACAAATTTCATTACATCAGCCGGAGATAAATCCAGTTGTTCTATTCGATTATTGGGAACCAGGTATAATTCGCCTGAGAAGTTGTAAGAATGCGGAAAATAGACTGCTGACAAGTCTGAGAGTTGAAATTCTGCTAGCGATTCTTTTGTAATAAACCCCAGTTTCCATAAATTATTCTCATTGTTAAACAGCACTTTAACCGGTACATTAAATTTCTTCTCTTTGCCAACAAAAGCTGAAAAAAGATCGTTTAGAGAAGTATATAATAAGTTTAGTAAAGGTATTCGCCGAATAAATTTTCCGGCAATAATTTTTATGGGTTTCAACAATGTTGTTTCGCCAACAAAACCCAGGATTGTTATAAAAACAAATAGAAGGGCTATGCCTAAACCGGGAACGTAAAATCCAATAAGAGGTTTAATTGTGTTTAGCAGCCAGCCATCAACACGAATAAACAGGGAATACAGAATGTAAACAATAATCGCAACGGGAGCTACCAATAGAATTCCCTGAAAAAAATAACCTCCAATTCTTTTCATTTGTTTGTTTTTTAATGGTTAGTTGCAATGAAATGCTTTAGTATAAATCAGATTTAGCACTTGCTGCCTATCACTTACTCCTTTCGTAAATTTTATTTTATAAAGGCAAATGATGCTAATGCAGAGCTAATTACTGAAGTTTATCTTTTAAAAAATTTGTCATCTTAGCATACAAATGCATACTTGTGTTTCCTCCTCGTATTCCATGGTTTCTGTTGGTGTAAATGGCCATATCAAATTGAACGCCGGACTGAACCATTTTTTCGGTCATTTCGTAAGTGTTTTGCGCATGAACATTATCATCTGCCGATCCATGAACAATAAGTAGCTGCCCTTTTATATCGCCGGCATGTGTTAGTGGCGAATTATCGTCGTACCCTTCCGGATTTTCCTGTGGTGTTCGCATATAGCGCTCGGTATAAACGGTGTCGTAAAAACGCCAGCTGGTAACCGGCGCAACAGCAATTCCGGCTTTAAATAATTCGCCTCCCTTTTCCATCGCCAGCAGAGTCATAAATCCTCCGTAGCTCCATCCAAAAATTGCTATATTGGCAGCATCAACATAGGGAAGTGTAGTGAGGTATTTTGCAGCTTCCACCTGGTCGTCCGATTCGTATTTCCCAAGTTGCATATAGGTGATTTTTCTAAACTCTTCGCCCCGTGCTCCTGTGCCGCGTGGATCAACACAAACAACCAAAAAACCTTCCTGGGCCAGGTATTCGTTCCAACCCACGCCACGCCCCCAGGCATCGGTAACACTTTGCGAATTGGGGCCACTGTACTGGGTCATCAAAACCGGGTATTGTTTTTCCGGATCAAACCCTGTAGGTTTTAGCATCCACCCGTTTAAGCTTACCCCTTCGGACGTGGTAAAACTAAAAAATTCTTTTTGCGGGATATTCATCCTTTGCACGGTGTTTTTTAATACGGTATTGTCCTGTAAGAAACGAATTTGTTCACCATCTTTTGTGTCGTGAAGGGATATATATGCCGGGGTTTTGGAATTGCTAAAATAGTTTATGTAATACTTAAAATTGCTACTAAATACGGCCCTGTTTGTTCCATCTTCTACAGAAAGTTTTCCTTGCACTTTTTTATCAAGACTTGTATAATAAACCTCGCGCTGTAAAGGCGATTCTGCTGCCGCCTGATAATAAAATATTTCGCGGGCTGAATCGTATCCATAAAAATCGGTTACATCAAATTCTCCCTGGGTGAGTTGGGCCAGTTCAAATCCTTGCTTGTCGTATAAGTATAAATGCGACCAACCATTGCGTTCGCTTTTAACAACAAAATTACCATTCTCAAGGTAGGTAAACGCATCCAGGAAATCTTCTGCGATATAACGGTCGTTCTTTTCAGTAAGAAAATTTCGGGTATCTCCTGTGTAAGGATTAGCATACAAAATATCCATCTGATTTTGATGTCTGTTTAATCGCATCACAACCAGGTTATTGGCATCCGGAGTCCACTGTAATCGCGGAATGTAAATGTTCGTTTTATCACCTATGTCTACTTTTATTCCGGTTTTTGATTTAACCTCGTACGAATAAACTTCTACAACTGAATTTTTTTCTCCGGCTTTAGGATATTTAAAGGTATATTCTCCCGGATATAACTGGTAATCGTTGTAGCTGGGTGCTGCTCCTGCATACATGGGCATTGTAAACTCCTGTACTTCTCGTTCATCAAAACGAATGTAGCCAAGAAATTTACTGTCGGGCGACCACCAAAACGCTTTGTTAAAGCCAAATTCTTCTTCGTAAACCCAATCAGGAGCTCCGTTAATAATCTCGTTAAATTTGCCATCTGTTGTAGCTTGGTGGGTGCTGCCAAACTTTAAGTTTTTTATAAAAATGTTGTTGTCGCGTACGTAGGCAATGTAATTGCCATCAGGTGAGAAGGTGGCCAGCTTTTGTGCTCCTTTATCCGATAGTTCAGATAATTCCCGGGTTACTGAATTCCAGACGTAATATTCTGCCGTGTAAGAGTGGCGGTAGATGGATTGGCGTTTGGTCGTCAACAAAATTTTTGTTTCATCATCACTAAACTGGTAATTTAAAAAAGACGTTATAGGCGCATCCTTAACTTCTTTTATGTCGAAAATAACCTCAACTTCATCACCCGTTTTATAACTGTATTTTACAATTTTTGTTCTTCCTTCAAGCGTTGAATAATGAATGCCATCATTCATCGAACGCAAACCGTAAACTGATTGTGCACGAAATGTTCCTTTAACAAAAATATCTTCTAAGCTAATTTTTTGTGTTTGCTGAGCTTGTGCTGTGACAATGGGAAAAAGAATGACGAATAAAATAAACAGTTTTTTCATGTGTATAATAATTTTGCAGAGCTCCTGTTATGAAAAACTCATGATTACAAGTTTGTATCGGGTTGTTTTTCGCTCCATGTTCTATATCCTGAACAAAAATAGAAAAATGTTATTCGAATGGCTAATCACGATAAAATAATAATCTGTTTGGAAGGCATTGTTTCGCAATTCCCGAAGTTAAGGTCGATATAGAAAGAAAAGGATGCAATCCTCAAAGCTAAAATCTTCAGATGCATCCTTTTTTATTTTAATCCAAATATATTTTTATTCCAGAAGCTCGTAGTCGTGCATTTCTTTCATAAATGATACGAAGTCATCTTTCTGATCTGAATCCATCCATTTCATGGCACTTCGTGGATGTTCATTCATGGCTCCGGTTACCAGATAAGGAACGTGGTATCCCCAATCAATTTTTTCCTGCCATGGTTTAACATGGTTCTGAATGGCATCAAGCAGGGGTAATAACCTGTATTTCGGATTTTTTAAAAAAGCAATTAAAATCTCAACTGGGCAGTTTCCGGCACCTCGGCCCATTCCCAGTAAGGTGGCGTCTAGCATAGTAACACCATTAATTAAAGAGGTGATAGTATTCGACATAGCCAACTGCATGTTATTGTGTGCATGTATTCCCAACTCTTTTTCGGGCATGGCACTTGCATATTTTTTCACCAAACGCTCGATACTTTCGCAATATAAACTGCCAAAACTGTCTACAACATAAATTATTGGAACACGCGATTTTGCAAGGTCGGCTAAGGCTTCGTCCAAATCCGACTCATTTACTTTTGAAACAGCCATTAAGTTTATGGTAACCTCGTATCCTTTATCCATGCAGTGTTCTGCCAACCAAATGGCTTTGTCAACCTGGTGGCAGTAACATGCTACGCGTAACATATCAATCAAACTTTCGTTTGCCGGAGGGATGTCTTCAGGCGCAATTCTGCCAATATCGGCCATCGCCGATAGCTTTAAATTTGTATCATTATCGCCAACAACACGTCGCAGGTCTTTATCATCGCAGAATTTCCACGGGCCAACTTCTTCTCTCGAAAAAGCCGATTCACTGCTTTTATAGCCAATTTCCATATAATCAATCCCGGCTTCAACGCAGCTTTTATAAACACCACGTACAAATTCATCGCTAAATTGCCATTTGTTCATTAGCCCACCGTCGCGCACTGTGCAATCCATTACTTTTATGTCTGCTTTGTACATTATTTTTTCTTTTTTAATTTCAATAATTCCATTTCATGTTTTATGTTACTCTCTATTAAAAGCCTGTATATTTGTTCAAAAATATCGGCATTTAATCCATTTTTTTCTGCCCATTCGCGGCGTTGCCTGATTACCGATTGTTTTCGATCCTCGGCAATAATGGCATTTTCATCATCTTTAAATCGAACAATAGCTTCAACATATTTATGCCGTTCAGCAAAAAGCAAAACAATGTGCTCGTCAATTTTGTCAATCTCACACCTTATTTCTTCCAGAGTAGCACAATTTTCCGGATCTCTAAATTTCATGATTTATAAAATTATAATCTATCGAATTCCTTTACTGTCTGTTACAAAGAAATCAATAAATCATAAAAATATCACTGAATTGAAATCTTAATAGCGCCAAAAGTGTTAATTTAAAATCAATACGAATAAATTGCTTTCAATATGAAAGAACGAAGTATGTGTTAAAACTATATTTTTAGCAAAATATAGCAGCTTCAATTTTGATTTAACACGGAAGTGTTGATAAAACGTTACAAAACACGAATAAGCTAGTGTTCAATTCTTCCAAGTATCAAAGGATTGTTTATCTTTGCCGCGCAAAATAAATTTAGCAATAATAGGAGTTATAATAGAAATGATAAAAATTACACTTCCTGACAACAGTGTGCGCGAATTTGCAGAGCCTGTAAACGGACTGGAAATTGCCCGGTCAATATCAAATCGTTTGGCAAAAGATGTTTTGTCTATTACAGTTGATGGCGAAATTTGGGACTTATCGCGAAAAATAAGCGCTGATGCCAATATAAAATTGCACACCTGGGATGACAGAGAAGGAAAAGAAACCTTTTGGCATTCTTCTGCACACCTTATGGCAGAGGCCATTGAGGCTTTTTACCCGGGAACAAAATTTGGCATTGGACCAACCGTTGATACAGGTTTTTATTACGACATAGATTTACCCGAAGGAAAAGTTTTATCGGAAAAGGACTTGCAAAAGATTGAGCAAAAAATGCTTGAACTGGCACGTCAGAAAAATGATATTACACGTTCTGATATTTCAAAAGACGAAGCTTTGGCCATGTTCTCAGAAAAAGACGATGAACTGAAGCAAGATTTAATTGGCGAATTGGAAGACGGAACAATTACTTTATATCAGCAAGGTAACTTTACCGATTTATGCCGGGGGCCCCATCTGCCCAATACAAGTTACATTAAAGCGATTAAACTTACAGCAATTGCAGGTGCCTATTGGCGTGGCGACGAGAAAAACAAAATGCTTACCCGTGTTTACGGTGTTACCTTCCCGAAAGCAAAAATGCTGCAGGAATACCTCGAGATGGTTGAAGAAGCTAAAAAGCGCGACCATCGTAAAATAGGTAAAGAAATGCAGTTGTTTGGCTTTTCAGAATCTGTTGGGCAAGGTTTGCCATTATGGCTACCCAAAGGTGCACAACTGCGCGAGCAACTCGAAAATTTCCTGAAAAAAGTACAGAAAAAATATGGTTACGAGCAGGTAATGACTCCTCATATCGGAGATGTAAAATTGTACAAAACATCAGGTCATTATCAAAAATATGGTCAGGATTCATTTCAACCAATTAATACACCGGCCGAAGGAGAAGAATACCTGTTAAAACCAATGAACTGTCCGCACCATTGCGAGATATACAAAATGTGGCCACGTTCGTACAAAGATCTTCCGGTTCGTATGGCCGAGTTTGGAACGGTTTATCGCTACGAACAAAGTGGCGAATTGCACGGTTTAACACGTGTTCGCAGTTTTACCCAAGACGATGCCCATATTTTCTGCCGCCCCGATCAGCTTAAAGATGAATTCAAAAAGGTTATCGACATTATTTTTATCATTTTTAAAGCCTTAAATTTTGAAAACTATACAGCTCAGATTTCGTTGAGAGATCCGCAAAAACCAGAAAAATACATTGGAAGCCCGGAGAACTGGGATAAAGCAGAACAGGCAATTATTGAAGCTTGCACCGAAAAAGGTTTAAATACAGTTACAGAACTGGGAGAAGCTGCTTTTTATGGTCCGAAGCTCGATTTTATGATTAAAGACGCATTGGGACGAAGCTGGCAATTGGGAACCATTCAGGTAGATTACAACTTGCCGGAGCGTTTTGAACTGGAATATATTGGTGCCGATGATAATCGCCATCGTCCGATTATGATTCACCGTGCACCATTTGGGTCGATGGAACGGTTTGTGGCCGTGCTTATTGAACACACTGCCGGAAAATTTCCGTTATGGCTTACACCAGAGCAGGTCGTTGTATTACCTATCAGTGAAAAGTATAACGATTATGCTAAAAAAGTTTCAGAATTTCTAAATATTTCCGATATTCGCAGCGTTGTTGATGATCGTAACGAAAAGATTGGTAGGAAGATACGCGACAACGAATTAAAACGAATTCCTTACCTGTTAATTGTTGGAGAAAAAGAAGCAGAGTCTGATTCAGTTGCCGTGCGGAGACAGGGCGAAGGAGACAAAGGCACAATGACAAACGAGGAGTTCGCAGAATTTATAACAAAAGAAGTAAGAGATCAATTATCAGGATTGTATAACTAACTTAAGGAGGAACGCATTATAGCTATTAAGAGAAGAGGTCCGAGAAGAAATTTCCAGCCCAGAAGAGAGCAGGAACCACAACACCGGATTAATCACAAAATCAGGGTGCCACAGGTACGTTTAGTGGGAGACAATATTGAAAACCCGGGAATTTACCAGTTACGCGAGGCATTAAAGATAGCAGACGAATTGGAATTGGATTTGGTAGAAATTTCGCCAAAAGCCGATCCACCGGTTTGTAAAATCATCGACTATTCAAAGTTTCTTTATCAGCAAAAAAAGAAACAAAAGGAGATGAAAGCCAAAACTACAAAAGTAGTGGTGAAAGAAATTCGCTTTGGCCCACAAACCGATGAGCACGATTTTCAGTTTAAATTGCGTCACGCTGAAAAATTCCTACAGGAAGGTGCAAAAGTTAAAGCTTTTGTATTTTTTAAGGGACGCTCAATCTTGTTTAAAGAACAAGGTGAGATTTTGTTGCTAAAACTTGCAACATCCCTTGAAGAGTTAGGAACAGTAGAGCAAATGCCAAGGCTTGAAGGTAAAAGAATGACAATGTTTATTTCACCTAAAAAGAAATAAGTAGCCGTTAAAAGCAACTTGTTTTAGTGTTGAAACACAATTATAATAAAGTTCTTTGATAACATTTTAATAAGTAGGGATTATGCCAAAAATGAAAACGAATTCCGGAGCTAAAAAACGATTTAGACTAACCGGAAGTGGTAAAATTAAAAGGAAGCACGCCTACAAAAGTCATATTTTGACTAAGAAAAGTACAAAACGTAAGCGTAATTTGACTTATTGGACAACAATCGATAAGACAAACGAAAGCAACGTTAAACTTTTGTTGTGCATGAAGTAGTCAGTCGTTTCGACTGATCTTTATTAAACCTTTTAATCAAGAGAGGTAAAAAAAGAGTTAAAAACCAGGTAATTGTGCTTTAAAGAATTCTCATTAAAAATGAGGAGCGCCAATTATCAAAAAAGTAAAAAGTATGCCAAGAAGTGTAAATCATGTAGCATCACGTGCCCGGAGAAAGAAATTACTGAAAAAAACTAAAGGTTATTTCGGAGCGCGTAAAAACGTTTGGACGGTTGCAAAGAATTCCTGGGAAAAAGGACAAACTTATGCATACCGCGATAGAAAAGCGAAAAAAAGAACATTCCGTGCATTGTGGATTCAGCGTATTAATGCTGCAACCCGTTTGGAAGGAATGTCGTATTCACAATTCATGGGATTGTTGAAAAAGAACGAAATTGAAATAAACAGGAAAGTTTTAGCCGATTTGGCTATGAACCAACCTGAAGCGTTCAAAGCAATCGTAGAAAAAGTAAAATAAAGACTTTATTATTGAGGTGAAATACATTTAAGCCCTGACAGTTTCGTCAGGGCTTTTTTTTGTATGGTACCGTGCCAATCCTAAACAAATTCCTACATTTTCGTTTGTGCAAGCTCAAAAAGAAGTTTTACCTCGGGATCTAATTGTATGCTTTTTATCGGGGAAGTAGTTTTTACCTGAACCCGAATATTTGAATTCACACCATCAAAATTTGTGTATTTAAGTTCTGAACTGCCATCTTCATATGTAATCAAAACTTCAAGGGGAAAAGCAAATAACTGATTAGTATTCTGATTAATGGAAATATGTTGTTCCAGCATGTAATTATCCTGTTTTGTTTCTCCCCAGGTATAATTTAAAACCGGATGCCCAGCCTGCCACAGCCACTGTGTAAAAAAGTAATCGAGTTTCTTGCCCGAAACCGCTTCTATTACCTTTTGAAAATCAGTTGTTAATGCAGTTGAATTTTTATAATCACGATAATATTTCTGTAATCCTTTAAAGAATATGTCATCACCAAGTTTAGCGCGTAACATGTGTAAAAACCAACTGGCTTTCTCGTAAGAATTTGTATTTAATAAACGAATGTAATCAGTTACTGTGGTGTCAATAATGGGAGCCAGGTTTTGGTTTGAATAGGCT
The DNA here is from genome assembly GCF_963676735.1 of uncultured Draconibacterium sp. NCBI lineage: Bacteria > Pseudomonadati > Bacteroidota > Bacteroidia > Marinilabiliales > Prolixibacteraceae > Draconibacterium > uncultured Draconibacterium sp. Next base: position 1,892,243 of record NZ_OY781464.1, on the reverse strand, counting down.
ATTACTCGTTCGCGGTCGTTTTTTAAACGTGCATTAAATAAATCATTACCATAAAAATGTTGCATGTAAACATGTGTAAGGTAAGTGGCAAAACCTTCGCTTAACCATAGGTGGTGCCAGTTTTGTTCAGTTACCGAGTTGCCAAACCATTGGTGGGCCACTTCGTGGGCAAATAAACGCTCCTGGCTCTGGGGGCTGGTAGCTGTTCGTTCGTGGTAAAATATGCAACTGGCATTTTCCATTCCTCCGTAGCGTGTTTTCGATTGCACGTGCGCCAGTTTTTCGTATGAATAAGGGCCAATTAGTGCTGAAAAATACGCCAGTGCTTTTGTGCCGTATTTATAATTGTTAAAACCGGTTTCTTTATCGTGTCTAAAAATCCAGGAGCTTATCGGCACTCCCTGGTAGTTTTCGTTGTTGCCTACCAGAAAATCAGCAACACCAATCACCATCAATTTTGTTGATATGGGCACATCTTCTCTCCAGTGAGTAAATTCAATGTTGTTGGGTAATTGTTTCTTTTCAACGCGCTTTCCATTTGAAACAACCTCGTAATGTTGGGGGGCATAAATCAAAAATTCAAGTGTTGCTTTGTCCGATGGATGATCGACTGTTGGTAGCCAATGTTTTGCCCGATCGGGCCAGTTGTCGCCAAAAAAAGTGCGTTGGCCGTGCTTGTTTTCCGAAATAACCAAACCATCAGCGGGTATACCGGTGTAGCAGATTTTAAAACACACCGTATCGCCCGAGCTTATACTTTCAGGCACTTCCACTTGTAAGTTATTGTTTTCATGCAAGAAAACAAGGGCTTGCTCATCGGAGCTTACCGAGTTAACAATCATGCCGATTCCCGAGTCATCCATTCCAATAAAATCAAGCTGAACAGTGTCTGCAGGTTTTAAAAGCCTTATAAAAACACTGGTTTCTCCTCGTATTTGCTTGCTTGAATCGTTTAAATGTAGATCAAACGTATAATGCAATACATCGATGCTGGTAAAGCGTTCAGTATGCTGTTGTGCAAAACTGAATTTTGAAAGGAGAAAAAGAAACGTAAAAAGCAGTGTTTTTTGCATTGTCCTAATTTTTTGCAGAACTTTTAATTAGTGCATAAACAGCAAAAGATGCCAGCCAATGGGCTCCTGCGTATTCGCCTGAATCCATTTTTTCAAAACTGTAGTTAAAATGTGCATCAGCCAAATCTATTAGTTTCTGATTTTTCAGGGTGTATCCCATTTCATACAAACACCATGTTCTACTAAAATTCAATCCATCAAGATGGGCCAGTTTGCCATCACTTCTGTCCGTTACTTCGGCTATTTCAATGTATTTTGCAGGATGTTTCTCTATTCCGCGTAGAAAAGTTCTTAACCATTTTTCGAACTCCTTTTGAGGTAAAACCTTTAACATTACAGATGCTTCCTGAAGGCAGGGCGATAAAAAATCGAATCCACCCGGTTCCCATGTAAGCGGACAATCGCAATCGTTTTGGTAATATTCAAGGGCTTTGGCCTCTATCTTTTCCGCCAGGTGGGTGTCGTACTTTTTTGCCCAATCGTAGGCAAACGACATTCCGAAAGCGATATTGCTGTGTTCTCCAATTCGAATGGGGTAAATTAATTTGTCTAAAAATTCGTTGAATTTACCTGAAAGCAATTCGGTAAGCGGATTCAGATTAGATTGTAGTTCACTCGCAACGGGATGGTTCCATTCGCGCAATGCTTCATCCAGTTTTAGCAACCATGCCCAGCCATAGGTACGTTCGTAGGTTTTGTTGTGTTCATCATCAAAGTACGCCACCTCTTTAAGGATATTTTCAGCAGTAATATTTTTCTTTAGCTTTTCAATAATCTCATTACTGTGTTCAAAATCAGGAAAGCAGGTCAGTATTTTTACCAGGGTCCAGTGTCCGTGAACCGACGAGTGCCAGTCGAAACAACCGTAAAAGGCAGGATGCAACTGGCGGGGAGGAGCGAGGTAACTGTCGTTACCCAATACCTGATTCAGCTTGTTCGGATACTCCTGATCTATACATTCGTAGGCAAAATGATACAGATAATCGGCTTGGGTTAAAGTAAACTCTATTTTTGATGTTTGAGCCGATAGAAGGTTTACCAATAGAATAAAAGAAAGAATAAGTTTTATCTTCATTTCGCGCATTTTATTGTGAAAATAAAACTTATTCATGAACCGGGAAATCATTTCCGGTTTTTATCGTTAAGGCCAATACTCATTCGGTTGAAAGGCTTGGCTTTTTGAAGAGTTGCATTAACTATTTTACACGTTTCATTTTTTCCGGGTGAAAAGAGCGACAATTGCCGAGGTTACAATACCCATGGCGGGTGCAAAAATTACACTTTGTACAATGTAGCTTTTCATGTTGAAATAACTTTCGGCTGCAGCTTGTGTCATTTTTCCGGTTTCAACGGTGTATGCAATCATTGTTGAAAAATAATCAGGAGTAATAATTGCTGAGGTAATGTATTGCGACAAGGGCGTCAGAAGAGTTACACCAACAGTTATAATCAATCCGCTGAAAAATCCTTGTTTCCAGGTCATCCGGCCTTGGTACGAATTTTTTCTTTTATCAAGCAAGGCTACTACGTAAACTGCAATTGCAAGTATTGCAAAGAAATTGGTAACAATGGCATGTTTTTCAATATTCTCGTCGTGTAAACCGGCCATTCGTTCGCCCAGCATCCATAAAAGTTGAATTACAATAAACAAAATGGCCCACTTAATTTCAATTGCTATTTTTTTCATTTTTATAAAGTTTAGTTTCAATAGGATATAATAATCAGATTTCGAATATTGTTCACTAAAAGTGCATTACTTCGATTGTTTTTTTTCCTGAAGAATGGATTTTACCATTTTCCCAAAATCCTTAGCTCGCTGGCGTTTTTCGTAGATTGTACTGCTAAAGTGAGCTTGTTCGCGTTTTAGTTTCAGGTAATTCTGGTAGCTATCTTCACTTAATTTGCCACTTTCAACTGCGCTTATAATGGCGCAACCTGTTTCATTTATATGACTGCAATCGTTAAACTTACATTGGGTAGCCAGTTCTGCAATATTATCAAAGGTGTTTTCCAATGCGTTTGACAAATGGGTGATTCCCAGTTCACGCATTCCGGGCGTGTCAATAACAATGCTATTGTTTTTCAATACAAATAATTCGCGATGACTGGTGGTGTGCCGGCCTTTACTGGTGCTTTCACTTATTTTTTTAACCTCTTGTTGCTGTACGCCAAGTAAATGGTTGATAATGGTTGATTTACCTACACCCGATGATCCCAAAAAACAATAGGTTTTATAGGGCTCCAATACTTGCTCTAAGCTGTCGAGTCCTTTTTTCGATTGATTACTTAATGAAATAACGGTGCAGGAACTTTGGCGTGTCGCTATTTCTTGCAGCATTTGTTTTAATTCCATTTCGTCGGCCAAATCGGTTTTAGAAATGATAATAATCGGTTTTATCTTTCCGGCAAAACATACGGAAAGGTACCGTTCCAACCGGTTTAAATTAAAATCGTGCCCAACAGCTTGCACGATAAATGCAACATCAACGTTAGCAGCAATCAGTTGTACCTCGGCATGTTTCCCAACAGCTTGCCGTTGCAATACCGAAAAGCGCGGCAACACTTCCAGAATAATCGCACTTGATTCGTCCATTTTTGTAAACCGAACCCAGTCGCCAACAGCTGGAAAATCGGCAGAGGAGTTTGCCGTAAACCTAATATTCCCGGATATTTCAGCAGAATAAATCGTGTCATTGTTTCTGATGTTGTAACGTTCTTTATGCTCTGCAATAACTCGGGCAAGCTCCGCTTGTTCTATTTGATTGTCAGTTATATATTCAATTAATTCTTGTGGTAACTCTTGTTTGTTCATTGTAGTTTTTTTAGGTGTGTTTTATACTTTTCGAAGTTTCCATTTTCCTTTTCGAAATAGAAAAAGAGCAGTGAGTGCCAAAAACGACTCTGCCAAAACAATGGCCAGACTCGCACCGGTTAGCCCCATATTTAGAACAATAGCAAGCAGGTAGGCGAGTGGAATCTCAAACAGCCAGAAACTAAGAAAATTGATTTTGGTGGGTGTAATGGTGTCGCCACTGCCATTGAAGCCCTGCATAAGTACCATGCCAAGTGCGTAAAACAAAAAACCAAAGCTAATAATGCGCAAGGCCATTGTTCCATTTGCTACTACTTCCGTTTCATCGATAAATAGTTTCATCCAGAAATCAGGGAAAATGGCAAGTAGAATACCGACCACACCCATAAATATCATGTTTACATACCCCGTAATCCACACCGACCGTTCAGCCCGTTCCGGATGGTTTGCCCCCAAGTTTTGACCAACAAGCGTTGAGGCAGCATTGCTAAGTCCCCAGGCCGGCAGCAAGGCAAAAATTATTATCCGTATTGCAATGGTATAGCCGGCAAGTGCTTCAGGCCCTGAAACTGCAATAATTCGCACCAGCAGCACCCAGCTCGATGTGGCAATCAGGTTTTGTAAAATTCCACCTCCTGATATTTTTACCAGGTTTTGCATTACTTTAATCCTGATTTTCAGGCTATTCCAATAAAGCCTGATACGATGATGCCCTTTAAAAAGGACATAAAACTGGTACAAAACTGCCAGCCCTCGGCCGATTGAGGTGGCGATAGCTGCACCTGCCAAACCTAATTCGGGGAAAGGGCCATAGCCAAATATTAGCAGCGGATCGAGAATTATATTGATGATATTGGCCAGCCACATTACCCTCATAGATATCGCCGCATCGCCAGAACTACGAAAAACGGCGTTTATAATAAACAGCTGCATAATAACCACATTGCTTCCGAACATTATGGCAGGGTAGAGGTATCCCTGCTCTGCCATTAAAGCCGTTGCACCCATCAGCTCTAAGAACTTTTTTGCAAAAAGTGCTCCGGGTATGGCAATACAAATTGAAAAAAACAGTCCCACTAGCATGGCCTGGAAAGCTACCACTCCGGCTTGTTTTTTATTTTTTTCGCCAATTCTTCTTGAAACTAGCGCAGTTGTGGCTACACTCAGGCCCATTCCAATGGCATAAACGATGGTCATGGCCGATTCGGTTATACCAACGGTTGCAACCGCATCAGCGCCCAGTTTCGATACAAAAAAGATATCAACAACAGCAAATACCGATTCCATAATCATTTCCAATACCATCGGAACAGCTAAAATAAAAATAGCTTTTCCAAGGCTGGCTTCGGTAAAATCCCGCTCGGTGCCTCCAATTGCTTCTTTTACATCAATCCAGAGTTCTAATAAGTCAAGGTCTTTTAATTTTTTTAAAGACAACACATTTGTTCTTTTGCGTAACATTGTAAAATATGGAAAATAAGTGAATAAACGATAAAAATAAACTCTACCTGGCCAACCTTAGAACGGTCGGCAATTTGTGACGGTATTATATTTTGAGTTATTCATTTTCGTTTCTCCTTTGCTATTGAGACACAAAGGTATGGAAATTTATTTTTATTCAACAAATCATTTTTTAATAATCTTTTCTTTTGATTTTTAAATGAACACTTCGTTTAACCAAGTGTTAAATAGCTGATAAATAATATGGCATGAATCTAAAACTTGGCTTTATCCTACTTCTAATTCTTTTTATTTCGTGTGCCGATAAACAGGGATTTCCTTTAAAAAAGTCGCAACGGTTTACTACTGATAATACATCTGTAAAATTCGAAAACATCAGAGAAAACGCAGGTTTTAGCGAACTGTTTACTTTTGTAACCTCGTATAAAACAGCGGATAAAGGTTTTAGTCTGGCCGAATTTGAAAATGAATATCAACGTTTTGTTCTCAACGGAAATGTGGATTTAACTGATTCATTAATTAGCGCATGCTGGATAGAAATGAACGGATTGTTACTGGAACTAACAGGCAAAGAAATTTATGCGCAGGCGCTGGAACAAGTTTCTGAAATCAGTTCAGGAGCCGAAAAGGTACAACCCTTTGTGTTTACTAAAAACGTTGATCATATTTATGTTAATATTTTTAAACCTGCAGAAATTGGCTATTCGCATACTCTGGGAGGAGAGGTGCGATTAAGGCAGGAAACCGATTATCCGGAGTCGGGAAAGGTTACTTTATTTTTTGAAATGACTGAACGTCGCTATATTGAGTTATACATTAGAATACCCGATTGGGCAGAGGGCACTAATGTTGAAGTGAAAAAGGTAAAATATTTTACGCAGCCTGGCACTTATTGTAAAATTGCAAAAAAATGGAAACAGGGCGATGTGGTTGAGATTCAACTTCCCATCGAAAATTATCCAGCCCCGCGACTTTAGCACTTTGGCAGAGCATCAAAAATGGCAAGTCCTCCTTCCGACGTTTCACGATATTTACTTTGCAAGTCAATGCCGGTTTTGTACATGGTTTCCACTACATCATCAAAACTAATGCGATGGCGGCCATCAGTTAGCAATGCATAATTATTATGCGCAACTGCTCGTTCGGCTGCAAAAGCATTACGCTCGATACAAGGAATTTGCACCATCCCTGCAACCGGATCGCAGGTAAGCCCAAGATGATGCTCGAGGCCCATTTCTGCCGAATATTCAATCTGGTAAATTGTTCCTCCCATCATTTGCGTTGCTGCCCCCGAAGCCATGGCGCAGGCAGTTCCAACTTCTCCCTGGCATCCCACCTCTGCTCCTGATATTGAAGCATTGGTTTTTACAATGTTGCCAATAAGTCCGGCAGTAGCCAGTGCCCGTAATACGGTATTGGTATCGCTTTTATGTATTTTTTTGAAATATTTCAGAACGGCAGGTAAAACACCACTGGCTCCACAAGTTGGAGCGGCAACAACTTTACCTCCGGCAGCATTTTCTTCTGATACTGCCAGTGCATAAGAGAATAATTGTGACCGACGTTTGAAAGGAGTAGCAAAGTTATGTCCTTTGGTGTTAAAACTTTGTGCTTTTCGGGGTAGTTTCAATCCTCCGGGAAGCACACCTTCGGTTTTTAAACCGCGTTTGATACTCTCGAACATTACCTGCCATACTTCTTCCAAATATTCCCAAATATCAGGCTCTTCGAACTCTGCAACATATTCCCAAAAACTTTTTCCGTTAAGATTGCACCAGTTTAATATTTCCGACATGGTGCGATGTTCGTATATTTCAGTTGTTTCAGCATTGGTGGTTTCATCAACAATAGCACCACCTCCTATGCTGTAACATGTCCATGATGATATTTGCTCGTTATTTGCCGAAAAGGCTTTAAAAATCATGCCATTGGGATGTTTGGGCAAAAAAGTTTTTGGCTCCCATAAAATTTGCAAAAGCCGATTGCCCAAACTTTGCTGAATAGCAAAATCAGTTAAGTGTCCTTTCCCGGTTGCGGCAAGGCTTCCGTATAATGTAACTTCAAAATGATGGGCACCAGGGTTATCTGCCAAAAATTTATCAGCTGCTTTTTTGGGCCCCATGGTATGGCTACTCGAAGGTCCGTGCCCAATTTTATATATTTCTTTTATCGATTCCATTTTTCAAAAAATAGTATTACAAATGAAAAATAGAAAAATGAGAAAATCAATGACATGACACTTTTTTAATGGATCTTTTGAATAAATTTCGGTTAAACAATTTAAAAAAACGTTTAGCAGGTAATTATAATTAATAGTAGCTTTATGCGATTAAAACCAATTCGAATGAAAAAAATATTACCATTACTTATCCTTGTTTTTATTTTTTCTTGTACAACTCAACTAAAAAAAGAAATTGAGATGCCATTTACAAAAGCCGATTTTGAAAGTGTTATTGACGGAAAGCCAACCCGTTTGTTTGTTATGGAAAATGAAAACGGAATGCAAGTGGCTCTAACCAATTACGGAGCTAAAATTGTTGCTATTTATGTACCCGACAAAAAAGGAAACTTTGCCGATGTCGTTCTTGGGTTTAAATCAATTGATGATTATATGAAATATGGAGCAAGCCATGGAGCTGTTGTTGGTCCGTTTGCCAATCGAATAGCAAATGCGAGTTTTGTTATTGATGATGTAAGCTATAATTTTCCGGTAAACAATGGCAAAGCCTGCTTGCACTCGGGGCCCGATAGCTGGTACCGAAAAGTTTGGGATGCCGAAAAAAATGGGAATGTTACTGTTTTTAAACTCGAGAGCAGCGATGGAGAGTATGGCTTTCCTGGTAATAAATTGGTAAAAGTAACTTACTCGCTAACCAACGATAACGAACTAAAAATTGATTATGAACTGACAACAGATAAACCATGTCATTTTAATTTAACCAACCACAGTTATTTTAATTTGAAAGGAGAGGGGAACGGTGATATTTTAAATCATGAAATATTGATAAATGCTGATAGTGTAACACCCGTTGCCAATTCAGAGATGATTCCAACCGGGGACATTGCTTTGGTTAAAGGAACTGATTTGGATTTTACCACGCCACATGTAATTGGAGCGCGTATTGACAACCCTAACGAGCAATTGCAGTTTGGTAATGGTTACGATTTTAACTACGTAATAAATAAAGAGAGTAACGAGTTGGCTTTTGCAGCCAGTGCTTTCGATCCAGAGAGTGGAAGGCTAATGGAAGTATATACGACAGAGCCGGGCGTACAACTGTATACCGGAAACTTTTTAAAAGGCGAGGAAATCGGAAAATCCGGGAAGGCTTATGAAAAACGTTTCGGATTTTGTTTAGAAACCCAACACTTTCCGAATTCGCCTAACCAGGCCAATTTCCCGAGTACATTGCTAAAGCCTGGCGAGCAACTAAAATCAACAACTATTTTTAAGTTTTCAGTAAAATAAGTTCATAAAAAAAGAGACACTTTAAAATGTCTCTTTTTTTATGATTTATTTTTTGTCTTTTACCCGCATAAAACGGAACAATTTCATAATCCAGTTCGGAAGGGGATGATAGCCGCGTTTACGCAAGTCGATATACCAACCAATCTTTTTGACAATTGGTATTTTATGTGTTTCAACAAATTCAATTAAGGTGCCTTCAGGCGCTTGTATATAAGCGAAATTTCCTGCAGCTTCTCCCATGTCGAATGATTCCGTTGCTTTTGCACTATCAACTGTAAACGGATAGCCAAGCGCTTTTGCTTTTTTTCGAAAATCGTCCATTCCGTTTATATCAAAACACAAATGTATAAATCCCGGATCGCCCCATATTCTTCCCTCGTAAATATCTTTTGGCTCGTAATCAAATGCCTGAACCAGTTCGATAACCGACTGCCCAAAAAATGGGCTGAATGCACCTTGTTTTACATCGGAATGACGAAGTAAAACCCTTCTGAATTTTTTGTCGCCGCCGGCAATACCTTTGTAATCCTCAAAAACACCTGTTTTGTCGTAAACAATTTCATCGTACTGAAGAATTTCCTGGTATACTTTAAGACTGGTATCCATGTCTTTTACCCCAATTACAGTTCCTAAAACGCCGCCGCTCAACGACTTTTCTTTTTTTCGAAAAACACCTTCCTGGTTTTTAATTTCCCAGGAGTTTCCATAAATGTCTTTCATAAAAAAATGATCGTTTCCGGCCGGGTCTTTTGTTATTGGTGTAAGCAGGTTAAGTTTTTCCTGCTTAAACTTATTATAAACCGCTTGTACATTTTCGGTTTTAATTTTTCCGATGTTAATTCCCAGGTCGCCAAGTTGAATTTCAAAAGCTATGGGCTCGGGTTTTTTACCGGTGTGTTGCCATATTTCAAAGCCACCGCCCCCCTGCATATTAAGCGCTAAAACAGCCCTTCTGTCGCGTGTTTTGCCTGCTGTGTGGGCAAGCATAAGTTCGGCCGTTGCTTCATCTTCAAACATTTTTATGTCCATCGAGAAATGTTCGCGATACCATTTCCACGCTTCCTGAAGGTTTTCAACTCCAACTCCTAACTGCTGAATACCATTAATTTGTGCTTTCATACCCGCTCAATATTTTCAATTACAGTGGATTTACACGCGAAGCCATGTAATAGTACAAACGCGGCAAAAACCGTCTGATGTGCACCATAACTACTTCTGTGCCTCCTACTAATATCTCTTTTTTTTCCTTTTTTAATTTTCTGCAAATTATTTTTGCGCATTTTTCAGCTGCCATGCCGGTGTCCTGGCCTTCATCCATTTTCGAATGTGTTTTGCCATCTTTGTTAACCGCATTTACCGAAATATTTGTTTTTATGCGTCCGGGAATAATTACCGAAACCCGAATGTTATTCTTTGTATTTTCAGCTCTTAAACTTTCGAAAAAACCGTGCAAGGCCTGTTTTGATGCTGAATAGGAAGAACGATACGGGAATCCGAATTTACCAACAATACTGGAGGTTACTGCCAGGTGCCCCCCACCGTTTTTAATCATCTCCGGCAAAACCAGTTTAGTTAACGCAATGGTTCCAAAGTAATTAATTTCAAAAATCTTCCGATCAACTGAAACGGGTGTTTCATGCACAAATGACCGTTGACTGATTCCTCCGAACTGATAGAGCGCATCAAGCTTAATCTTATTTTTATAAATATAATCTGCTGCATTTTTAACGGATTGTTCGTTGCCTAAATCAAATGGTAGCACAATTGCTGAACATCCGTTTTGTGTACATTGCCGCTCTGTTTCCTTTAAGGCTTGCTCGTTCCTTCCTGAAAGAATAAGTTTTACATCGTATGCCGATAACTCTATGGCCACTGCTTTTCCAATGCCCGAAGACGCTCCGGTAATCCAAATTGTTTTTCCTGTAAAATCCATTTATTAAATTCTTTCAGAGTGCCACGAAGATAGCAGAATAATTATGCAGACAAAACGAATACTCCCGATTTTTATGCCCTTTGTTTTAAAAATAGTTAAGATTGTTAAAATCGTTCAATTCAGCTTCTGTTCTGTCTTTCAGGAAAAAGAAAACTAAAAAGCACAGCCATTAGAAATGCAAGAAAATAACTGGCCAGCCGTTCAGAAATGCCGGTAGGTTCAAGTAACCATGTTTTCCAGGTAACAGCTGATAGTGTTCCGGTAATTAAGCTGGCAAAAACTCCTGCCCGCGACAGTCGTTTCCAGAAAATGAGTAACACGATAGCCGGCCCGAAAGAAGCGCCAATCCCGCTCCAGGCATACGATACCAAACCATATACAGTATCTTCCATGGTAATGGCAAGCAAAAAGCCAACAAGCCCCACAGCAAGGGTAAGCAATTTATTGAGTAAGAGCATTCGCTTTTCTTCAATTTTCTTTTTGGCAACATGAAGGTAAAAATCTTCGGTCATCGACGACGACACTACCATAAGTTGCGATGATGCGGTTGACATCATTGCAGAAACGGCTCCCGATAAAAGTATTCCTGCCAGAATTGGATTTAGAAGAGTCATTACCAATAAGGGCATAATTTTTTCAGCATCGGTGGCTACTGCTGCCGCTGCTGTGCCCAACAGTCCATTCTGAACCAATTGGTAGCCAATAATCCCAATCATAAACGCACCGGTATAGGCCAATAAGGTCCACGCAATTGCAAGCCACCTGCTTTGTTGGGTTTCTTTTTTGTTTCGCATAGCCATCATTCGGGTTAGCAGTTGCGGTTGACCTGTATAGCCAAACGCCCAGCTTAATCCGTTAAGAATTAATAAGCCTCCGGTTGCCTGCTTTACTGTGGAAATGTTTTGTGGAACAAGGTAGTTAGCCTGGGCTATGGCTTCGGCAACATTAATATTGTTTGAGGCTGCAATGCCTAAGGCAATTATTGGCAAAACCACACAGGTTACCACCATTAATACAGCCTGAAAAGCATCGGTAGCCACCACTGTAATAAAGCCTCCAAGCATGGTGTAAAGAGTAACCAGCGCCGAGCCGATAACCATTCCCCAAAACGGATCGATATGAAAAGTATCGTTAAAGATTTTGCCGGCTCCACTAAATTGGGCCGCAATATACAACACAAAAAAGAAGATGATTATTAAGGAGGAAAGAATGCCAAAACTGCGCTGTGTGCCGCTAAATTTTGCCGAAAATAGACCCGGAACGGTAAGTGCTCCGGTTTTTTCGGTTAGTCGTTGCAGCGGTTCTGCCAAAAAAATCCACAAGAACAGAATACCTGAAACACATCCCAAAGCAACCCAAATAGCAGCCATTCCCTCGGCATAGGCATAGCCGGTGAGTCCAAGCAGTAACCAGGCCGATTCTCCTGTTGCCCTTTCGGATAATGCTAATGAAAAACCGGAGATTTTTTTACCTCCTAAAACAAAGTCGTTATTTGTTTTGGAGCGTTGTGCCGAATAAACTACAATGCCAATCAGTACTACCAGGTAGGCAACAAATACAATAATCATAAATTAATCGAAATAATGAGATTCGACCAAAGATAACAAGAAATTGTATGGTAGCAATTTCGTTGTTGCTCGATTAGGGGATGGCGTTTGATGTACCTTATTTTGAAATGTTTCTTAACACCAAAGCGCTTTCAATTAGTCGCTAACTTTCTGATTTAAACTCTGAAAGCCTTCGCCTAAAATTTCTTTAGTGTCCATTACCGTAATAAAGGCATCGGGGTCTATTTTGCTTATAAATTCCTGTAAAATAGCTACTTCGCGCCTACTTACAACGGTGTAAATTATTTGTTTGTGTTCACCGGTATACATGCCCTCGCCATTTAAATAGGTTCCGCCACGTTCCAAATCAACCAACAATTTTTGTTTTATTTCGGTATGTTTGGCCGAAACTATAATTAATGCCTTGTTGTAGCTGGCGCCTTCAAGGGTTAAGTCGATTACCTTACCGGTAATGTAAATCACTATTAATGAATACAATGGTATGGCCCAATCACCAAAAGCAATTAACCCGAATAGAACAATTACCGAATCAACATAAATCATCAACCTGCCGATTTGAATGTGGGTGTATTTGCCAATTATCATGGCAATAATATCGGAGCCTCCGGAGGTGGCTCGTGATTTAAAAATTAGCCCCAGGCCAAAGCCTGCAAGCACGCCTGCAAATATGCACGACAATAAAATATCGTTAACCAGTGGAGCGTTCCCAACCGGGCGCATCATGGTAATTAAATCGTTAAATGTGGCGGTAAGTATGGAACCTGTAACTGTTTTTACCCCAAAGCGCGGACCCAGGACTTTTATTCCGGTAATAATTAACGGAATATCAATAAGTAAAGCAAATAACCCAACAGGTATACCATCGGGCCAAAAAGAAAAAACGCCTTCGGTAAGGTAGTGTACAACAATGGCAATACCATAAACGCCACCCGGCACAATTTTATGAGGGGTAATAAAAAATACGAATGAAGCAGCCAGAATAAATGATCCGGCAATAATCATCAGGTAATCTGTAATCCATTTTTTACTAAAAACCTTATCTTTTGTTAAGAATGCCATAGCGTAAAATTTTACGCAAAAAAACACAAATTTAATGGATTTAAAAACAGATAATTGTCAGTAATAGTTTACCACATAAACCCAGGGTGGGGCAGCCTTTAAAAAGAGTAAGTTTTATATGAATTTAATCCAATACAAACCGATATGAAATGGTTCCTTGCTGGAAGGCAGGAGCATTCTCATCAATATTAAAGCTGGCTTTCAGAGCAGCCTGTTTGGCTTCGTCCCAAAAAGCTTTATTTGCAATAGTTGTTCCCCTGGCTCCGGGCTCTGCAGAGGTAACTTTTCCATATTTATCTACCGTTACTTTTACCACTACAATTCCGGCATCGTTACCCGGGTAATTGGGTTTTGGCAGCGATTTTGCTGATCGGCCTGAGAGACTGAAGGAAACACCCGATCCCTGGTTGCCTGAACCACTTCCGCCGTCGCCATAATTTCCAGCATTCGGATCGCCTGTTGGTACGCCTTGGTTTCCTCCCGGAAATGTTACCCCCTGGCTGGTTCCCTGTCCGCTTCCTATTCCTCCACTTCCTGAGCCACTTTTAGAGAAAGCGCCTTGTGTACGCGAATTAATTTCGGCAATTCTTCGCTCTTCTTCAGCTTTACGCTGGCGCTCTGCTTCTTCCCGCGCTTTGCGTTCAGCTTCTTCGCGTGCTATTCGTTCTGCCTCTTCCTGTTTTTTACGTTCTATTTCCTCTTGTTTCTTTCTTTCTATCTCGGCAAGACGTTTTTGCTCTGCTTCTTCCTCTTGCTGCCGTTTTAACGCTTCCTGTTCTCTTTTTCTTTTAAGTTCCAGTTCTTTTTCAATCCGCTGTTGTTCCTCTTTTTTCTTTTTTTCTGCTGCATCAATGGCTACTGTTTTTTCGTAGTCTTGTGTCATAGCCACTTCTTTAGCAGGTTGTGGCTCGGGTTGCGAAATTGGAGGAGGAGGTGTTTGCTGAACGGGAGTTGATGCCGCTTTTCGTTCAACCGGTTTTGGCGGAGGTGGAGTTTGCTGTTTTTTGCGGGCCGGACTGGGTTCACTTTCGCCAAAACCATTTTCGGCATTGCCAAAGTTTACCAGAATTCCTTCTTCTCCGGGTAGCGGAAGGGGGGTGAAAAAGCCCAAAACAAGCAATAAAATCAGCACAATTACATGAAAAATAATTGTACCAATAAGCCCTTTCTTCTTCTCGCTATATTCCTCTCGCCTAATCATTTCAATTTATTTTATTCAGGAGCGGTGGCCAAAATCATTTTGTACCTGTTTCTGCGTGCAATGTTCATAATTTTTACCACTTCGTTAACCGGCACTGATTGGTCGGCATGCAAAGAGATAAAAATATCATCGTTTCCTGTTCCGAATTTGTTTTTTAGAAAAGGTTCAATTTCTTTAAAGTTTACACGTTGCAGCTTGTTGTCGTCGTTAATGTAGTATTTTAAATCTGCTGTTATTGAAATGGTTGTGATTGGCTTGGCTGCCGTTTGATTGCTGCTTTGGGGCAACAATAATTTTAAGGCATTTGGCGCAATCAGTGTAGATGTAACCATGAAAAATATGAGCAGAAGAAACACAATATCAGTCATCGACGACATACTAAAAGCAGCATTTACTTTATTTCGCTTTTTTAGTGCCATAGTTTAAATTATGCCGGTTCGTTTAACAGGTCCATAAATTCAGAAGTGGTAGCTTCCATTTTAAATACTACCTTTTCAACATTCGATACCAGAATATTATAAGCAAAGTAGGCAATAATACCTACAATAAGACCCGCCACAGTGGTTACCATTGCCTGGTAAATACCGGTTGATAATAATGTTACATCAATATTATTGCCTGCATTCGACATGTCGTAAAAGGCCTGAATCATTCCCATAACCGTACCCAAAAAACCAATCATTGGCGCACCTCCGGCAACCGAAGCCAGCACGGGGAGTCCCTTCTCAAGTTTAGAAATTTCGAGGTTACCCACATTTTCAATAGCTGCATTTACATCGGTTAATGGACGACCAATCCGGCTGATTCCTTTTTCCAGCATGCGCGAAGCCGGATTGGCATTGCTTCTACAGAGTGCAATCGCAGAGTCAATCTTTCCGGATGTTATATAAACTTTTACTTTTTCCAACAATCCTGAATCAAATTTTCCGGCCTTTTTAATGGCAAAATACCGGTCGAAAAATATATAAACAGCAACCACTGATAAGAATAGAATAGGAATCATTATCCATCCACCTTTCATCGCCAGATCAATAAATTTAGTAGAAATGCCTTCCGGCTCAGTTGCCATAGCTTCCATTTCTTGCGAAATGTCGGCCTGAATCATCAATAAATTAAACATGTTTATTCAGTTATTTTTTATAATTCTTAAAATAAAAAACGAGGTATAACCTTAATTATTATACCTCGCTAAAATAAGCAATATTTTATCTGTATTGTTTGCTTTGCCCCGAGTATGCTACAGAGTTATGAACAACTGTATTTTGATAGTTTATAAGGCAAACAAAAGGTAATATGTGGCAGCACCTGCCAGGTAGCCGATAAAGGCGAGCCATGTAATCTTTTTCAGGTACCATATAAAATCAATTTTTTCAAGCCCCATTGCTGCAACTCCTGCTGCCGACCCAATTATTAACATGCTACCACCAGTTCCGGCAGTGTATGCCAGAAATTCCCAAAATGCACCGTCTTGAACAAAAAATGAATCATAACCTGAAGCACCAATATCTGCTATCGGATACATACCCATGGCTCCCGCAACAAGCGGAACATTGTCAACAATTGATGACAGTACACCAATCGCCAGGTCAATCAGGTAAATATTACCAAGGTTTTTATCAAGAAAGGTGGCTAATATATTTAAATGACCGGCTGATTGCAGGGCCGCCACTGCCGAAAGAATACCGAGAAAAAATAAAACAGTTGGAACATCAACCCGATGCAATATTGCCGTTACCTTTAATTTGTCTCTAATCTCTTTTGGTTTGTCTTTATGAATAATTTCGCCAACAACCCATAAAATTCCCAGTGAGAGCAACATGCCCATGTATGGTGGTAAATGGGTAATGGTTTTAAAAACCGGAACAAATAAAAGGCCGCCAATACCAAGAGCTAAAATTAAAATCCTTTCTTTTTCTGTGCTGTATTCTATTTCTTCATCATCCTCAGTCGGTCGAGTTACAGTTCCTTTCATTGTAAATGATAAAATACCCAAGGGAACAACCAGACAAACCAAACTTGGCAGAATTACCTTCATTATTATCTGCCCGGCTGTTACCTGTCCTCCAATCCAAAGCATAATTGTAGTTACATCACCAATTGGCGACCATGCTCCACCAGCATTGGCAGCTAAAACAACCATACTTGCAAAAAACCATCGTGTTTGTTTATCGTCAATAAGTTTTCGGAGTAAGGCTACAAGCACAATTGTTGTGGTGAGGTTATCTAACAGTGCCGACATAAAGAAGGTTAAAAGACTTAGTATCCACAAAAGTTTAACTTTATTGGTTGTTTTAATTTTATCGGTAATAATTTTAAAGCCTTCGTGCTGGTCAACAACTTCAACAATTGTCATTGCACCAAGCAAGAAGAATAGTATTTCGCCAATTTCTCCTAAATGATGAATAATTTCGTAATCAACAACAAATTCGTGAACAGCGTGTAAGCCATGAGAATCGGGGTGTGCGGCCAGGAAATTTTCCCAGGATGGACTAAATCCCATTTGTAAAATACTTTCAGCACCCAGCACATAAATAACCCAGCACATTGTTCCAATTATTAAAGCTGACGCGGCTTTGTCAACTTTTAAAGGATGTTCAAAGGCAATTGCAGTATAGCCCAGAACGAAGACCACAACCATAAGTGTAAACATAATAATATAATTTAGGTATAAGCTTTTTAAAACGAAAAGCAAAAGTATTGCACGCAGAGCATAATAAAAGGAAATCTATCAGTATTTTTTTGAAATTTAATTATTTAATAGGGTTTGCGTTCGCAATTTAAAGTAACATAAGTTACTTATCTCTCTTTTTAAATAATTTTCCAAATTTTTTAATCAGCTCGTCAATTGAATTATACTCTTCTTTAAACGACAAGCCAATGCCTTGCGTGTAGGGGGCTGTTTCGTAAATTAGGTTATTATTCGACCGGTTATAGGCTTTAAAAAGTATTTTTCCATTGGGTACAAGTTTTACACTCATCTCAAAATCGCCAACAATCTGGCTACTGTTATTATTGGTGCCATATTGGTTGGTATTGTTACCAATATTACCGTTAAGGGTAACCCGGTCGTTAAAAATTTGTGTACTGAGTGCCAATTCAATTTCGTCGTCGGTTATTTGGTTTCCGGGGCGATAATTAATACCTATTTCCCAGTCGTCGTCTATTTGCGACAACCAATTACTCAGTTGGTTTGAAAATACTTCGCTGGCTGTAGTCCCAATCATATTCGTGTTTTGGGCTTCATAGGTGCCGCGAAGGTATTCGGGTGTGTAAAATTTGCCCAATACAATTAAGGATAAAATTTGTTTGTTTAGTTCTTCTTCAGTACTAAAATACTGCGACAACTCGTCTTTTAATCGTTCTTCCAGGTTCGGAAAATCAATATCGAAAGCGATGGTTGGATTTACCAGCTCGTCGGTAAGTTTAATCAGACATTCAACCTGTACTCTGCTTGTTTGATTAAGCAGGTCATCGCGATCGACAAAAATATCGTACAACGATGCTTTAAGTTTGTAAATTGCCTGTAAATCCACAATAGCATTGTAGGGATCGCCCGACCAGATGATTGATCCTCCGGGTTCTATCGAAAAGCGTTTGTTCATTACATTTTGCAGGGTAAACAAATAATCACCCTGGGTGGGATTATAGTTTCCCGACAAGCTCATATTTCCATCGTCATCCATTTCAAAAAGCAGAATTCCTTCTCCCTGTGCACGTATAACATCACCAATTTGCGAATTGTATATTAGCTGAACTTTAGCAGCAGGTGTAGCTTCTACCGTTAAACTTAAGCGGTATCCACTGTCGTCTCTATTTGTGGTGTTCGAAAAAAATGTCGATTCCGTTCTGCTTTCCGGTTTAACGAATTCAAGAAATTCATATTGTTTCAATTCGCTTTGGCTTTCCATGGATATTTTAATATCTGTACCGGGTAAAGTGGTTCCAAAACAGGTAATATCTACAGTTTTTGCTTGTCCGCTAATGCGCACTCGTCCGTTTGCCATAACTTCGCCATAAAATTGCTCGTTTTGCTGCGGACTGGTGTTTAATGCCATTATTTTTGATGAACGAAAACTCAGGTCGTAGCTCATATCCTGAAAATTCCGATGGATTATTTCTCCATCAAAAATCCCCCTGTTGTTGGCGTTGTCGAAAACAGAAATGTTGTTGAAAATGATATTATTACCCTTGAAATATACCGAGTCGGAGAAATGATAAGGTACTTGTGTAACGTCAATAGTTAACCCGGCATTGTTTCCGTATAACGCGCCATTTAGCTGTATAGCATCAACAGACCCACCAAGGTGTACTTTGCCGGAAGCCTGTCCTTGAAAACCGGAGAAATTCTCGCGCATAAATGCCGACATTATTATCAGGGAGGCACTATCAACATCAATATCAAAATCAAGTAATCCGGACGAAGGGATATATGCCCCGGCTGCGTGGAAATTTAATTGTTTATTGCGGATAACCTTCAATTCTGAATCGATGGCTGAATTGGCCTGATTCCATTGGCTTAATAGAGAAATATCGCCCATGTACTTATTTTTATAAAACAGGCTGTCTATGCTTAGGTCCGACAAAACCACCGGTTCGTTAAATAAGCGAGAAAAACCAACGTGCCCGTTAACTTTTCCTCGCAGGTCGATGGCTTTTGCAAAATATTTATCAAGATAGCTTAAATCAATATTTTTCATGTTTAAATGAACCAGGTCTGTTTCTTTATCGGTCAAGCCTCCTTCTATTGCGAACACTTGGTTGTTGTGCTCTAATTTAAAACGTTCGATGCTTACTGCTGCCGAATCAATGCGAATATGAAATGGATTTACAGCCCATAATGTATCTGCAATATAAATACGTGATGGCTGTCCAAAAACATCGATATGGTGTTGTTTGGTTGAATCGGAAATCGAAAAAACAGATTTGGTGCGTAAGGCTCCGCTGTAGGTGAGTTCTCCAAAATTACTCCACGATATAACATTGTTTAGTACATTATTACCTGCATCTGATTCTATCGTGAAATTATACAGCTTTAGCCCGCTTTTTTGATACAGCTCGCCAACTCTTATTTTGGATTTAAATTGGCCGTTGGCTGATGTATTTCCCAGAAAAATATGCTGTGCCCAGTTGTTTCCGTAGCGTACGCCCGGAATACTGCCATTTAAACTAATGTTATGCTGTGCAGAATTAATCGTTCCGTATAATAAAAAAGGAGCTTCAAAAGCCAGCTTCGGTATAAAAATATTTACCAGCGGATTGGCTTCTTTGGCATTTATACTGTAGTTAAAATTATTTTTTCCAGCCGGTTTTGTTAATGTCGGAATTTTTGCTGCCGGAACATAGAATTTTACTAATTGTAAGAATTCATTTTTAATATCTCTGAAATGGTAGTTGCCCGAAATACTGGCATCAAAAAAATCGGACTGGAGCAAAAGATTGTTTATCCCGTTTTCCTGAAAGGCCCTGAATTCAATTCCCTTGAGATTAACTTCACCATTTCTGTTGGCGTAAAAACCTTCTTGTACCGAAATGGCACCATTTATATTATCAATTTTATCGCCCGTAAAATTAGCTTGCATTTTAAAGGCAAGGTTGGTTGCCGGAAAGTTTTTTGTGAAATTTAATTTGCCCGGATAGGCGTGACGAAGATTTAAATTAAAATCAAATTGAGGAATGGTATTGTTTAAATCCAGTTCGCCAAGAAAAGTGAAATCCAGATTCGGATCTTGAATTTCCAGCAGGCCATCAAACATTTTTTCGCGTAAAATTCCATCAATCGATATATTTTGATACACGTAATTGTTAATGTCAACACTATCAATGGTGCCTTTAAAAATGCCTGAAATCGATTCGCTTGTTTCATTGTATTGTCCGTCAGCCGATCCACTAAGTGTTATGGTGCCAAAATGGTCATTCTTAAACAGTTTGCCAAGTTCAAAGTCAGTTGTAGCAACATTCCCACGATAATATATTTGTCCTTCTTTTTCGGGTACTACCAACACATCAGTGCTAAGTGTTCCCATTTCGCTTTCCAATGTCCCGAAGGTGACAAAATCGCTTAAAAATCCACTAAAGTTCCCCTTGAAGCGTAACTGCCCGGCTTCATAAAAACTTTCAGGAAACCGGATGTATCGTGTGCGTGCCGAATTGGGTAAACGAATACTGCTAATGTCTTCAAAGGTTGTTTCCGAGTCTTTTAAGTCCAGAAACAGGTACATGCTTTTGGGTTGCATCAGGTCGTTTACATAAAAATCAAGAATTGCACGTGTTTCATTTCCGGTTTCTAAGATTATATTTCGTCCTTTTAAGTCGTCGATACTTCCATAAATTGTACCCGACAGCTTTATAGTCTCGCTCATTCCTTTTACTGATGGCAACATTGTGCCCAGTTCGTTCATTCCGATTTCGGCATCGTCAATTCTGATATTCATATCGAAATTTCGGTTCATCGAATCGTTGGCCGTGTAAAACTGGAATTGCATGTCTGTATTTGTAATCACAGAATGGGCACTTTCCATGTTAAACCCATTAATTTTTAGCAACTTGTTTACGTTACTAACATTGGCCGAGGCATGCTTTATCAACAAGCTTTTCCCATCATTTAAACTAAAATCTTCCACACGAAATGATAAAGAATCGCGGTAAGAATAAAAATCGGAAACTTTTAAATTTAAATCGCGTGCTTCAACCGTAGTATTGTTTGTATTACTACTGTTTGAATAGCTTATTTGCATGTTTCCAAAATCGAAACTGCGGCATGCAAACGACCATATATTCAAGGTGTCTTTTTGGGGCGAAGGACCTATGTTTTTTATTAAAAAGCCAAAATTGAAAGTTTCTGCAGTATCTTGTGATAAATAAATTTTGTTGTTGCCGAAATGTAGATTTCTTAAAACAATCTGCTTTTTTCTGATTTTTAAAGTATCTATCCGGGTTCTTATAATTTCGCTGTAAATTAAAGTGTCGCCGGCCTGGTCTTCAATTAAAACATTTTCAAGTCGCAGGCGGTTAAAGAAACCAATTTCAACTTTACCAATGCTAATACTGGTGTTTAAATCTTTAGAGAGGTTTTTAGCCACCTTACGGGTAATTTGTGTTTGAACCCAGCTGTTTTGAAGTAGTGCAAAACCAGTGGTAAGCAACATTAATACTGCTGCCAACAAAATGATGATTATTTTCCAGCCTTTTTTAATAGTTTTGCAATTTTTAAGCGAACATAGTCCATTTCAACTAATTTTTATTAAATGCGACAAACGTTTTGTTAACGGTACATATTTAATAAATGCAAAGATATAAACCCAATAGCGTTTATCTTGTTTTAATAACGTAAAAAAGGAAAGATTTATATGGCAGATAAAGAAATAATCATACTGGGTATTGAATCGTCGTGCGACGATACATCTGCAGCTATTATTCGCGATGGTGTAATCCTATCGAATGTGGTAGCCAGCCAGAAGGTTCACGAAGAATATGGCGGTGTTGTACCAGAATTGGCTTCAAGAGCCCATCAGCAGAATATTATACCGGTAGTTGATTTGGCCATTAAACGCGCCCAAATTAAACGCTGCGCTATTTCGGCCATCGCATTTACACGTGGCCCCGGATTGTTGGGATCGTTATTGGTAGGTACTTCTTTTGCCAAAGGTTTTTCATTGGCGTCTAAAATCCCATTAATCGATGTAAATCATTTACAGGGGCATGTATTGGCTCTTTTTATTCAAGAAAACGGCGTAGAATTTAATCCTCCAAAATTTCCGTTTTTATGTTTGTTGGTTTCTGGTGGTAACTCGCAAATAATATTAGTTCGCGATTATCTTGATATGGAAGTTATAGGACAAACCATCGACGATGCCGCAGGTGAAGCTTTTGATAAGTGTGCAAAAGTTATGGGACTGCCTTATCCGGGCGGGCCACATGTTGATCGTCTGGCGAAACAGGGCAATCCACATCGTTTTGAGTTTTCGCGTCCGAAAATTCCGGGACTTGATTACAGCTTTAGTGGATTAAAAACGAATTTCCTCTATTTTTTGCGCGATAACTTAAAAACAAACGAAAATTTTGTTGAAGAGAATTTAGCCGATTTGTGTGCATCGCTACAATTCACCATTATTGAAATATTATTGGGAAAATTAAAACGAGCAGCAAAAGAAACCGGTATAAAAGAAGTTACTGTGGCAGGAGGGGTGTCGGCTAACTCCGGTTTACGCGAAGCTTTGAAAGTAAATGCACAAAAACATGGCTGGAACCTGATAATTCCAAAATTTGAATATACGATGGATAATGCAGCTATGATTGCCATTACTGGTTATTATAAATATTTAAACCGCGAATTTATTGGGCAGAATGCCGTTCCTTTTGCCCGAACACAATTGTAAATTAGCCAGTAAATACTACTGAATTGAAATTTGAAAAGGCACTGGTACATGGCAGGCTAATTAAACGTTATAAACGTTTTTTAGCCGATGTGGAGCTCGATTCCGGAGAGATTGTCGTAGCCCACTGCACCAACTCCGGATCAATGAAAAGTTGCCTGGAAAATGGGGCGGAGGTGTACCTCACGCCAAACGACGACCCCAAACGTAAAACCCGTTTTACCTGGGAAATGATTAAAATTAACGGAGATTGGGTTGGAATTAATACCGGAATTCCGAACAAGCTGGCTTTTGAAGCTGTTGAAAACAAGTTAATTCCGGAGCTTAGTAGCTACACATACGTAAAACGAGAGGTGAAATTTGGCGACTCACGTTTTGATGTGTATGCCCAAAACGCATCTGAAAAATGTTTTATAGAAGTAAAAAATGTGACGATGAAAGAGGGCGATTTTGCTCTTTTTCCGGATGCTGTTACAACACGCGGGCAAAAACACCTGAAAACTTTAATGACCGTTAAACAGCAAGGATTACGAGCCGTAATGTTATATGTTGTTCAACGGAGCGATGTTTCAAAATTTGGTCCGGCAACTGAAATCGACCCCAATTATGCCACTTTGTTAAAAATTGCCCGGGAAGCTTGTGTGGAGATTTTACCCTATCAGGCAACGGTAACACCCTACGAAATAACGCTGACTAAGAAATTGCCTTTTGTTCTGTAAATTAAAGAGGCCAACAGATATTTCTGCCGGCCTCTTTATGGCTTTGTTTATATTGTTTGTTAGTTGTTGTTAAAAAAGTAAGCCCAGGCTAATCGAGGTCATTTTGTTGTGTAAATCAGGTGTTGAGTTGTATACCTCAACAAAACCCATATCGTAGTTTAGGCCAAGCTGTAAGGCTTTTTGGTTAAAAACAGGAAATTCCATACCCATTTCAAACCCCAGCCCTGCATCAAAATTTTTAGTATCCAAATCAGAACTTACACTGTTTATTTCTGCTTTGGCATCTAATAAATAACTCAGGTAAGGTCCTACTGCAAAAAATACACGTTGTCCTTTTTTGAAACCTGCTTTTTCGCCAGCTGAAAATTCAGCTTTTAGAGGTACAGTAAGGTAGTGTAGTTTGTTGCTTACATCCTGGTTGTTCTCGGTAAAGTTCCGGCCTTTTTGTTGGTAATCAATACCCGATTTTAATGCGAATCCTTCTGCAAACTGGTATTTGGTTAATAAGCCAACAGACGGACTGAAGCGTATATCGCAATTGTCTGCAATTTTTAATAAGTCCGACTGACATGCAATTCCTGCATTAACCTTTAAACCATAACTCAACTGGGCTTTAGCTTTGTTTACTCCCCCAAGGGTTAATATTCCAACCATAAGTACGATTGAAAAAAGTTTCATTGTAAACTTTGATTTCTGTTTCATTTCTTATTTTCTTTATTGTTTGTACTTTTTGAATTAATATCTAAAATGTTCGACACATGGTGCAAAAAAATTACACGCATATTCCATACAGAAACATGTCGATTACATCATTAATTTTTGTTGCAATTTCATCGTTTGTTTGTGCTTTCATTATCAACGGAACCTCAAAACCAATCATACACGTAAGAATGGCCTCACTTGTGAACTCGGCATCAATAGGCTTAAATTCCTGGTTTTCTATTCCTTCATTGATGATTCCGGATATCATTTTTGTTTCAAATTCGCGGTAGTTATTGCGTATTTTTTCAATAAAATTAAAGGTGGCTAAAAAATTGTCATTCAACGCTGTAGTTAGATTGCCCTTTTTAACAAAGCGTTTCATCCTAATATTTACATAGCTTCTTAATTTTTCAATGGCCGATGCAGAGGAATTTATGGCTTCATTAATTTCATTCACCAATAATTCTGCTTCGTAAGCAACAACCGCTTCAAATACATCCTCCTTATTTTTAAAGTAATAATAGAGCGAACTCTTTCCTTTCCCGGCAGCATAGGCAATATCGTCCATTGTAGTTTTTTTAAAACCATAACGTTCAAAGGTTACACCTGCTGCATTTATTATTTGATTCTTTGTAGTATTTTTCATTATTTCTGCTTGAATCGACGAATTTGTTCCAAATGTACAATAATTGATATAAATAACTAATAACAAAAGGCATGATCTGCATAATATTTTGCGTGAATTGAGATTTTTCCTTCCTGGATTGAGAAGAAGAGATTTGATGCTTTATGTTTTCTTAGTGCAATTGAGCAAATAAACTGGTTTGTTTTATATTTTTGCAAGCATGTTTAAACCTTTACTTTTTCTCTTTCTATTGATTATACCCATTTTTAGTATGGCTCAGGAGCGCCAGGTAATTTTATGGAATAAAAACCAGGTTGCCATTGAACTGGGAAAAGGTGTCAGTATATCCATTGCAGAGAAAATTCATTATTCGCCAGAGCGGTCGTCGCTCGATTCAAAATATGCGGAACTATTTTTGGGTCACGAGCTAAAACAATGGTTAGAATATGGTGCAGGTTTTCGATTTACTTCAGCAAATCTTCAGAATGGTTCGTGGCTACAAGAAAATCGGCCAATGATTTTTATCACCTTGAATAAAGACTTGAATAAATTTGAACTTGATTTTTCTAACCGCATGGAATACCGAACTTATAAAGAGCTTGAAAATCATTTTAGGCACAGACAGGCGTTTCAACTAAAATTTCCGGAGCTCACTACCTGGGGAATGCAATTTTTTTTAATGGAGGAAACATTTTATAAGCTAAATGGTCAGCGAACTCACCTGGCAAGGTTATACTCCGGGTTAACAGCCCTTGATACAGATCATGTTGCCATAAAAGTTTATTACGCTTTTCAGAAACAAAAAATTCTAAATAGCTGGTTTACTGTTGATGTAATGGGCTTAAATTTAAGTTTTGATATTTAAACTTGCAACTTAGCAATTAAACCATTTATTTCACGTTTGGTCAAATACCACAGAATTTACATTTAATAAAAACAGATAACATGAAGAAACTAGTAGTACTACTTGCAGTTGTTTTGTTAGGAACAACTTTTGCAATGGCTCAGAACAGGGAAGGACAACGTAATATGAACCCTGAAGAAATGGCTAAAAAGCGAACCGAAGAACTAAAAAAAGAATTAAAACTTGACCGGGTTCAAACAGATAAAATGGAGAAATTTCTTACTGCATCCAACAAAGAAATGATGGAACTTCGGAAAGAGCTGCAAAATGAGGAAGACCGTTTTAAAATTCGTGACAAGATGAATGAATTTAGAAAAACTCAGGATGAAGGTATTAAGAAAATACTGAAACCAGAACAGGTTGAAAAATACGAGAAATTGATGCAGGAACGACAAGAAAGAAGGGGGAGAGGCCCCGGAGAACGTAGATGAAAAAGACCACAATAGTTAAAAATATTGAGAGGCAGTTCTGAAAAGGAACTGCCTTTTTTTAACTTGTAAAACGCAAAGGCCTTACGCATTTCTATTTTTCTTAGCTACAGCGAGATAAGTTGATTTTTGAATGCAAATATTACCAGATTTACCGTATTAAAAGTTTGGGTTTTCTGAAATAAGTTACTCTTGTGTTTTTCTACTGTTTTGGGGCTCAAGTGAATTAATTTGGCAATTTGTTCGTTATTAAGTCCTTCACATATTAAATTTAAAATTTCTTTTTCGCGCGAAGTAAAACTGGCCAATAATTTTTCTCCTGATTTACGTTCTTTATCCTTGTAAAGGTTACGGGATATAACTTTTATAATTTCAGACGAAAAGTAACTCCCTCCGCCAGCTACTTTTGTTATTGCTTTTTCAAAATCCTCAATATCAGAGCGTTTAAGCATGTAACCTTCAACTCCTGCAGATATCATCTGTTCAATATAATCATCATCGGCAAACGATGTTAAGGCTATTATTTTTAGCTCAGGAATCTTTTGCAACGCCAGTTTAGTTGCCTCAATACCATTCATTTGAGGCATGTTAATATCCATTAAAACAATGTCGGGAACAACTCTGCCAATAAGTTCAATAAATTCTTTTCCGTTTGATGCCTGTCCGATAACAGATACAAAATCGAAATTATCTAAAAGCATTTTTAAACCATCTCTGAAAATCTTGTGGTCGTCAACAATAACAATACTGGTTTTTTCCATTTTTGTGCTTTATATGATAAAACTAAGCGTAATTTCAACACCTTTTCCTTTGCCGCTGTTAATTTCATATTTACCACCGAACGATTCTATGCGGTTCACAATATTTCGTAATCCCATTTTTTCTTCATCAGTAGTATGAATAATTTCGGGGTCGAAACCTTTTCCATTGTCTTGAAATACCACAATTACCGTTTTCTTTATTTGTTGAATGTCGATGCATAAACTTGTTGCCTTGGCATGTTTAAGCGTATTATTTATTAACTCGTTGCAAATACGGTACATGTTCAACTCCATGTTCGGGTTGAGTTTAATTTGTTTTATCGATGAACTAACCGTGCAGCTAACTTCTCCAATGTCATTTATTTTGTCACACAATATTTCCAATGATTTAACAAGTCCGTATTTATTCAGAATAGATGGGTTAAGGTTATTTATGGTAGCCTCCAGGTTTTCTAACGCAATGCCCGACAATTCCTTTACCTGACTTAAACTTTTGTTCTCGGCGCTTTTGCTGCAATCTTTTTCAATTAATTTAATAAATAAGGCAATACTTGATAATATGGAGCCCAATCCATCATGCAAATCTGCGGCAATTCTTTTTCGTTCTTTATATTCAACTTCAAGTGCTCGTAATGCCTGTTGTTTTTCAATTGTATTGTATGAATTAATTATTCGGTAAATCAAAACTACACAAACCAGCAACAGTAAAAATGTAAGAATAAACAGTGTGTAGCCCCTTTGTTTAAACCTACTGTTTTTACGTAAGATATAATCATCAATTTTTATACGTAGTTCCTGGTATGCGTTGTGAAAATCATGATAACGATTTAACAGATTTACATCGATACTTTTTGTATTGTTTTGAAGAAAGACTAAAACCTGCTGGTGTAATTGTTTCACCTCTAAGGCTGTAGCCTTCAACGAAGTACGGAGTTGTAACTCGCTGTTATCTTTATATTTTTCAGATAGGAGGGAATCAAGTGATTGAATGGAAGTGTTGGCATGAGTAAAACAACCAATTACGGCTGTTCTTTTCAGCGTATCGCTAAACCATAAATAATCATCTAAAAATATTCTACTTTTCGATATTTCCAGATTTATATTTGTAGATAATTCAAGTAGGGAGAGGTGTTCGCGGTCGAGTTGCAGACTTTTTACTGAAGTATAAATAATTCCGGCACAAGAAACCGTAGTAAAAATAATTATAGCGAATAAAACCTTTCCTCTAAAAATTATTTTTAAACTCATTTAGTAAATTCAATGATTTCTTTTTGATAAAGATATTCATTTGTTTTTACATATAAAGTTTAAACCCCCCGCTAAAACCAGCGGGGGTATATTTTATAAGCGTTTTATGCTCCCGGAATGCCTCCCATACCAAATACCATGGCAAGAAGTGCTACTGTTTCGATAATACCCATGGCGGCAATATACATACCGGAGCCTTGTTTATCATCTACTGCGAGGTTGGCACAAGCTGCCGCACCAACTTTTCCCTGCATAATTGCAGAAGCGGCAATGGCAATACCAACAAAGAAAGCCCAAATCATTTGGTTGGTATAACTATCAGGACTAAGGTTGGCTCCAATCATTGAGTTCATAAAAATCATCCCGTAAATAACCTGGCTTAATGGCATACCTACCATTGCCAGCGCCAGCGAAGGAAGTTTTTTCTTGTCTCTGATTGATTGTTTCCAAAGCCCTACAGCTCCCATGCCTGCAATACCGGTTCCGATTGCCGAACCTACACCTGCTATTCCCAGTGCGATGGCATGTCCGCCAAAGCCTGCAACTGTTGTTGCTAAAATTGTAGTTAAAATCATTTTTATACTATTTTAAAAATTTTTATTGTTTTTTGTCCTTCAAATCGAAGGGTTTATATTCATTTCCCGAAAATTCAACATTGGCATGGCCGGCGTATTCCAACATATTTAAACGTACACCATGAACTAAAACTGCCATAGCTGCCAGAATCATATTTAAACCGTGTCCTAAAATTAAAACAAGCACAGCGCCAATACCTGAAACTACTGTTGTAATGCCATCGCCAATGGCCATTTGATTAAAACTAGCAGCCATTAGCACTGTTGATAATCCAACGGCATATAAGCGGATGTATGAAATAATATCAGAAAACCCATTTATTATACTCAGTGGTAAGTTTCCTATTGAACTGAGCATGCCTTTTACAAAACTTGTTCCCGGCTTTGAAAATAAAGCAACTAGCAGTGCTCCACCAACAAAAAGCCATAACATAATTGCAGGTGCTTCAACACCCAAAACCATTTGGTTTACAATTAGGAATAAACCCCATATTATCGCAATCCACCCGAATTGAGCTAGAGCCCTTACGCTGTTATTGAATTTCCATGCCACCTGCAAATGGCCTACCGTTAGATGAACGGCACCGATTAAGAACATGAGTTTCTGCACAATGAGGCTATCTCCGCCAAAGCTGGCCAGTTTTTCTACTTTCAGCTGACGCAATAACGGCAGTTCAGCAATAGCTTCAGAGCCAAAATAAGTACCGGTTAAAATGCCCCAAAACATAATTGAAATGGAAAGCGTATAAATCAGTCCAAATTCAATTTGTTTGGCAAATTTCTTTTTTCGGTGTACCAGGAAAGTGAGTAATAAAAATACTAGCCCATAGCCAGCGTCTCCTACCAAAATTCCGGTAAAAAAGGTAAAAAATACCATAAATACTCTCGATACATCCATTTCTTTGTAGCCCGGAACAAGCCCCATAAAATCCATTACAGGTTGGATACGCTTTGCCCAGCTGGGAGTGCGTACAAGGGTAGGGACCTCTTCCATTTCTTCGGGAAGGGGATCCTCGATTACGTATCCCCAATGACGTTCTTCTGCTGTTTCAATAAAATGTTCTACAAAATCAACAGGAATAAAGCCTCTCCAGAAACGTACGTGTTTCTCAAGCGATAAGCCTCCGAATTGTACATTGCGAACATCAAACCTTCGGAATCGCTCTTTCAGCCCTTCTTCCAGCACTGCTTTTTGTGCATGTAATTGAAGTAAAAAGTTTTTATTACTTTCCAGGTCTCTGATTGTAGCAACTAATAATTCTTTGGCATTTTCCAGTTCTAATTCCGGAAAAGGAACTTCCTGAAATTCACCAAGCTGTTGGCTGGCATCTTTACCGAAAAATACTACCTGGTTTAATTCTTGAAACTTACCGGCAACTTGAATATCCTCTTGCTCTGCAATTCGTTTTAACTCTTTGTCGCTAAGCAAATAAAGCTTAATCCAAACGCCATTGTTATTTAGTTGTTTCAGGTCTTCTAAGCTGATGTTGCCCCAATTCTCAAACCATTTAATATTGTGATTTAAATTGAATTTTATATTCTCCAGATCCTGTCGGTGGTTTTCGGCATCCAGCACCTTCTCCATTAAAAAAACCGCACCTCTTTCTACTTTCGAATAGTCGGTGATTTCACCGGAAGTGGTAGCGGGCTTTTTTTCATCATCGTACCTGTCAAGAACCGAAATAGCTTGTTGCAATTGCTTTATGCGTGCATCTACCCTTTCAATTGATTCGTGTTTTGCTGCCTGCAACGGTGCAATGTGTATTACGCCAAGTTGACCCAATACGGTAAGTTCAGCGTCAATATCAACTGCAGAATCGGGCATGAACAGCATTATTTTTTTCATTTCTGCAATCATAGAATGCCCTCCTTTTGTTTGCTGGTTTTTACCACTTTTGCTGTGGCAATTGTCAGTCGTTCATCATCTTGCAGTTTTTGTCCAATTTTCCGAATAGCCGTTTTTGCATTAGGTATTCTTCGGTTTTCAAATAGTTTAACCCTGGCACGCACATCCAGCAACTCATCTTCCAACAGGTTAATCTGTTCTTTCAGGCATTCAATTTCGGCAAGTAATTGCAATTGTTCCTGCATAAGCTCTATGGCGTCGTCCACCCACAGGGGAGTTTCGGCATTCATAGGCATTACATTAAAATCAACTTTAACAAATTGCTGAACACGAACACCAGCTACATCAACAGCTTTGGTAATAATTTTATTAACTGAAATATATTCATCAATATTTACCCACGAATCGCTCATTACTTCGGTCCATGGTTCTGCTGCTTTTCTGTTATTTTCAATTTGCTCACGAATTTCGTCAATGCGCTCGGCAATGGTATTTATTGTTGCCATTAAGGATTTTTCCATTGCTTCAAACAAGGGCAGCATTCTTTCCGATACCTTCAGAATTTTTTTCTGTCGGGCACGTTCTGTTTTTGTATATTTTATTTTCAGTCCTGCCATTACTTGTTCTCCTTGTTATTTCCGGGATTTACCACCTTTGCCAACACTTTTGCCCCATTGGCTTTATTAAACGAATGTAAGCGCGTTACCAGCTGCAATTTAAGCTTATAAACCAATACTTCGGTTAAGGTAAATGTTTTCCCAACTTCCATATCTCCCAGTTCTTCCCATTGCCATTGCAAGATGTTTCTTTCGCGTTCAAGCGGATTTCCTGCGATTAATTTTTGTGGCAAACGATTGGTTTTTGCTGCACGGTTTTGTGCTTTGGCTTGTCTTACTTCAGAGAGATCCTCCTTAACATCGTTTATAAACGAAGCAATGCTTTTTATGCCAATATTGGCATTCATTTTTTGCATATCAACCGACTGTAAAACCTGAAAGTGTTTTGCAGACAATTGTTTTTTTGCATCGTTGTAAAATTCGTCAATGGTAATAGGTGGCACCTGTCCTAAGGATAACGATGGCAAACTGGTCATTAAATAAACCATGTTTGACATATTTAATCCTCCTGATTTTTTGTGATTCGATCAACCAGGTCTTTGTTTAGCAAAGAAAACAAACCGGTCTCAATTTCTTTTGAGCTCACCACAAAGCTAATGCCTTCTTTATCAGTTGATTTTACCTTTATTTTGGCTTTGCTGGCCGATAAAGGTTTTAAGGTTACCTCGTCCGTAAGAGCTTCTTTTAATAAGAAAGCTTCCATTTCTTTTTGCATTTCGGGCGGCACTTTTATTGATTTTTTACCCGATATGGAGTCGATAACCACTTTTAACAGCTCTTTCAGGTATTCTTCCTGGCTGAATAAGGTTTTACACTCTTTTCCGAAGACTGACTTTAAATGTTTTAAAATGGCAATTTTAGTGGCTTCAATCATATCGCGAAAAGCCTGAGAGATAGCTTTTTCTGCATTTTTCTGTGCCTGCGCAGCTTTAATTTCCGCTTCTTCAATAATAGCCTTGCTTTTTGATTCGGCATCTGCTATTAATTTTTCGGCCTGCTGTTTTGCCGTTTCAATAATTCGCTGTTTTTCTGCCTCTCCGGCGTTAATTCCCTGTTCTTTGAGTTTGGATACAATTCCTTCCAGGTTTTCTTTATTTTGTTTCATCTGTTTTTGCTGATTATTGGTTAATTCCAGTATTGTTCGATCAGTTTTTTACTCAAACCTGTTTCGGTTGGTTCAAAATGACGTTTTAAAATTTCCCAGCATTTATCCAATGCGGCTTCCAGTTCTATTGATTCACCAAACGGTTCTTCCAAATTACTAATAAAATCTTCGCGATAACGCAACAGTTTTTGCGAGAATGCGTCGTTTGCGGCACCAACTTCAGCTGCTTCGTATGCTTTTTCAGCATCGGCAAGTAACGAGGCCATTGCTGTCATTATCGGCCGGTGATCGTCACGTGTATCGCCATTTACCTGTTGTTTTAAACGTGAAAGCGATCGTGCCAGTTTCAGTTTTCCGTTTTCAAGGAAAAACTGTCCTTCGGTAATGTAACCGGTATTATCCGGAACGGGGTCTTCAAGCGATTCTAATGTTGTGGCTCCAATAATTGTTATCGAACCGGCACCTTCAATATCTGCAGCTACTTCGTAGCGTTTTGCCAATTCTGAATACAAGGATCCCGGGTAACCCTGTAATGATGGAATCTGATCCTGGTAATTGGCTACGTTACGTAAAATATTCGACCAGTTGGTCATATCGGTAAGCAGCACCAATACATCTTTCCCCTGATCGGCAAATTCGCGCGAAACACTTAAAGCTACGTCGGGCAGCATTAAACCTTTAATTTGCGAGTCGCCGGCAAGGTGTGTAAACATAATCGTTTTGTCAATATTTCCGGATTGCGAAAGCTGCTCTTTGAAATAATGGTATTCATCGAATTTTAAGCCGATACCGGCAAAAATAATTACATCGGCCTGTGCGCCCTGTGCAATTTGCGAAAGCAAACGATTGTAGGGCTCGGTAGGGCCTGCAAAAATTGGGATTTTTTGCGATTTTACCAGTGTATTAAAAACAT
Source organism: uncultured Draconibacterium sp. (assembly GCF_963676735.1). Taxonomy (NCBI): domain Bacteria; kingdom Pseudomonadati; phylum Bacteroidota; class Bacteroidia; order Marinilabiliales; family Prolixibacteraceae; genus Draconibacterium; species uncultured Draconibacterium sp. The sequence continues at coordinate 1,858,852 of NZ_OY781464.1, read as the reverse complement.
CAATCATTGGAATACCTGTCCAAAGCGGTTGTTTGGGAACCAGGCGTACGGTTGGATTTAATGTATCTAATCGAGTAGATATTTGCTTTTCGAAGATAATATCGGGGCCACCATCAGCCACATCACCAACACCATCAAAACTACGGCCGAGCATGTTATACGAAAAACCTGCAGCAAGGGGAACCTCGTGCATGCGAATTTTAGTTTGTGTACTTAATCCCTGGGTTCCGTTAAATACCTGGAAACGTGTTGAGTCTTCGGTAATATTAATGGCTTTGGCAAACGAAAGGCTCTGGTTTGTTCCTGCCTCCAACAGTTCAACCACATGATTTAGTGCAACACCCGGATTTCCTTCAACAGAAATCAGTGCTTTACCAACTTCACTTATTCTATTAATTTCTTTTCGTATCATAGTTCGTTCTCTTCTTGTAAAATAAATTGTTCAACTTTTTGAGGAAGCTCAGCCATTTCATCTACACTTTGTGCTGTGCTATTCCAGTCTCTCCACCACTGGCGTAGCTCATCAAATTTTGCTTTAACAATCTCTTTAATTTCTTCATCTTCCTTATCTTCCTGAGCAAAATTAATCGAACTATCAATAAGTTTCTGAACCGCATCATTAATAACAATAAGACGTTCGGGACGGGTACAGGCATCTAATTTATGAAATGCATTTTGCTGCATCACACAAAAATCGATTGTTAGTCCTTTTTGGTATAAGATGTATTTTTCTACCGGAACCTTTTTTAATCCAATTGTACTTATTGTTTGATCGATACCATTTGTTTCGTTCAGCGTTTGCAACATTTTATTCCGATCAGTCCACGAAATAAAACTATCGTAAACCGATGATGTGTAGGCCAAAGGATCTATGGCCGGATATTTTTTTGCATCGGCTCTATCTTGCGACAATCCCCAGAATCCACCGGTGGCATCCATGGTTGCCTGGGTAACCGGTTCCTGGAAATTTCCACCTGCCGGAGATACTGTTCCGATAAAAGTTAAAGATCCGCCTGTGCCCTGATCGGCACCTGCTCGTTGGTACATCCCTTTAATTTGATCGGGAATGTCCATCGGAAAAGCCTCTGGTCCGGGAATATCACCCTGGCGGCCGCTACGCTCGCGAAGAGCTTGTGCCCAGCGCGAAGTTGAATCGGCCAGCAGAACAACGCTGTAACCTTGATATCGATAATATTCGCCAACTGTAAGTGCAATAAATACACTCGCCTCGCGAGCTGCAACAGGCATCGAACTGGTGTTTCCGAAAATACACATCCGGTTCATCAACGAGTCTCCTGTTGAAGGATCTTCCAGTTCGGCAAAATCTTTAAAAACTTCAACTGCTTCACCGGCGCGTTCTCCACAAGCAGCCATAATAATAATATCGGCTAAGGCATATTTACACAAAGAGTGCTGAAGCACGGTTTTGCCCGCTCCAAAAGGCCCCGGGTTACCAACTGTTCCGCCGTAGCTAACCGGTGCCAGCAAGTCAATTACCCGCACTCCGGTAGAAATAGTTTTACTTGGAATAGCCCGTTCTTTAAATGGGATAGGGGATTTTACTGCCCATCGGAACGCAAGCTGCAACTCGTGTTTTACGTTTTGCTTATCTGTAATTACAGCAACCGTTTGAACAATATTAACTTCCTTTTTTTCAATAATGCTTTCAACTTTGCATTTGCCAAAGTTAAAAGGCACCAAAATACTATGTTTTAAGCGGCCTTCAGGTACGGTTCCAATAGCATCGCCACCTTTTACCCAGTCGCCGGCAGTTACCGAAGGTGTAAACTCCCAAAGCTTATCTTTGTCAAGCGCCGGAGCCTTCATCCCGGGCACCAAATAGGCATCTTGTTCACCTAATTTGTACAAGGGGTTTTGAAGTCCATCCCAAATACTGGTTAATAGTCCGGGACCCAATAGCACTGAAAGCGGCTTTCCCGTAAACTCAACCGGGTCGCCAATTTTTGCTCCGGTTAAATCTTCAAAAACCTGCATTTCAGCAATCCCTGCATCCGCATTTTTTGGGTCGGGATCAATTTGTAATACTTCGGCTTGTAATGATTTATCATCTACAATTACATTGGCCGTTTCACCCATAATTACATTGTCGTAAAACCTAACTTTTACCAACGAGTCCTGAATGGATATGAGTTTGCCTGTCCTAGTGTTATTATTATTCATTTTATTTTATAGAATGTCTCAAATTCTGAAGATAAGATGTTCATTAAATTAGCAAGTAACATTAACATTTTTTAGCACTTGATTTCAACAAATTTTAACGTTCTGTGCATTTTAACATCAATACCGTTAGTTTGTTTTCGATTATTATACAAGAGTTCGAATTTATACTTTTTATTTTGTTATAAAAAGAATGAATCTGCGGGATTAGCAGTATAGTTTACCGTGAATACCGGAAAATTGCTTCCGTGAACGATTTTTGAGACAAATCGTCCGATACTGGTGTTGGCAAATATTGATTCCTGATGCGTTCGAATTATTACTAATTCCGGTTTTTCTTCGTGAATATATTTTAGAATAAGCTCGTGCGACTCTTGATTCTGCATTTTTAAAATTTTAATGTCGCATTCGATATTTTGATCCCAAAGGATGCTCTGTATTTTGCGGGCATTTTTTAGTGCAAGACTCTTGGTCTCGCTGATGTTTGCCTTTAGTGCCGACAAAATAGTAACTTTTGCCTGGTGTTTTTTAGCTAAGAACGTGGCCCACAAAAGCCGTTTTTTAGTCGATTGAGTAATGTCTATTGGAATTGCGATGTTTTTAATTTTGGGAACACCAAAGTCTTTATTAACAGCGAGTACCGGGCATTTTGAACGGCTTATTAGTTCGTTTATTTGCTCCTTATTCAGTGCCCCTTGGTAATTGCTTTTACTTTTATCAATAAGAAGAAATTCAAGTCCGTCTGTTTTGGATTTTTCCAGTAAAACCTCAACCGGATTGCCGGCCCTTACGGAAATAATAATATTGTCGGGGATTTCTCCACCCAAATTCTTCCTTACAAAACCACTTAACTCCTCTCTTGCATTTTTTAATGTTTCCTCCTGAGCCTGCGCCTGAAAATTTCGTTCAAAAAAGCCAGCTTCTTTAATTACATTTAAAATCACCAGCTTTACATGCAGTGTGCTTTGCAAATACAATGCTTCTTTCAGAACAGTTTGGCCTTCGCTATTGGGAGCAATGAGTGCTAAAATACTATATTCCTTTGTTTCCATATTGATTGTGCTAAATGATAATTGTTTTAGGCTGTTGCTATTGTTTTATGCATGGTCAATTACAATTAAATCTCGGTTTGTATTTTGCAGGTAACTATTTATTCCTCTGCATTTTGAATGGTGTTGAATAAAACTGGTGGCAATGCTGATTCCTTCAAAATTATCCTGGTAATTCCACGTTGGTTTTCCAAAATTCTCGTCTTTTTGTTTCCCAATCCGGAGTATTTCAAGTGATGATTGTGTTTCATTGCATATTTCTGCCAGCTGAGCGCACAAATGGTTTTTGGGTTCCTTCTCACTATCAACCACAAACAAAATTTTCTTCGTATCTCCACCTTCAAATTTTTCGGGTATAATGAAAATCGGGTTTTTGGCGGTGTCAATTATTTTCTGGAGACATCCGTTTTGCCTGTTACACGATTCATTGAACGAACTGTATGTAGATAAAACCATATTGTATTGATTGTCAAAATCTGGCATATGACTTAAAACGAAATTAAGCTCACCTTCAATGTTTAAGGTGTTTACCTTTCGTTTGTCTATTTTAAAATGTGTTACTAATTTATGCTTTAGTGCTTTCAGCTCGTTTTTTGAAATTTTCTTTAAATGATGACTTAATTTTCTCATCATAAAATGTCCCCAACCCGGACTTTGGTATGTTTGCATTATTGTGATTGAAGCTTTTCCATTATACAAATATTGCATTGCAAAAGATGCGGCATACCAACTGCCATCAGAGAAGTCTGCTAAAATTAAAACTGAGGGATGATTACTGCTGGATGTTGTACTCATTTTTGATCATCAATTGGTTTCTCTCAAAATTAGCTTCTTGAATGATGTTTTGCTACAGGCTAAAACCTATTTGCCGGTAGGGGATTTCCTATTTTTTGAGTTGGTTTATTCTTTTTGTTTATGAATTACCGCAGAAAAATGAATGAATACCTTCCTTAACTTGTACGTTTTTATTTTGATTATAAAATCAGCACTAAACAAAAATCCTTATGCTAAAGTGAAAGACTTTTCTGTTTGTCGGGATGACAGGATTTATAGAAAATGAGTCCTATATGGGTAGGGATGCTCAACCAATAAGCTATCTCTCACTGTGTTCGGTTCGTTTTCTTTTTGGAATTTTGTTTCAATTAACATCGAACTTTATTCTAAAGGAAAACCCTCCCGCAAAGCGGAAAGGTTTCATGTTGTCGGGATGACAGGATTTGAACCTGCGACCCCGTCGTCCCGAACGACGTACGCTACCGGACTGCGCTACATCCCGAATAAGGTTGCTAATTTAAGTAAAAATTAAAAAATATTTTACCCTGCGGAAAAGAAAAAATTTGCAATAGCTACGTCGTTTTTATTTCCTATTTTGAGCATGAGTTCAAAAGACAGGTTATGAAAGAATTAGAAAAAGTAGAACTGAGTAGAATCGGAACAATTTCAACACCTCATAAAACTATTGCCAATATTCCAATTCAGTCGGTTGGAGCAAAAGAGTACACTGGCGTAATCGAGCTGGAACCGCAATTAGCAGAGGCTTTGGAAGGTCTCGAAGGTTTTTCAAATTTGATTTTGCTTTACCACCTTCACCGGGTTGATGGCTATAAACTAAAAGTAAAACCTTTTATGGACGACAAGGAGCACGGAGTTTTTGCTACACGATCGCCCAAACGCCCGTCGCCAATTGGCATGTCAACAGTTGATTTGATGAAAATTGAAGGTAATAAAATCTGGTTCAAAGGTGCCGATATGTTGGATGGGACACCATTGATTGATGTCAAACCCTTTTTCCGGCAAGTGGATAACCGCCCTGATGCAGTAAGTGGCTGGTTAGACTCAAAAAATGATGATTTGCCGAGTATTCAACGTTCCGACGACCGGTTTGCTTAAACACTATTTTTTGTCTTTTTTACTAAAAATCCCCTTAATCTTCTTCCATATCTGACCTTTTTCTTTCTCTTTGGGGGTGGCATCCTGTCTGTCTTTTAAATCACCCGATTCTTTCTTTTTGAAGATGCTTGCAAAATTGAAATCATGCTTTTCAATATCCAGCACTTCTTTATAATCAGGTTCACTCAGCATGGCAAGCAAGTCAGGTTCCGGATCTTGGAAAGTGCTGTATTTAAAATGTTCAAACTTAATATCACGGTACGTTTTATGAAAAAATTTGCCCACAATAGGCAACGCCATGTATGCGCCCTGTCCATAGGTTGTGGTTCTGAAATGTACGCGCGGATCATCGGCCCCTACCCAGCATCCTGTAACAAGATCGGGAGTTATCCCAATAAACCACCCATCGGAGTTATTTTGGGTAGTGCCGGTTTTGCCCGCAAACTCGCCCGGAATTTTATAAATTGTTCGAATGCCTCTACCTGTACCTTCATCAACAACAGCTTCCATCATGTTTATAACAGCCCGACAGTTTTGAGGAGAAACAACCGGTTTGTCATGCAAATCGTATGAAAAAGTATCGAGTACATTGTCGTTTTTATCTGCTATTTGCAGCAGGTAATTTATTTCAACAGGTTTGCCATCGTTTACCAAGCCTGCAAATGCTTCAACCATTTCCTGTAACGATACAGAAGCAACACCTAATGCCAAAGAAGGATAGTCGGGTAATTCGGAAGAAATACCCAGATCTTCAGCAATATCAATTGTTGCATCGATTCCTGCTTCCAATAATACCTCAACTGATACGGTATTTAACGATTTTGCCAGGGCCCCCTTCATTGTGTAGTAACCTCCGTAATCGTTGTGCGAATTTCGTGGCGCCCAGTCTTTGTATTCTGTATAAATTTTATGTTGATTGATAAAATAGGTATCAGCAGAAATGTCTTCTTCCAAAGCCGCCAGATAAACAAAGGGTTTAAATGTTGATCCGGTTTGTCGCGGCGCAGTAACATGGTCGTATTTAAAAAAGCGGTAATCAATTCCGCCAACCCAGGCTTTTAAGTGCGAGGTGTGCGGATCGACAGCAATAAATCCGGCATTTAACATTTTTAGGTAGTGCTTTAATGAATCGAGTCGTGACACCTCCGCATTTTTAATCCCGTCCCAGGTAAACAGCGTGGCATGTGTTTTTGCTGAATACTTTTTAAGCTCTTCACTATAACTTGTTTGACTGGTATTTGCATTTTGAATTGCACTTTTAAGAATCGCCGGGTTTTCCCTGAACAGGTCCCGGTTTTTCCAATGGTTATCAAAAACCTTTTGCAAATTTTTCATGTATTCCTTAACCGATTGCTGCGCATATCGTTGCAGGTTGTAGTCAATAGTTGTGGTTATTTTCAATCCGTCGGTATACAAATTATATGGCTCACCATCTTTTTTGTGGTTGTTCTCGCACCATTCTTTTAATTGTGGCTTTAGCATTTCAAGAAAATAAGGTGCTGGTCCCTGGTTATAAGAAATCAGGCGATAATGCATACCCAAAGGTTTCTCTTTGTATTTGGCTGCATCGGTAGCAGAAAGGTAATTGTATTTTGCCATTTGATCAATTACCACATTGCGGCGGCCAATGGCGCGTTCCGGATGCATTCGCGGGTTGTAATAGTTATTTGCTTTTAACATTCCGACCAAAACGGCTGCTTCATGCACTTGCAAATTTCTGGGCGATTTTGAAAAGAAACGTTCTGCAGCTACTTCAATTCCAAAAATATTTTCAGCAAAAGGAACTGTATTTAAATACAAGGCCAGTATTTCCTGTTTGCTGTAAATGCGCTCAAGCCGATAAGCGATAATTGCTTCGCGAAGTTTGTTCACGGGCATCGACAGGGGCCCGTAATTACCCCGGGGAAACAGGTTTTTTGCAATTTGCTGGCTGATGGTGCTTCCGCCGCCAGCAGCATCGTTTTGTAATAGAACAGATTTAAAAAGAACTCTTGCCAAGGCGATCTCATCAATGCCACGATGTTCGTAAAAACGTGCATCCTCGGTAGCAATAAGCGCATTTATTACATTTGGCGAAATCTCGTTAAACGTTGCATAGCTTCTGTTCTCAACATAATAACGCCCAAGTATTTTGCCATCTATTGAATACACTTCTGATGCCAGTGGGTTATTAATTTGTTGCAGTTGTGTTTTAGACGGAACCGGACCTAACACGCCCAAAAAAACCAGGATAAAAAACAGACAGCCTAATAAAAATAAAACTATTCCTCCCTTAATAATTAAATTAAGTACAGGATATTTTTTACTGTTCTTTTTTGATTTGCCTTTTTTGCTGCTCACCGGTTTTTTTGTCCGGGTAGTTGTATTTGCTTTCTTTTTTGCCACACAACAAAAGTATTACTATTAACAATGTATTTGGTAGTATAAACTAAAATGCTGTGGATATATTATAAACCACAGATTGTTTATTATTATTTTAAAAAAATAAGTTCTTTGATAAAATACCAGGTCATCATTCCTGAGGTAATTAGTTTTAGGAGGGTACCGGCCAAAAATCCCATAAAAGAACCGAATCCCGATTTTAACGCTGCCCCTGATTCTTTTCCGGCAGTAAGTTCGCCAATTACCGCACCTAAAAACGGCCCTATAATTATGCCGAATGGAGGAAAGAAAAACAAACCAACGACCAGTCCAATTATGCTTCCCCATACTCCGCGTTTGCTTCCGCCAAATTTTTTGGTTCCCCAGGCCGGAATCAGATAGTCGAGTGTGTAAACCACAACTGTTACAACGGCCCAGATAATTAAAAATTTATTGGAAAAATCATATCGTTGGGTGAAGTGTAGCAACAATAAACCAATGTAACTTAAGGGGGGGCCGGGAATTACTGGTAAAACACAACCAAGTATTCCACTAATAATAAAAATTGAACCTAAAACGATGAGAAGGATATCCATATTTCAGTAATTTATTAAAACAGTGTAAAAATAATTTTAAACTGTTGTGTTGATTTTTATTTTCGATGAATGTCGCTGTTTTATCGGTGTTTGCGAAACCAGGGAATACTTGTAAAATAAATTAGCACAATCGAAAGCGCCATTACCAAGGCACTCAGTATTAGTAATTCATCTCGTTCTAACAAGTAAATGGAGTATTCGTGAATTGATTGCCAGTAGGTTACGGCAAGCAAAACCATAGCATTGTTTATTGAATGACCAATAATGGCAACAAAAATATTGTTTGTGCGTAACATAAGCCATCCCAATAGTAAACCGAGTACAAAAGTGGCTGGCATTTGCCAGGGGTTAAGATGAAAAAGCGAAAACAGCAAGGCCGACATAAAAACAGCAACAAAACCGTTGTAATTTTTTCGGAAGCCATTAAAAATTAATCCTCTGAATATTAACTCTTCCACAATTGGTGCAATAACGGCTACCTTCATAAAAGCACCAAAAAAACCATAATCGCCTTCAAAAATTCGGTTAAACAATTCCCAAAACCAGGCTGGGGCAGGAATCATTTTTTCTACCCAGATGTTAACATCTTCCAAAACATTATGCGCGCCCCATAAAAAGGTAACCACAGGAATAATAACCAGCGGATTAAAAAGTTTTATCGGAAAAATATGAAGTACAGGAGCTTTGGCTTTTTTTATACCATAAATAAGAATAAAAACTACTGAACCTACGCCAAGAGCTATTTTTTTTATTGGGTGATATAAATATTCTGTATCCTTGTAATAATCAATTACAGCGAGCGGAAAATCCACGATGGTTTGAATAAAAATATATAAAATAACCAGGTGAATGCCCTGAAGAATGGTTGGATAATATTTATTAGGGTACTCTTTCATACAAATAATAAATATACTATAATCAGTAAAAATACATTCAATCGGCTCAAAAAAAAATTACGATTTTGTGCGCATAGCAAGAAGTTTCTTTCCTGTTTTAAAAGTAAAGTACCGTTGAGCCAGGTAGCTGTAAACAATTACAAGTAAAGTGGTTAGTATTTTTGACAAGGTTGCGTATAGTCCACAATATTCAACAAAAAACTTCAGAAATACATAATTAAGCACAATAGAACCGCCAACAGTAAGCAGATAACGAAAGAGTTGAATTCTGCCTTTAAGCTCTGAAGATGTAAAAGTTACATATTTTGCCAAAAAGAAACCGGTACTAAATGTTATCGGGAATACCAGCAAAAACGCAGCAATGTGCGGACTAATTGCTACAAAACCCAATTCAATAATCTGCATTTTAATAATGTAGCGATAAAATATAAAGTAAAGTGTAATATCAAATAGCGTGTTTGCGCCTCCGGTTGCAGCATAACGAAATATTTCTCGCGGAAGAAAATGCAGAAAAGGAAAATAGAACCAATCAACTACATTAATTACAAATTGTCCTGTTTTTTCAAAAATAGTTCGCATTTACTGTTGGTATTTGAGCAGGCAAAGAAAAGAAATAGTTGCAGAACGACCAATTAAAGTTTTCGAAGAGTGTTTAACAAACACATGTATTGCGTTTAAAAATAGGCATCTCACTACATATTGGGCTTTTGTCTCAGCTGTTTTTTTTGCGCCTGAAGTTTTTTTCCAAGCAATCTTTTTTGTTTTGATCCGGCTGTAGGTTTGGTTCTAATTCGTTTTTTTACGGGTGTTAAAGCTTCCTGAATCAAGAGGATTAAGCGTGTGGAAACTTTTTCTTTGTTTCTCAACTGGCTGCGTTCACTACTTTCAAATAGAACCAATTCATCATCATTACTAATGCGGTTCTTCAATTTGCTTCGAATAAGTTGTTTTTGTTTCTCCGAAAAGCAATCACATGCTTGAATTACCAGCCTTACTTCAATTTTTGTATTTACTTTGTTAACGTTTTGTCCACCTGGACCACCACTTCTGCTTGCCGAAAATGTACACTGGTTTATAATGTCTGTTTTTATGTTTTCAGGTAATTTCACTATTCTATCTTTTTAATGCCTCTTGTAACAAATCTCTAATTTCAAGAAAATTAGTTTCCAGTTTCAGCATATTTTCAATAAAAAAATCAAAAATATCAGGCCATTGGTTTTGCCGATGAAAATCAACATTTGGCAAGCAGGTATAAATCCGGCAAATTTCGGCACCACTGTCTTCGCGCTCGTGGTAAAATTCCCAAATAAGTCCATTTTCAAATCCTGTTTCCAATACTACTTTATATTTTTCTAAAAACTCATAGGCTTTAAATCGTAGGTTTTCATTCTTGTTTCCTAATTCTATTAAAACCTTGGCATCCTGGCGATTCACATCAAAACGTAAAGCAACTCCTTTAATTTTTGTTTTATGCAGCACCCATTTTCTCCTTCTGTATTTTAAAACAGAATGGCCTCCACATCGCTTGTCAAACAATTGCCAAAAGTTAATATTTAGTTGCTTTAATTCTTCTTTTGAATACATGTGCCAAAGGTAATCTAATTTTAATTTTTACTTTTAAGTCGGTAACAATACAGAAACGCCATGCTTCAAAAACTTATCTATTTATTATTTCTAAGTTGTATCCCGGTAATTTGTTCGGCTCAATTTGTAGAGGTGCAGGCCGATTACAATGGGATAGGGGATTGTATATTTAGTGCCAACAATAATGCTGAAGTACCACTGTTTTTGCATATCAACTTTGGTGATATTGAAAACACCACATTTAACGAACCACTGCCATATGTAAAACGGCTTGCTCCAGGCTACAATGACTTATTTACCTTGCAGCGTGATTTAGATGCAGATGTGCCCCGGTTTCACTATGAAATTAAAACATATCGTTCTGACCCTACAGCTGATGCTGATCTGGATTTCCCATATTTGTTACCATTTAAGCCTGCAAGTGAAGTTGCCATTTTTGATGTAAAAAGTATTGATGGTTTTTGGGGAACTGAAGGTATTGACTCCTGGTCGGCAACAGGCTTTAAAGCAAACAAAGGCACGGAACTATTTGCATGCCGAACCGGTATTGTTGTGGAAATAACAAAACAAGAAAGAAATGGCGATTCGCGCTTATGGTATCATACCTGGAATAACAGTTTAACTGTATTGCACAACGATGGCACACTTATATGTTATCATAATATTAATACTGCGTCAGCACAATTAAAAGTCGGACAAAAAGTTTATTCCGGACAAAAAATTGGTAGAGTTACTTCTCAAACAGGAGAGCTCTTCTTACTAATCTATCATGACTCACTATTTACCAAACAATTATCATTTGTAATTCCGCAGTTTGTGATTTCTGAAACAGGGGAACGTGCAATTTTAAACTCATCAAAAACTTATAGTGTATATCATCCCAAAAACATTAAAGTGCTAGAAATGAACAAGCGGGAACGCAAGAAAATTCTTGGTAAAAAGAACTAAGAGTTATGTGTTAAAAAAAGAGTAGGTATTTGAACTGTTAGCTACAAATGAATTCACTATTATGTCAACATAATTTATTGATATAAAAAGCATATAACAAAGTTGCCTAATTGTTAAAGTATACTAAAATATTTTGTGGGTAAATACCTTTTCATCCTTAATAAATGATAAAAGTCACTTAATTTTATTTACCATTAGTTACTTTTGTTAGAAGTATTAAGGCATATAACAAAAGAATTTACAGCGAGTTGAAGAAACAGTGTAAAACAAAAATGAATAATAAACCAAGTTTAGCACAATGTGTTAATGGTGTAAATATTTGTTAATTCATGTTTTTTTTTACTAATTTGTTGCCGAGTATTTAAAGTGAGTGAGTTATTTACTAATTAATAAATTTTATTCTATGAAAAAAATTGCGCTAATGCTATTTGGCATTGCTTTTTTTGGCATGCTTGTGGTTGAAGCACAGGTAAAAAGTATCAGCGGTACTGTGACCAGTTCCGATGATGGTACTGGAATACCCGGTGTTTCAGTAAGTGTTAAAGGTACCACAATTGGTACAGTAACGAATCTGGACGGTGAGTACCAGTTGGATGTTCCTGCTGATGCTCAATTACTAGTTTTCTCCTTTGTTGGAATGAGAACACAGGAGGTTGAAATTAGTGGATCAAAAGTTGACGCAGTTCTTGAAGCCGATTTAGTTGGACTAGACGAAGTAATAGTTGTGGCATATGGAACTGCTACAAAAGAGTCTTTCACTGGTGCAGCTTCTGTTGTAGAAGCTGAAACATTGGAAAAAAGACAAGTCTCGAACGTTTCACAGGCTCTGACCGGTGTAACTTCTGGTATTCAGGTAGCAAGTAGTACCGGACAGCCAGGAACTTCTGCACAAATCCGTATCCGTGGTGTTGGATCGATGAGTGCTTCAAGTGCACCTCTTTACGTTGTAGATGGTATTCCTTTCGGGGAAGATATTTCAGCTATCAGTCCGCAAGATATTGAGTCGGTAACTGTTCTTAAAGATGCTGCATCTTCAGCTCTTTATGGTGCACGTGGTGCTAATGGAGTAATCCTTATTACTACCAAAAAAGGTAAAAAAGGTAAACTCGAAGTTAACTTTGACTTTAGAGTTGGTATCAACCAACGAGCTATTCCTGAATACGACATTATGGACGATCCTGCAATGTATTATGAAAAATATTATGAAGGTATATACAGGGATCAGTTCGATGGTGATGAAGCTGCCGCTAATGCTGCTGCAAACCAATTAATGTTTGGTGATCAGGGGTTGGAATACAATATCTACACAGTTCCTGATGGTCAATTGTTGATTGGACAAAACGGAAGAATTAATTCAAGTGCGACTTTAGGCCGTGTTTGGGCTAATGATTATTACCTGCAAAACGATGACTGGTATGACGAGTTATTCGGCGATAACCAAATGAGACAAGAATACAGCTTGTCAGTTGGTGGCGGTAACGAAAAACAAACTACTTATTTTTCGTTAAACTATCTCAATGACGAAGGTATTATTTCAAACTCAGGTTTCGAACGTATTACTGCTCGCATTAACTCTGACTATCAAATTAATGATTGGGCAAAAGTTGGCGGAAACCTTGGTTATACGAACTATGAAAGTAAATCTCCTGACAGCCAGAGTGGATTAAGTTCTAAAAACTTGTTCTACGTAAGCCGTATTGTTGCGCCTATTTATCCTTTATACGTGCGTGATGCAAATGGCGCCATTAAAGTAGATGAGCAGGGACATACCTTGTATGATTATGGAACAGGCGAGTATCCTGGATTGACTCGTCCGGTTATGTCGATTGCCAATCCGGCTTCAGACCTTGAGTTAGATGTTCAACAGTATAATGTAGATCTTTTAAACCTGAAAGGTTTTGCAGAATTTAAACTCTATGAAGGTTTAAAATTCAATCTTAACTTAGGTTACGATGTTGACAATACTCGTTATATGGACAAATCGAATGCTTACTACGGACAAAGTGCCGACTACGGTGGATCTGTTTATAAAACAAGTAGCCGCTATTCTGCTTTTACAATGCAGCAATTACTAACATATGTAAAAGAATTTGGTGCACATAACATTAATGTTCTGGTAGGTCATGAGACATACGACAGAAAATGGACAAGTCTTTACGGAAGCAAAAGAAACTTATACGACCCTGAAAGTGAGGAAATTTCGAATGCCATACTAAATCCTTCAACTGGGTCTTCAAGCAATGGTTATTTTGTAGAAGGTTTTCTTTCACGGGTTCAGTATGATTACGAAGACAAATATTTTGCGTCAGGAAGTTTCAGAAGAGACGGTTCTTCTCGCTTCCATCCTGATAACCGTTGGGGTAACTTCTGGTCGGTAGGTGCTTCCTGGGTGATGAACAAAGAGTCGTTTATGAGTGGTATTGATTGGGTTGACTTCTTAAAACTTAAAGCAAGTTATGGAGCACAAGGAAACGATGCGCTTTTATCTGGTGGTGTTCAGAACTACCAACCATATCAAGATCAGTTCTATGTGAAAAACTCGAATGACGATTTTGCAATTGAATTAGATTATAAAGGAAACGAAAACATTACCTGGGAAACAAGCTACAACTTAAACGTTGGTGTTGATTTTACATTGCTTAACAGCTTATTGGATGGATCGGTTGAATACTTCAGCAGAAAAGTTGAAGACATGTTATATTACATTCCTGTTCCTGCATCTGCCGGATATTCTTCTTATCCTGACAACATTGGTTCGATGAAAAACCATGGTGTTGAATTTACCTTAAATGCTAACATAATTAAATCAAACGACATTAACTGGTCGGTTTATGTAAACGGAACTCATTTCAAAAATGAAATTCTGACATTGCCTGAACAATTTTCAGATCCGGATGGATATATAAATGGCAGAAGAATTCTTAAGGTTGGAGGAAGTATCTATGATTACTGGTACCCTGTTTATGCAGGTGTAAATACTGAAACCGGTGCATCACAATGGCGTACAACTAACGAAGATGGTACTTTTGGTGTAACTGAAGACTATGCAGAAGCTTCATTGAAAGAAAATAGTGCAAGTCCTGGTACTTCATTACCTGATATCTCAGGTGGTTTTGGAACAACTATAGAAGCATATGGTTTTGACTTCTCAGTTGCATGTACTTATGGCTTAGGAGGTTTAACCTATGATTATATTTATCAGACTCTTATGCACGCTGGAGAAGCCGGAGAAGCTGGTAGTAACTGGCATAAAGATATACTAAACTCCTGGAGTTCTGAAAACAATGATTCAAATATTCCTGCGGTAAATTATGGAAGTAAAGACTACAATGCAAGTTCTGATCGTTTCTTAATTGATTCAGACTACCTTGCCATTAATAACATAACTTTGGGATACACCCTTCCAAAAACAGTGTTAGACAAGATTAAACTCAAATCGGTTCGTGTATATGCAGCAGCCGATAACGTAGCTTTATTCTCGAAAAGAGAAGGCCTCGATCCTCGTCAGAATTTCAGCGGATCAACAGATTTTGGATATTCTGCCATCAGAACCATCTCGCTTGGTGCTAAAGTTAAATTTTAAAAGAAAGGAAGCATAAGATGAAAAAAATTAAATATTTATTTGCAATTGTCGCCGTAGCATTCTTTGCCGGATGCGAGGACCATCTGGATGTTCAACCCGATGGATCTATCCTCACGGAAGACCAAGTAAAAGATGTACTTGCCAAAGACCCAGCTAAATTGCAGTCAGAGGTAAACGGACTTTACTCAATTATGAAAGCATGGCCTGCAACTACTGGTAGTAGTAACTTTCAGGAAGATTTTGGAATGCCAGGTATTGCCGCCAAATTAGACCATAATGGCCAAGATCTTGTGGGCGATGTTACTGGTTATAACTGGTTTAGTGGAGAACAAGACCTTACTAACCGCAACTTTACATATCGTGCTCCGCGTGTGGTTTGGAATCAATTTTATATGCAAATGCGTACAGCCAATTCAATTATTAGCAAAATGGATCGCGAAACAGAAGATCCTGTTGCTAAGAATTATTTGGGACAAGCTCTTGCCATTAGAGCATATGATTACTTCAATCTAGTGCAATTATTTCAGTTTACTTATGTTGGCAATCAAGATAAACCAGCAGTTCCAATTGTAACAGATGAAACAACTGAAGAAGAATTGACAAACAATCCGCGAGCTACCGTGGGTGAGGTTTACGAATTAATTATGGACGACTTGAACGATGCAATTACGTACCTTTCTGCAGATGGAGTTCCTTCGCGCCCTGACGTATCAGCTGTCAACCTTGCAGTTGCCTATGGTATTAGAGCAAGAGTTAATTTGGTTATGCAAAACTGGAATGAAGCAGCAACAGATGCAGCCATGGCATTGCAGGTTAGTGGTGAATCGTCGATGTCGATGGCCGATGTGGCAGTCCCTAACTTTGACGATGTTACTGTTCCTGGCATTATGTGGGGATGTATTATTACTGCAGAAGATGATGCTACCAAATCGGGTATTTGTAATTGGACTTCAATGTGCACTAATCTCTGTTTTGGTTATGGAGGTTATACTACTATCGTTGGTACCTGGAAAAAAGTGAACAAGTTATTGTATAATGAAATTCCGGAAAGCGATGTACGTAAAGGATGGTTTCTTAATGAAAATTACCAGGCATCAGCGTTAACACAATACGAACAAAGTGGCCATGCTGCTGAGACTTTCTTTAATTGGTTTGGCGTACCCTATTCTCCTGATTACGGACCATTTTGGGCTGTTATGGGAATGGAACCTTATACAAGCGTTAAATTTGCACCTACTAATAAGCTAATGACTAGCCAGGAAAACTCTAACGATTTTCCATTAATGCGTGCTTCCGAAATGGAATTAATTATTGCTGAAGGAAAAGCTATGGGTGGTAGCTTTGGCGAAGGAAAAGCAGCATTAGAAACATGGGTACAAAACAATCGTAATCCTGGATTTGTTAGCCAGGCAAGTTCTGCACAAGAGTTGCAAGACGAAATCTGGCTGCAGCGCCGTATTGAATTCTGGGGCGAAGGTTTATCGTGGTTCGATTTGATGCGCCTGGAAAAACCAGCTATTCGCTATAAAGAGGTTGACGGATCTGTAGATACAAATTATGGTGCATTGGCTATCTTCAACATTCCTGCTGATGCTCCTTATCGATTGTGGCCAATTCCTCAGCAGGAAATTCAAGCGAACGATGGTATTAGCGATGCTGACAACAACAAAATGGGTACACTTCCAACGAGCTTACCTGTTCCTGGACAAGAAAAAAGTGCCTATATTGATAACTTATTGAAATCAACAAAATCAGCTGGTCGAATCAAACCTGCGATTTAATCGAAATATTAAAAGTATATTTTCTCTAAAAGAGGGTTGTTCGGACGAGCAGCCCTCTTTTTTTGGGAGGAAGCTTATGTATTTTTGGGCATTTCTTACCATCATTTAACGAATAGCCTAGCCATCTAATTTCACATAGAAGTTATTGCAAAAAGCACTAACATTCCTTTTTTTGTTTAATAACAAGAGGTTTTATTTTGAAATAATTATAAATAGGAGTGCGCAATAAATAATTTAATTTGATGCCAAAGCAAATAGGTATTTGAAAAATGTTAAAAAGTACAAAATATTACACTTCCAAATTGATGGAATATTAAAGAATGATTGGCATACATTTTAATTTGGAAAAAAATCCCCGATCAGAAACCAACCGGGGATAGCTTGTTAGTATTAGTATTCCTATTATTCATTAAAACGCGGCAACGTTACTGCGTTTTCATCTTTAAAGAGTTTATTAACATTTATTTTTTCAATTCTTGCAATGCTTTCCAGTTTTTCCATATCTATTTCCTTTTTATTACCAACAATGGCTATTTTAATTGGTTTCTCTGCAATTTCTTTTTTGTAAAAGGCTAATATGTCTTCAAAAGTAAGCTTTTCGTATTTTGGCAATAATAATTTGTTGGGGTCTTCAGCATATCCTCTTTGCGACCAACTCTCGATGCTCTGACTAAGATTACGAAAATTCGGACGATTAGCTTTTGATGATTGAACAAGATAGTTTTTTATATTTATTATACGTTCTGGTTTTTCTGGCATTTCCTTAATCAATTTTACAAATTCTTCAACAGCATCCGCTGTTTTATCTGCCTGTGTTCCAATATATCCTAAATGGTAACCAGGATTGCCAGGTAACGGTGGAGTTAGGTAAGTTGCTCCTGCAGAATAAGCAAACGATCTTTTCTCTCGTAATTCTTGAATAACAAGACCATTAAAGCCACCACTAAAGTATTGGTTGAAAGCATTTATTTGTGGTTGTTTGTTGAGTTGATAATCTGAACCATTAACAAACAAGTAAATCTCACTTTGACGGGCATCCGGATTATTAAGAAATAAGATGGACTCCGTGTTCTCTTTCACAACAGACCGAACATAAGGTGATGCTGATTTCTTAAGATCTGCAGGAAATGCAAGATTTCCTCGTAAGGTTTCCAATAACTGTTTATGCTCCATTCTTCCCACATAATGAACACTTGCCTCGTAATGGGTTGCTAAAATAAAATCGCCGGTAAGATCTGAAATTGAGAGCGAGCGAATTTCTGCGGTTGATAACCTATTTAATTCAGGTGATTCTTCACCGTAAATCATATAATCACGTAAGGCATTGGCTTGCATGTCTTTATCTTTTTCTTCAATTCTGCGCATTCCAATTTCGCTACCAATTACATTATTCATTTGTTTTTCATCCAATTCAGGCAACAGGTAAGTTCTGGATAAAAGTTGGCAGGCCTGTCCAAGATTTGCCTCATTACCTTCCAGAATAATATACAGGTAGCTATCGTTATTAAAAAAACGTACAGAACAACCCAATTTACTGTATTCTTTTTTTAGCTCCTGTGGCTTGTATTGTGCCATAATACCGGCATTGTTCATAAGCGAGGTTGCCAAATCAAGCGTAGGTATTTTTGCACTTCCCACGCCATATTTAATTACCAGCGAAAAAATATCGTTTTGTTTATTGGGAGTGAGGTAAAGTTTTACTCCCGGTGCCAATTCTGATTTGGTAACTTCTTTGTCAAAATCAACAAAGTTTTCTTTTATGTCACTTAATTCAATGGTTTTAAAATGATTAGTATAGGCCGATTGATGGCCTGGTTCTGGATCGATGGGTTTATACTCTGGTTTTTTTAAGGCATCTTTTTCAGGTTCGCCAATATCGGATAAATAAGTAACCCTGTTTTTAGTGAAATACTTATTGGCTGCACGAATTACATCTTCTTTTGTAACAGCCATTATTTGTTCCTTATAGGCTGTAAAATCTTCTAATGGTAATTCATAAACAAAAGTATTCATGAGCTGTAGGCCAACATTCATAGGGGTTTCTCTACTCATTTCATGTTGTTTGATTAATTCATCCTTAAAAGCATCAATCAACCAGGCATCAAACTCTCCCTTTTTAAGTTTAGCTATTTCTGCATCAATAAGTTTTTCAACTACACTCAATGACATAAATTTCATTTGGCTTAGATCGAAGGTAGGAATTGCCTGAATTGCAACCAGCCCGGCATGTTTATATTGTTGATGCGAAGCACTAACATTAATTAAATCTCCATCTAATACCAGTCTATCTAACAACCCTGTTTGGTTACTATTTGATAAAAGTCTTGCACAGAAATCGACCGAATAACGGTCTTCATGTGACACATCGACTCCCTGAAAACCAACCAACAACATAGGGTAGGGAGTTAATTTTTCTTTTATTCGTACTGGCTTCGATATGGCAACATTTTCGGGAATAATCGATTTTCCCTGAGCTGCGCGGTTTTCCCATTTTCCAAAAGTTGCCTCTATCATAGGTTTAAGCTCGTCAGGATTAATATCTCCTGCTAATATTAAAGCCATATTAGAGGGAACATAAAATGCGTCGTAAAATTCATTAATTCGTTTTATTGAAGGACTTTTTAGATGTTCCGTTGTACCAAGAATTAATCTGCCATAAGGATTCCCTTCGGCAAACATATTTTTTATAAAATCGTTGTTTACTGCCCGGTATGGATTGTCGGAGTACATATTTTTCTCTTCATATACAGTTTCTAATTCCGATTGAAAACCTCTAAAAACAGGATTCTCAAAACGGTGAGCATACAAATCAAGCCACCGTTGAATTTGGAATGGCGGAAATGAATTGTGATAAAACGTGTAGTCATAACCGGTTCCGGCATTTAGTCCTGTACCGCCCATCGCCTGAACAAGATTTGAAAATTCGTTCGGAATTGCATACTTTCCTGCTTTCAACGATTCTTCATTTATTTGTTTATTCAGTTCTGCTTTTTGTGTTTCGTCTTCTGTTGTTCGCAGCTGTTCGTACAATTCAATTATTTTTTCATAATGTGGTTGTTCTGCTTCCCAATTCCATGTACCTAATTCCTGGGTCCCTTTAAACATTACGTGTTCCATGTAGTGGGCTAATCCGGTTGCATCCTTTGGATCATCTTTCGACCCGGCTCGAACTGCAACCGAACCAAATACTGTAGGTTGAGAGTGATTTTCATATAAAATAACAGTTAAACCATTATCCAGTTGAAATTTTTGAATTTTATCATTTTCAGCAAACACCCCGGAAAAGAGGAAGATTGCAATTAATGAAAAAAAGAGAGTTCTCATAATAATTCTGTTTTTGTTGTATATATTCTAGTGATTGGTAATAAAACTGATATAAAGTTACAGTTTTAATGGTAATTTGAACAATACCAGAGCCAAATTATTGTTAACCAAGCTGAATTTTTACGCTAAGTTTTTTCAGAAATACTTAAGCATCTCAATTTGTGAAGAACAACTACTATGGCCGTTTTGTGGGCTTTATTGGGAACTACCCGTGATGAAGTTTTGATGATTTTAAAACACTTTCCATTTCATCCGCGGTCATGATAACTGTTTCCCACGTTAAGATAACCTTCCATGATGGCAGACTGTCAACGTTCTCATGAAAATTTTGATTGCAGGGAAAAAAGCCTCTTTCGCCCGGTAGAATTTAGCACTACGCAATTAGCTCCATGCCCGATTACGCAGCGCAAAACGCCAAGGTAAATCATTCTTCTTGTATGTAATAAGTTGTAATATTTAATGTACTAAACTTATCGACAGACTTTAATTTACATTCTCGCTTAGGTCCCTTTATTCTTTCTTTTTTTCAGTTATTGGCACAAAATCACCATGGTACGAAATGTGTTGCCGGTTGGTACTGTTAACACTTAGCGAAGCCGATCCGGTTGAACCTATTTGAAAGGTATAAGTCACGCGGTCGTTTTTATTCTTAGCTGAAAACTTAACAACATATCCACCTTTTTTCCCGTCTTCAACACTGTAATCCTCAATCGGTGCCTTAAAAATCATCGGCGATTCTGTTGACCCGTAATCAGCAGAATAGGCGCGGCCAAAATAGGGGAGATAGGAATCCACTTCATTGTCTTTTAAAACCACATTATACGATGTGGTGAGGCTTCTGCTTTTACCACTTGAAGGAAGCATTTGCGAGGCATTAAATTGCCAGGCCTTATCCTCTATAAGCTTTTTAGTTTGCTCTGTTAGCTTCGCTTCGCGTTCTGCTTTTCGTTCTTTACGACTTAGTTTTTTATCCTGCGCAGGAACGGCAATTACCGAAAAAATTAAAAACCCAATAAAAATTGCTTTTTTCATTTTATTAAATTATTTGTTTTGAAAGAAATCATTTAAAACTCGCATAAATACAGAACAACAATTATGTTCGTTTCCCTAATTTATATTATTGCTTAACAATTTACAAAAATAATTTGGCAGGCAACACCTTGTAGATAAGAATTTTTGTTTGCAGAACATGGGATTTGATTGCGAAAATATTTTGTTTTACTGCCCCAAAATTTCGTGCAATTTGGTTTTGCACCAGCAGGAATTTAATAAACAGTTGTTATCAAAAACAAAAGTTCCTTTCTTTGCATTCCTTTCTGTTAGTTGAAGAGCAAGCAGTAAGAAACAATTTGAAAAACAAAACTGTTGTGATTTTATGCATAAGATTAGTATTGGTAAAGAGCTGGCCGATAAAATTCCACAATTAACGTTGTCGTGTATTGAATGCGATATCGACTACCAAGCTAAAAACAACTCACTTTGGCTACATATTGAAAAAAAAATTAAGGATCTGAATCGAAGCCTAAAGGTGGAGGAGATTAGTAAACTTCCGGCGATAGCTGCCTCGCGAAGGGCCTATAAATTATGCGGAAAAGATCCCGCTCGCTACCGTTTGTCGGCAGAAGCACTTTTACGAAGGGTGTTAAAGAGCGGCGAGATTTACCAGGTAAACAACGTGGTTGATCAGCTAAACCTCGTTTCCATATCTACTGGTTTTTCAATTGGTGGTTATGATACCAATGCTATTGATGGTGCCATTACCTTTGGTATTGGGGAACCGAATGAACCCTACGAAGGTATTGGAAGGGGCAAGCTTAATATTGAATTTATGCCGGTTTTTAGAGATGAAAAAGGTGCCTTTGGTACGCCAACAAGCGACTCGGTAAGAACCTGTGTTACCCCGGATACCAAACGATTTTTAATGATAATAATTGCCTACGAAACCACAAACGTGCTCGGAAAAGCGACAGAAATGGCAATAGAGTTATTGACCAACTATGCTGGTGCAACAAATTTTGAGCTGCACGAAATAAGCACAACAAAGCAGAAATAGAAAGTATAACAGAACAATTCATAAAATCAATTCAAGTGAAAGGAATAAGTATATTTTTATTAAAATTAATGGGGTGGAAAACAGTTGGTGAAAAAGCTCCTGACAACAAATGTATAATTATTGGGGCGCCACATACCAGTGCATGGGATTTTGTTATTTCGTGGTTATTCTACACCTCGAAGGGTGCAGTGGCCAACGTTTTAATTAAAAAAGAATTTTTCTTTTGGCCCTTGGGTTATTTTATAAAAAAAATGGGCGGTTTACCCATTGACCGTTCAAAAGGTGCCAATGTTATACGACAAACCATAAATCTAATTAATACGAACGAGTATGTACACCTGGCCTTAACTCCTGAAGGAACAAGGAGTTTAAATAAAAGGTGGAAAGCCGGATTTCATATTATTGCTAAAGAAACAGGAATACCCGTGTACCTGGGATATTTTGATTGGGGCCGAAAAGAAATTTCGATTGGTGAGAAATTTGAACTCTCGGATGATGCCCGGCAAGATATTAGAAGAATGAAGGATTTTTACCGGGAGAAAGGAATTAAAGGTAAATTTCCTGAACTATTTTCAACTGAATATTAGTACCATTTATACAAGGCAATGCTGAATATCCGGAAGATGCTTGCTTTCAGCTTTGCTTTTTATTCAAAAGCCGAGATACTCAGTTTTACTTGTAACGACTCGAATCGATCAGACTTAAAACCGGCGAAAACACCAATGTTTGTGGCAAAAAACAAGCTGTTTAAACTGTAACCTGCTTCCCAGTAATTAGTAAAATCAGAGCTTGTTACATAGTTCAGGTGGAGGCTTTCACTCCAGGTTCGTTTGTTAAAAACCGACAAGTACCGAAGTAGAAGATACTCTGTTCTAAATTCGCTCATTACATTAAGGTAGCTATTGCTGCTGCTGAGTACATAATCGTTAAGCAATTGAAACCGATGGGTAAAAGGTTTTAGCATCACAGGTATTTCTGCGGAACTAAAATGTTTGTATTGCGAAAAATGCAGCTGTTTGGCATGGAAATAATGGCCGGCATTTAGCTGCCAGTCGAGTCCGGAGCTGGGCGATAAATTAGCCTGGTGGCGAACTGAAAAATCGATTCGGCTGAAATCTGCATCAGATTTAAGAATATCGCGAATACCTTGTTGGTAGGAAAGTTTGAATTCATAAAAATCATCGATAAACAGAAAGGGTGATTCCTCAAGCCACGGTTTTCGTTGTGATTTACGATAAGCTAAACCAAAACCATAGTTAAAGCTTTTTTGCTCTGCCAGGGCCGGGCTGTTGGCAGGCAGGTTGCCAGGCAGGTTGGGCGAAAACGATTTATTATCAGACAAAGGGAATGTTGTACTGTTTTCAAGCGGATTAAAGTGGTGATAGTCAATAGAGCCAAATAATCTAAAATTCTTTTTGAAGCGTTGCGATAGCGCCAGCCTAACAAAAGCATCTTCATAAAATTTCATATAGTTCTCGGCAAAAAACCACGAACTTAAAGCATTAACAGCGGGTGAAATCCCCGGCAAACTGCCTTTAAAATCTTTACTTTCTTTACCCGCAAATATGCTGAGTTGGTTGCCCGGTGCCACAAAATTAACCAATTGCGCAGTAAAGCTGCCAAACAAAGCTTTTCGGTTAAAAGCGTAGCCAAGTTTTGGTGTAAGGTAAATACGTTTTGTAGAATCCACCAAAAAACGAATTCGAAATTCCTGACGATATTTATAGCCATCCACAGCATTAAAATCGAAATTTACAGGAGATAGTAATCCATCGTAACTCACCCGAATAGTCGAGTCTGTGGCCAGGTCGTATGCCCCGGCCAGAATTTTGCCTATGTTTTTCTTCGCGGTCTGGCTGTTGCTGCTGGTATCATTCTTTTCCGGTTGCTCCACTAGTTTTAACGAGTCAGCCATTCGGTAACTTTCAATTTCAGCCTGTGTAAGTGGGATGCTTCTGATAGTGTCCCAGGCAATATTGTTTATTAATGAATCTTTATCCTCAGCAATTTGGTAGCTTCCGTGTTCTGTAGCAACAATGGTAGAATCCTTGTATTGTTCCTTTAATATTTTTCGATTTAACCGGGCTGCTTTTTTTACATCGGCATTGCTTAATTCTTCTTTGTTTGTTATGCTTTCTAATTCATTCGCCAGTTCTTTTTCTTTCGCGCCAACCTGTCGGGTATTAAGTTGCTCCTGTTCTGCAGAAAGAACTTCCGTTTTGTTAATACTGTTCTCAATGTAATTATTTACAATCGAATCGTATTTTACTGATGCTCCGTAATAAAAATTTCCTTTTAAACCCAGCATCCCAAAATCGCCGCTGATGTTGTGCGAAACAGGCATCCAGTTTTCATTTCCAAGATTTTCGAACTGTTGTTTTATACGGTAATTAAAAAACTCAAAACTCGAGCTAAAATCGAGGTTGTAAATGCACCACAGCTTGTCAACAATGTAAATAAAACCTTCTACAAGTTCATCGCTTTTACGCTTGGGAGTTACTCCAATTTTAAAAACATCAAAATTGCCAACTGTAATAAAGCCCTCGTACTGAAAGTTATAATGTTTGAGTGCAAGTGCCGATAATGGAGAAACTACCTGGTTGGGACGTTCATCGTAAAAACTGGCTGTCATTAATCCCATTACCGGAGGTTCGTCAAAACCGGTTAACGAGCTTTTTTTACTAATAACCTGTTGTTTGTACTGGTTGGGGTATTCAAAGCTGATTTTATTGTGCGACTCAATTACATAGGTCACATTTTCTTTAAAATAGTCTTTGAACTTTTTACCATCTTCAAGTTCTTGTTTTTTTATGAGGTTAGGAATATTGTTAAAAGCGAAATTGCTTTTTATGTATAAATCAGCACTGTAATGTTTTATTATTCCCCTGTAATACGGAGCTTTGGCAATGGCCTTCCGCATTATAAAATAAGCAGGATCTTCTT
Organism: uncultured Draconibacterium sp.; assembly: GCF_963676735.1. Taxonomy (NCBI): domain Bacteria; kingdom Pseudomonadati; phylum Bacteroidota; class Bacteroidia; order Marinilabiliales; family Prolixibacteraceae; genus Draconibacterium; species uncultured Draconibacterium sp. The sequence continues at coordinate 1,833,666 of NZ_OY781464.1, read as the reverse complement.
CTCCCGGAAAAACTTTAATCTCTTGTAGCTCAAAACGCTGAACTTTTAAAGCTATGGGCAAAAACAAGCTGTCGGTGTTTAAAACAACCCGTTTTTCCTGCTTCTCATAGCCCATTGAACGAATCGTTAGGTTATAAGTGCCCCGCTGAAGGTTAAAAGAGAAATCACCGTTAATATTTGATGTGGTTCCCTGGCGAGTTTCGGCAATATAAATGGTAGCATAAGGAACTGCCTGGTTATTTTCATCGCGAATTTTTCCGGTAAGCAACTGGGCATTGAGCTGCAAACTGTTCACCACAAATAGTAAAATAAACGCAATAGAACACAAGGTTTGGCAGTGTAGGATTATTCTATTGTTTGTACGCATGGCTTATTCTGTTTTCTATTGCAAGAAAAGGAAAAAATCAATCCTTCGGAAAGATTTATTGTTAAAAAGCAATGGCTAATGCATTACAATCCCAATTGCTCGCTTACCGATCGCATTGCAGTAAGAGCCAGTTCAGCAAACTTATTCAGAGGAATTTCAAGTTTATCACATTCCATAATATTTTCTCTTTTTACCGATGCTGCAAATGCTTTCTGTTTCATTCTTTTTGTTACCGATTTCGTTTTAACACTTGCCAGTTTTTTATCCGGATAAACCAAAGTAGTTGCAGTAATTAAACCGGTAATGGTCTCCCCGGCTGCCAAAGCATGTTGTAGTTTGGTGTGTCGTTCTTTCCCCGTTGCCTGTTCGTTATGCATAACAATGGCATCTAGCATTTCATCGCTGATTTTTCCGCGTAGCAAGTTTTCAGCATACGGTCCGTGTGTTTTTGGGTCGGCGTTGGTTATTTCTACATCAATATCATGTAAAAGACCGGTAATTCCCCATTCTTCAATATTTTCATTTAAATGTTGAGCCAGGGCACGTAAAACAGCTTCCGATGCCAAACTGTGCTTTATCATGTTTTCTGCCTTAACATGTTGTTGAAGTAAGTTAAATGCTTCGTCGCGCGTAATCATATTCGTTTGGTTTTTAATCGTTGCATTAAAAATAGTGATAAATTTGCGAGATATTTTTAATCAGAAACAACTAAACTATTTCTGATGATAGAGATTGAACGAAAATTTCTAATAGACACCAGTATATGGAAACCTACGTACGGAGGTGTAAAAATTATTCAAGGTTATTTGTCGACGGATAAAGAAAGGGTAGTGCGGGTTCGGATAAAAGGAGAAAGTGCCTGGTTAACTATAAAAGGCAAGTCTGAAGGCATTTCCCGAATTGAAATGGAATATGAAATCCCTATTCAGGATGCTGAGGTTTTGCTCGGATTGTGTAAGGATTATCCCGTAAGTAAAATTAGGTACGTTGAAAAGATTAAAGGGAAAACATGGGAAATAGATGTTTTTGAAGGAAGTAACCAGGGATTGGTTTTGGCAGAAGTGGAATTGTTAGCTGAAAATGAGGAGTTTGAATTGCCACCATGGGTAACAAAAGAGGTAAGTGCCGATTATCGTTATTTTAATGCATGGTTGTCAGCTCATCCATATTCCGAGTGGTAAGAAACCAAAATTTTGTGCATCAAGATATTAAAAGCCAACTGTTAATTGTTAGGCAATTTAAAGTACAAGCAGATATAACAATGGTATTATTTTTGCGTTCTATTCGAAAGCTAAAAAACAAGTTTATGTTCTCAGGAAAAGGGAAATTCATTTTATTCATACTATTTTTTATTGGATCTTCAAATCTAAGCTGGGCACAGGACAATCCCGGAAAAGATGAACTGTTGCAACACAATATTAAAATGCTGCGGAGTTATTTTCTTGAAGATAAAAACTGGCATATTGTGAAACCCGAAGTAGGCACTGATGTGGAAGCGCTCTTACATTTCGTAGAAGATCAGCCCATTAATGCAATTATAAAAAACCTGAATGATACCCAGCGTGTTGATGGTTATTATGTAACACGTTTACCAGAGAATGTTGACGATAGCCTGAGTGTGCCTGGATATATATCGAACGATGCCTTAAACCAGGAAATTAAGATTATTAAATCGGTTTATGAAGCCAGTGTTAAACCCGAAGAAATTAGTGTTCCGGCCGATGTTATTATTGCAGCTGAACAAGAAATAGTGCAAATACCTGAAGGAAAAGGGATGAAACTTTTCGCTGATTCGGTGTATACTTTCCCCGATTCGCTTGATATACCGGAAGTAATACCTGATTCGGTGTTAAATTCGACGGATTTATTTAATAAGCTGGTAAAAACCGATAGTTTGCGCCGAGTTTATGTGGAGCAAAAACGATTGTTTTATAACGATTCGGTAAAAGCCGATCATATTAACAAGGTTGTAAGCAATTACAGAATTCAGAAATATAAAGAAGACCTGCAGTACCGTATAAAAACATACACCGACGAAGTACGCCTGAATAATTACCACGTATTAAAAGAATATAATGATAGTGTTGTGGCCCAGGTAAACGATTCGATAAAAGCAGTATTAAATGTACTAATGGATTATGCCGACTTTATCGATACAACCCAACTGACACTAACAAATTTGAAAGGCGAAAAAGAGCAGTTGCTATTGCAAAACGGTACCGAACGGTATTCGAGAATTTGGCTTAAAAATCAGCAGAACGATTCGTTGGCGGTAATGATAAAAAATACCGACAAACGAACCGTACAGATGCTGATTGATGATGGTGTAACTTTTTCGCGATTTAAAGAAAAACAAACCAAAGATTTTGATTTTGAGAGCTTAAAACCGAACTATAACAAATTTACAACGGTTGGGAAAAGCTACGAACTTGAAACCCCCTGGAATATTGGCGGCGATGGGAATATTGGTTTAACACAAACATATACTGACAATTGGAAAAAGGGAGGAAAAAGTTCTCTTTCGACCCTGATGGTTCTAAAAGGCTTTGCCAACTATTCGCGAAAAGACGGTAAAGTGAAATGGGAAAATTCAGCAGAGTTTAGAAACGGTTGGATTAAACCGGGTGGCGAAGATTCGGAATTGCAAAAGAATGATGATAAATTTGAAATTACATCGCGCTACGGGGTAAGTGCCTTTAAAAAATGGTATTACAGTGCCGAGCTTAACTTTAATACTCAGCTGTTTAGGGGCTACGATTATCCAAAATCTGATAACCCCGATCCACTTTCAGCCTTTATGGCGCCATCAAAAACCTACGTAAAACTGGGGTTAGATTATAAACCGCATAAAAGGTTGTCGGTATTTTTATCGCCGCTAACCCTAAAAAATATTTATGTGCGCGATACTTCCCTGATTGATCCTGTAGATTATGGTATTAACGAAGGACGAAAAGCATTTTGGGAACCGGGGTTAAATGCAGAAATTAGTTATAAAACCACTATTGCCGAAAACATTTCGTATGAAACAAAATACAAGATGTTTATAAACTATAAAGATCCTTTGCAAAAATTCGACCTGAACTGGGAGAACAATTTCAAAATGCAGCTTAATTCATATATCGATTTACGTCTGATGTTTCATTTTATATACGACGACGATGTTACTTTCCCGGTATATGATAGCGATGGCAACCCAACAGGTGAAAAAGAGCCTAAACTACAGGTAAAAGAGTTTTTTACCATTGGATTTTCATACAAAATAAACAAGAAGGTAATGCGCACCCACCGCATTCGGTAAAAAATTGGAGCGAAGTTGAGGCCGTTTTTCTTACTTGTAAAAAGAAAAGCCTATTTTTGATAAAAAACATTTTACAGATGAAACAACTTAAACGCTATTACACAATAAAAGCCGCCCCTAAGGACGTATACAATGCCCTCACAAACCAAAAAATGCTTGAAATATGGACCGGCGAAACAGCTCTTATGTCGCTCGAACCAAATAGCGATTTTTCGCTTTGGGGAGGAAGTATTTCGGGCAAGAATATTGAATTTGAACCCAATAAAAAAATTGTTCAGCACTGGTATTTTGGTGAAGAAGAGGATTCGGTTGTAACCATAAAATTGCACGAACATAAGAAAGGAACAAGTGTTGAGTTGCATCAGACGAATATTCCGGAAGAAGCATTTGACAACATTTCGGAAGGTTGGGATGAAGATTATTTTGGTGCATTAAACGAATTGTTTATTTAAAGACGGTTTAATGACTTAGGATTCGTTGGCTTGGCTAGTAATTATAATTTTTTCGTATGCGAACATAAATCAGCCGTTTTTGCTGATGTTTTCAAGCTGTGAAAAATCACGAATGATTACTTTTTTACCATCAAGAGTAAGCAGCTTTTCCTTTTCAAACTCTTTTAAAAATTTAATAGCGCTTTCGGTTGAAATCGCGGCAAAATCGGCAATGTCTTGCCGGGTAAGAAAATCGAAAATGTTTTGTTGCAAAAAATCTGGCTGGCACAAATAAATTAGTGCAGATGCCAATTTCCCGCGCATTTGCTTATACGAAAGATTTCTAATTATCTCCAGTAAATGTTTTTCGGTTCGGTAATTCTGCGATGTTATATTCAGTGCAAATTCAGGATTGTTTAAAAGAATTCTTTGAAAGCTTTCTTTCTCAATCATGCATATTTTTGAATTTGTAATTGCCTGGGCAGAATAGGTATGCACCGGTTCGCCAAACACTGATGAGAATGCCAAAAATTCGCCTTTCGATACAACGCTGATGTTGATGTTCTTATCAATTCCGGTTTGCAGAAAAACCTTTGCCAAACCCTCAACAACATAAAGCACATAGGGCGCAAAAGCTCCCTGTTTAAATATGGTTTCTCCTTTTAAATATTCAACGCGGGTTTTGTAGGCATCAGTGTTGATTATATTTTTAAATTCTTCGCTCAAATTATCTTTTACTAAAATGTATTTCAAATTTACATAAGAATTATAAAAATTCAATCTTTATGCCTGTTTTCATCATTAAATACTATTAAATCATAGCTAAAAAACTGTCAAAATTCAGACCGAATCTTGGCATAGTTAAACCGTAAAAATTTGTTGTTTTTCGTATTCCCGAATAACTTTGAAGTATTGATTTTAAAGTGATTTAGATAGAGATTAATTGAAGAGAAAGGGGAATAAATTTCAGGGTAACAATATTTTTTGTTACTCTGTTTTTTTCAATAGAAAAGATGAGAAACATTGCAATACCAATCGCGAATAATAAAATAACGCCGCATCTGTGTCGGTGTTCGCACCTGCTTGTTTGCAATATTGAAAAATCTCAGCAAGAATTTAAAATTGTTGAAGCGCCGGATTTTAATAATAAGGAAAAAATGCTGGTTTGGGTAAAACAAACAAAAATAACCGACCTGATTATTCACCGGACAACCAGGGATTTGGTTCATTTTTTTGCATCAATAAAATTGAACCTTTTTATTGGAGTGCCACTTCAAAAACCAACTGAAATAATTGAGGCTTACCGCTGCGGGAAGCTGGAATCTGATAAAAATATTATTAAACAAATAACAGAATAAATAGTACAAAAATGAAATTATTAAGAACAGGTTTACCTGAAATTGAATCGGCAAGTGAGCTGGAAAAAGTATTGGCAGAGAATGAAAACGTAATGGTATGCTGTGGACGTATGGGGCCCATGTGTTTTCCGGTTTATAATATTATGGAACGTTTGGAGCGCGAACGAAGTAATGTGAAATTTATGGTTATGGCTTTTGATAACCCTGAAGCTTCTCCAATTAGAAATGCCCCTGAATGCGCAGGTTTTATGGGTTTACCTTTCACCATGTATTATAAAAACGGACAAGTTGCGAAAGCTACAACAAGTATTCAAACCATGGAACAGGTTACCGAAATACTTGATGAGCAATTTGGAAAGTAAAACAGCACAATTTGTACAAAAACAATAATAAAGTAATGGCAACAAACGAAATAAAAGTTAGCTGGAAAGAGAACATGGCTTTTGAGGCCGAAGTAAACGGGCACAAACTTATGCTTGATGCGACCGAAGCAGTTGGTGGAGAGAACCGGGGGCCCCGACCTAAGCCATTAATGCTCACCGCATTGGCCGGCTGCACTGGCATGGATGTAATATCCATTTTACGAAAAATGCGTGTTGAAGTGGACGATTTTAACGTTATTGTAAGTGGCGATTTAACAGACGAACATCCAAAGCAATACTTTAAAATGAATGTTATTTATGAATTTAAAGGTAGTGACCTTCCATTGGAGAAACTGAAAAAAGCCGTTAGTTTGTCGGAAGAAAGGTATTGTGGGGTAAGCGCTATGTATAAAAAAGTAATTGAGCTTACTTCTGAAATTAAAATTTTGGATTAAAAACTATGTCTACAACGTTAATTGTAATTATTGCTGTTGTTGCTGTATTGATTGGATTAATCACGGTAAATTATTTCCGTATGAAAAATGCCAAACCGGTGGCCAACAGCAAAAGAATTAAAGTATTAAACAACAAAAATTTTAAAGCCGCTACAAAAAGGGGAGTGGTGCTGGTTGATTTTTGGGCCCCCTGGTGTGGCCCGTGTAAAATAATTGCTCCAACCTTAAATGATATCGCTGATAGCCAAACCAATTTTATGGTAGCAAAGATTAATGTTGATCACAATCAGCAACTGGCACAAAAATTTAAGGTACGCAATATTCCAACCATGTTGATTTTGAAAGATGGAAAAGAAGCCGGCAGAATTGTTGGGGTTAAAACAAAACGTACAATCCTAAAGCAGGTTGAGACGGTGATGGCTGGTTAGTTCTTGTGGGAGATTTAAGTATTTTTCTTAGGTTTTTGCCGAAATTGCTTAGCACGTTTCAGTATTTCAGACTAAATCTTCCAACTTTTTAAACGCCTTGTTTAGGCTACAGAATTTACCCGGTTAACTATAATTCTTCTACTTTTGAAATAGAATTAGAACACAAAATCAAAATCATATAGAGTCGCTTTCAATGACTGTATTTACAAGCCTGATTTTTTCAGGCTTTTTTTATGCCGCTTTTTAATATTGGTTACTTTCCGATACAAAAAATATAAAAAATATAAAAACAGGCTATTGTATAAGTCAAATAAAAATAGGAAACAAAGAAATATCATCTTGCTATTCAGAAAGATTCTAAATTAGTATTTCTTTTGAAAATTATTTTTGATCATTTTTTGTTAAATTTTCTATGTAATCATACAGTACGAATTTCTAACACACTCTTATAACTGCTTTTTTAATTAATGTCGCTATCTTTTCTAAACAATCCTATATTTAATAGTTAGATTCAGTCCTTAATATATTTATCATAATTTCATATTTAGAATTAGTTATAATTTCTAAAATATTCTAACTACTCAATTAGAAACATTTATTACATGTTTTTAGTGCTTTATGTTTACCTTTTGCGTCTGCAAGGGAGTTTATAACTACTGCATAATGAACATGTTATGGCTGAATATCTTCTTTTTAATATTTTAGCGGCGTATTTGCAAATCTATAAGTATTCACTCAATTAAATTGTAATGAAATGGAGACGCTTTATTCATGTTATTTTATGATTTTGAAAAATTTTAATCCGTTAATGCAAAAATTAGTTACTTTCCCATCGAAGTTCTTAAAACGAATGTATGGCACCCTACTTGCCATATTTTTTATATCGCTGGTAATTACCAGCAGTGCTACGGTATATTATGTAAGTGCAAATGGAAATGATGCCAATACGGGCACAAGTCCGGATCAAGCATGGCGATCATTAGACCGTGTTAATAGCCTTACTCCCTCTCCGGGAGATCAGATACTGTTTGATCGAGGCGGGCAATGGTATGGCACCATAAATCTAACAGTTTCCGGTAGTTCGGGTAATCCAATTGTAATTGGTGCATATGGAACCGGTGCCAAACCAATATTATCAGGTTTTACAACTATAACGTCAGGTTGGACAAATGAAGGTAATGGTATTTTTTCGTATCCTATAACATCTGATTCGGAGACCAATATGGTTGCAATTGATGGTGTTGAATACGGCAAAGGGCGTGAGCCTAATGCTGATGAAGATTATTGGACCTATGAAAGTTTTAGTGGACGATCATCAATAACTGATAACCAGCTTTCGAGTTCACCTGATTGGGATGGAGCAGACCTTGTTAAAAGATCAAATGATTGGTCGTGGGATAGATACATTATTACAAGTCATTCCGGAACAACTATTAATTATACTAATTATAGTGGTTTTTCGAGTGTTTGGACCGGGGTTAATGGAAATGGATATTTTATTCAAAATGATTTAAGAACCCTTGATCAGTTTGGAGAGTGGTACCACGATGAAGAAGCAGGCAAGTTCTATTTATATTTTGGAAATAGAAATCCAAACGAGTACTCCATTCAAGTTGCGACAAAAGATGAACTGATCTACACTCGTACATATGATTATATTACAATTACAGATTTAGATATACGAGGTTCCATTAAAAATGCCATCAACACAGGTTACTTATCAAATAATATAACAGTACAAAATTGCGATATTTCTTACGCCGGTTATGATGGTATTCATATTTGGGGATCTAATGGTGTTGCGAATAATAATACCATTCATGATATTAATCAATCAGCAATTCGAATTATAGGTGCTTCTAGTACTATTACCTATAATAAAATCTCCAGAGTAGGAATAATAATTGGTTCAAGTCCAAGATATTATAATGCCATTATGAATGACAATGGAGCAGGATCAGTTGTTAGTTATAATACTATTGAAAATGTTGGGTATAACGGTATTCTTTTGTATGGTGAAAATACAAAGATTCAATATAATTTTATCAATCGCACGAATTTGAATCAAAATGATGGAGGAGGCATTTATACGTCTGCCTCTACGATGAGCAATGCAGGCATGCTTATAGATCATAATATTGTATTAAATACCGAAGGGAATTCAAAAGGTGGAAATACCTCATATATAATGGCTGAAGGTATCTATCTTGATGAATATTCAAATCATATTACTGTTTCTAATAATACCGTTGCATATAACGGGTATTCAGGAATAAAACTTCACAAAGCACATGACATTGTTATTGAAAATAACATATCATTTAAAAATGGTTTTACCAGTCTTTTCCTTCAGAATTCTATGCGAGATGAAAATAATCTGATTAATAATACAATTCGGCATAATCAATTTGTTAATGAAGCCAATGTGCTTACACTTTATATACTGGATGTACATGCCACAAGCCCTGTCGGTATAACTTCTGATCATAACTATTGGACTAATCCTTCAGGAGAATGGAGAAGTATAATGACTAGTTATGTTGGCAATTGGGATCAAAGAACATTAAGTCAATGGCAAAACGAGGAAGGGAAAGACATTAATTCTTCTGCTTCTGCAATAACCATTGATGATGATAATGACTTACAACTGTTATACAATAATACCAGCCAAAACAAAACTTTTAATTTGGGTGGCAAAACTTATTATGAAATTGATGGTAGCCTACTTTCAGGCTCAGTTACTTTGGAATCCTTTACATCCAAAATTTTATTTGGTTCTGGTTCGATAACCATAGAAAATGAAAGTCCGGTTATTTCCGATCAAGTCTTTAGTGTTCAGGCTCCTTTGACAGCCAATCAAGTGATTGGACAAGTAGTTGCATCAGATAACGACCCTAATCAAACTTTAAGCTATGAGATTACTGAGGGTAACACAGATGGATTATTTACCATCGATGCCGCTACGGGTGAAATTTTAGTGAGTACTGGAATTAGCACTTCCGAAGACCTATCATATGTAATAAATGTTCAGGTATCTGATGATGCTATCGAACCGACGTCTGCCTCTGCTACAATCACCATTATCATAACAGGGGATGAAGAAATAACACCCCCAAGCCCAGACGTATCTGCACCATCAATATCGTCTTTTTCTATTCCTTTGTTAGCTACGTCATTAACAGTAGAAGTGTCATCTTTCATAGCTGTGGACGATCAAGCAGTTACGGGTTACATGTTAACAGAAACTTCAATTGCTCCGGCAGCCGATGACCAAGAGTGGACTTCTTCTGTTCCTACTTTTTACACGTTCTCAGAAGAAGGGATAAAAACTCTTTATGCCTGGGCTATAGATGCTGCTGGCAATATTTCAACTTCAGTAAGTGCAACTGTAACAATTAGATTCCCTGATTTATCATCTTCATATTCCGAATATTTATTTGAAGAAAGTTCCGGCACTGCAGTTATTGATTCGAAAGGGTCGAATGATGGAACAATCATGAATGAAGAAATAAGAGTTGAAGGAATAAAAGGGGATGGTTTACAATTTACAGGGGCAGAATATATTACCCTGGGGCAATGTTTTGGAGATAATGTTCAGACGGAGCTTACATTAAGTGCTTGGATTAAACCTAGTGCCATGACAGGAGGATTTCAGGGAATAATACTGCATGGTGGGCCAAGCATTAGTACATTTGCACTCTATATTTATCCTGACTCGAAAGCAATTGCTTTTAAAACAGCCGGCACTTCAAATTCATTGTATACTTATGCAAATATCAATGATTTGTGGGATGGAGATTGGCACCAGGTGGTAGTTACTTATGATGGAGCTGAAAAGAAAATTTATCTTGATAGTGAAGAAATTGCATCGGTTGCTGCATCCGGGGATATACAATCGGGAGAAGGCTACAATTTATTGATTGGTGCCGGAAGAGATGAAGCTACACCAACTCTTTTATACGAAGGTTTAATCGACGAGGTAAGGATTTTTAATTACGCACTTGGTAATTCAGAGGTGACTGAATTGTACAATCTTGTCAATACAATTTCAGATACAAAATACACCACTGAATATGTTGAGCTTTGCGAAGGTGAATCTTATAACGGCTGGACCGAAAGCGGCGAATACCAACGAACATTAACGGCAACATCGGGAGTTGATAGTGTTGTAACAACATCCCTTACAGTAAATCCGGTGCTTTACACCACCGAGGAGGTAACGATAAACGAAGGAGAAATTTATAACGGCTGGACCGAAAGTGGCGAATATCAGCGCATATTAACCGCTGTAACTGGTTGTGATAGTATTGTTACAACAAAACTCAGTGTTTTACAGGGAATTAATACCACTGAATTTGTTGAGCTTTGCGAAGGTGAATCTTATAACGGCTGGACCGAAAGCGGCGAATACCAACGAACATTAACGGCAACATCGGGAGCCGATAGTGTAGTAACAACATTACTTACAGTAAATCCGGTGCTTTACACCACCGAGGAGGTAACGATAAACGAAGGAGAAATTTATAACGGCTGGACCGAAAGTGGCGAATATCAGCGCATATTAACCGCTGTAACTGGTTGTGATAGTATTGTTACAACAAAACTCAGTGTTTTACAGGGAATTAATACCACTGAATATGTTGAGCTTTGCGAAGGTGAATCTTATAACGGCTGGACCGAAAGCGGCGAATACCAACGAACATTAACGGCAACATCGGGAGCCGACAGTGTAGTAACAACATTCCTCACAGTAAATCCGGTGTTCTACACTACCGAGGAGGTGACGATAAACGAAGGAGAAGTTTACAACGGCTGGACCGAAAGTGGCGAATACCAACGCATATTAACCGCTGCAACCGGTTGTGATAGTATTGTTACAACAATCTTGACCGTTGAATCTAATGGAGAAATTATCACTCAGAGCATTTCTTTAACAACTGGCTGGAATATTTTTTCTTCATATTTATCTCCAGCTTCACCAAATATGGAAGACGTGTTTGAAACCCTTCGTGAATCAGGTCAGTTAATAATGGTGGAGGATGAAAATGGGAATACATATAAGAATGATGATTTGAAATCCAGTTCATGGACAAATACAATTGGAAATATAGAGAAAACGGAAGGATATAAAATTCAGGTAAATTCTAATTGCCAACTGAATTTAACAGGTACACCTATTGAACTTCCTCTCGTAATTGAACTTAACGAAGGGGTTAATATTATTTCATTTCCTTTAGAGAACTCAGTAAATGCTATGGATGTAGTTCTACCATTAATAGATAAAGGAGTATTGGTAAAAGTACAGGATGAAAAAGGAAATGCTATTGAAGAGTGGAAATGGTGGAAATGGTCTGGTTGGCGCAATAAAATAAGAAATTTTGAAAGTGGCGAAGGATATAAAGTAGAGGTTAACACAGATTGTACATTGGAAATCTCAGACTCATACCATAAATCTGGTCTTGATGCACAAAAAATGACACAAACAGACCATTTTATGGTTGAATTTAATGGAAATGGTTCCAATCATATGAATATTAATATTGGAGGATTGCAGGAGGCCAATTTTATTGCAGGTGATGAAATTGCAGCATTTGATGGTTCTATCTGCGTGGGCGCCATCAAACTAACAGGTGAACATATTTTAGATAACTCTGTAAGTATTAATGCTTCTGTTGCCGATGATGGAAAGGAGAATGGTTTTATCCATGGAAATACAATTGAATTACATGCTTTCAATTCTTATTCAAAAGAGAATTCAATTATAATTCCAGACCAAGTTAATGGAGATATGACCTATCAAACCGAGGCAAGTGTTTTTGTTCTATTGCAAGAATTACACACAGGGATTGAGGATTCAGAATTTTTTGTAGTTGATATTGATATGTATCCAAATCCTGCAAAAGATAAAGTTAATATTCGATTTTCTAATATGCCTATTGAAGAAACACGAATTGTGCTTATGGATCTTACAGGAAAAGAATTGGCAAGCAAGTTCGTACAATCGACATTGGAGACTTTTGATTTACAAACATATCCGAATGGAATTTATTTAGTAAAAACGATGGTTGGTAATCATTATCAGGTTAATAAGCTAATTAAAAATTAGGTCGATTCATTCTTCTTTATTTGCAACGAATATGGATATGAAATTAAATGAAAAGAAGATATACTATTCATGGACATCAAAGGCAGAATTGAAACAAGAAAATTTGGTACTGAAAAGGATGATTCAATCTGCCAAAGTGGAACAAGCAATTCTAGAGCATGCAATTAAAAAAATTGCGGAAATTGATACTAAAATTCACTAGTTACTATAGGGTACAATGTAATACAAAAAAGAGGCAATCTTCAGTTTTGAAGATGCCTCTTTTCTATTATCCAGTATTTTCGTTCAATGAAAAAATACTAATTTCCTTTATACCAATCAATGAATTTGTCTAAGCCCTCGGCAATATCAATTTTGTGATGCCAACCTAGCAAATTAAGTTTTGAGACATCGGTTAGTTTACGCATTGTTCCATCCGGTTTGTTGGTATTAAATACAAGATCTCCATTAAAACCAATTTTTGTTTTTATCAAGTATGCTAAGTCTCGAATACTAATTTCTTTACCTGTACCAATATTTATATGGGTATTTCTAATTTCGTTTTTAAAGACCGAAGTTTTTGTTGTTATTATATCCTTGAAATCAACATTTTCCATAATATAAACACAAGCATCAGCCATTTCCTCACTCCATAAAAATTCACGCATAGGCTTGCCGCTACCCCAAATCTCTACTAGCAATTTTTGCTGAGAAGCAAAAATACCGTACTCTTTTAATGTCTTTAATATTGTATTTTCAGAATCCATCCCGCTTACGTTTCTTATAGGACGCTTATTAAGATCATTTTTAATGGCAGTCAGATTATTATCCTCAAGTTGTTTGGCAAGATAAATTTTACGCAAAAGAGCAGGCAGGACGTGTGAGTTTTCGAGATGAAAATTATCATTAGGACCATAAAGGTTGGTGGGCATTACTGAAATAAAATTTGTATTGTATTGTATGTTATAGCTTTCGCACATTTTTATACCTGCAATTTTTGCAATAGCATAAGGCTCATTGGTATATTCAAGTGGGCTAGTTAGTAAGTAATCTTCCTTCATTGGCTGAGGCGCTTCTTTCGGATAAATACAGGTACTTCCAAGAAACAATAACTTTTTCACATCATGTTTCCAGGCACTATGAATAATATTGTTTTGTATCATCAGATTCTCGTAAATAAATTGGCCGCGGTAAGTATTATTTGCAATTATTCCGCCGACTTTGGCAGCAGCCAGAAAAATATATTCAGGCTTTTCTTCTTCAAAATATTGATCTACGGCAACAGAATCAATAAGGTCAAGTTCATCAACTGTTTTGCCAACAATGTTTTTATATCCTTTGCTTACAAGATTCTTACAAATTGCAGAGCCAACCAAACCATTGTGGCCTGCCACATAAATTTTACTTAATTTTTTCATTTTTATTTCTGAATGTCATATTTTCATGTCCATTTTTGGGTTATTGCTAAAATCAGAAACACGTTACTCAAAATAATTAAAAATGTGGTAACCTCTTTCTTTTAAGAAAGCATCTTGTTGCATCATTCTTATATCAGAGAGAATCATATCTGAAATTAATGCATCTAAATCATATTCTGGTATCCATCTCAATTTTTCTCTGGCTTTTGAAGCATCTCCCATTAACAATTCTACCTCAGTAGGTCGAAAATACTGAGGATCGACAGCGACAATAGGAAGAATATTTTTTCTCATTTCCGAATTTAAGGTACGCTTTTTAATAATTGGAAGGTATTTATCTCCAATTAACCTACAAAATAGTTTTTCATCAATATCAGAAATATATCCTTTTTCATTTTCTTTTTCACCTTGAAAGATTATTGACAATCCAATTTTGTTACACGATTTTTTTATAAAATCACGTATCGACGTTGTTATCCCTGTTGCTATAACATAATCATCTGGCCGTTCTTGCTGAAGAATAAGGTGCATTGCCCTTATATAATCTTTGGCGTGTCCCCAGTCTCTGCATGACGACATATTACCGATAAATAAGGTTTCTTGCATTCCCAGCACAATTCTTGAAATAGCCCTTGTAATTTTCCGTGTAACAAAGGTTTCACCACGTACAGGTGATTCGTGGTTAAACAAAATCCCATTTGATGCATGTAATCCATATGCTTCTCTGTAATTAATAGTAATCCAGTAGGCATAAAGTTTTGCTACGCCATAAGGAGATCGGGGATAGAATGGGGTTTTTTCGGTTTGAGGAACTTCCTGCACCATTCCGAAAAGCTCTGAAGTTGATGCCTGGTAAATTTTGGTTTTATTTACCAAATTGAGTAAGCGTACAGCCTCAAGAATTCGAAGAGTGCCTATTCCATCAACATTTGCAGTATATTCAGGAGTGTCGAAACTAACTTTTACATGGCTCATTGCTGCCAGGTTGTAGATTTCATCGGGCTGAACCTCCTGTATAATTCGCGTTAGATTTAAGCTGTCGGTTAAGTCTCCGTAGTGTAAAATCAAATTACGATTCTCTATTTGCGGATCCTGGTAAAGATGATCGATACGTTGAGTATTGAACATTGATGCCCGGCGCTTTATTCCATGAACGACATATCCTTCTTTTATTAAATATTCAGCCAGATAGGCTCCGTCTTGTCCGGTGATTCCTGTTATTAAAGCCGTTTTTTGCATCATAATTTCAGGGTTTTAGTTTTTGTTTCTTGGTATCAGTAAGCAAATGGTATATTTTTTCCCATTCAGGGATTCCTAAAATGTTTCTGTCGTCAATATAGATATCAGCATATATCTTTCTACTGTAAGTATTATCAAATTCCTCTCCTTCAAAATTGTTATTTATTGCATGAAAAAACAGACCTTTTTTTTTGCAGAAATCGACTGCTTTGTCAAGTTCCTTACCCGAGCGATAGGTCCACAGTATTATTTTGTGTCCTTTTGATTGGATAAGTTTTAATGTTTCAATGGCATAAGGAATTTCTTTCCCAATTGCCGGGTATTTATGCTTTACTATTGTTCCGTCAAAATCTACCGCAATAACCATTTTTTCTGGATTTATTGAATGATTGAAATTTTTGAGTGGATGAATTGGTTTGTGTCTCTATTTGAGAGGCAACTTGAAATATTTTCCTAATTATTTGATGGTATTAGCCGCTTAATTAACCAAATAAAATGAAGCCCACCGTATCGATAAAAATAAGGGTACATGTAATTTATTGATTACGAAAAAATCACCATAAATATTAGCCATATTCGTAAAGATTATACAGAAATTATTGTTAGTTACTAATACATATGGTTACGGTGGGCTTTTTCATTTTATAATTTGATCAGACTTTACCCGTTAAGTTGTATTTATGTGTAATCTTTTCAACTTTAAACATTTCATTGTAGATATTATCTAACTGAAGACAAATAACAGACTGGTTAAATAAATTAGTGCTCAAGTATATAGATTCTTCAGAAATGGCCATTCTTAATTCTCTGTTTTCTATTATTTTATGAAGCTGCTGTGCCAATTCGTGTATATCACCAGGTTGAAATACTAAAGCATTTTTTCCATTTATTAAAACATCAGGTAATCCACCAACAGGAGTTGTTACAACTGGCAAACCATAAGCCCAAGCATCAAGCACTGCCATTGGGAACCCTTCAGCATAGCTTGGTAAACAAAACACTGAAGCTTCCTGAAAAGCTTTAGATTTTTCAATGCCATTTATCCAGCCCAAAAAAATTACCTGTGTATCTATTTTTAGTTCTTTTGCAAGTAACCTGGCTTGCTCAATTTCGCCGTTGCCTGCAAATACTATTTTCCATGCTGGGAATTTGCCGGAAATCCGGGCAAAAGCTTTTATTAAATCAGCATACCCTTTACGAGCATTAATTGTTCCGGCATACAGAATTTGTCTTTTTCTGTTATGTTTCTTCTTAATGTCTGGTTCAGTACAAGGGTTATACAGAACTTTTATTTTATTCTCCAGACTAAAAGCGTCAAGAAGTTCTTTCTTCCAATATTCAGATAATACCAGTATTGTATCTGCTTTTCGGAATAAATAACTGTAAACCATTTTGTACCTGCTATTAATTGTTGTTTTGGGCGAAAATGAATGGAAATGTACAATTGTTTTTTTATGGAATAGATAGGCCACAAACAGAAATATAGTTTTTCTTAAAGCAGATGGTGGTTCACTGGTATGGATATGGATTAAATTGTATGAAGGTAGTATGAATAAATAAATGATGAAAGACTTTAAAAAGTACATTAATTTATGCAGAAATGATTTGTCAATATGTGTCTCAAGCCATCTGCAGTCATAATTTCTCCATACATCACCAGCTTGGTGCGATTTTACAACGGATGTAATACCTCCTCTGGTTTTTCGCGAAGTGGCTACAATTAGAACCTTGCTTTTTTTAATAGCCATAATCTTTGTTTTTCAGTCATTAACAACAAAACGATTTTTAAAATCATATTGAACAAAAGCTTTGGGAATAACATAAGACTTGAAATTTTGACAGGATTGAGTGTTTGGCACATCTGCGAGCTTAAATAGAAATATTATTTAAGAAAATTGACTATCTCTTTAACTCGTTTGCAGTAGTATTTTCTGTAATTTTTGTTTAATTCATCTAATGATAAGCGCTCATCTTCAGGATATAATGCTTTCTCATGTTTTATGATTTCCGATGGGGTGAATTTAAAACCAATAACTTTTGCAGGATTTCCGGCAACAATGGAATAGGGGGGGCTTGAAAAGCGACAAACTGATCCGGCACCTACAATTGCGCCTCGTTTAATGGTAACACCGGATAAAAGCGTAACATTAGCACCTATCCAAACATCTTCTTCAATAACAACATCTTTATCCGCATTGCCCGGTTTCTCTGTGTCATCAACAAACCGATGCCATCTTCCAATAGGTGATACATGGTTTCCTGTAATTACCGTTAACCCTTCGGCAATTCCGGTGTTCTTTTTTACAATAAACTTTGCAAGCACGGTTAAAATTAAAGCATTGCCCAGAATGCTGGTATTTTCGTGCAAATAGACGTTTTTTATTCCCTTTATCATTATTGGCTGACGATACCAGGCGGTAGGATGAATATACCCGAATTTGCTTCGTGTAACTGCAAAGTACCTCAAATATACAGCACGAATTGCACTTAAAAAATCGTTTTTTTTAAGCTTATTGTAAATTGTCATCCAAGAGTTATTTTTACCTGTCGGTAGAAGCAGGTCTTTTTAATTACCATTTAAAAAAGGAATTGTGCAATCCTCAGATAAACGCCAGCCGATATGATTAATGAAAGAAGAAAAATGTTCTATGTTATTCCTTGAACAAGAAGAGTGGTTATTTTTTTACTACTTTCAGAATTTTGTTACCTACTTTTAAATAATAGATTCCTTCTGAGAGTTCACTGATATTAAGTTCTGTAACATCACTATCCTTTTCAAGTACTTTTTGGCCAAACGAATTATAAACTATAATTTTCGTCTGTATCGGGATATTTTCATTTATTATACTTATTGGGCCGGAAGTAGGATTTGGATATGCTTCCAGTTTCTCAAAACGAGAATCAATTACTCCAGTACTTAGAACCAAATCCAGAGCTACATCAATTATAAACTGTGCAAAGAGAGGTCCTGCAGTTTCATTTGCGATTGTGTTCGGATGCGAGTCACTATTATCATGAGAACGCTCAAAATCGTATTTCAGGGCATATTGAAAACCATGATCCGGATTTTCTTCAGTTTGGGCAACAATCCCGAAAAAATCAAAAATATGAATATTCTGGTGGTCTTTTGCATCTTCATTTAACCACTGATTTTTTACCCATTCTACAAATTCGCCTGCTCTGGCTGCATCCTGCCTGTTGGTGGCCAGCCGGTGTAATGGAGCAAGAGTCCAGACAACGAAATGCGTGTCGGATAATTCATCCATTTTGTCGCGTAAAGCCCGGTATTGAAGTTTGTAATTGGCAAGTGTTTTAATGCTACTACTTATATCTCCTTCCGCATTACCGTCTTTTATTCCGGCACCCGGAAAACAGTGTTTCCATGCAATAATATCGTATGATGTGGCAATACTTTCCAGACATTCAATTCCGCTGCTATTATTATTGCATTCATTGTTAATCCAAAGGTTCCAGTAGTCGTAAGGATAATTTTGCCAGGGATAGGGAGTATTGGGATAAGATCGTTTTTGAATTTGAATATCGGTTCCATTTTCTATGTTGTAATCATTTATAAAATCTGATACATTCCCTTCGTTATATACGTTGGAACCTGTGGAATGATGAAGGAAGATGGCGGTTTGACCAATGGTTATAGTCGTTGTAAGAAATAAAATAATGAATGATAGTAATATTTTCATGATTCAATTTTTAGAGAGATTCTACAAATTCATTGAAATCAGAATAAAATAGTCTGCTCAAATTCAGACATTACATGAATAGGATATTGAATCTATTGATGAAGGCATACGTTTTACATCTTTTATCCTTTTACAAAAGGATGTATTGTTCGGAATTTCTAATTGGCCTCAACAATAATTCTCTTACTATTCTGAGTGGCGCATTTTTCTCTAAACGAAGTTAGTTCTTTTCTGGTAAGACGTTTATCAAATGAATAAAGCTGTTTTTCATGTTCAATAATTTCATCAATTGTAAAACGGAATTTTAGAACTTTTGCAGGCACGCCACCAATTATTGAATAAGGAGGACATGATTTATTTACTACTGCTCCGGCTGCAATAATACTACCACGGCCAATTATAACTCCTGATAACAAAGTAACATCTATTCCAATCCAGGAATCACCTTCAATTATCACATCCTTGTCATTTTCTGGTCTTTTTTCATAATCTGCATCAAACATAAAATGTCCAACTTTATCAAACCTATGATTTCCTGTTATTATTTTTAAGTAAGGTGATATGGCAACTTTTTCGCCTATAAAAACTTTTGCTTTTGTTGAGTAAATTACAGCGAAGCGAGCAATTCTAATATTATCGGAAAAATAAAAGTTTTCGATTCCTTTAAATACTGAAGTTAAGGGTTTTATTATAACATTTTGGCCACAATTTCCCATCGCATTTTTAATAAAAAAAGCCAGGAATATATCTACGAAAAATTCAAAAGCATCTTTAATTTTACAGCCAATACAAGTCATTTTATATCGTTTTCAATTTTTTTCCGTTCCGCTTAATTACTTTGGCGGGAATTCCGGCAACTACACAATTATCTGAAATGTTCTTTGTAACAACTGAATTTGCACCGATTATCACGTTATCTCCAATAGTAACCTCTCCAAATATTTTGGCTCCCAATCCGATATAACAATTGTCACCAATGTTAACCCAACTATAATCAGAATGTAGTTTTTTATTCCCAATTACAACGCCTGGCATTAGCGAGCAATTTTTACCTATTTTACAGTTAGGTTTTATTCTTATCAATGCACCTAAATGATATATCCTGAAACCAGGAGCCATATTATTAGGTTTAATATCGATCTTAAGCCTAAAACACATTCTCTTATACCTAAGAAAATGATAGAAAAACAGAATCTTTGATTTTCCTGTGTTCTTATAATATTCTACATAGCGAAGATGGCGTTGATATTTGTAAATATACCAAACCTCATTTTTTAAAAACCAGTCTTTTATAGATGGTTTTTCGCCGAACCTTTTTAAGTCCTCTGATAAATAATATTTTAAACCAGCTCGGTTCTCAATCATTATAAATTACTTAAATATGTATCAAGTTGTTTGGTATTGCTCCTGAAATCAAATTTATGAAGTCCAAGTTTAAATCCTCTTAGCCCAACTTCGTCTGCCAGACCGGGATTATTCATTACAAGTTCGAATTGAGAACTTAGTTCCTGGGGCGTTAGACTTTCGCAAATAAATGCATTAATCCGGTTTTTAAAGTATTCCTGTATCACTCCAACATTTACGGTAATTATAGGACGCTTAGAGGATAAGTACTCGGCAATTTTCTGGCTAAATCTTGCTTTATCTTGCAAATTAACTTC
The DNA here is from genome assembly GCF_963676735.1 of uncultured Draconibacterium sp. NCBI lineage: Bacteria > Pseudomonadati > Bacteroidota > Bacteroidia > Marinilabiliales > Prolixibacteraceae > Draconibacterium > uncultured Draconibacterium sp. Next base: position 1,812,866 of record NZ_OY781464.1, on the reverse strand, counting down.
CGAAAGAGGCAGTACAAGAGCAAGTGCATTTTTATATAAATCCATTAATGTGCTATAAAGTATTGAAGTATATATCTCAACATTTTTTAAGTCAAGCGCTTGTATTTCATGCTGAATCTTTTCAATATCTTCTGAACTACCACCTAAAACTAACTTTACCCGAATATTTGATTGACTATTGGTTGTTTTTACGGCCTGCAATAAAATAGATATTAACCTTAAAAATCTGGCATGTCCACAGAATAGAAAATACGAAGCTTTGTGTATTTGTGGCAATTTTATATTCTCCTGAAAATCAGCTAGTGCAGGGAGTTTTAACATAGGTTTATTGAACTTTGATGCCTTTTCTAACAGATAAGAAGAAATTGGCAGTATTCCGGTAACAAAATAGCCGAAAGTAGAGTCGAACAGAAGATATGACCATTTTCGGTAAGCGGGAACAAGAAAAGACTTATGCCATTCATGAAATATGGCGATTCTTTTATAGCCGAGTAACTTAGCCATGCTCATTACTACCACAAAAAAGGGATAGAACTTAGTAATATCATATATTAGGAAGTTTTCTTCGTCTTTTTTTAATTTTCTCAATATTATAAATAGCGATATGTAGTTTGAGAGAATTGTATTAAGGATATATTTTTTACGAGGGAATAGGAAGCTCTTAGAAAAGGAATTGTGCAAAACCTTTATACCGTGATTATTCTTAGTCCCGTTTTGACTATTGATAATAGTAATTTTATTTCCGAGCATATTGAGGCCTCTACTCATAAATTCAACTTTCGTATTTCCTGCGGAATATTTTAAAGGATAATCATGAGTAGCATCAACAAATACAATATTTTTCATTCTGTGAAGCCTCCGGGTAAACTAATGCAATCCGATTGTTACTAATATTTCAATTTATTATTGCCCGTCGTGATTTAGAATCACCTTCAATGTTTTTAGCATTATAATAAAATCAAGTGTTAACGACCAATTATCAATATATTGCATGTCCATTTCCATCCATTTGTCAAATGGAATATTATTCCTACCTGAAACTTGCCAGATGCAGGTAATTCCGGGGGTTACACTTAACCTCCTAATCAGGCAGCGTTTGTATAGCTTAACCTCGGCAGGTACAGGCGGTCTTGGGCCAACAATTGACATGTCTCCTATAAGCACATTAATAAATTGTGGTAGCTCATCTAATGATGTTTTTCGTAGAAATTTACCGACTTTCGTAATTCTGGGATCATTTTTTATTTTAAAAACAGGCCCATCTTGTTCATTTAGTTGCATTAACTTTTCTTTCATTTCTTCGGCGTTAACAACCATTGTTCTGAATTTTAAACAATTAAATAAACGACCGTGTTTTCCTACTCTAACTTGCTTAAAAATAACAGGGCCTCCGTCTTCCATTTTTATTAACAGGGCAATAAGTAATATAAAAGGAGAAACCATTGTTAAAAATAGTAAGGATAAAAAGAAATCAATCGCTCCTTTTATCTGAAGAGTAATATAGTTTTCAGGAGTATTTCTAAACGACAGAAAGAATTGTCGGTTTAGAAATGTAAGTCGTGGAGCAATACCTCCAAACGAAAGTACCTTGTTATGGAGATGAAAACCTACACCAATCTCTTTACATTCGTTTATAAGCTGCCTTATTGAGTTCGTATCAAAATCATGTTTGCAGAAAAACACTTCATCAATAACCTTTTCATCTATAAGATGCTCAAAATCTTCACTTTCAGGATGTATCAGATATTGATCCCCAAATTCCTTTTTAACCATATCGGAATCTGTAACAATCCCACTTATTCGGTATCCCCATCGATCGGTTTCAATTATTTGCTGTATAAAAGGGATGCTGCTTTCATCGGCTATAATTAGAATAGTTCTGTAATTATAGCCTTTTTTTCTAAAAAAATTTATCACCATTCTTCCTGCAATCTTTTGCATTGAAAGAACAAAAATATTTGCTACACCAAACACTAAGAAAATGGTTCCCGGTATTGAGTATAAATTGAAGATATGGAAAACGAGATATAGAATAACAGTACCTATGAGGTTTAAAAATATATATTTTTTAACGATGGTTCTATAGCGTTGAATACGGGCCATAGCTCCCATTTCATACATTTCCAGCAGTAAAAACCAGACAGGAATAATAACAATCGCTAATATCAAATGGTCCTGTGTTTCTACAATATTTCGTTTCGAAACAATTCCATTAGCCCATAATACGGCATAAAAGCAAGTTAATGTCCAAAATATCTGGATAACCACATTAATTCTTTCAATTGTTGATTCTCGTTCCTTTATCATGACTATATAAATTAGAGTTTAATCAAGTATTTGCATAAGAGCGACAACTGATAAATTCTTATTATTTTATCAGCAATCCTTAAAAGCAGCTGGTTGTAATAATTTAAACCAGAGAGGAATGTAGAGTTCTATCTAAACTCGCATTGAGCAGAATTAGTAAGTTCGTTATTATGTTGTTATCATGATTAATAGTCAAATCCCGTCAGGACTGTTTTTATATGCTTTCGACACCAGAAGGTAATTTTCTTGGATTTGATCTGGTTGATAGTGATTCTGCTTTCTCCTTAAGAATGAGATAGACAAAAACAAAGTTTCCGATTAAATATCTACGCCATAATCGGCGAGGTTCTTTAAATAAGCGAAATAACCACTCAAATCCAATCTTGATAATCCAATTAGGTGCGCGCGAAACAGTGCCTGCAAAGAAATCGAAAACTGCACCTATGGCACAAATATGGCCGGCATTTACCTTCTCAAAATTTTTAGAAGCCCACTTCTCTTGTTTCGGTGCTGTCATCCCTATAAACAGAACATCTGGATTAAAACGATTAATCATTTTAAGCATAATTTTATTGTCGTGTTTAGTGAATTTTGCAACAAACGGCGGCGAATAGCATTTTATTTTTACTTCAGGGTACATAATTCCTGCACGAACCTTTATACGTGCAAGAGTTTCAGGACTGCTTCCTAAAAAGAAGCAGCTTCCTCCAGATTTATTTAGTCTCTCCATTTCATAAAAAAATAAATCAGATCCAGCAATTTTATGAATACTCTTAGAGTTTAATAAACGTTTTGCAAGCACAATACTAATTCCGTCGGGTAATAAAACATCCGATTTCTCTAGTGCATTTATATATTTTTGGTCGTTTTGGGCAATATTATAACAATGAGCATTAATTGTATTTATTAGCAGCTTCTTGTTTGGCAAACTATTTAAATCATTGTTATAAAGTGGCAGGTGGGAGAGATGCAGGTTCATAACTGAAAAGTTTTTAAAGTTTTATATTCCCATTTAATATTTACCAAATAGAAATTTGGCACAAAGAGTTGCACGCATGAATGAAGTATTATTCATTACGATGAATTATAAGGAATAGGAGTTTTTAACAAAAAAGATTGAAATACTTATTCTTTTTTCTGGTTCAGGCAATACTCATTTTAAATTTGTATTCGCCATATCCTTTTTTCCAGTATTTATGGCCATAACCATACTCATAACTTCTATTGATTGTGTCGTTCAGGACAATAGATGAACGTTTTATTTTGTTGAACTGAACAATTTTAGCAATTTGTTTAATTTGTTTTTTGTGGCTGTAATTTATTCTTAGCACAAACAGACTTATGTCTGAAAAATGACTGGTTGATATAGCATCAGGAATTAGCAGCAGTGGAGCATTATCTATAATAATGTAGTCGTAGTTTTCACGGGTATTTCTAATTAGTAATTCAAATTTATTGATGTCAAATAAATCTGAAGGATTACTGGTAGCTTCACCTGCCTGAATAAACATTAGATTAGGAATGTCAGTAGATACAAGAATCTCGTTAATGCTTTTATCTTCAAGCAAATAGCCACTCAGGCCAGCTTTTTCTTTTTGTTTAAAAAATTGTTGAAGGGTTGGACGATGAAGATCAGCCCCAATAAGTAAAACTTTTTGTTTGTTTTTGGCAAGAATTACTGATAAGTTAGATGAAATAAAAGATTTTCCTTCACCTGGAATTAAGGAGTTAATTGATATTACTTTGGCCCCCGGCATATCCATAATCGTATTCAGATTTGTTTTTAAACCTCTGAACGACTCTGCTATACCCGAACGGGGATGCTGAATAACTGGCAGGTTTGATTTATACCGATGTTTTATTATACCTTCCAGAACTGGTATATTTGTTCCACTTTCAACTTCTTCTCTGGTTTCAATTTTATTATTAAAAAAACCTAAAAGGGTAATAAATAGAAACGGAATAACAGCTCCGGAAGCAAGACCTACTACTAAATTTGTTAAAAGGTTTGGACCAACACGAACTGCCGATTCTGTTAACGCTGCATCAATTATTTGAACTTGTGGAGCAATGGATGCTTTTGTTATTGAAGCTTCAGCCTTTCGTTCCAACATATAATTGTACAAATCATTATTTAAATCAAATTCTCTTTGAATACCAATTAAATTTCGCTCTGTTTCGGGTAAGCTTCTCAGTCGTCTCTGAATTGTATTAAACCGATCCGCTAAGCTCTCTTTTCGTGATTGTGTAGTTTTAAGTTGATTTTTGATGGTTTCCTCAAGCCCGTCGCGCGCAATTTTAATCTCTTTCTGAAGTACGATGTAGGTTGGATTCTTTTCCTCAACACTATACGATAAAACTTCTCTTCGGCTATACAATTCAGTTAATCGCGTGAGTAGTGAATTTAGACTCGGGTCGGTAATACCAATAATTGACGGATTAAGCATTTCTGACATTTTTTTAGAATCATCGATATACTGTAGTAAATCTTTATAGTAATCGATTTGCAATTCTGTTAAATATTGTTCCTGCTCAATTTCTTCCAGCCTTGAATAAACAATTTGAGCTTCCTGTCCCAGGTTCATTACCTGGTTGTTTCTGCGGTAAGTGCTAAAAGTCTCTTCAGCAGTATCCAGTGATTTCTTTATACGTGAAAGCTGAGAATCAATAAATTCAATTGATTTTTTAGAGCTATTGTACTTATTCTGCATTCCAAATTGAATAAAAACATTGTTTAGCTCATTGATAAAATCTGCATCTTTCTGTTTTACTTCGCCTTCAAGACTTACTGAAATAATATCCGAATTTTCTTCCTCAACATTAATTCTTGTGTTTGTAAGGTATTTGTTAGTTAAATTATTCAAATTATTAAACACTAATATATAGGTTTGGTTAGGTTCTGCATTTCCTTGTGTTAGCGAAAAATTGAAGAATTTATTTGTAAATGGTTCATTAAAATTAACTTCCTGGCTAATATCAATATTTTCAACATAATTATTCAAATCTGTTTCACCTTTAATATTAACCTTGTACTTCAAATCACTTATTACTTCTATCTCAATAGGTACATCCTGAGCATTAATTGCATTCGGAGGCTTCGACAAGTTAAATGGGTGGTTATTATAAAGATCAGAATTGTAAAGTTTTTGTTTTTTATACCAAGAATAATCCCAGTCTAAATTATCTAATGCCTTGCGGTATAATGTAAAGGAGCGAAGTATCCCAATTTGATTTTCGATATTGCTATTAGGTATATTAATTATTGAATTTTCGAATGGTAAGAAATTGTTAATTGAATTGTCTTCATTAATAATCAGAATCCTGCTTTTTACCAGAAACAATTCGGGTGAGTTTTTTGTAAATAGATATCCTAATATCAGTCCAATAATACAAAAGAGTAGAAACCACGGCCACTTTTTAATGTATTTGAAGAGAATATTCCTGGTTCTTTCTTTTTCGTGAGTATCAATAAAATTTATTACGTCTTCAATATTATCCATGGGTTACGTTTTTAAAGAGATAAAAACAATGCTGCTGCTACCAATAACGTAGAAACCGTTGATAAGATTCTGGAATACGTATCGTTGTTTTGTGTACGCCGCTTAAGTTTGCTGGGAGGAATATATACCAAGTCGTTTGGTTGTAAATTGAATGCCTCGGTATAATAAACACTATTGTTTGTGAGGTCAAGATTATAGGTTAGAATATTATCTGATGTTTCTCTCTTTACGATAACATTTTTAAGGTCAGCAAATTCGGTTATGCCACTAGCCATACTAATAGCATCGTATATTGTGAGATGTCCTTCATAATTGTAATAAATTCCCGGATGCGTTAATTCTCCGCTAACATTAACTTTAAAATTTATGAGTTTTACCTGCACTGTTGGTTCTTTTAGGTATTCCTGTGCTTGCGTCTTTAAATATTTCTGTGCTTGCTCTAAAGTAAGTCCAGCCAAATTAATTTTACCTAAAATCGGCAAGGTGATCGTTGAATCAGAGAAAACCTTATATCCGTTTATAAAGCGACTTGTGGGAGAACCATACATTTGCTCAGTCCCTGAACTTAATCCGTTTACTGCCAGACTAGGATTAAAAAGTTGGTTTACTTCCTGATCAAGAGTTAGTACTCTAATATATAGAATGTCATTGGGTTTGATTTGATGTTCCTTTGGTGTTAAGGGGCTGGATTCGTAATCCTGCTGTACTGCCTGAAACATTGTAATATCTTTGGGGCTTCGACAGGCTGCAGAGGCAAATAATAGTAACAAAAACACATAAAAAACAGGATTCTTCATCTTATTGATTTTAAGTAATATTCGTTTAAGAAAAGTTTCTTTTTACCTGATTTCTAAGCATTCATAGAGGGAAAGACCTACTTAAAGGCAAGGTAATGCAACAAGAAGATGTTGCAAATGCTTTTTAATTATTTCATTAATACCGGACTATTATTGTAGAATCCAATTAATTAAAAAGATGTTTCTTCTATTTTTTCCACAATTAGTTGAATAGCAGAATTATTATGTGCTCTTGAAGGATTTATTTCTCTCAAAACAACACAAGGGTTACCAGCGGCTACAACATTTGGTGGAATTGATTTTGTAACAACTGAATTTGCACCTATTATTGAATATTCTCCTATTGTTACTCCTTTTAAAACTAAAGAATTAGCTCCAAGCCAAACATTGTTTCTAATTACAACTGCTCTAGGATTTGAGGTGCGGGGATCATCAAGATGCCCATCACCATCTGTAATTGTTGTATTGGCTCCGGCTCTGACATTATTGCCAATAATGATTGATTTAAAAGATCCGATAGTTGTTCCACTAAAACCACAGTTATTTCCAATTGTAAGACTCGCATTCTTGTTTTTGGTTGCAATTATGCATGGGTGGTTTATGCCGAAAACATTATGCCTTGAACTCATGGAGAAATAACACCCTTCACCTATAGTAATTTTAGTTGATGGTAAACGCCTGATTATTATTGGGCCATCGAATTTAATCTTTCGAGAAAAATTAATGCCCCACCACTTTAGTTTGATAGTATTGGGTATATAGTACCTTGCAATAACTAATTTCTTAATTATTTCATGACAATAATGTGCATAATGCTTCAATTGCAGCTTTTTCATACTTATCTAGAGTTACTTAAATCAAATGAATCGTACTTGACTTATTTATTAAAATTTCTTTGTTCTTTCGAGAATGAGATTAACTGGTATAATTCCGTTACTCTAAAAAATAAATAAATGCTATTGTTTGACAAGCTCCTGATTTTTTCAGACAGACATGCACCAATACAGAGCCAAAATAGAATATAGTCGATTGAATAAGCTGGCAGCCCAAAAGGGTACATAAGTATTAATCGTTCCAATACAATAAAAGCACAAATAATCGTCAGGTTATTTTTTGTTCTGTAAAAACCTAAAAACATGGCTCGTAACCCAATCATAATCATCGGGATTAGACCAAGCAGTCCGGTTTTGAGAATTATTTGCAGATAACCAGACTCCACTTCAAGTCGGTGACCGTAAGGAAATCGGAATACATTTTCATTTTCATTGTAAAGTTCTTGTAGTGTTATGAATCGAGGACTATAGGTTGTGCCTAACGCTCCTCTTCCATATAATAAATCAGGCCATTTTGAAAAATCAATGGCAAAATCCTCAAAAACCATCGTTCTCGTATCAGAATTTAAATTGTCTTTTTCATACGATTTAATATTCTCAACAATTATGGGATCTGAAAAGTGTTTGCTTAACCTACCGGTGTAGATGTACATAAACCCACAAAATATAATTCCAGCGGTAATAACGCCGGTAATCTTAACTGAGATGTTTGTAATGCTATTTAGTTTATTATTGATTCGGAAAGTTGATATTATAACCAAATAGTAGAATAATTTTGCAAACTGGTTACGCTCACTAGTAATAACAAAAAACAGCATAACCGCCCCAATAGCCAGATAGGTGTACAAAACATATTCTTTCTCAAGTTTATCTTTATTAAGAAGAAAGAGTGGTAAAATATAAGTTAAACGCCATAAGTAATTGTTCTCAAAAAAAAACAGGGAAGGACTTAAAATCAAAAAGATTACAATAAATATTTTAGAGAACTGCCATAAAGAAATGAGCACTTTAAGATTGCCACCCCAAAATACAAATAACGGAGCCAGCAAAGCTGCCGAATAGAGTCTTCCGCCAAGAAAACGCGGCATCGTTGTTAAGTTGCTAAATGGAATATGAATTGACCTGAAAATACAAAAAATGAACCAAGTCAAAAGAATTCCAATCAAGATATTATCTTTTGCACTAAAACATGCCGAATTAATAACCGGAAATTTAATGAAACCAACAATTATTATGATGTATGATAATGTATTAAACAGTAATCTATAGTGTTGTGCATTCAGGTTTAAACCTAAAACAAGAATTAAGGTTGCTATTATAGTACTACAATACAGCAGAATAATGCTATTCTTAAAATAATCTACCACTTTGTCAATACTTTTTAGTTTTATCATTATTCATGATAGCAAGCAGTTAACCAACTTATCCCCCTGTTAAGGTTGTTTTGTTTCCGTTGTTTTCAATAATATCTATTATGCGATTAACGAATAGTGAGGAAATTTTTGCAGCAAACTTTTTGTTAGGGTGGGGGTCGTTTATCGAATTTGCATATTCAGTCTTTATAAAAACATCTCCGTCAGTTTCCAGTTCCCTAAAATCCCATATAAATATATTGTCATTCTTCTCATCCCATTCTTTAATCATCCAGTCACTAAACAAGTTTGCCCTATTTGCAATGTCTTCTGTGGTTGCATTTTTAACCAAAGCAGGGGGCGTCCATACAATAAACTTCGTAGTTGAAAACTCATGCATTTTCTTTTTTAGTGCATTGTACTGTAGCTTGTAATTTTCCAGTGTTTTTATCTTTGAATTTACGTTCGGATGTCCATCATTCTCTATAATACTGGAAACAGGAAAGCAGTGTTTCCAGATTATTACATCGTAAGTTTTGGTAAGTATTTCCAAAGTCGGTTCTTCCTGAAAGTGTGAGTCACCTGCATGCTTAACCCAAATGTTATAATAATCATATGGGTAGTTTTTCCACCCGTAGGGTTTCTTCTTCGGAAAGTTCTGTGCATAAAATTCATATTGGCTATTATGTAGGGCATTGTACTTTTGAAATAACCTTTTAACATCTCCTTTCTTTGTTATTTTATACCAAATTTTATTTTGATTTCCCCTTAATATATTCTTTCCGGTACTATGATGCAAAAAGAGGATTTTAGTACTGTTATTCTCTTTCATACTGGTATCGTTTTTACATTCAACAAACAGAACTATAATTATTGCCAAGAGCCAAACTGCACGTGTTTTCATTGAATGTATTGGTTGTAGCATAGGTGTAAATAAAATTAAAACTTGTTTACGGGGATTTTTGAACGAACTGCGAATGCAATAAACATTATTAAACCAGCGTATTATGTGGCTTTTACTTTTTTACCTGCAGAATTGATCTTCATTCCCTTTGCAAATTCAATGGTTTGAGGAATTTTGTGATGATCGAGTTTTTCTCCGCAGAATGATTTCAGAACGTCTGCTGTTACTATCTGCTTCGCATTTTCTTTCAAAACTATAGTTGCCTTTATGGCTTCACCGGTTATATCATCATCAATTGCATCAATGGTACAGTCTACAACATCAGGGAAAGAAACAAGAACTTCCTCAATTTCTTTAGGACTGATTCGTCTTCCTGCCACTTTAATAATTTCTTTTTTTCGTGCGGTAAGGTAGATGTATCCGTCGCTATCAACGGTGCCAACATCGCCGGTATATAACCATCCATCTTTTAGTGTCTTTTTTGTACTTTCAGCATCTTTATAATATCCCAGCATGATATTATCACCTTTTGCAATAATTTCACCAATATTTCCAGCTTGTATTTGTTGTCCTGTTTCATTTACAACTTTTAGCTGCACATCCGGAATTCCGTGTCCAATAGAGCCCAATTTGTCATTTAACTCATCCGGCTTAAGGTACGAAAGTCGTGCAGTAGCTTCGGTCTGTCCATACATCACATAAAATTTGATGTCGGGGAAACAACGAATGAACTCAGAAATGAATGTATTGTGTAGTTTACCTCCTGCCTGAGTAACATATCGCAGTGTTGGGAATTTCCCTTTTTTAAAACTTTCGGATTTTCGTAGCAGGATTTGAAAATGACTTGGAACACCTGCAAATCCTGTACATTTATATTTGATTATATCATTTAGTACAGTTCCAAGAAATATAAAAGTATTATTTAAAACCATGGAACCGCCAACCCTTAAATGGGTGTGAAGCAGTGAAAGTCCGTAACAATAGAAAAAAGGCAGTACTACTTCAATTATATCTTCCTGAGAGAGTTTAAGGTACTTTATAATAGAATTTGTGTTGACAATAATATTTTTATGGCTTAGTACTACACCTTTTTGTTTGCCGGTTGAACCAGATGTGAAAATAATTTGTGCCGGCAAATTCGAATCAAAAGTATCATTGTTTAGATATTGTCTTTCGTTAATTATTAAATCTAAATATTCCGTATCAGTCACGGTTTGTATCACCGGAAGAATTAATTTTTTTTCTAATCTTTTTTCTAAAAAACACAGAACAAATTCACTTTTTTCAGCGATATAATGGAAATTGCCGATTTCAATTGATGGATTTAGAGGTACACACACATTCCCTGATAACATTATTCCTAAATAGCAAACCAGAAAAAAACGATTGTTATTACTTACCAATAAAATATTTTTCTGACTTCCAAATTTCTCAGAAAGATAAGTGGCCATTTTCGAACTTTGCTCATAAAGACTGGAATATGATATTGTTTCTTTATTTCCTAAAACAAAATCTTTGTCAAGTCTGGCAGTTTTTTCAAATAAATACTGTGTTGCATTCATGGTAGTTTTAATTTAAAATAGAATTGGCAAATTTTGCAGGCATTAGACACGAGATCATTTATTAATAATGGATCGGCGGCATTCTTAAGTAATTCGTCGTTTGCATTTTTCGTCTGAAATTTGTGTATATACTTTCAACTTCTTCTTCGGTAAAATTCAATTCTGCAGCAACTTCCGCAGCAGAGTATCCATTCTCCCATCCATGCCATAACGGATCCATAATATTAAAAGGAAGTTGGAAAAAGAAGTCTTCCTGGGTTTGTTCTGCTGAATAAGTATCCGTTGTTGGTGTTCGTTTGATTATTCCATCGGGCACACCCAGGAAATGAGCTAATTGATAAACCTGTGTTTTTAACATATGGCCAATTGGCATCACATCGGCACCGCCATCGCCGTATTTAACAAAAAAACCTTGTCGTACCTCGTGTTTATTAGGCGTACCAATAACAGCATAATGATTTGCTTCGGCATGGTAATAAAGCATCGACATCCGACTTCGTTGCTTAAAATTTGATGCAGCAACAATTTGCAGGTATTCTTTCAATGGCAATCTTTTACTTTCAACTTCTCCGTTGCTAAAATGAACGGTAGCATAAAATATCGGTGGTAATTTCATATTAATTACCTGTTGCTTAATCTCAATTTTAAATTTATCCTCATTCGGATTAAAATCGGGAATTACACTTTTAACGGCTTCGTCTCTTCTTGCATAACAGCCAAATCCATTTAGTGCGGCAGTTATATCCTCCTCAATTGTTTTAATACCAAATTTACCGGCAAGTTCCAATGCTAGTGTTTTGCTATCTGAACTTGAATCACGATCCGGCATTATAATGCCAAGTACATTATTAGCACCTAAAGCCCGGGAAGTGAGTGCAAGGGTTACAGCAGAATCAATTCCACCACTAATACCAACCACACCACCTCTTCTTTTAAGCACTTTATAAACATCGTTTTTTAAATGTTCGGTAATGTTAAACACTGTTTGTTCAACATCCGGTAGTTTTACAATATCACTTGAAAATGCTGGTTTCTTTGTAATGGTTTTTAACGAGATATTCATTTTCCGATCTGATTGTGCATGAAATTAATTCATTAGTATTTAGATGTCTGAATTCTGTAATAAACAGTTTGTGCAATAGCTGAGTAGAAAGTATTGCTGTAAGTGCCATATTGTCAACCTCCGAATGTTCTCTATTTATCGTCATTTTGTTTAATAATTTGGAGACTGACTCGTAATTGAAAATACCCGCACTCTGCAATGCTTTTTTATTTAGTTCCGATTTTACATACCCTGGCACATGTTCGCCGAGAAAACTATTCTGAATAGGAGCCCGGTAAGCCTGTTTCGGTCTTTTCAGAATTTCATCCGGTAATCTTCCTTTCATTACTGATTTTAACAACACTTTTTCATTTAAACCTTTTAATTTGAATTCCGGTGGCAATGAAGCGCAGAATTCGATAATACGATGGTCAAGAAACGGATACCGTCCTTCAACCGAATTTGCCATTCCCATCCGGTCTCCCTGCGATGATAACAGATAGCCTGCAAGAAATACTGTGGTTTCTATGTATTGTGCTTTGGCCAGAGAATCCAAATGATTGATTTTGCCATTTAGTTTTTTGAGAATTATTGAATTAGGATTAAAGGACGATAGTTTATCAAGTATATCAGGATGAAAATGCCGGATAATATTTGATGAATTTTTCCATCTTAACAAATGAGAATATATTGGCGAATCTGTTTCAGTAAGTTTATACGCAAAAAACATTCTAAGAACGTTCGGATTTGCATTTTGTAAGGATGGAATATAAGGATACAGTTTTTTTAAAAGTAGTGGGCGAATTTTGGAATCCGGATATTTAGACCAAAAATGTCGTATTTTATTTTCCTTAAAAATATTATATCCTGCCAATAATTCGTCGGCACCTTCTCCTGTAATCACAACTTTAATATTGTTTTCTCTTACCTTATTCGACAGGCTATACATTGGAGAAGGAGAAGTACGTAGTAAAGGTATTTCGCTATGCCAAATTACCTTTGGAAAGTTTTTACCTACTTCATGCGTTGTACACTTATGGCCTGTATGTTCTGTCTTAAAATATTCTGATGCCAGCTTTTGGTAATGTGATTCATCAAACTCGCTCTCTGTAAATCCAATTGAGAAAGTTCGGAGTATATCAGGCCTTATCTCTTTAATATATGCAGTTGTTGCGCTGGAATCGATTCCTCCACTTAAATATGCGGCAACCGGAACATCTGCCCGTAAGCGTATTTTTATCGAGTCCCGAAAAAGCTCATCAAATTCTGCTTTAGCTTCTTCAAAATTACCCTGGTAATAATTTCCTTCAGTGGCAAAATCTAAATCCCAATACTTTTCAATTCTTATCTGTCCGTTTTTGTATTTAATGAAATGCCCCGGCGGACACTCTTTTATATCTTCAAATATTGTATTTGGCGAAATTGTTGTCCAAAATGTGAATGTTTCTGCCAAACCGTTAACTGATATTTTTCGATTAACTTTTGGGTGTTCAAAAATGGCTTTTATTTCCGATCCATATACAAACAGATTTGCAGAATTGTAGTAAAACAATGGCCGAATTCCGATTCTGTCTCTTGCTAAAAATAGTTCCTTCTTGTGGTTATCCCATATCGAAAATGCAAATTGACCATTTAGTTTTGAGAGACAATCTTCCCCAAACTCTTCGTATAAATGGATGATTACTTCTGTATCAGATTGTGTTCTGAAAAAATGGCCTTTTGATTTTAGTTCGTTTCTAAGCTCAACATAGTTGAATATTTCTCCGTTAAAAACAATCCAAAGACTCAGGTCTTCATTAGGCAGTGGTTGCTGACCATTGGCAATATCAATTATACTAAGCCTGACATTCCCAAAGCCAAAATTCTTGTTAAGGTAGATTCCGCACTCATCGGGTCCGCGGTGTTGAATGCGAGAAAGCATTCGATTAATTATTGTTTGGTTTGCTTGATTGTTTGAATCAAAATAGCCAGCTATACCACACATTAGAAATAAATTTACAACATTGATTTTTTCCTGTCAATAAACGCAACAATTGCATTAATCGATTTGAAATTTTCCGGCATAAGCTCGGTATCGGCTACTTCAATTCCATATTCATCGGTGATATGACTAATCAAATTTAGAAAACCTAATGAATCAAATATACCTTGTTCGAATAGCAAGGTTTCATCTTTTAGTTCTTCAGGTTTGGTAAAACTAACTTCTGAAATAAACTCCCTTATCTTTTCTGTTTGTTTAACACTAACTTCCATGAGCTTAGTTTTAATATTTGTTTACATGTTGTATTTATACCTGTTTTTAGATGAACTTATTATTCATTCCAAATACCCACTGCTTTTTTGTTTAGCAGCATATGTACCTGCGAAATTTGAAGGATTGCGCTAACTATAAATGTGCAGTTTATTGCCATGACAATGGCAGTACTATCTTTATAAATATCTTTAAATACATAGATTAATACAAGGTAGATTATCATGCCTATTGTGGTTGATATTAAAGAGATTTTTATTTTTCCAATTCCATTTAGAAAGGCCGAATGTGGCAATATTACAATTTGCATAATGCTATAAATTCCTAGAGATATAGATAATTTCATGGGAACATTTATTTCGCTTCCAACCCAAATCAGGTAAAACCAATTGCTAATAAGTACCATTACAATAATTCCTGCTCCAAAGACCAGTGAAAAAATATTTAATGTTTTTAATGTATTTTTTAACCATGAAAAATCTGCCTTTGTATAAGCGTCTGTTACTGCCGACCAGATGGGAATTAATATTATTGAAAAGGCCATGTGAGGTAGTTGAAAATACTTAAATGCAATGTTGTAAATGGCAACTTCCTGCGGGCCAAAAAACTGTGTAACAAAAATGTTTGATGTTGAATAAACAAAAATGTATGTAAGTTGTAAAAAGAAAAACTTAACTCCCAGGCTCAATAAGCTATGGCTTAATTTGATGTCTATTTCTCTGAATGAAGGACTAAATATTCTGTATCTTTTTTTAAAAGCAAAAAACGAAACAGCAATAAGAAGAATGACAGGTATAGCACTTATTACTGTGCCTAGCAGAATAAGATTGCCTTTAATAGTAAATCTAGTTAAAAGGAGAACAAAAAGAAATGAAACCAGGTTCCCCATTGTAGTTACTAATTTTCCAAAAGCTGGTTTTTGATCGGCCTTGTAAATAACGACTATTAACTGAAAAATAAAACGAAGTATAAAAAAAGTAAATACTATTGATGCCAACACGTAAAGCTCATGGCTATCAATGCTCTTGGTGTTTAATATGGAGTTCCAGTTGAGAAAAAAATTGCAGAAGTGAAATAGTAATAAAACAACACTAAAAATGCCTGTTAACAATGCGTATGTTGTACTTACATATTTTTTTCCCAATCTATTGTTTCCCAATGCAATCGATTCGGCCAATTTGTTGCGCAGCCCATTTCCTAAACCAATATCAAAATAGCTGAACCAACCAAGAATAGAAGTTAATGTAAGCCAAATTCCATATTTTTCTTGAGTTAAGTAATGAAGTAGGAGAGGAACATATAATAAACCAATAAGTATAGATAATCCCTGAATACCAAAGGAATATAATATGTGGCGTTTTGCCTTGGCTCCTCGTGTTTCTCCTTTTAGCGATATAGTTTGATTTTGAATTACAGACAGCAATTTTCTCCAATAATTATTCGCTTTTTTGTAGCTCAAATATTTTTGAGAACCTTTATACACGAGTGCTTAAACTTTTTTTATACAGAAGTTGACATTTAATATCATTTCTATTCCTGTTCAATGTTTCGGATTCTATAACCTGAACCTGATCTTGTGCAATATTGGTATGTATGCAGCATCCCATTGCTTTTATTCTTATCAAAATTCGTGAATGCCCGCATATTTTAACAATCTCTCCCTGTATACCTTTTAAAGGGCCAAAGTTAACCTTAGCTTTAATGCCTTTTGATATTCTGTCTCGTGTAATTACTATTTCTTTTTCTCTCTCTTTAACTATTGTTTTAATATCCTCTAATTGTGTATCAGGAATACTTTGTGGCGTTTTACCAAATGACACATAGTTAACTACTCCGGTCATATCCTTAACTTTGAAGAATTCTTTATAACTCACTCGCACAAAAATGTAACATTTAAAAAGAGGTTCTTCTATCCACTTTTTACGATCGCTCCATTGCCTCAATTTTTTTATTAATGGCAAATAGAACTCAATCTTTTGTTCATCTAATAATGAAGCAATCTTTTTTTCCTGGTTTACCCTGGTATAAACAGCGTACCATTGATATTTTTGTTTTCCTATATACATACCTTTTTTTATCAGATGATTATGACAATTTTCACAAATACTGATTACAGAGCTTTTTTAGTTGACTCTTCATACTTTTCAAGCAATGTTTTTAGTTTTTGATTTTCCAGACTAATGTCAACAAACATACGTCTGAGTCGTTCGTTGTCTTCTTTCAGCTTTCTAATCTCCTCCGGATCATTAATACTATCGTTTTGAAATTTCGCTTTCCAATTGTAGAATGTGGCTTGACTTATTTGGTACTTTTCAAGAATTTTAGGGATGGGTGTACCAGCCTCATATTCGTTTAGGATAACTTTAATTTGATTTTTGGAAAACCTTCTATTTCTCATGTCTTTTTTGCTGAAAGCTGTTACTAAGTAAATTCAAAACGTAGTTGATTATGATAGAGCATATCTGGAATGTTATACTTTTTCCCAGAATTATAGAATTCTTTATCTTTCAGGAATGCGGTGTTGATCACTAAGCGATGATCGCAACAAGTATTCTCTTATTATTTTTTAAATTACAGGTGTTATTTTAAAGACAAGATTATAAAGCAATATTCATCTCAAACTTATATTCAGCCCTCGTCTTGTTTCGCGTTCGCAAGGAACTTTGTTCAACTTTAACAGACTATAATTTGAGTGTGTAATTATTTTATTTTGTCAAAGAACGTTTTTGTGTTGACGTATTCATTTACTTTCGGTTTTATTGATGATATGATTGGAATTCATTTGTATTTTTCATCTTTTAGATTCAGAATTAGTTTTTTAATTTGAACTTTGTATTAATTATATATTGCTACAAATCTCACTTTTTGCAAGTGTCTGTCGAAAATTAGTTATTGTTAATAGCCTATAAAAGAAGCCTTTAATTGATTGTATTTTAGGGGAAGATATAGGGTCCCCCTACATTGCTAACAGTTTTAGCAATTTATTTTAGTTTCTGTTTTTACATATACTACTCATTAATCAAATCCATAGTAACTAAGGATCGGAAATGTGTAGCAATTATATTCAATTATAAAATCAAATTATTAAAATTGAATAATTGGCTTTTTAAGTAGCGACAATTATAATATTTGTTTTTGTCAGATTATGAAAGCGGTATAAATTGCCAAAGTTTCTTCTGATTACAATAATACTACTATTGTCCCTTATTTTTTATTTTCAAAACTAGCTCTCATTTGTTAATTCCCTCATTTTTTTTGCGAATTAACTCGCTCCGGTTCAATCAGGTTCTTAACTCTGTTTCATGTAGAAGTACTCTGTACACCTACTAGTGTTTATAAGCTTTAATGATTTTATCGCTGAATTGGAAAATAAAGTTAGAAAATTTAGAGTGATAAATAGAAATATTGTTCTTTCCATTTCTTAGTTCATTCTGTTCATTTTCGTGAAATGAATTATTTGGTTTATGATAAGACAAGAATAAAATAATTAGCAATCTTCATTATATGACAAAATTTATACTAACTATAGTTCAATAAATTAAAAAATATTTCTTAATTACTTTTATACTAAATTTTGTAACAATTTGAAAATTAAACAGTAAATCATAATGGAATTATAATGACTTGAATCTTCTAATAGTTTCTATAATATGGATATCTACAAGTTATTACGAAATAGTATCCAGAGCCAGATTAATAAAAGTGAACTATATGGAAGTGATTGTAATATACTGTCACAAAAAATTTTAAAAAAAACACAACGACAGATAAGCAGCTCTACCATAAAGCGATTTTTCGGTCTTATAAAATGCAATTATAAACCCTCTAAATACACACTTGACACCTTCGCTGAATTTATTGGATATAAAAATTGGGATGATTTCAAGACTTGTAATGATGATATACTAATTACCAATAATACAGAGGTATCTTGGAATATTCTAAATAATCGAACAAGTCGAATTACCCTAAGAAGTTTATCATCATTAAAACAAAAAGCAAACTACAAAAAGGAAGAGTTTATTTTTAGGCAACAAGAAAAAAAACGATTTGAGGAATTTGAGGCAAATACTTTGCCTGCAACTCTTTTTATTGCACCCGATGGATATGGTAAATCAACAATATTGATTCAACTTGTGGAAGAATATTTTCTGCAAGAGGGCAAGAGATATCAACATGACATTGTTTGTTTAATTGACGGAGAGATATTTTTCGATCTATATTCTAGAAACGGTAATATCGACATTATAAACGAGCTTCTAGAATTTAATATAAACTCAAAGCAAAACATCTCTTTTCAGAAATATCATGAAATCGCGGAAGGTCGTTTTTGGCTAATTATTGATGATTTTGATGATATTTTCTATAAGCGAAGAGATTATATCCAACTTATTGAGAATTTGACACATATTATGATGATGAATGAAGGAGACTGGTTCAAGGTTATATTAACATGTAGACCTGAAAATATAGATGCATTTAACTGTGTACTCCATAAAAGACCATTTTTGAAATCGCTCTGGTTTGATGTTGATTTTGCATACGAAAACTACATTGACACAATAAATATCCCTCAATTAAATACAACCGAAATAAAAGCATTGTTCAAACTTCATCAGATAAAGAGCCAGAGTGCAGATATATTTCGTCAATTTGATGATATTCTTGAGATTGTTTCTAAGCCTTACTTATGCTCTGTTTTTATTGATGAATTAAAGCGCTGCAAAAACATCTCTGAAATTTATCTGTTAAACCATCTAATTAAGGCTGAAATATTGTCTCCACCATTGATTGAAGAAAAATTACTACTATTGGAGCGTTACGTTTCTCTGTGCGAACGAGGACAAGTGTCTTATTGGATTGAAAAAAATCAATTATTGTCAGATTCAAATATTACACCAGCCTACAATCAACTTATTTCATATGGAATTCTTTATGAAATCTTCAGACCAACCAATACTGTTGATTTACGAATAATAGTCAATTTTACACAAAAAACAATTCTCGAGTATATTATTTTTCTTTGCTGGATAAAAAAAAATGAATTTACAACTCCCTTATTTTTTAAAATTCTGGACTACTATAATAGCAATCAAATAATGCAGCACAGAATGATGAGTTTTTTTATTAAAACTGCAATGCATCATGGAAAGTTCGAGGTATTAGAGAAAGTTAAGGATAAACTGTTAAAAAAATGCACTCCTAAAAAAGGATGCAATGAAGATGACCTGAAACACATAAGAGATTCTTTAATCATTTTTCAAGAATTAATGGAAAAGAATAACGAGTTACAAAACATTTTTAGCAGCTAAGTTGAGATATTGATATCATCTTTCTTTCAAACGATACCACTACTTGCCGATACAGAAATTTTTAAAGATATGTCCCAAAACCTCTTCTGTACCAACTTCGCCTGTTATTTCGGCAAGGTAATGCAGGCACTCGCGAATGTCCTGAGCCAAGAAATCGCCTGTGATTTGCATCTCGAGACCATTTAAAACGCGTAAAATAGCCTCGTGAGCATTTTTTAGGATCGCGTAATGGCGGGCATTGGTAACAATCACATCCTGTTGTTCGGCTTCCTCCATATCAATGGAGTGGCTCATATAATCGATCAACTCCTGCAGATTTTCTTTTTGTTTGGCTGCAATAAACACCGCTTTTTCATTATCGGTAAGTTCCATTACTTCTAACTGCTGAATGGTATCACGCAAACCGGAATCGATTTTATTGGCCACAATAATCAATGTCTGATGTGAAGCAATTCGTTCGCGAATCTTCTGAATGCGGCTTTCAACAAGCGGGTAGGGGTTATTAGTGTCAACCACCAACAAAACAACTGAAGCTTGTTCAAGCTTGCTGTAGCTTCGTTCAATGCCAAGTGTTTCAATATGATCAGTGGTTTCGCGAATACCGGCTGTGTCGAAAAAACGAAATGCTGTTCCGTGAATATTTACCACGTCTTCAATTACATCGCGGGTAGTACCATGAATATCGGAAACAATCGCTTTGTCTTCGTTTAAAAGCGCATTTAGCAGCGTAGATTTACCCACATTGGTTTCACCAACAATGGCCACCGGAATACCATTTTTTATGGCATTTCCCAACTGGAACGAATCTTTTAGTTTTTTTAATAAGCTTTCAATTCTTTCTGTAAGGTTACGCAATTCGGTTCGGTCGGCAAATTCAACATCTTCTTCACTAAAATCCAATTCCAGTTCCACCATCGCAGTAAAATGCAAAAGTTGGTCGCGCAAGGCACCGATCTCTTTCGAAAATCCACCACGCATCTGGTTAATGGCCAGTTTGTGTGCAGCGGCACTCGACGAAGCAATTACATCGGCAACAGCTTCTGCTTGCGATAAATCCATTTTACCGTTTAAAAAAGCGCGTTGCGTAAACTCTCCAGGCAATGCTAATCTGGCACCGTTTTCAACAAGCACTTCCAGTATTTTTTGTTGAATATAAGTTGAGCCGTGACAAGAAATTTCAACAATATCTTCGCCGGTAAACGAGTGAGGTGCTTTAAATAAGGCAACAACAACCTCGTCAATAATTTCGTTTTTATAAATAATTTTGCCAAAGTGTATCGAATTGGCAGACTGGTTGCTAAGTTTTTTTCCTTCTACCGGACTTTGAAAGACCTTGTCGGCAATAGAAATCGCCTCATTTCCCGACAGTCGAATTACTGCAATGGCTCCTACGCCGGGAGAGGTTGATATAGCGCAAATTGTTGATTGATCAAGCATCTGAAATAATTTGTGTGGACAAAGATAATTCATTAATTTAATTCCATCTAAAAACATAAAATGGAACTTTTGATAAAAGAAGCAGCCCGTATTATTAAAGAATCGAAATCAACAATCGCTTTTACGGGAGCCGGAATTTCTGTTGAAAGTGGAATTCCACCCTTCAGAGGCGAGCATGGTTTATGGAATAAATATAACCCTGAGGTGCTGGATTTGGGTTATTTTCTGACTAATGCAGAAGAATGCTGGATTTATATTCGAGAGATATTTTATGATTTTTTTGCAGAGGCAGAACCAAATGAAGCGCATCTTACGCTTGCAAAAATGGAATCATCAGGTATTTTGAATGCGGTTGTTACTCAAAACATCGATAACCTTCACTATCAAGCCGGAAGTAAAACCGTTTATGAATTTCATGGTAATTCGAAAAAGCTAAAATGTTTGAAGTGTGGCAAAGTTTACCACGCTGCCGAAATTGATTTTACACAAATTCCTCCTACCTGTGTAAAAGATGGGGAAGTGTTAAAACCTGATTTCATTTTCTTTGGCGAAGGCATTCCTTCTGAGGCCTATTCCAACTCCTTCGCTGCTGCCGAAAAAGCAGAAGTATGCTTAATTATTGGCTCAACCGGAGAAGTAACACCGGCATCATACGTTCCGCGTACCGCCAAACAGGCCGGGGCAACAATAATTGAAATCAATCCCGAAGAAACTATTTTTACATCAGCTATCACCGATATACATTTAAAAGGGAAAGCATCCGAAATTTTAACACTGCTTGGCAAGCAACTCTTTTGAACTTTTCAACCAAATGTTTAAAGTTTATTATTTCACAGTCCATACTTTTACCTAATAACTATTAATAGCCCGTTGGTTTTTCTTATAATTTCAAGAAAATTTATATTTGCGCTACAAAAATAAACTTGGTAGCTACAGTTTTAGTCAATTAAAAATCTTTTTACCTGCTAAAACCTACCTAAATTAAAATCATAAAAGAATGAAATTACTTGAAGGAAAAACAGCCATTGTAACAGGAGCTTCTCGTGGCATTGGTAAAGCCATAGCCGTAAAATATGCCCAGGAAGGGTGCGACGTAGCTTTTACCGACCTTTTTGAAGACGACAACATGAAAGCCACGGAAAAAGAATTAAAGTCGTATGGTGTAAAAGCCAAAGGATATGCTTCTGATGCAAGTAATTTTGAAGATACCGACCGCGTTGTTAGCGAAATTGTAAAAGAATTTGGACGTATTGATGTGTTGGTAAATAATGCCGGCATAACAAAAGATACGTTACTTATGCGAATGACTGAAGACCAGTGGGATGCAGTTATTAATGTAAACCTAAAATCGGTATTTAACTTTACAAAAGCTGCGCAACGTACCATGTTAAAACAACGTTCGGGCTCAATTATCAACCTAAGTTCTGTTGTTGGTGTAAGTGGCAATGCCGGTCAGGCAAATTACTCTGCTTCAAAAGCCGGTATTAACGGTTTTACCAAATCGGTTGCTCGCGAGCTAGGGTCAAGAGGAATTCGCTCGAATGCCATTGCCCCGGGATTCATTATTACCGAAATGACCGGCAAAATTCCGGAAGATGCACGTAAAGCCTGGGAAGCTTCAATCCCTTTAAAAAGGGGCGGGACACCGGAAGAAGTTGCGGGAGTTGCCACATTCCTGGCATCTGATTTATCGTCGTATGTAAGCGGACAGGTGATAACTGTTTGTGGTGCAATGAACACTTAAAAATATTAATATTTAGAAAAAAGCTGTCTGCAAAGGCAGCTTTTTTTGTTTATTTGTGTTAATGAAACACAAAGCCTTATTTGTTGGTTTAACCACCATCGATATTCAATATTTTATTAAAGAACTGCCGGAGTCGAATACAAAACTAAAAACAACAGCTCCTGAAGTATTGGTGGGTGGTCCGGCAACCAATGCAGCCGTTGCTTTTGCTTATCTTAACAAATCCGCAATATTGGCCAGTCCAACCGGCTACAATGCCTTTGAAAACCTCGTGCACAACGATTTTAAATCTGTTGGTATTACCCATTTTGATTTGGCCAATAAACAATTGTTTAGTCCGGTTTATGCCACAGTATTAACTTCTGAAAATGGCGACCGGACAATTATTACCCATAACCCTAATGATACGGAAAGTGTAATTTCTGCCAACGAACTAATTGAAAAAGTAAATCCGGAGATTTTACTTATTGATGGCTTTTATCCCGAATTTAGCAGTCAGTGTGCACGTATTTGCAAGCAAAAAGGCATACCTGTTGTAGCCGACTGCGGAAGCTGGAAACCTCAATTCTTTGAGTTGCTTGATTCTGTTGAAATTGCCATTTGCTCGGCTGATTTCATGCCTCCGGAATGTAATACTAAAAGCCACCTGTTTGATTTTATGAGAAATAAAGGCGTACAAAAAATAGCAATTTCAAATGGGGGAGAACAACTTGTTTTTCAGAATGGTACGGAAGGAGCGATAAATATTAATCCAATACAGGTGAAAGATACCCTTGGTGCAGGAGACTTCCTACACGGGGCTTTTTGTTACTACTACCTTTTATACAATGATTTTACCATTGCGTTAAAAAAAGCATCCGGTTTGGCAACATTTACCTGTGGTTTTTATGGAACTCGTGAATGGTTAAAATTTAAACATGATGCATAATTAATTGAAAATTATCCGTAAATTGAAAATATTGGCTTAAATAAAAGTAAGTATGTTAAACAAGTCTATTGCGTACCAGTTAAGCATTTATATCTCACTCGCAGTAATAGGTGTATTCATTGCATTTATCGGCATATTCTTTCTTTTTAATCAAACCCTAATTAAAGAAAGTGTTCAGAACAAAGCCATAACGCAAAGCTCAGAAGTAACAGCCAGTGTAAGGCGGCATGTAGTTACCACGGTTGAAATTTCTCAAAATATTTCAAACCAGGTTATTTTTTACGGACAAATGGGATATGCTGATAATTTTATTCATAGCATAGTCAGAAAATATCCATTTATTAATGCCATTAATGTATCTGTTGATTCAACAGTTGCCAATATTAACGAGCGTTTTCTTCATATATTAAACGAGAAAGATTCAGTATTTACATTTAAAGGAAAAAAGAATACTACCTTATGCCCAAAGGAAGAGTTATACTTCGGGCAATTACGACAACAAGAAACTGAAGGATGGTCGGAGCCCTACCTGTGCGAAAGGAATAATATTGTTGTTGCAGCTTATTGTGCACCAATTTTTGTTGAAAATAATGGAACTAAAAAGCGTGTTGGCGAAGTCATTTGCGAACTTTCTCTCGATGAGTTAAACAAGCAGGTAAATGAAATTAAAATAGGAAAAGGAGGTTTCGCATTTTTATTGTCGAAAAGTGGAACCTATATAACACATCCTGTAAAAGAGTGGGTATTAAACAAAAGTATTTTTGATTTATCAGAGAAAGTTTACAAAGGGAACTTAACAAGTACCCAAAGCGTTTTAAACGATCAGAAACCCGGAACATTAATTGCTTATCCGGAATTATTTAATTACGAAAAGGCCTTGGTTTATTACATTCCGATTGAACAAAACGGCTGGGTTTTAGTATCGGTTTTACCCTACAAAGAACTATTTGAGCCCTTATATCTTCCGGTTCTGCAAATGCTGTTTTTTTCGGTTTTAGGTATCCTGATAATATACTTAACCGTAACCTATATTATTAATCGTCAGATTCGGCCGCTTAGTGCGGTTACAAAACAACTGAAACGATTTAGTAATTTAACCGGACCTTATACAGATGTTCCTGAGAACGAGGTTTTACAAGTTTCGGAGAGCTTGAACTACATGCGAGCCTGGTACGAGAAATATCAGCAAACGCAATCGGTTGAAAAGAAAAAACAAGAACGACAACGTGAGGATTTACAACAAGCTTCTGAAATTCAACAAAGCTTTATAAAAACCAACTATCCAGCTTTTCCAGGAAGAAAAGACATTGATTTATTTTCAACATATATTCCGGCCCGGGGGGTAAGCGGAGACTTATTTGATTATTTCTTTTTAGACAAAGACCATTTGGTGTTAACCATGGGTGATGTTTCTGGAAAAGGAGTTCCGGCAGCTTTTTTCATGAGTATAGCACAAACAACCATAAAAACGAATGCTCTGCTGCCTCAAGCAAATGTTATTGTTAAAAACTCGAACAAGGAATTGTGCACCAGCAACCAGCACCAGTTCTTTTTAACCCTGTTTTTAGGAGTGCTAAATATAAAAACAGGGATTATGGAATACTGTAATGCCGCACATACCCCTGGTTATATTTTAAAACAAAACGGAGATTTGATAACTCTGGATCAATCTCATGGGTTGCCGTTGGGTTTATACCCCGACAAATCATATGGAGTCGCCGAAATTCTAATGGAGAAAAATGATACCTTGATTTTATATTCTGATGGAGTAACGGAACTGTTAAATGAAGAACAGAAACAATATGGAAAAGATAAGCTCGAGGAAAACCTTCAATCCTTAGCGGGGAAGTCACCTAAAGAAATGGTTGAACGGCTGGAGAAAAGCCTGCACGTATTCATGGGCAGTGCAAAACAATCTGATGATATTACCATGCTAATTTTTAATTACAAGGCATAAAAAAAGAAGGTGAAAACCTTCTTTTTTATTATCAATTATTTAGTTGAGTGCCTTTTTCTTCGACAAAATTCTCATTTGCAATTTGTCGTTTTTCTTATCAAAACCTACTGATATTGTATCTCCTTCAGTAATCGATGCTTTAATTATAATCTCGGCCATTTCGTCTTCCAGGTATTTCTGAATAGCTCTTTTAAGAGGTCGTGCACCAAATTGAGGATCGTATCCTTTTTCAGCAATAAAATCTTTTGCTGCCGGCGATATTTTTAATTTATAATTTAGTGCTTCAACGCGCTTGTATAAATCTTCAATCTCAATATCAATAATACTGTGGATATGTTTCTTTTCCAGTTGGTTAAACATTACCACATCATCAATTCTGTTTAAGAATTCTGGTGCAAAAGCCTTTTTTAGTGCTTTTTGAATAATATATTTGGCATGTTCGTTTTCTTCTTCGGGTGTTTTAGCCGTAGAAAAACCAACTCCTCTGCCAAAGTCTTTTAACTGACGCGAACCAATGTTAGAAGTCATAATAACAATGGTATTTCTAAAATCAACATTTCTGCCTAAACTGTCAGTTAGCCGTCCTTCGTCCATTAACTGCAGTAAAATGTTGAATACATCGGGGTGTGCTTTTTCAATTTCATCCAATAATACAACCGAGTAAGGTTTTCTTCTTACTTTTTCTGTTAATTGCCCGCCTTCTTCGTAGCCAACATATCCCGGAGGCGCTCCAACCAAACGCGACACTGCAAATTTCTCCATGTATTCGCTCATATCTATTCGAATCAACGAATCGAGGTTGTCGAACAAATATTTTGTTAACACTTTGGCAAGTTGGGTTTTTCCAACACCCGTTGGTCCAAGAAAGATAAAAGTTCCAATTGGTCGGTTCGGATCTTTTAGTCCGGCCCGGTTACGCTGTATGGCTTTAACAATCTTTGCTATCGCTTCTTCCTGGCCAACAACTTTTCCTTTAAGGTCGGTACCCATGTTCATTAAACGCTTGCCTTCTGCCTGGGCAATTCGTTGAACGGGAATGCCAGACATCATTGCTACAACTTCGGCAACTTTGTGTTCGTCAACAGTTTCACGATGGTTTAGCAGATCTTTTTCCCATTGTTCCTTTGCATCTTCCAGCAAGGTGAGCAGATTTTTTTCCTTATCCCGGTAGTTTGCAGCCAATTCAAAATTTTGGCTTTTTACTGCCGTAATTTTCTCTTCCTTTGTTTTTTCTATCTTCTCCTCCAGCTTTACAATATTGTCCGGAACATTAATATTTGAAATATGAACACGGGAACCAGCTTCATCAAGAGCATCGATAGCTTTGTCTGGTAAATACCTGTCGGTAATATACCGGGCAGTTAGTTTAACACAGCTTTCAATTGCTTCCGGTGTAAAAGTTACGTTATGATGTTCTTCATATCGTTCCTTAATATTGTGCAAAATTTCAATGGTTTCGTCAATAGAAGTTGGGTCAACCATAACTTTCTGAAAACGACGTTCCAAAGCGCCGTCTTTCTCTATCTGCTGACGGTACTCATCCAGGGTAGTTGCACCAATGCATTGAATATCGCCTCTGGCCAAGGCAGGTTTTAACATGTTGGCGGCATCAAGCGAACCTGTAGCTCCACCAGCTCCAACAATAGTATGAATTTCGTCGATAAAGAGAATGACATTATTAACTTTTGAAAGCTCGTTTAATATGGCTTTCATTCGTTCTTCAAATTGTCCGCGGTATTTTGTGCCTGCCACGATTGAAGCAATGTCGAGGCTTACTACACGTTTATCAAAAAGAATACGCGATACTTTCTTGCTTACAATGCGCAATGCAAGTCCTTCAGCTATTGCTGATTTTCCAACACCGGGTTCGCCGATTAAGATTGGATTATTCTTTTTTCTTCTACTTAGAATCTGAGCCAGGCGTTCAATTTCTTTTTCTCTTCCTACAATCGGATCAAGACTATTCTCTTCTGCCAGTTTGGTAATATCAATTCCAAAATTATCGAGCACAGGTGTATCTGATTTTGCACCGGCTCCTTTTTTTGCTCCCTGACTGCCCGATGGTCCTTTCCCAAAACCTTCTGCCGGTTCATCATCTTCGCTCTCCGGAAAATCAGATTTTGCCTCTGGTTGTTTGTAGTCTTGCAGTTGCGATTTAACCATGTAGTAGTTGATGCCCATTTCAACCAGTAATTGGGTAACAAGGCTATCATTATCTTTTAAAATGGCCAACAGTAAATGTCCGCTATTCGCCGTTGCACTTTTAAACGAACGGGCTTCAAGATAAATCAGCTTCAAGGTTTTCTCCGTTGATTTAAGCATAATTAAATCTGCTTTCTGATTAATATCTTTATCCGTGCGAACTTTGTTTTCGATCAGTTTTTTAACTTCTACCAGGTCAATTCCGAGGTTCTCCAGAATGTCTGTAGCGGTACCTTCTCCTTCTCTTAAAATTCCTAAAAAGAGGTGTTCCTGGCCAATGTAATCATTTCCTAAACGTATGGCCTCTTCCCGGCTGTACCCAATAATGTCTTTTATTCTTGGTGAAAATTGTGAATCCATATATAAATTTCCTTTTTACTCGTTTCAACAAATACTATTCCTAAAAGGTTGAAACACTAAATTAAATAAAATTAGCAGCGAGGATACACAGAAATGACAGAAGTTATCAAATGTAACGAAAACATCATGAATTTTTGACAGTTGAATTGTTAATATCTTCTTATCAAAAGATTGTAAAACGCTAACAAATATGCGCTTTACAAGAATGATTTTACTATTTTTGTGGGTCTTTTTTAGTGATAATTTATTTTGAAAGGAGATATAATGACAGAAGGTGAAAAGATTATCAGAATAAACATTGAGGAGCAGATGAAATCTGCCTATATTGATTATTCAATGTCGGTAATTGTTTCGCGTGCACTACCTGATGTACGCGATGGATTTAAACCGGTACACCGCCGGGTTTTGTTTGGTATGCACGAATTAGGAATATTGTCTAATCGTCCATATAAGAAATCAGCCAGGATTGTTGGAGAGGTACTTGGTAAGTATCACCCCCATGGTGATTCATCAGTTTATTTTACGATGGTGCGTATGGCGCAGGATTGGTCGTTGCGTTATCCAATGGTCGACGGACAGGGAAACTTTGGGTCTGTTGATGGTGACAGTCCGGCAGCTATGCGTTACACCGAGGCAAGAATGTCGAAAATTTCGGAAGAAACACTCGCAGATCTAGATAAGAATACTGTTGATTTTCAGCCCAACTTCGATGAGTCTTTAAGTGAACCCACCGTATTACCAACAAAAATTCCGCAGTTGCTCATTAATGGTGCATCAGGAATTGCAGTAGGAATGGCTACAAATATGCCACCTCATAATTTAAGTGACACAATTGACGCTACCATCGCTTATATCGACAACAACGATATTGAAATGGAAGAGTTGATTGAAATCATTAAAGCTCCTGATTTTCCAACCGGAGGTATAATTTATGGTTATCAGGGAGTTAAAGATGCCTACGAGACAGGTAAAGGACGTGTTGTTATAAGAGGTAAAGCGCATATTGAGAATGAAGGCGGTCGTGAGAAGATTGTTGTGACCGAAATTCCATACATGGTTAACCGTGCAGAAATGATTCAAAAAACTGCCGATCTGGTTAACGAAAAAAAGATTGAGGGAATTTCAAACGTAAACGATGAGTCAGACCGCGAAGGAATGCGTGTAGTGTACGATTTAAAACGCGATGCCATGAGCAATGTAGTTTTAAATAAGTTGTACAAATATACCCAACTTCAAACCTCTTTTAGTGTAAATAACATTGCACTAGTACATGGTCGTCCGAAAATATTGAACCTAAAAGACCTGATCAAGCACTTTGTTGAGCACAGACACGAGGTGGTAACACGTCGAACTCAATACGAGTTGGAGCAAGCTGAAAAGCGTGCACACATACTGGAAGGTTTAATTATTGCGAGTGATAACATTGATGAAGTTATTGCAATTATTCGCGCGTCTTCTACTCCAGAAGAAGCGCGTAATAAACTGATTGAACGTTTCGAACTTAGTGATATTCAGTCACGTGCCATTGTAGAAATGCGCTTGCGTCAGTTAACCGGACTGGAACAAGACAAGCTGCGTAAAGAATACGATGAAATAATGACTCAGATTGAACACCTGAAAGCAATTCTTGAAAGCTTTGAAATGCGAATGGACATAGTTAAAGAGGAATTGCAGGAAATTAAGGATAAATATGGTGATGAGCGCAGAACAGAGGTAGTTCCTAATGCCGAAGAATTTAATCCTGAGGATTTTTATGCCGATGAAGAAATGGTAATCACAATTTCTCACCTTGGTTATATAAAACGTACCCCATTAGCAGAGTTCCGTACACAGGGAAGGGGAGGAGTAGGATCAAAAGGTAGTACCACCCGCGATGAAGACTTCCTCGAACACATTATTATTGCATCGATGCATAATACGTTGTTATTATTTACTGAAAAAGGTAAATGTTTCTGGTTAAAAGTGTACGAAATACCGGAAGGAACACGCGCATCAAAAGGCAGGGCAATTCAGAATATACTTAATATTGAATCTGATGATAAGGTGTTGGCTTTTATTAAAGTTCGAACATTGGCAGATCAGGAATTTATCAATAATAACTATATCATACTTGCCACCAAAAAAGGAATCATCAAAAAAACAACTCTTGAAGCTTATTCCCGTCCGCGACAAAATGGTGTTAATGCCATTACAATTAAAGAAGGTGACCAGTTACTTGAAGCTCGACTTACAAATGGTAGCAGCGAAGTCATGCTCGCTGTGCGCTCAGGAAAGGCTATTCGTTTCAACGAAAGTATTGTTCGTGCAATTGGAAGAACAGCTTCCGGAGTACGAGGAATTACTCTTGGCCACGAGAATGATGAAGTAATTGGTATGGTTTGTGTAATGGATGAGAATGAAGATATCCTGGTAGTTGCTGAAAAAGGATATGGAAAACGCTCTAAAATTGATGATTACCGTGTTACCAATCGGGGAGGAAAAGGTGTAAAAACAATGAATGTAACTGAAAAAACAGGAGAATTGGTTGCCATCAAGAGTGTTTCGGACGATAATGATCTAATGATCATTACTCAAAAAGGAATTACCATACGCCTGGCAGTTAATACCATTTCTGTTCTCGGAAGAGCAACTCAGGGAGTGCGTGTAATTAATTTGAGAGAAGAAGACAGAATTGCTTCAGTAGCCCGAATAGCAGTGGAAGAGGAAACTGCCGAGGATCTTACTGAAGGTGATGCTGAAGATATTGATACTGAAGAAAATAACTTAGAACAAGAATAAATTAAATATTATTATTCACGTTATTTTGATAAAATTTGAAAACATATATTTTTGTGGCCGTAAATACGCTTTATAGTTAAGTTATAAACGATATATTAAAATTTTAAATAAGTATAAAATGAAAAAAACTATTATTCTATTAGTCCTGGTAATTAGCGCTTCTGTGGTATTTGCACAGAAAGGAAAAGTTACCAGTGCTCAGAATTTGAAAGACACCGGAAAGTTGGATAAGGCTTTAGAAGCCATTGAAGAAGCCGTAGATGCTTCAAATGAGAAAGCTGAAAAATCAATTCCTTGGCCAAAAACATGGGAAGTAAGAGGAGAGATCTATCAGGCAGTTTTTGCGAGTCAGGATGCTAAAATTAAAGCATTAAGCAACGATCCGCTATCTGTGGCTTTAGAATCATACAAAAAAGCATTGGAACTTGACGAAAAAGACAAATTCAGCAAAAGTGTAAAAATAAAATTAACACTGTTAACCAACGATTTAACCAATCAGGCTGTTGAAGCTTTTAATGACAATGATTATGAACTGGCATTAAAATCATTTGAGCAGATATTGGATATTCAGGAAATTCCTGTTGTAAAAGAAGATAATCCGAATGCTGTTGACACTGTGATTTTGTTTAACTCAGGACTAGCGGCTTTTAATGCAAAAAATTTCGAAAAAGCTGTACAGTATTATGGTGAAGCTGCAAAACACGGATATAACGGAGCCAGAACGTATGCCTTGATTTCTGAATCATACATACAAATGCAGGATACAGTAAATGCTTTAAAGGCGGTTCAGGAAGGTTTTGAGAAATACCCTGAAGACAATGGTGTTTTGACAAACATGATTGATCTTTACATGAAAATGGGACAAAATGAAGAAGCATTGAAATATTTGGAAATGGCGATTCAACAGGATCCGAACAATGTTACTTATTATTTTGCTAAAGGCGCCTTGTACGAAAAATTTGGTGAAGAAGAGAACGCTGTAGAAGCGTACAAAAAAGCAACTGAGGTTGATCCAACTTTCTTTAATTCATACTATAACTTAGGTGCACTTTATTACAACAAAGGTGTAAAACAGATTGAAGTTGCAAATGCAGTGCCAGCTAACGAAAATGAAAAATACGAAGCTGAATTAAAGAAAGCAGACGTATGGTTTGAAAAGTCGTTGCCATTTATGGAAAAATGTCGTGAACTAAATCCTGATGACGAGATGACTCTTGAATCATTGAAGAATTTGTATTACCGAATGAAAAACATGGATAAGTACAATGAAATTCTTGAAAAGTTAGGACAATAATTAATACTAAAGGAGGGCTCGCTCTCCTTTTTTTACATGAACTCAAATAAACATAATATCAATTATAGGACAAACGCATATATTTGATAATCTGGAATTCTAGGGTTAATACGGCTAGTTTTGCTAGTTTGCATAAAATCAGTTATCGCAGCTGCAAGTCCGATAACGGTTCAGATTTTATGTAAAAGTTTATAAAGTGCTTCCTGGCATGGTTTTTCCTATAATTAAATATTATGTCTGCGCTCATTCTTCGCTTACTGCTGCTCAGGTGAATAGCACAACACCGGCCGATGCTTTAGAATGTGCTTCCTGAAATACCTTACAGAAAGTAAAAAAATATGCGATTCTCAGGAAGTTTAATTTATATAATAAATGCCATTAAAAAAGCCGACAAATTGCCGGCTTTATAATTACTTCTATTATAATAATTATTCATCCACTTCATCAATTACACGAATCTTTTCTTTTAGATGTTCAATTTTTTGCTTCGTTATTTCAATTTTCTTTTTCACATCTTCAATCAATGATTCTGCGTTTTTCGATTTTGCAAAGAATCCAATATTATTATCCAGCAAGATTAGGTCGTTTTCAAGTTGTTTCATTTTATTCATATACTTGTCACGTTCCATTCTCATTTTGTTCTGTCCGCGCGAAGATTCAGAGAAAGAAGACATCTTATTCCTGAATTTAAGTAGATTACGTTTTTCATCATCAATCTTTAAATCATCAAATAATTTATTAATTGCATCTCTGAAAGCTACCTTTATATCATCTTTCTTTTTAAATGGCACATGTCCTATTTCACTCCATCTGCGCTGAAAGGCTTTTAATGAATCAAGGTTCTTATCGGTTTCCTCAACAGGTTTAAAGTTCTTTACTTCCTCGATAAGGTCTTCTTTAAGTTTCAGATTATCAATTTGTTCTTTATCGGCATCCGAAAAATGATCCGACTTTTTGTCAAAGAAATAATCACATGCTGCTCTAAAACGTTTCCATAATACATCAGAATGTTTACGAGGAACCGGTCCAATTTCCTTCCATTTTTTCTGTATATTAATAAAGTCTTGAGTGGTTTTTTTCCAGTCAGTACTGTCTTTTAACGATTCTGCCTGTACACATAAATCTGTTTTTAGTTGCAGGTTGTTTTGCTGGTTTTCTTTGTTTTTAGCGTAAAAAGCACGTTTTGCATTAAAAAACGAATCGCAAGCTGTACGGAAACGTTCGTAAATTTTGTTATTGTCCTTACGGGGAGCAAAACCAATTGTGCGCCAAACTTTTTGAAGTTCAATTAGTTCTTTCGACTTTTCATCCCATTCTTTATGGTTGCCGATTTCTTGTTGAACAATCTCTTCTACTTTTTCGCATAAAGCTGTTTTCGCTTCCAGATTTTTCTTTTGTTCTACTTTACGGTTTTCAAAAAACTCCTGGTGTTTTTTATTTATTTTGGTAGTTGCAGTTTTAAAACGCTCCCAAATATCATCTTTTTGCTCTCTGGGCACCGGGCCTATTTCGCGCCACTGCTCATGGTATTTTTGAAGGGTGTTAAAAGCTTTTAATATCGACGATTCTTCAACAAGAAGCTCCTCTGCCCGTTCGCATAGTTTTATTTTGGCTTCCAGGTTTTTCTTTAAATCAAGGTCGCGTAATTCGCGGTTAATTTTAATATAGTCGTAAAAGTTCTCAACATGAAAATGATAGGTATCCCATAAGTCTTTCATTTTTGATTGCGGAACGAGGCCAATTTCACGCCATTCACGCTGAAGATCACGGAATTCATTAAAGGTTTTGTTTATCGACTCTTCGTTATTGATCAGGCCTTTTATCTTTTCAATAACTTCGTATTTCTTTTCAAGATTTTCTTCTTTCTCTACCTCTAACTTTTTATTATGCTCAATACGAATGTAGCGGTATTTTTTTAGTAAATCTTTAATATCAGGTTCGTAAGGGTCTTCCTCGGCTTTAAAATCTTCTTCAGCCCCACCCGCTTCTACAAACTTTTTACGAGCCTCTTCCAGGTTTTCGTTTAGGTTTTTATAAAATACTGCTTTAATGGCTTCAACATCTTCTCTGATGTCAAATTCGCTATCTCCTTCCAGAAGTTCGCGCAGCGAGTTTACCAACTCAATTTGAGAGAAATTTGAGTAATCAACCTGTTCGCGTTCTACTTTCTTTTCCTCCTTGCTGGTTTCTTTTTTATCTTCTTCAGAAGTCGATTCTTGCTGTTCTTCAACTTTTTCGGTAGCTGCCTCAATAGTAGCCTCAGTTGATTCCCTGGCATCCGGTTCCTCTTCCTCCTTCTCTTGGTTTACAACCTGACTTTCTTCCTGAACAGGAGCTTCTTCTTCCACTTTTTCTTCACTAACAAGAGATTCCCGTGTTACCTCTTGTTTTTCTGCTTTTTCTGCAGCAGCAGTAGGTTCTTCTACCGAACTTACTTCTTTTTGCTCTTCAGTACCTTCGTTGTTTGTGGTGCTTATTACGCTTTCCACATTTTCAGTCGCTTCTGAGCTCGGTTGAACATCAGAATTTTCAAGTTCAGAATTTTCCGTACGCTTTAACTCTTCTGAGTTTTTTAGATCTTTAGGTTCCATTTACAGTATTTTTTACATCGTTTTTCAACGATTTATATAATATCATTCACCTACGAAAATAGGGAAAACCATATTAATACTCAATTATTAAGACAAAATAATGATGTCAGATTTTCTTTCTGATTGGCTATCACTATTTTATGTGCTAAATTATCCACAAACGGCAGCTTGATTTTACTCATTTAAAAGTGCCTAATAGTTTCCTACCCTGAAATTATAATATGTTGTTTAAGTATGTTTCAAAACATTGTAAAAAACTATATATCAAGACATAAGACATTTTAATTGTACCTTGATTGTAGTAAATTACAGCTTCTTAAAAACAAACAACTACAAACTAATTTTGATGGGATAAGTATTTTATTCTTAAGCAACCGAAATTCCTGCCGAAGCCAGATGGCAGAAGCAATACTCAGAAGCTACAACAATGAATTGCAAATTTTTTCAGCAGGATTAGAACCGGTTGATCATGTAAGCCAGGTGGCCATTGAAGTAATGACTGAGGTTGGAATTAATCTCGAACAAAGTATTCCGCATAGTTTTAACGAATATGCCAACTTGAATTTTGATTACCTGATAACGGTTGGAGAAGGCACTAATGAGGAATTAAAAATTCCGAAAGTGAAGTATAAACGAAAAATGCACCTGGGATTTCGGAGTCCGTATAAAGGTGCAAAATCTCAGGAAGAGATTAAAACCAGGTGCCGCGAAGTTCGGGATGAACTGTTATCGGAAATGGATTATTTTTATCGACGAATACTAAAAAAAGCGGCAACCATCAAATAATCGTTGCCGCTTGCTGATTATCCTTTCTGTACTATTTTTTCAACTTCATCCGGGGTAATCGGCACCCGTTCACCAATAATCTCGGCACCTGTTTCTGTTACCAAAATATCATCTTCCAAGCGGATTCCTCCAAAATCCCGGTATTCATTAACTTTTTCAAAGTTTATAAAATCTCTGTTTATTCCCTCTGCTTTCCATTTATCAATTAATGCCGGAATAAAATAACAACCCGGTTCATTGGTTACAACAAAGCCTGGTTTAAGCCTTTTTCCTAAGCGAAGGTAGGCAGTTCCGAACTGATCAACTGGTTGAATTTCATCATCGTACCCCACGTAAATTTGCCCAAGATCTTCCATGTCGTGTACATCCAATCCCATCATGTGTCCCAAACCATGTGGGAAAAACATGGCGTGTGCCCCGGCTGCTACTGCCTCTTTAACGTCTCCTTTCATCAGTCCAAGGTCTATTAAACCTGCAGCAATCACCTCTGCTGCGGCCAAATGAACCGATAAATATGTTACACCAGGTTTGGTAAGTTCTGTTGCTTTGTTGTTGGCCGCAAGTACAATCTCGTATATTTCGCGTTGTTTTGTAGTGAATTTTCCACCAACCGGAGTCGTACGCGTAAAATCAGAAGCATAATGAAGCAACGATTCGGCGCCGGCATCGCACAACATCAGTTTTCCCTCTTGGAGCAGTTGCGAATGATCGTGATTGTGCAAAGTTTCTCCATTTTGTGATAGGATTATCGGGAAAGAGGTCATTCCCCCACCAGCCAATGAAATACCTTCAATGGTACCCGCAATTTTTTGCTCCCAGGTACCCGGCTGTGCCATCCTCATTGCGGCAACATGCATAGCATAGCCTGTTGCACAAGCTTTTTCTATTTCGTTTACTTCCTGGTCTTCTTTTATTTCCCGAATAGAAATTACGGCTTTTATAAGCTCGAGCGAGGCCTTACTTTGTATTGCCAGCGAAGATATGCCGGTGAGTTTTTCTAGCAATATTTTATTTTCGCCACGATAAGGAGGAAGAAAATGAATTGTTCTGCCTTCGTCTTGCGCCTGCTGAACAAGATCAAAAAGCTTGGCAAAGGGCGCGGTGTTACTAATGCCTACCTCGGCTCCGTTTTCTTTTAACGAAACCTGTGGCCCCATCCAAATAATATCTTCTATATCCACATCATTGCCAAAAATATGGTCTTCACCACTATCAAAATCAATTACTCCTGCCAAGCCTGGAAAATCAAGACCAAAAAAGTATAGGAAAGAACTGTCCTGACGGTAATGATAGGTATTATCCTTATAATTCATGGGGGTCTCAGCGTTTCCCAATAACAAGGCAATACCTTTTAAACCCTTATTTTTAAGCTGTTTTCTACGGTTTACGAAAGTGTTTTTATCAAACATATAATGCATTTTTTTTAATTCTTACGAAGATAGTATTTCTGTAATTTATTTAGAATGATTAAAAATTTAATAGTAGTTAAAAATAGTTTTTCAATAACATATTCTAACTGACACCTGTCATTCTTTCAGCGCTATAGGTTTAACAAGCACAATATCAATGTGTTAAAAAGATAAGTATACGTAAATAGAAATTATTTTTGAACGTTGGTACTTTTTAGTTCTCATAAATTATTAGGAAAGAGCATAACCTGTTTACCATAATCAGCGTAATCTATTATAAAACTACTATTATGGGAAATTCATTAATGAACTATTTAAACAGCCGGATGAAAGAAGAAAACCCGCTGCAGTCGTCTCGTATGGGGCAAGCCGGTCCGGTCATTACCATTTCGCGTGAAGTAGGCTGCAATGGCCTGGTATTGGCAAGAATGATTGCAGAACGCCTTAATAAAAAATTAACCAGAGGCTCGTGGAATGTGCTGAGTAAAGAGATTTTTTATGAAAGTGCTAAAGAACTGGATCTTGATCCGGAGAAAGTACGAAGGACTTTTAAGAAAACTGACAGGTATATATTTGAAGAGATTCTGAATGCTTTTAAAGATAAACGGCATAAAAGCGAAGACAGGATTATTAAATCAGTAAAAGAAGTCGTTCGCACACTGGCTATTGATGGTTATTGTATAATAGTAGGACGTGCAAGCCATATTATTGCCAGCGACATAAAAAATGCTTTACACCTACGCTTAACGGCTCCTCTGGGCTACCGGATTAATACCATTATGACAAATAATAAGTTAAACAGAAACGAGGCCATAGCATTTATTGAAAAAGTGGAAAAAGAACGTGCCGCATTTAGAAAAGCACTAAAAGAAAGTAGTTTACGTGAAGAATTTTTTGATCTTACTATCAACCGCGGATCATTTTCGAACGAGCAGGCGGTTGAACTGGTTGAGTTTGCAGTGGAACAAAAGGGGATTTTACTCGACTATAAACCTAAAATAGAGTTTTATTAGTGATTAGTTTTATTTCCCATATAAACGGGCAAGATATTTAAAATTCCTTGCCCGTTTTTTCATTTTTTACCCTGTAATTTTATCAGGTAGTCCTTTTACATTTACCGGCTTTTTGTCATTGGTTTTCGGTTCAAACATATCATTTGGTTGCAATCCGCATTCCTGAATCATTTCGAGACAATATTCCAATTGCCCCAGATTTTTAGTTACATTATTGGTGCCAAAGGCAAACTTTATTCCCGCTGCTTTGGCCATTTTAATCATTTCAGCACCCGGGGTTTTGTAACGGGCATTAATTTCAAGGGCTACATTATTATCCGCAAGCACTTTTACAACGCGCTGCATTCGTTCTTTGGTCCATAAATCGGCATATTCCGGCATTAACTCAGCAGGTAAAACCGTTGGGTTTACATAGATATCAACTGGTTCCTGCGAAAATATAGCTTCTATCTTTTCCACCAGGTCATCCATAAACTGTTGTTTATTGTCTACCCACACTTCTTCGGGTATCCAAATTCGGTTTCTCCTTCCTTTTCGGTCGGTAAATGTCATGGCGTCGGTAAATACATAATCGAATTTTGCAATTGCTTCCGGCGAAAACAAAGTAATCCATTCCCGGCCTTCTGCCTGCATTCCTTTATAGGTGGGGCTCCCTTTTACTTCATCCATATAGGCATACAGCGATTCATCATTGGTTACAGGGAAATGGAGTCCACAGTTGGGGGCTACGCCATAATTTATCCCCAGGCGTTGCGAATTAGCTACCACTTCATCAATGGTTAATCCTCCTTTTAAATGCACATGATAATCAACCAGCGGAAAACCAGCACGCATGAGTTTGGTTACAATGGTATCCCAACGTTTATCTTCTACTTCCACTCTTTTATCATCGGCAAGCGGCTTAATTTTTAAGTTTTTATAATAGGTTGTACTTCCTGCATCGTGCGATTGCAAGGCAATAGTGCCACTTCCAAGCACCATCTCTTCTGCCCCCTCCCATCGCCACGCTTTATCAGGCTCGGCATATTCATTTACTTTTACATCGTTTATAAAAACCTGCACGAAATTCTCAACAACGCTAATTCGAATGTTAAACCACTCGTTGTCGCTTACAAAAGGATAATAAATGTTTCGAACGCTCGCTATGCTGCCTGTCATTCTGCGTTCGGGATGCTTGGTTGAAGGGCCTCTATGCGAATTATTTATTTGTATTTCATAGCCTTTTGTGGGATATCCTTTAGCCGTGTAGGCCGTATGGATGTAAATGCCCGAGTTAGCTTGCGGTAAAGTTTTAACCTCGGCTTCAAATTCGAAATTTTTGAAATGGTGTAAATAATACAAGTGAGATCGCTCTCCGGCGCATTTTATAACACCATCTTCAACCGAAAAACTTTCAGAATTCTCTTCAGCTGCTTTCCAACCTTCAAGTGTTTGGCCGTTAAACATACTGTGCCACTCT
Organism: uncultured Draconibacterium sp.; assembly: GCF_963676735.1. Taxonomy (NCBI): domain Bacteria; kingdom Pseudomonadati; phylum Bacteroidota; class Bacteroidia; order Marinilabiliales; family Prolixibacteraceae; genus Draconibacterium; species uncultured Draconibacterium sp. Next base: position 1,773,048 of record NZ_OY781464.1, on the reverse strand, counting down.
CCCACCGGCAAATCGTTTTTACAGCTGTTAATTAATACAGTAGCAAAAAGCATTAAGGGAAAAATTAATTTTCTCATTTTTATTGGTTTAGATTCAAATTGGTTTTAAAAGTAACTAAAATATGGTTTAGCAATAATTAAAATGCGAAGTACCCATTTTTAAACTGAAAACGCAAAGGCATTGCTTTTCTCACTTACTCATTTGCCAGAGGAATAAAACGTGCTGATAAATCGGGGGCCGCCATATTCTTATCCAGCGGAAACATTGGGCGTTTAATTCGTTTGTACCCCAAACGTTCCAGGTTCTGGTCAACCCCACCAGGGGTTAAGGCCATTAGCCAATCGGCACGCATGTTATATAACTCGGGTACCAGGTAGCCAATTTTAACCACCACAATGTCTGTTTCGCGCGGGTATAAACCTAAATCGGTAAAATCTGTTTCATGATGATACGGTTTACGTTTTTTGGTAACAATAACATCAATACTACCGGTACGAATCACAACTTCTGTTTCGGCATGCCTGTCGCCATGTTTGATAGCCTCTACCTTTCCGCTAAGCTTTATGGGGGGTGCATACCTGTTATCCACCATTGCTCCCACCATTCCGCTTACCTTTGCACCAATGCCGGCTTCAATTGCTTTGGCTACCAGGTCGGGGCCGGGTATTGAAGCATAAATTACTGAAGGACCATTCTCCTTTTTAAATGCTTCCCGTTTCAAAATTTCGTTTAATGTCCAGCTTACATCGCCGGCGCCACCTGCTGTTGGGTTGTCGCCCATGTCGCTAATTATAAATGGTTTGTCGTTAAATGCAATGGCTTTATCCAAACATTCGTCAAGCGTGGCCACCGGAGCTACAAATTCGAATTCGTTTCGCACATTCCAGAAACACTCTGCCAGTTCTTCTGCTGCCTGCGCTACGGCTTCTTTATCGTCGCCATAGGCCATTGTTACAGCATGGTTTCGTGGCTCGTCGGCCCATGCGTAGCCCACCCAAATGGCTGCATCAATTACGCCTTCGCGTTCAGCTGCAGGTGCAACCTTGGCGTAAAGGCTTTTCCCGGGCTCTATGCGAGTGCTTGTTTTTTCACCGGGCAGCAATATCGGAACCGGAACCCAGGCTTTAAATTTTGGTTTGCCTTTACCGGTCTCCAAACGATCGAGCAAATTTGTTAAGGCACGTTTTTTCGATTCAACAGCATCTTCGTGCGGTGCCATTCGGTAACAGGTAATCATATCGCTGTAATGTGCCAGCCGCTCGCTTACATTGCCATGTAAATCCATTGATGTTGAAATAAGTACATCGTTTCCAATTACTTCCCTGACTCTTTGAATCAGATCTCCCTCCGGGTCGTCGAGTCCTACCACACTCATTGCGCCGTGAATATCAAAAAACAATCCGTCGTAAGGCAAATTTTCCTTTAACCGGTTCAACGTTTCACCAACCAGTGTTTCGTAAGCATCGCGGGTAACAATTCCTCCGGGCAATGCATGTCCACGTAAAGCCGGAAACCACTGGGCACGAGCACGTGTAGCTGCCGTATCGTCCATAAACGGGTAATAGGTAAAAATCTCGTCTCCGCGACGCGCCTGAAACGCTTCAATACCCGACTGTGCAGGCGAAAAAGTACTCGACTCAATGGCCAAACCACAAATGGCCACACGCGGAAGTTTGTTTTCTTTTTTTGTTTTGCAACCTAAGGTGAAGATTAAAGTTGCTGTTAGCAGGCCGAAAAGTATTCGTTTCATAGCTTTCTGAAATTTGAATTAACCGTTTACAATAAACACAAATTTATACAGAAACGCAGAATTGGAAATGAGATTGTTCAGAAATATTTCTCTCGAAATACCAGGCTGAAAAAATACGAAGATAAATAATATCGGATATCGTATTTAATACGTCAAATTATCTATTTTTATTCCCGTTATTTTTACACGAAATGAATACAGGCCATCACCTAAAAAAATTTGTTCAGGACACCCTTAATCTGAAAAAAATATTGATGTTTCTGTACATCTTCTCCGAACTTTAATATCTACCATTTCTTTTCCCCCATTTTTCGTATGTAGTTTAAATCTTAGTAAGTTTTTGATTTATTTTTTTGATGAAAACCTATTACAACTGGCTAAATTCGCTGGTTAACAACAATAAGTCTGCCTATAAGGAGTGGACAAACTTAAGCTGGTTAAACTCTTACACTGCTCAGGAAGCACAAGAGAAAAAGATGGCCCTGCTTAACAGAACTGAAAATATTTTATTTAAAAATACCAAACCCTTCCACAAACAAATATCTGATGGCTGTAAGCTCTGTGGGCTCGGCTTGTGGAGCTGTTTGTTTATAACCGGAAAATGCAATGCAAATTGTTTTTATTGCCCGGCACCACAAGAAGAAGACCATTTGCCAACCACCCAAAATCTGAAATTTACAAGTGCTGCCGAATACGCTGAATACCTTAATTATTTTCAGTTTAAAGGCGTAAGTTTTAGTGGCGGTGAACCGCTTCTGCAATTCGAACGCACCTATGAATATTTAAAACAAGTTCGCAAAAAATGTAAACCGGAAACCTATATTTGGATGTACACCAACGGCATTTTGGCCGAAACACAAAAATTCAGGAAACTGGCAGCTGCAGGAATAAATGAGGTGCGTTTTGATATTGGAGCTACAGCATTCAGACTGGATAAAATTGCAGCAGCAAAAGGAATTATACCTGTAATTAGTATTGAGATTCCGGCCGTACCGGAAGAATTGGAACGATTAAAGAAACTTTTGCCCGAAATGGTAAAAGCAGGTGTGTCAAACCTCAACCTTCACCAATTACGACTTACGCCTCACAACGTAAAACACTTATCGAAACGTAATTATACTTTAATTCATGCAGAACAGCCTGTAGTACTGGAATCAGAACTGGCAGCTTTGGAATTGATTGCCTATGCACATGAACACTCCATTGATATCGGTATTAATTACTGCTCATTTCATTTTAAAAACAGATTTCAAAAAGCAGGATTTAGGAAACAGCTTGCATCGGCTTTGACCGCCGAAGGCGATGTTGTAACCCCGAACGGCTATATTCGACGAATAAACAACTTAAACATAAAATATGAGACTATTCGCATTTTTAACGATAAGCCTAATGCCTTTGACACTACGATGTTACAGCTAAAATATAAATCCTATTACTACACTCGACAAACTGTTCTGAACACTGAAGTACTTCATGAAGAAATGAAACTTGCCGTTAATCAATTAATTAAGACTGAGCCGGAAAATGTTCCCGACGACCCCTTACTTTTTAGCATTTGGCAACAGGAGTATATTGAAGAGGGACTAAGAGAGTACTAACGATAACAGTTCCCTATCGTTTTTGAGAAGCAAAGCAAAGGTTAGATTATAAAATTGATTTAGATATGATTGCCCTGATTTGCCTGATTCTTTTTAAGCTAATAATAAAGTTCATTGGATTAAAAAAGTCCAAAATAGCAGATGCTTATTCCCCAAATTTATCCTGCGGGTTATGTGCCTTAAATGCCAGTGCTGTAATAAGTAACAGTATCCCCACGAGTACATAAATACCAAGGCTGTATGTTCCGAACTGCGAAAACGATAAACTAAACAAAATGGGTCCCAATGCACTACCAAATACAATAAGCGCCATTACAAAACCGGTTATTTGTCCTAAATGTTCGCGACCATAAAAGCGGGGCCAGGTAACAGCCATAAGTACATTAAAAATACCACTTACAATTCCGTTTCCAATAATAAAAGTATAGTAGAAAATATCGCTGCTAATTTTAGCCAATGAAAACAGAGCTATAAGTTCGGCGAATAACATCAGCCAAAGCAGGTATTGTAGTTTTATACGGTCGCTTATCCAACCGCCCACCAATGCAAAAGATACCGAAATAAGGGAAACCGGAATAAAAACAGCCAATGCCTTCTCGCGGCTAATTCCGGCCTCGGTAAACAGCGATACCAAATGAAATGTAAAGCCAGTTACATAAAGCGAATATATTGAAAGCGAAATAGCAAACAACCAAAAGGTTATATTGCTGCGGGCTTCATTTAATGAAAACTGTTTAAATGGTTTTATAATTACATTGTGCTCTTTATTGGCATGCTTTTCTCCATCGGCAACCATATTAATATCTTCCGGATTATCGCGAAAAAACAGAAAAACAAATGCAGTAAAAAACAGGCCGATGAATGTTGCCATAAGCAACCAGGCCTGGCGCCACGAGGTTTCTTGAATCAGCATGTCGAAAGTGAGCGGTGCAGTGGCAAAGCCCAGCGATACAAATACCGATGAAATGCCGTTTACCAGACCCCTGCGGGCAATAAACCATTTCATTAGCATATTGCGCGAAACCATGGTTAACACGCCCTGCCCCGAAAAACGAAGCATAAAAAAGAAAATAATTAAAACAGCAATAGCCACACCGGCATAAGCACTCGAATTAGGAGCTGTAAGTAATTTTATAATTCGGTCTGACTGGCTCATCAGAACCAATACCATTGCCAATACAAGAGCAGTGGCCATGCCCACCCATCGTGCACCGTATTTATCGTATAATTTTCCGGCGTAGGTAAGAACCAGCGAGCTGGCAATGGTTCCAAACATGTAAGCCGTGCTAAGCTGGTCGCGGCTGATACCAATGTTTTCCAACAAATAATCGGTAAATGTTGAAACCCCCATGGTTTGCCCCGGAGCACTTACTAAAATGCCAATGGTAGCAACAACTAAAATTACCCAGCCATAAAAAAACGGAACTTTTTGAGTATCAAAAGGGAATTTATTGTATTTCTGTTTGAGTTTCATTATCACAAATCTAACTATTGTTTTGTGGCTGTCTGGTGTTTTCGGACTGTATACATCAATAATAATGTTTTATTATTGAATTGATGAAACCTTGCACAAGACTTAAAAAATGAAGCGATTCAAACTCCTTTCTGGCAAACCACCTCAAGCTTAATCCCGTCCGGATCTTTAAAGAATACGGCATAATAATTTTGATGATATTCAGGGTATAATTGTGGAGGCGCAACAATATTTGCATTGAAAGCGAGAAGTTGGTGGTATATAAAATCGACATCTGAGCGTGTTTCGGCTTTAAATGCCAGGTGGTGTAATGCTCCGGGCCGGCGCCGGTGTACTTGTTCGTTTCTTAGCGATTCGCGTGGAGAAGTAAGGGCCATAGCCAGTAGCGGATGTGTATATTCTACCACGTGTTTATCGTGGCTGGCAATTAGGGCTTGTGTTTTGTTTTTCAAATTAAAACCTACCAGGGGTAAAAAAAAGTCGTAGAATTTTATGGCTTCATTCAGGTCTTTTACGGTAATTTCAATGTGGTCGATTACAGGCTGCATGGTTTTTATTTTCAAAGATCGGAAATTAACCGAATGAAGAAGTAATAAAAAGCAAAAAAGGCCGCCGTAAACTAGCAGCCCTATTGTTGAATAAAATGATATTATTTTCTTTCCCGGTGCACTTCATGATTGTGTTCATGGCCATGCTCGTGTATATGTTCTATAAGTTCATCGTATTGTTTAATTGTAATTTTTTCCGCTTTGTAGCCTTTTTTCTTTATGGCTGCAGCCAGTTTTTCATCGGTGTTTTTACCTTCTCTGTATTCCACTAAAATGGTGTTTGAAGCGTGGTCAACTTTCAGGTCTTTCACCCCTTTTTCAAATTTCAGGTATTCGGCAACTGTTTTTTCGCACTGCAAACAATCCATATCACTTTTAAAACAAACAATGCTGTTTCCTTTCTTCTGTGCCAGTGTTTCCGAGGCATTAAGTCCGGAAAACAAAGCAATAACTATTAGTAAAATAAGTTTTTTCATTTTTATAATTTTTTATTGTTAGTGTATGCTCTTACTCATAATTTAACTTAAAACGTAATCCAAGGTAAATTTTTCGTCCCATGGTAGGGCCCCAAATATTGGTAGCACTAAATTCAGAACCATACGGATCGTCAGCACCATTTATCGGATTGTCTTGCGTAAAATCAGTCAGGTTCTCAACTCCCAGGTAGATATTCCAATACCTAAAATACTTGGTTACCTGTGCGTTCATAATGGTATAAGGCGAAAATTCGGCATAATTAGTTGCCATATCAACCCTGTTCATCCACTCTTCGTGTACATAAGGAATTCGCCCGCCACCGTTAAACTGAATGGTATAATCAAACATCCATTTCTTTAAGTTTGTGGTGTAATTCAGATTAATCAAACCTTTGTAGTCGCTGCTTAAGGGGGCCTTTTTTAATTGGCCGCCTATGGTTTCTTTTATTTCGTTTACCCGGTAGGCAAGTAACAAATCGAGCCGCTCAATGGGTTGCCATCTTACATCTAACTGCAGGCTATTGGCGTAGGCTTTTTCCGTTGATGGCAGTAATAGAATGTATTCAGATGACGATTCGCGATCGAGTACCAACTTGCTCTGAAAATCAGTCCGAAAGAATTCTGCATTTATACTCAGGTCACGTCCAAGAAGCTTATAGTTTTGAATAAATGCAAAACCGTAATTCCAGGCTTCTTCCTGCATGGCATCGGCAGTCCAGGTAATGGGGCGCGAATTAGCCAGCATGTAAATGTTTTCGGAAAGTACATTGGCCGTACGGTAACCTTTTCCGGCGCTGGTACGAATGGTAAAATGCTCAGCAAATCGATAACGAAAATGCATGCGCGGTGTAACAAAGCTTCCAAATATGTTATGCCAGTCGGCCCTGATACCTGCCATTAAAGTAAGATTCTTGTTGGGTTTAAATGTGTATTCGGTAAACAGACCCGGAACCTTTTCTGTGCGCTCAATTTGCCGGTTATACAATTTTTCGCTAAAATCATCGTAAATAAAACTTACACCGCTGTTTAATACATGAAATGCATTTTTATCCAAATCGCGGGTGTAAACCAAATTTCCATAAAACCTTGTTTCGTTGGCATTGTATGTTGTTAATCCGTAATACGATTCGGTTTCGTGCAAAGCAAAATTGCTTAGAATTGCCAGTGCCGAGTGCGTATCTTTTGAAACTATTCCGGATTTAAAAAAGGCATCAAATCGATTGTTCTTAATGTTCACGCCATAAGGCTTGTCAACAGATGGCGTCATATCCCGGTCGGCACCAACCTGCCCGCCCAGACGATCTTCAGAAAGTACTGTAATACCAGCCTGCGCCATTGCGCCATTATGATTGTTGTATTTCCAACGGTTAGCCAGCTCAAATGTGCGCGACAAAGGCGAATCGAGAAAACCATCATGGTTATGGTCGTTCTCTTTTGAAAGGTTGCTGGCATGCACCAATATTCCTGTTGTTACGGTATCGCCTTTAACTTTAATGTTAGTGTTGCCGTTAAACTCTGAACGGCCTTCGTAATTTCTAAACACATTTAGAAACAGTTTTTCTTCGCTATCCGGTTTTTTCAGTTCAGCATTAATCTGTCCGGCAATTGATTCGTAACCATTTAAAACCGAGGCTGCCCCTTTTGAAACCTGGATAGACTCGAGCCATGGGCCGGGAATATAAGTTAATCCGAAAGTAGTAGCCAGTCCGCGAAGGTTGGGCATATTTTCAACCTGTAGCTGCGAGTAGGTGCCATCTAAACCCAACAACTTAATTTGTTTAGCCCCTGTTATGGCATCGCTGTAGCTTACATCAACCGATGGGTTTGTTTCAAAACTTTCGGCCAGGTTACAGCAAGCTGCTTTGTGAAGTTCGGCATTGCTAATGTTTTCTGTTTGTATCGGATTAATCACGGACAAATAAGTACCTCTGTTTTTTTTGATTACTGTAACTTCTTCAATCTCCAGATTGGGCTGAAGTACCACCGCAATCGGTTCTTCGCCATGCACGTGAACTGTTTGTGGCTTGTACCCCACAAAACTAAACACCAGTATATGTTGTCCGTTTTTCCGATTCAATTTAAAGCTCCCGTCAGCTTTTGAGGCAGTACCTTCACTGCTTCCCTCCCAAACAATATTAACACCGGGCAAAGGCTCTTGCCCGTTCTCTTCGTTACTAAATACAGTGCCACTTACTGTTTGTGCATTAGTAAACGCGGGAAGTATAAAAAATAATAGTAAAATATATTTCTTCATTTTGCTTAAGATTTAATGATCCTAAAAAGTAGTTATGGAAATGGCAACTTCTGCCATTTCGGATTTACCCAAAGTATAAAAGGGTAAATAACAGTTCTTAGAAAAGAACTTTACTTAAGCAAGCGAAGGGATTTTAAGCCGGTGTATTTCGATTAAAAAATCGAATGAAGAAGTAATTAAAGGCGGTGGGCCTGAGTAGAATTCCTGATTTTCTTCCTGATTATCAATGCTAATAAGTTTTTCAAAAAGACTTGAACTTGCGATTTCCAGCTCAATGGGTTGTGTTGACACAAATTTAACTTCTTCATCTATGGCTTTGTCTTTTAGTTTAATGAAGAAAGATTCCGGTGAATCGCATCCACATGAGTCGGCATGGCCATCGCAACTGTGACATTCGTGACACTCATTTCCCGAACAAGCAATTTCGTTGTTATAATTATCGTGTTTGTGATGATGGTGAAACTCGGTTTCGCAAGTAGCGGGTTTTATAAATATGCTGGTGTATTCTTCGCCCGAGCACGAACAGTGACTTTTATACAAGTTAAAGCCTGAAGCTGATAAAAGAAATATCGCTCCCAAAAGTAAACTTGCTATTTTTTTTAGCCCCTGCATGGTACAAATATAACGCAGAAAATATCTTAATGGTTGTTAATAACTTGTTAAACCGGTGATAACTCCGAATTTTAAAAAGCAAAAAAAGGCCGGGCAGATTATCTACCCGGCCATATATCTAAAACTTTTTGCTACAATCCTAATACCTCTGCTCCTTGCTCAAAAACTATGTCGCGCGGAATTCCAGCCTCTCCTATCCTATCCAGGTCTTTCTGCAATGCTTCCCGGATAAAGCCTTTTTCTTCCAGCATTTTTTTGGCTGTTTCATAATCGCCATCGCCCTGAATTTTCAGAATCATTTCAGAAAGATTTAACATGGCTGCTTTCATTTTATCGTAATCAACACGGTAGGTTCCATTGGTTTCGTCGCGGGTAAAAGCACCTGTTTCCTGGAAGTAATAGAAACGCATCATATTGGCTTTTCCATGAGCACTGGCGGCACCAAAACGTACGGAGCGGAAGATGCCAGCCATAAAAGTAACAAAGTTATCCATCATGTCTTTTTCTCCGAGTTCGCCCATTTCGTTCAGCTGGTACACACACCATAATCCTAATATGTCTGCTTTACTTTCCTCAATAGATGTGTAAGCATCTTTAAGGGATTCGCGAACGGTTGTGCTTTGGTCAACTGTATTTCCGAGTCCCAGGCCATGTGCCACTTCATGAAACATGGTATTTTCAAAAAATGCATCGAATTTTACATGCTGACGTTGGTCTTCGGCAATAAGTACGTCGGCAATCGGAACCAGTATTTTATCAAATTTTGCCTGCATCGAGTTTTTCAGTTGCAGCTTTCGGCTTCCTTTTGTTTCGCGAACCACTTCGTCGTTGGGTAAATTTATGGCAATGGTTTTACTACCGGCATTGCAATCTCCGGCATAATAAATAGCGTCATAAACATTCATGTCTGAATCCATACCCGGTGTTTCGTTTTTGTAGGCTTGTTCGCAAGGCAATGCTTTTTGAAGGCCAGGCAGCAGCGATGCATATTTTTCCAGCTTCTTACTCCATGCTTTGTCTTTAATTAAAATAAACGATTCGTGCGCTGCTTTATAGCCGTATAGTTGGTCTTCGTAATTTTCAATGGGCCCAACAATAAATTCAATGGTATTGTTTTTCATTTCCATCCAGGCCACATCGCTATTGAAATACTCATCGGTAAGTAATGCTTTAGCCCGTTCTTCAAGGTATTTTTTTAATCCGGGTTCTTCTGCCAATTCTGCGGCCTGCATTAATAATTCTGCAGCTTTGTTTATTTCTTTTTCAAATGCGATGTGGTAGGGAATGGATTGAAGACTGCCATCTTCGCCCCTGCGGATTAAAGTATACAAGCTTGTTTTGCTTGAATTGTCCCATGCTTCAAATTCTTCTTTGGTCATATCAGCCGGATAAAAATTTGCACCAGCAGGTTTGTCTCTATAGTCGGCTAGAAATGATTTATTGTCATTTAAGCGTTCCCATGGGCCGTAGTTTATTTGTATAAACTTTCGGGTAGCTTCATCCCAGTTTTTATTACAAAGTTCCTCCTTGTTGCCAAACGCCTGCTGCCAGTAAATTGCTTCCATTAACTGTGCGGCTTCAAAAAGCAAGGGCAACATTTGTTTTTCGTTTTCGCTTAAAACACTTAAATCAGTGGTTAATCTAAATGTCGCAAACTCATCGGCCTTTTGTTTTATTTCAGTGTTTACATTCATTTGTTGTTCCTGTGTTTTGTTTTTTGTATTGGTTGAACAGCCAAAAGCAAAGGCTGCTGCCACCAGAAAAAGAAGTGCTTTTTTCATTTTATTTAAATTGATGGTTTTTTAAGGTATAAGCTGTAACGTACATGATATTGGTTATTCGCCAATTTGTTCAAATAGCTCATGCTTATTTCATTTAAATTTGTTTTTATTTCAGCTCAAATCTAAAAAAAGAACCAGCGATATAAAATAGCTTTTAGCAGCTTTTGCTCATAATCCATCATTTTTTCGAATGGTTTTGAACAAAATTCGATATGAAAAGTTAAAAATGCTGACATTGAAAGGTAAAAACAAACGATAGCGAATAATTTAAACAGACTGAATTAACTTTGCAGGCAAATTTTTAACTGTTTGTTTTTGTTTAAATGGATAGCATAGTAAGCATGCAAACAAATAATCATTGTAGTGTTTGTTAACAGAAAAACGAGCACGTTTCATAAAAACTAATTATGGGTAACAATTTATTACAAGGAAAAAAGGGAATTATTTTTGGGGCTTTAAACCCCGATTCAATTGCCTGGAAAGTGGCAGTGAGAGCACACGAAGAAGGCGCCACACTTACATTATCAAATACTCCGGTTGCGATTCGCATGGGCGAAACAAATCAATTGGGAGAGCAATTAAACGCTGAGGTTATTGGAGCTGATGCTACCAATGTAGATGATTTAAAAAATTTGTTTAACAAATCGATGGAAGTATTGGGTGGAAAAATTGATTTTGTACTCCACTCAATTGGGATGTCGCCAAATGTTCGAAAGGGTCGGCATTATTCTGATTTGGATTATAACTACCTGGATAAAACACTTGATGTTTCGGCAGTTTCTTTTCACAAAGTGCTTCAGGTGGCACGAAAACTTGATGCAATAAACGAATGGGGATCAGTATTGGCCTTGTCGTATGTTGCGGCACAGCGTACATTTTTTGGGTATAATGATATGGCCGATGCCAAAGCATTGCTTGAATCGATTGCCCGCAGTTTTGGATATATCTATGGCCGCGAACGTCGTGTTCGGGTAAATACAATCTCGCAATCGCCTACTATTACCACTGCTGGTAACGGCGTTAAGGGTTTCGATCGATTAATGGACTTCTCGGAGCGTATGTCGCCACTTGGTAATGCTACCGGTGATGAATGTGCCGATTATTGTATTACGATGTTCTCTGACCTTACCAAAAAAGTTACCATGCAAAACCTTTTTCACGATGGTGGTTTCTCGAATATGGGGATGAGCTTAAGAGCACTTGAACAATACGAAAAGGGACTAGGAAGACGTTGCGAATGTGATGACGAAAAGCCAAGTGCTGAAGAGCACAGGTACGATTAAAGTATTTGATGTTTTGAACTAAAAAAGCCGCATTGAGAATAACTCAATGCGGCTTTTTATTTTTACGGTAAGCTTACTTTTTCTTAGGTGTTTGCACACCACGTTGTTTTGCCATTTCTTCCAATCGTTTTTGGAAATTCGAAGGCTTTTTAGCCGGTTTCTTTTTATTGGCTTGCAACTGTGCTCTAATTTTGTCTTCATCAACAAACGACCGAATAAGGTACGTTTGCCCAATGGTAATAAGGTTGGCCAGGAAGTAATAATAACTCAAGCCTGACGGATAGCTATTGAGTAAGAAAAAGAACATCACAGGCATCATGTACATCATTGTTTTCATTCCGGGCATTCCCTGGGTTGATGTAGCCGATTGACTTAATTTGGTAGAAATGATGGTTGTAATTGTCATTAAAATGGTAAACAAACTCAAGTGGTTACCCATGAAATTCCCGATTAACGGAATGGTGAAATCCCAGCTTAAAATTGAATCGTAAGTAGATAAATCTTTTGCCCACAGGAAACTTTCACCTCTTAACTCGATGGATGTTGGAAAGAAAAAGAACATGGCAAACAAAATGGGCATTTGCAATACCATAGGTAAACATCCACCCATTGGATTTACTCCTGCTTTTCGGTATAAAGCCATGGTAGCCTGCTGCTTTTCCATTGCCTTTTCCTGTCCGGGGAATTTGGCATTTATTTCGTCAACCTCAGGTTTTAAAGCACGCATTTTAGCCTGAGACATATATGATTTGTAGGTGAATGGAAACAGAACCACCTTAATCATTAGGGTAAGCAGCAATATTATAATACCAAAGTTATCGATAGAGCGACGCAGCCAGTTAAAAACCGGAATAATTACATACCTGTTAACCGGACGAACAATGGCATAACCCAAATCAATCTGGCGTTCCATATCGTGGCCATATTGTTTTAGCGTTTGATAGTGGTTTGGCCCGAAATAGAACTGCATGCCTATATTTTCATTCTGGGTACCGTTAAACGGCACGGCAATATCGGCTCTGAAATTACCAAGATATTCAGTGTTATCTTCGTATTTAAACTTTTCCTGACGAACCTGGGCGTTTGGAAAAGATTCGTTGGCAATTAGTGTAGAGCTAAAAAATAGCTGTTTAAATCCAATCCATTTTACACGTGTGGTAAGGTCTTCCTCGTCTGATTTGTTTTTATCCAGATTATCAGTTTCGTCCTCAAAAAACTTGTAGGTAATATAGGTGTAACGGTCTTCGCCAAAACGCGAGTAATGTTCCTGGCGCGGTACATCAAAGGCCCATGTAAAATTCAGGTATGATTGATTTCGTGAGATGTAATTGTCCATTCCTTGCATATTTACATCAAAATCAACTATAAATGAGTTGTATGCCAAGGTATAAACGTACTCTATAAAATTACCCGGAGCCACTTCCAAACGGAATGTTACCGACTCTTCACCTCCCGGATTTTCTTTATTGAATTTCTGTCGTCCTTCATCGCCTTTTGGTACGTCAGGTCCATTTACAACAATGTCTCGTGTTCCGCCAACCTGTTCAAAAAACAGCTCATCGGTAGTAATGCTGCGGTTTTGAGCAAAAAAGTTTAAGCCAAACAATGTTTCGTCGCCTTCAAATAATATAAGTGGCAGCGAGTCGTGGGTTTGGTAGTCTTTAAGCTCCACCGAATAAATTCGGCCACCTTTATTCGAAAAGGTAATTTTTACCTGGTTATTTTCAAGTGTACTAAATTCTTCGTTTCCAATAGTTGCAGAACCAAATGCCCCCAACTGTTGCATTTTTTCCTGCATTATTTGATTTTGAACAGCAGTATCAGCCTGCAAGGCTGCGTTTTGCATAGTTTGCTGTTCGTTCTGCAATTTCTGCAGTTCCAGTGCTTTCTGGGCTTCAATCTGTGCAATTGAATCGCGTCGTTGCTTTGCTGCTTCAACCTCCTCCTTTGATGGCTGGTTAATCAATGAGAAAACAACCAATATGGCAAAGATCAATACGATTCCAATAATCGACTTTTTATCCATTTTTTATTTAGGTAATGAGTTCTTAATAAAATCAATAAACAACGGATGGGGATTAAGCACGGTACTGCGGTATTCCGGGTGGAATTGTACACCAACAAACCATTTGTGCTCTGGTATTTCAACAATTTCAACCAGGTCGGTATCCGGATTTATTCCGGTTGGCACCATACCTGCATCAATATATTGCTGACGATAGGTTTCGTTAAATTCGTAGCGATGACGGTGTCTTTCAAAAACGGTAAGTTTATTATATGCCTTACTTACATTCGAGTCTTCATCAATAATTCTACACTCATATGCTCCCAAACGCATCGTACCTCCATAATTGGTAATGCCCTTTTGTTGTTCCATTAAATCAATTACAGGATGCGGTGTTTTCGGATTCATTTCAGATGAATCGGCGCTTTCCAGCTGAATAACATTTCGGGCAAATTCGATAACAGCAACCTGCATACCTAAACAAATACCCAAAAATGTAACATTATTTTCCCGTGCATATTTTGCGGCCAGAATTTTCCCTTTCATTCCCCGGTGGCCAAATCCCGGAGCTACAATTATTCCATCCAATCCTTTTAACTGTTCTTCAACGGTCTCCGGGCTTATCTCTTCAGAATGAATCCAGTTAATTTTTACCTTGCAACTGTTTTCAGCTCCGGCATGTACAAGCGCCTCTGCAATTGATTTGTAGGCATCATGAAGCTCCACATATTTTCCAACCAATCCTATTTCAACGGTTTGGGTTGGATTTTTATGGCGCAACAAAAAGTCATTCCATGCCGAAAGGTCGATATCTTCATTGATGGTAAGTCCAAGCTTTTTAAGTACTGTTATATCGAGCTTCTCTTCCAACATTTTTAATGGTACATCGTAAATCGTAGGCACATTTACCGATTGAATAACAGAATCAAGTCCAACATTACAGAAAAGTGCTACTTTTTTACGAACCGACAGCTCAATATCGTGCTCTGTTCTTAACACTAAAATGTCAGGCTGAACTCCGGTTTCGAGCAACATTTTAACCGAGTGCTGGGTTGGTTTGGTTTTTAATTCGCCCGTAGCAGAAAGGTAAGGAACAAGTGTTAAATGAATGACAAGCGATTTGCTTCCAAGTTCCCATTTTAACTGACGAACTGCTTCAATATATGGTAACGATTCAATATCGCCAACCGTACCACCAATTTCAGTAATTACAATGTCGTATTTACCTTTTGAGCCCAGTATTTTTATGCGGCGCTTTATTTCATCGGTAATATGCGGTATAATCTGAACTGTTTTTCCCAGGTAGTCGCCGCGGCGCTCTTTATCAATTACTGACTGGTAGATTCTTCCGGTAGTGACATTATTGGCTTGCGAGGTTGCTGTATTCAGGAATCGCTCGTAGTGTCCGAGATCAAGATCTGTTTCAGCTCCGTCTTCAGTTACAAAACACTCACCATGTTCATACGGATTAAGCGTTCCGGGATCAACATTGATATATGGATCCAATTTTTGAATGGTTACATTATAACCCCGCGATTGTAATAGCTTAGCAAGCGACGAGGCTAAAATACCTTTTCCCAACGACGAAGTAACTCCACCGGTAACAAATATGTATCTAGTTTCAGGCACGGTAAATATCTTTTATAATTCGAAGCCACAAAATTAATCAATTAATACGAACGGAAAACTAATGCCAAGGCAATTTAAAGGATAATGTAAATACTTAATAACAATCGTATTTTAAAAACTATTTTTTTTACTTAACAATAATTAAAGCATTGAGGTGTCCGTATTTTTATTTAGGCAAGGCAAGCAATGTGAATAATAAATTTATAAATAATAGTGTAATCTCAACAAATTCAGTTTACATATGTATTGTGAAGCATCGTTTTTTAATGCACATTTGTGAACCTCGCACATTAAACCCTACTAATCAATACGTTTACAACGCATCAAGATGTTTACATATATAAAAAAGGCTTTTGATAAAAACATCAAAAGCCTTTGTGCAAATAGAAAAACCTTATAGCAAGTGTTCTTCTTATCTTTTTATTAACTAAATTCCTTTTTCAATTGTTCTACCCAGCCTTCAACGCGTTTTTTGGTTAAACGAGCCTGGTTTTCCTGATCAATCGGCAATCCAACGAAAACGTTGCCCCGTTGTGCTTTAGACGATTCGTAGGTATATCCTTCTATGGATGTTTGCCCAACCAGTGTTGCACCGCAATCTTCAAGAATCTCGGCCAGCAAACCAATTGCATCACAAAAGTTTTCTGCATAACCTTTTTGATCGCCAAGACCAAAAATGGCAAACTTTTTATTTGAAAGATCCATTTCTTCCAGATCCGGAACAAATTCATCCCAGTAATTAGGTAACTCGCCATCAAACCAGGTTGGAGCACTTAAGATAAAGTTGTCGAACTTTTCCAGCACCTCTTTTTTTAATTCTTCAGCATTAACTGCTTCAAGCTCTTTTTCTCCAAAAGCAGCGATAATTTTTTCTGCTACTTTTTTTGATTTTTGAGTATGGTAACTATATATAATTGCTGTTTTGCTCATTTTTTTTCGTTTTAATATTCAATTAATTCTTTAGCAGCGGTATAAATACCTTCAGTATTGGGTAAAATTGCCTTTTCAAGAATTCGGTTAAAGCCTACCGGTGTAAATGGCGATCCAACCCGTTTAATAGGAGCGTCAAGGTATTCAAAAGCTTTTTCGTTAATGAGTGCACTTAGCTCTCCTCCAAAACCACCAAAAACTTTATCTTCATGTACTACCAAAACTTTATTGGTTTTCTTAATTGAATTCAGAATTGTTTCTTCATCCAATGGGATCAACGATCGTAAGTCGACAACCTCGATATTGGCTATACCTTCAGACGCCAGTTTTTCGGCTGCTTCAAGACTTAAATGTGTTGTATTTCCATAGGTCAAAAGAGTTAAATCACTTCCTTCTCTCCGAACTCTTGCTTTTCCGAACGGAACCTCAAAATCGTCGGGTACAACGGTGGCAGCTTTCGGATCCTGGTAAAGCGCTTTGGGTTCCATAAACATTGTTAAACCTTCTGAGCGCATCGAGGTACGCAGCAATCCGGCTGCATCATCTGCAAATGACGGATAAACAATACGTACACCCGGAATTGCAGCCAGTGAACCTTCAATATTTTGAGAATGATACATTCCACCACCGATGTAACCTCCGGATGCCAGGCGAATGGTTATATTTGGCGAAAATTTACCATTTGATCGCCACAAGTCGTGACTGGTATCAACATATTGTTCCATAGCCGGCCAGAAATAATCGGCAAATTCGGCACCTTCAACTACAACACGAATTTTTTTATCATATCGCGACATGCCGTTGGCTGTTCCCAGAATAAAGTCTTCAGCAATTGGACCGTTAAAAACACGCTTCTCGCCAAACTCGGCCTGCATTCCTTTCGATACGTTAAAAATTCCACCTTTATCTTTATTGGCCATATCCTGCCCCCAAATAAATGTATCGGGATTATGGCGAAACTCGGCTTTTAAGGTCTCATTTAAAGCCGTAATGAATTTTGTTTTCTCCCCTTCTTCGTTATGCAATCCTTCAGGGTATTTTTCAGAAACCATGGGTTCTGAAAATACATGATCGTAAATTGATGCCGGATCAGGGTCAGGAGCAGCCATAGCCGCTTTATGTGCAGCTTTAATTTCTGCTTTTACTTCAGCATCAATTTTATCCAGTTCTTCTTCAGTAAACCTATCGTAACGAAGCAATAATCTTCTGTATTTTGCTAATGGATCGTAATCAACCACATAATTTCTTTCGGCCTCCGACCGATATAATAAGTGGTCATCTGAATTTGAATGCGATCCCATACGCACACAGTTGGCCTGCAATAAAACGGGTTTACTTTCTTCTATCGCATAGCGTTTCGCTTCTGCCATTGCATTCATCGAATCAAAAACGTCTTTTCCGTTACAATGAATGATGCGTAAATTTTTAAAACCCGAAAAGTTATTGGCCACTTTACGTTGTGCAGTCTGATCCTTTTTGGGTACCGATATGCCATAACCGTTATCCTGCACCACAAAAATTACAGGTAATTCTTCCTTATCTGCACCGGTAATGGCTTCGTAAACATAACCTTCACTAACTGAGGATTCTCCCTGGCTACTGATCGAAACCGCTTTTTCGCCATAATATTTAATAGCGCGGCCGGTTCCAACAGCATGCAAGGTGTGGTTTCCTGTTGCCGACGAAACACTGTGCATATTCCACTCGGGTTTTGCCAGGTGATTCGACATGTGACGCCCTCCACTCGATGGGTCGGTAGCCTTAGAGATACCATTTAATATGATCTCTTCCGATGTCATTCCGCCTGCAAGGGCAGTCAGCATATCGCGGTAGTACATATATAAATGGTCTTTGTTCTTTTCAAAATTTTGTCCGATAGCCAACTGAATTCCATCGTGTCCGGCATACGGTGCATGATACGACCAGCCAATTGCCTGTTTTAGGTAGTTAGGTGCTTTTTCGTCAATGGCGCGGCCAATTTTCATTAGCCGATACCAACTCTCTAAAGTCTCCTTCGGAGTTTTCTTAATAGTATATTGTTTTGGTATTTTTAAATCTTTCATGATAAATTAAATTGCGCGGTTTGTATCAAATTGTTCCAGGTAATCAGCAATGCGACGCAGGAAAGCTCCTCCCAATGCACCATCAACAATACGATGATCGTATGATAAAGACAAATACATTTTATGACGAATTGCTATTACATCGCCACTTGGTGTTTCCAGAACAGCTGGTTTTTTCTCAATAATTCCTGTTGCCAGAATAGCAACTTGCGGTTGGTTAATAATTGGTGTTCCAATAATATTTCCGAATGAACCAAAATTGGTGATGGTAAATGTACCTCCCTGAATTTCGGCAGGATCAAGCTTATTATTGCGAGCAGCATCAGCCAATCGGTTTAATTCTTTCGTTAAACCAACCAGGTTTCGCTGTTCGGCATTTTTAATAACCGGAACAATCAGGTTTCCATCGGGTTTAGCTACAGCAATTCCAACGTTAATATCTTTTTTCAGAATGATTTTATCGCCATCAACCGATGAATTAACCATTGGGAATTCAGCCAGTGCTGCAGCAACAGCTTCAGTAAAAATAGGCATAAACGTTATTTTGTCGCCGTATTTTTTCTGAAATGCCTCTTTGTTTTTATTTCTCCACAATACCAACTCCGTAACGTCTGCTTCAACAACCGAAGTAACATGAGGCGAAACTTGTTTTGACATCACCATGTGATCGGCAATCAGTTTTCTAACGCGATCCATTTCAACAACCGTATCACCTGCTCCAATTGAAACCGGAGGTGCAGATTTTTTCTCTAAAACAGGAGCTGCTGGTGCAGTAGGTTTGCTTTCCTTCATAGCAGCAGGCTGAGTTGCAGAACTGTCTCTGCTTTCCAGGTAAGCCATGATATCTTTCTTTTGAACACGGCCTCCAACACCAGAGCCTTCAATGCTTTCCAACTCATCAAACGATACATTTTCTTCTTTAGCTATAGTTTTTACTAAAGGCGAATAGAAACGGTTGGATAGTTTTCTACTGTCGTCAACAGAAGCGTCTGTTATTTCCACTTTTGCAGGTGTATCTTCTGTTTTGGCAACTACTTCTTTGCTTTCAGTCTCTGTTTCTGATGCTTCAACCTCACCATCAAGACTTACTACCGCCAAAACTTCTCCAACAGCAACAAGGCTATCTTCCGGATAATTAATTTTAGTGATTACGCCATCCACAGGCGACGGGATTTCTGAGTCTACCTTATCAGTAGCCACCTCAAAGAGCATATCATCTTCTTCGATGGTATCACCCTCTTTTACGAACCATTTTGTTATCGTGCCTTCCTGGATGCTTTCACCCAGCTTAGGCATTACAATATTAAAACTTGCCATAATATAATACTTTAATCTATGTTTTGCTATTTGCACTTAATACAACAGAACAAAAATTGAAATGTTCAGATTGCAATTTTAATTTTGTGCAAAAATAGAGTTAAATGAATCTTAAGCATTAAAATGACGAGAAATAATACTAAATAGTATTTATCTGAGATAGATTTTATCGAATGACAAAAGTAATATACAGAAGTACACAATAGTGAATATACACTATTCTTGTAAAGCCCCTATTAATTCGGTGGCCGATAGCATATTATGGCGTTTCAAATAATCTTCTATGCCTTCTACAATCTTCACCGGAATCATCGGGTCTTTAAATATTGCCGTACCAACCTGTACTATTGATGCTCCTGCCAGCATAAATTCAATGGCATCAGCAGCAGTCATAATACCGCCAATTCCAACAACAGGAATTTTAACAGCTCTGGCAACCTGCCAAACCATGCGCAATGCAATAGGTTTTATTGCCGGGCCTGATAATCCGCCGGTAATAGTAGATAACAATGGTTGTCTTTTTTCTGCATCAATGGCCATTCCTAAAAAGGTATTAACCAACGAAACAGCATCAGCACCCTGCCCTTCCACTGCTTTTGCAATTTCTGCAATATCAGTAACATTTGGTGATAGTTTTACAATAAGGGTCTTATCATAAACCTTCCTTACTTCGCGGGTAACCATTTCTGCCCCCGGACAACTCACTCCAAATGCCATTCCACCCTCCTTAACATTAGGACATGAAATATTGAGTTCGATGGCGTTTATTTTGTCCAGTTCATTAACTTTCTCTGTTAGAGCAATATAATCTTCAACAGTTGACCCGTTTACATTTATAACCAACTGTGTATCATAGTCAACAATTTCAGGATATATGTTTTCAATAAAGTAATCTATTCCTTTATTTTGTAAACCAACCGCATTTAACATGCCCGACGGCGTTTCGGCCATTCGCGGATAATTGTTACCATCGCGGTTTTTAAGCGTTGTACCTTTCAGAAAATAACCTCCAAGTAGACCAGGTTCAAAGAATTCGGCCGTTTCGCGCGCAAATCCACAAGTTCCCGATGCCAGTGTTACCGGATTTTTAAATTCTATATCGTGTAATTTTACCTTTAAATCTACCATTTCAAATCATTAATGTTAAACACCGGACCATCAGTACATACACATTGGTTGCCTTTGCTGGTTGGCTCTATGCAACACAAACATACACCAAATCCGCAGGCCATAAGGTTCTCAAGCGAAACTTCGCAAAATACATTTGCAGCCTTTGCTTCTTTTGCAACGGCCCGCATCATACCATCCGGACCGCATGCATATATTTTACTATATGATTTTAAGTTGCCGGTAAATATTGAATGCTGCGTTACAAAACCTTTTTCTCCAAGCGAACCGTCTTCTGATGCATAATGTAAATTCGCATACTTTTTATAGTTATTTAAATTAATATGGTCTTCTTTTGACCGTGCCCCAAGTAAAATATCAACATTCTCTACAGGCAATCCTGATTCTTTAGCTAAAAAAAGCATTGGCGCCACTCCACTACCTCCACCAATTAACAGAATCTTATCGTTTACTGCCGGATAGGTAAAAGTTTTTCCCAATGGATAAACAATACTGAGCCTACTCCCAACTGCTATTTCTGTAAGTTTACGCGATCCCCGCCCCAAAATTTTAACGATCATTGAGATAATGTTATTCTCGTAATCCACTTCAAATACTGAAAATGGTCGGCGAAGAAAGATCTCTTCGGCTTCCTTAATTTCGATATTGACAAATTGTCCAGGTTTTATTTCGGGCAGTATTGTGTCCGATTGTACTTTGATAAGAAAGTTTGTAGCGTTTAGCGCCCTATTTTCGACTACATTGAGATCTTTAACAAACTTTTTTGGCATGTATTCTTATTTTGCCGCAAAGATAATAGAATAATCGTTGGATATTGCCTTAAGAGTTTATACAAAAAGAAAAGACCGTTGAATAACGGCCTTCTATGTAATATTTAAATTAGGTAAAAAATAAGGGTCTTTGTTTATTTGTGTACAAATGTATTAATAATTTTTACATTTCCAAATTAATATTTTTACTTTTTTTACTGTCAAGTGCAATTGTAAAAAAAGCTAAACTCCCTAAAACCAGAAATGGCCACTATTTCTAATGGCCAAGCGACTTCTGGATTTATCAACTTAAATTGGGTTTGTAAATTGAATCTATATGGTTTTAATCATCCTGTCGTATTGTTGTTTACTTTTGTTGACACAAATATGAAGACTATTTTTTACATATGCAACACTTTGTTTAAATATTTTTACAAAAAGTTTACTTTTGCGTTCACACCTGTATTTATTGATGTGTATTGCAATCCAAATGGTTTACATTATTACTGCATATATATGTTTACAAAACAAAAGAGCTGCAATAATACAGCTCTTTTTGCTCTAAGGATTAACCTTTTAGCGATTAATGTCTTTGTTCTTTTACGATAACAATTCTCTACAACATTTATGATACAAATGTAATATTTTATATTAATATCTTCTAATCTTTTCTGGTTTTTTGACTTAATGCTTACAAAAATGATAAGGACATGCTTTAAAAAGTCTAAACTGGAGTCACAAATTGTAGGTTAACGCTGCGAGAATATCTTAAACGTGCCATCACAGTAAACAATGATCATTTTATCAATATCATTATTCAGCTTTGACGGTGCTTGTTCCGGTGTAGTCTTAATTGTTTTATTCTCGCCAAGGAAATTCAGCGAAAAGTTACTATTATCAGATTCAGATACTTCGGCCACCTCTTCCTTTTGCTTAGTGGAACTATTTTCAGTTAAGTTATTTGTAGAGTATGGTGCACTAAACATTTCTCCTTGTCCGGTTAGCAACCACCTGGCATTAATATCGGGGTATTGCAAAAGAAGTTTTTCAATAAAGGATGCTCCTGGCTTGTTTCTACCATTCAGAATATGAGAAATATTGGATCTTTGTACATCAAGGGCAGATGCCAATTCTCCTGCAGTGATTCCTTTTGCGTCTATAAATCTTTTTATTCGATCTTTCATCGTTTTGTGTGTGTCTAATAAGATACATTTGTTATGCGTCCAACATACTTCGTGTATACTTCAAAAACAAATGTAAATATTTATTTCGAAATTACCAACAGCCATCTGTAATAATATAAACTTAAAAAATGATCCAGTAGGCAACAATACCTCTATAATAAACTTCATTTGAAACACATAAAACACTGATATACAAATTTATAAAACTTTTACATGTGTGCATATGGCTTACTAATTGAGTGTTTTCGCTTTTACACAATAAACAACTTCAGTAGATTGGCTTAAGTAACTGATATAAAGATTTATAAACGAATATAACAACCATGTATATTTATGCACTATTCAATTTTACACATATTTCACTAACAGTGATTAAGGTATACCTGATAACTCCTTTATGGCTTACAAATATGTCTTACAAACCAAAGCATGTATATTTTTATGTAATCAGGAGTTTATTATTATAAAATTGAAATAGTATTGCAATTGCGAATTGTTCATATTTGCAAATGCAACATGGTTTACATATGTATTGCAGTGCTTTTTACGAATAATGCCAAGTGTAGTTTAATGTAAATTCCTAAAATATTATATTACAAATGACACGCCATTAATTTACAATCATCTTCCCTATCCAAATATTTACACAAAAGGTTATAATCATGATTAGAAATAAATAATAGCAATAATTGATCGGGTTATTTTTGAATGATCCAGGTTAAAGTCAGAAATTATGATCTTTTTTACGAGTAGCTGTCAAGAATCTATAAAATAATGAAATCTCAGGCATTTAAAACAGTAACTATTTAAATGTAAACACCACGAAAACAGGAGTATAAACACGTTTAATGCCATCTATTATCTTAAGATAATATAGGCTCATTTAGAAAAAATGAAACACCATGCTTAATTATTTATAAATTTCCCAGAAACAATACCCGACTGTTATGCATCATTTTTTACAACGCATTAAAATCGACCGAGATAAGGAAATCAAAAGAGAAATCTTCTATTTCTTTTAAATAGGATACCCGGCCACCAATTTTTATCGGAGCATAAAATCTTAGAAAATTTACATCTCCCAGCAACTCCACCCCATACGATGATAAATCTATATCGAATATTGATACCGTTTCACCGGAACTATAACTTCCTTTTAGTTTTCCATAATCGGCAAAAAAAGTTGCACTTATTCTTCTGATGTAGGTAAGTCCACCAATGCTTAAGTCTGGATTTATCAGAGGTAGCGCATAATCGAAACTGTACGTATTTAAATTTTCCGTTTCTATTTTTCCCCATCCACGTGGAAAACGAATTGCATCAGAGAAACGAAACATCGCTCCACGTTCCTTTTCCTGAATACCTGCATATAATCGAATGCCATGGTTAGCCATAATGCCGGGAAGATAAATATTGGAAGAGCCTGCCATTAGGTTTCCCATTTTTTCCGATTGCCAGGGAGAATGACGGATTGAACCATCGATGGTAAAACCAAAGTTCGGGTAAATATCCTGATGACTCTTACGAAGCAACTGATAATAATACATTCGATAAGAAAGTGAACTATAAAAACCTTCCTGAAATTCGTCTGGAGTTGAGGAGTCAGCACCATAATGTATCAGCTCATATTTTATTTCCGGTTGGAACGCTCTGAAATAGGCTCCTTTTGACAAATTGAACGGTATCCTCATGTTTGCATTTAGTGTTGATTCGTTCCACTTAAATTTTTCAAGTGTGGTATCTCTTCTTGCTACCTGTCCGTCCTTTCGGTATTCTGAAATCAGCCAATATTGCGAGGCTCTTTTTCCGCTCGTTACTTCAAAATCGAATACAGGGAACCAGCCTTTATAGGTATATTTTCCATAAAATTGCCCTGTCTTTTCAGAGGTATCCCATTTATAGCCAAGTGTTGTAAAGGCCGTTCCCAACTTGTTTTGCGACATAAGGCTTGCACCAGGTAAAAATTGATAGCTATCCGGGTCGACAAAAACTGGTGCCCAACTATGAAAATTTAATAGACTTTTAGGTTTACTGTATGGTTCTGAATAGTATTTTATAGAATCGGTGGTTGAAAAATCGATAACTCCGGGCTCTTGCTCTTGCATTGCGTTAGCGAGTTCCCAGTTTCCCGGTTCAATTTCTTCCACCGGTATTGTAGATGGCTCATTTAATTTAATTAAGCGAAAACCATTACCGGTATAATCACTTAAGGCTATTACTCCGTTTGAACTTATTGCCGGATATGCCCCATCAAAACGTGGCTCAAAAAGCTGTGCAATGTTTAAATCAGAAAGATTTAAGGAATACAATGTATTTTTTCCGGAGTAACTACTAATAAAATACAGGATATTGCTACTGATTCTGAGATGTTTGAGGTCTCCAAGTTCTTCGTTGTACAAAAGCTGATGTGATTTGTTTTTAAGGTTAATTTTGGCCAAACGTTTTCCGTTTTCAGTCAGCATTACACACACCAGCTCATCATTATTTTTCCATACCGGCGAGAAGAAAAAGTTATTTTTATCGGTTTTGTACCTGTATTTGAATTGTCCTGTTGATGCTTCGTAAACCGAGAGGTAATTATTATTTGAAAAGTCTGTTTCAACCAAAACAAGCAAACTTAAATCGGGCGAAAGTGCAGGCGCATAAGCTTTAAATTCAGGATAAAATGAGAATGTGGATTTGTTTTTCGAATTAAATATTTTTATGAGAGAACGACCACTATGCGACCACCGAACATCGGGAACTTGCTCTGCCCATACTATCCATTCTTTCTGAAAATTTACTGATTCGGCAAATATAAATCCGGGCACGGTTAGCCTCTCTTCTGTTCCGTTTTTATTAATTTTTACAAAAGTTGGAACTTTGTTTAGCGCTGTTTTATAGGAAATTAGTTCATCAATATCAGTCCAATGGTTGTAAATATAATTGGTATATACTTTATTTTCCGGAGATAGCTGCTTAACCAAAGGCTCATTAAATCGCTGATTTTCATCTTTCCATTCGGTAGCAAGACTATCAAAAACAGATTCGTACAGTTTAACCTTATTCAAACCTGTTTGCATTTTAAGTGAACGGTTGAATGGAGTAAGTGAAAATGGTTTTTTTCCGACTGTGGTTAATGTATTTTCCCAGATCTTGGCACCATACCTGTCTCGGGCATTTCCCACCAGAAAATATCCCAGGCGGTAGTGATTTGGAACATAATCTTTATACGACCCGAGGTAGGCCTTATCGTATGAATATCTTTTGTTGTCAACTACTTGAGCCCGATGCTCTATCAGAAAAGAAGGAAATCTACCGCGCCCATAATTACTTAGGGCTGTTTCTGTTACTACCGCATCTCCTTCAATAAACCACCACGGCAAATAGCCTCCAAATAGCAGTGCCGTACCCTGTTCTCCCAATATAATTTTAATGATTTTGGGAAGCTCCGAGTTTAACTTATCAGTTTGAACTACATGGCGAAATTCGTGTAAGGCCAATTGTTCCAGCCAGTCTTGCGGATAAATGCCCTGGTGCGGCGTGGTAAAAAATTCAGAACGTTTTGGCGCATAAGCAACTAAGCCATTTGATTTTACTGTTTGCGTATGAAGGATTACCGAAATTTTTGAAGGATTATGATTTAATGAATTACTACCAACGTTATAAACCATCTCAAGCTTTTGAGCCAGCACCTGTGCCTGATCTTCATAATAGTCAGGATAGATAAGTTGAAAGTTTTCGGTATTAATTTGCCTCCATTTTAAAGAAGCCGGATCCTGACCGGTTTCAAAATATTGCGCTTTTACAGCTATTGATGCAAGAACAAAAAGAATTAAAATTAGTCTCTTCATTTATACTAAATTGAGTCAACAAAATACACAAACGATTTTAGATAAAAACAAAAAGCCCGGAAAATTCCGGGCTCTTCTTGCTTGAACATTATTTTTATTTTTATTTTTCTTCGTTGACACCTAAAATAGGAATTGGGTTGTCATCGTTATTTTGTGCACTAATAATGGCATAAAACGTTGCAAATGCCGAGTGGATCCACATTAATGAGAAAATTGCTCCAACAAAGCATAAAATTAATCCTGCAATAAATACGAAGAATGAAATAATCCCCATTCCGAATATGGTCCAACCGTAGCCACGTGTCATTTGCCAGCTTTTTTCAACTGCTTTCATGGCTTCCATGTTTTTATCCATCACCAAAAAAGGTACAAAAACCAACCTGCAAACTACAATAATTCCGGGTACTATTAACATTACAAAGCCTACTGCTGCCAGGGCAAATACAATAAGGTTAGCCAGCACAATATTTAAGTATTGCGTTTTAAAGCCTTCAAAAAGTACCTTTAAGTCGGCTTCTTCATCTCTCATGGCATTGAGGAACAGCTTTCTTTCTCCATACTTAATGATTGGCATAAATAAAAAAGCGTAAGCCATGCCAAATAAGGCCAAAGGAATCATAAAAATTACCGGCCAGTCAAAGCCATCTCCATCCCATTTCCAATTGGCACCTAATGATGGGCCATCTAAAATTCCTGCAATAATTACGGCAACCAGGAGCGGCAGAAATGCTTTCTCAAACATTTTTCTCCAGCCATAACTAAAACTTCCTCCTGCCGATGGTTGTAAATTTAAAAAGTTTGTGTTTTCCATTTTTCTAGTTTTTAAAGTTCTCTGTTTTCCGAGAAATTACCGTGTGGTAATTGAATATTGTTTTTTTAATTGTTAATTCAAATGTAGGGCAATATCAAAAAAAATCCTTCCTACTAAAGTTGGATTTGGTAATTTCACTACTTTCGTAGTTAGCGCCCAATGCGGGAAGTGCGTAAACTTGCATACACTACTTTAGTCGTAAGCTCATGTGGATTGAAAATATTTCGTACATATTAACTTTTGTTATTTCTGCCGGCATTTCAGCCTTTGGAATTATGCTGGCCTACCAGTTATATCAACGAAACCGCGAGCCTGTATTTGCTACGCTGATGTACCAGCAAATATTTTTATTTTCGTTTTTGTTTTATGGTATTTGGGGAAATATTGCTTTACGTTTAATAACCAAAGACTTAAACTTAAATGCAGTTATCACATCAAAACTGGCCATTTTTGTGCCATTAATAGGTATTCCGTTTTTACTGGTTAGTTGGTTCATGCTTTTAAAGTTTGCCTATAATTTAAATGATCGCAAATTTTCAAAAGCCTTTCTTTATGGCTACTTTCCTACTTTGGTAGTGTTGGTTTTTGCACTGGCCATTTTAATTGAAACAGAAAAAATCAGCATTCCGGCCGATGCCGACCTTTTTATCGTTCGTATAGTTTTAGCAATTAACCTGCTGATAAGCCTTTTTTTTATGCTTCCATTTTTAAGGTGGGAGAAAAAGCAGCAACTCATAAAAACTACCGGATTTACAAAAACGAAAGCTTTAATGTTTTTGGCTAGCGTAATAGTTTATTCAGCCATAATGTGTTTTTTCAATGTATTCGGTTTTATTTCTGCGTGTATTGGAATTGTTTTGATGTTTGCGCTCGGAACATTTATTCCAGTAATAATTCGGTTTAATGGAAATAATCAACCCAACGACAAAAACATGGACTTTGAAGCTTTCTGTAATGCTTATGAAATATCGAACAGAGAAGCTGAAATTATTCAGGAAATTTGCAGTGGCAAATCAAATAAAGCCATTGCTGAAAAACTGTTTATTACCTTGCAAACGGTGAAAGACCACAACCACCGTATTTACACCAAAACAGGCGTAAAAAGCCGGGTACAACTATCTAATCTTGTGCGGGAAAAAACGGGTAAATCTGTTTCGGATTAATTATTTTTTTTACCTACTATTACTGTTGTTGGCGATTCAAAAAGATCCTTTCCTTCAAAAATAATTTCGCAGTTTGCCGGAAGTTCAATGTCTTTTAATTTCTTTTTTGTTGAAATTATCGTTCCATTCGGATGGTCCTTAAAAAATTGCTCAAAATCGGAAACATAAATATGTGGAATTTCTTTTTTGAGGTAGAAAGAAAAAGAGGGGTTATACTTTTTGAAAAATACAGTTTTCGAATTTTCGAGAAGATGTAAACTTTGCTGAACAGGGTTTTGTTTGTCGAGCTTTGGAAATACAATGCCAAAGAAAACCAAAGCAGTAATTATTCCTGATAAACCAATAAAAAGAAAATGTTTTTCGAGTTTTTGACGATAAAGAAATGCGAGAAGAAGCATAATAGGAAGCACCACAAAAAACAATGCATAACTGTTTTGAGAGGCAAGCGAAGAGTCGAAACCCATGGCAATAAAACTGCCAATCGGCACCAGGATTCCGATAATAAGCAGCACAATGTAATTCATTCTCAAATGCCTGAAGGATTGACCGAAATTTGATAGATAGTAACCAAATAATACAGCTAAAAATGGATAAGCCGGCACGGTATAGTTGGGTAATTTGGTTTGCGAAACCGAAAAGAAACCAACCACGGTTAATCCCGCAATCAGGCAAAACAATATGAAATGATTGTTTTTGTTTTTAAAAGCATTTCGAAGAACTTGTGGAAAATAAACTGAAAACGGAAACAAACCAAGAAAGACAAATAGAAACGTTAACAAGAATATACCACCATGACCTTCCATTGCACCGGAAAAACGGTTCACATTGTGTTTAAGAAAAAAACCGCGTGTCCACTCCCATTCTGTTTGAATTCCATTTAAAAGATACCAGGGTGATGCAACTGCCAAAACGATAAAAATTCCTAAAAGAGGTTTTAGTTTCCATATTGTTTTCCATTTAAAATTTCTTGTAAATACCAGAAATAGTAAAAAAATTAATCCGGGTAGCAAAATGGCAACAGGGCCTTTAGAAAGAGTTCCGAACCCCATGGCTACATACATAAGAATTGGGTATAGTGCTTTGTTGCTGGCAACTGATTGATAAAAAAGAAACAAACTTGCTGTAAAAAAGAAAATTAAAATTGGATCGGGGACTGCCAAATGAAATTGAATGGACAAATGAATGGAAGAAAGTAAAACTACCACCGTATAAAAAGCACTTCTTGAGTTAAGGATTTGTTTGGTAAATAAGAAGCTTATTAAAATTGTTAATGCTCCGAAAACAGCAGAAAAAAAGCGGGCAGCAAATGGATTAACGCCAAAAACACGATATGCCATCATCATAAAAAAATAGTGTAACGGAGGTTTATCGGTACGTAAAACATTATTGAATGTAGGAGAATATAAATCTCCATTGTCTGACATTTCGCGGGCGCAGGTTGCATTTTTCGCTTCATCAAGTATGTAAATACTTGTATACCCACTGAATGAAATATACAAAACGAAAGAAAAAAAGAATAATAATAATGGAAAATTTTTCTGATCAGCTAGCCTTTTTAGCATGGTTGTCTAATGTTTTTTCAAACCTGAAAGATAGGTACGTGCAACAAAAATCATTTAAAAAGAAGATTAAGCGTAAATTATGATTTTGCTAATTGCATAGCTCAAACAAGGCAAATTCAATAACGATTGATTAATATTTGTCATAAAAATATTAATTCAACTAACTATGTAAATACCTCAATAACAAATGATAACAACATCTTGTTATATAAAATTTAAAGTTTAGCTTACAATTAAACATTTAATTAATAACAAAGAGCAGGAGATTAACATCAGCAAAACAATTATATGAAAAACAGTTAATATCAAAAGTTTTAAGACTAACGGGTTTTTAGTGATGTTTGAGTATATTCCAAATAAGCTAAAAAATGAAATCCTTGTTCCGAAAAAACCTTGTATTTTTAATACCACAGCTTTTTTTTGTTCTAATAAGTTGCTTTTTCATTGGTTTGCATTCAAAACCAAGCATACATTTCTTCCTTAATCAGTTTCACTCCAATACAGCTGACCTCTTTTTTAAGTACATAACTTATCTTGGAGATGGGATGATGTATTTATTTGTATTGCTTTTTTTGTTATTGCGGAAATACAAATGGGCAATAGCTTTTATTTTGGCAGTAGTTGTTAGCAATTTTGTTGTTTTCATTTTTAAACAAGTGATATTCAGCGACATGTATCGTCCGTCAAAATATTTCGAGTTATTTGAAAGCTATAAACTCTATTTAGTGCCAGGAGTAAGATTACATAGTTTAAACAGTTTCCCGTCGGGACATACAACCACTGCATTTACACTATTTTTTGCAGTGGCAATTACATTAAAAAAGAAAGGCATCAAATTTTTGTGTTTCATGCTAGCCTTACTAACCGGCTATTCTCGCGTATACCTTTCGCAACATTTTTTGGTAGATGTGACATTTGGTTCTGTTTTAGGTTCAGGTGCTGTACTACTTGCATTCCATTATTCAAAATATTTTAAAAAACCAGGGTTGGAGCGCGCACTAATTAATTCTGCAAAAAATAATACCTCTTCAGACACCCCAGTTGCATCAGAAACTCCTGGCATGGCTGTTTAGAAGGTAGTCTTTATTCATCAAAAAATAAATCTTCTTTTAATCGATCAATACGCTCCAGCGCATAAATAGCATTTTTAGCCTTCTCTCCTGCCTCAGTTAAATAAATGCGGTAATAATTCATAGCCAGGGTTTTATTCGAATTGTATTCTTCGTAGGTTGTTGCTATTTCAAAAAGCACCTCTGTTTTCCCCGGATTTAATTCATAAGCTTTTGATAATGCATCAATCGATTCTTTAAACCTGCGTTGCTGGCCATACATTTGCCCCAGGTGGTGGTACATTTCAGAAACATAATCGGGAACTGAAGCATCAATGGCAAAAGTCATCAACTCAATGGCATCATCAAAATTCTTCAGTTTTCGGTTGCACAAACTTTGGTAATACATCACCAACGGATCGTTTGGATTTTGCCGTTTTAAATCGCCAAATATTTCCAAAGCTTTATCCTCTAACCCGGTAAAATAAGTACTTATTCCATAGTTCATTATGGTCTCATACTCCGGTTGTTTTTCTCGTTCCAGGTATTTATGAAATTGCAACATGGCCGGACCATAACGTTTTGTTTTATAAAAAAACATGGCCTTTTCATACACTAACTCCGAATCATTCGGAAATTGTACCAGGCCTGAATCAATAGTTGCCATTAACGCGTTGGCCTCTTTTTTCCAGTTATAACAGTGAATAAGATTTATATAAGTTCCGTGATCTCGTGGATTGGCTTCCAATACTTTTTGATAAAGATCCCGGGCCTGTTCGCGCTGAAAAACACGGAATGAACAGTAAGCCAACTGCTTGTTCCAGTAAACATTTGATGAATCTTTTTGATAAATTTCAGAAAAAACCTGATAGGCCTCCTCATACTCTTTTTGATTGATGTAAACGCGCCCCAGTTTTCCGGCAAGTGCAAGGTTATTGGGCTCCACCTTTAATGCTTTTTCATAAAAGGCAATTGCATCCTGGTTGTTGCCCAAAATAGAAAAACACCCGGCAGTTTCTTCCAGCATTGCTATATTATCAGGCTCAATTTGAAGTCCGCTAAGAAATGCCTGCAGCGCTTTTTGATAATCCTGCTTATTTTCATACACAATTCCTTGCTTCAGATACAAAGCTGCGTTTGGCGACTTTGCAATCTGTTTATCAAGTTCAATCAGAGCTTGCTCGTAATTTTTATTCAGAATTAGAACATCAATTTTATTCTGAGCATAAGACAAAGCAGGAATAAAAAGGAGAGTAAATAAGATGAGTTGTTTTCTGACTTTCAAAATATAAAGTTTAAAGCATTAATTGGTAAAATATATGAACTAACAAATGCAAAGTTAATGAGGTATAATTGTCAATATATTCGAATTAGCTTATTGCAAAACAAAATTTATTGGCACGGTATAACTTACATTAACCGGTTTTTGGCGTTGGTACCCTGGTTTCCATTTGGGTAACCCGTTTACAACCCGCATTGCTTCGTAATCGAGCAGCGGATTTACACCTCTGGCAATCTTTGTATTGGCAATACCACCGTCTTTAGTTACAACAAAACTCACATAAACTTTACCCTGAATTCCATTTTCAACAGCTTCTGCCGGATATTCAATAGAATTTGCAATGTATTTGCGCAGGGCCAGATCACCACCTGGAAATTCGGGCATTTCCTCAACAATAAAGAATACCTGGTCATCTTGCTCCAACTGCAGGGGTAGGTCTTCTTTTGCTTTTACAAGAAAAATATTTCCGGTACTATCTGTGTCAAATACATATTTACTTTTACTATTCAGCAATTCATGCAGGTATTCAAGATCTTCCTGGTCGCCTTTCAGTTTCATACGGTCGTCGAGCAGCGAAATGGTAATTTGTCGTTCGTTGCTATCGCCAACTGTCGTAATTTCTACCGACTCTTTTTGCTCGCATGCAAAAATTACGACCAATGCCAATAGCGATACAAAACCTAAAATATACTTCAGGTTAGCTAGTTTCGATGAGCGAATTTTAGAAATCATCTGTATGCGCTTTTTAATCAACGACGAATTAAAATTATTGGCAATATCCAGCTGAAATCCAACGGCTTGACTCAGCAAAAGTTGTTTATAATGACTTGTGCTTATGCCTGAATTAAGCACTGCATAATCGGCCAAATATTCATGATTTTCGCGAATGGCACGTTTCAGCAACCACATAAACGGGTTGAACCACTGAAAAACGGTTAAGGTTTCAAGAATCAACACATCAAAAGAATGACCTTGTTTTATGTGTTCCAGTTCATGTGTCACCATCTTTTCATAACCCGGTTCATTCTTCATTTTCGGATTGATAAAAACATAGCCCAAAAAAGAAAATGGACTAAAATCTTTATTTACCATCACAAAGCGGTAATTATCAATATGTTGAACTTCATTCTTAGTAATAATCAGCACAATTTGTATGATCCTGAAAATCATTCTTCCGAGAAAAAACAGCAGGCCGAGCAGATAAATTGAAATGATAATTTTACTGGAGCTGATGGAGTTCACCATAGCACCGGAAAGATCTTGCCCGTAAATTGTAACGGCCTCTAGTACATTACGATATGGTGTAACAGTAACTTCAGCCAGCATATTCGACTGCGGAGCGTAAACACGAAAATGCAAAAAGGGCAGAATTATCGAAAAAAGAATTGAAAAAAGAAGGAATAAGCGGTTTAGCCGAAAAAAAGTTTCACGCCGTAAAAACAAAAGGTAAATAACGGCGAGTACCGCCAGACTTATACCTGATTCAATAATAAAATTGACCAGATTATTCATTGGTATCCTGATTTTCGTTTTTTATGTCGCGCTTTACATCCTCCATCAATTCATCTAATTCGGACAAACTCATGTTATCTTCCTTGGCAAAAAACGACACCATTTCCTGGAAGGACCCACTAAAGTAGTTACGCATAAAGTTTTTCATAAACGAACGCGTATACTCTTTCCGCGAAATCAAAGGAAAATATTCGTGCGTTTTTCCATAGGCATTATGTCCAATAAATCCTTTCTTTTCCAGTATGCGAACTATGGTAGACACTGTATTATAGGCTGGTTTTGGAGCTGGCATATCTTCAATCAAATCTTTTACAAATGCCTGTTCGCGCTTCCATAGCAATTGCATTACCTGTTCTTCTGCTTTGGTAAGTTCCTTCATATTAATGCTTTTTCAACAAGACCTAAATCTACAAAAACCATACCTAAAAAATTAGTTTTAAAACTATTTCGTTAGGTATGGTAGGTAAAATTTTTTAATTCAATGCAAAATTTATTGGAACTGTGTAACAAACACGAACGGCTTCGCCCCGCTGTTTTCCGGGTTGCCATTTTGGTAATGCCTGTATAACGCGGAGCGCTTCTTTATCAAGCGATGGAGCCACTCCACGTGCAATTTTTGTTTCGCCAACCGAGCCATCTTTTTCAACTACAAAAGTAACGAACACCTTACCCTCTATTTTATTTTTAACGGCTTCCTCCGGGTATTTTACCGAGTTTGCGATGTACTCGCGTAAAGCTTTATCTCCTCCCGGGAATTCAGGCATATCTTCCACAATATAGAACAGCTCATTTTCGCCTTTGCCTGTTGGGTGTTTCACTGGCGCTGGTGTTTTTGGGCCACCGTCGAGTGCAAAATTTATTGGAACTGTATAAGATACCTTAACAGCTTTGCCTTTTTGTTTCCCGGCCTGCCAGGTTTTATCAAGCTCATTCATCACGCGCAAAGCTTCTTTATCAAGCAATGGATCAACTCCCCGGGCAATTTTAGCATTCTCAATTTTCCCTAATTCATTAACAATAAAGGTGATGTAAACTTTGCCCTGCAAACCCTTTTCTTTTGCCTCGGCAGGGTATTTTACCAGCTTTGCTATATCATCACGTAAAGCTTCTTCTCCACCCGGGTATTCGGGCATGTCTTCAACAATCATAAAAACATCAGGTTCTTTTTTTATCTTCTCCTGAGCCAGCACATTGCTTGCCATTGCAATGCATAAAATAATAAATGCTAAATTTTTCATGTCATATAATTTAAATAATTAATAATCAGTAGTTTTTATTGCAGTTGAAAAGTAATTTGGGCATTGTAGTACACTTTAACCGGTTTGCCGCGTTGTTTACCGGGTTTAAAACGTGGCAAACTATTTATAACACGCAAGGCCTCTTTATCCAGCGAGTCTTCAACAGGTCGTAAAACTTCAGCATTACTTACATTCCCCACCTCGTCAACTACAAATTTCACATACACTTTTCCTTGAATGCCATTTTCCTGTGCAATTACCGGGTACCGAACATGGCTGCTTATGTATTGGTATAATGCCCTTGTTCCTCCCGGAAATTCAGGAGTTTCTTCTACAATTATGAAGATTTCATCCGTTACTTCCTCCTGCTCATCAGTGGTTTCGATAAGAGGTTGCACATCAATTACCGTTTCTTCATCAGCTTCTGAATCCTCAATTTCCAGTTCCTGTTCAATCTCCACATTATCATCTACAATGTTTAAAATCTCAACAATTTTTGGTGGCGGTGGCGGCGGTGGCGGTTTTATTTCCTGCTCTCGCGTTATTGGAATAATTTCCTCCTCCACTTCCAGCGATTGAATACTACCTAAGGATTCTGCTTTTGCCGGTTTTGTCGTCCATTCAAACGCCACAAGTGTTAGTCCGAGCGACACTACCAGGCCAATAAGAAAAAACATGTTTCGCTTGTTTTCAAGATCTACTTTTTTAAGTTTTTTTGCTTCCATGATTTTTTAAGATTTACAGGTTAATACTTTAAAATTTTTACCGTTCAATTTGTTCCGTACGCCTGCTTTGTATTAGCCATCTTTTTATCATGATTATAAAGCAAACATATAACTAATATCTTAGTTTTCAAACTAAATCATTAGTTATATGCTATATGATTTTATTATATGCTTGACTTACTGTGTTTTATAGCAACTATCTTTTAAGTTACTATTGAGAGACTAAATAATAATTTTACAAAAACTTGGCTTTAGTTATTGAAGAAGAAACTGATCCCGATCGTTTAACAGCGGGAACTTTTTCCGAAAAAGATGAAGCTCGTTGTACGAGAGGCTAAACGTTTGTATACTTTCATTTTCGCCCATAAATTCAGCTATTCCCTTTGGTGAAACAAAAACAGAATCGCCATTATAACTTAAACCCATTCCATCAGTTCCAACACGATTTATACCAAAGCAATAGGCTTGATTTTCAATGGCACGTGAAACTAGTAGGTTTTTCCAAACATGATGCCGTGGCGAGGGCCAGTTTGCCATATAAAATATTACATCATAATCTTCGATGTTTCGGGCAAAAACAGGGAAACGCAGATCGTAGCATATTTGAGGGCATAATTTCCAGCCTTTGTAATTTACAATTTCTTTTTTAGTGCCGGCCGTATAATGCAAATGTTCCTGTCCCATCGAATAAAGGTGGCGTTTGTCGTAAATACTAATCTCTCCATTGGGGAAAACCCAGAGCGCACGGTTAAATATTTTTCCACCATCAATAATTATTAAGCTGCCGGCTATGGCGGCAGCTTTTTCTGCTGCCACGTGTTGCATCCATTTTACCGATATGCCATCCATAGATTCCTTTAACTTTTCCGGATGCATTGAAAAACCGGTAGTAAACATTTCCGGAAAGATTATTACATCAGTACCTTCAATATCTTCAAGCCATTTGGAATACTTTTCAAGATTAGCCTGTGGATCTTCCCAGATAATATCGGGTTGTATGATGGTTATTTTTAGGTTTTTCATTTTGTTTCTCGCAGATTACGCGGATGAACGCAGATTAAAATTTGTTGATCACAGTAACTCCCAGATTCTCAAACTTGTCCATATTTGCCAATGCTTCCGGAGCTTCATCCAGCGAAATAGTTTTACCAAGCATTAATTCGGGGTGAACTTTACCGGTTTTTATCATCTCAAATACCGCAT
Organism: uncultured Draconibacterium sp.; assembly: GCF_963676735.1. Classification (NCBI taxonomy): domain Bacteria; kingdom Pseudomonadati; phylum Bacteroidota; class Bacteroidia; order Marinilabiliales; family Prolixibacteraceae; genus Draconibacterium; species uncultured Draconibacterium sp. The sequence goes on along the minus strand of NZ_OY781464.1, from coordinate 1,735,889 downwards.
CGTAACGAAAAGCTTGCATACCGTGGCTTCCCAGTATTTCAATTTCGTGGGCCACAACTTTATCCATTGGCACTTTAGGATGTTTATGGTCAGCTGTTGTTAAGCCTACTTGTATATGTTTTCCACGCTTTCGCAAGCAGGAAATGGAGTTAAAACAGGTTTCCTGGCTGCCCAATGCATCGATGGAAAGATGCGCTCCTCGGCCGGTAACTTCATTAATTTTTGTCGGAATATCTTCTGCATGCTTAGCATTGATCAGAATACTGGCGCCAAGTTTTTTTGCCAGTTGCAATTTTTCATCGTCAATATCAACAGCAACGACATTGGCACCGGCACCGGCAGCAATATTTATTGAAGAAAGTCCAACGCCACCGCAACCATGAACAGCCACCCATTGTCCGGCAGTAACTTTTCCCTGGTCGATTACCGCACGAAACGAGGTGATAAAGCGGCATCCCAAACTGGCAGCTGTTACAAAATCAATTTCATCAGGCAAATGCACCAGGTTGATATCGGCATATTTTATCTCCACCAGCTCGGCAAACGAACCCCAGGCTGTAAATCCTGGCTGAAACTGGTGGTCGCAAACCTGATGGTTACCTGTGTTGCACTCGGGGCAGCAACCGCAGCCACTTACAAAAGGAACCGTTACGCGGTCGCCCACTTTAAAGTTTTTTATTTCGCTTCCAATTTCCGAAATTACTCCTGCCAGCTCATGCCCCGGCACATGAGGTAAAACGATATCAGGGTCGTGTCCCATCCATCCGTGCCAATCGCTGCGACAAAGTCCTGTAGCTTCAACTTTTATAATGACACTATCCTGTGAAACCGTTGGATTGGGAACTTCTCTAACTTCTACTTTCCCCTGAAATTCTTCGTAATAAACAGCCTTCATTTGAGTATACTTTTGTTAAACTCAAATGTAGTTAGAAGTAATTTGAAATGGAAAGGATATTTTAAAAGTCTTAGTTTTCTTTGTGTTCTAATGGTTTGTTTTAAACACAAAGACTCGAAGCCACAAAGAAGTATCAATGTTTTGCACCGTACTTTAGTTCGGTGATATCTGACATCAAAAATGATATGGCTTTAGCCGTTAAGGAAAAATTAAAGGATGAAGCCACATTTGTTATTTTCTTTGAATCGCCAAGCTAAAGCATGGCGAAAAAACGATTCACACAAAATACAATTTATCAGTTTTTTAGTTTAACAATTTAGCATCCTCAGCAACATTCGACTGTAGTAACTTACTTTTATCCGGCGCCTTTAAACGTGTCGACGGTTCTTCCATATTTTCGTTGGGCAGGCGATAAATTTCGGAAGCTTCAATGCTGAGGAAGCCAAACTCCTCCACTACTTTTCCTTTTATGAGGTAGCAACCTCCTCCCGAAAACGGGTAACGCGCGGCAATCTCAGGAAACTGCACCGTATCAATCCAGTGCCCTTCAAAATCAATGAATACGCCAAAACTCATGGTTTTGCCATCGTTGGTGCGGGTGCGTTTTACCGTTATCAAATTTCCAACAATGGCCACATTCTGGTTAACCAGCAAAGCCAAATCGTTTGCAGTAGTTGGCGGCAAACGCATTTTTTCGAGCAAAGCAAATGGCGAACAGGTAACCGGAAAGCCCAGCAGCTCAATTTCATCGTAGGCATTTTCCAGTGGGTGGTAATATAATTCAGGAATTTTAAATTCCTTTACTTCTTGTTGAAACAAAGTAGGCTCGGGTGCTGTTTGTTTCGATTTTGATAAAATAAAATGCGCATTCCACAGCAGTTCTTTTTTGGTTTTTTTAGTGAAGTTAAAGGCACCAATACGAATAAGAATACTTAGCTGCTCGAGCGAAATGGGCACGCGCGCCAAAAAATCCTGCAAACTGCGAAAATAGCCACCACGGTAACGTTCCTGTAAAACGGCATTAATGGTACTTGTTTCCAGGCTTTTCAGGAAACCAAGTCCCAGGTGAATTAATTTTCCGCAGATTACTGTTTTATTTTCGCTGCGGTTAACACAGGGCGGAAAAATTGTTGCTCCGTGCATACGCGCCTCGTGCACATACAATTCGGTGCGGTAAAAACCGCCGCCGTTATTAATAGTTGCCACCATATACTCCAGCGGATAGTAGGCCTTTATAAACAGTGCCTGAAAACTCTCTACTGCATACGATGCCGAATGGCCTTTGGAAAAAGCATAATTCGCAAAACTTTCAATCTGAGTCCAAACGCGGGTCACCAAAGCCTGCTCATAGCCTCGCTCGGCACAGTTGGAAAAGAACTTGTTTTTGATTTTGCCAAACTCATTGCGCTGTTTAAATTTCCACGACATACCCCGTCGTAAAATATCGGCTTCGGCCAAAGTTAATCCGGCAAACAGGTGCGCCACTTTTATCACATCTTCCTGGTACACCATTACGCCGTAGGTTTCTTCCAGTAGTTTATAAAGCTCCGGCGCCTCGGCTTTTGCTGCCACACACCGGCTTCGGTCGCGGTAACGCAAAATATATTCGCGCATCATACCACTTTGCGCCACTCCCGGGCGAATAATAGAACTAGCCGCCACCAAACGCAGGTAGTCGTCGGCTTCGAGCTTGGTAAGCAACATGCGCATTGCCGGCGATTCCACGTAAAAACACCCGATGGTATTTCCGCATTTCAGCAGCTCTTTTATCTGCGAGTCTTCCTTAAAAGTCTGCAAATTGTGGATATCAATTTCTTCGCCCTGGTTTTCTTCCACCAATTGAATGGCATCCTGAATTTTGCTCAGTCCGCGTTGCCCCAAAATATCAAATTTCGCAAAACCAAGGTCCTCAGCTTCAAGCATTGAAAAATGTATTGTAGGAAAACCTTTAGGCGGCATAATGGTGGCCGAGTAAGCATTAATGGGTTCTTCCGAAATCAGAATTCCGCTTGAATGCACACTTAAATGGCTTGGAAAACCATGAATTAATTTACTGTATTGCAAAACCAAACGGCCAATTTCATCCAAACTGCTAAAATCGCTTACTTTCTGCAGCTTTTCAATTTCATGATTTGGTAATCCAAATACCTTTCCCAATTCGCGAACTACCGATTTATACTGAAAAGTGATGTAGGTACCCACCAAGGCCGTATGGTCCCAGCCATGCCGGTCGAAAATATAGCGGGTAATATGGTCGCGGTCGCGCGAGGCAAAGTCAATGTCGAAATCGGGCGGACTTTTCCGCGAGGGGTTGATAAAACGCTCGAAATATAAATCCAGTTCTATGGGGTCGACATCAGTAATTCGGAGCAAATAGGCCACCATACTGTTGGCGCCACTTCCGCGCCCTACATAGTAACAGCCTTCGCGCCGGGCGTACTCCACAATGTCCCAATTAATAAGAAAATACGAAGCAAAATCCATCTGACGGATTACCTGCAACTCTTTCTCCATTCGCGCAATTACTGCCCCCGAAGGGCGATTAAAGCGATATCCCAACCCTTTCTTCGCCAGCCTTGTAAGCAATTCAAAATCAGCATCGGGCGAGTTGGTAAAACACTTTTTGTTTTTAGCTTTTTTGAACAAAAAATGAATGGAACAGCTATCGATTAAACGCCGGGTGTTTTCAATAATTTCCGGAAAATCACTAAAAATTTCCAGAATCTTTTCCTGCTGAAACATAATTTCATCGGGGTTGGCTTCTTCGCTTTTGGGGAGGCGACTCAGCAGCGTATTGTTATCCATGGTACGCAAAAGCCGGTGGATATTAAAATCGCGTTTATTGCGAAAAGTTACAGGCTGCAAAACCACCAGCTTGTGTTTGTAATTCCGTAAATCGCCAAATATTTTGCTTACCTGCGTTGGTTTAACTCCAATAAATTCATTCTCGCGCAACAGTTTTGGATGTACTTTCCCAACAGGATAAATGAAATATACATCTTCCATTTCAGGAGCTCGTTCTGTAAAATCAGCTTCTTCGTGCAAATGCATCGTCAGGTGCTCGTTCAGTTTCTGAAAGCCATTGTTGTTTTTTGCAATGCCAATGTATTGCTGCTGTGCGCCATTTCTGAAATCAGTACCCACAACCGGGCGCAAATCCTTTCCTTCGCAGCGGCGGATAAAATCGATGGTTGCCGATGTATTGTTGATATCGGTCAGTACCAACGAATGATAGCCTTTTTCGGTTGCTTCGTCAATCAACTCATCAATTGAAAGCGTACCAAACTTGTAGCTGTAATAGGTGTGGCAATTTAGTAACATAAACAATGCTTTAATGCTTAAATTAGTTTCGAGTCACTGGTCATTTCTGAACACTTTTTTCTTTATTATTCTTAAATCGTTGCATCATTCATCACTCAATTTACATTCTCCTGTGCGCCGGAATAACCGGAGGCTGCCCGTTAAAAGGATTACTCATTTGTCCGATTCCACGGGTTCCCAGTGTTGCTGCCCGCTGTACCGCATTCTGCCCAAAACGGTTGCGAATTTTGTCCATACGCTGGTACAGGTTTATCAGCTTAGTATCGTCTTCAAACAGTTTCATCTGGTAACTTCCGCCCACCAAATGACTAAAACGCACGCCTACCAGCCGCACCAAAACCCGTCGGTTATAAAGCTGGTCGAAAAGCTCCATTGTTGTTGCAATTAATGTATGGTCGAGCGAAGTGTAGGGAATACGTTTTTGGCGGGTACGGGTATCAAAATCCGAATAACGAACAGTTACCGTAACACACGAAGTAAGTTTGTTGCCATTGCGCAGGTAAAATGCCAATTTTTCGGCCATAGCCAGCAATAGTTTTTTTAAGGCCTGCACATCAATGGTATCTTTTTCGAAAGTAAGCGACGACGAGATGGATTTTCGCTCGTGATACGGTTCCACCAGCGAATTATCTATTCCCTGTGCTTTTTTCCAAAGTGCAATTCCATTTTTACCCATTACTTTATCCATCAGCTCGATGGGCATTTCCTGAATGGTTTTTACATAGCGAATACCCATGCTAAGCAGCATTTTATAGGTTTGGTCGCCCACCATCGGGATTTTTTTTACCGGCAGTGGCGCCAGAAAAGCTTTCTCGTGGCCACTTTCAATTTGTAGGTGATTATTGGGTTTTATCTCTCCGGTTGCCACTTTGGCCACTGTTTTATTGGTTGAAAGTCCAAAAGATATTGGCAAACTGGTTTCCCTGATTATCCGGTTTCGCAACTCCTGGGCCCATTTGTAACAACCGTAAAATTTATCCATTCCACTTACATCAATATAAAACTCATCAATAGATGATTTCTCGTAAAGCGGCGATTCTTCTTTTATAATGTCGGTTATTCCATTTGAGAATTTGCTGTAAATAGAACTGTTTCCTTTTACCACAATAGCTTCAGGGCAAAGCCGGCGTGCCATTTGCATGGGCATGGCCGAGTGTATTCCATATTGTCGTGCCTCGTAGCTACAAGCTGCTACCACTCCCCGCCCGCTGGTTCCGCCCACCAAAACAGGCTTGCCTATTAACTCCCTGTTCATCAACCTTTCGCACGACACGAAAAAGGTATCCAGGTCGATATGTACAATGTTTCGATTCAAAATGTCGATATTTTCGTCAATTTTTCGACAATAATTTAGTCAATTATTTTTATATTTGGAAATAAAAGTATGAAGGCCGAAGTCGGGAGACGGGAGATGGAAGTCAGAAAAAACATGCATAAAACACTAGCATTATGCAACTTAAGTTTGAGAAGCTAATTATTTGGCAAGCAAGTTAAAGGCTAAAGCCTATTAGCTCTATAAAATCTATTCGCCAAGCTAAAGCATGGCGCAAAAATAAAATAGCAACTATGCATTTCGCAAACAATCTAAAATTCTTACGCAAACGCCGCAGAAAATCGCAAATGGATTTGGCAACAGAGCTGGAATTAACACGCACTACCCTTTCCGGCTACGAAAAAAATGTGCAGCCGCCTTTTCCGGTACTCATAAAAATATCGGAGTATTTTAATGTGTCGCTCGATGCCTTAATCAGGTATAAACTTGATGTGCTGTCGGAGCAACAACTTTCGCAAATTGAAAAGGGTTTTGATGTAGATGTTACAGGCCAAAAACTCAGGTTACTAACCATTTCGGTAGATAACCAAGGCAAAGAAAATATTGAAATGGTACCTGTGAAAGCACAGGCCGGTTACACCAATTCTTACGGCGATTTAGATTTTATCGCCAAGCTGCCAAAATTTAAATTACCCTTTCTTCCCGAAAACAAAACTTATCGTACCTTCCAGATTCAGGGCGATTCAATGCTGCCCATAAAAGAAGGCGCGTGGGTAACCTGTTCGTTTGTTGAAAACTGGACCAGCATAAAAGACGGGAAAGCATGTATTGTGGTTACCAAAGACGATGGCATTGTTTTTAAACTTGTATACAAGCGTTTGCATGAAGGAAACTTTCTTTTGGTATCAACCAACCGCAATTACTCGCCCTATCAGCTTCCGGTTTCTCAGGTGTTGGAAATCTGGCAATTTGAGACCGTGAATAGTTTTGAGATTGAAAACATCCCTGAATAGCCTTTTATTGGTTCAGTTCAATCAAGCTCTAACCACCACCTGGAAAATTGTTGCAGAGAGTCGTCAAGGTTTACAATTTCTCCTATTTTAGGAGTAAGCATAGGGATTTCATTGTTTTTATTTACTTCGGAAATACGATTCAAAGGTTCGTTCCAGGCATGATTGGCCAGAGCAAACTTACCGGAATGCACCGGGAAAAAGCGTTTTGCTTTTAAATCTTTGGCAGCAAGCAAAACTTGTTCGGGCATCATATGAATATATTTCCAGGCTTTGTTGTACTGTCCGTTTTCTAGCATTACTAAATCAAAAGGACCATATTTTTCGCCAATTACTTTAAAATGGTTGTCGTATCCACTATCGCCACCAATAAATATTTTTTTTGAAGGAGACTCCAAAACAAACGAGCACCACAATGATTGTTTAGCTTTAAATCCTCTACCCGAAAAATGCCTTGCCGGAGTACAATGCAAAACAAAACCGTTACCTAAATCCACCCTGTCAAACCAATCGTTTTCTATAAGTTTGCTCGCGTTAAATCCCCATCTTTCAAAATGGGCTCCTACCCCTAACCCAGTAATTACTTTGTCCGTTTTTGATTTTAATTTTACTACCGTTTCATAATCCAGGTGATCCCAATGATCGTGCGTAATAATCAAATAATCAATTTCGGGCATATCTTCAACCTGGTAATCATTCGCTCCTTTAAAAGCTTTCACGCTAAACGAAAAAGGCGAGGCATGCCCACTAAAAACAGGATCAACCAATATACTCTTCCCTTCTATTTGAATATAATAGGAAGAGTGCCCGAACCATAATAAAATATTTTCATCCTTACTAATTTTTGTCAGGTCGGTTTTAACAGAAGGAATTAAAGCATTAGGTTTCTTATTCTGCGCACTAAAATATTCTTTAAGCATCGGAAAGAATCTTGCATCTTCCGACATTTGAGGAGTAGGACTCAGATTTTGAAATTTCCCATCGCTGTAATTGGGCGATTTTTTTATTTGTTTAAGCCGGTTGGATTGAGGTACAGCACCAAACCTGGCCTGACCTGTAACCACAAAAAACAATGCAACAAGCACTGCTAAAACTATAATTGTTATGAGCATAATTTTCTTCATCAAAATAGTTAGAAACAAACCTAAGCCGAAAAAGGTTAACAATTCAAAAAAAAATACCCGGAATGAATAAAATACAGCATAAAATGTTTTTACACTAAAAGCGAGGAATCCAACTTGTGAACCCCTCGCAACTACTACTAATCTTTCCTTCTCTTATAAATCAATTATGAAACTGCTATTTCAAGTGGAGCCTTCTCCACAGCTTCTTCCTTTTTCGGAAGTTCGATGTTTAAAATTCCATTTTCAAATTTTGCACTAATGCTTTCAGTATTTACCGACTTAGGCAAACGGAATTTCTTTTCAAAATTTTGTGAACTAAACTCGCGATGCACATATTTATATACATCTGCTTCGTCTTTGTTCTCTTTGTCTTCTTTTGCCACTTTTACCGTTAACAGGTTGTTGTGTACATTTAGCAGCAAATCCTCTTTTACAAAACCCGGAAGCAAAACTTCAAGCTTGAAACCTTTTTCTGTTTCAAAAACGTTTGTTGCCGGCGATGCTCCACATTTCTTTGCATAATCTTCGTGGTAATCGTTTTTCAAAAAGTTATCAAATAATTCATCAACTAATGTTCTGTTTACGTTGTAACGTGGGTTTTGAAATCTTACTAAATTCATGACTTTGTCTCCTTTTTAATTAAGTTACTATTTTAAATTTTTTCGTTCTCAAATATGCTTGCCGTTAATCAAACCTTATTCCAAGTGCTTTTTCAGCTGATTTTTTGTCAAAACAACTCAAATGTGCAGCCATGTTGACAGCTAAAAGAAGAACATAGTGCCATAATGTCATCTTATCTAAAAACACACATATGTATTTTATGATTTCTGCACATTGATTTATTACTACCTTTGCGCAAAATTGTATTGAACCATGAGGATTGACATCATAACTGTTTTGCCCGAAATTATTGAAAGTCCGTTTAAACATTCGATTATTAAAAGAGCACAGGAAAAGAAACTTGCAGAAATTCACATCCATAATTTGCGCGATTTTTCGGAAGACAAACACCGACGGGTAGACGATTATTCTTTTGGTAAAGGTGCCGGCATGGTTATGGCTATTCAACCCATTGAGAAAGCGATTGAAATGCTTACCGCTGAACGCGATTACGATGAAATTATTTTTACAACTCCGGATGGTGGTGTTTTCGACCAGCAAGAAGCCAATAAACTTTCGCTAAAAAAGAATATCATCATTCTTTGCGGCCATTATAAAGGAATAGATCAACGTATTAGAGATACATACATCACCAAAGAAATATCGATAGGTGACTTTGTTCTCACTGGTGGCGAATTGGCTGCAGCTATTGTTGTTGATGCTGTTGTTCGGCTTTTGCCGGGTGTACTTTCCGATGAAACCTCTGCACTGACCGACTCTTTCCAGGATCACTTGCTAAGTCCGCCTGTTTACACACGTCCGGCTGAATACAAAGGCCAAAAAGTACCTGAAGTATTGCTTAGTGGAAACGACAAACTGGTTGAAGACTGGAAACACGAGCAAGCTGTTGAACGCACCAAAAAACTACGCCCCGATCTCTACAAGAAATACTTAGGCGAAAATTAAAGTTTTTAAAACCTCCGGCATATAGTACGATAAGCACAATATTCGCATTTTTTGATGTGCTCGGTTTGCGAAAAATCGTTTTTCTCCGAATAAATTTCTGTTACCAGCTGTGTTAATTCTGCCTCAAACTCCTCATTAATGGCATCAAAGAAAAACTCTTTAGATTTCATTTTTATCAACGCCGAAAAATCATCAGCAAACAAACTTCGTAAACTATAAATAGCTGCCTGCACAGGTTCTGATCCGGTATTTGCTCCCAAACCCCATGAATAGATTAAGGCCTGCAAAATTTCTTTTTTAGGAGCCTTGGCATCTCTTTCAAATAATTCGTCGATGCTGCGAAAACCGGTAGATTTTACATTGCCTGTTTTATAATCGAGCACACGGGTTATACCGCCAACACGATCTACCCGGTCAATTTTTCCGCCAACACACACCGATTTTTCACCAATTTTAATCCAACGTTTGTATTTTTGCTCTAAACTAACCACAGTAAAGGGAGCCAGATCTTTATCGATTTTTAATAGCTGCCTTAAATAAGTAATGGCGTTTTCAAAAATCAACAAAGTTTTCCCCTCTAACTTAATTTCACCTTTTATTGGCTTTTTCTTTTTCAGGTAATGATATGCAATTTGTTTCGTCACCTCATTTTCGAGCCACACCCTGTTTTTCTGGATTTCTTCAAGGTGAGTTTTTTCAACCACCCTGCCAACAAATGGTTTATACAGCTCCTCGAGTGTATCGTGAAAAATATTTCCAAAAACTACTCCATCAATTTCTTCTTTAAGCTCTTCAGGTTCAGGCAATTTTACTACATACTGAAAATAAAACTTCAGTTTACAGTTTAAATAAGTATTTATAGCGCTTGGCGACAAAGGATGTTCTTCGCTGTTATTGGCCATTAATTTGGCAACAATATCTCCTGATCCGGGAATTCGAATCTCTTTAACAGGGTCGTTTGAAAAGACAAAATCAAGGTTAAGCATTTGAGGTTTATGCAACGAATCGTATTGCAACTGATAGCCATACCGGCTCAACTCGCCTGTTCCAATACCTTCTTTAACTACGCTATATGTTGCAGTAATGTTTTTTGCGCGTTGCACCAGGCGGTAAAAATAATAGCCATACATGGCATCCTGTTCATCAATACCCGGTAGCCCGAATCCTAAGCGCAGGTTAAACGGAATAAATGACGGGGCAGTAAATTTTCGAGGCCACTGATTTTCGTTCAGTCCCAGTATAATGATGTTTTCAAAATCGAGACAACGGGTTTCAAGGATACCCATTACCTGCATCCCGCTTAAAGGTTCTCCTTCAAAAGCCACAGAAACCTGCCCCAGGTACTGCGAAAACAGCCTGAAATAAACACTGTTACTTATTTCTCGTTTTTGCTCCTGCAGCACATCATCAACCATAGTTTTTAATTTTTCAACAGCCTGGTAAATGGAATAAAGCAGTTCGAGCAACATCATATTGGAAGTTTCAAGGGCTTTTAACTGTTTGTACAAGAGTCCCAAAACATTTAAAAAGTAACTGCTGTAATCGTTAATATGTTCGGGTAACGTAAATATTTGCAGATGCAGAGGCGAGAAATCAATCTCTTTAAGTGGCACATTAATTTTATTGCTGTATTTCAGCTCACTAATATATTTTTTACTCGCCTCGGTAGCTGTTTGTCCTAACAATTGATGATTGAGCACATCGGTTACATAGCGGTGATATGCCACGGTGCCTTCGGCTGCTTCGCGTTTATTTTTAAGCAAGTTTACCAAAAGCATTAAAAAGCCATAAACTACCGAATTTCTTACCGAATAGCCCATCGTAACATTTACTTTATTAACCTGCTTTGGGATTGCGCCCAGTGCTGAAAATAGAAGGTTTTCATCGGCTAAAACAATAGCTGTATTATCAAACTCGTTTTTATACTGTTGTTTTGTTTCTACTAAAAACAGAGGCACCTGCTGCGCCTGACCATGCACGGAAGAAACAGCCACCAATTTGATATTTTTTTTCATGTTAAAACCGGAGGAATTGAACGAAAAATCTTCGGGAGGTGGAAATTCCGTAAGATTTGCTCGCATAAAATAGCTGGCTTCATTTTGTAAATCGTCAAGATACGATTCATCATAGTCCCATAAAAATTCAGATTTTCCCAGCTGCTGCAAGTGATTGAAAAATTTCTTTTCGCAGGCATTTAAAGCATTTAATCCAATAAAGTAATATTTATTAAACGCCAAATTATAATTTTCCTTATCCAGGTTCTCCACAATGTGGCGATCCATCATGCCCGGATAGGCAATTTTCTTTTCAGCAAGCTGTTTTTTAAAATCAGTGTAAACCGGGTATAGCTTATCCCAAATCGAAATATATTTTTCTTTAAACCCTTTTTTATCCGACACCGCCATACTTCCCCAAAATTGTTCTAAAGCCTTTTTTTGGTCAGCTGTCAGGTAATCAAAAACCGACTCAATTTCCTTTAAATCAGCAATATTCGAAAACAAATCTTTAGCATTTACCAGGTAGCGGTCAATGTCGTTAAAATCAGTCAATAGAATTTCTCCCCAGAAATAAAACTCATCAAACGTTTCGGTAGTTTTTGTGTGTAAACAGAATATATCGTAAAGAACAGAAATGAGCTGCAGTTTTTCGCCTTTTTGCAAAGGCGAGTACGATGAAATAAGCTCATTTACTGTTGTTATTTTTGGACCTACTACAGCAGTTTTAACCATTTTTTGCAAATAGTGAGTAAAAAATACTCCTGCACGGCGGTTAGGGAAAACCAAACAAATATCTTTTAACCCGTGCTCATGTTTTTCAAAAATATATTTAGCACATTGCGAAAGAAATCGTTCCATAAATGTAGTTTGATATTTGGTGTAAAAGCCAAAGCTAATTCAATTTTTATTTATAGAAACCAGATTTTTTTATTTTTATAGACGAGAACTAAAACAAGATTCTCTGTACTCAAAATTTTCATCATGAAAAAACTTACACTTTTTTGTTTCAGCATCGCATTCGCCTTTAACCTTTTTGCCCAAGACCGAATAACAGGGCTAAATTTCGCTACTCGAAGCGAAGTTATTGCCCAAAACGGAATGGCCTGTACCAGTCAGCCATTGGCTACACAGGCGGCACTCGATATACTTAAAGCTGGCGGTAACGCCATTGATGCAGCCATTGCAGCCAATGCTGTTTTAGGCTTGGTTGAGCCGACAGGCAATGGTATTGGTGGCGACCTTTTTGCCATTGTATGGGATGCCAACACAAAAAAATTGTACGGCTTAAACGCCAGCGGACGGTCGCCCTACGAACTCACCCTGAACTATTTTAAAGAAAATGGCTACGAAAAAATTCCTTCGTACGGCCCACTACCGGTATCGGTTCCGGGTTGTGTTGACGGATGGTTTGAGTTACACGAACGATTTGGCAGCTTACCCATTAAAACCATTCTGAATCCGGCCATCTCTTATGCCCGCGAAGGTTTTCCGCTAAGCGAACTTATTGCATATTATTGGGCACGAAGCGCTAATTTTTTAAAACACTACCGTGGATTTGAAGAAATTTATATGCCAAATGGAAAAGCCCCTCAAAAAGGAGAAATTTTTAAGAATCCTTATTTAGCAAATACGCTGAGCTTAATTGCAGAGCATGGACGTGATGCTTTTTACAAAGGTGAAATTGCCGAAAAAATTGTAAAATATATACGGGAAGAAGGTGGATTTTTAAGCCTTCGTGATTTTGAAGATCACACATCAGAATGGGTCGATCCGATCTCAACAAACTACCGTGGCTACGATGTTTGGGAGCTTCCACCAAACGGACAGGGAACTGCAGTTTTACAAATGTTAAACATTTTAGAACGGTTTGATATTGGCAACATGGGCTTTGGAAGTGCGGAGTACATGCACCTGTTTATTGAAGCAAAAAAACTGGCTTACGAAGACCGTGCAAAATATTATTCCGATATGGATTTTAATACTATTCCTATTGAAGAATTAATATCAAAAGAATACGGAAAGGAAAGAGCGGCACTGATTAATGCAAACCGTGCAGCCCGCTCTTATCCGGCCGGAGAATTAGAACAAGGCAACACTATTTACCTTACCACTGCCGACAAAGCAGGAAATATGGTTTCCTTAATTCAGAGTAATTACCGCGGCATGGGATCGGGCATGACTCCCGGCAAATTGGGTTTTATTTTGCAAGACCGTGGCGAACTGTTTGCACTTAAAGAAGGACACATGAATGTTTACGAGCCGCATAAACGCCCGTTCCACACCATTATCCCGGCATTTATTACAAAAGATGGAGACCCCTACATTAGTTTTGGTTTAATGGGAGGCGCTATGCAACCACAGGGCCATGTACAAATTATTTGTAACCTGATTGATTTTGGAATGAACCTGCAGGAAGCCGGCGATGCACCACGCATTAGTCATGATGGCTCGAGCCAACCAACCGGCAGTACTATGAACGACGGAGGACGCGTTTCGCTGGAAACAGGTTTTGATTACCACATAATTCGTGAGTTAATGAGCAAAGGGCACCGAATTGGCTATGCATTGGGGCCTTATGGTGGCTATCAGGCCATATTATTTGATAAAAAAAACAAGGTTTATTACGGTGCTTCAGAGTCGCGAAAAGACGGGCAGGCAGCAGGTTTTTAGTAATTTTATCCAACCTGATAGAATTTAAATTGCTACAAAAAAGACACAAGACACTTGTTTTATTTCGCGACGAAAAAACGATTTATCAGAGCTTTTTACCACCTTTTACAAGTAACCAAACGGTAAATGCCATTTCGCCAAAAATACTTGGAATGGCAACCAGTGCGAGGAATAAATCGGCATAATCAGTATAGTTTGGCAGAAGAAAATGCGCGCCGGTATCAACCATATACATTATACCGGCCAACAATATAAAAAGCGCAATCCATCTGGGGCGTTCAATAATTCTTGCCAGTAAAATCAGGTGGGCACCAAAAAAGAACAATCCGATTAACCATATAATCTCAAAAGTATTTACCCGCTGTGTAACTTCTTCCCCCGAAACTGAACTTAGCGAAAGTACCAGTGCGAAAATAGCCACAGCCATAATTGCTGCGTGCATGAGCCTAAAATAGGTACTTAAACGGGTAAGCAAGTGCTTTTTATACAACTCAAAAAGTCCCCATGCCACTACTACATCAAAAACCACGGTTATTAAAAAGGCTAAAATTCCCGTACGCACCACCAGCTGTTGATGCAGAATAGTTTCTAAGGGATTTTCTTTAAGTGCCTCAAGCATAAAAAAGTTGGCATAAATAGCGGTAAAAAAAATTATCAGATAACTGATACCGGTCAGAGTTGAAAGTTTTCTGGAATTCATAGTGCTTACTAATTTGGTTTATAACATTTTTGATACACTACCAACAACAACCTTTCAACTACTGGTTTTGTTTATTGCAGCCAACAAAAAGGGTTCATTTGCTATGCAAATGAACCCTTATATTTTTAACAATTCTGAATAAAATTACTTCTTAAATAAAGGATCAACACCAATGGTTCCCACCAGTTCTTTCAGGTATTGTTTTGATTCAACATGGGCCAAACAAGCTTTTGCTTTTTCTAATCGGTCATTAATATTCATCTCTTCAACTAATACTGAATTTATTTCATTGGCCATAAAATCTTCAAGGTAACCAATTTGCTCAATGTAAAATGCAATATCTTTCTCTTGTTTTCTTTTTAAGCGTGCTTTATACCAGTTGCTTTTTAATACTTCTTCCCTGTCGAACAGTTTTCGTAATTCCGGGTCGCTAATGTCTTTGCCCTCGTAATGGCCGTATGCCATAACATTTAATAAAACCTTTAATGGAGGTATGGCTGCTTCCACACTTCCATCTTCAAAAAATGGCAGTGCTGCGCGTTGCATAGCCTCAGTTATATTGTTAATACCATCAACATAAGCTTCCATGTCTTGTAATTCCGGCTTTAACATCCGTTCGTTAAATACTGCCAAAGGTTCATCAAATAAACGGTTCATACAACGGAAAGCAAAATTTTTGGTAATCCTGTATCCTAAACGGCTGGCCAATATTTTTTTACCTTCATACTCAAAATCTTCCAGTTTCTCCAAACAGCCATTTTCAATCAGTTTCTTCGGATCGCGGTCTTCAGGAACTAAACGTGCCCAAATCTCAGGAATAAGAATACTGATATCATGATCAAAACGGTTCTCGTGTCCAATATAACCTGCTGCTGAGCTAAATCCCTGATATTCTGTTAAAATATAAGATAGTAATGCATTGTTCAAGTCGGTGGTTGGCACCAACATATTAAATGGTCCTTTGGTAAGTGCACCTTCAAGACCAGCACCTGTTGTTGATGGTGATTTTCCGGTAATACTTGCAATAAAATCCATGAACAACTCCGGTAATTCCTGGTAGTGGATCGGGTTATAAACCGCCAGCGGACGAATGCCTGCTTTTTTGTCAATCGGATTATTCCTTCGCCCGGGAAGAACAGCATTTACAGGCCAAACAACCGGATCTTTTGATTTTATTTTACGATGCAAACGCACACCAATTTCTGCTAGGTACGAATCCAGGGTTTCGTTTTTAAATATATTACGTTGCAGGTACCTTGGATTTTTTGTTGGTTCTCCGTCAACAATTCTCGGATGCGAAGGAGTAACAAAATAGTTGTCGCTTTCGCTTTCAACCACCCTTTTTATAAAATCTTTAACCGGCTTAGTGTATTTCTCAAAACTAATGGCGTCATCCAATAACGCTTGCGCATTTGCTTTTGACAGTGGTTCGTAATTGGTAAGGAAGGTGCCATTATCAACAATTTCTTTTTCGGCTTCTTTATCGTAGCCCCGAATTACAGCTTCGTCAGGACGCTGAAATAAGTGACTTTCGCAGTTGGCCACCAGCTTTATACTCGGATTGCTGTACTCTTCGTTTAAATGCGACACCTGGTTGGCAGGCACTGTTATTGTTGCAGAAATATCATCTTCGGTCTGAATTTTCATACTTGGAACAAAATCAGAACGTAACTTGTGCAGGAACCAACGCCCTTCCTGGTTAAATCCTATACGAACGTAACTCGCTACAATAGGATTGTGCTTGTACTGCAAAGCATTACCCGGACGACCATTTACTATTTCTACATTAAATAGTTCACGCCATTTCAACCCACGTTCTTCATTGCCCCGGTAGTGGCGTTTTACAAAAAATGCCAATGTTCGTACATTCTCCGGAATATCTTTTAAAAACTGGTTGTACTCGTCGCTGTACTGATCAGATGGTGTTAATAATTTAACAGCTGAACCTAACGCACGCTCTTTACTTAAGAATGGACGTGAGGGATCGGCATCAGGTCGAATATTTTTCCATCGATTTGAATAGTCGCGGTTGATAATTTCATCCACCATATTTTCAGCTTCTTCCAAATTCTCGATGTAGAAATAACCATATTTAATGGCATTTTGCATCGATTTAGAAATTTCTGATTTTCCACCTCCCGAAACTGTACTTGGCTTATGGCAGAACATGCCTTCAGGAGCGGTATCAATAATCCGCCACATTTGCTGTGTTGGATGTTTTACCAATTCGAATTTATGCCCTGTGGGATGCACATAAACTTTTTTAGGCGAAAGCTTTAATTGATATTCCTTATTTTTATATAACCAGCTAACAGCGCTCTTTTCTACGTCAATATCTGCATTTTCAGGAATATAAATTATGTTTTCATATTTTTTATCAATGGCATAATTTCCGGGTTGCACTTTAATGCGGTCATCCAATAATTTTTTCGCCTCTTCAAAAGAATAAGGTTTTTCAAATTTACTGGTAAAATTAGCGCCAAATACACTGTCGCTCATATTACCTCGCGGAAAAGCAATGGCACCACCTGCATGCTCCTCCTCTACCAAACCAAACAAGTTGGCCGAGTAACCAATTTGTGTTTTAATTTCTTTCTTCGAGTAGCCGTAATAATTATCGGCGATTATGGTAACCACTACTCCTCGTTCGTCTCTACACGTAAGCTTAAATGCTGTTCCATCATTGTACAACTCATTTTCATCTTTCCAACACATGCCATCGCGTTTCTGGCGCTCAGAAGCATCGTCGTAATGCGGTAAGCCCACATCTTTTTTCTTCAACCGAATTAAATGTGGTGCCAAGATTATACATCCGGTATGCCCGGTCCAATGTTCAACATCAAGTGCAGCATCGTTTATTGCCAGGTTATGATCGCCTGCATTTCCAAAAATATTCTCAACAAAATCGAGGTTACTCACCAAACCTCCTGGTGCAAAAAACCGCACTTCAAGGCTTTTCTCGCTTATTACACCCGGAACTTCGGGGCAAACGGTTGGGCGCAGTAATAACGAAACAAATACTTTTGCCTTGTCTTCCATCAGCGATGTAAATGGCAGCAGTTTCATATCATCAGGCGATTCGTGAAATGCCGAATGCAACATGTGGGCAAAAGTAATTTTTGGTACTTCTTTTTTGTCTAATGGCACCGGTAACCCGCCACGAACAATATGGAAAGTACCTTTAGTTGTTCGCTTGTCGTGAACAGGATTATTTAAAATTCCCTGCTTCAAACGATAAGAGCTCAACAATTCATTCTTAAACTCTTTTCCGTTAGGTGGCAAACTCAATTCGCGAGCCATACCTTTTTGGTTTAGAACCAGGGTATTGTTGGGTAAGCGGTAATCTTTTGCAAATTCCACTTCTTTTAAATAGTCGTCGATAAAATTTTGTATTCGGGTATCAGCCGGCGACAACTGGTCTCCTAATAAACGGGATTTCTCCTTAAAACTATTAATCAAACCTTCCGTTAAGATTTGAAACTTTTCGTTGGCAAATCTGGTACCTGCTTCACTGTTATCAATATATGTAGGTTGACCTAGGGAGGCCAGTTGAAGATTGATATATTGAATCATGTCGCGCCTGTCTCTTTTACTCTGTTTTGAAGGCATCGAATTTTTACTCATAATTATTTACTTTTCTAATCCTGATAACAAAAATACGGAATAGATGTTTCATTCGGAGAAACTATATATGTATTTCATGCTAATTTAGGTGTAGATTAGTAATTTTTTAATGATTAGAAAGCTAAAATAATGTTGGCACCTAATTTTTTAAGCGATGGATTTAATGAGGCATGTCAGCTCTGTTCTTTTTGCTTATGATATGTATCATAATCTACAAATTAGAAGATTTAATATTGGCGAATACCTTTGTCTTATAAACTATAAGCTTACAATTATTATGAAACAACATTTAAGCATTAAAACTCTTGCCTTGTTTGTGGCAGGTATTCTTATAAGCGCACAGCTGTACGCAACCGATGGTTATTTTAGTACCGGATACGGAACGATTAACAAAGGACTTGCCGGTGCAGGCATTGCATTTTACCAGGGTTCTTTAATTAATGGCAACCCTGCCGGCAATGTGTTTTTGGGAAGTCAATACCAGTTGGGCGTTAACTTTTTTAATCCGAACCGCCAATATACCATTACCGGAAATCCTTCAGGCATGGAAGGAACTTTTGGCTTAATGCCCGGAACTATTGAAAGCGACAGCAAACTTTTTATCATTCCATCTTTAGGAGCAAACTGGATGGTAAGCGACAATTCAAGCATTTCTGCTACCTTATTTGGAAATGGCGGAATGAATACCGATTATCCTACTGCAACTTTTTACGACCCTACCTCAGAAAGAACGGGGGTAAATCTGGCGCAACTTTTTGGAAACATTAGTTATTCGCAAAAACTGGGTGAAAACCACAGTATTGGTATAACCGGAGTATTGGCCTACCAATATTTCGAAGCAGAAGGCCTTACTGCGTTTGGTGCGTTTTCATCTAATCCTTCCGCAGTTTCGGGTAACGGAACGGATAGTGGTTTTGGCTATGGTTTTAAAATTGGATACCTCGGTCATTTAACCGATAATTTTGCCATTGGTGTTACTTACCAGTCAAAAGTATGGATGAGTGAATTTGATGATTATGCCGGTTTATTTGCCGAACAGGGCGATTTTGATATTCCATCGAGCTGGACTGTTGGTATATCGTGGGAACTGGCTCAGGATTTTACCGTAATGGCAGATGTAAAGCAAATTATGTTTGGCGATGTTAATTCAATTGGTAACCCAATGTTGCCTAACTTAATGCAATCGCCATTAGGAACTACTGATGGAGCCGGCTTTGGCTGGGAAAACATTATGGTTTATAAACTTGGTTTTAATTATGCCGGTGTTGAAACATGGGACTTCAGAGCAGGACTTTCTATTGGCGACAACCCAATTCCAGAATCGGAAGTAATGTTTAATATTCTGGCTCCTGGGGTTATTCAAAACCAAATAGCTCTTGGTTTCTCAAAAGAAGTTGGCAAAAGTGGCAATAAATTTCATATGGCCTTTAACTATGCCATGAACAGTAGTGTTGAAGGGGCTAATCCGCTTGATACTCCATCGGGTCAGACCATTGAAATTGAAATGAATCAGTTTGAATTGGAATTTGGTTTTTCGTTTTAAACCGACTTAATTTACAAGTATACTCCAAAAAACCTAAAATAAATATATTTTTAAACCCGGGCTTTTGTCCGGGTTTTTTTATGCCTTTAGCTTGAACACTTCTTTATTTTGAGTGTAATTATTATTTTAAACAGTAAAGAATGAAACTAATATCGTGGAATGTAAACGGAATAAGAGCCGTTGCGAAAAAGAACTTTTTTGAAGATTTTAAACAAATAAATGCAGATGTATTCTGTCTTCAGGAAACAAAAGCACAAGACGACCAGGTTGCAGAAACCCTTGCCTCTCTTAGCGATTATCATCTTTACTCAAATTCAGCAGAGAAAAAGGGATATTCGGGCACGGCAGTTTTATCAAAAACAGAACCCCTTAGCGTTTCATGCGATATAGGCATTGAAGAACATGATACTGAAGGCCGTGTTCTTTGCCTTGAATACCATGAGTTTTATTTGGTAAATGTTTATGTTCCAAACTCGGGAAGCGAATTGAAACGTTTAAAATATCGCCAGGATTGGGATTTGGCATTTTACAATTACCTGAAAAAGCTGGAAGAGAAAAAGCCGGTTATTGTTTGTGGCGATTTTAACGTGGCACACAAAGCAATAGACCTGGCACGCCCAAAAGCAAACTACAACAAATCAGCAGGCTTTATGCAGGAAGAAATTGATGGTATGGACCGATTTACAAAAGGAGGATTGATTGATTCTTTCCGACACTTAAATCCGGAAACCACCGACAAATATTCGTGGTGGAGTTACCGGGCCGGTGCGCGTGGTAAAAATGTAGGCTGGAGAATTGATTATTTTTTGGTTAGCCAAAGTTATATTGAAAATATTGAAGAAGCATACATTCTTGACGCGGTGATGGGCTCCGATCATTGTCCGGTGGCCTTGCAATTAAAGTAATAGATGAAAGCGCCCTGTGTTATTTCTGCTTCGCATTAGAACTATTTTTATTTCAAAATAACCCATTCAAATAAAATCTGGGTGGAAATACCCAGCAGCATCAATCCAAAAATAAGCTGCATAATTTTGGGAGATAAGGCATGAGTTAATTTTACACCAAGGGGTGCAAAAATACTGGTGGTTATTATTAAAGTAATAGCCACCGGAAAATAACAAAATCCAAAGGTGCCTTCGGGCAAATCAGCGACCTGAAATCCTGTCCACAAGTAACTAATAGTTCCTGAGACGGCCACACTCCAGCTTAACGCGGCCGATGTTCCAACTGCCTTTTTAATCGGCACTTTACAAGCCAGTAAAAAGGGTACATTAAACACACCTCCGCCAATTCCCAATAGGCCTGATATTCCGCCAAACAAGGTTCCAATACTAAAAATCCCCAGTGGTTTCGGCAAGTTCCACGACGAGTTGGGATTAAACCCTACCAGCGTTTTTATCGAAACCAGGTAGGCAAAAATAATAAACACAATTTGTAAGCTTTTACTGGGTATTGAGCTGGCTAACAAGGAGCCAGCTACCGAACCCAATACAATTCCGGGCGCCATACTTTTAAAAACTTCAACATGAATAGCCTTCTTGCGATAATGGCCAAGAGAACTCATAAAAGTAGTAAAAACCATTACTGTAAGCGAAGTTCCAACAGCTATGTGCTGAATATATTCCGATTCTACCTGCTGCATTTTTAGTACCCAAAGCGTTACTGGCACAACAATTATTCCGCCACCAACGCCAAACAATCCGGCAATAAATCCCGCCAAACTACCGGCAAGTAATAATATCAGTATTAACTGTAAGTCCAACATGAATAAACAAAAATAGAGGAATAATGATTACCAACACTGAAAAACAGGCAATAACTCGGGTTTAATAACTATTCGCTATTTTTGCGCCACAAAAAAGAAGCGAGTTGAGATTTAATCCATATAAAACAGACCTTCCAATTAGCGAGGTGATTGATGATGTTAAAGGTAATTTGCAAGAAACCAATACCTTAATTGTAAATGCACCACCCGGAGCCGGAAAAAGCACCATATTACCCATTGCCCTTTTGGAAGAAAGGTGGCTAAACGGGCAAAAAATCATTATGCTCGAACCACGCCGTTTAGCCGCCAAAACCATCGCAACCCGTTTGGCCGAACTATTGGGCGAAAAGGTTGGAAATACCGTAGGTTACCGTATTCGTTTTGATAACTGTATTGGCAAAAACACCCAATTGGAAGTGGTAACCGAGGGAATCCTGACCCGAATGCTGCAAAACGACAACGCCCTGGAGGGAATTGGCCTGCTTATTTTTGATGAATTTCATGAGCGAAGTCTTTTTGCTGATGTAGCACTTGCTCTGTCGCGAGAAGCTCAACAGGTTCTTCGTCCTGATTTACGAATAATGATTATGTCGGCAACTTTGGATATGCCGCAGTTGACAGAGCTTTTGCAATGTTCATCGGTGGTGAGCAAAGGCCGCCAGTACCCGGTTGATATAATTTATGCCGGTGAAAACGATCGTCAAATGTTGCCCGAATTGACCGGCCGTGTGGTGAGTAAAGCTGTTAAAGAACAAGATGGCGATATTTTGGTATTTCTTCCAGGCGAGGCAGAAATAAAAAAATGTGAAAGCATATTGCGACAAAAACACAAGGGCATTGCCATCCATCCGCTTTACGGGCAGTTACCTCCGGGAAAACAATTTGCGGCAATTATGCCCAACCGCGATGGCATACGTAAAATTATTCTGGCAACATCAATTGCCGAAACCAGCCTGACCATTGAAGGAGTAAAAGTTGTGGTGGACAGTGGTTTTAGCCGCACTTTAAAATTTAATCCAAACACCGGTTTATCGCGTCTGGAGACTATTGATGTAACCATCGACTCTGCCGACCAGCGTGCCGGGCGTGCCGGACGACTAGGCCCTGGCGTTTGTTACCGTATGTGGACAAAGGCCACCCACAACCGTTTAAACACCCACCGCACGCCAGAAATTGAAGAAGCCGACCTTGCCTCACTTGCTTTGGAAATGGCACAGTGGGGTGTTACTGATATTGCTAACCTGGTTTGGCTTACTCCCCCACCCAAAGGCCATGTTGAGCAAGCCAACGAGCTACTGCACCAAATT
Source organism: uncultured Draconibacterium sp. (assembly GCF_963676735.1). NCBI lineage: Bacteria > Pseudomonadati > Bacteroidota > Bacteroidia > Marinilabiliales > Prolixibacteraceae > Draconibacterium > uncultured Draconibacterium sp. The sequence goes on along the minus strand of NZ_OY781464.1, from coordinate 1,713,094 downwards.
GAAGCACTGGAAGACGGAAAGATTACCGAACACGGGAAAGCCATTCATAAGCTGCCTTGCCACCCGCGTCTGGCACACATGCTAATTTTGGCGCAAGATGAAGATTTAGCAGCCTTGGCCTGTGATATTGCAGCCATTTTAGAAGAACGTGATCCACTAGCTCGTGATGTCGGCATTGATATTAATTTGCGCATTGAGGCCTTAAGACGCTTTCGTTCGGGCAGTCTAAAAAACAAACGCCTTACACACATTGCAAAAATAGCGGAACAGTACCGGCGAATGTTGAATGTAGCAGAAGAAAACGCCGGAGTTGATCCATTTGAAACCGGATTGTTGCTGGCCTATGCTTATCCTGAACGAATTGCACATGCCACTCCCGGCAATAATGCCCAGTTTAAACTGGCCAACGGGAATATCGCTGCGGCCGGGCACGAAGACGACCTGGCACATGAAAACTGGCTGGCCATCGCCAGTGTTAATGCCCGCGATGGTATGGGACGGATTTTTCTGGCTTCACCTCTTAATCCGCAAGATTTAGCCCCCATGGTTAAAACTATTGAATCGGTTAGCTGGGACACGAAACGTGGCGGATTTTCGGCACAAACGGAGTTGCGCATCGGAAGTATTGTCCTTCAGAGTAAACCTCTGAGAGATTATGACGAAGAACAAAAAATTAAAGCCATTTCGGATGCCATAAAAAAGGAAGGCGCCTGGCTTTTGAATTTTAACAAAGAAGTTACACAATGGCAAAACCGTGTAAATTCGCTGCGCATTTGGGACAAAGAAAATAACTGGCCAGATGTTAGCACCGCATGTTTGCTAGCCAATAACGCGGGGTGGCTTTCTCCTTATCTTTCGAACATAAAAAAGCCTGAGGATTTAAAAAAAATCAATTTGAAAACAGTTTTACAAAGTCATTTGGATTACGAATTTCAAGGGCTGTTAGAAAAACTGGCACCCGAAAGAATTGAGGTACCCAGTGGCTCGAATATAAAACTGGACTACCAGGCCAACGGTGCGCCTCCAATTTTGGCCGTACGCTTGCAGGAAGTTTTCGGGATGCTGGAAACCCCCACCGTAAACAATGGAAGGATTAATGTTTTAATGCATTTACTTTCGCCGGGGTTTAAGCCTGTACAAATTACCGGCGACTTAAACAGCTTTTGGCAAAATGCCTATTTCGAGATAAAAAAGGAGATGAAATCGCGCTACCCAAAACATCATTGGCCCGAAAATCCACTTGAGGCGGAGCCGCTAAGGGGTGTGAAAAGAAAAAAATAGCGGATATGGAGCTTCTAATTTCCTATGTATGATCTGGAAAATTCTAAAATCGGAATTTAAACCATTTTCAGCAACTACCTTTTTCGTTGATAGGTATCCTGCGTTAGTGCATTCAAAAAAACCTCAGATTTTACATGCTCCCACATCATTGGTTTGGGTAAGTTGCCAAACAAGGGTATACCACCACCCAACAAAATCGGGATGGTTGTTAAAATCATCTCATCAATTAAGTCTGCTTTTAAAAAACTTTGAATAAGTGTGCCGCCATCGATGTACAACCTTGTATACCCCTCACTATGAACCTGTTTCAAAACATCATCAACATGACCATTCAGCAAAGTTACTTTGCCTTTTAGTTCTTCAGAAAGATTTTTCAAGCTGGTGCTAAGCACAAAAACAGGCTTTGTGTACGGCCACGGAATACCAAAACTCATTACTTTTTCAAAGGTTAAACGCCCCATTAAAATGGCATCAACTTTTTTCATTAGGGCATTATAACCTAAATCCAGATTTTCGGGATTTGGCACTGAATACAAATAATCAATCCTGCCATCTTTATCGGCAATAAAGCCATCAATGCTTTTGGCAATAAATACGTAATTTCGAGTCGTCATGATGCTTAGTTTACAGTTCGGTATTCAGCCGGGCTCACCCCTGTTTTTCGTTTAAAAACCTTACTGAAATGTTGCGGGTATTCAAAACCTAAATGGTAAGCAATTTGCGATACGCTTTGGGTCGAATTTAGCAACTGTGTTTTTGCTTTATCCACTATAAAATGATGAATGTGTTCCAGTGCATTTCTTCCTGTTTCTTTTTTCAGCAAATCACTCAGGTAATTGCTCGACATGTTTAGTTCCAATCCACAATATTTTACACTGGGTACACCTGTTTCCAATGCTTTGCCTGATTCATAATAGTTTCTGAGTAGTTTTTCAAATTTGGTTATTAAGTCTTTATTCAAATTCTCGCGGGTATAAAACTGCCGGTCGTAAAAGCGGGTGCAGTAGTCTAACATCAATTCAATATTCGAAACAATTAATTTCTGACTGTGCTTGTCGATATTAGAACTGTATTCACGCACAATTTTATCCTTAATTTCGGCAACTGTCTTTTTCTCATCATCTGATAAATGCAAAGCTTCGTGCACATCGTACGAGAAGAAGCTGTAATCATCGATATGGGTGCCCAGGTTTGATTTCCTAATCAGGTCGGGATGAAAAAACAGCGACCATCCACTCGAGTTTTCATCGTGTTTCCATTCTTCTATGGTCATTACCTGCCCGGGTTTGGTAAAAATCATCGTTCCTTCCTGAAAATCATAGGTATTTCGGCCATAACCAAACGAACCGTCCGCACACATTTTATAGGCTACATGGTATAAATCAATAGCCACCTGTTTACCAATAAAGGCCCCTGGTGGTTTTAGGTTATTGTGGCTATAAACAATAACCAATGGATGCTGGGGTTTTTCAATCCCAAATAGCTCGTGGGCCTGGGCAATGGTATTTATTCGAAGTATATCCGGCATAATTTTAATTTTAAAAACTCATGGCTAAAGTTGAATCCACTTCTTTTAGCTTTTCACGAATAGATATGCCTTGCGGGCAATGGTCTTCGCACTTCCCACATTCAACACATGCCGGTGCTTTTTGTTTTTCGTCTAGCAGCCTGTTGTACATTATCATGCTATGGCGTTTGTTTTGTGCATCATCAAAGCGGTAAAAATCATTAAGATACCTAAAGTTTTGCGGGATATCTACCCCTACCGGACAAGGCATACAATAGCCACATGCCGTACACCCTACCCTAACTTTGTTTTGCAAAATGGTTTTAACCCGGTCAATTGTATCTAATTCGCTTACCGACAACGATTTAGTACCGGATTCAGCTGCCGTTTTTATATTTTCTTTCACCTGGTTTAGATCTGACATACCGCTTAAAACAACACTTACGTCCAGCTGGTTCCATAACCAACGTAAAGCCCAATCCACTGCCGTTCTTTCAGAATTAGAATTTTTAAAGGCCGTCTCAGCCTCAAGCGGCAAGTTAGTTGCCAAACTACCACCTCGCAAGGGTTCCATTACAACAATCCCCAGTCCTTTACTAACGGCATATTCAAGTCCTTCGCGGCCCGCCTGGTAATCTTCATCCAGGTAATTGTACTGAATCTGGCAAAATGTCCAGTCATAAGCATCAACAATTTCTTTAAATAGTATTTTGCTGTTATCATGAAACGAAAATCCGGCGTGTTTTATCCTTCCATCTGCAATGGCCGAATCCAAAAAATCAGCCACACCTTTATCTACCATCGATTGCCACAACTCCTTGTTTAAGGAATGTATTAAATAGAAATCAATAAAATCGGTTTGTAAACGCTGTAGCTGCAAATCCAGAAAACGATCCATATCAGTGCGCGTTTGAACCAACCACGAGGGTAGTTTGGTGGCCAGCTTTACTTTGTTACGGAATCCTTTTTTAAGTACCTTCCCTACAAAAGGCTCGCTCATTCCGGGCTCCAACATTCCTGTCCCGTGATACGGAAAGGCTGTATCAATATAATTTACACCATTGTTTATCGCATACACCAGCATTTCCCCGGCTTTAGCTTCATCAATTTTTGTTGGGTCATTATCCAAAACCGGCAACCGCATGCAGCCAAAGCCCAGTGCCGACAATTTATCTTTAACTTTTGGAAAGGTTCTGTAAAGCATAATGTTTTGTTGATTGAGTTGATTTTTTTCTTTTTCTGTTCGCTTGGTAAACAGGGTTCCCCACCACCAACTCACTAACCAGATAGTAAATAAGCATAAAACCTAAAATTAAACTAATTTCCATGTATTCAGCTTTTATTGTAAACAAAAGTAAAGAACAAATAATACCTTAACGAAAACATTTTACTGATTGTTGAATACATTTTACGGGTTGCTTATCCTGCTTTTCTTTTTAAGCGCCTTGCCAACCCATGTAAGCGTCTTAATCCCTCTAATATTTCCGACTCGAAACGATATATTTCAATACGGTTTTCATCCGTATCCGATAAACGTTCGATAAGATGCAAACGCACGTCCTGCAGTTCTTCCTTAAAGCGATCTTTTGAGAGCATTTTACTCGTAGTTGCTGTATCCAGGCTGTATTGCTGAAGTGCATTCCGAAAGGCATCCAGTGCCATTTTATGCAAACCATGCATCTTTTCAATAGTAACATCACTTACTTGAAAACCCATTTCTTCCCGATGTTCTGCAGCCTCAACCAAAGATGTTGTTACCATATCGGCAGCTGTTTCAAGTACATTCACCGCCTCAATCTGGCGTTCTAAAACACGTGCTTGTTCGTTGGTGATGGTTTTACTCTGGATATGTTGTAAAAAGTATAGTATTTCAGTATGTCCCCGGTCAATTTCACTGTCTTGTTTTCTCAATTCAATAAGTTGTTCTTGTTTACCTGTAAGGGCAACCGGGATTCCTGTTTTTAAGATTTCGAATGTTTTATCCCCCAATCTGGCTATCGAGTTTTGAGAAAGTTCAAGCGCAAGTCCCACATCTTCGAGGTAATAGTTATGAAGTTCAGGAAATACGCGTTTTTCATCTTTTTTCTTCAAGGGCACTAACCAAATCACCAAATTGGCAATGGGTTTTACCAGGCCAATAAAAAGCACTGTATTTGCTGCATTAAAAATGGTATGTGCATTAGCTACCTGCCTGGCTGTATTTCCTTCAGAAATAAATTGAACCAAATCTGCCAGTTGAGCAATAAATGCATACCAGATTATTACTCCCAACACATTAAAAAGAATGTGAGAAACAGCTACACGCATTGCTGCTTTTGGTTTGCCCAGGGCAGACAAAACGGCTGTTACACAAGTGCCAATATTTGCTCCTAAAATTATGGCAATTGATGCTTCCAAGCCTACCAGTTGCTGCGAGGCCAAAATAATAACAACTCCTGTTGTTGCCGATGAACTTTGAACCAATGCAGTAAACAAAGCCCCGATTAGAATTCCGTATAAATAATTGTCGAGACCGTTCATTAAGGCAATAAACGGTGCATATTCTTTAAGTGGTGCGGTTGCATCACTCATAACGTTCATGCCCAAAAATACCAGTCCCAGTCCTAAAACAATCATTCCAATATTTTTTACCGATTCCTTTTTAATAACAAAACCTGCAAGAAATCCGGCAGCAATCATTATCCACGAAGCCTTGGTTATTTTAAAAGCAATAATCTGAGCCGTAATTGTTGTCCCAAGGTTAGCTCCAAGTATAATTCCTAGTGTACTTTGAAACGATATTAAACCCGCCGAAACAAATCCAACAGCCAAAACTGTAGTAACTGATGAAGATTGAATAATGGCTGTAATTCCCGTACCTGCAACAAGCGAAGTCCAACGGTTTTGTGTCATTCCTTTTAAAAACGATTTCATTCGGGTTCCTGCTGCTGCTTTCAATCCATCGGTCATAACATTCATTCCGTGAAGAAACAATGCCAATCCGCCAAGCAACAGAATAATGAGTGTAGTATAATTCATTGTGCGACTTTTTCCACTAATTTATAAAACTTCCCCAACACTTTGCAGTAATTGATGTTAGCGCTGCGGAATAAATACTAATTTTGGTACAACAAAAACCAGCTAATTATGCGATTAAACCAATTACTCCTCTTATTAGCCACTTTCCTTGTTATTTCAGGCTGTGATAAATATACCGCTGAAAAACAACCAAATATTGTTATCATTTTTCTTGATGACTCGGGGTATTCTGATTTTACGCCATTTGGACAACAGCATTTTAAAACACCCAACGTGCAACAGCTAGCTAAAGAAGGAGTTGTATTTAAAAATTTCTATGTTCCTCAGGCTGTATGCTCCGCATCGCGGTCGGCTTTAATTTCGGGGTGTTACCCCGGACGCACCAAGGTTTTTGGTGCACATGGCCCCAATGGTCGCGGCCTTGAGACGAATTTCCCAACCATTGGCGAAGTATTTCAAAAGGCGGGCTACAAAACGGCCATTTTTGGGAAATGGCATTGTGGAGATCAACCCGAAACAAGGCCACACAACCGGGGCTTTGACGAATCTTGTGGATTAATGTATTCCAACGATATGTGGAAACATCACCCGGAAAATCCGGATTATTGGGGGCAATGGCCCATTCATTTCTGGGAGAACGGACAGGTAGTGATCGAAGAACTTGAGGCTTCGCACCAAAAAATGCTTACCCAATGGTATACCGAACATGCCGTAAACTTTATCAACAAAAACAACGAAAAGCCATTTCTAATCTACCTGCCCCACTCGATGCCCCATGTGCCTTTATTTTGCAGCAAGGCCTTTGACGGCAAATCAGGAAAAGGCTTATATGCTGATGTGATGCTTGAGTTGGATTGGTCGGTTGGGGAAATAAACAAGGCCTTAAAACAAAACAAACTGGATAAGAATACAATTGTAATATTTTCATCGGATAACGGCCCCTGGATTTCTTATGGCAACCACGCCGGCACTACTCCTTTCCGCGAGGCTAAAGGAACCACTTTTGACGGAGGAACACGTTCGGCTACCATAATTAAATATCCGGCGGCATTAAAAGGGAATACACAGTCGGAAAAAGCCCTGATGTCCATTGATATATTACCCACTCTTTGTCATGTTTCGGGAGTTCCGCTTCCCAACTCGGTAATCGATGGTAAAAATGTTTGGGATATTATTTTGGGCAAAGCAAATGCAACAAATCCCCATGAATATTATGCATTTACCAACAATAAAAATTTTGAAGCAGTATTGTCAGGAGATGGCAAGTGGAAACTGCACCTGCCCCATTCGTACCGGACCATGACAGCCCTTGAAGGCAGGGATGGCATGCCTGGAAAATATGATTATTCAGCAGAAATTGGTTTGTCGCTTTTTGATATGGTAAATGATCCGTATGAAACCATCAATGTAATTGATGCGCACCCTGAAATTGCCAGTACATTAATTAGCTTGGCCGAGCAGCACAAAAAAAAGTTCTTTAGTGAAAACTAAGAACTTCCGATTACTGTAATTTATCTTTGCGTTTATTAATGCCCCAAACTTAAAAATTTATCCGGGTTCGATAAATCGATATGTTTGTTAAGCATCTCCGGTCTTATTTCTCCTTTCACATAAATCAGTGCATTATCATCGCCTCCAACCAAAATCACCATTTCCTCGATAACCGATTCATCCATGCGGCCAAAAATGCTTATGTTTTCGTTTTTATCACGTACAACAAGCAGTTCCTCGTATCCTTTTTTCTCGCTAATTTGTTTGTAAAACTCCTCGTGTAAATCAACCTTAGCATTTAGCTTATCATCCTCAACGGCAATAACTTTTACTTTATCAATACACTCCAAAAGCTCTCGTTCTTCCTCTTTCAGGTCTCCCAATCCCGCCGCAAGGTGAATTACCCATCCCGGAACCGAAACCGTTGTTACTCCATCTTTAAAACGATATTTTGAATAGGCTTCAGATACGCCGGATTCGTAACTACAGGATTGTGCGAGAAATAAAATGCCAATTAATAAAAATGATATACGCTTCATGACTTATTATTTTTTTATAAGACGTAAAGCTTCGGATATCGTTACATCAAAAACAAAAGTGTTGTATTTTTTTACAGCCAGCAGATGATTTACTTATTTTTTCCAGTTAGAATTTATATAGGCATAGGTTTCTTTTACACTCAAGGGTTGCGATGATGCCGACGCCCTGATGTAAAACTCTTCGTTGTCGTTTTTGCCAACAAATACCGGACGATCTGATTTTTCGACATTAACAATACATACATCTTTTTCGCCAATGCCAATAATATTTATGGTAATATATTTATGAACGCTTTTACCTAAGTCGTTATTTATTACATTGGTTAGCGTTAACATAAACCCATCCCGGTTTTTCTTTCCCAGTGTGTTGTAGTCTTTCTCCAAACCTAAAATATTCCCGTCATCGGCAACACCAATAAAAAGCATTCCGCCATCTGTATTTAAAAAAGCTGAAATCGTTTTAACAATTACTTTCTCCAGGTTCTTGTTTAGCTTTTCCAGCCGGAGATCCCACCTTAACGACGATTTAAATTCAATATAATCGTTTTCTCCCTTATCAATTACTACTTGCCAATCTGTATTTTCTAACTTGTTTTCAAGTTGTTTAATCTTGCGTTTATTTTTTAACAAGCGGGCAATAATAACTGCAACAAACAGCCCTAATAAAACGCCGGCGAGCAATCCGCCCCAAAGCAAATATTTTGATGATTTTAAAAAATTATAGGGTTCAATTAATTCCAGCAACTCATCATCAGTCATTTTTTCGGCATGCGTTATAACCTCGTTAAGCATTTGGCTATTACCGGTCTTTACAGCAATTCGTAACTTTACAGTATAAAGTTCATCGAGAATTTCATAACCATTTGGCAGTTTTATTTTAATTGTTCCTCCCCTAATGGTTTCGGGTATATCATAAACAAAAGCATTAATTTCGCGACTGCTAATATCCTGCCTTAGAGCATCAATCTGCCTGTAGATTTTTAAATTTTGTTCTGGATATTGTTGGGTAAAATACTCCACGGCCAAATCGCCATCAAGAATACCAATTTCACCATTCATGTGATGAATAGAATCGATACGGGTATTTTTTCGAATAAAAAGCACTGTTTGCATCCTTAATAAAGGCTCAGAAAAGTCGAGTAATTCTGCTCTTTCCTTGCTAAAAAACAACCCGGCAATTGCATCTACCTCTCCCCTGCTGGTTTTCTCAATACACCGGTTAAGGCTTAATGGCACAAATTCAATTTCTGCTCCTGCCTTTTCACCCCACAGCATCCACCAGTCGATTATAACTCCCTCGAGTTCACCGGTTTCAGAATTACGGGAAACATATGGATAGTAATTTTCGTTACAGGCAATTTTATACTTTTTTTGAGGAAATGCCAATAAAGAATATGAACTAAGCAACAAAAGGCATACAAATACGAATGAATTTTTGTACATAATTACAGATTTGGGTTGATGCTTTTTATATACAATAATAAGGATATTTTAACGATGACAACCAACAGATGGCTAACTTTTGGAGATTATCAATTTAAACTTTGCCTGTAATAATGAAGTAATTCGTTAAACTCGTCGGGAATTTCGGAAACTATCACAACCGGTTCGCCAGTGACAGGGTGTGAAAATTCAAGTTTGCCGGCATGCAAAAACAAACGACGGATGGATGTTTCTGCCAGGATAAGCTTATTTAAGGCAAAATCGCCATGATGCGTATCGCCAACAATATCAAAACGATTTTTGGCAAAATGCTGACGCAACTGATGCCAACGGCCTGTTTCCGGGTTAATTTCTACCAGGCTTAATTCAATATCCTTTTTATCCTTAACGCTCAGTTTTGTTTGTACTGTGCTCAAGGTTTTAAAGTGGGTAATTGCTGCTTTTTTAAACTTTGATTTTTTCTTCACCAACACTTTGCTGTCGAAGGTCCCCTCGCCGGGGTTTCCCTGCACAATGGCAAAATATGTTTTTTGTACTTTCTTTTGCTCAAACTGTTTGCTTAGCTCCGATGCCACCTCCGATGAAAAAGCCAAAACAATAACCCCCGAAGTTTTTGAATCCAAACGATGTACATTGTAAATCCATTTACCCGTTTGGTCACCCAGAATTTTGGTCAAATATGGAGCATCATTTGGCATAAAATCATTTTTATGCACGGGCAGCTCAATAGGTTTTTCGACTATTATAATTGCTTCATCCTGGTATAATATTGGTATTTCCATGTTGTTGTTGTACGTTTTAAATATGCGATTACCATTTCAAAATTAGCCTTTTCATTTACAATAATTAAGCGATTTTTATAAACCACAGGCCAATCTTATTGTTACACGAATATGAGAACAATTTTTATATTTCTGATGATAGGTATGAGTTTATCGCTGCAAGCGCAGGATAAAAAACGTTATAAAGATTCAATAAAAATGGAATACAAACAATTAAATGAATTTGAGAAATATGTAATTCTTGAAAAAGGCACAGAACGGCCATTTACGGGCAAATACACCAACCACAAAGGCAAAGGCACCTATGTTTGTAAACAATGCGGCACGGCATTGTTTGAATCAAGCGACAAGTTTGAATCGAATTGTGGCTGGCCCAGTTTTGATGATGAAATTGAAGGAGCTGTTCATAAAACCATGGATGCAGATGGGCGAAGAACAGAAATTACCTGCGCCACATGTGACGGCCATTTAGGGCATGTTTTTTATGGTGAAGGTTTTACCTCGAAAAATACAAGGCACTGTGTTAATTCGGTTTCGCTTGATTTTATTCCGGCTGATGAAAAAACAACAAAAAAGGGAAAACAATAATTGCTTTCCCTCCCATTCTATACTATTTTCTTTTTATAGCTCAGCCACCTCGAGACCTTCAATAAAAAATACTCTTTCGGCTGCTTCCTGGTTTTCAGCAATAATCTGATGGGCTGCTTCGGTTTCTGCATCTTCTACGTGCCCTTCTTCTTCGCCATGTTCCCGGGCCGGGTTATGCGCATCAGCTTCGGTTTTTACCTCTTTTAGAATACCAACAATTTGCAAATCGCTTCCCATTTGCTCTTGCGTGAAGGCGCCAATTTTTTCGCCGGCTTCAATTCGTATCGACATATCTTCGGTGCTACCCATTAAAAAACAACGTTGACCTCCATGCTGACAAACATGAAAAACAGTTCCTTTTACAACCACTTGCTGGTCAGCCAATTCAGGTGCTTTCTCAAGAAGTTCATCAACGGATAATACTACAACTGCTTGTTTTTCGGGTTCCGTGTTGGTTTGTTTTTTAGATTGTTGTGCGCATGAAAAAAATATCAATGCTAACAGGCTCAATAATGCAATTTTGTTCATCTTTTAATGTTTTGGATTTTAATGATTTTTTTAAACAAATAAAATAACGAAAATCAAAGGTACAATAAAACCGGCAATAGTCAACCACCAGCCCCAGCGCAATAATCCACGCTTACCTTTCACCAGAAATAATCCGGAAATTGCCACAAACAATAAGATTACCGCCATTAGATCACTAATCCATTTCCAAAGGGAGCCAATTGCTGATTTGTGTAATTTATTCATTCCAAAAATTAGTGGACGACGCTGAAGGTAGCGCATGGTTCCTTCTCCGGTTTCTGGATCAATTAAAACCTCTCCGTTGGCTATAAATACTTTTATATCTCCCTGCTTGTCGACATAATGCTTTTTATAGACTACATCTTTTCTTACTGATTCAACAATGTGTTTTATTTCATCATCTGAATAATGTTGTTTTTGGTCTAATTCAACGCGAAAATCGTTTGTAAAGATTTTGTAATCGGGATTAAAATCGTGGCGGTGATTTAAATAAATGCCAGAAATACAGTAAACCATTGTCATTCCGAGAATAAAATATCCAAAATCACGATGTAAACTTCTAAGTAATTTCCGAAATTTCATAAGAGCTATTGTTTAAAATCAAATATATGCTTAATGCCAAATAAAGAATTAACAAAAAATATCAAAGATTAACATTTTTGATAAAACCCTGACTCACAGACACTAAATACCCAAACCATCAAAACATAAAATACCAAACTGTATTTTTTTGTGAGAATAAGAGAAAATAAGTATTGACTTGAAAGACATATAGTCGTACCTTGCATTCATCCTAGTGTACTAGGGCTCTGGTTTTATCACAACTTAATTGGGTACCTCCGGCTGTTGAGCCGGAGGTTTTCTTTTTAACACAAACAGCTCACAAACAGTATGTTTCTTGCCATTTATTTTATTTATCTGTATAATAATCGTTTAAGGAGATCAGGTCTTCAGAGTTACAAACCGGGCAATTATTTTTATCATCAGAATAATCGCTAAAGCTTGCTTTACAACTATTACACTTAAACCAGTTTTTATCGAAATAAATATCTCCTCCTCTAAAAATAAGGTCTCTGCCTTCTACAAAAGCTGTTGCCACCTTGTTCCTTGCCTCTTCGTAAATTCTTGTTAACGTAGGACGAGACACATCCATAAATACCGCAGCTTCTTCCTGGGTAAGGTTTTGATAATCGAGTAAACGAATTGCCTCATATTCTTCCAGGTGCAGCACTACTTCATTCGCTTTTCGTCCGCGAACACCATAAACTGACATTCCTTTAATTACGGGAGGCACCTGAATTCTTCTGTTTCTTTTTCTTCTGGGCATATTAAATCGTGTTAAGTTTACTTAATAAATAGTGGTCGACTAAAACCAATGCGGCCATTGCTTCAACAATCGGAACGGCTCTTGGCAATACACACGGGTCATGTCTTCCCTTTGGATTAATGGTGATGTCGTTTTCGTTCTTGTCAATGGTTTGTTGTTCTTTCAATAAGGTAGCGATTGGCTTAAACGCCACATTGAAATATACATCTTCGCCATTGGAAATACCACCTTGTATTCCTCCGGAGTGATTTGTTTTGGTTTTTACACCGTCTTCCGTTTTAACAAATATATCGTTGTGTTCCGAACCGCTCAATTTGGTGCCATCAAAACCAGAGCCATACTCAAAACCTTTAACAGCATTAATACCCAGCATGGCAAAGCCCAGATCGGCATGTAGTTTATTAAAAACCGGTTCTCCCCAGCCAACTGGTACTCCGGTGGCAACTCCTGTTATAAGTCCGCCAACCGTATCGTGGTTACGGCCAGCTTCTTCAATGCGGGCAATCATTTTCTCGGCGTACTCCTGGTCGGGACAACGAACAATATTTTCTTCAGTTAATGCAAGATTAAGCTCCTTATAACTCTTTGGCAGTTTTATTTCGCCCACTTGCGAAACATAGGCTTGAATTTGTACACCTACTTTTGCCAGAATTTGTTTGGCAATTGCTCCTGCCACTACTCTTGCAATTGTTTCCCTGGCCGACGATCTTCCTCCTCCGCGATGATCACGTGTTCCGTATTTTTTTGTATACGTATAATCAGCATGTGAAGGGCGAAAAACATCTTTTAAGTCATTGTAATCTTTCGAATGCTGATCGCGGTTCCATATGGCGAATGCAATGGGAGTACCCTGTGTTTTACCCTCAAAAACTCCGGATAAAAACTCTACATGATCAGGTTCTTTGCGTTGCGTTGTAATTTTTGATTGTCCCGGTTTTCTTCGTGCCAGGTCTTTTTGAATGAGGTCAATATCGAGTTCTATTCCTGCTGGACAACCATCGATAATACCACCGATACCACGACCATGCGATTCACCGAAGGAGGTCAGGCGAAATATCTTTCCAAAAGTGTTCATATGTAAATAATTGCTTGTTACTTATTGTAACAAATTGAACAAGGATAAAACAAAGCAATGGATATCAATACGCTTTGTTTTATTCCTGCACATTTATAAATGTGAAAAACCCCGTTTTCATTACTGAATGAAAACAGGGTTAAAATAAATAAATTGAGCTTCTTATCAAAATTTATTAGCAGCCACAGCCACAGCCGCCGCTACTTTCTGTACCACAAGAACCATCGTTGCAGCTATCTGTAGAACAGCCGTCGCTACTTCCACAGCCACAGCCGCCACCTCCTGAAAGGATTTGCGCAACTTCTTCGTCTGAAGCTTCACGAACTTCCACTACTGTTCCGGCAAAAAACAAGTCTTCGCCTGCCAGCGGATGGTTAAAATCCATTTTAACATTTTCGTCGTTAACTTCAAGTACCAGGCCGTTCAAACGCTGGCCATTACTACTCATCATCGGTACTGTATTACCAACTTTTATCAGTTCAGCATCAAACTCACCGTTTACTAAAAAAACATTTTTCGGTAGTTCTACTATGGCATCGTTATTTATGGCACCATAGGCTTCAGTACTTGCTATTTTAATCGTAAACGGGTCGTCTTGTTTTAAACCAACCAGTTCCGATTCAAATTTTGGCAGCATCACTCCTGCTCCATAAAGAAACTGTAAAGGTTGCTCAGTTGTCGCTTGTTCAACCAACTCTCCATTCTCGTCGTCGATACGTAAATCATACGTCAACGTCACCATTTTATATTTTCCTATCTCTAACATACTATTAATTTCTTGTTGAGCTGCAAAATAAGTCTTTTTCAATTGTCCAACAAAACACTTGCAGCTCTTTTATTCAGTTTTAACATTAATTTCTAAGAATTTTTAAATACACGCTCCGGTTTCTTCATTGCACGGTAAATAAGTAGTGCTCCACCCAAAACAAATGGAACACTTAACCACTGCCCCATGTTCAATGCCATGCCGGCTTCAAACGCTTCCTGATCTTCTTTTATAAATTCAATAAAGAACCTTGCTGCAAAAATCAGCACAAAGAAAGCTCCCAATAGGAATCCGGGTCTGTTCTTCACATTGGTTTTCCAGTATAAAAACGACAGAATTACAAACGATAGCAGATAACACAAGGCCTCGTAGATTTGCGTCGGGTGTTTAGCTACAGTTTCTGCATTACGTTCAAAAACAAACCCCCAGGGCATTGTGGTTTGAATCCCGTATATTTCAGAATTCATAAGGTTACCCGTACGGATGAATGCCGCTACCAGTGCCGTTGGAACCACAATACGATCTAGCGTCCAAAGCATCGTTCGTTTGGTAACTTTTTTCGAATGCAGGTACATGGCAATCAAAATTCCCAGGGCTCCACCATGACTGGCCAACCCGCCGTGCCATACCTTGATTATTTCTGCCGGATGTTGCGAATAGTATTCCCAGCCATAAAAAAACACATGGCCTAAACGTGCACCAACCACCGTTGCAATTATGATGTAAAAAAAGAGGCTGTCAATCCATTTCTGGTTTACATTTTCTGATTTTAGCATACGCTCGCCAATGTAATACCCTAATAAAAAACCAGAGGCGAAAAGCAGGCCATACCATCGAATAGACAAGGGGCCCAGACTGAAAATTTCAGGATCAACATTCCAGTTAATAAAACTCAATAAACCAATCATTTTAACCATTTAATGCAACTATTAGGCACCACCTCTTCCGTGGCATTGTTTATATTTTTTTCCGCTACCACAAGGACATGGATCGTTTCGTCCAACTCTTTTCTCCACCTTTACGGGTTGAGCTTTTGCCCTTTCTGCCGTTTCAGTATTGGCACCTTCCATGGCATTTTGTGCGCTTGGCAATTCCGATTTTTGCGTTTTGTATCTGCTCATATCGGTTCGGCGGCGTGATTCGGCCTCACGCACCTGGTCGGGGTTTTGAATTGGGATTTGTCCTTTTATTAAGGTTGAAACAACATCTTTATTTACCTTGTTAACCATAACCTTAAACAAGTTAAACGATTCGAACTTGTAAATTAACAAAGGATCTTTTTGTTCGTAGGTAGCATTTTGCACCGATTGTTTCAAATCGTCCATTTCGCGAAGTTGTTCTTTCCACGATTCGTCGATAGTATTTAAAACAATTTGTTTTTGGTACGATTTAACCAACTCTTTTCCTTTGTTGTTATAGGCTTTTTCAAGGTTACAGATAATCTGGAAAACTCGTTTTCCATCGGTAATCGGAACAACAATATTTTGATAAACCTCTTTTTTGGTTTCGTAAACATTTTTAATTACCGGATAAGCCTGGTTGGAAATAGCTTCAACTTTTCGGTTGTAATTGCTAATCATTTTTTCGTAGATGCGCTCCGAAATTTCAGCCGGATTCAGTTTTTTGAAATCCTCTTCGTTCACAGGAGATTCAAGCGATAAAAGTCGCATTAATTCCAGGTTGAAATCATCGAACATATCTGCTCCGTGGTACTCATTTACCAGGTCTTCAACCGAATCGTACATCATATTTAAAACATCCACTTCCAGGCGTTCTCCATACAATGCATGACGACGTTTTTTATAAATAACCTCGCGCTGCGAGTTCATTACATCATCGTATTCCAACAATCGTTTACGAATACCAAAGTTATTTTCCTCCACTTTTTTCTGAGCGCGTTCAATCGATTTTGAGATCATAGAATGCTGAATCACCTCACCATCTTCGAGCCCTAGTCGGTCCATAACCCCGGAAATACGATCGGAACCAAACAGACGCATCAGGTCGTCTTCAAGCGACACATAAAACTGCGAAGACCCCGGGTCTCCCTGTCGTCCTGCACGCCCTCGCAGCTGTCGATCAACGCGTCTGGAGTCATGCCGCTCGGTACCAATAATTGCCAAACCTCCTGCTTTTTTCACTTCATCGCTAAGCTTAATATCAGTACCACGACCCGCCATGTTGGTTGCAATAGTAACAGCTCCCGGCTGCCCGGCTTCAGCAACAATGTCGGCTTCGCGTGCGTGCAATTTGGCATTCAGCACATTGTGTTTGATGCCTTTTATTTTTAACATCCGGCTCAACAATTCCGAAATCTCAACAGAAGTTGTACCCACCAAAACAGGTCGTCCCTGTTTGTTGAGTTCCACTATTTCGTCGCTCACCGCGTTGTATTTTTCACGTTTAGTTTTAAATACCAGGTCTTCCCTATCGTCGCGAACAATTGGACGGTTGGTAGGAATTACAACAACTTCCAATTTGTAAATGTCCCAGAATTCTCCGGCTTCTGTTTCAGCAGTACCGGTCATACCAGCCAGCTTATGGTACATTCTGAAGTAATTCTGCAAAGTAATGGTTGCAAAAGTTTGGGTGGCAGCCTCTACCTTAACCTGCTCTTTTGCCTCTATTGCCTGGTGAAGTCCGTCGGAATAACGGCGGCCCTCCATAATACGTCCCGTCTGCTCATCAACAATTTTTACTTTGTTATCAATCACGACATACTCCACATCTTTTTCAAACATGGTGTACGCTTTTAACAATTGATTGATGGTATGTACACGTTCAGACTTTACTGAATAATCCTGCAGCAGTCTGTCTTTTTCTTGTTGCAACTGATCGGGTGCCATGTTGCTGTTTTCCAATTCAGCCATTTTCCCACCCATATCGGGAAGTACAAAAAACTCGGCGTCTTCAAAACCTGCAGAAACAAGGTCTATTCCTTTGTCTGTTAGTTCTACCGAATTTTGCTTTTCTTCAATCACAAAAAACAGCGGATCGGTTACAATGTGCATGTTTTTGCTGTTTTCCTGCATATACAAATTTTCGGTTTTTTGCAGAATACCCTTCATGCCCTCTTCGCTCAAAAACTTGATGATTGATTTGTTCTTGGGCATCCCCTTATGGGCACGCAACAGCAACAATCCGCCTTCTTTTTTCTCGTCGGCAGTAGCATCTGGTTTTGTTAGCAAGCGTTTTGCATCTATAAATATTTTGTTTACCAGTTCGCGCTGTGCACGGTATAATTTTTCAACGTATACCTTGAGCTCTTCAAACTGCTGGTTATCGCCTTTTGGCACTGGTCCCGATATGATTAAAGGAGTTCGGGCATCATCCACCAAAACCGAGTCAACCTCGTCGACAATCGCATAATGATGCTTGCGTTGCACCAGGTCTTCGGGATTAATGGCCATATTGTCGCGCAAATAATCAAAGCCAAATTCGTTATTGGTACCAAAGGTAATATCTGAATTATAGGCTTTTCTTCGGGCTTCAGAATTAGGTTGATGTTTATCGATACAATCAACTGATAGTCCGTGAAATTCATAAATTGGCCCCATCCACTCTGCATCACGTTTCGAGAGGTAGTCGTTTACCGTTACCACATGCACGCCTTTTCCGGTAAGTGCATTCAGAAATACCGGCAAAGTAGCTACCAGTGTTTTTCCTTCACCGGTTGCCATCTCTGCAATATTCCCCTGGTGAAGCACAACCCCACCAATTAACTGCACATCGTAATGAACCATGTTCCAGGTTACTTTATTTCCTCCGGCCAGCCAGGAGTTGTCCCAAATTGCTTTATCGCCGCTAATTTTTATACTGTCGCGTGTTGTTGAAAGGTCTTTGTCGAAATCTGTAGCCTGAACCTCGATGGTGGCATGCTCTGAAAAACGTCGTGCAGTGTCTTTTACCACTGCAAACGCCGTTGGAAGTATCTCATTCAGCACCTCCTCAATCTTCTCGTCAATCTTTTCTTCCAACTTATCTATACGTTCGTATATCTTTTCGCTGTCCTGAATTTCAACCTCTTCCACTTCAATTTTGAGTGCCGCAATTTCGTCCTCTTCGGGTTTTATCCGTTCGGCAATAAGCTGTTTTAATTTGGCCGACTCTGCTCGTAATTCATCGTTCGAGAGTGTTGTAATCCGCTCAAATTCTTCCTTTATTTTATTGACAAGTGGAGTAATTTCCTTGATATCCCGCTCCGATTTGTTTCCCAGAAGTTTCCCCAGGATTTTATTTACAAATGCCATTTTTGCAATTTAGATTTAAACAATAATAAAACCTGTGCAAATGTAATTAATTGTACAGGCTAAAAAAACAATCGATTTACTTATTACGAATAATTATGCCAAATACAATTTATGTACAAATACCGACACATTTTCAGCATTTTTAGGAAATTGACTGACAATTCCTGGTTTAATTGACACTTTAACTTTACTTACACTCCAGCAATACTCCATACCATATCGACCATTTTTTAATACTTTTGACAAAAAATAATCAGATGAGAGATTTAAAGAATACCTGTTTTGTTTGTAAAGAAGCTGTTTTACCTGATAATTCGGAACTGAATTTAACGGTTAACATGCCGGTTTGTTTTAGGTGCAAGGGTACCGCCAAAGAGAAACAGGAAGAAAAAGAAGTTTTAGACAGCCTGGCCGATGGTTTTGTTTGTGGCTGTATATAAAAAAACCGCGGTCTCCCGCGGCTCCTCAAAATGTTTCTATGAATAAAAAATTGCGTACTAACCTGAGTTCGACTTTAAAATATTTTCACAGAAAGTCATAATTGCGTTAGATTTACATTTATAATTCTGTAGGAATAACGGGTTATTTCAAAGAATTCTAAATGTAAAGATGGCGTGAGAAGGACTTTCCTATTAGGCTTTGCCCTTTTTGCCATAAACTTCCCCCAATCTTCTTGTATTATCCCGATAGTACTTCAAAAACCGGTGAAAGTTTCTGACTAAAAATTGCTAAAGCTGTGAATCATTTTAAAGTCGAACTCAGGTTACTAATTTAAAAGGTGCGTATAGCCATCGTTCAGTAAATCAGGCAGGTAGCTGGCAATTAAGCCCAAAGCCATCTCATCATCAATTTTATTGGGTGTAATTACGCGCTGACGCTCTAATTCTTCTTTGTTAATTACAGCACGTGAAATTTTCTTTGGAACATCGCTCCATGCTTTACGGGTTTCTTTTGCGCCAAAACCTGCGGCTGTTATTGCATAACTAACCTGAAAGTATTTTGAATGAACCACATATTCAACTCCCTCGAGCGTTTTTCGTTTTACAACAGTTACCGGTTCTTCCTGGTCGCTGTAACTTACCGTCCATAGTGCTTTAACTGCTTTTCCCATATACAGGTTTTCAACGGCATCAATTTCAAACGATTTAAACTGTGTACGAACACCGGTAGCCGATGCTGTTAGCGATACAACCATAAGAACCAAAACCAATACTGCTAATAAATTTACTTTTTTCATGACTCTAAATTTTTTGTTTTCTAATTGTAATTGTTTTCGTAATTATTTGTACTCTATTGACGTTTGTATTACATTTTAGTGACAGCTGAAAGCCTTGTTCGAAAACAGGTTTTGTTTGCAGAAAAATATTGTTTTTTACTATTTATGTATTTGCAAGCCGATTAACTTTCATTTCAGCCAAAAACAAGGTTTTATACTTTCATTTTATAACCAACTAAAACATATAGTCCACAGCTCATCAAAAAACAAAAGACTTTTTTGTCTTTCAACGACAAAATTTATCGACGAAATTATGGTGTAATTTTTCTGATTAAGCCGGTAAAAAGTTGCGAAACTGCGGCAAACAGGTTTTTCTTGTGGTAAAAAATTAAATTAAAACATCATTTTCTAAGTTATTACCTGTTGGTTTTAATACGAATAAAACAATGATAAGTCATTGCTAACAGCTCAGCCAACTCCCTTGTAATCCTTTTAAATTCAAAAGAAATAAGGCACAAAAAAAGCCACAAAATATGTGGCCTTTTAAAAAATTATTTTCTATGTAATTGCATTAATTAAGAACGTGTGCATATCCGTCGTTAATAAGATCGGGCAAATAGCTTGCAATTAGCCCTAAAGCCATTTTGTCATCCACTTTGTTGGGGGTAATAATTCCCTGGTTTTGTAATTGTTTCTGATTAATTACAGCATGATTGATTTTACTGTGAACTGCGCTCCACGATTTACGGGCCTCTTTGGCTCCAAAACCGTTTGCCGAAGCTAAATAACGTACGGTAAAAAACTCAGAACTTACGACATATTCAATACCTTCAATCGTTTTTCTTTTTACAACAGTAACCGGATTCTCTGATTCGTTGTAATTTAAAGTCCATACGGCTTCTACTTTTTTACCCATGTTCAAATCGTTCACCAGGGTAATTTCAAAATCTTTAAATTCATTTTTTACGCCTGTTGCTTTTGCAACGGTATTAAAGATGAATAAAATGGAGATAATTGCGATTGTAACATTAACTTTTCTCATGACATTAAAATTTAAGGTTCAACTTTACTTCCTGTTATGTTTAATTTTTGTGCAAATGACGTATATTTTTTGATGTTACAATTAAAAAAAACAATGCTCTAAAACACATTTCGCGCACCTGTAAACTATTGAAAATAAAAGACTTTAAGTGCAAATTGGCTTTTACTTACACTCCTGCATTTTTAATTTCAAAATGATTTAAAAATTTGACAGAAAAGCATATTTTTGCTTACACTTTAAAACATGAAAATTTTTACACCACCTATGGAGTTATCAGATATTATAAGAAATCGTTATTCTGTAAGGGATTTTAAAAGCACTCCGGTTGAAAAAAATACGATACTGCAAATAATGGAAACTGCCAGAATGGCCCCGTCAGCTGTAAATTTCCAACCCTGGCACTTTATTGTTGTTCGCAAGCCTGATTTATTAAGTAAGCTGCATGCATGTTACGACCGCAGTTGGTTTAAAAAAGCTCCGGTAATTATTATTGCCTGCGCTGATCATTCGCAATCGTGGAAAAGAGCGGCAGACGGTAAAGATTCGGCGGATATTGATATAGCCATAGCCATTGATCATTTAACCTTAAAAGCCACAGAGCTGGGCCTGGGTACTTGCTGGGTATGTAATTTTGATGTATACAGTTGTGCAGAGTTGGTAAAACTGCCCCATTACATTGAGCCAATTGCTCTCATTCCGCTTGGTTACGCCAATAATAAAGAACCAGAGAAAAAGCGAAAACCTCTGGAGGAGATTGTTCATTTTGACGGTTTTACGAAATAGACTTGTGGTAGTGTTTTTTTAGGTAATCCTCAAAACGATTCATGCCCTCTTTGATATTTTCAATTGAATTGGCATAAGAAAAGCGCAGAAAACCTTCGCCATTTGGGCCAAAATCAATTCCCGGTGTCACTCCTACATGAGCTTTCTCAAGTATATCAAAAGCAAGTTTATAGCTGTCGTCCGACAGGTGCCTCGCATTAACAAAAACATAAAACGCACCGGTAGGTTTCACCTTAATATCAAAACCGAGTTGCGTTAAGCGCTTAACCAGGTAACGTCTTCTTTCATCATACGTATCGCGCATAACTGCAATTTCGTTAGCCGATGACCTTAAGGCCTCTATACCTGCCCTTTGGGCTGTTGAGCTGGCACATATAAATAAATTTTGTTGAAGCTTTTGCATGCAACGCACATAAGCAAACGGAGCAATTACATAGCCCAGTCGTAAACCGGTCATGGCATAACGTTTTGAAAAACCGTTCAGCACAAAAGCTTTTTCAGTAACTTCCAAAATAGTGTGCGCACGATCGCTGTACACCAGGCCATGATAAATCTCGTCGGAAATAACAGGAATACCAAACGATACCAATTCTTTCATTAAATCTAACGACAATAAGTTACCGGTAGGGTTCATCGGACTATTAATAATAATAGCTTTGGTACGATCGGTAATGCGTCGTTTTATTTCTTCGTATCGGTACTGAAAACCGTCCTCTTCGTAAACAGGAACACGAACAGAGGTAGCACCAATAAAACGAATAAAATTGGCGTAACAAGCATACCCAGGATCAGAAATTATTATTTCATCACCGGGTTCGCACAAAACTCCCAGGGTTAATAATATAGCCGGAGAACTGCCCGAAGTGACAATTATTTGTTCCGGCGATACCGCCACCTTATACTCTTCTTTATACTTTTTTACAATTTCGTTTCTTAGATCGGGGTCGCCCAAACTATGGGTATAGTGTGTACGTCCTTCATCAAAAGCTTGCTGCACGGCGGCAGCCACACATTTGGGAACATCAAAATCAGGTTCACCAACCTCGAGGTGAATCACATTAATTCCCCTCTGCTCCATTTCTGCAGCTTTTTCGAGAACCTCCATTACAATAAACGGGGTAATGTCTTTGGCTTTTTGTGTGATCATTAATGTCGGAATTTGGTTTTGCTGCTAATTTAAGCAATAACCTTAACGACAGCTATGGTTTTACTCATAATTTTTATCCGGACTAATTTCGCTAACCACCTTATCCCCTAACTCGAACAGAGTTTTTACTTTTAATTTACGGGCTAAATATTCGGCTGTAAAATAAAAAGGCATTGGTAAAGTAAGCGGGCTAAAAATACTATCAACATATTTATTTGAGATTTCATAGGTTTCGGCACCTGCCACTTTAAGTTTTAACAACAAACGTTTGGTTCTTTTTTGTTCCCGGCCTTCATGGTTTATAGCCAAAATCATCGATTCTTTGGCCGTTTCCATAAAACCATGTTCGAATTGCGAAACCGACATACTTAAAACGGGCATTCGTGTTGTTTGGCTTAATACCAGTGCAGCAACATTTGCTGTTGCAATATTGGGTCCATTACCAAGTATGTACAAACATGAACGATTTTTTCGTTTATACCTCGAGAGAACCAGGTTGCCAATACTTTCACCGGTTTCTTCAAAATCTGTCTGGTGATTTTTTAGTGCATCGATAGCTTCTGCCGGATCGAAACCAAAACCGAGGTACAAGATTAGCAAGGTGTTAATGTAAGTTTTTGCTGTAATATGTTTTTCTTCGCCCGAGTACAAGAGCACTTTCTTGGAACAATTGGCATGCTCTCCGAGCAGGCTTTCCTCGTCGTTAATAATGGCCGTGTACGATTTAAAATAATCGGCACACCACAAAGTCTCCGAACTTAAACCCGACTGCGAAATCAAAACTCCCTTATCGGGCTTTTTAAAACGCAATAAATAATTGAAATATTCGGCTGCTTTTTCAGCGTAAAAGTTTATTCCCATGTAACGAAAAGCTTTGGTGGCAATGTGCGAAGCCCCCATCCCAATGTAAGGTACATTCTCCGGCAGAATCAATCCCTTATTTTTTTTATAACAGAGTTCTGCCCTATATGGAATTTCATAAATCTCGCTTTTCATCTCTGTAACTTTTTGAATTATAACTTATAAGTTACAAAAACAAACTGAACAATTAAAAGTATTTTTTCTAAAAAAAACTTATAAATACCTTTTTGCAATAGCCAAAGCCTGACTTAGATATCCACCACCAAAAAGAAAAAAGTGATTAAGAACATGATACAACTGGTAGAGTAAATTACGCTCCCGCCAGGCTTTGTCAAGCGGATTTACTTCGTTATAAGCAGCATAAAATCGCTCGGAGAAACCACCAAACATGGTAATTATTCCAAATTCCATTTCGCGGTGCGAAAAACTCGATGCCGGATCGATGAGTGCAGGGCCGGCAGCAGTATTCATATAGTTACCCGACCACAAATCGCCATGCACCAGTACCGCCTTTTCTTTATTCGGGATTAACACGTCAAGTCTTTCAAGCAGTTTTTCGAATACAGCAAGCTCCTTATTTCCCATTGGCCTGTTTTGTTGAATTAAGTGCAACAAAAACCCCAGTCGGTTTACGCGATAAAATTCAATCCAATCCAATTTCCAACTGTTACTCTGTCGGGTTGCTCCACAATAGTTGTCAGAATAAAAGCCAAACTGTTCATTGCTGTATTTATGAATATGGGCTAATCCTCTCCCAAGAGCTTCATCGTTTGCCACGCCGTTTGGCGACAGGTACTCCAAAACCAGGTATGCCGGCACCTCACCAGGTTCTGTTGCACAAATTACCCCGGGAACAAGCAAGCTGCCACTGGCTGCTTTATGCAGTGCCGAAAGGCTTTCTGCTTCGCGTATAAACATATCCTTTTCACAATCCGAATTCCATTTTATAAAATAGGTCCCCATACTGGTATCCAACTTTTTGGCATGGTTAATACACCCGCCACCAACAGTTGAAACTGCATTTATGCGAACATTTTCATTGTAAATTTCAGACAAATGCTTTTCAATTTGTTTTAATACAATTTCTTCAGAAAAATACCTCATTCTACAGTTTTATTTTTAATTGCCTTAAAATATCTAAATTTAGTATGAAATTGAATTTCGAAAAAACTTTTTAGATTTGTGATAAAATGAACCCGGTATGCGAATTATTTTAATTTGCGTAATAGTACTTACTAATTGCTATTACCTGAATGCTCAATTTAAGATAAAGGCCAGTAATGATTATCCTCCGTTTAACTATACCAACAAGAATGGTGAACTCGTTGGCTTTAATATTGACCTGATAGATGCCATTAATGAGCTTTACGACAACAAGATTGAAATTTCGGGTTCTGACTGGCCAACCATTAACGAAGAACTGAAGGAAGGAAAAATTGATGGTATAATTGGAGTTCACTATCCCGGCTACCCCGACAATGAACATATTTACACCCGATCTACCATTAATACATCGCATTGCTTTTTCTACAACAGTAACTTCCGTAAAAATTTATCAATAGAAACCTTACGCACCATTAAAGAACCCCAGGTTGCCCTGTGGAAAAACGAGGTTTTGATCCGCTATGTATTAAGTATTAATCCTTCGGCAAAGTTTGTTTATGCCACCGATTACGACCACCTGGTAAAACTGCTTGAGAATGAAAATACCATCTGTGCCATTGCCCAGCGTATTGGTGGCACCTACTACGTTAAAAAGCACCAAAAAGATTATATAAAAACGACCAACCACCGGATTCTCGAACGCAATATGGGTTTTATGTTGTCGGCCAATTCTGTTGAGCTGGCGGCAATTCTTAATAATGCCATGGAGGTATTACTTTCGAACGGCGAATACCAGAAAATGTACGACAAATGGCTTACTGAGTATGATGCAGAAAACAATGGCTTACAAGCTTACTTGCGTTATATCATTTTTATAAGCGCTGTTGTATTTACAATTATCCTGCTGCTCATCATCATTAATCAAATCCTTCAGTCCCGGGTTCGGAACAGGACCTATGATCTTCAACATCAGCTCGATCTGAATTCTGAGATCATGAAAGAATTGTCGCGACAAAAAAATATTGCAGAACAAAGCGACAGGATGAAATCGGCTTTCCTGGCCAACATGAGTCACGAGATTCGTACCCCCATGAACGGTATTCTTGGATTTGCTGAATTATTAAAAAGCCAGGAGTATTCAAAAGAAGAAGAATTGCAGTTTATTACAATTATTCAGCAAAGTGGCGACCGAATGCTTGACACGATTAATAACATTCTTGATATATCAAAAATTGAATCGGGCAATGAAGAAGCTCAGATTAAGCAAGTAAATATCAAACAGATAATTGATGAACTTGGCGATTTTTTTAATGCAGAGGCCAATGAAAAAGGCATAAAACTGACAACAAATGCAACGATTACTGAAAATGATTCTGCATTTTATACCGACAACTATAAATTGAATTCTATTTTAACCAACCTGATTAAAAATGCAATAAAATTTACAAACAAGGGTTCGGTGGAAATATCTTATGCATTAACACCCGAAGAGTTAAAACTAACGGTTAGCGATACAGGAATTGGCATATCGCCCGAAAAGCAAAAGGCTATTTTCGATTATTTTGTACAAGCCGATCACTCCCACTCGAGTGGCTATGAAGGCTCAGGTTTAGGATTATCAATAACCCGGGGTTACGTAGAATTACTTCATGGATCAATTAGCGTATCATCAGAACCGGGAAAAGGCACCAGCTTCGAGGTTCGAATTCCGAATTTAAAACCAAACGACGAAGTACAGGTTAACGAAGCGGCAAAAGAGAACATGCATGAGGAAAAAAATTATTCCTCGGATCTTAAAATCATTGTTGCAGAAGACGACGAGACCTCTTATAACTTCCTAAAACATATTCTTTCGGATATTACCAACAACCTAAAATGGGCAAAAAATGGTGCTGAAGCCATACAGATGGTTCGCGAAAATCCGGATACAGATGTAGTTTTAATGGACATAAAAATGCCCGACATCAATGGTTTTGAAGCAACAAGCGAAATCAGAACTTTTAACAATGAGGTGCACATTATAGCACAAACCGCCTATGCCCACGAAAATTACCGGCAAGAGGCCATTGCGGCAGGCTTTAACTCCTTTATAACCAAGCCTATTGACAAAAAGCAGCTGATAGAGATGTTACAAAACCACCTGGAGCCGGCCTAAAACAGCTGATCTTAATGCGAACATTTTACACATGTTCTGGATTGGGGCATTATTAATATGCGGCCAAGAGGAATCTCCTGTTTACAGCGGATACAAAGGCCAAAATCAGCATCATCAACCGCTGATAGAGCAAACTTTAATTTCTCAAGTTTAACTTTTGCCTTTCGCAATGCTGCCTCCGTTACACTTTTATTATTAATGGCATCCATTCGCGATATTCTTCCTATCGCATTTTCAGGTTCAACAGGTTTTGTTAACTCTTTGTATTCAACAATCTGCTTTTCCGTTTTATCAATTTCGGAAAGGATGTGATTTTTTATTTTGGCTTTGTTTAACAAGAGCTATAAGATGAAGGTCAGGAGAACAGGGAGTCGACAAATTCCCGGCGTCTGAATATCTGCAGATGTTCCAATTTTTCGCCAATACCAATGTATTTTACCGGAATTTTAAATTGGTCTGAAATTCCGATAACTACGCCACCTTTAGCGGTTCCATCGAGTTTGGTAAGCGCTAAAGCCGTTACTTCCGTAGCTTTGGTAAATTGTTTGGCCTGCTCAAAGGCATTTTGTCCGGTTGAGCCATCAAGTACCAAAAGTACTTCGTGTGGTGCATCAGGAACAATTTTTTGCATTACCTTCTTAATTTTGGTCAGCTCGTTCATTAAGCCAACCTTGTTATGCAAACGCCCGGCGGTATCAATAATCACCACATCAGCATTGGTTGCTTTTGCCGATGCCAGGGTATCGTAGGCTACCGATGCAGGGTCTGAGCCCATTTTTTGTTTCACAATAGGCACATCTACCCTTTCGGCCCACACTTCAAGCTGCTCAATGGCGGCCGCCCTGAATGTATCGGCAGCACCCAGCAATACCGATTTACCTGCTTGTTTAAAGTTATAGGCCAATTTCCCGATGGTAGTGGTTTTTCCAACGCCATTCACCCCTACAACCATAATTACGTAAGGGCCACTTGTTTCAGGAAGTTCAAAGTCGGCAATATCAGCCGAATTGTTTTCTTCAAGAAGTGCCGATATTTCTTCTTTTAATATGGCATTCAGTTCGCTAACCCCCATATACTTATCGCGAGAAACCCGTGCTTCAATTCGTTCAATAATTTTCAGGGTAGTATCTACCCCAACATCCGATGTTATAAGCACTTCTTCAAGATTATCCAGCACTTCATCGTCTACTTTCGATTTACCTACTACAGCACGACTGAGCTTCTTAAAAACGCTCTCTTTTGTTTTTGATAATCCCTCGTCAAGGTTTTCTTTCTTCTTTCTGCTAAAACTTCCGAATAAAGCCATATTAATTTGATTTGCAGGTCCTAAAATAGTACAAATTTTGTTTTAGGGCGGCATGAAGGAGTAAAAATAGTTGTTGCTTTTAACAAACAAAAAAAGCTTTCATCTATCATGAAAGCTTTCCCTGTTATACAGTTATATCTTCTTATTTTTGAAAATAAGTTTTAACCTCTTCGTTGGCCACCATCTCTTCTTTGAAGGTGTACGCACCGGTTTTCTCCGATTTAGTCATTTTAATTACTTTAGCATAACCTTTACCGGCACCTTTTTGTAACGATGCTACTGCTTTCTTTGCCATGTCTAAATTTATTTAATTTCTTTATGTACTGTTACTTTTTTTAGAATCGGATTGTATTTTTTTAACTCCATACGATCCGGCGTATTTTTTCTGTTCTTGGTAGTAATATACCTTGATGTACCTGGCACACCACTATCTTTATGTTCGGTGCACTCTAATATTACCTGCACCCTGTTACCTTTTTTTGCCATTGCTTAAGATTTTTAAAATTTTGAAATAAAACCTTTTTCCTGTGCCTCGGCCAAAGCAGTTTTGATGCCTTTTTTATTAATAGTACGCATACCGGCAGCAGATACTGTTAATTGCACCCAACGATCTTCGTGGGGCATATAAAATTTCTTTTTAAACAGGTTTATATCGAACTTTCTTTTTGTTCTTCTTTTCGAGTGAGAAACATTGTTACCCACCATTGCTCTTTTTCCTGTTATTTGACAAACTCGTGACATTTTATTTTAATTTCTTGATGTTCAAAATAAACACATTACTAAAAACGGAGTGCAAAGAAAATACTTTTTTGGAAAATAATCAAGCAGTTACCTCAATTTTTGCAAAAACAATTAACATTACTTTGTTAGTATCCTTACAGATACAACTTTTCTTTGCTTTCCGGGTGCAAATATATTCGAAATACTGATTCGTAAAAATTCTGCCCCCATTAGTTTTGATTTTTATGAATATTAGCTTTACAACTACCTGGCTGTACCGGCAAAACCAGCCCATAAAAAAAGCGCCTCGAAATCTCTCTCAAAGCGCTTTTAACTATTTTTTGCTTATTATTTTACAGCATTACAAGCTTCCAACAGTTTGGCAGCATTCGCATTTGACGGATCAATAGCGGTTGCTTTTTCCAATACCTCGATGGCTGCAGCAAATTCTGTTTTCGCTTTTGCAACTTCAGCGTTGTAAGCGTCATCGGCTGTTGATAGTGCACCATCGTTAACTTTTTGGTTAGCTGCACTTAAAATTTCTGCACCTTTTTTGTACAGGTCGTTACCTTCTGATACATAAACCTTAGCCAAAGCTGCAGTTAGTTTTTTATCGCCTGCAAATTTTGCAACACCTTCTTCCAGGGCTGTTTTATAAGCTGCATCATCATTCAGCTTACTGTAACATACTGCCTTGTAATACTGGGCGGTTTTTCCTTTGTAATTTCCTTCTACAGCAGCTCCAAAGAAATCAACTGCTGCTTCGTATTTTTTACCTTTATAAGCTGCAATACCTGCATTATACGATAAAGATGCGGGTTCAGAAGAAACTTCAATTGCCTTTTTATAAGCGACCACCGCTTCGTCATATTTTTCCATTTTGACATAAGCTCCGGCAATGTATTCCAACGCTTTATCAGCGTTTGCATCGGCGGCTACTGCTTTATCAAAATACCCGATTGCTTTTTCAAAATTATCGCTATTGTATGCTGCTAATCCAATATTAAAGTTTATGGCGTCAGGAACCTGAACATCTCCAAGGTTTCCCATTGCCGATTCATACAATTCAAAAGCTTTTGCATATTCTTTGCCTTTCATCGCTTCATTTGCCTCATTAATCTTATCCGCTGCATCCTGGGCAAATGTAAAAACAGAGAAACACAACACAACTACTAACAATACTACTCTTTTCATCTTTTCAACTACTTTTTAATTTTTTATAATTCAGTTATCTTTTTTGTAAATTTCGTCGATCAGCCCCAAAAATAGTAATTCTGAATTAAAAACCTAAAATACAGGAATTAAGATTCGATTTACTTTTTTTGTCACTCCATTCAACTCCCGTGGCAATCTATGATATTATTCCAAATCTTTTTAATTTCAAAAGGCATCACGGGTTCAGCAGGTCGGGGTTCCAGAAGCTCAGGATATTATTTATCAGGTGCAGGTTATTTTGGGCTTCTATGTTTTGGGGGTCAATTTCAAGAACACGGTTAAACGCATTAATGGCATCGCCCCAGTTCTGGTATTTCTGCTCAATTTTACCTTTTAATAAGAAATATGCTACGGTCGGCTGCTCCTCAAGTGTAGCAAATAACTGTTTTGCCTGTTCTGCTTTTTCGGCTTTCAGTAAATTTTCTACCTCCTGAATGTTGTTTTTTCCTTTCATTTTGCCCATTTTATTTTTCGCCTCTGCTTACTGAAGTAACACCTTTTACCTTTTTTAGTTTATGAATCAGAAATTCGAGGTGATCGAGATTGTAAACCAGAATCTGCAAAACTCCTTCAAAATTCCCTTTATCGCTCGACACATTTATGGAGCGCATTTGTGTGCCCACATCTTTGGAAATAATGTGCGAAAGTTCTGAAATTATTCCGGTTTCATCTGTTCCTGAAATATGCAGGGAAGTAAGGAAGGAACTTTTACTGGTGCTATCTCTCCACAGTGCCTTGATGATGCGATATGGGAAACGTTCTTTCATCTGTGGAGCATTTGGACAGTTGTTGCGGTGTATTTTTATTCCTTCGTTTATGGTAACAAATCCAAATATTTTATCGCCAAAAACCGGATTACAGCACTTGGCCAATTTATAGTTTACATTTTTCAGGTTATTGTCGATAACCAGAAAATCATCTCCCCCATCATAAGACAGGTTTTTTGCCTCGCTGGAAGGCAGCAGTTCTTCAATTGTTTTTTTGGCCGAATCGTCTTCTTCTTTTTCAACAAACAACGATTTTATTTCAAGCGGATCAATTTTACCAATTGCCACCTCAAAGTAAAAATCAACGGCCAGTTTAAAGCCAAAATGCTTTAGCATTTTCCGGATAGCATCGTCGTTTAAATCGAGTTTCCAGTTTTTAAATTTACGCAACAGCATTTCGCGGCCATCGCTTGCCTGGCGGTTTCGGTCTTCATTTAAGCTGGCTTTAACACGGTTTCTTGCTTTTGAGGTTACCACAAAATCCAGCCAATCGATTTTTGGTTTTTGGTTATTTGCGGTATCCACTTCAATCTGGTCGCCGTTTTTAAGCTTGTATTTTAAAGTAACTTTCTTTCCGTTCACTTTTCCCCCCACACAGCTATCGCCAATTTTTGAATGAATTTCATAAGCAAAATCAAGCATTGTGGCTCCTTTTGGCATTTTCTTTAAATCGCCTTTTGGAGTGAATACAAAAATTTCATCGCTGTATACATCGGCATTAAAATGATCGATAAAGTCAACTACATTCAGTTCCGGATTCTCCAAAATATCACGAATCCCGGCCAGCCACGAGTCGAAACCCGAAGCTTTACCGCCTTTGTATTTCCAGTGTGCAGCTAAACCTTTTTCAGCTACTTCGTCCATTCGTTTGGTACGAATTTGTATTTCAACCCATTTTTTGTGCGGTCCCATAACCGTGGTATGTAACGATTCGTAACCATTTGATTTAGGAATGGATATCCAATCGCGAAGCCGGTTTGGATTGGTTTGGTATTCTTCGGTAACAAAAGAATAGGCGGTCCAGCAATCAGTCTTTTCGTTTTCAGGTTCCGAGTCGAGAATAACGCGTATGGCAAATAAATCCATCACTTCATCAAACGATACCTTCTTTTTGCGCATTTTGGTATTTATGGAAGATATGGATTTGGTTCGTGCTTTCATCGAGAATTTCAGCCCCCTTTGTTGTAATTTTTTCTCAATGGGTTTAACAAATTCGGCAACAAAGTTGGCACGTTCAGTTTCGGTTTCCTTTAAACGGGCAACTACGTAGTTGTACTCATCCGGATGCTGAAATTTCAAACAGATATCCTGCATTTCCGAATTCATATTGTACAGTCCTAAACGATGTGCCAACGGGGCATACAGGTACTGTGTTTCGTTGGCTAACTTGCTACGGTTTTCCTTGCTGTAGATTTCGAGATTACGCATCACCTGCAGCCTATCGGCAATTTTTACCAGGATTACACGTACATCGCCGGCCAGTGCCAGCATTAACTTTCTGTAATTTTCGGAGTGTAAGTCAATGGTATCGGTTCCGAGTGCATTTATTTTTGCCATACCTTCCAGGATGGAGCAAATATGCGGTCCGAATTTTTCACCTATTTCCTGGTGGGTTGCCTTTTGCTCCAGCCCGGCATACATTACGTTATGCAACAAACCGGTAATCACCGAGTCGGGCTCGAGCCCAATTTCCATGGCAATAATTGAGGCCACCTCAAGCGAATGGCTAAGGATTACTTCGCCATGTGAAAAACGTGTTTCTCCAAGAATAGATTTTGCAAAATCGAATGCATTCTCGAGCTTCACAAATGCAGCATCGTCCCACGTTAACTGACAAAATTCTTTTAAATGGTCGTATCGGGTGAATATTTGCTCTCTGGGTTCCATACGTAAAAAATAAAAAAGGCCGCTCTTTTAAGCAGCCTTTAAATAATATCTAAAAAAAATCTTTCATTACTCAGCCGCCGTCTCATCAACAAAGGTGCGATTACGCATTTCGCGATCCAGCATAAAAATACCATTTCCTTGTCCGTTGATAAGCTTCAATGTATCCAGAATTTCGGTAACGTTTGCTTCTTCTTCTACCTGCTCATCAACAAACCAACGCAAAAAGCTTTGGGTGGCATGGTCTCTTTCGTCCATAGCAACGTCAACCAATCCATTTATCAGGGCAGTAACGTGCTGCTCGTGTTCAAGTGTCTTCTCAAAAGCATCAATTACACCTTCCCATGTGGTTGGCATTTGTTCAATAGCTTTAAGTTCCACTTTCCCGCCTCTTTCAACAACATAGTTAAAAAACTTATTGGCATGTGTCAATTCTTCCTGGTATTGAATATACATCCAGTTGGCAAAACCCGGCAAGCCTTTATCGTTAAAATAAGCCGACATTGAGAGGTACAACAATGCTGAATATTGTTCAGCGTTTATTTGTTCGTTTAAGGCATTAAGCATTTTTTCTTTCAACATGATGAATGTGTTTTATGATTTTGAGGATAAAAGTAGAAAAAAGCAATTAATATTTAAAAAAGAAAGACCTGTTTTAGGTCTTTCTTAACGAATTAAAAATCGAATGTTGATTGAGAAAATTTATCCAACAGTTTCAACGAAGATTTAATGATGGTTTTATTCGACCTTTAATTTCTATATGGAATAAAAAATAAGGGTATCCCACGGTCACTTCATAGGGAAATAAAAGTCGCTTTGTGTAATTTTTATATCTGCTCCCCCCATCTGGTCAATTTTCAGGAATGGTGCTTCGCTTTGCTCCAGCACTAACTCGGCAGAATTGGCATTACCTGTTTGGGTAACCAGCACGCCCAGTAGGTTGTTTTGCTCCTCGCGCTCAAGCACGGCTAATTCAATTTTATTATTGTTACCAATTTGTACAGAAGCCACCGAACGTGTAGTGGCATAGTAATTCTCAACAAACTGATCTACCACATTACTGTTCCCAACTTGCAAAACCATATTTTGTGTATTAGCCCCTTCAGACCACAGGTTGGCTTTGTTACCCAGTTGAGCATCGCTACTGCACAATACGTTTTGATTGTTTTGTACCAAAATGCTTTGGTGATTGTTTCCGGTTTGGTTTATGTATCCACTGTTTCCTGTTCCTAGTTGGAGAGAGGCATTAATATAGGTTGAGGAAAAGTCGAGGTTTTGTGTGACCTCCATATCGTTGGCCTCTCCTATTTGTTTAATCAAAAGTTTATCATTTACAGCCTCCATTCCATTATTCATAATAACAGTTTGTACCTCTTGTAAAAAAGATGAATTCATAAAAGAAAAAGTAGATCCTATATTGTAGAATTCATATTCTGGCCCGGTGTTTTCTTCCTGAGCTGGTAAAGCAAGAGAAAACAAGGAAATAAGCAATAGTAAGGTTATATTTTTCATTAAAGTCTAAAATTCTTTGAATTCAAAATTATATCAACTCACCAACTTTCTAAATAAGTATTTTATGCCCTAATTCAGCAATTAGGTCTTACACTTACTCCTTAAAATAATAATTAAACTCATACCAGTTTTTTACTCAAGAATTACTTTATTTTAGAGAATAGATATTTGCAGACTATAGGTATAGCGCCAACAAATGACAACTATTAAGTAGAAGCCCCCAGCTTGAAATGATTTCATAAAACACTTATTTACTTTACCCCATATCCATCCTAATTTTGATTTAGAAATTTTAAGCACAGAATGAATTATAACTCGAGCATAACACAAGAAGTACAAAATAAACTTCACTCTTTATTTATTAACAACTTAAATTTTTAAATCATGAAAAAATTAGGATTTCTAATTGTTTTTGTTGCGCTTGCCAGCTTTGCATTTGCGCAAACCTCAACGGTTACACAAACCAACGATCTAACCAATGGGGGAACTAGTTCTGTTGTTGCCACCGTTACTCAAACAGGCGGCGATAATGCAACCGTTACACAAAGCAGCGTTGGCAATACAGTTAATGGTGCTGGCAACCAGGTATCGGCAATAGTTACACAAACCAATACCGGTGGGAACGCAAACACTGTAACCATTAATCAAACTGCTGCTACCACTACTGCTCCTGATGGAAGTATATTAAAAGTTAGTGCTACGCAAACAGGAGTAGAAAATGCAATCACACAAACACAGGCCGATGACCCTTCAAACGATAAGTTTGTTGAACGCGATTTTATGGCAAAGCAAAATGGTGAATTGAATACCATTACACAATCGTCTGTTGATGGAGATCAGGGATCGGTAAAGTTTGAAGCAACACAAGATGGTTATAAAAATGATGCCGTTCAGGAAACAAAACGCGACGGTGGCTCAACTTATGATGGAGCCAACACTCCTTTTGCCACAGGTAAAATTATGCAGATTGGAGATTTTAACCAAGCTAGACAAGTAATGAAAAGTCTAGACGCACAAGGAGATATCTACCAGGAAGGTAACTCAAACATTGGTGAACAAATTTTTGGCGACAATACAAAAGAAAACCACGCCGACATAGACCAGCTTGGCAATTTTAACGAAGCTAAACAAAAATTCACCTCTGGAAATAGCACCGCTGTTTCAAGACTTACAGCTATACAAAATGGTGATGGCAACTATTCGGAACAAACGGTTACAATTGGTAACGATAATATTGGAAATGTAACTCAAACAAGCCCGGCAGGAAATTTGCCAATGGGTAATGAAGCTTACCAAACATTTACCGGAGATTTAAACCTGGCAAATATCATTCAAGTGGGCTTGAACAATACAGCAACACAAATGGTATCTGGTAACGATAACGAAATTGACATAGAACAAGAACAAGTTGGCGCAACAGGAAACAGAGCCACCCAAACCGTGAATGGAGATATGAATGGACAGGGAGACACCTGGCATAACGCTTTAATCTGGCAAATTGGTTCTAATAACGAAGCAATCCAGAATCTAGATGGATATAAAAATGATGTCGTTATTCAACAAACATGGAATTCAGAAAACAACTTTGCTAAACAGGACATAACTGCAACAAGCCAAAACAACAATTCAAACATATGGCAAGTCTATGGTTCTGTTGATAATGAAGCTTATCAATTGGTAGAAGGTTCTTTCAACTCCAGCCATATTGAACAATGGAACGGTTCAAGTTCATCAGAAGCAAAACAATATATCTATGGTGCCACAAGTACATTAAATTCTCTAAATATTTCTCAAACAGGAGATGACCAAATAGCAACACAAAGCGTCACCGGTAGCTACAATTCTATTTCAGTGTCACAACAAGGAGCAAATAATGAAGCAACTCAAACAATTACAGGAGATTACAACACATCAACACTCAGACAAAACGCATTATCAGGAGCTCATGCAATGCTTACACAAGATGGCGACGGAAATAGTATCCTTCTTAATCAAGACGAAGGTAGTTTTTCTAGCGCAACAGTATTACAAGAAGGAGACAGCAATATTTTGCAAGGAGTAGTTGCCGGAGATCCTGCTCTAAATAACAATGGAAGTACATTACTACTTAACCAATTAGGAAGCTTTAATACTGCAAATGTAGAACAAACTGCATTTGGAGCAATGTCTACAATCACACAAAATGGAAACGGTAATGTTTCAACAGTTATTCAATTCTAGATTTTAAAACCATATGATTAAATAAAAAAAGGGCAGCCTATCGGGCTGTCTTTTTTTATGAACCTAGGTGTTGGAAAATTAAACTCTGTTCACAAGTTTAAAACAGATGTTATTTTTATTTATAACCGACAAGAAGAAAGGTTCTCCTATAAACCTGTAATACTAGACATAGCAAAAAACCAATTGGGTAACGGAAAATTCTAAACTGGCGAAGGAGGCTTTTTTGCCTCATAATAATAAAACTTTTAGAAAGCACTCTTGCTACCGAAATGAAAGACTTTATTGACGAGAAAAATATAACCACGGCAAGAGTTCCAAAACCCTGAAAATATCATCTGAAAAGTTGCGATTGAATCTCAGCAAGACCGATGCGGTACGTTTGAGTTAATTTTTATAAAAAAAATACAATGCTTTACGCCGGCAACTTTATCATCGAAATAATTGGCTTGTCAGGCATTAGGGTGAGCTTGCATGAAACAATCAATTTATATCTTGGAAAGACAGGACGTTGACAAATCAGCTACAAGATGAATTGAAATTACCGACAGAATTACTCCTTGGGTAAAAGAATGTCTCAAAAAACGCCATTAAAGAAAGTTTACCCAATAACATGGGTCGATGCTCTTCACGGTAGAATATGGCAAAAAATTATCCTTAAAGCAGTTATTTAAAAGAATTTACGCATAAAAAATCCCTGAGGAACAGTCCTCAGGGAAATCATAAAGTTAAAAGCAACTAAGGTAGATTTATTGCTGGCTAACTATTGCCACACAAGCTGTTCCACTTTGGTTAACTGTTTCAATAGCTGTAGCAGAGTTTTGGAAAGACTGCACAACATTTAATGCGCCATCCTGTTTAACAAATAATTGTGCTCCATTATTATTTATTGCATAAGTTCCAACACCACCTAAACCCTCAACTGAGTTTTGCGACCCCATTTGAGAAATTTCGGCAACCGAGCCATTACCTTCCTGGCTTACCATCGTGCTGTTTCCAAGATCATATTCACCTTCCAATGCTGTACTGGTTTGAGTTATCTTAATGTCACCACTGCCACCATACTGAAGGGCATATGACTTATTATAGTTTCCATAACTTTTTTGGTCAATTACATTATCACCTGTTCCATCTTGCTCGGCATATTGAAATGAACCAATTCCGTCTTGCATCTGGGTTGCTTTATCATTACTGCCCCATTGGTAAATCTCTGCCCTGCTTCTATCAGCAACTGGTACAAATGAGCCACCCAAAAATGATTGACTTGCCTCATTATAATCTCCAATTTGCTCTACAATCGCATCGCGTGCATTAATTCCCGAAAAAGACTGCATTGATTGATTTTCAATTCCATTTTGAGTGAGAAAAGCAAAATTACCTCCTCCAGCGCCATTCTCTGCCTGCTGATAACCAATATTAAAATAGCCAGACTGTGAAGATGTAAATTCTTGCCCGCCACTATTAGAGTACTGAGTCAACTCATTCTTTTCACCTACCTGATTGGCCATAAATATTTGAGAACCAGCTGACCAGCTGCCAGAAATTTGAGTTTGCAGGGCAACGTTATTAATTCCATCTTGCGAAGTTGTAATTTCAAGAGAAGATGCACCTAATGCCTGTCCTAAAGCCGATTGATCTACAGTTACCATGTTACCTCCGGCACCGCTTTGCGTAATCGTTGCACTAATGCTGTTAACCCCCAGGTTATCCTGGTTAGTAATTTGATCAACGTCTACCTCACTTGCACCAGTTTGAGTTACCGTAGCAACAACAGAACTACCTACAGGCGCTGTGTTTGTTTGGTCGATTGTGGCAACTTGTCCGAAAACGACACTGGTTGCCAATACCATTGCAAAAAGAAAAAGAAATTTTTTCATGATTTAAAAATTTAAGTTGTTAATAAAAAAGATTATAAGAAAACTCTTTTTTGAGTTCGATTTGAAAATATTATGTTTGGCATTTTATGAATTGCATAGCATTTCCGATTTCAATTTCTAAACCAAAATTACCGCTATGTAACACATAAATAAATAGGTGATTTATGAAGTGCAACCACTGTTAGTGCAGACACTAAAACAACTCCCCATACAACAGATTATTAGCGCATTAAACAGCGTCCGAATAGAAACATGAAGTCCAATTTATTGTAAAACGACCAAAACTCAGAGGCACAAAAAAGCCACCCTAAGGATTTTCCCGGGTGGCTTTAAAAAGCAAATATTTGAATTAATCTAAACGTTCAACATATGGTTTTTTCCAAACATAAATACGGCTTCCATAATGTTTCCGCAATCGGTTTTCTGAATGATATTGGAGCGGTGTTTTTCAACTGTTCGTTCAGAAATACCAAGACGTTCTGCAATCTGCTTTATGGGCACTCCGGTAGCAGATAACTGAAGTACTTGTCGCTCGCGGTTGGTGATTACATTAGGATCAAGATATTTAACGTTTTCCAGAGGAGTTATCAGATTTAACTCAGGTTTAGGTGCATCAACTGTAACCGGAAAAAGAACACCTATTATTTTTGACGAAGATCCTCGCTTTTTTACTAACGAAAAATAAAGATTAAAATACTGATCTGAACGTCCACGGATTTTAATGCGATTTAATCTACAATCTTTTGTTAGCCCATTCATAAATCGTGACAGTTTTAATTCATCATCAGTAAAAGAATTAAAATCAAAGACCTCATTTAACAGGTAACTGCCATTTTTTCGTGGAGCAGATTTGGCCAAATCATCAAACGTTTCGTTGGTTTGAATAATCTGACGATCATCGGCCACAAAAATTCCGTAGGGAATCATTCTGCAGATTGAATCGAATTTAATTACACCTGAAGCTTTTCTCTCGCTGTTTTTCACCAGTTGCTTTTGAACAATATTTACAATTCGCTCCTGGTCAAAAGGCGGGTAGATAAAACTGTCAATTCCCAGTTCTACCGCCACAAAGAATTCATTTTTGCGAAACTGATTAAAAACCATAATAAATGGTATTTCATTTTTCAATAACTCGTTATCGAGAATATTGTACACCTGAAATCCATTTAAATCGTTCAAATCATAGAAACAGATAATTAAATCGGGAAGATTTCTTAATGACTTTTGGATGGCTATTTCAATATTGCTTACAAAAGATACACGGTATCCTTCTTTTGCCAACACGTCAATAAACATTTTACTTGATGCTTCTGATTCTCCAATCAGTAGCACATTACTTTGGGTAGTTTTCATTTAACCTTATTTTTTATCGTAAGC
Organism: uncultured Draconibacterium sp.; assembly: GCF_963676735.1. Classification (NCBI taxonomy): domain Bacteria; kingdom Pseudomonadati; phylum Bacteroidota; class Bacteroidia; order Marinilabiliales; family Prolixibacteraceae; genus Draconibacterium; species uncultured Draconibacterium sp. Next base: position 1,673,316 of record NZ_OY781464.1, on the reverse strand, counting down.
AAATTACAAATTAACCGGCAAAATAGAAATACGTAATTACACTACATTTCTCTCATTTATAACACACAAGGAAATATCTATGTGAATTTAACAACTAACTTAACTAGACATAAGGTCATAAAAAAGGGATTCGCTAACGAATCCCTTCATCTTTTATTCATTTCTAGTTTAATTATCTGCTTCTGTTTTAAATGTCCAGGTTGGGCTATTGGCAACCCTGCTTCCTTCGTGTTTGGCAACCACATACCAGTAATAAGTTGTATTATATTCTAAATCCGAAACAACAACTTCTTTATCATATAAGTTCTCTCCTGCCACCTTTTGTGTGGTTGAGTTTGATTTGTAGTAATGAACCGTATAAACCAATTCTTTACTATTGTACTGCTGATCAACTTCCCACTGTAAAGTAATATTGGTATTTTGGCCAACAGCACCGTTTCCCGGAACAGGGCTATAAATCGTTACCCATCCCACATCCTTTTCATCTTTCAGCAGAAAAAAAGTGAGATTTGTAACTTCTCCATCGTAAACTGCAACGCTCACGGTACTGCTTAAAAAGTCATTTTTACGAGCACTAACAACCACTTCGCCCTCAGCAACCTTTTTAAATTCGAATTTGCCTTCGCTATTGGTAATGGTTGAAGAACTTGCCGGATTGGTTGCAATTTGTACTCCTTGCAGCGGTTGGTAGTTATCCCCATCAAGGATAACACCTGATAAGGTTCCGAATTTCTCAATATCCAATTTATCTTCTTCGCACGAATACAGTGAAAGAAAAAGAATTATTGATAGTAAATATTTTAGTAATCTCATGGTATTCATCGTTTTAATTTTTTCCCAGATAAAATTTCACACCTAATTTAAAACCCCAAATATGGTCGTTATACTGTCCTTCCTTTTGGCCATCATAATAATCAGAGAACATCTGATTTATGAAAGCTTTTCCGGTAAGGGCAGTATTTTTCCCAATAAGATATTCCATCCCTGCCCTATATGTCAAATATGGGATGAGTGTTTTATCAGACAACCCAATATTGGAGTCAAAATCATAATAACTTCCTCCACCAAAGCCCAGGTAAGGAGAAAACTTCCCTTGCGAATTTAACAGATATAAAAGGCTTAAATCGGCATAATATTCGTTTGATGTCATCAATTCTTCAATATGTATTGTTTGATAGCCCACATCAGTTTCAATAAAGAAATTTTTATTAATTCCATACCCCAATTCGAATGTTGCGCCCGGCCTGATAGTACTGGTTGAGTAATCACCCGTGTAAAATTGACCTGACCCTAGCAAAGCGGTAAACAGTTTTGCTCTTTTTTCTTGTTCAAAAGGTCTTCCAATATGATCAATATCTACCCTATCCTCGCGTTCTTTAAGATAGTTTTGAATTTGCTCATCTTTTATTTCTTCCTGATTTTCCAAACTCCATAAGTTATCAAGAATACCTTCAACAATTAGACTATGAACTGCTTTTTCTATAGCCTCAGTAACTGCTAATTCTGTAGGCTCATTATAGGTATATCCGGTTTCAGCCTCCAATAATCGTTTGTATTTAACGTACCTAAATACCCCCATTGAAACTTCTTGTGACAGTATAGACTTAGTAGTGTAAACCGTTTTTAATATTTTTCCATTACTGGTTGACACTGCTCTTAGGTAGATACTTACCCGGTCTTCGCGGTATTGTGCCGAAGCATCGGTACCAAAATAGCGTACGCCTGCCCCACCGGTATAAATATTAGTTTCGTAGGATACTATTCCTCCTTCAAGCAAAACACCTGCAAACAATAAGGGAGGTAACATTACCCCCGAGCTGCCTTCGTATTGCTCTCTGCTTGAACGAATAATTTTTCTTTCATTCAGAAGGTTACTGATGTTTTCCCTTTCAATGGGAACAAACCAACCCGATTCTTCAAGCGCTCTCACCAAAATATTGGTTGCTCCCTGAGTTACTGCTGTAGACCAGTTTGCACCAATTTCAGAAGCTTTGTATTGTCCGGTTTGGTCTCTGAATTTGTAAACTGCAACAACAATAGGCTCCTGGGGTGCTGGCAAATCAAGCAAATCTTTCTTCATTTGTGTTTCCGGCCCAAGCTGTGCGTCTCTTTCTTCTCCAATTGGCTGGTAAAAATAGGGGCTACAAGCAGAAACCAGAAAGACAAGAACTAACAAAACCGGCCTGAAACCTGTTTCTTTTAATTTTTTAAATGTAATCATGAATCCAGGTTCTAAAAATAGGGAACTTCAACTGATGTTGTTGCACCTGTTGAATTATCGATAATTGATATATTTAAACCAGCCCCACCATCACCGATCTCAATCTGGTAATCGCCCAATACATAGGTTCCCGACTCTAATGCATCTTCTCCAAACTGTTTGCTAACTATTTGTCGCGATAGCTGACTTAGTATCTGTCGGTTTAGGCTTTCAGTAAAGTTATCTACAGGATCAGAGCTGTAATAGCTGCTATACGCGTTACCTTCATCAGTGGGAGCTTCGTAGGTGTCTTGCGCTTGTGCAGAACTTAGCAGCCAGCTATAATTGTAAGGGCTACCGCCAAATGCCGGATTTTTTGGGGTGTAAACAAAATCCTGGGCCTTTAAATGAAGTGCCACGAGAAATACCCCGAAAAGGATTAAAAATATTTTTCTCATAATGTATGGTTTTTTCAGAAAATACCGGAACCAGAGCGATCGGTACCTTCCATTTGTTTTATAATTGCTTCATAATTTTGTAAATACATTTTTGTTTGTACTACAGCCTGATCGGCCAACATTTCAATAATATCGCCTCTGGGCTGTAAAAAGGATTGAAAAACGAGGGTTTCATTTATTTTAATTTCAATTTGAGTTGTGGTTAATCGATAGGGCTTTTCTGTAATAAAAATGGAATAATTTTTTGCATTCTTAGGCGCTTCCCAATCCTGGTAAAAATATTCGTAAAAATCGCGTCCACTTTTTGTTTTGGTTTCATCAACCAACAAGCCATCTATCTCAATTTCAGCATCGCGGCTAACTTTTTTTGCTTTTTCTGCTGTAATTTCCTCAATCAATTTTTTAAGATCTTCGGGAGCTTCTTTTATCTGTTTGGCAGCTCCGGTAGTATCGGTTTGAGCGGTGCAGAAACTAACACATACAAAAAACATTAGTATGGATGCAAGTAGCTTCATTTCTAATTTTCAGGAAAATAAAAATCGCTTTGTTTTAGAACCAAACTCATTCCCCCATTTTGTGTTACTTTAATACCAGGGATGAGCGCATGATCAAGAATCAGCTCCAGATTATTATTTGCCCCTATCTGGGTTGCATCAACCACTTTGGGCAGGCTTTGAAACCAAAGACTACCATTTCCCAATAATGCAATTTCCATGGTATTATCATCTCCCAATTGTTTTAATACATTCGCCTTTGGCAGTATTCCTTCATTGTTGATATAAGAATTAACCGTATTTCCATTTCCCTGTTGGTATATTTCGGTAAGTGTTTTACCTCCTACCGACCAACTATTTGCAGTATTTTGGTTGCCATTCTGCACTAAAACAGTGACATGGCCTGATCCCTGCTGATAAATACCAGCTTGATTTTCTGTTTGAAGTTGAATAGAGTAAATACTATTATTCAGCAAACCATTTTGCTCCTGATTTACTTCAATTGTATTAAGGTTACCATACTGTTCGAGCATACTACTATTTAATAAACTTGCATCCTGGTCAATAACTCCAACCTGCATAAGTTCGAGTAAATTTTCCACTAGGTTCTCCTGTGCATTCAATGTGAAACTGCAAATTAGTACCAAAAAAAATAGAATAAGTTTTGTTTGCATATTCGTAAATTATTTGCGGGTATAAACCGAAAACAGTCGAATCGAAATTACCACATTCCTGATTAACAATCAATAGTTAATTTATACGTGTTTTCCGCATTCTCAATAATTAAATGGATAACCTCCCGGCAATTTGCCGGGAGGAACCATTACATTACTATAATTGACTATCCTATGATGTAGGATAAACAAATTATTTCTTAAGGCAGCATGGAACTCTGAACAACTGTTATGGAATTACCACTTCCCACAACATTATTTGTACTAAAGTTACCATTGTTGTATTGTTGAACATCAATAGTGTTAGAATTACCCAATACATACGCATCGGCAGTGTTCATATTTCCTTCCTGAAGAATGTCAATTACATTTAAATCGCCTCCAACCTGAATACCATCTGCAGTCCAAAAACCAGTTCCAACCTTATTGCCAACACCTGTTTGGGCAATATCTACAGCGTTTTCATCTCCTGTAACCGAGCCTGAAACCAAGTTCCCTTCACCATCCTGCATAACCGTAAGCGCATTGTTATTACTAGCTCCACTTGCAATTGCACCCGGGCCAGTTCCTCTCAGATTTAAATAAGTCTTATTATCATCTGAATACTGTGTTACCTCAACAGTGTTTTGGTCTCCTGTAATTTCAACACGTTGGCTGTTACCATATCCATCCTGAAGTTGTGACGTAATGTTTTCATCTCCACTTATCCAGTTCGATGCTTCGTTAGCATCACCAACTTGCTGAATGTGAGTGGTATTGTCATCACCATACACTTCTATTTTGGCTGAATTATCAATACCTCCTGCAAGTCCAGGCATTAAATGATAGCCATCTTGAGAAATACTTCCTGAATTTTTATCTCCTTGCTGCGAAGATATTGCTTCATTTTCATCACCTTTTTGAAATATGTCTACTGTATTCTCGGAACCAACCTGATTTATATCTGCACTATTTCCAGAAACAGGGCCCCCAAAGGCTTGCTGCCAAATATCAGCTTTATTATCACCTCCGTTTTGCAAAGCAGATGCAATGTTTTTCTGATTATTTTGAAATGAGCCAACCAAATTATCGTCACCAATTTGATCAACTTCCAAAATACTTGTAGCTCTTTGATGTGCAAATCCGGGATTATTTGTAACTAATTTAGAATTCTGTAAAATATTGCCATCACCTGCCTGATTAACAGTGGCATTATTTGATTTCACTTCTTGTAGTAATTTACTTACATTTTCGGCTCCACTTTGGGTAATTGCAGCACTATTGGATAAACCTGATTGGCTGACTATACTTTGATTATTTTGTGCCATCACTATCGATGAGGCGAATAATATGGCAAATCCTATAATTATCTTTTTCATATTAAGATTCTTTTAGTTCTGTACAACTGAAATACTGTTGCCATTTCCGGCAATACTATTGGTACTCATATTGCCCATTCCTGTTTGAGAAATCCCAACAGTATTCAAATCTCCTGTAATAACTACACCATCTTCTAAATACCAGTCGGTTCCAACCATGTTTCCTGTACCATCCTGGTTAATCTCTACATCATTTAAATCTCCGGAAACAATACCAGTCGTTTCATTGCTTTCTCCACTCACGGTAATGTCAATAGTGTTTGCATCGGAGTATACGGGAAAGGCTGCAGACACATCCCAGCTACCTTTATTATTATCTCCTGTCATGCTTAAAGTAACTGTATTGTCATCTCCTTTAATACCCATCACTCTAAAAAAGTTGTCATTTCCAATCTGAGTACCGTTTACAACGTTATTATCGGCAGTATTAGCAATAGCTTGCAACGTATTACCTGATCCGATTTGAGAGAAGTATACCTCGTTATAATTAGCACCACCGTATTCGCCAAGTTTTACTGTTACAGAATTTGCATTGCCATCTTGGTCAACATCTACAATGTTTTCATCACCAGCTACCTCAACCAAAGAGCTGTTTCCATCGCCATCCTGGTCAACATTTGCCCAGTTTTGATTTCCGGTCTGGCTAATTACGGCCAATGAGTTAGGACTGCCAAGTTGTTCGGCATATGCCCAATTGGTATTACCGGTTTGAGCAATTTCTATTTCGCTGCCAGAAGCCGACTGTTTACCTTGCGCCCAGTTTGCATCTCCTATCTGAGTTATAAGACCTGTGTTATTTCCATTAAAAGTTACCAATTTACCCCAGTTACCATTACCTGTTTGTGAAATCGCATGGTCATTTCCAGACATATCTCCAGCCCAACCCATTCGTTGATTTACTGCTGCAAAATTCTCATCACCAATCTGTGAGATAGCAGCAACACCTTTATTCGACTGTACGTTGCCGCTACCAAAGTCACCTTGCTTTACCAATGCATCGTTCTTATCTCCGTTTTGTGTTACTGCTGAGATGTTTTCAATACCGGTTTGATCAACCACAATCTCGTTATCATTACCTGAGGCATCTGCAGATGAAGTATTGTTTTGGGCCATTGCAAAGCCAGAGGCAATAACCATTGCTAAGAAGAATACTAATTTTTTCATGATTAAAAATTTAAGTTATTAATAATTAAGAATTTAGATTTTAATAATTAAAATAATCCGTGGACTGGATTAGTTTCCGGAAGATGGACAAACGTAGTTTTGCCCTAACCGAAACGTTCTGAAGGTGCCGCATTCTACGTCGCTACTGCGAAAACGGCTCAGCTTATTTTTTCAGGGATTTTTTCATTCTTCATTTTGCGTTCTTTGTTAGTTACATATATTTACTTATTATATCTTATGATATTTCCTAAATTCAGACATTATAATCCTATTAAGCAAAGGATACTCCTTTTCTTTAATTGTTGGGAAAACTGTTTTTGAAATTTGCTTAATACCTGAGCGTTGAAATGACCCTTATTTTTTATCCAACTACAGGTTTTTTTCCTTGCTATTAAACCACAAATAAAATCTATACTGTTGGCAACGTTTTACCAAGTATTGATTTAATGGAGGCTATCTACTTAAAACCTTCTTGATTTTTTATGTATTTCTGTCGGGGTAATGACAGTTTCAAATGTCCAATTCAAAAATAGATGAAGTTTTATTCTTTTAAAATACGTAATTTCCCCCCCCCATGCCTATTTTTAAGTACGAGAAAATACGAATAACACTTATAATGGATTACTTCTACTATATACTTTTGTTAAAGCTTCGATAATGTTAGAAGTATTTGTTTTACGCATTATATTAGAACGGTGTTTTTCAACGGTTCTTTGCGAAATATTCAGTTCGGCAGCAATAAGTTTAATAGGCATTCCTTGTCCCGACATTTTTATAATGTCGTGTTCTCTCGAAGTTAAATCTATTGCTTTTTCGTTTTTGCCATTACTCTTCGTATCATTTTCAGAATTAAACGAAATCATGATATCGTTCTTCTGTTTATTAATGACTTCCACCTGCATGAGCGTTTGATTATGTGCGATATTATCAAGTTTTGTTAAATGGAGATTTACCACGATATTTTTATTTCCCAGAAGCTTAACGTCTTTTAATACATAATCGTTCAAAAGTCCTTTTAAATACATTTGGGTAACTTTTTCGCTATTGGGCAATTCTTTAAAATCAAAAATATCTAATAGTGATGGCAAGTTGTCGCCACTATAATAATCCGACATGTGGCTAAATGCAGGATTTATACGTACTATCGTATTAAATTCGCATACCAGCATTGGCGTAATTGAAGTATTAAATAAGTTTTCGAATCGTCTTTTTTCAGCATTCTTTTGCTTATCTACTTTTTCGAATAGCGTCTTTATTCGTTGTAATATCCGTTTTTCGTTTAATGGAGAAAAAATAAAACTATCAGCTCCTAATTCAATGCCAAGCAACAAATTGTCGTAATCATGTTCTTTAAGAAATATGATATATGGAACCACACTTTGCAAACTTGTTTTCTTTAATAAGTTTAGCGTTTGAAATCCTTCCAATTCCTTAGTATAATTGGCACAGATAATTAAATCAGGTATTAGTTCCAAAATTTTTTGCAGTAACGACTGCGCTGAATTTGTTCGTTCTACACGGTAATTGTTTGCTTTGAGAATGGTGTATAATTTTTTAAAATCTTCATCCTCTGGCATATTTAACAGGATTAACTTTTGGCGGTTCATATTGCATAAATATTATGTCTTGTAGTTTAGCTAAATTAATTGTATTTTTTTTTAAATCATAATTATTGTTCAGTTTTATTACAACACTAAAGCATTAATCTTATGTTGACTTAATACATTATTAGCTAAACAGAGCCGCATTATTGGGGTTGTGCTTAATCTAAAAATTGTTGATGATATTAAACAATTTTTAGTGTAAATAAGACTGGAAAACGAAGGCCATTTTTTCAAATCAAATATTTTTTTCTCAAAATTCCCAATTAACAAATACTTTACAAATCTATTCGAACTTCGAATTATAATATTCGAATTATTGCTAAGGATATTTAATTTTTATCTTTGCGCACCTGAAATTATAAGCCGATTTTAAATCCGAAAAAGCATGAAGAATATAAAATTTATTTCAGCTGCGGAAGCAGTAAAAGTTATCAAATCGAACGACAGAGTTCACCTTCACAGTGTGGCTGTTACGCCACATCCTCTTATTAATGCAATGGTTGAAAGAGGAAAAAACAAAGAATTTCGTAACGTACGGGTTCAACATATTCACACCGAAGGACCGGCTCCTTATGCCGATCCTGAGATGGAAGGAATATTTCAGTTAGAATCATTTTTTGTAGGTGGTAATGTTAGAAAACAAACCCAGGCCGGTTATGCCGACTATATTCCGGTTTTTCTGCAAGAAACACAACGACTGATTCGTGAAGGGTATTTAAAAGTAAACGTAACAATGATTCAGGTTTGTCCTCCCGACAAGCATGGCTACGTTTCATTAGGAACATCTGTTGACGCTACTTTAGCTGCAATTGAAAATTCGGATACGGTTATTGCTATCGTGAATCCAAACGTACCGCGTGCTTTTGGAGATGCAATGATTCATATTAACGACATTGATTTATTTGTAGAAGACGACAGTCCGTTATATGCGCCTGCACCGGGTGCAATTAATGAAACTGACCGTAAAATTGGCCGCTACGTTGCCGAACTGGTAGAAGATGGTGCAACGCTGCAAATGGGTATTGGTGCTATTCCGAATGCAGTTTTAAGCATGTTGGGAAACCACAAAGACCTGGGTGTTCACTCAGAAATGTTTGCAGATGGAATTCTTCCTTTGGTGGATAAAGGCGTGGTAAACGGCAGAAATAAAAAAATTGACAAAGGCAAAATGGTTGCAACATTCTTAATGGGGTCAACCGGTCTTTACGATTTTATTGATGATAACCCGGGGGTTTTAATGCAAGACGTAAAATATACGAACCGTGTAAGTATTATCGCTAAAAACCCAAAAGTAACAGCAATTAATTCGGCACTACAAATTGATATTACCGGACAGGTTTGTGCCGATTCTATTGGTACAACGCATTATTCCGGAGTTGGTGGCCAAATTGATTTCCTTCGTGGCGCATCGCTTAGTAAAGGCGGAAAACCAATTATTGCCATGCCTTCTGTTACAGCCAAAGGAATTAGCAAAATTGCTCCTACCTTAATGCTTGGTGCCGGCGTGGTTAGTACACGCGCCAATATCCATTGGGTAGTAACAGAGTTTGGTGCAGTTAATTTATATGGAAGAACCATGCAAGACAGAGCAAAACTTTTAATCTCGATTGCACATCCTGACCATCAGGAAGCATTGGATAAAAACGCTTTTGAACGTTTTGGTCCTCATTTTCATTTTGTATGGGATGAATAACAATAATAATATATAGAAAAGCAGACTTCAGTCTGCTTTTTTTTGCATTCAACACAAAGTATAAACCAACTAAAATTAGCGAATATTAACTAATTCTAAATTCGTAAACCAAAAAATCAGGTTTTCTTCATTTCTCGAACCTGAATTAGTAAGAACCATAACTTTGTTGGACTTTAAAAATTTGACTATTAATATTTTATAACCATTCTAAATAAGCAGAAAGCGAAACCATCAATACCTGAAAAAACTGATATTCCTGCTTCAAATTCTGTTTATTTTCAAGAATACAAATATTTACAAGATGAACATTTCACATATAGAACACATTGGAATCGCAGTAAATAGTTTGGAAGAAGCTATTCCATACTACGAAGAAATGCTGGGTCTAAAATGCTATGCCGTAGAAGAAGTGGCAGACCAAAAAGTAAAAACCGCCTTCTTTCAGGTTGGCGACACAAAAATTGAGTTATTAGAATCGACAAGTCCTGACGGGCCGATTGGTAAATTTCTGGAGAAAAAAGGCCAGGGAGTACACCACCTAGCTTTTGCAGTAGACAATGTTAACGACTCGTTGAATGAGCTGGGCGAAAAAGGCGTTCAACTAATCGATAAAACCTCGCGCAAAGGTGCCGAAGGATTAAATATTGGTTTTCTGCACCCCAAAGCAACCATGGGCGTACTAACCGAAATTTGTGGAAAAGAGTAAAGGACACTAAACAACCGATTTTTATGAGCAATCAGGATAAAATTAAAAAGTTAATCGACCTACGCGCTGAAGCGAAGCTGGGTGGTGGACTAAAAAGAATTGAAGCACAGCATAAAAAAGGCAAATTTTCAGCCCGCGAACGCATTGAGCTTTTACTCGATGAAGGAAGTTTCGAAGAATTCGATATGTTTGTTACGCACCGCTGTACCAATTTTGGAATTGAAAAAACAAAATTTTTAGGCGATGGTGTTGTTACCGGTCACGGAACAATCGACGGACGAGTAGTTTACGTATTCTCGCAAGACTTTACTGTCTTCGGAGGATCATTATCTGAAACCTTTGCACAGAAAATCTGCAAGGTAATGGACATGGCCATGAAAGTGGGCGCCCCGGTTATTGGCATCAACGACTCGGGAGGTGCACGTATTCAGGAAGGTGTAAATTCGCTGGCCGGTTATGCCGAAATTTTCGAGCGTAACATTTTAGCCTCGGGAGTTATCCCGCAAATTTCAGCAATTTTCGGTCCATGTGCCGGTGGTGCAGTATACTCTCCTGCCCTAACCGATTTTATTATGATGACCGAGCAAAACTCGTATATGTTTGTAACCGGGCCAAAAGTGGTTAAAACAGTAACCGGCGAAGACATTTCGGTTGAAGACCTTGGCGGCGGTAAAGTTCACGCATCAAAATCAGGCGTTGCACAGTTCCTTGTTGAAAACGAACAGGAAGGTATTTCCATCTTACGTAAATTAATCAGCTACCTTCCACAAAATAATCTGGAAGATCCGATTGTTACGGAAAGTACCGACCCGATTGATCGTTTGGATGATGCCTTGAATGAAATCATTCCAGACAACCCTAACCAGCCTTACGAAGTTAAAGATGTTATTCATACCATTGTTGACTATGGCGAATTCCTGGAAATTCACCGTAACTATGCAAAAAACATCGTTGTTGGTTTTGCAAAATTCGACGGACAGCCTGTTGGTATTGTAGCCAACCAGCCCAACTACCTTGCCGGTGTACTTGATATCGATGCATCAGTAAAAGCGGCTCGTTTTGTTCGTTTCTGCGACTCTTTTAATATTCCAATTATTACCCTTGTTGATGTTCCCGGATTCTTGCCGGGTAGCCGCCAGGAGTATGGTGGTATAATCACGCATGGCGCAAAACTGATGTTTGCCTACGGCGAAGCTACTGTTCCAAAAATTACAATCACCTTACGCAAATCGTATGGTGGTGCGCACGATGTAATGTCGAGCAAGCAATTGCGCGGCGACCTTAATTATGCCTGGCCAACTGCCGAAATTGCAGTTATGGGGGCTGCCGGTGCAGTTGAAGTACTACACGGACGCAAGTTACGCGACATTGAAGATGCCGAAGAACGTGCTAAATTTATTGCCGACCATGAAGAGGAGTACAAACAGAAGTTTGCAAATCCATACCAGGCTGCATCATTTGGTTATATCGACGATGTTATCGAGCCTCGGAATACCAGATTTAGAATTATTCGTGGATTGCAAAGTCTTGCTACCAAGAAACTGGTAAATCCGCCAAAAAAACACTCGAATATTCCACTATAAAACAGAGCAAATTATGGAACCATTATTTATCCTGTTATCAAGTTCTGTTCAGTTTGGATTTACTGTTGCGATTGTTGGTTTTTCAATCGTGTTTTTCTCGTTAACGGCTTTGGTTATTGTTTTTACCCGTTTACCAAAATTGCTGAACATGCAATTTAACCGTGCAAAACTCAGAAAAAACAAACAAAAGGAAAAGGAGGATGTTACACAAGACGATTTTGTTGTTGAGGGTAACGTAACTGCAGCAATAAGTTTAGCATTGCACATGTACTTTAATGAATTACACGACGAAGAAAGTAACATTGTGACCATTAAAAAGGTACGCAAGGCCTATTCGCCATGGAGTTCAAAAATATACAGTGTTCAAAACAACTGGCCGCGTCAGTAAATCCGGAATAGAAACGAAAAAAGTACACAATGAAACGAGCATGATACAATGTTTCTTTAAAAGAAAATAAAATGTTTCTGCGAGTTCCATCTGTTACCTTTTAAATCAAAAAAATAATATACAGATGAAAAAATATAAATTCACAATCAGAGGTAACGATTACGACGTTCATTTAAAAGACATTGAAGACAATGTTGCTGAACTGGATGTAAACGGAACCATTTACGAAGTTGTAATACACGGAGAAGTTAAAACAACCAAAACTCCTACACTAATCAGAAAACCGGTTGAAAAAATGCCTGGTGAAGGGCAGATTAAAAAAGCTGAATCAACCGGAAAACATAAAGTTACCGCACCACTGCCAGGTACCATTTTAAAAATTAATGTAACCGTTGGCGATGTGGTTACCGAGGGGCAAAACCTGATGGTAATGGAAGCCATGAAAATGGAAAACCAGGTACAAACCACAAAAGGCGGCGAAGTTACGGCTATTAAAGTGGGGCTTGGCGATAGTGTGTTGCAGGATGATGTTTTGATTGAAATTGGTTAACCTATACATTGCTGACATGAGAAAAATAGTTCAATTATTATTCGTATTGATTTTTCTGAGCCCTTCGGTTTTTGCCGGAAGCCAGCCCGAAAAAATCAGCGATGTACTCACAAAAGGCAAATGGGTAAACTACTCCGACGGATACATCCCAATTGCCACTTATAAAGCAGGCGAACCCGACCAAAAAGAAAACCCGACAACAGTTAAACGTTTTAAAACATTTACGTTTGACGAAGAAGGTGGTTTTCTCTTAGATTCGGCAAAACAGCGTTACTCGGGTAAATATAAAATTTACGGTAACGAAGTTGAGTTGCATTTTAACTCGGTGCCAATTACCCAATTGCGTGTAAATAAAGACCCCAATATGCCGTCGGGTTACAACATCCAAACGGCAGAGGTACAATTACCTCACCGGGTTTTAAAACTCACCGATGAAGGCAAATTAACTGGCGACGGCTATACCTATAAACGTTACAGCGGAGCTGTTTCGGGATTATTTAATTTCTACGAATTTTCGGGATTTGCAAACATTGCCTGGGGAAACATTATTATGATGGTGGTTGGCCTTATTTTTATTTACCTGGCCATCCGCTACGATTTTGAACCCATGCTGCTCATCCCAATTGGCTTTGGGATTTTGGTAGGTAACATTCCCATGTTTCAAGTGGTTGACTTTAACCTGAAACTTGGAGTTTACGAACCCGGCTCGGTTTTGAACATCCTTTACCAGGGCGTTGTGCAGGGATGGTATCCTCCGCTAATTTTCCTCGGAATTGGAGCCATGACCGACTTTTCATCGCTTATATCCAACCCAAAACTAATGCTTTTAGGTGCGGCCGCACAAATTGGTATCTTCCTTACTTTTTTGGGAGCAATTTACCTGGGTTTTGCCCCTCCGGAAGCCGGTGCAATTGGTATTATCGGTGGAGCCGATGGTCCTACGGCAATTTTTATTTCATCAAAACTGGCCAATGGTATTAACGTATTACCCGACGGTACAACCGTGCAAAACCTTATCGGCCCCATTGCAATTGCAGCCTATTCGTACATGGCATTGGTTCCGGTAATTCAACCTCCGGTTATTAAATTAATGACCAGTAAAAAAGAACGCTTGATTCGAATGAAACCTCCTCGTGCGGTCTCAAAACTCGAAAAAGTTTTATTCCCGATTGTTGGATTAATTTTAACAGCTTACATTGCTCCATCGGCACTGCCGCTTATTGGTATGTTATTCTTTGGAAACCTGTTAAAAGAATCGGGTGTAACCAAACGTTTAGCAAACACTGCTGCCAACCCACTCATTGATGTTATTACCATATTGCTGGGAATTACTGTTGGTGCTTCTACGCAGGCAGATGTTTTCCTTACTCCTGCGTCGATTAAGATTTTTGCCCTGGGAGCCGGTTCGTTTGTTATTGCAACAGCCGGTGGTGTAGCAGGTGCTAAAATCATGAACCTGTTCCTTAAAAAGGAAAATAAAATTAATCCGATGATTGGTGCCTCGGGTGTATCTGCCGTACCTGACAGTGCCCGCGTTGTGCAACACATGGGATTAAAAGAAGATCCGACAAACCACCTCTTAATGCATGCTATGGCACCTAACGTATCTGGCGTTATCGGTTCGGCCGTGGCAGCAGGTATTTTATTGAGCTTCTTGATGTAAGAAAATACATACACCAAAATAAAAAAGGATTTCTGAAACAGAAATCCTTTTTTATTTTTAATCCATCGCCCACCTTTCGCTGGGGTCGCCGGGCATTGATACCGTTTTCCACGAGAACTTAAACACCCTGGGTTCCACCAAACGCTCAAAATCGGCATAAGCCATTTGTATCATTTCGGTATGGCTGCCTGCGTTAAAAGCAATTTCATCATCTTCCGCCAACGATTCTGCAACAAATACTTCCATATCGTAAAGGTTTCCGAAAGGCGGCATTGCACCTAAATCACAATCGGGGAAAAATCGTTGAAACTCCGCCTCCGTTGCCAGGCCTACATGTGTTGTACCAAAAATTTCCTGTAATAAATCAAAATCAATTTGATACGAAGCAGGAAGTACAGCCATTGCCATTTTTCCATCAACTTTTACAATTACAGTTTTGGCAAACTCTTTACCCGAAACATGGCTTTTTGAAGCAATCTCCTGTGCAGTAAATGCACTCGAATGTTTGATTACAACATACTTTACCTTGTTTTCATCAAGAAAAGCTTTAAGTTTTTTTACCGGCATAGTTTTACTGTTTAAATTAAAATTCCGACTATCGTTTTCACAAAATCCTGAAAAGCATACATGTCTTTTTACTTTAAATGCAAATGGCTGGTTTCGTTTTTGAATGAGTTTAAAAGCATGCCGTAAAAAACGAAAGCCTAAAACCGGAGCGCTTTGCCCTGCCTTAAATAAAATGGATGGCAAAGAAGTAAACATCGCCATGTAAATTCTGTTATGATGAAATAACATTAAATTTTTACAAGTGAAAATAGTAGTAATTGGTGGCCACGGTACAATTGGCAGCTGTGTAAGCAAGCATCTTAAAATAAAGCACGAAGTTATCACTGCCAGCCGAACAAATGGCGATGTGCATGTTGATATGGAAAGTGCTGAATCGATAAAAAATATGTTTGAAAAGATTGGGAAAGTTGATGCCATTGTAAACTGCGCCGGAGCTACAAAATGGGGCCCCTTTGCCGAACTTACGGAAGAAGATTTTTATGTAGGGCTCAGGGGCAAATTGATGGGGCAGGTAAACATTGTTCGAATTGGTAAAAACTATCTGAATAAAGGTGGTTCCATAACTTTAACAACCGGTATTTTAGCTGAAGACCCCGTGTTTGGAGCAACCAACTCGGCTATGGCCAATAATGCCATTCATGGTTTTGTGCGCGCTGTTTCGCAGGAACACGCCAACGAGTTCCGATTAAACGTTGTAGCGCCCGGCCTGGTTGAAGATTCGGCGGAACGATTAGGGGCGGCCTTTCCCGGCCACACGCCTGTACCGATGCAAAAAGTTGCCAAAGGGTACGAGCGAAGTGTTGAAGGCCTGCGCACCGGAGAGATTATTCGCATATACGAATAAACTAAAGCTTACTAAAAAACATCCCGGAAATAGCCGTTTACAATAAGCGGCTATTTTCTTTTCTGAGCCCACCCTTCCAAATCAGAAACTTACACCTCATTGTAACTCCACCCAAAAATCGTCTTCCGGTTCGTCATGGTTTTGGTCCCGTTCGTGGTAAAAAGCAAACCGGCTGTATTGTTTTATTTCCACCCCACCTTTTTCTGTTGGAAATTTGAAGTACAAAAACAATAAAACAGAAAAAACCATGAAGACTCGTTTAATCATACTCTTTCAATTTCTGATTCTGCTTGGTAATGCACAGGTTAAAATATCGGGGGTTGTGCAATCAGATTCAGGGAGTCCGCTCACCGGGGTGAATATTTTTATTCAGGGAACCTACAACGGCACAACAAGCGATAGTTTAGGGATATTTAATTTTCAGGTCGATGCAAGCGGAGAACAAACGTTGATTGCCAGCTGCATTGGTTTTGAGACACATGGCCAGGTCATAAATCTTTCAGAAAATGTAAGGGATTTAAAAATCATTCTTATTGAAGCAATTAGCGAACTCGATGAAGTAATTATCAACGCCGGAACTTTTGAGGCCAGCGACAAAAAGAAATCAGTGGTTTTAAAACCACTGGATGTGGCGCTAACAGCAGGAGCCAATGGCGATATTTATGGGGCGTTTGGCAAATTGCCGGGGTCGCAAACCGTTGGCGAAGAAGGACGACTTTTTGTGCGCGGTGGTGAAAGCTACGAAACCAAAACCTTCATGGACGGGATGCTGGTGAATTCCCCTTACTATTCAAAAATGCCCGATCTGCCCACACGAGGCCGCTTCTCTCCCATCCTTTTTAACGGATCGGTTTTTAGCACCGGTGGTTACTCCGCCGAATACGGACAGGCACTTTCATCGATTGTGGCGTTAAACACCACTGCTCTTGAGCCGGAAACCAAATCGAGTATTTCTGTACTTTCAGTTGGCCTACAGGGTTCGCATGCAAAAAGATGGGAAAATACATCCTTGTCGATAAGTGGCGAATACCTGAATACGGCACTCAGTAACAAGCGGTTTAAACAAAATGTGGAGTGGCTAAAAGACCCCGTTATTGTTGGTTCAACAATGTTGTTCCGGCATAAAACAAGTGAAACGGGAATGCTAAAATCTTTTGCCACCTTTAGCTACGACACAAGCAGTTTACTTTATGACAACTTTGAGCAATCCACTTTTCAGGAGCTTAGTATGGGAAATAAGAATTTGTATTCGAACACAACCTTTAACGAGATGCTGAACGACAACTGGATGATTCAAACCGGTGTTGCATTTAGTATCAACCGCGAAAACATGCATATCGATTCTGATGCTATTGCGACCTCGAGAAACAGTAGTCAACTGAAACTTACATTATCCAACTATTCGGTTAAAGATGTTACTACAACTTTCGGAGCTGAAGCATTATTTAATAAGTATGAACAAGACATCGATATGAATGGAGATTTTAATCTTTCATTCATCAATAACCTGTTTGCAGGCTTTGCCGAATCGGAATGGAAAGTGACAAAAAAGTTCGCTCTAAAAGCCGGTCTGCGAAGCGAATATAATTCGCTGATCAATGAATTAAATGCCGTCCCTCGACTTTCGGCAGCAGTAAAAACGAGCAAGAACAGTCAGCTTTCGGCTGCTTACGGAAAGTTCTATCAGAACCCCGGCGACGATTACCTGAAATTCACCGAAGAGCTAGCTCCCGAAACTTCAACACATTCCATTTTAACCTGGCAGTATAAAAAAGACAGCCGCACGTTACGCATCGAAGCCTACAATAAAAACTATTCCGACCTGGTAAAATTTGATGAAGAATTTTCTGCAAATCCAGGAAATTACAACAACACAGGAAGCGGTTATTCAAGAGGAATTGATGTTTTCTGGCGCGACCAGAAAGAGTTTGGAAAAGCCGACTACTGGATTTCGTATTCCTTCATCGATTCAAAAAGAAATTATCGAGATTACCCCATGAAAGTCACTCCACACTACGTATCGAGACACAACCTATCGGTGGTTTACAAACAGTATTTCACTAAAATCAACTCGTTTATTTCGGGCTCTTACACCTTTGCCAGCGGACGTCCGTACGATAATCCAAACATGCCCGGTTTTATGGACGGCAGAACCAAAACCTACAACGACTTAAGTTTCGGATTCACACACCTGTTTTACCTTTTCAACACGCAAACGGTGGCACATGTAATTGTAAACAATGCATTGGGCTTTAACAATGTATTTGGTTACAACTACGCGCAAACACCCGACGATAATGGAGTTTACCAGGCGCAACCCATCGTGCCGGGACAAAAGCGACTCATTGTATTTCTACTATCATTTCAATTATAAACATTAAAAATTAAATCACATGAAGACTTTATTAACGCTTATTTTCAGCCTGGTAGTTTTGACTGCCGCAGCACAGGGGAAAAACTACGAAGCAGCGATGACTGCAGCTCTCGAAAAAATGAATAGCTCGGAAACAATAGTCAACTTTCAGGAGGCTGCAAATACCTTTGAACGGATTAGCATGACAGAAACCAAAGAATGGTTGCCTTTGTACTATGCATCGTATTCAATGATCGTGGTCAGTTATTTCGATCAGGATGTGAATAAAAGAGATGCCTACCTCGATAAAGCGCAGCAATTTCTGGACAAGGCACTTAAAATTGCCCCCGACGAATCGGAATTGTTTTCACTTGAGGCATTTCTTATTCCTTCGCGAATTACGGTAGATCCGATGACAAGAGGAATGGAATACATGCCTAAAATGAATGCAGCAATCGACAAAGCAATTGCACTAAATCCGGAAAATCCGAGAAGCTATTATTTGCGTGCTATTACACTTTTTAATATGCCCGAACAATTTGGAGGTGGCGCTGATGCTGCCCGTCCTCATTTTGAAACAGCAAAAGTGAAATTCGACAAATTCGAACCGGAATCACCGCTTCATCCGAACTGGGGAAAAGAAATAAATGAAATGGAAATGCAGAAACTGTAAATCGTTTATATCAGTTCTCCGTATAAGTCATAATCTTCGGCACCTGTTATTTTCACTTTAACAATGGTGCCGTTTTTTAATTCTTCGTCGGTAGTAATATAAACTTCTCCGTCAACCTCGGGCGAATCAAATTCGGTACGTCCAACATAGTAATCGCTCTCTTCACGGTCGATTATCACATCAAACTCCTTCCCCACTTTTTGCTGGTTGAGTTCAGCAGAAATGTATTGTTGCAGTTCCATGATTTCGTCGGCACGTCCTTGTTTTACTTCGTCGGGCAAATTGTCTTCAAATTTACTGGCGGCATATGTGCCATCTTCGTTCGAATACGGGAAAACACCCAGTCGGCCAAATTTTTGCTCCTGCACAAATTCTTTTAACTCGTTATAATCTTCCTCCGTTTCGCCCGGGAAACCTACCAACATCGTTGTGCGGATTACTACTCCCGGCACTTCTTCTTTAATTTTTGCAATTAATGCTTCGGTTTCTTCGCGGGTAACATGGCGCAACATATTTTTTAGCACCCGGTTTGAAATATGCTGTAAGGGCATATCCAGGTATTTACAAACTTTCGGGTTTTCGCGCATTACCGGCAGAATCTCCATCGGAAATTTCGTAGGATACAAATAATGTAAGCGAATCCATTCAATACCTTCTACCTCCGACACTTTGGTAATTAACTCTGCCAATTGATTTTTGCCGTACAAATCAATTCCGTAATACGAAAGATCCTGCGCAATCAGCAACAATTCTTTCACTCCTTTTTTAGCCAGGTAGCGGGTTTCCTTTACCAAACTGTCGATGGTGCGCGATTTATGGCGGCCCGTCATTTTAGGAATGGCACAAAACGAGCACGAGCGGTTACAGCCTTCAGAAATTTTCAGATAAGCAAAATGCGAGGGTGTGGTAATTTTACGCTCGTAAATATATTCAGGTGCATAGGTAACTTTTAGCTCTTCCACCATGGCTTTCATATCAAACTTACCAAAGTATTTGTCTACTTCAGGAAGTTCTTCTTCCAACTCGTTATGGTAACGCTCCGAGAGACAGCCCATTACGTAAAGTTTATCAATTTCACCGCGTTTTTTCGCCTCGGCATAATCCAGAATCATATCAATCGATTCCTGCTTGGCATCGTGAATAAAACCACAGGTGTTTACAAAAACTGCATCAAAATTGGTTTCGTTTGAATCGTGCAACACTTCAAATTTTCCTTTCTCCAGCTGGTTCAGCAAAACCTCCGAATCAACCAGATTTTTCGAACATCCCATGGTTACCACATTTACCCTTTTCTTCGCCATAACTTTAATCCTTTCTATTTCAGGATGCAAAGTAAAGATAAATTTGTCTGAATTAAGAAAGTAAGCAAATTAACTATTAAAATATAATAATCCTTCATTCAGGTTCAAACTACACGAATTTACTATTTTCAATATATATTTATTGTTTTTCAATAATTATTTATTTATTTTCGTTTGAAATCTAAATAGATAAAAATGAAAAATAAGAGAAAAACCCAAACAGAACAGGTTCTGATTTTTATGAAAGTAATTGCCTGGATAGCCTTTTTTAGTTTTGTTGTAGCAGCTGGAGTTCTGGTATTTTCCTATTTTTCAAGTTTACGGAATCCGGAAAGCGCAAAAAATATTCACGAAGGCCTTAATTTGTTTCAGTTGCGACAAGAAAATTTCAATCTATATTCGGTTTTAATGGCTGCCCAATTTATTATGAACCTATTAAAGGCCGTGGTATGGTGGATGGTTGTTAAGCTCATTAATAAATTAAAAATTTCAAATCCGTTTACCGGAATAGTTGCCTATAAGCTGGCTCAGATAAGCTACACTTTGTTTGCCGTGTGGATTTTTGCAGTTACTGCCGGTGGTTTTATTGCCTGGCTGGGCGATAAAGCCGGCAACCTGAATGATTCCTGGAATCACGGACAATATTTGTTTATGGCCTGTTTGGTTTTTATTATTTACCAGATTTTCAAGCGAGGTATAGAAATACAGTCTGAAAACGATTTAACCGTTTAAGCTATGCCAATAATTGTAAACCTTGATGTAATGATGGCGCGACGCAAAATGTCGCTCAACGAACTATCGGAGAAAGTAAACATTACACTGGCCAACCTTTCCATACTAAAAACAGGCAAAGCCAAAGCGGTACGATTTAGTACGCTGGAAGCGGTTTGCGAAGCATTGGATTGCCAACCCGGTGATTTACTGGAATTTGTAAAAGAATAAGAAATTAAAAATTTTAATAAAACAAGGATTTCACCTCTTTAAAAAGATGGCCTCCCTGTATTCTACCGTTTTCTGCTGTTTCGTCTTTAACGGATCGGCAGCTTCCTTAAAGAATTGCTCTTGCAAGGCAGGTACAACCCTATCTGCTTTTACCAATTGAATCATTTCAACCAGTTGGCGAACGGTTTCATTTACCAATAGCTCGCCTGCCTCGGCATTGGCTGTTGATGCCTCGCCGCCATAATGATTTGGATAACTGGCATACCACCAAATTCCGGTATAAACATATTTCAATTCTTTTATGCGCTGCTGGTTTTACCCGACTGCTGTGTCGCCCGGTCCAAATGCACCACATCGGGTTCAGCTGTCAGCATCGACGATGTTTCGCGGGTATCGCCATGGGCATCATTTTTATCTTCATGCGTTAGTTCCACAAATTTTTTCATCACTTCCGCATTACTTTCGGGGCGAAACCAGTACATGCTGTAATCTCTTGGCTCTGCTAACTGTGCCATTCCAAAATAATTCAGAAAAGCATTGTTTCCGCCATGGCCGTTTACAATAATTATTTTTTCAAAACCGTTCCGGCTTAACTCGTCCAGCGTTTCCTGCAAGAGCTTCCAAATCAATTCGGGCGAATACGAAATAGTTCCCAGCTGATGACGTGCTTCGTTTATCTGGCTAAAATAGTACCACGGAAATACTACTGTATATTCTTGTTCGGCAGCCCGAAGCGAATATTCGCGAACCAGGTATAAGTCGGTACCCAGGTGCAGATGTGCCCCGTGCTTTTCCATCACTCCAATTTGGATAATACAGGTTTTCGAACTTTTTTCAAGTGCCTCGATAAAATCAGGGACTGTTAACCCTTCCACGCGAAAAGATAAATCCTGTGCCTGCCCCAAAAAAGCAGATGTGGGCCAAAAGAATTGTCAGATTTTTTCTCATGGATTTTAGGTTTTAGTTAAACTTTCTATAAAAATAGAATCCTGGAAGTTATTTAACAACGATTTTCTATTTTTATCGGCAAACTTAGAATATGCCGGTTGTAATTGCACATAGTCATTTAAATCCCGGGGGAGTAACCCGGATTATCGAATCACAAATCGATAGCCTCGCCAACGAAGAGGTAAAAGTACTGGTAGGCGCCTGTCCTAATCCTGAAATAATAACTTCAAGAAATGCAGAACTTCATGTTTTTAGCGACTTAAATTACCTGGAACGTAAAAAATATACCGAACAGGAGGCTAAAGATATGCTGCATAAAGTTCATCGGGAAATAAGAGAGCACCTGACTCCTGAAACGGTTTTACATTTCCATAATTTAAACCTGGGAAAAAACCCCATAGTTACTTACGCCGTTTATTTGCTTGCAAAAGAAGGAGTAAAAGTTTTTAACCACGCGCACGATTTTGCAGAAGACCGCCCGAGCAATTATTCCTTTTTAGAAGAAATCATTCATGATATTTTTCTGCAAGATGTTAACCAGATACTTTATCCAAAACTGTCGAACTACCATTACGGTGTGCTCAACTCGTTTGATTTTGAACGATTGAAAGAACTTGGAGTAGAAGAAGAGCGCATAGAATGGCTGCCCAACCCGGTTACGTTTAATGCCTCGGAAAATATACCTGATAAAGCGGTGGCCAAGCAAGAAATTTGTGCGCAATTGCAAATAAATCGGGAAAAACTACTGGTAAGCTATCCGGTGCGCGTTATACAACGAAAAAATATTGGCGAATTTATACTCTTATCAATTTTATTCCGCCACCGTGCAAATTTTACCGTAACTCAACCGCCTCAAAATCCGGTAGAAATTGAGATGTATAAACAATGGACAAATTTTTGTGAACAGAACGATGTCGACATTGTTTTTGAAGCCGGGACAAAGGTAAATTTCGAAAAACTTTTACGAGGAAGTGACTTCTGTATTACCACAAGTTATAAAGAAGGCTTTGGAATGGTATACCTGGAACCCTGGTTGCTTGACACGCCAGTGGTAGGGCGCGATATCGATTTCATTACCAGAGACTTTAAAAACGATGGTTTTATTTTTCCAACACTTTACTATAAACTGCACATACCTGGCATTAAAACCGATTTTAAAGACCTGAACCTGAAAATGCAAATGGAAATTATTCAGGGGGTATTGAGTGGAAAGATAGAAAAACAAAAACTTTTTGAACAAAATCCGATTTTAAATACTTTGTTTAGTGATGTCAAATCTCACATCATCGATAAAAACAAAACAATTATCAAAAACAACTATTCTTTAAAAGGGTATGGAATTAAACTTCAGGAACGATATAAAAAAATGGTTGGATAGTACCGAAAAACTGGATCCCATTCCTACCACTTTTTGCCCGAATCTAAAAACAGATTCAAACGAAAAAATAAAAGCTGTTATTTTCGATATTTACGGCACCTTACTTATTTCCTCTTCAGGAGACATTGACCAGGCATCGTTAAACACCGAAAATATGCGCACCGCAATGGAGGCCGGTGGTTTCGATTTGTCGGCTTGCAAGGAAGATACCTGTAATTTTCTGCTCAAACAGTTACAGGAACAGGTAAAAAAGCAACACCAAGAACTAAAAGCACAAGGGCACCCCTACCCCGATGTTGACATTTTTAAAGTTTGGCAGAGAATGTTTGAAGCAGCCCAAAACAAAGGTTTTTTTAAACTAAGTGGCAACGAATCGAGGGCTGACACCATTATGGTTTTCGAGCTATTAAGTAACCGGGTGTATCCCATGCCGGGAATGAAAGAGGTGCTGCTTGAAATAAAAAAGATGGGACTTCCGATTGGAATCGTTTCCAATGCACAATTTTATACACCCATTATTATGAATTATTTTCTCACCGGAGAGTTCAGCACCAAACAACACATTGAAATGTTTCATGAAGATCTCTCGGTGTATTCCTTTAATGAGTTAAGGGCCAAACCCGACACCGCTTTATTCGACAAATTTATTCCGGTGTTGAACAGCAAATACAACATCGAGCCATCAGAAACAATTTTTGTTGGTAACGATATGCTAAAAGATGTATATACCGCTTCCAAAGCCGGATTACGAACTGTATTGTTTGCTGGCGACGAACGCTCGTTACGTCTGCGGGAGAACGACGACCGTGTAAAAGGCCTGTTCCCCGATTTTATAATAAACGATTTAAAACAGCTGTTAAATATTCTGGCTTAGGCTTAAGCCGGAAAAGTAATAACACTTTAAAATGAATTAGATGAATCTTAACGAATTACATATAGGTATCATCCACTCGCTTATTGGTAAGAATGATGGGGTATCAATTGTCATCGACCAATCGGTTGAGGCCATGTCGCAGCATCTGAACATAAACATTGGCAACTTTTTCTTTTTAGCGGCCCACTCTTCGCCACGTTTTAATGCACAAACCAATGATGTGTTTTGGCATAAAAGTGAAGCCCACAAAAGTATTCTTAATAATTTCAATAATCCGGATGCTGAAGGACTGGATGAAATGATTCATGAAAATGCCCTGTATGCCAAACAAGTTATCAAAGATTGGGTGGAAGAAAATGACATCGATTTGATTATCGCACACAATACTTCGCATCCGTACAACTTTATAACAGCTGTTGGGTTGGGCTATTACATTGAAGAGCTGCGCGCCGAGGGCATTATCTGGCCCAAACTTATGGTGTGGTGGCACGATTCTTATTTTGAACGTGCTATTTTTGCTCATCCAAATAAAGTAATTCAGAAATACCTGAAATACTTACCAGGAGTAACCTATGTAAACTCTATTGCTTTTATTAATAAGCAGCAAATTGATTTGGGGAAACGACTTTTTGAAGAGCATAACAGCACCAAGCTCGAAAAATTTTTCAAGCTCCGAACAACAGTTGTACCAAATACCACCGAAATTCCGTGGAAATGGGAACATTTACCTACAGAAACAAATGAGTTGCTTTGCCCGGAGCAGGACAATTACAACGACTCGTTTATGAAAGACATTGGTCTTGAAAAACAAGTTGAAAGCCGTGGATTTACCATGGACGATACAGTAATTCTACTGCAACATACCCGTGTGGTTCCACGCAAAAAAATTGAACTGGCTATTGATTTGGCTTTTGAACTGGAGAAAAAATTCAGAAGTAATAGAAAAAATAAATGTCTGGCGGTAATTGTGAGTGGACACTCGGGCGATGAGCAAAACCAGTACTTAAACAATTTATACACGCATTATACCGAGCTGTGCAAAGCCAACCCCGACAGTAATGTTGTTTTAATTTTTGGCGAACACAACATTCTTTCGCACCGCGATATTATTGTCGACAAGAAATTTTACAAGTTTGCAGAAGTTCCATCAATAGTGGCGGCCCATGGCGGAATAGGAACCTATTTCAGCGATGTGGAAGGGTTTGGGAACAACCTGCTCGAAATGATGTCGTTTGCCTTACCCGCGGTAATAAACAAATACGATGTTTACAAAGAAGAAATTGAACATTATGGCTTCGACCTTCCGGCAATCGATGGCGGCGGAATTACTCCCGACCTGGTGGATGCAGCCTATCAACTGCTTACCGACATCCCTTACCGAAATACAATAGTTAAGCACAATCTGCAGGTATTAAAAGAAAAACTGGATCATAAGATTATTGCCGAAAAGCTGGAGCCAATTATAAAAAGTATGTATATGCGCGAACTTTAGGACAACTGGCAATACCTTACTATTAAGTTAAGGCAGATAAACAACAGCGCAAGAAAGAATAATATACCAAAGGTTTGTTTATTTTTATAAAGAAACACAAAAACGAATAAGATGGGAGATTTTTATCAGAATGGATTTGTAGCAACGCTTCATAATTTACGTGCCAGACCATATGAAGAACTGGAGCAAAAACTTGAAAAGTTTAGTAAAAAAAGACCCATTGGATTAATTATCCCTTCCTTATATTCAGAGCTATCGCGCCAGGCATTAAAAGATATTGTTTCCATTTTAAAAGAGATACCTTACATTGATGAAATTGTAATTGGGTTAGATAGAGCCGACGATTACCAGTATAAAAATGCGTTGGAATTTTTTGCAGAATTACCGCAGCATCACCGCGTTTTATGGAACGATGGCCCGCGCATGCAGGAATTTAAACGCAAGTTGGCCTCCAAAAACATTGATACTTCAGTGCCGGGTAAAGGACGGAATGTATGGTTCTGTTTTGGCTATATGATTGCATCAGCACGTTCGGAGGCAATTGCCTTGCACGATGCAGATATCGTAACTTATAATCGTGAGATGCTGGCACGACTGGTTTACCCGGTTGCCGACCCTTCTTTTAACTTCAAATATTGTAAAGGGTATTATTTCAGAACTGATGAGGAGAAGCTACATGGCCGGGCCGTTCGTTTACTCGTTACCCCACTCTTAAGAACCTTAAAAAAATTACTTGGACATCATACCTACCTGGAATATCTTGATAGTTTCCGCTACCCGCTGGCCGGAGAATTTTCGATGCGTGCTGATGTGATTAAAACCATTCGTATTCCATATGACTGGGGACTTGAAATTGGTATTTTAAACGAAGTGGAACGAAACAACTCGTTTAACCGGATTTGCCAGGTTGAAATTGCCGACCGTTACGATCATAAACACCAGTCGCTTTCGGCCGAAGATGCCGAAAAAGGATTATCAAAAATGAGCCGCGATGTTTCCAGAGCTATTTTTGGAAAACTTGCTACTGACGGAATTACCCTCACACCTGAATTCTTTCGTACATTAAAAGCAACATATTATCGTATTGCTTTGGAATTTGTAGATTTATACAAAGCTGATGCAGCAATGAATGGTCTTTCATACGATTTCCATAAAGAAGAAGAAGTGATCGACCTTTTTGTAAAGAATGTCTATCAATCAGGAATTGATTATTTGAATAATCCTGACAATGTGCCACTTATGCCGAGTTGGAAAAGAGTTAGAAGTGCTTTTCCCAATATTCTTGAAGAATTTTACGATATAGTAGAAGCTGATAACAATATTCTTTAAAAACAGAAAAATATGCTTAATCCCAATACTTCTTTCATAAAAAAAATTGAGAGCAGATTAAAGTTTATCTATAAAGAAAACTACAACAAATCTATTCTCGCCGATTTAATTCACATTATTTCCTCGTATCAAATTACTTCAAAATCGGGAAATAAGTGGAACGAAAAAGATATTGTACTAATTACCTATGGCGATAGTATTATAACGGATGATGAAGCTCCATTACAAACTTTACATCAGTTTTTAAATACCAACCTGAACGAACAATTATCGGTGGTACATATCTTGCCATTTTTCCCTTTTAGCAGCGACGATGGTTTCTCTGTTATTGATTTTAGGGAAGTAAACCCCGACCTGGGTGACTGGGAGGACGTTGAACAGCTGGCAGGCGACTATGATTTGATGGCCGACTTGGTAATCAATCATGCTTCGAGCAAAAGCCAATGGTTTAAAAACTTCCTGAAACAACACGGAAAAGGAAAAGACTATTTTATTGTTGAAGATCCGGCGAAGGATTTATCGCAGGTAACACGGCCACGCAGTACACCACTTTTAACTGCATACGAAACCCCAAAGGGAACCAAACATGTTTGGACGACCTTTAGTGCCGACCAGGTTGATCTGAATTTTTCAAATCCGGAACTGCTGGTGGAAATGATGGATATTTTGTTAACATACATCGACAAAGGTTCGCGTATCATTCGCCTTGATGCCATTGCATTTTTATGGAAAGTAGTTGGAACAACCTGCTTACATCTTCCTGAAACTCATGAAGTGGTAAAACTGATGCGCGATGTGGCAGAGTTTATAAATCCAAATGCGATTATCCTCACCGAAACCAATGTGCCCAACAAAGAAAATCTGAGCTATTTTGGTGATGGCGACGAAGCACATATGGTTTACCAGTTTAGCCTCCCTCCTCTTTTATTGCATGCTTTACACACAGGCAATTCACATTTTCTGACAACATGGGCACAGAGCCTGCCGCAATTGGATGGAGATAAAACTTTCTTCAATTTTACAGCCTCTCACGATGGAATTGGAGTGCGTCCGTTGGAAGGACTTTTGCCCGAAGAAGAAAAAGGTGCTCTGGTGGAAAATATGAAAGGGTTTGGCGGCATGGTCAATTATAAATCAAATCCTGATGGTAGCCAGAGTCCATACGAACTTAATATCACTTATTTTGATGCATTAAAGGGAACAAATAAGGGCGAAGACGAGTTTCAGGTCGAACGTTTCCTGGCTTCGCAAACAGTTATGATGAGTATGGCTGGTGTTCCGGCCTTTTATATTCACAGCCTTACGGCTACACCAAACTACCTCGAAGGTGTTGCCCAAACAAATCACAACCGCACCATCAACCGACGGAAATGGAAGTTAAATGAGCTAAATGAGGTCTTGAATTCAGATACACCGCAACGGAAGGTTTTCACCGAATTGCAAAAACGCATATTGCTTCGGAAGGAACAAGTTGCTTTCCATCCCAATTCAAAACAGGAAATACTGGATATTGGCCAGCAATTTTTTGCATTAAAACGAAAAGCAACAGGACAAACAATTACGGTAATAGTAAACATGACCGATGAAGTTCAAACGCTCGACTTTCCGGCAACTTCCAAGTTCGACTTAATTTCAAACTCCGAATTTAAATCAAAAGAGTTAAAGCCTTATCAATGCTTGTGGTTGATTTAATTGCATATTATATTTGAAAAACATAAAAACACGAAAAAGTCAAAATATTCGTGTAATAAAAAAGGCTTTCATGAAACTGAAAGCCTTTTTTATTCTGCAACCTGTCTGCATTATTTCTCCTTGGTTTCCGGATCAACACTTGTCATTTTCCACTCATCGCTGTTGGCAAACTTCCACGTATTAAGAAAACCGAGCTTGATTATACTCTCCATTTTCTCCCAGTTAATCTTACTGAGCTCATCCGATGGCTGGTGGTAATCGGGATGCATAGCTGCCATAAAATAAAAAATCGGAATTCCTTCTTTTGCAAAAGGTGCATGGTCGCTACCTCCCCTGGGATTCTCCGACGGGCGCAAGGAAAGATCAAGATTAATGTCAAAATTTTCAATATTTTTTGTTGTTGTTTCAGCAATGTTTTTGTTGGCTTTGGTATAAACCATATGTACCTGATTTTCAAGCGTATCGTTTTTAGGGTTGCGGGCAATCATGTCATAATTCAAGTTCAGCACTACATTTAAATTCTCCTCTTTTGCGTTGCGAACAAAGTATCTCGAGCCAAACAGTCCTTTTTCTTCGCCTGTCCATGCGGCAAAAACCACCGATTTTTCCGGTTTTTTACCGGTAGCCATAAAAGCTTTGGCAATAGTCATTACACCTACCGTTCCAGAAGCATTATCATCGGCCCCATTGTAGATTACTCCATCCCATTTTCCTAAATGGTCATAATGTCCGCCAACAACAATAAATTCATCCTTGTTTTCGCCTTCAATATAGCCTAACACATTTCGGGCATTTACAATTTTTGAATTTACAGTTGTTTTAAAAGCCAGTGATTTTCCGCTTAGCACCTGCGATGCCGGTTCCAGATGGTTAGCCACCTTTTCTTCAAAGGCAATTAAATCAACCCCAGTTCCTTCAAGAATTTGATTAGCCACCCTGTCTGACACCGAGAAAGTAGCCACATTGGTATCGAGTTCTTTTTCGGGTAACGACATTCGATTATTGTAATATGGGTTTGGTTTTTTATCATCTTCATTAAAGCCACCATTGTTGGTATAAATATCATTCTGTGCCCAACTCATCATGGGCTTACTACCAGGACTCACCTGAATGATGGCAAGTGCTCCGGCTTCTTTTAAACGTTCGGATTTATCGCGCTCCAGGTAATAAGCCGCATAACGCCCTTCAGGTTTAAATTTCTCATAGCCCACCGAGGCCGTATCGTTATGACCAGGATAACCTCTTAAAATCACAACAATTTTTCCCTGAACATCAAGTTTCTTTGTATCGTCGTAGCCACTTTCCTTATCGGCAAAACCATAACCGGCAAAAACAAGAGGAGCCTGTGCTTGCTGCCCAACCGTTCCTGTACGCACATAGAAATCGGTTTTATATGCAAAATTCATGGAGCTTTCGCTTCCCGGCTTGCTGCTAACTACCGATAAAACCTGCTCCTCTCCCGGTTCGTACTCAATAAGGCTAAAATTCTGAAAATAAGTTCTGTATTTTTCGGGCCGAACACCCTCCATCCGCTGTGCCCTCGAAGGCTGCGTATAGCTTTCGTCGCCAAATGGCTGAATACCATAGGTTTTAAACATGGCAGCAATATAATCAGCAGCTATATATGCCCCTTTGGTTCCCACCGCACGACCTTCAGTCCAGTCGGAGGCCAAAAATTCCATTTGCCCTTTTATTGCCTGTTCATTTATAGCATTCAGGCCTTTTTCAATTTCAGTTTGGGCATAAATCAAATGCCCTGTACAAAACAGAATTAATAGTAACGCAATTTTTTTCATGTGTATTTTTATATGTAAAATTATAGTTTGTAATTCTCGTATTTATGGCTCCTGTTCATATCCCCCATCAGCGCCAGAAAATAGGTGTACAAATGGCTGTAAAAATTACAACTTATCTGATAAAAATTAATAAAAAGCAGCAAAATTATAACGGTTTGCAATATATTTTCAACACCACCTGTTTTTCATTGCTGTTAATACTGTCTCTCTTTATGTCTTTTTCACCCCCAATTTTAAACATTTGTCAACTAACGACAGATTAAAAACTTGCGTCATTCGGAATTAAGTTTTACCTCAAAAAATGGTATTTCAATAAAAATTGACGTAAATTTATAGGTAAAGCCACCGTTCTTTGAGCTATAAAAGAAGGAAATAGAATACGACAAGTTTCTATTCCTTTGTTTAAACAGGTATAAAAATCAATCAGTTCTTTAAAATTTACCAGGATGAAAAAAACAATCCATTTAAGCGGAATTATTATCAAACACGAGAAACTGATTCAAATCACACTAAATACTCCCGAGAACATCTACATTGCAGAAGCTACAAATCCGTATGCCAACTATTACGGAAGAAGCCCACGTAAAGCCACCCCCAATTCGATCTTTTTGTTTACCAAACGTTTTCATTTTCTGGAAGAAATTATGAATATGGCTGTAGGTATTGAAAAATGCTTATTGGAACGCATAAACATTGCCAGTGCCCTTATTGAATCGGGTGGTAAACAATTTGCAGCCATTCGGATTAAAAACTTCCCCGATTACAGCCAGCTGATTAAGCTGCAAAAATGCTTAACTGCCCAGGGCATTATATTCCTGGATAAAGTCACCCTTGAAGAAGAGGTAAAAGCAATTATAAACAAACATTTTGTATTGACCGAGCTGGAAGAACAATTCTATATCGACCAGCTTGAAGACCACAAAGGATACTTTATTACCGATCAGCCATTATCAAGTTTAGCATTTGAGAAAAAAATTAAACAGATTAGAAATAACGGTAACTGCCGACTTTTTGATGCCGTACAGGGTAAAATTATTATCGACGGAAAAATACATGAACTAATACGCATTTTTTCAGAGAAAATTGACATTGAACTTCTGAAATGTTTAAGAACCGAATTTTACAGGTTGTAGAGAAAAGAACCATTAAAAGAAAAGCCCGGTACGTTTTATTTTACCGGGCTTTTAAATGTTCCAAATATTTTTCTTCAATTAGCGGAGATCCTCCAACTCCTTCAGTTTTTCTTTTACTTCAACATCATCCGATCGCAACTCCAGTGCTTTGCGGTACCAGAAACGGGCAACACTATAGTTTTGAGCGTCAAAAGCCTGTGTAGCCGTTGTTTTATATTTTTCAAATTGTTGTTGACTCTGGCCCGCAACACGTTCGGCAACACGCCGCTGAATTTCGCGTAATTGTTCTTTGGGGTAATCTTCATCCGATTTTTGCGACAACGCCTGGTTGTACCATCCTCTGGCTACCGCCAGCTCGTTATTTCTTAGGTTCTCATCTGCCAAATCAATAAAACGTTGATATTCCCGATCACGTTCGCTCAACATTAATCCTCCTAAAATTTGGTTAATCTCGTCAATGCGTTGTGGCGGATAAGCTTCCTCAGGTTTTAAATCTTTTGCCTTAAAATACCAGGCACGTGAAACATTATATTGCTTCACATCAAAGAAAGCGTCTGCTTTTTTAATAATCTCATCATAAAGGACATTTAAGCCCGATTCTTCCAATATGCGTTGCTCATCCAGTTCTTCCTGCATTTGTGCAATTTGTTCGCGTCTGTTTTGTAAATCTGCCGCAGCTTGCTGTTCGGCAGCTACACGTCGACGTTCATTTTCGCGTATTTCGTCAATTTTCATAATTTGCGAACGCGGGTATTGCTCATCAGGTTTTACACCTAAAGCAATTTCATACTGTAAACGAGCATCGTCATAAGCCTGCGTTCTAAAATGTCCATCAGCTATCACAATCACATTCCTGTACTTTTCATCAATCGCTTGTTGGGCAAGAATTTCATCAATCTCGCTGATTTTATCTTTAGGATATTGCTCATCCGTTTTTAAAGCCGATGCTTCAAGATAATTGTCTTTCGCCGCACCGTAACTGTTTGCATTGAAGAATCTATCAGCCTGCATAATCAAACTGGCATAATTTCTATCAAGTTCGGCCTGGGCAGCGGCGGCGGCGGCCATTTCCCTTACAATTCTATCAATTTCATCGATACGCTGCTGCGGATAGCTTTCTTCGGGTTTAATATCCAAAGCCGTGCGGTATTCGTTGCGCGAGTTTTCGTAGGCTTCGGTATTGAATAACTCATCGGCACGGGCAATGGCTTCGGCGTAATTTTTATCCTTCTCGGCCTGGATAGCGGCCAATCGGGCAGCTTCGGCTTCGGCGGCTTCGCGGGCCAGTCGCTCGCGTGTGCTTACAATCGAGTCAATTTTAGCCAGCTGCTCATCGGGGTAAGTTTCGTCGGCCTTGGCTTGCTTGGCTGTATTGTAGGCAGCAATAGCGGCGTCCCAGCCTTCGCCGCGGAATTCGCGGTCGCCCTCGGCAACAGCTTCTTCGTAAGCTTTTTGTGCTGCTGAAAGTTGTGCCAGGATTGTTCCTATTTCATCGATACGCTGCTGCGGATAACTTTCTTCGGGTTTGATATCCAAAGCTGTGCGGTATTCGTTGCGCGAGTTTTCGTAGGCTTCGGTATTAAATAACTCATCGGCACGGGCAATGGCTTCGGCGTAATTTTTATCCTTCTCGGCCTGGATAGCGGCCAATCGGGCAGCTTCGGCTTCGGCGGCTTCGCGGGCCAAACGTTCGCGTGTGCTTACAATCGAGTCAATTTTAGCCAGCTGCTCATCGGGGTAAGTTTCGTCGGCCTTGGCCTGTTTGGCTGTGTTGTAGGCAGCAATAGCGGCGTCCCAGCCTTCGCGCCGGAATTCGCGGTCGCCCTCGGCAACAGCTTCTTCGTAGGCTTTCTGCGCTGCTGAAAGTTGGGCCAGGATGGTTCCGATTTCATCGATACGCTGCTGCGGATAGCTTTCTTCGGGTTTGATATCCAAAGCCGTGCGGTATTCGTTGCGCGAGTTTTCGTAGGCTTCGGTATTAAATAACTCATCGGCACGGGCGATGGCTTCGGCGTAATTTTTATCCTTCTCGGCCTGGATAGCGGCCAGACGGGCAGCTTCAGCTTCGGCGGCTTCGCGGGCCAGTCGCTCGCGTGTGCTTACAATCGAGTCAATTTTAGCCAGCTGCTCATCGGGGTAAGTTTCGTCGGCCTTGGCTTGCTTGGCTGTATTGTAGGCAGCAATAGCGGCGTCCCAGCCTTCGCCGCGGAATTCGCGGTCGCCCTCGGCAACAGCTTCTTCGTAAGCTTTTTGTGCTGCTGAAAGTTGTGCCAGGATTGTTCCGATTTCATCGATACGCTGCTGCGGATAACTTTCTTCGGGTTTGATATCCAAAGCTGTGCGGTATTCGTTGCGCGAGTTTTCGTAGGCTTCGGTATTAAATAACTCATCGGCACGGGCAATGGCTTCGGCGTAATTTTTATCCTTCTCGGCCTGGATAGCGGCCAATCGGGCAGCTTCGGCTTCGGCGGCTTCGCGGGCCAAACGTTCGCGTGTGCTTACAATCGAGTCAATTTTAGCCAGCTGCTCATCGGGGTAAGTTTCGTCGGCCTTGGCCTGTTTGGCTGTGTTGTAGGCAGCAATAGCGGCGTCCCAGCCTTCGCGCCGGAATTCGCGGTCGCCCTCGGCAACAGCTTCTTCGTAGGCTTTCTGCGCTGCTGAAAGTTGGGCCAGGATGGTTCCGATTTCATCGATACGCTGCTGCGGATAGCTTTCTTCGGGTTTGATATCCAAAGCCGTGCGGTATTCGTTGCGCGAGTTTTCGTAGGCTTCGGTATTAAATAACTCATCGGCACGGGCGATGGCTTCGGCGTAATTTTTATCCTTCTCGGCCTGGATAGCGGCCAGACGGGCAGCTTCAGCTTCGGCGGCTTCGCGGGCCAGTCGTTCGCGTGTGCTTACAATCGAATCTATTTTAGCCAGCTGTTCATCGGGGTAAGTTTCGTCGGCCTTGGCTTGCTTGGCTGTATTGTAGGCAACAATAGCGGCATCCCAGCCTTCGCGGCGGAATTCGCGGTCGCCCTCGGCCACAGCTTCTTCGTAAGCTTTTTGTGCTGCTGAAAGTTGGGCCAGGATGGTTCCGATTTCATCGATACGCTGCTGCGGATAGCTTTCTTCGGGTTTGATATCCAAAGCCGTGCGGTATTCGTTGCGCGAGTTTTCGTAGGCTTCGGTATTGAATAATTCATCAGCACGGGCAATGGCATCAGCGTAATTTTTATCCTTCTCGGCCTGGATAGCGGCCAGACGGGCAGCTTCGGCTTCGGCGGCTTCTCGGGCCAAACGCTCGCGTGTGCTTACAATCGAATCTATTTTAGCCAGCTGCTCATCGGGGTAAGTTTCGTCGGCCTTGGCCTGTTTGGCTGTATTGTAGGCAGCAATAGCGGCGTCCCAGCCTTCGCGGCGGAATTCGCGGTCGCCCTCGGCCACAGCTTCTTCGTAAGCTTTTTGTGCTGCTGAAAGTTGTGCCAGGATGGTTCCGATTTCATCGATACGCTGCTGCGGATAACTTTCTTCGGGTTTGATATCCAAAGCTGTGCGGTATTCGTTGCGCGAGTTTTCGTAGGCTTCGGTATTGAATAACTCATCAGCACGGGCGATGGCATCGGTGTAATTTTTATCCTTCTCGGCCTGAAGAGCGGCCAGACGGGCAGCTTCTGCTTCGGCGGCTTCTCGGGCCAAACGCTCGCGTGTGCTTACAATCGAATCTATTTTGGCCAGCTGTTCATCGGGGTAAGTTTCGTCGGCCTTGGCCTGTTTGGCTGTGTTGTAGGCAGCAATAGCGGCTTCCCAGCCTTCGCGGCGGAATTCGCGGTCGCCCTCGGCAACAGCTTCTTCGTAAGCTTTCTGCGCTGCTGAAAGTTGTGCCAGGATCGTCCCTATTTCATCGATACGCTGCTGCGGATAGCTTTCTTCGGGTTTGATATCCAAAGCCGTGCGGTATTCGTTGCGCGAGTTTTCGTAGGCTTCGGTATTGAATAACTCATCAGCACGGGCAATGGCATCAGCGTAATTTTTATCCTTCTCGGCCTGGATAGCGGCCAATCGGGCAGCTTCTGCTTCGGCGGCTTCGCGGGCCAAACGCTCCTGGTCTGCAATCAATCCTTCAATCTTCACAAGCATCTCAGAGGGGTAAGTTTCCTGAGGCTTTAGTTGAGCCGCTTCTATAAAAGTACTCTTCGCTTCCGGATAGTTTTTTTGCTGGAACAAACGATCTGCACTGGCAATCAAGTCATTGTACTGACGCTCAATCCTTGCAATATCATTCAAAACAGTAGCAATTTCATTAAGCTTATCTTTCGGGTATTGCTCTTTTGGTTTTATTCCCAGCGCTTCGTTATATTGGGTTCTGGCATCTTCATAATTCTTCATAGCCAACAAATTGTCGGCCTGTGCAATTACCTGTGCATATTGCTCATCAAGACCTTGTTGTGCCACAATCCTTTCTATTTCTTCAAGACGTTCAGCAACATGTTTGTCGCCTGCTTTCAGGTCATCGGCTTTTTGATAAAGCGCCTTCGCGCTGGCATAACTCTTTGCATCAAACTGTTTATCGGCCTGATTAACATATTCATTAAAACTATTCTCGGCATAGATTATCTGGCTTAGCTCTTCTACCCTCTTTTTGGTTCTGGGTTCATCGGGTACCAGCGCCAGTGCCTGTTCATAGTTCGATAAAGCTTCAGGGTATTCTTTTCGTTTGTAGGCTCTGTCTGCCTCTGCTATCAATTTGTCAAATTCCATGCGGTTCAGAATATCTTTCATCACCTTCCGGGTCTCTTCAATTCGGCGTGTTGCCTTTACATCGTTGGGTTTGTATGACAGGGCATTTTCAAAAGATGTTAGGGCACGATCGTAAAACTGTTTGGAGAACATACGCTCTCCTTCCATCATGGCATCGTCGTAATTCTGTTGTTTTTCCTGATTTTTGCGTTGATCGGCCAGTAATTCATTTATCTCAGCAATTTTACTTTTAGGATATTGTTCGTTGGGTTTTATCTCAAGCGCGCGGTTAAAAAGTCCGAGTGCTTCGTTAAACAATAATTCGTTTATGGCCTGGTCTCCTTGTACAATAAGATCCTGGTAATTTTTATCGATACGTTGTTGGTCGGTTAATTCTTTTATTTTTTTAAGCTGGTCGTTTACATACTGATCAAAAGGTTTAATAGACAAGGCACGATCATATGATTTTTTAGCATCGGGTAATTGTCGGTTAGCAAAATGCAAATCGCCTTCCTGAACCAGTTTATTAAATCTGGCTAACATCGCCTTATCCAGATCTTCGGCTACCATAATTAATCCCAACAGATCATTTATTTCGGCAATGCGGTCTTTTGGAAATTGCTCGCTTGGAAAGATTTTACTGGCGGCCTTGTACCCATCCAGCGCGGCAATAAAGTCTTCGTTACTGTATTCCGTTCCGGCTTGTTCCAGCAACTCGTTGTATTCTTTACGCAGCTCAGCCAGTTCAGCACGAGTTAAGCGACTCATGTAATCCGCATTCCGATCAACCTGTTGCGCTTGCAATACTGCCTGATTTATAAGTCGCTCAATTTGTGCATCGTTGTAATACAATTCTTTCACAAAATTATCGACACTTGGGCTGTAAAAGATTTTCAGCACTGTATTTTCAGAAAAGGAATTGTCGATTCCTGGTATCTCGGTAAATAAATTAATGTCAACCGGAAATGGTGGAAATTTAGGATCGGTACTTAATACTTCCCGTGGGACAGCTGTTTCAACTACAATTTTCTGACTAAAATTTCCCTGATGTTCAAATACCAGCTCCCATTTGTGATTCCAGTTCAGCTCCACTTTGTATTTCCCATCGGCACCTACACCATAATTATCCAGTCGCCGGCCATCGCGAAACATTTGTACAATTGCACCTTCTGCCGAACCTTCCTGAACTGCAATAGTTCCTTCAACAGCCAAGCCATTAGCGCGTTGCGCATTTGTTTGCAAAAAAAAGATGAGAATAAATAAACCTGTAAGTATAGAAGATAAAGCCTGCTTCATATTAAGTTGTTAATTAAGAAAGAACGAAAATAAGAACAAATAATTATCCTTTAAATAAAATGATGATTGATTTTGTTGAAGAAGTATAATTTTACATTTTGCAGGATTTACCGGCAGTTTTATTACATTTTTCAATGAGATGTATTATTTTGGCGCAACATTTATTTCATCAATAAGCAAATGACAACAAAACGAGAAGCCACTCTCTTTATGGCATTACTGCCCATACTTATTTTAATTGCACTATTAACTTTTAATGTTTTACTTTTTGATGATACTTTATCAGGAGCCAACCAAATTGCACTAATGCTGGCTGCTGCCATTGCCGGACTTGTTGCTTACCGTTTAGGCTATGGCTGGGATAGTGTACGAAAAAAAATTGTGGCCACCATTGGTTCTGCCATGCCCTCCATTTTAATTTTACTTTTAATTGGTTCGCTTGCCGGCACATGGTTAATAAGCGGAGTTGTTCCTGCAATGATTTATTACGGACTCGATATAATAAGCCCGAAACTGTTTTTGTTTACAGCTGTGGTAGTGAGTGCCATTGTTAGTGTTGCCACCGGAAGCTCGTGGTCGACCATTGCAACTATAGGCGTTGCATTGCTTGGAATTGGACAGGCCATTGGGATAAATGAAGCGATTGTGGCCGGAGCAATCATAAGTGGTGCGTACTTTGGCGACAAAATGAGTCCGCTAAGCGACACCACCAATCTGGCACCTGCAATGGCCGGTACCGATTTGTTTACCCACATCCGGTACATGACTTTCACAACTGTTCCGTCAATGACCATAACACTTATTATTTTTCTGGTTATTGGCTTCAACTATGATTTTTCTAATGCATCAATCGATGTTCAAAACGTAAAAACGGCAGTAGATGCCACTTTTAATACCAGCCCCTTACTATTTTTAGTTCCTGTAATTTTATTAACAGTTATAGTTTTAAAGGTGCCTCCACTCCCCTCATTGCTTATCGGAACCTTATTGGGCGGAATTTTTGCAATCATTTTTCAACCAGATGTAATCAGGAGCATAGCCGGAGATATTGAAAATTACACCACCGCATCCTACTATTCGGTAATGCAAGCTATGTTTGGCGATGTTAGCCTTACCACCACTAATGAAAATGTAAATGATTTACTCAGCACATCAGGTATGCGCGGAATGCTTGATACCGTTTGGTTAATTCTTTCGGCGATGGTATTTGGCGGCGTTATGGAATCGGCAGGATTATTACGACGAATTACCCAACCTATCGTAAAATATGCAAAAAGCACCGGAAGCCTGGTTGCATCAACCGTTGGAACCTGTATATTCTTTAATACAACGGCTTCCGATCAGTATATTGCGCTGGTAGTTCCGGGTCGTATGTATAAAAAAACCTATGAAGATAAGGGTCTAAAACCAGAAGTACTTAGCAGAACGCTGGAAGACAGTGGAACCATTACCTCGGTACTTATCCCCTGGAATACTTGTGGCGCCACTCAATCAAGGGTTTTAGGTGTTGACACCTGGGCCTACGCACCCTATGCTTTTTTTAATATCATCAGTCCGTTTATGACCATTCTTTTTGCTTATTTAAACATTAAAATCAGAAGGTTGGTGAAGACTGAACCAGGTCCGGAAGAAATTCAGAATCCAACAGGTTCAATATAATATCAATTAATAAAAAACGCAGTAACTTTTCGATACTGCGTTTCCGGATTACATCATTATTTATTTATACAAGTCGTTTCGCACGTGGTATTAAAGTAGTTAAGGTTCCAACCTTAATTGGTTGTCCTGCCTCAATACTTTTTCGGGCCGCTGTTCCAACCAGTATCGACATTGCTCCGTCGCGGGTACCTGCCAAATGCTGGTATTCATCCTCTGCATTAGGCGTTCTAAAAAGATGGTCGTGTAAACGTTTATCTCCGCCACCGTGGCCGCCACGACTGTAGCCCACATTTATTATCTCCTGTTCGCCCCACAGCTTATGCAAAATAATTGGTTTTTGCTGCAATTGCTGATTTCCTCTCTGATCCATTTCTGCCTTGTGCATATCTTCCTGCGATACATGTACCTGCTCCAGGTATGGCACATCCAAAAAGGCTTCAATGCGTCCTTCTGTACCGTTAAATGCAACTCTCCATCCTTCCCAGGGCGAATAAGTTGTAAGCATGTAATTAAGATGAACGTTATTGGCATATTTTACGTTCACGTTCATTTTGTCGTAGATATTTATTTCGTGTCTGAAAAGACAACTGTCGCGAATATAACCATCATGTTGTTCATGTTTCACATACAAGTTATATTCGGTTCTACTTTTAGTAATGTCATAAAAGAACGGACAAGTACCTTTTTCATCGCAATTTCGGCAATTTACACCGCTCTTCTCCGGGCGATTACCATAAAATTCCAAATCACCTGTCGCATAAACTTCATCCGGATCAGAGTCAATCCACCAATTCAACAGATCGAAGTGGTGGGTTGATTTGTGAATCAGCAAAGTACCACTCCACTCGCGCTGTCCGTGCCAACGGCGAAAATAAGAAGCTCCATGGCTGGTGTTTAGCATCCAGGTAAAATCAACCGAAACAAGCTTGCCAATTGCACCTTCCATAAGCAATTCTTTTATTTTGGTGTTATAAGGGCTCCAACGGTAATTAAAACCAACAATTACTTTGCGTTTATACTTTCGCTCAGCATCTAAAATCTGCTGGCATTTGTCTTCATCGGTAGTAAGCGGTTTTTCGGTTAATACATCAACTCCATTTTCCAACGATTTTACAATATATTGATGGTGGGTTGCATCCGGAGTTGTAACCATTATTAAGTCCGGTGTTTGCTCACTAATCATATCATCAAAATTGGTATAGGTTTTACACTTTTCACCAACCCCAATATATTCTGCCGCATACTTTACCCGTCCTGGATTACTATCCACTAAAGCAACAAATTCAAGGATGTCGCCATATTCGTCAACCAGGCGTTTTCCCCAAAAGCTGTTACCTCGGATTCCGGTGCCAACAAGAACCATTTTTAATTTACCTTGTGCAAGCACTGCAGCTTTTAATGGATTAGACACGACCGCTCCGGCAGCTATAGTGCCAATGGTTGCAAGAAAACTTCTTCTGTTTTGCATTTCTATAAGTTTAAATTTGATTGTTAATATCCTTACTAAACTTAAATTGTTTTATTTCTTTAGCCAAGCACTTTAATTTGTGTTACGTAAAAATTGTGTTAACTTTGCTTTTAACACAATTCATTTACAGCCAGTTAATGAAAAACTACCATCAAATAAATAAAGAGTTACATAAAGTATTAAATAGCCAGTGCTTTGCAAAATCGGTTGTTCTCAAAGAGCTTTTCAAGCATTTAGTAGAAAAATCATTGAAAGGCGAAGAACTTCGTGAGATTGAAATTGCCTACGAGGTTTTTGGTAAAAAACAAAGTCAGGAAAAAGAGAAGAATATACGCATCTACATCTTTAATCTGAGAAAAAAACTCAAGGAATATTATGCAAAAGAAGGAGCCGGCGATGAAATAGTTTTTTCTATTCCAAAAGGTGGTTACGAAGTTGATATAAAAGTAAACCGCAAACTTGTGTGGACGAGCAGAATAACAAAATTAAGTCCTTACATATTAATCGTTAGTGCACTCTTTTTAATATTTTCATTACTTATTTACCAGGGTAAAAACAGAGTACAAATTACAAAAAGCTTTTTATGGAACGATATTTACACCTCTGATTATCCGCTGCTGATTGTGCTGGGCGACCACTATTTTGTGCGCGCCAGAAATACCCTGGGACAAATGGGAACAACACGTTACACCAGCATCAACTCTGATAAAGATTTTGAAGCCTTGTTAAACACGCTCCCACCCGGACAAGATGATTTTAAGAAAACTTCGCAAACTTATATTAATAAACAAGCGCCTTTTGCGCTGTACAAGGTGTTAAGTTTTTTGGGAGGCAACCAAATGAATATAAATATGCGTTACTCGAGCGACTTGCAATGGGAACATTTAACAAACCGCAATACGCTATTCATAGGTTCGTATAAAACTCAAGGCATTTTAAAAGACGTTTTTGAGAAAACCGGAATTTCATTCGACTCTAAAAGTTCAATGGTATCATACCTGCACAACGACTCGGTTTCGGTTTTCCAACCCGATACCGAAGAGTTTCTCACCCAGGAATATGCCTCTTTAATTCATTTTAAAACCAGTGATGAAAGAATTGTTATGGCGCTAATGTGTAACACCGATGTGGGCAATATTGCAACCGTAAAATACCTCAGTCGACCGGAGCACCTTAAGCAGCTGAAGCAACTACTAAAAGAGCATAACAATACCAATTTTAAAGCCTTATTTGAAGTTAGTGGTCAGAATCAAACCGATTTTCAGATTTTTTTAAAAAGAATAGATCCCATACAAGTTGATATCGACAAGATATGGCCCTGACAAGCAGTTTTTATTGGCATTTTATAAAATCGTTGCCTAATAACTTTCTAAGTTCGGTGGCTGTTTCCGATTAAAAAATTACATTTGCGACTCAAAGCCACAATTTTCATTTTTACAGAAAACGATTGATAAGTAAAATCGTTATATGAAGCATATTGATTATAATTCCGACTGGCGCAAGGTAGCGTCAACAATCTACAAAAAGCCTACCGACTCGAAAATCTATGGCATGGTAGAGTTAGATGTTACCGAAATTGAGAAATACATTGCTCAAAAAAGAAAAGAAGGTTTAAAAACTACGCTCACCTACATTCTCACCTTAATTGTTGGACGAGCCATACGAAACGAAGTTCCGGAGTTGAATACTTTTGTGAAAGGTTCAAAAATTGCACAACGAAAGCAGGTAGACGGTGTTGTAAGTGTACTGTTAGCCGGTGGAGAAATGGGCTCAGTGAAGGTTGAAAACGCCGATCAACGAACCATTCAGGAGGTTACAGATGAGATTGCCGAACACATCCGTCAGTCGAGACAAGGTAAAGAACGCGATGCCATGCAATCAAAAAATATGCTTGCCCGGGTACCCTGGCCATTCCGCAAGTGGTTGTTTCGCCTCTACCGTGTACTTACCATCGATTGGGGAGTATCGCTCCCGGGCATTGGACTCGATTCGAACAGCTTCGGATCTTACGTAGTTTCAAATATTGGTACAGTTGGTCTCGATACGGGGTATGGTTCATTACTGCCTTCTTCTAATGTTTCATTGGTATTAATTCTTGGCACAGTGCAAAATAAGCCAGCCGTAGTCAACGGCGAAATTGTTCCGCGCAGAATAATGCTACTTTCAGCAACTCTCGACCATCGGGTTGTCGACGGCTCTCACGGGGGCAAGTTATTTCGCCACATAAAATACCTGGTAAAAAATCCACATTTGCTTGAAGAAAAACCTGATCCTGATCTGGCTAAATTCTAATTTTCCTAACATGGAAAAATGTTCCAAAACATATTGAAATATTTTTCCCGTGTACGAACACGGAAAAATAATTT
Organism: uncultured Draconibacterium sp.; assembly: GCF_963676735.1. Classification (NCBI taxonomy): domain Bacteria; kingdom Pseudomonadati; phylum Bacteroidota; class Bacteroidia; order Marinilabiliales; family Prolixibacteraceae; genus Draconibacterium; species uncultured Draconibacterium sp. The sequence continues at coordinate 1,629,948 of NZ_OY781464.1, read as the reverse complement.
TTTTGTTTAGATTTGGAAGCGATTAACTAATTAAAAGGTTTTTCAAACCATAAAATTCTTATAGCTATCGAACTAAACAAACAAATACGGATAAAAGATATTGCTGAACGAGCAAAAGTATCGATTGGCACGGTAGACCGGGTGTTGCACAACCGAGGAGAAGTTGCCGAAGCCACCAAGAAAAAGATTCTTGAAATTATAAAAGAACTTGACTACCAACCTAATATACTCGCCAGCACGCTTGCTTCAAAAAAATCGGCAACTTTTGCCACTTTACTACCACAGCCTCCTTCAGAGGATGGGTATTGGAGCAAACCAATAAAAGGTGTAGAAAAACGAATTGCGGAGCTGCCTCAGTATGGTCTTCAAATCGAGTCATTTACTTTTAGCCAAACCGATCCTGCCAGTTTTGTAAAAGAGGCCAATAAGGTACTGAATATTAAACCAGATGGCGTTGTTCTGGCTCCCTTTTACAAGAAAGAGGCCACTGTTTTTATCGAAGAGCTTAAAAACAATAAAATACCCTTTGTTTTTATCGACTCTGAAATAAAAGATGCCGGGCATCTTAGTTACATTGGGCAAAATTCCTACCAAAGTGGCCTGGTATCAGGAAAGTTACTGGATTTAATCCTTCCCGATGGAAATATCCTGCTCATTCATTTTGCCAAAGAAATGGATAACCAAAACCACCTGGTACAACGCGAAAAAGGTTTTTATAACTGGTTTGCGAAAAAGAAAGAAAACAATCACCAGTTGTACACGCTTGAGATTCCGGATACCAATTCAGATGAATGGATGAATAAGGTTGAAAAAGAAATCCATCAAAAAAATATTAAGGGCATTTTTGTCACTAATTCAAAAGTATTTTTTGTTGGGCGCCTGCAAAACAAGTTAAAACTTGATAACCTTAAAGTAATCGGGCACGATTTGCTAAAAGAAAATATTGAATGTTTGAAAAACGACCAGGTACAATTCCTTATCTGCCAGCGACCTGAAGAGCAAGGGTATAATGCAATAAACAAGCTATTCAGGAGAATCGTGCAAAGAAGAAATATTCAAAAAGAAAACTATACATCTATTGATATCGTAACAAAAGAAAACGTTGATTATTATAAAGAATTTAAATAACAGATATGCAAGCATTATCATTTAGCGATTTAAATGGAAAGGTATGTGTAATTACCGGGGGAGCCGGTGTTTTAGGCACAGCCATGGTTAAAGCCATTGCGTCGGTGGGCACCAAAATAGCCATTGCCGATATCAACAAAGAAGTTGCAGACAAAGTAGCTTCAGAAATAGCAAAAGAATCAGGAGCAGAAGTTATTGGTGTTGAAGCCAATGTTCTTGACAAAAGCTCCCTGGAAGCAGCAAATGTAGAAATTAACAAAAAACTAGGTCCAATTGACATATTGATTAATGGTGCCGGAGGCAACAGTCCGCAGGCAACAACAAAGGTTGAAACCATGACCGAGGAAAATATGGATAAATTGGAAGACACCTTTTACGGGCTGGAAATGGAAGGTTTTGACAAAGTGTTTGCACTTAATTTTAAAGGAACCTTATTACCAACCATGGTTTTTACACGCGACATGTTAAAAAACAAAAAAGGTGTGGTACTTAATATTTCTTCGATGAACTCGTACAAACCACTCACCAAAATTCCTGCTTACTCAGCAGCAAAAGCATCAATTAATAATTTTACCGAGTGGTTATCGGTACATTTGGCCAAAGTTGGTATCCGGGTAAATGCAATTGCGCCGGGCTTCTTTATCACCAATCAAAACCGTTTTCTGGTAATGGATGAAAAAACAGGAAATTACTCCCCTCGCGGACAAAAAATTGTTGATAATACACCAATGGGAAAATTCGGGGAACCTGAAGATTTACAGGGAGCAACACTCTTCCTTATCTCCGACATATCTAATTTTATAACCGGTATTGTTATTCCGGTTGATGGAGGCTACAGTGCTTTTGGAGGAGTTTAAGCTTTAACAAATGATAATGTAAAAGCCAAATCGCTTGATTTGGCTTATTTAACACATCATTCCGTTAACGCTAACGCAAAAAAATAGTTAAAATAAAAATGGTATAAAAAAGGCCGATCGGATAATCCACTGTTAAAATCGGCTCAATAAAAAACAAATATTATGGAACTAAAACAAAACTGTAAATATGCCATGCTTGTTCCAACCAGTATGGGAACACGTATCACTCCGGAGAATGGACAACCTGTTCACTCCAGCGATAAATTTACACTTTATGCCACCAGTGCCGAAACCAATGTTGCCAGCATTTCGTCGTACCTGGGTTTACCGGTAAAAGTTTTAACCGCCTTTGTAAAAGACAGTCCGATTGCGAAGTTTATTAAAAGTAACCTTAAAGCACGCCACATGGATTATGAAGGCCCGGAAGTTGAACAGGGCAATCCGTGGGGTTACCGCCACCAGATAAATATTGCCGATAGCGGGTACGGTACCCGCGGGCCTCGCGTTTTTAATGACCGTGCCGGCGAAGTTGGTCGTACCCTTAAAGCCAGCGATTTTGATTTGGAGCGCATTTTTGGTGAAGAAGGGGTGCAAATCGTTCATCTCTCGGGGCTTATTGGTGCATTGTCGCCTGAAACAACTCAGTTTTGCCTGGAAGTAGCCCGTGCAGCTAAAAAGCATGGCACAAAAATTTCTTTCGATCTTAACCACCGTGCCTCGTTCTGGAAAGGTCGCGAAGAGCAACTGCATAAAGATTTTACCGAAATAGCATCAGTATCTGACATCCTGATTGGCAACGAAGAAGATTTTCAGCTTTGCTTCGGAATTGAAGGCCCGGCTGCCGGAGGCGAAGGATTAAAAGCAAAAATAGATGGCTTTAAGGGACTCATAACCAGAGTTAAAGAATCTTTCCCCAATGCATCAGTATTTGCTACCACCTTACGCGAGGTAGTCAGCGTTAACGAACACCTTTGGGGGGCCGTTATGCTTGAAGGCGACAACTGGCATGTTATTGAACCCAAAAAAATTGTTGTACTCGACCGCATCGGAGGTGGAGACGGTTTTGTTGGTGGAATGCTTTATGGAATTCTGAAAGGCTGGGATGCAGAAAAGTGGCCACAGTTTGGCTGGGCAACGGGCGCAATGGCTGCAACCTTTTTAACCGATTACGCCCAACCTGCCGATGAAGACCAGGTATGGAGCATTTGGGGAGGAAATGCCCGAGTGAAACGATAGGCTTATCCAAATTTTCTGTTTTGAAAAGAGCGCAATTTAGCACTCTGGTTATTTTTATAACAGCAAAAACAATACTATGATTTATTTTGAAAAAGGTTCTGTAAATACAGCATTAACCGGCGATGACCTTCGAAATGGCTTATTTGAAGCTTTCGAAAATATGGGTGAACGAAAAAAGGTGCTGGCCATTCCGCCAGATTATACCCGACTGCCTTCGCGCGCAGGTGAGTTAACAGAATTTACCTGGGAATATTTTAAAGAACGACTTACTGATGTACTTCCGGCTCTTGGCACACATACACCAATGACGCCCGACCAAATCGACCATATGTTTGGCAAAATGCCGGCCAGTCTCATACGTGAACACGACTGGCGCAACGATGTAATTACGCTGGGCACAGTTCCTGCCGATTTTGTGAAAGAAGTTTCTGAAGGGGCTGTTGACTACGCTTGGCCGGCACAAGTAAATAAAATCCTTGTTGAGGGTAATTTCGATTTAATATTGTCCATTGGTCAGGTTGTACCGCACGAGGTTGTCGGCATGGCAAACTACAATAAAAATATTTTTGTGGGTACGGGCGGATCAGAAGGCATAAATAAAAGCCACTACATTGGTGCAGCCTACGGAATGGAGCGAATGATGGGACGCGCTGATACTCCGGTGCGCAAAGTTTTTAACTATGCATCTGAAAACTTCTCGAATCACTTGCCAATTGTTTATGTTCAAACCGTTGTTGGGCTTAACAAAAATGGGCAATTGCAATGCTATGGCCTTTTTATTGGCGACGATTTTGAGGTATTCGACAAAGCTGCAAAGCTTTCGCTAGAGGTTAATTTTGAAATGGTAGAAAAACCTATAAAAAAAGCTGTGGTTTGGCTCGATCCTACCGAATTTAAAAGTACCTGGCTGGGCAACAAAAGTATATATCGTACCCGTATGGCTTTAGCCGATGGCGCCGAATTGATTGTTTTGGCACCTGCCCTAAAAGAGTTTGGAGAAGATCCGCAAATTGATAAACTAATACGGAAATACGGCTACTTTGGCACACCACATACTCTAAAACTGGTGAATGAAAACGAAGACCTGCAAAACAACCTGGGAGCAGCTGCTCACCTTATTCACGGCTCATCCGAAGACCGCTTTGGCATAACCTATTGTCCGGGAAAACAAGCGGGCAATTTAACACAAAAGGAAATTGAAAGTGTTGGTTTTAAGTACGGAGATTTTGATGTAATGACGGCAAAATACAATCCGAAAAAACTAAAAGATGGCTTTAATGTACTGCCCGACGGAGAAGAAGTCTTTTACATTTCCAATCCGGCAATTGGTCTATGGGCCTTTCGCGATAGATTTGAATATTAGCCCTCATTAATTAAGAGAATTCGCGTAAATCGTTTCACCTCGAAAAAAAGTGTAAACGAAATTTGACAAAATGAATCAGCAGAAAACCATCAACTGGGGCATCATAGGTGTTGGCAATGTTACTGAAGTAAAAAGTGGCCCGGCATTTTACAAAATCAATAATTCAAAACTCGTTGCTGTTATGCGACGAAGCGAAGATAAAGTAAAAGATTATGCTCTTCGCCACCGTGTACCCAAGTGGTACACGGATGGTAGCGCATTAATTAACGATCCGGATGTTGACGCCGTTTACATTGCTACCCCACCCGATACGCATGCGTCATATGCCATTGAAGCGCTAAAGGCAGGTAAACCGGTTTATGTGGAAAAACCCATGGCTCGAAATTTTAACGAATGCCTGGAAATGATACAAACGGCTGAGCAAGTAAAACTGCCAATCTGGGTAGCGTACTATCGACGCGCTCTTCCCGCTTTTTTAAAAGTAAAAGAGCTGCTTGAAAACGAACAAATTGGAAAGCCCTATGCGGTTAATGTAAAGTTATACAAAGAGGCTGAAGAACGAAATCAGAAACCCGATGAAATGCACTGGCATGTTTTTCCTGAAATTAGCGGTGGCGGGCACTTTTTTGATCTTGCCTCCCATCAGTTCGATTACCTTGATTTTATTTTTGGCACAATAACAACTGTGTTCGGACAAGCCGTAAACCGGGCAGGCCTTTATCCAGCTGAAGATACCGTATCAGCAAGCTGGAAACACGAATCGGGTGTTCTTGGAAGCGGTAGCTGGTGTTTTGCCGCTGATAAAAATTCAGTTGAAGATTCTATTCAGATTATTGGAGAAAAAGGCGAAATTTGTTTGTCGTGCTTTTCGCATGGCGAGGTTCTCCTAAAAAACAAGGATGGAGCAAAAAAACTGAATTTCAATAATCCGGAGCATATCTCGCAAAACCTGGTTGAACAGGTTGTAAACGAACTACTCGGCAGCGGACGTTGTGTAAGCACCGGAAAATCAGCAGCACGTACCAGCTGGGTGCTCGATGAAATAGTTAAATCATATTACGCTGAAAAGAAGAAAGAATAACGTACATTTTTCACCACTATGAAAATTGTTATAGACAATAAAATACCATACATAAAAGGAGCTTTAGAGCCCTTTGCTGAAGTTGTATACCTTCCCGGCAATCTAACAACTCCGGATGTGGTTAAAGATGCCGATGCATTAATTACACGTACCCGTACCATTTGTAACCGCAAGTTACTTGCAGGCTCTAAGGTTAAATTTATAGCTACTGCAACTATTGGTTTCGATCACATTGACACTGACTATTGCGAAGAAGCAGGCATAAAATGGACCAATGCCCCGGGTTGCAATGCCGAGAGTGTAAACCAGTATATTGCATCTGCTTTGTTTTCGTGGTCGATGCGTAAACGGGTAGACTTGGCAAATTTAACCATCGGAATTATTGGGGTTGGAAATGTAGGAAAACGCGTTGAAAAAACATGCAGAACACTGGGGATGAACGTATTGCTTAACGACCCACCTCGCGAGCGTGTGGAAAGAAAACAGTATTTCACCTCATTGGAAACCATAAAAAGGGAAGCAGATATAATTACTTTTCATGTGCCTCTCAACGAAAGCGGCGAAGATGCCACTTACCACCTGGCAAACGAGGAATTCTTGCAAAGTCTGACTAAAAAACCGTTAATTATCAATTCGTGCCGGGGAGAAGTTACCGATAACGAAGCAATTTATAATGCCATTGAAGCAAACGATATCGATGGTTTTATTGTTGATTGCTGGGAGAATGAGCCGGACATTAGCCTCGATTTGTTAAATTTAAGCGACTTCGGAACACCACATATTGCCGGATACTCGAAAGACGGAAAAGCGAACGGAACAAAAATGAGCGTTCAGGCACTAAGCAAATTTTTCGGTCTTGGAATAGATAACTGGGAGCCTCAGGAAATTGAAAAACCCACCAATACAACTATTGAAATAAATGGTAATCAACGACGTGAATATTCCATTCTGGCGGAAGCAATCTTATCAACCTACGACATTGAGAATGATGATGACAATTTGCGCGAAGCTCCGTTAAAGTTTGAACAACTAAGAGGCGATTACCCTGTCAGACGTGAGTTTGCCACATATTCAGTTAAAGCTGAAAATATTAACAACGATACGCTAAATAAATTGAAGAACCTTGGTTTTTCAATAGCAGAATAGATTAAAGGACCACATAAATAATAAAATACTTAAAACAATAAAATGAAAAAATTAGCAGACATTGGCTTAATCGGGTTGGCTGTAATGGGCGAAAACCTGGTTTTAAACATGGAAAGTAAAGGTTTTACGGTTGCCGTTTACAATCGAACAGTAGAAAAGGTTGACAAATTTGTAAACGGACGTGGTGCCGGTAAAAACTTTATCGGAGCACACTCCATTGAAGAATTATGTGCATCGCTCGAAAAACCCAGAAAAGTTATGATGTTGGTAAAGGCCGGGCAACCGGTTGATGCTTTTATCGACATGGTAATTCCGCATCTTGAGCCTGGAGATATTATAATTGATGGAGGAAACTCTCATTTTCCGGATACGGTTAGACGTACCGAATATGTTGAAAGCAAAGGACTGTTATATATCGGAACCGGCGTATCAGGCGGAGAAGAAGGCGCCTTAAAAGGCCCCTCAATTATGCCTGGCGGATCGCCGGCTGCATGGCCACATGTAAAAGAAATCTTTCAGGCAGTTTCGGCAAAAGTTGAAAGTGGCGAAGCTTGTTGCGATTGGGTTGGCGAAGGTGGTGCCGGCCATTTTGTAAAAATGGTGCATAATGGAATTGAGTATGGCGACATGCAAATTATTACCGAAGCCTACCAGTTAATGAAAGAGCTTTTGGGTATGAGCAACGACGAAATGCACCAGGTTTTTAAGAAATGGAACGAAGGTATTTTAGATAGCTACCTGATAGAAATTACTCGCGATATTTTGGGTTACAAAGATGAAAACGGCGAGGAAACAGTTGAAATGATTCTGGACACAGCCGGACAAAAAGGAACCGGAAAATGGACTGGAATTTCGGCCCTCGACCTTGGTATTCCGTTAACGCTAATTGGAGAGTCGGTTTTTGCCCGCTGTCTGTCGGCTCAAAAAGATTTACGTGTTGAAGCATCAAAAGTAATTGCCGGACCAAAAGCAGAGTTTGAAGGAGATAAGCAGCAATTTATTAACGACATCGAAAGTGCCCTTTTAGGTGCCAAAATTATTTCGTATGCGCAAGGCTACAACCTTATGATGGAAGCTGCCAAAGAATACAAATGGAACCTGAACTATGGAGGAATTGCATTAATGTGGCGCGGTGGTTGTATTATTCGTTCCGTATTTCTTGGCGATATTAAAAAGGCTTTTGACAATAATCCTGAATTACCGAATTTATTGCTTGATCCATTCTTTAAAGAAAAGGTTGAAGAAGCTCAGGCTGGCTGGCGCAGAGTTTGTGCCACTGCTTTGGCAAACGGAGTTCCGGTGCCTGCACTAACCTCGGCGCTTTGTTATTTTGATGGTTTCCGTAGCAAACGCCTACCGGCTAATTTACTTCAGGCCCAGCGCGATTACTTTGGAGCACATACCTACGAACGCATCGACAAGCCTCGTGGTGAGTTTTTCCATACCAACTGGACCGGCCGTGGTGGCGACACCGCATCGTCTACTTACAACGTTTAAAAACTAATATTGATAAAAAAGAAAAGGAAGCTTCTCGCTTCCTTTTTTTATAGGTTAATCATCGCTTTAACTGTCCCAAACTTGTAACCTTCAACCATATCAAAAGCTACCGGTGTTTCTTCCAGATTAAACTCATGTGTAACCATTTTTTCAACATCTACTGCGCCCGATGTTACCAAATCAATGGCTTCCTGTACACAATGGTTTTGCCGGCGTACATTAATCACAGTTAACTCTTTTCTCCGCATCAAATCCATATTAAAAACATACTGCGCTTCCGGAGGTATCCCTACCAAAACTAATTTACCTCCTGGCTTTAAAATTTTTATGGCATTGTTAACAGCTTCCTGTTCCCCACTTGCTTCAAAAACTACATCCAGTAATAGCTCGTTCCGGTTTTTCACTTCTTCTTCCACTTCTTCTTCACCCGGGTTTATCTGCCACGAGGCCCCAATATCACCTGCTTTTATAAGCCTGTAATCAAGTGGTTCAATCATTCCAACATCCGCAACCATATCTGCTTTCAATTTCATTAGTATACTTAAACCAATTGGTCCGGCACCAAAAATGGCAACAGTTGTATTTTTATTTTTTATGGCTGCCAAATTTACGGCATAAACGCCAATGGTAAGTGGCTCGATAAGCGCAGCCTGAATGGCATTCAATTTACCGGTTACCGGAAAACAAGTAAACGAAGGCATAACAATGAACTCAGACAAACAACCTTCAATTTGGCCCGGACATCCCAGAAATTTATTATTCCGGCAGGTATGTGGCCTGCCCGCCAGGCATTGGTCGCAGCTTCCGCAATGTACAGAAGGATCAACCACCACCAAATCACCAACTTTTACATTATCAACAGCCGCTCCTATTTCAGCAATTTCACCCGAGCATTCGTGCCCAACTCTAAAAGGATAGTCAACTACCTGCGAACCAATTTTACCTTCTGAATAATAATGAATATCAGAACCACAAACGCCGATAGTTTTTAGCTTAATTTTCACGTCCTTATCACTGCTGATAACTGGCTCTGGTATTTCAGTTAATTGCATTTTTCGGATACCTGTTAAAACAACTGCTTTCATTCTTTAACTGTATTTATACAAATAGTACTTATTTATCCAACAACTTGCTTTTTAGCAATTAAGCCCGGTGATGTAGCTACTACAACGCAAAATATTCTGGCCCCATGCTAAAAATACCTCTTATGCAATTTAAAAACTATTCATTATGAATTATTGAAATGCCTCTAATTTTTTTTGTGTTTATATAATGACATCAATAAACTTGGTATATTAGAAAAATGATACGTTGCGAAAACATACATCTCAGTTATAAGAACAAGTTAATTCTTTCTGATTTTAATCTCGAAGTAAAGAAAGGAGAAAACGTTTGTTTAAGTGGTGCTTCCGGCAAAGGGAAGTCCTCGCTGTTAAACATGCTTCAGGGTTATGTTATTCCGCAAAAAGGGAAGGTATTTATTGATGGTGAACTGGTTAGTGCCACAACGGTAAAAAACATTCGAAAAAAAATTATTTATGTCCCGCAAAATATTCATTTACCGGTAAAAAACGGGAATGCCTTAATTGAACTGTTAAGTACCAAAAGTGAGCTTTCAAAAACATATCACCTGCTTAAACAACTTGGCTTATCAAAAGATTTCCTCAATCAGGATTTCTTAAAAATAAGTGGCGGACAAAAACAACGTATAATTATTGCCATATGCTTGTCGTTACCCAAAGAGATTCTTTTAATGGATGAACCCACCGCATCACTTGATGATAAAGCAATCAATCTTCTAATAAAAACCATATACGAGTTAAAAAATAAAACCATTGTTTCTGCTTCGCACAATCAACATTGGGCAGCTAGTTGTAACCGAACGATTAAGTTATGAATGCAATTGTAGATATAAATCTGAAGGAATTGGCTTTGGGGGCTTTTTTATTGCTTATCCCTATCGGGTTTCTTTACATCTACCGCATAAAAATGGTAAAAGATGTACTAATTAATGTAGCTCGAATGGTGGTTCAGTTAAGCTTGGTAGCCTTGTATCTCGAGTTTATTTTTGATTTAAACAGTGCTTTGATTAATTCGCTTTGGGTGCTGGTAATGATTTTGGTAGGAGTGCTAACGGCCATAAACCGAATTGGCCTGAAAATTAAATTTTTTATTTTTCCATTTTTCATTGCCGGTTTAACCTCCGTTTTAATTATCGATACTTTTTGTCTGGGTTTGATATTAAAACTCGACTATATTTTTGATGCCCGATATTTTATTCCCATCACCGGAATGGTTTTAGGAAATGCTTTAAACCACAATATTGTTGGCTTAAAAACCTACTTTAAAAGTCATACCGAGAAACAAGACCTTTACCGTTTTTTGCTCAGCAACAGTGGAAATCAAAAAACTGCTGTTCGTCCGTTTATTGAAGAAGCGGTTAAAATGGCCTTAAATCCGATGATTGCCAATATGTCGGTAATTGGTCTGGTAACCCTACCCGGCATGATGACCGGACAAATTCTGGGAGGAAGTCCACCGGCTGTTGCAATTAAATACCAGGTTATGATTATGATTGCCATTTTTGTTGGTTGCACAATTAATATTTTTGTAAGTATAGTTTTTACCAATAAAATTATTTTTGATGCTTATGGAAATATGAAAGAAGCTACAATAAAAACAACCAGGTTTTTGCAAAAAAAGATACAACGTTAAAAAATGCAGCAGAAAATACTTTACCACTTCCTTTACAGTAGCCATTATTTCTTGCTGTAAGAAAAACAAACAGAAACATGATTTTTATCAGACATTGTCCAATGTGTAGTTTTTCGAATAAATCGCTTTTTTTTTCAAAAAAATTCAAAACTATTCTATAACATATTGCTCAACTCATACAACCTGACTATCAATATTCTACACAAAACAAAAGTAAGCTTTTTAACAAATATTAATTAATTTTAAAAAATACTTAAGGTTTAAGTCAATTTTATACTATATTAGCGAAGCCTTAATGAATAAAACGATTTAGATACTTATTAGAACTACCTTTTCTCTATTAGACCAATAAGTTTTCTGATCTAACTAAACTAGACTATGAACAATCGGGTTATCAACAAAAGATAACCCGCTTTTTTTTGCCTTAAACTATACAAAAGAATTACTACGAAATTTTTTTAAGCTACTATTAAACCTAAAGAAGAAAAGTATACCGGCTGTACCTAATCCTACCAGGTAGCCCATCCATATACCTTTGGGGCCAAATCCGAATTTAAATGCAAAAATATAACTTACCGGTATGCCTATTAGTAAATAGGCAATAAAAGCGATTAGCATCGGTTTGGTAACATCGGCCATTCCTCTTAACGAGCTTTGCATTACCACCTGTAAACCATCAAAAAGCTGAAAGATTGCAGCAATTACCAACAATCCTGCGGCCACATTAATCACCTCTCTATCGCTTGTAAACAAATAAGGAAGTAAATTACGTCCAACAATAAATAGTATGGCAGCAACACTCATAAATAGAAGAACCAGGTGTGTTGATGCAAAAACAGCCTTTTTTAACGACTCAAAATCCCGTTCTCCCATTTGATGGCTAACACGTATTGTATTTGCCTGCGCTACTCCGAGGGAAATCATATAAGTAAACGTAGCCAGTCCGAGTGCAATCTGATGAGCTGCCAATGGTGTTTCGCCCAACCATCCCATCATTACAGCACCAATACCAAAAGCAGCAACCTCAACAATTAATTGAAAACCTATTGGAATACCAATATTCAATAAGGGCTTAATGTATTTTTTAAGCAAAGCCTGGTGGTGTGCTAACACAAAATAACGCCTAAAACGTGAATTTCGAAGAATAAAAAAGGCAAATAAAACCGGCATACAAATGCGTGAAGCCAGGGTTCCTAATCCAGCTCCCATTAGCCCAAGTTCAGGCATTCCCAGTTTTCCAAAAATAAATACATAGTTCACCAAAATATTTACCACATTTGCTGTAAGGGTGATTTGCATGGCCAATTTTGTGTTTCCAATACCTTCAAAAAACTGCTTTAAGGTAAAAAACAGCATAAATGGCAGGTACGAGCAACATAGCAACAAATAATAAGGGCGGGCAAGTTTTAACACATTATCAGTTTGCCCCATAAACGGCAACATAAAATAAATTGAAAACATCAGCATTGATAAAACTATTGCCATGATGGTATGTGCAAAAACACCATTTTTTAACCATACAATAGCTTTTCGAAGTTCATTCTGTCCAAAAGCCTTTCCTACCAATGGCGTAAGGCCCATGGTTACCCCCATTCCCAAAACCATCCCGATCATAAATACGCTATTGGCAAACGATGCTGCAGCCAACTCGCTTGTTCCCACATGCCCCACCATCATATTATCAACCAGTGAAACAGTTACTTGCCCAATTTGCGACAAAACAATTGGAAGTGCCAGGGCCAGGTTGCGTTTATAAAAAGGTAAATAGTCTTGAATTTTCACCCGTCAAAGATAATTTTTATTTGGGTGTAAAATCAGATTATCTATTAACCGCGAAAATTGTCTGATAAGAAAAGGACATTCGTTTTTTGAAAAACGTATGAGATAAAATAAGTACCTACAACGAGAACCAGTAACTAAATTTGAGCATAAAAGCGTTTTCTGCACTAATTTTACGAATGTCTTTCAAACTGTTTCCCAACGACGAATTATAGGCATCAACGTAATTACTGCGGTTATGGCTCCATACCAGGTACAATGTTGATCCGGTTTTATATTCCCAACGTGCCACAAAATTTGATCGAAACTCCTGAAATTCGAAGTCAAAATCGTAGTACGAAAAATCGTGATAAACATTGCCGGCATCATCTTTTAAAAGATTATCCTGAACGGTAAGAAAATCATAGCGTTTGGCGAGGTCTTTCGCTTTCGAATCGTTTACACGGCGGTAATCGAGGTATTTTCCCGACGAAACATATGGGCTACCATAATATTGCAATGACAATTCAGGCGTAATAAAAAACTCGGCCCTAAAAGTAGTATAAAATGTTTGTCGATCGAGGTTACCCACTACATATTCGTAGTTATCGTTAACCATCGACCGTCTTACATACTGGCTGTTGTCTTGCTCGTTAATGTAAGTAGAGCTGGAAGAAAGCATAAAGCGGGTACTAATTCGCCAATCTAAATAAAAGGTATATGAATTTTCAAAAGTAATATCATCTGCATATCGGGTAAAATCGGAGCGTAATCCTACAAAAAAGTCGCGTTGCGAGTTGGTTTGTAAAGCTGCCGAAAATTTGTTTCGGTTATCCATGCGTAACGATGGGCCACCTCGTAAAGCGCGGGTATCAATCTCATTAAATACTTTATAAGCTACCAGGTCGAATTTCCAGTAATTTTTAAAACGTAAGCGTAGGTAGGTTGTTAAATTATCGCGCAGGTTTTCGCCACCATAGCTCCAGTTATGGCCTTGCGATAAGCGAAGTGAATAGTTTAACAAAATGCCTTTGGGTTTATTTACACGATACTGCAGGTCGAAATCCTGATTAATGTAGTCGGCCTGGCGCAAGTAGCCAACATCGTTCAAATCTACACCTGGTGAGCGCCATTCCAATTCGCCTGTAACGCGCAATTTTCCGCTACGCTTTCCTCCGGCGAACTCTCCCCCCCAGCCTCTCAGGCTGGTTTTCGTTTCATCATACCTTAAATGATCCGCATCTTCGCGTTGGAAATAATGCCGGGAGTTTCGTTGCAAGCGCGCAATCGATTCTTCGGAACCACTAATCCTCGAACCAAAGCTTTTGGCAGCAATGTAGTACTTTCGGTTTTTCCAGTTATGCTCAAAGTCAAGTCCTCCAACCATTGAATTATCGGTCAAAAATTCCAGGTTTTCATCTTTAATATTTCTTACGGTAGAGGTAAAAATTCCACCAAGCACAGTGCTTCCTTCATTAAAATCCTGCTTTAAGCGGGCTATTGAAAAATTTGTAAACGGCTCAACAGCTTCTTTTATACTCTCATCGGCAGATTTTACAGTTGCTGTTTCGCGTGCGGTCATGCTGTTTACCAATCCCATCGAAAAGCCTTTTTTATTTTTTCCGGTAAGTTTCAGTGCATTTATAATCGCTGTATTGTCGGGCATTTCCAATCTTTCACCATTCTCTTCATCATAATCAGGTTCGTAGCTCGGTGCATGTCCTATTCGTCTGGAATAAAACAACATATCACTTCCCGAATTGTATTCCAATATGCTGTTTCCTTCCAAAAAAAACGGCCGTTTTTCGTCGTAAAATGTTTCGTACGATGTAAGATTTAATTCAGAAGGATCGGCTTCAACCTGCCCAAAATCAGGATTAAAGGTATAGTCGAGGGTAAAATTTGATGTAACACCAATTTTTCCATCAAGTCCAAAACCAAAATTATTGTTATCGTTCGACTCCGGAATATATTTAGCACTTGCATAAGGCATTACCTCAAAATTTCGCTTGTACGGAATATCTTTTATACCTCGTAACTCGCCAAAAATATAAACCATGGCAGGCGCATCAATAGGAATCAGTTTCCACTGGCTTTCTTCGCTCAGTCGGTAAATGTATCGCCAAATGTGCATTCCCCAAATGTGTTCTTCGCTATTTGCAAAACGAATTTGCGTAAACGGAATCCGCATTTCGGCATACCAGGCCGAGTCTCCAACAGATGTTTTACCATCCCAAACGGCATTCCAGTTAAAATCCCAGCCGTATTCCCCCATGTGCATTAAGTCAACCTTCTGTCCGGCCGAGGTGAGATTAAATTCAAAAGCAGTTTGTTTATCGTTGTATGAATCAATTGCCACACCAGCTATATCGCCAACTGTATAATCGTCGCGAGGCCCTAAATTAACACTCATTTTTTCGGGTTCATTGTCAAAAGCCTTAATAGCAAAATAGAGGTATTTATTATCGTATAAAATCTTTATTTCTGTTTCTTGCGAAGGCGCATGTGCCTGATGTGGTTGTTGCTGAATAAAACCACCATCCCATTTCCCAACTGATTGCCAACATTCGTCATCAAGCTTACCGTCGATTTTTGGAACCAACGACGTACGTGTAGCATAATATACTCTTTTAATACTGGCATAATGATTTACCAACGAGTCATCAGAGAGGGTATATTTAAGATCCTGAGCCCTTAATAAAGACACAGAAAACAAGCATAAAAGAAGTGTTAGAGTGTATTTTGATTGCATGGTCGGTTTTATATTAGCAGCAAAAATAAGTAATAATAAAGAAGAAAAAAATAGTTATCATAAAAAATATAATTTTAGAACCATTGTTTTTGTAATTCAAATTTCACTAATCTTTTATCCTTTCAAATAGCTTCTTTTTACATTTATTAACAAAATAGCCGTATTAACGTATTGAACAACAAGTAACTTCAATGCCAAATCAGGCAGAGCTAAACAATTTTTCAAAAACAGAGTTATTATTTGCAGCAATTGAGATGATTTAAAATTATTGATTTCAAACTTGTATGAACAAAATCAAAAAGATTCTAATCGCAAACCGAGGCGAAATTGCAATTCGTGTGATGCGAACCTGCAGGGAACTGGACATTGAAACCGTTGCCATTTACTCGGAAGCCGACAGAACATCACTTCATGTTCGCTATTCACATGAAGCCTATTATGTTGGAAAAGCTCCTTCGAGCGAGAGCTACTTAAACGTTGATAAAATAATAGAAATTGCCAAAGAAAGTGGCGCAGATGCCATACATCCCGGCTATGGTTTTCTCTCCGAAAATGCAGAATTTGCACGTCGTTGTACCAACGAAGGTATTATTTTTATTGGTCCTTCGCCTGAAGTTATTATCCAAATGGGCGATAAAATACAGGCTCGGGATGCAATGACAAAAGCTGGAATACCAGTAGTTCCGGGTACCGATGGCGAAATAAAAACAGAAGATGAAGCTCTTGAGGTAATCAAAAGCATTGGGCTTCCGGTAATGATTAAAGCATCAGCAGGTGGCGGAGGAAAAGGCATGCGCCTGGTGAAAAACGAATCGGAAGTTGTTTCGGCAGTGCGTGCAGCGCGTTCAGAAGCTAAAGCCGCATTTGGTGATGATGCTGTTTACATCGAAAAATACATTACTTCGCCACATCATATCGAGTTTCAGATTTTGGCCGACCAACACGGAAATACCGTACACCTGTTTGAACGCGAATGTTCTGTGCAGCGACGTCACCAGAAAATGATTGAAGAAACACCGTCTCCACTGATGACACAGGAACTGCGCGACGAAATGGGCAAAGCGGCCGTAGAAGCTGCCAAAGCTGTTAATTACGTAGGGGCAGGTACCATTGAGTTTTTGGTTGACAACGACCTAAATTATTATTTTCTGGAAATGAACACGCGCCTGCAGGTTGAGCACCCGATTACAGAGCGAGTTACCGGAATTGATTTGGTAAAACAACAAATTTATGTTGCAGAAGGCCGTAAACTCGAATTTGGCCAAAGCGATTTAAAACAAAAGGGGCATGCCATTGAGTGCAGGGTTTATGCGGAAGATCCGGATAATAATTTTATGCCCAGTGCCGGCAAGGTTCATAAAATTTCGGCACCACTGGGTTTGGGGGTTCGTACCGACGGCTACGTTTACGAAGGCTACGAAATACCTATTTATTACGACCCAATGATTTCAAAATTAATTGTTTGGGGAAAAACCCGCGACGAAGCCATCGCCCGAATGCGCAGAGCTTTGTACGAATACAAAATAACCGGTGTAAAAACCTCAATAAAAATGCTCGAACGCGTAATGAACAACAAAAATTTTATTTCAGGAAATTACGACACACATTTTATTGAAAAAAATCAGGAACAATTACTATCGAAAGCAACAAAAGACAACCCTGAAGACATGGTTATTATTGCGGCTTTTATTGATTACCTTGATAAATTAGGAAGTACTGAAGAAGTACATAAAGAATTTGTTCCGGCACAAAGTCGCTGGAAAAAAATCCCATACGTAAATCATTTTTAAACTATAAATATGGCTGTTGAAATTAAAATTGGCGATAGACTGGCATGGGTCAATTTGCTAAAACAAGATGGAAACATTTTGGAAATAGAAGTAGACGGAAAAGTCTACAATGTTGACCTTATGCACACAGCTGACGGAACTTTTTCAATACTTGAAAGCGGGCATTCGTACAATATTGAACTGGTACCTGAAGCAACTCCGAAAAAATACACCGCCTACACCCTTTACGATAATTTCGAGGTGGAAGTGATTGATGCAGAAGCAAGATATTTACAAAACAGAAATGCGAACGGAGCTGGACAGGGAGACAACAAGATTTCTTCGCCCATGCCCGGAAAGGTTGTTAATATTTTGGTTAAAGAAGGCGATACAGTAAAAGAAGGCGACACTGTTATTATTATTTCTGCCATGAAAATGGAAAGCGAATACAAAGCTCCCAAAGACGGAACTGTAAAAAAAGTAAATGTTAAAAATCAGGATACCATTGACAGCAACCAGGTTTTGATTGAATTGGATTAAAAGAAAAAAAATGGATTTAAAAGCAAAATACAAACAGCTTGAAATTTTTAATGCCCAGGCAGAACTGGGTGGAGGCCAGGAACGAATTGAAAAACAACATGCTGCAGGCAAAAAAACAGCCCGCGAACGCATTCTTCAACTACTCGACCCGGGTACTTTTACCGAAATTGACAAATTAATGACCCACCGTAACTACGACTTTGGCATGGAAGCCAAAAAAGTATTGGGTGATGGTTTAATTTCGGGATATGGGAAAGTAAACGGACGACTGGTTTATGTTTTTGCCCAGGATTTTACCGTATTCGGAGGTTCGCTAAGCCGTGCCAATGCCGATAAAATTGTAAAAATTCAGGAACTCGCTCTAAAAATGGGTGCTCCTTTGGTTGGCTTAAACGATTCGGGAGGTGCTCGTATACAAGAGGGTGTTGAGAGTCTTGCCGGTTATGCCGACATCTTTTATAACAATGTGGTATCATCAGGCGTTATTCCGCAAATTTCGGCAATACTTGGCCCTTGTGCCGGCGGAGCAGTGTACTCTCCTGCCCTCACCGACTTTATTTTTATGGTGAACGAAAAAAGCCACATGTTTGTAACCGGCCCCGAAGTTATTAAAACAGTAACCCACGAAGATGTAACAAAAGAGGAACTGGGAGGTGCACATACACACAGCTCGAAAAGTGGTGTTGCTCATTTTACCGGAAACGACGAAGACCAAACACTTATGATGGTGCGTGAGTTGCTGAGTTTTCTTCCATCAAACAACCTGGAAGATCCTCCGGTAAAACCAACCATCGACCCATCAGACCGAATTATTGAGGAATTGCAGGAAATTGTACCGGCCGACCCCAATAAACCTTACGACATGCACGATATCATCCAGAATGTGATAGACAACAAACATTTTCTGGAAGTGCAACCGCAATATGCACAAAACATAATTGTTGGTTTTGCCCGTTTTGCAGGACGCCCCGTGGGAATTGTGGCCAACCAACCGGCTCACCTTGCCGGAGTGCTCGATATTAATTCATCGGTTAAAGCTGCACGCTTTGTGCGCTTTTGCGATGCTTTTAACCTGCCGCTGGTAACTTTTGTTGACGTACCCGGCTTTTTACCCGGTACCGGACAAGAATTTGGTGGTATAATTAAACACGGTGCAAAATTACTGTATGCCTTCTCGGAAGCTACCGTACCAAAAGTTACCGTAATTACCCGCAAGGCCTATGGTGGTGCCTACGATGTTATGTCGAGTAAGCACATTGGTGGCGACGTAAACCTGGCTTACCCAACTGCCGAAATTGCGGTTATGGGCCCCGAAGGTGCAATAAATATAATCCATCGCGAAAAAATGACCGATGAAGAGAAAGCGGCCAAAGTACAGGATTACCGCGATAAATTTGCCAATCCGTATAAAGCTGCTTCGCTGGGGTATATCGATGAAATTATTCACCCGCGTGAAACCCGAAGGAAAGTAATCGATGCTTTGGATATGACTTCAAATAAACGCATGTCGAATCCGCCAAAAAAACATGGGAATATACCGCTTTAAGAAAGAAAGTAGTAAGATTGTCATATCGAACGTTGTGAGAAATCTGTTGCATTAACAGCTTACACAAACAGATTTCTTTCTTCGTTCGAAATGACAGCAAAACCGAAACTCCCTTAACAATTCAATTATATTCTCGAAAAAACCCCAAACTGTTTGATAAATAACAATTTATTTCTATTTTTGCGCGTCCAAAATTTTGGATATTATATTTAATAATTTAAAAATTAGATGATTATGTTGAATCAGTACGAAACCGTTTTCATTTGTACTCCCGTTTTATCTGAGCCACAGGTAAAGGAAGCGGTAAACAAATTCAGAGATCTCATCAAAGACAACGGAGGTGAGATGCTTCATGAAGAAAATTGGGGAATGAAAAAACTGGCTTACCCAATTCAGAAAAAATCTACTGGCTTTTATCACTTATTTGAATTTAAAGCCGATCCTGCATTTATTACAAAAATGGAAACCGATTTCCGTCGCGACGAGCGCGTTATCCGTTTCATGACTGTAAAACTCGACAAGTATGCGGTTGCATACAGCGAGAAGAGAAGAAAACTTCAGAAAGAAAAAACAGAAAAAAAGGAGGATTAAACCATGGCACAAGGAAGTGAAATCAGATACCTGACTCCACCGTCAGTAGAAATCAAAAAGAAAAAATATTGCCGTTTCAAGAAGAACGGAATCAAATATGTGGATTACAAAGACCCTGAGTTTTTGAAAAAATTCCTGAACGAACAAGGTAAAATTTTACCTCGTCGTATTACCGGAACTTCGTTAAAGTACCAACGCAAAGTTGGCCAGGCTGTAAAACGTGCCCGCCAAATTGCTTTGTTACCATTTGTAACCGACATGATGAAATAAGAGGAGGACTTGAAATGGAAATTATATTATTACAAGACGTAGAGCGTTTAGGAAGCAAAGACGATATTGTTGAGGTTAAAGATGGTTACGGTCGTAACTTTCTGATTCCTCAGAAAAAAGCTGTTGTTGCTACCGAGTCGGCTAAAAAAGTTTTGGCCGAAAACATTAAACAACGTGCGCACAAAGAGGCTAAGTTGAAAGAAGAAGCAACAAAAATTGCAGAGCAAATTGTTGCCAAGAAAATTTCGATTGGTGCTAAAACAAGTACTTCAGGCAAAATCTTTGGTTCGGTTAACACCATTCAATTGGCTGAAGCAATTAACAAAAAAGGATTTGAAATCGACCGCAAACAGATTTCTATTCCTGAAGACAGCATCAAAGAAGTTGGTACCCATACAGCTAAAATTAAACTGCACAAAGAAGTGGTGGTTGAAATTGAATTTGAAGTTGTTGCGGAATAAGCATATTTTTGCACACACAATACTAAAAACGGTAAAAGGGTTTCCAAAACGGAAACCCTTTTTATTTTGTTTTAAACGTATCTGCAATTGCATCAATCGCACTAATTTGTATTCTACCAATTGGCTCTTTCATTTGCCAACCGTTATAATTCGCAGGATTTGCAGATAAAAAAATTTATAAGTCTATCAGTTTTTGATAGGCCACCACATCGAGCAAGCGGCCAAACTTCTCGCCTATCTGCTTAAAATGGGCACATTTTTCGTAGCCCATTCGCTCAAACAACTTTACACTTGGCACATTTTCGCCCGTAATAATTCCGAGCAACACACAAATATTTTTTTCCCGGGCCACCTTTTCAAGATGCAGCATAGCCTTACGGGCAATGCCTTTGCCCCAAAAGGCGTGATGCAGATAAATGGTAACTTCAGCGGTGCGATCGTATGCCGGCCTGTTTTTGTATTGCCCAAGGTAGCAGTACCCGGCCACAACATCGTTATAATAAATCAGGAACGAAACATATTTGCCATGACCCAAAGGAATCAGCTGTTGTAAATCAACCTCCTTAACCCGTGTAGTATGAAATGTTGCAGTAGAATGCTCGATATAATAATTGTATATTTCAGCAACGAGCTTCAAATCTTGCTCTTCCAGTTTTTTAAATCGAATAAGGTCGTTCATTTCTTATCGAAAGGCATTACAAGATGTTTTTACTGAAATTAGAATGTTTGATTATTTTACCGCAATGGTTTCAATCTCAACTAGAACACCCAGCGGCAATTCTTTTACGGCAAATGCAGCCCTGGCTGGCGCATTCTGCTTGCAATATTTTCCATATACTTCGTTCATGGCTTTAAAATTGGCCATGTCGCTTAACAGACAAGTCGATTTTACCACGTCGGCAAAGGTGTATCCTGCTGCCGTTAAAATGGCTTCAATGTTTTTCATTACCTGTTCGGTTTGTTCGCCAATGCCCCCCTCAATAACTTTCATGGTTTCCGGCACCAGAGGTACCTGCCCCGAAATATAAAGTGTTCCGTTAACTTCAACCGCCTGACTGTAAGGTCCAATTGCGGCAGGGGCATTTTCGGTTGCAATAATTCGTTTCATCGTATTATAATTGTTAGTTTTCTATGGTACATAAATGGTACTCGAATAAAATTTATTCATTCCTGTTTTTGTAATTTTCGAATGAAAAACTTCATACAGGTTTCCTATTCAGTTATTTTATGTGAAGATAGAAGATCTGGGCCAATTCTCAAGCCCGAAAACAGTTTGGTTTTAATAAAAAGCCGGAAAAACCATCGTTTTCAGCCGGTGGGAACAGGACTCTTCTTTTTTGTAAATCCACTACTCTATAACTTTAAACACATGTGCTTTCAGAGCGAGACTACTATTAAAATTCAAAGTTGTCGTAGTGGCTTTGCTGTTTCTGAATTTTCAAATCCTGTAACATTGAAGATGAGGCACTGATGGTAAAACTGTAACTTTTTCGGTAACCAAAAGGAACAAAATTAAAGGCCATGTTCCAACAATGCAAATCGCGGTTTAAGCGGAACGAGGTTAAAGCAAATTCCTGTTCCTGAATATCGAAATTGGTCATTGCGCTCAGTTTCCATTTATCAGTAATGCTAACATTTCCGCGCAAGCCAAGTGTTTGAGTTACTCTGCCATCGGGGTACGCCGACGAAGGCCCGGTATAATTTAAACTGTAATCAAAACCAAAATCCCAGGGCATACTAAAGTCAACGTAATTATCGTAAATGGGTAACATGGCATCATCGGGTAAAGGAGCATCATCCTGCCCTTCCTTATTTTCTCCCGGCTTCTTTTTATCTTTCGATTTAAAATTCATCCCAAACGAAAGATTGGCA
Organism: uncultured Draconibacterium sp.; assembly: GCF_963676735.1. Taxonomy (NCBI): domain Bacteria; kingdom Pseudomonadati; phylum Bacteroidota; class Bacteroidia; order Marinilabiliales; family Prolixibacteraceae; genus Draconibacterium; species uncultured Draconibacterium sp. The sequence goes on along the minus strand of NZ_OY781464.1, from coordinate 1,607,366 downwards.
CGTGTCACCCGTCCGAGTTTTCCCAGGCCACTGCGTTCGTTCCAGGCATATTTATGAATTCTTCGATAATTTTCGTTTACCATGTATGGGTCGAGTGTTGTTCCGAGATTAATGCTTACTCCGGCAACCGTTGTACGCGCTCTAATGCTAAACGGCGAAAGGTTTAACGAATCGGCAATCAGGTTGTACGACGAGGCAATGCTCAGGTTATCTATCAATTTTACTTTTCTGAATTTTTGTTCTTCATCGGTTTTTGTCGAATCGCGGGTATCCAGCTTTTTCATTTCAAGGTTGTTGGTTACCGAGAACGAAATAGCACCCGACTCGCCCCTGCCCGGCGAACCACCATAAATTCCTCCAAGGTTAGTGTCATAAAAATTGGTATTTCCAAGCGAGTCGATTTGCACCTCCTGCCAATAGCCAAAGCGTTCATCGCCAAAATCGGGTTTGTAGCTAAACGAAACCGAAGGAGTCATCTTATGCCGTATTCCTTTAACTTTTGAATTGGGATTACGGGGAATATACATCCCGTAAATATTTGTTGAGGCACTCACACTGTAAGAATAATCGTACACACGATTTAATCCTGTTATGGTATCAATCTGAATATTATCAGGTATCGACGATGGATTGTTGGGAAAATCGCCTCCTGCTACGTAGTTGTAATTGTATTTTTTAAAATACCACTTTTCGTTGTAGCTAATACCGGGGCTAAAATTAACGTACTTAAAAAGGTTAAAGCTCGGAAATGAAATGGGTAGATTGTGGCGTAAACCATTTTTCCAGTCGGTGGCAAAAGAGCTACTCAAAATTTCATCTTCTTTGGCCGTTATAGAGTTTTTAAAGTTGGCCGTGTAATTTATACCAAATTTCTCGTAGAACTTAATTTTTCCGCTGCGGTTCTTTTTTCTGAACGGGTATACCTTAGCCATGCTAAAAGTCATTTCGGGCAACGACAAGGACATGGTACTGTCTTTCGTATTTTGCGAATGCCTCAGGTTCATCGACATATTAAAAGGTGTATTTTCAAACTTGCGCGAATACGAAATACTCGACGATTTTGTGGTGGTAAGGTAATCATTCATATCGTAAGCGTTTTGCTTATCGTAACCGCTCGACGAAATGTTTACACTGGCCGAAAAAGTTTGGTTAGGATTGGCTTTTGAGTCTTGCGAATGCGACCACAATATTTTATATTGTGTTGCCTCCGAGTAGGTATCCAAACCTTTCTCGCCATACTTATTTTTGGCATATTCAAAACCAAAGTTACCACCAAATTTGTAACGTTTCTTGTAATTGGTTTTAATGCGTGTTCCCCACGATCCTTTTGAGTAAATATCACCCTGAACAGCCAAATCGAAATAATCGCTTGCAGCCCAGTAATAACCACCATCGCGCAAAAAGAAACCACGGTTTTGCTCTTCACCGTATTTCGGAATTAAAATACCCGACGAATAGGTTGGCGAATTAGGAAAGTAACCAAACGGAAGAATGGGAAAATAGATCGGAAAATCCTCTAAAACCATGTAAGCCGGCCCGGTAATAATTTTTTCGTTTGATACCACTTTGGCTTTTGTTAAATGCAGGTAAAAATGCGGATGATCGGCATCGCAGGTGGTATATTTGGCATCTTTGGTTATAAACACTTCTTCGCCAATTTTTTTTGTGCGGTCGCTGTGTATAAAACCTTCGCCCTGCGCCGAAACTACTTTGGTAATAAAAGCTTTTTCCGATTCGAAGTTATAGCGCATCGTTTCTGACTCGTATTCTTCTGATCCCTGTCTGAAAATGGGTTTTTGGGTCATCTCTCCCAACGAGTCACGTACCCCTTCTGCATAAATCTCTTTGGTTTCCAAATCAAGCTCAATATAGTAGGCTTCCAGTTCAATGTTTTGGTATTTCACCTTTGCTTCGTTATACAGGTATACTTTCTGCCCGTCTAACGAAACAATCATCGAATCTGTCGACGCATAATCTATCGGTTCATCAATAACAGGTTTCTCCTCTTTTACTCCACTCAACGAATCAATTCCGGTACTGTCAGACAAAAGGGTATCCTGCAGTACGTAAAATTCGGAGACTATTGTATCCGACAATTGTTGTTGCTCTGAAGCGACGCTAATAGTCGGTTCCTGAGCTAAAATCAAAAAAGGAGTTACCAGGAATAAATATGTGATGAATAGTTTATACAAAATGTTTTCTGCGTTTCAAATCTACTTTGGCTGCACAAAAATAAAAATATGGAGGTTACAAATGTGCTATTAAATGTAAAATAATGCTAATATTTCTATTTTTACACGCAGAGCCTGTGAATAGGCTTTGAGAAAAGAATGTTAAACGATTATATACGAATCGCAACGGAATGCGAGTTTATATTAATAATCAAGGTTTAAGAACTTATATGAGACATTGGCAACATACCTGTTTTCTTCTTATTTATAGTCTTTTTATTTTGTTGATAAATAAAACGACCCTTGCCCTAAATGCATCTGATAAAAAAGAAGGTATCTCGGTAGTTGTAATCGACCCGGGACATGGAGGCAGAGACCCGGGAGCTTTGGTTGGTAACGCCGTTGAAAAAGATATTGTTCTTGATATTGCACTAAAACTGGGCACAACGATAAAAGATAATTACCCCGATGTTAAAGTGGTTTACACCCGATCGAAAGATGTTTTTGTGCCCTTATACAAACGGGCAGATATTGCCAATAAAAACGATGCCGATTTGTTTATATCCATTCATGTGAATGCAGTTGATGCCAGCAGTGTGCAAGGTACCGAAACTTTTGTATTGGGTTTGCACCGAAACGATGATAACCTTGAAGTAGCCAAAAAGGAAAATGCCGTAATTCTTTTAGAAGACGATTACAACACAACCTACGAAGGCTTCGATCCCAATCAGCCGGAATCGTATATCATGTTTGAAACCATGCAGGAAGAGTACCAGGGGCAAAGTGTAATGCTGGCTTCGGGCATACAAAACGAATTTAGAACCTATGCCAAACGCCTCGACAGAAGTGTAAAAATGGCGGGTTTTCTGGTATTGCGCCAAACAACAATGCCCAGTGTTTTAATTGAAACCGGATTTATAAGTCATGCCAAAGAGCGGGGCTTCCTCACAAGCGAAGCAGGCAGAACACGACTTGCTTATGCAATTTTCAGAGCATTCAGAGACTATAAGTCGGAAATTGAACAGCGTAGCAGCTTTCATCTGGTAACCAATGCTCCAGCAGAACCACAAGCCGAAAGTTCGGTAACAGCAGTTCCCGGTAATGCTTCTGAAACAAAAACAACAGCAGCACCACCAACACAAGAAGCCTCTCAGACCATACCGCAAGAAAATGTTTTTTATTCAGTACAAATTCTTGCCTTAAGCCGAAAACTGGAAACTACTCCGAAAAACTTTAATGGTGAAACGCAAATATTTAGCGTGGAGGGTTCCGGACTCCATCGCTATTTCTCCGGAAAATTTAATACGATTGAAACAGCGGAGGAAGAAAGGAACAGAATTGAGGCAAAATACCCGAATGCATTTGTTGTAGCTTTTCGCAACAATAAGTTAATTTCTGTAAAAAAGCTGCTTGAGCCTTGATAAATCAGTTCTTAATTGGCTAATTTTACATTAAAATCTTATTTTTCGACCACAAAAGAGCGATGAAAAAATTCCAGAGTAGCAAAAGACCCGGGGCAATACGCAAACAATAGCTCGCCTGCTGATATAACAAATTCTTTCTGTTACCTGTTAAACGTTTAATAAAAACAGATGAAAAATTCAAAATACACCAAGCTGGGAATATTAATAGTTTTTTCGTTAGCCATTCTTATTTGGGGGCTTAGCTACCTTAAAGGCAACGACATTTTTAAACGAAACGACTATTACCACGTGTATTACAACCGCGTTGATGGCCTTGTTAAATCGAATAAGATTACACTAAATGGCTACCAGATCGGACAAGTTACCGATGTACAGTTTGCTCCCGACAACAGCGGCCGTTTAATTGTAAGTTTCTCTGTTAATTCCAGTTTTAAAATCCCGGTAAATTCAACCGCCCGTATTGTAAGCAGCGATATTATGGGAACACGCTCTATTGAAATTATTTACAGCAAGGATAAAGAATTCTATCAATCGAACGATACCATTAAGGGTTCCATTGAAGCCGGATTAAAGGACCAGGTGAGCATGCAGGTGCTCCCGCTAAAAACCAAAGCCGAAGAATTATTGAGCACCGTAGACTCGGCAATAACAGTACTTACGGTAATTTTTAATGAAGATGCCCGAAAGAACCTGACTACAAGTTTTGCAAAAATTAACCAAACAGTAGAAAATATTGAAGCCACTACTTCCGACCTTCAGGAAATTATGGCCTCTGAAAAAGAGAATGTAAAAAATATTGTATCAAATATTGAAGAATTAACTGCAACCTTTAAAAACAATGCGGCTGCCTTTGAAGCCACCATACAAAACCTAAACAGCTTTACCGATACGCTTGCCACTATTTCGGTTACACCGGTTTTAAATAACCTGGCCACGGCCTCGGAAGAAATGCTTGGCATACTTGAGAAACTAAACAGCGACGACAACTCCGCAGGTCTTCTGCTTAACGATGATGAATTGTACCAGTCTATTAACACCATGTCGGAAAACCTTGGGTTTTTAATTGGCGATATTCAGCAAAATCCCAAACGGTACCTGCAGGTTTCTGCTTTCGATTTTGGAAAAGATGTATACATTAATACCAAAGATGATGCTTCGGCAAAAGAAATTATTTTTAAGGTTCATCTACTTTCTACCAAAACAAAACTGGGAACCGATGCCGAAGTTTTTAACGCAATCAAAGATGTGGAAGAGTATTTCGCAGGAAATGTATATTCTTATCTCACGGGTGCAAGCAACACCTATTCTGAAATAGAAAAAATCCACAATGAATTGCGTCACCAATTCCCCGAATCAAACATTGTTGCCTTTAAAAAAGGGAAGTTGATAAAATTAGAAAAAGCATTAAAACAACTCCGGTAATTAACTATAAATTGTTAATAGTACGACCAGCCTCAAAATCTACCCCACCAGACCCTAACAGTTATCATACTATCAGTCAACAACTTAAAATCAAACCTCTAATTATCAACAACTTACGTTTATTGAAAAAAAACAGAATTTTAAATGCCTGAAAAAGAAAACTATATGACATTTGTTATAATTACAATAGAAATGTGATTTTTTTTTTCACTTTTTTTTCGCAAATTTTGCTTTCGGAATACCACTAGGGAAAAAATTTGTAGAACCTCATTATCCAGCAATTGTAAATGAACAACGAATACAAAACTGCATGGGAAAAATGCCTTAACGTTATTAAAGATAACGTTCCTAGCAGCAGCTTTAAAACCTGGTTCGAGCCAATAGAACCAGTAAAATTGGAAAACAAAGTATTAACAATACAAGTTCCAAGCGCCTTTTTTTACGAATACCTCGAAGAGCAATTTATTGATATTATGCGCAAAACACTTCGAATGGTTTTAGGTAATGGCGCTAAGCTTGAGTATAATGTTGTGCTGAGCAATAAAAACAGTACTGAGCCATACACGGTTAGTTACCCAACCAATAACAACAATAAAATTCAAAACAAACCGCTTACTGTGCCACTTAAAACAGAAGAAAAGGCTACAATAAAAAATCCGTTTATAATTCCGGGTATACAAAAACTACAAATTGATCCGCAGTTGAAACCTGACAACACTTTTGAAAATTTTGTTGAAGGAGATTGTAACCGTTTGGCACGTAGCGCCGGTTATGCTGTTGCCCAAAATCCTGGCGGAACAGCATTTAATCCATTAATGATTTATGGAAATTCAGGATTGGGAAAAACACACCTTTCACAAGCCATCGGAATTGAAGTAAAAGAAAATTTTCCGGACAAAGTAGTACTTTACGTCAACGCAAATAAATTTCAGACCCAATTTACCGAAGCAACGCGAAACAATAACCGCAACGACTTTTTACATTTCTACCAAATGGTTGATGTACTTATTCTTGACGATGTTCATGAATTTGCCGGTAAAGAAAAAACCCAGGAAACCTTCTTCCATATCTTTAACCATCTACACCAAATGGGCAAACAGCTTATCCTTACATCTGATAAGCCTCCTATTGAACTTAAAGGCATGGAACAACGTTTGCTTTCCCGTTTTAAATGGGGACTAACTGCCGACTTGCAAACGCCCGATTTTGAAACACGAATGGAAATTTTACGCCGGAAGATTTACAAAGACGGGATAAGCCTTTCGGAAGAAGTACTGGAATACATCGCATCGCATGTAACCAATAACGTGCGCGAACTCGAAGGAGCATTGGTATCGTTATTAGCTCAATCGATGCTTAATAAGCGAGAAATTACACTGGAGCTGGCAGCCAAGTTGATTACCAAACTGGTTAAAAACTCGAAACGCGAGCTATCAATCGAGTACATCTCGAAAGTAGTATGCGACTATTTTAACATGCCTGTTGATGCCTTACAAACCAAAACACGCAAACGCGAGATTGTTCAGGCCCGGCAAATAGCCATGTATTTCTCTAAAAGTTTAACAAAATATTCGCTGGCAAGTATTGGAGCACAAATAGGAAGCAAAGACCACGCTACCGTGCTTCATGCCTGCAAAACAGTAAACAACCTAAAAGATACCGATAAAAATTTCCGACAGTTTGTTGAAGACATCGAAAAGAAATTAAAAATGTAATAATGGCAGGCCTAAAGCCTGCCTTTTTTTTGCCCGGATGATTTACCTTGTCGCATGCATAATTTCCTCCTCGCTGATTTATGTAATTTTTCGAATTGCAAAAAATTATAAGTGCAATCTGCACTCCCTTATAACTCTGAATTATTTGGCAGCCAGTTTACTTGGCATAATTCTTTTTAAGCCTTTTTCCAATGGACTAAACTTAAATGAGCCACCACCTTGGCTTGCTTTTGCCCTTATTCTTGGCCTCCTTTTTATTGCCATGTTTTATCTTATCGGGTATTCATCGCAGAAAGCCGGAATTACGGTTACCACACTTGCCAATAAACTTTCGCTGGTATTTCCGGTAGCCTTTTCGCTGTTTTATTTTAACGAGCAAATATCAATACTTAAGATTGCAGGTATAGTTACCGCATTAATTGCCATTGGCCTAACTGTTTACAAAAAAGAAATTAATAAAACCAATCTCTTGTTTATTGCTTTACCACTATCCATATTTTTAGGAAGCGGACTTATCGATTCCATTGTAAAATATGTTCAGGCAGTAAAACTTTCAGAAACAGATGTGTCGTTGTATACGATTTGCGTTTTTATCGTTGCTTTTATTTGTGGATTAATACTCAAGCTTTTTAAAAAGAACCGCAACCAGACTTTTAATTACATGACCATTATTCTGGGCACTTTTTTGGGGGGAGTAAATTTTGGGTCCCTATTCTTTATTATAAAGGCACTCAACCATTCAGGATTGGAAAGTTCGCTGGTTTTTGCACTAAACAACATGGCCATTGTAGCATTAACTACATTGCTGGGAACATTACTTTTTAAAGAAAAACTAAGTAGAATTAATTATTTGGGTGTAGTATTAGCCCTCATAAGTTTATATTTTTTACTGTAATGGAGGATATTTATAAAACAATTGAGAAAGAAAGCACCGGCTACTTTAAAGATAAAGGCAGCAAATTTTACGCCTACGCCTTTCCGTTAACAAACGAAGATGCAGTTAAGGATATTATTACAGCCTTAAAAAAAGAACACCATAGTGCGCGCCACCATTGCTACGCATGGCGACTGGGAACTGAGACTATCAGAACCAGGGCTAACGACGATGGAGAACCTTCATCAACGGCCGGAAAACCAATTCTAGGGCAATTGCAAAGCCACGAAATAACCAATATACTGGTAGTGGTTGTGCGCTATTTTGGAGGTACCTTGCTGGGTGTTAGCGGACTTATAAATGCCTACCGTAATGCCACAATTGAAGCACTCAACAATGCCGAAATTATAACTAAACTAATAGAAATTGCATTTGAACTGAAGTTTGAATACTCTATGCTAAATACGGTAATGAACAAACTAAAAACTGAAAATTTTGACATCGAGACAACTGATTTTCAGGAAAGCTGCCGTTTGGTTTTTAAAGCACGCAAATCAGAAGGCAACAAAGCTTTCGACATTTTTAACGAACTTTATGGCGTTAAAATCACAAGGTTAAATTAATTTGTACCCTGTGTTAATAAAATGCTAATAAGTACACAATTCTATTTTTGACAAACGTTAATTAAGACCTTATTTTTGAACCATGATGCAACGCGTGATATTCCTTTATAACTTTCTTAAGCGAGGCTCTATTTTCCTCATTAAGAGGGTTTCTTTTTCCCATAGTTGCATGAAGCGATTTTTTAAAGCAATCGTTTTTTTCCGCAAAAAAGGTTCTACTTTTTTTCAAATTATTGAAGACCAACATTTTATTTTCCGAAATGTTGGTCTTCTTTTTTTATACAGAAATACATTACGAGATTTAATAATTAAGGCAATGAAACAACTCCCTTCTGAAAGGGAGGAGTTCCATCTTATTGCAAAAAGAAAACAAACAATTTTAATAAGATGAAAAAAGATTTGATTTCAATTACAGATTTCTCGAAAGAAGAATATCTGAGAATTATGGAGCTGGCGGCGGATTTCGAAGAAAATCCGAACCAGGATCTCTTAAAAGGGAAAGTTGTTGCATCCCTTTTTTTTGAACCATCAACAAGAACACGACTAAGTTTCGAAACAGCCATCAATCGTTTGGGGGGACGTATTGTTGGGTTTGCTGATCCGGATAGTTCAAGTGCAACAAAAGGCGAAACATTGCACGATACCATTAAAATGGTGAGCAACTATGCCGACATTATTGTGATGCGTCACCCACTTGAAGGTGCTGCTCGTTATGCTGCAGAGGTATCAAGCGTTCCGGTAATAAACGCCGGAGACGGTGCCAATCAGCATCCAACCCAAACCCTGCTCGATTTATATTCGATATTAAAAACCCAGGGTACTTTAGACAATCTTAACCTTTTTATGGTTGGCGACCTTAAGTTCGGACGTACCGTACATTCGCTGCTGCAAGCGATGTCGGTATTCGAAAATCCGATATTCAATTTTATCTCGCCCGAGAGTTTGCAAATGCCACGAGCATACAAACACCATCTTGAAGAAAGAGGAATTCGTTATTTTGAACACGAAGAATTTACCGATATCATTTCAGCAGCAGATATTATTTATATGACACGGGTTCAGAAAGAACGCTTTTCAGATCCTATTGAGTATGAAAGGTTAAAGATATCTATATTCTGAACAAGGCCATGCTGGAAAACACAAAGCCGAATGTGAGGGTTTTGCATCCGCTACCACGTGTTAACGAAATCGCAACCGATGTAGATAGCAGCGATAAAGCCTACTATTTTGAACAGGCATTAAATGGCGTTTTTACGCGCGAAGCAATTATTTCTCATGTAATGAACCTTAAATAATGTTACCATGGAAATGAAAGACAACATGAAAAAGAAACTAAAATTAAAAGTTAGTGCCATTAAAGACGGTACAGTAATCGACCATATTCCTGCAAAAAATTTATTTAAGGTTATATCAATTTTAGGATTGGATAAAATTGAGAACCAAATTACTTTCGGGACCAACCTGGATAGTGCCAAATTAGGAGCAAAAGCAATTATTAAAGTTTCCGACAAATTTTTTGAAGATAATGAGATAAATAAAATAGCATTGATCGCGCCACACGCCAAGTTAAACATTATTAAAGATTACGAAGTGGCCGAAAAGAAAATTGTGGAAATTCCGGAACGAATTAAAGGTATTGCCAAATGTTTTAATCCCAAATGCATTACCAACCACGAAGTAATAACAACGTGTTTTAAGGTTATTAAAACCGACCCAATTGCCCTAAAATGCAGGTACTGCGAAAAAATTACTGCCGAAGATCAGATTAAGATGTTGTAAGAAATAATTGATTTCATTTAAATCCGCCTTTTAATGAACAAGAAGGCGGATTTTTTTTATATTTGCACGACCAAATTTGAAGCCTGGCTTCTTCAAAAATTTGGAATGTTCTTAACAGAATCGCCCAGTTGGTGGAATTGGTAGACACGCTAGTTTCAGGGACTAGTGCTCGCAAGGGCGTGAAGGTTCGAGTCCTTTACTGGGCACCAGGAGAAATCCAAACAAAATAAAAAGCACTTAAAATCAATATTTTAAGTGCTTTTTTGTTTTCCACAGGAATCAAAAAAGCACAAAAAAAGTCATTCTAAACGAGACTTTATCGAGAACACTACCTTTTTATAACAAACTAGTCTCGGCAATTCTCATAAGTCCCTCTATTTCAACATTTAAATTGATATAAATTGGCTCGATTTGATCTTGAAAACGAGCCCCTAAAAGGGTATTTTTAAGCTACAATCGAGACCAATTTTTTCTTTAACCTTAAAAATGAAAAAAGATGAGATTGACTATTAACTTTATTGTAAAAAAGCGAGACAGAAAATTAATGGAGAAATTCCAGTTTATGTAAGATTTACGTTAGATTCCAAACGCGTTGAACTTTCTACGGGTATTTATTGTCATCCTGATAAATGGGATGAATCTGGACAACATTTCAGCGGATGAAATGAAAGAGCCCAAATCCTGAATAACAGATTGAGTAAGATTCAAAATGAGATTCAGGATCATTACAATTTACTAAAATCTTCAGGAGAAGATTTCGATGTAATTACCATTAAAAATAGGATACGAAACATCGATGACTGCGAAGGTATTCTAAAAGTATTTGACTACTACTTGAAGAATATGCACCAGAAACTTGGTAAAGGATACTCAAAAGAAACTTATAAGCATTACAAATCATCCAGAAAAAGGCTGGATGAATTCGTTAAGAAATTTACCAAGAGAAAGGATTATCCTCTAGAGAAAGTTGATTACAAATTTCTTGAAGCCTTTGATGTTTTCCTAAAGAAAGAGTACAAGGTCCATCAGAACACAGCCTGGAACTATCATAAACATACAAGGCGTGTTCTTAATTTAGCTGTTTCTATGGATTTGATTAAGAAAAATCCTTACTCCAAATACAAAGTTCCTCTTGCCGAAACAAATAGAGTCAAGATTAACATAAAGACAGATACCATATCGAGCAGTAGACGAATACGGGATACAATAGATTTTGCCCTGACCGCGACTTAACATACGATTAAAATACAAGAGGAGTGTTTGGGATATGGGCATTGCATCTAATCAGAATCTTTATTATTGAGCGTACTTTTATTCTGTTATTCTACTCTTTAAGTCCATTTGTTCGTGCAGAATTCTTGTTATCTCAATCGGGTTATCACTTGATTTGCGATAAAAAATAATGTGTCGGTTTACTTTTAACCCAAACAATTCTGAAGTTATTCCAACATAGTTTTTACCGAGTTCGGGATTATTGGCAATGTCTTGGCAGCTGCTAATTAACATTTCATAGTATTTGTCAGCTTGGTATTCGGACCAGGTATCAAATGTGTAATCCCAAATTTCATTTAAGTCTTCAACAGCTTTATTGGTCAATTTGTATTTAGCCATTCCTTTTCCTTTTGGCTTTCAATTGCTCAAGATTCTTTTGGGGGTCAAAATCGTGTGCAATTCCACTATCAATTCCTTCCTGAATAGCATTTCTTAGGGCAATAGCTTTACTTTCCTCATTTTCTAAAAGCCTAAGACCTGCACGAATAACTTCGCTAACATTTTTATATCGTCCAGCAGAAACCTGCGTCTGTACAAATTGGTCAAAATAATTGCCTAGTGATATTGAAGTATTTTTCATTTTCAATGTTTTTTCCAAAAATACCAAATATTGGTAAATACTCCAAACAAGTACTCTTAAGTCAACCCTGAAATGGGTGTCAAAAGGCGTATTTATGTATAAAAATTATAGGACAATAAGGATTTAAACTTTTACTTATGACAATTGTATAAGCAAAAAAATTCTTAATGATAAATCTCACAAAAAACTAATTATCAACATCAAACTTATAAACCGACTTCGTTTTATACGTCTCCCCAGGCTTTAAAATTATTGATGGAAACGCTTTCTGGTTAGGCGAATCTGGAAAATGCTGGGTTTCCAAAGCAAACGACTCACGGTAATTGAATGTTTTTCCAAGCTTGCCAGTATCGGAGCCATCGAAAAAATTACCACCGTAAAACTAAATTCCCGGTTCTTCAGTGAATACCTCCATTTTCACACCACTTTTGGGTGAAATTACTGTAGCCGCGAATGTCATTCCGCCATTTCCTTTGTTCAACTCAAAATTATGGTCGTAGCCCATGCTGTTTATAAGTTGCTGGTTACTTTCCTGTTGGTCTAAATCTTTGCCAACTGCTTTTCCTTTTCTGAAATCGAATGGCGTTCCCTCAACCGTTACGTTTTCACCTAGTGGAATTAATGTTTCATCAACGGCAGTGTACTTATCTGCATTCAAGGTTAAAATATGGTCATTTATGGTTCCGTTGGCCTCGCCACCTAAATTAAAGAAAGCGTGATTGGTAAGGTTTACCGGAGTGGCTTTATTGGTAGTGGCTTTGTATTTCATTACCACTTCATTCTTAACAGTAAGTTCGTACGCAACTTCAACATTCAAATTCCCGGGATAGCCCATTTCACCATCTTTCGATAAATAAGTAAGCACAATTGAAGTTTCGCTTGCCGATTTCACCTCCCAAACCTGGTTATGAAATCCCTTGGGACCACCGTGTAAATGATTAGGTCCATTGTTTAAAGGCAGTGTATAAGTTTCTTTAAGTACATAATTTACGTTATTTGTTAAATTTGTTTATGGTATATTTAAAGCTAATAAAAATTTAATCTCCTCCTTTTTTAGTGGTAATAAGTATAACACCAGCTGCCCCTCTGCTACCATAAATTGCAGCAGCACCATCTTTTAATATATCAATACTTTTAACATCATATGGCATTAACCTGTCGAGTTCATCTGAATCTCTCACAACTCCATCAACTACAATAAGAACACTTGAACTGTTAATTGAATGTTCGCCACGTATTGTAATTTCTTTGCCTACTACTTCAATACCAGCTGACATGCCTCGAATTAGGTCATACATATTCGAGTAATCGGAAAAATTATCTTGTTTGTTTTGCAGCGATGACACAGCAAAAAGTTTGTCTCTATCGCTTATGTGCCCATAGCCGGCGGCAATTTCTACATTTTTAATACCCGATTTAAAACTCAAATTAACCAAAGCCAATTTGGCTTTCTCATCAATCTTAACTTTTCTGGAAACAAAACCTTTGGCACTTACTTTTAGCTTATCATTTTCAGCGCAGGGAACTTCAAAACGACCAAGAGTATCAGTCAGAGTAATTTGTTTCGAACTTAAAACTTTTACCTCGACATTTATTAGTGGGATATTATCGAAAGTAGTTACCAGGCCTTTAATTGTTCTCTCCTGCGATTTTGAAAGCACAGGCAACAAACCCAGAAGTACAATTATAATAAAATGGTTAAAATTTAGGTTTTTCATGATTTTTACTTATTCAGTAACGTTAGTTCGAAGTATTTTAAATTCGTCTTTTAACCTGATATCTTCCGATGAAGCACCTACCAAAACCTGGAATTTTCCCGGTTCAACCGTCCAGTTCATATTAATATCCAGTATTTTCAGATCGTCAGGATGCAGGGTAAACGTAACCGTTTTTGTTTCTCCCGGTTTCAGCGAAACACGTTCGAAACCACGTAATACCGATTCGTAGGTTGTTACGCTGCTCACCTCATCTTTCAGGTAAAGCTGAACGATTTCATCGCCTTCTACTTCGCCTGTGTTTTTAACATCAAAACTGACCTCAACATCAGCCTGCGATTGAAGCGCTTTGGTACTTAACTGCAAGTTGCTATACTCGAAAGTGGTGTAGCTTAAGCCATAACCAAAAGGATACAATGGTCCAACCACACGCGTGTTTCCATAACCGTTGGGGCCAACACCCGGTTGTCCGGCATGTGAACCCGGTTTAAATGGGAAACTCAACGGAATCTGCCCAACCGTTTTTGGAAAAGTAATGGAAAGTTTTCCGCCTGGGTTAGAATCGCCAAACAGTGTTTCGGCAATTACATTTCCACATTCAGTTCCCGGGAACCAGGCTTCTAAAATTGCCGGAAGATATTTGTCTTCCCAGTTAATGGTTAGCGGTTGTCCGTTAATTAAAACCAGCACTACCGGTTTTCCGGTGGCATACAAGGCGCGAACCAATTCCGACTGACGACCGGGTAAACCCAGACCAGTGCGCGATAAAGATTCGCCTACACGTTTTTCATCTTCGCCTACTACAGCAATAATCACATCCGACTGTTTGGCTTTTTCAACGGCAGCAGCAATTCCGGCCTGCTCTTCTTCCGAAAGTGGCGTATACATAATTTCACTTCCCGGCCAATTGGGGTCGATAATATCGCAACCTTGCACATAGTCAACCTGAGCCTTGTTGCCTGCATATTTTTTTATTCCTGCAAATACCGATGTCGATGGATTTTCGGCAGGACCATAACGGCTGTAGGTAAAGCTGGTTTCGTCGGCCAATGGCCCTGTTACCAGAATCTTATCTACTTTTTCAATATCAAGAGGCAATAATTTATTTTCGTTTTTTAACAGGACTAGCGATTGCTGGTTAATTTTTTTCGAGAAAGCAGCATCTGCATCCGTGTGTACCAAAGAGTTGGCGGCTTCAGTATCTTCAACATACGGGTTATCAAACAATCCCAATTCAAATTTTACGCGCAACACGTCGGCAACTCGGGCATCAACCGTTTTCATCGACAATTTTCCTTCGGCGATTAATTCGCGTAAAGGCTCGATAAATGATTCAGGCGTGCGGAAAGTGGTACGCACATTTAATCCGGCCTCAATTACCTGACGAACGGCATCTTTATAGTCGGGAGCTACGCGGTGCTTGTCCGAAACATATTCAACGGCCTCGCTATCGGAAACCACATAACCGGTAAAGCCATATTGTTGACGTAGTAATTCAGTCAAAAAATAGTAGCTCGATGAAACCGGAACGCCGTCGTAATCGTTGTAGCTACTCATTACCCCCATTGGTTTGGCTTCCTGAATTACCCTGCGGAAAGGATACAGGTAAAGCTGGTGCATTTCGCGCGGTGCCACGTGTGGATCGGTACGGGCATCGCCATCGCGGGCGCCTTTTGGCACACTGTAAACCGCAAAGTGTTTTATGGTTGATGCCACGCCCTGCGACTGAATTCCTTCCACCATTTGTTTGCCCATTTCAGCAATATGAAAGGGTTCTTCGCCATAACATTCCAATACGCGGCCCCAACGTTGGTCGGTAGCTACATCTAAAATTGGCGCATAAATATTGGTGTAGCCCAAGGCTTTTGCTTCGCGGCCCACCATCTCTCCGGCCTCTCGAACCAGTTCTTTGTTCCAGGTTGAACCGATACCAATTGGTGCGGGTAGCGGAGTCGCCTTTTTATGACACAAACCATGCACTCCTTCGTTGGTAAAATCGACCAAAATTCCCATGCGGTTTTCTTCAATAAACCACTTTTGCATAATGTTAATGGCCTCGGCGTGGTTGCTAAAAGGGTAAGCATGTTCGGTATGTGTAGAAGGCCTTCCCTGAATGGTGTTCAGGTGTTCGTCGATATTACCAATACCATCTTTCCAAACGCGGTTTTTCCATTTTTCGTTGGGTAACTCGTCTTCCAACACCCTCGAAAAACCATAAAGCGTAGTTAGCTGACAGGTTTTTTCTTCCACATTCATCAGTGAAATCAGGTTATTTACCCGGTCTTCCACTTTTTGTTCAGGGTCTTCAAAAATATCTTTCACCCCGTTTTTATTAAAGTCAATCCAGCCCTGTTTGTAAATCGAATCCTCTTTCTTTTTCATCCCCGAGCCAATTATCAAAACCGATAACAGCAAGGCGATAGGTAATAGTCTCTGCTTCATGGTAATATCTTATTTTATCTATTTTTTCAGCACAATAACTGCCTTTGCAAATGGTTTTTCAAATTTGAAATCAATTCGGGTTGGATTATTGCGGTTCAAATTCCCTTTGCGTCTTTCCACAAGTTTTCCGTTTTCGTAAATTTCAACGTAATCGGGATTCAAATTTTTAGGCATCCCAATTAATACCGGTTTATCATTTTGAATTTGAAAACCTTTATCGCAGCTTTCGATTGAAGTGGTTACCGGCTCGCCAAACGTGCAAATTTCCCATCCAGCAGCTGCATAACGCGTAATTCCGGAAGTAAAAATAAAGTCGGGGGTGTTGTTTTCAGACACACGTTTAATACTTAATAAACCTTTCTGATAAAAATTATCCAGGTTCACCACATCGTTTTCAGAAGTAGTTGCAACAATCGAATCTACTGTAACTCCGTTGCTGTGGGTAACATTTATAAACTGTGCAGCATTATTTTCTGCAATTTCAGGATAAGCTACCTTGGCAACTACTTTTTCTCCTCCATCAACGTAAGGATTATAAACCACCACAAAAGGCTTAATCCATGCTTCTCCATCCTTTCGAATAACCAAAGCAGGTACTTTTGCTTCGCGTATTTCGGCAGAAACAGTAGCATTATTTAATGCATGCGATTGTGGCCCATTTACCGAAAAATAGGTTCTGTTCTGGTCGCCTTTAATCCAAAGTTTCATATTCTTTATTGGATTTTTTGCGCTTTCCAGTTTAAACTCAGCCGTTAAATTTGCTGAATTAGAAACAGATGTTTCATCGGTAAAATAGTTGTATGCTTTTATGTTGCCTTCGGTATTCAGGTGGTTTGAAACGTTTAAAGAAAGAGGTGCCGTATTTTCATCGAACAGCTTAAGCGACTGCCCAAGGTTGTGATAGAAATATTCGTGCTTTTGCGTTTCAGCTCCGGGTCTTTCCGAACGGAAAATATCGAGCACATAAGGTTTTCCTGATTTACCATTGATTAAAGCTGTAAGACGGTTCTGCTTAGCCAAAGTTGCCGGCTCAACAAACGACACATCAGAAAAAGTTACCTGCTTAAAAATATTGTCTTTATCTCCCGATTCAGGGAAATGAAATTCCATGGTAAACGGATGACGAACGCGCATGGCTTCGCTGTCGGAAATACCATCGACAACTACGGTGTTGTGAGCCGGATAGCGTGAGTAATAATTACGGTGGTCTTCGTGCCAATAGCTTGGGCCCTTGCTCATATCGGGCGCAATTACCTGGTTATCGGCATACATTTCAATAGCCACACCGTTGGCATGTGCATGGTTACCCATGGCGCCAAAAGTTGAAACTACCGTGGCATTGTCATCACTTCCCATTCGTTGCATAAACCAACTAACATTGGGGGCGTAAAATGTTGGCGAAGTTAGACTTGAAATTAATTCTTCTTTTGTTTTTTCTTCTGTTTCCACCAAATTGTCAACGTAGAAAAACAATTCGAATAAACCTTTTCCTCTATGCTTCAGCTCATCTTCCGAGAGGCTTTTATACAAGGCTGTAATCTTTTTTTCCTTGTCGTATTTGTTGTATTTCCGGTAGTTGGCAATCAGGTATTCAAAACTTTCTGACGGAAGAGACTGGTGACGAGAATCTCCAAATGCAACAATATCACCATCGGGGAAAAGGTATTGAAACGAAGACAGCGTTGCTTTTTCAACTACCGGAAAATTCCTAAACTCATCCGCATTGGTAGCATTATCAAGCAAGGTGAGGATTTTCAGTAAGGTTTCGGTTACGTGCATGGAGTAAGAAGCACACTCGGGCCACATAGCTGTTTTGTAATCGTAATTACCAACGGCTTCTTTTAATGCAATCTGACGATCTGTAGAGGTAGTAAAAGTATGATCGAGGTAATATTGCTGGCCTTTACCGTTTTCGTAATAGTTATTATCATCAAGTGCTAAAGCAATGTAAGTTAGAAAACGCGCCTGAAAGAAGTTCCAATTGTTATCGGGCACTCCGTTTTTAATAATCTGGTCGCCCCACTTCTGAAAAACGGCTGCAGACATGGTCATATCGTGCCCATTGGCTTTAAGGTAATCAAACATAAAATCGTAAATCAGGGTAAGCGAAACCACAATTTGCTCGTGAATAACTTCAAAAGTTGCCAGTCCTGAAATGCGTTGCTGGTTCGAGTTATTTAGGTCTACCGGAGCCTCGCGGTAAAACATGCCTTGTATGTAAGTATCGTAAACCGGAGCGGCAAATTCGGCATATTTTTTATCGCCTGTTAGCCAGTATAAAAAAGCGGCATCTTCAGCCAAAGCCATAATTTTTCGGTTTATACCCTCAATTCCGTGCCCCACTTTCGACGGATGCACCCATTCCATTTCTCCGGTTTTTCTATTCTTCAAATACATTCCCCTTTCATCGTCGAAATAAGGCTGAATATCTTCCAAGGCAGGAAAACTGTAATTTGTGGCCCAGTCTCGGGTTCCTGAAAAACGAACGGTTGGAACAGGAGCTTCGCCTTCGGAATGAGAAAAATCGCCACCTTTCAAAAACACTTTGTCGTGTTTTGTAAGCCAGTTCATTTGCAGGCGCGAAAGCAACCAGTCGGGTTCATTGCTGCATAATTCAACATAATTGTCAATGTTTTCTTTTTTCTGTTGAATGATGGCTTTTTTCCATTCAAGCTGTTCGGCATTTTTTGCAAAATCATTTTGAATGGATTTGTTCCCATAAATACGAGGGTGGTTGTGTGGTGAGCACATTAAATTTTGTTGCGCCAAACTATTCCCTGCAAGAAATAGTATTGCGCTCAACAGGAATATTGTTCTAACTGTATGTATCATTTTCTAATCTACTATATTTCAGTTTCGACCGCAACTTATTTTGCATTTCAATGAAGGTCTGTGCGCGGTCGATTTTACTTCTATTTTGTATACCTGGGGCGTTGCCCCAGGCTGAATTATTTTGCCCTTTCAGGGTGACTTAAATCTTTTATCAAATCAATTAATGACTTGGTGTTTCGCGATTCAGGAAGTTGTGTAAATATAGGCTATCCAGTTCCGGAGAGTCTTTATATTTCACACGTAAATCATTCAACTTAATGGTTAACTCCTCCACAACTTCTTTGTAGGCCGGATCGTTGTACACATTGGTCATTTCGTTGACATCTTTTTTGCGGTCGTATAATTCCCACTCGTCCACATCGTAATAAAAATGCACCAGTTTGTAGTCTTCGGTAACAATACCATAATGGCGTTTTACCATATGTACTGATGGGTATTCGTAATAATGATAATAAGCTGCATCGCGGAAATTTTCGGTTTCGCCTTTAAATAGTGGCACTAAACTTTCACCTTGCATATCGTCTGGTGCATTTACTCCGGCTGCTTCCAGGAAAGTTTGGGCAAAATCGAGGTTTTGAACCATTTGGGTGTTGGTAGTATTGGGAGTAATTACGTTTGGCCAGCGCACCAGCAAAGGCGTTTTAAACGATTGGTCGTAAATAAAACATTTATCGAACCAACCGTGCTCACCCAAATAAAATCCCTGATCGGAAGTATATACGACAATGGTATTTTCGGTCAGGCCTTGTTCGTCTAAATAATCGAGAACATTGCCAACACCTTCGTCTACTGCAGCAATGGTTCCCAAATAGTCTTGCATGTATCGCTGGTAGCGCCATTGCATCAGTTCCTTTTTCGACATTTTTTTGTAGTTCTCTTTAAACCACTCGTTAATTGGCCCGTAAACGGCATCCCATTTTGCGCGTTGCTCCGGATTCTGGCGGCCTACCTCGCGGGCAAAAGCCGATTTGTCCCAGTCGCAGGTTTCGGGTATGCCAAGTTCATCCATCAGTTCGGGGGTAATTTTTGAGTCGCCTGCCCAGTTCATGTGATCGAGCAGATTCATTTCCGCAGTTTTAGCAGCAGTTCCCCTCCCCTCGTAGTTATCAAACAAGGTCTCGGGCTCCGGAAAAGTCTTTTTGGTAAATTCTTTATAGTGTCTTTCGGCAGGCAACCACTCGCGATGCGGTGCTTTATGCAGGTAAAACAACATAAATGGTTTTTCCTTGTTTCGTTCTTTATCCAACCAATCAAGAGTCATCTCGGTAATAATGTCGGTTGTATACCCCTCAACTCGCACGGTTCCTTCATTTTTGGTGATAAAATCGGGATTGTAATAAGCACCCTGCCCTGGCAGAATTTTAAACTGGTCGAAGCCTTTAGGGCTGTTTCCAAAATGGAGTTTACCAAACATAGCCGTTTGGTAACCGGCATCCTGCAACAATTGCGGAAAAGTTACCTGAGTTGTATCAAAGGGAAAGTAGTTGTCGGTTTTACCGTTTAAATGACTGTGTTTGCCTGTTAAAATAACGGCACGCGATGGCGCACAAATGGAGTTGGTAACACAGGCGTTGGTAAACATCATCCCCTCATTGGCAATCCGGTCGATATTTGGGGTTTGTGTTAGCTTATCGTCGTAAGCACTGATTGCCTGGTAGGCATGGTCGTCGGACATTATAAAGATGATGTTTGGACGTTGGGGTTCTTGCGTTGAAGTATTTTTAACCTGACACGAGGTGATGATCAAAATTAGAAATGTTAAAACAAATAAATTATTCATGAGCTTGTTATTCTTAGTATTTTTTTTCAAAATTTATCCCTCAATAGCTTATTATTATTCTTCAAATACCTGTTCCAGTTTAATATAATCGAGCGCAAAATAACCTTCCGATGGTTTCCAGTTACTGCGGAGTATTCGCACCAGGTTATCTCCGGCTTTTAATTCTACAATGCCAAAGTCAATTTCGCGAAAGGTTTCAGACTGAGGAAACTTAAACTCGCGGTATTGCCGGCTGTTAATCAGAACGTCGTGATTGGAGTCGCCATCGGGTGAAGCATAACTAACTATAAATCTATATTTTGCGGGCTTTGCAACCTGTGCAAAAATAGAAACATGGTCGTACGGATTATCGAAATTGGTAACATAGCCCTTACCACTGTATCCTTCTATCCAGGTATCCACATTTACATTATACAGCTCTCCGCCTGCTGCAAAACCGTTTTCGGCTTCCAGTTTCAAGGTTGTTTTGGTTCGTTTTGCATTTCCCAAACCTTCTTTCGAAGGTACAATTGGAATGATATTTCCCTCCTCGTCGTAGTTTAAATAATCGGCCATTACACAACGGGTTTCGCTTAAACCACCCGATAGCCAGGCACTGTGGTAGAACATTATATCTTTTCCTTTGTAAGTTACCGTTCCACCGTGGTTGGTTCCACTCTGTCCCTCAAAGTCATCGATAAAACAACCTTTAAATTCATAAGGGCCCAATGGTTTATCGGCTACAGCGTAAAACATTTTCTCGGGCCAGCGGCGAGGCGTTAAGCCGGGGTAAGTAAGGTAGTATTTCCCTTTGTATTTATGAACCCAGGGGCCTTCAAATACATGGGTGAGTTGTGGGGTCAAATCCACATAGGTTTCCGGCTTTATCGACATTAAATCCCCATTCAGCTCGGCTGCAAAACATTTGCGGTCGTGCCCCCAAAACAGGTAGGGAGTTCCATCCTCATCGATGTAAAGCGCCGGATCCTGTCCGAACTCCACACCTTTTACATAGCCCAGATCGGTAAAAGGTCCTTCGGGGACATCGCTGCGTGCAATTCCGGTTCTGAACAATCCAATCCCGGCCTCTTTCATACAATAAATGAGGTAGTATTTTCCTCGATAGTATGCGGCATCCAATGCCCATGCATGGCTCTCGGCCCAATCCACATTCTCCAAATGCAATATCCGGCCATGGTCGGTCCAGTTTACCAAATCAGTAGTAGAAAAACAATGGTAACCCGTCATTCCGTAGTGGTTGTTCGAGCCGGGTTCGTCATGCGATGTGTAAACCCAAAGCCGGTCGTCGTCAGGCCAAACATGTGGCGAAGGGTCAGCGGTAAAAACGTGGGTAAATACGGGGTTTTGAGCGTAAGCGGCAATCACCAGCAAACTAAAAATCAAAAAGCTGATTGTTTTTTTATTATTCATTTGTATTCTCATTTTCATCAACATTACTTTACTTTCTCACCAAAACAAGGGTTTGTCCCGGCTCCGTTTTAACATCGTACAAATAAGTATATTTCACTTCAAATCCCTTTAAATCAGCAATCTCTGAAATCAGAGGTTCCTGAATAGACGGTACCTGGAAGAATGGGTTTGCATTATCCCCTTCAGCCTGGTTAAGGATTTCACCGGCTTCAGTTACCAATTCTGAATAGCTTCGGATACGGCAGTTACCACCTAAATTCGATTTAATTACAGCTTTTACCACTTCGCCATTTTCCCATTCCAATGCTTCAATTTCGAAACCACCACGTGCACGTAAACCTCTTACCTTGCCTGATGGCCAAACATCGGGTAAGGCCGGAGTTAAATGAATTGCACCATCATGACTTTGCACCATCATTTCGCTTAAACCCGAGGTAAATCCAAAGTTACCATCGATCTGGAAAGGCGGATGCGCATCCAGCATATTGGCATAAGTACCTCCTCCACGCGTACCAGGAACGCCAACTAATTTTATTAGGTCTGTCATCATCTTATAAGCATGGTTACCGTCAAGCAAACGTGCCCATTGGTTAATTTTCCAATTCATGCTCCAGCCGGTTGACGGATCGCCACGGTAAACCAAAGTGTTTCGGGTAGCTTCGGCCAACTCCGGAGTTCTGAAAGGCGAAAACTGGTTCGACGGGTGCATGGCATATAATTGCGAAATATGACGGTGCTTATCTTCGGGGCTGTCCCAATCGTGAATCCATTCCTGAATTTGTGCGTGCTGCCCAATTTGATTAGGGGCCAGTTTTGGAATGGTCGCTTCAATTTCTTTTATCAGTTCGGCATCAGTATTTAATAACTTTGCAGCCTCAGCTGTTTTGTAAAGCATATCAAATATGAGTTGATTGTCCATGGTGGTAGCATAAGCAATATTCACATTTTTTGGCATGTGGGCCGGACGGTTTTCGGGCGATGTTGAAGGAGCAAAAACTAACCAGCCGTTTTCCGGTTCGGGAGTTAAAAAGCTCAGGCAAAACTCGGCAGAACCTTTCATGGCCGGATATACTTCTTTTAAATAGTCCAAATCGCCGTTGTACAAATATTTCTCCCATAAATGTTGGCTTAACCACAAGCCACCACTTGGCCACATTCCCCAGGTGGCACCGTCAACCGGGCCACAAATGCGCCATAAATCGGTGTTGTGGTGGCATACCCAGCCCTCGGCACCATACATATCTTTGGCGGTTTGCCTACCTGCAACCGAAAGCTCATTTACCATTTCAATCAGTGGCTCGTGCATTTCGCTAAGGTTGGTGGCTTCTGCAGGCCAGTAATTCATTTCCAGGTTGATGTTTACGGTATAAGCACTTTTCCATGGCGGGTAAAGCTCATGCGCCCAAATCCCTTGCAGGTTGGCAGGTTGTCCGCCAGGTTGCGAAGAACAAATTAACAGGTAGCGACCATATTGAAAATATAGTGCGGCAAGGGCTGGGTCGTTTCCCTGGCTAAATTCTTTAATTCTAACATCGGTTGGATTTTTTACGGAATCGGTTTGACCCAGGTCGAGGCTAACCCGCTTAAAATATTTTTTGTAATAAGCTGAATGCTCTGATTTTAACTGTTGATAGTTTTTCTGTTCAGCATTTGAGATATAATCTGCGGCACGTTTATGCTCGTCGGCACTAACATCCTGATAATTCACAAAATTTGTAGCAATCGAAACATATAAAGTTGCACTGTTGGCTCCGGATAAAACCAGACTGGTATCAGTGGACGACAAGGTTCCTCCGTCGGGAACAATCTTCAACCTCGATTCAAACTTAACGCGGCCTTCAACGGGAACCTTCACGCCTCTGGCGGCCACATCGCTACTTTTTCCGGTCATACTCAAAATATCATCGCCCTGGGTCGTTACAGTAACCACTGCCGGTTCCGGACGGTCCATTTCTGCCTCGAAACTAATTTTTCCATTTTCGCTGGCGGTTAGCCGGATCACAATTACCTGATCGGTGAAAGATGTAAACACTTCGCGCTGGAACTTAACTCCATCAACGGTATAGATCGATTTTGTTACTGCATTTTCAATATCCAATTCGCGGTAATAATCAGAATAGTTCTCATGGCCTTCAAAATTCAGTCTCAAATTTCCGGCTGTTTCGTAAGGCATACCATGCGCTACTTTTGAAATAATTTTTGCATTAGCCAACTTATGCGCTTCTTCATACTTACCATCAAAAAGTAATTGGCGTATGTCGTCCAGTATTACTTTTGCATCGGGATTGTCGTTACGGTGTGGTCCACCACCCCACAGTGTTTCTTCGTTTAACTGGATGTTTTCTTTATCCGGGATACCATAAACCATGGCTCCTAAGCGTCCGTTACCAATAGGCAGGGCTTCGTTCCAGTTAGATGCCGGGGCATTGTACCAGAGTTTCAATTTGTGGGTTTGCTCATTCGTGTTATTACAACCTGCAAACAGAAGGCCGAATAGAAACAGGGAGATAAATAAATTACTAAAAATTTGCATAAAAATAGGTTGATAATTTTTGGTTTAAATATTCTTTAGCTTACATAGGCTCTGCTGAATTTTAACCGTTTAACAGCTACAAGAGTACTAAAAAACGAAGATTTAGATTAGCACCAATAGTGCATGCTTTGGTAATTATGTTGCATCTGGGGTGGTTTTGAAGCTAAGAAACATGAGGTAAAAAAAAGATTCCGATTCGCAACGTGGAACAGGAATCTTTCTCAAAAAAATATAGTTTCGTTTATTGCGCTAATTCGAGTTTTATAACCGAAGCAATGTTGTCGGGAGCATTTTTGGGTAAAACGACAATTGAGCCATCAACTTTAAGTTTCTTACCACCATCAACCAGATTTGCCTTTTTTACTTTTAGTTTTTCATCAATCATCAGTTTTCCATCTTCAGGCCAATCAAAAACATGGGCATAAACTACCTTGTCTTTGCTGGTATAGCGTCCCCACTCGGGCCGGTTAACCGGACTGGCTTTACAGCCATAAATCGACTCGCTGTTCGCATCCATCCAATCACCCATTGAGGCAAGTATTTCGATACTCTCTGTTGGGATAACACCCAATCCATCAGGGCCTACATTGAGCAAGAAATTTCCTCCTTTCGATACAATGTCAATCAGGCTATGAATTAGCTTTTCATCACTTTTCCACTTTTTATCCGATGGTTTATAGCCCCACGAGCCGTTCATAGTAAAACAGGCTTCCCAGTCGGAATCAATTCCGGTAGCAGGCACTTCTTTTTCGGGTGTACCAAAATCACCGGCAAAGTTGCCTTCCACATTCATTCCGGCCATTCCGTTACGGCCTTTGTCAACGCGGTTATTTACAATGGTGTTGGGCTGAAGCTCCATAATCATTTCGTACATTTCTTTTCCCATTTCGGTAGTGTAATCAGCTATCCACTCCCCATCGAACCAAACTACCCCAATGTCGCCATAGTTTGTAAGCAATTCACGCACCTGAGGTTTTAGGTAATTTTCGAAATATTTTGGAAACTCCGGGTTCGATTTGGTTTGGTCTTTTTGCCCCACGTTGTAATGCGGGTAAAATATAGATTGTGCCTGCGGATGATGCCAGTCGGTAATGGAGTGATAGAAACAAAAAACAATGTCCTCTTTTCTGCAAGCTTCTGCTAACTCTTTTACCACATCTCGGCCAAAATCGGTGCGTTTTACAATGTTGTAGTCGCTTATTTTCGAGTTCCACATGGCGAAACCATCGTGGTGTTTCGATGTTAAAACGATGTATTTCATCCCGGCATCTTTGGCAATACCTACCCACTCGTCGGCATCAAAATTAACCGGTTCAAACACATCAACCACCTCCTTTTCGTAATCTTCAATCGTGTAATCCAGTTTATCCATAATCCACTCGGCACCCCCACCGCAAACTTTTCCATTGCGTTCGCCACCGGGCACGGCGTAAGGCCCCCAGTGAATAAACATACCAAAACGGGCATCGCGCCACCACGCCATACGTTCGTCGTCAGTAAGTTTTACAACTTCCTTTTCAGACTTTTTTGTTTCTTTTGGCTTCTGCGTGCAAGCTGTTCCAAGCAGGGCAAAAACGATTGCAATTAGCAAAATTGATCTTTTCATTCTATTTTGATTTTAATTTAAATTTCTATTTTTCAGTTTCTTCTGCAACCAAGCTTACCTTATTCTGTGTCGGGAAATCGGTTGGAACTTTATAACTTGTTTTTCCGGTAGCCAACCACTCTGTTGCGCGAATTAATGTGGTTTGAAATCCATTACACCTGTAGCCAACCGGGTAGGTATCGCCTTTCCATAAATGCCCCATACTCGAATTGTACACCCGTCCTTTTCCATAAGCCACAACCCAATCAACCGGCCAGTTAATATTTGTTTCAGGGTCGGTAGAATACGATAAAACCGTAAGATTTTCAGCAGGGCCACGAGCAAACTTATACAGTTCCATATCAGGAGTAAGCCAGGCTTTGGGGTAATTTTTATTTATGGGATGATTATTCAAAATTTGAATTACAGCATCGTGTCGCGGGCCATGATAAGTTGATTTACCCTGCCCTACCGGAATGCGTTTTATTTCGCCATCATCCTCCACTTGCAAAGCAACTCCTTGTTCCGGGCTTCGCCAACCAAGGCCAATCATTTTGTTGTATTCGGGCCAATGCGCAAAGGCATTGTTGGCCGAATGAAGAATGTACAAACCACCACCTTCAGCAACATATTTTTCTAGCTTCTTCTCCACATCCTCAGGCCAACGGATTTCTTTATTGTGAATGTTATTGCAATTCAGCAAAACCACGTCATAGGCTTTAAAATCAGGATTCCACAAGCTCCAGCCACCATCATCCGGTTCCGATGGAGAAGTAGAAACTGAGACATGAAACAAGCCACTTTCTTCCAAAATTGATGTTACCACCTGCGTAGTTTGTTTCCAGTTGTGGTTACTAAAACCATCCACTATCAGTACTGTATTTTTATTATTACCTGTACAAGCACAAATAATTTGTGGAATAAAAATCAAGAGAATTATATATTTTAAGATCCTTATCATCTAAAACACTATTAAAGTGGCTTATAAGTTACCGTAATCATGCCATTCTTTACCTTTTCTGTAAAATCAATACCAATGCGATACGATTTTTTCCCGCTGCGTAAGTGTTCAACAGGAACCACTTCGTCGCTTATTTTCACGCTGGCTCCTTCCGTAATTATTTTAACTTCTACTTTCTGATTTTCGGATTGAACCAGAACAGTATTGTCGTTAACAATTTGATAAGCAACATTTACCATAACGGCAGTTCCGAATTGCACAGGATTTGATGCGCTAAACTCGTCTTTAATTGTAATTGTTCCATCACCGGTTTTATTGTTTTCCATTGTCCGCACAAGTTTTTGCAACCCTTCCACGTGGTAAGCCGGTTTAATATCCATTACCACTTTGTCGGTTTCGGCAGTGAAACTCGTTTCCAAAATCTCTCCACGGAATTCTTCACCTTTCGACTGTAAGGTGTTTTCAAGGCGCGGCACCGGATGCCCCCACGAACTCCGGGCAGGGTTATCGTCGGAAAAAGCCCCGGCGATGTACGACGGAGCACCAATGTCTCCAGCAATATAATCCTGGTCTAACACCAGCACGTAACTTCCAACATCCATGTGGTTGTGGTTCTCGGCATTGTGACCGGCTTTTATGGCTATCGAGAATGGTTTTTGTTGTTGCCCACGCGAAATTACAATACCAAAGTCGTCGAAATAGGTGTACTCTGGCAGAGGCGATTTATCGTTTTCGTCAACATAGCTATCAAGGCCCGACCACCCCAAAAGCCTTTGTACCGATTCATCAGGAATAAAAGCTGCCGGTTTTTTGGCGCCGTAATATTTGGCAGCCATCAAATAGGCAAAATTATCGCTACCGGATTTTATCCGTGTTACCCCATCAGAGAATGGCGCATACATGCCTTCGTGTATCTGAAAGGTTTCGGGGAAATGCGCTACGTTCTTTAATTTCACGGGGTCGTTAAAATCAAAAAGATTTATTTTTCCTTCGGTATAATCATAAAGTATTTCAGCAAGATACAGGTAGTGCCCAAAACCATAGTTCCAATAACCGGTACCTTCCGAGCAATAACCATCGCTGCCAAAACCTGAAAGGTAAAAAACCATACAATTAATAGCGCATCCAATTGCAGCTACACGCTCGTTGTAATTTTCAGATTTTACAATTGTTGTGAAAATGGTTCCGCTGGTGCACACCGAGTTCCAGTTGCTGGTAGCCCGAATCCAGTGGTTACTTTTATCCTCCTCCAGTTTACACGATCTTAGGTACGAATCCATAATCCGCCACTGCAATTGTTCTGCAATTTTAGATCGTAGAATCTCAGGCAATCTATCTTCCAATAAAGCATCGGCCAAAGCCAACACCAGGCCAAACTTACGCGCCCCCAAATCGATGGAAACCCGTCGGCCTTCAAGCACATCGTTGTCGCGGTCGTGGTTAGGATGCAGCCACGATTTCATGGCAATTATTGAGTCGCAATACACCTCAATTTGAGGAAGGAAACGACCCCGATTTTCGATACATTCTCCCAGGATAAATTTCTCTAACCTGTCCATGGTACGGTAATATCGTGGTTTATAAATGCCCCGATTACCTTCGCGGTTGGCACGGTAATAGATTTCGTCAGCGATGGGGATTTCGGGCTTCTTGTCCAATAAAGAAATGGCTTCTTTCAGGTATTCCTGGCCTGATTCTTTTTGGGCAATTTCGTTCCAATGTGCTCGGTCACTCACCGGTGGTGCAGGTTGATATTTTGAATCAGGAATTACCCTCTCCAACATGGCAATTTGCGCTTGTGTAGGATAAATTACATTTGCATCAGCGAGTTCGAGCCATGTATTTATATCCAGTTTTTCGACTTGTTTTTCTTTAGTTGCGCAACTACTGAATAAAATTATCGTGAAAAGTAGTGTTAATAGTCGATTTAAATGCTTCATTTTTTAGTCCATTCAGGTCGTTGATGATAAAGTTTATTTATGGCTGTACAGCAATTTTAGCCTAAAAAAGCCACATGCTTCGCCATAATAGTTAGACACAAGATTAGCAAAAAATATCTGTTACAATTAGAAATAATGATGCATCGACTAACAATTTTGTTTCATTACGACCATTATCCTATATTGAAGTATCTGTAGTTCTACTTAAAACACTAACAATATTTGGGGTCGCTTAATTACAGGCTGGGCTTTCCTTTAATATATCCCAATGATTTTAAGAAAAGGTCTGTTTCTCGAACGGTTTCCATGTAAAACTTACCGTCGTATTTATAATTATTAAAGAATCCGTGCCCGGCACCATCGTACAAAAACAAATCGCAACGGCATCCCGCTTCATTCATTTTTGCCTTGTAGTTTTCGGCAATCGAAACAGGTATTAAATGGTCTTCCCGACCCAGAAAAACAATTGTTGGCGGGGCATCTTTGGTAATGTTATGAGCCGGCGATATTTCTTTCCAGCGTTCGCCCATCCGTTCATGGCAGAACCCCTCAGGGCCATTATCAAACACAGGGTTAAACAAAACGAGGGCATTTGCTTTTGAGCTTATACTTAAGTCTTCACTTTTTTCGTCAAGAGTTGTACAAACACCTGTAACAGCAGCAAGGTGCCCCCCTGCTGAACCTCCTGAAGCCACAATTTTATCCGCATCAATATTCAGTTCTTTGGCGTGTTTACGTAAAAAACGAATGGACGAGAGCGCATCGGCTGCTGCTTCGTAAGGAGTGGTTTTATGGCGCGATTTTACACGGTAATCGGCCAAAACAGTAATCATTCCCCGTTCAGCAAAATACTCCGCCTGTGGCTTAAACTGTTCGGTAGTTCCGCCGTTCCAGCCTCCACCAAAGAAAAAAATAATGGTGGGGTATTTTTTGTTCTTTTTGAATTTTGGCGGATAGCGGAAGGTCAAATCGAGCTTGCTCCCATCAATCTCCTTATAAGTGATCGTTGAAGGCTGGGTTTTATCAACCTGCTTCGAATGATTGTCTGTCTTTTGAGCATACCCGGCTGTGGAAAACAGAACCACCAAGAGCAATGATTTTATAAGTATCTTCATCATTTTACAGTTTTTCAATGTATACATAATAGGCCGGATGCACTCGTTTCATCGCATCAACCAAGCGTGCTTCCATATCGTATTTACCAGCCGGAACATGTAGCTTAAAAGTAACTTCATCCTGACCTTCCTCGATGATAGCTTCCTTCGTTTGACCCGCTACATATAAATGTGCTTTGGTAAAATCATTTTTCACGGCAGCAGGTGCTGTTTTGTCGAGTTCAATACGTTTTTCCTGGGCCGGAAAAGTAGCGTTGATAGCATGTCCGCTCTCGCGTGGGAAACGGCGAATTACAATATTATACTCTCCTCTGGTAACAAATTCGACTTTCCAGCAACCACCGGCCTGCTCGCCCGTTATGGCTCCGTTTTGGTGCCACACTCCTTTATACGCCCCAATAATTAAGTCGTGCGACATTATTTTTGTCGGATTTTCATAAGGTGTTCCAACTTTTATATAGGCATATTTCTCATCCACCCCTTCATCTAAAAACGACTGCCACCAACGTTCATAACCTTCAGCCAAACGTGCAGCAACTTCAGGATATTCTTCGATAACATTATTTTCCTGGGCACGGTCTCTGTTAATATTGTAGAGCTGGTTACCATCAATCAAGCGCCAGTTGTCGTCCATTACCGAATAAGCCTTGTATTTAATCAGGTTTTGCTCGCGTTGTGTGTCGATATACAAAATACGGTTGGGCCATTCCGGATTTTCCTGCGTCATTAAAGGAGCAAGGCTCTTTCCATCCAATGGTTTTACCGGATTAAAATCAAGGCCAAGCAAATCAACAAAGGTTGGGAGCAAATCGTAATTCGCTACCAGGTAGTCAATATCTTTTCCGCCTGTAATTTGCCCGTTGGGCCAGCGAATAAAAAAGGGCACGCGGTGGCCACCGTCAAACTGACTTCCTTTTCCACCTTTTAATCCGGCATTGTAAGTTGAGCGGCCAGCCGAAGTTCCGTTATCGGTCGTGAAAATCAAAATGGTATTATCGGTTAAACCCAGCTCATCAAGCTTATCTTCCAGCTTTTTAAAATTGTCATCAATATTGGTAATCATTCCGTAAAACCGAAGCATCCTTTCGTTCAGATCTTTATACTCTTCTTTACCAACATACATATCGTAATATTCTTTCGGAACATTGTATGGCGAGTGAGGGGCATTGGTTGAAAGATAACAGAAAAACGGACGGTCTTTGTTTTTCTCGATAAAATCCAACGCTTCTGAGAAGAATACATCGGTACAGTATTCCTCATATTTCTGCTCAACTCCGTTGTGCCAATATGTATCGGCAAAGTAATCGTTCATCCAGTAATCGGGTCCCTGGCCAATTCCTCCGGCGGCATGGCGTACCACCTCATGAAACCCCCTGTCTTCTGGTCGGTACGGGTAATTGTCACCCAAATGCCATTTCCCATACATGGCATTGGTATAACCGTTTTGCGCAAGTATCTGAGGCAATATAACTTCATCTTCGAAAAGAATAGAACGTCCCATAATGGTGTGAAAAACGTTTACGCGGTTACAGTGTCGGCCGCTCATAATTCCACTTCGTGTTGGAGCGCAGGTGGTTCCCACATGGTAGTTGGTAAAACGCACCGCATCGGTATAAAACTTATCGATGTTTGGTGTTTTGATGTATGGATTTCCGGTACACCCCAAATCGCCCATTCCCTGATCGTCGGTAATAACAAAAATAATGTTTGGTTTCTGTTTAGTACTATTTTGAGCCAGCACCTGAGCACTACTCATACTCCATCCTAGAACAATAAGAAGGAATGTTGTTACTTTTATTAGGTTCATAATAACTTGTATTAATTGATTTTATTCGTTCTTTACTGCAATTCCATCCAGAATACCTGCTCCCAGTTGTCTTTTACAAATGATTGTGGAGCACCATCAGTCGACCTACCGGTTTCAATAATTTCGGTGATTTCAGCTGTTAGCGATTCTACAATTTCAGGGTGTTCGAAATACAGGTTTGTAGTTTCGCCTGGGTCGTTTTCCATATCGTAAAGTTCGTAAAGTGCTTCACCTTCCTTGGGTTCAATAAAAGATGGTTTATAAGAGCCTCCCGAGCCGCGTAACATATTCAGTTTCCATTTGCCTTTGCGAATGGCAAAATGACCACTTGCCGAATGATGAATAATGGCTCTATCTGATTGGTATTCTTCTTTCGGAATATTTTCTGAAATCAAGGGTAGCAAGTTATAGCTGTCTTCGGCAGCATTTTCAGGAATTTCAGCACCAACAATTTCGGCAATAGTTACCAGGTAATCCGACTGGCAAACCGGCACATCAACCTTGCTCCCGGCCTTGATTACTTTTGGCCAGCGCATTAAAAACGGAACACGGTGTCCGCCTTCGTAAATATCACGTTTCCCGCCTTTAAAGTTCATACAGCTCCAGTGGTCGTATGTGTCGCGCTGGTATACGTAATTTGTTTCGGCACCATTGTCGGCGGAAAATATGACCAATGTGTTTTCTTCCAGTCCATTTTCTTTTAGGGCATTCAGCACTTGTCCAACACGGTAATCGGTTTCTTCTATAAAATCGCCATAGTTACCACATGCGGTTCGTCCCCGAAAATCGGGGTGGGTACAATGGGGCAAGTGTGGACTGGTTACCGGGAAATACAAAAAGAAGGGTTTTCCGTTTTTTGCATCATCGGCAACTCTATCGATGTACTCAACCGCTTTGGCTGCGAAAGTTTCCAGCACCAACTCGTCGTTAAACGATGGTGCGGCCTCAATCCAACCTCTACTTTCAGGCTCATCCATAAAAGGCGGTGTCATCCGGTAATCTGCAGGACTAACTGCATTGTGGAAAGAGCTAGGAATTGGATTCTTTTTCTTTTTGGTCCATAGTGTTGCGGGTTCCAAAACCCGGTCGTTTTCTAAATAGGTTAGCACACCAAAATTCATGGATGCCGGCAGTCCGAAAAAGTAATCAAATCCTTTTTCGATAGGGCCGTCGGTAAACGGTTGCGACCAATCGCGGTTTTTGCCTTTGGTCCCCGCAAAGTTCATTTGAAGGTGCCATTTACCAACCATTGCCGTGTTGTAGCCTTGTTCTTTTAGCATCGATGCGATGGTCATACGGTCTTTTTCAATCAAACAGGGGCCATCGGCTCCAAGCACTCCTTTTTTTAGCGAAGTTCGCCAACTATATCTTCCGGTAAGTAGCGTGTAGCGCGATGGTGTGCAAACGGCATCGCTGCTGTGCCCGTCGGTAAAAGTTACTCCTTCAGCAACAAGCCGGTCGATGTTAGGTGTTTTAAATTTGGCGTTTGGGTTTAGTGCACTCACATCACCAGAGCCCTGATCGTCGGTGTAGATGATTACTATGTTGGGGTTTATTTTTTTTTCCTGTTTCACTTCGCAACTAAAAAACAGGCCACAAACTACCAACACTGCAAGTTTTGAAATATATTTATGCAAGGTCATTTTATAAAATGGTTTTATTATTTCTTATTTACCCCTCACCCATTCGCGATCTCACGAGGGAAGCACATTCTAAACTAAATTCCTATGTTTAATTAAAATATTATTCCTTCGTTTGAAGCAGTTTTCCCTCATGAAGGAAAATGTCGATAGGCACATGGGTAAACAAAAGTTTTATTCTTTCCTTTCCCAAACAAAGCTACCTTCAAGAAGTGCGGCATATTCCGACTTCAACAATTCTTTCATCTCTTCAAATTTATCAGGGTATTTTTCCGAAACATCAGTGCTTTCAGAGATGTCTTCATTCATATTATACAAAACGAAATCAGTAAGTTCTGCTTCTTTAATCATCTGCTCGTTTCCATCGTAAATGTTATGGAAATTTTCCACATAGGAAGTATCGCTTTTCAGGCGGCACATAATTTTCCAGTCGTTGGTGCGCATGGCCACCATACGCTCGTTTATGGCATCGTAAAATGCCCAGGTCAATGGTTTCTCCCGGTGCATTTTCCCGGTTTCAATAAGCGGCAACATCGATTGGCCATCCAAAACAATATCGGGCAAAGCTGCCCCCGATAATTCGGCAAAGGTGGGCATGAAATCGAGCGATGAAACCACAGCATCGGTAGTGCCGTTAAACGTTTCTTTTCCTAACCACTGAAAAACTCCGGGAACACGAAAACCCGCTTCGCTCGTCCAAAGTTTCATTCCTTTTAGCTCGCCAGGCGAACCATACGAACGTTTGGCTCGATAGTAACGCATTAAAGTTTCAGGGCCATTATCGGAGCTAAAAACAATCAGCGTATTATCACCATGATTAGCTTTAAGGTACTCAATTAATTGTCCTACTGCCTTATCCATATTTTCTACATTGGCAAAATACTGAGCCTGGTCTTCGTTTTCCGATTGCGACATATATTTTTCAACCAGTTGTGCAGGAGATGCTACGGGTTCGTGCGGTTCGTGAAAACACACCTGCAGGTAAAACGGATTTCTGTCTTCTTTGTTTTTGAGCCAGTTTAATGCTTCATCAACAACCAACTGGCAACTAAATCCTTCCAATTGCCCAACATCATGGCCATTGCGCACAAAATTTTTAGGATTTTCGTGGCTTGGTGCCGCATTGTTATGCGTGGCAAACCAGTGGTCGAAACCAAAGTAACCCGGTGTTGGTTGTTTATCAGAATTAAAATGCGAACTGCAGTGCCATTTCCCCGACAAACAAGTTGAATACCCAACCGTTTTTAGCATGGCCGGTATGGTTTGTTCATGTGCCTGAAGATGCACAATATCGCGACAATCCTCGCTTTTTCGTGGTCCGGGAATAAAATCGTAAATCCCTGCTCTGTTTGGACTTCTTCCTGTAAGCAAACCAGCTCGGGATGGTGAACACACTGGTGCTGCCGAATAAAAACTGGTGAACTTAATACCGTCTTCGGCCATTTTATCCAGGTTAGGTGTTTCAATAACAGGGTGACCGAAACCTGATAAATCGCCATAGCCAAGGTCATCGCATAAAATTACGACAATGTTGGGCTGGCTTTCCTTTTCTTCTGTTTTGCAGGAGAAAAGGGCTACGCTTAGTAGCAAAATAGTTGTTAATTTTTTAAGATGTTTCATGTTACTAATTTCTTTGAACCAAATAAATCTCGTTAAAAGTTAAAATATCCCTCTGCCATTCCCACATATTCCAGACACAGGCATCTCCCCTTCCTTCGACTCCGCTCAGAATGACGTGGGAGAAAAAGCGGACTTCTTCTATTTTATTATTTCAACATTTCGGATTAAACAAGCTGCATATTCGCCGGCTGTTCCTCGAATTCGGAAAGCAATGTGACCACCGCCAAAAGCATTTTTATCGGTAGTTTCCAGAATGGTTTCACCATCCACTTTACACCACAATAAATTTCCTTTTCGGCCAATTTCAACCGAGTAGTAAACACCGGGGTGCATAAAGTTTTTCTCCATTGAAATCAAAGCCGGGTCTTGACCAGCAGGACACGGGTATTTACGGATAAACGGAGTGAAATTATGCGGACCATTCCTAAAGGCATACAAATAGTTTTCCACATCATCAATCCAAAGACTCATTGAGCCATCATAATCTTTAGGAATAGTTATACCTGTATCTTCTCCGGGATTTGAAGCTGACAAAATTGCTACCAATACGCCAGCAGTTGTTACCGACATAACATCGTATTTTATCACCACATTTTCACCATAACTTTCGGGGCTTACTATCATTACCCCGTTGCTTTGCATCGGGTCTTCTTTCATAAAGAACTGATTGTGGCTTTCTACCATTTTAGTTCCCTGACCTAAAAAAGTCCAGTTGTTTAAGTCTTCGGGAGTTAGTTTTTGAGCTTGTGCAGATCCTACTGCAAAAATTATTACGGCCAGTAATAAAATTGTGTTTTTTAGTGTTTCCATTATAATATTATTTTATTGACTCTTTTCATACCCCTCAGTCTGTCGAGAGCTCCCCTCATGAGGGGAGCAGGCCTTGAAGCAACTTTCTACGTTTCTCCAAAACCTTTGGCTTTTCAATTCCCCGGTTCCCCTTTGTAAGGGGAAATGCCAACAGGCAAAGGGGTATAATTCAAATATTCTTAAACTCCCTTATTCTTGATCCCAAAGTCGATATGGGTCGTTGTGTTCCTCCATTTGCTGAAGAAGCAGTGCTTCCATTTCTGCCAGTTTTTCAGCGTACTTTGGGTTCTCAGCTAAATCGGTTTCCATTTCACCGGTTTTACCATGTTCCGGTAAAAATTCATTGGGATTCTCAGCCAGATTAAACAATTGTGTTTCGCGAACGGCACCGTCCATCATATCGTATTTTATCAGTTTCCAGTCGCCTTTTCGAACCGAGCGGATTCCTGGTTTTGTACCACCTGCGTAAACGCCATACATAACATCACGTAAAGTTTGTTCAGTACCTTCCAGAATTGGTTTCATGCTTTTGCCCATCACGGTTTCCGGAATTTCAATACCGGCTAAAT
Organism: uncultured Draconibacterium sp.; assembly: GCF_963676735.1. NCBI lineage: Bacteria > Pseudomonadati > Bacteroidota > Bacteroidia > Marinilabiliales > Prolixibacteraceae > Draconibacterium > uncultured Draconibacterium sp. Next base: position 1,570,747 of record NZ_OY781464.1, on the reverse strand, counting down.
CGCATAAAGTTGGCAAACAGTCAAGCAAATAAACATTCCCTTCCACACGAGTTCCTGCTGCAATTCCAGGGCCATTTACAATAAATGGAACACGCCAGCAGTGCTCGTAAAGGTTTTGTTTGCCCATTAAACCATGGCGGCCAATGGCAATTCCGTGGTCGGCAGTGTAAACAATATAGGTATTATCTAACTCACCCATTTCCTCAAGTTTTTTCAGCACTTTACCAATCTGAATGTCAATATTTTCGGAGCAGGCAAATTCTCGCCCTTGCTCGTTTCGGATGGTATTTACATCGCGATTTTTCCAAACTCCCGGTACACGTTCTTCGTCGCGCAAGGCCGGGTGACCATGAAAAAACGGATGTTCGGATAAATAATTTACAGGAACTTCCGGTTGCATTGGATTAGCTGGCGGCAATGATTCTTTGTCTTTATGGTTTGTAGCACCATATTTTGCCAATAACTCAGGTGTACCATTACGTTCATCGTGAGGATGTGAGAAACCAAAATAGATAAAGAATGGTTCTTTCTCCTGGTTTGCTTCCCTGGTGTTTAAGTAATTAAGCACTTGTTGACCGTGCCACGCACTTCCGCTTTCTTCGGTACCCCCACGTTTTGTGGCATCGTGTACCACGGAAAACTGCTGGTTGGCAGCTGCAAACGAATTGCCTTTTTTGCAGGTGCGCATGGTATTGTAGCCGGCGCGATTAAAAACTGTACCAATGGTTTGCAGCTCCAAACTGTCGGGACAATTGTACTGTGGCATGTTGCCTGCACTTTTAGGCAGGTTCCAAACGGTACGGCCACTCATAATCATGTGTCGCGATGGTGTACAAACAGCTCCGTTCATTGACCCCATGTGGTAGGCACTTTCGAAAACCATTCCTCCTTCGGCCAATTTATCGATATTGGGTGTTTCCAAAATCGAATTTTCGTCGTACAATTTTAAGTCGAAAGCCGATTGGTCGTCGACCAAAATAAACAGGAAATTGGGTTGTTTAGTAGCTTCTTTTTGGCAACTGAAAAGCAGCAAGCATAAAAGAATAAAGGTTATCGATTTTAGTTTTTTCATCAATTATTTTATTTTTAGGTTGTTAAATGTTGACAGGTCTTATAAAATAGGTACAGTTTCTTCTTATACGAGAGAATTTCAGGCTAAAAGGGACATCTTTTTTTTAAATCTTTATGTTTCTATATTCTCCCGAATTAAATTTCTTTTCAGAATTTGTAAATGAAATGGTTATCGGAATTTCATTGTGCAGGAACAATTCTCCATTCTTTTTTTCCAGCACTACATTTCCTTTTTTAGATGTTGTTAATGTAAATCCATTTGCCTCCAGCGTTGTTCCATTACCCATAAACAGTACAAAATCACCGTTATTTTCATTCCCCACCAAAGCATAAGCGGCATTGGTTGATATGTTTTTATATTTGGCCGTTTTTTCGTCGTACGTTGAGAAAACAAAATCTTCGCGCCCGGATTTATTTACGACATGAATTCCAGCAAAATCTTTAGTACCATTTTCATCTTCAAATGCATCAATTGATTCGATACTTTTCCCTTCGTCCGAAGTAAATGGCTCGTAAACCGAAATAAAAGGATGCTCCCAGGCTTCGCCATGCTGGCGTGCAACCAGGGTTAAGTATGGCTCGTGGTCAACATCGTACGGAATTCCTGTTTTGTCTTTAAATGACTTACAAGGTGGCGACTTAACCGAGTAAACTTCGCGTCCTTCGGTGCCTTTCATCCAAAGATTCATAAATACATCAGCTTCTCCTTCAGCTCTGTCAATTTTCCACTCGGCCACATAGTCATCGCTCGTATGAATCGATTTTTTATCCCACATATAATCCAGTGCGTAAAGATGTCCTCCTGCAAATCCCATTTCCTCACTTGGAGAAAGTTCCAGCGGGTTTCCGTTGGTATCACTAATTTGCAGGCTTTGTCCCAGGTTGTGGTAATAATAGTCGTGAAATTTATCGCCTTTGCGTTGTTTTTTCGAGCGGAACACATCGACATAATACCCGGTGGTTTCTCCGGTTTTTACAATACTAACCGTGCGACTTTGGTCACTTCGTGTTTCCGGCTCCAGAAAATAAACATCGGTATAAGTAATATTTGGATAATAGCCTGTTTTTTGTTCCGATTTTGGGTACTCTCCCATTAAGTCAAAGGCATGGTAACTCAACATTTCGGTATACGACGATGCGCCATCAACCATTACTGTGTTGTGCGCCGGAAATTGCGAATAATACTCCAAATAAATGGGTTGTAAATAGCCTGCTCCTTTACCCGGGTCTGCGCCCTGCACCAAACCTTTTCCGTAGAGCTCCATGTTGATACCATTGGCGTGCATATGGTTACCCAACGAACCGTTCAAAGAAACCATCATGCCGTTTTTCCCCTCGCCCATTCGCTGCACATGCCAGCTTACATTGGGTGCGTAAAAGGTTTGGGTGATGTAATCCTCCCGATTTCCTTTTGGATAATCCTGGTTTATCTCCAACGGTTTTGCTGCAAAAAATGAGGACACATCAGATCGAGGTGTAAATTCTCTCGTTGCCTTGTCGGCCTTGGGGTCGAACAAGCGGTACATCGCAGTGTAGTCCTTTTCCATTTCCTTGTTGTTATATTTTTGCGCCAGACGAATCATATCTCCCATTGGTTCGGTAGAAACATGACCGTAGTATGAATCACCAAAAGCCACAATCTGACCATTGGGGAAAAGATACTGTGGTAACATTTTTACTGCTTTGCCCATTACCGGAGTATAGGGCAAAATATTATGGTCAAATGTGTTATCAAAATCCCGAATAAAGCTCATCAGCTCCTTGGTGACACTCATTGAATAACCAGGACATTCAGCCCAAACACCATTTGTTGCATCATAACCATAGTCCATCAATTTAGTCATGGACCACTGGCGTGGAGTAGTTACATTCAGAATGTGATTAATATAATACTCACGTCCTTTACCATCTTCATACATAGCATCATCTTGCAACACCATGGCAGCTTTTAAGATAATGTTGGCCTGGTGCAGGTTCCAGTTATTTTGTGGAACCCCGTTTCGAATTATGTTCTCGTTCCATTTTTTTATGGTAGCATCGTAAAGGCCAATTTTCTCCGGTTCGTTTTTTTCGATGTATTGATGAAGGAAGTCGTAAAGTTCGGCAACCACGATTAAGCCTTTTTCGTGAATTACCTGGAAACAAGTCATGCCCACCAGCGTTTGAATGTGACCATTTAACAAATCAATGGGTTCGTTGCGATAATACATTCCCATCATGTAGGTATCGAAAATGTCGAAAGCAAATTTGGCAAATCGTTCGTCTCCTTCGAGCCAATACAGAAATGCGGCATCGCGGGCAAAGCCTAGCAGTTTTTCATTGTGCCGGTGAAGTATGCCCCCTGTTTTCGACTGCTCCACCCACTCCAAAGGATTGCCCTCTTTGCTTTTATTGCGAAGGTACAAACCCCGCTCATCGTCCATATACGGAAGAATATCTTCCAAATCGGGCATTGCATAATTGGTAGTATAATCGCGCGATCCGGTATATCGAACGGTTGGCACCGGTGCCTCACCATCAGCATGGGAATAGTAAATTCCGTTTACATACACATTCGTGGCTTTGGTTTTCCAGTACATCATCAGGCGCGATGGCATCCATTCAGGGTCGTTCACATGACGTTTAACATGAGTGTCAATCTTCTTATGGATTCCGGCAAGAACGTCCTGTGCCCATTCTTCCTGTTGAATAGTTTCTTCAAGGTTCTCTTTTTCGGCTTGAGTAATATACAAACGTGGATAACCTTGTTCAAGGTTTGCAGGAAGCGGGATTTGTTGAGCTTTTGCCAATATTCCTAAACCTAAAAGGGTAATAAATATTGTAAGTTTTTTTATCATGATGATATACTTTATTCTCTTCAATTTACTACTTCACAAACTCTTCAATTGGAATAATTTCATCGAACTCTTTAATTTCGATGTTGCGATAGAAAATCTCAGCTGTTTCCGACTGAAATCCGATCATCCCTTCGCTGTGCGAGAGATTTGTTCCCATATTAACAATAACACCATTTAATTTATGAATGGTATATTTATCGCCCATAACAATTACTTCGCATTTGTTCCACTTGTTATTTAATGCATTGTATTTGGCTTTGGCATAACCATACAATTCGTTCTTTTTCCGACCAGCATTTATACCACCATCTTTAGGTAAAAGAAACGAAGTAGTGTCGGCGGTAGAAGTCCAGTCGAGATGGGTGCTTGCTGCCCAAAAATCGCCGGTGTGGTTTTTATTTGTAATATGATTGTAACGCACCTGGTACTCGATACCCTTTGGCCATATTTGATCGTCGAAAACATGGTAATAACACCCTGCATCGTACTGCCATTCATCGAAGTTATTGGCAATTTTACTACCCCATTTATATTCGAACCTCAGAATATATTTGCTGTAATTTTTGTTGGTATAAAACAAGCCGTGGGTTGCATTCTCACCTGTGTTCAAATTATATTCATCCGGAAACTCATCGTTAAAAACATGCACCATTCCATCTTCTATGGCATAAACTTTTTCTGCCAAAGCATCATCTCCATTTTTCAGTTTAAGGTGCCAGCCATCCCAGTTTTCGCCATTAAAAAGTTTTACAAAACCTTTATTGTTTTGTGCGGATAAAGGTGCTGTTGACGAAAGAACGATTAGTGCTACGATAGACAGAATTACTGTAATTTTAGTTTTCATATTTTTTATTTTTTTTGATTGTTAATTCGATTTTGCTATTTCAATATCCTGCTTTGCCCACTCAATTGCTTTTACCCAATCGACGTAACCCACACGGTTGGTCCAAATTGGATTAATGTGTTCCTGCATGGCTGTTTCGGTATAAATTTTCCAAAATTTCAATGCTTCTTCCAATTCTGCTACAGATTGGGTTTGAAACTTCTTGTCTTTGGTTTCGCGATACATAGCCAAATGTGTTGAACCTGCAATTTTATGGGCGTAATATTTGCCAAGTAAGCTCATTGTTTTAAGGTCGTGTAAAGTTAGTTCCAACTCCCGATTATCGCCTGAATTCAGATCTTGCAAAAGCGATAAAGCATTATCAGCACTTTGATGGAGCATTTGAGCCACTTCAAGCGGAGTTTTCAGGTCTGTACTTTCCCCGGCAATAGTCATCTTTACATAATCGGGGATATATTGAAACCCTGCAAGCTGATGGGGTTTAACATCGATAAAACAATTTACATCATGAAATTCAGTCTCGGTTTTTGTGAATTGCTCTCGTCCCTTACAACCTTCGATATACCACATAAAATCGAGCGACCCCCAGTGAAAGCCAGTAGTAGTAGGATACGTCATGGAAGCTTCCTGCCAGGCTGTAAATAATTTCCAGGCATCTACTCCGGGATAGCGGGCTTGCAAAATCGCCACAAACTCATCGTTTGTCATATTGGGATCGTAACCTAAACGCCCCCACATCATCCAGTGGTACCAATGTTTTACAATTTCTATTTGGCGGGGGATTTCAGGGTTTTTACTGGTAAATTCGCGCCCCCAAACCCACTGGTCGGAGCCATAATAATATCCACGCGAAACATTGTGCGGAATATTTTTAATGAACTCGCGCACAAAATCGGGCGCTCCCCAGCGGTAATAAAAATTATCGTCGTTTCGCAAAGTCCAAATGGTTTTTAAACCACCGTGTTCTTCCAAATTTTTTACAAATTCGGTGTGATACGGCTGCTCTGTTGCACTCATTACATGCGCCTTGGCATATTTAAAACTGAAAATAAATTCAATGTTTTCATTGTCGATAAGTGGTTTAAACACTTCCGATATCTTATCGGCAGCTGCCATGTGCTGACGATGGATAAAGGTAAATTTCCGATCGGGCATTTCGGCTGCTGCATCCAACACTCCTTTCCCGTATGTTTCCAAAGCCCAATTTTCTTTCTCTTCGAACGAATAATCGTACATATTTTCACCGGTGGTCAAACCAATTCCTGCCAAATCAGGATAAGTCACAAACATTTGTTTCACACTTTTTCTGAAATAATCTGTGGTCACCGGATTTTCCGCCCGATCGGTTATGCCGTATTTACCTTTGGCACCATGCACAAAAATATTCCAGGTAACCACATAAAAATCAATGTTTCGGCTTTTGCCATAAGCCATTACCTTTTTCCAAAACTCGATTTTCTCATCCATGGAGATTTTAATTAAAGTATCGGGATTGGCCAATATTTCCGGTGAGCAGAATCCCCACCCATTGGTATTGTAATGTTCGTCGAACTGATGGGTTGAACGCAACACATCGTCCAAAGCAACGTCTTCAAAACCGGGAACCCGCACCATTGATGGAAAAGGATGGAGGTTCCAAAGCGAGATATAATTGTATCGGTAACGTGCTAAATTGTCGATGTATTCCTTCCAGAAATCGAAGTTCCACATTTCGGCAATGTTTTTTTGAGCCACGTCCGAAACATCGGTATAACTTGGAGTTCGCACATCCAATGGAATATTGAATTTTGTTCCCCGCCGTTCCATATATGGATTGATGGTCTTCTCTTGAACTCCATCCAATCCACCTATTCGAATTTGTTCGGATAGCTCAAGACCGCCATACATTGCACCGGCGGCATCGGCACCTAAAACTTCAATCCTGTCCTCATTTTTTAAAAGCTGAAAACCTTCCGCTTTTATTTCTCCGGGTTCGCTTAAAATAGCCAAAACAATATCGGCCTTGTCCTCTTCGGAAATTTCAAATTCAATTCCCTTTTCTAAAAGCTGACTTCTAATTTCCTCCACAGCAAACTGTAGTTGTGGCACATCAGATTCAGCATAAATACTTACTTTCTTCTTTGAATTTGTACAGCCCAATGCAAGCAGCAATGCAACTATTAAAATCGACGGTGATTGTTTTAAAAATCTACTTAGCTTATTCATTGTTCGTTATTTAATTAGGTTATCTTTCGCAATCATAATATCATATTCTGCATCCACAATGTGCTTTCGCCATGAGAACTCCTGGTCAAACTGATAAGGCATCTCCTTAACATTGTATTTTTCAGCCAGCTCGGTCATTTTAACCCAATACCCGAGCCCCTTAGTCAGAATCTCCACAGCTTTTTGTTGCCCTTTAGCATCTATTCCTTTTCTAAAACTTTCTAAAGCAACTCCAGCTCTTACTTTCATAGCAAAGTAAAATCCGTAATTTGCCCAAAACTCAAGGTCTGTAAGTTCAATTTCCAGTTCTGGTGATGCACCTTTTTTTCTTTGTTTCTTTACGATTTCAAGAATCCGGGCAGATTGTTTTTCGGTTTCAGCAGCCAATTCAAGTGGTGTAATCTGTGTTGATTTATCATACGACTCTGCTACAAAATCCTCGATATTTATGTAAGACGAATCCAATACATTTCGAGAAATAAAGGTGTTTATATCAATGAATTTCCCTTCATTTGTTTTGAATCCTTCGGAGTAAACCGTTGCATCCCAGGTGCTTCCAAAAAACGATGCTAAGCGGTTTGGATTCTTTGATGCCAGTTTCCACGCCTCCAATAACTCTTTCCCGTCTTCCACTTCAAATTTTTCTTCGATAGCATGAATAAAGTAACTATCCGAAATATTTCGGTTATATAATAAGCTTCCCCAAACTTTATAAAACAGCCACTGACGTTCAAATGCATAATCCCAGCTACGATGCTCCTCTTTGGTGAAATAATCTTTTCCGGGAATGTAAGTCTCTGAACCAATGATACAGCCGCCAATGTATTTCTGGCTATTTAAATCCAAAAATTCGCGTATAAAATCAGGGTCGCCCCAACGCATTACAAAAAAGTCCTCGTTACGCATGGTCCATACCCCTTTGTACTTCTCAGAATAGGGTTCCCAATACGTATCCGTTAACATTCCGCCATGTACAATGGATAGCTTTGGAGATGTGTGACCATGCGACCAGTTGAATTTAAACGAAATCCAAACATCATCATCCAGGTCAAGGTTTTCGATGGCATCTCTGGTTAACTTTTCAGTAGACTCGCTTACCGAACCGCCACTATTGGTTCCTGCAGAAAGTGGAGCCCGATATAACAGCCTTGCTTTTCTATCGGCTTCCTTTAAGCCTGCAATCATGGTTCGATTTACCCAATCTTTTCTTTCTTCAGAAGTCATACCTCCCATACGTTCACCGAGGGTAAGGCCTATTCCTGTCAGGTTCTCATATTTATTGAGTGTGAGGGTTACCATTTCACGCATATAGGCTTCAATGTCCTCATTGGTTTCGCCTTCCCCAAAATATCCTGCGCCCGTTTCGGAAGAATAATCTGCCGCTCCATATTCCTTTGAAAATGCTTCTGGCAAAAAAATGTTCCAGTTTATAACGTAAGTATCAACACCACGGTCTTTAGCCATTTTAAAAAGACCTTTCCAAAACTTCTCCCATTCGGCCATTTCAGCATCAGTAAACGGCGATGCTTTTGGAAAAGATTCTGACTTAACCATATACATATAGGGATGCATATTCCAAAGTGTAAGCGCATTGAATTTATTTTCAACCATCATATCCAGAAAAGACTCCCAGAATTTTAAATCACGGCAGGTCTCGGTATGCAAGGCAAGGTTCTCCCCACTTCGGTATGAATACCATGGGAGATTGAATTTAATTGCCCGAAAATCGTGGTGAGCACGGATGGATTTTTCCTGAATAGCGCCCCAACTCGCTCCGTTTGAAAGTTGCTCTGAAATATCAAGAAGTCCATAAAGTAAACCACGCGAACATTCTGACGAAAGCTGATAACCATTATCTGATTTGCTTAACTCAAATCCATCATTTTTTTCTGAGTCGATGTCGGACTGGGGACTGAAGCTCAAAATAAGATTGGCCTCCTTCTCATCGGTTACAACCGTAACACTTCCAACCGATCCAGTTTGATGGCTTTCCAATTTTTCGATTGCATAGCTGAGCTCATCGAGCACGTTCTGATCAGTATATATTTCAATACCTACGGATTTCTGCTGGCAACTATTGAAAAAGAGGATTAAAATAAATAGGTAGGTTATTCGTTTCATATTGGTATTGTTTAGTTAATTCTTCTACATTTAATAAGAAAGCATTTTCCAATTCCCCCCAAAGTATGCTTTATCTATTTTGTCAATTTCCCTTTCTTATATGATTTAATAATCCAAATTGATGATGTTGAACCGGTTCTAATCCCAGCAAGACAAAAGCTAATTTATTGCTATAATAGTCTTAAATAAAGACTCTTATTCCAGATTCACTATGTTTTTTTATGCCTAGTTTGTACTACTTATTTCTCAATCCAATTTTTTCAAAAGGAATGGGTTCAAACTTGATTTTATCTGCTCCAATATTGATGTCCTTAATGGAATATGCATTTGCTTCCAAATCGGGGAATTTCCTGTTTTTGTCAATTACCAGATTTTGTTCTAAAGTTACCAATTCCGGCATACGCAAAGTAGTATTATCACACTCTATTAAGATGTTCTGAATGACGGCATTATTTTCCATCTCCAAAGATAAATTTACCAAGTTAGGATACCTTGATATATACAAGAATCTGTTTTTCTCAAAGGCTTTAATATGTCTGGTAGTCACTCTGTCCCAACGTTCTTGGTTCATAACAGTAAAGGAGACTCCAGCATGGCATTGATAAAATATATTGTTCCAAATTAAGTTGTCACTACCTCCATGTATTTGCATTGCTCCCAACAAGCCACCAGAGCAATTTTTGAATACATTGGAGTAAACAAAATTTCCTGATATGGCATCATCAAATCGGATACCTCCTCTGCCAACATGAGCATCAACCCCATGATTACCTTGAGGTCCTGTATCATGAATGTAATTGTAACGAAATACATTGCCTCTGTAAGTAGGATCGCCGTACATATCAATAGCACCCTGATCATCAGACTCCGTAACAACATCAAACATTTCATTGTATTCAATGATGTGATCGTTTCCTCCTACTCGAATGGCACTGCTTGGTATGTCATGAAACTTACAATGCTTTAAAGTAGAACCGACTCCACTAAGGACTACTCCTGGAGTATAGGTGCGATCAATTCTCGATAAATCATGGATATGGCAATTATCAATAATAAAATCAGCTTTTTCAAAAGTTTCTCTATTGCCTCCTGATACTTTAATACCACCGCGCCCCATATCATAAATATGGCATGAAGCGATGTTATTGTTTTGTCCATCATTCATTAAAATACCATCTCTTGCGAATCCATTTATTTCACAATCGAGGATATTTACATGACTGCTATTATTAATTACCATGCCATTCCCGGCGCCATTCTGAAAATGAATTCCCTCAACTGTAATCCATGATGCATTATTAATTTGAAGCAGGGGCGTTTCGCAAACAGAAAGCTCCAGGGATGCCTTTGTGATATCTTCAGGAGGATAGAAATAGATTTTTTTATTTGGGTCATCGTAAGCCCACTCTCCTGGTTCATCAATTTCTGATATTACATTGCGCGCGGCAAAAGGTTTGTTCTTGGAAAAGTAATATTTGTTGTACGGTGGAGTTAGCCAAATAATTTGATTTGTTGTATCAATTTTAGCAACATGCTCGTAGGCATCGTCCCACAATTTAGTCCAGTAACCATGTAGTAATATATTTGGTTCTTGTTTCCAGCCGGAAATATGCTCATCGTTATAAACAATACCTGTTTTCGCTATTGTTTCCGATGAGTCTGTTACTGCACGTATGTAATTGATATAGCCTTCATTTGGCCACCTGGAAAGTGGCATAGACTTTCCGTTAAAGTAGAGTTCTCTTAAGGTGTAAGAACCCGACTTTTCACTACCATCAAAACCTGCTAGTTTAATCTTATTAAATGTTGACAAGCTGGTTTTTGTTAGATCAATCTCAATAATCTTAGTTCCAATTTCAGGATTTTTCTTATACAAAAAATGATCTTTGGAAAGTGAGCTGAAATCTGTAATTGGAATAGCGCCAGAAATGATAACTTTTTCTCCCTTTTTACTTTGATAGATTACTGGTGATTCTTCTGTTCCAGATTCATCAGTATCCAATACGATTCCTTTGTTTAAGCGATAAGTTCCTTCGTGGAATATTACCCGAATGGTGTCCTTCTCACCTTGTTTCATCTTCTCTTGAACCAAGAGATTAGCTTTTTCAATACTTGCAACTGGCTTGTTTGCTGTACCCTTGTTATTGTCATTGCCGGTTGGAGAAATATGTATTGAAGACTCCTGATGGCAGGCATTTAAGCAAAACATTAATAAGAAAAGTAATGCCAATTGAATTGATATAATTCTTAACTTTTTCATTTTTTCTAAATATTATTCAGTTTTACAAATACCTTTTATCGAATAGCCTCCCGATACAGTTCCTCAGTCTGCTTACGCAACTTCTTTAAAAGCTCTGAATGCGCCGAACTGTTTGCTAAGTTATTCTGTTCTAATGGGTCGTGCTCCAAATCGAATAATTCCTCAATTTTAGGATCGTGCTCATAGTACACAAAATATTTGTACCGATCGGTTCGTATGCCATGACTGCGATAAGATTTGTTTTCGTCAATCAGCTTTTGGTTAATTTCATCTACATTTTGCTTGTATCGTTCTTGAAACATATCCACCAAAAAGAGGTCCTCCATAAAAACAGCATCGCGCCATTGGCTCATATCTTGCGTTTTATCCAAAACTCCACTAAAATCTCTGCCCTGAACACCTTCTGGTACTTCAATTCCGGCAAGCGAGAGAATCGTTGGTGCCATATCAACCGATGAGATTAAAGCATCTTCTCTATACCCACGTTTATGTTCGGGAACACGACCATCGTATACAATCAGAGGTGCTTTCACCGATTCTTCGTATAGTAAACACTTATCAAAAAGTCCGTGTGAGCCCTGAAAACGCCCGTTATCGCTGGTGTAGATAATGATGGTATTTTCCAACATTTCTTTTTCTTTCAACTTTTCAAGCAATAGTCCAACTTGCTCGTCTACAGAATAGGCTTGTGTTGCAAACCTACGGACCTGGCGCTGATAAAGTTCGGGTGTTGATGTACGCTGGGCATGTAAACGCACCCCCCGGGCATTTTCGACCACCACTTTTGGTAAATCATCGGTATTGTCTTCCTCCCAATTTTCAGGCACCGACATATTAAAATCTTTGTAGTACTCGAAATGCGGCATATAAACATCTCTGTTATTGTCGTGCTTAACCGCATAAAAACTTACTGAAAGGCAGAACGGTTGATCATCAGGTTGCGTATCTAAAAAGCGCAACATGGCTTCACCGGTTCGTAGAGTTCGTCCCGAATTTTCACGTCCCTCTTTAAAAATTGCTTCCAGAGCTTCATTATCTTCCGACCAGGTAACCATGCCATTTCTATCATGGGTTTCGGTGCCTGCAAAAAAATCGAAGATTTCACCCATGTGTTTTTTGTAGAAATGTTCTTTGGGAGTACTTGGCCTCGTTGCTTCTACGGTAACGGTAAAGCCAACTTTACCGATAAAACCAGTACGGTAACCTGCATTTTTTAATAAAGCGGGATAGCCCTTTTCAAAAACAGCTTGCGACAAGGTATAGTCGTCGGGAGCCACAAATCCAACACGGTGATTCGAATTGTAACGCCCCGTCATCATGGTTACGCGACTAGGCATACATATTGCGACGGCATAATATGCCTTGTCGAAAATAACACCCTGCTCTGCCAATTTATCGATATTGGGAGTGTTGAACTCGGACCTACCATAACAGCCCATGTTATCCCAACGCTGGTCGTCGGTCATTAAAAAAATGATGTTGGGTTTGTCTTGTGACTTGGCATAGGTTTCAAATGGGATGGTAAATGCCAAAAACAAGAATACTATTTGTTGAATATGTTTCATTTCTATTTTGTTATTCATTTGCATCCTCCGGTAATTTCTTCCAACTTATCAAAAAAGGCCTTTTTTCGAGGTGAACTAATTTCCCAATTTACGGGTACTGATTGAAAACCAAAGTCGTATCCTTCGTCCTTCATCCGGTAATCGAAGTAGCCCCATGAAGTATAAGCTTTTACAGCTTCCACCATATTATTGGATGGTTTATCAAAATCGAAATGATCGTCTTCGTTAAAAAGAATGGGTTTGGGCGTGTAGCCTTCTACTGCTTTGGTTTCTTTCACCAATTCAGCAATACGTGCCGGGTTGTGCACTCCATTACCATGTATCAGAATAAAATCAGCAGCCCGCACTACATTTTCCTGTGGAATTTGCCCTCCACTGTAGCTCGTACTTGCCAGATATCGATAGCCATTCTTTTCTTTTGATTTGATTCGTTCAATCACCTCGTGCACTCTATGCGGCTGAAGGATTTCATGCCTGTATTTCAGATTACATTCGTTATTTATTTCGATGATTACATTTCTGTAGTTATTTTCAAAAAGCCAATTGATAACATTGTTAACTCCATTTAAAACGGCAGTTTCGTCTTCCAACAAATCTTCCTGGTCGTTGTAAAAAAGACCTAGAATGGCGACCATCCCAATTTCATCTGCTTTATCCAGAATTTTTCCTAAGCGGCTCATATACTCGGGGCGCAGTTCACCTTTCGCATCGTAGGCCGAATTAATCCAACCTTTGTTTCCATAACCCAAAGGACTTCCGCCCTGCATATTTACGGTAAATGCTAACATTCCCTTTGCATACCACGATGGCATCGCTTTCACAAACTCATTGGTATTTCTGTCGGCATCCCATTTTTGTGTATCCTCGTATTTCCAACGGCCTGCGGTTTCAGGATTCAGGTCATCGAAGATCCCTTGAACCATACGCGAATTCATCAACAATCCTTCAATGGGATACCCCTTCCATTCCCGACCTTTGTATGTGGGTTCACCATTAATAAAGAATCTTTCGCCCTGTATGCTTACAACAGTTTTGGCTTGTTCTTTTTTTACCGTATTTGTGTTGCATGACAAAAAACCACTGTTGAGAAATATTATCAGGAATGCACGGAATACTTTGTTCATTTTTAGTGTTTTTATAGTCTTTTATTTAATCAAATCTTTCTTCATGAGCTTGATTACACTTGAATTAAGCACGTCATTCAAAGTGAATTTGCACGTATTCTTTTATCGCCAGGTTATTTTAGCTTTTTTAGTTTCCGTGTTCACCCAAACACTTGCATGCTGAAACTCACGCGTAAATTCCCAACCATCGGGGGATACACGCTTGAAGGCTCCTTTGGGCGCTCCAAGAGGTTTTTGTAATTCCGGATAGTCTACTAAATTCCCGTCGGACAAATTCCAGCCCCAGTTGTATTGAAAATAGGAATAAGGTTGCGCCCCAATCAGGTAACAGGCCAGAAAATACTCCAACTGTTTCTTTGACTGTTCTACCATTCCATCTGTAATCGTTTCACCAATTGTAATATCGGTTCGTCCTTTACCTTTAGCCCCAAAACGGTAAATTGATATTTTACCTGCTTTGGCAATTCGTTCCATATCGCCCCATTCTTCAAGTAAATTTTCTTTATTGGTAACGGTATTATTGTAATGTTCGAAAAAGAAAGCATCGCAATGAGGAAAAACTTCTTCGGTTCTGGCAGCGTTGTTTCCAATTAATATTTTATCAGGCCCCATTTTCTTTTTTAACGCAGCCATCATTTCGCCTTTGGCTTTTGCTATTTCAGCTACCTTATCATTCGGGTAATCCATATCTATGCCCACATTCATACGATCAATAAAAATACCATCGGCACCTGATATTTCAACACCTTTGGCAGCAGATTCAACCCACCATTTACGGAAATCTGGATTTAAAGCATCAAAATAGTATGAAAATGCCGGCCTGGTTTTTTCCCTTAATTTTCCAGTCTTTGGATTGACAAACAGGAATTTGGCTAATTCGGGGTTTTTAGCAATGCCCTCCGGAGTAAAATTTTTATTAAACCGAGGATAAGGCCATGCCAAATACGAATTATAATAGAACATTACTTTAGACTCTGGCTTGATTTTATGAAACGCTTCCACTTCGTGCTTTGTGCCCAATACCTGATCTCCAAGTTGCTTGTATGCATGTGATTTTTCAATACAAATAAAATCTGTTCTATCTGCAATAAAATTAACTTCTTCAGGTTTTAAAACCCGATCGATATCTCCGAAATGATAATACATTGGGGTAGTCGCCCAGGTAAATTTTGGGTAATATGCCTTTGGATTATAAACGGTTCCGTCGCTAACTATTAATTCTGTTTCTTTTTGTCCGAAAGAACTAAAAGCCAACATTATAAATAAAAGATTAAGTGTGAGACAAAATCGATTAAGCTTCATTTTTGAGTTACTATTTTTTACAAAAGACATAATTGTATTTTTTAATTTCTTAGTTTTTTATTGCTTTCACCTCCCCTTTACTTTGTATAGTTTCATTTTCCGTCCCGGGCAAAAGCAAAACTTTACAATCGGTTTGGTTATCCAATGTAATATTGGTGGCATACACCCCCGAACGTTGATAAAATGCATAGCCATTCAGGGTGGACAATTCGATGTTGAAAGAATCGGGTATAAAAGCAGGATTTGAAGTTTTTAAAATTACATGATGCCCGGTTCCGTTTATGGCTGCCAATAAGATATTTGCCATTCCGTTTCGGCTATCCAGAATTTCCAGTTCAACAAAAGCATTTTCCGCTTTTTTGTATGGGACACAAAGCGCTTCGGAATATTTGGCATTGGCGCTGCAATTCATTAAAGTATCGTTGTTACCCACATTAAAACCAGCTGCAACACAATCGCGCACCTGGCAATTAATAACTTTATCGCCCGAAGTACTCAAACCTGTACAAATGCCACGGCGCATCTGAAAAACGGTACAATTTTTAACTGTAGTATTTTTTGTAGGATGCCCATTGTACTCCGGGTACATTCTGATCCCATCTTCGCTTAAAGAAATAATTTCTCCCGGAAGAATTTTTCCATCTTCAGCAACCGTAGTTCCTTCGATGTAGCCGCCTTTACCTGCATAAAAGTTTTTATCGAAACCATAACCCGAAGTTTCTGCTAAAATAGCATCGGTAGTTCGGAGCAATCCATCAATATGACAATCTTCAATTAAAGTATTTTCAGCACCCTGCAAAAAAATTGAATGCCCCATAGCGCGAGCATGAACTTTGCAACCAATCAGCTTTACATTTTTTGCCGGGTAACCAACACGTATTCCGTTCATTTTTCGCACATCGCCACCTCCTAAACCATACAGACTACCGTACCCCCAGGGAGAAGAACCAGCAGTTCTTAGCACAACATTTTTAAGGGTTACATCCTCACCAACAATATTAAAGATTTTGTTTTTGCTTTGTCGCCCGGCCTGGCCACCATAGGTTTCGATGTATAAACCTTCGAGCGTTACATTTTTCCCTGATATTTCGATAACACAGTACATGCTGTTTCCATCATCGCTTTTTTTCAGGTCGCTGCGGCTAAACAATTTGGTATCTACCATTAAACGCACTCCGCTTAAATCGAAATGCGAATTATTGCCTGTAAATCGCATAAACCGAATGTGTTCAGCATCATCGATTTGGTAATTACCAGCTTTCAAACGAACTTTCGTATCATTTTTACCCATATAACGATACAAATCAGCAATGTTATCTAGTAAGATAAAACCATCTTCCTGAATATTTTCAACCTGAGCTCGACACGAAGTCCCAATTATAGAGCATCCTATAACAAGCAAAAAATAGGACTTCAATTTTAATACTTTATCTCTTCTATTCATCTATATTCCTTAGTTTACTGCTTTAATATGCATGGTAAAACCATTATTTGCTTTTACATCAAATGACATGGAACTAGCTGCATTCAATTCTTTCTCTTCAATTTTAACACGAGTGCGTGTTTCTACCGTTTCATCGTCGGTGTATATTTTGGCTAAATAGTTTTTACCTTCTGTTAAAAATGAAAAGTCAACATCAACTGTACGGTCAGTTTCGCCGTTTATTCCGCCAATCCACCAGTCGTTTCCTTTACGACGGGCAATTACACCTATTTCGCCAATTTCGCCAACCAGCACTTTAGTTTCGTCCCAAACAGTAGGCACATTGTTAAAAAATTCCAACTCAGGTTCGTTACCGATGGTATTTGTGTCGCCCCAAAGTGCATCGTCTTTTACCGGCGCTGCAGGTGCTTTATCGTACCAATACAAAAACTGAAGTGGGCTAAAAATACAAACCGTTTTTGCGAGCTGCGAGGCGTGCGAGCCCATTTTCTCCACACGACTGTTGTAATAGCAAACCGTGTTGTCGGCAGCTCCGGCCAGCGAACGGGTAAACATGGTAATTAGCGTGTGGCTGTTTGGTACGGATTCTTCATCGCCACGAATGCCTTCCTGGGTCAAAAGATTGGGATAGGTTCTTGAAAAACCTGTTGGACGGTATTCGTCGTGTATATCTATCACCATTTTGTGGGCAGCCGTTTTTTTCACAGCTTCGTGCATCCAGGTAGTTGCATGTTGATCGCCAACCCGCACAAAACCGTATTTAATACCGGCAATGCCCCATTCCTGAAACAATGGCAAAATATCGTCTAATTGTTTCTCCAGCGCGCGACGGTTGACATACAACATTACTTTTACGCCTTTTTCTTTGGCATAGGCCGTAATAGCTTCGATATCGAAAGGCCCTTTCGAACGTTTTGGATCGAGGGTTACAGTTGTTGCATCGGATGCATTATCCATTTCGTTTCCGTACCAGCCGGCATCGAAATGCACATATTGCATGTTGTGGCTGGCCACAAAATCGATGGCGGCCTTCCCTCCCTGCGTTGTTAGTGTTCCTTCGCGCAAAACTTTACCGGGTGTAATCCACGATTCATCCTCAATTTCGCTTGGAGGATTTAAGTTTTGAAGAATGTAATTGTTTTCCAGTAACTCGCCATAACTTTCTCCCATCATTACCACACGCCACGGTGATTTAAATGGAAGCTTCATTTCAACTTTGGCACCTTCGCTACGTTCATTTTCAACCGCACCGCTTACCAGGTCTTGTTTGGTGTCTATTATTTTTCCATCCAAACTAGAAACGATGCTGTTTTCGAGCTGCTTACCCGCATCAAAACTCAAACGAGCATAATCCACCAAACGGGCTTCGGCCAGTGCAATTTTAACATCATCTGCAATTTCCACAAGTAATGGTCTTTCGCAACCTACTTTTAGTTCCGACAATGGAATTTTTCTAATCTCTCCCTGAGCCGTTAACTTTCTGGGTTTTCGTTCCGGAGTTGACCAAACCGGGTAATCTTGGGCAAACTGGTAAGTAATCAGCTCATCATCTATTTTTATTTCAGAAAGATTATTTTGAGCCGGAATTTCGTAGGCAAATGCAACACCTTCGTTATAGGCACGACAAATCAAATTAAGTTTTGCCGTTTCGCTTTCCAAATAAATTTTTACTTCGTTGTAGTTATCAGGAATGGTGCTCCTTTCGCCCAGATTGGTTGTCCACTGATTTTGAACCGCTTTTTCTACCACATTTTTCACAGAAAATGGCG
This sequence comes from uncultured Draconibacterium sp., assembly GCF_963676735.1. Lineage (NCBI taxonomy): Bacteria > Pseudomonadati > Bacteroidota > Bacteroidia > Marinilabiliales > Prolixibacteraceae > Draconibacterium > uncultured Draconibacterium sp. Next base: position 1,552,205 of record NZ_OY781464.1, on the reverse strand, counting down.
TACTAAAATCGATGTCCTGCGATTTGATTTCGAGTACTGACGGCAGGATAATTTGGCGGTCGTCATATTTTACCGAAAATGTGATTTGTCCACTTTCTGTTGTTTCGGATGTTGGAAAAACGGTCAACTTTTTCTGTCCATTGGGAGATTGCACTATAATTTCGTTTTGCGAATTACAAGCCGATACTATTAGTGTGATTGATAGTAAATAACAGATTCTTCTTAATTTCATTTTGTTCTTGTTTATTTTTCTATTCTTCAGTTGTAAATACTGCCGCGGGCAATCCATTTCTATTATATAAATTTGCTCCTTCCGGATTCGATGACCAGGCATAACGCACAGCAACAGGTTTATCAATATTCGGATTTGAAACTTCAATTTTATCTTTGGCTATTATCTTCGCTTCAGCAGGTTTCCAGCTTCCGTTTTCGTCTAAAATTTCAAACCAGCTTAATGGTTCGTCCACTTCTTTTGTAGGATAATAAAGATGTTTATTGCCCACCATTAAACCTTTGCCTGCGTCCTTAAATTCAACAATCATTTTGTTGCCAACAACTTTCGAGCTTTTATAAAGTGGACCATTTGCCACAAGTTCAGTAATCCCATAATCATTCTTTAAGGCCAACATCGACAGACGAATTCCGGCATCCATTTTATTGTGTGGGTGCACGTCTTTTGCTTCGCCGATGTCGTATAAAACTGCCATGCCCGTATTAGGCAGCTCCAATCCGCGTCGCAGGTGGTCGTTTACCATTGCCCATCCATTATCCGAACGTTCATCGGGAACTTCGTAGGCGGCAAGTTGAGCCCAATAGAATGGAAAATCGCCTTGACCCCATTCTTCTCGCCAACTGTTAATCATTAGCTTAAAATATTTTTCGTACTCCTCTTCTTTAAAATGGGAATTACCTTCGCCCTGATACCAAACCACACCTTTAATTGCAAAAGGAACAATTGCCGATATCATTCCGTTATACAAGGTTGCCTGTACCTGTTTGTTTTTTAAAGGATGTGTTCGAGGATAAGGTCGGTTTGTTTTTTTACCACCATCTTTCCAAGCCTGAAACCTGCGTTGAAAGGAAGTGTCTACGTAACTCTCGGCATCGCCAAGTTCGGCAATTTGTTCCTTTATCTTTATCCGGCTTTGCTCAAAGTATGCCTTTAACTCCTCATCCGATTTATAAGCCTCTTCCGAGAGCCAGGGTTGAATTCGGGTACCTCCCCACGAGCATTCAACAATGCCAACCGGCACATTTAAGTGTTTGCGTAACTCTTTGGCAAAGAAATAACCGGTTGCTGTAATTTTTCCAATTTCATCAGGATTTACGCTTCTCCAGTTTGCTTCAAAGTTTTTCTTCTTTTCGAAAACCGATGGCGTTTGTGGCACCTCAATGTGCCTTATCAATGGGTCGTTGGCCGTTACCACTTCGTTGCGCATAAATTCTACCAGTGGTTGGTATTTTTCTTCGCGGGCATCATTTACAAATTTCTCCATGGCAAAATCCATGTTCGATTGCCCGGTACACAGCCACACTTCTCCGGCTAAAACATCTTCTAAAACAATCTTATTTTTCCCCGTAACTGCAATTTGAAACGGGCCTCCTGCTTTTGGGGTTTTTAGCATAACCCGCCAGGTACTATCGGTTTTAGCAGTGGTTTCCGCTTTTGCTCCCCAGCTGGCTTCAATGGTAATTTTTTCCATTGGGTTGGCCCAGCCCCAAACTGGAATTTCACTGTCTTGCTGCACCACCATTCGGGTGGCAAACAAAGCGTTTAATTTTACTTCGGCCGAAATAATTTGAGGTAAAATAAATACCAAAAACAAAAGAATATATTTTGTATTCATAATTTCTGTTTTATTTATTCTTATTCAGTGGAATAACCATATTCCACGTTTTGGTCCCGTTTCCAAAACCCCCGGGGCCATCCATGGTGGCAAAAAACAAATGAGTTGGCTCCCCATTTTCAACCAGAACAAAAACACGCTCCAATTGTCCCTGTTGAATGGTTTTTCCATTATCCCATTTCACCTTTTTGGTGTAGGCCAATGGAGTTTTATCAATTTCCCAGTTAATACCATCTTTCGAGTGCGCTAAAATCCCATCGTGTTTATGACCGGAGATCTGACCGCGTTGGTCTTTTGCCAGCATGTGGTAGCCATTTTTATCGCTCCACAGGTGAGGATCTTCTACTTCTCCAAATTGATCAATTGAAAAGAGGGGTTCATTCCCCATTACCGTATATTCTCCATCATACGATGGGGCTGTAGCCACTCCAATTGACATATCGGAATGTGAAATGCCATCCTCTTTATACCCGCGTCCTTTAAACAATAAAACCACCGAGCCGTCTTCCTTAATAAGTGGCGAAGGATTGGAGGTTAAAAAGCTATAAAACGAATTTGGTTTAACATCCAAAATCGGCGCATCAAGCCTTTCCCATGGCCCGTTCGGACTTTTTGAGGTAGCCACGCCAACACGTTTTCCCCATCGTGCGGCAATACACCATTTGCTCGATAAGGTTAATTCATCAGCATTCTCTTCGTCAACTTCTTCAAAGGGATGTGTTGACCCCATGTAGTACAAAATATATTCGTCATTATACTTTACGATTTTAGGATTATGGCACGAACGTCCATCCCAGAATTGTGCACCACGGGCTCCAAGGGCTACATCTTTAAAATCATAAGGCCCTTCAGGGGTATCAGATACCGCGTGTACAATTTCGGAGGCAATCATCCACCCCGGGTGGAATTTTAAATACTTCGGCCAGCGCGAGGCATACATATGATACTTGCCATCGTCGCCTTTTATTACCGAACTTCCCCAAACCCAGTAATCTTCCATTTGCAGACCGCCATTAACAGGGGCGGTACCAAGCTGACTAAAAATGCTGTTTTGGGCGCCTGCAACTTGCACCGCAATAAGGAAAAGTATAAAGACAATCGTTTTCATTTTCTATTTATTAATTACTACTGAATTGATTGATGTTGGCTGCAAGTCGATAAGAATGGTAGTATCACCTACCTTTACTTTTACGGTTTTTGCGGTTTCTTCCGGATTATAAACCATAAGCATTACCCGCCCGTCAGCTAATTGAAAAGCCAACTGATTTTCGCCTTCCGACTTTAACAAATGGTCGCCCGGCTGAACAAAATGCGACAAGTGTTTAAACAGGTAAAACTCGTCGGTATAAGTAAGCTCTTTAGATTGAGAATCGATTACCACCATTGAATTTTGCGGCCATCCCCAGGCACTTTTCCCGGTTTCATCCAGCACCATATTCCAGTACATGTACGAACCGGCTCCGTTGCCGATGTAGTGCATCATATCTTTCCACGAACGCTCTACCGAAGTCCAGTCATTTTCGTGCTCGCCACATTTATTTTCGGTTTGCATCAACTTAATATTCTTGTATTCTTTATTAATTGTAGGAATAGAGCGTGCGCCACCCCACTGGAAACCAACACCAGTAATGTATTTCTGAGCCGTTTTGTGGTCCAATATGGTTCTTACATATTGAGGATCTCCGGCGTTTACGGTACCCAACCAAATTTCGGCGTTTAAGCCATCGTTTTCAAACTGAGGTCCTAAAAATTCGCCAATAAAGTAAGCCATGTCTTCGGGGCGCCAGGTACAGCTTGGCCAGTTGGGTTGAAAGGCCACTTCGTTTTGCGGTTGGATGGCACACAAGGGAACACCTTCTTTTTCGTAAGCCTGAACAAATTTAGAGAAATACAGGGCGTAAGCCTTTAGGTACCTTTGTTGCATTTTAAAGGCGGTTGCATTGTTAAATATTTGAGCGCCCTCAACCATTTTGTTTCCATCCAATGCATTCCCAAATTCACCACTGCGCATGGCGTAGTGCTCATTCACTTTCATCCATGCCGGTGGCGACCATGGCGAAGCCCAAACCAACAGGTCGGGGCGCACTTTTAATGCCTCTTTGATGAAGGGAATCAGGATAAACTTGTCGCGGTCGATGTTAAAATCGCGCATTTCAAAATCCTCAGGCACGTCGTTGCTCGAGTAGTAACTCAGGGCATAATCGCTGGCTCCCAAAGGGATGCGGCACATCGAAAAATTACAACCACTTTCTGAGAATAAAGCGTTAAATACTTCTTTTGATTTTTCGCTTGATACGGCATTTAAGGCTGTCCAACCCAATTCGTTAAATGCACCACCAATACCGTCGATTACCTGAAGTTTTTCGTCGGTAAAAACGGTGATGTCGGCTTCTGCTGATTTTTCAACTTTTGCCGCTTTTTTTGCTTCTACCCAGCGCTCGCCTGGCGTGGTGTAGATTACTTCTACTTTTTGTGCGTTAACCGTTGAGATAGCCATTAGTAGAATGGCTGTTAGTGTAATTGATAATTTAGTGTTCATTTTATTTTTTTGTTTCTATTCTTTCTCTTACCCCTTCGCCTGTTGGCACTTCCCCTCATGAGGGGAAGACTCTTTTAACAAGCTGATTATTAACCTTGTAAATCTATGGTTGGTTACCTATCAACTGTATCCCCTTTTTAAGGGGAGATGGCTACAGCCAGAGGGGTATATTCATATTTTTTTACTTCGTCCAAACTTTAAAATTTTTATACCTCGCCGAGCGGGTGTACATGTGGCGAAGACCAATTCTACCCTGTTTTGGCGACTGTTCCTCTGTTAAATCCCAGGAAAAAAGTTTCTCATCGCCGTTTCCATTCACATTAAAATAGAGTTTTGAGCCCGTTTTTATTACCGTTATTTTATAGGTAACATCGGGTTGAAACAAGCCTGTTTTAAAGTAGGCAGGTAACACCTCGGTATTTTTAAATTCTTCCTGGCTTGGAGTTGGGTATTTACGTACACGAACGTAATCGTTTTCAGGATCGTCGTTTACCATCGGGAAAGCGGCATAACTAATGTGTAATGGATCCATATAGAAATAATATTTCCACATATTGGCCGTGTCGCGGTAGGCGTTCCATTCGGTAATATCGGCCCCTTTGCCCTCTTTGCCAATGCCCTGCGCCTGAATATACAGGATGTTTACATTTACAATCTGGCTATCGGTGCGGGTGTATTCGTATTCCATTTTAATGTCGCCCTCGAACGATTGTTTGGTCCAAAGTACGGTGTGGTGGGCATCGTCGCGGTTAACCGGTCCTGCGATTAGGTCCATGCCGTTTTCGTCCTGCTCTACCACCGAAATCAGTCCATCTTTAAACCAGTTTTGCTGCCAGTTAGCGGTACACTCATCTTCTAACCGGAGCTGCCAGGCTTTAGATTTGTTTAGGCCGGCAAAGTCGGTTGGTTCTTTTTGTTGACAACTTATGGCTGCAAAGAAAACAGCCAGTATTACTAAAATTTGATTTGACTTCATATTTATTCTTTTCATGCTGATTTTGCTTATTAATACTCATACTCCGGAACCGGGTAAACCATTTCCTCTTCGTAGTTCATTCCCTTTTTTACGCCGTACAAATTAATTTCTTCAACATTGTGCTGAACAGGTTTTAGCTGTGGCTGAACTTCAGGAGAAGGAGCTACAATAATTTCCTGTCCTGCAGCGAAAGCGATTTCAAATTCGCCATCAGCTATTTTTGTCATTCTAACTTTTCCGTTTCCGCCAATTTGTATGGCTTCATTCCACCCCGGTACTTTAAGCACACAGGGATGGCCGACCTCACTTTTGATTTTTACCCAGGTTGTTTTACTGTTCTCGCGGGCAGCACTCACAAGGAAACCGCCTTGTGCCCTGAGATCGTTAAAAGAAGCCTCTTCCCAGCCATCGGGAACAGCAGGGAATACCCTTATTTTATTGCCCCAGCTTTGCAGCAAAAATTCCATAATTGCAGCGGCTCCACTCAGCGGCGTTTCAATTACCGGGTTGCGCCCCCAGCCTTCCATATAAAAAGTATTGGGTAGCAACAATGCACTTCCTTTGCCAATTTGTTTGGTTAAAAAATGCTGCATAATTCCATAGGCATCGTTTCCGCGACCAAGGGCATTGTACAACGAAGCTGCACCCGTATACGAATAACCGGCTAAACCTTTTCCATCCTCAATTTTATGCCAGTGTACTACCGATTTATCAACCAGCGCCATATCTTCGGGCGAATCGGGGTCGAGTTGAAACAGCGGATACAAAGCCAGTAAATGCGAGTAGTGGCGGTGCGACATGTCAACCGGCTGGCTGCTGCCAATCATTAAGCCATTTTCATCAATGGGGTATGGAATTAAATCTTCAAGCGTTTGTTTCCATTTGGCAACTTCCTGCAAATTCGTTCCGGCCTTTTCGTTCGATTCAATTAAAGTATTTAACAGCCAGCGCAAAATGGCCAGATTATAGTTGGTGTTTTCAAACTTTTCAAAGCCTTTGTACTCGGGCGAGCCCATGGCAATTAATTCAATCTTGCCGTTTTCGTTTCTGATTTGTTTGCCTTCGTAAATTTTGGCCACATCCATGGCCTTGGGTACCCATTTGTTTTGAATCGATTCCCAGTCGCCTTTGTAGCTGTAAATAAGCCAGTAGTTGTGTAAAGCCCAGGCATAATCGCCGAGTGTTGAACCACTAAAGCGGTTTTTAAGCATGGCATCGCCATACTCATCGATGAGTTTTATGTAGTTTTCGGCCAATTCCAAATGATTACTTGTATTGAATGGCCAGTAGGTTAACTGCACATTCAGATTCCACCAAAGGCCGGGCCACGAAGTTACTTTCAGAAACGGGCCATTTAAATCGAGTGCCGGGCCGTCCGGGCGCGAACAGGCCGCCATTTTGTACAACTGAATCCAGTAAAACGATTCCATACGTCCGTCGGGAATGGATAAAAATGATTTTTGGAAAAAGCTGTGCCACCAATCACGGTGTATTTTTTCAACTTCGATAAGTGCTGTCGACGCCGCATCGTTAACCGTTTTACCGGCCACAACTTCCGATTTCCCGCTTGCCGGAATTTCGTTGGCAGTTGACAAATACATGGTTGATGCCGACTCAGAACTTTCTACTTCTTTCCAAACCGTGGCATAATCGCCACCGGCATTTAACGTTTGTACGCAAACATTTAAATCACCATTCTTAGAAACCACGGGTTTGGGATTCAACTCAATATCAGGGTAACTTTCGGGTTTGGCCAGGGCACGTGGAGAAATTGGATTTCCGGCTTTCCATTCCCAGGTATAATCTGCTGTTTTACCATCCTGCTTTTCAGTTGAGCTTACTTCAATCACATTCAGCATACGGTTGTATGGCGTAAATGCACGAAAAGTAAGTTCGCCCAAATCGGTAATTATTGTCCCTCTAACTTCTGCATTCCACAGGTGCTGACGCACTTTTATTTTCTGAATTTTACCTGCAGGGCGCAGGTACATTCTTCCAATATCGAGGCGCGAAAAATCCAAGAGGTCAGCCCCTTTTACACCCATCGATGTTTTTTTATTCGGTGCTTTGCGATGGTCGGTAACATCTTGCCGTCCCATATGAAAATCGAGGCGATTGTCATTCATGGTGGCGTAAATCATCATACCAACCTGCCCGTTTCCGGTAAAAGCACCTTCGTTCCATTGCAGGGGTGTTTCTTCCCAAACCAGGTCGTGCTGCGCCATAAATTCGGGCCAGTTAATGGTGTTTTCTATCGTTTTGGGTTTTTGGGTGCACGACAACAGTGCGAACACAAACAATAAAACAATACTAAGGTGTTTGGTTGTTTTAAACCGCTTGGCAACTACCTTACCGGCAAATTTCGAAACTAATTTAGTTTTCATAATAGGTTGTTATTGCATTTTGTAAATACGCAGGGTACGTTTCCCCTTCAGCTGTTCCGCTTCCTTTTACTTTCGAGCCAAAGGTTATGGAGTCGCCAAAACACAGCACCTTATCGCCTTTTTCAAGCAGTTTCTTCTTTTTCAGAAACTGAAACACATTTTCAGCAATAAAATGATAGCCCAAAGCTGTTGGGTGAACGCCATCACGGTAACCGCTGTTTTTCGGATTCATGATAAACAAGTCGGTGTTATGCTGTGGCAGGTTTAAATTACTGAATTGCTGATAAATATCGATAAAGTGGACATTTTGCTTCCGGGCAGTTTTTGCCACAATTTGTCGGGCCGAATCCAGCTTTACATTGGGCGCCGAGGCAAATAGTTTTCTGTCGTGCCGCTCAAAAAGGTAGCTTGAATCAGCAGGAGGCGGAGCCATTACAACCACTTCAGCCTTGTTTTGCTTTAGTGTTTTAACAATTTCATCAAGATTGGAGGCATACTGTTCATACGAATTCATTTTTTTTGAATTGAGCATATCATTGGTACCCACCATTACAATCACCAAATCTGGTTCTTGCTGCAGTACATCCTTCTCAATACGTTCCAATAAATCGCTGGTTGAGTTTCCCCCCACACCGGCATTTATTACCTGTGCCTGGCTATTTACCGATACCAGCACTATTAATCCGATCAACCAAGTTAGCTTTTGCACTGCTTTCATCTTTTATTTCTCCCTTAAAAAAGGTTTTCAGGGCAGTTACTCAATTTATTTATAACTTACATTTTTTACAAAAATATTTTTTGTTACCTGCTCTGCTTCAACCGGTTTGCCGTCGAGCACAACATTTTCAAAACGCACTCCTTCAATCGTATGTTCTTCGTCAAATCCCACCAACTCCATACTGGCATGGTTCCGTATTATATAAGGTTTCCAGTCGGAGCCATCCTGAAAACCAGTAAGTGTAGTATCGATGGGTGCTGAGGTGGCTGTAATGTTTTTAAAAACCACATTTCTGATGTTTCCGCGTTCTTCGGTTTCGGTCCAGCGGGTTTTACCAATCCAGCATGAAATCAATCGACGCGCTTCTTCAATCCTGATATTTTCGAAGGTAACATCGCTGATAACAGCATCGTCGCAGTGGTATACACGCAGGGCAGTTTCGCGACCAACATCGTGAATTACATCGCAATCTTCAAAAAGAATATTGCTGATATCTTCGTGTACTTCGGCGCCAATACTTAAAGAGTGCGCCAATTCATTCCAAACCACACATTTTCTTGTATGTACATTTCTTACTTCACCACAATCGGTAAAAGACTTTATTACCACTGCATCGTCAAGTGTTCGGAAAAAACAGTTCTCTACAAGTACATCGCGACTGCTGGAAATATCAACACCATCGGAGTTCCCCCGCCAACCAATAATTTTAATGTTGTCAACATGAATACTATCTGAGCTTTGTATTGGCATTGTCCAGTGACTGGGGTCGAAAATGGTTATCCCTTCAATATTTATATTTTTTGAGAACTGTGAAAAAACAGTATATCTTCGATTCGACCTTGGAATAGCGCTTTGGTCGATAATTCCACGTCCGCGAATGGTAATATTATTTCCTTCCAGAAAAAACGTTGGAAGTTTTCTTTTCTGTCCCCTTACTTCCACCTCCTTTTCATCTTCATCCATTCCACAACGAATGTATGCACCTCCGGCAAGATAAACGGTAGTATTATCTCCAACATTTAAACTTGTTAAGTCGTGAATACCTGGCCCGAAATATTTCACATTTGGGTCATTGGGATTAGGAATATTATTTTCAAATGGATTAGCAAAAATATGCAACGATTGGTGCCAATCTCCATTCACCTCAACAGTTATTTGGCCCGGATTATCCAGTTTAAAAGTAATTTTATTCCCTTCAATCTGGGGAGCAATTCCGTAGGATGTAGGCAAAATTTTAACCGATTCAACAGCTTTGGGGTAATCTATCGAAACTGTTACACTTTCATTCATATCGAACGATGCAATAGATGCATAACCAAAAATACTACGCGAATGGTTTAATCTCGGAATTGGATGGTCGGGCGGAATTTTGGTTTTATATACAGGAACCGCCTGCTCTTGCACTTTCACAACAAAAGCATCTGAAAGCTCAATTCCTTCAGGTGCAGGATAGATTTTTACTTTTGGGGAACATGATGTAAATCCTAAAATTGAAATTACATAACACGAAATCAGCAATTTGGGTATCATATTTTTTTCATTTATATCCGTTTAATATCTTTTTAACCAGGCTTCCAAAAGTTCTGTCCATGTGGATAAATATTCGTTGTCTCGTGCCAGTGCATAACCATGCCAGCCAATGGGATAAAGATGCATTTCTGCTTGCACCTTGTTGTTAACCAAAGCTTCGTAATACTTTAATGAGTTTTGCACCGGCACACCGGTATCATCTGTTGAATGCATAATAAATGTAGGTGGCGTATCAGCATTTACATGTTCTTCGGCTGAAAAGTGTAGTATTAAATCTTCATCCAAGTTATTATTCAGAAGCCTTCTTCTTGAGCCAGAGTCGGTAAAACCGTCTTTAAAAGTTACAACAGGATAAACCAATATTGAAAAATCGGGGCGCGCACTTAACAAGTCGATACTATCGCTTGGTTCAGCATATTTTTCGTTGTAATGAACAGAAAGTGTTGCCGCCAAATGCCCTCCTGCCGAGAATCCCATAATGCCAATACGCGTTGAATCAATGCCCCATGCTTTTGCATTTTGTCTCACCAAACGGACAGCACGCTGTGCATCTAATATGGGCGATTTATAAGACACAATATTTGATTTTGAGCGTGGCAAACGATACTTTAATACAATAGCTGTTATTCCCTGCGAATTGAGCCATTTGGCAATATCGGTCCCCTCCCAATCCCAGTTCATAATAGCGTATCCGCCACCAGGGCAAATAACCACAGCCTGTCCATTTTGAATTCTTTCCGATGGAATAAAAACTTCCAGACCTGGTTTCTTTACGTTTCGTATTTTAAGCACTCCCTCCTGAACTCTAATTTCTTTTTCATCGGTCTCTTGATAGTTTGGGATATTGTCAGCCCATAAAGGAACTTCAAGATGCTGAGCATGCCCCAACAAACATATTATATTCAGAACCAGAAAAAGAAATAACTTATTCATTTTATTGTACTCACTATTTATCCGACACATCCAAAATTTGCCCCAAGGCATGTAATTCATCAGCTAATTCGGTATAAGCAACATCATGCAAATCAACACCTTTTTCAACAGCCATACCGGCCAAAACACCGGCACTTTGCCCCAGCACCATAAACACGGGTTCCATACGAATAGAACCAAAAGCAATGTGCGAACTTGAAACGGCAGTAAGCACCAACAGGTTTTTGCACTCTTCGCGCTTTGGCACAATGGTTCCCAAATGAATCTGGTAGGGCGCCGGAGGTTCAACACCTAAATCGCCCTCGTTTTGCACATAACCTTCTTCGGTAATATAACGTTGGGTGTTGTGCGAATCCATTGCATACGAACCCATCCCAATAGATTTATCCACAGGCTTTTTCCCAAGAATTTCGTTATCTGTCATCACAAACTCACCGAGCATACGGCGTGCTTCGCGCACATAAATCTGGTAAGGCCAGTGGTTGTTATCCACAAATTCGTCTTTTGCCAGGCCCCATTTTCTCATTTTCAAGCGCAGGTTTTCCGGTACACTTTCGTCGTAGCACCAGAAATACAGCAAGCCTTTGTGGTAGTCGATATGTTCCTGAAGAATTACTTTACGTTCTTCGTACGATGCTTCGGGGTAATCGTAATTCATACCAATATTATCGGAGCTAAACGGACCTACGTTGTTCACATCACGTTTACCGTTGGGAATTTTACCACCGCCAAACATGGAGTGACGACCTGCACGGAAAATCCGGCGTAGCAATTCGTATTGGGCAGGGTCGTAATTTTCGGGTTTTTCAAACGGAACGTAATTTCCTTCGGCATTGGTGGTGCACAGGCGGTAGTTATACGCCTGAATTCGTTTGTCACCCGAGCCGTTTTCGCCCGGAGGTTCGGTTGAAATTCGAGGCAAAACACCGCTTGTTGGGTCGCCGGGAATCACATAAGGACTAATCTTTAAGTTCATGTGATGAAAATTATGGCTGTGGTGAAATTGCCCGCACTGCACACCATTCCATGTTTCGTTGTAAACGCTGTTGGCTTCGCGGCCCACGTGATAATTTATTCCGGCCGCTGCCATCAGGTCGCCTTCGTAAGTGGCATCCATAAAAATTTCGGCTTCAAATTTCTTACCACTTAACACGGTAATTGATTTGATTTTTCCATCGATGACTTCAACGCCGTTTTCACGGTCGAGCCACTCATCGCGCAAAATTGTAATGTTATTTTCGGCAACAAACTCTTCAAAAATATTTTCGGCTACATGTGGCTCAAATGTCCACATGGTTTGCATGCTGTCGTTAATAGCGGTGGTACCTTGTCCCTCATTCCCATACTCGCTACGAGGCTGCCAGTTCCAGGCTTCATCGTTTTGATAGTGCAGGTAAACACGATGGTAAAACTCGCGCGAAAGTCCGCCAATGACACTTTTATCACCTACATCGGTAAAACCAAGACCACTTGCTGATAGGCCGCCAATATGTTTTTCGGGGCACACAATAAACACATTTTTATCCATTTGCGCCAACTGCACCGCCGCAGTAATGGCTGCTGATGTTCCTCCGTAAATTACTACATCGGGCCGGTTGGCTTTATCTGATTGCTTTACGGCGCAGGCCCAAACGACCAAAAACGCTAGAAATATTGCTGCTAGTTTTATTTTTTTCATTTTTAAAGAATTGACGGAAGACCGAAGACCGGTGACCGAAGATTATTACTTTACTGGTGTCATCACCACATCTTTCAAGTTAACCGGCTGCCAGTTGCCCTGAACAGGTTTAAAAATGATTTTATAATTACCCGGTTCTTTAATTTCGAATTTACCGATTTCCACTGTTTTAAAATCGCCGTAATCACCGGTTGCATTAAGCTTAACAGTTTTAGTTTGACCGTTAAGTTCCACTGCAAATTCAGAATCAGCTACTCCGGCTGTTTTTGCTGTTACATGAAAAGTTGCCGGTTTTTCGATGGCAAAAGTCCAGTACACCCGTTCGTGCTCATTGGTCCAGCTGCCCACGCAGTCTTTCGAGCTGTTGTATTTTACACCCAGACCGTGCATATTTTCAAACTCGGCACTCTCGGTTATAAAAGCCACCACGCCATTTTCGTCCTGTCCAAATGGTTTTGGTTCAATGGCGTCCGGTGCATCAGCCAATTCCAAAACAATAACCGAGTTTATTTCGTCGGGAGCATCGCCTGAAAGTTGAACAGTCAAGCCCTCTTCGCCGGCCTTGGTTTTAAATTTCTTTGAACCATTGGTTAACAAAGAAGCTTTTGCCGATTTATTGCGGATTGGCACAGTAATTTTTCCGGCTTCCCAATCGAAAACATGAAGGTAAAGTTTCGTGTTACCATCTGTTTTTTTCATGGTAATGTAGCCCCAATCTACCCTACTACAAGGGCTGGCCTGGGTTTCGTAAATGGCTTCGCTGTTTTTTTTCATCCATGCGCCAACGGCTTTTAAACGTTCAACTGCGGTTGGAGCCAGTGTTCCAAGGCAGGTTGGGCTTACATTCAGAAGGTAGTTCCCGCCCATGCTGCTGGCATCGGCCAGGTTGCGTAGCAATGCTTCAACCGACTGAAAATTCTGGTCGTCGCTGCGGTAGCCCCAGCTGCTGCTAACGGGCTGGCAAAGTTCCCAGTATTTGTCTTCCGGCTTTTTCTTTGGCATGTGGCGCTCGTAGGTTTTATGATCGCCGGGGTAATCGTCGCCCAAACGGTCGTTGGTAATTATTGCAGGTTGTAAGGCAGTGGTAACATGGTATAAACTATCTACCACCTCCTTTGTCATAGCACGCGGCGTGTCCCACCAAAAAATAGCAATGTCACCGTAGTCGCTTAAAAGCTGGTTTACCTCCGGAAGTGCTTTTTCCATTACATAGGCATCGCTGCTAACGCGTTGCATGATCTTGTCCCAGTTGTTTCCCATTCCGCCGGGATGACTCCAGTCTTGCGCCTGCGAATAGTAAAACCCAAACTTAATCCCTTGTTTGGCACATTCGTCGGCCAGTTCTTTCATTACATCGCGACCAAAGGGTGTGGCATCCACCACATTAAAGGGGTTACATTTGGAGTGGAACATGGCAAATCCATCATGATGTTTGGCGGTAATTACCATGTATTTCATTCCGGCTTCTTTTGCCAGGCCTACAAATTCTTTGGCATCGAATAAAGTGGGGTTAAAAAGCTCTGCAAATTTGGCGTATTCGGCCACAGGAATTTGTCCGCGGTTCATAATCCACTCAGCTGAGTTTTTTTGTGGTTCGCCTTTGTAAAAACCTGCCGGAACCGAATAGATTCCCCAGTGTATAAACATCCCGAAACGGGCGTCGGTCCACCATTCCATTCGTTCCTCGTCGGAAATTTGTTGGGCTTTTGCCTTATTGAATCCGCCCAGGTTTAGGAGGACTATTAGCATTGATGCTATTGAAAGTAGTTTTTTCATTATTGTTGTTTTTGATTGTTATGAATATTGCACGCAGATTTCGCAGATGTGCACAGATTATTTTTTAGTTTATCTGCGTAATCAATACCACGCTCCAGGGTGTAAGTTCTTTTTCAATATTTAGTTTGCCGTCTTCGCCAACAGTTATCAATTCTGTTTTTAATTGTTCGGCAAAGGCTTTCATTACTTTTACCTGTTCGCGGGTTGGCGGTTCGGGTTTACCCATGGCTTCCCAGTAGTTGTGAATATTACCGTGGTCTTTATCCAGCGTTTCAATTTTAAATTGCGTTCCCGGTTTTAAGTTTTTCATTGAGAAACTCAATGGTTTTGAGGTTCCCTCTTCACGCTTGTTGTTGCCAGATGGAACTGCATCCTCATATTCTTCGGGATAATTATAGGCCAAAGCCGAAATTTTACCATCACCAGAATCACGGCTTACAAACAGGTAATCGTCTTTGTAGATTTGTTCGTCGCTCAGTTGGTGCAACATCCGGTAAGCGTGGTACGATGGTTTTACCAGTCCCTGAAAGTTAATCATACCGAAACCTCCGTGAAAGATACTGGCAGCACCGCCTTTTTCTTCAAAAATATCAGTGAAGGTCCAGAATGCCAGCGAGTTTGTTAAACCGATACAATCGAGATTGGTTTTTACAATATAGGCAGCGGCTGGAAGAAAATCGTGCGTAGCATCGCGACTGCTGGGGCTGGTATTCCATTCGGTGAGGTGCAATTCGGCATTTGGAAAGGCGCTGTTTTTAACAGTTCTGTTCAGCCATTCAATATCCAGTTTAGTAGACCCCACAAACCGGGTCAAACCTCTGCCTTTTCCCGTTTCAGGATTAAAAGCATAATCGGTTGGGTACGGGTGGCAACTAACAAAATCAACCGGCAGGTTTTCTTTTTCACAGAATTTCAGGAAATCCTCAATCCATACGCCGTGCCATTCCAATTTATTAATATCGTCGATGGTAAATACCTCTTTGGCTGCTTCGCGGTCTTCAATTTCGCCGTCGAAACGCGTGTCGGGCACAAAGTTGCTGGTTGCAGGGCCTCCAATTTTCAAGCGTTCGTCAACTGATTTAACTGCAATGGCCGACTGTTTATACATTTCGAAATATTGCGATTTGGTGCCATCCAGAAAGAGCGGGTAAAGGTTGGGCTCGTTCCAAACTTCGAAATACCAGGTAAGCACTTCGTCAATTCCATAACGGTCGACCAAATGTTGTGTTAACGCTTTTACCAAATCGTGCCACTGCTGCGCATAGTTTTCGCCCGGAGTAATATTTGCTTTCCACCAAAATACGGTTTTTGAATTTTCAGCGGCAAAGGGCTCCGGGAAATAGGCCAGCTCCACAAAAGGCTTTACATTCAGGTCGAGCATACGGTCGAACAAATCGTCGATGTATTGCCAGTTGTAAACGATTTTACCACGGTTCTCGAGCACCACAAACATATCTTCGTGAAATAGCCCGTGAAAACGGCAGTACTGGAACCCACAATTTTCCTGAACTTTCTCCAGTTGTTCGAGCCAGCCGGCACGCAGGCCTTCGTTGGCACGCCCGGCCCCTACACATTTGCTCCAAAAGTGGTCGAATTTTTCTCCATTTGAATTTGCATCAATAGTTGTGTTTTGTTGTGCAGCAATTGTTCCCGAAAACAGAACAATGGCACAAATAATAAGTGTTGTTGTTTTTAGTAGTTGGTTCATATCTATTATTTTTTATAAGCTTTATTTTACAACTCCTTTAACCTGGACTTTAATTACACTGGCCATTTTATCGGGTGCAGTTTCAGGTAATTTAAGCTTTAATCCTTTATCGCTTGCTTCTGCTTTTAGCAATTCTCCTGTTTTTAGAATCGAAGCTTTCTTTACTTTATTCTTTGTTTGCGGCAGAACTAACTCACCATTCTCGGGCCAATTAAACACCGAAAAATAAAGTGTAGTATTTCCATTCTCCACTCGTTTTGTGCACCGGCCCCAATCAAATTTTCCAACCGGGCTCGAAGTAGTTCCATAAACAGCTTCACCATTTACCTTTAACCATTCGCCCATTTCTTTTAAAAGCTCAACAGAGGGTTGACGGATTACGCCTTCGCCGGTTGGCCCCACGTTTAATAATAGATTACCGCCTTTGCTGGCAATATCAACCAGACTGTGCACCAATGAATCTGCCGATTTCCAGGCATGGTCTTCTTTGTGGTAGCCCCAAATTTTACTGATGGTCATACAAGTTTCCCAGGGTTGCGGCTCCCCACCTTTTGGTATTTTTTGTTCGCGCACGGCATAGTCACCCAGTTTGTTTCCTACACGTTGATTTACAATACAATTGGGATCGAGCTTTCGAATTAACCCCAGCAATTCTGTACTTTGCTCTTTTGTAATTAACTCGGGGGTATCGAACCAAATAATTGCAGGTTTGTATTGTGTTATCAGCTCGGTAATCTGTGGTTTTACCTTTTCGTTGAAATAAATGGAATAGTCTTTTTTCTTTTCCTCGGGGAAGTCCCAAACGTTACTTCTCCAGCCGTCAACCGAGTTGCACTGCGGGTGGTGCCAGTCGCGGCCCAACGAATAATATACTCCAAATTTAATCCCCTGCTTTTTACAGGCTTCGTTCAATTCTTTAATAGGATCGCGTTTCCAGGGTGTTTGTTTTACACTATTATAATCGTTTGATGGACTGTCGAACATGGCAAAACCATCGTGGTGTTTCGAGGTAATTACCATGTATTTCATGCCTGCATTTTTGGCAATTTCTGCCCACTCATCAGCATTAAATTTTTCGGGATTAAATTTTGTAGCTATTTTTTCATATTCAGCAATGGGAATTTGCAGGTTACGCATCATGTGTTCAGATCGTCCGTCCTGCCCCTTCCAGAAACAGCCATCCTGGGCGTAAAGTCCCCAGTGAATAAACATTCCGAAACGGGCATCGTTCCACCATTCAAGGCGTTTGGCTACCACCTCGGGCGATTCAAGGTATTCCAATTTTGCGTTTTCAAATTTATCGCCGGTATCGATGGTGCCATCAGCATTTACTTGTGCATATCCTGCAAAATACAGAAATATTCCACATAGAATAAATGCTATTATTTTTAGTTGTTGGCTCATATTCTTTTTGTTTCACGCAGATTTCGCTGATATGCGCGGATTTTTATTAAGTGTCGGGGCGTTGCCCCTTTTTATCATTAGGTCACTTTTCACAGGGCTGTACCCTTTGCTTCTACGTTTCGGACCCCGACCTTATAGTCGGGACAGGCTTTTCAGCCCTGCTATTTCACCCGAACCGTAAGTTCCTGCTCGGCTTGATTTCTCATCACAAGCATTTTTACCGTTTCGGTGTAGTTGTATTTTTTTAGTGCGCCGAAGAACTCTTTTATGTTTTTTACTTTTTCGCCTTCAACGGCCAGTATCACGTCTTTGCTGCGAAGTCCATCGCCCTCGTATGCTTTGCTGCCGTTCCACATTTTCAGAATAATAACGCCTTCCGCTTCATTTAAACCGTAGGCCGATTGCTCTTCCATTGAATCTACTCCTTTAATCTCGTTGCGAAGCCACGAAACCGTTGCACTGCTTTTCCCTGACAACTCCCCGGTAGTTTTTATTACCGGAACTTCAGGTGTTTTCGCCATTTTTTTCAAATCAGGGTTTAACACACCAAACTCATCCATCGGAAAGTTTTTGAAACCCAGTTTTAACGCCGGTGAGTTTTCGGCAACGCTAAAATCAAGTTCTGCAGGATTTGTAAACAAGGGGTCGCCAAAGGCACTGTTGGCATCAATGTTATACAACTGGGCTTTCATCATCGATTCTTCATCGGGAAAGAGGTTGTAATCCATTTCTTTCCCCCAACTTAGCAGGCGCACATCTTTGTAGTTATCGGTAACAATATTGCGGCGGAACACATCGTCGCAATTGGCAAACCAAACATGTGGGTGAAAGCTGTTATTTACCATGATGTTGTTTTCCACCACGCGGTAAAATCCTTCGCGCAGTTTTATGCCGCCGTTTAAACACAGGTTGTTGTAAATATGGTAATTCGTTGAGCCGTCGTCGAGGTCGATATCCCAGCCGTGGTCGCAACGGAAACGGTTGTTGCGGATGATGGTGGTATGTATGGCATCCCACAAAGGCATTTGCGGATTAGCCATGGTCATTTCGTCCATTTTATCGCGTTTGGGCGTCCAGAAACGGTCGCGGCCCCATGAGTTAAACGAGCCATGGTCGCCGGTTTCGAGCACAGTATTAAAGACATCGTTGTATTCCAGAATATGGCCGCCCCAGGTTCCGTCGCCAATGTTTATTCCGGCACGTGGCACATCGTAAATGCTGTTGTGACTAACGGTAATGTCCATAGCCATTGCAATTTGTACTCCGGCCACTTGTTTTTCAACACGACCAATGCGGTGAATCAGGTTATTATGGGCCACACAATTTTTCGGATACAATTCGTTTTTTGGTCCGGCCACAGTATCCATTTCTGCCAGCTCAACAAATTTTCCGTACTGAAAAGCTGGTGAACGCACGGCAGAAGCCTCACCCACAAAACTGATGGCACTGGCGCCACAATCGTGAATATGGTTGCCCGAGATTTCAACATTGCGGTTGTAAGAACTTACATAAACCACATTTCCACCCAGGTTGGTGAATTCGCAGTTTTTAACCGAGCAGTTTTCGGCCCCTTCAATAAAAACAGCAGCGCCACGATACATGGTCCAGTCGCTTCGCAACAAAGGTTCATATATTTCAAAAAGTGTACGTCGGGTGTGTTCAAATTTTACACCTTCAATGTGAATGTCTTTCACCGGTGCTTCATCGCCTTTTATTTCAATCAGGCTTTTTAAAACCACGGCTTCGCAGCTTGCGGTTTCGAGATTGGTACCGGCAACAGGCCAAAAATACAGTTTGTTCTCTTCTTTATCGAAATAGAATTCGCCGGGGCTGTCGAGCTCTTCCAACACATTTTCCACCATACGAAACTCGGGGTGCGGGCCCGAAGGCCGGTTATTTTGGAATCCACCTTCCAGGATGGCTTCACCGTTTTCATCAACACCGGTAATTTTAAAGTGCATACCGCCCCATTTGCCCCGGTGCATGGCATGAAAGATGGCACCTTCGGGCTTACTCCAACTTGCCACTCTTTCTTTCGAGATAGCATCGGCAGCGTAACCCTGCCAGAAACCGCCATCTTCGTTGTAGTTGGGGTAGCGGGCTAAAATTTGGGGTTTGCCGTTTATGATTAGCTGCTCTACCCCTAAATCCCCCAAGGAGGACTTTTGGTATGCAGCATCAAGATTGGCAATGTAAATGTCATTATTAAATTTCTCCCAGTTAAGATTTAAAGGCACAGAACCTTTAATGGTAACTTCCGATTTTCCGGCACCAATAATTTCTAAACCACTAAGCCGTGAGTTTATTGATATTGGAGCCGACAAATGGTATTCTCCTGGAAGGATATTGATTTGAATTTGGGTTTTGTCGTTTTCGGATTTAAGCTGAAGTGCTTTTTGAATGGCCTGGTTGAGGGTTTTAAAGGTAAGCTCTTGTGTTTGTTCGGCATTGGGGCTAACCGTTATTTCAATGGTTTTTGGGTTACAAGCTGAGAAAGAAATAAAGATAAGAAACAGGTAAAGTTGGATTTTAGCAGTCATTTTGAATTCAGTTTTCGGTTATTTCATGGCAAAAGAAGAAATTATTTTTTAGTAACAGCCGGCAGCGAAAAGAATTCACTGCCGGCTTTATACCTATTAAACTAATCTATGTAAGAAAAAATAATTTTGTTACCATCCTGGATTTTGCGTTAAAGCAGGATTGTGCTCTATTTGCAAGGTTGGAATTGGATCTAAATAGTTCATTTCTGAGAATAGTCTATTAGCAGAAAGTACTAAAATTAGAGCTCCTGGTTTTGTCGGTGCAATACCCGAGTAAGTTGAGACACTTTCTTCCGTTGTTGTTAAACCAAATGAAAAGCCATTTGGATCATAAAGCAGATTTCCGTCTTTTGGATTAATAAATGAAACAGCTTCTGTATCTGCACCTTCATATTGAATATAGGTCGTAGCCACCGTAGGTTTTAATTCCTGAACTGCAATACCCCAGCGTTTTAAATCATCAAACCTGTGATTTTCACCAAATAATTCAAGCGCACGTTCACGACGTATTTCACCCAACATATTTAAATCGCTATATGGAGCAATTAAAGCATTGGTTAAAGGAGCAACACCAGCACGATCCCTGATTTTATTGATCGACATGTCTAAGTCAGCATCTGAAATTTGTCCTCCACCCAATTCACAAGTTGCTTCGGCATAAATTAACAGTACCTCAGCATAACGAAGAAGTGGCCAGTTGTATCCCTGCAGTGCTCCTTCACGGTCCCTACTTTCTGTTACAAATTTAGCACCCATGTAGCCAATGTTACGACCATTTGTCTCGGTACGCAAGGATGGGTAATAACCATACTCGTAGTCAATTCCACTCTCGTCGAAAGGTACACCGTACTGTGCACCGCCTCCTGTATTCACAGAAGTTCCCCAACCCCAATACTGTTTTTTGGGTATATAAACCAATCCTCTTAAGCGAAGATCGCGATTTTGGAACTCGTCTTCCAAGTTTGCATAACCCTGAAATACACTCGAGTGTTGCACTGGCAAACCATCTGAACACAAATACATGTCCATTAACTTTCGTGTTGGCCCCCATGGTTTTGAGTGTGCCACATTGGTACCAATAGTACGATAATTATAATCGTAAACTGTTTGAAGAATAAACTCTTTATTGTCAGCTTTTGTAAGCCCTGCTGGATTACTTCCATCCTCTAGATTATATAAGTAATACAGGTGCTTTTCTGAATAGAAGTCAGTTTCAAGAACTTCAACTGCAGCCATTTCATCACGCATGTCCCAAAGTTCGAATGCTCCACTGTTCATTACTGCCAGAGCTTCGGCTTTTGCCATTGTAAACATATCGTTTATACTAGGGTAACCTGATGGTTTTGCAGAACCGGTAGCAGCATCCAGGTAATCGTTAGGAGCATATTTTTCCCAAGTTGCTTCGTATAATAAAATACGTGCTTTAAAAGCTTTAACTGCTTCAAGTGAAAGTCTTCCCTGATCAGCATCCGACATTGCATTTTGCGAGCGCAAACCACCTGTCGCAAGAGCTGCATCCAAATCACTTAAAATCTGATATACTACTTCATAACGGCTGTTCCGTGGTGCATATAATTCTTCATCGTTTACATCTAAGGCTTTTGTAACAATAGGAACCCCACCGAAACGTTTTAACAGTTTCCAATGATGCCATGCCCTGAAAAAGTATGCAATACCAACATATTCAGCAATTTCAGACTGGTCACCTTCATATTCAGCTGCTTTTTCAAGGAGTTGATTTGGTGCACGCATGCGGTCGTAGTTGTTATTCCATTCCGAATCCGATACAGGTGCAGTTGTGTACCCGTTTCCATAAACGATATCTGTACCATAACCAACATTGTTGGATAGATCTGATGACTCATCTCCCGATTCATAACCAAAACGGGTGTAGAAGTAATTTGATGCGGCCTCAAAGTCAGAAGCTGATTTAAAATAAATTGCTTCAGTTAACTGATCCAGCGGCTCGCGGTCTAAGATATCTTCACAACTTGACAGTAGCAAGCTTGCAAAAACCAATGTAAGGCTAAACACCTTAATGTATATATTTTTCTTTTTCATGTTTTTTTCTTTTAAAATTTACGATTAAAATGTAAGCTCCAGACTGAACATTAAAGAAGAATTGTATGGATAGTTTTGTCCATTATGTGCATTTCGTCCATGTTCCGGATCCAGGCCATCATAAACGTTTGAGATAGTAAACAAATCGTTACCTGTTACAGAAAAACGTACCTTGTCCATACCTGCTTTCGATGTAATTTCCTTAGGAATTGTATATCCCAATGAGATTACTTTTGCACGTAAATAACTTGCATTGATAATGTTAATATCGTTTGGATGTCCATAGTTCCAGTTTTTACGGCTTCCGTTATAAAACATCATCGGAAGTTCGGCTCCTGTATTTTCCGGAGACCATGTGAGGTCACCACTGGCAAACACGCTGTTTTGGTTCATCCACCAGCTTCTGAAAGGATAGGCCAATGTTCCGTTACGTTGTATGTATTGCTGGCCAACTCCCTGGAAGAAGGCGTAAAAATCAAATCCTTTATATTGTAAGCCAATGTTAAAGCTGTAGGAGTAATGTGGATTGGCATCACCGTGGTATACCAAGTCATCCTGGTTAATTAAACCGTCGTCAGATACATCAACACGATTAACAGTACCCGGCACCAAGCGGTTTGCACTGCGGTAAGCAGGAAGAATAGAACCAGGTTTTGTTGTTGTTTGATCACCACCATCAAAACCATATTTCTCGTAATAGGCTAAAATATCTGCTTCATTATCGAAAATACCATCGGTTTTATATACCCAAATCGAATTTAATGGGTAGCCTTCAATTGGACTTGTATTCAAACCTCTTCCGATTGTTTCTGCACCTTCCATATGGGTTACTTCACCTTTGCTGTCCCATAGTGCTGCACCTACCTGGTATGATAGTTCGCCAATTTTATCTCTCCAGTTCAGGCTTATTTCCCAACCTTTACTTTCAAACGCACCGCTGTTGGTTTTTGGCGCACTGGCACCCAAAATTTCAGGATAAGTTATACTCACCAACATGTCATCGTTTTTATGTATGAAATAGTCCATACTACCACTTAGGCGGCTGTCTAACACTGCAAAATCAACCCCAATATCGCTTTTTGCAACACGTTCCCAGGTACGCTCAGTAGAAGTCATTGATGAAATACGGTAGGTATTATAAATAGCGGGGCTTGTTCCGAAATAGGTCTGTCCCGAAGCCATAGTTGAGATATAGTCGTATCTGCCAATACCCACTCTCGAGCCGGTTTCACCATAAGAAGCACGTATTTTAAGGTTATCAAAAACTCCATCTTTAAGGAATCCCATTTCCGATAAGCGTATACCGGCAGAACCGTAGTAGAAGTTTTTCCAACGGTAGTCTTCGTGGAAACGAGATGAACCGTCACGACGTGCAGCAAATTCAGCAAGATAGATACCCTGATAATCGTAATTTAACCTTGAAATGTACGAGAATAAAGCCTCATGCCATGCATCACCGGTATTTTTCATCGTTGATGCATCACCGGTATTTATTGCATCCAACTCGTTCGACAGTAAGTCCTGACGAGACAAGCTATAGCCTCTATCCTTTGTTACTTCCCATGTACTACCTAACATTGCAGAAAAGTTATGCTCCCCCCATGATCGTTTATAATTAGCTTGAAGAAGATGGGTTTGGAAAAATTGTTTATCCACCCAAACTTCTACCATGCTTCTACGTCCATAGGAACTAGGATTCCCATCCCAGTCGTATTTTGTAACTTCTTTCGATCGACGAGTTCTTTCACTATTATAGCTGGAAACATCGCCTTTATAAAGGAAAGATAATCCTTTGACATACTGGTCTAGGTCAATGTTCAAGCCTGCTCCAAGTCTGAATGTTTCCTGATTGGTAACATCACGACCACCGTCTTCCAGTTCAAGAGGGATATGATCTGCCCATAAGGTATAATATTGCCCTTGTGGGTTTTTGATCGGGAAGAAATTCGGGTTCTGCAAGCCTTCACCAACACCATCGCGTGGAGCATCAATTTGTCTGAAATCGTAAGACACATTAAAATCTGTAGATATAATTTCGTTTACCTTGTACGATAAGTTAGTACGGAAGTTGTACTTTTTAGCCCCATCGTAAACCAATTCCATTGGCGAACGCTCGTTTGCATAACCTAAAGAAGTACGGTAGGTAGCTTTTTCATCACCTCCTGAGAAAGATAAATTATGTCTGTGCGACATTGTTGTTCCAAAAATATAATCGTAATAGCTTTCATCGGCAAAACGATGATCCGAACCAAACAAAAATACTGATTCCGGAGCCATTGGGAATGTACCGTCTGAAATTTGCTGCCATTGATCTTCGTTAAAGAAACGACCTGTAAAAGCCGCAGTTTGTGGATTTCCATCAGTGTCAACATAATCAATCATGTCGTTACGGCCACCCTGCAACCAGATATCGGCTAACTCTTTAAAACTTGCCAAAGGCATTTCATAAGCGTAATTAAATTGAACATCTCCTTTGTACTCAACTTTCATTTTACCCTTCTGGCCTTTTTTAGTTGTTATTAAAACAACACCACCGGCCGCTTTCGATCCATAAATAGCTGCAGCACCATCCTTTAACACCGATAAGTTTTCAATATCGCTTGAGTTAATGCTACTCAAATACGATTCTGCTACCTGTACTCCATCTACTAAAATAAGTGGTGAAATACCATTTACTGAATAATCGCCACGGATTTTAATGTCCAGTCCTTCGTTACCCGGGCGCGAAGTAGTACGAGTAATGGTTAATCCGGGGATCTCACCTTGCATAGCCAAAGCCGCACTTGAAGTACCCTTACCTTTAATCATTTCTTCACCTTTTACCTGTACAACTGCTCCCGAAAGGGTAGCTTTTGATTGGGTACCATAACCCACAACTACAACCTCTTCCAAACCAACGGCATCGGTTTTCAGGGTTACATCTATTGAAGTTTGGCTGCCAACTTTAATTTCCTGAGTTAACATACCCACAAACGAAATAGTTAATACGCTTTCGCTTGTTACATTTGAAATAGAAAAGTTACCATCGATATCGGTAACGGTTCCTGTTGAAGTTCCCTTAACAACCACGGTTACTCCCGGAAGGGCTTCGCCACTGTCGTCAACAACCTTTCCTGAAACTGCTTTTTGCTGTGCAAAAGCACTGGCACTAACAGCAACAAAAAAGAGACAAAACATTAAAAAGCTAAAAGCCTTTTGAATACTTTTTTTGTTTTTCATAAAAATTAGTTTTTGTTAAAAATTTAGAGAATTACTTTATTGATTCACACTATTCTTTACTGAGAGCTAAATTTTGATTCTCTTCATATCTCTTGCTTTTAATAATTGATTCGAGGAAATAATAGTCGGCGTAATTAAGTGGCACATCAATTTCCGACTTATAGGGTTTTGAGCCCGTAGAGTGCGTAAGCAGAAAACCTCCGTTTTCGCCGGTCTGGGCCAAAAACTGGGGTGTTCCTAATGTTTCCAGAAGCTTTTGAGCTGTGCTCAGATAAATTTCGTTACTGGCAAATTCGTACAATTCGAACAAGGCCGAAGAAATAACAGCCGCCGCCGATGCATCGTAAGGTTCGTTGGGAATATTTGGCGCTTTAAAATCCCAGTACGGAATTTTACCATCTTTTAAACCGTCGACGGTAAGCAGGTAGTCGGCAATATGTTTTGCCTGTGTAAGAAATTCTTCCATTCCGGTTTCGCGGTACATCATGGTAAAGCCATAAACTGCCCAGGCTTGTCCGCGCGCCCAGTCGCTATCGTCTGCTGCCCCCTGATGGGTATTTTTGTTTAATACCTCTCCAGTTTCCGGGTCGTAGTCAATAACATGGTAACACGAATAATCATCTCTGAAATGATTGGCCGCTGTGGTTTGAGCGTGTTTTACTGCTATTTCTTTAAAACTTTCGTTACCGGTTTCTTTGGCTGCCCACATCAGCAATTCCAGGTTCATCATATTATCTATTATAACCGGGTATTTCCAATGGGCTGTTTTGGGGTTACTGTTCCACGAGCGAATGCACCCAACAACCGGGTTATAGCGGGTTGAAAGTGTTTTTGCCGATTGAATCAGAATTTCTTTGAATTCGGGATTGTCGAGGTATTTTATAGCCCAGCCATAACTGCAATACATTTTAAAACCAATGTCGTGGTCGTTGGCATTCCATTGCTCTACCTCAAGGGGTAAGGTATAATCCAGTGCGTGCGCTTTCCATTTATCTTTTCCGGTAAGCTCATACATCATCCAAAGCGTTCCGGGGAAAAAGCCACTGGTCCAGTCTTTGGTTGCTACCAGTTTTATTTCCTCTTCCTCAAGCGTACGTGGAAAAATTTTCTCCCCGGTTTGCAGGGGTTTAATTTTTTTCAAGGCATATTCAAACTGTTTCTCCGAATGTTTAACAATGTCATCAATTGTTTCGGGATGTTGATTGCTGCACGCAAAAAGAATAAAACAAAGACTGATTGTAATAATTTTTTTCATAAAAAAGGTTTGTTATTCTTATTTGAAAAAGCAAGGATTTTAACTTGAAGGCTCCTTCTTCAATTCTCAGAAGAAGGAGCCTAACACAACTAAACTAACTAACTATCTAACCAAATTATGCATTGTATAAAAACCTTGCTATTCATTTTTTATTGATTCAGTTTTAACTTTTAATGTGGATATTATTTTTAATACCCGTAATTTGTTTTCAAAATTGTTTTTCAAAAATAGCGGCACAGGATGCTGCAGAATTAGTGCTATTGTTGCATTTTCTGGTATTTTTGTCTCCTACTCGAAAGCATGTTGCAAGCATGCAACATGCGTACTAGTTAAAATTGAAAGCCTTTCTTATTTTTGAATCGTAATTGAAGGAGCATTCACCATAAAGAAGCTTTGATAAAAATTAATGCTGTTTTTGTAGTTTACAAAGCATAGCTGTTTTTTGTAGATTGACGAGAGCAAGGCAAATAAAATACCCGGAAAAGTAATTCTTACAAAAATGTTTTAGAGCGTTAGCATGAAAGATAAATTTATAATAAGCATTGTATTTGTTCTCCTCCAGCATATCGCTTTTTCGCAAAACACCGACGACCTCCGATTTCGTCGCGTATCACCTCCGGGTGGTTTTAGTTTTCAGGCCATACACTCGTTTAACCAGGATAAATACGGTTACATTTGGATGGGTGGTTTTGACGGAGTATTACGTTACGACTCGAAGGAGATTGTACGCTACACCTATCATCCGGAGGCTTCAGATGGCCTCCCCAGCAATACCGTTACCGAAATTGCCATTGATAAAAACAACAATATTTGGGCAAGTACCTCAAAAGGCCTTTGTAAATTCAATCACGTTACCCAGGAATTTGAGCAGATTCACTACTCCTACGAAAACGGTTCGCAAACCAACACACACCTTTATTCCATTCAGTTTGACGGGCAAGGTAGGTTGTGGATTGTTGACGAGCACTTTTTAGGCTACCTCAACCAGGCAAGCAACAAAATGATTCGAATTACTACGGGTTTAGAGAATATTCCGCGAATTATTTACAACGACGAAACAAACCGTTTGTGGCTTGGTACGCTGGATGGTTCCGTATACCAGGTTAACAGCGAAGAAGAAAAGGTGGAGAAACTGATTATTGGTCCCGGATCTACTGTGCGTACCATAAGCACAAGTACCGAAAATATTTGGGTGGGCTACCAGGAACATGGTGCCCGCATGTATAACTTTAACGGCAAGCTTGAACACCATTACTCTTATACAAAAAATCCGGAATACAATATCTGCGATGCCAGTATACGGAAAATATGGCGCGACACCAAAGGCCAGGTGTGGATTGGCTCGTACCTGGGCCTGTTTAAAAGCATTGGAAAAGAACTGATACACTATGATCACAATAAATACGAAGGGCTTCCGCACAATTCTATTTTTGATATTTACGAAGATAAACAGGGAGGTATTTGGATAGGAACATGGTCGGGAGGCGTAGCATACATGCACCACTCTGATAATAAATTTAACAACTACCGCCATTCGAACGAACCGGGCTCAATTTCTGACAATATGGTTAGCTCTTTTGCCCAAAGCACCGATGGGAGACTTTTTGTGGGAACCGAACTTTTTGGATTAAATTTATTTGATTCGGAAACATCAACGTTCTCCCCTATCCAGATACGGAAGCAAAAAGGAATTATTGATATTAAAACCATGCTGGTTGACAGGCATGGAGGATTATGGATAGGTTCGGCTTTTAACGGCTTGTTTTACCGCCCTGCAAACCGGGCAGGCTTTCTTCATTTTCCGGCTGGCACCAACGATGGCAAACATGTGGCATCGCACGAAGTTTACTCGCTTTGTGAATCGGACTCCGGAGTTTGGATAGGCACCAATTTGGGCGGTATTAATTTTTATCATTTCAGCACCGGAGAAATCAGTTTCTCTTCCGAAAAAGAGCCCTTTGCACAATTGCTTAACAACAACTGCAGAGCCCTGACAGAAGATTCAAACAAAAATTTATGGGTTGGTACGCTTGAAGGAGTTACCCGCATTCATCTGCCTAGCGGCAAAAGCACTCTCTTCAATATTCACCAAAACAGCAAACATAAAACCAGCAGCCAGAGTTTTTATTTTATCACCGAACTTAGCGATGGTAAAATCTGGATGGGTACCGGAGGAAATGGTGTAAACATTTACGATCCGCAATTGGATTCGGTACATATTTTTACCGCCAACGATTTGCTGAAAAATAAAGATGTTTATGGTATTATTGAAGACTCGTTTAGCAACATCTGGATAACGAGTAACGATGGTTTGATCCTGTACAATACCGAAAATAATTCGTCGCGAAGGTTTGTGCTAAACGATGGTATCCAGGGCAACTTGTTTAATCCCAATGCTATTTTTAAAGACCGCCAGGGTAATCTTTATTTTGGCGGAACCAATGGTTTTAGCCAGCTTGAGCCGAAACCCATACAAACCAACCAACGCCCCCCCAATGTGCTGCTAACAAAAATTATTGTAAATAACCGTAGCATTGTTCCGGTGCAAAACGGTGTTAACCAGTACGAAAGAATTATTTTAGCCCCCGAAGAAACGAACCTGAGTTTTACTTTTTCAGCCGACAATTACCTGTTACCCGATAAAAATGAATTTACCTACCGGCTAAGCAATTACATTAATAACTGGGTGCAAAACAACAATAAAGGCACGGCCAGTTTTGTTAATCTTCCGGCTGGCGAATATCGTTTTGAAGTTAAAGCCAGTAACAACGATGGAATATGGAATGAAGAACCAGCCAGCATTACCATTGTTATTCAGGAATTTTGGTACAAATCAAAATATGCCCTAAGTTTTTATTTACTGGTTACACTGGTTATTATTGTGCTTATCATCCGCTTTTTCAGAGAGCGATCGAAATTAAAAAAGGACTTGCTGATTGAAAAGATGGAACACGAGCAAGAAGAGCAGTTAAACGAAATGAAGCTGAAATTCTTCACCAATATTTCGCATGAATTCAGAACACCGCTTACCTTAATTAACGGCCCGGTTAAACAACTGTTAACTGCATCCAATTTAACCGATGTACAGCACAAACAACTTGATACCGTTAAACGAAATACCAATAGACTGTTGCAGCTCATCAACCAAATAATGGATTTACGCAAAGCCGAAAAGGGTTTGGAAAAACTCAGCATCAGTCAAACTAATCTGGTTCAATTCATTAACGATCGGGTCTTGAATTTTTCGGAAGAGGCACGCGCAAAAAATATTACATTTTCGTTTAACTATTCCACCAGCTCCCAAATAATTGAAGTGGACGAAGAAAAGCTGGATAAAATAATATTCAACCTGCTATCTAATGCATTTAAATACACGCCAACCAACGGAAATATAACGGTGAGTATTGCCACAAATTCATCAGACAGGCAGAGTTTCTTTTCAAACCAACTGAGTTTTGGTGAGTTGGAAAAAGAAGATTTTGTTGAAATTGCCGTTCTGGACAGCGGACAAGGCATTAGTGGAGATGATTTACCTAAAGTTTTTGAACGTTTTGAACACGGAAAAAATAATAGCTCGAAAGAAAACAGCACCGGAATTGGATTAAACCTTTGTAAAGATTTTACCCTGATGCACCGCGGTACTATAATTGTTCAAAGCACGGTTGGAAAAGGCACTCGTTTTGCGGTAAAATTGCCCACCAAACAAAAAGCCCAAAAAATTATGTACCAAAGTCACGAGGAAGTTAAGAATATTGAATCGTGGGAGGCTAACGAGAACACTGCACAGCAAGTACCTGAAGCCAACAGCAACACTACTGTTTTGGTGGTGGAAGACAACAAAGACTTGCGCGAATACATTGTTGGCCTGTTAACTAATTTTTACAAGGTACTTTTTGCCGAAAACGGGCAAGATGGTCTGGCAATGCTGAAATCGAATAACATCGACCTGGTTATTTCAGATGTAATGATGCCCAAAATGGATGGCTTTGAGTTTTGCCAAACCCTAAAATCTCAGATTGAAACCAGCCATATACCGGTTATTCTGTTAACCGCATTATCATCGGCAGAAAATACCTCCATTGGGCTCGACAAAGGTGCCGATGCCTATATCTCAAAACCCTTTGAAGAACAAGTACTTTTAGCCCGGATAAGCAACCTGCTCAATCAACGCAAACGGCTTCAGGAAAGCTACGCCAAACGATTTATAAGCAAGCAGTCCATTGATGTGGGTAGCCTCGACAACTATTTCCTGAATAAAATTAATGTCATTATTGAAGAAAATCTTGTAAACGAAAACTTCACTGTAGATATATTAGCTTCAGAAATGGGCCTAAGCCGCAGCCAGTTGCACCGGAAATTGAAACAAATTTCCAACCATTCTGCATCAGAATATGTAAATATGGTACGGATAAAAAAAGCTACTGCTTTACTGGCATCGCAAAACTTTAATGTTGATGAAGTGGCGTTTAAAGTTGGATTCAACAGCCATTCTTATTTTAGCAAGTGTTTTAAAAAAATCCACGGAAAAACCCCAAAAGAGTATTTAAAGGGATTGTAAAATTACCTGTTCCACCGATAAAATAGCTCATTTCATCGATTCAGTTATGCCGGGCACACCAATTATCGCTTACTTTGAAATGAAAACAAAAACACAACAGAAAGCAGAAACATTTTTTTTTCATAGATTAGGTTTAGTTAGTTCAGAAAACAGGGAGGCAGAGTTCTCCCTTTTTTTATGAAATCGAGACTAATTCACAAAAAAATAGAAATCACCAGGTTTGGTTTGTCGATAAAATTACCTGTTCTGTCGAGACTTTTTTTCAATGACTATTTCATCAACTTTTTTTGAATATTCAAATTTAGAATTGTTAAAAACACGGATGAATAAAATAAGGATATTGTTTATAGAAACTGTAGAGTATTAGGTGCACTAAAAAGTTATCCTTTATGATTGGCTCATTCTAATCTATATTCACAAATTAAATTGAAAGCGTATAGAAAAACTTTACATTTACAAGCATATGAGAACGACCTTAAAACCCAATACTAATTTTAGCAGAGTACAATTTCAGATAATGCTTTTTATCTGGCTGCTAATATTTGCCATTCCTTTGTTAGCTGGCGACACATCCAACGGAATAGCATGGGAACACATTTCAAAAATATGGACAGAGTATGGATTTGTTTTTGTTGTTTTTCTGATAAACCATTACCTCCTATTTCCTCAATTTTTAAAAGGAAGACGAATACTATATTTTGTTTCTGTCTTTTGCATACTGGTGCTACTCGTATTGGTATCTTATTTTTTTGGAAACACCGACGCTCCACCAGCCGATGCCATGCAAGCAATGAGGCCTCCTGGCGAAGGTCCACTCGGACCTCCACCTCATGGGAAAGGCCCCAGAGAATTTATTCCCCCATCTGGAAACCTTTTAATAATTAGCATCTTAATGATTGGATTCGATGCAGGGCTTTCGTTTGCGGGCAAATGGCTACAGGCCGAGCAAAACAAAATTATACTCGAAAAAGAAAATGTGGAAAACAAAATGGCCTTTCTTCAAAACCAGGTAAGCCCTCATTTTTTCATGAATACTTTAAATAATATTCATGCACTGGTTGATATTAACACAGAAGAGGCAAAAGAGGCAATTATCCGTCTATCGAATATGATGGCCTACATGCTGTATGAATCGCAAACCGACAAGATTTCAATTCAAAAAGAGATTGATTTTGTAAAGAGTTATGTGGAATTAATGAAATTGCGTTTTTCGGAAGAGGTTGATATAAACGTTGAAATACCTGAAAAATTACCGGAAATAGCAATCCCCCCCTTGTTAACCATATCGTTTATCGAAAATGCATTCAAACACGGTGTTAGCTACGAAGAACCCTCGTTTATACACATAAAATACGTGTTTAAAAAAGATCATTTGTATTTCGAGCTGAAAAACTCCAATCATTCGAAACAAGAAAAAAATGCAAACTCAGGCATTGGATTAGAAAACGCCCGCAAACGACTGGCCTTAATTTATACCACTAATTACGAACTGAACATTAATCAGCCCGACAATAAAGTATTCTCCGTTAGCTTAAAACTACCATTATGATACGCTGTATTGCCATCGACGACGAACCCTTAGCTTTACGACAAATAGAAAGCTATATTGAAAAGACCCCCTTTTTGGAATTGGCTGGAAAATTTAACAGTGCGCTTAAAGCAATGAATTTTCTTCAGAAAAATGAAATTGATTTGATGTTTGTTGATATTAATATGCCCGATCTTACCGGGCTCGATTTTGTAAAATCGATATCAACCCCGGCAAAGGTTATTTTTACCACTGCCTATCGCGAATATGGCTACGAAGGCTTTCAGCTGGATGCTGCCGATTACCTGGTAAAACCCATTGGCTACCCCGATTTTTTAAAGGCTGTTACCAAAACAAAAGAACGTTTCTTCTCAAAAAAAGAAGTGACTGAAACTGTTGAAAAAAACGACCGATACCTGTTTATAAAATCGGAATATAAAATTGTACGTATTGATTTTAACGACATTACCTATATTGAAAGTATGCGTGACTATGTGCGAATTCACCTCGACAACCAGAAGCCGATAATGGCATTAATGGGCATGAAGAAAATGGAAGACTTTTTACCTAAGTCAGATTTTATGCGTGTACATCGCTCGTTTATTGTTAACCTCAATAAAATTTCAACTATCGAGCGTAACCGCATTATTTTTGGTAAAGACTACATTCCCATAAGCGAACAGTATAAAGAGCTTTTTCAGGAATTTCTAGATACGCGCTTTTTAAAATAGCAAAAAAAGAGATAAACAAATTAAATGCGTTTGCTTATCTCTTCCTTTCTAATTTGTGTCTGTATTTTTAAAAGGAATTAATTTTTTAAATTCCTTTCTTATCCAGATATCGTTGTAAGTTTTTTTGATCTATCTCATCACTGTCACCGTACTTTTTCCGAACTTCAAGTAGTTTTGCGTGCATATGTTTTTGCACTTCGGCATACTCTGGTTCATTATATAAATTGTTCATTTCTGTTGGGTCCTTTTCCAAATCGTATAATTCCCAGGTATCCGAATCATAATAGAAATGAATGAGTTTATAGCGGTCGGTACGTACTCCGTAATGGCGTTGCACATGATGTTCACCAGGGAACTCGTAATAGGTATAATAAATGGCATCGCGCCAGTTTTCGGTCTTTCCTTGTGCCAAGCTCCTGAATGATTCGCCCTGAATATCTTCAGGAATTGCGGTTTCTGCATAATCCAGAAATGTTGGTGCAAAATCGAGATTTTGCACAAGACCATCAACAACGGTTCCCGGTTTTATTTCATTTGGGTAACGCATTAAAATGGGCGTACGAAACGAC
This sequence comes from uncultured Draconibacterium sp., assembly GCF_963676735.1. NCBI lineage: Bacteria > Pseudomonadati > Bacteroidota > Bacteroidia > Marinilabiliales > Prolixibacteraceae > Draconibacterium > uncultured Draconibacterium sp. The sequence goes on along the minus strand of NZ_OY781464.1, from coordinate 1,518,251 downwards.
TCTTCGTACATAAAACGTTTATCGAACCAACCATGTTCGCCCAGGTAAAATCCCTGATCGGAGGTATAAATTACAATCGTATTTTCGGCCAGGCCCTCTTCATCGAGGTAGTCGAGTACCTGCCCAACACCATCGTCAACCGATTGAATAGTGGCGAGGTAATCTTTCATGTATCGATTGAATTTCCACAAAGCCAGGGCTTTTCCTTCGGGCTTTTGTTGTTTAAAATCTGCTATTATAGGCTTATAATGTGCATCCCAGGCTGCGCGCTGCTCATCATCCATACGGTCGTACAGTCTTTGTCCCATTCCACGGTACAGGGTCTTTATTTCACCTTCATCGTCCAGCATTTTAAGGTCGTAAACCAAATCCATGTGTTCCCAAATCCCCATTTCGTGTTCGGCAGCAACGGGGCGGTTTTCAAAATTATCGAAAAAATTGGCAGGCGGTGTAAAGGTAGAATCCTCAAACAAATCGAGGTATTTTTTCTCTGGCATCCAGCTACGGTGTGGCGCCTTTTGGTGATAAAGCATCAGAAAAGGCTTGTTTTTATCACGTTTGTTTTTTAACCAGTCTAAAGCAATATCGGTAGTAATTTGTGTACAATAACCGTGGTATTGCTTTTTAACGCCGTTTTCAATAAAATCGGGGTTGTAATATTGTCCTTGCCCCGGCAATACGTTTGAATAATCAAATCCCTGCGGCAAACCATCGATATGGATTTTGCCAATCATAGCGGTTTGATAGCCTGCTTTTTGTAACTGTTTGGCTACGTTATCCTGGCTCCAGTCAAAAGCCTGCAGGTTATCCACTTTTCCGTTAACAAAACTGTGCTTGCCGGTTAGCATTACCGCACGGCTGGGTGCACAAATCGAGTTGGTTACATAACCTTTGGTAAAAATAGCCCCTTCTTCCGCAATTCGATCGATATTGTGTGTATGGTTTAAGCCATGTCCATAGGCACTTATGGCCTGATAGGCATGGTCGTCGCTCATTATAAACACAATATTAGGCCGGGTTTCTCCAGTTTTTTTAACTGAACATGCAAACAGTAAACTACAAATAATAATTAGGGTTAGGTACTTCATCGTTCTATAAATTATCATATTAACCTTTTTTTATCTTATTTCCCCATTATGGCCTCATACAAGGCCTCCTTTCTTTCGCCTTGAACCGCATAGTTCAATTCAATAGTACGAGGATTTTCACTTGCTTTGTACACTAACGAAAAGGCATGCCATCCCTTTCGCAATGCAACTTTTTCCACTTTCCTAAACGGATTCCAGTTTTTTGCTTTGTCAATGATCAAATCATCGTCAAAATAAAAGCAGCTTTCGCCATCCGAGTTTTGTTCAAATTCGTATACCCCATTTTACATAGTTCTAAAATAGTCCTTGTACACACGTACTACATCTGCTTAAACAGGTTCTCTAATATTTATTCGACGTTATTTTTGAACCATAGGCATACAAAGAATCAACAAATTCGTTGTAAATGGTCTCAAAAGCATACCGGTCGCCAGCTTTAAACTTATCCCAAACTTGCTGCCAATATTTTCGATTTGCGTTATCTTTCAAAATTACAGGTAGTTGTTAGTCGCATCAAAAGTAGCAAATCGGTTTAATCGTACAAATCTTAGTTACTGCTTATTAGCGAAAAATTATCTGAAATGGCAATCAGTTATAAAATCTGTCGATAAAATCTTCAAATTCATAGATTCCATTTAAATTTCATTTCAGTATCTCTTTTATTTGAAATGCAAATGCTACTAAAATGCACTTGTTTAAACAATTATAAGTCGTCTACCCCGGGAAGTTATGGGGAAATAAAACAACAATTTTGAACAAAAAAGTTTAACAAAATGAAAACAACAGAACAACAAGACAAAAAAAAATTTTTAGTGACTACCATTGGAGTAATAATTATGCTGATTTTAATGGCAACCAGTACGGTTATTTTCGCGCAACCTCCGGGAGTCAACGGAGGCGGACAACAAGGTCCTCCACCAATTCCAAATTCAAAACAAATTAAGAAAATGGTGGCTGAGCTTGCAGCTGACATCCAGTTAAACGAAGACCAGCAAACACAGGTATTGGCAATTTACCAGGAGCATTTTGCAGCTGTTGAAAAAGCTACCGGTTCCGGCCGCCCCGACAGAAGTAAAATGGAGGCCTTAAAAGCTTCGATGGAGAAGAAAGTAACAGCTGTTTTAAGCGATGAACAACAAGAATTATTTGCGGCGTACCTGAAAAAACAACAAAAGAAACAAGCTAGGTCAAGGCCTTAATGTAAAAAAGCGTACAGGTTTTTTAGCAGCCTTAAATAGGAAAACAATGGCATTGTTTTCCTATTTTTTTGGTGGTTTTGTTAGTTTAAGCTGCATTACTAATCCAGGTCTGCACTTTATTCATATTAATGGAATACCTCTAAAAAACCTCCGGTCAGCAAGGTAAATGTATGATCTGAAAAACTCGTTTGGAAAATCTCCCGATTCGTCGATTTCTTTTTAGAATAAATAATTGCAAGGATACTTTAGGGAAAAAATTAACAGTTCTGTACTATTTGTGTAATCAATATTTAACAATTATGAATACTAAGGAAACAGATTATTTCGCCCCCATAAGGTTAGATGAAATGGATAAGGTAAAACTGATGAACCGAACCGACACAAAATACTGGTTCAACATTAAACAGCTGCACCAATTGCTCGAATCGGTTCAAGACCATTACTTTATTCTTACCATGAAAAACGAAGTAGCACTTCCTTACTGTACTATTTATTACGATACCGATACCGATGGTATGTTTACTGCCCACCATAATGGCAAACTCAACCGTTATAAAATAAGACGCAGAAGCTATGTTAACAGCGGCATTAGTTTTTTAGAAGTAAAATTTAAAAACAATAAGGGCCGTACGATAAAAAAACGCATTCCAACTGAATTTAATAACAATTTCAGTGAAGCAGAAAATTCATTTTTACAGGAAATAACACCTTTTTCTGTTGAAGAGTTATCGCCCTCATTAACCAATAATTTTTCGCGCATTACTTTGGTAAACCGCAACTTTAAAGAACGATGCACCATTGATTTTAACCTGCAGTTTAAAACCTTACAAAAGCAAATTGCACTTAACGAGCTCGTTATTGTTGAAATAAAAGCCGATGGTTCGCCGGCAGCATCGCCACTAGCCAGAGCATTGCGCAACCACCGGATAAAAACCTCCGGATTCAGCAAATATTGTATTGGCCGAACGGTTACCGACTCTTCAATAAAACGCAACGCTTTTAAACACAAAATCAGGATGATTGAAAAAACCATCAGCACAAAACACAGTTTGTACAACCTTTAATTAAAAATCATGAGTGAAACAGAAACAGTAATCGACACCATTAAAAATGTTGCGTCGACAGAATTAACAGAATTGGCCAATTGGGAAGAGCGCCTTCGATTCTTAGACATTAAATTGATAAACGTGGGCGACTTTTCGGAGCTTTTGGTGCGCCTGGCCCTTAACCTTTTTGTAAGTTTTTTGGTGGTGCACTACATGTATGCCCGAAACAGCCGCCGCAAAGACTTCTATTTTAGTTTTTTGGCCGTTGGCACCGTTGTATTTCTTTTAAGTTTTTTGCTAAACAGCGTTAAGCTCGAGCTCGGTTTTGCTCTTGGTTTATTTGCCATCTTCGGAATTATACGTTACCGCACCGATGCCATCCCCATTAAGGAAATGACCTACCTTTTTATTGTTATCGGCATTTCAGTAATAAATGCCCTGGCCAACAAAAAAGTGAGTTACGTTGAATTAATTTTTACCAACTCGGCCATTGTTTTTGGTTTGTGGCTGCTTGAAAAACGCTTAATGCTGAAACAAGAAGGCTCGATACGTTTGATTTACGAAAAAATAGAGAACATACATGACGACAAAAAAGAAGTGCTTTTGGCCGATTTGAAAGCACGTACCGGAATTAATATTAAACGTTACGAGATTCAGAAAATAGACTTTTTGAAAGACGTTGCCGACATTACACTCTATTTTAATGTGAATGGCAAAAGCGACGAAAACCATTCTTAGCACACCCATAAAAAGAAACAACATCCCTTTTTTGGGCCCTTATAAAAAAGCTTCGATATAAATTTAAGAGTGAAACCACAAGATTTTTAAGATGAAAACAAAAATTAAAATACTGGCAGTTATATTTCTTTTATGTACAGGAACTACTGCATTTGCCCAGGAAGTTGAGAACGAATTTCAGACCAGAACAAAACTCGACTTAAACTTTAAACCGCTAAAAAAAGTAAAGTTTACCATCAGCCCCGAGTTGCGTTTTGATGATAGTTTTTCGCTAGACAAGTACTTACTTGAAGGTGAGCTGGAGTATAAGGCTTCTAAACTGTTTACATTGGGTGCCACCTACGGTTTAATAGGTAATGTGCGCGATGAAAAAGATACAGAATACATGGGACGATACGGTTTTAGCGCCACCGCCGAGAAAAAATTTGGCCGCTTCGAACCCTCCTTTCGCCTGATGTACAGCAATTATGCCGACGATGATATTGACGACAAACAGTTTTTGCGCTACAAAGCAAAAGTAAAGTATGATGTCCCCAACTTTAAAATCAATCCTTATATGGCTGTCCAGCTGTTTCAGGATTTAAACGAAGGTGAACTGTACAAAACAAGGTACTCTGTTGGTGCCGATTACAAGCTCTTTAAAAAGAATTACCTGGGTGTGAGCTACGAGTTTGATTATTACAATTCCGACTACCTTAACAAACACATTATCAACATCGGATACAAAATTAAATTTTAAACAAGTCCTGCAATGCTCCAAAGGGATGATTCTTTGCCTTTTCAGAGCATAAAGGGGAATAAAAATTACAACACAATGAAAAAAATAAGCCTGTTTACAACAACCCTTCTATTGCTAATTTTTGCCGCTTGTCGCGACGAGAATCTGGTAACTGAAGTAGAAGAAGAGGAGGAAGAAGAACAAGAAATTGTGGATATGACCGATTACTCGGACTGGGATGATGCCACCCACAGCTCTGCTGCAACACTAAATTACGATATGGTATTTAACCAAAGCGAGGTTTTACGTTTTGATATCACTATTGACAGCGATGATTGGACTTCTATGCAATCCAACCTTTCATCAATATTAAGCTCCGGTAGCAGCCGACCGGGAGAATCGCTTGATTTTGATGATCCTTCGTTCTACCCCTGCTCGTTTAAATTTAACGACACCGAGTGGTACCATGTTGGCATTCGTTACAAAGGTAACTCAAGTCTTCAATCCACTTATAGATCGGGCTTGAAAAAATTCTCGTTTAAACTTGATTTTGACGAGTTTGAAGACGATTACCCGGCCATTAAAAATCAACGATTTTATGGTTTTAAACAGTTAAACCTTAAAAACAACTACCTCGATGCATCAGAAATGCGCGAGAAAGTTGGTGCCGACCTTTTTCGCCAGTTTGGCCTGGCGTCACCACAAACCGCCTTCTGTGTAGTTTATGTTGATTATGGCAGTGGTCCACAATACTATGGCGTTTATACCATTGTTGAAGAGGTTGACGATTCGGTAATAAAAACACAATTTGCCGATGGCTCGGGTAATTTATATAAACCCGATGGCGATGCCGCTTCGTTTGCCAGTGGAAGCTACGACACCAGCGAAATGGAACTTAAAACCAACGAGGATTCGGCCAACTATTCAGATGTTAGAGCCCTGTACGACATCATCAATAGTTCGGAACGCACCTCGGATGTTGAAGCCTGGAAAACCAAGCTTGAAGCTGTTTTTAATGTGGATGTTTTTCTGAAATACCTGGCCGCCAACAACATCATTCAAAACTGGGATACCTATGGTTTAATGACCCACAACTACTACCTGTACAACAATCCCGACAACAGCATGTTAACCTGGATTCCGTGGGATAACAATGAAGCATTTCAAACCGGCAAAAATGGTGGAGCACTTAGTTTAGGCATGAGCGAGGTAAGCAGCAGCTGGCCACTCATAAAGTACATAATTGCACAACCTGAATACGAAGCTATTTACGAGGACTATCTGCAACAATTTATCGACGAGGTATTTGTACCTGCTGATATGATTTCGACTTACTCTACTTATTACGATTTGATAAAAGAATATGTGTATGCCGAAGTTTCGGGCTATTCGTTTTTAAGTAACGATTCGCAATTTGACTCGGCTGTTGAAACCTTGAAAACACACGTTCAAACCAGAAACAATTTGGTTGAAAGTTATTTGAACTAGAAGGAGAAACAAAGACATAACCACTTTTATTTACACATTTATTAGAAGGAGGCAGTAGTCTCCTTTTTTATCTTAAATAATTCCTATTTCGTTAGTAAAATATGGCTATCCGTAGATTGCTTTTTCATGGCATTCAAAAAGAAAACACCTTTACAATATCAAAAATAAGAAGTGTGCTTGGAGGCCAGAATGGGACTCTGTTTACGAGGGGATGCAAATTCAGAGACCGTTCTAATAAATACCAATTAAAAAACTCAAAATATGGCTATAAATAGTATTAACGGATGTATCGGTTGTGGAACCTGTGTGGCTACCTGCCCCACCGATGTAATCCGCTTAAATGAGAAAACGAAAAAGGCAGAAATAAAATACCCGGCCGATTGCCAGATTTGTCATTTGTGCCGCATGTATTGCCCCGTGGATGCAATTACAATCACTCCAGAGAAATCAATCCCGGTAGTTGTTTCATGGGGGTAAAGTACAAACTGTTTAGCGGCGTGCAATTTGGTTTCAACTTATAGGCACCCGGTAATTCAAATACAAAAAACAATGCAAAACAAAATAAAAATATACAACAGCATAGCCGCCATCCTTATTTTCATCGGGATGCCAATTCTATTTTGGGCTTTAGGCGATGCCCCCAAACGATCTGTACTAAAAGAGTCGATTTCGCTTCTTACACTGGTTTCGTTTTCATTAATGCTCATGCAATTTTACCTGGCGCGCAGCAACCGAAAAATAATTAAGGAACATAAAATGAGCCGAATTATTAACTGGCATCGTTACCTTGGGTATGCGTTTGTTACTGTGCTTCTATTTCACCCATTCTTAATTATTGTACCACGTTATTACGAAGCCGGAGTTGACCCAACAGATGCATTTGTTCAAATGCTAAGCACTTTCGATAACCCCGGAATTATTTTAGGAATTGTAGCCTGGAGTTTAATGCTGGTTCTTGGCATAACATCTCTTTTCCGGAAAGTTATACCATTATCATACAAAACCTGGCGTACGATCCATGGAATTTTATCCCTACTTTTTATAGCAACCGCCTCGTGGCATGCAATAAAACTAGGTCGCCACATTGATACGCCATTAATTATTTTCATAGTAACAGCAGGAGGAATTGGAATTCTGCTTCTTTTAAAAACCTATTTTCTTCCATCGAATAAAAAAGCCTGAAAATGAATACTAAAGATTTACAAAACAATATCTCGCGCCGCAGGTTTTTAGGAACTGCAGCAGCCGGAACAGGAGCAATAATGTTAGGAGCCTCAGCACTTTCGGGCTGGGCCAAAAATTTAACAAAACTGGGAACTACCGATTTATTAAAGCGCGAATACGAAACCGATGTGTTGGTAATTGGTGGAGGAATGGCTGGACTTTTTGCAGCTGTGAAAGCGCACGATTCCGGCGCAAATGTGGTGCTGGTATCAAAAGGCAGGTTGGGTTCGTCGGGACAAACACCTTTTGCAAAAGGTATTTTTGCCTACGATGCTACGCAAGAAGAAATGAGTATCGACGAATTTACCGCACAGGTTTCAGCATCAGCCATTGGCTCCAACAATCCGGTTTATACCCGGCAGGTTGCTGCTCACTCGCTGGCAAGGGTTAAAGAGCTTCGTGAGTGGGGATTTTTTGAATCGCCGCTGTACAACAAATCGTTTACCAACCCAATAAAAAAACGCAATATTCCTTTAATCGAGCGGGTTACCATAACCCATTTAATAAAAGAAAATGGACAAATTGTAGGAGCTGCAGGTTTTAGTGCCGATGAACAAAAGGTACATTGTTTTAAAGCAAAAAGTGTGATTTTGTGCACCGGAGCCGGAGGCTTTAAACCCAACGGTTTTCCTATTTGCGACCTTACTCACGACGGAACTATTATGGCCTACGAAATTGGAGCGCTGGTTACCGGAAAAGAATGGAACGATGGGCACGGTGGTTCGGCAATAAATCCAGCTGCCTGTTACGATGGATGGCACGGTATGTTCGACCGAAAATGTGGAACTACCGGGATAGGCATTCGACACGATTTGGGTGTAGACATGAACTACCAGGCTTATGTTAGCGGAGGCGGAAAAGTTTCTATGGGGCCGGGAGCCGGAAATACAACGGTAAAAGGAGGCCCCCAAAAACCCGAAGGATTTGACCGACAAAGAAGGCCTGACGGACCGCCTGAAGATGGAGACAATAAAAACAGGCCCGACGGACCACCTCCGGGAGGAAAAAACCGCAAAGATGGAGGACCTGATGGTGATGGTGGAGCGCCTCCGGGAATGGGTGGAAATATGGTTGGCGGTTCTTCTGCAGGGATGTCTATTCATAAATCGGAAGGGTTGGTTCCGATTAACGACAAATGCGAATCCACTATTCCGGGGCTTTATGCTGCCGGTGATGCCCTGGGCTCGTACATGGCCGGTGCCATTTATACCCAGATTGGTTCGTCGCTGGCTGGTTCAGCCGTTCAGGGAGCCATTGCCGGAGAAGCCGCTGCAGCATATTCAAAACAAATAGAAAGCCCCATATTTTCAGAAGCCAGACAGCAACAGGTTCGGGAAGAAATTCTTGCTCCCTTAAAAAGAGAAGCAGGCTACAGTCCCGCCTGGGTAACCCAAACCTTGCAGGGAATAATGATACCAAACTTTGTTCTCTATATTAAAAAAGAAAACATGTTACGGGCCGCACTTGCTTATGTTGAAGAACTTCGCGATACACATATTCCGCATTTACGTGCTGCCGACATGCATGAACTGCGCCTGGCTCACGAAACCCGCAACATGATAATAAGTGCCGAAATGAAGCTGAAAGCCTCAATAATGCGAACCGAAAGCCGTTGCAGCCACTACCGGCTCGACTATCCGAAAATTGACCACGAAAACTGGCAGGCCTGGATAAATATTTACAAAGGCGATGATGGAAACATGCAATTTGAAAAACAAGCTTTTGGTACCTGGCCCGATGGCAGCGCAATAAACGCCTAACATCATCTACAAATTAAGTTTTTAAGGCTTGTGATGAACTCGCACTTTACAAATAATTCCAAGAATTACCAGATAAATTCATGACTCTTTCATAGAATAGCGGGCTATACTAAGATCTCTTCTACCACCAACATTAAAATATTTGGTGCACTTTGCCCCGTTGTACGCAGTTCAATATAATTGGCCCCGGCCTCAAGGTATTGCTTAATTTCAACTTCTTTCCAGTTCGAGTTCCACGAGTTTGTAGATTCGAATAGAAGCGTTGCTACTTTTTTATCATTTATAATGAGGTCCATTGGGCGCTTCGAATTCTTATCGTTGCTGGCATAGTGAATTCTTAAAGTGAATTCACCTGTACTTCCATCGTTTTCCTGGTACCAGGTAACACTGCCCTCTCTGCCCATAAAATCGAGGTATTGTTTATTGTTGTTTGACTGAACAGTTGCCCTTTGAAACTCGGCATCAACAGCACGCATTCCGTTAATTATCTGAACAGTTTCTGACTCGTTTTTTTCCCAACACAATCCAAGGTTTTTATCGAAGGTTTCTTCCATATTTAAAACAACCTTGTCGTTTTGTACTACAATGGCTTTAACCGTAGTTCCAAATTCAACCGGAAATGCATTGTTGTACAACTTACTGTTTGTGTTTGGCTGACTACCACCAGTGCTGTAATAAATTTTATATGGTACCGAAGTAGGTTTTTCGTTTAAAGCTAGTGACTGCACATCAATACTCACTAAATTAGTAGTAAGAAATTGCTTTCCGTCCAAAATAACACCTACCCATAAGGAGCAAGGTTTTTTCATGTTTTCCAACTGGTAAAAAGCGCGGGTTAATCCCATAAACGCTTTTTTATGGTTAATGCCGTGGTTTTTAGTTGTGTCAACCGGGTCGCCATTTTCCATGGACCATTAGTTTGCGAACTATATACACACAAACCATTAGCTGTACCTATCCATAATTCTTTTTCTTTGGTTTCAAAAAGGCAGTTAATATGGTTATTAATTAAACTTGTAGAATCGAAAAACTGATGTTTAAAAATTTCAAATTTTTCACCGTCAAATTTATTCAGGCCATCGCGTGTTCCTATCCATAAAAATCCCTCGTGGTCTTCGCGCAAACAAAGTGCCGAATTATGTGATAATCCGGCAGACATATCAATTCTATTAAAAGTTTTTTCCTTGAAAAATATGCCTGAGGAGCTTCCGACTAAAAATAAAACAACGAATATAAAACGCATTCCAGCTCCCATTATTTGAATTTTAAAAGATAAAACTAACTGTTTTGATCTATTGAAAAAATCTTTGGCAAGAATAATTACCCCTGAGCTTACTTAGAAATTCAATTACACGTGCTAATTATTCAAAAAACGATGCGGCATTATCGTGGAGGAGCAATTGTTTTTCTGCCGAGGTTAAAAAAGTGGCGTGCCATGCTACCACGTCAATAAGTTGACGGTAGGTATATTTTTTAAAAGTTGAAGGGATATCGCTACCCCAAAGAATTTTATGTGCCCCCATGATTTCAACAGCTTCTTTTAAAAGTTCAAGTGCCTTAACACAGGGGTAATCATCGTTAATAAACGCGGCGGTCGACGAGAATCCAAAAAATACATTCTCCAGGTCTTTCCCCAGGGCGAGCATTTCATTTCGTCGTGCTCTTGCTGTCTCATCAAGGCCTGTTCTATAGAAGCCGAGGTGTTCAATCAATATTTTTGTTTCCGGAAAACGTTCGGCAATAAAACTTATATTTTCAACCTGGTAACCATTATTAAAAATATCGCCCGTATCAACAATTACCCGTAAGCCTGAGTTTGCTACCGTATCCCAAACTTTCATCATTTCTTTTCCCTTAAGAGAAAACCCCGGATAATTGCCCGACCAGCCCCATTCTTCGCTAATTTCAAGTTTCAGTGTATTCTGATTTTCTGATGCAAATTTCTTTACAATAGCACAGGCATCTTTTTTCATCGGGTTAACCTGTATGGTTCCGTAAAACCGGTCGGGGTAATTAATGATGGCCTGTCTAATTTCTGTGTTTAAAATACCAATTACCGGGTTTTGTAAAAGTACGGCTTTTGAAACGCCTGAGAAATTCATGGTTTCAAGCAGTGTTTCGGCCGTAAAACGTGTATCGTAAAAATTAGGCGGAAGAAAAGTTAACTCCTCTCCCCGCCAAACTATTTTCCCGTAATTGCCCGTTGATGTTTTGGCGCCTCTTTTTACACCGTTTATTCCGTAAAGAATGTGGGCGTGTGCATCAAAAACCGGGATATTTTCACTCATACCTTTTTTCCCGGTAAATTTAATAATCGTTTTTATCGGTGCTAATTGGTTTATGTGTTTTTAACCACTCCTGCCCTTCCTGCGTAAGAAAAAAATCCATCCACGGGCAGCACATCTTCTTACCCTCTTTAACTTACCAAATGGCTCGAACCAATTGGTATGTGTAACAACGAAAACTCGTTAAACAATGTTGATGCTCCGTCGGCATGCACGCTAACTTCGTTATTTGCCAAGCCCTGAAGAAGCTGGTCGAGCATAGGGTATTTATGATTTTGATAAACCCCGATTTTAAACTTCATTTAATTAGCTTTTTAAAAAAACTGTTAATACATCAAGCGTAATTTCAGGTTCTCTTCAACTACAATTTTTCCCGAATTCCTGATTTCATTATCGGCATGGGTATTGTTTTTGGCTCCCCACAACAGCGCCACCAGTTTAACCGGGTTATTTCTGAAAGTATTATTCGAGATATTTACATTAATAATTCCACGGGTATTTAGTAAAATACCATTTTCTTCGTTGGCGCCACAGCGGGTAAAAGTGCTGTTTGTAATCAGCAGGTTACCGCCAATTGTCGACTCGTCGTATCCGCCACGGTAGTAGTCAATAGTATTGGCTTTAATATTGTTAAAAGAACAGTTATCGATGGTCAGAAATTCCACATTATAATTTCCTTTATCGTCGGTTTCTTCCGAAAGTTCAATGCCGTTTTGGCAATCAGAAATCTCGCATCCAACAAACGAAATACTATCAGAGAACGATTCTTTATAAGCTTTAAGCACATAGTTAAACTTTTCAACCTGGCAATTTTGCACTTTTAAATTGTACAACGACGACATATTTTGAGGCAAAGAGGCGAATGCAAAATTATTGCCGTTGCCTTCGAGAGCCACGTTTTTTAGCAGCAAATTCCCTTTGGGATTCAGTTGAAACAGCGGGGTATTTTCTTCGCCCCTGTAAATTATTTTGGTTTCAGCATTTGAATCGGCAGCTTTTATGGTTAAGCTTTTGTCGATATCCACCGATTTTTCCAGCACATATTCTCCGGCCGCCAACTCAATAATATCGCCACATTTTGCTTCTTTAATTTTTTGCTCAAGCTCTCCTGTTTTTGCAGCTACCTTCAATACCTGAGGATTCTTTTCTACTTGTTCATCCTTAAACCAAGCGGCTCCGTATTTTGAGTTTTCCAATATTTCAGGATTTTCAAACGGCACGTCGCACATGGCTCCAACACGGTTATTCTCAGTGCGGGAGTTGCCCAGAATATCGGTTTTTATTGTTGCAAAATCAAAGCCATTATAATTTTCAACTTCGCAGATACTTGTTGATGGCGAATAAATAAACTCAGCAACTTCGCTCATGTTAAAATCGCAAAAATCGAAGGTATTTTGTTGTTCGTAGGCCAACTCTTTGCTGTTAATTACATTACTTTTAAAAAGTACCCCATCAATTTTATCATAAGCAACAATAGGCGCGGCAGTACTTTCTGAATTGTAAACAATATTATTTGCCACTACGGTTCGCACGGGGCGTGCCGAGCGGATTTCGGATGGCGGAAGCACTGCCGCCTGGCTAAGGTTTGCTCCAACGCTAAAATGCCATGGCGATTTACAATTTACCCAGGTGTTGTAGGCAACTACCACATCGGTTACCTGGTTGTAACGGTTTAGCGGCGATTTCGGGATACCGTTCATTACAGCCAGCGGCCCCCTGAAATTATTACCTTTTAAGTTGAAAAAATAATTGTTTACCACCCAATGTCCGGTATTTACCAGGCGAATTCCACCAATATTTTCTGAGTTATCGTCGCCAATAAAATAGTTTCCGTCAATCAAGCAATAATTTCCGTGGCGCGTTACCAGCGAGCCCTCGCATTTGTAAAACACATTGTTACGAAATTCGTTGTAGTTGGTTTTGCTCGAAATTACTTCAACCTCGCCATTACAACGGTCGAACAGGTTGTTTGCCACTAAAGTATTGCTGGGCGACATGGAAGTTCCGCTGTCTCCAATTTGTAAAGTCTCGCCATGTGGACCACCTTTTCGCGGGCGAGGGCCAAAATGATTATTGAGAATTTGATGATAATTTTTTATGCTTTCATTTCCTTTTAATAGCACACGAATGGTTGGCCCCGAGTTTGATTTGCCTATAATATTACAGTTGCTCAGCTCGTTATGCCTTCCCCAAAATTCTACCCAATGGTCGGCTCTGTCGCGTTGCGGTTGATTAAAATTATCAATTACGCAATGGGTAAAAGTACAGTTATTGGCTACTTTTCCTTTTAAGCGAAACTCAATAATTGCGTTGTTTGGCGTGTATCCATTTCTGAAATACAAACCGCTAAGCACAATATAATCGGCGCCAAATTTTATCGATGATTGTCCTTCAATAAAAACTTCTCCGGGTGTTTTAGCCCTTAAAACAACTGGTTTTTCCTTTGTTCCTCCACTTGTCAGTTCAAGATTGATATCCGTCCATATACCATTTGCCAGAACAATTTCATCTCCCGGCTGCGCCTTATTTATGGCCTCGGTAAGTTCAGTCTTGTTTTTTACTGAAATAAGATTACCCGAAGGTTGTGTTGTGCATGAAAACAGGATTAGGGCTAAAATTATTGGGAAAAGGTTTTTGAATAGCATTTTATCGTGATTTTAGATTTTACAATTATGAAGTTTAAATGGTACGGTTTTAATCGTTTTTTGTGAAATACCCCTGATTTGAAACGGCAGCCTCGCTAATGACAATACTTGCAGTTTTAAACCAAACTTCGGCATAATTGCCGGTTTCGTATTGTTTTTGAATATCGCCATTAAAAGTTTCGGCACCCGAGCACCAGTTTTTATTCACCTCGGACGACAAACCATTGGTTTGATTGTAACAGCCCAGCTTAAAGAAGCACCCCTCATCGGCATAGGCATTTTCGCGCTCCACACCATCCTGCCCAATTGGCACAAAAAGCTGTTGTGTTTGCTCCGGAATATCAGCAATTGTTGTGTATTCCGATTGTACCAGGTTTTTGGTGAAGGTGCGGGTTTCGTGTCCTTCGCTGGTAAAAGTTAAATACATTACACTATCCTTCACTTCAATTTCATAACCAAACTCCTCACCCAGGGCAATTCCGTCAGCAGGTTCTTCGGGGTAAGTATTTTCTTCGGGGCCAACCACCGAAAAGTCGTAGCCCCAAACGGCTGAAGAATAATCCCATCTGCCGGAATTGTCGTCGCCGGCAGTATTAATCTCGTAGTGCCAGAATACTGAACCTTTGGTATGGCCGGGGAATTTTTTGTAGAATATTTTTAAAGGTTCGTTTTCGTGCCCGTCGGCACTATGAATTTGCCCCACAACCACTGCATAAGATGCTGCTACCCGGGCATCGCCGGTAGCCGACACATTCATAACTTTTAGAGTAGCTGTTAATTTATCATTGGCAGTTGCCGGGTACCATTTTTTCTTTTGAGCCAATTCTGTTCTGGTATTGTTAGAGGTTCCATGCGTATCGCCGGCATTGGGAGATTTAAACACCACCCAGTTGTTTTTTCCGTCATTTGCTGTATAAAAATAATCTTTGTGTTCCAGATTCACGGCTTCTCCGGCATTTGAGCCATCACCTAAAATCAGGTTCCAATGTTCAAAAAACGGAATAACTTCATTGGCATAAATGGTTTGCTGAGTTTCTTGTTTTTTAGCTGAATTGGAACAGCTATAAAAAAACAATGCTGCAACAAACAATGAAATGATTTGTAGAATTAATCTTAAGTTTTTAGCGCTCATTTTTTTAGTTTAAAATTGGTTAAAAAGCGTGCTTTTTAGTAGTCTCTGCTATTTCAGCTTTTCGATTATTGCCAATGCTTCGGCACATTTATCGGTAATGTACTGGTAATTTTTCTCGGCCAAAACAACTTTCGGAAACAATTGGCTTCCCATGCCCACACAGGTTACTCCCGCATCAAACCATTGTTTCAGGTTATCTTCGGTTGGCGAAACGCCTCCTGTTGGCATTATGCTGGCGTAAGGCATTGGGCCTTTAACGGCTTTTACAAAGCTTGGTCCGCCCACTTGCGAGCCCGGGAATATTTTTACTACCTCAGCTCCCAATTCGTGTGCTTTGCCTATTTCGGTTACCGAACCACAACCCGGACTCCACGCAATTTTGCGCTTATTACACACTTTTGCCGTTGCCTCGTCGATTAACGGAGCTACCACAAAGTTGGTTCCCAAAGCAATGTACATGGCTGCTGTTGCTTCGTCAACAATCGAGCCTACGCCCATAATCATTTCGGGGCAGTTTTCGATGGTCCATTTGTTGAGTTCTGCAAATACAAGTGTAGCAAAATCGCCACGGTTGGTAAATTCGAATAACCGAACGCCACCATCGTAACAGGCTTTTACCACTGCTTTACATACTTCAATATCCTGATGATAAAACACCGGCACCATACCGCTTGCTTTCATTGTTTGTGCTACTTCTATTCTTGAAATTCTTGCCATAATAAAAGCCCCCTTTGACTCTCCGCCTACTGGCAGAGAGGACTGGCAGGACAACCAGTTTTTATTTTATTTATTCAATCTTTACCAACTTAATATTAAGCCGAATAAACTCCGCCATTAATATCCAGTGTCTCGCCGGTAATAAATCCATCATACTCCGAAGCAAGGAAAGCTACAGCACGCGCCACATCATCGGGATTGCCTGAGCGTTGCAACGGAATGCCTTCGATTGTTTTCTTTGCAGATTCTTCGGTTGTATGGGTTGCATGAAAAGCAGTTCCCTGGATAAATCCGGGAGCAACAGAATTTACCCGGATTCCCTGCGGCGCAACTTCTTTGGCTAAGGCACGGCTCCAGGTTAGCACAGCACCTTTACACATGGAATACACCAGCGACCCCGGATGCCCTCCAACACGGCCTGCCAACGAGGCAACATTTACAATGCTCGAACCTTCCTCATTATTAAGGTGAGGGATTATTTCGCGTGTTACCAACATCATCGTAGTCAGGTTAATGTCAATCAACTTTTGCCAGTAATCCATTTCAATATCACCAACAAAGCTGCGTTTTACCAGCGAACCCGAGTTATTGATAAGAACATCAAAAGTTCCCATTGCCTCTACTGCCTCACTTATACACTTTTTAGCTTCTTGCTCGTTGGTTAAATCGGCTTGCAGACAAATGGCCTTCTGACCATTGTCTTCAGCTATTTTTTTAAGGCGCATAGGCTCCTCGTTCGAACTGAAATAATGCATGCAAACATTGCATCCTTCTTCAATCAAAAGTTTTGATATTGCTGCCCCAATTCCCTGCGAAGTGCCGGTTATAAAGGCATTTTTGCCTATAAGTTTATTCATTATTGTGTTTTTAATTGTTAAATGTCTTCCTAATGGTCAATGTAGGACAGCTTTTCAAAGCTACATTTCATTCATTACGGCGCATGGTACAATTTGTTTTCAATCTGCTTATCCGGTTGCGCCGTATTTTGATTTGTTCTTTTATTCCCCAGGTTAAAACCCGGGGTTATTCATATTAATCTCGTTGGGATTCTTTTCTTCGAGCTTGTGACTTCGGTCTTCAAGCTTTCCTATCGGTCTACCCGCGCACTACCTCCACCAATAATTTTTTCCACTTCCGAGAGTGTTGCCATGGTGGTATCGCCCGGAGTTGTCATGGCCAAAGCACCGTGTGCGGCACCGTATTCTACTGCTTTTGCTCCGTCGTTAAATTCAAGAAAACCGTAAATTAAGCCCGATGCAAAACTGTCGCCGCCACCTACGCGGTCCATAATCTCCAAATCTTCGCGGTGCTCAGCTTCGTGAATTACGCCTTCGGAATAACAAATGGCTCCCCACGAGTTTACCGTTGCTGTTTTTACCGTACGCAGCGTTGTGGCAATTACCTGAAAATTCGGAAATTCTTTCAAGGCCGTTTTTATCATGCTTTTGTAGCCCGACAAATCCAGTTCTTTAAGGTTCTCTTCGTTGCCTTCTATTTCAAGACCCAGGCATGCTGTAAAATCTTCTTCGTTGCCAATCATTACATCTACGTACTTAGCTATCTCGCGGTTTACTTCCTGTGCTTTCTTTTCGCCTCCAATAGCTTTCCATAACGATGGGCGGTAGTTTAAATCGTACGATACGATGGTACCGTATTTTTTAGCCACTTTTACCGCTTCAATTACGGTTTCGGCTGCTGTTTCAGAAAGGGCTGCAAAAATACCTCCGGTGTGCATCCAGCGTACGCCAAGTGTTCCGAAAATGTATTCCCAGTCGATATCGCCCGGTTTTAGTTGCGAAGCAGCTGTATTGCCACGGTCGGAAACACCTTTGGCACCACGGATACCAAAACCACGTTCGGTAAAATTCAGCCCGTTGCGAACTGTTCGCCCACAACCATCGTAAGGCACCCATTTTATAAACTGGGTATCAAGGCCGCCTTGCAGCATAAAATCTTCAACCAAAGCGCCAACTTCGTTATCGGCCAGCGCTGTAATAATTGCTGTTTTCTTGCCAAAACACCTTCTCAGTCCACGCGATACATTGTATTCGCCACCGCCTTCCCAGGCACGAAACTGTCGGGTTGTTCTTATACGACCCTCGCCCGGGTCGAGCCTTAACATTACTTCACCCAACGAGATGCAATCGTAAGTGCATTCTGATTTTGATTTGATTTTCATTTTAGTCATGATTATTCTTTTTATTTTATAAACCACAATTTAATGGCCATTACTCCAATAGCCAGAATAAGGATAAGTTTTATCCATTTTTCGCTTTTTTTCATCGTAAAATGACTTCCGAGATAGCCGCCAAAAGCAGTTCCGATGGCCAAAGCAAAACCAACTTTCCAGTTTATGGCGTCGTTTACGATAAAAACAATTATTGAAGAAATACTAAATAACAAGGCCACAAACACTTTAATACTATTGGCATATTTTAAGGACAGTTGATTTATGCGCGAAAGAATGAGAATCATTAAAAAACCAATTCCGACATGAATAAAACCACCATAAATGCCGATAAAGAAAAACAAGAACAAACTAAGCGCCTGGTTTTTTACCTGAGGCACAGCACTGATTAAGGCTGTTTTTTTGTGATTGAAAAAAATGGCCGCTCCTGTGGCTATCATTACAAGCGATAGAATGCGATTAAAGAGCTGGTCGTCCATTTCGAGCGCCAGCATTGAACCAAGTATCGAGCCAACAATTGCAACACCACCTGCATACAAACTATACGGAAAAACAAAAACGCCTTTTCGCGAAAAATTAGAGACTGCCACAATATTCTGGGCAATAATTCCGATACGGTTTGTTCCGTTGGCAACCACCGGAGGCAGTCCGAAAAATATCATCAGCGGCAAGGTTAATAACGAGCCGCCACCCGCCACAACATTTATAAAACCGGCAAGTATACCGGCTCCACTTAAGGCTGCCAATTCTATTAATTTTAATTCGTTCATACTAAAAAAACAGCCGAATACACAACTTTATGTCAGAAGATTTTTGATGTATCCGGCTGTTGAAACTAACTAGTCAAACTAAACTATGCGAAAGATGGTTTTGGAAATAAACCACCTGAAATTTCAATTGCCAATTAAATTCCGAGAGCCTGTCCACCACCAATCTGAATGGTTTCAGCAGTAATGAAAGAGGCAGCATCGCTTAATAAGAAAGAAATAACGCCCGAAACTTCTTCCGGCTCACCTAAGCGTCCTAATAGCACACTGTTTTTCCATGAAGCAAAAACTTCTGGTTTAGTTGCTTTAATTTGCGCGTGGAAAGGAGTATCGATGGTACCCGGCGATACAGCATTTACTCTAATTCCATATTCTGCCAAATCTTTAGCCAGGGCACGCGTAATTGATTGCACGCCACCTTTTGAAGCTGAATAAATACCGGCACCTGGTCCTGCTCCATTCCAGGCAGCATTCGAGGTGTAATTAATAATCGATGCATTTTCACCCTTTTTAAGGAAAGGGATAGCTGCTCTTGAAGCATAAAAAACCGAATCTAAATTAAGAGCCATAACAAACTTGTATTGCTCATCGGTCATTTCTTCAAAACGAGCTCTTACGCCAATACCTCCTGTATTGTTAATCAGCGCATCAATTTTTCCATACTTTTCACCAATTTTTGTAATATTCTCGGTTACCGCTGCCGAGTCGGTCATATCAAAGCCATAGTACTCTGCTGTAATTCCTTCTGCCGCCAGCTCTTTTACTCTTTCAGCGCCGGCTTCGTCTTCAATACCATTTAACACTACAGTATACCCATCTTTTCCTAATTGTTTTGCCACTGCAAAACCAATACCGCCTGTTGCTCCTGTAATAACTGCTACCTTTGAACTCATAATCTCTATATTTTTAATGTTTTTATTTCAAGCTTCATCAGTCTTTTCATTTGAGGGATGAAACTCATTTTATTATTGATTTTTATTTTTCATCTACCGGCTTGATATTTCTGGCAAAGAAATAAATGGCACCTACTCCGAGTGGAACAAATACGGCAATAGCAATAAATACCGGCGTGTAGGATATTTTGGCTACAACAGGAACTACAAAGTTCATTACGATCACTGAGAAGACCCCGATCATACCACCTAATCCTGCCAACGATCCAACTGATTTTCCACTGAAAAAGTCACTTGGCAAAGTTTGTACATTACCAATTGCAAACTGGAATCCGAATAACACGGTACAAACAATGAGTACAAATTTTAAAGCTGTATCGCCAAATAAAATTGTTGCGATTAATCCTGCCAGCATTATCGCTCCACCTATTACAATGGTTGTTTTACGTCCTTTATTTATCGACCCGGTTTTAGCAATAATTCTACCGGAGACATAACCTCCTGCGATACTTCCAACAGCAGCGCCAACATAAGGCACCCACAGGAACAAAGCGACTTCTTTCACATTAAACCCATAAGTATCAAAAAGATAAATAGGCATCCATGTTACAAATAGCCACCAAATTGGCTCAAGGAAAAAACGTCCTACAACTATCGACCATGATTCTTTGTGTGAAAGAATTTGTTTTAAACTCAATCCTTTAGTTGAATCATCTGCTTTTTGATCAGCAATACTCTGTCCTGCAAGAATGTATTGTCTTTCATGTTCTGTTACCCATGGGTGTTTCTTTAAACTTGTTTTGTTGATTATCAACCATGGAATAATCCAAAGTAATCCGAATGAACCGACTATCATAAATGTGGTTCTCCATCCATAGGCTACAAATAAGAAACCAATAATCAAGGGAGCAATTACAGAGCCGATTGATGCTCCGGCATTAAAAAGCCCCTGTGCAATTGCTCTTTCTTTTATTGGAAACCATTCGGCATTACTTTTTACAGCTCCTGGCCAGTTACCGGCTTCGGAAATACCCAATGTTGTTCTAAGAATACTTAAGGATAAAACTCCGCGTGCCATTGAATGCATGAATGAAGAAAGTCCCCAAATACCAATACTTAAGACATATCCGATACGTGTACCCACCTTATCGAATATTTTGCCCGAGAACAATTGTCCCAGTGCGTATGCAACCATAAATACATTAGAAATTAATGCATAATCGTTTTTGGTTAAACCCAACGATTGAGCAATAGATCCGCTGATATCTGCTCCACCCCACATGATACTCAGGGCACTTCTGTCGATATAATTAATTACGGTGGCTAAAAAGATTAAGCCAATTATCCACCATCTAAATCCTTTAATTTTCATAGCTACTATTTTTTATCTCCGAAATACGAAACACCGCTTCCGTCAAGGAAATCTTCGCGAACCGGACTAAATACATCGATTAAGATACCAGCCTCTAAACACACGGCGCTGTGCAGTAGGTTTGGTGCAATGTAAACGCCTTCACCTGCCTCGATGATGCTTTTTTCGCCATCGATAACGAATTCGAACTTACCGGCTGCACAATAGGTTGCCTGCGTATGAAAGTGTTGATGTGGCGCACCTTCTGCACCTTTTTCAAACTTTACTTTCACCATCATAATCTGGTTGTCCCAACCCTGGAACTGACGTGATACTCCACCACCAAGTTCTTCCCAATTCTCGCTGTTTTTAATAAATTTTTCGCTTGCCATAATTTGTTATTTTATTTAATTGATACTTTATAATTTTTGTCCCAACTCAAGGTCTCGCCATTAACTGGTACCGTATTCGTTACGGAATCGGCAAATTTTAAATCGAGCAAGAGTTGTATTGTTTTTTCATTTTTTAGTTGCAACAGAATGGCCACTTTTTCATCGTCGCCCTCAATTAATTGCAGGCTTTTTACCGAGCCCTCGGAATTTAAAACCGCCTCGCTGGCCGGGTTGTAATCGCCATGCATTTCGTAAACCGTTAGCAGCTTTTTATTTTTTGCTTTCGGAAAACGAAATACCATTCCCATTTGGTGGCGCAGATTATAATCGGGGTCGTTGGCACCAAGGCGGGTAATAAAGCATTCGGTGTTCGCATCAGCTAAGGTTGAAACCGTATAAAAACCATTGCCTTGCATCCAGGTTAGGCTGGCGGTTGCCGGCAAATTTTGGGCTGTTGCATCAACAATTAAATGCTGGTAGCCCTGGTCTGTTCCCAAAACTTTATATTGGTTTAATCTTGTATAATCGAAGTTTGCGCTAAGAATTTGTCCGTTAAAATAAACCGGCAAATCAAGCATGGCACTGCTTTCGTTTTTAACATTATACAGGTCTATTACGTAAGTTCTGCCCTCTGCCTGAAGCATGGCCACAGTGCGGTTCAGGCTTGCTCCATCATAACAATTTTCGTCGGTGGCCGAAACAATTTGTACAGCAGGATTCTCCAGGTCGGCAAACACTAAAACGGGGTCGTTTTCTTCGGCAGCTTTTAGTTTACCGGCAAAATGCGACTGCTCGTTTAACACAAGAGCATTGTGCGCAATGGTGTGTTTTGCCCAGGTTTTATTTTCGGGCAGGTAACGTCCACCCTCTTTAGCTGCTACGTTAAGAAAACGTGCCGCACCATAATCGGGAATAATTTCTTCGCCTTTGTTGTAAAGTGAAATCCCCAGACGGTCGAAATGCCCGTGGCCCATTCCCTGCGAGGCAAATTTAAACAGCACCGATGTCTGGTTTTCGCTGTCGCCCATACGAAGCAATGCTAAACCTCCTTTATCGCCATTGGCACCATCTGAAATTAGCATCGGTACACGTTCAAACCTTTCGGTTTTGTCCTCAGCAATTGCTTTGGCTACGGCTAATCCTTCGGCACTCAACATTACTTTTCCGTGGTATTCGGCCACATTTAAAAGCTTGTTGTTTCCTGTTAGTTTGTACACGATATCGGTTCCGAAAATTAATTCGGGTGTCATCCACGATTTTTCCTTAATGGCATCGTTTATGGGGTAGAATTTACCATCGGCATTGGTAAGCTGCAAAACCGTAGTAACCGCTTTGGGCAACAAACCATTTTTATATTCAAATATTTTTAATTCGGGTAAATTATTGTCCAAAGCCTGCGCAAAAACAATAAACGGCATTAATGCATAACGCTGGTAGTATGGCCCTTCAGCATAATAACCATCGGGCGAAAACAATTCGTCGATTTGTTTTAAGAAACCGCCAGAGCCATCGAGTTTGGTTGAATACAATGCTTTTTGAACCAGCGAGGAATCGCCCAAAACCATTCCGGTCATTCCAACACCAGCTACGGCCCATGTTCCGTGGTTGTGCACACGGTCGAACGAATACTTGTCTTCAACCGTAAAAAACTCAACTACTTTTTTGAACAGGTTTTCTTCAATGTTTGCTTGTTCTTCTGCTGAAAGAAATTCATAAATACAATCGTAAGCCTGAATGGTGTACACCAGCCAAACCGATTCGTTTAAGCCCTGCCAAAACAGTTTCCCGGGAGATTGATTCTTTTTCATTGGGTGAATGCCCAAAGTTGGGTAAAGCGTAGCGTATTCATTCAGCATATCGCGAACAAAAACGGCATATTTTTCGTCGCCGGTAAGTTGATAAACCACCCCTGCATTGTACATTTCAATGTAATTAAGCTTATGCTTTTCGTGGGTATAGCCACCACCCGGGTCTTTCGGGAAAGGAACAGTAATTCCGGCCTCGATTCCGTTATCGGCAGTTTCTTTTGCCTGAGCAAAAGAAGTTTGAAGCATGGGGTATTTTTCTATCCCATCAACCAAAGCCGGCACAGCCGCTTTTTGCAGAATTAATTTTGGAAAACCCGTGTTTTCCTGCACTACCTCTTTTGGCTGGCACGAAAACAAAACAACTGCAAATAATAAAAAACTATATGTAAGTCTTCTTTTCATTTTATTTAATAAGTTTTACTGCATAACGATTTTGCACATCACGAATTTCAACAATAAAAATCCTCGGAAAATTTGTAACCGACTTTGTAACGTTTTGTGCATAGACACTGCTTTGTGCGAGTAATTTTCCGTCTATTGTAAACATAGACAACGTGCGTTCTTTTTCGTTTTCAAAATTGACTTTTAAAATCCCCTGCGACAGCCAAATTTTTGGTTTCGCCGCTTTAATTATTTCAGAATACGTTGGTACATCGTAATCGGCTCCAACATCAGATTTTGTTAAGGGTTGAATGGTTTTTGCCTCATCCGAAAGCTGGTCGCAACCAGCATCTTTTGCTGTTTCGGGACGCGTTTGTCCGTCAATATCAACCGAAAGCGTATCGAAAACACCCGGTACGGCCGCTCCAATTACCGGATTCTCAGCAGCGGGCGTTTGCATGGC
Source organism: uncultured Draconibacterium sp. (assembly GCF_963676735.1). NCBI lineage: Bacteria > Pseudomonadati > Bacteroidota > Bacteroidia > Marinilabiliales > Prolixibacteraceae > Draconibacterium > uncultured Draconibacterium sp. The sequence goes on along the minus strand of NZ_OY781464.1, from coordinate 1,493,968 downwards.
ACCACTTAAAACCATTGGCAGTTCGGTTTGAATAAAACCATCGGCAGTAATTCCAATAGTTTCAGCATCAGTATAAATTCCTTTCCAGGTAACACCATCAGCATTGCTATCTTCGTCTACATCTACCAAATCGCGTCCCTGCTGCGAAACAACCAGGTTGTTTTCGATGAACGAATTTATGGGTGCCAGCGACAATTCATCGTTTGCTCCGGCGCCAATCATAAACGGTTCTTTGCAATTTACAATGGTATTAAAGCCAACTTTTGCATCATCAACCTGGCGGTATCGATTTGCCGGCGAATTGGGCACACCATTCATTAAACAAATGGCTGCACGATAACCATCTCCGGCAAGGTTTTCCATGTAGTTATTATACACACGGTGCCCCGGGCCAATAATACGAACACCTCCGCTTTGTTTTTGCCCATCGCCGAAAAAGAAGTTACCGTACACCCAGCAATCCGAACCATGGCGTAATGTTAATGTTCCCTCGCAGTTGCTAAAAGTATTGTAACGATAGTGGTTTCCTACCGATTTATTTGAAATAATTTCAATCTCGCCATCGCACTCTTCAAACACGTTGTATTCAACCGTACAGTTCGAATTGTAGCTTTCCCAGTCGCTGGTTCCGATGCGAATGGTTTCGCCACCGTTTTCGCCCAAATCCTGGCGTGGCCCAAAATAATTGTGGTCAATTAAATGGTAATCGGGTGTAGCATCGAGCCAAACCACAAAGGTTGCGCCCGAGTTTGTTTTTCCGGAGAAACTGCAATGGTCGACGCGGTTGTGGGTTCCGTACAACGAAACATATTTGGTATCGACATTGCCATTGGCAGGATTGTAGTTTTCGATGGTTACATTGGTTAAGCGGCAGTTGTGCGCCAGCTCTGAAGTTCCTGTGCGGAAAGCAACAATATGACCGCTGCTGCTGATATCGCCATCGCGGAAAATAAAATCGCGTACCACCAGCCACGAGCCACTAATTTCGATGCGGCTGTTGCCGGTAAAAATAGTTTGCCCCAGGGTTTCGGCTGCAAAAACAATTGGCGAAAGTTCTGTTCCGTCGCCTTTAAATTCCAACTCGACATCGTTCCAGTTGCCCGAAGCCAACAAAACGGTATCGCCCGGAATGACCTTTGCCACTGCGGCATCCACTTCGTTTTCTGAACTAACCCTGTACACTTCAGCATGAACTTGTGTAGCTGCCACAATTAAAAGAAATAATATCTTGAAATATTTTATCATTTGCTCTTTTCTATAAATAATTTAAAACTGCCACTGCCCCGTTCCAGGAAATTATCAGTGAAAAAATTAGCGCCAACCCCAAACCGGCATTTACCGCCCAACTTAACTTATATTCTCCCATACGTTTTTTACTGTTTGCCAGAATTATTATTCCGATTATAACAAGCGGCAATACAAACACATTAAATACCTGGGTTAAAATTTGTGCCTGAATTGGGTTTTGCCCTGCAATGGGCACCCACAAAGCAACCAAAGCTGCAATTGCAGTAACTATTCTGAATTGTTTTGAATTGGTATCGAGTTTTCCCTCCTGGTAATCAGCCAGCAACAAAGGTGCAATCATCAGGCATGGAAAAATTGATGAAAGCCCTGCACTCAATGTTCCGAAAACAAAAATGGTAAGTGCAAAACGGCCTGCAACGGGTTCCAGGGTATTAACCATGTCGAGTACTTTCGTTACTACTTTGCCCTCGTGAAACAGTGCACCGCAAGCTACGGCCATAATCGAACCACTGATAACAAAAACCAGCACAGCTGCGGTTATCGAGTCGTTTTTTTGCTTTTTCAGGTCCTTAATTGTCCAGCCTTTACCTTTTACAAAAAGTGGGCGGGATAAGAACGTGGCCGAAGCCATGGTTGTTCCCACAAAAGCAGCTGTCAGCATTTTTCCGCCTTCCACATCGGGAATTGACGGAAGCAAACCCTCGATAATTTCGGCAGGTTGCGGAAACACAAAAAACAATGAGGCGATAAACGAAAGCCCCATAATGCTCACAAAAATCACCAGTATTTTTTCGAAGAAAGTGTATTTACCCACCATCAGCAAAGCATAAAAAGCTATTATAATTACGATGGCAACACCCAACACAATTTCGTATTCGGAATTGCTGATTGCCGGAAAATAGATGGCCAGTATTTCAAAAATCATATTGGCAGAAATTCCTAAAATTCCGGTTAGCGAGTTCCATTGCCCGAATGATATTCCGACGATTATGAGAATGGCAATTAACTTACCTGCCTTCAGGTGATTTTTAAAACCAAACAAGGCGGTTTCGCCGGTTACCAAAGCATACTGTCCGTAAGAGAAAATAAGCACACCGGAAAAAATACAACTTAGCAACAATACCCAAAGCAACTGCATACCAAACGAGCTTCCGGCAACAATCATTGATGTAACGCTACCGGTACCAATGGTATAACCAATGGCAAAAATGCCGGGACCAAACGAAAGCACCAGGGCAATAAGTTTTTGCAATAAACTTTTATTTGTTTTTGTTTTGCTCATTACTGTTTTACGGTTTCTCCGGGTTTTACACTCTTGTTATTTATATCAACAGTTTGAATACCACAGTTTGTTATTTCTAATCCGTTTTCAGCAGCATTAACCCAAAGGTCAGTTTTAGCTGAAACCTTTATATTTTTATCGTTCAATTCTGCTTCTGAAACATCAATTAGCAGATAGTTGTTATTCTTAAAAATTTGTTGTGCAGCATCGGTTTTTATCGGGCTGTTTTCGTTGTTAAGCACTTGCCACTCGTCGGCTTTAAAGTTGTTATAATCGTCAATCATTAAACGTACTTCAAAGTTTTTAAAGGGGTAAAGCAAGGTTGTCCAGGAGGTTTTATTCTGAAATTCCTTATTAAAAACAAGCCGGCCTTTGCTACGCGCCGATGCTTTTTGAATGTTGTCCACTTCGCCGGCCAGTTGAATCACCTCTAAACCAGCACTGTTCGGAAAAACAGAACGGGCGTGTAGGTTTTTCTTTTCCATTTCGTAATGCCCTTGCCAAACCTGTTGAGCCGAGTGTTGTCCCTCGCCAACAAAATAATCGCGTACTAACCAAAAACCATCTTTTATAAAAATTACCGAGCGGTAATATTTAGTAGTTTCTTTTTCGTAGCCGTTGTGGCTTCCTGCAAAAAAGTCGAAATCATCGGATGTCTTCCATGCCAACACTTCAGGTTCAGGAATTCCCAGCCACTCGCCAAAGCCACTGCCCCCTTTATTGCCTTTCCACTCGCGCCCTTGCGGAATAGAATCGAGCAATGCCACATTTTTTACCCACGAGTTTTTAAAAGCCGGAAAATCTTCAAGGTAATACCTCACCTGGTAATTGGGCAAAATCATATTTCCGAAAGCGTAGGCACCAATCCCCAACATATCGGCATGCTGGTGGGCGGGTTTTTCGGATGTAAATCCAGCGCTCACAATCAGATACACATCATCCTCTCCCCAGCCATTGCGCATCATGTAATATCCTGTTTCGGGCAATGTGCACGAGCCTATTTCGGGCGCCTCTTCTTTAATTTCTTTTAAACGCTCCAATTGTTCGGTTTTAAAAAACCAATAGTCGTTTGAAGCCACCTTTGATGAAGCAAAATATTTATACGAGGGCTTTCCGAAAAGTAAAGCGCCTTTTGCCATGGTATTATCAATTTTATTGAAATCGGCCCAGGGTTCGCGGGTGTCGTCTTGCAAAACCGGTGCGTTTCCGTTGGGCAATGCAATTTTCAGCAACACATCAAATAAACCGCTAATGCGCTGGTCCCAAATGGGTTTTAGCTCTACCCCTCCTATTTTTGCCAACTGGTAGGGATAGAAATAGTTTTCAATATCGGCAATGTGATAGTGCACCGTGCGCTCAAACTGAAAACCATCGACATAAATTTCCTTTTCAAGATGCTCCTCTAAACGAGCCAGCGAGCGATGCTGCCAAAGGTCGGCCCCTTTAATTTCGGGGAATAAAAAGGAAAGCATGGCCAGGGCGCTCATTCCGCGGGTTTGATGGTTTCCCTCGTGATACGCTGCATTATGGTGGTACATTTTTGCTGCACTGTGCAGGAAGGTACGAATCATTTCCATTTGTTGCCTTACCGAATATTCATCGGAAGCCAACAGAATCTGGTGCACCATTAGCCAGTTGTACACCCGGTTGCCTACGCGATACACTTCGTAAACACCATTGCCATCCTCAATAATTTCGAATTGATTGTTGTTAAATGCAGCGTTTAAGGAGGTGGCCTGCTCCGGAATATAATCCAAATATTTTTTGTTGCCGGTGTAATGATACATAAAAGCAATATCATCAGCTTTGTGCTGGCGGGCAAGATGGCGGTATGGGTACGATGTTACCGTTTCGCCTTTTAAGTTTTTAAAACCTATCTTCCATTGTGTAGCTGCAGGGTATAAATCCAAATGACGGTAAGCTTCCCTGCGGTGAAAATCTTCTCTACCTGAATACAAAGTATTGTATTCGCCAAAACGCTGTTCAAAGTTTTTCCAATCGAAAAAATAACGTTCCGAGAATCGTTCTTTAAAATATTGTGTAAGCTCCTCAAGAGCCCGTTCTTGTTTTCCGCTGTTAAAAGAATTTTGTATGGCTTGTAGTTCGGGGTAGTGCTCCACATCCAGCAAATCAATAATTTCCTTATCCGTTGGAACATGACCAAATGGTACCATTTCTGCTTGTGCAAACAAACCAAGTGGTAAGAAAAATAGGATCATGTAGATTATTTTTTTCATTAAACTAAAGCGTTTGTACCTGTTTTTTTAAATAATTCAAATCTTGTTTCATGGCAGCAATTACATCCTCGGGAGCGCAGCTGAGTTTGCCGGCACCTTTTTCGGCACCGCCAATCGGATATTCGAGATGCAATGTAAAATCTCCTTTTATGCTATGGCTTTTAATCATTTCAAAGTATTGGTTAAAATCAACCATGCCTTTGCCAAGCGGAACATTGTTGGGTTTCCACTCCCCATTGTTTTCTTTCCAGTAAAAATCTTTTATATCGAAGCTGTTGATTTTGTCTGCAATAAATTTCATTCCCAATGGCCATGCTGTACCTCCTTCAACTGTTGCATGCCTGATGTCGTAACGAATTCCAACCAGGGTTGGGTCAATTTCGTCGAGCATTAAACCCATATCCCAAACGGGGCCACCTGCCATAACTCCCGCATGGTTCTGATAAGCCGCTGTTAAACCCAGTTTTTTATTTAATTCAGCCAGCTTTTTCAGTTTTGTATTAAAAACCTTTATGTTCTGTATAATTGAAAGTTCTTTGTTATAAGCCAACCAACCTAAGCGATAATGTTTTACACCGAGTTTGGCTGCTGTTTCCAGAATATCAATTGTTCGCGCATCTTCGGCATCGGTAATTGCGGTTGTCATTCGGTTGGCCAATAAGCCGGCGCTTTTTATTGCCTCAATTGCAAGCGGCAAATCATCCCTAACACGCTCGGGCAACACATGTCCTTTCGGACGAACGGTTAAATCAATTCCATCAAAACCCACTTCGCGCGCTGTTTTAGCCATTCCATTGTAATCGAGCCATTGCAAGTGCTTCGAAAAAATGTAAATGTTGCGCTTCGTTTGCGCAGGCGAAAAACCTGCAGCAAGGGCACCATTAATGCCGGTAAGAAACGCTGCAGAAGCAAGAGAAGTTGTTGTTATAAATGTTCTTCGTGAGTTCATTCTACAATTTATTTAGATTAGAAAAGGGGACGGGACCAACCGTCCCCTTTCGAATCTAACTAACTAAAACTAACTAAACTAATAACCTGGGTTATGGTCAACCCTATCTAAAATTTCATTTCTATTCAACAAAAAATTATTTAATCATGCTTCACTTCCAACTCAAAGTATTTTACTTTTGAATAGGCGTTCTCATCCAATGAAACCAAATAATTTCCTGCCTTAAAATAATTTTCAAACACACTCCATTTTTCAATATGGATATCATCATAAACAACCGATTCTTTTCCATTTAAAACCACTTCCATTCTACCGTCGGAAACTTTTACTTCCAGGGTAAATTTGTCGAAGCCAACAGATTCTGAAAAAGTAAATCCTTCATCATCGCCCCAGGCATCGGTTTGAAGCAGTTCTTCGTAGGATGCGTCCAGGTTTTTCAGCACTTTTGTTTTAACTCTAACGTTTCCAAAAGTCCAGTAAATTTTTAAAATAGGAGGAGCGTTGTTATCCTTTGCTCCAATTAAATCGCGCTGCTCATCGGTTAAGCGGCCATGAATTTGCATGATAATAGCCCGGTCGTAATTTCCTGAATCATTGGTAGAAATATCAGCCATTGCCAAAGTTCCTTTCATGTATCCTCCTTCTGCAAAAGTCCAATTGGTTTTACCGTAATCTGCCGGATTCATTAACTCTCTCAACTCGGTTCGTGAGTAGGAAGAATTGGCGGTTGATGCCCCGGGATAGGTATAAAACACAATGGCTCCTTCAATGGAATCGTTGTACATAAAAGGCTTTAAAGTCTCGTTGGTTGCATAATTCAGAATTTCAGGAGGTAACACTTCCGTTGGATTACCAATCGGAAGTGTTACTTTCCAGTGGCTTAAATCAATATCGGGTAAAAGATAGTTTTGCTCTTCTTCGGGTGTTTCTGTCTCCAAAATATCATTAGATGAATCCTGACAGCTTAGCACCGTTATGGCTATAAACAAGCCAAAGAGCATGAAAACTATATTTTTAACCGCTTTAAGCATTTACTATTAGTTTTGCTCTGCTACTGTAATTTCAAACATATCAGCACGGCACTCCACACCTTCGTTTGTGATAAGTATGGCAACGCTTCCGTTGGTTCCGGTGTTAAATGGAATTGCAACCTGAACATAGGTATCTGCATCAGAGGTATCAGTACCAACGTGCTCGCCTAATGTTGCGCCTGCAACTTCTGACAAATCAGAGATTGTTCCGCCTAAAACCCTAACGGTTAGGTTACCTGTACCACTCTTCATGGTATAGTAATAGGTAAGAATATAATCGGTATTTGGCGAAACTTCAATTCCATCCTGATACGCAACTCTATCGCCCGCTGAAGGGAATTTTGCTGCTTGTGAACCATCGTAAACAGGACTACTGGTAATTTGAATTACGCCACCAAAGTCGTTTCTCCACGAGTCTCTTCCATCTCCTGTGCCATCAGGCAAAGTCAAATCTTCGAAACTAGGCTCCAGAATCACCGGAATAATTGCTTCCGGTTCTTCCGGTTCAACAACTTCAATTGTTTCGGAATAGGTACTGGTTGCTCCCAGTTTATCCGATGCGGTTAAAGTTACCGTATAAGTTCCTTCTCCGGGGAAAGTATTTTTACCATCCTTATCCGTTGACGTGCTTCCATCGCCAAAATCCCACGAGTAATCGGTGGCACTATTCGATAAATTTGAGAAAGTATAATCTTTCCATTCTTCAGCCGTACCTTGTCCTTGTGCATAGGTAAAATATGCACTTGGAGGTGTTTCATCTGGTTTTGAATTTGCTTCGGGCAAATCATACGCGAAATCACAAGCTGTAAAAGAAATTGCCAATACCAAGACCATCAACTTCCAAAAAGAGCTTTGATTTATTTTTGTATTTATAATGTTATTCTTCATTTTAAATCAAGTTAATTGTTAAACAAATCTTAGTAACCGGGATTTTGCGTTAGCAATCCGTTGCTCAGGTTAATTTCCCGCTGAGGAATTGGTAACAATAAGTCAGTTGCCGAGAAACTTCCACCTGTTTCGTTAGAGAACGCTGATAATACCTGTTCAGCCATTCCAAAACGAATCAAATCAAACAGTCTGTGATTTTCAAAAGCCAACTCTACTCTGCGTTCGTTTAATAAATCTTCTTTGGTAATTTTAGATACCGCATCGGTAATACCGGCCCTGTTACGAACCTGCATAAAAGAGTTGATAGCTGAAGAACTTGAAGTTTCGGCAGCACCTGCCATAATGGCTTCAACGTGCATTAACAATACATCGGCATAGCGTAAAATAATCCAGTCGTTACCAGCTTTTTGCGGGTCGCTTGATGTTGGGTCGATACCTAAGTTGCTATCGCCGTTTGGAAGGTATTTTACTACCTGGTATTTTTCGTACTGCAGGGCATCCTGACGGTAAGAATACATGGTACGGTTGCCACCCATTGCATCTAATGCCTGGCGGGCATTGGCAGTAACATAGTTTACCCCACTTGTTCTACCCACTGCATTTAACCATTCAGCCGAAAAGTTCTGACTGTCATCGGTAAGGTCGCCAAGGTACTCTACAGCAAAAATTACTTCGTCGTTAAGTTCGTTATAGAAAACATCTTTAAAGTTAGTTTCCAACGAAAAACCGCTTGACATTACATTTTCACACAAACTTTGTGCTTCGGTATAATTTTCGCCTTGCGTTAAGTATACTTTTGCCAATAATGCCTGGGCTGCAGCTTTCGATGCTCTTCCTTTATAGGTATTATCGAGATTGGCAATTGCCGTTTGCAAGTCTGATTCAATTACATCGTAGATAGCCGAAGTAGCCACTCTGGTGTAAGCTGTTTCTGCATCAGCAGGGCTGATTACACTTTGTACCAGAGGCACATCGCCAAACAAGCGCACCAGGTTAAAATAAGCATAAGCTCTAACAAACTTCGCTTCGCCTTCAAAGGCACCCACAGCTTCTTCAGATGCTACATCCAGATTTTCTAAAACCAGATTTGCCCTGTAAATAATGTTGTAAAAGCTATCGTAATAATCTGATACTCTACCATTTGTTGCTTGTACAGTAAAACTTTCAAACTGAGCATCTTCACCTTCGCTACTTTTTGTTTCGGTGTTATCGGTTCTCATTTCAGTTAAATAAAACTCGTACATAATAGCATGGTTGTCGCTGGTGCTTGTTGAGTTTATTCCCTGAATTCCATCGTACATATTAAGAACAGCCGCTTCCAATTCTGTATCATTCGAAAAGAAGTTAGAAGAAGTGATTACCCCTGTTGGGTCCGGGCTCAAAAATGTGTCCTCACACGCAGTGAATACTATTATTATCAGAAGCACTGCTATTTTGCTTATATATTTTATCATGTCTCTCATAATTTTTAAGATTAAAAATCAATGTTTACACCAAAACTTATCGTTTTATAAACCGGAGAACCTGCTCTCTGGTAACCATAGGTTGTTGGAGAGGTGTCATCAATAGACTCAGGGTTGAAACCAGTATAATCGTCGGCTGTAAAGTAAAGTAGGTTTTGTGCAGACACATATACTCTTGCCTTTTCAATAAAGGTTCTTTCCAACAAGTTTCTTCCAAACGTGTAGCCAATATTCACATTACGCAGTGCGATGTAAGAAGCATCCTGAACAATATCGTCTGTGAATATCTTTTCTTTAATAAATTCCTGGTCAGGCGTTATTGCCGGATTAAAATCCTGGCTGCTGTTAAAATGGTTAAATAGGTACTGGTCACCCATGTTTCTTACCTCGGCACCGTGCGACCCCTGGAACATAAAGCTAACATCAACGTTTTTGTATTTAAAATCGTTGGTAAAACTCCAAATCAGTTCAGGATAAGGGTTACCTAAAACGGCTTTATCTTCATCGTCGATAATACCATCGCCATTTAAATCTTTTACGTACACATCTTGTGCTTCAGCACCTACCGGGTGGTAAGGATTATTCAAATATTCCAGTGGAATATCTCTGTCAACTACCCAACCGTAGAATGATGAAATTGGCAGGCCTTCAAGGTTAATCCATTCTGCTGCCCTTTTTGAGTCAACACTTTGAATTTGACCATTAGACTCTGCAAAATCGTTCAATTTGTTTTCGTTTTTAGAAGCCATTATTGCTCCGCTCCAGCTAAAGTCTTTTGTAATATCAACAGTAGAGCGTAATTCAACTTCAAAACCACTATTCTCTACTTCACCTCTGTTAATAAGTGCAGCATCGAAACCGGTAGTTGTTGAAACAGGGTTTTCCAAAATTAAGTTATCACTGGTTCTATTATAGTATTCAAATGAACCTGAAAGCAAACCATCCCACAACATAAAATCAAGACCGGGATTAAATTCAACTGATTTTTCCCAACCCAAATCAGGGTTTGCAATGTTTAAGGCATTAAAACCTGTTACCAACGAACCGTTAACAACAGCTGTAGAAGTTTCTAACAAGGCTAAATACGGATAATGCTCTTCATAAACTGTACCGGCATCAATAGCATTGTTACCGGTTACCCCGTAGCTAAAGCGAAGTTTTAAACTATTAATTGCTTCGCTGTCTTTCAGGAAATCTTCTTCAGAAAGTCTCCAACCTACCGAAAAAGCAGTGAAGTTACCGTATTTAGTATCAGACCCAAAACGTGAGCTACCATCGCGACGGAAACTTGCCGAAGCTAAATATTTGTCTTTGTAAGCATAATTTACCCTACTGGTAAACGATAATAAACGCTCTTCGTATTTACCCGATTCGGCTGCACTAATAGTACCTGCTGCACTAATATTCTGGATGTAATCGAATGTATAATCGGTTGCATTAATGCTTGCAAATTCAGTATCCCATGTTTCAACCGACATACCCAGGATAGCACTGATATCGTGGTCGCCAACTCTTTTATTGTAGCTAAAGAAGTTATCGTTTACCAGGTGAATTCTGTTCTGTGTTGATTCGTACAACTGTGTATTGTCAGCACCATTTCTGTGGCCCAAAGGTCCTTGCCATCTTCTGATATCGGTATTTTGGAAATCGCCACCAAAAGATGCTTTAAAGTTTAAGTCTTTGGTTATATCGTATTGTGCATACGCCACACCGTACATTTTAAATTTTTTGTAGGTGTAATCACGTTCCAAAACTTTTGCTGCAGGATTTACATTCGAAGTATTACTAATATCTACTTCCGAACCATTCAGCATATAATTATCGAAATGACGCTGATTGGCATAATCGCCTACCTGCACATCCGGATAAGTGTTTCTATCAACATATTGAATAGATGTTTCGTCGTGATATAGCGGCAACCATGGTGTTTGACGCAGGATATCGTGCGTAGAGCCATCAAATCTTCTGCGGTTCGAGTAAGATGGTGATAAGTTTACACCCATCTTAAATTTATTCACCTTGGTATCCAGTTTCAGCTTTAAACTATACTTTTCGTATCCATCGGTTAAAAGCACACCTTCGTCATTCAAATAATTTAACGAAGTACTGAATTTTGTGTTCTCGCTTCCGCCTCTTGCGCTAAACGAGTAGTTCTGAATTGTACCCCCGTCAAAAATAACATCTTGCCAATCGCGGTCGGTACCAATCATTTGTTTGTATTGGGTTTTAGCTGAAAGTTCGCCGGTAGCAGCTAACTCGGCAGCAGCAGTTTCGGCTACTGTAAAGTAATACGCATCGCTTTGGTGCGCTTCTTTAAAACCATAATAAGAGTTGAAGTTAAATTTGGTTTTTCCTTCTTTACCTTGTTTCGATGTAATCATGATTACACCATTTGCTCCCCTTGAACCGTAAATTGCAGCCGAGGCAGCATCTTTCAACACTTCAAACGAAGCCACATCGTTCATATCAAGGTTACCCAGGTAATCCGAGTCAACCACAATACCGTCAACCACAATTAATGGGTCTGAACTACCACTGATTGAACCTGTTCCGCGAATACGGATGGTAGGTGCAGTACCGGCTCCACCATCGGTAGCCTGAATGTTAACACCCGAGATTTTACCAATCAGGGCATCGTCAACACGAGCCACTGCTACTTGCTCCATATTTTCATTTTCCAGTTTCGAAATAGCTCCCGTTAGGTGCGATTTCTTCTGAACCCCGTATCCAACTACCACCACCTCATCGAGGCCGGTAACATCGGCTTTCATACTTACATTTATGGTAGAAGCACCCGAAAATTCAATTTCCTGAGTTACATAACCAATAAAAGAAACCACTACTGTTCCCGATTCACTTTGTGTAGTAAGCGTAAAATTCCCATCGATATCGGTAATGGTACCGTTTGAGGTTCCCTTTTCTACTACAGTTGCTCCTATTAAAGCTTCATTAGTTCCTTCATCAATAATGTTACCCGTGAGCTGAGCTTGAGCCGAAGCCCCTATTACAAAAGCCAATAAAACAACTGTTAGGCTTAAGAATTTTTTCATTTAATTTGATTTTTAAAAATTTTAAGAATTCGTTTAATACAATAGATTATATTTGTAGAGCGCGGTGTTTACTTTGTTTATGATAGTGTTACCTGCAAGTTCATTTTATCATTGTTAAAGTTATTACCGTGGTTCATGAAAGGATTGGCTTCTTAAGCCTTTCCTTTTTTTGTTTAATCCCTTTTTTACTTAGATTTTTGATTTTAGCTAGTATTCTTAGTTTCCATAATTTATTAAAGATTTTAGTTCAAAGAGCTTAAAGTGAAGCTCCGTAACACATTTATAATTTGATTAATTACTCTTCTCCTTTATACGACAAACTAAACTCAGCCACATCTTTTAGGTGAATGCGCATGGCTTCTTCTGCTCCTTTTGAGTCTTGTCTAATTATGCAGTCGAGAATTACCTGGTGCTCATCAAATGATTTGTAGAATCGGCCTTCGCCACACACATTTAGTTTTCGGTAAATCTCAAGTATATCTGGAATTAAAATCAGCATGAGGGATTTAATTACCATATTCTGGCTGGCCTCTGCTATTTTAAGATGAAAATTGAAGTCTTCCTTAACACCGGGTAAATTTGCATCTACGCGTTGTTTATATTCGTCGAGTTTTTCTTCTAAATCGGCAATATCGCGCGATGAACGGCGGATTGCGGCTTGCCCACAGGCGTAGGTTTCCATCACCACTCGTGTTTCCACCAAATGGAAAAAATCATTTTCGCTCAGTTTAATAACATCTGCAATTAATCCTTCCATTGCAGAAATATCAGCACCCGAAACGATTGTTCCACTTTGAGGAAGCGTTTTAAGGATACCATAAAATTCGAGCTTTTTTATGGCGTCGCGGACGTATGTTCGTCCAATACCAAATGATTCTGAAAGTTTTCTTTCCGAGGGTAATTTATCACCAGGTTTTAATTGCCCTGACACGATTGAATTACGAATCTGCTTTATAATTTTATCTACCGGGCTTTCAACTTCTATGGTTTTAAAATTTTCAAGTACATTCATAGTTTCTTAGATTTATTGACCAGTTTATTGTTTAAATCCTAAAGTTCTTTCTCTTAATTCAAACTGGTTGACCAGTTGTTTTAAATTGGTCGACCAATTATATAGAGTTTTTGAAACTTTAACATTATAAAAATTGGTTTTGTCAAAACCAGAGCCTATTCTTCTGTATTTGTGGCACTTACAAAATATGTTTTATAACACATCGGGGAATATGATAAATATAAATGCTATTTATTGTTAAGCTTTTTTACCATCACATGACGTCTTCGCACTAAAATACTTGAGCTAATTGTTCTTTTGGCCCTATTATTTTCTCTTATGGAATAAGCATTCTTAGTTTCCTTAGAATCCTTTGAAAGCAAATTTCACGTGGTGGAGTATTGTTCTTGATAGTAAATAAACATTTCTTCCTCTATAATTTAGCTGTCTTTATGAATGAAGGAACGATCATTAAAATATCCTCTGCTTTGCATGTTTGCCATTATGAAATATTATCAATCCTCCGTAAAACAATCCTACTTCATTATTCGTATAACCATTTGTTACAAGCACAAAGATCTTGTAACCAGTTTTTTTCATAGAGATCCTAATTTAGTTAGGTGAAAAAGCATCCCTGCTAAACCAGGGGTATTTCTATTTATCCGGCATATTCAAAGAGTTATCTAGATATACATAGGCAGAATAACATTATATTTCTTACTTTTTCCTCATTTTGTTCCAGATATAACTTTATTGAAATTTAGAAGAGACTTTGCCGAGAACAAAATTTTCACTGGTCTATAACATTCTGATTTTAAGAGCATAATAAAACACAACATCGTCCTTTACTGGGGCACCAAGAGAAATCCTAATAAAATCAAAAGCACTTAAAATCAATATTTTAAGTGCTTTTTTGTTTTCCAGTGGAGTCAAAAAAGCACAAAAAAAGTCATTCTAAACGAAACTTTACCGAGAACAAGCAATTTTTAAAAATCTGTTCTTGCTATAGTCTCGACAATTCTCATAAGTCTCTCTATTGCAATAATATTACTATCTCCTCAGGTACGGAGGCTCCCAATTCTATACTTTTCTTACCTGGTGAACAATTCCCTACATAAATTTTATATTCTCCTTTTCGCCATACTTTATCTCCTTCTTCATTTACAACATAGAAATCCTCAGATGGAATTGCGAAAGAAAGTGTTTTTGTTTCTCCTTTTTCCAAAGATACCCGCTCAAAAGCTTTCAGACTTTTAAATGGTATCCCTCCGCTAATCTCTTCAGGACAGACATACAGCTGTATAACCTCATCGATATTATATTCTCCTGTATTAGCGACGTCTACACTTAAACTCAGCGATTCATTCTTAGTTAGTGTCCTGGTATTCAAAGTGAGATTACTTATTTGGGTTGTTGAATAAGTTAGTCCAAAGCCAAACGGAAACATTGGTTCCTTTGTCATATATTTATAAGTTCTGTCGTTCATTGAATAGTCATCGTATGGTGGCAGTTGCTCAATATTCTTTGGAAAAGTTATTGGTAAATGCCCCGATGGAGAAACATCACCAAACAGAACATCAGCTACTGCATTCCCCCCTTGTTCGCCAGGATACCAAATTTGCAAAATGGCATCACAATATTCTTCAATACCCTCCAGCGAAACCGGACTTCCACTGGCCACAATTAAAATTAGTGGTTTATCTTTTTTGAATTCCACCAGTTGTTTTACATAATCAATCTGGTTCTCAGGCAGTTTAAGGTCAATTCTGTCTCCAATATTGGCTGATGCAATGGCATCAACTTCTTCACCCTCCATATCAGCCGTAATACCAACAACACAAATTGTAACATCCGATTCTTCTGCAACATGGGGGGCCCAGTTTTTAGGATTTATATTTGCCTGAAATGGTAATGCGCCACTTCGGTAATTCAAAGAACTTCCTAACGATATTGCTTCAGTTATACCTTCTAAAATGGTTACGATATTAGAACTTACTCCGTAATAACTTCCCATCAGCATATCGGCTGAATTAGCAAACGGACCGGTTAAATATGGTACTTTAATATCTTTTGCCAGGGGCAAAATATTGTTTTTGTTTTTCAGTAAAACAATTGATTTACGTGCTGCTTCCCTGGCTAACTGAATGTGTGCAGAGCTATGAATATCTGCCGAATTGGTTTCCGCATAAGGATTTTCATCTTCATTATTAAGCATTCCCAATCGAAAACGTGTTTTAAAAAGCTGTTTCGTACGTTCATGAATCATTTCTTCAGACACCATCCCGTTATCCACTGCTTCCTTCAATTTTTTGTAGGTACCACCACAGTTTAAATTTGTGCCTGCATTTAATGCAGCCGCAGCTGCCTCAACTCCTGTTGTTACGTAGTTCATTTTATAGGCCATTCCTCCAACTGCTCCACAGTCTGATGTAATATATCCATCAAAATTCCAGTCTTTCCGTAAAATTTCCTGCAGTAAAAAAGGACTGGCACAGGCTGGTTTTCCGTAAACGGCATTGTAGGCTGCCATAACACCTTCTACGTTTGCATCTTTTACTAACGCTTCGAATGCCGGCAGGTATGTTTCATACAAGTCTTGTTTGGTTGGAGTCGCATTAAACCGGTGTCGTGATTCTTCCGGTCCGGAATGAACAGCAAAATGTTTGGCACAAGCTGCTGTTTTTAAATAGTTGGGGTCATCTCCTTGCAATCCTTTTACAAATGCCACTCCCATAATAGCCGTAAGAAAAGGGTCTTCACCGTATGTTTCCTGCCCTCTTCCCCATCTGGGATCGCGAAAAATATTCACATTGGGTGTCCAGAAAGTTAAACCGGCATATTTACTGTAATTCCCCATGCTTTGTGAAATGCTATACTTAGCTCTGGCTTCGGTTGAAATTGCAGATGCTACACGTTTTGCGAGGTCCGGATCGAAAGATGCAGCCAAACCAATGGCTTGCGGGAAAATGGTAGCTTTTCCATTGCGGGCAACACCATGCAAGGCTTCATTCCACCAATTATACTCAGGAATATTTAAACGTGGTATGGCAGTGGCATCATTGGTAAGCTGGCTTATTTTTTCATCAAGGGTCATTTGCGAAACTAAAATTTCTGCACGCTCATCAAGAGGCAAGTCAGTGTCCAAAAATGAAAAATCTACTTCCTGGGCGGTAGTTTTTATTGATGCGAAAAAAACGAAAAGTAACGCGTTAATTATAACAATAATGTTCTTTGAGTTCATTTTTTAATATGCTTATATAAGTTTGATTTAAACTGGCTTATTCCAATCTCCAGGTTCGTACCCATTCGTACTGAGTGGTTCTTTGCTCATGCGTACCACTCTCTACTAATCCTCCATCCTCCGGTATTGGATTCCAGTCGTAGGTTTCAATGGCCATATGAATAAATGCCGGCATATCCCACGCTACCTTCGGATTGATCGTATATTGATATTCGCCATCCAGAAAAAACTGAATTTCATGGGGAGATTTCCACCAGGCTGCATAAACATAGAATTTCTGATGATTGGGAATATTAAGTTTTACTGCATCCTGAAGCTGAAGTTTTTCAACACATTCAGTTGTTCGGTGAATAGCATTTGAATGAAAAATACTATCCCAACCCTGTGCCCAATCAGTAGTAAGCCCCGTAGTTCTTCCAACGCATTCCTGGATATCCGTCTCCAGTTTTTTATAACAATCGTATTTTGTCATTAACCAAAATGTTGAAGACATCACGGTGGCATTGGCCTTCATTTTACATTCAAAATACATACCTACGTTTCCGGGTTTTATCGAGCGAACAATACCTCCCTGATGAGTAAAAATCTTACCGTCCTTCTTCACTGCCTCATCCAGTTTACCAACAGTTACCTGAAGCCGTCCATGCTTAACCTTTACATTTTCGGCTTTAAATAAGGCCGGCGGTCTTCCATCCCATTTCCAGTCGTTGCCAATTGGCTCAACTTGCCATTTTGAAAGATCAGGGGTATCACCATCAAATTCGTCTGAAAGGAAGTTCACCTGCACCCATTTCGCACCTTCCGGTTTAGGATCGCTACCTGGTTTAAAGGTTGGTTGCGCCCAGCCCACAAATGTATGGAGCAAAAGCACTATGCTGCAAATAGTTTTTAATGTCATTACGCTACGCTCTTTTTTCAATGTAAAGATAGCGAGAGCTGAGCTTCTTATGCGGGGTTAAATGCTGGCAAATTCAGGGGAGAGACAAGCTCAAGCGTATCCATCTTCACTTTCTGAAGAAATTGCAATTGTATTTAGACTTGAGAGAACTCCACTGGCTTTGAGCAATATGTATGGCAAGGTAAATCTTGTTATGTCGGTGTACTAACGATAAAAGAATACTGCTCAAGATAATGACAGAACCATGAAAAAATCAATAAATCCCACTTAATTATCCGTCCAGTAATCCATAACAAAAATATCTTCCAAAAGTGGCACAATATTTTTAGCAGCACGCAGGTGTGCTTCATGAAATAAATATATTTCCCTGGCATGTTCGTCTTTAAAACTAAGTGTAAAACAGTAGTCAAAGCCTTTACTTAAGCCTTCTGTACTATCGTTAATCCCCCATTCCAGGGCACTTATTTCCGGTATATCATTTCTAAGGTCTAAAAAACTGGCTAAGGCTTCATTTACCTTATCCCTGCTTATATTCCTTTTAAATTTAAGACTTACCACATGTTTTAGTGTTTTCCCGGAGTTTATTGTTTTTTGGGGACTTACTTGATAAGCCACAATTTTATTCATGTCGAAGCGGTTAGAGCCTGCCAGCAAGAAGTTTTTATCTCCGATTTTATGTGCTCTAAGTCCGTAATAAATTGAATAGCCTGTTTCCAAATAATTTATGGGGCTAAGAATTCCGTCTTTGTTTAACCGGCACAGCTGAATACTTGCATCATCCCTCGTACCAACCGCTAGAATTGCTTTTTCATCGTTTGATGAAATAATTTCAATCCGGGTTTGGCCGGCAAGTTTGGTGCTTTCATCGTCTTTTAAAACTGAGTGTGGAACGAGTTCGCCTTTTTTGTTCACCTTCAAAACACTTACTGCATCGCCGTGGTAAACAAAATCTGTTTTTTTGATAAAACCTTTTCGCGTATAATATTTATGATGCCGGTGGCCAACTATCACATAATAGTTCTCGCCCATCTTAACGCCGGTAACCGGATAAGCGCCTGTTAGAAAGCGGTCGGTGTTATTATCGCTAATGTTATTCAGGTTTTTGAATGTACCATTTTCATACACCCTGAAACTACTTACCCCATTGTCCTGAAAACCTCCGGTATACAGATAGGTTTTCCCATCAATTTTATGGGTAAACATCCCAATAATACCATCAGCATGAATTTCGTCATCGTCCTTTACCGATTGTACGTGGGTAAGTCTTCCGTCGTCGTGAATTTTGAAGCACGACAAACCCGGAGTTTCTTCCAGTCCACCGGCAAAAAGATAAGAGGCCTCTTTCATGTGAACTACCTGAAGCGTAATACCAATTCCAATGTGAGTTTCTTCGGTATCAAAAACCTTAAACACGTTTTCAAGCGAACCAGTGTCAAGTATTTTAAAAACCTCTATGGCATCGCCAAACTTGTTGGCAACAAACAAAAAGTCGGTACCCTTAACCCGGTCGGCAACCATTCCTCGAGCAGGCCCTTTTTTCTTGTACATTTCATGCGAACTAACAGGTGTTAGCTCACCGGCATCGTTTAATTCATACACATCAATGTCGTTAAAACCACCGGCATACACGAAATGCTTGCCATTTTTTTCGTAACTGGTTACTGAAACCGTATTGTCTCCTGAAATAGCCTTAAAATCGGTGCGATATATCATTAGCTTTTCCGCATTTTGAGACCAACTAATTTGCGAAATCAATAAAAGACTCAAAAAAATTATACTTTTTATTCTGCACATATCTTTCACATTGTTTATTTATATTCAACGTTTACGGTGTAAAAGGTATAATTGTCTTTTACCCAAAAGCAAATATAAGCTAAACGACATACGCTACACGGGGTAATTTGCAAACCAATTCAGGGGGCAAATATATATGGGGTTACCAGAAGCTATAGACTATAGGAGCTTCGCCTATTGCTAAAACAGAAGCGGTAACTTCATCGAGATAGAAAACCGAGTGCACAGGATTTTTAAAACAGATAAGATAAAAATTCTCAATCGAACTTAAGCGTAAAACTAAATTCATATTCCTGTACCGGAACTATATATTGGGATAACGGCGGTGGTCCACAACTTGCATTTCCCAGTCCTAACATTTCCGAGTCGATACAGAGGATTGTTTCTTTCCGACACTTCATAAATTCGGGACGGCTGGCTTTGTCCATATCGCTTGCATCGTAATGTAATGCCGAGAATTGAAAAGGCAAAACTGATTCAACGGTGAGTGCAGGCTTTGTACCATTTTCAAATCCCAACTTTAACCAGCGCGTATCCGAACGTCCGCCGCATTCCTGGGGTACCACATACGGCACAAACATTTCGCTTGCGGTTGATTCGTAAATTCCCAGGTGTGCCGATTCATTTCTATCGGGATAGTTTTCGTGGGGTCCGCGGCCATACCATTGCACCTTTTCCAAACCTTCAACCAAACCCAACTTTAAGCCCACGCGTGGCAGCGACAATAAATCATCAAAACCTGTTGGGATTACCTTGTTATCGATTTTTACACTGCCGTTACCGCCAATCTCGTAGATACATTCGTGTTTGAAACTTCCCGAGTCGGAAACAAATTCTTTACTAACAGCAACGCTAACTTTCGATGCTTCAGGCTGTGACGCTTTTACCGAAACTGTTTTCTCGTTTAAGTTGTTTAACGAAGCTTTAAACCAACTCATTTTATAATCCTTATTGTCGTTTTCGATGGGTGAGCGATATACATTTAATTTCGGACCTTTCACCTCTCCATCCTGCGCAATCAGTTCATTTCCGCCAGACACTATGGAGCTAATTGTACCTGATAATTTATCGAAGCTTACAACAAAACCTTTTCCTTCAACCTTAATGGTTTTATCGTTTTCAGTTAAGGCAACTATTCCTTTGCCTGTATTTTCTGAAGGTGTCCGGTTCTGCAACACAATTTGCTCTTTGGCGACTTCATGCCCTGCATCGGCCCACAGCCTGACACTTTTTAAACGATAACTAAAATCAATGGTATATTCCGAATCTTCTTTAAACTTCGGGAGCTGAACTTCAAATTTTCCCGATTCTTTTGGATTTAAGTTGAGTGCCGGAATTTCTCCTTGTTTTACCTGAACACCATCCTTTCGTATGATCCAGCTTCCAACAAAATCGTTGAGGCTTGTGAAATAATAATTATTTTTAATGTGAAACAGGTTGTTTTTCCTTTCATCGGCAGAAATGGTAATGTACTGCTGCGCTTTTTTTAGTTCGGGCATAAACGGTTTCTCAGTACGGTCGGCAAAAACTGCTCCTTTGGCGCACTCGTTGCCATTGTACATATATTTTGAGAAGTTTTTGCCGGCTGCCATCGTGTCTACCTTGTGGTAGTCCAGTTTATGACTTTGGCGGATTCGTCCGTCAGGCATTTCAGTGTTATAAGTTTGGTTTACCCAGTCCCAGATGTATCCACCTACAAACGAAGGATTTCGTTCAACCACGCGCCAATACTCGGCAAAGTTACCCATTGCATTACCTTGTGCATGGGCGTATTCAATCATAATATAAGGTTTACTGTATTTCGGTTCGGCCCAAAACGTTAACAATTTCCAGTGCTTTTGCTCCGGGTCATCCTCAATAAACGGATACATCGAACTGTTCATATCAAAATAGTCTTTCACCTCCCAGCAATCGGTCTCGCGGCCATCGTAAGAAATGGGGCGTGTTGGGTCGAAGCGGCGAATGTAATCGCTCATCAACGCAAAATTTTGTCCAAAACCCGACTCATTTCCCAAGGACCAAAAAATAATGGAAGGATGATTTTTAGAACGCTCCACCATGGCCACGACACGATCTAAAGCTGCGCCCATCCAACTGATATCGCTTCCGGGCAAGCCATTCCCGCGTATAAAGTAGTCGGGCGATTCAAGTGCTTCGTCCATTACGTATAGCCCGTATTTATCGCAAAGTGCATACCAGCGTGGGTCGTTGGGGTGATGACTGGACCGCACCGCGTTAAAATTGTTTTGTTTCATCAGCATTATGTCTTGAATCATGGATGCTTCGGTTAAAGTTTTGCCAAATTCAGGGTGCGATTCGCCGCGGTTGGCGCCCTTAATTTTTATGGGTTTCCCATTGATGTGGACTTGTAAATCTTTAATTTCTACTTTACGAAAACCAAACTGGCTTTGTGTTACTTCCACTGTTTTCCCTTTATCATCGAGCAAAGAAAGTACAACAGTGTAGAGGTTTGGAAATTCGGCCGACCAGAGTTTTGGGCCTTCAATATTTGTTGAATATTCGAGTATGGTTTCTGCTCCCAGGTTCCCCATGCGCCATCCAATTTTTGGGCTTTTAGTTCCCGATTCTGAAATCAGCTTACCTTCTGCATCATATAAATCAACTGCAACAGAATAGTTCTTCGGAACAGAATCGCTAAAATTGTTGAGTTTAATTTTGGCACTAAATTCTGCGTCTTTGTAATTCTCATCCAAATCGGACGTCAGAAAGAAATCCTTAATTTGAACGAACGGACGACTTTGTAAATAAACATCGCGGAAGATTCCACTAAAGGTCCAGGTGTCGCCAGATTCCAAATAGCTACCCGTAGTCCAACGATAAACTTGCACTGCCACGACGTTTTTACCATCTTTCAAATAAGGAGTAATATCAAAAACAGAAGAGGTCATGGCATCTTCGTCGTAGCCCACCAATTTGCCATTCACCCACAGGTAAAAAGCACTCGACACCCCATTAAAATGAAGCAGGGTTTGTCGGTCTTTCCAACCCTCAGGAACCGTAAAAGTTGTTCGGTAGCTTCCCACATGATTGTCCTCTTCCGGCACTGCAGGAATTAATATACTTTCCTCTTTAACACGCATTCCCAATCCACGGTGCGAAGGCACACCGTAACCATGACGTTCCCAACAAGCAGGAACAGGAATCGTTTTCCAATCATCAACGGTATACCTTGGCAAATAAAAATCTTCCGGTTTTGCAGCAACCGTTTCGGCCCAGTGAAATTTCCAGTCACCGGCAAGATCTTTATAATACGGTGATGCTTTATAATCACCTTCCAATGCGGATGATACATCGGCGTAAATATAATGTGTGCAGGCGTGAGCTTGCGTACCTACGGTGTACACTTGTTTGTCTTTCCAGAACTCCTGTGCGTTTGTGGTAAACACAGAAGCAAAAAAGAAAAGTAAAAGAATTATTCGGTTTGTTTTTTCGTGCATAATCTAAATTTTAGTAGACCATAAATTATTTTAATACAATTGCCGTTATCGACTTTGCCAGTGCATTAATTTTTATTCTTTCCTCACCCAAAACCACTTCAAAAGTTCTGTCTTTGTCGTCAGTATTTTGAATGAGCACCTTAATCGTTCCATCGGGTGATTTCACAGAAATAACAGGTTCTTTTCCACGTTGTACCGAAGCAAAACGTACATCGCCGGGCTTAACAAATTTGCTGATAATGTACATGGCATTGTAATCGGGATTGTGAGTGATTTCACCTGTTTTTCGGTTGATATTAATTAATGAATTCTGCGGCCAGTCCCAGCCGCTTTCGGTGGTTTCGTTCAATATCATGTTCCAGTATGTAAATGTGGTACTTCCGGCGTTAATATAACCTGCCACTTCTTCCAGTCGATGTTCAGCCTGCTCAACAGAATTTTCACCATTGTAGCAATGCCCTTCGGTATGAAAAATTTTCAAGTTTGGCATCATAGCCCTGGCATCAGCAATAAATCGGGTGTCGGTATACTGAATCCCAACGCCTTTAAGGTTTTCTTTTCCCTCGGTCATCATAAAATCCATTAGGTCGATTTTTTGTGCGGCACGGAATGTTCCGGCATATATACCGGCATTTACCTTGTTATCCTTAAAGGCCGGAATTAGGTATTTGTTCGCAAAACGGACCATGTCTTTTGCAGGGAAAGTACAACTGGAATACTTGGTGTCGGCATCGTTCTCGTTCTGTATGCAGATGCGGTCAATTTTAACACCTTCATTTTCGTACGCCTGAACATATTTCACGAAATACAGTGCATAAGCTTTTAGGGTTTTGGCATCCTGCTTTAATTTGTTGTTGGGCTCCTTTAGCCCCTCCATGTAACCACTTTCTTTCATCCAGCCTGGAGGGCTCCAGGGCGAACCAAAAACGGTTAATTCCGGATTTTCTGTCAAAGCACTTTTAATGTAGGGCAAAACGTACTTTTTATCACGCTCAATTGAAAAATGCTTCATTTGGTAATCATCTGGCACTTCAGAATAGCTGTAAGCATCAATTCCAAAATCGCTGGCACCAATAGCAGTGCGGCAAAAGCTAAAACCAGCTCCTTCTTCCGAAAACAGTTGTTTCATTAAGGCTTCTTTTTTTGCTTTAGAAATGGCCGCCAGAGCTTCTCCACCTATTTCGTTAAAAGCCCCGCCAATTCCTTCAATGGTTTGAAAAGTGATTTCTGGCTGGAGGTAAATCAGGTTTTTCCAACCTATTTTTGGGTCAATGTTTTCCTGTTTTACTTCAACCAACGGATGTGCTTCTCCTTTTTCGAGTTGAACGGCATAAACTTTTATTTTTGATGATTGCGCACAGACTGCAACATTCATTATAAGTGCCGTAATTATCAAGAGTTTTTTAATGTTTCTCATAAAAAATAAATGAAAGATTAGGATTTATAGAAGACGCAATATATAGCTAAATACCCACCTGTTTAGTGGGCTTTTGGTCTTTAATTAGGGGGATAAACTAAATTCAATAAAAGGCTACTTAAACAAGTAGTGTGATAAAATAATCCGTTCGTGGTTAAATCTCCTGAATAGCCTGAACAACACACATTTTTATACAAGCACTGCATTTTTCGCATTTACTATTGTCAAGCATATAACTGTTATTCACTTTCGAGATGGCATTTACTTTTGCACAAACTGTGATGCAAATGTCGCAGTGCATACACAGTTCCATATTTATTTTCAGGTTTTGCATTAGTACTATGTTCGTTTTTTCAATCTTTATTATTTCCTTCACTTCTATTTGTGCCAGAGGATTCGCCTGCTATAAGCTCTTTCATTGCCGCGAATATTCACAATATAAATTCCGTTTTGGAGGTTCGTGTTCAACTGCAAATTAAATTCGTTTTGGTTAACTAAAAGTTTTTTGAGTTCGGTTTGTACAACCTGTCCCTTAAGGTTTACAAGCGAAATTTGCATTTCACCAAATATGTCTCCTTTGTGAACAAAATGGATGCTTGAATCAGCCGGCTTGGGGTAAATCAACCAATCGTAATCATCTTCAATTATTGAATTTAAGCCCACAATTCCGTCTTTGGTATTACATGCACCAATATTTGGGGTGCCCGACGAAAGGTCGATGGCATTTCCGTAAAAATCGACAGTTGGGTAAGGGGGAATATTTATAAATACACCATAACCGGCATTTGGCACAACCAGACCGCTTATAGCAACTCCGGCATTAATTGCGTCGCTGTTTTCGTTTAGGTAATAGGCCATTTTGTCTGTGCCTACCCCTTTAAACTCCGAAGCTCCAGAAATTGGATTCGTATCGTATTCCACCCAAACCGGGTTTACATCGCCCTCGTACAGGTTATTTTGCATGGTAAATGGCGTATCATTATCCCGCACTCTGCATTCGAGGTAGCCCATTTTAGCCCCGTTGATAGATGAAAAAATGTTGTTGTAAATGAACATGTTTTTGGCATCCACATTAAATGTAGTTTCAAAAGGATAATCCATCACCACGGTATTGTTGTAAACATAGACACCATCGCTTAACATCAATTCTTCCTGATTTTCGCCAACCCAACGGTCGGAATAAATATAAATGGTACTACTGCCCGCTTTCCAGGTAGAAACACCCGTTGAATACCTGTAACCACTATTTACACTAACATTAAAACGGTAAACTGCGTTTCTATTATTGGCCAGAATTTCAACAAAACCACCAATACAATCGACCATATAATTGTACTGTACAAAGGTGTTTGTATTATGCTTATCAATATGAATTCCGTATGAATCTAAATAACCATTCGCACTTATTACAGTATTGTATTGCATAATGGTATTAATGGCTTTATAATTCCAAATAGCGCTTCCACGCCCTGGCATACGCGGGTCGGTATCTGCACCCGGGTGGTCGAAAATATTGTTTTCGATTAAACAGTTATAGGTTCCGTTAGGTAGTACTCCCGTTCCTCCATTGTAGTAAAATTCGTTGTTATGAATATGGATATTCATATTTCGGTTAATGGAGTCGTTTCCAATTCCATCGACACCGCCACTGTGCGAAAATTTAATTCCAAGGCGTTGCAAATTGCCAAAATAAGAATCTTTAATTTCAATGCCGTTTATATTTTTCGCCTTGCCCACTTCGGTGTTTTGTGTTGAATGAAAAGCAAGACCCGAGACCTGAATTTTGTCGAAATCTTCGGGGTTGAGCATGGGTTCAGCCGCAAATACATTTTTAAAAGTCATATTTTGGAACAAGAGATTGTTCATCACTTTTGTACCCGAGTTTTTCACATAAATTCCGTAAGCATCGGTATCGGCAACTCCGCTTCGAGAAACGGTACGTTCGTTCTGGATCTCCAGCCCGTCGAATATCAGGTTATCGTTGTTTTCAACCAGAATCGCTTCCTGGTAATCGCCACCACCGGCTTCGCCAACTTGGCCTGTAATGATTGGTAAATCACCCTCGCCATACGAAGTAATCAGAATTGGTTTTTCTTCATTTCCGGAGCCATTTACCACAAAATGTCCATCAAAGCGGTCTCCTCGTTTAAATAGAACCGAATCGCCCGGAAAGAGAAATTCCGAGCTGATTTTCTCAAGCGATTTCCAGGGATTATTTATGGTACCATCGTTGTTATCATCGCCTTCGCTGCTGCTTAAGTAATACGATGTTTGCGAACCTGGCTCACCAATTTTGGTCACTTTTATACTATCCATATCAATGGTTCCCGACCAATAATGATGGAAGGCTATTTTAACCTTTGTGGTAGTCGCATCGGTTAAAAAAGTAAGCGACATATTTTTCCAAAGCGTTTCTTCTTCAGTCGTAGATGGTTTATAGTCTTCAGTAGAAGCCAACAATGCATCATTTTCAGAATAAACCCTGAGTTGCCTTTTGTAGGGGCCTTTGCTAAGCATCTCAAAGGTATAAATTACCTGTGCTTCAACATCGATGGTTTTTTCTATTTGCATACCTGCCGAACCGCTTGGGCTGGCAACCATTCTGGCTACATTGTTTCCTCCATCATCAAAAACCGTTACGGTAACCGTTCCGTCGTATGTTGGTTTCTGCGAAAGTTCGTAGCCTAAGGTGGTTAAATCGGTTCCTGTTGCCAGGCTATCGAAATTTTCTTCGAAGATGGTTTGGGCGGAGAGTTGGAGGCTAAACAGTATTGTTATTGATAGAAAAAGTTCTCTCATGTTTCAGTATTATTTAATTTGCTTCAATCTGTTTAATCCAACTCTAATTTATAATCGTGCGCACCAGGAGCAAAGTTGCTGCGGTACACTTGCGTTCCATCGGCTTTTTTGCCCCAGCCCACCTCTACACGGTTATCGCCAAGCACAATGTTTATGAGCTTTTCTTTCATTGCCTGAGCGACTTTCTGGTATTCTTCATTAAAGGCCAGGTTATTTACTTCATTCGGGTCTTGGCTAAAATGATACAAAGCGGGGTCTAAATCTTTGTAAGGTGCATTGCGCGCCCAATCCATATTTTTACCGCGAGTTTTATCGGGGCGGGTTTGCATCGAGAATACATACTCTTTGGTACGAATAAAAGCGCGAGGCCCGGTTACTGCATGGCTTTCGCCAATTACGTAATCGCGAACCGGTGCTTTTCCCGATGCTACTTTTGCCAAATCCAAGCCATCTAAATAGTCAAATTTTTCGGATTTAAGGTTTGCACCTCCTGCTGCAAGGGCTGTGGGCGCTACATCAACAAATTCGGTAAAATTGGTTACTACTTTCCCTGCCGGGAAACGTTTTTTGTCGGATGAAACCACAACAATCGGATTGTGGCAATCCACATCCCAGGGCGTAAATTTCGACACCGAACCATGGTCGTTCAATTTCCAGCCGTGGTCGCCATGCACATAAATAATCATCCATTCCTGTTTGTGTTTTTCGCTGTATTCGATAAATGCATCGGCCGCTTTGCCCACCAAATCGTCGCCATAAGCACAAAAGGCATAATAATCCTGAATAAACTTTTGCTTTTCTTCATCGGTATAATGGTCGGAAAAACCTGCCTCAACCTGCTTTTGCATTTGTTTGGCCATGGCATCAAATTCCTTTTGGCTGTACTCGGGCACTTTGTATTTATGCTTTTGAAAACGTACGCGGTAATCGGCCGGCGGAAGAACAGGGGTATGCGGGAAATCGTAACCCAGATGAATAAATATTGGTTTCGAAGGGTTTACACCGTCAACCGTTTGCGAACCAATGGTGTATGGTTTATTTTCTGTATTCAAATAATCGGCAAGAACCGAAGTGTAAAAACCATCGCGGTTTTCGCCAGCAGGACGTGAACTAACGCCCGAAATAATCATCCCACTATCTATCTTCCTGGGCTTTTTCTGGTTATAATGACGAAGAATATCATATTTCTTCGCATTCTTTTCTGTAATTCCGGCTAATTCCGGGCGCTCTTTTTCCAGTTGAAGCGAATTGTATTGAAATTTGCCATCGGGAGTAACAAAAAAGTCAGTGTTACTGAGTGGCTTTTCCAGTTTCTTTCCATCAACTTCATAAATCCAATCTTTCCCCCACGCCGTAAAACCATCTTTGTGCATGGTTTTAAATTTTATGTCGGTTTGATAAATCTGGTGAGGCTGAACCTTTCCATTTTTAACTGTTTTTATTCGTACCCCCAATTTGCCAACATGAAAAGTTTGATAACCTAAGTCTGCCATTTGCTCAGGTAAAGTAGGCTGACAGTGCTGGGCATTATTGTTATGGTATTCAAATTCGTAAACGCCCGAGCGAAACGGATAGCGACCATAATGCAAAGACGCACGTGATGGTGCACAGCCCTGTGCCTGGCAGTAGGTATTTATAAAGGTGGTCCCCATTTTTGTTAGCCAGTCGGTTTGTGGCGATTCCACATAGCCCAATTCACTCATGTCGCGGCCGTGCAACATCTGGTTAAATGCACGCACAGCATCGTAGCGGTGGTCGTCGGTTAGTATGTACAACACATTTGGTTGTTGCGCTTCGGCAATTTTTCCAAATAACTGGCAAGCAAGAAAGGCCAATAGTATAACAACTGTTTTCTTCATAACTATCGTATTTATTTTATCACCCTAAAACCACCTTCTGTCTCTTCAATTTCAGGTTTAACATAGGCATTATCCTTTATTATTGAACTTTCATTTCCTCCGCGGTCGCTAACGCCTTCTTTGCTTGAGCTATGATACATTGCGTTTTGCGAGATAACACAGCCCTTTAAGTTTTTGGCAATGATTCCGTAAAACGGATATGGATATGAAAATTTGTATTCTTTGCGATTGTACCAACCCCAAATACTATTGCCTGTTACCGATGCACCTTTAACGTTTTCGAGCCAAATTTGTGAGCACTCATCGCCTTTGGCATCAACGCCACTGCTGCGGAATAAATTACCTGAAACGGTATGCGCTGTTCCATTTGATATTTTTAAACCGGGGCCAAAATTATGGTCGATGGCACAACCCGTAATTTGCATGGAGTTTGAGCCATTTAGGTAGATACCTCCTTTTTTATTCCATTCAATGCGGTTGGCGGTTACCATTACCGATGCTGTTCCAAAAAACTTCAGGTCATTAATTTGTTCTTCGCTCATGCCCTCTTTGGCCTTACCTCGGGCAAACAGTCCGTAGCCTTTGTTAGCGGTTAGCTGGTTGTCGATAACCCAGCCATCATAGCCACCAGTCAGGTCAATTCCGTGTTCGCCATTAAACATCAGCAAATTTCGGCGTACCGAAAATACCCACGAACGTTCCAGGCGGATTCCTGAGCCACTGAAATTCTGAATGCGGCAATCTTCAATGCAATTATTCTGTTCGCACCCCAAATGGCGACAATAAATTCCGTGCATTCCTTCTCCAAGATTTTTACCATCGAGCGTTAAGCCGAAAATGCGTGTACCACGGTTACTCCCCAAGTCGAGCAAAGCACGTGCCTCGCCCGAAAGTGCGGTTAAAATTGTTTTACCTATAAAATCATCGTCTTTTTTGTCTTTGTTGGCATAACTCCAGGCCGAGTACCCCAAAAGCGTGATATGGCTTGGCACTTCAACCGGATGGATGCAATAATTTCCGTGTGGAAAATATACTGTCCCTTCTGTTTTGGTGGCAGCCTCCATAGCTTTTAATAAAGCCGGAGTGTCGTCGGTTTTTCCATCGCCTTTGGCTCCAAAATCCATAATATTCAGAAAAGGACTTGTTTGAGCTTTGGCGTTTATTACCGAAAACGAAACAAGAAACATAAGTATTAGTTTGAATATATTTTTCATGCTCATTCGTATTTTTAAACATTCGTATTTTACCCGTTATTCAGTTATTTTAGAAGTAAATAACCCACCCTGTTTTACTTTTTGGCACATAGCGTTTCAGCTTGTGTAAATTAAATTGCGGCAGTTCAGCTTTTAGGCGTAAAAATTCCTTTTTCTGATTCTTTATAGATTTATTGGTTCAGAACAAAATTCTTGTTTATTTGGAAAAACTATAGGTTGTAAATTTGATGGAAGTACAGGGAGAAATTTATATGTCGCGCATAGCATTCACCTATTCGCAGTAAATACTACTGCTTTTGTCGTGAAATTATGGTTTTATGAAAGTTCTTTGTTATTCCAATTCCAACTTCAACACAGAAGCAATCGGATTATACTCCACCTCCGGCATGTTAATTATCAAAGTTTGTGGTGTTAATTTCCATTCAATATTCTGCCCCGTTTCCAATAGCTTTATGTTTTTAATTGGCGATGGCGGCAGGTTACGATGAAAACCTCCAATTGTGCGCATTTTAATTTGTTCTCCACCTTCGGGTACGCCTAAAAAGAACACATACATCGATTTTTTGTCTTTCGCAACCGTGTAGCGCACATCATTTGCAGTGTATTTCACCTTAGCAGATTGCCCATCGTGCGAAGCATCGTCGGCTGTTGCAGTACCGTAACCGAATATTTTGAATGGGCGTGTGCCGTAAACAGCTTCGCCATGAACTTTCATCCAATCGCCAATTTTTTTCAAAATATCGCGCTGTTCCTGGTTAATTACACCATCGGCCCGGGGCGAAATGTTGAGTAGTACAGTACCATTTTTACTCCAAACATCAATCATATTGCGTACCACCAAAGCTGCATCTTTGTAGGTTTCGCCTTCCACATACATCCATTTGCTCTGGCTTAAGGTTATGTCGGTCATCCAGGGTAAAGGATAAATATCGCGGCGGCCGCCTTGTTCAAGGTCGTCAATGCCAATTTCCAGCGGAATGTCCTGGTGCTTGCTGCAAACCACAACTTCCTGATTATTTTTTAGCCCGCTGTTAAAATGGTAGGCAAGCATTTCATTTATTTTTTCCTCGGGAATCATGTTTAACCACGAGTCGTACCAAAGAATATCAGGATTATATTTATCAACCACTTCTTCCACCTGGTCGAGCCAGTATTGGTTAAAATCTTCAATGTTTTCCCAGTTGCCAAATAACTTTCGCAGTTTGGGGTCGGTAGTTGCCGTGGGTAAATCGGGGTGGTAAGGATAATGGCTGTTAAATCCATTACGTCCCCAATATTCAGGCGTATTGGCATTACGCTGGCCGTTGCGGGCGTGGTGAAAGGTTGCCAGAGTTTTAATATCCCTTTTTCGAAGCGACTCGAACAACTCGCCAACAATATCGCGTTTGGGCCCCATTTCAAGCGCATTCCATGGATTTACTTTGCTGTCCCACATGGCAAAACCATCGTGGTGCTGTGCTACAGGCCCAGCAAACTTTGCTCCTGTTGTTTGAAATAAATCAGCCCAATCCTCAGCATCAAAATGTTCGGCAGTAAACATCGGAATAAAGTCTTCGTATCCAAACTCCTCTATCGGCCCAAAATTCTTTTCGTGAAATTTGTTTACATCGCTGCCCTTTATGTACATGTTACACGGGTACCAGGCGCTACCATAGGCAGGCACACTGTATGGCCCCCAGTGGAAATACATTCCCAGCTTGGCATCGGCAAACCATTCGGGGGCGGCTTTGTGTTTTGAAAGGGATTCGAAAGTTGGCTCGAATTCTTTTACCTGATTATTTTCAGGTAGAATACATGAAACACCTGTAATTAAACACAATACAACGATGGTAAGTCTATTTATTTTCATGATTACTGATTGTTTTTAAGTTCCTCAGTTTGCTTTTGAATACGTTCTTTCTGCTTCTCATTTAAGCCATGTTTCCAATGAAACTCGGGGCTGTGTTGGTAATAGTGTCCTTTCATGTCCTGGTCATCTACATCTTGGCTTAAATCGCAATCGAAACGGGTAAGTATAGTGTGGTTCCAGTTTCCGCCTGCATTAATAAAATGCGATATTCCCCAGGTAATCCCGCGTCCATCCTTGGTGTCGGCAAAAGCATCGGGCACAAAAGGCCCGGCAGCCACCGGAAGCAATTCGGTAATGGCGGCAATTTCAAAGTTCACCCAGTCTTTGGCATATTGAATGGTGTTGTGCTCTTGTCCATCGCGCTGAACAATGGCCGCGACTCCCTCTTTAAACGGAAAAAGCGTTGTTTCATGTCCTGAATTGATTACCGGATTAAGCGGATGTTTAACAAAAGGCCCAAGCGGGTTTTCGGCAATGGCCAAACCCTGCATTCGTATTTTCGAAGGATTAAACTCGGGGCGTTTATCAAAATCGCCTTTGTAGTACAAGTAGATTTTACCATCGTGTACCAGTGGATAAGGATCGTGAATGGAATATTGGTCCCATGAGCCTTCCGGGCCATTGGGAAGCACAACGCCGCCTGTATGGTGCCATGGACCGTCGGGTGAGTCTGCCCACGCAACCGACACCGGACAAAAGTCGCCACGCAAACCACTGGCTTCCATAAAAGCCTGAAAGTACAGGTAATATTTCCCTTTGAATTTTAGGATGTCGGTGGTGGTAACCGAACGCCAGCCGGGTTGTGGCTTTGGCGGACGCGGAACGGCAATTCCCTGTTCTTCCCAGGTAAAACCGTCTTCGGAAGTAGCATACCAGATATCGGCTAAATCCCAATCAGCCGAAGGAATTACATCAGTGGCATCTTTTGCGCGTGACATTCCCACAGGCTTTACAGGCGATTTACGACCGGTGTACCAAACGTAATATTTTCCGTTCTCGAAAATTACTTTCGATGGGTCGCGTCGGGTGATTGTTCCGTCGCCACCGTTGTAATCGAAGCCATTTAATTTGGTGTATCTAAATTGCGAATACAATTCCATTGCTTCAGGGCGAATGTGTTCATATGCATCATAGATTCGCTCCACTGCCGCACTTAGCGGTCGGTCTGGTTTCTCATACGAAATATGAAAAGGAAAATCTTCGGTAACAAGGTTTTCACCGGCGTTAGTAGTTTCCTTCTTTTGTTCACAAGCTGCAGCTAACAGACTAAATAGAATTATCCAATAAATTTTATTATTCATACCTGGTACATTTTAGGGCACGAAACACAAGTTCGTGGCAGTTGACCATAAATTTTACTAAAACTCAAATGTTAAATCAATTACAAGCGGATCATCGTAATTGCCAAAGTAATTTTCAGCATGTCCTTGCGGCCCTGATGTTTCAGCTGTTTGAAATTTTGTACCGATACCCGGAATATTAAAAACAAACGAAATATTTCCTTCAGGGAAATCCATTACCGGCGTTGCTCGTTTTGGGTCGGTCCAAGCCTGAGGAGTTAGCATTCTCAGAAAAACGTTTGAGCTATTACAGTAAACCGTAAAACCATTGTTGTTTTTACCCTTAATTTTTGCCCAATACAAACGCGAAAAGAATCCTTTAAATTCAGGATAAACAAAACCAGACTCCCCGGTGACAGTATTGTTGTAATCGTTTTCCCAAACCCGGAATTTTGTTCCTTTCATGCGGTTACGCCAAACACGATATGGGCCATCTCCCAGCCACTTCTTTCCGGCCACTTCTTCTTCCGGATAAGTAAATGTTATTCCTTTATAGCCATCTACAATACGTTTCCCTTTAATTTCAACGTAAAGATTAAGCGTTCCGTTGGGATACACCGTCCATTTTATAACATCAGCACTCAATTCTTTATGCGAAGCCCAGGCCGGAGATTTGTCTGCTTCTTTATAAACCAAAACAACTTCCGTTCTGTCTGTCAGCTCATTAACGTACAGGGTGTCTACCTTATCCTTGTGATTTAATATCATGGGACCATTTGCGAGCGGAATGACTCTCGCATCCTTTTTCACCTGCTGCAGAATGTTGTTTTTTTTTGAAAATGTATACTCAAAACCATTTACCGTAATTACAAGATTATCACCACTTTCAAGAGTTTTAATTTCGTTATTTCCTGCGAGGTGTATTAATTTGGAATTAACAGCTTTGGGCGTTTGAACAGGATACGACCAGGTAAACACCTCATTTCCCTGTGGGTTAATTCCTGTTAAATAAAGTACATCAGCTGATTTCCAGTTTTCCGGCAGGCCAACGTTGAATTTCCCTTTCGTTTCGGGTTCCAGGTCCGGCAGTTCAATATGGCTTTCTGCAATAATCTCCGGTTGCCCATTACTTTCCGGTCCCTTAAACTTCACCCACCTGGCTATCATCTTGCAGGCCGAAAGGTTCGTAAAATGGTAGCGGTTCTCAATTCTGAAAATACCATTAAAATCGTTTCGGATAAAACGGTTTTCAATGTAAATTGGCGACCACACTTCTTTTATGGTAAAATAGCTTGCTTCTTTTTCACCGTAAGGCCCAACAATTCCATCAGCAGCGTGGTTCCCATCCGTATCCAACACGCCATCTTTATCGGTTCTAAGCACCGCTTCATCGGCAAAGTCCCACAAAAAGCCACCGGCACTTGTAGGCATATTCCACATTTGTTGCCAATAATCATCCAGGCCTGCACCGTGGCCCCCATCATACAAACCGTGCAAAAACTCGGTTGGAAAAAATATTTTATCATTAAAAGGGCCATCGTTTGCAAAAGCATGGTAATTAAAATAATGCAAGGTGTTTGTTTTTCTGAAAATATTCCAGGGATGAATGACTTCACGTTGTTGAATATCCCAAATCGCATAATCGTCATCCAACTCAGTATTCCATCCGGTTTCGTTGCCATTTGCCCAAAGTAAAATGGAAGGATGGTTTACATCGCGCACCACGGTTTCTTTCACAATCTTTCTGCCCACTTCGGTATCTAAAGTTGGGCTGTGCCAGGTACAAACCTCATCAATAACAAACAAGCCCAGCGAATCGCAAACATCAAGAAAATGCACATCCGGTGGGTAATGCGACATACGAACAGCATTCATATTCATGTCTTTCATCATTTGTACATGCTCAATACTCAAAGCTTTTGAAGTTGTTCTTCCGGAGGAGGGGTAGAACGAATGACGATTTACGCCTTTAAATTTAATACGTTGTCCGTTCACATAAATTCCATCGGCCTCTCTCACTTCTACAGTCCGAAAACCAATTCGTTGTGCGTGTTGATGCAAAATCGCTCCTTTTTTATCCTTCAGCGAAAAAACCAATTCGTATAAATTCGGACTTTCAGGATTCCAGCTTTTTATGTTTTCTGCCTTTGTGCGAAGCGTCCATTTTCCTTCAGTTTTTTTCAGTTCCAAAAGAGGCAGTTCTGCCTGCTGATTACCATCCAAGGTGTTTAATGTTGCCGTGACTGTTTCGGCTTTAGGGACATCAATAAAAATATCGGCAGATATTTGTCCATCGGCTTTGGCATCAATTGCCACCCGCGCAATATGTTCTTTTGGCAATACCTGTAAATACACGGGTCTGAAAATGCCTCCAAAAACCCAAAAGTCTGCCTTTCGTTCTGCCCAGTTTATCGATTCGTTTGCCGATACCTTACTTACCTTTACCTCCAACACATTCTCTTTTCCGTAGGCCAGTAAGTCCGAGATGGAATACTTAAACTCATAAAATGCCCCCTGGTGTACATCGCCGGCAGGTTTACCATTTATTTTCACCTCAGCATCAGTCATTACGCCTTCAAAAACAATTTTTACCTCTTTGTTTTTCCACTCTTCCGGAACTACAAATTTATGTTTGTACAAACCCTGTTCGCTTGCACGGTCTTCCATGGGTAAATCCTGCCCGTAATTATAGTTTCCAAATCCTTGCAATTCCCAACACGAGGGTACTCCTATTTTTGTCCACTCGCCACTATTTCGGCCATCAGTACAATAAAAGTCCCACTCTACCATATCGTCTTTCCCGGTTCCCGACAGGTATATTTTTTTGGTAAATACCTTATTAGGTGTTTGTGCAATGCCCAAATAACACAAGAAAAGAAGTACTGCAATGAGTATAAGATTTCGGCTTTTTTTGTTCATGATTTATGTTTTATTTGATTTTTACAGATTTGATTTTAAAGGTAGCTAATTGGATTAAAATACTTACCTTTAACGCTGCTTTAACGGTAGCTATAACGGTTATTATTGTTGGGTTTTCGCGACTTAACCGAAAGAAAACAGAGGCATGCTTTCAAAAGAGAAGAAAATAGAAATAACAGAAAAGGTAATTTCAAGTGAGACCTTTAAAAATGCCCCCACAAGCATGGCTATTTTGCGTTATCTGGTGCAAGCAGAAATTGAAAATCGCCCTTTGAAAGAAAGTGTGATTGACCTCGAGTTTTTTGGAGGGCAGGCAGACACTGAAAAAAGTAATCCTCGGGTTCGGGTAAATATTTACAACCTGAGAAAAAAACTGGCCCATTATTATACCAGCGAAGGTGCTGAAGATGAATGGCAAATAATTATCGACAAGGGCCAATACGGCATTCGTTTCGCAGAAATTGGTAAAAAACCAGCTCCAAAAAGTCTTCCGAGAATAAAATCCTTTCTGCCCTACATATTATTGATTTTTGTACTTATAGCCTTTGGCATTTTGCAACGCTCTGCCCCGGTGCCTAAATTGTGGAAAGCTTTTTTTGAAAACAAACAAACTACCCATTTGTACATTGGCGATGCATTTGGCTATGGGGGTAAAACCATTTCGGGTTTAAGTGGCTGGACCCGCGATTTTAGCATTAACAGTTTAGACGAGTATTACAAGCTACTTGAACAACAACCTGAATTAAGAACACTTACCAGTCCCACAGACTATAATTACGCCACACGAATGGCAGAAAATGCAACGCATGCTCTATCGCGTTTCTTCACAGGCTGGGACAAGGATTTTGAGATAAAATACGCAACACGTGCCTCGTTCTCTGATATAAAAAAGGGAAATACCATTTACGTGGGCCGTTTAAAAGACCAGAAAGATTTCACGTACTTGTTTAACGAGGCTAATAAATACTTTAAAATTAGTGATAACGAAGTTTTGTTTGCAGGACATCCGCAAATACCCGATACTGTGTTTTATACCAACAGTTCCAATACCGAAACCGATTTTGCCCTTGTGTCGCGCATACCTCGCCCAAATAATACCGAACAGTTTTTCTTTTTCTCGAACCATGACATTGGCGTTATAGCCACAGTAGAATATTTTACCAACCCTGAAGACCTAAAGGAGTTTACCCGCAGGCATTTAAAGGAAGGCGTTTATTTTACGGCCTTATTCAAAGCCAAAGGCAAAGAACGTATCAGTTTAAGCCTGGAGAAAATTTTAGTGGTACCCTTTGATTAGTTTTCTTTGTTGGTACTATTTTTTACCTTTTTACTAATAATTTTAAGGTTGAGGAACGATTTTCAGAACTGGCCCTCAAGAGGTAAACTCCCGGTAAAAAGCCGTTTAAATGGATGGTTTCGTCTACCGTGCCTGAATCGAGAATTAAGCTTTTCAGGCATATTCCGTTTAAGCTGTAGAATTCAATTGTTGTATCGTTTTTTATGGCTGAGCTAAAAGAAAGCTGTAAAAACTCCTGTGCAGGATTAGGATAGCATTTCAGTTCCGGTAAATATTGAGGCTCGCTTATACCTACCGGAGAAACCGGTTCGAAACGCCAGGTGCTGGCTTCGCTGGGTGGTTCAAAACCTTTAACACCAACCGTTTGCGCAAGTCCCAAAACTACGTCATGGCCATTTTTTATAACGCGCGATTTCTTTTCGTTGGTGCCCGGATAGATTTGAAACAGACCGGAATCACTTCCGTCTACCGTGCTTAAAAACCAATGTGGTAAAGCTGTTTTATCGGCCCAATTACTTTTTTGTTCCACATAATAAATGGGTAAATCTTCATCTCCGTAATCGCCAAGTGTGTATATTTTGAAAATTTCCATGTACTGTTTCGTCTTCAAATTCAGGAAAGTGTAATTGTATGGGTACACAAAATTTACCTTCCACAAATCGGCACTGTCGCTAACAGCGGCTGAAGAAAGCTGTACATTGATGGTGCCTTCTGCGGCAAGCATAGCCTCCACGCTATTGTTGTTTATAATTCGATAAACAGCTGATGTATCTATCAGCGAAAACGGACGTTGCTGCACCACATTTTTCTGAATTTTAGTTACGGGATATGCTTCAATAATATTTCCTGTTTCATTAGCCAGCTCGTGCAAACGCATCACACCCATGCTCTCTTTTTCAATACCCGGATTGTTACGGATTACTAAACCCCCGATAGGTAAATCGAATGGAGCACTTTCGTATGCCCCTGTTTGATGTGCTGTAAAATCAAAGGTATAGTCATCAGGGTTGTTGGCACTGGCCTCGGTCATGTCATTCCCCTCAAAACGCAGGTTTTGTGGCGATTCGCCCCAAAAAATCCATTTGTATTTTCCTTTAAATGTGTTGTTGATAATAGTAATATCGCTGCAAGGCTGCAACGAACGGTCCTGGTAAAAGGTGCGCGATGGTTTGCTGTATTCAAACAGGTTATTTTCTACCAAAATATTGTTGGTGTACTCTTCCATATGAATCATATCCACATCGCCGCGGTAGCCAATAAAATGGCAATTGGTAACTTTGGCGTTTTTTCCCTTCGACCAGCCACAGCCGGTTCCGTCAAACAAACAACTGTCGATGTGCATACCATTCATATCCCAAACAACAGGATGATTATCGTTACCGGCATCCATTGAAACACCGCGCGTATTGTAAAATACCTCGTCCCAATTGGGAACAAATTTGCATCGTTTTACAATGGACTGAGGCAACCCATCAATGGGCTCTTTTCGGTTGCAATTGTATCCACCGTGGGCAAAATTCAGGAAAGATACATTTCGGAATGTTATCCCGGCCCCATTCTCGCCATAGCATTGCAGGTTACCGTTTTCGAAAATTACATTGTTTATTAAAATGCCTGTATAAAACTGACCTGCCGTGCTGTTTGAGAAGCGCGTAAACACATAGCCGATAGAATCCACGGGTATAAAACGCATGTTGGTAAGATTAATGTTACTTGTACGAACATGGAAATTCTTCATGTTTTTAAAGGTGGTAGTAACCTTGTATGCTCCAATTGAATCGGTGGCAGCAACATCGGGTAAGGCACCACTCAAACAAATTCCTTTGCTAAGAATAAGCGAATTACCTTCAAAATCGTATTCCTGGCGGTTAAAAAGAAGCGTATCGCCTGCGTTTAAACTGGCAAGGGCTTCGTTTATTTTTGCTACCAAACTTTGACCGCTCCGGATACCATATGCTTCATCAAAATCAATAGTTCGAACATGCTCAGGATTTTCCTTAATAATGTTCAGATAGAGATTTGAAAACTCATGGCCATCCAAAAATTCTCCGCGAATCTGGAGCATTTGTGTATTGGCCTCTTCGCCATCCGGAATCAGCAATGTATAATCTTGCGGTACAACTAAAAAAGTATCAATTGTTCCGTTAAGTGGTGCGGGTAAGTCGAAAGCATGCGAATCGGTTTTTGTCCACGGGCTCTTTTTAAAGGTGAGCAAACTAATACTTATTTTTGTTGCTGTTGCATTGCTGTAGGTGCCTTTTACAAACAAGGTATCTGCATAGGCAAAATCTCCTAAACGATCCTGATGCTGTGGATTTTCAAATTCATTAACACTTTCAATTGTCAGGTTTTGTGCCAGTGAACTTATACATGAAAGCAGAATAATTAAGCTGAGTATAAAATACTTAATAACATATCTCATTTCAATAATTTTAAATTAATACCATGGAACTACTTTCAAAATTCAGTATCGAACCTTTTTCTTTCAGAAATTATTTTTTATAAATTTTAATTTCTGACCAGGATAATTTTCTATATGAACGAAGTACATCCCCGGAGAAAGGTTTGAAATATCTATTTCCAGATCACCGACTGCCCCACTGCCCGGATAAGCAATTACATTTTTTCCGTCAAGCGAATAAATTCGAATATTTAAATCTTCACCAGCCTCATATAAACCTCTTATGCTTATCATATTGCGGGCAGGATTTGGAAATAAAAGCAAATTCGTATCCATGAAAAGTGCACCTACCGAGGTTAAAACGGAAACAATATCGGCCGTTAAGGTGTGGGTAAAAATATTCTCGTTCCAGGCACCTCCTTTTGGTCGAAGTGCAGCCATAAAAATATAATCGTTGTCAATATTTTGAGTCTGTTCGGTCTGAACAGTAATGCTTATGGTATCGCTACCGGGCTGAACTGTTTTACGTCCCTGTGTAATGTAAGTATCCTCCGGAGTGCGAAAGGAAACTACAATATCGCGTTCGCCAAAAACATTGTAAGCCAGCTTCAATTCGAAAACAGTAGTTGTATCGATAAATTCTTCCGGGAAATCAACATATTTTATCCATTCTGTTTCGGGGATAGCGTTCGTGCCTTCCTCTTTAAAATTGGGAATTGTTAAGTTTGCGCCGGCCAAAAGAACACGGTTGCTACCTTCCAAAGCACCGCAATCGGGAGCAGATGAGCCGGTAAAACCTTCTAATTCCGTTCCTGTACCCACCGCCTGCGAGCCATCAAGCAAAGTAAAGTCGCCGTTTGCTGCGTCAACAAAATTTTCAGCTGCATCTTCAAAATCAAAAAACTGATTGGTTTCCGGATTGAACTGGTAGCCCCAATTTGCACAGTGTTTGGTGTATTCATCAAAGTTGGTGGTTTGAATACTGGCTCCTGCCGGACTTGTAGCCCAATCAACTCTGGCTCCGGTACTACTAATTACCTGCCGATTATAGCTCATTTTGTAACCGGGCCCATTCATAAAAATATTATTGGCAAAATGGCCATCTTTCATAAACCCGGTGGTATCGGGCGGCGTTAGTCCCAGTTCTTCCCAGTTATCTATTTCAATGTTCCAAATACCAATATTTTCGTCTACATTCCAGATGGTGTTGTTGTAATAGTTTACAGGATTATACATGGGATTATAGCGTGGTCCGAGGTACAAAAATTCGCCCACCTTTTCAATTTCATGTGGCCCTTCGTAGCCCTCGTGTTTAATGTTGTAAATCAGGTTATGATGGGCGGTATAATTCTCGGTGTCTTCCATATAAAAAGCTGTAGCCTTAACCCTTAGGTATCCTCCATCGGATACGGGAACACCTTTCACATCGTGTATTTTATTGTAGGCAATTTCACTTCCTTTTAAATTTAACGCGCCAATACGCCCGGTGCTGGTTGCTTCAATTGGGCCGGCATCCTCTCCCATTTTCATTGAACCATAAAAATCACAATCAATAATGTTCACTTTTGTTGGGTCGTTTCCATCAATACGAACCTGAAAACGGCCGGCATCGCCAAAAGTACATTTGTTAATATGGGTATTATCTCCTTTGTTTACATGAATGGCTGAAGTAAAAACACCTACCCAGCCAAAATCTTCAATCACACAGTTTTCGAATTGCGTGTTGGTGCACGACCGCAGCGCAAACATATTGCCCCACGAATGTGCTATATAGTTATTTTTGAATGTATTAGCTGAGCTATTCTCAAGATAAACCCCCTTTTTATCAGTATCGTTTTGCCCGTATCCCAAAGGAGTCCAGAAAGGATAAAGGTAACGCATGGTACAATCGCTGATGCTGGCTCCGGAAGTGTTTTGCATGTCTACATTTCCGGCGATAAAATTGATACCTTTTACGGTAACACCCGATGTATTATTGAGTACCAACACCCTTTCGCGCACCTGAATTTCAATGCGTGTAGAATCCATATTTTGCCCTTCGTGTGGCAGATAATATAGTTTGTTATTATCGGCAAACCATTCGCCCGGAACATCTATTAAATTTTTATGCAGAACAAAACCCCAACCAAATTTATGCTGGGTATTGCTTATTGCCGCTTCGTTTTTCCATGCCCCTTTGTTAATCGCCGTAAAAGTTAGGGTACTGCCCGATGAAGCAGAAACTGTTCCGTACACATAATTGCGCATTTTTCCTGTCATGCCCCGGAAAATTCCTCCGGTTAAGTCTACATCAGGAATAGTTGTTCCCTCGAAAGTAGCGTATCCGCTGGCACCAGCTCCGGCATCTTTATACACATTACTAAGCAAGGCATAACCACTCTCAGGGTTCATGGGCTCCATCATATCGCCGGTAACGTTGTTTGGGTGACGTGCCATCATCTGGTTTTCGCCATTGGCAAAAAGCTGGGTGTAATCGGTTTCAATGTCAAGTCCTGAGATATCGGCTTCCATTATACCATCGGCCATGTTAACAGCTTCAGTCCAATCGGTTACAACTTCTGCTCCGGTAACCAAAACATAGTCAGTATTGTAGTTCTGAAAAGTTAAATTGTTCTTATTTACCGTAATATTTTCACGATAAATTCCTTCATGAATAACAATGCTATCACCTTCACTGGCCTGATTTATTGCTTCATTAATGGATTAAACCTTATCCGTATCGGTGGCAATCTTCTGGGACCTCCATGGAATTTCAGTGGAATAAACGTGAATGGTTTCGGCCCCACTCACCAAACTCCCCAATACAAAAATCAAACAATAAACAATTCTATTCATATTCATCTCTTTTCTGTTCTCGGTACCTATCCATTCGTTCCATGGCTTTCCCTTCGTAAAAACGGTCTAACATCCACAGCGGACGCTCCAAACCTTTTTCCCATTCAAACAAGAGTTTATACATTTCTTTCACACGCTCTGGCTGCTCATAGGCCAGGTTAACTCTTTCGCTTTGGTCTGTTGCAATATTGTACAATTCGGCCGGGCGGTCGGGAAAACGCAACAGTTTATAATCGCCTTTACGGATTACGCCGCGGTTTTCTTTTTTCCAGAATAGCATTTCGTGTGGCCTATTTTTGTTAGCTCCTGTAATGTAGGGCATCAGGTTAACGCCATCAATGTTCTGAATAGTATCGGATTGACCACCAGCCAGCTCAACAAAAGTTGGCAAAAAGTCGAGGGTACTAACCGGGTACTCAAAGCCACTTCCGCGGGCAATAACACCTGGCAAACGCATTATACAGGGGATACGAATTCCGCCTTCTAAGTGATTGGCTTTTGTTCCGCTTAATGGATAATTAGATGCTCCGTTTGAATCGGTAGGCCCGCCATTATCGTTGGCAAAAACAACCAGGGTATTTTCATCTAATCCCAATTCTTTTAACTTATCCAACACCTGCCCACATGCGCGGTCCAGGGCAATTGTCATGGCTGCCAGAGTTTTGCGTTTTCCTGTTAAACCTAATCCTTCTACCTGAGCCAAATCTTCCTTTTTTGCCTGCATTGGCGTATGCACTGCATTAAACGAGAGATACAGAAAAAACGGTTGCTCTTTATTCCTGCTGATAAAATCACAGGCCTCGTTGGCAAGACTTTCCGTAAGGTAGCCTTCGTGCTCTTTAAAATTTGCAAATCCACGTTCCAATCTGTCTTCTGGTTTCTTAACTTTTTCCTCCTCCGATAATTCCCAAAAACTACGCGCACCACCACGAAAACCATAAAATTCGTCGAATCCTCGTTTTAAGGGATGGTAACGGTCGTTGCCGCCCAAGTGCCACTTACCAAGTATAGCTGTGGTGTAGCCCAATTTTTTAAGGTGATCGGCAATAGTTGGCAAATGTGTTGGTAATCCCATTTCGTCGCCCAATAATCCTGAAGACTGGCTCATATATCCGGGAACGTTATTTTCTTCAATACCAAAACGTTGCTGATACTGCCCGGTTAACAATCCGGCACGCGAGGGGCCACAAACGGCTGCCGTTACGTAGGCCTGGCTGAAAACCACTCCTTCTGTTGCCAACTTATCAAGGTTGGGTGTTTTAAACGTTTTACTTCCCTGAAAACCAAAATCTCCGTATCCGGCATCGTCGGAGAACAAAAGGACGATGTTTGGTTTTTGTTGATTTTGAGCATGCCCTGTAACCGCCATGAAACAAAAGACAACAATCAATATTAGGCTCGTTCTGTACATTCTCACTTATTTATATTTTCTTTCTGAATACGTTCGCGTTGTTTTTTGCTTAATCCCTGACGATAATACACGTCAGGAGCATGGTTTACGCGATGTTGCTTCATTTCAGGATCGTGCAAATCAAGGCTTAAATCACAATCGAAACGCACCAGTACCGAATGAAAGGTATTCCAGTCGTTGTTATAGTTGATGAAATGTGCCGTGCCCCAGGTTATTCCACGTCCATCTTTTGTATTCGTAAAAGCATCAGGCACATAAGGTGCTGCCGCGTATGGCATTAATTCAGTAATCGATGCAATTTCAAAGTTCACCCAGTCGTCGGCATACTGAATAGTGTTGTGCTCCGGTCCATCTTTGTATACCAGTGCGGCAACCCCGCCTCTAAACGGAAACAAGGAAGTTTCGTGGCCCGAAGTGATAAGCGGATTTAAGGGATGCTTTTTAAAAGGCCCCAGCGGATTATCGGCAATTGCCAGTCCCTGCATACGTACCAAATGTGGTTTTTCGCCAAAGTCTGATTTGTAATAAATATAAATTTTACCATCGTGCACAAGGGGATAAGGGTCGTGAATTGAATACTGATCCCACTCGCCTTCTGCCCCATTCGGTATTACAATTTTATTGTATGGTGTCCATGGCCCATCGGGCGAATCGGCCCACGAAACTG
Organism: uncultured Draconibacterium sp.; assembly: GCF_963676735.1. Taxonomy (NCBI): domain Bacteria; kingdom Pseudomonadati; phylum Bacteroidota; class Bacteroidia; order Marinilabiliales; family Prolixibacteraceae; genus Draconibacterium; species uncultured Draconibacterium sp. Next base: position 1,449,490 of record NZ_OY781464.1, on the reverse strand, counting down.
CCACAGGGCAATCGTCGCCACGCTTACCACTTGCTTCCATAAACCCCTGATAGTAAAGATAGTATTTACCCTCCCACTCTAAAATATCAGTTGTAGTAACAGCACGCCAGCCAACAATTGGTTTTTCGGGGCGCTTAATGGCAACGCCCTGCTCTTCCCAGGTAAAACCATCTTTCGAGGTGGCATACCAAATCTCTGCCAAATCCCAATCTGATGAAGGTATTTCATCGGTACATTTTTCGGCCCCCTGCGGTGGAGTAGGTGTATTTCGGTAAGTGTACCAAAGGTAATATTTGCCATTGTGATAAAGGATTTTAGAGGGGTCGCGGCGCGAGATTGTTCCGTCGTGGCCATTGTAATCGAATCCTTTCAGCTCGGTGTATTTAAACTGGCTAAACAGTTCATTGTTGTTTGGCTGAGGCGCCTCATAATCGGTATAAATACGCTCCATGGCCGCACTCATTTCACGGTTTGGCTTTTCTTTTGGAAGTACGAATGGAAAACCACCCTGTTCTTGTGGGGTTTCGGCACTTGCAGTTTCCTTTTGCTGCGGCTGACAAGAAAAAAGTACGGCGGCCAGTAAAATAATTAATGTTAGTATTTTCATGTTCTTTATTTTGCTCGCAAAGTCGCTAAGACGCAAAGTTTTAAATTCTTCTTTGCGTCTCTGCGGCTTGCGAGAGGTTTTATTTCATTTGAAGAACTACTGCCTGGCCTTCAAAACCATTGGCTTTTGCCGTAATTTTAACTGTTCCGGCTTCTTTTGTAGATTGAATAATGGCCAAACACCGTCCTTTGTAGGTTTCGATTTTATTCGATTGAAAGTCCTGGTGTTTATGGTGATTTGCACAATCAACACCCAATAATTTTGCAGGTCCTTCAAGTTCAAACTCAACAGTGGTGTTTTCGGTTAATACTGCATTGCCGTTTTTATCAACTAACTGAACCACCAGGTGCGCCACATCGTAGGCATCGGCTATTAGGGATGATTTGTCAGAAGAAAGTTCCATTTTTACCGGCTCTGATGCAGTTACCAGTGCTGTTTTTGTTTTTTCGCTGCCCAGTACTGCACGGGCTTCCAGTTTTCCGGCTTCGAAAGGAACTACCCAGCGCATTAATCGGTCGGGACTTTCACTCATACTGCGGAATCCCAATGATTTTCCGTTTAGTAATAATTCAACTGTAGAATAGTTCGAGCAAACTTCAACCAGCAAGGTATCGCCAGCTTTGTAATTCCAATGCATTTCCGAATCGCGCCACCGAAACGATTTCTCACTATCGGCCAAGGCAAATCCCGACATTTTATCTACGCCAAAACCTGAACCTTCCAGCGGCAAGGTACCAATTGAAAGATGCGGATCATCTACCCAAATACTTTTAAAGTAGTTCCAGCCCTGCACTTTAAATCCGGCTAAATCAAGCATGTCACCCCACGGACGACGCCCCGGCCAGCGTTCGTGACTTTCGCCCAGGTAATCAATACCAGTCCACATAAATATGCTGAACACGCCCGGGTACTCCAGCACTTGTTTCCAATCGTCCCAGGTTCCGGGACATTCGTTGATAGTAGTTTGTTTGTTGGGAAAATAATATTTCGACCAGGGAAAAATGTTATTGCGGTAACTGTAACCGGCAATATCAACTGCATCGGCATAACCACTAACGTGGCTCACCTGCGGAATAATGTGGTTGGCAGTAGTTGGGCGACTGGTATCCAATTCGCGTACCCAGTCTGCTATGCGTTGCGATGTTTCTGCAAGCACATATTCTTCCTTGTCCATTGATTCGTAGCGTTCGCGCATTTCATCGGCGCTAAACATTGGTCGGTCTCCCCAGAAATTACCTGATGATTTGGTTGGATCTTCAGGATCTGTCCAAAAACCAGTTACATAACGATAGCTTAAGTAAGTCCACTCAATTTCATTACCAATACTCCACTGAACTACTGATGGATGGTTGCGATCGCGTAAAACGGTGCGTTCCAAATCACTTTTGGCCCACTCCTGGAAATGCTCGGTATAACCTCGAGAGAGGTAATCGTCGTGCCGTTCGTGTAAATTCAGACGTTTGTCTTTTGGGTAATCCAGCTCGTCAAAAATTTCGTTCTGTACCAAAAATCCCATTTCATCGCAAAGGTCGAGAAACTCTTCCGACACAGGATTATGAGAGCCCCGAATAGCATTTACACCTCCATCTTTTAAGGCTTGTAACCTGCGTCGCCAAACGCCTTCAGGAACAGCTGCCCCCACCAAACCGGCATCGTGGTGCAAACAAACGCCTTTCATAAATGTCGACTTCCCGTTCAGGAAAAAGCCTTTGTTGGCGATAAACTCGATACTGCGGATTCCGAAGGGAGTGATATACTCGTCGACCACCTCTCCCTTTTTCGAGATGGTAGTTATGGCTTTGTACATATTTGGATTTTCACAATCCCATAAATTAGGTTTAATCACTGAAAAATTCTGAGTGAATTCTTGCTCTGAGTTCTTGCCAAGTTTCAATTCATCGATTTGTTTTGCAACAACATTTCCATTGTTATCAACCAGTTTAGTTTCGAGGGTAAAATTGCTGTTTCCGGTTTGGTTTTTAACCTTAATTTTAAGCTGTACTTTAGCCTCATTTTCGTCTACCTCTGGTGTGGTAATAAACGTACCCCAGATTGGAATATGAAGTTTATCAACAGTAACCAATTTAACATTTCGGTAGATTCCACTACCAGTGTACCATCTACTGTCGGCATAGCGCGAATGATCGACATGAACAGTTAAAACATTATCAGAACCATCGGTTTTTAAATGTGGCGTTAAATCCCTGTTGACAGGTGAATAACCATAAGGATTCTCGCCAAGCAGTTTCCCGTTAAGCCAAAAAGTTGCATTGTTGTAAACGCCATCGAATTTTACAAAAACACTTTTCTCTTTTGGCGACGCAGGTGTTTTAAAATGTTTTTGGTAAATCCCCACTCCACCCGGTAAATAACCGGTACAGCCTTCCCATTCGTCAGAAAAAGGAAATTCAACACTCCAATCGTGTGGTAACCTCACATCGCGCCAATTACTGTCATCCAACGGAAGCTGGCTGGGTAAATCGGTACTTTCAACAAGTGTAAATTTCCAGTTAAAATTAAAATCGGTTTCACGTTGAATCGTTTGGGCATTTAACGTTGAAATGCCAAATAGAATTAATAGTAGAAATGTTACAGTTTTCATGTTTACGTTTTTGCTTGCGGACGCGCGAAGTCCCGGCGAATTGACCCGGCGAGAGCGTCTTGACAAGAGTTATTATTCTCCCAAATATTTTATGTAAGTGTAATACACTCCATATTTTTCTTTTCCTTCAATAAAATCGTTTACCAACAAGGTTTTTCCAGGCATAAGCTTCACCTTAAAACTAACGGCTTCTTCGTCGCCCTTGATCTCTTTTTCAAACATTTGGTTGGCAATTGAAATCCGCACTTTTTGCGGTTTAATGGTTTGGTAAGTATAGGCGTTTTTCGGATTGTTTGCAGGTATCCCCCATACGGCCCCCGGGCACTCTTTTGGCCAGCGGCAACAGCGAATTTCGTAATTCCCGGCACGTTCAACCTCAAGGGCATGTGTGTTGTTACTATTCTTTATTCCTTCTGCCACCTGTTCAGGTTTCCAAATTCCGGAGCCTTCACCAATGGCATGCTGAATGGTTAAAGTAATTTCGTTTTGAACTTTGCTACCCACTACGTTGGCAGGCAACTCGCTGTATTCGGGATTCGCTTTTGTAATTTTTAAAAAACGTTCGTTGTCGTTAAGTAAGCTGCTAACAATGTCAGGATGTTGTGCTGCAATGTTATTCAACTGTAAACGATCGTTTTCAATATCATATAACTCGCTGCCGTTAACCAGGCGCCAGTTTTCTTTCAGAACACAGGTTTGTTTCACATCGTGCGGTTGCCGCCAGTCCTGCCGGTGGTGTATAAATACTGTTCGCTCTTCAAGCGTGGAGTTTTTTGAGGTTAGCAGCGATGAAAAATCAATGCCATCTAAAGGCATATTATCCGGAATTTTAATGCCACATAAAGCTGCCAACGTTGGAATTAAATCAACATGGGCAGCAAGTTCATTAACATCGCGGCAACCTTCAACTTTGCCGTTTGGCCAACGAATTAGAAATGGTACACGGTGTCCACCTTCCAGTTTACTGTGTTTGTTTCCCCGAAAACCGTGGTTGTGCCCCATTCCTTCTTCATAATTAAACCCGTACTGAGTTCCGTTGTCGGTCATAAAAATAAGGATGGTGTTATCAGCAAGATTATTCTCATTTAAGTACATATCGAGTTTCCCAAAATTTTCGTCTATGTTAGCAATCATTCCCAGGTAGTTTGCACTTTGGATTTTCTCTCCTTCCAAGGCTTTATAAGGAGCCGCATATTTTTCGTCAACAATCAATGGAGAATGCGGTGCATTGGTTGGCAGATAGATAAAAAAAGGTTCGTCCTTGTTCTCTTCAATAAATTTCATTGCCTCCGAAAACCAAACATCCGTACAATATCCTTTAAACTTTTGCGGTTCATTGTTTACGAAATAAGTGTCGTCAAAATAAGTATTCCCCCAATAATCTGACAATTCGCCAACGCCACCGGCTTTATGATGAATAGCCACATCAAAACCACAATCGGTAGGACGAACCGGATAGTTATCGCCTAAATGCCATTTCCCAAACATTCCGGTTTTATAGCCGTTTTGCCTAAACACATCGGCCATAGTAAGAGCATTTTTTGATAATGCATCGCGGCCTTTAAAGGTTGCCCAGGCGCCATTATTTATTGGGTAGCGTCCGGTCATTATGGCTCCACGTGTTGGTGTGCACAGCGGACTTACATGAAAATCGGTCATATGAACCGCTTCGTCGTAAAACTTGTCGAGATGGGGTGTTTTCAGGTATGGATTTCCATGACGCCCCAAATCCCCAATGCCCTGATCGTCGGTTAGTACCAGGATGACATTGGGTTTTGACGGAGTTTTTTTACCACCGGCAAAACTATTGCTTACAACAAGCAGCGCAATGGTTATTAATATAATTCTTTTCATCTGATGCTATCTTTTTGTTGCCTCTTCGTGTTTAACTTTTCAAACCGAACACAAAGACCCCAAGGCACGAAGTTTTTATTCTTTTACCTGATACTGTTCTCTTAGACGAGACAGTTCTTTTTTCATTTCTTCAATATTGCTTTTTGTAGAAGGATCGCCGTAAATGTTTGTCATTTCTGATGGATCATTTTTTAAATCAAAAAACTCCCATTCTTCGCCGTTCGGCACGTCTTCTCCATAAAAACGAATCAACTTATATTCTTTGTTGGCTACTCCTTCGTGCCGACGCACAGCATGTGCCCCCGGGTATTCGTAATAGTGATAATAAAGCGATTGACGCCAATCGGCAGGTGTTTCGCCTTCCAGCAGTGGCACAATGCTTTTCCCTTGCATATTCTCAGGAATTGGTGCTCCGGCAATATCAAGGAAAGTTTCGGCAAAATCGATATTTTGCACCAGGTCATTGTTTACACTTCCCGGCTTTACCATGCCGGGCCATTTAACAAGCAAGGGTGTACGGAACGACTCTTCGTACATCATTCGTTTATCGAACCAACCATGCTCGCCCATGTAAAACCCCTGGTCCGATGAGTAGCAAACAATCGTGTTTTTATCCAAATCAAGGTCTTTTAAAGCTTGCATAATTTCGCCTACACTCTCATCAACACTCCAAATGCAGCGCAGGTAATCTTTCATGTAGGTCTGGTATTTCCATTTTATAAGTTCATTACCTTCCGGTTTGTTATCAGCCATCCACTCGTAACGGCTTTCAAACCGGGGATCGTTCGCATACATTTCGCCTTCCGCTTTCAGATCTCTGTTTAGGTTTATGCTGTTTGCAATATCCAGTTCCTGTTCTTTTACTGCGGTACCTTTTGTGGCATAATCATCAAATAAATTATCCGGTTCCGGAATTTCGATATCCTCGTATTTCAGCATGTGTTGGGTTGCGGGGTCCCAGTTTCGGTGCGGCGCTTTGTGGTGCACCATCAGCATAAAAGGTTTTTGCCCCGACCAGCCGTTTTTTAACCAGTTTAAGGCACGTTCGGTAATAACTTCGGTAACATAACGGCCTTTATAATTGGTTTGTCCCTCTTCGGTAATAAACTCAGGATTGTAGTATTTTCCCTGCCCCGGCAGCACTTCCCAATAGTCGAACCCCTGCATATTTCCATCCAGGTGGATTTTTCCGATCATGGCCGTTTCGTAACCATTCTGCTGAAGAATTTTCTGAAACTGCTGTTGATCGTGATTAAAAGGGTGGCGTTTGGTATTGGTATATTTACCATTCATGTGGCTCATTTTTCCGGTAAGCAAAGCCGCACGACTGGGTGCGCAAATTGAGTTTTCCACATAGCATTTATTGAAACGCATACCTTCGGCAGCCAGCATATCGAGGTTTGGTGTTGGGTTTAAACCTTGCAAGCGTCCGCCATAAGCTCCTATGGTTTGGTACGAATGGTCATCAGAAAAAATCCAGACAATATTTGGCTTGCTCACCGTTTGTGTGCATGAATTGAAAAAAAGTATTGCCAGAAATATTATCGAAAAGTATTTCATAAGGCTTGTGCTTTATCGTCTTTTGATTTAATTAATTTCAAACCAAAAGTATAAAACAAGCCTGTGCAAAATGGGTGGTGAAATATGCAAAGTACAGGTGGTAAACCATAACAAAGGATGCAAATCTTAATTTTTACAGTGAATAAGAATTGCATCCCTGTATAAATTGAATAAAACGCATATGAATTTATGCATTCTAAACATTACAAAAAAAGAAATAACCGGCGTATCAGCAGAACACCTTTTTTCGGAATTTCCTGCTGATTTTATTCGTTCAGTTTATCTAAATTAATTTTTAACGCTGCCCCGCTGTGGCGATCATTTTCGCGCATTAATGCATTAAAAAGGTATTCCGGATGACCGTTTTTCCACAACACCTGCACTCTTTCGTAACGACATTTTTCGCACACATCAAAATAATAATCGCCTTTGTGATGGCCGCGTTGGTATTCTCCCCAGTTCAGCCCATCTTCTGATGCAAGGTACAAACCGCTGTACCAGTCGTAATTTCCCATATCGCGAATCAGGCAATGGAATTTTCCCCGGTAATAAAAAAAGTAAGGATCTTCGGTTTGTCCGCCACGTTCAGGAAAATCGATGATCGGATTTCCTTTATATTTTTGGTAAGGTCCTTCGATGTTTTTTGCCATGGCAACCCCGGTTTTTCGGCGGTCGTCGTTTCGCCTGTCCCAACAACGATAGTAAATCCAGTACTCGCCATTGGGGTGTTTCATAAACGACGGATTTACGGTGCAATAGCCATCCCAGGCCATGCTATCGGGCGACACATCGATAATTGGTGTATCAAAACGCTTCCATGGGCCGTAGGGCGATTTGGCAATGGCCATTCCCACACGTTGGGTATTAGCCGCTTTAGCCCGGTCGCGCCAATTCTCCTGTTGGGTGGTATCGTTACCAATGTAAAGCATCACGTACAAACCATCAACCCGCTGAATGTGTGGATTATGAATGGTGTGCTTGTCCCAGTTGTCTTCGCGGCCATCGAGTACAACACCCAGTTTCTTATACGGCCCCTCGGGATGGTCGGCCACTGCATGTGCAATTTTACTGTGGGTTAGCCAATGTTCGTTTTTTGCCCAGGTGGAATAATAAACGTGCACTTTGCCCTCATCGTCGTATATGGGTGCGCACCCCCAGATTATACTGTCTTTACTTTCCAGAATAATTTTTCCGCTATCGGTTAGGCATTTGGTTAGCCACGAATCTTCGGGCATTGATTTTTGTTGGGCTGAAACTATTGTAAAACTGAGCAGTAAAAAAGTAATTAATATGAATTTCATTGGTTTATGGTGTTTTATAATGCAAAATTAATGGAACGCAATATAATGGGCAGGGGAATTTTGAAAAGGAAAAGAAGGGGTAATTACTCATTTTATGCGTTTGAAAATTTATTTTGAAGAGCACATTATAAAAGCAAAAATCCAAAAAAAGGGCCGCTGCCTAACCGGCAGCAGCCCTCTAACTAAACTAACTAATTTAACTAACCAAACTTTGTACTAAAACTATTTTATATTCGGATTATACTGTGATTCAGTAGATGGAACCGGAGCTCTCCAGCGGTTCTGGTCATTTGGATCTCCAATTAACGATGCCTCACTTCCGTCACGCGAACTCAATGCTTCAGCAAGGCTTTCGGTACGAATCAGGTCAAGCCAGCGGTTTCCGCCAAATTCGGCAACAAATTCCCAGGCGCGTTCGTCAATAATTGCCTGAATTAAGTCTGATTCTCCAGCTTGCGGATAGTCTACTGCCGGTTCCGGGTTTTTCCAGAATTCTACCGGAAGGTTGGCCTGAATATCGCCCATTTTTTCATATCCTCCACCGTATGCTCTGCGGCGCACATAATTTAAAGCCTCCACAGCACTTGGGTTTGCACCTGGTTTGTTCTGACGTGCACAAGCTTCGGCATACATCAGCAATACTTCGGCATAACGCATCAGCGGCATATCGTTTGATGAGTTCATTACGTGTTCAAAGCCTAAAAATGTTTCGGGTGCAGGATCACTGCCAGCAAGTCCCGACCATTTTTTAAAGTCTGAGGCATTTATCGTTCCGAACTGGAATTTCAGCATTGACGGGTGATCCGGATACGACTGGCCTTCAGCATAGGGCCATGCAGTCCAACCAGCGTAACGCCATTTTTGATCCCATGCAAACGAGTAGTTTTTTCGGTATCCTTCAGGAAATTCTGCGTGAAAATGATTTTCAACAAACATATCCATCCAGTCTCTCCAGAAACGGCCATAGCTTCTTGATTGTGTGGTAACAGGCCACACATCAACTTTATTGTGGTGGGCAAAAATTGATTCTTTATTTCCTTTCCACGAAACGTTTTCGCGAGCATTAGCATTGGTAAAAGGTGTTCCTTTCCAATCATCGGGCACCTTATTTCCCCAGTTTTGTGCATAATCATCAAGTAAAGAGTAAGCCCCCATATCAATAATCTGGCGGGTATAACTTTCTACCTTATCCCAGTGGTTTTCGTAGGTTGGCCATCCGGACAACAACATATAAGCTTTTGCCAGATAGGCTCTTGCAGCTGTTTTTGATGCACGCCCATTAATTTCTTGTCCTGCAACACCTGCCGGCGTATCGCGGGCCGTATTATTTGCCCATTGTTCAACATATTTAAAGTCGCTGATAGCTTGTTCCATTACTTCTTTAAATGGCGTTAAACCAATTTCGTAATCAGGAGTTGTTGACAATACCAAAGGTACATCGCCAAAAATATTTGCCAGTTCGAAATACAACAAGCCCCTGATAAAGCGGGCATCGGCATGATAAGGTGCAATTTCTTCTTCGCTAGCCCCATCTGGGTTTGCATTTTCCAGGAAGTTGTTACATTCATAAATCACCTGGTAGTATCCGTTCCAAATATTTATCGTACGCAGGTTTCCTCCTGAAAGATTAAGCTGGTCGCCTTCAAGAAAAACCCATTTATTACTTTCGTTACGCGTTGCCAGGTCGTCGGCTCCGGTGTAGGCAGCCAAAACATCTACCCCCCAGGCCACACGGTGCCAGGTTCCGTAAATACCGGTAATACCAGCATCAAGTGCAGCAATATCGTTATAAAACGCTGTAGCCGATACAGCCCCCATCGATCCCTCATCAAGATCACAGGCCGGTAGTGACATCATAAAAAGAATGCCAACCGCCAAAACTATCTTATTAAATAATTTATATGTCTTCATTTCAATATTTCTTAAGCTATTAATTTTTAAAAGTTAACTTTTAAACCAAATGTCCAGGTTCTTGCCAATGGATAACTGTAGGCATCAATACCCGAAACGGCATCGCTACCTTGCGTTGTTGCCGACATTTCAGGGTCGAGACCCGAATAATTGGTAATTGTTAATACGTTATTTACACTCGCATAAATTCTGAATTTTGCCAAACTCAACGATTTTGCAATCTGGTCGGGCAAAGTATAACCCAGTGTAATATTGCTGATTTTAAAGAAAGATGCATCCTCGATGTACTGACTTGTAACGTGGGTTTTGTAGTACTCGGTACCGGTAGGCAGCTTTTGTTGGGTTGATCCGGTATTTGTTGGCGACCATCTGTTTAGGTAATCCGGATTCAGGAAACGAACTTCCGAGTCGTCCATACGCTGGCGATTATAATTGAAAACATCGTTACCATGTGATCCATGCCCCTGAATAGTAAGATCGAAACTTTTATAATATAAATCGGTACCAATACCGTAGGTAAAATCGGGTAAGGCATTACCTATTATCATACGGTCTGTTGCATCAATTTTTCCGGTGTTTCCGTCAGCGTCGGGTAAATCGGTATATTTAGGCTCACCAGGTTTGCTGTTATAAACGGCCGCCTGATCTTCCTCGCCCGTTTGCCACAAACCTTCGTTTTGAAGTCCCCAGAATGAACCTAAGGATTCTCCTTCGCGAACAACAAATTTATTATCGATACCCCAAATGCTGAAAGCATCTTCGCCGGCAATAAAAATCTGCTCGTCGCCGCCCAGATCCATTACTTCGTTGCGGTTAACCGATATATTGGCAAAAGCATTCCACTGGAAATCGTCTTTGTTGACGATATGATAATCAGCACTAAATTCGAAACCAGTGTTTTTAATTTCTGCAAAGTTTCCGGTTAACGACTGTTTTCCGGTATAACGAGGTATAGATTTCTGCAAAATAACATCTTTTGAAGTTTTCGAGTACCAATCGGCAACCATCGATAATTTTCCACCAAGAATACTGAAATCAACGCCAATATTACTTTGCACGGTTGTTTCCCACTGAATATTTGGATCGGTAAGTGCACCCGAGATAATTCCCTGCGATACAGTAGTTCCGTTAAATGGATAATACAAGAACTTGCTTGTTGTAAAATCGAGCGTTGGCTGTGTAGCATAGGCACCAATTGCCCGGTTACCGGTTTGCCCCCATCCGGCTCTTAGTTTCAGGTCGTAAATCCATTCGGTATCTTTTATAAAATCCTCTTCCATTAGTCTCCAGGCAAATGCTGCCGACGGGAAATATCCCCAGCGGTTATCTTCGCTAAATACCGAAGCACCATCAGCACGCATGGTAGCTGTTAACAAATATTTTCCTTTATAATCGTAGTTAACACGCCCCATGTACGATTGCATTTTGGTTTCGCTAAAAGTTGAAACGGCTCTGCTTACCTCCCCGTTTGATAATAGATACCATTCGTTGCCTAATGTTGACAAATCACCAATGGTTATTGAACTGCTTTGCGAACGCGAGTAGCTGTATTCGTATGCTGCAGAAGCTGTTAAGGTATGGTCGCCAAATGAGTTTTTGTAGGTTAGCATGTCGGTAGTCATTAACGAATGTCCACGGCTGTAACCCTGGCTGGCTGTCATAGCATCTCTGGTGTTTTCCACCGGTTCGTACTCCTGACGGTTTCCTGAGAAACCTGAGCGGTACATACCTGACCCCGAAACAAGAAGGGTTAAATGCGGTGTTAATTTAGCCGAAAAGTCAATGGTAGAAGTAATCTTCTCGTTCAGATTTTCGCCATTTGCCGTTGTCTCAATTCGCTGAATTGGGTTGGTTGATGCTGCTCCGTAAATTCCATAACTTGGCTGGGTATTCGGATCGATATACTCGCCGTTCTCGTCTTTGCTGTCCCATAAAATAGGATAACCGAAAGCATCGCTGATTGCACGGTAGGTTTGCCCGTTGTGCATGTTGCTCGAGTGCGTGGCATAGGTGTTAAACTTCATGTCTAACCAGTCAAATATTTTGGCATCGATATTAGAACGTACCGAATATAATTTCCGGTATGACTCCAAAATTACACCTTGCTCATCAACATATCCGGCCGAGAATAAGTAACCAAGTTTTTCGTTTCCACCAGTTATATTTAACGAATAATTCTGAACCACGCCAGTTCGGGTAACGTCATTCAACCAATCGGTACCTTTGCCGTTATCAAATTCAGCAATTTCTGCATCGGTAAACGACAGGTTTTGGCTGCCTCTCTCCACATCGTATTCGTTACGCAGGCGGGCTAATTCGCCAGGAGTTAGCGTTTCGTAGGGTTGCACGGTACTGGTTACCCCAACATTTGCATCAAATGTAACCTGCATTTTTCCTTTTGCCGGTGATTTGGTGGTAATAAGCACAACACCGTTGGCACCACGCGATCCATAAATTGCAGTAGCCGAAGCATCTTTAAGAATATCGATACTGGCAACGTCCTGAGGATTTACTGTGGTAATATCGGCACCAATAAAACCATCGATAACGTAAAGAGGTTCGTTGTTGTAATTAATAGAACCGCCGCCACGCACACGCAGTTTCATTTTCTGCCCCGGTGCACCCGATTGTTGCTGAACGGTAACACCGGCAAGTTTTCCCTGCATCCCCTTATCAATAGAAACAATAGGAGCAGCTGTTAATTTATCAGCTCCGATTGAAGCAACCGAACCGGTTATGTCGCGTTTTTTTACGGTACCATAGCCAATTGCCACCACCTCTTCCAAACCAATAACATCGGTTGCCAGTGTTACATCAATGTTTTGTTGGCCATTTACTGCAACTTCTTGCGAGGTAAAACCAACAAATGTAAATACAAGGGTAGCATCTGAACCGGCATTTAATTTATAAACACCATCAATATCAGTAACAGTTCCTTGCGATGTTCCTTTTACAACCACAGTAACACCGGGCAGTGTTTCGCCACCATCCTGGGTTACTTTACCGGTAATCGGAATTTGTTGAGCAAAAACAGAAGTGCTCAAAAACAGAGCAATAAAGGCAAGAATTACCTTTGAACTCCATAGTCCTTTGACTTTTTTCTTCATAGTTTGATAATTTTTAAAATGATTAGATAGTTGTATTTCAATGAAATACAAATAGAAATGATATAGTTTGATTTAGTTTTTCTAAAATGAAAACAATTTACTGTGGTTTATTTGCTGAAAACAATACTGCGGTTTGCAGATAATAAAGAGCATAGAAAGCCCGGAAGTCTGATGCAGCAATGATAATCTCATTGCAATTAAATAGCTTCATAAGTTCGTTTTAGTTTGTTAATTCAACGGCAATAATAATTAAAAAGGAAAGGCTTCAACGAGTAAAATTGTACAAAATAACGCCAAGAACAATTTACCCCCCTAATTGTATACAAAACACACCCTATCACCACAAACAGCTCTTAATCACACCTTTACGAAATTTGCATTTTATATTTTAACGCTTATAAAGTAAAAATGTACCGCCCATAAATGGCAGCACTTTTTTACCGTAAACCGGCACTAGATTATCTCTCGTTAGCTCCTTTTACAATTATTGCAGGACCAAAAAATTGTGTCTTATTGCTAATTCTCGCAGATAATTTTGAGACTGTTTGTATTACAAAAAATGGTAAGTGATGGGAGTAAAAGAAAGAAGTCGAATCATGCCTATAAAAAATTTAAATTCGCCTGTTTTGGTAACAGACGAGTTTAAATTCTTATTGTGGTTTTTAGGTCTTATTCCCGGTAATCGGGATTATTAGGAACAAGCCCCAGGCTGCCCAAAAAGTCCATACACGATGCTTTTACATTATAATCGCGGTTTTCGAGCTTACGAACTTCCTGAATGGTTTCAACAAATGGCGCTTTGTCTTTTACATACAGCAAATTGTTTACCGCCATTAATGCCAGTTGCATGTTGTTGGAAAGGCAAAATTCCTGCAACTTATCTTTAGCCTCGGTAGCTGCAAATTCTTCCCAACAAATGGCCGAAGCGGTAAGCGCCACCGGCGGATAATTATCAGCCATGCTGGCCATAATATTGGTTTTGAATGAATCCAGCACTTCTTTTGGTTGACTGCGCAGCCCCAAAGCTGCCCAGTAACGTACTATTTTATTTTTGTGATTAAGCAAGGCCACTTGCTTGGCGGCCCATTCTTCTCCGCGGAATCCACAAAGGGCGGCCGCATTGTAAATTTCGTTTACCGGAAAATCTTTTGTGTTTTGCCTAAATTCAAAAGCAGTGGTGTGTTCCGATAGCAGGGCAATTTCGTACTCCGGAAGCAGCATGACATCTTTGGTTTTCAGCATTTCATTTTTAAGGATGGAGCGCATTTTCTCCAACTGCCCGGCATAGGCTTCATCATTTACCAGATTTTTGGTTTCCCATAAATCATTATCAATATCGTAAAGCACTTCTGCCTGGCGGGGGGCGAATAAGCTACTTTGCAAATCATTAAGCTTTCCTTCGGCCAAATCGGTTCGCATTTGTTGTTTTATGGCACCAATCTCCATGTAACGGATGTAGCGTAATTCGGGAATAAAAGGCATAAAATTTCGCGAATAAACAAAACGACCATCGGTTACCGTTCTAATCATATCAATACCATTGTCGGAGCGATCTGAAGAAAGAACGAGGTGATCAACAGCCTTTTTTCTTTTATTTCCAAGGTAGGGTCTTCCGTCCATGTAATCCGGTATTTTTTCGCCCACAAGGCTAAGCAGTGTTGGCGCCAAATCCGAAAAGTCAATCAGCTCATCAGACACCACACCGCCGGTACCCCATGGCGATAAATGTTTATACATTTCGGGAAACCAGATTACAAAAGGCACCCGGTAACCATAGTTTATGCCGTTGGTTTTTCCGCGGGGCATCCCTTCTCCATGGTCGGCATAAAAAAAGATAATGGTACTATCGGTAAGACCATCCTTATCAAGTCGTTCCAACAATTCACCAATCCGGTTATCTGTTAGTTTTATCGAATTATAAACGCGTGCAAATTGTTTACGCATTGCTTTACTGTCGCGGTAAATGGGTGGCATTTCAAATTCGCTCTCTCCTATCCTGTCGGCAGGTTTTAATTTCTCCCATACATTTTTAAGGTAGTAGTCATACGACATTGACATGGTGCGCGACTGATGACAATCGGCATAATTAAATACAGCAAAGAAGGGTTGCCCCTTTTTACGATTCCACCAGCCGGCATTGTTCGAGCTTTCATTCCATGCCTCTTTAATATACTCCTGTTCGTTTTTTACGTTGTAATCGGTTTTAGCATTATTTGTTGTATAGTATCCTTGTTTTTGCAGGTAATACGGATAGCCTTTCATAAAGTCCGGAACGGGATACTTACTGCGGTGATTTCCGGTTCCTGTATGGTAGGTTTTTACTCCGGTAATAATAGCGGTTCTGCTTGGCGAACATACCGTACCTGTTGAAAAAGCATTGGTGAAACGTACGCCCTCTTCGGCCAGTTTATCAATTACAGGTGTTCGGGCATCGGTGTTTCCATAGCAGCCAATAAACTGTGGCGATGTATCTTCAATGGTTATCCACAAAATATTGGGTTTATTTTTACTTTTTGCAGCTTGCACGCTAGTGAAAACTATCAGTAAAATTGCAAAGAAAAATACTCGCAGTACATTATTCTTAATACTTCTCATTTTTGGTTATTTGTTGGTTTTTAATTCTTTAATCATCCCAGTGTGCATCTATCACCTCCTGGATGTGTGGAAAATCAGCATCCTCTTCGTTTAACTCGGCTCGTTTTGTTTTGAGTTGCTTTTTAAGCTCAGCGATAATTGGTTTGTACGCTGTGTTATTGTATTCGTTTTTCATTTCCTGCGGATCTTTTTTCAGGTCGTAAAATTCCCAGGCAACAGGTGTTTCAAATCCGTAACGATTTCCCCAACCTTCAATATTGCTTTCTACTCGTGTGTCTTTCCAATACTTTCCGTAAAAGAATATCAGTTTATAATTTTTGGTTCGAATACCAAAATGAGCCGGATTGGCATGACGATGTGCCATGTGCATCCAGTAGCGATAATAAGTAGATTTTTGCCAGTTTGCAGGTTCCTCCCCGGTTTCGAGTATGGTTTTAAAGCTGTGGCCCTGCATATAATCGGGCACTTTTCCGCCGGCCAATTCGATAATGGTAGGTGCAAAATCGGTATTGTTAATAATAGCATCAGTGCGTTGTCCGGCCTCAATCATTTTCGGGTAGCGCACAAAAAAAGGCATACGCATCGATTCTTCGTACATCCAGCGTTTATCGATATAATCGTGTTCGCCAAGGTAAAAACCCTGGTCGCCGGTATAAATGATTATCGTATTTTCCATTAATCCCTCGGCTTTTAAATAAGCAAACAAACGTTCCAGGTTATCGTCAACGCCCTTTACACAGCGCAGGTAACGTTTCAGGTATTCCTGGTAAGCCAGGTGTTTGTACTCCGGGTCGGGCAGATTGGGGTCAATATCCATGTGCATGCCCATATTTCGAATGGTGTTGCGGTGTCCAATTGATGAGCCAATATCGTGTATCAGTTCATCGTTCTCTCCGCGCGTGGCTATAGAACCATTTTCGCCGTTATAATACATGCTTGCAGGCTCTGGTATGTAGGTATCTTCCAAATAATCTTTGTACCTATCGGCAAACTCAAACATATCGTGTGGCGCTTTATAATGATGCATTAAAAAGAAGGGTTTGCTTTTATCGCGTTTGTTTTTTAACCAGTCTAAAGTTACATCTGTTATACAATCCGATGAGTGACCAGTCATTTTAATCGTATTCTCAGGCCATTGTTTGCTGCCCCTGGTTCTGAAAGTAGGGTTGTAATAATCGCCCTGTCCCGGCAAAACAGAATAGTAATCGAAAGCAGCCGGTTCTTGTTTTAGGTGCCACTTGCCAACCATAGCAGTTTGGTAGCCGAGCTTTTTCATTTCGGCAGGAAGATATTGCCGTTCGGGGGCAATTTCGCCATCAAGGTCGAGTACTCCGTTGGTTTGCGGATATTGTCCGGTTATAATACTTGCGCGGCTTGGTGTACAAATGGCATTGTTACAAAATGCATTGTCGAAAATCATTCCTTCACCGGCAATTTTATCTAAAGTGGGTGTTGGATTTAATTTTGCCAAACGGCTTCCGTAAATACCAAATGCCTGCGAGGTATGGTCGTCGGACATGATGTATATAATGTTTGGCCTTTGCTCGTTTTGGGTACTGCACGATACAGCACAAAACAAAACACCAAACAACAACACTATAAATTCAAAATTTTTCATGGTTTCGGTTTAGATGCTATAAATTAATTTTAGTCGTTCCAATGCTTGTCAATTATCGCCTTTATCTCCGGGTAATTTTCATCGGTTTCGTTCAATTCTTCGCGTTGCGTTTTTAATTCTTTTTTTAGCTGAGCAATAATTTCTTTATAACGCGGGTCGTTGTACCGGTTATTTAATTCCTCGGGGTCATTTTTTAAATCGTAAAACTCCCAGGTGTGCGGTGTTTCCTTTTCAATACCGTAATATTGGGTTGCCCAATAATAATTTTTAAACTCCGACTCGGGCAGATAATGTTTTCCGTAAAAAAACATCAATTTGTAATCTTTCGTGCGAATACCAAAATGCGCCGGCACGTAGTGATGAATAATGTGCATCCAGTACCGATAGTAAGTTGATGTGCGCCAATCGGTTTCGTCTTCTCCTTGCAGCGTGTTGATGAAACTTTTTCCCTGCATGTATTCCGGTGTTTCTCCTCCGGCCAGTTCAATCATGGTTGGTGCAAAATCAGTATTATTTATCAGCAGGTCAGTCACCTGTCCCCTCTCAATCATTTCAGGATAATGCACAATAAAAGGCATACGCATTGTTTCATCATACATCCAGCGTTTGTCTTGTAAGTCATGTTCTCCCAACATCATTCCCTGGTCTCCGGTGTAAATAATTACTGTATTTTCCCACAATCCTTCTGATTTCAGGAAAGTAAACAGTCTTCCCAAATTATCGTCAACACCTTTAACGCAACGCAGGTAGGCTTTTAAATACTTCTGATAAGCCTGATGGGTAGCATCCAATCCCTGCAGGGTATCGCCGTTATAATGCTGGTTGTAATTTCTGTAGAAATGACGATTGGAAACCGAAGTACCTATATATTCGCGTAGGTTATCGTTTTTACCACGTGTACCTTCCGACCCCCAATTCGGTTGATAATAGAGGCTTGCAGGTTCAGGAATTTCGGTATCAGCCAAAAAATCTTCGTAGCGTGGGGCGTACTCAAAAAAATCGTGGGGCGCTTTGTAATGCTGCATCAAAAAGAAAGGTTTCGATTTGTCGAGGTTTTTTAAGTAATCAATAGCCAAATCGGTAATTACATCAGTTGAATGTCCTTCGCTTTTTACTTTATTGTTGGGGTATTCGCCCTGCCCTTTTTCGTGAAATGTAGGATTAAAATACTTGCCCTGGCCGGGAAGCACTTTGTAATAATCGAACGCTGTTGGCTCGATGTGCAAGTGCCATTTCCCAATAATTGCAGTGCTGTAACCCAGCTTTTTCAACTCCTTAGGCAGGTATTGTTTTTCTTCAGGAAGCGCAATATCAAGGTCGAGTACGCCATTGGTTTGCGAATACTGCCCTGAAATAATGGAGGCCCGACTGGGCGTACAAATAGAATTGTTGCAAAAGGCATTTTCAAAACGTATACCTTCGGCTGCCAGCTTATCAATATTTGGCGTAAGCTCGAGCCCCGACAAACGTCCACCGTAGGCTCCAATAGCCTGCGAAGTATGGTCGTCGGACATAATAAAGATGATATTCGGGCTTTTTTTCTTACCGGCTGCAGCCAGTGTAAACAGTATAAAAAAGAGAACAGGAATTTTACTTAAACAGCTCATTTTAAGGTTATTTTTTGGTTTAATTAATTTAAGTGAACTTTTTTTAATTAAATAGTATCTCTAAATCAAGCGGATCATCCATTTCTTTTTGCAAAGCGAGTAAATCGTTAAAAAGCTGTTGCTTTTTTTCAGCAAATTCAGGATTATCTGCAAGGTCGGTCATTTCCAGGGGATCAGTATTTACATCAAACAAGCGCATTACTTTTCCGTGGGGATAAACGATCAGCTTAAAGCCATTTTTACGAATCATGCGCTGCATGTGGTGTTTGTAGCAGCCGTAAATAGCGGGGTAAAAACTTTCTTCCCGTTCGTTTTTCACAAAGGGCATCAGGCTGTTAAACTCTACATATTCAGGCTTCTCAACACCGGCCAAATCCAATGTTGTAGCCATAATATCCTGCAGGTATACATCCACATCCTTGCGTTTATTTTTAGGTACATCGGGGCCAATTACAATTAAAGGCACACGCATTGAATTTTCATACATATCCTGTTTACCTGCCAATCCGTGTTCGCCAATCGACATCCCGTTGTCGGCCGAATAAAAAATGTAAGTATTGTCCATCTCGCCCGACTCTTCAAGTGCTTTCAATATCCTTGCAATTTGTTGGTCGAGATGCGTAATCAATGCAAAATATTCCTGTTTTTGCACCTGAACGGCATAGTTGGTTCGCGGAAACGGTAACAGCGCAGCATCGCGCAGGCCCGGGCCACAACCAATACTGTCTTTATAAGGATATTCGGGCAGGAAATTCCGAGGTACCGACAGGTTTTCGGCTTGGTACATATCCACAAATTCTTTAGGCGACTGCCGGGGATCGTGTGGCGCATTAAATGCCAGGTACATAAAAAACGGGGCGTCTTTTGTTTTTGCCTCGTTAATGTACGAAACAGCATCATCGGCCAATACTTCACTCCAGTGTTTCCCACCTTCCCAAAAACCGCCATTGTTTTTATCCCAGGGCAGCCATGTGGTATCTTGTTTACTTTGCGGACGATTATAACCGTGCGGCATGCTGTCTTTTGTTCTTTGGCTCCAAAAATCTTTTGGCATTCCCGGACGCACGTGCGTTACGTGTTCAAAAAGTTTATCGGGATACGTTTTTACATGCCATTTACCGGACATATACGTTTCATATCCGGCTTTTTGCAGTAGCTGCGACCAAAACTCTCCGCGTTCGGCAACTTCATGCTGATTGCCTTCAAGCTGATAGGCGCGCCAAACAGAGCGACCGGTATTTAGCATGGCACGACTGGCTGCACAAACGGCACCATTCCATGCCCCCATATTGTAGGTATGGGTAAAGGTTACTCCGCCGGCAACCATTTTATCAAGCGTTGGGGTTATTACTTCGTTGTTGCCCAATTCTCCAATAGTTGAAAAGGTTTGGTCATCGGCAAAAAGAAAAATAATATTTGGTTTTTGCACTTCTTTGGTGCAAGCACTAAGAACTACAAGGAATATGGCTAGCAGATAACTAAATTTCATCATATTTTTTTATTTGGTTTGAATAATAATTTCGTCGCTTTTCAAATGTTTTGAAGAAGCTTTGAAATTTATTTTACCTGCTGTTTTTGATGCCTTTACAATGGCCAGACACATGCCACTAAAAGCTTTTCGGTAGCTGGCCTGAAAGGGCTCTGTTGTGGCTGCATTTCCGTTATCAACAGCAATAAGTTCGCCTGCTCCTTCAAGCTCAAAATTAACAAGATTATCGGCCATGGGGCAAAGATTGCCGTTTTTATCTTCAATGCGCACCGTAATGTACGCGAGGTCTCTGCCGTCAGCATCGATCTCTTCACGATCAACCGAAAGACTTACCTTTGCCGGTTTTCCGGCAGTATTTATCTCTTTTTCGAGAATGGCTTTTCCGTTTTTATAAGCAAGCACTTTTAAACTTCCTTCCTGGTATGGCACTTCCCAACTTAAACGATAGGGCGAATCAAACATTTCAGGCTCGTATCGCAGGAATTTTACTTTCAGGGTGGTAAAATCTTTTCCTTTTACTCGTTTACCCAACGATTTTCCGTTTAAAAACAGTTCTGCTTCATCGCAATTGGTGTAGCAATAAACCGGAATTGTTTTGCCTTCCATTCCTTTCCAGTTCCAGTGAGGCAATAAATGGATCATCGGCTCTTCTGTCCACTGACTTTGATACAGGTAGAAGCGATCTTTTGGGAAACCACATAAATCCACTGCACCAAAATACGAACTGCGTGCCGGCCAGTCGGCATTCCACATTCCATTGGTTGAGTTGTCTTTTCCTCCGTAGGGAGTTGGTTCGCCCAGGTAGTCGAAACCGGTCCAGATAAACTCACCCATGATGTGGGGATTTTTCTCGTGAAAATGAAATTCAATATCGGGTGGATACGCCCATGGCGGCCCAATTAAATCGTAACTACTCACCTGTTTTGATTCGTGTGTTTTGTATTTCTCAATGGGCAGATGATACACGCCCCTACTGCTGGTGCAGCTTGATGTTTCGCTGCCGTAAACCGGTAATTGCGGATAATTTTCGTGCACTTCGCTGTATTTGCTGGGTTTGTAATTCATTCCGGCAATATCAACCTGCTGTGCCATATTATTATCGTAAGGATTGGGGTAATTGTTAAAGCCGGCGGTAGTTGGCCGTGTTGGGTCAATTTCCTTGCAATATTCGTTCAGCATTTTGGCCATTCTCCAGCCGCCCTGCTTTAATTTCTGCTCTATAATTTCGTTACCAATGCTCCACATTACAATTGATGGGTGATTGCGGTCGCGCCGTATCATATCTTTAAGGTCGCGCTCGGCCCACTCTTCAAAAAATACATTGTAACCATTTTCAACCTTGGCCAGTTTCCACACATCAAATGCCTCATCCTGAACTATAATTCCCATCTCGTCGCACAGCTCCAAAAGTTCTTTTGATGGAGGATTATGACTTGTTCTGATGGCATTTACGCCCATTGCTTTCATTATCTGCAATTTGCGCTCGTCGGCACGTCGATACACGGCAGCCCCAAGCGCGCCATTATCGTGATGTAAACAAACACCTTTAAATTTTACCGGCTTCCCGTTCAGGAAAAAACCTTCGGTGGTATAGGAAATGGTTCGAATCCCAAAACAACTTTTATAGGTATCAACCACTTTCCCATTTTGCGTGATCGTAGTTACTGCCTCATATAAATCTGGTGTTTCCAAATCCCAGCGTTGTGGCTTATCAATATAACAAAACAAGCCTGACACTGTCGATGAGTTTGCCTCAATATCAAGGCTTTCGCTAATGTTTGCAGCCAACTTTCCATCAGGAGAAAAATATTCGTGTTTTATTTCAACCTTCACAATCTGGTTCGTTTTATTCTGTATGGTTGTTTCGTTTTGGATGGCAGCTTTTTCATCGGTAACCGTTGGGGTGGTTATGTAGGTTCCCCATTGTGCAACGTGCACCGGCTCATCAACTTTTAACCAGGTGTTACGATAAATTCCTGCCCCCGGGTACCAACGCGATGAAAGGTTCTGAGGAGTTAGACGAACGGCCACCACATTATCGTCGCCATTGTATTTTAACTGTTTACTTATATCAAATTCGAAACCGATGTAACCATAAGGCCTGCGACCAACAAATTCACCATTCACCCAAACATGTGCATCATACATGGCACCTTCAAACTCAATTCGCACGATTTTCCCTTTTGCACCTTCGGGAGTTTTAAAATGTTTACGGTACCAGCCTGTTCCATAAAATGGGAGACCTCCGCAACGTGCATTGTATTTTTCATCAAAAGGTCCTTCAATGGCCCAGTCGTGTGGCAAATCAAGATTTCGCCAGCCGGAATCATCAAAATTTATAGCTTCAGCCCCTTCAGCTCCTTCATTCAGAAAAAGCCACGATTGATTAAAATTATGGTCTTGTGCATATGCGGTACTGCAAACAGCGAATAAGAACAACAGTAGAAGTTTTAGAAATCCTTGATTCATTTTAAATTGGTTCATAGAAATTTTCTCTCATCAAAAATAGATGTTATAAAGCTTGAGATTGGGTTAAAAATTGATTGATTTAAGGGGGTAAAAAGTACATTGTAAACAAACACACCATTGCATGGCCTGTAATTATTGCTAATCTAACCTATCCGTTTCCATTTTCCTTAAAATCTACTGGTAAGGTTTTGGGTCAATTCAGCGTACCCGTATTGCTAACTTTTACTCATTTAACATTCCACTTTCGCCTATAAATATTCTTTTGCAAATAAGCCGGCAGCGTTTTCCAGGTACAATCCGGAGTTTTGTATCGAATCCTCAAAGCTTTTTGCCTGTGTCATCATTTCAGCCAGAAAGTCGATTTGGTGTTCTTTTAGTTGAGCTTTGCTTAATTCGCTAATGCCGCAAAAAATGGCCAGTTTCTGTTTTTTTCTTGATTCCAGTACGCCTTTAATTACTTTGCCTGAAAAAGTTTGTTCGTCGAATTTCCCTTCGCCGGTAATAATCCAATCGGCACCATTAGCTTGCTCATCAAAATTAGCAACATCTTTAATTAAGCTCGTACCCGATTTTAGTTCGGCATTCAGAAATAACACACAACCGGCTCCCAAACCACCGGCAGCTCCGGCTCCCGGAATACTTTGTAAATCTTTGGCAAACTGATTATTTACAACCGTATTAAAATTTTGCAGTCCATTATCCAGCTCTTCAACAACTTCGGGCGAAGCACCTTTTTGCGGCGAATAAATAGGTGCTGCGCCGTTTGATCCAAATAACGGATTATCCACATCGCAAGCCACTTCGAATTTAACCTCGGCCAATTCTTCAATTACATTTGCACTGTCGATTGAATGAAGCTGGTTTAAATCACCGCCTTTACCATCCAGTTCGTTTCCTGCGATATCGAAAAAGCGGAAACC
Source organism: uncultured Draconibacterium sp. (assembly GCF_963676735.1). NCBI lineage: Bacteria > Pseudomonadati > Bacteroidota > Bacteroidia > Marinilabiliales > Prolixibacteraceae > Draconibacterium > uncultured Draconibacterium sp. The sequence continues at coordinate 1,425,850 of NZ_OY781464.1, read as the reverse complement.
AAGTGCCCGAGCCATTCCCATTCCGGCATCGTTGGTGGCACTTCCACCTATTCCAAGTATAATATGATTTGCGCCTCTGGTAATTGCATCCTTTATTAGTTCTCCTGTTCCAAAAGTTGAGGTTTGCAGCGGATTCAATTCTTCCGTTTTCAGCAAACGAATCCCGGACGCTTCTGCCATTTCGATAAAAGCCATTTTTTGTTCGGCAGAAAATAAATATTTAGCTTTCATTTTCCTGCCAAGCGGGTCGTTAACCATTACTGAAACGTATTCGCCACCGGTATAAAATTGCAGGGCTTCAACCGTGCCGTCGCCACCGTCGGCCAACGGGAGTTTCAAAATTTCGACCTCGCTGACATGTTTTTTTATGCCACGCTCAACGGCATTGCAAAACTCAATACCTGTTAACGAGCCTTTAAATTTATCGGGTGCGATTACAATTTTCTTCATGCATCCAAAATAAGTATAATTCTATAAAACCTGCCGAAAAGTAATTGTGGGTAACTACTGTTTAATACTAAAATTATCTGCTTACCCCCAAACTTTCACTTTTGTAACTGAATACAATTTTTAAGTGGAATACAAAATGAAAACCCGAACTCGAAAAACGAGTCCGGGTTTTATCACTAACTAACCAAACTAAATTATAATGGAAACATTAATTGTTTTAGTATCCTGGATTTTGTACCAATGCAGGGTTTTTATCAATCGCATTCTGAGGTATCGGCATCAGATATCTTTTGTCGTCCCATTTATACACTTTCCGCATGTTTGTATACGGATCCTGAGCCACCACATCTCCGGGCTCCAATACATCGGCCATTGTTGCCGGTGTTAAATATTTAACCGAACCATCAGCTTGTTTTAACGGATAACAACAACTCATGTACCCACCTTGCGATGGGTCGGCCGGGTCGATAAGTACACTACCATTGCATACTTCGTCGGCAATTTCCCAACGACGGATATCCCAGTATCTATGTCCTTCAAAAGCCAATTCTACCTTACGTTCGTGTTTAATACGTTCAAACATACCGGCTTTATCCAAGCCAGGGTAATTCACTTCGAGGTTCGGCATTCCGGCGCGGCTACGAATTACGTTAACTGCATCGTAAACCGATTGGTCGGCACCTGCTACTTCGTTTTGTGCTTCGGCATAGTTCAAATAAACTTCACCCAAACGCAATACAATCCAGCTTTGTGTTGAGAATCCAAAATCGCCAACCGTTGCATCCGGATCCATAAATTTCTTCAAATAATAACCGGTAATGGTTGCTAAACCTTGCGCGTGTGGAGCATCGGTATTTTTAATTGGCGCCCATTTGTTACCGGTTTTAACCCATGCAAAATCGTAGGTTCTACCAAAAAATGTTGTACCGTGGTGAATAACCGTTTGGTCTAAACGAGGATCGCGGTCGGTATACGGATCATGCGGATCGAAGCCATTTTCCGGTGTTGCAGGTAAACCACTTATCATTTCGTACGATGCAACCAAGTCTTCAGTTGGATTGTGCTGACCACCCCATGAACCACGGTTACTTGGCGGACGAGAGAAATTATCTACTGTACCTCCTTTATTTACACCATCAAATAGGATTTCAAAAAGAACCTCTTTTTCATCTCCCGTAGTTAAAAATAACTGGCGATAATCTTCTGCCATTGCTCGGTCTGAAGCGCCGCTTTCAACCGCATCGATAACTTTTTTCGACATGGCAGCCGATTCTGCGTAACGTTCAGCATGCAATAACATACGTCCGTGAAACCCCCAAACGGCTTCTTTACAAATACGTCCCCATTGCATTCCTGCTTCACTCATTTCTTTCGCCATTGGCAACTCAGCCGCAACAGCTTCGAACTCGGCATCAATGAAATCATAAATTTCTTCAGCAGTCGAGCGTGCAATATAAAGAGCTTCAGGATCTGAAATATCAGGAACGGCAGTAATTAGTGGCACTCCACCATAACGACGTACCAAATCGAAATAAAAGAAAGCACGAAGGAAACGCGCTTCGGTTTTCATCATTTGCATCGCGCTGTTACCTGATAGAGAAGACTCATCAACACCCTGAATAAGGGTATTACACTCGTAAATGGCTTTGTAGTTTTCATTCCAGTTCCCAAATTCGCGTGCATTGTTGGCCGTTTGGCCTGCATTAACAATGTGCCAGGCTTCTACGTAACCACTTTTATTAGCAACCAAATCAGTGGTACAATCCAAGAAACTACGTCTTCCATAACCACGTGCTTTATGGCCGGTTGTTTCCCAACCATAACCATTTGGCATGTAGCTGTAAATATCGTACAGAAAAGCTTCTGTATATCCTTCGCTTTCGAAAACCGCAGCACTCGAAATCTTATTCAAAGGCTCGCTTTCAAGATAATCATCTCCGCAACCCACAAAAACAAAGGTTGCAATAGCTATTAATAATAATATATTTAACTTCTTCATTTTGTTCATTTTAATCGATTAGAAAGTTAGCTGCACTCCAAAATTAACTGTGCGCATTTGCATGTAATACCACGGGTGTGTTCCCATATCAGATGCTTCCGGATCCCAAAAATCAATATTAGAGAAACCTAGTAAGTTACTTCCTGAAACAGAAAGACGAAGTACTTCAATACCCGCTTTATCCAACAATTCCATTTTAGGAAGCGTGTAAGCAAATTCTGCATTTCTTAATTTCAGGAACCATGCGTCGGTTAGCCAGTAATCCGAATCGGCATCGTTGTTACTTGAGTTACCCTGATAACTACGTGGCAACCAGGTGTCTTGGTTATCTTCGGTCCAAGCATCTGTAAATGCATCAGGACCATTACTGTTGTTTACAAATGGCGATGGCTTGTAACGGTGTGTGTAACGCGAACCACCTTGGAAATTAGCGGTTAATTCAAACCCTTTGTAAGCGAAATAGTTGTTGAAACCAAATACGATTTCAGGCATTCCACCACGACCAATGTAAGTACGGTCGTTACCATCAATTTTACCATCAGGAACGCCGTCAGGTCCCGAAATATCTTTGTATTTAATATCTCCAACCTGGTAATCACCAAAGTAGCTTTGGTCCGGCGAACTGGTAACATCATTTTCATCTTTAAATAAACCATCAGAAACATATCCGTAACGCGAGTTAAATGGGCGTCCGGTTTGTTTTAGTGCATCAGGCACATTAGCTGCTTCCGACATTTCAATAATTTCGCTGGTTGCATAGGTTAAAGTTCCTTCCAGGCTCACAGTAAATTCGTTGAAAGTATTTCGGTAACGCAATGCAGTTTCGAAACCACGGTTATCAACAATACCCACATTGTAAGGTGCAAGGCTTGCACCAACTTCTAATGGAATATCTTTACGTGCAATTAATAAGTCTTCGGTACGTTTTTTAAACACTTCAAATTCACCTGAAAGTTTACCATCGAAGAAACCATAGTCTAAACCAAGGTTGTAGTTTTTCGCAGTTTCCCATGTAACATCAGGGTTAGGAATAACTCCCGGATTAACGGCTTGCTGGTATCCATCGCCCGTTATTGTGCCCGAAGGATTGCCACGGGTTGAACTAAATCCGAATAAAGAAAGGTACTGGTATGGACTAATGCGGTCGTTACCATAAATACCAAAGGCAGCACGTAATTTCAAGTTTGAAAGCCAGCTTACATCCGCCATAAAATCTTCTTGCGAGATACGCCATGCTGCCGAGAAAGCCGGGAACCAACCTCCAGCATTATCTTTAGGGAAGTTAAACGACTTATCATAGCGTGTATTGGCTTGCACCAGATATTTGTCTTTATAATTGTAGTTAATACGTGCTGCATAACCTAAACGTTTGTTTTCGTTTGCCGAACCATCGTTGGCTACACGTGCTGTAGAACCTGCAAACATTTGGTCTAAGGCATCCGATATAAATCCATCGCGATAACCTTCCAGCCACTCGTTGTAATAATCAGAATGTTCAAACACGAATAATGCTCCTAGCGAGTGATCGCCGAAATCTTTGTTGTAGTTTAAAGTAAACTGACCGGTTTTACGTGTTCTTTCGGTAAAACGCTGGGTTAATTCTATTTCAGGAATTGATTGTTTTTTATCGGCAACCGGATCAGGACCAGTGTAGAAAGTATAAGGAGTTCTGAATTCTTTTCTTTGATAGTTTTCTCTATCGAAAGCATAAGTATATTTTGCCGACATACCTTCGATAAAAGGAACATTGTAGTTGAAGCTTAATGAGCTTTGGAAGACAGCACTTTTGTTACGGTTGTAACCCGATTCGTTAATATATCCAATAGGAGAAGCATTCAAACCGTTCCAATGCAATTCCTGATTACCTTCAATATCAATATAAGGCTCAAAAGTTGGATAACTTTGGTTAATCATTCCAAAGTTCTCGTCTGCCGATTGACTTCTGTTATCCAAACGTCCTGCAATATTTAACGACATGCTTAAATCTTTAGTAATGTCGCCATCAATATTTGCACGAATGTTATAACGTTTATACGACGAAAGGTCATACATACCATCTTGGTCAAGGTATTCGAACGAAGTCATGTAACGAACTTTGTTGCTACCGTTAGAGATAGTTACGTTATGCGTTTGAATAGGTGTGCTGTCGTCAAAACTTTCATCCCACCAGTCGGTGTTGGTTCCTGTACCATCTTTGTAGCCTGCAATTTGCTCATCAGAATACAAAGGCACGTAGTCTCCTCCCGATAGTTGGGCAGTGTTGTAAATAGCCTCGTTTAAGTGTGTTGCATATTCATACGAGCTCATACGGTCGGGTAAATACAATGGCGTTTGCACACCAAAGTTACCGGTGTACGTAATTTCTGCTTGTCCTTCTTTTGCACGTTTTGTGGTAATAAGGATTACACCATTTGCACCTTTAACACCGTAAATTGCAGCTGATGCTGCATCTTTCAAAACAGTTACGCTTTCAATGTCATTCGGATTTAAACGATTCATTCCACGCTCAATTCCATCAACCAAAACTAAAGGCGAGTTGTTTCCATCGCTAAAAGTACTTTTACCACGAATAAAAAAGTCAACATCTTCGGCACCCGGCTTACCCGTGCGCGACATGGCTGTAACACCCGTTACTTTACCAGCAAGGCTTGCCGTTAGGTTTGGAGTAGCACCCTTAACCAGTTGTTCTCCCGCAACCGTTGAAACGGCTCCGGTTAAATCAGCTTTTTTCTGGGTACCATAACCAATGGCAACTACTTCCTCCAAACCAATAACATCAGACTTCAGCTGTGCATTAATACTTGTTTTTCCTGCAACGGCAAATTCCTGCGGCAACATACCCACAAATGAAATTACCAGTGTTGCATCTTCGGGTACCGACACGGTGTAGTTACCGTCAATGTTGGTAACCGTCCCGTTTGCTGTACCTTTTTCAACTACCGTCGCCCCGGGAAGTGGTTGCCCATCCCCATCGGTAACAGTACCTGTAACTTGTTTGGCATTTTGTGCCATAAGGCTGAAATTTAACAGTAAGCAAAAAATACTTATTGCCGTAATTTTCAGTCCTTTCAAAACAGATTTTGTTTTCATACGAAAAGTTTGATTAAATTATTACTAGATATTAGATTCTTAGAGTTGGCACTGGCCACTCTTATTTCTATTTGTTTATTTCATGAATACTGTATACATTTTTAAACAGCAGATTTCCTTGCTACAATTTTTGTCCTTCTACTTCAGTCGCGTTAAGGCCTCTACATAGTAGTAATCAGCATAATTCAGAGGTTTGTCGATTTCGGCACCATGCGGAATACTGCCAACACTGTGTTTCAGGATAAAATGATTGTTGGTTCCGGTTTCGGCCAGGTAAGCATCAGAAGACAGGCTTTTTAGAATTTCGGTGGCCGGTGTTAAATAATCTTCTTCGGTGTATTCATCCAGCTCAATTAATGCTGAAGCAACAATGGCAGCAGCAGAAGCATCGCGTGGTTCGTTGGGAATTTGCGGTGCATTAAAATCCCAGTAAGGCACCAGGTCGGTAGGCAAATTTTGGTGCGTAAGATAAAACTCAGCAATTTTTTTAGCCTGATTTAAATAGTTGGCATCACGGGTATAGCGGTAGCAAACGGTAAAGCCATACAATCCCCATGCCTGCCCGCGCGCCCATGCCGACTCGTGTGCAAATCCCTGAGCCGTATGTTTTACATTTACGGCACCGGTTTCAGGATTATAATCAACAACATGGTAAGAGCTGTTGTCGGCACGAAAATGGTTTTTTAAGGTGGTGTTGGCATGGCTGATTGCAACCTCTTTGTATTTATCATCTCCGGTAATTGCCGAAAGCTCGAACAACATTTCCAGGTTCATCATATTATCAATTATCACCGGAAATTGCCAGCCTCGTTTCGCTTGCCAACCTCTTTCGGTATCCCATGATTTTATGCATCCAACTGTTGAATTAAAACGTTGTATCAGACTATTTCCCGCATCAATTAACACTTGCTTGTATTCTTCGTTTCCTGTTAGCTGGTAGCCGGCTCCAAACGAATCGTTAAAGACAAAGCCCAAATCATGGTTGGTAGTTAAATGGCGGTGTTCAATAAATTTATTTTGAAAATACTCCGCTGCCTCTTTGTATTTTGTTTCGTTGGTAGAAGCATATACGTACCATAAAGTTCCCGGGAAAAAACCTTCCGTCCAGTCAAAGTTTTTCCCAACAAAACGTGTTTCGCCATTTTCTTCAACGGTGCGTGGTATCCATTCGGCCTGGTAGGCATCGTGTAATAATAAATCAAGCTGAGGCAATACCTTTTGTAATCCGTTTTCAGCATTTGCCACATTTTGATTGGTATCAGGTTTGTTCGTGCATGAAAGTACAGTAAAAAGAACAAACACTAAGAGAGCAGTTTTATGGTTCATAAATTAATAGTTTTAACAATTTGGTTTAAACTCGATTCAAAACTATACAGAAGAGCAACTACACAGGCGCTACAAAAATTCATTTTGAATCCATAATTATCCGAAATCTTAAACCCCTGATTACATGACACATACAAACCTATCAACACAAAAGCGCTGAACAATCTATCTTTATTTTGAACGATAATACACCATGAATCTTTTTAAAAAGCGGTATACTTACATTCTGAAGCGACTATCTGACAGAACTATGCAAACAAATAAGCAAAGAAGTAAACTACTCACTGTTATTTTTCCCTTTCTGCTTTTATGGCTGCTCAATTTTTATACTCTAAGTGCTCAGGAGATTTCGTTTAAAAAGCTTGGTTTAGAAGAAGGCTTAAGCGAGTTGGCCGGACTTTGTATTCACCAGGACCACTTAAACCGTATGTGGATTGGCACGCGAAACGGATTAAATTGCTGGGATGGAATACGCATGAAAACATTTTACCCGCAACGTGGCGACAGTACATCTCTTGCGGGGCACAAGGTTTCTGAGTTGCATCAAACCGATCATTACCTTTGGGCGCAATCGGGTAATCATCTCTCGCGATTGGATTTACACACACTTTCGTTTAAACGCTACAGTTTTAACGGGCTACTAACGTGTGGCAACTTCAACACTACCATTCTTGTGGCTACACGGGGCGGTTTGCTTATTTATGATAAAAATTCTGAAAAATTTATTCCATACAAACTGGAAAAGCAGCCCTTGCCAGCTTTTAACGCTATTTATCAAGACAGGAACAAGGTTTTATGGCTGGCATCAAACAATGAAAGTAAATTAATAAAAGTAACAGCCGATAAAAAGGAAATTATTGATGTGCCGGTTAGCGATAAGTTTATTGTTTACGATTTGTTTGTCGACTCCGAAAATAAGCTATGGATTTCGACCCGTTACCATGGCATTTTTGTTTACGATATTAATACCGGCGTTTTTAGTAATGTAAATCTGAATACTGCTCCCTACTTCGTTGAAAGCCTTTCAGTGCGGAAAGTTATTGAAGATAAAAATAACAGGCTTTGGGTTGGAACATTTAAAGGTCTTGCCGTTTTTGACAGAACAGCGCAATCAACAACTTTTATTCGTTCGGGAAGTGGCGAATATGGCCTTACCCACAACTCGGTTTACAGCCTGTTCCTCTCCAACGATGATAACATTTGGGTAGGTTCGTATTTTGGCGGAATAAATTACGGACGGGTTGCCAACCAGGTTTTTACCCGATATAACAACCAAACCACAGGAGGCCCGAGCTACCCTGTTATTGGCGCTATGGTTGAAGATAATAACAATATATGGATTGCCACCGAAGGAGGCGGACTGGATTATTATAACCGCGCTGATAATACCTTTACCAACTATCCGTTTACCAACGACAAATACGGCCTGTCGCAAACCAACATCAAATCGCTTTACCTTACGCTCGACAATAAACTGCTGATTGGCACTTACCAGGGTGGTTTAAATATCTTCGATTTAAAACAAAAAACATTTAAACATTACAACAAACCCGGTTTTAAAGACCGCCCCTATCACGTTAACGATATTATTGAATACAATGGCCGCTATATTTTAGCTACCGAAATTGGCGTTATTAGTTTTGATATTCAAAACGAAGAATTCAAGCCTTTTATTCAAACCTCTGAAAATCTTTGGCCTGCAGAAACAATCGCCACCGATTTGTACATCGACACAAAAGGAATTCTATGGATTAGCACTGCCGGTAATGGCTTGTTTGCCTACAACCTAAGCGCAAAAACTTTAAAAAAGTATCTTAGTAACGAGTTCGATCCACAGAGTATTGGTAGCAACTCCGTTAATCAGATAATTGAAGATCACCGTTTCAGGTTATGGCTGGGAACCGATGGTGGCGGACTTTGCCTGTACAACCGCGAAACGGATAATTTTACCTCGTTTACGCAACAAAAAAACAATTTGCCCAGCGATTTTATCTACGGAATTTCCGAATCGCGTTTTGGCAACCTGTGGATTGCCACCAGCCGCGGCCTTTCGCGCTTTGATGTGGAAAACCAGTTATTTTTCAACTATACCAGTGCTTCGGGTTTTCCCTTGCAGGAGCTCAACTACAAAGGTCTTTTACTTACCAAAAGCGGAGAGCTTTTTCTGGGGGGAATTGATGGTTTGGTATCGTTTAAAGAGCGCGATTTGCTAATGGTTGACGAAAATCTTGAAGTAAATTTCTCGGGCTTATACGTTAACAACAAAGAAGTGCGTGCCAATGATAACACCGGAATTCTTTCTACCGATATAGCCGTGGCCGAATCTTTTGTATTAAAACCCACACATACTGTTTTTAGCATTGATTTTTCATCATTTAACTACAACAATACCTTAAACAACAAATACCAGTACCAACTTGAAGGTTTTAACAACGAATGGGTGAATGCCGAATACAACACATCGGTTACTTATACCAACCTTAATCCCGGGAAATATGTATTTAAAATAAGGGCAACCGATGTTGCCTATAACCCCATCACCAACGAAAAAGCCATTGCCATAACAATTAAGCCTCCCCTTACGCGTACCTGGTATGCCTATACCTTTTATGTGCTGTTGCTAGCCGCATTAATACTACTGTTTAATTATTTTTACCTGGGAAAAGTACGCCTTCAATATCAGCTAAAAAACGAACGTAGCGAAAAAGAAAGAATGAAGGAGTTGAACCAGTACAAGCTCAGGTTCTTCACAAACATTAGTCATGAGTTTATGACACCCTTGACCATTATTTTAAGCTCGCTTGAACATGCATTTGCCAAATATAAAATTCCGCCAAAGATACACTGGCACCTTAACCTGGCCTTACGCAATGCCAAACGTTTAAAAAATTTGAACTCCGAATTGCTTGATTTCAGAAAAATTGAACAGGGACACTTAAAAATAGAAGCACAAGAGAACGACCTGGTCCCCTACTTAAACGAAATTTACGAAGCTTTTAAAGAAATTGCCCATCATAAAAACATTAGCTACGAAGCCATAATTCCGAACGAAAAAATTATGGTGTTTTACGATGCCCGGCAAATGGATAAAGTATTTTACAATCTGCTTTCAAACGCTTTAAACCATGTCGAAAATAGCACAGGTAAGGTACAAATTAAACTTGAACACAATGCCGAAGCTGTTGAAATTGAAGTAAAGGATAATGGTGTTGGAATTCCGGGTGAAGACCTGGATAAAGTTTTCAACCGCTTTTTTCATCACGACTCGAAATACCAGCAAAATGCTTACCAGGGAAGCGGTATTGGCCTGGCACTTACCCAAAGTATTGTGCAGGCACACCGAGGCCAAATTACTTGCGAGAGCGAATTAAACAGCGGCACCAGTTTTAAAGTAAAATTGGTAAAAGGAAACCAACATTTGGATGCAGATGAAATTAGCCAGAAGAAACGAAGTAACGCCTTTAGCATCGACAAGGAACTAATTGCTGTTTCGCAAACTGAAGAGCGCAACGAAACAGTTGCCCTACCTGCCGTAAACGAAAATGCGCCACAATTGCTTATCGTTGATGATAATCCGGAAATAAGAATTGCGGTTAAAAATTTGTTTGTTGAAAATTATCAGATTACCACGGCCAACGACGGAGCTGAAGGTTTGGCAATAGCACTTGAAAATCAACCCGACATAATTATTTCAGATGTATTAATGCCAAACATGTCGGGGTTTGAAATGTGCAAAAAGTTGAAAAACAATCTGAATACAAGCCACATACCTGTACTATTGCTAACAGCGCTCGACTCGGAAGAAGACCGGACAAAGGCTTTTAAACACGGTGCCGATTCGTATTGTACCAAACCTTTTAATTCAGAAATGTTGCAGGCTCGGGTAAATAACCTTTTCGAAAACAGGGCAAAACTACAGCAAAAATTTAGCACCGATCCGGCAGCCAGCACCAAATCTATTACACAAAATAAAGTGGATAGCGACTTTCTGTTGAAAACCACGACCATTGTTGAAAACAACCTGCTGAACCCTGATTTTAATGTTGATGAGTTTGCTACAGAAATGAATATGGGACGAACCATTTTCTACTCAAAAGTAAAAATGATTACGGGACAAACGCCTAACGAGTACATTCAAACCATACGGCTAAAAAAAGCTGCCGATATGTTGGTAAACGATACCAGTAAAAATATTTCGGAGGTAGCTTACGACACCGGTTTTAACTCGCCACGCTATTTTGCCATGGCTTTTAAAAAACACTTTGGAGTAAATCCTTCGCAATATGTAAAACGTTAAAATCAGGGTTTGCTTCCCAAATTACTTTTTCAGTCGCAAGGCCAACTGTGTTTCGTAAAGCGATGGTAAATTCATATTCTCATTCAAGCCCTCCACATAAATCCATTCGTCGGCCCGGTCTTCGGTGTTGTGCTCAATGCTTAAAGTTTTTTCGGGATGATGAATACCTACCAAAATGGAGCGCAGGTATTGCTTATGGCAGTCGATATGAAATTCATTTTTAAATCGCTTTGGATCGCGCCATATCCATGAATAAAACAGCTCGTTGTACCCATCATCGTCGAAGCCTGCCATTTTCAAGCCCCAAAAGGTATTGTACTCGCTGGCATGCGGAATATTTTCCGGGGCACCACCTCCGGCCATTCGGGTCAGGTTTGTGCATTCCTCGTATAGATTGTAGGCAGGCGGCGAAAAATCAGCGCCTCCAATTCCATGCAAATCAACAGGAACCGGGTGAGTGTGATTTATTTTGCGGTACACATTTCCAAAACAACAGCCCTCCAGGCCCGGGCCATGCGTATATTTTGCCTGCACATCAATGTTATAAACCAGGTTATCGCTTGAGTGGTACATTTTGGGGCCATAATGCCCATCGTAACCGGTAAGCGTAATAGCCGATATGCTAATATTGCGGCTGTTAACAAGGTGCGTGGTTTGCACGTAATTGTTGATGTGCAAGTTACGTATCCAGCCATGTGCAACGCGCTGCAGGCAAACGGCCCCCCAACCATAATCATGTTCGCGGGTTAAGTGGTGCTTGTACCCGCCCTGGTAATCACATTCAAACCGAAAATGCTCTATTCCCACATTTTTAAGCATTGGAACACGGCAAACAAAAGCTTCAAACTGTGTTAAAATATCGCGGCGCATGGCTTGTTTCATTTGCACTTCTGTATCCGAAAGTATTTTGTCAATCTCAAGGAAATACTGAAATGATGGCCTGCGGTTCTTGCCTGCGTTCAGGTAGCTGCTCATAAAATGATCAAACTTCAGGGGAGCCATCAGGTGGTGCATTAAATCGCCCTCATCACTCGTATTTCGCATGGCTACCACCAAAATATCGCCGGCCTTTAAACCTTTGGTTTGTGCCAATTCAAGCACATTTTCGCCTTTTGGCGCATCCTTCATAAGTTTTGAATAAACGGGCAATTCATCAATGTCAAAAAAATTGTTGGTGCTTTGTAAGCTCAAACCAGTGTGAAAAACAAAAGGCGATAACCAGGGCGAATTTTCCTCTGTCTGCGTGGTTGGAGTGTGGCTGTGAATAATCGTTCCATCGCTCTCCATTCCTGCACCGCGCATAACAATGTTGCTGTAATTAATTCTGATAATATCCTGACAGGTTGTGTCGCTATTCACATCAAATTGGCCTTTCGGAAATAATACCACTCCCCCGCCGGCTTTTCCCGCTGCATCAACAGCCTTTTGTATTGCCTCGGTATCATCAATACTGTCATCAGCTATCGCTCCGTAGTCTTCAACGCGAAAAACCGGACCTTTAATTGTTGGCACTTCTTTCTCGCCATAAGCATAACCGGCATACGAAAAGTCGGGCAAAATACTTTTACTGCCGTTTTCAATAAAATCAGTTAACAATTTTGCTTGTGTTGCATCGGTTGTTGTATTTTGTTTACATGCACAAGCCATAAGAAACAAAGCAAGAGGGAGCAGTAGTTGTGAAGTTTTTTTCATAGCTGCAGTTGATTACGTTTATCAAACAAAAATAGATAATTGTTTTGCTGAATTTAGAAGTACAAAGCTGCAAGCAGAAAAAGGCAAGCAGAAAAAAAATACGTAACAACCTATACAGCTTAAACTTACATTCAAAAAGGCAATATTCACCTGCATAATCCTACCCACTTTTTGAACAATTACACACCTAAAAAAATACCTGTATCCAATATCTTTGCAATAACATTTAAATTAATTGAAACACATGCAATACCTAAAACTAACACTTGTAACCCTAATATTTACTATTTCATTTTTATCGTGTTCGCACAAACACACAAGACAAGAACAACCCAATGTAATCTTTATTTTTCCCGATCAGTTCAGAAGCTACAGCCTTGGCTTTTGGTCGCAGGGCGATAATGCCAAACATTTGCAAGGGCAACCAGACCCTGTAAGCACACCCAATCTGGACAAACTAGCCAAGCAAGGTGTTGTTTTTAGTCGTGCCGTAAGTAATTTCCCCCTGTGCAGCCCTTATCGCGGAATGCTTTTATCTGGTTTGTACCCCGACCTTAATGGTTTAACTTCCAACTGCAGAGCCGATCGGGAAGTACAGCTGCGCACCGATGCTGTTTGTATTACCGATGTTTTTGCTGAAGCGGGGTACAATGTGTCGTATTTTGGGAAATGCCACTGGCAAAAAACCGAACCACTTTTTGACAAAGACGGAAATTATGTGGGAAGTTTGGAAGAGCCCGGTGGCCATTTATTAAACCGTTACGACACTTATGTTCCTCCTGGTCCCGATCGTCATGGAATAGATTATTTTTTCCAGGCTTTGAAAGATGAGCATTTTAACCCGCGTGTGTTTTCGAACGACCCTGGAGCAATTGAGGGCAAAAAAGATGGCGAATTGTATATGCCTAAACGATTTTCAGCAGAAATTGAATCGGAAAAGATTGTAGAATATCTGGAAAACAACCGTAAGCAACGCGATCCGGATAAACCATTTTTTATGATTTGGTCGTTAAATCCGCCACACAACCCGTGGACGGAAGAAAGCACCTACATGCAGTTTTACAACCAATACACCAACAATGGAGTGGTTGAGCTGGGAGAATTGCTGACACATAAAAATGCCGACCACGAAGCAGGCGATTATGCAGCTTATTATTTTGCCAACGTTAGTGCCGTTGACCATTTTATTGGCATGGTACTTAACAAACTGGAAGAGCTAAACCTGCATAAAAATACCATCATTTGCTTTTCGTCTGACCACGGCGAGATGTTGGGAAGTCATGGACACCAAGGCAAACCTTACCCTGAAACGGAAGCTTTTAATATTCCGTTTATTGTAAAATGGGGCGATAAATTAGAACACCGTGTTGAGGATTTAATTTTAAGTGTACCCGATGTTATGCCAACTATTTTGGGTATGGTGGGCCTGGAAGAAAAAATTCCGTCAGAAGTGCAAGGAGCAAACTATGCTGACGCCATTTCGAAACCTGGCAGCCAGAAAAAACCCACAGCTGCACTCTATATCGATTATAAATCGCGCGGAGTGTATACGGGCAATCAAACTTTGGTTGTTTTGCTTAATGAGGACGGCCAAACCGAAGTTTACGGTTACGATAATATAAAAGATCCAAACCAACTAAACCGAATCCCTTTTACTAATGTTAAAAACGGCCCGGAATTAAAAACAGAATTAGAACACCTGCTTAAATCGACCAACGACAAATGGTACACCGATAACATTTGTTCGGATTTTTTGAACTATAACAAATAGGCTGAAAGCCTTATTTAATTCAGCCCCGGGCAACGTCCGGCGCATTGATAATAAATAAACTGCACCCTGCAAGGGCAACTAAAATCAGCTGGACTTTCAGCCCGCATTAAATATTAATCAATTGTACCCAAGGTGTTTCCTTGGGCTGAAATAAATTGTCCTTTCAGGACCAAAGACCTATAAAATGAAATACCTGATATCAACTTTACTATTTTCTAGCCTATTTGCTTTTACACAACTGTTTGCCCAAGTAGCTCCGTTTAAAGTAATGGAAGACTTTGAAGAATTGCCAACTTACTTAAAAGCAACTGGGAAAGTATCAATAGATGCGAAGCGTTTTAAATATGGAAATTCAGCATTGAAGTGGGAATGGCAGGGTAATGACCGACTAATTTTTAATACAGAAATTGGCTATCATCAGCAGGCCATAGTTACTGATCTCTCGAAACTTGCCGATGGACATGGTGGTTCTGTAAGCAATCCGGTATTAGAGCCACCGCGCGGTTTCTTTATCTACATTTATAACGAAAAAGCCAGTCAACAACGCATACGTATTCAGTTTGGTCGCAACGAGTTAGTAGACTGCGAATTTGATTTCAACCTGAATTTTACAGGCTGGCGAACCTGCGCTGTTGGCTACGACCGTGGCGATATGCGCGGCGTTCCAAACGAAGAGATGAACCGCGTAACCATTAACGCACCGGCAAGTGGCTCCGGCACTTTTTATTTTGATATGATGGGCACTTCCATAACCATGAATCCCAGAACAGTGCAGGCCAACCCACAGCTACCTGAAATCGACCGGCATCCGCGACTGGTTGCTCAGTACCCGCATTTGTTGTACGAATTCAGCAAGTATCGACCAACTTTTAAGCTTGAACCGCTAACGGAAGAAACCTTTGCCGACTTTCGAAAACTGGAACAAAATGTAAACGACATCTTTTTTCCGGAGCACGAGAAAGCCAAATACACCGATGACAAAATTGAAAAAATAAGGCAGGATTATGAGGCTTTTGACATTACCCGCGATGGTGACGCCATTTATGGCCGGCCACTGATTTACAACCGGATTATTGGCGATTATTTTACTGAGCTTCCGGGCACTTCAAAAGAAAAATTTGAAGGAATTAAAAAATGGCGACCAGAGTTTGGCTACACCTTGCTGGATATGGCAAAATTGTATAGCTATACCAACTCGCCCACCATTAAAGCCGAACTGGAGAAAATGTTTATCAACCTGTTTGATTATGCTGTTGACCAGGGTTTTGACACCGGTGAAGGTTTGGGCTGGATACACCATTATTCCTACATCATTCGTGAACAGGCACCGGCATTTTACCTGATGCGCGATGTGTTGGAAAAACACGGCAGGTTGGAAAAAGCCATTGAAATTTGTCGTTGGTTTTATGCTTTTAACCAGGTATATAACGAAGAATATGTGTACGAAATTAAAGGACGTAAAGCCGCCAATGCCGACGAAATACAAGGTCTGGTTCCGCAAAAATTGCTGGTTGCACTTATGCAGCCCGATTCACCAGAGAAAGCCCGCGACATTAAACATTTTAGTTCGTACTATTCAAATATTATTACGGCATATGCCAACGCACTTGATGAAACCTATAAACCCGACGGAACTTTTTTCCACCATGCCGGCCATGCTTTTGGTTATGGTGGACGGGCGGTTTATGGGGGTGTAGCAGCAGGCTATTTGCTTTCGGGCACACAATATGCCGCAACAGAAGCAGCCTTCCAGCGCATGAAAAAAGTTACAAAAAAACTGATGGCCTGCCTTTTTACCGATAACCTGATGGCACCAAAAGCCTTTGCCAATATTCGGTTTGAAAATTATGGTTTGCCCCGCGAATTCTATACCATTCCGGCTGTGCTGGCCTGCTCTGCACCAGCTTTCGATACAGAAATGGGAGCCTTGTACAACGACATGCTCCAAAAGTATTCAGGCGACCGGGTAGAAAACCACGACTTCTGGAAGAAAAAAACAAACGCACAAATGACAAATACTGCGCCGTACACTTATGATCAAATCACTCAACTACCCTATTCGTGCGTAACCCTAAACCGTCAGGCCGACGACTGGATGATTGCGCTGCGAACCCACTCAAAATACGTGTATCCTTTTGAAAGCTGGGGAAAATCGTATTTTGGATTCCCGCTTTTTATTGCCAACGGTTATCTTGACGTTTCGTACCCGGAAAGCCTCGACAGCCAGACACCGGAAGAAGGCTACTGGCACGAAGGCTACGATTTTCGCCGATGGCCGGGAGTTACCAGCGTACGTTTGCCTTATGAAAAAATGCTTACAGACCCCGGACAGGTGCGCGATGAAGGCGGCGAATACCTGTTTAGCGACCAGGCATTTGCCGGTGGCGTTGAAACCACTTACGGAATTGGTGTTAGCGTCTTTCAGTATAAAGGCCACGATAAGTTTAACTTACAAGGCTTTACAGGCAAAAAATCCTATTTTTTCTTCGGTAATAAAGTACTTTGCATCGGAACAAATATTACAAGCAACTTAACAGATTACGATGTAGAAACCACCCTTTTTCAAACAGCATTAAAAGCTAAGTCGGAGAAAATAACTACCTCGTGGGAAGGCCCGGTAAACACCTTCCCCTTTGAGAAGCATGCATCAAAAAACAGTTGGGTTATTGACAATCGGGGAACCGGATTTTTAGCAATGAAGGACACAGAATTTCTGCTTATTAAAAGCACACAAACCAACCCGCAGTTCCAAAACAAAGGCGAAGTTTCGGGCGATTTTGCCTGTGCTTTTATCAAACACGGCAAAGCTCCAAAGAATGCCGCTTATCAATACCTTCTTGTCGCCAATACTTCAGAAAAGGAAATGAATAGCCTGGTTAAAAATGCGCCGGTATCAGTTATCCAGGCTGATGAAAACGCACACATTGTTAAAATACCTTCAGAAAAAGTTACGGCTTACGCGGTTTACAAAAAAGCTGGATTAATCTTTAAGAATGGTCCGATTACATCGATTAACAAACAAGCCACTTTCGCGGTAAAGGAAAGCAAGGGACAGCTTATTTTAGCAGTAGCCGATCCGGATTTAAATATTTACGACGGACAAGACGATCTGTTACCCGACGGAAGCCGCACCGAGCTTTCGATTTACGAAAAAGAATGGTTCTTTTGGCCCAGCCGCCCTAACAAGGTGCAAATTACTTTAAATGGAGAATGGAAAATAGAAAAACAACTGAAAGAAATGGAAACAACGAAAGTGAAAAATGCGAGAATAATTTCAGTTACAAATAACCAAACTATTGTTGAATTTGAGTGTAAAGATGGTTTAAGTGCCGAAGTGCTTTTAAAGGAATTGTAAATCAGCTGACAATTGTGGTAAAAAAAGAGGGGCTTTTTTTTAAAAATACCCCTCTTTCTATATTCTTACTTTTTGATAATTTTCCCTGAACTGATACGATTATTCTGAACAATTTTAAATACATACAGTCCGCCCGACAAATCTGATACATCAACCGACTGCGATTGATTTGTTCGGATATCTTTCAGCAGCATCCCGGTTGATGAAAATAACTGAAAATGAAAATCATCGGTATTGCCACTAAAATAAAGCTTATCAATTGCCGGATTCGGGAATACTTTAATTTCATTTTTTTCAAACTGTGTTGTGCTTGTAATGTTGTTCACCACCAAATACACAAAATCCGAATAGCGGCCATCATCCGAAGTTACCCAAATTTTTACTGCACCCTCTTTTTGGCCGGTTACCAAACCATCTTGTGTAACAGTAGCAATGCTTTCATTGGCCGATTTGTAGATAACGTTCCCCGCTGTTTCGTTTAAAGTAAGCTCCAGTTGTAAAGTAGCAGCCACTTTTATTTTGGCCGTTCCGGGGCTAACCCGAATTTTACGCGATATTGTACCCTGAGGGAAATCGCCACGATAAAAACCACTACCCATTACCGAAAGCCAAAGCGTAGTTTCGTCGTGTAAATCAAATTCAACCTGGGTAATTACATTGGGTTGCCCCATTGTGCGGTTGTTTTTACTCCAGGTAAGGCCACGGTCGCGACTCACAAAAATGCCGGGATTCTTTGCCAATGTGCCTTGAGACAGAACTAACAGGTTGTGGTCGAAGGGCGACACATCAAAGTTATCCATAAACGGCGCTTCAAATATTTGTGTCCAGGTTATACCATAGTCATCGCTGTAAAATACGCCACCGTTATCGCCATTTGCAGCGCGCCGTCCTGCTGTTACATACAATCGTCCGGTGTGGTCGAAACAAACGTTGTTTATTCCCTCCAGGTTATCGGCAACAGGTATTTCGGTCCAGCTTTGTCCGCGATTAGTTGAATGGAACAAACCTCCATGGGTTCCAGTCTCCTGGCTCCATGGTGCTGCTACAAAAAGTGAAGCACGCGTATCATCGCGCGGGTCAAATTCAATATCGCGTACCCAAACTTTGGCAGGCATACCCGCATTACTTGGTGCGAACGACAAACCGGCATTGCTTGATTTATGGAAACCACCTTCCTTGTCTTTGTCGGGGCCATCGGTTCCGCTTCCGCCACCCGAGCCGGCAACTTCGGTTACGGCAAAATACATGTTATCCGGATTAACCGGGTCGATGCGTAAATGATTGGTACGCATCCATTCTTCTGCTTCGGTAGCTTTCCCCCAATCAACCCAGTTTTCGCCACCATCAGTCGATTTAAAAATCCTGTCTAAATCCTTTTGGCGCATCGAAGTGGTATAAACCGTATTTTCATCCCAGGGATGCGTGGTTACTGCAAAAACACTTTCCTGGGTACCTTCAATAAATTTGGCAGCTTGGTTACCATTGCTTCCATCGTTGGTTGTTCGCCAAAGGTTGTGCTCGCCCGAGCCGCAGTACAAAACTCCTTCACCTAAACGTTTGTCTTGCCACAAACACTGCCCGGGCAGGTTACTGTTGCCAGTGCCCATAATATTTCCATTGCCGGTATAGGTTTCGTCTACCTGTTTAAAAGTGGCTCCTCCATCCGTACTTAAAAGCGTGTTGTGTGCATATAAAATCATTACATCGCCGCGCGAATTAACGGCTGCATACCTTAACGAGCGCAAAGGATAGTTAACTCCCCATTGCTGATTGGTTGGCTTGTGGCCGGTTACTACATTATCGCTAACCGGATTATTGCGTTCTTGCCAGTAACTTTGGTCAGCTTCCCAGACTGTTGCGTAATCGCGGGCCATGTTAATCCAGCTTTGGCCTCCATCTGTGGTTTTCCAAAGTCGGCCCGGAATAATGGATTGCTGCACCTGGGCATCGTAAAAACCAAGGTATAAGGTATTTTCCTGGCTTGGATCTACGTTAATCGAATTAAAATATTGCAATGCTTTTACCGGTTTAACGGGGTATTGCTGTTGGGCTTCAGCAACCGTAATGCCAAACCAACGGGCAATATACAGGTAATAGTTGTAGGGCACCCCACCTGTTAAACGGTTAATATCGAGGTAAATATTCCCGTTGATATTTTGCCATGTATTACCATTATTTTCTGATTTAAAAATACCCCCGTCGCAACGTGTACTGCTTCCATTAGGATAGTAGCGCACCTGGTCGGCAACATACAACACAAACTTTCCGGTGCCTGCATTGTAGTAATAATCCATGTTTATGATGGTGTTATTATCTAATTTTCCCTCACCAATGTTGGTCCAGTTTTGGCCGCCATCCACCGATTTATACAGGCCATAATTAGAACCTGCAAAAACCATATTGCTGTTTTCGGGATGAACGATAATTCGCGAGAATTGCGCTTTTGTATCTATTCCGCTGGTCAGTTCGGTCCAGGTTTCCCCGGCATCGCTGGTTTTCCAAATGCGCCCCATGTTGTTGGAATCCACTCCCCGTGGATTCTCGGCGTTGGCATCTTTTGTTGATCCCCAAAGCTGTTGCTGCCCGCGGCAAAAGTTTCCGGCCCCAACATACCATGTATCATCGTTAGCCGGGTCGATGGCCACTGCTGACACTTTCCGGTACCACGAGCGGGTGTCGTTACCTTCGGCATCATTATCGTACCAGGGGCAGTGTTTAATGTTTTGCCAGTGGCGCCCGGTGTCGCTGGTCGTCCACAAACGTGAACTTTCAATGGCAATACCAAAGGCAGCAGTTTTTGTTGAATAAAAAGCATCGTATAAGCGGTAAAAACTGCCATCACCATCAATGTCTTTTATGGTGTACCAGCTTTTTCCGTTGTCGTTGGTTTGATAGGTATTTCCCATATCGGGCGAGGTAATACACACATCGGGTAGTGTTGGATGGTAACGCAAGAAATTAACAAAACCTGAATTACCCGGGCCAAACTGCTTCCAGGTAATCAAACTATCCGATTCCATGCGCTCATTCTTTACCTTGTACATGTATTCCTCGTAGTAGGTTCGTGTGGTAAAATTCCATACTTCGCCCGTAGCCACCACACCCACCGAATCTATCTCATCAACACGCCAAAAATATTGGCTTTCATTTTCCAGATTGTTCAGATCATAAAAGTTGGAGCTTAAACTATCACCGAGCAATTCCAGTTCGTTTTCTGAAGTACCAAAATAA
Source organism: uncultured Draconibacterium sp. (assembly GCF_963676735.1). Taxonomy (NCBI): domain Bacteria; kingdom Pseudomonadati; phylum Bacteroidota; class Bacteroidia; order Marinilabiliales; family Prolixibacteraceae; genus Draconibacterium; species uncultured Draconibacterium sp. The sequence goes on along the minus strand of NZ_OY781464.1, from coordinate 1,404,639 downwards.
AGATTGTGTGCAATGGCGCCTTTACCACTTTGCCAGTTCAGCGTTGTGGTGGTGGTTATTCCTATTGCATTGTTTTCGGGTGTTGGGCCCCATGCTTCCGGGGTATCAACCACTTTTACCAGGCTTACATCGTCGATATAAAACCAGGCGCTTTCATCAAGCCAGGGTACCTCAATAAAGGGTAAGAAGCCGGCCATTTCTTTACCGGTCTGAAACTCAATGGCAAGCTCCACAAATCCATCTTTTGCTGCTGCCTCGATGGGCACCGAAAAATTGGCAAAATTCTGATTACCACTTAGCTGTGTGCCTTCGCTAAAACGCAAATCGAAGGTTTCGCCCGAGCGATCGGTATCGGTTTTATAATAAAACGAAAAACGATAGCTGGCATCTTCAAGCGGAGGAAAGGCTTCGCAACGAAAAGTGGGTTGGTAATTTTCTGCCGAGCCGGTATACACTTCATACGAAAGTTTTAAAGCCCGCTCGCCGCTATTTACATTTTCGCTTTCGTAATCAAAACGCATATGTGGCCAAATGCGCCAAACGGTTTCCCAGTTTAATTTGTAATAAGCGCTGTTATCTCCATCAATTACGCCTTCTTCAAAACTTCCATCGGGAATTAGATTTGATTGTGCGTTAACGCTTAACGTGAGGGCTAAAAATAAAAATGTAATTAAATTCTTCATTTCAAATCTTCTCTACAAACCAAATATGTCACTCGGTATTTCTTTTAATTCAATTTTAAAACACAGCGGATTTTTTGACTTAAAGGTCTTTGGAACTTCAATTACCAGTTCATTATTTTGCTGAATCCACTTTATTTCTTCATTGCACCCCAACAAACTAACTTTTGCGATAGGGTCGTTTATAATTCGGTCTTCGGCACCTAAAGCATCCAGTTCAACAACTTTTCGTTCGTCCTGTTCCAACCAAAAGGCATAAATGTTTTGTCCTTTTTGGGTGTAACGAAAATCGTTTGGCGTAAATCCTTTTTCATGAATATTGGCATGCAAGCGCATTTCGGCATTGCTTGGCCCCTGCCCAAAAACCGTAAACGGAACCGTTTGGTAAATGCCCTCGCCATTTGTTTTTAGCCAGCTTCCCATTTCGCGAAGAATAGCTTGCTGGTCATTGGGAATAACACCATGTTTATTAGGTGCAACGTTTAATAAAAGTACCCCATTTTTACTCACAATGTCAATCAAATCCTGCAGGTACTTATTGGGCGAACGCATTTCGTAAGGCTCGCAGTACCCCCAGCGCCAGCCACCCAAACTCATATCGGTTTGCCAAACTTCGCTTCTTATCCGGTCCAGTTTTCCGCTTTCCAAATCTAAAACCGCAGCACCATCAGGCACCGGTTTCCATTTAATATTTTTGTAATTCAACACTACTTCCTGATTATTTTTGAGGCCTTGATTATAATAGTTAGCCAGAATTTTTTTGCGTGCTTCTTCGTAGGCAGGTTCGCAAAAACCCAGGTCGAACCACAGCAAATCGGGCTGGTAACTTTCCATCATATCCATGGTTCTGTTATACCAGTTTTCTACCCACTCTTTGGTGGCCGGCTCCCAACGGTCATGGGCTTTCCAGTAAAAATCTTCCAGCTCAGGGTCGGTGGTTTCAAATTTGTCTTTGTAGGTCCACCAATGCCAGCCATAAGCGTAATGCGACGATGTGCCCACTTTCAGCCCTTGCTTTCGCGCCTCAGAAAAAAGCTCGCCAACAATATCGGTTTTTGGTCCCATGTTCACTGCATTCCAGCGGGTGATTTTTGAATTGTACATGGCAAAACCATCACAATGCTCGCCTACCGGAACAACGTATTTTGCACCCGCCTCAACAAACAAATCAATCCATTCTTTGGCATTAAAATTTTCTGCTTTAAACTCGGGAATAAATTTAGTGTAGCCGTAATCTTCAGGCTTCCCAAAATTTTCGACATGATATTTATAAGCGCTCGACGGCTCTTTTGCAGGATTTCCAAGCGCATCAACCTCTCCTTCGTTCCACATATGAAAGCCATACCATTCGGCACCGTTTGCCGGGACTGTTGTTGGTCCCCAGTGAATAAAAATACCGAATTTGGCATCTTTATACCATTGCGGGATTTCGTATTGCAAAAGTGATTCCCAGCAAGGGGCATACTTTTTTTGTGCACTTGTTACGCTCACCAACTGAAGCAGAATTATAACTAAAATTAATCGAACCATTTTCTGAATTTTCTTTTTTCAAAGCTACAATCTTCCCTACTTTTTCAGGAGGGAAAAAAATTTAATAGTTGGGGGTGTTTTTACTAATCACTCCCATTTAACTCAAACCAGTCAAATACCGCTTCATTTTTGCTATCCTCTCCCATTGATGTGGCATACACCCCAACATAAACACCATTAAAACGTTGGGCAATCTCATCCGAAATCAGGGTGTAATCCTGACTTTCGCCAATTGGTTTTAGGTCTTTTTCCGATTCGCCAAAATAAAACTGCACTTTTAAACCATCTACTTTGGCACTTAAAACCAACGCTTCGTTTTTATAGGGTACGCTTGCCAAAACCTCAGGAATAAATTCTCCCTTATTGTCTTTTTGAAAAGCTTTCACCAACTCTACTTTATCTTTTGCTTTTAGCAGTTGATAATTATTTCCGTGCCGGCGATAAATTACAAGGCCTGCTTTTTCATTCTCCTTTTTTGTTTTGAATTGAAATTTTGTTGTTGCCCGATAATTAAAATGGCGGGTACGTTGCGCAACAAATGAAGGGTTTACCAACTGCGTTACCTGCCCGGGCCTAAGTTCAAGTTTTAGCTGTCCGTTGTTAAGCGAGTACCATTCGTATCGTGGCGATCGCAGGAAATTCCACTGCAAGCCCAGCTTGTCGGCATTAAAATCGTCGCGTTGCGGAATCTCAGGAACAGGTGTCCAAGGTAAGCCAGGGCGATCCTGTTCGCTTTGCAATAAACCAACCCCCGGATTAAAAATGGGAGTTACACCACTTTCTTGTTGTGTCATAATCACCTTTGCCAAAAATGTTTCGCGGGCAAGGGTTACAAAACCATCCACATGACGTTTTGCCAGCATTACACTCCACCAGTCGCCGTTTTGTGTTTGCACCAAATCTGCATGCCCGGTTTGCCCAATTGGGTGTGTTTTACCCAGGTGACGGTGTGTCATCACCGGATTGGCATGATTTGGGATGTAGGGTCCCCACAGATTTTTGCTGTTAAATACAGTAACCGCGTGGTATTCGCCGGTTCCACCTTCACCAATTAGCAAGAGGTATTCGCCATTAATTTTAAACAAGTGCGGCCCCTCTGCCCAACGTGCATTGGACGCATGACCATAAGTCAGTTGTTTCTTTTCGCCAAGCAGAATGCCTTTATCCGGGTCGATTTCCTGCATCCAAATGCCATTTTTCCCGGGCCATTCGCCTTGTGTTCCATCCACTACTCCGGCTCCGGTATAGTAACATTTACCGTCGTCTTCCCAAAACAATGAGGGGTCAATACCAGGCGCGTCTTTTATCCACATTGGATTGCTCCATGGGCCGGACGGGTCTTTTGCGGTGATGATAAAATTTCCTTTTTGCCCCACCATGGTTGTAATAATGTAAAAAGTGCCCTCGTGGTAACGGATGGTAGGCGCAAAAATCCCGTTTGAATTTCTTAAGCCATCTTCATAAACAATCTGGTCGGGGCGATGCAATCCATACCCGATTTTTTCCCAGTTCACCAGATCCTTACTTTTATGAATAGGCAAACCCGGCCACCACTCAAAACTCGAATTTACCATGTAGTAAGTATCGCCAACACGGCAAATGGATGGGTCGGGATAAAAGCCTGAAAGAATAGGATTTTTATAATTCTCGGGAGCTTTCTGTCCAAAAATATCTTGGCAAAAACTTATCGCAAAAAAACAAAATACTATTAAAACACTTTTCATAAATCTATTTCTACTTTATTCCTAATTCAATTTTTCACCTTAACTCTTTTTGTGATAGATTTCCAATCTGAATTCTATTCAAAATTCTCTTAACTTTTGATTTAAGTATAATATTAGTTCAAATCCACTCTTTAAAATTGGTTAATATCAATTTCATTTTAGAAACTTCAATTGATATCAAAGTTAGGCTCAAACATTCATACTTGAAGGAGATAAAAAAGATGTTTGTTGGGGGATTTTTTAGTTTTAATGAAGGATATACCTTGCTTCGAACAAAACAAACGCTTTCCGGGATATCTTTAAAAAAAATACATAATTCGAATGCTAAAACTACAAACCTCCCATAGCCAAAGCCATGAGAGGTTTGTATTTAAACAAATTGAATTCCATTATGATTTCGAAAATTTTATCTTGTTTTGGACATCTAATGCTGTAATTAAATCTTGATTTTAAACACCCAGGAATAATCCAGTTCCGCGTCGGAAGGAAGTTTTATGCTTAACTTCCCGGCCGACTGTTCAAACTCAATCTTGCCATCATAACCTAAAAGCGCGATAGATTTAATGTTGATATTCGATGTGTTTAAATACTTAATTTCAATATCATTAGTTGGAGGTACCAATGCAATGGCGTAAAGGTTATCTCCATTTTTAGTAAAACGGAAATCCTGCCCGGTATAGCTTTTGTCCTTGCTTTCGGCCAAATGACCGGTATTTGTTTTGGTGGGGCCTTCGCCAAACACTTCCAAGTGAGTTGCACCATAAATCGATTCGCCGTTTACCTTAAGCCATTTTCCTATGTCCAATAAAGTTTTTTTCTGGTCTTCCGGAATGGTACCATCTTTTTTTGGTCCGATATTCAGCAATAAACAACCGTTTTTACTTACAATATCAACCAAATCAGCAACCAATTCCTGTGCTGATTTTGGAATCCAGTTTTTTGAATAATACCACGAGTTTTTACCAATTGAGGTATCGGTTTGCCAATATTCTTTGCGGATTTTATCCGACTTACTTCTTTCTAAATCGAACATGTGGGTACCTTCGGGGTAGGACTCGAATTTGAAATTTTTTGTTTGCAGAACCACATCTTTGTTACGTTCAATTCCTGAGTTGTAATAGTACGCAGCCAGTTTTTTATGGTAGGGAACAAACTCGGGGCGGTCTAAATAAAAATCGAACCACAAAATGTCCGGATCATATTTATCTATTATTTCTTTGGTGCGTGGCCACCAAACATCGGCCAGCCATTCCTGGCTCACCGAATCACCAATTTCGTGTGGAGGTGCGTACAAATCGGCATATTGCGGGTCGCCGGTATCAAAATAATCTTGCTGGTTGTAGTAGTTGTAGTTAAAGGCCAAATGCGAGCTTGCTCCAAAAATTAAACCTTGTTTTTTAATCTCGTCGGCCAAGGCCTTAAAGACATCGTAATTCGGACCAATTTTTGTAGAATTCCAACGGGTGTAGCTTGATTCATACAAAGCATAACCATCGTGATGCTCGGCTACCGGAATTACATATTGTGCACCAGCTTCTTTAAAAAGACTCACCCACTCTTCCGGATTAAAATTCTCCATGGTCCACATTGGAATCAGATCTTTGTAACCAAATTCTTTTTGGTCGCCAAATTTTTCTTTGTGATACAAGTAAGCCACGTGCGGTTCTCCGGCTTTAATTTCGCCCGTTTGAATATTGATATGCCCTTTATCGGAATACATCCAGCGAGGATACCAATCGGTATGCAATTCGGCCACCGAGTTTGGCCCCCAATGAATAAAAATGCCAAATTTAGCGTCTTTCATCCATTGCGGAATTTCGTAATTCTGCAGGCTTTCCCAGCTTTCTTCAAATTTTTCCTTTTGCTGAAAACCGTCCTTTTCAGATTGTTTTGGTTTTGATGCACAAGCCATTAACAGGCATAAGCAAAAAATAGATAGTGTTTGTTTCATATTATTTAGATTCTTCAAATTCATTTTTACATCAATTCGCATTCATTTGCAAAATCAAAATCTTTATCTTTTATGGGAGCTAAAATTTGCTGAACAGCGTAAACCAGTTCCATATCCAAAGGTTCTTCAATTACTTTAATGTTATTAATCATTCGTTGCGGTTTTGAAGAAGAAACAAGGTTGGTAGGTATTTCCGGATTTGCACAGCCAAATTGCAAGGCCAGTTTTTCGATGCTTGTTCCGTTTTCTTTACAAAATGCAGCCGCTTTTTGCACCGTTCGCTTGTCCTCTTCTGTGGCCGGAAACCAATCTGCCACTCCCCTTTCGGTGAGCAAGCCCATTCCCAATGGTGATGCTGCAATTAAACCAACTCCACGGTTTTTAGCCAAAGGTAATAATTGCAACATACTGGTGTCGCTTAACATGTAATGGTTGTGGCACAATAAGGTATCGGCCCCGGCATTTTCAAATACGTATTGAAATACCTCGATGGGATAAGAGGTAAAGCCTGTGTAGCGAATTAAACCTTTACTTTTTAGTTCTTCCAGATAAGGAAGCGATTCGTTAATAACCACATTGAGGTGTTTTTTTTGCTGGTACTCAACATCGTGCAATTGCAACACATCCAGGTAATCAACGCCCAAACGTTCTAAACTTTCGTGTAAAGATTTTTCGATAGCCTCGGGAGTAAAATTAAAATAGCCGTTGGCAAAACGTCCGGTTTTGGTGGCCAAAAAATATTTATCGCGAGGAACCGATTTTAAAGCCTCTCCCAAAACTTTTTCGGCCATAGTGTCGCCATAAAATGGAGCCACATCGATATAATTGATTCCATTATCAATTGAGGCATGAACAGTTTTAATTCCCTCTTTATCGTCTGTTTTTCCGAAAACAGCCCCCAATGCTGAAGCTCCAAAACTTAATGCTGAAACCAGCATATCGGTATTTCCTAACTTTCTGTACTCCATTTTATCTGTTTAAATAAAACCGTTCACAATTCTTTCCGTAAATATCATCTTGTTCAGTCTGACTGAAAGCAGCAAAATACTCTTTTGTGATTTTCGACATTTTTGCATAATCAGCAGCTAACAAACAAACCGGCCAGTCGCTACCATACATTATCCTTTTTGTACTAAAAGTCTCAACTATTACATCCAGGTAGGGAGTAAAATCGCTGCTTGACCAATTTGCCCAATCTGCCTCGGTAACCATACCCGATATTTTGCATTTTACATTGTCTAAATCTTTAAATGGGCGTATATTTTTTTTCCACTCTTCAGTTCTTCCAGATTTAATATCTGGCTTGGCAATATGGTCGATAACAAATGGCTGATTGGGAAATGTTTTTGCCAGTTCAATTGCAGCCGATAATTGTTTTGGAAAAACCAGAATATCGTATGTTAAGCTAAATTTCTCTAACAAAGCAATGCCATTCTTAAAATCTTGGCGAAGCATAAAGTCATTATCAGGTTCATCCTGAACTACATGCCGAACGCCCACCAGCTTTTTGTTTTCAGCTAATTCTTCCAAGGTTTGCTCAAGAATATTGCTTCTTAAATCAACCCAACCAACTACTCCTTTTATAAAAGAATTTTCATTGGCTAAATTCAAAAGCCAATTGGTTTCTTCAATCGATTGTCGGGCCTGCACAGCAATGCAGGAATCATAGCCATTAGCCTTCAATAATGGTTGTAAATGTTGAGGAAGAAAATCGCGTTTTATGACCATTAATTCATCTGTAATCCACGAATATTCTTCGGGATTGTATTTCCAAAAATGTTGATGTGCGTCAATTTTCATTTTTACTTTATTTTAAAATCCATAGGCCAATGCTCCCCCATCTACACTAAAATCCTGACCGGTAATGTACGATGCTGCTGGAGAAGCAAGAAAGCCAATCATAGCTGCTAACTCCTCAGGTTTCCCAAAACGATGTAGTGGCATTCGCTTCAGTATCTTCGCTTTTCGGTTTTCATCCATTACTCCCTGCGTCATTTCTGAAGGGAACCAACCGGGCGAAACCGAGTTAACCAGGATATTGTCTTGTGCCCATTCTACTGCCAAACCTTTGGTAATGCCTAGTACGGCTGACTTACTGGAGCTGTAAGGAACAACTTCAGAGAAACCCAGAAAGGAGGCCATAGATGAGATGTTGATGATGCGACCAATATCTTTTGACATTTTCAGGTAGGGATAAGCCTTTTGGCAACATTGAAACAGTGCCGTTACATTGATGTCGTGAATGTATTTCCAGTCATCAACGGTAAAATCTTCGGCACGTTTTTTTATGGTTACGCCAGCATTGTTTACCAACACATCGATAGTTCCATTGTTGGCATCGGCAACTTCTTTAAACTTCTGCGCAAGTGCTTCATTGTCGGTCACATCCAATTTCTCGAAGATAATTTCTCCTGTAAGCTCAACATCAAGCTCTTTTTCGGGCACTCCCCGGCGGCTGAATCCATAAACCTTTGCCCCACATTGAGCCAAAAGAATGGCCATTGACAAACCTAAACCACTTGAAGCTCCGGTTACAATTACGATTTTTCCGCTTAGTCCGAATAACTGTTCTATTTTGTTCATTTTGATTTTGTTATAAGCTTATTACAACCTTGGTAACTTTTGAAGGGTCGGCCGACCATAATTCGATGGCTTTGTCGGCTTCATTAAAATCAAAAGTATGCGAGACAATATCTTCGGGATTTACGGCACCGGCCTTCACCGCTTTCATAACATTTTTGAAATCTTCGGGCTCTGAACCTCGCGAGCCACGGATGTCGATTTCCTTTAAAACAAACAATTTGGTATGAAAGCTCACAGGTTTTGCGCTGTAACCTATGTACACCACGCAGCCCGTAAAACCAACAATATCTATAGCCAGATTATAAGTAAGCGGCAAACCTACTGCCTCAATAACCACATCGGCTCCAAATCCTTTTGTAAATTCGTTAATCCGTTCGGGCACATTTTCAATTGAAGAATTTACAGTGTAAGTTGCGCCAGCAATTCGGGCTTTTTCCAGTTTATCATCGGCAATGTCAATGGCAATAACTTTTCCGCCAAAAGCTTTTGACCCGGCAATTGCTCCCAAACCAATTACCCCGCAACCGATTACAACAATGTTTTGCTTCGTTTTTACCTGCCCACGTTTGGCTGCATGAAAACCCACCGCCAGCGGTTCTATCAAAGCCAGTTGGGTTAAACTTAAAGAATCATCGGCTATCAATTTTTCCCAGGGAACGGCAAGGTATTCAGTTAATCCCCCATCGCGCTGCACTCCAAGGGTTTCGTTAAACTGGCAGGCATTAAAGCGTTTATTCCGGCACGAGGCACATTTCCCACAAGCTGTTTGAGGCATTATGGCAACCTGCCCTCCAAGTTTTATTTCGCTGGGGACATTCGCTCCTATTTCCTCTACAATTCCGCTTAACTCGTGCCCCGGAATTACAGGATAGCTTACCAGTGGATTTAATCCCCGAAAAGAATTTAAATCGCTTCCGCAGTAGCCAGCTTTTTTAATCCTCACCAATACTTCGCCTTCTTTAACAGTAGGTTTTGGTATTTTGGTGAAGCGTGTTTTTTCTTTTTCTGTTATTTGAAATGCTTGCATTGTTTATACAATTTCCGTTAAACATTCATCCTTAAAAGAAAATCCCCAGCCCGGACGATTATGAGGCCTTGCCATACCATTCTTAATTTCAAGTGGGTAATCAATTAGCGGATCAATCCAATCAAATGATTCTGCTCCAACACCATTGGGGATGGTACACAACAGTGGAATATCGTAGTCTTTATAATAATGCGGCAGAACAGGAATATCATAAGCTCCAGCCAAAGCAGCACTTTCTCTCCAGGCTTCAACGCCTCCAATTCGCACAATATCAGGTTGCCAAATATCCAGTGCACTTCGTTCAATAAGTTCGCGCAAAGGCAGTGAACTGAACTCGCGTTCGCCCATTGCCAGCGAAATCCCGGTTTTGTTTTTTAAGGATTCAAATCCGCGGAAGTTGGTATGATTTATCGGCTCTTCAAACCAGGTAATTCCAATTTCACGGGCTGCACTCGACAGGCTCATTGCATTGGGTAACGACATTCCCTGGTTGGCATCCATCATAATTTCAACGTTCTTGCCAACCGATTCGCGCACCAAACTCAAACGCTCCAGGTCTTCTTTCCAATCGGGTTTACCCACCTTAATTTTAACCGCTTTAAAACCGCGCTTCACATAATTGGTCACCTCATCCTTCAGCTCATCAACGGTATACGATATCCAACCGCCACTACCATAAATCGGGATTTCTGTTTTATAAGTTCCCAGTACTTTCCAAATAGGAGCACCCAGAATTTTACAATGCGCATCCCACATGGCCATATTAAAAATAGCCTGTGCCCAGCGGTTAATCCCCTCTTTTCCAAAGTACTCATTATCGCAATCAACTTCAGTAAACATACGTCCTGTTTCGTTAACATACGCGCCAATGTATTGGTCGCCATGGTCTTTAATTGCACCAATAATGGCATTTGGACTATATTGAAAACTTAACAAATAGGCCTCTCCGGTAACTCCTTGTTCGGTTTGTATTCGGACTACCAAAAACGAAATTTCGGTAATAGTGTGTGTCGCATCAGAGATAGGCTTTTCGAGTTTTGCTTTAGTGGAATAAACCTTATAACTTTTTATTTTTTGCATGATAGTTTGATTACAGATAACACAATACTTACATTATTAAAAGCAGTGTAATTAATCGTTAATATCCCCTTGGTTTTACTGTATTATACTTTTTGACAATAACAACTATTTCATTGATTTCCATTTCTCGGCTGCTTTACTTTCCGGGTTAGTTTTCTGAAACTTTGCCACATAGGCCTGCCATTCCTTTTCGCGAGGTAATGTCCCCCACTTTTCGCCGTCTGTATCCCAGTCAAAATCAGGTTTTGTATCCATTATCAAAAAGGCTCTATATCCGGTTAGGTATATTTCCATATCTTTGATTCCAACAGTTTTCATATTCTGAGTAATCTCAGGCCATGCTTTTCCTGGTGCATGAACAGCAACATATTCGTTTGCCAATTCGGGATCATTAATGATCTCTAATGTCAAGACAAAACGGGCATACTCTTTTGGTGTTCTTCGGATTAACTGACCTTGAGCAGCTGTATAAACCCGCTTCTGCTCCATCTTGTAAATTCGATCGATAAGTGCATACTCGCCATCAATTACTTTTGCAAAGGGTAAAAATTCTGCAGATTCTTTTGATAGATTATTTATTACCTTCTTACATGTATCCAAATCAAAATCTGCTTCTGCATCAACAATAATTATATTAATTGAATCTGAGTTGTAGGTCTCCACATTCACAAAACCATTTTCCAGAAGCAAATCATAGGCTTTCTTATCCTTTATTACTTCAGAAATATCAATGTATTTGTTTGCATCCAATGACACAAAAACAAACCTCCTCATTTTATCCTTGGAATTCTTTTGGTCTGAACAAGAACCAATAAAGAAAATGAGCATTATTAATGCAAATAAATATCTTTTCATTGCAATCTGTTTTTGTAAACTCACATCTCAAGTTTTATAAAACTAATTTTAAACCAACATTTTAAGCATAAGCAAAAAAAGAGTGTTTACTTTTTAATGAATACAAAAATACCTGTCATTGATGCGTTTGGAAATAGTATTTTGTGTAAATTTGATGGATTATATTTTACTTCCATTGCGTTATGAACATTCAAAAAAGACAAGATGGCTTTACCGGGCAACGTATGGTTTATATTCCTGATCATGTAGAAAAACAGATTTTACAAGATCCTCGAATTAGAGATCTTTATATTACTCACATTGGACATTTCCCAAACGCAAAAGGGCAATACCGTGACCGGCCAACGGGCAGCGAACAGTATATTCTGTTCTATTGCAAATCGGGCCAGGGAAGAATTAGCGTTGAAGGCAATGAGACATTGGTAAAAAGCAATAATGTTTTTATTATTCCGCCCAACAAAATGTGCCGCTACAGCTCATCGGAAACCCAGCCCTGGGATAATTACTGGATCCATTTTACCGGGAAGAATGCTGACTTATACACACCTCCGTGTGAAGTTTTATTGCCAATTGAGGAAACCATAAATTCGCGCATTGAAGACCGGATGCTCATTTTCGAGCAGATGCTGCAAAACCTCGAGCAGTATAATAATTTCGAGAATGTCCTTTATGCCAACACCTGTTTAAAATATTACTTAACTTCAATCAGACAAATTGAAAATTTCAGATTTACAGGAGATAAACCTGCCGGCGATTATTTTAGCAAGGCCTTATCGTTTATGAACAACAACACCAACAAGCGGATTACCCTAAGCGAACTCGGTGAAATTTGTGGCTGTTCAAGTGCAAACCTTTATAAGGTGTTCATGAAAAAACTAAAATGCTCGCCAATGGATTATTTCTTACAAATGAAAATACAAAAGGCCTGCAGGTATCTAGTGAATTCAGAAAAAAGAATTAAGGAGATTGCCCAGGAACTGGGTTATGACGACCAATATTATTTTTCGCGTTTGTTTTCAAAACACATCAGAATGTCGCCCAGCCAGTTTCGAAACAATGAAAAGAGTTAGGATTCTGCAGCTTTTTTAATGCATTGAGCAAATGGAATCGTTCATTTAAGTTTTGTTACATACACGTAATACGCCCCGGCAATTATTTCATTGTTTTTGTCGAGCAGAACGCCTTCTACAAAGGTGTCGCCAACGCGACGGATTGAGGAATCGGAATGAAATCCTGGAACGATTGGATTTTTAAATGTGGATGGAGCTTCCTTTGCAAATACCGAAATGTTAACCGTTAATAAACAAATCACAAGCACCAAGTATTTCAGATATATCATAATCTCGTTATTTTTCGGATGCATAGCTAAGCGCCTTTACAGCCAGCTCAATATCATTTCTTGTTAATTCGAGATTCTTATCGAAATCGAAAGTCCGTAAACGTGCAAAATTTTGTTTCTCGTACCGGTCAATATTCACATCGCGGTACTCCTGCCACCAATTAGTTGCCTGCTTTAAATATTCCACTGCTTTTTGTTTATGTTCTTCATTGCCACTTTGTTTGAAGAATTCGAGTTCAATCGCTCCTTTTATTTTGTTTGAATAATACCTACCCAAATGTGCCATGGCCTGAATATCAAGCAAAGTCTGTTCCAACTCCTTTGTTGTTTCTGAATTCAGCAGTTCGTTTGCACCTTTTAATGCGGTAGCTGCGCTCTGCTCAAGCTTAGCAGCCACATCCAACGGTGTGATTTTTTTGATTTCCGATTTTGCCAAACTTGCCTTAACAAAATCGAAAGGGTTTAAAATTCCGCTTCCCTGCATGGTCGGGTTAGTTCGAAAATCATCAACCGTTACCAAATCCTTACCTCCGGACATACAAGCCTCGGGTTGCCACATGTAATCCCAGTCGCGCCAGTGGAATCGATTAATTTGCGGAATAATTTTGGAGGAATGTTGCCAGGTTTTCAACAGTAGTTTTGCATCCGTTTCAGGAAATCTGGCTGCCAGAATTTTTTCAAAACGTTCCAAAGGAATATCCGGGTTGTAACCCAAACGGCCCCACAACAAAAAGCGGAACCAGTGTTTGTTAATTTCCAACATTCTTGGCGACTCCGGGTTTTTGCTAATGAATTCGCGTCCCCAAACGTAACCGTCGGAGCCCATGTGGTAACCGGCAGTAGCCTTGTATGGCATGTTTTTTATAAATCCGCTGACGTATGCCGGGTCGCCCCAGCGGTGGATAAAAATATCATCGTTTCGCAGGTTCCACCACGATTTTAGATTTTGTGGCGCCATCCAATCCAATAATGGGTCGGCAAATGGAGGATTTTCATGCGAATACAAACGGGCTTTTGCATATTTAAAACTCATATCAAACTGGTCGGGATAATCGCCCCAGTACTTCATAATTTTCTCCATGTCGGTCCACCAAAAGCGGTGAATAAACTTTATTTCGCGTTCAGGCTGAACGACTTTTGCATCCAATATTCCCATGCCATAGGTATCCCACAACCATTTTTCTTTATCCTCGTCGGTCATTGGCTTGCGCATATTTTCGCCTGCGGTAACTCCTAAACCTGTTAAATCGGGATAGTTCAGAATAAATTGCTTTACTGATTTTCTTAAATAATCGATACTGGTTTGATTTTGATAATCGTTGCTGATGCCATATTTCCCCTTTTTATCACCTACTTCAGCGTTTGGGCCGGGCACTGCAGCACCGTTTAAACAAATATTCCAGGTAATAAAATACACATCAATTCCCCGGTTTTTTGCATGCCTCATTACCTTTTGCCAAAACTCAATTTTTTCATCGATACTCATTTTCTTCAGCACTTTCAGATTGGCAACAGGTTTTGCACTTGCCATTTCCGGAACATTCCATGCCCATGGTTCATCCTGAGGTTTTATGGTAGTTCCGCAAACATCCTGCAAAGCTACATCGGGGTAATCATCCAGTTTTACCATCGAAGAAAAAGGATGTGCATTCCAAAATGAAATTGCATTGTAACGGTAACGTGCCATGTTATCGAAAAAAGCTACCCAAAAATCATAGTTCCACATTTCGGCGATGTTGTTTTGGGCGGCATCACCCGAATCATCAAAGGCTGAGGTTCGTATGTCGAGTGGAATGTTGAATTTTATACCGCGTTTTGGGATGTATGGTTTTTCTTCAATATGATTGATGTTTTCCAGAATTTCACCGGTACGAATCAGCTCATTTAACTCAAAACAAGCATACATTAAACCATTGGCATCACCCGATAACAGTTGTAAAGTTTTGTTATTTGGTTTTGTTATCCGAAATCCTTCAGGTTGGTTAAAAGCTGTATCAATTGCAATCAAAATTCGAAACGATGCATTCTCTTTTAGCTCATAGTCTTTTTCCAACAAGGTTTTTTCCATATCTTCCACCGCAAATTCAACCTGAGGAATTGTTTTCTCAAAATCAATAAAAACTGATTTTTTGCTCTCACATGAGTGCAGTAAAAGGATGGTTACCCAAAAAATTGCGTTTAGTTTTAGTTTCATATTCAGCAATTATAATATATTCATTTTGAATAGGTAAAGGTACAGTCTTAATGAGTATAAATAAAAAACTATCTTTCCGTCAATCTAAAACCGTATGAATAATGCTTTTCTAACAATCGGTATTTATTCAGCGGGCGTGCTTTTATACTCCATGAATCGATCCCACCAACGCCGGCCTGAATTAAATCAATATTCAAGGTATAATAATCAGCATCCTCCAACTGCCATGTAAAGTTCGCCTTGCTCAGGTTTTCTTCGGTAAAGGGCCATATTGAAAATGCTATTTTATCACTAGCTGTGATTTTTATTGTTTGCCCATTTTCTCCTGTTAGCTTCACCCATTCTATTCCCGTTCTGTTCCCGCATTCCTGAGGCCGAACATATGATTTGGTCAATTCGTCGGTTTTCATTGAATAAACTCCTTTTAATGACGAACAATTGCGGTCGATATAGTTTTCATGGGGCCCACTACCATAAAACTGAACATTCTCAAAAGATCTGTTAATACCGGTTTGCATCCCGACGCGTATTAGTTCCGGAGCCGACTCATCGACAGTGATATCAAAATGAACATCTATGGTTCCATTGTCATAAACGGTGTACTTTTCTTCTATTCTAGCGGCCTCCGGTATCATCCGGGTTATCTTTACGACAATCGTACTATCCTGTTTCTGAGCATCAATGCTTTCCAGTTTCAATTGAGATTTTGAATTTGCCCAAACATTTAGTTTTTCATCTGTTTTCCATCCCCAGTCATCATTGTCTGTGGGAACACGCCATAAATTAGGAAGCAAGGCTTTTTCAATAACTTTTCTATCATTGTATTGAAGAGAGGTAAGAGCTCCTTGTTTTTTATCAAAAATAGCGGTGAATTTTTTACCCGTCAACGTCAATTTCTGTTTATCCTCTTTTAACTCCGGAACGGTCGATTTTATTTCTTTCCAGATGGTTTTACTGTCAACAATAGTTAATTGATCCTGAGCGATTATGTACCCAGCCCTTGCCCAATCCGTTGCCTGCGAAGAATACATTTTTAGTTGCAGCCAATAATCTTTTTCAGCCTTAATTTTTGGTTTTTTAAAATTTATTGTCGTTCTGCTTCTATCTCCCGGTGCAATTTCCGAAGTCTTAAATTCTCCATAATCAATTGGTTCTCCATTTTCAAACAGTTCCCAGGTAAAATTGAATTTCGACAGATTGGTAAAGTTGAATCGATTTTCCAGTTCAAGGCTTCCACTCTCTATATCAAAAGCCCTAAATACTACTGGTTGATTTACGTATTTACACTCAAATGTTTGTGGCCGGAATCCCTTATCGGAATTGAAGATTCCATTGATGCTCACATTTCCATCGTTAGGGGTATCACCAAAATCGCCACCGTAAGCATAATACTTTTTTCCATTTTCGGCAGTCCTTTCAATCCCCTGATCAATCATATCCCAAATGTATCCGCCAATCAAATTGTCGTATGAATAAATCATATCCCAATACTCCTTCAAATTGCCTAATGAATTTCCCATGGAGTGCGCATATTCGCACATCAGAATAGGACGGTGAATGTAAGGGCTTGTGGCCATTCCTTCCAGTTCTTCGAGACTGGGGTACATCCGGCTCAGCACATCAACATAAACCGGGTCAGTAGGATTTGAATAATATTTGGCCATGGCCGCCTTGTATTTATCGGAGTTAATTTTGGCATATTCCGGGTGATTGGGATCGCCTTGTGCTCCTTCGTAGTGGATAAATCGTGTTGGATCGAAATCCTTTACATAACCTGCCATTCCGGCAAATGTTGGTCCGCAGCCCGACTCGTTTCCAAACGACCAGGAAATAATTGAAGGGTGGTTTTTATCACGTTCTACCATACGAATTACACGGTCCATCATACTTGCAGCCCACGAAGGAGTGTTACCCAGTTCGCCTCGTAAACCATGAGATTCAATATTAGCTTCGTCCATCACATACAAGCCGTACTTATCGCACAATTCGTAAATGTATGGGTCGTTTGGGTAATGCGATGTGCGAATGGTATTAAAATTATTTTGTTTTAAAATAAAAACATCCTGCTCCATTTCTTCGCGGGTAACCGTTTTTCCACCGGTAGGACTGTGGTCGTGACGGTTAACTCCAATTAATTTAATCGGTACGCCGTTAACCAGTAATTGCTGTTTATCGCTAAAACGCACATCTCTGAAACCTACTTGTACACTTCGTGCTTCTAAGGAATTTCCATTTTTATCTTTTAGGTTAAAAACCAAAGTGTATAAGTAAGGGTTTTCAGCATTCCAGGCTGTAATATTCTTTACTTCAACCTCTAACAAACCAAAGTAAACGTTGTCGCGTTGTGGATAAAATTCATTTACAATATTGTTTACATTTACTTCCAAAGCGTTTTCTAACACAGACACATTGTTTGCATCGAAAAGTTGAGCTGACAATGTATAATCTTTCGGGTTTAAAGTTTCGTCAATAACAATTTCTGGACGAACCTGCAAGGTGGCGTTTGTATAGTTTGAATCTAATTTTGTACGAACGAAAAAATCGTTTAAAGCCACTTTGGGTTGCGCCATCAACATCACTTCGCGGTGAATTCCACTCATACGCCAATGGTCCTGGTCTTCCAGGTAACTGCCATCGCACCATCTAAAAACCTGCACTGAAAGAATGTTTTTTCCTTTTTTCACAAATTCAGTAATATTAAATTCCGCCGGTAACCGACTGTCCTGGCTATAACCAACAAACTCGCCGTTTATCCATACATACATTGCCGAGCTAACCCCACCAAAATGAAGAATAATTTCATGCTCGTTCCAATTTTCAGGAAAATTAAATTCTTTTACATACGAACCAACAGGATTGTCTCTGTCGATGTAAGGCGGATTACAGGTAAAAGGATAAGTAGAGTTAGTATAAATTGGGGTACCGTAACCTTTCATTTCCCAACACGAAGGAACTTCAATGGTTTTCCATGCTGTAAAATCGAAACCTGCTTCATAAAAATTGGTTGGTTTATCTTCCTGTTTGTCAACAAATTTGAAGTACCAATCGCCATTAAGTAGCTTAATTCGTGAATCATTCCTATCACCTTTTAAAGCATGCTCAGGATTTGAGTAGGAATAAGATGTGGCTCTTGTCGGCAATTTATTTTCTTCGTAAATATGTTGATTTTGCCAATATTTACTGCTGAATTGCTGTGCATTGTTTTTTATGGAAAATATTGCCAGAAATAAAGCAACGAATAACATAAACTTCATGGGAAATGGTTTTTCTAATGTTTTGATTTGTATTATTTTGAATATCTTTTTTTTGAACTTTGCCAACCAGAATATCACAACCTATTCAACAAAAATACAATCAATACAAAAGTTTAAAAATGGTGTATTACTGAATAAAGATGGATTATTTTTCACTATTTTTTTCTTTAATTAGCGGCATTATTATTATTCATTTTGAATATACTGGCCCAAGTTGGAAAAAGGAAACGCGCTTGTTTATTTGAATACTTCGTAAAAGTCACAAAAGCAGACATGAAATAAAATAGGGTATATTTTAATTCATGTCGCAATTTTTTATCGAATTGCTATCTTCAATTCTTTGCTTGTAATTTCTTCGCAAACGGCTTTTACTGTTACTGTTGATGCATTTAAATTCGACTGCAAAATCATCAAAGCCTTTCCTTCAGACGTTACTATTTTATTGCTTTGGTAATCCTGAACGCTGGTTGCAGCGCCGTTGTCGACACCCAATAGTTTGGCATCGCCCTCAATTTCAAATCTTAGCTCTTCTTCTGAATGCCGAACCGGATTTCCATCAGCATCAAGTAGTTGAACCACAAAATGGACCACATCGTAGCCATTGGCATTAAGCGTAGTTTTATCGGCCTTTATTTCTATTCCGGCAAAAGCTCCGGCAGTTACAACAGTATTTTCGGCTGAGTTATTTACTGCACGTGCTGCCAGTTTCCCGGTAGAAAAAGGAACCATCCATTTTAAAATATGGTCGTTAACATGAGCCAACTTTTTTATGCCTAATGATTTTCCATTCAGAAATAGTTCCACCTCGGGTTGGTTGGTATAAACTTCAACAGCTATCTCCTCTCCTTCTTCGTAATTCCAATGAGTGTTTACCTCTTGCCAGCCCCATTTTTGGCGCGCTGCCCAATTCGCTTCTTTTTCAACCAGGTTATTTGAATTGCCCACCGTTTTATAAGGCGATTTATCCAGCGTTTGGGTAGTAATAAATACATGCGGTTCATCGTTCCACAAAGCTTTAAACAATTGGTATGATGGTTTTTCAAAGCCTGCAAAATCAAGCAAACCACTGCCGCTACCCCGTACAGGCCAACTGCGCGATTCGCCCATGTAATTTATACCCGTCCATAAAAAAATGCCAGAAATAAAATCTTTATCCACCACCGGTTTCCACTCGTGATAGCGTGTCCAGTTTTCAGTTCCCAGGAAAACCATATCGGGATAATGCTTTTTACAATAATCGTAAACCGACTGACGATAGCTTAATCCTACAATATCCAAAGCCTCGGCGTACCCTGAAAAATTACTTACTGATGGAATTACCAGGTTAGCGGTTACGGGCCGAGTTGTATCTTTATCGCGTACCCAATCGGCTAATTCTTTTGCAGTGTTTGCCAGATTGTAATCTCCCGGTTCCGCGTTGTTAAAATTGTCTTTTATTTGTTCTACCGACAATGGCGGCTCGTCCCAGTAGTAGTTTACATCGCCAACTTTGTTGCTGCCCCAATAGCCGGTTGCTTGCCCGTAACGCGGGTAAGTCCACTCAATCTCGTTACCAATGCTCCACATAATAATCGAAGGATGATTTCGGTCGCGCAATACCATACTTTTCAGGTCGCGTTCTTTCCACTCTGTAAAATGTTCAGTGTATCCGCTGGTAAGCGGATTAGCTTCCTGCTGGTTATAATTGTGGCGTTTGTCTTTGGGGTTGTTCCACTCGTCGAAAGCTTCGTCCTGCACCAGGAAACCCAATTCGTCGCACAAATCCAAAAACTCTGCCGATGGCGGATTATGGGCAGTACGGATGGCGTTACAACCAGCTGCTTTTAGCTTTTTCAAACGACGCTCCCAAACACCTTTGGGTACGGCTGCCCCAACCAAACCACCATCGTGATGGAGGCACACACCTTTTAGCAACAAATTCCTTCTATTCAGAAAGAAGCCTTTGTCTTTATCAAACGAAAACGAACGAATTCCGAATGTTGTTTCTTTCGAATCAACTACTTTTCCATCGACAATAATTTCGGAAAGCAGGTGGTACATATTCGGAGAGTCAATATCCCAAAGCTCAGGATTTCCAACATCCATTTTTTGCTGAACAGTTTGTTGTGCATCTCCTTTTAATTGTAGTTTTGTTTCGCTGGAAGTAAACTTCATTGTTCCCCGGAAAACCGAACTTTTTACCGTAATTGATTTTTCCGAAGCAAAACGATTTGCCACATCCGTCTGAACGGAAACGGTCGCTTTTTTTGCATTTACTTCGGGTGTTGAAACAAACACCCCCCACTGCGGAATGTGTACTTTATTAGCACTAACCAGCTTTACATTTCGGTAAATGCCCGAGCCCGGGTACCAGCGGCAATCGATATAAGCAGAACGGTCGGCCTTTACGGTAATTTCATTTGTTTCGCCATATTTTAAAAACTTACTTAATTCGTATTTAAACGGAATGTAACCGTACGGGCGTTTGCCGAGATATTGCCCGTTTATCCACACTTCGGAGTTGGAATAAACGCCATCAAATTCAATCCAGGTAATTCTGTCACTCCAATCCTTCGGAACAGAAAATGTTTTTTTATACCAGCCAATTCCTCCCGGTAAAAAGGCGGTGGCACCGGCCGTGTTTTCTTGTGTAAATGATTGCTCTACACTCCAGTCGTGCGGCAAACGTACTTCTTTCCAGTTGGCATCCGATGCCTCAACTTCTTGGCCATTTTCAATATCGCCATAGTGGAATCTCCAGTTGAAATTAAAATCGTCTTCAACACGCGGGCTTATTGTTTCGTTTTGGTTGCATGCAAATCCAAATAAGAGACTAATCAGAATTATAGATAGGTTTATTGGTTTCATTTTTAATTTGTTTTAGCAAGAGTAAAAATAACCTGAAATAAGATTTTTTACAGGCGATAAAAGCAAGGATTGTTGCGGGAGTTTTTTAGTCACATAAAAAAAGAACCGTTCTTTCTCTTCTAAATACAGAAAGAACGGTTCTTTTGTTTATTACTGAATCACCAGCCAATTCAAATTTACAACCTTATCAGAACCCCAATCAGCCTTAAAAACCACCACCAAATCCTGAACCCCCTCTACTTTTTCGAGAAGTGTGGTTTCTACTGTTTTCCAGCTGTTCCATCCTCCTGTATATTCTGCCGGGAACTCTGCAATTAGCTTACCTTTCGAATTATTTAAACGCACCTCAAAACTACCAACGCGCTGCCCACAAGCAATTCTCGCAGCAATTTTTTGCGCCTGGCCATCGCCAAAATCAACGCGGTTAAATCGTACATGGCTCATCATTTTGGTTTCGCAAACCATCCAACCTGGCGGTTCGTTACCACCAACAAAGGCTGTTTGAGCGCCGCTTATTTCGTTGTAACGGTCAATCTGAATGGTATCGCCCAGGGTTGGTGTTCCAATTCCCCGCAAAGTTGGTTTTACCTTTTTTACGCTGCCATCGTTTTTAAACTCAATGTAATCGGCGCGCATCGAGCGCAGCTTGTTGTAGCCGCTAATTTCCCACCAATGGTAGAAAAGAATCCATTTCCCTTCGTATTCCACCACCGAATGATGATTGGTACCGTTGCCCAGGTTGTCCATCATTTTTCCTACGTAGGTGAATGGCCCCATTGGGTTGTCGGCAGTAGCATAGGCAATTGTATAGCCCTCATCGGTAAAAACGTGAGCATAAGTAAAATAGTAAATGCTATCTCGTTTAAACATAAACGAAGCCTCTTTATAACCAGCGGGCAAGTGCTCAACCAATTTTGGTTCTGCAGCAATTTCTTTCATATTGGCTTTTAGCGGAGCAACAAACAATTCTTTGCCTCCACCAAAAAATAAATATGGTGTTCCATCGTCGTCGATAAACAAACCCGGGTCGATTCCGGAAACTCCTTTTATATAATCTTCTTCCCATTCAAAAGGGCCGGTTGGACTATCGGAAACGCCAACACCAATTCTTCGGAATGAAGAGCCATCCTTGGGTTTTGCCGGGAAGTAATAATAATATTTACCATCTTTTTCAATACAATCGGGCGCCCACATGGCATAGGTATCTTTGTCGCCCCAGGGCACATCATTTTCTTTCAGAATCCAGCCGTGGTCTTTCCAAGTTGCGCCATTCTCCAATGAAAAGGCATGATATCCGGGCATACAAAAACGGGGAAATTCGGCTTCCCTTCCTGCCGGTGGATAGGTATCGCTTGACGGATAAATATACAATTTACCATTGTGAACACGCGCCGTGGGGTCGGCTGTAAACATGTGTGTTACCAGGGGATTTTGGGCAATTACCGTTTTTAGGGCAAGCAAAATTATTAGTGTCAGACTTAGTTTTTTCATGCTTTCTATTTTGTGTTGAGCCATATAGGATCATCAGGGCAGAATCAGTTTATTCGTTATTCATTTGATAAAATGATTATTCGTTATTCAATTCTTTATAATTTTAGTTGTCAAACTTTCTTTATCTGAATTGACCCTAAGCAAATAAATACCTGTTTTTAACGATGCTACATTTATGGAAAACTCGCTGTTAAATTGTTCTTTGCCATTAACCATTAAAGCTCCGTTTATAGCGTACAACTGCCAGCTGGTTTCTTTTGAATCACTTGCTATTTGAACTTGCAACTCACTTCCTGTAACCGGATTTGGATAAACGCGCAGTTCTGATTTTGAAAAGCCCGAAACACTTGTTGGCACTCCCGAGCAATTTTCGCCCGGCAAACCATAACAACCATTCCCGGTTGGCCCCAATTGTTTGTCCCAGGTAATTCCGGGCACCCAGTTATCTCCTCCAAATTCGTATGCCCCCACATCAGGCGCCGAACCTTTATAGCCATCGGTTATGTTTTCAATTACACGTCCCGCATCAATGGGTTGTGAGTTGGCTTTTAGGGTAAAGTCGCCCTCGTTGCTGTTGGTAAAAGGATTTACGGCTACTGTCAGGTTGTTTTTCTTGTCGGCTTGTTCTTCCCAATTCGAATCGTCTGAAAGGTTATTCCACACCCGCACATTCGAGAAAGCGGTTCCTTCCATATGCCAGGCGCCCATCACTTCCTTGCCATTCCAGAGTGTATTATTAAAAATATCGAGGTTGGTACCGTTCCAGTTTATCTGAATGTTGGTCCATTCAGTATTCCAAACCACATTGTGGTGCACCTCCACATCGCCGGCGTCGTTATCCAGGTATATACCTGCGGCCTTGTACAAACTTCCACGGCCTTGCGCATCGTGAAACCAATTGTGATGGATCTTCATGTTTTTATCAGCTCCTAAAGTGTACAGTAAACCACAATCGTCAGCCAGCAAGTTACTGTACGAAATATCGTTATAAGCTACGGTACTGTTTTTTGCCGGTATCTGCAGCGCGTCACGACCTCCCCTTGTTATGATATTATTTTGAACAATGGTAGACTCCCCTCTGGCATTTACAGGTGCATCGTAGAAGCCAAGAAAATTGAAATCGTGGATATAGCAATCCAGAATTCTCGTTCCTGTTCCCTGATCCCAAATACCGCTTCCGGAGCCAAAGCCAATCTCACATTTTTCTATGGTGTTCCCTGCTCCGCTTTTTACGTATATACTCTGAGAATTAGCACGAAATCCAGTAGTTACACCTCTCGTATAATTGCCGTAAAGACTGGAAATGCCATAAAGTTTATTAGTGGCTCCTCCAATTTCTACTGAGCCTCCAAAGATGGCCAGATTACGAATCTCGATGTTACTTTTTCCGTTAAGGTCAACACATAGTCTACGTTTTCTCATTTGCACTTTGCCATCCTCCGGACTTGCCCCTCCGGGCAACTGAACATAGAGTGTTTGAGTCGTTTCATCCAAATACCACTCATTTTCATAATCAAGCGCTTCTCTTACACCTTCCAGAAAGTAGTCACCTTTGTCGCCTGGTGAATGGTAAGTGCGAATCCAGTCCGGATTTTTATCCAAATCAAAAACTACTTTCCCGGTCGAACTGTTCTTTATAAAGGCTTTCCAGGCCGTCCATCCAGATCCAGGCCGATCACCATAAAACCAAATTGAGCCTCCATTTCCCCAGTTATAGTTAGGAATCTCACTATGCGTTAAATAAGCATTGATAATGACATCGCCATTGCTACCTCCTGTGTTTCTTTTCGAGTTGGGTGTAAAAACATCGCCATCGGTATTATTTGGCCAACGTGCTAAATCGAGTGCAGTAGTTTCGTGCATCACAAAATTTTCCTGTCCCAGGCTCCAATCCACTGATGTTTTGTAAATACTGCCTTCGTCGGCCTGCCAGTTGTTTAGGGCCTGCATGGCAGAAATTACCACTTTCTCGCCGGGATAGGATGTGAACACCACGGGGAATCCGGGCAAGCCGGAATTTGTCGGCGATAAAGTTTCTTCGTAGTTTCCTTCACGAATAAAAACAGTATCGCCGGCCCCGGCAGCGGCAGCTGCTTTCGAAATGGTTAAAAAAGGTGTTTCAAAAGCCCCATTGTTGCCATCGTCTCCATCCTTACTCACATAGTAGTTGTTACCTGCAATTCCTTTTTCCGATACCAGCGAAACGCTGTCGATATAATATGTTCCGGTATTTTTTGCAAAACCAAACATCAGTGCCAAAGCATTAAAATCGGGCGTACCTTCAACAATTGTTGGGATAATGTCCAACGAAATCTTATGCCACTGCCCATCGCCCTGAAAACTTACATCATTGTTTTTATAGGCTCCTCCCCACGAGGCAGAACCCATATTAGAGTGCGAGTACATGGAAACAACAATACTTTCTGCGCCTCCGGAATTACTCATCAAATGAAAGTCGAGTTTGTATAAATTATCTTTTTCTATTTGAAGTGACTGCTTGCGCAGGTAAACCTGGCCTGCATCGTTTGGATTGGCCGTGATAACATCAATTTTTGCGGCCTTCGTTCCTTCCTGTTTATCGGAGGTACTTGTTGAAAAATTTGCCGTTGCATCGCCCCAAGCCCCATAGGTCCAGGTGTTTAAACCATCTTCAAATCCCGGATTTGTAAGCATGTTTTGGCCCATTGCCGTACCGGCAAAAACCAGCACAATAAATAATAAACTCAATCTCCTCATCTCTAAATCTTTTTATTTTGCAGTAGCAATTAATTAATTACGTTGAATCTCTCTGAAATCGAATCGTTTTCGAATTGTGCGTGCGCAATGTAGCTGCCGTTTTTAAAGCCTCTTAAATCAAGCTGATTTTGGCCCTTAAAAAGTTGCTGAACCTTGATTGCTCTTCCATCCATGGTTACGATTGAAACCTTGCCGCTATCTCCCGATTCGATAGTAAGTTGCTCTTGAGCCGGATTGGGGAATAATTTAAAAGTTCCTTTTTGAATGGTTTTTGCCGACAAGGGTATGCCACTTTTTAAGGTAGCCGCACGAATTACAACCGCACCAATTCCCCCTTGTTTTCCATCGGTAAAAGAAATTTTTACGGCATTGTTGGTTTTCAAAAGCGCCGGGTCAATCTCAATCGAACGCATAGAGCCATATTCGTTTTCGTTGGTTAAACGACCGGCACAATCTTCAACCGGTAAATTAAGCGTGGTTCCGTTTAACTCAACCAGCATTTCTTTACTTTCAGAAGCATCACGTGCCAAGCCAATTCGCAGTTCGGCACTTTGCACTGTTGTTGGATTTTCAACCGCAACGGTAAACTCTTTAGCGCCTGTAAACTGTGTGGCAACTTCTGAGCTGTAATAAGGAATTACCTCTATTTCGCTGCGCTGCTCCACCGCTTTTTCATAGTCTACAAACACCACAACCGACTCTTGTCCGTCAATTGAAAAATCAGAAAGCGACGAACTTGTTTCTTCCGAAAAATAGGGTCTAAAATCGTTTTGGCGGCCCAACCTTCGGGTTGTAACCTGTTGAATGTTATTGTCCCAAATTTTCACATTTAAATCAAGTAAACCACCGGTATTACTTTGGTTATGAAAAATCATAATCAGGCGATTACCGTCGACCAGCGAAATTTGCTGAATATCGTTATCGTTGCAAACCGAATGCACCCGATGCCCTTTTACATCTTTAAAAAACTCATAGAAATACCCCAATTTGGCTTCGTGCCACACATTGCTGTTTTTATCAAAGTTCTCTTTCACCAAAAGGCTCGAATAATATTTCGGATCCCAGCCGGCAGACTCGAGTAAAATAAACGGCACCGATTTTTTAACCACGTGTGGATGGTTCATAAAAACCAGGGTATTGGTAATGGCACTGTTTACCATTATAAAATTTGAGATGGATCGTTTTTCCATTTCGTGTAAAAAGCCACTTCCTGGAAAATACTGGTCGGCGAGGGCATTCTGGGCAGTTTCAAGGTTGGTTTTATCGCTAACGTAACCACCATGCTCGCTGCTCACATAGGTAAATTCCTGTCCGTATTTATTTTTAGAGTGCGCTGCCAGGGCATCAAAAACAGCCTCTTCGGGCAGTCCCGACGAAACACGACCCACAAAATCATTTGCATCGTCGCTCCACTTCATATAATCGTATATGTGAAAGGAATAGAAATCGAGTTGAAAATTGGTAGCATCCATAAAATCTCGTATGGATTTCATGGCATCAAAGTCATTTTTATAGAAATATCCCACTGAAAAACAAGGCCCTCCAACTTCGGTTGGAATGCTCATAGCTTTGAATTTCTGATGCGTTTTGGTGTGCCAGTCGATAAAACGCTGGTCGCTCCAAACCCGCCAATCGGGTTCGTTTACCAACTCGAAATATTTTGGGCGCTGAAAATCGGAATAAGCATATTTTAAGGTATAAGCAGCAATTTCTGCTGCGGCGTCAGCATTCTCCGGGAAACTTTCGGTACTGCCGTCTTTAATGTATTTGTCAATAAAATCGGGGTAAGCATTATGGCCGTCGTGGGCAGCCACTTTCTCGTTTTCGCCCCAAAGGTTAATGTATTCTTCCAATCCGTTGTCGTTGGGGGCTTTTTGGCTAACAAAATAAGTGGTATCCATAAAACCCGGGCGGGTGGCATCTTCGCGGTAACCATTTCCCCAGCGGCTTTCGGAATAAACCACAAAGAGTTTTCGGCCAACCGTCATATCCAAATCGTGCATATACCTATTAAACTGTTCCGGGTTGAGGTTTTTATCGAGTTCGCCCGAGCGGGCAGCCAGGTTAAAATATTTTTCGCGTTGTAATTCAGAGTGTCCCTTAATGTATTTTTTTACTGTTGGCGAAACATCGACTTTAATGTTTTGCTGTGCAGTTACAGGGTTAATAAAACCAAGGAACAAAAGGATAAAAATTAGAGGTTCACTATTTTTTTTGAACATGGTTTAGTGTTTTAATTCAATTTCGATTACACCGTTACCGCCGCGTGTTCCGTACATTGATGCATCGGCTCCGGTTATAACTTTAATGGATGCAACCTGAACCGGCTGAACAGATGAAATGTTTTCGGTAATCATTCCGTCGAGAACGAGTAGCGCATGTGCTCCGGCCGCCAAGGTATTTGGGCCTTGCGAGGTTAAATAAATACGATTAAAACCATCGCTGTTTACCACTTTGGCCAATGGCGATATGGCTTGTATTAATTCAAATATATTTTGGTAACGCGAGTAATCGTTGTTTTCCTGCATCAGGTTTTCAACGGCATATTCTAAATCGTTTTCGGTAATATGTTTGGCTTCTACCGCACTTTTAAAAGCCGGACCAGAGTTTAGATAAATCAGGTTAATTTTCAAAACGTTGTCATCGCTTAATTTAATTACCTGCGTTTGAAAGCCATCAGCCTGAATTTTAAGTGCATCGTTTTTTTTGCATTTTATTTGAAAGTTACCCTGCTCGTTGGTGAGTACTTCTGTTTTAGCTTTACGGGCAGTTATTTTTACACCACTTAACTCGTAGGTATTAAAAGCTGTAATTTTCCCCGAGATATTTCGTTCCTGGGCGGTTACCGAAATGCAAAAACATAAAGCGATAAAGGATAATAAAATAAGTCTCATATTTTTCTTTTTAAAAAAATGAGTGGAGCACAGGCTCCACTACATTTGCTAACTAAACTACTAACCAAACTATTAAAACCTATGTATTTTAAAATCGTTATAAGTTCGTATCTACTTCAATTTTAATGGCTAATGCATTTTCGGCGCTCAGGCCTGTTTGTGTTTCAACAAGCAGTCCTTGCCCGGTAAAATTCCAACTTTCCACAGCATCCTCACCTAAAAACGCTACCGATTTAACAGTATTTGCATTTATTTTCGGATGATTTGCCAGCGAACGAATCAGTACCTTTCCATCTTCAGGCACATCAAGGGTAATAGCATATAATGTTTTATCTTTTTTTGTGAAACGAATATCTTCAGCAGTAAAAGCTTTGTTATTACCTTCAGAATGATGCCCTTGCTTTACAATGGTAGGGCCTTCGCCAAATTTATCCCATGGGCGGGTGCCATAAATTGCTTCGCCATTTGCATCGAGCCATTTTCCCATTTCAAGCAAAACATTTACCTGGTCTTGCGGGATAGTACCATCAGCTTTTGGACCTACATTTAACAACATGGTACCGTTTTTACTAACAATATCAATCAAATCATCGATGAGCGAATTGGCTGTTTTACTTTGCCAACCTTCGGTATGGCACCACGAATTTTTACCAATTGAAGTATCGGTTTGCCAAACGGCGCTTCGGATGTCCGAAAGTTTTCCGCGTTCAATATCCAGCACATTTGTACCTGCCGGAAAAGATTCGAAGTACATATTTTTAGTTTGCAGTACAACCTCCTGCCCGGTTTCTAAGCCTTTATTGTAATAATAAGCGGCAAGTTTTGGGTGATACGGAGCAAACTCTTTACGGTCGATGTAAAAATCGAACCATAAAATTTCGGGTTGGTACGAATCTATTATATCAGTTGTTCTACGCCACCACAAATCCATAAACTCTTTACTAACCGGTGCATATCGTTCGTGTTTTGGCCCGTATAAATCTTCGTATTCCGGGTTCCAGGTATCAAAACGTTCTTCTTTGTTAAAATAGTCCCAGTTAAATGCAAAGTGCGATGAAACGCCAAAATGCATACCTTCCTTTTTAGAAGCTTGTTGCAGTTCGCCAACAATATCGCGCTTTGGTCCCATTTCTACCGAATTCCAACGGGTGACATTGGATTTGTACATGGCAAAAGCATCGTGGTGTTCGGCTACCGGAATTACATATTTTGCCCCGGCTTTTTTAAATAATTGAATCCACTGGTCAGCATCAAATTTTTCGGCTTTAAACATCGGGATAAAATCTTTGTAGCCAAATTCTGATGGATGCCCGTATGTTTCAACATGGTGTGTATAAACTGAATTGGTACCGGGTTTTGATTTCTCCGGATCGGTTTGATGCCAGAGCACAGAATCCTGATACATATTTCGGGGATACCATTCTGAAGCATAGGCAGGAACAGAATAAACCCCCCAATGGATAAAGATTCCGAATTTAGCATCAGCAAACCACTCCGGAATTTTATATTCTTTGAGTGACTCCCAGTTTGCTTCAAACCGGATATCATTTTCTTGTTGTGTTGACGATTGACAGCCGTTTACAAGAATAGCTATCAAAAGCAACATCGTATACATTTTATGCATGTTGTTTGTTTTTTCCTCTTGCGAGTTACATGGGTATTAGCTGTCTTTTCTTCTCCTTTAAAGGAGCATATTAAGCGGACCAGACAGATCAAGTCCGCTTAATATGACAACTAATAATATTAAGGACGAACTTCTTTTTCAACAATATAGAAATCATCGAAATAGAACGTACCATCCTTATTCACTTGAAGCATGAAAAGACGATCAGTCTCGTCAGCACCAGGAGTAAATTCTTTTTCAACAGTTACCCATTCGCCTCTAGCTTTACCATCGATTGGCTCCCAGAACTGTTTCCAGTTAGGTAGTACCCACATATTCCATGCACCACCATCGGTTACTTCCGGAGCGATCCATACTTTATACTTTATGGTATAAGTAGTTCCACCTTTCCAGTTCCAATTTGCATTGTTACTTTGAACCTTTGAAATTAAACCATCTGCTCTTACAATCTTCAAGCTGTAGTTACCACTAGCTGCTTTTTCGGTAGTAAACTCGTAGTGAGCTTTGTTATCCCACATACCTGCCCAGCCTAAACCACCATCTTCAAAACCAAATGAGGCTTCGTCAAGCAAGTTTACATCGTGCATAACTACCGGTACATCTTCAACAGGAGTAAGGGAGCGATAATCGGTAGAATTGATGCCGCTTCCATCCAATATACTTACTGTTATTACATCAGGACGATAAATTGGATCAACAAGCTTAATATTAAGCAATGTTGCATCGTTTGCATCAATAGTTACTGAAGAAATTGGGAAAGCCTCGCCATTTACTTTTACCACAAAGAAATCGTTCTTATTCATAAATGGCAGGAATTCGCCATTAAATGGTAACTGTATGGTTTCGTCTTCCAACTCCACAATATAACCCGCCAATTCCCAAGGTTTGCTTGATGGAATCACCTTAATTGGGTTAGGAATGCGGTAGAACTGATAATCGCCCGGCAAACTTTCGCCCTGGCGGCTGATGTTTAAAGTAGCCTCGAAAACACCCAGTTTTTTGAAAACGATGGTTGCAGCCGAGTCGGTACTCATTTCACCAGCAACACGCCATTCCCAGCTATTTGCCCTGCCAACAGTTGATACATCAACAAATTCCAGCGTACCTCCTGCTTCCACATAAATTGTATCTTCATTAACGGGTACTTCAACGCCTTCCTGGCGAATTAGAACAGATGGAACAATAGTATCGAAAACATCTACCATAAAAGTGGTATCGATAACCCATAAATCGCCTTCTTTTTTAGCCTCAAGCGTGTCGCGGCCAAAAAAAGTTACCTTTTTATCAAAGGTATTGTACAAACGTACCGGTTGCAATCCACCTTTGGTAAACAGTACGTGAATAGTAAGATCGGTTGTTTCCAGTCCGGCATCCGGGTTAATAAAATCTTCCAAAACCGAATCGGTGCTTGAAATAGGACCTTCGAGCAGGAATGATCCTTCTGGAATTGTCCAGGTATGCGATACCGCATTTTGAGAAACATCGGAAAATGATACGAAGTCATTTATCCCGATCATAATTTGTTCGTTACGGAATGCACTGGTGTACCAACCAATACCTGCCATATCATTTGGCATTTCGTATTCGTCGTCCTGACAAGCAGTAAAGACCACAAGAAAGGCCACAGCCAGGAGCAATATATTTTTGATCTTCATAATCTTCATTTTTTAGTTAATTTCAGGATTAGTGGTTGTTTCACTATTTGGTATTGGCCAATAGGCATGCGCCGCTTCGTTATAGTTTTGTGCAGCCTGCTGGTAGTCAATAAGGTCATTGGCATCTTTCTCTCCTTCGAAAAGAACAGAACCCCAGCGGGTAACACTCTTACCTTCAGAATTAATAAACTGATAGTTTTCTCGGTAATAGCGAATTTGAGATAATTCCTGAAAACGCTGATGAGTAATTCCCCAACGACGCATATCAATTGTGCGTATTGCATGACCTTCGGCAGAAAGTTCCAACGGACGCTCAACATACATTAGGTGGTGCATTAAACTTTGTGCATCGTAGGTTACATCGTCGTGATCAGCACCTGGGAATTCACCTGTACCGTCCATTCCTAATAATTGCAGTGCCGAACGATGACGAACACGGTTTACATATTTCAAAGCTTCTTCAACATTACCTCCCGAGCCACCTTGAATTAAGGCTTCGGCGTACATTAAATAAACATCGGCTAAACGAATAACACGGTAGTTTACACCCGAACGTGGCGTAGCCTGCGAGATATCTTTTTCGTTTTCGCAAATATCCCAGTTACTATGTTTACGCCAGTAAGCAGTTTCAGAGTTATTGAAAGCAGTTCCTTCGGCAGTAATTACACCATAATAGTCCATATCAACATCGTCAACCAAAGCAATTGAATAGGAAGTACGTAAATTGTAGGTACGCAGGCGCGAATTACCATCCTCGTCGGTAACGTAGTTACGCGGATCGTTTACATCCATTGCATCGTTTTTGTAAGCCATAATTAACCAGCAACTTGGATACATTGAACGCCAGCCGCCAACCGGGCTAACGGTGAAGTTTAAGGTAGAGGAAGTGTTCTCTTCTGCCCAAACCGACTCTTCAGCTTTATAGTTTAACGAGTAAACAATTTCTAAAATCGATTCACTGTTTAACTCGTTTTGAGTGGTAAAGTTATCGCCGATATGATCTGCTAAAGCATAACCATAATCAGGGTTTTCAATTACATCTTTAAAGTATTCTGCTGCCTTGGCATATTCTTCGGCATACAGGTAGCTTTTGCCAAGCACTGCTGCAGCCGAACCTGCTGTTACTCTACCCAAATCTCTGGCCTCCCATTTTCCGGGAAGGTTTTGGTGGGCATATTCCAAATCGGCAGTAAAGAAAGCACGTACCTCATCAGCCGGGCGTACAGACTGGTAGAAATCAGCCTCATCCTGAGGAACAAAGTCGTAAATTAATACACTACCGTTATTAAACGAACTGTGCAGGTAAAAATAAAACAGACCACGGAAAAATTTAGCTTGTCCCATTTGTTCTGTCCAACGTTCTTCGTCAACTCCTGTTCCTTCTAAAGCGGTTAAGGCTTCAATTACCTGGTTTGCACGGAAAATACCTTTGTATAAAGCATCCCATTTACTGTTGGGACCGTCTGAAGCATTGGTAAACGTTTGCAGGTAATACGAATTGGTGGTGTTGGGGCGTCCCCAACCCGGCCAGGTCATGTCGCTTCGGTTATACTCGTCGTTGGTACGCATTACACTACCGTTTTTAAACGAGTTGTACACCGCATTAAGTCCCATCTCAGTGTCGTCCAACGTTTTCCAGAAACTGTCGGTCGACATCATGTTCGGATTTGTTTCCGTAAGGAAATCCTCGCAGGCAAAGGCTGTAAATAGAATCAACCCGATTGCCATATATTTTATTATTAATTTCTTCATCGTTTAATTCATTTAAATTTTTAGAAATCGAATTGAACACCAGCTCTCCACTGACGGCTGATCGGATAGTTACCTTTATCAATACCACGCGATGATAATCCGTCGTTACCAACTTCTGGGTCGAAACCTTTATAATCGGTAATGGTAATTGGATTTTGAGCAGCTACATAAATACGTAATCTTTCGAGTCCGGCTTTCCTGATAATTTTATTAGGAACCGTATAACCCAGCGTTACGTTACGCAAACGAATAAAAGAGCCATCTTCAATCCAATAATCGGTATAACCACGGTAGTTCCAATGGTCGCGGCCACGGTTGGCAGGTATATCAGAATTTACGTTCTGAGTAGTCCACTGGTAAAGCATATCTTTGTGGGTACCGTGCATGTAGGTGTAAATTTCAGTACCATTAATAATTTCGTTACCGAACGATCCGTACCACTGCATTGATAAGTCAACACCTTTATAATCTGCACCAAGGTTTAAACCCATTTCAAATTCAGGAGCACCACTTCCGGCATAAATTCGGTCGTCGTCGGTAAGCAAACCATCTTTGTTTTGGTCAACGTAACGCAAATCACCCAATTTAGCAGTAGGAACAAGCTCCTGGTATTTAAGCAAGTCGGCTTCGCTTCTTACAATACCATTGGTCTCCATAACAAAGAAAGCTCCAGCTTCGTAACCTTCAGTAATTACGGTAACACGGTCAGAGTTTGGAACACCATCCACTACAGTTCCGCTTTGCATGTAGGCAATTTTGTTCGAGCCACTCATTTTGGTAATTTCATTTACGTTTTTCGAGTAGGTTAAACCTGCATACCACGAAACTTTACCATTGTGGCGGTAGTTGGCTGCAAACTCGTAACCTTTATTGTTCATGTTACCCACGTTAAGAATAACAGTTGCATTTTGTCCGGCACCGGTTGAAGGGGGCACCAACAATGGGAATAACATGTCTTCTTTATCGGTGTTATAAAAGTCTCCGGTAAAGGTGAGTTTGTTATTAAAAAATGCCATATCGAAACCAATATTTCGCTGAACGGTTGTTTCCCATTTCACGTTTTTGTTGGAGAAAGCTGTTTGTATTGCTCCCAATACTAAACGATCAGCTTCTTCCGGACCAAAAACATAGTCTTTTTCAAGTGTAATACCCGATGCATTACTGTAATCGAGGAAGTTTTGGTTACCTGTTGTACCATAACTTGCTCTAATTTTAAATCCGTTTACCGTATTTTTAATACCCGACCACCAGGCTTCATCTGACACGTTCCATCCTGCAGAAACAGAAGGGAAAGTTCCCCAGCGGTATTTTTCAGAAAAACGGGAAGATCCATCGCGACGTGCACTAACACTTAAAAGGTAGCGGCCTTTGTAGTCGTATTGTAAACGTCCGAGAATACCAACCAGGCTGTTTGTTTTATCCTGGCCCCATCCAGTACCCGAGCCGGCATTTGGATCTAAAGTGGCACCATTAAGAACGGTAATGTCGTTGCTTAATAAATCAAATTTCTGTGCAAAAAATGAAGTAAAGCTATACGATTCAGTTGAGAATACTCCCAAGGCACGAACACGGTGTGCACCAAATTTTTTATCAAAATTAATCGTGTTTTCCCATGTAAATTTATGCGAACGGTCGCTGTAGTTATAAACTCCCGAGCGAACCTGCATCGGAATTAAATCGCCTTCGTTATCGTAAGCTTTAAACAATGGGTTAATTCTAACTCTTGTGTTGTTATTATAACTTGCACCAACACGCGATGTTACTTTTACATTTTTATGCAACTGGTATTCGGCTTGTAAACTACCGTTAAACTGGTCGCCATCGCGAACATCGGTTTGTTTTAGTTTCGCCATCAGGTTACTCATACCAACCGCTTCGTTACTTCCTTTGTTACCACCATCCTGAATGGTTTCGGCATCAGGGTCAACAGCTGTTTGATAAGGCTTGTATTTATAGGCCTCGAGCAGCAACTGCCACGGTTCCGATTCTTTTTCCTCCACATAAAAACCAAGGCTTGTTTTAAACGTCCATTTGTCTTTTACGTAGTTGGTATTTGCACGCACGTTAAAACGCTCGTAACCCGAATTAATAATCGATCCATCCTGGCTAAAGTAGTTGGCAACTACATTATAAGTTAAACCTGCTTTACCACCCGAAATGTTAATACTGTGATTTTGGATAGCAGCATTGTCAACAACCAACACTTCTTCTAAATCGGTACTATTTGTAAACTGGTACCGGTTTGACTCGAGTGCTGACCACGTATTATCGTAATGGGTACCATTAAGGTTGTTGGCCCAAATAAAACGTGCGAAGAAAGTTTCTTCGAAGTTTAAAATTGGTGTTCCTGATGTAATATCCTGAATACCGTAGTAACTATCAATGCCCACTTTCATGGTTCCGGCTTTACCTTGTTTGGTGGTAATAAGAATAACACCACCCGAACCACGTGTACCATAAATAGCAGCCGAAGCAGCATCTTTTAATACATCAATGGTTTCAATCTCGCTGTTACTTAATTTCGGATCTCCATCGTATGGAATACCATCAACTACAAAAAGCGGAGCATTGGTACCAGTTACCGAGCTTAAACCACGAATTTGAATGTTTGATGAAGCACCCGGAGAACCCGAGCTGGCCTGAACGCTTACCCCTGCAATTTGGCCCTGCAAAGCGGTACCCAAATCGGATGTTGCACTTTGTTGAAGCACATCTGAAGATACCTGGGCAACCGCACCGGTTACTTCTTTTTTACGTACTGTACCATAACCAATGGCAACAACTTCTTCAATACCAATTGAGCTAAGTTGCATTTCCACATCAATTTTCGATTTTCCCTCGATCGCAATTTCCTGCGCTTCATAACCGATAAATGAATAGGTTAAGGTTCCGTTAGCTGGTGCTTCAATAGAATAATCGCCCGAGGCACCAGAGATTGTACCAATTGTGGTACCTTTTACTACAATGTTGGCTCCCGGAATGGGTTCACCGTCATCGCCGGTAACAGTTCCTGTAACTGTAATGTTTTGCGCCTGAGCAATAGCCCAAAACGACAAAACCGTTAGAACTGTTAGAAGCAATTTCTTGCAAAAACAATTAACTGTTCTTTTCATAAATGATAAATTTTAGTTCATTTCGGTAGTCGCATAGGTTTTCGTCTACCGTTTGTTCAATTACTTACGAAACAAAAGTACCGGTAAAGCAAGAATAAGGAGGAAAAAGAATTGGAGACACAAGGGGGACTTTTTTTGAGCAGAGGGGAATTTATTGCAAAATTTAGCGGGAATTTTTTACTCCTGATCGGAATTTTGTTTTACGAACTCGGATGGCAACATCCCGAATTCTTCTGTAAAACAAGATCTAAAGTACTTTATATCAAGAAATCCCACCTCGAAAGCAATCTCTGAGATAGAGTATTTTTGGGTAGATAAAAGTTGGGCCGCCCGTTTTAAGCGAATGCTTCGGATAAATACTTTTGGGGTTTGGCCGGTTAGTCCTTTAATTTTTTTATTGAGGCTAATTTGCGACATTCCACACTCGGCTGCCAACTGACTGACTTTAAACTGAGGGTCGGAAATATTCGCTTCGATGGTATCCAACATTTTTTTCAGGAATTTCTCATCCATTCGGGTGGTGGTTACCTCCGATGGTTCAACATTTATAGTGGTTCTTAACTTGTCGCGAAGTTGGTTTCTGCTATCAATCAGGTTCTGAATACGCACTTCAAGTACATCCATCTGAAAGGGTTTTGAGATATAGGCATCGGCACCAAGCTGGTAACCTTTTATTCGGTTTTCGGCTGTTGATCGGGCAGTTAAAAGAATGATGGGAATGTGACTAATATTTTTGTCGGATTTTATGGTTTCGCATAATTCAAAGCCCGACATTACCGGCATCATAATATCGCTGACAATGAGATCAGGATTTAGCTCCCTGGCTTTGTCAATACCTTCTTTACCATTATCGGCCAATACAATTTTGTATTTTGCCTTTAGGCTATCCTTAATAAATTTCCGCAGTTCAAAATTGTCTTCAACAATTAATATCCTTGGTTTTTCTTCCCCGGTGCTTTCATCTTCCGCAAGCGAATCGGAAATAGTAGGCTCGGGCACCACAATTCTGCCGGCCGGAAGTGAGTCTTCTTGTCCCTGCATTTCATCGGCTTGTAAATGGGCATTTCCTTTTTTCAGCTTTACAAAAAATGTTGTCCCCTCTCCTTCTTCACTTTCAAAACTTATATCGCCTTTGTGCAGCTCCACCAGCCCTTTTATAAACGACAGACCAATACCGGTGCTGCCCACTTTTCGGTTTTTAATTTGTTTGGCCTGGTAAAAACGTTCAAAAATATGGCTTTGAAATTCTTTGGGTATCCCTATTCCATTATCAATTACCTCAATTACAATATCAAAATCGTCTTCGCCAACATGCACCTCAATGGCACCGCCTTCGGGTGTAAATTTAAAAGCATTCGACAGCAGGTTATACATTATTCGCTCCAGCTTGTCGTCGTCGTACCACAGCGTCATGTTTTTACGAGAAGTGGAAAATTTGTAGTCTATTTTTTTATCACTGGCCAACTCGTTAAACGAATGAAAAACGCCCTCTAAAAACGGAACAATATTGCTTTCGGTGGCATTTAACTTCATTTTACCCTGCTCAAACCTTCTGAAATCGATTAACTGATTGATGAGACGCAACAATATAGATGCGTTACGGTGCATAATTAAAAAACTATCGTTGGTGTCTTTGTTGTAGCCTCCCTTAGTAATTAGTTTTTCAAGTGGGCCAATTATCAGGGTAAGTGGGGTTCTGAATTCGTGCGAAATATTGGTAAAAAAGCGCAGTTTCATTTGAGAAAGTTCCTGAATTTTTTCTTTCTCAAAATGTTCCATAATCAGCTCATTTTTTTGTTTAATGCGGATAAGCGAATAGCGTTGAAAGAACCACAGCGAAACCAGAAAAATAACAACGTATGCTGCCCAGGCAACCACACTTAGGTACCAGGGCGGCGTTATAATAATTTTAAGGGTTTTGGGAGAACTGGTCCATATTCCATCGTTGTTGGATGCCAACAGTTTAAAGGTGTAGGTGCCGGGGCGCAGGTTGGTATATTTGGCAATTCGGTCTGAAGCATCTTTTCGTATCCACTCCTCATCAAAACCTTCGAGCTTATATTTGTAGACATTTTTTTGAGGGGCCGAAAAATGCAGGGATGAGAAATAAATGGCAAAACTGTTTTCGGCATATTTTAACTTAATTTCATTGGTATAGTTTATTACATTTTCAAGTACCACCCTCCCGTTCACCTCTTCACCCGGAATAACCGTTTTGTTTAGAATATGGAAATCAGTAAGAGCAATTTCCGGTGGTGTCATATCGGTTACAATATCTTTTGGGTAGAAGGCATTAAAACCATTTACACCTCCAAACAGCATTTCGCCATCGCTTAACCTGGCACATGCCAATTCTCCAAACTCATTATTCTGTAAACCATCGCTCTCGTCGTAATTAACCACAAGCTTATCTTTTATGTCGTAACGAGTTAAGCCTTTGTTCGACGAAATCCATAAAAATCCATAATTATCCTCCAAAATTCCTTTAATCGAGTTATTGGGCAAACCATCGCGTGTGGTTATGGCTTCAAAATATATGGAGTCGGGATTTACGTGGTAGTACATTTTATTTAAGCCTCCTCCCATGGTGCCTACCCAAATGGTTTGGTCGCTCGACTGAAATATTGGCAGGATATAATTGTGGCTTAAAGAATTGGGCTTGGTTTCGTCTTTTTGAAAAGAGTAAAAATACGGGGTATGGCTAAATTGTTGTTCGGGTGTAAGCAAATTCAAACCTTTATCGGTCCCAATCCAAATATTACCATAGCTATCCTCATACAAACTTCGAATATTATTGGAATTTAAAGTGCCCGATTTTGCTGAGGACTTGTAATTTATCAGGCCTTCTTTTCCGTCTGCATCAACATAATATTTGTATAATCCGCTCTGGCCGTATGTTCCCAACCAAACATTCCCGAAACGGTCTTTTATTGCACAAAATGGTGAATTGGTAAGAGAGGCAAGCACTCCCTGGTTGCTTTCTGTAATTATGCCGTTTTTTTCGGCAACTATTTTTACAACCGAAGGATATCCTGAACCAAGTAAAATACCCGATTTGTTGACATTTGAAAACTCAACAATGGCATAAACAGTGTTTTGGTTACTGGTAGAATTCACATCGTAATATTGAAATCCGGTGTTAAAATCTTTGTTTCGGGAGGCTGCTAAAAAGTTGAGTCCTCCGCCTTCGGTTCCTATCCAAATGTTGTTCTTGCTATCTTCGTATATCGATCGGATTTTATTGTAGGAAAGACTGCCCTGTTCGCGTGTTTTTGCAAAATGGCGGAATCGTTTCTGCTTCGGATTGTATTTATTTAATCCTCCGCCATTTGTACCAATCCAAACAATACCCGATTTATCTTCAAACAAACAGGTTACCACATTTTTACTCAAGCTGTTAACTTCCCAGTTTTGCTGGTACAAGGTTGCCTCGGCAAAATCGTTCGTACCCGATCCTTCTTTTCTTAAATGATACACACCATTGTAAGTTCCGGCAAAAACATCGTGGTTTTGAGTAACAAGCATGCTGTTTGAGGCGATGGTTGAAATTTGATACGTTTGGATATTTGAAAGCGTTTCCAAATCAAGCTGAAGCCTAAAAATACCACTACTGTTGGCAATAAATACGGCATTATTTTTAAACTGAATCTCGCGCACATAACTACCTGAATTAATAGTAACCACCTGGTAGCTGTTCTCCTTTTCTGTAATAACGTAGAGTCCCGATTGTGTTCCAACCCAAACCCGGCCATAAATATCTTCCTCTAACTCGGTTATTATTTTGGCTTGCATTTCCGACAGCACCGGGCTATTAAGTGCTGTAAAATGATATTTACCGTTTATGTGCTTGTATATTCCTAATCCGGTGGGCGTTCCTACCCAAACCGATTTATTTTTTTTGGCAAGAAGACAGGTAACCTGTTCAAAAGCAGAAAGTCCGGAATAATCAATTTCTCGGTTGATATTATAAAATGTTTCCGTTTTAACATCAAACCTAAAAAGTCCTTTATCGGAGGTTCCCAGCCACAAATCGCCTTGCTCATCTTCACTGATTGAATAAATTAAATTAGAAGTCAGGCCGTTTTCTGCCGAGGGTTGAATGCGATATGTTTTAAAACTGTATCCATCAAAACGGTTTAATCCATCGTTTGTACCAATCCACAAAAAACCATTTTTATCCTGGAAAATGTCGTTTATGTCGTTTTGCGATAGGCCTTCAGAAGTTGTAATTCGCTCAAAATGTAAATTTTGCGCCATTACCACTGTGCAAACCAGCAAAAACAGTATGGATATAAGTATTTTTTTCAAAGCCCCCGATTTGATTAAAACCCAATAAAAATACCATAATTTTTTATTTCGAAGGAAACTATCGGCAAATTCGCGAAGACTTGTAACCAAGAACAAGGATAACAATCCGGTTTTTCATCAACCCCATCTCATTCGTAGTTAACAGTTTGTCCTGTTATTTCGGAAAATCTTTTCATTGTCACAAATTAATTCCGCTCAATTTTTAAAACATATGCAAAATCACAAGGCTTCTTTTTCGGAAACTGAACCACCATTCCCGCTTCAGTTTGTTCCCATATAATGGTTTCATTGCATCCAAGTAGGCGAACTGACTTTATATCACCAGGATATAATTTTCCTTTGCTGCCCAAAGTACGGATTACAAGTTCCTTGCCCGGCCAGTCCATACAAATGGCATAAAGGTTTTTACCGTTTTGAGTAAAGCGAATATCTTCAGCGGTGTATTCCGGAATATTTTTTCCGTGGTCTTTGCCCTGTGCATGATGTCCGGGATGCGTAACTTCTGTTGGTCCTTCACCAAAGAAAATCCAGGGCATAGTGTTGTAAATGGCTTCGCCGTTTAGTTGCAGCCAAGCGCCCATTGCATATAATTCTTTTGTAATTTCCGGGGCAAATGTCCCATCGGCTTTAGGTGGTACATTTAACAACATTCGGCCGTTTTTGCTCGTCATGTCAATTAGCATGTCAACCAAAGTTCCGGCAGTTTTTGTTTTGTTCGCCGGATTATAAAACCAGGTTGCCCACCACTCGTAATGGTGTTGCATATTTATATCGGCCATCCAGGTATCGTACTGCAAACCAACCAGATTTCCGTTTTCAATGTCGCGGGTTCCAATACCAGGAGGAATATCATGTGTTTTATAAATAACTTCCACTTCTTTACCCCACTCCAGACTTTTGTTAAAGTAATGGCTAATTAGTTTTTGCTGATATTTTTCAGGCGCCGTTCCCATTAATTCGTGGTCGCCACCGGGCAACAGCCTCCCATTTGGGGCTCCGCCGCGTAAATCCCCCTTAATGGTTCCACCAAAGCCGGTATCAAACCAAATTATATCGGGCTGGTATTTATTTATAGCTTCAGAAAGACGTGCATACCAGGCATCAAAAATTACGGTATCAATACGGCCGCTATTTGACGTTGCATATTTAGAGTTGTCTTGTGCAGGGTCTAAATAAGTAGGATTTTCTTTAGAAACCGGCCCCCACATCCGACTCCAGAAATCGCCTGTATGAAACGATGAAATTACGGGCATGTTGCGATTGCGAAGCTCTTTTGCCAGTTCTCCGTACACATCAATGTTTGGACCACGATTTACCGAATTCCAATCCGTAACGTCGCTATCCCAATGCAGCAATCCGCTACCATGCCAGGCCACCGGACCACCAAACTGTGCACCAGCCGCCTGAAATAAATCGACCCATTCCTTGGCATTAAAACGTTCTCCCTTCCAGTATTCAATTCCCTCAAGATGAGTCATTTCACGGTTCCCCGATTCGATAATGGCTGTTTGTGCGCCCCAGTGACAATAAATGCCAAATTTCATTCCCATAAACCAATTGGGGGTTTGATGTTTTTGAAGCGAACTCCAGTTTTGTTGGTACTTTTGGGTTTGTTGTGCACATGAATGCAGGACACTTCCCGCCAGGTGAATAATTATAATTGAGATAATTAATAGTTGTTTCATTTTTTCTGACAGTTAATTCATTATATGTGTCTACAAAAAACGGGACATACTGCCCCACAGGTCTTTTGTCACGTGGTTTTTATCATAAAGCGGTTGGATTTATAACTTTTCAATGTATAGATAGTACGACGGATACACTCGCCCCAAACTATCAATCA
Source organism: uncultured Draconibacterium sp. (assembly GCF_963676735.1). Taxonomy (NCBI): domain Bacteria; kingdom Pseudomonadati; phylum Bacteroidota; class Bacteroidia; order Marinilabiliales; family Prolixibacteraceae; genus Draconibacterium; species uncultured Draconibacterium sp. The sequence continues at coordinate 1,362,159 of NZ_OY781464.1, read as the reverse complement.
ATTCAGCCTGTACGTCGTATTTTCCAGCCGAAACATCAAGTGTAAAGCTTACCTCATCGGCATCTTTTTCAATGTCGGCAGTTATTTTGTGTTTGCCAACGTACAAAAAAGCTTTTGTAAAATCGTCTTTGGTACTTGCCGGAGCGGGCTTTTCAATTCGTCGTGTTTTTTCTTCTGCCGGAAAAGTAGCGTTGATTTTCAATCCTGATTCGCGCGGAAAACGACGCAAACTTATTTTGTAATCGCCATCTTCAACAAATTCAATTTTCCAGAAACCGGATGCCTGTGTTGCGGTAATGGCTCCGAACTGATGCCAGGCATGACCAAGATTACCCGTTAACATATCGTGCGACATTATGCGTGAAGGGTTTTCGTATGGTGTTCCTACTTTTATGTAGGCGTAGCGCTCGTTTACGCCTTCGTCAACCAGCGATTGCCACCATTTTTCGTATCCCAAAGCCAAACGCTCCGCTACTTCGGGGTGTTGATTAATAATGTTATCGGATTGTTTTAAATCCGTGGTAACGTTATTCAGCTTATCGCCATCAACCAGGCGGTAATCTTTATCCATTATCGTGTAGTTTTTGTATTTGGTAAGGTTTAGCATGCGCTGGGTGTCCATAAACAGTACACGGTTAGGCCAATTTTCTTTCTTTCCTTTCAGTAAAGGCACCAGGCTTTTTCCATCAAGTGGCTTAACTGGGGTAAAGTTTAGCTGTAATAAATCAACCAATGTTGGTAACACATCGTAATGGGCGGTAAGCTCATCAATATCTTTTCCTCCGCTAATTTCGCCTGCGGGCCACTGCATATAAAATGGAGTACGGTGTCCGCCTTCGGTAACCTCTCCTTTGTGGCCGGTCATTCCGGCGTCGTACATTCGCTGTCCACCGGCGGTACCATTATCGGTCATAAAAATAAGAATGGTATTTTCGGCAATTCCCCACTCAGCAAGTTTATCGCGCAAGGTTTTAAAATTATCGTCAATGTTGGTAATCATCCCGTAAAAACGTTTTATGTATTCGGGTAAACTATCATCATCTTCGTATAAATCAATATACTCCTCAGGGCAATTAAAGGGGCCATGGGGCGCATTGGTTGAAATGTAAGCAAAGAATGGTTTTTCTTTATTTTGTTCCATAAACTTAAGGGCTTCAGCGAAAAAAACATCGGTACAATAACCTTCGTATTTCTGAGCTTCGCCGTTGTGCCAGTAGGTATCGTCAAAATAATCGTTTCCCCAGTAATCGGGACCTTGACCTACCCCGCCTCCACCATGCCGAACAACTTCCTGAAAACCACGATCCATTGGGCGAAACGGATAATTATCGCCCAGGTGCCATTTTCCAAACATTCCGGTAGCATAGCCGTTTTGGGCTAAAATCTGGGGTAAAAGCACTTCGTCTTCAAACAGCAACGAACGCCCCGAAATGGTATGAAAAACATTTAAACGATCGGTGTGTCGGCCTGTTAAAAGGGCGCCGCGTGTTGGTGCACAGGTGGTTGATACATGAAAGTTATTAAAACGTACGGCATTATCGTAAAACTTATCGATGTTTGGCGTTTTTATGTACGAATTACCTTCGCAAGCCAGGTCGTTTTTACCCTGGTCGTCGGTAATTACAATAATAATATTTGGCTGAGTGCTTCCCGAATTTGTTTGGGCTGAAACCACAAATCCAAAAACAAGTAGAAGTACCAAGGTTAATAATTTTAGTTTACTCATCACGTTCATATATTTTAGCATTGAAATTAGACATTAAATACAAAATTTTAGTTGATACATGCAACGCTCAAAACTACAATACAATAATTTTTTGAACCTGTTGTTTAGTACCTGAATCTATTTTAAGTATATAAACTCCTGCTTCTGAAAAAATGGAGTACGGCAGGTTCATTCGTTTTTCGAACATTTCTTTTTGTAAAATTTGCTGCCCTATTTCATTGAAAACGGAAATTATTGAACTACCATTTAAATGCTTATTTTCTATTCTTAATTTTCCTGATTTCAAGGGATTAGGATAAACCTGAAAATCACCATCTTTTTGTTGAATCAGTCTGGTTCCAACCGGCGTATCCGGCTCTCCACCTGACACCGAGTTCACGCCGGGAATCCATGGAGTGAGGCCATCTTCGTAGGCACCAATGTCGGGAGCTGTTCCCTGGTAACCATCGGTAATTCCGGAAATAATTTCGCCACCATCGATTAAAGCAGAACCGGCTGCCGGGCGAAAATCGTGGTTTGCCACCGAGCGAAATGGCGACACGGCACTAATAATATTTGTTGTTGTGGAAATATCGGTGCCAATCCATTCGCCATGGCTGCCGTAGTTGTTTTTAATTACCAAATCATCAATGGTAAAGCCATTGGCCCAGCGCCCCATTACACCATCTTCATCGCCACCGATATTATAAATAGAGTTATTATAAATATCAATATTCCAGTTATCCCAGTTTATCTGAATTCCGGTCCAGGTAATATTCCATACCACATTGTAATGAACGGAATAGCCCTTACTGTTATTATCAAGATAAATTCCGGCACAGCGTCCGTCGGCATATGATGGCCCCCACGAATCGTGAAACCAGTTGTGGTGCACCTCGTTGTTTTTATCATTGGCATTTCCAACAACGTAAAAAAGGCCGCCATCGTTGTTTATTCGCATCACATCCGACACATCGTTGTAAGCAATTTCGCAACCTGTGCCACCACAGTAAATGCCATCGCGGCCAGAGGTTTGTATTGTATTCGAGATAAATTTTGAATTGGTAGCAGCCGAACGCAGCGGCGAAGCATGAATGCCAACCGTGTTACAATTTTTAATCAGGTTATTACTGATAGTTACCTCTGTAATACCTCCCCAACCCTGGACATAAATTCCGTTAAGCGAACTACCATCAATTATATTGTTCTGAATTAAAGTACGGCTGCCACGTATATGAATAGGTGCATTGGCAACTTGTGCATCGGTGTTATCTAATTCATCTAAAATCTGCAGGCAGTTAATGAACTTGCAGTTACGAATTTCGCAGTCGGTACCGGTAATTTCAGCTTTACCTCCAAAAGCATTTAGACCAATAATATGAATGTAATTTTTTGAGTTGATATAAATGGTTCTTTCTCGTTGTGCCACTTCTACGTTCAAAGTATTTGGATCTGCATTTCCGGGCGCTTGAAAATAGACAGTTTCTGTTGACTCATCGTAATACCATTCCTGTTCCTTATCCAATGCTTCCAGTTTATTAAAAATATAAAACTGACCGTAATGGTTTCCCTCGTTTTCGCGCCAAACCGTTGGATTGTGTGAACTAAATGGCCATTTATTAATATCCACTTCAGTAAAAGAAATTTTTCCACTTTGCGAAGCTGTTATTTCTCTTGTCCAACTGGTTCCGGAGTGTGCTCCAAGGTACCACACATATGCACCGGTCCAATTTGTTTCATCTATTGCAGCACTTTCAATAGTTGAACCACTACCGCCTGTTACTTCAGCGCCTTCAACTGTGTACTTATCGTTATCGGTATTATTTGGCCAACGTGCCCAGTCCATAGCTTTTCCCTCATAAAACACCATATTCTGGCGTCCCAAAACCATTTTATAACTCGCTTTATAACTATTGCCGTTATATGTTTCCCAGTTGGATAAAACTTCGGTGGCCGAAACTACGACCGAATCATTATTATAGTTTGTAAAAACGATTGGATGCTCAGGCTCCCCACTATTTGCCGGATTAATTACTTCACGATAAACTCCGGCCATAATAAAGCAGGTGTCACCAGCAACCATTTGTGTGGCTGCTTTTGTAATGGTTTTAAAAGGCGTATCAATAGTCCCCAAATTGTTATCTGAGCCCGATGTTGAAACATAATAATTTTTAGCCTGAAGACTAAAAGAATACAACATTAATACTCCAACAATAATCTTTTTCATAAGTCGTTTTTTCCTCATTTTCTGACAGATAATTAATTTATCGAATAGTAATCCCAGAAATCGTACGATTCATTAACACTTTCCTTACTGTCACCTAGCTCAACCGCCTTTTCCTTCATTACCTTCCTCATTTTGACAAGCAACTCTTTGTATTCTGGTTGCCACGACAAATCCTGTGTTTCCCAGGGATCGTTTTTCACATTGAAAAGTTGGGTTACGCGAGAACCCGTCCAGTATTCTTCTTTTGTTTTTTTATCGTAATTTGGAGCTCTAACATATTCTATGAGTTTAAAATCTCCTTTTCGATATGCCCGCTGAAAAGTTCGGTATGCATGATAAGTATAATCCCGGACACTTCTCGTTTTACCTTCAATAACAGGTTTCAGACTCTGTCCTGTAACCGATTGCGGAATATCAACACCGGCCAAATCGCAAATAGTGGGAAAAATATCGTGTATATAACAAAAGGAAGCATTCCTTATTCCATGCATTGGTGCCTGTCCACCTGAGATAATAAAAGGCACATGAATGCCATCTTCATCGTAAACATTTTGTTTGCCAAGTAATCCGTGATTGCCAACTCCTAAGCCGCTATCTCCGGCCAAAACAATAATTGTATTTTCGTATTGTCCACTTTCTTTTAAAGCCGCTATTACCTTACCAATCTGGGCATCGAGATGAGTGATTATGGCGTAATAATCAGCCAGTTGCTTTCTGGCTATTCCCGGTGTACGGGGCCACGGTGCCAGTTGTTCATCACGCAAATACATGTGCCCGTTGTCAAAAGGGTGTTGTGGCATATAAGACGGTAACAACTGCATACTTTCATCCGGATACATATCGCGGTATTCTTTAGGAGCCTGCCGGGGATCGTGCGGGGCATGAAAAGCCAGGTACATAAAAAACGGATTGCGTTTTTTATAAGCTTCGATAAATTGGACAGCACTTTCTGCAAACACTTCTGAAGTATGCGGGCCAAAATGTTCATCAGCAATCGGTCCACGCTTTTCGTCGTTTGTTATTTCACTGCGTTTACACTCACCATTTTCATCATATACCAAGAGGTAAGCTTCATCACGCGGAAATTCTCCTGTTTTATCAAAATCATGATACGGCATCCTGAAATGGTCAACAAGGTAAATCCCCCGCCCCATTACTTTTCCTCCGGAATTAAAAGAACGGGCCAGTGATGCATTATCCTGATGCCATTTCCCTACCATATAAGTTGAGTATCCGGCCTTTTGAAAGGCCTCTCCAATGGTAGTATGTTCTTTAGGAATTGTTTTTCCCTGCCCATCTAATTGAAATAAATTTCGCCCTGTATTTAGCATAGCACGACTTGGAATGCACGTTGCTCCGGAAAAAGACCCCATCAAGAATGCATTGTCAAATATAATTCCAGACTCAGACAAAGCATCAATATTAGGTGTTTTCACTGCTTGTCCGCCTAATACATGAATGCCGGTATATCGATGATCGTCTGTATAAATCAATAAAACATTAGGTTTATCCTTTGTTTTAGTTTTAGCCTGAATACTAAACACATATAAAAATAGGATACAGGCTGTTATAATTTTTTTCATTTATCTTAATTTTAACGTCAGCAATACAACGCGCAATTAGCTACCTGTTCTGATTCCATTCATTCGTGTTTCGTTATATTTTTTAAAAAGTCTTTTTATTTTTTCCTGCTGGTTAGGATTATTAATCAGGTTGCCGCTTTCCAATTCCGAAGGGTTTTCTTTTAAATTGAAAAGTGCTATGGGCTTACGGGTTTTATCGGTTTTGTCTTTCCGGTCCACCTGGATAATAAGCTTCCACTCGTTTTCAATTATTATCAGCTGCTTTTGTGTGCCACTTTGCAACATTACAAAATCGCGTTTTAGTGACTTTTTGTTTTTTAAAACCGGTAATAAGCTGTAGGAATCCATGGCCTGGTGTTCCGGGATGGCAACTCCGGTAATTTCTGCAAGGGTGGCTGCAATATCAAGGCCAAGTACCAACTGGTCGCTTTCCTGGCGGGCTTTAAATCCTGCCGGCCAGCTTACAATAAAAGGTACACGGTGGCCCCCTTCGTGCATGTCGTTTTTACTGCCCCGGTAAATATCGCTGGGCTGGTGCCCCGACTCCAGAGTTTTGCGGTTTACATGCAAGCCACCATTGTCGGACGTAAAAATAAACACGGTATTTTCGTACACCCCTTGCTTTTTCAATTCATCCATCAACATGCCCATTTGCACATCCAGTTCTTTAATCATATCCATGTGTGCCGATGGTGTTGTTCCGGCAATTTTAATTCCGTTTAACTCTGCCGGTGGATTATGTGGCAGATGCACAGCCTGCGAACAGTAATACATAAAAAATGGCTTCTCCTTATTAGCGTGGGTACGAATGTATTCCACGCCTTTTGCTGCCAGCAAGGGGCCGGCATTTCGGGGGTCCCAGTTTAAGTCGCCAAGTCCTTCAAGCTTATCGAGTTTTACGCCGATTTTTGACATGTTCTCCTGCGAGATGTAACCAATCTCAACAGGCTTATCGCTGTAGGGATAAATTGCGCCATTTTCATATGCTGCATACGGAACAGCCTGTATACCTGCGGGATAAGCAAAACTATAGGCAAATCCTTTTTGATTGGGACCGTCAATGATTTTTGAGATATCCACATCGGTTTGTGGTTTGCTGCGGTCGCCACGGTAAATTACTCCGGGTTGATCTTTGCGGTAATAATCGCCCCCCAGGTGCCATTTGCCAAAAAAAGCAGTGTTGTAGCCGGCCTGCGTCATTAAACGCCCCAAAGTCAGGTCTTCGTCTTTTATTGGTGATTGCTGGTACGAGCCCCAAACACCCCATGGGAAAGGACTTCTGTAACAACTGTTACCGGTCATTATTCCGTAACGCGAAGGAGCACAAAGTGCCGCCGGTGCATGGGCTTGTGTAAAAACGGTTCCACTCTGCGCCAGTTTATCAATATTTGGTGTTTCAAGTATAATGTTGCTGGAGTGAATACTCCGGTAGTGCGAGATGTCGCCGGTACCAATATCGTCGGCCAGTACAACAATTACATTTGGCTTTTCACCAGCAAAAACGCAAACCACAAAGCTTTGAACCAAAAAATACAGAAGAAATCTTTTAAGCATGATTGTTTTATTTGTTCATACAAAATTAGAAATTGACAAAGGCATGGAAGGTGGATTTTTGTTTGAATAACAGGGGGTAAAAAGAAAGCGGTTTAATTCCCTTCTCTATTTTAGAAATTAAACCGGCTTTATTGAACGAAAATATGGCTGATTCTATTTTGCCTGAATAGCCTTGTTTTGTTGTGCAATGCGTTCGCGCTGCTTTTTGTTTAGCCCATGCTTGTAATAAAAATCAGGTCGGTAATATTCATTGTGATGCTTCATATCGGGGTCGTTAACATCCAGGCTCAGGTCGCAATCAAAACGCACCAAAATAGCATGATTGGTTTCCCAACCTGTTGCAGCTGTTATATGCGAAACTCCCCAGGTAATTCCTCTTCCGTTTCCATTGCTATTAAACGCATCGGGCACAAAAGAGCCCGCCGCATTTGGCAACAACGAAACAATAGATGCGATTTCAAAATTTACCCCGTCGGTGGCGTATTGAATGGTATGGTGTTCGTTTCCATCGCGGGTAACCATAGCTGCCATTCCTTCTTTAAACGGGAAAAGCGAAGTTTCGTGACCCGATGCAATTACCGGGTTTAACGGGTGCTTTTTAAAGGGCCCCAGTGGGTTATCGGCAATGGCCAATCCCTGCATGCGCACCAGGCGCGGATCGCCATCAAAATCCGATTTGTAATACAGGTAAATTTTATCTTTATAAACAAAGGGGTGCGGGTCGTGTATTGAATACTGGTCCCATTCGCCGGGAGCACCATTATCAACCACAATCTTATTGTATGGAGTCCACGGTCCATCTGGCGAATCAGCATACGAAACGGCTACCGGGCAATCGTCACCACGTAATCCACTGGCTTCCATAAATCCCTGGTAATACAGGTAATATTTTCCTTTATATTTTAAAATATCGGTAGTAGTTACCGAACGCCAGCCTATCTCTGGTTTTGGCGGACGAGGAACAGCGACTCCTTGTTCTTCCCAGGTAAAACCATCTTCGCTGGTAGCGTACCAAATTTCAGACAAATCCCAATCGGCCGAGGGGATGCTGTCGTTACAGTTTTTTGCCCCCATTGGTTTGGTTGGCGTATTCCGGTATGTGTACCAGATGTAATATTTCCCGTTTTCGAAAATAATTTTCGAAGGATCGCGGCGCGAAATTGTGCCATCGTGGCCGTTGTAATCAAAACCTTTTAACTCGGTGTATTTAAATTGCGAATACAACTCGTTGTCTTCAGGCCGCGGAGCCAGGTAGGCATCGTAATTACGCTCCATAGCCGCACTTAAAGGGCGATTGGGTTTTTCTTTTGGTAGGGTAAAAGGAAAACCTTTGGGTTCTTGTGCCTGCCCTGTAAAAAACAAGAGAACAGCCACGGTAGTCAAAATAATTTTATTCATATCTAAATTTGCTGATTTTATATTCGAAATAACTTAAACAGGATTTTATTTTACAAACTCCATCAAACCAAAACGATTGGCCTGGTGCACATTTTTTTCAATCTCGTAAATGGGAAAAATGGTGCTGGTGGAACGGCGCTCACCCTCGGCGTCGTTTCTGTCCTGACGAACGGCAAGGAAGGCCCATTTATTTCCGGGCTGCACGGGTGAAAATTTTTCGAGGCCCCCAAAGTTTTCCAGCGGAATTGCCATTTCCATGGACCAGCCTTTGTCAATATCCGAATTATCGTTGATGGTTCCGTTTACCTGTACCTCCACCTGGTACTCAGGATTAAACGATTTCATGGCCACACTTTGCCCGGGCAGAAAGTCGTTAAAATACACAAAATCGTTAGCTGCTTTGTACAAATTAAGTTCGTAGCCAATGTGCGTATCCAGGCTATCTGGAACGGTAATAAAAAACACTTCAGCGCAGTCGTCGAAATAAGGTTGCCCATCGCGTTTGGTTTCACGTGCGGTAATGTATTTATCTTCAGCTTCGAAAAAAACATACAAATTGCGGTCGTCCCACAACATTCTGAACAGCATTTTTTGCCGGTCGTCCGGTTTTTCGACCCGATAAAAATAATTAAAGGCGCGGGCCTCAGTCTGGCTCCAAACGGCTTCATCCATTTTGCCATCAACAACTATTAATTGATTGGCTCTTTTTACTTTAAATACGGGTTGTTCGCCAATTACCAACTTTTTGGTTGCTTGTCCAATTGCTGTTGTTCCGGTAAATACCAGAAACACACCAATTATTGTAAATTTTATCCAATTCATATTTATCATGTGTTAGTTTTCAGTAAATAGATTTGGAAACAAGGCCTTAACATCAAGCGTATCGCCGGTTTGTTGCTGCCATTTAAAAAATTCGCTGCCCAAAGTCGGAATTATCGTTTTTGCAATATTGCTCCCCATCAGGTTATTCATTTCCCATTTATCCTGGTTAAGATTATACAATTCGGCCTCGGCAGCCTGCGTGTATAAAATCAGTTTATAATTGTTATGCACAATTCCGCGCTGATCGTCGAACATTCCCATATAAATTGAGTTGTGCGGACTTTCGTTTGTTTTTGCCTGCAAAACCGGCAGCAAAGATTTAAACTCCATGTATTCGGGCACATCGGTATCCAGCATTTCAAGCAGAGTTGGATAAATATCCTGTAAATAAACGCGTTTGTTAAACTTTTTGCCTTTTGAAATACCGGGTGCACTGATAATAAGCGGAGCAGTTGCACTTACATCGTACAAACAAACTTTTCCTGCCACGCCGTTTTCGCCAAAATTTATTCCCTGATCCGACATAAAAACAATGATGCTGTTGTCGTAATTTCCTGTTTTTTTCAGTGCTTCCAGAATATCACCAATTCGTTCGTCCATGTGGCTAACCATGGCATTATTTTGCTGGTAACGGGTTCGCATTTCATTACTGCTGAGCGGATTTTTTGAGTAGTTGTATTTAATATTTGGGTGCAAGGGCCCGTCTTTTACACTTGGTGGAAGTACAATATTTTCAGGTGGATACATATTGTAGTACTGTTGCGCGGTTTTGCGTGGCACATGTGGCGCATTAAATGCTACATACAAAAAGAAAGGCTCGTTTTTTTGTGCTGCCTGATTGATAAATTCAACCGCTTCCTGCCCTACCACATCGGTTAGGTGCCCTTGGTTGGTGTAATAATCTTTTAACTGGCCGGGTAAAATATGCCCATAGTGATGAAACATCTCGCGAGGGTTCTTACCCAGAGCGTGCCATTTTCCGGTAAAATAGGTGGTATAGCCCACTTGCGCCAAACGCTCGACCAGCGAAGGGCCCGGTACATTTTTGGCACTCAGTTGTGCGGCCCGCCAAACCGAAACACCGTTAAAAAGCATGGTTCGGCTGGGAATACAAACTGCGGGGCTCCAACAGCCCATGTTGTAGGCTGAAGTAAAGTAAACTCCCTCTTCGGCAATTTTATCAATATTGGGTGTAAACACCTTATCCCAGCCATAGGCACCAACAGCCAGGTTGCTCTGGTCGTCAGATTCAATAAGTATAATGTTTGGCTTTTGTGCAACAACCTGTAAGGCCACTATGGCTATTAAAACAATAAAAAAAAGCTTTCTCATAATTCCGTTCCTATTTTTCATAAATCTCCAGCGGCAAACCATCGGGGTCGAAAAAGAAGGTAAATTTTTTGCCACTCAAAGCATCTGTTCTTACCGCTTCGGTTTCCACGCCTTTCTTATTCAGTTTAAAAACAGTTTCCTCAATACAATCCACTTCGAAAGCCAGGTGCCGCAATCCCCGGGCTTCGGGCTGATTTACCCGGTGCGGAGGATTCGGAAAAGAAAACAATTCAATTACGTAATCGCCTCCCAATGCCAGGTCCAATTTCCACGAATCCCGCTCTTTACGGTAGGTTTCCTGAAGTGTTTGCAATTCGAGTATTTTCGTATAAAAATGTTTTGATTGCTGATAATCAGAACAAATTATGGCAATATGATGGATTTTATTCAACATCAGTTTATTTGTTTTTTGTTCACATAAAATTTTTCAACACTTCCGTTTTTCACATCATTAAGTATGAATGGCTTACGCGCATCTTCATTTTCAATAAACACATGGAAATTCTCCACATAAAGGCCATCCAAATGGCGCGCATAAAGTGCAGAAGCCGGTAAAGTGCCCACCAGGTAAAACTCGGGCCAGTGCTTTTTCACCACTTCCAGGCTATATTCTTTTACTTCTTTAGCGGCATCTTCTGCCGTTGCGCCACCCGAAATTGTAAACTGTACGTCTTTCAGCACAACATTCTCAATATCGTTTCCGGGGTATCCGGTAAAAAAGAAGCATGAATTTTTGTCGAGCTTACGGTTATCAACCACAATATTGCTGAAAATCATGTTGTGCATCCGGTTCAGCGGTTCGTAGGTTCCTTCGGGCACATCAACACAAGCACGTTGCTGGCTAAAGGTCATAAAAACAGGGCGAGGAACGTTCTCCATCACCAGGTTGGTAAAGGTCATGTTTCGCATTTCGCCACCTTCGCACTGCTGAATTTTCAATCCCGAATCTTCAATATTTTTAAACGTGCAGTTGCTAACGGCCACCTGTTCAATATTTCCACGCGAGAGTAATCCGATTCGCATTCCGCCCCATTTGGTTTCGAAAATGCAATTGGTAACCACCACATCGCGGCAAGGTTTATTGGGCAATGAAGCCTGCAGGCAAATAGAATCATCGGAATTACTAAACGAGCAGTTTGCTACCCGAACATTGGTGCATCCGTCAAAATCCAAACCATCGCCGTTTTTATTGGCCCAGCTGCTGATTCGTATTCCTGATACGGCAATTTCGTTACAATACAAAAAAGCTGAAGTCCATGCTGCCGGATTTTTTAGGGTGATGTCGTTTAGGTGAATGTTATTGCAGTCTTTAAAACGCAGCAACATGGGGCGTTGATTGGTAAATTCAGCCCCATTTCCATCGATAGTTCCATAGCCTTCAATAGCAAAAGAGCTGGCATTTTCGGCATAAATTAAACAGCGGTCCATATGCGATTCGCGCTTATACATAATTTTATGGGTATCGGTGGCGTAATCTTCAATATGTGGGCTTCCCAATAATACAGCACCGGTTTCGATGTGCAGATTAACAAAATCTTTGAGGTAAATTGTACCAACCAGCACTGTTTTACCTGCCGGAATAACTACCTGTCCTCCCCCGTTTTGGGTACAGGCATCAATAGCTGCCTGAACAGCTTTTGTATCCAGCGTTTTGCCATCGGCCATTGCGCCAAAATCATAAACATTAAATTGTTTACCGGAAACAGCCAGCGTTAGCAAAAACATAAAAGTAATGCAGCCCAATTGTTTTAAATTCATATTCGTTTATTATTGCTTAGTTGCAAAAATACCAAGAACCTGCTCAAACAGGGAGGGAAAAGTAAAGCAATTGCAGGGGGGAATTTTTTTTTGAAAACAAAAAACCCGGGACAAGCCCGGGTTTCATCGTATATTTTTACGGCAAACTATTTTAATTGTTTTGATTGGATACTTGTAGTTATTGTTTTTGCTGCTCCAAGATCGGCACTTCTTTTTGATGGAACCGAACCTCCAATTGTAATTTTGTAGTCGCCTTTGGGTAAAAAGTTTTCACCCTGCTCATCAACCTGATAAAAGGCTTCTTTTGAAACTGAAAATTCAACTTTGGCTTGCTCTCCTGATTTTAAACTCAAACGTTTAAATGATTTTAAGGCGTAAATCGGATAACCATCGCCAGCCAGCGGAGAAGAAACGTAAAGTTGTGCCACCTCATCGGCAGATATTGTCCCGGTGTTTTCTACAAGTGCCGAAACAATCACTTTATCACCCTCGGTAGCTGAGGTAATATTTGAATAGGTAAAATTGGCATAACTTAAGCCAAACCCAAAGGGAAACAGCGGTTCTTTCTCCATGTAGCGGTAGGTGCGTCCGGCCATGGCATAATCATCGTATGGTGGTAAATCTTCAACCGAATAAGGCACGGTAAATGGCATTCTTCCTGATGGAGAAACATCGCCAAAAATAACATCAGCCACTGCATTTCCGCCTTGTTCGCCCGAATACCAGGCATAAATAACGGCATCAGCCATTTCGTACACCTCGGGAATAATTAAGGGGTTCCCGCAAGTGATAACCACAATTAAAGGCTTATCGCTTTTTTCGCGAATCTTTTTCAGAAAATCAACCTGGTTTTGTGGAAGTCGGGCGTCAATATGGTCGCCTTTCAGATTCGAAGCAATTGCCTCTCCTTCTTCACCTTCCCACATACCATTTATACCCATCACTGCAATACAGGCATCGGCTGCGGCAGCTTCTCCGGTAGTCCAGTCAATAGGATTGGCATTAACATGCCAGGGCATTTGCCCAATTTTATAGTTGATGCTGGTACCCACACTTACTTTGGCAGCAATCCCGTCGAGAATGTTAACACTATTGCCCGTTACGCCAAAGTAATTCCCAAGCAGGGCTTCTTCGTTTGCAGCCTGCGGTCCTGTTACAAAAAGGGTTCTCAAATCTTTTTTCAGCGGAAGTACATTGCCTTTATTTTTTACCAATACCACAGATTTTTGTGCGGCCTCAAGAGCCAGGTCTACATGCTTTTGGCAGCCAACCACTTCGGGGCCAATTTTACTAAAAGGCACTTCCTCTTCCGGATCGAACATGCCCAAACGAAAACGTGTTTTTAGCAATTGTTTTAGCGCCTTATCAATATCGGCTTCATTCAAAAGTTCCTGCTCTAAAGCTTTGTCCAAATCATTAAAAGCACTTCCGCAATTCAGGTTCATACCTGCCTTAATGGCCATTGCCGATGCTTCTGCAGCATCTTTTGCCAGGCCATGAAACTGCCAAATATCGTTAACGGCCCAACAATCGGAAGTGAAGTATCCATCAAAACCCCAATCGTCGCGTAATATTTCGTTCATTAAGTACGGGCTGGCGCAGCAAGCCTCTCCATTGGTGCGGTTGTAGGCTCCCATCACACCTTCCACCTTTGCCTCGGTTACCAGTGCTTTAAAAGCCGGCATATAGGTTTCCCAAAGGTCTTTCATCGAAACAACGGCATCAAACTCGTGCCGCAAGGCCTCGGGTCCCGAGTGCACCACATAATGTTTGGCACAAGCTGCAGCCTTCAGGTATTTTGGATGATCGCCTTGCAAGCCTTTTACAAAAGCTACTCCAATTCTTGAAGTCAGGTAAGGGTCTTCACCATAGGTTTCCTGACCACGTCCCCAGCGCGGATCGCGAAACAAGTTTACGTTAGGCGACCAAAAGGTAAGGCCAGAATATTTCGACCGATTATTGTTGGCGATAGCCACATTGTATTTTGCGCGTGCTTCGTCGCTTATAGCACTTGTAATGCGAAAAATAAGCTCCTCGTCAAAAGTGGCCCCTAAGCCAATGGCCTGAGGAAAAACTGTTGCCCGTCCTGTACGGCCAACTCCATGCAAGCATTCGTTCCACCAGCCGTAACGTGGCACATTTAAACGCTCGATGGCAATGGCTTCATCCAATAATTGTGAACATTTTTCTTCAATGGTCATCGAGTTTACCAGCGCATCGATGCGCTCTTCCATAGGTAAGTTGTAGTCGAACCAGTCGAATCCGGTGTTTTGTGCTTTGCTTGCCAGTTGAATACAAGCAAACAAAAGTGATAAAAGAATTATCTTCTTCATGATTTCTAATTAGTGAGTTAGTTTATAATTGTTCTGTTCTATTCTGTAACAAAATAAATAATTTCGCTTGCCACCACAAAACAATCTGCATATTAAATACGACGGGATGTATTTATTGTTCGCTTAATTCAAATCCGTTTAGCCACACACCTTTTGATGTAGAGTCATCAGAAAAAACAAAACTAACCGGACTCCCATCGGTCTCAAAAATAACTTCAGCATGCCCCGGATTTGGATTTTTAAACTGTAATTCCTGCCCTTCAGAAACCAGGATATTCTTAATTTCTTTTTGCCCGTTTTTATTGTTTACCCTTGCATTTATACTGCGGGCATAAGGCAATGTATGAATGCGGACCGTTTTCAATTTCTCGCGGTTAGGATCCATGCTATCGGTGTTGGAACGTGGTGCGTGGTGGTAGCTTTTGAGCTTGTATTTACCGGCGGTTAATCCGGAAAACACCAATTCAAGCCCCTCGTCGTCAATTCCAAGAACTCCTTCGCCATAAACAAAACCGTATTTTCCAATCACATTCATTTCGCCTAACCAGCGCAACACACCAGCTCCCGACGCTGTTTTTACCTCGGCTTTAAACCCGCCCAGTTCTTTAATCGCTATTTCCGATGTTTCATTATCATTACCGTTCCAGGGCAGCCACCCAAATTGCAGTAACTGGTCGGCAGCGCCCATATCCACTTTTACTTTTTCGAAATCGTAGATAGAGTAAGCATTTCTAAGTACCATATTTGTTTCATCGGCAATAGTTTGGACTGAAGCTGTTGCCGGTTTTAACCCCTGCGAACTGGCGGTAACCATAATCTTTCCGGGATTTTTACCGGCCTGAATAAGAACTGACGCTCCTCCTCTTTTCACTTTTAAGGGATTGGAACCAATATTTTCGGTATCGCCAACAATTTTTGCATCGCCGCTTATCTCAAATTTTATTTCAGCTTCCGAATCGCGAATAATCATTCCGTTAGCATCTACCACTTCGGCATGTCCCACCAAAATATCTGAACCATCGGCCACAAAATTACGACCTTCGTTATCAAGCCAAAACCTTATGGCGGCGGGTTTGCCGGGCGTGTAAATAGTTTCTTCCGCAATTACTTTTCCGTACTGTAGCCCCTTAGCCGTGAGTTTTCCCGGCTCGAAATTTTTAACCGTTATTTCGTAAGGAGGATGATCGAGCCCCTGGTATTTCAATGCACTCGACGGACGGTATTTTCCTATTGAATTATCGTTAACAAACAGTTCTATTTCGGGGCAATTGCTGTAAATGGTAAGTTGCTGAATTCCTTCCTCCCACTGATCGGGAAAATAAATCATTGGTGTATCTTTTAACTCGGTAGGGTACCACATTAAATCCTGACGTTTGATGTAACGGAACGAATCCCACATTCCGGCACGGGTTCGGTCGTCAAAATTGCCAATATCGTGAAAAGTGTAGTAAGCATGAGCCACCCACGAAATCATACCGGGCATCATGGGGTCGCGTTTGTATTGGGCAATAACTTCGGGCCCCGAGCCCCCTTCCATAGCCAGCAGTGGTTCGTTTCTTTCCCACATAACCGGTCCGTAATTCATATTGGCATAAATATCGGTTACCCACGAGGTTTGCCAACCGGTCCAGCGGCTGCTTTGCGAGGCAGTAAGGCGCGTTGGGTCTTCTTGTTTTATGGCGTAATGTGCTTGCGGAACGGCACCCCGGTGGTTAATTCCTGCTCCCCAAATTACCACCGACGGATGATTACGGTGGTTGCGCACCATAACCCTGGCGGCCTGTTCCCAGTTGGTGTACCACTCTTTTTTTTGCGAAATCGAAATCCAGGTTGGCGCTTCCTCGTAAACCAAAATTCCCAACTCATCGCAGGCCCTCATAATTTCATCGTCGTGCGGATAATGCGCACAACGCATTACGTTAAAGCCCATGTTTTTGAAATCGAGCATATCTTTGTAATGCAACGAATTGGGCATGGCATCTCCAATATAGCCGTAGTGCTGATGACGATTATAGCCGATAAGCTCAATTACTTTTCCGTTTAGTTTGAACCCTTTTTCCGGATCGAGCTCAAATTTACGGATGCCTAGCGGATTATCCACGGCATCAATGGCTACGCCGTTTTCAAGCACCAATGTATTTACTTTGTACAGGTATGGATGCTCCACATCCCACAGCTGCACATTTTCTTCAATTCCGCCAATTTGATTAAACACAAGCTCGGCACCGGGAACAATGTTCTGTGTTTCTTCGAGTTTTAGCACCACAAAGCCCTCTTGATCGATTACCCGATTTACAACTGTTGCTGTGCGTGCAATTTTACTCTCGTTTTTTACCGCTGTTTTAATGTTTATTGTAGCATTTAAGTTTACTGGATCAACCGATGGAGTGGTAATGGTTACCCCTGAATTTATCGATTCGATGTTAAAAGTAATACGCATGCAATCGGTTTCTACCAAATAAACATCGCGGTACAAGCCACTGAATTTAATATAATCAAATGGGCCCGGATCGGGTGCTACCACATCATTTACGCGGTTATCAACCAAGAGGGTTACCTGGTTTTCTTCTCCGTAGTTTACAACATCCGACACATCAAAAATAAAAGGCGTATAACCACCAAGTACATGCTGCCCCACATGCTTTCCGTTAACCCAAAGGTCGGTTACCTGGTGGGCTCCTTCAAATTCAAGAAATACTTTTTTGAACGGATTGGCACCAACTTTTATAGTTTTTCGGTACCACCCCACTTCCCGGTGAAAAGTCGGTTGAGTTTTATCGTCCAATACTCCATCAAGGTTAATGGTAGTAAGTTTTAGGGTGTGGGGAATGTTTACTTCTTCCCAATCCGAATCATCAAAACCGCTTGTATAAAACGACTCCCCGGCATCGCCTAAATGAAATTTCCAACCCGAGTTTAATTTTTGTTTGGTGCGCTGTGTTTGCGGATAGCCCTCGGGGAGATTTTGCGCTGACAGTTGCATTGTTCCGAAAATGGAAATCAGAATTAGGATGAGCGTTTTATTCATTTTTTTATGATTTTACTTTTTTCTGTGTCTTGCTATTTTTAGCCAGCCAGGGAAAGGCTGTTAATCTTCTTTTACAAGTTTATACGCTCGTACCCAATCGTAATACGATGTATTTATCTGGTCGTTAAGCAGCTCCTCCTCCGTTGGTGGTTCTTCCCAATTGTAGGTTTCGGTTACAAGGTGCATGTACATTGGAGTATCGAATGGTGTTTTTGAATAAGTGGTATCAGGATGCATGGTAAATTTAAATTCACCATCCAGGTAAATGTGAATATTGTTGGCATCTTCCCACCAGCAGCCATAAATATGAAAGGCTTCGTTTGCTGCCGGTACAATCGGGCAGGTTCCTCCGGAAGAAATATACTTATGCTTACCATTTTCATCGTTATGAATAAAGTGAGTATTTGAATGCAGAATATTTCTGAAATCATTTTTCAATTTCTGCATCCCTACTAACTCGGCAATATCCAGCTCTTGATGAATTCCTTTCGGGTCATTCTTTTTGGCTTTATTTTTAAACCAAAATGTGGTAGACATGGAAATTCCCGAAGCTTTTATTCGCGATTCGTAGTAGCCATAATGAGCATCTTTAGCCACCGAAGCCACTGCTCCGCCAACGATATTGTACTTATCTTGTTTTTCCTTGTCTTCTTTGCGCAAAATATCGTTTTTTATTTGCAGAAAACCATCTTTTACAGAAACCGTACGTGCACGGAAGGTTGCCGGTGGACGACCATGCACCCAATAGGGCGAGCGGTCGTACCACTTGGTTTTATCCAGTTTATCGCCGTTAAATTCGTCGGAGAACTTTTCATTTTTTACCCATTTGTAACCTTTGGGCGCTTTGGGTGGTTGGGCACTCGCAGCAAAGGTTGTCAGCAAAAGCAAGGTAAACAGTAATGTTATTTTATTCATGGTTTAGATTTTTAAAATGGTTTCCGAACAAGCGGAAAGCCAGGTTATTATTTTAATAATCAAGAAAATAAGAAATCTGCTACACCGTGTTTACGGGCAACAGACTTCTTTAACTCCACTTTTTAAAGTACCAATTATTTATTCGCGTATTTTTATCTGTTGCTGCATTATTTCTTTTTTTCGCCGGCACATGCCGCACGAATGTATTTCTCTCGTTTTTCTACATCGTTTTCCACATTATCAATGTGTGGATCGTGCCATTTTGCGGGAACGGTTCCTTTTGTCCACTGCTCGTAATCGGCCTGTAGCTCAGCCAGTTTTTCGGGCATTTGTTTGGCCAAATCGTTCATTTCATAAGGATCTTCCTTTAGGTTAAAAAGGTAGATGCGATTCTTCTTAAATGCCGAATTCACAATTTTGTAATCGCCTTTTTGTACGGCATATCCGGCCCCATCAGAATAACGCCAGAAAATTATATCGTGTGGTTTTCCTTTGTTCTCGCCGTTTACAAATGGCAACAGGTTAACTCCATCCAGTTTTTTCTCAGGATATTCAATACCGGTAGCGGCCAGAATTGTAGGATAAATATCCAGCGCCGAAATGGAATTCAGGTAGCGGTTGCCGCCATTAATTCCTTTTGGCCAGCACGCCAAAAATGGCACACGAATTCCGCCTTCAAATAATTTGCCTTTATTGCCACGGAAAGGCAGGCTTCTGGAGCCCATACCATGGCCTCCGTTATCGCTGTAAAAGAAAATCAGCGTATTTTCGTATTCGCCTGTTTCTTTTAATTTTTCAATTACTTTCCCAATTCCTACATCCATGCCGGCTACCATTGCACCATAAGCTGCGCGGTCGCCAAACTCGGCATGTTCCATCATATCCAAATACTCGCGAGTTGCCTGAATTGGCGCATGTGGCGCATTATAAGCCAGGTACATAAAAAACGGTTTGTCATTTTTAGCATAAGAGTCGATATAATTAACCGCTTCCCGTGTAAAATCATCGGTTAAATAGGTTATTTCCTCCGGTTTAACTGCTTGTCCGTTTCGCATAATTTTGTGATTGGGATCTTTATCCGGATTTCCCCAGTAATTGTATCCACCACCAAAAAATCCAAACCAATCGTCAAAACCGCGTTTGTTTGGCCAGAATTTCTCGTAATCGCCCAAATGCCACTTTCCGATGGCACAAGTTTGGTAACCGTTTTCGTGCAGTAATTCCGAAATCATTAATTCATTAACCGGCAATCCTGCTTCAGGATCACCGTGGTCGTATGGCGTGTTGTTCTCGTGCCCGAAACGTTGCTGATAACGGCCCGAAAGCAAGCCTGCGCGGCTAGGACTGCAATAAGGATGTGAGGCATATCCAGCCTGAAAGCTTACCCCTTCTTCTGCCAGTTTATCAAGGTTTGGTGTTGGAATATCGGTACAGCCGTTAAAGCCTACATCACCCCACCCCTGGTCGTCGGAAATAATGATTAGCACATTGGGGCGTTCTTTTGCAAAAACGCTGATAGCACAAAATAGTGCAAGAATTAGTGCTAGTGTTTTCGATTTCATATTTTATAGTTTCTGGCTGCGAGCTCCAGGCTCCCAGCTTTTATTTTGTTGTTAGTTTTATTTCGGTATTTTCCAATCCTTCGGAGCTAACTTTTACGATAATCTCCCCGGGTTCGTTGGTACTTTTAATAATTGCCTGGCACAAACCATTAAAGGCTTGCTGGCGAGGCTCCTGAAACGATGACAGGTCGCGCTGATTGCCGTTACAAACGCCAACCAACGTTCCGGCACCGGTAATTTCAAATTCAACCAGATTATCGGATAAGGGGCACAAGTTACCGTTCTCGTCCGTTAACTTTACCGCTAAGAACGATAGGTCTGAACCATCAGCTGAAATTTCGTTTCTGTCGGCTTCAACCAACACTTTTGCCGGTTTACCTGCTGTTTCTATTTCCTTTTGAACGGTAGCCTCTCCATTTTTATAGGCAATAACTTTTAGTACCCCGGGTTGATACGGCACTTCCCACGAGAGGCGGTATTTTGATTTGTACGTTCCTTTTGGGTAAGAATGAAACTCAGCCGGAATTTCTGTTAAATCTTTCCCTTTTACTTTTTTACCATACGATTTTCCGTTCACAAACAACTCTACCTCTTCGCAGTTGGTGTAAGCAAAAACCGGTATGTTTTGACCTTCCATACCATTCCAGTTCCAATGCGGCAATACATGTACCATGGGCTCTTCGGTCCACTGGCTTTGGTACAGGTAATAGCGATCTTTTGGGAAACCACACAAGTCAACCGGTGCAAAATACGACGAGCGCGATGGCCAATCGTCATTCCAATAGCCATGGGTTGAATTATCGCGGCCACCATAAGGAGTTGGTTCTCCCAGGTAATCAAAACCTGTCCAGATGAACTCTCCCAAAGCCGCAGGTTCAGCTTCCAGTGCATCCCATTCGGCATCAGGTGGGTAAGCCCAAGGCGGACCAACAATTACATCGTAACTGCTAACATGCCCGGTGTGGCGCTGTGGCAAGGGGTCGATAGGCAAATGATAAACGCCCCGGCTACTGGTTTGCGATGAAGTTTCCGAACCGTAAACAATCATATCCGGATATTTCTCTTTGATTTCTTTGTACTCAATGGGCCAGTAGTTCATTCCAACCACATCGATTTCAAATGCCAACTTGTTTTTAAACGGAGCTGGATAGTAATTAAATCCTGCGGTTGTGGGTCGTGTGGTATCTTCATCTTTTACAATATCGTTCAGGTGTTTGGTAAGTTGCCAGCCATCAGCAACTCCTTGTTCCAGAATTTCATTACCGAGGCTCCACATTATCACCGATGGATGGTTGCGGTCGCGACGGACCATATCGCGTAAATCCTGCTCGTGCCACTCATCAAAATACTGGTTGTAGCCATTTATTACCTTTTCCTTTTTCCATTCGTCGAAAGCTTCAACCTGTACCAAAATTCCCATTTTATCGCAAATTTCCAACCACTCGGGCTCCGGCGGATTGTGGCTTGTACGCAGGGCATTTACCCCCATACTTTTCATTATTTCCATCTGGCGCTCGCGGGCACGGTAGTTAAAAGCCGAACCAAGTGCGCCAAGGTCGTGATGCATACAAACACCTTTAAGCTGAACCCGCTTGCCGTTTAACAGAAATCCATCGTTTGGCGTAAATTCAATGGTGCGAATGCCAAAGGGAGTTTCATAAACATCCAGCACATTCCCGTTTTGAATTACTTCTGAAACAACCTTGTATAAAGTTGGCGTTTCCAACTCCCAAAGTTCCGGGTTTGCCACTTCCAGAACCTGTTCCGTTTCTGCAAGCTTTTCGCCTGATATGTTAAACTCTTCAGCTGCACTTGCCACTTCTGCACCATTTTTGTCTTTTAAACTGGTTTTAAGCGTTACCTGGCTGGTTTGTCCGGCATTTTTTACAGTAGTTCTAATTTTCACCACAGCTTTTTCTACCGATATTTCGGGGGTGGTAACAAAAGTTCCCCACTGAGGAATATGAACGGGATTATTATATTTTATTCGAACATTGCGGTAGATTCCTGCTCCGGGATACCAGCGCATGGCAAGGTCTTGTGGTTGCAAACGCACCGCCAAAACATTTTCTTCGCCAAACTTTATGTAGGGTGTTAAATCGAGCTCGAATCCAATATAACCGTAAGGCCTGTTACCCACCAGTTGGCCATTTAGCCACACATGGGCATCGTTCATTGCCCCATCAAACTCAATGGAAACCTGTTTGCCCTGCATGGCTTTTTCAACAGTAAAATGTTTGCGGTACCAGCCCGTTCCGTGAACCGGCAAACCTCCGGTGCGGGCATTGTTTTTTACGCCGTCAAACGGACCTTCAATAGCCCAATCGTGAGGTAAATCAAGCTTGCGCCAATCAGCATCAGGGAAAGCTGTTGCTTCAGCGCCTTCGGCATCGCCTTTATAAAATAGCCAATCGACATTAAAATTTTGGTCGGCAATGTGTGGTTGTTCCACCTGGCACGATGCCAGGATAGCAAAACCAATAAGTAGTAAAAATGTGTTTCTGATGTTCATATTTCAAGTTCTTAATTTCAAAGTAATAACCGGCTCAATGGGCTCAAGGCGCGCACCCTATTCGTGAGATACCGGGCCTCCTTTTTCCAAGGAATAATCTTTTGTGTAGCGCAGCACTTTTGGTGCACCTTCGCCTCGTGCGTATTTAATTTCTTTTTTCCAGGCTGCTCTTAATTCATTCAACACCAAGTTGTATTTTTCATCCGCGGCCAGGTTTATTTGTTCGTTCGGGTCGTTTTTAAGGTTATAAAGTTCTTCGTAAACTGCGTTTTCGCCGTTTAAAGGAGCTTCAACAAATGCTCTGTATTGCGCAATATCCGGATCGTGCTGAGCATAAAGCATGTCATTAACTTTCATACCCAGCATTTGGGCAGCCTCAATTTTTACAGAAGCTTTCAGGTTCTCATTCTTATAGTAACGTATGTATTTCCATTCTTTATTCTGAACCGACTCGCAGCGTGGATTTCCAAACTGGGTTGACCAAAGGTTTTCGGTGAAAAGGTAATCGCGTACCGCTTCGTTGTGCCCATCAACAAGGGCAGCTAAACTTTTCCCCTGAAATGCGTCCGGTTTTTCAATACCCGCATATTCGAGCATGGTTGGAGCAATATCAATGGTTTGAACCAGTTGGTCTGAAATAACACCTTTGGCCTTACCCGGTGCCATAGGGTTATAAATAATCATTGGCACATGAGTGCACACTTCGTAACACAAGGCTTTTCCGCCAAGTCCGTGCTCTCCCCAAAAAATACCATGGTCTGAGGTAAAAATGATTATCGTATTTTCATCGAGGCCATTTTGTGCCAATGTTTTTCGCAGACTACCTATTAAACCATCAATGCCGGTAACTGCCTGGTAATTCCGTATCATTCGTTCTTTTAAGGTTTCCGGGGTATCCACATAATTGTAGCCTTCCTGCCGCTCTTCGGCAAAATGAATGTCAGCAGGTAATTTTGGTGTAGCAATATTTTTTTTTGCGATGTAATTATCAGGCAATGGTATTTCAATATCGCGATAAGCTGTGCGATACAGCGAGGAGTCGGTAGGCAGCAATTTCATGGTGCTGGTACTAGCCCCGTGAGGCAGGTTAAAACAAATACTCAAACAAAAGGGTTGGTCATCGGGTCGGTTTTCCAGAAAATGTTTTGCCCCTTCCAACCGATATTCGTTGCTAAAAAAATCATCAACCCCTTCATTCATTACCTCCACCTGGGTATCGTTTTTTGCTCCCTTAAAAATTTTATGCCTGTTTTTGGGATAAAAACTCAAATGTCCGTGGCCGGCATACCAGTAATCAAACGATTCTTCCATTACTCCGCTTCCGTAACCACCATCGCCAATTGGGGCATGGTTTTTCCCGATATAACCGATGTAGTAGCCATTTTTACGCATTACCACAGAATATGATTGTTCCCAGGCCTCATCAGACATGCTTGTACCGGAGTTAAAATTTACACCGTGCTTTCGTTCAAACTGACTTAAAAATATGGATACCCGGCTTGGTGTACAAATGGCACTGGTTATGTGGGCATTTGTAAAAAGCACACCGTCATTGGCCAGTTTATCAATATTTGGAGTTTTTATAAGGTTGTTTCCGGTGCAACCCAACAAATCGTATCGGTGATCGTCGGTTAAAACAAATACAAAGTTGGTTTGTGCAAAGGCAACATTTTTTAAGACGATGATTATAATTAGTGCAGACAAAAGTTTTAAGTACTTCATTTTATTGGCTTAAAGTTTACTCAACAAAAGTACTGCGTATTGTTCAAGCCTGTCAGGGGCAAAATTTCATATTTAAGGTGGTCAATTTTTTTATTGAAACTCATTAGGTCTGGTTTAAAGGTGTTCATCGCCAAACTTGTAACTGTTATCTGTTGTGGAAAAAACTGAACACAAAGGAATCAGCTTAAAAAATTTGTCCCCTAATTTTAGGCAAATAACCTCCCTAAAGATTTAAGGCCAGCCCTTAGCTTTGTATTCATCTGAAACCTGAAAATATTTTTTAATGAAAACCATCAGTCTGTCACTTATTATTAGTGCAACTTTATTACTATTTCAAGCATGCAGTACTACCTCACCTGAAAGCAAAGGTGAAACCTCTTGCTGCAATCAAAAATTTGAAGAAAACTGGGAATCGCTTGCCAAGGCCAATGTTACTCCGGATTGGTTTTTAGATGCCAAGTTCGGTATTTATGCCCATTGGGGGCCAGTTTCAAATGCCTTTATAAATATGGATGAAAATGAACGGATGCAAGGCTGGCATGGCATGCGTATGTGGCAAAAAGAAACATCGAATTTTAAACATCATGTTGAACAATATGGCGACCCGGCCGAATATGATTACATCCATTTAATTAATCAGTTTAAACCAACAGGCTTTAACGCACAGGAATGGGCCGATTTATTTGCAGCATCCGGGGCAAAATTTGCCGGTCCGGTTGCCATGCACCACGACAACTTTGCCATGTGGGACAGCAAGACAACCCGATGGAACTCGGTAAATTATGGTGGTGTTGACGTTTCGGCAGAACTGAAAAAAACGATTGAAGAAAAAGGCCTGAAATATATGGGCTCATTTCACCACGCATTCACATGGAAATACTTTGCACCGGCACACGCCTATTTTACAGTAAATCCGGAAGATTACGATTTATACACTGAGCCTCATGATGTGGAATCAACTGAAGTTTCAGAACGGTTTATGGAAGAATGGTGGGCTAAACTAAAAGAATTTATCGATGTTTACCAGCCCGACCTGTTGTGGTTCGACTGGTGGCTGGAGAATTTGCCGGAAGCTGATCGCAAGAAATTTTTAGCTTACTACTATAATAAAGGAAAAGAATGGGGTAAAGATGTTGCCGTTTGTTTTAAAGAAACGACTTTCCCTGAAGAAGTTGCCATTCGCGATTACGAACGTGGCCGCCCCAACCAACCAAAAAAACAGGCCTGGTTAACCGACACCTCGCCCGGTGCCTGGTTTTACCGCTCGAATGCCAAATTTGTAACGCCTAACGAGCTGGTGGATATTTTGGTTGACATTGTTGCCAAAAACGGTTGCATGTTGCTTAACGTTCCTCCAAATCCTGACGGATCGATTCCGGAAGAAATGAAATACCTGCTGGCAGAAATGGGTGCCTGGCTAGAGGTAAACGGCGATGCTATTTACGGAACCCGTCCATGGACTGTATTTGGAGAAGGCCCTACACGTATTGCATCCGGTGGGCATAAAATCGAGGAAAAAGGGAAAATTGAATATACCAACAAAGACATTCGCTTTACCCAAAAATCGGATACTGAATTGTATGCCATTGTGATGGCTGATCCGGAGAAAGAAATACAAATTAACACCTTAAGCACACAAATTGGTGCATTAAATAACCCTATTGAAAATATTGAGTTACTCGGTAGCGATGAAACTATTGTTTGGGAACGCACCGACAAAGGCTTAATTATTAAAGCTCCTAAAAATTATCCAACCGAATATGCGCATTGTTTTAAAATTACCCTTGAAGGTTATAAAGAACGCGGTATTGGTGGCGAAGATGGTTAATAAAGCATAATTATAAGTAATAGGTTTGATTAGTTAATTTTGACAAAAAGCACCCGTCAACTTCGGTTGGTCGGGTGCTTTTTTTAATGATAGATCAGCGAATACAAATAAAAGTCCAACCCTCTTTTGAAAGTCTGTTTTGTACAAAAAACAACCAGTTAAAAAATTTAAACTACTAATTTGCCGTAAAATAAAGTAATCGAAAAGTATTTGAACCCAACTTACCGGCTAAGACCATATCACAGGCAAAAAAAGATGCCATCCGTATTTTGAAAACTTATACGAATGGCATTCTTTCTTTTTATGTAAAAGATCCTTTAAACTAGTGCCCATTCGATATCATTTCACCAATATAACTTCCGTAGCTCATTAACACAAACGAGCCCACCAGCACCAATAAGGCAATAACCAGGGTAACATATGTTTTGCGTTTAACACCACGCCATTCTTTCATTATCACACCAATAATGTAACTGAAGAAAATAAGCATACTCATGTGCAACACCCAGCTTGCAAACTGGAAGCTTCCCATTTTAACGTGTCCCAGTCCATAGAAAAAGAATTGTGTATACCACAGCGAACCAGCTAGCGCCGATAAAGCGTAGTTGCCGAAAAACAGTTTATTCCCCACTTCTTTTCGTTGCCAAAGGCTTTTTATAGTTCCGTCTTTTATGGTTACAACAATAAACCAGGTAAGGTTGGTAAGCAAACAGCCCAGCGACGAAACAATCAATTTGGCGTTACCTTCAAAATGACCTGCTCCGTATTTTGCGGCAATGTCGGAAATAGGCTGGCCAAACTCAAGAGAAATGCCCCAAACGGCTGATAACGAACCGGCAATAACAGTAAGCAACAAGCCTTTTTTCATATTGAACCGGAGTTTGCTTCCCGCCTGTTTTTCGCCCATATTTTTTTCTTTCAAAAAACCGGCACGACCGCAAAGTCCAACTCCAAGCATTGAAATCACCATCCCGGCCAATACTATTCCTCCGCCTGTTTTAGAGAATTGCTGCACAACTGTTCCGTTAAGAATAAGAGGTACTACGGTGCCTAAAACAGCCGAGATACCAATAGAAATAGTATAGGTTAACGAATAACCTATATTACGAATGGCATAACCAAACGACAAGCCGCCAAAACCATAACAGGCGCCTAAAATAAAAGCAGTCCAAAAAGCCGAAGACGGAGCTTCTGTTAATACCTGGAATAAATTCGGGACAGTTAAATAACCAATTACCAATGGCATAATGCACCAGGCAAACAAGGCCTGTACAATCCAAAAGGTACCCCACGACCATTTTTTTATGCCCTCGAAAGGCATGTAACAACTGGCAGCTGAAACGCCTCCTACCGCGTGTAGTCCGGTTCCTATAATTGGGTTAGGTTGAATCATATTTTTATGTTTTAATTACGCGAAGAATTCGCAAGTTTTAGTTTAAAAATTTAGTTAAAGCCAAACCGTAACGTTTTTTTTTGCGACAGTTTATACCCTTCCGGTTTTAGCTGCGATGCACCGCAGCATACATGGCTTCAATATTGGCCGGATTTATATCGGGTAAAATAGCTTCGTGGCTGGGCGAAATTACTAATCCTGTTGGAAAAACCTGTTTAATTTTCTCTACCGCGGCGCTTAATTGCGCTGGTGTTCCGTTTACCAGTAATTCCTGCGCATCGACGCCGCCACAAAATGCACCTTTATTTTTAAAATTTTTCTGTAAAGTTTCAATATCCATATCGGCCGCCAAAGCCTGAATGGGGTGTACCACGTCTACTCCCATATCAAATAAATCGCCAATAATAGGAAATATTGACCCGCATGAATGATGCACCACAGTTAAACCATAACTTTTGGCCTGGTCGACCAACTTTTTTGTTCCTTCGAAAACATAAGCCCGCAACAAATCGGGGTCAACCATAAGTGCTGATTGCGAACCAAAATCGTTACCAATTAGCACCGCATCCAAATGGCCTTTTGTGGCTTCATAAAACAGCTCGTTCACTTCCAGGTAAAAATCGGTTATCCGGTTAATAACGGCCTGGTACATTTCGGGGTACATCATCATGGTTATCAGGCGTTTTCCATACCAAAAGCCGAGCATGAATCCTGGAAATGTGCCGACCACATTATACCCATACGAAGCTTATCGGCAGGAATTTCCTTTGCTCTGCGGGCTGCCTCATCCACATCGAGAAAATCTTTTGGATCGGGCCACGGAAATTGTTCCACAGCCGCCGGGTCGGTCATGTTCTCAAAATATCCGGGTGCCGTTAAAGTGCGCTCGTCCTGCGAGCCCCCTTCACCATCTTTGGTAAAATCAAGTGCGCAGCCAATATCATTAAACGGTTCGTTGTTATAAGGTACAATTACCGGCCAAACATCGTCGTTTAGTTTTGTTTTCAACTCGGCAACCGAGCCTACCTGAAAGTAGTTCAGTAAGCCCGGAATGGCATCGGGAGTTGGTAATCCGAGCCAGGTTGCCGGCCGGTCAACCGTCTGGTTATTTATAGTGGCAAAAAATCTTTCTTTTGGTGTCATAACTTACATTTTTAAATACAGGAACTGGTGTATATACGCTAAAAGCTCAACTTGAAAACAACGCAGTGGTCTGATGTTTTTTCTGTTGGTTTCGAGATTTTAAGTGCAGCATCGGTAACTTCCCACGAAACTTTTTCGTTGCTGCCAAGCACCTCGATGTTTTTAATTTTTTTATCGAGTAAAGCCGCATTTTTTCCCATTGCCCTTATTTGAATTTCTTTACTTGGCACATCTAAAAGCAAGGCGTACAACACGCCATCTTTTTGTGTAAAGCGTATATCTTCTTCGGTATTATCTTTATTCTGATGTTCGCTCAGGTGCCCTTCGGTAACTTTAGCCGGGCCTTCGCCATAAACTTTCCAGGGCCGGGTTCCGTAAATGGCTTCGCCATTGGTGCTAAGCCATTGTCCCATTTCCAGCAAGCGCTCTTGAACCGGTTGTGGAATATCGCCCTGTGCTGTAGGTGTAATATTTAACAATACCCCACCATTTTTACTAACCACATCCACCAAAAAATCAATAAGCCGGTTGGTCGATTTATAATCGGGGTTTGAAACATGGCACCATGTACCCCAGTCAATTGAATCGTCGGTTAGCCACGGAAAATCTTTTTTTTCAGCCATTCGCGAGCGCTCCAAATCGAGAACAGCAGCACCTTTGGCCATTTCTTCAAATTTATAGGTACACACTACTTCCTGCTTATTTTTGGCGGCATAATTATAATAGTAGCTTAAAAAGTCGGTTCTTTTTTGCTCGGGAATAATATTAAGCTTGTTATCAAAATAAATTAAATCGGGTTCGTATTTGTGTATTACCTCAATGATTTTGTCGTACCAGAAATTCACGAATTTCTCTTCGGGGTAAAATTTTGTTTCGCCTCTGTCAGGATACTCAAAAGCTTCGGGCCCCGGTAGCTTTGGGCCATACAACTCTTCGTATTCCGGGTTTGATGCATCGGTGTTTTCGTCCCAGGTAGAGTACCAGCCAAAGTTCCATTGGTGATGGAAAGTGGCAATAAATTTCATATCCTGCTTACGAATAGCTTTGGCCATTTCGCCAACAATATCGCGTTTTGGCCCCATTGCGGCTGCATTCCATTTGGTAATTTTACTGTCCCACATGGCAAAACCATCGGCATGTTCAGTAACAGGCCCGGCAAACTGTGCGCCTGCTTTTTTAAATAATGTTGCCCACTCGTCGGCATTAAAATTTTCGGCAGTGAACATGGGTATAAAGTCTTTATAGCCAAATTCGTTTAATGGGCCGTAAGTTTCTTCGTGGTATTTACGTATCGGATGATCTTCAACATACATCCAATGTGAATACCATTCGTTTTTATGTGCAGGAACCGAGTAAGGCCCCCAGTGGCAGTAAATTCCGAATTTAGCATCTAAAAACCATTCGGGTGTTTTGTGCTGTTGTAACGACTCCCAGGTAGATTTATATACCAATGGTTCTTGCGCTTTTTTTGTGGATTTTGGCTGACAGGCAAATAGTGCAAATGCCATAAACAGCAGAGTAATACTTTTTAGGTTCATTTTAATTGAATTAGCTTGATTATTCATCTACAAAATTAAAAGGAAAGCAAATGCTATTATTTCAAAAAAACGCAGAATAATTATACATTTCCGACTTTTCTGCTATTTTAGGGTTGTTATACAGCATTTTTTTGAGATGAAAAATACACTTCCTACAAATTTACTATCAGAATTACAGGTTAACTTAATGAATGTGGGCTATGTTGATGTTGGGCAAGAATGGAACTATGCGAATGTTTTGAGTCCGTTCTCGAGAATATATCTGATTACAAGTGGAGAAGGTTATATTTTGCCCAATAACACCATGCACCGGCTAAAACCTGGTCATTTGTATCTGATTCCCAGCTTTGTGCAATGTAGCTACCATTGTACCGATTTTTTAGAGCAACATTATGTGCACTTTTCCAACTCATTTAGCACCGGGTTAAACATTTACGATTTTATTTCGATAAAAAACGAGGTTGAAGCACTGCCTTTAGACAAGCATTTATTCGAAAGGCTGGTAGAGTTAAACCAACATAAAGCCTTAAAAAAAAGCAACCCTAAGGATTACGAAAAAGAAAACTGGAAAGGAACGGTTGAGTTTCAATGCGAAAGCAAATCGTACCTTGAAACCATTGGAATACTTAAGCAGCTGCTCTCGCGCTTTATAGTTGAAACAAAAGTGGAACAAAAAAACTTTCAGCAATTCTCTGATTTCAGGAAAGTTTTTCAATACATCAATTCAAATCTCAGCCAGGAAATAAGGGTAGAAAAGCTGGCTGAAATTGCACACTATTCTTACGATCATTTTACCCGGATTTTTAAACGAACCACCGGCCTGCTTCCGCTTAAATATATTAACACCAAACGCATTGAAAAAGCACAGATTTTACTGCTAACTACCAATATGTCGTTAAATGAAATTTGCGATACAACAGGCTTTAACAACCTACCCTATTTTTACCGTGTTTTTCAGAAACATACCGGCAGCACACCTGCCCGATACCGGAAAATGGGAGGCCTGGTATAATAAGCGGCACACCTCCCCTTTTAACGGTTTTATTTTACCAATTGACCAGCGGCTAAGGTTAGTATTTTCGTTCAATTTCAATAACGCCATTTCCTCCGCGCACACCATACATGGCTGCCTCGGTACCAATAAGTACATTAACTGTTGCTACCTGTATGGGAAGAACGGTTGAAATATCTTCGGTAATAATACCATCAACCACCAGCAAAGCATGGGATCCGGCATTAAACGAGTTTGGCCCGCGAGAAGTAAAATAAATACGGTTAAAACCACCGTCGTTTACCACTCTTGCCAGGGGAGAAACACTTTGAATGATCTCATAAATATCTTTATAGCGCGAATAATCGTTATTCTCTTTCATCAGGTTTTCAACGGCATATTCCAAATCCGATTCGGAAATATGTTGTGCTTCAACTGCGCTTTTAAATGCTGATTCGTTATCAATATAAATCAGATTAATTTTTAAAACGTTTTCATTGTCCAGCTTTAACACCTGCGTTTCAAAACCTTTGGCCTGTATTTTCAGGGCATCTTTTTGCTTACATTTTATCTGAAAGTTTCCTTCCGAGTCAGTAAAAACTTCTGTTTTTGCTTTTTTGGCACTTACATGTACCCCCTTCAGTTGGTAGGTGTTAAATGCGGTTATTTTTCCTGAAATATTTCGCTCCTGCGCATTTATTTGCAGGGCGCCTAAAAGTGCAAATACAAGCATTAAACTTTTTACCATTACCAATTTTTCCGTTTTAAGATTTCGGGAAGTAAGTCTCCCATTTCTATTGTAAATTTTGGCAGCGTTTACCAATTTCTCTACCATTTATCCTTAAAAATTAGGTGGAGCTCAATTGCTCCACCTAATACACTCTAAATAAACTTATTAATCTACCTGATCAATAACTATTTTTTTACTATCTAATACGAGATTTTTATTGTAAGTGCATTTTTCGTAAGCAACTCGCCGTTTGTTTTAATGGTTAATCCCTTGTCATCCATTTGCCATTCAGGTGTAAACGATTCGCCTAAACACTCAACCGATTTAATGGTGTTTGCATTAATTGTTTTATGGTTTGCCAACGATTCCAGCACTACCGTACCATCGTCAGGTATATCCAAAACAATGGCATACAGCACATTTTCTTTGGCAGTAAACCGAACATCTTCGGCAGTAAAGCCTTTATTATTCCCCTCGGAATGGTGTCCTTTTTCGACAATGGTTGGGCCTTCGCCAAACTTCTCCCACGGATGCGTTTCATATATTGCTTCTCCGTTCACTGCCAGCCAATCGCCTATTTCAGTTAAAACATCTGCCTGATCCTGAGGGATAGTTCCATCGGCCTTTGGCCCGATATTTAAAAGCATTGTACCGTTTTTGCTCACAATGTCGGCCAAATCATCAATTAGCGAATTGGCTGTTTTACTTTGCCAGCCACCGGTATAACACCACGAGTTTTTCCCGATTGAAGTGTCGGTTTGCCACACATCTTTTCTTATATCGGCCAATTTTCCGCGCTCAATATCAAGCATATTTGTTCCTTCCGGAAACGACTCGTAATTCATATTTTTATTTTGCAGCACCACTTCCTGTCCGCTTGCAATCCCCATATTGTAATAGTAGGCCGCCAACTTTGGATGGTACGACGCAAACTCCGGCCGGTCGATATAAAAATCGAACCAAAGAATTTCCGGCTGATAATTATCGATAATATCGGTGGTACGTTGCCACCACAATTCAATAAACTCTTTGCTAACGGGGGCATATGGTTCGTGTTTGGGACCATACAATTGTTCATATTCCGGGTTCCAGGTATCAAAACGTTCCTGTTTATTAAAATAATCCCAGTTAAACGCAAAATGCGATGATACGCCAAAATGCAATCCGGCCTCAGTGGCGGCGCTTTTTAGTTCGGCAATAATATCGCGTTTAGGCCCCATATTTACCGAGTTCCAAGGTGTTACCTTAGAATTATACATGGCAAAAGCATCATGATGTTCGGCCACCGGAATTACATAGCGGGCACCGGCTCGCTTAAAAAGCTC
Organism: uncultured Draconibacterium sp.; assembly: GCF_963676735.1. Taxonomy (NCBI): domain Bacteria; kingdom Pseudomonadati; phylum Bacteroidota; class Bacteroidia; order Marinilabiliales; family Prolixibacteraceae; genus Draconibacterium; species uncultured Draconibacterium sp. Next base: position 1,328,760 of record NZ_OY781464.1, on the reverse strand, counting down.
CATCCATTGCAGTGGATCGAAGTTTTCGGCTTTAAACAGCGGTATAAAGTCTTTGTATCCAAACTCGGAAGGATGACCGTATGTTTTTACGTGATGTGTGAAAACAGGATGTGTTCCGGGTTTTGATTTCTCCGGATCGGTTTGGTGCCATAACATTGAGTCCTGGTACATAAAACGCGGATACCATTCTGATTTATATGCCGGGACAGAATAGGGCCCCCAATGAATAAATATTCCGAATTTGGCATCGGCAAACCATTGTGGCGTTTGGTACTCTTTTAACGATTCCCAATTGGGTTCGAATTGGAGCAGCTCTTTTTTGGGTGCTGATGATTGGCAGGCAGCAAATAAGAAAGCTACCAAAACCAGCACTATACTTGTTTTGTACATTTTAGTTTTTTTAGGAATGAAAAGCTGTTTATTGCCCAAAAGGAACATATTAAGCCGACCGATCCAGTCGCTCGGCTTAATATGAAATACTTTTTAGTTACGGACGGTCGTCTTTAACCGCTACACTAAAATTATCAAAGTAGGCCTCAACCGTTGTTCCTGGTTTATAAAACAGCATTGCCACCGTATAGGTATTACCATCGCCGGTAATAGTTGCCGATTTTGTTTGCCATTCGCCTTTTGGCAGGTTCTTGGTATTGGTCCAGCCGCCATAAAGTTTTCCGTCGTTTACAGTACCATCTGAGTTAAGTTTTGAGATACGTGATTCCCAAATTCCACCGTCAGACTGTACGATGTAATAATCGAACTTATAGGTGTAAGTTACTCCACTTTCCAGCACAAAACCATTTGTATTGGCAAATGCGGTGTTATCATCGTTTGCGGTTTTAATGGCATACATACTGTACGAGCCACCATTGGCCATATCGGTGGTGTAATGTGCATCTCCTTTGGGTTCTCTGCCACTATCATAAACCGGTGGTGTTGCCCAGGTATCAGCTCCATTTTCAAAACCAGGATCGGTTACCAGGTTTTCAGGATCAATAGGATCAAGCGTTACTGTAGCAGGTTCAATGGTACGGCCATCGGTCGACATCAGTTCCGAACCGCTATATTCAATAATAACTTCGTCGTTACTGTAAATAGGGTCGGCAAAAGTTAATTCCAGGGCGGTTCTGTCGTCAATCATATTTACAGAAGCCACGTTAATGGCAAAATCTTCACCTTTATCGGCATTGCGTGCTGTAACCGTAAAATCAGATTTTGATAATGCACCTGCCGCCTGACCTGAAAGCTGCAGCCGAACTGAAGTTGAATTAATTTTTGTAACACCGGCCACCAAAAACGGCGCCGATGATGGCTCAACAACAACCTTTAAAGGTATGGTGTCTCTATCACTACCCGACGGTATATTTTGCGCATTTCTGCTGGCTGTAAACCTTAGGTTCGAATAAGTGCCAGGCACATAAAAAGTAACCTTAACCGAATCCTCAAACGATGTTTGTGGCGACCCTCCGGGAATATTCCAGGTAACGTCGGTAATGTGGTAGATTGAATCTACTTTTTGTGCAAAATGCAAGGCCTGCCCTGCTTCAATGGTAATTACAAGCGTATCGGTTGCCGATGCCAGATCAATAACATTCAGATCGGGATCGTAAACCAGGTAATCGGCTACAACATCGTAATAAACATCAACGGTAAAGGTATGGTCGAAAACGTGAACGCCCAAAGCCTCATCGTAATACGAGTAAAGTACGGTATCTTCGGCCACAAAACTTACTGTATCATCAAAAGTGTTGTAAAGTCTTACACTTTGTATACCACCTTCAGGGAAATAGAGGTGAACGGTTTTATCTTCCGATATATCACCAATATTACCGCCACCAATAATCTTTTCTTCAAGGGTAGAATCGTTTCTAACCAGCGTTCCGCCCAGGAAGTAAATGTTAGGATCAAGTAATTCCCACTGGTGGCCAAGCTCGCCCTGCGACAAATCGGAGATTGAATAATACTGACCCTGCCCAATAATGGGGTAATTTTCGTCGAGGCTTTGGTGTTGCGGCGAATACCACGACACATCTGAAAAGCTGTTTGGTGCTACGTAATCTTCCTCGCAGCTCACAAAGGCTGCCAGCAAAATTAACAGGTATATAAAATTTATCTTTTTCATCTTGTTTCAGTTTTTTAGTTACTACCGTAAATATTAGGGTTGGTTGTTTCTTCTACCAAAGGTATTGGCCAGTAGGCATGCTCCGACTCAATGTAGTTGGCAGCCGATTCTTCGTACTCGAACAAGAAATTGTTTGTGTTGTAATCTTTAAGATCCCAGCCTACAGCATTATCAAAATATGACGCATCGTAAATAACACATCCCCAGCGGATTATTGGATTACCACCGTTAGGATTTACAATACGTTCCCCCTGATTGGCATTGGGGAACAAAAATTTGCGTTTCATTACACCATCCACTTCTACGTCTGACCAAATTTCAGGAGGATAAGAGCCTGATGCATATCTTTTATCAGCCAGTTCCTGAAAACGCTCTTTGTAAATACCCCAGCGGCGCAGGTCGATATGACGTGTTGCGTGCCCCATAATAGAAATCTCCAACGGGCGCTCAACATACATTAACTGATTCATCACATCTTGTGCTGAATAGGATTTCCCATCGTAAGTTGACCCTGCAAATTCGCCCGGGTTACCTAATAACTGCAGTGCCGAGCGATACCTTACTTTATTAATGTAAGCCAGCGCTTCCTGCACTCCTCCATCGTTACTTCCCCCCTGAATCAAACACTCGGCATACATCAGATATACATCAGCCAAACGAATGACGCGGTAGTTTACCCCCGACTTATAAGTTTCTTCGTTAGGAAGATCATCGTAATGAAATTCGTTACAGTTTGATAAAAATTTAAAGGCAGCCTTTGTTCCAAAATTCCAGTTCCAGGTAAAAGCAGGACGTGCCATGTAGTAATTTTGTGCCTCATCGTCAACAAAAGAAATGTAGGCCGTAGCTCTGAGGTTATGTTTTCTTACGGCCATACTATCGGTTCCGTCGGCCGCTTTTAACACTTCGCCTGTTGGAATATCAATTACCGGAGCCAGGTTACGCTCATCTGTCGAATCCATAGGATCTTCTTTATAAGCCAGTTGCAACCAATAACTCGGAAACATTGCCCCGCCCCACTGTGCTTCAACCGGGCTAATATCATCAACATATTTTGCTGAAAGCCCTTCGGGTGAATTTACGGCTTCTTCCGGTTTCAGGCTGTACGAGTAGTTGATTTCAAGAATTGACTCTGAATTAAACTCGGCACGGGTAGTAACATTATCAGCCGGATCGTCGGTTAAGGCATACCCATAGTTATCGATAACATCTTTTAAATAAACCATTGCCTGGCTGTATTCGCCTTCGTACAAATACGCCTGCCCGATAACAGCTGCAACAGCGCCTCTGGTTATTCTGCCTTCATGGCCTGCATTCCATACATCAGGTAATAAACCTTCGGTGTAGGCATATTGCAGGTCTGTCATAAAAAAGTCGAATACCTCTTCTGCCGGACTAACAGCAACATATTGTTCGGCCATAGTTGTAGGCACTTTATTTCGGATAGGAATACTTCCTTCGTTAAATGAAGAATACAGATAGTAATGAAAAAGTCCGCGAAAAAAAACCGCCTGCGCATATAAATCATTCCATGCTTCCTCATCAAGATTAGTGGTCTCCGATTTGTATTTTTCCAAACCCTCAATAGCCTGATTAGCCCTGAAAATACCTTCGTACAGGGCTGCCCATTTTTTTTGAATATTATTTTCGGCATTATTAAAGGTCTTTTTGTAGAAAGCGTTTGCACCATCGGCCCAACTTGCTGGTTTATGGCCCATATCGGCACGTTCGTTTTCTTTTAGCATCAACATTAAATCTTTCGACTTAAATGCGTTATAAATGGCATTTACACCCTGTTCGCAATCGTCCATGGTTGCCCAAAAGCTCTCGCTGGTCACCTTATTAGGGTTTACCTGTTCCAGTTCATCTTCGTTACAGGAATTTAATATCAGTATTCCTGCTAAAACCGATAATAAAACTTTTATTTTATTTTTCATTTTCAATTTCGTTTTAAGTTTCTTGTCCAACTATTAAAAATCTACCTGAATACCACCACGATATTGCGCTGCAACAGGATAGTTACCAACATCTAAACCTCTTCTGGAAAGACCATTGCTACCAATCTCAGGATCGTATCCATCGTATTCGGTAATGGTAATCGGGTTTTGAGCAGCCACATAAAAGCGCACCTTGTTTAGCTTTGCTTTTTTGGTGAGTTTTTTGGGTAAGGTATAACCTAATATAACGTTACGTAAACGTAAGAACGAGCCATCTTCTACCCAGATATCGGCATACGATGCGTAGTTGATATGGTCGCGTCCTCTGAATATTGGAATTTCAGAAGTTGGATTTTCGGGTGTCCACTGGTAAACCATATCCTGGTGCGCCATATTAAAACTGGAGTACAGTTTACTACCATTAATAATTTCGTTGCCAATTGAAGCGTACCATTGCATGGTAAAGTCGAAGCCTTTGTAGGCAACATCAAAGTTTAAACCTGCTTCCCATTCCGGCATTCCGCTACCGCTATAAACACGGTCATCATCCGACAGTTCGCCATCGTTATTGGTATCAACATAAATAAGGTCACCCATTTTTGCAGTAGGCATCAACTGCTGAAATGCTTCCAGCTTCTCCTGCGAGTTAACAAGTCCGGCAGTTGGTCGCATAAAAAACGAACCCGCTTCATACCCCTTAGCCAGGGCAGTAACCACGTAGCTATTCTGACCATCAGAAACCGGTTTTCCATCCGAGTAATAATAAATATCAACGCCTTCAGGCATGCTGGTAACCTCGTTATTGTTTTTTGTGAACACGCCACTAACACTCCAGCTTAATTTACCCGAGTGACGGTAGGTTGCAGCAAGCTCTACCCCTTTATTAGTCATGTTACCAACATTGTAAGGCACCTTTGAATCGGCACTGGTACCGGCACCTGCCGAGGCTGGCAACTGTAATGGGAAAAGCATGTCTTCTTTTTCGGTATTATAATATTCAGCAGTTAACTGAACTTTATTGTCGAACATATACAGGTCGGCACCAAAGTTTGATGAGATGGAGGTTTCCCACTGAACGTATGGGTTAGCGTAACTCGTTTGTGTGGCACCATTTACAAGTGTTTCACTTTCTTCGGGTCCAAATAAATAGTCTTTACTGATGGTAATACCCGATGAGTAATAGTAATCTCCAAAGTTATCGTTACCCACCTTACCGTAACTGGCCCGGAGTTTTAAAGTACCAATGTATTTTTTCATTCCCGACCAGAACGCTTCGTCCGACACGTTCCATCCGGCAGAAAAGCCAGGGAAATATTCACTGCGGTTATCGGCACCAAATCTTGATGAAGCATCGCGCCTTAAACTGGCAGTAAGTAAGTAACGTCCTTTGTAATCATAGGTTAATCGTCCTAGCATACCCATTATAACAGTGGTACGGTCCTGGTTGTAGGTACCATCGCCCGAATACGCATTGGGGTCTGATGTGGCACCATTTAAAGTTGTTACATCGTTACTCAGCAAATCGTACTTAATTCCGGTATGCTCGTTATAGTCTGATTTTTCGTAGGTATAAACGCCAAGAAGCTTAAACCTGTGGCCTTTAATTTTTTTCGTGTAGTTGGCACCAATTTCTGAAGTTATTTTCGACGAATAACCCGAAGTATTACGAACCTGCGAACGTGTTGCCTGTGTTCTTAATTCGCCTTCTGAATCATACAGGGTGAATTTCGGAACAACATAATCTCTGAAGGTATTTCTGTAGTTGGCCCCCAGCGTATAGGTAAGATTCAGTCCTTTAAGCAGCTCGTAGTTAATACGGGTATTGGCATTAAAGGCTTTACCATCAGTAACGTCGGTTTGGGCAAATTTAATAGCCAGGTAACTTGCGTTGGTTAAATCGTTGTCAGAACCCTCACTTGTAAAGGTTAAGCTGTTAGGGTCTATTAAATTGCTGTATGGATTAAATTTATAGGCATCATATAAAATTCCCCACGGCGCATTTTTCTTTTCATCAATACTAAAACCAAAACCACCACTAACCGATAATTTATCTTTTTTGTAGTTAAGGTTGATTCTACCATTTGTTCTTTCGTATTTCGAATTTATTAAGGTACCATCCTGGGTAAAATAATTTAAAACCATACTTGTGGTTAAATTATTTTTACCTCCTGATACCTGAACAGTATGACTCTGCGTAGGAGCATTATCTACTGTAACAACATCTATAATATTGTTATTATTCGACATTAAGTGGGGTGAATTAACCAGCGTATGCCAAAAATCGTTTTCAAATTTTGTGCTGTTTGTGTTTACATTGTATAAGGTTTGAATGTACATGTAATCCTCAAAATTTACCAGAGGAAGACCAGAGGTAATATTTTGTATACCGTAATACCCGTGATAGCTCACTTTCATTTCGCCTGCCTGGCCTTGTTTTGTAGTAATTAAAATTACACCGGCTGCACCCCTTGTTCCGTAGGCAGCTGTTGATGCCGCATCTTTCAAAATGTCAATAGTCTGAATTTCCTCGGGGCTTAGCCCCGGATCTCCGTCGTATGGAATTCCGTCAACCACAAAGAGCGGATTATTGTTTGCCCCTTCAAAACTGGTTGCAATACCACGAATTTGGATATTGGCAGCCTCACCAGGTGCTCCGGAACTTGCCTGAACACTTACACCCGCAACTTTACCTTGCAGAGCAGTACCCAGGTCAGAAGTAGATACTTTGGTAACCTCATCGGCCTTAACCTGCGCAACCGCACCGGTAAGTTCTTTTTTCTTTACTGTACCGTAACCAATAGCAACAACCTCCTCAATACCAATTGAACTCAGTTCAAGTTCAACGTCTATTTTGTCTTTTCCTTCAATGGCAACTTCTTTTGTTTCGTAACCAATAAACGAAAATTGAAGAGTCCCATCAGCAGGAGCATCAATAGAATAAGCACCTGTTGCGGAAGATATAGTTCCGTTGGTAGTTCCTTTTACTACAATATTAGCTCCAGGAATAGGTTCTCCGTCCTCGCCTGTAACTGTACCGGTTACTGTCTGGTTTTGAGCCATTGCCATGCCCCAAAACGACAATACAGCCAATACTGTTACCAGCAATTTCTTGCAAAAACAATTAACTGTTCTTTTCATAAATATTGATTTTAGTTCATTTTTAGAAATTTGCTTCGTTTCTGGTATCAAAATTACTTGACACCAGTAGTGTTTTGTGTCGGATTATTGTAACTGATATGGGGGGGAAATAAGCACACAGGGGGTAAACTTGTTTGCACACAGGGGGTAAACCCAATTGATGATTTGAGCTACCTGACCAATTTGTTTCGCAAAATGCCAAATCAACCTAATGAAAAAAACTCGGATTAAGCGGTAATCGAAAACAATAACAAAGCCTTTGTACTTAAAAAACAGAACAAAGCTATTTGTTTAGCACATGTAAAGTCCTAATATAAAGCACTGTTAATTTGACACTTGAATAAATAAAGAAAACCAACAAATGGTCATATTTACTCAGCAGACATTAATTCCACCCTACTGAAATGCAATAAGGCAAATAATTGCAACAGCTTAATCCTTGCTGCTATTCAGCCTCTGGCTTATGAGCTTTAATGTATTCTGAAGGCGACATGCCAAACTCGTCTTTAAAACAGTTTCTGAAGTATTTTAGGTCGGAAAAACCAACTTCGTAGGTCACATCGGTAACCGAGTAGTTTCCGGTTTTAAAGAGTTGTGCCGCACGTTTCATTCTAATATTGCGGATAAATGCTTTGGCCGTTAACCCCGTTAACGCTTTTAGTTTTTTATTGAGTACAATTTGCGACATACCATAATCGCTGGCCAATTGTTCAACCGTGAAATCAGAGTTAGGGATATTCTCTTCAATAATTTTGAGAATACGTTTCAGAAATTTCTCATCCATCGAGGTGGTTGTAACTTCTGATGGTTCAACCGAAATTGTTCCCCGCAATTTTTTACGAAGTTTTTCGCGCGATTCTATCAGGTTTTGTATTCGTGCTTCGAGTACCTCGATGTTAAACGGTTTCGAGATATAACCATCGGCCCCAAGATTATAACCTTTAACACGATTCTCGGCGTTTGACTTGGCGGTTAACAGCACCACCGGAATATGACTTATATTTTCATCTGTTTTTATGGTTTCGCACAACTCAAACCCATTCATTGCCGGCATCATAATATCGCTAACAACTACATCAGGATTTATTTCATGTACTTTTTCCAAACCTTCCTTACCGTTTTCAGCACAGTGTACTTCAAATTTATCTTTCAGGCTGTCTTTTATAAAACTTCGCAATTCAAAATTATCTTCAACTACCAGTACTTTATTTTTTTTCGTTTTCTCTTCAGTATCTTCTGCTTCAGTAATTTGTACCGGTTCAAGGAAGGAGAAATCCTTTTTGGCAGTATCCTGGTCGCGGCTTACTGCGCGCATCTGTTCCGTTTCCAGGTGGGCATTTCCTTTCGGTAGTTTTACCGTAAATGTTGTTCCCTTGTCAACTTCACTCTCAAAAGTTATTTCTCCTTTGTGCATTTCTATTAGGCCCTTTATAAACGACAGGCCAATACCTGTGCTTCCAACTTTACGGTTTTTAATGCGGTCGGCCTGGTAAAAACGCTCAAAAATATGTTTCTGCATTTCTTTCGGAATTCCTGCGCCGTTATCGGCCACCTTGATAACGACATACTTATCGTCTTCGTCAATCAGTAACTGGATTTTGCCTCCCTGTGCGGTAAATTTAAAGGCGTTTGAAAGCAGGTTGTACATTATGCGCTCCAGCTTGTCGTCATCAAACCATAAATCTATTTTTTCGCGTTGTGTTGCAAATTCATAGTTGATATTTTTCTTTTCGGCCAATTCGGAAAAAGATAGAAATACATCCTTAAGAAATGCCACCACATTGGTATTGGAGGCGCGTAAAATCATTTTGCCTTGCTCAAACTTTCTAAAATCGATTAGCTGGTTAATCAACCTGAGCAAAATAGAAGCATTACGGTGCATTATGGCATAACTTTCGGCTATCTTTTTCTCGGGCAGCTCTTTTCCTTGTTTAATGAGTTTTTCAAGAGGGCCAATAATCAGGGTAAGCGGAGTACGAAACTCGTGCGATATGTTGGTGAAGAACCGTAATTTCATTTGAGAAAGTTCCTGGATTTTTTCCTTTTCGAAGTGCTCCATCAACAGTTCGTTTCGTTGTTTGATGCGAATAAGCGAGTATTTCTGAAAAAACCACATTGAGGTTAGAAATAAAATAACATAAACCACCCAGGCTGCAATACTTAAATACCATGGTGGTGTAACCCTAACTTTAAGTATTTTCGGATCATCGGCCCAAACGCCATCGTTGTTTGATGCCAGTACCTTAAAGGTATAGGTGCCCGGACGAAGGTTGGTATACTTCGCAATTCTGTCGGAAGCATCTTTACGAATCCAGTCGTTATCGAAACCCTCCAACATATATTTATAGGTATTTTGAGCCGGTGCAGAAAAATGCAAGGACGAAAAATGAATAGCAAAACTGTTTTCGGCATATTTTAAGCGCACCTCTTCGGTATGGTTAATGCTTTTTTCAAGCACTACCCTTCCATTTAGCATATCGCCAGGCACTACCGATTGGTTCAGCACCTGAAAATCGGTAAATGCCACTTCGGGAGTAGACATATCACTGATAATATCTTTCGGGAAAAAAGCATTAATACCGTTTACGCCTCCAAAAAGCATTTCTCCTGATGAAAGTTTACAACAGGCCAGTTCTCCAAATTCGTAATCCTGTAGTCCATCGTTAATACCGTAACTAATAAATAAACGGTCTTCTACGTCAAACCGTGTTAAACCTTTATTTGATGAAATCCACAAAAAACCATAGTCGTCTTCAAGAATTCCTTTTATCACATTATTAGGAAGGCCATCGGCGGTAGTTACTGCTTCAAAAGTTATTTTTTCCGGATCGTTATTATAATTTACACGGTTTAAACCACCTCCCATGGTTCCTACCCAAATTGTACTATCACCTGCTTGAAAAATGGGTAAAATATAATTGTGGCTTAATTTTCCGGGACTGTCGCCCTTTTTAAATTGTATAAAATTCGGATTTTTCTTTTTCTGCTCATCAGGTAAGAGCAGGTTTAGTCCTCTATCGGTTCCCACCCACAAGTTACCATAACAGTCTTGCAGTAAACTTCTGATATTGAATGAAGACAGACACCCAGCCTGTCCGTTGGGCTTAAAATCATCAACTATTTTGCCATCTGAGGTAGAACTAATTCGAATCAGACCATTTCCTCTTCCATAGGTGCCCAACCAAATTGTTCCGTCGTTTGTTTTTAACGAAGTAAACACCGAGCTTTTCACTTCAGCAAAATCATCGGCAGGCAGAACATCCGGAACCGGGTAGTTTTCTTTGAGTTTTGCAATAACCTGTGGATAACCAACACCGGCTACTATTTCAACCGGCCCCTTATCGTTCAGTTCCAAAAAACTGTACACCCTGTTTTGCGATGATCCGGTATTTACATCCAGTTTTTTCCATCCCGAGGTATAATTGTTACTGTTTTTATTTGATAAAAAATTAATTCCACCACCTTCGGTTCCTACCCATATATTTTTCGATCGGTCTTCGTGTATGGCTCTGATTTTATTGTAGCTTAAGCTGCCTTCAATACGCGTTTTATTAAAATGCCTGAATTTCTTTTTCTTCGGATTATATTTATTCAGTCCACCACCATTGGTACCAATCCAAATTATTCCCGATTTATCTTCGAACAATGAAACCACCACATTTTTACTCAGGCTATTGGTTTCCCAGCCTTCGATAAAATGCAGGGGGGCATTAAACTTTTGCTGATCCTGCTGATTACGTTCAAAAACATACAGTCCCAAATCATTACCAGCAAATAAATCTCCCCTTTTACTAAGCAATAAACAATTGACGTTTAAATCGCTAATTTTTTGAAACTGAACATCAGAAACGCTTGCCATATCCATAGTGACCCGGTAAATCCCATCCAGATAAGATACAATTATTTCATCATCGCCAATGATAATATCTTTTGCAATATTACCACCAATATTATTTAGCACCGGGGTAACATTAAAATTATCGTCATTTTCCGAAATCACATACAATCCACTTCGTGTAGCTGCCCAAATTCTTCCGTAAACATCTGTTGCCAGGTCACTTACCTGGTCATCTTCCAGTTCAGGAGTATTGGCAGCGGTAATATTTCGGGTATTGTAATTATTACCGTCAAAAGTCATTACAGTTATACCCAGCCCCGAAGCAACCCATAGGGTGTTATGGTGCGTTGGCAAAACTTTCACGATTTGGTTGGTAAGAAAAATATCAGGATTTTCTTCAGAATTATAAAAGGAGGTAAAAACTTCGGTTTGCACATTAAAACGGCAAATCCCTTCATCGGATGTGGCCAGCCATAAATTCCCTGACTCATCTTCAGCAATATCAAAAACCAGGTTACTGTGAATTCCTTTTTCGTTTAACGGATTAACATGATAGGCCCGAAACGAATAGCCATCATAACGGTTTAAACCATCGTGCGTACCAATCCATAAAAATCCCTGTTTGTCCTGGTAGATGGTATTTACATCGTTTTGCGAAAGCCCTTCAAGCGTGGTAATCTTATCGAAAACATAATTCTGAGCGCTTGATGCAAAGCTTAAAATAATTAGTATAGTTAGTAAGTAGTTCCTCAAAGCAATATTTTAGTGGTAAAATTAACTAATTTTTCAAACCAGTCAGCTCAGGCGTCCTCTTTTACGATAATCACCCGGCGACATTCCGGTTAACGTTTTAAACTTCTGGTTAAAATAAACAATCGAAACAAAACCACACTCAAATGCGATTTCTTTTACCGGCATAACGGTTTGCCGCAACAATTTTTGGGCAAGATTAATACGCAGGTAATTCAGGTAAACCGAAAAGGTAACGTTGGTTTGTTTTTTAAAAAACCGGCAGAACGAGGGGGTCGTCATTCCAATTGTTTCGGCACAATCATTCACACTTATATCGTGTTTAAAGTTTTGCATAATAAAATTATGGGCCATGGTCATTTTTTCAGATTTAAAAACACCCTGCTGCGAATAATTATCAGAAGCCAGCATTTCATAATCTCCCTTTTGAATAAGGTCAAGCATACGAATAAGCGTAAGCAATTGCTCCAAAGGCGATTGATGACGTAGTGCCAACATCGATGATTTAATCAGCTCCTCATATTCACCGGTAATACGCAGCCCCCGTTCGGCTTTTTTCAACACAATCCGAATACTTGCCATCTCCGGCATATCAATAAAATGTGTTCCAAAAACACTCTTTCGGAACTGAATAAAAACCGATTCGCAACTATCGGCTACTGTATCTTTTTTAAAATACTGGTCAGATATCCATGCGTGCGGAAGATTGCCGCCAAGCAACACCAGGTCGCCTGTTTTAAAAGATTCAAAATGGTCGCCAACCATGCGCGTACCGTATCCTTTGGTAATTAAAAGCAATTCATATTCAGGATGATAATGCCATGAACGCCGAAAGTACGAATCGCGATAGGTACCCACATAAAAAGAAGAATGATTCGAGATCGTTATGTTTTCCCGTTCAGCAGAAAGCGCTGTATTTTCTCTTTTTACCTCCACAATGACAAAATAACTAAACTATTGGCAATATAGTTTAAAAAATTGAAACCAACTCTCCTTAAAATTGTAAGGTGGAAAAATCTAAAAAAAAATAATTCAATCAAAATATAACCAAGAACTTATTTGTTATGACAAAAAGAGAAGTAATAAAAATGGTACTCGACGGCAAAAAGCCACCTTATGTGCCATGGTCATTCAAATTTACCGAAGAACCAAAAAAAGAATTACAAAACTATTTTAAAGAAAGCGACCTTGACCTGGCCCTGGGTAACCACATCTTAAACCTGGGCAGCGACATCGGTTTTTTCGACGAAATTGAGCCAAATATGTTTCAAGATGTGTTTGGCGTTGTTTGGGACAGAAGTATTGACAAAGATATCGGCGACCCAAGAAGTCCCTATGTAATACCTGAGCCAAGCCTGGAAGGAGTTACATTTCCCGATCCGCACGATCCCCGTTTTTTTGCCAATATTGAACCCGAGATTGAAAAGAAACCTGATCTTTTTCGTTTGTTCCAGATTGGTTTTAGCCTGTACGAGCGTGCCTGGAGTATGCGGGGTATGGAAAACCTGTTGATGGATATGATGATGTATCCTGACTTTGTACACGAATTATTTACCAAAATAGCCGACTACAACATTGCCCAAATGAGCAAGGCAATGGAGTACGACATTGATGCCATTTATTTTGGCGACGACTGGGGCCAGCAGCACGGACTGATTTTTGGCTACGATATGTGGAAGGAATATGTTTATCCGCAACTAAAACGCATGTATGGTTTTGCCCGCGACAATGGCAAGTATGTGATGATTCACTCGTGCGGCGATGTAGACGAACTGTTTGATGATTTAGTGGAATGCGGATTAAACTGCTTTAATCCTTTCCAGCCCGAGGTGATGGACATTTACACCATTTTACCCCAATACCGCGGTCGCCTGGCTTTTCACGGCGGTTTATCCATGCAAAAGATATTACCTTTTGGAACACCAGAAGAGGTTGCAGAAGAGTCGCATCGTTTATTGGAATTAGGCAAAGATGGCGGGTATATTTTCTCACCTTCGCATTCGGTTGAGAGCGATACCAGCCTCGAAAACATGCTTACTTTTATAAAAATAGCAAAAGCCCAGCTCGATAGCTGAGGGCCTAAATTTATGGTTTGGGTATAGGTGCCATGTTTTTAATGTAAAAACTATAATATGATGAAACTAAAACGGGATTTAGCAGACTACAGTAAGTTGTGTTCAACAATGTTTAAATGGCCTGAAAACAAAAAAGATTGGGCAAAGTACCGGCTAAGCCAAGAACAGGTAAATTTCTTTCAGGAAAATGGCTACCTGGCCAATATCAAGTTACTTGAGGAGGAGCAGGTGGAACAATTACGCGAAGAGCTGCTTGAGGTAATGGATGCCAAACATCCGAAGCATGATTTGTTGTGTGAATTCCACTCCAACGAATCGGAAGACCCCGATCGGGTAATTTTTCACTCGCTTGGGCATTGGCGAATGACACCGGGATTTCACGATATTCTTTGGAATCCGGCCTATGTAATGGCTGCTTATCAATTGCTTGGCGAAAAAGGTGTTCGTTTCTGGCACGACCAGTTATTTTGCAAACCGGCCAAACATGGCGGAGTAGTTGCCTGGCATCAGGATTATTCGTACTGGACCCGAACCAGCCCCATGCAACACCTTACAACCTGGGTGGGTTTAGATGATGCATCGCAGGAAAACGGCTGTTTGCAATACATTCCGGGCAGCCAGAAGTGGGGGCTTCTGGATAAACCATCGTTAACAGGAGAAATGAAAGGACTGACGCAGTTTATAAACGATGAACAAGCCAAAGCGCTTGAAAATCCAATTCCGGTTGAAATGCCGAAAGGGTATGGTTCGTTTCACCACCCCTTACTCGTGCATGGTTCGTTCGAAAATAATTCAGATCGGCCACGCCGCGCTTTTGTAATAAATGTTTTTGCCGATGGCACCCTATCCAATACCAACGAAGAAATTTTAGTGGGAGTACCTCCCATTGAAAACGGAAAAAAAATGGAAGGAAAATTCTTTCCTATGCTATTTAACGGAAAAATAGAATCATAATCACAAAAACCAAAAAAAGTAAGCCAGAAATTCAAAGCCGGTAATTTTCGGGTTTTGGCTTTCGGCTTCCGTCATCTTAACCATGAACTTTAATATCGACCTAATCGTATTTATTTTTTACATCGCTTTGGTGTTTGCCATTGGCATATTTTCGGCTGGTAAAAGCAAAAACAGCGAAGATTATTTTCTGGCAGGGCGAAAGCTCACCTGGTGGATAATTGGCGGTTCGCTGATTGCTGCCAATATTTCAACCCATCATTTTATTGGCATGTCGGGGCAAGGCTTTTCCATCGGGCTGGCCATAGCCAGTTACGAGTGGCTGGCTGCCATCGTTTTAATTCTGGTAGGAAAGTTTTTTCTTCCCTACTTTTTAAAATCGAAAATTGTAACCATGCCCGAGTTTTTAGCCAACCGTTTTAACAAACAGGTGCAAATTACTTTTGCCATCATTAGCTTGTTCGGCTATATTTTTATCGAACTGGCTGTTGTGCTTTTTACCGGGGCCTTGGCCATACAGTCGCTGTTTGGACTGCCCATTGTATATGGGTTGGCTATACTGTTTTTTCTGGTGGGAGCCTACACCCTTTACGGGGGTTTAAAATCGGTGGCTTACACCGATGTAATACATGTTACCATACTTATTACCGGTGGCTTGGTTGTTACCTACCTGGGCTTAACCAAAATAGGAATTTTAAACCACGCCGAAACATGGGAAGCTGTTAACGGCTTAAAAACCTTGTTTAAAGCAGCGCCCGAGAAATTCAAAATGGTCCAACCTATCGATCATCCGGAGTTACCCTGGATTGGTGTATTTTTTGGCGGCATTTGGCTGGCCAATATTTTTTACTGGGGTTGTAACCAGTTTATTACCCAAAAAACACTTGCCGCAAAAGATATCTGGCACGGACAAATGGGTCTAGTTTTTGCCGGATTCCTGAAACTGTTAGTACCTGTTTTAGTTGTACTACCCGGAATTATTGCATTTACACTCTACGATCCAAGTAAGGGACTGTTGGCAGGAGAGTTAACACTTGAACGGGCCGATTTGGCTTTTCCGACTCTTTTAAAGGAGTTGTTGCCGGTTGGTTTGTCGGGTTTGGTGATGGCAAGTTTAATGGGAGCGGTAATGTCAACCGTCGCGTCATTGCTTACTTCAAGTAGTTCGATTATTACTTTAGATGTGTATCGTACTATGTTTAAACCAAAAGCCAGCGAACGGCAATTGATAAAAATGGGGCGTTTTGTAATTGTGGGAATATTGATAATTGCCACTGTTTTTGGATACTTCCTGCAAGACATCGATGCTATTTTTACTTATATTCAACAATATTGGTCGATTGCTTACCCGGCCATTTCAGCCATCTTTATTGCCGGATTCTTTTACAAGAAGGCCACTGGTAAAGGCGCACTTTGGGCAATGGTATTGGGGCCAACATGGGCCATTATCATTAATTTGCTTCAAGCGCAAGAACTTATTCCTACCATTCCCTTCCTCAACCGGGTTATTGTTGACTTTATTATTTGCTGGGTGATATTATTCATCTTTCGTAACAAAACCGGTGTTTATCCGGCAACGGCCATCATCGACCGTTCTTTTTCGCCCGAGGATGAAGCCCTGCTGAACGACCGTCCATTCTATAGTCGCTTTAATTTCTGGAGCATTATTTTAATAGCTATCGTTGTCACACTTTATATTGTTTTCTTTTAAAATAAGAACGAAATATCCAATCTGTTATGAAAAATATACAACTGCTTATCATCTTTTCCCTGCTTATTTTTTCCTGCACAAAAAAGGAAACTACACGGGTAGTGGAAGATTTTAACGACAACTGGAATTTTAACCTGGGAGAACACCCCGAGGCCTGGCAACCGGAATTTGATGATTCGGACTGGCGAATTTTAAACGTTCCGCACGACTGGAGCATTGAAGAAGGTTACCATAAATATACCGAAAAAACTGCGGCAAGCACCGGCTTTGTTAAAGGAGGTATCGGCTGGTACCGCAAATCGTTTACGCTTACCCCGGCTGATAAAGGAAAACAAATTACAATCCTTTTTGATGGGATTTACAACAACTCAACCATTTGGATTAATGGTCAGCAGTTAGGTTTCCGTCCAAATGGTTATTCATCGTTTGCCTACGATTTAAGCCAGCACCTGAACTACGATGGCTCAGCAAATGTTTTGGCCGTAAAAGTTGATCGTACTTTTTATGCCGACAGCCGTTGGTACACCGGCTCGGGTATTTACCGAAAGGTGCAGCTGATTAAAAAGTCGCCCTTGCATATTGCTCAATGGGGAATTAAAATTACCACGCCTGAAGTTTTATCAGAACAGGCAACGGTACAGGTAAAAACACACCTCGAAAACTCAGGAGCCCCAAAAACCGAAAACATTTCAATTAATTACCAGGTATTTAACCCGGAAAACAAACTTGTATCAGAAAAAAAGACAGAGCTTGAAAATACCCTGGAAAACACCTGCGAACTCAAGGTCCCCTCACCTCTTTTATGGGATGTGGAAAATCCGGCACTGTACACTCTTAAAGTTGAAGTTTTTGAAAACGGAAAAAGAACAGATGTTACTACGGAACGTTTTGGCATCCGCTATTTTTCGTTTGAAGCCGATACAGGTTTCTCGTTAAACGGGAAAGCCCTGAAAATTAAAGGCGTTAACCTGCACCACGATGCCGGAGCAGTTGGTGCTGCCGTACCAAAAGCACTTTGGAAATACCGTGTTGAGCAACTAAAATCAATGGGAACCAATGCTATTCGTATGGCGCACAATCCACATTCGAAAGAACTGATGGAAGTGTGCGACGAAATGGGCATGTTGGTAATGGCCGAGGCTTTCGACGAGTGGATGGTTCCCAAGGGGAAAAACCTGGTTTTTATTGGCGACAACAAGGCTCCGGAAGCCGCTGCGGCAGCTTATCCGCGTTATTTTAACGAGTGGGCAGAACAAGACTTGAAAGATTTGATCCGACGCGATTTCAACCACCCTTCAGTTATTATGTGGAGTATTGGCAATGAAATAGAATGGACTTTTCCGCACTATTCGCAAACGTACAACAAGGTAAACGGGCCAAGCAAAAAGTATTACGCACATACTCCAATCTACGATTCGCTAACTGTACGAACCGCGTTTAATGAAATTACCGGCGGCAGCGATTTGCTGGCCGAAACAGCAAAGAAGCTGGCACATTGGGTAAAAGAGGAAGACACCACTCGCCCGGTTACTGCCGGTAGTGTACAGCCATCAATTGGTTTAGCCAGTGGCTATGGCGATAATCTTGATGTTTATGGTTTTAATTACCGTGCTGTTGAATACGATGCTGCACACAAAGAATATCCCAATACCTGTATTCTTGGCTCTGAAAACTGGGGAGCTTACTCGGAGTGGAAAAACTGTGTGGAACGCGATTTTGTTGCCGGCATATTTGTTTGGACAGGTTTTGCCTACCTCGGAGAGGCTGGTCCATGGCCACGTAAAGGACTGGAAATTGCCTTTTTCGATTATGCCGGAGTAAAAACACCCAGGGGGCACTTTTATGAGTGCTTGTGGAAAAACGCCCCAAAGATATACATGGTCACCACTCCTGCCGATGAATCGGAATTCTCTTATTCTGAAAACAAAGGGTGGAATTTTGAAATGGACTACTACGAGCCACCGTTTTGGCCCGAATTACGAAAATGGGAATGGTACAAAACCTATCCGAAATGGAAATACGACACAGGAGAGCAAATTGTGGTACAAACCTACACCAATTGCGACGAAGCTGAATTGTTCCTGAATGGCACCTCGCTGGGTAAACAAAAACGCAGCGATTTTGCCGACGACAATATTATAAAATGGCTGGTGCCATATACTGCCGGCGAGTTAAAGGTAGTTGGCTACAGCAAGGGAAAAGAAACTTCCACCTACACTTTGGCAACTTTTGGCAAAGCAGAAAAAATTGCCATTCGCCCCTACAAAACCACTTTAAAAGCCAATGGCTACGATGTTACGCCGGTTTTGGTAGAATTGCTGGATAAGAATGGCAACCCGGTTGTTGACAACGAACAAACTATCAACTTCGAGGTAAGTGGCGAAGGCCTGAGTATTGGTGTTGATAATGGCTGGGAAAACAATATTCAAAATCCAAAATCGAATGCGGTTGAAACGTACCAGGGCCGAGCTATTGTTTATATTCAGAGTACAAAAAATAATGGGAAAATTTCAGTTCAGGCAAAAACGAAACAACTAAGTTCCGAAACAATTGTTATTACCAGCGAATAACAAAAAAAGAACAATGCAAGTAAAATATCTTTGCCCGTATTGGGGTAGTAGCCATCTTTCGGCAAAAAAATTTATTTCAAAAGCACTTCGTGCCGGATACGACGGTGTTGAAATAAACCTGCCGGATGACACAAATTTTGATATTGAATTAAAGGAAGCCCTTGCTGAAACAGCCTGTGATTTTATTGGTCAGCAATGGCTTCCACCGGCCACCGAAACACTTGAGCAATACCGACAGCGTATGCTGCAAAAACTGAAGCGTTTAGTAGCATTAAAACCTCAATTTATAAACGCCCATACGGGTAAAGATTTTTTCTCGTTTGCCGACAATTGCAGTTTGATTGAAACCTGTTTTCAACTCAGTCAATCTTCGTGTATAAACATTGTACACGAAACACACCGTGGCAGGTTTAATTTTCAGCTGGCCACTTCGCTCCGTTATATCGATAAATTTCCGGAGTTAAAATTTAATGCCGATTTTTCGCATTTCTGTGCCGTTTCCGAAAGTTTACTGGAAGATCAGGAACAAGCGCTGGAAAAACTCCTGCCCCATTGCCGGTACATCCATGCCCGGGTTGGTTTCGACCAAAGTGCCCAGGTAAACGATCCCTTTGCTCCCGAGTGGCAATACCACCTGGAGCGTTTTGTGCAGTGGTGGCAAAAAATTATCGACTTAGCTAAATTAAGAAATGAAAAGGAGTTTTTTATCTGTCCGGAATTTGGGCCTTTTCCGTACATTCAACAGTTACCTTACACAAAAAAAGAAACCGTTGACCAGTGGGACACCAACGTAAAAATGATGGAATTCCTAAAATCAAAACTCATCTGCTGATATTCAATCATACATAAAGACTACTTGCAACAAACTAAAAATTAAGTTTTTCAATTCTTTGGTTTTACGTTTTTAACTATCTTCCGGCTTTAAAAGCCTGAATAAAAATGAAAAACCAATTCAACCTGATTCTACTAATTATTTTTGTGGTAACACTGTCGTGTACAAAAAAAGAAGAACAAAGCAAGCATCCCAACATTCTTTTGCTGTGTATCGATGATTTACGCCCTGAACTAAAGTCGTTTGGTGCCGGCTACATTCACTCGCCAAATATTGATGCCCTGGCTGCCAAAGGCGTTTGTTTTCAGCAACACTATGTAAATGCTCCAAGTTGCGGCCCATCGCGTTACACGCTGTTAACCGGCACTTATGGCCCAGCTGGCAACGATGCACTTTTTCTTCGTGCTGAAAACTTAGCTAACAACACGCTGAACATTACACCTTCGATGCCCGAATGGTTTAAAGCCGGCGGCTACACTACTGTATCGGTTGGTAAAGTATCGCATCATCCGGGAGGCCGGGGAGGTGCCGACTGGAATGATTCGACAAAAATTGAAGTACCCGGTGGCTGGGATAAACACCTGATGCCTGTAGGTGAATGGCAACACCCCCGTGGAGCCATGCACGGTTTGGCACACGGCGAGATACGGGAAAATGCCTCGGAAATGGCCCTTTTTCAGAGTACCAAAGGCCCCGACACCATTTACCCCGACGGACTTATTGCCCAACAGGGAATAAAACAATTGCAGGAACTGGCCAAGCAGGAAGCACCATTTTTTCTGGCCATTGGCTTAATTAAACCCCATTTGCCTTTTGGGGCACCTGCCCGGTATATGAGTTACTATAAAGATGTGGAATTACCGGCTATTCAGCACCCGGAAAAACCTGAAGGCAACACCACATGGCATGCTTCGGGCGAGTTTATGAAATACAAGCGATGGGGAAAAGACCCGCGAGAAGATCTGAAATTTGCCGATGAAGTACGCAGGCATTATGCTGCCTGTGTAAGTTATGCCGACCACCATGTAGGAATGATTTTAGATGCGCTGAAAGAAAGCGGGGCCGACAAAAACACCATTGTTGTGCTGTGGGGCGACCATGGCTGGCACCTGGGCGAACATGCCATTTGGGGCAAACATAGTTTATTTGAAGAAGCCCTGCACTCGCCGCTTATTATTTATAATCCTGAATCGGGCAATGCCGGCAACAGAAAGGTTATAGTTGAAACGGCCGATATTTTCCCAACCTTGTGTGATTTAACGGGCATTGAAAAACCCGGTTTTGTGCACGGAAAATCGCTTGAAACGCTTATTGAAAACGACACGCCTGACAAACGTGAGGCATTTGCTTACCAAAATGGAAGGTACACCTTAAGAACCGACCAATACCGCTTAATTTATAAGGAAAAAGACCAATCGATTGAACTTTATGACCATACAACACCCGAAGCCGAAACAAAAAACATTGCCAGCAAAAATGAAGGCATTATTACAGAACTACTACCTGTTTTACGGAAAAAAATGCAGCAACAAACAAGCTATAAATAATTGAAAAAAGAAACCCGCTCGCGTACTAAACGGAGCGGGTTATATTTTTCGTAATCGCTTACCTTATTTATTTTCGAGGGCAAAAGATCGGCCTGCCTGAAAGGCTTTAAGGTTCATTTCAACAACTGCCTCGCCTTTTATACAGAAAATATGTTCGATGCCGGCTTCAATCTTTTCCGGTTCAATATCGATAAAAGGAGTAGCTGCTCCCAGCATCACTACATTCGAAGCACGTTTATTGCCAATTTCTGCGGCAATTTTGTCGGCATCAATCGCCACAAACCGTGGCTGCTTTTCTATTTCTGCCAAAATTTCGTTTAACTCCGGGTAATTCGGAATATTTATAAACGGTGTGGTATTGGTTACCACATAGCCTTTGGGCGATAGGAATGGCAAATAGCGCAAGGCCTCCATGGGTTCAACCGAAAGAATCAGGTCGGCTTTACCCATTGGTATTAAATCGGCAGCAATTTCGGTATCGGCAATTCGCAGGTGCGATACTACCGCCCCACCCCGCTGACTCATTCCATGTGTTTCAGCTTGTTTTAAGTATAAATTTTCATTTATGGCTGCATCGCCAATAATTGATGCGATGGAAAGGATACCCTGTCCGCCAACTCCGGCTAATATAATATCTGTCTTCATTTTTTCTTATTTATTGGGGTTGTCCTTCATTTTCTTTTGTTTGCGCAAACGTTTGGCCGCAGCCTGTATACACTCTCTGCGGAAAACAATTACCGAAACGCCTTCATAGGCAATCTCTTCTTCAAAAGTTTGCACCATCAGTTCGTGGTATTTTTTTAAGGGTGTTAATACACGAATATGCTTCGGATCTACCCCAACACCAGTGCAAATACTTTCAATTTTTCCTAATGCCGACGATTCCTGACCACCGGTCATCGATACCGATTCGTTATCGGAAATTACCACAACAATATTTGATCTGTCGTTAACGGCATCTAACAAACCGGTTATTCCGGAGTGCGTAAACGTTGAGTCGCCAATTACCGCTACTGCCGGAATCAAGCCCGCATCAGCCGCCCCTTTGGCCATGGTTACCGAGGCCCCCATATCAACACACGAATAAATACTTTTATACGGCGGAAGTGCGCCCAGTGTGTAGCAACCGATATCTGAAAACACGCGACCTTTGGTGTACTTGTCCAACGATTCGTTTAAGGCTTTGTACATATCCTGGTGGCCGCATCCCTGACACAGGGCCGGTGGGCGGTTAACAACCAACCCGGGAACATCGGCACCTACCTGCGTTTCTTTTCCTAAAGCTTTGGCTACCAAATCGGCATTTAGTTCGCCATCGCGCGGCAAGGCGCCACTTAAACGCCCCGATACTTTTATATCTTTCTTAAAAACTGCTTTTATGTGCTCTTCCACAACCGGATAACCTTCTTCAAGCACCAGCACCTCTTCGCAGTTTTTGGCCATTTTATCCAGTATTTTCTGCGGAACCGGGTACTGTGCCAGTTTAAAAACAGTGTACGGACAATCATCCTCGGGGTAATTTTCCAATAAATAATTGTAGGCAATTCCACAGGCAATTATCCCAAAACTTTTATCCTCCCCTTTTTTATACAGGTTATATTCCGATTTTTTTGCGGCTTTCTCAAACTGTTCCTGTTTTTCAAGCAGGCCCTTGTATCTTTTCCGGGCAATGGCAGGTAACAGTACAAACTGGCTCGGATCGCCGGGTAATTGTAAAGCGTTTTGCTCCAGTTCGGTATTTCGCACAACGCCGGCCCGCGAGTGTGCCAACCGGGTAGTAATACGCACCATAACCGGTACCTCCAGCTGTTCTGAAAGTTCAAAACCTTCGCGCACCATATCGTACGCTTCCTGCTGGTTGCTGGGTTCTAAAACCGGAATCATAGCAAACTTTCCGTAGAAACGCGAATCCTGTTCGTTTTGCGACGAGTGCATTGATGGATCGTCGGCAACGGTAAGTACCAAACCACCGTTAATACCTGTTATCGCTGAATTGATAAAAGCATCGGCAGCCACATTTAAACCCACATGTTTCATACATACCATGGTGCGTTTTCCGGCATACGACATCCCCAGCGCTGCTTCGTAAGCAGTTTTTTCGTTGGCCGACCATTTACTACGAATACCTTTCTTAGTGGCCAGTTCGCTGTCCTGGATAAACTCGGTAATTTCGGTTGATGGGGTTCCCGGATAGGCATAAACACCTGATATTCCACCATCGATTGCGCCCTGCGCAATGGCTTCAACCCCTAAAAATAGATTCTTTTGCATTTTGGTTTAATTTTCGAAGCCAACAAAAGTAGAAATTTGAAAATAGTATGCAACCTGAATTGTCATGTTTTTCAGAAAATAACACAACAACAAAAAACACAGCAAAACACTAACTATGTGTAACTTAACAAGGTCAAACACAAAGTAGAGCAGCTAATTTAAAATCATTACAAAAAACACTTTCAATTTTAAAAATAAGCTCAAAATGTAACATCTGTTACAAAATTTGGTAAGAAGTAAAATCAACTTTGCTTTATATAATTAACCGAATTTATAACTATGCTGCAGAAACTACTTCCTCCCGAAAAATGGAGATTACCGGTGCTGCTTGTACTAAGCATTCTTGTTGGCCTGGTAGCGTTTATCCTGTACATTTCAAAAGCACATTCTTACTTATCCGACAAACCAGAAACCTGCACAAACTGCCACATTATGGCACCGCAATATGCCACATGGAACCACAGTTCGCACCGCGAGGTTGCCCATTGCAACGACTGCCATGTTCCGCACAATAATGTTTTTAACAAATATTATTTTAAAGCGAAGGATGGATTGAGACATGCCACAATGTTTACACTACGAATGGAACCACAGGTAATTTTTATTCATGAAGCGGGAAAAGAGGTGGTACACAACAATTGCATTCGCTGCCACCAGCAACAAATTACCGACCCCAAGCTGGCTTCGTCGGTTGAAGCGCACACGGCACACATGCAAGACCGCCCTTGTTGGGAATGCCACCGCGAAGTACCCCATGGCCGGGTAAACAGCCTGTCGAGTGTTCCCAATGCCAAAGTGCCGCTCCCTTCCAGCCCGGTTCCCGATTGGTTAAAAACGTATATTAAAAATAACTAAATATCAATTCTTATGACTACAAAATCAAAACGCCATCCGCTGCTTAACTGGGGAATTTTTATTGCTACCATAATCGTAGTTTTCCTTTTGGGCCTGCTGGCTTCTTCTATTCTGGAACGACGTGCTGAAGCTGCTTATGTAAATGTTCCGAAGAACAAAATCAATCAGTTTGATCCGCGAAACGAAGTTTGGGGCGAGAACTACCCCCGCGAATTTCAATCGTATTATGCTACTGCTGATACCTCTTTCAGAACCAAATACAACGGCAATGCCATGATTGATATGCTTGAAGTTGATCCCCGGTTAGTGGTACTTTGGGCAGGTTATGGTTTTGCAAAAGACTACAACCAGGGTCGCGGGCACTATTATGCAGTTACCGATTTACAAAACACGCTACGAACCGGGGCTCCCAAAGGCCCTAATGACGGGCCAATGCCAACAACCTGCATGACCTGTAAAAGCCCTGATGTACCGCGTTTGATGAACGAGCGCGGGGTAGCACAATTTTATACCGGCAAATGGGCAGAACTGGGACCTGAGGTGGTAAACCCCATTGGTTGCGGCGATTGCCACGATGCTGAAAACATGAACCTGAGAATTACACGCCCTGCACTTATTGAAGCCTTTGAGCGCATGGGAAAAGACATTAATAAAGCCAGCCACCAGGAAATGCGTAGTTTGGTGTGCGCGCAATGTCATGTTGAATATTATTTTAAAAAAGAAACAGCACCCGGCGCCAACTACCTCACTTTTCCGTGGGATAATGGCTTTTCGGCCGAGGCAATGGAGGAATACTACGACAAACTCGAATTTGCCGACTGGACTCATGCCTTAAGCAAAGCCCCGATGTTAAAAGCGCAACACCCGGGCTACGAAGTATACATGACCGGTATTCATGCTCAACGTGGTGTTTCGTGTGCCGATTGCCACATGCCTTACAAAAGCGAGGGTGGACAAAAATTTACCGACCACAAAATGCAGTCGCCCTTAAACAACATTGCCAATTCGTGTCAGGTATGCCACCGCGAAGAAGCCGGCACTTTAATGGCCAATGTTTATGAACGACAGGATAAAATTATTGAAAACCGCGATAAGTTGGAAGAACTGGTTGTGCGCGCCCATGTGGAGGCTAAAAAAGCCTGGGACCTCGGTGCCAACGAAGCACAAATGAAAGACATTCTTCAGGGAATACGCCACGCCCAATGGCGCTGGGATTATGCTGCTGCCAGCCACGGTGGATCTTTCCACTCGCCGGTTGAAACCAGCAGGGTTATTTCTACCGCTATTGATATTGCGCAGGAAACTCGCATAAAACTTGCCCGTTTGCTTGCCGATCTTGGTCATAACCAGGAGATACCCTACCCCGATATTTCAACTAAAGCAAAAGCACAGGAGTTTATCGGACTGGATATGAAAAAGCTCAATTCAGAGAAACAGGAATTCCTAAAAACGGTTATTCCGGAATGGGAAAAACAAGCTGAAGAACGCGAAAAAGGCTACGACATCGTTGCTTCAAACCCAAAGTAAATGCTTATTCAATAGCCGGTTGATTGCCGATACCAAGGGCAGTCAACCGGTCATTATGTGCAACTGCCAATTCTAAATTTAACATCACAAATTATCAACTATGACAAGATTAAAATACATCGTTTTGATGGTATTTGGCCTGGGTATTGCCCACTTCGCACAAGCGCAGTTTACGCTATCAGGCGAGTTCAGGCCCCGCACAGAATTGAGTCACGGATACAAAAGCCTGGCTTCTGAGAATCAGGACGCCTCAACTATTACCGCACAACGCACACGCTTAAATGCCGGTTATTCAAACGAATTTATAAAAACCAGCCTGGTTTTGCAGGATGTGCGCCGGTGGGGAAATCAGGCCCAACTGGTAAGCAACGAAGATTATGCAGTTTCATTACATCAGGCCTGGGCCGAAATACTTTTCAGCAAGGAATTTTCGTTAAAAGCCGGGCGACAGGAATTGGTGTACGACGACTCACGTATTTTTGGTAACGTAGGCTGGGCTCACCAGGCACGATCGCACGATGTAGCGGTTTTCAAATACGAAAAAGACCTTAAACTTCATTTTGGAATTGCCCACCACGAAAATGGTGATATAACCAACAGCGACTACAATGGCCCCGATGCCTACAAAGACCTGCAATTTATCTGGTTTAACAATAGCTGGGAAAAAGCAGCTTTAAGCCTGCTATTCCTGAACAACGGGGTGCCGGCAATAGAAGATGGCGAGCAAAAAAATAAATTCAGCCAAACGATGGGCGGACATGTTAATGGCAGGATTAAAACAATTCAACTGGTATCGAACCTGTATTACCAAACCGGCAAGCATGTTTCCGGCGCATCTATTTCGGCTTTTAACTTTCTGGCAGAAGCGAGCTTAGCAACTTTCACCCTCGGCTTCGAACACCTGTCGGGAAGTGCTTATGATGATACGGATTATAAATCGTTTACCCCATTGTATGGCACCAACCATAAGTTCAATGGTTTTATGGATTATTTTTATGTGGGTAACCATATCGGGTCGGTTGGTTTAAACGATTTGTACCTGAAATACAACTACAGCAAAAACAAACTGGCTTTTGATGCTCATTTGCATTATTTTGGAGCAGCAGCTGAAATTGCTGCCAATGCGGATAAATACCTGGGAACAGAAATCGATCTGGCATTAGGCTGGACTGTAAATCCAATGGCCAAAATATCCTTCGGACTGTCGGGAATGTTTGCAGGAGAATCGATGGAATTATTAAAAGGTGGCGATAGTTCGGCAAGCCAATATTGGGGCTATGTAATGCTGGCAATAAACCCAACGTTTATCAAATAAACTACAAAGTGGCCGAACTCCCGGTTTAAAAAAGGATGTTATTGTTTCCGGAGGTTGCAATGGCATCCTTTTTATAAATCTTTAATATCCCCCAACTAATCCAACCACTTGTTTAAGCAAGCGTGTTTACTTTTTTTGTATCAAATGTTACAACCTGTGTTAAAAAATTCAGGCACATTTGCTCCCGTTAATTACAGCGTATGTCCAGAAAGCGTTTCATAAAAACTTGCAAGAAATTACATAAATGGCCGGCCATAATTATTGCTTTTATTGCCATTTTATTTGCAACAACAGGAATTGTTATGAACCACCGGCAACTTTTTTCTGGAATTTCGGTTTCACGAAAGCTGCTTCCCGAGAACTACCGCTACAACAACTGGAACCTGGCAGCCGTGCGTGGTTCGTTGGCTTGGAACAACAGTACTCTTATTTTTGGAAATACCGGGGTGTGGAAATCTGACGATAATCTGCAAACCTTTACTGACTTTAACCAGGGTTTTCCGCAAGGAATTGACAACAGAAAAATTTATTCCATGGCAAGCTTTTCCAACCACTTTTTTGCAGGTACACATATGGGGCTTTACAAGCGGCGATTTGATGAACGAAAGTGGAAAAAAGTGCCTCTTCCGGTAAAAAAGGAACGCATTGCCGATGTAATCTGCAAAGATGATGAATTGCTGGTGCTCACCCGGCATTATCTGCTAAAGAGTACGAACGGACAACAATTCAACACGATTAAACTTCCCGAACCACTTCATTATCAACAAAAAACAGGGCTATTTACAACAATGTGGCAGTTGCACAGCGGCGAACTGTTTGGAACGCCCGGAAAACTTTTTGTTGATTTGCTGGGGCTGGTTACCATTTTTCTTTCGTTAAGCGGATTGCTGCACTTTTTCTTTCCAAAGTTGATTAAACGCGTAAAACATAAGCACAAACAAAAGGCGGCATTTATTAAAACCAAAAAACGCAACTTAAGCTGGCACAACGCCGCAGGGTATGGATTTGTGCTTTTTTTACTCATAAACACTTTTGCAGGGATGCACCTGCGCCCTCCACTGCTAATTGCCATTGCGCCAAAACAAGTGGGCATAATTCCGGGTACCCACCTCGACAGTCCCAATCCGTGGTTTGATAAATTACGACGTATTTACTGGGATGAAGAAAGGCAACAATATATTTTTTCTACTTCCGATGGTTTTTATTTTGCTGAAGAGAGTTTGAGTAAAAATCTTCGGCCTGCTCCTTTACAACCACCAGTTAGTGTTATGGGGTGTAATGTGCTAAAACCTATAGGCACGCACCACCTAATGATTGGTTCGTTTAGCGGAATGTATTTGTGGAACTTGCAAAATGGTGGTATAAGCAACTATTTTAGCGGAGAAACATACCAGGCACCGCAGAGTATGACACGGCCTATTGGTGCAAATACTGTAAGCGGACTGGTGCAGTGCAAAAACAAAAGCTGGTGGTTCGATTACAGTCGGGGCGCGATCGAGCTAAACGCCAAAAATCAGAAGTCAACATTTGGCGCCATGCCTGAAAATATACGACAAGCATCTCCAATGGCTTTATGGAATGTGGCCCTGGAAATACACACCGGACGAATTTTTGAACACCTGGTAGGCAGCTTTTATATTTTGTTTGTACCACTAGCAGGCGTTTGTATTATGCTTGTGCTGCTTAGTGGACTGTATTTGTGGTGGAAACTACACCGAAAGAAACCGACCAGTGCTGAAAAAAAGTAACAAGTGTTAATTCTTCTCCAATTCGTTAACTCTTCCTCTTACCAAATAGATACTGAAGCAGATAACAGGAATAATCGTCATTATCTCTGCTATGGGCCTTCAAAGCCAGGGTCTACGGCACTACGATAGTATATACGAAAACCATTTACGGCATCGGCAAGTTCCGGAACTCCAAGCATAACATCTCCTTCGGTATAATAATCCCTCGAATAATAGCTTTGGGTTGTACCTTCAACAAACTTAACTATCGACATACCGGGTGCACTAAACGGAGCTCCGTTAAATTCGCCGGCCATTGTCCAGGTCGCCATGTAAATATCGTCAACCAGTGTTTCGTCTTCAACAGTAGTGTATAAATCCGACGAACCGGCAAACAAACGTGCCAGAAACAAAGCCATGGTATCAGGGCCATAAATATCAACAATGGGATCGTGATATTCGTAATCGGCCGCCAATGCAGGAATAACATCCGTCCAGTTTCCGGCATGTATTTCAACCAGTTGGCGTCCAACTGTCAGTTGATCATTAACCGACTTATTCACAGCTTGTAAAGCTGAATTTTCGATATTTAAAGCTGAAGGAGGAAACGGACAATCGAAAGTGGGGTCAACTGCACAACGGTAATAGGCCCTAAATCCCCCAATTGCTTCATCCAATCCGGGTATTGTTGCCATTATATCCCCTTCCGAATAATAATCGCGTTGATAATATACTTGCGTAGCGTTAGGCAAAAATTTAAAGATAGAAATACCCTTTGCCTGGTAGGGTGAATTAAGAAAATCGCCCGACATGGTCCACGTTGCCGAATAGATGTCGCCGATAAGCGTTTCATCTTCAATAATGGTAACAAGATTAGGCGATGCCCCCAAAATAAGCTGATTCAGGAAAGCGGTCATATCCTCAATACCGTTGATGTCAACTATGGGGTCATGGTATTCTATGTCATCGGTGTAATAAGGCAGAATGTCGGCTACCTCAGGGGCCTGTACTTCAAGCAGGGCACGCCCAATTTCCAATCGCTCCTGTTGGAGCTGAGCTGTATCGTCATCAGAGTCGTCGTTTGAACAAGACAGCATTAATGAGAAAAAAATAGTGCAGGTGAGAATGGCTGATAGTCGGAAAAAATTTTTCATTGGTTACCTCTTTTTTTTAGTTAGATTAGGGCTCTGCATGCAGAAAATCAAGGCATCAACATGCTTCCCCAAAACAATTTACAACAAAATATTTACAAATAAAAGAGAGAATCTACCCTGGTAATTTACCTGAGTTCAGGTTTTAACTTCATTACAGCAATTCGAAACTTCAAGGATGGGAGGCAAAATACCGCGGTTTTTAAGTGGCTACAAACAAATCTTTGAGAATAAAACTATTGTGGGATATAACCGTCCCCATCTATCGGTATTTAATTTTTATACTCAAACCCATTTGAGTCGACCAGCCTTCCTTATCGGTTAAACTAACAAAAAAATGATAATCACCTTCATCAAACAATCCCACCTGGTTATCTGCCGGAATTGAAACCGACATATTTGTTTTGTAATCTTTTAAACCTTCGGGAATAGAATAATCATCAATAAATACAAATGGATTCTCCGGGTCTTTTTTGGGACTAAGGCTGCACTCCGCTACTTCAGTACTATGCGAATGATGGTCGAAATTATTATGGATATCGATGCTGTACG
This sequence comes from uncultured Draconibacterium sp., assembly GCF_963676735.1. Classification (NCBI taxonomy): domain Bacteria; kingdom Pseudomonadati; phylum Bacteroidota; class Bacteroidia; order Marinilabiliales; family Prolixibacteraceae; genus Draconibacterium; species uncultured Draconibacterium sp. The sequence continues at coordinate 1,297,894 of NZ_OY781464.1, read as the reverse complement.
AACCCAATTCCACATTGTCAGAGAAAAGTAGTTTCAGGTTAAATGCTTCGCCAAAGTAAATGGTGTCGCAATTGGTGGGGAAGGCATTTGCAAAACTATTATCTATGACCGGTTTTTCTTTATCAATCTGACCATCATCGCTACAGGCTGTGGCAAGTAGTACGATAAACGCAAAACGCGAAAGTATAATTTTTAAACTCATTTTATATTTGAAATATAAAACTGACAGGCTTCAATCGGCCTGTCAGCTCGTTTATTTTACTCTTCTACTAGCTCTAATTCAGCATCTGCACTAGATTGGTTGCCTTCCAAATCGGTAACAATAAAATCGAAATGATATTCTCCCGGTTCAGCCCAATCAGCAATCTCAAGGTGTTCGTGAAAGGTTGTATTTTTTAAACCCGAAAATTTGGTATAAGTTGTATCAAGTTCCCATTCGCCACCGTCAACCACCGATTTGTGTTCGCCTTCTGAATGGATAATTATCTGCACGGTGTTTATTTTTCCTTCTGCAATAATTTCAACTTCAATGTGTACTTCGCCACCAATTATTGCAGTGTGATCATTACTGTGGCTACTTCCTTCGCCCAATTCCATTATCGTAATTTCGGGCAAGGCTAGATCACCATCATCCTCGCAAGCTGTAAATAGTGTTGCTGCTCCTAAAATAATCGCTACTAAAAATACTCTCTTGTTCATTTTTATAATTTTTAAATGTTTGTGCTAAATCTTTCCTGAAAACGGAATGGAAACATTTACAATAAAGTTTCGTCCCGGTTCGGGTACATTTATCAGCCTGTAAAAGCTAGTGTGGTTAAAATATTTTGTGTTTAACAGGTTTTGCACCTGCATTGAAATGTTTATATTTTGCTTTCTCATTGGAATATTGCCGCCAAGCCCCAAATTAATTACCTGGTAACCATTGGTCGGTTCTTCGGGCGGAACAATATCGTTCTGAGAAGCAGTAACTCTGTAATCGAAAGAGAAGTACGCGTTTTCGATAAATTCCAGTTTTCTACGCTGATATTTGACATTAAAAATGGCAGAAGCTGGTGGCGAAAAGGGTAGGGTAAAACCTTTTTTCTCGCCCGATAATTGCTCGGAATAGACATATTCGCCAATTAGCCCCAACTGCAGGTTTTTCAGTAGTTCGTAATGGGCATGTATTTCTCCACCATACCTTATAACTTCACTTTCGGTGTAGTAAAAAACCTGGTTTCCGTTTCCATAAAGCCTGTCGTGCTCCGAAGTGGGGTTCAGGTAAATGTAGTTCGAAAAATAGTTTACAAATGGTGTTGCTCCAATGGCAAATTTTTTCGATTGGTACTCCAGGCCAACATCCAACTGGTACGATATTTCGGGTGACAAATCAGCATCGCCTACTTCGTAGCTAAAACGGTGGTAATTTACGCCATTTGCAGCTAACTCTTTGGCAATGGGCATTCTGAAACTTTTTCCAATATTGGCTTTAAACGTCCAATGTTCTGGATTGTAATTGTAACCTACCGACCAGGTTAAGTTTGAAAAATTGCGGTTGATATTCTCTGCTCTTTGCAAATATTCTAACGTCGTGTTTCCGTTTTCTTCTACCGGCGATAGAAACCAGTCGTAATATTCGGTGGTTTCAATGTTGCCAAAGTCGTAACGAATTCCCAGTTGAATTCCGCTTATTTCAGAGAAATTGTGTCGGGCAAAAGCAAAACCACCCAATGTAAACTGTTGGTATGCCGGAATAATAAATCCGCGCCCATCAATTTTATTGTCCTGGTATTCGCTGTTCGTGCCAAAAGTCGCTTCCGTTTGGTCGCTAAAACGATGCGAGAATTTTACATTCCCCGAGTACACATATTTTTCAAATTCCCGTTCAAGGTCGGCGTCAAAATTTAAAGTGTTAGGGAAAATGGCCGGCATATAACCATGGCTAACATACTGACTCCATTCCTGTCGGAAATTACGCTGAAAACCCAAATCAAGCTCTAACTTTGTTTTTTCCCATTGGTACCTGGTAGTGTTAATTACCTTAAAATGATTTACTTTTTGATACGGATAGTTTATATCTCGACTTGATTTATCGTGTGTGCCGGTATCAACATTCCTGGGTTCCAGACCGTGTGCATTTGCAAAAAAACCACTTTTGCTATTTACACTGCTAATGTGAAATTTACTTTGAAAACCATTTTTTAACACCCCAAAAGTTAAATGCAGGTTTTTTTCGTAACCGGCAGTATTGCGCAAATAGTTTTTGTACAGGGCAGCACGGTATGAGTAAATATCAACGCTATCGATAGGTACTTTGTAGTCGCCGTAGTCGATATAGGTAGCGCGAATATTGGCAAAGAACCAATCTTTTCTTCCGTATAATGAAAGGGAGGTTCCCACTAGTTCGTTATTCGACTTTACGGTTAAATCTACCAAACCTCCAAAAGAGTTCTTTTCGGGTAGTTTTCTAGTTTTCATATCAATTACACCACCAATTGCATCTGATCCGTACATTAACGATGCGGGGCCCTTTATCACCTCCACATTATCAACCGCATACTGGTCAAACTCCAGTCCATGGTCGGAGCCCCATTGCTGTGCCTCGTGTTTGATATTGTTTTCAACCACCACAACCCGGTTAAACCCAAGTCCACGAATAAGCGGTTTCGACTGCCCCGAGCCAATAGCAATGGTGCTAACTCCAGGCAATCTTTCTAACGAGTTCATTAAACTTCCCCCCAGGTTTTGTTTCAGGTAATCGTCGTTTACTATCTCAATATTAAGCGTTTCTTCCCGTTTTCTTTTCTCTGTATAGTTATTGCTTATTACTACTTCCTGCAAATTAAGATGTGCCACACTTAGCCGGGCATCGTACCTTGTGTTTTTGCGAATAATTATCGTATCAACCATGGTGTTGTAGCCAACAAAAGATATTTCAACAACATAACTTCCAGCTTGTAAGCCGGATATTTGAAATATGCCATTTTCGTTGCTCACCGTTCCTTTTTTAACAGGATACAGCATTAGGGAAGCTCCCGGTAAGGTTTGGTTATTTTGGTCTGTAATTTCACCCTCAAGCACATAACTATTTTGTGCGAATACAACTACACACCACACCTTCATGCACCAAAGTAGCATGATGATCTTTTTCATCTGTTTCTAATTCTTTCTTTAGTGTAACAAACAGAACATCCACGATAATGAGCTCACATATTTATGCAAAGTACTGCTCATGGTTGTTGCTGAAATGAATTGACATTTTAACTGCTTAATTTATTCTATGCCATTACATGAGCAGGTGGTGCTCTTGGAGATTTTTTGAAAACAATTTGTTGTTTTGCCAGCCTTTCTTCTATACCAAACAATAAACATGCTTTAACGGCAGTTTTTGGTTTAAAGACTACCAACTTGGGCAAAATATTTATGGGGAAATGATATTCGCAAATGGGGCATGGTTTTTCCTTCTCCACTGTAACATTAACCCTTATGCCAAAGTTACATACCTCCTTTTCAACCGGCAGAACTACTTTTGAGTGACAACAGGCTTGCGTACAATGTGATTTAGGCGCATGATGCTTTATTACATGATACGGCTGATAAAACAGCGGAAAAACAAAAATTCCGATCAAAAGTATGGTGATATGTATTTTTAATCCCGTCATATTTTATTGGTGATTTGTACACCCCGGACATGTTCCTTTTATTAAAACATCGGTCTCTTCATTTGAATAGCCATCAGGCAGTTGATATTTTGTTATCGGAATATCATCCAAACACTTCACAATATGACACTCTGCACAATAAAAATGAGCATGTTCGTGTTTGTTGGTAATAGAATTGTCGAGAGCATACTTTACCAGTTGATTGTCGACAACAATTTTATGTATAATCCGATATTGCTCAAGCGTTTTAAATGAACGATAAAATGTTGTTCGATCATAATTACCAGCAAGTCTTTCGCTAATTTCATTTTCAGAAAGTGCCTGTTTCGCTGCCATAACCACTTCAATAATCCCCTCGCGGCAACTTGTACGTTTTAATTTATGCTTCTTTAAAATATCAATAGCTTTCATCGGCTGTAAATATATTTCAAATGCAACAGTGTTGCAAACAAAAAGTTCGATATTTCATAATTCTGTCTATTTTATTTCTTACCACGACAAAACGAATATTCAATAACACTATAGTACCCTGCTATAAAAATTAATTAACGAATCATTTTCGCTTAACATCACATTAATTAATTATTTCTAACCGATTGCTTTGTTTTAACCCACTAATTAGAAATAATGCCAAGAAATAAAGCATACAACAAACAAGAGGTACTGGAAAAAGCCATGAATGTTTTCTGGAAAAATGTTTATGAAACTACCTCAATTCACCAGCTGGAAAAAGCACTGGGAATTAACAAATTTTCGATTTATGCAAGTTTTGGAAGCAAAAGTGGCTTCCTGGAAAAAAGTATTATTTGTTATGCGCAAAAACTAAATGCACCAGTATACAAATAAAAAGACACACCTGGTGGAGCTGAAACTATTAAACAGTCTATATCGATTTTACTGGCTTTTCAGGAAAAAACTGCAAAAGGCTGCTCAGTTGTTTAAAGTTTAGCCTGGTTCTACTTTAGGGTAATCAGGGTTTTCTTAGCGGGCCAAAGCTATATCCTCCTTGCTGCTGAGAATGGTACTGTTGTTTTTATATTTCCGGAGACCTTTTACAGCAGGTCGTTTTTAAAATTTATTACCGTTTATCAAGGTTAACTGTCAAAAAATCAGTTTCTTTAGTCCTATAAATTTGTGCCGACCAATTAATTACCTATGAAAAACCACTTCCTCTGGATATTCTTACTATTGCTTAACCTTCAATCTTTAGGGCAATCAACAAAAAAGCCTGTAATTGCCTTTACCTTTTCTGAAAAAACGATTCGGGTCGACGGCTTGCTAAATGAAGCTGGTTGGCAACAGTCTGATTCAATAACAACGCTGGGCATGGTAGAACCCATTGAAAATGGGGCACCTACATTTAACACCACCGTTAAAGTGCTTGCCGACGCTAAAAACATTTATGTTGGAATTACCTGTTTCGACACACAACCCGACGCTATTGTTGCCTTCTCGAAGGCAAGAGACTCGGAGCTGGAAGACGAAGACTACCTGAAAATAATTTTCGATACGTTTAGCGATGGACGAAATGGCTACATATTTGCCATAAATCCCTTTGCTGCCCGATACGATGCATTGGTTTCCAATAACGGCGAATCGGAAAACTCAAATTGGGATGGTTCGTGGGATGCCAAAACTTCTATTAACACCAATTCGTGGAGCGCCGAAATACGGATTCCGGTGAGCACACTTACCTACAATAAAAAACTGGATTCGTGGGGGTTTAATGTGGAACGTCGGATTCAGCGACTACTCGAAGTAAACCGTTGGTCGGGAATTAGCATGGATTACAAAGTGGGGCAAACCCTGCATGCCGGAAGTTTGAGTAATGTTCCGCTGTTTAATTCCGGAATTGGGCTAACACCAAGAGTTTCGTTAACCGGTAAACTTACTCAGGACGGAACCGAGTCGGCAAACTACGATTTAAAGCCCAGCCTTGATATTACCCAGCGTATTACTACCGACATCACCGCTCAGCTAACCGTTAATACTGATTTTGCCGAAACGGAGGTTGATTCGCGACAAACCAACCTCACACGCTTTCCACTGCTTTATCCCGAAAAGCGCCAGTTTTTCCTCGAAGGTGCTGATATTTTTGATTTTGGAATAAGCCTTGGTCGATCTCTAATGCCGTTCTACAGCCGCAGAATTGGGCTATACAACAACCAGGAAGTACCCATTAATTGGGGGGCTAAGGTTAATGGCAAGGTAAACAACACCTATTTTGGTGGCCTGGTTACCCAAACGGGCGATGTAAATTCGGTGATTCCATCATCAAAAATGGGTGTTTTAAGGGTCAAGCAAAATATTTTAAAAGAATCGTCGGTTGGCATGATTACAACCATAGGCGACCCGGGTAACCGCAACAACGCCTGGTCCGGTGGTATTGATTTTACGTACCAAACCTCTACTTTTGGTGGAAACAAAAACTTTTTGATTGGTGTTTGGGGCATGTATGCAAACCGCGAAGGCCTGGATGGCGACAAATCGGCTGTTGGATTTAAAATAGATTACCCCAACGACTTGTGGGATTGGTTTGTACAGTACCGGCGCATTGGCGATGCATTTGAGCCGTCGATGGGTTTTGTGTCGCGCAACAATATAAGTACCTATTCGGCGAAAGTTGCATATATGCCACGTCCGGAAAATAGAGTAATCCGGCAACACCAGTTTCGCTTTAGTCCATCGTTAACTACCGATTTAAATCACAATTGGGAAAGCTATGAACTATCATTCACCCCAATTAATGTAAGCCTGGAAAGTGGCGATAATTTTTCGTTGAATTTTGCCTCCTCAGGCGAGTTTTTAAAAGATTCGTTCTACATTGCCGAAGATGTGACCATTGAGCCGGGCGCCTATCATTGGTCGAGTTTCGAATTTGAAGCATCAACAGCCAGCAAACGTGCTGTTAACGGAACGGCAGCCTATCGTTGCGGTGGCTTTTATGGCGGCAATCTCGATCAAGTAGAGCTGCAACTGAATTGGCGTCTAATGTCGTTTTTAATTTTGGAATTTAGTTACGAGAACAATATTGCCCGAATTCCGGCAGGCGATTTCAGTAAAGAGCTGCTGGCTGTAAGAACCGCTCTGAATATTAATTCGAACCTAAACTTCAGCTTGTTTACCCAGTACGATAATGAGTCGGAATCGGTTGGCAGCTATTCGCGTTTGCGCTGGACTTTTGCGCCACTGGGCGATCTTTTTGTGGTGTACAAACACAATATTCAACCAAAAATTACCGACAGGTGGCGACAAGATCAAAATCAGCTTATCGTGAAACTAACTTATGGATTGGCTTTATAAAAATACGATTAAGCTATCCCTCGCAACTTACCACCAAAGGTAAATGTGCCCCGCCAAAGGCTTCCTGTTTAAAATTGGCATACACCTGAATGTTTTTAAAGCCTGCATTCTTGATTAAGGTTTTTAGCGCTGCACTTTTTAATGCCAGCAAAGGAGTTTCGTTAGCTACAGTACGATTTTCAGCCTTAATTTCCAAACGTGTTTCAAAGCCAATTAAGTCAGTATCATCTGAAAAATTGTAGTATCGAATAAACTTAATGGCATCGGTCTCAATTATAGGAAGCTCCCGAACAGGATGGCTGCAAATGTAATCGTAATTCAGAATTTGCAACAACAGTTGCCCTCCGGGTTTTAACACCGCTCTGGCATTTTGTAGCATTTGCAAAACTTCTTTTTCCGAATTCAGGTGTACCAGGGTATTTCCGAAACACAATACGGCATCAAACTGCCGATGGGAAAAGTCGTTTTTCAACTCCAGCATGTTTCCCATCAGAAAACTAAGGTTCTGGTGTTTCCTGTTTTGCCTTGCCTGTTGTAACAAATCGGCATTCAAATCAATTCCTGTTACTTTTGCTCCCTGGCTGGCCAGTTGAAAGGCCAGTTCGCCGGTAGCACAACCAATATCAAGAATTGTTTTTTCTTCAAGAGTTTTCAACTTTGCTTTCACAAAAGCCAGTTGCATAGGGTTAAAAGGAAAGATATCGCTGTAATACCTGGATATTGAGGTATAAAAAGAATTTTGTCTATCGGTCATGTGCAAATTTACAAATATTGCTCAACAATATTCTTCACTTCCCAGGCCGGGCGCACCCCCATACCTGTCCATTTTAATTCGCCGTTAATAAACAACATCAATGTTGGGATGCTTCTAATCTGGTATTTTGAAGCGATATTCGGATTACGGTCAACATCAACTTTTATAATCTTTACTTGCTCCTTTAGTTCTTCTTTTACCTGTTTTAAAATTGGTGGCATCTGTTTGCAAGGCCCACACCAATCGGCATAAAAGTCAACCAAAACCGGTCGGTTACAATTAATAACACTATTAAATTTCCCTATCATTCTGCTGCTTTCTGCTTTTAATTTTTAATACAATATCGTTAATGGTATCGCCTACCAAATAACCTATTGCTGCTCCCCACAAGGTACTCCAGTACCACACCGATTTAATTTTACAGGTACCACTCAAACACCCTACATATTTCCAATACAGAAATCCTCCAATGGCACCAATTACCAACAGGATTAAGGCGATTTGTTTTTGTTTAATAAATTTCATCTAATTGCACTTACTCTCCTAAAACAAAGCTAATGATAGATGGTTTTAAAATTGGCATCGAAAAAAATGATTGGAAATAGATTTCGCTTAAATCATAACCTTTAGGAAATATTCAACTCAGATTTATCCCTTACTTTTGGTCGCTTTAAAAACATTATGTGGGCATTATTTGGTTTGGCTTCGGCCTTATTTTTAGGCATTTACGACATTTTCAAAAAGCAATCGGTAAACAATAACGCGGTTATGCCAGTCTTGTTTTTTTCAACAGTTGCCAGCACGCTCATTTTTTTGCCTTTAATTGTGCTTTCGTTTCAAGTGCCTGATTTATTAGCCAACACCGGACTTTTTGTTCCTCAGCTTACCTTTAACGAGCATTTGCAGGTGTTGCTAAAATCGGCCATAGTGGTAGCCAGTTGGGTACTGGCCTTTTTTGCCCTAAAACACCTGCCCATTACCATTGTTGCACCCATACGGGCAACAGGCCCATTATGGACACTTATTGGTGCCCTCCTTATTTTTCACGAAAGGTTAAACCTTTACCAATGGATTGGCATTTTGGTTACCCTGGTTTTCTTTTACCTTTTTTCAACGGCCGGAAAACTGGAAGGCATAGAGTTTAAACGAAACAAATGGATTTATTTTATTGTAGCTGCTACCTTATTGGGCGCCTGCAGCGGGCTGTACGATAAATTTATCCTGCGGCGAATCGACAGGGTTGCGGTACAAGCCTGGTTTTCGGTATACCAGGCGGTAATTTTATTGCCTTTTGTTTTACTGAATGAAAAAATACGAAAGCGTAAAAACATACACTTCGAGTGGCGCTGGACCATCCCCTTAATCGGGGTATTTTTGGTAATTGCCGACTACCTTTACTTTTATGCCTTAAGCAACGAAGATGCATTAATTTCGGTAATTTCAGCCCTGCGTCGCGGAAGTGTTTTGGTAGCTTTTGTAATTGGCGGCCTGTTATTTCGCGAACAAAACCTTAAAAAGAAAGGTGCCTACCTCGTTGGTATCTTAAGCGGAATTTTACTAATTACCCTGGGAACGGTTTTATAAAAAAGGAAGGTGAATAAAAATTACTTTTGCTTATAAACAGGCCAAATAAAAAGTTGGCAAAAAAAAGCTTCCTGATTAGTTCAGAAAGCTTTTAAATATATTTTTTCTAATTGATTAGAATTTAAATGTAAGACCTACCCCAAACGACTCCATAAACTGCAAACGTGGTACTTCCGATCCGGTATCCGGATTCAGAATAAGCACATCGTCGTCGTATATCAGCTGGGTTATCAGGTTCGCCGACAGGTAATCGTTCACCTTCATAATAATTTTCATGGTCCAGTCGATGTCAATATTTTGCGGGTCCTCAAAATAATTCGAGAAGAAATCGACCTTGGTATCCAGGGTTACATTTTTTACAATATCGGTTACCAACTGCATTTTTAAAGTTGCCCCCATTTCTGCGCGTGATTTTTTGCCAGGCTCAACCCCAAAGGCGCCCTGGTCTGAAAGATCATCGTCGGTTACAAAAGTAAATTTACCGGAAACCGGTGCCAGTAAAGCTGAGAATTTATCGGTTTTATAATCCATACCCACACCAAGATTTAGGTAACCTGGCGCCATAAATTTTGAAATGGCATTATCCGTGTCAGGGTAATTATATCCGGCTGCAAACTGCGATTTAAAATTTAACAAGCCTGTATAATACCAATTCTTTTTGGCTTCAATCCCCAGCTTCGATGCAATATCAATTTTGTCATCCGATTTTCGCAAATCAACATCTTCTTCTTTTAAAAAACCATAACGAAAATCGAAACTATTGTCCCAGGCTACTTTGTCTTTTTTGTAATTGGCAGCCAGGTTTAACATCATCACCCCCGACATGGAACTTTTACCCCCGGCAGCCCAATTGCTTAATGCTACCTGCGAAAAATTAAGGGTTGTATTACCACTGGTTGTCCAAAGTGTGTCTTTTTTTTCCTGTGCAAAAGCCAGCACTGGGAGCAACAGAAATAAGGATAGTAATTTTTTCATGTTTGTTTTTTGTTTGTTAACGCAATCTATTTTTAACTAATGTTAAGTAAACAAAGGTAAAACAAAATTGTTGGCACAGCATTCCTAAAATGAAAACAAAAATCCCCTACCCGTCTCTCATCGGAGTCGGGCAAGGGAATCAATCTACCAGCTTCAGTGCTTAAAACTGAAGTTTTTTTTCTATTTGCAGCAATTCTTCTTTATTCTTTTCAGGTATGGCTACCAGCATCAGGTTCATAGCATCCGAGGGATATTCAACCAACAATGCCGACCCGCTTTCTTCTTCTAAGCTTCCGTAGCGGCAGGTATGCCCCCTGTGTTTAAACGGCTGAAAATTTAACAGTTCCGGATTGTCTGCTTCTATATTATCCTCGTGTTGCAGCATTACCATTAATATGTTCTGACCATTCATAAAAGCGGCTGTAAAAACACCTTCCACATTGCTTGTTCGTGCGCAGGTATAACCTTCTATTTTACACGCCTCTACCGTTTCTTTAAACTTCTCGTACGAGTAGTCAACCGGAATTATTTCTTCCTCGTCCTCTTCTTCAAAATCGTCCATCTCGGCAAAAGCCCCCATAAAACCATTTGCTGTCTGGTTCATGTCTTCGAACTCTACATCGGTGGGAGGAGTAAATTTAGAAGCCGGCACACTGCTGTTGGGCTTAAAGGCCGTAAACATTTCATTGGTCTCAATCCCCAGCACTTTGGCTTCCGTTTTCAAATTAATTCCTTTATATATCCACGATTTTGCCCCCATAAGTTTGATAACATCACATTTATATCCGTTCAACTCTTCGGTTGCCAAACGTTTTCCGCCCAACTGGTTTAGCATTTCATCTGCAAACTCCTGCTGTTCCTGCTCTGTCATGCTTCCGGCAAACTCCTGCGCATCGTTGTAATAAGGTAAAATACCTTTTGCTGCAGTACCATCTTCGTAATTAACAGTCCAAAACCTGTCTTTTACCAAAATGGTTAGCATATGCTTTTTTTCGGTATTTTTCATACCAAACATTTTTGTTGTGGTGGTGGAGTTTTCCAGCTCACACGATTTCTGACCGTAATCATCCCACCATAATTCTTTTGTTCCGGTGGTATTTCCACTAAGTTCAAGTTTTAGGTACCCCGATTTTACCAAGTACTTTTTTGCTTCCTGCCCACTACCATTAAGGCAAATAAAGGCCAAAACAATTAGTAATATATTTTTCATCATGAGTAGTTTTACTATTAATTATATGATTGATTTTGAATAGCATAAACATAAAGGGTTGTTTTAGCTTTGGCAATTACAAAGCTGCCTGTGGCGCTGGTAAGTTCCGTAATATCGTAAAGATTGGCGAATTGATTATAGATTTTTGCCAGACCCGGACGGGTTGCAATACCAAAACCGCTTAAGGGAAGACCACTGCAATTAAAGGCCTGAATCACCCAATTGTACTCGGGATTGGTAATGGTAACTCCCGGAAGTCGATTCTCCTCTTCATTGGTCGATAGTGTCATCCTGGAGTCGTAAATTCCAACTGTTTCACTCATCGTCCCATCTCTTTTCATTACATAAACAGGAACTGTATCATCGGCACGATACTCGGTTGTTTTAAATACGATATACTTATCACCGTCATCAGTAGAAAACAACATTCGCAGCGATTCGTCGTCTGAAAATGGCTCAAAGGCCAGGGTTTCGGTATTAAATATTAATGGTTGTTTTGAGAATGTTCCGCGGTAAAGCACCAGTTTTGTGTGCACAGCATTGGCAGAGCGGGGAAGATAGACCTCTGCCTCTTCTTTGTAATAAAGCTTTAACTGGTCAGTCTTGTAATTAAAACCGTAAATGGCATCAAAAAACGGAGGCCCCTGCTCGTTGTTTTCTTTTTGAGTAATCAGGTATAACATTCCATCATCGCAAGGTATAATGTGTGCAATCTTATTTTCAGGAAGTATGCAATTAAAACGTTGCATTACTTTCTTTTTTTTGAGGTTAAAAAAAGTCATTTTAGGTTTCTCATCGCGGTATTCAACAAGAGCCATAATTGGCTCGTTGTTTATTAAAACCGCTGCTCCACAGTTTTCAACACTAAGTATCGGCTCAATTTTTTGGGCCTTCAGGAGGGTAGAGCAAAAAAGAATAAAAAGCAAAAGCTGTATTTTTTTCATGGCTAGAGTATAGATGAATGCCAACATATTTTTGCATGCAAAGGGGGTGAAGAGAGTATGCCTAAGCATTGACTCTCTTCAAATATTTTGCTGAGTTTCTACAAACCAAATAAAATTTTAGCCCCAATTCGCAGGTAGCTTCCATCGCTTATGGTATATTTTATTTCGGGGGCAATGGCAAATTTTTCTGATGCTGCAATATTAAGTCCAACCCCAAGATTTACCCCAACATCAGAGCCCGAAGCATCCACACCCAGGTCATAGGAACCAAATTCCCCCATATCGATGGTGCCTCCGTCGAAATCAACACTCCAGAAAGTGATACCCAAACCACCAATGGCGTACAACGAACCAATGTTTTCCAACTCGGTAATATTGTAATTGGCGTCCAAATCCAATGCCGACCACTTCACATAATCTTTTTCAAGAAAATAGGTAAACGCAGGTGCTGCTGCCCATTTCTCGTTAAAGTCGTACTTGCCGTTAACACTAATTCCAATTGAATTGATATCGCTGCCATACCATAATCCGCCACCTACACTAATTTGTGCCTGTGACTGAGCCGCCACAAAAAAAAGTACTGAAAAAACAAGTGTTTTTAAAAGAGTTTTCATTTAATAAAATTTAAAGATTAATAATTATGTTTTGTTAAATAATTGCAGCTTAGCCCTTTTTTTAAATCGAGCCCTGCTAATTTTGTTATTTTCTGAACTGATTATCCTTCCAACAGGTTTTCAAGTAAGCCACCACGTTGTTCCTTACCGGCGTTTGCGCTTCCGGGCGACAGCTGCTCAATAAGTTTGCTGATAGGCATGGATTGCAACCACACTTTTCCGGTTCCGCGCAGGGTTGCCAAAAACAAGCCTTCACCACCAAAAATCATCGATTTCATGCCACCGGCTTTTTCAATGCTAAAGTCAATTCCTTCCTGGAAACCTACAACACAGCCCGTATCTACGCGCAGGGTTTCGTTGTTTAGTTCGTGTTCAATAAGTGTTCCGCCGGCATGAATAAAGGCACGCCCATCGCCCTGAAGTTTTTGCAGAATAAAACCTTCGCCGCCAAAAAAACCGGCGCCCAGTTTACGGTTAAAGTGCATACTTATTTTGGTACCTAAAGCAGCACACAAAAAAGCATCGCGTTGTACGATTACGGATCCACCCAGCTCATTTAACTCTATGGGCACAATGGTACCGGGATATGGCGCGGCAAAAGCCACATGTCCCTTGCCCATTCCGCGGTGGGTAAAATGGGTAATAAAAATCGACTCACCGGCAATTTTGCGCGAGGCTGCCGACAATAATTTCCCGAAAACGCCTTTGTCGGGTTCAGAACCATCGCCCATTTTGGTTTGAAAATCAATACCCTCTTTCATGTACAGCATGGCGCCGGCTTCGGCTATTACTGTTTCCTGCGGATCAAGTTCAATTTCAACGTATTGAATGTCGTGTCCGCCAATTTTGTAATCTACTTCGTGTGAATTCATTTTTCTAATTTTTGTTGGGGCACCGGGCAGAATGCGAAAAGTATGGAGGTAAAAATTTCGCACTTTTGCTAAATGCCATCCTATTTTTTTTTGATTGATTCTTTTATCTTCCGAATAACAAACGTTTAAACAAGCCCAAAACCATGAGCACCGAAACAAGGCAAAAAAGGAGTGGCAGCTTCAGCAACATGCCAAAAAGAAAACCTGTTCCCGGCTCAAGCACTGCGGTTTCCGGAAATTCAGGATCGTAAAATACTTTCACATTCTTTCCTTTAAAATATTTACGTAATTGCTTTTTTACGCTGGTTTTTGAGCTGGTAGAACCATCAACAACGCGAATTCCGGAACAGCTGTATGCTTTTCCGTTAACCGAATAGTTGTAGGCAACTGCGGCCGAATACATGTCGTTACCATCGCTGTTGCGGGTTTTATTCATTTCTGAAAGCGTTATTATTCCATCAACAGATGGCCAGCCTTTGCTAGCTTCGGCTTCCTCGGCAATAGGTTTTGTTAAGTGCTGGTAGGCCAAAATACCAGCCGTAAAAAATATTACAGCAAAAATTAACGTACCTAGCGGTGATTGTCTTTTTCTCATATCGTGTTTTGTTTAGTGTTTTATCTTATTTCTTGTAATTCGTAAACTGAATAGTAGCCCCAGAATTCATCTGGGTTATCATCAATAATTTTGGCATAAACGCCAATTTTATCGGTAACCATCCACAGTTTTTTTAGCGTTCCCGAATCGTTTATACCTTCTAAAACCGTACAGTCAAATGTCCCTGCCGGGGTTGTAATTTGCTCCTTACCTACAACTCTAAAAACATCATCTTCAAGCGGATAAAGAGGGTTTGAATATTCGTTGCTAACATGAAACTCAACATCATCGGGTAAATTGTAGCGATCGTAGCCCACAAATATATTATCGATTGCAAACCCCTCTTCGTCAGGCGTAGCCCTTACATCTGCCGTAAGTGTTTTTGTTTCGAAGGATTCAGATCCCTCCACCAATGTTGAGTAGTTATAAACCAGTTGTTTTACATTTAGTAATCCTGATTTCATTTCACTCCAATTTCTCCATGGCAACTTTTCTTCGTCGTCGTAATACTTATAGTCACCACCTTCTGTGTAAAAATCGTCTTCGGCAAAAGTTAGGTGCTCTATTTTAGTATCTTTTTGAACTTTTTTAATTCCTTTAAAAGTAGTTTCGTTGTGTTCTAATGCCAGTTTTTCGCCACTAATTTTAACTACTCTGTTTTCGCCATGAAAAGTATCTTCACAGCGAAGACCTGCCATAATGAGCGAACTATTTTGCTTATTGAAAATAAAAGTACCATCAGAATTGGAACTATATCCTTCTTCTTTATGAATGATTTTGAATTGATCGGGTTCGGTAAATGTTATCAGCGTTGTTGCCTCCGAATAGGGCACATCTTTAAATTCCCAGGTTCCGAACAGCCCTGAATTTTTATTATTACTTGTGATCTTGGTTTCATTTAATTTTTGGTAGAATACTTTCACATCATCTTTGTCAAAAATTAACTCGTCCTTATCAAGCTTCACAATTTTGGCAATTCCATTAAAATCTTTGTCGAAATCTGACTCCATTTCAATCGAATTTGTTGATTTATTGTATTTCCACGATGCCACTTCCATACCCATCATTAGCATTTTTCCGTCGGAGGTAAATTCACTTACCTGATAAGGTTTCTGGACCTGACCACCAGCATCGACCCTGGTTAAAAGCCAACTTCCATACAGTTTTGAATTCTGAGCAAAGCAGTTCTGAACAAAAAACGCAAGCGTGAAAACAACGATCAGCAGATGTTTCATTTTGTTACTTTTTAATGTGAGAAGAAAAAGAATTTGAGGAGAGCATTGCAACAAACCTGCGTTGCAATGCTCAGGTATTTTTAAATTACTTTGTAGGCGTCCGACTCTGCCGATCCGCTGAAGGTATGAACGGTAGTTGAACCTAATTCGCTGCACGTTCCTTCGAAAGTGACTTTGCTTGCTGAAGTTCTTTTTACGGTTCCACTTACCGAAAAATACAATTCGTCGGCGCCATTACCCAATAAGTTTTTACCTGTAATTGAAACTGAAACTCCCGAGCCATTTGCTCCAATTGCAGCTTCGGCACCAACAGCTTCAGGCACTCCTGAAATTATAAAACCAAAGTCCTCGCCTTTTGAAAGAGAAATGGCGTTTCCAACCATTCCTACCTCTTCGGTTTCGCCACTTGCTACGGTTTTTCCGTCCAGTACTAAACTGTATTTTCCATCTAGTGTTGGCACTTCGTCGTCATTATCGCTGCACGATGTAAACACCAACGACATAACACTTAAAATAATTGCGATTGTAAAAATTGACTTTTTCATCAAAAAAAATTGTTTGAGGGTTTTGTCCCTGTTATTATTTTAAAACTCTAAGAATTGCTGTTTCGCCAGGATTAATTGAAGAAGTTGTACTGCCTTGTTTAGCAAAATGAAAATCGTTTTCTGAATAAACATCTCCACCGGTAATTCCTTTATCTAAATCACACGTGTATGTGGCTTCAATTTCTAATCCGTTTGATTCGCTATGAACCGAACCATTGTAATTGTAGGTAACAAAACGTGTGGTCATTTTATAGCCATCGTTTTTATCTACATCAAGAATTTCCATTTTACCCAAATTACCATCGGATGTAGCATACAACACCACAGTTCCTGCTCCATTTACTATTCCTGTATTATTACTTACCTGAATACTGTTTTGATCGGGTAACTGCTCCAGTTTTTTGGCAATACTTTTTCGGTTTAACTCATCGAATACCGAATTTGTGGCACTACTGCTACTTGCTGAAGACGAGCTCGCACTTCCCGTAAATTTCACAAATTCCACTCGCCTGTTATTAGCTTTTCCTTCGGGAGAATTGTTATTATCAATCGGTACACTTTCGCCCAAACCTTTGCTGGCTAAACGGTCGGCTGAAATTCCCATTTCAACTAACTTATCGGCCACTGCTTTTGCCCGTTGTTCCGAAAGGGTTTGGTTTTTGGCCTCATCGCCATCGGCATCGGTGTGACCTTCAACGCTAAATTTAAGGTCGGGCTGCTTGCTCATTAACTCGTAAATTTTGTTGATTGGCCCCATACTTTCAGGTTTTAGTGTGGCTTTATTTACGTCGAAACGGATGCCGTTACAAATAATTTTTCCTTCAGTCATTACCCTATCGTAGTATTTTACACCACCTTTGGCAATGCGGAAATTTTTGGCATAAAATGCCTTTTGCTCCGAAGCATCGGCAAAATAAGGGTAGAATGTAAAACCGGTGGGATTTTCGGTATAGCGTGGAATATTTACCAAACGAGTATCATCTAAATATACCTTTAATTTACCTTTAGTAAAGGCAAGCGACACATGGGTCCAGCAGCCGTTCTCACAATAAGTATAATCCCTTTCAGGATGCTCGATATAACCATTTGAAGGGGTGCTAACCCGTATTGGGGTAATTTCAAACTCCTGAGACTCACTTTGAGGATTATTTTTTCGATCGGTTAAGTAAATAGAGAGCCTGTTTCCATTTTTCGGCGTGTAATAATCAAATTCTATTGTAAAAACATCCGGTAAATAATCTTCGTTTGCATTTTCGAGGTATGGAATTATTTCGCCGCCATCTAAAAACATTATTACATTTTCACCATTTACATTGGCAATTTCCACTTGTCCCTGAACTAAATCCCACCGACTGGGGAATTCTCCATTTTCTTCCATAATATCCGGGCCATCGGAAAAAATTACTTCATCGCCGGGCACAAAATCAAACTTACTCCACTGCACATCCATTTTCATGGGGCCAGCGTCGCCGGTTGTAAAAGTACCACCGCCTCCGGGCATATATTGACCATTAGCTGCCTGTCCTTTAAAACTCCAACTATAAGTTGTGTTAGGCTTTAAATCTTTACATTCAATGGTATTATTTCGTCTTGATCCCAACATTTGCATCGGGTTGGTTTGGCCTTCTTCCAGATACAGTTCGTAGCTGGCTGCTTTAAAACCGTTGCCATTCATTGGAGTCCATTTTAGGGTAACCGGAATTGGCACATCAGTTGCCCCGTCAGGTGGAAACATGCCGTATTGGTTAAACACAGCTTCCGGATCTTTTCCGGCTATGGAAATTCCGGAGCCTACATTCGAACCTCCACTTGTATTTTGCATACTGGTCTCAACCTGCTGAACACTTCCCTGGTTCTTCTTTTTCTTTTTTCCAAATAAACTCCCAATGCCGTCTTCAATGGCATCAAAGCCCGAGTCAATTCCTTTATCAATTTTCCGGTTAATTCGGTTGGTACCTTGTCGTTTGGCTTCTTTTTCAACATCTTTAACCTGGGCCTGGCCAACAAGCACAAAGCACAAGGTAAAAATTGCAAGAAGTGAAAAGCTTTTTTTCATGGTAGAATGATTTTAGTGTTTTTGCTGATTAAAATTACGCTAAGCTATTGGTGTTTTTGGGGGTTAATATGAATGTGTAGAAATTAAATTTGAATTCGTGTAAATTTCTCGAAAAACTGCAACACCTCCTTTGCCAGTTTAGGGCTTACCCGAATTACACGACCGTTTTTTAATAAAACCTCAATACCTGCAATTTGCTGCACGCGGCTTACGTATTGTGCGTTTACCAAACAATTACTTTGAGGTTGGAAAAAGTCGGTACGATTTATTTTCTGTTTTAGTTCGTCAAGCGAAAAAGCTACTCTAAATTGTTGTCCGTTTTGCAGGTTTATTGTGGTTTGGTCATCAAGCTCTTCGCAAAATACAATATCTTCTTTTTCAAATAAGTAGAAATAATCTGAAGAAGATAGAACCAATCTGGAATCGTATTTTTGCATTGTTGTTTTGTATTTAACAAATGCAAGAAAACACAATCAACAAAACATTTTTGTAACGAATTTGAAAACGCCTGTTGTGGATTTGAAAGCGTATAAGAAATAGCCGGCTTCCTTAAAGGTTATCGAGCTGTTCAAAAATAAGCTGCTTACGGCGCGACGATATCGGCACCTCTGCCCCATTGTCCATAATTATAAAACCACCATCGGTTTTATCAATTTTTGTGATGGCGTTTAGGTTTACCAAAAACGACTGATGCGGTCGAAGGAAATTATAATCGCTAAACAGTTCTGCAAACTCTTTTATGCTTTTTGAAACAGTAACTTCTTTTTTATCTTGCAGAAAAAAGGTGGTATAGCTGTTATCGCTTTTACAGTAAATAATATCATTAACATCAACCAGGTGCATGGCATCGGCAGTTCGTAAAACTACCTTTTTATTAGCTTTACCGTAGTTGGCATGTGCCAGCAGGTTTTCGGTTTGTTGTTGCGAATTCTTTTCAGGCAAACTGTCGATAGCCCGTTGAATGGCATCGCAAAATTCGAATTCGTTTACCGGTTTTAAAATATAATCGATGGCACTAAATTTAATGGCTTTAATGGCGTACTGATTAAAAGCGGTAATAAAAACAGGCCTGAAATTATAGGGTCGGCATTTTTGTAAAACCTGAAAACAATTGCCATTTTCCAGCTCAATATCACACAACACCAGCTGTGGTTTTTCTGATTTTATTAACTCAACCGCATCTTCAACACGTCCGGCTTCTCCAACAATTTCCACATCCGGAAAATTTTCCGTTAGCAACATACGGTTAATTTCCCGTAAATGTATTTCGTCTTCAATAATTACTGTACGAATCATAATTAAAGTGGTATGGTAAGTTTAACTTCTGTTCCTTTTTCGCGCGGGCTGGCCATACTCAAATCGCTTACAATAAATTGTATTTGCTTTTTATAGCGGCGCAGCATTATGCCTTGTCGTTCTTTAAAAATTTCCATCGACATGGAACGGTGCGATTTATTCTGGTTCTTTTTCCCAGTGGTTTTGCCAATCCCGTGGCCATTATCTTTTACTGTAACGTGCAATTTATCTTCGGTTTCGGAAAAGGCAAGTAGTAACTCGCCGGGGTAGTTAATATTTCGCAAGCCATGTTTTACGGCATTTTCAACAAATGGTTGTATCAACATTGGAGGTATTTTTACAAACTCGGTATCCATATCATCAGCAATTTGAATGCGATAATTGAAACTGCCTTTTGCCCGCATTATTTCCAGCTCGAGATAGTTTTTTAACAAATCAATCTCGTCGCACAACATAATTTGCTCTTCGGCCGAATGTTCGAGTATTGAACGGGTTAGGCGGGCAAAATTTCCGAGGTAGGTAGCCGCTTTTTTAGTTTCGTTTTTGTACATAAAATTCTGGATGCTTCCCAGGGCGTTAAACAAAAAATGTGGATTCATTTGCGAACGCAGCAATTGTTGCCGCAGTTCGAGGCGATGAATTTGATTTTCGCGCTTGTTTTTAAAATACAATAAAGTTCCGATTACAACCAGTAAAAGTAAAACCAAAGAAATAGCAATGTACACCAACTTTTTCTGTTGCTCAATCCGGTTTTCTGCCTGAAGTAAGGCAATTTGTTGTTCTTTTTTTTCGGTTTGGTATTGCATTTCCAGGTCGGCAATGGCAGTGCGTACACCCTGGTTACTTAAAGAGTCGCGATAAATCCATAAGGAGTCGTTCCAACGGTAAGCATCCTTGTAATTTTTTAATTGAAAATTTATTTCATATAAAAACTCAAGACACTTGAGGTGTTCAGCACTATAGAAAACCAGTTCATGCCGTTTAAAATTTTTCATAGCCAGTTCCAGTGCTTTTTCCGGCTCATTCAAACTCAGGTACAGTTCTGTTTTACAATTATCTGCAAAAATGGTATCGTAAGGGGTTTCGTGTGCGTATTTTTCCGATTCAAGAATTAAATCCAAAGCCTTCGCGTAGTTCTGCTGTTCCTGGTAAATTAATGCGCTGTTGGTTAAAGCGGTATTAATTCCCTGGGCAAAATCGTGTTCTTCGCAATACACTTTTAAAGTATCGTAATAGGCCAGGGCCTTCTTGTATTGCGAGCGTTGCTGTGCCACCCCTCCCAAACCATTGTATATTTTGGCTACATCGCTCGGAACCGAACAATCATGCTTATCTTTCATCTGGTAGGCCAACAAGATGTATTCTTCCCGTTTATCGAGGTCGCCGGTTTCTTTAAAAATATTACTCATGGCCATGTAATGGTAACAAATACGTTCCCAATCGTGCACCGACTCTTTAATCTTCAATGAATTTAGACCATATTTTATGGCATTCTTGTAGTCGCCAATAAAATTATAGTTTTCAGCCAGGTTCATACTTATTTTGGCTATTTCTGAATATTCATTGGTTTGCTCGGCGTGTTTAAGTGCCAGGTTATACGTAGTTATTGAAATGTCTACCTGCCCAAGCATTAAATAATTAGTGGCCAGGTAATTGCCAACACGTGCAATTTGGCGATTATCCTGAATGGCAACGGCAGTCCTTAGTGCCTTTTCCATGTACAATGTAGAGCCTTCTAAATCTCCATTTTCATCGAGATAAACTGAATAATTATAAAGCAAATCTATGGTTTGTAAACTATCGTTTGTTTCAGACAAATGCTTTGTAAGTTGTGCTGCTGCTAATTCGGCCTCCAGGCTGTCGGGAAAATCAACGGACTGTGCAAAAACAATTTGCCCTGCAAAAAGAAGATTTACCACTGTGGCCAGACCAAGTTTAAATAAAAAGCTTTTGAAAAGATGCATCCACGAGGAATTTTACCTGGTAATTTACTTAAGTTCGTTATTGTGTATTTTTTAACCAAACTAAAATAACACTTTTTATTGTTGTAAACATAATTTATTTTGAAAAATTTAGAAAGGCCTTATCCCTTTATGAAGCTTGTAACAAAAGTTACCAAAACCTGCTAATGTCAACTTCATTATTAAGTTTATAGGAATCGTTTTGCAACAGTTTTCTGGTTTCTGCTGCAAAATACGGAGCCAACATCACCCCCTTGGTCCCCAGGCCGTTAAACACATAAAAATATTGATGTTCAGGATGTTTACCCAAAACCGGCCTTCGGTCGGCAACGGTTGGACGAATGCCTGCCCAGTGCTTTTCAATCCGATAATGAATTGGGATTAATGACTCCAGGCGTTCCAGAATAGATGCCTTTCCTTTTTCTGTTGGTATGTTGGATAAATCATCCCATTCATAAGTTGAGCCTACCTTAAAACGATGATTTCCAACAGGTAGTACAAAAACCCGTTTGTTTAAAATGTATTCTTCCGACAAATCAGGAGCATAAATTTGTAAAACTTCGCCTTTTGCCGGTTGCAGGCGCACAAAATCAAATAAGGGATGGGTGTTCAGGTAGTGCCCCTGACAAAATACAATTTTTTCAAATGTAAAATCCTGAAAATCGGAGTATTGAAAATTACCCATAGTTGCTGGAAAGTCGCTTTCAATCAGCATTTCGCTTTTTTGGAAAAACCGCCTGGCTGCCTCCAGAAAATTTTCTGTTTTTAAATAACCAGATCCATGAACAACGCCATAAGCCGGGGCTGCCTGTAGGTGTTTAACAGGACTGTTTGCTGTAATTGATTGAATGTATTTCCCGAATGCTTTATCTGCTTTTCGTTGTTGCCACAGTTCTGTTTCCTGCTCCGACAGTGGTTTTATCATGGGCATATCGAAATAAAAACGCTCGCCCAGTAATTCTTCCAGTTCGCGGTAACGTTTTTTCATAACCGGTAGCAGTTCGTCAACCATCCAGCTTTTGGTCATACGTTTAAATACCAGCGGATTAACCATGCCGGCAGCCACCGCTGAAGCTGTACTTTTTTGCGGATTATTAACAATACAAAACTTAACTCCGGCAAAATACAGCTCGAAAGCCAGTAAGGTACCGGCCAGGCCTTGCCCAACAATCAGTACGTCAGTTTTTTTCATTGCGCGGCTAGTTTTTTAAGGGCCTCTTTCACCGAATCAACAGGCAACTGACAAGCGCCATTTTTGCAAATGTAAATCAGGTCTTCAGTTTGCCTGAAACGGTTCTTTAAAAAGGCAACATCACTTTCGGTTTCAGAAAACGCCCAAAGTATATGGGGTTGAAAATTTTGTTGTAATTGTTTTAATACCAGCCTGGCATTAATTCCGCAAATCGCTACCTCAAAATAAGGTTTGCTTAATTTTAGCATCAGGCTCCCCCAATTGGCATACGCCATTGGGTAATTGGTAAAATGAGGGGTGATGTATTGCAACATTTTTTCTGCCATTTGCAAATATTCGGGCCTGGCATGCAGCAAATACAAACGGTGAAGGTTATTGACCATTACCGAGTTGGAAGCAGGTATTACATTATCTTCTTTTTGAAAATGATTGGTTATCACAGTCTTTTCACGATTATCGATAAAATAGTACAGGTGTTTGTTCGCATCGTAAAAATTTGATTGTACATAAGCTGCCATTTTATCGGCGTGTATTAACCAATCCTGTTCGCCTGTTACTTCAAATAACAAAAGATAGGCATCAATAAGCAAGGCATAGTCCTCAAGAAAACCATCAATTGAGGATTTTCCATCTTTCCAGCTATGATACACTTTTCCGCTGGCAGAGAGCAAATTATTTTGAATAAACCGGGCATTTTTTAGGGCAAGTCTTAAAAAATCGTCGTTTTGAAAAGCTTTATATGCTTCTACTAAACCTTTTATAACAAGAGCATTCCAGGATGTTAGCGTTTTGTCGTCGAGTCCGGGGCGAACACGTTTGCTACGGGTTTTTAACAGGGTATATTTCCATCTTCCCGTTTTTACCTGCAACTGCTGAATAGCTAGTCCATGTTTTTGGGCAAATGTGCTGTTCGACTCTTTGCGTAACAAAATATAATTATTGTGCTCCCAAAAACCGTGGCCATTTACATTGTAATAATCGGCAAACAATTCGTATTCATCTTGCAGTAAGGTTTTCAGTTCATCCTGCTTCCATACATAAAATTTTCCTTCAATGCCTTCGCTGTCGGCATCAAGCGACGAATAGAATGCTCCACTTTCGTCCATCAATTCGCGTTCAATAAAAGCCACGCTTTCGTAAACAACCGTTTTAAACTCATCGTTTTTAAACTGTTGCCAGGCTTTTGAATAAATACTTATAAGTTGACCGTTGTCGTACAGCATTTTTTCGAAATGCGGCACTTTCCATTTGTCATCTACCGAATAACGGGCAAAACCACCTCCTACCTGGTCGTAAATTCCACCCCGGGCCATTTTCAGCAAAGTGGTTTCCACAAAATTCATCACCTGGGTGTCGTTATTCGAAAATCCGTAATACAACAAAAAATCGAGGTTCACCGGCATGGGAAATTTGGGAGCTCCTGCCCTGCCACCTTCCTGCCAATCAAAATGTGTTTTCCAGCCATCTACTCCGCGTTCAATTAGGTTTGCATTTACCTTACTTGCTGCTTCCATTTCGGGCATTACCAAAACCTGGAAAATACCTTGTTGTAATTTGCCGGCATATTCTTCAGCATCGGGTTTATTATTTTTATAGTAACGTGCCACCGCATCAAGGTTTTTCATCCAAACCTCCTTTTGAAAATACGTTCCTCCCCAAAGCGGACGTCCATCGGGCAGTGCAATAACATTTAATGGCCAGCCTCCCTGTTGCCCCATTAACTGAACAGCACTCATGTAATAATGGTCAACATCGGGGCGTTCTTCGCGGTCTACTTTTATACACACAAAATATTTATTCATTATTGCCGCAACTTCTTCATCCTCAAAACTCTCGTGCTCCATAACATGGCACCAGTGGCAGGCGGCATAGCCTATACTCACCAGCAATAGCTTATCTTCTGCTTTTGCCTGTTCAATTAACTCTTCGTTCCAGGACTGCCAGTGCACAGGATTGTTTGCATGTTGCCTGAGGTAAGGGGAACTTGCATGAATTAAATTATTGGTGTTTTGCATTGTTTGTTGTTTTCTTATTTAGTGGAAAAAGGCAGCACTATGCCTGCTAAAACAACAAGCAAAACAAGGATTGGTTTGCGGCTTTAAAAAGTTGCATGACAAAGGTCATTTTGATGAAGCGCACAATTTGTATTTTTGCAGCACAAACCTGAAAAAATTGTAAGACACAACATCAACAACAAAATTAAAATCCCGGAGTGGACGCCGGGATTTTTTTATGCATAAAATTTTAGAATCGGCTTAAATGCAGTTGACTTCGCGTTCCAGTTTCACACCAAATTGCGTGTTTACAGCATCAAAAATATCTTCCGAAAGGGCGTAAATTTCATTACCGGTAGCCTTTCCATAATTAACCAGTACCAATGCCTGTTGCGCATGTACTCCGGCATCGCCAAGGCGCTTCCCCTTCCACCCGGCCTGCTCAATTAACCAACCTGCAGCTAGTTTTACCTGGTTATTTTCGGCAGCATAAACCGGTAACTCCGGATATTTTACTTGCAACTGCTCTGCCAGTTCTTTTGGTACCACCGGATTTTTAAAGAAACTACCGGCATTACCCAGGTTCTTTACATCTGGTAATTTTGATGAGCGTATTTCAATTACTGCCTCACGTATAGTGCTTAGCGAAATTTCGCCTTTTTCTTTCACTTGCTTCTCCAGTTGACCATAGCCCAGGTTGAATTCAGGAAACTTATCCAACCTAAAAATTACAGAGGTGATGATAAAACGGTTTTTAAGGTAGTGTTTAAATATACTGTTGCGGTAGGCGAACTCACATTCGGCAGCGGTAAACTCAGCAACGCAACCTGTTTCCAGGTCGAAGCCTTTAACTTTTTCCACTAAACGGCACACTTCCTGGCCGTAAGCGCCAATATTTTGTACTGGCGCAGCACCTGTTTTTCCGGGTATTAACGATAGGTTTTCAGCTCCGCCCAAGCCCCGGTTTACGGCGTACTCAACAAAATCATCCCACACCTCTCCGGCGCCAACTTCAATCCATTCATGATTACGGTCTTCCCAAACCGAATTCATTCCCGGCACATTCGGATGAATTACCAATCCATCAAAATCGTTCAAAAACAAAATATTGCTCCCCTCGCCTAAAACTATAAGCTTTTCGTTTTTCCAGCTTTGGTTTGATTTTAGAAAAACCTCTAAATCTTCCAATTCTGTAAATTCGAAATAATATTTTGCTTTGGCATCAATGCCAAATGTATTGTGCGCTTTCAGCGAATGATTTTCAGAAAAACGAATCATAGAATAAATTTTGCGCAAAGATATACGAAAGTTGTAAGCCCGAATACAGAAGCCAGAAGAAAGTTACTTGTTTACTAACAAGACTTGGTTTCGGATAAATACAGGGTTTTACAAGAATCAATGCAGAAAATATAGATTGAGAAAATAATTTGCCCCAACAAAAGTTCTATATTTACACAAAATCAGAAAACCACCTTGAAAACCAAAACAAAAAAAATAATTGTTTCAGTTACCAATGATCTTGTGGCCGACAACCGCGTGCATAAAGTTTGCACATCGCTCGAAAAAATGGGATTTTCGGTGCTACTAATTGGACGTTTGCTACCTAACAGCCTTGAGGTAAGCCGAAGCTATGCAACCAAACGGATGCGCTTATTTTTTAAAAAAGGTGCCTGTTTTTATGCCGAATTCAACCTTCGTTTATTCTTGTTTTTATTGTTTAAAAAAGCAGATATTTTATTAGCCAACGACCTGGATACCCTAACGGCCAACTACCTGGTGTCGAAACTGAAAGGAATGGCGTTGGTTTACGATAGTCATGAATATTTTACAGAAGTTCCGGAACTTATACAACGCCCCCGGGTAAAAAGGATTTGGGAAGGATTGGAACGGAAAATGCTGCCAAACATTCACTATTGCTACACCGTTTGTAACTCTATAGCCAACATTTACAACCAAAAGTACCAAACCAGTTTTAAGGTGGTCAGAAACATTCCGCTTCAAAAAAATAGGACACAAGCCATTTCTGTCGATAGTGAGGAGAAAACAATCCTGTACCAGGGGGCATTAAATATTGGCCGCGGACTTGAACAGGCCATACAAGCCATGCATTTTATTGAAGCTAAACTGATTATTGCCGGCGATGGCGATATAAAACAACAACTGGAGAACCTGGTTAAAAAAGAAGCACTTGAGGCGAAGGTACAGTTTACCGGTAGGCTTCCGATTGATGAATTAGCTAAATTGACACCTACGGCTAACCTGGGTTTATCAATTGAGGAGGACCTGGGTTTGAATTACCGCTTTGCTCTTCCCAATAAGCTTTTCGATTATATTCATGCAGGAGTTCCGGTGGTGGTAAGTAACCTGCCTGAAATGAAAGCGATTGTTGAGGCATATGCCATTGGTGCAATTGCCTTATCGCACCAACCCAAAGAGTTGGCGAAAACCATTAACGAAGCTTTGCTAAATGCATCAAAAAGGAAAATCTGGAAAGAAAACCTTCAAACGGCTGCGGAAGAATTGTGCTGGGAGAACGAAGAAAAAGTACTTCAGCACTTGTTTTTAGAGCTGATTTAATTATACATTTTTTTCCAAGAGGTTTTCAAAAGCTAATTCCTCGGTAATTTTAGCCGAGTCGTTCAGTTTTCCGTTGGCGCAAACCCAGGTTCGCGCGGGTTTTCGGGCAATGGCTGCATAATCGTGAGTGGCCATTAAAATGGTTTTTCCTTCATTATTTAACTGAATAAACAGCTCAAGAATTTCTTCCGAAGTTTCCGGATCGAGATTTCCGGTAGGCTCATCGGCCAAAATTATATCGGCGTGATTTAAAATGGCTCGCGCAATAACCACGCGCTGCTGCTCGCCCCCACTCAACTGATACGGAAATTTTTCCTTTTTATGCGACATTCCTACCCGTTCGAGCACTTCATTAACACGCTGTTCTATTTCAAATTTGTTTTTCCAGCCTGTGGCTTTCAGTACAAAAGACAGGTTAGCATGTACATTTCTGTCGGTAAGCAGCCGGAAATCCTGAAAAACCACTCCCAGTTTTCTTCGGAGCTGTGCCACTTCTCTGCTTTTTATGCCAACCAGGTCAAAATCAAACACACGACCTGTACCAAAATACAGCGGCAATTCTGCATTTAAAGTTTTTATCAGGCTCGACTTTCCCGTTCCTACCTTGCCAATTACATAAATAAACTCACCGGCTTTTACTTCAATATTTACTTCTGAAAGTACCAGGTTTTCGTATTGGTAAATACTCGAGTCGAGCAACTGTATAACTGTATTCTTGTCCATAAAATATGTCGTGCAACTAAATTAGTTTGAAATTTTTTATCTGCTCATATAATAAAGGAAAGAAATAAACAGTTTTTTGTTAAGAATTACAAACATTAACAGCCGTTTGGCATATATGTAATAGCTATTTTAGTTCGTTGTTATCTAACAACAATTGTTTGGCAACAGAAAATACATTAAAAACAAGAAATAAAGCATGAGAACAATTCAAATTTTGATATTTCTTTTTTTCATTATTGGATCTTATCAATCGGCATCTGCACAACAAACTGCCTGGTTTGATAATGTAAGAAAGGATATCGACATCGCTAAAGAGCTGTACGCTAAAGGAAAGTACATTTCGAGCTACCGGCAATTTGAAAAAATTCAGAATCAGGTTGATGCAAAATCAGAGCTGTACTCCGAAGCAGAATATTTTAAATCAGTTTCAGCGCTGCATGCCGGCTACAAATCGGGCAACAAACTCATTGGTACTTTTGTTAAAACCTACCCCGAAAGTCCATATATCAACAGTGCCTTGTTTAACCTTGGTGTAAATCAATTTAATAAGCGCCAATATACAGTGGCATTGCGCACCTTTGCAAAAGTAGATCGTAACGACCTGCCGGAAACCGAGCGCATTGAGCTGCAATATAAAAATGGTTTTGCAAATATGGAGCAGGGAAATACGGAATTGGCCTACAAAGAATTTTTATCTATTAGAAATTCGAATAACATTTACAGCAAACCTGCAACCTATTATTGTGCTCACATCCAATACCTGAATGAGGAGTATGATGCGGCTTTGCAAGGGTTTACAGCCTTAAACAACGACCCGGCTTATTCACAGGTTATTCCACTTTACGTTAGCCATATTTACTACAAACAAAAAAAATACAACGAAGTAGTAAGTTATACCACCTCTGTTATTAACGATGTGCCTGAAGAACATAAAAATGAACTTTCAAGGATAATCGGTGATTCGTATTTTCATTTGCACCAATACCAGGAGGCTATCCCTTACCTTGAATCATATTTTGCAACCTCAGGCCCAAAAACACGCGAAGAGAACTACATCCTTGGATTTTGTTATTACCACACCGAAAATTACAGCGAAGCAGCTAACTTGTTGCAAAAAGCTGCAACCGGAGAAGATGAGATGACACAAAACGCCTACTACCACCTGGCCGATTGTTTTATAAAACTTAACGAAAAGGAAAAAGCAAAAACAGCTTACAATGCAGCTTCTGAGTTTAATTTTAATCCGGAAATAAAAGAAGATGCCTTGTTTAGTTATGCGAAATTAACCTACGAGCTATCGTATTCGCCCTTTAACGAAACCATAAAAGCTTTTGACCGCTACATTGCCGAATACCCCAACTCGCCAAAAAATGCAGAAGCTTACAAAATTCTGGTTGACGTGTACATGGTAACAAAAAATTACAAAGACGCCATTGAGTCAATTGAAAAGATTCAGAATAAAACACCCCAGGTTTTAAAGGCTTACCAACGGGTAACTTTTTACCGCGGGCTGGAGCTTTTTAACAACCTTGCCTATCACCAGGCCATAGAATATTTCGACCTGTCGTTGAATAACGGAAGCTTTAACGCCGATATTAAGTCGAGGGCATTGTATTGGAAATCAGAAGCCTTATATCGGGTTGGCGATTACAACAATTCCATTGCATCTTATAATCAGTTTGCGCAAAGCAACTCAAACACAAGTAATGAAGAAGGCATAAGTGCCGATTACAATATGGCCTATGCCTACCTTAAAACCGGAGACAAAGAGGCTGCAAACCGTGGTTTTACCCGTTATGTTGAAAAAATGAATGGGAAACGCACACCTAAAATAGCTGACGCTTACAACCGCATTGGCGATTACTATTTTTTACATACCAATTATGCCCAGGCGATTAACAGCTATGAAAAGGCTTACAACATGAAAATGCTTGAAGCCGATTACGCCTTATTGCAAATTGCTTTTTGCCAGGGACTTCAGCGAAAACAACAGGATAAAATAAACAACCTGAAAAAGCTGACAAAAGAGTTTCCGGAATCGGATTATTACGACGATGCCCTGTACGAGCTGGGTCGTGCAAACGAGCGCCTTGGAAACAGTTTTGAGGCAGTACAGCAATACCAGGAAATTGTTGAAAACCATCCACACAGTAATTACTACCGCAATGCACTGCTTCAGCTGGGGCTGGTTAATTACAACAATGGAGAGTTTAACAAAGCACTTCGCCAGTACAAAGAAGTTGCTGAAAACTACAAAGGCACACCCGAAGCCAATTCGGCTCTGCAAGGCATTAAAAATTGCTATGTTGAACTAAACAATGTTGACGCCTACTTTGCTTACGTGCGACGTTTAGGAGGCAATGTAAGTGTGAGTGCTTCGGAACAAGACCAGCTAACCTACTCGGCTGCCGAACGCGTTTACATGGCAGGGCAGGATGGTGCTGAACGTCAGCTTCAGCAATACCTGAACCAGTACCCAAACGGAGCCTATGTTACCAATGCTCATTTTTATCTGGCTGAAACTCATTATAAAAATGGCGATTACAAGGCGGCCAACACTCATTATACTTTTGTGGCCAACCAGGCCGATAATATTTTTACAGAACAGGCATTATCACGCGCCTCGGAATTAACCTATAATGCCGGTAACTACAGTAATGCACTTGCCTTTTTTAACCGACTTGAAGAAAAAGCAACAGGAAAATGGAATTTACTGCGCGCCAACACCGGCCAAATGCGGTGTCACCTTATTGACAAAAACTACCAGCAGGTTATACCAGCAGCCGAAAAAGTAAAAAAATCGGACGTAGCCAACGATGCCCTTAAAAAAGAAACCGATTATGCCATTGGGAAATCAAATTACGAACTGGGCAATTTAAGCTCGGCAATAAGTCCGCTGCGCGATGTAGCTAAAGACACCAAACTTGAGCAAGGTGCCGAGGCCAAATACCTGTTAGCCGAAATTTATTACCGCGAGAACAATAAAGCCAAATCCGAAGAAGAAATAGTTGATTTTATTGAAAAAGGAACGCCATACACCTTTTGGCTGGGGAAAGCATTTCTACTGCTGGCCAGTATTTACGAAGACAACAACGACCAGTTTCAGGCAAAACACACCTTAAAAAGCCTTGCCGAAAATTATAACGATGACACCGACGGAATAAAAGCAGAAGCTCAACAACGCCTGGATGTTATCCTTTCAAAAGAAGCACAACAACAGCAAAATGCAGTAGACAGCTCGTTCCAAATGGAAATTAAACACAATTAAAAATGCGCAACATGTTTAAATCAATTCAATATATACTTGTAATTATCTTAATGGGAATAGGATTGGCTGCTCAGGCTCAACGCGACACCTTAACCCAGGAAGTAGAGGTAACAAAAGCCTACAAACCAACACTTTCGGATGCCAACAAATTAAACAGCATGCCAACCATTGACGAGACAGAACACCAAAAGCCAACGTTTAATTACACCATAAACAGCCAGCCGGTTTTTAGTTCATTCTCGGTAAATCCGTTAAAAGCCGCTATTATTGAAACACAAGCACCACAAGACAACGGTTATGGACTGGTACGTGCCGGACTGGGCACAACTTTCCGCCCCTACGGCGAAGTATTTTTTAATAATGTCAACTCAAAAAATTCACTGTTCGGAATTCATGCCATGCACCTTTCTTCGTTCGATAAAATTGAACTGGAAGGAGGCGACAAAGTGGATGCTCCTTTTATGAAAAACGAAGTTGACCTGTTTGTGAAACACCTGTTTCGCGACAATGTACTATCGGTGAACATCGATTTTAAACACGATGCTTTTAACTATTATGGCTACCCTTTAGTGGCTGTGCCCGATCCGCTACTCGAAAATAATCAGGATATCAACTATTTCGACACCAAACAATCGTTTGCCAAAGGAGGTATAAACATTGGACTTAAAAACCCAACTGCCGAATACGATGATGCAACCATCGGGTTTAATTTTATCTACCATTATTTTGGTACAAAAACCGATCAGCGCGAGCATTATGCTAATTTTATAATGGATGTGCAACAACCAATGATTACAGGCGTAGGACTGCTTGAAGGCGGTATTTTATACACCCAGGCCAGCGATATTTTTCTGCAGGCCGACTCCGCCATCGGAAACCGTTCGCAAATCATTATACACGCTAAACCTGCCTGGTTTATCGGCGACGAAACTGCCAACCTAAAATTAGGTGTTAACACCTGGTTTGCCATGGTCTCTGACGAAGATGCTGTAGCAAAACTATCGCCAAACATACGCGCCAACTGGACACCCGTACCTGAACTGATTAGCCTTTACGCCGGAATTGATGGCAAGTATATCAGCAACCACTACTCTAAAATTGCCTACGAAAACCCATTTACTGATCCGGAACACGATGTTATGAATGCCTTCCAAAAATTTCGTTTCTATGGTGGATTTGATGGCAAATTATCGAAAAAAACCAATTTTAAAGTTTCAGCCGAGTATTCCATTACCGATAACCAACCATTTTATTATTTAAGCGAAAGCCTTTATTTCGACCCCGATTACAATCCGGCTCCACTTGTGACAGACAATACCTTTAAGGTACTTTACGACAACACAAACAGACTAAAGCTAAATGCCGAACTGTTTCATGCCTCAACAGATAAGCTAGAATTAACAGCATCAGTTAATTACTACAACTACAAACTCGACGAACAAGAAGAAGCATGGAACCTACCAACCTGGGACGCTACCTTAAACATTGGCTACAAAGTAAATGAGCAACTTAGTTTGTCGGCCGATATTTTTTTAATGGGCGAACGAAAAGCATTGGTTATTCAGCAACCTGATCCTCGAAATTTAACCGCCGTAGCCCTGCCGCCAACATATAAATCAAACAACCTCGATGCTGCTTTCGATTTAAACCTTAAAGGCAATTATCAGCTAACCAATAAATTCGCTGTTTTTGGGCAACTAAATAATTTTGGATTCCAAAAATACCAACGCTGGTTCGGATACCCGGTTCAAAGCTTTAATATGCTGGCCGGAATAAGTTATTCGTTTTAACAACTGGCATAATCAATCAATTCGGATAAAGGAGAGCCAATGCTCTCCTTTTTTCATCCATTAATTTCACGAATTATACGAACCTTAAAATCATGCTCGAGGTCTGCCTCTCTCATTATGTAATTCGTGAAATCCGTGTAATTCGTTGACACGAATTTTCAAGCACCTAAACACTCATTCAGAGGTTGATATCTTGTTGAAAAATAAGGTCTTTTAACACATCAAAAACCACTGTTTTCTGCCTATTTTTTATATATTTGTGACGTGATAATCAGATCATTTTTAAAGCAAGATAAGAACTTGAAAATCAACTAGTTTTCTTCGAAAAGTTTTTAAAGCTTTTTTGCGGGGGAAACTATTTTATTTTAAAGGATTTAATTTTAAAACAGAGAGATGAGCGAAATTGAAAAAAATGAAGTCCAAAACAACGGCAATGGAAACTATTCTGCCGATAGTATTCAGGTGCTTGAAGGATTGGAAGCAGTAAGAAAACGCCCTGCCATGTATATTGGCGATGTAAACGAAAAAGGCTTACACCATTTGGTTTACGAGGTAGTGGACAACTCTATTGACGAAGCCCTGGCGGGTTACTGCAACAATATTGATGTTATCATTCATGAAAATAATTCCATCACGGTAAAAGACGATGGCCGTGGTATACCAACTGCAAAACACTCCAAAGAAAACAAATCGGCCCTCGAGGTTGTAATGACCGTTTTACACGCCGGTGGTAAATTCGATAAAGACTCATACAAAGTTTCAGGGGGTTTGCATGGTGTTGGTGTGTCGTGTGTTAACGCACTTTCCACTTACCTGAAAGCCGAAGTACACCGCGAAGGGCAAATTTATGTGCAGGAATATTCAATTGGTAAACCACAGGGAGATGTGCAGGTTGTGGGAACAACTGATAAAACAGGAACCAATGTAACTTTCCAACCCGATACCAGTATTTTTCTCACAACGGTATATAAATACGAAATACTATCGGCCCGTTTGCGCGAGTTGGCATTCCTGAATGCAGGAATTAAACTTAAACTTACCGACGAGCGGGAAACCCTTGAAGATGGATCTTTTAAATCAGAAGAGTTTTTCTCTGAAGAAGGATTGAAAGAATTTGTTGAATACCTGGATGGCACCCGTGAAAAACTTATTGATGAGGTGGTACATATTACTACCGAAAAAAATGGTATTCCGGTAGAAATTGCCCTGCAATACAACACTTCTTTTTCCGAAAATATTCACTCGTATGTGAACAACATTAATACCATTGAAGGAGGAACGCATTTAACCGGTTTTCGTCGTGGTTTAACCCGAACCTTGAAAAACTATGCCGATCATAGTGGAATGCTCGCCAAACTAAAATTTGACATTAGTGGCGACGATTTTCGCGAAGGTTTAACCTCCATCATCTCGGTAAAAGTTGCCGAACCACAGTTTGAGGGACAAACCAAAACCAAACTTGGTAACTCCGAAGTAAGCTTATCGGTTGACCAGGCCACCAGCGAAGCCCTGCAAAACTACCTCGAAGAAAATCCCAAAGCAGCCAAGCAAATCGTTCAGAAAGTAATTTTGGCAGCACAGGCACGTCATGCAGCACGTAAAGCCCGCGAAATGGTGCAACGAAAAAATGCACTATCGGGAGGTGGCTTACCGGGAAAACTTAGCGACTGCTCTGAAAAAGATCCTGCTCAATGTGAGGTTTTCCTTGTCGAGGGAGACTCGGCAGGCGGTACGGCCAAACAAGGTCGCGACCGCAGAACACAGGCAATACTTCCCTTGCGTGGAAAAATTCTGAACGTGGAAAAAGCCATGCAACACAAAATCTTCGAAAACGAAGAGATTAAAAATATTTTTACTGCTTTAGGTGTTACCATCGGTACCGAG
The DNA here is from genome assembly GCF_963676735.1 of uncultured Draconibacterium sp. Classification (NCBI taxonomy): domain Bacteria; kingdom Pseudomonadati; phylum Bacteroidota; class Bacteroidia; order Marinilabiliales; family Prolixibacteraceae; genus Draconibacterium; species uncultured Draconibacterium sp. The sequence goes on along the minus strand of NZ_OY781464.1, from coordinate 1,262,881 downwards.
GAAGACTCGAAAGCCTTAAACATGGAAAAACTAAGGTATCATAAAGTAGTTATTATGACCGATGCCGATGTGGACGGAAGCCACATTGCAACATTAATAATGACCTTCTTTTTCCGTTACATGAACGACCTGATTAAAAACGGTCACTTGTATATTGCGGCCCCACCGCTTTACCTCATCAAAAAAGGTAAAAAGGAAGCGTATGCATGGAATGAGCAACAACGTTTGGCTTTAATTGAAGAATGGGCTGATGGAAATGAAAGTGGAGTGCACACGCAACGTTACAAAGGTTTGGGAGAGATGAACGCCGAGCAACTTTGGTCAACTACCATGAATCCCGAGCAACGTACCCTACAGCAGGTAACCATTGAAAATGCGGCAGAAGCCGACCATATTTTCTCGATGTTAATGGGCGACGATGTTCCTCCTCGTCGTAAGTTTATTGAAGACCACGCTACTTACGCTAACATTGATGCGTAAGCCAGATCTGAGAAAAAAAGTACTGAGTACCGAGAAAGAATAGCTCTCCAGTACAAAATTTTTCTCTTTCTTTTTGAAAATTATTTTCAAAACTACATAGAAAAATCCGGGCTTTCACCCGGATTTTTTCTCACTACTAATTACTCATTACTCATACTTAAAATCATGAATATCTGTGTTTTCTGTTCTTCAAGCAATGCAATTAATCCGGTTTATTTTGAAGCAACCCAACAGTTGGGTAAACTCATCGGACAAGGAGGGCATACACTGGTAAATGGAGGCGCTAATGTTGGTCTGATGGAAGCAGCAACTGTTGCAGCGGTAGAAGCAGGTGGCAAAACAATTGGCATAATCCCTGAAAAAATGATTGAGCGTTCCTTAACCTCAGACAACGCACACGAGGTAATTATTACCCCTGATATGATGACACGTAAGGAAAAAATGCGTGAAATATCAGATGCATTTATTGCCCTTCCCGGCGGTTTTGGAACACTGGAAGAGATATTGGAAGTAATGACCCTGCGCCAGCTTTCTTACCATACCAAACCTATTGTTTTTGTAAACACAAATAATTTTTTCGACCACTTGTTTAAACAATTTGAGCTTTCATATGTCGAATTGTTTGCAAAAGATATTTACAGGAAACTTTATTATGTGGCAGAAACTCCTCACGAGGCCTTAAACTACATAACAAACTATAAAGCATTTGAGCTGGATACCAAATGGTTTAAAGTTCCCGAGAGATAGATTTTTGAATTGTGTTTTTAATTGTAAGCTGAATTGTCGCACTATTTCAGCAAACACTGACAAGACAAACTGACATAGTTTCAGTATAAGAATGATTTGTTTTTAACTTTTTAACAAAGCATCTAGCAGGGTGTTAAATTATGCAAAATAGACGTACAGCCTAAGGGATAAGCAAAACAGTGGCAATAAATTTGCGTTCTTAATACACCGAAAAAGAAAACAAGAACGTATTTTAAAATTTTAAGTTATGAAAAAAATAGGAAGAATTTCGCTGACATTTTTACTTGTAATTGCAGGTGCTTTTGTTGCCGTTTGGGCTTACAGTACATTTTTTGATAAAACACAGGTTGTAACCATAAAAGAAGAGCAGGCTGCCCGCTATATTAATCTACCCGCCAACAGCGAACAACAATTACCCGATTTAACGTTTGCCGCTCAAAAATCGGTACATGCAGTGGTACACATTGCCACACAATCGGTTCGTACCGGCCAGTGGTCGAGCGGAAATCCATTTCTCGACGAGTTTTTTGGTTTAAGAAGCCAGCCGGAGGTACGCCAGGGCTTTGGTTCTGGTGTTATCATGTCGGAAGATGGATTTATAATTACCAACAACCACGTAATTGAAAATGCCCAGAATATAAAAGTAATTTTAAACGATAAAAGAGAATTTGAAGCCCGACTGGTAGGTGCCGATCCTTCTACAGATATTGCTTTGCTTAAGGTAGAGGCAGAAGACTTACCCTATTTAACTTATGGTAACTCCGACAATCTGCAGCTGGGAGAATGGGTATTGGCAGTAGGAAATCCCTTTAATCTTACATCAACAGTTACTGCCGGAATTATTAGTGCACAAGGCCGTAATTTAGGAATCAATCAGGATCAGTACCGAATTGAATCATTTATTCAAACCGATGCTGCCGTAAACCCGGGAAACAGTGGTGGTGCGCTTGTTAACCAGCAGGGAAACCTGGTGGGAATCAATACTGCGATTGCTTCGCGTACGGGGTCGTTTACCGGCTATTCGTTTGCTGTTCCCGTGTCAATTGTAAAAAAAGTGGTTGAGGACCTGAAAGAATTTGGTGAAGTGCAACGTGCATTACTGGGAGTTAATATTGGTGACGTAAATGCCGAAATTGCCGAAGAACTGAACCTTGACAAGGTTGAAGGTGTTTATATTGGTGGAGTTGTTGAAAACGGCGCAGCTAACGAGGCTGGCTTAAAAGAAAAAGACGTTATCATTAGTGTTGATGGTGAGAAAACAAAAACAGCCGCCGAGCTTCAGGAAAAAGTAAGTCAGTACCGCCCGGGAGACGACGTAGATATTGTTGTAATTAGAGACAATGAAAAGAAACAATTTACCGTTACCTTACGTAACAAACACGGCGACACCGAGATTGTGCGCGACAACATGACAGTTTTGGGCGCCGAATTTGAAGCCGTAAGCAACAATGTTAAACAAGAATTGGGAATCAGAAGCGGTATAATGATTACCAAATTAGAGAAAGGAAAACTAAAAGATGCCGGCCTCGAAAAAGGTTTTATTATTACTTCGGTAAATAAAAAGCCTATATACGAAGTTGGCGATTTTAAGAGAGAAGTAGGAAATGCGAGAGGAGGAATATTGGTTGAAGGCGTTTATCCTAACGGAGAATCAGCATATTATGTTTTTGGCCTGGAAAACTAAAAACCCAGAGCTACAACCTTTAATTTTGTATTAATAACAAAATACGATGTGCTTTCTCCTTGACCATTAGTTATTAATGTTCTATATTTGCACGATTTTTTAAGGATTACATATGAGACAACTAAAGATCACCAAGTCAATCACTAACCGTGAAAGTGCCTCTTTAGATAAGTATTTGCAGGAAATTGGTAAGGAAGAGCTGATTACTGTAGAGGAAGAAGTGGAGTTAGCACAGCGGATTAAAAAAGGCGATCAGGCGGCTTTGGAGAAATTAACAAGAGCAAACCTTCGATTTGTAGTATCGGTGGCCAAGCAGTACCAAAACCAGGGACTAAGCTTACCCGATTTAATTAACGAAGGTAACCTTGGATTAATTAAAGCAGCCGAGAAATTCGACGAAACCCGCGGTTTTAAGTTCATTTCTTACGCAGTATGGTGGATTCGCCAATCTATTCTTCAAGCGCTTGCAGAGCAATCGCGTATCGTTCGTTTGCCATTGAACCAGGTAGGTTCGTTGAACAAAATCAACAAAGCATTCTCAAAATTTGAGCAAGAACACGAACGCAAGCCCTCGCCGGAAGAATTAGCAGAATCGCTAGAATTACCTGCAGATAAGGTTGCTGATACTTTACGAGTATCTGGCCGACATGTGTCGGTTGATGCACCTTTTGTTGACGGAGAAGACAACAGTCTTCTTGATGTTTTGGTAAATAACGATTCGCCAAACGCCGACAAAAGCCTTATCATGGAGTCGCTGGCTAGAGAAATTCATCGCGCGTTAGCAACATTGACTGAGCGAGAAAGTGACATTGTAAGACTATTTTTTGGCATAGGGTGCCAGGAAATGACTTTGGAGGAAATCGGTGAACGATTTGGATTAACCCGCGAAAGGGTAAGGCAGATAAAAGAAAAGGCTATCAGACGATTACGACATACATCGCGTAGCAAATTATTAAAATCATATCTGGGCTAGTAGAGAAAAAGGTTGTCAAAAAAAAATTGGCAACCTTTTTTATTCTCAATACCATATAACTCCCACCCCCGGCTTTTGCGACAGTTCTATTCCGAGATGTTTTACGACAGCTAAACTTTTTATTCCACTTAACTGTATAAATATTACATAAGTCGAATTAAAAAGTACAGATGAAGTTAAAAAAGGAGCTGGGATTATTTGATGTATTTGCCATTAGCACCGGGGCTATGTTTAGCTCTGGGTTCTTTTTGCTCCCCGGAATTGCATCGCAATATACCGGCCCCTCGGTCATTCTGGCCTACTTTCTTGCCGGTATATTAATTATGCCAACCATGTTTAGCATTGCCGAAATTGCCACCGCCCTGCCGCGTGCTGGCGGAACCTACTATTTCCTCGACCGAAGTTTGGGCCCAATGTTTGGTACAATTGGGGGCATTGGAAAATATATTGCATTGTCGTTAAAAACGGCTTTTGCATTGGTTGGCATCGGTGCCTACACCTCCATTTTTTGGGATATCCCGATAAAAGAAACGGCAGTATTTTTTGCTTTTGTTTTCACAATAATCAACATTTTTGGAGCAAAAAAATCATCCGGCATTCAAAAGGTTTTTGTAATTATTTTACTGGTTACTATCGGGCTATTTATAGCCGAAGGATTGCGGGCAATAATCTTTTCGTCGTCAGCTGAACCCTTACAAATTGCCGACAATTTTGACACCTTCTTCACTCACGGTACAAAAGGACTTATTTTTACAACAGGCTTTGTTTTTGTTTCCTACCTTGGATTAACACAAATTGCCAGTGTTGCAGAAGAAATCAAACGACCAGAGCGAAATATTCCACTTGGCATGGCTTTATCGCTTGCGGTAATAATGTTTATTTATGTTGCCGGTGTTTACATTATTGTTGCCGTGGTTGATAAAAACACGCTGGCAAACGACCTGTCGCCTGTTGCCACTGCTGCCGAACAACTCTTTAATTGGCTGCCTGCAAAAATCGGACTCTACCTTATCATCGTTTCGGCCATTTTAGCCTTTGCTTCAACCGGAAATGCAGGTATGCTCTCTACATCGCGCTATCCGCTTGCTATGAGTCGCGATAAACTTTTTTCATCCTATTTTAAATCTATCAGCCGCTTTGGCACTCCAATACCGTCAATAATATTAACCGCTATTCTTATCATACTTTTTATACTCTTTTTAACTGAAGAGGGTATTGTAAAATTAGCCAGCACCTTTCAGCTTATCATTTTTATTGCCATCAATTTCTCGGTTATCGTTTTTCGTAACAGTAAAATTGCATCCTACGATCCGGGCTACCATTCGCCACTTTATCCTTTTATGCAAATTTTTGGTATTCTAACATCGCTTGCCCTTATGTTTTTTATGGGTGTTTGGCCCGTTGTTTTTACCCTGTTTACCATTTTTATCACCTATTTGTGGTACCGCTTTTACGTAAGGCAGCGTGTAAAACGGGAAGGAGCAATTTTTCATTGGTTTGCCTTGCTGGGCAAGCACCAGCATGATGAATTGGAAAATGAATTCATGACAATTCTTCGGGAAAAAGGATTGCGTGAAGATGATCAGTTCAACCAAATGCTGGTAAGGGCAAAAATTAGCCGTTACACACAGACAGCCCACTTTGATGAAGTTATTGAAACCGTTTCCAAATCGTTTGCACAACGGTTGAATATTGCTGAAGAAAACCTACGCAAAGAATTCACAAATACCAGTCCCATTGATTCGTTGCTAACTGTTCAGGGTGTTTCATTTCATTACATGATTCATCAGAATATTGACACCCCAATGCTACACATTGTTCTTGCTGAGCAAGAGATTACAAAAACCGTTCGAAAAAATAATGACGAAGAACAGGAAGCAATTAATGTTTTTTTCTTTTTGGTTCATTCTGACCAAAAACCAAAATTACAACTTCGAATTCTGAGTGGGATCCTGGACCTTGCTGAACGCGATTATTTTATAAAAGATATGCTCTCGTTTAAGACTGAGCAGGAACTTATTGAATATCTTTTACACGATAAACAGTACATTTCATTTTCTCTAAAGAAAGAGAACGAAAGTAGCAGTTTTATTGATAAAAAACTTATGGATATAACCCTGCCCAACAACGTTTTGGTTGTATTTATCGAGCGTGGTTCAGAGGTGTTTGCCCCCAAGGGAAAAACCATTCTTAAAGAAAACGACATTTTAACCATTATTGGTGAAACCAACTCGATTAACACCTTATACGATAGGTATATCTTGAAGCAGTAAAAATAAAAGGTTACCGCCCAAACGTTTTAGAGCGGAATTTCTTTCACTTTACCTTCAGCTTCCAATTGGGTTGAAGAAGTAGATTCATTTTCTGCACCACCAGACGATTTTCTGCCAGACAGCACCAATGCCCATCCCATGATGATATTGGTAACAATAATAACCACAAACAAAATTCCCTTTTGAAATCCGTTAATCCTTAACGACTCGGGAATAGCAAAAAACAATAAAATTGATATTAACCCGCGGGGGGCTAACCAGGTTTGCGGCATGGTGTTTCTTTTTTCTACCGAGAAGTAGAGTAGGTAACGAACAAGGTATGAAATAACTAAAAATATCAGACTAATCGACCATACCCGCCAACTAATTAGGCTGGATAATGGTAAGCTAATTCCGAAAACCACGAAAAAGAAGGTGCGCACCAGGAATGATGTTTCTTCAGTAATCATTTTAAACTGATCGAAAACACTGTCGACACGCGAATCGCTTAACCACTTTTTTAAACGACCAAAAAGCAGTACCGTGTGGTTACGCAACAGCAAGCCAAACATTAATATGATGATGAGTGACGAAAGGTGAAATAGTTTTCCAACGGAATACAACAATACCAATACGGCCAGAAAGAGGAAAAATTTTGCTTTCCCCCTGATACTTTGTATGATGTACAACAACAAATAACTCAGAATTACAGAGATAACGAGGGTAATAAAAATATTACTACTAATTACCAGGGTAAGTTGTCGCATGCCCTCAACATGCAAATTTTCTATAATCATATAAAAAATCATTATTCCCAAAATATCAGAAAAAGTGCTTTCGTAAATCAGAAATTCCCGGTTATACTCCGACAAATGCGACACACTTGGAATAATAATCGCACTACTCAGAATCGACAAGGGCAATGCGTAAACATAAGCCGAAAGAAATTCAAGCTCGGGGATAAAAAGTAAAATGATAAACGAGATTGAAACCGATGTAAACGCCAATGAAAGCGTTGCAATGGTGAATGATTTCCATATAATTGGCCATTTTTCCCGTTTTAGCTCCAAATCAAGAGCAGCCTCCAGCACAATCATTATTAGGCCAACAATTCCCAATATTTCAAGGGTTTGCGAATAATCGGGTTCCATTTTAAAATAATGTAACAATTGCTGAATACCAACCCCCAAAACAATTAAAAGCAAAACACTGGGAACTTTGGTCTTTTTACCAAGAATATTGGTAAAAAATGATATAATAACAATTACGCAGAGGCCAATTAAAAACAGATATGCATTCATTCGTTGATTCTTTGGGTTTGAAAATATAGAAACATATAAAAACGGCATTTGTTTTAACAAAAAAGCCACCCCAAATAACTGAGGTGGCTTACATTTACTGTAAAGTATTTTTCTTAAAATTCTATTTTAAAAACAATGGCCATATCATCAACAGATTGGGTAGGAGTTTTAACTTTCAAACCGGTATCGCTAAGTTCAAAATCGATGGTTTCGCTACATCCCAGCAGGCTAACATTTTTAATGGCTTTGGCATTTTGCCACTCATTTTTCGAGAAAGCCTCAAACAAAACCTCCTTGTTTGCACCTGGCCATCCCAGTATAGTGGCGTAAACATTGCCGTTGTTGGTGGTATAACGCACGTCATTTTCCGAATATTTAATTTTTAAAAAGGCGGCATGGTTTTTAAAATGGCCTTCCGGTTCTTTTGTTGGTCCTTCGCCAAAAGTATACCAGGGTCTGGTGCCGTAAATGGCCTCGCCATAGTTTTCCAACCACCTCCCCATTTTTAACAATACTTCTTGCTGATCAGCAGGAATTGTACCATCAGCTTTAGGCGATATATTGAGCAACAATACCCCATTTTTACTAACTATATCAATGAGCACATGAAGCACGTCGGCTGCCGGTTTAATTTTTAAATCCTGCGTGTAACACCAGCTACCGGTTGATACAGTTTCATCGGTCATCCACGATTTTTCTTCGAGCTTGTTTTTTCTCGATTTCTCTAAATCATCAACAGAACATTCTAAAGGCAGATCGTTTTGTTTGCGCACAATAACCACTTCCCTGCCCCATTTTTCAGCTTCGTTCAGGTAATAAGCACAAAACTTTTGGCGGTAGTTTTCAGGTACCTGATCCAGCCACGAATCAAACCAAATGATATCAGGCTGATACTTATCAATAACCTCTTTAAGTTTTCCAAACCACACTTTTTCATTCCATTCGTCTTCGGGGATATTTCCGTACAAATAATTCAGTTTCTCATCGTCGACAGTAGGTGGCATACCATCAAACAAAGGATAATGACTGTGACGGAATGCTCCGCGAGAATTATCTTCATTATTAGCAATCTCCTCTGCCTCTTTACCTTTGTAACGCTGTAATTGTTTGGCATGATGAAATGTTGTAATAAATTTCATGCCTTTACCTTTAATGGCTTTTTCCAGTTCTCCGGTTATATCGCGGCCAGGGCCGGTGTCTTTGGTATTCCAGGGTGTGATTTCACTATCCCACATCGAATAACCATCGTGGTGTTCGGCAACCGGGCCGGCAAAACGGGCACCTGCTTTTTCGAATAATGTTGCCCACTCTTCAGCATTGAAATGTTCGGCTTTAAAAAGTTCTGCGAAATTATGGTAACCAAATTCCGAAGGATGACCATAAGTTTCCAAATGGTGCTGGTATTCTTTTGTTCCCTCAAAATGCATCCATCGCGGATACCACTCGTTACCAAAGGCCGGAACAGAATAGATTCCCCAATGAAAGTAAATTCCTAATTTAGCATCCTGAAACCACTCGGGTTCTTCGTTGTGTTTAGCCAACGATTCCCAGTTTTCCTGGTACTTCAGAGGTTTTTGTTCTTCGATTGTTTTTTTGGAAGATGAAACACATCCTAAAAGCAATACAATAGCTGCTAACAACGAAAAGATTTTCATTTTTTAGGTTTTTGTTGGTTATAAATAATTGGTATTAAGGCATGTAGTTGTAGCTCGCTTGTAATTCCTCAGGGGAATAGACAACCTGGCTGACAGCTGGTTACAAGCCCATTTTGTATATACGTTCCATGAGTTGCCACTTCTCATCGGCTGAAGCCTCAGCACTGGTTTTCTGAAAACGCGAAACATATGCTTCCCATTCCGACTGACGCGGCTTGGTTGCCAGTTCTTTCATTGCCGAATCATGATCAAAATCGGGCACCGTATCCATTATCATAAACAGCTGAGTACCCAAAAGATAGATTTCCATATCAACTATACCCACATCACGCATGCCCTGAGTAATTTCGGGCCATGCCGCACCGGGTGCATGAACTTTTTTATACGCTTCAATTAATTGCGGATCATCTTCGAGCTTTAATGCTTTACAAAATCTTTTTTGTTCCATTCCGTTTTAATTTTCTTGGTAATGCTTTAGCAAATTGGAGTTGAATAAAAGAACCTGACACCTTGGCTAAAAATGAATCCCGTATCAGGTTCTATTTCGATTTTTCTTAATTAATTTTTAGCGCCTTGTACGACCTGCGTCCGTATATTGCAATAACTACAAAGCAAATTAACGGAAGAATAAACGAAAAATTAACGGCAGGAAGCGGGCCAATTGTTCCCTGGTCGATAATTAGGCCTTGTAAAGGAGGCATTAAAGCTCCGCCAACAATTGCCATTACAAGGCCAGCTGCGCCAAGTGTAGCATCGTCGCCAATATCTTCAAGGGCAATACCGTAAATAGTTGGAAACATAAGAGACATAAAGGCCGAAGTGGCTACCAGTAGGTACAGTCCCATCATTCCCTGAATAACAATTACACCAGCAATGGTACACATGCCTCCAACGGCAAAAATAAACAGCATTAAACGCGCATTTAAATATTTCATTAAAGCTGTACTTATAAAACGGCTGCTTAGGAAAAGTACCATGGCAACAATGTTATAGCGTTGGGCTTCTGCTTTTGAAATACCAAGGTTATCGGCATATTGAATAATAAATGTCCAGCACATAATTTGTGCGCCAACATAAAATACCTGTGCAAGCACCCCTTCGCGGTAAATTTTATTACTTATTAGTCGTTTAAACGAATCTAAGGCGTGAATTTCGTGGTCGGCACTTTCACGTTTAGGCATCTTTGCCACAGCAATAACTACCAGCATTAGTATAACCACAAAGCCAAGAATAACGTAAGGGTCGCGAATTGTTGCCAGATCCTGGGTACGGATAGCCGCTTTTTCTGCTGCTCCCAACGAATCGAATAACAGATTTCCCGCCTCATCACGTTCATCGGAAACCAGGGCCGGAAGCACAACCTGCGAGGCTACAATCATCCCCATTAGCGACCCCATTGGATTAAACGATTGCGCCAAGTTTAAACGCCGTGTTGAGGTTGCTGGGTCGCCCATTGACAAAATATATGGATTGGCTGTAGTTTCAAGAAAAGCAAGGCCAAAAGTTAAAATGTAAAGCGATACCAAAAAGAAACCAAACATTTCGTACTGCGCCGCCGGAAAAAACAACAAGGCACCAACGGCATAAAGGGCCAAACCGATAATTATACCCAGTTTGTATGAATATTTTTTGATGATGAGGGCTGCAGGAATAGCCATAGTTGCGTAGCCGCCGTAAAAAGCTGCCTGTACCAATGCTGCTTTGGCATTCGATATTTCCATTACGGTTTTAAAGGCAGCAACCATTGGATTTGTTAAATCGTTTGCAAACCCCCAAAGCGCAAAAATACTGGTTATCAGAACAAAGGGAACCAACACTTTACGCTCGACTACAATCTTTTTTAGGTCGTTCATTTTTTTAATTAGTTAAACTGGTTATTAAGCTATTGATTAGTTCGCATTGTGTTTGGATGAAAATAAAGTCCGGATTCAACTGAGGTATAAACTTCAGCTAAACCCGAACATTTTGTAAGTTATAAGTATTGTGATTTGTTATCTGCTTTTAGTTGTTCTACTATTTTTTTGATGTCTTCAGCATTTTCGCGTTTACAAACTAATGTTGTGTTTCCGTCTTTTACTACAATAACGTCTTCCATTCCAACTACTGCCACAACATTATCATCTTCGGCATACACATAAGAGTTTTTTGTATCAAGAAACATGGTATCGCCCGAACCTGCATTACCGTTTTCGTCTTTCTTTTCGTCAGCAAGGTATACCGATTCCCAGCTGCCCAGGTCGTTCCAATCAAAGTTTCCTTCAACCAGGTAAATATTTTTTGCATGCTCCATTATACCATAGTCAACCGAAATACTTTCAACTGCCCTGTAAATGGTATCAAGGGTTTGCTCGTAGCTGTCTTTTCCAAATTCGGCCTGAATCTTTCTTAAATCCGCGTATAATTCAGGAGCAAACTCTTCAACTGCTTTCAGAAACACGGATACCTTAAATACAAATAATCCACTATTCCAGTAGAAACCACCCTCTTGCAGGTATTTTGTGGCCGTCGCTTCATCTGGTTTCTCCACAAAACGTTCAACTTTAAACTGCTTTATCTTTTCAGTTCCGGTTATGTTTTCTGCTGTTTGTACATAACCATATCCGGTTGCTGCATAAGTTGGAGTGATTCCAATGGTTACAATTCCATCCTTTTCGTCGGCAATTTTTGCGGCCGCCAGTACGGTGTCTTTAAAAAGCGAATTATTTTTTATAAGATGATCTGAAGGAGAAACAACCATAATCCCATCCGGGTTTTCGCGTTCGGCAAACATGGCAGCCAAACCAATACAAGGTAAAGTATTCCGTCCAACAGGTTCGTAAATCAGGTTATTTTTAGGCAGCATTGGTGTTTGTTCTTCCAACACCTTTGCCTGTGTAGCACTTGATACAATGTAAATTTTTTCCTCTTCAGAAAAGGTAGCAAAACGTTTTATTGTGTCTTGCAATAAAGAGTCGTCTCCAAATATATTCAGGTACTGTTTTGGTTTTACAGTTTTGCTTCGTGGCCAAAATCGTGTTCCTGAACCGCCAGCCATAATTAGGGTGTACAAATCTTTCATATTATTTAAATTGTTTGTTTTCGAATGTACCAAATAGTTATTAAACCAAATTAATGGTTTTTGCTACCTGTACGGTACACTAAATAAATCGTTTTTTACCTGCAATGTAATAAATTGCAGCGACACGCCGGGGCATGTCGGTTTTAAATAACATTAAAATCTGATTTTAACTTTAATAGTGTCTTCAACCTTTTCTTCCGATGGAAAAACGATGTAACCACCGCCACTCCCCGATGTTATAGCACCAGAGTATTTTGGGAAATAATTGCTTTGCATTTCTTCCATTACCCAATCAGGCACGGTATAGGGTAGCATTTCGCTCCAACACATAAACGATTCTTTCATTGATTCGCCCAACTGTTTTACATCTTTTTTAAGAATAGCATCGTAACAAGCTTTCCCCGACTCGCCAAGGCGTTTAATAATTTTTGGATCAAGATTTTCTTTCAGTAATGGATTATAACCCTCCGGACGAGGCTGAAGTGGTGCAAAATTAAGCACTGATGAAAGCCACTCGCAGGTTTCAGGATCAACAGTATTTTCCAGGTTATTTGGCCAGTATTTTCCATCGTAATCAATACGTGTTACACCGGGTACCAATAAACCAATATGGTCTTGTGTACCTGAGATGTATTCTGATCCGGGAGGATTTTCGGCACCAAACAACAACTGTGCGTTACGCACCGGGTCGCCATCGGGGTATTCATCGCCCCATAGTTCAAGCGCTACTTTTCGTGAGCTTGTTGCCATACCCGAGCGGTCGTTAAAATCCATGGTAGGATACATTTGAGCCACTACCACCGAGCCGGCACATTTCTCCGAAACCCATGGTTGATCCATCCAGCCACCGGCCAAACAAACACGGTACGGAAATTTCAATTCTTTTTTAGAGCTGGAGCTTGACCGTGCAGGCAGTCCTTCTTCCGGAATGCGTTCGAGCACAAGCAATTCTACACCATTTTCTTCGCAAATGCGTTTTTTACCTTCTGTAAAACCATCGCTGTTCACTACAAAAATATCGGGTTTCAGCTCCTTCATATCCGGTTCAAAATCAAGCATTCCCGATCCTGATGCCACGTTCGCTTTTTCTACATAACGAACAGCTCCAACCATGTATTTTCGTTCTTCCTGCGAGAAATATGGTGCTTTGCCTTTTAACAATTTAATATTTTGGTCTTGTCCAACGTAAGCATGAACTTTACCGTATTGTGCAGCAGTTTTAAAAAAGGCTATGTGGCCGGCGTGCAACAGGTCGTAGCAGCCGCTTATCATTACAATTTTATCGCTCATTTTTTTTAGATTTTGAGTAGTGAGTATTAAGTATTGAGATTGCTGTAATGAGTAGTGAGAATTCGATTCTTATAATTCTGCATTGAAAATTGTAAGTACCGTGCACTCCTAACTCGGTACTAATAACCCATTACTAATATCTGTTTCTGAAAAAACCCCTCTCCTGCATGCGAAGAGGGGAAATAAAAAAAGCCTCAATCCGGGCAAACCGGAATGAGGCAAATATTATAATTATCCTTTTTTAGCTACCATTTGCTCTTTAATCCAATCGTATGTTTTCTTCATACCATCGGCAAGCGGATAAGCTGGTGCCCAATCAAGGTATTCTTTAATCAATGTATTGTCTGAGTTACGGCCACGAACACCTTTTGGTGCATCCAAATCGTAAGTTCTTTTAAGTTTGTAACCGGCAATGTCTTCAACAATATCCACCAATTGGTTAATCGACACCATTTCGTCGCTACCCAGGTTAATAGGCTCTTCAATTCCGCTGTACATTATTTTCAAAATTCCGTCTACACAATCATCAATGTACATAAACGAACGAGTTTGTTCGCCATCGCCCCAGATAATGATTTCGTCTTTTCCGTATAACTCACCATCAATTACTTTACGAGCCATTGCTGCCGGTGCTTTTTCGCGACCGCCATCGTATGTACCGTAAGGACCATAAACATTGTGGAAACGAGCTACACGTGTTGTTAAACCATAGTCTTCCATAAAGTGACGACACATTCTTTCTGAAAATAACTTTTCCCATCCGTAACCGTCTTCGGCCAATGCTGGGTATGCATCTGCTTCTTTTAGTCCAGGATTATTTGGATCGGTTTGTTTTTCGCCGTTGTAAACACAAGCCGAAGAAGCATAAAAGAAACGGGTTGCTCCCAAATCGCGGGCTGCCATAAGCATGTGTGTGTTAATTAAAACACTCAACATACATTCTGCCTTGTTGTTCTCGATAAAACCCATACCACCCATATCGGCAGCTAAGTTGAAAACTTCGTTGTAACCGTTAACGGCAGTGTAGCAGTTTTCTTTGATGTTCAGGTCTAATACCAGGTTATCACAATCATCGTGTACCTGGTACCATTCTGTTAATGGTTTTTTATCAACCGCACGTACATCGTAACCCATATCTTTTAAACGTCTTGCCAGGTGTCCTGCAATAAAACCACCAGCGCCTGTAACTACTGCTCTTTTTTTCATGATTCTAAATTTTTAATGTTTTTTTTGATGTTTTTAATTTTCTTTCCGATGCAAAGATTAGCAATCTGCAAAAACCCTGCAATAGCAAGCTTTACAGCAGTTCTACGCAAAGGTTTTCGCAAAGCTTTGCGGTGAAATAAATGTGTTCCAAAACATAAATTTTGTTTACCTTTACAATGTTATAATTAACAATAAATGGGGAAAAGACACATTTCATTAAAAGACCTTGCCAACGAACTGGGCGTTTCCATATCCACCGTTTCCAGAGCCTTAAAAAATCATCCCGACATTAGTCCGGAGATGACAAAAAAAATCAAAGCCCTTGCCGAGGAACGTAATTACACGCCTAATCCGCTGGCCATGGGTTTATTGCGTCAGCAAACAAAAATGATAGGTGTAATTGTTCCAGACATCAATACGCACTTCTACTCTTCCATCATTTCGGGTATTGAGAAGGTAGCGAAAGAACACGGCTATTTTATTGTTATCAGCTCATCAAACGAATCGATGGAAAAGGAAATTGAATCGGTAAAAAACCTGCAACGCTCAAGAGTGGAAGGGTTTATTGTATGTCTGAGCCAGGAAACAAATGATTTTTCGCACTTTGATCAACTGATAAAAAACGAAATTCCGCTGGTATTTTTCGACCGTGTTTGTGAAGAGCTCGATGTATCGAACGTATTGGCAAACGGACAAGATGCCACAAAAAAGATAACCCAGCATTTTTATGAAAACGGTTGCCGAAGAATCGCTTACATCTCAGGCCCCGAACATCTGAATATTTCGCAAAACCGCAAAGTTGGCTATTTAAACGGATTAAAGGAATGTGGGTTGGAATACGACGAAAACCTGCTGGTACATTGCAACCTGAGTATTAACGATGCCAAGGAGGCCACCAGGAAATTATTACGTTTGGATGGAAAACCAGATGCTATTTTTGGGGTAAACGACACCATTGCTTTTGCTGCCATGTTGGAAGTAAAAAAACAAGGTTACAAAATTCCTGATGATATTTCGCTGGCCGGTTTTACCGATGAGTTTCATTCCATTGTTGTTGATCCTCCGTTAACATCGGTTAGCCATCCCACCTTTCAAATGGGAGAAGAAGCTGCCCGCTTATTTTTCGAATCGCTTAAAGAAGGAAAAAACCTGAATAAAAAGGTAATGTTACCCATTGATTTGGTTGTTCGCCAATCGTCATTAAGAAAATAAGTCCTTTTAAACAACCGGGTTGTAGGTTTTTGCTTCAATTTCGCCTTTGGCCACACGCAAAGCATTTGAAGCCAAAGCTTCCAACTCGTCTTCACCCGGATACACAAAAACAGGAGCAATAAAGCCTGCTTTGTTGCTGATATAAGTTTCCAACTGCTTATTGTAAGCCAGCCCGCCAGTTAGCAAAATACCATCTACTCGCCCTTCCAATACAACTGCCATCTCACCTATTAGTTTAGCCACCTGGTAAAACAGCGCCTCCTGAATTATTCGGGCCTTTTCATCTTCATTACCAACTCGTTTTTCAACTTCCAGCGCATCATTAGTGCCCAGGTATGCTACAAAGCCCCCCTCGCCAACTACCATTCGGCGTACCTGTTCTTTTGAAAACCCGCCACTAAAACAAAGGTCAATTAGCTGGCCAACGGGCAGAGATCCCGAGCGTTCCGGACTAAAAGGTCCTTCTCCATCAAGCGCATTATTTACATCAATTACCCTTCCGTTTTTATGTGCCCCAACCGAAATACCTCCGCCCAAATGCGCTACAATTAAGCGCATACTTTCATATTTTCCCGATACCTTTTGAGCATGCAATCGAGCTGTAGCTTTTTGGTTTAATGCATGAAAAATAGATTGTCTTTTAAACCTTGGATGACCGGCAAAACGTGCTACCTCATCCAACTCGTCGGTAACCACCGGGTCGGCAATATATGCTTTGGCATTTGGTATTTGCAGGGCAATATAATCGGCCAGCATTCCGCCCAAATTGCTGGCATGGTGCCCCATAATTCCTTGCCGTAAATGCTCAAGCATAAGGTTGTTTACCTGGTAAACACCCGATTCAAGCGGATAGGTTAAACCTCCACGCCCGATTATAATTTTTATGGCATCAACTTCTATTTTAGCTTCCACCAAAGCGTCAATAATTACTCCTTTTCGGAACGCGAACTGATCGATAATATTCTTATAACGAAGCAGTTGCTCCAGCGGATGCCGGATAGTTTGAGTAAAAACACATTCTTTTTCGTTATAAACGGCAAATTTTGTTGAGGTTGATCCCGGATTTATGGCTAATACCTGATGCATAAAATTAATTAACTTATACTTGCCTGGTAACTTACTATTGATGCAAGCGCTACGGAGTTTAACTTGGTTTGCCGGCTATCGCCCCTTGATGAAACAACCACCGGCACTTTTGCTCCGGCAATAATTCCCGACATTTCGCCTTTGGCCAGCTTCGAATTAGTTTTATAAAATACATTGGCAGCATCAATATTCGGGAATAACAAACAATCGGCATCACCGGCTACCGGCGAGGTAAATCCTTTCACTTCGGCCGCCTCGCTATTAATAGCCACATCAAGCGCCATCGGCCCATCAACTAGGCCTCCTTCAATCTGACCATGCTCAGCCATTTTGGCTATGGTTGCTCCATCCATACACGACTGAATGGAAATAATAATCTGCTCTGTTGGTGCAATTACCGCCACTTTGGGCTCATTAATCCCTAATGACTTTGCTGCGCAAATAAGGTAATTGGTCATCAGAATTTTTTGTTTTAAATCAGGATAAGGAAGAACCGCTGCATCGCTAAAAACCAATAGTTTGTGATAATTTGGATTATTAACAACCGAAATATGGCTTAAAGTTCCTTTCGAGGGAACAAGGTTAAACTCCTTTTTCAATAAGGTTCGCATAAACTTATCGGTTGAAACCATTCCCTTCATTAAAACGTCGGCTTTTTTCTCGTGAATAAGTTCAACTGCCTTCTCTGTAGCTTCACTCAACGAATTGGTATGGTAAATCTGATAATCAGAACTATCTATTCCCAGTTTTTTACACGATTCCTCAATTTTAACTTTATCACCCGTCAAAATTGGCGATACAAAACCCATTTCAACCGCATCGTGTAAGGCTTCAAGTGTAGTTACATCAACACCGTTAACAGCAACCACTCTTTTGGGTTCCTGTTTTTTTACTACTTCAAGAAGTTCGTTAAAGTTGTTTATTCTCATTGTGCGATTTTTTTATCGAAGGTACGGCTCCTGATGTTTACAAGCGATAACTTTTCTCAGTTATTTTTATGTTGTAAACCATCCTGAAAAATTTTAAACTTAGAAATCGTATTTAACGAATTATCAACTGGTTTGAATTTGATATAAATTGCTCTATTAAACTTGAGTATTGCCACATAACCCGTTTCCTACGAAATACGATACATTACCCCGATGAAAGAATAAGTGAAAATTATAAGAGCAGATTTGTTTAAAATTAAGGAAAAAACCTGTTTTTATCAAAAACGACTATATGTTTTACAATCAACAAGATAGTGTTTTACAATATATTAAAATCTTTTAAACTAAACTGATTTTATACTATTTTCAAAAGCTGAAATATTAAGTTGTTTTCTATGTTCAACTTGATTTGTTTAATACTACCATATCGAATATTTCAACCTTCCTTCGACAATTCTTACGAAGCAAATATAATTGGGAATAACCACAACTTATTTTCAACAGGACAAAACCGTGCAAACGGCATTTTTTAGGGCTTCCGTAATTTTATTACGGAGTTGTTTTAACTCGAATCATTTTCTTAATTAACCAAAAGATAGCTGCTATGGTAAATAAAATCACAAGTTTAGCCGAGTACTTTCAGAAGTACAAGGAAAGTGTGGCTGACCCCGATGCTTTTTGGGGAAAAATAGCCGAAAGTCATTACTGGCAAAAAAAATGGGACCAGGTGCTTGATTACAAATTTGAAGGAGAGGGAGCTCCGGATGTAAACTGGTTTGTAAACGGCAAACTCAACATCACTGAAAATATTTTTGAACGCAACCTGTTTATGCGAAAAGATCAGGTGGCCATAATATGGGAACCCAACGACCCAAAAGAGCCCGAAGTAAGGCTCACCTACGGCGAACTGTTCGATAAAGTAAAACAGTTTGCTAATGGCTTGAAAAAAATTGGTGTGGAAAAAGGTGACCGTGTGGCACTTTACCTACCAATGGTGCCCGAGCTGGCCATTGCAATGCTGGCATGCGCCCGAATTGGAGCAATTCATTCCATTGTATTTGCCGGCTTTTCGGCTACTGCATTAGCCGATCGTATAAATGATGCAGAAGCAAAAGTGGTGATTACTTCTGATGGAGGATTTCGGGGAACAAAATCAATTCCCTTAAAAAGTATTGCCGACGAAGCAATGGAAAACTGCCCATCGGTTAAAACCGCAGTTGTTTTAAAAAGAACAGAAGAGGATATAAACTGGACTGAAGGACGAGATATTTGGTGGCACGATTTAGTTGCTGGCGTTGATTGCGAAAACAAAGCAGAAACGATGGATGCTGAGGATGTGCTATTTATCCTTTACACTTCAGGATCAACCGGTAAGCCCAAAGGGGTTGTGCATACCACTGCTGGTTATATGGTTTATGCCGAATACACCTTTAAAAATGTATTTCAATACAGCGACGGAGATGTGTACTGGTGTACCGCAGATATTGGCTGGGTAACCGGGCATTCGTATATTGTTTACGGGCCACTGCTTGCCGGTGCCACATCAATAATGTTTGAAGGAGTGCCTACCTGGCCTGATGCCGGCCGGTTTTGGGAAGTTGTGGATAAGTATAAAGTAAACCAGTTTTATACTGCACCAACGGCAATTCGGGCACTGGTAGCCCAGGGCGACCAATGGGTTACAAAATACGACCTGAGCTCGTTAAAAGTACTTGGAACAGTTGGCGAACCCATTAACGAAGAAGCCTGGCGCTGGTACCACGATTTGGTTGGAAAAGGGCGCTGCCCCATTGTAGATACCTGGTGGCAAACCGAAACCGGCGGAATAATGATTACCCCGCTGGCCGGAATTACACCAACCAAACCCTCTCTTGCTACTTTGCCATTACCGGGTGTTCAGCCCGTATTACTCGACCACGAGGGAAATGAATTGAAAGGTAATAGCGTGGAAGGAATACTTTGCATGAAACACCCCTGGCCGGGCATGTTGCGCACTACCTGGGGCGATCATCAACGGTGTTATCAAACCTACTTCTCCTCTTTCCCGGGGTATTACCTAACGGGTGATGGCGCCAAACGTGACGAAGAGGGGTACTATCGGATAATAGGTCGGATTGACGATGTTATCAATGTTTCAGGTCATCGTATTGGTACGGCAGAAGTTGAAGATGCCATAAACCAACATCCTAAAGTGGTTGAATCTGCAGTGGTGGGATATCCGCACGAAATTAAGGGGGCAGGAATTTATGCCTATGTAATTTGTGAGGAAATGACCGACGCGGAACTGGATAACATTGAGGCTGAAATTCGGGCAACGGTAAACAAATTTATCGGACCAATTGCTAAACCCGATAAAATTCAAATTGTTAGCGGCTTGCCTAAAACCAGGTCGGGAAAAATTATGCGACGCATATTACGCAAAATTGGCGAAGGCGACGCTACCAATCTTGGCGATACATCAACCTTACTCGATCCGGGCGTTGTTGATGAAATTATTGACGGTGCAAAAGTTGAAGTAAAACGATAGCTTTTCCTAAACAGACATCTTCAATTGAGGATGTCTGTTTCTTTTCCAACCAAATTCACCCCAACAACTATAAATGAATTTTGGGTACTATTTGGGTATTTTTTGTACCCTGAAGCCTGACAATAAAAAACTAACAAATCAAAACAAAATGAGAGGACTAAAAATAACAAACCGCTGGGTTGTGGTAGCTGGAGCAATACTTATACAGCTTGCTCTTGGAGCTATTTATGCCTGGTCGGTTTTTACAAAATTATTAACCGATACCAATGGGGAATATGGTTTTTCGGCCACACAAACAGCTTGGATATTTTCGCTCGGACTTGCCACTTTTGCTGTAGTAATGGTATTTGCCGGCAAATGGCAGACCAAATCAGGGCCAACCATCGTTGCGTTTACCGGTGGACTTGTTTTAGGTGCCGGATATGTTCTTGGAGGTATATTTGGCAATTCCTTTATCGCCCAGCTGCTGTGTATTGGCTTTTTGGGCGGAGCCGGAATAGGCCTGGCATACGTAGTTCCGATAGCAGTAGGTGTAAAATGGTTTCCCGATAAAAAAGGAATGATAACGGGTTTAGCGGTTGCTGGTTTTGGGTTTGGTGCTACCATTTGGGTAAAACTTGCAGGCTCGTGGTTTGGCGGGCTGTTAAATACCACACATTTATTTGAATTACCCGGTGTACAAAGTGTTTTTGTCATTTACGGTATCGCCTTTGCTGCCATGGTTTTACTGGGTTCGTTGGTTATGGTAAACCCTCCGGCAGATTATAAACCCTCCGGCTGGGAACCACCGGCTGAGACTGGGACAAAAGCATCAGGAGGTATTGAGTTTGACTCAAAGCAAATGCTGCATACCAAACAATTTTATGCCCTTTGGGCGGTATTCATTTTTTCGGCATTGGCAGGTTTAATGGTTATTTACTGTATAAAACTTTTTGGCATTGATGCCCTGGAACATAACGAAGTAAAAAATGCAGGCGTTATAACCGGAACAGCCATGGCCTGGTACGCCATATTTAACGGCCTTGGCCGAATTGTTTGGGGCATGATTTCCGACAAATTAGGACGAAAAAGAGCCATTTTTTTTATGACCGTATTGCAAGGAGTAATTATGCTGATGATATATCACATTTTTATCCGCTATGGCCATACCGCAGGTTTTATAGCAAGTGCTTGCATGATTGGATTTAATTTTGGCGGAAATTTTGCGCTGTTTCCGGCCATAACTGCCGATTTTTTTGGAAATAAAACCGTTGGCAAAAACTACGGATGGATGTTTACTGCCTACGGAATTGCAGGGATTGCAGGCCCACAGCTGGCAGGTTATTTTAAAGATGCAGCAACAGCATCGTCGGGTCCAATTGTTTGGATGACTCCTTTTATTGTAGCCGGAGTTGCATGTTTAATCGGCAGTATTATTATTTTGCTTACAAAACCACCAAAGCGATTTCAATGATAGTGAAGCGCCCAAAAGGCGCTTTTTTCTATTAAAATGATGATTACAACAACGCGTATGCTTAAAAACAGCGAAATTTTCAATTGTTCTACAGCATAAATTTTCTTAAAAACACCGCAACAAAACCATTCAAACAACTTACTAACTGCACATTACAACAACACAATGAAAAACATATCGCGAAATAACATATTTTAGAAGCTGGTATTTTTTCATGAAATTTATATCGAGAATCAACCAGTTTGAGGTGCAAGACTGTAGTTAGCACCCAAAAAGACCAAAAATTTTGAAATATGGCAATTAAAAAACTTGATAGTATATTCCGGCCAAAACGCATCGCGCTGGTTGGAGTTTCAAATAACCCCGACAGTGTTGGCGGAATAACACTTCGTAATCTTGTTGGAGGAGGTTTTAATGGTGTAGTTTATCCGGTAAATCCAAAACGCGAGGCGGTGTTTGGTATTCCTTGTTATCCGGATGTAAAAAGTCTTCCGAAAACTCCCGACCTGGCAGTTATTATGACATCGGCCCAGGCCGTACCACAGTTGGTAAAAGATTGTGGCGAAGCTGGCATTCACGGGGTCATCATCATGTCGGCAGGATTTAAAGAATCGGGCGACGAGGGCAAAAAACTTGAAGCTCAGGTAAAAGCAGAAAAAGCAAAATTTCCGGACATGCGAATTATCGGGCCAAATTGCTTAGGTATACTTGTTCCCGGGCTGAATATGAACGTGAGCTTTGCTTCAGGAATGCCCAAAAAAGGTCATGTGGCTTTTATTTCACAATCAGGAGCGCTTTGCACCTCCGTTCTCGATTGGCTTACGAATCAAATATTGGATTCTCAAACTTTGTTTCCATTGGCAACTCCATGGATGTAAGTTTTGGCGACCTGATAGACTACTTTGGCCAGGATCCCAACACAAAATCCATCGTTCTTTATGTAGAATCAATTGCCGATGCCCGCACTTTTATGTCGGCGGCAAGGGCTTTCTCGCGCGAGAAACCAATTATTGTGTACAAGTCTGGCCGTTATCCCGAATCGGCTGCAGCAGCTGCATCGCACACCGGAGCAATGGCATCAGAAGACTCGATTTATGATGCCGTATTCCGCAGAGCAGGTCTGGCACGAGTTTTCGATTTTGGAAATATTTTTGATTTTACCGATCTCGTAGGCCGTAAAAGAATTCCTAAAGGTAATCGTCTGGCTATTGTTACTAATGCCGGTGGCCCCGGAGTTATGGCAACGGATTCGCTTATCTCAATGGGAGGAAAACTGGTAAACTTATCAGAAGAGACCATGCAAAAACTAAACGATTACCTGCCGCCTTTCTGGTCGCATGGCAACCCGGTGGATGTATTGGGAGATGCAACACCACAGCGTTTTGCCAGGGCAACAGAAATAGTTCTGGAAGATAAAAAAGTAGATGCAGTTTTGATATTGCTTACACCACAGGCCATGACCGACCCAACTGCAACGGCAAATGCGATAGCCGAAATGGCTAAAAACACAACAAAATCGGTAATGGCAGCGTGGCTCGGAGGAACTGCCATGCGCGAAGGCATTCAGATATTAAACCAGAACGGAATTTCAAACTACCCCGCTCCGGAGCAAGCCATCAGGGCATTTATGACCTTGTCTGATTATTCGGAAAACCAACAAATGCTTTATGAAACACCACGCGAAGTACCCCTTTCGTTTCAATACGACCGAAACGAACTGCGAAAAAAATACCTGAGCGAAGTATTTCCAAAAGCCAAAATACTTAACGAAGACGACTCGAAAATGCTGGTTAACGAATACGGCATTGCCACCACTCACCCTACACCTGCTGCTACAGAAGACGAAGCCGTAAAAATTGCGGGGAAAAAGGGATATCCGGTTGTATTAAAAATTTACTCGCCCGATATTA
Organism: uncultured Draconibacterium sp.; assembly: GCF_963676735.1. Taxonomy (NCBI): domain Bacteria; kingdom Pseudomonadati; phylum Bacteroidota; class Bacteroidia; order Marinilabiliales; family Prolixibacteraceae; genus Draconibacterium; species uncultured Draconibacterium sp. The sequence continues at coordinate 1,239,118 of NZ_OY781464.1, read as the reverse complement.
CGCATAAATCAGATGTTGGCGGTGTGGCTTTAAATATTGAAAACGAGGAAATGGTAAGAGCCACCTTCCGAAATATGATTAAAACTGCCGGAGAAAAGCGTCCTGATGCCAAAATTGAAGGCGTTACCGTACAAAAAATGGTAGACACCAAAGATGGCATTGAACTAATTATTGGCACCAAAAAAGATCCGGTTTTTGGAACGGTAATGCTGGTAGGAATGGGCGGTACCACAGCCGAACTCTTTAAAGACAAACGATTGGAGTTTCCGCCACTAAACGAGCGACTGGCCCAACAAATGCTGAAATCGTTAAAAATTTATCCCTTGCTAAAAGGCTGGCGTGGCGATGCCCCAAAAAACATTGAGAAGCTGATTGAAGTGCTCATTCGCATGTCGTACCTGGCAGCCGACTATCCTGAAATTGAGGAACTGGATATCAATCCGCTAATTGTAACACCAAAAGATGTTATTGCACTGGATGCCCGTATTGTTGTTGATGAAGAGATACTGGCAAGTCCTGTAAAAGAATACTCGCACCTGGTAATGCGACCTTATCCCGAAAGCTTAATTTCTGATGCAACCCTGCGCGATGGAACGCCCATCACCCTGCGCCCCATACGCCCCGAAGACGAACCCATGTGGCTGGAGTTGCTGGGCAGCTGCTCAAAAGAATCTATTTATCACCGTTTTCGTTACGATTTTTATTTTGATTCGCATGAGGTAGCTTCGCAGTTTTGTTTTATCGATTACGATCGTGAAATTGCTATTGTTGCCGAGCACGAAAAAGAAGACGGCAGTAAAGAACTTATTGGCGTAGGGCGTTTAATTGCCGACCCTGATGTGGAAATTATGGAGTACGCAGTGCTAATCACCGACAAATGGCAAAAGAAAGAATTGGGCTATACCTTAACCAGTTACTGTTTAGACATTGCCAAATCACGCGGAATAAAAAAACTGGCTGCAGAAACCACCCGCGATAACAAACCCATGATATCGGTATTCAGGAAATTGAATTTTAAAATACGTTTTAACGAAGATACTACCGTTTCAGTATCAAAACTACTTGAACCGGAAGAATAAAGACCAATACAAATAGAAAATAGTTATCTCCCGGTAAACAAATCATTTACCGGGATTTTAAATTTATGAATTCAACAAAACTCACAAAATCACTGATTGATAAACTGTGGCAGGCATCCTTTCTGATTCGAAAGGCAAAATATGCTGTAGCTTTTACAGGAGCAGGGATTTCTGTTGAGAGTGGAATTCCGCCTTTTCGTGGCGAAGACGGTTTATGGAACACCACCCATCCAATCTTTCTGGAGATTGAGTATTTTCATAAAAAACCCTTACAATCGTGGAAAAAAATAAAGGAGATTTTTTACGACAGTTTAGGTGATGCTGAACCCAATATTGCACACCAAATGCTGGCAAAAATGGAAGCACGTAGCTTTGTTGAGACAGTAATTACGCAAAACATCGATCATCTTCACCAAAAAGCCGGAAGCAAATATGTTTACGAGCTACACGGCACCTATAAACAATTAATTTGCACCGAATGCAGCTCGGAGTACGACATGAGCTTTGCCGATTTAAACTACCTCCCTCCCACCTGCTACATTTGTAAAGGAATATTAAAACCCGATATGGTGTTCTTTAACGAACCTATTCCGGCTTTTGCCAAAAAACGCTCATTTCAGGAGGCTGCCAAAGCCGATGTTCTGTTAATTATTGGCACCAATGCAGAAGTTATGCCCGCTGCCCAAATTCCGGAGGTGGCTAAACAAAATGGCGCCAAAATTATCGAAATAAACATCAAACCTTCGCATTTTACACATACGGTAACCGATATATTTCTTGAAATGAAAGCCACCGAAGCAATGGAAGAATTGGGAAAATTACTCTATTTATAAAACAAATAGCTTGTTTAAGCCAACCGCAAAAGGTTATATTTGCCGTAACAAACTGTTGATGAAAAATGACAACCAGAAACTTACTTTATATACTGCTCACCCTTTTTATTTTTTCGTGTTCGTCGGGTAAAAAAGCATTGCAACGCGGTGATTATTACGAGGCCATCACAAAAGCTGTTGAACGCTTAAAGTCGACCCCATCCAACGAAAAGGCACTAAGAGTTTTGCGCGAAGGCTACCCCACTGCCATACAATGGTCGCAGGAAGAAATTGACCAGACACTTACCGCAAACGAAGCTTTTAAATGGGAGCACACCATTTTTATAATGAATAAGGTGAACCGGATGAGTGAACTGATTAGAAGCACACCGGCAGCACGAAATATTATTAAAGATCCGAAATCGTACACCTCAGAACTGAATCTGGCACACGAAAAAGCAGCTGAAGACCGTTACCAGGCTGGTTTGCACTTTTTAGAAGAAGACTCCCGCGAAAGTGCCCGAACCGCCTTTAATCATTTTAATAAAGCCGATTACTGGATTCCAGGCTATAAAGACAGCAATGACAAAATGGCTATTGCTAAAGAAATGGCTACCGTAAACATTGTGGTAGAAGCTATTACCGTTAGAACAAAAAGATACCAGCTCAGCTCCGAGTTTTTTTACAATCAGGTTTTTGAGTACCTGAATAATCAATTTCCACCCTCCGGTTTTGTAAATTTCTTCTCGCCACAACAAGCCGAGAATTTTCAACTCAACCCCGATTTTATTGTACGTATGGAATTTTACGATTTTTCAGTAGGCAACCTGGTTCGAAACGAGAAAGAAGAGAGTCTTGCCAAACGGGTGAGAGTGCCTGTTACCGATACAACATTTGTAACAAAAACGTATCGGGCAAAGTTAAAAACCTACACCGACGAGGTAATTTCGGGAGGAAGGTTAAATTACAGAATTACTGATTTCCAGGCCGACAAGCTATTGCGCGATAACCTTATCCCGGGGTCGTTTACCTGGGTAAACCAATATGCCATTTTTGCCGGCGATGCCGAAGCTCTGTCTGATGCACAGTTTGCGTTAACCCAGCAAAAAGCAATGCCACTTCCCCCGCACCAGGATTTATTTATTGAATTTACCCGTCCCATTTATAAACAGCTTAGCGATGAACTGTACAGCTTTTTCAGACGGTACCGATGAAACAAATAAAGCACATATTAAGCGCTTTTTTCAATACAGATGTTAGGGAAATAAAAAAACTCGACGGGTATATCAGTACCAATTACAGGCTTGATACCAAGCAGGGAAAATACATTTTAAAAGTTTATGCTGACAACAAAGAAACAACCGAACTTGTTGAGGCAGAAAATACCGCTCTTTCATTGTTCAGGGGACATCGGTCTTTTCCGCAGCTAATAAAAAATTCAGCAAACCAGGAGCTTACTTTCACCAACGATAAAGTCTATCGTTTGTTATCGTTTGTTGAAGGTACATGTCTTGCTCAATCGGCACCTACTCCAAAATTATTTGAAAGATTTGGCGCTTTTCTGGCTAACATGGATTTACAGCTTGCCGGTCTGAAAAATTATCGGATAGAAGCACGCCATTTTAACTGGGATTTACAGCATTTTCAAGCTACCGTTGCCCCAAAAGTCAACCTTATAAGCAACCCGGGCAAGCGAAAACTGGTTGAATATGTTTTGCTGCAACACCGCGAACTGGTTGTTCCGCAACTTCCGGGCCTTCGTAAACAAATCATTCATAACGATGCCAACGACTGGAATGTGCTGGTTAACGGCGAATCAATCAGTGGAATTATTGATTTTGGCGATATTTGCCACACACAATTGATTAACGAACTTGCTATTGCCATAACTTACGCTGTTATGGGAAAGAAAGATCCGGTTAACTGGGCGTTTCACCTGGTTAAAGGCTACGGGCAACAAACTCCGTTAAATCAACTTGAAACAGACCTGCTTTACTGGCTGGTAGCTGCACGGCTTTGTACCAGTGTTTGCAATTCGGCCGAAGAGAAAATAAAACAACCGGCAAATAATTATATTGCCATTAGCGAAAAACCGGCATGGCAACTGTTAAAAAAATGGTTGAGCATAAATCCGGTTTATGCCAAAAACCAATTCCGAAAAGCTGCCGGAATTGATGTTACCATCGAGAAATCAATTGAAGAAGTGCAACAACAACGATTTTCGTCGGTAAATCCAATTCTTTCGGTAAGCTATAAAAAGCCAATTTATATGGAACAGGCAGCGTTTCAATACATGTTCGACAAATATGGAAACAGCTACCTCGATGCCTACAACAACATCCCGCACGTGGGACATTCGCACCCCCGGGTTGTTGAAGCCGGACAAAAACAAATGGCCAGGCTAAATACCAACACCCGCTATTTATACGACCAGTTAAACCAATACACAGCAAGCCTGCTTAACTACTTTCCTGAAAAATTAAATAAGGTATTTCTGGTAAACTCGGGCAGCGCCGCCAGCGATTTGGCCATCCGTTTGGTTCGGCATTTTACTGGCCGAAAACGTATTGCGGCATTGGAATATGGCTATCATGGCAATACCAATTCGGTAATCGAAATCAGCCATTACAAGTTTGCAGGAAAAGGAGGTAATGGAGCCTCAGACCAGGTACTTCCCCTTCCCTTGCCTGATGCATTCAGGGGCAAACCCAGTGCAGAGCAGTTTACAAACGATGCCATCAAGAAAATTAACCAGAACGAAATTGCAGCTTTTATTGCCGAACCAATAGTGGGCTGCGGTGGCCAGGTGCCACTTACACAAAATTATTTAATGAATGTTTATGCAGCAGTAAAAGCACAGGGCGGTTTGTGCATTTCGGATGAGGTACAAACCGGTTTTGGACGCTTGGGTGATGTTTTTTGGGGATACGAAATGTACCATGTGGTGCCCGACATTGTAATTCTTGGCAAACCAATGGGCAACGGTCATCCCATTGGCGCAGTTGTTACCACCAGCGAAATTGCCGATGTTTTTAACAACGGAATGGAGTTTTTTAGTTCGTTTGGAGGAAATCCGGTTTCGTGTGCCATTGGGCAGGCAGTTTTAAATGTATTGGAAGAAGAACAGCTACAACAAAACGCAAAAGAGGTTGGAAATTATTATTTAGAACGTTTACGCCAGCTACAGTTAAAATTTGAATGCATTGGCGACGTGCGTGGTGCCGGGCTGTTTATTGGTGTTGAGTTGGTGAAAAACCGATTTAACAATCAACCTAACACCCAACTTGCACAAAGGGTAAAAAACGAACTACGCAACCGTTTCATCCTGGTAAGTACCGATGGCCCTTACAACAATGTTATAAAATCGAAACCGCCACTTTGTTTTACTAAGGCGAATGTGGATGAAGTAATTAAAAACCTGGAGGAAATATTGGCAACCGACCACAAAAAATAAGTGGCGAAAGTGATTAGGAATAAGAAGATTAATGATCCATTGTTAACAGCAGTTTCTGGTAGTCTTCCATTGTATCAATATCTACACCGGCATTATTATTTATTACTCGTTTAACCTTTTTTTCATTGTGCTGAAGAATTGTTTTAGCGCCTTTGTCTCCACTTAGTTTAAGTAAACTATTAAAAAAGTCTGCCCCGAATAATGCAGGTACGCCAAGAATGTTGTTCGCCAAGGTAGCAACTATATCCTCTTTTTCAGTAAAATTTTGCAACATTTTCTGGTAATGTTCAGCACCAACCAATGGCAAATCGGTAAGTGTAATTAAAATTCCATCAAACTCTTCTTTGCTAAAAATGGTTTGGCAGGCATAGGCCAGCGATGCCCCCATACCTTGTTCCCATTCATTAAAAACAATAATTTCAGGTTCGTTTAATTCACTTTTTTTCACAATTTCGTTGGCATTTGCGCCAAGTATCACAAAGGTTCTGTCAACCAAACTCTTACTTAATTGTTTTTTAGTGTAATTTAATAAGGTAGTTCCTTTAAAAGGCAGTAATTGTTTGGGAGTCCCGCAACGTTTCGACTCACCGGCTGCCAAAATCAGTCCTGCTATTTTGTAGGTATTTTGCGACAAAATTTTAAGGTATTGTTTAATAACAGGTAACAAAAAAATGCATCACGAGTTTTATCATCTGGCAAAAAAGTTAGTAGAACAATATAAGCAAAAACAATTTGCCCTTGCAACAGTAGTGCGGGTGAAAGGTTCGGCATACAGACGCGAAGGCACACGTATGGTGATTCAAATAAATGGAAATTGGTTTGGCAATATAAGTGGCGGATGTTTAGAAGGTGATATCAGAAACAAAGCCATTAACAGCATAAAAAACAATGAAAATATTCTGGTAACTTACGATACCCGCGAAAGCAAAAACAAAGAAATACGGGTAGCGCTGGGCTGTAATGGAATTATCGACATACTTATTGAACCGGTAAACGAAACAATCGTTACTTTTTCAAAATCCGTAATCGCTATTTTTGAAAACCAGCAAACTGCATTTTTAAGCACCAATGTTGAATGGATAAATGAAAAAGTTACTGTCAGCAGGAATTTAAAGAAACAGCAGACAAAAGAATTTCCTCAGAAGACCCCTGTGAACGAAAATTTTTGCCAGGTTGAAAAAACAGCCACTAGAATTACCTTAAACGAATTCATTGGTCTGCAGCGTAAAGTTGTTATCTGGGGATCGGGCCCCGATGTAGTTCCACTGGTAAACTTTGCCCATCAACTGGGATGGCAAATTGAAGTAGCGAATGATTGTGGTTTGGAAAATATCCGTGAAAAACTTCCCGGAATTAATGTTAATCAAACCAATTTTGACGATTTTATCGAAAAAACACAATTACATTTAAACACCGCTGTTCTGCTGGTTAGTCACGATTATTATAAAGATTATTTCATACTCGAAAAAATAATAAATCACCCGGTAAAATATATTGGCATAATGGGTCCCAAACGCCGTGGTGCGCGTATGGTAGAGGAACTCAACAAACGAAAACCAGGCATACAATACGATAAAACAAAATTGCATTACCCCATTGGGCTTGATATTGGCAGTGATAATCCTACAGAAATTGCCTTAAGTATAATCGCCGAAATTCAGGCCTGTTTTTCGGGTAAAAATGCAACGCCCCTTTCACAAAAAACCACCCGTATTCACGATGCAGTGAGTGAGGCTCCAATGGAAGAATACAATCCCGACAGTTCAACCTGTTTACTCAATAATTTTTAAAAGCATATGGCACAATTTAAGTTAAACATTAACAGCAAAATGTACGCAGTAGAGGCCGAACCCGATACCCCGCTTCTTTGGGTTATTCGCGATAAGGTAGGATTAAAAGGAACAAAGTTTGGATGCGGGGCAGCCCATTGTGGTGTTTGCACTGTACTTTTTAACGGATTCCCGATAAAATCGTGCACCATAGCCGTTGCAACGGTTACGCCCGATGTAAAAATTACCACTATCGAGTCGGAAGATTATAAACACCTGAAAACCGTTCAAAAAGCCTGGACAGAGGTTCAGGTTCCGCAATGTGGCTATTGCCAAAGTGGGCAGATTTTAACAGCTGTATCTTTGCTAAATCAAAACCCTACGCCATCAGATGCCGAAATTGACACAGCAATGACTGCAGTTTTGTGCCGTTGCGGCACTTACCCTCGTATAAAAAAAGCCATAAAAAATGCAGGAGAAGAATTAAAATCATAGCACCATAAAACAAAAAAAATTTAGAAGATGAAGCGACGAGAATTTTTACAACTAACTGGTGCTACCGGACTTGGCTTAATGTTGGGGTGTACCGGTTCTGAAAACAAAGTTACAACTGCCAGTGCTGATGATGTTGAACTCAACCACTTTGTTTTTATCGATACTAATGGAATAGTTACAATTCTGAATCATAAACCGGAACTTGGGCAAGGCGTATACCAGGCCATTCCAATGATTATTGCCGAGGAACTTGAAGTAGACATCAATAAAATAAAAATTGTACAATCGGTTGCCGATAAAGAAAAATACGGTAACCAGGGAATTGGTGGCAGTACCAGTGTGCGCCGGGGATACACCGAATTACGTAAAATAGGTGCCAGCGGCAAACATATGCTAATGCAGGCTGCGGCCAATAAATGGGGCTGTCCAATTGCCGATTGTTGGGTTGAAAATGGAATTGTTTTGCGCAAAAACTCCAAAGAACAGCTGGCCTATGGCGATTTGGTGCTCGATGCAGCACAATTAGAAGTTCCGGAAAATGTTGAGCTTAAAAAAAGTGCTGATTTTTCGATTCTTGGCAAACCCACTTTGCGCCAGGATATTCCGATGAAAGTAAACGGAGCAGCAGTTTTTGGGCTTGACATTGAAGTGGAAAACATGCTATACGCTTCAGTTGAAAGAACACCATACTTTTTTGGAGCCGTTGAGTCATATAACAAGGACGAGGTGGAAGCCCTTCCCGGAGTTATTTCAACAGTAATCTTAAAAACTGAATTATTTGGAAAACCACGCGAAGGAGTAGCAATTATGTCGGATGATTACTTTACGGCTTTTAAAGCCCGGAAACAACTGACGATAACCTGGAGAGCCATTCCTGAAGCATTTGACAATGATAAAGTTTTCGAACGTTTTCATCAGGAAAAAACAATAAAGCCTACAGCCCAACGTCTTAAAAACGAAGATAAGCAGCTGCTTTCGAGCGCGGTTGATTTTATTACAGCCGAATACGAATGCCCTTACGAAGCCCATTCGCCTATGGAACCAATGAATGCTACTGTTTGGGTTAAAGCTGATGGCACTGTTGAAGCCTGGCTACCCACACAAAACGGCCAGCGGGCCCGAACCGACATTTCAAGAATTACCGGAATTCCGGAAGAAAACATAACTGTAAATGTTACTTTTTTAGGGGGAGGATTCGGACGCCGTTCGCTGCAGGATTTTGCAGCTGAAGCAGCCCTTTTATCTGCTGAAACAAAACGGCCCGTTAAAGTGGTGTGGAGCCGCGAAGATGATACCAATGCCGGTCCATTTCGTCCGGCAACTTTAAATGTTTTTAATGCAGGTTTTGATAAAAATAAAAAACTAACTTCTTTTTCAAACCATATTATTGCCCAGATTATTGGTCACCAAAATCCAGGCGCCGATTTAAGCCGTATTGGTGGAGGCACATACGAGGGCGCCTATTGGGGGTACAATTTTGCCAATTACACCCAGGCCGGAACTTCGGTTCAACTGCCAATACCCATCTGGTACTGGCGCTCGGTTTATTCGTCAACCAACTGCTTTGTAAACGAAAGTTTTGTTGATGAGGTAGCCATTCACGCAGGCGAAGACCCTATGAATTTCAGAATAAAATACATGGATGATGAACGCGCTATTTCATTGCTGGAGACCATACGCAAACAATCGAATTGGGACAATCCTACTCCGGGCGAATATAAAGGAGTGGCATTTGCCCATGTATTTGCCTCGTACTGTGCGCAAGTGGTAACGGTAAAAAAATCGGGGGCAGGGGTGAAAATTGTGAAAGTTGATGCCGCCATTGATTGTGGACAAACCATAAACCCCGATACCATTGAAGCTCAAATTGAAGGCAGCATTATAATGGGATTAACCGCTGCATACAAAGGTGGAATAAAAATAAGTGGTGGAAAAGTGCAAAACAATAATTTTGATAAATACGAATTACTGCGAATTAATGAAACGCCGGAAATTGAAGTACAGATAATGAAAAATGAACACGCTCCGGGCGGAATCGGAGAACCGGGATTTCCTCCAACAGCTCCGGCCCTGGCCAATGCCATTTTCAACGCCAGCGGTATTCGTTTGCGCAAATTACCGTTTACCGAAGTTGGAATTGTTTAGTTTTGTAATTAACCCCCCACTGCCTCAACAACTGAGGGTTAAATACCAACAATACTATTTCCATATTCTTTCTATAAAAAGAATGTACCATTTCCAGCTGGCGCTTTTTATAATTTACAAAGCATTATGCTTGGATAAAAGAATAAATAGAACAAGCCGGTCATTTCTCAAATTCTAAGATATTGCATTAAATCCCTCAGAAATAAAGCTTTTCCATTATCTTTAAAATCAAAATTTAAACCTATACTTATGAAAGCTGCTGTACTTACCAAATACAACCGGGTAGAATGGAAAGAAGTTAATAAACCGAGCTGCAAATCAGGCGAAGTGTTAATTAAAGTAACATATGGCTGCATATGTGGCAGCGATCAACACATTCACACTGGTGAGTTTCACCCGCGTACAAAGCTTCCCTTAATTATGGGACATGAGTTTGGCGGTGTTGTGGTGGAAGTGGGAAAAGATGTGAATGGCTGGGAAGTTGGCGACAAAGTTGCACCCGACCCAATCATCTGGTGCGGAAAATGCCCTGCCTGTTTAAAAGGACATTATCCGGCATGCACCAGCTTAAAACTAATTGGCATTGATATGGACGGTGGATTCTGCGAATACATTTCCCTACCTCCCAGCATGTTATACAAAGTACCAGCGTCTATTCCCGATGAACACGTAGCGCTTATTGAAGTTTTAAGTATTGGCTGCCACGCTAAAAACCGCGCCAATGTGCAGGAAAACGACAGTATTGTAATTTGGGGCTCGGGGAAAGTAGGTTTATGCATACTGCAAGCTGTTAGAACAGTTACCAACAATACTGTATTTATGGTTGACATACTGGAAGAACGATTAGCCATTGGCCCAAAATACTACAACAATGTTATTGCCATTAATGCTTCAAAAGAAAACCCGGTAGAACGTATAAAAAAAGAAACCGATGGAAAGGGAGTTGATATTGCTTTTGAAGCTGTCGGTCATCCTGAAGAAGCTGAGAACACTGTAAATCCGGTAGTTGGTTGCATTAGCTCAATTGTTGGCGGTGGAAAAGTTTGTGTTTTGGGCCTGGGTGCCGAACCGGCAGCGGTGGTTTTTAAAGAATTGATTTGGAAAGAAGGAACAATTCTGACATCGCGGGTAAGCCATGGAGAATTTGCGGAAGCCATTGAGCATTTAACAAATAACAGGTTAAAACCTGAGGCCTTAATCTCAAAAATATTACATGGCTCTGAAACACAAAATGGCTTTGAAGTTTTAGCAAAAGATCCGGAAAAAAATATAAAAATCCTCCTGGATTTCAAATCGGCAAAAGCTGAATAAAGCACCAAACTAAAAAAATACCTCCTTAACTAATTTGTATTACAAATTATAAAGTATTGCTAAATTTGTTTTTTTGCAACCGATATGATACCTATTGACAAATTCAACCAACTTAAAGCCCAACTTTGCGGCGACCTTTTTATCGACAAGGTACAACGCGTACTCTATTCAACTGATGCATCGCAATACAAGGAGCTGCCATTGGCTGTTACCAAACCCAAAAATGCAGATGATGTCAAGAAGATCATCGCCTTTGCAAAAGAAAATAAAACCAACATCATTCCTCGAGGTGCCGGCACCTCCCTGGCCGGGCAAGTGGTTGGAAATGGAATTGTGGTAGACGTGTCGAAATACATGAATAGAATTCTGGAATTCAACCGGCAAGAACAATACGTTATTGTAGAACCGGGAGTTGTGCTGGCCGAACTCAACTTGTTTTTGGCCAGACACGGTTTACAATTTGGCCCTGAAACCTCAACTGCTAACCGTTGTGTGCTTGGCGGAATGTTAGGAAACAATTCATGCGGATTGCACTCCTTAGCCTACGGAAGTGTTCGTGAACACGTTTTGGAGGTTGATGCTATACTTTCTGATGGCTCGGAAACCACTTTTAAAGCGCTCACCACAGAGGAGTTTCAGCAAAAAATAAGCGATAATTCCAACCCAATGGAAACGGCCATTTACTCCAAAATTAATGAGCTGCTTTCCAACACTGCTAATCAGAAAGAAATACGAAACAATTTTCCCGACCCTAAACTAACCCGGCGCAACATGGGCTATGCCATTGATGAATTGGTTCATACTGATCCGTTTACCCAAAACGGCAAAAAATTCAATTTTTGTAAACTGTTGGCCGGCTCTGAAGGTACCCTGGCCTTTTCCACTAAAATAAAACTCAATGTAATTCCTCTTCCACCAAAATTTAAAGGCTTGGTATGTGCGCATTTCGAAACGCTGGAAGAATCGTTGCAGGCGAACCTGATTGCCCTAAAATACAACCCTACAGCCATTGAGTTAATGGACGATCCGGTAATGCAAGCGGCTAAACAAAATATAGAACAAACCAAAAACCGCTTTTTCGTAGAAGGAGATCCCGGAGCAATGCTGATGATTGAGTTTTCTTTTGAAACTGAAACAGAATTAAAGGAAACCGCCGAAGCCCTTGAAAATGAACTAAAAGCTGCAGGATTAGGCTATCATTACCCGCTGGTAACTGGTGCGGATAAAATAAAACGGGTGTGGGCCTTGCGTACCGCCGGCTTAGGATTATTATCGAATATACCTGGTGATAGAAAAGGTGTCCCCGGAATTGAAGACACTGCCGTACACCCTGAATACCTGCCCGATTATGTTGCCGACATAAAAGTTGTTCTGAAAAAACTAGGCTTGGACAGCGTATTTTATGCGCACATTGCTACCGGCGAAATTCATTTCCGCCCGCTAATTAATTTTAAAGATCCGAAGGATGTTGAGATTTTTGATACCTTGATGAACGAAACTGCCAAATTGGTAAAAAAATACAAGGGATCGATGAGTGGAGAACACGGCGATGGCCGCGTTAGAGGAAAGTTTATCCCGTTTATGTTGGGAGAACAATGCTACGAACTTGTAAAATCAGTAAAAAGAAGCTGGGACCCGGAAAATATATTTAATCCCGGAAAAATTGTTGATACGCCACCAATAACCGAAAACCTGCGGGTAATACCCGGCAAACCAATTCCAGAGCCCGAAACAGTTTTCGATTTTTCGAATAATAAAGGCTATTTCCGAAGCATAGAAAAATGTAACGGATCGGGCGACTGCCGCAAAAGTGAACTCGTAGGGGGTACCCTCTGCCCTACTTTTATGGCTACCCGCGATGAAGACAAAAGTACGCGGGGACGCGCCAATATTTTACGCGAATTCCTGTATAACAACGAAAAAGAAAAGCTTTTCGATCAGAAAGAAATCTATGATATTCTGAGCCTGTGCATAGCATGCAAAGCATGTAAAAGCGAATGCCCAAGCAACGTTGATATGGCTAAACTTAAAGCCGAATTCCTGCAGAATTATTACGACATACACGGCATTCCATTGCGCTCAAAACTAATTGCCTACCTGCCACGCCTCAACAAACTGGCAATGGCATTTCGTCCGGTTTCAAATTTTATAATGAATACATCATTACTTAAAAGTAGCATTGGTTTTTCCACTAAACGTAACGTTCCGTCACTTTCAAAATTAACGCTAAACAAATGGATTGGAAAAGGTATACCCCAGCCCGACAAGCCGAAAATTGGAACCATATATTTATTTAACGACGAATTTACCAACTACAACGAAAGCGACATTGGCATTAAAGCTATTTTATTGTTAACAAAACTGGGCTACGAGGTTAAAATTCCAATAACCAAAGAAAGCGGGCGCACCTTTCTTTCAAAAGGCCTGGTGCGCACTTCGAAAAAAGTGGCTACTGAAAATATAAATATTTTGAAAGATGTTATCACAGACGAAAAACCGCTGGTTGGAATTGAACCTTCGGCTATTCTGGCTTTCCGCGATGAGTACCCGGAATTGGTTGACAAAGAACTGCAGCCTGCAGCAAAAATATTGGCAAAGAATGCTCTTCTTTTTGAGGAATTTATAAGCGCTGAAATAGAAAAAGGAAACATAAAGGAAGAGACTTTTACCACCGAAGAACAACACATTTTATTGCACGGTCATTGCCAGCAAAAAGCAGTGGCATCAACCGAACCGTCGAAAAAAATGTTGTCGTTACCAAAAAACTATTTTGTGCGCGAGATTCCTTCGGGTTGTTGTGGGATGGCCGGCTCGTTTGGTTACGAAAAAGAGCATTACGAACTTTCCATGCAAATTGGCGAACTGGTTCTTTTTCCTGCAGTTCGCGAAGCAAAAAACGATTATATCATTTCAGCTCCCGGAACTTCGTGCCGTCATCATATAAAAGATGGTACGGGAAGAACAGCCCTACACCCGGTTGAGGTGCTGTATGGAGCACTTAAACAATTGTAGATAGCACTACTTATTTTGTCAACATACTCTTATTTTAGTTAAGCTACAACATTGATTTTAACAATATATTTCAACAATTCTATAAATATTTACTATTCTCCATATCTCTAAACGGTCTGCTAATTCTGGCTTTCACCTACTATTCCCGAGTTATCAAACACCATTGTTAACAACTTAACAATCAACACTCAAAGAACCATAGTTTTATACCCTATCTTTTTTATCAGTTTATTGGTCAAATTAGGAAATTGCAGCATTGATGAAATAAATGTCTTTTTTCCGGGACGCTTAAAAAAGACAATTTTTTGTTGATTCAACAAAAATAGTCCTGGTTATTTCCATGAGCTTATTAAACCCCAATAGAATTACAAATCAGGGATGTACCCTGTTGAAAAAAAGACAAAAAAACACAGCATCATGAAAAAAGGGAAAGAATTTATTTTATTAGCTCTGGTACTTATCACACTAGTTGGAGGGTGTTACTATGAGGAGATAATTCCCACAGCACCCGATAGAGTGCTTTTGAAAAGTTCTCCAAACAACTTTCAATCAATTTGCGATCCGGTAGCAATTCCCTTACGTTCTGCAATAAATAAGGACGTAGGTTTTCTGTTGGTTTCGAACAATAGTACCTCAGTTAACATCCAATTTTCAACATTAAATAAATATAGCATCTCCGAAGTTCATCTGTGGGCAGGAACCGATCCGGAACAAGTTCCACAAAACAAACAAAAGATACCGGTTCCGGGTAAATTTACTTATAAAGCTGAGGGAAAAAACATTGATATTTTTAACATTAAGCTTGCCGATATTTACCATATACCTGAAATGTTACTCGAAGGCAAAGCTATTTACCTGTTTGCCCATGCCATTTTTAACGATAATGAAACCAACGAATCAATTTCAGTTTGGAGTGCAGGAATATCTTTTAATGAAAACAGATGGGGTACGTATTCCATGTTTGTATGCTGTCACCCATTTGCCAGTGGAGGTTGCTTTGCACATAGGGCATACTGTGGTGCTCCAATTAATGAGAAAAACCTTGTACAAAGATCTCTGTTAACAGCTCAGGCTATTTATGCTGATAATGGAGAAAACATTGGCAATGTAATTATAAGGTCCGGAAATATTTACTTTGATTTTAAACAAGACTGGATGTTCTCCGGCGAAACACCTGAAGTACATGCCTTTGGTCTTAACACCTCTACCGAATCCGGCACGCTCATTTATTCTGGTGCTCCACAATTTCAGCCACAAGAACCACCATACTTTATTAGTATTGATAACAATTACCCCTATTATTTAATTGAACTAAAGGTTCAGTTTTGCTCCACAAATAAAAATTGGCAGTAAAAAAGTCAACCATTCCCAAATAAAAGTGTTCTTTCTGAAAAAACATTTTTATGAATAACTTTTGGGATGAACGTTATAGCAGTACGGAGTATGCCTATGGAATAGAGCCTAACGAATATTACAAACAAAATATACTAGAATTACCCCCCGGAAAGGCGCTGTTTCCTGCTGAAGGAGAAGGCCGAAATGCTGTTTTTGCTGCTAAACTGGGTTGGGATGTAACCGCTTTTGATCCGAGTATAAAAGGAAATAAGAAAGCAAACCGACTTGCAAGTGAACATAATGTTTCAATCAACTATATTATCAGCGACTATCAAAATGTTTCGTTTGAGCAAGACTATTTCGACTGTTTGTGTTTGACATTTGCACACATGCCAGGAAAGATGAGAGAAAATGTGCACCGGAAATTAGCCTCTTTTCTGAAACCAGGCGGTTCAATTATATTAGAAGCCTTCTCAAAAGAACAAATTAGTAAAAACACAGGTGGCCCAAGAGATATAGACTTTCTATTCAGCAAAAAGGAGTTAAAAAGTGATTTTGCGAATTTTTCATCTTTGTCGATTACTGAAACCGAAACCCAACTCAACGAAGGTGCCTTTCATCAAGGCATTTCATCTGTAATCCGCCTTGTTGGAATTAAATAAATACTTGCTTACATTTACTAATCTGATGTTTAAATAAAGTCTTTTCAGAAAAACCTAAACAATTTAAGGGTATTAAACGTATAGTATTTACAATCAACAATTTCAGCTCAGTTTAATGCTAATGTTTTAGCACAATATTTTTGAAAGAAATTTCAAAACATTTAATTTTACTTAAAAATAACAGATAGGGAGAAAAAATAGAATCAATTTTTTGTTTACAAGCAGGTATTTATTTATACTTGCACTCGATTTCATCAGAAATCACTCTCCTCGGCAATTGTTCCAAGAATTTTTCAACAATTATTAATCGAGAAAAAGTTATAACATTAATATATGTACGATATTTTAGAATTGAACAAGAAACTTGTTCCTGAATTAAAAGAGATCGCTAAAGAGCTCAAAATTAAACGTGTAGAATCCTACAAGAAACAGGATCTTATATATAAAATACTGGACACTCAGGCCGTTTTAGAGGCAGAGAAAAAAGGACAAAAGAATACTCCCAAAAAGGAAGAAAAAGGTGTTTTAGGTATTCGAAAAAAACAAGCCGAACAAAGCGATCAAGGCAACGATGAGCCACGCCGTTCGAAAAGACCTCGTCAACGGGTTGAAACGGTAAAACGCGAAAAAGTTGGCTCGGGTCCGAAGAAAAAACAAGCCGATAAAAAAGAAGATAATGTTCAGTCGCGTCAGGAGCAGATTAAAGCTATAATTAAAGGTTTTAACCGCGAAAAAACAGATGACAAACAGCAACAGGCAGCCCCTCAGCCGGCTCCTCAAGCTGAAGAAAAGAAAGCTGTTCAGAACCAGGAAGCCGAAAAACCAAACCGTGAGCAAAAAGTTGCACCAGCCACAAATCAACCCAAAGAAAAAGAACAACAGCAACAGCAACCACAACAACAACGACCTGTGCAGCAAAAGAGCCAGCAAAGACAACACGGCGGGCATAAAGATGACAGGCCACGTCAGCAAAACAGGAATCAAAACCAACAACAAAATCAGCAAAACCAGCAGCAAGGTAATCGCCAGAAAAACCGCCAATTTGAGTTTGAGGGAATTATAAACAACACCGGTGTGCTGGAAATTTTACAAGATGGTTACGGATTTCTTCGCTCTTCAGATTACAACTACCTGAATTCGCCAGATGATATTTATGTTTCGCAATCGCAAATAAAGCTTTTTGGGTTAAAAACCGGCGACACCGTTAAAGGAACTGTTCGTCCGCCCAAAGAAGGTGAAAAATATTTCCCCTTAATTAAAGTACTTGAAATTAATGGCCGCAGCCCGGAGTACATCCGTGATCGCGTACCATTTGATCATTTAACACCATTGTTCCCTGACGAGAAATTCAACCTAACGGGAAATGGCCACGACAATATTTCAACGCGGATTGTTGATATGTTTGCGCCAATTGGTAAAGGGCAACGTGGTTTAATTGTTGCCCAACCTAAAACCGGTAAAACGGTATTACTTAAAGAAATAGCTAACGCCATAGCTGCCAATCATCCGGAAGTATACATGATTGTGCTACTTATTGATGAACGCCCGGAAGAAGTAACAGATATGGCCAGAAGTGTACATGCCGAAGTAATTGCGTCAACGTTTGACGAACCCGCCGATAAACACGTAAAAGTGGCCAACATTGTACTCGATAAAGCAAAACGACTCACAGAATGTGGACACGATGTGGTAATCCTGCTGGATTCAATTACTCGTCTGGCACGCGCATACAATACAGTGCAGCCGGCATCGGGTAAGGTGCTTTCGGGTGGTGTTGATGCCAATGCTCTGCACAAACCAAAACGTTTCTTTGGTGCGGCCCGTAACATTGAAGAAGGTGGATCTTTAACTATTCTGGCAACGGCACTTACTGAGACCGGTTCAAAAATGGATGAAGTGATTTTTGAAGAATTTAAGGGTACCGGTAACATGGAATTACAACTCGACCGCAAACTGTCGAACAAACGTATTTTCCCATCTGTGGATATTCCTACATCAAGTACTCGACGCGAAGACTTGCTGTTCTCAAAAGATATTCTCGACAAACTGTGGATATTGCGTAATTACCTGGGGGATATGAATTCGTTGGAAGCAATGGAATTCATGAAAACAAGGCTGATGCGTACTTCGGGGATCGAAGAATTCCTTACATCGATGAACGATGGTTAATAATTAACAAAACAATTATATAAAAAAGCAGGTTCCATATCGAACCTGCTTTTTTTCTGCGTTTATACTTTCAGCTTTTTTATAAGAACAAAGGAATGCAATAAACTACTTCAGTCCCTTATTAAAATTAAAGGTATTTGAAGGTTGAATTTGCTCCGAACGAAGCACCCGGCTTTTTATGGTTTTTGCGCGGTGTTTTGAGACTGGTTCATAGCTCAAGTCTATCAGGTATCGGTAAAATCCATTTTTTCTTAATTTATTTTTCGATTGCGAAATAGATACCGGAATACGTGGCACTATTGATGTAATGCCATTTCGTCTGAATCGTTTCAGCTTAATTTTCATATCATCAATCAATTCCGCCTCTGTTCCATCAATTTGCACAGGCATTCTCGAATAAAAAAGTTCGGGATAGAAATAAACCGGTACAATTCCATCTTTATGCGTTAGTGAAAACATGGTTTCAAAATCAATTTCTTGCGGGTAAGAAAACAATGCTACGCCTTCATTTTTCAAAAAAGTGGCTGCTGCATCGTTAAAAACATACACATTCTCGTTGCAAACTATTTTACATTTTGGAGGTATTAGCTCTTTTTGCGACAAATGACTGATAACAAAACTACGAATCCCACTTTTGACCATGCGTGCAATCAGTTCGCGATAAAACTGTATAGCATCCTGTTGAATAAATTTAGGAAGTTCCACGTAAATCTTATCCCTAAACTTTTGAATAAATGGCAATTCCGGATCAAACCTACTCCATGTAATTTTCGAGAATGATAAAAATAAACCATCCATTTCATTGAGGTTCATCTTTTTAAGCCACTCCATCGAGTTTATACGAAAGAAAAACTCGTCCCTCCCAATGGTATTTTTAGCTTTTAAAGCATTCAATATCTTTTGTTTATGTCCAAATTTCAGTTGCCTGAAGTTATCTTTTGACTCGTCGAGCTTTGAAGGAAATTTTACATCGTTAATGCCCGATAAATATACCTCGCTGTTGTTTTTTATTTGTTTTCCATCGGTATTTATCCTGAAAAGACCATCTTCTTCTATTACCTCTTTAACCTTAATGGTTTGTTGTTTATCGGCATTGGCAACATGAAAGCGCAAACGAAACCCCGGTTCAATTGCTATTTCCGAGCTTATCCACAACAACTGGCCCCTGGTACGTTTTACCTGCCCCAGGTAAACGCCTGCAACTGTTCGGTCAGAGATAGCTAATTTTACATCCTTTCCCATAAAGTAAGCCGTTTTTTCACGTCCAAAATCAAGGGCAAGGAGTTTCTTCGCTTCATTTATGTTTTGCTGACTATCAAGAGCCAGACGATACGCTTTTGCAACCCGGAAACTGTATTCACCCGATTTCATTCTACCCTCGATTTTCAGACTGCTTACTCCCATTCTGCCAAATCGAGGCACCAGGTCGATTAACTGGTTATCTTTTAAATTAAACAGGTAATCAGTGCTTTTGGCGGCACTGTAATTTCGACGGCAAGGCTGTGTACACAAACCACGATTGGCTCCCCTACCGCCCGCATAACTACTGTAAAGACACATGCCTGAAAACGAATAACATAAAGCACCATGAATAAAAACTTCGGTTTCGGCTTTGCTTTTTTTACAAATTTTTGTGAGTTCTGACAAGGTTAATTCGCGGGCTAATACCACACGTTCAATTCCTTTTTTATGGGCATAGTTGGCACCTGTTGAGTTATGAATTCCCATTTGCGTACTGGCGTGCAATACCAATTTAGGAAAGTAAGATCGGGCAATAAAATAAACGCCCCAGTCTTGAATAATTACGGCGCTAACTCCAGCCTGGTTTAAAAAATTCAGATACTCGAGCAGCTCCGGTAATTCGGCATTTTTTATTACGGTGTTTAAAGTAATATAAACCTGAACCTGGTATTTTTTTGCTTCGTTTAATAGGGTTACAAGCTGTCCATTGGTAAAGTTTTTTGCCCTGCCGCGGGCATTAAACTGTTTTAACCCCAAATAAATTGCATTGGCGCCACCACGTAGTGCAGCATAAAACGATTCAGGGTTTCCAACGGGTAAAAGAAGTTCCGGTGCTTGCATAAATTATTTTCGGGCAAAATTAGCAATAATAAATTTTAAGCCCCGGCAATATCACAGCACTTTTAAAAACAATAAACTTTTTTATCCCTAAGCAAATCTGTGCTTGCGGTGGAATAAACAGAACATATTTTCAACAAATACTATTTAACGATTGTGCAAATACAATTTTCACTTCAAAAGAATTATGATTCTAAGCCGGAGTTTTATAATTTACACGAGCATTTAAAACTTAATCAAATGAAGCGCTTATTTCTCACCTCTCTGTTACTTATTTTCACTACGATAGTATGCTCTGCACAAAGTGTATACGACATCCGCAATGCTGTTGATTTTTTTGAATCGTACAAAATGCAAACAGGTGAATATTCAACCTTTCTGACAGAAAATGAAATTGAAGGTTCGCCGTTTTTAAACGATGAATTTATTGAGGGGACCATTTACACTTACCAAAAAGTACAATTTAACGGCATACCATTACGTTACAATGTTTATAACGACGAGTTGCAATTTCGGAATTCAGGCGAACAGGTAATGGCCATGGCCACCCCCGAAATTGTAGAAAAAGCTGTTTTTGGCAAATACCAGCTGTCGTACATTCCCTATCAGCTGTCAAAAAAAATAAAGCGGGGCTTTTTTATCATACTGCACGAAGGAGAGCTTAGCTTGTATGCACGACCGGTTGTTGACTATCAAAAACCGAAAGAGGCAGCGCCCTATAAAGACCCGGAGCCAGCCCAATTTATTCAACGCCCATCAGTCTATTATTTGCGGGTGGGAAAAGAAGCGGCTGTTAAAATTGAAACAAAAAAAGATCTTCCGCAGCTGTTTCCTGAGCATCAGGAAGCAATTACCACCTACATAAAAAAGAATAAAGTAAAACCCAACAAAGAAGCACCATTGGTTGCGTTGGTAAAATATTATAATTCGTTGTAAAACATTATTTTCGCTGGCAAATATTATATGCCACATGGAAATAGCATTTGTTTTAGTTGAACCCGCAGTCCCCGAAAATATTGGAGCAAGTGCCAGGGCACTAAAAACCATGGGTTTTAACCAACTATATTTGGTAAACCCATGCAATCATTTAAGCAATCCGGCACGTTGGCTGGCCCATGCATCAAACGAAATACTTGAAGAGGCTCAAGTATTTAGTACCTTAGAGCAGGCCATTGCAGGTTTTGATTATATTATTGGAACTACCGCAAAAAAACGATCAGTAAAAGCTGATTATCCTACTCTTCCCGAGCTCAAAACAATTCTAACATCAAAAGGCAACAGCATAAAAAAAGTGGCTGTTGTGTTTGGTCGCGAAGAATCGGGGCTTTCCAACAATGAAATGAAATTATGTGACACCCTGACTACAGTTCCTTTAAAAACTACTTACCCCTCGTTAAACCTGGCTCAAGCGGTTATGCTTTATGCCTACGAGCTATCGCAGCTGCGTTACAACAAACAAAAGCCTGACTCCAGAAATGAGGAAAGTTTTATGGCTTTAAAAGATAAAGTAAAACGCCTGCTAC
This sequence comes from uncultured Draconibacterium sp., assembly GCF_963676735.1. Classification (NCBI taxonomy): domain Bacteria; kingdom Pseudomonadati; phylum Bacteroidota; class Bacteroidia; order Marinilabiliales; family Prolixibacteraceae; genus Draconibacterium; species uncultured Draconibacterium sp. The sequence continues at coordinate 1,217,273 of NZ_OY781464.1, read as the reverse complement.
TTGAAAGTGGTTTCAATCCCGAAAGTAATATCTACCCTCGTTTTCTGGAAAGAATAAATTTTTTAGGTGAAAATGATATTCATTTGTTGCATTCATTTTGTAATAAATTGCTTCAAAACAAAAAATAATTTCACAACGTATGCAACATTAAAAAATTGCCTTCGTCATTCAATCAGAAAAACAAGAGTTTGAATACACTTTATAAAAATATTCATCAGGAGATAATCGATCAGTGTAAGGAAGGAAGCCAAAAGGCGCAATTCCAACTGTATAAATTGTACTACAAAGCAATGTACAGTGTCAGTCTGCGAATTTTAAATGATGAAATGGAAGCTGAAGACGTTATGCAGGAAGCCTTTTTAAGTGCATTTAACAAAATTGAAACCTACAAAGGCGAAGTCAGTTTTGGAGCATGGTTAAAGCGTATTGTAGTAAACCGTTCATTGGATTATTTAAAAAAACGTAAGGTACATTTTGAGGAGGTAAACGAACAAACCGCAGAAATTGCCGAATACCAGATGGAGAGCCGCGAATTGGACGCCAAAGTTTTGAAACAGGCTATTCAGGAGCTATCTGACGGGTACCGGGTTGTACTGAGTCTTTACCTTATTGAAGGTTACGACCATGAAGAAATCAGCCAGGTTTTGGGAATTAGCAATTCGGCTTCGAGAACCCAGCTGTTACGAGCAAAAAATAAATTGAGAGAGCTTTTAAAAGGAAGAGAAATATTTTCATACAATTGAAGGAAATGGAAAAAAAGGATAACATAGAAAAATTAATTTTTGAAAACATTGATGCGTTAAACGACAACGAACCAATGGAAGGACACTTTGCCCGTTTTGAAGCCAGACTTAATGCACAAAACAAACAAAGCAAAAAATTAAACCTAAGCCTTATTTGGAAAATTGCAGCTGCTGCAGTATTTGCATTTTTAATCGTAAACCAGGCTTTTATATACCTGTCTCCCACCAACCACGGTATTTTTAATGCAAATAATAACAACTCCGCTGTTTCGCTGGCATCTATATCTCCTGAATATGGCGAAGTTGAATACTATTACACCAATTCAATTAACAACGGAATTGAACAATGGAACAAATGGATAGCCGAGGGCCTGGTTTCTGAGGATGAACAAAATATGATGAATGACGAACTCGCCGAATTTGAAACCTTGTATCAATCTCTTAAGGAGGATTTAAGCGCCAATCCAAACGACGAACGCGTTATTAATGCCATGCTGGAGTATTACCAGGCGAAGCTTAGTGTAATTACCATAATCATAACAAAACTTGAAGAAGTGCAGCAAAAAACGCAAGAAACACCAACAGAAGTTATGGCCATTTAACCAAAACAATTAGAAATAAAAGTTTTTGTAAAAATTAAAACCAGAATAAAATGAAAACAATTAAAAGAATGATGTTACTGTTTGTAATCGGGCTAATAGCTGCCGGAACAACAGTAGTTGCTGAAGAAAAAACAAAAGAATACAACGAAGCATGGCCGGTTGATGCAGTTACTTCGCTGGAAATTGACAACCGTTTTGGAGAAGTTAAAATTAACAACCAGGGCGGCGATGAAGTTACCATTGATGTTATTATTACCGTTGAAGCGCCCAACGAAAATAAAGCCGATGACCTGCTGGATTTAATTGAGGTTAATTTTAGTAAATCGGGGGGTACAGTAAAAGCTGTTACCGAAATTGCAAACAATTTTAAAAGCCAGAAACGCTTTAGTATTGATTATAAGGTAAATATACCTTCTGACAAGAACCTGAAAATAAGTAATAAGTATGGCAATACTGTTGTTGGAAAACTTACCGGAAATGGCGAATTTATAAGTAAATACGGAAATTTCACGGCTTATGAATTAAGTACTCCAGAAACGGGGTCGTTAAACCTGGTGCTGGCCTACGGCAATGCCAATATTGGAGCTGCTTCGTTTATGAACCTTGATGTTAGCTATTCTCCAATTGACATTGAAGAAGCCAACAAGTTGAAAATTGAATCGAAATATTCTTCAATAAATGTGGAAGAATGTAATGCTGTTAAAATTGAATCGAAATACGACAAATTTAAATTTGAAGAATTACAATCGCTTACAGCACGCACAAAATACACCAATATTAAAATTGAAGAATTAGCAAAAAGTTTAAAAATTGAATCGGGCTATGGAAGCATTAAAGTAGACGAAGTTGACCCGGGTTTTGAATTTATTGACATTACAAACAGTTACGGACAGATTCAGCTTGGACTGGATGACTCAGACTATTCGCTTGATGCCAGCTGCGATTATTGCGGTATTTCATATCCGTCTGATGAATTTACAGGAAATCGGATTAAAGAAAACCATACAAGCACTGTAGTTGGAACAGTTGGTTCGGGGATGGGTGGAAAAGTAACCGTTAAAAGCCGTTACGGCGATATAAAACTTGACGATTAAAAAAACACTTAGACAATTCTATAAACCGTTGGCAATTTAATGCCAGCGGTTTTTTATGCTTGCATAGTATCCAAGTTTATACAAATCAAACAAAAATAACGACGGCCGCCTGCTTTTCAGGTTTGTTTCCAGTTTTAAACGGTAACGATTAAAAAGCAGAGCTAAAAACCTATCGGGAATAAAAAAAGTTAACAGTCGGTTTTTTCGTAAAAAGTTCACCTGACGATAGAATTTATGCTCCCCTTCCAGCAGCTCTTCAGCAATTTTCTTTAAGTTCGCCAAAGCCATGCATGTTTTCTTCAGAAATACCTGGGCGCTCTCTAGCCCTGTATGTTCAAGTGGGTTATCAATATGATAAATTTCGATACCCTGACAAAAAAGATCGTAACCCAACAAGGTATCTTCATGGCCATATTCGCGCAGCTCTTCTCTAAAAGGTATCTGCTGAAATAAATTCCGCGAAATAAGAAAATTATTTGATGTGATAATAAATCCCTTGCTCTGGTTGCGCCTTGCTGCCGATATGGCTTCGCGCCTACTTCCATAGGTCCAACGTAGCAATTTTTCCGGATCAGCAGGTTCTGATGAAGCATAAGCCGTACCACCACACAATACCCGATTGCCGGAAAGCTTATCAAAGTAATTTTTCAAATAATTTCCGCTTATCAATTTCGAATCGGCATCCATAAATAATAACCACTCACCCCCGGCATCTTGGCCCATCTTGTTACGAATAGCGGCCCTGCCTACATTCTTATCCAGCTCTTTATAAATTACATTTGAAATATCTTTTACGGTGCGGTTTATCGACTTAAAAATCTCGTCTGAACCATCGTCATAAACCCTTATTTCAACTGACAAATCCAAACGAATAGCTTGCTGGTGTAACTGATTTACCAACTCAACAATTTCAACATTATAAACCGGAATATTTACCGAAAGCATAATTTTATTTTAACAGGGCCTGAATTTAACAAACATATACCAACATTGTATATCTTAACGAATTATTCTGTGTTTAATGGTTTGTTTGATTTTTATATTTTTAGCCAAAGATTAACCATATTAGATGATACGATTTACTATTTTCATTTTTACACTGCTAAGCTTTCAGCTAAGTGCTCAAAATTATACTATCGAAATTCAGCTTGCGCAGGCACCAGATAAAAGTGTACAGCTCACTTATCATTACCTCGGTAAAATTTATGCAGCCGATACGATAAAACTCAATGCTGATGGTTATGGAACCTTTTCAGGCGATTCATTGTTGCCACAAGGCTTATATAAAATACTTGTTGATAAAGACCACCATTTTGATTTTTTACTTGGAGCTGACCAGCAGTTTAAACTTACCAATGCAACCTTTGATGGTAAAAATGCCCAATTTGACGGCGCTCCCGAATCAGCTTTATTTGTGGATTATATGAATTTCCTGAATAACCTTCAACAAAAAAGTGCCGCTATCAGCCAGGCGTATAAAACAGCCACCGATGCTGAAAAAATAAACCTTTCAGAACAACGCCGGAAGCTAAATGATGAAATGATGGAATATTGGGAAATGATCCGAGAAAAGCATCCGGAGTCTTTTCTTTACAAATTTATAACCGCCAACTATGTTCCGGCTCTTGATGAATCTACTCTGGCTGATTCCATTATCCAAAACGATTCGTTGTTGCTGCGGGCACGATTTAATTATCAGCGTCAGCATTTTTGGGATTACTTTGACTATACCGACGAGCGCTACCTTTACACCCCTTTTTACAAATCGAAAATTGAAACCTGGTTTACCAAAGTGCTCTACCCTGCTTACGATTCGGTAAAACCTTACGTCTACAATTTTTTAGCCGATGTAAAACCCAGCAAACGTATTTTTCAGTTTGCATGCGCTTACTTTTTAAACAGCAGCATAAACAGCAACATAATGGGAATGGATGCCTTATTTATTGATATCGCTCGCGATTACTACTTTAGCGGAGAGGCTTTTTGGGCATCAGACGAATCGATGGAGCAGATAAGAGAGAATGTGCTTTTTCTGCAAGATAACTTGATTGGGCAAACTGCTGCAGACCTCACCCTCGAGAGTTTTGACGGCGAATTTATCAACCTGCATCAAATTACTGCCAAACGCACATTGGTGGTAATTTACGAACCCAATTGCTCGCATTGCAAAGTATTTGTTCCGCAACTGTACAAAGATGTTTATCTGCCCAATAAAGCCAAAGGCCTGGAAGTTTATGCCATTTACTCGATGGACGATAAAGAAGAATGGGGTGACTTTTTAACCCGGCACAACTTGTTTGAGTGGATAAATGTTTGGGACGAGCACCACAGTTCAGGATTTAAAATTAAATACGATGCCCGAAAAACGCCGGGTGTTTACTTGCTTGATGAAAACAAACAGATTATTGGTAAAAAAATGACAGTTGAGCAGCTACAAAAAATTATTGAACTTGATTTGAACTAAGCACTGTTTATGCCTGTTATCTTGTTAAAAAAACAGCAAAAAGATGAATGAACAATTCAATAAAGAAGAAATTTTTAAACGACATTACGATTGGGGTAATGCCATTATTGCTCTTGGAAAAGTATTTACCGAAAAAGGTGATATTGTAAAAGCTGCCGAAGAGTTGGTTGATTCGTTTTACGGTTACGACGAAGGCACTGTGCTGTTTAAACCTACTAAGGCAACAACCCCGCAGTTCAGGTCGAATAAAGAAGAAGCTGTTTCCTATTTTGTTGGGGGTAACGAGAAATTTCCCGAGGATTTGGGTTTTGCTCTACAACCCTGGGTTAAGGTGCGTTTTGAAAACCACGGTTTTATTGCCAATTTTAAGCAGGCCATTACCATGGGAAATTATTTTTTTATTGATGCAAACGGCGCCGAAACAAAGGTAGAGTACACAATGGGGTTTTTCAAAACCAAAAATAACCTGCTAAAACTTAACCTGCATCATTCGTCATTCCCTTTCAAACCCGAATAAGCCGGGTTACCTCCACAAAATATTTGATGTGTTTAGCTCGTGCAAAATTGACCGGTATATTTTACCAGGGCACGTACGAAATTTTTCGGGTAACATAAGAGTCGCCATACGAAAATCGCACAAAATAAACGCCCGGTGTTTTACCCGATAAATTAATTTTTACGCGATACATATCGGTCTGCTCCACTTCTGTTTCTATAGCCTGCCCTATTAAATTATACACCGAAATATTGTTCGGGTCAATCTCATTATCTGATTCCAAAGTTAAAGCACCTGCCGTTGGATTTGGATAAAGCCATACATTTTCGGGCTGTTCCACAATCGGAGTATCAGTTATTAAACTATAATTGCAGGCCACCAATTCAATAACGTTTACCATTGCAAAGTTTTCGGTATTCATAGCAGCAAAGCTTTGCCAGCTTCCATTTTGCTTCAGGTAAAAATGGTTCGTAGCTTGTTCATTTTGCCTTAGCGACTGATAAATGGCAAAAGTATCGTTTGCATTTATACCACTCAACTCAAATCCAACAAAAAAGGTATCTGCCGGTTCTACCAACTCATCGAAGCCAACAAAATTCATGGCATCCTCAGCCCAGTTATTTACAAACACATCTTTGGTGTAAATCAATTGTTCAGGAATACGATTGCCATTGTATACCTTAACCGTAATTTTATTGTCTGGATTGTTACTTTCCAGGCGCCCCACACCAAAAGCAACTCCATCCAAAATTTCATTTCCATCAATGGCAAAGCGCTCAACAAACTCATCAATACCAACCGAATTTGTTCCGCCCCAGTAACCTTTCGTTTCTCCGGAAACGGTAATGGCAATATTTCCGTGCTCATCCGCATCGTTTAAATGTGTAAAGGCAGTACACAAATCTTCTTTGGTATTAAACTGTTTCCCATCAACACTTGCTGCACCTGTATCATTAGGGTCAAGCCAATATTTTAATTGTTTTGTTGAATCGGTTCGATAGTCCCACTGCATGGCAAAACGAGCATAATAATCGTTTACCGGGTTACCACACATTGCTGCACCCCCCGAAAGCGTACCAATTAATTGATCGTTAAAATTAAATAATGCACCGCCTGATGAGCCTACCTCTGTCACACCTTCATCCCAACGCAACACTTTAAAAGATCCATTGGTTGGATTTTTAATGGTTGATGATTTAAAAGTAGCATACTCGGGCATGTCATAGTCGAACGATATTTTCTTCACATCTCCCATGGGGTGATGAATACTAAGGGAAGAATCGGGTAAACCTGTTGAGCGGTCCCAGCCTGCGTAGTATGGTCTGAAATCGGGCGGAGGAATATCATCGAGCTCAACCAATGCAAAGTCCAGGCTATCAAAATGAGCTTTCATTACTGCTCCCGATAAGGAATGAATAGGATCACCATCCAAAGGGGCGCAATACGGACTCTCGTAATTAAATGTATAAACTGTGGTTTCTGCCAAATCCCATTCGTCGTAACAATGTGATGCCGACAACACATAAGGAGTTTCGTCCTCGGCAGTATTATTAATAAGTGTACCTGAACACACTTCTCTGCCATCAACAATTAGCCGGCAAACCGCATCTTTTAGTTGGCTCCACCGTTCTCCAATTTCGCAGTTAACATCAATATTGCAATCGCCGGCAGTTTGCCCCTGAATGGGTCTTCTGTCAAACTTCAAAATTCCCATAAAATCATGGTTTACCCTGCTTATTGTAAAGTCAGAAGGTGTTCCCAATTCTTCAGGCACCTCGTACTGCACCGTAATTCTTTCACCGGCAACCGGCGACACCGCAAACTTTTCGCTTGCTTTATTATTCCTCGAAGTATAGGCTCCCAAATAGTGGTTTGTTTCTTCGTTGTAAATAAACAAGCGTCCCTTATTATGGAGTTTAAAATCCTCGAAAATAAGATTCAGAGAGTATGCCCGTTCTGAAACGATGGTAAGTTTCCAAACATTTACACCTGAATTGGTGGTGTACCAGGTACCGGAATTTTCAGGGGTAAAATCCACCTCAAAAGCATGGGCAAAAGTTAAGGCTTTTAATTGCATGTGAGCCGACTGATTTTTTGCCAAAGCGGCATCAATAACTTGTTGCTTCAGTACAGGCATTTTTTTATATGGAGGTTCTCCGCTTTTTAATGTAAGCACCTGCAATGGGAAACCACCTTCAGAAAGTTGGCCGTGTACAGAGTTTACCACCAAAAGGAATAGAATGAGTACAGGAATGTATAAACGCATCTTCAAATGGTTTTCTTGAAGGATAAAAAATATTTGGCCGTAAATTACGTATTTTTTACTCATTTCAGGTTAAACATGTAACATTTCAACAAAAACTCCAGTAAAGTGTTTTATATTGTACATAAACCAATAAATCAAAAAAAATTATTATGAAAAAATCATTCTTCCTTTTTGTTTCTGTATTTGTTATTGTAAGTTTTATTGCCATTGGCTCGGATAAGCCTGAGAAAAAAAGCGTTATGCCAGAGAATGTTAAGGCAGTAATCGACAAATCGTGTTTTGGCTGTCACAACACCGACTCGAAAAATGAGGATGGTAAAGACGCACTTGATTTTAAAAAGCTGGACAGCCTCTCTAAAATTAAGCAAATAAGTGCCTATAAAGAAATTTCGGAAGTGGTGGAAGAAAATGATATGCCTCCGAAGAAATTTTTAGAACGATTTCCGGAAAAAGCTTTGAGCGATGCGGATAAAAAAGTATTGATTGAGTGGTCGAAAAAAGAGGCGGAGACTTTGGTTAAAGGAATTTAATATGCGTCGGTTTTTACGATTTTTCTTAGTACTCTTGCTGCTTACTTTTATTGTGATACAATTCTTTCAAACCGAAAAGAATAATGAACAGGTTAGCAGCAAGCATATTTTTAAGCAAGAGGAAGTACCGGAAAACATCAGGCAGATTTTAACAGCTGCCTGTTTAGATTGCCATTCTAACCAAACCAACTACCTCTGGTACAACAAAATTGCACCCGTATCGTGGATTATTGACAAACACATTCAGCATGGAAAGTCAGAACTTAACTTTTCGGAATGGGAAACGATGGATATTTTTGAGAAGATTACGATGCTTGAAGAAGTGTGCCAGGAAACCGAGCGAAAAACCATGCCGCTAAAATCATACAGCACCTTGCACCCCAAAGCAAAATTGAGCGACGAACAAATTGCCGCACTTTGTGCCTGGACTACAAAATTATCAGAAGAGTTACTGGCCAATGCTGCAGGGAAATGATATTTCGCCAGCTTTTTTTTCTAAGAGTTCAATAAAAATGAGTAGCAAAATCTGATTCAAATTAAAAAACTCACCCTGCTTGTTGTTACTACATAAACTTTCATCTTTACGAGTAGAAAGGGAGAGTTAGTCGAATGAAGTTATACTCTCATTCCTGTTGATGATTCCCGGAAATCATGAATGTTTTAATAGTATCTTTGCCAAAAATTTGTAAAATGAAGGTATTGGTAATGTATGTCGATGAGTTTTCGTATCAACCTGCACAGAAAAATCTCGATGCCGTTGAAGATATTACAAAAGGAGCTGCGTATTCAGATTCGATTTTAGCTTTTATTCAGGTTGAAGCAAGCGATGAAGAAAAAGACGTTAAAAGCCGCGAAAAAAAGTTGGTAAATCATTTAAAATGGACAGCTCGAAAAAACAATTGCAAGCGTGTTATTTTGCACTCTTTTGCTCATTTATCCGAATCGAAAGCTTCAGTTGAGTTTACTAAAGAATTGTTTGACCTAGCCGAGAAACGCCTTAAAAATGCCGAATTTGAAACGGCACAAACTCCTTTCGGTTATTTTTTGGATTTAAATATAAAAGCTCCGGGTTTCTCGCTGGCGCGTATTTGGGCAACGCTTTAAAATAACAATACTTTTAATTTCAGCAGTCAATAAGGCGAAGCTTAACCTTTTGATTCTTACCCTAAATAAATTCGCCTATCTTTGCGGCAAAATAAGCAAAATGAGATTTGAGGATTATTCCATATCCCACACCATAAAAAACAACCTGGAAAAGAGCGGATTCCGCAGGCCAACCGATATCCAGTTTAAGGCTATTCCCCCAGTATTAAAAGGAGAAGATGTACTGGCAATTGCCCAAACCGGGACCGGGAAAACAGCAGCATTTGCCATTCCTGTTGTGCACAATATCCAACAATTAAAGCATCAACGAAAATCGCAGGGAATTAGTTGTCTGGTAATGGCACCTACGCACGAACTTGCGCAACAAATTAGCGGGGTTTTTACTTCAATTGCAAGAAATACCGGTGTTAAAACAACTGTTATTATTGGTGGAGTAAGCCAGGATCCTCAAATCAGCAGATTAAAAAGTGGCACCGATATCCTGGTGGCTACTCCGGGGCGTTTATTCGATTTGGTGAGTCAACAGGTTATACGGCTCGACCAGGTAAAAACGCTAATCCTTGATGAAGCCGACCATATGCTCGACCTGGGTTTTATAAACGACATTAACGACCTGGTTCGTCTGTTGCCGAAAAAAAGACAAACTTTATTCTTTTCAGCCACAATCAATAAAAAAATAAAAAAACTGGCTTACTCGCTCGTTAACAAACCGATACGCATTCAGATTTCGCCAAAAAATCCGGTGGCAAAAACCATCGAGCACCAGGTGGCCTTTATTGAAATGGACGATAAACGTGCATTTCTTGAACGGTTGGTTGACGAAAACAAGGAGGCCAAAATTCTTGCCTTTGTGCGAACAAAAGTACGAGCCGAACGTGTAAAAAAAGCAATGGAACGCGTTGCTATTAAAAGCGAAACCATACACAGCGATAAAGATCAGGCGGAGCGCGACAGCACCATGAACCGTTTTAAAACCGGAGAACTTAAGCTATTAATTGCCACCGATGTTAGCGCACGAGGGATCGATATTCCGGATGTTGATTTTGTGGTAAATTATGACTTGCCTGAAGTGGCTGAGAATTACGTTCACCGGGTGGGAAGAACAGGCCGCGGAAATCAGAGAGGCAAAGCTGTATCGTTTTGCAGCAACGAAGAACGTGAAATTCTGGAAGAGATTGAGGGCTTTTTAGGGAAAGAAATTTCGCGTTTGGAAATTGAAAAACAAGACTACCTTGAAACCCTCGATTTTACCAAAGATACCGATTATAACTGGCAAAAATTAATGCGCGATAACGAAAAAGAACGTAAAGCTGCCAAAAAGAAAAAACGTAAATAGGTGTACTGCTGGTGTTAGTGGTAATTTAAAACCTACGGATAAAAATATTTCGTAATTCGGCGGTGGTTTGCCAGGTGCAAATGCCAAAGGGTTTTGATAGACTCACTTCCGGCCGAATCGTAAGTTCAACTTCAGGATACGAAAGGTCTACCATTTGCTCATCGTCAATCCAGGCCATTATTTTTGTATCGCTTACCTGTAGGCGCACAGCATACCACACATCTTTCTCAAAATGTTTTAAAACTTTCGTTTGGTTTTCCGATGCATCTACACCATCAATACAACTTAAACCAACAACAGGGCCTCCCCACCCGCCAATTATCAGCGAACAGAAATCATTATTAACCGGGAAGGTTAATCCGCAAAAAAAATCATTACCCACCGTTTTGCGCGCTTCCAGCTGTATCTCATAATTTATCTTTGGGAAAGTATCTGTCCAGGTTATTCCGCTACAACCATCGCCATAATTAATTACCAATTTTCCGTCTGTTACCATAACCGGCCCCTCAGTACCAAACGAGGTAATTTGCCATTTCCCTAACGATTGACCATCAAATAATGTCTGCCAGCCTTCAGGTACCTTTTGTGCAGAATTCTGTTTTTCGGGTGTTTTTTTGTTCTGCCCTGAACGGTGACCACAACTCGAAAAGGCCAGAAGAACAACGAAAACAACCGGTACTATGAATCGAATCATCTTTTTTTAGTTAAAGGTAAAAAGAACTCACCCTCATCCAATAAAACGATAGCCTAAATTATTTACCGATTCTTTTATCTTTTCTTTTTTGTAACGCGAGCCGCTAACTTTAACGGTATTTCTTTTGCTATCAGCCACTACACTTTTAACACCCTTTATTTTCTTCAGATTACTCACCACGTTTGCTTCACAATGCGAACAAGTCATTCCTTCAACAGTAAAGGTTTCGCCTGTAATTTCGGCAACTCGCTTTCTTTTAAAAAAGTCTTTTAAGAAATACCCCAAAACCATTGTACCAATCAGTAATATTGATGAAAACCATTGCAACCATTTCGGCAACACCTCGTGGTTATGCGTTCCGTCATGCAACATGGTAATTTTTGATAATATAAAATCGGCAGGAATTAAAAGGTTGGTTAACCAACCAAAAAATACAGCACCGCCTATAATTGTAGCCAGGTAAATCAAAAGTGATTTTCGGCCCATAGTTTTGCCTAACACGGTAATTGTTGCCACATTGGTAGCGGGCCCGGCCATTAAGAATACAAGGGCTGCACCGGGCGAAACGCCTTTCATTAAGAGTACGGCTGCGATGGGAATTGAACCTGTTGCACAAATATAAATCGGAACAGATGCTACCAATACAACAAGTATTTCAATCATTCCGAGGCCTTGAAAACGGCTAAAAAAATCGTTGGGTAAAACCACCGAAATAAGTGCAGCCAGTAAAAAGCCAATAATAAGCCAGCGGGCTATATCCTGCAATAATTCAATAAAAGCATAATCAACGACACGAACCAGCGAATGCCGCTGATCATTCTCTTCCTCATCGTGGCATCCACAGTCATCATCTGCACAACTTGGTTCGCCTTTTACCGTTGCCACATCAAGCGAGAAGTTCGCAAAAGCTGAAGGGTTTGCTTTAGGCTTTGGTTTGTCTTTTACAAAAATATTGGTTAACACGCCACCGGCAACTCCGGTAACAAAAGCCACTAGCGGACGCAAAACAGCAAAGGGCCACCCCAGCATTGAATAGGTTGCCAAAATGGAATCGACACCGGTTTGGGGTGTGGAAATCAGAAAGGAGTTACTAGCTCCTTTTGAGGCACCATTTTTATAAAAAGAGATGCCCGTTGGTATTACGCCACACGAACATAAAGGCATAGGAATACCAAGTAAAGACCCGTTTAATGCCGATTTAAAATTGGCCTTCCCCATGTATCTGTCGATATGTTTCTGCGGGAAATATACTTTTAGCGCACCGGCAAAAATTAATCCCAACACCAACCATGGCGCCATTTCCATTATCAGGTACCAAAGTTCTCCGAGGTATTGTTGAATGTATGTCATCCTTTTCCTTTTTCAAGGTCTGTTGCTTGATTTCAACAACCTTATTTCTGCAAATATAAACATATAGATAACTCAATACATTAAGAACTGCTTATTTTACGATGCGTCTTACTTTATTTGGCAGAGGTAGGTATAAAAGAAAACCGGCCCTACCTGTAAAGGCAGAGCCGGTAATAAAAATATATAATCGTCTGTTTTTTTTCAGATCAATTAAATAATTGATTTCATGGCTTCCATTGCATCGCGCAATTCGGCACCAATTATTTCCACATCGTGGTAACGAATTTCGTCGTTAATTTCAATCAATTCTTTGTTATCCACATGAGCATCCATTCCTTCATTGAAATTTGTTCCGATAACGTTCGTTTCAATTTTCTTCATAAAATCGGTCAATAAAGGTTTACAGGCATGGTCAAAAAGGTAACAACCATACTCTGCAGTATCCGAAATCGTACGATTCATTTCGAAAAGTTTTTTACGGGCAATTGTATTGGCAATCAGCGGAGTTTCGTGTAACGATTCGTAGTAAGCTGATTCCTCTTTAATTCCAGATTCTGTCATTACTTCAAAAGCCAGCTCTACCCCTGATTTTACAAAAGCTACCATTAAGGTACCATTGTCGAAATACTCTTGCTCGGTAATTTCAAGGTCGCCTGCAGGTGTTTTCTCGAAAGCTGTTTCGCCGGTAGCAGCGCGCCATCCCAGCAAGTTTTTATCATCGTTAGCCCAGTCTTCCATCATGGTTGTAGAGAAAGTTCCACTCATAATGTCATCCATGTGTTTTTCGAATAAGGGGCGCATTATTTCCTTTAATTCTTCTGATAATTTGTAGGCTTCAATTTTTGCCGGATTCGACAAACGATCCATCATGTTGGTAATACCTCCGAGTTTTAGTGCTTCGGTAATTGTTTCCCAACCATACTGAATTAGTTTTGACGCATAACCTGCATCAATTCCTTTTTCAATCATTTTATCGAAACACAGTATAGAACCGGTTTGCAACAATCCACATAAAATTGTTTGCTCACCCATAAGGTCAGATTTTACCTCAGCCACAAACGACGATTTCAACACGCCGGCCTTGTGTCCTCCGGTACCAACGGCATAGGCTTTTGCAATCTCCAATCCATCGCCATTTGGGTCGTTTTCGCGGTGTACCGCTATCAGTGTAGGAACTCCAAATCCACGCACATATTCCGCTCTAACTTCTGAACCGGGCGACTTTGGTGCCACCATTATTACGGTAATATCATCGCGAATTTGCATTCCCTCTTCTACAATATTAAAACCGTGAGAGTAGGCCAAACAAGCACCTTTTTTCATTAACGGCACCACCTTATTCACTACCGGAGTGTGTTGTTTATCTGGCGTTAAGTTAAGCACCAAATCAGCTTTGGGAACCAATTCTTCGAAAGTACCTACTTCAAAACCATTTTCAGTAGCATTTAAAAACGATGCACGTTTTTCATCAATTGCCACCTGGCGCAATGCATAAGCTACGTTCAGCCCGCTATCGCGAAGGTTTAAGCCCTGGTTTAAGCCCTGAGCACCACAACCAAGCACTACTATCTGCTTTCCTTTAAGTTTTTCCACTCCGTCAGAAAATTCCGACTGATCCATAAAGTCACATTTTCCTAACTCTTCTAACTGTATCCGTAAAGGAATTGAATTGAAATAATTTCCCATCTGTTTTATTTTTTAATAATCTATTCTTTTTTGAGCCTCCGGTAACTTACCCGGAAAAAATAATAAATTCTGCCGTCTCGTATGTAGCCAACAAATTTTACCTGTACAAAGCAATAAAATATTCGTTACAAGAAAATGTAAAAATACATGATTTTTAGGTAATTTTCATGGATTAGGATTTTCAAACTACCACATACATTATTTTACCCCATTAATTTTCAATATTTTAACAACTCCTATTGAATGGAATATTTACTCTTGGCACTACATCGAACGAGTTCGAAACTGCAGTGGCGACATGCCCACTTCGCGTTTAAAAAATTTGGCAAAGTAACTTTGGTCGGGGAAATTCAGTTTTGTAGCAATCTCTGTTACCGAGAGGTTGGTGTGAACCAACAGGCGTTTTATTTCGATAACTTGTTTTGCCTTTATAATTTGCGACGACGTTTTACCTGTAAGCTGACTTACTGTTTGCGTTAAATGGTTTGCCGTTAATGCCATTAAATCGGCATATTCGGCTACCGTAAGGTTCTCGTGAAAATGTTCTTCCAACAGCTGAAAGAATTTTTTAACTACAATATGCCCTTTTCCTTTCCATCGGTTTTCGTCATAAGGATATTGTGCCGCACAGGTGGTCAGAATCAAATCAAGTACTGCCCTCAAGACATCAATTGCGCCTCCCTTTTCTTTCGTTATTTCTTCAATTCCTTTTTGAAATAAACGCTCAAGAAAAAGCACATCGTTTTCATTTTCCAGAAGCAAGGGAGGATTGTTTTGCCGAATGGTAAAAAAGAAGGGAAATTCAATTAAACGATTAGGGTTGCGTTGGTTTATGAGATAAAATTCGGAAGTAAAAATAAATATATAGCCATCAATATCGTGCGATAAGTCGATTTTATGGGCTTGCCCCGGCGACATAAAAAACACACATGGGGGCTTAATATCATATTTGTTCCCATCAATAACATGCGAGCCACTGCCCTTTTGCAAGTACAGCACTTCAAAAAAATCGTGCCGATGCGGATATTTAACCGCAAAATGGCGATTTGCATCAAATACTTCTACTTGAAACTGCTGGCTTGCACGTTCTTCCGAACTGAAATTATGCAAGCTGTAAACGGGAATATTTTCAGCGTCAGGCTTCAATAAACGCAGATTTTAGTCATCCAACCTCAGGGTATATCCCAGGGATAAACGGAATACGCGGGTTTTTGCCTCTTCGGTTTCTAAGGTTGCAATATCAGCAAAACCATGGTCGTACGATACACAAATGTTTAAACCACGATGGCTTAAGAAGCCTATTTTTCCGGAAACGCCGTAATCCAAACGCTGGTAGTCTCCTTCTGATCCCCAGTTTACACTTTCCGAATTACTTGTAGGGTCTGCCCCCTCGTATTGAAAAGTTATTGATTCGTTGCCGAATAAACCGGCTCCCACAAAACCTCCGGCACCAACATAAATTTTATTTAACGACCGAAACCGATAAATGTATTTTAAATAGGCAGGAACATCAATGAAATAAAGTGTTGTTCTGTTCTTGTGGCTGTAGCTTGGTTCTTCCAGTTTTTGATGAAAGCCTTTATTTTCAAAAATCAAACCACCCTCTACAGCTATTTCCTGCGACTTATCCTTGTTTAACACATACTCATACAGCGCACCAATATTCATTCCGTAAAGGGGTTTAAAGGTATCTTCAATATCAGTATTAACTGATCCAAATTTAACATCGGTGGTGGCCATGTTGGCCCCTCCAAAAAAAGTTACTGAAGGGTACTGCGCCAAAACCGTAGCCGACAAAAACACAAAAAAGATCACAGCAGAGAGTCTTACAGATTTTTTCATTTCTTAGTTATAATTGGGTTTATAAAAACATGTTGAAAGATATAAATAATTTATTGAAAAAACTGTAATACATAGTGGGTGCAACTATTTCGCATATTTCGTTAAGGTGGCTCTCCTTTTCTTAACGTGTTCATATTAGCTACAAATTTTTATGGCAACACTAATCAGAAACTATAAAACCAGGTTAAAAATCAGGTATAAACCTATCATTACAGCAACCAAAGCTCCCCAAAGTATCGATACCTGCCTATCTGGTTTTGGAAGTTTCCCATAATTAAATTCAACTTGCGTATCGACAGTTTTATCGAACTTAGAAATTAAGAAGGCTAAAACTGCAAGTAGGATAAAAATAAAAAATGAAAGCAGCAGGAAATGCGGCCAGAAATCATATTTTTCGTTGGGAAATATCCACAAATACATTACGCCCGTTCCTAAGCTGATTAAGGTGCCAACCGAAAGCGTAAAATTGGCTGCTTTTTTAGTCGTTTTTTTCCACAACACACCAAACAAAAAGACTACTGACATTGGTGGCGCCAGAAATCCCAGAACTGCCTGGAAAACGTCAAATAAATTTAAGCCTTTAATACTATCTATGGCAACGGCACAAACTACGGCTAAAAATGCACCAATTACGGTAACAATTCTACCTGTTTTAATTACCTGCTTCGGAGTTGCTTCCGGTTTGTAGTTTTTTACATAAATATCCATGGTAAAAACTGTACTAAGTGAATTAAGTGCCGAGCCAATTGTACTAACCAAAGCCGCTATTAAAACCGACATTACAAGTCCAATTAAACCCACAGGCAATAATCGGGTAACCATGGTCATATATGCTTCATCGGGGTTAGTAAGGTTGGGAAACAACACAAAACAAATAACGCCGGGAATTATAAACAGAAAAACATCCAGAATTTTTAACCATCCTGTAAAGTTGGCTCCCATCTGACCTTGTTTCAGATTTTTAGCCCCCAAAACCGATTGTACCATGGATTGGTCGGTACACCAAAACCAAACCCCCATTATAGGATACCCCAACACAATAGCTATCCACGGATAATTTGGATCATCAAGAGGTTGAAACAAATTCCAGTAGTTTGCCGGTGTTGCCTCAACAATTGCCGCCGGACCACCTGCCTTTACAATTCCAATTACTGTTAGAATCATTGAAACAACAATTAATAAAATCATTTGAAAGACATTGGTATAAGCGATTGCTTTTAATCCTCCGGCTACTGTAAAAAAACCGGATATCAGCATTAAAATAATTACCGAATAAAATAAGGAGATGTTTAATATCTGACCGACCAATATCCCGCCTGCAAAAAGAGTTAAAGCCAACCATGAAATTAGCGTTGCGATTAAAGTGTACCACGCAAGAATACTTCTTGTTGATTGTCCAAAACGTTTCCCCATAAACTCGGGCAGGGTTTGTACTTTTGCCCCTAAATAACGTGGTGCAAAAACGGTTGCCAAAAGCAATATAAAAACAAATGCATACCAACTGAAGTTACCTGCCACAACACCCGATGTATAGCCGATACTGGCCGATGCTATGAGCATAGATGGTCCCACATTGGTTCCCCACATTGTTAAGCCTATTTTTGACCAATTAAGGGATCGGGCTGCCAAAAAAAGATTAGCATCCTCATCTTTCTTTTTAACAAAACTTACCCAATACCCTATTGCAATAAGAATAAACAGGTAAATTGCAACTACAATAAAATCTATTGTACTTAAAAAGCTATTAATGTTATCCATAAATTCCGGTTTATTGTTCACTTATTTTTTACATCAAAACAGGTTTTGTTTGCAGTAAAAATTTTAATGGTTATTGAAAATACGATTAGGTATAAAGATGTTTGTTTTTATACAAAATAAGTACTACAATTTTACTACGGTCGATTCTATAATTTTGATAAAAACAGCTAGTGCACGATAAAACAAGATGCATTGCGTTTGTATACCGCTTTAAAAACAAATATTTAAACAAAACATTACCTGCCAAGAATGTTTAACCACGGCACATATACAACTCATTACTAACAACTAATGACTTTTACCAGAATATAAAAATTTCCAACTCATCTTTTTAGTGGAAAATATCGCCTTCAACAAAATCTTTCGGATGAATAAATATTCTTTCCGGTTCTTCTTCCGGGATTATGTCTTCATATTCCTTCTGAATTCCGGCATTTTCAATAATCTTTTGCGCTTCCTCTGAGAACTCGTCTTCCCGAAACGAAAAAGTCTTTTCAATTTTATTGTTCGTGCCGTTATCCATCAGCAGGTTATTTTTCACATAATTTTCGCTTACCACATTATCGTGGCATCTTTTAGTCCAAAAATGCAACCACATCCA
Source organism: uncultured Draconibacterium sp. (assembly GCF_963676735.1). Taxonomy (NCBI): domain Bacteria; kingdom Pseudomonadati; phylum Bacteroidota; class Bacteroidia; order Marinilabiliales; family Prolixibacteraceae; genus Draconibacterium; species uncultured Draconibacterium sp. The sequence goes on along the minus strand of NZ_OY781464.1, from coordinate 1,198,707 downwards.
TTTGTAGCTTGGATTATCCACCACATTTTTTTTGATGGTAAGGTAAGCCGAACCGTCATCAGGATATATACAGCGTGGTCCGTTAAACACGTAATTGCCTTCAATTACCGAACCGGGCTGCTCTCCCAGCATGTAAATAATACCGCCATCGTCGAGAACCTGGTGTGTATTTCCTGCCCGGTTAAAACGAATCCTATTGTTTTTTGCAACTTTTGAAGGAGGAATCCCTGCATTTCCCCACCACCAACCGCAGGTGATGGCACCATAGGGTGTCCACTCAATATCGTTATGTTCGATGGTTGTATTGGCTACAAAAAATGAAGTAATTCCTTCTACTTGTCGGAAATCGAGACTCACATTTCGCACATAATTATTACTTATTGTATTGAATTCGCACAAACCTTCTGCCGCAACTGTAAAAACGGCTCCGTCTCCTTTTTTATAGTAGTTATTTGACAGCTCTTCAAGCATTTGATCTTCGCTGGAAATCGCATCGGAATGATTTGCGACTAAAGACGGAACAGGCGTTTTTTGTTGAATTTGTTCGTTGTTGGCAACTTTTAGGTGGGCAGCTGAAACCTCATTGTTGTTTTGTAAACGCTGTTGTGGTTCGGCAATTGGGCCATCGCCAATTTTATAATGTTGCGAATGGCCAATATTTACAGAATTGCCCAATAAATCGTTAAAATAATTCCCAACCACTTCGCTGTTTCTTACATCGTTCACAAAGTTTATGGTAGTTGCCGAGCCTAATTTCTGAAAACGGTTTCGACGAAAAGAAATATTTTCAGCATTTTGCACTTGTATCGTACCTCTCGGAATATCGGTGCTGTTGTATTCGCTCGGATGCCAATTGCCATTAGGTATATATTTTACTGCCAGTCCCAGACATTGTATTCCGGCAAAACCATACGAACCTGCAACTTCCATTAGTTGCCAATGATCGTGAGAGAATGTAATTCCTTCAAAACAAATATTTTTAACACGCGAATCTGTTGAGCTGCCTTTTATTTGAATTAACCCATCAGATGCGGGGGCAATAACTTCGGCCGTTGCCATATCTTCACCATCGGTGTAATAGTAAATAGTTTGTGATTTACGGTTAAAATAAAACTCGCCTGGAGCATCCAAAAGCTCATAGGCATTTCGAATCACAAAGTTTTTCTGGTAATTTATTTTTCCGGCCCAGGCCATTGATGTGGCAATAGCTCCGTAAGGTTGTTGTAATTTTACAACAGTGGTATCTCCAAATTTTTCAATCTCACGTGCACAAAGTATCTTTTCAGTCCAGACATTAAATTGCACCAATTCAATGTCTTCCGGATTTTCGTACACATTAATATCTGCTGACAGAAATTTAATTCCATCGATGGTAGTGCCCGGTCCGAATGCCCAACTTTCTTCTCCTGAAATTTTAAATTCACCCCAATCTCCTTGCCCGGCAACAGGAACATCGGTTCCTGCCATACGCATCCGTTTTCCATTTACAAACAATGCTCTTAGCTTTTGGTCACGCTCGAAATGAGCTTTGTAAATGTTCTCATCTACTTTTTCCCATCCGGTAATTTGTTGCCCCCCACTTATTATCGGAGTTTCATTTTTGTAGGCTTTGTAAATAACATTAAAACCATTGCTTCCCGAATCTTCTTCTTTAAAAACCAATGGATTTGTAAGTTTGTAGGTGCCATCATGCAAATACACAATAATATCTTCCGACATATTTCCATTCTTTTTGGCTACCATTTTTTGTGCCGCCTGAATAGAATTAAATGGTGATTTTAAAGTTCCCCTACCGTTTTTTACAGCATTTGGATTAACATGATAAACCTCTTGGGCAGTTAGTACTCCCAATGATATTATAGTCAACCCCAAAGAGAGGAGCATAATTTTATTAACCTTTTTAATCATTTTACGTGTCATATTTTTACGAATTATTAATTAACTATATAATTGGATAGGATTTACTTTAATTATCTTGTATTTGATTATTCATACCTTAAACTCTCCACCGGATTTTTAACAGCAGCCTTAAACGATTGATAAGAAACCGTAAATAATGCAATTACCAAAGCCATTACTCCGGCTAAAGCAAATATCCACCAATCCAGTTCAGTTTTATAGGCAAAATTACCGAGCCACACGCGCATGGCAATATAAACAAGCGGGCAGGCCACTACAAAAGCAACTACCACCCATTTTACAAAATCGGTGTTTAGCATGATTATTATCTCTGTTATTTTCGCTCCATTCACTTTCCTGATTCCTATCTCCTTCACGCGTTGGTTGGCAACAAAAACTGACAAAGCAAACAATCCTATAACTGCAATAAATATTGCAAGGCCCGTAAAAAGCAGAATGAAGGATTTCATTCCTTCCTCTTTGTGGTAAAGTGCTTCAAATTTTTTATCTAAAAAAGTATAGCTAAAAGGGGATTCTGGGTAAAAATTGCTCCAGCTTTTTTGCACAAAATCAATGGTTTGCTTCAGGTTGTTGGGTTGAACGCGCACAACCAGGTAGTTATGAAAGTTCTTTAATTGAATGGCAAAGGGTTTAATGCTTTTATGGTACGACTGGAAGTGAACGTCTTTAACAACTCCGATAATTTGTAGCCTTGTGAGCTTTTCGGTGTTTGCCCTTACTTCGCTGTTGTAAATATACTTGCCTACCGGGTTGGTAAGTCCCAATGCCTTTACAGCCGTTTCATTTAAAATAATTGTATTTGTATCGTCGTAATTTTTTGCAAAATCCCGTCCTTCAAGCAGCTGAAGCCCCAGTGTTGAAATAAAATCGTAACCGGCCTCGTATGGAATAACCACCTGGTGCGCACCTTGCCGCTGCTTCTTCAGGTACAAGGGAAAGTTAAATTCACCATCGCCTGGTACCGTATTTGCCGATGATACCTCGAGAATACCGTCTTGGTCTGTAAGTGCCGATTTAAAGTTTTCGAAATGGTTCCTCATGGCAAAAACAGGGGCATCGCAAATTAAAACATGCTCGTTATCAAAACCTGGATTTTTATGGGTAAGAAAGCTTAACTGTCGAGAAACAACAATAGATGAAACTATTAAAACAATGGCAATAACAAATTGCAGAATTACAAAAACCTTTCTGAAACGTTGCCCCGAAGCAATGCCTGTTACTTTGGAGCTCAATAGTGTTATATTTTTTGCGCCGGCCATTTTAAGCGCCGGATACATTCCTCCGGCAATTCCTGTCAGCAATATCAATACTACAATTAAAAAGAAGGTTAAAGGCTCCTTCAAAATTTGCAATTCGCTAATTCCTGTTGATATGGGTTCCAATAAATCAACAGTTAACAAACTTAATACCAATGCAATAACCATTGCTATTACTACAAACAAAACCGACTCGGAAATAAATCCGAAAAAAATTGAGCCGCTTTTCATCCCGGCAATTTTTTTAATGGCCATTTCTTTTGAGCGACGAAAATTGACAACAGTTGACAGGTTGATATAGTTAATTAGCGCAATTATCAGAATCAGTAAAGCAATTCCAATGGCTATTTTAACGTTGCGGTAACTACTGTTTACTTTTAGTTCCCGCTCGAAATTTGATTTTAAATGAATATCAGAGATCGGTTGCAGCGTGTATTGCCAATAATCAGAATCAGCATTTTCGGAGAGAGCAAAGTTTTTGTTGTACCCCTGGTTAACATATTTCGTGACAATATTTTCGAGTTTCGATTCAACCCTGGCAATATTTGCCTGCGGATTTAAAAGCGCATAAGTATAATAAGTATTATTTAACCAATGGTTGGTACCACTGTCGGGATCGGCTTTATTCGAAAACAGAATAGTGAAATCGAAATGCATTTTTTTAGGCGGAGTCTCGCAAATTCCCATAATTTCGTAGGGCCTGTATTTTCCAAAAATTTTCAGGAACAACACCTCTCCCATTATCATACCTTGTTCATAGGCTTCGGTACCAAAATACTTTTTTGCGGTGGCCTCGGTAATAACAATTGCATTGGGAGCTTTTAAACAGTTTTGCTTATTTCCCTGAAGCAATTCGAAGTTAAAAACATCGAAAAAGTTAGAATCAACTTCGGTTACATAATTCTCGTTGTACGCAATAAGTTCTCCCTTAGCTGTTTCCCGTTTTACCGAAAGAATATTCCACTGCCATAAACGGGTGGCTTTTTGGATTTCGGGAATTTCCTGAACCAATGTTTTTGCCAATGGCGGGGCTGCCATTGCCGAACTAAAATCAATACCGCCCATTCTAACCTTCGACGCAACCCGGTAAAGCTGCTGATGATTCGGCAAATGTTTGTCGTACTTAAATTCGTTTAAAGTATACGAAAAGATGAGCATACACGCAGTGAAACCAATAATTAAACTAATGGCACTGATTACAGTAACAAAGCTGTTTCTTTTCAGGTTTCGGTAAAATCTCTTTGCATGGTTTTCCATACTATTAGCGTTAGTTTTACTGGATACTTAAACAAACAAGTATTGTTCTTTTAACAACACACTTTTATAGTAAGTTACATAAAATGGCTCTATAATTTAATCGATCAAACAAATCGGCTTTAATGCATTAAATTTATTTCAAGATATTTCTTTTACGAAAAATAATATACATTTTTTGCACAACGGTCAATTCTGTAAAAACGTATCAACCTAAGTATTGTAATTTATTTCCCATTAAACCTGTTTTTCTTAAACAGGCTCTATTCTTCAATTAATTCAAAAAGATGCTTGTACGCTTCCTCAAGTCCGGCATTTTCAATAATTGCTTTGGCAGCTTCGGGCCAGTTTTTATCCGGCACATGGTAATTATTTCGTATCTCAACAGTATTATTTGGTCCTTTTTCAGGCCAGTGGTTCCATATCGGAGTGGCAGTAGTATAGTTATCTTCAATAAGCCAACGGCCTTTGTCCTGCCAGGGTGTTGCGCAAATAGTTAGCATTCCTTCCGGGATATCAAAAACATTATTAAAAAAGTGGCAGTATTGCGTTCCTGCATCCGGATGCATACCGCGAATAAGATGGCCATTATGCATGTTAAGAATGTAATTGCCCTGAATTTCGGCATATTTTTGCTCTTCACCATCCTTTGCTTCAGGCTCCAGTCTTCCTAAAAAATAAATGGCACCACAATCGTGGAGGGTATTAACAGCACCTTCAATTTTATTGTAATTTACTTTAATATTGCGCATATTTTGCGATGGCTTATTTTTGGCCTCTTCCACATAGCGAGCATTTCCGAGCCATTCCCACCAGCCCCAGCCAACAGCTATTCCGCCATATGGCGTTGTTCCAATATCGTTGTGAGCAATGTTCAGGTCGGCTGCATAAAATACATTTATTGGGAATGAAGGCGGGTGCTCCCAACTGGTATGACGGGTTAGGTTGTTTGAGATTTCAATCTGCTCACAAAGCCCCTCTTCTGTTTCATCATACTTATCTTTTGAATTATCAATATGGTAAGGTCCCCAACCATAATTATCGCCATTTTGCCGGCCAATGTAGACATGCTGTGGGTGTCCGACATTTATTGCAACACTTCCCGAATACCAAAATATGTTGCCAATTACTTTTGCATTAGTTACGTGATTTTCGAGGTTTAACGACATGGCCTCATTTAATTCAAAGCGGTTATTGGCAAATGTAATCCGGTCTGCCGAATAAACAGAAACAGCAGCAGACGACAGATCGGTAGAAGTATACTTATTAAGATGCCAGTTGCCGTGGTCGATATATTTTGTGGCCAGTGCATTTGCCTGTACTCCTGTTGCTCCGGTCGAATTCTCTACCCGCATCATCTCCCAATGGGTATGCGCAAAAGTAATTCCTTCAAAAGTAAGGTCATGAATACGTTTATCGCGATTCGTTCCTTTTAATACTACCAACTGCTCTAAAACCGGCACAATTACCTCAGAGCTAACCACAACTTCATTATCAAGTGGATAGTAGTACAACTTTTTTGCTTCGCGATCGAAATAAAATTCACCCGGTTCATCCAAAAATTCCAATGCGTTAAAAACCTCATATTCCGAATCCGGCTGAAGTGCGCAGCCCCAGCTATGCATCTGTGCAATGGCTCCAAAGGGTTGCTGTAATAATGCAATGGTATAATTTCCCTCACGTACCATTTCCCTCAGCGAAATTCGATTCATAGTCCAAGTAGTCTGATTACGTATTTCAATGTCTTCTGCATTTTTCAAAAGGGGCAATTCATCTGAATTAAACATCAGACCATCTGCTCGCGTTCCTTCTGTCATCGCCCATGGTTCCTGGCCGGTTATTTCAAATTGCCCATACCACCCCTGCGCTTTAATTCTACTTTTCTTTTTGGCCATTTTAGCAGCACGTTGGTTTACATACAACGCTCTTAATTTAGTTTCACGGTTTAAGGGTGCCCACCAAATACCATTTTTCCATTCTTGCCAGCCTTTCACCTGTTGTCCACCACTAATTACAGGTGTTTCACCCTCTACTGCCTGCCATTTTATTGCTTTGCCTTTTTCACCGGAGTCTTCTTCCGAAAACACAAGTGTTTCATCCAGATTATAGGTTCCTCCATGTAGATAAATATTAATTCCACCATTGGGGACTCCTTCTTTTTTTAAGTTGCGAACAGCTTGTTGTGCAGCAGCTAAAGTTTGAAGCGGCGCATTTTTACTTCCCTTGTTTGCGTCGTTCCCCTTAGGCGAAACATAAATATCGTTTGAACAAGCAGAAATAGTAAATAAACAGATAAAGAACAACAAGGAATGCCATATTTCTTTGTGAACATTTGAAGCCATGATAGAAGTGAAGTTATAAGTTGGTTCGAGTGAATTATATGATTTATACCAATTGATTGATATCAGATAAAAACAAAAGCAAGGAGCCTCATTTTAATGAGGCTTCCTATGCTATTTATTCTATTCATTTTAAATTTAATATCCTGGATTTTGTGTAAAATTAGGATTTGACTCAACAGCCAGGTTAGGTATTGGAAATAACACCAGATTGTCATCGGTTACGTCTTTAAACTCCCATGTTGTGGTACTAAAGGTTCCAAAACGTACCTGGTCAGAACGTCTTATACCTTCCCAATATAATTCACGGCCACGTTCATCCAGCAACATCTCAAGGTTTACAGTAGTATTGCTTGCGCCTCGTATTGTTCTTAATTCATTCACAATGCTTTCGGCAGTTTCGCCATTGGTAGCGGTAGCTCCGCGCAAAATGGCCTCTGCTTTTAACAAGCGTATATCTGCATAGCGCATCAATACGAAACCATCATCGCTGTTCGGATCGTATTTCAAAACACGAATTCCTTCAAAATCGGCATTACCGGTAAGTAATACTTCTTTTGTAAATACTAATGGTTCTCCCGATCTGTTCAAATAGGTAGATCCATCGCTTTTTGTTTGCAAACCTTCCAACAAGCCAAAACCTCTGCCACCATCAGGGCTGTAAAACAAACGTTTGTCATTTGTTTCAAACTTATCGTAAAAGCTACCCAAAGTTGTTGCTCCATTCCATCCTCCCTGGCTATTGTGCAATTGTGGCCAAATCCACATCCCATTCCACCACTTGGTGAAAGTCAGAATTTTTTCTTTGCGGCTGTTTTTGTTAAAGTTATCAAAATAGTTCTCTTCCAATTCGTAACCATAGGATTGAACGGCATCGCAATGCGCAACAACCTTATTCATATCGGCAGCCTCGAAAGTATATGGCCCGGCCGGATTAGCTGATTTGTAAACCGCTTTACTTATGTAAAACTTTGCGAGTAGTGCGTGTACAAATGCCTTACTCATTTTTGTTGGGTCTTCCACATCGGGTCCGCCATCCGGAAGGTCGTTCATAACAGCTTCGAGTTCGCCAACAGCAAAATCAAAAGCTTCAGAGCGATTCCACACTGCAGGATCTTCATCAACTCCCTGATCCACTTCGCGAAAAGGCACCTGGCCAAATAAATCGATAAGGTGATACATTAAATAAGCACGAATGGTTTTTGCCTCGGCAGCCTGAAGAGTTGTTGGATTTGAAGCCAAAATCTGGTTACAATAATAAACACCAACATTCAAATCGTTCCAAACGCTCAAAATATCGTTATGTGCTGCATCCCAGTTGTGTGCATGTAACAGACGATGTACACCACCGTTTCCCCAGTCGGTTGCACGTGTCGGAATCATTAATTCATCAGAAGTTTGCTCGTTTAATCCGCTCACCCCGTTATACGAACTTCCCACAATTGAATTAAGTCTACTGTACGCCGATATCAGAACCGCTTCAACATCAACTTTTGTAAATCCCTCGTCGGTTTGTTCTACGTAATACGAATCGTTAAATTCAACCTCAAGGTCTGTACAGCCCGAAAATACAATCCCGAACAACAGAGTACAAACCATTACTATGTATTTATAATCTCTTTTCATGTCAATCATTTTTTTTGTTTTAGAATTGTACACTTAGCCCCATTAGTATTGTTCTTGAACGCGGATAAGTGGTGTAATCAATTCCCAAAGAAGGAACACCATTATTAGCTTTGTTTACATTTACCTCCGGATCCTGTCCGCTGTAATCTGTAATTACAAATAAATTCTGGCCTGTTAACGACAAGCGTAATTTCGAAATGTTCTTTATTTTCGACACCGGAATATTATACCCCAGTGTAACATCCTGCAAGCGAACAAATGAGCCGTCTTCTAAAAATCGTGTTGATGGATCGGCGGTATTCACTGCAGCTTCTCCGTTTCCGACAATATAACTAGGTACGTTTCGTCCGATAGCCAGGTTACCTGCATAAAAGAAAGCATTGGCTGTATTGCTGTATATCTTATGGCCAAACTGTCCGTTCAAATAAACGTTACAATCGAAATTTTTATACCTGAAAGTATTGGTTAACCCCATGCTTACTTTAGGTATTGGGCTATCTCCGGTATACACCGGTTTATCTTCTTTGTACACAGCCAGTCCGTTGCTATCAAATCCTTCAAAAATACGTAGGAAATAGGCATACATTGGCTGGTTATTTGCAATACGTTGAACAAAAACGCCTGTAAGCCCTTGTCCGTCGAGCCTACCCGTTTCAATTGTAGTTGCAAAATCTTTTACTTCATTTTTATTGTAGCTTAGGTTTGAAGTAAATTCCCAGCTAAAATCACGACCTGAGATTAAATCGGCTGATAAAGAAAAGTCGACACCCGCATTAATAATGTTGGCATCCAGGTTCGTCCAGAAGTAAGATTGCGGAGCAGGCTGTGCGCTTCGTTGCTGTATTAACAGATCGGTAGTGGTTTTGTGGTAGAAATCAACTGTACCTCTGATTTTATTATCGTTAAAACCAAAATCGATACCGCCATTAAACTGTTTTGTGGTTTCCCACTGCAAATCAGGATTTGCAAATGTAACATTGTACAAGGTTCCAATATTTATATCCCCGCTATTGGTAATACCCGAAGTTCCGTAACGCTGACGTTGCGAATATAAGTTATGCGGAATCTCCTGGTTACCGGTAATCCCCCATCCCAAACGAATTTTCAAATTCGAAATTGATTCAGGAATAAAATCTTCTTCCGACAAACGATACCCCAATGCCATTGACGGGAAGTAACCGTATTTGTTATTGGTACCAAACCGGGTTGAACCATCGGCTCGAACGGTAGCTGTTACCAACCATTTATCTTTAGCCACAAAATTTAAACGGGCAAAATACGATTGCAATTCATCTTTCGATTTCCAGGTGTTACCAACAATCGATTCGCCTGATGCCATATTATTCATCATCAGATCCAGGTCGTCAAACCTGAATTTACCGGCGTTCATATTTGAACCTTTTGTATTGAAAAATTGGTAAGAGTAGCCCAATAATCCGGTAAATACTACCTGGTCAAACGTTTTCTTGTAATTGATAAAATTTTCCCACAGGCCATTATCCATGCTAATAGTAGTTAATCCGGCACGGCCATTCTCCCAAATTCCATTTGCATACAATAACGGAGAGTACGCGTATGTTCTGTCTGATTTTGACATATCGTAACCATAAATGGTTTTGATAGATAAATCTTTGGTGATTTGATATTCAGCAGACAAACTGAGTAAGGCACGCAAAGTACTGGTGTTATCTGCACTGTACTCCAGCATGGCTAAGGGATTCAACCGATCGTACGATGGTTGGTTTAGTGAACCGTCTTCTAAATATACGGGCTCGGTTGGGTTCATATAAAGGGCCGATGCAATAAGATCGCCATAATGGTTTGGTGTGTTTCCAATCGGTACTCCCTGGTCTTTTACATTTGAAACGGTAAGTTGTGTAGAAAACTTCAGTTTATCATCGAAATAGTTGCGGTTACCGTTAATTCTGGCAGTGAACCGTTCAAGCGAACTTTCCTCGATAATACCATTTTGCTTAAAATAGCTCATTGACGCACGGTAATCTCCTTTTGCTGATGAGCTGCTGTAAGAAAGGTTATGCGTTTGCGAAATACCAGTTCGGTAGATCTGGTCTTGCCAATCGGTATCGTAACCGGCATCGAGCGAGGCAGAGTTACCGCCTAAATCGTCAATTGCATTTAAATATTCTTCAGGTTCCAACACATCGTATCTTTTTGAGACAGTACTTACTCCCATAGATGTGCTGTACTCAATACCACCACCGGCCATTCCTTTGCCACTTTTGGTTGTAATAATTACCACCCCGTTTGCTCCACGCGAACCGTAAATTGCCGTTGCCGATGCATCTTTCAGAATACTGATGTCTTTAATATCATCCGGATTTAAAAAGTTTAAAGGGTTACGAGCCGTACTTCCTCCAAAACTTCCATCTCCATCGGGCGATACATTGTCGCCACTTAACGCAACACCATCAACAACGTACAGCGGATTATTACCACTTCGCACTGATGATGTACCACGAATATTTATGTTAATTGCAGCTCCCGGCTCGCCACTTGAAGAGGTTATTTGCACCCCGGCTGAACGCCCCTGAATTAACTGTTCGGGCGAAGCAACAAAGCCTTTATTGAAATCATCGGCACGCACTGATGAAACAGCACCTGTTGCATCTTTTACGGTTGTTGTACCGTATCCAATGGCAACCACTTCCTGAAGGCCAATGGCATCTGCCATCATGGTAATATTTATTGTGGTTTGTGCACCCACCTCAATTTCCTGTGTACGCATCCCTACAAATGAGAATTGCAGAACTGCACCTTCAGGAACATCTGTCAGGGTATAATTTCCATCTATTCCGGTAACTGTGCCGTTAGTTGTACCTTTAATAATTACAGTAACTCCGGGTAACGGCTGGCTATTTTCATCAACTATCGTTCCGCTGATGGCTTTTTGCTGCTGAACCGTTGATGCTTTTGCACTTATCGGAGTTAGTACAATTTGTCGGTCCATTATTGAGTAGCTTACTTCATCGGCAGAAAACAGCTTATCCAATACCTCGGTAATTTGTTTGTTTTCTACATCAATGTTTACTTTCCGTTCTACATCAATTAACTTATTGTTATACAAGAAGTAGAACTCGCTGCTTTCTTCTATTTCAACCAGAATCTCCTGAATTGAAGTGTTGCTGTAATTAAGCGATAATTTAGTTACCTGAGAATAGGAATTTGAGGCCAATACCCCAAATGTTGAGAAACAAATGATAAAGACTATCAGTTTCATAATTAAAAACGTTTTGGGCGAGAATAACAAATACAAGTTATCCCACCGAATTTCATTCTTTTTCATAAATTTGTTCGGTATTTTAATGAATACAATAATTATTTACCTGAAATGAAGGTTCAGGTGATGAGATTGACAGGGATGTGCGCCAACACATTCCTGTTTTTTTAGTTAGTCTTTTTCCATAAGCGTTTTAGTTTTTAGGTGATACTTTTGATTTATTTTATTTGATTGTTAGTATTACTTTTCGTTTTGTAAATGAATCGTCGTTTAGTTTTTTTGAGGGGATAATCTCGTATTGCATTTGAGACGACAGGCAAAGGAGTTTAAATACCTGTTCCAGTGATTCGTCGATAAAAGTTGCAGTAAAGCGATAGTCGAACAAGCGCTGGTCGTTAATCTCAACGTCAACATTATACCATTTTTGCAATCGTTGCACAACTACCGATATCGGATCGTTAAAGAAAACGATTTTACCTTCTTTCCATGCAGTATATTTGTACATATGTGGCTCCACCTTATGGTATATTTTATTTTCTTCTGATTTGTACTCTACAACATCGTTCGGTTTTAAAATCAGTAATTCCTTTCCTTCCTTGCCATTCCTTTCAATCATACTAACCTTACCTTCAACCAAAGCCACCATCATCGACTTATCCTTTTTGTAGGCCGTTACATTAAACGAGGTACCATATACTTTTACTCCAAGCGTTGACGTGTTTACCACAAATGGTTTTTCGGTATTTTTAATCACTTCAAAATAACCTTCACCATTTAGTTCAACTTCGCGGTTTTTGGATTTATTAAATGAGGTTGGAAAACGCAATGAACTTCCTGAGTTTAACCACACGCTTGTGCCATCGGCCAGGGTAACTTTTGTTTGGGTGCCAAAGCTGGCCCTAATTTCCTGGTAGATGCTTTCCTGTGCTGTTTCCGTTTTTACCAGCGGAGTTATATAGTTATAAAAAAACGAAAGGGCTACTGACAATAATAAAACAGCCGCAGCCTGACGTGCATAAATAATCCAACGCGTTTTAGTGCTAAACCCAATACGTTTGCGGGTTTGTTTTAGGGCTAGTTCAACATCAATTTCTTCTGACAAATACAATTTTTTTGATTTATCCCACAATTGCACTAAAGCAGCATATTCTTTCCGGTTTTCTTCCGACTCTGCCAACCAGTTATTAAGCATCGCCAGTTCTTCGTTGCTAATCTCTCCGGCTAGCTTTCTTGTAATTATTTGATCTATATTTTGTGTTCTCACCGTCTTTTCTACGCTTTCTTTTTATCAAGACGAAACGGAATTGGGATTACCCTATGTGAAAAAATAAAAATCAGTTTTTTTTATCAACTTTTCATAAATACGAATACCAGAAGATTTATATAAAAAATGACAGGAATAATTTTAGAGACTATTTAAATTTTATTTTCGAATTTGAAGCAACAGGAGAAGAAGTGGCAAATAATCTTTTAATTCTACCCGAAGAATTCGCAATGCTCGGGCAATAAGCGCCTCCACCGCTTTGTTGGAGATCTTCATTTTTTCAGCAATCTCTTTATAAGTCAGGCCTTCCATTCTACTGTAAATAAAAGCTTCCCTACTTCTGTCCGGTAGTATCTCAAGGGCTGCGAGTAACTTCTCTTCAAAATCTTTTGATAGTAACTGTTCTTCCGTGCTGTTAACCGTTTTTTCATTCTCCATTTCACCATCAAGTAACTCGAAATCTTTATGCCCGCGTAAATAATCGATGCACTTGTTGCGTACCATAAAAGATAAATAAGCTGACAGATTTTTTATTTCGCTAGCTGAACTGCGGTTTTCCCACAGTTTAATAAAACACTCCTGAACCAAACTTTGCGATTTATCTAAATCTTTTACATGAAGATTTGCCTGAATACACAGTCTTTTATAGTATTTACGGAAAATAAAATCAAAAGCATTTCCCTGTCCGTGCTGTAATTCCGATAACAGAAATTGATTTTGATTTAGCTCTGACACGTTTGATTGTTTAGTTCTTGAAAGTCGCAAGATAGTAAATCAAACTGTTTTACTGAAGATATTATTTGAGATACAGCAATTAAAAATATTAAAAACAGCCCATTCTGCACTTTATTTAATTTAGAAACAGTTAAATAAAAATTGCAAATTAAACTGCTCAAACAATACCTAAAGTTGCAATATTGTAGCGCAATAATCATTACAATAAGTGAACCTTAAATATGATGTAAGTACCAAATGATATCGTATTTGAAACTATAATATATACAATAATCGTTGTAGCTGTTTTTTTATTCGAGTTTTAGCGAATTAAAATCTCATCAACAAACAACCAGGCCGCAGAACCGGCACCAGCATGCCAATCGGGACAAGTCTCAACATTTTTGGCCACTACCCTCACGTAACGGGCTTTAGTGTCTGTTACCACCGTATCATAGGTTTGAATCTCAGATAATCCTCTGTACGAACGAATCTCATTTTTACTTTTTTCCAGATTATTCTCGTTGATCATTTTAATGTTTCCGCTAAAATTAATCCCATCTGTTGAAAAAGAATACTCTACAAATTCAGGTGCAAAAACACTGGCTTTAACATGTTTAAAATAATTTGATGAAACGAAGTTGATCTCCTTTTCCTCTCCCAAATCAACAACTACATCGATATCATTTTGCTCGAAACCTTGCCAGTTGCCATCCGAGTAACTCAAATTACCTTTTACGCCATCAACAAGCGTTAGTTCTTTTTGGGCAGGATATTTTTTGCTGTAATTCGTGTTATATTTTACGGAATAATTTGCCTTGCTAAATGTTGCAGTACTCATCAGGCTCTTTTTATTGTCAGGACAAACAACCAAAGCATTAATTGTTGTTGATTGATGAACAGTCAGTGCTCCCCTATACAATTCTGATTCTTCTGTTGGAATACTTCCATCAAGTGTATAATAGATTTTTGATGCTTTTGTATCGCTTATCAGCTGAACTTTTATTTCATCGCGGAAAGAACAGGCCGCCGGTTCAAAACTTACCTCCGGAGGCGACTTAAATACTCCAATTGTTGAAAGCTGCGGTATTGAACGGCTTTCTTCAATCGTCATTCGAATTCTGTCGGTTTTTACTTCCGGGAATTTGAAAAGTCTTTTATACCCCACAGTGGTACCTTCCACAAAAGTTTCCCATTCTTCTCCATTAAAATAATCCAGCTTGTATTTTTCAATTCGCTGTCCTTCCAGAATATTTTCCTGTAGCATTAAAGTATTAAACGATTGTTTCCTGGCCAACTCAATTTGTGCAATCATAGGTTTCGTGGTACTTTTCGGGCTCCAATACGTCTCATTGTTGTTATCGAGCAAGAGTTTGGCCGAATGCTTTTTCACTTCATTATCAGAGTTTATTTTAGCTTTTGATACCAAATTATTATTAAAAGTATTGTCAAGGATATATCTCATTCCTTTCAGGCTTTTGATATCTGCATCCGGAATAAGCCCACGTTCATCAGGCGCAATGTTTAGCAGCAGTACTCCGTTTAATCCCACCGAGTTGTAAAAAATATCAACCAGTTTCTGCGGCGTTTTAACCTGGTGGTCGTCTTCTTTTACATAAAACCAACCTGGCCTTATCGACACATCAATTTCAGCCGGATACCAAACCAAACTTTCTGCATTTTTCAAAATCTCTCTACTACCCAAATCTTCATCCATCAAATTTCGGGGCACAAAAGCACCTTCAACATCTCCTTGTTGCGAACCTGCAGCAATATCTTCCTGGTTGGTCGCATTTCCGGGCAACACACTCCATTCGGTGTGTCGGCCATAACCCGATTCTGTACCTACCCAGCGAACATCGGGTCCCATAACTGCAATTACGGCATTGGGTTGAAGCTTACGGATTAAGCTGTAATATTCGTCCCAATAATAATTTTGTACTGTTCCGTCGCCATGTCCATCAAACCACACTTCTGAAATCTCTCCGTAATTGGTTAACAGTTCTGTTAACTGACCGATAAGAACCTTATTATAGGCATCCGTTCCAAAGGTAGGTTCATGCTTATCCCAGGGCGAAACATAAACGCCAAATTTTAATCCGGCCTCTTTGCATGCCTCTGCCAAATCGCGAACCAAGTCGCCTGTGCCATCCTGAAACGGGGTTTTAGAAATATTGTATTCGGTGCACTTACTTGGCCAGTTGCAAAGCCCATCAGAGTGTTTTGCCGTAAATACAACGAGTTTCATACCTGCCTCCTTTAACACTTTAACCCATTGCCTGACATCAATCTCTTCAGGATTAAACAATGAAATATCTGCTTCACGTTTTTCAAACCCTTCATCATCGAAAGTTCTTACGCCAAAATGAATAAACGCGGTTAGCTCAAGCTTTTGCCAATCGTACTGACGTTGTGAAGGAACTACCTTTGAAGCTTTTAATACGATGTCTTCTTCCGTGTCAGTCGGAAGAATAGTAATGTAATTTTTACCTACATCGTAAATTGCCTCCTGAGCAAAAGCTACGGTTGAAAGTAAAGTAAAAAAACATAAACTGAGTACTATCTTTTTCATATCCATTGATTTTTGTGTCATCTTCTTTTAACTGTAATTTATTACGTTGTAAATATTGTTTTTAAAAACTTGAATTTCCGACTGTATGCATCTTTCCAGCATGAAGGTCTAATGCGATTAACTTATTTTTATATCGAACCTTACATTCGACACTATTTGGGGAGTAAAAAGTGGCTTCAAGCAATTCGCCGTCTTTCCATTTTATATCCACTTCGATACCATTTCTGGCGCATAATCCTTTCACCTCACCTGAAGGATATTTTGATGATAGCGCAGGTAAGAGTACCACTTCGCCAGTATGGCTTTGCAGCAACATTTCGGCAATTGATGCGGTTATTCCAAGATTACCGTCAATTTGCCAATAGCCGCTAAAATGCGATGTAAAGTTGGGAGAAACTGCTTTCTGGAAATGGGTATCAATAACGGTTTGCAGCATTTCGCCATTTCCCAGTCGCGACCAGAATTTTGCAGAGAAACTACCCACCCAACTTCCACAGTTATATTGCTCCCATGGCTTACGGTTTTCCAATGTTTTTACAAATGCAGCAGCCAATTCCGGAGTTTCCCTGGAGGAAATCTGGTTTCCTACTGCAAGTCCCCATCCATGTGCTACTTGTGCCGAAAAAGGATCGGCTGGCTCCCAATCGTCCTTCCACTCTTGTAATTGACCGTTTGTTGGACTAATACGCATTGGTAAAAGCTCAGCAGAATATTTTTCAATTTGTTTACCCAACTCCTGATCAACTCCTAGTTTACTTATCGCCATTTGACAGTTTTGAAACAAGTCACGAATGATTTGCATATCTTGAGTAGCCCCAACACATGCCCACCCTACCGATCCATCAGGTTTTCGGTATAAATTTTCAAACGACTCGGAAGGATTGGTTACCCAAAAGCCATCTTTATCGCGTTGCAGGTTATCTAAGTAAAACCGAGCAGCCCCCTTTAAAACTGGATAAATTTCCTTTAAGTAATCGCTGTCCCGGGTGAATTCATAGTGTTCCCACAAATGGTGGCACAACCAGGCACCACCAACCTGGTAAATGGCCCATAAGCCACTGCCTCCAACCGGAGAGGTGGTTCGCCATATATCAGCGTTGTGATGAGCAATCCAACCTTCGGCGCCATACATATTTCGGGCAGTTTTTGCTCCATCAACACTCAACTCTTGTACCATTTTGATGAAAGGCAGATGAAGCTCTGAAAGGTTGACTGTTTCAACCGCCCAATAGTTGATTTGGGCATTACAATTAAGGGTCCAATTGGCACTCCAGGCTGGCTGTAGGTCTTTATTCCATATCCCCTGAAGATTGGCAGGCTGTGCAAATTTTCCTGGTCTGGAGCTGGAAATGAGAAGGTAGCGTCCAAACTGAAAATACAATGCCGTAAGCCCGGGATCTTCATCGGGTTTGTATTGTGCTAATCGGCTACTAATAGCTAAATCATCGGATGAGGATTTCCCAAGGTCAATACTTACACGGTTGAATAAAGTTGAAAAATCTTCTACATGCCGTTTTTTTAGTTGATTGTAGTTTTGTTTTTCCAACAAATCAGTGCGTTGTTCACAAATAGCATTACAATCGCGTCCTTCGCTTACCGGGTTTTTATCAAATCCATTGAAACTGGTAACAGCTGTAAGAATCAATTCCACTTCATCAGCATTGCGTACACTTAGCTTCCCTTTCTCCTGAACAACTTCTCCTCCCTGATTTTTCACCAGTAAACGCATCTGAAATTGCATTCCGTAACCATCTTCATAAACAGCTTCTTTCTTACCCAAATAATGCGGATAAGCATGTTTCGGAGCTTTTCCGTTCAGTACAATTTGGTTGTCCAGCAAATTGACTTCATTATGCAATAAACTACCCAAAGAGGCCGAAAAATTAAGCTTTTGAGATTGATTAGCTGTTAATCTCATGACAATTGCCTTATCGGGAAATGAGGCAAAAACCTCTCTTTTATATTGAACCTGGCCGATGGAATAATTCACAGAAACAATTCCGTTATTCATATCAAGTTCCCGTTTGTATTCTTTTACTTCATTCATTGCTTTGTGAGCAATAACGAGATCGCCCATCGGCAAATAGCATTCGTTCCATGGGCCTAACATGGTGGAATCAATGAGTTTTTCCGCTTCTTTGTTTTTATTATCTAAAAGCAACTGCCTGATTTGTGGCAAATATTTAAAGGCCTTGTGATTCTGAATATCGCGGGGGCCGCCCGACCATAATGTTTCTTCATTCAATTTTATGGTGTCGGATTCGATGCCTCCATAAACCATACCCGCGAGGCTTCCGTTCCCTATTGGGATGGCTTCGTACCAATTTTTTGCAGGCTTATCAAACCAGATGTTCGTCTTTTTTCTATCATCTGCATTGGTGCTGCAACGCATAAATAGCATACCCAGTAAAAGGGTAATAAGGATCAATCTCATGCAATATATTTTTACTTTTATGATATTTTTCGACAAATCACTTTTTGGTGCTATTTTGTATATACCCCCAGTTCGGCTATGGTAGCAAACTCTCCTCCAACAGTTTTTGTAGCTTTTAACCTGATATATTTTGCATTAACCGGCTCTATTTCTACTCGTTGCTCAATTGGATTATTGTGAATATTTGAAAACTCACCTGAAACCGATTTATTCCAGTTTTCACCATCATCACTTGTAAAAAACTCATAATGCGTAATTAGTCCCTCTTTTTTACCATCTTGCCGAGGCAACATGGTAAAAGCCTTCAGGTGTAATTCTTCGCCCAAACAGATGGTTAGTTCCATTTGTTTATCTCCATTCTCCGACTGCCAGAAAGTTGACGGATAAGTATCGATACTTTTGAAGGATTCGTATGATTTGAGGTATGAACTTGCCGTTTCAACTTCCCATCTGCTTTTTGATTGTGAAAATGAAGCTGTTGTCACCGAGCTGCTTTCTTCCTGGTAATATGCTGCCGCCTTTAAAACACCTCCCCTTGGCAGAGGAATTGCTTTTACATACAGTTCTGAACTCTGACTGGGCTGGCTACCATCAATTGTGTATCTGATTTCCGCATTACTGGTAATTGATACATTGCCCATTTTATCTCTGCTAATAACTGGAGCTTCAAGGCGTACAGGTTCCAAATGAACTGAAAACCGGGTAATAGCCGGACAAGCAGCTGCCTCGGTTATTCTCAGACGAATTTTTTTGGTGGTTTGTAAGCTTCCTTTCCATAGTCTGCGATGGCCAACTGACTCTGCTTTGGCAAACTCAATCCATTGGTCATCTTCCCATCGGTCGAGTGCCCAACCCCAAATGCGCTGCCCTATTGGGATGTATTCTCTGATATTGACAACATTAAACTCAGTAATATCAGGAAACTCCACAACCACCTCGGGAAGAAGGACGTCATCATCCGTAGCCCAATAGGTTTGCTGGTTGTCATCGTGCAGGTTAACAACATCATATTTTTGGGATTTTCCTCTAATATTGGAAGCCGTAAAGGTAGCTCCCTCAGTAAGATCTTTACTAAATGTTGCATCAATAATTTCTTTGAATTTGGTTAGTGAGGCAACATCTATTTCGTTAATTAATCCTCTCCGATCTGGTGGAAGATTTAATATGAGCGTGGTTCCGTGCCCCAAACTTTCGTAATACAACTTTACCAGGCGCTCGGGAGTTTTAACTTTGTCATCTTCCGAAGCATGGTAAAACCAGCCGGGTCGAATTGAAGTATTTGTTTCGGCAGGCATCCAGTATTCTCCGTCCCTATGGCCATTAATCGATTCCCAGTATTTTGTTTGCCCCATTCCCGGAGGAACTCCATCTTCACGTCCTTCTGGTGTATACCTATGCCAGCAGGGATCACCCGAATAACCTTCCTCCGTACCAATCCAACGTGCATCAGGTCCGATATCGGAGAAAATTGCGGCTGTGGGCTGCAATTCGCGAATTATCTTAAAAATTTCATCCCAACCGTAATAGGTAACACGATCAATTTCACGATTTTCATTTGCACCACCATAATAACCGGTACCGCCATTTGCTCCATCAAACCATACCTCAAAAATTTCTCCGTATTGGGTCAACAGTTCCGTTAATTGAGCTTTAAAAACATCAATGTATTCTGGTTTGCCGTAATTGGCATTGTGGCGATCCCATGGCGAAATATAAATTCCTAATTTCAAGCCATGTTTACAACAGGCATCAGCAATTTCCCGTACAATATCGCCTTCTCCATTTTTAAATGGTGATTTGGATATGTTGTGTTCGGTGGTTTTGGTCGGCCATAAACAAAATCCATCGTGATGTTTGGCGGTTAAAACCAATCCTTTCATTCCTGCATTTTTGCAGGTAAGAACAATTTGTTCAGCATCAAATGCTGTTGGATTAAAGAGTTCCGGAGACTCATCGCCATATCCCCATTCTTTATTGGTAAACGTATTAATGGTAAAATGTATAAAAGAATAAAAATCGGTATCATGCCATTCAACCTGGCGGCTACTTGGAACAGGACCAAACGGAGCAGGAGGCTCAGGATTATTCTTACATCCCACCAACAGGAGCATGCTTATTAAAATACAATTTTGAAATTTAATTTTTGAGAATATTTTCATAGTAGAGTTTTTGATGGAAAGGTATGTATTGAATAAAGTGAGGCTTTTTTTCAAAGATTAATTTCATTACAATTCAGGATTTATCATTTACCTAATTATCATTGGCAGTATCAGAAGATATAATCTTGAGGTAATTTTCACCCATCTCGAATATTGGATCTTTTGCTAAGACCGATAAAAAAAGATAAATCAGCAAGCTTGGTAAGGATTGAAATCTCATTATAAACATTTTTAAAATCTGCTCGTCTATTAACAAACAACCACCCAATCAGCAATTATTATAATGTAACATGCAATTACAAGAACTGATATAAAGTGTAAAGAAATTGATATAAGAATTATTATCCAGTTGTATTATATAATTCAATCAGTTGGTTGGTTGTTCTCTACATTAAACGCCGCAAGTTACTAATGTTTTACAAAATTTATCAAAGATTCGCATGCTTTTTATTTTTTTTAATATGTTTTTAAGATATTCTTGTTACTCCGACCACTAGTCATTGCCTTGATTGAGTTTAAGAAATATTGCATGCCCACCGCCTTCACTCATAGTAATTGTTAGTTTCGTTGTTGAATCCACCTGTTGTTTCCGAATTTTATATGATTCTTTGTTATTAAGAAAATGGGAATCTTCTGCATCTTCATACAATGTTGCTTCGTAGCTGGCTTCCTCAGGAAGGAAGCTTAAGTCTATTGTGATTGTTCGTTTTTCACGATTGGTAAGTGAGCCTATAAACCAATCGTCACCCGCTTTTCTGGCAATGCATACATACTCATCCAATTGGGCATCAAGCACTTTTAAGCCATCAAACTGGGCTGGCATTTGTCGGATACAATCAAATAGATCATCCTTTTTTAAATATTCTTCGGGGCTATCGGGCAATACCATGCATCCGGTGTAAATGGTTATTAGCTTAGCAACTTCTGCCACAACAGTTCCGGGTATTTCTTTGAAAACTTTTACTCTTGAATGCGCATTATTTAATCCAAACCAACCATTGGTTAAATCCAACGGACCAGCAATCATATTAATGAGCGGTTGATTTACTGCTGTTTCTGGAAAATACGAGCGCATGGCATCAGCTTGTGCGTGACCATATTCCTTGGTAAAAAGATTAGGAAAAGTCCTGCGGTCACCACTTGGCGGAATCGGTCCATCGTGAAAGTTTACCGTTAATTTGTATTTGGCACATAACTCTACAACTTCCCGTGTATGTTTTACTTTTTCCTCCGGTCCTCCGGTCATAAAGCCGTATTTTACACCGGCGGCTCCCCATTCCGAGAACTGTTTCAAAACTCTTTCTAACCCAAATTTTTTGGCGCCAACATCGTTTAGGTATAAAATTACACCAACCCCTTTTTCCTTGGCATAAGCCATACATTCTTCAATATTAATTCCTTCGCGGGCTGAAGTTGGATCAGAACTTTCATTAAATTCAGCACCATACCAATCGGCATCAATCAACAAATACTGGATATTATTTTCTGCAGCAAAATCGATAAAACGCTTATGCGATTCTGTGTTCAGACCGTAGGTGTATCCCTCCTCTGTTTCGTATCCCCAAACACGCCAGTCCCACAAACTCTTACCGGGTTTTATCCACGAGGTATCTTCAATTTTGCAAGGTTCGTTTAAGTTTACCAGCAGGTTTGATTCTACCAGGTCTCCTACCTTATCTCCCAAAATAAAAGTGCGCCACGATGTTTTAAAAGCTTTCTCTCGTGATGAATAGTTGATATTAAAACCCATTGATTTATTTGCTGCTGATGCGTTTACCGATAATGGGGCAAACTCAATAATTTCGGCTTCGTGTATGGCCATAAAACTATTGTTGCCTAATTCCATCACAACAGGAATTCTGACCTCTTCAACCTTTGTTTCCGATCTCACATTAGGCCCCAGATTATGGTGCTCACCATTGTAGGCCCAATAAGTAAAATCGCCGTTCACATTAATACGTGTAAGTTCCTTTTCAATTTTTACTGAATCAGCAATCACCGATGCAGGAAAGACATAGCGGTAAGCAAAGCCACCGTCATAGACCCGAAACACAAGCTGATAAAGCTGTTCTGATTGATCAGCTTTGCTAACACCAAAAGTATATTCGTTGTAATGGTTCCGAACGGTGGGTTGCTTGCCATTAACTGTTGTCCAGGTTTCATCAAATTGGGTTTCATTGAAGTTGCTGATGGTAACATTTTCAACACAACTTGTTTGGTTCACCATTAAGCCCAATGGAGACGGTGCCAGAATAGTATCGCCCCTGCGGATTACAGAGAATGTAAAAACGGCATCTTTGTTTGAGATGTTTATTTGATTTATTCCGCTCGGAGATTCTATCCGAAACTCTTCTTTGGTGGTGCACGAAACAAGTACAGATAAGAATAAAAGAACTGCAATTGAATATTTCATATTGTTTAATTTTTGATATTATATTTTAAAAATTTACATGTTGCTGGTTTATCCATTCTGATTTCCATCTTTCCATCTTCTAACTTTTTTTCCCACTTCTTTCCTGATAGCAAATCTTCAAACTCTAAAGTTTGGTTTCTTAAGAACTCAAGATTAAATATACCGTCCTCATTTTTATTATGAAGTTCCCTGAAAAGCATCAGATATCCCGTTTTGCTGTTCGGATTATGCGCCTGAAAACCGGTATATGAAGCATTGTTAGGCTCCTCTCCAATGGGAAAAATATACGAGTCATAAATATTACCTCGATGCTGCTTGTAAATTGAAATGACAGAGCGGAGTTCATTTCTTTCTTCTTTTTCAAGAAACTGAGTCAGCATAAAAGCAGATGGAGATGTCATTAATGCCGATAGCGCACAATAGGTTTGTGAGTGCTGGTTAGCATCAGAAAATTTTGGATTTGTTCGTGCAGGGTTTTGCCAGTTACCTTGCAGGTCATTCATGTTGAAATACTTCGCCATCATCCAGTGGTGTCGCAGGGTGATATATGGCACATACACAATATGGTTGGGTAGATTATTTTGAATATTTTGAAAATACATCGGGCCACATTCACGTGCCGGACTGTACCAGCCATATCGTTGGTCGTCGTATTCCGGGCACCAGGACGTTTGAGTTTGGTAATCCGTTTCTTTAATAAAATTTCGAATTTCCTGAAAACGGTGTAAAAAAGAATCATGGTCTTCCAGCTTATCGAAATCGAATTTCCAGGTGGCAACATTCAGTTTATTAAAATTATCCAATAATTCTTCCGGAGTAATAAACCTGATGGCAGCCCACAAGCCAATTTGCACATGGTGTTCATCTGCCAACTTCTTTGTTTTTTCCCAGTGAGGGCTGTAACCCACCTTCGGGTTCGGATGCCAGGAATTTTTGCTTAATGTTCCGCCTTCCTGCCAGCCATCATCTATTCGTACAATATCAATTCCAAGATCAGCTGCCGATTTTATTTCTTTTTCCACAACTTCAAAAGCCGAATTTTCCCTTCCATAAAGCTTTTTGTAGTTATTATTTTGCAAATCGCTTCCCCAGGTATCTATAAGAATGTGCATATCACGTTCTTTTACCACGGGATAACGTGTCCTGTCAAAACGTTTTAGTGCCAGTTGCATGGCTGCATTATCTCCTTGATAGAGAATACTCCATGTAGCCCATGTACGTTTATATTCGTTTGTTATCTCAGACGGCTTCAACCCCCAACCCGTTACCTCCAAACCATTTGGCGTGGCATAAAAACAACCGGTTTGATGTCCGTATTTATTTACAGTTTTATTTGATTCTTTTACTACAATAAGCCCTTCGTTGCCTGACTCAACCACTATTCCGCTTGCCCAGGTATTTTGCTCATCCTGAAAAACAGGGAAACCTTTTATCACTTTCTCTTTTACCATGTCTTTTGTGTTCACGCGGTTTCCCGGGTCGTTATATAGCCCCCAATAACGACGTTGATTAGGTTGAGAAAAATCTACCGGAATAAATTCGTTGCGTGCAATTTTTAAAGGTTGGCTTGAGCCGTAAGATTTGTGGTAAGCCACATCTTCCGGTACTTCATCTGGGAAGAAATTCCCTAGTGACCGTACCTCGAGAGCTGTCCATACGCCAGGTGATTCGGGATATACCCTAACCAGGAATTTCAAGCTCAAGCCTGCTTCAGCATATTCAAATTCAGCCTCCAAACTCAGATGTTCTGACGTAAACTTTTCATCATCTGTGATGATACAATTAATGGATTTGAGTTCCCCCTTTGTTCCATTCTTGATTCGTTTTGGAAGGTTCCAGTCAGAGGAATAAACCGGCTCTTTTTTTGCCCATTCTTTCCCTGATTCAAGGTTTTTGAAAGAAATAGTTTGAAATCCTGTCTCACTTAATTTCCAGGTTCGCTCAATTCTTCCGGTTGAGATTTTTAAAATGCCATTTGAAAACAATACAGATGCTTTATTAAGTCTCTTATCAACTGAAAAATCTTGTGCGAGTACGTTGTTCATCATCATTAACACCCAAATGAGTAAAATATTAAACGTTTGTTTCATTTTAAACCTCTCGTTGTTACGTTCTAATTAATTGGAGTGAAGATTACAGCCAACCCATTTTGTTCTAAAATCGATTGTTTCAAAACGGTTTGAGCACTTACCTCCACCTCTTGAATTCTCACATTGGTAGCTTTATTCAACGACTTATCGTCGGAATAAATGGTAGCTTGGTATTTCTTATTAGCCTCCAGGAAATCTAGTTTCAGATTCAGGTCGTATGCCTCAATTCCTGCCAGAGCTCCCAGAAACCATTGATCCCCTTTTTCCCTGGCAATGCTTACATATTTACCCGGGTAACCTTCAAGAACTTTGGTGTCGTCCCAAACGGTTGGCAACTCATCAAAAAACTGTAGGTCTTCTATTTCTTGTATTACACCTTTGGTTCCACCACCACTGCCTTTTTTCAATGGTGAATCTGCTGGTCTGTCGTACCAATACAAAAACTGCCATGGACTGTAAATACACACTGCTTTTGCCATTTGCGAGGCATGCGATCCCATTTTGTTTTCTACCCTATCGGCAAAGTAACAGTAAGTTTGATCTGCCGCCCCGGCAACTGACCTTGTGAAAATGGTATTGATTACCCCAGCGTTTGGTGTACTTTCTTCATCACCCCGAATACCCTCTTGGGTCATAAAGTTAGGATAGGTACGGGAAAAACCGGTTGGTCGGTATTCATCATGGGTATCAATCATTAACTCGTATTCGGCTGCTTTTTTAACTGCATCGTGTAACCATGCTGTCCATTTCTGAGGTCCAACATTTACAAAACCGTATTTTACTCCGGCAATGCCCCATGATTTATACAAAGGCAGTATTTCGTCAAGCTGTTTCTCCAGGGCTCGGCGGTTTACATATACAATTACACCAATCCCTCTTTCTTTGGCATAATCAATAACATGTTTCAGGTCAAGTGGTCCGGGTGAACGTCTTGAGTCAACAGTGATCGTTGTTGCATCAGAGGCACTATCATATTCATTGCCATACCAACCGGCATCGAATTCGATATATTGAAGCTTGTGTTTTACGGCAAAATCAACACATGCGATACCTCCCTGCGTTGTTAAGGAAATTTCCCGGATTACCTTCCCCGGTTTTATATAAGAAGTGTTTTCAATCTGGTTCTCTTCGTTTAAGTTTAATAACAGGTAGTTGTTCTGAAGGATTTCCCCTGCCGTTTTACCAGCCATAATATATCGCCAAGGTGTATTATAACCATTTGCAGGTATTACTATTGGATATTCTTTGTTTTTCCCTTTTTCCAATGAAGCTACCAGTGTATTTGACTTTGAAGCGTGTTTCTCAAATTTCATTCGGGCAAAATCCACCAAAGCCGCTTCGCCGATTGCAGTAAATACTGAATCTGACAGTTCCGCTAATAATGGTCTTTCTGCAATGTATTTCAGTTCCGATAGTTTTTGCTCATGGATTTCCGATTGTGCTGCTTTGCTTGACCAAATTGTTGGGTTGGTAGAATATACAAATTCGGTTAACTCTTTATCAACCTCAAGGTCTTTATCGCTGATGATTTCGTACCTAAATGTTACACCTTCGTTGTAGGCACGGATGCGGAGTGCAAGTTTACCAGACCATTCTTTACATGAAAGGTGAACGAGCGTTTCATTGTAGCTATTAAGATATACAT
The DNA here is from genome assembly GCF_963676735.1 of uncultured Draconibacterium sp. Lineage (NCBI taxonomy): Bacteria > Pseudomonadati > Bacteroidota > Bacteroidia > Marinilabiliales > Prolixibacteraceae > Draconibacterium > uncultured Draconibacterium sp. The sequence goes on along the minus strand of NZ_OY781464.1, from coordinate 1,171,783 downwards.
TCCGTTCACCGTAAACTGGCTTCCATTCAGAATCGTGAGTGCTTTTTTTAACACTTTCAACTACTACATCATCTCCTAACACAAAGCCATCTGAAAACTTAAATCCTAAGCTTGAAGACTCCATGATATTTGTACCATTCCAGTTGATAGAATAAGATAAACCTTCGTCGAGATCAAGATTAAAATTATATTTGCTATCAGGACTTTTCAGAGATATTTCCTTATTCGGATTACAGCTACAAAAAGCTAAAATGATGAATATACTCCCTATTATTCTTTTTACAATGTTCATATCACCTATACTTTTATTAGTTTAACTCAACCTTAAAGACTGTGGCTATTTCATCCATAGCAGTCTTTTGAGGTGTTGTGATTGTTAGTTTTTCCCCTGTTTGAAGCCATTGCAGATCAACATCGCTGCCCACTACCGAAACATTTTTTACTTTTGAGCTAATTGGGGCATTAATCTCTAGTTCCGTATTTTCATCGGGAAGCCCAAGTATATAAACATACAATTGTTTTTTATCCGTTGAGGTCATAAAACGGATATCATTTTTAGTGTACTTCATTGTGGCAGATTGCCCCCCGAAATGACCTTTTTCAAATTCGGCAACACCATAACCGAAAGTGTTAAACGTTCGGGTATCATACACTGCTTCCTCGTGCTTGTTTATCCAATTACCGATTATTTTTAGTACTTCTCTTTGCTCATCCGGGATTATACCATTTGCTTTAGGTGAAATATTTAGAAGGACAATTCCTTTTTTACTCCAAACATCAATCATATTACGAATAACCAATGCCGGATCTTTATATGTTTGACCGTTTGTGTAACACCAGCTGCTGTAACTAATCGTAATATCTGTTAGCCAGTAGTCGTCAGATAACCCGGTTTTGCCACCTTGTTCAATGTCCAGAATGCCCACATTGTCAGGTAAGTCTTCTTGCTTATAGGCTACAATTGGTTCTTGCCCCCGCGATGTTGCCGTATTGTACATATGCGCTACCATCCTTTTTCTGTAGTTTTCAGGGATTGAATCCAACCAGGAATCGAACCAGATAATATCCGGGGCATATTTATCAACCACTTCGTTCACCTGGTTTAACCAAAAGTCATGAAACTTATCCTTTGGCATATTCCCATAAAAAATACTAAGCTCAGGATCGGTTGTAGAAGTAATATATTCTGGCGAATAAGGAAAGTGACTCCCCCATCCTACTTTTCCACCCTTGTGTGCCCAAACAGCTGTATCCGTAACATGACGTTGTAAGTGTCGTGCATGATGAAATGTAGCTATGGTATTCATATCCCTTTTCTTAAGTTCCTTAAACAAGTCTCCCAATATGTCTTTTTTAGGTCCTTTTTCTTTTGAATTCCATGGATTCACTTCGCTATCCCACATGGCAAAACCATCGTGGTGCTGTGCGACGGGTCCGGCAAATCTGGCTCCAGTCTCTTTAAACAAATCTGCCCATTTGGCTGCATCAAAGTGCTCCCCTGTAAACATTGGGATAAAATCATGATAATTAAACTTATCTACTCCACCATATGTCTTTTTATGGTAATTAAAAACAGTCCCCTCTTTTCCTTCGTTTGCTGAGATGTACATACGATGAGGATACCACTCTGTTTTATAAGCAGGTACAGAATATACTCCCCAATGGAAATAAATCCCAAACTTGGCATCTTTATACCACTCGGGTTCTCTGTTAATCTTTGCTAGTGATTCCCAATTTTCTTCAAACTGTACCTGGGTGATTTCTTTTTCTTTTTGCTTTGTGCTGTTTTGGCAACTGTAAAGGCAAAAAGTCAACAAAATAATTAGGATACTTAAATTTTTCATAGATATATATTATTGATTTTAGCCTAGATTATTTTTACTCCTTGATTTCTATCAGCCAAGCCGATGCGTTTGGAACAGAAAGTTCAAATGTATTGTCAACTATATTCTTAATATCAAGAATTTTCCATTCACCTTTCCAGTTTCCGTTTAGGTCAATTTCGTCGCCTCCAATAGTAACGCCATCCATCAAAGCAATGTCATCATTCTTTGCCCGAATAGAAATAGCTTTAGCATCACCTGTTATCTTTTTATCAAGTTGGATTACTACTTTCTCATTTTTCTGAACTCCGTATTTTTTATTGATGATTGTGAGGTATACGGTCCCGTCATTTTTCTTTGTAGCATAGGCAACAATGTTTTTTACTCCAGGATTGATTATCTCTGTAGGAACAACTCTGCCATTGCTTCCCATTTGAAATAGTTTCATGCCATAAGCGATTGGCATGGCTGCATAACCACCGCTTGGCTTGGTAACGAATGCAGCATAAAAAGCTGGTTGCATAGCTGTTCCGCCAGTAACATCACCGGTATGGAAGTCTAACCCCTCTGCGCCATGGGTGGTCCACCAGTACAAATAATCCAGCCCCCATAATGCAGAAGCATAACTATTGCTAACTCCTTTAAGCCCACTATACCAATAACTGTTTGTTTCAGACAGTCGGAAACTTAAATCTGTCCCTTTTCTAGTTTCATTAATCATATCAAGAATTGATTGATAAGTAGCATATGCTGTTGGGTTTAACATTTTATCTCGTGAAAGCACCTTGTTTTGAGGAATTAATCTTTGATAAACACCCACTTCCGGATTTTTGTATGAACAGCCAAACGGATAACTGTGCTGGCTAAGCTGCACGAATCGCCCTTTCGGATTCGCAAAATTATCCACCAGTGTTTTCATTCGTTTTATGTTTGGATTGGTATCCGGACCATTGAAAACAGCGTCAGGATAAACCTCTAATATGGCATCATGTATGGCAGTCCATTTCTTAAGATATACTTCATTTTGTTTATAATAATAAGGCTCATTACCAATTGAAATGCTCTCTACCAGGTCTTTGTAATTATTGTTTATTATAGCCGCTACTTTTCTGGCATATTCTGTAGTTCCGTTTTCCAAACGAATGGAATAAACGACGGTAAGATCAGCTGCCTTTGCAAATTGAAAAAATGTATGGATATCTTTTTCTGATGGCAAAGGAACATTATTGGCATCTACCGAGTTGCCGCCAATCCTCAGGTGTTTTACTCCAATGGTTTGAAACATATTAATCAGAGCCTTATTATCGGGATGAAAGTAATAATCACCTTTTAGATTTGGCAAAAGGTCTTTGGTTTCGTAACTCAAGCCCAATGCTAAGGGCGATATTTCCTTTCCGGAGTTATTTGTATTTAGTTTTATGGTAACCGGTTGTGCTAAACTGCTATTCGCAGAAAACAAGATAACTGCAACCAGCAGTAAAAGATTGTATTGCGTTTTTTTCATGTTACTATCTGATTATATTTTAAAGCTGCAACTTGTTTATTACTAGAATATTGAATGATTGAGCTCGTAACTCTTGGGGTAGATCCTGATTCTTTCTGGCTCAGATTCCGGAATAATATCCATGTATTCTTTTTTTATGCCTGCATTCTTAATGATTTTTAGGGCATCACCGGAAAATGAACGTTCAACAAAATAATTGTAAGTCTTTCCAATCAGCGTACTTTCACTATTATTAACCAACAGGTTGGTCATAACATGATTCTCATGTACAATGTTGTCATGACATCTTTTATTCCAGAAATACACCCACCAGTGCTTAAATCGCCCATTATCAATTACATTCCCAGTAATGGTTAGATATGCAGAACCATCATCAGGATAAATACACCTTGGTCCGTTAAACAGGTAATTGCCCTCTACGCGTGTCCCTGGCTGTTCCCCAAGCAGGTAGATGATCCCACCATCATCTAAAACCTGGTGGGTATTGCCGGCTTTATTATATCTGATGCAGTTTTTTCCGGCAACTTTGGAAGGTGGGATACCTGCATTTCCCCACCACCAACCACAAGTAATGGCACCGTAGGGAGTCCAGGCAATATCGTTGTGTTCAATCGTTGTATTGGCTACAAAAAATGAGGTGATGCCTTCAACTTGTCGAAAATCAAGGCTAACATTACGTAAATAGTTATTGCTTATTTTATTGAATTCACAAAGCCCTTCAACTCCTTTTGCGAAAAGCGCACCATCCCCAATTTTGTAATGCTGCGGATGACCTGTGTTGACTGCATTTCCCAGCAGATCGTTGAAATAGTTTCCAGTCACCTTGCAATTTTTTACATCGTTAACCAAATTCACAGCAATAGCGGAGCTGATGCCTTCAAAGCGGTTACGGATAATTTGAATGTTCTCGGCATTTTCAATATGAATAGAACCCCTGGGGACGTTTGTGCTGTTGTACTCGGTAGGGTGCCAGTTTCCGCCAGGGACATATTTAACAGCTAACCCTAAACTTTGAATACCCGCAAAGCCATGAGACCCTTCTACATCAAGCAGCTGCCAGTGATCGTAAGAGAAGGTAATGCCCTCAAAACGGATGTTTTTTATCCTGGAATCGTTGGAAGTTCCTTTTAGTTGTATCAAACCATCAGAAAGAGGTGCAACAACCTCTGCACTATTCATATCTTCGCCTTCGCTATAATAAAAAAGCTCTTTGGTTTTTCTGTTGAAGTAAAATTCGCCGGGGGTGTCAAGTAATTCAAAGGCATTTCGGATAACAAATTTCTGATTGTAATTTATGGCACCTGCCCAGCCCATTGTTGTTGCGATTGCCCCATAAGGTTGTTGCAGCTTGAATACGGTTGTATCGCCCATTTTTTCGACTTCACGGGCACAAAGTATTTTTTCTGTCCAAATATTAAACTGTACCAGTTCTATGTCTTCAGGATTGTTGTACGACCCAACTTCATCGGATAAAAACTTAATGCCATCTATTGCTTTTCCGGCACCCAAAGCCCAGGGCTCATTACCTTGTATTTTAAATTCCCCCCAGTTTCCCTGGGCTGCAACCGGGTCGTTGGTAACAGCTATTTGCTTTCTTTTTCCATTAACGAATAAAGTACGAAGCTTACTGTCCCTATTTAACTGAGTCTTGTATATATTGCCTTTAACTTTTTCCCAGTTCGTTACTTTCTCACCACCACTAAGCAAAGGGGTCTCCTCTTTATAAGCTTTGTAAGTAATGCTGTATCCGTTTGTGCCGGAATCCTTTTCTTTGAATACCAACGGAGTGGTGAGCGGGTAAGTGCCCCCATGCAGGTAAACAATTATGTTTTCATTCATATTCCCATTAACTTTTGCAACAGCTTTTTGAGCTGTCTGGATGGAATTAAAAGGAGATGACAGCGTCCCTTTTCCATTTTTCGAGGCTGTTGGAGAAACATGAAATTCCTGCTGAGCCTGTACTGTGAAGACTGAAAAAAGAACAAGTATGTAGGTTGTTTTTAATGCGTTAATAAGTTTCGTTTTCATTCTTATATGGTTTATCGGATTGTTTATTTATTCTTCAGTATTACAATTGGTTAGCACTGCATATAGTCTTTTCTCCTATTAAGGTTTTTCTTGATTTTATGATAATTTCAGGCATATCCCCAACAATTAATACAGTTCTTGTACAATGCATTTTACAGACTGGTCTGCCATTAATACATAGCCTTCTGGTTTCCAGTGCCAACGATCCAGTTTTGCCAAATCAAGCTTGTTCTCTACCAAACTGTATAGATCATTAATAGGGATGTTATATTTTTTCATTACTGCTGCTGCCCATTCATTTCGCTTTGCTATTCTTGGGTTTATTTCCTGATTGAGCACCGGATTGCCTTCTTCTGTTACAGGCGTAATACTTGCCCAGATTAAGTTTGCACCATTAGCATTCTCAATTAATGTGTTTACATATTTTTCAAGCAAGGGAAGGTATTCGTGATCAAGTATCCTTCCTTTGGGCCAGCCATGTAAACCAATGTTAAACTGGATCACATCGTATTTATTGGAAGAAACTACGGCAGCCAAATCTTCCAAAAGATATTCACTTTTTAAGTGTTTGGGTGTTAGCCAATAATCAACACTAGCGCATTTTTTTAGGCTATCAATTACGCTTTGGTGAAAGCCATTCATAACTGAGTCGCCTATGAGCAGTACTTTCTTTAAGCTATCGTTTTTTTCTTTAGCCGGGAAAAAAGACCATGCCCCTCCTTCGGAATGAAGTCCCAGTTCTTCATCGGTTTGCGAAAAAGCGCCACAAAACGTCAATAAAAGTGTGGAGAGGAACAATAGTTTTACAATATTCATCTTCTTCAATTTTAGTTTTACAATCGTAGTATCATTTGGTCTATTAATTCTCACTTTATTTATCTAAAAACAGACCAGTTTCCAGAATAATAACAATAAGTAAAATGTTTGATTAATTCTCTTTTGCCGTTTAGATTAGCTCGTTTAAGAAGATCCTTGTATAAATAAAACTGCAACCAATAACCCATGTGATACTTTTGCTGAATTGATCTTGGGTGCATCAATAGGGCGTACCATCGGGTATTTATATCGTACATTTTTGCAACAGCCAGGGCAGTTTCTGCGTTTTCCCACATGTTTTCTGCTACATCTTCAAAAAGCTTGTTGAGCTCTTTATAATCCATGCCTGAGAAATCAATAATCTCACATTCGTCTGCAATACCAAGTTCTGTTAACGATATGGTTGTTTCGTACTTTTCGTCTCCATCCAAATCGTATGCTATTTGATCGAAGAATCCATTATCATCAGTATCGTTGTATTTAATTAATGGGAATGGCTTACCTGCCTTAAACGACAGACGCCCCGGACCATAACCATCATACATTCCTCCCATGCCCTGATAATAGTATGCATTCTGATCAATTCTCCAATAGCCGGTTTCTGCCCCATATAAATGAATCCGCCCATCAAACTTGCTCACATATAACTGACCTCCTCCGGAATTGTCGAGATCCCATTCTCCTCTATCACCAGCTACGTCAGCTTGTGGATTGTCATCCAAACCTCCTTTTCCTGCTCCACTTATGAACGGATTTTTTGGGTGGTACATTTCAACCCTTTCCCAGCGGTTACAATCATCATCTTCATCAAAAGTAAAATATACATAGTCCCAATCTCCCCTTTGAAAGATCAATTCCTTTATGCTTTCGTGATCGGGATAGATCAGCTCCGTAAGTTGCCTGATACGTGGGTCTTTGAAGAATTTATCACTTTTGGGCAAACCCCGCATTTGTGGGTAAGAGTGTAGCTGGTTCATATAGTTGAATCCATTACCGCTAAAATGAATGGTCATATCCAGGTCAAATTCGTTACCTGCTGCATTATCATTATCCAGGTCGTATGACATGGAAATCCAGTCAACACTTCCTTTTAAATTCGTTAAATACTCATCCCCTGTATTGCCAGGAACAGGAGTGTCCAGAACACGGATAGCATACTCTGTTAAACCATCGTTATCCGGATCATAGAAAAGAAACGGGTTTTCCCAGTTAAGCCTGACATCGTTCATTTTTTCGGGGGAAGTATGGATTTTAAGGAATAAGCTGTTGCCGTGATAATCCTGGTAGAAATCGGATAATCCATTATGAAACCAAGCCCGAAGATGGAAGGTATTCCAGTCGATATGATTCATAATGTTGTCATTGTCTAAATCGATGCTGATCATGACATGTCCAGGCCCCCATGTTGCTTCTTTTTGTTTTTCTGAGCAATAGTCAGCGTAAATCTGCATGTCTGCACTGCCATCGTTGTTGTTATCAACCCAATCAATTACAACATCTGAATAACTGGCATATTCTCCATCCCTGTTTCTGTCGACCATCAGACAATCGTTGTCCATATCACCTTCAAAATCACTTTCGCTCATATCATCATCGTCGTCAATCCACTGAACCGGAAAACCAGAGATAGATGTTTTAAGTACATCAGGGTCACCATCACTATCCAGATCAATGTACTGCGGGGTAACACCAGTATCAGGATAAGGGAGTCGGTATGGATTTAAGAGGTTGTCAGATGGAATGAAAAGCCTATTATTTTCATCCCGGGCATCATCTTTTTGACTCCAGACGTTATTGCTAATTATACTTATTAATATTAAGAGGATGTATGCTCGTTTCATGTCAGGTGGTTTTATTCGTAACTCATCTCGATTACTTCCAGTGCAGACGGTTTGGGTAAAGGTCCGTTGGGTTTACTGTCTCTGTTCACGCCCATGGTTTCCCAGCGAAGAATGTAGTTCCCAACTTTTGAAAGCCGGACTTTTATTTCAGGATCAAAAGAACCTTTAATCGTTACTTTAGAAAGCTCTTTGGGATACTCTGAAACAACTTTCCTTATATCAACCGGGCTTAGGGTTTCTTCATTCAGAATAATTTCACCTATACCATATTTTACATGTTTGAAAGTCACACCTAATTCACCGTTACCCAAATTTCGAGCACTTATAATATTGACTAAGAACTCAAGTGAACCAGGACCACTAAAGTCAAATCTGTATAGCCATTTGGTAATTAAATGTTCGTCCCAACTGTTAGCTTCCCGATTAAACCGATAGGCGTAAAATTGAGAGTTGCCCAAGGAATCGTATTTCATATTAAAAAGTACAAATCTATTTTTTGAATCAATAGTGTGACTTTGCGCACCGTTTATAATACCATTGTTGGATGTTTTATAAGATGAAGGGTCAACCAATAAGCCAGGCGTTTCTAATAAAACAGAACCATTAATAGGATTGCCCGAAGCACTTTCCCAATGAATAAGATCACGGCTTCTGGCATAGGAGAATGAATGGTTTGTTGCGGCATCCCAACCATTTTCCCGCCAAACCCAATACATGTGATAGTAACCGTCAGTCTCAAATTTGGGTCCTTTGGCATAGGCACTACGCTCACCTTGTCCATTAATTAGTACATGATCTAAAAGTTTATGCCATTTCTTAGGACCCGGATCCCATATATTATACACATCATTCCCATTCCCACTGTAGCCATAACGGTACTTGAAAATAAAATCACCCGATTGTGCTTTGATAAATTCAGGGTATGTTACTACTGTCTCTTCGTAACCACCTGCCATTCTTGGAATCCTCTCAAATATTGAAGCATCATATGGTTTCACAGATCTCCAGTATTTTAAGGTATCATTGTGCATGTTGCCGCTTACATGGATATAGCCTTCATTATCCAAGGCAAGTTTTACAGAGTTGTGATTATCCCATCCAACCTTTGAGTTAAGTATGGCCTTTCTAAATGAGGTTTCATTTAATTTACGCGATGCAACGCACATGTTTTTATCCTTGTCGTAATATGCGATATATTGATTGCCGTTTTGTATCGCTTGTGAGAATCCTACTTTAAGCGCTGTTTCTATCAAATCGACCGTATCTCTTCGTATAATTTTTGTGGGAATGACTTTAGCCGGACTTAGTTGTATCGAATAAAGTAGAGAATCTTTTCGGGCAATCTCTTTGTTGATTTGATTGTCGTCCCATTGTTTTTTATTATATGCTGTTTTTAATTTTTGATGATAAGGTTTTAGGTCATCTCTGCCGTAATAGTTGATAGCCAATGAGATTTCATCGATATACTCTTTTAAAGCTTTTTCACCCTTTAATTTGGTAAAGGAAGATTCCGGGGCATTTGTTTGTGAATAGCTGTGAGTTGTTATTATTAACAACAGCAGGATTCCAAGAATTTTGTTTAAACAATTTTTCATGATTCTGTAATTTTTCTACTTCTTTAAACTTTAATTTTTTGAATGCATTTGTTTCCTTTACATTTTGGCAATAAATCTTTTCACCATACAAACATGGCACAATATAACTTTGGGTGACAAAACTTTTCTTTTTGTGTTTTTATTTAGCGTACCACTTTGAATAAGAAAGGGCAGATAATAAAAATTGACCTGCCCTTTCTAAAATTTTTTTTGTTACAATTATAAGAATTGAGAAAGCAGAAATGCCATATTTGGAGCACTTCTGCCTTTTATTAATTTCTCATTATTCTGTTACCGTAATAGTAACACTTGTAGAAGCGCGTTTTATATCCATATCCTTGGATGTATTGTAAGTACTAACATTACTAACTAATAAACTAACCGTATAGGTTCCGGCTTCGGAATACGTATAGCTAAATCTTTCAGCTGTCATTGGAAATCCGGAGTTTGTAACATCACTTTCGGAAGTAGGTAATACATGATTTTCATCTCCTGTAAAAATCACTGCATAATCAGATTCTCCGCATGAAGAAAAGAAAAGTTCCTGCCCAACCTTAGCTTGTGTTGACTCAATATAAACAGAACTGTTTTCTTGCAGTATTTCCGTTTTTAAGCATGCTGTTGGCATAACTGCTTCTGCCAGGTCTTCGCATGCCAATGTTGTTACCAGGAATATACTCAGGATCAATATATTTATTTTTTTCATATTTCTTAATTTATTTGATTTATCAGTTGATAATATGTTGATATTAAGATTCACAACTTACATTAAAAATCTAATATCCAGGATTTTGTACAAATTTTGGATTTTGATTTAAGTAATCAGGAGGTATTGGATATAACATATGCGATTCTGGAATTTGTCCACTTGTTATATATGAAAAATCCTGTGCATTATTTGTAGATATTTCCGGATCATACCACAGTTTGCTGGTCACTATCTCTTTTAACTTTTCATAACCTCTTCTGCGTAAATCGAAAACACCATGGTGTTCAAAAGCCAATTCCATACTTCGTTCCCAAAATATAGTATCAATTAAATCTTCCTTGGAGCTAAAATCACCTACATTATAATAATTAGGATGACCTGCTCTGGTTCTAATCTGATTTAGATAATCTACAGCAGCTGAAGACACACCATTCGCTAATTCCGTCTCTAACTCAGCCAGCATAAGCAAAACATCCGCATATCTTAACAAGGTAAAATCAACCGGAGTAAACCAACTACCATTAACGTAACCCTCAGGCATTGAAAATTTTGTAATCCAGGCATTTCCATAATCCAGAGCTTTAACTGTGTCCCCATTTGCAGGATTGGTCCATTGCTCTGCAATACTATGCTGATAGCGAACTCCGCCATCTGATTCTTTAAATTTCAGCATAAATTCAAGGGTTGCACCATCTTGAGGTAACCATCCCTGATATGATCCCCAATATTGATTGGTTTGATCAGGAGGCAACATTCTTGACATTGTATATAATTCCTGACCTCCCGTAAATGGGTTATTTTGAATGGCATATATGATCTCGTCATTCAATTCATTATCCATGCTAAATACCTCTTTATAATCATCGATTAGTTTATATTGTCCCGAGTTTTTAATCGACTCAAGAAGGGACTTTGCATCGCTAAGTTTAGAATTGTCATTTAAAGGATAACCACTCATGGTTAAATAAACTTTTGCAAGAAGCATTTGTGCTACAGCCTTACTTATCCTTCCCGGATCTCCTAAACTGGAATCATCAGCATATTCTGTTTTGGTTGGAAGTAATTCAATGGCTTCCTGAAGGTCTTTTATGATAAAATCATAGCTAACACGCACATCCGATGGACGTTCAATGTATAATTCTTCGTTATTTAAACTTGGTGATTTTTCAACGAGCGGCATTGCACCATAAAATCGAACAAGATCAAAATAGAACCATGCTCTGAATGCCTTTGCTTCACCCTCTGCCCGATTTAGAACTTTCTGTTTATCCGTCTCAATCTGATCAAGCGCATTTATTACTTCGTTAGACTGGGTTATTCCTTCCCATGCCCAAAAGAAATGTCGGATAAAAGAATCACGATAATCGAGGTATTCATGCCAGTTATAATGGTCGCCGGCCCCCCTGGTATTGCCACCTCCACGTTGTTTCATGCATCCTTCAACCGAATTGAATAAACAGACATAATTATATGCCCCATAGCGTACGTGGTAATATCCCATTTTTGTATAAATGCCATTTACAACCAAATCCAGATCTTCCAGGGTCTTTGGAAATGCACTCTGAGCCAATTGGTCGTATGCAGTCTCTTCCAAAATGTTCTCATGGCATGATGTAATAATAAACAACAGGAAGACTATATATAAACTTTTTAATATCTTTTTCATGATAATAGTTTTTGAGTTTTGTTTAGAATGTTACGCTTAGTCCCAATGTGATCTTCTTGGCAGCGGGATATCCCCCATTGTCATATCCTGCATTGAAAGCTTGAAGTCCCAAAGAAGCTACATCCGGGTTATAACCAGGATAATCAGTAATGGTTACTAAATTTTCACCTGTGAGATAGATTTTAGCCGAATCAAAAATATTCTGATTTTGAACTTTTAGATCGTAAGAAAGGGTAACTGATTTCAATCTAATGTACGAAGCATCAAAAACACTGTTTGAATTTGTTTCCCATGGTCTTATAGTACCTGCTTTAGCACCTGAAATTCCTGCATATTTTGCATTTGTACTTCCGGGCTTCCAATAATTGTTTAGATACTCTCTTGAAACATTATTAGGAAACTCAACACTCATCCCCAGTAGGTTATTCCAATAATTTATCTGAGTATCATTTCCGTGTACACCTTGAATAAAAAAGTCAAGATTAAAGTTTTTATAAGATAAAGTATTGTTTATACCGTAAGTAATCGATGGCAAAGCTCTTCCTACATACGTTTTATCATTTGCATCTAAAACGTTATCACCATTAATATCTACAGCTTTATAATCTCCTAATAAGCCATGATTAGTTGTTGTTCTATTATCAATTTCTTCCTGGCTGTCCCAAACACCATCAAAAACAAATCCCCACAACAAACCAGATGGTTTATTCAGTTCCATTCTTAATCCTAATTGACTATCGCGACCTCCATGGGCACTAGCATAAATGTAATCGTTATCAGATAGATCCAGAGGAGTTTGGTGCATAAAGGTTACATTACCCCCTATTTTCCAAGAAAATTCTCCTTCAATTGGATATGCGGTCATTGACAATTCAACTCCTTCATTTAAAAGAGAACCGATATTCATAAGTGCAGATTGAAAACCGGTAGTTTTTGGGATGGCTCTTGGGATTATAGCATCAACTGTCTTTTTATGGTAATAATCAGCTGTAAATTCCAGTTTTCCGTCCAAAATTCCAACATCAACTCCTACATCAAACTGATTTGTACGTTCCCATTTCAAATCAGGATTAGCAATTCTGTTTACATAAGCAGTAGCCGCCAGGTCACTTGCAGTATTACCACCAAAAGCAGGTTGTATTACCCATCCTCCGACAGTATTATAACCAGCTGGATTTGCATTTAGACTCCACAAGGCTTGAGATTGATATAAAGGTATTTCTCCATTGCCGGTAGCTCCATAACTAACTCTTAATTTCAAGTTATTCACAACTGCAACATCTTGCATAAATCCCTCTTCGCTGACTCTCCAGGCAAAAGCACCTGAAGGGAAAAATCCCCACTTATTATTTTCTGCAAATACAGAAGAACCATCAGCACGAGCGTTTGCAGTAATCATGTATTTATCCTTAATATTAAGGTTTAAACGACCGAAATAACCAACCAGGTTTTTCTGATTCTTTGAAGTTCCAATTCCTCTGTTATCTTGTCCTGCAGATGACATTCCCCAGACTCCTTGCGAAGCACTTCCAAAGTCCTGACCTGAAAGGGAAGAACCTTCAACAATATACTCCTGAAATTCATAACCACCTGTAGCATTTACTGATATATCGTTATTTATTTCTTTGTTATAAGTTAAATAGGTTGATAATATCACATTGGAAACTTTTCGATTTGAAACACTGGCTCGTCCGTTTGTATTTTCACCAGATATATGCTTAGGTGTAATAAAATTATCGGCTCTCATGTTGGAAAGGTCATAACTACCCCTAACAGTCAACTTCAAATCTTTGTATATTTGATATTCACCTGTTAAGCTAGTCATGGATCTGTCTATGTATTCCGTAACATTTTGCTCTTTTGCACTTGCTACCGGGTTACTGTAAGGTACATCAGCAAAAAACCTATTGTGTAAATAATTACCACTTTCGTCATAAACTGGTAGAAAAGAAGGATATTCCACCAAATTTTGGACATTTACTGTAGGCTTTTCATTAATTGTGCGAGATAGAGATGAATTAACGCTTATGGTAAATTTTTCACTCACTTTTTGTTCAAGATTCGCTCTAAAGCCATAGCGTTTAAACCCGGTTTCCAACATTATCCCTTCCTGATCCATAAAGTTTCCTGAGATAAAATATTTTGTTTGATCATTTCCTCCTGAAATTGATAGATCAGTGGTCACTATTGGTGCTGTTCGGAATAGCAAATCCTGATAATCGTAATTTTTTATATTACTCAATGCAGGATAATATATTTCACTTCCATCGAACAATGGATCCCAACCAAGCGTTGACCGGAATTCTTCTATTAGGTTTGCAAGTTCAGGTCCGGTTGCCACATCAATTTTATTTATTAGGCTTTGAGAGGTATAGCTTGTATTTAGTACTACTTTTGCTTCTCCCTTCCCTTTTTTAGTTGTTATTAATACTACCCCATTAGATCCCCTCGAACCATAAATTGAAGTTGCCGAAGCATCTTTTAATATTTCAATCGATTGAATATCTCCAGGATTCAATGAAGCAAGCGGATTTGACGAGGAGGAAAAGGTATAATCGCTATTAACCAACACAGGCACTCCGTCAATTACATAAAGAGGCTCTGATGCATTACTAAATGAACTAATTCCTCTGATACGAATGTTCATTCCAGCTCCAGGCTCACCTGATACGGCTGAAGCCATAACCCCTGCTGCAACTCCCTGTAGTGCCTGGTCAACAGCAGTGATTGTTTTTTGCTCCAAAGCTTCCATAGAAACACTTGAAACCGAACCAGTTAAGTCACTCTTTTTCATTGTTCCATAACCAATTGCCACAACTTCTTCCAAACCAATAGCATCAGCAGCCAAAACAATATCTATTGTTGTTTGTGTTCCCACCTGCACTTCCTGTGTTTTCATTCCAACAAACGAAAACTGTAAAGTAGCACCTGTAGGAATTTCGGTTAGGGTATATTTACCATCTGCTCCTGTAACCGTACCATGTGTCGTTCCCTTTACTATAACGGTAACACCTGGTAATGGCTGGCCAGCTTCATCTGTAATAGTACCGGAAATGGTGTTCTGTTGTTGAGCAGCTGCGTCTGCACCGCCCACCTCCGGCGTAGTTAATAAAATAAAACGGTCTTTAACCGTGTAGCTTACATCGGTGCCGGCAAACAGTTCATTAAGCACGGCATCAATTTTCTGGTTCTTAGCGGTTACTGAAACTTCGCGGCTTACATCCACGAGTTTCTCGCTATACATAAAATAAAACTCGCTTTGCTCTTCAATGTTTTTCAACACCTCTTTTACTGTGGTGTTTCGTAATTTCAGGTTTAGCACTTTGCTTTGCGAATAACTGTTGTTGGCAAATACTCCAAACACAGAAATCAGCAATAAAATGGTTGTTAGTTTCATTACATTTAATAGTTTTTGCATTCCGGGAGACATTTCCCGAAAAAAACAAACATTTTTTTTCATAATTTTGTATTGTTAAGATTTGAATTTTCCCGGTCCATTCTTTCCGGGATGATTTTTAACAATCAGGGAGGTGTTGGCGCACTTCCTTGATTTTTTTCAGGACATTTCGTTCTAGTTCATTTACATCATAGGCAATAAAAATTTAAGTTAGGTTATACTTTTATTCTTTTTTTTCAATTCTGATTTTTTGTTTTGAATAGGTACCATCCGCCATTTTGGTTCTGGGAAAAATCTTGTATTTAACCGGAGTTGTTTCGCTCATTAGATCGAGAATCAGGTAAAGGGGGTCGTTTATAAAAGTTACGGTATAGGTATAATGTTTTACATTTTCGGCTATTTCTATATCTACATTAAACATACGACTAAGCTTTTGGGCAACAACGCTGATCGACTCATTGTCAAAAACCAGTTTTCCGTCTTTCCAAGCGGTATATTTGTCCACATCGCCTTTGGTTGAGTAGATCTCACCTGATTTTAAGTTGTAATTTACATGCTGACCCGGTACCAAAAACCCCAACTTTTGTGGTGCCTGTTTGGCTAAAACTTTCTCTATCAACACTTTCCCTTCTACCAGGGTTGTTGCCACAGCTTCATCATCAGCATAAGCCTGAACATTAAACTCGGTACCTAAAGCAGTTACATTTATTTTTCCGGTTTTTACAATAAAAGGTTTGTCAGGATTATGGGCCACATCAAAATAAGCTTCTCCTGAGAGGGTAATTTCTCGCGAATGGCCATGAAAAGTTCGAGGATATTTGATTTTACTTCCATAATTCAGATTCACCTCGGTTCCGTCGGCCAGTTGCACTACGGTGCGTGAACCAATTGGAGCAATAACTTCGATGGTATCAACCGCCTGGGCAGTATAATTGTCGAATGTTAAATGGTTATTGGAGAACATGTACAACAAAACTCCAAGCAAAGGAATAAAAAGTACTGCAGCAGCATGGGTTAACCAGGAACTTACCTTTCCAATTCGCCAACTTTTATTGCAGCTGTTTTGGTTTAAATTTATCTGGTGGTGAATTTTATCGAGCAATAAACTGTATTTTTCATCATTCTTATCAATTTCAGGCTCAAATGATTTCCAGTTCTCAAACTGTCGGTTTTTCTCCTCCTTATCCAGAGCTTCTTCCCGTATCCATTGAGAAAGAATTTCAAATTCTTCTTCCGAGCATTGATTTCTAAAGTATTTTTGAATTATTTCTTTGTTCATTTTTTTCTTTAAAAAAGTACCTCCCCATTTACGAGGAGATACTACATCTAACCAAACTAAATCTATATTAAAAAACTAACTTATGTATCATTCTTTTAAAATATGTTGAAATACATTAGTAATACGCATCTACCAAGAAAGGGGACTATGTAAAAAGGATTTTTTTTTACGACAGAAACAAACACAAATACAAAACACTTACAGCCAGACTATTAGAAATATTACTTCTTAAAAACTTCAGTGTAGTTACCAGGTGATTTTTTACGGTATTCTCAGAAATACCAAGTTTAGTTGCAATTTCTTTATGTGTTAAACCTGCTTCTCTGCTCAATTCGTAGATTTCTTTTTGCCGGGGAGTAAGCTGATTTAGCAAATCCTGAACTTTGCTGTGTAACTCTTTGTATTGAATCTCTTCAATTACAGAATCAACCTGTTCGATTTTTTGCAAGGATTTTAGGTAATCTCTCGATTTATTTTCGCTTAAACGTTTTCGAAGTAAACTTATGCTTGAGTTGTAGGCAATAGTAAATAAAAAGGCATCAAACGACATATATGAATCGATCTTACCTCTTGACTCCCATATTTTTACAAATACCTCCTGCACAATTTCTTCTGCATCTTCTTCTTGCTTTACATACTTTAAAACAAAGGCATAAAGTTTATGGCAATAAGCACTGTAAATGGTATCAAAAGCTGCCATGTCTCCCTTTTTCAGGAGTTTTACCTGTTCAGTATTTGCTTTAGTATTCGTCAAGATAGTTTGTTCGCTGTAGCTACAAATATATGAATTCAAAGCATTAAAAAACTCACAGTCATACAAAAAAGCTTTATAAGTATTTTTCCGGATTTATTTAAACGACCTATAATACGCCCCCTTTTTTCAAAACATAAAACACTGATAAACTGACACTTGTACAGAAACTAAAAACCACATTGTATTGAATTAGCAATAAAAAAGATGAGCAAAGTTTAAATTGCTCATCTTTTCTACTGACTAAATTGTTTTAATCTAATCTGTTTTTTACGGTAAAACTCCTGCAATACAAAGAATGCTTTCTTTTTCTTCCCTTTTTCTGAGACCAATCCTTTTCTGTTCCATCCGTCCTGTACTGAAGGTAACTGGCGAAGTGGAGACTGGAAATCTGCCAAAATCCAGGGTGTCATTCCCGCTAACCCGGGCACGCGTTCAAACATCGCAATGTTCTCCTTGTACATGTATTCCTGAAACTCCTCGCTCCAACGGGTAGCCTTGTCGGCATGAAATCCCTGAATGGCACCACCACCAAATTCGCTGATAATAACCGGTTTTTCGTAGGCGATTTTAAAGTTCTTTTCTCGACATTCAATGGGGTCGCCGCCATACCACCCGAGGTATTCGTTAAAACTTACAATATCCAAAACTTCGGCAATAGGATCGCTTACCAGGTACACTTTGCTTTTGTCGCCATCGTGCCAGCTATCTTTCTTACAGGCTGCACTTAATAATCTTGTGCTGTCGAGGCTACGAACATGTGACGCTACCGATTTTAAAAAGTTATTTCGGGCTTCGTTCGGAACCGTTTCGTTGGCAATACTCCAGATAATAGTGGCAGCACGATTTTTATCCCTTCGAATAACTTCGGCATACTGACGTTTGGCATCTTCCAATACCTTTTCGTTTTTCCAATCAATTCCCCAGTACAAAGGCAGTTCTTCCCAAAGCAAAATTCCCATTTCATCTGCCAGCCGAACAATGTTTTCCTGGTGCGGGTAGTGGGCCAAACGAGCAAAATTACAACCCAATTCTTTGGCCCATCCTAACACTAAACGTGCATCGTCCATGGAGTTAGCGCGGTCGGCCCGGGTTGGGTTTTCATCGTGAATGGATATTCCTCGAAGGAATACTGGTTCCCCATTTAACAACACTTGTGTTCCGTTGGTTTCAATGGTTCTGAAACCAATTCGATCCCTCCATTCGTCTTCGCCAGCTTTAAGCAATACCTCATATAGCTTTGGATTTTCAGGACTCCAAAGCTCAAGTTGTTTCGTTTCCAGAATGAAAGTTCCTTTTCCAGATTCATTAACTTCAACACTTTGGCTAATGCCTAATTCGGGGATTTCAACTACTGCCCCGTCAGGCAAATTTTCACCGCTTAAACTAAAACTACCAATAATTTCTTTCTCCTTTTCCTTTACCGTATTTTTAGCTAATGCAATTGTAAAATCGTTAATATAAGTCTGTGGAACTTCAACCAGCATAATGTCGCGTGTAATTCCGCCATAATTGTACCAATCGGTAACTAGTCCGGGGATGTTATCAACTTCTCTTCGGTTGTTTACTCCCAGAATAATAAAATTATCATTTTCTCTTATCAGATCGGTAACCTCAAAACTAAATGGAGTAAATCCTCCTTTGTGTGTACCCAATTTTTTGCCGTTAAACGAATAATCGGTTTTATAATTTGCCGCACCAACATAAACAAATACCCTCAAATTGTTCAATTTTGGTTTGAAATCGAAAGTTTTTCGATACCAAATGCTTCCTTCATAATAGTACAATTCGTCTTTTTGAGCATTCCACGACCCCGGAACCCACAAGGATTGTGCATCGTCGAAACTGTATTCTACCCTATCGCTTTTATCTTTTGGTTTTTTGTTTTCATAAATGGGACTAAAACCAATGCTTCCGGTATTGTACTGATCAATAATATATTTCCATTTTCCCCCCAGACTCACATGCGTTCGGTTTCCAACATTTGTAATAAAATCCGGCTGAGCCTGTACCGAACCTACAAGAAGTACTAAAATTGAAAACAGAATAAGTAAATTCTTCATTATCGTTTTTTTTAATGTTGAAAGTTGTTTAGTTTATGGTTGTTTCCAAATGATGCTTTCCGGATGGCACATCTTTTAGAACAAAAAATCCTCTGATGCGTTGCGCCTTAACTTCTTCTCCATTGAGCAGCAGTCCTTTCGCTCCTTCCAAAGCCGGAACCCACACTTCGGCAATCGTATTTGCAGGAATTGTAATATCCATTTCGAACAGATTTTGTTTTTGAGAAAAACGAAGCTTTATATCGCCTTTTATAGTTGGATGAACGATACTGCCCCATTCTAAACCGGCAGGCTGTGGTTTAATCCGAATCTTTTTAAACCCGGGTTCCAAAGGCATAATTCCCATCAACCGACGGGGAATAATATTTGCGGGTGCGGCCCCCCAGGCGTGGTTCCAATCCTGGTTGGGTTTGTATTTATTATCCCATGCTTCCAGCGAAATGGTTGTACCCACATTATAAATAGCGTGTCCCCAGCCCCGATCGTGCCGTGCGGTTAACAATTCCAATCCATAAGCGGCATTTTCTCCGGCATAAACGGCATCCAGCAAGTGCTGCGATCCATACACACTACAAGACATCCCCCTGGTTTTTACAAAATTGGTAACCGATTCAACATGTTTTTCGGGCACCAGGCCAAAGGTAAGAGCAAACATATTCGAGTGAAGTGCACTATGATCCGTATCCACACCATCGTTGTAGTAGCCTTTTTTCTTATCGAACAGCAATGTATTGAAAGCGTTTTTATGCGCAATGGCGCGTTGTGCATAAAACCGGCTATCATCCTCCATTCCAATAACTTTAGCCATCACGCTCATGGTTTGTAAAGCTTTATTGTGGTAGGCATTAACAACGGTATTATAATCAGTAAAAACAAAACCATCAGTCTCTCCAGATTCTTCATTGCTTAAGCCCAAAATACCTTTATGTGGCCAGTCAACAATATCCCGGAGCGATGCTCCTTTATAATGCACTCCTTGCTGTACTTCTTTGGTAAGTTTACCTGTTCGTGTACTAATTAATCCGTTATCGTCGGTTAGTATGGTTAAGGTTTTCTTTTTCAATTCTTTGTAATAGAATTTTATAAAATCGGCATTGCCGGTATACAAATAATCTTCCCAGGCCATTAAAACCGATGAAAGAATCCATTCGGTAGGCCAGGTGGCATTAAAAAGCATATATTCCTGGCTACGACGAGCTAATGTATACTCATTATCAACACCATAATGGCACAACTGATTAATGTAGGCATCCGCTTCATAAGGAATGCGTTCGCGGTCTCCATCAACATAAATGCCTGCAAAACTGGTTGCTTTTATCGAATATTTACAAAAATCCCAAATCGCATTTAAAAGCGTATCCGAACATTCAAAATACGAGCTGTATTCGTTAAAGGGATAAGCCACCGTTTCGCGAAGAATATTTACAACAGTTGCCTTACCAGCTGTTTCGCAATACCTGAACGGATAAACATCTCCGGTGTATTCGGGCATAAGTATGGCTGCACTTCCGGTA
This sequence comes from uncultured Draconibacterium sp., assembly GCF_963676735.1. Classification (NCBI taxonomy): domain Bacteria; kingdom Pseudomonadati; phylum Bacteroidota; class Bacteroidia; order Marinilabiliales; family Prolixibacteraceae; genus Draconibacterium; species uncultured Draconibacterium sp. Next base: position 1,150,797 of record NZ_OY781464.1, on the reverse strand, counting down.
TTGCGTTTATCTTTTTCAATGCTCAGGGTGTAGGTGTGCTTTCCTTGCAATAAAGGCAACAGAATTTTTCGGTAGCGGCGTGATCCTCCGGGATTGGTTTCCAAGCGACCATTGATTGAAATAACTTCGCCAAAACTTACGGCCAGGGTATCGTTTTTTATTTTTGAATCCACCGTTAACTTTAATCGTCCAAAAGCGGCTTTACCAAAGTCATAGAATGCGGTAGTGGCATCAATCTGTTTTTCCTGCATAACATCCTCAGTCCATTGCTGTAAAGGATAGAAAGCACTGCTGTAATCTTTTAGTTCCGCACCTGTTTTAAAACCTTTAATGTTCGACCACACCGACTCTTCGCCTTGGTTATTCCAGATTTTCACACGCCAGTAGTAGTTGCTTAGCGGACTTAAATCCGGTCCGTTGTATTTTACAACTGTTTCTTCTGTGCTAATTTTTTTACTCTCCCACACATCGGCATTTCCGTTTTGCAGGGCTTCAACTGTTGATGCCACCTGAACCTGAAATGCAGTTTGAACTATTCCGGTTCGATCATCTTCAATCACCCAAGAAAAGGATGGTTTTTTGTTTTCAATCTCGACAAGCTGTACTGACTCAACAATATTCTCCGTCTCATCAAAATTGATATGCGATAACTCACCATTTACAAAAACCCGATCACTATACTCAATCAGATCACATCTTAATGCTGTTGGGAAACTTGCTTGCTGCGCATTTAAAAGCACACAAAACAAGCTAAACAGGATGGATAGAAATATTCTTTTTTGCATCATTTTAATCTTTAGAAACTAATTAAATTTCAATTACTTTAATACTGTTGCTCCAATTAAGCCCACCACCACTTCTTGCGACAAGGTTTCAAGTGTAATGCTCTCCAATTCTACATCATCACGCATTTTCAGATTCAGCAGCATGGCCCGGCAGTTTTCTCCAAGCTGCACGGTTTCGGGCAGGACATCCGGCATGCAAAAAGCATCTGTTTCGGCTGTATAATCGTTGCGGCTTCCTTGACCGGGAGCTGTTGCATTGGAGCTAATCGTGCTTAAATTCCAATAATTAACCGGCGGAATCAGCTCCAGCGAATCGGTTTGCCCATCGGTATAATTTAAGCGAATAACGGCGTTGGCAATTTGGCATTGCATAATGTTGGTAGAACCTGCTACCAGGAAATAGATTGCTTTTCCTGAACTGTTTACAGGGAAATTAATTTTTGCCGGATAATTGTCCCACATAGAGGTAAAACTGATGTTTTGTTCACCGGAATTCCATATAAACGGCACCCCTTGAGGAGTAGCGAGAAGGTCATTCTGGTCAAGCATATTTGCCACCTGCTCTGTTCTAATTTCAGGAGGAGTGCTCTTCCAGTGCCAGAAAGTCCAGGGCGAATAGCCATCTACTCCTAATCGGGCAGAAACGGTATTTGGGCGTGGCGATAAATATTGCTGTTTATAAATGGCTTTTACATCAGCATTATGCAGCGCATTAATTTCAATATTTTCCCATTCTGCATTTTGAGGAATGGCAGTTAAATAGCGCGAAGCTTGTTTGGCATCCCCTTCGGGGTCGTTTATTTTTACCCGATAAACCCGCAACTGATCGGCATTTCCGTTGTTTACTTTTGCAATAATTGTGTGGTATCCTTTTTTACCTGTTAGTGTGGCTTGCAAAACACCTTTCTCAATATTTGCATTGCTTAAAATGCCTTGCGGATCGTTAAACCCAACAATATCATCCCCGTTTGCAGCTATCACTAATTTCTCACCCCAATTCCCTTCAATAAATTCCGGATTGAAACGCGTTTTGCTGTCCTTGATCTCTATTTTAACTTCGGCGGTATTTGCCTCTTTCAATTCGATTTTAACCACAAAACAGCCAAGGCCCAGCACCAGGTCCCAATCAGCTTTTTCTCCATTAAGTGTAATGTTGTTTACCTTACTTGCCAGAACGGGTAGTTCTAAAAGCATATCTGCAGTTTTTCGAATCTCAAACTTATAATTTAAGGTGTTATCGTGCTTTTTAAAATCCACTTTAAAATCGGGCAAAGCTATCGATGCAAAATCCCATTCATCCGGGAATTGCGGATTTATGGTAACTTTTCCATTCGGATAATCAGGTTTAAAACCGAAAAGCCCTTCAACAAGCGTACGGCTAAAGGTGTGCACACAGTCGCCAAAATCGGTTCCTCCTTGTTGCCCCCCCAGGTTTCCGGGTACGTTGTGATTAAAGGCGGTATGGGTATATGTTCCTCTGAAAATATCCCATGCACCTGTTGGCAAGCCTGCCTGATAGTAACTCAATGCCAAATGGTAATTATCGCCGGGCCAGCGTTCGCGAACCGACCAGATACCCGGCACCCAGTTCGAAAACCAAACCTGACGACCTCCCATTGGTACTGTATCATTTTGTAAGGCCCATTCGCTGTAATAAACCGATTCGATTGATTGTTCCTGCGAAGTTAAACCTGCATCAACCGGTAAAAATATACTGTACAACCATGGATCTTCGTGCAAGCGTTTGTGTCCGCCTTGTTCGCGGTAAGCTCCCGAATGTCCTTTATCGGCGACCCATAGTTTTTCGAAAAATCCTTTTCTAATTTTTGCCAGCATTTCGGTATGGAATTCTTCGGCCTCCTTATCTCCGGCATTTCGGGCCATATCGCGGGCAGCCAAATGGCCCCGGTAGGCATACGAAGTTTCTTCTGCCGTACCCCCACCATTGTACCACTGCGAATCGGACGGCCAGGAATTTAAGTAACTTTCGTAAGTGCCATCTCCATCCGGATCAAAGCATTCGCGCAACCACAGCAAATGCAATTCCAGCGCTTCTCGAAGCGTGGCAATCAATTCGGGATTGTTGGTCCAGCGGTAGTCCTGAATCAGCTGATCGAAAAATTGCGATTGCATGTTATAAAATTTCTGATCCTGTGTTATACGCCCAACTCCGTAGAACCTCGAATCGGGATGCTGCTCGGTAAGTAAAGATTTTGGGTCGGCTTTTGCTTCTGTTTTAATTGATTCTTTTACCTGCGAGGCAATATAATAGTCGGCTTGTTCCCTAACGCGCTCGTGCCAGCCATACATGGTTCCACCAAAAATGGTTCTCCAGCCCGGAAGAGGTACATTCCAGGTCATGCAGGCATGCACAAACACAGGTGGATACCAGGTGGCATCAACGGCTATCAACGACGTTTTTGCCATTACATTTAAATACGGATCGGGAGTGCTGATTTTCATTCGTCCAAGAAGTTTTTGTAATTTGTTTTGGGCATAAGTAAAAGCAACTTCAGCCTCTTCTCCTGCGGAATATTCAACTTCACCTTTTTCGTTCAGCTTAAATATTAAGTTAAGTACGTTTTCTCCTTTTTCCAGTGCTCCGCTATAAACCGGATTTTCTTTCGCATCTCCCACCTCTTTCCAGGTCATTAACTCCGGATGCCCCATTATATCGAACGAACGTAATAGGTTTTCGTTGGGATAGGTTTTGGCTCCACCAAAAAACCACATCAACTCATTTTCGGCATTTAGGTTTTTGAGTTCCAACTGCACTGCCATGCCGACTCCATCTGCAGTTGGCAACACATTCATTGCAATACTAAAATCATTTAAGGAACTATCGCGTATCTCCCATTTCATCTGCCCGGGTGAAAACTTCGATTTAATTTGATTGAAATCAGAAATGGTTAAAGTATCTTCTTCATTTTTCAACAAAAAAACCAGGTTGCCTAATAGCTGGTTGTATTTAACAAACCGAATAAGTGGCCGATCGCCCGTAAGAATTAAGCCATTGGTATTGTTGACATACAACGGACGATTATTGTAACGATCAATACTGTTTCCGATAATATACTCGCCGTCGGTCTGGTAAGTGGTTAAAACTTGATCTTTTGGGCAGGTATTGCAGGATATAAGCGATACAAAAAATACCAGCCCTACAAGCTTCATTACTTTTTCAGGAAGAACTAATTTCATGGTTTAAAAAGTTTAATGCTGTAATATATATTTAATTAGAAGTTGTTTAAAGTAAATGAAGAAGAACTTTTCCTTTCCACGAATTGATTTAATAATCATCAAAGTTCTTCCGGTTATTCTTATCGCTGTGTAAACATGTAAGCATTACGAACGAGCCTTTAAAAACGACTATAAAATTTTTATTATGAATAGCAGATAAAAAGAAGAACAGCCCATGGGGCTGTTCTTTTAAATCTAACCAAACTAAAACTATCTATTAATTCCAACCTGGATTTTGTTCCAATAAAACATCCTTATTTCTATCAATTACAGACTGTGGAATAGGCCACAAATTATAATCAAAGGTTAGTGTTTGCGCAACATGTTCGTAATAAGCATTTGCTTTTATTCGGTCAGTTGCAACTGTCCCACCCATTCTCAACAAAGTATGCCACCTGCTTTCTTCAGCAAATAATTCGCGTGCTCTTTCATCTAGTATAAAATCGATGTCGACATCACCTGCCGCAACCAGATAATCGCAATTGGCCCGGCTCCTTATGCTATTTATATCATCAGCAGCTTTTTGATTTTCGCCTTTACGGAGATAGGCTTCTGCACGTAGTAAAATGGTTTCGGGCAGACGTATCGCGTATTCATCGCGAAACAAATTACTTCTGTTTTCGCCCTGGTCTAAACCAACAAACTGGTCAGTGGTTAATTTTTCAAAAATTGGAAAAATCCAGCCCATGCCATTGTTGGTTTCATCAATTGCACTTTGCGGTACTTCCTGGCCAACCAATGCACCACCTTCATGATCGGGATCATTATAATAAATTTTACGGCGAATGTTTGATTCATCGTTTCTGATATCGCCTGAAGATATGCTTTCATCCCAAAGCAGGTCGATAACCAAATCGGTAGGTCTCCAAATGGCTACACCGCGACCACCAACATCTTCTGCAACACCTGTAACACCAGGAATGGCTCGTCCTACAGGTGAGAAATTACGTGGATAGTTTAAGTATGATCCATTATCTCCGGCTTTAAAAGCATCAAAATCTATTGGAAATACCCAAACACACTCTTTGTTTCCATCATTATAGCTAATATTATCGTGCTGGAAAAGATCCCACCACACGTTTGCTCTGCCCACAAATGGATTTACATCGTCTTTTCGTGGTCCAAAACGTTCAGTATTTAAAGCATATGTACCACCATCAATTACACTGGTTGCGTGTTGAATGGCTTTATCGTAGGCAGAACTATTCGACGACTCGATACCCAGTCCCAGGTAAAATTCGGCCAGATAGTGTTGTGCAGCGCCTTTTACTACTCTACCATCCTGTGTTGTTGTTTCGGGCAAGTTGTTTAAAATGGCTTCCATTTCATCAATAGCAAACTGATAGGTTGCTTCGCGGGTAGCACGTTCGTAATCAAAACGAGGTTCGGTAACCAATTCGGTTACAATTGGTACACCACCAAATAATTCGGCTAAACACCCATGTGCATAAGCTCTGAAGAAACGTGCCTGTGCTGTAGCATAGCTTTTATCTTCTTCACTTTCCCAGGTAACACTTTCCAGTTCAGCAGCATTCAATGCTGTATTGGCTATCGAAATCATATTATAATAATGATCAAATATTGAACGAAAAGCTCCTGTTTCAGAGTTTATGCGGCTGTAATCGCTGAAATTGCCTCCATACCTAAAATCAGGCGAGGTTAATACATCAGTGCCCAAACCTTTTATTTGACCGTTAAAAATATTTAAGTCGCGATTGATACGGTAAAGGGTAACCAAAACCTGATCAACTTGTTCCGATGATTGAAAGATATTATCAACCGTATAAAAAGACTCCGGAGTTTGCTCTAAAAAGGCTTCATCGTCGCATGCCTGAAATGGCAACAAAAATAAGATTAATAGCCCTGTGTATAAAATATGTTTACTTCTCATCATTCTTCAATTTAATAGGTTAGAAACTAACATTTAATCCCATAGTTACTGTAGTTGGTACAGGATATGAACCACTATATGGTGTAATACCTAGCTCAGGGTCACCTCCTCCATACCAGTTAGTAATGGTAAATACATTGCTGGCACTTGTAAATACCTCCAGGCCTGCAATTCCTACATCACTTAAGATTGCCTTTGGCAACTTGTATGAAAGGGATATATTTTGCAATTTTACAAAACCTCTTGATTGTAATCCTAAATAACGACCGCCCAGGTAATTAGGTCGTAAGTATTTTTCCGATTTATTTTCAGGAGTCCACCAATCATGGTCAGGCTCATTAATATCGAAACGAGTACGGAATGAGTTATGTGCTGGATTTTCACTTAAATAGTAATTGTCCTTCCCTCCGCCAAAAATACCAGTAAACATCATGTATAAACTAAAGTTTTTATACGTAAAGGTATTTGACAAACTCATTCTGAAGTTTTCTTTTCTGAAACCAAGGATTTTACGGTCATCATCGGCAGTAATTACGCCATCACCATCTAAATCTCTAAACATTGCATCTCCTGGCTGGGCAGAATTTTTTTCGATGTAATCGGTATCGTCTTCCTGCACCACACCAATATATTCGTAACCATAAATGGCTCCCAGCGATTTTCCAATGAATAAACTGTTGGCAATATCATCATCTTCTACACCATCTCCATCATTATCATCGCCATAAAGCGAAACAATTTTGTTTCGATTCAGCCAAAACGACAGGTGCGAATCCCATTTAAAATTACCGTTATCAATGTTTACAGTTGTTACGTCAATCTCAAGCCCCTTGTTATCCAACTCTCCGAAAGTTGACAGAATACTGTTGTATCCGGTCATAATTGGGATACCGCGATTAAAGATCTGATCGGTTGTAGTTGAGAAATAAAAATCAAGGTCAACAATAATACGGCTATCAAGCAAAGCAGATTGAAAACCACCGTTTAAAGAGGTTGTTGTTTCCCATCCCAAGTTTGGATTGGCAAGGTTGTCTTGTTTCACTCCGTAAATAATGGATGAAGGACGATCTCCAAACTCATATTCGATACTACCATCAGGGCCACTGCTTACTTTTGCTAAAGTTTGGTAAGGGCTTAATCCCTGATTACCGTTTTTACCATACGACAGTTTCATTTTCAAGTAATTAACAACTCCATCGTTGTTGAAAAAATCTTCTTCAGAAACAGTCCACGCTGCACCTACCGATGGAAAGTATCCCCACTTATTGTCGCTACCAAATACAGAAGCACCATCGCGACGAACCGAGGCTGTTAAATGGTATCTGTCTTTAAAGGCATAACTCAACCTTCCGAGGTATCCAATATTGGTTCGTTTAACAATATTGGTATAAATTTTTTGCACTTCGGCTTTAGGTAAACCATTTACCCCTAACGAGGTATTACCGGCAGATTCAAAATTGCTTCCGGTCATCTCATTTCTTTTCCAATACGAATAATCACGCGTTGCAACCAAGGTAGCATCAACATAGTGATCTCCAAATTCGCGTTTGTAATTCACAATGTTATCCAACACATAATTGTATTCGTTGGTTAAACGGTTATAACCATTGGCCTGCGACAAGCGTTTTTGCAATTCAGCCGGCGTGTACCTTGCATAATATCCGGTACTGTGTTCACCAACGTAGTAGTTCTCGTAGTAAAAACGATCCTGACGACTGTATTTTGTATTTGCCGAATATTGCAAACGATAGGTTAAACCTTTAATTTTCGGTACCTGTACAAAGGCATAACCTGAGAAACGGAAGAAATTTGATTTGTCAATATCATCCACAGTTTCGCCATCGGTTCCCCAAAGCGGACTTTGAATAGATTGACCAATTGGCCATCTTTCCAAACCTGTTGGATTTGCTGTGCTTACATTAAATGGCATTCCTTCGTAACGGTAAGGATAACTCTGCGGGCTAATATAAGTTGCTCCAGACACACTGGCTCCAATTCCTGAATAATCGTTATTGTTATACAAACCATCCAGGCCAACTTTCAGCCAATCGGTCACATCAACATCCATTTTTGTACGCACTGAAATTCGTTGATAGTCATCACCAACAATTACACCTTCTGTTGAATTGTAACTTCCTGAGAAATAATAATTAACTTTTTCGGCCCTTCCCGATACAGAAGCCTGATAGTCTTGTGTTACACCAGTTCTTGACACTAAATCAACCCAGTCATTAGATATTCCCGAGTTAAAATATTCAGTAGCAGTTACATCGTCAAAAACCAATTCATCTATTGTGGTATTGTGCTGCGCCGCATATTTTTCAGCCCATCTGTCACGATCCATCATGTCGAATTTGTTGGTCCAGGTATTAACACCAGCCGAGGTATTGAAACGTATTAACGGCTTTGTACTTTTCCCATTTTTTGTTGTAATTACAATCACACCATTGGCAGCCCTAGAACCGTATACTGCTGTCGAAGATGCATCTTTTAGCACATCAATATAAGTAATATCGTTGGGGTTAATATCAGTAACACTTCCTTGAAAAATTACACCATCAAGAACGATAAGCGGATCGTTATTACCATTGATTGAATTTTGTCCGCGAACAATAATATTTGGAGTTCTCCCCGGACTGTTTTGAGGAGCAATATTAACACCGGAAACACCTTCCAGTGATTGAATGATGTTTGTAGTAGCAATATTTGCCTGAGGCGAATCTTCCAGTCGTTTGGTTTCTACAGCTCCAGATAAGTCTTTTCTACGAGCGGTACCATAACCAATAGCAACTACTTCCTCGATACCTATGGCATCAACTGCCAACACAACATCTACAGTAGTTTGATTTTCAATAAGCACTTCCTGGGTTTTCATACCAACAAAAGAATATACTAAAGTAACTCCTTCTTCAACCACTGTAAGCGAGTAATTTCCGTCAATATCGGTTACTGTTCCTGTTGTAGTTCCTTTTATTATAACTGAAACACCTGGTAAAGACTCGCCGTTTTCGTCGCTTACCTTCCCGGTAATGGTTTTCTGCGACTGAATACTCTCATAGTCTCTTTCCATGGCCTCTTTTGATGACAATAAAATCAATTTGTCTTCAAAAAACTTGTATTCCACATCGGTTGCTGCAAACATTTCATCCAGGATTTGTTCAACCTGTTTATCTTTTGCTCTGATGTTTACTTGCCGGTTAACGTCAACCTGTTCATTTTTGTAAAAGAAGCGGAATTCGCTTTGCGCCTCAATGGCGTTTAACACTTCAACAACCTTCTGGTTTTGAACATCTACTGTTAGTTTAGTTGTTTGCGAGTAAACGGAAGCTGAAACATGCATCACACCTACCAACAATAGAATCATGGATAGTTTCATAATTCGAAATAGTTTTTGCCATCCATCAGCGGGACGGCATGGTTTACCTTTTTTTTTCATAAATTTGTTTGATTTTAAATTCTTAATAATGGTGTTAGCGCACCAGTTAATTTATTTTCAAAGCCGAAGGGTGTTAGCGCAGCCTTCGGTTTTTTCGTTTAGTAATAAATCAGGTTTTTGTCATATAGTTCCTCCTATTTCTTTTGAATAATTATTTTTTGATCTTGTATTTCGTACCGAATTGGATGCGTATGTTCAATAATATTCAGTATTTCAAGAATGGTTTCATTTTTAATGGTACCTGAATAATGTTCTTTCAGAATATCTGATTCCAATACTTCTATGTCAACACCATATTTTCGTTCGAGTAGTTTTACCAAATCTCCAAATGGCATCGACAGGAAAATAAGCTTATTGTCTTTCCATGAGGTATATAAACGGGTTTCAACTGTATTTATATTGAGTTTTCTTTTGCTCTTATTGTAAATTAACTGTTCCCCGGGTTCCAATAAAATATCTTCCTGCAATTTCAAATTCTCGGTTGACAACACCTGAATTGATCCTTCTTCCAGGGTTGTTACCACCGTTTCATCTTCGTCGTAGGTTTTAACGTTAAATTGGGTTCCTAAAACTTTCACATCGTAATAAGGTGTGTGCACAATAAAAGGCTTCTTTTCATTTCGTTCCACATCAAACCAGGCCTCTCCGTTTATAAATACCTCCCGGCTTTTGCTTTCAGTATTAACATCGTATTTTATTTCCGAACCTGCATTAAGAAAAATAATAGTACCATCGGGCAAAATAGTTTGAGAAACAGAACCTTCGGGAGCCATCGAAGTAAAGTACACCGGTTCTGCAGCTTTAAATTCCTGATAGAGCAAATTGGCAAGAAGCAATGCAATAACCAATACTGCAGCTACACGATACCATAAGCTTAGTTTTATTTTCCACTTATTATCCTGAGGCTGAATAGCAACACGCTGGGTAAATCGTTCCCATTCACGAGAAGTCTGAGCGATTTTGGAAGCGTCTTTTATCGATGCTTCCCAAAGATCCTTAATTTGGGAATAGTAGCGAAGATTATTTTCAGACTTAGCTATCCAGTTGTAGAGTAATTCTTTTTCGTCTACAGAAATATTACCATCCAGCTCCGCTATGATCAATGATTTTATTGGTCGAGTTTTGTTCATTTTTCTTGTTTAGCTATTACTGAGACACATCACAAATGGAGTACCCTACCTCGAATGAGTTATTATTTTTTGATTTTTTGAAATATGTTGAAAAGAAGCGTCGAAATGAATCGCGAAATTCGTGTTTAACTACATTCGCGAAATAAACATTACCAACAAAACGCCCATATAATCGGCCAAATCGCGACGAAGAATAACCAAAGCCTTGGAAATATGTTTTTCCACCATTTTTACTGAAATATCCAATTTCTCAGCAATTTCTTTGTTTTTTAGATTTTCATATCGGCTGAGCTCAAAAACCGCCCGGCATTTTGCAGGCATACCTTCTATCACCTCATTGATTTTCTGTTCGAGTTCCAACTCTATTAAACTGAAATAGGGATCATCAGTGCGTTTATAAAATTGCTTCTCGAGTTCGGTAATCTTCTTTTCCAAATCTGCTTCAGCCGTATTTTTTATCGACAAATGCCGGTTATAATTTAAACAGCCATTCCGAACCATTTGATATAAATACGCCTTTGGTGATTGTTTTATTTCCAATTGCCCGGATTTCTCCCAAAGTGCAAAAAAAGCATCCTGAACCAGGTCGCGCGACGCCTGCATATCGCCAATAAATCTATTGGCGAACAATACCAATTTCCCATGGTAGTTAAAAAACAGTTCTTCAAAAGCTTCTAAATCCCTGTTTCGGATACCTGATATGATTTCTTTGTTATCGATAGCTTCTGGTTGTTAGTTCAACAAACATAGTAAAAATATGAAGTACTTTTTAATTTTATTCAAATCGGAGAATTTGCATGGTGTTATTCTGATTCAACTAACCAAACAAGAACAGCCGTTTTCATACTATTCTTGTTTGGTTCCAGTTTCTGCGTTTACCATTTTACTTATCATCGAAAGGTAAATCTTACAAAATTTTCATACTACATATTTGAAGTTTGAATGCTTACCGGGCCTAATAACCCTGCAGATTCCAACGGTATATTATTGGTTGGCCTACCTCTAAAATCATACTTCAATCTTATATTGGTTGATGTGTATTGCTTTTTATCAGGAAAAGTCTGATCGCCTGCTACACGGTTATACCAGGAATTAACTACTTTTATTTCCAATGAATTTTGTCCTTGCTTCAGTTCATCACTAATTTCTACTCTAAATGGTGCAGTCCATACAATGCCTTTATCAATTCCGTTTATTTTCACTTCTGCTATACCAACGTCTTTAACAGTTCCCAATTGAAGGTAATACTTTTTATCTTCCCGGGGTTTAAAATCAACATCGATATTTTTCTCATAAATCGCAGTTCCTGAATAATACTTTATCCCCTCATCCGAATGTTCTTTCCAATCCAACAACTCAGAAAATGTAGTTGTGCCGGGGCCTCCCCAGGTCGTATCAAAACGAACAGTCCATTCTCCTGTAACTTCAACAAGTGTTTCAAAATCAGCATAATTTCTATCGGTTGTACCTTGAGTATTTTCTGAAATTTCCTTATCAAAAACTACCATTATCGAACCATAAGGTTCAAAGGTAAGAGGCAGGATGGTATGGCCTTCTTTCTGAACAAATGCAGAGGCCTCTTTTATTTTGCCATTTAATGCATCCCATAACTCGGGTTGTTTGCCCGAAATACGAAATTGACAATCTATTTCTTGCTGCTCCACGGTTTGGTTTGATACAAAGTAGATATCTTTATTACCTAAGGTATAATGAATGTAATCAAAATCGGTTTTACTATCATTCCCCAAAACATCAAAATCGGTTGATACACCTTTTGACTGCAGGTAGTCTCGTGCTCTTGTACCCCATGCAATTTTTCCTAAGCCATAATCTTTTTCACCACTACCGGATTCTGCTTTTCCCCATATTTTATCAGCTAATTCGCTAAATTTAATTTTTGCTTCATTACCTCCCACCAAGCTAACAGCGCGTTCTGGCTTACTTCCAATAATAGTAGCTCCTTGTGTTAACAGTGTCTCTACTTTTTCTAAAACCACTAATGATAAAACTTTGTGGTCTGGTAAAACAAGAACACGGTATTCGACGCCACCGGGGACAACAATTTTACCATCTTCTATCTCTAATTGAAGAAAGATTGTTTCATCGGTCACATCGTAGTCGAAGCCGGGCATTGCACCAGCCGGATCGGAGTGTTTAAACGGAAATACATTAGGAACATGATCACCATAATAATACAATACATCGGCAACAAACTTGCCTTCCTGAACAACAGACTGCACGCGGTGCATGTAATCAATAAAGGCGCCCGACTGTTCCCACCAGGTAACCTGCGGGTTTACATGGGTTCCTGCAAAATACTCCTGACCTGGTAAACCCATTTCCGGGGGTGAACAAGTGAATGTATGAAAATACATGCGGTTTAATCCAGCACAAATTTCATGGTCGAAAGATGATTTCTGGTCGTGCCACAATTCATCGTTCCAATGAGGACCAATGGTTGTAAAAGACTCTGCACCAACAATCTTTTTACCATAGATATGTGCAGCAGAAGAAGCCTGCTTTAAAAAGAATCGATTCTCAGGGCGTGGGCGATGCGGCGAAGGCGACCAAAACTCACTCATCACAATATCGTTGAATCCGTAATTTTTAATTCCATCCATCGGTCCGGCATGTGGTCCGGCCGATTCGGGTTGAATTCCCATATTGTGTTTATGTGCATACTCCTGAAAACGTGCATAATGATTGTATGCCACTAAATCGGCAAGTGTTTTACGAAAATCGGCAAGAAAATCATTTGAAGTTTGAATGTCATCAACTACATACCCGGCTGCTATGGGTAGGTATTTTAAGAGGTCGTAACCACGGTAATTGCTAAATTCCTCTGCAAAATTGTCTGTCCAGTTCATTCCGCCACATTCCCAACTATCGGTCTCCATATATTTTAAAGTGTTACCAACATGTTCTCCAGCGGCCTCAAAAATAGGAGCTACCACATCGTTCCAGTAAAAATCAAATGCTTCGGTGCTCATATAATCCAAAACACGTCCCTGCCAATCGCCACTTGATGTGGAAACATGTGCATTGGTGCAAGTATATCCTATTCGAAGAATACTCCATTGACCTTCCGGTGCATCCCAATTGAGCTTTCCATGTTCATCCATTTGAGCAGTTAAGTTAACTACTTGCTCTTTTTTCACAATATGTGTTTCGTTACCATATAGATTTTTATTTTCTCCGTTGTTGGTTAATAAAAATCGGGTATCGGGAGCAGAGGCTCCTAATTCATGAAATCCTAATTTTAAATCGAGATGGGTAATTCCTGTTTCTGTTTTTTGTGCTTCATTTAATGGAATTGCCAACACAGCAACGTCTTTATAAAAATCGTCTCTGGTATTTGGTAATTCGAGTTGGATATTGATTTTATTACCACCTTCAACCTTCGTATCAGAAAAGGTAATTTGTTTAGCGGCGCACTCCGGAGTTACCCTTGGCCCTCCCAGGTTCCATCCACTTTGTATGTTGAATCCAATTTCCAAACCAAGGCGTTTTGCTTCATCCAGGGCAAAAACAAATAATTCGTTCCACTCATCGGAACCAAATAATGGTCCGTTGGGGATGTCTGCATTTCCGCGTTGGTTATGTCCTCCGGCATCAAAAACCATCGCCCCCTGGAAATTACGAGCTTTCATGGCTTCTAAATCTTTCGTGATTGCAGCTTTGTTTACATTTCCATTAAGCCACCACCACCAGCAATTAACACCGCTTGAGTTATCGGGATTTTGAAAGTTTGCTTTTATATTATTAAAAACATCGCCTGAATCATCAGAGGTATTGATTTGATTTGTGCATCCCAACACAGATATTACTGCTAAAAAAAATAAAATCTTGTTCATCATATCTTTTAACAAATTTGTATACAATTAACATCAAATAGTTCTGCAATCTTTTGAAGCACCGATGCTTTGTGCCCAACACCAATGGCACAGTGATGCGCAGGTCCCTGTTTCGACCACTGGTTTATAAATTCCCTGGCACCAATTGAAAACCGATAACGGCTGTTCGTATTTCCAATCTGCAATGTTGGTCCTTCAACAGATTTGCCTTCGGCAACCAAAAGAAAAACACCATCTTTTCCCTGAACCACCGATAACAATGTAACATTACCATGTTTCACAGTCATCTGAATGGATAGTCCCTTTCCTGGTTTTCCATGATAAACAGGAAGTGGAACAAGCTGAACTTTTCCTTCTGCAATCTCGAAATGAGCAGGGCCATCGTGACCCAGCATCACAATATCGTCGTTAAAGTCCATGGCATAAAATTCAGAGAAGGAGCCTCCGGCACCCAATGCATCCATTATTTTCATGGCCTGTGCATTTTTTACTTCACACTCGCCCGCAACCGGAATGTTTTTTCCTGTCAACAACGTATTACCGGCAATAACGGAAGTTACAATATCTTCGTAATCGTTTCCGGTTTCGCCCTCATAGTAATAGGCCATTGAACCCAAATTATGATTCGCAACCAGTTTATCCAATGCAACAGAGGTTTTGGCAGCACGAATTATTTCTTCATCTTCACAGGTATCCAATACTTCAAAAGTTTCATTAAATTCTTTTATTTTATTTTGGATAGCCTCATCGCTTGCCTCTTCACGATATTTTTTCAATTCACACATTTCTACTAATTCAATGTGTGTACCAAAGACGGCAGATTGTTGTGTGAGGTCCGTATAAACATCCAGCATGCCTCCATAATAATGCCCTAAAACTCCAAGGCGATTGTTTCGCATAGCATGCATCACCTTTGTAGCTTCTACCCATTCTTGTATTTCGTTCCACGCCAACTCATCCTGCAAATATCCTGTCACAAAATGATATTTAATACCGGAACGGTTAAAAACATTTGCAATTTCAGGAACCGAACATGCCTGGCAATGCGCCAGCCATTCACCTGTCATTTTACCACGGTCGCCCAGTTTATTAAAGCTTTCGTAATCGATAGCCGCTACCGGTTGAAGATTTAAAATGATAACCGGTACCTTTATTTTTTGAATTACAGGCAGCACTGTCGAAGAAAGGGCATATGTAGACACATAAAGAAATACCACTTCAACATCATTCTTTTTAAGGTATTCACCTGCTTCTTTTGCTTTTTCGGGTGTATCAACAAGTCCGGCATCAATTATATTAACACCAAATCCCGCAATTCGATTCGATATCTGACTTTGATAAGATTTTAACCTGTCCAACAAGCCATCAAATTGATCCCAATAGGTATCTAGTCCGATTCCAAACAGTCCTATTTTAATCTTTTCTGCATTCACAATTAAATATTTTGATTAATTTTCCAGTATCATAAAATACGAAAATACACTATTGCTCAATGACTTTAAATATAAAATCTGACAATATTATTGCACAAATTGACACGAAAAAACCAAGATTAAAGAAATACCTTGTTATTTCAGAGCAAGATGAAAAGTGGGGTTTTATTATTAACGATGTTGGTTACACTGAAATAACGCCAAATTCCACTTATCCTTCAACTGGGCATCCGGGTTCACATATGTTTAGCTGGGAAACCGGACGAGTATTGAACGAATATCATTTTGTACTGATAACACAAGGTGAAGGTGAATTTGAAAATAAATTAACAGGCAAAGTAAACGTTAATGCAGGTGATGGCTTTCTATTATTTCCGGGAGAATGGCACCGCTACCGCCCCTCTCAAAAAACAGGCTGGACCGAACATTGGGTTGGGTTTTCAGGTGACCTGGCAGATTCCATCATGAATAATTCTTTGTTTAAAAATGAGACGGGAATTATAAAAAACTGCGGCAACCAACTGATAGTAAAGCAATTTTCAAGCTTATTTCAATTAATCAGTAACGAACCCTTTGGCTACCAACGCTCTGCATCGGGTATTTGCTTTCAGCTGTTAGCCGAAATTTGCAATATTCAACAATGCCAGAATCATAAAATTCAGCACCAACCTTCCATTTCAAAAGCCATACATATTATGAATGAACGCATTGATAATTCCATAGATTTTGAACGACTCTCGAAAACACTTGGTATGAGCTATTCAAAATTCAGGTCAGATTTTAAAAAGCATACTGGCTTTGCTCCTAACCAATATTTTATTCTCTTAAAAATTGAGAAAGCCAAAAACATGCTGGTGCAGACCAAACTCACTTCGAAACAAATTGCGTTTGAAATTGGGTTTGAATCGGACTATTATTTCTGCAGGTTGTTCAAACAAAAGACCGGATTTACTCCGAAAAAATTTCGACTCAGAAACAAGAGTTAATCTGTTCAAATTCTACAATAAGCTATTCCTCTAGTACGTCATATTTATTTAGCCGTTATTATTTTAAGGAAGCACCTGCCCCGACTAAATCTATTTTACAAGTACAAAAAAGTTATTGATTAGTTGTTTTTACTCCGGAATTATTTCAAAACCAACATAGATGTATTGGCAGAAGAAATATTAGAAACAATTAAACTTCAATAATATGGTTAGCGGCTGTATTCCACAAACCAAGGGGTACTGCAATTTCGTTCTAAACTGCGTTCTTTGACCATTTGGGTTCTTGTTTATACAAAGGAATTAAATTTAAAGTTACAGGTGACTTTGAAAGTTTTTATTTATGTCATTGCAGATATTGTAGGAAAAATACAGGGTCTGCACATGCTGCAAATTTATTTTCTACAACAGCTAAACTAGAATGGATAAAAACAGAAACTGAAATTAAAACATATCAACCACATAAGAGTAATCATGTGAAAGCTTTTTGTACAAATTGTGGTTCAGCTCTGCCTAATTTACAAATGGATGGTAAGCTTTTGATAGTTCCAGCAGGATGTTTAGATACAAATCTAGAAAAACGACCTGATGCACATATTTTTATCTCAAACAAAGCAAGTTGGGATGATTCGTTGGAAGAAATAAATAAATTTGGACGCTTACCAGAATAAAAAATAGATAAAGAGATTTGCTCTTTTATTTGATGCAAATAACCATCGAGAAACTTGACAGTGATTAATATAAAAGTAAAGATAAATTAAATAAAAACTAAGCACAATCGAGTAGGTGGATGACAGCCAAGTGACTGCCATTGCACCTCTCACACCAACCAGCGTACACGAGCTACGCTCCCTCCTTTCGCTTTGCTCAGGAGCGTACTGGGCGGTTCGCTAAGTCATAGGAAACCACAGTAATTTTGGTTTCACCTCGTTGCAAAGATCCTGCAAAGGAACGTAACCCCGCATTTTCAACCGATCAACTGTAATTGTAGTACCAAGAATTGGGCTTTGGGCAATCGCCCATCCACCCATCCGCGATCGGCTCCATTGATAGGCTTTTCCCGGAACATCTCAGAACGGGATTCTATTAACTGAGAATTAAATATTCAGCAACTACTCGCCCATCGGATAAGTAAAAGTATAAGTTCCCGAGCCTACCGAAACTGTTACATCTGTGCCGGCTTGTTTAGCGCCTGATTTGAGGTCCTCATTCATCGAAATTTCAGACACTTTTGCTTTTGGTAAAACTACCTCGGCCGAAGTATTTGCAGGAATTTCAACCTGATAAGTCATCTGTCCGTCACTGATCTTCCAATCCGATTTTATCGTGCCATACATCGAATCAAATTCAGCATTGGCAAAAGTAAGTCCCCCACCCGGATGTGGTGCAAGCGTAAATTTTTTGTAGCCCGGATGCTTTTCGTCTACTTTTATCCCTGCAACATAACCATACAACCACTCGCCAATTGCCCCATAGGCATAGTGGTTAAAACTATTCATGCCTACACTCTGGAAAGTACCGTCGGTTTTTTGTCCATCCCAACGCTCCCAAATAGTAGTAGCACCTTGTGTTACCGGATACAACCACGAGGGGTATTGGGTGCGGTTTAAAAGCATAAATGCGAGGTCGTCGCGGCCAATCTCCGACAGGGTTAAACACAGCAAAGGTGTGCCCAGAAATCCTGTAGTAAGATGTTTAAATTTTTCCACATCGCCACTTAAATAAGCAGCCGCTTTGGCTTTTAAGTCATCGGGAATAAGGTCAAAAGTTAGTGCCAAAACATAAGCTGTTTGGGTGTGCGATACCAGTCGACCATTGGGTGTAACAAACTCGTTTATAAAAGCTTGCTTAATGTTTTCGGCTTGTTTCAAGAAATGCGCCGCATCATTATTTTCACCAATAATCCGGGCAATTTTTGCCGTTAGCCGGGTGGTATAATAAAAATAGGCAGTGGCAATCAGGTCCTTTTCAGTGGTGGCCCCCGGATAATCCGAGCGAGTAGTGGCAAAAGCCAGCCAATCGCCAAAATGCTGATCTCCAATCCACAAAAAATCGTCACCTGCCCGTTCGCTCATGTATGCTACCCACTTTTTTATGGCCGGATAGCTCTCCTCTAAAATACGCTCATCGTTGTAGATTTTATAAACCGTCCACGGAATAATGGCCACTGCATCAGCCCAACCGGTTGCTGCACCTTGGCCGTTTAAAACATCAGGAATAACATGTGGTACGCTGCCATTTTCCAACTGATCGAGCGCCACATCTTTCATCCACTTGGTGTAAAAAGCAGCCACATTAAAATTAAAAGCTGCTGTTGGAGCAAAGGCTTGTGCATCGCCGGTCCAGCCCAGGCGCTCATCGCGCTGCGGACAATCGGTGGGCACATCCAGGAAATTACCCTTTTGACCCCATTGAATATTGTGTTGAAGCTGGTTAATTAAATCGTTTGAGCAGCTAAAGGTTCCCGTAGGTTTCATATTTGAATGAATTACAACTCCGGTAATATTTTTATTGGCAGGTGCCTCTTTTAATCCAATTAATTGCAGATATCGAAATCCATGAAAGGTAAATTTAGGCTCGAAAACAAGCTCTCCGCTTTTTGCAAAAACATACGTATCGGTGCATTTTGCTGCGCGCAAGTTATCGGTGTAGAAATTCCCGTCCTTGTCAAGCACTTCGGCAAATTTTAGTTGTACCGTGTCGCCTTTGTTACCTGTCATTTTCAAGCGCACCCAACCTACCATATTCTGCCCCATATCGTAAACCATTTCGCCTTTGGGGGTGGTTAATTGCTCTATTGGCTTAAGCTCGTTGATGGCCATAACCGGTTCACCCATCGATGCCACAAGATCAATTTCCGGGTTATCAATCAATTTCGCAGCTTTCCACGCAGCATCATCAAAATCGGATTTACTCCAGCCAGATACTTCGTAGTTGGCGTCGTAAAGTTCGCCGTTGTAAATATCCGATTCGCGAATGGGGCCGTGGCTGGCTTTCCAGCTCTCATCGCTAACGATTGTTTCTTTAGAACCATCAGTGTATTCAATGTTCAGCTGAACCAACAGTGCAATATTTTCGCCATAATGATTGCGGTTACCACTCCAGGCTATAAATCCCCGGTACCACCCGTCGCCGACAATAGCACCAAGTGCATTTTCGTTCTCCACCAACTCACTAACATCATACACCTGGTATTGCACCCTGTTTTTATAGCTTGTCCATCCGGGAGTAAATAATTGATTTCCTACCTTTTGGCCATTTAAATATAACTCGTACAAACCAAGAGCACTTACACAGGCCCTTGCCGTTTTTATTTTTTTAGAGGTTTTAAACGTTTTGCGGTAATAATGTGCAGGTGTTGATTGTTTTGCTTTTATTTCCTCTTCCAGGGTAATCCATTTTGCTTGCCAGTCGGTTTTATTCAGCAATCCGGTTTCCCAATAGGCAGGTTCGCTCCAGGCGCTGGGCTTATCCTTATTGTCCCACACACGCACCTGCCAGTACACGCGCTGTTTTGAGGCCAGCTCTGGTCCTTCGTAAACCACATTTACCGATTGAGAAGAAGAGATTTTTCCCGAATTCCAAAGCTGTTTACTCTTTGAAGAAAGACCTTTTATTGTGGAGGCGACCCTGATTTCGTAGGCAGTTTGCGTAATGTCTTGCTCATCAGAAAACAGCTGCCAACTTAAGCGGGGTTGAACAACATCAATGCCTGCCGGGTTGTTGTGGTATTCGCAAAGAAGGCGGCTAACCTCAGTTTTGGCATTCACAAATGGGGTAAAAAAACATAAGTAAACGATTAAAACAAATGTTTGGCGTAAAGCCTTTGCATGCATCATTTTGTTTGATTTATTTGGTTTAGTATAATTTAAAGTATAAAGGTAATTTTCCTGTTCGGCAATGGCAATACCATTAATGATACTTTATTTATATTTTTTGGCACTACAGCCCTTACAATTACATGGTTAAAAAAAATAATCTGTCAACAAAACTGAACATAAAAATAAATTTTTGTCATTAAACAGCACTTTTCTAATAAAAAAATGTAATTTTCACACTAAAGGCAAAACATATTTCTTTTTAAGTAAGCATCAAATAAAAATGGCGCTTAAACTGAAATTCAAAAATTAACAAAGAAACATTTTAAAGAAACACATTACTATGGTAAAAAGACTGCTTTTTCTGTGCCTGTGTTGTGCATTCGGCTTAACGAACGCTATACTTCACGCACAGTCTGACACCGGATTTGACAAATACCATTCGAACCGGGAAATTCAGCAAATTTTAAACAACTTTCCTTCTGCAACTACCCAATTGCATACGGTAGCAGAAAGTCCAGGAGGAAAACCAATTACGATTTTAGAAATTGGTGCTAACCTTACAGATGTACCAGCCATTTTTGTGGGTGCCAATTTTGAGGGAAATGTGCCATTGGCAAGCGAAGGAGCGCTTTACCTGGCAAAAATGTTGCTCGATTCCACCAAATACACCAACAAGCTAAAATGGTACGTTATGCCGCAGCCTAATCCTGACGCTGCAGAAGCTTATTTTTCAGCACTAAAAACAGGCAGTTGCCTTAACAGTTTTAACGTAAATAACGATGCTGATGAGCTATCAGGAGAGGATGGCCCCGATGACTTGAACGGCGATGGCATGATTACACAAATGCGGGTAAAAAGCCTTGAAGGCGATTACCTAGTTTCGAAGCACGATGTGCGATTGCTGGAGAAAGCCAATTCAAAAAAAGGAGAACGGGGAATTTACAAAGTTTATACGGAAGGCTTTGACAACGACAAAGATGGCAAATACAATGAGGATGGCCCCGGAGGTATAAATGTGGGTATTGCATTCCCACACCTTTTTCCGTACGAGGATAAAAATGCCGGTTCATTTGCCGGACAAACACCTGAGGTATACGGAATCATGCGTTTTATTTACCATCGCCCCGAGATTTCAATGGTGTATACGCTGGGCACTTCAAACTTTTGCCTGGTGCCTCCCAAAGGTGGGCGTAAAGGCGATGCCAATCTTGATAAAATAAAAATACCATCGCGCTATGCCCGCCGGTTAAATGCCGATGCCACAAAAACCTATACCATGAAAGAAGCCATTGCGCTTTTTGAGGCTATTGTGCCGGCGGGTACCGAAGTTACTCCTTCGATGGTTGCAGGATACCTTAATTTAGGTGCAGCGGTAAATCCGCTGGACGAAGACCTGATGTTTTATAAAAAATATGCCGAAGACTATAAAAACTACCTGAAAACCAACAAATTTTCAACAGAAACACTGGAACCCGAAGCGGCCAAAGATGGTTCGTTTGAATTGTGGGCCTACTACCATTTGGGCCTTCCCTCTTTTAGCATGCGCTTGTTTGCTATTCCAACCGCGCCAGCTGATGACGATACCGAAACTGACGAAAAAGAGGCCAAAAAAGCAAAACAAGAAGCAAAAGATGAGCTGAATAAAAAAGACAAGGCTTTATTGGCTTACATTGAAAAAGAACTTGATGGCAAAGGTTTCGTACCATGGACAAAAGTTGAACATCCAGACTTTGAGGATGTAGAGGTTGGTGGTTATGTTCCTTACCTGGAAACCACTCCAAAGCCTGTTGCAATCGACTCATTATTAAAAACCCAATTGCCATGGCTCTTGCGCCTTTCGCAACAACTGCCAACTTTTAAATTTGAAAATGAAAAGATTACGGCCATGGGTGGAGGCATTTATAAGATTGAATTATTTGTGGCAAACAACGGAGCACTTGCTCACCCCATTGCCATGGGACAACGCAACAGTCAACCGGCACCGCTGGTTTTAACTCTGGATGGCGAAATTGATTTTCTGGAAGGGAAGAAACGCACTCCGGTGGGTGCCATTGGTGCAAACCAAGTAAAAAAATACACCTGGCTGATAAAAAGCAATAAATCAAAAAAACTGAGTGTAACATTAGAATCGGCAACCTTTACCGATGTTGTTAAACAAATTAAAATTGGAGGATAACCATGGTACAAAAAATATATACGCTACTTCTTCTTTTAGGAATTGCCTTAAGCTCGTTTGCAGGGAATAACCCAAAAATTGAAGTGCCACTGCGTTTCGATCATTACTACGACTATGAAGATGTAGTGAAAGCCCTAGAGGTATTACACGAAGCCTATCCCGAACTCACCAAACTTGAATCGATTGGTGAAAGCGAGGAGGGACTAAAAATTTATGCCCTTACCATTAACAACAAAAAAACCGGTAACGAGCATGACAAACCCGGCGTTTGGCTCGATGGAAATATTCATGGCAACGAAATTCAGGCCGGAGAAGTTTGTTTGTATTATGCCAATATGCTGCTTACAAAATACGGAGAAAATAAAAAAATAACCGAAGCCGTTGATCGTAATGTTCATTACATAATTCCGGTGATTAATGTTGATGGCCGCTCGCATTTTTTTAAAGACGGGCACACGCCCAGTTCGAGCAGAAGCCTGCGAGTACCAAAAGATGACGATGGCGATGGATTATTTGATGAAGATGCTCCAGACGATTTGGATGGCGATGGCAGTATTTGCCAAATGCGTATAAAAGATGAAAATGGCCAGTATAAAGCCGATCCGGAAGATCCGCGTATTATGGTGCGTGTAAAACCCGGAGAAAAAGGGGAATATACGCTGCTTGGCTCGGAGGGAATTGATAACGACGGAGATGGACGGTTTAACGAAGACGCCGAAGGCTATCTCGATCCGAACCGAAACTGGGGCTACCACTGGATGCCACCGTATGTGCAACGTGGTGCCGGAAATTTCCCGCTTTCGGGGCTCGGCATTAAAGCTGTTGACGAATTTGCAGCAAAACACCCAAATATCATTATCAACTTTTCATTTCATAATACAGGCGGAATGTGGCTGCGTGTACCCGCCGACAAGTCAACTCAAATACCGGCAGCCGATATTGCGGCCTACGATGTAGTGGGAAAAGAAGCCCTTAAAATTACTCCGGGATATGTTTATATGCCTTCGCATGAACTGTACCCTACCTATGGCGACTCCGACGGACAAATGTTTTTTGTGCATGGCTCTTACTCTTTTGTGGGCGAATTATTTATGCGCTCGCAGGAAACCTACAAGGAAAAAAGCGATAAACCCGGTACAGCGAAGAGCACCGAAAATGATAGAAGCGAACGTAGCCGCGAACAGCTAAAGTTTAACGACAATGTGGTGCAGGGCGAATTGTATAAAGAATGGAAAAGCTACAATCATCCTGTATATGGTGAAATTGAAATTGGCGGTTGGGTAAAAATGAGCTCTCGCCTGCCCCATCCTTTTATGCTGCCCGACCTGGTACACCGCAATGCATCGGTGGTTTTACTGGCGGCTAACGAAACACCCGAGGTTGAAATTGATGTTTTTGATACAATTGAACTGGGAAATAAGCTGCAGAGGGTTCGGGTTCGTTTAAAAAACAAAAACGGATTATCAACCATGACAGCCCAGGCTGTTAAGGATAAGCTCTATACTATCGATCACCTGAAAGTTACCGGCGCAAAAGTTATTGCCGGTGGTAAAATAAATAACTATCGCCTCAACCAGGTGAGTTACAAAGAACACAAACCCGAAATTCAGTTCTTTGCCCTGCAAGGCCATGCCACAGCCGAATACGAATTTATTGTTGAAGGCAAGGGAACATTAAAACTGGAATACGTTTCGCAAAAAGCAGGAACAACCAGTAAAACAATTCAACTATAGTTTAAAAATACAACAGGAGTGCTCGCGTCCATGAGCACTCCTGTTTTTCAGAATTTAAATACCTGAAGTAATAAAAAATCCCGGCGTCCACTCCGGGATTTTTTCTCTTAATCCAGTCTATTAACAACTTAATGAATCTAACTAATCCTCTTATCCTATTTCATCTATGGGTTTGTACACTACAAATGTAATAGCTTCATTGTTTCTATTGGAAGATAAAAGGCTGAATTGGATTGAGTTTTAAGCTGATTTAAGTATTCAGGAATGCCTATAACCCAAGGAGTGCTTCTCCTTAAAAAAGTGGTAATAAACTGTTTCTGATACATTTTTATGATGCTTTTTTATGCAACACAAAAGTTTGTAAAATTGGCACTGTCCGGTCTGGTACAACCGCAATTCCTGAAGTGATTTTGTTGATTGCTCCCATAAAAAAATCCCGGGCGTCCAATCCGGGATTCTACTCTTTTAATACACAACTTAATTGAATTCTTAAAAATTGCTAACTCTAACTAAACTAACCAAATCTATTTAAAACTACCTTAACTAACTATCGGGTTTGTATAGTACAAATATAGCCACGAACAAAAACAGTGCATACTATTTTCTGCTGAAACAACACAAGAATAAACTGATTTATAACTGTTTAAAATTCTGATAAGAAAGGAGCTGTTTTCTGATCACCCTATTTCAAATAGGGCAAAACCTGCGCTTTTCGTAATCCGTTTTCCACCAAAACAGTTTTAACACCTAATTTTGCAACCTCATAGATGTTGCGGTATTCATCGTCAAAAAATACCATTTCGGTATAAGGAAGCTTAAAATGATTTTGAATCTTTTTGAAGTGAGCAACCTTAGTGCCCGGGTAAATTTCTTTTAAGTCGAAATATTTATTAATATCAAAAAGATGAAGGAGGTCTTGGGCCCAGCCTGGTTCGAAAGTTCTTGATGCTGCAGCTATTTTCTTGTCGTTCTTTTGCAATTCATCAAAAATACCAATTACTTCGGGATAAAGCTGCATCTCGCTGCCTGATTGGTCGAGCAGGGCACTATTTTCCCAAAAATATGGAGGGTTTGTTGCGTCGCACCAGGTTCCACCTGCATCCCAAATCGTAAAATCGAGGTCAAAAACAAACAATCTCATTTCTTTATTTTCATTAGTATAAAAAAAGAGCCATTCAAATGAATTCGAACGGCCCCTTTTGAACTACTAACTAACTATCTAAGATTTTACTAAATTCAAGTTTTCATCTAACGGAGTCATTTTAGGCATCATTAAATGTACAATACCCAGTATAAGTAAGTAACACGACCCTGCAATTAAGAAAGCCCAAAAGTAACCTGTACTTCCTGCAGAGTCAAGGATTTCACCTAAAGCTTTATCACTAACGATACCCGCTACAGCGCCAACCATTCCACCAATACCTGTTACTGAAGCAACAGCTTTTTTAGGGAACACATCCGATACCAATGTAAAGATATTTGCAGACCAGGCTTGGTGCCCCGCAGCAGCAATACCAATAAGAACAATGGCTACCCACTGATTTTGGGTAAATGCCACATAACATACAGGAAGAACAATAATTGCACATATTAACAGTGTCATCTTACGCGCTTTGTTAAGCGTCCAGCCTTTGCTCATAAAATATCCGGAAATCCATCCGCCACCAATACTTCCACCGTCGGCAAGCAAGTACATAATTAAGAACGGAATTCCAATATCCTTAAGACTTATTCCAAAGGTTGCATTTAAGTACTTGGCTCCCCAAAAGAGATAGAACCACCATACCGCGTCTGTAATTTTTGCCGTTGCAAATGCCCAAGTCTGACGTTTCGGTAACACTCTTGCCCAGGCAATTTTTTCTTCCGACTCTGGTTCAGAATCGCTATGTATATAGTCAAATTCTTCTTTTGATAATTTCTTCGAATCTTCAGGTTTTCGATATACTTTAAGCCATAATATAACCCAAACCGTACTTAAAGCACCCGTAATTAAGAATGGAATTTGCCAACCTGTTCCTTTTACCCATCCAGGTTCGGTAACTTCTGTAACAATCCATCCAACCACAAAAGGAGCCGCTATTGCACCAACGCTAGTTGCAGCGTTAAACAAGCCTGTAGCGAATGCCCTTTCTTTTTTCGGAAACCATTCTGCTACTGTTTTTTGTGCTGCCGGGAAGTGTCCTGATTCTCCAAAACCTAAACCAAATCGGGCTATTGCGAATAAACCAACACTGGTTACTGTTATATTAAACACATTAATCTCCTGAACTACCAATGCATGTAGCATTCCAAAAATACTCCAGATACCAATGGCAAGCATGTATCCTTTTTTAGTCCCGAGCTTATCTATTATACCTCCCATTGTAAGCATACCAAGAGCATATGCAACTTTAAAGGCAATCATGATGTTTGCGTAATCCGTGTTCGTCCAATTGAATAGATTTTCCAGGGTAGGTGCCATTACACCGATAATACTTCTGTCAAAGTAGTTAATCGTGGTGGCATAAACCAACATGGCCAATATTTTGTACCTGTGATTCCCTTGCGGTTTTTTAATTTCAGTCATAAATTATTGATTTAGTATTTATACTATTTTAATTTTTCGATTATTGCCAATGCTTCGGCACATTTATCGGTAATGTACTGGTAATTTTTCTCGGCCAAAACCTCTTTCGGAAACAATTGGCTTCCCATGCCCACACAGGTTACTCCTGCATCAAACCATTGTTTCAGGTTATCTTCGGTTGGCGAAACACCTCCTGTTGGCATTATACTGGCGTAAGGCATTGGGCCTTTAACGGCTTTTACAAAGCTTGGTCCGCCCACTTGCGAGCCCGGGAATATTTTTACTACCTCAGCTCCCAATTCGTGTGCTTTGCCTATTTCGGTTACCGAACCACAACCCGGACTCCACGCAATTTTGCGCTTGTTACACACTTTTGCCGTTGCCTCATCAATTAATGGAGCTACCACAAAGTTGGTTCCCAAAGCAATGTACATGGCTGCTGTGGCTTCGTCAACAATCGAGCCAACACCCATAATCATTTCGGGGCAGTTTTCGATGGTCCATTTGTTGAGTTCTGCAAATACAAGTGTAGCAAAATCGCCACGGTTGGTAAATTCGAATAACCGAACGCCACCATCGTAACAGGCTTTTACCACTGCTTTGCATACTTCAATATCCTGATGATAAAACACCGGTACCATACCGCTTGCTTTCATCGTTTGTGCTACTTCTATTCTTGAAAATCTTGCCATAATATTTAAAGTCAAAGGTTAAAAGGAAAAATCAAAAGTACTATTTTAACTATTGACTGTCCCTTTATAATTCCTCGTTTTTGCCTTTTTTCTTGTTTATCTGTCTACCCGTGCGCTTCCACCGCCAATAATTTTTTCCACTTCCGAGAGTGTTGCCATGGTAGTATCGCCCGGCGTTGTCATGGCCAAAGCTCCGTGTGCGGCACCGTATTCTACTGCTTTTGCTCCGTCGTTAAATTCAAGAAAACCGTAAATTAAGCCCGATGCAAAACTGTCGCCGCCACCTACGCGGTCCATAATCTCCAAATCTTCGCGGTGCTCAGCTTCGTGAATTACGCCTTCGGAATAACAAATGGCTCCCCACGAGTTTACCGTTGCTGTTTTTACCGTACGCAGCGTTGTGGCAATTACCTGGAAATTCGGAAATTCTTTCAAGGCCGTTTTTATCATGCTTTTGTAGCCCGACAAATCCAGTTCTTTAAGGTTCTCTTCGTTACCGGCAACTTCCAAGCCCAAACATGCCGTAAAATCTTCTTCGTTGCCAATCATTACATCTACGTACTTAGCAATCTCGCGGTTTACTTCCTGTGCTTTTGCCTCGCCACCAATAGCTTTCCATAACGATGGGCGGTAGTTTAAATCGTACGATACGATGGTACCGTATTTTTTAGCCACTTTTACCGCTTCAATTACGGTTTCGGCTGCTGTTTCAGAAAGTGCTGCGAAAATACCACCCGTGTGCATCCAGCGTACACCAAGTGTTCCGAAAATGTATTCCCAGTCAATATCGCCCGGTTTTAGCTGTGACGCAGCTGTATTGCCACGGTCGGAAACACCTTTGGCACCACGGATACCAAAACCACGTTCGGTAAAATTCAGCCCGTTGCGAACTGTTCGCCCACAACCATCGTAAGGCACCCATTTTACAAACTGAGTATCAAGGCCGCCTTGCAGCATAAAGTCTTCAACCAAAGCACCAACTTCGTTATCGGCCAGCGCTGTAATAATTGCTGTTTTCTTGCCAAAACACCTTCTCAGTCCACGCGATACATTGTATTCGCCACCGCCTTCCCAGGCACGAAACTGTCGGGTTGTTCTTATACGGCCCTCGCCCGGGTCGAGCCTTAACATTACTTCACCCAACGAGATGCAATCGTAAGTGCATTCTGATTTTGATTTGATTTTCATTTTAGTCATGTTGTTTTTATTCTATAGATATAAGATGGAACTTATCCCAACGAAGCAGAATTTATTTCTCTCTTGCAAAGATTTGGGATACTCCGCAATGCAATCGATTGCAAAAATATACTTCCACCAAAATATAACGCTTAAAAGTCGTTAAAAATCAAATCGTTTTTACTAAAAATTAAAATAAGCCTTGGCATTATTAAAACTAATATTCTCAACCATGTTGCCCAACAATTCCTTGTTGTATGGAATTTCGCCGTTCTCAACATCATTACCCAGCAAGTTACATAGGGTTCTGCGGAAATACTCGTGGCGGGTGTACGATAAAAAGCTGCGCGAATCGGTTAACATTCCTACAAAACGACTCAGCAAACCAAGGTTCGACAAGGCCTGCATTTGTTTTTCCATTCCGTCTTTCTGATCGAGAAACCACCATCCGGATCCGAACTGCATTTTTCCAGGCACAGAACCATCCTGATAGTTCCCTATCATTGTTGCAATTAGTTCGTTATCGCGCGGATTAAGGTTGTATAGAATTGTTTTTGACAGTTTATCTTCCAAGTCAAGGCGATTCAATAGTTTCGAAAGTGGACGTGCAACTTCAAAATCACCAATTGAATCAAATCCGGTATCGGGGCCAAGTTTGTTAAACAAACGAGTGTTGTTGTTTCTTAAGGCTCCCAGATGGAACTGTTGAGTCCAGCCACGGGAATGATCCATAATCCCAAATTCGTATAACATACACGACTGGAATTTCAAAATTTCTTCTTTTGATAACTCGTTGCCCGACCGCACTTTAGCAAATATTTTTTCAATTTCAGCTTCTGTATAGTCTTCTGCCAATACGGTTTCAAGACCATGGTCGCTTAAACGGCAGCCATTCTGATGGAAGAATTCATGACGATTATCCAGAGCATCCATCAGGTCGGCGAAGCTACCAATATTCATATTAGCAGCTTCTTCCAACTGTTTCAGGTAATCGTTATAACTTGCTGCATTTTCAACAGCCATGGCTTTATCAGGGCGCCATGCTGGTAAAACTGCAGTTTCAAAACCATCGGCTTTAATGGCACGGTGGTATTCCAAAGAATCAACCGGATCATCAGTGGTACAAATGGTATGTACATTTGCCATTTTAATAATTCCCCGACAAGAATATTCTGGTGTTTGTAATTTGGCATTACATTCTTCCCAAATTTCTTTGGCCGTTGCCGGACTTAGTACTTTATCTATTCCAAAGAACTTTTTCAGTTCCAGGTGTGTCCAGTGAAATAAAGGATTGCGTAGGGTATGTGGCACAGTCTCCGCCCATTTCTCAAATTTTTCCCAGTCGCTGGCATCACCTGTACAATACCGTTCATCAACGCCATTGGTTCGCATACCGCGCCACTTATAATGGTCGCCATACAACCATATTTCAGTCAAATTATTGTATTGCTTGTCTTCTGCAATTTCTTTTGGATTAATATGACAGTGATAATCAAAAATGGGCATTTTAGCCGCATGTTCGTGGTACAATTCCTTCGCAACATTGCTTTGCAACAGGAAATCTTTATCCATAAATTGTTTCATAACAAAAATATAAGTAAGAATTCGGCTTCCCGAAAATTCAGATTTTTATAAATCAAATAAACGTTTTAAATGTCTGTCGTAAATATTCTCTTCAACACAGCCACCAACTACATCGGCGTGTTTTTTTAAGAGACCGGTATAATTTTCACCCATTTCGGCTGCAACTTTATATCCTACATGTATGAGTTGACGGAAATTTGCATTGTAATCGGCATGCCCCGGGATGTGGCGCAATGTGTTACCAAACTTCTCTCCCGACCATGAAGCAACCTCTTCAGCCGAAGGCAGTTGTGCATCGTCTATATCAATTACATCGGCATAAGGCCCACAAAGTTCTTCTTTTCGTTGCAGTGCTTTGGTATAAATCTCTTTGGCTACCACTAAACCTTCATCGCCCGAAATTGCCAGGCCAATTACCTCTTCCAGCCACGTTGTACCGGCAGTTTTTACATGTAATCCTTTGTCGTATTTCTTTATTATTTCGGCCATTATGGGGTAAATGGTAAACTTATCCGAACCTGAATGTACACTTAGTTTTAAATCAGAGGGTAAACCAAAGGCTTTAACCGCATAATCAATTACCAACACGTCCTGTTCAAATTCTTTGGCAAACTGAGTGGCGTCACCTACATAGTCAACACCTTTGTTAAATCGCCCTGTAAATTTTGGCGCAATTGTCTGAGCTGGAATATTTTCGTCGGCAATCATTTTCAAAATAAAAAATAGTTCAACCGGTGTTTGCGGTGCTTCTACCTCATCCATCGATACTTCAGTAACAAAGTTTCCTTTGCCTTTAGCTGCTTCAATGTGGCGATATATTTTTCCGGCTTCTTTAATCGCTGCAAGGTATTTTGTGGCCACTTCCTCCAATAGTTGTTCCGAAATCTCAATGGCTTCATCAATTCCCGGAATAGTAACTTTGGCCCCCAATGCAGCGCATGATGCCTTGAAAGCATCTACATCATCAGCAGAAGACTCGTTGCCAATATACATGGCTACATCAAGTGTAAAAAAGTCGGAATGAGCAATAAATCGGTCTACATTACCAAGGTTAATATGATCGGCATCAACAAAATAGGGCTTATCCCAGCCCAAAGCTTTTGTTGCTTCATCTGCTTCAACACGAGTTCCAGACGGTTCTGAATGAACAATGTCGTGTTCGCGGTTTGATTTATTCCATACCGGGGTAACCGCAATTCCTTTTTGATTAGCTCTAATTAATGCACGAAGTTGTGCTTCTCCTTCATGATTGAAGCGGTCGCCCACTCCAAAACTGTATTTTCCGAATTCCATGATACTAGTTTAGTTATATTATTTTGAAAAATAATTTTCCGTGTACGTGCACGAAAGTAGAACTATATTTTAAATCTCACAAATTTTAAATACTGTTTAAAATCATTCAAGCCAAAACGAACAAAACATTAAACACCTGATATACTGAAACTTGAACAATAAGCAGCTTTGTTAAAAAAACTTAAAAACACATAAAACTTAAAACAAATTTTTGGGAGGTAGTAAATTCCCTCAAAATGAAGTTAAACAATCCACCCAAAAAAAACTATCTTTGGAATTTATTAGGCTATTTCGATACTACTTTAAAATTTTTTTTAAAACCATGAAACAATTTTGCATCTTACTTTTTGCAGTTTTTCATTTTTGCAACGTTTTCGCCCAAAATCAAACAAACGACTGGGAAAACCCTGCAGTATTTGACAAAAACAAAGAAAAACCACATGCCAGCTTAATGCCATTTGAATCGGTGTTGGCTGCTTTTACCCAAAAACCGCATCAATCAGTTTATTATGAAACACTAAGTGGTACCTGGAAATTCAATTGGGTAAGAAAACCTGCCGACCGGCCGAAGGATTTTTACCAACCTGATTACGATGTTTCCAGCTGGGATGACATTCCTGTTCCTGCCAACTGGGAGCTGGAAGGTTATGGTTTTCCTATTTATGTGAATCACCAGTATGAATTTTCGGATTACAAACGACCTGTTTCGCCTGAGATGAAATTTGTTGATGATATATATCCGGCAGAACCGGGCAAAGTACCACACGATTATAATCCGGTTGGTTCGTACCGAAGAACCTTTTCTATTCCCGAAAGCTGGAAAGACCGCCAGGTTTTTATCCAGTTTGGAGCTGTTAAATCGGCTTTTTACTTATGGATTAACGGCCAAAAAGTTGGCTACTCGCAAGGAAGTAAAACTCCGGCTGAATGGGACATCACAAGATATTTAAAAGAAGGTGAAAATATTGTGGCGGCAGAAGTGTACCGCTGGTCGGATGGTTCGTACCTGGAAGCACAGGATTTTTGGCGAATAAGCGGAATTGAACGCGATGTATATCTTTATTCAACACCAAAAGTTCGAATCCGCGACTATTTTGCCCACCCCGACCTTGACGCAGAATACAAAAACGGACTGTTT
Organism: uncultured Draconibacterium sp.; assembly: GCF_963676735.1. Classification (NCBI taxonomy): domain Bacteria; kingdom Pseudomonadati; phylum Bacteroidota; class Bacteroidia; order Marinilabiliales; family Prolixibacteraceae; genus Draconibacterium; species uncultured Draconibacterium sp. The sequence goes on along the minus strand of NZ_OY781464.1, from coordinate 1,117,869 downwards.
AGCCTTGATGTTGATTTAAGTAATCACACCGCAAAATTGAAATCAGGAAATTATACCGTTAAATACGACATTTTTGATGAAGGGGGTTATTCTTTATCGAGTAGAGAAGAAGAGGTAAAAATTAATAGAAAGGAAAATGCCTCTGTCCATTTCTCTGATGGTGTAATTCAAAATGTAAGTAAATGGACTGCTGAAACACCTAATTTATATACGCTGGTAATTAGTTTAATCGATGAAAACGGAAACACGGTTGAAGCTGTGAGTTCAAAAATAGGTTTCCGAAAGATTGAGATTATTAACGAGGTGTTTCACATCAACGGCGTTCCTGTAACAATAAAAGGGGTAAACCGCCATGAACACGATCAATATAAGGGGCATGTTGTTAGTGAAGAGGCAATGATAAAAGAAATTGCCTTGATGAAACAATTCAACATTAATGCCGTGCGCACCAGCCACTACCCCAACGACGAGCGTTTTTACGATTTGTGCGACAAATACGGTTTATATGTAACCAACGAGGCAAATATTGAATCTCATGGCATGTATTACGGCGAACATTCGCTGGCCAAAAAGCCGGAATGGACTGCAGCACACATCGACCGGAACATGCGCATGGTGGAGCGCGACAAAAATCACCCCTGTGTAATTGTATGGTCGATGGGAAATGAAGCCGGCGACGGTGAAGTTTTCTCTGCAGTTTATAAAGCCATAAAAGAACGCGACCCTTCGCGGCCAGTTCAATACGAGCGTGCGATTATGGGTGATAATACCGACATCTTCTGTCCGCAATACCCAAGTGTTCAGGCACTGGAGAATTACGCATCGAAACACCAGACCAAACCATACATTTCCAGTGAGTATTCACACGCCATGGGAAACAGCAATGGCAATTTGGTTGATTTATGGGAGGTGTTTAACCGCGACCGTAGCGACCAGCTGCAAGGTGGTTACATTTGGGACTGGATCGATCAGGCCTTGGTAAAAAAGGCCGACAACGGAACTGAGTTCTGGGCTTACGGTGGCGATTACGGCGAAAACATGCCTACCGATTATAACTTTGTTTGCAACGGAATTATCTCGGCCGACTACACGCCACATCCTGCTATTTGGGAAGTAAAATATGCCTATCAAAACGTGCAGTTTGAAAGGATTGACAGAAAGTTCAGAATTACCAATATGTTTGATTTTATTGATTTAAGCGATTATGAAATAAGCTGGGTTACCACCCGCGATGGCAAATATTGGAGTTCAGGTGTTCTTGAGGATTTCAATTTAAAACCCGGAGAATCGAGGGATATATTTATTGACACCGGGGCAAAAATAAGTTTCGATGATCCGGAATCGCATGAATTTTTCACTGACTTTTCGGTAAAACTAAAAATTGACAAACCATTCAGAAAAGCCGGTTTTGAAGTGGCTCATGAGCAATTTGCTCCTAAAATGAAAGTTATTGTGAACAATACAAATGATAAGGAATCCACTTACCCGGAGCTGAAACTGGAAAAAACAAACGACGAATTTATCATTACTGGTAAACAATTTACTATTCATTTCGACAAAGCCACCGGCACAATTTCATCGTATAAAATGAACGGCACCGAGCTCATTCAAAAAGGTCCGCAGGTGAATTTCTGGCGCCCTGCCAACGACAATGACAAAGGCAGCAACATGCTTGAACGGATGGGAATTTGGCGAAAAGTTTCAAGAAACTTAAAGCCAGAAGCCGTTACTGCATTCCAAACAGAAGACGGTAAAACTTACCTGACTACAAAATACACTTTTGAGGAGATAGACACCACTCAGGCCATTGTACAGATTGTAGACGGCACAGGCAGAATTGAGGTTTCAAGTAGTTTTGAAACATCAAATACTGAACTTCCAAATATACCACGTATTGGCATGCGCTGGGAAATGCCGGTAAATTTCGACAATCTGAAATATTTTGGCCGCGGGCCACACGAAAATTATATTGATAGAAACAGCAGTGCCTTTGTTGGCCTTTACGAAAGTAAAGTAAAGGATCAGTATTTTCACTATGTACGACCACAGGAAAACGGGTACAAAACCGATGTACGCTGGTTCGAGTTGAGAAACGAAAATGGCCTGGGATTAAAAATTTCGGGCAATCCGGTAGTTGGATTTTCTGCACTGCACAATCCTATTGAAGATTTTGACATGGAAGACATGGACGATTATCGCCACACTAACGACATTGTAAAGAAAGATGGTGTTTTTATTTGTACCGACCTGATTCAGATGGGAGTTGGCGGCGATAATTCATGGGGAGCACAGCCGATGGATAAATACCAGATTCGGGCAAAAGATTACCAGTACAGTTTTACAATTGAGCCGATATTTTAATTCACAGAAATCACATAAAAACAAAATAATGATGCGACTATTTATTTCCATCTTAGCGATGATAATCAGTGTTGGCACCTTTGCCCAATCTGCCAACATGGTACCAAAGCCGGTTTCGGTAGTAACAAGCGAGGGCGAGTTTAAAATTACCAACAACACCAAAGTTCTTTTTAATGCCACAAACGATATCGAAAAACAATTTGCTGATTTGACGAGTGACATTTTAAAAAACGCAACGGGCAATGCACCGAAATTTGCAGAACCAACATCGAACAAAAAAGGTAATATTCTTATTCAGCTAAACAATCCACTCCACACAAAAATCGGGAACGAAGGTTATACGCTTTCTATTCAGCCCAACCATGTTTTTTTGAACGCCAACACTACTGCCGGTTTATTTTACGGAATGCAAAGTATCTGGCAGCTTTTAACCGCAAACGAAGGCACTACCCTGCCCTGCATGGAAATTACCGATTATCCACGATTTGGCTGGCGCGGTTTGCACCTCGATGTTTCGCGCCACTTTATGCCTGTTGAGTTTATTTATAAGTACATCGACTACATTGCCATGCATAAAATGAATGTATTCCACTGGCATTTGGTGGATGACCAGGGTTGGCGAATAGAAATAAAAAAATATCCCAAACTTACTGAAATTGGTGCCTGGCGTGCCGATCGTGCGCACCTGGACTGGAACTCAAGAAAAGAACCGGTAAAGGAGAATGAACCAAAATACGGCGGTTTTTATTCACAGGAAGATGCGAAAGCCATTGTTGAATACGCCCGAAAAAAACACGTTACGGTAATTCCTGAAATTGAAATGCCGGCTCACGTGATGTCGGCGCTGGCAGCTTATCCCGAGTTTTCGTGTACCGGCGAATACAAACCTGTTCCTCCGGGCGGCGTTTGGCCAATCACGCATATTTTTTGTGCCGGAAAAGAAGAAACGTTTCACTTTTTGGAAGACGTACTAACAGAAGTTATGGTACTTTTCCCATCAACATACATTCACATTGGAGGCGATGAAGCCACAAAAACCGAATGGGAAAAATGTGCGCTCTGCCAAAAACGCATGAGCAACGAAGGCTTAAAAGATGAGCATGAATTGCAGGCTTATTTTATAAAACGAATCGAGAAATTCCTGAATAAAAACGGCCGTCAGTTAATTGGCTGGGACGAAATTCTGGAAGGCGGATTGGATCCGACAGCAACCATTATGTCGTGGCGCGGTACCGATCCGGGCATAAGGGCTGCAAAAGCCGGTCACGATGTGGTAATGTCGCCAACATCTCATTGTTATTTTGATTATTATCAGGGCAATCCTTCGCTTGAGCCGAAAGCTTTTGGCGGAAACATCACCCTTAAAAAAGTATACCATTACGAACCTGTGCCTGAAGAATTGAGTCCACAAGAAGCCGAACACATTATTGGTGCACAAGCCAACATCTGGACAGAATATATGCCAAACGGACGCCATGTGGAATACATGATCATGCCGCGTATGAGCGCCCTTTCAGAAGTATTATGGTCGCCAAAAGAGGTAAAAGACTGGGGCGATTTCTCAAAAAGAATGGAAAGTCAATACCAACGATTCGACAAATTGGGAATCAACTATGCAACCAGTGCATTTCAGGTTTCGGCAAAACCGGAACTTGATACTGAAAACAAGGCGGTAAAAGTTTCATTAAGCACCGATGCATGGAATCCCAACATTTTTTATACGATTGACGGATCGGAACCAAACGCACAATCAAATAAGTATACCCAGGCATTTTCGATCACGAAATCAGGCACTGTGAAAGCTGTTGTTATTCAGGACGGAAAACAGAAATCGCAGCCACTGGCCACCGATTTTATTATTCATAAAGCCATTGCCTGCAAAGTGAACCAGAAATACCCGAACAGCAAAAGCTACGAATCAAGTGGTGAATTTGCACTGGTAAACGGAATTAAAGGCTCCAAAGACCATCACGATGGCAACTGGAAAGGATTTAACGGAAAAGATCTGGTGGCAACGATCGACCTCGAACAGTCGCAATCGTTTTCAAAAGTAAGCACCGGAGTACTTCAGGATAACGGCGCATGGATTTTTTACCCAACACATGTTACAGTTGAAGTTTCGGAAGACGGACAGAACTATAAAAAACTGGGGACAGTAAAAAACAAGGTTAGCGCAAAAGACGGGGAGCGTCAGACTCAAGAACTGGTGCTAAACAAAAAAGGTAAAGGACGTTATGTACGTGTTACCGCAGCGCATTTAACAAGTTGCCCCAAAGGCCATGCCGGCGAGGGAAAACCAGGCTGGCTATTTGTTGATGAAATTATTGTAGAATAATAGAATTAAAGGGCACGAGCTAAGTTCGTGCCCTTTAATTTTTACTGCTTTTTTCGGGCAACCGTAAAAGTTACATGCTCTCCACCAAACAGGTTCCCCCCCGGCAAAACATCTTCAAATAATTCAACATTTTGCCACTCGTTTTCAGGCAGAAGCTTTTTCAAATCGGCAGCTGCAAAAAAGTGCGTCCAAAAACGATAAAGAGAAACACCTTCATTTTCATCAACAATCTGGTGCTGATAAAGAATTACCTTTTCCTTTTCATATAAAAAGGATTCAGAAAGTGCCAGATAAGGCTGCGGTTTCCAGAAACCTTTTTCGGCAACTTCCCAGTTTTTGGCAGATCCTTTTTTAGGCAGATCCTTATCGTTCAGCACATCAAAAATAAAGTTGCCTCCGAGCTTCAGAACCGTGTATATTAACCGAAGCAATTTTGCCCTGTCTTCAGGTATCAAAACCCCCAGATCAGTATAAATCAACAAAACCAAGTCAAAACTTTGTTCCGGCAATTCCAGTTCAAGGTAGTTCGATTGTATATAGTTTATCTCCAATCCATCTTCTTTTGCCTTCCTTTTTGCGTAGTTAATTGAATTATCGGAGAAATCAACACCTGTAACATTGTGGCCTTTTTGGGCCAACAAGTTTGAATACAAGCCAGGGCCACAGCCCAAATCAAGGATATTCAACTTTTCTCCGCCTGATTTATCCAGTATCCAGTTTACCGTATTTTTAATGGTTTCCGGCTTGCGACTTGCTAAATCTACATGCTCGTTCAGGTGCACTTGCAAAAGCTGTTTCGAAATGTGTTTGTCGGTCCACATGATTGCAGTATCCGGCTCGTAAAGTTTTGGTTTTTGGCTGTTAGCCAGTAATTTATTGAGTTTCATTTTTTGTGCAATTAAACTAATGAGTAAAATAATTTGATATAAAAAAACATCACACAAACAAAACTATGCCTGTGTAAATCAACTCCGAATGGAGTATTTCTGATATGTAATCTCAATAAATGAAGTGCGGCAAAATTAAAAACAATTTTCGAATAATAAATCTTTTTGCCTTGTATACAACAAATAACAAGCTGTTGGTTCGGTTCATTTTCAAATAGTTAGAACTACGACCAATAAAACAAAAATTCTTAAATCCATGCACCTTTTAGTGCATTCTAAATAAGAACTTTAGCTAAACAATTCAAACTTCAAACCGTTCTAATCCCGACAGCAGTTAAACAAGAAGCGTTTATGTATTTAGAAAAAGAAAAACCGGTTACACAAAATAAAGTTGAGGCAAAAGAGGCCCTTCAGGATTATTACATTGCCATTTTAAGTCGTCAGTTAAGTATTTTGGGTCGTCGCGAGGTACACAATGGCCGCGCACACTTTGGTATTTTTGGCGATGGAAAGGAAGTGGCCCAAATTGCTTATGCAAAAAACTTTAAAAAGGGTGACTGGCGTTCGGGCTATTACCGCGACCAGACTTTTATGCTGGCACTGGGACTGCTTGAACCTGAGGAGTTTTTTGCCATGATTTATGGCGATACCGATGATGAAATAAATCCCTCGACCGGAGGCCGTAATTTTAACAACCACTTCAGCACCAGAAATATTTCTGAGTTGGGTGAGATAAAAGATCTTGCCAGTCAATACAATTCGGCTTCCGACATTTCATCAACCGGCGGGCAGATGCCTCGACTGCTCGGCTTGGCGCAGGCCAGCAAAATGGTACGGCAACAACCCGAGTTAAAAAAACACCTCAACAATAATGTTACCGGCAACGAGGTGGCATTTGGCAGTATTGGTGATGCGAGCACCTCGGAAGGAATTTTTTTTGAAACCATAAACGCTGCAGGAGTTTTGCAGGTACCAATGGCAGTAGCCATTTACGACGATGGCTTTGGAATAAGTGTTCCCATTGAACTACAAACCACCAAATCGAGTATTTCGGAAGCCTTAAAAGGTTTTGAAAAAAAAGATAAGAGCAATGGCGTAAAAATATTTAAATGCAAGGGCTGGCAGTATCCGGAATTAATTGAAACATTTAAACAAGGGATTGACTTTTGCCGGAGCACACACACTCCTGTAGTTTTTCATATTTACGAAGTTACCCAACCACAGGGACATTCCACCTCGGGCTCGCACGAGCGTTACAAAACTAAAGAACGTTTGGCCTGGGAAAACGAATACGACAGTATTAACCAAATGCGTAAATGGCTGCTTAGTTCAGGAATTGCCGACGAGGAAATGTTGGTGGAAATTGAGAAATCGGCACAAAAACGAGCAAAACAAGCCAAAAATAATGCCTGGCGCAATTATACCCAGGGCTATCAGAACGAACGAAAAGATTTGCTGCATATTTTAAAGCAAATTGATGGAAAAAGTGATTTGCAAAGTCAACGCAGGTTTGAGAAAGTTACCGATAAGATTTTTCCTACCCGACGTTCGCACCTTAGTTTTGCCAAGCGCCTAAAGCTGGAGATGCACCTTACCGATTCCCTTAAAAAAGAAAGAGACCAACTAAAAAAATGGATAAACAGGTTTGAGGAACGTACTGCTGGTTTTTACAACAGCTCGTTACACCGCAAAGGTCCCGACTCAGCCCTGAATATAAAACCAGCACCTGTCACCTACAACGAAAATCCGAATGAAGTAAACGGCTCGGTTGTGGTTAATAAAAATTTTGATGCGCTCTTTAACAAATACCCCAACCTGGTAACTTTTGGTCAGGATACCGGCAAACTAGGCGATGTAAACCAGGGGATGAAAGGCATGCAGGAAAAATATGGCAAAATACGGGTTGACGATGCCGGCATTCGCGAAGCAACCATAATTGGGCAAGGCATAGGGCTGGCCTTGAGAGGCTTTCGCCCGATTGCCGAAATACAATACCTCGATTACCTGATTTATGCGCAATCGCAATTAAGCGACGACCTGGCAACCATGCAATACCGAACAAAAGGCAGGCAGGCAGCGCCTGTAATTGTTCGCACCCGAGGTCACCAGCTACAAGGAATCTGGCATGCCGGATCGCCCATGCAGATGCTTTTAGGCTCTATGCGTGGCATGTACCTCTGTGTTCCACGCAACCTTACCCAGGCGGCAGGCATTTACAATACCCTGCTCGAGAGTAACGACCCGGCATTGGTAATTGAGCCGTTAAAAGCTTATAATGTAAAAGAAAAACTCCCACTTAACCATGGCGAATATAAAGTACCGCTAGGGGTACCCGAAATTGTGCACGAAGGAACTGATGTTACGGTTGTAACCTACGCATGGAACGTGCATCATGCAGTAAAAGCAGCAAAATTATTAAAGGATTTCAAAGGAATTTCAATTGAAGTAATTGATGTACAAACTTTAATGCCCTTTGATGTTAACCATCGGATACTGGAGTCGGTAAAGAAAACGGGAAAGGTAATTTTTATGGACGAAGATGTACCCGGAGGAGGCACTGCTTACATGCTGCAGAAGGTAATTGAAGAACAGAAAGCTTTTGATTACCTTGATACTGCCCCCAGGACATTGCCCGCAAAAGAACATCGTCCGGCTTATGGTATTGATGGCGAATATTTTTCGAAACCTAATGTTGAACTATTGTTCAGAAATGTTTATGAGCTGATGCAGGAGGTAGAACCAAAAAGGTTTCCGGAGTTATAACTGACCGGAAAGCAAGGCCTTAAACGAACGATTAAAGTCTTCGTTGTAGAGTTTTTTATACAAGCGGATGTAGTGATTATAAACCTCAAGGGCCAGGCTGTGTTTTCCCTGCTGGTTTAAAATGTAGCATTTTAGCTGCAAGGCCTTTTCATTCATTTGGTCGAAGGAAAACAGAACTTCTGCAATTTCCATCAGTTCATGCTCATTTTTGCGCATATCCAATAATGAGCAAACGTCTTCCAAACGGCCAACAACCTTTCCGGAAATTTCGTCTTTTAACATATCAAGCCATTCTGCATCCGTGTTTAGTAAAAAATTTCCGCGCTTCAAAATAGTAAGCACTTTTGCAAACTCCACGGGTTGATTGATATCAAAACCAGATTCATTATACTTTTTAATAAATTCAATATCACAAAAAACTTCATCGCCATGGTTTATTCTCCAGTAATTACCATCAAACGATATGGTTATATCACCGACGTCTTCCAGTATTGATCGTAATTTTTTAATATTTACTCCCCGGTTGTTTTTAGCTTTGTGCTCTGCTTTATCCGGCCACAGGTATTCTTGTATTTTTTTTGATGAAATGCCCTTGTTCCCGTACAAAGTATTCAGAACAATCAGCAAAAACAGTTCTTTTAAGGTAGGTGAAAATCGGTATGTAATGTCCTTGCCTTTACGATCGAAAACCTGGAATCCACCAAAAGTATATACACCTCCCTGCATTTTCTCATCAACAAGAGGTGTATCTATCTGCAATTTAACTGCGGGTGTTTTTGGGGCACTTTTTTCCCGGTTACGTTTTAAAAGAATTAAAACAGTTAGTAATACTGCCAGCACCAGTAGTGCACCATAAAAAAGCAAAAGACTATCAAAAGTATATGCTGTTTTTTTTGCTTTGGCACGCAAATCAATTTCTGATGGAGGATAGTTTAACGAATAAATATTTACTCGAAACCTTCCATTGGAAAGGCGATGCATAGTGAGTGCCAATAACTTATTATGGGTAACCCAGTTATACAAATCGGCAAACGATGTTATATCGTAAAAAATATAAGGAATCTTACTTCCTATAAACTTACAATCTGCTTCAGAAAGTTTGGCTTTTAAAAGTTGTAACGCTGTTTCGTTATTACTGTGCGAAAAACAGAGCGTGTAAAAACAATCGTTCTCTTCATCAACAATCAACGAATTTACCGGGGTATAACTTTCACCATCAATTTCGTCAAGCTCCCACTTCTTAATAATACTATCTTGCTCAAAGTTAATTTGGTACAAATCGTAATAAAATTCCTTTCCCAGAATTTGTTTTCCAGAAGCATTTCCAAGTCCACCAAACAAGTAGAAAGAATTGCTATCGGTCTTACTCTTGCCAAGTGCTGCAAGGTAACGTGGTTCAAACAGTTCGCCTTTAAAGTTTAGCTCTTCCCACCTTTTTGTATCATCGTTTAATTTCCGTATGGTATTGAAATAGGTAAAAAAACCGTAACCTCCTATGGCTGTAAACGATCCATCTGCAGGATGTAAAAGACTATTGTGGTGCCAATACTTTGGCAGATAAGCCAGTGTATCAAAAGTGTTGTTCCACCTTCCTTTTTCTTCGTTAAACTCCGGAGCTAAGCTTTTGTATTTAGAGTAGGAACGCAGGCGGTTATCCTTATCAAAAAATACCTGTTGGGCATCTTCGTAAAACGGATTTCCTGCCTTATAATTTACCGTGCTTACCTTCCTGGTGTTTAAATTAAAACGGGTTAATCCATTTTTGCGTTGTACAAAATAAAAAGTCTCGGTTTGGCGGTTAAAAGCAACCTGTGGCATCTCGGCAAACTCAAAACTTTTTACACTTTGCCAGTTGTGATGCTGCTCAACCACCCAGGCAGGATTAATAATCTCTGCCTTTTTACCATCAACCGAATCTTTAACAGTAAAATCTCCAGTGTAATCAAGCGGCCAAAAATATTTTAAGTTATTTTGCTCCGAAAACCGGATGTTACGCACCGACATTGGAGGCACTTCATCAATCTCGAAACCATAACGATTTACAATTCCAAAGGTCCATTCCAATTCAGATGAAGCAGGCAAATCAATTTTATCGCTTACAGTTTTTCCCTCAAAAGTCATGGCAACCTCACCCGAAACAGCATTAAATTCAAGTTTCAACTTGTGCCAACGGTTAACCAGTTCAATCTGCTCGCGTGTTAACGCCATTTGCAGATTGGTTTCCTTTTTATCGAGAACAATAAATAGATCGGGAAAACGTCCGTCGATGTTGTAAATTAAATCAAACTGATGCCCGCCTTTTTTCTCTTTAAGTTGTAACACATAACCATAACGCTCGTCGAGATCGCGAAACAAGATATCAAATTCGATGGAGAAACTGTTGCTATAATTAATGGCTCCTTTGCACGTAAGATCGAGCCCTGTGCGATTTTCGAGGCTAACTTCTTTCGATTTAAAAAACACACCACGATGCTCATTGGCAATACTTTTACCAATCCATAAAAAAATGAGCAAAGTAAAAATTAGAAGTACGCGCATCATCAGTTAGCTAAATGAAACACAAATGTATAATTTTCGCGCTATCGACCTACTTAAACCAGCAAGTAAAGTAGTTAAAAGTTGCTTTTTATTGCTAATGTGTAACAATAACACACTGATATTTTTATCCTCATTAGCAGAAAAGGTATAAAAACATCCCTACAAACAACTTTTTTTGCTTTTAAAGCCATCAATCTTTAATTTTCTATTAAAAAACACAAACCAATAACTTATTGTACTTATGATACTTGCAAAATTATTAATCAATAATTAATCAGCATTAACAACAAATTCTGAGACATTAATCGGTAGTTAATCGCAAATAAATCGACAATAGTTAATTTGGCTCAAAATTTTGATATTTTAACTTAACACAAATTTTATGGAAAATTGTTTTTTAACGATTAGCCAACTAACTAAAAGGCTATCTATTTCTAAATTTGCTGTTACATTGATTTTTCTTTTATCAGGTTTTGCCGTAATGGCACAACAAGGTAAAGTAACAGGCAAAGTAACAGACGAATCCGACGCGCCGCTTCCAGGCGTTACTGTAGTTGTAAAAGGTACATCAAACGGAACAACTACAAATTTCGATGGTGAGTACACATTACAAAACGTTAGCGAAGGTGATGTGGTGGTTTTTAGCTTTATTGGTATGATTACTCAAGAAGTAGCATTTACCGGACAAGCTACAGCAAACGTAAAGCTTCTTAGCGACACCCAAAATCTTGACGAGGTTGTTGTTACAGCTTTAGGTATTCAACGCGACAAGAAAACACTAACCTACTCTTCTCAACAAGTTACCGGCGATGAAATTATGAAAGCCAGAGACGTAAACTTCATGAGTGGGTTAAATGGTAAAACTGCTGGTTTGGAAATCAGGAAAAGTACTTCAGGCGCCGGTGGTTCTACTCGTACCGTATTACGTGGTAGCAAATCAATTCGCCAGGTAAGCGATCCTCTTTATGTTATCGATGGTATCCCGATGGTTAACAACAAAGGTGGTCAGTCGGGTATGTGGGGTGGTACAGACCAAGGTGATGGTTTGTCGCAACTTAACCCTGACGATATCGAAAGTATTTCGGTATTAAAAGGAGCAACAGCTGCCGTATTATATGGTAGCGATGGGGCAAATGGTGTTATCATTATCAGCACAAAAAAAGGTAAACAAGGAAAAACAAATGTTACCTTCAGCTCGACTGCGACTTTCGAAAACATTATTGAAACACCAGACATGCAGTTCTCTTATGGTGGCGAAAACGGGTCGGCAGAAAGCTGGTCGTACACTAAAGGAAATTATGCGAATGGTTATGTTGACGATTTCTTCGAAACAGGTTACAACCTAATCAATACCGTTACAGTTAGTGGTGGTAGCGAAAAAATGTCAACTTACTTCTCTTATGGCAACACGGGTTCAGGAGGAGTAGTGCCGAATAATAGTTATCAGAAAAACAACGTAACATTCAAGCAATCACTTCAGTTATTGGATAACCTGAAAATTACTTCGAATGTAATGTTAACTTCAGAGAAAACTAAAAACAGAGCAACTGCAGGTTATTACCTTAACCCTATTACCAGTTTATATACTTTCCCAAGGGATTTGGATTTTGCCGATTACAAAGAAAACTACCAGTATTTTAGAGAAGACCGTAACTTGTACTGGCAAAACTGGTTTGTTGAAGGCGACCACTTTACTTCAAACCCATATTGGCTAATCAACAAGCAGCCTAAAGAAGACCTAACAAAACGTGTTATTGCAAGCTTAGCTCTTGATTACCAAATTAGCGAAAAACTGAAATTTCAAGCTCGCGGAAGTATTGACTACGCCAACAAAAAGTACGAGCAAAAATACTATGCAGGCGGTAATAAAGTAAACATCTCACCAAACGGACGTTGGGATTACCAGAAATACGAAGACAAGCAGGTGTATGCTGATGGTATTTTTACCTATTCAGACAACTTTGGAGATGTAAGTTTAAATGTAATTGCAGGTGCCACATACCAGGAATCGGAGTTTGGAAATGGAGTTAGTGTAAATAACGGGACTAATTCGCTTATTTATCCAAACGAATTTTATTTCCAGAATATTCCTGACAATGTTTCAATCAACTCTACCTACGGAGGAAAAATCATTAAACAAGGTGTATTAGGAAACGTACAGTTAGGTTACAAAGACATGCTATTCCTGGATCTTTCGGGACGTAACGACTGGTCTTCAACATTGGCCTTAACCGGCAACCAATCTTATTTCTACCCTTCAGTTGGTGTATCTGGAATTTTAACAGAAATGTTTGAAATGCCTGAGGCAGTTTCATTTGCAAAAGTACGTTTATCAGGTTCTCAGGTAAATAACGAAGTTCCCTGGGGCTTAATCCAGGTAAATCACAGCATTAACGCAAGTGGCGGTGTTAGTCGTAACACAGGAAAACCATTTACCGATGCTAAGCCAGAAGAACTGGTAACACTGGAGTTTGGTACCGACTGGCGTTTATTTGATGGTCGTTTAGGTTTAGACTTTACTTATTATCACATTACAAGTACAAATCAAGCTTTGTCTCGCCCTCTTAGTGGTGGGCAGCAAGACAACTACTATACTTACGAATATTTTAACGCAGGCGAAATTGTAAATAAAGGGGTTGAAGTAGTGCTTAGTGGAAAACCTGTTGAATCAAAAGATTTCAACTGGAACACCGTATTAAACTTCTCTAAAAATAACAATGAGGTAGTTGAACTTTATCCTGATGATGAAACAAAATACATTGACTTAGGATCTTCTGAAGGTTACTATGCACGTGTATTTACCGGAGGTTCAATTGGCGATATCTATGGTTACAAGTTAAAAAGAAATGAAGCCGGCCAAATCATGTTGGACGACAACGGAAAACCGCTAAGAACTCCTTCTGAAATTACCTACGCAAACAAAGATGAAGCTTACTTAGGAAGTTTGGAACCCGATTTCAGCTTAGGTTGGAGTAACAACTTCAATTACAAACAATTTAACCTGAGCTTCCTTATCAATGCAAAAATTGGAGGAAAAGCCTATAGCCAAACCGAATCAATTCTCGACGGTTGGGGTGTAAGCCAGCGTACAGCCGATGCGCGCGACCAGGGTTATGTTTCAGTAGATGCTATTCAAGGAACAACTGCTGTCACCGAATTAGATCCAAAAACGTATTACACAAGTGTAGGCGGTCGTAACGGTGTTTCAGAATTGTATGTTTACGACAGAACCAATATCCGGTTAACGCAGTTGGCTTTGTCTTACGATCTTGATGTACAAAGAATTGGGTTACCAGTTAAATCAGCTTCCATTGCTTTAGTAGGACAAAACCTGTTCTTCTTCTACAAAAAAGCGCCATTCGATCCGGAACTGGGTATGAGTACAGATATGAACTCTCAATCGTTGGATAACTTTAGTGTTCCTGCAACACGTTCTTATGGTTTCAACCTTAAATTCACCTTCTAATACTGAAGAATCATGAAAAAATTACTATTTATATTTTTAATAGCATTTTTGGCCAACGCCTGTACCGACAGCTTTGAGGAGGCCAATGTAAATCCGTACCAGATAACGGATGAATCATTAGAGCAGGATTTTAACCACATTGGGTCATTCTATCCTTCTTTATTGTATAATATTTTCGGACACCAAATTGAAGAGAACCTGGTAGCAGAATCCTTCTGCGACTATATGGCTACGCCAACACCGTTTGTAAGCGGTGTTAACAATACAACTTACTACATTCGTTGGAATACGTATTGGAACAGAGTTTACAATAGCATTATGGCTCCGGCAAGTCAGGTTATCGACATTGCAGATGCCGGTGGTTACGATGTATTTTCGGCCTGGGCCAAATTAATCCGTATTTTGGGTATGTCTCGCCTTACTACTTACCACGGACCGGTAATTTACTCTACTTACGGACAAGCCGATGCTTCGTACGATAGTGAAGAGGCACTTTACAATGCATTTTTTGCTGATCTTGATGAAATACAGGCAATTTTTGCTGCCAACAGTGATTACGCAGGTATAAAAACATTCGATGCAAGCTACAATGGAGACATCACAAAATGGGCAAAATTAGTAAATTCAATGCGTTTGCGTTTAGCCATCCGTATTTCGAAGGTAGCCCCTGCGTTGGCTAAGGCACAAGGTGAAAAAGCCATTGCTGATGCTGCAGGTTTGATTACCAGCAACGACGATAACTTTAAAGTATCACTATACGGTAACGACCTTTACCTTTCGTTAATTTGTTTTGGATGGAACGACACACGTATGTCGGCAGGAATGGAATCATTCCTTGTTGGTTTAAAAGACCCACGTATCGAAACTTATTTTAATCCTGCCACTGATGATGCATTGGTAGTTGATCACCCTGAAGTTCCATACAAAGGAATCCGTAACGGTGCTAAACTAATTGCCAAAGGCGACCATACCGCATGCTCTACAATCAACGAAAGTTTTAAAACAATTGAAAAAAGACCATACATCTCGGCAGCGGAAGTTTATTTTGATTTAGCCGAAGCAGCATTACGCGGTTGGACTGGTGCAGGAAGCGCTGCCGACAACTACGATGCTGGGGTACGTGCTTCGTTTGCAGAATGGGGCGCTGGTGGTGTTGATACATACCTTGCTGATGCAACAAGTACACCAATTGATTATAACGACGCTGCGTACGATGGCGACGTGAACGACTTTGTATCACGTTCTACCGTTACTGTTGCATGGGATGAAGCAGCTACGAGCGAAGAAAAACTGGAAAAAATCATTACTCAGAAATGGATCGCCGGATTCACAAATCCAAACGAACCCTGGGCTGATTTCCGCAGAACAGGATATCCGAAACTTCCATTGGTTTACCAAAACGACAGTAACGAAGACTGGGGTGTAATTCCTGCCGATGAATGGATTAAGCGAATGCCATTTGTTGAAAGCGAAAGATCAAATAACCCTGATGCTGTAGCAGCCGCTGTTGCCACTATGAGTGGGCCAGATTTAATAAGTACCCGTTTATGGTGGGATACCGGAGAACCGAACTTTTAAGTCACTCGCATAGTCTAGTTTAGATTTAATTTACGGGTTAAGCAACCGGCATTGCCGGTTTGCTTTTCCCGTATTATTCATTATTATTGCATACCTATTTCAACAAAATGAACCGAATTCTTTTTGCAGCTAATGCATTTTTGGCACTCTTCGTATTCTCGTGCTCTCAAGCACCTGAACCTAAAGATTTTTCAGCTTATGTAGACCCATACATCGGCAGCGATTACCATGGCCATGTATTTGTTGGGGCAAACGTTCCGTTCGGAGCCATTCAGCTCGGCCCAAACAATGCAAACGAAACCTGGGACTGGTGCTCGGGATACCATTATTCCGATTCGGTTTTAATTGGTTTTGCACACACCCACCTAAGTGGAACCGGAATTGGCGATTTGGGCGACCTGTTGTTTATGCCCGTTTCATCCGATTTTCAGTTTACCGATTCGGTAACAATGCCCTACCCCTGGCAAGCCAAATACACCCACACTAACGAAGAAGTGAGACCCGGGTATTATAAGATGCACATCAACAAATACAACATAACAAGCGAACTTACAGCAAGCGAACGTGTTGGCTTTCATAAATACGACTATAAGGCAACAGTCAATTCAAAACTTATTATCGACCTCTCGTACGGAACCGGCTGGGATGCTCTTACCAAGGCTGAAATAAAACAAATTGATTCCAATAGTATTGAAGGATTACGTTACTCCACCGGTTGGGCCAAAAATCAAAAGCTTTACTTCCACACCCGTTTTTCCAAAGCCATAAAAAACATTTCAACAATTCAACAAAACGACAAAGGAATTAACACAGTAATGCTGGAATTTGAAGGTAATGGCGAACTACTTGTTAAAACAGCCATTTCGCCGGTAAGCACCAGCGGCGCAAAAAACAACCTTTTAACCGAGATCGATCATTGGGATTTTGAAGCAACAAAAGCTGCTGCTCGTGAAAAATGGAACCACGAATTGGGAAAAATAAAAGTTGAAAGTACCAGCTCTGAAAATATAACTACCTTCTACACGGCACTCTACCATACCATGATTGCCCCTTCGGTTTTTAACGATGTGAACGGCGATTACCGGGGCGCTAATGGTAAAAACTACCCTAACCCGGGTTACGATACTTATACCACTTATTCGCTTTGGGACACCTATCGCGCAGCTCATCCTCTGCTTACCCTTACGCAGCCTGACAGGGTTAACGATATCGTAAACAACCTGCTGGCCATTTTCGACGAACAAGGGAAATTACCTGTTTGGCATCTGCACGGAAACGAAACCAATACCATGGTAGGCAATCACGCCATTCCGGTTATTGTTGATGCATACCTAAAAGGATACAACGGATTTGATGCAGAACGTGCATTTCAAGCCATAAAGTCGACCATGTTAATGGATGAACGCGGCCTGAACTTTATTAAAGAACGTGGTTATATCCCTGCCGATTCGCTTATTGAATCGGTAGCCATGGCGCTCGAATATGCCATCGACGACTGGGCTGTTGCAGCCATGGCGAAAAAAATGGGAAAAACAGAAGACTTTAACCATTTTGCAAAAAGGGCAGAATATTACCGGCACTATTTCGATTCATCAACAAATTTTATGCGCGGAAAAATGGCTGATGGCAGCTGGCGCACTCCTTTCGATCCTGTACATTCGAAACATCGTGCCGACGATTATTGCGAGGGCAATGCCTGGCAGTACACCTGGCTGGTTCCGCATGATATTAACGGATTAATTAACCTGTTTGGCAGCGAAGAAAGCTTTATAAAAAAACTTGACCAGCTCTTCATCAGTGAAGAAAAGTTACAGGAAGGCGCATCGGTGGATATATCTGGTTTAATTGGCATGTATGCTCATGGTAACGAACCCGGCCACCATGTTCCGTACATGTATGCTTTTGCGGGCCAACAATGGAAAACGGCCGAGCGCATTAATTTTATTTTAAACGAAATGTATACCGACCAACCTGATGGTTTGTGTGGCAACGAAGACTGTGGCCAAATGTCGGCGTGGTATGTCTTCTCATCCCTCGGATTTTACCCGGTAAACCCGGCTAATGGCGTTTATGTTTTTGGAAGCCCGCTCTTCCAATCGGCTGAGATTGAACTCCCCAACCAACTTACCTTTCAGGTAATGGCAAAAGAGCTCAATAAAACCAACATTTATATTCAAACGGCCACTTTAAACGGACAAGCCTACTCTAAATCATACATCACCCACGAGGAGTTGATGAAAGGTGGCGTTTTGGAATTTACGATGGGGCCAAAACCAAATTACACATTTGGAGCACCGGCAGAAGACCGGCCAAAATCGGGTTACCATCATCGATAAAAACACCAACAAAATCAGCTAACTAATTATGAAAAACCAATTGCTAAAGAGCATAATACTATCATTTTTCGCATTAATCCTTTTTGGCTGTCAATCGCCTTCCGTGAAAAAAAATGAGCATGAACAAGCCCAACTTCTGGCCACTGATGTTCGCAATGAATTTGTAAGAAGCTGGGAGGCCTATAAAAAATATGCCTGGGGGCATGATGTTTTGCTCCCTCTGTCAAAAGGCTACCAGGACTGGTACGAGCAGTCGCTGCATATCTCTCCTATTGATGCCTACAGCACCATGAAAGTGATGAAACTTGATGACTACGCTAAAGAAGTGGAGCACTACGTTGTGGACAGCATCAGTTGGGAGAAAGACCTTTTTGTAAAAACCTTTGAGGTAAATATCCGTATTTTGGGAGGACTTCTGGCCATGTACGAATACACGGGCGATGAAAAAATCCTAGACAAAACCGAAGATTTTGGCAAACGTATGTTAAAGGCATTCGATTCGCCAACCGGCATTCCTTACTACTGGTTTAATTTAAAAACCGGCGAAACCAAAGGAGCCAAAGTTAATGTTGCCGAGGCAGCCTCCTATATGTTCGAAATGGGCATACTGAGTTACTATACAAAGAATCCCGTTTTTTACCAGGCAGCGAAAAAAGCTAACCTTGCTGTTTGGGAACGCGTTTCTGAAATTCATCTGGTGGGCGAAAATATTGATGTGGAAACCGGCAAATGGCTAAACACAAGCAGCCACATTTGCGCAGGTATCGACTCGTATTACGAATACCTGCTAAAAAGCTACCTGCTTTTTGGAGACCCTGATTTAAAACCGATTTGGGAGAAAAGCCTGACTGCCGTTAACACCTACCTGGTTGAAGAAAGCGACACCTCGTTTTGGTACAAGCGCGTTGATATGCACACCGGATTAAAACGTACCAACCCGATTTATGCCGACAATCCCTCGGTTATTGAAGGTGGCATTGTAACGCTGTACGACGCATTTTTCCCGGCAGTATTGGCTTTGGCTGGCGATTTGGAACGTGCCGAAAAAAATCAGGCTACGTGGAACTGGTTGTGGAACCGCTACGGACTGGAACCAATGATTTACGATTTTGATGCCGGTGAACCAACCTATCCGGTTTACGACCTCAATCCTGAAATTATCGAATCGGCTTACTACCTGTATCATTACACCGGAAAAGACGACTACCTTAAAATGGTGGTACAATATTGGGCCGATATAAAAAAATATTGCAAAACAGAAGTGGCATTCTCATCGGTTGAAGATGTACGAACCATGCAAAAAAAAGATTATATGCCTACCTTCTTTTTTGCTGAAACACTAAAATACTTTTACCTTACTTTTACGTTCAACACGGGTGAGTTTATATTAGACGATTACGTTTTTAATACCGAGGCCCATCCGTTTAAACGCTCATCTTTTTCTAAAGAGAAAGCAAAAATATACCTGGGTTTTTAAAACACTAAACTAATTGAAAAATGAAAAAACTTCTTCTACTTTTTGCATTGGCCCTGCTTTTTAGCTGCACCTGCGATACGAACAGTACTTTACCACCAGCTAATTCAAAAAAATTGGTAGAATTGGTTAACCCCTTAATGGGCACCGATTCCGAGTTTGCCCTTTCCAACGGCAACACCTACCCGGCCATTGCCCGCCCATGGGGAATGAATTTTTGGACACCGCAAACCGGAAAAATGGGCGACGGTTGGTGCTACGCCTACGACCACTACAAAATCAGAGGCTTTAAACAAACCCATCAGCCCAGTCCATGGATTAACGATTACGCCGCTTTTTCGCTAATGCCGCTTACCGGCGAACTTAAATTTGACGAAGACGAACGCGCTTCGTGGTTTTCGCATAAAGCCGAAACAGCCCTGCCTCATTATTATAAAGTCTACCTGGCCGATTACGACGTAACTACTGAATTTACACCGACCGACCGAGCAGTTTCATTCCGCTTCACCTTCCCTCAAAGCGAAAATTCATTCATATTGCTGGATGCGTTTAATGGCGGATCGATGGTAAAAATTATTCCCGAAGAACGCAAGATAATTGGCTACTGCCAGAACAACCACGGTGGGGTACCGGCTAATTTTAAAAATTATTTTGTAGCCGAATTCGATAAGGATTTTGAATTGGTAAAAACCTGGAAAGACGAAAACCTGCAGGGAGCGGCAGAGGCAGAGAGTTTCCATGTAGGTGGAGTTGTTGGGTTTAAAACAAAAAAAGGAGAAAAAGTAAATGTAAAGGTGGCCTCGTCGTTTATTAGTTTAGCGCAGGCCGAATTAAATTTAAAACGAGAAATTGGCAACAAAACCTTTGACGAAATAAAAACCGAGGGGGCACAAAGCTGGGAAAAGGAACTGGGACGCATTCAAGTTGAAGGGGGCACAGAAGCCGAACAAAAAACGTTTTACTCGTGCCTCTACCGAACGCTACTTTTCCCACGCAAATTTTACGAATTCGACAAAGACAATAAAATAGTTCACTACAGTCCGTATAACGGAGAAGTTTTGCCGGGATATATGTTTACCGACAATGGTTTCTGGGATACTTTTCGTGCTGTTTTTCCATTTTTCACCCTCATGTACCCCGAGTTAAACAGCCAGATTATGCAGGGACTTGTAAACACGTACAAAGAGAGTGGCTGGCTTCCTGAATGGGCAAGTCCGGGGCACCGCGGTTGCATGATTGGGTCTAATTCGGCATCATTAATTGCCGACTCGTATTTAAAGGGCATACGCGGTTACGATATTGAAACCCTGTACGAGGCCATATTAAAAAACACCAACGGACACAACGAAAAAATTACGTCGGTTGGCCGGTTTGGGGCCGAGTTTTACAACCGCCTGGGCTATGTACCTTACAATGTGGGAGTGAATGAAAACACTGCACGCACACTGGAATATGCCTATGCCGACTACTGTATCTGGCAATTGGCACAAGAACTTAACAAACCTGAAGAAGAGATTGAGCTGTTTAAAAAACGTGCCCGCAATTATCGAAATGTATTTGATGATGAAAATAAACTTATGCGTGGCAAAAACCAGGACGGTACTTTTCAATCGCCGTTTAGTCCCTACAAATGGGGCGATGCATTTACCGAAGGAAACAGCTGGCATTACACCTGGAGCGTTTTTCAGGACATTGAAGATTTAAAACAACTGATGGGAGGTAACGATGCTTTTGTGGCTATGCTTGACTCAGTGTTTGTTGTTCCGCCAATTTTCGACGACTCGTACTATGGTTTTCCAATTCACGAAATCAGAGAAATGCAAATTGCCGGCATGGGCAACTACGCACATGGTAACCAGCCCATTCAGCACATGATTTACCTGTACAACTACAGCAATCAACCCTGGAAAGCCCAGGAACAAGTGCGCCGGGTACTCTCCAAACTATATTCGTACCACCCCGATGGCTACTGCGGCGATGAAGACAATGGCCAAACTTCGGCCTGGTATGTTTTCAGCTCTATGGGATTTTACCCCGTTTGCCCCGGAACCGATGAGTATGTATTGGGATCACCGCTGTTTAGCAAGCTTACGCTCACTCTCGAAAACGGCAAGCAGTTTGTAATTGATGCTGCCAACAATTCAAAAGCCAACATCTATCTCGACAAAGTGCTGCTGAATGGAAAAACCTACAACAAAAACTACATAAAACATGCTGACATTCAGAACGGAGGAACGCTTGTTTTTGATATGGCCGCCACGCCCAATAAACAGCGTGGCATCACAAACGAAAGCTTTCCCTACTCCATGACAGTTGATGAATAAAGGACCATTTTGGCCGACTTCTAAAAAAAGACGCTTTCCGGCAGTGCAAATACCAAGCACTGCGGAAAGCGTTTTTTAATTCTTTGCGATTAGCCCAAACCTGCTGATGTATATGTAATAAAAATCAGTACTTTTGTGCGATTCAAAAATTGAAAGAAAAATCAGAACACAATGAAAATTTCATATTCCTGGTTAAAAGATTACATTAAACTGGAACAATCGCCTGAAGAAATATGCGACATATTAACACAAACCGGTCTTGAAGTTGGCGGTTTAGAAGAAGTAGAAACAGTAAAAGGCGGCCTTGCCGGTTTGGTAATTGGCGAAGTAGTTACCTGCGAAAAACACCCCGATTCTGACCACTTGAGCAAAACAACGGTAAACGTTGGCACCGACGAGGCATTGCCAATTGTTTGTGGTGCTCCCAACGTGGCGGCCGGACAAAAAGTGGTTGTTGCAACAGTTGGCACTACGCTTTACGATGGCGATCAGGAATTTAAAATTAAAAAGTCGAAAATACGTGGCGAAGTATCGATGGGTATGATTTGCGCCGAAGATGAAATTGGATTAGGCACTAACCACGATGGCATTATGGTACTCGACCCGAATGCAAAAGTGGGTACACCTGCAAAAGATTATTTTAATATCGAATCGGACTGGGTAATTGAGATTGACCTTACACCCAACCGAATCGACGGGGCATCGCACATTGGAGCTGCCCGCGATTTAGCCGCTTTCCTGAAAAAGACACAGGATATTGAATACACAAAACCATCAGTTGATAGCTTTAAAGTTGACAGCAACGACCTGCTTATTCCGGTAGAGGTAGAAAACTCAGAAGCCTGTCCGCGCTACGCCGGAGTAACGATTTCGGGAGTAGAAGTAAAAGAATCGCCGGAGTGGTTGCAAAACAGGCTAAAAATGATTGGATTGACACCAATAAACAATGTGGTTGATATTACCAACTACGTGTTATTTGAAACCGGCCAACCTTTACATGCTTTTGACGCGAATGAAATTACCGGTGGCAAAGTATTGGTAAAAACGCTTCCGGCAAAAACAAAATTTACAACGCTTGACGAGCTTGAGCGCGAGCTTGATGAAAACGACCTGATGATATGCAACACCGAAGAAGCCATGTGCATTGGTGGTGTTTTTGGCGGTATAAAGTCGGGGGTAAAAGCTGCCACAAAAAATATATTTCTTGAAAGCGCTTATTTCGATCCGGTCTATATTCGTAAAACAGCACGTCGTCATGGCCTGAATACCGATGCATCGTTTCGTTTCGAACGCGGTGTTGATCCGAACGGCCAGATTTATGCGCTAAAGCGTGCAGCGCTGCTTATAAAAGAAATTGCCGGAGGAACTATTTCTTCTGACATTATTGATATTTACCCCAAGCCAATTGAAGATTTTAAGGTAAACGTATCGTATGCCAACATTACCCGTTTAATTGGCAAGGATTTGGGCAACCAGGCAGTAAAAAACATTCTGGAATCTTTAGAAATAAAAATAGAGAACGAAGATGAAACCGGTTTGGAACTGCTGGTTCCGGCTTACCGTGTTGATGTGAAGCGCGAAGCTGATGTAATTGAAGAAATACTTAGAATTTACGGCTACAATAATATTGAAATACCAACACAGGTAAATTCGTCGTTGCAAACAGCCAACAAACCAAACCCCGATAGCGTTAAAAACCTTGTTGCCGGGATGTTAACGGCTCAGGGCTTTAACGAAATCTGGTCGAACTCCTTAACTAAAGCAAGCTACTACGAGGAGCTTAAAGATTACAAAGATGAGCAGACGGTAAAAATGCTGAATCCTTTAAGTGCCGATTTAAACGGAATGCGGCAAACCTTGCTTTTCGGAGGATTGGAGTGCATTGCATATAACGCCAACCGGCAAAACAAAAACCTGAAGGTTTATGAGTTTGGGAATACCTACTTTTATAAAGGAACTCAATTAAAAGACCAACCGGCCAATAATTATTGGGAAGAAAACCATTTGGCTCTTTTTGTAACAGGAAATAAAGAAGCTGAAAGCTGGACAACAAAAGAAGCACCGGTATCGTTTTACGGCTTAAAATCGCAAGCCGAAAATATTTTAAAACGACTGGGGCTTACAACAGATAAAATGCAGCTTACCGACTGCGAAGACGAACTATTTAGCGAAGGGCTGACCTACTCGTTCAACAATAAAATAGTGTTGAATATGGGAATTGTTGCCGGAAAATGGCTAAAGAAATTCGACATTGAAAACCCGGTTTATTATGCCGATTTTAATTGGGATAATGTTTTCCAGGCGCATAAAAAACACAAAGTATTGTTTAACGAGCTGCCTAAATTCCCTGCGGTGCGCCGCGACCTGGCCCTGCTAATCGACAAGGAAGTTAAGTTCAGCCAGATTAAAGCTACTGCTTTTAAAATGGAACGCCAGTTACTACGCGAGGTTGATTTGTTTGATGTGTACGAGGGAAAAGGTGTACCTGCGGGTAAAAAATCGTATGCCATTAGTTTTATTTTGCGCGACGATAATAAAACGTTAAAGGATAAACAGATTGACAAAACCATGCAGAAATTAATTCAGGCCTTCAACCGAGAATTAGGCGCCGAACTGCGTTAATTTATACACGAAATATAGAGCACGCATCCCGGATTTTATCCGGGATGTTTGTTTTCAATCATTTAGAAAATGCAAAACCATACAAAAGGAATAGTTTACGCTGCAATAACAGCTTTCTTTTGGGGTTTTCTGGCCATTGCTTTAAAGGTGGCAGTGCGTAAAGTTGATCCGGTAACGGTGGTATGGATACGATTTGTTATTGCCTTTGTTATGCTTTCTGTATGGCAAGCGGCAAGTAATCCACAAGCTTTTAAAATTCTCACAAAACCTCCCCTACTGCTTATTTTTGCAGCGCTGGCTCTCTCCTGGAACTATATGGGTTACATGCTTGGCATTCATCATACCACACCAAGCAATGCTCAGCTTTTTATTCAAACCGGTCCGCTTATTTTAGCCATTGCCGGTTTTGTAATTTTTAAAGAAAAATTACTGCGTAACCAAATCATAGGTTTTACCATAGCCATTCTGGGTTTTTCCTTTTTTTACCGCGACCAGTTGCAGGCATTTTTCGAGACTGCCGGAACCTACAAACTTGGTATTCTTTTTACGCTTTCAGGTGCCCTGGCCTGGGCAATTTATGCCATTCTTCAAAAAATACTGGTTCGCAATTATTCGGTTGATAGCTTAAACCTGATGCTTTTTGGTTTGCCCGCCATTATATACCTGCCTTTTGTTAATTTTCAGCAACTGTTATCCTTACATTGGAGCTGGTGGTTTTTGCTTTTCTTTTTAGGAGCCAATACTTTTATTGCCTACACCTGCATTGGCAAAGCACTAAAATATACCGAAGCCAACAAAGTAAGTATAATCATTATTTTAAACCCGATGATTACTTTTATTACCATGGGAATTTTAACCCAATTAAACGTTTCTTGGGTAGAGCACGAACGCTTTTCTTTAATTACCATCATTGGAGCATTGCTCGTATTTTCAGGGGCCATACTTGTTGCTAAAAAAACAAAGAAGCAATAGTTTTTGTATTTTAGAAAGAAAATTGTGATGAAAAAAACATTACTCTTTCTATTGCTGCCTGTTTTTTTAATGGCCTGTCAGACTCAGGAATCTCAGATTATTACTGTTAATGGAGCCATCCCGGCCAGCGAATTAGGAAAAACCTTGCATCACGAACATATTTTAGTTGATTTTATTGGCGCCGACAGCACCGGCTATCATCGCTGGAACAAAAGCGAGGTGGTTAAAAAAGTACTACCCTATTTGCTGGAAATTAAACAAATGGGGTACAAAACGCTGGTAGAATGTACACCGGAGTATCTTGGCCGCGATCCGGAGTTACTAAAAATACTCTCTGAAAAATCAGGCCTTCAGATAATTACCAATGTTGGATATTACAGCCCCTGGAACGGCAAATTTTTACCAAAGCATTGTTATTCAGAAACGCCCCTGCAACTTGCTGACAGATGGATAAAACAGGCCACTAATGGCATTGAAGACAGCGAAGTTTATCCCGGCTTTATTAAAATTGCAGTTGAACGTGCCCCGCTAAAACCTATTAATGCGAAAGTAGTTGAAGCGGCCTGCCTCACACACAAAGCAACCGGTTTAACCATTATGTCGCACACCGGCCTGGCCGTACCGGCTTTTCAACAGATCGAGATTCTAAAAAGATACGGCATTCATCCTTCGGCTTTTATTTGGACCCACGCCAACAACGAAAAAGACAACAACAAGCACATTGAGGCTGCCCGGATGGGTGCATGGATTGCTTTTGATAAATTTATGGAGCAAGACCTGAAAGAGTACGTGGATTTTGCTTTACTGATGAAAAAAGAGGGACTTCTTGACAAAGTTCTTTTTTCGCACGATGCCGGTTGGTTTGATCCGGCTAAACCAAACGGAGGAACGTTCAGAGGCTACACAGCTATCGATAACTTTCTTATTCCGGCGCTGCTTGAAAGTGGTTTAAGTCAACCCGATATTCACCAACTTTTTGTGATTAATCCGGCACAGGCATTTAAAATAAACAAACGACTTCTGCCCAACTAAGCTCTATTACAACAGTTGTTTTAGCACTGTGTTTTAACATCATTATTTTATATGTTTTACATCAGAATGATGTAACTAATTCCCCAATTTTCGTATATGATTAAACAAAAGGCCATAATGGCTGCCGTTGGCTTATTGCATTGGGATACAACTTTTAACAGGCTTAGCTATGAACTACAGATCAAATAGCATTTTAGCACACATCCCTCAAAACCGCGATGGTGAAAGAATATTAAAACAAGCCCTATTCTTTACCAATGCGCTGGACATGCGAATTTTTCTTCTTGATGTAATAAAAACGGGATCAAGATTTCTGCATAACCCTAAATCAAAAAAAAACCAAATCCGACACCGGGGAGCTTTAAATCGGTTTACCGAATTTGTTAAAAAAAGCCTTGATTCCGACATCCCGAATAACATAATTTTACGTATTGCATGGGGCAAAATCGTTACTAATTTAATTTCTGAATCAGAACATGGTGGTTACGAGTTTGTATTGCTCGACAAAAGCGAACACAACAATAGTGAAAAGCTTACCATAAATGATATTGATAAGTTCGTAAGTAAATCGTTTTGCCCGGTACTTACCATTCATAAAGATCATCCAACAACAAACATTAAAAATATTGTAATTCCCATCGATATTTCTTTGCACACCAAAAAGAAACTTTATTGGGCAACATTTTTTGCGCAAAAATTTAAAGCAACCATTCATATCGTTTCGGCACTTAATGTAAATATTGAAGAACGAAAAAGTTTGGCCTACAAAAATGCAGATAAGATAAAAAAGATGCTGCAAGAGCGGGGCGTAAAATGCGATGTGGAGATAATAAAAGTTTACGAGCAGGAAAAACACAAAGCAGTTTTGCAATATGTTGAGAAAACAAAAGCCGACATGATTATTATGCGCACACACCAGGAGTTAAGGTTTACGGGTAAAAAAATTGGCAAATTTGTTTCCGAAATCATACACGGCTGCACCATACCGGTATTAACCGTTGGGGGCGTAACCCAAAGTTTCGATATGCATTCAAAATAAAAATACCAGATAGAACACAATGACCGACCGAATTGAAGAAATAACACAAAAAATTTACAACGAAGGCATTACAAAAGCAAAAAGCGATGCAGAGCAGCTTATGGCTGATGCCCGCCACAAAGCAGAAGAAATAATAGCGGCTGCGCAAAAAACCCACGAAGAAATTATTCGCGATGCACAAAAAAAGGCTCAGGAGAAGAAACAGCATACTGAAGCAGAACTACAACTGGCTGCCCGTCAATTCATGAGCCACCTGAAACAAAAAATTACCCATCTTATATGTACCGTTCAAGCTGACAAACCTGTTCGCGAAGCATTTAATGATACAGCTTTTATACAAAAACTTATGCTAACAAGCATTGAAAAATGGCATCCGGAAAGTGCCGAAGAAATGAATTTAAAAATAGTTCTTCCAGCAAAGCTGCAAAAGGAACTAACGGAATTCCTCCAGTTAAAAGCTACAGATGCCATGAATAAAGGCCTTGAAATTTCCATTGATCCGAAGCTGGAAACAGGTTTTAAAATAGGTCCAAAAGATGGGACTTACCACATTAGTTTTACCGCACAAGATTTTGCCAATTACTTTAAACCATACTTTAAAGACAAAACAAAAGAATTTCTTTTTAATGGCACCGGTAATGCTTAGCATTTATAGGTACCTGTTAATGTTGTGATAGAAATAAATTAAAGCGTTAGATACGCCGGGCTTTAAATGATTTGAAAACCATTTAAAATTCGGTTATGCTAAAAAGAGAATATCATTGTTTAATAGCGGGGCTTCCCGATTTGTTTTTCGATGAGAACAAATCTGTTGTAAGCAGTATAAATTTTAGGGAAGAACTGCAACTCCTACTTATACCGTCAGATTATAAGCTGGTTAACTATCTCTTTTTACCTCTCGACAATCAAAACTTACTAAACAGCATCGCCAAAAAACAAGCTACAAAATTTTACCCGGGCACATTAAGCAGGCAAGCATTAGAACAACAACTCGCTCCCGAAAATGAAGACATAAAACTGCCTGCATACATGCTGCAGTTTTTAAACCAGCTAAAAACAACCGAAACCAAATTGACAAACATGGAAGCCGAACGGCTTTTAAACACTTTGTTCTTTCAATATGCCCTGCGTTGCCCAAATGCATTTCTACAACAGTGGTTTAGGTTTACGCTCAACATAAAAAACGTGCTGTGCGCCTTTAACTGCCAAAAACACCACTACAAACCCGAAACACAACTAATTGATATTAAACAAGTAGAAGAAGAATACACTCTTCTAACAAACTATCGGTTTAAAGCCGACTACTTTGAAGAATTGCTTCCTTTTGCTGAAGATGTGTTCAGAATTGCAGAGACTGATATTGAAATGATTGAAAAAGAAAAAGCCATTGATAAATTGAAATGGCACTACCTGGAAGAAAACACCTTTTTTCATTTTTTCACCATCGAGCGAGTTTTAGCATTTACCATAAAGCTGCAAATTATGGAACGCTGGATGATGCTGGACAATAAAACGGGTAAGGAATTACTGAAAAAAATAATGCATGAAATAAAATCAAATTATGAATTCCCTGCGGAATTTAGTTTGACAAAATAAAATAATAAATATGGCTACAACAGGTAAAGTTGCCGGAATAATAGCAAACCTCGTAACAGTTCAGGTTGATGGACCGGTTGCTCAAAATGAAATCTGCTACATCCATCACTGTGGCGTAGACCTAATGGCAGAAGTTATCCGCATTGGCACCGAACATGTTTATATACAAGTTTTTGAAAGCACACGCGGACTAAAAACCGGAACAGTTGTTGAATTTACCGGACACATGCTGGAAGCTACACTCGGTCCCGGAATATTATCGAAGAATTTTGATGGTTTGCAACACGACCTTGATAAAATGCAAGGCATATTTTTACAAAAAGGAGACTATACACATCCGCTGGAAGAAGATAAGAACTGGAGTTTTAAACCATTGGTCCAAGTTGGCGAAGAAGTTGTTGCAGGATCGTGGCTTGGAGAAGTTAAAGAAAACTGGATTGCACATAAAATAATGGTTCCCTTTACATTTAAAGGCAGCTACACGATTAAAGAGATGGTAAATGCCGGTGATTATAAAATTAACGACACCATTGCTGTACTTACTAACGAACATGGAGATGAAAAAAGTGTATCCATGGCACAAAAGTGGCCTGTTAAAATTCCGATAAAGGCCTACAAAAACAAGCCTCGACCTGCAAAATTTTTGGAAACCGGAATTCGTGTTATCGACAGTATAACACCCATTGTTGAAGGAGGTACCGGTTTTATTCCCGGCCCTTTTGGCACAGGAAAAACAGTGCTGCAACACGCCTTATCAAAACAAGCAGATGCTGATATGATTGTGGTAGCTGCCTGTGGCGAACGTGCCAACGAAGTGGTCGAGATTTTTGCCGAATTTCCGAAACTCGACGACCCCAGAACCGGCAGAAAGTTAATGGAACGTACAAGCATTATCGCCAACACCTCAAATATGCCGGTTGCTGCACGCGAAGCCTCGGTATATACTGCCATGACCATTGCCGAATATTACCGCTCGATGGGGTTGAAAGTGTTACTCCTGGCCGATTCTACCTCGCGATGGGCGCAGGCTCTGCGCGAAATGTCGAACAGAATGGAAGAGCTGCCAGGCCCTGATGCCTTCCCGATGGATCTTCCTGCGATAATTTCTAACTTTTACTCGCGTGCCGGTTTTGTGCACCTTAACAACGGAGAAACAGGTTCAGTTACTTTTATCGGTACCGTTTCGCCGGCAGGCGGAAACCTAAAAGAACCGGTTACCGAAGCGACAAAAAAAGCTGCACGTTGTTTTTATGCTTTATCGCAAAAAAGAGCCGACAGTAAACGCTATCCGGCCATTGATGCTGTTGAGAGTTATTCGAAGTACCTGGAATATCCTGAATACCAGGAATATGTGAGCAAAGTAATTTCGCCCGATTGGGTAAACAACATTTTGCAGGCACGAAATTTTCTTATTTGCGGAAAGGAAGCTTACGAGCAAATAAATATACTTGGCGACGATGGAGTACCCATTGAGTACCACGAAACCTTTTGGAAATCAGAAGTTATCGATTTTGTTATTCTGCAACAAGATGCCTTCGATAAAGTTGATGCTTCAACCCCCATAAACCGTCAAAAATACATGCTCAATTTGGTACTAAAAATAAGCAGCACCAACTTTCAGTTTGTAAAATTTGAAGAAGTAAACCCTTACTTCAAAAAAATTATAAATGTCTTAAAACAAATGAATTACTCGGAATTTGAGTCACAGCAGTTCAGAAAATTCGAAAAAGAATTAGCAAATATAATTAAAGAAAAGGCCGTTGCTGAAAACCAACAAATAGTAACAACAAACGTATGAAAACAACAGCTTTTCAGAAAATACATACCAAGATTGATCAGATTACCAAAGCCACATGCTCCTTGTATGCAAGCGGAGTTGGCAACGAAGAAATGGCCATGGTTAACAATCGTCTTGCACAGGTTGTTAAAATTGAAAACAACCTGGTTACTCTGCAGGTATTTTCGGGTACCGAGGGGATCCCTACCAATGCCGAAGTTGTATTTTTGGGACATGCGCCACAACTGGCAGTTAGCGACGAACTGGCCGGAAGATTTTTTAATGCTTATGGAGCACCAATTGATGGAGGCCCGTTAGTTCATGGAATTATGACAGAAATTGGAGGGCCGTCGGTAAATCCGGTACGCCGCAAACAACCTTCGGAGCTCATTGCCACAGGAATTGCCGGTATCGACCTGAATAACACGCTGGTAACCGGTCAGAAAATACCGTTTTTTGCCGACCCCGACCAACCCTACAACCAGGTAATGGCCATGGTGGCATTGCGTGCCAAAGCCGATAAAATTATTTTGGGAGGAATGGGAATTACCAACGACGATTACCTCTTCTTTAAAAACCTGTTTGAAAATGCCGGGGCTATTGACCGTATTATAAGTTTTGTAAACACTACCGAAGACCCTCCGGTTGAGCGATTACTGGTGCCCGACATGGCCTTAACTGCCGCCGAATATTTTGCCGTGGAAAAAAACCAGAATGTTTTGGTTCTGCTAACCGATATGACCCTGTATGCCGATGCTTTAAGTATAGTATCGAACCGTATGGATCAGATACCATCAAAAGACAGCATGCCCGGCTCGTTATACAGCGATTTGGCAAAACTGTACGAAAAGGCGGTGCAGTTCCCCGATGGTGGATCAATCACCATTATTGCCGTTACCACCTTGTCGGGCGGCGATATAACCCATGCCATCCCCGATAACACCGGCTACATAACCGAAGGACAACTATTTCTGCGAAAAGAAACGGATATTGGGAAAGTCATTATCGATCCATTCAGAAGTTTATCACGTTTAAAGCAGCTGGTAATTGGTAAAAAAACACGCGAAGATCATCCACGGGTGATGAATGCAGCCATTAGGCTTTACGCTGATGCAGCCAATGCTAAAACAAAAATTGAAAATGGCTTTGACCTAACAGATTACGACAAACGCACAATCAGCTTTGCAAAAGACTATGCCAACCATCTGCTTGCCATTGATATTAATATTGAAATAAACACGATGATTGATACCGCCTGGAAATTATTTAACAAGTATTTCTCGAACGCCGAAACCGGCATAAAAGCCAATTTGGTAGAGAAATACGGTAAAACAGATGAAGTAAAACATTAAATGGAGTTGTTATGGAAAATCAATTGGTTACAATCCTTAGAGTTAAGACACCCCGGCTGGGTTCTTTTGTAAAAGACAAGCTGGAAGAACATGGGATTGAGGTTTTTTTCACCAACGAAGGATTAACCCAGGGTGAACAATACAGTCCCGATGAAGTGCTTCTAAAAGTAAAAGCCCGACAATCAGAAAAAGCAGTTGCCCGACTTTTGCAATTACACGGCGAGTATAACCTTGAAAAGGTTAGCGATGATAATAGTTTTACCGATTTACGAAGAATATTGGTGCCGGTAAAACTTAGTAAAGACTGCATTGACATTTGTAAATATGCCATTAGCCTGGCAAAAAAACAGAATGCCGAAATTAAGCTCTTGTATGTGTACCCCGACCCTACTTTTAACGAACCCGAGCGGCATACTGCCTCGTGGGAAAAGTACGTACGCATGGAGTTAAAAGAGGCACACCAAAAAGCGCAGTTAAAACTGGTGGATTTTAGCAAAGAGTTAAAGGAACAGGTACCCGCAGAACTTTTTAATTCGGTAAAACTACACTACCGCATGCTGAAAGGTTCACCTGTAAATGTAATTACGGCAGCTTGTAAACGATACGAGCCTCATGTTATCCTCATGGGTGCCAAAACGTCAAAAAAAGCCGAAGGTGAATTTCGGGGAAAAACACTCATTAAAGTTATTGAGCAAAGTCAGCATCCGGTTTTAGCCGTACCTTATTCAGCCGTGCTTAAAGACAAAGAAACAATTAATGTAATGTACGCTACTGATTTTTATGATTCCGACCACTCTTCGCTAAACAAACTGCTCAAAATTTTAGAACCATTCAACAAAAAAATTCATTGTGTACACATCGATTTAAAAGAAAATCCGAAACACCCGGAAAAAGTAGCTGAACTAAACAAAATGCTTATACGCGAGTACAGTCAACATAAAATAAAATGCGAGCTTTTTAAAAGCGATAATATAGTGCATGGATTTGAAAGTTTTGCAGAAGGCTACGATATTGATATTATTTCGCTATCAAAAATGAAACACTCGGCCTGGTACAAACTGTTTCATCAGGATTTGGTGAGGACCCTGGTTAAAACAGTACATGTTCCTATTCTAATTTTCCCGGTTTAAAAGAATTTCAACAAATTGGCTATAAAATTTCAATATAACAAAACAGCCCTGCACCACCTGAATAAACAATTAAATATCAGGTTAAAGGCACTGCCTACTTTAAAAAATAAGGAGGCAGCGCTGCGCCTCGAAGTAAAAAAAGCAAAAGACCACGCGGGCATGCTTGAGCAACAATTCAATAACACCATAAAAGCCCGCGAGCAATCGGCCGGACTTTGGAACGAATTTTTGCCCGAATTAATAAAAATTGCCACAATTAAACTATCAACTAAAAAAATTGCAGGTGTAGCTATTCCCGTTTTGGAAGAGATTGTTTTTGATGAAAAAGAATTTAGTCTTTTTGCCAAGCCAAGCTGGTTTCCCCATGGAATTTTGCAGATAAAGCAACTTGGAAATTTGGTAACCGAGCGTGAATTCTATTTACGAAAAATGGCCTTACTCGACCGGGCCCGAAAAAAAACTACTCAAAAAGTAAACCTCTACGAAAAAGTACAAATTCCGGGATACGAAGATGCCATTAGAAAGATAAAACGCTTCCTGGAGGATGAAGAAAACCTTTCAAAATCGGCACAAAAGATTGTAAAAAAACGACAACAGAAACATAAAGCATTAAGCGCATGATTGTTCCCATGTTAAAATATACTTTCCTGGTATTTTATAAAGAATACGACGAGTTTTTGCACCAAATGCAAAAATTGGGCGTACTGCATGTGGTTACTCAGGATATTGAGCTTAGCGAACCAATAAAACAAAAATATGCCGACCTGCAAACCCTTGAAAAAACAATTGCATGGCTGAAGAAAAGACCAGCACCGATATGCCGGCAAACAATAGAAGCCAATAGCAAAGAAATTATTACCGACTTAATTAACAAGCAAAATGAGCTGGAAGAACTTGATTTTCAACAGGAATCGGTAAAAAAAGCAATACAAAAAGCCCTGCCCTGGGGTAATTTTTCAGCACCGCTTATTAAAAGCATTACGAATGAGGGGATTAGCTTAAATTTTTTCGGCACAACAAAAAAGAAGTTTGAACACATTCAGAACCGTTTTAGTACCGTAGTTCAGGTTTCGGAAACCGGCAACCAGGTACTTTTTGTACACATTAACAGCAATGGGCAAACCAATCAATTTGATGCAGAACCAATGCAGTTGCCAGCGGAATCTTATGCAGAGCTTGAAGATAAGCTGGAGGCAATAACAACGCAAATTAAAACAATTAATGAGACATTGGACTGTTACGCCCAAAACTGCATAAACCAACTTGAAAGTGAGCACAAAAATCTCGTTCAATCGCTACAGTTTGAAAACATACTACAAAACACCCAAAAAAAAGCCGAAGACAAATTAATGCTACTTGAAGGGTGGGTACCAAAATCGAAAACTTTATTGTTAAACCATTACCTCGAACATGAACACATTGTACATTTGTGGCGCAAAGCACGGCCGGGCGACAAAACCCCGGTTTTGCTCAGAAATAACCGTTTTAGCAAACTTTTCGAGCCTATTGGTGCAATGTTTTCACTTCCAGACTACGCTGAACTTGACCTGACCGTTTTTTTTGCCCCGTTTTTTATGATGTTCTTTGGTTTTTGTTTAGGCGATGCCGGTTACGGTTTACTTTTTCTAATTGGCGGCGGCTTGTATAAATTAAAAGCAAAAACTGAAATAAAACCTTACCTCAGCCTTATTCAGTTTTTAGGTGTGGCAACTATTTTATTCGGAGCTATTTCAGGCACTTTCTTTGGCATCAATTTAATAACTACTGAACTTTCGTTAACAGCAGAAATCAGGCACCTGTTCTTAAATCCGGATAAAATGTTCAATCTCTCGCTCATTTTGGGTGGCGTTCAAATAATTTTCGGTCTTTTTATAAAAGCCGCCAACCAAACCAAACAATTTGGTTTTAGGTATGCCCTGGCTACCTGCGGGTGGCTAATAATATTAATTGGCAGCATTTGTTATTTAATGCTATCAGCAACCAAAATTATTCCTGAAAATAAACTTATAATCTACCTGATTTTAGGAACGGGTGGCTTTTTGATATTCTTTTTCAGCGATCCCGAAGTAAATTTATTTGCGCGAATTGGTAAAGGCATCTGGGATGTTTACTCAACAGTAACAGGTATTTTTGGCGACCTTTTATCTTATATCCGCTTATTTGCCCTTGGTTTATCGAGTGCCATTCTCGGATTTGTAATTAACGACATTGGCCTGCAAATTCTTGGATCCTCCAAAATTCTGGGCCCCGTTTTCTTTGTTATATTCCTGTTGCTCGGACATACCTTAAACATTTTAATCTCGTCGCTCGGATCGTTTGTTCACCCCATGCGCTTAACATTTGTTGAATTCTATAAAAGCGCAGGTTTTTCCGGTGGCGGGCAGGCTTACCAACCTTTTGAGACAATTGATGGCATTGAAGAAAAAACGAATAAATACAAATAAATACAATAAACTTTAAACATTTAAATTATGACAACAGCAGTAATTTTAGCCTATATCGGCTTAGCCATAATGCTTATTTTATCTGGAATTGGCAGTGCCGTCGGCGTATCGAAAGGTGGAAATGCCACCGTTGGCGCTCTAAAAAAGAAACCCGACAAATTTGGTAGTTACCTCTTACTAAGTGCCTTACCCGGCACACAGGGTTTATATGGCTTTGCCGGATTTTTTATTATTAACAGCCAGGGAATAATCACCACCGAAATGAGTATGCTTCAGGGAGTTGCGATTTTGGCTGCCGGACTTACACTTGGATTTGTTGGCTTCTTTTCAGCGTTAAACCAGGGCGGCGTAACCTCAAACGGAATTGCGGGTATTGGCTCGGGCCACGACATTTTTGGTAAAACAATGGTGCTGGCCGTATTCCCTGAATTGTATGCCATTATTGCATTTGCAGCCACATTTTTAATAAGTATGAGTTTATAGCACCTCATTTCTAAAATAAAAGTGAAGTAGCTGATTCTTTATCTCTAAAAGAATGATTTCAAGATGTCCAAAATCAGCCTATAGCACTGTATTTTAAGTACTTAAAAACCCTAAAAATACTGCGAAAAAGGTATAATGAGCAGCCGTAATATTCACCTTGCGTCAGAATTGATTTTTCATTAAAACCACTCAATACGAACAAGTCTAATTTTCGGTAACTTCAACTCTTTTATGCCACTACTCTTATCTTTGCCCTTTTTCCATCTAAAAAAATCAATAGCTGACTGAAATAGATGATTTTTACCGGCTTATCGAATTAAGCGAAAAATTACAAAACCCATTTTAGCGATTTTCAAAAACTATCGCTTATTTTAGGCTTGATTTAGCAAAATATATGGATATAACACAATTATCATTTGAAACGCCTGTTGAGTTGATTAATCTGGCGCTTGAAAACAGTTTGATTGGAAGTTTGGGAATAATAATTACCAAAATTGGCGAAGGAGAAGTTGAAGGCATGATGCCTTTGTCTTCGAAAAACTCACGCCCTGATGGCATTCTGCATGGTGGTGCAAACCTGGCTTTAGGCGAAACACTTGCCGGCTTAGGCAGTATGTTATTGGTAGATATGAAAGCCTTTGACGTTTTGGGAATTATGGTAAATGGCAACCACACCGGAGTGCTAAAAAACGGGAGTGCCACTGCCCTTGCAAAAATCATTCACCAAGGCAAACAAACCCACATCTGGAATGTTGATATCTTTAACCAGGAAGGGAAACTGATTTCGGCTGTACGTGTTACCAATATGATTACTGAAAAGAATGAGCGATAAGGAAAAACTGATACTTTTTATTGATAAACTTCTTGAAAAAAACTGCTCCTTTGCGCTATGGTCGGTGCCCGGCGATAGTACACTTGAGTTGCTCATTTCATGCCAGGAAGCACTTATTTATCCCAGGCAATTTAACCGTTTAAACGGACAGGAAGGTTTTGTTTTTGCCCCATACCACATTAGCGAAACCACACCTCTGATTTTGTTAAAACCTGATATTTACAAAACAGGAATACAGCAAATACTTCGTTTGGATATTGAAACAATTCCAAGGTGCCAAAAAGAGAATGAGGGCTGCCAATCTCATTTTATTATTGATAAAGAAGACTACCTGAACGACATTTCGGAAACGGTACATACCATAAAAAACACCAAGCTATCAAAAGCCATTGTTTCACGTATTATTCCGGTAAAAAGGAACGAGGAATCGCTGGGTAAATTATATGTTCAGCTGTTGAAACAAACCCCAAATGCTTTTGTGTATTTGGTAAATCTGCCCAAAGCCGGCATATGGATGGGAGCAACACCTGAGATTTTACTAAAATCAGAAGGAAAAACACTGGAAACTGTTTCGCTGGCCGGAACACAAGCCCGCCATAATAAA
Organism: uncultured Draconibacterium sp.; assembly: GCF_963676735.1. Lineage (NCBI taxonomy): Bacteria > Pseudomonadati > Bacteroidota > Bacteroidia > Marinilabiliales > Prolixibacteraceae > Draconibacterium > uncultured Draconibacterium sp. Next base: position 1,079,924 of record NZ_OY781464.1, on the reverse strand, counting down.
AAAGAGTATGCATGGAACACCAAAGATATTGAAGAGCAGGCCTTTGTTTCGCGCTACCTGCTTGATGTATTTTACCAGTTTAACATACATCCGTATACCACGCGTGGCCCCGAAACACTCGAAAGCGGCAAAGTCGCTCACCTGGTAACCAGCTTCCAATTTGCAAAAAAGAAGCTTGAAGACAGTCTGGGTGATTTTATTGCCGAATTGCATCCAACGCCTGCGGTATGTGGCTATCCCAAACAAAAAGCCGATAAATTTATACGGCAGATTGAAAAACACGACAGGAGGTACTACAGTGGGTTTCTTGGTCCCTGGCAACTTAAAGATTCAGTAAGATTATTTGTAAATTTGCGCTGCATGGAAATTTTGCCTCAACAATACATGCTGTATTCAGGCGGAGGTATTACTTCGCGTTCAGTGCCCGAACAAGAATGGGAAGAAACCAATAACAAGGCAAAAACATTGTTATCGGCAATAGAAGCTATACAATAGAATGATTTCAGACAAAAAACACATTCAGCAACTGGCAGCGCTCCTGCAACAGAAAGGTATTAGCGATGTTGTGATTTCTCCCGGATCGAGAAACGGCCCAATGATTCATACCTTTTCCGGCTCGGGCTTATTTAATTGCCGTACTGTTGTTGACGAACGCAGCGCAGCATACTTTGCGCTTGGTTTGGCACAGGCTAATAAAAAGCCGGTGGTAATTGTTTGCAGCTCGGGCACAGCCACTTTAAATTATGCACCAGCCGTTGCCGAAGCTTTTTATTTGAAAGTTCCGTTGGTTGTAATAACTGCCGATCGCCCCGAATACTGGATTGACCAGGGCGAGAATCAGTGTATCAACCAAAAAGGCATTTATTCAAATTTTGTAAAAAAAGAATACCAGCTGCCACTTGGCGAAACCGAAACTGAACTATGGCAGGCAGCAAACGAGATAAACCAATGCCTGAACATCAGCCTTTCGGGACAACCTGCACCTGTGCACATTAATGTACCGCTTGAGGAGCCATTGCACCAATTGGCAGACATTGATTTGCCTGTTGTAATAGAAATAAATGAACCGCAAAACATACCCGCTATTGACGCGGATCTTACGCAAAAACTGGTTGACGAGATTAATAACTCGAAAAAAATAGTAATACTTGCCGGGCAGCAGAATGCCAACAAAGAGTTGGATACGCTTTTAACCGCATTTGCAAAAAAAACAGGTGCAGTTGTTTTAAAAGAACACCTGTCGAATTTGAATAGCACGCAGTTTTGCGGCAATATTGATACAATGATGGCCGCCATATTAAACGATAAGGTGGAAGATTTTCAAGCTGATTTGTTAATCTCCTTTGGCGGACATTTTGTTTCAAAATCATTAAAACAGTTTTTACGTAAAAATAAAGCTTGTGCACATTGGCACCTTTCACCGGCAAACGATTATTACGATACCTATCAATCGCTAACCCGTGTAATTCAAGCTGATGCAGCCAGCTTTTTCAGCCACTTACATTCTAAGATTTTTACACAAGAAAGCCCTTATTTCCAGCGCTGGAAAAACAAGGAAGAAGAAGTTATAGGCCTGCAAAATAAATATGTGGAAACACTTCCGTTCTCCGACCTGAAAGTAACTCTGGAACTTGCCCGGAGAATACCGGAATACAGCGACCTGCATTTAGGAAACAGCACACCTGTTCGCTATGCCTTGCTGGCGAATTTTAACACTACCATCAGGTTTTATGGCAACAGGGGTACCAGCGGAATTGATGGCTCCTTATCAACGGCTGTTGGCTTTGCTTCCGTATCTGAAAAATTAAATACCGTTTTAATTGGCGACTTGTCGTTTTTCTACGATTCTAACGCACTGTGGAATAACTATGTGGGCAAAAACCTAAGGATTGTAGTTATTAATAACGGCGGAGGAAATATTTTCAGCCTGATTAAAGGGCCTGGAGAATCGCCGGCATTTAAGCAGTATTTTTATGCTGAAAATAAATACAGCGCGGCAGGAATAGCCCAAACATTTGGGTTGGATTATTTATGCGCCGACAACGAAACGAACTTAAATACCGCTTTGAATGATTTGTATCATCCCGGGCGAAAGAAACCCACAATTTTAGAAATTTTTACCGACGCAGAAGTGAACACAAACACCTTTCGCGGACTTTTTAACTTTGTAAAACAATAAAAAAAATAACATGAGTACAGCACGTAAATGGGAAACCATTAAGAAATATGAAGATATTTATTTCGACTACTTTGATGGTATAGGAAAAATTACCATCAACCGCGAGGAAGTAAGAAACGCTTTCAGGCCAACAACCGTTAACAACATTAGCGATGCCCTGCAAATTTGTCGTGAAGACCAGCGCATTAATGTGATTGTACTTACCGGCGCCGGCGATAAAGCTTTTTGCTCGGGTGGCGACCAAAATGTTAAAGGAACAGGAGGGTATATCGACGAAAACGGCATTCCTCGCCTCAATATTCTGGAAGTGCAAAAACAGATTCGCAGTATGCCAAAACCTGTAATTGCAATGGTTAATGGTTTTGCCATTGGCGGCGGCCATGTGTTGCATGTGGTGTGCGATATAAGTATTGCCAGCGAGAATGCCATTTTCGGACAAACAGGGCCAAAAGTTGGCAGCTTCGATGCAGGACTGGGGTCGTCGTACCTGGCCAGCATTGTTGGGCAAAAGAAAGCCCGCGAAATTTGGTTTATGTGTCGGCAATACTCCGCTCAGGAAGCATTAGAAATGGGGCTTGTAAACAAAGTTGTTCCTCTCAGCCAACTGGAAGATGAAGTGGTAGCCTGGGCACAAAAAATGCAGGAACACAGCCCATTGGCTTTACGAATGTTAAAACTTGGTTTGAATGCCGAATTGGATGGCCAGATAGGAATACAGGAGTTTGCCGGAAATGCAACACTTTTGTATTACCTCACCGAAGAAGCACAGGAAGGTAAACATGCTTTCCTTGAAAAACGTAAACCAGACTTTAACAAATACCCAAAATTCCCATAAATAAATTAGATTTCAGTTATTATGGCGAAAGCGAAAAGCTGGATAAAAGCAGCACGACTGCGTACACTACCCCTGGCATTATCGGGTATTTTAATGGGTTCGGCCCTGGCAGCTTTTTGGAGAGAATTTAACGCCATCATCTTTGTGCTTGCGCTACTCACTGCCACGTTAATACAGGTATTTTCGAATTTTGCCAACGATTACGGCGATTTTAAAAAAGGTACCGACAACCACCAACGATTGGGCCCAACCCGCACCATGCAGGGTGGCGAAATTACCATTAGCGAAATGAAACAAGGGATGTGGCTAATTGGCAGCTTAAGTTTTTTGTTTGGCCTGGCCCTGGTTTTTGCAGGTACCCGACAAAACGGGCCTCTGGTTTTCTTTATTTTTATTGGTTTGGGTGTTTTGGCCTTGCTGGCAGCTTATTTTTATACGGCTGGCAAACGATCGTACGGTTACATTGGCCTGGGCGATTTGTTTGTATTTTTGTTTTTTGGGCTGCTACCGGTTACTGGCGTATTTTTTTTACACGCCGGAACCATTGATCAGTCCGTTTGGCTCCCGGCCATTAGCATTGGCCTGTTAAGCACCGGTGTGCTAAACCTGAATAATACGCGCGATATCGATAACGATAAACAATCGGGGAAAATAACAATTGCTGTAAAACTGGGGCCGGTTTACAGTCGCATTTACCAGGCCTTGCTGGTTATTTTCGCCTGGCTGGCACTTATTGTGTTTACCGTACAACAACATAAGGCATTAGGACAATGGCTTTTCGTGTTGATTTTGCCGCTTACCTTACTCGACCTCTTCAAAATTTTAAAGATAAAAGACGGACGCCAGCTTGATCCTTTTCTTAAACGGTTGGCGCTACAAACATTGGCATTAACACTGCTTTTCGCATTAGGCTTTTTAATTGCACAATGAAGGCATACTACAAAAAATACGATTTACTGTTTAAACAGCCTGCAGGCACCTCGCGGGGAGTGTTAAAAAAAAGGCCTGTTTGGTTGCTTCTTATCGAAAAAAATGGAATTACCGGAATTGGGGAATGTGCTCCCTTGCCCGGATTAAGCAAAGAAACTCCAGCCGATGTTGAAAAGTTGCTTGTTAAGCTTTGTAGTAATCCCGCCGCCTTTCAACAAAATATTGATTTATTAGCCAAATTTCCTTCGGTAAAACTTGCTTTAGAAACAGCGCTTTTGGATCTGAAAAACGGAGGTAAAAAGCTGATCTTCCCATCCGCATTTTCAGCAGGTAAAGCGGGTATAAAAATAAATGGATTGATTTGGATGGGCGAAATTGCTCACATGCAACAACAAATACACGAGAAACTACAGGCTGGTTTTTCTTGCATTAAATTAAAAATAGGTGCTAAAAGTTTTAAAGAAGAGCTATCGCTTTTAGCTGCCATCCGCAAGCAGTTTTCAAGCGATAAAATAATGCTGCGCGTTGATGCTAACGGGGCATTCAAAACTGGCGAAGCAAGTGACAAGCTGCAAGAATTGGCCGAATTTGATATTCATAGCATTGAGCAACCCATTGCGGCCGCACAGTGGAAAGAAATGGCCAGACTCTGCCAAACAACTCCCCTACCCATTGCCCTCGACGAGGAACTGATTGGCATCAATACCCCGGATGATAAAAAGCGATTACTCGATACCATTCAACCGCAGTTTTTGGTACTAAAACCCAGCTTGCACGGTGGAATATCGGGCTGCAACGAATGGATTGAATTGGCTAATGAACGCGCAATTGGCTGGTGGATTACCTCGTACCTCGAATCAAATATCGGCTTAAATGCCATTGCGCAGTGGGCTTTCACCAAACAACCGGCCTTGCACCAGGGACTGGGAACCGGCCAACTTTTTACCAACAATTTTGCTTCTCCGCTTGAAATAAGAGGCGAAAAATTATGGTATAATCCCTCGAAATATTTTGAAATTTAATGGAGCTGTTTCCTGCAAATATCACACTTAACAGCCACCAACAAAGCGTTGAAAAGCTGTTGCAACAAACGGGCGAAACTGCCTGGCAACAAGAGTTTATTGATTTTTTAAAACAATGGTACAACAAAAACGATTTTATTGAAGTGCAAACATCAGGCAGTACGGGTACTCCAAAAACCATTTCATTGAAAAAACAATTTGTTGCAGCCAGTGCAATGCGTACCATCCGCTATTTTAATTTAATAGAAAGCGACCGCATTTTACATTGTTTGCCCCATAAATTTATTGCCGGAAAGCTAATGACAGTGCGTGCACTTTTGGGCAAACTGGATTTGTACCTAATTGATCCGGCATCGGATTTTACCAACCTGAGTGCAGCGAAACCCATAAAATTTGGAGCTATGGTTATAAACCAGGTCAGTAAATACCTGGCACTTCCCCATCGCAACATACAACAGTTGCTTATTGGTGGGTCTGCTATAACTGAGGATTTAAAAACACGCCTGCAATCCATCTCAACACAGTGCTATTCGAGCTATGCAATGACTGAAACTGCCACACACATTGCTTTACAACAATTAAACGGCCCGGATAAAACAGATAATTACCAGTGCCTTGAGGACATTTCAGTTGAGTTGGACCAACGCGGCTGTATAAAAATTTTCATGCCTGGTTTACCCGGAAATTCAATTCAAACCAACGACCTTGGCAAAATTTTGGCCGGCAACCAATTTAAAATTTTAGGTAGAATTGATAATGTTATTATTTCCGGCGGCATGAAGTTTATACCAGAGCAGCTGGAAACAAAACTTGAGAACCAGCTATTGCTGCCTTTTTTTGTAGGATCAGAACCCGATGATGGCCTGGGAGAAAAAATAGTATTGTTTGTTGAACACGCAAAAGATGAACTATTGGAAAAAGCAATTAGCGCCACTTGCAAGAAGTACCTGAGCAAATACGAACGGCCCAAACGAATTATCTTTCTGGAAAAAATTCCAAGAACAAAAAACGGAAAAATACAACGAAAACGATAATGACACCCCGACTGCTCATTCAGGTATTTATACAAATTGTAATGTGTCTGGCTTTAACACTATTCTCTTTTCTAATTCTTTTTGATGGAATTGCAGATTACAAAATATGGAGACCAATACTTTTTGTTCTTCAATTTGCATTGCTTCCAACCTGGATAGTATTCACTCATTATCAATTCTTTAAATTAAAAAACGAATGGACAAGACCGTTTGGAATTATAATTTTTGTTATGCTTTCAGATCTGATAATTCTATCGTCCGGTATTTTTTCATTTCTCGTTTGGATGGACTTGGCAGATGGAAAAACCAGCTTTTTACTTCCGTAAAATAAGTATGCAAATGCAGCTTAGTTTAAGGAGTGGCCAATTATTTATGCGGACTACTTCGGGTTTAGTCTTCCCATTTTTTAAAAACCAGTGTGGCATTGTGGCCACCAAAGCCAAAACTATTGGTTATGGCCACTTTTACTTCGGCCTGAATACTTTTTCCGGTAACAATATTTATCGATTTTGGTATTACAGGATCAATTTCAGTAGTATTTATTGTTGGCGTTATTAAGCCTGTTTCAATGGCCTTTATGCACAGTATTGACTCTACCGCACCCGCAGCTCCCAGCAAATGCCCGGTCATTGATTTTGATGAGCTGATTCTCAAATTCTCAGGACTTTCGCCAAAAAGTTTTCGGATTGCATTTATCTCACTGATATCGCCAATAGGTGTTGAAGTTGCGTGTGCATTCAGGTAATCCACCTCATCGGGTGCCACACCTGCTTCTGCCAGGGCCAGTTCCATTGCTTTTGCAGCCCCTTCTCCTTCGGGGTGCGATGCGGCCACATGGTAGGCATCAGAGGTCATTGCGGCACCAACAATTTCAGCATAAATTTTTGCACCTCGCTGTTTGGCGTGTTCATAATCTTCCAAAATCAGTGTTCCTGCTCCCTCACCCATCACAAAACCGTCGCGTTGCACATCAAACGGGCGAGAAGCTTTTTCAGGATGATCGTTATTAACCGACAAAGCACGCATGGCATTAAAACCACCAATCCCCATTTCAATAATTCCTGCTTCAGAGCCACCGGTTACAAAAACTTTAGCTTTACCCAAACGGATGTAATTGTAGGCATCCATAATGGCCGTATTTGAAGTTGCACATGCCGATGCAGTGGTGTAACTCATTCCTTTTAGGCCAAATTTTAATGAGATCATTCCTGCTCCCATATTTATCAGCATTTTAGGTCCCAACATCGGGCTAAAACGGGGTTCGCCGGTTTTTGCATAAATTTTCACCTCTTTTTCGTAGTAATCCATTCCCCCCTGACCGGAGCCCCAGATTACGCCAATGTCGTACGGCGAAATACTTTGCAAATCGAGACCACTATCGTTTAAGGCTTCCTGAGTAGCAATTAAAGCATATTGCGAAAACAGATCGGTTCGTTTAATGTCTGTTCGATCCAAATAATCTTTTACGTTATAATTTTTTAACTGGCAGGCAAATTTGGTTTTAAATTTGGTGGTATCGAAACGGGTAATCGGAACAGCCCCACTGGTGCCATTCACTGCATTTTCCCAAAATTCGTTTATCGTATTTCCGATTGGTGTTAAGGCACCCATTCCGGTTATTACAACTCGTTGTCTTTCCATACACATTTGTACACACCTGTTATTATGGTGCATCTTCTATTTCGTTTAGCTATCGGTATATTCGTATTCAGTTAAACACGAATAGTAAGCAAATATAATTACTTATTTAAAAGATGGTCTTTCTGAAGGTTTTAATCGTAATAACATCTTCAATTGAACAGATAACACTTGTTGATAATTGGGATTAAAAGCCCATTACATATCATTTCAGGTTTGCAACAAAATGTATGGAGCTTAACAGTCTAAAAGCACTAAAGGTTTATTTTGTTAAAATGAAGCCCTTCGCTTTGCACAGAGCGGGCATATTTTACTGCTGGTTTTCCGAAAAGAAGAATATAGCCTAACTCATGATTTTCAGGAATACCAATTTGGCTTGCCAGCTCCGGAGCAAGAACTTTCAATACCATTTTTATAAAGCCATTCCATAGCGTTCCTATTTCATACGAATTGGCCAGCAACTCGAAGTAACTAAGAGCAATATGACAATCGGCATCGGGTGAGGCCACATTTTTTGGAGCCGATGTAATTAAAACATGCGGCGCATCGCGAAACAGTACATCAATTTGTTTGCTTTCCCACAAACGTTGCAAATCGTTTAAAAAAGCCATTCGCTCGGGTATTTTTCCTGCAGCGTTCGCTTCTTTAATCGCATGGTAAATTGCGTTGCGAAATTTACTTAATTCGCTTTTTGTTTCGGTAACCGAAAACAATACCGAATTTTTATTATGTCCGGTTGGCGCGTAGGCAGCTGTTTCCAGCAATTCGTGAATAAACGCCGGTTCTAACTCATCAGCTTTAAATTTGCGAATAGAGCGACGTGTTTTTATTAACTGAGTCAGGGCTTCCGGTTCTACAATATTTTTTTTAACCGTTATGCTGTCTTCCGGTTTTTTGCCCCAGATTGAAAGCGCCGCTGTTGGACAAATCGCCAAACAATGTTGACATTTTATACATTGGGCTTCTTTCCCGTCCTTTATTTCAGGAAATTCACTTTTTGGATTAATGATTAATACCGGGCAATCAGCGGCACACAAGCCACATTGCGTACATTTAGCTTTATCTATTTTAAAATCGATCATTTTTGGTGTATTTTTTAAAAGCTGCAAAGGTAAAAGTTGTGCATGAAACTTGTGTCACAATTAGGTTTTCAAAGGCAAAAACCACAATCAGGTAACCTTTGCAAACAGCCTTAATGCTTAAAATACGTTTTGCGAAAACGCAAAGCCACATTCACCAAAGCAATCATTACGGGTACTTCAACCAAGGGGCCAATTACGGCGGCAAACGCTTCGCCCGAGTTCATTCCAAAAATGGCAATAGCCACCGCAATAGCCAACTCAAAATTGTTGCTGGCAGCAGTAAACGATAAGGTTGTACTTTGCTCGTAGTTGGCACCAACTTTCTTGCTCATAAAAAATGAAAGGATAAACATTACCACAAAATAAATTAATAGCGGTATTGCAATTAGTACCACATCGAGCGGAATTTTTACGATGTATTCACCTTTTAACGAGAACATTACCACAATGGTAAACAACAGGGCAATTAATGTTACGGGGCTTATTTTAGGAATAAATTTTCGTTCGTACCATTGTTTACTTTTCACCCGCACCAACACAAAACGGGTAATAAAACCGGCTGCAAACGGAATACCAAGATAAATTAAAACGCTTTCGGCAATTTGTGCAATAGTAATGTTTTCAACCGCGCTGTTTGTTGGAACGCCAAACCAGCCGGGTAAAACGGCAATAAAAAAGTAAGCGTAAACCGAAAAAAACAATACCTGAAAAATGGAGTTAAAAGCTACCAATCCGGCAGCGTATTGTGTGTCACCTTTGGCCAGGTCGTTCCAAACAATTACCATAGCAATGCAACGTGCCAAACCAATCATTATAATTCCGTACATATACGGCAGGTTGGCATTATTCTCGCCCGGGAAAAGTTTAAAAAACAAAATCCCAAGTGCAAACATCAACACCGGGCCAATTACCCAGTTTTGAACCAGGGAGAGTGTGAGTACCTTATAATTTCGAAATACATCACCCAGTTCCTCGTACCTGACTTTTGCCAGCGGCGGATACATCATCAGAACTAAACCAATGGCAATGGGCAAATTTGTGGTACTTTCTTCCGAAGGTTTTAGTCCTTCCCAAAATTCGGCAATACCCGGGAAAAAATATCCTGACAACACTCCTACAGCCATTGCCAGGAAAATCCAGAGCGTGAGGTAACGGTCGAGGAATTTTAAGCGTTTTTTTGATGGCATTTTTTTAGATTTTTAGACATGAGACTATGAGAATTTTAGATTAAGAATAAGCAGTAAGTAAAATTGGAACCTGCCCGGCCTGAGAAATCAGACGGGGAACTAATCGTAGCCCTTACGGGCTACGCCGTTACATTACGCACTTTCAGCCCTTTTTATTACTGCCAACTTAATTTGAACTTTAAACTCAAAATTTTGAACTACGTTAGCTGTGGTTTTATTTCTTCTTCGTATAATTTAAAGAAACCTTCTTTAATCTCGTCGCGAACACGTTGAAACTCGCTCCAAATAAACTCGTCAGTTCCTTCGGCATGCGATGGATCGTCGTAGCCCATGTGCAAACGGTTTTTTACTTTCCCGAAAAATGCCGGACAATTTTCGTTTGCTCCACCACAAACTGTTATTACATAATCCCACTCATCGTTTAAAAATTTATTTACCGAATCAGAGCTATGTCCACTTATATCGATACCAATTTCAGCCATGGCTTTCACCGCGCCCCGATTCAATTTTCCTGAGGCTTCGGTTCCTCCCGATTCAACCTGAATACGTTTGTCGAACGATTGTAAAAAGCCGTGTGCCATCTGGCTGCGGCAACTGTTTCCGGTGCAAAGTATTAGTACTTTCATTTTAAACTATTTAATATTTTAATTCGTATTATTTTAACTTAACTACATGTATTTGAGGAACAATTCAAACCATTAGCGAATTTTCTGGTCAGATTTTTTAACAGCTCAATTTTCTCCGGGTTTAAACAGTATTTTGTTTTCACGCCTTCAATGTGCCCCTGAATTAAACCAGCATCCTTTAGTTCTTTAATATGCTGATTTACAGTAGTTCTTCCCAACGGAATTTCATCTGAAATATCGCCGGTTATACAGGTATCGGTTTCTGATAGGTATTGCAATATCCGTAAGCGTGCCGGATGTGCCAACGCTTTAAAAAAAGCAGCCTGCTCCGTTAATTCCCGATCGAACAATTCTGTTTTTGACTGTACCATTTTGTTGTTCCTTTTCTTTACGACGTAAATATACGTCAAAATCCAATATTGACGTATACATACGTTTAATAAATTATTAAGTTAATGTGAAAAAAATATTAACCAGGATTTAGGCCTTAATTTTTTTGTACAGCCCCATCAATCTGGTTTGATAAATTTCTTTAATCGATTCCTCGGCTTCACCAATTGGTTTAACCGGAATAAGATCTTTTACTTCATCGGCCGATAGTCCTGAATGGAAAAAGATAGCCATCGATTTTTTCAGGCTTGCCTCAATGGTTTTTGCGGCCTCCTTTTCATCCAGGCCTGTGGCTACGGCAATCTTTTGCATTTCTTCCCACTGAAACCAAAAGTATGTAGGCAACATGGCCGAAACAATAGCATATCCCTCTAACTTACCTTCTTCCACTTCAAAGTTTTTGCCCAAGGCTTTTACCATTTTCATGAATTGCTTTTTACACTTTTTATTTGCTTCAGGATAAAAAGCAACGGGGTTGTAACCTTTATTGATGTATGAGGTTGCATTTGGAATCATACGAAAAACTTGAGCAGTTCCCAAAGCCCGGGCAATTTTTTCGATAGACACTTTAGGTGCCAGCGAAAGCACCTGTGTATCTTTAGTCACAACATCTGCAATGGCTGACAGTGTTTCAGCCATTACCGGCGGGTGAATTGCTAAAACAACCAACTGTTGCTTAGCGGCTTCTTGCACCGATTCGGCAATTTCAATTTCCGGAAATAATTCATTGAGCACATCCAGCGTTTCGCTGTTAGGTTCGTATACTTTTATGCTTTCAAAAACAACTTTTTTGTTTTGAAATGCCTGCAGAAAAATTTTGGTAATTCTTCCGCCACCGATAAAGCCAATGGTTTTTGTTTTCATTGTTGAAGATTAGTCTCGCAAAAAACAAGGCAGTGAGAAAACCAAAGCCATGCTCCTCGCTATTTTACTTTAAAAATACACATTAATATCCTAAAACTTTGGTTATCGCTTACTCATAAATTTATGGTGAGAATCGGCAAATACTTTGTGGGCCAGCGATTCCTCGTGACACGAAGTACACGTCATTTTCCCTGAAGTGTTTCCCAATTTTCCTTCACTACCATGGCAAGTCATGCAAGTGCGGGCAGTTTCGTTATCGTGTGCATTGGCCATAAAAGTATTGGCATGATAATTATTTAAAATCGTTACTACTTTAAAAGCAATATCGGCAGTTAGCCTCCGGCAGCGTTCTTTCCGTTCTTTGCTGCTTATTGTATAACCGGCCTTTTTTCCCCAACGGGTAGTTGAAGCGTGGCACAGTACCGATTTGGCAACCGACTTCGGCGGTTCAAAATCCATCCCCGGATCCTTTGGTTTAAATTCAGGTAACGGAGTAGTTTCGTATGCTGCAAATAATTCAGCCATGAGGACATCACAGTTTTTTTTGTCGCCCACCAGCAAACTAACCGCTGCTGCTGCTCCATTTAAAGCTCCACAAATGGTTCCGTACCCATTTACACCACCATGTCCGTATTTCATCATTTGGGAGGGAAACGAAGCAAACGGTTCGCCGACAATAGCTGCCAATTGCGAAACTACACTTTTAAAAACGCCATACATACAACTTCCGTTTGGGTACTCGGCATAAGCGATCTCCGCCGTAGTTGCAGGCTCTAAGGGAACGTATTTCCAATCAGATTCGTTTGCTTTAAATTCAATATTTTTTGGCTTTTCAGCCGCTTTTACTTCAGGTTTAAAGGCAGTGGTCATTGCCACAAGGCCTGAACCACCAGCAGCCACGGCTCCCGCAGCAATCTTCAATACTTTTCTTCTTTCCATTTTTGAGTATTCGGTTTTTATGAGTTGGTTGATTTATTTGAAGTTTACAAGATAAAATTGAACAGGTAACCCAGCAGGATGATAAACAAGGTAATTGTTGCGAAGAAAATCCCGATGAGTTTCCATTTCATTACTTTTTTCAGTAAAGTAGCTTCGGGTAGTGAAAGTCCAACCACTGCCATCATAAAAGCAATGGCAGTTCCCAGGGGCACGCCTTTAGCCACAAACACCTGAATTACCGGGACAATTCCGGCGGCGTTGGCATACATTGGCACGGCAAGTATTACAGCCAACGGTACGGCATACCATTTATCTGCTGAAAGGAATTCCGTAAAGAAATCTTCAGGTACATAACCATGCATAGCCGCTCCTATGGCGATTCCAATAAGAACATATAACAACACTTTTCTAACAATATTCCAGCCTTCGTTAATAATGGACGGTAATCGGTCGATGAACGGTGTTTTTTCGCCCTCCCACCGGGCATTTTCGGCAGATGAATTTTGTTGAATTTCACGTACCCAATCACTCAGATAACGATCGAGTTTTAGTTTTCCTAAGATGTAGCCACCAATCATCCCCAAAAGAATTCCGCTTGACGCATAAATTAAGGTAGCTTTTACTCCAAACATCCCAAGGAACATGGCAACGGCAACTTCGTTTACCAAGGGCGAAGTTATGAGATACGAAAAAGTAACTCCCAAGGGAATTCCGCCTTGTACAAAGCCAATAAACAAAGGAATAGATGAACACGAGCAAAATGGTGTTACCGCGCCAAAAAACGAGGCAAAGAAATATTCAAGGCCATACATTTTTTTGGTAGTCAGGTAAACGCGCAAACGTTCAACCGGAAAATAGGCATTTACCACCCCCATAAGCGTACTGATAAGGAAAAGCAAAATCAGAATTTTGATGGTGTCGTAAATAAAAAAGTTTATGGCTTCTCCCAGGTGCGACTCCCGTTTTAAGGTAAATATGTTATAGGTCAGGTAATCAACAAAACCCGGAAGAAAATAATATAACCCTAACAATGCCGGTAAAACTACTGCAATTGATGCAATCAGTCCAATCCGTCTTCTCCTCTCATGTTTCTCCTCCTTATTTTCAATTGCTATTTTATACGTATTCATTTTTTCATTTCGTTTTTCGTAGAATTACGAACATTGTTGTCAAAAATTTTTGAGGTGTTTTCCTCTTTCAAAATTATTCAGCCATTTTGTTCACCCCTGTCGCTTCCTCAGGACTCCTGTCCCCGAAAGTGGACAATCCGCAAAAAAAGGGAGGCCAGAAGGTATTTGAACAATTCAAATTCTAATCATCTTTCATAAGAACATAACCACACAATAATAAATCCCTACGCCAATAAAAAGCACTGCCACCACGCGCCGGAACCATATTTCGAAGTTTTTCATTTTATTGTAAAAGCCACCTATTGAGCCAACACTAAATGCAATCAGCCAGGCAAAAATAATTACCGGTATTCCGGTGGCCAGCGCAAAAACCATGGGTAAATACAAACCGCTGGCACTACTTATGGTCATGGGTATTAGCATACCAAAATACAACACTCCACTGTACGGACAAAAGGCCAGGGCAAATACAATACCCAACAACAGCACGCCCCAAAATCCTTTATTCTGCTTGTTCTCCATTTTCTCGGTTAATGAACCAATTCCTGGAATCGTTAATTTAAGCACACCCAGCATAAATAACCCAATTACAATTAATAATGGCCCCAGTATTTTTTCGCCCCAGGTTTGAAAAAATCCTTCGAGATTAAACTGGCTGGCTCCCAAAAAGAATAAAAACCCAATTGCTGTGTATGAAATTCCGCGCCCCAATGTGTAAACCAAACCACTGGTAAAAACCTTACGCTTGCTTTCAATGTCTTTACTGATAAAGCCGATGGCAGTAATATTGGTCGCCAACGGACACGGACTAATGGCTGTCATCAGTCCGAGCAAAAATGCCGACAAAATGGGCACCTGCGAGTTCTCAAACAAGTTTAATAATACTTCCATAATTTTGTACTGCATTTTCAGCTTTTCACTATGCTTTAACTGACACCTGAATTAACAGTTGCTGTAAGCAGAGTTGAACTGTGTCCGAACCAGAAACTACAACAGCGAGTCGATTGTCGATTTTAATTTAGCTTCCAGCTTTTCTGGCTTATTACGGGCATACATAAACGCAGGGCTGGTTAGGTTTACAGCTTTGTCGCCTTTTACCAACAACAATGTTTGTCCGCTAACTTTATACTTGTCTACCAATGCTTTGTTCTCTTCTTCTTCGCGGTTAATCGACACAAACTCAACCGTTCCCTTATAGTTTTCAGCAATAGTTTGTTTGGTAACTTTCTCTACCGCTTCGCAGGTTGCACAACGGCGAGTTGCATGAAAATAGTATGCTTTTACATTCGTGTCGGTTTGTTTGGCATCACAACATGCTTCTGTTATTGAGGCATCAGCCAAAGCATTTTTTGAATTACAACATTGTGCTGAAGCGGTATAAACTCCGGCCACGACTACAAGCGCTAAAAGTATTAGTAGTTTTTTCATGATTGTTTTTGTTTTTTTATTTTTTTACAAGTTAAAGGTTATTAATAAGCCACTCAGATTGGCTAACTCAAAATTGATTTCAATTCTTTTACCGAAGGTAACTTCCCTTTTAAAACCACTTCTCCATCAACTACCAGTGCAGGTGTTGTCATTACCCCGGCTTGCATAATTTTATAAATATCTTCTACCTTTTCAATGTTCGCATCCAAATTTAGTTCGGCTGCAACTTCGCGCGTCATTTTTTCCAACTGTTTGCATTTCGCGCAACCTGTTCCCAATACTTTAATTTCCATATTTTTTTTCTTTTTATTCGCCGTTCGCCAATTAACGAACAACTAATTCAAAATTTTTTAAACATTCAAAAATCCTTTAAACAAGCGCTGGGCTTCTTCCCAGTTTTCCTTATTTACACAATATTTTACCCGGGGAGCTTCAATTTCTCCCTGAATTAAACCGGCCTCTTTTAATTCTTTTAAATGTTGCGAGAGTGTAGATTTGGCAATGGGTAATTCATTGCTTAAATCGCCACTGTAACAACAACTTTGTTTGCCTAATAACTGCAACACATACACGCGAACCGGATGCCCCAGTGCTTTTGCGTAACGTGCCAGCTTCTGTTGTTCGTCTGAAAAAATTTGTACTTCCATTTGTTTCTTGTTCGTTGTTCGCAAAAATACGAACAACCTTATTATGTGCAAACAATTTCTGCCATTTTTTTCATTTTTTTAAATCGTTTGCGCTACTATAATTTTTATCTATATTTGTATCGCATGCGACTTATTCATTCACGATTAATAATTTAACAATGGAAAACAGTTTTTATCAATTTAAAGCAAACAGTTTACAAGGCAAAGAAATTACAATGGATGCCTACAAAGGAAAAACGATTTTAGTGGTAAACACGGCCAGCAAGTGTGGGTTAACGCCGCAGTTTGAAGGCCTCGAAGAACTGTATCAGAAATATAAAGAGAAGGGTTTGGTTATTCTTGGCTTTCCGTGCAACCAGTTTGCTAACCAGGAACCCGGCGATGAAAAATCTATTTCCAAAGGATGTGTGTTAAATTATGGCGTAAGCTTTCCGATGTTTTCGAAAATTGATGTAAACGGAGAAAATGCGCATCCAATTTACAAGTATTTAAAAACGGAATTAAAAGGTACTTTTGGCAGCAGGATTAAATGGAATTTTACCAAGTTTTTAATTGACAACGATGGAAACCCGGTAAAACGTTTCTCTCCGACTACCAAGCCTGAAAAAATAGAAAAATACCTGGCAAAAAATATACAATAACAATGGAATACGAACAACTAAAATTAAGCAACCAGGTATGCTTTCCTATTTATGCGGCATCGAGGTTAATTACACGCCAATACCAGCCTCTACTGGATGATTTGGGAATAACTTATCCGCAATACCTGGTTTTAATGGTACTGTGGGAGCACGACTCGATGCTGGTTAACCAAATTGCGCAAAAACTTATTTTAAATACCAACACCATTACCCCTCTTTTAAAAAGGATGGAAAAACAAGGTTTGATTGTGCGTTCGCGCTCTGCTGAAGACGAACGAAAGGTTTCAATTTCTTTAACTCAAAAAGGAAAGAACATGCGCCTGGATGCTGCAACAGTTCCGGAAAAACTGCTGGCACAAATCAACACTGATAAGTTTGGCATTGGTGACCTGATAAGTTTGCGGGATCAATTAAACTACCTGATAAACGCTGTAAGAAATGACTAAAATGGTTTCTTTTGAAACCCATTATAAATTATTCTGCCGAAAGGTATACCTTCAGCATTGTAAAAACAGTCCATAAATTTTCTAATTTCGCAGCAAATTAAGTCATTAACAAAATGAGAAAACAAATCCTGTTTTTCACTATTCTTCTGACTGCTTTTTTCAGTTGTAACTCGGGCAAGCAGAAATATGTAGCCAACAATGGCATGATTTACGGCACTTATTACAGTGTGAAATATGAAAGCGCTAATGGTAGCGACCTGGGGCCAGAAATTGACCGGGAATTGAAACGTTTATCGCAAATTTTTTCGCATTACGATAAAGAAGCTACCATCACAAAAATAAACAACAACACTGATATTATTCCCGAGCCAGAGTTTATTGCCTGCTTTCAACGGGCAATGGAGATTTCGGAGCTTACCAACGGTGCTTTTGATATTACGGCTGCACCACTGATAAGTGCCTGGGGCTTTGGCCCGGAAAATAAGCAAAAAATGACTGCTGCCAAAGTTGATTCGCTTAAACAGTTCTGTGGGTATAACAAAGTAAAAATCAGCGGTAATAAAATTGTAAAAGATGTTCCGGAAATAATGCTAAACATGAGTGCCATAGCCAAAGGGTACACCTGCGATTTAATTGGCGATTTATTAAATAAGAAGGGCTGTGTAAATTATATGGTTGATATTGGAGGCGAAGTAGTTGCCAGCGGGGTAAACAACAAAGGCAAAACCTGGACCATTGGCATACGCAAGCCCATTGAAGACCCGTTTAAAAACGAGTTAAATGCTGCCCTTCGACTGGAAAACAAGGCCATGGCTACTTCAGGCAATTACCTGAATTTTTACGAAGAAAATGGCAAAAAATATGCCCACACAATCGACCCAAAATCGGGTTATCCGGTACAGCACAGCTTGTTAAGTGCATCGGTAGTTGCCAACGATTGTATGTCGGCAGATGCCTTTGCTACCGCATTTATGGTGTTGGGAAAAGATTTGAGTATTGAAATTGCACGGCAGGTTCCCGGCCTCGAAATTTATTTTATTTATGCCGACGAATCGGGTGAAAACCAGGTATACATGTCGGAAGGATTCAGCAGCTTATTGGTAAATTAAAAGCATAAAAAAAAGCCGGTTATTTACCGGCTTCTGTATCTGTTGCAAAACTTAGTTTTTTAAATGCTAATTCTTTGCGTGCTTTGCGTTGTGCCAATTTATCTTGTGTGGTGGCACAGTAAACGCCGTTTTTCTTTAAATGTTTATTCGCGCCTACGTGGGTATTCGGGAACTTTCCTCCTTTAAGAAAAACAATCCTGACTGCCATCCCAAACAATCCTATGCCGAGCAGGGCAATTGCCAATAAAACCAATTTTAAAATTTCCATTTTTCTTCTCTCTTTCAAAAAATTTTGAGCTGCAAAAATACAGTTTTCCAATTAATTAATCCCATATAAATAACCAATTTAGCGACAAAATGTTGTGGTTGGTCTAAAAGTTTACAGTGCTCATCCTTCGTTTTCGTAAATTCAGAAAAACAAAAAACAAAAAAGTTATGCAAAAACACATTAATGTAGTTGCCACCTTGCAAATTGCGTACAGCATTTTAGGCTTAATCCTCGCCTCAGTTTTCTTTGTTCTGTTTCACGTAATTGGCGATTTTGTTAACGAGCACGACGCAGAGTTTGTACTTTCAATTATTGCCAATGTTGTGATGGTATTTGCTGCCATCGTATGCCTGCCAGGCCTTTTGGCAGGAATCGGACTGCTCAAAAGAAAAGAATGGGCACGTATTTTAACCCTGGTCCTTTCAGTATTAAACTTATTTAGTTTTCCTATCGGGACAAGTATTGGTGTTTATTCCATATGGGCGTTAATTCAAGCCGAAAATGTGGAAGCATTTAAGCAGAAATAAAAATAACAGAACAAGATTTTACGAACTATTTGCTTCCCCAAAAGAAAATCATATTTCTTATTATTTTTACCTTCGTTCACAAAGTTAGAAAGATGGTTCAATACGAAATAAAAGTTTCAGGAAGGGTGCAAGGCGTTGGCTTTAGGTTTTATACTTTACAACAAGCCAAATTACTAAATATAAAAGGCTGGGTGAGAAACACCTTAGATGGTGGAGTTTTAGTACTGGCGCAAGGCAACGAGGCTGCCATAAACACACTGCTTGACTATCTTTGGGTAGGGCCTCCCCTTTCGGAAGTAAAAAGCGTTAACAAAACCGAAGTAGATTTTATTGAAAATTACAAGGCCTTTGAAGTAAAATAATAATCCCATCATTCTAATCGTCCAAATTAAAATAACAAAATGGTGAAGAGCGAGAAATTTCACATGAGTACGGAACAGTTCCGTGAAGAAGGTAAAAAAATAATCGACTGGATTGCAGATTATTACGAACAGATTGAAAACTATTCGGTAATGTCGCAATCGAAACCCGGCGAGCTATTAAATAAATTACCCAAGGCGGCACCCGCCAATGGCGAACCATTTGATGAAATTATACGCGATCTGGATGAAAAAATTATGCCCGGAATAACACATTGGCAATCGCCCAACTTCTTTGCATATTTTAACGCCAATACGTCGTTTCCCTCCATTTTAGGCGACCTTGTTTCATCTGGACTTGGAGTGCAGGGTATGCTTTGGGCAACAAGTCCGGCAGCAACAGAACTGGAAATAAGGGTGCTTGACTGGCTGGCTGAAATGATGCAAATGCCGGCACAGTTTAAATCCACATCAACCGGAGGTGGTGTTATTCAGGACACCGCTTCTACCGCTGCACTTACGGCCATTATTGCAGCACGCGAACGGGCCACAAACTTTGCATCCAATATAAATGGACTGGAAGAAAAATTGGTAGCATACGTTTCTACACAAACGCACTCTTCAGTTGAGAAAGGCATAAAAATAGCCGGCATTGGCAAACACAATCTTCGACTGATTGATGTTGACAAAAATTTTGCCATGCAAGCGCATCTCCTCCACCAACAAATTAAGGAGGATAAAGCCAACGGACTGGTGCCGTTTTTTGTTTGTGGTTCAATTGGTACCACTTCGTCAACTGCTGTTGACCCACTTCCGGAAATCGGACAGATTTGCAAGAAAGAGAAATGCTGGTTTCACGTTGATGCTGCCTCGTTCGGAACGGCAATGCTTTGCCCCGAATTCAGACACCTGGCTAATGGCGTTAAACTGGCAGATAGTTACAGTTTTAATCCGCACAAATGGATGTTTACCAATTTTGATTGTAATGTTTTTTGGGTAGCCAACCGACAAGAACTCATCAATACCTTCTCCATTTTACCGGAATATCTGCGAAACAAAGCCACCGAAACCGGTGAAGTTTTTGATTACCGCGACTGGCACATTCAACTGGGCAGGCGTTTCAGGTCCTTAAAACTATGGTTTGTTATCAGGCATTACGGAATTGAGGGGCTTCAGCAGCTTATTCGCGAACACGTACGCCTGGCCCGCGAATTTGAAAAGTGGGTAGATGAATCGGATGATTTTGAAGTTGTTGTTAAGCCTGCAATGAACCTGGTTTGTTTTAAGCACAAGGCCGGCGATGCATTTAATATGCTCTTAATGAACACGATAAACGATAGTGGCAAAATATATTTTACCCATACAAAACTAAACGACCAGCTTGTTTTACGTATGAACTTTGGGCAAACCCACATGGAGGAAAAACATGTTAAAAATGCGTGGGAGTTAATTCTATCTACCGCTAAAATGCTGAGTGCGAAGTAAAAAAATTTCGTTTTGCAACAAAAGCTAACACAATCAGGATGCCGCCTGTGCGCCCGAATTTACTTCCTTTTTATAAAACTTACAAACATCAGTTAAACCGCATTTACTACATTTTGGTTTGCGGGCCAGACAGGTATATCGTCCATGTAAAATAAGCCAATGATGGGCTTTAGGCACCAATTCTTCCGGAATGTATTTCATTAATTGCTGCTCGGTAGCCAGCGGTGTTTTTGCGTTGGTACTTAAACCAATACGGGCTGCCACTCTAAAAACATGAGTATCAACCGCCAAAGCTGGTTTATTATAAACCACAGAAGCAATAACATTGGCGGTTTTTCGGCCAACACCGGGTAATTTTTGTAAATCATCAACATCGCTTGGCACTTCGCCATTAAACAATTCAAGCAGCTTTTGGGCCATACCCACCAGGTGTTTTGCCTTGTTATTCGGATACGAACAGCTCCTAATATAATCAAACACCTCGGCAGGTTCTACTTCTGCCATTTTTTGTGGCGTAGGAAAGCGCTTTAACAAGTCTGGAGTAATCTGGTTTACGCGCTTATCGGTACATTGTGCCGATAAGATTACAGCAACAATTAATTCAAACGGATTACCATAGTCCAGTTCTGTTTCAGCAATTGGCATGGTTGTTTCAAAATAATCGATAATATATGCAAAGAGTTCTTTCTTTCTCATTTTTCCATCGGTATAAAATTTACTATTTCCCATCGTAACAGATGGAATTCACCATGAATTTTAATCATTCTAGTTTATGTAGTTTAGAACGCTAATAATCTTGGTTGTTTCATTTTTTTCAAAAATAATCGATTTTTTTTCATCGCAGGTGTAACAAAAACGATAATATTCTGTCTTATTAAAACAATAGCTTAGGTATCATTTCTTCCCCTTTTATAGAAATGATTTTAAGTATTAATTAAACAGACGTATAAAAAGCCGGTGGAGACCGGCTTTTTCTTTTGGCAGGTTATTAAATTATAATGGTGAATAAAAAATAAGACGAAATTAAGCCATCACCTGCAAATCAATCAGATAAATCTTATTTTTGTTTCAAATTGTGAAGGAGATTACGTTTTGAGAAGAAAAATTTACGTTGCTGTTGTTATTGTTGGGGTGGCTGTTTTAGCACTGAAATTACAGTCTTTTGTTAGTGCAAAAAAAACAAAAGACAAGGAAACACAGGCTGTTACAAAAAAAGAAACAGAATACAATCCTGTTGTTGAGATTGAAAATACCCTGGCTCAATTCGACAGTATTCTCGAACAAAATTTAAAACAATCAGGTACCGTTGGTGCTGCTGCAGTGGTAACCTACAAAGGTAAAGTTGCCTTGGTAAAATGTTTTGGAGTGCGAAAAGCTGGCGAAAAAGCTCCGGTTAATGCCAATACTGTTTTTCGTCTTGCATCGGTATCAAAATCGGTAACCGGAGTACTCGCAGGAATTCTGGATGATGAGAATATTATAAAACTCGACGATAAAGTAGTTGATTACATTCCTGGTTTTGAATTGAAAGATAAAGAATGTACCGACCAACTCAAGGTGCGACATCTGCTCAGCCATACCTCCGGTCTTATTCCGCATGCCTACGACCTGATGGTTGAAGACAAGGTACCTCTTGAAAAGATAATTGAACGCTTGAATCAGGTTGATATTACTGCTCCTCCCGGAGAACTTTACGGGTACCAAAATGTGGTTTACAGTATTTACGACCCGATTACAAAAGCCAAGACTCAAAAAAGCTTCGAATCAGTAATGAAAGAAAAAGTTTTTTCTCCGTTTGGCATGACTGATGCTTCAATGAACTTTGAGGCCTTTAAAAACAACAAAAACAAGGCCTTCCCCCATTATAACCAGGGGCACAACCGCTACAAACCCATGCGGCTTAACGACAGGTATTACAGCACAGCTCCGGCTGCCGGAGTTAATGCCAGTATTAACGATATGGCCAATTTTCTGGCTACTTTAACTGACGACAACTCTGAAGTTTTTAATGCCAGTGCCCGGCAAACAGTTTTTACACCGCAGGTAAACTCTCCATTAAAACGAACTTATTTCAGAAGCTGGGGACGCGAGGTAAAATCGAAGCGTTACTCGCTGGGCTGGCGAATTATTGACTACAAAGGACGCGAAGTAGCCTACCACGGTGGTTACGTTTTGGGGTATAAAGCCGAAATTGCCCTGTGCGACGAAGAAGACATTGGTATTGCCATTTTGAGCAACTCGCCAAACAGTGCTACCGCCAAAAATATTCCAACTTTCTTAAGTTTATTATTCGATTACAAAGACAGCGTAGCACTTAAAGAAAAAAAAGATAACGCTGCCTCTGAAAACAAGTCGTAAAACATGAAGCCATTTATACAAGCTGAAAACCTCTCGAAACGCTGGGGGGAACTCATGCTATTTGAAAATATTTCCTTTACCGTTTTTGAAGGTGCCAAAGTGGCCTTAATTGCAAAAAACGGAACCGGAAAATCAAGCTTGCTTGACTTACTGGCCGGAAAAGAAACACCTGACGAAGGGGCAATAACGCTCACCAACGATATAAAAATGGGATACTTTGAACAAATCCCTAATTTAAACCCGGCCAATACCGTTATTGAAGAAATTTTTGAAAGCGATAACGAAAAAATAAAAACGGTAAAAGCTTTTGAGCTGGCAGTTACAAAAAACAATCAAGAAGAAATTACTGCTATTTCGGCAAAAATGGACGAGCTCAATGCCTGGGGCATCGAGGTAGAAATTAAACAGATACTAAGCCAGTTAAAAATTAATTTTCTGGAACAAAAGGTAGCCGAACTCTCCGGTGGACAACAAAAACGACTGGCGCTGGCCAAGGTGCTTATCAACCAACCCTATTTATTAATTCTTGATGAACCCACCAACCACCTTGATCTGGAAATGATTGAATGGCTTGAAGCCTATCTTGAAAAAACGAAAGCCACTCTTTTAATGGTTACGCACGATCGCTATTTTCTCGACCGTGTGTGCAACGAGATTATTGAAATGGAAGACAACCAAATCTATCGTTATCAGGGTAACTATTCCTATTTTCTTGAAAAACGTGATGAGCGGATAGCCATGCAGCAGGCCAGCATTAGCAAGGCTAAAAACCTTTTACGCACCGAAATAGAATGGATGCGCCGCATGCCAAAAGCGAGAAGTCATAAAGCAAAATACCGTGTTGATTCGTTTTACGACCTCAAAGACAAAGCTTCGCAGCAGGTACGAAACGACAAAGTTGAAATGAATGTAAAATCAGCTCGTCTGGGGAAGAAAATTGTTGAGTTGGATAAAGTATCCAAATCATTTCCCGGTGTGAAACTCATCGAAGATTTTACATACAAATTTCAACGTTTTGAGAAAGTAGGTATTGTGGGTAAAAACGGAACCGGAAAATCAACATTTCTGAATCTTTTAACGAAAGCACTTTCGCCCGATTCCGGCTCGATTGACATTGGCCAAACCATAAAATTTGGCTATTACCGACAGGAAGGAATCAATTTTGATCCGCAGGAAAAAGTAATTGAAGCCGTTCAGAAAATAGCAGAGTATATTTATTTTGAGGACGGCACAAAAATGAGCGCCACGCAAATGCTGACACGCTTTTTGTTTCCGCCCGAAACCCAATACAACTATATTGAAAAGCTTAGTGGTGGCGAGCAACGGCGTTTATACCTTTGCACAGTTTTAATGCAGAATCCTAATTTTCTGATTCTTGACGAACCAACCAACGACCTTGATATTATGACCCTTAACGTATTGGAAGAATACTTGCAATCGTTTGCCGGCTGCGTGGTTGTGGTGTCGCACGATCGTTTTTTTATGGATAAAATTGTTGACCATCTATTTGTTTTTGAAGGAGACGGAAAAGTTGCTGATTTTCCGGGAAACTACACCGTGTACCGCAACAAGGTAGAAGAAGAAGAGCAACAAAAAGCACGGTTGGAGGCAAAAATAAAAGCTGAAACGAAGGTTACTGCACAAAATACGTCAAAAGCTCCAGGAAAAAATCCAGGAAAAAGGAAGTTATCGTTTAACGAAAAACGGGAATTTGAGCAATTGGAAAACGAGATTCCGGAACTGGAAGAAGAAATAACAAAACTGGAAGCAGAACTAAATTCAGGAAACCTTAACCACGATGAATTGTATGATAAGTCGATGGAGCTGGAGCAAATAAAATCGCAACTCGATGAAAAAGAGTTACGATGGTTAGAATTAAGTGAATTGGGGTAACAAGCTTTAGCGTTTAAATATCTTCAAACTCAACGCTGGTGTAATCTTTTACCGGAGCTGCTTTTTCCTCAGCTACCTCTTCCTCAATGGCTTCTTCGTTCGCTGCAACCACTTCTGCAATAGCTTCTTCCGGTTGTTCTTCATGAATGTAATCAACCACTTCCTGCAGGCTTTCTACAAATTTTGTGAAGTCTTCTTTGTAAAGGAAAATTTTGTGTTTTTCGTACGAAAACTTTCCATTTTCGCCAAAGCGTTTTTTGCTTTCGGTAATGGTTAAGTAATACTCATCATTTCGGGTACTTTTTACATCAAAAAAGTAGTAGGTTCTTTTTCCGGCCCGAATAACTTTTGAGTGAATCTCTTGTTTGAATTTGCTGTCTTTGTACTTTGCTCCCTCCTTGGTATCACCGCTTTCCATTCTTCAATATTTTGGTTTTTGGACTTAGTTAGGTTTCAAAAATAGAAAAATAATTGAGAAATATTCAGAATGTGTCATGAAGCAGCTATATTCCGCGGCAAAAAGTGCTATTTATAATAATTCTACCAACACAATTTCAGTTGCTCTGTAAAACGAGGGTATAAAAAAAGGAGCAATTTATGCTCCTTTTTTTATGTGCTTATTTCTTCTATTTATAAATTTCTTTTTTGGCAGACAGCAAAGTATTTAAAAGCAGCGAAGTACGTGTCATTGGTCCCACACCACCCGGAACAGGTGTTATGTACGAACACTTTTCGGCTACTTCGTCGAAAGCAACATCGCCTTTAAGTTTCCAACCCGATTTTGTTTTATCCGATTTTACCCGGGTTGTACCTACATCAATTACAACGGCTCCTTCTTTAACCATATCGCCTTTTACAAACTCAGGTACACCCATAGCAACAATTAAAATATCGGCATTGGCGCATACTTCCTTTAAGTTGGCTGTACGGCTGTGTGCAACCGTTACTGTAGCATTCATTGCTTTTTGCGACATTAACACACTCATCGGACGACCAACAATATTGCTTCGTCCAAGAACAACACAGTTTTTACCGCTGGTTTCAATATCGTACCGTTTAATCAGCTCAACTATACCGTAAGGTGTTGCCGACACAAATGATGGCAAGCCAATTACCATGCGTCCCACATTTATCGGGTGAAAGCCGTCTACATCTTTTTTAGGCTCAATAGCTTCAATAATTTTTTGTTCTGAAATATGTTTTGGCAAAGGCAGCTGTACAATAAAACCATCAACATCGGCATCGTTATTTAAATCCTCAACTTTTGCCAGTAATTCTTCTTCGGTTACATCATCTTCATAACGAATCAACGAAGACTTAAAGCCCACTTCTTCGCAATCCTTAATTTTATAGGCCACATAAGTTTCGCTTCCTCCATCGTGCCCTACCAAAATAGCAGCTAAATGAGGTTGTTTGCCTCCGTTCTGAACAATTTGTTTTACCTCTTCAGCAATTTCCTGCTTGATTTCAGCAGCTACTTTTTTCCCGTCAATTAAATTCATTGCGCAAATTATTTTTTGTGAACTATTCTTTATAATTAAAATTTACGGCCTTGCCCTTGCATACCTGCCATCATCCGCTGAACGTTTTTACCTTGCGATACCATACGCATCATTTTCCGTGTTTCGCTAAATTGTTTCAACAAGCGGTTAACTTCCTGAATATTTGTTCCCGACCCGGTAGCAATTCTTTTTCTGCGGCCACCGTTAATTAATGATGGGTTTTCGCGTTCCTCAGGTGTCATCGAATAAATTATGGCCTCGATGTGTTTAAAGGCATCATCATCAATATCCATACCTTTCATTGCCTTTCCCATGCCGGGTATCATACCCATCACATCTTTCAAATTACCCATTTTTTTAATCTGGTTAATCTGCTTCAGAAAGTCATTAAAGTTAAATGTGTTTTTCTGTAATTTTTTCTGCAGGCGTTTTGCTTCTTCTTCGTCAAATTGTTCCTGGGCCTTTTCTACCAACGAAACAATATCACCCATTCCTAAAATACGATCGGCCATACGATCGGGGTGGAAAACATCCAGGGCATCAACTTTTTCGCCTGTACCCACAAACTTAATCGGTTTTTCAACCACTGCCCTAATTGATAACGCCGCACCACCGCGGGTATCACCATCGAGTTTAGTAAGCACTACACCATCAAAGTCTAAACGTTCGTTAAACTCTTTTGCGGTGTTAACAGCATCTTGCCCTGTCATCGAATCTACTACAAACAGAATCTCATCGGGGTTTATCGCTTTTTTAATGGCCGATATTTCGTTCATCATCTGCTCATCAATTGCCAAACGCCCGGCGGTATCCACAATTACCACATCGTTTCCGTTAGCTTTGGCTTGCTTTATTGCTGCCTGGGCAATTTTCACCGGGTCCATGTTTCCATCCTCGGTGTAAACCGGCACACCAATTTGTTCGCCTAAAACTTTCAATTGGTCGATTGCTGCCGGACGATAAACGTCGCCTGCAACCAGCAGTGGATGACGCCCTTTTTTGCTTTTCAGCATATTGGCCAGCTTACCGGAGAAAGTGGTTTTACCCGACCCCTGCAGACCTGACATCAAAATAACAGCAGGTTTATTTTTCAGTTCTATATCGGTAAAAGTACCGCCCATTAGTTGGGCCAGCTCATCTTTTACAATTTTTACCATCATTTGCCCGGGCTTAACGGCAGTTAATACATCCTGCCCCAAAGCTTTTACTTTTACGTCGTCGGTAAATTTTTTGGCAATTTTAAAGTTAACGTCAGCATCCAACAATGCACGACGAATATCTTTCAGCGTTTCCGCTACATTGATTTCGGTTATTTTCCCCTGCCCTTTTAATAGTTTAAAGGACTTCTCCAGCCTGTCACTTAAATTCTCAAACATGCTTTTACTTCTTTTTGAAAATGAGGTGCAAAAATAGAAAAAACAAGGCAAAAGATAAAAGGAAATGAGCGCAAAAAAAAAGGTTTTTTTATTTCTAACCTTGAAGTTTAAAACCAGTAGCACATCTTCTATTTCCATATTTAATCAGATTATCATAACTTGTACAAAATAAGCAATAGTCAAAGCTGAATAAACTTTGTAATTTAACCATATATTCAAATTTTACACATCATGAAAAAAGTTATTCTTTCGCTCTCGTTTCTCCTTCTGTCAACTTTTATTTTTGCCCAACAAGTTGAAAATCAATTCTATTTCCGGGTTGGCTACTCTAATCCATCGTGGAAACATTTTGACCTTGACAAGCAAGATTGGAACGATGCCGGAATTGAGTCGAAAACAGGAGCCAATTTTGAACTGGGTTCAATCTTTCTAATCAAAAGTATTTTAGATAGAGACGATATGGCCTTTGGCATAAATGTCGACTACCTTTATGCCATTTTCCATAACTTTAAATCGGAAAATAATTTTTATGATACCAATTTAGGCATCTTTCGTGCCGGATCAAAAATTGGCCCTTCGTTTACCTACAGTCCGGTTGACAAACTAGAGTTTGATATTTATGCCAAGGCAGATTTTGCATGGGGAACCGGCGCCGTTACCTACTACGACGATATGATTGATGATGCCGATGAGTTCTTTATAAGTAAAGTTGATTTTGGCTTTTCAACCGGCTTGAACATTCGTTACGGAATTCTTATGCTGGGTGCCGAGTTTAACACCCTAAGCGCAGAGTTAGAAAGCGATGATTATCCGGGCACTTACCTGCAGGAGGTTATTAATGAGGGGCTTGGGAAAAATTCAAACGAAAAAACATCAAAACTTCCGTGTATGAACTTTACAATTGGATTAAGCTTTTAACAGTTACATGTAGATTAAAAGCGTACTGTTTTTAATGAGCAGTACGCTTTTTTTTATGGATAGAACTCTTTTAAAATATTTTAAGTACCCTTTTTTCTCCTTTCCAATTACTTCGTAAAACGGCCAACTTTTAAATTAATGAATAAAAAAATTGGATTTCAGCAGATTAATGTAAATTGTATAAAATACCAAATGGTATTCTAATTTAATAACTATTATTAATCCAAAAATCAAACAACATGAAAACAAAAATTTCAGTCATTATCACAATCTCCATCCTGGTTCTTACCGCAGCTTTTGCAGCCGGGTCTGAACTCCCCAAAATGAATATCTCGCAAATTGGCGAAGAGGCTACCTTGCTTAATTTTGAATCGAAAACACCATGTAATTTTGAAGTTACCGTAACAGATGAAAATGACGATGTAGTCTTTTTTCACAAATCAAAGAGACAAAATACAAGTTACAGCGAGAAGTTCTTTTTCCCCGGATTGCAAGATGGCACCTACCGGGTTTGCTTCAATTATGGTAACCAAAGCCTCAATAATAAAATTTTGGTAGCAAATAACAACATCACAACCGAAGAGGCTACTCATTTGTTCGAACCTTTTATAAAGCTTGACGAAGACCGGCTCATGGTTTCGTTTTTAAACACTACCCAAAAACATGTTTTTTTAAATATATATTATGAAGGAGAGCACATTTACAGCAACAACCTTGGAAAAAAATTAGCAATTCATGGAAGTTACAGCCTATCCACGTTGAGAAAAGGAGAATACCGGGTCATATTATCAGAAGACTCAGGCGAGCATATTTACACTGTAAAAAAATAAACAGCCTAACAATACAGGAACTCTAAACCATTCGGAATAATCCGGGTGGTTTTTTGTTTATAATTTAACGCTTACCTTCTTTTTGAAATGATGTTTGCTTCTGTACCTTTGCATTTCAATAAAAACAAAGCAATGCAAAGCGCCATCATAAATCTAATAGCCGACAAACTCAAACTAAATTCAACACAGGTTACAAATACCATCGAGTTATTAAACCAAGGAGCCACTGTTCCGTTTATATCGCGTTACCGAAAAGAACGTACCGGAAGTTTGGATGAAGTACAAATTCAGGAAATAAAAGAACAAAACGAAAAATTTGCTGAACTGGAAAAACGTAAACAAACCATATTAAAAACCATTGACGAACAAGAGCTTTTAAAACCAGAATTAAAAGCCAGAATTGAACATTGCTTTGACCCTGTAGAACTGGAAGACATTTACCTGCCCTACAAACCCAGGCGACGAACCAAAGCCACAATGGCCCGTGAAAACGGCCTGGAACCTCTGGCTAAAATTATTATGAAACAACTAGAGCGCGATCCTGAATTCAAAGCTAACCAATTTATTAGCAACGAAGTCCCCTCGGCTGAAGAGGCACTTTCGGGTGCACGGGATATTATTGCCGAGTGGGTAAGCGAAAACGAACGGGCACGAAACATTGTTCGTAAAGGGTTTCAACTTGGAGCTTACATTACATCAAAGCTTGTAAAAGGAAAGGAAGAAGAAGCGGCCAAGTTTCGCGACTATTTTGATTGGAGCGAACCCTTAAAGAAATGCCCTTCTCATCGTTTGCTGGCCATGCGGCGTGGTGAGAATGAAGGATTTCTCAGAATCTCAATTTCGCCGGACGAAGATCGTGTTTTGGAAAACCTGGAACGTTTCTTTGTAAAAGGAAACAATAGCAGCTCTGAACAGGTTGCCTTGGCGGTAAAAGACAGTTTGAAGCGCCTTATTCAACCATCGATAGAAACAGAATTTGCTAACTTAGCAAAAGAGAAAGCAGATGCTGAAGCGATAAAAGTTTTTACCGATAATTTAAAGCAACTATTGCTGGCACCTCCACTCGGACAAAAACGCACATTAGCAATTGATCCGGGTTACCGAACAGGATGCAAAGTTGTTTGCCTCGATGAGCAGGGCAATTTACTTCATAACGAAAATATATACCCGCACAAACCACAGGAAGAGCGGAAAATGGCCGCGAAAAAGATAAGCTCAATGGTTGAAATGTACCAAATTGAAGCCATTGCAATCGGGAACGGAACTGCGAGTCGTGAAACCGAATATTTTATAAAAAAACTACGTTTCAATCGCGAACTTCGAATCTATGTTGTTAGCGAAGACGGCGCTTCGGTGTATTCAGCCTCATCGGTTGCCCGGCAGGAATTTCCGCAATATGATGTTACCGTAAGAGGAGCCGTTTCAATTGGTCGCCGCCTGATGGATCCCTTGGCAGAGCTGGTTAAAATAGACCCGAAAAGTATTGGGGTTGGGCAATACCAGCACGATGTGGATCAGAAGAAGCTGAAAAACAGTCTCGACTCGGTTGTTGAACTGAGTGTTAACGCTGTTGGTGTTAACCTGAATACGGCCAGCAAACATCTGCTAACCTACATTTCGGGATTGGGGCCACAGTTGGCCGAAAACATAACCTCTTATCGAAAAGAAAAAGGAATGTTTACATCGCGAGAAGAGCTGAAAAAAGTTCCCAGAATGGGGCCAAAAGCTTTTGAGCAGGCCGCAGGTTTCTTGCGTATACCGGATGCTAAAAACCCACTCGACAATTCGGGAGTTCACCCTGAATCATATAAAATCGTAAAACAAATTGCGAAAGACCTAAACTGCCAGGTGAGCGATTTAGTGCGAAATGAAGAATTGGTGTCGAAAATTGATTTTCAAAAGTATATAACAGCTGATATAGGTTTACCAACTTTGCTCGACATCAAAAAAGAACTTTTAAAACCGGGCCGTGACCCGCGCAAAGCCATAAAAGTTTTTGAATTTGCTGATGGAATTTTTAACATCAGTGATTTACAGGTTGGAATGGTGTTACCCGGAATTGTAAACAACATTACCAAGTTTGGTGCCTTTGTTGATGTGGGAATAAAAGAATCCGGCTTAATTCATGTTTCTGAAATGGCAGATCGGTTTATTTCCGATCCGAATGAAATTGTAAAGCTTCACCAGCACATTAAAGTAAAAGTTAAAGAAGTTGACGTGGCACGTAAACGTATTCAACTTTCCCTTAAAGGAGTTGAACAGTAGATTATTGCATTTCAATTGGTTTTTCAGGAATTACAGCCCAACAAATAATGTAAACCAATAAACCGGGAAATCCTGCAGAGAATAACGACAGAAGTACATAAATTACCCGAACCAGGATAACGTCAATCGCAAAATATTCGGCTATTCCTGCGAGCACTCCTCCCAAAACCCTATTTCGGGACCGATATAAACGGTTGGTGGCCATAATTCAGGCTAATGATTTTTGTTACAATCCACTTTCACTGGCCTCGTTGCAACTGCACTAATCGTCGTCTTCTGCCAACAATTCTTCGTTTTCAAATTCTTTTTCCAAAAACTCTTCTGCTGCCTCTACTAATTCAGCAATCAGGTTTTCGTCACCGGGTTCTCCATCAATCCAGTGCACTTCCTGGTTATTCCAAAAATCATCAATATCTGCTTCAACAATAAAACGGGGAGTTTCGGTATGAACAACGAAAATAGTATCCGGTGTTTCCATTGAATTGTCGGCTAATAAAAATTTTGGTAACATGGCTAATTGTTTAAATATTGTTATGCGAAATTACGAGAAAATCTAATTGGTTTCAGTATTAAACGAAAAGAAATTAAAAAAGTAATAAACAAAACGGGGGGTACTGGTAGTTCTCTACAATTAGCCACCAAAGATGATTAATCTCACCATTTAATAACATTTTAAAAATAAAATTCCTCATTTTTTAACAAATTGGCGAGTATTACTATTTTTAGCTCAATTTCTGAAAATCTCATAAAATATTTGCAAACGATGAACAAGCTCAACGATATCCTCTCTTTAATTGATGGCCACATTGGCGGTTCTCAATGGTTCGTTTTTTTACTGCTCGGAACCGGAATTTTCTTTACCGTCTATTTAAAATTTCCCCAGTTTAGGTACCTGAAACACTCGTTGCGCATTGTTCGGGGGAAATTCGACAAGGAAGGAGATGAAGGCGACACATCACATTTTCAGGCATTAACGACTGCACTTTCGGGCACCGTTGGAACGGGCAACATTGCAGGTGTAGCCCTTGCCATTCATCTAGGTGGACCGGCTGCTCTTTTTTGGATGCTGATAACCGCTGCTGTTGGTATGACCACAAAATTTGTTGAAGTTACCTTATCGCATAAATACCGCGAAAAAGCAGCCGATGGTTCAATTGCCGGTGGCCCCATGTATTTCATGAAAAACAGGCTGAACATAACCATTGGCGACAATGTAATAAAAACCGGTACTTTTTTGGGGGGATTATTTGCAGTGGCCACCATTCTTTCATCCTTTGGCACCGGAAGCCTGCCACAAATAAACAGTATTTCCAATTCGCTTTTCGAAACTTTTGGAATAAACCACATGCTTACCGGTGGTGTTTTGGCCGTGCTGCTTGGGCTGGTTATTATTGGAGGTATTAAACGAATTGCAAAAGTTACCTCGCGCCTGGTACCTTTAATGGCCATTATTTATTTTCTCGGAGCATTGGCAGTAATTCTTTTCAACTACGAAAATATAATCCCATCAATAAGCGCAATTGTAGGCGACGTGTTTACCGGAACTGCTGCCATGGGTGGCTTTTTAGGTGGCAGTATTGCCTTTGCTTTTAACCGGGGGGTAAACCGCGGACTGTTCTCGAACGAAGCCGGACAAGGGTCGGCACCAATTGCACACGCCGCTGCCCGCGCTCACGAACCGGTTTCTGAAGGTTTGGTAGCCTTGCTTGAGCCATTTATCGACACCATAATAATCTGTACTTTAACAGGTTTGGTTTTGCTTTCTTCCGGTGTGTGGACAGAAAAACACGAAAATAAATTCCAGGATGCCGACCTGGTAATTCTTGAAGGAAGTTATTCCGATCAAAACGAAACGGACAGAAAAAAACTGTTTAATTACCTGGCCGGAGAAGAGGAACTGAAAACCTTTAACGGCAAACTAACCGTTGTTAACGGAGTAATTCAAAATCAACCCACGTTTTTTCATGCCCGTTCTGTAGCCGAAGAGGTGAAAATTTTTGTGAACAACCAGCCGTACAATGGAGATATCACTGTTAAAAACGGAAAACTTGGCAAACAAAACGGACTTACAATCTCCGGTAAATCATTAATGCACAGTGCACCACTTACCACCATTGCTTTCACCCGCAGTTGGTTTGGAGAATCGGGCAAGTACATCGTTTCCATTGGCCTGCTTATGTTTGCCTTTTCTACTGCAATAAGCTGGTCGTACTATGGCGGACGAGCAGTTACCTATTTGGTAGGCGTGAAAGGAGTGGTTTGGTACAGGCTCATTTATGTTATTGGCTTCTTTCTGGCCTCATTTACCGACACTACGATTGTTTGGACACTTTCAGGTATCACCATCGCCTTAATGACCATCCCGAACCTCATCGGAATCCTTTTCCTTTCAAAAGAAATGAAAGGCGAGGTAAAACTATTTTGGGAAGAATACGCCAGGCGTTTCCCCGGTGAAAAGGTGCCAAAAGGTTAATAGTGCACAAAGAGCATGAATTTTAGCATTTTAAACTACACCAACGAGGAAGATTAAAAGTTATCGCGAGTTCCACCATTTACCTCAGGAAACAAACATTTTTAAACGGATGAAAAAAGTTGCATTTCTAATTACCTGTGTTGCAATACTACTAATCGGGTGCCAACAACAAGCAAAAAATTATGACATCAGTGCTCAACTGTTGGCCGAGTATCATATTTTCGATACCACGCAATATGCCCAATGCCATGCCTCTTCGATAATTGAAACCAACGAAGGTTTACTTTTGTCATTTTTTGGAGGCCCGTACGAGCGTCACCCCAACGTGAGCATTTATACCTCGGTATTTGAGAACAATAACTGGAGCAAGCCGCAAATGGTGGCTGATGGGAAAACAGATACCATAAGATACCCAACCTGGAATCCGGTACTTTTTAGAAATAATGATACACTAATTACCCTTTATTACAAAGCTGGACCAAGCCCGAATGATTGGTGGGGATTGTTTATGAATTCTGATAATGAAGGAATTACATGGACAAAGCCGCAAGAATTACCAAAAGGAATTTTAGGCCCAATTCGCAATAAGCCTGTTCGTTTACCTTCGGGAGTTATT
Source organism: uncultured Draconibacterium sp. (assembly GCF_963676735.1). Lineage (NCBI taxonomy): Bacteria > Pseudomonadati > Bacteroidota > Bacteroidia > Marinilabiliales > Prolixibacteraceae > Draconibacterium > uncultured Draconibacterium sp. The sequence goes on along the minus strand of NZ_OY781464.1, from coordinate 1,044,927 downwards.
CTTAGTCCATCAAGCACCGAACCCAACCACGAACTGTGGAAATCACATGTCGAAAGGTCGACTGACAATGGTTTAAGCTGGCAAAAGATAAATATCCCATCGCCCGATTCAGTAAAAGTTATACAGCCAACCTTATTGCTTTACCCCAATAATCGTATTCAGGCCTTGCTTCGCAGTAATCAAAATGTAATAATGGAAAGCTGGTCGGAAGATGAAGGATTGACCTGGTCGGAAGTGCAGGCAACAACCATCAGGCATCCGAATTCGGGCATTGATGCAACAAGTTTATTTTCAGGAGCAAAATTATTGGTTAATAATCCGATGAAAAGTGGCAAATCGTGGGAAGCAGGAAGAAACCAGCTTGACTTGTATTTTTCTGCAGATGGAAAGGAGTGGAAAAGTATTCTGCAGTTGGAAAATGAAACGGAGGGAGAATTTAGCTATCCTTGTATCATCCAAAGCCGCGATGGTTTGATACACATAAGCTACACGTATAACCGGACTAAAATTAAGCACCTCGTACTCCGACTCAGCAAGCATGCTTTGTCATCAAGTCCCAGCCCCCATCAAAGTAATTAAGCACTTGCAAGCAATACATAGCACGGCCTCATGCTGGGCATGCTCAACAAATTTCTCTATTTTTGCAGTTTATTTTACAGAAAGCTATGCAAAACATATACCCACACAATTTTGAGGTAAAAATCGGTTTCGACCGCATTCGCGAACTACTTAACAACAAGTGCATCAGCACCATGGGAAGCGAATGGGTGGCGGAAATGCAATTTCAAACATCGCATGAAACCATTTTGCAGCAATTAAACGAAGTAGATGAATTCTGCAGAATTGTTCGTGAATTCGACAGCTTCCCGGCAACACATTTTTATGATTTGCGTGATGCCCTGCAAAAAATTCGATTGGAGGGTCGTTTTCTCGAGCCCGCTGAGTTATTCGATTTAAAACGATCGCTGGAATCGGTACGTGCCATTGTAAATTTCTTTAATAAGCAAGACGAAGAGGTATTTCCCATTCTTAAACAAAAAACCTCGCAGGTTCAGGTTTTTCCTTATATCTATGATAAAATTGAAGTCATCATCAATAAGTTTGGTAAGATCAGAGACAATGCATCGCCGGAACTGTCGCAAATACGAAGAAGCATTTTAAACATGCAATCAAGCATGTCGAAAAGGCTTCATGCCATACTTAAGCAAGCCCAAAAAGATGGCTGGGTTGAAGATGATGCAGCAGTTTCAATTCGCGACGGACGAGCTGTAATTCCGGTAGCAGCAGCCAATAAGCGCAAACTAAAAGGTATTGTTTACGACGAATCGGCAACAGGAAAAACATCGTATGTTGAGCCCAACGAGATTGTTGAAATGAACAATGAAATACGGGAACTGGAATATGCCGAACGACGGGAAATTATAAAAATACTTACCACCTTTGCCAACGATATCCGTCCCTACCTCGATGAACTTTCATTTTCATACGATTTTTTGGGTGAAATTGATTTTATTCGAGCCAAAGCAATGCTGGCGGTAGAATTTGATGCAATACGCCCAGAATTTAACCCCACCCCGGTTATTGAATGGTACCATGCCATTCATCCGCTACTTCTTAAAACCTTACAAAAAGAAAAACGGAAAATTGTTCCGCTTGATATTAAATTGACCAACGAGCGTCATATTTTACTGATTTCCGGTCCCAATGCAGGCGGAAAATCTGTTTGTTTAAAAACTACCGGGCTACTGCAATACATGCTGCAATGCGGACTACTTATTCCGGTTAACGAAGCCAGTAAAACAGGAGTTTTCAATCAGATTTTTATTGATATTGGCGATGAACAATCGCTGGAAAACGACCTGAGTACCTATAGCTCGCACCTAATGAATATGAAGCATTTTGTGCGCAATTGCAACGAACAAACACTGGTTTTAATTGATGAATTTGGAACAGGAACCGAGCCTATGCTGGGTGGGGCTATTGCCGAATCTATTCTCGACAAACTTACTCAGATTCGCACCTTTGGAGTTATTACCACCCACTATACCAACCTGAAACACTTTGCCTCTTCGGCAGATGGCATTATCAACGGTGCCATGCTTTATGATGCACAGAATATGAATCCACTTTTTAAACTGGATATTGGAAAACCGGGCAGCTCCTTTGCATTTGAAATTGCCCGAAAAATTGGGCTCCCGGAAGATATTTTAGACAAAGCAACAGAAAAAGTTGGCAAAGACCACATTGATTTTGACCGAAACCTGCGACAGATTAACCGCGATAAACGATATTGGGAAACCAAACGCATGAAAATTCGCAAAGTGGAGAAAATATTGGACGATACGGCTGAAACATACGAAACCGAGTTACAGGAGATTAAGAAACAACGCAAAGAAATTCTAAAAAAAGCGAAGGAAGAGGCCGATGCCTTGCTAAAAGGCGTGAATAAACGAATTGAAAATACGATTCAGGAAATAAAAAAGGCGCAGGCCGATAAAGAAAAAACAAAACGTGCGCGCGCTCAATTGGGCGATTTGAAAAAAGACATTGACCGCAAAGTTACGGGGAATGACACTCAAATTTCAAAAAAGATGGAACAACTTCAGCGCCGGGAAGAGCACCGAAATAAACGTAGGCCCGACGAGTTTAAAAAACCCGTATCAAAAGAAAAGCTGGAAAAAAGTATTGAAATGCGTCCCGGAGACAAGGTTCGCATTAAAGGTCAGGATACTATTGGCGACCTTATTGAGCTGAATGAGAAAAATGCAGTGGTGGCGTTTGGCCAGTTAATGACGACCATGCCTCGTAAAAATATTGAACGAATTAGTAATAACGAGGCCAAAAAACTCGACAAAAACCGTGGTTCGCGAGCCTCGGTTCTTACTGAAAGTTTCTCGCAAAAACGATTATCATTTAAGCCCGAAATTGATATAAGAGGACAACGCGTAGAAGAAGCCATTGGTAAAATTACCGAATTTATTGATGAAGCCATTATGTTTGAAGTAAGCCAGTTGCGCATTCTTCATGGTAAAGGCCATGGTATTTTAAAACAAAGTATTCGCGATTATTTGCGTTCGGAACCAATGGTACGCAGTTATAAAGATGAGCATGTAGATTTTGGAGGTGCCGGAATTACGGTTGTTAATTTAGCGCTTTAAAACACAACAGAACGCACAAAAACAATGAAAACCAATTTTAAAGTAGTTGGCTTTGATGCTGATGACACCTTGTGGGTAAATGAAACGTTTTTCAGGGAGAACGAAAAGAAATTTTGCGAACTACTTTCGGATTTTTCAACTTCGGATGAAACCATGAAAGAATTATTTGCCACCGAAATGAATAACCTTGAAGAATATGGTTATGGCACCAAAGGCTTTGTTTTATCTATGATTGAAACTGCCTTGAAAATCTCGGGCAATACCGTCCCTCAATCGATTATTGAACGGATTATAGAATTGGGGAAATCACAAATCAATCAAAAAGTTGAACTTATTGATGGAATTGAAGATGTGCTGAACTATCTGCACCAAAAAGGTTACAAACTAATTATTGCCACCAAGGGAGATTTGCTTGATCAGGAAAGAAAACTTAAAAAATCAAATCTGGAACATTTCTTCCATCATGTAGAGGTAATGAGCAATAAACAGCCCGATGATTACAAAAAATTACTTCTTCACCTCGACATTCTTCCTGAAGATTTTTTAATGATTGGAAATTCATACAAATCAGATATCGAACCGCTTCTTGAATTAGGAGCGTACGGAATTCATGTTCCTTTCCATATTTTATGGGAACACGAAAAAACCACTGAAAAAGAAGAACATCCGAACTGGCTAAAAATTCAAAATATTTCAGCCATTAAAAATATCCTGTAAATTTTGAGGCTATAGAATTTTAAACCGGGAAGATAGGTTTAACAAAAGGAATACCTAATTTTACTCTTGCAAAAACCAACTGCCATGAGAAATTGTCTATTCCTTCTTCTGATTTCTTTTCTTCTATCCGCGTGTGTACAAAAATCGTTTGTAAAGCCACCAAACGTAATTATAATTTTAACCGACGACCAGGGTTGGGGCGATTTGAGCTGCAATGGAAACACAAATTTGCACACACCAAATATTGATAAACTGGCCACGAGAGGTATTACTTTCAAGCGCTTCTATGTTTGTCCGGTATGCTCGCCAACGCGCGCCGAAATACTCACGGGCCGCTATCATGTTCGCAGTGGTGTATGGAGCACCAGCACCGGTGGCGAACGTATCGACACTGACGAGACAACCATTGCCGAACTTTTTAAAGCTGCAGGATACGCTACGGCAGCCTATGGTAAATGGCACAATGGAATACAAGCTCCCTATCATCCGAACTCGCGGGGATTTGATGATTTTTACGGGTTTTGCTCCGGACACTGGGGCAATTACCACAGCCCAATGCTGGAACATAATGGAGAAATTGTGCAGGGAAACGGATTTATTATTGACGACTTTACCAATCACGGACTTAATTTTATCGAACAAAATAAAAATAAACCCTTCTTTTTATTCCTGCCATTTAACACACCACACTCGCCAATGCAAGTGCCCCAGAAATACTGGAACAGATTTAAAAACAAAAAGCTGGAGCTTTTTTATCATAGTCCGGAAAAAGAAGCTGTCGATTTTACCAGGGCAGCACTGGCCATGTGTGAAAATATAGACTGGAATGTGGGTAGAATTACTGACAAACTGGAAGAACTGCAATTAACAGAAAATACAATTGTTGTCTTTTTATCGGATAACGGCCCCAATGCCTGGCGGTGGAACGATGGCATGAAAGGGAAAAAAGGCTCGACAGACGAAGGAGGCGTACGTTCGCCAATGATAATTACCTGGGAAAGCAAATTAAAGGGCAACACGAACATCAACACCATAGCCGGTGGCATCGATCTTTTACCCACACTTATTGATTTGGCTAAAATAGAAACAATTCACACAAAACCACTTGATGGAGTCTCTCTAAAACCCTTGCTCTACAATGAAAATCCACAGTGGCCCAATCGCAATATTTTTAGCTATTGGAATGGGCAAACAAGCCTGCGCAATCAGCAATTCAGGCTTGATGCCGACAATAAACTGTTCGATATGAAAAATGATCCCGGCCAAACACTGAACGTGGCCGATTCATTTCCCGACATTCATAATCAACTTGTTACAGCAAAAAACAATTGGAATTTACAGGTTCTTTCCGAACTCGATGCAGACTCACCACGCCCCTTCCCCATTGGACACCCGAGTATGCCAATCACCCAACTTCCTGCACGCGATGGCATTGGGTATGGCAATATAACCCGATCAAACAAATACCCAAACAGCACCTATTTTACAAACTGGATAGCTACAACTGATAAAATTACTTTTGATACCGAAATTATTCGCAGCGGTAACTATGAAGTGGAATTGTTCTACACCTGCCCTCAGCAAGATGTTGGATCCAAACTATTATTAAGCTGTGAACGATCAACACTCAAATTTCAAATTAATGAAGCATTTGAGTCTTCGCTGTTGGACAAAGATGATATTTATCCGCGCATGGAAGGGTATGTTAAAGCGTTTCATCGCAAGAAAATAGGGAGAATTTATCTGGAGCAGGGAAGAAACAAATTAACCCTACACGCAACAGATATACCCGGCTCGCAGGTAATGGATTTTAGATTATTACTTTTCCGTAAGATTTAAACTCATATTTTGAACCAATTAGGCCTTACGCTACTTTTATAAATAACAGTTTAAAAATGAAGAAAGTTACTGGTATTGGAGGCATCTTTTTCAAAACAAAAGATCCAGATAAAATGAAAGAATGGTATCAAAAAAACCTGGGCTTGGTTACGAATGAGTACGGTTCTGTTTTTGAGTTTCGCAAATCGGAGAAACCCGACCAAAAGGCTTACTCAGTATGGAGTCCATTTAAAGAAGACACGACTTATTTCGAGCCTTCACCCAAAGAATTTATGATCAACTACCGCGTAGAAAACATTGAACAACTGGTAGACAAATTACAAAAAGCAGGGGTAACCATATGCGATACTATTGAAACTTTTGAATACGGCAAATTTGTTCATATACTCGATCCTGAAAACAATAAAATTGAGTTATGGGAGCCTGTAGATGAAGTTTTTCAATCGTTATACGAAGGAAAAACCACAAAATAGTATCTTGCACTAAAACAACCATCAACAATGAAACTCAGTTTAATTTACATTTTGGGGCTGGTGTTTGGCATCACATTTCAAACCGTTGGCTCGGTAGCCAAAAACGATACCACCTATATTTTTCTAAAAGATTATGGATTGTATAAAACTAAAAAAAGAAATGCCATTAAATATTTTTACAAGGCACTTGATGATTTAAAGAATGATCAGCCAAAGGTGTTGGTATTTTCAACCGGAACCTATCATTTTTACCCCGATGGATGTATTAGAAAAGAATATTTTGAATCGAACACAAGCGATAAAAACCCCAAAGTTTGTGCTTTTCATTTTGAAGATATTAAAAACCTGGTAATTGATGGTAGAGGAAGTCAGCTAATTTTTCACGAAGAAATGCAGCCATTTACCTTTAACAACTGCCAGAATATTACGCTAAAAAATGTGAGCATTGATTGGGACCAACCATTAATAGCACAGGCCGAGGTTTTGCGAATAAACGAACATTATATGGATATTGGCTTAAATCCCAAAGAATCGCCGTACACCTTACGCGAGGGCAAATTGTTCTTTTATGGTAGCAACAAACAGGAAAATGCATGGACGCGAACCATGGAGTTTGACCGAAAGGGCAGGTATATTGTTCCACAAACGGGAGACGAGGGATGTTTGGGGGAAAACTGGCAAGACTATCACGCCGAGCCAACCATGCCCGGAATTTTAAGATTACATCATAACTTTAAACGAAAACCCCAGGTTGGAAACTTTCTTGTTTTGCGCCATGCAGCACGCACACATTCCGGAGTTTTTATTAACGAATCATCAAACATTACCATTCAAAACTTACGACTTTACCATGCTACAGGTCTGGGTATTTTGGCTCAATACAGTAAAAACCTCACTTTTAACCGTTACCAGGCCATTCCAAACAGAGCCAAAGGACGCTATTTTGGCGGAGGCGATGATGGACTGCAGCTATCTAACTGTTCCGGAGAAATTGTTGTAAACAGCTGCACTTTCCAAGGCTTAATGGACGATCCGATTAATGTGCATGGCACTAGTGTTCAGATTCAGGAAATAGTTTCAAAAAACGAGGTAAAATGCAGATTTATGCACCACCAAAGTGTCGGATTAAACTGGGCACGTAGAGGCGACAAAATAAGCCTGATTGAAAACAATACAATGACCTTGCTGGGAGTAAATAGCACAAAAGCTTTCAAACCCCTTGACAACGAAACTTTTATTCTTGAGTTGGAGAATGAGCTTCCGTTAAGTGTAAATCCTGGCGATGCTCTGGAAAACTTAACCTGGACTCCTAATCTAACGGTATCCAATAATAACTTCAAAAATTGCAGGGCTCGCGGACTTCTTGTTTCTACTCCGGGAAAAGTACTGATTGAGAATAATACATTCGAATCAAGTGGCAGTGCCATTCTTATTGCCGGTGATGCCAACCAATGGTTTGAAACAGGTGCCGTAACTGATGTACTCATTAAAAATAATACCTTCACATCATTGTGTAATACAAGTTCTTACCAATTTTGCGAGGGCATTATTTCCATCTATCCCATTATTCCATCTATCGATGAAAAAAGTAACAGATTTCATCAAAACATACGAATTGAGCACAACCACTTTCACCCATTTGATTACCCAATTCTTTATGCCTTATCTGTTGAAGGATTATCTTTTAGCAACAACACCATAACCCGAAGTTATGATTTTGAACCTTATCACAACAGGCACTACACTTTCACTTTCGAGTATTGTAAACAGATTAAATTGATTAACAACCAGTTTTCTGAAGATCTGCTAGGGAAAAATATGCTTTTGAAAAAAACGCCCATTTCTGAATTAAACACTGATACTACAAGGGCTTTCAGTATTGAAACGTATTGATTTCTTATAAGCAACCTCATAAAAACTGATAACATTCGTTAAATAAACGGAATCTATTCTAGGCACTGCAACATTCTCTAATATTGTTGTACTTTTACATAAGGACGCTAGATCAAAAGAATATTAAAATACTGTTGGTGATCCATAGTTGTATGGTTCTACTTTTTCAGTACGCTTTTTTGAAGTGGTTTGTAAAACTTAAAACCGTTCATGTTGATGAACGGTTTTTTTATACTGTTAATCCCGGAGTTCTTGTTGTGAGCTCAAAATCCTCTTAAACAGAAAACTTATTTTACATAATACTTAAGTGTAAAAAAGAAGAAAGGGTAGAACTAAAGGACGCTTTTTAATGATGATTGATAATTTACAAACCCTTTAATACAGAACCAATCAAATTAGAAGTCGTTCTACCCTGTTATACAAACCCTATATTTTATTTTCCTAATTTGTATTTCTTAAAGCAACCATCAGGCCAAAAACTCTTAACAACTGTATAACAACAACTTAACCATGCCAAAAACAAAACAAACTGTCTCTATTTGGGACATTTTTCTCATATAGAACCAGTCTTGCCAAAATAGATTAACACTTTGCTAAATGATATTGACTAATTTGAAGCTATTTCTAATTAAAAAACCTGGCTCTCATCACCAGCAAAGTACAGCTATTTTGTTTGGTCTCCTTTATAGGTTATGACAAAAGGCAATTTGTTTTTAACCAGCAGATCCATTTGCATATGTCGCCTGTTAGGTTTCACATAAAAAAATTCCTGGCGTTTTATTTATTTAAACCTAACAGTACAGGAAACTCATTTTCACTCAACGTTTTTTACATATTTCTGAATATATACAGATTTAGCATAGATGCATGCATTGCCGGTTGCATCTCCATAAATGAAGGTTCTGGGAAAAATAAAAGGCAACTCAACAGTTGCCTTTAATTATATTCTTACGTTCTTGTAAGATGTAAAAGAATTGTGCCAAATTTATTCGTATTTGAGGTTCAGCTGAAAGGGCAGTTCATTAACCGCCCCTTTATAAATGTTAACCCCCAAACACACGATAGATCTGAACGATCTATCATTATCAAAAATACAAATTCAAAACTTAAAAACCTTTACAGACCAATACAATTCAGCCATTTTCAGCAAATCACCTAGATAGTCTAAGCAATTACACCAGAAACATATGCTAATTGCCTTAAACCGGCAGCTAAGAGAAACATCCTGGGTAAAATATTATAAAATATGGTTTTTGAAATAGGTATAAAAAGAAAGGGCAGTTCAACAACTGCCCTTATTAATGTTAACCCCCAAACACACAATAGGTCTGAACGACCTATCACCAGCAAATTAAATAATTCTTTTTTATATAAACAAATAAATATATGCATTTAAGCACAATTTAAGTAAATCGCTGATAATGTAATCAGCATTTTATACCGAACTAAGAACCGGGTTCAATGTTTTATCGAACTATTCAGGCACAGAAAAGACTCAATTGCCAGACAATATTCAACTGAATTTCATCTTTTGATTACAGCAACTCTATATCTTTTGAATTTAATAATACTGTTCTATTGAATGATAAAATACTGAACGTGTAAAGTTTTACCCGTATCTGAATTAATACAAAAACCCGGCAAAAAATCTCCGGGTTCATTGTTCTTTAAACTGATGCTATTTAAATAATCGGCTATTTTTCTTTTAACATAGCAATTACAGCATCGTAAGCTTGCATTCCTTTTGCTCTAACCAGGTATTCAGATGTCATATCAAGATGACCTAGTTCTAAAAGTCTTTCCCAATCTTCTGTTGCACCATCGATATTACCCTGTTCGTAGCGTGCCAAGCCCCGAAGAAGAAGAAGGCTTTGGTCATGAGGCATATATCGAATTCCCTGCGAAAATAAACGCTCTGCTTTTTTAGATTTTCCTTTCAAGTAAAATGCTTCGGTACCTCTGGTAAAGCATGAGGAAGCAATTTCAAGAAATCTCGCTCTTGCATTAACCGGACTATCAGACACAGAAAATACAATTGAAACTTCTTTCTCCATGGTTACCGGAGTTCCATCTTTAATACCCGGTTTCCACATTCCACTTGTATTTTCCAATACTCTAAGAATCTCTTTATCAATTACTGGACAAACGTTATTAACAATATGGATATCGGTAACTCTTCCTAATGCATTTACTTTAAATTTAATTACCTCAGTTCCTTCTCGCCCACAATTTAATGCATCATCAGGATAATTAATATTTGTGACCAGATATTGTTTTAAATAATTTGCATCAACAGCATAATAATCCGAAAAATCCCGTATTCCGGTAAAAGAAGGAGGACTAATTTCAACTTCATCAATCTCGTTGTGAAGGTTTGGAGTTTCATTTTGACCAAGTACCAGCATACACAAACATATAGCCAGTACTATTAAAACTAACTTTTTCATGGCTTTCTGAGTTTTTTAACTAACATTAATAATGTGGTTCCTTTACCTCTATTCCTCCTTTCCTTATCAGGAACTTTTAAGCAACAAGTTACATCAAAATTAAAGGCCAGACTTAGCAACTATGTTGCATTTGATTCACTCATATTCTGATCCTTTAAATTATGTGCGATTCTTAAAACTATGTCTCGTTGATGAAAATCTGGTGTGCAACTGGCAGAATTAGCGCATTTAACTGTTTACAACATGTAAAAAGCAATTAAAACAAGGGCAAGGATGATGAAAACCAGTAAGAAAAAATAATATGCTTTTTTGGTAGTATTTCGGACAGGCCCTTGCATTGTCTTTTTTAAATCAACAATATCAGCGTCTAATAACATGTTATTATGGTATTTTTTGTAGTCGCCGGGGGCTAATCCAAAATAATCGTGAAAACATTTATTAAAGTAACTTGGACTTCCAAAACCTACGAGGTAGGCGATTTCAGAAATTGTTCGCTGTTCATTTAACAGTATTTGTTCTGCTTGTTGTAAGCGCGCCTGACGTATAAAACAGCTAACCGAACTACCTGTTAGTTGTTTTACTTTCCGATGCAACTGAGAACGACTCAGTTGCACTTTCCCGGCCAAATCATTTACACCAAAATTATCATTTGAAAGATTTTGTAACACAATTCCATGTAGTTTTCCTAAAAACTCTGAATTGTGAGTTGAATACATATTTCCGTATTTTTCTAACAAAACAGTTTTTGGCCTATTCTTTACTTCTGGCAATTTGTGCGTGTGAGATGATTTTTCGATTTCTCATACGTAATTCAACCAAAAAAGATATGCTACATAATTTATTGCCATGGCAAATGTAATAAGCATCACTCTTTTTAAAGTTGATGAATATCTCTAAAGGATAAAGAATTTATTTGGGTTAAAAGCAAAAACAAAAATATTGCATTTTAAGCGCCGAGTTGAATATTATCGTGTGTCTGCTTTGTCCGTTTCAACTTAGGAATAACTACTGTTGATTGATTAATAGATTTCAGATATTTAATGGCCTGAGCGTAACTTGTTATATCACGCCTTGTTTCAACTATTGTTATATCCGGGTCGGGATTATCAACCATTTCGTTATATACAGGAGCTCTAAATTCGGCCTTTGGTATTACTACTTCGTTTAAATAATTGTACTTAAAATCGTTATGTCGTGCAAATACAAACTCGAGATCGGTTTTATGAAATCCTTCTTCATAAAGTCTCGCATAACACAAATAAACGTACCCATCAGGTAAACCGTAATAGTGAACCGGATAGTGGGTTGGTAAAAATGTCATGTACGATTTGTGGATTAACTTGCCAAACGATTTCATAATGCGCAAGTTATATGGTTTTATCGTTTGCTAAATTAATTAAAAATACAACCGAAGATACCTGAAAATGATTATGCAAATGTTAAAAAATGTTATGGTATTTGTTAAGTAAGCAATGGTTAATCACCGATAAGAAAGGCGGCTCACATAATTAAATATGGAGCCGCCACTTATCTGGTTATTTGAAATAATTCTATTTTAAAACAAAGGCTGTTTCAAGGCCTTCAGCCGAATTTGGACCAATCCATAGTTTAAATTCTCCTGGCTCAGCTTTCCATTCTCCTGACGCGCCGTAAAACTCAAGATCTTCAGTTGTAATTTCAAAAGATACCTTTTGCGATTCATTCGGTTTCAGACTTATTTTTTTAAATCCTTTTAGTTCTTTTACCGGACGAGAAACACTTCCTACCAGGTCGCGAATATACAATTGCACAACCTCTTCACCAACTACATCTCCGGTGTTTGTAATTGTTGCTGAGGCTACAATCTTGCTGTCTTCGTTAATTTCGCCGGCAGAAAGAGCTAAATCGGAATAAGTAAATTGGGTGTAACTTAAACCATATCCAAAAGGAAAAAGCGGTTCCTTACTTTGGTCGGTATAATGCGACCAAAATACATTTCCTTCGCGATTAGTTGGGCGACCTGTATTTAAATGATTGTAATACAATGGTTGTTGACCAACGGCCCTTGGAAAAGATACCGGAAGTTTTCCTGCAGGGTTGTAGTCACCAAATAACACTTCTGCAATTCCGTTACCTGCTTCAGATCCCAAATGCCAGCACTCAACTATTGAAGGTACATTTTCTGCCATCCAGTTAATTTCAATTGGTCGGCCATTCATCAGCACCACAACAACATTTTTATTTACTTTATATATTTCTTCCAACAATTCTTGCTGCAAGCCTTTCAATGCAATATCGGTTTGGCTACGTCCTTCCCCACTCTGCCAACAATCTTCGCCTAAGGCAATAACCACCACATCTGATTTTGAGGCCAGGTTTTTAGCGGCTGACATACCATTTCGGTTGGTGGTATTAAACTGCAACTCGGTTAAAAACGAACGATAACCATTAATGTAATCCGGCCCTTTTGCAAAATTTATGCTTGAGCTGCCTGTCGTATTTTTCATTCCTTCGAGTAAAGAAACAGCAGAGTTAGTTACGGCTTTAGCCCTCCAGCTCCCCAGCGGAACATCTTTGCTTTCGGCAAGCTCGCCAATCACAGCTATTTTCAAACCATCTTTTTTAAGCGGTAACAAGTTGTTGTCGTTTTTTAATAGAACAATACTCTTTTTTGCAGCCTCTTTTGCAGCAGCAAGGTGTTCTTCGCATCGCATTACCGCCTCTTCGCGCTCGGGATTACAATATTTGTATGGATCATCAAATAATCCTAACTTAAACTTTATACGTAATATTCTTCTTACTGCATCGTCTACCAATGTCTCCTCAACAAGTCCCTCATTTACCAACTCTTCCAGGTGTTTTACGTAAGCGTTACCTTCCATATCCATATCCGATCCGGCATTAATTGCCAGTAAGGCTGCCGCCTTTTTATCAGCTGCGACACCGTGTGGTATTAACTCTCCGATCGAATTCCAATCTGAAACCACAAAACCATCAAAGCCCCATTCGCCTTTTAAAATGTCACGTTGCAAATAACTACTTGCTGTTGCCGGCATTTCATTTATGGTATTAAAAGCATTCATAAATGTTGCTACTTCTGCCTCAACACAAGCTTTAAACGGAGGCAAAACAATATTGTGCAAGGTTGGATTTCCTATTTGAGCCGAGTTGTAGTCTCTGCCCGATTCGATAAAACCATAGGCAGCAAAGTGTTTTGCACAGGCAGCTATGGTATTTTCTGCCGACAAATCATCGCCCTGAAAACCTTTTACCCGGGCATAGGCCATTTTTGCTCCTAGGTAAGGATCTTCTCCGGAACCTTCCATAAATCTTCCCCAACGGGCATCTCTGGCAATATCAACCATTGGAGCAAAAGTCCAGTGCAAACCTGCGGCTGAAGCTTCAATTGCTGCTATTCGAGAGGATAACTGTGCCAGTTCGGGTTCCCAGCTTGCTGCTTCTGCCAATGGAATAGGAAACATGGTTTCGTAGCCGTGTATTACATCGTAGGCCAGAATTAGAGGAATTCCTAAACGGCTGCTATCGACTGCCCAGCGCTGAATATTGCAGGTTGCGATTGCCCCTGTTACATTTAACATCGATCCCAGTTTCCCTTCTTTTATCATATTATACAGGGCCATGGAATCAACACCTTCAGGAGCAGGCCCTGTCATCTCCCAACGCGATGAATACTGGTTTAACTGACCAACTTTTTCAGTTAAAGTCATTTTTGCCAGCAAGGCTTCAACTCTTACATCAATTTCATTTTTAGCGTGTTTTCCGGGGTCGGTGCTTTTTGTACAAGCAACAGCTATAACACTCATTACAAGGATGGAAAGAATTAGTTTTTTCATACGATCGTTATCTTATTGTATATTTTACAATTTAATGCAAATATAGCATAAAAAAAGGCGGAACAAAATCCGCCTTTCAAATTCTCTTGTAAAAACATATTACTTTGTATGCGATTTTCGCACAACTATATTCAATATTATGAATGCTGCAACAAGAATTACGGGCAATACGGCCATGTTACGCAAAGTAATCTGAGCACCAGCAGTTTCTATTGATTTTCCCATAATGGGCAATATCATCGATGTAGCCACAAAACCTGCACCTCCCAGAATTGACATACCAAGGGCTCCACTTTTCGGAACATATTCGGAGGCAACGCCAATCATTGTTGGCCAGAAATAACATACACCAATTGCAAATACGGCAGCTGAAACAACTGTCATTACCGCACCACTTGAAATGCTTAAGAGCAACAGTCCGGCTACTGAAAATATTGCCGAACCAAGTAGAACACCCGCAGGATTTAAACGATGAATTAGTCCACCTGCAAAATAACGGCCGACTGCCATTAAGCCGGTAACTACTGCAAGAACAATCATTGGGTGAATACCATTATCAGCAAGCAGGGCATTAATCCATTGTGTTGTTCCCAACTCTGTTGATGCGGTAAGTAGCATACATCCAAATATAAATGGGAATAACAATGTAATTTTATTTACTAACCGTCCTTCAACAATTATTAGTGCTGTTATTACACCAACAATTATTAATGGAGTGGCATAGTTGGCTGTAACCAGTTCGGCAATTGAAGGGGTAGTTGCTACCAGAATCATAAAAATAACAGCCAGTGTTATCGTGTACGGTGCTCCAACATTCCGCATCATTTCTTTGTAGCTTACGCCGGTTGCCACCCGCTCTGTTTCCGGTATTTTCTGCCCAAAGAACAATACTCCATATATTACCAACGGAATAAATAACATTCCGACCAACACCTGCCATGGTAAATTTAAGGCATCCATAATAAGCGCTGCCAAAAGGCTGCCAATTACAATTCCTCCAGGAAACCATACATGAAAACGATTTAGCATTTTCGTTTTCTTATCAGGGAACAACGTAGCCACCAGCGGATTACAAGCTGCCTCAACGCTACCGTTGCCCAACCCAATAAATACATTGGAAATAAACAAGGAGGTATAATCTTTTGCCATAAGTAACAGCACTATTCCTACCAGGTGAAGCCCAAAAGCCATCCAAACAATAGTTTTGGTTTTTACCAAATCGATAAAATAACCACCGGCAAACATGGCAACAGCAAATCCCCAAAACGCTGGCCCAAAAGCCCGGCCAACATCTTCTTTTGATAGTCCGTATTCGTCGGTAAATACCCCTTCAATTTTTGCCCGAATGGCGAAGGTTATTGCTGTAACCAGCAAAGCAAGACAAGCAGCAACAAAAAGTCGTTTCTGATTTACATCTTTCATAGTAAATTGGTTTAGCAGAGATTTAGGTTAAGCGTGAATTAGTTCCCGCATCTCTAAGTTTATAATTTTGATTTATCTGAATTTTTTAAATATTGTATCGCTTGTTTTATCAGTTTTCGGTATTCTTCGTTTTCATAGGTTCGTTTATCGTGGCCCGGTTGAATATAAAGTACTGTTGATGCATTATACCTGTTTTCCCATGCCACAAAATCAGCACTTTTCGGATGCCGCGTTCTCAGCAATGGTTTTACTTCCTCCGAGATTCTGATGTTTCCATACACTTCATCAAAAAAACGTAATTCATGAAAACCAGCCGTTACCGGAGTGTAGTTTTCAACACTGCAATACACCCAAACATCGTGTTCGTAATCCGACCATTCTTCTTCAGGTACATTTTTGGACTCACGCACATATTTGCCTCCAATAATTTTTTCGAAAGCCGGCCAGTTTTGATAGGAAACAAGGGAGTGATGCAAAAATAAAAAGGGTTTACCCTGTTTGGTAAGCCGAATATAAGCGGCCTTTTGTTCCGGAGTAATTGTTTTCCACATGTCGTAAAACACCAACACATCAAAATTGCTTGCATAACCATCAGCTATTTTTTTATTCGCTTCAGGTTGTTGCAAGTGTTCATATTCTACATTCTTCAGTTCGTCAAATAACTCAAAAAATTGAATGGTGTCGTAACTGTGCCCTCCGGTTACTAATAAAACTTTAGTTGATTGAGGCTTAGCCAGTAAAGTAAAAAGACTAAATATAAACAGTACAAAAAATTTCTTCATTTCTCTCTTTATTTCAGTACAAATTATTGCCTTTCCTCCATCCTGTTCTGATCGATTCTGATGCTAAATTTAATAAATTCAATCATATCTCAATAACCTCGCAACTGTTTTACGTGTTTTTAATTCCTAATTATTCCTCCAAATCCTTTACTTGAAAAATAAATTAGCCTATTTTTGGTTTATTCTTAAACAAAACTCTTAGCCATGAATCAGAAATTTATTCGATTTTTATTTTACTTTTTCCTTGCTGCATTTGTTTTGGTGTCGTGCGATGAAATGGACGATGTAGAAACACCGGTTACAGGAAATGAATATTTAGTTGAAGCGACACTACAGGAATCCTATTCAAAAACACAAATTGACCTGTTAATAGCCATTGCCTCCACACAATACCCGGAATTGGCTGACCTTGCTGACCTTGTAAAATCGGGTGTTGAAGTATACAAAGTAACTTATAAAACTACTTTTAATGATGAAACCATCAACGCTTCGGGTGTAGTGGCCCTACCTGATGCTGCGGGCGATTATTCAGTTATAAGTTACCAGAACGGTACTAACACTTTGCACAGCAAAGCCCCCTCGGTGGATACAAATAACGACCTGTTTCGTATTCTAAAAATGATGGGTTCAACCGGCTTTGTTATCGCCCTTCCGGATTACCTGGGATTTGGCGAGGCCGATCAAATGTTTCATCCTTATTTGCATCGCGAATCAACCGTACAAACTGTTACCGATATGCTAAAAGCAGTAGAAGAGTTTGTTGAGAATGAAGAAAATATCTCGCTGAATAATGATTTGTACCTTGCAGGATACTCACAAGGAGGCTGGGCTACCATGCAGGTTCAGCAAGCCATTGAAGCCGATGCTTCGTTTGCCTTTAGTTTAAAAGCAAGTGCATGTAGTGCAGGCCCATACAACCTTACAACCCTTAACCAATATGTGGTTGGTTTAGCAGAATACCCGATGCCATATTTTCTGGCTTATATTTTTAACAGCTACCTTCAGTTAGGTTTAACAACTCCAATAAATACCGTTTTTCAGGAACCCTATGCTGCAAAAATTGAGACCATGTTTGATGGAAATACTTCAGGAGAAGACCTGAACAACCAGTTAACTACAACAATTGCCAATTTATTTACACCTGAATACCTAAGCGGATGGGATTCGGAAGCAAATTATGAGGAGGTTTTAAGCATGCTTCAAGAAAATAGTGTGCCTGCGTTTGTCCCAAAATCTCAAACAAGGCTCTATCATGGTACAGCCGACACCTATGTTCCGTCAATTGTAGCAGAAGAAAAGTATGCCGAATTTATTGCCGGTGGCGCCTCTACTGATCAAGTACAATATATTCCTCTGGTGGGGCTCGATCATACTGGCGGAATAATACCTGCAGGCTTAGCATCTATACTTTGGTTCATTGAGTTAGAAAACAGTACTATGTAGACACGCACTACGAGGATACGAAAAAGTAATTTTAGATTTCTTTCAGTCGACAATAAAGAATTATACAGATTCTACCTTATCGAAGACAGAATCTGTATAGTTTATAACTTAGCATTTTATTCGCAACTGGCTACCACTTCCTGCAGCTCTCCTTCCAGCGAAAAATCAGAAGCAGAAGTAATTTTAATGTCAGCAAATTGTCCGATCAATGATTTATCGTTACAAGCAAAACGGATGGTTAATTTTCCTTCGGTGTAAGATGTAAGGTACCCCTCTTTTCTGTCCTCGCCCCGAACCAAAACCCGTTTTGTTTGTCCAATTAGGTTTTTATTATATGGCAGGTTATGTTTTCGCAAATCTTCGGTTAACTGATGCAGGCGTCGTTTTTTCTCTTCAAGTGGCACATCGTCAACCCAGCGATGACTGGTTGCTCCGGGCCGTGGAGAATAAATAGCTGTGTACGACATGTTGAACTTAAATTCATCAAAGGCTTTACGTGTATTCTCGAATTGCTCTTCGGTTTCTCCTGTAAAACCAACAATTACATCGGTAAAAAGGGTAGCCTGCGGTAAAATACGCCTGATGGTTTCAACAATATGTCGATATTTTTCCATATTGTGTTTGCGGTTCATTCGCATAAGCACCTTATCATCACCACTCTGCATTGGCAAATGAATTTGTTTTCCCAAAACCGGATACTCTGCTATTACTTCAATAACTTCATCAGTCATATCACGCGGATGTGGCGAAGTAAAATATAACCAGAATTCCTTTTTCAACCTGTTCCCCAATTCTCCAATCTCTTTAAGCAGCTGAGGAAAAGTTAGTTCTTCGCCTTTTTTATCGAGGCCATATGAGTTTACATTTTGCCCCAACAAGGTAATAGATTTATACCCTTGTGCCACCAGTAAAGCCACTTCTGCAACAATATCTTTTGATGGGCGCGAAACTTCCCGACCGCGTGTATACGGCACAGCACAATAGGTACAAAATTTATCGCAACCGTTTTGAATAGGAATAAATGCTTCAAATTTCGACTGGTAATGAGGCTGCACATTCCAGAAATCTTCAATATTCTCATTGTGCGGATCAATACCTACATTCAGATGGGTAGGCGTAGTTACTCCGTAGCTGCCAATCATTTTAGGCAGTTCGGGCAAATCTTTCATCTGGAAAGTTATATCAAAGAGTTTCAGGAATTTCTCATGATCGTCGGGTAAAATACACCCTGAAATGAACGTAACCAGGTTTTTATTGTTCTTCCACTTATTCCATTTGTGAATTCTCGAATACACTTTGTCAATTGCTTTCTGGCGCACAGAGCACGCCAAAATACCAATTAGTCCGGCCTCCTCCTCGTTGTCGGTCCACTCATATCCGGCCTCGTCAAGCACCGAAATCACCCGTTCACTATCCGACATATTCATCTGACACCCTAAGGTTACTACATGATATTTCATTCTGTCTATCTTTTTTACTTGGTTTCCCCCTCCTGTCTTCCTTCCTCAGCAAGCTTCCCATAAAAGAAGGGTAATTTTATCCCTTGTTATTTACAGCTTTTTCTATTTAAAAATATACTTCAGTATAAATATTTGAAACCGGAATTCCTTTTCCTGTTAATATATCAAAAACTTCGTATATCATCTCGCTATTTCCGCATAAGAAACAGTTGGTATCTTCGTCGAAAGTCTGCGTACTTAAAAAACCGGTTACCCGGCCATAAAAATCGCCTTGCTTTTCTCCCGAGGTACACAAAGTAACTTTGCTTCTTTTAAAATCTTCATAATCATAGGCTTCTTCAGCTTTTCGCACACCATGTACCATTTTGTAATTGAGCTCTGGATGTGTTTTCAGGAAGCTATGAAACGGGCTTATACCTGTTCCTGTGGCAACAAATAAAAACTTTTGCGTGGCAATTTTTGCAGGATCAAACTTAAAGAAACCAAATGGTCCATCAACATCTACAAAATCACCGGCATTAAGTCGTTTCAATTTTGATGAAACCTTTCCACCGTCAACTTCTCGCACCAGTACTTCAAGAAAGTCATCGTGCTCGCCACTGTATATGGAATATTCGCGTCGGTCAACCGCTCCTTTTGTTCCCAATAAAACAAATTGTCCGGTCTGAAACTCCATTCCATTTCGTTCGAAACGAATTACAAAAGTATAATCGGTTAAATGCCTGACCTGTGTAACTTTATGCTTTTTCAATTATTAAGACTTGTTCTAAATAAATCGATGCAAAAGTATAAAAAAGAAATAAATGGTCAAGTTCAAATCTCGATTGATTGATAATTCTTTTTATTCGTAGTAGAATGATATCCCGGGGTTAATTTATTCGGGTTGGGGAAATTCGCGCATAGGACTATATCGCGTGTATGAATCGAATATTTCGGTGTCAGGCCCCACCACGCGTGGATCTTTTGTTTTCTTTAATTCAGTGAATAAGGCTGTTTTCATTTCTTCCTGAACTGTCAGTACCTCGTTGGTATTTATCAGGTTCATTAAACAATCCGGATCATCTTTAATCTGGTACAATTCAAACTCCGGTCTTCTGTCAACTGCCAAATGAAAATACTTACTTACCGCTTCCTGTGTTCGATTTTCAATGATAAAAGATTTTGTAGGCGAACCATCGATATCAGTATAAGCCCATTCGCTATGGTGAACTCCCTTCTCATCAATTCCGTGCATGGGTAAACGTTTATTTTGAGTTCCCGGTGCGATGCGCTGCGGAGCCCCGGCTGGCCAGCGTTCCGGTTTAATATTCCAAACAAGTAGGTATTCCTGACTACGAATTGCCCTAACCGGGTAACCATAATTTTTATATCGCGAACTGGAATGGCGTTCTCGTCCGCTATAAACATATTTCTTTTCTGCACTTACCGTTCCCTGCTGTTCAGCTTGTAAAATATTTGCAATGCTTTTTCCGCTAATGGGCAACATACCGTCAGCCGATATGCCAGTAATTTCAAGGATAGTTGGTGCCAAATCGGCAAAACCAATTGGATCATCCACAATTCTTCCTCCTGGAAAGTTTTTTGGATAGCGTATGGCAAGTGGCACATGTATTCCATACTCGTAGCCGTTGGCTTTTGCCCTGGGAAATGCCATTCCATTATCAGAAGTAACAATTACAATCGTATTTTCCAGTTCCCCAATTTCCTCAAGGTACTTCAACATGCGTTGCAAATGCAAATCAAACCATTCTACTTCAACGGCATAATCCAACAGGTCTCCCCTAACAATTTCGTGATCCGGGAAAAAGTCGGGCAACTTAGCATCGGTAAGTTTTTTTCCGTTTCTTTTCCACGAATCTTTTTCAAATGCCCGATGTGGTTCTTTTGCCCCATACCAAAAGAAAAATGGTTTGTTCGATCTTTGGTTTTCAATAAAGTATTTGAAGTTCTCAAAATAATTTAAGGTGATTATCCCCTCTGCTGTTCTTTCGTCATCAGCAGTACCGGCTTCGTAGGAAATGCGGCTATGCTCAACACCACCTGCGTCTGTTTTTCGCCAAAGCGAGTCATTTTCAGTTCGTGCATATTGAAATGGCGAGACTCCCTTACCGGTACGACCCGTAGCATATCCATTGGCCTCGAGTACATCAATAAAAGGCACAACTTTTTTTAACCACGATGAGGCATGCTGGCCGGCTTGTTCGTTTTGCCAGTGATGGCGCCCTGTAACAATAGCACTTCGTGATGGAGCACATCCCGGCGACCCTGCGATACAATTCGAAAAATAAATGCCTTCAGAAGCGATCTTGTCGAATGCCGGAGTATGCACAAATTTACACCCTCCAAAACTGGTGTGTGCAAATGATTGGTCATCTGAAATAGTAAACAATATATTTGGTTGTTTAGCTTTTGAGTGCACAGAATTACAGGCAATAAAAAAATCACTTACAACAAAAAATACGATAGCCCAAATTAAAAAACGTCTCATTTTTTCTGATTTAACAATTTTAAAGTTAACAAAAGTTTTCAGCAAAAAGAAAGGGATCTCAATACTGAAATCCCTTAAAAAGAACTAATCCATTTCACTATTTAAAAACTTCCTCCTCACGCTGATAGCCTTCAGAAATAACAGTTAACTGCAGATTTTCCTTGTTAACAATCATTCCGGAATGAAATACTGTTGGCACCAGCATTTCCCCATTACTCACTGTCTGATAAGTCTTTTCACATTCTTCGCAGCGTGCCATTTTCATTGCGAGGTCTGCTGCTGTTGCGGCAAGTTTTTCGTATGGTTTGTATACCGTGCAGGTTTGGTTTCCGGCAACAATCTCGCGCAGATTACGTAAGTCGGCATCCATACCCGCTATTAAAATCTGGCCTTCTCGTCCTGCCTCTGCAGTTGCTCTTATAACCCCCAAAGCCAGCTCATCATTTCCGGCAATTATAGCATCTACATCAGGATGCTCTTTTAATAAAGCTTTTCCATGATCGTAACCTTCATTTTCCTCCCAGGCCTCGGTAAACTCATTAAAAACAATCTCAATATCGCCCCTTTCCACCAGCGGTTGTAATACATTTCGTTGCCCAAGGTACAAAAGCTGACTGTTGTTATCGCTTAACGCACCTCCTATTAATGCATATTTTCCTTGCGGTTGAATTGTTGTTAAATAATTGGCCTGTAGTGCTCCAATTTCAACGTTATCAGTAGATACATAAAAATCGAGTTTGCAATTTTTTATCAACCGGTCGTACGAAATCACCTTAATATTTTTTGCATGAGCAGCTTTCACTATTTCGGCAGCAGCAAACTGATCCACAGGTACTACTACTAATACGTCAACACCGTTGGCGAGCAGTTCTTTTGCCTGTGCCAACTGTTTATCGGCATCATTTTCGGCATCCATAACTTTTACGGTTCCTCCAAGTTCCTGAACATTTTCAACAAAATAGTTCCGGTCATTTTCCCACCGCTCCTTATCAAAAGCGTGAATTAGAAAACCAACTTCAACAGCCTCGTCTTTTTTATCACATCCGGTAAAGAGAATTGCAGCAAGAAAGGTTAAGATGAGTAATGCTATTCTGTAATTCATATTATTGAATTTAATTAAGTTTCTATTCAATTTACGAATTATCAGTTGATTGGTTAACCCTGAAAATAGTTTTAGTTCATTGTTTTAAAACATCAGAAATAATGAAACCTTTTGGCGGAGTATATTAAAATTTTTGAATTTCCTCGTATAATTTTTGAAGAGGCAGTCCCATTACATTATAAAACGAACCTTCAATATGTTTAATACCAATTGAACCTATCCATTCCTGAATACCATACGCACCGGCTTTATCAAACGGTTTAAAAGTAGTAATGTAATAATCGATTTCAGTTTTGGTTAGTTGTTTAAACTGCACGTTGGTTAAAGATGAAAACACGACCGATTTGTTAGTTGAACTGAGGCAAACACCGGTTATTACCTCGTGCATTTTTCCGCTTAACGCCGATAAAGTTTTATAGGCATGATCATAATCGTCAGGTTTTTCGAGCACTTGTCCGTTTAAAACAACAATTGTATCGGCTGTAATCAGCAAATCTTTATTGTTCAATTCATTAACAAAAGCTTTTGCCTTTTTTTCTGCAAGAAATTCAGGGATCTGATGCCCCCTTAGGTCAGAAGGATAACTTTCGTCAACATCCTTTGTTCTCACTACAAAATCAATTCCCATTGATTTTAATAGCTGCTGGCGGCGCGGCGATTTTGACGCAAGAATAAAATGATAGGCTGGAACCCAGTTCATACTAAAAAGCTCTGGAGTTTAACATATCGTTGGTAAACCACTTGTGCTGGGCTTTTAAAGCTTGTTCTATAACATCGCGGACACATCCCTCTCCACCATTTTTATCCGAGATATATTTCGAAATACTTTTAATTTCATTTACAGCATCTTTTGGGCAGGTTGGCAAACCAACTGCATTCATCACCTGGAAATCGACCAAATCGTCGCCCATAAAAAGTACGTCTTCGGGTTTTATATTAACTTTCTTCAGAAAATCGTTTAAACAAGCTACTTTATCTCTGGCCTTGTCGTAAAAATATTCCACTCCCAGTTTCTCATACCGTAAGCGCACCCGCTCAATATAGCCTCCGGTTATAATCGCAATGGGATAACCCGCTTTTACGGCGCTTCGAATAGCAAAGCCATCTTTTACATTGGCTGTTCGCACCGGATCTCCTTCTTCGTTTAAAGGCGATGTATCCTTCGATAAAACCCCGTCAACATCAAAAACAAAAGCTTTTACCCTTGTTAGTTCTTCTTTAAAAAATGACATGTTTATTCCTTTTTCTGATGAAGCTCAAAAATACTCTTTGAAATTGAATTGTACAATTCACGAACCTTTGGCATTTCGTTCAGTTCTTCTAAATGGGCGTTAATTACGTTTTCATCATAACGAATGGCCGGGCCTGTTTGAGCCATTTTCGGATGTAATTCCTGAACCTTTTGTGCTGTTTCCTTTATTAAAGGGCGGAGTACTTCGAATGATATATTTTTACTTTCGAGATATTGTGCAGCCAGTGCATAACAATGATTGGCAAAGTTGCTGGCAAACACGGCTGCAATGTGCAGACTTTTTCTTTTATGGGATTCCATAACCTGAACTAAACCAGACAGTTGTTTAGATAAATCAAACAACAACTTTTCGTTACTTTGCGAATTTCCTTCAACAAAAATTGGTATTTCCCAAAAATTAACTGCCCTGCTTTTTGAAAATGTTTGCAAAGGATAAACAACACCATAATTTGCCGAAAATTTACTTAATATATCCATTGGCAAACTCCCTGAACAATGCACCAGTAATTTATTTTCAAGCTCTACTTCTTCAAGTACTTTTTCAAACACAGAATCTTTCAGGGCCACAAAATAAATATCTGCTGTTCTTGTAATTTCACAAATGGAATTTATATACGGTGCATTTACTCTGCGTGCAAGTATTTTTGCTGCCTCCTCCGTTCTGCTATACACCTGGGTTATTTCATGTCCCAATTGTTTTAGCTCCACCGCCAGGTGTGTTGCCACATTTCCAGCTCCTATAAAACAGATTCTATAGCTTTTCATTTCTGTTGTTTTTGAAACTTAAAATTTCGGATAAATTCCGGCGAATTCCATAAGAAAAGACAATAAAAAAAGCTAAAAAACGAGAGCCCCATATGACTTTCAAAATTTGCATCGCCTAAATTTGCAATACCCATAAAAACCAGAAACAACCAAAATAACAAATTACTTTGATGCCCCTCCCTAAATACAGGAATAAGTAAAAAGCTTATTATTATAAAAAAGCCAATTAAGCCAAATTTAACCATGTAATTCAGGTATTGATTATGCGAAGATCGCTGATTTTCGGGGCTTAAATTTGAATTTAAAAATTTGTATGTATGCGCATATTCTTCCTTCCAGTTACCAGTTCCTATACCAAACCAAAAGTTATTTTTTATGATTTCCAAGGATGCCTTAAAAAATTCAATGCGTTGAGACAAAGATTGTCCGTTTGGATCTCCAGTTGCTTTATACCGGTCGTATTCCCAAATCGTTTCATAAATTCGGGGATATAAAGAAAACTTCTTATCTACATAAATATAGTTGGCATATCCTTGCTCAATAGCCTTCATATCCTTTTCGCTCAGGGTGTTCACCCCCACACTATCCTTTCTTAATCCTTTGCTTGTAAGATACCTGATAAGTGTTGATTGATAAGTAAAACCATTTTGATCAAGTGAGTCAAACTTGCATTCACTCCGTTTATTCCATTCCCTCCGAAGTTCTTCATTACATACGTAGCATTGTACCCAATGCCCATTTTCCTTTTCAAACGAATCAAAATTAAAAGTATACGGATTTCCGGATTTAGTATGGCTATCTACCATGTGTGCATCCAGTTTTTCAATTGCGTAAAAATCTTCCCATACCGATTTTACATATAGTATCGAAAAAATTAAAGCCAACAGAAGCAAAAATGAAAATAAGTATTTAAGTTTTCTTTTTCCAGCAATCAGATAATATAGCATTAAAAAACTAATGGCTCCAATAAATGAAACGATACCCGTTATCGACTTAAGTAGCACCATAAAAAACATTAACCAACCAAGAAGAACGGTTAAAATAAGAACCAGGTTTCTATTCTTTTTACTTATGTTTTGATACCATAAAAAGAAAGTACAGAAAATTGCCAACGCAACCTGGTACGAATATCTGATATGTGATATTAAGGAGATATCCCTAAAATCAGTAATTTCAAAAGTATCTTTAAATATAAGTCTGGTAATTGCTAAAAACGAAGCAAAACATACTGCAATACAAAAGGCGTATAGCACATTATAAAATCGTTTTTCACTCAAGTTGGGAGCGAGCAAAAAAGCCAGCGGGATGACAATCCAGAAAACAACTTTTTTTAATTCATAAAATGCTAACGACCAATCATTAGTTTGAATTAAACCTAAGAGGTAAATTAAATAAATTGCAAACAGCAATAGAGCCGTTTTTTTTTCGAAACTTACTATTTTAGTGAATCGCCACGGATAGAACAATATCGATTGTAAGAGTAAAACGGCAGCTGCTATACTAACAAATGCTTCAGAAAAAGGAAGAACAATAACAAATAGCAGTAAACTAAAGTAAAAACTCTTTTCCCTAAATTCGTTCGTTAATATATTTGGCTTCATCCGGTCAGTCCTATTTTCTATTTAACGATACAGTATAAAAAATATTTGCTGTAGTTCTACTTTTTTCAATAAAAAAGGCCCATGCTCATCAGAACACGGGCCTCAATAAAATTGGCAGCGACCTACTCTCCCACTTTTACGCAGTACCATCGGCGCTGACGGGCTTAACTTCTCTGTTCGGAATGGGAAGAGGTGGTACCCCGTCGCTATAGCCACCTAAAATCTTTCGTTCGATTCTCTACTTTGGAGAACAAAACTTCATGGCTTACTCTCTTGACTCTTAATTCAAGAAAATACCAATAAAATATTTTAGCAGTTGGGAAGAGAGTACAAATTATCAATACAAGGACTTCTTTTTGTAGAAAGTTGTCGGGCAATTAGTACTGCTCGGCTACGGCCATTACTGACCTTCCACCTGCAGCCTATCAACGTAATAGTCTCTTACGGCCCTCAATGGAAATCTCATCTTGAGGTGAGCTTCGCGCTTAGATGCTTTCAGCGCTTATCTCATCCACACATAGCTACCCTGCAATGCAGCTGGCGCCACAACAGGTACACTAGCGGTATGTCCAACGCGGTCCTCTCGTACTAGTGTCAGGTCCTCTCAAATTTCCTACGCCCACAACAGATAGGGACCGAACTGTCTCACGACGTTCTGAACCCAGCTCGCGTGCCACTTTAATGGGCGAACAGCCCAACCCTTGGGACCTTCTCCAGCCCCAGGATGTGACGAGCCGACATCGAGGTGCCAAACCGCTCCGTCGATATGAGCTCTTGGGAGCGATCAGCCTGTTATCCCCGGAGTACCTTTTATCCTTTGAGCGATGGCCCTTCCATGCGGAACCACCGGATCACTATGCTCTAGTTTCCTACCTGATCGACCCGTCGGTCTCACAGTCAAGCGCGCTTATACCATTATGCTCTACTGACGGTTACCAATCGTCATGAGCGCACCTTTAGAAGCCTCCGTTACTCTTTTGGAGGCGACCACCCCAGTCAAACTACCCACCACGCAATGTCCCCTGGTTGTACAGGGTTAGGCTCCAGATAAGTAAAGGGACGTATTTCAAGGATGGCTCCCCGATTCCTGGCGAAACCGGTTCATAGCCTCCGTCCTATCCTACACATCACTTACCCAGAGTCAATGCGAAGCTGCAGTAAAGGTTCACGGGGTCTTTCCGTCCCGTTGCGGGTAAACGGCATCTTCACCGTTACTACAATTTCACCGAGCTCGTGGCCGAGACAGTGCGCACATCGTTACACCATTCGTGCAGGTCGGAACTTACCCGACAAGGAATTTCGCTACCTTAGGACCGTTATAGTTACGGCCGCCGTTTACCGGGGCTTCATTTCAGCGCTTCTCCGAAGATAACGCCCCCACTTAACCTTCCGGCACCGGGCAGGTGTCAGGCCCTATACGTCATCTTTCGATTTAGCAGAGCCCTGTGTTTTTGATAAACAGTCGCATGCGCCATTTCTCTGCGGCCTACCGAAGTAGGCTCCCCTTCTCCCGAAGTTACGGGGTCATTTTGCCTAGTTCCTTAGCCACGAATCACTCGAGCGCCTCAGGATTCTCTCCTTGACTACCTGTGTCGGTTTACGGTACGGGCCCTATACTCGCTTTTCTTGGAAGTAAGTTCACTACTTCGCTTCGCCCGAAGGCTAGGCTCAACGTACTATTCCGTCAGTACCTAGTAGCTACATCGCTCCGTCACTTTTATTGTATAGGTGGCGCAGGAATATTAACCTGCTTGCCATCGGCTTCCCCTTTCGGGTACACCTTAGGTCCCGGCTTACCCTGATCCGATTAGCGTTGATCAGGAAACCTTAGTCTATCGGCGAGCGGGTTTCTCACCCGCTTTATCGTTACTTATGCCTACATTTGCTTTTCCAAACACTCCAACATGGCTCGCGCCACATCTTCAACGCAGTTTGGAATGCTCCCCTACCACTGTAGTAAACTACAGTCCATAGCTTCGGTGGTATACTTATGCCCGATTATCATCCATGCCCGATCGCTCGACTAGTGAGCTGTTACGCACTCTTTAAATGAATGGCTGCTTCCAAGCCAACATCCTAGCTGTCTAAGCAATCAGACCTCGTTTGTTCAACTTAGTATACACTTGGGGACCTTAGCTGATGGTCCGGGTTCTTTCCCTTTCGGACATGGACCTTAGCACCCATGCCCTCACTCCTGTGAAACATTTAGCAGCATTCGGAGTTTGTCTGGATTTGATAGGCGGCGAAGCCCTCGCATCCAATCAGTAGCTCTACCTCTGCTAAACTATCACAAGGCTGCACCTAAATGCATTTCGGGGAGTACGAGCTATTTCCCAGTTTGATTGGCCTTTCACCCCTACCCACAGGTCATCCAAAAACTTTTCAACGTTTCCTGGTTCGGTCCTCCATGATGTGTTACCATCACTTCAACCTGCCCATGGGTAGATCACAGGGTTTCGCGTCTAGCGCCACTAACTTTACGCCCTATTCAGACTCGCTTTCGCTTCGGGTACGACTCTTAAAGTCTTAGCCTCGCTAGTGACGACTAACTCGTAGGCTCATTATGCAAAAGGCACGCAGTCATCCCGATAAATCGGGACTCCTACCGCTTGTAAGCGTACGGTTTCAGGTACTATTTCACTCCCCTGTTCGGGGTGCTTTTCACCTTTCCCTCACGGTACTTGTTCGCTATCGGTCTCTCAGGAGTATTTAGCCTTACCAGATGGTCCTGGCAGATTCAGACAGAATTTCTCGTGTTCCGCCCTACTCAGGGTACTGCTAGGATAATATTGCTTTTCTGTACCGGACTGTCACCGTCTGTGGTAGGCTTTTCCAAAACCTTTCCAGTTCAAAATACTTCTCCATGTCGCAGCCCTACAACCCTGGCATTGCCGAAACAATACCAGTTTAGGCTGTTCCCAGTTCGCTCGCCACTACTATGGGAATCATTATTATTTTCTTTTCCTCCGGGTACTTAGATGTTTCAGTTCCCCGGGTTAGCCCCCTTGCGGGTACCCTTGCGGGTGGGTTGCCCCATTCGGAAATCTTCGGATCGATTCATATTTGCTAATCCCCGAAGCTTATCGCAGCTTGTCACGTCCTTCATCGCCTCTGAGAGCCTAGGCATCCTCCGTACGCCCTTAGTAACTTTCTTTAGAGAATCCTCGTATTGATTCAATTGTATCTCTTGTAAAATTGTCGTCTCTATCTTGTGATTTGATTTGACTCTCGATAATTATTTCTAATCATCAAAAATTTTTTCCCAACATGCCAAAGAACTTTAAAGCACTGAAACAGTTACCTGTTTCTACTTGTGTAGATAACTAAGGAATCGAACCTTAAATTTTCATGCGCCAGCATTATCTTTTATTCAATATTACTTGAACATGCCACTTTTTTGTGGTCTTTTTTCGACTTTTCAGCCTCCGTGGAGAATAAGGGAGTCGAACCCTTGACCTCTAGAATGCAAATCTAGCGCTCTAGCCAACTGAGCTAATCCCCCGGTTCAGATGTGAGATTATTTGTATTCAGTAAGGAGAACCTTTTTTATTTCTCTACTCATACCTTTTCATCTCTTCTCTGATTGGTAGTCCCGCCCAGACTTGAACTGGGGACCCCTACATTATCAGTGTAGTACTCTAACCAGCTGAGCTACGGGACTGTTTATTCTAAGCGCCAAGCTTCTGAGCTTTGGCTTTTAGCGCAGCTCCCGCTTTGCAACTCATGTGTAATATTGTAAAAAAAGCAAGGACAACTTTTGTCAATCTCCTCAACCAAGACTGTTAAACCTTAGCTCCAGAAAGGAGGTGTTCCAGCCACACCTTCCGGTACGGCTACCTTGTTACGACTTAACCCCAGTTACCAGTTTTACCCTAGGCCGCTCCTTGCGGTCACAGACTTCAGGTACCCCCAGCTTCCATGGTTTGACGGGCGGTGTGTACAAGGCCCGGGAACGTATTCACCGCGCCATGGCTGATGCGCGATTACTAGCGAATCCAACTTCATGGAGTCGGGTTGCAGACTCCAATCCGAACTGGGATCGGCTTTAGGGATTGGCATCCAGTTGCCTGGTAGCTGCCCTTTGTACCGACCATTGTAACACGTGTGTAGCCCTGGACATAAGGGCCGTGCTGATTTGACGTCATCCCCACCTTCCTCTCACCTTACGGTGGCAGTCTCGCTAGAGTCCTCAGCATTACCTGCTAGCAACTAACGATAGGGGTTGCGCTCGTTATGGGACTTAACCCGACACCTCACGGCACGAGCTGACGACAACCATGCAGCACCTTGTAAGCAGTCCCGAAGGAAAAGAATATCTCTACTCTATGCAGCCTACATTTAAGCCCAGGTAAGGTTCCTCGCGTATCATCGAATTAAACCACATGTTCCTCCGCTTGTGCGGGCCCCCGTCAATTCCTTTGAGTTTCAACCTTGCGATCGTACTCCCCAGGTGGATCACTTAATGCTTTCGCTCAGCCGCTTACTGTGTATCGCAAACAGCGAGTGATCATCGTTTACGGCGTGGACTACCAGGGTATCTAATCCTGTTCGCTCCCCACGCTTTCGTGCCTCAGCGTCAATCGTAGCTTAGTAAGCTGCCTTCGCAATCGGCGTTCTGTGTCATATCTATGCATTTCACCGCTACACAACACATTCCGCCTACCTCAACTACATTCAAGAACTTCAGTATCAATGGCAATTTTACCGTTAAGCGGCAAGATTTCACCACTGACTTAAAGTTCCGCCTGCGCACCCTTTAAACCCAATAAATCCGGATAACGCTTGGACCCTCCGTATTACCGCGGCTGCTGGCACGGAGTTAGCCGGTCCTTATTCATTTGCTACCGTCAAATACCTACACGTAGGTACCATTCTTGGCAAACAAAAGCAGTTTACAACCCATAGGGCCGTCATCCTGCACGCGGGATGGCTGGTTCAGGCTTGCGCCCATTGACCAATATTCCTCACTGCTGCCTCCCGTAGGAGTCTGGTCCGTGTCTCAGTACCAGTGTGGGGGATAATCCTCTCAGAACCCCTAAAGATCGTCGGCTTGGTGAGCCTTTACCTCACCAACTACCTAATCTTACGCATGCCCATCTTGTACCGCCAAAACTTTAATCACAATAACATGCGAAATTGTGATACTATGAGGTATTAATCCACGTTTCCATGGGCTATCCCTCTGTACAAGGAAGGTTGCATACGCGTTACGCACCCGTGCGCCACTCGTCAGCTTCCCGAAGGAACTGTTACCGTTCGACTTGCATGTGTTAGGCCTCCCGCTAGCGTTCATCCTGAGCCAGGATCAAACTCTCCGTTGTAAATATAAAAAGTTTAATATCTTTCGCTCAAGGTTTACTTGTCTCTCAGAAATTAACAAAGTTGTTTTTAAATTAACCTTGCTTTTTTGTGCTTCAAAATTTTAAAGAACTTGCGTAAAAAAACCAGCATCGCAATCTTTCCTCTTAATGCCGGTCGTCTACTTTTCTAATATCTTTACTGGCTACTCTTCTCTCATTATCTCACTCTGTAACCAGAACTCGTTTCCCTTTTAACGGGGCGACAAAGGTAATTACTTTTTCAAAACCTCCAAAACTTTTTTGCTTTTTTTTGAAACTTTATCTCTAATGTCTCATGCGGCTTTGACGTGATTTTTAAGCCGTTTTACCGGCTCTTTTGTTCACTCGTTTTTACTCTCAGTATGTCGCCTGAACGTTGCTTTGTTTTAAAAGCGGCTGCAAAGGTAATTGCTTTTCTGAATCTTCCAAAATATTTTTTCACTTTTTTTTGAAATTTAATTTTCGAAGTATTCCTGGTTGATCATTTAATTTCAATAGCTCATTTGCCGTTTCACTTCAAATCTCAACCTGCAGCATTTTTCCTTTGAACGTCGCTCCCTGTAAAAGCGGCTGCAAAGGTAAATCTAATTTCGTTTCTTCCAAATACTTTTTAATGTTTTTTTTGAAACTTTTTTAAAACCGCTGATCCCGCGTAAAAACCGTAGCCCATACTAGTAATCAACAGCGCTAACCTTTGCCGTTCCTGTTCCCATATTGTCTATGAACTGCGCTTCTCTCAAAGCGGCTGCAAAAGTAAACAAGGTTTTGTTTCTTCCAAACTTTTCACTGCCTTTTTTACAAATAAATTTTACCTTTTTCAACAACAAACTGATTATCAGCAACAACTATTTCAACAAAAAAATGGCTATTAGAATACGTACCGATACAGACCGAGGTTACAACTAAGTTATAATTATTATACGAAGCCATAATCGTGGGAGACTAAAACAAAAAATGCCCTTTCGTTTTAAATAAGAAAGGGCATTTTTTCGGGACAATAAAGCTGATTATTTCAAAAATAATTCGATTACCGGGATTTCAACGTTTGGTTTGTTTACTGGTAAAAGCAAGTTAATGTCGTTCTCTCCTGTTTCTTGCTTTATCCAATGCCCATATGGTTTTCCTATTTTTATTTCTGAAGCATCGTGCAAGAACTGCGCATATTCTACTTTATCGCCATATCCTTGCAACAGGAAGTTTTGCAAGGGGTAGTCTAATAAATGTATGTATAAACGTTTCGTTTCGGGATTATAAGTTAATAAAGTATTGTCAGGCTTTTGAAAATCGTCAGGTGCCTGTGTACAATTGTATATGGCTCTATCGTTATATTTCATCCACTCCCCCATCCGGGCTAAAGCTTTATCAGCACGATAGTCGAAAGCTCCGCGGGCAGTAGGCCCAACATTTAACAGCAAATTACCACCTTTACTAACTGACTCTATTAATAATACCAATAATTGTTTGTTGTCTTTCCAGGTGTGTTCATCGCGATAATAACCCCACGACCCGGAAAATGTTTGGCAGGTTTCCCAGGGAATACGAACGCCATTCTCTTTCGGCCACTTATTAACTTTGAATTGCTCGGGTGTGGTAAAATCCCAGCCTCCCCAATAATCTTTTAAATCAAGCCGGTCGTTTACAATAATTTCCGGTTGAAGTTGACGCACCATCTTAATCAAATCAATTGCCCCCCAATCCGTATGATCTTTCCCAAACTCACCAGGAAAAGAATAGTCGAGCCAAAGTATATCGACTTTTCCATAATTTGTGAGTATCTCGCGTACCTGGTTTTTCAAATATTCACGATAAATACTCATATCCCGATCTTTATTTAACTCATCGTATTCCGCTTGTGTTTTTGCACTTTGCGGATGAACACGATCAATTGTATATTCGGGATGATGCCAGTCGATTAGGGAATAATAAAACCCGATTCCTAATCCTTCAGCGCGAAAAGCATCCACCCACTCCTTTATTATATCTTTCCCATAAGGAGTATTCATAATAGTATAATCAGTATACTGCGAATCGAACATATTAAACCCCTCGTGGTGCTTTGTGGTAATAACCGCATACTTCATTCCGGCGGCTTTCGCCTTTTTAGCCCAATCTGCGGGATCGAACAAATCAGGGTTAAACAGCTCAAAATACTTCTGGTAGTCTTCGTCAGAAATTCGTTCTCGTTTTTTAACCCATTCGTGACGGGCTGCCTGGGCATATAAGCCCCAATGGATAAACATTCCGAAACGGGCATCAGTCCACCATTTTAAACGTTGTTCTTTTTGGTCAGGAGTTTCGTCCCAAATTTTTTGTTGCGCAAATGCTGTCTGATTAACAAGCAACAACACGAGGAAAAACAATATTGTTTGTTTCATTTTTAAAAGTTTAGGTTAATATGATTATTGTGTAATTACATCAAACTCTGCTATTCCAATCCGACCATTTTCTTCGGCAGGTGATAAAGCTACAAATTTTATAAAGCGCGTTTTAACCGGATTGAATTTTTTTATCTGCCAAACCGGACTATTTCGAATATTCGAAAACTCCTCCTCTGTAACTGCTTTGTTCCAATTTTTGCCATCGTTACTTACATATAAGCTGTAATTAAAGATTATGCCAGGATTCCATCGTTGCTGATCGGGCAAATATTTAAATCCGGTTAAGTTTACCATTTCTCCCAAATCAATGATATATTCAACCGGAACATTTTTTTCAGTTGTCCAGGCTGTGTTAATATCACCATCAAAAATAAAACTCACGTTTTCTTCTTTGTCATATGCCCCAATAACTTTCCATTTAATTTTTGAGATATCAAACTCTGCAACTGAAACAGCACTTTTACTACTTTCATTACTATCGACAACTATTGCTTTTACCGTAGCTTTTGTTTCTAAACTAAACGGCGTTTCATACTTGATGGAGTTGCTACCTGGCTCTGAGCCGTCAATTGTATAAAATATAT
Organism: uncultured Draconibacterium sp.; assembly: GCF_963676735.1. Lineage (NCBI taxonomy): Bacteria > Pseudomonadati > Bacteroidota > Bacteroidia > Marinilabiliales > Prolixibacteraceae > Draconibacterium > uncultured Draconibacterium sp. The sequence goes on along the minus strand of NZ_OY781464.1, from coordinate 1,009,951 downwards.
CCAGTCCTTTATCAAAGGCTTCAATATTTACCAGCCCGTTTTTTGACCGGGAAATGTCGGGTTTAACAACAACTTTGGGGGCATTATATATACCAATGTTAGTAATAACTGGGCATGCTTTTGCATCGACAACCGAAAACCGCACTTTTGATGCTGTTGTTTCGGGTAAACGTAAAATCCGTTTTCGCCCGATGGTTGTTTGTGCATCAATCTGAATCCACTTATTATTAATGTATGCTTCTACCGTAAACTCCTTTATTCGTTGCCCCAATCGAATATCTTCCTGAACCAAAAAGCGATTGAATGTTGTCGGCTTTTCAAAATCAATAGTTAGTGTTGCATTTAGAACACTATCATCGCTTGCCCAGTAAGAATCCGGATCATTGTCGGTTACATTTTTTGCCTGGTATTTTTTTGAATTACCGCGCACCTTGCTTGCTTCCACTTTTTTGCCCGCTGCAAGATCTTTTTCAAAATCGGCATCAATGGCTTTTTTCAGTGCTAAAATTTGTTGAACATCGTTTTCATGAATCAGTCCCCGGGTGTCTACCGGGAAATTAATTAGCAGCGAGGCATTTCTTCCTATACTATTATAATAGATATCTAATAACTCCGGAAGTGTTTTTACTTTATGGTCTTCGTATTGATGATAATACCAACCCGGACGTATTGAAACGTCAACCTCAGCCGGAACCCAATGCGTGCCATCTTCATGACCACTTCTAAGTTGTGCATAATTAGGAGAGCCCGGATAAAACTCATTTCTTCGAATAGGTGCCCAGTTTGTAGGCATAGCCCAACCTTCTTCGTTACCCACCCAACGCACATCGGGCCCGGCATCACTAAACAAACAGGCACCGGGTTGCAACTCACGAACAATTTTATACGTGTTTTCCCAGTCGTAATATGTTTCTCTATCAATTCGCCGCTCTTCATTGGCGCCGCCATAGTAACCAGTACCACCATTAGCACCGTCAAACCAAACTTCAAACACCTCCCCATAGTTTGTCAATAATTCCTTTAACTGATTTCTGAAATAGGTAATATATTCTGGTTTCCCATAATCAGGATGATTACGATCCCATGGAGAAAGGTAGATACCAAGCTTAAGACCATATTCTTCACAAGCTTCTGCCAATTCTTTAACCACATCCCCTTCTCCGTTTTTCCATGGTGCGTTTTTCACAGAGTGTTCGGTGAAAGCCGATGGCCACAAACAAAATCCATCATGATGTTTGGCGGTCAAAATTATACCTTTCATACCTGCCTCTTTGCAAACACGTGCCCATTGCCTGCAGTCTAATTCTGTTGGATTAAACAATCCCGGACTTTCATCTCCAAAGCCCCACTCCATATCCGAGAATGTATTCATATTAAAATGAACAAATGCATAATACTCTAAATCATGCCAGGCTAACTGGCGCGCCGAGGGGATTGGTAAAACAGGTTCAGGTGGTGGAACCGTTCCACATGAACTTAAAATGTAGAGTATAAAAAGAATAAAAACGCGGTTTTTCATCGAGATGGTTTTTTAATTTTTTTTATAACGCCATAAATATAAAACGATATTTTTAAAATATATAAGTAATTAAAGAGTTGTACATGCTACGTCAATTTCGATTTGTGCGAATTACTCCGGGGTAATAATGAGTATTAAAACCTTCATCCCGAAACTAAAACAAATTATGAGGCATTAACAATTTGATGCGACACAATATCACGTTGTTACAAATCACCTCTTATGTAGTGCAAAAAAAAGCATTTTCACATAAAAACACCTCATGGTATTTATTTTTCCATTGCGGGAGTACTGTCCCATTATGAAACTACCGCACACAAAACAAAAAAGACAGATATACCTGAACTACTGATATTTACACATAATGGCACATAGATTGCTTTTTGCGTAGGTGAACGTACTAAACATTATTGTAAAAGAAGATGGACGAAGCAAACTACAAATTAAAATTTGGTTTTTACCTTATTAAGTCATAATTTGCATAAGTAATTTATTGATTCTGAAATTTAAAGAAGGTAAAAAATAAGGGGTTATTTAATCTTTCCGCGAATTTCATATCAACAGTTTTATTAGGCAAATGAAGTAAATGTTAGTGAACATTTGTTTTGTAGTGCTTCTAATTTTATGTAAAAAATTAGCAACTTAAAAATCAACATCGATATGAAAAAAATTCTACCCAAATCAAACTTAGCTCGAACCCTACTCCTGGGGTTGGTGTTTTTGTTTCATGGAGTTTTCTCAAGTTTTGGCCAAATTCCTACAACAGGTCAAACTATTGAATTTAAAAATGGAACACCGTCCTCGGGCTTTAACTATAGTGTAGGCGACTATTACACTTATACAAACATTCTCCCTTCAAGTGGAGTAAATATTTATGCAACAGTTACTATTGTTGAGAAAAACCGCGTAGATAGTTGGAGTAATTTTGATCAAGAGGGTTATCCGAATGATGCCCAGAAAAGAAATGAGAGATTTCAACCTGTTATTAATTTTAACACAGACGGATATGTTAAGTTTGAGGTTGATTTTTTCGAAAGCACTACTGATTTACCAGTATACTTAAATGATTTCAATTTTATAGGTGTCGATATTGATGGAGATGCTTATTATTCATCTAATTCTGACCGTACTTATGGATTTACCGAGTATATGCAAATTACCGGATACAGCACTTACGATGTTCAAACTCCTACAGATTTAACAGTTGTAGAAAGCGGTATTACTCTGGATGTAATAGGTTATTATGGTAGCTACACCGATGGCGGAGGAAGCGTAGTAGTAAATCCCGAAGGTAGTTTTTCCGCCACATATACCGATGCTGTTGCTTCATTTGAATTTATAATTGGAATTAAAAGTTTTCGCAATAGTAATCAATACGGCAACAATCCTGGCTCAAGATACTTTTCAGCAAGCATTGGCCCAAATATTATACAATACAATTTTCCCACGCCAATTGCCGCGGATGATAATAATTCAGATGTATGCTTTCCAATTACAGCAGACACAGAAGTTCTTAATGCTTACTCCAACGATACATATCGTGGACATGATATAACATTAGGAGATACCATTGTTACCAATGTAATTCAAGCGAACATCAATTTAATTTTTAACACAGACAACGGTAGTGTTTCAGTAAAAGCAGGTACGCCAATAGGTACATATATCCTTAAATACCAACTAAGTACGAAACCCGGTGACATTCCTAATTATGGTCCGGTTAAGGAATCGAGAATAGCAACTGTAACTGTGGTGGTAAAAGACTGTTGCACTCAAACAGTTTCTGCTTCTGCAACAGACTCTGCACTATGTGAAAGTGAAAACCTTGAACTTTTTGCCACAACAATTGATGGAGGTAGTTATAGTTGGAATAAAGATGGAGGTTCTGAATTTTCATCTGACCAGAATCCCATAATAAATAATGTAACGACCGCTGATGCAGGATTATATATTGTTGAAGTGACATACAATGGCGGTTCTTGTGTTGCTTTGGATACGGTTAGCATTACTGTCTACCCGACTTACACTGCTGTTGAAAATACAGCTGTGGATACTGCCGTTTGTGAAGCCGACATGCCATTCAATTACGAAGGCACCGAGTTCACTGCTGCCGGGTCAAAAGACATCACATTCCAGACCGTCAACGGTTGCGACAGTATTGTTACTGTGAACCTGACTGTCTACCCGACTTACACTGCTGTTGAAAATACAGCTGTGGATACTGCCGTTTGTGAAGCCGACATGCCATTCAATTACGAAGGCACCGAGTTCACTGCTGCCGGGTCAAAAGACATCACATTCCAGACCGTCAACGGTTGCGACAGTATTGTTACTGTGAACCTGACTGTCTACCCGACTTACACTGCTGTTGAAAATACAACTGTGGATACTGCCGTTTGTGAAGCCGACATGCCATTCAATTACGAAGGCACCGAGTTCACTGCTGCCGGGTCAAAAGACATCACATTCCAGACCGTCAACGGTTGCGACAGTATTGTTACTGTGAACCTGACTGTCTACCCGACTTACACTGCTGTTGAAAATACAGCTGTGGATACTGCCGTTTGTGAAGCCGACATGCCATTCAATTACGAAGGCACCGAGTTCACTGCTGCCGGGTCAAAAGACATCACATTCCAGACCGTCAACGGTTGCGACAGTATTGTTACTGTGAACCTGACTGTCTACCCGACTTACACTGCTGTTGAAAATACAGCTGTGGATACTGCCGTTTGTGAAGCCGACATGCCATTCAATTACGAAGGCACCGAGTTCACTGCTGCCGGGTCAAAAGACATCACATTCCAGACCGTCAACGGTTGCGACAGTATTGTTGCGACAGTACTGTGAACCTGACTGTCTACCCGACTTACACTGCTGTTGAAAATACAGCTGTGGATACTGCCGTTTGTGAAGCCGACATGCCATTCAATTACGAAGGCACCGAGTTCACTGCTGCCGGGTCAAAAGACATCACATTCCAGACCGTCAACGGTTGCGACAGTATTGTTACTGTGAACCTGACTGTCTACCCGACTTACACTGCTGTTGAAAATACAGCTGTGGATACTGCCGTTTGTGAAGCCGACATGCCATTCAATTACGAAGGCACCGAGTTCACTGCTGCCGGGTCAAAAGACATCACATTCCAGACCGTCAACGGTTGCGACAGTATTGTTACTGTGAACCTGACTGTCTACCCGACTTACACTGCTGTTGAAAATACAGCTGTGGATACTGCCGTTTGTGAAGCCGACATGCCATTCAATTACGAAGGCACCGAGTTCACTGCTGCCGGGTCAAAAGACATCACATTCCAGACCGTCAACGGTTGCGACAGTATTGTTACTGTGAACCTGACTGTCTACCCGACTTACACTGCTGTTGAAAATACAGCTGTGGATACTGCCGTTTGTGAAGCCGACATGCCATTCAATTACGAAGGCACCGAGTTCACTGCTGCCGGGTCAAAAGACATCACATTCCAGACCGTCAACGGTTGCGACAGTATTGTTACTGTGAACCTGACTGTCTACCCGACTTACACTGCTGTTGAAAACAGTACAACCTGACTGTGGATACTGCCGTTTGTGAAGCCGACATGCCATTCAATTACGAAGGCACCGAGTTCACTGCTGCCGGGTCAAAAGACATCACATTCCAGACCGTCAACGGTTGCGACAGTATTGTTACTGTGAACCTGACTGTCTACCCGACTTACACTGCTGTTGAAAATACAGCTGTGGATACTGCCGTTTGTGAAGCCGACATGCCATTCAATTACGAAGGCACCGAGTTCACTGCTGCCGGGTCAAAAGACATCACATTCCAGACCGTCAACGGTTGCGACAGTATTGTTACTGTGAACCTGACTGTCTACCCGACTTACACTGCTGTTGAAAATACAGCTGTGGATACTGCCGTTTGTGAAGCCGACATGCCATTCAATTACGAAGGCACCGAGTTCACTGCTGCCGGGTCAAAAGACATCACATTCCAGACCGTCAACGGTTGCGACAGTATTGTTACTGTGAACCTGACTGTCTACCCGACTTACACTGCTGTTGAAAATACAGCTGTGGATACTGCCGTTTGTGAAGCCGACATGCCATTCAATTACGAAGGCACCGAGTTCACTGCTGCCGGGTCAAAAGACATCACATTCCAGACCGTCAACGGTTGCGACAGTATTGTTACTGTGAACCTGACTGTCTACCCGACTTACACTGCTGTTGAAAATACAGCTGTGGATACTGCCGTTTGTGAAGCCGACATGCCATTCAATTACGAAGGCACCGAGTTCACTGCTGCCGGGTCAAAAGACATCACATTCCAGACCGTCAACGGTTGCGACAGTATTGTTACTGTGAACCTGACTGTCTACCCGACTTACACTGCTGTTGAAAATACAGCTGTGGATACTGCCGTTTGTGAAGCCGACATGCCATTCAATTACGAAGGCACCGAGTTCACTGCTGCCGGGTCAAAAGACATCACATTCCAGACCGTCAACGGTTGCGACAGTATTGTTACTGTGAACCTGACGGTCTACCCGACTTACACTGCTGTTGAAAATACAGCTGTGGATACTGCCGTTTGTGAAGCCGACATGCCATTCAATTACGAAGGCACCGAGTTCACTGCTGCCGGGTCAAAAAACATCACATTCCAGACCGTCAACGGTTGCGACAGTATTGTTACTGTGAACCTGACTGTCTACCCGACTTACACTGCTGTTGAAAATACAGCTGTGGATACTGCCGTTTGTGAAGCCGACATGCCATTCAATTACGAAGGCACCGAGTTCACTGCTGCCGGGTCAAAAAACATCACATTCCAGACCGTCAACGGTTGCGACAGTATTGTTACTGTGAACCTGACTGTCTACCCGACTTACACTGCTGTTGAAAATACAGCTGTGGATACTGCCGTTTGTGAAGCCGACATGCCATTCAATTACGAAGGCACCGAGTTCACTGCTGCCGGGTCAAAAGACATCACATTCCAGACCGTCAACGGTTGCGACAGTATTGTTACTGTGAACCTGACTGTCTACCCGACTTACACTGCTGTTGAAAATACAGCTGTGGATACTGCCGTTTGTGAAGCCGACATGCCATTCAATTACGAAGGCACCGAGTTCACTGCTGCCGGGTCAAAAGACATCACATTCCAGACCGTCAACGGTTGCGACAGTATTGTTACTGTGAACCTGACTGTCTACCCGACTTACACTGCTGTTGAAAATACAGCTGTGGATACTGCCGTTTGTGAAGCCGACATGCCATTCAATTACGAAGGCACCGAGTTCACTGCTGCCGGGTCAAAAGACATCACATTCCAGACCGTCAACGGTTGCGACAGTATTGTTACTGTGAACCTGACTGTCTACCCGACTTACACTGCTGTTGAAAATACAGCTGTGGATACTGCCGTTTGTGAAGCCGACATGCCATTCAATTACGAAGGCACCGAGTTCACTGCTGCCGGGTCAAAAGACATCACATTCCAGACCGTCAACGGTTGCGACAGTATTGTTACTGTGAACCTGACTGTCTACCCGACTTACACTGCTGTTGAAAATACAGCTGTGGATACTGCCGTTTGTGAAGCCGACATGCCATTCAATTACGAAGGCACCGAGTTCACTGCTGCCGGGTCAAAAGACATCACATTCCAGACCGTCAACGGTTGCGACAGTATTGTTACTGTGAACCTGACTGTCTACCCGACTTACACTGCTGTTGAAAATACAGCTGTGGATACTGCCGTTTGTGAAGCCGACATGCCATTCAATTACGAAGGCACCGAGTTCACTGCTGCCGGGTCAAAAGACATCACATTCCAGACCGTCAACGGTTGCGACAGTATTGTTACTGTGAACCTGACTGTCTACCCGACTTACACTGCTGTTGAAAATACAGCTGTGGATACTGCCGTTTGTGAAGCCGACATGCCATTCAATTACGAAGGCACCGAGTTCACTGCTGCCGGGTCAAAAGACATCACATTCCAGACCGTCAACGGTTGCGACAGTATTGTTACTGTGAACCTGACTGTCTACCCGACTTACACTGCTGTTGAAAATACAGCTGTGGATACTGCCGTTTGTGAAGCCGACATGCCATTCAATTACGAAGGCACCGAGTTCACTGCTGCCGGGTCAAAAGACATCACATTCCAGACCGTCAACGGTTGCGACAGTATTGTTACTGTGAACCTGACTGTCTACCCGACTTACACTGCTGTTGAAAATACAGCTGTGGATACTGCCGTTTGTGAAGCCGACATGCCATTCAATTACGAAGGCACCGAGTTCACTGCTGCCGGGTCAAAAGACATCACATTCCAGACCGTCAACGGTTGCGACAGTATTGTTACTGTGAACCTGACTGTCTACCCGACTTACACTGCTGTTGAAAATACAGCTGTGGATACTGCCGTTTGTGAAGCCGACATGCCATTCAATTACGAAGGCACCGAGTTCACTGCTGCCGGGTCAAAAGACATCACATTCCAGACCGTCAACGGTTGCGACAGTATTGTTACTGTGAACCTGACTGTCTACCCGACTTACACTGCTGTTGAAAATACAGCTGTGGATACTGCCGTTTGTGAAGCCGACATGCCATTCAATTACGAAGGCACCGAGTTCACTGCTGCCGGGTCAAAAGACATCACATTCCAGACCGTCAACGGTTGCGACAGTATTGTTACTGTGAACCTGACTGTCTACCCGACTTACACTGCTGTTGAAAATACAGCTGTGGATACTGCCGTTTGTGAAGCCGACATGCCATTCAATTACGAAGGCACCGAGTTCACTGCTGCCGGGTCAAAAGACATCACATTCCAGACCGTCAACGGTTGCGACAGTATTGTTACTGTGAACCTGACTGTCTACCCGACTTACACTGCTGTTGAAAATACAGCTGTGGATACTGCCGTTTGTGAAGCCGACATGCCATTCAATTACGAAGGCACCGAGTTCACTGCTGCCGGGTCAAAAGACATCACATTCCAGACCGTCAACGGTTGCGACAGTATTGTTACTGTGAACCTGACTGTCTACCCGACTTACACTGCTGTTGAAAATACAGCTGTGGATACTGCCGTTTGTGAAGCCGACATGCCATTCAATTACGAAGGCACCGAGTTCACTGCTGCCGGGTCAAAAGACATCACATTCCAGACCGTCAACGGTTGCGACAGTATTGTTACTGTGAACCTGACTGTCTACCCGACTTACACTGCTGTTGAAAATACAGCTGTGGATACTGCCGTTTGTGAAGCCGACATGCCATTCAATTACGAAGGCACCGAGTTCACTGCTGCCGGGTCAAAAGACATCACATTCCAGACCGTCAACGGTTGCGACAGTATTGTTACTGTGAACCTGACTGTCTACCCGACTTACACTGCTGTTGAAAATACAGCTGTGGATACTGCCGTTTGTGAAGCCGACATGCCATTCAATTACGAAGGCACCGAGTTCACTGCTGCCGGGTCAAAAGACATCACATTCCAGACCGTCAACGGTTGCGACAGTATTGTTACTGTGAACCTGACTGTCTACCCGACTTACACTGCTGTTGAAAATACAGCTGTGGATACTGCCGTTTGTGAAGCCGACATGCCATTCAATTACGAAGGCACCGAGTTCACTGCTGCCGGGTCAAAAGACATCACATTCCAGACCGTCAACGGTTGCGACAGTATTGTTACTGTGAACCTGACTGTCTACCCGACTTACACTGCTGTTGAAAATACAGCTGTGGATACTGCCGTTTGTGAAGCCGACATGCCATTCAATTACGAAGGCACCGAGTTCACTGCTGCCGGGTCAAAAGACATCACATTCCAGACCGTCAACGGTTGCGACAGTATTGTTACTGTGAACCTGACTGTCTACCCGACTTACACTGCTGTTGAAAATACAGCTGTGGATACTGCCGTTTGTGAAGCCGACATGCCATTCAATTACGAAGGCACCGAGTTCACTGCTGCCGGGTCAAAAGACATCACATTCCAGACCGTCAACGGTTGCGACAGTATTGTTACTGTGAACCTGACTGTCTACCCGACTTACACTGCTGTTGAAAATACAGCTGTGGATACTGCCGTTTGTGAAGCCGACATGCCATTCAATTACGAAGGCACCGAGTTCACTGCTGCCGGGTCAAAAGACATCACATTCCAGACCGTCAACGGTTGCGACAGTATTGTTACTGTGAACCTGACTGTCTACCCGACTTACACTGCTGTTGAAAATACAGCTGTGGATACTGCCGTTTGTGAAGCCGACATGCCATTCAATTACGAAGGCACCGAGTTCACTGCTGCCGGGTCAAAAAACATCACATTCCAGACCGTCAACGGTTGCGACAGTATTGTTACTGTGAACCTGACTGTCTACCCGACTTACACTGCTGTTGAAAATACAGCTGTGGATACTGCCGTTTGTGAAGCCGACATGCCATTCAATTACGAAGGCACCGAGTTCACTGCTGCCGGGTCAAAAAACATCACATTCCAGACCGTCAACGGTTGCGACAGTATTGTTACTGTGAACCTGACTGTCTACCCGACTTACACTGCTGTTGAAAATACAGCTGTGGATACTGCCGTTTGTGAAGCCGACATGCCATTCAATTACGAAGGCACCGAGTTCACTGCTGCCGGGTCAAAAGACATCACATTCCAGACCGTCAACGGGTGCGACAGCATTATTACTGTGAACCTGACGGTGAATCCTACATATTCAGCAACGGTAGACACTACAATTTGCGATAGCGAACTTGACTTCACATACGGCGACAGCACATGGACTGAAGCAGGATCTAAAGACGTGGTATTCCAGACGGTTAACGGGTGCGACAGCATTATTACTGTGAACCTGACGGTGAATCCTACATATTCAGCAACGGTAGACACTACAATTTGCGATAGCGAACTTGACTTCACATACGGCGACAGCACATGGACTGAAGCAGGATCTAAAGACGTGGTATTCCAGACGGTTAACGGGTGCGACAGCATTATTACTGTGAACCTGACGGTGAATCCTACATATTCAGCAACGGTAGACACTACAATTTGCGATAGCGAACTTGACTTCACATACGGCGACAGCACATGGACTGAAGCAGGATCTAAAGACGTGGTATTCCAGACGGTTAACGGGTGCGACAGCATTATTACTGTGAACCTGACGGTGAATTACAGCAATACTGGTGACACTGCAGCTGTGGCCTGCGACTCGTTTACCTGGTATGGTGAAACATTCTACGCTGATGCAACGCCAACGCATACATTTACAAATGCTGCTGGCTGTGACTCGATAGTAACACTTGACCTGACTATCCTGGAAAGTACTTTCGAAACGATTGACACTACTGTTTGTGATATGCTTACAATAAACGATTCTACTTACGACGAATCAGGAACCTACACTCAATACTTAGAAAATGCGGCAGGTTGCGACAGCACACTGACTATCAACCTGACAGTTCTGGAAAGCACATTCGAAACAATTGAAGAAGAAGATTGCGATTCTGTAGTAGTAAATGAAATTCCATATTACACCTCGGGTACTTACACGCAAAACCTGACTAATGAAGCTGGCTGTGACAGCACACTTACAATTGTTGCAACTGTAAATTACAGCTCGGAAGAAACAATAAACAGGACGGTTTGTGATGAAGTGACTATTAATGATTCCACTTATACTGAATCAGGCACCTTTATTCAGAACCTGACGAACAACGCAGGATGCGACAGTACATTAACTATTAACTTGATTGTATTGGAGAGCCCTGAAGATACAATTGATGTAACTGCTTGTGAAGAATATGAACTTAATGGTGAAACATATACTGAAAGTGGAACCTACACTCAGGTTATTGAAAGCGAACAAGGTTGCACCGGAACGCTGACCATCAACTTAACCATCCTGGAAAGTACACTGAATGTAATCAGTATGGTTGTATGCGACGAGTATACCTTAAATGGCAGAACTTATACGCAAACAGGTTCATACCGCCAGTACACTACAAATGCAGCTGGTTGCGACAGTACAATAATTTTGAATTTGACTGTTAGAGAAGACATTGTGGAGCTTACCAGCGAAGCAAGCGATTTAACCGTTGAATGTGATGGCTTAGGAAATACTGAAGCTCTTGAAAACTGGTTAGCAACACACGGAACAACCGGTGCTGCCGAAGCAGGCTTTGGTAGCATAACCTGGAACAACGACTTTGAAGCACTTACTCCTGGTTGTTGCAATACCGGATCAGCAACTGTTACCTTTACTGCAACTGACGATTGTGGAAACAGTGTGTCGACAACAGCCACATTTACGATTGTTGATACCACTGCTCCTACATTTACTGCTCCTGCCGATATTACCATATACTCAGGAGATGACTGCCAATATGATGCAAGCGTAGAAGTTACTGGTGACGTAACTGATGAAAGCGACATTTGCTGTACTGATTTGAATGCAGAATATACAGAAATCACAGAGCAAAGCAACTGTGCAGGAGAATGGATTATTACACGTACATGGACACTTGCCGATGCTTGTGGAAACGAAGCAGATCCTCAGGTACAGGTTATAACTGTTCTTGACAACACTGCTCCAACTGCAGTTTGTAATGATATTACAATTCAACTGAATGAAAATGGCGTTGCAAGTATTACTGTTGCCGACATTGACGGTGGTTCTACCGACAATTGTGCAATAGACACCATGTTTATTGATAAGGAAAACTTCTATTGCGGTGGTTTAGGTGTTAATCTAGTAACATTAACCGTAATTGACGAATGTGGTAATACTTCAACTTGCACTGCATCAGTTACAGTTGAAGAAGGAGAATTTGATTGTGGTGTTGAACCATTCAGAGCAAATCCTGATGTACTTACCTTGATTTATTGCCCGGGTGGAACCGTGACAGGCGATGTAGACTTGCTTGCCAACGATGAAGGTATAACACAAGAAAATTCAAACTTTAATGTGTTAAATACATTGCCTAATGGTGTTACAATTACAAATGGTGCATTAAACTATGTAAACGAAGATGCCAGCGAGGCAGTAATAACACTTACTTACTCTGTTTGTCATACTGTAAATACTGAAAATTGCGATACGGCAGAGGTAACCATTCATATTCTGTTGGATACCGACTGTGATGATATTCCAGACGTAGATGATATTGACGATGACGATGATGGTCTTTTGGATATACATGAGCAAGACGAAAATAAGTCGGCTAATGCAGATGGTGATATTGATACTGATGGTGACGGCATAGTTGATCGCCTTGATATTGATTCGGATAACGATGGTATTGTCGACAACATTGAGTGGCAACAAAATATACCAGAAGGTATTCAGTATGAAGCCGATGGTGGTATTGATTTTGGATTTGATTATTATCCTCCGTTAGGAAGTGATTCGGATAAAGACGGTTGGGATGATCAGTATGATGATAACGAACAGAATGTCTATTATCCGGCAATGGATATGGATCTTGACGGAACACCTGACTTCCAGGATTTGGATGCAGACAACGATGGAATTGCTGACTACATTGAAGGATGGGACGAACTACCTTATGACAGTATTGCTGATGTTGATTTCATCGGAACGGATAGCGATGGTGATGGCCTTGACGACGCCTACGACACCTACGATACAAGTCTTGAATGGCTACATGGAAAGAATGCGGTAGGTTCAAATGCACCATTAGTGGATATGGCTGCAGATACAGCCAATAACATCCGAGATTGGAGAGATGACATTGAACGACGTGTTATCCCGGAAGAACCAGAAGCTGAAACCTGCGATGAATGGAATATTCCTGATGGTTTCTCACCTAATGGTGATGGTTATAATGACCTGTTCAGAATTGCGTGTACTATTGAAAGCGATGCGAAGTTTGAGGACGATTATCCGGATGCCAAAATTGAAATCTTTAACCGATGGGGCAACCTGGTGTTTGAACAAGAACGCTTTGGTAACACGTCGCATTGGGGCGAGTACGATGCCTGGTGGGATGGAACATCGATGCACGATATGCAGCTTGGTAAAGACCAGTTGCCAGCTGCCAACTACTTCTACATACTATACTTCAATAAGGATGGTAAAGAGCCAGTTACAGGATTCGTATTCCTAAATAATTAATTGATTAATTAATGAATGTTAAATCTGAAAAAATTAGAACGATGAAAACAAAATTAAATATAATCAAAGGTTTAGGGATTCTGGCAATAGTAGTAGCAGCATTTACCTCTAATGCACAGCAAGACCCGATGTATACACAATACATGTTTAATACACAAACCATAAACCCGGCTTATGCCGGAACATGGGAATCGGTAGGTTTTATGGCATTGGGCCGTCACCAGTGGACAGGCTGGGACGGTGCTCCTGAAACTTATTCATTTTCATTTCAGGCTCCGTTAAAAAATGAACGGGTAGCCCTGGGCTTAAATGTAATAAATGACAAGGTAGGTTATGTGAAGCGTTTTTACCTTTATGGCGATTACTCCTACCTGGTTCCGTTAAGCGAAAAAACAAATTTACGATTAGGTTTAAAAGGTGGATTTACAAGTTACAACCACAACCTTGCCGAGCACAATATTATCGATCCGGGTGATCCTTCATTCGTTGGTGATATTGACTCGAAACTAAAACCAAACTTTGGAGTTGGAGCATTTCTGTACAGCAAACGTGCTTATGTTGGATTCTCTATTCCAAGGGTTATTAATAGTAAATTTGAAAGCGATTATCAAAACTTTTCGGTTGAGGGGCAACTACGTCATTACTTCTTAATGGCCGGGGCTGTTTTCGACCTTGGAGAAAATGTGAAGTTTAAACCAACGGCTTTAACAAAAGCATCGTTTACTTCTGAAACCGGAACTCCACTTCAGTTAGACCTGACAGGTAATTTCCTCATAAAAGAAAAACTTTGGTTAGGTGCGATGTGGCGCTCGGGTGATTCGTATGGTTTTATTGCCCAATGGTTGTTTGCCGAAAAACTGAGAATTGGTTATGCCATTGACTTTGCAACAACGAACCTGAAGCATTACAACAATGGTACCCACGAAGTTATGGTATCGTACGAATTACGATTTAAGAAAGAAAAAGTTGTATCGCCAAGATACTTCTAAGAAAATATTTTGATGTTGTGTTTAGAACCCGAGTCGCAGCTTTCCTTGTTGCGGCTTGGGTTTTGTTTTTAAATGCTCTTTTACCAAGCCATCAATAACCGGCAAACAACGGCCACAAGAGGTTCCCGCCCGGGTTAGCGATTGAATTTGTAATGTAGAATCGGCTCCTTTTTCCAGCAGTTTTTTTATCTCTTTTTCATCTACAAGATTACATAAGCACACTAATCTGTTAGCCATTACTTACTGTTTTTTTTGAGTTACTTTTATTTCGCGCTATTGCATCCGTAACAATCTTTAGCATCAGGCAATAAACTTATTTTCAACAAATACTTTTACCTTTCTGAAAATTTCTATCACAGTGTCGTTTTTCGGCATCGAGTTATAAATTTTTTCAAGGTAACGTCGTTCCATCATTAATTCAAATGAAGGACGATAGTTAAGATCGTACACCCAGGATAACTGCATCACTTTAATATCCAGCTCGTTGACAACCTTTTCCTTTGATACAAGACTACCCTTTAAGATTTGTTTTGAAACATCAGGCGAAACAGTATTTCCTTTAGGCATTTCCCAGGTTAATGTATGATTTGGCGTAGCTTTCGGATTTGAATAATAATCGGTTATCACCCTTAAAATATCAAGTTTATCGGCATCCCTTATTATTTGTGCCAGGAGTCGTTGTTTATCGTTCAATTGATTTGGTAATCCGAGTTTGTTATGCTGCTGTATGGCCAAATAAATCAGGTTAACCTGGTCCTCATCCAGATTATCAAAAAAATTCCCGTTTTTAAGAACATCAATACCAAACGCTGCATGATCAACTGATTTTGCATCACTAAAAGTATTGTAATCTTTTAGTTGTTTAAATCTTCCGATATCGTGATACAATCCAATAAGAAACGATAGATAAACTTCGGTTTCATTTAATCCCAGTTTGGAAGCCAGTATAACAGCAAGATCTGCAACCCGGTATGAATGGTTTCTTTTTATTTCAATATTTTTGAGTTGTTGCCCATCGAAACCTTCGATGGCTTCAACATACGAATCAAATTGCTTTCTGGCAAGGTTAACCCTATCCTTCATTGTTTTCTGTTTTATGGCAACAAAAGTAGCGATATAAAAAAACGACAGCTATAGGGAACAATGCATTTTATTAACAATTAATCCTAAGCTAATCTTCAATTCCATTACTCACATTCGGGAAATTTGTTACTTTTGCACGCAAATGGTCCCATAGTTCAATGGATAGAATACAAGATTCCGGTTCTTGCGATCTGGGTTCGAATCCCGGTGGGATCACTAAACATACTTATACACGCCTAATAGACAGCTACTTATGGCTGTCTATTTTATTTTAATAACAACAAGTGTAACAATAGGGATAATCGAACCACATAAAGCAGACCTATGAATGCCATTTTAAGCACAACAAAGTAATTCAGCTCAAAGCAATTTTTATCGTTCAAAACTTTTATTGTGGGGCTCCAAATAATCACTTTCTTTGTTGTAAGCTAAATAAAATAAGAATTTCCGTCAAGTAAGACCATTGTACAAATTAATGATTACCGATAAAATAAATTTGAAAGTAAAGAGCAATAAAATGTCTCCTCCTCCCCCAATTATCAAATACATGGGATCAAAAAGGGAGCTATTGAAGTTCGTTATAGATGGAATTAGATCAGTCCATAATGGAGAACTGATTTGCGATCTTTTTGCAGGCTCTGGAGTAATCGGTGCTACCCTTAAAGATGATGCCAAAATTTGGTCAAATGATATTCAAGAATATTCTGAAATACTTTCCAGAACATATCTGTCTCAAATAAACCAGAACAAATTTCAAGGAATCTTACATCAAATAACGCGTATTGCCGAAGAACACGTTAAGAGCTTAAAAGCCAACTTATCTTCATTTCGCTTCATTTATAAATCTGGCATTACTCTTTCTGAGTTTCAAGCGCTGGAAAAAAATCAACAAGCACTAATTAATCATAGTTTTGACGGACAAGATTTTCACCTATTTACTAAGTATTATTCCGGCACATATTGGTCATTTGAGCAATGCGTTTGGATAGATGCATATAGAAAAGCTGCAGATTTTTACGCAAAGGAATCTATTTATCCTCTTATAATTTCTGCACTTATGCATGCAATGGCGTACAATGCCCAAAGCACAGGCCATTTTGCACAGTACAGAGATGCGAATAAGGCATCATCAATGATGGACATTTTGATATATCGAAGAAGAAATATTCAACCTTATTTTGAAAAAAAGTTCTCTGAGTTATTAAACTACAGTACTATTCACAATAAAGAACACGTATTCACATCTATTGATTATATGGAATGCTTAGAGCGGATTCCAGATGGTTCTTTGGTCTATGCTGATCCTCCATATAATTTTGTCCACTACTCAAGATTTTATCATGCGTTTGAAACTCTGGTAAAATACGATTATCCTGAGATCGCTCACAAGGGCAGATATCGCAATGAAAGACATCAATCACCTTTTTGCCAAAGGGCCAATGTTGAAAATGCATTCAAAAACCTTTTCACGATTACATCGCAGAAAAAACTCAAATTGGTTTTGAGTTATAGCAACACTGGAATGATTAATCTACAAAAGGTAAAAGAGATTGCCGAAAATTCAACCGAATATTATGATATCTACATAAAAGAGAGGAAATACACTCACAGCACAATGGGTAGAGCCAAAGATAAAAGTAGAAACGTTAATGAAATTTTAGTTTTTGTTGTCCCAAAATAATCAATAAATGAATAATCTAAACACCGCTAAACTTAAAACTTCTTGGACAAGATACTCAATTGTCCATGCTGTAGAATTAATCGCTGATGGTGATTTATCACAGGTAATCGCAGGCCAAGTCGATCAACCGGTAATTAAAGCACTTCTTGGCACAACTGATTTAGATAATATTCCTGAATATTGGCAGGAAGTTGTAAAGCACAGAGAAACCAGAAGTTATTTTGCTTTAATGGCTGCCCTATTAACTCATATAGATATTGTTGATGATTTTAAGCAATTCTATACGAAAAAGAATTTTAAAGGAGTATTTCTATACAATAAACCTGGCTCACTAAACAGGAAAGTCCAGACAAATATTAGAAGTGTCTTAATAGCAGGCAAAGCAGCTAAATCCAACCAAAGACTCTCAAAGGTTGTGGAATATGACATATCGCCACTCTATGCTGATGGCGACCTTGGAGCTTTGTTTAGAAACGTACTTGAAGATCGTTTAAAACTTATTGGCATTAGTGATGATGAGATAAATTCAAATTTATTCGAAAAATGCCAAGAGGTAGGATTTGATAAAGTTTTAGGATTGAACAAATCACAATTCAATGAATGGATTGGAGGACAACCTATCTTAAACTTCGACACAGACCAGGACGAAGATTTTATAATTCCCAATCCTCCTTTAAAAGGTCTGGATCACATCTCGGAAATTTCGGCAAGAAGAATTAATTCGAAATATTCTGAATTCATTACCAAAGTAGACAAAAAGATAAGAAAAGAAGAATACCTAAACGAGGGATGGACATTAGCAAAGTCATTAAAAAGCTCTAATAAATACCAGAAGCCAAAACCTCATAACGAAGCATTCGAGGACAAAGTTTGGGCAGTGTTTGCAAAGGCAGGCTTCATATGGTTAAATTCTGATAGAAATTTTAAAATAACGCACAGCAAAAATAGCTTAGTTCCACCCAAGCAAATTGATGTTATTGCAATCGATGAGGACACTGCCGTTATTATTGAGTGCAAAAGTGCACAGTCGAGAAAATCAAAGAGTTTTCAAAAAGACATTGCAGAAATCGGACAAATGATGTCTGGAATCCAGAAAACTCTGAATGAAGCTCTTGAAAAACAAATCCGAATTGCATGGATATTCGCAACCAACAATTACGTTGTAAGTGACAATGATAAGGCACGTATGCAAGATATTGGCATTTTCCATATGAACCAAGATGAAATTGATTATTGGTGGGAAATAGCTAAAAACCTTGACCATGCTACAAAGTACCAAATGTTCGGGAAATTATATGAGCAGGAAGAGATCCCCGGAGATCCGACAAATATACCAGCAATTAAAGGGACTATGGGGGGACATACTTATTATTCCTTCTCCGTCAAACCTGAAACCTTGCTAAATATTGGTTTTGTTCTACATAGAACCGACACTTCAGCAGAAGCTTTTGAAAGCTATCAAAGGATGATTAAAGGTTCACGGGTTAGGGATATCAGCAAGTATGTAAGTGAAAAGCAAGGATTCTTTCCTAACTCTGTAATTATCAACTTCAAAACGTTAGACAATAATGGAAATTCGAAGGGATTAAATTTTAGTCCACTCTCAAGCTCAATCGAACATGATGGATACACGGAACTTGGAATCTTAACTTTACCGAACTATTATAGGTCTGCATTTATTGTTGATGGACAACACAGGATATTTGGTTATGGTGGCATTAAAAATAGATACACAGACGAGATCCCCGTAGTAGCATTTGAAGACCTACCTGCTGAAGATCAGACCAAAATATTCATAGACATAAATAATACACAAAAATCAGTCCCTCGAAATTTACTCAGAACAATGATGTCGGAATTTAATTGGGGGTCAGCAAGTCAAGATGAAGCGTTTGACGCATTAAAAACCAGACTAATCCACAAATTAGGAACAGATGATAATTCTCCATTGTATAAGCGAATTATTTTAAGTGAAGAGTCCAAAAATGCATTAAGGTGCCTTACTCTTGAACAACTATTAAGCTGGGGTATAAATCCAACACTGTTTTTAGGATTAATACAAAAGAGAAAGCTAACCAAAACTGGGTATTTCTGGACTGGAGACTTCGAAGAAACTTTGGAGAAATGCTTTAAGTTTATCGTACTATCCCTTAATGTTTTAGAGTCAGAATGTTCAGAACAATGGGAAAAAGGCAGCGGAGAAGGAGGATTTATTGCAATGAATGTTGGGATCTCATCCTTCTTAAGATTACTTGACGATCTACTGAAACACGAAGTCAACGATGGATTTAATGTCCATATGGAAAATGCTGAGGGAATCTTTAAACAGATTAAACCCTACATTGACTCTTTGGCCATTTTTCTCAATAGCCTTAATCCAAGCGAGCTAAAAAAACTCAGAGGTTATTATGGTGCTGGCGCAGTGAAAAAAATACTTCCAGAATTCCAACATGCAGTACACAAAGATCATGAGGACTATGACCCTCCTGGCCTGCAACAATGGATTAAAGATACTTCTGGACAATTTAATAATCCCACAAAACTACTTGGTGATCAGATACAGTTGGGCATGAGAGAATATATATTTGCGGAACTAAAAAAACACTATGGATTAAAAAACTGGTGGATTGAAGGAGTTCACAAGGATATCAGGAAATACTGTAGCAATACTGCTATTGATCAAGGCAATAAAGAACCAGATGAAAATTATCTATTGACTATCCATTATCAAAAAATCATAATGGACAACACAGAGCTATTCCTCAATGTCTTCACTCCTCCGGGTTTAGAAAGCGTTAAAATTGCCAAAAGAATTGAATGGATAAATCGACTGAACACAGTGCGACAAAAGTTTTCTCATCCAGAACGAGAAAAGGTTACCGAAGCAGAATATAAAATGATCGCGGAAATAGGAGAATGGCTACTTCCGAAACTCAACATTGAATAATGCCAGAAACGCACTGGTTAGATCTCAAGCTACCAGTACAAGAATCTGACATTTTTGCAAAATCACCATTCTAATTGTTTCGCAGTAGTAATACCACAGACATTTGTAGAAATATTAATATAGAATTATAGTAAATAAATTATCTTAGCACACAGAAAATAAAAATATCAGATAGCGATGCTATTGTTTTAAAACTGAAAAATCGCCAATTCTTTTCAAGAAGATAAAACAATGTATCACGCCGTTATTGGCGTGTTCTTGTGTTATTCTTCTTAGGGTGTTTGGCGATACCTTCAGTTTATAGCATGGGTTCACGCCATCTTTTTCCCAATCTGCTTATTGAACCTTAAGCAACCACAGACAAGACCAAATGAAACTATCGGCTATTTTCTTAATTTTTACAATCCTTTTTACTGGTTGTAACTCGCAAACAAAAAAGAAAGAAGATTTAAGACAGCAACAAATTCAGGATTCAATTCAGTTCGCCAATAAACAAGCTGAGGAAGTGAAAGTGAAAGAAGAACAAGCCAAAAGGGATAGTATCTACAGAGTTGAGGAAAAGATAGCAATTGCAAATATTAATTTTGAAATCTCAAAAAAAGAGTTTGACAAACAAAAATCTCAGTATCTGAAAAGGTTAGACTCAAGTCCGTACCCTTCCTATCATATAGGACAATATGGTTTTTCCGATATTTATGGAAGCTTTTATGATAACAAACTTTACTATGTTTCTTTATGGGGTAAGAACATCAAATATGATGATTACGATAGTAGAATGCAAAACCAGTACAATTCGTTAATGTCAGTTCTAAAAGAAAAATATGGAGAGCCTAACAGCGAGGAAGGTCTGCCAAAATGGAATGAATTAAACAAAGGAGACATAGCATCATGTTCAAGTTGGGAATTAGGGAACAAGGATATAGACGTTATTGTAAGATGCAACGGAGTTGAATATAATCTACTACTGAATATTAACCGAACTGATATTGCAGAACAAGAATACCAAGCCCGAAAAAAACAAGAAGCAGAATCAAGTAAAACTGCAGCAGATCTACTTTAATCGTAACAGTTACAAAAAGCACGTAATATATCAAATATTCTATGCTTTCGCCACACGTTCTTTTTAGCCGTTTAAAAGCTTCTTATTGCACTAAACAAGGAAATCTATTTAAAAATTATTTTAACGGTAGAGATCGGCAAAAACGGCAATTAACGGGTAGGCATTCAATTTAGACTTAAAAAGTACCTTATTTCAAACTCCCGTATTCCAGTTTCTTCAATAATCTTGCTAACCGTCCACCCACGCTTATACATTTCAAGTACTGCAGTCTGTTTGTGGTAAAAACTATCTGACCGAGCCAGTTCAATTAATTCTTCCGTTTTCATATTTATGTAACTTTTAATTTATAATTTTAATTATCAACAACTTATAAGACTTGTGGATTCATATTAGTTAGTACACTCCCCCTCCCTCCCTATCCTTTCTTTTACTTTTAACTTAGGAGTGATACTCAGAAAGTCCGAAAAAACTTCGGTTACAATTTTTTTTGCACCTTCAACATCATCGGTCAGAAGAACAGAATCATGCTTCGTAAGAAAAACTCCAATTTCCGAATCAATCCGCTTGCCGATAATTTCAAGCATTAGGTATGATTCAATTCGTTGAAGAAAAATCGCAAGACTTTTGTAGTTACATTTTTTTAGCTGAGTTAGGACAGAGCAAACGGTTGGGAAATTCTTATAGAAGATCTCATTCACAATTTTCTTTTCATGTTGTTTTGGAGTATAAATCGCACCGAAAAGAAATCTAAATACATGCGACTTAGCGGAATCTCTATCAAGAACCAGATTGTGTTTCATAGCCTCATCTTGAACAAACTCGTAAATTTGTCCTGAAGTCACAAGTGAAAGATAACGCTTAACATCCTCTCTATTAACCACTTCTAAAGATTGTAGAATCATAGCAAATTCTTCATCTGCGAGAAAAGAAAATTTTGATGGATTTGTAAATAAAATGGAACTTAGAAACGGCTGTGAATTTTTAATATCAACCTCCGAAAGTTCTTTACCATCTATTCGCAAGAAAGGAATTAATGCACTTGGCAAATTCGTGACGTTTGAATGAAATCTCTGTGATGTTTTGTCGACATTGTACCTGATTGCTCTGTTTTTGATACCTACTGCCACACTCAAAGCATAGTTATACTTTTGATTTTCTCCATTTGGATATAACCTTTCAATTTCATCGAAAACCGCATCCTCTATTTTTAGTTTCCGTAAATTCTTAATCTGTTCCGACCTACCTCTCGTCGAAGATTTCAGTTTTTGCCTACTGGATTGATGGACTTTCTCAATTCGTCTTAACAACTTCATATCGCTAAGCTCAATCCTTTTGTACTTACCATTGAAGCTTTCAGAGAACGTATAACTGAAGCTTCTATCTCCAACCTTATAGCGACCAGTCCGAATTATTACACCAAGGTCAATCAGTTCATACAAATAGAGATGACCTTGGGGCACCAAATCTCTAAGGTATTTTATCTGCAGTTGACCTGATTCATCACTATTTTCTTCTTTTCTGATTTTTGAGGCAACTAATGAAATAACTTCAAAAAGATACTCCCGTTTATAACCTTTTATTTTCGGCCTGACATGATTTTCAATCTCTTGAATATCATCGAAAATTCGCCAAGGAACCAGTTGAGAATACTTATATTTTTCGTTGCCTACGCCCATGTTGTACAGAATGTTGTTACCGCTTTTTGCATAACACCTATGCACCAAGCGTTTAACACATATTTTATTAATTCTGCAAGGATTAGAACCCTATCAAACAGGCTTCATAGCTTGTTCAACCTCAGAGCGTTTGAAATAAACTTTTCTGTCGATAGCATAGGCTTTGATCTTGCCTTCGCGTCTCCATTGATCAATAGTGGGAAGTGTCACGCCGAGAATAGACGCCAACTCCTTTCGAGGTATGAACTCCTCTGCGTCTTTAGAAGTTTTCAAACTTGACTGAATTGCTTTGTTAATTCTTTCTTCAAGTTCTTCAATAGTAATTTGAACGATTGTTACAGCTCTCATTTTTCAATGTTTTGATTACGAGAGCCAAAGTATATCATGCTTTTCAGTGTCCACTTTTAGAAAATGGACATTCTAAAAACAGCTATCCGTGGATGTTGGTTTCTGATATGATATAGTTTTCTATATACAATCTATCTTTTTCAGTTAATTTTGGTAAGATATAAAGCTTAATTAGTTCGAGATGCTTTTTATTGTTTCCTTTTAAACTTGGCTTATAACTGAAATACTTTCTTACGTTTTCAACGTAGGTTAATTCATATTTCGCACATATTCTTATACAGTAATCTGCAACTGATTCCCTGGCCCCTATCACATTTAGCTTTGAATGATTCATAATTTCACAAAAAAGCCTTTTTACTGGCGCCTTTAGTATCTCATCCACGTTTCTTATGTCACCTACATAATCATGAACCAACCGCATAAACATTTCTTCTGTCACGTCTTCAGGATTCCTACAATAAGCTTCCCACAAATCTTGATACATCGATTGTAAATATTTATCCTTCATAAGTTCCTACATTGCTTTTTTAATATTCATAACAGGTTCTTTTTTCCGCTTCTGCTCAATCTGCTTCATGTAGTCAAATGTTCTCCCGATATGTGAACGAGGAGGAAGCCCGATGTACTCTCTAAATTGAGTCTCAGTCTTGTGACCAGTAATAGCCATTATTAACTCTGTAGGCATTTCTGTTTCGTAGTAATTGGATGCAAATGATCTCCTGCATATGTGAGAAGTAACCAACTCATGTTTTTCAAACATTCCTGAAACTTTTCGGTATATAGGATTTTTTTCTGTCCCTACGTTATCAAGCTTAGTTCCTTCCACCTTCTCTTTAATTCCTGCAAGCTCAACGACCTTCTTAATGTATGTATTAAACTTCTGTGCAGATATACTTCGGGGAAAGCCTGAATGCTTATTAATAATCCGTTGAACTGTTTCTGAAATAGGAATAGAAACAAGTTCTCCCGTTTTCTTCTGCTGTAGCTCAATTACATCGATTTCACCAACTTGTTTTAAATTATCTGAAGTAAGATCAAGCAAATCACTTACCCTCTGGCCTATATTACATCCAACTAATAACCAATCACGAGCATTGTCCAAATAATCTTGCTCCAATTCCTTTGCCTCAATTTTATCCAGTTCGTTAAAGCTTAAGTAAACGAATTTTGTTTCTTCACGAATTACTGAAACGTGCTTCAAAGTTGGATTAACCTCAAATCCAGATAGTGCTGCTTCGTTGCAAACAGCCTTAACAACTTTAAGCATATTTCCTATGGTGCTTTTTGATAGTCTCTGCTCCTTTTCCAAATAGGCAATGAATCTCTCTCCCCATACTTTACCAACATCCTTGATGTGGGTTTTTTGCTTAATGTGATTGTCAAAAAATAAAACCTTGTTTTTTGCAGTAGTATAGTGTCTTTTTCGCCCTGCGGAAACCGCTTTTCCACTTCTCCCCTTTCTATTCCCTGCTTTTTCGATAAACAAGTCAAAATAGTTCGTCAAAACTGTTTCATCAGTAGGCTTCTTTCTTCCCGTGATTTCAGCAATGTTATCTGCTAACCATTTAGCGTCAGGATTTATTTCATTAAGTAATCGCTTATTAAGTCCGGTCTTTAAAGCATCTACGTTGTTTTTGAGTTCTCGCTTCGTCTTATCACGACCTGCTGAAATAGTCTGCGAGCTTTTAATCCAGTCGTTAGTATCTTCGACCTTATAACCAGTACTTTTTCTATAGTTCGCTTCTCTTCCGACCGTTAAACGTGCTACAATAGATTTACCCGAAAGCATTAACCGAATTGTTGCCATGTTTTAAGTTTTAATTTACACGACTAAGATAATTATTGTAACAACATCTGTAACAACATTTACTTATTTTTATTAGATACTTACTTTTTCTCAAATTCCACAACCATCGCTATAAGCCGCATACAGCTTATCTTATCTTATCTTATTGGCTATTAGGTTTTAATTCCGGTGGGATCACCAACAAAAAAAACCGTAGTAAGCTAAAAGAAATGCTTATTACGGTTTTTTATTAGCTGAATATTCTAAATGTTGAGTAAAAACAATCTGCTTACTTTATAAACCTTATTGACTTTGGCTCTTAACCAGGAGAATTATTCAACATTTAATTATATCTCACAGAGTCTCTCTAAATACTTCATGGCTGTGCGGTTAGGCCAAACCATTGCCAATTGCAATAATTACAACCCCTATAATCATTGCTGCAAGGCCAATATACAAGGCACTTTTAGCTTGTTGTCTTGCCGTAGCCCACTCTTTTGTTACTATTCCTCCAACAACGGCAACAACCACCGACATGGTATTAAAAATTGCGTATCCGATAGTGCCACCTGCATTGCCAAGAACAAAAGCAGAATAGGCAAATAAAATAGATGCTGTAAAGTTTAGTGCGGCCATTAAACCTGCCAACGACACATTTTTACCAGCCTCAACCACGCGAAAGGCAGCCCACATTTTCTTCCGGGTAATTTGTATAAGAAAATAAGGTATTACAAAGAGGCCACCAGACACATAAACGATAAACATGGAGGCCACAGAAGTTAGCCAGCTTTCGTTCCCGTTTTTTTCAACAGCAACAGCAATAGCTTCTTTCCCAAATTCGTTTGCAATATTAAATCCGGTGCAAAGTAAACCTCCAACCACGGCAATTATTATCCCGGTCATCATCGAGCCACCAGCGGCTTTCTCTCCACTTTTATTTCCCTCGCGCAATATACCGGCACGTCCATTCATTACTATGCCCAAAAGAATCACCAAAATACCGAGAAGGAGAGTTAGCAAAACATTGGTTGCTGGCAAGCCGTAAATAAAAAAGGGCAGTAAGGAACCAATAAAAACAATGGTACCGATAAAAATGGAGAAGCCTAACGACAAGCCAATATGGTTAATGGCTTTTCCCCACAAAAGCATTCCAACTCCCCAAAGAAAACTGGGGATTAGCATTTTTAATAAAACAGCTCCCCCAACATCGCTCAACACCTGTGCAAAATTATCAATTAATGAAAATCCCAGTATTACAGGAATAATCCATAACATAAATAAATAGCAAACGCCCCAGGCATTTTCAAACTCATAGTTTTTTACAAATTTTCCGGGCACAGCCCAAAAGCCTAACATTACGCCGGCAAATACCGCGAATAGAATTCCAATCATAGTTGTATTGTTTTAGTAGTGATTTCTAAAATTTCAATTTGAATATGGTTTTACTCGTAAATTTCTCGTTAGCCTCGATAAAGGTATTGGGCGATTCGGAAAGATTTGGACCATTTTGCCAACGATGTGTTTCGCAGGCAAAGGCACGGTATCTTCCATATTTTTCGTTCTCGTTTCGTTGTAGCTCGTCAGCCATGTATTTGGCGGTGTAAAAAAGCATGCATGGTTCTGTTGATAAAACTTCCAGCTTTCTACCGGATTCTTTATCTTCCATTTCGGCAATGGCCTTAAGCTGTTTTGTGTCGGTATCAAAAATGTAAAAATGTTCAAAACCATCGCCAAGCTCCGATTGCACCTCTTTTATTGTTCGTGCACTGCGCAAATCATTAATCGTACCTTCAACATTTACTACCCCGGTAGCGGTACCTGTTTGGTCGGTTTCCATTAACTTGTTGGTGTTAATTTTAACCAGGTTATCCTGGATATCATTCTTAAAACCGGAAAGATTCCAATAACTGTGATTGGTCATCGATAATGGTGTTTTTTTATCCGCAATAGCCTCGTAATCTAATACAATCTCATTGTTTTCGGTAAGAGTTACTTTTACCTGCGCCTCAACATTTCCCGGAAAGCCTTCTTCCATGTCCTTGCTCCACAAACGAAAAACAACAGCATTTTCAGTCTGTATTGGCTCTGCCTCCCATATTTTTTTATCGAAACCAATGGTTCCACCATGCAGGTTATTTTCTCCACAGTTTTTGGCCAGCTTGTACTCCCGGCCATCTAACTCAAATTCTGCGTCTTTAATTTGCGAGCAATAACGCCCCACAGTGCATCCAAAATAGGGTGCGTTAGCTCTGTATTTTTCTGAACAATAGTCTTCAAAGTTATCGAATCCGCAGGTTATAGAAACAGGTCGTCCCTTGCTGTCGGGAATGGTAATTTGTGTAATAGTAGCACCGAAATTCATTAACCTAACCTGCATTCCATGACAATTTTCGAGCGTATAGAGGCTAATTTCCTGGTTCTCGAAGCTTCCAAAATTCTGCTGTTTTATGGTCATTATTAAATGGTTTTTAGTTCTGGTTACGGTCTGTCCCTGTCACTTTCCGCATATTTCTGTTTTTTACTGATAGTTCAGTCCACTTCGTATGGTAAGTTTTAAAACCCCGGATTTATTTTACCGGGGTAATATTGTTGCCTAAATTAGTTAGCTACACAAGCTGGTAAGGAGCCAGTTTATCCCACTTGAAAACTACTCCGGTACCCGGATAATCGGGCGCAACTGCACGATGGTTTTCAACAACCAAGGGGCGAGTAGTGTACTCATCAATAGGAAAACTGTGTACCTCGAGCCAACCGGCATTTGCTTGTGCTGAAACCAGACTCACATGCAATTCCTGCATTCCATGCGAGCATACCGGGATATTGTATTTACGCGACATTTCGGCCGCTGCCAAAAAACCGGTTATTCCGCCACAGTTTGATGCATCGGGTTGAATAAAAGAGAGTTTTGCCTGCTCGAAGGCATATTCAAATTCGTGAATAGTGTGCAGGTTCTCTCCCATCGCCAACGCCATACCCGTTTCGTCTGCAATTTTTGCGAAGCCCAGATAATTATCCGGGATAATTGGCTCTTCAAACCAAAGAATATTGTAGGGTTTAAAGCGTTTAATACACTCAATGGCTTTATCAACTGTCATTGAATAATTGGCATCAACCATAAAGGTTATATCGGGACCAATAAACTCGCGCACTGCCTTTATTCGTTCAATGTCGCGATCGAGATCAGGGCTGCCAATTTTTATTTTTACAGCATTAAAACCCGCTTCCAAATAACCTTTCATATTATTTAAAAGTTTCTCAATCGGAAACTGAAGATCGATTCCACCACAATAGGCTTTGCAGGTCTTGTTGGCTCCTCCTGCCATTTTCCACAATGGCAATCCGGCTTTTTTACACTTAATATCCCACAATGCTATATCAATAGTTGAGATGGCAAACGACGCAATTCCTCCACGGCCTACATAATGGATATGCCATTCCATAAAATCGTAAATCTCATCAATGGCATCGCCGTCTTTCCCAATCAAGGCTGGTGCAAGATCATATTCAACCATTGCCTTAATGGCTCGGCCACCTTTGCCTCCGGTATAGGTATAGCCCGTTCCTTCACTGCCATCTTCTAAGGTAATGGTTGTGGTAACCAGCTCAAAATGGGTATGATCGCCATGTTTAGCATCGTTAAGCACCTCGGGAAGAGGCACTTTAAACAACTGCGTTTTTATCGTTTGTATTTTGGTCATTTTTTATTTTGAATTAGGGCAAAGGTGGTTCTGTCATCCACATCGAGACGTTTGCCACCCTGAATCTGCCAGCTATAAACTGTGTAAAGTCTATTGAGCCTTATGCCGTACGTAAAAAGTTTTCTTTTCCAGGTACTGTTCAAAACCGTATTTCCCATCTTCTCCACCGGTACCACTCATTTTATACCCGTTATGAAACCCCTGGTGAAGTTCCCCGTGTCCGCGATTGATATAAATTTCGCCAAACTCCAGCTCTGCATTGCAACGCATAATTTTATTCATATCGTTGGTAAATACCATGGCCGCCAAACCAAATTCACAATCGTTGGCATAAGCAATAACCTCTTCAAAAGTTTTAAACTTTAGCACCGGTAAAATTGGGCCAAATGCTTCTTCGTGCACCACGGTCATATTCTGTCTTACATCAGTTAAAATGGTTGGCATAAACCAATTTCCTTTTTGAAATTCAGCGCCTTCCGGTGATTTTCCGCCATAAGCCAGCGTTGCACCTTCTTTTAAACTAACATCAACCAGGTGCTGCATATTTTTCATTTCCGCCTTATTTACCTTTGGGCCAATGTCGGTTGATTCATCAAAAGGATCCCCAATTTTCAGCGCCTTCACCTTTTCCATAAATTTAAGCATAAAGGCATCATAAATATTTTCGTGAATGTACATGCGCTCGTTACAGGTGCACACTTGCCCACAATTATCAAAACGCGAGTGAAGCGCAGCAGCCACTGCCTCGTCAATATCAGCATCCTCGAAAGCGATAAAAGGTGCTTTTCCGCCTAATTCGAGCTGCACATGAGCCAGGTTTTCGGCGGCTGCTTTAAAAATAGCCTGACCGGCCGGAGTGCTTCCCGTCATGCTTACCATTTTGGTAATTGGATTTTTTACCAGTGCATTCCCCATGGTACGGCCTGGCCCGTTAACAATATTCAGAACTCCATCGGGGATACCTGCTTTTTTAGCCATCTCGCCCAGCATAAAAGTAGAAAGAGGTGTTTCGCTGGTGGGCTTTATTACCATTGTATTTCCGGCAACAAGCGCCGGCCCAATTTTACGGCCTGCCAAAGCCAACGGAAAATTCCATGCGGTTATAGCCACCACCACCCCGCGGGGTATTTTTTGAATCCAGATTTGTTCGTTTTCGTTATCGGAAGGAATAATATCACCTTCGATACGGCGGGCCCACTCGCAAGCATATTCCACAAACGAACAGAATACGTCTACTTCGAACAAAGCCACTTTATACAGCTTGCCCTGCTCTTTTGTAAGCACTGTTGCCAGTTGTTCGCGGTTGGCCTGAACCTCGGCACAAAGTGCACGAAGCAAGTCGGCGCGTTTTTTAGCCGGAGTAGCTGCCCATGCTTTTTTTGCAGCTTCTGCAGCTTGTAAGGCCACAACGGCATCAGCTTCGTCACCATCGGCAACAAGCCCAACCACCTCGTCGGTTGAAGGGTTTAAGACATCGATGTAACAACCGTTTAAGGGTGCTACCCACTGGCCATTTATAAATTGGTCGAATTTCATATTTTGCGTTGTCATTGTTTTATAAATAAGATTATTTTTACCTATCATCTCTTTAATTCTACATAAAAAAAGAGTAGCATGACGCCTGCTAAACTTCGTTTTCGCCTTTTACATATCCAAAATTGGCCAGTATTCCACCGTCGACATAAAGTACCTGACCATTAACAAAATCGGCAGCTTTCGATGATAAAAACAAACAGGCATTTCCAACATCCTGAGGGTCTCCCCAACGGCCGGCAGGTGTGCGGGTCATTACCAAATCGTTAAACGGATGTCCGCCTTCGCGAATAGGAGCAGTTTGTGCTGTAGCAATATACCCCGGCCCAATTCCGTTTACCTGCAGGTTGAATTTTGCCCACTCGCAGCACATATTGGCAGTTAATAATTTAAGTCCGCCCTTTGCTGAAGCGTAAGCCGAAACGTTTTGGCGACCATACACACTCATCATCGAGCACATATTAATAATCTTCCCCTCACGGCGTTCAATCATTCCAGGAGCAATACGTTTGGCAACAATTAATGGAGCAACAAGGTCTACATCAATCACCTGTTCGTATTCTTTCACACTCATCTCTAAAATCGGAATTCGTTTTATTATTCCGGCGTTATTTACCAAAATATCAACAGGCCCAACTTCGTTTTCAATTTTTGTTACCCCTTTATCCACTTCTTCCTCGCTACACACGTTAAAGTTTAAGGTAAACACATCAATACCATCTTTAGCGTATTCCTCTTTTGCTGCTGCCAGTTTTTCCTCATCAATATCGTTTACGCAAAGTTTTGCACCAGCTTTTGCCAGAGCTTTTCCGCAAGCCATTCCAATTCCGTGAGTTCCACCGGTTACCAAAGCAACCTTACCTGTTAAGTCAAAAAGTTCTGTTGTATTCATTTTCTAATTTTTTTGATTAATTATTTATTGATTTCGTCTTATATAAATTCTCCTGGGTTCAACTGTTTCATAGCAATGTTACTAGGCATTACAATCCACTAAAAACTTCATACCGTCGGGAGTAGAATCAATCATCTCAAACAAGCTCTGGATGTTCTCAAGCGGTTTTATTGCTGTTATTATTTTTTCAAAAGGATAGTTGTTTTCGGTGATTAAACGAATTGATTCTTCATAGTCTTCTTTCTCATACACGCGTGCACCAATTAATTCCAGTTCTTTCCAAAAGAACTTAAACAGGTTTATTGGTTTGGGCTCTCCATAAATAGCTACCATTACAATTCTTCCGCGTATACCGGCCACTTCGGTCATAATATCCAGAGCTGGTTGCACACCGGCTACTTCAAAAACAACATCAGCCAAACGGCCGTTGGTTTTTTCTTCAACGTAAGCTACCAAATCAGTTTTTGCCGGATTAACAACCTCAAAACCCATTTCGCGAGCCATATTAATCCGAATTTCATTTACCTCAGAAATAATTACATTGGCTCCTTTGTGTTTGGCAACCATTGCAACCAATAAGCCGATTGGGCCACCACCAAGAACCACCGCTGTTTCTCCCTTTTTTGTGCGTCCACGACGAACATCATGACAGGCAACAGAGAGTGGTTCGATAAGTGCTGCCAGTTTCAAATCGGTTTCTTGCTTTAATTTATGCAGGGTAAACGCAGGCACATTCCAGTACTGCTGAAAAGCACCGGGACTGTCGATTCCAATAAACTTCAGTTTTTTTGCAATATGACCAAAGCCTTTATCTGATGCTTCCTCCAGTCGGTTATCCAATGGGCGAACTGTTATTTTTTCACCAACTTCGAACCCTGCAACACCTTCACCAATAGCGTCAATCACCCCAGACATTTCGTGCCCAATCGTTTCCGGAATATTCACCCGTTTATCCATCATGCCATGGTAAATGTGCACATCGGTTCCACAAACCCCGCAATAAGCTACTTTTACTCTTACTTCACCAGCTTTTGGTGCCTCTATCTCTTTTTCAACTATCGAAAAAGTTTTGTTTCCTTCATATAAAGATGCTTTCATTATTATAGTTTTAATAGTTAGTATACGATTGAAAAGGTATGTTTTCAAATCGCCAAGCTGTATTATTCCTTTTTCATCTGTACAATATCGTTCGAAGCCCATAAACGTTATTCCTTCGATACATTCTGAATCCATTCGTGTTTTTTATACGACTAGAATTATGTTTTAATTATAAGGCACAGTTTCATTGTGAACCAGTATAATTATTCCACTTCAAGTTGAAATCAGGGTGGCAATTTATCAGTAAAAAGCAAGAACGACCGAGGACAATCTTCGTTAAAACAAGGGGCAAATTTATTTTAGCTTGTAATAGACCATCTACTCAATCACAACAATATCACCTGACTACAAATCACTTAGCCAGAAACACTGCTATCTAAGATGATTCCCAACCAACTATTTCACAAGGTTGTCTAATTCTTTGCCTTCTTATTCAAATCCTATTGCACGCGGAACCTGAATATCGCTTTCGTATTTTGCTCCATCCTGGCCGGTAAACTCTTTATAGAAATGATAATACGAACCGTAGCGTCCGTGTTTATTTTCCTGCTCAATACGCTCCTGCTTCCAGTTGTTGTAGTATTTTGTTGCTTCGGCCTGGTCGCCAATTAAAAAGAAGTAATCGTTGGCTGAAACAGTTCTGCCATCTTTGTCAGTCATTTCAAGCGTTACAAAAAATTTCTTGTTTACGGAGCTCAATACATCTTCCTCAATTTCAAAAAACAATTTGGCACTGTTCTCCTCAACCTTTTTTACAGCGAAGTTTTTATTGCTCAATACTTTTCCGCCATCGTCTTTAATTTCAAATCGTATTTCAAGGTTTTCGTACGCTTCGTATAAATCATTCACTACCCAAATATTTCCAACAAAAGGCTCATCGTTATGCCAACGGCGTTTTGTAAACTGGAAATTCACCAGCAGCGGCTGGTAGGCTTTTTGCACAAAATTGAACGAATTTTTAGGTTTTTGGTAAGCGTCAATTATTCCCCATTTCATATCGGGGCAGTAGGTAAAAAATGGCACAGGGCAATACCACTCAACTGTGGTTTATCGCGACGAAAATGCTCAATTCCATTTTGAAAGATAATCCCCTGGGCGTCTTGCGATGCTTCCACAAATTCTTCCAACGAGCCTTTCATTTCGCTTCCAAAAACGTCCCAGTTTTGCATACGCAAGCGGGTTAGGTCGGCCCAATGGTGTCCCCAACTTAAACCCGGAGGCCACATTTCCTCTTCCGGAATAAATTTTTTCAAGCTCTCGACATCAGGAACCGAGGTAATGGCAAACTCCGGCACTATGGGATACCCATCGCAATATTCCTGGTACCAGTCTTCGTGCAACAATTGGCCCATATCGTAAAAATAACGCAAGGCATGAACGGCTTCTTTTGGCTTAAATCCGGCTTCCTGTGCCACATGGTCGGTCATTGGCGAATCGGGCACATATGGCAGGTTTACATAGGCCTGTAAGGAATCGCCCAAACGCTCAAGAAAAGCGCGCCCGGCATGTGGATCACGCGTGCGGAACATCATCTCTTCACCTCCCTCCATCATAATCAGCGATGGGTGGTTGCGGCGTTCTTTTACAACCTTTATACCTTCGTTAAAAATTTCAACAAGGTTTTCTTCGTCGTACGGAATGTTTCCTGTTCCCAGCGGAATCATATCTTGCCAAACCGTCATCCCCATTTCGTTACAGTATTGGTAGAATTCAGGAATTTCTGGTGGGTGCCAGCCGAAAATACGGATGTTATTCATATTCATCTCTTTGGCGAGGCGAATCAGTTCCTTATATTCTTCTGGCGAGGTGCGTCCAACAAAAATATCGGGTGGGCCTCCCCAGCAAGCGGAGCGAATAAAATGAAATTTACCGTTTATGTAGGTTGAACGCGGAAAAGTTACATCCACATCTTTTTCGAAGCCGGGATTCCATTTCATCGTCACTTCGCGAATACCGAAAACCGTTTGATTGAAATCATGATTGACCTGGTCGTCTTTTAAGGCAATATCAATTTTGTACAGGTTTGGATCGCCCAAATCCCATGGATACCACAATTTTGGTTCTTTTAAATGAATGTTTTTTACCACCTTTTGCAAGCCGGGTCTAATAGTTTCCGAGAATTCAATATCCACATTTTTCATGTCGAAATTATGCCCTGCCAGGGTTGCGGCAAAATCCATTTGTTTTGCTTGCTTACCGGTGTTTTCAACCGTAATTTCAAGTTTTACATCAGCCGAGCCATCTTTGTTTATATTGTTATTGGCATACACATCGTTAAAACGTACTTGACCGGTGCGTACCATTTTTACCGGACGCCAGATACCAATTGGAGTAAGATCGCGGGTATAATCGCCAAACCATGGTGTTTTTTTACCGGCTACAAAAGCGTTTACCTGTGGTGGTGGATCGAGTTTTACCATTAACATGTTACGCCCTTTTTGTGCGTTGTGGGCATGGGTACGCAGTTTATCGGTAATATCGAACGAGAATTTGGAGAAAACACCTTCATGCCCTCCAAGATAATGACCGTTTAGCCACACTTCGCAACTGTAATCAACACCCTCAAAAACCAATTCTACAATTTCGTTTTCCGGAATTTCCTTCATATCAAACTGGTGCGAATACCACCATTCGTATTGTTGCACCCATTGCGCGCGAACATTGTTTCTGCCAAAATAAGGATCGTCGATTACACCGGCTTTCCATAAATCAGTATAAACATCGCCCGGCACCCGGGCATTGTTCCAAACCAGCGTTTCAATATCTTCTGAAGGCAGGCGGTGCAGTCCTTTTTTTACCCCTTCACCGGGCAACATCATTTTAAACTTCCATTTCATTCCGCTTAAATCGCGTACTCTGTTCATATCGGCTGCAGAGAAGGTTGTGTTGGGTTGCGCCATAACCTGCACACTGAGAATAGAAATAAGCAGAAGCAAGCAAAAATTTAATTGCTTTTTTATTCTCTCATTATGTTTTTTCATTTTCCAATTGGTTAAGTTCGTTTTCACTTTTATTTTTAAAACCGGAAAGACCTTGAAGCATGGTCTCTCCGGAATTCATCTAAGTAAATATCTAATTAAACTTATGAACTAATTGGTGTCTGTTTTAACAGCCGAATCATCTTTTTTACCTTCATCGTTGGCTTCACCTTTTGCAGTGTGACTGTTTTTCACCCACGAGCGGAAACCACGAATATACTGCCAGTCATAGGTTTTGTATTCGTGTGTCAGTCCTTGCCGCATAATGGCTGTTGGCTCAGCTTCATTATCAACTGTACGATCCAGGCCAATTGCATGTGGTGCACCCTTAATCGACGACATAATTTCGAAATTTATGCCATCCGGCGCCCATTGAATGGTATTTTTCTCGGGCCCATCGGTAGTAACCAGCATGGCAATTCCACCGTTATAATTCCAAACGCAAATTTCGTGTCCGCTATTGCTAATGGGGTTATAAGGCGATTTTTTATACGGTCCTTTTGGATTATCGGCAATGGCAACCCCCTGGCGAATCTGACGTCCTCCCCAGGTAATTTCTTCCCCCATTTGTTCGCCTTTGTAGTACAAATAAAATTTGCCGTTGTAGGGTAAAATACAAGGGTCGTGAACTTTGTGACTATCAAAATCACCTTTCTTAATCACTTTATGGCGGTTATCTTCTTCCCCCTCCCAAATACCGTTATCTGCCGGGCTTAAAATCGGTTCATCCGATTTTGTCCACGGGCCGTATGGCGAGTCAGCCCATGCCAGGCCAACCTGGTTTTTAACACGAACATTATAGGGCGATTTTACGGTTTGGTAGCACAAGTAATACTTGCCCTCCCATTCCATTATTTCAACAGTAAAAACAGAACGGTCGTCGTAAGCGCCTTTTTCACCACGGGTAACTGCCGGGCCTTGTTCGTCCCAGGTAATTCCATCTTCCGAAGTGGCATACCAAATGTCGCATCGGTCCCAAGGAAAAACCTTTTCATTTTCAATATCGCCGGCAAAACCATCAACTTTACCGGTACTGCGCGAGTACCAGCAAAAATATTTTCCATCGTATTTAATCAACGAACTGGGGTCGCGACGTACCACGCCTTCTTCATAGGCAAAATCTCCTTTTAAATCAAACACTTCATACTCGATAAACCAACTGTTATCTCGCATGGGCCATTGTAAAGCGCGTTTTGATGCAGCACTTAGCGAATCGCGATTAGTAATTCCGTAAAAATCAATTATCTCATCTGAAATATTCTGGAAGTTATCCGAACAGTCCGGTTTTTCATTCACTGAAGTGCATGAGGTATAAAGAATAATGAATAGTAATAAAAATCGAGTTAAGTTTTTCATCATTGTTGATTTAATTTTATTGCTTTGATGACAAACTTATAGAATTACAGTATTCTGAAAGGGCGGTAAATAAAGCTCTAAATGGGGCGTAAATGATTATAACTTGCAAAAAAACATGCAAAAACCATTATTACACAGCTGGTTTGCAGATGTAATAAAATTAAATTTTTAATTATACGCTATGTTTCTTCTTAAACAGGCGCTCGTTTCTTCGTTCTTTAAAACACCTGCAATGGTATTCCAGCACCTGGTCTATTTCATTCTCAGAAGCTTCTTTGGTTGCGAAAAAATAGTTATCAAGAACAGTCTCTTTTCTTCTTTTATTCAAAGGACAATCTGCTACTGATTTATCTAATGGACATCTGCAAAGAAGGTGAAAGAAAGTCCAGCGGTTTTGATTAAGTTGTAACATTAGATTAATTCATTTTGATGAACGAATTTAATTTCAATTATGCAAACTACCCCACTCCAAGCTTCTTAATTTCAGTAAGAAAATCCTTATTTTTATTCAGCAATTTTCCAGAAGGGAGTTTATTATTTATACTCTTTATAAGCTTTAAAGATGCTTAAAAGAAGATTCTAGTTCTATTTGCCTTGCACAAGTCGCCGCAATCATTACGTTTAAAAATCTCCTATATATCATAAAAGAATGATTGGTAAAACAATATTAGTTTTTGATTGAATTAATCAAAAACCAGCTCAATATTTAATGCACTAAACGACAACGCATTAACGAAAACAAGTGTAGAAAAGCCGCCTAAAATTTGCAAATACCAAAGCTTACACCTACATTTGAATTGTACAAAACGAGTTCATTGAGAGAGAAAAAATATTTTCCGCATTGATCTATAAATTGGTAAACTCAACAGAAAAAATTAAACCGAGTAAGCTCTTTATGGTTGCTAAAGCAGGCCTTGTAGTTCCGTTTATCGGAATGAGTCTTCGGACCGATGGAAGTTTGATCAGCCGGGCGCTCAAATCCTGTTATACA
This sequence comes from uncultured Draconibacterium sp., assembly GCF_963676735.1. Classification (NCBI taxonomy): domain Bacteria; kingdom Pseudomonadati; phylum Bacteroidota; class Bacteroidia; order Marinilabiliales; family Prolixibacteraceae; genus Draconibacterium; species uncultured Draconibacterium sp. The sequence continues at coordinate 972,132 of NZ_OY781464.1, read as the reverse complement.
GGGGTTTTACACAATGGATTAGTGCGGATTTTTTTTGTCCTTACCTGAACTTCCTTACAAACATTAACAACATTATTAACACGCTACAAAAAACTGCCAAACGTGCTACAAAATCACCATGTAGCGTATAAAAAGTCAGTTTTTCATTTTTATTTATCTGGCCCGAAATCACTGCTTCTTCCCACCAATTAGTTGCTTGCAACACCTCGCCGCGCTGCGATATAAAACAAGATGTACCGGTATTGGCTGCGCGCGCAATACTGCGCCGGGTTTCAACAGCACGTAACTGCGAAAACAATAAGTGCAGTTTATAACCTCGCGAGTTTTTCCACCAGCCATCGTTAGTAATAACAAAAATTACCTGCGCTCCTTTTTGCACATAGCTGGCAACGTAAGCTCCAAAAACCGATTCAAAACAAATTACAGGAGCTACACAAATGCCTGACTTTGATATAAAGTTTTTAGCTTCGTTTTGTCGCCCCAATGTTCCAGTTGTTCCTCCAATATCAATAAAACTATTTTTTAAACCCGAAAATAGATTCTGGTAGGGCACTTTTTCAACACCGGCCACAAGTTTTGATTTGTGGTAGAATTGTGTCTCTCCGGCTTTGTTCAGCTGCAGTGCTGTATTAAACCTGTCGTACACCAGGCCATTTGCGGTACGTGCTGTTGTTGTATACTCCCTTGGTTCCTTGTAAACTTTATACGAAGAAATGCCAAATACCATTTCTGCTTTATCATACTGCTTTAAAAATAACTGCAGGCGCAGCAAAAACGAATTTGAACTAAACTCATCAATATTCCACAATGTTTGATGTTCGAAAATTGTTTCCGGTGCGAGAATAAAGTCGGTTGCCCCGTTGGTTTGCTCTGCGGCCAAACGAATAAACTGATTAAGTTTAACCTGCTCGGCTTCCCAATCAAACTTTTCGGTATACGGATCCACATTGGGTTGAACAATGCAAACACTAACGGGGTCTTCTTCCTCGTAATAGTTGTGATACATAAAAACCGACAGCAGAGCAGGAACTCCTAAAAATATCAGGAACACTGCTAACGTAATGTATTTTTTTGCAGAACTGCTTTTAAGTCTGTAATGTAACACGAATTTAAACAGGAATATATTTAATAATAAAATCCACAAAGTACCCCCAAAAGTTCCTGTAAACTCGTACCACTGAATTAATTGTATGTTGGTAGCCAAAATACTGCCAAGCTGTAAGCAGGGCCATTCAATATCCCAGTTAAATTGCAAATATTCAAAAGCTATCCATAAAGAAATTAATGCGATGTAGCCAAGCAAAGCAGAAAATTTTCGATGAATAGTGTGAGCCAACCACCACACACAAGCCATTAAAAAAGTATTAAATACCATCGCAGCACCAACACCTGCTAGCGAAACCTTTGTCATCCACCACGAAGCCAGCACATTCCAGATTACGGCCGATAAAAAAACATGCCCCCAAAATGAAACCGGGGGAAAACCGGCTTTAAATTTGACAAAGTAATTCTCGAGATAAAGCAGGGGAACAAAAGCAAAAAAAAGCATCCATCCGGGGAAACCCAGCCAGGGCAAACTAAGAAGCACCCCACTGCTCACAGAAAGTATACACCGGTGAAACCGTTTCATAGCCGCTGGTATTTAAAGCAAATCAGCGTAAACTGCCTTTTTATTGTTTTTGGATTTTTCGAAAACAAAATCAATTTTTCCAACAACGAGCCCCCCCCACCAGGCCTGGTTAATTATAACGGGATTTCCGAGCTTATTCTTTTCTTCCAGCGGTTTTTCCAAATAGGTGTGGGTGTGTCCGCCAATAATTAAATCGGTAAACGAGGTGTTTACGGCCAAATCCATATCACTTACTTTATTATCGCGATAACGTAAGCCCAGGTGCGAAAGGCAAATAACCAAATCACATTTTTTATCGTTTTTCAGAAAAGATTCCATTTCCCTGGCCACTTCTAACGGATTGTTGTATACGGTTTCTCCGTAGTTTTTCTTTCCAACGAGATTATTAAGTTCAATACCAATACCATAAAGGCCAATTTTTATTCCTGACTTTCTGAAAATTTTGTAGCGCGGGAAACTGCCTTTCAAAATGGTATCAGAAAAATCGTAATTCGAACTAATTATCGGAAATCCGGCATTTGGCAGCGGATCTTTAATCCCTTCAAGGCCATTATCAAATTCGTGATTACCAATTGTTCCTGCATCGTAACCTGCCTGGCTCATTACTTTAAGCATTAGCTCTCCTTTAAAGTAATTAAAATACGGGGTACCCTGAAACATATCTCCGGCATCGAGCAGCAAGGTATTCGGATTTTTTTGCTTTTGAATGGAAGCTAAGCGGGCAATTCGGGCCAATCCTCCTTTATTCTGGTAACGCTCACTGGTTCCGGTAAATGGTTCAATGTGGCAATGAATATCGTTGGTGTGTAAAATAGAGATGCTGGTAAAATCGTCGTGGGCAAAAAGTTCGTAAGGTACTGCTCCAAAGCTAATACCTGCTGTTCCTGCTGCTATATTTTTAATAAAACGTCTTCTATTCATAACTGATTCTCCCATCCAGTTTCGGTGCAACATTTTTATTGGCCGCTGTAAGTTCTTCCAAATAGTCAATAATTACATCCCGAATTTTTACTTCGCTGTTAATAAAACCAAGATTCTTTTGCAGCGATTCAAGTCCGTCGCCACCTGCTGCAACATAGTCGTTGGTTACCAGCCAATAGCTTTTATTATAGTCCAATTTCTCTCCTCCTATTTTAACGTTGGTAGCCTGTTCGTTTGCAATTTTCATTTGCACCCCACTAACACTACCACCACCACCTTTAGCTATATAATGCAGAAATTTGTGCATTTGTTCGCCTTCGAGTAGTAAAAAAACCATTTGATTCTCAAAAGGCATAAGTTCAAAAATATTACCAACGGTAATTTCTCCGGCAGGCAAGCCCGATCGAATTCCTCCGTAATTAAAAAACGAAACAGAGGGCTCAACCTCTAATTGTTCATTTTTAGCCACTTTAGCCCCCTGCTCCAGCAAAACATCTCCCAGAAAATTGGTTAGTAAACTTTCCGGTTTGCCTTTTCTTAGTTCTGTTTCCGAGGTGGCTATAACACGATTCATGTCTTTTTCCAGAATTTTTTTGTACGGTGCGTAAAGCTTTACAATAGTGCTATCAATGCCGCTAATTTCCTCTGACACCGAAATATTGCTTATTTCATAACTTTTTTGAACAATCGGCGTTTTACATGAAATGATGAATAAAGTGCAAGTTATTAACAACAGATAGCTGATAGTTTGTCGCATAAATAAATTATTGTTTTTATCGTTAATTCTATTTTAGCATTATAGTTGTTCAATTGAAACAAAACAGAATCGATGATGTTCGTGTCAAACTTACATATAAAATTAGTTGTCAAATATTTTTTTATATGTTTTTTCGTAATTATTGCATTTCCCTTAATTAATAGTGCCCAAACAAAAGAAGTAGTTGCTTTAAAAGGCGATGGAATTTATCGGCTACTAACGCGCTACGGATTGTCGTCGGCAGCATACATGGATGATTTTATTGCGTTAAACAAGGCCAACCTGGGCAAAAACAACACTTTACTTGCAGGCGTAAAATATAAACTTCCCGATTCAGCTGAAGCATCGCAGACCGGCGGTGGAAGCCCAACAGAAACAAAGGCCACCGGAAAAACTGTTCATTACGATATTTTTGGCAGCAATTATGCCGATGTGGAGATTAAAAGTAACGACCTTAAAGGAGCCGTATATTACCTCGTTGGGGGCCATGGTGGCCCCGACCCCGGTGCTGTTGGAAAATACAATGGCTACTACGTTTACGAAGACGAATATGCATACGACGTTACCTTGCGATTGGCCCGCAGACTTATTGAAGAAGGTGCCACTGTTTACCTTATTACCCGCGATAAGAACGATGGCATACGTGATGCTGTTAGTTTGAAAGCCGATAAAGATGAGGTTTGTTATCCGAATAGGACCATTCCGTTAAACCACGTAAAAAGGCTTCGTCAACGCACTGATGCTGTCAATCAGCTCTACAAAAAACACAAAGGTTCCTTTCAACGGATGATTGCCGTGCATATTGACTCGCGAAGCAAAAAAGAAAATATCGACATCTTTTTTTACCACGACAAACGGAGTAAAACAGGGAAAAAAGCTTCAGAAATACTTCGTGATACCATTGAGAAAAAATACCGCGAGCATCAACCCAACCGGGGATACACAGGCACAGTATCATCAAGAAATTTATATGTTGTGCGCAATACCTGGCCAACAGCTATTTTTATCGAATTGGGCAACATGAACCACCAACGCGATGTAAAACGCCTGGTTATTCCCGATAACCGTCAGGCTGTAGCCAACTGGCTGGCTCTGGGATTAATAAGCGATTTCAGAACAAATAAATAACACTCACTTTCCCCCGCTCAACTTAAACTCCAACCGTTTGTTATGCTTGAGTGAAACAAGAACAAATGACGATATTATTTGATGGCGTTTGCAAGCTTTGCAATTCGGCGGTTGATTTTATACTGGAAAAAGCGCAAGGAGATAACTTTACACTCATCACCCTACAATCGAAGGAGGGACAAGAATTACTCGACAGTTACGATTTACCAAGAACCTTAGATTCTGTAGTTCTGATTAAAAACCACTCGGTTTTTACAGCATCCGATGCATTTTTAGAAATTTGCAAACACCTAAAAGCCCCATGGAAATGGCTGACTGTATTTAGAATTATTCCTAAAACGTGGCGCAATGCCGTGTATAGGCAAATAGCTGCCAAACGTTACAAATGGTTTGGAAAAAGAACCAGTTGCCGTAGTTTTTAGAAATCGAAATCACCGTTTTCAAAGTCACGATATAGTTTCGACAAGTCGCCCAACCATTTACTAATTCGCTTTATGGCTTCCAGTGTGTCAACCGAAATTTCTTTTTGTTGCATTTTTAGCAGCAGAAAACCATAAACTGCAGTAATTCCAAGGTCAACATCATTTTTAGCTTCCGGATTTTTTTCTTTTAACTCAGTTATCAGCCCCGAAACAGTTTTGAATGTTTGAACGTACATTCCATCTTTTGAAGTCTCCATCAGTTTCAAATGAAAATCGTTTACATCAGCAACCAGGTTGCTAAGAAACTGAAGATGACCATTTTCCCGGATCTGCTCTTTATCCATCATAAGCACCAGATTGGCATACCAGTCGGTAATGGCTGCCTTTGTTTGATCATCAGCTTTGTAGCTGGAAACTAATCGCTCTTCAATTAATTCCATATCCATTTTAAAAGCCCTGATCATGTCTTCAATTTGGTACAAATACAGGATGTATTCGGCAATATTCTCTTTTCTTTTTTGTTTTGCTATCAACATAACTATTGTTTTATTTTTCTATCGCGTAAGGTAAAAGTAGAAAGTTAAGCAAAGCAGCAGTAGTATTCAAAAATCCAGTACCAAGAATCCAGCATCCCACAACAAATTCCTTTTCACAGCTTCCGTCCTTCAATCCTGCAAACTTCAATCTCACCACTCAAAAAAGTCGTCTAAATCGCGCCGATCTTTTTTGGTTGGACGGCCGGTGCCTTTTTCCCGAACACTCCAACGCATGTGTTTTTGCATTTCAAGTATTTTGGTTTCCTCCGGCGGTGTTACGTCTTCCATAAAATCGGCAACCAATTTGGCTCCCATTCTTTTACCAGACAGCCCCAGCACTTTAAAGCTTTTTGTAATGGGCGATTTCCGAACTTTAATAATCTCGCCAATCTGAACTTCGCGTGAGGCTTTTACAATTGATTCGCCGATTGTAACATGCCCTTTTTTGCACGCTTCAGTAGCCTGACTGCGTGTTTTAAAAATGCGCACTGCCCACAACCACTTATCTATTCGGACCCCCTGTGCCATTTATTTTTTGTTATGAAAGTTCATGGTTCGGTCGACACCGATTGTACCAAAGCTTTTTATAATTTCTATTGAATCGTCAATTTTAAAAGGCAACTCTTTTAGTTCCTCTTTACTCCATTCTCCGAGCACATAATTTACCTGCTGGCCTTTGTAAAAGTCATCTCCAATGCCAAAGCGCAGGCGGGCATAATCGTTACGGCCCAGTACCTGGTTGATATTTTCGAGTCCGTTATGTCCTCCGGCACCTCCTTTCGCACGCACCCGTAGGGTTCCGAATGGCAAGGCCAAATCATCTACCAAAACCAACATATTTTTCGTGTCGATTTTCTCTTTCTGCAACCAGTAATTTACAGCCCTGCCACTCAGGTTCATGTAGGTTGTTGGTTTTAACAAAATAAACGTACGGCCTTTAAACTTGTATTCGGCCACAAATCCATAACGCTGATCGTTAAAACTAATATTGGACGCCTCAGCGAGTGCGTCCAATATTTGAAAGCCAATATTATGGCGTGTATTTTTGTATTCCGGACCAATATTACCGAGTCCGGCAATTAAGTACTTCATACGATTCGGTTTTTAATTCTGATATCGTATAAAATTCGCTCCATTTGACATGAAGCGTATTTCACAGAATTTATTCTTCAGCTGATTCCGGAGCTTCTTCTCCTCCTTCATCTTCTTCATCTGTTGCAACACCAGCGGCAGATTTTGCAGCCCTTGTAATAGCTACACTAACTACAACGTTCGATTTGGCATCAAGCAACTCAACACCGTCAATATTTAAATCGCCAACTTTAATACCTTGTGCAATATCCAGATTCGAAACATCCACTTTAATGGCATCAGGCAAGTTGCTTGCCAGTGCTTTTACACGCAGACGTCGTAGGTTGGTATTTAATTTACCACCTTTTCGTAAACCTTTTGCGTAGCCTTCAATTTTAACCGGAACATCAACTTTAATTGCTTTATCATCGCTGATAGCCAAAAAGTCAACATGCAGTACAAGTTCGTCTACCGGATGCCACTGTATATCCTGCATAATTGCTTTGTATACTGTACCATCAATATCAAGATCGATAAGGTAAACATTTGGCGTATAAACTAATTGGCGAAGTTCAGAAAAAGGTACTGCAAAGTGAATTGGTTGCTCACCACCGTATAATACTGCAGGAGCTTTTTCTTCCTGACGAAGTTTTTTTGAATCTTTTTTTCCGAGAGATGATCTTAACTCTCCTTTTACTACTACTGATTTCATTTTTAATAATTTACGTTAATAATTATGGTACTCAGTCCTCCCTTCCTGTGGGTCGGGCAAACAGCATGCACATTATTAATGCCTCTGCTTATGGAAAAAGCGGTGCAAAAATATAAATTATTTGTAATATAACGAACTTATTGACTGATTTTTATATACTCTACGTATAGCTTCGCCAAAAGCTTCTGCTGTTGAAATGTATTTTATTTTATCGCAGCCGGTTTTGGGTTTTATTGAGTCGGTAAAATATACTTCTTCCAGCTCCGATTTTTCAATTCGCTCCAATGCCGGCCCTGAAAGTACACTATGCGCTGCAAAGGCTCTTACGCTTCGGGCTCCTTCTTTTTTCATGAGGTTAGCAGCTTTGGTAATTGTGCCGGCGGTATCAATCATATCGTCAACAATTATTACATCTTTATTTTCAACATCACCAATCACAGTCATATTTCCAACTTCATTCGGACGTGCTCGTGTTTTGTGACAAATTACAATACCGGTATTTAGCATTTTTGCGTAGGTATTGGCCCTTTTCGTTCCACCCACGTCCGGCGAGGCAATCACCACATTGTCAAGCCCCATTTTCTCGATAAATGGAACGAATAGTGTTGAAGCATATAAATGGTCAACCGGCATATTGAAAAACCCCTGAATCTGGTCGGCATGCAGGTCCATGGTTATCAGCCTGTCGATTCCTGCTACCGAAAGAAGGTCGGCAACCAGCTTGGCCCCAATTGAAACCCTTGGTTTATCCTTACGATCTTGTCGGGCATAACCAAAATAAGGGATCACGGCGATAACCTTATATGCACTCGCACGTTTTGCTGCGTCAACCATCAACAACAGTTCCAAAAGATTATCTGCCGTGGGAGGGGTTGACTGAACGATAAAAACGTGTGAACCACGAATGGTTTCTTCGTAGCAGGGCTCAAATTCGCCATCGGCAAAAACCGGGCACGACGAATGTCCCAAATCCACATCCAGGCTATCGCAGATTTTTTCAGTTAGGTATCGGGTTGCTCGTCCGGTAAAAATTTTAAGTGGGTGATTTTTCATCTCCATTTATTTTTTTTTTGAATTTTGTTCTTTTTGACCTGTTGTTTGGGAGTAGATAAGACACACACATGCCGGAGCATTATAGCGAAAGAATAATGACAAAGCTTTGCAGTTCAGCATAGTGGATGTATTGAATGTATTAGATATGCTGCAAAGTTAACAACTTTACAGGTATCTTAACAATTTGTTGTTTTATTTACATTATTCAAGGTTAAAAATCTACTCTCCCCTGTTCACACTTTCTATAAAATTCAGAATATCTTCTTTTCCTGTTTCTTTTGCCGATGACGATATAAAATATCCAGGCATTGTTTCCCAGGTTTCAAACATTTTCTGCTCGTAGGCTTTTAAGTTTGTTTCTAACTCTATAGGTTTTAGTTTATCCGTTTTTGTAAAAATAATATTGAAAGGGATTTCGCTGATTCCCAGCCATTCCATAAAATCGAGATCGGCTTTTTGTGCCTCATGACGCGAATCGATAAGCACAAAGAGGCAATACAGATTTTCTCGTTTAAGAATGTAGTTTTTAAGCATGCGCTCCCACTTCAACCGTTCGTTTTTTGGCACCTGGGCATAACCATAGCCGGGCAAGTCAACCAGATACCACTCTTTATTTATCAGAAAATGGTTAATTAAACGCGTTTTTCCGGGTTTGCCTGATATTTTGGCCAACGACTTTTTGTTGGTGAGCATATTTATTAAAGATGATTTGCCCACATTAGAGCGACCAATGAAAGCATACTCCGGTTTATTGGGTGCCGGACATTTATCAACTTCAGTATTGCTCATCACAAACTGAGCTTCTTTTATCTCCATAAAAGACAAGTTTTAAATTGATTTCTTAAGGTAAGAAATAATCTTTTTACTTGATGTAAACCTCAAGAATTTTAACCGATTCGGATTTTGGTTTTAACTGAACCGACTCCAGGCTGGCAGGTAATAAAACAGTTTCTCCCATCGCTACATCTTCGGTGCCGCCTTCGGTTACAATTTCAAATTCACCTTCCAAAGTCATATAAATTACAAACGAATCAAGTTGATTGTAATCTTTATCCTGTTCCTTACTAAACTCGATAATGTTAGTAGTAAAATAGGGGCAGCTTACAATTTCCACTGCTTGGTTTTCAATGGTATTGTAATCGGTTTTATACTGGCTTGCATACGAAAAATCGATAGCGTCTAACGCCAGTTCGGTGTGTAATTCACGTTCATTTCCCTTATCATCTTTTCGGTTATAATCGAAAATACGATAGGTTACATCTGATGTTTGCTGAATTTCGGCTACCAAACAACCTTTACCAATGGCATGCACGCGGCCGGCAGGTATAAAAAATACATCGCCAACTTCTGCTTCATCGTAATGCAACAAATCGGTTAATTTACCGCCTTTTAAAAATTCAAGGTATTTCTCCCGATCAACTTCCTGGTTAAACCCGGAGTTTATTAATGCACCATTTTCGGCACCTGCAACATACCACATCTCTGTTTTTCCATAGGCATTGTGCCGCTCTTTCGAAAGTTTATCATTGGGGTGCACTTGTATCGACAAGTCGTCCTGGGCATCAATAAATTTAATAAGCAATGGAAATTCAACACCAAATTTTTCGTACACCTTATCGCCAACTAAATCGCCCATGTAAATCTCAATAAGGTCGTTTAAATCGTTGCCGGCAAGAAAGCCGTTGCTAACTACCGAAATATTTCCTTCAACCCCCGAAAGTTCCCAGCTTTCGCCACAGTTTGGCAATGCTCCAAAATCTTTGTTAAGGATTGTTTTCATACGGTTTCCACCCCAGATTTTTTCGTGAAAAATGGGCTTAAATTTTATTGGATATAGGTTACTCATAACTTAAATGTTTACTGAATAGAAAAAAGAATTAAAACTGAAAATCGACGGCTGCACGTGCATCAGTAGTTTCGCCAATACGCTTTACTACTTTTAAATGCTCAGGGTGCACGCGGTATGCATCCAAATCTTCTACACTATCAAAATGCGACAACAATGCCAGATCGAAACTTTTGGAATCCAGCTCATAATTCTCACCCACCTCAATGTGCTTAAGTTCTTTAATGGTATCTTTTAATCGCAATAACATTGATTTTAACTCGGCAATTATTTCCGTTTTTTCAGTACTGGGGTAATCCTTCAATTTAAAAAGAACGACGTGATTAATCATTGCTGTCTATTTTTTGTAACTTGTGCTTTTATGGCTGCGAAAATAGTGTTTTCTTAGCGTTTAATTTTAATCTTCATTTATCATTTAACATTTAAATTCAAACAATATGCTGGTAATTGGCATTGCAGGTGGCACAGGCTCAGGAAAAACCACGGTGGTAAAAAAAATCAGTGAAAGATTCTTCGATAATGAAGTCGCCATACTATCTCATGACTCGTATTATTTCGACAACAGCGAATTATCGTTGGAAGAACGCAGGCAAAAAAACTTCGACCACCCCGATGCCATTGAATTTAACCTGATGATTGATCATGTTAAGCAATTGAAAAAAGGATTAGCAATTGAAGAGCCTGTATATTCATTTATATCCTGTACCCGCCAGACCGAAACAAATACCGTTGAACCCAAAAAAGTTTTAATTATTGAAGGAATTTTGTGTTTAACTAATAAAACGTTACGCGACCTGATGGATATTAAGGTATTTGTAGATTGCGACTCGGATGTAAGGCTTGCACGGGTTATTCAACGCGACATTCAGGAACGCGGACGAAATGTAGATCAGGTTTTAAAACGCTACAAAGAAACGGTGCGGCCCAGTCATATTCAGTTTATTGAGCCCACCAAACGTTTTGCCGATATTATTGTCCCCCAGGGTGGAAAAAACAAAATTGCCATACAAATTTTAACCAACCACATTTTACAAACTTTAAACCACAGCTAATGCTTCAAAATTTAAATATCGAAGACATACTTTTTCTCGACATTGAAACAGTTCCTTTGGCTCCGGAATACACCGAGCTAACCGAAAAATGGCAACAACTGTGGGAACGTAAAATGCAATTTCAGATTGATAGCGGGCAACACGCACAGGAGTTATACGAACGCGCCGGAATTTATGCCGAATTTGGGAAAATCGTTTGCATCTCGGCCGGTTATGTGGTGCAGAAAATGGGAGAACCATTTTTTCGTGTTAAATCTTTTTATGATGATGACGAAAAAAAATTGATCCAGAATTTTTTTAATGCCCTTGATGGCTTTTCCCGAGCAGGAAAACGCAGGCTTTGTGCCCACAACGGCCAGGAATTCGATTTCCCTTATATTTCGCGAAGAGCGTTGGTAAACAATCTGAACCTGCCCAAAGTACTAGACATTGCCGGCGCCAAACCCTGGGAGGTGAAGGATGTACTTATCGATACGCTACAACTCTGGAAATTCGGCGATTATAAACATTACACTTCCTTATCGTTGCTGTGCGAGTTATTTAATATCCCCACACCAAAAGATGATATAGATGGTAGCCAGGTGGCAAAAGTTTACTGGGAAGAAAACGACATTGACCGCATTGTGAAATATTGCGAAAAAGATACAATGGCTGTTGCCAATCTGCTGCTAAAATACAAAGGCGATAAAATTATTCCTTTCGAAAATTTAGAGAGCGTTTAGGCTTGAAGGACTGAATGAGTGTGGGACTGAATTTAACGTAATTTTATGCACTGCCTTTTGTTGTTAAACGATTCTCAAAATTTCATCATCCGATCCATATCGCGTTTGGCATCCTTGCTTTTTAGGGTTTCTCGTTTATCGTAGGTTTTTTTACCACGAGCCAGTGCAATCTCCAGTTTGGCCAGGCCCCGGTCGTTAACAAACAATTTGGTAGGCACAATAGTAAATCCCGATTCCTTAATTTTTTTATCCAGTTTCTGAATCTCTTTTTTATTGAGCAATAATTTGCGGTCGCGTTTGGCAATATGGTTGTTGCAGGTGCCCATCTCGTATTCTGAAATATGAAGATTGATTACATACATTTCGCCATTAATTAATGTACAATACGAATCGGTCAGGTTCACTTTTCCGTTTCGGATAGATTTTATTTCGGTACCCACCAATTTTATACCGGCCACAAAACGTTCAACAAGCTCGTAATTAAACGATGCTTTTCGGTTTTTTATGCTAATATTTTGCTGTGGTTTATGCGACATGGTTCTTAAATTTTCTGTTTCCCACTTTTTTTAAAAAATGGCATTTAACATTTTGGACAAAAGTATACTTAAAAAACTGAATATAAAAAAGTTAACCACAATGGTCAGCAATACATAACTGTTTTCTTTATGATCAGGAAAGGTAAGCAATTCTTTTGCTCCCACCCAAAAAAGGTAGAAGCTGTAAATACCAACTATATCAACCACATATAGAAACGGAAACAAGCCTGTAATCAAAGAGACAAGCAGCATTGGGGTCATGGAATAAACAACCAGTTTGCGGGCCAAATCAATATTTTTTTCAGCACCAAATGTTTTCATTAATTCTTTTGTAAAAAAAACACTTACGAAATACTGCAGCACAAAAAGCGCTATTTCGCGTACAGCTTTAAGTAATGGAAACTGAATAAAAAAGTCGGTTCGTTTAAAAAACTCGCCAATAAAAACCGCCAACGCTCCAGCCAGTGCCAGCGGCAACAAATAGCTAAGCCATAGCGACTGGTTTGTTGCAACAGTTTTTTGCTCTTGCCAGAAGTTTTTGGGGTTGACAAGAACGAGTTTAACCTCGGCAATTAATTTTGAAAATGAAAATTCCATTCAATTCAATTTTGCGGCAAAAATACACTTTTTTCAAAAACCCATCCATTTCATTCGGCTAACCATTTTCAATGCGATGCCAAGGCCTTGCAGTAGTGCTATCTACCTTACAAAATTTTTCTTCTTCGGGTTTTGTTTACGTTCCTGAATCAGTGCCTGCAAAGCAAACATTTCGTCGCGCAGGCGAGCTGCTTCAATAAAATCGAGGTCTTTTGCCGCTGCCTGCATTTGCTTTTTGGTTTTTTCTACAGCTTTTTCCAGTCCATCAATACTCATGTATTGCACCACCGGGTCGGCAGCAATATCGGGTTGGCCCATACCTCCCTCATACTCCGGTGTTTTATCACTTCGGTATTGGTAACCAATAATTTCGCGGGTAGGTTTAACAATGGCTTTCGGGACAATATTATTTTCTTCGTTGTATTTCAGCTGTTTTTCGCGGCGGTAATTGGTCGAGTCAATAGTTTTTTGCATCGAATTGGTAATTTTATCGGCATACATAATTACCATTCCGTTGAGGTTACGGGCCGCACGCCCTGCTGTTTGTGTCAGCGACCTTTCAGAGCGTAAAAAACCTTCCTTGTCGGCATCTAAGATTGCTACCAGCGATACTTCGGGCAAGTCCAATCCTTCACGTAACAGGTTAATCCCCACTAAAACGTCAAACTCGCCCTGGCGCAGTTGCTCCATTATTTCTATACGTTCCATCGTATCAACATCAGAATGTATGTACCTTGTTTTTACCCCCATGTTTACGAGGTATTTCGATAGTTCTTCAGCCATTCTTTTGGTAAGAGTTGTTACCAGCACGCGCTCGTTTTTCTCAATCCGGAGATGAACTTCATGCATTAAATCGTCGATTTGATTGGCGCTTGGACGTACATCAATAATTGGATCGAGTAATCCGGTAGGTCTGATAATTTGCTCCACTACTACCCCTTCTGATTTTACAAGTTCGTAATCGGCAGGGGTGGCACTTACGTAAATTACCTGGTTCACCAGGTTCTCGAACTCCTCGAACTTTAGCGGTCGATTATCAATAGCGGCAGGCAAACGAAAACCAAATTCAACAAGGTTAACCTTACGCGAATTGTCGCCACCGTACATGGCACGAATTTGCGGAATGGTTACGTGGCTTTCGTCTATCACAACCAAAAAATCATCCGGAAAATAATCGAGCAAACAGAACGGCCGGGTACCGGGCGAGCGTCCATCAAAGTAGCGCGAGTAGTTTTCAATTCCGGGACAGTAGCCCAACTCGCGCATCATTTCCATGTCGTATTCGGTACGTTCTAATATTCGTTTGGCTTCCAAAGGCTTACCAATTTCGCGGAAAAACTCCACCTGCTTTACCAAATCATCCTGAATGGTGTGAATAGCCGATTTCATTCGGTCCTTGGTAGTTACAAAAATATTAGCCGGATAAATAACCACCTCATCCAGTGTTTCAATGGTTAGTCCGTCTTCCGGATCAAAACTCGACAGTTCCTCCACCTCGTCGCCCCAAAAAGTTATGCGATAGGCCACATCGGCATACGCCGGAAAAATATCCACTGTATCTCCTTTAACCCTGAATTGTCCCCGGTTAAATTCCACCTCACTCCGGCTATACAAGGCTTCAACAAATTTATACAGTAAGGTGTTTCGCGGAACATTCTCTCCAACCTTAACGGTAGTAACATTGGCATGAAAATCTTCCGGATTACCAATGCCGTACAAACACGACACGGAGGAGACAACAATAACATCGCGCCTTCCGGACAACAGTGCAGATGTGGCACTTAAACGGAGTTTTTCAATATCCTGGTTGATGGACAAATCCTTCTCGATGTAAGTATCGGTAGTAGGCAAATAGGCTTCGGGCTGATAATAATCGTAGTACGATACAAAATACTCAACTGCATTATTCGGAAAGAATTGTTTCATTTCGCTGTAAAGCTGTGCTGCCAGGGTTTTGTTATGACTTAATACCAGGGTAGGTCGTTGAACCTGTTCAATTACATTGGCTACAGTAAAGGTTTTTCCAGACCCTGTTACACCTAACAACGTTTGAAAACGTTCTCCAGTTACCACTCCTTCTGTTAGTTGTTTTATGGCCTCGGGCTGATCGCCGGTTGGTTTATAATCTGCTACAACGTTAAAATCCATTAGACTTTTATAAGTATTATTGACACCAAATTTAATCCTAAAATTAGGACCGGCCTATACTATTTTTTCTATTTTTGCTTGTAACCATTAAAAATCAGTGATTTGAAGGGACGCAAATTACTTCATAAGCAACTAAGTATGAATTGGATAAAACACCTATGCCTAATTGTGTGTTGTTGGGCTATTACCAGCTTAACATTTGCACAGGATGAATTAAATTCATCGAATTACAAGGCGCCGGGTCAGCAGGGACTTTACCTGGGAGCGCAAGGATCTACCAACGGATATGGCGGAAACCTCCGTTATGCGTTCAACAAAAAATTCGCTGTACGGGCTGCCTACGAAACCCTTTCGTTATCGCACAAATTTAATTTTGACGAAAACGACATCAACTACGATGCGGAAATGGATTTTGAAACCGGTGGGATACTTGCCTTGTTTGATTATTCTTACACCAAAAATCTGTACATCTCAGCCGGAGCTGTTTTTAGCTCATTTAATCCGGTAGTTAAAGGCTACGCTGCCAGTGATTACGAATATGGCGATATTATTATTCACAAGGAAGATATTGGTGATTTTACCATTACAGCCCAGCCAGGTCTGGAAATTTCGCCATACGGAAGCGCAGGTTTTCGTGCGTTCATTGGGAAACGCGAAGGAATTGTTTTTAACTTTGAAACAGGACTTTATTATCTGGGGCCACCAGATATTGAGATTGAAGCTACTGGACTTTTAGCTCCTACTGCCGATCCTGCATTTGGACAGGCAGAATACCTGGAATACCAGTTTGATGCATATAAAATTTACCCGGTTGTTAAAATTGGGGTTGCTGTAAAACTATTTTAACATCGAAAGCACCACATCATGAAAAAAAGAGGAAACTATTTTTATAAATTTTGGGCATTATTTTTTCTTTCGCTTGCCATTTTGGGCTGTGGAAAAATGCTTGACGACCCAACCATTGATAAAGATTCGGGCGAAGACATTAACTTGCTGATTGTTGATTTCAATTTTTTTACCACGCGCATGGATTTCAGGCTGGTAGATTCTGACAACAATTCGCTAATTACAAAATCGGCAAAAATCTGGTTTACAGGAGATAACTCGAATGATATTGTAAACTTTGCCGGCGAAAAAAATAGCAATTACACAACACCCCAGGGACAACTCGAATTAACCATTGACCCAAATGTTCCCATATCAAATACTGAACCATTTACCTACGCCGTACATGTTGAAATTGATGGCTACCAAGCTTTTTCGAAAGGGATAGAAATATTCTCAGAGGGCAAAAAAACTTACGAACTGCTGCTGGTTAAAGACTCAGGAGATGGAGATACTCTGACCGGAACAGAGGATGACGATTCATTTACCTTTACTGCCTTACTGCAAAAATCGGCAAGCATTGTTGAAAATCCCTGCAAAGTAGAATTCAGCATTACAAAATCAGATCTCATTCAATTTTCCGACCATTATGGTAATCCGCTATTCAGCAGTATTGATGAATTAAACGCTGCTTACGCCAGCAGCAATAAAGAATACTTTATTCAGCTAACCATCGATAATAAAAAAACCGATTACAATCCGGATATTGACATGGTAAGTGTTGACGGTCAGAAAAAATCGTTAATTTTTCACAAACTGGAATCTGGCGACTTTGGTTCGCTTTCGGTTATGGGCCGCCTGGTTACCAATTTTAACGATGGAGGGATTACTGTAAAATGTACTTATATTAATACGCCAGAACCTGATCTATTTGGCCTGGCCAATTTCTCTGATAGTTGGGAATTTACAGGCACCAGCAATTACTACACCAGCACTGATTTTAGTTATTTGGCTGCCCAGGCATCGCTTAAAACATTGTGCACAACAGGCGCCAGTATTAAATTCGCATCGAATGTTCAGTCAAGTTTCTCGATTGATGCTGATATTTACGACTCGAATAACCTGCTGGTTAAAACGGTTAATTTTAAAGGGAAATTTCCGGAAACTTTTGTATTGGAAAATGTCCCTGAAGGTGCAGCTACACTGATATTCAGAAACAATAATCCGGGCTTTGCCCCTATTGGCAATTTAAGCATTGATGATTTATGTAGCGGAACCTACGAAGTAGATGTTGATGCTGCTGAAGGCTACGAAGAATATCAGATTGTATTAAAAGCACTTTGCCCTGACAACCCAACCATTGCCATTGCTCCTACCTACAGCGGTCAGGTGCGCATTAAGAACAGCGATGATAACTGGCAGGGAATCGATATGGAAGGAGGCATTGTTGATGTACTGGGAAAACCAGGAGAAGCGTATGAATTACGTTTTTTATGGGAAGACGAATGGGAAACATCTGATTTTTCGACCGAGTTTGATGCCAACGGTAACTATATTAATAAAACCAATGCCAATGTTGCTACCGAAATAATAGACCATGGCCGAACACGCTTTATAATTGAACACGAGTTTGACCAAAGCGTTTGCCACGATATGGGCTGGTAACCGTTTATTCCAATTGGCAAAAGGTAAGAACTTGGTCTGGTACTAAATTCTTACCTTTTTTTATGCCTTAAAAACATCATAATATTCGGTAACAAGTGTGGCAATCATTCCGGCCGAACGAGCAGCAACCATTCCTGGTTCACCATCCTCAAATACCTGACAATCTGCCGGTGCCACGCCCATTTGTGCTGCACATTGTAAAAATGTTTCAGGATGAGGTTTCGGGTGTTTTACATCATCGGCCGACACAAGAATATCCAGGTAATCTTTTAAGCCAATTATTTCAAGTGTTTTTAAGGCCAAACGTTTGTAACCTCCGGTGCCAACTGCCATCGGAAGCTGTTTATGGTACTTCATTACCAATTCAATAACCGGCTCAATGGGTTTCATCTGGTGCATCATACGTTCGTATTCTGCCTCTTTTTCGTGTCCTACTTCCTTTGCATTTAAATCGGTACCGTAAACCTCGTTTATCCTTTCAATGGTTTCAACGGCAGGAACTCCGGCCAACGAAAGAAACATTTTTGCAGAGTAATCAACACCGTATTTCCCCAGTATTTTTTGATAGGCAACAAAATGTACCGGCATGGTATCGGCTAGTGTTCCGTCAAGATCGAATATTAATCCTTTGGCTTTTGGATCTATTTCTAATTTTTGCATTCTAATAATTTATTGACAGCGAAAGTAAGCTTTTACAAACTCTATACACAAAGCGCTTTCTACATTTAAGAAAAATTTTAACCTTTGTTTCAACTAATTTAATAATCGATGACTGAAGTTTTTTTGTATACGTTTCCGCAATGGATTGTTTTTGCGGCTTTGTTTGGGCTTGTTTACGGTTGGGTGGAAAATAAAAAAACTTTTCGACTGATTGGCCTGGGATTTTTTGTGATGCTCGGGATTTTTTCTGTATACATCGTCTTAGGCGATTATCTTGCCCCGGGACAGTTACTCACTCCGGAAGAAATATTAAGCGAAGAACTGCACGACGAAATTATTAATGAAGCTCCTATTGAAAAACAACTATTACCAGCCTACCTGAGTTTTATTTTTTCATCGGTTCTGGCGCTCCTTGCCCTGGTGCTCGACTGGCAAAACAAGAAACAGTACCAGCTTATTACTATTTTGTCGGGGCTGGTGGCCTTGCTTGGTTTTTTTATTGTTGTTGGAGCTGTTAGGGGAATTTAGCTTTCCGTTCCTGCCAAATACTTCTATTTTTTTATAAACTTCTGCCTTTGGTCTCCGCAAATAGCTACATATAGCCCCGAAGGCCAATCTTTTACGTTTATTATTGCGTTAGCATCTGTTGCCATAACCATTTTTTCACCAATTGAATTATAAATTTCCACGGTATTCAATTCTGCCTGATTCAAGCTGCGCAGGTATAAGGTTTCGTTAACGGGATTTGGATAAACAAGGAAACTCTTTTTATTTAATTTGATATTATCCACCAATCCCGTAAGCTCCCCATTTGTTTCATTAAAAGTGGGTGTTTGTGTTCTGAAGTCTCCCGTACCATTAGGATACCTTGCAAATGAAATATCGCTACTTTGCTCCCCAAAATCAACCTGGTCAACAATATTTAAGTCATTGTCCGAAAGGATTAATGTTTCACCGGCAGCAGAGAGTTTAAAAGAAGTATGCAGAGGTCCGTCTTCTTTATCATCATCAGTCCAAACAATAAGATATCCTTTTGCTTCAATTATAATGTTCTCTGCAAACTGCCATTTATCAAGCCTGGTCGCATCATCTGTTAAAAAATAGCCGCCCAGGTTGACATCAAAATCGTTGTTATTATAAAGCTCTGCCCAATCTTCATATTTTCCTTCTTCATCGGTAGCGGTTTCCGAGTTACTTGCCATCAATTCGTTAATTACCACGCCATTTTCTCCAACCTGATGCATTACATTGTAAACAAAAACATCGTTTTCAGCCTTTGCCGGATAATAGGAAACCGTACGTGCCGAATTAGCTGCAACTGCTTCAACATAGTATCGTACCATTACACCGCCCGGCATTCCCGGGATTTCACCACCGTATACTCCATCACCAGCCAGACCATCATCATGTTCTCCGTCATCAAACATGGGCGCCTGGTTAAAACGGCCAACCATTCCCGACGAATAATATAAATTCAATTCACTTTCCTCAACTCCTTCACCTAAACTGGCAATTACTGATACGGGATTGCCTGCCAATGGAATGTTTTCGCTATTTACCAGCATCACCGTATCAATCACAGGAGCCTTTTGTTGTACTTCTGAATTGTAAACCATATAAGAATGTCTCCTATCTACAAAGATTTTCAAGTCATCCACCGCCTCAAAATATTCTTCGGTGGTGTATAATTTTTTGTTATCATTGGCAACCAGGTCACGAATTTTCAGATCCAGACTATCGATTAATGGATTTACGTTTTCAGAAGTTAATGTTTCGGATAGAATTGTGCGGTAGTGTGCAAGATAACGCTGGCGATATTTTGGAATTACAAGCAATTTATTAAGTAGTGGATAATTCTCATTATCTACATTTTTAAAAGGTTTCCAGGCGGGATGAAAAGCATGATCAGTTTGAAAAGTTTCATTGCCATCATACTCCATTGCCTGCAACAAACCTGTCTCAGCATCTATGTAAATAAGATAATCCATTTTACCTTTTTGAATATAACTGTCCTCATCGGTAAAAATATTTTCAACAGCCAAAAACCAGCAGATTTGGTCAATATTAAAATACTGTTCAGTAATGCTACAGTTTTCGACTGTAGCACTATCAAGCACCTCGCAAGCCTTTACCAAATGTTGCCACGAGCTGTCGATATCGCTTGATTTTAAGGTATAGTAAGTTTGATACGCCAACGTATCTGCTCCAAGATAGTTGAGGGCACTTGTCCCCTCCCAGCTAACCGACTTATTCTCATCGGGCTCATCTCCCCTAAAAAATGCCCCGTCATTACTCAGAAACCATTCTTCCAAATAAGTTTTATCGTGGTGCTGAGCGTTTAAATAAAGTCCCCAATCTACTCCATTGATAAACAGCCGAATATAATTTACTTTGGCAATAGGCCCATAAGCCGAAGCCAGTTTCCCATACAAAAGCTCCTTCATAAAGGCCGGATCAGCATGTGCATTATTAAAGCGTAGGTTTTTGTATCCTCCCAGCCTTAACTCATCATCAACGAAATCAATATCTAGTTTAAAAGATTTTTTTTGCGAAGTATGACTAAACGAATAAGAGGTATTTCCCCTGAAACGCACCCCTATTTCACCCACCAATTTGCCATCATATTTCAATGTGGCTACAATTGGTGTTTCGGTATAATAATTATCTTTTAACTGACTCCAATAATCATCTTGTTCAAATATCAGTTCGGCGGTTTTTATTTCCGAGAGGTCGTATAATCCCGAAGCCGGCAATCCGCCCCGAATTAACCTGCTGCTATCAGCAGAATAATGGTATTCCGTTGGTAAATTTTGTGCTACAGAATAAAATGAAATAAACAGAGCAATAATAAACTTTAAAAACCTCATCTTTTATCTTTTTTGTCGCCCAAATTTAAAACTAATGTTATTACCTGCCATAAAATAATTAAAGTTAGATAGGAAGTTATAGAAACATGAACTCTATTTTAACGGTTGCGAGCCCATTTTATCGGCTACGATGTTTTCATTTAACAATGTCGGAGGAAGTAAACTTTCAAAATGTTAGCATTTTATAAAAAATGAAATCAACTTGTTAACAAAACAACGGTTTTAATTCGTGGTTTCGTTATCTTGCAAGCCATTAACAACAGACAAATTTATTGATTATGAATCCACAGGCTGCTGAACTTAACAGCATTATTCAAGCAAAAAGTACTACCGTATTTGAACTGCTATCGGAAAGAGGAAAAAGTATTTTCTTTCCGAAAAAGGGCATTTTAGGCCAAACAGCGGAAGCTAAAGGCACCAAAATTAATGCAACCATTGGAGCCGCAATCGAGGATGATGGAACTCCAATGCGGCTGGAAGCTGTGGCTTCAAAGATCAATCTGGATCCGGCACTGGTATTTCCTTATGCCCCAAGTTTCGGACGTCCCGACATTCGTGCAAAATGGAAAAGCATGATTTACGAAAAGAATCCATCGTTGGCGGGCACCGAACTGAGTCTGCCGGTGGTTACCAATGCGCTTACCCATGGCATAAGCATGGCCGGGTATATGTTTGCCGATGCCGGAGATGAGATAATTGTTCCCGACCTGTTTTGGGGCAACTATAATTTAACGCTTACAAATGCCTATGGTTGTTCGCTGGGCAAATTCAATCTTTTTAAAGATGGAGCATTCGACCTTGAAGCATTCGAGAGTAAATTAAACGAAGGTGCAATTGGGAAAAAAATCCTGATTCTGAACTTCCCTAACAACCCATCGGGTTATACTCCAACAGTTGAGGAACAGGATGCAATTGTTGCTATCATAAAAAAATCGGCAGAGGCTGGTAATAAAATTGTAACCATAACCGACGATGCTTACTTTGGCTTGGTTTACGAAGAAGGAATTGCTACTGAAAGTATTTTTGCACCGCTAAGCCAGTTACACAAAAATGTTTTGGCTGTAAAAGTTGATGGCGCAACCAAAGAAGACTACGTTTGGGGATTCCGTGTTGGATTTATGACCTATGGGATTAAAGGTGGCGATGCAGAACTATACAGTGCCCTGGAATCGAAAACTGCCGGAGCCATTCGTGGAAATATCTCAAATGCTGCAAATATTTCACAATCGCTTTTACTTTCGGCATTCGAAAGCGAAGAATACGCCGACCAGAAAGAGGCCAAATACCACATTATGCAAAAACGCTACGATGCGGTGAAAGAAGCATTAAGGGATGAAAAATATAAAGAGTGCTTTACTGCCATCCCTTATAATTCGGGCTATTTTATGTGTGTACAGTTAGCCGAGGGATTAACCGGCGAAGAAGTGCGCCAGGTTTTAATTAACAAATACAGTATTGGCCTCATTGCTTTGGGTAATGTACTTCGAATCGCTTTCTCGGCGGTAGCTGCCACTGATGTGAAAGCAATGTTTGATGGGGTTTACAATGCTTGTCTCGATTGTAAAAAATAATATTCAAATACGCAGATTACGGTAATTGTTCAAAACAACAAAAGATGATTATCGTAATCTGTGCTTTTTTTAAAATTGTTGTGCCAACTCCTCAAAACTCATCATCTGCACTCCCAACTTTTTCCAGTTGTCAAAAGGCAAGGAGATATTGGGTAATTCTTTAATCGCATCCTCAATAATAATAACCTTTTCAACTCTTTCTGCCAGTCCCACAACGGCAAAATCCACACATACGTTGGTGGTAACCCCGTAAACCACTACTGTTTTTGGGGCGAGCAATTTTACAATTTCATCGGTATACTTGTTACCGGCAAATACATCAAAAGCATCCTTTCTTATAACAATCTCCCGAAACGCCCCTGCATTGTCAAGTGTAAAATAGTGCTTATCCCAATCAAAAACCACCGAAACCTCAGGTTGTGTTTCCCAAATGTAGTCGGCCCCTTTGGTATCAGCCATGCAGTGCTCGGGGAAAGTGCTTATGAAATCCGGATTCTTCGATAACTCAGCCGAGTTTGGATAATGAAAATCGGCTGTATTAACCACTTTAAACTTTTTCTGCTTAGCCAGAAGTGTTAGTTTTCTCCAGATAGGTTTTAGCAACTCTGCTCCTTCAACATAGAGCTTTCCCTTGGGTTCAACAAAATCAATCTGGGTATCTACATTCCAAAAAATAATATCCGAATGGTTCATGTTATATGCTTTTGTTCTATAAAATTAGGAGAAATTCATTATCAAATTAATTCTCTCTCAAAAAAATAATGCTAATTTTCAACCTTTGTGTAATTATGATTGTCATAACTATACATACTGAGTAAATAAAATCAAACACAGTTCAGTTACGAACTATTAAAAAGAAAATATGAGAAAAATTGTATTAACGCTGCTGGCCACCATGTTGATTGCGCCGTTTTTTGTATCGGCTCAAGACATGCTCAACCAGGCTGTTCCGGTTGATCCGGCTATCAGAACAGGAAAGTTAGAGAACGGAATGACCTATTTTATCCGTCATAACGAAGAACCCAAAGAGCGGGTTAGTTTTTATATGATACAAAATGTAGGTGCACTGTTGGAGAACGACAATCAGAACGGGCTGGCTCACTTTCTGGAGCACATGGCCTTTAACGGTACCGAACATTATCCGGGTAAAGGCTTTTTGGATTACCTGGAAAAAAACGGCGTAGCTTTTGGCCGAAACATCAATGCCTACACATCGTTTAGCGAAACAGTTTACAACCTGAGCGATGTGCCTGCCACCCGCGAAGGCTTGATTGACTCGTGCCTATTAGTATTGAACGACTGGTCGAATTACCTCTTGTTAAGCGACGAAGAAATTGACCTTGAACGTGGTGTAATTTCGGAAGAATGGCGTACGCGCCGCAATGCCGGGTTCCGCATGCGTAACCAATGGTTTCCGGTGGTTTTTGAGGGATCGAAATGGGCCGAACGTGATGTAATTGGTGATTTGGACGTGATTAAAAACCACGACTATGAAACCTTACGTGCTTTTTACCACGACTGGTACCGCACCGATTTGCAGGCCATTGCCATTGTAGGAGATATTGATGTTGACGCACTGGAAACAAAAGTAAAAGAGTTGTTCTCGAAAATACCGGCCGTAGAGAATGCCCAACCACGCCCACAATTTGAAATACCTGAACACGACGAAACTAAATTTGTATTGGCAACCGACGAGGAAGCGACAAATTCAAGTATTTCAATTTATATTAAACACAAAGGAACTCCGCGCGAAAATAAAAACATTGGTTACCTACGCGACGACTATATCAGCACCCTGTTCAACCAAATGAGCCGCGAGCGTATTTCTGAGTTACTTCAAAAAGGAAACCCGCCATTTATAAACGGAGGGATACAAATTGGTGGTTTTGTTCGTGGCTACGATGCTGCATACATTACTGCAACCGCTAATCCGGATAAAGAAGATGAAGGCCTGCGCGCTGTTTACACCGAAGCGCAACGCATACTACGTCATGGTTTTACCGAGGGCGAATTAAACCGTGCGAAAGTAAACCTGCTCACCTCAATGGAAAGCGATTACAAACAACGCGATAAAATTACAAACGACCAGTATGTTCGTGGTATTCAGGCCTACTACCTTGAGGGCGAACCATTAACCGATGCCGAATTCGACTGGCAATTCGGGCAAGCTATTCTGGAAACCATTACCCTGGCTGATGTAAATGCTTTGGCCGGTGAAATGATAGTAGATAAAAACCGTGCAATAGTAATTACAGGCCCCGAGTCGGGAGCCAAACACCTGACACAGGAAGAAGCCTTTGCCATTTTAAACGAAGTAGAAAATGCAGAAATTGCACCTTATGAAGATTCTGCGGAAGCTGCATCGCTGGTTGAAGGCGAATTGCCGGGAGCCGAGGTGGTATCAACAAAAAAACTGGAAGAACTGGATGCTGTAGAATGGAAACTGGCCAATAATGCCACAGTAATTTTTAAACATGCCGATTATGAAAAAGACGAAGTAGCCCTGCGCGCCTACAGCCCGGGGGGAAGTTCGCTTTTTGGAACCGACGATTTGCAGGCGGCAAGCATGGTATCCGGTTTTATGGGAAGTTACGGTGTTGGCGATTTTGATGCCATTGCACTAAAAAAAGTATTAACCGGAAAACAAGCCAGTGTAAACGTACAGCTGGGCGAGCTCACCGAAGGCTTTAGCGGTGCCAGTACACCTAAAGATTTTGAAACCATGATGCAGTTGCTGTACCTGCAGTTTAACAATCCTCGTTTTGATGAAGAAGCTTATGGTGCGCTGAAAAGCCGTTACGAAGCCTTCCTGCAAAACATGGCCAATAATCCTAAAAAGATTATGAGCGACTCGCTATCGTTAATTGCAACCGCTTATCACGAGCGTACAAAACTAATGTCGGCCAACATGTTTGATGAAATTGCCTTCGACCAAATGCAGGAACTGTACCTCGACCGTTTTAAAGATATTGGCGACTTTACCTTTTTTATTGTGGGTAATATTGAGGAAGACCTGGCCAAAGAAATGGCAGTAAAGTATATTGGCTCGTTAAAAGACCTTCCGGGCGAGGAACAATGGGTTGACCATAAAGTACGTATGCCTGAAGGTAAAACCGAAAAGAAAATTGAAGTACCCCTACAAACCGAAAAGGGTAATGTAAATATTCTTATTCGGAAGGAACTGGCTTATAATCCAATCAGCAATATTGAGCTGGAAGTATTAAAAGGTATTCTGCGTTTGCGTTACACCGAAGAAGTACGCGAAAAAGAAGGTGGGACTTACGGCGTTGGCGTAGGCTCCTCATCAAACCAGTATCCTTACGAGCGTAAAACCTTACAAATGACTTTTGATACTGATCCTGAAAAAGCAGATCACCTGAAATCAATTATTTTCCGCGAAATTGAAAAGATTGTTGAAAATGGCCCTACCCAGGAAGACCTGGACAAGGTTATACTGAACATGAAAAAAGAACGTGCACAAGCCAAAGAGCATAACAAATACTGGCTAAACGCACTTTATAATAAATATTACCACGGTTATAACAGCGATGCAGCTGAAAATTTCGATGCAATTTTAGATGGTTTATCTATCGGACAAATGCAAAAATTTACGGACAATTTTTACAGCAATGCCGATGTGGTTGATGTGGTGTTTTTACCTAAAAAAGTTGAATAGATAACATATTTAGAAAATATAAAAAAGTCCGTGGTTTTTGATAATCATGGACTTTTTTTTGAAGAACAAATCAGATTAAATGTTTAAATAAAAAGACATTTCAGGGGCATAACCGTTTGGTTATCGGTAAAAACACTTTCCGGGGCATAACCGTTTGGTTAAACACCTCCGGGCTTCCGTTAAAGCCTTAAACGTTTGGTTAAACGTTGCCGGGGCAAACTTTCGCGCCTTAAACGTTTGGTTAAGCATCGCCAGGACAACTTTCGGCCTTAAACGTTTGGTTAAGCCCTACCTACATTAAAAGTAAAGGCCGGAAACTTTCGCTCCCGGCCTTAGTGCAGTTTTTACTTTTAAAATAGCTGAATAGCAAACGATTTTACTCGATCACAAACTCAAATTCTTCATCGGTTGGGGGTGTGCACATTTCGTCGTTGCAACTCATCCACTGTATGTAACCCGAAATTTTAGCAGGTTTTTCGGTTACCCATACTTTGTGCGAAATGGTAGCTTTATCTTTAAAGTAGGTAACTTCCATATCAAATAGTTTATCGTGCATTTTTTTCGAAGGTGTTACTTCAACCGGTTTTCCAAACTTTTTACAGTTTTCCATGGTTTCAAAATTAAATGAGGTTTTTACCGGGCCTCCATCGGCCATGTTTACCCCGTACAACTTAAAGCCCATATCGATGCTAGCTGTTGCCACAATTTCATATTGGTTGGCACCTTTTAAGGGTTTCAGTTCAAACTCCCATTTTACCGGCTCAATCATTTGGGCCTGGGCAAAAGCTGCAAGCACTACAAATCCTAAAGCGAATAATAGCTTTTTCATTTCTTTCTATTTTTTAAATTCTGATAATCCTTCGTTTAACCATTCAATAAAATCATCGGCATGGGGATCGTAACCATAGCCCTCGCCTACCTGTTTTTCGTTGGCGTCAAGAATCACATAATAGGGTTGCGTATTTCTATTAAATCTCGATATCTGAAAATCGGTCCATTTGTTACCAATCGTTCTCACTTTTCTTCCGGTTGTTTCCGAAATGTACTGTTCCTCTTCAGGCAATTTTGTTTTTAAATCAACATATAACGAAACCACCACAAAATCCTCGAGGAACATATTTTTCACTTCCTGTTCAACCCAAACATTGTCTTCCATTTTTCTGCAGTTGGTACAACCTTTTCCGGTAAAATCAATCAGTAAGGGTTTTCCGGTTGCTTTGGCATGGGCCAGGGCATCGTCATAATCGTCGAATAACGGGATGCCATGTGGGCCAATGTGCATACCCAGTGTCATTGTCCCTGATGAGTGGCCCGTTGCGACTGCACCTGCAGGTTGCGTTCGGCCAACACCCAATGGCGATTCAGCATAATCAACCGGTGGCGGAAATCCACTGATTAATTTTACGGGAGCTCCCCACAATCCGGGAATCATATAAATAACAAAGGCCATTACCATGGTTCCTAAAATAAACCGGGAAACCGGCAGGTGTGTTAGTGGCGAATCGTGTGGCAATTTGATTTTGCCCCACAGATAAAGCGCCAGACCTAAGAAAATAGCAATCCAAATGGCAATATAAACTTCGCGCTCGAGGATGTGCAGGTCGAGTACCATGTCGGCAATCGACAGGAATTTAAAGGCAAATGCAAATTCGAGAAAACCTAACACTACTTTTACAGAATTCAACCAGCCGCCGGATTTTGGCAGCGAGTTTAACCAGCCAGGGAAGGCGGCAAACAAGGCAAATGGAATTGCCAGTGCCAACGAAAAGCCTAACATACCAATTACCGGAGCCAGGCCTCCACTGCGGGCAGCTTCAACAATTAGCGCACCTACAATTGGACCGGTGCACGAGAACGAAACCAGTGCCAGAGCAAAAGCCATAAAGAAAATACCAATCAGGCCTCCTTTGTCAGCTTTGCGGTCTACCGCATTTACCCAACTGCTGGGTAATATAATTTCGAATGCTCCCATAAAAGAGAAGGCAAAAACAAAAAGAAGCAAGGCAAAAAACAGGTTAAACCATGGATTGGTTGACAGACTGTTTAAGCTTTCTGCTCCAAAAACAGCGGTAACAACCGTACCTAAAATCACATAAATTAAAATTATAGAAATGCCATACCAAATACCGTTTCGAATACCTTTGGCCTTGGTTTTACTTTGTTTGGTAAAAAAGCTTACCGTCATCGGAATCATTGGAAACACGCAGGGTGTTAACAAAGCTGCCAAACCACCTAAAAACGCCAGAAAGAAGATACTCCAGTAATTACGCGTTTTGCCACCGGCAGTGCTGTTTGCTTCAGGCTTGACTTCTGCAATTTCTGTATTGGCAGCTCCTGAAAGGTCAAACGAAAATGTTGCCTCCATAGGGGGCGTGCAGGTTTCGTCGTTGCAACTCATAAATTCAACATAGCCGGTAATTTCTCCGGCACCTGCAACTTTAACTTTTTGCGTAAAATTTACTTCATCCGAAAACCAGCGCAAATCCATTTGAAACGATTTGTCGAACTCTTCGGTAACTTCTTTGTCGGGAGTAGGTTCGCCAATTAACTCCACGTTTTCCACTTTTTCAAAATAAAAACTGGTTTTTATAGGGCCACCTTCCGGTAAATCGGTGGAATACATATGCCAACCTTTTTCGATTTTAGCTGTAAAAACCAGCTCGAATTCATTGGCTGAAATTTTGTTTTGAGCAAAACTCCACTTAACCGGCTCAACAAGCTGTGCCGACGCAAGCCAGGCAGCTGTAATTAAACAAAGCGTAAACAGTACTTTTTTCATTGTATGCTAATTTATGTTTTTATCTGTTTTTAATACGACAACCAACCGGGCAAACAGGATGAACTAGTTTAGAAATATTTTTCAGACATCCGTTTTTAACGTCTTTTTATGGAATAATGGTATCGTTTTTTTACAAATATATTTCTCAGAACAGTAAAGTACGAACTACTGTTTAACAAAATTTGGATGATGCAGGTTTGAAATAGGGTCTAGACCCCAATCAGCTGCCTTTTACCCTGCGATAGAAAGCAACGGCTTCTTTTCGCGTTGCAACACCTAAGTGTCTGTAAATATTATTGATATGTGTTTTTACTGTACTCAGCTCAACAAATAATTCGTTTGCAATTTCCTTATTTGTTTTTTCGGCAGCAAGCAAACTCAATATTTGTTGTTGTTTTAGGGTGAGGCCATCGTAAACCGAAATTAAATTTGCCGATGATTGGCTTTCTGTTTTTTTAAGTACCAGGTATTTTCTATAAAATACAAACGTAAAACCAAGAAGGATAAAAATTACCAGTGCTTCAATCAGCAACAACCAGTCTTTCCATTTGGGTTGTACACCGGGCATTTCACATACAAAATCTCTGAACCCCACCAGTTCTTCCAGCAATTCAGAATAGGCGTCGTTGTAGGTGGTAGCTGGTATTTCAGCTGCTATTCTTTTTTGAAAATCAAAATAGAAATCGCGTTGACGCAAAAAGTCCGTTTCCTTATCGGTAATGTGGTATAAAGCATATAACCCTACCAATGGGTTTTCGCTGTTTTTTACAAATGAATGAATAAACGCTTCAAGTTCCTGCGTTAAGAAGCTGCTTTTTGCTTTGGTAAGCTGCCCCGACAAGGCCTTTGTTTGTTCGCGGTATTTTTTATCGAAATCAAGAATTGCATTACTGGCTTCACTCCCGCTTAAGTCTTCAACAACTAAGGAATTATTTTCGGTCTTTGCCCACACTTCCACACTAGAATCGCGATTTAAGAGCAAATGAAAATAGTTTTTGTTTTCTGCTGCGCTAAATTCTACCAGCGAATTATTTCCGCGCACCAGGTACAGGCGGTAAAACATATACTCTGCAGGAACTGTTTGCGTGTTTAGCACAAAACTACCGTCGGGCTGAATAAATGTTTCAGCAATAATAAAATCAGGCGAAGCCACAAAAAGATCTTCGGGTGCATTAATCAGTGCCAGAAATACTTTGGGCTGCCAACGATCGGTGAGTTTAATTTTGCCACTAATTTCAAGAGCAGATGCAGAACCGACGGTTAAGCTGAGTATAAATATATAAATCAGTTTTTTGAGCAACATCTGAATTTATTTGCTTTACTGCGAAAATAAAAAAAGCCGCTCAAAAAATGAACGGCTTTCTTTTTATAAAATAATTTCTTCCTCATTCTCGTCGAAAAAATGGTATTCCAGGTAGGAATACGAATTTACAGCCTCAATTCCAACCCACTTCAGGTGTTTTAAAAACCACATATTCTGTTGGCTTTTTAACCCTTTTGTAAGGTAGGCAGCTGTATAAGGGTGAACTTTCAGAATCAACTTCTTTTTGTTCAATTCCTTTAGCGCGTAGTTTACTTTGCTATTAATATCGTCAGCAAATAAAACAGTAGGCACAACTTTTCCACTTCCTTTACATGTCGGACAGCTTTCTGCTGTTTCAATGTTTTCTTCCGGGCGAACTCTTTGCCTGGTTATTTGCATCAGGCAAAATTTGCTCAACGGAAGAATGTTGTGCTTGGTCCGGTCGTCAGCCATAATCGCTTTCATGTGTTCATTCACTTTTTGGCGATTGGCTGCAACATGCATGTCGATGAAATCAATTACAATGATTCCTCCCATGTCTCGCAACCGTAATTGTCTTGCTATTTCGTCGCAGGCTGCCAGGTTCACTTCCAGGGCATTTTTCTCCTGGTCGTTTCCGGCTCTGGCGCGATTCCCACTGTTCACATCAATTACATGAAACGCTTCGGTGTGTTCTACGATTAAATAGGCACCATCTTTAAAAGATACGGTTTTACCGAACGAGGCTTTAATTTGTTTATCAATGCCATAATGTTCGAAAATTGGCTGACGTCCTTTGTAGTATTTTACTATCTTCTTTTTGTCGGCCTGAATGCTACCTATGTAATCGGCAATTTCTGAAGCTACCGATTGGTCGTTTACAATAATGCTGTTGAAGTTGGGATGATAAATATCGCGCAGCAGGGCTGTTGTTCTGTCCATTTCGCCAATAATAAGCGATGGAGCATGTGCCCTGCGAAGCTTATGAAAAGTAGTTTCCCACTTTTCAACCAACCGTCGAAGTTCCTGATCGAGTTCTGCTACTTTTTTCCCTTCGGCTACCGTACGGATTATTACACCGTACCTGCGGGGTTTAATACTTTGAATTAGTTTTTTAAGCCTGTTTTTTTCTTCGGTTGACCGAATTTTTTGCGACACCGATATTTTGTCGCTAAATGGCATTAAAACTAAGTTTCGTCCCGCAATTGAGATTTCAGATGTTAATCGTGGTCCTTTAGTGTTTATTGGTTCTTTCGCTACCTGAACCAATATTTTCTGACCTACTTTTAACAGCTCGTTTACCTTACCTTCTTTGTTAATGTCGGGTTCTGAATGAATTTTCGAAATGGAAGAAATTTTATTCTTTCGTGATGAGGCAATTCGCAGGAATTTATTTAGCGTGGCGAATTGAGGCCCCATGTCAAGGTAATGTAAAAAAGCATCTTTGTTGTAACCTACGTCGATAAAAGCAGCGTTTAAACTGGGCATAATTTTCTTTACTTTGCCGAGGTATATATCTCCGACAGCGAATTTTGCCCCGCTTCTCTCTCTGGTTAATTCTGCAAGCTTCTTCTTTTCCTGTAAGGCAATAACAATTTCGGATGGAGTTACATCAATAATTAAATCGCTACTCACAACCTTTAATCATCTACTTCTTTTGGTTAATACTATACGTTATAACAGATTAAACCTAAAGCATTAAATGCTTTAGGTTTAATCATTAACTATAAGAAATTAATTCATTAATATCTTATTTCTTCTTCTTGTGCCTGTTTTTACGCAATCTTTTTTTGCGCTTATGAGTGGCCATCTTGTGTCTTTTTCTTTTTTTACCGCTTGGCATAACTCTATTATTTTACTTGATTTTTAACTTCTGATACAAATGTCTTCGCTGGTTTAAATGAAGGAATATTGTGTGCAGGAATTATAATAGTTGTATTTTTTGAAATGTTACGAGCTGTTTTTTCTGCTCTCTTCTTTACAACAAAACTACCAAAACCTCTTAGGTAAACATTTTTACCATCAACCAATGAATCTTTTACTGTTTCCATAAAAGCTTCAACTGTTTTCTGTACAGTTACCTTTTCAATTCCTGTTTCTTTCGAAATTTCATTTACAATATCTGCCTTAGTCATCTCTTAAATTATTTAATTTTCAATGTATTAATCGTTTTTATTCGAGTTTGCAAAAATAAAAAATATTATAAAACCCAAAAGCTTTTCAAATAATTTATTTTTGTTTTTCTGTAAGATTTTTAACCAGTTAGCGTAAAATGAACGATTTTGTGACCCTTATTTATAAGTGGTATAAGTTAAATAAGCGCAATTTACCGTGGCGCGACGATAAGGATCCATACAAAATATGGCTCTCGGAAATAATTTTGCAACAAACACGTGTAGAGCAAGGTACGGGGTATTTCACCCGGTTTATTGCCACCTATCCGAGCATAAAACACCTTGCCAATGCTGCAGAAGATGAGGTACTAAAATTATGGCAGGGACTTGGTTATTATTCCAGGGCAAGAAACTTACATGCCACGGCTAAAATTATTTCGAGTTTGTATGATGGCGTGTTTCCGAACGATTACAAAACCATTTTAAGCTTAAAGGGCGTGGGGCCCTACACTGCTGCCGCCATTGCGTCTATTGCTTTTAATTTGCCCTACCCCGCTGTTGATGGAAATATCTATCGGGTACTGGCCCGTTATTTCGGAATTACCACCCCAATTGATTCGGTGCAGGGTAAAAAGGAATTTCAACAGCTGGCAGAAGAGCTGCTTACCGAACACGATCCGGGGATGCACAACCAGGCTTTTATGGAATTTGGTGCTTTACAATGTGTACCAAAATCGCCCAACTGCACTATATGCCCGCTTAATAACAGCTGCCATGCCTATATTAATAATAGTATAAGCCGGTTACCGGTTAAAGAAAAAAAGACAAAACAACGCAAACGTTTTTTTTACTATTATATATATGATGAGGGAGACAGTATAATAATGGATAAAAGAACTGGCCAGGACATTTGGCAAAACCTTTATCAACTCCCCTTGCTTGAAACTACCAACCGCCTCTCTGATGAGGCCTTGTTAAAAAGCCAATTACCCGTAAGCACCGCATCTTATAATATAAAATATATATCGACTGAAAAAAAACACGTATTGAGCCATCAAATCATTTACTCCAAAACAATTTATATAGAAGTTATGTGTAATGTTAATATTCCTTCGCCTCTAATTCGGGTAAATAAAAAAGATATTTCTAAATTTGCTGTACCCCGACTGGTTGAACAATTTTTAAACGATGCCGGGTTGGGTGATTAAAATTAAAACCGGTGACTAATTGCAGAAAGTTATTTGATCTGAAAATGTTAACCAAATAAAATTATAGCTATGTCAGTAAATAAAGTTATTCTTGTTGGAAATGTAGGGAAAGATCCTGAAGTACGTCATCTTGACACTGGAGTTGCAGTGGCAAATTTCCCACTGGCCACCTCTGAGAGTTATAACGCAAAAAATGGTGAGCGCGTTACCACTACCGAGTGGCACAACATTGTTTTATGGCGAGGCCTGGCCGAGGTAGCAGAAAAATATGTTACTAAAGGACGCCAGCTTTACATCGAAGGTAGAATACGAACCCGCTCGTACGATGATAAAGACGGGAACAAACGCTATGTAACAGAAATTTATGGCGACCAGATGCAAATGCTTGGCAACCGTGCCGATAACCAAAATGCACCGGCCCAAAGCGGAACCCCACAAAGCAGTGCTGCTACCCCTCAAATTTCGGAACCGGATATTGAAGAGCCGGAAGGAGATGAGGATCTTCCTTTCTAACCAAAATCATAAAATTTGGAAACAGAATCGCTTTTAAGTTCAGCCGCAATTGGCTCCTGGCAAATTCAACTGCACCCTTTAAGTTTTGGAATAATAATTTCGA
The DNA here is from genome assembly GCF_963676735.1 of uncultured Draconibacterium sp. Taxonomy (NCBI): domain Bacteria; kingdom Pseudomonadati; phylum Bacteroidota; class Bacteroidia; order Marinilabiliales; family Prolixibacteraceae; genus Draconibacterium; species uncultured Draconibacterium sp. The sequence continues at coordinate 937,738 of NZ_OY781464.1, read as the reverse complement.
TTGTTATCGTTTTGTTTTTGCTGTTTAGCTCAGCATTGATAAGCGGTTCTGAAGTTGCCTATTTTTCGCTTTCGGCAAGCGAAAAGCAAAAACTAAAACACAAAGGTAAAACCAACCAGCGGGTATTGAGCAACCTCGAAAACCCCGAAAAACTGTTGGCTACCATTTTGGTTGCCAATAATTTTGTGAATGTGGGTATTGTTGTGCTAACCGCATACATCTCAAACAAATTAATATCGTTTGTCAATGCCCCAACGCTTGAATTTGTTTTTCAGGTTGTATTAATTACCTTTTTTCTTTTACTCTTTGGCGAAATTTTCCCTAAAGTATATGCCACCCACTTTGCCCTGCAGTTTGCACGCTTTATGGCATTGCCCCTGCAAACGCTTGAAAAATTGTTCAGGCCTGTTAATGCCATTTTAATATCATCAACCAGTTTTGTAAACCGGAGGCTGCAAAAGCATGTAAAAAACATTTCGATGGATGAAATTTCGCAGGCGCTTGAACTAACATCAGACCAGGAGCTTTCGGAAGAAAAAGAAATACTTGAAGGAATCGTAAAATTCGGAAATAAAAGTGTAGAAGAGATTATGACTCCCCGCGTTGATGTTATCTCGTTGGATATCAGCACCAATTTTGAAGAGGTCTTGGAGATAATAAACGATTCAGGCTATTCAAGAATTCCGGTTTATATCGATTCGTTTGACAATATTAGTGGCCTGCTTTACATTAAAGACATACTTCAGCACAGCCATAAAACCAAATCGTTTAAATGGCAAACACTAATACGGCCACCTTTTTATGTACCCGATACAAAAAAGATAAGTTCGTTACTCGAAGAGTTTCAGAAAAATAAAATCCACCTGGCTATTGTTGTTGATGAGTATGGCGGCACTTCGGGTATTGTTACCCTTGAAGATATTCTGGAAGAAATAGTAGGCGATATTACTGATGAATTTGATGAGGAAGAAAATTTCTTTACCAAACTATCAGACGATAGCTACCTGTTTGATGCAAAGGTGCTACTGGGCGATTTTTATAAAATTGTGAATTGCGACGACACTATTTTTGACGATGTTAAAGGTGATGCAGATACCCTCGCCGGTCTAATCCTTGAAATAAAAGGGGAAATTCCTACGTTAAAAGAAAAAGTAAAATGCAAAAATTTTGCCTTTACAATTGAAGAAGTTGATAATCGACGAATAAAACAAATAAAAGTAGTAATTGACGAATACAGGAAAAAGTAATTCTAAAATAAGCATGATTAAATTCTTAACACGCAAAGGATCGACTGTAAACATGCATTTCCCATCTTTTATTGTGTTGATAAACAACCACAGAAGAATGAGCATACGAATCTTAAGTATCTTCTTTATTGTAATTCTACTAATCAGCTGCAACGATAGTTATACCCCAAAACCCCGTGGCTATTTTCGAATTGATTTTCCCGAAAAAACGTATGCTGAAATTACAGGATCGTATCCGTATAAATTTGAGATTCCGGCCTATGCCCGGATAGAAAAAGACAAACGAAACTTAAACAAACCCAATTGGATTAACATATCGGTGCCTGAGAACAAAGTTGAGGTTCATCTATCATACTACCAATTAAATGGTAAAAAAGAAGCCCGGAATTCGCTTTTGATGGAGCTGATGGAAGAAACCCGCTCGCTTGCCTATAAACACACCATAAAAGCTGATGCTATTGACGAACGCCTTTTTCTGAATCCCAGGCAAAAGGTTTATGGCACCATTTATTCTATTGAAGGCAATGCCGCCTCACCTATGCAGTTTTTTCTTACCGATAGTACCAATCACTTTCTACGCGGTGCTTTTTATATTCGCGAGGTTCCCGACATCGATTCTCTGCAGCCCGTAATCAACTTTTTTGAGCCAGACATTATTCATTTAATTGAAACCACAAGCTGGAACGAATGCCATTAATTGATAAAATAGAAAATAATGACGGACTTATTGGTATTTGGGAATTAAGCGAAACTGCCGGCGATCTTGCCCGGCAATGTAAACTTAGCCAAAACGAAAAAGCCCAATTGGCTTCCTTTAAATTTGAAAAAAGACAAAAGGAATTTGTCGCCAGCCGCCTGTTGCTGCAACATCTTTTACCTGAACCAGGCGAAATCAGTTACCTGCAACCGAGTGGCAAACCTGTATTAAACCCGAGATCCTTAAATATCAGCATATCGCATTCGGCCACACTGGCAACAGTTTATTTATCGGAAAAAAACATCGGGATTGATGTGGAACAAATAAACCGTAATATCGATCGAGTTGTTAAGCGTTTTGTGCATCCTTCTGAAACTAGTTTTTTACAACAATCAGACGACCCTCAGTTCCCGAAAATTTTGCTTTGGTCGGCCAAAGAAGCTATTTTTAAATGTGCGGGTATACAAGGCGTTCAGTTTAACGAACAAATTATTATACCACCATTTAACTACCGGCAACAATGCGAATTCTCGGGTAAACTTATTTATCCCGATGGAATTATAACCTTCGGATTGTCGTTCCGAATAATAAAAGACAATGTGCTGGTGTACTGTTTTCAACAATAAAACATGATTATGAATAAAGCAGAAAATCAAATACTCATCATTTTTGGAGCATCAGGAGATTTAACAAAACGCAAACTGATACCGGCCCTTTTTGAACTGTACAGGCAAAAGCTGTTACCCCAAAAGTTTGCTGTTCTGGGGGCTTCCCGATCAGCGCTGTCTGATGAAGATTTCAGAAATCTTGCCAACGACTTTCTTCCGGAAGATGAGCAGCTGGACGCCTTCAAGGAACTTTTATTTTATCAATCTGTTCAGAATAATTCTGCCAACGACTTTGTTCCGTTAAAAGAAAGGCTTGACAAATTATCAAACAAACTTGGCATAACAGCCAACTACATTTTTTATTTGTCTACTCCCCCCTCGTTATATCCGGTAATTCCGCGCTTGTTATGCGAAAACGGCCTTACCCGGTCGGAAAAATACTTCAGACGTTTAATTGTTGAAAAGCCTTTTGGCACCGATTTAAACTCGGCAAAAGAATTAAACCAACAACTCTTAAATTATTTTGAAGAAGAACAGATTTACCGCATCGATCATTACCTGGGAAAAGAAACCGTACAAAACATGTTGGTAACCCGTTTTTCGAATGGTATTTTTGAACCTCTTTGGAACCGCAGGTACATTGAGCGGGTGGAAATAACATCGGCGGAAAGCCTTGGCGTTGAAGGCCGGGGTGGTTATTACGACAATTCAGGGGCTATGCGCGATATGCTGCAAAACCATTTGCTTCAGGTGGCAGGTTTTGTAGCCATGGAACCTCCGGTTGTAGTTGAGGCCAATGCCATAAGAAACGAGATTCTCAAAGTTTTTCAATCCTTGCGAACCATTCGCGAGAATGAGGTTTCGAGGTATGTTATTCGTGGCCAGTACACCGCATCGCATATTAACAATCAAAAAATAAACGGATATCGCGAAGAGCCCGGCGTTGCCAAATTTTCGAGAACAGAAACCTTTGTGGCGCTGAAGTTTTTTATCGACAACTGGCGCTGGGCGGGTGTTCCATTCTATATCAGAACGGGCAAAAAACTGCCTACCCGCGTAACTGAAATCGTTATTCATTTCAGAAAAGTCCCTCACCATTTATTTGGAGATACCGGAACAGGCGGAAACAACCAATTGATAATTCGTATTCAACCTGATGAAGGGATACTTTTAAAATTTGGAATGAAAACACCGGGAGCCGGTTTTAAGGTACAAACCGTAAACATGGATTTCCATTATTCTGATTTGGCCGACAAGAAAGTTCCGGCCGCTTACGAACGCCTTTTACTGGATTGTATGCAGGGCGATGCAACACTTTATGCCCGAGGCGATGCTGTTGAGGCCGCCTGGGAATTTGTTCAGCCAATTATAAATGCCTGGGATACCAATCCGGAAATACCCATTTACGGCTATCCTGCCGGAAGTTGGGGACCTGAAGACACGGACAAACTTATTGTTAATGGCAATTGGCGCTACCCTTGCAAAAATTTAACAAACGATGGTTTGTATTGTGAACTATAATCTGCATATATTTGTGTACAAGCTATAAACAAATAACTATGGAAACCTTTACTGAAGTAAAAATATTTTCGAAAAAGAAAAATGTTTACAAGGCCATTGCTAAAGAGATTATCAAAATGGTTCATAATTCGAATCAGGAAATTTTTGATATTGCTCTTTCGGGAGGAAACTCGCCAAAAGGTCTTTTTAAAAAAATCAGTAAAAAGTATGCCGACCAAATCCCATGGCAACGTATTCATTTGTGGTGGGGCGACGAACGTTGTGTTCCTCCCAACGATGAACAAAGCAATTACAAAATGACGGTGGATTACCTCATCTCTACTATAAATATCCCGAAAAGCAATATTCACCGTATTAAAGGCGAAAATGAACCGGAAGCAGAAGCATTACGCTACTCGGAGGAGTTGGAAACAACGTTAAACTCCAGGGGAAAAGATCCTGTTTTCGATTTAATTATTCTGGGATTAGGCGACGACGGCCATACTGCCTCCATCTTTCCTGATCAGCTGGAACTTTTTGAGCACGAACAGAGCTGTGCAGTTGCCGTTCATCCCATAACAGGACAAAAACGTATTACCATAACCGGCAATGTATTAAACAATGCCAACCGCGTATTTTTTATGGTTACAGGAGCAAACAAAGCATTACGTGTTGCTGAAATTATGAACGACAACGATGCTGCACAATTGCTACCTGCGTACTATATTTCGCCGGCAAACGGAACACTTACCTGGTTTTTAGACGAAGAAGCAGCTGCTCAAATTTCCTGATAAACTGCACCTGACAGTTCATTAAAGAACCATTGCTAACGGGCTGGGCTAATCCCAAGAATACCTTCGCCAAAGCGAATTGTTTCGGCAATTACATTTTCAACACTTCCTGAGGTTAATTCGCAGGCAATAACGTGATCTCCGGCCTCCGGAAATGCCTTTTTTACTTTTTTCGCCGGTAGTGTTCCCAGGGCATCAAACATTTTTTGCATCGCATCAACACTAACTGTTTCGTCCTGGTTCTCTGCATCTTTGTAGTAATAGCCTAAAAATACAGGTGCCGTTACCCGGCTAAAGGTTTCTTTGGTCATGGTAGCCTCTACCAGCTGTTGCAAATAAACCAGGGCTTCTACCCGGTATTTACAGTTCCAGTACTGACAAGCTTTCGATTCCGAATCATCTTCAGAAGTCCGGTATTTTCCTTTCATTACTTTTCTTCCGATTTGCAGGCCCCAGGGTTTTGACAACAAGGCCATCGAACTATTCCGAACTTTAATATTCGGGGAATAAAGAATCAGGACATCAACATATTCCGGAAAATCAGCCGCCAATTTCAAACCCAGTGTTCCTCCGGTTGAAGTACTCATTATAATAACTTTTTTACCCAAACTACGGGCAACCATTAATGCTTCTTTTGCCGAGGCATAAAGTTCATCGGGGGTCATATTCAGTAACGGATCTTCAGTTACCAAGCCATGATCGTATAAACGTGGCACATACAAATTATACCCAAAATAACTGGCAAAACGTTCATGCGCAGGGTAGCCTTCGTACCACGATGCTGAAAATCCATGCAGGTAAAGCACACAAAAATCGGTACGTTCTTTCAGGCTATCGTTTGCCCATATTATTCTCGATTCATTATCCGGCTTAATCGAAAAAGCTGCTTCCTTTCGTTTCACAAATGTTTCGATATTGGCAATACTTGCCGATAGCGATGGCAAATCTTTATTTAACTCTGGTTTAGGTGGTTTGGGCCCCAGCAAATAAGTAATTATAGCCAAAAGAATCAGTAGCAGAAAAAAGCGTTTAATTCGTTTCATAATAAAAATGTGAGTACACCGAAACTGTAAGTCGTACTTTTTTATCGCAGTCGGCCAATTTGCGGTGTTTATTAATTGAAGGGTAAGATACGGGAGTTCGTTGAAATATTGCAAATCAAAACAGAGATTTTAACAAACAGAATCAAAAATCGATGGTAAGTTGAATACTACCCTGCTTGTCTTCTTCGTTTATAAAATTTGACAAGGTTAGCCCTAATAATCGGATGCCTTTTATAAAACCACCTTCAACATTAAGCAGTGCACGGCTTTCGTCAATAAATTGTTGTTTGGTAATAAAATAAGGCTCCAGAGTAATACTTCTGGTATGTTGCTCAAAATCGGCGTATTTATATTTTAGGGTTAAGGTTTTGGCTTTAACCGTTGCCCGCTGAGCCCTGCCCCACACTTTTTCGCCAATTTGCACCAACTCGTTTTCCAAATCATCCGTTAGAAATAAATCATGGCTGAAGGTATTCTCTGCTCCAATCGATTTTCGTTCGCGCGAGGGTTGCACCTCGCGATTATCAATGCCCCGGCAAATATCGTAATAATAATTACCGGCTTTGCCAAACATACGGCTAAGTTCCAGCCGTTCAATCAATTTTAAATCGCGGCCATACCACACCCCCATTTCGTTCAGCTTTTTTGCAGTAACTTTTCCAATACCAAAAAACTTTTTGATCTCCAGCTGATCAATAAAAGCCTGTGCTTCATCAGGAGTAACCACAAACATTCCGTTGGGTTTGTTTACATCGGAAGCCACTTTTGCCAGAAACTTATTATACGACACCCCCGCCGAAGCAGTTAACCCTGTTTCTTCCAGTATTCGTGTCCTTATTTCTTTTGCAATAAGCGTTGCCGAGGGTAATCCTTTTTTGGCATAAGTTACATCAAGGTAAGCCTCATCTAATGACAGTGGCTCTACCAAATCGGTGTATTCAAAAAAAATACTTCTGATTTGAGTGGAGATTTGTTTGTAGCGCTCGAAACGGTGTTTTACAAAAATAAGGTCGGGGCATTTGCGTTTTGCCACTTTCGATGACATGGCAGATCGAACTCCGAATTTACGAGCCTCGTAGCTGGCTGCGGCAACCACACCACGGTCGCTTGTTCCGCCAACAGCCACCGGTTTTCCGCGCAACACCGAATTATCAAGCTGCTCAACCGATGCAAAAAATGCATCCATATCAACATGAATTATTTTCCGGTTTTGCCCTGTCATCATATTCTTTTCGAATGTGCAACTTACGAAAATAACTAAGTTCTGCTAATTTTTATTGTACAACCACCATTAAGTAACATTGCCATGCCCAAGCAAATATTTTCTTAATATATTAGCAGAAAATATGTTTTAGCGGTAATGGAGACCACAGATATTTTAATAAAAATCAGGAAAATTGTTCGTTCGGTAGATATTGAATCTAAAAAAATTCAGAAGGAACACGGAGTAAGCATACCACAGGTGTTATGTTTAAATTTTGTACACGATTCGCCCAACTATCAATCCACGCAAGGGGAAATAAGAAAGTTTTTAAATTTGAATCCCAGCACTGTAAGTGGTATTATTAACCGCCTGGAAAAAAAAGGCTACCTGGCACGGCTGCCAAAATCGGGCGATAAACGTATAGTAAATATTGCTTTAACCTCCTCAGGCGATAAACTGTTAAAGTCTATTCCTGCACTTTTGCACGAAGAATTATCGAAAAAGCTATTACAGCTTAATGAAAAAGAGCTGGAAATAGTGGAAGCCGGATTAAATACCCTGGTCAGGATTCTTGATATTGAACAGGTTGAAGCCTCTCCACTTATCACTATTGATTCAGAGCTGGAAACAAATGACGAAACACAACAGACTTTGTAATTTAAATTGAATTAATGAATCGCGTCTAATATCTGTTCATCTTCGGTTGTTTCACCCTTGGCCAGGTTTATAGCCGTTTCAATTAATGCCAAATGCGAGTATGCCTGCGGAAAATTCCCCAGCAAGCGTTTGGTTTTAAAATCGATATCTTCGCTAAACAATCCAACATGGTTACTATAGGAAAGCAGTTGCTCGAACAAGCCAGTGGCTTTTTTGCGTTTACCGATGGCGTTTAAGGCATTAATGAGCCAAAACGTACAAATAGTAAACGACGAACTTGGCAAGCCAAAATCATCCTTATTTTTATACCTGTACATAAGGCCATCAACACAAAGCTCCTCTTCTGTTGCCTGTACCGTTTTTACATAACGCTTGTCTTTTGCATCAATAAAACCGTAAGGTTCCATTAAAAGCGTTGATGCATCAAGATCGGTAGAGCCATAAAACTGGGTGAAAGCCCCAACTGTTTCATTCCAGGCATTTTCAAATATATCTTGTTGTATGGTGTCGGCCAGCGCTTGCCATTCTTCTTTATATTTTTCCTTATGAATAAAATCGGCAATTTTTATAGCTCGGTCGATAGCTACCCAGCACAAAACTTTTGAGAAAGTAAAATGCTTCTCTTCAGTTCTGATTTCCCAAATTCCTTTGTCGGGTTTTGTCCAGTTATTGGCAACCGTTTTAACAATACTGCGAACAATAGTCCACAAGGCCTCACTGTCTTCAAGCGATATTTTAAACTCGGTAAACTGTTGGTAAATAACATCCATCAGTATTCCATAAATATCGTTTTGTTTTTGCAGATAGGCCGCATTCCCAATACGCACCGGATAAGAATTTTGATAACCAGACAGGTGTTCCAGAGTCTCTTCTTCCAGTATCTTTTCGCGGTTTATGCCGTACATAATCTGAATTTTCTCATCCTTATCGGGAATAATATCGATTATAAAACGCATAAATCTTTTAACGGTATTCAGATGCCCTAAACCCGACATCACTTTTATAACCATTGATGCATCGCGTATCCAGCAAAAACGATAATCCCAGTTGCGCTCCTCGCCAATGGTTTCGGGTAAAGAGGTGGTTGCCGCAGCCAACACCGCCCCCGATTTATCATAACTCAACAACTTTAAAACCAGCGCACTTCTTACAATCTGGTTATTGTATTTTATAAACGAAGTTAGTTTGTTGGCCCATTCAAGCCAGTATACTTTCGTTTTCTGAAGTTTAAGGTACTGCCTGTCCAGAGTTTGATTCAATAATTTTTGATCGTAGGATACCAGTAAAAAAGCATTTTCTGTTAATTGAATCTCTTCTTCATTTAAAATGGATTGTTTATCCAGATCAGTATAAAGGTATAGCGAGTCGTAATCGCCTTCTGTTGTGAAGCATTTTATATACTCCTCGTCGGCCACGAATCTTGTTTTAAAACGTGCATATTCCACCTTAGGGTTGTACCTGATTTTAAATACCGGTTTCCCGTATTTATATTTTATATACCTAATAATTTCGGGTGGTGTAAAATAACCAAACTCGTTGGTTTTGTAACGTGGCATAAAATCTACTACTTCAAAACACGAGTCGTGGTTTTTAAATACTGTTGAAACAATATTGGTGGTTCTGATATAGGTTTGGCTGATCTTATAGCTGTCGTCAACCAAAAACTCCATGCTGCCCCCTTTTTTTTCATCGAGTATTTTTGCAAAAACCGACGATGAATTAAAGTCGGGTAAACAACACCAGTCAATCGAGCCTTTTTCAGATACAAGTGCAGCGCTTTTACAATTTCCAATTATTGCGTAGTTCAAATTATCCATAAGCGCAACGTAGCTAAATTTGCATGAGAATAATAAGAAAGCACGAAATCAGTTTAATTTTTAACTATGATTTTACAAGCTCCGATAAAAACGCTCTTACTTCCTTGTAATTATTCAGGTAATATTTTGCTGCTGAATTTTCGGTACCCACCTTTACAGTGTGTGCGTTTTCGGGTAATTCTTTAAACAAAAATTCATCGGTCCAATCATCGCCCATTGCTAAAATAAACTGAGCCGGTTTTTCATGAATAAAATCGCTGGCCGCCATGCCCTTATTTATACCCGAAACCTTTATTTCAATTACTTTTTTACCTTCTAAAATTTCTAAATCCTGGTTAATAATCAGATTCGAAATATCATGTACCAAATCAAGTGCCCTTAATACGCCCAATTCAATATCGGCTTTGCGGTAATGCCAAACCAACGAATAGGTTTTTTCTTCGATTAAACTACCCGGTGTACGATCAACATAAGATTCCAACACGGGCATAATATTATCTTTCCATTCGTTATGTACCGGTTTTCTCTCCATCCAGCCTTTTCCAACCTCACGCAGCCAGGCGCCATGTTCAGCAATCAAAGTATACTTTCTATTTCCAAACCAGCGATTAAAAGTTTCTCTGTCGCGCCCGCTAACCAATACCAGTGTGGTATTTTTTTGGTCTGCAACCTCATCCAAAAGTTGGTACAGCTCCTCATCGGGCCCTGCCGATTGCGGATTGGCAAAGAAACGTTGAAGTGTTCCGTCGTAATCTAAAAACAACACTTTTGATTCTGCTTTTGCAAACTCATTAACTATTTTGCTTTTTATAGATGTTGTAATTTTTCGTGCGTGGTGTTCCGATTGTTTTTCGATGGTATTATGCAAGGCTGTCATAAACTCTGAAGCCCACTTGTGAATATCGTAACGTTTAATGCGCTTCTGCATCGTGGTTATGGCCTTTTCGCGCTCGGTTTCCGAAATTGTTAAAGCCTTGTAAATAGCATCTCCAGTATCATGAATATTGTTAGGATTTACCGCAATTGCCTCACCGAGTTCTTTTGATGCGCCGGCCATTTCGCTTAAAATTAATACCCCTTTATGGTTTACTTTTGATGCCAAATACTCCTTGGCTACCAGGTTCATTCCGTCGCGTAATGGAGTAAGCAAGGCCACATCTGCCGAGCTGTAAAGTTCGATCAGGTTTTCGAAAGGAACAGAACGATAAAAATAGATTACGGGATTCCAGTTTAATGTACCAAATTCGCCATTAATGTTGCCAACAAGCACATCTACCTCGTTTTTAAGATTCTGGTATTGTTCTACATCGGTTCGAGATGGTACAGTCAGCATTATCAACGATACTTTTTCTCTGTACTCAGGATGTTTTTCAAGAAAATACCTGAAAGCATTCAGACGCTGCGGAATTCCCTTGGTATAATCCAGACGATCAATAGATAAAATCAACTTTCGGTCGGGCATACTTAATAAAAACCGGTCAATATCCTGGTGTTCTTTTGAGCGTTCCTGAACCGGTTTTGTTTGAATTTCGAGTGCATGCGTTTCAAACTTTTTATAATCAATTCCCATCGGAAACACATCAATAAACACCTGCCGTCCATCAAGTTTTATTTGGTTAAAATCAACATCATACCCCAGCAAACGCTTTACGGAACTAATAAAATGGCGTGCATAATCATAGGTATGGAAACCTATCAGATCGGCACCGAGCAGTCCGTTAACTATTTCCTCGCGCCAGGGTAAAATCCGAATTAATTCATATGAAGGAAAAGGAATATGCAGAAAGAAACCGATGGTTAAATCCGGTCGTTTTTCGCGCAAAATATTGGGCAATAATAATAACTGGTAATCGTGCACCCAAACCACATCATTTTCTTCGGCATTGGCAATAATGGCCTCTGCAAAAAGTTCATTTACTTTACAATATGCCTCCCAAAAAGTTTCGTTAAACTCTGCAAACTCGGTAAAGTAATGAAACAATGGCCAAAGGGTTGCATTGCTAAATCCATCGTAATAATTCGTAATCAAATCTTCGTTTAAAAAAACGGGTAAACATTGTTCTGTTTTTAACAAATTACTTACTTCATCGGCTTCTTTTTTATTTTTAGGCATTACACCCGGCCAGCCAATCCATACACTGTCGCTGCCTTTATGATATGATTTTAATCCTGTTGCCAGGCCACCCGCACTGGGTGTTATTGTCATTCCTTCTTCACTTCTGTCAATCATTACCGGCAAGCGGTTTGATGCTATTATTAATCGACTCATATTTTATTTCTATAGAAATTAATTTCAATTTACAAATATATTATTATTCAACTTAATTTGCATTAGCAATATGTAAAATCAATATTAACAATAGATTTAACACAAAGTTGAATTTGCATGCCCACATTTTTTTATACTTTTGTTCGCATAGAAACTATTAGGCATGAAAATAACACTGTTTACAAAACAACAATTGGCAGAATCGCTAATTACAAGGCTAGAAGAACACCCATTCGAACAGTCATTAAAGACCAGAAGACTAAAACATTACACTCCTCCCCCGAGCTAAAGCAGGCTGATGTACTTTGTAATTTTACCAAACCACGATTTATATAAAAACGCATTTTTTTTGAGGAATTTAATAAATATGATTTACAACAACAGACAACAGACAATTGCACATCAGATTGAAGACGAAGCACGACTATCAAAATGGAAAGACTGGAGATGGCAGCTTAAACATTCAATTAAGAGCATTGAGAAATTCGAAGAACTTTTAGGTGTTAAGTTTGAGGGGGAAGAACGAAAGCAACTAATAACAACATTTGAAAAGTTTCCATTATCAATTACACCGTATTACTTTTCGTTAATTAATAGAAATGAATTTAAAAACGACCCCGTATTTAAACAATGCTTTGGAGGTATTGAAGAATTGGTAACCTTAAAGTCGGAATTGGAAGATCCCCTTTCAGAAGACAGTGACAGCCCCGTGGAAGGCATAACTCATCGCTATCCTGACAGAGTGTTGTTTCATGTAAGCAACATTTGCAGCATGTATTGCCGCCATTGTACGCGTAAACGAAAAGTTGGCGACATCGACTATGTGCCGTCAAAAGAGCAACTAAAAAAAGGGATCGATTATATAGCCAACACCCCACAGGTTAGAGACGTACTCTTATCAGGTGGCGACCCCTTAATGTTGCCCGATGATAAAATCGATTGGCTACTGAGTGAAATTACTAAAATCCCTCATGTTGAAATTGTTCGTTTAGGAACACGAATGCCTGTAGTTTTGCCCTACCGCATTACCGACAAACTTGTTGACATTTTAAGAAAATATCATCCACTTTGGATAAATACCCATTTTAATCATCCCAACGAAATTACTTCCTCTGCAAAAGAAGCACTTTCAAAACTAGCAAATGGAGGTTTCCCTCTGGGCAACCAGTCGGTTCTTTTAGCCGACGTTAACGATTGTCCGAGAATTATGAAATCACTAGTTCATAAATTGGTGCAAAACCGTGTGCGTCCATATTACTTATACCAGTGCGACCTTTCTGAAGGCTTATCACATTTTCGTACTCCAATTGGAAAAGGTATTGAAATTATGGAAAGTTTAATAGGCCATACCAGCGGATTTGCACGACCAACCTATGTTATTGACGCCCCCGGGGGCGGAGGTAAAATTCCGGTAATGCCTAACTATATTATTTCCTGGTCGACAAATAAAGTGGTTTTACGCAACTACGAAGGAGTAATAACAACTTACAAGTAACCAGACAGTTACGAAACAAAAATGTGCGACAGAAACTGCGAAGACTGCAATCTGGATCTAAATCTTAAAGAAGTTGATGAAACAGAAGCAATTGGTATTGAAAAACTATTATCAGACTCTGATGATGCAATTTCTTTAATACCCGAAGACAATGAACGAATGACAAGGAGGGAAGAAGATGCAGGATAAAATTGAAACTATTGGAAACGGAAGCATTATACAACACGGACAATTAAACCAACGCGTTTACCTGATGAAACTGGATAAAAAAGATTGTCCCACTATAATTCAGGAAATAAACGATTTGGCGCGAAAAAACGGATATACAAAAATATTTTGCAAAATACCGGCTTATGCTGCACCCCAATTTCTTTCAAACGGATTTTTACCTGAAGCACAAATACCAGCATTTTTCGGGAATAAAGAATCGGCATTTTTTGTTTCGAAATTTTTGAGTTCCGACCGTTTACTAAACATCGAAACAGACCGGCTCAGCGACCTCAGTAAAATGCTTGAAGAAAGTAAAACAGCACCTGCTCCTGATAAAATTGAAGTGCCTAATGTTACAGTACGCAGACTGGATAAAAAAGATTATGAGCGAATAACGGAGATTTACCGCGAGGTTTTTATAACCTACCCATTTCCGATATACAATCCGGGATTTATTTTAAAATCACTAGAAAACGGCACCCAATATTATGGAGCCGTAACCGAGGGACAACTCGTAGCACTAGCTTCGGCAGAAGTTGACGTGCAGGGCAAAAATGCAGAAATGACTGATTTTGCCACCCTTCCACAACACCGTGGCCGTAAATTATCGGTATTACTGCTAAATTCTATTGAAAAGGAAATGAAAAAACAAGGAATAAAAACGCTTTATACGATTGCCCGACTAAACTCAATTGGCATGAATAAAACATTTCTAAAATTGAACTACTGTTATTCGGGCACCCTAATAAAAAACACACACATTGCCGGAAAAATAGAAAGTATGAACGTTTTGTATAAACACATTTGATATGAATCTTGGAAACCGTTGTCACTTTGCAGAAACTTGTCCACTTTATAAAGGCGAGCAAAAGTTTAATGATGTTCCTTTACCCATTTTCAGGAATGTATTCTGTAACCGGGGCTTAAAAGGTTGGAAAAACTGCAACAGGTACAACGAATTAACCCATAACAAAAAATAAAATTGGAGAAGAAAACATTTATGAGAGAACAAGAAACAATTGAAATTAAAAAAATTAAAAATCCATTTGAAAAAGCCATACTACTTTTCCTTAAAAGCAATGGAAAATACATTTATGGCGATATTATTAAAGAATTAAAACTGCCAACAGCGAAGGGGCAGGAATCAATTTACTCCTTAATGCAAAAAGGCTTAATAAAACATGTCGATCAATCGTCGTACCTTAAGCTTAATGTCGATATCAAATAATGGGCTGGATTGATCTGTCAATTTTTTGCATCTACTTAACCGCCATGCTTGGTGTTGGTGTTTATTTTCTTCGAAAAAATAAAAACACGGATGATTATTTTGTTGGTGGAAGAAAACTCAGCAGTATTCACATCGGATTATCGGTCGTTGCCACAGACGTTGGAGGTGGCTTTTCAATTGGTCTCGGAGGCCTGAGATTTACCATGGGGCTATCAGGTAGCTGGCTTCTATTTACCGGTTTGCTTGGTGCCTGGCTGAGTGCCGTTTTGCTTATTCCAAAGGTTGCTGGTCTGGCCCGGCGCAAGGGCTTTCTGTCGTTCCCACAATTTCTGGAGTTTATTTTTGATAAACGGGTCGCCTTAATTGCGGGGCTCATATCAGCTATCGGTTACCTCGGATTTACCAGCTCGCAAATACTTGCAGGCGCAAAGCTGGCAGCATCAACGTTTAATGGACTGAGTTTGAATAATGCCCTTTTAATAATGGGCACAATAGCGGTTGTATACACTGTTTTAGGGGGGTTAAAAGCGGTAATCTATACCGATACCATTCAGTGGATTATACTTATGATTGGCCTAATTTTTATTGGGCTACCCTTTGCCTATTACGAAATTGGTGGCTACAATGCCATTGTAAATACGCTCGAGCCCGACTTTTTATCGCTTCGAGCAATTTCGTGGCAGCAAATCGTTAACTGGATGTTTACCATTATTCCGATTTGGTTTATCGGTATGACGCTTTACCAACGAATATATGCATCAAAGAATACACAAACAGCACAACGCGGGTGGTTTATTGCCGGCTTATTTGAATATCCGTTAATGGCTTTTATTGGGGTAATGCTTGGAATGTTTGCTCGTGTTGCTATGGAAAATCAACTTTTGCCCGGTTACAATGCTACCAATCTTGATGCAGAAATGGGACTACCGGTTTTACTAAAAACAGTTCTGCCTGTTGGATTTTTAGGCATTGTTCTTTCGGCCTATTTTTCGGCCATAATGTCTACCGCCGATAGCTGCCTGATGGCCGCTTCCGGCAACTTACTTACCGATGTTTTTCGTATGCATAACAGAACAAACAGTCTTCGGTTGTCGCAGGTACTTACCCTGATAATTGGCGCCATTGCTCTGCTCCTGGCATTAAAAATGACAAGCGTTCTTGAACTCATGCTTCACTCCTATTCTTTTATGGTTTCAGGAATGATTATTCCGGTACTGGCCGCTCTTTTTGCAAAGAGACCAAACAAAATTGCCGCACTATTCTCCATGCTAACGGGTGGCTCTGTTACATTACTGCTCATTCTTTTAAGAGTTCCCCTACCGTTAAACCTCGATGCAAATATATTTGGAATTAATGCATCTTTGATTATTTATCTGCTTGTGGCTTCGCTTTCCAAAACAAAGCAAATTTCTATTTAAACTGTTTTATTACTAAAACTACGGGGCTTAATCAACTTAGAATGATTTTCTTTGTTAAAATGGAAACTGTTATTGTCAACAGCAACAAGAATAAATGATTAAAGGTCCCGAATGTTAAATGAGAAATCCATAGTTGTTCTGCCTTTTGTTAACATGAGTGCTGATCCTGAGAATGAATATTTCAGCGATGGAATAACCGAAGAGATAATAAATGCACTTACAAAAGTTAACGGGTTAAAGGTGATTGCCCGAACTTCGTCGTTTGCATTTAAAGGTAAAAATACCGATGTGCGCGAAATAGCTTCGCAACTTGGTGTGGCATCGGTTTTAGAAGGCAGTGTACGGCGGGTGAATAAACGCGTTCGTATTACTGCTCAGTTAATAAATGCTCTTGATGGTATTCATTTCTGGTCGCAAAACTTCGATCGTGAAATTGAAGATATTTTTGCCTTACAAGATGAAATAAGCTTGCTTATAGCCAATCAGATTCGCGACAACTTCGGTCATTTTAACATTCAGGAGTCGCTGGTAAAAAAAGCTACAAAAAATACACAAGCCTACGAACTCTTTTTAAAAGGCCATTTCTTGCAGCTAAAGTGGGACGCCCCCTCCATAGCAGAAGCTACAAAATATTATGAAGCGGCCATACAGCTCGACCCGGAATACGCACGGGCCTATTACGGATTGGTGCAAAGTTATGGATTGCTGGCAGCATGGGGTTATATGCCTGCAGAAAAGGGCTTTGAACTGGCTATTAAAAATTTCATGATTGCCAGCGACCTGGATAAATCGCTTCCCGAATACGGCCTGTCGTTTATTGGGCGTTCGTTTTGGATGGAGTGGGATTTTAGCGCAAGCTACAAACAAATGGCTGACATGCTGAATCAGCATCCGACTTATACCGATGGACTGGAAGCCATGGCCGAACTGCTGCTATCGCATGGTTATTTTGATGAAGCTGAAGCCTATATTCAAAAAGCCATGACAGTTGATCCGCTTTCGGCAAACCATCTTTACACCTTAGCGCACATCAATTATTACCAAAGCAAGTTCGAAAATGCTTTACAACTGATAGACAAAGCGCTGGTAATAAATCCAAAATTTGTATTGGCTACCGAGCTTCGTATTTTATGCCTTATCTGGCTAAACAAAGAAGATGAATTTGAAGCAGCAATAAGCAACACGCCAAACCCCGATGCAAAAACACTCTATTTTAACATTCGTAACAAAGGCATGAAAACCCTGCCGGCAAGTACATTAAAAAAATGGCAAACCGTTGCAGAGGATAAACAACAAATGGTTCCGTATGAACTTTTTGCATTGGCAAATACCGATCATCAACAGGAAGCATTGGAGCTTTTGGGCAAATACGTCGAACAAAAGCGCGGACAAATTATCAATTTCAGACAAGACCCCTCTTTTCACCCCTTACACAAATTTGATGCTTTCCATAAATTACATATTTCAAACTTTAAGCTTGATGACGAAATAGAGGTAACGAGAGAAACTAATACTTCGTATGACACCAATTCTACGGAAGAGAATAAACAGTTAGAAGAGTTAGTTCAGGTAATAGAAACCCAACAGCCGTTTCTGAACCCACAGCTGAATTTGCGCACACTGGCTGAATCTTTTAATGTTCACCCCAACAAACTCTCTTACCTTATCAACGAAAAAACGGGCATGAATTTTAACGAGTTCATCAACCAGTTTCGATTAGATCATTTCAAAAAACTGGCGCTCGATCCTAAAAATTCACACCTCACCCTTTTAGGCCTGGCCTACGAAAGTGGTTTTAATTCAAAAACGGTATTTAATGCTTACTTTAAAAAGGTAGAAAATCAAACACCCGGCAGTTGGCTAAAAACAGTTAAACAATAACTTCTTTTCCCTTTTGTGGTACAAGTCCCGGATTTCATAAGAGTACGGAATCTCACCAAATGGTACGGAATTACAATTTCGGACGAATGACTCTTTTTTGTTTCTCATCTTTGTATCGTCAAACGACAATAACAAAACAGAGAACAATAGTTAATTCATTCAAAACAAAAATTAAACATCATGAAAAAGGAAACAAGAACAACAAAAGAGTCAGTATCGACTAAACCGGTATTTTTGCTAATTACTGCCATTTTATTGCTTACTATTGCCACTACAACCAAAGCCCAAAGCCATGAAAACAAAACGACAACGGGTAAAGAAAAATGGATAAGCCCGGCCAAAACAGCTGTTAATGTTTGTCCGGGAGGCGTGGCATTTGGATTTTATTCGGCTAATGTTGAGCACCTGTTTGGCGAGAACCACGGACTGGTTTTACGCGGCGATTTAGAAACCATCCCCAACACTTATTCTGATGCCAATATTGAATCGAGCGGTAAAGCCGTTATACTTAATTACCGCTACCATTTTGGAGGAGGCTTAAACTCGTGGTATGCCGGAGCTTATACGCGCTACCGCAAAATTAAAGGCGATGGAACCCTGGAATCGGGTGAGTTTGATTTTAAACTCCCGGAATGTACCATCGGCCTTAATGTTGGTAAACGCTGGATTTGGGAAAGCGGGTTTACTCTGAATTTTGCGCTTGGTTATGGTTACGTCTACGATGAACTTAAAGTAAATAACCCGAGCCAGGAAGCCCTGGATGCAATTGAGGTTTTTCGCGACGACTATGCTTTTATGAATGGCTTTCTTGGAGAGTTTTCGATAGGTTATGCTTTTTAAACCGTAAATTGCTGAATCATGTATTTTTCAATAATAGATAAATGTAAATTCTGCCTGCTCGTAATTTTTATTCTTTTTGGCGTTTTAGTTCAATGTACCAGCGAAAAGAAAAGCATTGATGAACAGCAAAAAAAGATTCAACGGCTATTTGAGAAAGAGCTGGCAAAAGAAAATATACATAATGCTTTTCTTGCCATTTACTCGCCATCTGCTCCGGTTAACATGGAATTTATTGGCGGTACTTTTACAAACGGCGAGGCTGTTTCGGCAGCACACCCTTTTTATACCGCCAGCATTGGTAAGACTTTTACAGCAACCGCCATTGCCCTTTTGTGCGAGCAAGGAGCTTTGCAATTCTCTGATAAAATAAGCAATTATTTGCATTCGGAGATCGTAGCCGGTTTACATGTTTTTATGGGCAACGACTATTCTGAAACGATTACTATTGCCCAGCTTCTGCAACACACCTCGGGCCTACCCGATTATTTTGAAGGAGAAACAATTGACGGCAGTCCAAATGTATTGGAGCTTGTTTTTTCTGCTCCTGATAAAATGTGGACCCCGAAAGAGGTTCTTGATTTTTCTAAATCGAAAATGCAGCCCCTATTTGCCCCCGGAACGGATTACCATTATACTGACACTGAATATATTTTACTTGGATTAATTGTAGAGCAGGTAAGCAAAATGACATTGCATGATTTTTTGAGAGCATACTTTTTCGAGCCACTGCAAATGCGGCATACCTACATGCATTTACGTTCAGCACCAATTGAAAAAACGGCACGCATGGCAGAAGTTTATGCATCTAAAACAGACGTTTCTACCAATATTAGCCTGTCGGCTGATTGGGCAGGTGGTGGTATCGTTTCAACCCCCAACGACCTGATAAAATTTCACCAGGCACTGATTTCCGGTAGAATTGTTTCAGCAACAACGCTCAAATCCATGCAAAACTGGGTTCCGGAATCGCGAGGAATGGAATATGGTTTTGGTTTGCGAAAAATAACCTTCAAAAATCTGTTCCCGACCTTGCCCAATTTAACCATCATTGGGCACTCAGGCATCAACGGATCGTTTATGTTTTATTGCCCCGAGCTGGATACATACATCACAGGCTCATTAAACCAAACTGATGAAGTAAAAGCATCCGTGGTTCTTATGGTAAAAGTACTGTCTGAAATCGAAAAGCTAACAGTAGCTGAAGACAAAAACATTCCGCTTCAAAGCAGTAATAGTCTGAATAAAACGAAAACAAAAAAGCCCTTAAACCAACATTTTATACTTTTATGAAATCACAATTATACATCCATACCCTAATAGTTGCAACACTGGTATTTCTAAGTGCCTGCACAAGTGACGAGAACGAGTTGCCGGATATCGAAAATTACTCTACGGCCTTCAATTTTTTTGAAGCTGCCAGCTTTAATGGTTCGGTATTGATATCGAAAAACGGAGACGATATTTTTCGTGGAAGTTTCGGACTTGCCAATAAAGAAACAGGTATTTTAAACGATTTAGAAACTAAATTCAGAATAGGTTCGGTAAGTAAAACCCTAACCGGCATGGGTATTATTCAGCTAAAACGCGAAGGTTTGATTACCGATTTCAACCAGCCCTTAAGCGATTTTGACACCAATCTCCCTCAAGCAAATCAAATTACTATCAGTCACTTACTAAGTCACCAGTCGGGTATTCCCGATTACCTACCAATGGTAGAAACGGAAGCAAAAAGTGGCGAACAAATTTCGGCGGAAGAAATATATGAAGAGATTAAGCTTTATCTTGCCGAAAATGATTTGGATTTTACCCCAGGCAGCTCGATGGCATATTCTAATTCCAATTTTTTAATTGCTGCGTTACTTATCGAAGAATTGTCGGGAGAAAGCTATGAAAACTATATAAAATCGCGAATTCTGAATCCACTAAACATGCTGAATACCGAAATGGGCACTGTAACTATTTTGGGCGCCAACTATGCTCAAGGCTACAACCAAAATGTCAATGTATCGCAGTACCCGATGGCAATTACCCTGGGTGCAGGTTGTTGGACCAGCACAGTTAGCGACCTTGAAAAATGGTGTCAGGCTGTAATGGGAAACCATTGGTTCTCGGCTGATGAAAAAGAACTTATATTTGAAGGACAAGTGCCAAATGAAAGCACCATTTTCGGACTAGCCTGGTTTAAGAGTAAAGTTAACGGAAAAACGTTTTGCTGGCATGGTGGCGATATTGACGGCTTCAGTTCTCTTATCGGTTTTCTTCCTGAACAAAATGGAATTATTATTACCTTGGGTAACAAACAAGATAACACCGGCAACCTTCGTAATCGAATAATTGAAACAATCATCAGGAATGAATTTTAAGATGAACAAAAAGAATATTGCCATTGCCGGAGCAACCGGGTACCTCGGAAAATATTTGGTAGAAGAATTAATCGATCAAAGACTAAATGGTATAGCACTGGCACGCAGTCCTGAAAAACTGAACGAATATTCTGCTGAAAACCTGGAAAAGATTAAAACAGATTTTACCCGCCCCCAAAGCCTTCAAGGGGTTTTAAAAACTGTGGATACCCTAATTTCAACCGTAGGTATTACCCGCCAAAAAGACGGCCTTAGCTATCTTGATGTGGATTACCAGGCAAACATTAATTTACTTGAGGAAGCCCAAAAAGCAGGAGTCAGAAAATTTATATACGTAGCCGTATTAAACGGGCAAAACATGCGCGAGCTGAGAATTTGCGAAGCGAAAGAGCGTTTTGTGGATCGCTTGAAAATATCCGGATTAGAATACACGATTATTCGCCCAACAGGGTTTTTCTCGGACATGAAAGACTTTTTGGAAATGGCTCAACGCGGAAGCGTTTACCTGTTTGGCAAAGGCGACAAAAAAATGAATCCGATACACGGAAAAGACCTGGCAAAAGTGTGTTTTAATGCCGTTAACTCTAACCAAACGGAGGTGCTGGTTGGAGGTCCGGAAGTATTTACTCACCGCCAAATTGCAGAAATGGCATTGAAAGCAGCAGGCAAAAAACCCAAAATTATTCGCCTGCCCGATTTTCTGAGAAAAGCAATCATTGCACTTGCGCGCACCTTTTTTACCGAAAAAACATTCGGGCCTGTTGAATTCTTTTTAACCGCAATGGCCTTTGATATGGTAGCTCCAAAATTTGGCACGCATAAACTTATCCACTTCTTTGCTGTTTCAGCAAAGAACACGCGTCAACATAAAAACAAAAAAAATGAGCTTACCTGACAAAAACGAAATCTTTCCGCTCCCCCATTACAAGCGCCTTTGCTTTTTGAAAAACATTATTAAAAATCCAAACATTATTGTGGGCGACTACACCTATTACGATGATTTTGAAGACGTCTACAATTTTGAGAAAAACGTAAAATATCATTTTGATTTTGTTGGTGACAAACTGATTATTGGCAAATTTTGCATGATTGCCTCTGATGTAACTTTTATAATGAACGGCGCCAACCACTTAAGCGAGGCCATTAGCTCGTTCCCATTTGCAATATTTGGCGGCGATTGGCAAGAGGCCATGAAAAATAAAAGTTATCCGAATAAAGGTGATACCATAATTGGAAACGACGTGTGGCTGGGACACAAGGCTACAATTATGCCGGGTGTTAAAATTGGCCATGGCGCAATTATTGCCTCCAAAGCTGTTGTTACTAAAGATGTGGAACCCTACTCTATTGTTGGTGGAAATCCGGCAAAACTTATACGAAAACGATTTAAACCTAATGAAATTGAAAAGCTTTTAGAATTAAAATGGTGGGACTGGGATATACAGAAAATAACAGAAAACCTACACCTGCTTACCGATAAAAACCTTCCTGCAAATGATTAAAAAAATGTAATGAATAAATTTCCCTACATCCTTACGCTTATTTTTAGCTTTCTTGTATTTTCCATATCCGCCCAAAACAGGCTTTCTGAATGGGAACACGACCTGGAGTATTTTCATCAGGAATTAGAGAAAAAACATATTGACCTTTATAATAAGGTTAGTAAAGATGAATTCGTAACTGAATTACAACTGATTAAAAACTCTATTCACCTTAAATCTGATATGGAAATAGTGCTCGACCTTATGAAGCTGACACGAAAGATTGGCGACGGGCACACTGCTATTTCATTGCAAAATATTGAAAAACACTATTTCCCTTTTGAGATAAAATGGTTTGATGGAGATTGGCGAATCGTCAAAGCGAGAGAACAATACAGTCACCTTTTAGGAAAAAAACTGGTAATGGTTAGTGATAGTCCTATTTCGGTAGCCACCAAAAAAATTAGCCAGGTAGCACAATTTGTAGAAAACAAACAATCAGAAATGGTAAGGACCGCCCAATATTTTAAAATCAGCGAAATTCTTTTTCAACTCGGTCTGATAAAACAAAGCAACAAGGCAACCTTTACTTTTGAAACAGACAATGCCCGGATTTTTCGGGAGGAAATAACTGCTCTACGCCCTGAGAATAATACGGAATACATTGAAATGAACATCGTTGTTCCTCAAATAAAAAAACCGCAAACAGCCGCACTTGATTCGTTCTGGTTTGCTCCCGTAGAAAATACCAATGCGCTTTACATTCATTTTGAGAAATACCCGGGCTTCGAAAATATGCAAGTAATTGGCGAAGAACTGGTGACTTATATCTTTGAACATCAGATACGCCAGCTAATTATTGATATGCGCAACAACGGTGGTGGCGATTTGTACACCGGACTGGTTTTGGCCTATGCCTTAAACCTTGCCGATCCGGTGGATTGGAAAAATGGAGTTTATGTACTCACCGATGGCGTTACTTTTTCTGCCGCAACAAGCAATGCAGCCTTGTTTAAACAGCTGCTTAATGCCAAAATTATTGGTGAAGAAACCGGTTCTAATCCTACAGGTTACCAGGACATGGACACTTTTAAACTGCCAAACTCGAATCTTGTGGTGTGTTACTCCAAGCGACTTTTTAAAATACAGGGTATTGCCAACCAGGGCCTACAACCCGATGTAAAGGTTCATTACAGTTGGGAAAGCTATTCTAAAGGTACCGACAACATGCTTGAATGGGTTATTTCCACTATTTCGCGAAAATAATCTATGTTAAATTACTTCAAAAACAGCCTCCCGATGATTAACATAAACGAAAAAAACCCTTACAACAATCATTAAAACAAGTATTTAACAACAGGGAATAAGAAAAAGTTATCAACACTTTAGGGCAAAAAAAAATCTACCGAAAAATTCCGGTAGATTCCTGCGGAGAGAGAGGGATTCGAACCCCCGGTACCTCGCGGTACAACGGTTTTCAAGACCGCCGCATTCGACCACTCTGCCATCTCTCCAGATGCGGTGCAAAAGTAGACTAATTTTTTAAAGTACAAAATACTTTCCACCAATTTTTTCGAAAATTCTTTAAAAAAAAAGAGTTTTAGTGCTTGGTTTTTTAAAACATATTTCTGAATTTAGCTAAAACTTAAAAAAGTTCTCTGAAACGCTTGATTTTACTGAATGTTTGAAGACTTTCAACCCTTACAACAATGAAAAAATTCAAAGTATTCTTTATAAAGTACATAGAACTAAGTTATTTATTTTCAATCACTTAATTAATTATTTAAAATTTTGCCTTATGAACAAAGCACAATTACTTGATGCGATGGCCGAAAAAGCAGGCCTTAGTAAAGCTGATGCTAAAAAAGCTCTTGATGCATTTATCGGTGCCACAACTGACGCTTTAAAAGCTGGCGACCGTGTTGCTCTTATTGGTTTTGGTTCTTTCTCTGTTTCAGAGCGTGGTGCCAGAACTGGTAGAAATCCTCAAACAGGAAAAGAAATTACTATTCCAGCTAAAAAAGTTGTTAAATTTAAAGCTGGTGCAGAATTAGCTGACGCTGTATCGTAATCAGACGAATAGGTAAAAAACTGACAAGGGAAGCCAAACGCTTCCCTTTTTCTTTTACAATTAATCATCGCAAGACATTTATGAATACAAAACTTCTTGAATATTTATCGGGCTACCTCACTCCCCAGCGCAACGAGCTTTTTGACAAAGTTATGCTAAACAGAACCAAACACATTACGGTTGTTCTGGAAGATATTTACCAATCGCAAAATGCCAGTGCTGTTATTCGAACCTGCGATTGCTTTGGTATTCAAGATGTACATATTATTGAAGACAGAAATGAATTTGTAGTTAACCGCGAGATTGCCATGGGGGCCTCAAAATGGCTAAGCATGCACAAATACAATATTGAAGCAAATAACACGGTTGAGATTATTAAAAGCCTGAAAAAACAAGGCTACCGCATTGTTGCAACAACACCACATACCAACGACCAGGAACTTCAGGACTTTGATGTTGCCAAAGGAAAAACAGCCCTGGTTTTTGGATCTGAACTGCCCGGAATAACGGAAACAATTATGCAGGAGGCCGATGAATTTCTAAAAATTCCGATGTATGGTTTTACCGAAAGTTTCAATATTTCGGTATCTGCTGCTATTATTCTGCATCATCTGACAATGAAAATGCGAAATACCAAAGATCTTAACTGGCAGTTAAGCGATGAAGAAAAAACTGAACTTAAACTGGAATGGATAAGAAAAACCATTAAAAGAAGCGAGCTGCTGGAAAAGCGTTTTCTTGAAGAAAACCAAGAATAATTCCAACTACCCTGCCCTTTGCGATTTCTCCCAGTTTACCGATTGCTGTTTGGTAAAATAGCGCTGCATGCCCAACAATGACGCATAATTAATCATTACAAAATAGTAGGGCACGAAAAGCAACTTTAACCTTACTTTTCGGTTTTCGAAGTACCACCCCAAAATAGCAGCTACATAACAAAAGAGCTGAATATAAAGTGCAAGGGTATAAAAACCGGAACTCTCCCAATTATTATTGATACCAACCAACAACAGGTTAACCAAAAACAGTAAAAATAAAGCCGGTGGTGCCAAGGCCCAACGCAATACTTTATGCGAAAAATACTGCCACGATAAAATTCCGTTTTTAATCGGATTTAAAAGTCCTTTTAACCTTGCAATAGTTTGAATACCGCCGGCTGCTATTCTCACCTTTCGTTTAAGCTCTTCTTTTACATTTAACGAAGCGGTTTCTTTTGCGTAAGCATTGGGCGCATAGGCTATTTTAAATCCTTTTTGGGCTATTCGCAACGAAATCATAAAATCGTCGAGTAAGGTATCGGTTTCCACGTCGTCAAACAGCGCGGTACGAATAGCAAATAATTCTCCAACCGCGCCCACGGCAGAGTTTAACTCCCAGTCTTTTTGCTTTATCCACGATTCCATTTTCCAGTACAAGCCCTCACCTGCCCCGGCAGCTGCTTCCTCATCCTGTTGAATTATTCGCTTTTCTCCGGCAACACAGCCCACATTCTGCATACTAAAACACTTTACAATTTCCCGAATCGACTGTTGCCCCAAAATGGTGTTTGAATCTGAAAAAATTACAATTGGGGCCTTTACAAATTTCATCCCCCTGTTCATTGCATGCATTTTCCCTTTACGCTCAGGCTGATGATAAACCTCCAGGTTCTCGAACTTTTTCAACATTTCAGGACTGCCATCGTCAGAGCCATCAGTAATCCATAAATACTGAATTTTTTCTTTCGGATAGTCGAGTGAAAATGCATTTTCTACCTTTTGTTTTATGTAGTCTTTTTCGTTGTAGGCCGTCACAAATAAGCACACATCCGGTTCATAGTCAGCAGAGGTGCTGTGATCCTTTGCATTAACAAACAGCTTTTTTAAGCTAACCAACACCCATAAAACAAGCGCATACCCTGCATAAGTATAAAACAGAATAAAAAGTAGCAACCAAAACAAAACGTTTAAAATCATGTGCTATACTGTTTGTAGAAATCAATAAGTTTTGCCGTCGTTGCTAAGTTATCAAAATTTTCATGGATAAATTCCATTGCATTTTTACCTATTCCATTAAATAATTCACGGTTCTCGACCAACTTCTCCACCGCATCCACAAATTCGTTTATATTTTGGGCAATAAGCACATTGGTACCGTTGGTAACATTTATTCCTTCGGCACCTATCGGAGTTGAGATAATGCTTTTCCCCAAAGCCATTCCTTCAATAATCTTTATGCGCATTCCGCTTCCCGAAAACAGGGGAACAAGCATAATGGCTTTTGTATTCATAAATTCGTAGGCATTAGCCACCTCTCCTTCAAAAACAACTCCTTTTACCGATAACTTATCGATAAGCCACCCGGGAGCGTTTCTGCCTGCCACATAAAAACGAAGCCTGGGATATTTTTCTTGAATAAGAGGCCAGCAATTTTCTATAAACCATAAAATTCCTTCCTGGTTTGGGGCCCACTCCAGCGAGCCCATGTGAAATAATGAAGGAAATTCCAGCTTAGTATTATTCGGAACCAGTTGCTCGGTATCAATTCCTGTTTGCGATATGTGTTTCTCTTTTTTATTGCCCAAACGATCTAAAATTTGTCCGTCGCGCCCGGTTATCGGTACTAATAAATCGTAGGTATTTAGCAAAGCTGTTTCAAAGCGCTTTATCCTTTTTGAGAGGTTGTTCAGGTAAAATCGTTTCCATCCTCGTTCGAGCTGCGCAGCCCGTTCCCAAATTTCAAACTCGATATTGTGCGCACGATAAACCACCCTGGCATTCGAATACTTTTTTATTAGCGGAATGTACGGACAAACATAAAGTCCTTCAAGTTGAATAATATCATAAACATTGGTTTGCAACAATTCAACCAGTTTTCTACTAAAATTTTTATCAATAAAACGAACAGCATTGTAAGGCTTCCGGGAAAAAATAAAATTTAACAGGGCATCGAATTTATTTATGCTGGCAGGCACATCAACCAACTCGAAATTTGCCAGTTTTTTAATTGAATCAGGAATTTCGCCAAGGCTCACATTATGCTTTAAGGTATTCATTGCCAAAACAGTAACCTCACACCCATGCTGTTTAAACCCGCGTGTTAGGTTCATACAAGCTATAGCCCCACCGTCCTTGGTTGGAAAAGGAACTTTATTTGTTACCTGCAAAATTCTCATCGGTAATTATTGGTCCGTTTTCTTTTTTGCAAAAAACCTGGCGAGCCCAAGCCTAACAAACAATTTAGAATAGGTTTCGGCCGACATTATGGCCGAGTCGGTGGCTGCTTTATAGGTTAACCATACGCCAATAGGCAAGAAAATATACGATGAAAACCACATCCCGTTAAACATATTCCAAACGTCTTCGCGCGCAGTTTTTTCGCCACTCATTGATACAATGTAATACAAAATGAATAGAAAAATAGAGACTACAACGGGCATTCCGAGCCCTCCTTTCCGAATGATAGCCCCCAAAGGCGCCCCAATAAAAAAGAAGATTAAAACGGCAATGGACAGGGTAAATTTTCGGTGTCGTTCCATCCGGTATTTATTGAGCATTTTCTTTTTATTGTACAGTTGCCCCTGAAACATATTTACCTGTTGCATGTTGCCCCGTGCCTTATCAAGTGCGGTTTTGGCTATTTCAGCCTGCACCCATTTGTCTATTCCGGCGTAATACTGGTCAAAACTAAAAATCGAATCAGCTTTCGGATCATTTCTCTCGCGCTTTAACGAATCATGTCGAGCAGTTAAATTAAACATCTTTCGGGAGAGTGAAGGGTTTATATTAATCTGCATCATATAATTCCTTACTTTATTGTAATAGTCAAGACTTAAACTATCATCGGCCTGTTTAAGCTGATCGATGGTAAGCATGCGATACTGATTCCGGAAAATGCTTTCGTCGCGTCGGTTAAATTCAAAATCGCGCACTTTAACACGAATAGTTTGTTCTTTAAAACTATTTCGTTGGTACGGATATGTTTCTTTTTTAGCCCTGTTTTGTGCCTTTTGCTCCTGGTATGTTACTCCATCAAACAAATTAAGCACCATGTATTTTTTATCTTCAGTTATTCGCAGTAATCCTGAATCGGCAACGGTTACACTTTCATTTGGTTTGTTTTTGGTATGATCATAAATCAGTAAATCATATAACATTTTAGTGCTGTTATCGCGCTTGCCTACCTTAATGCTGTACCCATCCATTTCGTTGGTAAATACACCTTCCTGCAACACCAATTCCGGACGTTGCTTTTTTACACTGTATAAAAGCGTAGAGAATTTAAGGTTTGTTTTAGGCAAAATATTGTTGGAAAAATAAAAAGCGGTTCCGGTAATAAGAATGGCAATAATAATTAAGGGGCGCATTATTCTGAATAAAGAAATACCGGAAGCTTTCATGGCTACGAGCTCATAATTCTCGCCAAGTGCTCCGAAGGTCATTATTGAGGCTAAAAGCATTGCCAGCGGGAAGGCCAAAGGCAGCAATGCAAAGGAGGCATAAAACATCATCTCTGCCAACACTTTAAAATCGAGACCTTTCCCCACCAAATCATCCACGTATTTCCATAAGAACTGCATCAGCAGCACAAATACAACGATAAAGAAGGTCATAAAGAATGGCCCCAGAAATGATTTGATAACAAAAATATGTAAACGCTTCATGTAATTTTTCTTCAATCAGAAAACGCTTACAAAACTAAGTTATTTTAGGAATTAGTAAAGTAAAAATGGTTAAGAAACGTTATCAAACTACAACATTCAACCCGTTACAAAAGAAGTTTGCCTATGAACCCAGCACATGTTTTAAATCAGAGACCTGGGTATTCCACAAATCGCGTGTTTCATCCTGTTCATCTTCCTCAGCAAAATCGGTAATAATCAACGATACATCGCCCGTAAGTTCGTCGCGTGTTATTTTAAATTCAAAATAAGTGTCCTCATCATCCAGCCAGGTATACCTCACTAAGCGATTTTCTTTGTGCAAAGTCATCTCGGCTGTTTGTTCCGAGCCATCCCAAATAAAGGTGTATTGTTTTCCCCGAACACGAACATCATCGGCAAACCACTCGGTTAATCCGGACGCCGTACTAAGTCTGTTATAGAGAACTTTAGGGGAACAGTTTATAATAAATTCCAGGTTGATTTTTACTTTACCAGTCATAAGTTTGATTTTTGGCAATATAATTAAACTGTTTGGAACTTACAACTGCTAAAAATCGAAGAAAGAAAGATATTTTCAAAAATTACAGAAATGATTACTTGAAATAAAAATAAATACTATATTTGCACCGCATTTTTGAAAAACAAACGGCGAGGTAGCTCAGCTGGTTAGAGCGCATGATTCATAATCATGAGGTCGGCGGTTCAAGCCCGCCTCTCGCTACTGAAAGAACAAATTAAAAACCTGGTATTGATACAAATACCAGGTTTTTTAGCTTTTAAAGGGTACACATTCCTAATTCTTATAGATCGAACGGATTATCGGGAGATTACTCTTACTAGTGATAGTATTCTTGAAGCAATAAAAAATACATTGATTTATTAGTCACTAATCACATGAATCCCCTGATCATTATTCTTAATTCGAATAACTATGTAACATTGTGCCTCATTAAGCAGCCCTTTTTTTTAGGTGCTGCTATTTTTAATGCGATTTATTATTTGGGCTGAAAATGAATGGCTACCCCTCCACTATCAATTAGGTTAAAGTTTATCTTTTTCGTGGAGTCAACATTTTCCGTTCTAATATTAACATTCGTACGACTGTTCAAGCCCTCATCATCGTAATATAAGGTAGCCTTATAATCTTTACCAGGCTCCAAAAAAGAACATGAAATTTCAAGCGTCCGACGCTCAGTATTCGTAATGGCCCCCACAAACCACTCTTTATCCGAGCGACGTGCTACTGTAATGTATTTTCCAATTTCTCCGTTTAGTACTTTTGTATCGTCCCAAACTGTTTTAACCTTATCGAAAAAAGCGATTTCTTTTTCTCTTCGATACAACGAAGGCTTATCGTACCAATACAAAAACTGAATTGGGCTGTAATAAACCACTGAAAGCGCTAATTGATGTGCGTGCGTTGTTTTAATGCGGTTGTTGTAATAACAAATGGTATAGTCGCCGGCACCTGCCAAAAAGCGGGTGAAAGGCAAAATAGTGTTGTGTGTGGCATCAGGCATTTCTTCGTTTCCGCGAATTCCTTCCTGTGTCATCAGGTTCGGATAGGTACGACTAAATCCGGTTGGACGATATTCGTCATGAATATCTACCAGAAGCTGGTACTCTGCTGCCTTCTTAATGGCCTTATGCAACCATACCGACCAGCGGTTGGAACCAATCTGAACAAAGCCAAACTTAACTCCTTTTATGCCCCATTTACGACATTGCCCAAATACCTCATCCAGATTATCATACAAGGCCCGCTGATTGATATAAACAAAAACTCCAATTCCTTTTTTTGCAGCATAGTTCACCACCTCCTGTAATTCCAAATCTCGGTTAGGCGAAACGGTGGTAGCATTGCTGGAAATCTTCATTTCCGGACCATACCAACCGGCATCAAGGTGAACATATTGCAGGTTCCTCTCGGCAGCAAAATCAACACATTCTTTTGCATCTAGGGTGGTAAGATTTGAACGAATTACCTTGCCTGGTTTTATCCACGACACATTTTCCAATTTATTAGGAGTGTTCAGGTTTAACACAATGTCGTTATTTTCTAGAAGTTCACCCGGATTTTCAGCTACCATAATCACACGCCAGGGAGTTGAATAAGGTGTAATTACATCTACCTTGTCGTACATTGTGAGATCAATTGTATTGGCTTTTTCTTCACTCAGTTTGAATTTACCACGACTGTAGTCTAACATTTGTGCTTCAAGCAATGCAACAGTCAAGCTATTTTGCAAATTCAGCGTTAATGGACGTTCACACTCATCCGGCCAGTCTTTAAGCGGTAGGTAGCTGTATGGTCCCTGCGCCCAACGTTCATAGTAAGCCATCGTTCCTTGGGGCAGCGTGTAACTGGTCTGCTCTCCGGTAATATGAAGAAACAATCCGTTTGACGTTTCCGGGAAATGATACCTAAAAGCCACTCCCTCGTTATAAACCCTTACAATTAAATCCATTTGGTAACTGCGGCGTTTATCGTAACTGGTTCCGGCATGTCCATGGTGTACGTTCTCCGGCTCATCAAACTTTGAGAAATGAAGAATCATTTCATTGTAATTATTTCGAACCACACAGCGCTCGCCGTAAACAGGTTTCCAGGTTTCGTCAACAGTAGTTGTGTCAAACGATTTAAGGTCCAGGTTTTCGCACCACATGGTACTTGGGTCGTTTTCAATCCCCAATGCCGATTCAAACAGCTGATTCTCTATGAGAACACCCAATTCTGATTCCAATACCACAGGTTCATCCTTAAAGCTTACCGTGTAGTACATTTGCGTTTTTGCTTCAGCGGTGGTTTTTTGATAAAACTGAAAGACCGTTTTTTTATCAGGCGATTTAATTTCGTGACGCGAGTTCTTAACAATGTGTTGCTTTTGGGCAGTTGTACTAAATGTGAAAATAGTAAGTAGTAGTATCAATAAATTTCTCATATTAATCAAGCTTTATTTTTATCAGTTTTAAGTCAGAATTGTATTTGCTCTTTACATGCTTGTTGTTTACAAGAACCACAGAAGCAGAAGACCTGTAATACACCTGAAAATCAATATTTTGTTGCCCTTGAAAATGCAATTCTGGCTGATTGCCAAAATCTTTTACATGCGCTGTGTATTTTGAAAGCGCATGAACCAACACCTGCCCATCACGACGAATATAGCTTCCATGCGTAACAAATAAATCAGCTATATTTTTAACATCACTTCGGTCTGTTCCTTCCTTAAAAGTAAGAGCCATCAGGTAAGCATCCGTATCCCAGCCATTCATGTTAATAATACTGTTGCGATGTTTTAAACGTCCATCGGCCAACAGGTTGAAATAAACTTCAGTAGTTTCATTGTTTTGAGTAATACGTACCCCCAGAAAATCTTTCCCTTCAAACCTTTCCACTAGTGGCAGGTCATCTTTATTTTTATCGTTTTTAAGAACAATTGCGGTTACAAATTTAGTACGAAGCGTTTCTTCGAAATGGCTTACCGACCAATACGGCACTTTGTTTTCAGGATGATGATCTTCCCATCCCCAACGCTCTTCAAGTGTCATTTGTTCCGGGAAGTCATGCGGTAATCCGCCATCAGGAAAAGTTTCAGGAAAAAGTGGTTTTACCATTACTTCTGCATCGCCATCTTTTATTGAAAGATTTTGACCACGACGCTTTGATTCGCCGTTGTAATGAAGTAACCACTCAAATATGCCGGGTTCATAAGCCAACAAATCATCAATTACCAAAATCACATCTTCCACCCATAAAAAACTACGGTAGTTGCGCGAAAGATTTTTGGAATAAGGCCCGGTGGCATTCGCCAATAAGTATTTCAACTTACCGGCATCTAAAAGATTGTGTAACGAACCATGATTGACCGAGCCAAAATAAGGTGCATTTTGCTCTTCTCCTTTTCCATTCCAAAGTACTACATTGTGCGCTTCGCTTTGGCAATAATACTTTGTATAAAGTGGATTTCCATAAGAAGCATTTCCAGAATCGATAATCAGATATTTTCCCTTATGAAAGAGAATATATGAACCGGCATCGGCATGCGCATGATTCCAGGCCAGCCCTGATTTTACAGCTAAAAATGAGGCATTATCATTCCATGAATTACGCATCATAGCCCAGCCCATATCAGGCTGCAGCTGCGAGGTTGCTAATTCTGGAGTTTCAATTTTTTCGGGCAGAACAGGATTTAAAATTAATCCCAGTGCCGATTCGTTTGTCATCATTTCATGATTACCTGCATGATTGGTTTTATGCAGGTACCAATGCACCTTTTCATTTTGGTAGCCCAAATTCCAAAGCAGTTTGGCACAAGCATGTCCGTTGCGCAAATAATAACCGTCGCCAAAATTTACCGACATGGTTAACGAATCAGTGTAATAAGTGGTGTGGATAAAAAAATCAATTAATGTTTCCATTTGTGGCATTTCCGGAAGCTTTTGTTTTGGATGCACATTTTTGTGTGCCAAACGAAACATTAAGTATTGTGAAACGCCAAAATTGGCATAGTTAATGCTTTCCCAAAATCCACCATTCCGATCGAAAGTGGGTATTTTATTTTGAAGCACACTTCCGGCATAATTCAACCACTCTACCGAAGCATTTGAGATGGTTTCTACCCAACTCTGAGCCTCCGGTACTTCGTTACGAACTGCAAGTGCAGCAATCCCACCAATATCTACTACACCACTCCACCAGTTATGCCCCATAGTATCGAAAGTGTGGATATTGGTAGTTGGATTAATCCAATCGCCTAATATTCTGTTAATTCCCAAACGAACAATTCCATCGGCGATTTTTTTTCGTTCATCATCAGTTAGGCAATCATAAATACAATCGAATCCCAGAGCCGCATTAAAAGTTGCATGAGCCGTACGTAATCCGGCATTCCAGGCAGGGTCTCGCTGTAACAACCCCCATTCTTCCCAGGTATCTCTTTGTATTTCACGCAACAAGGTTACTTTAATACGGTTCGCATATTTTTTTTCACCTGTCATGCGGTAAACCAATCCCAATACTCGTGCATCAAACAACGAGTTTCTGTCTTTTTGCATCAACTGACTTGCCTTTTCCAACTGTATATTCCAGGCGTTCCGAACCTCCTCACTCTTCTCTATTTCACTTTTTAAGCGCTTTACATTATTTTCTGTAACAAGAAAATAATTGCGTTTTTGCGCATAAGCCGTCAAACTAAAGATGGTAATAAATAGTATAAGAGATATCCTTTTCATTCGTCAATAATTATTTGTTTTAATGGTGACTCATGTAACGCGCACGACAGTCATTCTCATGTGTGATAAAAATTTACCATGCTCGTTTCATCATTATCTAATTTTCAATATTTTGCCTAATATATAAACTTTGCTCAACCGGTTTTGCCGTTTGAAATAAGGGAGCAACATTGCTTCCCAATTGCCAGGCTACTACTGTAATTTTTACCGGATACTGGCTGCGTGGAGGAATCGGTGTAAATAGTAAATCCCGGTTTTGAACTTGTGCAGGACCTTCTTTCACATAAAAATAAACCGGCAACCCCGAACTCGACTCAGCCTCTAATTTTAGCGAATGAATTCCAGCCTCCTGGTCATCTATTTGATGGAATTTAATACGTTGTGTTTTCCCCTCTGTAAAACACAGAGGAACCTGAAGATTAAACTGTTGTACGGCGCTTTTATATTTCTCGTTACCCGGATGTTGGGCCAGCAGCCAAATATCGCCTGAACGTTTTGTGTTATTCATTCCTGTTCGTTCAAAACGAATAGCAAATGTGCTGTCGGTTAGCTTTTCAACCGGTCCGCATATTTTTGTAATTGAAGGTGCGTCATCCAATTGCACACCCGATTTCTCCATTCGGGTAGAATCAACAAATACGGCTTTTAAACGAAATGAAAGATCATCGGTACTAACGCCTTTCACTAAATATTGAGCATGGTGCTTTCCGTTAAAAGGTAACCACTCACCATTATACTCGTACCCAACATATTGCATCTTTCTATTTCTTTTGCCTTTGTAATGTGCTTCTGTTGCCTTTGCTGTCTCTTCATCGAAATACCACAAGGCATCATGTTTATTTCCTTTGTATTTATTAAACCGAGCAGGCTTTTGCCGTTTCTTCTTATTCACTTGCCATCTCTCGGCAAGCCAACCATCTTCAGGATTAAGTTTCACCAAATACGCAGGTTCATTTAGTGGTTGATTTTTCGGCAAACGATATTTGGCTGCTTTTTGCAGAAACAAGCACAAGTAATCCACCACTTCATTCGAAGCATCAAAATGCCCATGCCCAGCGTCGTACAGAAATGAAATACAACTCTGTGGGTACATCATTCGAAATGCCAGTGCCGGATTTAGCCGTGCTTCCCACCATTCATATTCGCCCATTACCATTAAACCGGGTATTCCATCTATGTTGCGTGTGCGCCCCCACTCCAGGTTTTCCCGTCCGTACCCGCATAAGTTTGTACGGGGCGCATCTCCTTTAAAAGAAATAATAGCCAATGTTTTATCCGGATTCCAGGCTGCAAAATTCCATGGAAAAGTCGCCATTGCTGAATGCCCTATGGGAACAAGCGGAACGTGTTTTAATTCGGTGTAGCCGCTTACCACAGCTAACTCGGTCATAACATCATCGAAAGCTTTCTGACAACCTGTTTTTACGTCCCACTTTTGATTAATTCCGGGGGTAATCCAAACAATTGCGAACCCAAGTTCGCACATCGCTTTGCGAAACTTCGGGTGGTTAAAAATGGTTTCCTCGCACATGTTTTGCTGACTAAAAACCACGGCTTTTACTTGTTCGCAATTTTCAGGAATCCATAAAAACGCTTCAGGGGGTTCATTGGTTTCTTCCGAATTAATTGACTCTATTGGCACACTCCATTGATAAACTGCGGTATATCCTTTAGCAGCAAACAGAAGCATCAAGGTATAAATTAAAACCATTTTCATTCCCGCTATTCTGGAAATAATCTTTTTTTCAATCTGATACTCTTTTTTATGAGGCAAATCAGTAATGAGGTACATTTAATTATAACTTACTTTTTTTCTGAAATAACATTTTCACTTTAATGAAGTAGTAAATCAGGGTTAAAACAACGCCACAAAGTAAACCAACAATTAAACTAACTAAAGCAGCATCATTTTCTGCAGCATATACGCCAAAAAACAATAAAACAAAAAAAAGGATGACCAACAATAATAAATCAATAATTGCCCCTTGCGAAACGTGAGTTCTTTTCTTTGTGCCGTTCATTACTGTATTAATTTTTCAGTTTCCAATAGACTATATAGCGCTCACGATGCAAGTCGTAAAGCGGAATAAAAGTATAATCTGTTCCCGTAATATCTTTTTCTGTTTTAAAAGTAAGCGGTTTCCCTTCAACGGGCTTTAGCCATTCTTGTAGCGAAACACCTTTTATATCCAACTCATTCAAAACATTTTCAGGAACATTATAATCAAAAGTATAATAATCGTTATGAAGATCGGGATTAGAAAAGGGTGCAGGTTTTTTCATGCCTTCGGTTCCCATTTGGGCTGCCAAAACCAAAGGTCCATAACTTATCGATACGATGTCGGGATTATCAGATGGGTTCAATTTTAACTCCATCGGAAATTCTATTTCCACCTTATCGTTGTTCTTCCATTTGCGGCTAATGGCAATATAACTTCCGGGCTCTTGTTTTACTTTAATCTTTTTCCCATTTACCTTAATTCTGGCTCCGGCAGTTGCCCACGAAGGGTAGCGAATTTGAAAACTTAGCCTTTTTGTTTCTTCAGTTTTAACTGTAAGGATAGTTTTTCCTTCCTTGGGAAAGTGGCTTTGTTGGCTAATTTGAACGCCCTGTTCTTCCCAATTTAATTCGGAAGGAATAAAAAGGTTTACAAACAGCTCATCGTTATTGTGGTAATAAATGGCTTCGCCATATTTTGCCTGGTTTTCGAAACCGGTACCCACACAGCACCAAAACGAGCTATCGGCTGTACTGTAAACTTTATGTGCCCCCGGGAGCATTGGTAAAAAATAAGATATCATGCCCGACTCGGGATCTTGCTGCCCTAAAATATGATTGTACAAAGCTGTTTCGTAATAATCAGCCAGTTTCGGATCGGTTTCGAGGCAGAATAAATGGCGTGTTAACTTCAACATGTTGTACACATTGCACGACTCGCCGGTATAACCCGTAAGGTAATGCGACTGGTGATTGGGTTTAAAGAACTTCTCTTTGTGGCTGTTGCTGCCCGTGCAGAACGTGTGGTGATCAACCACCGTATGCCAAAAGAAATCAGCAATATCTCTGTATGTTTCCGACTCTCCAAACTCGTAAGCGCGAACAACACCAATGAGTTTTGGTATAAAGGTATTGGCGTGCTTTTTCTCCAGGTTGTCTTCTCCTGATTTTAGAGGATCTAGCACATCCTCGTGATAAAAGAATTCGCCCAACCATTTGTATTTTTCATCGCCCGTAATTTGGTAAAGCGTGTAAAACGAATCATTCACCCCGCCAAATTCATTGCGAATCATCACTTTTCGTTGTTCCGGACTAACAGCTTGCAGTTTATGGTATGCCCAGTTTCCCATTTTTTTAACTATATCCAGCGCTTGTTCATTGTCGCAATACAAATATTGGTCTATCAAACCGGAATAGATTTTATGCAAGGTGTACCAGGGCGCCCAAACCCGCTGACCTGCGATGTTCCGGTTAATCAGGTTTTCAGGATAAGCACTTAAATATCCTTCATCTCCTAATGCTGCCTGTACTTCTGCTAAACCTTCTACCAGGCTGTCTGCTTTAAGTTTATATTTTTCGTAACCGGTGCTAGCGTACAACATTGCAAGTCCAGAGAGAATGTGCCCCGTGGTATGTCCGCGCAGTTCGCAATCGAGCGACTCCCAACCTGCTAATTTTTCTACTGAATCATAACCGCCTTCCAGTCCGGCATATACTCCGGCATTGGTTCTAAAACTATGTAGCAAACGATCAACGCCTAATGACATTATCCATGCACTTTCACGTTCCATATTCTCGGTAAAACGCGAGTCGGTAAGTTTTACATCTGCCATATCAAAAGCATAAGCTTTAATAGGTGCGGTTTCTTTAATTGTAAGTTTATCGGCATGTTGACCGGGATAATGTGATTGAGCTGTAAGCATTTCTGCACTGCAGAAGAATACAAACAGCAACACTATATTTTGTAATTTAATCATCGTTATATTTTTTTTATTTACTTATTCTAAACCAATCAAAATCGGTATATCCTCCAATACGGTGCCCGGGCTCGGAAGTGCAAAAAATACCAATTTTCGCGCTACTCCACAATACACGTGTAGCCTTAAATTCTTTACCAATAGGAAAAAACTGTTCTCCATCTTCGCTGTAACTATAACTGCATTTGGCTTCGGGTCCTTCAACTACTAGACGTAAAAATGCAGTATTGGTTTTAATTCGTTTCTTTTCAACACTTTGTTCCAAACCTTCCTTGTTGGCGCCAATATTTTGTATTTGTTCCAGGTAAAATCCTTCTGCATCTTTACGAATAGCCAGATAAGAGTAATCATTCCCGAACATAATTAATCCGGCCTGTTTACCCTGCCATACATCCCATTCAATATTCAGGCTCACTTTTGTTGTTGCAGTAAAATTTTCGGCTGGTAAACGTTGCGACAGGATATTGGGAACATTCCAAAGCGAAACTTTCGCATCTGGTTTTGGCACTGCTAACAACCGAAGAACACCAGTATCGGGCATATTCACACTCCAGCTTACTTTTTCGTTAGCATTCCAACTCCATTGCATGCCGGGTTTTGCAGCATTAAATTCGTCTGACTCTGCTGGGTGAACAAGGGGCCAACTTTTTCCCACATCAGGTTTCCGATTGGTTCGAACAGGTTCGCCACAGCCATCGCCATCGTCATCTGTTCCAATTACCGGCCAGTTATCTTTCCAGCTTATCGGATTAAGATGCAGAATACGGCCATATACCCCATTATCCTGAAAATGAACAAACCAAGGCTCGCCCGTTTGAGTTTCAACATAACCGCCCTGATGCGGTCCATTAATATCTGTTGTTCCCTGTGCCATTACAGTTTTTACTTCATAAGGACCAAAAACATTTTTTGAACGTAAAGCCAGTTGCCATCCTTGTTCTACTCCACCTGCCGGTGCAAGGATAAAATAGTATCCTTTCATTTTGTAGAATTTAGGCCCCTCGATGGTGTGGTTATAGTCGTGTCCAGAGTAGATGTTAAACCCATTATCTAAAATTTCTGTTCCATCGGGTGCCATTCGCCAAACTGTAAGTAGGCTGTTTACACCGGCTCTTGATCCGGCCCAGGCCGAAACTAAATAGGCATTTCCATCATCGTCCCAAAGTGGGCTTGGATCGATCATTCCTTTGCCCTCTTTAAGCAGAACAGGCTTTTCCCACTCCGAAAGGGGATTGGAGGTCTTCACCATGTAAATTCCAAAATCAGGATCTCCCCAAAAAATATAAAATTCGTTATTGTGGTATCGAATACAAGGAGCCCAAACTCCTTTGCTGTATTGAGGAGCGTCGAAAATTTTTTCAGGTAAAACCGGCAATGCATAGTTAACAATCTGCCAGTTTACCAAATCTTTTGAATGTAGAATGGGTAAACCGGGTGAACTGTTAAAACTGGAAACGGTCATATAGAAATCGTCACCTACCCGAACCACATCCGGATCGGAATAATCGGCCTGTAGAATAGGATTGGTATACGTTCCATCGCCGTTATCTGATATGTAAACGGATGATACGTAGCCAGAATGAGTGCTGGAAAGGTCCTTGTTTTTATCTTGTTCCGTTGCAACTTTACAAGAAACGAACAGGCTGACAAACGAAATAACCAGGATTACTTTATTGCGCATAAAATTCTACAGTTTAATTAGTATGTCTCTCTTCTATGGACTGAATTTTATTCCATCCACGTGTTCTCCCACAAAAATACGGGCCATGTCGGAAGTTTTATACCATGGCGGCTTTCCTTCCATTTTATCATGAATAAGCCTACCGTTTATTTTTAGCTTCTCAAAAACCAGGTTCTTAATTTTCCTTTCGTTATTATACCCCGCTATTATTGATAAATTGGCATTTTCCCCATTATATTCAACATTCCGAAATGTAACATTCTCGATACCTAAACCCGGTGCAGTACAATACTTTTCGTTGTAAAATATTCTGAGATTTATGAGCTGGCCTTCGCGAAAATCTTCTACCCGGATATCTTCAAAAAGTACATTTCTAACCAGGTTGTTGTCTCCGGCATTTATGGTCAAACACCCCTGATAATCAATTTGCATTTCTTTATGATCCAGAATATCAATGTTTCGGTACGTTAAATCTTGAATGGTATCGGGATTTTCGCTATTGCCGTGAATCCCAATCATTATTGGGTGCGCTACATCGGCCCAAAGCGTTGAGTTTTGCATAGTGATATTTTTACAGCCACCGGCAAAACCTTTTCTGGTGGCATAAACGGTTGTGCAGTCATCTGAGTTTCTACAGAAAACCCTATCATACAGCACATTGTTACTGGCAAACACATTCATGCCATCGCCCCAGCCGTAATAACTTATACTTTTTACATTTCGCATGGTAACAGAATCAGAACCACCAATGGCGCATTGGGTACAAAAAATTCCGTCCACCAACACATTTTTTGAGTTGGCAATGTGAACACCCATTTTTACGGTATGCTCAACCATACCATTACCGATTATTTTTACATTTTGTGCATCGTGCACCAACAGCTGTCCGCGCAAAACCGCACCTCCATCAATGTAAACTGTTTTACCTGAAGCTACCTCTAACTTTTCATTTTCAAATTCATGAATGCCGGGTCCGAACCAAATTACATCGGGATTATTTTTGTTTGGTACATTTTTCAACAATGAGTTTGCAAAAAGATGTAGATTATGAAAAATATCGTTGTTCAGCTCAACCGACAAATTTCGAGGCTGATAAAGTTTAAAGCGAAGCGTGCGCTCGTTTATCTGAGGTTTAATTTCGTAGGATAATGGGCGAACTTTAGCCAATTCAATCGGCCCATTATTAGAAGTAATCTGAACTTCCACCTCGCCGGAAAAATCGAAAAAGCTCATTGAAGCGTTCTCTACATGGTGTTTGCTTCCTCTTACTTCATCTACTTTTATTAGGTAGGTTGGTATTTCTTGCCAATTTCCACCTGGTATTCTTACCTGTACTTTAAATACATCGTTAAGCAATGCTCCATCAGGCGCAGGATATGTTTTCAAAAAATTCCGGGCAAAGGCCGATGTTGTTAAAAACAAGCTTAAAACAATTAAGAATAGTTTTATGGCGTTGGCTTTAATCATTTTTTTAATACCCTCTTAAAAATGTTAACAGTAGCTGGTCAACATTTATAATGTACCGTTTTCGTTTATTTTTTTTAATCGGAGTAAAGCTTCAAGATAATAATAATCAGCATAAATAATTGATGCATCAATTTCGGAGCCATTTGGATGATGTCCGGTAGAGTGCAACAAAAAAGCCTGATTTTTATCGTTTGCCAAATACTGGTCGGTTGATAAGATACGGAGCATCTTTACAGCTGCGTTTTTGTATCTGGCCTTAAGTTTTTCGTCAGTAAGCAATGTAGATAATTCTAACATGCCCGATGAAGCTACACATGCTGCTGAAGCATCTTTCGGAGCTTCGGGTATGGCAGGGTCGTCGAAATCCCAGTATGGAATCCCATCTTCGGGTAAGCGTTCCAGAAACTTATCAGCCAGTTTCATGGCTACATCCAAAAAGCGTTTATCGCCTGTTTCTCGGTAAGTCATGGTATAACCATAAATACCCCATCCCTGACCACGAGCCCACATGGAGCTATCTGCATACCCCTGGTGGGTTACACCTTTCATAAAATGGCCATCGATGGTATCAAAAACAGCCACATGATAAGTTGAATAATCGGGTCGAATTAAAGTATTCATGCATGTTTCAGCATGTTTAACTGCAATGTCGTATAAGCGCTGATCGCCACCATTTTTTGCTGCCCAAAACAGCAGCTCAAGATTAATCATATTATCGATTATAGTGTTGTGGGGCCAGTTCATTTGCTCTACCATAACCGGCCACGACAAGATGGTACCAACCTTAGGATTGTAAAGCGTTGCCAGCGAGTCGGCTGTTACTAAAAGGAAATTTTTATACTCCTCATTTTCAATTAATCGGTTACCATTTCCCATACTACAGTACAGCATAAAACCCAGGTCGTGATTATCAACAGGCACATCCAGAATACCTTTTAGTGCTTCGGTATATTCTTTTGCATTCTCCAAAATATCCTGACTGCCAGAAGCTTCGTAAGCATACCATAAAATACCTGGCCAAAATCCACTCGTCCAGTCGTGAATGCCAACCTTATTCCATTCGGTTTGTGTGCTATAAATATTTCTTGGTAAACTATCCGCAGCATGCAAACTATTCATTGTTGCGCTGGTTTTTGTTACTGCATAATCCAATAACTTACCTGCCTCAAAAGTTTCTGTATTTGCTTTTGGGCTTGTGCACGACACAGCAATTGCCAAGGCAACAATCCCGTATGCTAATTTCTTTATCATCTTTTAACCATTTAAATTCGTTTATATCTTCCTTTAAAGTAGAGATAATACACCTGAGTTTAAAGAGGGCATCCGAAGAAACGGATGCCTCTTTTGATCTAACCAAACTAACTATAATACAGGCTGTTTCTTCAACAAGCCCTATCTATGAAAAACTATCTCTGATCTATTTAT
The DNA here is from genome assembly GCF_963676735.1 of uncultured Draconibacterium sp. Classification (NCBI taxonomy): domain Bacteria; kingdom Pseudomonadati; phylum Bacteroidota; class Bacteroidia; order Marinilabiliales; family Prolixibacteraceae; genus Draconibacterium; species uncultured Draconibacterium sp. Next base: position 894,496 of record NZ_OY781464.1, on the reverse strand, counting down.
TTTACTGTTTTTGTTGTGTGTAATCTGTTTTTCGTTTATTGGAAATTAGTCCAATGAAAAAAGTAATGTTCCAAATCCCAGCGAATCGAACCCGCCACTGTTTGGACCATAGTCTCCGCCGCCTCCTTCGGGGCGATGCAAGCGTGCTGCAATTTCAACATTGGGAGCTGCCAGATTTTTACGTTTTACGTAGTGATTATATATCACCTCCCAAATTGGGCGGCTTCCGCCGCGGCCCACATCGCTGATAACTGAATGGTTAACGTTATCGCAATTGTTATAAGGCTCAAAATAAACGCTTCCTAAATTGAAGTTATAGCGGGCAGCATATTCTGCTCCTTTTAATACGCGGTTATCGTCAAATCCATACAAGTCGTCGCCCTGCGTCCAGGCCATTTCACAAATCTCTCCTAAAAATCCCACACAAAGTAAAGCATGCCCCTGATCGCGGCCACTTTCCTGCAGCTGGCCCAATCCATCGGAATGAATATAATACACCGTCTTTTTTATTTGCCCGTTACCTTTGGCATCGTTATCATCAACCAGGTAAGCAATTGCTTCGTTGTAAATTGAAGCATCATCTGTTAATACCCCAATTGCCATAAGGTTAGCCAGATTACACAAATCCCAGTTGGCCCAATAATGTGTAATGCACGTATTCCAATGTGTTTCAAGAAATTCTTTACTTACCGGGTAAAATACATCCAGCATCCATTTTTTGTAGGCAAGAAAATCGGCTGCTGTCCATCCGTCATAATCGCGTAAAATTTCGGCAGCATTGGCAAACTGGTATCCATAGATACCTGCCCCAAGTGCTTTATTTGAGTTGCCCGTGATTTCTTTACATGTTGAAGCCCAGGCATTCAATATTTGCACTGCCTTGTCGGCGTAAGCTGTTTCTCCGGATATTTTCCATCGAATTGCCAACTGATAAGCCGCAGCCACATCGTTCATTGCCCGACTGTAATTATCTGCTTCTGGTTCTTCTCTGGAATTTCCTCCCCTAATTAATTTTGCCGTAGGATTAGGATTATAGTTCAAACTCGCGTGCGAATTTGCAATTAATTTGTTCCACCCATCTATCCAGGGAGCCTCGTTAGCAGCTACCTTTTCTTTAATGCGATTAAGATCTTCTTGCGAATGAAGAAGCCCGGGGTGAATAAAGGTTTTATTTTCATCGATAGGGAATTCCTCCTCTTCTTCAATTTCCTCCTCTTCTATGGGAGGATCAACAGGAGAATCGCTCCCTCCGCAACTGTAAAAAACCCCAATTCCAGATAGAAAAGCCAATACCAGTACTACCAGCTTCATTTTATTTTTCTTCATAACAACTTATTTTAGCGAACTCTGGATTGCGTAAGTGGAATTAATTTTCGAGCAATACCAAAACGAAAAAGTGAAAGTTATGCCGGTACTTTTAACCGGCATAACTTGTTATTAATTACAGCCCAATAAACGCTTCAAGTTCTTCCCGGCTTTTAAATGTTCTGTGCCAATCAACCCAATATCCCAGTTCATCGGATAAAACATCTGCGGCTTTTATTTGCCACCATGAACCTTCTTCTTTGATATCGTTATCTCCACCCCAGGTTGAGGCATCAACCCAAAGTACATTGTAGGCCGCATAATCATCGCTGAATTGACCAAGACGATCGTAGAAAATATTGCCTTTAGCTGGTCGTGGACCTCCTAATGAACCATCATTTTGGATCCAATACACTTTAATGGCATAAATCGGGTATTCTTTTGAGTATACCCACGGCTCCTTATCTATTTCACTTCCGGCACCCCACTTGCCTCCAAAAGAATAAACAAAATCGGCTCTGTTTTTATTAACACCATCCGAAGGTGCTGCAAAACTTACTTTACAATATCCGCCTTCAATAGCTGTTGTTGTAGGTCCGGCCCAGCCACTTTGATCGGGTTTTCCAATCCAGTCGTCATACACATCAAGTGTTACTGCTCTTGGACTATCGTTAAATTCAAACACATATTTTCCAGGAGGAGGCGTAACATATTCTTCAAGTTCCTGTACACTTCCGAACGATTTTACCCAATCCACCTGGTATCCTGTTTCATCGGTGGTTATATCTGCCACTTTCCATTGGAAAGTGGTTAATGTTGTAGGCTCATCTGTTGATAGTGTTGCTCCGGAACCAAATGTATTACGCAAATCGTAATAATAAACGTCACCTTGTAAAATGCCATCCCAGTTATTTGAACCATTCTTGTATTTTCCCAGGTTAGTGTCGAAAATAAAGTTACCACTGTTTGGCTTATTTATCATTCGGATTGCAACAATTGGATATAATCCGGCATGAACACTCGCACCACCTTCATGTCTAAAATCAGCACGACGTTTACTTGCAGTCATATCGTAACTCACATTCATAAATCCTCCTACAACTTCATTTGAGGAATTATGTGAAGTCACCCAACCTTCACTGTCACCATCGTTGTTGAATTCGTAGTTTAATCCTATAAACGGATAAGAAAAAACAGGACCTGTAAGAATTTGTTGTCCAATTGCCAACTTTATGGCCCCCCTGACACCGCCATCCGGTACTATTACAACAATTTCATTTTCGTTAATTGATACAATTTCAGCTTCAACATCGCCGCCAAATGTAACTGTAACAGCAGAAGCATCGGTTCCAAAATTCTCGCCCAAAATGCTTACCTGTGTTCCGGCAGGTGCTTCCTCAGGAGATATGCTGCTGATTTTAGCTCCTGGTATAAAAGTAAATTCGTCGGTAAATTCTTTCACATGTGTCCAAACTTTTACAGAAATGAATCCGGTTCCAGCATCGGCAGGCACGCGCAAAACAATTTGCTGATCAGCGTAACTTACATAGTCGGTTGCAACCACACCATTAAATGTTACCATTGCAGCATCTGAATAATCGCCAAAGTTGGTTCCGGTAATAGTAATCTGTTCTCCAGGTCTTCCCGATTTTGGGCTAAAATCGCCAATGGTAATTTCAGGATATTCCACCAATTTTTCTTCGTACTCCTTTTCGAAGTCGGTACAGGAGTTGTAAACAAAGCCTCCTGTAACTAAAGCAGCTATTATAAATATATATTTTATTGCTTTTTTCATGATTCCTAAGTTTTTGAAATTTAGATTGATTAATACCCCGGATTCTGCGTTAAATTGCCGTTGAGGTTAATTTGCTCAAGCGGAATAGGCCACAGGTAATGTGTACGCTGGAAATTGCGGTTTGATGCCGGATCGAGAAGCAATACCCTACGATCGCCAACTCCTGTTGATTTAACAACTTCTCCATACGGATAGCCGTTGGGGTTGTATAATTCAGCATTGTTTTCGAAATCGGTTCCTTCAATTACATTACCACAAATATCCTGGTTAAGTACTTCTTCGGCAACGCCCCAACGTTTTAAATCGTTAAAACGGCTATTTTCAGCATATAATTCTACTGCACGTTCGCGTTTTATTTCTTCGCCAATATCAAGACCATTTGCACTGGCAAATGCATTCGTAAGTGCAGGTAAACCGGCACGTGCTTTAATTTTATTGATTGATGCATTTAACTCGGCGTCAGACAGTGAACCATTTAATTCATAAAGCGCTTCGGCATAAATAAGATAAACCTCGGCCAAACGAATTTGCGGATAGTCAAACGATTCGGTGTTTGCTGCGCGGTAACTTCCGTAATTATACGAACGGAATTTACGACATTCGTAACTTGCACCGCTACCACCACCAGGGCCAATAAGGTTTACAGAACCATCCTCGGGTGTATCCCAGGTTACCGAGCTAGCAAAATATGAAGTAAGACGGTAATCGCGGTTTTGGTATTCATCGGATAATTTTGTGTACCCTTTAAACAATGGCGATTTATCAACCGGAAGACCATCGGCACACAAGAACATATCCATAAATTTGCGTGTAGCCACAAGCCTGCTGGCAACGGTATGACTAATGTTTGTATTTCCCTGGTATAGATCGTAGTCGAACTTCGTATAAAGAATAAACTCTTTGTTGCTGGCTTTGGTTAAACCGGCCGGATTTGACCCGTCATCCTCAAGGTTAAACAAATACAAGTTGCTCCAGTTGTTTAACTGATCGTTGTAGTTCCACAGTTCGTATCCACCGTTATCCATAACATCTTTAGCCAGGTTTTTTGCCATCGTATACATGTCGGTTACCGAAGGATAGCCTGCAGGTTTTGCAGAACCGGCTCCTGCCGAGGTTCCATCGCCATCGGTTGATTCACCTACATATTTTTCCCAGCTGGCTTCGTAAAGTAATAGTTTGGCTTTTAAAGCCTCTGCTGCCCACTTGCTTATTTTTCCTTTGTCGTTATCAGGAATATTTTGCTCCGCAGGAAGTCCAGCAATGGCATCGTCCAAATCAGCCAGTATTTGAGCAACTACTTCATATCTACTGCTTCGGGGTCCGGTAAGTTCCGGCGAGTCTAAATCGATTACCGAGGTAACAATTGGAACTCCACCAAATCGTTGTAAAAGTACATAATGATGATAGGCTCGGAAAAACTTCGCAACGGAGATATATTCTTCAATTTCGGCTACATCACCCTCATAATCTTCAGCTTTTTCTAAAACAATGTTTACATCCCGTAAATATTCGTATGATTTTGTCCAAAAATTATCTGAGTTAGTTGCAACAACAACACCCCTTCCGTAGTCCTGAGTATAGGCAGTTAAATCTGTTCCATAATCCATAATCTCCGTACTAAATCGTCTCCAACCAATCATCTTACTGTAGAAATCGTTGGTAGCCGCTTTAAAATGCTCCGGTGATTTAAAATAGGCTGCTTCGGTTGAAGCATCCAGCGGATCGAGCTCAAGAAAGGTATCCTGACACGCTGTGAATAAAGTTAATCCAGCTATAAGTAATATTAATATCTTTTTCATCTTGTTAATCTTTTATGGGTTAGAAAGATACATTTACACCAAACGACCAGGTTCTGCTGAACGGATAAGAATTCTGAGTACTTTCTCCGTACTCCGGATCATAACCATCTTTTAAACTGGTAAATTCAAACAGATCGTTTCCAGAGAAATAAATACGTAGTTTTTCCAGATTGTACTTATCAATTTTCAGGTCGTTAAACGTATATCCAACAATTAATGATTTTAAGCGGATGTAGCGGTTATTTTGCAACATAAAATCGTTGTTATTCCAGTTCCAACGCGCTCTCGTTGTATAATAAGTCATTCTTGGGAACTCAGCTCCGGTATTGTCTTCGGTCCATGTTTTACCTATGTATGCGGCATTTTGGTTGGTCCATACCAGGTGGAAAGGATAAGGAGTCCATCCACTTCTGTGGATTTTCTGGTCGAGTACTCCCTGGAAGAATCCGGAAAGATCGAAGTTTTTATACTTTAATCCGATGTTTAAACCGTAGTTGTAGTGAGGAGCCGCATCGCCCATATATTTCACATCTCCGTTAGCGTCGTCGATATTACCGGTTCCTTCAATTGACCCACTATTATCAAGATCCAGCTTTTTAGTATCACCTTTTCTTAGGGTAGAAGTCAGGTCGCTACTATTTGGCACCTCTCCACCGTTACCAACAGCTGAATAATAAGCTGTAACATCGGCATCACTTGCAAAATAGCCATCGGTTTGATACATAAACCATGAATTTAGCGGATAACCTTGTACAGTGGTATTTTTACCTGCACTATAAGTACTTACACCTTCCATCGAAACCAGTTCGTTGTTTGCATCGCCAATATTAAAGGTAACGTTGTATTCAAAATCGCCAACTTTATTGCGGTATCCTAAAACAGCTTCCCAACCTTTTGTTTCCAACACACCACTGTTTGATTTTGGTGCAGAACCTCCAAGTACGTCAGGATAATTGATACTAATTAACATACCGTCGTTTTTCTTAAAGAAATAGTCGAACGACCCGAATACCTTACCATTCATCAACTGAAAGTCGGTACCTACGGTAAGGTTAGATACCCTTTCCCATGTTCTGGTGTTACTGGTTATTCCTTTAACCGATGAAGCGTTTTGCTGGCTTGCATTAGCTGTTCCAAAAATTGCTGTCCCAAAATCCATGGTAGAAACATAATCGTAGTTTGAGATACCCACCTGGTTCCCCATTTCTCCGTAACTGGCTCTTAATTTTAAATAACTTAAAAAGTCATTCTCTTTTAAAAAGCTTTCTTCGGTAACAATCCAACCCAATGAACCGCCTAAAAAGTTTTGCCATTTGTACCCTGAGGCAAATTTCGATGAACCATCTCTACGACCATTCACTTCAACCAGGTATTTGTCTTTGTAGTTGTAGTTTAAACGGCCAACATAGCCATACAAGCCCCAGTGTCCGGCACCGCCAACGGCTTCAACTTTTTCTTCCGTTGATCCCATGCTCAGGTCGTAAACTCCTAGGTCCTCGAAACCTTTTCGGTAGCCATACAGGTTTTTATCTTCACTTAATTCGGCAGTTGCACCCAACATTCCTGAAACCTTGTGGTCTCCGAAATTCTGATTGTAATTAACAAAACCACCATAGGTTTGGTAGAATACCGTGCGGTTGCGTTCGCGAATTGATGACGACGAGTTTACCGACTCGGCAGCCAGTTCGCCAAACCAGGTATATTGGGGTACCGTAATCTGGTACATCTGATAAGCATAAAAATCTTTATCAAAGGAAGCAGTACCCCGTACACTCCAGTTCTCGTTTATTTTAATTGTACCGGCAAAATTCAGTTTTAACTGGTCGCGTTTTGTTGTTTCTTTTCCACCGTCAACTGTTGCAGCAACAGAGTTTCGGTTACCTGCAATATTAAAGTTGGCATACCACTGTCCGTAAGGGTTTTTAGCCGGGAAGAATGGTGGATCGTGCGAAATCGACATGGTTCCAAAACCGCTTGATGGATTCTGTACTTCAGTATTGAAATAGGAAACTCCTGTTTCAAGTTTAAACCAATCCGTTACATCATAATCATAGTTTAACCTCAGGTTGTACTGTACTTTTCCGTCGTATGCCGTTTGCAGCATCCCTCGGTTTTCTGCATATCCTCCGGAGATGCGGTATGATGATTTATCAGAAGAACCGGACAAACTAACGTTTTGCTGATTTGAAACTGAAGAGCCATACATTTCATCAAAGCGCGGATAATCGCCAATAAAAATATCTCCCCAATATTGCGTCGGATAAATTCCTTCTTCGCCAGCTTGCATACGCAGTAAATTTTCTTTTGACTGCCATCCCCAATAGTTGGCCTGATCACCATCCTGCTCTGCAGCTTCCAGCCAAACTGTTGCATATTGGCTCATAGTTGGAGTTGGTGGACGGATACCAAGCGTATTTATCATTACCTGGCTATTTACTTCCACGTTCATTTTTCCTTTACCTTTTTTTGTGGTAACCAGGATTACACCATTTGCTGCACGCGAACCATAAATAGCTGCCGAACCGTCTTTCAAAATACTGATTGACTCAATATCATCGGCATTCATGCTATTAAATGCCTCGCTGTTAATTGCTGGCGAACCATCAATTACAATTAAAGGGTCGCCACCATTAACCGAAGTTGCGCCACGAATTTGAAAATCAAAATTTTCTTTCCCCGGACGAGAAGAACTACGTGTAACAACCAGACCAGGAGTTTGTCCCTGAAGTGCCAGTGCCGGGCTGGTTACTGCCCTATCCTCAAACACTTCGGCTTTAACGGTTTCAACTGATCCGGTTAGTGTTGCTTTCTTTTGTGTACCATAACCAATGGCAACAACTTCTTCCAGGCCAATAGCCTCGGTTTCCAATGCAACATCAAAAGTAGTATTGCCGGCAATTGCAACATCCTGGGTTTTCATTCCCACAAACGAGAATTGTAACATTGTTGCATCTGACGGAATTTCCAGGTTAAAATTTCCATCAATATCGGTAACAGTTCCGGTGGTGGTTCCTTTAACTACCACGGTTACACCCGGTAGCGAAACTCCACTATCATCCTTAACTGTACCACTTACGGTTTTTGTCTGTTGAGCAAAAACCGAACTGCTTACCAGCACTAATACCATGGTAATAATACTGATGAGTGAAAACAGACTTTTACCTCTGTCTCCCAAAAAAACATTCGGATTTTTCTTTTTCATAATTTAGATTTTAACAGAATTATTGATTTAATAATCACTCAAAATATTTAAAGTTTCAATCGATTCTTATTGTCAGTTTACTCTGAAAATTTGAACAAAACACATAAAATTTGTATCGCTCAAATAAACCATATTGCAATGTTAAAAAGTGTTTAATAATTCGACTGTAATTCATAATCCAATCGATGTAAATTATGAGCCACATAAAAAAAACACCGTCAAAAACCTCGCAAAACCACAACAAACAAAACCACCCAAACAACTAATTATCTGCTACTTACAAATACACCGCCAGCCAAAAGCACTTTTTACAACAAGCACCTCTGACCAGGCAATATAACAAATGGTTCAGGCAGTATAACTTATGAACCACAAGTAGTTATTTAAACGACGAATTTTAGCGTAGCTCGCATTATGGCAATAAAAATTGTACAACCATTACATAGTAAAAAATTATCAGAAACTTCAGTAGTGGATTAGAAAAAACCTAACTATTGCGTGCTATGTATTCATTGGGAGTTATTTTGAAATGTTCCCTGAATGTTTTACTGAAGTAGGAAGTAGAATTAAATCCAGACATATATGCTACTTCTTTAATTGGAAGTTTTTTGTTTGTTAACAAATCGGCTGCGTACTTTAATCTAACCGTTCGAATAAACTGTGTTGGAGAATGGCCGGTGATCGAGGTAATTTTTCGGAAGAAGGTTGTGCGACTAACCGAAAGTTCCTTTAACAGGGCTTCAAGATTAAAGTCAGATTTATCGATATTATCAATAATTACTCTAGTAGCTTTATCAAGAAATGCCTCGTCGGTTGAATTGGTGGTAACTTCTTTCGAAATATACACCCCCCCCGGAGCATTATATTTTTCGCGAAGTTTAAGCCTTGACGCGATTAAATTCTCCAGCCTGATTTTAAGTACGTTCATATTAAATGGCTTGGGAATATAATCATCGGCTCCCGTTATAAAGCCTTCAATTTTGTCCTTATCCAAATTTCTTGCTGTTAGCAGAATTACGGGTATATGGCAGGTATCAAAATTATTCTTTAAGCTCTTACACAACTCAAATCCATCCATTTCAGGCATCATAACATCGCTAACAATAATATCGGGAAAATACCGGAGCGCCTTTTTTAAACCATCTTCGCCATTGAACGATTGAAAAACCCGATATTTTGTTTCCAGCTCCTGTTTTAATTGTGATTGAAGCAATTTATTATCTTCTACAATCAGGATTGTTTTTTCCCGACCATCACTGGTCTCATCTATCGACACAGAGTGAACACTTCCTTCTTCCACACTATCGGTACTTTCAATTTCATATTCAACTGACTGAATAGAAACCTGGTCAAAACTGTATTCTCCCGGCAATAATTTTTTAACTTCTTTAACACGATGATCCAACAACATGGGAAGCTTAACAACAACCGTTGTTCCTTCACTTTTTCTACTTTCAACATCTATTGATCCACCCAATAAATCTACCAGGCTTTTTGTATAATTTAAACCAATCCCGGTTCCTGTTTTTGTGTTATCTGGTTTATAAAAACGACTAAAAACATTTTTTAGATGATCGGAAGAAAATCCGATTCCATTATCAATAATCATTATTTCCAGCACTTCTTGCATTGGTGTTCGTGAAAACGGATAAGATTTTGACCTTATTTTTGCTGTCTTTTTACTTATCACCAGTTCTACTTTTCCGTTAATACCAGTATATTTCAAGGCATTAGACAACAGGTTTGTCAATATTTTCTCAAGCTTATCAGGGTCGAATTTGCTTGTAAGGCTTTTTACTGCCGGAGAAAAAATATATTGAATATTTTTCTGTTCGGCCATATCCTTAAAGAAATCAAAAACCAGGTTCGAGAAATTGATTACATCTCCCTCAAGCAGGCTTATTTCTGCTTTTCCCATATCTACTTTTCTGAAATCAAGGATCTGATTGACAAGATTTAACAAACGATGCGAACTACGCTGAATTGTTTTTGCCGAAGCTTTTACCTCATCAATATTTTCAGATTCGAGAATCTTATCAACAGGGTTTAAAATCAGAGTTAATGGTGTTCTAAACTCATGAGCAACATTAATAAAAAAACGAAGTTTCATTTGATCCAGTTCATGCTCTTTCTCTTCGTTTACAATTTTTGTATAATATTTTAAAGTAACCCATGTAATTAAAATTGCCAGAATAACATACAAAGTATACGCCCACCATGATTTCCACGGAGGCGGTAAAACCTTAATTTTAATACTTGTTTGCCCTGCATTGTCCCAATGGCTGTAGAGCGATGTTTTTACTTCAAATTCATAATCGCCAGGTAGCAGGCTCGAGTAATTTGCAGTCCGGTTCGAACCTGAAAGAATAAAATCATTATCCAGGTTTTTCATTCGGTAAGCATAGTTAATACGCTCTGGGTTTGCATAATAGAGTGCTACAAAATCGAAAGAGATATGTCTTTCATCATATTTTAACTCAATTAAATCAAGATCTGCCAGAGGTTTTGGTAATAAAACCCTGTTTTTCAGGGTATCTCCAACTCCTACCGGATTATTAAAAAGTCGCAATTGTGTTAATACCGGAAGGATGCTATCGGGTTTATGTATAAAATTCTCCGGATCAAAAATATTCACCCCGTTAATACCGCCAACTATAATTTTACCATCGTTGGTAATATCTATTGATTTACTTTGAAACTCAATTCCTTGAATTCCATCATTGCTGGTATAGTTTACAAATTCGTTTGTTTTAGGGTTAAATTGCGTCAGGCCACCTTTTGATGTAATCCATAAAAATCCATGATCATCTTCCTGAATACCTACAATCAGGTTATTAGGTAAGCCATCTTTATCAGTATACGAACGAATATAATTTAACGAACCATCCAGTTCATGTAAGCCCAAATCGGTACCTAACCAGATATTTCCTTCGTGGTCTTCGTTTATAAAGTTAATCCGGTATCCCTGAATCTTCTCATTTTTTAAAAGTTTAAAGTCAACATTAACAATACCTTTATTGTAGGCTTCATTAAGATTTAAAACATTTAAACCCATTGAAGTACCTATAAACAACCTGTTTTTAGAATCGATATGCAAGGAAAAAACAAAATTACTTTTGATACTGTTTGTATCGGCCGGATTAGTTAAAAAACGAATGAATTGATTTTTTTTGTAGTCAAAATAATTTAAACCTGCTGTTTGCGTACCTATCCACAAACCACCGTATTTGTCTTCTTTTGCACACCAGACCGAATTGTCACCTATGGAGTTCGGATTATTCGGATCGTTAACAAAACGTTTAAATTGATGTGTTGTAGGATTAAATAAGTTAAGCCCGCGGTCCCAGGTGCAAATCCACAAATAGTTATTGCAACTTTTTTCAAGATAAGTTATTTTATTAGAGCTCAGCGAGTTCTCATCTGCTTCATCAGCTAAAAAGTGTTGAAAGGTTTCGGTATCCTGATTGAAAAGGTTAAGCCCTCCACCATCTGTTCCAATCCAGATTCTTCCATCATCATCTTGAATTACCGATTGCGCCCTTTCTGAACTCAAAGAGTTTACTACCCCTGGTTTATGAAAATAATGTTTAAAATTTGATTTAGATAATACTAATTTACATATTCCTTCATTGTAGGTAGACAACCAATAAATTCCTGCCTTATCCTCAAGAGCTGAAGATATCTGGTTATTAGGTATGGAGAACTGATTGTTTTCATCATGTTCCAAATGTTTTAAAATGCCCAGTTTCTTATCGTAAAGAAAGATACCATAACCATCGGTTGTAATCCAAAAAACACCTTTACTGTCGATATAAATATCAAATATTGGGATTGAATTTTCAACAATATTCCGAATTTCAAAAATATTTTCGGATTTATTCCATACAACCATTTTCGAAAGATCGTTTCCAATCCAGAAATCGCCATCAAAATCTTCAATAAAAATTTTAGGTAAATGCCCTAAAATAAAATCACTGCTAACATCAATAAGTATGCGGTTGAATGAGTTTGTTGCCTGGTCATATTTATTTAAACACTTGCCATTGGTGCCCAGCCAAATATTGCCTTTATTGTCTTTAAAAACTGTTGTAACCTCGTTGTGATCCAACGATTTGCCGCTATATGGACTGTGCACATAATATTGTATCGGCAGTTCGTCTATCCTATCCAGATAATCTTCTACAAGACTGATTAAACAGACTCCATTATTGGTTGCAACCCATACTTTATTATTCTGTTCATCAAAAAACACATCGTTAATCACATTGAGGCTATTGTACGCTGCATCCTTTTCGGTTCCTAAAACTATACGATAAAACAGTTCTCTTTCGCGATCAAATACGTTTAATCCATTCCAGGTTCCCACCCAAAGATTTCCCGTTTTATCACCAGTTATTGAAAGTATCCTGTTATTACTTATCGCAAAAGGATCGGCTATAGAAGGCTTATAGGTTTTAAATGTATAACCATCATATTTATTCAAACCATCAATAGTGCCAAACCATAAGAAACCATCACTATCCTGATATATTTCGGTACAGGTACTACTGGACAGACCGGCAGAGGTAGTATATTTCTCAAACTTCAGATTGGAATAGTTTTGCCCGAAAACAACAAAAGCAAACAAAATGAAACAAAATGATAGCAAACTTCTCACACAAATCTATTTTTAATTAGGAAACGAATTTAATTCAAATTAATTAATTTCCGACAGTATAGGTAGTTTCAGGAGTCAAAACGCACCGCGCACAAATAGTCTTTACATCCCCAAAATTCTCTTTTGAACACGTCACTCACCTGCTGCTTTATAAATGCGCTTCATGTTGCGATGGTACGTGTTGGTAAGGCGGGTATGGAAATAGGGATACAAAAAATGGTCGCGTAAAACCGACTGGCTTTTAAAATAAGTACGATGTGTAATTTTTGTAAAACCTTTGCGCGTTTGACTAAAACTCAGCTGTTGCTTGCCGTGGGTAATGTTATCAGCTACATAACTGAATTCAATAACTTTATCGTTCGTATCAACAGTAGTTATCTCAAATGCGGTGGCCAGTTTTTTTAGTTTTAAAACATGTAGGTTTAAATAAATTATTTGTCCGGCATCAATACCATCTACATATTCGTTTGGATATACAAGTTGATTACTGTTTTTTGAATACAACAAGCCAAATGAAAAACGCGACGCATTCCAGGCTACCGATGGATTGGTGTGAATATAGTGCGACCAAACCTTTAACAAACTATCCTTTACAATATATTCCCGTTCGTGAAAACGAAAACCATCGGTACTTGCTGTAGGCTCAAGCGATGGTTTAACATCCATAAAGGTTGCTGTATTATTATTCATTTGCACCTGCACGTACTGAGCCACTTCCAATTGCCCAACTTTATCAAACTGAACATCTGATAAGTACCCTTGTGCCTTACTAAAATAAGCACACATCAGTACACCTGTAAATAGAAGTAGAAATCTTTTCATCGCCCACAAGCAGTTTAATGCTGCCAACAAATATCTGTTTTTTTAAGTTCTCTTACAACATCCGGCATTTTTTTACTTCATATAACCTCATTGTTATTTCGCCGTATATCAACATATTAAATAGAATAATAAATTCACAAAATGCATACAAAAAATAAAAAGCCCAACAAAAGAGCCCGCATTATTTTGTATTCATTTTTTGCCCTCACTTTACTTTTACTTACTGTTTGGTTTGGCCTGCGATTATTGGGGAGTATTTGATTTCTCTGATTAGCCAGTATACAAACAATATCCTTAACTTTAAGCCATCAGTAAATTAAATGAAAAAGAAAATTATACTATTAATCAGCGTTTTCTTCTTATTGTATGGAAACGCCTTTACCCAGGTTAGCAGTACAATCCAGGATGAACAAATTTTCAATCAGCTACTATGCAGTATGGTAGCTCATAAAGATAAAACTACGGCCGAATTGGTAGTTATGTGCAGCAAACTATTGATGAACACACCATACACTGCGCACACACTTGAAATAGAGCCGGAACATTTGGTGGTTAATTTAAGAGAAATGGATTGCACCACCTTTGCCGAAAACTGCCTTGCCATTGCGCAAACTGTAAAAACAAGAAATCCGGACTTTGATACCTTTAGCCATCAATTAAAACAAATTCGTTACCGCAATGGACAAATTAAAGGCTACCCCTCTCGCCTGCATTATTTTAGCGATTGGATTTACAATAACGACCAAAAAATGCTTGTCGAATCATTATCAAAGGAGCTCGTAAACACGCCTTACCACAAAACAATAAACTTTATGAGCAAGCACCCAAACAGCTACCCACAATTAAAAAACAATACAGCATACATCCAAGACCTGACAAAAATAGAGCATCAGTTAACACGCAGTAAACTGTTTTATATTCCCACCGAAAAATTAGAAAGTATAAAACACTTGCTTCAAGACGGAGATATTTTTGGAATTACAACCAATATTGAAGGCTTGGATATCATTCATGTTGGAATAATTGTTTTTAAAAATGAGAATGTACATTTTATGCATGCTTCAACAAAAGCTGAAAAAGTTATCTTGTCGGACATAACACTTTATAAATATCTTAGCAATAGAAAAACCGCAAGTGGCATTATGCTTGCCAGGCCCTTGTAAGTGCCGTTTTGTTAAAAAAAGTGTCGCCGCCACAAACATTTATCAAAACTTTATGTTTCAGAAGTTGACAGATTAACCGTTTTTTCTGTAACTTATACCAATAACATACTAACACATAATTTTTAAATAAAATATTATGAAAAAAACAATGGTAAGGATTATGGCTGTTTTAGCCATAGCAATTTGTTGCACAATTACATCTAATGCCCAGGAATTAGGTGTACGTTTTGGCGATGTTTCCGGAGGAAATGTGGCAATAGATGGTATTTTTAGCACCGGTCAGTTTAGCCGCATACATGCCGATGTATCGTTTGGCGATGGCTTGGGAATAGACCTTATCTGGGATTTTCTATACCGCCCACTTGCCGGTGAAGCCTTTAACTGGTATGTTGGTGTTGGCCCTTACATTTGGATTGACGACCCATTTTGGCTGGGGGCTGTTGGAGAAATTGGATTAGAATACCGCTTTAACGGAATACCTATCGCACTTGGAGCTGATTGGCGTCCGGCAATAAGTATTGTTGAAGAAACAGATTTTCATGCAAAAGGATTTGGACTAAATATCAGGTATATTTTTGGAAACTAGATACATAAAAAAAAGCGTCGACTGACGCTTTTTTTATATCCCTAAGTTTCATTTACTGTCCCTTCATTTTAAAGTAGCGCCTGAGCAGAACTTTTTTTAAATCGCGGGCAATTACCTGGTGTGCAATAATTTCAATATGCGAATAATGAGGCAGATCCTTTTCAGCTTGAACAATTTCGCGATTGGTAATGTCTACCTGGTACAGCACAGACAGCAACAAATCGTAATTACGCTCAACCAGTAAACTTATCTGGTCAATAAGTTGCTGATGAAGCTCCTGATAGGCATTATCGATATCGCCCGAAAATGTTATTTCAACGCCAAACATTCCAAAATCTTTCATAATCTGCTCGGCCGTTTGCTGAACAATCTCCGCCTTATCCATCAACGATTCAAGATTGGTATTATTTACAACTGGTAAATTCATTTTCAATTTTTTATAAAGATAGAGCAACTTTGGCGCTACACAAATCCTTTTCCTGCTTTTAATTTTTTACTTTTATCAGGTACCAAAATAAACTAAAACCTTAGCAATGAAAAAAAGTCTTTTTACCCTGGCTATTCTATGTATTTTTTCGGTCGTTTCCATGGCTCAAAGCGAATTTAGTAAATCAGCCATTAGCATTGGCCTGGTAGTTGAAGATCTGCAAAAATCAATTGATTTCTACACCAATGTTATTGGAATGACAAAAACCGGCGAGTTTTCTGTATTAAAAGAAAAATGTCAGGCGCTTGGTTTAACTGACAGCTACCAGCTTGATGTAAGTGTTTTAAAACTGGAAGACAGCGAGCAAGCCAGCGAATGGAAGCTTATGAGTGTTGGAACAACAGCAAAACATCCGGAACAAAAATTTATGACCGACGATACCGGCATGCAATATATTACCATATTTGTAAAGCACATAATACCGATAATGGAACGTGCAAAAAAACACCAGGTAAAAATATTAAGCGGCGAACCATCTACCCTTGGCGACAACCGGTATTTTTTGCTCGTGCAAGATCCTGACGGAACTTTTATTGAACTTATAGGTCCTAAATAAACCATGGCAATTCTAAATTTTCAGGACCACAACAAGCCTAAGCAACTGACTTACTACCGATTAACATTGTCGCTTATTTTGAATTGGAACCAATGGCTAAATCAAATGCTTTTTTTGCGTAAATTCGACTAAATTTAAAATCTATTCGAAAAACAATTACGATGAGAAGGAAAAGTGAAACAGGGTACAGATCATTATCACTTGGAGAGGAGATTTTTAATAGTATCACCCATGGAATTGGAACATTGCTAAGTATAGCTGCCCTGGTTTTATTGGTGGTTTTTGCGGCTATAAAAGGAAATGTATGGCACGTGGTAAGTTTTAGCATTTTTGGCAGCACCCTGGTATTACTTTACTTATCTTCAACACTTTACCACAGTTTCACAAAAGAAAAACTTAAAAATTTATTTGTCAGATTCGATCATGCAGCCATTTTTTTACTCATAGCCGGCACCTATACTCCATTTGTACTTACCACAATTCGGGGAGCATTAGGGTGGACCCTTTTTGGAATAATTTGGGCACTGGCTATTACAGGAGTGGTCATTCGGTCGATATATTTAACCCGCTTCAGAAAACTGATGGTAGGCATTTACCTGGCCATGGGCTGGATGTTTCTGATAGCCATTGGACCGATTGTTAAAAACCTTCCAGGTTCAAGTATTGCCTTTCTTTTTATTGGCGGAGGCTGTTACTCTATTGGCGTAATATTTTATGCATGGAGAAACCTGAAATACGGGCATGGCATTTGGCATTTATTTGTTTTAGCTGGTAGCATTATGCACTTTTTTGCAGTGTTAAAAAGTCTGAACTAAACCTTATTTCCGATTACCTCAATTTTAAGGACCCCTAACTATTGGGCATAAAAAAAGGGAACAACTTTTACGTTATTCCCTTTGGTGGGAAGAGCAGGATTCGAACCTACGAAGGCTGAGCCAACAGATTTACAGTCTGCCCCGTTTGACCGCTTCGGTATCTTCCCAAAATATTTTAAATGAGCCGAATCCCAGATTCGAACTGGGGACCCCGAGATTACAAATCACGTGCTCTGGCCAACTGAGCTAATTCGGCTTATTATTTCAATCTTTTTAGAACGTCGCTTTTTCAAATCAGCGGGTGCAAAGGAAAGCATTATTTTTTAATCCTGCAATACCTTTTTTAAACTTTTTCATCACTTTTTTTTGAACGCTTTTTCTTTCCGAAAAAAGTGGGTAAGCTACCTGTGTCGCACCGCTACAACCGCCTACCCTTGCTGCCTTCCGACCCTGGGGGGATTCAGCAGGAGCTGGTCGCACAGGACTTACCCGGCGACAAAAGTAGAAAATTTTGTTCTTCTGCCAAACAAATTTTTCACCCTACGTAATTTTATTCATTGCATAAATACATATTAGATTGAAAATGAATAACAAGCAAAAATTATTTTTAGCAAAAAAGCGAACGTTTTCCTCTATTCGAAAGATATTAAGGCAATGTGCGAAGTTGAATTTAGCATTTAAAACCGGAAAATTGTAAGTATATTCGGAATTACATTATTGCAATAAAAAATCATTTATATTTGTCGAACCTTAATAAAAACTAACATTATGGAACAAAAATCTTCTCCACTAGTAAAATCGTCGTTAACCTATGGTACTTACCTCGGACTAATTTCAATTCTTATTTCAGTAGTAATTTGGGCAGGTAGCATAATGGAATCAATGGGGCTGTTTGGCTCGGCCATTATTGGTATACTTATGCTGGTTATTAATTTTGTATTGATGCTGATTTTTGCAAAAAGCTACCGGAATAAAGAGTTTGGAGGTTATATAAGTTTTGCTGATGTATTTAAATTCATGCTGCTGGTTGTGGTAGTTTCTACAGTTATTTCTATCGTTTACAACTATATATTCCATTCGTTTATAGCACCCGACTATATGGAAAACTTAATGGCGGTAATGCAACAAAAAACCATGGCTTTTATGGAAAGTAAAGGTGTGCCTGAGGCTCAGATTGACAAAGCACTTGAAAAATTTGAAGAAAGTCCAAGCATATTAAAAACATTGCGCCAAACCGCCCTTAACGGATTAATTTTTGGGGTGATAGTTGGTTTAATTGTTTCGGCTATTATTAAAAAGAAAGTTGAAGATTCATATTAATAAATAAAACAAAAAGGTTTAATGGACATTTCCGTAGTTATTCCCCTGTTTAATGAAGAAGAATCGCTTCCCGAACTGGCGTCGTGGATTAAAAAAGTGATGGAGGAAAATAATTTCACTTATGAAATTATGATGATTGATGATGGAAGCCGTGATAATTCGTGGAAAGTAGTTGAGCAGCTTCAGCAAGAAAATCCCTTTATAAAAGGAATAAAATTCAGGCGTAACTACGGAAAGTCTGCGGCCTTGTTTTGTGGCTTCGAAGCTGTACAGGGCGATGTGGTAATAACCATGGATGCCGACCTTCAGGATAGTCCGGATGAAATTCCGGAGCTTTATCGCATGATAAAGGAAAAAGGTTATGATTTGGTTTCGGGCTGGAAGAAAAAACGTTTCGACCCCGTACTTACCAAAAACCTGCCCAGCAAATTGTACAACTGGACCGTTAGGCGCATGACGGGCATTAAGCTGCACGATATGAACTGCGGATTAAAAGCTTATCGGAAAAATGTAGTAAAAAGCATTGAAGTGTACGGCGAAATGCATCGTTATATTCCGGTATTGGCCAAATGGGCAGGTTATAAAAATATTGGCGAAAAAGTAGTTGTACATGCCGAACGAAAATATGGCATCACCAAATTTGGTTTTGAACGTTTTGTGCGTGGCCCGCTTGATTTGTTGTCGGTAATGTTTATTTCGCGTTTTGTAAAACGGCCCATGCACTTTTTTGGCATTTTAGGTGCCCTTATATTTTTTATTGGTCTGGCTGCAGCAGCTTATCTCGGCATTCAAAAAATTATTCAGCTCAACCAGGGAATAACAGGCCACCTGATAACCGACAGTCCTTATTTCTACATCGCACTAACATCGATGATAATCGGGGCGCAATTTTTTCTGGCAGGGTTCCTGGGCGAATTGGTTTCCAGAAGTTCAAGTGAACGCAATAAATACCAAATCGATATAAAAACTTTTAAGTAAAGCGCTATTTTTTGATGGAAAAAAAAGAGATACGTTTTCGCCAAAAAAGAGAGCTTGGCGATATCATTTCCGACTCGTTTGATTTTTTGAAACAAGAAGCCAAACCCCTTCTACGCATGATTGTTTTATATGTGTTGCCTTTTGTTGTTTTATATGCAGGTGCACAAGTTTATTTTCAACGTAATGTATTAAGTAATCTCAACCTTAACGATCCGGAAGCACTAATGGCCAATATCGGGCCATTCTATCTCAACCTGTTTATATTTATGTTTTTTGGTTTATTTGTTCAATCGCTGCTAATTGGCACTTTCTACACCTACCTTGAAGCCTACATTAAACAAGGAAAAGGAAATTTTCAACTTACTGATATCAGTCAAAAATTTTTCACAAACAGTTTACTGGCTCTTGGTGCCAATTTTGTTTTTGCTTTAATTGTTTTTGCCGGGGCAATGTTGTGCCTGCTTCCCGGGTTATATTTTGCCAACACCCTCTCGCTTGTTGTTTTTATTTTCATTTTCGAGAAAAGAGGCTTGAGCAATGCGCTAAGTCGTTCGTGGCAGTTGGTAAACAGCAGTTGGTGGAACACCTTACTTTTAAACTTAATTGCTGTCATTATTCTCTTTACTGTTAGTCTCGTTCTATCAATTCCTTCAATGGTTATGGGCATTTCATCCAGCATATTTTCAACAGAAATAAGCAATCCCATTGACTATCCAACCTGGTTTTGGGTAATAAATGCCTTGTCAACAACAATAACAACTACTTTGCTTGTTATTCCGTTTACTTTCCAGGCGTTTCAGTATTTTAATCTTGCCGAGCGCACCAATAGCACAACAACATTAACTCCTCAAGAATAAAAAAACTAGCTCTTTTTCAGCGTTATACTAATCAAAAATAAAAACTAACCTTTTCGCACTTTTTGTGGTCTTCTTGTAACGTGTGTTTTTTTTTGTCGTCTTATAAAAGGTAAATCAATCTTAAAAAAACGAACAAAAGCCAAAAACAATGATTAAAACAAACAATCTCTCCAAAGTTTTTCGAACTGACGAGATTGAAACCAGTGCACTAAACAAAATTAGCCTCCATGTTAAAAATGGCGAATTTGTAGCTATCATGGGGCCATCGGGTTGTGGCAAATCAACACTTCTAAACATTATCGGACTTCTTGACAATCCAACATCAGGACAGTATTTTTTTGATGGAAAGGAAGTGGGGCAACTTAAAGAACGTAACCGTACCATGCTTCGAAAAGGAAACATCGGTTTTGTTTTTCAGAGTTTTAACCTGATTGATGAATTAACCGTTTTTGAGAACGTTGAACTTCCGTTGATTTATTTAAAAATGAAGGCAAGCGAGCGCAAACAGCGCGTTGAGGAAGTTCTGGACCGAATGAAAATCGGTCATCGAAAAAACATTTCCCACAACAACTTTCCGGAGGACAGCAACAACGTGTTGCTATTGCACGCGCCGTTGTAGCCCATCCCAAACTGATTCTGGCCGATGAGCCAACCGGAAATCTCGATTCAAAAAACGGACTCGAAGTAATGCAACTTCTCACCGATCTTAACCAGGAAGGTACCACTATTGTTATGGTAACACACTCGCTTCGCGATTCGGAATATGCCCACCGTGTAATCAACCTATTTGATGGAATGGTAATTACCCAGGAAGTAAAAAAAGAATTGGGCGAAATTTTGCTTTAAACAACCAGTAATCCTACATAGCTCAATAACCCGAAAAAAGAAGATTGAGCGCCGTAATACCAAAAATAGAAACCATGTCTGACTTTAAACGCAACCTGAAACTGGGATGGCGCAACATCCTGAAAAACAAGTTTTTCTCTTTTTTAAATATTAGTGGCGTAGCCATCGGAATAGCTGTTACCACGCTCATCCTTTTTTGGGTGGTCGACGAACTCAGTTTCGACAAATTTAACACCAACCTCGAACAGGTGTACCAGGTTTACGAACACCAGGTATATTCCGACGGACAGGATTTACATACCGGGTGCACACCTTTTCCGTTAGCCAACGAGTTAAAACTAAATTACCCTGAGATCGAAAATGCAACCACTTTTACGAATCTTGGTGGCCTACCGGTAAAATATGAAACTACCGAGTACAAAGACATCAGTCTTACCCTGGCCGATAAAGAGTTTATGAATATTTTCTCGTTCGAATTAATTGAAGGAGAATTGAACGCCATTGAAGCTCCCGATAAAATTTTGATTACCCCAAAAATTGCTCAATTATTTTTTCCAAATGAATCGGCAATTGGGAAAATGCTGACCGTTTACGGAAATTACACCTTTACGGTTGGAGCGATAATCGACTACCCAAAAGAACATTCATCAACACAATTTGATATTTTAGCATCGATTAAATTAGCCGAACAACTGGGAGCCGATCTCACTCGCTGGGGAAATAACTGGCCTTATACCTGCCTGCTGCTTACCGAAGGTGCAGATGCCAATCAGCTGGAGAGCAAGCTCACCGGATTTTTGAAAGAAAAAGGACAAGAAAATACAACCATTTACCTGTTTCCGTATGCCAAACGCCATTTGTACAATTTCTCCGGAGAAAATAATCGCATTCAGTACATTTATCAGTTTTTAGCAATTGCCATTATTATTGTGCTAATAGCTTCAATTAATTTTGTAAACTCGTCTACTGCCAGCTCCGAAACACGCCGCCCGGAAGTTGGAATAAGAAAAGTTTTAGGAGCTACAAAAACCAACCTCACCGCTCAATTTTTTTATGAAAAAGGATTAATGATTGTAATCAGCGTCTTTCTCGGCGCAATTTTGGTACTACTTTTCACTCCGCTTTTTGCTCAGCTCTCCAATAAACAAATAAGTTTATCGCTATTGGGCAACAAATACCTTCTTTTAATGCTTGTTGCCATGATTTTAACAACACTTATTTTGTCGGTGGCTTATCCATCGCTGTATATTTCGTCGTTTGCACCGGCACGGGTACTAAAAAAAGCAGCAGCTAAAGGTGCGAGCAAAATCAGTTTCAGAAGCCTGCTTGTGGTCGTTCAGTTTACACTCTCAATAATTCTTATTATTTGCACCATTGCAGTAAAATTCATAAACAACTACGACCTGGGTTATAATCAAAAGAACCTGGTTTACATTAATCTTGACGATGCCACCAAAACAAAACATGAAGCACTTTCTGTTTCGCTAAAAAATATTAGCGGAGTTGAAAAATTAACAAAAGCCGACAAGTTGCCATTTTGGGGAGGAAACTCATCGTGGGGTTATGATTGGCAAGGAAAAGAACCGGAAAACAAGGTATTAATCTGTGCCATGCGTGTTGATCGCGAATATTTTGAAACACTGGGTATTTCATTGGCAGAAGGACGTAGTTTTTCAGCAGCAACCGATATTGTGAACAATGATGAAAGTGAATTTGCAAACGAAGTTATCCTTAACCAGGAAGCCATTCGCCGAATGAAAATGACTGAGCCAATTGAAAAGTATTTTGGCAGAAACGGTGGCGACAGAGGAAGGATAGTAGGCGTCGCAAAAGATTTTCATTTCGAATCCTTACGCACTGGGATTGAACCAATGGTAATGCTCCCTTAAGCGATAATCCTGATGTGTTAATTATGCGAATAAGGCCTGAAAATTTTAGTCAGACACTTGCTGCCATAAAAGAAAACTGGCAAACGATTATTCCGGACTCGAATATTGAAATTGGGTTTTTCGATGAACGCTTAAAGCAAATGTACAATTCAGAACTTCGTATTGCAGGACTGTTCCGTTACTTCTCATTTGTCGCCATATTTATTGCTTGCATAGGTTTATTTGGGCTATCGGTTTTTGCCATCGAACGCAAGCGAAAAGAAATTGGTATTCGGAAAGTTAACGGTTCAAGAGTGTCGCAAATTCTGGCCATGCTTAACAAAGACTTCATTAAGTGGGTACTTGTTTCCTTTATTGTTGCATCTCCACTGGCATGGTATGTAATGAGCCGCTGGTTGCAAAACTTTGCCTATCAAACTCAGCTGCACTGGTGGATTTTTGCCCTGGCAGGAGTTCTTTCCATTACCATTGCCCTCGTAACCGTATCAATACAAAGCTACAAAGCCGCTACACGTAACCCCGTTGAAGCTTTGCGCTACGAATAGTAAGATCCAAAATAATGCACATGGGATTTCTTAGGACTGCTTTGAAATCCCATTTTCTTTCAAATACACTTTCTTTAAAGTTTTAACTATTAGAACATTACACCGCCAACCGCTAAAGTTTGTAAAATTAATCATCATCGGTTTAATCATTTTCGATGCTGGTCGGTTATAATTGGGTAAATTTGCACCACATTTTTTCAGCATGCGAAAAACGCCAAATAAAAAAACAAAAGCAAAGCAAGGAGAAGGATTATTTCAGATACTTGGTCCCTACAAACTTTTGGTGGGCACATTAACTGTAATGGCTCTGGCCGGAAGTGGAATAAACCTGTTTATTCCGCGAATTATTGCCCGAGGCATCGATTCTTTTACAGCCAACCATTTTAATGCAAGCGCAATTGCCACCGAATTTATTCTTGCGGCTTTTGGTATTTTTCTTTTTACATTTTTACAAGGTGTAGTACAAACCTTAACCTCCGAAAAAGTAGCCAGGGATTTACGGAACAAGCTGGCCGACAAAATTTCGCAACAAAGCTATTCGTACGTTATAAAAGCAAATCCTTCAAAACTGTTAACCAATATGACCTCCGATATGGATTCGGTAAAAATGTTTGTTTCACAGGCATTTGTATCCATTGCATCTTCTCTGTTTGTGATTATTGGGGTGGCCGTTTTACTTATCTCCATTAACTGGAAACTGGCCCTTGCTGTACTAACTATTGTCCCTATACTTTCGGTAGCATTTTATATTGTATTTAAAAAGGTGAAGGTGCTTTTTAAGAAAAGTCGCGAAATAATTGATGCCCTCAACCGGGTTATAAATGAAAGTATTTTGGGCTCGGCACTTATTCGGGTTTTAAACTCGCAACAACCGGAAATACTAAAATTTGCAGAAAAAAATGTTGAATCGCGGGATTTAGGGTTGGCAATTGTGCGCCTCTTCTCGATTTTAGTGCCAATTGTAACTTTTGTAGCCAACTTTGCTATTGTAATTATTTTGGCACTTGGGGGGCATTATGTGGTTTTAGGAACACTAACACTTGGTAATTTTGCGGCTTTTAACAGCTATGTAATGATGCTAATTTTCCCAATTATGATGATTGGCTTTATGAGCAACATTATTGCCTCGGCAACGGCATCAAACAACAGAATTCAACAGGTTTTGAATTCTATATTACCGATTGACCGCGGAACGGCAACATCAGCAATTAATGGAAACATCAGGCTGAAAAATGTAAACCTGAGCTACGATAAAAAACCAATACTGAAAGACATTTCATTTGAAATAAAAGCCGGAAGCAAAACGGCGATAATAGGGCCAACTGCAGCCGGCAAGAGTCAACTGCTTTATTTGCTTACCAATCTTATTCCGCCCGACTCAGGAGAAATTACCATCGACAACATACAGGCAAAAGATTATGCCAGCAAGGTTTTAAACCGACAGGTTGGCTTTGTTTTTCAGGATAACGTAATTTTTAACCTCAGCCTGAAAGAAAACGTGGCCTTTAACGATAATGTTTCAGACGAGGATATGCAGAAAGCCATAGCAACAGCCGAACTGCTTGAATTCACAAATAGCCTTCCTAAAAAACTCGAGACAATTGCTTCTGAGCGGGGAACCAGTTTATCGGGCGGGCAAAAACAGCGCATTATGCTGGCTCGTGCCCTGGCTCTTAATCCCAAAATATTGCTGCTCGACGATTTTACCTCGCGCGTTGACCGAAAAACTGAAGATAAAATATTGGCCAATATTCATAAAAATTACCCGAAACTTACGCTGGTTTCTGTAACACAAAAAATTGCGCCTGTAAAAGATTTTGATCAGATAATATTACTGATGGAAGGCGAAGTTATTGCAAGGGGTAAGCACAATGAACTGAAAGAAAATTCGCCGGAATATATTCAGATTTACAATTCACAAAAAAGCACCAGTCACTATGAATTATAATCTGGATACAAAATCAGCGCAGGGCAAAAAGAAACGCCCATTACTAGCCTCGCTAAAAAAACTGGTGGCTATTATTAGTGATGAACGACGTAACCTTATTATTGCATTTTTTGCCATAACGGTAAATGCCTCACTTAGTTTGGCCGGCGCCTATGTAATTGGATACACCATCGATAATTATGTGCAAAACAAAGACTACCAAGGCGTGCTGCTTTTTGCAGGCATTTTGCTTGTCATGTACATCATTGCGTTTTTTGTAAACTATGCGCAAATGATAATGATGGGTGGCATTGGGCAACGTATGTTATACAGCCTACGCAACTCGGTATTCAATAAATTACAGGAATTACCGCTCGATTTTTTCAACCAAAACAAATCGGGCGACCTGATATCGCGAATTAACAACGATACCCAAAAAGTAAACGAGTTCTTTTCGCAATCGCTAATGCGTTTTATTGGCGGAATTATTACCATGACCGGTGCGGGTATTTTACTTCTGGCTATTAACCTGCCACTGGGTTTGGCAGCGCTCTCTCCTGCCCTTTTCCTTCTGGTTTTTACAAAAATAATATCGCCGTGGATACGCCGCAAAAACGAGGCAAGTCTTGAAAGTCTGGGGAAACTTTCGGCTGAAATACAGGAAAGCCTGGCCAACTTTAAGGTAGTGGTGGCTTTTAACCGCCGCGATTATTTTCGAGACCGTTTTATGAAAGTCAACCACGAAAATTATAAGCGTTCGGTATATGCCGGCATTGCCAATAATGTGCTTAACCCGGTTTATACTTTTGCGGCCAATATTGGTCAGC
This sequence comes from uncultured Draconibacterium sp., assembly GCF_963676735.1. NCBI lineage: Bacteria > Pseudomonadati > Bacteroidota > Bacteroidia > Marinilabiliales > Prolixibacteraceae > Draconibacterium > uncultured Draconibacterium sp. The sequence goes on along the minus strand of NZ_OY781464.1, from coordinate 868,120 downwards.
TTATTGTTTTGGCACTGGGTATTTACCTTATCATTCAGGGCAGTTTCACCGTTGGCTTACTCATAAGTTTTATCGCCTATGTAATGAACTTTTACAATCCTTTGCGACAACTGGCCATACTTTGGGCTAATTTTCAACAGGCGTTGGCAGCCTGGGATCGTATCTCTTATTTGCTTTCGCTCGAGAGCAACCTGGAAGTTACAGAAGAAACAGAAATACATAAGAACGCATCGCTGGTACATTTTAACGATGTTTCGTTTAGTTACCCAAATGGCAAGGAGGTGCTGCACAAAGTAAACTTCAGGCTCGAACGCGGAAAAACCTATGCTTTTATTGGCCCAACCGGAGGAGGAAAAACGACTACGGCCTCGTTAATTGCCCGTTTATATGATGCCACAAAAGGCACACTATTGCTTAATGGTCGCGATATAAAATCATATAAAGCAGAAGAAAGGGCCGCAAAGATCGGTGTTATTCTGCAGGAGCCAATTCTTTTCTCGGGTAACGTAAGAGAGAATATTCTTTACGGTAACGAGTCTCTGCAGGCCATGAGTAACAAAGAGCTGGAAGATTATCTACAGGAAGCAGGACTGGGAAGTTTACTGCAACGTTTTGACCGCGGCCTGGAAACGCCAATACAAATGACAGGTGAAGGAATAAGTTTGGGACAAAAACAACTTATTGCTTTTATGCGAGCTATTTTACGCAAACCGGAACTCCTGATTTTGGATGAAGCAACAGCAAATATTGATACGGTAACCGAACAGCAACTGGAAGCGATTATTAATAATCTGCCCAGTTCAACAACTAAAGTTATTATTGCTCACCGTTTAAACACCATTGAAAATGCCGATGAGATCTTTTTTGTAAACTCGGGAGAAATAACAGCTGCCGGTTCTTTTAACAAAGCTCTTGATTTACTGATGCAAGGAATAAATGAAAGTTAAACCTCGGATGAATTATCAACTACTTTACAATAGCATTTTTTCATCTCGGCGAGGAATCGTATTTTTCGGAAAATTTTAATCATGCGAATTTCATTCCTGTTCCTGGTCTTGCTGATAACGCTTGGATCTGCAGCGCAAAACAGCAGCGTAAAAATTGCGCTGTTAAAATATAGCGGCGGTGGCGACTGGTATTCCGACCCAACAGCGTTGCCCAATTTAATTGAATTTTGCAACAATAACATCCAAACCAATATCAGCCCCGAGCCATCAACCATTGAAATTGGCAGTCCTGAAATTTTTAATTTCCCTTTCGTTCACCTTACCGGGCATGGCAACATAATTTTATCGGAAAACGATGCCATAAACCTAAAGGTTTACCTCGAAGGTGGTGGGTTTTTACACATCGATGACAATTACGGCCTTGATGAATATATTCGGCGCGAAATGAAAAAAGTATTTCCCGACAAAGAGTTTATTGAACTGCCACCTTCGCACGCCATATTTCACCAGAAATATTCGTTTAACGAAGGAATACCCAAAATTCACGAACACGATAATAAAACACCACAGGCATTTGGCCTTTTTATTGAAAACCGCATGGTGTGTTTGTACACCTACGAAACCGATCTTGGCGATGGATGGGAAGACCCGGACGTCCACAACGACCCGGATGACCTGCGACAAAAAGCCTTGCAAATGGGCGCTAACATTATTGCCTTTGTATTCGGACAATAAACTATTTAGAAAATTTAAAATCTATCAATTTATTAAATGAAAATAGTTGCAATTAACGGAAGCCCAAGAAAAAACGGAAATACATCCTTGCTCATTGAAGAGATGTTTAAAATCTTTCAGGCAGAAGTTTTTGAAACCGAGGTGGTTCAGCTGGGCAACAAACCGGTTCATGGCTGCACAGCCTGTGGTAAATGCCGCGAAATACAAGACCGTAAATGCCATATTAAAAATAACCTGCTGAATGTTTGTATTGAAAAAATGATTGAAGCCGATGGAATTATCCTTGGTTCGCCGGTGTATTTTTCGGATGTTACTACCGAAATAAAAGCGCTGATGGACGTTGCCGGTTATGTTACCCGCGGCAACGGACATTTATTAAAACGAAAAGTTGGTGCAGGAATTATTTCTGTTCGCAGGGGTGGTGCATTGCCCACCTTTGATACCATGAACCGATTTTTCCTGATTAACCAAATGATTGTTCCGGGCTCGAGTTATTGGAATTTTGCTTTTGGTAAAAACAAAGGCGATGTGCTAAAGGATGAAGAAGGTATTCAGACCATACGCATCCTTGCCGAAAACATGAGCTGGCTGCTGAAAAAGATTAAAACAGATTAGTATTTGATTTGCGGCTTTAAGCGCCGGTTTATTCTTGCTTTTTAGCTTCTTCCCAAATCTCATCCATTTCGGACAGACTCATATCGTGCAGACTTTTTCCCTGCATCAGCGTTTTACTTTCAAGAAAATTAAAGCGTTTAATAAATTTTAGGTTGGTACGTTCCAGAGCTGCTTCCGGATCAATTCCATACAAACGGGCAGCATTAACCACAGCAAAAAGCAAATCGCCAAATTCGCCCTCCATTTTATCCGTGTCGGCTTTGTCAATTTCGTGGTTTAACTCTTCAACTTCCTCCTTCACCTTGTCCCAAACCTGCTCTTTGTATTCCCAATCAAAACCCACTCCACGGGCTTTTTCCTGAATACGATTGGCTTTTACCAAAGCCGGCATAGCTGCAGGCACCCCTTCTAAAACACGCTTGTTTCCACCTTTCTCTTTCAGTTTTAGGGCCTCCCAGTTTTCTGCCACTTTATCGGCCGAGCCATCAACGTCAACATCGCCAAAAATATGTGGATGCCGATAAATCAGCTTTTCGTTTATTCCTTCCAACACATCGCCAATATCAAAAGCCCCTTTTTCGTGGCCTATTTTGGCATAAAAAACAATGTGTAAAAGTAAATCGCCCAACTCTTTTTTTATCTCCTGCAAATCGCTTTTTAAAATGGCATCCCCCAATTCATAGGTTTCTTCAATGGTAAGTTTTCGCAACGATTCCAGGGTTTGTTTTTTATCCCACGGACATTTCTCGCGCAGTTCATCCATTATATCCAGTAAGCGCTTAAATTCTTCAACTTTTCTTTGCATAAATCTACTTTCAAATTCTACCCGAATTTAAGTATTCCTCGCATTAACAAGACATAACTTTAGTAAAACTTTTGCAGAGTTATAAAGAAATAATTCTATCTTGTTTGCATAATTTTTTAAACAGTTTTTTATGATTTTAGGAGTTTCTGAATGGCTTAGCGGTAAATTAGGATGGAATGTTTCAACCATTAGAATTGCTTTTGTTATAGGCGTACTAATCTTTGGAGTTGGCTTAGGTCTGTACCTCATTCTATGGATAGTGAAAATGTTTTCGAAATAATAACGCTGGCGCAATCAATTACAATTTCCTCTTTATTTTTCCTCAAATTTAATTTTAGCGACGGATTATTCCGACTTTAGAAAGTGGCAATTAATTTTCGTAAATTTGCACTGCTCAATTTTTAAGTATTAACATTGGATAAACAAATACTACTTGAAGGAATTGATCTCCTTGAATTTTTTGGAGTAAACAATTCAAAAATAGAACTTATAAAGCGGCTTTTCCCAAAGATAAATATCACGGCACGCGGGCATGCACTCTTTATTCAGGGAGAACCAAAAGAAATTAAGGCTTTTGAAAAGAAGTTCGCCCTCCTGCTCGACCATTATTTTCAGTTTAATATACTTACCGAAGAGATTATCAACGAATTAATGGCTTCGGGAATATCAACATTGGAAGAAAACGGAAGCAACGAACCCGACATTATTGTTTTTGGCAATAGTGGAAAACCCGTGAGAGCCCGCACACCCAACCAGCGCCGATTGGTGGAGGCAAACGCAAAAAGCGATCTTATTTTTGCCATAGGCCCTGCCGGTACCGGAAAAACCTACACTGCAATTGCCCTGGCTGTCAGAGCGCTAAAAAATAAAGAAATACGCAAAATAATATTAAGCCGTCCGGCTGTTGAGGCCGGTGAGAACCTCGGATTTCTTCCGGGCGATTTAAAAGACAAAATTGATCCTTACCTGCAACCGCTTTACGATGCCCTGCAAGATATGATTCCGGCTAAAAAACTGGAAGAATTTATGAAAGACGGAACCATACAAATTGCCCCGCTCGCCTTTATGCGCGGACGTACACTCAGCAATGCCTATGTTATTTTAGACGAAGCCCAGAATACCACCGTTAACCAGTTAAAAATGTTTTTAACGCGAATGGGAATGAATGCTAAATTTATAATTACCGGCGACATCACCCAAATAGACCTGCCCCGCAAAAGCAACTCGGGTTTGGTTCAGGCACTAAAAATTTTGAAAGGGATTAAAAGTATATCAACCATATATTTTGATAAAAAAGATATTGTGCGGCACAAACTGGTGCGCGATATTGTTGAAGCTTACGATAAACATGCTGATGAGCATGCACACACAAAAACGGATGTGAAGGAATAAAATGTTCACAACATAAACGCAAGGAATACAAACATTTATACCACAATATATTTTTGGGGTTTTGCCTGTTAAAAACTTAAACAAAAACGGCATAAATTTGTATTAAAACTGAGTTATAAATCATTGTTACTATACATACCGAAATTCATCAACAAATAAATATTCAATAAAAAATGGGCAACGCACTTACAAAAACAGCTTTTAATTTTCCGGGGCAAAAAAGCCATTATAAAGGAAAGGTTCGCGACGTTTACAACATTAACGACGATTTTTTGGTAATGGTCGTTTCCGATCGTATTTCAGCATTCGATGTGGTTCTTCCGAAAGGAATTCCTTTTAAGGGACAGGTACTTAACCAAATTGCAGAAAAATTTCTGGATGCCACTGCCGACATTGTTCCAAACTGGAAAATTGCAACACCTGACCCGAACGTTACAGTAGGTCATTTTTGCGAAACATTTCCGGTTGAAATGATTGTGCGCGGATACTTAACCGGAAGCTCGTGGCGCCTGTACAAAAATGGGGGTCGCGATATTTGCGGCGTTCCACTTCCGGAAGGTTTAAAAGAACACCAGGCCTTTCCGGAGCCGCTGTTAACACCAACTACAAAGGCTGAGCAAGGTGCTCACGACGAAAATATTTCGAGAGAAGAGATTATAAAACAAGGCCTGGTTTCTGAAGAAGACTATGTGGAACTGGAGCGTATTTCGCTTGAACTATTTAAACGTGGTAGCGAAATTGCCAAAGAAATGGGATTAATACTGGTGGATACCAAATACGAGTTTGGTAAAAAAGATGGCCAGATTTACCTGATTGATGAGATTCACACACCCGACTCGTCGCGTTATTTTTACGCCGATGGTTACCAGGAGCGATTTGATAAAGGTGAAAACCAGAAGCAGCTTTCGAAAGAATTTGTGCGCGAATGGTTAATGGAAAATAATTTCCAGGGGCGCGAAGGCGATGTTTTACCGGAAATTCCGGAAGAATTTGTAAACCAGGTATCGGAACGCTACATTGAGCTTTTCGAAAGTATTACCGGCGATAAATTTGTAAAATCGGATACTACAAAAATTGAAGAGCGCATTGAAAATGCCGTCAACGATTTTTTAAAAAAACAAGCATAAAAAACACCACTTGCTAATAAACTGAAACACCTGCTTAAAATGAGCGGGTGTTTTTGTTTCTAATATTTATTGTTAACTTCCCATCATTTAACACAAACAAAAAAGCCAAAACCAATATGTTAAAACCTCTTATTATAAGCATCATTCTTCTGTTCAGCTTTCAAACAATTTATGCCCAGAAAAAATACATTAACCGAAAAGTTGCCCAAAAAAATTATGATGGCTACCTGTTAATGACTGAAAAGAAATACCACGAGGCACTTCAGCTTTTTGATGAAGCCATTAGCGATGACTCCGAAGCCTTTTTTATTTATCAAAACAGGGCACTTTGTAAACTGCATTTAAAAGATACCATTGGGGCCATTGCTGATTTCAAAACGAACATTAACCTGGAACCAAATAATGCTGAAACCCGGTATGCCCTGGGTAACATTTATAAACACTGGAAAGATTCGGCAAATGCCATCAACTATTTTGTGCCGGCCATTGAAATAGCTGCAGAAGATTTTAGCCAGACAAAACTGGTTTACATGAGCCAGTTTGCCGGAAACTATTATCGGTTAAACGAGAAATACGATTCGGCACTGGTATTTTATAACCGGGTTAAACAGTATACGCCCGAAAATGCTTCGGTTTATATTAATTGTGCCGTGTGCAGTTTTTACCTTGATAGCCTTGATAAATTCTGTGCCAATCTGGAAAAAGCATTTGTACTTGGAGGAGATATAAACTGTATTGCTTTAAGTGCTTATTGCAATGGCTGCACCCATTTACTGGAAGCACGGGGCCACACTGATACACTTTCGAGAGCGCTCGACACAAGATTAGCTGGTATTATTTCGGATACGATATACTATCGGCAACCGAAAAATCGACGTTATGATTTTTTGGAAAAAAACAACAACCGAAAGGTAAAAGTATACTTTAACGAAAACTGGCAGATTTGTTTACCCGAGAAGGCCAGCTATTACCGGGAAGCCTTCTGGACCAAAGCTCTTAATAATTTTGGAGGAGAATTTAAAGATTACTATATCACCGGAGAACTTTTTGCAACAGGAAGATTGGAGCGCACAAAAATTGTTGGTGATTACGCAGAATATTATAAAAACGGAAACCCTAAACTTCATGCCCAATTTAACCACACACAGCCCATTGGAATATGGAATTACTTCCTAAAAGATGGCGAATTAGACATGAAAATCATTTTTAAGAATGAGACCTTTGAAATTAAAATCATCAATAAAAACAATCCAAACGCTGAAATAACTTCCGGCACCGGATCTTTTGAAATTGTTACCGAAAAATGGAAAGACCTCTCTTTTGTGTTAAAAGGCGAGTTTTTAAAAACCAACCGCAACGGCGTATGGACCTACCAGCAAAACGATGAAATAATTCTTAAAGAAAAATACAAAAACGGGAAATTTAGAAATGGCTTTGTTGAATCAGACTTTGGCAGATTACCTTTAACGAAAAGTGGTATTCAGGGGCATATTTTTATTCCGCCCCACCTCACACAAATTAACGCATTATACTTTTCGTCTATTGAGGCAGCCAGACATTATTCATTCATAAAAAGAGTTGAAATAGAATACTAAATTTACTTTCTTCGCAATAGCTATATTTTTAAAAGTCTATTTACATATATAAAACGGAATAATGAAACAATTATCAATACTCATTTTTATCACATTTTTTTCGTTTAGCAGCTTCGCACAAGATGCTTTCACTCTGGTTAAAGAAGGGGAATTAGCTCCCGATTTCACCATCGTGCTCGAAGATGGATCAGAAAAACAGCTTTCCGATTTAAAAGGCAAAGTGGTGTGGATAAACTTTTTTGCCGATTGGTGTCCGCCCTGCCGAAAGGAACTGCCCCACCTCGACAAGGAAGTATACGAAAAATTTAAAGACCAGGCATTTGAAGTACTGGTAATTGGCCGCGAACATGATTGGACGACGGTACATAATTTCAAAAAAGAAAAAGGCTACAAAATGCCATTTTACCCCGACCCAAAACGCGATATCTTTTCAAAATATGCCAAGCAAAATATTCCGCGTAATTTCGTAATTGATAAAAATGGTAAAATTGCAGTTGCTTCTATTGGTTTTAAGGAGGATGAATTCAAGGGAATTATTGAGAAAGTAAGTGAATTATTAAAATAGCGTTTAAATCTGACTAGTCCTAAATAAACACAAAACGCTTTTAATTTATTTTTTCACTAGAAACAATTCTACCCCGTGGATCTGTTTCTGAAATTATGGAAGTACCCTTGATTATTGTGCACCGGGTGTAGGTATTAATTCTACCTGGAAAAACGGAGGGTACAATTCCATTAGCGGTACATCAATGGCTGCTCCACACGTAGCAGGTATTTTATTACTCGGTAACCTTTCAAGCTGTGGAACTGTAAATGGCGATCCGGATGGAAATCCTGATCCGATTGCACACCGATAAATAAAATAACAGATCTGATTAATAAACCCGGATTTAACAATTCGGGTTTTCTTTTGCCTCCTATTAAGATTTTAAGCTCTTTTTTGCTCTTTTTATTGTTTTGTGTATTTTTGCCGCGCATTTATAAACATTGCAGTTATGTTTTTATACAACAGGGTAAATAAAGAAGAACTAAAAAAAAGGCTCGCTGAAGAAAGCTTTCAACGAAAAACGATTTCATTTTATCGTTATCGTATTCTGGAGGATCCGCAGGCATTTCGCGATGAACTTTTTCGTGACTGGTTTCCCCTGGATTGCTTTGGCCGCATTTATGTTGCCCGCGAAGGAATTAATGCACAAATGAGTGTTCCGGAGCATCACTTCGAAGCATTTCTTAAAACAATGAAAAAATATGAAATTCTGAATGAAATACCTATAAAATATGCCATTGAAGATGATGGTAAATCGTTTTATAAACTAACCATTAAAGTACGTCCTAAACTTGTTGCCGATGGTTTGGATGACCATGCCTACGATGTTACCAACGTTGGAAAACACCTGAGCGGACTTGAATTCCACAACGAAATTGGCAAAGAAAACACTGTGCTTGTTGATATGCGCAACTACTACGAAAGCGAGATTGGCCATTTTGAAGGAGCCATTTGCCCCGAAGCGGATACTTTTCGGGAGGAGCTTGAAATGGTTACCGACCTGCTTGAAAACAAAAAGGACCAGAAAATACTGTTGTACTGCACCGGAGGAATTCGTTGCGAAAAAGCCAGTGCCTACCTGAAACACCAGGGTTTTAACGATGTAAACCAGTTGCATGGTGGCGTTTTGGAATATGCCCGTCAGATAAAAGCGGCAAAGCTCGATTCAAAGTTCTTAGGTAAAAACTTTGTGTTTGACGAACGTTTGGGCGAAAGTGTGAACGGCGAAATTATTTCGAAATGTCATCAGTGTGGAAAGCCCTGTGATTCGCATACCAACTGCGATAATCACGGCTGCCATATTCTATTTATCCAGTGCCCGGAGTGTGCCGAAAAATATCACGGTTGCTGCACTCCCGAATGTGCCCACGAGAAAATGCAAGACACCGGCCGTCCATCCAATTTGCGCATTGGGTTTGGAAACAGTCGGAAATTCAGAAAAAGCCTTTCGTTAATGCAACTCGAGCAACAGAAATAATTGCATTGTACACTTTTATATGTTTTGGTAATTTTGCATCATGAATAATTTCTGGCAAGAATTTAATACACCGGTTTTTTCGCTGGCCCCAATGGAAGACGTTACCGATACTGTTTTTCGTGAAATTGTAATGGGCATGGCAGCTCCGCAAAAATTGCACATCGTATTTACCGAATTTACGTCGGTTGAAGGCATGAATCATCCGGTTGGACGAAAGCGTGTTGCGGAACGATTGATTGTAAACACTTCTGAGCAAGAATTATTGAAAAAGCTGGGAGTTAAACTGGTGGCGCAAATTTGGGGAAGCGATCCGGAGATTTACCATAACATAGCCAAATACATTACCAAAAATTACAATTTTGATGGTATTGACATTAATATGGGTTGCCCCGTAAAAAAAGTGTTTAAAATTGGTGCCTGCAGCGCATTAATTGGTGACCCCGAACGTGCAAAAGAAATTGTGCTTGCGACAAAAGAAGCCACACACCTGCCGGTTAGCGTAAAAACCCGCACCGGAATTAAAGAACATATTACCGAAAACTGGATAGCCAATTTACTGGAAGTTGATCCTGCAGCCATTATTTTACACGGCCGCACCCAGCGTATGCAATCAGAAGGCGATGCCTGTTGGGACGAAATTGCCAAAGCGGTAAAACTAAAAAACAGCTTAAAACCTCATATCCCCGTTCACGGAAACGGCGATGTTTTTTCGTACCAACAAGGGATCGACCGTGTTAAACAAACCGGTGTTAACGGTGTGATGATTGGCCGGGGTATTTTCCAAAACCCCTGGTTTTTTAATCCTGAAAAAACAGAAATTACCAAAGATGAACGCATTGAAAAACTGCTTCAGCATACCCGTTTGTTTGAGCACACATGGGGTGGCATAAAAAATTTCAATATCCTAAAACGCTTTTATAAAATATACCTCAATTCATTTCCAGGAGCTGCAAAACTAAGAGCCGATTTAATGGAAGTAAAAGACTACCCAGAGGTGTATAAATATTTCAACTCATAAAATATTTCAGGCCACATTTACCTCTTTTTACCGGCTTGTTTTTTTGAAAAGCACCTTCTCCCCTGCCACAACAATTTCTGCTAAACTGTAACATTTCGAGTAAAAGTTATACCATTATTGATAAACAAAACACAATGATGAAAAACCTTTTTTTTCTTCTGATAGCAGCTTTATTATTTTCGTGCAGTTCACCCCAAACAAATGTTTACCAGTGGCGGGGAGAAAACCGCCTGGGCATTTTTCCTGAAAACAACCTGTTAAAAATATGGCCCGAGGATGGCCCCACTGAATTATGGTATACCGAAAATATTGGCGATGGCTATGGCACTCCAACTGTTACCAAAACAGAAATTTTTATTACCGGAGCCATTGACAGCATGGCCACCTTATTTTGTATTGATTTGAGCGGCGCTATAAAATGGCAGGTGCCTTTTGGTAAAGAGTGGGTTATCAATTATCCGGGATCGCGCTCGCAACCTACTGTTGTTGATGATTTAATTTACCTTGGTTCAGGAATGGGAAACCTGTTTTGCCTGAATCGATCAAATGGAGAAGTAGTTTGGAAAAAACGATTTATGGAGGATTTTAATGGTATCTACCCGCGTTTTGGGCACTCGGAAGCACCGGTTATCGCTGGCGACAAAGTATTTTGGACCCCCGGAGGAAAAGAGTATAATGTGGTGGCTTTAAACCGTTTTACAGGCGAATTGATTTGGAGTAACAAAGGACATGGCGAACGCTCGGGATACAATCCCGGAACGCTTATCAGACTTCCGTCGCGACAAATTTTTGTGACATTCTCGGCCTACAACATGATGGGTTTTGACACGGAAACAGGTGAGTTATTATGGACACATGCACAAGACAACGTGCCTGTTGAAAAACGCCAGCCAGGCATGGGCGACACGCACAGTAACTGTATTGTTTTTGATAATGGATATATATACTACGCAGCGGGCGACGGCAACGGCGGCGTTAAACTGGAACTAAACGAGGATGGTTCGGAAATTACAGAAGTTTGGCGAAATAAATATTTTGACAGTTACATGGGAGGAATTGTAAAAATTGACAACTATTTATACGGCAGTGCTACTTCTAAAAAGCTTTTCAGAAGTATTAATGCCACAAATGGCCAACTTTGCGATTCATTAAAATTAGGCTGGGGTGCCGTTATTTCAGCCGACGATATGCTTTATTACTACGGGCAAAACGGAACCTTATCCCTGGTAGATTTTAATGAAACAGGAAAAATGACTCAGGTGAGCAGTTTCAAAATTAACAGGGGAACAAAAGAACATTTTTCGCACCCGGTAATAAAAAATGGTGTTTTATACCAACGTCACGGCCAGGTTTTAATGGCATTTGATATTGGCAAAACAAATTAAAGTCCAATATATTTTAGGAATTCTGCACGGGTTTCATTCTCCTTAAACTTGCCTGAATATTCTGCCGTTACAGTACTGCTTCCCTCATCCTTTATACCGCGCGATGACACACACATATGCCTGGCATCAATAATTACGGCAACATCGTCGGTTTTTAGCACGGATTTTAGCTCGTTGGCAATTTGAACGGTTAAACGCTCCTGTACCTGCGGCCTTCGGGCATAATAATCTACTATGCGGTTTATCTTGCTCAATCCAATTACTTCGCCCGACGAGATGTAAGCTACATGAGCTTTCCCTACAATCGGCAGAAAATGATGCTCGCAGGTTGAGTTTAGATTAATATTCTTTTCCACCAACATTTCACCATATTTGAACTTATTTTCAAATACTGATATTTTTGGTTTATTCTGAGGATTTAATCCATAAAATATTTCTTTAATAAACATTTTAGCCACACGATGTGGTGTTCCTTGCAAACTATCATCGCTTAAGTCAAGTCCCATTGTTTCCATAATTTCGCGAAACTTACTTTCGATAATTTCCATTTTCTTTTCGTCTGGTAATTGAAAAGCATCCGGACGTAAGGGGGTTTCCAACGATGTTGCCACATGATTATCTCCTATATTATCATGTGTATCGTTTGATTTTCCGTTTTTATTTCTCGTTGTATTTGTAAAAATTATTTCTTCCCTGTAACTCATGGCTTTGTTATTTAAATTGCTAAATGTTTAGATACAATAACAGCTTTCAAAACTTTTTGTTTAACTATTTCAATAAGAATATTAAACAATTACTCAATTTTATCTTGCTATAATCCTGAAAGGCCAAAAGCGTTCCTCAAAAATAGCTGATAGTTAACCAAATAAAACCGTTGATAATAAATTAATGCTGTGAGTACATTTTATTTCTAAAAAGGCAGCCCAATCGCCTATCCACATTCGTTTGCACTACTTAACGACAAATGCATTTTTTTTGCCATTTTTTTTTAAATTTCTTTGTCAGTGTAAAAACAATTTCTACTTTTGCACACGCTTTAACAAAGCAACCACGTTCAAGACAATAGTGAAAGAAAGTATTAAATGGAATTCGTTTTAAAAACGAAATGAAATTTAGCACAAATACCACTGGTGAGGTGGGTGAGTGGCTGAAACCACCAGTTTGCTAAACTGGCGTACGGGTAAACTGTACCGCGGGTTCGAATCCCGCCCTCACCGCATAAAAATATTTTCGGGATGTAGCGCAGTCCGGTTAGCGCACCTGCTTTGGGAGCAGGGGGTCCCAGGTTCGAATCCTGGTATCCCGACCACTGAAAATCAAGGAGTTAAACGAAAGTTTAGCTCCTTTTTTATTTGCCCGGGTACAACATAGGTACAACAAAATCACCCAATAAAAACCACTAAAAACTACCAGATACATATAGTCATTCTATGTTATTCAACATTTCGAAAGCCAAATACAGCCAAATGAGCGTAAAAGCTACGCCAACACGGATTTTCATTTGATTGCACCTGATAGATTATTTACTTTTAATCGGTTAATTATCAATGCTATTGAAAAAATAAAATAATGTTGATGATTACCGGAACCTGTTAACAGATGAGCCAATATGGAAACAATAATCAAGAAATCAGGAGTAATGATATTTCGATTCAACCGGAAACTCCGGTGGATCTTCAATATTAGAATATTACGCAACCACAATACAACGATCCTTTTTATCCTGTTTGTTTGTCTTCTGATTTTGTTATTCGGACTCTGGGGCATGGGCTTTTCATTTATCCATGTTATCCTCTACTCTGCCATAAGCATAACAATACTTTTCTTGACTTTACTTTTTATCGGATCACTGAATGAAGCACGAAGATTATCCAAACAAGTACCTTCCGGTTGTTTCCTATTTTTGAAAAGTAATCTGAACGGAATCTATCTACCAGTCCTGGGATTCACGGAAAAGGATCGGGAAAATATAAACCTGGTATTAAATGGACTTGAAACAAAAAGCAAAATCAATTTTAAATTGGTTTCTGATAATCGGACTGCAGTTGATTATAAAAAGCTGCTTCGCATTCTTCACTTGCTTATTGATGGTGGAATCAGAGATTTCAAAAAAGAGCGTAAAGAGCAACTCTTTAAATTCATTGAATCAACCTTCACATTGAACGGCTCAGAAGTTAAAAGGACGAGTTTGAACTCGCGGTTTTCAGAGTTTGTGAATGAAAGTGAAACGGAATTTTCTGAAAATCTAAAGGAGTTCCAGAAAATACTTTTTCGATAGACGGTATTTCTCCCGTAATTTCCCCGTAACTCAAATTACCTTCTTGATTTACTGCCACATACAGTTACATATTTGCTGATGAGATTTTCTCGCATCAAGCGTCATTACACATTAATAAATATGTCACCTATGGAAAATCAAGTATTTCTATCAAAACAGGTTCTTAGCGAACTGAAACAAATTAAAACCCTACTGGCAGAGAACAAAACTGTTTTTAATGTTGAAGAACTGGCTCAGTACACCGGCCTATCCAAAAGCAAAATTTACAAACTGCTCAGTAAAAAACTTATTCCCACCGGCACTAATGCCAACATCCGGCAAAAGTTCTTTTATAAAAAAGACATAGATCTCTGGCTAATGGGCATTTCCAAGGAGGAGCTGGAAATAGAAGGTGAGTTCAACAAGATGTTGTCAGAAAACAGGAAAAGATGAAATATGAGATTTTCTAAACTACAATGCGATACGGCTCGTGAAATTCCGATTACAGAATTTCTGAAAAGATCCGGCCATTCACCGGTAAAAGAAAACCAACATTCAGCCTGGTACCTTAGTCCAATTAGAAAGGAAAGTGAAGCATCATTTAAGGTTTCCAAAGTTCTTAACCGCTGGTACGATCATGGAATTGGCAAGGGCGGAAATATTATCGATCTGTTAATCGAAATGAATAACAACTGCAGCGTTAGTGATGCGCTTGCGATTCTGGCTAAAAACATTCCATCTTTCTCTTTTCAGCAGCAGAATAATATGGTTACGCCAACGCCTGAACCGGCAATCCAGATTGATAAGATCCTCCCCATTCGACACCCGGCATTAATCAAATATTTGTTGCAAAGAAAAATAGATATAAAAACTGCAGCACGATTTGCCAGTCAGGTTCATTATTCAATGAATCAAAAACGATACTTCGCTTTAGGTTTGGAAAATGTTTCTGGAGGCTGGGAACTTCGAAATCCGTATTATAAAAATGCCGCAGCACCAAAAGACTTTTCCTATTTCACTACAGGTAAACAATTGTTGAGTGTTACCGAAGGCATGTTTGATTTTTTTAGTTTGCTAATGCTTTATCCTGGCTTACCACGCCAATCAGATTTTTTGGTATTGAACTCTGTTTCGTTTATGAACCGTATCCATAGTATTGCCCAAACTTATCCCAAAGTTGGTCTCTATCTCGATAATGATTCAGCTGGTAAAAAAGCGACCAAACAGTTATTGGCCGATCTAACGAACAGTGTCGATATGTCGGCCATCTATAAAAACACAAAAGATCTGAATCAGCTGTTGATAGCCCGAAACCAACGTCTGCGGAGGTCTCCGTGGTAAGCCATGTCGAGAGGTGCCCAGGTTGCACCATGGGCATCTCTCGCTTTGCTCCCAGGCTCGCAAAGAGGCGCACAGCGCAGGTAATATTTACAATTTTAAAGTTTAAAAATTATGAGAGTTCGTACTAAATATATCTCGTTTAGAGTAAGTAATATCGAGAAAAAAGCCATCACATTGGCAGCACAGGAATGTGGATTAGGTACCAGTGAATTTGCCCGACGGGCATCACTGAACATGAAAGTAACTTTACGGTTTTCTCCCGAAGAATTGGAGGTGTACAAAAACCTGCACACCTACCATCGCAATTTTACGGCCATCGGGAACCTGGTAAGAAGCAAACATTTTAATAAGAACGAAACCATTCTCCGGGAACTGGAAGAAGTTATTAAACTGATTAAAATCCACCTTGGAAAGTTTGAACAATGATCGGAAAAGCAAAAAGCATCTCACATACGGTTAATGCTGTCAATTACGCCATGAAAAAGCCCGGAGCCAAGGAGATCAGCCGGAATAAAGTTGCAGGCGAAACTCCCAGGGAAATTGCAACGGAGTTCAGGATCTTTCAGAACCTGAATTCCAAGTGCGGGAAGAATACTTTTTCCATGGTTTTAAGTCCATCCATTCCTGACGGTGATAAACTTAGCAACTCGGATTTTGCAAAACTGGCCGGAGACTTTCTGAAGCGAATGAAATTGGACGATCATCAATTTATTTCTTTTCTGCATACCGATGAGAAGCACAAGCACCTGCACATCTATGTCAATCGTATAGATTTTGACGGGAAAGCATACAAAGACCACTTTATCAGTAAAAAGGTGCAGCGAATTGCTGAAAGTGTGGCTAAAGAGTGGGGATTTACTACTGCCAAAGAAATTCAGCAGCAAAAAGAGCAACGACTGGGCAACTACATTAAAGAAGCTCACCAACGGGTTTTGACAGTAATGCCTCGCGACATCGATGATTATGCCCAATTGATGGAAGAGTATGGAATCCAAACCCACAGGAGAATTGCCTCTGACGGAAAAGTTGTTGGGTTGAAATTCCAGATTGGAGAGGAAACCATAAAAGGCAGTAGTGTTGGCCGGGAGTTTAGTGCTGCAAAACTGCAAAAGCAGATTCTGCAAAATTATGAAATGATGTACCGTGCTGAACGAGAGAAACAAAGAAGACAACAACAACAAAACCGACCTTCAAGGGATTTTGGAATAAGCTTTTAATACCATGAGAAAAAATTTATCGCAACAAAAATTACTGGAGATTTTAACCTTCGAAATTGAAACACTCAAACAAACCACTGAGAATATAAATGCAATTGCTCCTGAAATTGCCCGGCAATTACAGATTCTAAAATCATCAAAACTGAAATATGAAGTTGACACCAATAAGCTGGAACAGCTTCTGGAGGATCATAAACGGAAGTTGGAAAAGAGTGTTGTTATTCCGCATTGGTTTTTATGGGTGCTTGCTGGAATAATGATTTGGCTGATTATTCAAAATTTGGTTTATCTTTATCTGAAGGCACCGGTATAATACGCAATTGGTTTTCACTAGTACATAACTCGGATTTTATGGCAGTTATCAATCACTGCAACTATTTAGAGTATGTATAAACAAGGCTAATTCCAACATATGCACTTGAGACATATTCATCAAACCTAATTGGGAAATTGTTGATCATTGTATTCATTTCTTTAATCGTCTCACTAAATTGAATGTTGTTATTTCCTAAATATAGCTTCATGGCAAAATGCCTGGAAAAAGAACCTTTCAATCCCATTTCAAAACCACTGAACCAATGCGCACCACTTTGTGAACTTGTTTCTATTTTCTCTCCTGTTTCAAAATATTCCAAATGGCCTTCAATATTAAGGGCAGAGGTAAAACCTCCCAGCCCGGAAACAAACAGAACCAAACGAGGATGCATATCATCATCTCTCCAAAGAGGTAGATAGGCTGTTAGTTTACCGCGGATAAATTCATTACCACCACTTATTTCTCGTAAATATAGTTTTTCGCAGCCCACAGGATTAACCCAGCTTTTTTGTAGATCGTAACAAGCCAACCACCCCAAACCTGCGCCCAATTCAAAACCCAAATAAGTCCAGGATTTCCATTCATGTGCCAATTCTATTGCACTGAAATGATTGTTGTTTTTGGTTGAACTGGTCCATGCGTTCAATAAAATCCCATTCTCATTTGCAGGCTCTTGTGCTTTTGCAGAAACCTGCAAAAACACAAGAGCCACAATTAGATATTTGGCTTTGCCAAATGTTTTTTCAATGTAATAAATTATATCCCACATTTAATTGAATCATTACAGGCAAAATACCGCTATTCCCCTTATTGTCAAAATAATATACAGGCCCAACATCAAACAAATAATGGCCCCTTCTCCAAGAACGTTGTATACCCCATGTAGGGCCAATCGAAAAATCCAAATTTGATGTTCGTTCAAAGTTTTTCGACAAACTCTTACCTCGGTAGAGAAATCTTAATGATAGAAAATTAGCACTGTTAAAAGCAGTATTCTTCCTTTTTGAATACGCTTCTCTAGATTATAAATATATTTTCCTTGCCAATCTGCAAAAGGACTTATCATATACTGTAAGCCATTATCATTGTTATAACTGAGATTTTTAAACGATCCACCGTATGAAAGTCCGGCATTTAACGAAACCGCCCATAATTCGGATATTTTATATTCGAAATCTATCCCGGGATTTAAAAAATTTAATCTTAGCTGGTTCTTTAATACAGTTTGTTTCTGCTGCCCATGTTGGGCGTATAAATTAAGAAAAGAACTCGACAATATCAGGCAGATTATTAAATACTTATACCTGTTATATATTTATTAATAGGTAAATAAATATATCATCTGGCGGTTATACCCCGCAAAAATCCCTGTTGCGTTTTTAATGTTCGAATGTACCATTACCGGTTCTGAATACGGATTTATGCGCTGGCTTACCTGCAAAATATAGGTACGGTAATAGTCAATATAATCTTTACTTGCTTGTATGGCCTCTAACCAAAATTCTTCATCGAGGCTATAGTTATGCTCCATAGAATATTTAAGATTGGCATTAGCGTATAGTAATTTTGCATGGGTAACATTTTCTGCCTCTCCCATTGTAGTCATCACATCGTATGAAACATTATTCAACCAATAGTCATTTCCAAAACATACTGATTTCCCAAAAGCTTCGTATTCACGTGTTGAGACCGTCTTCTGTTCTAATTCTTGAGAAAGTAGATGAGATAACCTATTTTTTAAATCAAAATCCTCAACAAAATCATAAAGGATATGATCAAAAGTCCACTGATTTACAAGCCATTGATCTACCAGCTTGGCTATTTCTCTGTATGCTTCTTCCGGTAAACCTGCCTTTTTTAGTTTTTCCAAAGACTCCATAGTAAGCATGAATCTTTTATATCCTTCGTTCGGATCAAAATAGTAGGACCGGAACAGAAACCGTGCATCTTGTACTGTTTCTCCAAAGTTTACCTGCAACGGGAAAACATCATAATCCATAAGATTATTGGGGTAGAGGTATTTTACCCATTTTATTTCAAAATCAGGAACAGTGACTTCAACAAAATCGGGAACCATACTCTTTGCAGTTATTTCGTTATATCCCGGGATATTGACGTTTAGGGTATAACTTTTTCCCATCTCTGGGTAGCTACCACTTTTATATACCCCATATTCACCTGTATAATCAAGTGCAATAATTTCTCCGGTTTCTGCGATAATTTCCACGTTTGCATCTTCAATATAAATGTCCTCGTTTTCCTGTATATTTTTGGTTTCCGAAAGTGTAAGTTCCCATTTGTCCTGAGGATTAAACAAACAGGTAACGACAACTTCTCTGCTGGTTTCTGGCACATCAATTTCCATGTCTTTAACACAAGCCGGTAATATCAAATACACCGAAAATGACACGAGTAAATATTTCAAAATAAACCTCTTCATAATTCGTTGTGCTTTAAAATTTTATATGGTAACTGATTGAAGGAATTATTGGGAAAATACATACTTGTTTATACTTCGTTTCGCCGGTGGGAGATGTTTGTGGATAGTACATATATGCATTTTGGCGGGTGTATGCGTTATAAACTCCCAGTTTCCATTCGCGGTAAAGACTTCCCATTTGTTTCTTAAACGTAACACTAAGGTCTAAATGATGAAATGCAGGTAGCCGATAGCTGTTGTATTCATCGAAGTATTGAATACGGTGGGTGTCTTCAATATCAATATTGGTAATAAAATCGGTAATCGTATAGTCGATCGGTCCTGCTGCCTGAAAATCCTGCACCGGAATAGTAGCTGCCATACCCGTTTGATAAGTCCACACTGCGGAACACTCAATATTATCGGTTAAATTATACACAAAGCCTAAATTAATGTCGTGACGACGGTCGAATTTAAACGGGAAGGCTTTTCCTTCATTGATGCTTTCAAATTTGCGCTCGTTCCACGAAAGAGTATAATTTACCCACGCATTTAATCGCGACGTTTTGTAATTCCATGAGTTTTCGAAACCCCAGGCTTCGCCGCTGCCGGTTTCAACCAGGTCTTCCCAATTGTCGTAAATATCCATAAAGCTGTTTCCAGCTTTGTAATTTATTACGCCATTCATGGTTTTGTAGTACGAGTCGAACTTATAAGAAAACTTGTCGTTAAATTTTAAATAGCTTCCAAAGGTGATTTGTTGCGATGTTTCGGGCTTTACATTTTCGGTGGCTGGCACCCAAATATCCGACGGTAAGCCCACACTGCTATTGGTTAATAAATGCAGCGGTTGAACCATCTGATCGTACGAGAAAAAGAGGCTTAGATTATTGTTTACTGCCCATTTTGCATTTGCTCTTGGCGTTATATAACTGCGCCGTTTCCCTCCCAAATCATACAAGTCGAGCCTAAGTCCGCCCTGCAAAGTAAATATATCGCCGATATTAAGCTGATCATCCATAAAAAATGCCAGTGCTTTATTGTTGACCTCACCGTTGCCTCTTTGGGTATTTTGCCCGTCGTGACGCTCAATTTCCTGTTCGCCGGGCAGATAGCTATTTAACTCTGCGCTTGTACCAAACTGAATTTTATTTTTAGGCAAATACCAATCGAATAGAAATTGTAGTTTGTTATTGTTTACCCGGGTTTTGTACTCAATATCCGACCAAATCTCTTCTTCCCCGTCCTGATTTTTAACGGATTGAGTGTACTTATTGTGAATGTTATAGCGGAATGAACCGCTGGAAAGGCTTGTATTCAAATAGAGTCGGTTGCCCAACTGGCTCGTCCATCGTAGCGCGCCAATTTGGTTTCCCCATTTCAGTTTTACTTTGGTGCTTTGTTTGGTTTCGCTCTCATCGAATGAATAATTGTCTTTAAAATTAGATGACAAACGGTCACCGCCTCCATAAAAGCTTACATATAAACGGTTTTTAGGGTTGAGTTCGAAATTAAATTTTGCATTCAGATCGTAAAGGTTTAATCCGGGCACAACAACCTCGTTGTTTGAAGCCTGACTTATTTTAGCAATACCGGTAACAAACAAATCGAGCAGTGTTCGGCGGGCCGAAATTAAATACGACGATTTACCTTGTTTTATAGGGCCCTGATGCGTAAATTTTGAAGTTATCGGACCAATAGTGAGATCGGTTTCAGGATGGTTTTTATTTCCTTCTTTCATACGCACATCAATAACCGACGACAAACGGCCGCCGTAACGAGCGGGAAATCCACCTTTGTAAAAATCTACACTTTGCAGTGCTTCGGGCGTAAATACCGAAACAAAACCAAATAAATGGGTAGCATTATAAACGGGCACTCCATCAAGCAGAATCAGGTTTTGATCGGGACTGCCGCCGCGCACAAATACCCCGGCACTTCCTTCATAGCCCTGTTGAACTCCCGGTAAAACAGTCAGACTTTTAAGCACGTCTTGTTCTCCGGCAAAGGCAGGCAGCGCCTTAACCGTTTGCATATTGATTTGTTCGTGCCCGGAAAAAGTTGGTTTTTGTTTTAACGATTGCGCTTTTACAACTACTTCTTGTAAATCATTCTTTGTAGTTAACTGAAAGTTGATTGTAGTGTCTGTTTGTGCATAAAAGGAAAGTCTTTGTTCCTCATAACCAACAAACGAAACACGCAACTGCACCTGGCCAGCGGGGATACTTAAAGAATAAAAACCGTAGGCATTACTTATGGTTCCTCGTTTATTGCTGGTTTCGTAAATGGTGGCATGATATAGGTTTTCAACTGAAACAGAGTCGCGGATAAAACCAGAAATAGTTATATTGTTTTGCGCTGAAACCTGAACAAGGGTAATTAAAAACAATAGTAAAAAGGCTAATTTTTGTTTGGTCATTTTAAAAAATGGTAAAAGGCACGTATTCAACAAAAACACAAATTACAATGGTACTTTATTTACTTTTTTAGCATCACTATTTGGTACCAAGTGCAAAAAATAAAACCTAAATATATTTTGCAATACAATGTTTGTTAACAGGCATAAATCTATGTTAAAGTGATCGAAAAATAGGAAATCCTTACACAAACTTCAAGATAATTCGTAAGCTGCAGCCCCTTCATCAAAACTTTAATTGCCCTAGCGGATATGAAAGCTGTAGTTGCAGCATGTTGTTCCTGTTTATTGAACCTTTGTAATATCCTTCAGGCTCCATGTTTTTATGTAGAAACCCTTGTTCTTTAAATCCTCTGATGTAATTAACCGACCATTTCAACTTATGTTTCTGGCTCCCGAAGCCAATTACCCAATTAAATTCTGGCTTTTCGTTTACCGCATCGTAATTAGTTATCCAGGTGGATTCTATTCCTCCTTTAACAAAAAATATTTTACTTAATAACACTTTTAAATGAATAGGAACAACTACATAGTGCATAGGGAGTTTGTCCCAACCTTCAGCATTAATAGGATATCCATCAGCATTATCAGAACCTGTATATACCGAATAATGCTGCTGCATTTGTTTGTAACGGTAAGCAATACCAATGTCGGCAGAAACCCTCCAGAAAATATCTCTTGAGGCATAAATGCCTATACCGGTCCCAAACCCATTTTTGGTTTCCAATCCGCGATATTCCGATTCTCGGTGAGGCATAAACCACGATCCTTCGGCCGTTATTCCAAATTCTGTATTTTCTTGCGAAAAGGAGAGATAGCCTGCAAATAGCAGGCACAAAATAATTGTAATCTGTTTCATTGTTTAAAATGGAGTATTTATTATTCTAAATATCAGAATGTGAATTTATAGCCAACTGATGGTACTATTGGAAATATGGACACCTGCTTTACTTTTCCATGGGTATCTTTATAAAAGTAATAGGGATTCATCCGGTTATAAACATTATAAATAGAAAATGTCCAGGTGTGAGTCTTGCCATTGCTTATTAATCTTTTGGTATTATAACCTATATCGAGATGATGAAATAATGGCATCCTAAAGTTATTAGGATTATCATATGTTTGTCTTGTTGTGGACCACTCTGGTACTCCTCCCAAATAGTCTTCCATACCCGGCATGGGCAAGCCCTGATACTCTACATCAGGGATGCTTAAATTATTTCCTGACTGGAGAGTAAATCCAAAGGAGAATGTTTTTTCTTGCCAGTCCGATTTAAAGAACTGATATTCTCCAACCAGAGATATATCGTGTCTTCTGTCGTATTTATAGGGGAACCAGGCTCCTTCGTTTACTTCATCAAATTGTCGTTCAGACCAGGCCAGAGTATATGAAAGCATTCCGGTTAATAGCCCCTTCTCTTTTTTCACCATAAACTCGGCACCGTAGGCTTTACCTTGTCCAATATTGATGCTTTCAATCCAGTTTTTATTCTGCGAACTTAAAAATACGGCTCCTTCTTCGAATCGGATTACATCTTTCATTTCTTTGTAGTAGGCTTCTACTCCAAATGAATAATCTATGAAGCGTTTCTCGATACCTGCCGAGAATTGCCAGCTTTTTTGAGGGGCAACCTCATCGGTTGAGCCAACCCATAAATCGGTGGGCAGACCGAGAGAAGAATTAGACAACAGATGAATAAACTGTGACATTTTAGTAAAAGCAACGTTTCCGGAAAAACCGTTATCCGCATTATATTTAAATGCGAGCCTTGGTTCAACAGACATATAGTTCTTTTTTCCTGTATCATAAAGTACAGCTCTTAATCCAATATTAGCTTTAATCTTATTGATAGTTAATTCGTTTTCACCATAAAATTCCAGGTTTTTGGCTGTATTTTTATCTTCCTGGTTCCGATTGGTTTCATATTCATCGTCGATAGTTTGAACAATATTTGGGGCAAAATGCATTAGAGTTGCCTTACCTCCGAATCTCAGTGTGTATGTTGTCGAGAGAAACCAATCGACATCTGTTGTTAAGCTTAAATCGTTCAATGACGAATTTGCATTGTATTTGGCATAGCGTTCTTCTGATTCTGATTCAATCAAATTTGTTAAATCGTATTGACTATAATAGACAGAAGTATTAAAGAAAAGTTTTTGAGAGAGTTGATTGTTCCACCGAAGCACTGAGGTCAGGTTACCCCATTTATAGTAATATTTATTGTTTATACCATCCTGATTGTCTTTGCTAAATTGCTTATCACGGCCTGAATATACGCTTAAATAGATCCTGTTCCGGGGATTAATAAGCCAATTGGCTTTTGCATTGAGATCATAAAATTTGAATCCGGCAGTATTTTCAAGACCAATTAACTTTTGATACAACACCATAGGCACGTCGAGCATTGTTCTTCTGTATGAAACTATATAAGCGGCTTTGTCTTGTGCGATAGGAGATTCATAGGTGATGCGTGCAGAAATGGGGCTGATTGACAACACGCCGTGTTGCTGTTGCATGTTCCCTTCTTTCATATTAATATCCAAAACTGATGAAAGTCTACCACCGTACCGGGCTGGGATTCCTCCTTTGTATAAGGACACATTCTTTATGGCATCACTGTTAAATACAGATAAAAAACCAAATAGATGATTTACATTATAAACAGGCACTCCATCTAAAAGAATTAGGTTTTGATCAGCACTCCCTCCCCGGACGCTATAACCGGTTGTATTTTCGGCACCTCCTTTAATTCCCGGTAAAAACTGAATGGATTTTAATAAATCTTGTTCGCCAAGTATTGCCGGCATCCTGTTTATTGTTTCCATACCGGGGGTGAAATGACTTAAGGACGAAACTGCATTGTTCCCACCGGGTTTGCTGGCTGTAACCTGCACCTCGTTCAGTTCCAGTCCAAGCGATAAACTAATGTTAATTACTGTATCTGAGGATAAATTAATATCCTTAATAGCAGGTTTATAGCCAATATACCGGCATGATAAACTATAGTTTCCTGCAGGTAGCGTTAAACTGTAGAACCCGTATTGGTTTGATGCAACACCACGAGCTTTACCTACCAACACATTTGCACCGATTAAACGCTCTCCTGACATATTATCTTCGATATAGCCGCTAATCGTAAATCTCTCCTGCGCTACTACAACAAAAGGGAACAAAATCAAAATAGAAAAGATAAATTTTTGCATGTTAAAACTTTATTTGTGTTGCGGCAACCGCTCCGAAAATTCCATAGCCATTTTCAATGTTGCTGTAAATCTGAACCGGTTCGCGAAACGGGAGGTCTTTTTCGGCATTAAGCCGGGCTTTGTATGTTGATTTTAAATATTGGTCATAGTGTGTGTCGCACGACCACAGATACCATTTTATTCCTGACCTTCTTTCGAATGTTAAATCCATATCTTGTCCGTTATAACCTATATCGGAAAAACGAATATAAGAGTAATAAACATACCCGTACTTGGATTCAGTATCAATATCCCGGTTAAAGTCGTCGATAAAAACGGCATTGGTTTCAATGCTTTTCATCCAGTAGTAATTTGTTTCGTTGGGGTTGTCGTGTACCGACATATCAACTCGGACGAAAACTCTACTCCCGGAAGCTGGTGAAGAAATATGTGTAGTATCGGTTATCCAACTAACGGAAGCACGACCGGGAACAGTGGTAGTTGCACGGATTTTATTGCGCCCATTATGATTAACAACCATATTGTAACTTACCCCTTCAAGGGGTTGGTGGTTTAACTGATACCTGCCGCTACCCAATGAAACTAGAGTGTCGTGAAATCCGTTATCAGTATAAAGTTCCAGGGTTGCATTATCAACAGTATTGAAGTTGCTACTGTTTTCGACATCCCTAGACAATGTAAGGCTTGCTGTAACCAGTGAGTCTGGATTTAGAATACAGTTTAAACACAGTTTTTCTGGGTGACCTGTTTCGATGAGAACTTCTTTTTCACAGGAAATAAAAAATACCAACGCGGAAAGAAGGCATATTAAGATAAATTGTTTTCTGTACATAGCTAAAGGTTGCTGAGCCATTGGTTTTGTTCTGGATTACTAACATAGTGCATTGTTTATCTAAATTTCTCAAAACAATGTTAAACTAAATTAAAACTAAATTATCAGTTAATCGGAAGAAAAATATTTTTCTTGGCGGAAGAGAAATAGGGCAGGAAAACTCCTGCCCGTTCTATGTTTAATTGTTACTCGTATGTTGGTGTACTTGTTGATGGCCAAAGATTACCAGGATCTGATGAGAATCCGGAATGTTCTATATAATCGATATAATATGCCCTACTAATATCAAACCCCTGGCAAGAAGTCATTATTGAAATACTCAAATTTGGTCTGCTTAAAAAGGAAGGCGTTTGATATAAAATATAAGGCATTGAGGTTTGATATCTAGCTAATTGCACTCTGCCAGTTTTTCGGTCAGGACTTGTTATATACGTATATGGATCAAATTTAACCGTTGGATCACTACCTACTTTAAGCTTTAAATCATCGAAATAGTACTTGGTGGTATAACTATTCCATCCTGTCCATGTCTTTTTATGGCAACGTTGTTGAAAATATACGTAGAATCCAAGATTCCAAAGACTATTGGAACCAGTATCTCCTAAATAATTTCGCCAGTTCTCAAAAATTAATTCATTGATCATCCTCCTTTTACTCACTCCATCTACCATATGCCAGCGCTCATTTCTTCCTAATGGGTCATCTTCTGGGAAATCATGGACTACCATATTGTTCCAGTCCACAGACACTGACTTTAAAGTTGTCGAGATAATCACATTATTGTTCTCAATATTCTCTTGGAGATTGCTAAGCGCATCAATATCACCATTCTTAACAAGAATTTGGTTCTCCTTTGTGTATTTTATTAGAGAAGGTCCAATTTTAACCAAACCTTTATTGTTGAGCACAGGTAAAAAGTGGATTGTAGCATATGGATAATTTATTGAATTATCTTCCGGGTCTGAATCATTAAATTTGAGCTTCTCAAAATTTCTACTTTTAAAAGAAAGGAATTCTTCATACGAACTTAGATCCTCGTATTCTGAAAAAAGTTGTTCAAATTCGCTTCTTGCAGTATTAAT
The DNA here is from genome assembly GCF_963676735.1 of uncultured Draconibacterium sp. Classification (NCBI taxonomy): domain Bacteria; kingdom Pseudomonadati; phylum Bacteroidota; class Bacteroidia; order Marinilabiliales; family Prolixibacteraceae; genus Draconibacterium; species uncultured Draconibacterium sp. Next base: position 841,393 of record NZ_OY781464.1, on the reverse strand, counting down.
ATTCATTGATTTTTCCCAAGTTTCAATTTCCAGAGTTGTCATTCTTGATAGCATTTTAATAATACTATCAACAGCCTCAATATTCTTAAATGCCAGATATCCATTTTCAGAATAAACATCAGGTTTAGTTACATCAAGCAACTGTTCATCGATACTTTGATCGATCAGTTCATCACTTTTCTCACAGGCATTAAAAATGCCTAAAGCTGCTATAATCATAGCAAACAGTAGTAATTTTTCATTTCTTTGTTAAGTTTTATGGAGAAAGGAGCTAGTATTTCTTACTCCGGGTTTATAAAATAAATTCAACCCGGCACCTGAAATGCCGGGTTACTTTTTTAGATAATTCGATTTGAGGTGTTTGTTTATAGCTACAAAGCTATTTCAAAAGTACCGTACAAATAATTCCCGTTGGAGTCTGTAAAACGGATTTCGTACATACCATAATCCCAACCGGAAACATTAATTGACAGGCTCTGTCGTGTTTGCGTATTTACAGTGTTTGTATAAACTAAACCTTCTGATACAGAAATAACTTCAACATTAATATCCCCAAGTGTCGATAAAAAATCAACATTTAAACTGTTTGAACTAATTGTTGCTTCAACAGGTGTTTGAAAAACGGATTTTGTAGTTGAGCTACCTTCCAAATAACCTTTTAGTTCAATTCTTTTTTCAGCATCATTTTCCGGGAGAGTTACATTTGAAGAATGACTTACCAGTGGAATTATAACAGATAATAAGAGACAAATTTTGAATAAATTTTTCATGATTTCTTAGGTTGTAAATTGTTTGGCACAAATGTATATGGACAAAAATTTCAGGACAAGGAAATTTCTGCTACATATAACTTCTTACAAGCTATTTAAAATCACAAAAACCACATTATCAACAAAATGCAATAAAAAAATATGTATTTCCATACAGCTTTTTACCCAATTTATTGTTAAAAAGAGGAGAAAATGGGACTAGTTTTTTGTCGCAGAACTCATAAAATCACAAATATTACCATAGGTTTTTATACCTAACTTTTTTCTTATCAAAGTTCTTTTTGCTTGTACTGTATTAATGCTGTAGTTTAATAATATTGCAATTTCGGTGTTATTAAAATCGACATACATTAAACAACAAATACGAAATTCGGATTCATCAAGCTGTGGAAATTGATTTTTGAACTCGTCAAAGAATCCATTGTTTAATTTGTTAAGTGTTTTATACAGTACATTCCAGTTTAGTTTTTTCTGACCATAAACTACCTCGTTAAATTTTCGTAACAAAGATTGTCCTTTTTTTCGTTCATCTTCTTTTAAGTAGCCCTCCAGTAAAGCGGCTTTTTTTATTATTCCAAAATGCTGAATTAAAACGTTGCGGAACGATTCTTCTTTATCATCAAAGCTTTTTGCTAATTTATTTAGTTGCCGTACTTTTTTTTCTGTTTCTTCTAATTGCTTTTTGTTTTTTTGGGAGCGTTTTAATAAACGAAAAATAAGTAATCCAAGAACTAAAATTGCTAATAGGAAAATTAATAAAATCCTTTGTCGCTCAATCAATAACTGTTTGTTCCGGTTTTCAATAAGCTGGAAGTTATATTTTTCTTCAAGCTCCAATATCGTGGTGTTTTTGTTGTCGTAGATAATTTCAGCAAGGTATTTATTGTAAAGTCTATTTTTGTCAAGTGCATTACGATAGTTGCCTTGATTTTCTTCAATGGAAGTCCAAGTATTGTAAATATTAGCGGCAAGATGGTTATTTTGCTCGGTAGGCATATAGTTTATAGCTTCTTGTAAATGAAAAATTGCCAATTCATTTTTATCCTGTAATACAAAAAGTTTGGCGAGATTTGCAGATAACCTTGCTTTATTAAGTGAGTCTTTTGAAAAAGCCAATGCTTCTTCAAAAAATGTTTGAGACTGTTTCCATTTTTCAATTTCCCTATAAGCAACCCCTAAGCTCTGTCGAACTTCTATCTGTTGGCTTTCAATACCATATTTATCAGCCAGGTACAAGCCTTTTTCATAATATAGAAAAGCACTATCAGTTTTTCCTGTAATAAGGAAACAGTTGCCTGTAAACCTAATACATATAATCTGGTTCCTATAATTATCTGCTTGATGAAAGTATTCCATTGCAGTTTTATAATGCCCTATTGCTTTATCATCAAGAAGCTGCTGATAGTAAATGTTGCCAATAGCACTTTGGCACAAACCTTTTAAATTAAGATCTTGACTTTGTTTTAAAAGCTGTTCGGTGTCTAGATATTGTTGTAATGCTTCTTCAAGTTTATTCTGTTCCTGATAAACCCTGCCACTATAAAATGTTGCCAAAGCTGTTTCTTCTGGTTTATCCCTATCTTGATAATAATCTCGAATTGTAAAAATTAAGGTATCGGCGGTAATATCTTTGTCACTTTTATATTTTGCCTGTAGTTGCACAAGAAAGTAATCGTAATACAATGATTTCGACAACGACTCAGGATTATTGACTTCTTCAAGTATTACCAGTACACTGTCGGGGTGAGTTTCTAACAAGGCTTCGGCTCTTTCAAGAATTGGCTCAATCTTTTTGTCCTGAAACCTACAGGAAACGCCAAACAACAGAAAACCGGTATATATTAAAATTAATGCTAGTTCTTTAGTCATGTGATTAAGGTTTTTTCAAATATAAAAAACGATTGGTAAATAGAAAATTATTTAAAGTTTGTTTGGGATCTAAGGCCGATTGTACTTGTCAATAAAAAATATAAAGAGAACTATTGTATTTTATGTATATCAAATACTTTCTCCTATGAATTGGCAATAAAAGCCATCAACCCCTCTCACAAAATACTTACATCTCCGAAAAACAAGCCCTCCGGGTTTTCAAAAGCTTCCGACATTAAGCCATTCATTCCTAAACCGGAAGAGTTAATTGCCGCCTACACACAATGCCAATTTCAAAAAGACTTAACCTCGTACACTTCGGTTAAAACTTTTTGAAATCCCACATCAACACTTGCTCCAATAGAAGAAGAGGAGATGAATAATTAAATATGATATGCATTTATGTCGCAAATATTTGCTAAATTTGCGACAGTATATATATATGTTTGTGTGGTGGAAAGTGCAGAAATACAGATCTTAACAAAAATGAAAAAAGCGAGAGGGGGTTCGCTATTTTTTGTTGAGGATTTTTTGCGTTTTGGAAATTATAAAACTATTTCTAAAGCCTTGGAACGCCTTGTTGAGAAAGAAGAAATTTCAAGAGTTGCAAGGGGTATTTATGCCCGGTTGGAAAAAGATCCTATTTTAGGGCCGGTGAAGCCAGGAGCTGAAGCCATTGCAAAAGCTATTGCGAAAAAAGATAAGGCCCGAATTATTCCAACAGGAGTTTTGGCGTTAAATGCGTTTGGGTTGTCAACACAAGTTCCACTGAATATAATCTATTTAACAGATGGTGCAGCGCGTAAAATAAATGTTGGCAGTCGTACAATTGTTTTCAAAAAGACCAGCCCTAAAAACCTGACAACAATCGGAAAAATTAGTGGTTTAGCTATTCAGGCATTAAAAGAACTGGGAAAGGATAATGTTACTGAAAGCCAAAAACGGATTATATTGGAACACCTAAAAAAGGAGGATCGTTATCGTTTGGAACATGACATAAAATTAGCACCCGAATGGATTAGAGTAATAATGCGAGATGCCCTCACAAAAACAACAAAGAATGTCAAATAAATGGTATGAAATACCTACCCAGACGAAAGTAAATGCCTATACCCAAATTGCAGAAGAAAAGGGTATGACTCCTTATGCTGTGGAAAAAGATTGGTGGGTTGTGCAAACCTTATCGGCCATCTTTCAATCGGAACTGGGAAAGTATTTGATTTTTAAAGGCGGTACATCATTAAGCAAAGCCTGGGGCTTAATTGAACGATTCTCGGAAGACATAGACCTGGCTTTTGATAAAAGCTATCTTGGTTATGGGGGAGAGCTTTCCCGGACTCAAATAAAAAAGCTGAGGCAAAAAACCGGGAAATTTGTAGCCGATTCATTAGCACCCGAGTTAGAGGTAAAACTTAAAGCAAATGGATTAAACGACGTAACTCTAAACTATCTTGAACCTGAAGCCAGTGACTCAGATCCGGCAAAGATTGAAGTTTTTTATCCGAATGTTATTGAATATCCGGGCTACATACAACCAAGAGTTCTTCTGGAAATTAGCAGCAGTTCATTAAAAGAACCAAATCAGGTGCAAGCTTTTAGTTCTTTACTTGATGAACATTATCCCGATGCTGAGTTCGCCGGAATACCTGTAAATATTCCAACGGCAATTCCGGAACGTACTTTTTTGGAGAAAATCTTTTTGTTACACGAAGAATTTCAACGCCCTCATGACAGAATCAGGGTGGCTAGATTGAGTCGCCACCTTTACGATGTATTTCAATTAATTAACCGTGGTTATGCAGAAAATGCGATAAAAGATAAAGAGCTTTATGAAACGATTGTAGTTCACCGGCGTTCTTTCTTTAGAGTCGGTGTGGTTGATTACAATCTCCATCAACCACAAACCATTAATCCAATACCAATCCCCAAATTTATCAAAGCATGGGAAGCAGATTACAAAACCATGCAGGAACAAATGATTTATGGTGATTCTCCATCATATGAGGAAATGATAAATGTGATTCAGGATTTCATTGCCAATGTAATCAATAAGCAGGAATGGAAGATGAATGTCAAGTTTCCAAAGCCCTAAGTTCACAACCCCTCTCACAAAATAACTACATTTCCGAAAAACAAGCCCTCCGGGTTTTCAAAAGCTTCCGACATAAAGCCATTCATTCCAAAACCGGAAGAGTTAATTGCCGCCTACACACAATGCCAATTTCAAAAAGACTTAACCTCGTACACTTCGGTTAAAACTTTTTGAAACGAGCTAGCAATGAACAACACCAAACAAAAAATTATTGTATTTAAGCGAGTTACATGAGTTGCCTTTAAAAATAGTGGATAAAAACGAATGAAACCCCACATCAACACTTCCGCCTTTTCCATTCATTATTTATTTCTTTTCCTTTTGAAAATTTTCCGAAAATGTTGCCGGAAGTGTTTACGGGGTTGAATAGGAGCACTCTCCCATTACGAAATATATACCGATCTCAAGAGCCAGTAAAATAGAACAAACTGAATCTAAGATTTTTTGTTGTTTAAAGTCTCTATTGCCTCAACAAAATCCAGCTTAATGAGTTCCCAATATTTACCTTTTAAGCAAATCGGTTCAAAATCATTATCAGCTGTTTCAAAATTGGTAAAGTTTCTGAGTATTTCATCAGCATCATGTGAGTACGGATAACGCTCTTCATGCAACTGAATCATTTGAGGGATTGAATAGAAATCTAACAATTCATGTAAATCCCAAAAGTCTTTTTTTCTGGCTCCACGGCTCACAACATCGATCTTCATAGCTATTATCTCGTCGAGGGTGGCAAGTCTTATATTGTCAATTACCAAAGCAGGGCGGATAAAAGGATCGGTATAATACAAATCGAGCTTAATACAGTCTTCTGCTGAATTGCCAATAAAGTATGACTTCCCCATCGCAACCGGACCTTCACGAGAATCAACGTATTCGAAATTATTTTTAAGGTGCTTATCTATTACCTCAAAATCAATCTCGCCGTAAGGAGTATCGGTGAACAAATCAATGTCAACAGATTCACGATGCCCTAACTGCAAACTTAAGGCAGTACCTCCTACCAAACGAAAAGGATTGAAAAGTTCTTCAGCCATCAACCACGACAAAATTGAGCGTAGCTGTGATTTTACAGTATTGTATTTTAATTGGCTAATCATTTACTCACTGAAGATATTTCTTGATATTGCTTTCCAATACTGTGGAACGTTTTGAGATGGGAGCTAAGCTGGCTTGTACTTCCTTTTTCCCATAAAAACGCATTATTTCTGTAATCTCCTGATCGTTACCCCGCTCAAATATGCGTTTTATAACACTGATTTTGCTCTTTTCCCAGTTAATTGAATTTATATCAGTATCCCAGAACAAAACAGGTCGCAGAAGTTTTAAATTGGGCCGGTCATTCAGGGCTTGTTTTTTCTTTTGTTGTTCAATGTCGTAATAAGCTTGCAATACAGCAAAAAAGCTTTCATCGATCCCCAAAGCATCACCCAGTCTTATGGATAGTGCCGGATTGATGCGACGTTTTCCTTTGGTTATATCCCCTAAAAGTTGAGGATATTCACCAATAGATAACGCAATACGCCGCTTGGGAAGTTTTCTTTTTTTCAACTCCCTTTCAAGGATAATCCCCGGATGTATCCCCTTTAAAAGCGCAATATTCTTTTCGATAGTGCTCATGATAATTACTTTTACAAATATAAACAAATTTGTTTATACGTAAAGTCATGTACTTTTAAAAACCAGGTTACAATAATACCTCCATTGCTTCATCAACAAGCGAGTTATCAAGTTCTTTCAGGTAGGCCTGGGTAATTGCCAGATTTTGATGCCCCATTGATTCACTAATAATATCGGTAGAAATTCCTTTCTGCTTTAAACTGTTGGCATAACTATGCCGGGCAACATAGCTTGATACATTCTTTTCAATTTTACACAGTTTTGCAATTTCCTTCAATTTTTGATTATACCTCGTTAAAGTCTTTTTCTTTCTGTTTTCTATCTGCGTAGGCGACATTTTGTCTTTAAGTAAAATCGGAAATATGTATTTAGAGCCGTTTTGATGTTCTTTATAATAATTTAAAATTTTCTGAACAGGAGGCAGGATTTTTATTCTGAAATTTGCTTTGGTTTTTGAACGTGTATAATAAATCTGGCCGTCAATCACATCCTTCCATTCTAGTTTCATCATATCGGCATAGTTCATCCCACGAGTATAAAAACTGAAAACAAAATAATTTCTTGCATCGACTAATTCCGGATGCTCACCCAAGTCTTTGTTTACGATTTTTACTACATCATCATAAGTTAATGCTCTTTTGGCTCCTCTACCCTTTAATTTCGAAATTTGATATGATTTGAAAGGATAGTTATCTGGTTTAATCAAGCTTCTTTTTATCGCAAAATTAAATAAAGCTCTTAGCGTCCGCATCCGTACGCTTATTCCTCCATCTGTTCCATTTCGCGACCTTAAATACACTTCATACTTATCCAGAAAAGTCGGTGTGATATCATTAAAATTCAATACCTTTTTCTTACTGTATTTTTTAACCGAGTTGTAGGTATCACGGTTAACCTGGGCATTGCCGGTCCTTCCGGCCTTTATCATTTCTTCAATCAATTCGTCCCAAAATTTATAAACGTTTTGATAGGCCGGATTAGATTCGATCCGAATGGCCCTTTCGATATCGGTTAAGGTATAGCTTCTCTTATTTTGCTGTAGCTCTGTAACCACACTTGTAGCGTGATCAATTAACTTTAGTAATACCCTGTTTTTGTTTAGATAGTTTGCAGCATTTTGATTAAATATTCCTTTTTTCGAATCCCATTCTTTCGTATCCGCAGTGTACGGAGTACGAAAAAATATAGACTTACGATCTTTGGAAATACGCAAATAAATAGGATATTTACCATAAGATAACTTTTTCTTTCTCAGAACATTCTTAAAACTAATCATTTACATCATTTTTTGGGTACAACATAGGTACAACATAGGTACAACAAATGGACATTTAAAGGTAAATAAATGAAATTTAAGAACAAATAAAAAATCCGTAACTACCTGACTATGTGACCATAAGGAAACATATGAAATTAAATGAAATCTATTTTAAATGTTTTGGGAGCAGGGGGTCCCAGGTTCGAATCCTGGTATCCCGACCATTAAGAGGACTAACTAGTTGAAAAACAGGTTAGTCCTTTTTTTATTGTTTCACAATTTTCAGACAAATAGGGGGCAATTCAAATTCGTGTAGTGAATGATTAAAGTTTCATCCTTGCATGGTTAAAATAAAAACAAAGAATTGGAACAGATAGATAACTGCCGTGAGCTTTTAAAGCCAGAACTTCAACTAATATATATAACTTTAATTTGAACTATAGCTAAAAGGCCCGAGATAGTACTAAAATGCACCCAAGATACCGTTTCATTATTGGCTTAATAGTTTAACTGAGCGTCCAACTTTTGTTGCATATCCAGTCCGAATAAAATATTTATAATAAGAATGTGCCATAGTTCTATCTATAGCTTTCCACTACATTCTTCACTTTTCTATAATTTGATAGGCCTTTGATGTTATCTTTTAGTACCACACATGTTAAAATAACAAAAATGTATTTCGGAATCAATATAATTTCATACCTTCGCACCCTTGACAATCAGGTTTTTTATTGAAATCGTTTAAAGCAATGCTTCGTTTCGCTTCCCATTAGCGAACCTTCCCATCGTCAATTCGACATCAAAATCAACTTTCTTGTTTTGTTTAACAAGTCGCGAAGTGTGCACACAAATATCGTGACACACTTTAGTATATATGATAAACTCATTTTTTTTAGGAAATAAAGAAATCAAACTCCCTGTTATACAAGGTGGCATGGGAGTAGGAATTTCACTTTCAGGATTAGCGTCGGCAGTTGCAAACGAAGGTGGAATTGGCGTAATATCATGCGCCGGTTTGGGATTGTTATACAAACAATCGCCCGCTGACTATTTAGAAGATAGTATTTGGGGTTTAAAAGAGGAATTACGAAAAACACGCGAATTAACCAAAGGTACTATCGGTGTAAACATAATGGTTGCCTTATCCAATTTTACAGATATGGTACGAACCTCCATTGCCGAAAAAGCAGATGTAATATTCTCTGGAGCAGGTTTACCGTTAGACTTGCCCTCGTATTTGACTGAAGGAAGCAAGACTTTACTCGTTCCTATTGTTTCGTCAGGCCGTGCTGCAAAAATTATCTGCCAAAAATGGTTATCTAACTATAATTACCTCCCTGATGCTCTTGTGGTAGAAGGGCCAAAAGCAGGGGGGCATCTTGGATTTAAAAGGGAGCAGATTGAAGATGAAAATTATACACTTGAAAGATTGATTCCGGAAGTAGTATCAATTGTATCAGCATACCATCACAAGAAAGTAATTCCTGTTATTGCAGCAGGAGGAATTACAACCGGCCAAGATGTATTGCGTTTTATGGAACTCGGAGCTTCAGGAGTACAAATTGGCAGTTTGTTCGTTCCTACTCTGGAATGCGATGCGTCGCCATTATTCAAGCAATCCTATATAAATGCATCGAAAAAAGATACAATGATCATCCAAAGTCCGGTTGGAATGCCCGGTCGAGCTCTGGATAGTAATTTTATAAAAAGTGCAAATGAAGGCAAAGAACGTCCAAAGAAATGCCCGTTTCAATGTATAAAAACATGCGATTATACAAAAAGTCCGTATTGCATTATTATGGCTCTTTATAACGCAGCAAAAGGAAATATGAACAAAGGCTATTCATTTGCAGGGGCCAACGCTTACCTGGCAGAAAAAATCAGCAATGTTAAGGAAGTAGTTCAGCAACTTATGAAAGAGTTTGCAGATGCTCAAAAAGGTTTTTCAACAAAAAAAATATAGCTATACTCGTTAAGCAGATAGCTAAACAGATACACATTCTTCAATACCCCGACATACTTCACAAGAATTATTAATACAAAAACCGCTGTAAAAAAACAGCAAATTAAAATATGACATTTACAGAATTAAATATTTCGGAGCCGGTACTTAAAGCGCTGACAAACAAAAAATACGATAACCCTACTCCTATTCAGGAGAAAGCCATTCCTACGGCATTACAAGGTGGCGATGTACTTGGAATTGCTCAAACAGGTACTGGAAAAACAGCGGCTTTTGCCATTCCGATTATACAACAGTTGGATGAAGCTCCTTTTTCCGGTGGAAGAAGAGAGATAAAAGCCTTAATTCTTACGCCTACCAGGGAGTTGGCAATACAGATTGGGGAAAGTTTCTGGGATTACTCCCAATACACAAATCTTCGTCAGGCCGTTATTTTTGGAGGAGTAAATCAAAGACCACAGGTTGATAAACTCAGACGGGGAGTTGATATCCTAATAGCTACTCCCGGACGATTACTCGACTTGATCAATCAAAAGCATATTTCGCTGGCTCACATCCGGCATTTTGTGTTGGATGAAGCCGACCGTATGCTCGACATGGGGTTTATACATGATATAAAACGTTTGTTGCCAATGTTGCCAAAACAGAAGCAAACGCTGTTCTTTTCGGCAACTATGCCATCAGCAATAAGTAAACTCTCGAGATCGATTTTGCAAAATCCGGTAACAGTAAAAATTGTTCCGGTATCTTCAGCTAATGATATGATTGAGCAACATTTGTATTTTGTTGAAAGACAGAAAAAGAACCAGTTGTTAATTTCGTTATTAAGACAAGATTTAAACAAATCGGTTTTAATTTTCTCACGAACAAAACGCGGGGCTGACAAAATTGCAAGAATATTGAACAATAGCAGGATTGAATGTGAAGCCATACATGGCAATAAGTCACAGCTTGCACGACAAAAAGCATTATCGAATTTCAAATTAAGACGAACACGCGTGATTGTTGCAACTGATATTGCTGCCCGTGGGATTGACATTGCTAACCTGGAGCTGGTAATTAACTACGATTTGCCTGATGTGGCAGAAACCTACGTACACAGAATTGGACGCACAGGACGGGCAGGACAACGAGGAACAGCGCTTTCATTTTACTCTCAGGACGAACACATGATGGTTCGGAATATACAACGGCTGACCGGGAAAAAATTAGATCCGGTATTGGCTTAAAAAGAAAAATAGATTAAAGAAAATGGTAACGTTGAAAGGTCGCGTAGAGAATTTTAATAAAGACAAAAATTATGGCTTTATTAAAGACACCATCAATGGTGAAAAATACTTCTTTCATGTTACCGATGCTTTTCCCGAAATAAATGAAGGAGGCATCGTTTCTTTTGAACTGGATAGTGGAGACCGCGGAACGATTGCTATAACAATCAGGCCGGTTCAATAATAGATTATTATTCACATAAAAATAAAAAAGATGAATATTTATGTTTCAAATCTAAGCTACAACACAACAAGTGAAAGCTTAAAAGAATTATTTGCAGAATCTGGAGAAGTAACATCTGCAAACGTTATCACAGACAAATTCACAGGTGATTCCCGTGGTTTCGGGTTTGTTGAAATGCCTGATAACGCGGAAGGACAAAAAGCCATTGAAGAATTAAATGAAACCGAGTTTGAAGGCAAAACGCTTAATGTAAATGTTGCCCGGCCCAGAACCGATAGAAACAGCGGTGGTCAGCACAATCGAGGTGGCGGAGGATTTAACAGAAGAGGTTATTAATATTTTAAAAGAATAAAATGAATAAAGGAACAATTAAGTTTTTTAACGAAACAAAAGGATTTGGTTTTATTAAAGATATAAATTCTGAAAAAGAGTATTTTGTCCATTCATCAGGATTAGTTGACTTCGTGAAGGAAACGGATGAAGTAAGCTTTGAGCTGCAACAAGGACAAAAAGGCTTAAATGCCGTAAACGTTAAAAGAGTCTAACTCTTTAAGATGTATAAATTCAAATCCCGTTTTATGCGGGATTTTTTTTACTTCTTCAACTGTCTCGAGGTTGAATTGACGACAGATTATAGCCCTTTAGGGAATACTTACTTACACGTCAAACCGTTTTATGTCAGGTATCAATTCAAAAATAAATGAATTCAAAAACTATTACGATTCCAATCTGGAATTTTACAACTCAGCCTTAGCGCTTTTTATTAAGCTCATAGAGCCACTAGCCAACATTGAATACGTTTCTGGCCGGATTAAAGACTACGATGAATGCCTGAGCAAATTTGAGCGGAAGTACTTGCCCGGAATTAAAACTTCTGACCGGGATTACAAGATATTTGATTATTTATCTGATTTTGTGGGGATTCGGATTATTTGTCCTTATCTGAAAGATATAAACACCGTCAGAAAAGAGTTGAAAAGATATTTCAGAGAAGTTTCCATAACCGATAAGACCATTCAGATTGAAAGCACCGATGATAAATTTGGCTACAAAAGTTTACATCTGGATCTTAAACTGAATGGGAAATACGGGAAAAAAACTGAATATGTTCGCTATGCAAATATCAGGATTGAGATTCAGATCAGAACTATTATCCAGGATGCATGGAGCGTGCTGGACCATAAAATCAAATACAAGAAAAGTATTCCGCAAAGCCTGAAAAGAAGGATAAACCGCTTGTCCGCATTATTTGAGATTGCGGACGATGAATTTTTGCGGATAAACGATGAAATTACTTCAGAAGAAAAAAGGATAAACAAACGGTTAAAACAAGGACAAACTGTTGAAAAAAATAAACCATTGGATGTATTCCGCTTTTTATTTGTTGCCTTAAGATACTTTCCCGAGTATAATTTTGTTGAATTTAAAGTAGATGGATTTGTACAGGAAATTCTGAATATAAAAAGAAAATTTACTGAAAGTGAATTAAACGATGCACTGGAAAATTACCTGACATCGGTTAATCAGATAGCTGAAAATGAAAACAGGAAATTAAATCCATACACACAAATTCGTTATTGCCTGTACCTGTTCGACCGCAACTTGTTTTCAGAAATATTATCTGACTATCAAAAGAATACCGTCTTGCTAATTAAATGATGCCTAATTTTTTCCGGATAAATTCACTTTTATCATATCTGTAGTTAGTCCATTATATCCAATACCTTTAAAAAGTTCAGATACAATAAACAATACCTAAGAGTTATTCTTCTTTCTCATATTCAATAAAAAAAGGAATATAAAAATCAATAGGAGATTCTTTAACGCTCTTTTCATTCAAATCATCAATAAACTCCTGATAGAACCGGTTAAACCGTTTTAAATCGTCATGAGCTAATAAAAAGAGTAGTTTTTGTGTATTCTGAGAATTGAATTCTCCAACACTCGTATAAATAGCAATCATCTCAAAATCATCAATTTTGTCATGTTTATGCAAATAAAAATTAATGAATTTGTTTTTGTTTCTAATTGGCGTTACTACAAAACAATATTTTCTGGATATATGATCCCATTCAAAAAAAATTATAAAATCGGTTATTGAAAAATGAGGCTGAATAAATTTTTTAAAAATTTCCTGCAAATAATATTTCTCTTGGTTATTCATGAGCACTCCCTCAAATTAATTTCCTTTTTTACAAAATTTCACCTTTATCTACTACTATTCAAACGTCATCAAGTGTATCGCGTCTTTTGTTTTTAAATTTCTTGAAGTGAGGAGCGTTTAGTCCTGTAAATTTTCTGAATTTATTTGACAGGCGAACTACGCTGCAGTAATGCATTTTATAGGCTATTTCAAAAAGATTCAGTTCATCATTAACAAATAGTTCTTTTAGCCTTTCAATTTTGTGAGTAAGGTAAAATTTTTCGCTCAGGAAATCAGAAAGGTTGACTTTAAACTGTTCCTCGGTGTAATGCACCAAATCGATAATTGCGCTTTTTACTTTCTCAAGCAGGATGCTTTTTTTATCATCCATTAAAAGCAGCCCTGCTTTTTTTAATACCAGACCCAACTGTTTTAGCTGTTCACTCTCCAAATTTCTTATAAATTCAGCTTCGCCTATTTTAACAGAATTATATGGTAGCCCAATTTTTTCCAATTCGGGTTCAACTACCATCTGGCAGCGAATACAAACCTTATTTTTGATGCAGAGTTTCAACTAATTTATTTTGTTTCAGTATTAGTCACCGATGTAATTTTGTATTCCAAAATCTGTTATCAACTTTTAACAAAGACATATTATATCTCCTAAATTTACTGATATTAATTGGGTTTATTGGTTTAAAATGCAACAACTTTATGGCTTTTAGAAACCTGGTTAGCACGTTTAACGGAGCTACTGTACTCCCCAAGCAACTTTAGCATTTTAATGTGTTGCCACACCGCCTGTGCAAAACTTTTGTTTACGTGATACGGAAGCTTGTATTCTTTGGCTTTTGCCTGCACAATTTTCGAAATATCTTTGTAGTGTACATGGCTGATGTATGGAAACAAATGATGTTCTACCTGGTAATTCAGGCCTCCGACCAACCATGAAAAGATACTGCTTTTAGGGGAGTAATCGCATGTAGTGTACAACTGATGTATCGTCCAGTTATTGCTAAGTTCACCTTCCTCATCAGGAACAGGATATTCCGAAGTTGGAACTACATGGGCAGTCTGAAAAATAGTGCTTAGTACCAGTCCGCTGGTAAAATGCATCAGCATAAATCCGCCTATAATCCAGTACCACGAAACAGGAATTGTAAATAATGGAAGTATAAGAAAAATACCGTAATAAAGCACTTTTGAGATGATTACATCAATTAGTAACCGGTTAAATTTCCGTTTGTTACTTAATTTGGCGCCCATTTCTTCGTACTTTTTTAATCGTTTGAAATCTTTGGCTACAATCCACGAAATGGTCATCAGGCAATAAAAGAACCAGGCATAAATGTGCTGATAACGATGCATCTTTTTTAAGGGACGGTGAGGCGAAAATCTTAAAACTCCGGGAGGCGCAATATCTTCGTCATGTCCTTCAATGTTGGTAAAACCATGGTGCAGTGTGTTGTGCTGATAGCGCCAGTTCGCAGGAAAGCCCCCAAGCAGGTACAACGAATTGCCAAAAAACCGGTTCACCTTTTGATTTTTGGAAAAAGAACCATGATTGGCGTCGTGCATCGTCACCATTCCCAGTCCCGACATTCCCAGTCCCATAATAAGCCAGCATACCAATACCAGTGCGACTGAAGATACAAGTCCTGAGGTCATAAGAATAAAAGGAGCCAGATATAGAAAGGCCATAAAAATAGTTTTTACGTAAATCCTCCAATTTCCATTTGGCTGTATGTTATTTTTGCTGAAATATTCGTTTACCGAATTTCGTAAATCGGTTGTAAAATCGAGTTTTTGCTTTGAGTATCGAATGTTCTTCATTGCTATTGAATAATATTTTTTATTTGATTAATGTTTGTGCCGGGTTTGTCGTAACCCATAAACGGTTCTGAAATGATAGCCGTACACGGCAAAGGTAACGGCGTCAATAAAAAGTCTTGGCTTATTCACGACTGTCCAAAGCATAAATTTCCAATACTCAAACCTGCCTTTATTCAGCAGGCCCAATACAAAAACAGATCTGAAGAATGCCATTAAACGGGTAAAATTAATGTTGCTTTGCCCATTTCTAACAGGATTATAATTATAGAATAATTCCCTTATACGTTTGTAATAAGGTTTTTCTTTATAAATATTGTTTATAATGTGCTGGTATCCTTCCTGCAATTTCCGCTTATCCATTTTAGGAATGAAGTTCATTGTATAATCGGTGTTACTCCCTGTGGCATCCACGGTTAGCCTGTTTTCTTCTTCCATTTGTTTGTACAAGCGGGTATTTTTAGGTGCATTTAACAATCCTACCATCGCCGAAACAATTCCGCTTTTCTGAATAAAATCGATTTGTCGCTGGAATACGGATGAAGTATCGCTATCGAAACCAACAATAAAACCACCTGAAACCTGAAGCCCTGCCTTCTGTATTTGCTTCACATTTTCCAGTAAATTCCGGTTTTCATTCTGAATTTTATGACAGCTTTGTAACGATTCTTCAACCGGTGTTTCAATGCCAATAAATGTTGAAATAAATCCTGCTTCACGCATCATTTTCAGCAAGCTTCCATCATCGGCCAGGTTAATTGATGTTTGAGCATTGAAGTTAAACGGATAATGATGAATTTTCATCCATTCTGTCATTGACGGAAGTAACTCGTTTTTTATAACGTTTTTGTTCCCGATGAAATTATCGTCTACCACGGATACTGCCCCTCGCCAATTCAAACGGTATAATGTTTCCAATTCGCTTATGATTTGTTCCTTATTTTTCATCCTCACTTTATGCCCGAGCAATGCCGTAATCTCACAAAAGTCGCATGAAAACGGGCACCCCCGTGAAACCTGGACGCTCATGGAAGCATAGGCTTTTAAATTCAGCAAATGAAAGTCGGGAACGGGAGAAAACGATAAATCGGCATATTCATCTGTATGGTAAATTCTTTTCAGAGGTAAACCATTTTGTAAATCAGATAAAAACTGAGGTAGCGTAATTTCTGCTTCGTTTAAAATGAAGTGGTCAATTTGGGGATAATTATTGTGTTCCTGGGTAAACAAAGGCCCGCCGGCAATAACTTTCACGGAGCACTTTTTGCAACGGGCTAAAATATCTGCCACCGACTTTTTTTGAACATACATACTGCTCAGAAAAACATAATCCGCCCATTCCAACGTTTCGTTTCTTAGCTCTTCAATATTTAAATCGACCAACTTTCTTTGCCAATTCTCCGGCAACATGGATGAAACAGTTATTAATCCTAATGGAGGTACGGCAGCTTTCTTGAAAATAAACTTCAAAGCATGTTTAAAACTCCAATAAGTATCGGGGTATTTTGGATATATCATCAGAACTTTCATGAAATTACTATTTAATCAATCGAAAATTGAGGCACGCAAAAGTATTTCGCTTCTCCTTATTTTCTTAAAAAGAATAAAGTACTGACATAAAAATACATCACGATTTTACCGAAAAAAAATGAAAGGGATAAGCAAAAGTTTTTTGGGACAAAATATGGATTGAAAAGACGAATACTAAAATACGATGGCGAATGCCATTCGTCCCTAAACCTTATAACAAGTCCTTTACAATCATTAAATACTGTCGGGAAACAGGAATTGTCTCTTTTGTATCAATAAGTGTTAACCAGTAGCTGTTAAAGTTTTTATTCAACTTATCGATGTATTGGATATTGACAATACTGGAACGGTGTGTTCGTACAAAATTATTAAACTCCCTGAGTTGTTTTTCAATATTTTTCAGCGTGTTTCGCACCATTTTCTTACTAATCTCCCCACCAGCCCTGAAACCGATCTCAACATAGTTGTCGGCTGATTTTACAAAAATAATCTCTGATACCTGTAGCCTGATATTATCGGCCTCATTCTCAGAAATGAATTCGATAAACTTGTCTGCGTAGCTTTCTGAGAATTGCCTTAGTTTGTCCTGCATCTGCCTGTTTTCCTCCAAAATCTTCTTGTATTTCCCGTGCGTCGATAAAAGCGTATCTTTCAAATATATAGTAACTGGTGCGCTTAGGCTAATAACTACAACACGCAGAACAAGATTAAAGGTAATGCCGGTATTCCCAACGTAGCGGATATAAAATACAAACGCAACGCTTGTTAATGCGATCTGCGAAAAGTAATACAGCGAATTCAGCAAGGGATTATATTCTCCATCGATATCGTTGCGAAGAAGGTGGCGCTGAAAAATGATTTGTACAATTACCTGAACGATAAAAATTATTGCACCATAACCGGCAATGAACAAATTCTTATTTTCAGATTCGAATTTATGGGATGGAAAAGGTTGGAAAAACAGGATGAACAGGAAAGCGGAAATGCTGATCCAAAAGTAAGTTTTAAAATACTTTTTCGACAGTGAAATAAATTGATCTATAAAATTGTTCGACATTTCTTTTGTGAATTAAATCAGAATTAATTGAGTAACTGGTGGCATATATAATCGCCAATAACTATTTTAACAAATCATTCTGATGCCGTTTCTGTTTTATCGATGCATCTTTGGATCTTTGGAAATACACAAATAAATAGGATATTTACCTTAAGACAACTATCTCTTTCTCAGAACACTTTCAAAACCAATTATTTACATCATTCCTGGATACAACAAATGGATATTTAAAGGTAAAAAAATGAAATTTAAGAACAAACAAAAAATTCATATCTAACTGACTATCTGACTATAAGACAGCACACGAAATTAAAAATCCTATTCTAAATGCTTTTAGAGCAGGGGATCCCAGGTTCGAATTCTGGCATCCCAACCAGTAAAAATCAAGAAATTGAATAAAAGTTTAGCTCTTTTATTAATGCGCTCCGTCACATTCTTGTCGTACAATGTATTTAGTTATTCCTATTATTTTTTTGATATTTCGAACCTCAGCATTACTGATACACCATTGTTTTTATAATTCTTAAGGCTTGCAACTAAAAACACACACAAAATACAATTACCTCCTACCTGTTGCAATTTAGCCTAAGTGCCACAAAGCCTCTTAAAAACAACTAACTTATATTTTTAAGCGGTATCACCATATTCCATGTTTTGTCGAAACTCCAGGCTTTATCGCCATTTCCTGTTGCTGCAAAAAAGTGGGTTGGTATGCCGTCTTCAATAAGGAGGAAAGGACGCTCAAAATGGTTTTGATGTGTTGTTGTTCCATCATCCCACAAAATATCGCGACTGTAGGCTTTTACTTTGTCGAACAACTGCCAGTTTACACCATCGTTGCTCCACACATGAATTCCGCCTCCTTCTTCGCCACAAATCTCGCCCGAGCGATCTTTAATAATGGCTTCGTATTTTTCGCCGTTCCACCACACATACGGATCTTCAACATCAATATGCTCTTGCCCTGGCTTTTCGAAACGGAATATTGGTTTATCGCTAAGCCTTTCGTACGGTCCCTCAGGGTTGGTTGCTTTTGCCACACCCAATAAAAGAGGTGGTTGCGGACCATGTTCCGACGATTTATACATCAACAAAATTTCGCCGGTTTTATCGTTTACAACCGGTGCAGGGTTTGAGGTAATAGAGGCATCCCATTTCCCGGGACGAGGTTCAATTACCGGTTTATCCAAACGTTTCCATGGGCCGTAAACACTGTCGCTAATAGCCACACCAACACGCTTGTTCATCCAGGCTGCAGTCCAGTTTTCGTTAGGTAATTCCTTATTTTCAAGGCTTGGCTGTTCAAAATCGTAAGTATTTCCAAAGTAGTACAACAGAAATTTGTCTTTGTATTTTACCACGCGTGGATTGTGAGTGCACATGCCGTCCCAGTATTCTTTTCCGCGCATGGGCAAGGCAACTTTTACTGTTTTGTAGGGGCCAACCGGTGTATCGGCCACAGCATGTACCACTTCAGAGTTGGTCACCCATTTTCCAAAGCCCAGCGCTTTTAACCAGCGGCTGGCAAACATGTGGTATTTCCCGTCTTCGCCTTGTATTACCGACGAACCCCAAACCCAATAATCCGGATCCTGGTAGCCACCACCTACAGGTGCCGGCAAAATACGGTCGATAAATGCAATTTCGCGGGTTGCCTTAGCACAGGCCAACAAGCCTGATGATAATGAAATACCTGCAGCTGAAAGTATTGAATTTTGGATAAAGTGGCGTCGTTTCATTTTTTTATTTTTTTTGTTCATTTTTAGGAAACCGATTTATCTGTTTAAAATCTAACGAATAAAGGCCGGTAAATATAAGAGACAGCAAGCGGTTAATAGGGACAAATTTTGTGATAGTTTATAAAATCGCTTATTTATTTCTCTATGGGCAAAGGATCTTTCATCCCCCATTTTTTATTCGGCTCCATTCCCAATTCCAGTTCCAGTGTTCCGCCTTTTTCAAAATCGGAGTGATAAAACCAACACTTTTCCCAAGGCTTATCATTTAGTTTGGCCGATTGAATATAAGTATGTTCCGGCTGATTGGTTTTAATTACAAATTTTTCACCTGAATAATAATCGGGATTTAGCCGAATACTAATTTCGCTAAACAGCGGACTTGTAATTTCATAATAAGGTTTTACCGCAGCCCCTCCATCAACCTGAAATAATCCGATTGCCATTAATACACCCAAAGCCCCCATTTGCCCCTGGTCTTCGTCGCCTTTATAGCCATCGTAAGGCGTAATATCGCCATAGGCCTCTTTTACTTTTCGCACCCACTTTTGGGTAAGCCATGGCGCTCCCGAGTAGTTAAACAAATGCGCCATTCCGGTACCGGGCTGGTTCCCATAGTCAATCCAGTTAGCCGCATGATTTTTGTTAATTCCTACAAAATCAAGCTTTTCGCCTTCGTTAAAACACCAATCCAAAAAATGGGTATACTTTTCGTTGCCACCAAAAAGTTCGATTAATCCGGCCATATCGTGTGGAATAAAATGCGTGTAGATAGCCGAGTTACTTTCGCAAAAACCCCGTGCATTAAAACCTTCAACCACCGGCTGAAAATCTTCGATCCAACTACCGTCCATTTCGCGCGGATGCATCATTCGGGTTTCAGGATTCCACAGGTGCTTGTAATTTTCAGATCGTTCCATAAACAACTCATAATCGCTATCTTTTCCAAGGGATTTTGCCATTTGTGCCAAACACCAATCCTGGTAGGCATATTCCAGGGTCATCGATGCCCCGTCCTTATGGCCGCCTTTTGCTTTGATTCCCTCCGGAACCCAACCCTGTTTTACGTAATACTGCATTCCTCCGCCAAAGGCGGGTGTATTGTGTTCGTATCCGGCATGGTCGCGTGAACCACCTACAAATGCATTTTTTCGTAAACCTTCATAGGCTTTTTCAGCATCGTAATTCCGGATTCCTTTATTATAGGCTGTTGCAAAAAACGAGGTTGACGGATCGCCAATCATTACAAAAGTATAGTTCCCACCTGAAGGTCCGCGTGGAATTAATCCGCCATTTTGGTACATATCAACCATGGTGTTACAAAAACCATCCATCACTTCGGGGTATACCATCGACCAGAGAATATTCAACGACCAGTGGCTGCCCCACCACGCATCAAAATTATAATGCGGAAACAGCGGCTCACCGTTTTCATCTACACGAACCGAACGTACCACAGCATTTTCACCCGTTCTGTCCATGTATTTCCCATCTACATCGCTTACAATTCTTCGCCCAAGTAACGAGCGCCATAAATCAGTATAAAACTTAATTTGTTGCTGCTCAGTTCCTCCTTTTATCTCAATTCTTCCCAACCACTCGTTCCACTCATCAACCGAAGATTGAACAACCTGGTTGAAATCCCAATGGTTAATTTCGGTATCGAGGTTTAAGCGGGCTTGTTCGGTACTTACATACGAAATTCCAACTTTCATTAAAATTTCTTCTTTTTCTTCTGAATCGAAAAATAAAGCGGCACCAGCATTTACTCCCTGGATGGTATCGGGCGCATTGGCCAAGAGCTTTTTATCTTTCCAGCCTTTTATCGAACTGAAAGGCTTATTTAGGCGTGCTACAAAATAAACAGGAGTATCTTTGGGGCGACGACCTGTCTTGCTTAGTACCTGAACTCCTGCAATTTCAGTATCGCTAACTTTCCATACTTTCGAGTAGACCGTAGGCCCATGGGCAAGCTTTGCCCCAGTATCAAAAATAATGGCCTTATTTTTCTTTTCGGGGAAGGTGTACCTGTGAAAACCAACGCGTGTTGAAGAAGTAAGCTCTGCTGTTATTTCATAATCATCGAGCACCACTTTATGGTAACCGGGTTTTGCTACTTCGGTATCGTGAGTAAAAGCTGATTGGTATGCGTTCATTCCTAAGTGCCCTTTAAACTCGCCTGTTGTTGGCATAACCGCAATACCAGCCAACTGCCAGGCATGTATATGGCTAAAACATCGAATGGATTTGCTATCGTACAAATACCCCGAACTCCATGTTTTATCAGTATCAGTGTCGGGACTAAGGTTTACCATGCCAAACGGACGAGATGCCGAATTAAAATAAAACCAGCGCGAATTGTGGGTATCAACAAATGGATTTACCAGGTCTACCGGCATTTTTTGTGCTTCTGTGTAATAGACCGACAACAACAACAGAAACAAAAAAAGAATACGTTTTTGGTTACAGTTCATATCTAAATTTTTATTCGAAGATTGTAAAAATTTTGCTTATTACTCTCTAAAAAATAGTTTTTAAAGGAATTAACATGTTCCATGTTTTATCAAACTTCCAGCCTTTAGGTCCGTTGCCGGTTGCGGCAAACAAATGGGTAGGCACGCCATTTTCAATCAGCAAGAAGGGCATTCCAAAATGATTTTGATGTATAATTGTTCCATCGTCCCAAAGCACTTCTCCACCTGGCCCGATGGCAGTGCTTTGTTATAAAAAAGTAAGCGCCACGAAATTAATCTCATAAATACAACGATAATATAAAATTACTTATAAAAACAGCTCCGGCTTCAAATAAAACAAAACAACACACTATTTAAAAGCTACTTAATTTATTAACTAATCTTTAACAGCTTAGATATTTCTTTTACCTTTGTTGGCAATGTCATTTTTTTGTGGCACAAACAAAAAAATTAACAACCAGGTAGAGCTAATTTATGAAACGACTAGGGGAAAGAATACGAAGAAAAAGAGAAAACTTACACCTAAGGCTTAACGATTTAGCTGGAAAAATAGGAATCAGCTCCAGCGCGTTATCGCAAATTGAAAATGCAAAAGCTTTTCCATCCATTCTTACCTTAAAAAATATTGCCGACAGTTTAAATACAACTGTTGGTGAATTAATTGGAGAAAATGAAACCCTGTTACAACAACCGCTGATTTCGGACAAGCAGAAAAAATTTGTGCAGAAAAATAAAAGCGGAACCAAACTTTTCCTGCTTTCGCACCACGATCCGCATAAGCAAATGGAGACATACCTTCTTGAGTTTGTGCCTAATTCAGACAGTAACGGAATTATGACCAATCATCCCGGACAAGAGTTTTGCTACTTAACCGAGGGAAAACTGGCTATAACACTCGAGGACAAAACTTACGATTTGGAAGTAGGAGATAGTTTCTATTTCAATTCAAACATTATGCATAACGCCAAAAATATTCACAATGGTGTTACCCGGGCAATTTGGGTGGTTACTCCTCCAAACATTTAGAAAAACACTGCAATTTTCATCTCTACTTAATAAGTTAATAAATACTTAAATAGTATTAAGTTCTTCTTTATTTTTTAAACGATACTAAAGCTTTTTATAGTTTTGCGCCACGTTACCGGCACGAGTTAAGCCGGTACAATAACTCAAAAAAGTATTAGTATGCGCGAAGAGTATTCAAATTTTACAAGCAACCTTAAAAGCAAAGGCATTCAATTGCCTGATAATGTACAAAACCTTCTAAATTCCTGTAAATCATTTACATTTTTTAATTCTACCGATGAGCTTGCCGAAGCCGCAACCAACGGAAAAGAAAATAAAGAATTTGCCGTTTCGTATGATATTGAGGGCAAAGGAACGTACACCGAAGCAATTGTTCACCGGGTTAAAAACGGTATTTCAGTTAATTATACCGAAGCGTATATGCGTAGAAGGGATCCGGGAACCATGGTTATTGGCGATGACAAACCGTCTGCCAAAACTCGTTTTTCTGATAAATTTGGATATCCTTTTGCTGACATACAATCAGAAACTTTTGACTGGCTGAAAGAACAGGATTTGGCGGTGTTCTTTTATTTTGCTGGCCGACAGGGAATAGGCTCACTGGGAATTGCTATTGCACCTGCAAACGCCGGATTTTTTGCCATGGGACTTTCGATGTTGCAGGAAATTGTTTCGCTTGACGAAATAAGTGAAAAAGGCGAAATTAAATCTGTAATTTTTGTGGCTCCCGTTTTCCGTCATACACATTTTGACGGAAAGCAAGTTGTTGTTCACAATCGTTTAGACCACATTCATGAATTGTATTCGTACAACCTTTATCCTGGACCAAGTGCAAAAAAAGGCTTGTACGGCGTACTACTGGCCCAAGGCGAGAAAGAAAACTGGATTACAGCGCACTGTTCTGCAGTACAATCAATTAGTCCTTACGACATTACCACAACCTTTATGCACGAAGGTGCCAGTGGCGGTGGAAAATCAGAATTGCATCAACATATTTTAAGAGAAACAGACGGAAGGGTTTTACTGGGTAGAAATTCGCGTACCGATGAAACCAGGTTTATAACCATTCCTCGAACATGCAGCTTTAAAGCTGTTGCCGACGATATGGCATTCTGTCATCCATCATTTCAGAAAGACAATGGGAAACTGGGAATTATGGATGCTGAAAACGCCTGGTTTGTAAGAACCGACAGTGTTAACAAATACGGCGACGACCCGGTTTTAGAGAAGAATACTATCAATCCTAAAAAACCTTTATTGTTTTTAAATATCGATACCAAACCCGAGTCAACCGCATTAATATGGGATCATATTGAAGACGAACCGGGCAAACGTTGCCCAAATCCAAGAGTTGTAATGCCCCGCGAAATTGTTGAGAATTCGATTGACGGAGCAGTATCGGTTGATGTGCGCAGTTTTGGAATACGTACACCAAAATGCTCGATTGAAGACCCAACTTACGGTATTGTTGGGCTATTTCATATTTTACCACCGGCATTGGCCTGGTTATGGCGTTTGGTCGCTCCACGCGGACACAAAAATCCAAGTATTGTTGGAACCGGAGCAATGGAAAGCGAAGGCGTAGGCTCGTACTGGCCTTTTGCAACAGGCGACCGTATAATCCATGCCAACATGCTGTTAAAACAAATTATTGAAACACCTAGAACGATATTCTCGTTGGTGCCTAACCAAAATATTGGTGTTTGGGAAGTTGGTTTTAAACCGCAGCTTTTAATGCGTGAATATTTAACCCGACGGGGAGGAACAAAACTCAGAGACGACCAAATGCAAGCTGCACGTTGTTCGCTTTTAGGCTACGAATTAAATTACCTCACTATTGAAGGATCTAAAATACCGAGCCGATTTTTAAAAGTTTACAACCAGGTTGAGGTAGGTACTGATGCCTACGATGCAGGTGCTGCAATTTTGCAGGAATTTTTTAATAAAGAACTGAAAAAATACCTGCACAAGGATTTATTCCAAACCGGAAGGAAAATTATTGATGCCTGTTTATCGAATGCATCAATTGAAGAATACAATGAAATTATACCAATGGACTATGAGTATTCGTTTAATAACATCGAAGATTACGAAAAGAATAGTAAAATTTAATTTAATAAGTAAAAATTTATTTCCTGTAAGCAGATTCAAATTTTTCGCATACTACTTAATAATTAACTTAATATCACAATGAATTTGACTACACAGGAGGCATAAACCAAGGGGAGCAGCAATCGCAGCTCCCCTTTATTTTTTCCGTATTTTATTCTGTTTTAAATTTTAAATGGTTCATGGGTGTTTCACGCATCCCCCATGGGCTGACTGCTCTGTTAAGTTATGAGTTCCTCGCCTAAATTGTATTACATCATTAATAAGTTTCAACAGCATTTCATTTATTTAATCTCCGGAATCCTATTTTTCAACACCAAATTTGTAGATACAAATTGAATAATATTTGTCTCCCGGATTTAACAACACTCCTGGAAATTCAGGTTTGTTCGGACTGTCGGGAAAATGTTGAGTCTCCAGGCAAAAAGCAGACCTGAATCCATTCTTTATACCTGATTTTCCGGCAATTGTTCCATCTAAAAAGTTTCCTCCGTAAAACTGAATGCCTGGCTCGTTGGTATACACTTCGAGTACCCTGCCCGATTCGGGTTCAACTACGCGGGCTGCCAATTGTGTTTTATCATTGCCAGTATCAAGCACCCAGTTATGGTCGTAACCATTTCCAACTTTTAACTGCTGGTGCTCGTTATCAACCCTCTCGCCAATAGCCGTAGCCTGCGTAAAATCAAAAGGAGTACCAGTCACTTCTGCCAATTCTCCGGTAGGAATCAATCCGCCGTCAACCGGGGTAAAACGTAATGCATTCAAGTACATCAGGTGTTCGTTAATTGAGCTTTTACCGCCATCTTTTAAATTAAAATAGGTATGATTGGTAAGATTGAGAACTGTTTTTTTATCTGTTGTTGCAAAATACTCAATTTTTAACTCGTTAGCTGCCGTTAACTGGTATGTAATGGTTGTATTTACGGTTCCCGGATAAGCACTTTCGCCATCGGGAGAAAGGTAGCTAAAAACAATTTCGTTGTCACTTACACTTTCCACCGTCCATACCTGTCGGTGAAATCCGTTACTTCCGCCGTGAAGATGATTTTCTCCATCGTTTTTCTCCAGCTGATAACTAATACTATCAATGGTAAATGTTGCATTTCCTATGCGGTTTCCGTAGCGCCCAATAGTAGCGCCAAAGAAATTTTCTTTTTTCTCAACAAAATCTTTACCACTGCCATAACCTACCACCACATCGCCGGGCGTTCCGTTTTTATCAGGTGCATACAAACTCACCACTCTTGCGCCAAAATTGGTTAACTGACAAACAACGCCGTTATCGTTTTTCAAGGTATAGAGCTCTATCTTTTTTCCGTTGTAATCATACGAAAATGCTTCGTTTGAAATTCCAACAGGAGCTTCTTCTTGTGTACAACTAAATACCATAAATATTAAAGCTATTAATCCTAAGTATTTCATTGGTTTATTTTTAGGTTATTTATTCAAATCGAACTCAATAAACTTACCCAGTCTATTGTATTTCTCGTAAAGGTCTTTGTATTTCTCTACATTTTCAGGAATTGGATGATATTCCATTTCGAAACCGCCACCCATTTTTGCCTGTGCTTCGCCAAGGTTTTCGTAAACACCGGCTGCCACTGCTGCTGCCATTGCTGTACCTAAAGCACAAGCCTGCTCCGAACGGGCCACTTTAATCGGCATATCCAGTACGTCGGCAACAATTTGCATTACCAGTCGCGATTTTTTAGCCACACCACCCAGTGCAATCACACCGTCGATGCGAATTCCTTCAGAAATAAAGCGGTCGTTAATGGCTTTTGATCCGAAAGCAGTAGCTTCAACCAACGCACGGAAAATACGTGGTGCATCCGATCCTAAATTCAAACCGATAATCGCTCCTTTTAATGCCTGGTTAGCATCCGGAGTACGACGACCGTTCATCCAGTCGAGTGCAACGATTCCGCTCTCGGCGATAGGAATTTTTTCAGCTTCCTGGCTCAATTTGGCAATAACCTTACCTGAAGTTTCATCGATCAGTTTTTTCTTGGTTTCCTCATCGATCAAATCAGATTCTGCCAAAATATTTTGCATTGGCCATTCGATTAAACGACGGAACCATGCATAAATATCACCAAATGCCGATTGACCGGCTTCGAGACCTAACATACCCGGAACGATAGATCCGTCAACCTGACCACAAATACCGCTTACCAGTTTATCACCTACTTCTTCAAGCGGCGCAATCAACATGTCGCAGGTTGATGTTCCCATTACTTTCGATAAGTGATAAGGCTCGATTTGCGCACCAACAGCACCAAGGTGAGCATCAAAAGCTCCTACCCCAATTACCACGTTGGTTGAAAGGCCTAATTTCTTCGCCCACTCTTCACTCAATGTTCCTGCCGCAACATCGCAGGTAAATGTTTCTTTAAACAAACGATCTTTTAATCCGGCTAACATCGGATCAAGCTGAGTCAGAAATTCTTCTGATGGCAAACCACCAAAAGCTTCATGCCACATGGCTTTATGACCTGCTGCACAACGGCTTCTTTTTAATGTTTTTGGATTTGTATCTCCGGTAAGAACTGCCGGAATCCAGTCGCAGTGCTCTACCCACGAATAAGCAGCACGGTACACTGCGGCATCTTTGCGCGTTACATGCAGCAGCTTGGCCCAGAACCACTCTGATGAATAAATTCCACCCTCGTATTTTGTAAAGTCGATATCCCACTTCCTGGCTAATTCATTAATTTCTTCCGCCTCTTTTACTGCCGTATGATCTTTCCAAAGTACGAACATCGCGTTTGGGTTCTCTTCAAACCCTGCAGTTAATGCCAGCGGTGTACCCTTTTCGTCAACCGCTACCGGGGTCGATCCCGTGGTGTCAACAGAAATACCCACAACATTTTCGGCCACACCTGCAGGAACTTGTTTCAGGGCCTCAACAATGGTGTATTCCAAGCCTTCTAAATAATCTTTCGGATGCTGCCGAAACTGATTGTTTGGCGCATCGCAATATTCTCCTTTTTTCCAACGCGGGTATTCAAACACCACGCTTGCCAGCTCTTCTCCGGTTTCTACATTTACGATTAATGAACGAACCGAATCAGAACCATAATCCAGTCCAATTGTATATTTTGCCATTTTTCGAATTTAAGATGGAGCGAAAAGCTGGCAGCGTTTGTTCCTCCACCAACTTTTCGTCCTTGATTTTTTTAACTGATGGACAATTACTGTCCGTAGTATGCATTTTTCCCGTGCTTGCGCAGGTAATGCTTATCTAATAAGAATTGATCGATCTCAGCTCCCGGAGTCAACTGCAATGCAGTGTGTGCCATTTTTGCCACTTCTTCCATAACTTTTGCGTTATGAACGGCATTGTGGGCACTTGTACCCCACGAAAACGGACCGTGGTTATTTACCAGAACTCCCGGTATTGCAACCGGATCAAGTCCCTCGAAAGTTTCCACAATTACGTTTCCAGTCTCCACTTCGTATGCCGTAGTTACTTCCTCCTCGGTAAGTTTACGCGTACATGGAATTGCACCGTAAAAATAATCGGCATGTGTTGTACCCAAAGCAGGAATGCTTCTTCCGGCTTGCGCCCAGCTTGTTGCCCAGGCCGAGTGCGTGTGTACCACTCCTGCTATTCCTTCAAAAGCTTTGTAAAGCACCAAGTGAGTTGCGGTGTCGCTCGATGGCTTCAGATTTCCTTCTACCACATTCCCCTCCATGTCAACCACTACCATATCGCTGGCTTTCATATCTTCGTACGAAACACCACTTGGTTTAATTACCACCAAACCTTTTTCGCGATCGATAGCACTCACATTTCCCCAGGTAAAAATTACCAGGTCGAGTTCTACCAGTTCCAGGTTCGCTTTAAAAACTTCTTCTTTTAACTGTTCAAGCATAATTTATTTTGTTTTTTAATCTACCAGAAGTAGATGTAAAATGCTACTGTTAATCCGAGAATTACAGCGGTATGGAAAACATCCCAACCATTCCAGCTGGCACGGGTAGCAGCTTTTTGCTCTGCCGTATTCGTTCCAAATACCAAGCCCTGAATTTTTTCTTTGCTCGGTGCTTCAGTAAGCATACTCACAACAGCAACTACTACCAAACATACAAGGAACATCCAACCACAGAAGAACAACCAGTTCATATCGAAAAACAGGCTTTTAAATAAGTTGTCGGCTGCCCCCTGAACATTCTCGTAATACACTTTGGCACCCAAACGGGTAATACCAATTATAAATCCTGACATTAGTCCCCAGAATCCACCTTTGGAAGAAGCACGTTTCCATGTAATACCAAGCAAGAATGCTGCGGCAATACCAGGAGCCAGAACGGATTGTACGTCTTGTAAGTATTCGTATAACACATCACCGATACTTCTCATAATCGGAATCCAAAGAATACCCAGAACTACGATTACAACAGTTGCAACCTGACCAATTTTTACGAGTTTTTTCTCCGGAGTTTCCGGTTTGAATCGTTTGTAGAAGTCGATGGTAAACAACATTGACGAAGAGTTAAACAGCGAAGCCAGCGAACTCATCAAAGCAGCTAAAATACCACATACCACCAAACCTTTAATACCGGCAGGCAGCAACTGGGCCACCAACGATGGGAAAGCAGCATCGGCACTTGGCAACACATATAACTCGCCGTTCAGCATTACGTTTCCTTTGGCACTCATTGCATAAGCAATCATACCAGGAATAAGAAAAAGAAATACCGGTAATAATTTCAGGTAAGCACCAAAAATTGTACCTCTACGGGCATGTGTTTCGTTTTTACCCGATAGCACCCTTTGAACAATAAACTGGTCGGTACACCAATACCAGAAACCAATAATACTTGAACCGACTAAAGCGCCCAACCAGGGAAAATCAGCATCACGATTATCTCTGATAAGGTTAATCATGCTATCGCCATATTCGTTAACTTTTGTAGCACCTGCAATTTCCAGTACCTGATCCCAGCCACCAACAGCTTTTAAACCAAGCACAACAATTACCAGCGATCCACCCAGTAGTATTGGTGTTTGAAGCACCGATGTATACAACACCGATTTCATTCCACCAAAAATGGTATAAAGTGCAGTTAACAGCACCAAACCAATGGCCGAAATCCAAAAGAAATCGATTCCCCACATGGTTTCGATACCAAAAACCTGTTGAAAAACCAAACCTCCGGCATAAACAGTTACTGCAACCTTTGTTAATACATAACTTACTAAAGAGATCAGCGACAAAACAGTTCTTGATTCTTTATTGTATCTACGCTCCAAAAATTCGGGCATGGTTAGTACCATACTTCTCGAATAAAAAGGAACAAATACCCACCCCAGTACCAAAATCATCCATCCCTGTATTTCCCAGTGTGCCATTGCCATACCACTGGAGGCACCGGCTCCGGCTAAACCAATAAGGTGTTCTGATCCGATATTTGAAGCAAAAATTGAGGCTCCGATTGCAATCCATGAGGCATCGCGCCCGGCCAGGAAATAGTCGCCAGAGGTTTCCTCTTTCTGACTAAGCACCCAAATTATAATTCCGATTAGTGCTACTCCGAACAGGCCAATCACAATCCAATCAAGTAGTTCCATAATTGTTGATTTAATTTTTTGATTTAGTTTCTATTATAATCCTTTGGCCAGGTGATAGTAAAGATCGTTCCAGCGCAGTTCTTTTTTGAACTCAGGAATAGTAGTGCAATTATCAATTACCACGGCTTCTATTCCAGCAATTTCAGCAAAGTCTAATAAATCTTCAACACTTAAATCGTAAGAGAAACTAGTGTGGTGCGTACCTCCGGCTAAAATCCATGCAGCTGCTCCTATTTCAAAGTTTGGTTGCGGAATCCAAAGGGCACTAGCCACCGGTAGTTTCGGAAGGTCTTTTGATTCGATACAATCAACCACATTAATAATCATTCGGAAACGACTTCCCATATCAACAACTGTTGCTGCAACACCTGGTCCGGTTTTACTTTTAAAGATTACACGGGCCGGGTCGTTTTTACCGCCAATTCCCAACGGAAGCACATCAAGTGTCGGAGTTCCGTCAGCAATTAACGGACAAACTTCCAACATATGTGCCTGAAGAATCGCGCTGTTTTCTCCATCAAAGTTTAAGGTATAATCTTCCAGGAAAGAACATCCTTTAAATTCAGGCATTCCCTGGCTCATAAACCACATGGTGCGTAACAAGGCAGCTGTTTTCCAGTCTCCTTCGGCACCAAAGCCATAACCATCGGCCATTAAACGCTGCGATGCTAAGCCCGGTAACTGATCGATACCTTCCAAATCGTCGAAATTTGTTGTAAATGCTTTTGCCCCTTTTGCTTCTAACAAACGGCGCAAGGCAATCTCAATTTTAGCTGCAAAAAATACTTGTTGGCGGTCTTTTCCACCTTCTTTGCAATGGTCTACAAAATTGTAATCTGCTTCGTAAACCTTTACCAATTCAGCAACTTCTTCGTCGCTTACTTTATCCTGGTAGGCTACTAACTCTGCAATCGGACAATAATCAACGTGATAACCGAAAACCCGTTCAGCCTCTACTTTATCACCATCGGTAACTGCTACATTATTCATTTGATCGCCAAAACGTACAATTAACATATCTTGCGAATCAGCCCATGCTGCTGCAACTCGTGCCCATGATGCAATTTGTGCAAGGGTTTTAGGATCCTGCCAGTGGCCAACAACCACTTTTAGGTTGTAACGCATGCGTGCAGTAATATGGCCAAATTCTCTGTCGCCATGTGCACTCTGGTTCAGGTTCATAAAATCCATATCAATTTCTTCCCACGGAATTTCTTTGTTGTACTGCGTGTGCAGGTGCAATAAAGGTTTGTTTAATTCCTGCAATCCATGAATCCACATTTTTGCCGGAGAGAAAGTATGCATCCAGGTAATAATTCCAATGCAGTTATCACTGCTGTTTGCATCTTTACAAATCCGGTGTATTTCTTTTGATCCTACACCGGTTGGTTTAACCACAACTTTAACAGGAATTTCAGAAGAAGCATCAAACGAAGCAGCAATCTCTTTTGAATGAGCCGCTACCTGCTCCAAAGTTTTTGGTCCGTACAGGTGCTGGCTACCGGTAACAAACCATACTTCCATTTCTTTAATTGAATTGTTCATTTTTTTAGATTTTATTATAAATGTATATATTACTTTTATTTGTTTACAGCCGAATTAAACCTTCACAATACGGTCGAGCCCACGCTCGGTAATTTCGTTTTTACAACGGTAATAGAAGGCTCCTTTTTTCGACTCGGACGAGTCTTTTTCATTGAGTCGCTCAAGCACATCAAGCGACAATATTTTTTTTCTGAAATTTCCGGGGTCGAATTCGCGTTGAAAAATGGCTTCGTATAATTTCCGCAATTGCAGCAAGGTAAATTTATCGGCAAGTAACTCTTTCCCGATTAAACGATACCCGGCTTCCTGTTGCAATTTTACCAGAGCTTCCTTCACCATCTTTCCATGGTCAAAAATCATTTCGGGCAATTCAGAGATGGGCCACCAGTGTGCGCCATGCTCTCTAACACAGGCTTTGTCGTGTTCATCCATTCTAACCAACGCATAGTAGGCAACGCTTATCACGCGTGCTTCGGGGTCGCGATCAGGCTTGGCAAAGGTTGCCACCTGCTGCATAAAAATATCTTCGAGTCCTATGGTTTGTTTTAAAACACGCTTGGCGGCGTCATCCGACGATTCATCATCCTGAACGAAGCCCCCCATTAACGACCATGCTCCTTTTGAGGGTTCAAAACCTCTCGGATATAACAACAGGCAGAGTTCTCCTTCATCGTATCCGAGTATTACGCAGTCGACTGCAACAAAATGTTTTGGATGTTTAGTATAGTGTTTCATAATAAAATTGATGAAACAAATCTATAAAAGTATTTTTAACTTTTATTATTATTTTCCTGAAAATCTGCATAAACATGCTGAAGAGCACAAAGAGAGAAATATATGCCATCACCCATACTCCACACACAACACACTCACTATCTGGCTTTTATTCAACTCTGAAAACTAACAAAAAAATTAAACAGACCTGGTACTTTTATCGTCCGGCACCATGGTGTTTTTATATTCAGGCCAAAAATAAAAGCTGGCATGCGACCTTAATTTATGCGTAAAGAGTACTATTAAATCAGTGCTTAAAACCAGCGTTAATCCAAAATCTACCTCTTGCCTGTAATAAAGACAAAAGCTGTTTCCCAAAGTCCGAAAAGAGGAAGCGACTAACGATCTATTCCTTCCAGTGTTGGTATAACTTCTATGATATTCCCCTGCTCATCAAACCCGAGTCTGTCGATACAAACTTCGCGATGAAAACCTGCCCTGTAGCCCATGTTTTTTCCATTAGGATACGTAAAACGATGATAAACCAGGTACCACTCATCTTCTCCGGGAACCTGTATTGCCGAGTTATGACCGGTTGCAAAAATTTCTTTCTCAGCATTGCGCTGAATAACAATATTATTTTCGGGAATGGTTAATTCGCCCAAGGGAGAATTGCTTGTGGCATAACGCACTTTGTAGTTCGGACTGCGGGTATCGTCTTCCGACCACATAAAATAGTATGTACCGTTTCGGTATATTACATACACTCCTTCCCTGAAAGTTTTATCCGGAGTCATTACTTTTAAAGTTTCCATTTTTAACGAAACCATATCATCGTTAAGCTCAACTCCGGCCATATAACCATTTCCCCAGTACAGGTAACTTTTTCCGGTTTTTGGATCGGTAAAAACATCGGGATCTATTTCCTGCCCTCCTTTCACTCCTTCGGGCTTCCAGTTTATCAGCGGTTCTCCGCTATCAACAAATGGTCCTTCGGGGTTATCGGCAACGGCAACGCCAATTTTTTGCCGCCCACAGAAATAAAAGAAATACTTATATTCCCCATCAATTTTCTTCTCAATAATACAGGGTGCCCATGCATTATGATTAGCCCAGCTTACATCTTCGCGTAGGTTTAAAATTACTCCCTCATCTTGCCAGTCAACCAGGTTTTCGGATGAGAAGGTTTTGAAATAATAGCCTCCCCAGTTATGAAATCCATCGCTTGTTGGGTAGATGTAATATTTGCCTGTTTTTTCAGCAAAGAGAACATCCGGATCGGCATAAAAGCCTTCCAAAACAGGATTATGATCTTCGGCAACGGTTGCCTCGAAATTTTGCTCCCCAACTCCATCAATTGTAATGGTATAGTTTACCGGACCTAAAGAAAAATTTTGAGGCCCCATTGGGCTTACTTTTACTCCCGTAAAGGTTTTAAATTCAGGATCGAAAGAAGAAATATCAACACCCTTTTTTACCGGAAAACGGATACGTCCTTTTTGGCTGTCTATATTCACATTTTGTGTTTTTAAACCAGAGGCTGCAGCCTCTACCAGTGGGTCATCCATTGTTCCCCATTGCGATATTAATCGTTTCAACTCTGTTTTGGTTATGGGCAGTACTGTTCCGTGCCGAGGATGAAAATTCATAGTAATCTCCTCATCAATAACTGTAAAATTTTGCAAATCTGTACTTTTCGTAAATTGATACCTTCCCAGGCCGTATACATCGTACATTAAAATCCACTCATCTGAATTATTTAATTTAAAAACGCCCGAGCCCTCTACATTTTCAATTTCTTTATCGACCCGTTCGAGGCTGGGGTACTCGTAGCCTTCGGTGAGATGATCGGAGATAGCCAGTTTAATTCCCGGGTCGCCACTTTCCGATTTATGAAAAAGGTAAAACTTTTGATCTTTTTTTATGATATCGCCATCAATACAAGCATTGTTTGTTGGGCTGTACAGCAATTGTTTGGGTGCTGCTTCCAGCGCGGTAAAATCGGCATTGGCGTAAGCGTAATAAATAATATCAGGCTCATCGCCCTGCTTCATCGAGAAATAAACCATATACTTCCCAACTTCCTCATCATAAATAGTTTGTGGGGCCCAAACGCGCCACACATCTCCAAACTCATCAGGAAAAGCCTCCGGAATATTTACTATTGATGATTTCCAGTTAATTAAATCATTTGATTTTAATAGAACCATGGCGTAGTTTTTCCAACCCATATCGGTTACATACAAATCGGTTACTACCATGTAAAAGTTGCCGTTGGCACCGCGTAGGATATGTGGGTCGCGCACCCCGCCTGTGGACGAAATATCTTTATTATTAAGAATTGGCTGATCGTTATTTAAAGCCCTGTAATGGTAAGCATCCTCACTTACAGCAAAGCGGATTGCTTCTTCGCCCGGGCCATTTCCGGTAAAATAGGCAAACAGGTAGGCCTCGTTATTTTCGGTTTTGGTACATCCCTGAACCAATAGTAACAGGATTAAAAAAGTGGAGAGAATTAGTTCTTTGTGTTTCATCGATAATGTGGTTATGTATTTTTTCGTAAAATTCGAATGAATGGTTGCTATTCTTTTATTTTTATGCGGCAAACGTAAAACGCATTGCCCAGGGCATTTAATTTAAACCCTTTTTCATGGGCCAAAACGTATGTTGATGTTGGAACCAGTTTATTTGGTGCCTCAATGGTGTTAACGGCTCCGGGCTCGTTTGCATGTAAACGGCTAATATTTACCCGAGTGTTGGCCACCGATTGATTTAACTGCTTAAGTAAAATGTTAATTTCTTGTGGCTTATCCGAGGCATTTACAACTTTTACAATAAGCTCTGTTGTATTCGCATCGAAAACGGCACTGGCAAACAAACTGTCTTTTCCTGCTACAATTTCGTTGTCTCGGGTT
Organism: uncultured Draconibacterium sp.; assembly: GCF_963676735.1. NCBI lineage: Bacteria > Pseudomonadati > Bacteroidota > Bacteroidia > Marinilabiliales > Prolixibacteraceae > Draconibacterium > uncultured Draconibacterium sp. The sequence goes on along the minus strand of NZ_OY781464.1, from coordinate 805,712 downwards.
AAAGGCAACACATTTGTTCCGGCGTTGCAGGCATACATTTTTTGCACGTAATAATTTGGGGTTCGAACCACATTTAGGTTATCAAACCAAATCATATCAGGTTTCCACTGCCAGGCATCAACATGGGCAAACAGCGGGGCATAAGTTGCCAGTTGCACCACATCGGCATTTCGCTCAAGGCCGGTCATAAATGCAGCTTCCGAGATGGCTGCCCTCAAATTGTTATCACGGGTTTTATGGTGGGAGGCATATTCTCCGGCAAATACTTTGGGACCACTACGATCGTAACTATCGTAGCGTGCTGCGTTGGCCAAAAACCACTCCGGACTTCGATAGTAGTGTTCGTCAACCAAATCTACTTCCAGCTCTCTCATTTTGGGCCACAAGTAGTCAAATTTTTCACCGTCGGGTGTAGGTCCCGATGTGCCAATAATTTTAATCTCCGGATGTTTATTGCGAAGTACCTCTAAAAAAGGAATCAACCGCTCTACATAGCCTTCTCCCCATTGTTCGTTTCCAATAGCCAGGTATTTCAGGTTAAAAGGCTCTGGGTGCCCCATTTCGGCCCTAACTTTTCCCCATTCCGAGTCAAGCGGTCCGTTGGCAAACTCAATCAGGTCAACAGCATCGTCAATGTAAGGCTTCAAATCGCCAACAGGCACACATTCTTCGCTTTCATACTGACACGCCAAACCACAGCTAATAACAGGAAGAGGCTCGGCGCCAAGGTCTTCACTCAACAAAAAGAACTCGTAAAAACCCATTCCGTAGGTTTGGTAATAATCCGGGAAAAAGCGGTGTTTAAAAGTATAATTCCAGCGGTTTTCATTTAGTGGTCGGTTCTCAACAGGACCAACACTATTCTTCCACTGGTAGCGGGTCTCCAGGGTGTTTCCTTCAATTATACATCCTCCGGGAAAGCGAAACACACCGGGGTTCAACTCAAAGAGTGCCTCAACCAGGTCTTTGCGCAAACCATTTTCGCGGCCTTTCCAGGTTTCAACCGGAAACATAGAGATATGATCAAGGTCAACTTCTCCCTGTGTTTTCAGAATCAATCTTAGTTTTCCTTTGGCATCAGTTGCACCAGATTTAATCGTAGTAGTATATTTTTTCCATGAATTTCCGCTAACAGTAAGTTCTCCTTTTCCAATTACATTTTCTTTGCTGCCAAGCAATTCAACAACAAACTTTTTATCGCCGTCGTTTACAACGCGCGCATAAAACGAAAAACGATAGTCATCATTCTTTTGGAAACCAATGCCTCTGAACCCAAAGTTTTCCAACCCTGTTCCTCGCCTCAGGCCGGTTTCGTTCAGGCGCACATAGTTTGGATTCCGGTTAAAACAAGGCGCTTCATTTTTAACTGCTATATTTCCGAATGGCAGCCAGCCAACAAATGGCTGATGAAACTCAAACGACCGGTTCTTTATCAACTCGGCATACAAGCCACCATCGGCACCAAAATTTATATCCTCGAAAAACACGCCGTACATATCAGGTTGTATGGCAGCACCTTTATTTAGTACATCTACTTCAAAATTTATTTGGGCAAATAAACTTTGGCTACAGCATAAAAGCAGAAAAACTACAGTTTTATAATTCATATCGTTTTCTTTTTATGATTTTACAATCATTATACTAATGACGCAATAAGTTACAAACAGGACTACAAAAGCTTAAACCGATTTTTTAATTTCCGCAAACTTTACAAGAATAATAGCCCCAAGTTGTGTTTTTTTCAGAAATTACACAAACCAAAATTTTGCATTAGCCACTAAAGTAATTCTTGTGCTACAAATACGACATTTTTCATCAGGATACGGGAAATATTCTGTCAAGATAAAAAATGCCGATTCTATCTTTTTCAGACATCATGCGATTTAACCTAAGGATGAGTTAAGCTAAATTCAATCTGATATTTTTCGGTTAACAAGTCTTATTTTTAAACGGTCTGAATAAATATTATATTTTTGTGGCGTTAAGAATACAGTAATGAGTTTAAAACACGAAAAAATAGGATACGGCATAAAAGTGTCGAAATTGATTTTTACCTACCCGCAATTGATTTTGGTACTCGAGCGTTTTGGAATAAAATTGGGCGTTCACGAAAAAACAGTGGAAGAGCTTTGTGCAGAGTACCAGATTAGCACCAAAGTATTTTTAATGGTGGCTAACCTTAATATCGACAGCTCGTACAATTACCAGCTCGAATTTGATGTAAACGAGGTGAAGCAAATTGTGCAATACCTGATGCAATCGCATACCTACTATGCCGACGAGGTTTTTCCGGAAATTATACAAAATATTCATTTAATGAGTGAAGACAGCCAGAAACCTGAAATGCAACTGGTTGAACGTTTTTTTAATGAATACAAAAATGAAGTTGACCAGCATTTTGATTATGAAAACAATACTGTTTTCCCCTACATTTTAAACTTACTGGAAGCCAGCGCCAAAAATAATTATTCGGTAATTGACTACCGCGAGCACCACGATGATATTCAGGAAAAGCTTGACGATGTAAAACGTTTGCTGATTGAACACCTCCCACAAAAATCAAACAGTAAACTACGACGTAAAATATTATTTGCACTATTCGATTTGGATGCCGACCTGCAAATTCATTCGAAAATTGAAAACGAGATACTAATTCCACAGGTTGAACAATTGGAAAAACAAAACCTTGCCTAATTGAATAAGCCTTGTAAAATATTAATTATTGAACCCTCGGTTATCATTCGCGAAGGCATAATTGCCATTATTGAAAACATTAAAGACCAAATGGAGTTGTTGCATGTGGACACGGTTGAAGAGGCACTTAAAACCGGTCAGCCCGAACTGTTAAAAATGGTACTTGTTAACCCGATTACCTTTAGCAACTCAAAGGTTACACTCAGTAAATTCCAGTTATTTTTTAATCAACAAAATATAATCGGACTAATTTCAAACCACTACGACCGAAACCTGCATAAAAACTTTACCGATAATATTTTTATTACCGACAGTTTTGACACTATCAGCAATATACTTGCAAAACATTTTGCATCGGCTCCACAGCCTTTAAACGATAACGACAGTGCCCTGAGTGAACGCGAAATTGATGTTTTAAAACTTCTGGCTATTGGTAAAGCCAATAAAGAAATTGCCGAAGAACTTTTTATCAGTATCCATACCGTAATCTCGCACCGAAAAAACATCAGTAATAAATTGGGGGTAAAATCAACTGCTGCGTTGGTTATTTATGCGGTTGCCAATGGTCTGGTTGATGTTGATGGTTTTTCGATTTAGCCTGACGCTTTTAATTGAACTGAAAAACCAGGAAAACAAAAGACGCCAGGGTCATTAAAACCATTAAAATTTTACTGCGGTACTTTTTTCTTTCGTTACGAAACAGTATACAGCCCACAAGCCCTGCCAAGAAGGTATAAAACGAAAAATCGATAAGAAACAAGCGTAACAGCTCTGTTTGCGACGATGTTGTAATGCCCGAAATAAAGGTAAAAATCATAGCTTGAATTTTGGTTTTTTACAACACAAATATTGCTGATTACCAGAGAACAAACAATCGTCTAAATTGGGGATTTTGGCAGTTGCTATTCATAAGAACCGGTGAAACAAGAAGCCAAATCAGTGGGCGAGCAAATCAGGATTGGTGCCGCAACATTTGTAGCCGGCCTGAAGCGTAATATGTGCAATACCAAATTTTTGGTGTAAAACCTCTTCTGCCTGAGCTCTTACCTCCATTAATTGCTTCATGGTAATGTTTTTAGCCAGGTTTATGTGTGCTTCAAGGTGAATTTGCGTGTCATCCAGTTTCCACACATGAATGTGATGAATATTATCAATCTCCTCAATTTTTTCCACTTCGTTTTTAATTTTGGACAGGTCGATATCGGCAGGTGTCGACTGCATTAAAATATCAACCGTTTCTTTAACCACGTCCCAGGTGTGGTAAATAATATACAGGCCTACTAAAACGGTAATTAGTGGGTCAATCCAAAAAACACCAAATTTCCAGATAGCCAGCCCACCAATAATAACAGCTACCGACGAAAAAGTATCGCCCAGTAAATGCAAATAGGCCGCCCTGATATTCAGGTTATCATTTTTATCTTTATTGAGCACCACCACCGAAATTAAATTGGCAAGCAAACCAAAACTGGCCACAATAAACATTATTTTTCCCTTTATTGGTTCGGGATGCAAAAAGCGTTGGTATGCCTCGATAAACAGGTATAAACAAATACCAATTAACACCACGCCATTAAAAAGGGCAGCCAGAATTTCAATACGTTTATATCCAAAAGTTTTTTGCTCGTTGGCTTCTTTGTGGCTTCTTTTTCCAGCCAAAAAGGCGATAAAAATCGCCGACGAATCGCCAAGATTATGCAAAGCATCCGACAATAACGACAAGCTATTGGAAACAATACCACCCACTACCTGAACAAACGTTATGGCAAGGTTTAGAATAGTTACCCAAAGCAACTTTTTCCCTTTTACATCGTGGTGATGATGATGGTGATCGTGTTTTTGCATGGCCTTATTTTAAGCTCTAAAACATTCCGTTCGTATTAAAGTTTACTTTTTCTGCCGCATAAATTATGATTTTAACACCATGCTCCTGGTACTGATGCGAGTTTACAACAGGGTATCAACCACCCATCCATCCGGTTTTGTTCGCATCCGGGCAGGTACGCTTACGCTAATTATTTCTTTTAATGCCTTAACCTGTCTTTCTTTGGCATAGCGTTTTGCGGTAATCAAGCTAATTTCTCGCACGGGCTCGTCGGGAACAATTTCTTTTATCAGCTCTTCCTGCTCGGCCGGAATATTTATGGTGGCCAGCTCCGGAATAAAGGTAAGGCCACTTCGGTTTTCCACAATACGCCGCAACGACTCTATAGAATTACTATGATAAATTAAGCTTTGTTTGTTTTGTTTTTGCGGATTTAGCTGACAAATTGAATTCATCTGGTTCTGAAAACAATTTCCCTCTTCCAAATACCAAATATCACTTTCTTCTACCGATTTAATATTAATAACATCGCGGTTAAACATCGGGTGATTTTCAGACAAATAGGCAAAAAAGCGTTCGTAAAAAAGTGGGGTAATCGCAACATTTGTAGCCGAAACAGGCGTTGAAATTATGCCACAATCAATGTCGCCCATTTTAATCTTATCTATTATTTTTTCGGTTTTTAGCTCGTATATTTCTAATTGTAAAGCCGGGAAGCTTTGCCGCAGCTGATGAATAAAAAGCGGTACCAGATAAGGTGCCAGGGTTGGAATAATACCTACTTTCAGGTTACCACTTACTTCTTCGCTTATGGTAATAGATATTTGTTTTAGCGCCTCAATTTGTTTTAAAATATCCAGCGATTTTTCGTAAAACAAATTTCCCTCATCAGTAAATTGAAAGGGGCGTTTACTTCGGTCAATTAACTTAAAATCCAGTTCGTCTTCCAGTTTCTGTATTTGCAAACTTAAAGCCGGCTGGGTTACTCCAAGTCGGTCGGCAGCTACCGAAAACGAACCACTCACATACAATTCCTTTAAATATTCTAATTGAGCAATATTCATAATATAAGAACTACTAATAATATCATAAATATAATAAATACTGCTAATAGTATTTTTGAAGTGTTGAAACAAAAGAAAAAATTTAAATAAATTAAAAATTACACATTATGAAAGCAACAAATCAAAACACCGTTGAGAAATTAAATCAGTTATTGGCAGATTACCAAATTCATTACCAAAACCTGCGCGGTTTGCACTGGAATATAAAAGGGCAATTGTTTTTTGCACTTCACGAAAAATTTGAAGGGTATTACAACCAGGCAGCAGAAGTAGTTGACGAAATTGCAGAACGCATTTTAATGCTGGGAGGCCAGCCTTTGCATACATTTGAGGACTACTTAAAAACAGCAAAACTGGGTGTGGTAGCCAACGTTTCGGAGGCAAAACCAGCTGTTGAAAGTGTATTGGAAAGCCAGCGCTATTTCCTTAAAAGCTTTAACGAAATACTTGAAATTGCTGGAGAAAATAACGACGAAGGTACAGCTGCAATGATGAGCGATTGGATTGGAAATACTGAAAAAGAAATTTGGATGCTGGAATCGTTTCTGGCTTAAAAAACAGAGTAAAAAAAATAAACCTCGCCGAATGGCGAGGTTTATTTTTGATTGTATTTTTTTGCAGACTACATCCTTCACAGAAACACCCAAGTCACTAATCATCAACAGCTTGAAACACCAATTGCCGAAATTTCCAACTGGTATTATCGTTAACCGGTCCTTGCGTTTGTTTCATTATCACTCCTATTATTTGTTCAACCGGATCGGCAAAATACTGGGTGTTAAAATAGCCGCCCCAGGTAAAAGTACCCTTACTTCCTTTTCCGCCTAAATCCTGTCCCTTTTGGGTAGCAACATTAAATGCGAGGCCATGCTTCATATCCGAGTCGTTGCCCCAAATTTCCCCAATCTGGTTAGCCATAATCACCTCAATGGTTTTCCGACTTAATAAACGAATGCCGTTGTACTCTCCACCATTAAGGTACATTTGCAAAAAAGTAGCATAATCTTTGGCCGTGCTCGAAAGGCCTGCTCCACCCGAAAAAAATGTTCGGGCTCCTTTTACCGGATAATCAGTATCATAAAAAGTTACCGGGTATTTTTTCCATTGCCCGTCAACCTTGTGTTGCACTTCTACCAATCGGTCTGCATTCTTTTTCGGTTGATAAAAATGGGTGTCGTTCATCCCCAGCGGATCAAAAATATGGCTTCTCAAAAACTGATCGAATGGCATTCCCGAAACAACTTCAATAAAGTAGCCTAAAACATCGAGCCCTTCGCTGTAGGTAAATTTTTCTCCCGGCTCGTGATGCAAGGGCATTTTGGCCAGTTTCTTTACACTCTCTTCAATGCTTATATTTTTTGTGGTAAACAAGTCGGTTACTCCAGCTTTTTTGTACAGCATTTTAAAACGTTCATCGCTATCAATAACCCCATACCCAATTCCTGAAGTATGTGTAAGCAAGTGTCTTATTGTAATTTCGTTTTTTACGGGTACGCCTGTCCAGGTGGTATCGCTATATTTAAATGATGCCAACACCTGTTGCCCTTTAAACTCCGGAATGTATTTGGAAATAGGGTCATCCAACTGAAACTTACCCTCTTCCCAAAGCATCATAACAGCTGTTGAGGTAATGGCTTTTGATTGTGAAGCAATACGAAAAATGGCATCGCGTTTCAGCTGGTCGCCCCTTTCGTTGGCTGCACCATAAGCTTTCCAATGCACAATTTTTCCGTTGCGTGTCACCAGCGAAACCATACCGGGCAGGTTGCCCTTGCTCACTTGTTCTGCGCACATTTTATCAAGCCGTTCAAGGCGCTCTGCCGATAAGCCAACACTTTCAGGACTAGCTTCTGTCAACAAAGGAGAAATATTGTTTGATTTTGTTTGCGCTTGCACAAAGCCTAAAAACGCCAAGCAAAGTGTAAGTAGTACTAAGTTTTTCATGTGTCTATAATTGTTCATTTCTATTGGTCACCCCTGTATCTCGCATAATCATTCTCCTAAGTATTCAGAGACTTTTTAATCTACTCGTTTTATTATTGGTTTTATTGAAAATAGTTCAACTTATAGCTAGTGTTAAAAATAATTGATGATAATAGCCTTTATTCCAAACATATATAACGTCTGTTTAAAAATTGCTGGTCGATACCCGTGTAACTGGCATGATTAATTTATTTATGTCCTTTTGTGTTCTTTAGACCATGCTCGTTTCATAATTGGTTTCTTTTAATATGGTGGCAGGTGTTTTTTCGCTGGTCAGTTTGCATTTTTTGTAACACTGATACCTGTTAAACCTAACGCTAACGAAGATAGCTAAAACCCGCAGCTTATTCTCATTTGATTAAAAATTTTTAGCATTTAAACGGCTGAAAACAAGCAGGCGGCAATTCTTCATTTTACGTGCACTTTAGCGTAGCATATTCTTTAATTAATTATATTTACACTTTTATTGTACTTTATACAAGAAGCATAAATATACACTACTAAATAATTTAGAATTCGAACTAAAAAAATTTCAGGTAACATGAAAAGTTTCATTTTCGTTTTTATAATGGGCATTTTAATGCTTTCGTGCTCGCAAAAAAATTGGGAGCAAACATCGGAAGGCGTAATCATTTACCCAAAACAGAAAACCGACCAACAAGCCCAAACCGTAAAAATTGTCCCGGTACACGACGAAATAATCAAAGTATCGGCAAGCGCCACAAAAGGTTTTAGTACCCAAGCAAGTTTAATTGTTCTACCCCACCAAAACACGGTTCCTTTTCAGGTTGAAGAAGACGGCGACCAGTTACTGATTTCTACTGCAAAAACCACGGTAAAAGTTTCAATACAAACCGGAGAAGTTCAGTTTTTAGACGAAAACAAAGAGCTTCTTTTGCAAGAAAAAGAGAATGGTGGCAAGCAATTGGTACCTGTTGAGGTTGATGGAGAAAAAGCTTACGCAACGCGGCAAATATTTGAAACGGCAGCAGACGAGGCGCTTTACGGTTTGGGGCAGCACCAGGCCGACGAGATGAATTACAAAGGAAAAAACGAAGAACTGTTTCAGTACAACACCAAAGTATCGGTGCCTTTTATAGTATCCACCAAAAACTATGGCTTGCTTTGGGACAATTATTCACTGTCGCGTTTTGGCGATCCGCGGCCTTACGAACAAATTAATCAGTTTAAACTTTACGATGCAAATGGCAACGAAGGCGGATTAACCGCAACCTACATTGACAATACGGAAGAAAACCACGTGTTTACCACCCGAAAAGAGGCTACTATTGATTACGAAAACCTGGAAACGATTACAAAATTCCCCGAGGGCTTCGATTTTAATCAGGCTCAAATTGTTTGGGAAGGAGAAATAGAACCCGAGGAAAGTGGCCAATTCAGGTTTTTATTGTACTACGCCGGTTACACAAAAATATGGATAAACGGCAAACTAATGGCCAGCAAATGGCGAACTGCATGGAATCCTTCGGTAGCAAAATTTCAGTACGATATGAAAGCCGGAGAAAAATACCACCTAAAACTCGATTGGATTCCGGATGGTGGTGTTTCGTACATTGGCCTGAAAGCCTTATCGCCTGTTGCACCCGAGTTGCAGGATGATATTTCGTTTTACTCGGAAATGGGCGACCAGATTGATTACTATTTTATGAAAGGAAACAACATAGACGAAGTAATTGGCCACTACCGCTCGCTAACCGGTAAAGCACAAGTGATGCCCAAATGGGCAATGGGTTTTTGGCAAAGTCGCGAGCGCTATAAAACACAGAACGAGCTGGAAAGCACATTAAAAGAATTCAGAAAAAGAAAAATTCCGATTGATAACATTGTACAGGACTGGTCGTACTGGGAGGTTGACCAATGGGGAAGTCACGAATTTGACAAAAAACGTTTCCCCGATGCCCAGGGGATGGTAGACATGGTGCACGAAAACAATGCCCGCCTATTAATTTCGGTATGGCCAAAATTTTACCTGGGCACCGAACACTACAACGAGTTTGACAAAAACGGATGGATGTATAAACAAGCGATAAACGATAGTATTCGCGACTGGATTTACCCGGGCTACATTGGTTCGTTTTACGATGCCTACAACGCAGATGCCCGCCAGCTTTTTTGGGAACAGATTGATGAACATTTATACGAAATGGGTATTGATGCCTGGTGGTTGGATGCTACCGAACCCGATATTCTTTCGAATGCAAGTATTGAGTACCGTAAAAAGCTGATGAACCCCACAGCTTTAGGATCATCAACCCAATATTTTAATGCATTTGCCTTAATGAATGCCAAAGGGATTTACGAAGGACAGCGCGAAAAAAATCCAAAAGACCGGGTGTTTATTCTCACCCGATCGGGGTTTGCAGGCATGCAACGCTATGGAACAACTACCTGGAGTGGCGATATTGGAACGACCTGGGAAGATATGAAAGCACAAATTTCGGCGGGAATAAATTTCTCCATGTCGGGCTTACCCTACTGGACCATGGATATTGGTGGCTTTTGTGTGCAGAAGAAATTTGAACGGGCTACTGAAGGAAGTGAAGAAATGGCTGAATGGCGCGAATTAAATACCCGCTGGTACCAGTTTGGCGCCTTTGCACCACTGTTTAGGGTTCATGGTCAGTTTCCGTACCGCGAGATTTACAACATTGCCCCCGAAAATCATCCGGCCTACCAATCGATGCTGTACTATAATAAGTTACGCTACCGGCTAATGCCATACATTTACAGCTTAACCGGGGCCGTTTATCACGATGATTATACCCTTATGCGTGGCCTGGCAATGGACTTTGCCAGCGACCCCGCGGTGCTGAATATTGGCGACCAGTTTATGTTTGGACCATCGCTACTGGTTTGCCCCGTTTACAAATACAAGGCTACCAAGCGAGCTGTTTATTTTCCGAAAAACACAGGATGGTACAACCTTTACAGCGGTGCTTTTGTTGAGGGCGGTCAGCAGTTGGATGTTAAAGCTCCTTACGAGCGAATGCCGCTGTTTGTGCGCGAAGGATCGATAATTCCGGTTGGCCCGGAAATTCAGTACACTGACCAGAAAAAAGATGCCCCAATTGACATTTACGTGTACTCCGGGAAAGATGCATCGTTTAAAATGTACGAAGATGAAGGAACCACCTATGCCTACGAAAGTGGCGAATTTTGCACCATTAATTTTTCCTACTCTGAAAAGGATAATACCCTGAAAATTGGGAAACGGGAAGGTTCTTACCCGGAGATGACAGAAAGCCGTGTTTTCAGAATTATTAAAGTATCGCCTGAAAACCCGGTGGCTTTGCTAAAACAAACAAAACAGGTAAAAACAGTAAACTACAATGGAGAAGAAATAATGGTAAGCTGGTAAAACAGTAAATTTATGAATCAAAAAAAAAACAGCGCAACCGTGAATTTTATATTCTGGCTGCGCTGTTTTTTTTTCTGATGTTTTTTTTATTTACAAAAAATCTTCACGAACCGGACTAAAAACATCAATAAGCTCTCCGGGTTCTAAACACAGGGCACCGTGCAACATATTTGGCGGCACATACAAACCATCTCCGGGTTCAACAATTACTTTTTTACCCTCCATGGTAAATTCAAATTTACCACTAACACAATAAGTTGTTTGCGTATGAAAATGGGTATGTTCTGTTCCTACCGCACCTTTTTCAAACTTAACTTTTACCATCATAATCTGGTTGTCGTAACCCATAATTTGTCTTGATACACCATCGCCAAGGTCCTCCCAGGCTCTGTCCTTTTTCAGCACATTTTCACTTGCCATATTTTTATTTTTAGTTGTTTATACACACTGGATTCTACAATCTGTTACAAAAAAAACTAAAGTTTGTTGTAACTAAAGTTATCAAATCTTGCCACTCCCTCGCCAAATACATACACCCCGGCTCGTAAGCTCAAAAATTCAGCAAAAACATTGTGGTTATATCCTGTTGCATCAATGGTTCGCTCTACGCGGGTCCATTCGTTACCATTGGCACTAAAATAAAAACTTACTTCGTTTTCATCATTCAAAATGCGTAAAAATCCGGTATTTCCGATTTCATTTTTCACCCTTATTTTTGCTTTTTGCTGCACATAAACGGTAAAGTTTGCGGTATCGGCCTCAATGCGGGAGTTACCAATTTCATTGTAATACATACAAAGTCCGGCCTTAGTGTTGTCTTCCAGAGTAAACTGCACAGTAACTTCGTATTTTCTGTCGCCCGAGTTAACCAACAGTGGCGAGCTTTCATCAAACGAATTACCGGCGGCACGCAACAATAGTTCTCCATTTTCAAGAGCAACTCTCTCAGGTGCATATTTTTTTAAAAACTGCCATTGCAATCCGAGCTTAACACCCGAAAAGTCATCTGACAATCCACTGCTTTCTTCAGAAATGTCACCTGCCGGACATGGTAGTTTATCCATACTTGTCACCCCATCCGGAACTCTAAACCAATCGTCATCCGTCCACTCGATGGGCAACATTAAAGTTTGCCTGCCCAGGGTATGAAACCCTTTTTCGTAGCCATGGTACATCATCCACCAATTTCCTTCCACGTCGTCCACCAATGTTCCATGTCCCTGGCTCCACCAGCGCTCGGCCCGGCTATTGGTATGCACAATTGGGTTATACGGCGAATTTTCAAAAGGTCCGTATGGCGATTTTGAACGTCCGGAAACCACCATGTGTGAGGTTGCCGGCCCTGCTGTTCCTCCTTCGGCAACTATAATGTGATGATAACCGTTTCGAACAGTCGACTTTGGCGATTCAAGGCAATAGCACTCGGTGCTCCATTCTTTTGGAAACTGCCATCCACCATAATTAAAAACAGGTTCTCCAACAGTTGACAAACCATCATCAGAAAGCCTAATAATATAACCTTTTGAAAGATAAAGGTAGCGTTTCCCTTCGGCATCAACCACATGGCCTGGATCGATAAAACCATTCAGTTTAAGGTCGGTTGGTTTGCTCCACGGCCCTGCCGGATTTTTTGCCGTTACTACCCAATTTGTTCCTCCCGCCGGAAAATAAATGTAATAAGTATCCTTATGTTTTATTAAGTCGGGAGCCCAAACCGAGCCCACATTTGTTTCCAGTGCGTGAGCTATTCGTTTCCAGTTTAACAGGTCGGTTGAATGCCAAAGCAAAAGTCCCGGGTAATATTCAAAAGTTGAATGCGTGAGGTAGTAGTCGGTTCCTACACGTAAAATCGAAGGGTCGGGGTAATCGCCCCCTAAAACAGGATTTGTAAAAGTTTTTGCTTGCTCTCCATTCAGTGGTTGTGCGCCTGAATAAAAATCAGTTAGCACGATTAGCAGCAGTATAAAAATTATATTTTTCATCAGTACTAAAATCTATTAATTGCAGTTACTTTTACCAAGGCTCTTAAAACTCCTGAACAACTGGTCGGCCTTCAAGCCAGGCAATCATGTTAATTACCAGGTAATTCCAGTTCTGAAATCCTTTATTTAACAATGGTTCTCCGGTTTCGGGTTCGTAATATTCGTGCAAAGCCCCGCTTTTTTCAAAATCACGTCCAAACAACTGAACTGTTTTTGTTGCCAGATCCCGTGCTTCTGCATCAAAACCGTAGTCAACCAAACCTTTAAATACCATGTAGTTTGATATTCCCCAAATTGGCCCGCGCCAATTAGAAGGATTGGCACTGGCACGCAAACTGTACATTTTTTCCATTTTTGATAAGGTACGAACACCTGATGGCGAATTAAAAGTGCGAGGGTCGTTAAAATGTTCGTTAACAATTCTTTTTGCCTGTTCGGGAGTTGCAACTCCGGCCCATAAGGCCAGAAATCCCGACCATACTTCTATGCGTTGAATAATACAATCGTAATCGCGCGGGTAACCGCTGTGGATTAAAAAAACCTGCCCCAGTGTACTGTCCGGATTATTTTCAAGCGATCGTAAATTTAAATCAACACTGTAATAAAAACCGTCGCGCTCATCCCAGCAATGTTCTTGAATCGCGAATTTTAGCGCCATAGCATCGTTGTTAAATTCGGCTCCGATATCCGACAAATTTAACTGCTCGGCCAGGTAAACCATTGCTTTTAGTTCTTTATACATTAGGCAGTTAAGATATATTGATCCTGAACTTTTTTTGGGCCTGAAAAATGTACATGGGTCGTTATCAACACCAATAGCCACATCGCTTTGCCAATAAAACAAACCTGTTGCTTTATGCCGGTGGTGTGCTTTATAGTTGTTTACAAAGGCCTGCAAATGATAAAACTTTTCGCGTATCCATTCTGCATCTCCATTGTTTTGTTGGGTTATTAATGCAGCATGTTGTGCCAAAACCGGTTTGTGCATGTTTACATCAAAAATATTTTCAGTTGCAATATTGCGTGGTTTCGAATTTTCCCAAATTACAATAGGAATATAGCCATCCCAATCGCCATAATGCAAAAAGTTTAAAACACAACCTTGTTCGTATGGCAATGCCTCGCTTTTATCGGCAGGCGAGCCAATATCGGCAAGAATCTGACGTAAGGCCACATTGCTTAACCACGAATCCCAGTCCCATAGCACATTGGCATATTGGTTACTTCCGGGAGTTAAAAACGGGTGTACCAGCGAACCGCTTCCGGGGCGGTACATGTTTTTATAATCTTTGTATACGTTTGATTTTATAATAGAAATGTAATTATCAACCTTATCATTTTCCTGTGCCTTTGCAGAAAAGCAAACCAAGCTGATTAAAACTAAAAGTGTGTACTTTTTCATTGTAAAAACGGGTTTAAGGATGTTCTGTATTTTTCAGATAGTTAATTAAAACATGCATGTTTCTGATATACAAACGCGTGGAAATGTATAGCTGGTCGCTATTGTCGGGAAAAGGAGAAGTGTCGGTTTCGTCGCCAACCCGAGTTGTAGCATATTTTTCGGTTTGCTCGTTGTCTGTACCATCGCAGGTGTATGGGTGACTAATGTAGGCATGTTTTTGCAACCAACGGTTTTTGTCGTCAAGCGATTCAACAATCCGGCGGATTTCGGATTCGGGTAATTCAATGTCGATGCGAAAACGATTAAGATCATAATATTTCTGGGGTGTGGTATTGGGTTGGTTAAAACAATTTACAGCCAATGGAGAATCTTTGGTAAGCTCCTCTGTCGACAGATTAACCAGCCTTTTGTATTCATCTTTTAACGTTTGCAAGGGAACTCGCGATTTTCCGTAGTAATGCGACAACAGGTTTGAATCATCTTCATCAGTATAATAATGTCCATATTTTACATTTGCTCCTACCCTGTGCACATAAATTGGCCGTTGTGTTTTTACATCAACAAATGCAGGATGTGTTCTGGCTCCTTCTTGTTGGGCTTTTGGTAATTCTGTTTTTTCGAGCCAGGCGATAGCTGCCGGAACGGCATCAATAAACTTTTTATCGCCGGTGTACGCATAAAACTTCAGCAGTAACATTGCATTTTCGAAGGTTGTTGATGGCAACAAAGCTGCCGGTTCGTAGGTTCTGGCACCTGCCACCTGCATATTCATGGTTAGCTGTTGTCCCCATGCCCCGCATGTATCCTGCGAGAGGAGATAAAAATTCATTCCTCTCAAAATCGGATCAAGAAAACGCTCCTGCCCCAGGGTTTCATAACACTGAATAAAGAAGTGAACATTCTCCCAAATCACATCGTCGTTAAAAGTGTAAAACGAAGTATAATCAGGATGGCCATCTTTACTAAATTCATTCATTAAGGGGTATCGCTGTGGCCAGCCGCCGGCCGGATATTGACTTTCCAGAATAAAATCAATTGCTTTCTCGAGTGCCGGCTTATAGGCAGGGTCCATTTTTTCAAGATACATGCGTAGCAAAAAACGGGCTGCATCTGATGTTATATCGTCATCAAAAGTACTGTTACCGTAGTAATGTTGAAACTCTTCCAGTCGCCATCCGTTTTTTCCAATTGTGCGGTACCATTTTTTTAATGAGCGATCGCCGGCAAAATCAATCATATAATTCCAGCCACCCCGGTGACTTTGGCCCCAGATTATTGCGGCAGCAGCTTGTTGCGCAGCCCTGTAATAAAATTCGTTACCGGTGGCATGGTAGGCTTCTAAAAATGTATGTCCCATGCTGATTGTACCGGGATGTTGCAGCCAAATCATTGTTTTATAGGCTTCCATTTCGCCCCATTGCCTCGAGAAATCGGGCAAATAATACCACACATAACCGCCATTATAACTCACACTATCAAGCATGTATTGGGTAGCTCTGAGCATACTTTCTTCTACGGTACTGCTTAAGCCATTATCCTGCGTTTGCGACCGCAGTTGGCTAAAACAAACGATAAGAATGCAGGCCAAAAATATCGTTTTGGTTTTCATTATTTTTTAGGTTTTGATTTTAGGTTTATACAGCTTATTTCAAAAAATTGTTCGGGTTTTAGAGCTTTTCCGCTTACGCGTATTCTTGAAATACATCCTTTAAACCACGATACCTGATTTAAGCGAACTCCAATTGATGTTTTTCCGGAATTAACAGCTCCATGTTGCAATTCATCTTCAAGTTCTTTTATGCCATTAACATACGAGCTAAGTTGTCCGTTATTTACCACAAAAGCAACATGATACCATTCGTTTAAGGGGTGAACAAGGTTCGAATCAATTAAGGCGAGTTGATTGTTGCCGGATGAAAGATATGAATCGAAATACCAGCAATCATTTTTTGCGCGTAATTCAAGCAGCACCCGATCAGAACGTATTTCGCCCATGTGCAGAAAACGTTGTTCAAAATTGCCTCCTTTTTCTGGATAGATAAGAAGCTCGATAGTAAAAGCAGTGAAGTTTTGGAGGGGCATTTCGTTTAAGATAATGCCGTCACCTTCGCCATTAAAACGTACTGCTTTGCCAACCACTGTTTCAACCACCTGTGGGTTGCCAATTAGTTGTAATTTTTCTTCGTTGGTTATCAGCTCGGCCAAAGGCCAATCGAATTGTTGAGAGAGCTTGTTTGTTTGGGTTGTTTGTGCCAATACAGAAGTAAAAACCAGGCAGCACAGAAAAGTGAATGTAATTCGTTGGATGAATTTCATTGGTTTTTAGGTTATAATTTTATGGTTGTAGGTGTTTATTAATCGAAAATAACCCGCCACCGAAGATGGCAGCGGGTTATTAAACTAACTAACTAACTAACTAACTAACTAACTATTCCGACGCATGGCCATAACCCTGCGTGATTAATCCATTTGATTGTGCAAGAGTTTCATAAGGAACGGCTCTCATATAACGAGGTGGTTCGCCTGCGAAATAATACGCATCCGGATATCCTTTAAAAATATCAGTTGTATATTGACCTTCATTTGCAACAATATTCGATCCCCAGTCAGATTTTTCATAACCTTCAGCTTCAAGAGCAGCAGCAACAGGTCCGTTTGGATCAATGTATTCGTATAATCCACGAATAGCAATATTCACTGAATCGCTTGGCAGTGTGCTAATGTAATCGGTCCATAAGTCGCTTGTACCACGCCATCCCGGAACTAATACAGGATACCTTGGATCATCAGTAGTAATTCCTTCAGGAGTTTGCGTTGTTAATAATGGAAGAGATTCGTCGATATCAGACATTTTAACATATTTTGTCCAGATGTAATTTGAAATGGTCATTCCGGTAGTTGGGAAAGTATAGTAACCATTTGCTTTTAATCCTTCAACCATTTCAATCTGACGGTCGCGAAGCGCTTTAATTCTTTCCGGCATTGTACCGTAAAGAGTCATATCCCAGCGGGTTTTTCCTTCGCCGCCTAATTCTAATTTACGCTCAAAAGCAATAGCATCCAACAATGCCTGCCCTGATAAAGGATTAATGTAACCATCAACTTTTTCGGCCTGATCGGCTGCTGAGAATGCACGGCTACGTACTTTTTTAAGGTAAGTTTTTGCTGTAGCATCATCGCCTGTTGCGGCAGAAGCATAAGCCAAATCCAACATTACATCGGCCATACGCAGCTGTTGCCAGTTACAACCCGAGTTACGTTGTTTGGTTGTGTATGGAGATGCAAAACGTGATTCATCTAATTTGTTTTGTGCCAACCCACCTTTTTCGCGGCTACCAGGAGTAAAGTTAATTAAACGTTCTGAAGCTGCTCCAGAGTTTGCAGTTACACAGGCTGTTACATCACGACGCTTATCGCCTTCGATGAAGTCGCCATAATAATAACTGGCGTAAATACGTCCCTGTCCATAGTTTTTACATGGGTAAGCATTTTTACCACCACCACCTGAAGGGCGTCCCCAAGAATAAGGGAAATCGGAGTTTTGACCACGAGTATAACCACACTCGAACAATGATTCAGGACTTACCTGAAGATCCATCAAATACTGGAAGTTTCGCTGGAAAGGATTGTCGAACGCTTCGCCACGCTCATCGGACTCGATCAGGTAAGCAGAACCAGGGTTATTCACCACTTTCAGATAATGTTCTTTAGCAATAGCCATCATGCTTTGCCAGTCTGAACGACGTACATATTTTGCTTTCCAGGTATCGTTTTCTTTACCTATCTGATCGAAAGTAACATTACCGTAATCAAAATCAGTACGACGCAATTGGTAACCAGCTGCATCAAAAGCTAAGCGTCCGATTAAAGCATCAACGTAAGTACCAGAAAAACGCTCTGCTGTAACCCCGTTTTCGCCAAGACGGTACATGTATGGAACTGCTGCTTTTAGTGCAGCTATTTCGCTTTCGTAAATAATATCACGAGAACTCGAGCCTAATGAGTCTGTTTGTTCAGTAGTTCTGATTGCATAATCAAAGTATGGAACATCGCCAAAGTAACGAACTAACAATTTGTAAGCTGTTGCACGGGCTGCCAGTGTTTCACCATAAAGCTGAGTCCAGTCGTTTGTTTTACCAGAACTCACCGATTCCTGGTAATCCTCATTCTCTTCCAAAGCCTCAATCATAATATTACACCTGTTAATAATGGTATAACATTCTTTCCATGTCCCCGATGAGTTTCCATCGTTAATATTAAACTCGGTGGCAAATAATCCTTCTGGTATATGTCGGCCTTGAGAAGCGTAGTTTTCAGGGTGACACTCTGAATCAGAACCTACTGATTCTGTTTCATAAAAAAGTCGTTTATCCAAATCGTGCCAGAGATCGTACATACTTGCCAGCACCTTTTGTGCCTCATCAGTTGAAGCAAATACAAAGTCATCATCTACAGACGAAGGAGCCTGTACATCTAAATAATCCTTATCGCATGCAGTATTAACAATTAAGAATGCCGCCAGCGTTATATATATTAATTTCTTCATAATTCTTAAAATGTTAAATATTAAAATTCAATATTAACTCCTAATGTAAATGAGCGGTCGCGAGGATATGCTCTGTAATCGAGGCCAGGAGTAGGATAATAATCGCTACTACTTTCGTCAACACTAACTTCAGGGTCGAAGCCGCTATAGCTTGTCCAGGTTAAAGCATTGTAGATAGAACCATATATCCGGAATCTTTCGATACCAACTTTATCAAGAACACTACTAGGAATTGTGTATCCTAAAGTAATCGTATTTAAACGTAAGAATGAACCATCCTCGATACAGAAAGTTGAGATTGATGCACTTTCAGCATAAGGAATAAAAGTTGTTGAATTGGCATTCAATGCACTTAATGCAGCCGGTTCAACAACAGGCGTAATTTGTCCGTTTACCACATCATAAATTTTATAATGTCCGGCCAATTCCTGGTATCTGTTACGGTATAACCCGGCCTCTTTAATACCGAGGTAAGCATTCTGGTGAGTTGCATTGTAAATATCATTTCCGTAACTCCAGTTAAAGTCTAAACCAAAATCGATGTTTTTATAATTACCGTTTAAGCTAAAACCACCTGTGTGTGCAGGATTGGTATCACCAATAACTGTAATATCATAATCATCAACAACGCCATCAGGAATACCATCAGGACCGCTAATATCTCTAAATTTCTGAACACCAGGATAAGCCGTTTGAGCACCAGGTTTATGATTCATTGTACCATAAATTGTTGAAAGCATACCACTTGCCATATCAGGCACGCCATCTTTTAAGGTGTACACTCCGCCATCAGCCGAGTCGTAATTAAAGTCGTCAATTGTATACATTCCATCCCAAATCCATCCACGAATTCGTCCTACAGCTTTTCCTTCTTCCAAATAGTAATCACCCGAACCAGGACTTGCATGAACACCTCCGAAACCCGAACTGTATTGTCCGTTAATTCCTTCCGCTAATTCGTCAATGTTATTTCTGTTTACATTAATATTGATGCTTCCGCGCAAATTAAAATCGGCACCACGAATAATGTCGCCACGCAATGATAATTCTAGACCTTTATTGCTGGTTTGTCCAATATTCTTTTGTGTATACTGGAAACCGGTAAGGTCTGATACAGGAGAAACCAACAACAGGTCTTTTACTGTATTTTTATACAATTCCAACGAACCACTTAAGCGGCTGTTAAACATGGCAAAGTCGAACCCAAGGTTACGGGTAATAGTAGTCTCCCATTTCAAATCAGGGTTCGCAATTAAATTTGAAGCAGGTGTATAGTTCGATTGTGGTGTTTCGTTAATCGACCATCTGGTAGTACCTGGCTTCCAGCTTTGTTTCCACAAGTCGGCTCCAATACCATCATTACCTACACTACCGTACGATAAACGCATTTTCAGGTTATCCAACCAGCTAACATCTTGCAAAAATGCTTCTTCCGACATACGCCATCCGAATGCAGCCGCAGGAAAATATCCCCAACGGTTGCTTGGTGCAAACCTTGAAGAACCGTCAGCACGGAAAGTACCGGTTAGCAGGTATTTATCTTTAAAGGTATAGTTTGCACGTCCGAAATAAGAATTCATGCGGTATGGTGTTCCAATATTTGAATCTAATCCACCATAAACCGGAGGAAGCGAAGTACCTGTTAATGGCAGTACCAGGAACTGATCCATGTTTGCAAAAGCACGTTCTGCATCATACGAAACAGGATATCTTTGCCCCCATTGCTGCGTCCATTCTGAACCGGAATCGGAAATTTCCATACCTCCTAAAACATTCAGTTTATGATTGTCGCCCAATCCCTGAACTTCGTAATTTAAGGTATTTACCCAACGTAAATTCCATCCTTCGCCCGCTCTAACTGTAGCATTACCCGAATAAGTAGGCGTACCATCGCTTGTTAGGTAGTTATTATTAATTGCGCCCGACCAGGTTTTCTGACGGTACCAGTTCATACTGTAACCTAAATCTGTTTTAGCAGTAAGTCCGTTTACAATTTCCCAACTCAACGAGGTATTAACCACAAGTGAACGCGATACTCTTTCTGAAAAACCGTCATTTAATTGAGAAATTGGGTTAAATTCATCCTGAAGAATATCATTATAGTCACCTAATTGGGTGTTACTTGTAACATCCATATCACCTAAAACATCTTCGGTAGCAATAGGACGGAAATAATAAGCAGTTGAATTTCCTTCGTTTGCTTTTTCATCTTCGGTTACTTCTGCAAAACGAGTGTTTATTGTGAATTTCAATTTATCTCCTAAATCCTGATCCATTTTAAACGATACATTTGCTCTTTCGTAACCCGAACCAACTTTTGTTCCTTCCTGATCCAAATAGTTCACTGCCAAAAGGTACTTTGTTGTTTGAGTACCTCCGCCAATATTAAAGTTGTGGTTATGGGTAAAACCATTATTAAATAACTCTTCAGTATAGTTTTTACTAGGTACGTTTCTATAATGATCAATACCGGCAGAGTTACTTCCTTCGTAACGTCCTATTGACCACATCTTCTCCCAGGCATCGGCATACTGGTCACCAATTGCAGCACCATAGGCCCAGTTATATAAAATATAATCGTACGACCCCATTACATCTAAATATTCAGGAATAGTACTCCACTGAGAATAGGCATCATAAGTAACTTTAATTTTACCAGCTTTACCGCCTTTGGTAGTTACCATGATAACACCGTTTGCACCACGCGAACCATAAATTGCTGTTGACGAAGCATCCTTCAAAACATCAATGCTTTCAATCTGACTGGCCGGAATATTACTTATTGAACTTACCGGAAATCCATCAACAATAAACAAAGGGTCGTTACTTTGAGAGATAGAGCCACCTCCGCGAACGCGAATTGAAACATCAGCTCCCGGGCGACCATCTTGTGTAGTTACATTAACACCGGCCAATTTCCCTTTTAGTGCCTGTGTTACATCGCCAACAGGTGCAGCGGTTAACTGCTCGGTTGAAACCGATGAAACTGCACCGGTAATGTCTGCACGTTTTGCAGTACCATAACCAATGGCTACAACTTCAGCTAATCCAATCGCATCGGCCTCCATTTTTACGTTAATAACACTTTTTCCGGCAACTAAAATTTCCTGGGCTTTTAAGCCAACAAAAGAAAATTGCAAGGTTGCGTCAGAAGCGACACCTGATAAAGAGTAGTTACCATCAATGTTGGTAACCGTTCCGGTACCGGTTCCTTTTACCACAACTGTTACACCTGGGATTGGCTCCCCTGTTTTTGCATCGGTTACATTACCATTTACTGACACTTCCTGGGCAAAGCCTACTGAAGCCGTAAAAACAAACATAACCAACGCCAGCATCTTTGCGCATAATCTTTTTATACGCATAGCTTTTGTTCTTTCACTTTTTAAGTTTGTCATACTTTAAAATTTGGTTATAAATATTAGCTCGAAAATTTGAACTCAGTTTGACTGTTTTGCCATTTTAATTACTGGCAATTATCTGGAGGGTACGAATAAATATCATGGGAAAATATTAAGCAATCGATTGCATAAGTTTTTAAATTCATAAGATCAGTTCTAGTTTATGAGGCAAAAATAACTTGCGTTTATTCATACATAACTAAAAAGATTCCCAAATGTGAGGTCAGAAATTCCCAGAAATATTTCTGAATTATATAAAACAGCAGCATTTTGCTTCAGCATGAGAGCGGGAAAAAAAATTATGCAATAAATAGGTAAAAGCGGAACACACAAGCAACAAAAGTACTGCTAGACTGCCAAATACACCACACACCACCCTACTTATCAGATAGGTATATTTGTATCAATAAGCGGGTATATCTTCCCAATTAAATGATTATATTACCAGCATATTGGCAAGAGCGATAAAACTTTTTTTATTTGCGGAGCTAAACTATTTACAAAAGAACAATCCAATAAAATGAAATACAGCTTAAATACCATCTTTTTCTTCTTTTTATTACTTGCTTTTTGTTTTTCTATTACCGAGTCAAAGGCACAAGCGGAATTAAGTTTCGACATTTTCAGATTGGAAGAAGGGCTCCCAAATAACCAGGTTCAATGCATTTATCAAGATCAAAAAGGTTGGATATGGGTAGGTACCAGCCAGGGATTAAGCAGGTTTAACGGCTACGATTTTACCAACTACCTTCCCAACTCTCAAGACTCTTGCAGTTTAAAGGGACACCTCATCAGAACCATTAAAGAAGACAAAAAAGGGAACTTGCTCATTGGTACCGAAAACGGAGGTTTAAATGTATTTAATCGCCAAAAAGAAAAGTTTTTCCTTCCGCATAAAAACGATCCGGAATATGCCACCAAAGAGTTCTCAGTTAACGATATCATTCTGAACAACGACGGTTCGTTTTGGCTAGCTACCGATTTTAATGTTTTACACATGGACAGTACAGGTACAATAACACCCTTAAATCCTGTATTAAAAGAAGATACACGCGGAGTTGAAGATGTTTATATAAGATGCCTCGTAAAAGACCACGAGGGAAAACTTTGGATTGGCTCCGATAACGGCGTATTTATTTATGATGAAAACAAGAATAATCTGGATCATTTTCCACTTCCCTTTGGCACAACGGAAAACAAAGAGATATGGGAATTATTTCTTGATGATGATGGCGAACTATGGATAGGCACTTACGCACTGGGCCTGTTTATTGTTAATCCATCCACAAAAACGGTAAATAAAGTTTCGTTGCAGTCATCAGTCAAACGTACCGCAACTGTAAAAGCCATATCAAAAGGCATTTTTGGAGATTACTGGATAGGCACCAGGGGCGGTTTGTTCCGATATTCGAAACAAACAGGGGTAAAAGGTTTTTACCGAAACAATATTCAGGAACCGCGCAGCCTGTCAAACAATTCTATTCTGAGTATTTTTCACGATCAACGAGGAGACACCTGGATTGGAACACGCGGAGGCCTCAACCTTTTGGCCAAAAGCAAGCAGGTATTTCATAGCTTTACCGCTCAACATAACGACGACCGATACCTCAACAGCAGTACGATTTATGCTCTATGGATGGACAAGCAAAACAGAGTTTGGTGTGGAACTGAAGACGGAGGCGTAAATATTTACAACCCTAAAAGCGGAAGATACAACTATATAACCACCGAGGGGCGACCCGGATATACCATTTCTCAAAACTGTATAAAAGCACTTAAAAACGATAACGAAGGAAATCTTTGGGTAGCCACATTCCTTGGAGGAATTGATGTTATTGACCTGGGCACTGGCCGTGTTACCAATTACAGCCACAAAACAAATCAAGCCGGTACGCTATCGGATAACCGGGTATGGGACATTTGTATTGATGAAGATGAGCAGGTGTGGATTGCAACCAGCAAAGGCATCGACAGATATGATAAGAACAGCAACATGTTTATTCATTATCCACAATTAAACGGCCATGAAAGTATACAGTGGATTAAAGCCGACTCGAAAGGTAATTTATGGATGGGAAGTGGTGACGAATTAATTGTTTTTAACTATCGCCAAAATAAAATTAATCGTTGGTTTGAACGTACACGAAGCATGCTCGAAGACGCTCAGAACCAAATATGGGTTGCTACTAACGACAAAGGAATTGCTCTATACTCGGTCGATAATGGCCCTAAGAAATACTACAACGAAACCGACGGATTATCCAACAATCAAGCCTTATGCATTTTGGAGGATAAACACAAAAACCTTTGGATTAGTACAACCAATGGCCTCTCAAAATTTAATCCCAGAAAAGAAATATTTCAACGATTCACAAGTAAAGACGGCCTGGCCAACAACCAGTTTTGTTATGGCGCAGCATTAAAAAGCGATAACGGCGATCTTTATTTCGGAACTGTTTCCGGTTTTAATGTTTTTAATCCGAACGAAATTAATGTTGACGAATCGGGTGTTCCGCTCGTATTTACAGACCTAAAAGTATTTAACAAAACAGTGCCGGTAGGAACAGACAAAAAATCAATTTTGAAACAAAGTATTACCGAAACGGACCACCTTGTTTTTAATCACAAACAAAATGTATTTACGCTTGAGTTTGCAGCACTAAACTACGTTAACAGCGAAAATAACTTGTATTCATACAAGCTGGAAGGCTTCAACACCGATTGGAACGAACCCAGCAAAAGCCGCACAGCAACCTACACAAACCTTAACCCCGGCAACTACACACTGCGCATTAAACGCATAATTATCGGAGCAGAAGAGGATCAGGCTGAATTGCAAATGACTATTACTATTTTACCTCCTTTTTGGAAAACCCGGTGGTTCTTATTTCTTGTTTTCCTGTTCATTTTTGCTTTGGTTTACACTACAATCCAGTTTTTTATTAACCGCGAGAAAATAAAAACACAGTTACTTATCGAGCGCTCAAATGCCCGAAAACTGCATGAAATAGACATGATGAAGTTAAAGTTCTTCACCAATATATCGCATGAAATACGAACACCTTTAACCCTCATCCTTGGGCCACTAAACAAACTTACACAATCAAAAAATATCGATCCCGAAACAAAAGAGAATCTGCACCTGATGCACCGGAATGCGCAGAATCTCGACAGGTTGATTAGCCAATTACTTGATTTCAGGAAATTACAATCGGGCAACTTAAAGCTTAATCTTACCGAAGCCGATATTGTAAGTTTTGTAAATAGCATTGTAAACTCGTTTC
The DNA here is from genome assembly GCF_963676735.1 of uncultured Draconibacterium sp. Lineage (NCBI taxonomy): Bacteria > Pseudomonadati > Bacteroidota > Bacteroidia > Marinilabiliales > Prolixibacteraceae > Draconibacterium > uncultured Draconibacterium sp. The sequence continues at coordinate 780,152 of NZ_OY781464.1, read as the reverse complement.
GCGATTATGCTATCGAGAAAGATATTAAGCTAAGTTTTAAATCGTTGAAAAAACGATTGTTTGTTTCGTTTGACCCCGATAAAGTTGAAAAAATCATAAACAACCTGCTTTCAAATGCTTTTAAATACACCGAAGCAAATGGATCAATAGCTGTAAACCTTTCATTGATTTTTGATGCCGCTGATGATGATTTTACGGATGCCAATGAAGAAAAACAGTTTATAGAAATTAGCATCAAAGACACGGGAAAAGGTATCCCCAGAAAAAATATGGACCGTATTTTTATGCGTTTCTTTCAGAACGATGAAACCGATGCCAAAACAGGCGCAGGCATCGGGCTTGCCCTGGTTAAAGACCTAGTAAAACTGCATAAAGGCGAAATTTTTGTTACCAGCAAAGAGGGCAAGGGTACACGGTTTACCATACGAATTCCTTACAACGAGGGAATAGAAAAGCCTGCACAACAAAAGCAACTGCCAAACTTATCAGAGCAGGAGTCCATAGCATCGCCGGTGATTACCCAGGCTCAAGCGCCTAAAGAAGATGCCAAAATTATGCTTATTGTTGAAGACAATGCTGATGTAAGACAATTTATCAGTTCGCACTTTACGGCTTATTACCAAATTCACCAGGCGGTAAATGGCGAAGATGGCTGGATAAAGGCACTGGAAACTGTTCCGGATATTATTATTAGCGATATAATTATGCCCGAAGTGAATGGTTATGAGTTATGTAAACGCATAAAATCCGACGAACGCACATCGCATATTCCAATTCTGCTGCTTACGGCTATGCACTCCAAAGAACACGAACTAAAGGGCCTAACAAAAGGAGCCGATGACTACATCACAAAACCATTCGACCTGTCGGTTTTGCAGGCTAAAGTTGAAAATATTTTATCCATGCGCGACTCGTTGAAAGAAAAATACACCTCCAAAATGATACTTGAACCAACAAACGTTGTGCTTACCTCACCTGATGAAAAATTTCTGAAACGTGTGGTTGATGTTGTAGAAGAAAATATTGGAGATAGTGAGTTAGACATTGAAAATTTTGCTGGGAAAGTGGGCATTAGCCGAATGCAACTGTACCGTAAACTACAGGCATTAACCAACATGACAGTTAAGGAGTTTATACGCCACATTCGACTGAAACGGGCCACACAACTACTCGATCAACAAAAACTAAATATTTCGGAAATTGCCTACCAGGTAGGATTTAAAGACCTTTCTCATTTTAGAAAATGTTTTAAACGCGAATTTGGGATGAGTGCAACGGAGTATCTGGCAAAAAAAAATCAGGAAAAAGAGAGTGCTTAAGCAAGTAGCACGCATATCATTGAAAGTTATCTTCTTACACTAAAACAAGGTTGACACCCATGTAAGTTAATCGCGCTGTTTGGGAAATATTGCCCCTTGCGGGAAAATGCGCCGTTACATCTGGGAAATACACGTGAATGTTTTGTCAGGCTTCGGCTAACTTGCATCCCAAAACTAAAGACCTGAATTAATGAGCGAAATCAAACGAAACTTAAGAAGAACCAACCTTGTACTTATCCTTTCAGTGATTAGTCTCATCATTCTTGTGATGTTTTTAATCAATTTACTACTGGGGTAACCTTTAATAATGAATCAATATTTCATTCAGCAAAACTAAATTTAAAATAATGGCAACGCTATTTTTAAAAATCAACTTCTGTGGCAATGCATGTTCTAATTGCTACAAAGCAGCCATTAGTTTTTTAAAACCTGAAATGGAATTATGCATTCAAAAAGTTTAAAAGCTTACTAAAAAACACCGAATCAATACTAATTAACACTATAATTTGTTTATCAATGCAACCGAAAATCTTTTTTACACTTCTAATTTTATTTGGATCCACATTTTTCGCTGTAAGTCAATCTCAAAATTCAAAAGTTTGGATTGCCGATAATGGAGACGGCACCTATAAAAACCCAATTATCCATGCCGACTATTCCGATCCGGACGTCGTGCGTGTTGGCGACGATTATTTCATGACCGCCTCATCATTTAACTGTGCTCCGGGCTTGCCCATTCTGCACTCAAAAGACCTTGTAAACTGGCAACTAAAAGGTTATGCATTAAATCCTCAAATCCCCGAAGATGTTTTTAGCATACCTCAACACGGAAACGGAGTATGGGCACCCTGCATCCGTTACCATAATAACGAATTTTATATTTATTACCCTGATCCCGATTTTGGCATTTATATGATTAAAGCAAAAAATGCAGAAGGCCCCTGGTCGACACCAATTCTTGTAAAAGGAGGAAAAGGATTAATAGATCCCTCGCCGCTTTGGGACGACGATGGAAAAGTTTACCTCACTCATGCTTTTGCCGGTAGCCGGGCAAGAGTTAAAAGTGTATTGTTTGTGCAGGAAATGAATAGCGAGGGTACTTCCGTTATTGGCGAGGAAGTAATGATTTTTGATGGACATAATGGACATGGAACGATAGAAGGTCCCAAGTTCTATAAAGCAAATGGGTACTATTATATTTTTGCACCAGCCGGAGGAGTTTCAACCGGATGGCAAACTGTGCTTCGCTCAAAAAGTGTTTTTGGTCCTTACGAAATAAAAACAGTAATGGCCCAGGGAGACACTGATATTAATGGTCCGCACCAGGGGGCCTGGGTTATTACCCAAACAGGCGAACATTGGTTTATTCATTTTCAGGACAAAGAAGCCTATGGCCGAATTGTTCATTTAAATCCGATGACATGGAAAGATGGCTGGCCTGTTATTGGCATTGATAAAGACGGAGATGGAGTTGGCGAACCGGTTCTTTCGCATAAAAAGCCCGATGTAGGTGCCACCTACCCTATTGTTACCCCTCCGGAAAGTGACGAGTTTAACGGCAGTTCGCTCGGAGTGCAATGGCAATGGCACGCCAACAAACATATTTCATACGGTTACCCTTCAGGAAATCTGGGCTTTTACCGAATTAACTGTATCGTGCGCCCCGAGGGGGAAGATGGTTTGTGGATGGTGCCCAACCTGCTGCTCCAAAAATTTCCGGCTGAAGAATTTACTGCTACAACAAAACTTTCGTTTACTTCACGCACCAACGATGAAGAAGCTGGTTTTGTAGTAATGGGTGAAGATTACCAATACATTTCGTTGCAAAGCAAAAACGATAAACTTTACCTTCGGGTTGCAAAATGTTTACAGGCACGTACCGGTGGAAAAGAAGTAGAATTACACCGTGAAGAGTTTGATGGTAAAAACATATTTTTTAGAGTAAAAGTGGAAAAAGGAGCCCTGTGCAGTTTTAGTTTCAGTACAGATGGAAATAAATTTAAGGAAGTTGGAGAAAAGCTTGAAGCCAAACCCGGCCGGTGGATTGGAGCCAAAATTGGTTATTTCGCGCTTCGTAATGACATTACAAACGACTCGGGAACTGTAGATATTGACTGGTTTAGAATTGACAAATAGCATGAGACAATTCCTTACAATATTTCTCTTAATTTTTATTGTTCCTTTTATGGCAACTGCCTGGGATTTTGTTGTTGCCAAGGATGGAAGCGGCGACTTTAAAACCGTACAGGAAGCGATTGATGCTGTACCGGATTTTAGAAAAAATCGAACAAGTATTTTTATAAAAAAAGGAACCTACAAAGAAAAACTGGTTTTACCCACCAGCAAAACACAGGTATCGTTTGTTGGCGAAGACCTGGAAAAAACCATTCTTACCTACGATGACTATGCCAGCAAAAAAAATTGCTTTGGCGAAGAACTCGGTACAACCGGCTCTTCATCATTTTTTATTTTCGGAGAAGGGTTTACTGCTGATAACGTGACTTTTGAGAACTCCGCCGGACCGGTTGGGCAAGCAGTTGCCGTGCGTATTGAAAGCGACAAAGTGGCTTTTACCAATTGCCGATTTTTAGGTAACCAGGATACCTTGTACCCACACGGAAAAAACAGTCGCCAGTACTACAAAAACTGTTATATTGAAGGAACCGTTGATTTTATTTTTGGCTGGTCTACTGCCGTTTTTGATGAATGTACCCTATTTTGCAAAGACCATGGATACATTACCGCTCCATCAACAGAAGAAGACACCGAGTTTGGCCTGATATTTTTAGATTGTAATATTACGGGCAATGCACCTGAACAGTCGTTTTACCTCGGTCGTCCGTGGCGCCCTTACGGAAAAGCAGTTTTTATTAACTGTAACTTAGGGGCACACATAAAACCCGAAGGATGGCACAACTGGCGCGACCCGGCCAAAGAAAAAACCGCATTTTTTGCAGAATACAAAAATACCGGTAAAGGAGCCCAAAGTAGCAAAAGAGTGGCATGGTCGCATCAACTAAGTGATGAAGAAGCGAAAAAATACACCCCAAAAAATATACTGGGCGAATGGATATCAGAATTTGAAAAAATCAAAAATTTATAACATGATACTACAGAAAATCACCAACCTGTTACTTGCACTAGCTGTTTTAACAGTAGGCTGCACCGAATCGGGCAACAAACAAACTACGTCCAACAGCATTTATGATGGTATTGAATTTGAAATGCCTCAAATTGAAGAACCAGTTATTCCCGACTACACCGTATCAATTACTGATTTTGGTGCTGTTAGCGGAGGAATTGAAATGAATAGCGATGCCTTTGAAGCCGCCATAAGCGCAGTATCTGAAAAGGGTGGAGGTAAAGTAATTATTCCTCCGGGGATATGGTTAACCGGGCCAATACGATTAAAAAGCAACCTTGAGCTTCATGCACAACAAGGCGCTTTAATTCTTTTTTCTACCAATAAAGACCTTTATCCGGTAATTGAGACCAATTTTGAAGGCCTGGATACTTATCGCTGCCTCTCGCCTATCTATGGTAAAAACCTTGAAAATATTGCTTTTACAGGAAAAGGTGTTTGGGATGGCAATGGCGATGCCTGGCGCTACGTAAAAAAATCGAAATTAACTGAAAGTCAATGGAACAAACTGGTTGAATCAGGTGGTATTGTAAACGACAGAGGCGATGGTTGGTATCCGTCGGAACAATTTAAAAAAGGAGCAGAAGGCAGTGGCGATCAAAATGTTCGCGACGATTTGAAAACAATAGAAGACTTCGAAACCATTCGTGATTACCTGCGTCCTGTTTTTGTAAGTATCCAAAATTGTAAGCGGGTACTATTCGATGGGCCTGTTTTTCAAAATTCGCCTGCATGGAACATCCATCCGCTGTGGACAGAACATTTGATTGTTCGCAATTTAACTGTGCGTAATCCATGGTACTCACAAAATGGCGATGGTATTGATATTGAATCGTGTAAAAACGTCTTGGTACAAAACTGTAGTTTTGATGTTGGTGATGATGCCATCTGCATAAAATCGGGCAAAAACGAAGATGGCCGCAGGCATGGTATTCCTTGCGAAAACCTAATTATTAAAGACAATATTGTTTACCACGGGCACGGTGGTGTAACCGTAGGTAGCGAAATGTCGGGAGGTGTAAGAAATATGCATGTATCAAATTGCACCTTTATGGGAACCGATGTTGGTTTGCGGTTTAAAAGCACGCGCGGGCGCGGCGGTGTTGTTGAGAACATTTTCATTTCTAATGTTTACATGACCAACATTCCAACCAATGCTATTTCATTCAACCTCTATTACGGAGGCCGTTCCATCTCTGAAATGATGGCAGAAGGAGGCATGGAAAAATCAACAGATTTGCTGCCAGTTACCGAAGAAACACCACAGTTTAAAAACATCAAAATCAGTAATATTACCGTAAATGGTGCTAATCAGGCTGTGTTTTTACAAGGATTACCGGAAATGAACCTTGAAAATATTGAGCTCTCCAACCTGGTACTTGATGCCACCAACGGTTTTACGATTATTGATGCCAAGCAGGTTAAAATTAGCGATGTAAAATTGAAAACTAAAAAAACCGGGGCAATGGAAATTTTTAATTGTAAAAATGTGACCATTGCCGGCCTCGACTATAATTATAAAACCAGCGAAGCTATTCAAATCAATGGTCAGGTATGTGAAAATATTTCACTGGAGAATACTGCACCGTCCGTTCAGGAATATACGAGCATTGACCCCGAAGTTAAAGAAGGTACCGTAAAGTTTTAATTGCAGATTTATTGTAACAAAAATTCAATATAAAACGAACATGAATTTTCCTCATTCTAAATTCATAAACAAGAAGGATTAATATTTATGTGAGTTCCATCGAGTACAAATGAAGTAAACAATTTTAGTGAGATGAAAAAAATACTGTTCCTTTTTTGCGTAACGTCTATCTTGTTTGTTGGCTGTGAGCAGGAAAAAGAAATAGCAGTTTTTTGCATAGGCGATTCTACCATGGCTGACAAAGCTGCTGAAGCATACCCGGAACATGGATGGTGCATGGTAATCGATGAATATTTTAACAGTTCGGTAAAAGTAAAAAACCATGCAAAAAATGGCCGAAGCAGTAAAAGTTTTATTGACGAGGGCCGCTGGCAAACCGTTTTAAACAGCCTGCAACCCGGCGATTATGTTTTTATTCAATTCGGACACAACGATCAAAAGGCTTACGATTCAACCCGATATACCGTTCCTTTTGGCTCTTATTCCGATAATCTGCGAAAGTTTGTTACAGAATCACGCGAGAAAAAAGCCACTCCAATTTTGTTTACCTCCATTGTAAGACGAAAATTTGGAGCAAATGGGCAACTAAGCGATACACATGGAGACTACCCGGTTGCCACGCGAAAAGTGGCTGCCGAGCTAAACGTTCCTTTGATTGATCTTCAAAAGCTTACTGAAGAATGGGTAAATAATTTAGGAGATGAAGCGTCAAAGGAAATGTACATGTGGACCAACATAACCACAGAACGTTTTAAAGAACCGCGTACAGATGATACCCATTTATCTGACCAAGGGGCTCATAAGGTTGCAGAACTTGCGACAACCGCATTGGCAAATCAAGTTCCTGAACTGGCACACAAATTAAAATGAATATGAGTAAATTAGGCTTACTACTCCTGATTGTGTTTTCAGTCTTTCAGGCTGAATCACAGTCAGGAATTAATTACAAGATAGTAGTGGCACAAGATGGTACCGGAGATTTCTCCAGTATTCAGGATGCCATTGACGCCACCAAAGCTTTTCCGCCTAAACGGATTACCATATTTATAAAAAACGGTACCTATCGCGAAAAAATATGTGTTCCATCGTGGAACGACAAACTCTCCTTAATTGGTGAAGATGAGGACAAAACTATAATTATTTGGAACGACTATTTCAATAAAATAAACCGTGGGCGAAACAGCACTTTTTTTACCTATACCTTAAAAGTGGAAGCCGACGATTTTTATGCCGAGAACTTAACGATAGAGAACGCGGCAGGACCCGTTGGACAGGCAGTTGCATTGCATGTTGAAGGCAATAGGTGCCGTTTCAAAAACTGCAAAATAATTGGTAACCAAGATACCGTTTACCTTGCCGGTGAGCACAGCAAACAGCTATTTGAGAATTGCACCATTGCCGGTACTACCGATTTCATTTTTGGCTCGGCAACCGTTGTTTTTAACCATTGTAGCATTGTAAGCAGAGGAAACTCTTACATAACCGCCGCCAGCACAACAAAAGGTAAAGCATTTGGCTTTGTATTTCTAAACTGTAAATTACTTGCTGAAGAGGGAGTGTCAAAAGTTTATTTAGGCAGACCATGGCGCCCCAATGCCAAAACCGTTTTTATTAGCTGCGAACTCGGAAACCATATTCTGCCGGAAGGCTGGGAAGAATGGAGCAATAAACCCGATTTGAATACAACCTTTTATGCAGAATATGGCAATAAGGGGCCCGGAGCAAACACCAATATGCGCATAAAGTGGTCCCAGACTTTAACCAACAATCAAAGAAAAAAATACACCATTAACAATATACTTGGCGAATGGGCCAATACAAAATAATATTTTATCTGAGCCATTTTTTTATATTTTCGTACCGAATAAAAGAACTAACAACAACCAATTGACTAACGACAGTAGTAACAATGAAAAAATTCTGGTAAAAAGGTTAAAAAACGGAGAAGTACAAGCTTTTAACACACTCTATTCCATTTACGGGGCGCGCCTTTTTGCATTTACCAATGGTTATCTGAAATCAAATTTCGATTCAGAAGAAATAGTTCAGGAAGCTTTTATTATTATCTGGCGTAAACGATCTAACCTGAATCCCGACTTATCGTTTAAAAGTTATTTGTTCAAAATTGCTTACCACCTTATTCTTGAAACTTTCAATAAAATTAATAAAAGAGAAGCCTTTAAACATACGCTGCTCGAAGAGAATGCAGTGACAGTAAACAACTTTGATGAGCGCCTTGATTATCAAATGTTGCTGAAAAAAGTAGATACAATCATCAACCAGTTACCTCCCCGCCAACGCGATATTTTTATCCTTCGAAAAAAAGAAGGCGTTTCGATAAAAGAAATTGCACGGCAACTTAACATCAGCCCAAAAACCACAGAAAACCATATTAGTGAGGCACTTAAAAGAATTAAAAAATCGTTGTCCGACGAAAATCTATCGTCTTTGCTGTTCTTCACTGTCCTCATCTCAAAATAAATTTTAAAAAAATTCCTTTTTAACTAGGGGCATTTTCGGTTTACCCCCTATAGCTATATGTAATGAACTAAATCAATAAATGGATTTCAAACCTGAAATACTACGTCGCTATTTTAAAGGCGAATATTCAAGGAAAGATTATTTGTGGGTAAAATCTGTCTTTTCCGATCCACGAGAACAGAAATTCTTAAAAGAAGAACTGGAGAATCATTGGTTTGAATTTAACGACGAAGAAATAGAAAGTAAAAATGTTGATCATTTATTACAGCAAATACACCAGAAAATTAATTCCGACCAAACAAAATCGCACAAAATAACTTTCTTTTCATCCTGGCGCCAAATCGCAGCTATTTTGGTTGTGCAATTACTACTTACATTTATAGCTACCTACTATTTTCAAACGCACAAACAAGCCAGCCAAACTACCTATGCCGAATTACAGTGCCCAATGGGTGCCCGAATAAAATTTGATCTCCCTGACGGATCAACGGGCTTTTTAAATAGTGGGTCATCTATTAAATACCCTGTTTTATTTACCGAAAACCGTAATATTGAACTTGTGGGCGAAGCTTGGTTTGACGTTCTGCACGACACCGAAAATCCGTTTACAGTAAAAACCCAAAACCTTTCGATTGAAGTGTTGGGAACCGAATTTAATGTTATAGCTTTTGAAAACGAAAATACCGAAGAAGTAATATTAGCCGATGGAAGCGTTAAAGTGGCATCGGTTCACGGCCAAAAACTTTCTGTACTAAAACCTGATGAACGCCTTGTTCTAGATGCCTCAAAAATGACCTTCGCCCAGGATGAGATTGATGCCTCGCAATACCTGGCATGGACCGAAGGAATGCTGGTGTTTAGAAACGAAAACATGGAACAAGTGGCCAAACGTATGGGCCGTTGGTACAATGTTGAAATAGAAATTACTGATCAGAGACTACTTGAACATTCATTCAGAGCAACTTTTATTGACGAACCTTTAGAAGAAGTTTTAAAACTTTTGGCAAAGACAGCTCCCTTGTGTTATACCATCATCGAGCGGGAACAAACCAATAACAATATATACCTAAAAAAAAGAGTTGAACTGCGGTTCGACAAACAACGTGCAAATGCTTTTTAACTTATAAATAAAACAGGAAGGTGCTGCAACACCCTCCTGTAAAATTAAGCAGTGTGAGATAAATATTTTGTTTAACTACTTAACGAATCAAATGTATGAAAATTAATTGTATTCGTGATGCGATAAACTATTGCATCAGAACTAAAACTTGGAAAATTATGCGAATTTGTTGCTTACTTCTTTTCGTAGGAATTGTGCAAAGCTGGGCACTCAACAGCTATGCTCAACAGACTCGCTTAACCCTGAAAATGTCAGACACCAGGGTTATCGATGTTCTTGATGAAATTGAAGAACAAAGCGAATTCTACTTTCTCTTTAACCAAAAGTTACTGAATGTGGAACGTCGTGTTGACGTAAATGTAAAAAACAAGTCTATTGAAAATATTATGGACCAGTTATTTGCTAAAACCGATGTAGCCTACGAGGTAAAAGACAGGCTGATAGTAATAACTACGCAAAAAACCGTATTGGATGCCATCGACCAAACTGGCATATCGGGTAAAGTAACCGACGAACTTGGTATGCCAATGCCTGGAGTTACCGTAATAGTTAAAGGGACCACAAACGGTACTGTAACAGACATTGACGGGAATTACACCTTACCCAATGTTAAAACCGGAGACATTGTTGCTTTTTCGTTTATTGGAATGAGCACCCAGGAAATTACCATTGAAAGCCAAACATCGATTAATGTAACCTTAAAAACCAGCTCGATTGGATTAGATGAGGTTGTTGCCATTGGGTATGGAACAACAAACAGAAAAGAGGTAACAGGTGCTATCGGTTCGGTAAAATCCGACAACTTTATTGATGGATTACCAATGGCACCCGAACAAATTCTCCAAGGTAAAATTGCCGGGGTTAATGTTGTTCAGGCAAGTGGTGCTCCTGGAGCTGCTTCTACTGTGCGAATACGTGGTAACAGTTCAATCTCGGCCGGCAACGATCCACTCTACGTGGTCGACGGTGTGCCGCTGCAATTTGGAAGCGCAAACAACAGCGTAAATGTGGGATCGCAAGGCGGCACTACGCCTTTAACCAGCGATATATCAAACCCATTGAATATTATTAACCCTAGCGACATCGAAAGTATTGACATCCTAAAAGATGCTTCGGCCACTGCCATTTATGGTTCAAGGGGTGCAAACGGTGTGATTATAATTACCACCAAAAACAAAGGCCGCTCAGGAGACTTTGTGTCCTACGATGGCTTTATCGGTTTCTCCAGTGTGCGCGAAAACCTACCTTTCTTAAATGCTTCGGAATACCGTAAATATGCCAACGACAACGATCTTCCGTTTTCAGATGCTGGCGTTGATACTTACTGGCAGGATGAAATATTCAGAACGGCTATTACCCAAAATCATAACGTATCGTTTGCAGGCGGTTCAACAACATCAAACTTTAGAGCCTCATTTGGTTACAGCGATGAAGAAGGAGTTATCCTTTCTTCAGGAATGAAGAAGTATACAGGAAGAGTAAATGGTGTGCATAAAGCTTTTGATGGTAAATTAGACATCGGCATTAACATGTCGTACTCGCAAATTGACGATGACAAAACACCAATTTCATCAAGTATTGGCAACGAAGGTGGTAATATTTTGAAAGACGCCTTACGCTGGGCTCCTACCCTGCCGGTTTATAACGAAGATGGCTCGTACTACCAATTGGGAGAGCTAAGAATTAACCCGGTTTCGTGGATTGATGTTATTGATGAATCGAAAAGCAATGTTTTCTTAGGAAATGTTAGTTTATCGTATCAACTATTAGAATCATTAAAACTAAATGTGGATATTGGCACTTCAAAAGAAACCAGTAACCGCTACACTAGTATTCCTGACTCGCACCCAGCTGCTGAATCAGAAGGCGGAAGAGCATCCATCAGCAAATTTCAAAACGAAACGATTCTATCGGAAACCAACCTAACTTACACCAAACAAATAACACCTAATAGCCATCTAACAGCTCTTATTGGTTATTCGTACCAGCGTTTTGAAACGGAGAATACCTATACCCAAGCCAACCAGTTTGTTTCAACAGCTACAAAATGGAACCTGATGCAATCGGGAACAATCCTTTCGAATACATCGTTTAAAGAAGCCAACCGACTGGCCTCCTATTACGGAAGGATTAACTACAAATTAATGGAAAGGTATTTACTGACCTTCACTTTACGCAGAGACGGTTCGAGCCGCTTCGGTGGAAACAACCAATGGGGTACATTCCCTTCGGGAGCTATTGCCTGGAACATTGCCGATGAAAGTTTTATGGAAGATACCGAAGTAAGTAACCTTAAATTGAGATTGGGATACGGGATTACGGGTAATCAGGAACTTCCGAATTATTTATACGCCGAACAATTGGGTATTTCGGGTTCAGCAATATATTACATGAATGGACAAGCAATTCCAGCAGTTTTACCTACAAATTATGCTAACCCAGATTTGAAATGGGAAACAACAGCGCAATCAAACATTGGTATAGACTTTGGATTGTTTGAAGAAAGAATATCTGGTTCGATTGATTTGTACAGCAAGAAAACAACCGATCTTTTATTAAGCTTCTCAACTGCAGCGCCTTCTGTTGTTTCTACACAATGGGCCAATGTGGGTGAGGTTACCAATAAAGGTATTGAGCTGAATTTGAGTGCCAGTGTAATCAACAGCGGTAATTTTACCTGGAGAACCAACGTAAATTTTGCAAAAAATAAAAATGAAGTAGTTTCCCTTTCAAACGACACTTTCACACGAGAAGAAATCAGATATGCTTCCGGATCAGGTGTTGTGGCCAATGGTGTAAACATTAAAATTATAAAACCAGGATCACCTCTTGGAACATTCTACGGTAAAAAATTCACTGGTTTTGATGAAAACGGACTGGAAACCTATTTGGATGTTGATGGTGAAGACGGCGCCGATGAAGTAGTAATTGGCCAGGTAGATCCGGATTTTACCTTTGGATTCAACAATAACTTCAGTTATAAACGATTTGATGCTACTATAAATTTCAGAGGAGTTGTTGGAAACGATATTTACAACAATACCGATGCTGAATTCTCTTATCCTTCCTCTGCCCCGGGTGTAAATGTTCTTCGCTCAGTTTTATCTACGGAAGCCAGTCGTCAGCAAAATGCGGAATATTCATCTCGCTGGTTACAAGACGGCAGTTATCTGCGTTTAGATAATATGAGCATTGGCTATAATTTTGATGTAAGCACCGTAGACTTTATTAAAAATGCCAGAATTTATGTTTCAGGTAAAAACTTATTTGTGATTACCAATTACACGGGTTGGGATCCTGAAGTTAGTACACGCTCTGCCGGTATCGACTACTTATCGTACCCACGACCAAGAACATTTATGTTTGGTGCAAGTATTTCATTTTAAGCATTCAGGAATCATTTATAAATAGATTACAATGAAAAATACAAATAATATAATCAAGAAAAATTTAATCGGGGCATTAGCATTCGTGCTAATTATGATTTCAGGTTGTAGCCTTGATGAAGATACCTACTCGATTTATACTCCTGAAACATTTTATGCCAACGAAAAACAGGTTCTTTCATCCATGTCGGGAATATACCGCAACTTTACCAACCTTGCCCGAATGGGAGTTGAATACCGCTCTATGGAACTATCGGGCGACCAGGTAGTGGTTCATGGAAAGATACAAGGATGGTGGCAAAACAGTAGTTTCGAAGGATTAATGGAGCACACATGGGATGAGAACCACTCATACATCAGAGGTTCATATGACTTTTTCTTTAAAGTGGTGGGGCAAACCAACGCTTTAATTGTATCGCTCGAAAGTTCGGGTTTAGATATTGTTGAACAACCTATAGCCGAATTACGAGCATTGCGCGCTTATGCCTATTTCTACCTGATGGATTTCTTTGGTAATGTTCCTGTATTTACAGAAGCAAAAGTTGATCCTTTAAATTTACCGGAGCAAAATACCCGTCAGGAAGTTTTTGAATTTGTAGTATCAGAACTTATGGCCGCTGCTGAAGTTCTGCCTGCAAAAGCAGAAACTCCTTCTGAATACTATGGCCGGGTTACCAAAGAAGCTGCCTATGCTTTGCTGGCTACCGTTTACCTGAATGCTGAGGTTTACACCGGAACTGCACAGAACGACAAGGCTATTGAATACGCTGATAAAGTAATCAACTCAGGTTCTTACACCCTTCTCGACGATTATTTTGCCAACTTTTCTGCCGATAACGCCAACAACGAAGAGTTTATCTTTGGTGGCGTTTATACTCCTGATATCTCGGGTGGTCTTGGACACCCATTGGTACAAAAAGTGTTACCGGGCATTCAGGGCGGACTTTTTGGTTTGCCTTATACACCGCAAAATGGTTTTGCCACACGTCCTTCGGTTTATAACATGTACGAAGATGGTGACATCAGAAAGGATATGTTTCTTTATTATGGCCCGCTAACCGATCCACGTAACGGCGATACAATTTATGTTGAACGGGTTGTTCCTGATCATAACTCCATTCTGTATGTACCGGGGCAATCAGCTGAAGGACCAGTTACTTACGACATTATTCCAGCCACTGGTATTCGCCTGCAACCAATGAATGCTGGTATTAAGTGGATTAAGTGGGGAATCGATCCAAACACCCAGGGAGGTAATGCCGGGAATGATATTGCTTATATACGATATGCCGACATCCTGTTAATAAAAGCTGAAGCATTGACCCGAAAAGGCAATTCCGGGGCAGCACTTCCTTTGATTAACCAAGTTCGGGAAAGAAGTAATGCTGCTCCTTTAACCTCTGTTAACTTGGAAGATGTTTTTGACGAAAGAAGTCGTGAACTGGCATTTGAAATGCACCGAAGAAGGGATTTAATCCGCTTCGATAAATTTAACGATGCATGGGAATTTAAAGCTGAATCTGAACCATTCAGAAAATTGTTCCCAATACCTAGAACGGCTATTGATGCAAATCCAAAATTACAACAAAATCCGGGTTACTAGATTGATGAATTCAATCAATAAGTAAGTAATATTAAAAAGAGGATGTCTATAAAGGTTATATCTCAATTACCCTTTTCGACATCCTCTTTTGTCCTCTTCATAATAACAAATTATTAGAGAATGAAAAACTTGTTTCTGCTTGTTCTTAGCCTAACCCTTTTTAGCCTTTCACAGGCACAAACAAAATTCACATCTCAGATTTTCCAACAGGATTATTCTCATAATACCTCAGAAATAATAACATACATCGAGAACGCATCAGCCACCAAACAAAAACGAATTAAAATTGCATTTGAGAACGCCTCGGGAGAAGGATTACGTGAAGCATTTTGTCCCTTTATAGCCAACTTATACCTGGGAAAAAACCTTGATGACAACAATAAAAAATTATTTGAAATTTTTACTTCAGATGACCCGGCTATTCATGAAAAGTATAGGCTAAACGATCCGTGGTGTCTGGCTTTTAAGCAGGTTGCCTACCATATGTATTATGCTTTTGGTTCAAAAAGCACACGGTTTCCCGGACGTTTATATCCAGAAACTGAAAAAGCACTTTTAGAGCTACTTTGGGACAAAACAAAGCTAAAGAACGATATTCATCTGGCCAGAGAAAGTACCTGGTGGATGGTTGGAAGCGAAAACCACGACATAGTTGCCAAAGTCAGTAACCTAATATCGTCGCAAATATTTATGACCGAGGAGGATTTTAAGTACCGCATTTATCCCGACCTTGGAACCGGCGCCGGCGAAGAATACTGGTTTCACCATATGTATGGAAAAGACAGAATTAAAGGGCCACACGGACGTGCCAATAACAAGGATGGAAAAAATTATACAGCAGCCGACCATTACCAGGCTTGGGTAAAATATTTTGATGACTTTTTTACAGAACGAGCAAAAAAAGGCTTTTTCCTTGAGATGGCTTCTTTTGGCTATATGGCTGTTACCGTATCTTACCTCACCGATATTTACGATTTATGTGAAAATGAAAAACTGAAAAATAAGGCTGAAGATTTTCTGGATGTAGTTTGGGCTGATTGGGCACAAGAACAGCTACTAGGTGTGCGAGGTGGCGCAAAAACACGCGAGAAGATAGGAACAAGATGGGAAGATGCAATGTACCGGTTTGCTCGTTTTTACAGTGGAGGAGAAGGAAGTTCTTCAACACATTTTTTTGCTCAATTACTGAGTTCATACCAATGGAAACCAATTATCTGGCATATTGCTTTGGATCGTGAAGGACGTGGTGAATTCGAATCTGTTTCTCGACAACCGGGAGAAGAAGAAGGTACAATGCCTCGCCCTTGGGGAACAGAGAGAACCATGCTTTGTAATACGGAATCGCGATTTGTTCGCTACAGTTGGATTACTCCCGATTATATTATGGGATGCCAAATGGATCACCCCCTGGCAGTTCACAGTCATTTAAGTATTCAAAACCGCTGGCAGGGAATTACCTTTAAAGGCGAGAATGGGCCACGTGTTTTTCCAACGGCCTTAAAGCAAAACGAGTCAGGAGAATATAAAGCTTACGCCAACGGATACACCCGGTGTGTACAACATAAAAATGTAATGCTTGTGCAGCAATCAAGAGGTTTTACTGTAGTAAACCCCGATTGGTACCCAATGAAATCGAGAGCAGATCTTGATTATGGAGTTTTTATTGGACAAAACCACGATATAATTATTGAAAAACAAGGTTGGTTGTTTATTGAAAATGGCAATGCATTTTTAGCCATAAAACCTCTCCTGGGAGAATATGCCCATGGCTGGAGAATTCTTCAGGATGATGCCTCGCCCGGCAATGTCAGCAAAATTATAAATGACAGTTACACATGGAGTAAAGACAGCAGTCTCATTCATTTAAAAGATAAATATTCAGGAATCATCTTTGAAAGCTCGCGAAGGCCACACTACCCTTCTTTACAAGATTTTATATTGGCCATATTAAAAAACCCTGTTGCACTCGAAAAAACTGTGGTTCCGGGTTACCATATCCTAAAATATAAAGGTTTAAACGGAACAGAATTCTATTTTAACCTGGCCAATAATGAAATACCAATGATTGACGGACAATATATCAACTACAAACCCAAAATGGTCTTTAATAGTCCATACCTGAAATCAATATACAATACAGGCATAATTAGGATTGTTAAAGATGATATGGAACGAGTGCTAGATTTTACCCAATAAAAGCGTAAACAGAAAAAATAAATCAATAAGCAATGAAGAATACATTAATATTATTAATTATCGCCAGTTTATCTCTCGCATCAACAAAAGTTATTGCACAATATGTTGACACAAAAAAAGTGGATGCTTCCACAAAGCTTTACCTGGCCAAACCCGGCTACAAAACACCTTATGGAGAAACAAAGCCAGAAGCAGTTAAAGGTGTAATCGACCGGATTCTTGTTTACCTTGAGGAAACAACACCAATCGGAGTAATAGATAAAACCACAAAAGAAGAAATCACCGATTATAAAAATATAGATGAGAATTCCATAATCAAACAAGGTACATTCAGCATAACAAACTATATGTGGGGAGTTACGTATTCATCAATGCTTAGTGCTGCAAAAATAACCGGAGACGAACGCTATAAAGAATATGTGTCCGATCGCTTTCAGTTTTTAACAGCCGTTGCACCCTATTTTGCACCAGTTCTTCACAAAGACAATTCGAAGGCTGATCCGCAAATGCGTCAGCTACTGCGCCCATTGGCACTCGATGATGCAGGGGCCATGTGCTCGGCCATGATAAAAGCAAAATTGGATGGCATGGAGTTTAACGGACAAGCCATAATGGACCGTTACTTTGACTGGATAATAAATAAGGAATACCGCTTGCCCGATGGCACTTTCGCCCGCAACCGACCACAACGAAACACCATTTGGCTCGACGATATGTTTATGGGCATACCTGCCATTGCCAACATGGGCCGACTTACGGGTGATACAAAATATTACGATGAAGCGATTAAACAAATTACCCAGTTTGCCGATCGTATGTTCCTGCCCGAAAAAGGCCTCTACCGCCATGGCTGGGTAGAAGCGATGCACCCTCACCCGGCATTCCACTGGGGGCGAGCCAATGGCTGGGCCTTACTTACTAAAGTTGAAGTATTAGATGCACTTCCAAAAGATTATCCTGGTCGTGAAAAAGTATTGAAGCTTTTACAGGCTCATATTCAGGGTTTGTGTGCATTACAATCCAGTGAAGGTCTTTGGCATCAGCTATTAGACAGAAACGATTCGTACCTTGAAACTTCAGCCAGTGCTATTTATGTGTATTGTATGGCAAAGGCCATTAACGAAGGTTGGATTGACATGTTGGCCTATGGTTCGCAAACCATGCTTGGCTGGCACGGTGTTACAACCAAAGTAAATGAAAAAGGACAAATTGAAGGTACCTGCGTTGGAACAGGAATGGGCTATGATCCTGCTTTCTATTATTACCGGCCGGTAAACACAGCAGCAGGTCATGGATATGGCCCGGTAATTTATGCCGGAGCCGAGATGTATCGGCTGTTACAAAACCATACCGCTAAAATGAATGATAGTGCGGTGCTTTTTTACAAAGAAAAGATAGATACAAAAGCTGCAATATTTTATGTAGAGGAAGATGGAGTTGTTGACCATCATTAAACTTACGTCTCAAAGAAATTTTACAATGAGAAAAACCATAATGGCATTTGTGCCTCTGCTTTTATGTAGTGCTGTCGTGTGCTTTGCTCAGCAAAATGGTATTTCAAAAGAAGCCTTTACACAAGCCAATAAAGAGAATTGGGAAACGATTTTTACTGATTCCTGCACTGGTAACTGGGAAAGAAACTGGTTTCTGGATGGTGAAATAGCAGCAGTTAGTAACGATAAAAACGGGATGCAACTTACCGCTGGTCCTCAATTCAAAAACGATGCTCACCACATGGTATTGTGGACTCAGGAATCTTTCAAAGGAGATTTGAAAATAGAATATGAATTCACGCGACTCGATTTCGAAACACGTTGTGTAAATATTCTTTACATACAAGCAAGCGGAAGTGGCAAAGAACCTTTTTCCGAAGACATTACCAAATGGAATGATCTTCGAAAAATTCCGGCGATGCGCATGTATTTCGACCATATGAATACCTATCATATCAGTTATGCAGCTTTTCCCAATAGTGGAGATAATCGAAAATCATACCTGCGCGCACGACGCTATGTGCCACATAAAAAAGGTTTAGAAGGGACAGATTTGCATCCCGATTATTACCCGGAAGGACTTTTTGCTCCTGGAGTTCCACACAAAATTACGGTTATAAAGACCAACAGGAAGATTTTTATGCGAATTTCCAATAACGAACAAAGTTATTACTGCCAATTCAACAATCCTGATTTACCAATTATTGAGGAAGGAAGAATAGGCTTACGATTGATGTTTACACGTTCATCGCGTTTTTCTAATTTCAAAATATCCCAGAAAAAATGAGAACAATCAAAATTCTATTAGCGCTCGTTACACTCATTCTAACTGTTTTTACAAGCAATGGGCAAATAGGAACTCGTTTCCCGTCAGAGAAAAAAATCGTTAAAGATCCGGTAACTGGTGTTGAACTTATTTTTTTAACTTCCACAGCAGCAGATGATTCTAAAATATACCCCACACATAACCAGTGGACTTCTGATGGTAAATGGTTAATCTTCCGGTCAGACAGAGTGAAGGGAGAAGCAATGGCTGTAAATGAAAAAACGGGAGATATTGTGCAGGTTACCGAAGGTGGCTTTTCAGGAACGCTTGGTGTTGCCCGAAAATCGATGCGTTTGTTTTACTGGAGAAAGCCAGCTGAAGATGACAAAAATGAGCTGCAAAAACTGATTGAAGTTGACCTTCAGAAGTTATTTACACACAGTGAAAATGGGAATCTCAAACCAGCCGAAAATTATCAGCGCATTTGCGGATCGATACCAAAAGAAATGCAAGCCAGCACAGAATTGGCATTAGATGCCAACGAAGAATGGATTTACTTCTCGGTAGGTAAAGAAAAAGCAGCTCAGTATTTACCGGAAGACACAAAAATTGAAAAGAATTTTGGACCAAGAAATATGGGTGCGGGCCCAGGTGGCATAGCAGCTATAAATGTTAATACCGGAGAGACAAAATACATTGTTTCGGTTCCCTTTCAGGTTGGACATGTTCAAAGTAATTTTTGGAAATCAGGAGAGATAATATTCTGTTGGGAAACCGGTGGAAAATCACCACAACGGACCTGGTTGGTTAACGCTGATGGAAGCGGACTTCGGCCGCTTTACCCGGAATCAAAATACGAATGGGTAACTCACGAAGCAGTTATCGGTCCAGATGAAGTAGCCATAGCTATAATGGGACATCGTGCCATCCCCAATTCATCAATAACTGAGTATAAAGAAGCGACTGGTGTTTATGGGGCCAATCCGGGACAGGAAAGCGAATGGGGTCCTTGCGGAACACGCGAAAAACCAACAGGGCTGGGGATTGTCAACCTTAGAACTAGAGAAATGTTGATTGTGGGTCAAACGCTAACAGGAAGTGGATTCTGGCACGTTAGTGGCTCTTCAGACGGACGTTTTGCAACCGGCGATGATTTTGACAGAAATCTTTACCTGATAGACAGAAAAACCAGAGAAATGATTTTGCTCTCAACAGGTCATAAAAGTTCGGCTAAAGATCACGTTCATCCCACATTTAGCCCCGACGGAACAAAAATACAAATCCAGTCGGCAATGCTTTCAGAGGATAATCGCTCAATGAACATTTGTATTGTACCTCTTCCCAAACAATGGTTAAACCGTTATTAAGAATTATAGATTAATATTTATGTATACTGTTCTCAAGTTTATTTCACGCTGTTTTACCTTAAAATTGCCAGTTATAGGCATGTTTTTCATTTTCGGCATTTCTTTTACGTGTACTAACACCAGTGCACAAAATAAACAACCTGTAATAATCAAATGGCTCGGAGAAGAAGCTCCAACTATTGCGACCGGAGTAAGTTGGGGGGTTCCGTTCAAACAAGGAGAAGTTAAACCTGATGACCAATACCTTCTAAAAGATGAAAATGGCGATTCGATGCCAGTACAATCCTGGCCTCTCGCCTACTGGCCCGATGGCTCCATAAAATGGATTGGACTAAGCACAGTTGTTGATTCGTTATCTGGTTCAGAATTTAGGCTAATCCCTGGCGATGCATCAACAACAAATGAGTTGTTGCCAAAAATAGAAGTAAAACAAACCAATGATGCAATAGAAGTAAATACCGGGCTTATAACGTGCAGGATTCCTCGCATGGGGAAACAAATCATCAATTCAATAAAAATACATAACAAAGAAGTTTCAACTGGAGCAGAGCTGGTTTGTATTGTACAAGATGGTCCTGAAACTGAATACGGTGCCCAACCCATAAAGGAGAAACTTATCGGTAATACCTCAAAAGTAACAATCGAACAGCATAGCCCGGTGCGTTCGGTTATAAAAATTGAAGGCAACCACCAGTCTGAAAGAGGAGACAAAAGCCTGTTTCCTTTTGTTATACGCTTGTATTTTTACGCCGGTCAACAATCGGTAAAAATCATGCATACTTTTATTTACGATGGAGATCAGAACCAGGATTTTGTGCGCGGAATCGGTTTGGTATTTGATGTACCGCTGGATGAAGAATTTTATAACCGGCATGTAAGATTTTCTGCAGAGAAAGATGGATTATGGGCAGAACCTGTTCAGCCGCTTGTTGGGCGTCGATCGATGGCGAACAAAGAAACTTATCCCAGACAACTTCAGGGAAAACGTATTCCTAACAGAGAATCATTAACCGAAAAAGAACAGTTCTTAACGCAACACTGGGCATCGTGGAACGACTTTAAATTGTATCAGGCAAATGCCTCTGGTTTTAGAGTACGAAAACGAACCAACGACCAGAGTGCCTGGATTGATGCGGGAGCAGGTGGCCGCGCGTCAGGGCTTGCTTTTGTTGGCGATGTTTCAGGTGGTTTAGCGGTGTGCATGCGTAGTTTTTGGCAATCATTCCCATCAACCCTCGAAATATGCCATGCAAAAACGGACACGGCAAAATTAAAAACATGGTTGTGGTCGCCCGATGCCGAGGCAATGGATATGCGCCATTACGACACCCTGGCGTACGGACATAACCTCGAAGCCAGTTACGAAGATGTGGAACCCGGTTTCAGTATTGCTACCGGTGTAGGCCGCACAAGCGAGCTACTGTTATTTGCATCTACTGATGTACCTTCAGCTCAAACACTTAATGCTCTGACAAAACAAGGTAACAATCCGGCATTATTATCAGCAACTCCCGAGTATATTCATAGTATTCCGGTTTTTGGGGCCTGGAGTTTACCCGACAAGAGTTCAAAAGGAAAGGCCTGGCTGGAAAACGAACTGGACAAGGCATTTAATTATTATCAATTGGAAGTAGAACAGCGTAATTGGTATGGATTCTGGGATTTTGGCGATGTAATGCACGCCTACGATCGTGAACGTCATACCTGGCGATACGATATTGGTGGTTATGCCTGGGACAACACCGAATTAATGCCAAACATGTGGCTTTGGTATTCATATTTGCGATCGGGGAAAGCCGAAATTTTTCGAATGGCAGAGGCAATGACCCGACACAATGGCGAAGTTGACGTGTACCATTTAGGGCGTTTTGCGGGCTTGGGCTCGCGACATAATGTTCGGCACTGGGGCTGCGGTGCAAAAGAGGTAAGAATTTCCCAGGCTGCACTATCACGTTTTTATTATTACCTCACCACCGACGAACGCACTGGCGATTTAATGCGGGCAACCGTGGAGGGCTCGAATAAAGCCATTGGTAAAATTGATCCTTTACGCAAGATACTCGATCAATCAGAATACCCAACACATGCAAGAATGGGCCCCGACTGGCTCGCTCTGATTGGCAACTGGATGACCGAATGGGAACGCACAGGCGACGAAAAATATAAAAATATGATTTTGGTTGGTGTAAACGATCTTGCAGAAATGCCCTATGGCTTGTTCTCAGGGAAAGGTGCAGCAATGGGTTACAATCCGGCAACGCAAAACTTATTTCAACTGGATAAAGATGCCATTGGATCATCTCACCTGTCGGTTTTAATGGGAGGCCCGGAGGTTGCTTTCGAGCTTTCGCCCCTGCTTAACAATAAAAGATGGGATAAGTTATGGTTGCAGTTTTGCAGACTTTATGGAGCGTCTGCTGATACTATTAAAAACGAACTGGGAGTTGCTGCAAAATTAGGTCAGCAGGGAACCTGGTACGCTCGCCTGCCTGCCTATTATGCCAAAATTTCAGGAGAAAAAAAATATGCCGAAAAAGCATGGAGTTATTTTCTGAATCCGGAACCATACCAGCAACGTTATACTAATTTTGATTTAAATTTTGTGAATAATCCCTTATTATTAAAACCGGTTTACGAAGTTCAGGGAGTATCAACAAACCACACAGCACAATGGTGTTTAAATGCCATTGAATTGCTGGAATTAATAGGTGATCAAATTCCAGATGAACATCCGGTTTTTCAAATAGATACAAAAAAACAGAAGTAATAGCTGGTATATTTTCAATAAAACCTTTTAAAAAGTAATAAAATTTGATCGTCATAAAATACATACTATTCTTTTTTTACATTTTTGTGGATGCTATAAATTTGTTCCATCATTAACATCACTGCATTAAAAACTATCCAATGAAATCAAAACTTTTTTATTCGCTATTCATTCTTTCTCTTGTCTGTTCTTTACAGGTACAATCACAGGAAAACAAGTTTTTTCCCTCATCAGATTTAACCACGGTAGGTGCCTATTATTACCCCGAGCATTGGGACGAAAGCCAGTGGGAACGCGATATCAAAAAAATGGCAGAGATGGGATTTGAATTCACGCATTTTGCTGAATTTGCATGGGCGCAGCTTGAACCGCAAGAAGGAGTGTATGATTTTTCATGGCTTGACAGGGCCGTTGCCCTTGCTGCCAAATACAAGCTTAAAGTGGTTATGTGCACCTCTACCGCCACCCCACCCGTTTGGCTGGTGCGCAAGCATCCTGATATTTTAAAAGAGCATGAAAACGGAACAAAAATGGACCATGGAGCACGTCAACACGCATCGTTCTCGAACAATTATTACCGCAGTTATGCCCTAAAAATGATTGAAAAACTGGCCGAACATTATGGCAACGACAACCGCATTTGTGGTTGGCAGCTGGATAACGAACCCGCTACAAATGTTGATTTTGGACAAGATGCACAAAACCGATTCCGAAACTGGCTAAAGGAGCAATACGAAAATATTGAAACCCTAAACAAGGCCTGGGGGACGAATTTCTGGAGCGGAACTTACAGTACTTTTGATGAAATAAATATTCCGAACCACTCGCAGTGGGGAATGAATTTATACCAACGTCTGGATCATAGTCGTTTTTGCGATTACGAAACCAGTAGTTTTTTGGATGAACAAGCCCGGGTAATCCGTAAATACGCCACCCCCAGCCAGTGGATAACAAGCAATTATATACCGTATTACGATGCACGCTATATTGGTGCCAGCACTGAACTTGATTTTATAACCTACACCCGCTACATGATTTATGGCGAACACCAGGGCATTGGTAAAAAAGGCTATCGGGTAGGCGAATATTCGCGCATTGCCATGGCTAACGACTATTTCAGGCCTTTAACACCAATTTACGGCGTTATGGAACTCCAACCCGGACAGGTAAACTGGGGAACCATCAACTCGCAACCCTTGCCGGGTGCAGTACGACTTTGGTTGTGGCATGTTTTTGCCGGAGGTAGTAAATTTACCTGTACCTATCGTTTTCGTGCACCAATTTATGGCTACGAACAATACCACTATGGCATTGTTGGCCCGGATGGCGTTACTCCAACACCGGGAGGACTGGAATACCAGCAATTTATTAAAGAAATACAAGTGCTTCGCGATTCCCCTTCTGCAGGAAAAATTCCGCAGGATTACCAAAACCGAAAAACCGCAATTTTGTACAACCCCGACAATACCGTAGCTATAAACAACAATAAACAAACACTTGCCTGGAATACCGAAGCACATATTTTAAAGTACTACAAAACCTTAAAAGCTTTGGGTGCCCCCGTTGATTTTATTCGCGATACAATGAATTTTCAACAATATCCGGTAATTGTGGCTCCGGCATTCCAGCAAATGAGTAGGCAAACAATCGGAAAACTTACTACTTACGTTAAAAACGGTGGGAATTTGGTAATGTCGTGTAGAACCGGACACCAAAATGAACTGGGACACCTTTGGGAGGCCAAACATGCCGAACCTTTGTACGAGCTAATTGGCGGAGAAATTGAATTTTATGATTTACTGAGAACCTATGCACCCGATACAATTCTTATGGATGATAAAAAGTATGCATGGACAACCTGGGGAGATATATTAAATCCGGATGAAGCAACTGAGACCTGGGCAAGCTATAGCGGCGATTTTTATGCCGGCAAAACAGCAGTTACTTTTAACCACTTAGGAAAAGGTAGCGTAACTTATGTTGGTGCCGACAGCCACAATGGAAAACTTGAATCCGAGGTTCTAAAAAAACTGTTTGCCCGCCTAAATATTAAAACAGAAAATTACCCGGAAGGTTTGATGACCGATTACCGAGATGGTTTTGGAATTGCAGTAAACTATTCAGATAAACCATACCAAGTTGAACTACCGGCAGGAACAGAAATAATGATTGGAGAACAACCGTTAGGCACTGCCGATGTGCTGGTTTGGAAGCTAAAATAATACTCATGTTTGCAAAATTAATAATTGACAGCAAACACTTAAACCTATAATTTTGAGGAGTTTTGCGCAATACTTCTCTACTATTCTAACAATATTGAGCTATGAAAAAGTACCTCTCCGTTCTTTCCGTTTATGCCCTTTTCTTTTTTATGCCTTTTGCTTTTTGTACCTGCACACCAACAGTTACTCCGCAATGGCCCGAACACACCATCGAAACCAAACCATGGACTCGCTGGTGGTGGCACGGCAGCGCTGTTGATAAAGCAAATATAACTGCCAACCTTGAAGAACTAGCTGCAGCAGGTTTTGGAGGTGTAGAAATAACACCAATTTACGATGTAAAAGGTGACGAAGATAAATCCATCTCTTTTCAATCGAAAAAGTGGATGGTGATGTTTGAACATACCCTGAAAGAATCGGAACGTTTAGGTTTGGGTGTTGATTTAGCAAATGCTTCGGGCTGGCCATTCGGGGGCCCCTGGATTAGTGCCAAACATGCCTGCAAAAATGTTCAGTATAAAAAATTCATTTTGAAGGAAGGAGAACAATTATCCGAAAAAATTGAATTTATTCAGGAACCTTTGGTCCGAGCAGTAGGAAAAAGGGTAGATATTTCTGAGGTTAAATTCCCAATCAGCAGTAACACAAACCTGCAGGAATTGGCACTCGACCAGGTTCGTTTTGAAACGCCACTTCCGCTGCAAACCCTCATGGCTTACAACGAAAAAGGCGAAACTTTAAATTTAACCGACTCCGTTAACGCAAACGGAGCATTGAACTGGACAGCTCCTGCAGGAACATGGAATTTATACGCTGTTTTTCAGGGATGGCATGGCAAAATGGTAGAACGTGCAGGAACCGGTGGCGAAGGAAATGTTATCGACCACTTCTCGGAAGAAGCGCTAAACGTGTTTTTGTCCGACTTCGATAAAAATGCAGAAAATATTGATTTAACTGGTTTGCGTGCCTTTTTTAACGATTCATACGAAGTTGATGATGCAAGTGGCGATGCCAACTGGACACCATTATTTTTTGAAGAATTTCAAAAGCGCCGTGGTTATGATTTGCGAAACCATTTACCGGCCTTATTTGGCGATATGGATGAAGAAACCAACCATCGCGTTTTATGCGATTATCGTGAAACACTTTCCGATTTAATTTTAGAGAAATTCACAAAAGTGTGGGCCGATTGGGCTGAATCGCATAACGCCACAATACGTAACCAGGCCCACGGTTCTCCGGCTGCAATTCTCGATTTGTACGAAGCCAGCCACATTCCCGAAACTGAAGGCACCGACCCCATGCGCATAAAAATGGCAACTTCGGCTGCACATACATCAGGTAAACCTTTGGTTGCCTGCGAAGCTGCCACCTGGTTAAACGAACACTTTTTAAGCAACCTCGCCGATGTAAAACAAAATGCCGATATGTATTTAACACACGGCGTAAATCACATTGTTTACCACGGCACACCCTATTCGCCAATTGAGGACAAATGGCCAGGCTGGATGTTTTATGCAGCCGTTCATTTTGCCCCAACCAACACCTGGTGGGACGAGCTAAAAACGGTTAATGAATACGTAGCCAACTGTCAATCGTTCATGCAAAATGCAGAGCCTGATAATGATATCTTACTCTACTTCCCCATTTACGATGCATGGACCAAACGCACAAAAGAACACCTGCCCCATTTTGGCATGCACACTGAAGATTTGACAAAAGAAATCAGTTATAGTTTACTAGAAAAAGGATATACTTTCGATTATATTTCCGACAAACAGATTGCAAAACTGTCGGTTGAAAACGGAGCCATAAAATCCAAAGGAGCGACATACAAAACCATTCTTATTCCTGCTTGTGAATTCCTTTCGTTGTCAACGTTACAGCAACTTATGAAGCTGGCAGAATCCGGCGCAAACATCGTATTCCAAAACCAAATTCCTACTAAAGTTCCCGGATTTAATAATTTCCAGGCAAAAGAAAATGAGGTAAAAGAACTTATCCAGCGTTTGCAGTTTAAATCGACTCAGGAGGTTGCAATCGCTAAAAAAGGAAACGGACAGGTTTTCACAGGAAGTAACATTGACTTATTACTAAAGGAAGTGAAAGTTTTACCTGAAGAACTATCGAAACTTGGCCTGTGGTTTAACCGTGTAAAAAGAATCGAAGGAACCTGCTATTTTATTAGCAACTGGACCGATAAAAACATTGACCAATGGGTAGCCTTAAATTCAGCTGAGGAGGAAGCAGTTTGGTTTAACCCCATGAATAAAACTTTCGGAAATGCTCTAACGCAAAATGAAAATAAATCAACGAAAGTACATCTACAGCTTAAACCCGGAGAAACTTTGATTTTACAGAGTTATAACGCTCGGGTTACAGCATCTGACTATCCAGTTTGGGAAAGCTCTTCAGTAAAAAAGGAAATTAATAATTCCTGGGAAATTACATTTGAAAAAGGCGGTCCCTACCTACCTAAGCCTTTGCAACTAGCCGAGCTTCAAGGTTGGGAAAGCATTTCCGAAGAACTAGCAAAGTTCTCGGGAACCGCAACATACTTAACTAATTTTGAGCTAGCTACCGACTTGCCGAAAGATTTATTACTCGATTTGGGTGTTGTTCACGAATCGGCAATAATCAAACTCAACGGAACAAAACTAGGAACACTGGTTGGACCAACATTCCAGATTGTTTTGCCAAAAGAATTATTGCAAACCATAAACGTCCTGGAAGTGGAGGTTACCAACCTCATGGCAAACCGAATTATTGACATGGATAAAAATGGTGTTAATTATAAGAAATTTTACAACATCAATTTTGCCGCCCATTTACGCGAAAACAGAGGCGAAGATGGGAATTTTACAGCCGCACACTGGCAACCACTTCCTTCTGGTTTGCTGGGGCCGGTTACCATTTCTGAAATAACTCAAAAACAAATCCAATAAACTCAACAATGAAATCACATTTAAGCTTTCTATTCGCTGTATTTGTTCTTTTCTCTTGCACAACACAAAAAACAGAAACCAAAATCAATCGATTTGAATTGGTAAACCGCCATAATGTTCAAATCAACGATTTTGATTCTCTTTCCTCACTTTCGGTAGGAAACGGAAAATTTGCGTTAACAGTTGATGCAACGGGATTGCAAACTTTCCCGCAAGTTTATAAAAATGGCGTTTGCCTCGGAACCATGAGCGAATGGGGCTGGCACAGTTTCCCAAATACCGAAAATTACAAACTGGAAGAAGCCTACAAATATTACAATGTTGAAGGTCGAAAAATCCCTTATGCGGTTCAGTGGAAAGAAGCTGGCAAGCAACAAGATGCTGCCAATTATTTCAGGGTAAATCCGCACCGCTTGCAATTGGCTAATATTGGCTTAGAACTTTTAAATGCCGATAATTCACCAACTCAGCATTCCCAAATAAAAAACATTAATCAGCAATTAAATTTATGGGAAGGAGTAATTTCCAGCTCTTTCGAAATTGAAGAATCCAATGTAGAAGTGACAACTTTTTCTCATTCTGAAAAAGATAAACTTTATACACAAATAAAATCCGACCGATTAAAAAACGGCCTTGTTTCGCTTAAGCTGCAATTCCCGTATCCTACAGGTAATCATGTTGATAATGCTTCAGATTGGAATAATGTGAATAAGCACCAATCCGAAATTATCCTTTCTGACCAAAACAGTGCGATATTTCAGCACACCATCGATACCACCACCTATTTTGTAAAATTAAATTGGATTGAAGATGCCGAAATAGCAGAGAAAGAAAAGCACTACTTTGTACTTCAACCTAAAACAGAGACAACTGAATTAAATGTTTCGGTTGAATTTAATTTAGAAAATAATTTCACTGAGAATGAAACCTTTGATACTGCAAAATCTAAGGCAATTTCAGCATGGAAAAATTACTGGAGCACGGGAGGAATAGTTGATTTTTCAGGTACGGAAGACAAACGAGCTTACGAACTGGAACGCCGTGTGGTTCTATCGCAATATTTAACCCGAATTCAATGCGCTGGAAATTACCCTCCGCAGGAAACCGGTTTAACATTTAACAGCTGGTACGGCAAATTCCACCTCGAAATGCATTGGTGGCATGCAGCGCACTGGTCGTATTGGAACCGAAGTGAGTTAATGCAAAAAAGCCTCGATTACTATTTCGACATTTATGAAAAAGCAAAGGTAAAAGCAGAGATTCAGGGTTACGAGGGAGTTCGCTGGCCAAAAATGACCGACAATTTTGGAAACGACAGCCCATCGGGTGTTGGCGAGTTTCTAATTTGGCAACAACCCCATATTATCTATTTTGCTGAACAACTGTTTCAGGAAAATCAAGATAAGGAAGTATTAAAAAAATACCTGCCTTTGGTTTCGGCAACAGCCGATTTTATGGCAAGCTTTGCCCGTTGGGACGAGAAAAATAAAAGATACATTTTGGGGCCACCTTTAATTCCTGCGCAGGAAAGCCTTGAAAGAGAGGTTACATTTAATCCACCCTTTGAGCTGGGATACTGGCATTGGGGACTTTCAACTGCACAAAACTGGCTAAAGCAGTTAGGCCTACCTACGAATCCTGATTGGCAGGTTATTATCGACGATTTATCGGAATTTGCGCATAAAGATGGTTTGTATTTGGCTGCCGAAAGCGCACCCGATTCTTACGAAAATGAAGAATACTATTCCGATCATCCAATGGTTTTAGGCGCATTTGGCATTTTGCCCGAAACACTTCCAATGGATACCACAATTATGGCAAATACATTCGATTACATCGAAAAAACCTGGAACTGGGAAAGAACCTGGGGATGGGATTACCCAATGGCAGCTATGTGCGCTACCCGACTGGGAAAACCAGACAAAGCCATCGATTTGCTTTTAAAAGATGTACTTAAAAACACCTATTTAGCCAACGGGCATAATTATCAGGGGCAACGCTTACGAATTTATTTGCCTGGTAATGGCGGTCTATTAACGGCGGTGGCAATGATGTGTGCTGGTTTTGAAGGAAACCAGACTGAGAATCCCGGCTTTCCGGAAGACT
This sequence comes from uncultured Draconibacterium sp., assembly GCF_963676735.1. Lineage (NCBI taxonomy): Bacteria > Pseudomonadati > Bacteroidota > Bacteroidia > Marinilabiliales > Prolixibacteraceae > Draconibacterium > uncultured Draconibacterium sp. The sequence continues at coordinate 749,591 of NZ_OY781464.1, read as the reverse complement.
GGGACGTAAAATGGGAAAACATTTCTCCCGTATTTTAATATGCTACAAAAATCGAAAACATGATAAATAAAACATTTCCAGTTATACTTATTTTGCTTGCACTTTTTGCATGTTCAAAAAAAGAAAAACAATCTCCTAAAAGTGAACTGGTTCAACGACTTGAAGGATTCTTTTACAACACTGACTTTGTGGTAATTCCTGATGCAACTTTTAAAGTAGCCGATTACGGAGCAGTGGCCGATGGTAAAACTGTTGCAACTGAAGCTATTCAGAAAGCAATTGATGCAGCTGCAAAAGCCGGAGGTGGTAAAGTAATTTTTGAACCCGGAACTTACCTTTCTGGTGCACTTTTTGTAAAATCGAATGTAGAACTCAACATCGGAGAAGGAGTGGTTATTCAAGCCATTCAGAACAACGACCACTACCCCAGAAAATGGACAAGAATTGCCGGAATTGAAATGGAATGGCCGGCAGCCTTAATTAATGTTTACGATGAAAAAAATGTACGAATTACGGGTAAAGGTGTTATAGATGGTAACGGACGCTATTGGTGGAATAAATTTTGGGGCGACCCAAAATACAGCGGTGGCATGTGGGGCGAATACAAAGAAAAAGGCATCCGCTGGGCGGTTGACTACGACTGTGAACGTGTTCGGCCTGTGGTAATTTGGGAATCGGAAGACGTGCTTTTAAAAGATTTCACCGTTAAACGTGCCGGTTTTTGGACCGTTTCGCTCACCTACAGCTCCCGTGTTCATGTTGATGGTCTGGTGGTTCGAAACAACATTGGCGGTCATGGACCTAGTTCGGATGGTATTGACACCGACTCTTCAAAAGACATTCTGGTGGAGAATTGCGACATTGACTGCAACGATGATAATCTCTGCATTAAAGCCGGGAAAGATGCCGATGGACTACGAGTAAACCGTCCGGCGGAAAATATTGTGTACCGAAACTGCATAACCCGAGCAGGCCATGGTTTATTAACGCTTGGTAGCGAAACATCGGGCGGTATGCGAAACATTGAGGTATACGGGCTGGAGGCTGATGGAACCAATATTGGAATCCGGTTTAAATCAGCTAAAGTTCGTGGTGGCCTTATGGAAAATATTCATTTTCACGATATTAAAATGAAAAATGTTGCTAACCCTTTTCATTTTGAGTTGAACTGGTACCCCGAGTACAGCTACTGCAACATTCCAGAATCTATTCCCGAAGAAGAAATTAAAGACCGCTGGCGTGTGCTTAGTCAACGTGTTGAACCCGAGGAAAAAGGAATACCAGAGTTCAGAAATATAAAACTCAGCAACATTGTTGTTGAAAAAGCCAAACGTGCATTTTATGCCAATGCCTACCCCGAAAAACCGATTCATAATATCCATTGGGAGAATATTTTGGTTGAAGCAGAAGAAAGTGGCAAATTGAGTTATGCCAGCGATTGGACCATGAAAAATGTTCAGCTTAAAACAGCCAGTGGTAAACCAATTGAGTTAATTGAGTGTACAAATATTCAACAGCCTGAATTGATAAAGACCAATGCTGCACCAAAACAAGAAGAGCGAAAACTAACGCTTGACGAGCAATTTAGAAAAATAAACTTTAAAGCCGAATTGGTAATTATTCCGGTAAATCCAACTGAGATACAAGCCTTGGTTAACGGCGATACAACTTTGTATTCGAAAGAGTTTGTAGTGCACATTTTAAAAGAAGAAAATGCCAATATGCATTTTTACGAACCTCTGGGTGATGGTTTCTACCAGTCGAAGGTTGAAATAAGCACTCAAAACCAGGGAAAGCTAATTGAGATTAAAGGACAAAAAGAACATGATTATACCATAGAAGTTATAAGAAAGACAAAACCCAAAAAGGTTAATGGTGCTGATAAATGGAGCTACGATGAAAATACCAGAAAAGTAATTATTGAAAAATCAGGAAAGAGCTTCTCATTACAAATAGAAAACTAGTTAACTACTAAAATATGAATCTCACAAAACAACTAATTATTTTTATTACGCTCGGATTTCTTTCCTTAGCAGCGATTGCCCAACCCACAAAAAAAGAAATAAGATACCTCTCTGGAACCGATAATGAGAACACCGAAACATGGGATTTTTTCTGTACCGAAGGACGAAAGAGTGGCGAATGGACAACAATAGAAGTGCCCTCGCATTGGGAGCAACAAGGTTTTGGCGAATACGATTATGGCCGCGATTACCGCACTTACGGCAAAAAATTTAACTACTCGAAAGAAAGCGGTATTTATAAACACCGTTTTACTGTTCCCGAAAAATGGGAAAAGAAAAAAGTATTTATTGTTTTTGAAGGCTCGATGACCGATACAGAAGTTAAGATTAACGGTCAACTAGCTGGTCCTATCCACCAGGGCTCGTTTTACCGGTTTAAATACGATATCACAGATAAGTTAAAAGCGGGGGAAAATGAGCTGGAAGTAAAAGTTGACAAATGGTCGTCGAATCACTCAGTAAACCGTGCCGAACGTTATGCCGATTATTGGATTTTTGGAGGTATTTTTCGCCCGGTTTACCTGGAGGCAGTACCACAATCGTTCATTGAAAGGGTGGCTATAAACGCAAAAGCGGATGGTTCTTTTTCAATGGAAACTTTCCCCGTAAATATCGAAAAAAAGCAAACTATTGTTGCCGAAATATTTGACCCGAAAGGCAATATTGTTAAAAGTTTCGAAAGCAAAGTTTCAAAAGGCGATTCTCTTGTTGTGCTTTCTTGCAATCTTGAGAATCCAAATACATGGACGGCCGAAACGCCAAGTCGTTATTCAGTAAAAGTAAGTTTGAAAGATAAAAATACCACCACTTATGAATTAATTGAAAAATTTGGTTTCCGCACTATCGAAATCCGCAAAGGTGATGGAATTTATTTGAACGGTACAAAAATTAAAATGAAAGGCGTAAACCGCCACGTTTTTTGGCCCGAAACCGGACGTTGCGTAAATTCAAAAATCGACCTTAACGATGTTAAACTGATAAAGGCCATGAACATGAATGCTGTTCGTTGCGCCCACTACCCTCCCGACAAGGCATTTCTAAATTTTTGCGATTCGTTGGGGCTTTATGTTATGAACGAACTGGCCGGCTGGCAAAATGCCTACGATACGGAATCGGGCAGCAAACTGGTACGCGAGCTTGTGCTTAGAGATGTAAATCACCCATCAATTCTTTTCTGGAGCAACGGCAACGAAGGTGGCACCAACAAAGAGCTGGATGATAATTACGGTATGTACGACCCATCAAAACGCCCGGTAATTCATGCACACCATAAACCCGGAAACGATTACAATGGCGTAGATTGTAATCACTACGAAAACTACTACAGTTCGAAAAAAATACTTGACGGCGGCCTTATTTACATGCCTACCGAATTCTTGCATGCGCAGGATGATGGAGGCGGAGCAACTGCTCTGGCTGATTTCTGGGAGTTGTTCTGGAACTCGGAGCGTTCGGCAGGCGGTTTCTCGTGGGTGTTGGCCGACGAAGGATTGGTGCGAACCGATATGGATAACGTTATTGATGCCAACCGCGTAAATGCACCCGATGGTTTGGTTGGCCCCCATCGCGAAAAAGAAGGTAGTTTTTATGCCATGCGCGAAATTTACTCTCCGGTTAAGATTCTTTTGGATAAATTACCTCAAGATTTCGATGGTACTATTCCGTTAGAAAATCGTTACCATTTCACCAACCTCAAAAATATTCGTTTTGAATGGCAGTTGGTAAATTTCAGTTTACCTCAACAACGCGGAGCTTTTCAGAAAGTAATGAGAACAGGGAAGGTTGAAAGCCCAGATGTTGCACCAGTTGAAAAAGGCGAATTAAAACTAAACCTTCCTGAAAATTACAAACAATACGATGCACTTTATTTAAAGGCATTTGATACCGCCGGAGATGAAATTTATACCTGGACCTGGAAAACAGATGGAAATACCAACCAGGTGGTAAAACTGGTTGAGAAATCGTTGAGTAAAAATGAAACGGAACGATTAAAAGCACTTAAAGCGCAGGGTATTGAAGAAGATAATATTTTACCCATTGAAGCGCAGGCTGGAGACAAAAACCTAAGTTCGGAAGTTGAAGTAATTGAAACTGAAGAATCAATCTCCATAAAAGCTTCAGGAATTACCGTTGAATTGAATAAAAAAGACGGCACAATTTTAGGCTTAAAAAATGATTTCGGCTTGCCCATTCCTTTTAATAACGGGCCGGTTTTGGTTTCAGGAGAAGCTCAATTAACAGGCATTTCGCAGGAGAAAGGAAAAGACAGACAACAAATAAAATTCACCTACACCGGCAGTTTAAAATCGCTTACCTGGACAATGTACAACAGCGGTTGGCTGCAAATGGATTACGAATACCAGGTAGAAGGCGAACAGTATTTTAACGGCATCAGTTTTACATTTCCCGAATCGGATATAATTAGTGCAAAATGGCTGGGAGAAGGGCCATCGCATATCTGGAAAAACCGTTTACAAGGGGGACAGCTCGACGTTTTCCAACGCCTGTTCAACAATGTTTTACCGGGCGATAACAACTGGCAACACCCGCAGTTTAAAGGCTATTTTGCCGATGTTTCGTGGATGGAATTTAATACCGTTTACGGGAAATTCACTATGGTAGCACAGGAAGAAGATTTATTTGTTCGTCTGTTTGATTTCTATGGAATTTCGGGTCCTACCAACTACCCTGTTCTGCCTATCGGAAACATCTCTTTCCTGGATGGCATTCCACCACTGGGAACAAAACTGGCCATGGGAATTAGCAACGACACCAAAAGTTTAGGGCCTGCCGGAGAGTTGAATACGATGCCCGAGCCCATAAAACGAACGCTTTACTTCTATTTCGGATTATTGAACTAAGATATCGTGATAAAAAATTACATAAATATAATTCTACTTTTTTCGATTGCACTGCTAATTTCCTGCGGGCAAAAAACACCTGACAAAAAAGCGACCAATCTTTGGCATAACGAAAGTCGGGAAATACGTTATCAGCCTGATGGAAAAGGTTTTGTGATTACCAATGGTACCAAACGTTTTAACCGGGCTCTGTACGGCACTAATACCGGTTTTCGGGTTGAAGCAGGCGATTTGCCTGAGTTTGCCATTTACATGCCTCGTTTGGGTGGAACTTTTCGACTTGGGCTTATTCAGGCTGATAGCTCAAAATGGCTAATTAACGCTGAAACAATAAAAATGCGTTACGAAGCCGGCAGCATTACTTACCAAATTGAAGACCCGCTTTTAGGAACTGGAAAACTGCACCTTCATCTTTTGGCAATGGCCGATGCCGATGGTTTTATTTTGAAAATTGACGCCAAAAATGTTTCTGAAGAAACTGAACTATTCTGGGGATTTGGAGGCGCGAGTGGCAAACGCTTTTCACGCGAAGGTGATTTGGGTGCCGATCCCGAATCTGTTTTCTATTTAAAACCTGAAAATTGTAAAACCAATGAATATTTTATCCGCGATAACAGTTTTAACCTTTACTATGGTTCGGGGCGAACGTTGTCTGATAATGAGGTTTACGAAAACAACTATCAACCAACAACAGAAGAAATAAAGACCACCCGCCTAAAAGAAAAGAAACGTTTATTTGGCTTGGTTCCCATAAATTCAGATTTAAAGCTTGGCGATGCTTCCTTTCAGAATAATCCGCTAGGCCTCTACCAATCTCAGGTTCAGGAAGCACCTGTAATTACGGGTAAGACAGCTTTAACCGAAGAAAACTATTTTCTGATTTTAAATCCGGATACCAAAATTCGTCCTGCATACAGCGAAATTCCTCAACTGTTTCAACAAGCCAGTTTTGCCAGAAAAGAAATTGCTGACAGAATAAAAATTGAAACACCCGATAAATACATCAATGCAGTTGGTGCCACGCTTTCAACCGCTGCCGATGCCGTTTGGGACGGTAAATCGTTTATGCACGGAGCCATTGCCTGGCGTATGCCTTTAAATGGTTGGCGGGGTGCTTATGCTGCCGACTGGCTGGGTTGGCATGATAGGGCAAAAACACATTTTAGAGGTTATTTTCAATCGCAATACACAGCACCTGCAAGTGGGCCAAGCACTCCCGATGAAAAAACGCATTTGGCCCGTCAGAAAGAAGAAAAAGGTACAGCCTTATTTACCGATGGTTATATCAGCAGGCGACCAGGTGGCGAAAATAAACCGCACCATTACGATATGAATCTGGTGTTTATTTCGCAACTTCTATCGCACTTCCGCTGGACAGGCGACCTGGATTTTTTACGCGAAAGCTGGCCGGTGCTTGAGCGTCATTTGGCCTGGGAAAAAAGATGTTTTGATGCAAACAATGATGGGCTCTACGATGCCTATGCCAGCATTTGGGCCAGCGATGCCCTGCAATACAGCGGTGGTGGCGTAACCCATTCTTCATCGTACAATTACCGGGCGAACCTGATTGCTGCCGAATTGGCTCCGCTTATCGGGAAAGACCCAAAATCTTATTTGCTAGAAGCGGAGAAAATAAAAACCGCAGTTAATGAATCTTTGTGGTTACACGAAAAAGGTTGGTTTGCCGAATACAAAGATTTACTGGGAAATCAATTGGTTCATCCATCAGCTGCCCTTTGGACTGTTTATCATGCCATTGATGAAAAAATGGCCAATCCATTCCAGGCCTACCAGTCAACACAATACATCGACAAAAACATCCCGCATATTCCCATTGAAGCTGAAGGTTTGGAAACCAGCAAATATTACACATTGGCAACAAGCAATTGGATGCCTTACACCTGGTCGATAAACAACGTTGCTTTTGCAGAGGTACTTCACATAGCGCTTGCTTATTGGCAAAGTGGAAGACCGGAAAAAGCATTCGAGCTTACAAAGAGTACTTTTCTCGATTACATGTTTTTGGGAAGCAGTCCCGGCAATTTTGGACAACTTTCACACTACGATGCTTTTAGGGGAGAACTGTACCGCGATTTTGCCGACCCGGTTTCCATGGCAGCACGCGCTTTTGTGGAAGGAATGTTTGGTATTTCGCCTGATATAGTTAACGAAAAGCTTTCGATTGCACCCGGTTGGCCAGAGGAATGGAGTCATGCATCGATTCAAACACCTGACATAAAACTAAATTTTAAACGAAATAACGATACCGATATTTACGAAATAGAATCGAATTTCGGGAAAAAGCTTCAGCTTAACCTGGCTTTAAATGCGCGAAAGGTAGATATTAAATCGGTAACGATTAACGGGGAAACACGGGATTGGACCTTTGATGAAAAAGCCATCGGAAGTCCTAAAGTAATTGTTAAAAGCAAGAAAGGGAACAAGTTTAAAGTTAAAATTGAATGGAGTGGTTCGGAATGGGAAACTCCTAAAGTGGATGAGTTTTATGCACTGAATGAAAACATTAATATCCAGCTAAAAAAAGCCACATTAGTTGATATTTATGACCCTCAAAATATATTCGATGATATAGAAAAAAATGAAAAAACCTTCTCTGCAAAACTAAAAGGGAAGCCAGGTTGGAGAACGGCATTTCTAAAATTTAAACAGAACGATTTACAATGGTGGCATCCTCTATCTTTTGATTTGCGCCCAGCATTTTGTTTAGTTTCAGATAAACAGCAAGCTGAAAATAAGTTGGCATTTAAAATTCAGAATAACACTAAAAAAACATTTAACGGGAAATATTCCGTTAATGGTATCTTTCAAAATATCACAATTCCTGCGAAATCAATTTCTGATAAAATTATTATTTCGAATAAGCTCGTACCAGGAAGCAACAAAGTTGAAATAATTGAAACAAACATAACCGAAAATGTAGTTAATTGGAATGTTTCGATTTCAAACAAAACTGTTTTTGAAAAAGTAAATATTACCGAGCAATTCAACGACCGGATTACTAACATTTTTAAGGAACAGTATTTTTCACCACGTTCGCCCTACCCTACTTTAAGCATACCGGTGCAGGGAATTGGCGATTGGTGTTCGTACCGCGAAACAGAAGAAATTGATGATTCAGGGCTGCGAAAAAAAGCTGGTGCTGCTAACGAAATAAAATCAGCCCAGGGAATCCCATTTCAAACTCCCGGTGAAGCGAAAAGCAATATTCTGTTTACTTCAAAATGGGATAATTATCCCGATTCTGTTGAGATTCCGCTTTCTGGAAAAGCTTCGCATTTGTATTTGCTAATGGCTGGTTCGGTACACCACATGCAAATAAATATGGTTAATGGATGGATAAAAGTGAACTACAAAGATGGCAGCAACGAAGTACTTCCATTAAAAAGCCCCGAAAACTGGTGGCCCATTGAACAGGATTATTACCAGGATGGATTTGCGTTTAAAGTAAATGCACCACAACCACCACGTTTGTATTTAAAAACCGGAGAATGGCACCTGGATTCGTACGATATATTAAAGAAAAACGGTACAAATAAAATAGAAGGCGGAGCAGCTTCAATGCTCGATTTACCTTTAAATCCGAAAAAGGAATTGCAATCATTAAAAGTAATAACCAATACCAATGATGTTGTTATTGGTCTTATGGCTGCAACATTGAAAACTGAAAACTGAAAGAAAATGCCATAAAGACAAGGTCAGGAACATACGTTAAAAAAGAATCGTTAAGAATTGTAATCAAAAATCTAAATTTTATATGAAATCAAAAATCTTACTCGTCATCAGTTGTCTTTTATTTGCATTAGCAGCATGTAAAAACACCAATGAACTCCCCTCGAAGCAAGAGGTTCTGGATAAAATGGTTTTAACCAACGACTACCTGATGAAAAAATGGCCCGACCCGGGTGTAAATGTCATCACCAACAAAGAACGCCCAAGCAACCTTTGGACACGTGCCGTTTATTACGAAGGATTGATGGCACTTTACGAAATGCATCCGCAAGAAAAATACCTGCAATATGCCATCGATTGGGCAGAAGCGCATAAATGGGGATTACGTAACGGTTTCGAAACCCGCCATGCAGACAACCATTGTGCCGGACAAACCTACATCGATTTATTCAATATTGAGCAGGATTCAATACGAATCAGAGATATCAAAGCCTCGGTTGATTCCATGCTGTTAACGGATAAAATCGACGATTGGGACTGGATTGATGCCCTGCAAATGGCCATGCCTGTTTTTGCCAAACTCGAAATACTTACCGGTGATGAAGCTTATTCTGAGCGAATGTACGACATGTACATGGACACCAAAGTTACCCAGGGTTTGTACAACCATGAAGAAGGTTTGTGGTGGCGCGACGCCGATTTTTTACCTCCTTACAAAGAACCAAATGGCGAAGATTGCTATTGGAGCCGCGGCAATGGCTGGGTAGTTGCAGCTCTAATACGTACCATGGATATTTTACCTGCCAACCATAAACATCGCCAAGAATACATGAAAACTTACCTTGAAATGATGGAAGCCCTACTTCCAATTCAGCGCGAAGATGGTTTTTGGAATGCGAGCCTGCACGACCCAAATAATTATGGAGGTAAAGAAACAACGGGGACCTCACTTTTTGTTTACGGAATGGCCTGGGGAGTTAACAACGGAATATTAAGTGCCGAAAAATATTTGCCGGCAATTACAAAAGCATGGAATGCCATGGCCAAAGAATCGGTACATGAAAATGGTTTTTTAGGATACGTACAAGGAACCGGTAAAGAACCCAAAGACGGACAACCCGTAACTTACACCAGTAAACCCGATTTCGAAGATTATGGATTGGGCTGTTTCCTTTTATGTGGCAGCGAGGTTTATAAACTTTGTAAGTAACAAATATTTACTTGTGTTGAGCTTGAGTATTGAGGATGTGAATTGTTGTATTTATGTAATTGCTAACAAATAAAATGATGTGGAGCAGGATAAGTATTCTAATGATTTCGTTTTTAACCCTAATCGCTTGTAAACTACAAACCAATAAAGATGTCTTTGTTATTACAAACGACACCGCTTTTACGATATTTATTGGTGAGGATTCTGCCCCATTGGTGCAATGGGCTGCAAAAGACCTGGCGCAAGCCATAAGCGATATTTTGGGCACTGAAATTCAACTTCAATCCACCCAAGAATATGCTCCGGATAAAGAAGGAATATTTATTGGCGAAGCAGGAACAAAACTGGCGACAAATTTTGCTGAAAACAATTCCTCCAAATTAACAGGCAAATGGGAAAATTTTATAATCGAACCACGAGGACAAAACCTGATTATTGCCGGAAGCGATATTCGGGGTACAGTGTTTGGAATTTTTGAATTGCAGGAAAAAATGGGCATCTCCCCCTGGAAATGGTGGGCCGATGTAAGGCCCGTTAAAAAAGAAAAAATTACCATCGATTTATATTCCGCTGGCAAACCACAAGGTCCCTCGGTTCAGTTTCGCGGTATTTTTCTTAACGACGAAGATTGGGGGCTGCAACCCTGGGCAGCGCAAACTTTCGAGCCGGAAACCAATGATATTGGGCCAAAAACCTACGAGAAGATATTTCAACTTTTGCTTCGTTTAAAAGCCAATACCATTTGGCCCGCCATGCACCCGTCAACCAAAGCATTCTTTAGTATTCCCGGAAATCGTGAAATGGCAGAGAAGTACCACATTTTTGTGGGCTCTTCGCACGCTGAACCCATGCTAAGAAACAACGTGGACGAGTGGGATAAAAAGAAATACGGCGCTTTCAATTATTTCACCAACAAAGAACAGGTAAAATCATACTGGCAAGGCAGATTGGATGAAGCCACTAAAGGAGACTATATTTTTACCATGGGAATGCGTGGAGTTCACGATTCGGGCATGGAAGGTAATGCCACACAGGAAGAGAAAATTGAGATTCTTAACGACATCATCAGCGACCAGCGCGAAATGCTGGAAACCACATTGAAGAAACCTGTTGAAGAAATTCCACAAGCCTTTATTCCGTACAAAGAAGTGCTTTATCTGTATAACAATGGTTTAAAAGTTCCCGAAGACATTACCCTGGTTTGGTCGGACGATAATTACGGCTACATCAGGCGTTTTAGCAATGAAGATGAACAGGCCCGAAAAGGCGGTGGTGGTGTTTATTACCACTTGAGTTACTGGGGAAGGCCGCACGACTATTTATGGCTTTCTACTACCCAACCCGGCTTAATTTGGTACGAAATGACCAGAGCCTATCAAAACGGAGCAAAAAAAATGTGGATTGCCAATGTTGGCGATATCAAACCTGCAGAATATAACATGGAATTTTTCCTCGACCTGGCCTGGGATATTGTAAGTATTTCGGAAAAAACCATAAAAAAACATTTACAGGATTGGAGTTGCAGGGAGTTTGGGAAAGAGATTGGAAACGATATTGCCGATGTAAAGGAAGAATATTACCGACTGGCCATGCTTCGTAAGCCCGAATATATGGGCTGGAGCCAAACCGAGCCAACAACACGTACCTGGTTATCCGAATTTTCAAGTGCGAATAATAACGAATTGCAGCGAAGAATTGATGCGTACAAAGCCTTGTATGAAAAAGCTGAGAACATAAAGCAAAATGTTCCAACCGAAAAATACGATGCTTATTTTCAATTGGTAGAATACCCCGTAAAAGGAGCAGCATTAATGAATTATAAGTTTTTGCACGCCAAACAAGCGTTTTTGGAAGAAAAACAAGAGAAAAAAGATATTCTCAATACCAAAAGTTTGGAGGCCTTTAACGAAATAAAAAAACTGACAAAGCAGTATAACGCTTTAGCAGACGGTAAATGGAATAAAATGATGGAAATGAAACCCCGAAACCTTCCGGTGTTTAGCATGCCCGAGTTTGAAACCCTTGAAAAACCTGGCATAAAGTCTAATTCAGAAATCCAAACTGAGCCCGTTTTTATACAAGGTTCGGAATTTATAGACCAGCAAGCCCCAACAAATTTTAAATGGAAAACCATTGAAGGATTGGGCTACAGCAATGCAGCCATTAGCCTATACCCTTTTACCCAATATTATTTTTCGGAAGAAGCTTTTGTTGAATACGAATTTGAAATTTCTGAACCAGGTAGTTACAATATCGAAATTCGCTGTTTGCCAACCCACTCCAACAATTTCGACCATAAAATATGGATTGAAACCAATGGAAATATTTCGGATACCATTTCAATAAACACCAAAGGGCGCAGTGCCCAATGGAAAACAAACGTTTTACGCAACAGTACCTCTACCATTTTTCCTGTATCATTTAAAGAAACAGGTATTCAATCATTGAAAGTATTTGTAAATCAAACCGGTATTGTCCTCGACCAAATTGCGGTTTATCCGGCGGATTATCCTGATTTTTATGAAATAAAAAAGTAACGTTTTCAAGAATATTATCAAAGTAGTTCTATTCTCAAACCATCCGGTAGCTGCTTACACTAACCCATAGTACAAACTTAGGCTGGCTAATGGTGTATGGCAGTAGAATTAGACAGGCCAGGCGCATCAGTAAAGAATATTTGCAATTTTATACTTTTGTTATACCTGATAATGCAACCATATTTTGTAGTTTTAACACCTGAAACCAGTCAATAATTGGCCAAAACAATATTTCTCAATGCGCATTCATTCATTCTTTTCTGATTTAAAAACCAATCCGTTTGCATTAAAAAACATTTTCGTACTGCTGAGCTTGGTGCTTCTTGTAACCATGCTTATAATGAGCAAAGATGCAGGCATTAGTGGCGATGAATACTTTAAAGAAGAGCACGCTGAAAAAGTATTTAATTTCTACAAAACAGGGGGTAAAGATAAATCGGCTGTTGACACCGAACTTCCGCTACAAAAATACAATGGCCAGTCGTTCGATAATGTTATCTATGCCTTTAACACCATTTTCAACATTAAGGACGTCTACCGGTCGCGACATTTATTTAATGCCCTGGCCGGATTTCTGCTTATTCTGTTCACTGGTCTTCTTGCAAAATCGTTATTTGGCTGGAGAGCCGGAATTATTGCCATGGTTTTTATGTTTCTGTCGCCTAAAATTTTGGGGCATGCGCTTAACAATCCTAAAGATATTCCGTTTGCAGCAGGCTATACTATAAGCCTGTATTTCATCCTTCAGTTTATACGCGAGTTACCCAAACCACGAATGAAAACCATGTTACTGATAGTTGCCGGAATTGCAGCCACTATTAGTATTCGTATAGGTGGATTAATTTTAATTCCATATTTAGGCTTGTTTACAGGCATTTACTACCTAAGCCAAAAAGATTTTTATTCGAAGCAAGGCATTGCAGGCGCATTAAAAACCGGGGGACTAATCGTACTAATTGGCTTGGCAAGTTACCTGGCTGGCTTGTTATTATGGCCATACGGCCTCGTTAATCCTTTAAAAAACCCTATTGAAGCTTTAACCACCATGACCAATTATGATGTGGGGCTTTATCAACTTTTTGAGGGAGAAATACAGTTATCGAGAGATTTTCCGTGGTACTACGGATTAAAATTTATTTTAATTTCCTCTCCGCTTTTTGTCTTTTTCGGGTTTGGTTTATTTTTAATTCAGCTATTTTTAAAAAAGGAAACAAAAATCAATTACCTCTTTTTTAGCTTTCTGTTTTTTGCCTTTGCTTTTCCAATTGCATATACCATCTATAAAAACTCTAATTTGTATGGTGGCTGGCGGCACCTGCTTTGGATTTACAGTCCGTTTGTTGTTTTAGCAGCCGGAGGCACTGCCTTTTTCCTAGATAATAAACATAACTACCTTAAATACGCAACAGCAATTGTGCTTCTCGCGCTGTTTTTCGGACCACTTAAACACACCATAAAGAACCATCCCTTGCAATACATTTATTACAACCAACTTGTTGGAGGAGTGAAAGGGGCGTATGGCCAATACGAAATGGATTATTACTATGTAAGTATACGCGATGGGGCAGAGTGGCTGATTGAAAATGAATTGGGACAGGATTCGGTTACCATTGCTACCCACCATGCCCAAATCCTTTTAAACTTTTTCGATGATGTTCCTTCAGCAAAAATAAACTACGTTAGGTATTACGAAAAAAGCAGAAACGATTGGGACTACTCCATTTGGGTAAACACCCATATTTCGAAATATGAATTGGAGCATGAAGGCTGGCCACCAAAAGGAACCATTTACACAATGGATGTAGATGGCGTTCCGGTAGGGGCAGTGGTGAAACGAATATCGAAAGATGACATTAAAGGTTTTACTGCTTTACGGAAAAAACAAATAAAAGAAGCCCGGCAATACTTTAAGAATTTCCTGAAATTGTATCCGAATAGCGAAGAGGTTTTATCGGGATATGCTCAAACCATGTTAAAATCCGGAAAGTTTGATTCTGCTGTATATTATGCCGATCAATCAATAAAATTAAATCCGCGCCAGATTGATGCGGTGGTAACCAAAGCCGCTGCATTAAACAGTGCCCGAAAATTTAAGGAAGCATTGGAAACCAGCAATAAAATAATTGCACTAAAACCCGATTACCCCGAGGGACATTACATGAAAGGTTACGCTTTACGCTACACAAATAAACCCAACGAGGCTTTAAAAGAATTTAAGATTGCCGGTGCCCTTAAAAAAAACTATTATGAACCCAATATTTATACTGCAGAAATACTGATTAATTACAAAAAGTACGAAGATGCATTAAACGTGTTAAGCGAAATATTAAAATTCAAACCCAACGACATTAAATCGATTGCTCTTATGGCTCAATGCCATTTCTTTTTAAACAATCACGATGAAACACTGCGCATTTTAGCTGCAGTTCCTGAGGCTCGCAAATACAATTTCAATGTTGTTAAAGTTAAAATCAGATTGGCACTACAGGATAATGATTTAAAAAACACGGGACGTCTGTTGCAAATGGCTCGCAACATAAATTCGAACTCGGAACTTTTTGTACTGCGGGCAATGTACGAACAGGAAAGAAATAATCTGGATTTAAGTCGGCAATATATTGATAAAGCACTTGAGCTGCAAGCAGACAACCAGGAAGCACTTGCCCTGGCAAGATTGCTAAAAACTGAACAATCAACAGAACAAGTACAAAAGCAAACCGAGAAAAAAGAAACTGTCGAGTCAATTATGTTCAAGGATGAAGATGATGACACTTCAAACCCACTGGATATTTCATTTTAGTTATTCTAAAAGCAAGCTGAGCTAAAGCAACTTGTAATATTTTATGCTGAGAGCAGTTCGGAAGAACAATCGTCGATAAGCAAAAAATTGTATTTTGTCGGCAAATGAATAAGTTTATCATAAATTTTACGCCAACAGGCATGGTTCCCAGCAAAGAGATGAACCAGCATGTTCCTATTTCTCCGGATGAAATAATAACCGAGGTATTGGAGGCCAGAAAATATGGAATATCAATTGTTCACCTGCACGCCAGAGATGAGATGGGCAATCCAAGTTGGCAATAATGTATTTACAAAGAAATTATCGATGCAATACGTTCGGTTGATGGCTATACAAATGAATCACTCATGATTTGTGTGTCAACCTCGGAAAGAACCAACTGCCAATAAACGTATCAGCTATTATTAACCGAGGTGGTATACGTCTCGGACTTGAAGACAATATTTATTTTGATGAAGAACAAAAAGTACAAGCCTCAAATTTGCAACTATTGGAGTGAAATAATAAGCTTGGCAAACTTTTAAATAAAGTACCCTACGCCTAAAGAGGTTCAGGAAATGCTGGCAATCCAAATCGCTTAATTCGTAAATCTATTCGTACCAAGTATGGAAAATGTAATATTATACGGAACCGGGTCTGCCTTAATTGTTGACTTTGAAGAAGTATGCCTGCGAAATGATGTTTTTATAGAAGCAGTAGTTAACAATATAGAGAACGGCGAGTCATATGCAATAAATCAGGATAAAGAGATTTGACCTTCAAACTTATCGAAAGAAAACAAACTTATTCCTTTTTTATGCACCCTTTTTACGCCTGCCAACCGCCGTTTAGCAGTTAAAGAGGCACTATCGATTGGCTTAAAGCTCTATCCGCTACTTTGTGATAAAAGCAGCGACCTGCCCATATATTTTAAGCATGGCGAAGGATGTTTTATTAATAAGCGGGTAATCATCGGATCAATGTCGTCCATAGGCAGCTATGTTACAATAAACCGTGGAGCTAACCTGGGCCACCATTTGCGGCTTGACGATTTTGTATCGATTGGGCCTGGAGTTACCGCCGGAGGAAATGTTACCGTTAAAAACGGCTCGCTCATTGGAACCGGGGCTGTAGTTTTACCAAGTATAACTATTGGTAAAAATGCCATTGTTGGAGCAGGGGCTGTGGTTACTAAAGATGTTCCGGACAACTGTGTTGTGGTTGGAAATCCGGCAAAGATTATAAAACAGCGGTAATTAAAACTACCCACCGGCTTACAAGGTATATTTATAGGTTTCGTACACCACCCCGCGTGCGCCAAACCCTTCTTTCTGGAAAATGAGGTTTTTATTAAGAACTGTACCAGCCTGTTCTGTAGACTTTCCAAAATCAAAAACCTCGCACGAAACGCAAACTGTATTAATGAGCTCCGAAAAAAGCAAATCGAGTGCGCCTGTCACACGCCCCTCCAAGTTGGCAGCAATGTACTGAACATGAACAACTTTACCGGTAATAAACAATACTGTTCCACCAACTATTTCTGCTTTTTGTTTCACCACAAACAGTTTTATTTTTTGTTTGAAATGATTTTGCAGGTAGGTAATCTCATCCAGCGAATGTACCGGTAAAGTACTGTATTTTTTTTGCAGATTTGCTGCTAATATCTTCCAGAAACCAGCATAATCATCCGATTCTTCAACCACTAAACCAGCCTTATTTGCCTTACGTATTCCATCTTTTCTGGAGTTGCTGAATTTTATCTTGTTACATTCAAAAACCGAAGAAGAAATATCGCAAGCCAAACGTTTTGCCTTTAGCATAAACAAGGCGTACAAGTCTTCTTGCGATGGAATTTGATGATAGATAAAAGGTATGGGCTTATAAACAACCTCTTTAATTTTAAGTAAACGAAGTTCCTTGTTCAACAGCTCGAAAAGCAGCAGAATGTCGGCTGTTTTTAGGGTATTGTCAATAATAAATCCCCCGTAAGTTAAGTATTCATGTGTATAAAATATTTGTTCGTTTACATTCCCCGGAATAACAGCCAGTAGTTTGTCTTTTTTAAAAAACAAAAACGAACACTCATTATACTTTTCTTTGTGATATTCAAGATAATCGCGGTAAAACAGAAAAGTACCATTTCGCGAACGAGCAACCAGCTCATCCCAGTTCTTTTTATATTCCGCACTGTATTTTTTTATGGTAAGCATTAGCTTTTGGGCTTTGTTTTATCTTTTATGATGTACCCTGGTCTGTTTTTTACTTCCTCATAAATTCGCCAGATATACTCTGCAATTACCCCCAACGAAAAAAGTATTAAGCCACAAAAAAACGAAATCAGCACAAAGGTAGAAGTCCAACCGGGAATTGATAAGCCGAATAGATGCTGGTTGCCAGAAAACTTTAAAAAAGTTGAAACTATTATGGAGAAAACTGAAATGATAACTGAAATAAAACCAATGATGGTTATACATTTTATTGGAAAAGACGAAGAGGAAAAAATGGTGTCAGAAGCCAGTTTTAGTTTCTTTTTAAAGGTCCATCTTGATTTTGATTTTACAGTTGGCCGGTTAAAAGGAATAAAAACCGGATCGAATCCCAAACGCAACACTTCCACAATTGTTGAAGTATTTATCGGATGTATTCGCTCGTTCATAATATCAACTACCTCCCGGTCAATTAAAAAGCCATCTGCCCCACCTTTGGGAAAGTTTACATCAGAAATGGCATTCATTATTCCATAATAAAAGGTTGAAAAAAGATCGCTGAGCCAACCATCGTTGCGCGATGCCCGAAAAGGGATCACAATTTTATTTCCGTTTTCCCAATGGCGGTACATTTTTACAATAACCTCCAATGGCGTCTGCAGGTCATCTGGTATACCAACGGCACACGCTCCTTTGCTTTTTGACAACCCCGCAAAACGTGCATAGTGGCTGGTGTAATTTCTACTTAGCTGAAATGCCCGCACCCTGCTGTCTGTTTTTTCCAGTTCCAAGGCTTTTTTAAACGATTCATCTTTCGAACCATCATCAATAATTATCAACTCAAACGGAATTTGTTCGGCTTCCATTTTTTGTTTAACCTGTTCGTATACCGTAAATATTCTGTTTTCGCTAAAATACGATAACAAAATAATCGACAACATTTTATGTGTTTCCATACATGTTTATTTTTGCCACATTTTTCCGTGAACCGGCAAGCTTATTACTTGTTCGGCCAGCTTATCTGCAAGCGGATAGTTTTCATTTTTATACACCTCTCTGTAGGCTTCTGATTTATAAGGCGGCACCGGGTAATGAATTAAGCATTCGTACCCTTGTTCTTTCAACCACCGCATATCTTCAGCTCTGTTAGCTGATTGAACAACGTACTGATGAAAAACATGATGATATCCTTCAGGTTCAGTAGGCAATGTCCACAATTGATCCGAAAAAATACGTGCATATTCCTGTGCTATTTCACGTCGTTTAGTATTCCAAACATCCAGGTAGTTTAGTTTTACATTTAAAATAGCAGCCTGAAACTCGTCGAGGCGCGAGTTGTAACCAATTACCTCGTTGCGGTAGCGTTCAACCGAGCCATAATTCCGAAGCTTTTTTATTTTCTCGGCCAGTTCGGCAGAATTTGTGGTTATGGCACCGGCATCACCACATGCCCCCAGGTTTTTTGTTGGGTAAAAGCTAAAGGCATTTATATCTCCAAAACTTCCGGCATGCTGCCCGTTTACTTTTGCGCCGTGTGCCTGGGCACAATCTTCCACCACAAACAAATTATTCTCTTGTGCAATATTCATAATTGCCGGCATATCCGATATCAGCCCATACAAATGAACCGGCATTATCGCCTTGGTATTACCGGTAATTTTCGCTTCAATAAGCGTTGCATCAATATTAAACGTTATTGGGTTTGGCTCAACAAAAACAGGCTTTGCCCCGGCATGAGAGATGGCCAAAACCGATGCTATGTAGGCGTTTGAAGGAACCAGCACCTCGTCGCCATTGCCTATGCCAAGAGCTTTTAATGCGAGGAACAAACCATCAAGGCCATTAGCCACACCAACACAATGGTTTGTTCCGACATAGGTGGCAAAAGCGCTTTCGAATGTTTCCACTTCCTCGCCCAATATATACCTGCCTTTATCAAAAAACTTTGCAATTTTCCCTTGCAATTCCTGTTCTATGGCTTTATATTCTTTCCTAAAATCATTTGGCCTTATCGTTTCAAGGTTTTTATTGTTCATCATATTACTTGCTGTGTTTGGCTACCCATTCTTCTTTTGATTCGGTTAACGACAGGTATTTATAATGTTTAGCCGGATTTCCAATAACAACCTGGTAATCTTCCACATTATTTAGACACAATGCAGCCGCACCAACAACCGAAAAATTGCCCAGTCTTACCCTTTCCATTACCGTAGCATTTAGTGCCACATCGCAACCATCTCCAATGGTTAACAAACTTCCACATATCGCCCCCATTGAGATATGACAGAATTCGCCAACAACACTATCGTGCGAGACACAACTATTTGCCATCAAAAAAGTACATCGCCCAATGCGCGTATTGGTACCCACATAACAATTGGCCATTATCATTACACCGGGGTCAATAACTGCCCCTTCGCCAATAAATGCATTTGGATGAATAATACTTACAAGCCGGCTATCAGGGATTCCCAGCTTTTTAAATAATTCCATTCGGAGCACACCATGAGATATACTGTGGATGGCATAAATAAAAAACATACCTTTATCAATAAAACGCGGCACATCATTTAATTTTCCCAGCACAGGGTACCCGTTTATTTTTTCACCAGGCACCACAAAGTCATTAATAAAACCAACTACTTCATAGTCTGTATACTCATATTTCTCACGCATATCTCGTATGCATGCAGCAGCAACACCTCCGTTGCCGGGGCCACCTATTATAATTACCTGCTTTGTCACAATACTTTTTTGTTAAACATAAATAAAATGCCACCTATTCCTACATTTATAAATGTTGAGATTAGAAACACAAAGGAAACCAACAAACTAATTTCTGACGAAACACCTAAAATTCCGAAAATAAGGATGTATGATCCTTCACGAATTCCGAAACCACCAAACGAAATTGGGAATAAAAAAAGGATATTCAATAAAGGATTTGCAAAAAGGTTATAAGTTAGAGGTATTTCAGCTCCCAGGGCATTAAAAGCGATATTGCTAAATACGGCCCCGATAAACTGATTGATTAAACTAAATGCGGCCACCAATAATATTAATTTCGGATAAAGGCTTACCTGCAAAATTTTGTTTAAAAAGCCGCTTTCAACCTTAACTTCTTTGTTAAATTTTAAAGCGAACCATTTTATTAAGTCAAACAATTTTCTTTCGATAAAAGCTAACACCAACTGCACAATACGGCTATTTTTGAATAGCAACATCAGAGCAATTACTAAAATTGAGATTGATAAGAACACGTAAAGGATGGTGCGTATATGCGGATATACTAGTTGATCGTTAATGGACAAAATTCCGGAGAAAAAAAGAATAAAGAAGCCACAAATAAGCAATCCCATTAACTTCTCCTGAAATAGCAAACCAATAGTAACCGACGTTGTATCCGTTTTTCGTAAACTATACACCCGATAAATATCGATGCCAACAGATGCCGGTAAAAAATAACCGGAGAAAAATCCGATGTATACGATTTTTAATAAACGCAGGTACGAAATGTTTCGCTTACCAAACATATTTAGCACAAGTTTCCACCGTAACGAAAACAAAGCATAACTCAACGGAAACGAAACAAAAGCAAGAAATAGTAAAACTTTATTGCTCTGAACATAGACTTCTGCAACCTTACTAAAATCAATTTTAGAAAATACAATTGCCAGTAAAACAACCGGAATAACAAATTGCAGAATGCGTAAAACTTTTTTCATGTGTCTATTCAACTTCAATAATTTTAAATTTGCCGGTAGCCGTACTTAACGGGATCTGGTCTAAGAATTCCACTTCAAGCAAACAATCAGCAATATATTCATTCCAAATTGCCTGAATTTTTTGTTGTGTGGATGCTTTCTCCTCTCCGGGCTTTAGTTTAGTTTGGAAATAGATTTTATTGTCCTTTTTCTTTATCAACTTAAATTGGCTGCACTCTGTAAGCGGTTTGTACATGCTACAAAGTTGAAGCCGGTGTAGTTTTTTTCCATTCCCAAGATCAATGTTATCTTCTATTCGGCCAATTATTTCGCCCATATTTCCTGCAGCTAGTGGAATTTTAACCAGATCGCGAATATTGTAGCGTATAAAGGGCTGTGTTTTGTTAAGCAGGTTGGTAATCACCAGTTCGCCATACATTTCGCCATTAATTTCCACGGGGTTGGTATATTCAAGGTATGCCGTATTTTTCAGATAATTAAATCCTTTGGCATTAGCTTGGCTCCAGGCCATCGATAATAATTCGGTACAGCCGTACACATTTATCAGGGCTGCATTCAGGTATTTATTAACTTCCTGCCTAAAATCATCAAAAACCGTTTCGCCCGATACTACCACGTACTTTACCTGTAACTTGTTTCCGGTTTCCTTAAGTTCATCAAGCAACAGTTGCACACAAGTTACGGTGCTTGATATATAATCTATTCGGCGTCCATGTAGTTTTTTAACAATCTCGCCGGGCGGTGTGTGAACCGAATACTTTTCGCGTTTAAATAAGCCGGTATATTTCTGCAACAAATACAGAAACGATTGTTTTTCGTTCCGTTCCTTTTGCTCGGACATACCAATAAAAACAAATTTTTTAAGCGGGTTGTAGCCTTTTAAAGCCAAAAAAGTACGCACATAACTTGTAAAGTGCTCTCTTTTTGTGGAGTAAATGCTCATGGGCTGACCGGTAGAACCACTACTGCTATTTACAGCCATATTATCGGTAACCGGGGTGGTAAGCAGCTGCGTTTTTTTGGCCGCCAACATAAGCTGTTTATTTACAATTGGTAGTTTCTGAATATCAGCAAAAGATTTAATCTGCATGTTTAAAACACCGGCATTTTTATAAAGCTCGCGGTAAAAAACAGAGCCATTGGAAGCCACCTTTACCATTCGCCTAAACTTACGAAGTTGAAATTTATTCGCCCACCTTTCAGGAAGTAGAATAAATAGCTTTGCTTCGATGTAATATTTTAACAAATAACCCAGCATTTTCAAAATTCTGCATTTTACAAATTAAACTTCACGCTCTATCAACTTGAACTTTCCGGTTTTTGAATTAATTGGCAAATCTTTTACAAATTCCACAACAACCGGGTTGTTGCCAAAGCATTCTTTCCAAACACTTTCAATACGTCGTTTAAGCTTGTCTTTATCCACCCCGGAATTGCATACAGCCTGAAAATAAACACTTTTATCCTTTTTCTGAATTACCTTATACTGCGAATAATCAAAAATGGCATCAAAAGGATACAGTTGAATCATAAAAATCTGATCTCCATTTTCGTATTCTATTATATCATCAACCCGCCCCGATATTTTTCCCATTCTTTTATTGGAATCGAGTATTTTTACCCGATCACCAATTTTATATCGAACAAAAGGCATGGTTTTGTTGGCAAGGTTGGTAATAACCAGTTCGCCATACCATTCTCCTTCAATCTGCATTTTATTAATGTATTCAACATATACCGAGTTTGATGGATAGTTAAAAAAATCGCCATTAGGGTCTGTCCACGATAACGAAGGATGCTCCATACACCCATACACATCAATAACTTTTGCATCCAGATAGCGCTTAATATCCGTTCGCAAATCTTCTGATAATGTTTCGCCTGAAACTACAACTACCCTGAAACGAAGACGGTCGTTCTTTTCTTTTAGTTTAGCAATTAACACCTTTAAACCAGAAGGAGTAGAAAAAAGAACATTAATATTTTTGGCTTTTAACTGCTGAATCAGCTCGGCCGGAGGAGTGAAAACTGAAAAAGTCTCACGACGAAAAAGACCGAGGTGTTTTTGAAGATAGTAGATAAAAGTATGCTTTTCAACCGCTTCTTTGTGCTCATACAGTCCGATAAAACCATAAGGTTTAAAAGGATTATAAAATTTTGTAGCAATAAAAGTTCGTACATATCCGGTAAACAACTCGGCCTTAGTCGAATAAATATCAATTGGTACACCTGTTGACCCGCTTGTATTGGTAATCACCAATTTATCGGTTTGTTTGCAGGTAAGTATTGTTTTGATATTGCTTTTATTCATCAATTCTTTATCAATTATCGGCACCTTAGCAATATCATTTATCGACTCAATTTTTAGATTAGCTACTCCCGCCTTTGCATATAAGTTGTTGTAAAAGTCCGAGTTCTCTCGCGCCCACTCAAAGGTTTTTTTGAATTTCCTTAGTTGTTTATTGGCTACCCATTTCTCGGGCATTAGAGCAAACAATTTTGTTTCAAGATAGTATTTTAACAGGTAAATTATCATCATTCAATTAGCTTAACAAAAACTTATCATTTATTCTTTCCATTACTCAGAGCTCAACTTCAACACGTTTAAATTTTCCGGTAGTTTTATTAATGGGCAGTTCATCTTTAAATTCCACCTCAAAAGGATGGGTGCCGTAATTTAGCAACCAGGTTTCCTTAATTTTCCGAGCCAGCTTTTGTTTATCAATGCCCGGTTTTCCTATGGCCTGAAAAACGATGGTTTTATCTTTTCGCTGCAAAAATTTATATTGAACAAATCCGCCTAATGGATTAAAAAAGATATACAACTGGTACATAAAAACTTTTCTTCCATTATTCAGCAACATAATATCATCGTTTCGTCCGCTAACCCTGCCCATTTTTTTATAATTGTTGGTACAGGCTATCTGGTCGCCCACCCGGTAACGAATAAAAGGCATGGTTTTATTCACAAAATTGGTAAAAACAAATTCGCCGTAATACTCACCATTCATCTTCTGAGGATTAAGGCATTCCGGCATTACGGAGTTTAATGCATAATTGTATACTGATTTGTCGGGTACCGACCACGACATTGAAGTTAGTTCGGTGCATCCGTAAACGTCAACCACTTTAGCATTTAAATAGGTTTTTAAATCGTGGCGCAATGCGTCTGAGAGTGTTTCGCCCGAAACAACAACATAGTTAACACGGAGTTTTTTCTTGTGCCGTTTTAGCTCCTCAACCAATAAAAAAAGGCAAGAGTTGGTTGATGATAATACGCCAATTTTCCTATCGTACAGGCTTTGTGCAATTTCGTTGAACGGAGTTAAGACAGAATAGTTCTCACGACGGAACAACCTTAAATGCCGCTGACAAAATGAAAGAAAGGATTTGCGCTCGATTATTTCTTTTTGTTTGAATAAACCGATAAATACAAAACGCC
This sequence comes from uncultured Draconibacterium sp., assembly GCF_963676735.1. NCBI lineage: Bacteria > Pseudomonadati > Bacteroidota > Bacteroidia > Marinilabiliales > Prolixibacteraceae > Draconibacterium > uncultured Draconibacterium sp. Next base: position 725,116 of record NZ_OY781464.1, on the reverse strand, counting down.
GGAATGGATTATAAAAAGGTAATGCCAAAAAGGTTCGAACGTAACTTTTAAAGTACTCCTTTTTCGACCAGTGCACATCAAAAGGCTTACCTGTAGAGCCACTTGAACTGGTAACAATCAGTTCATCTGTTAATTTGAGTGTTAGTACGTCCTGCCTGTGGTGTGCCAACATCATTTCCTTTGTAACAAGCGGCACTTTTTGAATATCGTCGAGATTTGTAATTGTTAAATCCATTATGCCGGCTTGCTGGTAAAGCTTTCGGTAAAATTCAGAATGTTCGCGCGCCCATTCAAATACCTTTCTGAAACGTTTGATGTGTATTTTTTGAACCTGCTCTACGGGTAACAATTGAAATACTTTCGATTCGATATAATATTTTAATAAACCAATAATCATTTCTTAACTAATAAGTTGAAGTCAATGGCCAGCAAAAATCATCCTTTTTCAGGTTTCAATTTCCATACGTTTCAATTTTCCAGATATTGGATTTACCGGAAGTTCCACCAGGAATTCTATTTCTATTGATAGGTCCGGAAATAAGTTCTTCCACGTCTTGCTAATTTCATGTTTAAGCTTCTTTTTATTGCACCCCGGCACACCTACCACCTGAAAAACAAGTGCGCTTGTTTTTTTCTGAATTATTTTAAACTGAAAAATCGCTTCAATTTTGGTAAAGGCATCCATTTGATACATGAATAACTTTTCTCCGTTTGCCAATTGAATAACATCATCGGCTCTTCCTTCAATTTTGCCAAGGGTTTTATAATCATCAACCACCTCTACCTGGTCGCCAATTTTATAACGTACAAATGGCATTGTTTTATTGGTAAAGTTGGTCAAAACCAACTCTCCATAATGTTTTTCATTGTGTTCCCATTCATTTATATGTTCAAAAAATACCGAGGATAAGAAATAGTTGAATTTTTCTCCATTGGGTTTAGTCCATGCCAACGAAGGGTGCTCAACACAACCATACACATTGATAAGTTTTGCATGAAAATACTTCTTAATATCCCATCGCAAAGTTTCATCAATAGTTTCTCCCGACAAAACTATACGCTTCACATTTAGTTCCAGTCTCTTGCTTTTCACCTCATCCATTATAATTTTAAGACAAGAAGGCGTTGTAGTTAGGATTCCAATCTTTCGATTCACCAACTGAGCGACAATCTGTTCAACCGGTTCTAAAACCGAAATTGTTTCGCGGCGAAACATCCCCAGGTATTTACGCAGAAATCCAATAAACGACTGTTCTTCAACCTGTTCTTTTTCTTCATGGGTACCAATAAGTATAAAAGGTTTAAATGGATTGTAAGCCTTAATTGCCAGTAAGGTGCGCACATATCCGGTAAAATGCTCTTTTTTAGAGGCATAAACATTAAGTGGTATTCCATTTGATCCACTGGTCATGCTTCGTACCAGTTTATTATTGATTTTGCAGGTTAACCTCGACTCCAGGCTTACAGTGCGCATCATTTTTTTGTCAACAATCGGTACCTTTTTAATATCGTCGAATGATTCTATTCGCAAATCCATTACACCTGCCTGGGTGTACACCTGCCTGTAAAATTCGGAATGCTCGCGGGCCCATTCAAATATTTTTCGAAAACGCCGGATATGAATTTGTTTAATATAGCTTTCGGGTAAACAGCCAAACAATTTTGCTTCCAAATAATATTTTACCAAAAACAAAATCATCTGGAACTGTACTGCTTTATAATGTTTGCGTCAATCCCGGTCTTGTAGTTTCTAAAAACTTCGTAGTCGCGAATATAATCGGCTTCATCGTACTCGTGCGAGGTAAGCACAAGACATACGGCGCCTCCTGAGAACTGCTTTTCTGCCGCCCATAATCCGGGAGGAATGTGTAAACCAAAATAAGGCCGGTTTAACAGGAATGTTTTTTGGTTTTCTCCATCATCAAGCTCTACTTCAAAACTTCCGCTAACAGCCACTAAAAACTGGTGACAGGAATAATGCGCATGTGCCCCACGGTCTTCGCCCCCAGGTATATCGTAAATATAAAAAACACGTTTTATATCAAACGGAACCTCTACTTCGGTGTGTATTGGAGAGATATTTCCCCTACGGTCTTTAATCAGTGGCAGATTTATTAGCGTGCAATTACTTATTTTATTCATTCGCAACATTTAAATAGTGTTTATACTCCTCATAATTACGAATATAATCGCTTTCGCTGAAGCGAGTTGAGCTTAAAACCAGGGCCACGGCATTAGTCGAAAAGTTTTGCAGGCTGCGCCAAATTCCATTGGGTATATATAAACCAAAATAAGACCGGTTTAAAGTATAAGACACTTCCTCATTGCCATTATTCACCAATACATCAAAACTCCCGGAAAGGGCAACAATTACTTCCTGTTGTTTTTTAAAAGCATGGCCGCCGCGCACCTGGCCGCCCGGCACATCGTAAATCCAATAAACTCGCTCGATTGCAAAAGGTATATGTTTGTTTTGTTGTACAAAGGTTAAATTTCCACGAGGATCCTCAATTTTTGGGAAATCAATAATTTTTAGTTTATCCAACATATAGTGTTGCAAGGTTTATGCGGTTCCCACCTATTATTTTATTAGTTTTGAATCTCTCTAAAAACAAAGAAATTCTTATTGATGTCCAAATTTAACAACTTATCGTTTCTAACACAGGCCGGAAAAGAGAAAAACACGCATAAACTTATTTTTATTGGCATTTCGGTTATGCTGCTTGGTATAATGAGTATCCTGAGTCAGGACGCCGGTATTAGCGGCGATGAATATTTTCATGTCGATCATGCTGAAAGTGTTTGGAATTTCTACAAATCGATGGGGAAAGACAAAGCGGCCTTATACAACGACCACACTTTGCACCTTTACGGGCAATCGCTTGACAACCTGGTTCATATTTTTAACGAGCTGTTTGGCATCGATAATATTTATGATTCAAGACACTTTTTTAATTCTGTAGTTGGCTGGTTGTTAATTTTGTTCACCGGCTTAACAGCTGCATCGCTTTTTGGCTGGCAAGCCGGTTATATTGCACTGCTTTTAATGTTCTTTTCACCACGTATTCTGGGACATTCTTTTAATAACCTGAAAGATATTCCTTTTGCGGCCTCGTATTCGTTTACTCTCTACTTTTTGGTACGTTTTATCAAGAGTCTTCCAAATGTCGGGTTTAAAACGTACCTGCCTATTGTATTGGGGATGGCTTGGGCCATTAGCCTCCGAATTGGCGGAATTATACTGATTCCCTATTTTGTAATGCTGGTTGGCTTGTATTACATCAGCGAGAAAGGATTTTTGAAACCAGACAACATAAAAAAAGGAAGTAAACAACTCGTTTTGGTTGGATTAGCCTCGCTGGCCGCCTATTTTTTAGGTTTGATTTTGTGGCCTTTTGGGCTGGTTAGCCCTATAAAAAACCCCCTGCTTACACTCTCAAAAATGACCAACTACCAGATGAATCTGAACCAGCTTTTCGAGGGTGTCATTCAAAATTCGCAAGACTTACCCTGGTACTACGGACTTAAATATATTGCCATTTCGTCGCCAATAATAGTCGGCTTTGGGTTTGTGGCTTTTTTAGCATTTCTATTTGTAAAAAAAGCAGACAAAAAAAAATACCTGTCCTATTACATCCTATTTTTTGCCTTTGCATTTCCATTGGCATACACCATCTATCAGAACTCGAATTTATATGGTGGCTGGCGGCATTTACTTTGGGTTTACGGACCGCTCGTGGCACTATCATCTGGAGGACTGGCATACCTTGCAGGCAACAAAACAAAATGGCTTAGTTATGCTGGCATCGCCCTGTTGGTCGCAGGATTATACAAACCTTTCATTCACACCATAAAAAATCACCCACATCAGTATGTGTACTACAATCAACTTGTTGGAGGCGTTAATGGAGCGTATGGCAAATACGAAATGGATTACTATTACCATGGTATACGCGAGTGTGCCGATTTTTTAAAGGAAAATATAATTGCCGACCAGAAAATAACAATAGCCTCTGACCATGCACGAATTGCAAAAGACTTTCTGAAAGACGAAACTGCTGTGACGATTGCATACAGCCGGTATCATGAAAAGAATAAAAAAGAGTGGGATTATGCCATCTGGACGAATACTCATATACATCCGGCACAGCTTAACAACAACCAGTGGCCGCCAAGTGGTACGCTACACAAGGTTATGGTTGATACAGTTTGTATTGCTGCGGTAGTAAAACGTGTGTCTTATGCCGATATAAAAGGGTTTCAGGCCATGCGTAAAAATAAATTTGATGAAGCAGAAAAATATTTCCACGAGTTTCTTGAATTATATCCGAATGCTGAAGAGATTTGGGAAGGACTTGGAATTATTTACAAGTTGCAGCAAAAAAATGATTTGGCACTGGAAAAAATAAACAAAGCTATTGAATTAAATCCCGGTCAACTTTCCTCGTATGTGCATCAGGCAGAGGTTTTGAACAACCTTAAACGGTACAGGGAAGCTCTGGTTGCTGCCGATAAGGCTCTAAGTTTAAACCCTACTATAAGCGAAGGTTCCTATCAAAAAGGTCTTGCCTACAAAAATTTGAATAATCCGGGAGAGGCAGTTCGGGCATTTCAGGATGCTATAAATACAAACAATCAGTATTACAAAGCATACCATGCCATAGGCGAGGTTTTAACCAGTTACAGAAAATACAATGAAGCCATTGATATTTATAGCCAGGTTTTACGCAGCCGCGAAAATGATTTGAAATCGCAAATTGGTATCGCCAAATGTTATCATTTAATGAACAACAATGAAAAATGTATTGAATTGATTAAAAAGCTTCCGCGTGGTACTGCCAATCATATTGACGTGATGAAACTACAGTGCCGACTAGCCATACAATACAACGACCTGAAACGTGCAGCAGATCTCATTAAGCGTTTGGAGCGGAATGAACCAGATAGTGAGACATATGTAATAAAGGCTTTGTATGCTGCACGGCAAAACCAAATTGAACCGGGTTTAAGTTATTTACAACTAGCCATTGATATGGATGCGGCCAACCGTGAAGCTATTGATATTCTTAATCGGTTATCGCAAGCTACAAAAAACGGCAATAACACGTTAAAAACCGACAAACCCAACCAGCAACAATCAATAATGTTCGCACAACCAAAAAGAAAACAAACCAACCCCCTCAGACAAAAACCGTGATAAATTCGGGGGTTTTTTTAACAGACTGTACTATTATTATTAACATAACATTGCCCAATAGCGCAATAAAAACCCCGGAGCCTCTGCTCCGGGGAAAAAACCAAAAATCAACTAACCTTTAAACCGTCTGGCAACTTCATCCCAGTTGATAAGATTCCAGAATGCTTTCACATAATCCGGACGTCTGTTTTGGTAGTTCAGATAATACGCATGTTCCCATACATCAATCCCCAAAATCGGAGTTCCCTGAACTTCGGCCACATCCATCAGCGGATTATCCTGATTGGGCGTAGACGAAACCACCAGCTTATTGTTTTGAAGAACCAACCATGCCCAACCCGACCCAAAGCGAGTCAAAGCTGCCTTGGTGAAGGCTTCCTGAAAATTTTCTATGCTTCCAAATGAATCATTTACTGCGTCTAATAAAACTCCTTCCGGAGCCGGTGCACCACCCGGTGCAATTACTTCCCAGTACAAATTGTGATTGAAAAAACCACCACCATTGTTACGTACTGCTACCGATTGACCAGACACACCGCTTAAAATTTCTTCTATCGATTTTCCCGCAAGATCTGTTCCTTCTACCGCACCGTTAAGGTTGGTTGTGTAACCTGCATGGTGCTTTGTATGATGGATTTCCATCGTTCTTGCATCAATATGTGGCTCGAGTGCCTTGTAATCGTATCCTAATTTTGGTAATTCAAATGCCATTTTTGTATTATTAAAAGATTTAAATATATTAATTTCCTGTTAGCAAAAATATGCGCTATTTAGAATTATTCCAAATCTTTTGAATAATAAAACACATTGAAATCCTTTATTGTTCATAGACGGAACTAATAAGTGAGATTTAAGGTTCAAAAATCCTTTTAAACAAAGGGTTCAGCTCTTATTTCAATAATATTAACTTTGTGCCTTTAGCTGTAAATTATGAATAGGAGCATCTTAAAACTCGCCATTCCGAATATCATTAGCAACATCACTGTACCACTGCTCGGGTTAATAGACCTCGCCCTGATGGGCCATCTTGGTTCAGAGGTTTATATTGGTGCGATTTCGCTTGGCGGTGTAATATTTAATATCATATACTGGGGCTTTGGATTTTTACGCATGAGCACATCGGGGTTTACTGCCCAGGCCTTTGGTAAAAAAAATACAGCTGAAGCCATTACCATTTTAGCACGTGCATTGCTACTTACACTGGCAATAAGCATTTTTATTCTGCTGTTGCAAGCTCCAATTGCATGGGCAAGCTTTAAAGTTATTGGCGGTAGCCGCGAGGTGGAGACACTTGCCAACGAATATTTCCGAATTCGCATTTGGGCAGCACCTGCAGCATTGAGTCTCTTTGTATTTAGTGGTTGGTTTTTAGGAATGCAAAATGCGCGCTACCCCATGATTATAGCCATTTTGGTAAATATTGTAAATATTTTGCTAAGCGTATTTTTTGTATTTGGGCTGGGCATGAAATCAGACGGAGTAGCTATGGGAACAGCAATTTCGCAATACGCAGGCTTAATAACTGCAATACTTTTACTTCTTAAAAAATATCGTAAAATGCTGGCTTTGGTTACCAGAGCCGGTATTACAGACCTTAAGTTTATGGTGAACTTTTTTAAGGTAAATTCTGATATTTTTATTCGTACATTCTGCATCATCATTGTTTTTACTTTTTTCACATCTAAATCGGCAGGCATTAACGATACCATTTTGGCAGTAAACTCTATTCTACTGCAATTCCTGATGTTCTTTTCCTTTTTTATTGACGGCTTTGCTTTTGCGGGAGAGGCACTTGTCGGTAAATTTATTGGAGCAAAAGAAGTGGGAAACTTAAAAAAAGTAGTCCGTCTGCTTCTTTACTGGGGAGCTGCACTTGCCTTGTTATTTACTTTAGTTTATTGGGCAGGAACCAATTCAATTCTTAAATTACTTACCACTCAAATCGATGTAATTTCAACAGCACAACAATTCTTGCATTGGGTAATTTTAATTCCGTTTGCCAGTGTTGGTTCTTTTATTTGGGATGGTATATATATTGGGGCTACAGCTTCACGTGCGATGCGCAATAGCCTGTTAATTTCAACCTTTTTAATTTTTGTCCCGGTCTATTATTTTCTGAATCCGGTTTGGAACAACCATGCATTATGGCTGGGAATGCTTATGTTTATGTTTTCGCGAGGGGTAATTCTTACATTGCTTTATAAAAAGCGAATACTTATACCCATTCAATTGCAAGAATAAAAAAGTTAAGTTACAGCTTATCTGTCATTAAAAGTAACATAAAATGAAACGAGCATGTAAATTAATTACACCCAAGAGTAGAATTAAAATACTGCGAGTTCCATACTATACCGTTGAAAACAAATAATTTTAATAGAATGAAAGGAGCATGGCCTAAGGAACACAAAAGGATATAAATAAATTAATCATGCGAGTTCCACGGGTATCTACCAGCAAATATTAAACAGACATCATATATGCCTGAAATACAGAGCTTTAACTCAACTATATTGAAGTAAAAAATAGAAACTGCAACTTGTTTTTTACGTTTATGCGCCCACTGCTTTTAACCAGGCTTCGGCCATAAGCTGTGCTCCTGCCATTGATGGATGCACACCGTCAGGAGTCCAATAGGTTCCCGGTGCATGGTTCACTGCTTCATCAAATACTTTTTGGAAGGGTACCCAAATGGTTTCAAATTCTTCCGAAATTCTTTTGGCAGCTGCCTGGTATTCTTTCATGGGTTCGATCCATGTGTTATCAACGGCCCTGGTTTCCAGCACATAAAAAGGTTCGCACAAAATAAGTTTTATTCCCGGAAGAGCTTCTTGCGTTCGTTTTAAAAGGGCCCTGTAATCATTTTCATATATTTCAACGGTGCCATCGTAATTCCCATTGCGTTTGTGCCAATAATCGTTTACACCTATTAAAATACTTAAAACATCAGGTTTTAACTGCAAACAATCTTTCTCCCAGCGGTCGGCCAGTTGAAAAACTTTATTCCCACTAATTCCGCGATTAAAAATGGTAAGCTGCTGTTCAGGAAATACATTCAGCAAATGCGATGCCGCAAGCAATGCATAACCATTGCCAAAGGACCATGACCTGTTTGCCACTTCTTTTTGCTTGTCTCTTCCGGCATCGGTTATTGAATCGCCTTGAAAAAGGATGGTTGAATCTTTAGCAAAAACGGCTTGTTTTTTATTTTCAGGTTGGGTAACGCAAGCCGAAACGATTCCAGAGATACTTGCTGCCGCCACAACACCAGCAGATGATTTGTACAAAAAATTTCTTCTTGAAATACTCATTAAATTAAATTTTAGTTGATTGCTGAGAAGCAAATGTAAAAAATTTGGAGACGATTATAAAAGAATAATGCGTTGATTGTTTTACTATTTCAACGCATTATTTATTTCCACTTTTAATATGTAACTCTATTAAGTTTACGCTACAGCTGCTTTAAAAGCTTGTCAACATCAACTTACAGTTTTAAAATTTCGCCTTACTTCTTCTTCAATCTTTCGATAAGTCATATTGTTTTTTAGTAACTGCGAAAGCTCGTTATAGTGCTTAGTTTGTTCTTTATCTCCCATCTCATCATACGCATTGGCCAATGCCTGGATGGATGGAAGATGTAATTCGTTTAATTTTAAGCCGGCTTTGTACTGAATGATAGCTTCGTGCTTAAACCCGAGTTTGCGTAACTCATTACCCCTGTTAAAATGTTTTGCAATATTTTCTCCCCCTTTAGAAATACGTAATTTAAATACATTTTCGTTTTTAACGCTAACAACATTACATTGTACATTTTGTATAACATTTTCGCTTACCGAACCTTGAAATGCACGTTGGATTCCGGATTTTCCATCACTTCCAACATAAAGGATTGTTGCCTCATCGCAGAATTTTATTATTTGCTCATCGGCCTTACCCTTTAAAATATATGCTTCTGCATCCACATTTGAAAAGTCGAACTGCCGCAAAAATTCTTTCAATTCTCTCTTGAAATTCATGTGGTGCTGCTTGTTCTCTTTTTCAGGATCGAGTCCAAGACGTAATAACCTCGGCGAACTATATAATACCGGTTCAAAAACTGAAATAACCGACAGTTTTGCATCGAACTTTCGGGCATGCAGTATTGCAGATTTTAATGCAACTGCCGATGCTTTTGAATTGTTTACCGGGACAACAATATGTGCCTGCGAAGCGCTTTCAATATTGGAAATAACAGCAATTGGTTTTTGAATTTTTCGGTACGTACTCAATCCATTCGTTCCCAGAATTTCAGTCTTTCCTTTGTTTATTAGTACAATATTTACATTTTCTTCGTCAGCAACTTTGTTTATCTGATCGGCAATATTTCCGTACTCTATTCTTATTCTTACCTTGTACTCTTCAGCCAGGTTTAACTGACTAACTATCGTATTTTGCAATTCAAACCTTACCGATTTTTCAATTTTTTTTGCACTTGCGCCACCTTTAATATGTTTAGGAAGCACGTGTAATAAAATAATTTCGTTTCCGAAATTACCTGATATCAAACGAATTTTATTAATCGACTCGGAATGGTTATTGGCTAAATCAACTGCCCATAATACGCTGCTTAAAACTTTCATAACTTTACTTTTTAATGGTTAAACTTTGTTTTTATAAATTTTACAGCAGCAAAAATACCCGGAGGTAAGCGTTAATTTAACTCCAAAAAGCTCATCAAACAGCCTAAAAAGTTTTTTTCAATAAAAGCTAAAAGTAGCCAGGATAAAGGTTAGAGTAACAACTCAATTGATTAACAAAAACAAACGGCCGCTTCAGTATTAAAATACTAAAACGGCCGTTAATAATTTATATAAAGCTACGAATTAAGCGTCTTTTTCAGAAAGGTACCTTTCAGCATCGATAGCAGCCATACAGCCTGATCCTGCTGCAGTTACTGCTTGTCGATAATGATCGTCCTGCACATCGCCACAAGCAAATACGCCGGGAACATTTGTTTTCGAGGTACCAGGTATTGTTTGAATATATCCCACATCGTTGGTGTCAATAAAATCTTTAAATATTTCTGAATTGGGTTGATGGCCTATTCCTAAGAAGAAACCGTCGATTTTAATTTTTACTTCCTCTTCTCCCTCTTCTCCCAGATTTTTAACCAGTGTTGCTCCTTCAACTACACCATTATCGCCAAATAAACCTTTGGTTTGGTGTTTCCACAAAATTTCAATATTTGGTGTTTTCATTGTGCGCTCGGCCATTACTTTTGATGCACGGAGTTCATCGCGACGCACGATAAGGTAAACTTTCTTACAAAGTCCGGCAAGATACATGGCTTCTTCAGTTGCGGTATCTCCTCCCCCAACAACAGCTACATCCTTTCCTTTGTAAAAGAATCCATCGCAGGTTGCACAAGCCGAAACTCCACCTCCTGCATATTTTTTCTCATCTTCCAATCCAAGATATTTAGCAGTTGCACCAGTGGCAATAATTACGGTTTCAGCCTTAATCAATTTTGAATCGTCTATCCATACTTTATGCACTTCGCCCGAGAAATCAACTTTTGTTGCCATTCCCCAGCGTACATCGGTACCAAAGCGTTGAGCTTGTTTTTTGAGATCTTCCATCATTACCGGCCCTGTAACTCCTTCCGGATAACCGGGGTAATTTTCTACTTCCGTTGTAGTGGTTAATTGCCCTCCCGGTTGCAATCCTTCGTACATTACCGGATTTAAGTTGGCACGTGCTGCGTAAATTGCAGCGGTATAGCCTGCCGGTCCGGAACCTATAATCAAACATTTTACCTGTTCTGCCTCCATAGCATCAAGGTTTTTCTTTTCTTCGTTTTCGTTAATATCAAGTGGTTTAAACATCTGCGTAAATTTTTAGTTCGACAAAAATACAAAACAAAGTGCATTGATTATCATAAATTCAATCGATAATAACAAAGTTGTGATAATTGATTTCTATAACGTATAAAAAATTAGTTGCAAAAGCCCTAAAAAAGTTTTGTAAAAATCAATTGTAACACTACTTTTGCAATCCTGATTCGGGATGTGGCGCAGTCCGGTTAGCGCACTGGTCTGGGGGACCAGGGGTCGCAGGTTCAAATCCTGTCATCCCGACGGATTAAAAAGCCATTCGTATTTACGAATGGCTTTTTTTTATTTTACTGCAACAATTAATTCTGAGAAAACAGTTCATTGTCCTGTACCCGTGGTGCCGGATAATCGAACATGCGTTCGGCAGCTGCACTCAAAGGAAAATCAGGTTTTGTTTCCGGCATTTTATGCGGAAAAACTTGATTTTCACCTTTCACACCGGATTATTCATGGTTAGTTTTTGTATTGGTACACGCACTTACAGTAAAAGCCACTACAAGCGCACTGAGAACAAGCTGCTTCATATTTATTGCTGTTGTTGGTTGTTTTGGCTGGCAATTCTTTCTTTTTGTTTTTCGGATAATCCCCAACGGTAATAATCTTCAGGATTCCAAAGGTTGTTATGGTGTTTCATTTCGGGGTCGTGTATGTCAAGACTTAGGTCGCAATCAAAACGCGCCAGTTCCGAATGCATTTTACCGTTTGGCCCGCGCACGTTTCTAAAATGGCAAATTCCCCATGTTATTCCACGCCCGTTTTTATTATCGGCAAAAGCATCAGGAATATAGGCATTAGGGCCAATAGGCATCATTTCTGTAATTGCCATAATTTCAAAATTCACCCAGTCTTTGGCATACTGTATAGTGAAATGCTCGCTCCCATCTCTGATCGTCATCGATGCTACCCCTTCTTTCCATGGGAAAAAACAAATTTCATGTCCCGAATTTTGCACGGGATTTAGCGGATGCTTTTCAAATGGTCCAAGGGGATCATCAGCAACAGCTAAACCAATCCCACTCCACACTGTTCCGGGACGGTTAAAGGCAGCTTTGTAATACACATAAATTTTATCGTTATGTACAAGTGGTGTTGGTGCCTGAATGGCAAACTGGTCCCATTCGCCTTTTGCGCCGGTAGGAATTACCACCTTGTCAACATGAGTCCATGGCCCATCCGGAGAATCGGACCAGGCTACACCCACAGGACAGTAATCGCCACGCATACCACTGGGCTCGGTAAAAGCCTGGTAATAAATGTAGAATTTTTCTTTGTATTTCAGAATATCAGGCGTGGCTACCGCTCGAAATCCGGGAGTTGGTTTAGGAGGACGGGGAACGGCAACGCCTTGTTCTTGCCAGGTAAATCCATCTTCGCTGGTGGCATACCAAATTTCAGCTAGATCCCAGTCGGTTGAAGGGATGGTATCATTCCATGGAACCTTTCCCTCAATAATAAAACCTTTTGTATCGCGTGCAAAGGTTCCAACAGGTGGCGATGGGGTGTCGCGCTTGGTGTACCAAACGTAATACTTGCCGTTTTCACAAAGCACTTTCGAGGGATCGCGGCGGGTAATGGTAGCATCACCATCGTTATAATCAAAGCCTTTTAATTTGGTATATTTAAATTGTGTGTATAATTCGTTTTCGGCATTTACATGCGAGGGATAATTATTAAAACTGCGTTGCATGGCTTCGCTTAACGGACGTTGTGTACTTTCGGGGCTTACCGTGTAAGGGAAAGCTTCGGTGATTTGTTTGGCTTGCTTCAAGGGAATAACCAGCGAAAATGATATTTCGCTGTCTTTAGGAAGCACGGCAATAATTAAAGCTTTGGGCACACCATTTTCCATATAAAACTTTGGCATATCGGCCGTGCGTTCGCACATGGTAAATGTACCATCTGTCCAGTTTATTTTTCCGGCTTCAATAACAAGCGGATTTTTGGCTAATTTCCAGTGTAGTCCCATGTTGTCAGACTCGAACAGAAGCGTGGATCCCTCGGGGTAATCACTCCAAACACCTCTGGAATCTTTGGCAATACAATAAAAGTTTCCGTTATGCAGCCACTCCAGGTGGTCGTCGCAGGCAAACGAAGCGGTTGGGTGCGTAATAAATGGTATGCCTGTGTCTTTAAAAGGCCCTAAGGGAGAGCTCGATATTGCGGTAACATGAATTACTTTCCCGTTTTTATGTTTTGGGTCGGCTTGTACGTATTTGTAGGCCATCAGAAATTTGCCATCCGTACGTTTTGTAACGGTTGGAGTTGAGGTCATCCAACGATCTCCGGTGGCATCAATCAGTGGTTTATCAAAACGTTTCCATGGCCCGTTTAAATCGTCGGCAACAGCTACACCAATACGCTGGTTATTGCGATTTACCCACCATTCTTCGTCATCTTTTATCGATGGCATCCGATCATCAGGAGTATTCTCCCAATAGCCGCTACCCCGGTTTCCCATGTGGTAAAGGTAGTATTTGCCATCGTGCTCAATTACATGCGGATTGTGGGTACAATCGCCATCCCAAAACTCGTTACCCCGTGGTGACAGCACCAAATTTTTAAACTTATAAGGTCCGGTTAAATGGTCGGAAACAGCATGAGCAATTTCGGAATGGGTAACCCAACCATGATGCCCGCGGCTTTTTAACCAACGCGAATAAATAGCATGGTATTTCCCATCTTTTCCTCTTAAAATATTGGTTCCCCAAACATTATAATCTTCTTCTGCAATTATATTTGCTTTGTCAAATTTTTCAGGCAGCATCTCAGCAAAATCAAAATCGGTCTGCCCAAAACTATTTCCCGTTAAAAACAGGATAATCAGGTAAATGAAAACAAGTTTATAGTTCATCTTTTTCTTTGGTTTATTTTCAATTCTATTCTAACTATTCAGCTATTGTTCGAGCAATGTTTTTTCCCAATATTCCATCATTTCTTCATCGCTTATTTCTCCGGTGTAACCTTTATTTGCCATGGCGTTTTTAAACCATTTTGCCGAACTTTCCTTTGCTTTTGCAATAGTTGCCTCATCCTCGGTTATCATCCCTCGCTCATATACCTTTAAGGCCGATTGCAACTGTATTTTAAGTTTCGATTCTATTTCGCTGAATTCCTTTTTACCGGCCAGGTTATTAAATTCCATAGGATCTGACCTTAAATCATACAATTCAAATTCGGGTCGTTTTTTGGCCATAAACAAATTATATGGGTAGCCCAACTCCCCTTTCGAGTGGAGGTATTTGTATACGGTAAATGCCGGGTATTGCAAGCGTTTGTAACTGCTTAACTGCATATAGGGAATTTCCGGCATTCGGTTCCAAATCAACTTAAACTCTCCATTGTTTATACTTCTGATATTATCGGGAGCATCGCCACATCGCTGACGAAAACCATATACATATTCTCTTTTTACCGCATTTTCTCCTAAAAACACCTGTCCATGCATATATTCTGGTACCTGAATTCCCGCCAAATCAAGCGATGTTGCCGTAACGTCAATCATACTTACCAGGGCTTGGCTTACCTTATTTTTTTCAGGTGTAAACGGATTGTACACAATTAAAGGAACATTTAATCCGCCTTCGTAAAGAAATTGCTTATCGCGTAAATGCGGACGGCCATTATCGCCGAAGAAAAAAATGATGGTATTTTCCCACGGCCTTCCGCTTTTAAGCGCTCGGTGATGTTACCTATTACTTCATCCAAATGCTGAATACTTTCAAGGTACATGGCCCAATCGGCCCTTATTAATTCGTGATCAGGATAACAAGCAGGAACTGTTACTGACTTGTAATCAATAGGATGTTTGCTGTCGTGTTCAAAATCGCGGTGCGGATATTTTATATTAACCTGTGCATAAAAGGGTTGACCTTTATTCCTGTCCTTCCAGTCTATGGCATCGAAAATATTATCAGTTTCAAAATTAAAATCGGTTTTACCCATTTTTTCAAATGACTTATCCATATTGGAGCAGAAATAACCTGCTGCTTTAAAATATTCGGTAACAGGTTGAATATGATCCGGAAGAGGTAGCTTGTTAATGGTTCTGTGCTCGAGGCTGTTAATTGCCGTTGGATACATACCGGTTATAATTGACGATCGACTTGACGAACAAACAGAGGTAGTTGTATATGCTTTTGTATAACGAACGCCCTGTGCAGCAAGTGCATCAATATTAGGTGTTTTTACATCGGGGTTGCCATAACAGCCCAATTCCAAACCAATATCGTCGGAATAAATCCAGAGAATATTTGGTTGTGGTTGGTTTTTGCTGCAAGACGTTAATAATAGCGCAAAAAATAACCCGGTAAAAAGGCTTTTGAATTTTAACATTACTCCACTTCTTTAGTTACAATTAAAGGAATCTGCACATTAAACGACTGGCGAACATTATTCTCATCGTACACATCGGCAGCACAAATCAAAGCTATTGGTTCTCCATTTTCTATTAAAACCTGTGGGCGTTCCAAATGGTCGTATTGAATAACTCTGCCATCTTCTCAGGTAAGCGTACGGTTGGAAACGTTGAAATATTTGGCTTTTTGCCAGTTTATGCCATCAACTGAATCGTAGTGCACCAAGGAAAAAATGCGTTTGTGCTCGATGTGTTCAATTCGTTTTACAATGGCGCGGTACTTTCCATCCTGATACCAGATGTACGGATCTTCTGCCGGAAATCGTTCCCCTTCGAAAGTAAATACCGGATCAGGATATTTTTTGAATGGGCCGGTTGGGCTGTCGGCAATAGCCACCATGTGCACCACAGGGCCACCTTGCGGCAGGGGAAATTTTTTACCAACAGCTTTGTAAACCATCAGAATTTTACCATCGGCCATTTGGCACACCGAAGGATTGGAAGTCATCAGAGCATCGTGTGCCGTTGAATCGCCATGCGTTACATCCAAAACCGGTTTATCAAATCGTTTCCAGGGGCCATTTGGGGTGTCGGCCACTGCCACTCCAATGCGCTGATTGTTACGGTGCATCCAGTTAATTTTTGCCTTACCCGGAACACTTACAATTTTTTTATCGCCAAAATTACCCATATAGTACAGGTAGTATTTACCGTTGAATTTATGAACCGTAGGATTATGGGTTGCCGAACCGTCCCAGAATTCGTGTCCGCGCTCTGGCAAAGCCACATCAACAAATTTGTATGGACCAAAGGGCGAGTCTGACACGGCATGGGCTATTTCGGAATAGTTGACCCACTCCCATCCAATGTTTTTTGGCCAACGCGAATACAACATGTGGTACAAGCCATCATCGCCTTTTACAACCGAACCACCCCAATGGCTCAGGCTATCTCCTCCGTCGAAAGCGGAATGTTTGGCCACTTTACCAAATTCAATTTTATAATTTTCAATTATTTTTTCCTCTTGATGACATGCTGAAAAAACCAGACAGACAAATGCCAAGAATAAAAACGCTCTCATAACTTATTCAATTTCTACCTATTGCTTTATTGGTATTTGCACATTAAACGAGTGCAATACTCCATCTTCATCTTTTGTATCGGCAGCACATAACAAAGCTAAAGGCTTCCCGTCTTCGATGTACAATTGCGGGCGCTCAAGATGAGAGACATGCTGTGTTTCGCCATTTTTCCATTCAATTTTTAAGGTAGAAACCAATGGGTTTTTCGCCAGATTCCAGTCAAAACCATCTTCTGAGTCGAATAAAACCAGTGATCGGCCAGCATTGGTAAAAGCGCCGTGCATGTCTTTAACAATGGCACGGTATTTCCCATCCTGGTACCAGATAAACGGATCTTCGGCCGGAAAATCGTGCCCCTCGGCCTGGAATACAGGCTTATCGTATTTTTCGAATGGCCCCGTTGGGCTATCGGAGGTTGCCACACAATGTACTACCGGGCCACCCCAGATGCCGGGTTTCTTTTTACCAACAGCTTTATAAACCATAAGGTAGCCCCCGTCAGGCCGCTGCGTAACCGATGGATTGCTGGTCAATAAGGCATCCAATGCTGTACTATCGGGGCTAACATCAACCAACGGTTTATCGAAACGTTTCCACGGACCGTTAGGAGTATCGGCAACAGCTACGCCAATGCGCTGATTATTCCGGTGAACCGGATTCAACTGAATCTTTCCCGGCCTGCTGTATATTTTCCCATCGCCGGTATTGCCCATATAGTAGAGGTAGTATTTCCCATCGAATTTATGAATGGTTGGATTGTGCGTACATAGTCCATCCCAGTATTCGGCACCGCGAATAGGTAGAGCAACCTCTACATGCTTAAAGGGTCCAAACGGACTTTCGGCAACAGCATGGGCTATTTCAGAATGCGTTTCCCAAACCCAGCCCAACTCCTTTTTCCAACGCGAGTAAAACATGTGGTATAAACCATCTTCGCCTTTTATAAGCGAACCTCCCCAAATGCTGATGGTGTCGTTAATAAATTTTGCTGTTGAGGGTACTTTCTTAAATTCAATTTTTAAATCAGCTTTTTTGCCACTAAGCAGTTCACCTGATTTTTGCTTGTTTTGCTTACCCGCACATGCTGCTAATAATAAAACAGCCGCCATTATAAATAGCAAGTTTCTTTTCATTTTGATATTGTTTTAACCAGTTGTGACCAATTACTTTCTTCGCCTCCAAGGCTTCTTTTCATTTTAAAATAAAGCTCTTTTTCTCCATTCAAATCAATTGACACCATGCCTCTTACTTTAGAGCTAAAAGTTTTGTCTAACTGATCTTTTGAAGTTCCATATTTTATGGTGTAAATACCATCAGCAAAATCGCTTGAATAGCCAATTACCAGTTTGTTATCGGTGATAAAAGAATCCCAGATAATTGGTGGCAAAGGCTTATTTACAGTGGCTGTTTTTGCCATATCAGAGGGCTTGCTTTGCCCTTTATCGTTTAGGGCAAATAGTTTAAAGCGATATGTTTTTCCTTCTTCTAAACCAGTAACATCAATGTAGTTTGAAATTGTTTTGTACGACTCTTGTTCTTTTTCACCATCGGCTGAATAACGTACAAAGTATTCGCTTGCATTGGGCACATGCCCGAAAAGCACCCGCACAGCGTTTTTGCCAGGAATAAGTGCTGTAATTTTAGGAGTAATGGCGTTTTTGAACGAAATGGTTTTATCGAGGCGCGAATAATTTGTTGGCGTTACAAGGCTTATGGTTAGGTCGAGTACATCGGCAGGTAAATTTTCCCAGGTGATTGTACCGTTCCATTGCTTGTCGGCAGGTTTTAAATCGGGTAATTCTTTTGCGTTCTCAAAAACAGTCTCGCCCCGGCTGTTTGTAAACTGATAAACCAGTTTATAATTGCGCATGGCGTGGCTCGGATAATCACTTTCGCTACGAATTGGCAGACGAATATCAGCCGAATTTTTATCAAAATCGATGTTTGAAATTTCAATATCCAGAACAGGCGCATGTTCCTGCTTTATGCGCTTGAATAAACGGCGTTTTTGTCGCCAGGTAGTAATAACGCCCCAAACACGGTTTTCTTCGGCTGTTGTTCCGGCATAAGCGCTTCGGTAATCGTTAAAGGTCCACATGGATGTTCCGATTACAAACTCATTTTTATGTCTGAAATGATTGGTCCACTCTGAGAATATTTCTTTATCGGCATTTAAAGCTGTTGATGGCCACGGATCGAAACCAAATTCGGAAATAAAAACCGGTTTATCGGGCCACTTCGTTCTTAGCGCATTAAGTATGTCCTGTGGTTTACCCTGCCAGCCATACATATTATGCATTATAATGTCAACAAAGGTATTGGGATCAGTTTCCGGTGTGTATTCTTCTTTTTGCCCCGAGTTGCTTACACAGGTAACCAAGCGGTATGGGTCTAATTCCGTTTTTACATAATCGATGGCCGCTTTGCCGTATTCAAAATGATTATTCAACTCATTACCAACACTCCAGCCAATAATACTTGGGTGATTAATGTCGCGTTCAATCATCCCTTTTAACCAATATTTGGCAAGAAAATAGTTTTTATCCGTCATTTCCACACCATGCTTTTGGGTTAGCATAACATAAGGCTCGTCAAGCATTAAAATTTCTTCTTCTTCCGGATTTAATTGAATTCCTTTTTCTTTTTCAAGTTTCGCCAGTGGATAATAATTCGCACGAAACTCATCGTTATCCAAATCCCGAACATTAACCTCTTCAAAAAGCATAATTCCTTTTTTATCGCATAAGTCAATCAACTTTTCGTTTTGAGTGCCGTGCATAATCCGCATAAAGTTGGCTCCCGCTTCTTTCATTAAATCCACATCTTCTTCCAGTACCTCCAGGGGCTCAGAAGATCCCCAGAAACGGCTCTCGCTTACCCGGTTAAAACCGGCTAAACGAACGGGCTCGCCATTCAGCAACATTTTAGAATCTGTCAGTTCAACTTTTCGGATTCCAAAATTGTCCACCTTTTTATTCAATTTGTTTTTCCCTTCAGAGATTGTAGTATAAATTTGATACAGTTTAGGATTATCAAAATGCCATAACTCAACGTTTTCGGCACTTAAAACGGTTTCAAGGTGAATATCCTTTCTTGTATTGGCTTCTATTTCAACCGTCCCTTCCAATGTTCCGATTTCGATTTCATCCAATAATTTAGAACTAACTGTAATTGTTCTTTTTTTAGCAGAATTGTTTTCAACCCTCACTTTGAGTTTTACATTGGCTGTCCTTGTTTTCAGGTTGGGGTCGGCCTGAATATATTGGTAATCTATTCTAACATCTTTGTTTTTACTTAGGGTAACATCCCGGATTATTCCACCCCAATTCCAGGTGGCACTAACAATTGCGCTGTTATCGGCTTCAACTGCAATAACATTTTTCCCCTTGAAATTTAGTTCATCCGTCACGTCAAATTCGAAAGGCGTAAATCCTCCCCTGTTTCTTCCAATAAACTTACCGTTGAGATAAACTTTTGCGAGATGATAAACACCACCAAATTTTAAATAGTACCTGTCGCTTGCATCTTTTTTCCAGTTTTTTGGAAGATGAATTGTTTTCCGATACCAACCTTTTCCGGTATAGTTCGAGTACTCATTAATCATTCCCCAGTGCCCCGGAACGCTTAAGTTGTGCCAATCAGAATCATCAAAATCGCTAAGAAAAACCTGGCGGGGTTCTTCTTTTGCATTTAAATACTTCTCTTTGGGAATTTCGCGAAACATTACCGCATCTGCAGCAACATCACCACTTACTATCGCTGTTACTTCAACATAATTATCATCGTTGCTATTAAATTCAAAAATACCAAGACTGTTCCATTCGCCACAAAACACCCGCTGATTAAAATATTTGGTTGAAATGCCTTTTGCGTGTTTCACGTTGTATTGCGCCGTCATATGAGATATAAAGGGGTATTTTGTAAACACCTCGTAGTAACCCGTTTTTTTGAAATTAGGATAAAACCGAACATTAGAATCATCGTTCCTGTCTGCATTTTCAAGGTCGGTTATGGAAAAATAATGTTGCAAATAGTTTTCACCGTGAAACTTTGAATTAACCGCACCAAAATCAGACGTGCTCCAATTGCCCTTAACTTGTACATTTTCATCAATGTTATCAATTACGATATCATTTTCGGTTTCACGGATATTCATGTAGTTGGAACCTTCGCCATAGATGGCGTAAAATTTCCAGTTTCCGTTAAGCGATAGTTCTTCCTGGCCCGTTTCCGAATTTTGAGCCTGAAGTACGGAAGCAAAAAGCATTAATAGTACGAAGGAAAATAGTTTACTCATGATTTTGTATTTCGTTATTTTAACTGAATTCGAAGGTTACAACAATGCCCGCGATGAACGCCATTTACAGTAATGCCTAATGCCCCGAAAATAAAAGTGGGCACACCATCTTCTACCAATAGTTGAGGCCGTTCTATTTTGTATTCTGTTCGTGTACCATCGGTTTTTAAAATTTTACCAGGTACAACCAGCGGGTGTTTTGCCTGTTCCCAATCGTAACCATTATCCGATTCCATTAAAGCAATAGCACCGGTATCGCCGGTAAAACGCCCCTGAATATCAGTTACCAGAGCGTAGAATTTTCCGTTCTGACTCCACACGTAAGGGTCTTCGGCAATCATGTGCTCATCTTCCGAACCCTTTAATTCAAAAATGGTTTCCTTGTGTTTTTTAAACGGTCCAAGCGGTTTATCAGCAAAAGCAAGCATATACCTTACTCTACTTCCTTTTGATACCTGCCAGCCATCAGTACTTTCCATATCCACCGGTTTCCAACCTTCTTGTTTGCCAACGACTTTGTAAACAGCAAAAATACTACCGTCTGGTGCAATGTTAATGGCGGGGTTCGAGGTCATTAAAGCATCAGGAGCTTTTGGGTCATCACTTACATCAATTACCGGTTCGTCTAACCTGTTCCACGGGCCGGCAGGGTTGGTTGCCCAGGCAACACCAATACGTTGATTGTTACGATAAAGCCACCAGTCTTTATTTTTCATGGAAGTTGGCTGCTTAGCTATTACAGGAGATGTAGTGCCCATATAATACAGGTAATACTTGCCATCCTTTTTAAAAACCGTGGGATTATGGGTGGTTGTGCCGTCCCAATACTCCTTACCACGGGCAGGCAAAGCAACATTTACAGGTTTATAAGGCCCTTCCGCTTTTTCGGCCACGGCATAAGCTATTTCCGAATCGGTTACCCAGCCCATATGCCCCAGTTCGTATTTCCAGCGCGAATAATACATATGGTACTTGCCATCGTAACCTTTTACCACCGAAGCTCCCCAGATGTGGTAATTGGGGTCGATGAATTTATATTCTTCAGGAACGGGTTGAACCATGGCACCCAGGTTCAATTCATCGGCATGCTGCCCGCGCAGGTTTCCGGCCAGCAAAATAAAAACGAAACCTATGATGTACTTAAGTAATTCCATAATTGGTTTGCTTATTCTTCAAGCAATGCTGTATTCTGTTCTTCAATACGTTGCTTTTGCTTTTTATTTAGCCCCTGTTCAAAATAATATTCAGGTTTATACCATGTTCCTGTTGTTTTCATATCCGGGTCATCCACCTCCAGGCTCAAATCGCAATCGAAACGAGCCAAAATTGAATGTTGGTTTACGCCAAAGGTTCCTGCATTTATAAAATGACACAATCCCCAGGTTATTCCTTTACCATCGGCAGTGTTTGTAAAAGCATCGGCAACAAAAGGCCCGGTTGCAACCGGTACCAATTCACAAATCGATGCAATTTCAAAATTCACCCAATCTTTAGCATACTGCACTGTAAAATGTTCATTACCATCTTTGGCAACAATTGCTGCAACGCCTTCTTTAAAGGGGAAGAGCGTAACTTCGTGCCCCGAGTTTAAAACCGGATTAAGCGGATATTTTTCGAAGGGCCCAAGCGGATCTTCGGCAATGGCCAAACCACCGGCTACCCACACATTACCCGGACGGTTGAAGGCACTTTTATAGTAGAGGTAGATTTTACCATCGTGAACCAAAGGATACGGATCGTGAATAGCGTACTGATCCCATGCACCTTCAGGCCCGTTTGGAATAACAATTTCGTTGGTGGGTGTCCAGGGTCCATCGGGCGAGTCGGCATACGAAACGGCCACCGGGCAGTAATCGCCTTTTAAGCCGCTGGCTTCCATAAATCCCTGGTAGTAAAGGTAGAATTTGCCTTTCCATTTTAACACGTCGGTAGTTGAAACCGAACGCCAGCCCACATTTGGTTTTGGTGGCCGGGGCACCGCAACGCCTTGTTCTTCCCAGGTAAAACCATCTTTGCTGGTGGCGTACCAAATTTCGGCCAAATCCCAATCGGTTGAGGGGATAGTGTCGTTGGCCTGCTGCGCATTTTTTGCGCCAACAGGAATTACAGGTGTATGACGCCTGGTGTACCAAACGTAATATTTACCATTCTCAAAAATCACTTTCGATGGGTCGCGACGCGAAATGGTTCCATCGTGGTTGTCGTAATCCAGGCCCTTCAATTCGGTGTATTTGAACTGCGAATACAGCTCATTGTCGCGCGGATGAATGGCACTGTAACTTTCAAAACTTCGCTTCATGGCCGGGCTCATTTTTATATTGGCGGTTTCTTTGGTAACCGTATACGGAAACGAACCTTGATCTGCTACAGTTTTTTCTTCTGATTTATGATTACAGGCAATAAAAAACAATGCGCATGCAATCAAAAGCGGTACTATTTTTTTCATACTTTGTGTTCTGTTGTTATTTCTTTAGATAATAGCGTACGTAATCCACTTTCATACTTTTTCCATCCACCTCATCGGTTAAGGTACCATACCATTTAACCAAAGCCAGACTAAGCCAAATTGGTGTTTCGCTGTAACAAAACTCGTTTTTTACCCGCCTGATTTCTTTTCCATCAAAATAAAAAATCATTTCGTTTTCGTTCCACTCTAAACCATAAGTGTGAAACTCTTCCGAAAAGTCAAGGTCATAATCATTTTCGAGGTTAAAGTGCTTTGGATTCCGAATGCTTCTTTTTTTCCCGTTCACCACGGTATGGTCGCTGTGGTTATGAATATTTGTATTGATAATTTTCGGATAGTGCCCTTCGTTAATGTCAATTTCAAAACGCTTGCCCACAGCGGGTTCTGCGCCTCTGGTCATGAGCCAGAATGAGTTATTGGTAGTTTCGGCTCCGGCATATTTGTAACGGCATTCAAAATAGCCGTACTTAAATTTCTTTTTTGTCCAGATACTTGCTGCTGTCCAATCCTGTCCGCCACGCTTTTCTTTTTTTGCAATTAACTCCAGAATACCATCGTGCACCACCGCATTTTCGCGCCAGCGACTGCAAAGGATGTGTCCGCTCGGGCCGTTTTGAACTTCCCAGTTTTTTTCCAGTCTTTTGTCAGGGTAATCAAACTCGTCGTTCCAAACCATTTTCCATTTTGTTAAATCAATTGTTTTTGGCTCTGCCGAAGTTTGCGCAAAAGTTGACAAATAACTAAATAGAAGCGTTATGATTAGCATTACAATTCTCATGGTATTCATTTTTTAATTGACATTAATTGGAATAGATTTTTTTAATTTGATCCCAGGCCATTTTCCTGTTTCGTTTTTCGTCCACAACACCCCACTCGCGAAATCCGGATTCGGGTGTTCCTTTGTAATTACTTCTGTAATCGTTGTAACTCCACACCGCAGAACCAACCACATAAGGAATTTCTTTTAAGCCTTCTAACTGATCAACTAACTTTTGGCTTAGTTTACCCTCGGGTGCCGGCCCAATTTGCCCCTGCCCAATTTCCGACACAAAAATGGGTTTGCCCGGGAATTTTGCATGGGTATTTTGCACTGCTTTTATAGCATCGCCGTATGAGTTTAAGCACAAAATATCCAACTTTTCAAAAGGCTCGTTATTTAAACTGGCGTTCCTTTTATAGGAGGTTAAACTCACATACGTTTTTAAACGGGTTGTATCCAGCTCATCAATAAAATCGAGCATAGAATTAATGTATTCGTATTGATTTGGGGACAATTTTATTTCGTCCCAGTTGGTACTACTATCACGTAATTCGTTGCCTACGCTCCAGCCCACAACACAGGCATGGTTAAAATCGCGTTCAATCATTTCTTTAAGCCATTGTTTTGTAAGCGGATTATCTTTAAAAGCCTGCGGATCATCGTGGCCCCACACCGGTATTTCTTCAATAATGAGATAGCCCACACTGTCGCAAAATTCGAGCAAATTCTTCGCTTGTGGGGCATGCATTAATCTTGAAAAAACTGCTCCCAATGTTTTCATATCCATAATATCTTTCTGAACCAATTCATCAGGCTCGGTATTTCCATAATCAGGATGATCGTGTACACGATTAAAGCCGTTCATGTAAACTGCCTTATCATTTAAATACAATTGTTCCCCGCGCGCTTCCAGTTTGCGAATACCAAATTTGTCTGTTTTTGAATCAACCGATTGTTCCTGGATTTGAACAACAGAGTTTAAAGTATACAAGTTGGGTGTGTTAAAATGCCAAAGTAGAAAACTGCTAAGGTTTTCGGTAAATTTTATGCTGTGTACTGTAGTTGAATTTGCCGACAAGTTCAGCTCTGCCGTTTTTGTTACTACTGTTCCGTTTTCGCCAATAATTTCGCTTACAATACTTAGTTTTTTTGCAGTAGGTGCATTGTTCTCCAGTTTGTATTTTATTTCAAAATCAACCGTGCGCTTATCGAAATTGGGAAGGGCAGAAATATGCTGATAAACCATTCGAACATCCTCGTTTCTTATGAGTTTTACATTACGGCTGATTCCTCCCCAGCCCCACCAGGCACCACGTTTATAAGTATTATCGGCCATTACCAGTAATTCGTATTCGCGCCCGGGTTTAACTTTTGAGGTAATGTTAAACTCGAAAGGCGTGTAACCTCCAATATGCTTTCCGAGTAACTGGCCATTTAGCCATACTTTTGAGGTTTCGTAAACAGCATCAAATTTTAAACGTACCTGGCTCCCCTTCCAATTGGCAGGCACTTTAAATACTCTTTTGTAATAACCCTTTCCACTATATTCAGCATATTTTTCGGAGGTGTCCCAATTACCGGGCACTGTTAGCGTATCCCAAGGCAACTCTGCCTCGTTTACCACATGCTCCTCCGCCATTTCGTTTGAAGCAAAAAACTCCCATTCTCCGTTTAACGAAAGCTCGTTGTTTGGCTGTTCACAAGCCACAAACAGGATAAGCGACAAAATCAGAAACAAGTTAATTTTCATTTTCTACCATTTAAAAACAGACAATTTCAAAAAGGGCCGCCGGAACATTTGATGCAGGATGTTCAGGCTTTATCCTAAGTTCATCCACCAATATTTCATTTTCAAATACTACGTCGTTTATGGTTTGGTAATTTCCTTTTTTCTCAAAAAGAAGTTTTCCATGCTTATCAAAAACGGAATAATTCTGTACGCAAAACGGAATAATGTCTTCGGGGTGTCCCATCTGAACACTTTCCATCGGGTGATCATAGTCGGTATCGAAAAATAGCCTCAGCTTTTTTATTTTTTGCGGCTTATCCCACAAGAGGGTAATTTCGGGCGCAGTATCGTTTAAGTCGGCTGCCCAGGCATTACTTTCAACACCGGGGCGCACCAATCCATTAACCAAATTAGCTGCTGAAAACATTTCGATGGCCGGCGAAACTTCAAAAGCCATATTCCGGCCTTCAGGGCGGCGTTTGGGTGTCCAGAACTCAAACGACTCAACCCCAATTCCTTCCGGCGGAACCTGTGCCCCATTATTTGAAACGGCTTTGTTCATCTTTTTAAAAACAGCTACAGTTCCGGTTAGCAACTGTTGGCTGGTCATTACCTTAACATGCTCATTGGGCAAAATGGTTATAAATGCATATTGATCGGCATCCAACTCATTTTCGAAAGAAAAACTCAGGTATTGAGTACCCTTCGCTACTGCTGCTTTTACTGCGTCAACAGTAACATCCGGGGTATAATTCCCTGCTTTTAACGAAGTCCGCAATTCAATCTCCAATACACTATCTTTCAGTGCATTAACCTCAATTTTAAAACTATATTTTTGTTTCGCTTTTAATGGCAGCAATTGTGCCATGCCCTCACCGAGGTTTACCCAATCACCATCGAAAACGAACTGCTTTAAAACAAATGTACCCGATGCTGAAACCTTTGGTATTTCAACCGCAAGTTTTTTACGATCAATTGGTATTTTCGGTATACTTTGTCCTGTTAGATTTAGCTGATTCTGAAGTTCAACCATATTTTCCTTTTGCAGAATTGCATTGGTTTTCAGCTTATTATTCACACACATTGCCGAAGCCAAAGCTGCTGCCTGTGCAAGGTGGCCACAGGTAGCCATAACGCGTGTAGAGCCAAAAGCCACATGGGATGCACTTATTATTCGTCCGGCAAACAACAAGTTGGAAATACGTTTACTCGTTAAACTACGAAATGGAACCTGGTAGATGCCTTTTGAGTGCCATTGCGTGCATCCTGGAAGCTTACTGTACACACCATCTCCGGGATGTAAATCGATGGCCCAACCTCCAAAGCCAATGGCGTCATTAAACTCGCGTTGTTCAATAATATCTTGCTGAACCATCATATAATCGCCTTCGAAACGGCGGCTTTCGCGTTTCCCCGGAATTGTTCCCACCCATTCGAGCGTAAGATTTTCAGCTTCGGGAAAGTTTCCCGAATTTTTTATATAATCCCAAACCCCATAAACGACTTTCCACAGTTCCCATTTTATGGTTTCGGTACTTTCAATCGTATCGGCAAAACGTCCACCGTACTCGAACCACCAAAAATTACAACCGCTCATGTTACTTTCAATATTTTTAAACCGCGGGATTTCGTTGATGTCTTTAAGCGCATACGATGGTGCTACGTATTTAACAGGCTTGCCTGTATCTTTACTATAAAAATAAATGGTATGCCCCAACATTTTACCATAAGCCGCATCGGGGGCAAACAGTTCGCCAAATTCTTCTTTGGTTTCGGCACCCATCCTAAAAGGCGCTCCGGCTAAAAAACCAACAATTCCATCACCCGAAGCATCGATAAACATTGGTGCTTTTAAAACAAATTCGGTTGAGGTCTGGCTGCAAAAAGCTTTTAAACTTTCAATCGTATTTTCATCACTTCTTTTAAGCTCATAAACAGCTGTGTTTAATAGCAATGTGATGTTGGGCTCATTGACTACTTTCTCTAACAATATCGTGTCAAAAATAACCGGGTTACCTTCCTTGTTTCGGTAGATGTTCTCCACCAATATTTCATCAATTACTCCGCCTTCTCGCGCCCAGCGGTTGTTATTTCCCATATGCGACGTTGCCCCAAGAATCCATAAACGAACCTCGCTTGATGCGTTTCCGCCAAGTACCGGTCGGTCTTGCACCAAAATAACTTTTGCACCCGCTCTGGCTGCCGTAATTGCAGCACAGGTACCGGAGCAACCTCCTCCAGTTATAACAATATCGCCCTGAAGTTTTTTGCTATAATTTGTTCGAGTAATATTGCTTGCCTTTTCAGTAATCATTTCTACTTTTTATTTTTTTTGGGTTTGATGAGTATTCCAATAAGCAAAATCATAAAGCCAGCTAGGGTTACCAGCCATTTTCCATTTTCAGCAAAAAGGCCTATCACTGCAATTAAAATTCCTGTTCCCAGAATACCCAAGGCAATCACTTTCCGGCCATGCCTGTTCTGAACATCAGAAACGTCGACATCTTGCTCAGCCAGTTCTTTTGCAGCCCGAAGCTTTTCATAGGTTTCAAAATCCGGATTATTCTTCTTTTTAAGAATAAACCACATCTCAAACGCAATGAGGATGGTAATGGGAACAAAAACTCCAAGAATCATTTCCTCTGCACGGTTTAACGAAAAATTGAAAACATTAGGAGTTACAAACTTAAATACCGCGTTAATGGCCAAACTTACCAATGTAGCTGTTAAAATGCTTTTTCCATTCTGCCGTTTTGAAAACAGCGACCAGATTGGCGGAAGATATAAGGCTGCGCCGGTTATGGCCGCCACGCTTAAAACAACTTCAACTATACCCCCCATATTTTGTACCAGCAAGGCCACTACAATTGTGAGTATCCCAAAGGCAACTGTTGCCATCCGGGCTACCACCATTAACTGTTTATTGCTTGTATTTGGATTGATATTTTTATACAGATCGTTGGTAAAAACCCCGGCCGCAATATTTAATGTAGTATTAACCGAACTCGATGTAGCAAAAATCATTGCTCCCAGCATGAGACCTAACATACCAATTGGCAAAACTTCCTTGCACATCATCAGGTAAGCGCCTTCATCGCCAAACCCCTCAAGCCCGGGATTAAAAACACGAAATATCATAGGTGGCAACATCCAGATAACCGGACTAATTAAATACAACGAACCAAATAAATAACCAACCTTTTTCGCTTCCTTGTGAGTTGGCACACTGGTATACCGTTGAACGTAAGCCCAGTTTCCGCTAATAAAAAACAGATTATACAAGCCAAAAGCAATCATAAATCCCAAGGTGTACTCACCCGAGAAGAGATTAAAAAATTCATCAGGTGTATTTTGCAGAAAGCCGGAAATGCCATCAACCTTTTTAAAGGCCAGTGGAACTACAACAAGAACAGCTGCCGTAAGTATTATAAACTGTAATACATCGGTAACAATTACCGCCCATAGCCCACCGGCAGTGGTGTACAGAATAATTATTAATCCTAAAACAATTATACACCAGTGAAGCGGAAAACCAGTTGAAACCTCCACAATTTTAGCAACCGGATACAAAAATGCACCAGTAGTAAAAAGAGAAATAATGAGAAATAAATGCGAATACAATTTTTGTACCTTTAGCCCCAATCGTTGAGTAATATATTCGGCAGCGGTAAGTACACGTGCCCGATGCCAGCGCGGGGCAATAAAAAAGCCAATAATAAAACCGGCAATTGCCATGGTCCATTGAATAGTAACCGAAACCCAGCCATGCGTATAGGCAATGGAGCCCCAAACAACAAAAGTACCGGCAGAAAAGAAACTCATAAAAAGCGAAAGTCCGCTAATCCACCAAGGCACGGCTCCACCTGCTGCAAAAAAGTTTTTCATGTTTTTTCCTGAACCTGAAAAGGAAAGTCCTGCAGCAAGAATTCCGATGGAAAAAAGTACGATTACGATATAATCAATAAAATGCATAGCTTAAAACTGATTGTTATTATTGCTTTAGTTATTACGAATGTATCTACAGATCTTCATTTTTGAAGAATGATTTAAATATAAATCTTCGGAAACGTTTCCGAAAATGCTTTAATTTAACGGAAACGTTTCCGAAAATCGGCTAAGTTATTTGTTATCTTTGCTTCAAATCATCAATTAAGTATAAAAAAGATGAAACATGTCACCATAAAAGACGTAGCCAGGGCGCTGAACTGTTCCATTTCAACTGTATCAAGGGCTTTTAACGACAAGTACGACATTCATCCCGACACCAGAGAACGCATATTAAAAGCTGCGTCGGAAATGGGTTACCAGCCCAATCCAATTGCTCGTAAACTTACACAACAACGGACCTACAATGTTGGTGTTGTTGTTCCCGAGTTTCTAAATCCCTTCTTCCCTGAAGTTATAATGGGCATACAAGATGTTTTGCTGAAAAAAGGGTACCAGGTATTAATAATGCAGTCAAATGAAAATGATGACACCGAGCGTGAGAATTTAAAAACACTGGTCGAGAATTTTGCTGATGGCATTATTATTTCCCTATCTCAGGAGTCTAAAAACATCGATTATATTCAAAGTCTTATCGACAAGGGATTCCCCATTGTTCTGTTTAACCGCTCCAACGAATCGTTAAATGTCTCTAAAGTGTTATTCGACGATTATAAATGGGCACTTTTTGCAACCGAACATCTTATACAGCAAGGGATAACCAATATTATACACCTGGCAGGAAAAAACCACCTCACCCTTTCCAAAAAAAGAATTCAGGGATTTGTTGATGCCCATCGGAAATACAAACTGCCCGTTGATAATTCTAAAATTATTGAAACCGGCTTTTTGGTTCAAAATGGGTTTGAAGCGATTGAAAAACTGATAATTAAAAAACAAATTCCGCAAGGCTTTTTTTGCGTAAACGACCCTACTGCCATGGGAGCCATAAAAGCTTTAAAAAAGCATGGATTTCGTATTCCCAGCGATGTTGCAATTATTGGTTTTACGCAAACCCCCACATCTTCAATGATTTCACCTCCGCTTTCATCTGTTATTCAACCTACCCGGCAAATGGGAGAAGTTGCTGCAGAACTCTTGCTAAAGCAGCTTGATTCCAGTGGTTTAATCATTCCGGAAACAGTGGTATTAAGTGGAAGTCTTAAAATACGGGAATCGTCGGTTAAGCTAAACTCCTGATTTCAATTTGTACAGACCTGCATAAAACATTGCTGAATTTACTGCGAAATAAGTTTTATCCTATAAATGCAGAAAAAAAGCTGTTTCAAACTTGAAACAGCTTTAAATCAATATCTTAATTTTTTATCCTCAATCCATTTCCAATATTTTGAACTCAGTTCTACGGTTTTTGCGATGCTCTTCTTTCGAACAAGGAACACCATCATCGCATTTGTTTACCAATTGGGTTTCGCCATACCCCATTGCTGTTATTCTGTCGGCACCTATTCCCTTACTTATGATATAGCCAACTGCAGAATCGGAACGCTTCTGGCTAAGTTTTTTGTTGTAGGCATCACTACCACGGCTATCAGTGTGCGAACCCAGTTCTACTTTCCAGTCTGGATTATCATTCATTACTTTTACCAGTTTGTCCAGTTCTACCTCCGATTCTGGTAATATATCCCATTTATCAAAGTCGTAATAAATGTTTTCCATAACAAATTTCTGCCCCACTTCTACTTTTTCAACCCAAAGTGTATCACGAATTACTCCAAATGGTTTTCCAACAGTGGAAATTGTTTTTGAATCATTCATAAAACCATCGATATTGGTGGCTACAGTGTACGACTTGTCTTTTTCCAGTTCTTGCTTAAATAACAAACCTGCCAGGGCTTTCAAAGCTCCTCCGAATGTAATTTTGGCATCGCGAACAGGCTCCATGGTTTTCTTGTTCATCACTACCAATTCCAACTCGTATTTACCTTGCTTTTCGATTAAAACCTTGTAAATATCGTCGCTTCCCAAACCTCCATTTTTGTTTGAGCAGAAATAGCCAACTTCCTCTTCAGGATGTATAACAAAACCAAAATCGTCACCATCAGAATTTAACTCCTTAATTTCGGCAACACCAGTAATGTTTTCGCCAAACAAACCAACATTATATATGTCTAAATCATCGCCCGATCCTCTTCCGTTTGATGCAAAAATTAACAGTTTTCCTTTGTAAATAAAAGGGAACATTTCATTCTTTTCCGTATTCACAGCATCTCCAAGGTTTTGCATTTCTCCCCAAACACCGTTGGTACGAACCGACATATAAATATCGGTGCCTCCCAAGCCTTTTCCTGGAATATCAGATACAAAATACAGAGTATCGCCAGAAACAGTAATACTTGGATGACCTACGGAATATTTTGGATTGTTAAACGGTAATTCGCCGGTTTTTTGCCACTGTCCATTAACTTCTTTGGCAATAATTATCTTCAGTCTGATATCTGCTTTTTGATATACTTTATTCCGAACATCAGGATTTTCAAAGTTACTTAACGTAACAAATAGTTCGCCGGTAGCTTCGCAATACGATACCGGTCCGGCGTGATAGTTTTCGCTGGCTTCTGCAAGCTGCACAGCCTTTCCATCTTTAACATTCCCTTTCGAATCGGTTGGTGTTGCATAAAGATTGTAAAAAATTTCCTTGTCTGTACCACTGTTAAGTTTCTCTATTTCTTCAGCGGTAAAAGCTGAATACCAAAGTTCGTTTTTGACGAAAGCAGGCCCAAAATCACTTTGTGATGTATTTAATTCAGTCTTTTCAGTCTCTAGTTTAACTTTCTTTTCGAAGTATACACACTTCTGTTGCGCAAAAGCCATCATCGGAACAAATGCAATAATAAAAAGTAATACTCTTTTCATAATTATTTGAATTTAGGATTCTCTGAAATTATCATTATACATTACTACAAATACAAATATTAAGAATGCATCCAGCTTCTTAATACGACCCTTATTTTCTGCAATATTACTAGCAAATGTTGAAGCAAGTTAGGCTATTTTACTTAATTAATCAAGTCTTTTTCTGAGCATTACTACATTTTCCACGTGATGGGTGTGAGGAAACATATCAACGGGTTGAATTTTCTCAATTTGGTACAACGAATCAAGCATTGCAAGGTCGCGAGCCTGGGTTGCCGGATTACAACTTACGTATACAATTTTTTCGGGTTGCATGCTTATTATTGTTTGCACCACATCAGCATGCATTCCTGCTCGTGGCGGATCGGTAATTACCACCTCTGGTCGTCCATGTTGCTTTATAAACTCTTCATTCAGGACGTCTTTCATGTCGCCTGCAAAAAATGAGGCATTGCTTATTCCATTAAGTTCAGCATTCAGTTTAGCATCCTCTATAGCTTCAGGCACATACTCAATACCCACCACTTTTTGGGCTTTACGGGCAACAAAGTTCGCAATGGTACCCGTTCCGGTATATAAATCGTACACGGTTTCTGTACCGTTAAGTTCAGCAAAATCTCTTGTTATTTTATACAATTCATAAGCCTGACTGGAGTTTGTCTGGTAAAAACTTTTTGGACCGATTTTAAATTTAAGCCCCTCCATTTCTTCAAATATATGATCACGACCCGCAAATACTTTTATTTCCTGGTCGGTGATGGTATCGTTGCCTTTTTGGTTTATTACATACATCAGCGAGGTAATTTCCGGGAAACGCTCTTTAAGGGTGTTAAGTAGCGCTTCTCGTGCAACAGTATCCTCGTAATAAAAGCTTACAATTACCATTATTTCACCTGTTGAACTAGTACGGATAATAAGCGTTCGAAGAAATCCTTTTTGTTCCCGAATATCAAAAAACGACAATTCTTTTTCCAATGCATACTCGTAAATAAAATTCCGGAGTTGATTTGAGGGATCGGCCTGCAACCAACATTTTTCAATATTTACAACCTTATCAAATAAACCCGGAACATGAAAACCCAGGGCATTCGGATCTTTAATTTCATCCTCTGATTCAATTTCATCAAAACTAAGCCAACGTTTGTTTGAAAAGGTAAACTCCATTTTGTTTCGATAAAATTTTTCATTTTCCGACCCTAAAATGGGGTTTAGCTCCGGTAGCTCGATTTTACCTATTCGCGATAACTGATCCTCTACTTGTTTCTGTTTGTAAAACAATTGTTTTTGGTATGGTAATATTTGCCATTTACATCCACCGCATACACCAAAATGCTCGCAAAAGGCTTTTTCGCGATCCTGGCTGTAAACTTTGTATGCTTTTACGATTGCTTCCTGGTATCGTTTACGTTTTTTGGTCACTTGTAAGTCGACTACATCACCCGGAACAGCTAGTTTTGTAAAAACAACCATATCGCCCACTTTGGCAATAGCTTTTCCTTCTGCTCCTATATCTTCAATTTTCACATTCTCGTAGAATGGCTTCTTTCTTTTTCTTCCCACTTAAATCTATTTTTGCGCAAATATAAGGCATTAATAATTATTGCATTATTATTGCTTCCACAGTCATTTCCCATACATAGATACTTTTTCCCATTATGGGAAAAGCTACTCATATTGCCTACACAAAAGTGATTTTATGTTAGCCAGCACTTTCATGCTTTAATCATTTGCTTATATTTGCTATTGATTTAATGGTTGGTTTTATTTTCAATAAGTAAAACTTAAAAGGGGAAAGCGACTTCTGTATTTATGATTGGTTTTGTGTTTAGGGGTTTGTAAATTATCAATCATCTTCAAAAAGCGTCCATAGAGCTTTCCCCTTCCTTTTTTACCCGAGAGGGTATTTTTTTTGCCTAATTTTTAAAAAATGTGATGTGTCCGAAATAATTATCTTTGGGCAATTTTTGTTATTAATGATATCACTAGATAAAATAAATCTCAGTTTTGGAGGCTTTGAGCTGTTCAAAGAAATAAGTTTTCTTATCAATCCAAAAGACAGAATTGGCCTTGTTGGTAAAAACGGGGCGGGAAAAAGCACCTTATTAAAGATAATTTATGGTACAGAAACACCTTCGAATGGGCAGGTTACTATTCCGAAAGAAGTAACTGTTGGTTATTTGCCACAACAAATGAAAGTTTCGGATACCCGGAATTTAATAGATGAAGTAACCCTGGCATTTGAAGAATTACTAAGCATTAAGCAAAAAATTAATACTTTAAATACAGCAATTGCAGAAAGCGAAGATTATCATTCGGAAGAGTACTTGAAGAAACTAGACATGGTTAGCGAACTGAATGAGCGTTTTCAGCTTTTGGGTGGCGATAATTACCAGGCAGAGCTTGAGCAAACATTGCTGGGTTTAGGATTTGAGCGAAATGACTTTAAACGAATGACCGCGGAGTTTAGCGGAGGTTGGCGCATGCGTGTGGAACTGGCAAAACTACTGTTGAAAAAACCTGATATATTTTTACTGGATGAGCCTACCAACCACCTCGATATTGAATCCATTCAATGGCTGGAAGATTTCTTAAAAACATATAGCGGTGCTGTTATACTTGTATCGCACGACAGAACATTTCTTGATGCAGTTTGCAACCGCACAGTTGAAATAGCTTTAGGTAAGATAACCGACCAGAAAATGAATTACTCGAAGTTTGTCAGCTGGAAAGCCGAACAAAAGGAAATTCAGTTGGCAGCGTATAACAATCAACAGAAAATGATTGATGATACCGAGAAATTTATCGAACGTTTTCGGTACAAAGCATCAAAAGCAGTTCAGGTACAATCGAGGGTAAAACAGTTGGAGAAACTTGACAGGCTTGAAATTGAAGAAGAAGACAACACAGCACTTAAACTTAATTTCCCACCTGCCCCACGCTCTGGCCGTGTGGTTGTTGAAGCTAAAAACATTAGCAAATCTTATGGACAGCTGCATGTGCTTGACAGCATTGATTTAACCATAGAAAGTGGAGAAAAAATTGCTTTTGTTGGGCG
This sequence comes from uncultured Draconibacterium sp., assembly GCF_963676735.1. Classification (NCBI taxonomy): domain Bacteria; kingdom Pseudomonadati; phylum Bacteroidota; class Bacteroidia; order Marinilabiliales; family Prolixibacteraceae; genus Draconibacterium; species uncultured Draconibacterium sp. The sequence goes on along the minus strand of NZ_OY781464.1, from coordinate 689,447 downwards.
AAACGGTGAGGGAAAAACAACCCTGGCCCGGATAATAATGAACGAACTGGAACACAGTGGAATAATGAAACTGGGGCACAATGTAAAAATTGGCTATTTTGCACAAAACCAGGCACAACTGTTAAATGAAGATCTGACAATTTTTGAAACAATAGACGAAATTGCCGTCGGAGAAATCCGAACAAAAATCAGAGATATACTTGCAGCATTTTTATTCCGGGGCGAAGATATCGACAAAAAAGTAAAAGTACTAAGCGGAGGTGAAAAATCGCGCCTTGCCATGATACGCCTCATGCTTGAACCGGTAAATTTCCTCATTCTGGATGAACCTACCAACCACCTGGATATGCGCTCGAAAGAAATTTTAAAAAATGCGTTGATAAATTTCACCGGAACGGTCCTGGTTGTTTCACACGATCGCGATTTTCTTGACGGCCTGGTAAATTGTATCTATGACTTCCGAAATAAAAAAGCCAAGCAACACCTGGGCGGAATCTTCGATTTTCTGTATCGAAAAAAAATGGAATCGCTGAAAGAATTAGAAAGTAAAAAACAAGAACTAAAAACTGAAAAGGCCAACAAGCCCGCAACGCCGGGAAAAGAACTTTCTTTCGAAGAAAAAAAAGAAATTAACAAAACTATTTCAAGACTTGAAAAGAAAGTAAATCAAACCGAAGAAAAGATAGCAGAGATTGAAACTGCCATTGAAGAAATGGACAAACTGTTGGCTGCTCCTGAAAATATTAACGACCATGCAGTGTTTGAAAAATACGAACAACTAAAACAAGAATTGGAACAAACAATGACTGACTGGGAAAAGTCCCATGAAGAACTGGAAAACTGGAAAACAAAAAAAACGTGGTAGGTTTTAAAACTCTGAAAGGTAGATTTGCCAAACACTATTGAAAATAAACAATTCCTATATCATGAAAAACAGAACAATAAATAAAGAAGATTTTTTATTTGGCACAAGAGCCTTAATTGAAGCCATAAAGAAAGGTAAAACAATAGATAAAGTTCTTATAAAAAAAGGCCTTCGCAACGAGCTCATTCTCGAACTTCAGGAGCTGTTAAAAGAAAATGGAATTGCAATCCAATATGTGCCTGTTGAAAAAATAAACCGGATAACCCGAAAAAACCACCAGGGAGTTTTGGCTTTTGTTTCGCCAATTGAATTTGACAATATTGAAACACTTGTTCCGGGAATATTTGAAAAAGGAGAAACTCCTTTGCTCCTGGTTCTCGACCAAATTACCGATGTGAGAAACTTTGGAGCAATTGCCCGTTCGGCTGAATGTGCCGGTGTACACGCCATTATTATACCAGAAAAAGGAATGGCCAGAATTGGAGCAGATGCAGTTAAAACCTCCGCCGGGGCTATTCACAACATTCCCATTTGTAAAACCAACAACTTATATCACACGCTGCGTTTTTTAAAAGACTCGGGCATTAACCTTGTTGCTGCCACCGAAAAAGGAACAAAACTTTATTCCGATTCAGACATGAAAACACCAATTGCCATTGTAATGGGCGCTGAAGATACCGGTATTTCACCGCAAATTTTAAAAATTACAGATGAGCAGCTAAAAATTCCGATTCTGGGCAAAATCGAATCTCTAAATGTTTCCGTTTCAGCTGCACTAATGATCTACGAGGCAGTACGACAAAGAAATCAGGAATGAACCGGAATTGTTCTTTTAAATGATTCTTCTAACGAAATAAAGGTTTCTGTACTTGCCACCCCGTGAATCTTCTGAATATCGCCACTTAAAATATTCTTAAGGTGCTCATTATCTTTTGCGTACACCTTAATAAAAATGGCATACGCTCCGGTGGTGTAATGGCATTCAACAATTTCCGGAATTTTTTCCAACTCTTTAACCACCTCACTAAACAAACCTCCTTTTTCAAGAAAGATTCCGATATAAGTACATGTTTTAAAGTCAACTTTTTTGGGACTAATGTGATAACCGCTTCCAACAATCACTTCAAGATCAACCATTCGGTTAACGCGCTGATGAACAGCAGCACGCGAAATCCCTACTTCTTTGGCCACATCTTTAAAAGGTATACGCGCATTTTTGGTTATAATATCCAGAATTTTTAAATCCCAATCATCCAAATTATTTCTTAAAGTCATATTGTAACATTTTTCTACAAAAATATCAAAAATCTATCATTATTCAATAGTATTGTTAACTGTAAAACATTATAGTAACAAAATGAAAACAAAAATGCCAGAACCTTTCAAAATCACCAAAACATTATCAGTTTGTTAATTTACCTATTATTATTCTTTCATTTTTCTATTTTATTGCCGTTTAAAAGATTGATTTAATACTTTTATCTCAGATTTTTATCAAACAGACAGCAATAAAAATCTAACAACAGACATTTTAAAACAGGATTCAGCACGTTTTGCAGCATTCATTTTTGTAATAAAAATGAAACCTTAATATGCTGGGCAGACTTAATTGCAAGTAACCTTAAAATTAAATAGAAATGAAAAATTCAACAAGTTGGTGGTTTATTTTAGCCCTTCTGGTATTTGTCGCTTTTTTGGGCGTAATTATCCCGTCTGGCGTCGGCGATATTAATATTGCAGATCTTGATGCCGGTGACACAGCATGGATGTTAACAGCCACAGGATTGGTGCTTCTTATGACACCGGGTCTGGCTTTCTTTTATGGAGGTATGATTCAGTCGAGAAACATTATTTCAACAATGCTGCAAAGTTTTATTGCTATGGGAATAGTAAGTGTTTTATGGGTTGTTGTAGGCTTTAGCATCGCCTTTGGAGATAGTATTGGAGCCGAAGGCTTTGGTTTATTCGGAAATCCGCTTACATTCTTTATGTTTAAAGGCGTTGGCGGTGGAACTCACCCCGATTTTGCGCCAACATTTCCGTTTGCAGTATTTGCCATGTTCCAACTAAAATTTGCCATTATTACACCGGCTCTTATTACAGGTTCTTTTGCAGGAAGAGTGCGTTTTAGAGCTTACATGCTTTTTATGGTATTATTTATTATTTTTATTTATGCTCCTTTGGCGCACTGGACCTGGCATCCGAATGGTTTTCTGCGTAACTGGGGTGTTCTTGACTTTGCCGGAGGTACAGTGGTACATATGTCGGCCGGATTTGCAGCACTCGCCGGTGCAATATTCCTGGGCAGAAGAAAAGATGCCAATAAAGAATTTAAACCAGCGAATATTCCGTATATTTTACTTGGTGCAGGTATGTTATGGTTTGGTTGGTTCGGGTTTAATGCCGGATCGGCTCTGGCTGCCGACTCGATTGCAGCTTCGGCATTGGTAAATACCAATACGGCATCAGCAGCAGCAATGTTAACCTGGATATTCTACGATGCAGCTCAAGGCAAAAAGCCATCTGCAGTTGGTGCTGCAATTGGTTTAGTTGTTGGTTTGGTTGCCATTACACCTGCTGCCGGTTTTGTAAATGTCGGATCAAGTATTTTTATTGGAGTAATTGCAGCTATTGTTAGTAACTACGCTATTACTTTACGCACAAAATCAAAATTAGACGATACGCTTGATGTATTTCCTGCTCACGGAATGGGAGGTATTACCGGTATGATTTTCACCGCAGTATTTGCCAACGAAGTTGGTTTGATTCACGGCGAAATTACCACTTTCCTTTATCACCTGCTGGCACTTGTTATTGTTGGGGTGTTTACATTTGGTGGTTCAATGTTGATGTACAAAATTACCGATCTTATCGTTCCATTGCGTATTTCTCCTCACGGTGAAAAGGTTGGATTGGATATCAGTCAGCATGACGAGTCATACAATTTTGTATATACAGAAGAATAAGAAGTAAATTATTTGCGAAAAAAAAGGCCGGTAAAAACCGGCCTTTTTCTATTTTATAGGAACTTGTCGTTTAAAATCCATTTCAAGCGAAATAAAAGTCTCGGTTCGGGCAATTCCTTCAATATCCTGAAGTTGCTCATCAATCAAACGCTTAAGGTGTTTATTCGTTTTAGTTTGTATTTTTACAAAAATAGCATAAGCACCCGTTGTGTAATGACATTCAACTACTTCGGGTATATTTCTTAATGCCTCTGCCACCTGAGTATGATATTTGGCCTTATCGAGGTAAATCCCCATATAAGCACAGGTATTATAACCAAGTTTTTGCGGGCTAACCACGAACTCACTGCCATGCACCACACCTATATTTAATAAACGTTGTACCCGCTGATGGATGGCAGCACCTGACACACCACATTCACGAGCAACTTCTAAGAATGGAATTCGGGCGTTTTTTGTAATAAGCTTTAATATTTTTTCATCCAGCTCATCAATATCTGCTGGTCTTTCTTCTAAATAATCATTCGACTTCATGCTTCAAATTTTCTGAGTTAGTTTCAAATTATAGCACAAATGTAGACAAAATTCACAATTACTAATCTGTGATGCTAAAAAACATATAAATACTTACAATATGCAAATTTCAGATTATATGCGAAATACACAAAAAACCGCAAAAAACTTCCTAGCGAATACCTATTTTTTCGATATCTGCACCGGTAGGCTCCTGGAAAACCCGAAGTTCAAATTCTGGAATCACCGCAAAAATATGATCAAAAATATCGGCTTGAATGGCTTCGTAATTTGCCCAGGCCTGATCGTTGCTAAACACATAAATCTCGATAGGCAAACCTTTACCCTGCGGTGCAAGTTGACGCACCAAGAATGTTAGGTCTTGTTTTATTTTAGGATGCTGACGTAAATATACTTCCAGGTATTTCCTGAATATACCCACATTGGTTTGATGCCGGCCACTGATGTAATCTTCTTCTGCCAGATTTTTCCCCTTATTGTATTCTTTCAGCTCTTGTTCTTTTTCACGAACATAGTCGCGTATAAGATCAAACTTCTCGAAACGACTCAACATGGCTGCATCGCAAAATTTAATGGTATTGGTATCAATGGCTACCGAACGTTTGATGCGTCTTCCGCCCGATTCTTCCATTCCTTTCCAGTTATAGAACGATTCGGCCACCAAAGCATAAGTTGGTATGGTTGAGATGGTTTTATCCCAGTTCTGAACTTTTACTGTGTTTAAGGTAATATCGATAACTGTACCATCCGCCTTATGACTGGGCATTTCAATCCAATCGCCAATTTTAACCATGTCGTTGGCCGAAAGTTGTATTGACGCCACGAAGCCCAGAATTGTATCCTTAAAAACTAGTAGCAAAACTGCAGCCATGGCTCCCAAACCGGTTAACAAAACGGTTGGATTTCGGTTAAGTAATACGGCAAGCACCATAATACCAGCCATAAAATAAACCAGAATTTTAATGAGCTGAATGTATCCTTTTATCGGGCGATGATGCGAATATTCGGTGGTGTTGTATATTTCCATACCAGAATTCAGCACCGAGTTGGCCACAAAAACAATAATAATTGTAAAATAAATTTTGGCAATTTTTATGAGAAAACCGGCCAGTTTAAAGTAATGATCCTTACTTAGCTCGGCCAATACTTCTGGCTCCAGCTCACTGAGTTCCTGGTGCAGCACCGGAAATGAAAAATTTGCGGTATATAAAATTATAAACGCAGGCACCAAATGAGCCAGCCCATTAAAAAGTTTATTACCAACCAGTATATCGTCCCAGGTTGTTTTAGTTCGTTTTGCTATACGAACCACGATACGTACCAAAACCTGTCTGGTGATAAAATGAGCAAGCCAGGCCACAAAAAAAATAATTAACATGGTAATTATCGCGGCTGTTGGTTTCACCCAAAATTCACTTCCTCCAAACTCCCGAAAATATTCAAGCAAAAGTTTAAAAACCGATCTCATGTTTTATTGTCCTTTAATTTCTTATTTTAAGCCAAAAATAATAAACCGTTGTAAAATGAAGCTGAAGTTTTCTGTTATTCTTTTTCTATTGCCATTTATGGGCCTGGCTCAACACCATTATAACACCCATTTTAAAAACAATACCCTGCGTTTTGATTTTCTGCTGGGTGGAAATAAGGACGAAGTTGTTGTTTACCCGCAACAAATAAAAGAAGAACCCTATTGGGGCGGCTCAAAAACCAATCTCATTGATAGCTTTAATTACGGAAGTTATCGCTATCGGGTTTTCGATTTGAAAACCAACGAACTGATTTACAGCAAAGGTTTTAGTACCCTGTTTCAGGAATGGCAAACTACAGCCGATGCAAAAACCGGCAACAAAACCTTTTACCAGGCTGCACTTTTCCCCTTTCCGAAACACGATGTACGTTTGGAAATTGATGCCCGTCAGTGGGACGGAACTTTTGAAACAATTTTTGAAACTGATATCAATCCAAAAGATTATTTTATTTTAAAAGAAGACACACCTGATTTTAAAACCAAAGACATTGTTAAAAACGGCGATCCGGCAAAAAAAGTTGACATTGTTATTTTGGCTGAAGGTTACACGGCTGCCGAAATGGAAGATTTTTATGATGATGCGGCAAAGGTTTCGGGCTATTTGTTCGATACAGAGCCATTCAAGTCGGAAAAAGAACACTTTAATGTGTGTGCCGTTTTTGCGCCGTCGGCAGAATCAGGAACCGATGTGCCGGGCGAACACATTTACAAAAACACTTATTTTAATACCAGCTATTACACCTTCGATTTGCCGCGCTACCTGACTACTGCCGACATGAAACCCGTTTACGATGCGGCGGCCTGTGTTCCTTACGACCAAATTTATGTGCTGGTAAATACCGAACGTTACGGCGGCGGTGGATTTTACAACTTTGTTTCGGTATGTACTGCCGATAACGAGTTAAGCAAACAGGTTTTTGTACATGAATTTGGTCATGGTTTTGCCGGTTTAGGAGACGAATACTACAACTCGGCAGTAGCGTACGAAGATTTCTATAACCTTGAGATTGAACCGTGGGAACCCAACATAACAACTTTGGTTGATTTTGATAAAAAATGGAAAAACATGATAGACTCAGACACTCCGGTTCCAACACCACGAAAAAATAAATATAAAAATACCGTTGGTGTTTACGAAGGAGGTGGCTACATGGCTGAAGGAATTTATAGTCCTTATATTGATTGCCAGATGAAAAGCAACGAAGCCGAAGGTTTTTGCCCGGTGTGCCAGGAAGCTATTCGAAGAGTTATCCGCTTTTATTCGGAATAGCAAAAAAGCGGATGAGTTCTCAGGCTCATCCGCTTTTTCTACGATCTTCTCTTTTTTACTATTCTTTATTCTTCAATAATTTAGATGTAATTACGTAAGCTACAATTAAACCAAGTCCTCCAAGAACAAGTATTGCAGTAAAGAAGGCAACTACCTCATTCATTACGTTTGATAACGCAAAGCCTACAACTACTCCTAATCCAACTGCAATTAAAAAGATTCCCCATTTAACCAGCGATAACTGCGAACATTCTCCTTTAAATATTCCGGCATCGAGCCCTTTTTCTACTAAGGCCAGGCGTTCTTTTGTACGTGTTGTCCAGTAAACATACAAGATGGCGAAAATTGCCAGAAAAAAACCGATTGGTACAAATAATCCTTCCATGATATTAAATTTTAAATTGTTTTTATTTCTGTTTTCGCTCTTTTGACGCCACATTGTTTCTGCGGTTACAACTTTTCCTGTTTTTTTTCTTGAAGATGAATCATTTCACGCAGATATCGCAGATAAACGCGGATTTTAATACTATAATAAGACAAAAATGAAATCCGTAATTTGTATCATTCTCCCTTTAAAATTATTGAATTTACGTTATCTGCGTAATCTGCGTGAAATTTTTTCTTAGTAACTTGTAACCTGCTAATCATTATCACGTCAAAAGAGCGAATGGAGCAAAAAGACGATATCTATTACATAGAAAAAGTAAAGGCCGGACAGACCAATTACTTTTCTTATATCGTGGAAAGATATCAGGATATCGTTTTCTCCATTGCAATGAAAGTTCTAAAAAATCGTGAAGACGCCGAGGAAATGGCACAGGAGAGTTTTATAAAGGCATACAAATCGTTGCACACCTTTAAAGGAAATGCAAAATTCTCGACCTGGCTCTACCGAATTACGTACAACAATTGTATCTCGGAGGTCAGAAAAAGGAAAATGCATTTTACATCAACCGATGATGTGCAGATTGCCGATGAAGCTGAAGAAATGAACATGGATGGAATTCCGGAAGAAAACAGGGCACAAGCTATTAAAGCCGCCATGGATAAATTACCGGAAGATGAATATACACTAATACTTTTATATTATTTCGAGGAACAGTCGATTGAAGAGATTAGCAAAGTAACAAAGCTATCAGAAAGCAATACAAAAGTGAAACTTTACAGGGCACGTAAAAAGCTCTATACTATTTTAAATGAATTAATGAAAGACGAGTTATACACTATATTATGAACGAACTGGAAGACATAAAATTAAAAGCATTGCTGCAAAATATGAAACTGGAAAAACCAGGTTCGAAATTTACAGTAAATGTAATGAACAAGATTTTTGAGGAAAATAATGTGTTGGAAAAAATTAAATCGGAAAAGGTTTTGGGTAAAGGATTCTGGATTATTTCTATACTTTTTATCGTATTACTTGCAGCCATCTTTTTTGTAAATAATGCAGGTGTGCAGACCGACAGCCAGATTGGACAACTTCTTCCGGAGGCCGGACAGGGATTATCAGAAGATTATCAATCATTCTTCAGTAAATTGGGAACATTGCCGTTAAGTATTGCCGGAATTACAATTGCGGTATCAGTGCTTATATTTATCGACAAATTCATTAGCTCGAACAGCAAAATTTTTGCCTGAACCAAATACACTTAGGATCGCAATACTACGAGATAAATACAAATCGCTACCCTCTCTCCTGTCTCTCCCTTCGTGGAAGGGAAAGACGATTGCCCGCAATAAGAAATAAACAATTAAATAACCTCATAGAATTTGTTTTAAACCAACAACCGATCGTCCTTCCTTGCTTGCAGGGAAGGATAAGAAGATGGAACAACAAATCCACTAGATGAGCTTCATCAAAAAGATTCATTCCGGTTGAAAAGTCGGGATATTTTATTCGTATTGTTTCAACAATCCCAACATAATAAGGTATTGGGCGGCAATGTAGCACACCATTACCAACAATCCTTCGTATGGAATTGATACAAGAAAACGATTTACAGCAATCAACGAATCGGATAATACAAAAAACAACGAACCTGTAAACACCAGACTAAAACTTATGGGATGACCGTTGCCAAAGCGGTTTAAAGCCATGGCCGACATACCCAAAATGGCAAGCACATAAACAAAAATTGCAATACGTAGCAAAAGATCAAGCTGTGGAAAAAGCACAATATAAACGACAAGCCCAAAAGCGATGTACGGGATTAACCACATGGGTTTCTTTTTTAAAAATGGTTTTTTCCCTGAAAGATCAATAGTTCGCAAAAACAAAAAAGAATAAACCACCTGGGCAATCAAAAACGAAGCGATACCACAAACAAAGTATAAAAAATCTGCGGCAAACATCATAAAAAGGTCGCCAATCCAGCTAAAAAGAAAGGCAAAGCCGGCAAACACTACCACCTTCTTATCAATATTTCTTGCATGTAAAAAAAAGTAGCCCGCAATCCATATGAGCAATAAAGGTTTGGCAAAACAATCAATCTGTGGATTATGTAAGTACTCGCCTAATAAATCGGCAAAAACAATTGCAACAAAAAGAATATGAAGCAAAATCTTTTTCATTAATTGCTGTTTGAGGTAAAAATAAAACTATTCGGATAAAAATGAAACCGATTGTTAAAAACACGCTTCATCCAACAAGTACTTATTTACATACTCGTTAACGCCGTCTTCCAATTCAACAAACGATTTATTATAGCCAACATCGCGCAACTTTTGCATTTCTGCTTCGGTAAAATACTGGTACCTTCCACGCAAATCAACAGGTGTGTCAATAAATGATATTTCCGGATTTTTGTTCATACTATCAAACACCGCTTTAGTAAGGTCAAGAAAAGAGCGGGCTTTTCCGGTTCCCACGTTATAAATGCCTGAATTATCCTGATTTTCCATAAAAAACATCATTACATCGGCAATATCTTCTACGTATATAAAGTCGCGGCTCTGTTCGCCATCTTTGTATGCTTTGTGGTGCGAACGGAACAAGTGCATGTGGCCTGTTTCTTTTATGGTTTTGTAGGCATGTAACACTACTGAAGCCATCCTTCCTTTATGGTATTCGTTTGGGCCATAAACATTAAAAAATTTCATGCCAGCCCAAAATGGTGGCGTACGAAACTGTTTTAATGCCCAAACATCAAAATCGTGTTTCGACCAGCCATAAAGATTTAGTGGCCTTAGATCCTGAATTTTTTGATGCTCATCGGAAAAACCATCTTCTCCATTTCCGTAGGTTGCCGCAGAAGAAGCGTACAACAATGGCACCTGAATTTCGGAACAGATATTCCACAGCCGTTGTGAATAAATTAAGTTAAGTTGCTGATAAAGCTCCGGTTCCTGCCCAACGGTATCGGTTCGCGCTCCAAGGTGAAAGATAAAATCAACATCCCGGGCATTTTTTATTAACCATTTAAAAAAATCGTCGCGGTCAATAAATTTCTGATATTTCTTTTTTAACAGATTTAAATCTTTCCAGGGGTCATCAAATTTGTCAACCAATACCAGGTCGTTATAACCTGCTTTGTTGAGTTTTCCTACTAAATAACTTCCGATAAATCCGGCAGCTCCTGTTACAACTATCATCTTAACGCGGTTTCGTTTGGTACAGCAAAAAACTCTGTTTTCTGAAAAATGTGGCTTCTGTATTTAAAACTACCTCCAGTGTTTTTTATTGTACGCAACGCAAAATAAATTTAACTTTTTTTAATAGACAAAAATATCTGTAAGAACAGACGGTTTAAGCATGTTTTTGGTTGCTTTTTTACATTGAGTTTTTATTTAAACCGTGTTGAGTGAAAATAGTCGAGGGCTGTTCTTTAAAAAGAAGGCACAATTTATAAACGCTTTTTAATTTACCGGCACAGGTATCAGCCTTAAAATACCGATTACTTCTTCTTTCAAATTTTCAAGAGCAAGCGGTATATTCCACTTTTCCGAATCGCGGGGTTCGACATAATTTGAAACCGATCGTAGCTGGTAACAGCTTACCCCCAGCCAGTTACACACGTAAAATACGGCAGCGCCTTCCATCGACTCAACGTGTGCGGTAAATTTTTCCTTAATTTCAGCAATACTGCTATCGCGGCCATAACTTTTATTGGTAGTAATGCCCTTTACTTTTTTTAACTTGATCCAGCCGTTTGAGTTACTTGCTTTTAGCTGGCCATTTTCAAAAGGAAACTCGTTAACATTTAAATACCCCGATTCAAAAAGGGTTAAAAATTCATGCTGTTTTTCTATACCCAGGTCGGCATACTCATCGCTGTAAACATTTACTACCTCACCAATTTTAAGCTCACGGGTGAGGCTTCCGGCTACACCAATGTTTATTACCGCATCATATTTCTTATCGCGTAAAGCATTTACCAAGTGAAAAGTGGTAAACGAGGTTCCGATTCCAGCTACCAGGATATCGATACTTAAGCCGCCAAGCCGATATGATTTTACCAAATGACTTAATTCTTCAACCTTCTCCAGCTCATCAACAATCAACTTTATTTCCATTGTAGTGGCTGCTACAATCAAAATTTCCATACAATTAATGTTTGTATTTTTTCGTTTCTCTCCAACTCTAAATCCAATCTCACAGTTGCTTACTATCTGTATTTATTCCCCTGTTATCAAACTGCATCCAACAGCTTGATTTTCATTCCGTCTACTCATTCATACTGATTTTATAAAAAAAAGTTAATCTTTGTAGCTAATAAAATGTAAACAAAATGTGTTCACCGAAGAATAACAACTCGAATGGTTACCAGAGAAATGACCTTTTTAATGAAGAAGCAACAGAAAAACTCTCGGGCCATTACAAAAAAATTTTAAGTATTGTTGGCGAAGACCCTTTGCGCGAGGGGTTGGATAAAACGCCTGAAAGAGTAGCCAAAGCCATGCAGTTCCTGCTGCAGGGTTACCAAATGGATCCGGTGGAGATTTTGCAATCAGCCATGTTTAAAGAAGATTACCGCCAAATGGTTATTGTAAAAGATATTGAGATTTACTCGATGTGTGAACACCACATGCTTCCGTTTATTGGCAAAGCACATGTAGCCTACATCCCGAACGGCACCATTACCGGATTAAGCAAAATTGCGCGGGTGGTTGATGTTTTTGCCCGTCGGCTGCAAGTACAGGAACGTTTAACCACACAGATTAAAGACTGCATTCAGGAAACTTTAAAACCGTTGGGGGTAGCCGTAGTAATTGAGGCACAACACCTTTGCATGCAGATGCGCGGTGTACAAAAACAACATTCTATTACCACAACATCTGATTTTACCGGGGCTTTTGAGAAAGTAGCTACACGCGAGGAGTTCATTAAACTTATCAGCTCTAAATTGAGTTAACAACTACTGGTATTCAATACACACCGGTGCCGGTAAATCTATTTGTTTACCTGAAAACTCAGGCATACCGGTTTCGTGGTTCATCCGAAAAACAGTAATATTATGGCTTCTTTGGTTAGCAACCAACATCCAGTTTCCATCGGGGCTTATGCCAAAGTTTCGTGGCCAGTTGCCCTCTACCGGTACAGTTCCTAAAAAGGATAGCTTCTGATTGGCATTAACCTTAAAAACAGCAATAGAATTATGCCCCCTGTTCGAGCCGTATAAATACTGGCCATCTTTTGATAAATGAATGTCTGCACAATTACTTTCCCCTTTAAAATCATCGGGCAAGGTTGATATGTTCTGAAAAACATACCACTTCTCGTTTTCTTTTTTTATGGCTGAAATTGTTGAATTCAGCTCATTTATCACATAGATAACTTCTTCTTCAGGATGAAAAACAAAATGCCGTGGCCCCGCACCTGCAGGTAGTTTCACAAATTCCTGCTCATATCTTCCAAAGCTTCCGTTCTCAAAATGAAAGATGTTTAGTTGGTCGGTTCCTAAATCGGCACTAAAAATACCCGGCCCTTTAGGCGAAAATTTTATGGAATGTGCGTGCGGGCTTTTCTGGTTGGGATGCAGCCCATTACCCGAGTTTTTAACAACCGTTAATGCCGGTTCTACACCACCATTTTCATTTACCGCATAAACCGATGTTGTTCCTCCGCCGTAGGTTGCGATAGCCACAAACTTTCCATCAGGCGCAACATCAACATGGCAGGGCCCGGCACCATTCGATACTTGTTTGTTTATGAAATGAAGCTCCCCTTTTTCTCCAACCTGGTAGGCCGAAATAAAACCTCCCGAAGGTTCAACCTGCGGTGTAGCCCGAGTTACCACATACAGAAAATCTTTCTGCGGGCTAAGACGTAAAAAAGAAGGATTATCAACCCCCTTAAAAGTATTTTCTAAAGAAATTTCTCCGGATTGTGAATTTAAACTGCAATAGTAAATTCCCTCAGCACCTTCCGTAGTAAATGTACCAACATAAAACATCTGTTTTTCCTGGGCATTGCCAATGGTAACAATAAACAAGAAAAGAACGTAAGCAAACAAAATATTCCGTATCATAGTTATATCTTTATTGAACATTAAAATTAACAAAATATGCAGAAGCCTGTAATTGCTGACAAAGCACCAAAAGCACTAACACTTGAACCCGGTACCTACTACTGGTGCGCCTGCGGAAAAAGTAAAACGCAACCTTTTTGCGATGGTTCGCACCGGGGAACTGAATTTGCACCCCAGTCGTTTACCATTGATGTAAAAAAAGAAGTATGGTTATGCCAGTGCAAACATTCAAAAGCAAAGCCATTTTGCGATGGCTCGCACCGGACACTTTAACAACTACCCCCTACACTTTGGTAAAATCCTCTTTTGAGGCATTACACAAGGGGCATTTCCAATCGTCGGGCAAATCTTCAAAAGGTGTTCCCGGAGGAATACCCAATGCCGGGTCACCCTCTTCCGGATCGTATTGGTAGCCACAAATATTGCACGAAAAAATGCCATCATCGCCCGATGTGTGGACTGACACTTCTTCATTAATTTCTTCGTAAACTACCGGTTCTGGCTCATCGCCCAATTTTTCCTTTTCAATATAAGTTGGTGCGTTTTTAGGCGACAACATTTTGTATTTTGCATGATAATACGCATAAGTAAGCGGCTCTTCATCCGATAATTTATCACCATCAACCACCTCGGCTATAATCAGATAATGCGAACCCACATCACTGTAATCAAGCACTTTACAATCAAACCATGCCACCGATGAATCGACTACAATTGGCGCACCCGTTTTTGCTACAATAGTTTCAACCCCCTGAAATTTATCAATATCGGCCCCCGACATAAAGCCAAACTTACCGATCAGAGATGTATCGACTTCCTTTTTCAGAACCGAAATGGAAAATTTTTTACTATCAATTATTTTCTGGGCACTATGGTTTTGTTTATGACAACTGATTGCAATTTTTGATGGTTCGGCAGTAATTTGAAATGCCGTATTGGCAATGTAGCCTACTTTCTCTCCATTTAGCTCTGTTGCAATTACATACAACCCATATGACAGTTTATGAAATGCGGAATAATTCATAATTTCACTTATTTATAAATTTTTATTTTTATCGGCAACTCCTATCATACATCACCAGCTACTTAAAATGATACATGATAGTAGCTGTTTCATTTCGTTCGTTTAAATTTAACAATACAATTCAATATACATTAGGTATGACGCTGATATTTTATTTTTTCTTGCTTTTGCCAACAAATACAACAAAACGGCACAATTATTTCACCCCAAATTTTAACAAATTCATATCCTAAAATTCTATAATGGGAATTTAGTCGCCATTTTTTCCATAATATGGACATATCTTTTGATTTGTCCCATGTTTTGAGTATTTTTAGGCTTTCTAAATATAGAAAATATGGCCAACCAAAAACTAAAAAATCAGTACAAAGTTTTTATTGTTGAAGACAACGTACTTTATGCCCGGGTACTCAAAAAACAACTCTTAGACGACCAGCTGCAAGTTAAAGTATTCCATAATGGTACCGACTTTATAAATGCAATGGGAGAAAAACCTGATGTAGTTACGCTCGACTATACTTTGCCTGATATGACCGGGAAAGAGGTTCTTGCCAAAATTCAGGATAAAATTCCGAACACCCATGTAATTGTTATCTCGGCGCAGGATAATATTTCTACAGCAATTGAGCTAATGAAAAATGGCGCGTACGATTATATAATGAAAGCACCTGACACACGGGAAAAGCTGAGCAACATTATAAAAAATATTTACAAAACCGACCAGTTACAAACCGAAAATACCAATTTAAAAGAAGCCGTTAAGGAAAAATACAATTTCAAAAACCTGATTAAAGGCAACAGCCGCGAAATTGAGCATGTTTTTGAATTAATGAACAAAGCCACACAAACGAATATTTCGGTATCTATCTCAGGAGAAACAGGTACCGGTAAAGAACTGGTGGCCAAAGGAATTCACTATAACTCTCGACGCAGTGCCAAGCCTTTTATTGCCGTTAACGTATCGGCTATTCCGGAGGGTTTAATTGAGAGCGAACTTTTTGGGCACGAAAAAGGTGCATTTACAGGTGCCGATTTTCAAAAAATAGGAAAGTTTGAAGCTGCCAATGGTGGGACGCTTTTCCTGGATGAAATTGCCGACTTAAACCTGAACCTTCAGGCCAAATTATTACGTGTGCTGCAAGAGCGCGAGTTGGTTCGCCTGGGTGGGCACGATCTTATTCCGCTTGATGTACGAATTATTACGGCAACTCACAAAAACCTGGCAGCCCTATCTGCCGACGATAAATTCAGACAAGACCTTTATTATCGTTTACTGGGTTTACCAATAGAGATTCCGCCCTTGCGCCAGCGCGGAAATGACAAAATTTTGCTGGCTAAGTTTTTTGTTGATGAATTTTGCCGCGAAAACGAAATGGACCAGAAAACCATATCAGCTGAAGCCAAACAAATGTTATCAAACTACCACTATCCGGGTAATATACGAGAGCTAAAAGCAATTATGGAACTGGCCTGCGTAATGTGTAGCCGCGATGTAATAAAACCCAGCCACCTGAATATGAATGTGGATGAAAGTGTACAAAACCTTTTGGCACAGGAAAAAACACTGGAAGAATACAACAACGAAATCGTAAAATTCTTTTTAAACAAATACAATCAAAATGTTCGTTTGGTGGCATCTAAACTGGGTATCGGTAAATCTACCATATACCGGATGCTGCAGAAACACATGGATAATTAATCAATCAGTTGATACCATAAAAAATCCCGGACCAGTTAAGTCCGGGATTTTTATTTGGATGTAAATAATGCTTTATCCTTCGTAGCTGTTAACACCTACGGTTTCCATTTTACGATCTACTTTTTTTACCAGTCCCTGTAAAACTTTACCCGGGCCAACTTCGGTAAACGATGTAGCTCCATCGGCAATCATGTTTTCCATAATTTTTGTCCATTTTACCGGAGCCGTTAACTGGGCAATCAGGTTTTCTTTAATTACAGCAGGATCAGAAACCGGCTGTGCATCAACATTCTGATAAACCGGGCAAGTAGGTGTATTAAATGTAGTAGCTTCTATAGCAGCTGCCAACTCTTCGCGGGCAGGTTCCATAAACGGCGAGTGAAAAGCACCGCCAACTACCAACTTAATGGCACGTTTAGCTCCTTTTTCAGTTAGCAACTCGCAAGCTTTATCAATTCCGGCAACCGAACCAGATATTACCAACTGCCCCGGACAATTGTAATTGGCGGGTACCACAACATCATCAATTGAAGCACAAACTTCTTCCACCACAGCATCTTCCAACCCAACAATTGCTGCCATAGTTGATGGCTCCACTTCGCAGGCTTTTTGCATAGCCATGGCACGCTGGGCAACCAGCTTTAAGCCATCTTCAAAATTTAATACTCCGTTTGCTACCAGTGCCGAAAACTCGCCCAACGAGTGACCGGCAACCATGTCAGGAGCAAAATCTTTTAATGTTTTTGCCAGTAAAACCGAATGTAAGAAAATGGCGGGTTGAGTAACTTTAGTTTGCTTCAGGTCTTCAACCTCACCCTCAAACATAATATCGGTAATGTTGAAACCTAAAATATCGTTTGCTTTTTCGAATAATGCTTTTGCTTCAGCAGAATTTTCATATAAATCCTTTCCCATTCCGGGGAATTGAGCTCCCTGACCAGGGAATACAAATGCTTTCATCTCATTAAAATTTTTAGTTTTTAAAAATCTGGCGCAAAGTTAAATTAAATTTACAACGACAAAATTCCTTCAGGCACCATTTCCCATAATTTGACACATTCTTTGAAACGGAATCGAACATCAGGTTATTCGGGTCGAGAATTAAGAAAAACACCAGAGAATTACAAGATACTTTATTAACAATCCCAAAATGCTTACCACAAAAAATCGTCGAAAATTATAACGCAGCATGCCGGCAGCCAAAGCAATTACCGGCGACGAAAGCGGAAACAGGTTAAAAAGAAAGATGGTAAGCATTCCGTATTGTTTTATTTTCCGTTCTGCTTTTTCAATCCGTTCGCGCCCCATAATTTCAACTATTTTTGGTGGACGAATTAAGCGGCCTATCCAATAGTCGATAAACTGCGCCACCACTGCTGTTGCCAGCGCCATACCAATTAATATTTCTGCCGGATAATGGGGCAGATAGTAAATAAAAGCCAGCTCAACCGGCATTAATAAAAAAAACAGGTAACCCGAAAAATGAATGAGGCCAAAAGAAAAAAGGCTTTCCGTTTTATCGGCATAAAGCTCGCGGCCAATGGTAAACGAGAACAGACAAATAGCAATTACCGAAGCAAACAGGATAAAATAGAACTTCTTTGGTATTGCTATTTTGTCGTTCATCTACTTAACAGGATTAAAAGTCAATTAATCTGTTTGTAAAGTTACGCAAATGATTTTATGCTGATAATTTTATCGACCATCGGGCTAATACCATCGTTAACCGGGCAAAAAAGTGCGTTATTATTTGATTGCGACACCAAAAATCTGGGCACGTTTACCTACTCCACGGTTACACTTTTTGCCAGATTACGGGGCTGATCGACATTACATCCTTTTAGCAGGGCAATGTGGTAAGCCAGCAACTGCAGGGGCATAACGGCCAGTAGTGGTGCCATGGCCGGGTGCGATTTGGGTATTTCAATTACATCGTTGGCGAGGGCTTTCAGGCCGGTATCGCCCTCGGTAACCACCGCTATAACATTTCCTTTACGGGCTTTCACCTCCTGAATATTGCTTACCACTTTCTCGTAATAATCGTCTTGTGGCGCCACCACTACCACGGGCAAATTGTTATCAACCAGGGCAATTGGGCCGTGTTTCATTTCGCCGGCAGCATACCCTTCGGCGTGTATGTACGAGATTTCTTTCAATTTTAATGCCCCCTCTAAAGCCACCGGAAAAAGGTAGCCACGCCCGAGATAAAGTGCATTTATGGCTTCGTGGTATTTTTCGGCTATCTGGCGTATTTTTTCATTTTCCTGCAAAATAATACGGCCTTTTTCTGGTACGGCAGCCAGCTCTTTCACCAACATTTTATAGTCGGTATCGCTAATGGTTGCTTTGCGTTTGGCCAGTTTTAGCGCAATCATGGTAAGTACGGTTACCTGCGCGGTAAAAGCTTTGGTTGAAGCTACGCCAATTTCTACCCCGGCATGGGTGTACACCCCGGCATGGGTTTCGCGCGCAAGGCTTGAGCCTACCACATTACAAATTCCCAACACTGTTGCCCCTTCGGCCTTTGCCAGGTGCAGAGCTGCCAGGGTATCTGCCGTTTCACCACTCTGGCTAATTAATATCACCACATCATCAGGCGACAGCACCGGCTTGCGGTAACGAAACTCCGAGGCATATTCCACTTCAACCGAAACGCGCGCATACTCTTCAAACAGGTACTCGGCAATTAAGGCAGCATGCCACGAGGTACCGCAGCCAATAATTACAATACGCTGTGCTTTCTCAATTTTCGGAAACACCTGCATTAAACCACCCAACACAATTTCAGAGTAATCGTTTTGCAAGCGTCCTCTAAATGTTTCCTCGATGGTTTTTGGCTGCTCGTAAATTTCTTTTAGCATAAAATAGTCGTAGTCGCCCTTATCCATGGCCCCTATCTCCAGATTGAGATTGCTGATTTTTAGCGAAACCGGGTTATTTTGAACGTTTTTTAGCGTGAAGCCGTCTTTTTGCAAAAGGGCAATATCTTCGTCGTTCAGGTAAATTACCTGGCTGGTGTATTCTACAATTGGCGAGGCATCGCTGGCAATAAAATACTCGCCGTCACCCAGACCAACCACCAGGGGACTGCCTTTGCGCGCCACCACAATTTTGTTGTTTTCGTTTTTACACAACACCGCAATACCATAGGCTCCTACCACTTTAGAAAGCGCCAACTGAACAGCTGCCTCGGCCGACATGGTATCGTCCTGCCGGTAAAAAAACTCGATAAGATTGGCCAATACCTCGGTGTCGGTATCGCTGGCAAATGTGTAGCCATGTGCCTCCAAATCGCTTTTTATTTTGGCGTAGTTTTCGATTATCCCGTTATGCACAATTGAAAAGTAGCCGTTTAACGAGGTGTGCGGATGTGCATTTTTATCGCTGGGCTCGCCGTGTGTAGCCCAACGCGTATGACCAATACCCACTGTGCCGTTGCAGTTTTTTTCGCTAACAAACTGCTCGAGGTCTGCCACCTTGCCTTTTTTTCGGAAACACTCGAGCGTACCATTTAACAAGGCCACTCCGGCCGAATCGTAACCCCGGTATTCCAATCGTTTCAGGCCGTTAATTAATATCGGAAAAGCCGCTTTATTGCCAATGTATCCAACAATTCCACACATATTTTTCTGCTGTTTATTTTTATATCGAGAAGCAAACTACTTTCAACAAAAGCATACTACCCAATGTTTTAGTTTGCAATTTCTACCGAATTTTTATTCTCCCTAACCTGCATCATCAGTTCAATCATCAGGGTGCCGAGCTGTTCCTTTTTCTCCATGTGTTCCCGAATCTCTTTAACGGTAACATTACTTTCAAATTCGCCACGAACTTCTGCAAAGTCCAGTTCGCGTGCTTTGTTTTCACCGTCAACACCAAAACCGGTCATTTTACTCATCGAGAATTCTTTTCGTGCATCTTCGTATAAAAAGCGGTCGATACCCAATACGCTTTCTTTCCATTTTTTTACGATGGTAATTACATCGGCTGCCTCAAACGCGTTGATATTTTTGCCGTAAAACTGCTCCAGCACTTCTGCTGCCCAGGTCCATTCGTAATTGTAATAATTTTTGTGTAGGGTTGCCAGTGCCGAGTTCAACTCCTCGAGCGATTGCACCGAACCGTCCTCAACCGAGGCCAGCAACTGATCGAGCGCCTCAAAAGGACAAATCATTCCGCAGAGGTCGACCCAATAGCCCTTGCCAAATTTTGTAGTAGGCTGTAAACCGGCTCTAATTTCGGTGGCCGAATTGTACTTCCCTCCTATTAAACGGGTAATAACCGAGTTGCCCAAAAATTTCCAGATGGCCATTTCGTAGAGCTGAATCCCCCTGTCGAGCGCGCGTTTTTCAATTTTCATTTTTTCGTAGCTGTAGTGGGCAGCATTCTTTCCCGATGATTGACGCAGGGCAAGTAATTTCTCGCGTCCCTTAATCATTTTATCGATGGTATAAGGACTTAGCAGATTAAAGTTAATCAGGTCGAGCAGGTTTGAATCGGCTCGTTTGTCGCGCTTGGGCCACTTTTGTGTATCGCGAATGGTACCAATACTTTTTAGATTAATTGCCGGCACCAAAATACTTTCATCTTTGCTCTCAATTAAATACGAGAAAGGAAAATCGGTGGTATCGCAATGTTTGTAGTGTCGCCCCATAACCAGCGAAAAAGCTCCAATGCGCGATGGCCACAGCAGATACGAATCGCTGGTGGTTTTTGCCCCCCGCTCCATTATTCCCTGGTGAATAGGACCAAGCTTATACAAATGATTACTCTGATTGGAACCGCTACCCGCATTTAAAAACGAAAACATTCCGGCAATTAACAATGTAGATTTGTGATGGGTAACGGTGTAAGGCCCTGCAAAAATAGAGCAAGCTTCGCCATGAAAGCCCTGACAGTTGGCAAAAAACAGGGAGTTTTCAGCCGAATAATGCTTATCGAGTACACAACCCTGCCCCACAAAACATTTTGAAACCAGCGTGGCGTCGGCAATTGTCGTTCCCGAGCTAACAATAAAGTCGTCCATTATAACGCCTTCGCCAATATGTACCGGCGCTTCGTAGTTACTGTTCAAACTTCCATTTTGCAGTTTTTTAGCACCATCAATAGTTGTAGCCGGACCAGTTTTTACATTCAGAATGGTATTGCAGTTCACAATCCTGGAATCGGCTCCAATAACACCAAGGGTATCGGTAACATATTCGGTATAATTGGCAACCATACTTTTAAGCGAGCGCACGAGCGCCGGGCGGTGACGATATAAAGCCATCATGTAAGCCACGTGTGCCGAAAGGTAATCGTAAATAGGAATTTCGCGTCCTCCGCCTTCGTTAATAGCTTCAACGTTAACACCGTTACCAAACGAGGTTTCGCCATCCACCGCCAGCGTTGTTATGTTATGTATAATTACATTTTCTTCAATGCGATAATTGGCAATATAACTGCGTACATTGTGAATAAGGGCATTTTTACCCACCTCGCAATTGTGCAACCAGGCATTGTAAATTCCGGTTTTAAAGGTTATTCCACCCACCAGTTTTACGCTGCCGGTAAATCCATTTAAACGAATTCGCCCGGTAAACTTGCTGTTTTCAATACTGTCGGGTATAAAATCGGGTGCCACCTTAACCAGGCTCCAATCGGTTGACGAACAGCCCTGATGCACCAACTGTCCAATCTCTTCGTCCAATAAGTTTCTGTAATTGCTTTCTGCGTTTTGAGTCATAATCTGACGATTTTGTATTCAAAGGTATAGCAAAAAACAAAACCGCTAGCAAACAAAAACATAACATATACATATCATTACACAACATTAACAAAACACAAATCTTATAACAAATTGTATTTTAATAGATTAAAACATCTCAAACCACTACATACAAATCTAAACACAAATACAAAACTTAATATCAAAGCTGCTCCAGGTAGAATACGAGGCGTGTTTTTACATTAATTCCGAGCTTTTTTCGTAAGCGAACACGCGAAACCTCAACACTTTTTGGTGTAATGTTTAAAAGGCCGGCAATTTCTTTACTCGACAAACCCAAACGAATGTAAGAGCATAACTTTTTGTCGTTTACAGAAATTAAGGGATGTTTTTTTTGCAAGCGCTCCAGAAACCCGGGGTGAATTTTATCGACCTGATTCTCCACCATACTCCAATCAACGGCCTGAACCGAATTGGCCTGCAAAAGGTCTTTTAGTTGCCGAAGCGTATCGGGCGCTTTCTTTGCACCACTTTTGTGTTCCTGCTGAAGAAGCGCAGCGGCTTTGTTTAACAACTCGTTTTTCTGCGACAATTGCAAGAGAAAAGACACCAACTCCCGGTCTTTCAACTCGAGTTCTGTTTGCAAACGATTTTTATTTCGACTATCAAAGGCTTTGGTTTTTTCAAGCTCCAGAATATGCCCCATGGCTTGTTTCAGGCGGGTAATATCGAGCACCGAAGCCCGAATTCCGAGGTACTTGCCTATTTTGTCATAAACACCACGCACATTCATCATAAACCAGCGCAATTGCTTGGTGCGGGTAAGCACTCTAAATTCGAGGGTTTGATGAAGTAAAGTTTGATTGAGTGCCGCTTGCAGAAAGTTGGTGTATTTTTCTTTGTCGGCATCAAAAACAAGCAATTCGTTAATCCCGGCCGATGCTATAATTTGATTTGCCGAGTAACCGGTTAAGTCGTAACACGAGGGCGAGCAATATTTTATGGCTCCGTTGGATTCAAACCACAACTCCCATGCAAATGCAAAATCGGCAATTTGCTGGTAAAAAGCACGTTTAGTTCGCTCCTGCTCTTCCTGAAATTTCAAGTGTTCGAGCTCAAGCTTTAACTTCGACACCTCGCTCTCGAGTGCCTCTATTCGTTTTATTTTCGCGTGATCTTTATCGCCTGCCATGCAATAAAATTAAAAAATATTGGCAAGTATGGCTTTGTCTATCCGCAATTAGCAAAAAGTATTAATACTCTGTTTTGTCTTCCTTGCTTTTCCAGCTTTGAAAAACCTCCTGCGCTTCTTTGCGCATCAGGTTTTCGAATTTTATTTTACGCTGAACGGGTTGCCGTTCCATTTCTTCGTAAATAAAATGGTCGTCGAATTGTGCATCGGCAGCATCTTCTTTTGTAGCGGCATAAACTACCTTATCCGGACGGGCCCAGTAAATGGCACCCAGACACATGGGGCAAGGCTCGCACGAAGTATAAACCGTACATCCTGTTAGCTGAAAAGTATTTAACACCCTACAAGCTTCGCGAATGGCTACCACTTCGGCATGGGCCGTTGGGTCGTTTGATGATGTTACCCGGTTGCAACCTTCGGCAATAATTTTATTGTCTTTTACAACCACTGCACCAAAAGGTCCTCCGGTGTTGCTCTCCATTCCTTTTTGGGCCAAATTTATTGCGGCTTGCATAAAACGTTTATGATTGTTCATGGCTTTGTTTTTCGTCTATCAAATATACAAATCTGAAAAGTAAACACAATTTTACATTTTCGATTCATCTTTACATTTTACAAACATGCAACTACGGCAACATTTACAAGTACGCTTCCCAATGAAATTTTAGTAAAGCGAAATGCAATGGCACAGAAACTTTCGATGCCTAAAAACAAAACCATGGAAAATCATACTGGAACTCAAAACACAACCGCCCCGAAAAATATTTTAATATTCTTAAGTACAAAATTGCTGGACTTAACAATATGCTAACCGAAAGAGAATTAATGCACAAAACAATTTCGAAGTTAATGGATTAATCTTTATTCAACTCTCAATCCTTCAACCAACACCTTTTTCTTCAACGAAAACCAACTCAAGCCAACAATCCACCCCAAACCATTGATAAGAATTAATGCCACAACCATGGCAACGGTTGAAAATGAAGCATCGGCATTTGTGGATAAGAAGGCAGGTAGCGTGGCAATAACAGCGCTAATAAACCCAACTAAAACACCCACAAAGAGTAAAATGAGGTATTCTTTCACCAGTATTTTAAATATAAGCCGTGCGGTATAACCAACGGCCAGCATGAGTGCAATTTCGCGGCGGCGCTCGATTATGGTACGGGCAAGAATTACTGCCAGGCCAATGGTTCCGAGCAATAAGCCCAAAGCGCCCAGTGCTAAAAATATCGAGAGATAAGTATTGGTCACCGAATAAAATTCAACGAGACGTTTGGCTGTGCTTTCCATTTCCCAGCCATAATCGCGAAACACCAGTTGCAACTCCTCTCCAATTGCTTCCTGATCTTCAGGTGCTCCATCCACCAAAAACAAACTGGAGCCGCTACTGCCAGGGTAATTTCTTAGAAAATGTTTATTGGAAATGATTACAAAGCCCTGAAAGATGGACGGTGTTGTTCCGGCAATCAGTTTCAGGCGGAGCGTGTCGCCCAATTCATTTTGATAAAGCAACACATCGCCAACCTTCATTCCCAGTCCCCATTGAATTACAGTCTGATCGGCAATGGCCGGGATGGTTCCGTCGTCAAAATCCATATCCAGCATCCGCCAGGGATCTTCCTTTATTCCATTTAAAGTAGCGGCAAAAGCAAATCGCCCTTCCAGGTTCTCCGGATCTACGCCCAAAACGGCAGGTTGCGCAATTCGGTTTAGGTTTAAACAACTGGCATCGTCGCCCTCAACTTTTCGAAACTGCACCACATCAAAGGTTTCGTACATTCCTTCTTCGGCACGTTTTTCCCCGGCATTAATATCAAACAAAACCGGCATTGTAGTTTCGGCAAAATACAGGAAGCCTCCTGTTCCACTCGATTTCTCGTTCGCATTGGCAAACAAATCGAGCTTATTTGAACCGGTTGAAACCACCAAAAAAGTCCCCAGTGCAAACAAAACAACCACTGTTAACGAGCGATTAATATTACGCGAAAGATTAATCCGGGCCAATATAGAGAGACGAAACTCAGTCTCTTCCTGCAGATCCTGTTTCAAAATTATTTGCCTGAACAGCAGCAGTAACCCGAGGAGTAACAGCCCACCCGAAAGGAAGAACATAGACGGATTCAGCTGAGCTGCCAACAGCTCCGAAACTGAAACTCCGGCAGCAACTCCCAGCGAAAGATAAAGCACAATTTTATACAATATGCCGGTTGTCTTTTTTTGTTTTATGTGAACTCGTTTTTGCAGGTCGGCGGCCATTTTTTGCTGAAACTTGCGAATGGTATTAAAAATAACCGCCAACGATACCACCACACTTATTAGTAAGCCCAGCACCAGGGTTAAAGGAATAATTTTTACCTCCAAAACATTGGTTCGAACAATGTCGAACCACAGCGAATTAAGCACCCGAAAGACCATACGTGTATAAAAGAGCGAAGCCAGCAGTCCCAAAACCGCACCAAATACAGCCACAACAAAACCTTCAAAAAGGTAAAACCAACGAACTTGTTTTTGCTGAAAGCCAAGTGCCACCAATAAACCTACCTGTGCCATTCGGGTTTCGAGATTAAGGCGAAACAGTAGTGCTGTTAAAATTATGGATGCCACCAGAATAAAAAAGCTCAATCCGATAAACAAGCCGCTAAAATCGGTGCCGTTTTGTGCAGCATGCACCCCTTGTTCGCGAATGGGTTCAATGGCCATTCCCAGATTAGCAGGCGTAATATGTTGTGCAAATAATTCCTCATACTGCTCTTCATTAAAAGTTTCGGCAGGAAACCGAACAGCAGTATAATTTCCAAAACGGTTGGCCCAAATTGCCACCGCTTTTTCTGTTGAAATATAGGCCTTGGGTGTACCTTTATAATCGTCCCAGTATTTTTCGTCTTTCTCGCTTATAGCATCCAAATCAATTGGCACTCCGGCCTCCCATTCGCGACAGTGCCCGGCATCCGACAAACCTGGCAAATGAGGAACACGACTGGGATCTGCCAACTCCGAATCCATCGAAATGATTTCTTTAAGAACAAATTCCGTTTCCCTGTTCAGCAGTTTCCGCAGCGGGCCTATTTCAAAATATTTTAAAATGATGGTATCGCCAACTTGCGCCTGTAACTCATCTGCTGCCCAGCGATTCAGAACAATTTCGTTGTCGGCCAGCCGCGAATCAGAAAGCGAGGAAACAAACGAATAAGGAATTGACATTGAATCCTGCCTGCTATTTGAAGGCCGAACAATCCCATTCACAAAATAGGTTAAAATAAGTTCAGCATCAGGCAGCATCTTCAGGGTCTGCGAAACCTTTTCTTCCATAAAAACCCGCTCGGTAGAAACCTCCACTTTATTAGTAGGTTGAATTAATTTAAGCGACAAACCGGCATCAACAGGACTAAGGCAATTTTTTACTGCGCGGGCGACATCTGCCGTTTCTTCAGCTGTGGAAATCAACAAGTGATTAGCCTTTCCTTCAAACTCCATTAGCCGGTTTAAACGTTCAATGGAAACAAAAATATTATAGGGTGCGGTTTGCGAATTTTTAAGATTAAAACGCCCAAGCTCTTCTTTTGAAACAACCTTTTTGATGGTGGCCCGCAAAGCCATACTGGTTTCTTCAGCCGAAACAAACGGAGCATTCATTGGGATAAGACTGGCTTTTTTTATTCGTACCAAAATATTATCACCTTCTCCTTTTTCAAGGCGATCAGCGAGGTTCTCACTGATGGCAATTTCGTTGTTTTGTAATTCAGCAAATACCTTGCTGTTTGCAATTTTATCGAAACCATTTGCCACGCCAAGCACTTGAACCCTGTTGGCACGTAATTGTCCGCCATCGGCAATAGCCATTCCCTCCAACAACAACACCGGAGTTGCTTTAATTGCTGGATTATCAGCTTCAATTTCAGCAGCCATTTCCTGTCTGAAGTAGCGCTCAGCCACCGAAACAAGATGCGTTGTTTCGCCTAAACGATAAAAGGTGGCTTGTGTTAAACTGAAACGTACCGAATCGCCAATAATTAATGAACCGGTTAAAACCATGGTGCTAATTAATACGCCCAGGGCCACCAATAAATTGGCTTTAAAATAATGGATAAAAGATTTTATTATGTATTGAAATTTCGTCATACTTTCAGCCCTCGCTACTACCTGCTGCTTCTTATTTTATCAGTTTCCAGTTTGCCGTTTCTCAACAAGTATTTTTTATCCATTTTCTGCGCCAATTCCGAAGAGTGGGTAACTGTTATCAGGGTAAGATTTTCTTCAACACTGAGTTGGATTAACAATTCAGAAAGCGCCACGGCATTATTTTCGTCCAAGGCGCCTGTGGGTTCGTCGGCAAGAATAAGCTGGGGTTTATTGATTAATGCCCGAACAACAGCGGTGCGCTGGCATTCGCCTCCCGACATTTCGGCCGGTTTTTGTTTGCGCTGCTCCCAAATTCCTACTTTTTTAACGAGGTACTCGGCCCATTCTTTTTGGTCTGTAGAAATTTTTCCCTGGGCCAACAGCGGAAGCAATACATTCTCCCAAAGCGTTAGCTGTGGCATGAGATGATGCAACTGAAAAACAAAGCCCAGGTGCTGATTCCGAAAATTCGCTAATTCCTTTTTTGAATAGCCCGTAATGTTTTGACCACTAAAAACAACCTCGCCCGAGTTGGGCAAATCCAGTGCACCAATCATGTTCAGCAAAGTTGTTTTACCCGATCCACTGGGCCCGATTATGGCTATTTTTTCACCTTTCCCAATTTCAAGGTTTAACTCGTTTAGCACCTGACGAAAACTATGGGTTCCTTTTTCGCCGTAGCCTTTACTTATGTTTTTTAATTGTAGCAACATTTTGTATCTCTCGCAAAGGCGCAAAAACGCCAGCTATTTTTTAGTTGAAACTTTCGTACAATCCCACAATCTCTTGTGCGTGATTATGGATATTGAATTTCTCTTTTGTTCCCTTATAACCGGTTTCACTTAATTGTTGCAGCTTTTCCGGATTATTTAGAAGCCCTGCCCAGGCTTCACTAAGTTGTTCCGGCGAATTGGGGTCATAAACAACGCCTCCTCCCGACACGTCAACCACTTCGGGGAAAGCCCCCAGCGCCGGCTGAACGATTGGTACACCCGAAGCCATGGCCTCCAGCTGGTACATGCCAAAAGCTTCGCCAACACGTACCGGCACCGAAACCAACGCAACTTTTTTAAAGAAATGATGCCGCGCATCTCCTTCAAATTCTTCAATTATCTCAAAATCCTTCTCCAAACCGGCCGTCTTTATTTTTTGCTTTTGTTCTTTCAAAAACTTTTTATCATCGCCTGTTAATCCACCGGTTGCAATAAGTTTAACATCATCAAAACCCGTTTTTTTCTTTAAGTCAATAAAAGCATCAACCACAATATCAAAACCATCTTTGTAACACATGCGCGAGATGTAACCAACGTTGCGCGGTTTTTCCTTTACCGGTATAAACGGATAATCTTCCACATCAACACCCAGGTAAAAAGTGTGCATTTTGTCGTCGGATATCCGCATGCGATTTTTCATGGTTTCAGCAAAGAAATTGCTTACCGCTACCAGGGCATCCACATCTTGAGCGCGCTGGTGCATTAAATCCCATATTTTTTGCTGAAACCGTGGTTGCATGGCATCTACCCACACATCTTCGTCTTGCAGCGAACACACCACCGGCACACCCACCTTTTGTTTTAAACGTTTTGCCAGCCCCAACAATAACGCATTTGAAATATGAATCACATCGGGTTGGCAATGCTCTGCAATCCAGTCTACCATTTTTTCCAGCTCCTGTTTTTGCTCACCTTCTTCACCCAGCAGCATCGAAATGGTCATGTCCTCCAGGCCTTTTGCCCGGGTAGAACCGGCCTGCGATGCGGCAAGTTTCATCATTGGTTTAGAGTTCAGCAGCTTATCAAACCAAGCCGGTGCTTTTCTAAAAATGGGGTAAACCTGTTTTAAATAGGTGCTGATGGCTCCATAAAAAATCGGAATATCATTAATGTCCTGCTCATCAGAAAATAAAGGTAGGTACATGGGGACTTTTATTACCTGATGCCCCAGATTTCGCAATGCATCAACGTATTTACTGTCGCGCAGGCAATTTCCACAATAAAAACTGCCCCCGGAACCGGGAATAATTTGAATAATATTCATCTTGTTTCTTTTATCCACAAAGACACTAAATCGCAAAAATCTATTCAGCTCAACAATGCTTTCTTAAACGTCCGGCTTCTGTTCATTTCATCCATACTAACGAGATGACACTTAGCCACAGACTTCTCACCGTATTTGTGTTTATCCTATTCGCCAAAACAATACACATTTCCGTCGTAGGCACCAACAAACAACCTGCCGTTTGCCACTGCCGGATTGCTTATAATCTGACTCCCTATCTCGTAAGTCCAAACAGGCTTTCCGTCTGAAAGGTTCACCAAAGCTAGGTCGCCGCGCATGTTTGCCGCCAACACCTTATTTTCTATTATTACCGGAGAAGCTTCCACCTGTCTTCCGGTATTGTATTCCCACAATTTTTTTCCCGTATTTTTGTCGAAACAGTACAAAAATTTATTGTGATTGGCTGTTAGCACCTTTTCGCCTGAAAGGGCCGGTGAGGCAATAAACTGAAGCTTTGTTTTTTCGTGTTCCCATACCCAGGTGGTTTTATCGGTTTTTAAATCAACCTGAAAGAAACGCCCATCGTAATCTCCGAGGTATGCTTTGTTGTTTTCTACAGCAATGGAGCCGGCCACATAGGTTGCCACATCAATTTTCTTCACCATTTTTCCGGTTTGAATATCAACCAGGTGCAAAAAACCATCGCAACCACCAAACATTGCTACCCCATTTGCACAAGCGGCAGCACCGTTAATAAAATTATCAGATTCGTATTTCCACAGGCCTTTTCCGGTTTGGGCATCAACGCAATGCAGGTAGTAATCGTAACTGCCAAAAACCAGGTAGGTCTTTTCACCAACTTTCCAAAAATTTGCCGAGCCTATTATCTGATTATCACACTCGTAGTCCCATATTTTTTCACCAGAATTAAGGTCAAGGGCTGTCATCACTCCATCAAGGTTACCAATGTAAACCGTTTTTTCAAGGATCAGTGCAGGAGCTTCAATGGAGTTACCAGTATCGTATTTCCAAAGCAACTTCCCATTAAAATCAAGGCAGTACATCCAACCATCTGTTGAGCCAACCACCACTTTCCCCTTGGCAACAACCGGAGCACCTTTTATATTGTCGCCGGTTTGGTAGGTCCAAAGCAAATTGGGCGACTCAGAAATACTTGTATTTGCAACTCCCGTAAGGTTTTGATTGCCACGAAAAACAGGCCACGAATCAGCAGTTTGGGCAAATGCCTCCATCCCGCTACAAGCACCAGCAGAAATAGAAAAAATTTGTTGCATCTATTTTTACATTTTGTCTTTTCCATCCTAACTTCAGCTAATCTATTTATTCTTTTTTAAGCGAAATGGCTCCTGTGGGACAGGCATTGGCTACTTTTACCGCTGTTTCTGTTAAGCCATTTTTCAGGGCTTCGTTAAAAGGTACACCAATTTCCACATCAAAACCACGGCCAATAAAAGTAAAACCAAATTTCTCGCGGTATTTACCGGTGAGTCGCACGCAAATGCCACATTTTATACATTTTTGCGGTTCGTACACCACCGCCCCATGGTTTATTTCTTTTGTAATCGTTCTGCGTTCGCTTGTTTTATAACGTTTCTGGTCTGCATTATACGCCTCTGAATAATTGCGTAGTTTACAGTTATCAATTGCACGGCAGTCGCAATGCAGGCACCTTTTAGCTTCGGCCACTGCCTGCTCATTTGAAAAGCCTATACCTCCTTCGGGCCAAATTCGTTTCGCATCAACCGACTCTTTTAAATATTCGGCCAGCTCGTTTTTTACCAGGCGCCCAAAACGCGAATTAAACAAACGAGGTTCTCCTTTAACTGCTTGTTTTTTTAGAAACTGTTGCACTGCAAAGGCCACCTCTTTGCCCTGCCCTACCGACCGAACCGCGAGGCGCGACGAGCGCAATACATTACCAATGGCAAAAACTTTTTCATCTGAGGTTTGATAGCTGTTTTTATCGGCAACAATTCCTTTTGGCCCGGCTTGCAAACCAAAATTCTCCGTATCGCCTGAAACTGCACCGGCAGCGACTACCAACGCATCAAATTCCGCTTTCATTTTTTCAAAAACATTCAGAGTTATTGCTGTTCCGCCCTTAAAAATTACACCTGTTCTAATAATCTCTGCAATCTCCCTATCCAACACCTCAAGTGGCAATACCTCAGCCGAGAGGGACGTACGGAGCAAACCTCCGGCCTTTTCGTTTTTATCAAAAAGCACAACCTGTATTCCTTTTAACTGAAGATAATAGGCGGCAGCCAAACCTGCAGGACCGGCGCCAATTACAGCCACTTTTTTGCCGGTTTGTTCAAGCTCGGGAGCAGGTGCGGGGTTTCCTTTGTCGCCAACTATTTGTTTTAACAAACAGATAGAAACAGGCTCGTCAACCGTTTTCCGATGACAGGCACCTTCGCATGGAGCCGGGCAAATGCGTCCCAAAACAGCGGGTAAGGCAATGTCTTTTTTTACCACAGCCAAAGCCTCATCAAATTTTCCGGCGGCAATCAAACGGTTCATATTTGGAATATCCATGTGGGCAGGACAAGCTACCTGGCAAGGTGCTTCGCAATCGCCAACATGCTCGCTCAATAAAAGCTCCAGAGCAGTCTTTCGTGATTCTGCAATTTCATCATCATCAGTAATCACCTCCATTCCTTCAGTTACCTTTACCGAACACGACGGATAAAGTTTCCCGTTCTTTTTGTCTTTCACCATACAAAGCATGCAGGATGTGAAGTGCTCCAGCTCGTCGTTCCAGCACATGTTTGGTATATCAATTCCCATTTGCTGCGCTGCTTTCATTACTGAAGTCCCATCTTCAACCTCAACTACTTTGTTATTTATTTTTAGTTTAATCATTTGTTTTTTAGATACTAGATACTCGTTTCTGTATACTTGAACTCTTCAAAATCCAGCAACTCATTTTACATCAATGGCATCAACCGGGCATGCCGCTCTGCACGCATCGCATTTTATACAAAGCCCGGTATCAATGGTATGTTTTTCGTGTGGGGTAAATGGTATCGCATCTACCGGGCATTTTTGCACACATTTGGTACAGCCAATACAATCGTCGTTAACCGAGTAGGTTATCAGGTCGGTGCACTTACCAGTTGGGCAGGTACCGTTTATGTGCGCTTCGTATTCGTCTCTAAAATACCTTAAAGTACTGAGCACCGGGTTTGGTGCTGTTCTTCCGAGTCCACACAGACTGCCTTTGCTCGTCCAGGCCGCCAGGTGTTCCAATTCTTCAATATCGCCGTTTTTCCCTTTGCCTGAAACAATACGATCCAAAATATCAAGCATGCGTTTGGTGCCTACCCTGCAGAACGTACATTTTCCGCACGATTCTTCCTGGGTAAACGACAAAAAATAACGGGCAATATCCACCATACAGTCGGTATCGTCGAGCACCACCAGCCCTCCGGAGCCCATCATAGCTCCCATCTCTCCGAGCGATTCAAAATCGATTGGCGTATCGGCATGTTCTGCCGGAATACAACCTCCGGAAGGACCACCTATTTGTACCGCCTTAAATTTACGACCGTTGGCAATGCCGCCACCAATTTCTTCAATCACCTGCTTTATGGTAATTCCCATGGGCACCTCAATTAACCCGCCGCGAGCCACCTTTCCGGCCAAGGCAAAAACTTTTGTACCGGTACTTTTTCCCGAACCAATATTTGAAAAGCCTTCGGCTCCTTCCCTCAAAATGTAGGAAATCTGGGCGAGGGTTTCGGTATTGTTTACCAGCGTTGGCTTGCCCCACAATCCGCTTTCAGCCGGATAAGGCGGACGCATTCGTGGAAATCCCCGGTTGCCTTCGATGGAGGCAATAAGTGCACTTTCTTCGCCACAAACAAAAGCTCCGGCACCTTCGTAAATTTGCAAATTTAGGCTAAAACCGCTACCAAGAATATTTTTGCCCAGGTAGTTTTTGGCCTCGCATATTTTTATGGCCTCGCGTAAACGTTTTACAGCCAGCGGGTACTCGGCCCTTATGTAGAGGTACCCCTGATGAATACCAACGGCATAGGCTGCCATAATCATCCCCTCAATTACGCGATAGGGGTACGATTCGAGCAACATTCGGTCCATAAATGCACCGGGATCGCCCTCGTCGCCATTACAAATAATATATTTCGTTTCGTCTTTTTGTTTTTTAACAAGCTCCCATTTTACACCTGTTGGAAAGCCGGCTCCCCCGCGTCCACGAATTCCACTGTCTTTTACCTGCTGAATTACTTCATCTGGCGACATGGTTTTTAACATTTTCGCCAATGCCGAGAAACCTCCCCTACTCAGGTATTCTTCCACATCAAGGGGATTGATTATGCCGCGATACTCGGTAGCAATTGGCACTTGTTTCCCCAGAAATGAGGCGACAGGTTTTTCGCGCATGCTTATTTCGTAGCGCTGAATTCCCTCCCAGTTACGGTCGGTTTGTATCGTTTCTACCGTATGCAACAATTTATTTTTTAAGCGGGTAAACATTCCCGGTGCTTCAAAATGGTTCTCAACAATATTTTTAACATCCTCGGGTTTTACCTTGGCATAAAGTGTAGCTTCGCCATCGTTAGGTACAATCTCTACCAGTGGCACCTGGTGGCACATGCCTACGCAGCCTACATGCTTTAAATTTACCCGCAAACCACTTTCGTTCACCACACTTTCCACCTCTTGCTGAATTTCCTGGCTGCCACTGGCCACACAACACGAACCGAGCCCTATTCGTATTTCACCCTGAATTTCGGAACCATCGGCTTTACGTGCTTTTTTCGCACTTTTTGTTCCTTTTATACTTTCAAAATCGGCAATAATTTGCTCAATCTGATCGGAGGCTACATGCCCATATGTAGTTTCATCGATTTGAACGACAGGAGCCAGGGTACAACAGCCCAAACAAGCTACTTGTTCCAGGGTGTATTTACCCGACTCTTCGGTGTCTTCACCATCAGCCAGTTTTAATTCGCGCCTGAAAGCATCGTACACCTGGCCTGCACCTTTTACATGACAAGCAGTACCCACACACACTTTTATCATGTGTTCGCCAACCGGTTGAAGCCTGAATTGTGAATAAAAACTGGCTACTCCGACAATTTCAGCCAAGCTGATTTCTGATTTATCCGCCAGGTCTTTCAGCAATTCTTCGGGCAGGTAGTTGTGCTCTTTCTGAATGGCTTGCAAGATGGGGATAAGGCTTTTTTTTGTAGCGCCTTTATCCGCTATTATTTGATTGATATTATTCTTTTCTTCCGTCATTTGTTGTTCTGTTGTCATTCTGCTTTGGTAACAGTTCTGAAACTACTTTCCGATGCCGAACAAGTGTTTTTCGCCGCGTATGTAAATTCGGCCATCAGCAAAAGCCGGTGTTGGCCCCGATAGCTCTCCCAGTTCGTTTTCGCCGAGCAGTTTCATCTCGCGTGCAGCTTCATAAATCCGCATCACACCATCGTTGTCCATCAGAAAAATATTTCCTTCGGCCACCACAGGCGAAGAATACACCGGCGAACCAAAATCGTGCTCCCAAAGTTCATCTCCGGTTTTCAGGTCGTAGCACACAAAAACGCCATAACTTGTTGCAATAAAAACCAGGCCATTATAAACCAGGGGACTGGCAGCCTCGGGCAGGTACATATCGTCTTCCCACAAAACTTCCTGCGTTCTGATATCAATAGCTACCATTTTAGCGTACTCGTTGGCTGCAACAACAATGCCATCGCCATACCCCACCGAGGGGCCAACTTCGCCCATCATACATTCAACTGTCCACAGTTCCTCTCCGCTTTCGGTGTCGTATCCACCAACAATCGGATCGGTAGTTAATAACAGTTGGTATTTTCCATCAACTTCTGCCAAAACAGGGCTAGCCCACGATATTTTTGATTCACGTGCTGTTTCCCAAATTGTTTCTCCGGTGGTGGTACTCAGCGCCAACACTTTTCCGCTTTTGTTGGTATCGTATTGAACAAACAGCTTTCCATTCCAGGTTAGTAATGATGATGAATGACCGTAGTGATTATCGGGCACGCCAAGATTTTTGGCCCACAAGCGTTTGCCGTTCATATCAAAAGCAATTACATCTCCGGTTCCGAAAATGGCAAAAACAGCTTTTCCATCGGTGGTTAAAGTTGGAGCCGAAAGCCCTGTGTCTTCTGTTACTCGTGGGGGTGTTGCAGGCGATCCTGAAATATTATCTGCAATACCTGTCCAAAGCAATTGGCCATTGGTACGGTTATAACAATACACCTCTCGTGTAGCTTTATCAGCCCCGGCAACAAACAGCTTATCGCCCCAAATTATTGGCGAGTTAAATCCATGCTTTGGTGTTTCAACTTTCCACAACACATTTGTTCCGGCAGCTCCGTCCCATTCTGTAGGGATGTTTTTATGAGCAATTATCCCTTGTGCGAACGGCCCGCGAAAAGAGTTATGATTCTTTTTCAAATCGGCAATAGTTACTCCCGTAACTACGGGTTTTGGCTTCGGTTTTTCTTCCGCTTTAATTTGTTGTTCTTCAGTTGCTGCAGTTTCAACAACAGTTTCCTTTTCAGGTGCTGGTTTCGTGAGCTCTTCGTTTTCTTCCTTTAGCACTTCAGCAACTTCTTCTGGTGCAGCTTCTGGCTGGGCAGGTGCTACCTCAATAACTTCTACCGTCTCTTCTTCGGGCGTTGGTTCCACCACCTCTGTTTCTGCAACTTTCGGATACGATTCTAAATAATCAACAGTTGCAAACGAAGCCGCAAGAGCCAGGACCATAACAACAAGTCCTACCCAAATTATTCCCTTTTGGGCCAGTATACGGCTGGCTATTTCGTTTTCCAATACTTTCTCTGGCTCCTCAATTTTACTTTTTGCTGCATAATAAACCCGTAAGGCAAATGCAAGTACCACGGCCCCAAAAAGTAACATCCAGGCTCCGGTTTTTACCTGCCACTGACTGTTGAAATAGGCTTTGCGCGCCAGCAAATCAAAGTTCCGAATTTCTTCTTTTAATGCTTCATTGTTGGGTTCCTGCTTCAGACGCTGAACCAAGGCCTCCAATGCCTGGCTTTCAATGGGATCGGTTTTTGAAACCTGCCAAAAATTTAACAACAACAGCAGGGCAACAGCTGCACAAAACACTCCGGCTATTAAAGCTATATTCTGCGAAAGTTTTATTTTATCCTGGTTACTCATATTTTCGTTCTTCTGATTTTTCGTTTCTTTTTTATTTTTCAACCGGGCAATAATCAACACATCTGGCGCAGCTGTAACAATTTCCTTTGTGCGGTTCGTAATCCTGTCGTTTGCGGAATACAACTGTATTCAGCAGAGTCATTCCGATTACCAAACCAAGAAAACCACCGGCAATCATGCTTCCGGTATAAAACTTTTTACGAATTACATTTGCATCTTCCACCAACTGCTCCATTGATTTTCCTGCAGCCAAAAAGGTTTGCACATCAATGTTATCCGGATCATTTTTTAATTCAGGTTTCGAAATAAGCAATTCTGCCAGGTAAACATCCTGATTGGCTTTGGATAAAAAAGTATGTGATTTTGCCCCCACAAATACGCCCAGGGCTATCCACAACGGAATTACCAAAGCATAAGTGATAAAACGTTTTGGTCCTAAACCGGATTTTACCACTTCTTTTTCGTTGGTTGGAAAGTCGATTGCATCAAAGGGGCACGAGTGGGTACACAGCTTGCACTGAATACATTTTGATGGAGTAATGGTTAGGTGCCATTTTGAAAAGCGTGACATCCAGCTAAGCAACACCCCGAATGGACACAGGAAACGGCAATAAGGCCGCGCCACAAACATCCCCATTAATAAAAATGCGATGCCCAGAATTATCATATGAAATTTGGCATCCATACGGAATATTCCCACAAAAGGATCGTAACGGCAAATGATAAAATCGGTTCCGGTTGCTGCAAAAAGCACGGCCAGCGCCAAATAAATGTAGGGAATTAAGCCCAGCGTTTTATTCAACCATTTGGGCAAACTTATGGGTTTTATAACTACAAGATCCTGAATGGCTCCCAGTGGACAAGCTCCGGCACAAAAAGTTCTTCCAAAAAAAAGGGTAAACAGCAATGGCAAAATAAAAAACAATAGTGCAGTTAACGAAATGGCATAACCCGAATCAAAAAAAGTTAAGGTAACATTTTGTATGGCACCAATGCTGCAAATACAGCCGTTGCGGTAAAAGCCAAAATAAACCAGTGTAAATACCGATAACCACAGAATGCCTTGCCGCGAGCGGCTTTTTAAAGCAAAATACGTGGCTGCTGCCAATACCAACAGCAAAACCAAAACATCAAAATATTCCATGGCCAAAGCCCGAGGCTCGGGCGTAAGCGGTGATGGTTGCTCGTATCCTGTTTCAAATTCGGGTTTTGGAAAACGCTGCTGCTGGGCCGACAAGTTAAAAGACAAAAGATTAAAGGCTAAAGTGAAAAGTATAAAGACAAAAGTAAAAATCACCGGTTTTAACTTAAATCCGTAGACTCTCGTTTGCTTGTGACTCCTGGCTCGTGGCTCGTAACTATTTTGGTTAAGTTGATCTTTCATTTTTTTAGAATCAGGCTTCAGAATGGTTGGTAAAATCGCCTTTAACATTGTAGGCTTCGCTGGCTTTAACACGGTTAATGGCATCCGACGGGCATACCCGGGCAATGGCGCATTCGTTACAATTTACACAAATGTGGTGCATAATCTGTAAATGCATCGAGCCGTTACCAAACGAGGTACATCCGGCCACACATTTTCCGCAACCAATACACAAATCTTCAGCAATATGGTATTCAAAATAGGGCTCTTCAATAAATTTGCGCTCAATAGCAGCCGTTGGACACAACTGGTTTTCGGCGGCTGTACTTTGTGCATTGGCATCGGGTTTCAGGTAGCCGCCACACAGGTCGCAATATCCACAAAGATCAAAAGCATGAATACATTTTACGGCAGATGGGTTTAGCACACACTCGGTGGCACAGCGCCCGCATTGCGTGCATTTAAAAGGGTCTATCTGCCAAACGTAGCCATCGCCGCTTATTTTTTTTAAGGCCGAAACACTAAGCGCCCCTAAAGACAAAAGCAAAGAAGCCCGTACACCGTTTGTAATAAATTTCCTTCGGCTTTGCGCCTTGTTTTTATTTTCCATTTTTCACCTCCTTTGCCTGTGGTAATTCGCATTTTTTAAACTTCATGCAATTCTCGCAACCTGGTGAAACCGAACAAGTGGCCGAAACTTTTTTATTCACCAATAAATAGCCTGCCGAGGCAGTAATTCCGCCCAGCAATAAAAGTCGTCCTGTTGTTTTTATAAAGTCTTTTCTTTTCATATTCCTGGTAAAAAAACCTGAAAAATTATCTTACTTCTTTTCGAATACTCGCAAGACATTTCTATCAAAATCCATGGCATAAATATTACCTTCCTCATCGGCAGCCACGTCGGGAGCCTGTCCTTCAATTTTTTCATCGAATTTGGCAGGAGGTGCTACCACCCCCGCAAATTCTCCGGAGGGCTTATAAACTTTCACACGCACCAGGCCTTTTTCGCTGGTAACAAAACTACCATCGGGTAAAAAACAAAAATGTGCCGGGTTACAACAGCCGCTAAAATTTTCGGTTTGGTTTCCCGAGGCTTTCCAATACTCGCGCAAACGCCCTTCAGGCGAATAATTTTCAAGGGTGTGCATACCCGGATTCACCACCCATAAATCGCCATAAACATTAATATCCAAATCAAAATAAGGGCTTGGAATGATAAAACCATGGGCCAAGTCGTCATCGGTTTTCCCCTCAAAAGAATTCACCAATTCTCCCTGATGGTTAAACCGAAGGATGCGTCGGTTTCCGGCATCGGCAACCATAATATCGTCGCCAAAAACGGCAACAGAGGTAAAATAGGTATCCTCCCCATCGAGCTCCCATTCGTGCAGGGTTTTCCCTTCACCATCAAGTATCCAGACAAAGCGCTCAAAAACAATATAAATACTATCGCCTGCCACATCCAATCCGTGCGGTTCGTCTAAAAAACCAACCTCGGTTAGCAAGGTTCCTTTAAAATCTATAATTTTCAGCTCCTGATCGCCAATCGCATAAATTTTGCTATTGGCAATTTCCAGCGCTTTGGCATTTTGAAACCCTAGTTTAAAGTTGCGTGTTTCTTTATAGTGGACAAGCTCTTCGGGTACATTCCGAAACTGCTCAAGGCTGTATTCAAACTTATTGGCTTCCATGTTATCGGGTCGTTTTGAATACCAGTCGCCAACCATAACGGCAACAATTACTACTGCTAATACAATGAGAAAGATTACAATTCCTTTGTTTTTCACACCTGTTTTTTTTGCTGAATATTATTTTACATTCAAATCAATACAAACCATTGTTTTCGAGTCGCGCAACAACAAATAACCATCGGCCAGAGCAAATGGTGCCCAGGCATCGTGGCCATTTTCTATAATTTTCACCTGCTCCAATTGGATATATTTCTCCACGCTTGGTCTGGCAATTGTTAAAGTTCCATCGTCGCTCAGAATAAACATTTTATTATCGGCAATAAAGTAAGGTCCCAAACCAAAACGGCTTTCCTTTCCGCTTGACCATACCACTTCCTTGGGATTATCCGGATGCACACAAATCAACTGGTTACGGTTGGCTCCACCGTCTTTTGGCATAATACCAAACAAATGGTCGTTCCACAAAACCGGGGTTTGCTGTTCGCATGCCAATCCATCCTTTGGCGCGTATTCATCAAGAGTTTCAATGGTAAATGCTCCATTATTTTCGCGAAGCTGAAGCAGCATGCTTCCGGCACCATAACCGGCGGTCATAAAAATCTTACCATCGGGCAAACACACCGGCGAGGGTGCTACCACCGAGTGATTCCATGCTGATGTTTCCCATAAAACCTGGCCGGCATCAGGTCCGTCGGCAGCTACTGCCAGCATGCCCCCTACAGGGCTGTACACATACATTTTTCTTCCGCCAAAGGTAAAAGGCATAACCGACGAATGCGACATTTTCCATCCCTTAGGATTTGGAGTCTCCCAAAGTTTTTCACCGGTTTCGCAGTCAACAGCCACCATCATTTTGCTACCTCCTGTTGCAATTATTGCCACACCATTGTCGATTAACGGACACTGGCCAGTGTACCAAAAGGGTATTTCATTCTGGTATTCTTTCACCACATCGAGCCCCCATCGCATTTCGCCGGTTTCCCGGTCGAGACACATAACATGGCATTTGGGGCCAATAGTAACAATGTAATCTTCGGTTACTGCCGGTATTGTTCTCGACATTCCGTGATTTCGTTTTATGGCCACATCGTAACCGCGTTTCCAAAGTTCTGTACCATCGGTTAAAGAAATGCAACGCAAAAAATCAGCACGTTCCTCTTCATCGTAATCAAGAATGTAAGCCAGGCCTTTCCAGATTGCCGCTCCCGAGTGTCCTTCGCCCAGTTCCATCGACCATTTAATATCGGGGCCTTCGGTGCCAAAGCCATCCACCAGTTTTACAGGTGATTTTGAAATATTATCGAAATCGGCTCCCCTGAAATTGGTCCAGGTTTCTGTTAACGGAGTAAAGTCTTCTGAGAAGGACTCAAAATGTTCACCAATAGCAACTTCCTGCACAAAGGCATTACCCTCGCCACGGTTATCGGCTCCTTCAAGGTTTACAATAAAATCTTTTGTTGGATCGGCGTTAAGCCACCAAAAAACCGTTACAAAACCGATTGTGCCGGTTATAATCAGAATAATATTTATGGTTCTTTTTGTCATTAAATCATATAAAAATAGTAAGTAAAAAAATGATTACTCCCTGATATTGTATATTAAAAGCACATCGCCATGACGGATAAAAAGTTTCCCATCGTAAATGGCCGGATGAGCCCAGTGCGGTCCGGCTCCATCGTTGATCACAAAACTTCCTTTTATTTTTAATGCTTCGGTTGATGGTTCAACCAGGGCAACGTTACCTCGTTTTTCTTCGTACAGGTACAACATATTATCTGCAGTAATAATAGATCCTTTGTTCTCATATTCGTTCTCCCAGTTAGCTTTTCCAGTCTCCCAGTTTAGGCTTACCCATTTGCCTCGCGAGTTGTGTTGCCAGTTGGCACCATAAATATTTCCGTTTAGCAAAACAACACCACCATGATGGTTATCAAGGGTATCATTCTGCCACTTTAAACGAATAGTGTTTCCATCTTCCGAAAGAGAGAACATGAGGCCCGGATGATCGTATCCGCTGGTTACAAATATTTCGCCGTTGTGATACAAAGGCGGATTGGTATTGCCTCCAACTCCCTGACGGCTAGTGTGATATTGAATAAGGTTATAGTTCCAGAGTGTTGTACCGTTTCGGGCATCAATTCCAATTAAATTGTCGGTAGTTTGGGCCAGAATTATTGGTCGGTTATTATGCTGAATTAGCGTGGGTGAAGCGTAGGATTTTGCGCCCCCCAGGCTTTTGCTCTGCCATATTTCTTCTCCGTTGTTTTTATTAAAGGCAACCATGGTATTTTTTTCACCACCTACCATATAAGCCACCATATTGTGTACAACAAGCGGGGCTTCGGCATCGCCATGCCGGTGAATCTCTCCACCATATTTTTCAACCGCATCAACTTTCCAGATGAGTTTTCCGGTTTGCGCATCAATGCAACTTAACTGTCCTGTTCCGCTTGACACGTAGAGTTTTCCATCGGAATAGGTTGGTGTACTTCGGCTGTCGGTGTACGAACGGGTCCACGAACGACCATAGGGAGTATCCCACAATAACTCTCCCTTTAAACTGAAGGCCGACAACATATCGGTGGTATCGGTTTTTATGCCGGTAACATAAATTGTTTGGTTTACCACAATGGGGGTTGAATAGCCCTTACCTACTCCTTCAATTTTCAGCAATAATTCGGGGCCGTTTTCGGGCCATTGTTTGAGCAAACTTGTTTCAGGGTAATGCCCTGAACGCCCGATTCCGCGAAACTCAATTAAATCTTGTGCACACAGATTAAATGCAACGAAAATTGCTATTAAGGTTAAGGTTGGCTTCATCTGACTTTTTGTTACAATTTTTGGTACTTTACAACTTCATTTTTGTCAAGACGCAAAGGCTTAAAAATAACCTTTTTTTACAAGAATACCGGGTGTTAACAATGCATTAACACCCCTATCGTGCTTAATTAGAGCCTTTTTAAATACCCGTAGTAAGCATTGCCACTATTCCGCAATATTGTATACCATCAGGGCATCGCCATGTCGAATCAACAATTTATGTTCGCCAATAAACGGATGTGCCCAATGCGGCCCGGCGCCTTTTTTTATTTTAAATTCACTCACCAGCTCAAAGCCTTCCGGATCGGGTTTTACCAGCCCCACACTTCCGCGTTCGTTATAACAATACAGCAAACCATCAGCCATCACCATCGAGCCTTTGGTATCCCACGCTGCCACATACATTATTTCTCCCGATTTCCAGTTCATACACAGCCATTTCCCTTTTTTATTATTTTGCCAGTTTGAACCGTACAAAAAACCGTCGTGCAAAATTACTCCATGGTGGTGATTATCAAAGGTCTGGTCGCGAAACACTTCCGTAACGCCAGTCGCCAACGAATCCATTTCCAGCATTACAGCAGGGTAATCGTACCCCATCGACAGAAAAATACGATTATCCTTAAAGGTTGGCGTATTGGTCCAGATTAGTCCGGGTTGTGGCCATTTTTCGGGGTTGTGCCACCGGTAGGTCCATAACAGTTCTCCGGATTCGGGTTGTAAGGCCAGCAGGTGCGTTCCAATAGTTGCCAAAATAAAACGATGTTGGTTCCATTGGTAAACACAGGCCGATGCGTAGCCGCGTGTCCCCTCAAAAGGTTTTACCTGCCACACGGTTTCACCAGTCATCTTATTCAGTGCAACAACACTGGCCTTTTTACCTCCCGGCGAGGCAATTACCAAGTCGTCTACTACCAGGGGTGTTTCGGAATTGCCCCAAATGTGGTATTCCGATTCAAAATCCTGGTCCACATTTACGACCCATATTTTTTCACCCGATTCTTTATCAATACAGCTTACAGTTCCCATTCCGCTTTGCACGTATATTCTATCGCTTTCAATAACAGGTGTACTGCGCGTATCCGGGAACGACCTGCTCCAGGAACGTCCATAAGCTACCTGGTACTTAAACGATCCATCCGGATTAATGGCTGTCAGATAATCGAGCGTATCAATCATTCCAGTAGCGTAAATCATCTCTCCATCCGCAATGGCTGAAGAATACCCTTTCCCAATCCCCTCAACTTCAAGCAACAAGGCAGGGCCATCCTGTGGCCATTCTTTCAACAGTGTGGAATCGGAGAAATGGCCATCCCGATTGGGGCCACGCCACTGAGTAACCTGTGCTGTAAGCGAGAAACTTATGGCCAGTAATAAAAAAATTAGTTTAATTTTTCGCATGGTTTTATTTATTTAAAAATGAATTGTAATCCAGGCTTTGTTATGTTTTTTCGCGATAGCTTACTCCTACGGGAAATTGTTTTGTGCCAACAATAACCATTACGGGACTAAAACTTGTAATCCGGTTAATGGCTACCAGAAATGAACGATGAATTCTGATAAAACTCTTTTCGGGCAAGGCTTTTTCGATGGCCGCCATGGTGTACCTGCTGTTTATTTCGCGCTCGGGGGTGTGTACTTTCAGGTAGTCGCCAAAACTCTCGACATACTCAATTTCTGAAACAGGAATTTTATGAATTACATTTTTTTCGCGCAAATAAATGGTTGTTCCACTACCTGTATTTTGTATAACACGAACTTCGTTGCTTACTAAA
This sequence comes from uncultured Draconibacterium sp., assembly GCF_963676735.1. NCBI lineage: Bacteria > Pseudomonadati > Bacteroidota > Bacteroidia > Marinilabiliales > Prolixibacteraceae > Draconibacterium > uncultured Draconibacterium sp. Next base: position 645,220 of record NZ_OY781464.1, on the reverse strand, counting down.
TTCTGGCTTTTATACTTTTCAATAGATTGCAAAAAACGCGCAAACGATATGGGTTTTAGCAGGTAATCGAGCACATTTAAATCGTAACTCTCAATGGCATATTCGCGGTGCGCAGTGGTAAACACAACGGCCGGTGGTTTTTGCAGTGTTTTTACCAAATCCGTACCTTTCATTTCGGGCATATGAATATCTAAAAACATCAGATCAACTTCGTTCTTATTTAAAAAATCAAAAGCTTCAATGGCATCCGCGCAGCTACCAACCAGCTCCAGTGAATCGACCTTACTGATGTGCGACTTCAACACCTCAATGGCCAAAGGTTCATCATCAACAATAATACATCTTGTTTTATTCATTTATCCCGCATATTAAAAGATTAACTTCGTATTCATCGCTGCGCTCTTCAATTTCAAGCCTATAAGTATTCGGATAAATCAAATCCAGTCTGCGTTTTACATTTTTTAAGCCAATTCCTTCGCTCTCCTTTTCTTCCTTTTCAGCTATAGCATGCACCGAATTCAGCACCCTAAGTTTCATGCATTTTTCATCAATTTTAATACTAATATCCACCTTCGGATTCGTACGATCTTTGCTGGCACCATGTTTAAAGGCATTTTCAATAAACGGCAATAATATCAGTGGTGCAATGCGGTTGCGATTAAGGTCTCCATCGATATTAAATGCCAGGTCGAGCCGATTATTGTAACGCATACTTTCCAGTTCAACATAACTTTCAATAACCTCTATCTCCTTTATTAGAGGCACAAAATCGTCGTTGCTTTTGTAAATCATATAATCAAGCAGACCTGATAATTTTAAAACAATATCGGGTGTTTTTTCCGACTTAATAAGCGTTAAAGCGTACAGGTTATTTAGGGTATTAAAAAGAAAATGCGGATGCACCTGCGACTTTAAAAAGTTAAGTTCGGCTTCCAGTTTTTCTTCGGCTAACTTCTTATTTTTTTGTTCGTCGGTGTACCACTTTTTAAAAACAATTATAGTGGTTGCCAACACCGGAATACCGTAGTTTGAGATGATTTTGCTTAATATTTTGGGAACATAAAAAAGTGGCAGGTTGGAATAATCGAAAAATTCAGGAAACAAATTTGGGAAGTAATAAGAGATATAGATTAGAAACCCGAAAAGCGGCGCGTGAATAAGAGTAAGTATGCCAAAGGTTACGAACTTTTTTTTCTCGATTGCGAAAGGCAAAATCCAGTATACCAGGGTGTAGGTACCAATAATTCTTGCCGGCAACAAGGTAAGGCCAATAACAAATTCTTCGTAATAATGCTCGAGGTATCCACCATATGTGAGCCAATACCCCATAAAAACCACCAGCCAAAAAAGCACATGCCACCCAAAACGATACTTAAAAAATATAGGTTTTTTATTTTCTACCATTTGCTACCAATTCTGCTTTAAATCTACACATGAATTTATACATAGTTAAATGCCTGAGATAAACAGAATGCAAAAAGAGATGTTTAAGCATTTAAACACCTCTTTTCAATTTCTTGTAAAAAAATACTACTGAATTTTATAGGCTATTAAAACATCGCCGTGGCGCACAAAAAGACGACCTTTATTAATGACCGGATGTGCCCAGTGTTGCGCTGTTCCGAGTTCAACCCTGGTTTGGCTTACTACCTTAAAAGCCTCGGGAGTTGCTTCCACCAATGCCAGTTCTCCTCGGTCGCTGTAGCAATACAACATACCATCGGCAAAAATAGTTACCCCTTTCCCAATGGCATCCGACACGTATGCCTCCTCACCGGTTTCCCAGTTTACACAACGCCACTCGCGTGCTTTATCGCCCGAGCCATAAATATAGCCATCCAGCACTACCATTCCGCCCATACGGCTATCGAGTTCCACTTTTTCCCACTGTTTGCTAACACTGCTTCCATCGTCGCTAAGGTCGAGTTTTACTCCACCTTTGCCGTAGCCACTAAAACAAAACAGGTCGCCATTGTAAAATAGCGGAGTGTTCGGATGCACTTTCCAGCGGTTGGTATGCGGAAAATCCCACAACATTTCTCCGGTTTTGGCATCAAGTGCAATTATGTGGTCGGCAGTGTGTGTTACCAGTAATTTTCGTGCAGGTAATTCGAGCAGTAAGGGAGTACAATAAGCTGAAGTTTCGCCTTTACCTGGCGAGCTCCAGACTAATTCGCCGGTAAACCTATTGAGTGCAACCACATTATTTTTTGCTCCTCCCGGTGTTACAAAAACCACATCGCCATCCACTACCACGGTTTCGGTAACTCCCCAGCGGATATTTTCACCATCGAAATCTTCAAAGGCATTTTTGGTCCATTTTTTATCGCCATTTTTGGCATCCATGCATATTAGTTCGCCGTAGCCGGTGTACATATACATTAAATCGCCGGCAACAACCACCGATGAACGCGAACCCGGATAGCTGTCTTTAAAATCTTTGCCATAATTTACTTTCCAGGCCAATGTGCCATCCTGGTTCAAAACAACTATAAATCCATCCTCTCCCTGCAAAGTGGAAAGATATATTTGGTTGTTGGCAAAAACCGGTGAGGAGTGCCCTTCTCCCAATCCTTCAAAGGTCCAAAGAATTTCGGGGCCATTGGCCGGCCATTCTTTTAACAAACCGGTATCTGGATAAATACCATTATTTTCGCCCCGCCAAACCGTTGGTTTTTGAGCAAACAGAATTGTTGTTGTAAACAACAGTGTAAAAGCTACAAGTAAACATTTCTTAATCATGACTTTAAAGTTTAGTTTTGATTCTAAAAATAGAACCAAAACACCATATTAGCAAAGCTCACATTCAATTTATTAACTATCTAAATAGTAAAGAATATTTACAAGTTGTTTACATCTCATTAACAACTACATGGGGGCACAAAAAGATTTAAAACATATGATTGTTTTATTTAATTAAAAACAGGTTAAAAAAGGTAGGCAACAAAAAAAGAGGATCTTTTAACATCCTCTTTTTTTCTATTATGTTCTATGTATTAAACTTTTATTCTGTAATAGCTTTTGCCTGGCGTTTACGTTCGTGTTCATCCAAATAGATTTTACGAATACGCATATGGTTAGGCGTTATTTCAATGTATTCATCGTTGCGGATATACTCCATGGCCTCTTCCAGCGAAAATTTTATGGCCGGTGCAATTCCTGCCTTATCATCCGAACCAGATGCGCGCATATTTGTAAGTTTCTTGGTACGGATAATATTAATGGTTAAATCGTCCTGGCGTGTATATTCTCCGATAACCTGACCGGCGTACACTTCTTCTCCGGGATCAACAAAGAATTTTCCGCGGTCCTGCATTTTATCCAGCGAATAGGTAATGGCTGTTCCGGTTTCGAGCGAAATTAATGCACCGTTACGTTTTACACCAAGCTCTCCTTTCCAGGGTTCGTAACCTTTTAAGCGGTGAGCCATAATGGCTTCGCCCTCGGTGGCAGTAAGCATTTGGTTACGCAAACCAATTAAACCACGTGCCGGAACAAAAAATTCCAGGTGAGCACGCTCGTCTTTCACCTCAATATTGGCAATTTCACCTTTTCGAGCGGTAACCAGTTCAATTACTTTACCCGAGAATTCGTCGGGTACCTGAACGGTAAGTGCTTCAATGGGTTCGCATTTTTTGCCATCTATTTCTTTTATAATTACCTGGGGTTGTCCCAACTGAATTTCGTAACCTTCGCGGCGCATGGTTTCTACCAAAATTGACAAGTGAAGAATTCCGCGGCCGTACACCAAAAACGAGTCGGCTGAATTGGTTTCTTCTACCCGAAGTGCCAGGTTTTTTTCCGTTTCTTTAAAAAGCCTGTCGCGTACCTGTCGCGAGGTTACAAATTTACCGTCTCTTCCAAAAAATGGCGAGTTATTGGCCACAAACAACATGCTCATGGTAGGCTCGTCAACCTGAATTGGTGTTAATCCTTCCGGTTCTTCGGCATCGGCAATGGTATCGCCAATATCAAAACCCTCCAGGCCTAGTACGGCACAAATTTCGCCCGACGGCACAGGATCTTTTGTTTTTTCTTTTCCCAAGCCTTCAAACAAATAGCACTCTTTGGCTACAGCTTTTATTTTTCTTCCATCGCGTTTTACGAGCGTTACCGGCGATCCGGGAATTAACTCGCCCCGCGAAACTTTTCCCACAGCAATTCGCCCGGTGTACGACGAATAATCGAGCGAGGTAATACGCATTTGCAAGGTTCCTTCTTTGTGTGTTGCCGGCGGAATGTGTTCCAAAATCTGATCGAGCAGATAAACCACATCTTCGGTTGGTGTTTGCCAGTCGGGGCCCATCCATCCGGCCTTTGCCGATCCGTAAACGGTTGGAAAATCCAACTGCTCTTCGGTAGCATCAAGGCTAAACATTAAATCAAAAACTTTTTCCTGGGCAATATCGGGTGTACAGTTTTCTTTGTCTACTTTATTCACCACCACCATTGGTTTCAATCCCAGTTCAATCGCTTTTTGCAGCACAAACCGGGTTTGTGGCATAGGGCCTTCAAAGGCATCAACAATAAGCAAAACGCCATCGGCCATATTTAAAACACGCTCTACCTCGCCACCAAAATCGCTGTGCCCCGGTGTATCAATAATGTTAATTTTGGTGTCTTTATATCTAACCGAAACGTTTTTCGATAGGATGGTGATTCCACGTTCGCGTTCCAGGTCGTTATTATCGAGTAATAACTCCTTCACTTCCTGGTTATCGCGGAACAGTTTTACCTGGTGAAGTATACGATCAACCAAGGTAGTTTTGCCGTGGTCGACGTGTGCAATAATTGCAATGTTTCTGATTTCTGCCATTTTACTATTTTCTAATCCATTTAGCTAACATCGGAATTCACGAATTGTTTTCTGCATCAACATTTTACAGAAACAATCCATTCCCCGAAATCGGCGCGCAAATGTACGAAAGTTTTAACTACCCGAAGTAAAGCACGCGTGAAATGCATTTAAATTTAATGTTGAAAACGTGAACAGCACATTAAGAACATAAAATGTGTTGATTGCCAAGGAATAAAACGAAATGTTTAGAGGTAATTCCCAACACCCCTCGTTATAAACGAGGGGTAGATTGCCTAAGAAGCCGTTGATTCTTATTTTATCGCATACAAAAATTTATCTGTTCGCAGCAGCATTTTATCACCCACAAAAGCAGGAACAGCTTTTACCGTCTCGCTGATATTGTTTTCTGCCACTTTCTGAAATGAGTCGCCCGGTTTAATGATCGTACAAAATCCTTTTACGTTAATAAAATAGATATTTCCACCGGCATAAATGGGCGAAGCATTAAAATTACCTCTTAATTTTTCCTTCCAGATTACTTCACCGGTCATTGCATCCAGACAAGTTACCATTCCGCGATCGTGAACCATATACATCAGCCCATCAACAATTACCGGTGTTGGAATTTGCGGAACTTCATCTTCGTAAGTCCACTTTACATGTGTTTGTGTTACATCGCCCTTGCCGGTTGGGTTAACGGCATACTGGCGTGTCCAAAATGGTTTGCCGTCTTCGAACAACCAACCTGAATTTACGAACACCAATCCGTTGTAATAAAGTGGTTGGCTTACGGTTGAATCATCGCCATAGGTAATGGTCCAAACTACCTCGCCTGTATTTACATCGTGGGCATAACACTGATTGGCAGCGTTACTTATTAGCAATTCATTACCATTTACATGTATTACAATTGGTGTTTGGTACGACTTCCTGTAAACCGGCTCTAACAGGTCGTAAATTTCCTTTGGCCGAACACTTTTCCAAATCGTTTCGCCGGTGTTTTTATCAAGGGCCGCCACATAAGGATCTTCTGTTCCCTCCAGGTGAACAATCAGTTTGTTATTATAAAGAATTAACGAAGAAGCAGGCCCCTGCATATGCTGGCACGGCATGTCTTCGCGTTTCCAAATCACTTCGAAAGTTTTTGTATCAATACAAGCTGTTCCGAAACTTCCGTAATGCACATAAACCCGCCCACTTTCGATGCAAGGTGTTGGCGTTGCATACGAGTTGGTTCCATGAATACGCTGTGGATCGTCTGCAGTAAATATTGCCTGTTCATTCAGTAATTTGCCGGTTTCCAGGTCAAAACAGACGACATAAAATTCATGCCCTTCTTTATCGGCTGAAGTGAGCCATACCTGTTTGCCATGCACCACCGGTGACGACCATCCATGCCCTTTTACCGGAACCTTCCAAACAATATTTTCAGTATTGCTCCATTCTAAAGGAGCTGTTTCCACACTGGCATGGCCATTCATGTTAGTGCCACGAAAATGGGTCCAGTTGCCTGATTCGTTTTTACAGGAAATAAAAAGCAGAAACAAAATAAAAGCCAAAGGCAATGCGGTTTTCATGTTGATCGTATTTTGTGAATTTCAAAGGTAACATAAAATACAATTCTAATATCCTTTGAAACAGTAATCGGATGACCCTGCCGAAACATGAAGTCATCCGATAAATTAAGAGAAACCAGCCTTGTGCACCTCAGTGCACAAGTCATATATTGTATAGTTTAGTTTTGTATTTCTACGCCGCTTTCTTTTTCTGTTTCCGAAAATTTAATTCCATATTGCTCCAACTCATCCAAAATTGGCTCATAAATTTCTTTATTGGTTGGAATGTACATACCCACCAGGGGTAATTGTCCGGTTAAATAAAGTTTTGCAGCAACAGCCAGTGGTAATCCTACTGTTTTTGCCATGGCGGTTTTTTCTCCCGATTCGCCAGTTACTACCAGCGAGCTGTTTTTCTCCCTTTTATTCTTACTATCCTTATCAAAGTATTCAAACTTGTGCCACATTACAATCATATCCTTGTCGTGTGGCATTAATTGCCATTTCTCGGTCAGTAATTTTTCCATCACTTGCGCGGGAGTTGCCTTTTTCAGCCCTATTTTTCGTTTTTCAAAAATACCCAGCCATTCCAGTTTCGGGATAATCTCTGAATCCATTGGAATTTGCAACGAGTGATACAGCTTCAAATCGATGGTATCAGCAGCATGATAATATAAAAATGAGTTAATAAACTCGCGATAGGTCATGTCTTCAACATTGTCGATAAAATAATCGTCGCTGGTAGCCCCCAACTGTACAAATATGTTCCATGCTTTACAAAATCCCGGTCGACGCAAGGTACCCCTGTAAACAGTTGGCACACCATCCAATCCGTACTTTTCAATATAACTCATCGAATCACGGTTAGCATACCCTTCAAACCAACCAAATTTGTCGATCTTTATTAACTCTGTCCTTCTAAAAAGCCGGTTGTAAGGGATATACTTTATTTTTCCGTTCTGGATAAATTTAGCGGGACCACCCTGCCCGGCCAGCACTACGTTTCGCGGATTCCAGCTAAACTTATAGTGCCACGGGTTATCATCCGATTCGGGGGCAACAAGTCCGCCTGTAAACGACTCGAATGCTTCCAGCTGGTGGCCATCAGCTTTAATCTGGTTAATCATGCGCATAGCCGACATATGGTCCAACCCAGGATCCAGCCCACACTCGTTCAAAAAAAACAGACCTTTACTTTTCACTTCCTCCTCTGCCAGTTTCATTTCCTTACTTTCGTAGGAAGCGGTGAGTAAACTTTTTGAAAATTTAAGACACGACTGAACCACCAGTTTATGAAAACGAGCCGGAAGCATTGAAATAACCAGATCGGCCGCCCGAACCTCCTGGTCGCGGGCAAATTCATCTTTTACATTCAAAATGGAAAAAGACAGATGAAAAGATTTTACCAGTTCACTCTCGGCTGCATCAACCACTTTAATATTCCAGTGGTATTTTATTGCGTGTTCGGCCAGGTAAGCGAGCAAAAACACACTCGATCTTCCGGCTCCAAATATTAATATGTTCTTCATATTTTTAGACTATGAGATATTTAGATTTGAGTATAGAGGCTTTTTCAATCAACAGTTCTCATTAAACATTTGGTAATCCGTCATTCCGTCCGTCAGCTGACGGATCTGGAATTTTTTAACAGATGCTGAATCCGCCAGCTGGCAGACAGCATGAAGTTCACCTGTAAAAGCAGATTTTCATACTGAAGATTGCCTATTGCCTACTTCTCTTAAACATTAAACTCAATTCCCTGAGCTAACGGAAGTTCTGTACTGTAATTTATTGTATTTGTTTGGCGACGCATGTAGGCTTTCCAGGCATCAGAGCCCGATTCGCGGCCACCGCCAGTTTCTTTTTCGCCACCAAATGCTCCACCAATTTCAGCACCCGATGTTCCGATATTTACATTGGCTATGCCACAATCAGAACCTTCGTGCGACAGGAATTTTTCGGTTTCAAGCATGTGGGTAGAAAAGATGGCCGACGAAAGGCCCTGCGGCACATCGTTATGCAAACGAATGGCTTCATCCAAATCGGTATAACGAATCATGTACAATAGTGGAGCAAAAGTTTCGTCCTGAACAATTTTGTAATGATTTTCTACTTCTGCAATGCAAGGTGTAACGTAACATCCCGATTCGTAACCTTTTCCTGAAAGTTTCTCGCCGCCAATTAAAACAGTACCACCTTCAGCTTTCACTTTTTCAACTGCTGCCAGGTAAGTATCAACTGCCCAACTGTCAACCAAAGGGCCAACCAGCGTATTTTCATCCAGGGCATGACCAATGGGCAGCTTGTTGTAAACGGCAATCAATCGTTTTTTAAAGTCTTCGTAAACTGAATCGTGCACAATAATGCGGCGGGTAGATGTACAACGCTGTCCGCAGGTACCTACAGCGCCAAAAACCACGGCCCGCAGAGCCATTTCAAGGTTGGCATCAGGGGTAACAATTATGGCGTTATTACCGCCAAGTTCCAATATGGCTCTACCTAAACGTTCGCCCACTAAAGCGCCTACTTTTTTACCAATTTTTGTTGATCCGGTGAACGATACCAACGGAATATTTTTGTCGCTGAAGAACTCGTCGCCCAACTCGCGCGAACCTGCGGCAACCAGATTAAGCACCCCTTCAGGAATGTTATTGGCTTTTAAAACCTTTGCCACTATGTTATGCACAGCTATGGCACACAGCAACACTTTTGAAGATGGTTTCCAAATTACCACATCGCCGGCAACCATCGCAATCATAGCATTCCAGGCCCATACTGCCACCGGAAAGTTAAATGCCGAAACCACGCCAACAATTCCCAGTGGATGATACTGATCGTACATCCGGTGTTTTTCGCGCTCGGAATGCATGGTAAATCCGTAAAGTTGCCGCGACTGCCCCACGGCAAAATCGCAGATATCAATCATTTCCTGTACTTCTCCTAAACCTTCCTGATAAATTTTACCCATTTCGTAGGATACCAGTTTGGCTAGTGGTTCTTTGTATTTTCGCAGCTCCAAACCAATTTGTCGAACAATTTCGCCACGTTTTGGTGCGGGCACCATACGCCAGGTTTTAAAAGCTTTTTGGGCAGTTTCAACCACATCTCGATAGTCGGCTGCCGTTGCCTGGTTTATTTTGGCAATTAATGCCCCATCCGATGAGGAATATGATTCGATGACAGCTCCGGTGGTTTTCTTCCAAACTGTACCGGTGCATGCACCATTGTTTAAGTCGTTAATTCCTAAAACTTTTAATTCTTTTGAAATGTCAATTTTCATGATTTTCTATTTAAATTTATTTACATTTTATAACTTAAGAAGCGGGCTTGGCCCTTCATAATCTTCATATACTTTTGTCTCAACTACACTTTTTGTAACACCATCGACAGCCCCTGCCCAACTCCCACACACATAGTGCACAGGGCATATTGGCGACCTGATTCGTGCAATTGATGCCAGGCGGTTGTTACCAATCGGGCCCCCGACATTCCCAAAGGATGCCCCAATGCGATTGCACCTCCAAGCGGATTTAACCGGGAATCGTTGTCGGCTATGCCAAATTCACGGATACAGGCCAATGATTGAGCGGCAAAGGCTTCGTTCAGTTCGATAATATCTATCTGTTTGAATTTCAGCCCCAACCGTTTTAACAACTTATCAGTTGCAGGCACGGGACCAATTCCCATAATTCGAGGGGGCACCCCGGCAGCCTGCATACCCAAAATTTTTGCCCGTGGGGTAAGGTGGTATCTTTTCACAGCATCTTTTGATGCTATTATTACAGCTGCCGCCCCATCGTTTATTCCCGACGCATTTCCGGCAGTAACTGTTGTTCCAGCACCATAAACAGGTTTTAAGGAGGCCAGTTTTTCGAGCGACGATAAACGGGGGTGCTCGTCTTTGTCAACAAGCAGAGCTTCGCCTTTTTGCTGTGGAATAGCCAAGGGCATTATCTCTTTACCCAGAGATCCGTTTTTCTGCGCTTCGGCAGTTTTTAGCTGGCTGTGATGCGCAAATTTATCCTGATCTTCGCGACTTATGTTGTATTCTTTTGCCAGATTTTCGGCAGTGCAAATCAGCGGATCGGTACCAAACCGCGCTTTAAATTCTGGATTCACAAAACGCCAGCCAATGGTAGAGTCGTACATTTCGGCATTTCGCGAAAAAGCCTGTGTTGACTTAGCAACAACCATTGGCGCCCGCGACATACTTTCTACACCGCCGGCAATAATAAGATCGGCCTCACCGGTTTTGATGGCCCTCGCTGCTATGCCTATGGCTTCCATTCCCGACGAACACAGGCGGTTAACCGTAAGCCCCGGTACACTTTCGGGCAAGCCGGCCAACAGCAAAGCCATACGTGCCACATTTCGGTTATCTTCGCCGGCCTGGTTGGCGCAGCCCAAAATTACATCATCAATGGCTACGGGATCAATAGCAGTATTTCGTTCCAGCAACTTTTTTATGGGCATGGCTGCCAAATCATCGGTTCGTATTGCTGATAAGGCTCCTCCATATTTTCCTACCGGTGTGCGAATAGCATCGCAAATAAAAGCTTCATTCATTATTCTGTTTCGTTTAATTTTACAATTGGTGCTTTATATTTTTTAAAGGCGCGGTACAAACCATCTGTAAGCTTATCTATTTCAGCCTGAGTAATTACTGTTGACAGCATGCACGAGAAGGTATTAATCATTAATGTGTTTTCCTTGTAATACATGAAGTCGAGCAAATCGTTAATTATTTTTTTGGCAGGGGGACTGAGATATGCTTCGCGATAGGTAAGCGGAGCATTGTGGCGCAAATGCATACGGAACATTGAGCCTGCACCGGTAAGCGACACCGGCACATCGGCTAGTTTTATGGCTTCGCGGATTTGCTGAGCGGCCTTTGAACTTAAGGCATTAATAGTTTCCACGGCCTTTTGGTTAAAATGTTCCATGGCCACAAAACCGGCTGTCATGGTAATTGGGTTTGCCGAAAATGTGCCGGAGTAAGGCAGTAAGAGGTTCTTTTCGTGTGGATCGAAAACCCGCATTACATCTGCTCTGCCGGCAACTGCGCCAACGGGAAAACCTCCTCCGATAATTTTTCCCAGTGAAGTCAGGTCTGGTTTAACCGTATAATTTTGTTGTGCTCCACCGTAATTTACCCTAAAGGTTACCACCTCGTCAAAAACCAGTAAAGCTTCGTTTTTACGAGTCCAACTGTAAAGGGCTTCAATAAAACTTTCATTTCCGGGCATCAGGCCAACCCGGTGTGGAACCGGATCGACAATTACACAGGCAATATCAGCAGCATGTTTGTCTAAAATACTTAAGGTACGCTCGATATTATTATACGGGTAGATGATTACATCTTTTGAAACGCATGGCGGTGTACCGTGTGCTAATGGCACGCTGCTTGGCTGGTCTTCTTTTCCCCAGTTTGAAGGGTTGGCCATTTGACTAACTTCAGCAAAATCGTAAGTACCATGGTAAGCCCCCTCGGCCTTAGCAATTTTGGGTCGACCGGTGAAAGCCCTCGAGGCTTTAATCATTGCCATTACCGCTTCCGTACCTGAATTGGTAAATCGTATACGCTCAAAACTCTCTACGCGTTGGGTAAGGTGAGTAGCAAAAGCTACTTCAATTTCGGAAGCCAAGGTATAAGCAGTGCCCTTTCGTAATTGATTGATAACAGCCTCGACAATAGGCTGAAAAGAATGCCCATGAATTAAGGCTGCCATATTGTTTGCAAAATCGGTTCGAACCGTTCCGTCAATATCGGTAATAAAGCATCCGGAAGCGGTATTAGCATAGTTTGGATAAGGTTTTCTGAAAACAGTGTTTCGGCTAACGCCTCCACTAATTACCTGCTGAGCCCGGTTATAAATCTCTTCGCTTTGTTCTTTTTTTGCCATCGTTTTATGGTTTACGGTTTTGATGACTCTATTAATTTTGCATCGGTATGTTGCTGCAAATATTTAAAACTAACGTTTGGTGCCAGCTCACGTACCTGAAGCTTTTTATTTACCACATCAAGAATAGCCAGGTCGGTGTAGATTCTGCTTACCACATTTTTTCCGGTTAGCGGATAAGTGCATTGTTTTACAATTTTTGAGAGCCCGTTTTTTGTGGTGTGTTTTGTAATTACAAAAATTGTTTTTACCCCTGCCACCAAATCCATAGCGCCACCCACCGCCGGAATATCATCAGGATTACCGGTTGACCAATTGGCCAGGTTGCCTTCTTCAGAAACCTGGTAGGCTCCTAAAACACAAATATCGATGTGTCCGCCGCGAATCATGGCAAAGCTGTCGGCATGATGAAAATAAGCTGCACCCGGAACTGCCGTGACGTATTTCTTACCGGCATTTACCAGCTCCGGATCTTCGGTACCCGGAGGAGCTACTTTGCCCATTCCCAGCAAGCCATTTTCGGTATGATAAATTACCTCCCGGCCTTCAGGAATATAACCTGCTACCAACTCGGGAATTCCGATTCCAAGGTTTACGTAGGCGCCATCATGAATATCCATAGCTACTTTTTGTGCCATTTGGGCTGTACTCCACCCTATAATTTTATTGTTTGATTCCATGATATTTTTTGTTTTCTGCTACCAGTTTTGATTCGTCAACCGGGTGAATAATTTCAACCACACGGTGCACAAATATTCCGGGAGTTACCACGTGTTCCGGATCAATTGCTCCGGGATCTACCAGCTTTCGTGCCTGCACAATGGTGGTGTTTGCAGCCATGCACATTACCGGTCCAAAATTGCGGGCCGTTTTATTGTACACCAGGTTTCCATATTTATCGGCAGCAGCACATTTCACCAAGGCAAAATCGGCTTTTATTGCCTCTTCCAAAACATAACTGTGGCCATTAAACCTGCGTATTTCTTTACCTTCAGCCAAGGGAGTATTTACTGTAGTTGACGTAAAAAAAGCGGGAATTCCTGCTCCGGCGGCCCTTATGCGCTCGGCCAGTGTACCTTGCGGCACCAGCTCCAGCTCTATTTTGCCGGCGCGGTACAGCTCCGGAAAAACAACAGAAATAGCTGTTCGTGGAAAAGAACAAATGATTTTTCGTACCTGGCGGTTTTCGATTAAAGCAGCCAATCCCACATGCCCACTACCGGCATTATTGCTTACCACAGTTAAATCCTTTGCCCCCTGGTCAACCAGGGCATGGATAAGCTCAACCGGGCTGCCGGCTTCGCCAAAGCCGCTAATCATTACAGTGGCGCCATCAAAAATATCCGAAACGGCTTCTTTTACCGATTGTACCTGCTTGTTAATCATCGTTTTGTTGCTTTAACGATTCGAGTTTTAGTGCCTCTTCCAATTTACTTTCAATAATTTCCAGTTCATCTTCGTAGAAATATTTTTCAGCCTTCCATGGCATTAATTTCTCGATGGTATTTTCCTGCTCATCGTACTTTGCAAAATATACGCGGTCCATCCACTCCATGTTCCGTGCTTCGTTAAACTTTAGCACAAAAACTTTCTCGCCGTTAATTTCGGTTGTTCCCATTAACGACGTTTTTCCGGCAGAAGAGGTCATGGTTATATACCGCGATGGGCGGTTTATTGATGCCAGGCTTCGATATACTTTGCTGAATATTTTTGTTATATCGGCCAGGGGAGCTGTAAAATGATGATGTTCGCCGGTAGGACGTGCACAATACATGGAATGAAAACCAATGCCGGTAATAGCCATAATATTTCCAAGGTCGATCCAGTTTTGTGCCGACCGGTCAATATCCACCTCTCCTTTTTCGTTTTTATATAAACTAATGGTGTTCATTATCGGGCTTTGGCTTTTAATTTTTATGCCATATTTCTTCAAACGCTGAACTGCTGCCAATGCTCCGGGGTTTGTTAACTCTCGGGGAGTCGACAAGTGCGCCATCCATACCACCTGAATACCGTTGTTTACCACCTTTTTCAGTAATTGGAGAATTGGAGTGAAATGCTCGCTCAATAAAAACTCGGGGTGAAAAGATATGGCTCGTGAACCTATTCTCAGGGTTCGGATATGTAAAAGCTCTTCATCTTCAATTAGCGGCGTAACATAAGCTTTAAGGCGCTTATGCGAAATGTATCCGCCATCGCCGCCGGTAATTAAAATATCGGATATTTCAGGATGTTTTTTCAGGTACTTGTGCACCTGCCCGATATCGTGCTGCACAAACATATCTTCATCACCACGCACCTGTGCATGCCTGAAACAATAGGTACAAAAAGCAAAGCAGTTTTGCGTTCCTGCATCCAAAATAAGTTTTATTGGCGGGTATTTGTGTTGACTTCCTTCTAATATTTCCAGCTGTCCCCGCTCATTATAAAAAAATGGTTTGTTCAGCTTCTGTTTGCCATCGTGCGGGTTGGTTTTTAGCTGGTAGGCCTCCACCACTTCAAATCGCTGTTCATCATCAGCCGCATCCAGGTATTTTTTCGTGTCTTCAGCATTTATCATTCCCGGCTGCGGAAATATCAGGTAATAATTTGGGTCATTGTGGTAATTGCTCCAGTTGATGGTATTTAAAATATGCTTGGTTGCCATAAACCGGTATACCTCGAGAAAGAATTCGCGTTCCTTCACTCTGTCGAGCACAATGCCATTCTTTTTTAGTACATGCAAAATTTCGCGAAACCCGATTAAGCCTGTATAGTGTGTCTTTCCTGTAAACATGGGGGTTTCTGTTTGCTTAAAGCCCGAATACTGCGGATAACACTTTTGCAAACGGTTTACAATACCGGCTGGTAAAAGTTGCTCATTAAGAATAGTTTGTACGGTTTCGGGGGCAAAATCATAGACACGCGTCAGATCTTTAACATCAAAAGCATCTTCTATTCTGTTCATTTTAAGTTTTTTAATGAAAATTTTCGTTGTTAATAAAGCCGACAAGTTGATATAAGCCGGCTGTATCGGTTATCACACCTACTGCCATAGCAACATATTCCGCATCCCTCTTACCGAAACCGATTAGAAAGAACAGTAATACCACTGGATTTACCAGCCGATTATTGGATAAGAGTTTTGAAAAATAATTGCTGGGGTTGCAGCTAATGTGAAACCAAATCTTCATCGAGGCACTCAGGCATGCCTTGATAGAAAAAAACCGGACATGAATACGATTGTACCATGTGCACAATTTATGAAAATAATAGTTTGCAGACTATGATATTTTTGATGTTTTATAAAACAGATATCTATCAGGAATTATTCAATAAAATTTCACCATCTTAACGGGCTTTTTGTATAAACCACAAAAATCAGAACGAAAGCCAATAAATTTCGTTCATTTAATGAAACAATTAGGAGACAGAAAAGATGAAAGTATTATTACTTGGCGCCGGAATGGTAGCCAAACCTTTAGCCGATTATTTAATTAACAACCACATATTTTTAACTATTGCCAGCCGCACGCTGGCAAAAGCAGAGCAACTTGTTAATAAACGTGCAAATGCAAAAGCGGTGCAATGGACAGTTGACAACACGAGTGAACTGGAAAAACTAATTAAGGCAAACGACCTCACCATAAGCCTCTTGCCCTATAAACACCACGTTAGCGTTGCAAAGCTTTGTATTAAGCATAAAAAAAACATGCTTACCACGTCTTACGTTTCAAAAGAAATGGAAGCGCTGAATGCTGAAGCAACAGCTGCCGGAATTGTTATTATGAATGAGATTGGTGTTGATCCGGGCTTCGACCACATGACAGCCATACGGATTATAGACAAAATACAGGCTGAGGGCGGAAAAATTAAAGAATTTTATTCGCTTTGCGGAGCTTTGGCTGCTCCTGAGGAAGCCAACAATCCATTTGGATACAAATTTTCGTGGTCGCCACGAGGTGTTATTATGGCCGGAAATAACGGTGCAAAGTATAGGAAAGATGGGGAAGTAGTTGAAATTCCTTCAGAAGAATTATTTAAAAATCCATTAAAAATCAGTTTCCCCGAATTGGGAGAAATGGAAGTATACCCGAATCGCGACTCGCTGAAATATATTAACATATATAATTTACCGCACGTAGAAACCATGTACCGGGGAACCTTCCGCTATCCGGGTTGGTGTGAAATAATGAATGCGTTAAAATCGATGGGCATGCTTAGCTACGAGAAGCAAAGTTTTGCCGGCAAAACCTACAAAAAAATTATGGCCCGGCAACTTGAAGTTTACCCTGCAAACATAAAAGAAAAGGCAGCAGAACGCTTAGGCCTCTCCATCGACAGCTCCGCAATTTTGGCGATGGAATGGCTGGGATTGTTTAGTGATGACCTGGTATCGATGGACGAAGGATCGAATTTTGACCTGACCACCGATTTAATGCTAAAAAAGATGATGTTAGCCGAAGGAGCACGCGACATGGTAATTATGCTTCATACCTTTGTGGTTGAAAATGCCGATGGTAATAAGCAGGTAATAAAATTACGTTTGCTGGATTTTGCCACCGAAGAAGAAACATCGATAGCGCGCACGGTTGCTTTACCGGCTGCTATTGCCGCAAAAATGATTTTAGAGGGTAAAATCTTAGAAAAAGGAGTACTCCGCCCGATAATGAAAACGGTTTACGAACCGGTGCTAACGGCATTAAAAGAAGAGGGAATTGCAATGACCGAAGAATGGGGGTTGCCGGAAAATGAAAAAATATGCCTGTAAAATCCGGGGTGAAGAAGAAAACGTATGAGCACAAAACAACAGCTTTTATCGGCACTGGAGGCCGAACAGGCAGGCGATTGGGACAAAGCTCATGAAATTGTCCAGGCAATGCAGGATAAACAAGCTTTCTGGATTCATGCCTACCTGCACCGCAAAGAGCCTGATGTTGGCAACGCTGCCTATTGGTACCAACAGGCCAATAAACCATTTCCGCATTGTAGTTACGATGAAGAGTGGCAGGCCATTTTTAATCACATAAAAAAACTGAAAGAGTAAAACCAACGTTGTTTCTCTTTCAGCCTTTTTATGGCATCACATGCTATTTTACTGCCATACAAACATCTGATATTAAATCCTTAGGATCGGTTTCACGCGGATCGTTACGATAGAACTCGATGGGCGAAACCTTTTTGTTTTGTTTAAATTCTTTGGCTCTTTCCATGGCCATAATTGCACTCCAGCCATTACCCGATAACTCGTAGGGACCAATGTGTCTTACGGTTTGCATTTTTGTTGCCGGAATAGTTCCCAAAATAAAATCCTCCTCCAAATCACCTGGTGTTTCCTTTACTCCAATTCCGCCGGTATAAACCACTTTATTTTTGTTTAAATCGAATTTATGATAAATGGTAAACCATTCATCGGTTAGTAGCTCTCCGTTTTCCTTTGCAAAAGCAGCCAGTTTTTCAAAGTCAGCTTCCACTACTTCGCCAATATCATCCAACGAACACGTATTTTTTATACCAATATACTTACAACCGGCATAATCCGATTCGCCTAAAAACTCCAGGTTGGCCGCAACCTTATCGTTTTCAATGTAGTCTTTTAACATCAACAAACCCCGGTCGTAATCCATCCCAATCATTCGCTCCATCATGGTTTTCATCCAAAACATAAAAAAGGGTAACGTACTATGCATGGTCCAGGTAAGCCTGGTACTATTTTCGGTTAATGCTTCGACAATAAAATCGGTTTTTGCTTTCGATTTCCAGGGCTTTAAAAACAACAAATCATAGTTTATTTCAGTCTCTTTTTCGTTAGCAACACTAATTTCTCCGGAGCCAATACGCTTTCCGTCCCATTCCTGTTTTTTTCCGTCTTTTGTAACTTTTACCGTAGCATCGGGTTCAAGTATCAACCAGGGCGACCAATGTTTCCAGTGGTTAAAATCAGAAATAATAGCTTTTACTTTTTGTGCGTCGGCGTTAATTGTAATCGATTTTTCAACGTAAGTTTTTGGCATAATTTGAAGTATTTTAGTTATTAAGCCCAATTTCTTTTATAAAGTTTCATTCAGGCCAAAAGGTTCAGTAAGGATGTAATAAAATTTAATTATTGAATTCAGGTGCTCAGATTTTTGTATTTTGCCGTCAATTATTACAAACAATGGAAACCAGCAAAAAAATCTACCTGTTTTTAATCGTTATTACAATAGTTGTGGTGTGCATTTATGCGCAGTCAATCATAATCCCTTTTATCCTTGCTATTTTGTTTTGGTTTCTGATCCGGGTAATTAAAAAACTGCTGCTAAGAGTAAAATTTGTAAGCCGTTTACCCAAATGGATTATTTCACTGTTTTCAACACTTGTACTTATTGGCATTTTAGTTTTGGCCGTAACAATGATCTCGAAAAACATACAAATTCTATCGACTACGCTGCCCGTTTATGAGGCCAACATTAATAAAATTGCCCGGCAAATTAATCAGCAATTTGATATTGATGTGTTGGATATGGCAGGCGATTTTGCTAAAGGATTAAATTTTGGAAATATTTTATCGTCGCTTTTTAGCACACTTACCGGTTTATTTGGCAATGCTTTTACCGTACTGCTTTACCTTTTATTTTTGCTGTTGGAGGAGCCTATTTTACCACGAAAATTAAGGGCAATGTACCCCGATAAGGAAAAACACGACCAGGTACGAAAACTGGTTGATAAAATAGACCACTCTATTGGTAATTACATCGCCTTAAAAACCCTGACCAGCTTACTAACAGGTTTTTTAAGTTATTTTGCCTTGCTGTTTATCGGTATTGATGCCCCCCTGTTCTGGGCCTTCCTTATTTTCGTACTCAACTTTATTCCAACCATAGGGTCGCTAATTGCAACAGTATTTCCATCGGTTTTTGCCATTTTGCAGTTTGGTGAATTAACGCCCGGCATTTTGGTTCTATCCATCGTTGGTGTTGTTCAGCTTGTAGTGGGGAACCTTGTTGAGCCTCGCTTAATGGGCAACACTTTAAATATTAGTCCGCTTGTAGTTTTTTTAACCCTGGCTATCTGGGGAGTAATTTGGGGCATCTCGGGGATGTTGCTTAGTGTTCCTATTACAGTTATTCTAATCATTATAATGTCTGAATTTCCGGGCACCCGTCCATTTGCAATTCTGTTAAGCCAACGGGGCACGCTCAACAAATAAAGGCAACACTTGTTAAAAAACTTACTATTGAAAACATATTTATGAAAAAACCACTTGTTTCTCCAAAAAGCGGAGATTCTGATCCTGAATTGCAAGCGTTAATCTTGTTTTACGAAGAGACATTGGGATTTTGTCCGAACAGTGTAAAAACCATGCATCATCGCCCACGTATTGCCTATGCATTTATTGAAATGAACAAGGCGGTAATGGAAAACCAGGGCAAGGTAAGCAGTGCCTTAAAACGAATGATTGCTTACATTAGCAGCAATGCTGCAGGTTGCAGGTATTGCCAGGCACATGCCATACGAGCTGCCGAACGGTATGGAGCCGAGCAGGAAAAACTTCAGAATATTTGGAATTACCAATCGCATCCTGCTTTTTCAGCAGCCGAACGCGCAGCACTTGATTTTGCTCACGCCGCCTCGGTTATTCCGAACAGTGTTGATGATAAAATTGCCGAAAACCTAAGAGCCCATTGGAACGAAGGAGAAATTGTGGAAATTTCGGGGGTTGTTGCCCTTTTTGGTTACCTGAACCGTTGGAACGACTCAATGGGAACCGAAATTGAAAAAGGGGCTATCGAGTCGGGAGAAAAACTGTTGGGAACAAAAAAATGGACCCCGGGAAAACACACTTACTAAAAACAAATTAATGCATTACTGTACCTTAAACCTTAATTGCTCAGCAAAAGACCGAACGGTGTATTCAAAAGACAAAAACCTGATTTTTGAACAATGCAACGACTGCGGTATCATTTGGAGAGCGCAAGACTCCATTGAAATAACTAAACCTTATGAGCAAGATTATTTCGACTCAAAAAAATACGAAAATAAGCGAAGCCATAAAGTCAAAAAGTCGGGTTGGCTGATCGACCTGGCAAGAATTCATAATCCCAATATTAATTCCTTGCTTGAAATTGGCTGCTCAATTGGCTATACCCTCGAAGCAGCAGCCCAGCGCAATATTAAGCACCTGGGCATTGATATAAGCACCTTTGCTGTTGAGTATTGCAAAAACAAAGGATTAAATGCAAGCAACCAAACCTTTGAAGAGTTACTTGATGGTAATTACAAATTCGACCTGATATATCAACAACACGTTTTAGAGCATTTTCAGAACCCGTTCAAGGTGTTGCACGATTGCCACAAACTACTAAACACCAATGGCTTAATTTTAATTATGGTGCCAAATTCGAAATATCGCCGTGCTGAAAAAAAACGCAGCAAACACCGGTTTTACAGTAAAAAAGGTGTAGGTGCCGAACATTTTGTGTATTTCGATTACACCAACCTCGAATCTGTTCTTGAAGCCTCAGGTTTTAAAGTGGTTCAGAAAAACTATCCGGTGCTCACCACCTCATTTTTTTCACTCAGTTTTTTTATTAACCGCATTGGCAGGCGCTTGTTGAGTGTTTTTGGCTCCGATCAGGAGATACTCATTATTGCTCAAAAGCAACAATAAAGCTGTCATCTGTCAATATCTATTTCTTTCCTTTTTATCATTTTTGAAGTTTAATTAAAAGAACAATGAAAACATTAGAACAGTTAACACCGCAACCCCTTTTCAGCTATTTCGAAGAAATATGTCAGGTTCCCCGTCCGTCAAAAAAAGAAGAAAAAATAAGGCAATACCTACTCGATTTTGCCAAAGCACACGAACTGGAAGCTGTATGCGATAAAATTGGAAATGTTGTTATAAAAAAACCGGCCAGCAAAGGAATGGAAAATGCGCCAACGGTTATTCTTCAAACCCACATGGATATGGTTTGTGAGAAAAATTCGGATAAAATATTTGATTTTGACAACGACGCCATTGAACCACTGGTTGTTGATGGCTGGGTAAAAGCCAATGGCACAACATTAGGCGCCGACTGCGGCATTGGTATTGCAGCCCAGCTGGCTGTACTAAGTTCTGGAGAGCTAAAACACGGGCCAATAGAATGCCTTATTACCGTTGATGAAGAAACCGGCTTAACCGGTGCTTTTGAGCTGGATAAAAATTTGTTATCGGGCGCTGTTCTTTTAAATCTCGACTCGGAAGATGAAGGGGAAATTTTTATAGGCTGCGCCGGCGGAATTGACAGCCTGGCTACTTTTACCTACCAAACTGAAAAACCGGGAAAAAACACATTGGCACTAAAAGTTGCTGTTACCGGCTTACTGGGTGGCCATTCAGGCGACGACATTCATAAACACCGCGGTAACGCCAATAAAATTCTGAACCGTATTTTGTGGAACTGGAACCAGAAATTTGGAATTAACCTGGCCGATTTTAATGGCGGTAATCTTAGAAATGCTATTGCCCGCGAGGCCTTTGCAATAATTACCATCGCTACTGAAAACAAAAGTCAATTGCTGGCCTCGTTTAATGAAATGAGCGAAAATTTAAAGGAAGAATTTAAGTTTGCTGAACCGAAATTAAAAATAGATTGCGAGGAAACGACCTTGCCTGAATTGCTTATTGATGCTGCAACAAAAGATAATTTGCTTCATGCCATTTATGCCTGCCCTCATGGTGTTTTAGAAATGAGTTCGCGCATGGAAGGCATGGTTGAAACATCAACAAATTTGGCTTCGGTGAAGTTTACCGATGAGAATAAAATTGTAATTACCACCAGCCAGCGAAGCGAAATTGAAGGGCGGAAATTTTTTGCCGCTGAAATGGTTGAATCGGTTTTTACCCTTGCCGGAGCACAGGTAAAACATGGCGATGGCTACCCCGGCTGGACACCAAATCCCAATTCGGAAGTTTTAAAAACAACCGTGCAGTCGTACAAGAAACTTTTTAATGTTGACCCGATTGTGCGTTCGATTCATGCAGGGCTGGAGTGTGGTTTATTTCTTGAAAAATACCCACATCTTGACATGGTATCGTTTGGCCCAACCATTCGGGGTGCCCACTCGCCCGACGAGCGATTGGACATTGCCACCACCGATAAATTCTGGAAACACCTGATTGACGTATTGGAAAATATAAAATAACATCCGCTTAGGACATGCGAATGTATACTCTAAAGGAGCTTTAATTAATTACAAAGCTCCTTTTTTTTAATTTTGATTGACGTAGAACGACCGAAGTAAAACATGGCCGGTTAGCTGTTTTGAAGCTTTAGGAATACGAATTTGTAAAGTATGCTTACGGTTTTTCAGGTCGTTGTCTAAAGTAAATCCCTTTAACTGCAGTTCCTCTGTTTCTGCAGCAAGTTCAATTTCCATCCAGGGTTGACCATCAACGCTGCATTCAATACTTGCTGAATTTTTATTGGTGTAGGCCAACATTCCCACAGCTGTTCCTCTAAACCTGAATTTTATTATTTGGCCATCAGGGCTGCCTTTCAGAACATTCTGCATTTCGTCACCCATTAGTAGCTCCTGTATGTTCCAGCCTTTAATTGGCTTAGGCGGATTTGGAACAATAAACACCGGATGAGGAAAAATAGCTTTATCAACCAGACTGTTTAATTCTGGCACATTTTGGGCCATTACCTGGGTGCTTAGGAACATCATAAAAAAAACAGCAAGTGTTCGCATGATTTTAATTTTAAGTTGCTGAAGTTACAACTTTAATGCTTCCATTCCACTTTTTTATCCAGGTCGCCTCTTCCTGGTGACGGGTAATCCATCATCACCTCTCCTGCATAAAAAAAGCCAAGGCTCTTCTGGTGTTCACCCAACTCCAGCAGTTCATCAAACAATTCTGTAAATGCCGGTGTTGCCCAAAAAGCAGCCAAATTTAATTCGGTAGCCGTTAGCCACATATTTTGCACAGCCATCGATACGGCCGCCACCTCTTCCCACTCCGGTATTCTTTCAGCAGTATCGCGCTGTAAAATAACCGCAATTACCACCGGAACACGTTCGAGTGTCGATGCAAATTTTTCAATTTTTTCCAAAGCAACCGGATAGCCCTCTTGTTGCTTATGCAAAAGAATATTTCGAGCCCCGACAGCTAGTTTAGCTTTGGCTTCTGCCTCGTAAACTTTAAATCGCCAGGGTTCTGTTTTTTTATGGTTAGGCGCCCAGTTGGCACTTTCAAGCAGTGCTTCAATAGAAGTTTTGGATAAGGCCTTTTTCGAGAATAAACGTGGTGGTGTTGCTCTTCTGTTTTTTATTGTTTCTGTAACCGACATACATTTTTGGTAAAAGATGTTTTGAAAACACAACACACCTTTGCACAAAAAAGTTGACACACAAGTCAGATTTTACTCCTCGTCATGCGTATAACCTAATATTTTGAACATTTCTTCTGCCGATTGCTCGTTGCGGTATACGTAGTCGAAAAAATTACCTTTTTCGTCGCGATCGATTATAACATGTTTAGGAGCCGGAATAAGACAATGCTTTATTCCCCCATAGCCGCTAATGGCATCCTGGTAGGCACCTGTGTGAAAAAAGCCCAGGTACAATGGCTCTTTATCCTCATCAGCGTACGATGGTAGCAACACTTCCTGGTTAAAGTCTTCAGAGTTGTAATAATCCGAATGATCGCAGCTTATTCCACCAATATTTACACGTTTATATTCGTTGTTCCACTTGTTAATGGGAAGTAAAATAAACTTCTCAAAAATCGACCAGGCATCCGGAATGGTGTTCATCAAACTATTGTTTACGATGTACCAGCATTCCGTGTCGTTTTGTTGTTTTTGTTCAAGTACCTCAAAAATAATTGCCCCACTTTCGCCAACGGTGTATTTACCAAACTCGGTATAAATATCAGGATCTGGCAAATTCTCAGCCTCACAAGCTGTTTTAATGTTCGAAACAATTTCCTTAATCATGTACTCGTAATCGTACTCGAAACCCAGGTGGTTGCGAATTGGAAATCCTCCGCCCAAATTAAACGAATCAAGTGTTTGGCATTGTTTTTTCAGGTCAACATATAGTTTTAGTGCTTTCTGAAATTCGCCCCAAAAATAAAGGCTGTCTTTAATTCCTGAATCAACAAAAAAGTGAAGCATTTTCAGCTCAATATTTTTCCTGTCTTTTACATGTTTTTCAAAAAATTCAGGAATTTTGGTATGCCTTATTCCCAATCGCGAGGTGTAATAAGCCGACTGCGATTCTTCATTTATGGCCATACGGATACCAATTTTAACTTTCTCGCCATTAGCCAGTTTCTCCACCCGTTCCAGTTCGTTTATACTATCCAGAACAATGATATTATTTTTGAAACCAATACGCTGAAGCTCGATAATCTTGGTCAGATACTCCTTCGTTTTATAACCGTTGTGGATAATCTTACGGTTTTTATCAATTTTCTTGTCTTTAAAAAGATGCAGTATTAAATCAATATCGTACGACGAAGAAGTTTCGAGGTTGACATTATGCTTTAAAGCTTCGTTAATAACATGAGAAAAGTGGTTACACTTTGTACAATAGCAGTAGTAGTATTTGCCATTGTAGTTGTTCTTTTTTATAGCCTTGTTAAAAAGGTTACGCGATTTTTTGATTTGTTCTCCAATTTTTGGCAGGTATATAAACCTAAATGGAGTTCCATACTTTTTAATCAGATATTTTAGAGAAATGCCGTGAAAAGTTAGGGTATCTCCTCTTAAATCAAAGCCTTCCTGCGGGAAATAGTAGCTTTGCTCAATCAAATCAAAATAAGTGTTTTTCATCTACGTAACCATAAAAAATTATAAGTGTTTATTTGCATTTTGCTTCAAAACGCAAATAAAAATATTTTTTTCGAATAATTTCGGTAAGCAGGAATAAAAACTAAAATAAGCGCCTTTTGATACTGTTTTTTTATATTTCAAGCGCTGTAACATTCAAAAAAATTGTATTTCAGCTTCCTGCGTTTAACCGGCCAAACAACAAAGTTTATAAAGCAAGCGGGCTGCAACATTGGCATCCCACTCTGCATTGCCTGTTTCGCACACATCAAAACCAATAATTCGTCTGCCGCTTTCAAGTACTTTTTTAAATAAATAAATGGACTGATTAAATTCCAAGCCTCCCGGCACAGGTGTTCCTGTAGCCGGGCATAATTTCGAATCCAGTCCGTCAACATCAAAACTTATGTACACATTACCGGGCAATTCGCTGATTATTTCTTCGCATTGTTCATCCCAGTTTTCGCCTTTATATTGTTTTTCTTTTAGCTGCTGATCGAAATAAACTTCAATTTTGTCATTGTTCCTACTTAATTCCACCTCTTCCTCGCAACAATCACGAATACCAACCTGCACCAGTTTTTTTATTTCCGGAAGTTGCATGGCGTTATAAAATACTGAGGCGTGCGAGTAGGTGAAACCTTCATAAGCATTTCTTAAATCCAAATGTGCATCAATTTGCAACACACCAAAACGTTCGTATTTTTCTGAAAGGGCTTTTAAATAGCCCAGCGGAGTGCTGTGGTCGCCACCAACCAATCCGACCAGTTTCCCTAACTCCAACAATTTTTTTGTTTCGCGGTACACAAAAAAATTCATGGCCTCGCACTGTTGGTTAATTTCGGCCAGTATTTTTTGCATTTCCGGATTATCCGAAACTTGTCCCCCATTTTCAAGAAAATCGATATATGCCGTAGCTTTGGGTCTCAATTCATGGCGTATTTGCAACACAGCATCGTTAACCGGCTGAAAATAAATACCACGCTTCCAGACATCTTTTAAGTCCAAATCAAATAAATCGAGTTGTGCTGATGCTTCCAATATTTTTGCAGGCGCCAGGGCTGTGCCTTCGCCATACGAAACAGTAACATCCCAGGGTACGGGAAACAATATTACCTCTGCTTTCTTTCCATCAAATGGCAAGCCAATAAAGTTCCCATTTTTTAATCCCACACCATTAGGATTAAAATCCTCATTTTCGAAACGTTTTTTCATCAAAAAAAATGCTTAATTTGTTTCCGTTTTTACAGCGTATATTTATACGAAAATACAATATTCGATTGAGATTATTTATGTAATTTTATTAATTGACTTATAAAAAATGAGTAAAGTTTTAATAATTGGAGCTGGTGGTGTTGGGCGTGTAGTTGCCAGCAAATGCGCCGATAATCCTGATGTTTTTTCAGAAATTCTATTGGCCAGCCGTACAAAGGCAAAATGCGATGTTATTGCCCAGGAAGTAGGCAAAGGCCGGATTAAAACCGCCCGCCTTGATGCGGATAATGTTGCCGAAACCGTTGCCTTAATTAACGAATTCAAACCTGAACTTGTTATTAATGTTGCACTTCCTTACCAGGATCTTCCCATAATGGATGCTTGTTTGGAAACCGGTGTAAATTACCTCGACACCGCCAACTACGAGCCTAAAGATGAAGCCAAATTTGAATACAGCTGGCAGTGGGCTTACCACGATCGCTTTAAAGAAAAAGGCATTATGGCCGTTCTTGGCTGTGGTTTCGACCCGGGAGTTACCAGCATTTATACCGCACATGCGGCCAAACATCATTTTGATGAGATGCACTTCCTTGACATTGTAGACTGTAATGGCGGTGACCATGGAAAAGCTTTTGCTACCAATTTTAATCCGGAAATTAATATTCGCGAGATTACACAAAACGGTCGTTACTGGGAAAATGGCCAGTGGGTAGAAACCAAACCTTTTGAAATAAAACAGGCGCTGAACTATCCTAATATCGGTGCAAGAAACTCATATGTACTTTACCACGAAGAGCTGGAATCGCTTACAAAAAATTTCCCGAGCCTGAAGCGCGCGCGTTTCTGGATGACCTTTGGCGATGAATACCTGACACATTTGCGCGTGATACAAAACATTGGCATGAGCAGAATTGACCCCGTTAACTATAAGGGAGTTGATATAATTCCTCTGGAATTTCTGAAAGAAGTGCTGCCAAATCCGGGAGATTTGGGAGACAACTACACCGGTGAAACATCTATCGGATGCAGGATAAAAGGAATAAAAGATGGTCAGGAAAAAACCTATTATGTTTGGAACAACTGTAGCCACCAAAAAGCCTTTGAAGAAACTGGCACACAGGGCGTTTCGTACACAACAGGCGTACCTGCAATGCTCGGTGCCATGATGGTACTTACCGGCAAATGGCAGGGCAAGGGCGTATTTAATGTCGAGGAGTTCGACCCTGATCCGTTTATGGAAAAAATTGGAGAACACGGATTGCCCTGGAATGAAGAAATTAATGGTGATTTGGAAGTATAACAAGTCAGACGCAAAGAGCATGCAATAGTATCGCTGCTCTTTGCGCCATGTCCTTTTTAAAATGAATTACAAAGAAATACCGTCTCCGGCCTTCGTGCTCGACGAAAAACTGCTTCGTAACAACCTGGAGTTGATAAACCATGTTCAGCAAGAAGCAGGCATCGAGATTATTCTGGCTTTTAAAGGCTTTGCCATGTGGAGCGCTTTTCCGATTGTTCGCGAGTATTTAAAAGGTGCAACAGCCAGCTCGCTAAACGAGGCCCGGTTGTGTTTCGAAGAAATGCAAACACGTGCACACCTGTATTCGCCGGTTTATTTTGAACACGAATTTGAGGAATTGATGGGTTACAGCAGCCACATTGTTTTTAACTCGTTCAACCAGTTTCAAAAATACTACGGGCAAACCCGGAATTCGGAGCATGCGATTTCGTGTGGCATTCGTGTAAACCCTGAGTTTTCAGATGTTGGTACTGATTTGTACAACCCGAGTGCACCCGGATCGCGTTTGGGGGTTGGCAGCAAAGAAATGCCGGAAGAGCTACCTGCCGGAATTGAAGGCATTCATTTTCATGTACTGTGCGAATCTGATTCATACAGCCTTGAGAATGTATTGAAAAACCTGGAAGAGAAGTATGGAAAATACCTGCACCAGGTAAAATGGGTAAACATGGGGGGCGGCCATTTAATGACCCGCAAAGGATACAACCACCAACACCTTGTTGAGTTGCTTACCCGTTTCAGAAAAAAATACGATGTAAAAGTAATTCTGGAGCCGGGAAGTGCCATAGCTTGGGAAACAGGAGTTCTGGTGTCAACCGTTCAGGATATTGTTACACACAGCGGAATAAAAACCGCTATTCTTGACGTGTCGTTTACCGCCCACATGCCCGACACGCTTGAAATGCCTTACCGTCCTAAAATTATTGGCGCTGGCGACCCAACACCGGAAAGCAAACACTTGTATCGATTAGGCGGAGGAAGCTGCCTGGCAGGCGATTTTATGGAAGCCTACGACTTTGGCCACGAGCTGCAAATTGGCGAACAAATCGTTTTCCTCGATATGATTCATTACACCATGGTGAAAACCACTATGTTTAACGGGGTAAACCACCCGGTAATTGCCATTTGGACCCAAAACGATGAGTTAAAAGTTATACGTGAATTTGGGCATAACGACTTTAAAAACCGCTTGTCGTAAACACCTCACCTTTATAAAAGAGAAAACTATCTTATTAACAATTGTTAATAACCACGGTTAATTCATAGTGAATACAAACACCTGATAATCACTTGCTTTTTTCCATTTTCGCTGTATCTTTGAAATATCAGGTGAGCGATAAAAGGCTGCTTGGAAATTGTGGAAACGGAAAAAGTTTCTTAGTTGGAACCGGAATCATTTCATCCCATCCTTCGGGGCGGCACAATGAAAAAGCCGAAGTTTGAATGCGATACTCTGGAATATCAAAATTCAGGCAATCATCTGGAAGAAAATCCAGAAGTTCTTTCAAGATTGGGTCATCGGGCAGGAAGTAACGAAACCAAGGTTTCTGCTGCGAAACTGCACAACAAGAAAGGGGAAACCCGGAATTGATGATTAGAAAGGGGATATCCTTAGGGATAGAGCTGAATACACCGGAAGACACTTCGTTCAGGAAGGTAAGCGCGAATACCGAAAGAACGGCTGAAAGGTTGAGCCGTAGAAAGCAAAACTGGAAAGTCGGGGGCCAAAACAAATTCGAAAGAAAATGTGGAAGCCGGTCGCAATAACCGTAGCCTGGCACCAAAAGTAACTTCGGTTACTTGAAAGTGAATGGGAGCTATTTGTAACAAAATAGTTCCCATTTGTGTTTTATACACTTCCCTCAAGCATAAGCCAAACATTCTTATTACTTTTAGCGCAAAAAGTAATTGCATGATTCCACAAATTGATAAACTAAAAAATACCAACAGCGGCAACTTCTTTTTAATGGCAGGCCCCTGTGCCATTGAAGGCGAGCAAATGGCCATGGAAATTGCTGAACAGGTTGTTACCCTTACCGAGAAATTAAAAATACCGTACATTTTTAAAGGTTCGTATCGTAAAGCAAACCGATCGCGGCTTGATTCGTTTACGGGAATTGGCGACGAGAAAGCCTTGAAAATACTCCGAAAAGTAAAGGAAACCTTTGATATACCCGTTGTAACCGATATACACACCGCCGAGGAAGCAAAAATAGCCGCCCAGTATGTTGATGTGCTGCAGATACCCGCCTTTTTATGCCGCCAAACCGATATTCTGGTAGCTGCAGCAAAAACCGGAAAAGCAGTAAACATTAAAAAAGGCCAGTTTTTATCGGCTGCGGCCATGCAGTTTGCCGTTACAAAGGTGAAAGAAAGTGGTAACAACCTGGTATTTTTAACCGAGCGCGGAACCACATTTGGCTACCACGATTTGGTAGTTGACTACCGCGGTATTCCTGAAATGAAAGCACTTGACGTACCTGTTGTGCTCGATATAACACACTCGCTTCAGCAGCCGAACCAGGCCAGTGGCATAACCGGCGGACAACCCCAATTGATTGAAACCATTGCCCGCGCAGGAATTGCAGTTGGCGCTGATGGCATTTTTATAGAAACACACCCGAATCCTGGCCTTGCAAAATCAGACGGTGCGAACATGTTAAAACTGGATTTACTGGAGTCACTTTTGAGTAAACTCGTACTTTTAAAACAAACCGTTAATAAGCTCTAATATGAAAAACCGAAGATTGTTTATCAAAAAAATGGCAACAGGACTAACATTGGCAAGCCTGTTTCCGCTAACAAAAAAAGCGGACGCAGGCGAAGTAAAACTTCAGGGTGCACTGGTACACCATGTATTTTTCTGGTTGAAAGAACCCGAAAATGAGCAACACAAACAACAGCTGCTTGAAGGTTTAAACCAACTGATTAAGGTAAAAACCATAAAGCTTAGCCATATTGGATTTCCGGCCTCAACTGAAGATCGCGATGTTGTAGACCATTCGTACTCGGTGTCGTATATGGCCATGTTTGATAACCAGGCCGATCAGGATGCTTACCAGCTTGATCCTATCCATCTGAAATTTGTGGAGCAGAACCAGCATTTGTGGAACAAGGTTATAGTGTACGACTCGATGGATTAGTTCGCCTGCCAAACTTATTATTGCGAAACACGCTCAAAGCAACGCGGAATAAATTTCGACTGGTGCGGAATACACTTATAGAAGTGCGGAAAGGATTTCTTTTTCTGCAAAGCGAATCAATAACCAATATCGAACGAGTGAATTCATGGCTTAATTGGAGCTTTCAACTCACATTATGCTAAAATACCGATTCAGCACGCAACACACCAACAACTTGTCTTTCAACAACACCAATTACCTTTCATACATTGGCTCCAGCCGTTACATCTTCAGGGAAAGGACTGATAAAGTTTGAGAAGTGGGAAATAACGGTTAATAAAAAAACAGGTAGGCCAGCAAAATAGAAGCAATAATTCCAACAAAATCAGCAATCAGGCCGCACACAACAGCATAGCGGGTATTTTTTATTCCCACTGCTCCGAAATAAACAGCGAGGATATAAAATGTTGTATCGGTAGCTCCCTGAACGGTACTGGCCACGCGCCCCACAAACGAGTCGGCACCATAGGTGGTCATTGCATCAACCATCATGCCGCGTGCCCCACTACCACTTAAGGGTTTCATTAAAGCGGTGGGCAATGCCGGAGTAAAATCGGCATTTATTCCCATTTGATTAAAGCCCCAGGTTACCCCGGCAACCACCCAATCCATAGCACCTGAAGCACGAAAAACGCCGATGGCCACCAAAATAGCCACCAGGTACGGAATAATTTTCACAGCCGTTTTAAAACCATCCTTCGCGCCCTCAATAAACGCTTCGTACACGTTTACCTTGCGCCAAACGGCCATCAGTATAAAGGCCACAATTACGGTAAACAGAATAAAATTGCTTACAATACCCGACACCTCGGTAATCTGGTCTTTTTCCAGTGTAGAGAAATACCAGATTACTCCGGTAATAATTGCGGTTAAACCGCCCAGATAGGCCAGAATAGTTTTATCCAGCAAATTAATTTTTTGGTAAAAAGCAACGGCAATTAAGCCGGCAATGGTTGAGAAATAAGTAGCCAGCAAAATTGGGATAAAAATATCAGAAGGGTTAACCGCACCCAACTGAGCCCGGTAAACCATTATACTAATGGGTAAAAGCGTAAGTCCCGAGGTATTTAATACCAGGAACATAATTTGTGCATTCGATGCAGTATTTTTATTGGGATTGGTAGCCTGCATTTCTTTCATGGCCTGCAGTCCCATTGGCGTGGCGGCATTATCAAGGTTAAGCATATTCGCTGCAATATTCATCAGAATAGAGCCATGGGCCGGATGCTCTTTCCCCAGTTCCGGAAAAAGTTTATTAAAAAACGGACCAATCAGCTTTGAAAACACATGGACAATGCCGCCTTTCTCCCCTATTTTCATAATTCCCATCCACAGGGTTAGCACCCCGGTTAAACCAAGCGATATTTCAAATCCGGTTTTAGCCATATCAAAAGTGGCCTGCACCATTTCAGAAAAAACCTGGGTATCGCCTAAAAATACGAGGCGTGCCAGGGCAATTACAAATGCTGCTACAAAGAAAAATATGAAAATATAGTTAAGTGCCATTCTTTAGTATTACCAAGCAGGTACATTTTTGAATACCCGAAAATTACCACAAAAATTCTATTCTTTCGAACGGCATTAAAGATAGGTCAAGTTTTTACGTGCAACAAATTAATGCCGCACTAAGCCACAGAAAATTTATGAGGTAGCAGAGGTGCTTTAGACTGTTTTTGCTGAACAATTAATTGAAAAATCCTTTTTATACTTGTAATAAATTTAAAACAGGCTAAAATGAAAAAAGTATTTTATTGGCTTTTTGCAATTTTGTTAACACTGGCAGCAATAATATACCAGCGCAAAACCGGACCAACCTACGATAAAAAAATGACCATTGAAACCAACCAAACATCCCACGATGTGGAATTGGTACGAAGCATTGAGATAGGAAGTGGCACCAACATTCATTTAGCCATAAAAGACACCACCATTGCCGCCAAACTTTTTTACAAACGTTACATCACCAACGATCCCTACCACGCTGTTGAATTTACTTACCAGGTAAAACCGGTTGATTCGTATCTTATGAACACTCTATTCAAAATAACAGAAGAAGAAGGCTGGTACGCCCCTATTCCGGAGCAACCGGCAGCCGGAAAAATTCAGTACTATTTTGAAATTACTGATACAAATGGCACCACTACCTATTTACAAGAGGAACCGGTTGTGATACGCTTTAAAGGTGCTGTTCCTTCGTCGGTACTGGCACCGCACATTTTCTTTATGTTTTTTGCCATGTTACTGGGCAACCTGGCAGGCATAATGGCGGTATTTAAAAACAAAGGTTTTAAGTTTTATACCACCGTTACACTTATTGCCCTTTTTATTGGCGGAATGATTTTGGGCCCGGTAGTTCAGTTATATGCTTTTGGAGAAGCATGGGCAGGTATACCTTTTGCCTGGGATTTAACCGATAACAAAACACTTCTTGCCTTTATATTCTGGATTTTGGCGTATGCCATGAACCGAAAAAAAGCGCGCCCTGTGTATACCATAGTAGCGTCAATTGTAATGCTAATCGTGTATTCAATCCCACACAGCATGTATGGTTCACAGCTCGACCCCGAGACCGGGGAAATCATACAAGGATGGATACAGGTGCTGTTTATTTAAAACAGCCGAAATACCTGAATAAAAAAATTGCAGCTACCCATTTTGTGAGTAGCTGCAATTTTTTTACAATATCTCAATCGGAGTTGAAAGCTTCACTGCTTCTTCTGAAATGTATTTCCTGAATCCCTCTTCAGTTTTCCACTGCTCTTTATCGAGGCCCCAAACCGAGAAGAAATAATGTTTTGCCGGCACAGCATCCTGGCAGTGCTGACCAATAAAATAGGTTTCGGAAATGATGTTGCTAAAGCCTTTTTCCTGAACAGTTACAAAACCTTTTTTAAAGAAATTAATATCGGTAGTACGGCCAATTTTTCCGGTTTCCTTGCCCGGAACAAGAACGGCCATTCCCAATTCATCGTTGTTTAACGACTGTACATCATGCGTACCGATGCAGGTAAAATCGGCTGCTTCAAACTGAAAAGGTTCGTTTGTTAGCTGCGAGGTAACAATACCGGTAACCACCTGGTTGTCTTCCGAGCAACCGTTAATGGTAACATCCGATTCAAACCAGTATTTCCCGGGATATATGGTAATGCGCTCGGTGGCTTGCATATCTTCCCCATCAACATCCCAGCCCGAGTAGCGCAATTCGAATATCGAACGAAGCGGCCCTTCTACAATTTTCTGGTATTCAAATTCGGCGGTTGACCCCAGGCGTATCAACGAATCATTTTTCAGGATGGCAATGCCACCCGAGCCCAGCGAGCTTCCACAATGCAGCACATCCATGCCCCAGTCGGCCAGTTCGTGGTAGTTGCCAAAACCGGGCGTGTGCACATCGTCGGCTACCATAACCGGCTTACGTTTCCCGAAAAGGTCTTTTACATTACGGCAATCGAAATATACACGAAAAGCAATTTTCTCATTTTCCCAGGTAACCCCTTCTCCCTGTGCAATTACTTTAAACGGCTCGGTATGCGGAATAGCTTTGTAGTTATCCACTTCTTTAAACGATCCGTCGTCTTGTTCAATTCCCAAACGCAAATTGGTTCTTTTCTCGCTTAGCGGATAATTTTCTTTGCTAACGGCGCCAATTTGTAATTCTACAGTTTCTGCCGGCTGAAAATTAATGAGCAATACTACTTCGTCCCACAAACCATCGCCATCCAGGTCATCGGTTTGGGCAGGCACTGCTTCTCCGTTTTTATGAAAAACAGGTAATTCATTAGCTTCCAATTTTATTTTTGCGTCTACCTCCGACCGCGATAGTACAACAATTTCATCTTGTCGTTCCACATCAAGATTATTGTTCAGCACCAATACAGGTTCTTGTTTACAAGCAATTAAAGCTGTTGCAAGCAACACAAAAAAGAAGAGTTGTTTCATTTTTGCAAGATTTTATAGTTTTTCAATTTTATCGGGAAAAAACAGGATTAGCAAAGCTGCCGATTCCTGCCATTTTTTTTCAGGTTTCAAAAAAAAGAGTGTATCAGAAAAACCCCTATACTCTAGGATGCTTTTCAGACACACTCTTTGAAATATAATATGCTAATTAAATATCGTTTTCGCCTTTTACGTAACCAAAGTTGGCTAAAATACCACCATCAACGTACAACACCTGTCCGTTAACAAAATTGGCAGCGTTTGATGCCAGGAACAATGCAGCGTTACCAATATCTTCAGGCTCTCCCCAGCGGTTTGCCGGTGTACGGGTCATTACCAAATCGTTAAACGGATGGCCGCCTTCGCGAATCGGAGCAGTTTGCGCTGTAGCAATGTACCCCGGGCCAATTCCGTTAATCTGAACATTGTATTTAGCCCATTCGCAACACATGTTGGCCGTTAACAGTTTCAATCCACCTTTTGCCGAAGCATAGGCCGATACCGAGTTACGTCCGTATACGCTCATCATCGAACACATGTTGATGATTTTTCCTGAACGTTTTTCAATCATTTTTGGAGCTACACGTTTGGCAACAATCAGTGGTGCCACCAGGTCGATATCGATTACCTGTTTGTAATCGGCTACCGGCATTTCCAAAATCGGAATACGTTTGATGATTCCGGCATTGTTTACCAGAATATCTATATCGCCCACTTCTTTTTCAATTTGAGAGATACCTTTATCTACAGCATCTTCATTGGTTACATCAAAGTTTAGTGTAAATACATCAATGCCGGCTTTGGCATATTCGGCCTTACTTTCTTCCAGTTTTTCGTCTGAAATATCGTTGATGCAAATTTTAGCACCTGCCTGTCCCAGGGTTTTTCCAATGGCCATTCCAATACCATGTGTTCCACCGGTAATAAGGGCTACTTTTCCGTTTAAACTAAATAGTTCTTGTATCATTTTTATAATTTATTGTTGATTGATTGCTTTGTTTGAAAACGCAAACCGATTACATCGTTTCGCGCCCGGCCAATTTATCTTAACTCTTGTGGCTGAATTACATCCATATCGGTGTAGTCGAGGTTTTCACCGGCCATACCCCAAATAAATATATAGTTTGAAGTACCTGCTGCCGAGTGGATCGACCATTCAGGAGAAATTACTGCCTGTTCGTTTTTCATCCACAAATGACGGGTTTCCTGTGGTTGCCCCATAAAGTGACAAATTGCCTGATTTTCGGGTACTTCAAAATAAAAATAAACTTCATTCCGGCGATCGTGCTGATGCGGAGGCATGGTGTTCCAAACGCTACCTGTTTTTAATTCAGTCATTCCCATTTGCAACTGACATGTTTCTACCACTCCGTTTATCAGTAACTGGTTGATGTTTCTTTCGTTTGATGTTTCAAGGCTTCCGAGGTGAAGCACGTTGGCATCATCCATGGTTACCTGCTTGGTTGGATATTCTTTGTGTGCCGGTGCCGAGTTGAAATAAAAACGCGCCGGTTTTGTTGCGTCATTTGATTTAAACACAACATCCTTACTTCCTTTACCAATGTACAGAGCGTCTTTGTAATTCATTTTATACTCAGTTCCGTCAACAACAATACTTCCGGTGCCCCCCACGTTAATGATACCCACTTCGCGGCGCTCGCAGAAATACGCTGCTTTCAACGGATCAATGGTTTCCAGCGGAAGGCCTTCGGTTGTTGGAACTGCTCCGCCAACGATGTAACGTTCAATAGAAGAATAAACAAGGCGCACATTGCCTTCTTCCATTAGGTTTTCAACTAAAAATTCTTTTCTTATTTTTTCGGTGTCGTACGTTTTAAAATCCTCAGGATGATAAGCGTACCTACTTTCATAAATTGTTGCCATATTATTTGAATTTATATTTTTTATGATTTTTACCTCAACAAATATAAGGAGAAAAAAGCAAAATGCAATCGATTGCATTGATTAAAAAATAATCTTAACTTTGCCATCAAACAAGACTACAATGGTGCAAAAACCTGAAACTACAATACACGATATTGCCAAAAAGCTGAAAATTTCAGCCTCTACCGTATCGCGGGCTTTAAAAGATAACCCTTTAATTAGTGAAGCAACACGGGCAAAAATTAAAAAAACGGCAGCCGAGATGGGATATCGCCCCAACGTAATGGCAGCCAACCTGCGCACAAAGCGAACCAACACCATCGGCGTAATTGTTCCACTAATCAACCGGCACTTTTTCTCATCGGTTATTTCAGGTATTGAGGATATTGCCTATAAACAAGGTTTTGCTGTTACCATTTCGCAGTCAAACGACAATTTTGAAAAAGAAAGTACCATTGCCCACACCTTGTTTGCCAATCGGGTTGACGGGCTCATCCTGTCTATCGGGATGCAAACAAAAACCTTTGATCATTTAAAACCTTTTGCCGAACGACACACGCCAATTGTATTTTTCGACCGTATTGTTGAGGAAATACCAGCACACAAGATAGTTGTTGACGATTTTGGAGGTGCCTACCGGGCCACACAACATCTGATTGAGCAAGGAAGAACCCGCATTGCACACATAACCGGCCCCCTAACCCTTCAGATTTATTCGAAACGCGAAGACGGGTATCGCCAGGCTTTAGCCGACGCCGGGCTGGAAATTAATAACGATTATGTGCTTCATAACAGCCTTACGCGCGAAGACGGATTAAGGGCCATAAAAAAGATGTTGGTGCAGAAAATAAGACCCGATGCTATTTTTTGTGCCAACGACACAACCGCTTTAAGTTCGATCATTTATTTAAAAGAAAAAGGCATACGCGTACCTGAAGATATTGCGATTGTTGGGTTTAGTAATGAACCCTACTCAGAGCTGGTTACACCCGCAATTACCACCGTAAAACAACCGGGTTTTGAGATGGGACAAAAAGCAGCAGAATTGATTATCAACCAGATTAACAATAAAAAACAAGCTGAAACCTACCAAACCATAACGATGGATACGGAATTAATTATTAGAAGCTCCTCTGCCACAAAACAATAGACTGTATTATAAACATATTAAACATTCTTATTATAGGTAAAAGCTTACAGTCAAACAAGTTTTTCTGAAACAAAAACTAGTCGTTCCACTCCCTTTTTGAGACAAATTCTTATACCCCTTTACGCCATTAACCCCCACAAAACCAACAACTTTTTCATTCATTTTAGGCAATCAATATGTGTTACCAGGCTTAATGTGCCGTATTTTTGATAGTATAAAAGTACACATTGAAAACTAAGGGTAAAATATTGAAGAAGGGCTTACTTTTTGTTCTGTTTGTTTTAGCTTTTATTGGGGTATACGCAGCTCCAAATTTAAAAACTACAGCCTTAGAACAAAGTACTCCTCCGGTGGCAAAAAACGACACTTTTATTCACATTGCCAAAAACAGGCTCACCTTAACGGGCAATGTTTTACTCAACGATTACGATCCTAACGGCGACAGAATTCAGATATACTTTGCCGAATCACCAAAAGAGGCCTACCTGCAAATGGATGACGATGGTAATTTCAGCCTCGAATTACCTAAACTTTACAGTGGTAAAATTCAATTTGAATATTACATTAAAGAAGTTACCGAGGCTGAATACATTGCACTGGCCCATGTTTATATCGAAATTATTGAAAACAGCGATTTAGACGAGGTTGAAGACAAAGTTGATTTGGATAATGATAACGATGGATTGCCTGACAGTGCCGAAGGTTTTCACCTGGATTCTGATAATGATGGCATTCCCAACCATTTCGATATTGACAGCGACAACGACGGGATTACCGACAACATAGAATGGCAGGACGAACACAATTATATTCCGCCATCGGGAATTGATGCCAACAATAACGGTTGGGATGATGCTTACGACCCTGAAATGGGAGGCATTTATTACCGACCGGTTGACACCGATGAAAACGGAGTGCCCGACATGCTTGACCGTGATTCGGATGCCGACGGCCGCAGCGACCTTACTGAAGCTTTTGACTTTAACGAAGACGGCCGGCCGGATATTCAACTCCTTTTCTCGGACGCCGACAACGATGGGCTGGATGATGCTTTTGATTGCGTTTTTAAAGGCAACGACCTCACTAATCCGATTGCAAGCAGTTGTATTCTTGGCGACTTAAATCAAAATGGTATTCGCGACTGGCGCGATTTCACCAGCCATTTTACCGCTCAGGAAGGCTACGCTTACCCAAATCCTGTCCTTCATTCTTTCCAACTTTACCATCCAAAACTAACATACAAGCAACAAATCAACATTCAGATTTTCAACATGAAAGGACAATTGCAGATGGTAGATCAAACCAGCCATGGAAATGATTTGGTTCCAACATCCAAGCTGCAAAATGGAACTTATATTTTAAAAGCCACCTCCGATGTCTTTTCACACACCCAAAAGCTGGTCATTCAGCATTAATCACTTTTTTTAATCGTTTTTGCAACCCTCTACTTTTTCAGCTGTCCTTATTTGCAGATTAATAAAAAGACCAAAAAGTACCTTTAGTCGATTCATAGCGTATGTTGGTCGTTTTTAAAAAAGCAGAAAAATAAGATGCACTACTTTTGTGCAAGTCAGAAAACAATAAGAATGTTTGGCCAGAACATTCTGAAAAAACAATTAAAAACGAAAGCCAAAAAATGATGAAAACAAACATGTTACTCCTGCTCCTTTTTTTGGGAGTTGCAGTACAAGCACAACACATTACCTTAAGTGGTTACCTAAAAGATGCCTCGAACGGAGAGGCTTTGATTGGCGCAACGGTTTATGTTGAAGAACTTAAACAGGGCACCGCCTCTAATCCCTACGGATTTTACTCGCTCACTATTCCGGCCGGCAGAACCTACACCCTGCAGGTTTCTTTTATTGGTTACGAAACCATTAAACAAAGAATTAGCGCTACTGAAAGCCAAAATGTTTCGCTTTCGTTAAGCGAAGAAACTGCCTTAATGGAAGAAGTTATTGTACGTGGCGAAGCAGCCAATGCCAATGTTGAACGTATTGAAATGGGTATGGAAAAGCTACCGGTAAAAACCATTCAAAAGCTTCCGGCTTTTATGGGCGAGGTAGATATTATTCGTACCATTCAACTACTACCCGGAATTCAGAGTGGCGGCGAAGCCAGTTCAGGGTTGTATGTGCGTGGCGGGGGCCCCGACGAAAACCTGATGATACTCGATGAAGCACCTGTTTACAATGCTTCCCACCTCATGGGTTTCTTTTCAGTTTTTAACTCCAATGCTATAAAAGATATTCAGGTGTACAAAAGCGGTATTCCTGCCGAATATGGCGGAAAGGCCTCTTCTGTTATCGATATCAGGCAAAAAGACGGCAACTCCAAACAATTCGGTTTTGACGGAGGTATTGGAAACCTATCAAGCCGATTAACACTTGAAGGGCCTATTATTAAAGACAAGTGGAGCTTTTTATTGGCCGGCCGGCGCACCTATTACGATGTACTGGGCAAAGCTGTAGGATTAGATGCCCTGGTTGACAACACCATTTATTTTTATGATTTAAATGGCAAATCGAACCTCGTGATTAATAACAACAACCGCATTTTCCTGTCGGGGTACATGGGCCAGGATGTTTTTGAGATGGGCGAATCAATGTACATGCAGTGGGGAAATGCTACGGCAACCGCACGCTGGAACCACATCTTCGGCGATAAACTGTTTATGAATATTTCGGCTATTTTTTCAAATTACGACTACAACCTGGGGGTTCCGGGCGATAATGCAGACAATTTTGATTGGTCGTCGCGGATAAAAGATTACAACGGTAAGGCGGACTTCACCTGGTTCCCGAACCCACAGAACACCGTGAAGTTTGGTGTCAACGCCATTAAACACCAGTTTCGTCCCGGAAAAATTGCCACCAACGGTGATCAATCCATGTTTTCGAATATGGAGTTGGCGCACTACAATGCCATTGAGAGTGCCGTTTACCTGTCGAACGAACAAAAAATATCTGAACGGTTTTCGGTGCAGTATGGCCTGCGTTTAAGTCATTTCCAGCAGGTTGGAAAAGGTGAAGTAAATATTTACCAAAACCCTGACAAACCAGATAAAGATGAAATTATTGAAACTATCAGCTATGGCAGTATGGATAAAATTGGCGATGCCTTTATACATCTCGAACCGCGTTTAAGCATGAAATACACCCTCGACCGGAACAGTTCGGTAAAAGGATCGTACAACCGCATGGTGCAAAACCTGCACCTCATTTCCAACACACAATCACCCACTCCGCTTGACATCTGGCTACCATCAAGCACCTACATCAAGCCGCTTAAGGTAGACCAGGTATCTCTTGGTTATTTCAGAAACTTTAAGCAAAACACCTGGGAAACATCGCTTGAGGTGTACTACAAAGACATGCAAAATGTATTGGATTACATTGAAGGCGCCGAGCTTTTCCTGAATGATGCTATTGAAACCGAGCTGCTGCACGGAACGGGCGAATCGAAAGGGTTGGAAATGCTGGTAAAAAAGTCGAAAGGAAAACTTACGGGCTGGCTGGGTTACACCTGGTCGGAAACAACCCGCGAGATTGAGGGGATAAACAATGGCAATCCTTATCCATCGTCGTACGACCGCACACATGATATCTCCCTTGTATCGAGCTACCAGTTAAACGACCGTTGGAACTTTGCAGCCAATTTTGTTTACGCCACCGGGAATCCTACCTCATACCCCGTAGCAAAATACAATATTCAGGGTAACCAGGTATACGAATATTCGGCCCGCAACAGTAACCGCATTCCCGATTACAACCGCCTCGACTTATCATTTACCTACGATTTTAAAAAGAATGTAAATCGCCGCTTTAAGCAATCAATAAACGTATCGGTGTACAATGTTTATGGCCGCCGAAATGCCTATTCGATAACTCCTGAGGCCAACGAAGACAATCCCAACCAAACGGAATTTGTTCGCTTGTCGATAATCGGAGCTCCTATCCCATCCATCACTTACAACGTTAAATTTTAAAAGCTATGAAAACAGCACAACTATTAAAAGCACTTATCATCATCATTTTCGTGATTATAGCCTTAGCTTCCTGCGAAGATGTGGTTGATGTGAACTTAAACGATGAAGATATCGACCTGATTTCGGTTGAAGCTTATATAAATACCAACATTGAAAACAATGTTTACGTAAAACTTGAGCGTACCCTGCCTGTTAACCAAACCGCACAAAACCCGGCTATTAGCAATGCCCAGGTAATGCTTACCGATGATGCAGCTACTCCAAATACTATTACCCTGGAAGAACAGGGCTCAACAGGGGTATATTTACTTCCCGAAGATGTAGCCTATCCGGGTGTTCCGGGACGAACCTACACCCTGACTGTTACAACAAGCGATGGAACAGTAATTACCGCACAGGAATATTTGCAGCAAGTAGAAAACCTGGATACCGTAAAAGTAAATTTAAGCGACAGGGGAAATTTCGAGTACCTCGGAGTTTACATTAACTCGCAGGAAACGCCGGGGCTGGGACACTATTACAAATGGGACATT
This sequence comes from uncultured Draconibacterium sp., assembly GCF_963676735.1. NCBI lineage: Bacteria > Pseudomonadati > Bacteroidota > Bacteroidia > Marinilabiliales > Prolixibacteraceae > Draconibacterium > uncultured Draconibacterium sp. The sequence continues at coordinate 602,996 of NZ_OY781464.1, read as the reverse complement.
TACATTAACGGCAATTTATTATACAGTGGCGAAGACCTGGCCTTTGCCAGCGATGAATTGGTGGATGGAAATTACATTTACGATATGCTGATTATGCTTGACTGGGAAGACGAAGAAGAAGATAAAATACTTCACACCGGCGATACGGTGGTGGTACACCAGTTATCGATATCAGAAGAAGCTTACAAGTTTTATTGGGGAATGAGCGACCAGGCATGGGCCGGAGGTCCCTTTAGTGTTCCGCCTGCAAATATACCGGGCAACCTTAACTCAAGCGATGGTAAACGGGTTTTGGGTCTGTTCTCTGCTCGCGATATTTCGGTTGGCAACCCGGTAATTATCGACGAATCAAATTACACTCCGGTTATTTCCAGTGTTCCAAAAAACTAATTTAAAGTGGCAAGACCTGTTTTTTAAAATTAGAAACAACCAAAAACGAAGCTTGTAGAAGGATTTTTGCAAGCTTCGTTTTTGATGTCGCTATTAATTGCTACTTTTCGTTAATTTTGCTGCTTTACCCAAGATGAACAATAAGATTGAAAAAATATCGACTTATTTAAAAGTAGAACAACTTAAAAACGACAAACGTGTAGTTATCTTTTTGGTGTGTTTACTCATTGCCACCGTACTTTGGTTTTTAAATGCGCTTGAAAAAGACTATACCACAACCATTTCCTACCCCGTGAGGTATGTCAGTCCGCCGAGTCATCAGTTTTTAGCCAACCAACCACCCGAAAAACTCGATTTAAAGGTTGATGCTCATGGTTTTACCTTGTTGCGCCACAAACTAAGCTTTGCCTACTCACCCATTATTTTAAACCTGAGTAATATTACCCGAAACCTGGAGTCCAATGGTGGAGAATTCCTGGTTCCCAGCAGTACCTTACTGCGGCGTATTTCAAGTCAAATCAGCAACGAAATAAAACTTCAACAGGTAAATCCCGATCTAATTCGCATTAAGCTCGACAGTTTGAAAACCAAAACTATCCCGGTAAAAGCGAATCTTTCTGTTAATTTTAAACCACAGTTTAATTCCAAAAACACGGTGCTGCTAAAACCCGCAGAAGTAAAAATAACGGGGCCGGCCTCAGTGGTAGATACCATTCGCCACCTATTTACCGAGGAACGAACGTTTAACGAACTTGATGCAAACATTAATCGCAATATCAAAGTCGTACACCCTGAAAACACAACACTTATTCCGGAAGAAGTGCTCTTGCAAATTGAAGTAGAGAAATATACCGAAAAACAGCTACGTTTGCCCATTCAGGTGATTAATAAACCTGCTGATATAAACATAAAACTTTTTCCTTCGGAACTGACGCTAACCTGCCTTGTGGGCCTAAGCGAATTCGACAATATTTCAGCTGCCAATTTCCGCGCAGTTATTGATTACCAAGCCATAAGTGATAACGAAAGCAGGTTACCCGTTAAAATCAGTAATAAACCGTCCTTTGTCCAAATCAGCAGGTTCGCCCCCGAATCGGTTGAATACCTTATTGAAACCTATTAAAGTATGGCATTGAAAATTGGCATTACAGGAGGAATAGGAAGCGGGAAGTCGGTAATCTGCCGCGTTTTTAAACAACTTGGTACGCCGGTTTTCGAGGCCGATGTGTGGGCCAAACAACTGGTAAATACCCACGCAGATATAAAAACCCGACTAATTGACTGGTATGGTACCGACATTTATACCTCAAATGGCACAATTGACCGAAAAAAGCTGGCTGGCATAATTTTTAATAATCAACTTGAACTGGAGAAAGTAAATAATCTAATCCATCCGGTTGTTCGCCAGGAATTTCTTAGCTGGGCCGAAAATCAGGAAAGCCCATACGTGATTCACGAGGCCGCCATTTTGTTTGAAAGCGGCTTTTACAAAATGATGGACTATAATATTCTGGTATCGGCACCAGAAAAAGTGCGCATTGAACGGGTAATGAAGCGCGACAAGGTAAACGCAGCAATAGTAAAAGAAAGAATAAACAAACAATGGACCGACGAACAAAAACGGCCATTGGCAAATGTGGAACTGGTTACCAACGATAAAAACCTGCTTATTCCACAAATTTTAAAAATTGATAAACAACTAAAAGAAAATGGCAAAATTTGGTAAATGGATAGGCGGAGGCCTGGGTTGGGCATTTGGAGGCCCACTGGGCGCAATTATAGGCTTTGCAGTTGGCGCAATGGTTGATGGCGGCAAAGAGGCCGTAAAACATGGTGCAACAAGCGGTTATTCGTCGCGCACAACAACTGGTGGTTATGTAATGAGCCTGCTGGTGCTGGTAGCTGCCGTAATGAAAGCCGATGGTAAAGTGTTAAAATCGGAACTCGACTATGTAAAGAAATTTATGGTGCACAACTTTGGTGAAGACTCGGCACAGGAAGCCATAAAAATGCTGCGCGACCTGCTCAATCAAACCATTCCGGTTAACGAAGTGTGTAACCAGATTAAAGCCAACATGAATTATTCTGCACGTTTGCAGCTGGTTCATTTCCTTTTTGGAATTGCACAAGCCGACGGACAGGTAGATGCCTCGGAACAAAAACTGATTACCCATATTTGCGACCAAATGGGCATAAGCAACGCCGATTTTGATTCGATTCAGGCCATGTTTGTTCCGAATACCGATGGCGATTATAAAATCCTGGAAATTGAGCGCTCGGCTACCGACGATGAACTGAAAAAAGCGTACCGGAAAATGGCGATGAAATACCACCCCGACAAGGTGAGTAATCTGGGCGAAGAAGTGCAGAATGCAGCCAAAGAAAAGTTTCAGAAAGTAAATCAGGCCTACGAAAACATAAAAAAAGAACGGAAGATAGCTTAAGCAGTAGCCAGTTGCAGTGTTCACTTCGTTCGAAATTCGAATAATGAAAATCATCTCAACAAACATAGCTGAGGCCCGAACCATTAGTTGGAAGGGCAAGGAGGTTCCCACCGGCCTCTATAAATTTTCGGTGAATTCGGGTATTTACCTTGGAACAGAAGATGTGGTTGATGACAATGTGATGGACCGAAAATACCACGGAGGCATTGATAAAGCCTGTTATCTGTATTCGGCCGACCACTACAGCTACTGGCAGCAAATGTACCCTGATTTGGAAATGCCCTGGGGAATGTTTGGCGAAAATCTTACTGTTAAAGGTCTCAATGAAAAAGAGACCAACATTGGCGACACCTATAAAATTGGCGAAGCCCTGGTACAGATAACCCAACCCCGGCAGCCCTGCTTTAAGCTCGAATTTCGTATTCCGGATAATCAGATTGTACGCAAATTTGTAGAATCCGGTTTTTCCGGGATTTATGTGCGGGTTCTGAGAAATGGCCATGTAAAACCTGGTGATTCCATGCAATTGGTAGAGAGAAAGACCGCACTTTCAATTTTCGAGGTCTATTCCTTGCTCTATGCTGCGGAATACAATGCGCTTGTTAAAACAGCCGTCAACGACCCTTTTATTGCAGAGAGTTGCAGGCGTGATTTACTTAAACGCTGGAGCGATGACATGTAATTTTCACCAAAAGAATTCGCTTGTCATTCAGTTAGAATTGTTTTAAATAGCACTAAAATCAACATATTCAGGGTTACCTTTCCCCGTTAATCAGAATATATAAGTGGACAAGGAAGGAAGTGCAAACCTCTTTCAACCATTAAATCAGAAGTGCAACATCAAATTGCAAAAGACATTAAGGAGGCTTTGAAGATGGCCTCCTTTTTTATTTCCTGAATTTCAAACTACATTCTTTCAGGCATTTCGATACCCAACAGCCCCATGCCGTTTTTAACAACCTGCCCAACTGCCGAAGCCAGCACCAGTCTGAAATTTTTCACGGCCTCATCGTTTTCACCCAAAATAGAATGATCGTGATAAAACTGGTTGAATTCTTTTACTAACTCGTAACAGTAGTTGGCAATTATAGCCGGGCTGTAGTTGTCGCCGGCTTCCTGCACAGTTGCCGGGAATAATGAAATGCGTTTCAGCAATTCTTTTTCTTTTGATGAAAGTGCGGCAACTGCAAGATCCGCATTAATTGAAATTTCATGGTTGGCAGCTTTTCGCAGCACCGACTGAATACGTGCATAGGTATACTGAATAAACGGGCCGGTGTTTCCGTTAAAGTCAATCGACTCCTCGGGATTAAACATCATATTTTTGCGTGGGTCAACTTTTAGTATAAAATATTTTAATGCACCCAGGGCAATCATTCGAAATGTATTTTCGGCATCTTCTCCAGTCAATGAATCCAATTTTCCTAACTCTGCCGACATATCGCGCGCTACTTTAACCATGCCCTCTACCAGGTCGTCGGCATCAACAACGGTTCCTTCGCGCGATTTCATCTTTCCTGATGGCAGCTCCACCATGCCGTACGAGAAGTGGTACAAATCTTTCCCCCAACTAAAACCCAGTTTATCCAGTAAAATAGCCAATACCTGGAAGTGGTAGTTTTGCTCGTTCCCCACCACGTAAACCATTTTATCAATGGGGTAATCGTTAAAACGCATTTTGGCGGTACCAATATCCTGGGTCATATAAACCGAGGTACCGTCGCTGCGTAAAAGAATTTTCTGGTCCAGTCCGTCTTCAGTTAAGTCGGCCCACACCGAGTTATCTTCGCGTTGGTTAAAAGTACCTTCTTCAAGGCCGCGCAACACCTCCTCTTTTCCAATCAAGTAGGTATCTGATTCGTAGTAGATCTTATCGAAATCAACTCCCAGTGTTTTATAGGTTACATCGAAGCCTGCGTATACCCAACTGTTCATCATTTTCCACAGCTCAACAGTTGCTTCATCTTTAGCTTCCCACTTTCGCAATAATTCGCGGGCAGCAATTATCGATGGCGCCTGGTTTTCTGCATCTTCTTTCACCAGTCCTTTCTCAAGTAGCTCTGCCACTTCGGCTTTGTAATGTTTATCAAACTCAACATAGTATTTACCCACCAGATGGTCGCCTTTCATGCCCGAGCTTTCGGGTGTTTCTCCCTTACCCCATTGCTGCCAGGCATACATCGATTTACAGATGTGTATTCCCCGGTCGTTTACAATGTTAGTCATTACCACCTTTTTGCCGTTGGCTTTTAGTATCTCCGAAATAGAGAAACCCAGCAAGTTATTTCTGATGTGGCCCAGATGAAGCGGCTTGTTGGTGTTGGGCGATGAATATTCAACCATTACCAACTCGCTGTTTTCGGTTAGCGGTGTAAACCCAAATTCGGTATTTGCATACCCGGTTTTTAAAATGTCGAGCCAGTAATTTTTGCTAATCTCCAGGTTTAAGAATCCTTTTATAACATTGAAGTTTTCAACCGTTCCGATATGCTCAACCAGGTATTTCCCCAGGTCGTCGGCTGTTTGTTCGGGTGCTTTTTTTGAGTATCGTAAAAAAGGAAAAACCACAACGGTTATATCGCCGTCAAAATCTTTACGGGTATTCTGAACCTGTACCTGTTGTTCCTGTATGTCTGCTCCGTATAAAGTTTTTAACGCTTCAACGGTTCCTTTCTGAATTAAACTTTCAATACTCATAATTAAGCTGCTATTTTTTTGAGACCGCAAATATAACACTTTAAGCCCTATAAACACGAAAAGCCCAGCCTTACGACTGAGCTTTTCCTAAATATTTAAATAAACCTTACTTACGAATTTTTGCTACTTCAAATTCTGCTCTACGGTTTTTCTGCTTGTTCGAAATAGTTGTATTCGGAACAGCAGGTTTAGTTTCGCCATAGTTATTTGAGCCAACATAAGCGTTGTTAACACCTTTTTTCAATAAGTATTTAACAACGGCTTGTGCACGTTTTTCTGAAAGTTTCATGTTGTAACCTTCAGCACCTATGCTACAAGTGTGACCACCAATTACGATGTCGTATTCTTTAGCCGCATTCAATTGGTCAGCTAACTTATCCAATTCAGCCATACCTGCAGGTTTCAGCTTGTCGCTATCAAAATCAAAGTAAATAGTTGGGATAGTGATATCAGCCCAGTCTGGACAACCATCGTTGCTGGCAGGTCCTTTTTCTGATGGACACTTGTCTTCGCAGTCGATTACACCGTCACCATCTGAATCAAGCGGACATCCATCAGCATCAACCGGACAACCTTTTGGTGTGTCAGGACACTTGTCTTTGTGATCTGGAACACCATCGCCGTCAGTATCAGGACATCCATTGAATTTTGCTAATCCAGGAGTATCCGGGCACTCGTCGTCTTTATCAGCAATACCGTCACCATCTCTGTCTGGACATCCTGCCAATTCAGGTTTTCCTGGCTCATCAGGACATTCATCTTTGTAATCAGGAACACCGTCACCATCCGAGTCAATGGGGCATCCTTTTTCATCAACCTGTACTCCGGGAGGTGTGTTCGGACACTCGTCTTTTCTATCCGGTACGCCATCGCCATCAGAATCTTTTGCTTTTCCAAGTGCAAATTCAAGCACACTTGTTACCATAATATGGTCGTCGGTTACTGTGGCTCCAACACCGTCAACACTTCTCATTCCTTCAATACCTTTAACGTAAGAAGCAGCTACAAATAACGAAGTATTGTCGCTAACCGGGAATTTCAAACCGGCACCGGCATCGAAATTAATACCTGATTCCAGGTTATCCCACATCATACCCGGACCTGCAAACAGGTATGGCTGAACAGCATTGTCTTCGTTGTATAATTTTAAACGAAGATTTAACAAGGTATTAAATACGTCAATACCCGGCTCGTCAAAAGAAAGTCTGTTGTCAAGCATCAGGTCGAAACGTGGACTTAAGTAACGACTGATGTAAAAATCGGCCAGGAAGCCAGTATTTTCACTTTCAAGGTTATAGTCGATACCAGGTCCTACACCAATAGCCCATTTGTTATCAGAGTTTTGAGCCATCGCTGACCCCATCATCAAAACAAGGGCAAAAAAGAAAAGAGTAAATTTTTTCATAGTTTTGAAATTATTTTGTTTTTTGTTGAATTCTATGGGCAATTTAGAAATTAATTTTCATGTATCAAAAAAAGTTATTGCCCTTAATTTTATGCTTAATAATATTTTTTAACAAATTTAAACATTAAAGCGCAATAAATTCAAAATATAAAACATTTTGTTTTCAATAATCGATATAGAAACCACAGGACAGAGCTATAAAAACGGTAAAATTACTGAAATTGCCATTTATCAGCACAACGGGCAGGAAATTACCGACTCGTACTCAACACTGATTAACCCGGAAATGGATATTCCATATTTTATTACAGAACTGACAGGAATTGATAACCACATGGTAAAATCGGCTCCTAAGTTTTACCAGGTTGCCAAAAAGATTGTAGAAATGACCATGGGCAGAACTTTTGTGGCCCACAATGTTAGTTTTGATTATAAATTTATACAGGAAGAGTACAGACGTTTAGGCTACGATTACCACCGAAAAACCATGTGTACGGTTAAGTTGTCGCGCAAGCTTTTGCCCGGGTACCAATCGTATTCGCTTGGGAAGTTATGCGCTCAACTCGGAATTGAAATCAATGGCCGGCATCGCGCTGCCGGCGATGCGCTTGCCACTGCAAAGTTATTTAATATGCTGGTTGACCGAAGTGATTTACTGGGTAATCCGAAAGCAGTTAACAACTACAAATTGTTTTAATCAGCTGTTTCTTCGCTTGTTGTTTCTTCGTCCTCGGTTTCCGAAAAATCGAGCATATCTTTTTCCTGTAAAGCGTTATACCACAACAATACTTTTTTGATATCGGAAACATAAACACGTTCCTGATCGTAATCAGGCAACACTTTTTCGAAATATGCTTTTAACTCATTTCCCGAAGATTTTGGAGAAATAGCTGCTCCTCCATTTTCGCTGTCCGAAATAGATTTAAAAACATCTTTCAAAGGGATGTCTCCTTCGTAGGTATAAATGGCAATATCTTCCAATGCCGATACTTTTGCGGTAGAATAAACCGGTATACGTTTTTTTGTATCTAACGATTCTACAATAATGCTGTTTTTACTTTCGGCAACCATTTTAAAAAGTCCCGAGTGTCCTGAAATTGCTAATATCCCTTTTAACATGACTATCTAAATTTTCGGCGAAGATACAATTTTTACAGTTTTCGAAAAGCCGAACCTACGATGTAATAAGCCGGGAGCCTGCAAGACTTTGCATACTCCCGGCTCAAAATATTAATTTACAAACACTTAAACCAAGCGTTAAAACAATTTAATTAAATCCTATTTTATAAATAATGCCTGTTTTAAACCACCTTCCCGGCTGAATAACATTGCCAATATCGTTGTATTCTTTATCAAAAATATTATTTACCGAAACAAACACTGAATACTTTTTTTGCTGGTAATTTAATTTTATGTCGAACACGGCAAAAGCTTCGTAGTTTACCTCGTCAACCGGCAGTTTATTTTCAAAAAGCGTATACGTTCCTTCCCTGTCCTGAAAAACAAAACGTAAATCGAATGTTAATCCACTGGCCAGTTGCTGGCTAAACGAGCTCACCAACTTGTGTTTTAAGTTATCCAATGCGTAATTCGAAACAAAATCGGCATCCACTTTCTCTACATTATTATATAAATAGCTTATTTGTACGTTTGGCAATTGTTTCCCAAACTTATTTCGTAAAAGCAATTGTGCCTGAATCTCGGTTCCAAGGTTATTAATTTCGGTCAGGTTTTGCGGCTGCCATATTTCGGTGTCCGGATTTTCTTTTACCCAGTCAATAATGTCTTTCCCCTGGCGATAAAAAACAACAGCATGCCCTCTAATCCAATCCGAATTATACTTTACTCCCCCTTCTATAGTCGCTGATTTTTCTGGTTTCAAATCAGGGTTTCCAACATTCGACGGACCATCGTAATACAAATCGGTGAATGTTGGCATGCGTAACGATGTATTGTAACTGGAGTAAAGTTTAACTGCGTCAGAGGCTTTGTAACTCAAATCAATTCCCGGAAACACATTCACTCCCAAATCACTCCCCGAAATATAATTTGTCATCAGTCCGGCAGTAAAAGTCCAGTTATTGCGGTACAAGGCATGCTCTAAAAAACCAGAGATAATTTCTCGCTCGTCTGACTTTGTAAACTGAGCATCTTCACCCGGAACATCAATAGGCCTATCCATTTCGTTGCCCAATACATTACTAAATATTTCTTCCGACCGAAACTCTACACCAAATGCTGTTTTTCCGGCTGCCCATTTTACCCACCAATTTAAGTTGGTACCATAAACCTTGGTTAAATGATAATTATGCGAAGAGTACCAGCCCGGCATGGTGTCGTTTCCCCAAGTGTAGTAACCGTCATTTGTTGGTTTGTATTTATCGGTACGATAAAGTTCAAATCTATCCTGGTGCCTTCGGTAATAGGTTGCCGGACTAAAATGGAAAATACCCTGACTTTCCCATTTTGCCGAAGCAAACAATGTTTTGGTAGCTTCATACTGGTTTGGATATTTTGGCGTATAAAAGCTGTTGGCACCAAAACCTTTTTCAGAAATCCCGAGCTGGAATTTCAACACTCCTTTGGTGGTGTTTAGCCGGGTTGAATAAAACCCGTTTAATTCGTTAAAATCGGTATTGTTAATATACCCATCTGACCTTTTTCCGCTAAATGCCAGCAAATGCTGCCATTTACCCGTAGAAAATGCTCCGGAAAGGTTTCCATCAAAATAACCATAGCTTCCACCCGATATTGCTGCTTCTACCTCGTTAGAAGCACTTTGCCTTGTAACAATATTTATAGCCCCCGAAAAAGCATTGGGACCGTATACACGTGCTGCTGGTCCTTGAAGAACTTCTATCCGCTGGATCTGGGCTAAACTTACCGGAAGATTTAAATTGTGATGGCCGGTTTGCGGGTCGGTGATATTAATGCCATTTAACAAAATTAAGGTTTGGTCGAAAGTACCGCCGCGAACACTTACATCCGCTTGCACCCCCTCGGTACCGCGTTGTCGTACATCAATGGCAGCAATGTACTCCAACAAATCCTGAACACTTTGAGCCGGTGCCGCCTCAATTTCTTTTCTCTCAATCACGGAAACAATCCGTGCCACCTGCGAATACAAAGCAGGCGTTCGTTGCGCACTAACCTCAATCTCATCAAGGTCAAACTCCATTTTAACTTCAGAAGTATCCTGAACAGTTGCCAAAGAAATTACCGGTGCTGAAATAAAATAAATAACCGATAAAACTGCTATAACAACTTGTTTTCGGACAGTGAGAAATGAAGAATAATTTTTTCTTCCCCATTTCCTGAAAGTTAAAACCGATTGCACATCCTGGTTTAACTTTACATTTTTCATTGTTCTTATTTTTGAATTTTAATGGATTTTTTGAAGATCGACAATACCTATCGACTCATTCTGCCATAAATTCGGTTGGCAAATATACAACTTGAAATAGTTTTACAAAGGGCTTTTACACGGCATCTATCTATGGGAACAAAGAGTTAACAAAGCCTTGCGTAACTTTTAACCAATCAACACCTTAGACACAATAGAGAATCTTTATATCGTATAGAAAGAATCAACCAATTTATTGCTTCATTTATTTGCAAATAGGGAGGACTTTATCTTAAATTTGTTTAGACAAATTAAAAATAACGCGCCATGACTCAGATTCAATTTAATAACGCTTTGCTCGGATTGAGCGACAAACTGCACTACTATGCTTTAAGTTTAACTGCCGACTCGGAAAAGGCTGACGACCTGTTACAGGAGACTTTCCTGAAAGCATTAACCTATCGTGACAAGTTTACACAAAACACGAATTTTAAAGCATGGATTTACACCATTATGAAGAACACCTTCATTAATGATTACCGTAGAAATGTTAAAACAAAGAACACCTTTGATGGTTCAAACAACGACTTCCATCTAATGTTTTCAAAAGATAAAGTTTATCCTGCTCCGGATTCATTTTACAGTTCAAAAGAAATTAACAAGAGTATTAATGCACTTGATGACGAATACCGTGTTCCGTTTACCATGTTTTTAGAAGGATACAAATACAAAGAAATAGCTGAAGAGCTGGATTTGCCATTGGGAACGGTTAAAAGTCGCATCTTTTTCACGCGTAAAAAGCTGGAAAAAGCATTGAACGAATACGCAGAAAATTAATAATAGAGAAAGTGAATTGGTTTTTGGAAAGGTCTTCAAGTTGAAGACCTTTTTTTATTTTTGAAAAAATAAACATTTACCATGAAGAAAATTGCGGTTCATTTAGCCGAAGGATTTGAAGAAATTGAAGCTATAAGTATTATCGATGTGCTAAGGCGTGCCGATTTGGATGTAGAAATTGTTTCGATGAACAAAACAATGGAAGTTACCGGGTCACACCAAATCACCGTAAAAGCCGATACCTTGTTTGAAGACCTGGATTACGATAACATCGATATGATAGTGCTTCCGGGCGGAATGCCGGGGGCGGCAAATTTAAAAGCTCACAGCGGCCTACGTGAGCAAATCTTAAATTTTAATGATATGAAAAAGCCACTGGCAGCTATTTGTGCAGCTCCGATGGTTTTTGGCAACCTGGGTTTGCTGAAAGAAAAACAGGCAACCTGTTACCCGGGATTTGAAGATGAATTACACGGGGCAATTATTACCGGAGAGGCAGTGGAGGAAGCAGGAAATATTATTACCGGAAAAGGTGCCGGTGTTGCTATCGATTTTGCTTTAAAAATTGTGGAAAAGTTTAAGGGAAAAGAAGTTGCCAATGAACTGGGTGCTAAAATGATTGTACAGTAAAAAATATTACAACAAAAAAGCCGCCTCAATTTATGAAGCGGCTTTTTTATATCTCAAACTAACTTATTTCGTTTTTTCTTCAATCCAGTTTTTGGCATTTACAAAAGCCTGAATCCATGGAGCAACCTCATCGGCTTTTCTGCCGGCAGGATAATTTGCCCATAGGTGCGGTTTGAAAGCACGCTCGAGGTGAGGCATCATTACCAAATGACGACCATCATCAGAACACAACGACGCCGCGTTAAAGTGCGATCCGTTAGGATTACCCGGATAACCTTCGTTGCTGTACTTCATCGGAATATTGTACTGATCTTCGTTAAACGGCAGGTAGAATTTACCTTCGCCGTGTGCTACCCAAATTCCCAGTTTCATTCCGGCCATATTCTCCAACATCACCGATTTGTTATCCTGGATATCAACATTCAGGAACGACGATTCGAATTTGCCCGATTCATTGTGCAACATTTTTGGCTGAATGCTGTGCTCAGGATAAACAACTCCAAGCTCCACCATTACCTGGCAACCGTTACAAACACCTAAACTCAGCGTATCTTCACGCTGGTAAAATTTCTCCAGTGCAACACGTGCTTTCTCGTTGAATTTGAAAGCTCCCGCCCAGCCTTTTGCCGAACCAAGTACATCGGAGTTCGAGAAACCACCAACGAAAACGATCATGTTTACGTCTTCCAGTATTTCGCGTCCTGCAATCAGGTCGGTCATGTGAACATCTTTCACATCCATTCCGGCAAGATACATTGCATAAGCCATTTCGCGGTCACCATTTACACCTTTCTCGCGAATAATGGCAGCTTTAACTCCCGATGCTGTGCGACGTTTCAGGTCGATACCCAAATCGACAGCTTTGCCGGTGAAATTCTTAAAGTCGAATTTTAAAGCCTGGTTTTTATAATTCTGGTAACGCTCAAGGGCTTTTTCTTCTCCACTTTGTTTGCGGTCTAATAAATACGAAGTTTTAAACCATAAGTCGCGTAAGGAGTTGATATCAAAGTCAGCCTCAATGGTACGGTTCATCACCCTCACTTTGCGGTAAGGAACAGGGAATCCTAATGACAGAAAGTCAACACCTGCTTCTGTCAGTTGCTTTTTCACTTCGTCGTTATCGGCACACTGAATTACAATGCTAGGATTCTCGGCCAACAGAATTTTTGCCAGATCTTCTTCCTCAAAAGCAGTTACATCTACTTTCATTCCGCCTTTTACATTGGCAAAACACATCTCAAGCAATGCAGTGATCAGACCTCCGGAAGCCACATCGTGCCCTGCAAGGATAAGATCCTGTTCGATTAGATCCTGAACTTTATTAAATGCCGTTACAAATTTTTCCGGATCGGCAACGGTTGGAGCAACACGTCCCAGTTTATTGATTGATTGCGCAAAAGCACTTCCGCCCAATGCACGTTCAATAAACGACAAGTCAATGTAAAGAATCTCTTTACTTTCGTCGTTTACCAATACCGGTTCAACTACTTTTTTCACATCCGTAACTTCGCCCGACGATGAAATGATTACTGTACCCGGTGCCAACACCACATCGTCTTTGTATTTCTGTGTCATCGACATTGAATCTTTACCTGTCGGGATGTTAATTCCCAAAGCACAGGCAAAATCGCTGGCGGCTTTTACGGCATTGTAAATACGGGCATTTTCTCCCGGATTTTTAGCCGGCCACATCCAGTTGGCACTCAACGAAACACTTTTGATTTTATCAGGCATAGGCGCCCAGATAATATTTGTCAGCGACTCGGCAATGGAAAGCACCGAACCTCTTTCTGCATCAACCAGTGCAGCTACCGGCGCATTACCAATTGCAGTTGCAAAACCGGCTTTTCCCTGGTAGTCGAGTGTTATAACACCGCAGTTATTCAGTGGTAATTGCAACTCGCCCGCACATTGCTGTTTGGCAATTCGTCCGGTTACCGAGCGATCTACTTTGTTGGTTAGCCAGTCTTTACTTGCCACCGATTCCAGTTGAATAGTCTGCTCTACAAGATCATATATTTCTTCCCAGTTGTATTCTAATTCATCAAATTCCGGCACGATGGTTTCGTCTTCCAAAACGGTTTTTGGAGGATTTCCGAACATGTATCCCAGTTGCCAGTCGATTGATTTTTCGCCGGTTGTTGAGTTTTCGAAAGTAAACTGCATGTCGCCGGTTGTTTCGCCAATTTCGTAAATTGGTGCACGTTCGCGTTCGGCAATTTTACGAAGCAGTTCAACATGTTCCGGTTTCATAACCAGTCCCATTCTTTCCTGCGACTCGTTACCAATAATTTCTTTTTGCGAGAGTGTTGGATCACCAACAGGCAATTTCGCAGTATCAATTTTTCCTCCTGTAGTTTCAACCAGTTCCGACAAGCAGTTTAGGTGACCACCCGCACCGTGGTCGTGAATTGATACGATTGGATTATCATCAGCTTCACTCAATGCACGAATAGCATTGTAAGCTCTTTTCTGCATTTCAGGGTTGGCACGTTGTACCGCATTCAACTCGATGGCATTTTCAAATTCACCGGTTGCTACCGACGAAACAGCACCACCGCCCATTCCAATGCGGTAGTTATCGCCACCAAGCAATACCACTTTATCGCCTTTTTCCGGATCGTCTTTCAGGCTGTCTTTTTTATTTCCGAAACCAATACCTCCGGCAAGCATAATTACTTTATCGTAACCATATTTTACAAAGTCCTCAAAATGCTCAAAAGTAAGTAAGGAACCAGTAATTAACGGCTGGCCGAATTTGTTACCGAAATCGCTGGCACCGTTTGATGCTTTTATCAGAATCTCTTCCGGTGTTTGGTACAACCAATCGCGTTCTTCGGTTGCCTGTTCCCACGAGCGCATTGCTTCCGTTCTCGGGTAAGAAGTCATGTAAACTGCTGTCCCGGCAATTGGCAATGCTCCTTTTCCTCCGGCAATACGATCGCGAATTTCTCCCCCTGTTCCTGTAGCCGCACCGTTAAAGGGCTCAACCGTTGTTGGGAAGTTATGTGTTTCGGCCTTCAACGAAAGTACGGTTTCAATATCTTTTACTTCAAAAAAGTCGGGTTTATCCTGTGTTTTTGGTGCAAACTGCTCCACAACCGGACCTTGCACGAAGGAACAGTTATCTTTGTAGGCCGAAACAATTTTATTCGGATGTTCTTTTGATGTTTTTTTAATCATCTGGAAAAGAGAAGATTCCATTTCTTTTCCATCAATAATAAAGGTTCCGTTAAATATTTTGTGCCGACAGTGTTCCGAGTTCACCTGAGCAAAGCCATACACTTCTCCATCGGTAAGCGGGCGTCCCATTTCTTTCGACACCGAATTCAGGTATTGAATCTCGTCGTCGCTCAAAGCCAATCCTTCCTGTTCGTTATACGCTGCAATATCTTCAATATTCAAAATCGGATCGGGTTCTTTATCAATCGCAAAAATCTGTTGATCGAGCCCGTTGTAGATTGCCTGAAGCATTGGGTCGAACTTTGCTTTTTCGTTTTCTACTTCGAAAAATTCCTCCATTCTTCGGATTCCTTCGATACCCATGTTTTGGGTGATTTCAACGGCGTTTGTACTCCACGGAGTAAGCATCTCTTTACGTGGGCCAACAAACCAGCCATCCATTTTTTGAGGTTTTAAACTTTCGGCTCCTGAAAATAACCATACCAGTTTTTCGATGTTTTCGTCGCCTAAAGGCTGTGCAGAATAAACTGCGATAATACTGTTACTTTGAGTTTTAAAGAATTGAATCATGTTGCAGCGAACTATTAATTTAAGAACATGTTGTAAAACACGCTGCAAAGATAAAAAATATTAATTGGCAAGTTGGTTAAGTTATAACAATAAGACAACCATTTTTTAACACCGAAAACGTTAAATAGGATTAAAACACGGCGGATTTCATTTTTTCTGGTTTTCTTTGGGCAAAATTAAGTACATGAGAGCTTTATTATTTAGTATAGTTATGGTTGTTTTGGTTTCGTGCAGTTCGCAACGAATGGTGCAAAAATCATACATTGGCCAACCGTTATCTACTATGGAATCGGAATTTGGTAAGCCCATTACCGTTTTTAACAATGAAAGTAGTGATATCTATATATTTGAAAAAGTTGAATTTTTAAAAAGTACGGAGATCAGCCAACACAAACTTACGCTCGACCCGATGGTAACTCCTCAGGTAAAAAAAACATCGCGCTACACGGCAACTGTTGTTAACGGAACAATTAAAAAGTTGGAGCTCGCTGAAGAATACGATCGTAATATTAAATAATTCGTGAAAAATGCTGAATTACAAAAAATCAGATTGTAGTAAGCAGGTTAAAAGAAATTTTATAGTTTTGCAGGCACGTTCAAAAAAATAATGCCCAGGTGGTGGAATTGGTAGACACGCAAGGTTGAGGGCCTTGTGGGAAGATTTTCCCGTGCAAGTTCGAGTCTTGTTCTGGGCACACAATTAGCTGATTTTCAAAGACTTAGCACTCTTGATTATCAGCTTTTTAATTTCTAACCCCTCTCATGAATTCCTCCAAGTGGAAACATGATGGAAACACTTCCGGTTAATAATTCAAATAACTAATCGCTAATATATTTATTGAAACAGACAATCGCAACCCTATTGTATATAATACCCTTTTATAGGAGTTGGTTGAGTAAATATTAATCTCCCGCAGGGTTCAGCAACTCAATCAAGTTGTATAAAAGTTATTATGTATCAATAGATAGCCCGTAACTTCATTGCCGAGCCCCCAACCGGGTTGAATGATTTTCGATATGCATTCAAGCCGAGATCACTACCAATAATCGGTAATTTTAGTTAAATTGCCCAAGCTCTAATATTAATCCAATGAAGACGATAATTCAGTATCTTACTTTTTGTTATTTCCTATTAATAATATTCGGCTACTTAAACATGTATATATATTATACATTTTTTGAAGTAGAAATATACAACTACATTAATATCACTGAGTTGGCACTGTCATTTACATCAATACTTTTGAGCTTGTTAATAGTGGCTACACCCAGATTGATAAATATTTTATTATCCATTTTCGATGAAGAGGAGGAGAAGAACAAGAGAAACCCTGTGGTAACATTATATAAGCTGCTAACTGTTAGACGTTTTAGAAAAAAATTCAGTTTATGGACAAAAATTAAGGTCCTTCTGTCCATAGTAGGAGCATATCGACTTTTAATGCTATACATCGCATTAGATAATCTCATACCTATAATACGCGCATATAACAAGAATGATTCGGCACTATTAGATGTTGGTCTGTCATCTATTTTTATAACGCTATTATTTTTATATTATGCCATTTCTCCCATTTTTTATAAGTTATTTGATAAAATAAGTACAATATTTTATGAGGAAAAAAACGACACATTCTCTTTCATAACAATGCATATCATGTTATTTCTAATTTTCATCTTCAGTTTTAATGCAATAAAGCAGAAGAAGGTTAAAATAGGATATCCGTTATATGAAGCAACAATCATTTTAGAAGACAAACAAATAAAGACAAAAGGGGATATTGCTTTTGTGGGGCAGACACAAAATTTCATTTTCTTGCGTAATCTAAAAACGGAAGAGAATATCATTTTAAAGAATACCGAAATTATTGAAATTCACAAAAAGAAGGTTAGAAAGGGAAATATTTAGTCAATATTAAATTGAGAGTAGAGATAATAGTAAGGGAAACCAATAACTCCGAAATAAGCTCTGGTTTGAGCACATCTCGGTTGCTTCTAACCGTTAAGCAACTCCCATGCAAGAGCAGGAATTAAACAAGGGGCGAATACCATTAAAATAAACAATCCATTCGATTTACATGCCCTTGGTGTTTCCGGCTCGTGGAATACCTTTGCTTATCGGTGAAAAACGGTTCCCGGTTCCTTAAGTTCTAAAATACCCGTTCTGTAGGGTACAGGGAACAAGGAACGTGCAAAAAAGGGCTGCCTCCGAAGAAACAGCCCTAAAAATGTTTTTAAGAACTTCAAGTAAGTCTTTCAAGTAAATAGCCCTTTTTGGACTGTCCACCCTTTATTCTATGACCTTTATACTTCAAACCATTAGCATTTAGAGCTCTGGTTATCTGTCTTTCAGGGAAATACGCATCAGAATCCTCAGAAATAATATTGGATATGTCTGATGCATTAAAAATGTAATCAGAACGTTCATCCATAGCTACATGCGAAGGAAATTCATCGAGAGAATTGAACGACACATTAAATGCATCGGTTATACTCTCATATAAATCCTCATTAGCAGCTTCAATTTCAAGCTTCCGGGCTTCTTCCGTCTTGATATGGGCGACTTCCCTGTCTGTGCCTTTAACAACGAGAGAGAATGCACCATTGTCATCCTCAGTACGTTTAAAGATTAAAACATTATCTTCACCAAATTCAACTCCATCCAATCGACACTTAACCTGTTTCAGGTAGAAAAGGTCTTTGTCCTGATAGGAGTCTTTTAAACCAATAACGGCATCGGCCAAGTCGGAAAGTGATTTCGCACCTTTTAAATGTTCCTTTCGAAGTTGCTGCTCAGGATTCACTTTTGGAGTATGAGCAAGTATTAAATTAGTAATCCTTGAGCCATACTCTTGTTTTAAATCATTGAAGTCATTCATCAATATCTGAGCAGACCTATTATCTTCAGTTCTACTGTATATGGAAGTGATGTTATCAACCACGGTCACAATATTGTATTCCTCGTGATTCTTCAAATACCATTCGATATGAGTAAACAGCTGACGAATTTTTGATGATTCATTTAAAACATCCTTATCGACACCAAACTTTAAAAGGTCTGAACGCATCGAATGTAAATCAACCCGGATGAATTGAGGAAGCCTGTCTGTGATGTCTTCCTGTGTTAAATTCTCCAAATCAGATAATTCTTTAAAGCCACAGCGTTTTAAAAGCATCTGGTTTGACATCTCAAAATCATAGTATAAAACTAATCTTGGAGATGGTGAGTCTTCAACTTCCAAATCAAATATAGTTTTTTCACCTCTGGCTAGACCATTCGCAAGCATCATGCAAAGTTGTGTTTTACCAACACCGTTATCCGAAAATAAGATTGTGTTAGTCCCTTCCTGAAAAAGAGTACCCCATAATCTTCGATTACGATGTTCTACTGCGTCTCTTAAACCGTCAAGGTCAAAAAGATCGCAGAATCGATTGTGAATACGTCTGGAATCGACAATATCATACAGGTTATTCACAACTTTAGTTTCAGAATCAATGATATCATTCAAAATAACAAGATCATTAAACTTCTTATTACTAATGCATTCCAGCAAATGATGAATATGCTTGATGTCTTTCAAATTCCGACCAATATTTCCCACGTTGTCAATGAACGTTTGGTCAATCTCTTTTTTCAAATCATCCACACATACATAGGTGGTTTGACTTGGAAGATTAATAACTGAGTTTAAAAGCTCGCTATCAATACAGTTCGAGACTGTACCATTTTTTACTTGACTTATTACAAAGTCCATGTCTAAATTTTGTTGTTCTACTAAATAATTGAACATTTTAATCTGTTTTAAATTGTTAACTATTTAATTTACAGCAATTTAATTTATGACATTTTAATTTACTCTTTGCGGCTACATCAAGGTGCACCATCAAAATTCCGGTAAAAGAAGAGCCACAAAACAAAACATGAAAGAACGTCTTCCGTCACTAAGCAGTATGTATAACAAAAATTGAGCCAATAATAACATTGTCATAAAGCGCAGTTCCCGGTAACCTAGGTCCTGAAATAATGACATACAAGGCAAACAAGGTACAGGGAACAACAAGGATCATGGTTGAAGTCCCCAGCCAACGCAAATATCTACCTCAGTTAGCATGCTTAAGTTTAAGGCAAAAAGTCCCCCAAGGATAAGGCGAAGAGCAAACTTATTAGTAACAGTTTGTAGAATACTCCGCCGAAGAGTCTTTGACCCAACCATCGGGAATATTATTTAGTTGATATTCACTCACTTTTATACATGAAAGTTGAGGATTTTCAATACACTCAAAACTTATCAGTTTTGGATTATTACTAACATCCAAACCTGTTAGCTCATTTGTAGAACAATTTAAATGAATTAGTCCTGGATTATTACTAACATCCAGACCTGTTAGCTTACTCCATCTACAGGAGATAAAAATTAAGGAGGTATTATTACTAACATCTATATCTGTTATATTAGTGGAGCCAAAAACAAGGAGTTCCAAATTCAGATTTTGACTGATATCAAGACTTTCCAACTCCGTACCATGAACAAGCAGATTTTCCAATAAATTAATCCCAGTAACATCTAATTCTGGAATGAGAGTTTCTGAACAATCTAAATAAGTCAGTTGAGCGTTGTTGCTTACATCCAGTTCTGCAATCTGAGTTTTAGAGCAGATTAAAGAAGTTAACCGTACGTTATAGCTCACATCCAAATCTGATATTAGAGTTTCTGAACAATCTAAAACCTTTAGTTGAGGGTTGTTGCTTACATCCAATCTAGTTAGCGGAGCATTCGTGCAAGACAACTCCCTTAAAGACTCATTGTTGCTAACATCTAAAAACGTCAAGGGGTTACCCCCGCAAGTTAAAACATTCAAATCTTCAAATAGCTCAATTCCTGTTAAATCGTCAATTCCACAATCATAAAGATTTAACTTATATACCCAACTAACACTGTCTGGATTTATATATCCATCAAGAACATCATCATAACCTAATTCAATTAACCTTGATTCGAAATTCTCATCAGGGATATTAATGGTTGACGGCATATCATCTTTGTCGCAGCTAGTCCAAAAAAAACTGGCAAAGGAGAAAAGAAAAATAAAATAAAAGTTTTTTTTCATAATGTATTTGAATTAAATCCCAAGCGGGATTGGTTAAAAATGCTTTAAGAGATTCCTCCAGTTATCAAAGCGATAAGAAGAATAATGCCAACGATAATCAACCAGACTACATACATTTTCACGCCGCTACGAATTTCATCTTTAGCAGCAGCAAAAGCACCAGTAGTCATTCCCTTGGTTTCATCACCGGCAATTTGTAAGACAATCCCCATAATTTTAAAATGAGCTTTTTTCCTGACCTCAATAATCTTATTGTGCAAACTTGCAGTGTTGATGTAAAAATTATCGGCACTGCAACCAGAATTAAGATATTTCTTGTATTCAACATCATAGAGTCGGCGCATCGAAATACTGGTAAGAATACCGTGGGCAACAATAGCATCAACCATATCTGCCTTGGATATTTTGGAACTACTGGAATCAGGATGGTATAAACTCTTGGTGGCGACAAAAGCCTGCTTAATATCATTAAAAGAGGCATCAGGCTTAACCTGTAGGATGCGATAGAAGTCTTTAAAAACCTGCATTACTCCTTCTCATATTTCCAAATTGCACGAATAGCGGCACCGCCACCAACTAAAATTAGAACCCAGATAATCCCGGGATGAACTTCCGCGGCTTGGAAGCCCATTTTAATAAATGCCAGAACCACAATTACAATAATAATCAACACGACTTTAATTGATTTAGTCATAACTTAATTGAGTTTATCTTCCGTCAGCCATGCAGAAGGGGTTTATTTTAGAAGCGTTAGGCTGAACTTACCAATTAATCAGTACGAACAGCCCACGCCTCAACGTAAGCTATCCCTGGGTGTATAAAAAACACTGGCGGTTTCCTGATTCAGGGTAAGCAACGCATATTTAAAACTCGGTATAAACACTTTAAAGTTTTGCTTATGTCGTTAAAACAAGAAGGCGCAACCAAACTTGTCAACCAGAGAGGCTCCGCCAGAAGCCCATAACACCAACAAGCCGGTTACGCCCAAACGTTAACCGTCCTGCTATTTTCCTCGGTGTATACATTAAATCTGGCGGATTTTCTGGTACCGGACAATTGCAGTCACAATAATATTTTATTCCCACAAAAGGTTTATTTCATTCGCAATCGGTTTTTATTCGAAGCTAAAGGTAGCAACAGAAATTGAAATGTTAAATGTAAACGTGAATTTTTTAAACGAATTTGAATAGAAACGAATGAAAAAGGCGAGGGTACCCCATCCCCTCTGAAAAATATATGATTTCCCACTTTTAAATCAACCGGGCCCAATTCATATTACACGACCGGTTTCACTTAAAAATCCAAAATTTCTGAAAATTAATACGGGAATTCCCCATGAAAAACATCAATATTAGGAGCAAAATGAGGCTGAAATTTGGGGCTTTGGACGAACCTCTATTAAACTACATGTATAATATGACTATCAGATTTGTACGAAGATTAGAGGTTGTAAACCCAGGCACAAAGACAGACGAATAATATAAGTTCCCTGCTCCTTGTACCCTAAATATATTGTATTATAAGGCTTGGGGAACCGGGAACCAATTAAAGGTAACCGTCATCAGCCAGCGAACGATAGTTCTCCTGACAAATGATGAGATGGTCGAGTAACGGAATATCCAACAACTCCCCGGACTCCTTAATTTTTCGGGTGATGTTAATATCAGCCTGGCTCGGTTCCAGATTCCCTGATGGGTGGTTGTGACAGGCGATAACAGAGCATGCGTTGACTTTAAGAGCGGTTTGGAATATAAGCTTCTGATCGACTACAGTCCCGGAAATACCGCCTAACGAGACGAGAAAGAAGCCCAATACACGATTCCCACGGTTCAGGAATAATACGTAAAAGCTTTCACGGTGCTGTAATGGTTGCTCCCATATCTGACGAAAGGCTTTCTCCGCATCTTTGGAACCTGTAATCTTCATACGCTCCGATGGTTTGATTTCAGGATTGTACTTAACTTCGATCTCAGATAGTTGATATTGCATAAATGTACCAGTGGGCGCTGGATTTATTAAGGCGTGTCCCATTGCCAGTTAATACTCTTAACCAGCATAGGTTTAAGGAGAAATATCGTCATAAGTAAAAAAAGTCGCCCCGGCATCGGACGACTCCTAGTGTAGAACAGTTACAATCCAGCTAATGCATTAAACAAAGCTTCATTTGATGTACGCTCATATCGCATCATGGTTTGGATGCTTGAGTGCCCAGTTAATTTCATAACCACAGTTGGAGGCACACCTTTTTCAAGTAATAAACTAACACAGGTTCGCCGGGCCGTGTGTGAAGAAATCAGCTCACATTTCGGCTTTCTGATTTGAATAGTTGAGCTCCCCTGATAGCGATTGATCGAAACTGGTTCGGTAATTTTAGCAACACGACAAATCTTAGTGATTTCGCGGTTAAAATACTGCTGAGCATACTGTGGGAGCGAAAAGTTATACCTCTTCCCTATCTCAAACGCCATTTGACTCCAACCAATCAAAGGAACCTGCATATCCTTTCCGGTTTTAATGGATTGAAATCTCCATATTTTCCCTTTGATTTGATCAGGCGACAATTGCTGCATATCTGAATACCGTTGACCAGTATACACCTGAAACAAGAAACAATCGCGTATAGCCTCCTGATGTGGTTTTAATTTGGTATTAGCGATTTTAGCAAGCTCTTTTTCATTAAGGGTAACGATATCATGCTTCACTTTTACTGTTTGGCGCAGTTCCAAAGCTTTTGCATCAACGGTGTAGTTGTTTTTAATCAACCACCTGATCACACATTTAAAAGCAGCAAGCATTTTGTAGATAGTATCATTCCGATTCTTACGCACATTTAACAAGTAAAGCCTGAATTCTTCAAGTAATGGATATGAAATATCAGAGAGCAAGATCTTACTTCTCCGATACTTTTCGAACTCAAGAGTTACGGCTTCCAACACCTTGTATTTACGAGCAGTTTCAGGCTTATATTCAGCCGATTTAGCACCTAGAAACTCATAAATCATTGAGATAAAAGAGGCGCTTAAATCCTTCTTAAATTGCGCCTGAGAAGCTCCGTCCTTACTCCCTGTTTTGAGATAGTTCAAAAGACTGATTTTCATATCAGCCCATTCATTGATTCCTTCCAGTTTAAGTTCACGAATGCATTTAAAAACATCCAGTTTCATTAATTCAAGAAGATGGTTCAATTCATCACTCCCAAGCATGGAGTTTTTTACGCACTGGTTCTTAGCATCCCAATATTTAGGATGTACAAGATGTTCCGTTGTAAACTTCAATTGTTGTTTACGACTGTAGATACAAACCAACCTTAATTTACTTTCAACCTCAGGTCGGGTGAGATAAAATTTAATTACCATTTGTGGAAACATTGTGGAAACATTTCCATGAAATCCGCTAAAAAATGGAAACATCATGAGAAATAGACCAACCAACACAACACGCCATAACACCTGTATAACAGACTGTTACGAGGGCCTTGTGGGAGAATTTTCCCGTGCAAGTTCGAGTCTTGTTCTGGGCACACACAATAAATGCAATGAGCTATATTTCAGCTTGTTGCATTTTTATTCTACATTAAGTATAAATAAAATATAAATACTTAATATTCTGTTAAGATTTTTCAGCGTGTGTAATGCCATAAGCACATAACTTACCATACTAAGAAATAAGCCATTATCTACTTTTAGGAAACACAGAATACCTTAAAGGGAAGAAAGTCTCTATTTGCTTTATATGGGAAGCAATAAGAGAAGGTATTTGCTTTTTATCAATCAAGCTCAAAGTTCTGAAAGAATAGTGCCACCGCACCTTCGCAGATAGCACCTTCGGAAAAGATTTGTTACTCTAAATATGAGTTACTATGTGTCGGTATCTAACTGATTTTTCTCCTTACAAACGGGGCTTAAATATGGCTGAGCCCTATTACGACCACAATTAAGACTATTTTGGAATGTTACTTTTCCAATCTAAACTTTCTTCTAAACTAAGCAGTTTGTAAATCTGAAAAGCAAATTCTGCTATCACATTTAGAACATCATTTAATTGATGATAATGTAGCTCTATTTTTATAATTGAGAGGTGGACCTTTAACCTTATTCGAAACAAGTTTTACTGTAAAACTATTACAATTAGATTAATCTGTATAGCTTGAAAAGCTTATAGATCTTTCTCCAATTTTCCCGTCTTTATCAACAGCAACAGCCTTTAATGTATAATTACCAGTTGCTATTCCATTTAAAAGCGAATGGCCTTTACCCCAAGTATATGGTGCTTTTCTTTTCTTACCTACGAGTTGACCATTTAAATAGAGTAAAACTTTTGAAACACCTTTATCATCGGTTGCATTTACATCTACCATTACATTAGCAGGAGCTTTAAATTTTTGGTTATATGTTGGAGAGGTAAAACTAACAACAGGAGCATCAACCTGAGCCACACCTTCTAAGCTAGGATAAACCTCTTGAAGTGTGCCATCTGTATTGTAGAATAAATATTCGGCACAAGTATTTCTCATGCATCCATTTCCTCCATTATAATTCTGCACATGATAAAAAAAGTACCATTGCCCTTTAAACTCAATCATTGAATGATGATCTTGTTCCTGCGCTGGATTTACTGCCCCTATATAATCGAAAGGACCATACGGATTATCGCCCATGGCATAATATCCACCTTTCCCGGTATTGTATGAGAAATAATAGATGTCATCTTTTTTGTGCATGTATATGGCTTCAAAGAAATTATCTGAACCATATTCGATAACTCTTGGTTCTTCTGCCAATTCCATCATATTGTCTTTCAATTTTGCAACCTTTGGTTGATGTATTCCCCAATATAAATACATAGTTCCATCGGTATCTGAAAAAACACAAGGATCAATCCACTCTCCAGTAACTCCTTCAAGAATACCAATATCGGTAAACGGGCCTTGAGGAACATCGCTTACGGCAATTCCACAATTAAACTTCGCATAGGAGTTTTCATAGGCATGCGGATAAATGCAATAATATTTGCCGTTTTTATACGCAAAAGTAGGTGCGAACATATAACCTGGTACTCCCCACGATATATTACTTGAATGAAGAATTACACCATGATCTGTATAATTTACCATGTCGGTGGTTGAAAATGCACGATATCCGTCCATTGTTGAATAATCGGAACAACTATCATTAGGATCTCCGGATGTATATATCCACAGCGTTCCCTTATCGTCCCAAATATGGGCTGAAGGATCGGCTGTACGCACATGACGAATAATTGGATTTTCAGCAAGCAATTGTTGCATCATCATTATTGCCAGAAGCAGAAAAATTATAGTTTTATTGTCTTTACGTTTCATATCATTAATATTATTATCAAAGGTTAAATTAGATGGAAATTGCGATGTATTTGAATTTTACTTTCCATTTTCCAATTCCTGAATGAGCCACTTGGCAAACCCAAGGTATGAGTACGGATCTGATTCTGGACCAACCGGCCTTTGTGAACCACAATGGTGCGGAAATGCATTCAAATAGTAATACATGTTCTTATGATGCTTTGGTAAGCCCCTGTCCCAAAATGCCTTCAGCCAATCTCTTTCCAAAAAATCGGTATAAGTATCACAGTCTTTGTACTGGTAAGGTCCATAATAAAAGATATAATCCATGCCTTGTTCAAGCACCCATTTGGCTCCTCTGGCAATTTCTTCAGGATTTGAAATTTCGTTTCCTAAAGGCCAGTAGCGGTTAAACTGATGTGATTCAATACAGATACCATCCATGGTTCTAATGATTTCTCTTGCCTCAGGGTCGTCGAGAAAAACAGCAGGATGAACTACCATTTGAATAAGTTTGTAATTATCATGCTTTACTAATCCAAGTGCATGGGCATCTTTAAATACTTTTCGGGTATCATTTACATCTTTTTGATACAGAATTCTTGGGTCTCCGGCAATGGGTCCTGTATCTCCATTCTCCTTGTCGTAAAGCCAACCTTCCCGGCAAATAATAATATGCTTCACTTCGTTCCCGTCCTCTTCATGGTCTCGAATTATCTGTATCAGTTTATTTGTTTTCGGATTCGTATCTACCCAATCGCCTCCTTGTTGATGGATATAATGCTCGAAAAAACGTTGTTTGGTTTTGAAAACGCCATTGTATCCTTTTACTACATCCATATGCAACGCAGTATAATCATCGGCTTTCAACACATCATCGTAATTTCCAATGCCCGGTTTCCAATGGGCAACTAAACCACCTCCCGTCATTTCATGTTGGTGGTTGCGAGGATAAGGTCTGATGCCAACTTTAGAACGGTTCTCTTGCGCAATAGAAAAAACGTTTATTAACAGAAGGAACAGCAATACAGGGATGCAAATTTTTAAATCTTTCATTTCTTTTTTTTTATTACCTA
Source organism: uncultured Draconibacterium sp. (assembly GCF_963676735.1). NCBI lineage: Bacteria > Pseudomonadati > Bacteroidota > Bacteroidia > Marinilabiliales > Prolixibacteraceae > Draconibacterium > uncultured Draconibacterium sp. Next base: position 575,992 of record NZ_OY781464.1, on the reverse strand, counting down.
ATTCTAAATTGTATAAACATTTTATATCCTTATTCCGATGGAAGTTCCTTAATTCGAATTTTGCGATATAGCAATTCTGCAAATTCGGCTTGCAGACCAATACTGCCTATTTCTAATGGACTAGTTGAACCATCATCAGCCTTTTGAACAAAATCAAAAATCTCCAGAACAACTTCTCCATTTAAAATAAATGTGGCCTTTTTTGATCCATGAACATGTATCTCCATTTTGTTCCATTTGCCTTTGGGTTTTTCAACCCCAAGCTTGGTTCTGAGAGCACGAGGTTCTGCTATGTCACCATTAGGATCATACCAGCCATCGGTATGATGGGCTTTAACCTGAATATGATCGCCCAGAACAAACAGATCGCCAGTATGGAAACGTCGTTTTTCAGTTTTATCAGCTGGAGATTCTCCAATTTGCATTTCGATGCACCAGGGCCACACCTTTTTACGGTCGCCATGAACATGAAAAAGGAGTCCAGCATCACGGTCCCAGTCAACACGTGGATCAAATCGTTTCTCGAGCCACTTGTATTCAAGCTTAAGGATATAATGGCTAAACTCGGTTATGGTATTCAGACAGTCTGTTTCTTGCCTGGAGCCATGTGTTTCACCAGCATACACATGAATTGCTTTTTCTTTTCTATTTACCGAAAAGTTTCCCCAATCGCCTTCGCCTAGGCTTCTGGCGGCAGTCCAGCCTTCAAGCGTCTTCCCATTAAAGAGTTTCTTAAATCTTTTTGCATCTGCCTGTAAAGTCAATAAGGATAATCCAACAAGTATAACTAAGGTTTTTAATGTTGGGGTAAAAATTGATGTGTTAATGGATTTCTTATATTGTGTTTTATTTCGTCTCATTTTATGCTCCAGTTATTACTGTAAAAGGTTTATAGTTAATTTTCAGTGTAAACAGCTTCAGTTTTCAAGTACCCAAATATTGCGGTACTGCAAACAGTTAATATGATCTTGTAAGCCAATGCTTACTTTGGCTGCATCTGATTCCATTTCAAGTTGATTGTGAATAATCTTACCATTTAAGCGCACAGTTAAAATTGCTTCGGATAGCTTTTCACCATCGGCATTAAAACGTGGCATTTTTAATTCTACATCATAAGTTTGCCATAGCAATGGAGGGCCAGCTGCGTTCACTTTTGCCGGATGACGTTTGTAAATTGAACCTGCTTCGTTCCAATAGCCCTGTAATGCATAGCTATTAAGTATTTGAACTTCACCAACTCCGTGAAAAAACAGACCGGAGTTTCCACGTCCTTGTCCGGCTTTGCCGGGTTCAATGGCATATCGAAATTCCATGTGAAATTTAAGATCACCAAACTTTTGCTTTGTTTCAATATCTCCTCCAAGGCCATTTGCGCGGTTTTGACCAGCGTTCCAAAACGCAGAAACGGTTTCCAATACACCGTTCTCCATTTTCCAGGTCACCTTTCTCCCATCACCATGATTCCAGGCAGTCAAGCTGTCGTCTGCCAGTAACTTAATGGCATTTGCGGGAGCAGATAGATTTAGTGTTGGCGGAACCAAATCGGATTTTGCCATTTTAAAGTAAGTGGTATCACCATGCAGCATTCCATAACCGGTGCAAGAATCACCCGAAAAAACGAAGGACCAGCCGTTGTTATCAAAGCTCAATTGTTGATTCACTTCATCAACATTAACATCAAAGTAGTGAGCCGCCCTGTTGTAAAGCTCGGGTAGAATATGCACCATGTATCTTTTCCCATTTATCAAATTTACTTGTGCGGTAATGCCAGGGTGATGGGCTTCATGCCCTCGTTTAGGGTTTATCCATTTCCCAGTCCAATCTCCTATCAAAGGATAATCATTGGGCTGTTCAAAATCGTGTGATTCGGTGATTTGTGCAGTAAGCTGTACAATTATAAACAGTATTGCAACTGTTGAACTTATTTTTTTCATTATTTGTATTCTTAGTTTCTACATTGATGGAATTATTAATTGATCTCTATTTCACCTTCAGGACTTGTCCAAGGGGCATTGTCAAAAAGATCTTCTAAACGTGGGTCATTTGTTTTCTTTCTGATGGATTTTAATTTTCTTGACAGCTCCTGTTTCACATTTTTGTATGTGGGCTCATCTGCTAGATTGTGTATTTGATAGATATCCGAATTTTTATAAAGTTCTTCTTTGGGTCGGTTACCAAAAGTCCAATTCCAATATTTTTTATTCTCTGCATTGTCACGCATTGACATTACCCATGCCTTTGTTGGACTAGCATCCAAATCACGGAAAACTTTCAGACCATTGATCCCCAAATCATATAGTTCATGAGGAGCAGCTATTTCATTAGCTTCGTAAGGGTTACCTTGCACCCAGCGTTCGCTATGCGGGTTTATGATATAGGTAAAACTATCCGTGCGAATGGCACGTGAAGGATAGGAAAGGTTTCCCGGACGGGAGTTGTGAACATGCCGTTCACGTCCGAATACAACATAGTTCCTTTCAGGGTCAATCCGTCCTTCTTTTTCTGAGCACAACAATGGATAAATACTTTTACCATCCATTTCTTTAGGGACTTTTCCCCCAGCAATATGAATAAACGTTGGAGTTAAATCCATCAGATTTATAAAATCAGAAATAATTCTACCAGGTTTGTTTATTCCTGGTCCGCAAATCATAAGCGGTGCTGCAGTTCCAAAATCGTATAAATTGGTTTTGCCGCGGGTAAATCCAGGAGGACCATTGTCACCTGTGGCAATTATTATTGTATTTTCCAGTTCTCCAGCTTTTTCCAATTCTTCCATAAAAATTTGGAGCATTAAATCCAGTGCGTGAATTTCACCAAGATAGTCCGCTATATCCTGGCGGACATCAGGGACATCAGCCAAATATTCTGGAAGTTTACCTTGTAAATCATCAGGGTCAATACCCCACAATTCCTTTCCCGATCCCCGAATCCAGGGACGGTGAGTATTAATTGCACCATACACAAAAAAGAATGGTTGGTCGTTCGATTGTTTTAGTAAATTCTGAATCGTTTCTCGATAGCCATCCGTAAGCTGATTCCTTTTTGTTATGCGTTCATCCTTCGATTTTTCATTATAGATTGTGAGAGAAAATCGATATCCTCCTTTCTCTCCGGGAACTAGCTCTGCATTTGTCCATCTTTTTTCCAATGTTTTACCGGATGTGCCTATAAAGTATCCCTGATCTTCAAGTATCTTCCCAAAACCAGAAAACTCATTTCCAGCATCATAACCTTCAAATCCATCCTGCTGATTTAAAAAGGCCGTCTTTCCTGTTCGCCAAAAATAAGACCCAGTAGCGATGGATGCACGGCATGGAGTACACTGAGGTACAGGGAAATATGCATTGGTAAACAAAAGTCCTTTTTCTGCTACTTTATCAAATGTGGGTGTTTTTACCACATCACAAATTCTACCCAAACAGCTATCTTTATATACGCTGGCAATCCTACCCCAGTCATCGGCATAAAAGAAAAGAATATTGGGCTTCTGGTTTTGTGCATTTAGTTGACTTGAAGCAATAAAAATTATCGCAACAAGCGCAAGAAAAATACTTTTATTCATCATTTGTTGACTTGAATGCTTTCTATATTTCCCATCCTTTTCTTGGTTTAGGATATCCCATTAATTCAGTTGCTTCAGCGTTATTGATGATTTCCTTTGTATTAGGATTGATATTCAAATCAGTATTTGTTTTAAGAGCAATATTTCCCCAAAGCATGGTTTCTGTTAAACGACCTCCATCGAAAAAGGATGAGCTAATTTTAGCTTCACCTTTAATGGCCAAAAGCCAATTGTCGTAATGATCATTCCATACCCCTGGGTTCTCGTAGGTGTCAAATTGAGACTTTAATTCTTCATGTTTAGAATTAGGGATAAAGCTTGGGTTTGTTGAGTGTGAATGGCTGATAACCGTAGCTTCAGAACCAATTATTACAGTTCCGCCCATGTTATTACCAAATGGTGTACCCGGCTCAAACCCTACAGGTTTTGGTGGTAAGAATGTTGGTCCCTGATACCAAGAGAATTTCACTTTGTTTCCAAATTTACTTTCAGGAAAATGGAAAGTTAGTTTTGCACTTTTAGGGAATGAAAGCAAACTTGGCCCTGTACTTTCTACCTCAACTTTATCCGGACATTGCAAACCTAAAGCAGAATAAGGAGCATCCATATTATGGCAGGCAAAATCACCCAATGCACCTGATCCGAATTCATTCCAACCTCTCCATCTTCCCGGCATATAAGCCTTATTGTAATCGACCTCTGCTGCTGGTCCTAACCATAAATCCCAGTCTACTCCTTTAGGTATTGGTTGTTTTTCAGGACGCTGCGCTCCCGCATCATTCCAATCAGCTTTAGTCCAAGCATAAACTTCATTTACGTCTCCTAAAAATCCCTTATTTATCCACTCGTCAAGCTTTTTAAAACCAATAGATGAATGCCCCTGATTTCCCATTTGACAAACTAGCCCGGTTTCTTTCTCCAGAGCCATTAAATCTCTTACTTCATGAATATTGTGTGCCAGTGGTTTCTCTAAATACACATGTTTACCTTTTAGCATGCAATACTTGGCAATGTAATGATGTGTATGATCTGGGGTTGATATGATAACCGCATCAATTTCCTTCCCCATTTTTCGAAGCATCTTTCGGAAATCATAGTATCGATTCACATCGGGAAACTGTTCAAATGCCTGGGCTGCTTTGCGAAAATCTACATCAGCAAAAGCCACAATATTCATTAGAGGGTTTTCTTTTAGAACATTTATAGCGTGAATGCCTTTTCCTCCTGCACCAATAAAGGCTACATTTATTTTGTCTGACGGAGCAGGTTTACCTTTGCATGAAGAAATAATAGTAGGTAAGATAATTACCCCACCTGTGGCTAAAGCGCTACTTTTAATAAATTTTCGTCTATCTATGCTTTTCATACTTTTTAGTCTTTTATAAAGTTTGTAACATCAAATTCAACAGTTTCTTCGAACATGAAGAAGTGGCCAAGCAAACTCCAACCCCAGAAAGGATTAAGCCCTCTGCCTTCTCCAGATTCTGATGTATAATATTCTCGGTCTCCAGCCTTGTTTATGAGTTGCTGTGTACGCACTGCAACAAGTGTTGCCAACTCACTATATCCATAGTTTTTTAATCCATGGTAAACCATGTAGTTTGTTGGTATCCAAGTATTAGCACGCCAACTACACCCTAAATCACTAAGAATATGTTTTTCTGAATATCCTGGTTCTGATTTTGCCAAAGCAGGTACTGGATAAGGCGTCCAAAACTCTTCCGGATTCATCAGGTTATTGTATACAAGAGCTTTGGCTTGTTCCTCTGTTGCTATTTGAGCCCATAGTGGCATAAAACCGGCAACACTTTTTACTTTTACAAGTTCATTTACCCCTCTCCATGTTCCAATTTTTTCTCTATCCTCATATATACGATCATAGAAAAAGCCGTCTTTTTCATCCCACAACATGGTTCTTATGGCTTCGGCTCTATTCTCCGCAATTGCAAAATACTCTTTTGCGATTTGCTTTTCACCCATAACTTCAGCTATCCGAGCAAAGGCTCTGGTCTCCGTCACAAGGTAGCTGTTCAGGTCAACACCTTCGCTTACCCTATCAAGCCACCATCCAGCGCGTTCATGTTGATTATCCAAACCCGTATGGGGAGCACTCATCCATTCACTGAGTCCATTATTGTCACCATCCATATCGTACAGCCAAAAATCGAGGTATAATTTCAATTTTTGGAAGTAGTCTTTAGTCATCCATTTGTTATCATCATAATTGTCGAAAACCAATAAGATGATTTGTGATAGAAAAGGTTTTACATGTTCGGCATCGTGAAATTTATTACTGGGCACTGATCGGGGAATCATACCCGATTCCTGCTGGTGATCTAAGAAAATGGTGACACCGTTTTTGATATAATCTGCAGGCCAATCCATATAAATTTGCACAATCGATTCAAAATATTGATCCCAATCGTACAGCGTTTTATAGGCATACCCAGTAAAATAATCACGTTGAGTATCATCGTCTCTAAAAACACCCTTTTTCATTAGGGCATTGGCATAGTCTAGTTTTTGACGCAATTCGAGAAGTTCCTCATTTTTTTTAATCTCGGTGCGTAATTGCTGGGCATAGCAATAGGATACAGGGATAGATATTAGTAAGGCAAATATTATTTTTTTCATATCAATATTATATTTTATTGTTCCTTATTTAAATAGAAGTCCTCTTAAATCAATTATTTTGTTCTGTAGACTTTTCCATGATAGGGCTCTAAACAGAGCTTACCGCCCTTACCAAATTCCTCAACCTCCCCGTTTACCGGATCCCATTGCTCAAACTCTCCTTTTGTATTAAAAGAAATGTTGGAAACAATTTCCTTATCCGAATCATTAATAATAAAGATCACGTCTTTCCCATCTATTTTCCGGTGAGCTAATCGTAAAGCCAGATTTTCCCCATCGACATTAATTGGCTTGATAAGCCATTTATCAAGCAATCCTTTTAATTCCTTGCTTGTCCATTCTTCTAAAAAAACTACATTGTTGTTTTCTTTAAAAAGTTTCGTGAAAGTTTGCTGAACGTGTTTGTCAGGGAAACTATCTTCTGAATTTAATGGTTTATCTCCAAATGCAATAATTTTACCTCCGTGAACCGCAAATTCCTCGAGTTTTTCCCAGGCCGCTCTTGAAAGTGTACTCACATATGGAAGCACCAGAACTTTGAATTGTAGAGACTTGTGTTTTAATGTACCATCCTCAACTTTGCTGTCGGTTATCGCTTTAGCATCAAGGTGAGTATATTCCCAACAGTTTTCAAACATAAATCTCGATATCCCCTGGAAAGTTTTATCAATTGTGTTTACTTTTTCTCTTGCACCATGCACATCATACCAACTGAATACCTTGTGATAGCGTGGCATAAACTCAGTCCACATTGACTCAATTGGATAAAGCACTCCAATTTCTGAAGCCACATATCCATTTCGCAACAACATTTGAATTCGTCCAACATAGTTATTCATTTCAACACGCTCTTTTTCTGTTGAGTTATTCATTTTTAGGTAACAGTTAAAATCGGTTATGCCACCCTGCAATAAAATATTCAAATGTCCACGTACTTCGGGTGTTTCAGGATCCAATCCATTAAAGTGAGGTCTATCGGCAACCGGGCAAGGTTCACTCATTACGTGTGTTCCGCCAATTAGTTCCATGGCACTGGATGCTAACTTTGGGGTGTGAACAGGCATGTTTTCAGGCAAACAGCTTAAAATATCTATACCCGGAGAATGCATTTCACGAAAACATTTCATAATATCACCATAAAGTGGAACATGTGCTATCATCGATTCTTCCAACAACAAATGTCCGCCCGACAAGAAATTATGTTCCTCACACCAATCTTTAATCTTTCTATAAAAGTTTTTGGAGGTCAAATCGGCAACCGTATGAAAATAGTGATAACGAATTTTTTGGCCATCAGCACCTTCATTGTAAAACAGTTCTATCAGCTTATCTTCAGGCCTGTATCCGTAACGCTTCTTAATTTCATCCGAGAGTAGTTCTTTCCATGGAATAATTGCATGTCGGTCTTTGTATTTATGAAACTGTAATGCCATTAATGATGGCTCGTCAGTAAAAGTTGAGGTAAAGTATTCGCTTAAATCCTCGCCCAAAAGGTTAGAATATGTTTCATGTGTAATTCGAATAAAGGCATCTGTTGGTTCCGGAATCATCAATGATGGGTAATGTGCCCCCAATTTGTTCCGTCCTTTTTCGGCAGCTTGGTAACCTTCGTAAAGCCTATACTTTGTTGCTGCGAAGATTCTCCATTGACCTGTTGGGGCATTCCATTTCAAATTTGCCCCATTATATAAGTCAATCAGGTCAATTGATCGCTTAAAATCGGTTTCCCCATTTTTTTCCGGGAAAGCTTTGATGGTAACAGGTTCACCCCAAGGCATCAAAAAATTTACTTTACCTCCTCTGACCAATGTGTCTTTCATATAAATCGCCATGGCTTCCCAATCGGGATTTTCTTTTATTACTAAATCGCCGGCATTACCAGAAGGATAACCACATTCATCATACAACCACAAATCCATTCCTTTTGCCTTGGCTTTATCACAAAATCTTTTTGTGGCAGCCAGTCCTTTTTCTGTAAGATATTGATCATAAGGTGTATTTAATGCAAATCCTCCCCAACCATCAGCTAGAGTTGCCTCAATTAATGAATCCTGTTTTTGTGCCTCGTATGGAAAACGATGCAAGTTTCGGTTTAAGCGGTATTTCAATGACGGATTTTTAAAAGCCTCGCGAAGTTCTTGTTCTGACTGAGATGTACATCCAAAAAACAGAACTGTCCAAAAAAGTAGTGTCAATACTTTAAAAAGCTTCATAGTGATTCCTTTATGTTTACATAATTTACTACCACAAACTCGTATTTTCCAGAAGATAAGTCATTCAACACCTTGAATCGAGCGACCTTGTCTGTACAAGTAAATTTGTCATCCGAAACGATTTCTCCATTCATTGAAATCTTTGCTTTCTCATTTTTATAAGGCAGATATACCTGCGCTTCAACACCAGAAGGAATTTCAATTTCCCAGTGGAAGCTTTCCCCTTCTTTTTTCCAACTACTTGCAATGGTGCCGTATTTCGACTCATACGAAGCAGAGGCATGTGAAAGATGATTGGTGAGGTAAGGTTTGAAAATGATTTTTTTGAAACCGGGTTGCTCTTTCGAAATATTAATTCCGGCAATTCCTGAGTAAAACCATGAATCGAATCCCGATTGCATTGGGTGACTGTGTGAGCGGCCTTGTAGTATCTTATGATCAAAGTTGACATCGGTTGGTAAAGCTTCCCAAAGGGTAGTTGCACCAAATTTGTTCCACATGGTGGCAAAGCTTCTGTTATCTTTTTTACTTAAAAGGCGGTAAGCTTCATCTTCAAAACCATTTTCGCACAGCACTTTAAAAATACGTCCAAGGCCAAATATTCCAGTGTTGATAAAGCCATCGTACTCATTATGAATGTTATCAACAATTGCAGCTGCAACTTGATGTTTTTTACTTTCTGGTACAATGTCAATATCCAAAGCTAAGGCATTAGCTGTTTGAGTTCCATAAGAGTGATTTTCAGAATCGTAAAAGTGTTTGTTAAAGCTCGTTTTAAGCTCTTTATGCATTTTGCTGTAGTGTTGGAAATCCTTATCATTTCCCAATATTTGAGCAATGCTTTTCAAAATGTATACGTCCAAAATATGGAAGGCTGAAGAGCTAATAGGTACCGGGCAATCAATATATTTATTCCCTCCTGGTGGACACCAATCTCCAAGTCCATGGGTAATAATTCCGTCTTTGTTTTTTGCATGGATGTATTCAACCCAAACTTTAATGTCGTTGTAGAATTCCTTAATAATCTGTTCATCTCCATATTGTAAGTATATGTACCATGGAAGTTGAGCCATGGCTGTACCCCAATCGGGCGATGCTGTGCCACTTGTGCGTTTTCCCGGCACAATCATGGTTGGAATACCGTTGGGCTTAATGATATAGCTTCTGTCATTAAAATTCTCCCCAAAATACAACTCTCTCACTTCGTTTCGTGCCGATGAACGCATGTCTAACATATACTTGGTAAGAAACCTTTGGGCATCGAAGTTGTATAGAAGACTTTTTGCGAGAGCATGTGCGTCTCCTGTCCATCCGCAGCGTTCGCGATGTGGACAATCGGTCGGGATGCCCTGGATATTTCCTTTGAGGGTCCATAATGCCAATTCATGCAGTTTGTTTATGTTTTCTTCGGAACAGGTAAAATTACCAATTTGAGGAACCGCTGAATACACAACAACTCCCTTTAATAAATCAGGTGATGGTTTTTCGTTTAAACCTGTTACTTCGGCATATCTAAAACCATGATACGTAAATCGAGGTTCCCAAATTTCAGTGCCCTCTCCTTTACAAATGTATTTGCTGGTTTGAATAACTTTGGTTGCATTTACACCGGTTGAAGTTGGGTCGATATTGCCAGTTGAATCTATCTCCTCAACAAATCGCATGGTAATTTCCTGCCCCTTATCGCCTTGGATTTGAAGTTGCGCCCAGCCTGTAAAGTTTTGTCCAAAATCAAAGATGTATTTGTTTTCACCAAGGTCAAATATTTTTTTTACATCAACATGGCCCATTTTTTTAATGGGTTCGGCAAATTGTTCAAATAATTTCGTTGGATGATAACTCGCGATGCTTGCTTTTTTCCAACCATCTTGTTTTTCCATTTCAGCAACTGAAAAGTCCACTTCAAGGTTAGCATTGTAAGTTTCTCCACCATAAATATTGGAGTAAGTTATTGGTCCGCTTTTCCATTTCCAATTTGTATCGCTGCAAATAAGTTCTTGTTCGCCATTTTTATACTGAATTTGGAGCTGACAAATAAAAACCGGCTGACCATAAGGTAAACCATTTCCCCAAACCTGATTTTGATTGAACCAACCATTGCCTAGCATAATTCCAAGGCTGTTTTGGCTTTTCAACTCAGTTGGATCAAGATCATAAACCGAATAATAGGCGAAATCATCATAGTTGGTTTGACCGGGATCGAGTACGTTTTCCCCTACTTTCTGTCCATTTAGGTATGCTTCGTAAAAACCAGGAGCACAAACATAAAGTCTGGCGAAATCAATTTCATCTGAAGATTTGCAAGAAAAAACCTTTGAGAAAACAGGTAGTGGTTCATGCTTATTGTAACTATATGTTAGCCATTTTGCTTGCCAGTTTTCAGGATATTTTAGAGGAGCAAAAAACTTGAGCGTTTTACTTGCAATCAAGCCTTCGGTATCCCATAAACTTATTTTTGCAAAATATCGTTTACCTCCTTGTAGTTGTGCACCCTCGTATTTGGTTTGAACTGGATTTAAGTCATTTTTTCCTGTATCCCATAAATTGCCAACGTTCTTTTTGATATTTTCAATGTTATCAGAAACAAGTATTTGGCTAGCAACTTCTTTTTTGCCACTAAAAGGCTTCCATGAAAAAGTTGGACTGTCATTTAAATTGGAAATAAACTCCACATGTGCCTCTATCTCTTCTATGTTCTCTTTCTTGCACCCCGTATTTATTATCACACACAAGGAACATACTATTAAAAGTGTTTTATTTAGAATCTTAATCATTGTTAATTCTTTTACATTTTGCTCATTACAGGAATGAATGGTTAATCACTTTTCCAGTATAACCTATCATTATTGAGTACTTTTTTTCATCCACGGATTTAACTCTTCAATCAACCATTTGGTACAACCCATTACAGAGTATGGGTCAGATTCAGGAGCCACCGGACGCGAAGATCCACAGGCATGTTTAAATGCATTTAAATGATAAATCATACGATCGTTGTATTTTGGTAATCCGGCTTGCCAAAACTTTTGTAACCATGCTTTAAAAATATTTGGAGTATACTCGGCACAATCTTTCCCAATAAAAGGTCCGTAGTAAAACACATATTCAAGTGAGTCGCCATGGATGTTAACCTGATCGAGTGTCCAAAGTGCTCCTTCCACTACTTCACTGCGTTTTATTTTACCTTCATCTAAAGGCCAGTGTACATTGAAATGATGAACTTCTAAACAAACACCATCCATCATTCTTACAATTTCTTTTGCCCGTTCGTTATTGCAGAAAACATTAGACTCTTCCAGCATTTGAATTATTTTATAATCATTGCGTTTTAAAATGCCTTTCTCATGAGCCTCATTAATTACTTTACGAATGGCAACCATGTCGCTTTCGAACAAAATTCTTCGATCAACAGGTATGGGTCCTTCAGGGCAGCCTACCATAGCCTCTCGTGCGATATTTACACCGTAGATTTCACCTTCTCTCTCTTCAGCTTTAAGCATCTGAACTAAGGGGTTGGTAGCAGGGTTTGTATCCATTTCTCCTTCTTCCCAACAGATGTAGTATTCAGGAAATGTTACACGGGTTTTAAATGAATTACGCCCACCCCTATCGTAGGCAAAGTGTACATTGTCGTAACAAAATTGATAATCGGCATGTGTGAAATCTGCTTTTAAATCATCTCGATATGAGGCAAGTCTCAGGCCAACTCTAACAGTGTCGGTCGAAATATTCACTGTCTGTTCCACCTCTTCTTCATTCTCTGTACCATTTTCCGGGTTAACTACTTCTGCTTTGCATGAAATTATCCCTAACAGTGAAACCAAAATCCATAGTTGAATACGTGTCATAATTCTTCTCCTTTTTCTAAAATTTTACTCGGATTGTTATTAATATGCCAGGCATATAAATGGTACCTGTCATATTGTTACTCTTCTTCCTCAATCCAAGGGTTTAGTTCCTTAATAAGCCACTTAGTACAACCTAATACTGAATATGGATCAGATTCAGGAGCAACCGGGCGCGATTCACCACAAGCATGTTTGAATGCATTTAAATGATAAATCATACGATCATTGTGCTTTGGTAATCCAGCTTGCCAAAACTTTTGTAACCATGCTTTAAAAATATTTGGCGTATACTCTGCGCAATCTTTCCCAATAAAAGGGCCATAGTAAAATACATATTCAAGTGAGTCGCCATGAATATTCACCTGATCGAGTGTCCAAAGTGCACCTTCAACTACTTCACTTCGTTTTATTTTTCCTTCGTCAAGCGGCCAATGAACATTAAAGTGGTGTACTTCCAAACAAGCACCATCCATCATTCGTACAATGTTTTGTGCACGTTCATTTGTGCAGAAAATATTTGATTCTTCCAGCATCTGGATTATTTTATAATCGTCGCGTTTTAGTAAACCGAGCTGGTGAGCATCTTTTAATACCTTTCGTATAGCAGGAACATCGCTTTCATACAAAATTCTTCGGTCAATTGGAATTGGTCCTGCAGGGCATCCGGCCATCGCCTCTCGGGCAATGTTAACCCCATAGAATTCACCTCCTGCTTGTTCATCGTTTCTTATGAGCTGTACTAATTTGTTGGTTCTTGGATTTGTGTCCATTTCACCCTCTTCCCAATCAATGTAGAATTCAGGAAAGTTTAAACGTGATTCAACAAAAGGCCATATTCCTTTACCGTAGCAAAAATGAATGTACTTGCTACAGAAAGAGTAATCCTCACTTGTATAATTCTCCGCCAGATCGTCCCAATAAAATGCCAGCCGTAAGCCAACGCGCACAGTGTCAGTACTAATTTCTATTTTCGTATTATCTTCTTCGTTTGGCAGGTCCTCTATTGGTTCATCCAAATTATTGGTTTGGCAAGAATAAACGAACAATAAGGATATTAGCAAACTATAATAAAAACGTTTCATTTCATTCTAATTTTAATAAGTAATTAAATTCATTAAAAATTCCATTGTACTCTTTTTGCACTTTTCAAAATCTCCCAACTTCTTCCCTATGATTCGTTTTTTACTCAACCATCGACATGTGCCCGATAATGGAACAACAGGATTTTATTAAGAAACACCGACTTGCAACAGCTATAGAGACTGCCGTTTTTTTTCTTCTGATTGTGTGGTCAGATTGGATTTAGTTAAGAACATTTACTGGTATTCCGAGAATGTCGTGATTTGAATAAATTAAAATTGAATTTACAATTGAGTAATAGGCCCGGAGCTATGTAAGCCCGGACCTATCAATACTAACTAAACTTTCTAACCAAACTAACTTCCTATCATAGAAATCGGATTGCCTATTCAGGCACAATAAAATCTTTTATTGCATCGTAGTTGAAACCTTTTAGGTATGGACGAGGAAACTCATCAATTTCAGTAACGGTTTTAATTTCCCAAACATCAGAACTAAAACCTTTAAACATTGATAAATCACTCCACTCGGCTGATGGTAAATCTGTAACTATACCATCATCTTCAAGTTTCATTTCTGTTTCATCACTATAGTTAGCGCCCTGTTGCAAACACACTAAATCTCTTGATCCACTCACTGCAGAATCCCAAAAAATTCCTGATGCATTTAATTTTACACCAACCGGGTATCCCATAAAAGCAGCCCAAGCAAAAGACCAACTACCACTACTTGCTGTATTTAACATGTAACAATTATGCATACTAACATCACCAATCGGCAGGCCTATAAAAAGAGCGCTCCATGGTGCTGCATCACCGCTTAAATCAGCTACTGTAAAGCAATCGTTTATTGAACAACCCTGCTCAACCCGTCCCAATAGTGTACCTGATTGTCCACCATGTTTTGTCTTTTCACCTGTCACCCAAACCTTGGAAATACTACCTTGATTAAACTGACCAACAATCATACTTCCTTGTCCGTTATCACTACTCAGTGTCATGTTATACAATCCCAAATTCTTTACGGATCCACCTTGAATGAATGTAAAAATACCTGGCTTAACACCGCCTGTATTACAAACCATGTATAAATGAGAAATTATATGAAATCCGCCATCAAAATTAATTGCACATTCATGCAATATAGGTTTAAATCCTTCATGGCCGTCAGCGGCACCTTGGTTCCATCTAACAGTTTCAGCTGCATCGATATCGGCAGTTAACAACCAATTGCCGTTTACCTCATCCACAGTTGCTTCTTCGCTTAACCAACGTAATTCGGTAATGCTTGATATTTCGCCCCAAACTACCGGACGCTGCGCAGGCGAAGTATAATTATTATCTACAAAATACACTAAGGCCGATAAGTCCCTGTCAATAACGTCGAGTTCGTTGTTTGTACCTAATGTAATTTGTCCGTTTACAACAGGTTCCATTTCATCAATCGGACCTTTTAAAGAAGCATATAAATCTTTCTGTGCTTTACTAAAATATCCTGATGATTCAACCACTAAAGCTAAGTTGGCATATTGTTGCTGCATGGTTGCAAATCTTGCTCTTGTGCTGGTGATATATTCAGTAACTTCACTTTCAAGCATGTCTGACAATTCCTTTAACAAGGCAAAATCATTCGTTAGACCAGAAATATCGTTACTGATGTATTCTACTTCAGTAGCATCTTCAGTATCCTCATAAAGCCAGGCATATATTGCATCAATATCATTGCTTGCAGAAGCATATTCTACTGTGCCGAAATTTGAAACTCCCGGGCTATTCTGGTCTATATCTGCAAATTTATCAGCAATTTCAGCATCCCAAACCGAATCCAATTTCATTTCAACCAGGGCAATGGCTTCTGCAACTCGTTGTTCTGCCTGTGCCGGATCTTTTAAGGCATACTCTTCACCCGTATAACCATCATTCTCAAGGAGTGTTCTAATTCCCAGCAATTTAATACGCTGCGTACGAAAACCTACCAATGCATCGCTCCAGTTTCCTGTAGCCAGTTCGTTAACCGATTTCTCAACAGTGCCGCACACGCCGTCAATCATCGGATCAATGTATGTCATCTCTTCCTCGTTGCAACTAAAAATTACTGTTGCAAGAACAAGAAACAATGCGAATATTTTATATGATTTTTTCATTTTAAATATCATTTTTTTTATCAAAAATTATTTCCAAACCGAAGGTTGGCCAATTCCTGGCAACCTGCGTGCCTCTTCTATTGGCAAAGGCAGAATCAAATACTTATCAGCAGTTGCATTGCGCGCCACATCAATTTTCACGCGTTCATACGAAAAAGTTCCATTGTCGGTACCATTGTTACTGCTTACTTTCATTCCTGAAACAACCCCATTGGCATCACTTATTATTCTCCAGCGGCGTTGATCGTGAAAACGATGGCCCTCGAAACAAAGCTCAACCCTGCGTTCATTTCGGATACGCTGCATCAGGAAATCTTTTGTTTTTGTAAATCCGGCAACGTTTTCAATGTTTGGCTGCCCAGCTCTGTTTCTGATTACATTTAATGCAGTAATGGCATCATCCAGATTGTTCAATTCGCACTGTGCTTCAGCAAGGTTTAAGTAAATTTCAGCAAGGCGAAAAAAGATTTTGTGGGCATTAGAACCACCTGCCGAAGAGCCCCAGTATGAAGCCGAACGGAATTTCTTGCCGTAGTACCCGGTACTGCTCATACGTTTGTCTGCTTCTTCTTGCGAAAGCGGATTAGGATTAAATCCGGTGCCGGCTCTTCCAACGTATGTGTAAATAGTTAATTCAGGATCAGCCTGTGGCATTCCTTTGTATCTTCCATAATTTGCCCCATTGTACACAATCGAATGATAAAAACGAGCGTCTCTACCCATGTAAGGGTTATCACCATCGTTTTCGCTATATCCCGGATTAAATGTTACCTGGGTGTGGTCTGCATTATAACTTGCTACAGGCAAGGTACCATCAAGCAATTCGAAACAATCCACTAACTCTTGTGTGGGAACTGCTCCGCAGTTAGAGCTTTGTATGGCCGAACCATAGGTTGATAAATCAACACCATTATTTGCATTCATGGTTGCAGTACCGTTATGGCCAGAACGTAAAATAACTTCTTTATTGACTACACTAACAGCTTCTTCAAATAGCCTTGCATATTCGCTCATTGGTACTAACTCGTATTCAGGAGCAATTGCCTCGATACATTGCTGAGCTGCATCTGCAGCCTTTTGCCATTTTGCTTGATCGGCACCCGGATTATTTAACAAACTTGCGTTGAAAAGTAAAACTCTGGATTTTAAAGCATAAGCAAAAGCCATATTAACATTGTCGTAATCGGTAGAAACCTGCCACCGTAAAGGGAGGTTACCTCTTGCAATTACCTCGTCACATTCAGCAACAATGCGGGAAGCAATCTCTTCGAAAGTGGGGCGGGTTAACTCAGTCCATCCGGCAAAATCAACTGAAAATGCTTCTTCAATAAATGGAACCGGGCCAAAATTCTGAACCAGCGAAAAATGGTACCATGCACGAAGTAACAAAACTTCATCGTACCACTGTTCCAAATCAATATCACTTATAAGATCTTCGGAAACTGTTGATTGAGGCAAATATTCAAGAGCGTTATTGCATTGTCTGATTCCTTGCCAGCATTTTGTCCAAAGAACATTTGCAAACATATTCTGATTTGGAGAAAGCAAACCGTTGTGCCAATCAAAAGTTACACCAGTACCAGCTCTGAAAGCATCGTCGGTATAGGTTTCAAGTAGTTGGCCTCCGCTGTAGTCTGTAAAAGTATTATCCAACGGATCATAGCTCCTGTCACGAAAACCTTTAACCGAATTTTTATTTAAAATTCTGTCGATGGTAACCTTGTCGGAAGGCACCTGGTCCAGC
The DNA here is from genome assembly GCF_963676735.1 of uncultured Draconibacterium sp. Lineage (NCBI taxonomy): Bacteria > Pseudomonadati > Bacteroidota > Bacteroidia > Marinilabiliales > Prolixibacteraceae > Draconibacterium > uncultured Draconibacterium sp. Next base: position 558,765 of record NZ_OY781464.1, on the reverse strand, counting down.
GTATCTTCACAAGCATTCAATACAAAGAATAGGAGAAAGATACCCAGTACTTTTTGAATTATATTTTGTTTATACATCTTGTTCATTTTTTAAGTTAATAGCCTATTGGATTAAAATTTTACGCTTACACCAAAATTATATGCCTTTGCAATTGGATAACCAATAGTTGAATAACCAGATAGTTCAGGGTCGAAATCCTCGTGAGGAAGCTTATCCCACGTTAACAAGTTTAATCCATTTACATAGAAACGAATTGAACTCGCTTTAATCTTTTGCGAAATATTCTCAGGAAGCGTATAGCCCAACTCAATATTTCTTAATCGAATGTAAGAGCCATCTTTAATCCAGTAATCACTTTTAATGTAATTGGTTGAATTATTTCCAAGTCTCGGATAGGCATCTGATGTTGATGTTTCAGGAGTCCAGGCATTTGTCATGTATTCGGTAAAATTATCGCGGTTCGACCACTGCCCAAATCCATTCAAGTAAACGTTTCGCTTACCCATACCATTAATAAAACAAGTTAAATCAATTCCTTTAAAGTTAACCCGGGCATTTAAACCGTAGTGTAACTCAGCATGTTGCGGTGCAAGAGGAGCTATATCTTTATCATCAACTACTCCATCATTGGTAATGTCAATGTATTTAATATCTCCAGGAATTGGTACGCCACCTAGTGCCGATTGATCAGCCCAGTTATCGATTTCCGATTGATTGTCGAATAATCCGTCGGTTTTGTATCCCCAATGATAAGCATGTGAATAACCTTGTTGGCGATATGTATAGGCGTAAGTTTCGTCATACGGCATTTCGGCCATATCTTTTATCTCATTCTTGTTAGTCGAAATATTACCATTCACCGAAATTATCCAGTCCTTATTAATTTGCTTGTTGTATCCAACTGCTAGTTCGAAACCGCTGTTTACTGACTCGCCAAGGTTGGCAGGTGGTAAGTTTGCATCTCCTAAGCCCATCATCCCATCAGGAATAGTTGCAATATTCCTAACAATTACATCGGTATTTTTGTGTGAATAGTAATCCAGCACAACAGTAATATCATTCAGCAATTCAGCTTCAAGCCCAACATTGTACTTTGTTGATGTTTCCCAGGTTATATTCTCATTACCTATCTGATTTTCAGTTGCATTTGAATTCCATGTTGTGATATAAAGGTATTGATAATCACTGCCGTAGGTAAACACACTGCTCCCCGTTTGCCCGGCAGATGCCCTTACTTTTAAGAAGCTAATCAAATCCGAATCATCCAGGAACGATTCGTTAGAAATAAGCCAGGCCGCAGAAACTGAAGGAAAAAATCCAAATCGCTTACCTTTTGCAAACTGCTCCGATCCCTGGTAAGCACCATTAAACTCAGCAAAATACTTGTTGTTGTATGCATAATTTATACGTCCTGCCAGTCCGATGTAATTTGTTGAAAGGAAATCTTGTTTTTGTTGTGTTTGCCTTTCACCTAAAAAAGAAGCCGACACGCTGTGTTTATCCCCAAATACACGCTCATAATCAATCGATCCGCGAAAATTATACATGTAATTGAAGAATTTAATTTGGCCATCTGTTAAGGTTGAATTTGAAGAACCGGGCACTTTTGCAAATCCCAATGAATCTAATCCATTCGAATCGAACAAAGAAGCCATTTCCCATTTTTCGAAATCGCGACTTCGGGTTTGGGTATTTCTTGAATAAATATCGAAAGTTAACTGCCCCATTACCGACAATCCCTCAGCTAAACCATCAAGCTTTTGGCGCATACCAAAAGTGTTTCCCAAACGTGTTACCGTTTCCAGCATCGAGCCTGAGCGGTTTAAATACCCATAAACCGATTCAGTATTCCGAAAATTCAGTTTATCGCGCTTTACAATCACTTCTCCATCCGATGTAAGATCGTTGTGGGCATTGTTAGGTGTTTCATACAATTTTGCCAATACATAGTCCCAGCCTTGATTGTTTCCAATATACGGACGATTGTTCTTTTCCATGTACCCACCAACTTTAATCCAGGCATTTAAATTATTATTTAACTGAATATCCATGTTGGAACGGAAATTAAACCGGTTCGATTTTGATTCGGCATTGTAACTATACTCATCGAAAGGTTCGTTTTCAAATAGTCCTCCTTGGTTTACATACCCCACAGAAGCATAAAACTTCATCAAATCGCTTCCACCTGTAAAATTTACATTTAAACGAGTAAGCTGAGAGAAATCTTTTGTAAAGTCATCCATCATATCGCGAACCGGATAAAATTCAGTCATATCTGCTTTTTGATAACGTTCCAATTCGAATGGAGTATAAAAAACAGTACTGCTATGGTCTAACCCCGAACCTCCCATTGCGATATCCTGAGCATCGGCAAATAAAGTGTCGTTTGCCACACGTTGGTTATACATATTTGCATAATCGAATGCCGATACCATTTGAGGAGAACGAGCAGGCGATTGCATAGATTGATCAAACGAAATGCTGATTTTAGATTTCCCGTTAAATCCGGTTTTGGTAGTAATCATTAGCACTCCACCACTGGCACGCATTCCATACATTGCAGTTGCTGCCCATCGCGCAAAACGGTAACGCTTTCTACATCGTTTGGATCAATTCCTGCAGGATCACGTTCAACACCATCAACAACATACATAACGCTAGTTGAGTTTGGAGAGTTATTTCCTCTTATCTGCACATCGAAATCTTCTTTTCCCGGTTCACCACTTTTTTGAGTGATACGTAATCCAGGCAACCGTCCTTGCAGGGCAATAAACAAATTGGAAGATCTTGATGTCAAAAGTTCTTCTCCGCTAATGGTATAAACAGAAGCCGATACATTTTCCTTTTTTTGTTGCCCGTAAGCAACATTCATCATCTTTTCATCAGGTTCCAATACAATTGTCTCTTCGGTTTGATCATTTTTAATTTGTACCGAAGATTTTCTAAATCCTGCTGCACTAAATTCAAGCATCAAGGCAACAGATTCTGTGTTGTAAGCAAACTCACCGTCATTGTCAGTAAATGTTCCTTTTATTTCTCCTGGCTCGGTAATTCTCACTCCTGCCAGTGGTTTTCCATTGGCATCGGTAACTTTACCTTTAATCCCCTTATTTGCATGGGCAAAAAGTGTAAAGGCTAAGCAACAGAGAGCTGTCAAAAAATATTTTATTATGTTTCTCATTGTTCTTAATTATAAGTTTTAAATCTGGTTATTTACACTTTATTGCCATGCTTCAGGTTGATCCATATTTGGCAATAACTTTTTATCGTCAAGAGGAATAGGCAATACCTTATACTTTTCGTTATGGCATTCCCAAACAAATGGCGTTTGATAACGTGTGTATTTAAACTGGTTTTCTCCAACTTTTTCAATATTCATTCCGCTAATTGTATTGTTGTTCTGGTTTGAAATTAAATCCCAGCGACGAACATCGTAAAAACGATGGTCTTCCAGTACCAATTCTATGCGGCGTTCGTTATATATACGTTTCATTAACCACTCTTTATTTTGTTGAAAACCAGGCACCGCTTTAATTGACGGTTGATTGGCACGCAAACGAGTCATATCTAATGCATTACAAGCTGCGTCCAATTGTCCGGCACCACAAAGAGCCTCAGCATAATTCAGGTATATTTCGGCATAGCGCATTAAAACCGCGTGCTGATTAGTTCTTGCATTCCCTTCTCCAGGTGTACCTTTGCCGTACCATAATGGATTGCGGTCCTTTCCGTAATAATATCCGGTATAAGTTTGTTTATTATTGCCCGAAGTCACATTTCCATTGGTTCCTGTACCAGGCGCTCCGCTATATGTCCACACTTGAATGGTACCCATTTGGTACGATTCGCCTAAAGTATTTCCGTTAAACATAATATCGCGGTAGAAACGATCGTCGCGCTTGGGTCCACCGTGCATTCCGTAAGGATCATTTTCGTCATCGTAACCGGCGGCAAGCGCATTTGCAGTAAAAGTTGGACTGGCATGAGTTGCATCATAATTTTCTATAATTAATGATCCATCCTTTAGCTCATAACAATCTACAATTTCCTGACTTGGAGTCTCTCCGGCTTTAAAATTGCCATAGGTAGAGTATTTTGGATTTGTTGCAGCCAGGTTCATTCCAGCTACGTTACAGAGTTGTGCAAACTTATCACGTCCGCGCCATATCACTTCTGTTTCTTCTACATTTTCAGCCATTGGTGAATTATACAAACGCTCTTTGCTGTTTTCAAAAGGTTCAAGCGAGTAGATTCCTAAATCGATAAACTGTTTAGCAGCAGCAGCAGCAGCAGCATATTTTGCTTCATCACCTGATGGATTGTTTAACGGACTTGCGTTATAAAGCAAAACGCGTGATTTTAAACCGTAAGCAAAGCTTAACGGAACGCGATATTTGTCGTTTGTATTGAAAGGGTCGCGTTTCATCGGTACATTACCACGATCGATTACCATTTGCAGGTCACTGGCAATACGGTTAGCTACCTCATCATAAGTTGGGCGGGTCATTTCTTTCCAATCAGCAAAATCGATGGGTAAGTTTTCATCCATAAAAGGCAGCGGCCCATACATACTTATTAACATCCAGTGAAAATAGGCTCTTAAAATAATGGCCTCATCCAATATCTGATCGCGATCGGCTTGTGGCAGTGCCTCTTGAGATGCCGTAATATTGTCGATATTATCAATAATTGTATTGCAATGCCGAATAGCGCCCCAATAACGCCCCCACCAACCTACATGCCACATTGTAAACTGATTACCTGTTTCTCGGCTTGCCGCAACAGCAGCAAAAGAAGGTGACAATAAGCCAGAACGCCAGTTGCCCATACTTTGGCCCTGAGCTTCAAAACAGTTATCGGTCAACGACTCAAAAGTGGTCCAGAAATAAATTTCGGCACGGTCTTTTGGAATACCCGAATATGCACTGTTTAACATCCCCCAAATTTTATCCGGATCATCTAACATTCCCTCCAGAGTCTCACGCGAATCGTCTGCACGATCCAAAGCGTCTTCAAAAGCCGACTCGCACCCCACTTGCACTAACAGCAGCAAAACAATTGCTATGCTTGTTAATCGATTTATTATATTCGTTTTCATTTCTATCATTTTTCAATTTATTTAAGCTCGCACAGACTAAAATGTAATGTTTAAGCCAAAGTTATAGGTGGCAAAAATTGGATGACTAAGTGAGTTATTCACTTCAGGATCGAGAATTGGCTCAGGCATATTATCAACGGTAAGCAGGTTCATTCCGTTAAAATATAGTCGTACATTCTCCAGTCCAACCGAAGAAGTTAGTTGTTTAGGCAAAGTATATCCCAATTCAATATTTTGTAAGCGAGCATACCACATATCAATTATCCAATAATCGCTGGGTTGCTTGCTTACAGTAACTCCGTCGGGATGCATACGGGGATAACTTATTTTATCGCCATTTGCAAATTTTTCCTCTGTCCATGCATATTTGTTATGCTCGAAATAGTTCTTTTGACCGTTGAATGAGTTTCCACTCCAATCCTCAACTCCGCGTCCGGAAAAATTATAGCTGTAATTGGTTACTCCTCGAACTAAAGCATTAAAATCAAAGCCTTTGTACTGTAAACTCAATGTGAAGGACATGGCCAATTCCGGAACATTTGGAGAATTCATTGGGACATAATCTTTTGTATCAATTACACCATCGCCATTTACATCATTGTACTTCAGATCGCCCGGAAGCACTTGTGCTCCCAAGCCTGTCTGGTCGGCCCAACCATCAATTTCAGCCTGGCTTTCGAAATAGCCCAGACAGTCGTAACCCCACATGGTACCACGACTAAACCCTTCAACACGATATGGATAAGCAAAGGTATCGTCAAGCGGGGTTTCATTCATTTTTTCCATGGTATTTCGGGCAAACTGCACACTGTAGCGCGCACCAACAAACAAATCTTTATTTACCGATTTATTATAGCCTAAAGTTGCCTCAAAACCTTTGTTACTCATCTCTCCATCATTCGATGGAGGTAAATTCACCTGCCCGTACATATACTTAGGTATGGCGCTTGTTGTAATCAAGATGTCTTTCCTTTTTTCATAAAACAAATCCACATCCAGTTCAAAATCTTTCAAAAACCGGGTTTCAAAACCAACATTGTATTTATTGGCCACCTCCCAGGTTACAAATTCGTTTGGCATTGAATTCTGATAAACAGGGTTCGGCAATCCAGGCACACCACCCAAACCAGTAAAATAGCCACCACCACCTTGCGTCCAATCATCTACGTATATAAAACGTGAATTTGAAATCCGGTCGTTACCAACCTGTCCAAACGATCCTCTTATTTTAAAGAAATCAAGTGCTCCAACAGATTCCATAAAGGCCTCTTCAGATAAGACCCAACCCAATGAAACCGAAGGGAAAAAACCAAAGCGTCTTCCTTTTGCAAACTGTTCTGAACCATTCATACCAAAATTGATATCAGCCAGATACTTTTTATTGTAGGCATAAGTAGCCCTACCCACTATTCCAACATAATTAAAAGGTACAGCTACGTTAATTATACTTTGGTTTTGTTTGTATAGCAAAAGTCCGGTAACATCGTGCTGACCAAAAGTACGGGCATAGTTTAACGAAGCTTCCAAATCGAAATTGGTACTGAAGTTTTGCGTTAATACTTTATGCAATTCTCCATCGGTACCAGCCCCCGGTATATATTCCAACTGGCTTGCACCATTTTCATCTTCGTATAATTGTGCATTGTACGTTAGATAGGTTCGTCTAAAACCGCGCACATGGCTTGCCCTTGAATCATACGAAACAATTGCCTTAGCAGATAGCCCCTCGGTTACAAAATCGAGTTTTTGTTCCAGTCCAATGGTCGAATTTATGGTATTGTTTGTTGTAACCCTGTATCCGGTTCGGTTCAGGTTACCGTATGGTGTACGATCTGCACCGGGAGTACTAACTACATCGCCATTTGAATTTAGGTCGGGGTAAGAAATTGATGGAACATCGGTTAAAGCAGCCAAAAGCAAAAAGTAATAGGAGCCCTGGCTTGCTGCATCATCTACTGCTCCGTAAATAATAGGATCGTTTTTATCCTGAAAATATCCTGAAAGATTTAACCAACCTTTTAGCGATTTTGTAATTTGCATATCGATATTGGCCCGGTAGGTAAACCGATTTAATTTTTGCTCGTTATCGTAATTGTACTCATCCCATCTTTCAGTTTTAAATGGGCCTCCCTGATTCATGTAACCTACACTAGCAAAATACTTTGTCTTCTTATTTCCTCCTCTGATATTTACATTTCCCTTATACATGGGAACATAATCATGCGTAAAATCGCCAAAGAAATCTCTGTCCACATAATACTCAGGATACCAGGATGGATGAATAGCCGGATCGTAGCCATTTTTATAGTAATCCAGTATTTCCTGAGAATATGGAAGTGGTGTTTCCTGCCCTGTAGTTTTGTTGTGCTGATCGATGACACTATTTCGGGTTGTCATGTAATCAAAAGCATTCATTGGTTTTGGCAAACGTGTTGGCGTTTGCAATGAATAATTGGCATTGGCGGTAATTTCCGGCTTTCCTATTACCCCTTTCTTGGTAGTAACCAGAATTACACCATTTGCTCCCCTAACTCCAAATACGGCCGTTGCCGAGGCATCTTTTAAAATTGAAACCGACTCAACATCGTAGGGATCCAGAGTTGTGATATCGCGTTCAACACCATCAACCAAAATAAGAGGTGCAGAACTGTTAACAGTTGCCTGCCCGCGAATAAAGGTTTGAATGTTTTCTTTTCCCAATTCGCCATCCTTAATCATAATAGTTAGTCCGGGCATTTTACCGGCCAAACCAGATGTTAAGTTTGCGGTTGGAGAACGAACAATGTCTTCGTTACCAATAGTTGAAATAGAAGCAACTACGCTCTCCTTTCTCTGCGTGCCATAACCAACTACAACTACATCATCTAATTCTGTTGTTTCTGCGGCCATAACCACATCAACAGCTGCTTTCCCCTCTAAAGAAATTTCTTGGGTTGTTAATCCAACAAAAGAAAATACCAGCGTAACATCTGGGTTCGCAACCTTTAGAGAGTATTCCCCATTAATGTTGGTTACGGTTCCATTGGTAGTTCCCTTCACTACCACCGTGAGCCCAACAATAGGTTCCTGAGCTTCGTCGGTAACTTTACCAGTTACCGTGTGCTCTTGTGCCATTCCCCAAAATGAAATGAGGAACAGTAGAAGCAATAAAACTGTTTTTTTCATAAAGTTCATTATTTAATTAGACATTTTATTTAGTTTCATTTAACGATTTCAACTCCTTCTGGAGCTTCTATTTTTGATACAATTTTCCCCTTAATACCCAACTTGTGTTCTATTTTAATAAGCCCATAAGGTGTTGGATAAGTACCTTTCACCCATTTTAACGTCCCCAGATTTGGTTCAATCTTTACCTTTTTACATCCGGGCTCCAATACTTTTACTCCAAGTACATTTTCGGTAAGCCATGGAGTTGGCCCCGATGCCCATCCATGACAAAAACTGTGGCGAAGTTTTACGTAACAATATTCTCCGTAGGTTGAATGAATATCGATCTTTCCGGCTTGTGGCAATTCATCAATTCGTCCTGCATTTTCGGTCCATTCCATATTAAAATCTTCCCAAAACGAGGTCGCACCAAGTTCAAGCATACCTCCCCAGTAATCTTTTATAATTTGCTGGGCTTCGGCAATTTTTCCTGCCTTTGCCAGCGACTCGAGCATGTAGTATCCATAAAAAGTTGAGAATTTATGAGCACCATCTTTTAGTATTATGTCAGCGGCTTTTTCGTTTGAAAGCAAATCAGCAAGATTTAATAATGAGGCGGCCTGTTTTGAATCAACCGGATCGGGGTTTACCTTTGCCATTCGGTTTGCGGTTTCCGCGCATCGTTTAGCAGTGTTTTTGTCGCCAACTATTCCGAGCATTTCGGAACCGGCCTCCAGTGTCTTTTTTAAAAGTGCCTGGTAACCAGCATCGACAGCTTCAGGATAAGGGCTACTTGGCCAATCGAGAAAACGGTTTCCGTTAAGCTGCTCCTGACCATTTTCATCAACCATTGAACAGAAATGCTTCAGCAAAGCCGACATGTATTCCTTTTGTTCTTTGAGGTAGTCCAAATTTCCGTGGTTCTGATACCATTCGTAGTGAATTAAAACCCACCACATTGAATACGAAGAGATGCCATTCATCCATCGTGGAAGTGGTGTATTGTTGCGAATCATATCCAGACTTTTGGGAACCACCTCGTTAAATCCAAACACAGAATTAATGGTTTTTACTTCGGGGTGCATATCGCCGACCCAAACCAAACGGTCGCGCTTAATTCCATCCCATAAAAAATTTTGCATATTTAAATGAACCGTGTAAGCTCCGGTTTCCCAGATTTGGTTGAGCATTTCGTCATTGCATTCAAAACTTCCGAGATATGGGATGTCGCGATAAACCGAAATAGCATTTACTTCTTTTAACTGAATGGTTGAGTTTTCGCCAAGCAAATCGATTCTTACAAAGCGAAAACCAGTATTACCAATTTCCTTTTTTCCGAGCCAGGGTAACAAAATTTTCTGATCGCGGATGGCGTGGTCGTTGGTTGCATTAACAAAAGTATCAATATCGGCCATTGCCTCACTTACTGATTCACCAAATCTCACGCGAACTTCCCGCTCTCGTGGCCCCGTCCAACGGCCTGTAACTATTTCGAGGCCACCGTGCAGTTCTTTACCAAAATCAAGTAAAATGGAAGCATGTTCGTTGGCTCCATTATTTAACTGACAAACATTATTTGCTACAAGTGTTGCTTGTCCTATTCCTTTATTGAGAAGCGCTTCTACATTTCTAATTTCGCCTCCCGTAGGATTATATGTCCAGATAACCTTTTGAGGGGTAAGATAATCGCGAGCGCGTTCATCAATTCGCTGAGCATTTACAACTATTGGAAGTACGCTACAAAGAAAAAGAAATACAAGTACTTCTTTTTTGATAAGTTTTTGGTTCATTTTTTCCGTGATCTTTACAGCTTACGAAAATGAAAGAAACCAGCTAAACGATTTTGCGGGATTGTTTCTCTTTTTTGTGTTTTTGTAAATTCTCGTTTGTTTTTTACGGATTTGTTTCGCTTTTGCGGTTTTGTCTCATCATGTTGTATTACAAGCCCTAACATATCCATTTTAAAATGAAAAATTAAACAGAATTTAAATGGAACTGAAAATTACAATTGATAAAAACTCTATATTAGCTCTCCTAAGCTAATTATTCAGATCCTTACTGATGAAAATATTTACCGGAGTTTTATTTTGCTTGTTTTTTACCCTTACAACCCTTGCACAAAAGGACAATTCCTTTCCTCCCAAATTTCAAAATCTTTCATTAAAACAAGGCTTGTCTAATTTATCTGTACTAGCTATCACTCAGGATGATTTGGGTTACATTTGGATAGGCACGGCAAGGGGGCTGAATCGTTACGATGGAATTTCGTTTAAACAGTATTACTCAGGCGATAATCCAAATTCACTTCACAATGATTTCGTAACAAGCTTGTTTAAAAATAGCAATGGATACATTTTATGTGCATCAAATGGAACAAATTTCTACGATCCGTATGTGGATAGAATAAAAAGTTTTGAACCAACCAACCTTAATATTAACCTCTTTTGTGAATACAATAATCAAACTTTTGGAACCCAGACAACAGGAGGACTTGCTTGTCTTATCCCCGAAGAGAATAAAATAATACCGATAGATGGTTTTCCAAAAAATGAAATCCTATATTCCTTAATTGCAATAAAAAATCAAGGAATTTGGGGAACGAATTTTTCAAACAACAAACTGTTTCATTATTCTCCTGAAAAAAACAATTACGCACAATTTGACATTCCAGATGGAGATAATTCATCACCAAAAACATCGATACTGAAATTGAAAAATTTCCTTGTTCTGGGAATATCAAAAAAGTTCTGTTTTTTTGATTTAAACACAAAATGTTTTGTTGAAATACCAGAAAAATGGAATAGACTAAAGGAGATAGAAGAACATAACATCACGTGTTTTTCTGAAATTGACTCTGATATATTATGGATTGGAACCAAAGAAATGGGATTGTTTATTTTTGATTTACAAACCAATTCATTCACCAACTACACAGTATCGGATAAGCAACTCGGCTTAAAAACGAACCATATAACTACTATTTTTAAAGACAATAAAGACAACATTTGGCTTGGCACTTTCGACCAAGGAATTGAGGTTTCGTTTGCAAAACGAAAAAATTTCAATTTCGACCTAATCCTTTCTGATTTCACCCAAAACAAATTTATTACCTCAATTACCACCTCCAATGATGGCATTTATTTTATGGGAACCCGATCGGATGGTTTGTACACCTATAACTCAAATACAAAAAGCACTCAAATTTTAAATTCGGAGAACAGTTTTATTAACGATAACCACGTTAGAAGTGTAACCACCGATTCGAAAAACAAAATTTGGATTGGCACCGAAAGTTCTTTGTTTTTATACAACCCCAAAACGGGAGAAAGCAAACTATTAGAAATGCCAACCCCAAATAATGGAATTGTGTCATTTTGCGAACACAGCAACCGAATGTTTGCCGGTAGCGACAGAATTGGGCTTTTTGTTTATTCGCTGGATGGTAAACTGGAGAAGAACATAAACAAACTAGGGAACAACATCACTCAGATTTTGAAGTACAACGATAATGAATTGATTTTATCATCGTACGGAAGAGGCCTGATTAGATACGACTACGAAAATGATTTGTTTATAAACTTTTCGCAAAGTTTGAAACGACATGAAGATAAGCTAGGTTCTATTATTACTTGTTATATCGATTCTGAGAAGGATTTATGGGTTGGTAATTTTAAATACGGATTATTCAGAATAAAACACAACAAACCTGATTCTCTCGAAATATATACAATTAATGAAGGATTACCCAATAATGATATTACCGGAATAGTGGAAGACAAATTTGGAAAAATATGGATAAGTACCGCCTACGGACTCTCGCGTTTTGACAAGAAAAGTGAGTTTACCAACTATTTTTATAACGAAGGACTTGAAAACATTCAATTCCACCAAAAGGCCGCTTTTATTGACAAACACGGCACATTGTTTTTTGGAGGAAATTTTGGAATTACTTTTTTTAACCCTGGAAACTTTGGCGATGAAAAAGAAGATGTCCCTCAAATTATTCTTGAATCGTTAAAGGTTTCGAACAGCGAGGTAAGAGCTGGCGATAAAACAAAAATTCTGAAACAAGCCATACACAAAACCAACAAAATTTGTTTGAATCACCACTACCCTGCATTTAGTATAGAGTACAAAGGTTTTGATTATATCGCAGCCCACAATTTAAAGTATGCTTACCAGTTAGAAGGTTATGATAAGCAGTGGAATTATGTAGACAACCGAACGTTTGCGGGCTACTCGAACCTGAGTCCCAACGATTACACTTTTCGTGTTAAAGTGCAGAATAACAATGGTGTTTGGTCGGAACCGGCAGTTTTAGAAATTGAAATAAAACCCGCGCCCTGGAAAACGGCCTGGGCATTTTTAGGCTATGTAATTTTGCTTACAGTAATTACCTATTTAACATTTCGCTTGATTTTAAGAGCACAACTGGTTCAGAAAGAACTTGAAATAGAACATAACGAACGAGTACGCGACAACGAGGTTTCGAAAATGAAGATTAGGTTTTTTACCAATATTTCACACGAATTACGAACTCCACTTACACTTATAAAAGGTAATGTTGACTACCTGGCTGCCGAACTCTCCAGAATGAAAATAGAATTGGCAACAGTTGGTAGTTTGCAAAACAGTACCGATCGCCTGCTAAAATTGGTAAACCAGCTACTTTCGTTCAGGCAATTAGAAAATGATACTTTGCGCCTGGAAATAAAAAACGAAGATATAATTGCACTTACCAAAAAACTGCTTGAATCGTTTAAATATACCGCACGCCTAAAGAATGTTTCAATTGAGCTCGAGTCTGAGTACGATGAGTTGATAGTACCTATCGATTACGACAAATACGACAAGATTGTAAGCAACCTGGTCAGCAATTCGTTAAAATTCACCGATAACTCAGGTTTTATAATCATAAAAATTGAAAGCTGTAAACACAAAGATTTGCAAGAAATTTTACACCAGCCATCCACATCGGAAAATTATGTTAAAATTTCGGTAATTGACGATGGCAGAGGTATTCCTTCAGAAAAACTGCCTCATATATTTGAGCGATTTGTACATTATGAAAAATCAGGGAAAAAGCCGGATTATTCGGGTTCCGGAATAGGTCTGGATTTTACAAAGCGACTGGTTGAAATGCACCAGGGAGCGATAATGGCAAGCAGTAAAGAAAATATTGAAACTTGTTTCTGTTTTGTTTTACCAACCAATAAAAGCGCTTATCCGGATGAAATTTGGCAAAATGAAGCTTTACCAGAAGTTGCTATCCAATCAAAAAGTACAAATCATGTTGCAAAAAAATCGGAACAGGCTCAGACCGATAAGAATAAAGAAACAATTTTGCTGGTTGAAGACGATATTGAGCTAAATCAATTCATTTGTGATGCCCTTGCGAACCAATTCACGATTATTTCGGCCTTCAATGGTAAAGAAGCATATAAAATCGCCAAAAATCGTATTCCCGACATCATTATCTCGGATATAATGATGCCCGAAATGGATGGTATCGAACTGTGCAAACAAATAAGAAAAGAAAGCATGATTTCGCACATTCCAATTATTTTGCTTACAGCTAAAGCCGAAGTTGAAAACAAAATTACTGGCTTTTCGTTCGGTGCCGACGAATACCTTACAAAACCTTTTGATTTAGAGATTCTGAGAATACGAATTGCCAACCTGATTAACCAACGTAAAAAACTTCGCGATTATTACCAGAATGCCTTGCCTATTGATATAAAAGATGGTAAGGTTAACCAATTCGAATTATCGTTTATGAAAAAAGTTAGCGAAGTAATATTACACAATTATACTTCGCCTGAATTTAATGTAAATCGTTTGGCTGAAGAGATGAATATGAGCCGTGCCAGCTTCTATCGAAAATTTATGAACATCGCCGAAATTTCGCCTAAAGATTACCTGACCCGCTATCGAATTAACAAAGCTATTGAACTGATTAAAAGCGGTGAAGAAAGTTTTGGCGAAATTAGCTATTTATGTGGCTTTAGCAGCCAAAGTATTTTTTCGGTTACATTTAAAAAAGAAAAAGGGCTCACCCCTCTTCAGTTTAGAAAGTCCTTATAAATCGGGGTTTACCTTTCTAAATTCATTAACCATAATTCGCTTGGGATTTTCCCTCATAATCCGGTCGTAAATCTCTTTGGTATTTTCCGGGTCTTGGGCTTCAATTAATAGTTTATCCAACTTTTTATCGAGCGTTTTAATTAAGCCAGTGTATGCAGAATTTCCAACCAAATTGTTCACTTGAAACGGATCATTCTCGTTATCGAAAAGCAACCAGGGAGTTTTGTCTTCGTATCGTGCGTAAGTATATTTTTTAGTTTGAATGCCTCGATAGGTATCTAAACCGTTAATCAGGCTGGTATTATTAAAATGCGTCAGATTCATTAAAAGGATTGCATCGCGCGCATCCACTGCTTCATTTACAATTGCAGGAGTTAAATCTACTCCGTCAATTTCATGGTGATCAATGTTCGCCATTCCAAAAACAGTTGAAAACATATCAATGGGCGAAAGCAAATTATCGGCAATGGTGCCTTGTTTCAGCACTTTTGGATATCTAACTAAAAACGGAATTGATATGGATTCAGCAAAAGGAACATTTTTACCATAAAACTGGTGCGACCCCAATTGGTCACCATGGTCGGATGTAAAAACGACAATGGTATTATCCAAAATCCCCTCCTCTTCAAGCGTTTGCAAAAGCTCACCAATATAATCGTCGAGAGCCAGAGTCGCTGCCAAATAACCAGCGTATCGTTTTCTAATAATATTTTCGTCTTTTGCTCTTACTCTTAGTTTGGCATGAGAGTGAATATATCTTTCCGGAATTTTAAAACGTGGATTATTCTGCAATTCTTCTTCCATCAGATGTTCAGTTACGTTCTCTCGCAAAATCAACTTCTTCGGTTCTACTTTATCCATATACTCCTGAGGTGCAATATACGGGTCATGAGGTGGCCCCCACGAAAGCGTCAAGAAAAACGGTTTTTCAGTATCTCTGGCTCTAATGTAGTCCTGAGCGGCTTTTGTTTGCGCTTCAGCATCGAAGCCTTTCCAATATTTTGGTTCTACCTCATTATTATGGAAATAAAGCGATTTAAAATAGTTGTGCGTACATTCCAAAGCCTGCCAATGATCGTAGCCCAAACGTCGTTCTTCAGGAATATAAGCAGTTCGTCCAATCCCATCGATATGCCACTTGCCGATATAGGCGGTATTGTATCCTTCTTTTTTGCACGATTTTGCAAATGATGGCAATTCAGGATTCAGCGGATGGTCATTGTTTGAAATCCCTGATTTTAAAGGATAAAGGCCCGTTAACAGCATTCCTCTGAACGGAGAACAAATTGGATAGGTGCTAATAGCATTGGTCATCATTAAACCTTCGTCGGCTAACCTATCAAGGTTTGGGGTTTTAATATTCACTCCTCCGTAACAACTTAGCTCTTGTGATCTTAACTGGTCGGCAAATACAAATAAAATATTTGGTTTTTGGGCCAGGGATACAGTAAAAAACAAACATCCCATTAGTGCCACAATAAGCTTTTTTACTTTAAACATATTTTTTGTTCTCATTTAAATTCCTTTTTTCATTTCAAACCTATTCCAATAAGCGCTATTTCTTTTGCTTTGCTTCAGTTGCTGCAAACGATAGATGTCCGGTTGACTTTTCCCCAAGAATTGGATGATGTTTTTGCGGAATCTGTGCCCGGTGTTCTTCAATTAAATTAGCGTATTTCGGATTATCAACTACATTGTACCATTCGTGCGGGTCGTTTGCATGGTCGTAAAATTCTTCCGAGCCACCGTTGTATTGAATAAAACGAAAACCTTCCGATACAATGGCATAATTACCCGGGCCAAAACTGGTGCGGGCATAATATGGCCAACCCGATTCGGCTTCTTTCAAAAGCGGCACCAACGAATTTCCTTCGTGTAGCGAATCAGCTTCTAATCCACAAAGATCCAGCAAAGTTGGATAAATATCCAATAGTTGAACCGGTTTATTACAGCGTACACCTTTTGGAATACCTGGCCCAAAAATAATCATTGGCACGCGTGCCCCATCTTCCCACAAACTTCGTTTGGCAAAGCGGCCTTTTTCTCCCTGGTGAAATCCGTGGTCGCTATACAAAACCACAAAAGTATTAGCGGCGTATTCACTATTTTCGAGTGCCTTATAAACTTTTCCAATTTGTTCGTCAACAAAACTTACACAAGCCAGGTACGATTGCACCAAAGGTTTCCATTGGTCGTTCTCAATTACCCATTCCCATGGTGGATGAACATGCTCCAGACGTGTAATATCCTTTCCATATTGCGAAATATCATCTAAATCGTTTTTAATATGAACTGGTAATTGGATCGAATCGATTGGATACATATCAAACCATTTTTGCGGGGCAAACTGTGGAACATGAGGTCGATAAAACCCAACGCCCATCCAAATGGCACTATCACGATGTTCGCTTAAACGTTCAACAGCCCATTGTGCAACTTTATAGTCAGGCATTTGGTCGTCTCGTTCAGGAAAAACTCCCCAGTCCCACAACGGATGGCCCGGATAAGGGCTAATTTTTTCGTTGGGCATGGGGCCAAAACCTCCCATTTGTCCTGCGTAATTCGGAATATATCGTTCGTTAATGCCATGCCCGTTATGAAACAATTTACCTGCCCCACTAACGTGATACCCTTCGTCCTGAAAACGTTGGGGCATTAAAGTATTTCTTTTTGCTATCGGCGAATCTTTTATATCCGGGTTCAGAAAATAAATACCTGAGGTACTGGGATATAAAGATGCCATCATACTGGCCCTCGATGGATTACATACCGGCGCCTGACAATGGGCATTTGTAAACAGCACGCCGTTGGCGGCCAAACGGTCGATGTTTGGAGTTTTTGCCTGCGGATGCCCACCAAGGCAAGCAATCCAATCGTTCAGGTCGTCGACTGCAATAAGCAGAACATTTGGTTTGGGCTTTTCAATTGGAGTTGTGCAGGTAGTACCAGCAAAAATGAAAATCAAGATGTTAAGTGCAAAAGGTAAATTCTTCATGTTTCCGTAAAAATTTCAATTTGATTTTTCAACAACATTGCCTCCCTTTCGATAAACCTCCAACAAATCGACAAAAGGCTCATTATGAGCTTCATTTTCAGGACTATAATCAGGATTTACTTTGGGCCAATAGGTTTCATTCACATTTGTTTTTAGCCAAACAACCAGCTTTTTAAACAGTTCTTTTGTTTTTTCAGGCATCAGCTTAGCCAAGTTGTTTTTTTCCGAAATGTCTTCAGCAATATTAAATAATTTCAATCGCCCATGCCAGTCCCAAATGAGTTTAAAGTCCCCCTCTCGAATGGCCGAATGTGGAGTTAAAGGCAAACCATCGTAAGGATTGTGATAAACCACGTTAAACGGATAATGCCAGTAGCGGGTATCTTTTGTATAGGTTTTGTTTTCATTCTCAACATCATTACTTAATCCCAAAATGCTTCTTCCATCAATTCCAATTTCATGGTAAAACCGTTTGGGACTGTGTCCGGCAGCTTCAACAATGGTTGGCAAAATATCGGTACAGTCAACCGGAACATTGCACCATTTACCACCTTCAATTCTATTTTTCCAGTGCAAAATCAGCGGTACGCGAATTCCTCCTTCCGTTACACAAGCTTTTCCTCCTGTTAATGGATAATTATCGGTTATAAATCCACGGGGTTCAACATCGTTGTCAATCCCGCCATTATCCGACATAAAAATTATCAATGTATTTTCATCCAAACCTGTTTCTTCCAATTTATTCAAAATTTGGCCAACCGAGTTATCCAATCCGCGAATCATTGAAGCATAAGTCGCATCTTCATGGCCATTCCACCCTTTTGTTTCCTTATTTTCGAAATAATCGATATCGGCCTGTTTTCCCTGCCAGGGGGAGTGTACAGCAAAGTGGCAGAAATACAAAAAGAAAGGTTGCTCTTTAATTTGTGTGCGTTTATCGATGAATTGTAAAGCTTGTTTGGTTAAATCATCAGTTAAATATTCTTCGCCGGTATCTTCTCCGGCATAGCCCATTTTCCATTCTTCCTGGGGTATTTTAGGCAGTCGTTTTTTTGAACGATTATTCCAGCCAGGTCGCCAATTAAAATAAGTTGAGCCACCGGCATCGAACCAGGCAAGTGGTTCAAAACCCTGGTCGGCGGGTTGATAACCTTCGGCTCCATGCCCTCCAATATGCCATTTGCCAATAAAAGCCGAATGATAATCGGGTAAAGCCTCGGCAATGGAAATTTCATCACAACCATTATCCATCGCAGTCCCGGACGGAACAGCTGTATTAGTACTTCCATTTAACCAGGCTTGTTCAATTTTAATCCTGTCGGTATGAGAAAGTACATCGTGCGCATAACTCCCTTTAGGAACAGCAAGGTTTTGATTGTAATAGGTGTTGATAAGCGGTGTGGCTGTAGTAAACCCCAAACGTCCTGCAAATTTTCCAGTCAAAATGCTGGCCCTTGTTGGCGAACACAGCTGACAAGCATAAGCTTGCTCAAACGCAACACCTTCGTTTACCAAACGATCCAGGTTTGGGGTTTCGTAAAACATTTTGCTTTTATCGGTACCTAAAGCCCGATTTGCATATTGCTGAATATCCATATAGCCAAAATCATCGGCAAGGATAAGAATGATGTTTGGTTTTGTTTCTTTTTCAGAAATAGTGCAAGCACAAACCAGATACAACAATAAAATCAGAAGCGTTAATTTAAAAATTTGTTTCATTATTAAAAGTTAGTTTTAGCTTTCCAAAACCGAAGTTCATTTCTCATTCTTTCAAGCTCATTTTTATAAACTGGATTTTCGGCAAGGTTATTTACTGCCCACGGGTCATTTTCAAGATTATACAACTCTTCCTGCGGAAGTCTGCCCTCCACAATCTGAGCAAGCAGTTCGTAGGCAAGTGGAAATTCTTCCTTCGATTTTATTGTTTCAGAAAATACCTGATTGTCGTAAACCTTGTGATCTGGCATCCAAAGATCAATGTTCATAGGAGGATTAAGCCACGGACTTTCGGCACCTGCCTTGTGTGAAGGTTGTGTGTAATTTTTTACGTAATACCATTTTCCATCGGTTACCGCTCGGCCTTTGTAGTATGAATTTGTTTCGGTAAGCACTGTTTTACGCCCCTCAAACTCTTTTTGCCGACCGGTTAGAAGTGGCCATAATGAATTACCGTGTTGCACATTAGGGATATCAATATTCAGGTATTTAAGTATGGTTGGCATCAAATCGACATGACTTACCGGCGTTTCCAAAGAAAGGCCTTTGGAGATTCCTGGTCCTTTTATAATTAATGGAACCTGGGTTCCGGCCGGGTAACATGCCACCTTGCCCCGCTGATATGGCATTCCATGGTCGGGCGTAAAAATTACCAATGTGTTTTCAGCCAGACCCGCTTCTTCAAGTGAATTCATAATTACTCCTACCCAATCGTCAACCAACTGCACCATTGCAAAATATCGGGCAAGGTCTTTTCGCGCCACTTCGGTATCGGGCATAAACGGATGCACGGGAATCTCTTTCCAGTCAACACTTGTAGGTGGTGCAAGCCTGTTGGATGGATTACTGCTAATCCCGTTTTCAAGCAACTTTATTTGCCAGGGCGCATGCGTAAGCGAAGTATTTGCCATCAAAAAAAATGGTTTATCGGCGGCCCCATCCTTTACTGCATTGATAAGTTCTTTCCACGTTTCAGGTTTATAAATACCTTCTGAACCTAAACGTCCCCAGCCCATGTCGAACGGAAATTTTTTCATGGGTTGAACATGTGTCTTTGAGGTAATTGCCGTGAAGTAACCATTTTCTTTCAAGATTTCAATTAAGGTTGGAATATCCTCCTTAACTCCAGTTATTCGGTAATCTGACGGATCGGTATCTTCGGGAAATGGAAGTTGATCAACCGAAAAATTGTGGGTGTTTTTTATCATCCCGTTGTCGTGAGGATAACGCCCGGTGTAAATGGTACCTTTACTTGGTGAGCAAACCGGCTGACCACAAAAATTTGAGGTGAATCTTACTCCTTCTAAAGCCAAAGCGTCAAGTTCTGGAGTGCTAATCCCAGGAGTGCCTAACGAACTCATATGGTTGCCCATGTCTTCCGGAAACAGAATCAGGATGTTCTTTAATTGTTTGTTCTTTTCCATTTCAATGATTTTTTCGTTACCTAAACATCCTAATAAGGCGAAAAACAGAAACAGAAAATATAGTATATTTCGTTTCACTTCAATTTGTTTTTAGAATCAAATTTTTATACAATTTCCTTTCTCTCTATCGGAACAATGAGCCCCCATTTTCTTGTTTTTACAGGCCGTAAGCCTTTATAGCGTTTGAATAAAACAACTGCTCGGCACTTAAATCTTCCCTTTGTTTGCAATACGCTTCCAAAAGCTTTATCATACTTTTGTAGTTCCCACGTAAAACAGATAGCGGCCAGTTGCTTCCAAACAATACACGTTCCGGGCCAAAAGCATCCACAGCTGCATCAATTAATGGTTTATAATATTCCATGTTTGTTGGGGCAAACCGTTTCCCTGAACGTGAATAAAGCGCTGATATTTTGATATACACATTACTTTGTGTCGCCAAATGCTCCAGTTTAGATATGTAGGCAGATTTATTGGGAATACCATCAGCACGGATTGCACCTCCGGCAAAATGATTCACAATAATATTCATGTTTGGATATAAACTGGCAATTGACGCAATAGCTGTATTATTACCCCAAAGTTCAAGGACAAGACCACGTTTCTCTATTTCTCCCAAGCGTTTTATGGTTTCCGCATCAGATAAATTAAATCCACGAATTCGGGGGCGGATACCTCTGAACTTCGGATTTTTTGATAACGACTCAAGATCTTCTATAAATGTCTCATCCAGCGGATTTAGGTTAGCAGAAAAGCCAAGTATACAGGCTGTAGAATCACAAATTTCAGAAAGCCAAAAGTTATCTTCCCGACGGATACTCGCTTCCACAACATAAGCAAACTTTACTCCTGCCGACGTTGCAGAATCGGCAAACTGTTTTGCTAAGTGCGGAAAACGAAGTTTAACGCTTCCATCCAATTTATGATCGTCTAGAAAATCGAAGCTTCCTGATCGATTGGTGTCGTACAAATGAATATGCGTATCAATGCGCTTTATTTCCTGTGCATTGAGACAATTCCACACAAAAAAACAATTCAATAGAATGGCTATAATTTTTCTCATTTAATCCACTACAATTTTGCAAACAAACGTTTCCTCTTTTACTTTCGTTTTCATCACATACACACCTTTTGACCAAGCACTTACATCAACTTCAAAATAATTACCAGAAGCAATATTCGCATAAACCCGGCTCCCCGTGGTATTGTACACTTCTATTTTTTTTTTGAATCCTCTGCAAAAACAATCCGCAGCTTGTCTTCTGTTGGATTTGGATAGACTTTAATAGAATTGCCATTATCGTTTATTTCATTTAAAGAAGTTGATTTATCTGTGCCTATAAAATGATATTTAAACCTACGGTCGGGTGCTGTATCGCCATTTAAAAAGAATGTGGTAACTGTTGTTAATTGCCCCGGATTATCGGCCCACTTAAAATAGAAATCTGGTATTTGGTTATCAAGATTAACATTTGCCCTTGGAATGGACAATTCCATTTTATTGCCATCAATCAAGATGTTGAGATGCTGTTCATTCCCCCATTGGGTTCCTGTCCATTTTTTCAGGTTTGTGCTTTCGTCTGAATTAATGCTGTGGTTAACCAGATAATCATATCCTTCCCAGCCCGTCTCCATATTTTTATCCACATCAATAAACAGCAACATCCAAAGGCTATCGGTATATGAAGTGAGTATTTTATTGGTTTTTACATAGAAATAAAGATTGTCATCATCGTAGGTAACCTTCGACTCAATGATATCGTTTCTTCCTGTTGAGTTAGTATAGCGAACACTTTGGTCGTAACCTGCAAAATCACGATGCTCGACATCACCCACCGGATCTTTAAATGAAGGGCTCACCTCATCCCAATCTGAAAAATTACCATCCATAACCATTGTTTTTGACGGCGAAGTTTCTTGCGGGGCTTCCATTCCCTTGTATTTACGAATATTGGCCATCAATTGATAATAATAGTTGTCGGTGTAGCCACCTTTCATGGGGGCAATGTCGCGGTTAAATTCAGCAGTAAAAACATCTACAAAATATGTATCGCCTTGTTTTATAGGACGACCACCATAGTTGTTTTTGTTTTTGTCCCAAATAAACCGTTGTGCGAGCCACTCATTCCATTGGGTTACCATTACCACTTCAGGGTCAACTTGTAATGCTCTCGCCCATTGCTCTTCAAACTGTAATCCCTGATTGGTAAAATCAGTCAAGTAATTTTCATCCACTTCTGGCTGGCTTCCGTTATGGTAACTTTTCCCAAGTGGGTTTCCTGGGTGATGTGCTACAGAAACAGTAATCTGCTCAGCATTAGCAGGCTGGTCACTCCATCCCCAATCCTGCGGATATCGATCGAGCCACTGCCAGTGGTTCGGCTCGCTTTGTGTTTTGGTCCATGCCCAGCTGTATTTTATGTTGAAAAAATCTCTTACCTCCGGTCTCAACTCCGCATCGTCCGCATGCCCCATAATCAAAGGCTTACCATCCCAGTAAAACCACAAATCTTTGTAGAGTTCTTTTGAATAAAATTCATCGTAAATTGTATTCATGGTTTTTCCGCTTTTGCTGTTGGTAAGAAAACAAATTTCGGGTGTGGGAATTCCCTCACTCCTCATGGATTCTGAAACCCGGCAAAGTGTTTTCACCGTTTCGAGATAGGTAAAGGCATTGGTAACATCGAAAAATATAAAATCGACTTGTGCATTGCTAAGCATTTGTAAATCGCGGCGAATTACCCACGGATCCTCAGAGCGGAAATAACCATACTCAGGTTCACCCCAAAAATGAAAAGCCCCTTTATTGCCCCATCCAGGATTTTCAGGATTCATGGGATCTTCTGGCTTCATTTTTAAGATTTTGGTAATATCGTAAACTGTATTGCCATGAAATCCACTCCATATGTAATAAAATACACCAACCGTTCGATTTTCACGAGGTGGCCCAACTTCATCGAAAGTGAGTAATGTACGGCCCAAAGCATCGGAAACAACCCAGTTATTGGTAATGTTTTTTTGAGCAAATATTTGGCAGCCAAGAGCAAGAAAGAAAATGAATAATTTAAACTTCATTTGGTTTCAAATTTTGGCATCAATAAATGTGTTCAATTGTTACTGGTCCTAAAAGTCC
Source organism: uncultured Draconibacterium sp. (assembly GCF_963676735.1). NCBI lineage: Bacteria > Pseudomonadati > Bacteroidota > Bacteroidia > Marinilabiliales > Prolixibacteraceae > Draconibacterium > uncultured Draconibacterium sp. Next base: position 535,168 of record NZ_OY781464.1, on the reverse strand, counting down.
CGAAACATGAGGTTTTTCTCCTTCCTTAATATCATCAACCACAGTCCAGGTATACTTTTCTTTTTCTGGCAACTGTTTATCGTAAATCATACGGTTTCGCCAAAGGTTAACCACCTCAATTTCCAGTTGGTTTTCACCCTTTTTTACAAAATCGGAAACATTTAAACGGTAAGGAGAAATCCAAACACCCCCCACTTCCTTTCCGTTTATTTTTACTTCAGCCATTACAGCAACTTCTCCAAGATTAATATACAATTCCCCATTTTCGGGAATCTCATCAATTGTAAAAGTTGTTTTATAGTTTGCCGCACCAGAGTAATATTTGATTTTGTCGTCCGACGATTTCGACCAGTCGGATAGTTTCTGGAAAGTTATCGTTTCTTTTGGGCCAATTTCTTTGTTGGCAAATTCAACTTCAAAAGAGTTATCAATAGTTGCAATAACTTCCGGCTTTGTGAAATTTGTTTCGGTGGCCGGCATAATTTCTTCGTTGCTTCCATTAGAAAATACAACATACCAACTTCTGTGTGCCTCCATTTTTATTGGCACGCTTGTTCTCCCCTTTTCTTCTGAATATTCATTCAGGTATCGAATTTCTCCTGTTACGGCATCCCAAAGTTGTGGTTTTAATCCATTTACTCTAAAAGATGGGTTAATCGATATTTCCTCGTCGCTTTGGTTGGTTATAAAGTAAATTTGCATTCCGGGCATAGTGCGGTGTGTCCATAAAACGGGTGCATCGCCAACTTCCACATCTTTTTCAACCTCAAGCATTTTAAGAACTTCTTCTAAAGTATATCCATCCAGCACTTTTCCTTGTTCATAGTTGTTCGTCAGTTTACCATCCGTGTATTCCCCAGCCCACATTTTATCTCCTAAATTTCTAATCAGCTCATCGCATTGTGGATAGTTTTGCATACTTGGCGATTTTTCCGGTTTTGAACCAAGGATTACACCACCTTTCGCAACCAACTGTTCTATTTTTGCCAATACCTCCGGGCGCATCGATGTCAATGGAGGCAGTACCATTACGCTGTAACTCATATTATCGGGCAATACAAACTTGCCGTCTTTTACCGATAAGCGGTCAAGAATAACTTCTGCATTAATGTAATCGTACGAATATCCTTTGGGAATTTCCGGATTTCGTCCACCTGTCATAATCGGAGTACTTTCGCCAATAAAATAGCAAACATCAGCGGCATATTGCCCCTGCTGCAGAAGGTGTTGACTGCGGCGTAAATAATCGAAGTAATTATCAGCCTGAGAAAACCAGGTGTTGTGGCGGTTAAACTCGGTGCTAAACCAGGCATTCATTCCCGGTTTCCGTTTATCATCGGGCTGTTGAATATATAAATGAAGAACAAGATGATTAATACCTTCAGTAAACGACCAGTCTCCACGTTTTTTTAACATGGCAGGATGTCGCAAATAAGACTTATATGCTGCGGTAAATGCCTCGGCAGAAGTTCTTCCTTTTCCATAGGTATGCGATGTTGATGATGACGCCTTGCATTCTATATTCCCAAGTGTTCCCTCATTCCAGAATTCTCCACCAATCAAACTAGATTGCCCTCCATACATCATAAACTCGCCCGGGAATCCCCAGTGCCCATAGTTTTCGAGCCAGGTTTTCAGGTTGTGCTTTTCGCTTGCCTTACGCAAACCTCCTACGTATTCGTAGGCCACATCGTCGGCTACAGCACGACGCAAATCCCAAAGAAATCGTTCCGATTCTTCAACGCTGCCCACAATTCTTCCGGAAAGAACCGGTAAATATTTTATCGGATCATAACCATATTTTTCTCTGAATTTCACCTCAAAATAATCAGTCCAGTTTTGGGAGCCCATTTCGTAGCTATCGGCAATAACATATTTAAATGCCGCTTTGCTTTCAGCCGGAATTCGTTTTAAAAATTCACCAACAAAATTATCAAAATGAATTTGTACCAATTCGCTGTTCATTTTGTCAACTTCATAACCCTGGCCTTGTGGCGCCGAAGGAGAATTTTTTGTTCCGGTGGGAGTCATGCCCATGCGCAGAACTGTCCAGTTTCCGGCAGGAACATCCCAGTTTAAAATACCGTTTTCATCCACTTTATCTGAAACATCAATTACTTCATCCACCAAAAGCGATTGTTCTGTAAGGGCATTTTGTGTTTCCCAAACGTAGCTGTTCCAATTTGGCAACGGAGTTGGGTGCATCTTCCCCAATTGTTTCTCGATAAAACGGTCGAGCACAGCCGCTTCGGAGATGTTAATTTCAGAGATTGAAACCTCTGCCGGGCCGCCGACAAAATCCTTACATACCAATTTAAATTTATCTGATTCTATTTCGGGTAAGGCAATGGCCAGCTCTCCAAGAACAATTGGCCCAATATTGGGCGAGAGTTTACGGCGGTCGAACGGAAATTCTTTTATTAATTTCTCCTCTCCGTTTACCTGAGCATACAACTCGCAACTACAATTGAGTTCAGAGGCAGGAGTTATTGAAAACTTCCGTGCAGTAATATTTCTTTTGAACTGGAATTCAATTGTAAGCTCTGCGTTTTTATTTTTATTGAATTGTACGATGGTGTTTATGTCGCCATCAATAAGCTCTGATGTATTTATGCTACTAATGCTGGCAGTACTATTCTCTACTAACTTTTTCATCTCAATGTTTTCAGAAGTAGGAGTTAAAAATGCCAGTGTGTGTGTATCCTGAAACTCTTCTTTTGGCTGAACCAGCTGAATTCCTACTTTCCCCGAACCTGTAACTTTTGTCTCGCTAAAAGTCAGGTAACGCATTGCCATATCAGACTTCACCCAAGGACCTCCAGATTGGCTCCAGCCCGGGCAGTTAAAGATTCCAATATCAACACCAATACGATGTCCTTCAGTAACTGCATGAACCATACAGGCCCACCAATCGTCGGAAAATAAAGGTACTTTCCCGTCAATTCCGGCCGGATTAATATTTCCAATGAGCGCAGCACCAATTCCAGCCTTTTTCATGGCTTCCAAATCTTTTGTTATTCCTTCTTTCGAAATATCATCGTTAATCCAATACCAATAACACCAAACTGTATTGTCCTCAGTTGGTATTTTAAAATCGGTTACAATTGAGTCAAATTTTTCTTGAGAAATTTGTGGTTTCTGGGTACACGAATTTAGCGATAGTACTATTGCTAAAATCAACATTAATAATTTTTGCTTATTCTTCATTTTGCTCTATTCTTTGATATGAAATGTTTCTTTTCAAGCAAAGTGAGACAAAATCTTCATTAACTTTTTTTTTGTTTGTTTCAATCTTGTTTGGTTTTGTTTCAAAAATGAGGAAGAAATTAATCTGTTCACGAACAATTCAGAATAACGATCACAACTATTTCTTACTACTTACATTTCCTACCAAAGTGTAAGTACAATCTGACTGGAAGTGCTACATTTGAGTGTACGGTAAGTTAAGTACTATATTTACGTACTTACAATTATGAATCAGATGAGAAAAAAGTTTGACAAGGAATTCAAGAAAAAAGCAGTAGAACTTTCTTACGCAAGAGGCAATGCCACAGAGATTGCAGAAGAACTAGGAATTGAAAGAGCATTACTTTACCGTTGGCGTAAAGAGTTTAAACAATATGACAAAAATAGTTTTCCAGGTCATGGTAATCCCAAGATGACAGATTTGGAACGAGAGAATGTCCGATTACAAAAAGAGCTTAGGGATGCAAAGATGGAGAGAGACATCTTAAAAAAGGCAATCAGCATCTTCTCCGTGAGCGATGGGAATTGAAAATCAGCGTAGCTAAATCTACCAGTTTATAAGCGACCACCGACCTCGATTTTCTATTGAGATGATGTGTAAAGTGTTCAAAATAAGCAAAAGCAGTTATTACCGATGGATGAAAAGTGGTCCATCTAAACGATGGGTTGAGAATGAACAACTGCTGGTGAATATAAATAAAGTCTTTGAGGCCAGTTCTGGTAGCTATGGAAGTCCTCGGATTGCCACAGAGCTAAATACACTTGGTTTTCAGGTGTCAAGACAGAGAACCGCAAGGATTATGAAGGCGGCAGGCATACGAGCAAAACGAAAAAGAAAGTTTGTAGCAACTACCGACTCCAGACATGGTTACCCAGTTGCCCCCAACGTATTGAATAGAGAGTTTACAGTAGCAAGACCAGGTCAGGTTTGGGTTTCTGATATAACCTACATCAGAACCAGCAAAGGCTGGCTGTATTTAACTGTTATTATCGATTTGTTTGACCGCAAGGTTGTAGGATGGGCAATGAGCAAAGGATTGAGTGCTGAAGAAACCACAATTGCTGCATGGCGGATGGCAATTAGAAACAGACCAATTACGCAAAAACTCATTTTTCACTCAGACAGAGGTATTCAATATGCTTGTTCGGCATTTACCAATGTATTGAATGCAAACAAATGGGTTTGCAGAAGTATGAGCAGAAAAGGAAATTGCTGGGATAACGCAGTTGCCGAAAGTTTCTTTAAAACAATAAAAGTTGAGTTTGTATATAAAAATCAGTTTTCAACTCAGGACCATGCAAAACTATCCTTGTTCAATTGGATAGAAACATGGTATAACCGAAGAAGGAGACACTCAGCTTTGGGATATAAAACAATGGAAGAATTTGAATTAATAATATCAATCAGAGAATTGCAGCATGACTCTTAACTAATCGTGCAGGGTTTTGTTGCATATCCACAACTTAAATTAATGCAAAGCAGAACGATTAATTAAACCGTCTGCTTTGGCAATAAGTATTCTATACCCTGCATTAAACCATCCAGTTCGGCTAAACCTTTTAGCCTTCCTATTAACGGATATCCGGGGTTGTGTTTGGCCTGGTAATCGTTTAACATCCGTATCCCATGGTCAGGACGCACGGGTATGTGTGTATTAACTTTGCCGTCCTTGTATCGGCGCTGTTGCTCCAAAAGAAGTTGAAATACCAGTCTGGCCATATTCTGACTGCCAACCAGGTGCCCCGATTCATAGAAGCTTCCATTTTCGAGAAGGTGTGTATTTCGTAAATGGACAAAATGGATACGTTCGCGCGTTTTTTCTATAATCTGCGACAAATCATTTTCCTTTCGGGCAGAAAGCGAACCGGCACAAAAAGTAATGCCGTTGTTGAGCGATTTATTGGCTTTAAACAGCCATTCGTAATCTTCCATCTGGCCAATTATGCGCGGTAATCCTAAAATAGGGAAAGGTGGATCGTCGGGATGAATCGCCATTTTTACACCAGCCTCTTCGGCTACCGGAATAATATCATCGAGAAATCTTTTCAGATTTTCGCGTAACTGATGCTTGTCAATGTCTTTATACCGATCAATAAATTCAAGAAATAATTTTTTAGGATCGGCAACAGAGCCATCAATTACCCCATCGATAAAACCTTGTGTTACCACAATAATATTGTAAGCCAGCTCTTCAGCTTCACTTTCCGACATGTTTTCGTAAACCTGCTTTGCCTGTTCAAGCAAATCGGCACTATAATCGTTGGATGCATTTTTACGTTTTAAAACAAATACATCAAAGGCTACAAAAGTTGGAAAATCAAAATACATCGATTCTCCGCCATTGGGTAATTTGTAATGCAAATCGGTTCGTGCCCAATCGAGTACGGGCATAAAGTTATAACAAATCGTATCTACACCACACTCGCCTAAATTTCGTACGGATTGCTGGTAATTTTTTATAAGGCGCTCGCGATCGGGCGAACAGATTTTAATCCCTTCGCTAACGGGTAAACTTTCCACAACACTCCAGCGCATGCCGTGACTTTCAATTTTGTGTTTAACCTTAAGTATTTCTTCTTTTGGCCACACCTCGCCATTGGGGATATGGTGCAAGGCGGTTATAACACCTTCAACTCCCATTTGCGCCAGTTCATTTAAACTAATGCCATCCTTCTCCCCAAACCATCGCCATGTTTTTTCTAATCCCATTTTGCTTTTTTACTAAAATTATACGCCACTAAACGAGCTAAAACCTCCGTCAACAGGCAAAATTACCCCGGTAATAAACGATGCTGCGTTTGAACATAAAAACTGCACCGCACCATTTAACTCTTTGATATCGCCAAAACGCCCCATTGGTGTACGCGCAATAACTTTTTTACTTCGTTCGGTATAGCTTCCATCCGGATTGATAAGCACATTTCGGTTTTGGTCGCCAATAAAAAATCCCGGTGCAATGGAGTTTACACGTATTTTTTCGCTGAATTTTGTTGCCATTTCCATAGCCATCCATTGGGTGAAAATATTGATACCTGTTTTTGATACCGAGTAACCAAGCACACGCGAAATGGCAGAATAAGTAGCCATTGATGAAATAGTGATGATGCTTCCCTCGCCTTGTTTAGCCATAGCCTCGCCAAAAACAAGACTTGGAAAAACAGTACCATTCAAGTTCAAATCTGTCACTTTCTGAAAGTCGTCGATTTTCATATCAAAAACGGTTTGCTGCTCGGTAAGTGTTGCTCCGGGCATATTTCCTCCGGCTGCATTTATAAGGATATCAATTCGGCCCCATTTATCGAGTAACAAACGACGCGTTTCTTTTAGTGCGTCCATATCCAATACATTTGAAACAAATCCGAGTACTTCTCCACCAAGAGCTTGCAACTCTTTAACCCGGTTATCAACCTGTTCTTTTCGAATATCAAGAATAACCACTTTCACACCAGATTCTAACAAACTCTGAGCAATGCTTCCTCCCAATACACCGCCACCTCCTGTTACTACTGCTACTTTTCCTTCTAAGTCAAACATTTTATTAATTTTTTTTCAATTTTACTATCTACTTTTCCAGCTGTATTATCCATTCGCACTCAGAAACTTCAGGCGTCAAATTTCGAGCAAGCAAACCATAATCCTGAAGAAAATAAAAGTTATGCAGTCCGATAACAAGCTGATTTACAATGCGGCAAATATAGAACACTTTCACTTTTATAAACAATACCATATTTGCACGATATTGTATTTTTTTAACACTACTTTTGTGAATGGGAAGGCATAAAAATTAAAGTTACTCCTGTACAAAATTGGAGTAACTTTAACTTTAAATTTTATGTGCCAAAGCACTTTTATCCTTTCTACTCGTCTCGCCCTTCAATGGTAATTATTTTTCCATTTTCATCATATTCCAGCTCCACAACTTTCATGCTGCGTAACCAGGTTTTACCACCCGATGGCACACTATCATGATGAAACAAATACCATTTTTCTTTAAACTCTACAATCGAATGATGAGTCGTCCAGCCAACCACAGGCGTTAAAATAACACCCTGGTACGTAAAAGGGCCGTATGGATTGTCGCCAATGGCATAACACAATTTGTGCGTATTTCCGGTTGAATACGAGAAATAATATTTGCCCTTGTATTTATGCATCCACGAGGCTTCGAAGAACCGACGGTCGTGGTCTCCTGCTTTTAATTCCTCGCCATTTTCGTCGAGAATAACCAACGCTTTTGGCTCCTCACCAAACTCCAGCATATCCTCGCGAAGTTTTACAACCCTTGCAGGCAGAGCCGGTTCGTCGTCGGCCGGCTCCTGACCACATTCAATGGCTTTGTTATTGCGATAACGTTGCAACTGTCCGCCCCACAATCCACCGAAGTACATGTAATGACTTCCATCTTCATCCTCAAAAACACAAGGGTCAATAGAGTAACTTCCTTTTATTGGAGCCTCTTGTGGCACAAAAGGTCCTTCAGGTTTATCGCTAATAGCAACCCCAATCCGGAAAATATCGGTTTTGTCTTTCAACGGGAAGTAAAGGTAGTACTTGCCGTTTTTACAAGCACAATCGCTGTCCCACAACTGGCGGCCTGCCCACGGAATATCCTTCACATCCAGCACATTTCCATGGTCGGTAACTTCTCCATCAATATCTTCCATCGAAAAAACATGGTAATCGCGCATATCAAAATGGTCGCCATTGTCATTTTCGGGTATTCCAGACTCCACATCGTGCGATGGGTAAATAAAAAGCTTATCGTTAAATACGTGCACTGCCGGATCGGCAGTATATAAATAGTCTACTAAGTAGCGTTTTTTCTTCATAATAAAATGTGTTAAATACCTTATCCACAGGCGAAAACCAATTATTGATTAACACCTATGGTAAGATACCTGTCCTTTTTTACCTATATCTTCTATTTCTTAACCTCATCAATAATCCTGGCAACCACCGGTTTGGCCTGATATTCCCTATCAAATAACAAAGGATAATCAGTGCGACCTCTTACTGGCCAGTCGTTTTTCCACGATTGACCATCGTAAACACCCCAAAGTGTTACGCGGGTAATATCGTTTTGGTATTTGTGGAATAAACGGAAAAAATCAAGGTAGCGCTCTTCGTATTTTGTATTTACCTCGTCAGGTAATCCTTCGGTATATGGATTTAGTTTTTGCTGGTACTCAAAACTGGCCGACACCTCTGCCCCTACATTGTTATCGGGCATTGGCAATACGCTCAAATCCAACTCGGTAATCATTACTTTTACACCAAGTCCGATATACGCTTTCAAACTGCTTTCAAAATCTTCCAGTTTTGGGTAGTCCATTCCAGTGTGGGTTTGCATGCCAATTCCATCAATCCGCACACCTTCTTCCTGTAGTTTTTTAACCATGGCCACAACACCTTGTCGTTTGCCGGCTTTATGCATCGAATAATCGTTGTAATACAACTCGGCTTCGGGGTCGGCTTCGTGGGCAAACTGGAAAGCCAGTTTTATAAAATCTTCGCCAATTATCTGGTAGAATTTACTGTTTCGGTACGAGCCATCATCCAGCACAGCTTCGTTAACCACATCCCAGCCTTTTACCCGGCCTTTGTAGCGGCCAACAACGGTGTAAATATGGTTTTTCATGCGCTCAATCATCACTTCACGCGAAACATCATTTCCCTCCTCATCGGTAAAAAACCATTTTGGCGCCTGCGAGTGCCAAACCAAAGTATGGCCGGTAATAAACATGTTATTTTCTTCGCCAAACGCTACAAATTTATCGGCCAGCGAAAAGGTAAACTTTCCTTCTTCCGCCTGCAGACGTTCGCTTTTCATGCAATTTTCCGCAACAATGGCGTTAAATTGTTCTTTTACCACCCGCATGGCCTCGGGGTCTTGCCCCATTAGTTGTTTGGCATTTAGGGCCGTACCAATGTAAAACTGCTCAGCAAAAGCATCTTTCAACACTATGGACTGTTCTGTTTTTGTTTCAGTTGCACACGAAAAAATTACTGCTGCAACCGCAAGTATTAAAAAGTATTTTCTTAAATTCTTCATTTTATTTTTTTTTAGTTTACATTCTTCTTGTTAACAGTTCTTCCTGAATTTGAACTTCTTTCTTTTTATTGATTTCATAAAAAAACAGAAGTGCCACACCAATTAAAAACGGAATTGAAGGGTAAATACTAACCAGCATTTTGGCTCCTTGCGCCACGCTTTCAGGTTGCACAATTACCGCTTCGGCATCGGTGGCATCAACAGGTATGTACCCGTACAGGCCAAGTACCCAGGTAACAATAGCTCCACCAATGGCAAGTCCTCCTTTTAGACCAACCATCATGGCCGAAAAAATAATGGCTGTAGCCCGTCGGTTATTCTTCCACTCCGAGTAATCGGCTACATCGGCGATCATAGCCCAAAGAATGGGTGTTGTTACACCGTAAAAAAACATGTGCAAGGCCTGTGCTAAAAACATTAAGCGCACATCTTTCGGATTGTAAAAGAAAAAGGAAATAATAAACAAGGTGGCAATAAACAAGGTGGAACCAAATACATCGCGTTTTCCGAATTTGTTAGCCAGTTTACTCGACACGGCAATACCAATCATTGAGAAAATGATACCACCGGCATTAAATAAACCAAAACCTGCCGAAGCAATATCTGATTCAAAAAAGTTCAGCCCTATTGCCGAAAGCGAATCCAGAACAGGCTGAAGAACACTTCTCAATTCGGCTTCGTCAACATAGTTATTAAAGTAATATACGTAAGAACCACCTTTCATTGCCAGTGTTACAAAAATCAGAACGGTTAGCGTTAGCATTATTATCCAGGGTTTGTTTTTAAACAAATCGCCCAGGTCTTCTTTTAAGGTTGACTTTTGTTCGGCACTCGGAACAACGCGTTCCTTTGTGGTTAAAAAAGTAATCAGCAGCAAAACGGTACCAATGATGGCCATCCATGTCATTACCGACTCAATTCCGGCTGCTTTATCGCCTTTACCCACATGTAAGATAATGGGCAGCATAAACACCTGAACAAAAAACTGCGCAAACATAACCGCCGCAAAACGATACGACGATAAACTGTTACGCTCCGACATATCGCCTGTTATCACACCACTTAATGCCGAATAAGGCAGGTTACTGGCTGCATAGGCAAGCAGCAACAAAGCATAGGTTGCAGCGGCATAAATCAGTTTTCCTTTGTACGAAAAATTTGGTGTTGTAAAAGCCAGTATAGCAATTACTCCCAGGGGAATAGCTGTAAATAAAATCCAGGGGCGAAATTTTCCCCAGCGCGAATTGGTTCGGTCGGCCAAAGCGCCAATTATTGGATTAAATGATACCGCAGCCACCAGGCCGGCCACCAGCATAATTACCGATGCATGGTCGTTTTTCAAGCCATAAATATCGGTATAAAAAAAGGCAAGAAAAGTTACCAGTGTTTGAAAAACAAGGTTGGCAGCCAGGTCTCCGAGGCTATAACCTATTTTCTCGAGAACCGATACTTTCTGTGATTTCGTGTTCATTTTATTTTGAATTATTGGTTTTTACTATTTTTCGGTTGTAAATGGCGAAGCGGGTAAGCCGGCCTTGTTTTTTAGGTTTGCATACTCCGGATTATCTTCCCAGCCATACCTCACCTCTTTGGGCTGAAGCACTTTATCGCTCCACACTTTTACCGTGTTTTTGCTTAACACTACTGCTTTTGCCCAAACAAAACTGCCATCATCACCGGCTATCTGAAATCCTTCGAGCAGGTTATTGGCAAACAAACCCTCTCCCACTGATGAAAAGCTTAGTACAATGGCGCCGTTTTGTATTTCCATACTTCTGTACAATGGTCCGGAGCTAACTACTTCCTGATTTCCATAAGCCACCCGTTGTGCTTCGAGCGCCAGGCGATTTGCCACTTCTTTTTTATTTAAGGGATGAATATCGTTCCACTCGCCCAAATCAAAAGCCACTGCCATTCCGGTATTGGGTAACTCCAATACACGGCGTTGTGCATCACGTACTTGGGCCCAACCGCTTTCGCCTGGTTGTTTTTTAGGAAGCCCCAAATTGGCCAACTGCACATATAAAAACGGCAATTCGGGCTGGTTCAACTGTGTTCTCCAGTCCAGTATCAAATCTTTGAAAAGGTGGGCATACTCATTGGGGCGCCCGGTGTTCGACTCGCCCTGATACCAGATAACACCTTTGATTGACAGGTTTTTTATAGGACTGATTAAAGAATTAAAAAGCCCGCCCGGACGAAACGAAAGACTTCCACTTGATTTGGGTGGATTTAGCTCGGCCCCAATGTGATAGTGCCAGTCGCCGGTAATATCGATAACTTTGTTACCAACACGCACTTCGTAGGGTTTTTCTTCCACAAAACCACCTCTTCCGCCCTGGTTAAATACGCGAACCATTATCTTGTTTGTTCCGGCCTTAAGAACACCTTCAGGAATGGTATAAATGCGCGGTGGATATTGATAAGTAATATTCCCCACGAAAGTTCCGTTTACAAAGGCCGAGTCGCTGTTAATGATACGTCCCAAACGCAAAATCGCTTCTTCACCAGCCAGGGATTCGTCGAGTTGAAACTCCTTACAAAACCAAATTGAACCGTTGCTAATATCTACTCCTTTATCATTCCAGTAACCGGGTAAAGAAATCTGTGACCACCCAGAAACATCAACATCGTTTTTCGACCATTTTCCTACGCCCGGGTCGTTTTTATTTACTTCGTGCCACCAATTGTAGGCTTTATCGGCATTGCTTCGTTTTTCATTTTCGGCATCGATTTCGGCTTTGCGCTCCAGCCATTCGTTTAAAAATGGCCTTGCTTTTTCGTTGCTTAACCAGGCCTCGGCCGGCGAACCGCCTATTGCGGTGCTTATAATCCCAACCGGAACCTTTTCTTGTTCGTGAATTTTACTGGCAAAAAACCAGGCAACAGCCGAAAATCCCATCACATTTCCCGGGCTTGCGGGCAGCCATTTTCCATCGGGATAATCGCTTTTTGCATCTTCGGCATTTTCGCGGGTTGATGAACGAAAAAAGCGAATATCCGAATTATTTATCCGGCTTATTTCATTGGCATATAAATCGGTAACGCGACTTAACCAAAGTTCCATGTTTGACTGACCCGAGGCAAGCCATACATCGCCAACCAAAATATTGTTGAGTTCAACATCATTAATTTTCATGGAATACGGACCACCGGCAGCCATTGCGTTTAGCTCAAGCTGCCAGTTTCCGTTCCTGTCCGCCCTGGTTTTATATTGTTTATTTAAGAATTCTATTTCAACATTTTCTTCGGCATCGGCCCAGCCCCAGATACAAATGGTTTCGTTGCGCTGCAGCACCATGCCGTTGCTTACCAAACGAGGCAATTTTACTGCTGCATTTAAGGTGCCGCAAAACAACACCAACAGCAATACAACGATGCTATTTAATAGTATCCTATTGATCTTCATTTTTTACAATTTTACTTGTTCACTTTGCGGTGGTCCAAGATAACTCGGCTTCAAACCTCCGGTATCAATTAAAATTTTCTGTAAAACAATTCCTGGTTCCAGTACCCGAATTCGTAGGCGATGCACACCTGCTTTATCGATATTGTGTGTTGTTTTTGTGGTAATAATCCTATTGGCTTGCCATGGGCCTAACTCACCGCGGTACGCTTCGTTAAAATTCACAATTTGCTCTGCATCACCATCAAACGAAATGGCATACCGTAATCCCTTGTTAGCATTAAAGTTCAGGGTTGGCGAAACAAGTACACTCACTTCAACATCTCCGGTTGACTCAAATTCAACAGCATATTCCAGGTATACCTCGTCTTTTTTATTTGGATAAGCATTTTGCGGAAAGGTTGTTATCCCCGATTCTGTTTTCCCGAGGTCGGTTATCTCTTTCCATTTAATTGTTTTGCTTGTGCCGCTTTGCTGATAGTTAGCTGCTTCTATTGACACATAACCGTCAGCCTCTTTAAACGCAAGCTTTTCAGCAGAAACCTTTTCTTCTTTCACCCGAATAACTTTGGGCATAATATTTTTTTGCGGGTTGTTCCACGATTTGTAACCGATTTTTGTCTGATCCATCATGTGGTTCCATTTTCCACCTGAAATTTGTGTATTGTAATGCACCGTTAAAAGCGAATCGCGTTTAAAACAGGCTTTCGCCTCGTTGACCCAGTAGTTGGCTTCCGGGTTATTTTCAGCTGCCAGGTGATGATTTTTGGCCACGGCATAATACATTTCATACAAATTGGCACTGGCATTTGTTGGAAACAGCACCAGTTGGTCAAAAGCATCTTTGTAGGCATTGGGTATAAAATTATACAAACGTAATGCATCAAAAGCCAGGTCGCGATAATCGTTGCGCACCCGTTCGTATTCGTTGTAATTTTCGAGACTGTAGGTATTTTCGTCCAGCAACTCGGGTGTTACCCGGTGATTGTATTTGGTATACAGGTTAATAATTCTTGCTGCCTCACGGGCATATTCTTCGCCAAACAATTCGGCACACCAATCAACGGTATAGTCAAATAAGTTATCGGCATTAAAAGCTTCCGGGTCCCAGGCCATATCCAGGAAAAAACTGGTCGGAAACTCCATTGGTTTCAGGTCGCCCACATTTAACACCCAAATACGGTCTACCCCATGCTCCCAGGTCAGGTTCATCTGTTCCCAAATCCGCTGAATCTGGCTTACGTTAATCCATCGGTAACTTCGTGGGCCGCCAACATAATCTACATGGTAATACATTCCGTAACCACCTTTATGAACCGGGGCATCAATAGCCGGAAGTTTTCGTACGTTGCCCCAGTTGTCGTCGCACAACAACAAGGTTACATCATCCGGCACCCGCATTCCTTTGTCGTAATAATCCTGCACTTCTTTGTAAAGGGCCCAAACCTGAGGTGTTTCTTCTGGGATTTTTCCGGTAACCTGCTCAATTATTTCGCGCTGGTCGTTTACAATGCCTTCCAGCAAAGCAATGTTTGTTCCTTCTTCCATCGCTTTATCGCCATCGCCACGCATACCCACTGTTACAATGGTTTCGTAATCTTTGTTACGTTCCATTCCTTTCTCCCAAAAATCAGCAAGTACCTTTTTGTTTTTTGTATAATCCCAGGGTCCAGAACCGTATCGGCTCCATTCGGCCTGTGCACGCCCCATGGGTTCGTGGTGCGAAGTACTTATTACAACACCCAGCTTATCAGCCAAAACTCCATTCTCAGGGTCGTCGTCGAAAAAGGCTTTACCCCACATTGCCGGCCATAAAAAGTTGCCTCGCTGGCGAAGTATTAGCTCAAAAACATGGGAATAGAACCTGGAATTAAATCCATCAAAATTTTCGCGCACCCAGCCGCCAAGTGCCGGTTCTTCATCGTTTAGGAAAATTCCACGGTATTTTACCGCAGGGCTTTTTGTTATTTTTCGTTCGGGATTTACCAAAATGGTTTCCTGTGTTTTTACAGGCACATCGGCCCAGTAATACCAAGGTGAAACACCCATTTCGCGCGATAAATTCAACATGGCGTAAATGGTTCCGCGTTTATCGCTTCCGGCCAATACCAATGCTTTCTCTACCCCGGGAAAAGGATTTTCAATTACTTCGGTGAGGCTTCTTTCCCATTGTCCTTCAATTTCCGAAACATCGAGCAAACCATCAGCAACCAGTTTATCAAGTAATTCGCTGTTACCGATTGTTCCTACCAGAACAATTTGCGTATGCTCCTGGTAATCCTGTTCGTAAATTTCAGGTTGCGTGCCACACACCATTTTAACATCGTTAACAAACCATTCTGCAACCATTTTTACACCATCGAAATCGTTCTTACTTATGACCACCGGTGTTGCAAAATTCTCGCTGGCAAGCACAAAATTATGCTCGTTTTTCACAAATGAAGGTATAACATTATCGCAACGCTTACCTGCAAATGCCAGGGTTACAAAAGCAGTTAATATGCCTACTCCAAATAAAATTCTCTTCCCTAAACTGATTTGATTCATGATTTGATTCTTGATTTTCTAATTTATTTTTTCAGCTGATTGGTTTTTAAGTTCTGTTTTTGGAAAAACCGGATTGTTGCTGCCCCACCAGGCTGTCCATTTTTTATAATCTACATTTGGGTATGGATGTATTTCAGCAACAGTATTAATTTCGGTATTGCCCAAAAGAAACTTTTCAATAAAGGCCTCAACTTCCGGGTATTGCTCTTCAGGCAACCTACAATGCGGATGTCCGGCTACAATTGAAAAGCCAAAGCGGTCTTTTATTCCGAAGGTTTCCCACACGCGTTGCGCTGCTCTGCATGAAACATACCCCGATTCTTCGGCCAACCATTCGTAATCCGGATTTCCTAAAACCAGAAGAGCACGCGGTGCAACCATTGCCATTAACTCATGATGGTCGTAAGGTAATTTTTCAACTGATTTTGAAAATTTAAAAAGGTCTTCGGTAAACCATAAATGGCTTGTTCGTCCTAAAGTTTCAACATTGCCTAAAGTTTCGGAAACCCGCCAGGCTGCTGCACCACCACCGCCCGATTCTTGTGCAATGGTAAGGGCAATTCGCTGGTCGAAAGCTCCGCCAAAAAGTGCCATTTTTCCGGCAAACGAACAGCCTGTAATGGCCAGGTGTTGCAAGTCAATTGGCACTTCGTCGGCAACCAGTTCGAGGCCGTCAATTAATCGGCTAATTCCCCACGACCACGCACTGTATGCCCCCATAAAAGTTAATTCGGGATAGAGCTTATTTATTGGCTCCTGTCCACGTTTTTGCTCCCAGGCCATTACGTCCCAAAACTGAAAAGACACCTGCGCAATCTGGCGTTCAGAGAAAAGTTTTTCGGGCAAACTGCCTGAGCCTTTTCCAATGCCAATAACTGCCGGAAATGGCCCTTCTCCTTCGGGCAAAATAATATGTGAAACCAGTTTCAGGCTCTGCCCGTTACGGGTTATGGTAATGGTTAAGGAATCGCCGGTATAAATCGCATCAATCGAGTCGGGGCGCGATGGTTTTGGACCAATTTCGTAATATTGAATTTCTGCACCGATTTCTGCCCGTCTTCGGCTCCAGTCTGCAAATTTCTCTGATCGGCCTTGCCCGTTCGACCAGGCAAACGGGTCGGTTAAAGGTGCTACAATTTTTAAGTCTGCAGTATCCGTTGCAACCTCTTCGGGCGCAACACTTTTTGTGCATTCTACTGAATAAACCAGCGGAATTTCTTGTTTGCAGGCATTTAGCAACATTAGCGTAAACACGGCAAGCAAAAGCAGACTTAGTTTGTTATGCATTGTTTAGTTTTTTAGGTTGACATTTATTTACTAACAATTTCCAGCTGTGCCGTTTCCAAACCTTCTGATTTGGCCGTAAGAATAATTTTTCCGGGCTGGCCTTTTTGAGTTCTGACAATAGCCAGCGCCATGCCATTAAAAGCTTTCCGTTGTAACGAAGTAAAAGAAGTCATGCAGGTTTGGTCGCCATTATCGGTGGCCACTATTTCTGCAGGCCCCGAGATTTCAAAATCAATTCTATTCATTGATTTCGGAACCATTAGTCCTTCTTCATCACACACTTTTACGGTTACAAATGCCAAATCATTACCGTTGGCAGTAATTATTTCACGGTCGGCTGATGCTGTTAACTTCCTTGCTTCGCCCGTTGTTCTAATTTCTTCTTCGGCCCAAACTTTGCCGTTTTTATAAGTCACCACTTTTAAGGTTCCGGGTTGGTAAAGCACATCATCCCATCGCAAGCGGTATTCATACTCGCCTTTTTTCTTTTTACCCAACGATTTGCCATTTAAAAACAACTCGGCTTCATCGCCCGAAGTAAACACATGAACCGGTGTGATTTTACCCTCGCGCCCGGGCCAGTTCCAATGCGGAAGAATGTGCGCCATTGGGAAATCGGGGCGCCAACGTGCCTGGTACAAAAAGAAGCGGTCTTTTTTAAAGCCGGCCAAATCAATAATTCCGTTGTAGCAACTGCGTGCGTTGTAGTAAGGCGTTGGTTCGCCCAGGTAGTCGAAACCGGTCCAAACAAACTCGCCGGCAACAAACGGGTGTGTATCAAGTGCTTTAAAAACGCGGTCGGGGCTTGAGCCAAAATCCACGCAATACAGTTCGTAGGAACTTACATGGCTGAGTTCGGAGTTACCCCCTTGTCCGTCGCGGGTTGGCGAACTGATTTCGGGAGTTACGGGGAAGGTATAAAAACCACGGCTGCTAAAAACCGAAGCTGTTTCGGTACTTAAAATCACTTTATCGGGAAACTGTTTATGAAAAGCATCGTAAGACGGTGCAGTGCGAATACGGTCGGTTCCTTCAAATTGTGGCTCCCAACGAATGCCTTCTCCCTGGTAATTTAAGCCAATTACATCGGGCACTTTGGGCAATTCCATATCGTGCTTGGCAAAATTCATGGCCACAACTGTTGGTCGCGTGGTGTCTTCTTCTTTTACAATATCGTATAAACGCTGGCCAACAGCCGCACCTTCGGCTCCGGTGTATTGTTCGCCTACTTCGTTACCAAAACTCCACATTATAATTGAGGGATGATTTCTGTCGCGACGTATAAACGAACGGGCATCAGCTTCCGACCACTCGGGAAAAATCAGGTGAAAGTCGTGAGCTGTTTTTTTCCTTTCCCACGAATCAAAAATCTCATCCATCACCAAAAAGCCCATGCTATCGGTTAATTCGAGCAATTCGGGAGCCGGTGGATTGTGTGCCATTCGAACGGCATTGCAGCCCATTTCTTTAAGTATTTCCAGTTGACGCTCGGCAGCGCGTTTGTTAAATGCAGCTCCCAAAGCACCTAAATCGTGGTGGTTATTTACTCCCTGTATTTTTATTAACTCGCCATTTACCAACACTCCCCGGTTTGGGTCAAACTCCAACGAACGAATGCCAAAGCGTGTTTCGTATTCATCAATCAGTTTTCCGTTTTTATACAGTTGAGTTATTGCCACATAAAGGTTTGGGGTTTGTGTTGGAAAAGGCCCCCAAAGTTTTGGATTATCCAGCTGAACCTCGCTAATGACTTCGGCTTTTTGACCTGCTGCAATTGAAATTTCCTGTTTTTCAAAAACCTTATTCGGTGTTGAACTTCTCACTCCCTGGGCACTTAATGCATAAACAGCTGTTTCTATTTCAACCGTTTCACCCTCTTTACAATCATTTTTAACTGTTGTTTTTAAGCGTACTGTAGCAGCTTCTTCTGAAACTTTTGGCGTTGTAATAAAAGTTCCCCACTGGGCAACATGTACTTTGTTGGTTTTTATCAACCAAACATTCCGATACAGTCCACCGCCCGGATACCAGCGAGCCGAATGATTTGGATTATCCAAACGAATAGCCAACTGATTATCGGCACCTGGCTTAAGGTATGGCGTAAGGTCGAGTTGATAGCTGTTGTAGCCATAAGGCCAGCCACCAACCAAATGCCCGTTTAGCCAAACCATTGAGTACGACATGGCTCCATCAATCTGCAGGTAGATGGCCTTATCCATATCTTCGGTTGCAATATTCAGTTTTCGGCGATACCATGCTACTCCGTTACTGGGCAAACGCCCCATTCCACCGCCAACTTCCGAGTCCCAGCCTTTCTGAAAAGGACCAGCAATAGCCCAGTCGTGCGGCAGGTTTATACTTTCCCATGCACTATCGTCGAAACCACCCTGAACAAATGGGAAGTTGGCTCCGGGCTTGCCTTCCGGCCGTACATAATGATTTTTGGGGTTATTGATAAAACCGTTTGCTGTTGGCAGAATCCAGGGCTTTAATACTTCCTGGCTGGCAGACACATCAACTGCTTCAGTAGGTTTTGCGTCAGCAACCCGTAACTCCTGAATATTTTTTAAGTCAGGACGAACATCATAAATCAACTCATCGGCCTCGCCAACGTTTTCGTACTTGTAAAACTTCCAGCCTTCGTTTATGGATAGTTTTTGGCGAACTATTTGAGTTTTGTTTTCAGAACTGCATGAGAATTGAGCCAATCCGGCAAGCACAATTAAATAAATTGCTCCCAACCGGCTTATCTGAGCTTTATATGATGTAGTTGTCATTTGTAAATCTTTATTAAACTATCTTTTATTTTTTTCTCGAATCAATTTCTCAATTTTGACTAATTCTGAAAAAATCGAAATCGACATAACCTCCTATATTCTTTGTGGCGTGGTTAAAAAGTCCGAATCGGTAACCCATAAAATGTGGCATTGTATACGACATTTTTAATTGGTTGCCAATTCTTTTCCAATTTTCGCCATCCAGGCTGTAATAAAAATCAGCCAAGTCAGTGCAATCCGTAAAATTGCAATATGCTTTTAAATAAATAGTATTCAGTTTCAATGGAACACACTCAACAATCTCTTCCTCTTCGTTACCGGCATTAATCATTACTACCTTTCTGACTCCTTTTTCGCACTTTACACCCACCAAACCATATTTTTTCTGGAGCAAGACAAGCCCCGCCAAATCGCCATCTTTCATATTGGTAACATCAAGGCATACCGAGCCTGTACATTCGGGGCCGATGGTGCGTTGAGTTAAGGTATTTCTGGTTTGGGTTAATTGGTTGTCAATTCTATTGGTTGTAAGACGTAGATAGCCTTTTCGCTGGCGTACCGACCAATTTTCGTTCACCGGATTATGATTCCATTGCCAAACCAGCGGCAGGTCGCGTTCATTTTCTTTTCGTTCAAATTCATCTGATGCCACAATTCCGGGAATTAATCCATTACCGGCGGGTAAATCGAGTAAGTGGGGTACTTTTCCGTTTTCTCCGATTACCGGCCAATCGTTCTCCCATTTTACCGGCGCGAGGTATGGAATTCTACCCACAGAACCATAATCGCGAAACAGATATGCAAACCAGTTACCATCGGGAGTATCAATAAGTCCGCCCTGAGCGATACCTCTGTCTTGCAAAGCTATGCGCCCCACATATGGTCCCGTAATTTTATCGGCCCGGTAAATTAGCACTGTTCGCATGCCGTTGCGTGGCCAAACAATGTTAAACAGATAATATTTTCCGTTATGCTTAAAAAGTTGAGAGCCTTCGGCACGAACATAAACCTCGTTTCCAACCAGGGCGCTGGCATTTTCAATCAGTACCTTTTCGGTTTCTTTTTTAATTCCTGAAAAGTCGCTTTGTAGTTCAGTAATCATTAATTTTCCCGCCCCCCAAATCATATATGTTTTTCCGTTATCGTCGAAAAACAAGGTATGGTCGTGATAAGCAGGTTGAAATTTCTTTAGATCCCATGAACCGTTTTCAATGTTTTTGGTAGAAAAAATATAGGTTGTTCCGGTTGTTCCGGCAAAGGTTGATACATAAAAGGTGTTGTTATGATGCCTAATGCAGCTTGCCCACGAACCTCGTCCGTAAGCATTTTTACCATTCACTAAATTTAATGGATTAACATTGGCCAATGTATCGTATGCGTAATTTACCAGGTTCCAGTTAACCAAATCATTTGATTTCATTATTGGCACCCCGGGACTCATGTGCATTGTTGTGCTGCTCATGTAATACACATCATCAACCCGAACAATAGAAATGTCGGGGACATCGGCAAATATTATGGGATTACGAGCTTGATTTGGCTGTGCTTTGCAAACTAAACCAGGTGCGGAAATAAAAAATATTAACACGTACAACAAAATCCATTTTGTTGCCAGTACTGCATAACGCAATGTGGCGAAATTACCAATACCTTTTTGTGCTGACCTGTTCAACATTTTTGTTTAGTTTGATTTTGCTTTTCTGCTTTAGCTTATAAGGTACGAATGTATTAAACGCCCTCCTACATTATTTTCAATTTTAGATATAGGTTTTATAAAATAAAGTATACCGTAGTGGCTTTTATGCTACACGCTATTTACTGTCAACTCCTGCTACCCTTGATTAGTCTGGGTTCTTTTCAAATTGCCAATAATCAAAATTAAAAAGCTGCTGAGCACTGTCGCCTTTAAACTTAAAATAAACATCGTGTATGCCACTTGTTTCAGTCAAAACTGTTGTTTCCTTTTTCCAAACATCTAAACCTCCGGTGTAGGGAACAACAAGTGTTCCTATTACTGCTCCGTTTTCTTCATCCAAACGTATTTCAATTTCGCCACCTTTGGGCTCACCATTTATTAAACCGCTGGCTACATTGGCTGTGAATGAATGAGCTCCATCGCCAAAATCAACACCTTTAACTTTTATCCAATCTCCGTTTCCGATAGCGGTAAGGTGCAATCCTCCGTTTAGGTTAACTGCAGTTTTTATCCCCTTCTGTTCATTTATAGTTTCGGCTTCAATGCGTTGAAATGGGTTTAAATGCATCAATTGTTGAACGCCATCAACGGTATTTACCATGGTTTCTATGCTTCCATCTTCGTTATGAAAAATGGCGTCTAAGCAAAGGTTTCTTCTGTAGCCAGTTGGTATTCCATTATTTTTTGCAACAACACGATTGTGGTAGGCCTGGTACCAATTCCCACCGAGTTGAAATATAGCATGATGATTGTTATTGTTGTTATCGGGTGGTTGATTCGACACTACTCCGCCGTAGGTAAATCCATCAACCGGAGAGTCGCCAACCATATAATCAATGCGCATTCCGTTGCGGGGATTGGTTGAATAGGAGAAATAATATTTGCCCTCGTATTTGTGCATCCACGAAGCTTCGAAGAAATAAGGCACTTTAAACGAAGTAGCTTTACCATCAACACTAATCATGTCGTCGTTAAGTTTAATAACGCGCATATTATTTTCCCCATTTCCGCCAAAATACATATAGGCCTGCCCGTCATCATCAATAAATGTCATCGGGTCGAACAACCACATGTGTTCGGCGGGCATAACTCCGGGGGTTTCAGATGTTACCAGCTTGCCATCAATTGCATCTGTAAACGGGCCGGCTGGACTATCGGCAATTGCAACACCAATACCGTTTCCTCCATTACCAAAGTAGAGATAAAATTTTCCGTTGCGCTCAACCGGCGATGGCGCCCAGCTTTTTATAGCCCAAGTGGCATCTTGTGGCACCTGAAATACTTTTCCGTGGTCGGTCCAGTTTTTCAAATCGCTGCTTGAAACGCATACAATTGAACTCATTTTGTAGCCACCTTCATAGGGATTTTGATCATCGTTTGAACAATACAAGTAAACGTGTCCATTGTATACCAATGCTCCCGGATCGGCAAGGTATCGATGAGACACAATGGGGTTGTCGGCATTTACAATATTTTCAAAACCAACAAGTAATAATAGACTAATGATTAAAAATCTTCTAAACATAATGGTATTTTTAGTTGGTGTTTTAATTCTTCCTTTTAGTCAAAAATTAAGTCTTAGGTAACCACCTCTGTGGTTACTCTAAGACTTCAACTAACTAACTAACTAACTAACTAACTAACTATTAATCTATCAAACTAAACCTCTATTCAGGATATGGTGTGATATCAAAATTCTTTATTTTACGACACTAAAAGTATATTTTATCTCCTGTCGGGGCTTTCAATTTTAGCTATTTGATTTTTAATTTCAGACACACTGAAAAATAGCACATTTTCAGCTGAAATACAGGCATTTACAACGACGCAGTTTTGATAAATATACAATTACAGTCCATTTTACAAAGAAGCTACCAGCCCTAATAGCCATTTTTTTTAGAATAAAGTAAAAAGATATTGCTGGAGTTATTCATCAAGCAGTTCGCTGGCTAACCACAACAGTGGCGCCTGTCCGTGCAGATCTCCTGTAACTCTTGGCCGGTTAAAGTAATAGTCAATTTTAGTACTTTGCCCGGTTCCGACACAAACTTCTCGTACTTTGCCATCCGGGTTTAAGTAGTTTTGCAGGCCATTCCACGCCTTAACACAGGCATTTTTATATGCTTTTTGAGGTAATAATTTATGTTTCACGCCAAGCGCCATTGCAAACGCAAACATGGCTGTACAGGATGTTTCTTTAAATGATTCCGGCCGGTTAATTACCTGGTGCCACATTCCGTCTTCGGCCTGGTTTTGTAACAAGGTATGCATCATTTTTTTATAGGCTTCCAAAATTGAATGATAATATGGATTTTTTGAAGAAAGTTCAGAAAGTACCTCGGCAAAACCGGCGGCTACCCAGCCATTGCCCCTGCCCCAATAAAATGGCGCATTATTGCCATGATAGAACAAGCCATTAGCTTGTTGAAGTTCGTTAATATATGCGTTTAGCGTGAATGCTGCTCGCTCTAAATAAATTGTTTTCCCTGTGGCTCGGTAGGCTTGTGCCTGCAAACAGCCAATCATGTATATATCATCAATCCAAAACCGTGTTTGTGATGAAAGACCGTTGGACAAGGTATCTAACCACTGCTCGTCGGCAAAACAAATTCCTTCGGACAAATAGTTTTCATCTCCGGTGTGCTTATAAATCTCAAGTGGAAGTACACCATACACATTGGCATCAACATGATTTTTTGAGTTGGAGATATACTCCGGTGTTGCTTTCTTATAATGCTCGATGAGTTTATTGGCCAATTCTTTATTTTCAAGTTGAAAGGCCAGTTTAATTGCACCATAAGCAGCACATACCTCAGCGTAGTGAATGGCGTAAACGTCGCCGGTATTGTAGCGCATAAAATCGGGACGCAAAAGCAATTCGTTGCTTATCAACACCCCCACTTCTTCAGCGCTTTTCTGTATGGATTTATCGGTTTGACTGCCAGAGCCCGAACAGCCCCAAACTATCAGCGCAAGCACTGCGAGTACCACCCTATTAAAACTACAATCTTTCGTTCTCATTTTTTAGATATAAGGCTATTTTATCGTTTTATGCTAAAACTAATAATCTCTTCCGCTTGTGTTTGAATATCGTATTCGTAAACCTTTTTAATTTTTGGGGCTTTTAATAATTTTTGGTTATGAATTAACGGTTCCGAAACTTCGGGAACTGCAAATAAGTGATTTGGATTTTCGCCTTTTGCTTCCAACAAGTTAACACCCTTTAAAGGCACATAAGAACGAATGCGGCAGTTACCTCCCAAGGTAGATTGAATGGTAGCCGTCTCAAATTCACCATTTCGCCATTTTATATCTACAACAAATCCTCCCTGGGCTTTTATTCCTTTTATTTCTCCATCGCTCCAGGCATCGGGTAGCGCCGGAAGCAGGTGAATGGCTCCGTCGTGACTTTGCATCAACATTTCATTAATTCCGGATGTGCAACCAAAATTTCCATCAATCTGAAAAGGCGGATGTGCATCGAAAAGATTAGGATAGGTGCCTCCGCTTGCCGAAAAAGAAGTCTCGCTCGGATCGACCAGCGAAAGTTGATCGCTAATTAATTTAAAAGCATGATTACCATCCTGCAGACGCGCCCAAAAGTTTACTTTCCAACCCATCGACCAACCTGTTGAAATATCGCCTCGTTGATTTAATGTGGTACGAGCTGCATTAAATAATTCCGGTGTTCTGTATGGCGAAATCTGATTACTCGGGTGCAGTCCGTACAAATGGGAAACATGACGGTGTTTGTCGTTGGGATCGTCCAGGTCTTCCATCCATTCCTGCAACTGCCCGTGTTGGCCAATTTGCATAGGTGGAAGTCGGTCAAGTATTTTTTGCCACTTTTTTTGTTCTGAATTATCGACATTTAAAAGTTTAGCAGCAGCTATTGTTTTCGAGAATAAATCGAATAGAATCTGATTGTCCATGGTAGCCCCTGCACATACTGATGTGCCGTGTCCTTTTGGTGCATTCTCCGGAGAAATTGAAGGACTGACAACCAACCAATTATTTTTGGGTTCTTCAATCAGAAAATCCTGATAAAATTCGCAGGCCGATTTAAAAATAGGATAAACCGATTTAAGGTATTGTGCATCGCCGGTGTACAAATATCTTTCCCATAAATGCTGTGAAAGCCAGCCCCCCCCCATGGGCCACATGCCCCAAAAAGCGCCATCAACCAATCCGCTAATTCGCCAAATATCGGTATTGTGGTGAACCACCCAACCGCTGCAGCCATACATATTTTTTGCCGTTTGCCTGCCGGTTTCCGATAAGTCCCGAACCATTTGAATAAGCGGCTCGTGCATTTCTGACAAATTGCATTTTTCTGCCGGCCAGTAATTCATTTCGGTATTGATGTTGATGGTATATTTACTGTCCCATGCCGGACTTGTGCTTCCGTTCCAAATGCCCTGCAAATTGGCAGGTTGCCCACCGGGTTGCGACGAAGAAATGAGCAAATACCTTCCGAATTGATAATACAATACCACTAGCTCAGGGTCCATGGTTTTGGAGAAGTATTTTACCCGAACATCGGTTGGGAAACTGGAAGCCACAGAGGTTTCCAATTTAAAACTTACACGCTTAAACAATTCCTGATAAGCCTTGACATGATTCTGTTGCAATTGCTTATAAGTCTTTTTATTGGCAGCAGAAAGGTAATTTTTACAGCGCTCTGTTTCGTTGGCCGTTAAGGTTTTGTAGTCGACAAAATTTGTTGCAACTGAAATCAACAGTACTACTTCATCAGCCGCTGTCACCTTTATTTTATTCTCCTTTTTGGTAACACTGCCTCCAATGTTTTTAATTTGGGTTTGAGCCGCAAATTTTACTTGTCCTTCCACCCCCTCATGGCTTCCTGACAGTCCGGTCATTTGAAGCGTTGACGCATCTATTGCCCGAATACTTTTTTGTAATGGGCCGCTTAAATCGGCCACAAAAGTTAATTGTCCGGGTTTGCTGGCCGAAAGTTTTACTACCACTACCTGGTCGGGCTCCGATACAAACACCTCGCGTTTAAATTCAACTTTATCCACAGTGTAGCTGGTGGTAAATATTGCATTTTGAAGATTCAGTTCGCGATAATAATTGGTAAACTTGGCATGCTTGGGAAAGGATAATTTCAGGTTCCCAATGGTTTGATACCTGGAGCCCTGAAGCTGCTGGTGTTTAATCTTTTGGTTAACAAGAGTTTCAGCTTCCTTGTATTTCCCATTAAAAATTAACTGACGAATTTCGGGCAATGCTTTCAATGCCTCGGGATTATCGTTACGCGAAGGGCCACCCGACCAAAAGGTATTTTCGTTTAGCTGGATGTTCTCAACCTCCGGATGTCCATAAACCATGACTCCCAAACGCCCGTTTCCTAAAGGCAAGGCTTCATTCCAGTATTCAGCCGGTTTGTCGTACCACAGTTTTAAATATTCTTGTGCCTGAAGGTTTATACTCTTCCCAATAAAAAGTGCTAAAACGCTTATAAGTGCTACAATTCTTATCATCATAAATCCCAACGGTTAATAAACAGAAATAACTACTCGACGGTAAGCGGTGAGGCTTGGCTTGCCATTGTCTGTGACCTCAAGAATGATATGTATCTTTTTATTTTTTGCATTGGCCGGAATTTTCACCTGAGCCTCAGACGAATTCTCGTTCAGAATTTCAAGCATTTCTGAATAGGTGCCAGGCTCTTTGTAAAAAGTCCATGTATAACTTAGCGTGTCATTGTCAGGATCGCTTGAATCACCTGCATTTAGTTCGATAGCCGAGCCGGCCATTGCATCGATGTACAAAACCTGCCGCGATTTATCGCCATTTAATACCGCCAACGGATGATGGTTTGCATCCTGGTAATTAGCACTTATACTCCAATCCATTCGGGCAGCAAAATCGTTATCGTAACCTTCGCTCCAACGTTTTATTGCCTGACCTTTTTCTTTTGTGTTTCCATACATAAAATAAGGATCAAAACCGGGCTCTGCATTTTCATTAATCTTTGCAACTTCAGACATGCTACGTATACCGGCAACTTTTGAAAAACTAAAGCGGCCGCCCCAGCCTCCCTGGTCAATTTGTTCAGGATCGTTCAAGCCGTTTGGAAAAACATGCATAAAAGAGGGTGAATCGCCTTCGGTAGCCCATTTTCTATTCGGGTAAGCAGCACCCAGCGGACCGTGACTTTGAATATGTTCTTTCAAATATTCGTCAGACGGAGCCCAGCCATACACTCCTTTAGCCCTGATATAAAAAACATCGGGAAAGTTTTTGGCAATCCAGGCACCGGCATCGTCTTGTCCTAATATATCAAACAAGCGAAGTTTACTCAGAAACTTTTTTAACTCATCGGTTGTGCGTGTTTCGCGAACTTTCCAGATGGCCTGTGCAACGGTATTCATGCCACCCCAGCCCATTACCCAAACCGGGCGATGATCGTCTTTATCAACAGAACTTATAATTAATTCGGAGCCCGGGCTGTCTTTTCCCAAACCAACATCGCCCATTCCGTAACCGGTTTGTCCCATTACCGAAATTGATCGCAAATAATCAGGATGAGGGAATCCTTCAGCATGAATTTTTAGGTTGGGATAAGCTTCTGCATAAGCATCCACAATTTTATCGAGCATGGCAGTATTGCTTTGCTTTTTCTTCCAACATCCTGTTGCCACTATCAAGCCTTCAATATCAAATTCGTTTGAACTTACCAGTTGCCGAACCATCGACTGCTCATCATCGGGGTCGGCCCCCAAATCGGTCGTATTGATTACACGTGGTTTAGTAAAATTTTCTTGTGCTTGAATTGTAAATGTGGCCATTAACATGACCAGGAATAAAAGTTTTCTCATTGGTTCAATTCGTTTATTATTGACTATTTAGCAACAAAAAATTAAGGCTCATTGCCAATTATTTATTATAAATTTATCGTTTACGGTGTTTACTTTATTTCAAACACCACCGAAGTGGCAAAATCCATTTCTTCAGGACACGTGATGTAAAGGCCATCGTTTTGCTGCGACCACTCCAGTTCTCCCTCGAAACCAAGCAAACGAACCGTTTTAACAGGCTGACCTTTTAACTCACCTCCTGTGGCCAATGATTTTATCTGAAGTTTTGTTTCAGGTTGCGGCACGGTCATACAAAAAGCATAAATCTCATTACTTTTGCCAACTGTAAAACGAAAGTCCTGCTCGTTGAATTTAAACTCTGCATGGTGTTTTCCCAACTTACCCGATGGCAGCATTTTTAGTTTTCCATCAACAATTTCACCTTCTCCGGGAACTGCCCAGGCTTTACTACCATAAACAGCTTCTCCATTTATGCGCATCCAATTGCCAATATTTTTTAACATCTGACGGCTTCCTTCATCAAGTGCTCCGTTTGGTAAGGGCGAAACACAAATAGCCACATTACCATCGCGCGCAATTGCTTCAATCAAGTAGCGAATAACCATGCCTGCATCGTAGGTAAATCCTGGACCATAGTACCAATCGCCAACCGGTATTTCGGCAATCCATGGTTCGGTGTTTTTAATCTTTTCAGGTGCACCAAACTCTTCGGTAGTTACTGTTCCGTTTGTTTTATGGCGAAATTTCACAATGCTAAACACATCCACATCGCCACGGCGGGCAAGCGTTTGATTGTAATAGTATGCAATTACGCGCTGCATGGCATCGGCTTTTAACCCGCTTCCGGTACCTTCGGCGCAAAAGGGTTGCGACTTGGTTCCATCGGTATAAATAAAATCGGGATTATATTTGTCGATTGCATCCATCATACGTAAAGCCCATTGCGTAGCATACCATTTTGCGTAGGGAATATGGTTGGTAAAAATACCACCCCCCGGTGTATTCCATCCGGTATAACAGGCTACCGGTACATTATCGTATTCGCGCAGATTAATTCCATAAAGCATCCGTGGGTCGTACCCTTCCCACCACTTTCCTTTTCCATCGGCAAGGGTTAGGTTTGCATCGTACGGAATGCCATTGTATTGCCCGGTGGTATCGCTGCCAAACGCGGTTTGCCACCACCACCAGGTATATTCGTGATGGAAGGTTATACCAAAATGCATATTATTTTCCCGACAAGCCTTTTCCCATTCGCCCATCAGGTCGCGTTTTGGCCCCAAATTTACCGAGTTCCAGGGCTGGTATTTCGAATCCCATAAATCGTAATTATCATGATGAACACCTTGAATTACGAGGTAACGTGCACCGGCATCCTGATAAATTTTAGTAAGTTCGGCAGGATTAAGTTGGTCGGGATTCCAATCGCGCAGTACTTCTTTGTAGCCCACTTCTGAAGGATGTCCGTATTTTTCCAGGTGATTTTTATAGGCAGTGGTTTTAGGATCGTATAAGCGACGTGCATACCAATCGCCACTTTCTCCGGCAGCCTGAGGACCAAAATGCACCCAAATTCCAAATTTTGCTTCGCGCAACCAATTCGGCTGTCCCGGATAGTTGGCTTCAATACTTTCCCAGGTAGGCTCGTATGGGCCTGGCGCAACAGGTAGATTCGCAAGTTTCACTTCAGCAAATGTACTGGCATCACCTCTCGGGACGCTATTCTCGGGCTGCAGTTCCGGCACCTCTGGTATTGGAGGAAGTTTATCAGGTAAAAAAGATTGTTTTTGGGGTTGGTTGGTACACGCTATTGCTAAAATAAACATAGCAACAATAAGGATGGTTCTCATGTGGTAAAGGTTTTAGGTTTATTGTTTTACTATTTTTTTAATAACTATTTGATTGTCGAGTATTATTTTTATGATATAAATTCCGGGCTTAAAGCCACTCATATCAACCGTACAATTTTGACCTTCTTCTTTTCTGTTGAACAAAACAACACCATTTGAATTAAAAATACTCAAATCTGCCTGTTTATTATTAAGAGTAACCGTTAAATTTTGTGTTACCGGATTGGGGTAAATATCAATGCTGTTTCTTTTTACCCGGGAGTTTACCGAAGTTGGTGTACAATTCGTAGCAGAGGCTCCGGCATCACTAATCGTCATATCTTCAGTGGTCAGCCAAATTTTATCCAGTTTAGCGCCATCTTCGCGGTAACCAATGGCAAGCTCGTGTGTACCGGCCCCGAGGTAAAAAGTATTCGAATAAGTGCGCCATGCCCAGCCGGTTGAAGAAGCAATATCGTTCCATCTTGAATAAGAACCGTTGTCCATTTTTAGCCAAAAAGAATCGTCGTTTGCATTGGGGCAATGAACTCTCAGCTTGAGAAAATAATTTCCACCACTGGATATATCAAAGGTATAGCTCAACAAACCCGATGCACTAACCGGTGCCGAGCCGGTGCTGTTATTACCTTCTTTAATGGTTACATATTGGCCATTTGATGCCTCTTCATCGGCAATTTCGTCCCACAACGAACCAACCGTTCCACATTCAGCTTCCAGCCAAATACCGTTACTTTCGCTAATCGTAATTTGCACCTCGTCGGTATCTGTATTTCCGAGATTGTCGGTTACTTCAAGAACAAGCGTATGTGTGCCAACCGCTAAACTCACCGTAGGATTAACGCCGGTGGCAATTATAGTTCCATCGTGGCTCCAGGTATAAGAAACAATAGAATCGTTATCGCTATTGCTTAACGAGGCATCGAGTTCCACATCTTCGCTACCGTTGTTATCTGAATCCCAGATGGTTTGATTAAATCCTGCAAAAGCCCATGCCTGCGGAGTTTTATTAATTCGTATCAGGTGTAGATTGCGGGCACCGGGCAAGCCGTTGGTTCCCCCTGAAATTTGCAGGGCCACAATTTTATCAAACATACTACTGTCGATTGCGGAAACTGTAATGTTTTTGCTCAATTCTCCGGGCGAAAAAGTTATAATGGTATCCGATAAAGTAAAATCACTTCCAATTCGTGCATCGCCGGCAACCGGGGAAATCTTAACAGATATGGATTCATCTGCAGGCTTATTCAATTTTAAACTGAACTGCACTGTGGTACCGCGCTCAAACGATGACACCATGGTTTCGAAATATACTAACCTGCCTGCCAATTGAAGGGTGCTGTCCCACCCAAACGGCGTTGCCGGATATGCTGCAAAAGCGCCAAGATCGAGACCGTTATCTCCTGCATTTTTTGCCGGGCTGGTAGCCTGAAGGGCAAAATCTTCGTTCCCCTCAACGGTGCTTACAAACATGGGGTTTGCTGAAAGGCCGTTATTTTCACCAATTTCGTTCTGAAAGTCGGCGACTGTAACGGGGCTGTCTTTAAACTCAATGGAATTGGGATTATCTGAAGAGTACCACAAATTGCTTTCAAAAATATGCGGGGCATTTGAAAGTGCTTCTTCGGTAAAAATCAGGTTAAAATCCTTGTTGTTGAATGCAATATTGTTGCGGAATTCGTCGCGTTCTGATTTATGAATATTAAACCCGATTTTGTTGTTGTAAGCTATATTGTTTATCCAACGAGGTTCAATGGTCCAGCCCGTATTTTCGTAGTGCGAACTCATAAATCCATTTTTCATGTTCAGGCTAATATTCTCCTGAACAATGTTTTGCGCACACCTCGATTCGTTAAAAATACCATTGTCGCCGGTGTTGGCATAATTGCGCAGAAGAATGTTGCCGCTTCCGTGCCTGTCGAGCCAAATGGCATGACGCACATCGTACGAATAGTTAAAAGCAAATATGTTGTTTCCATCGGGCACATCGCCACCACCGCCTGCTGCTGCCGAAAACTCGTAGCTTCCGCCCCAGCTACGCAACTTTCCTTTAAACCCAATAAAAGTATTGTTGCTTATTAGGTTGTGTGTGCAGCCCGATCCAAAATAGCCAATGCCATCGCCAAAGCAATTTATAAAATAATTGTTCCGAATTACATTTTGTGTTGTCCAGCCCAGCCATACAATGGTATTTCCATCCCAGCTACCAACTTCTCTGTTCCCCAGATTTTCGAAACGGTTATTGATTACCACATTGTTTCCTCCACGACTAATATTTATGGCAGCTTTGCCATAGCTGAAGTCTTTAAAGGAAAATCCTTTAATCCAGATATGGTTTTTTGATGATAAACTGAAAACGGGATTATTATCGTTTATTGAGGTACCCGGATGTTTAATAATCACCTCTCCCGTGCCAGGGTTGGGCATAAAAACAATAATGGCATTCTCAGTTCCCGAGCTTGCCGGGCTTATGTTTTCTTCAAAATAAACTCCTCCGTTTACAAAAACCGTATCGCCTGGGGTTACCATTCCGGCAGCTTTTGCAATGGTTTTAAAGGGCGCTGTTACCGAGCCGTTCGAGCTGTTATTACCGGTGGTACTAACGTAGTAATTCTTGCCAAATCCTTTTCCAAAGAATAGAAAGACAAAAATGAGTACTGCCAGACTTTTTACCGCCTTTATTTCACTAAATTTCATAAATCAACTATAAATGCACTATTTCTGATAGATAATTTTTTTGGTTTCAATCAACTCCCCAATTTGCAAACGTATTAAATAAAATCCACCGTTGAGGCCTTCGGGAGTCCACTCAACGATATGTTCACCTGCAGTTTGGTACTGATTCACCAATGCCTTAATTTGTTGCCCGTGCAGGTTGTATATTTTCAGATTGACATCGGCTGCCTTACTTAAACTGTACGTAATTCGAACCGATTGATTAAACGGATTGGGATAATTTTGCCAGGCTATGCCCTCCTGTTTTTCAATGGTACCGGCACTAACGTTTCCGCACCAGTTATTTGCCTGCTCGCCTATTCCGCTAACTTCTGTATCGTAGGCGGTAATAAACAGTTTATCCAGGCGGGCCCCGTCTTCACGGTATCCAATGGTAAAAACATGGTCGGTAACGCTTAGGTTATACTCGCCAAATTTATACCAGCTCCAACCTCCCCCGGCACTGCTTGCCAGTCCGTTATGCATGCTAAAATCTCCGTTGTCCATTTTCACCCAAAACGAATCGTCGTTATAACTTGGGCAGAAAATTCGGGCATAAACGCTGTACACGCCTTCGGTTGGGGCTGAAAAACTAAATGACACAAGGCCATCGCTATTGGCAGGTGCTGAGTTTATACTTTCGAAACCTTGCCTGGCTGTAACATACTTACCATTGGATGCCTGGGCATCATCACCCTCAACCCAATTGGAACCAACCGTTGCACATTCGGCTTCCAACCAAATATTTTTTTCGTAGTAGTTGCTTTCCAGAACCGTAATTACAATCTCGTCGATAGCTGTTTCTCCATCGTTATCGGTTACGCTAAGCAGGATTTTATGCACGCCAACAGGCAGGCTTATTTCGGCATTGGCACCGGTTGCCAGCACATTGCCGTCTTCAATCCATTCATAGTTATCAATCGTACCATCGGCATCCGAACTTCCGGTACCATCAAGGACAATTGTTTCTGCCCCGCTATCATCGCTATCGATAATGGTTCGGTTGAAACCGGCATAGGCAATCGGCGCTTGTTTATCCGAAGTGCAGTTCTCGGCCGTACCTCCTTTCCCCGATGGTTCGGTAGCTGATGTTGTTATAAAAAGCTTGTCTATGTGGGCTCCGGTTTTATTGTAGGCCAGGGTTAAAGACTGCTCTCCCGCTTCCAGGCTTACGGTATCGATTTTTACCCAGGCCCAGTTTGTGGCGGCCGGGATACTATCCCATACGAGCCAATCCTCGTTGTTCATTTTCAACCAAAAAGCATTGTCATTGGTTCCGGAGACCAAAACACGTCCCCAAAAGTTGTATGTTCCACTTTCGTTCACCGAAAAATTATAAACCACGTGTCCTTCAGTATTTTCAGGGGCAGCCTCGGTACTGTTATCTCCACTATCGGTGGTAATGTATTTGGCATTCGAGGCATTGGTATCGGTAAAGGTTTTCCAAAGGGCACCGGTACTTCCACATTCTGCTTCGAGCCACACATCGTCGCTAACAATATTTTCAATGGTTATGTTGTCGAAGAAAACGGTATTTGACGCCTGTGTGTTCGCCTTAAATTCGATGGTATTAGCCCCTTTGTTTAGCGCTACCACCTGACTGTTTGTGCTCCACTGGTTTAAGGCATTTGTTTGTGTAAATGTTGGCGAAGCCACTTTCACTCCATTAACGTATAAATCGATTGAATTTACATCTCCGGCGGCAG
Organism: uncultured Draconibacterium sp.; assembly: GCF_963676735.1. Classification (NCBI taxonomy): domain Bacteria; kingdom Pseudomonadati; phylum Bacteroidota; class Bacteroidia; order Marinilabiliales; family Prolixibacteraceae; genus Draconibacterium; species uncultured Draconibacterium sp. The sequence goes on along the minus strand of NZ_OY781464.1, from coordinate 501,043 downwards.
CTATGTAACTTGTTTTCAGGGTGTAGTTTCCGGCATTTAAAACACTAACCATTTCGCGTACACTTGCCGCAGCATTTGTTCCAAATTCCAGATAACCCTGCCCGGTATAATTTCTTAGTTCGCCACTGTAACCGCTTTTTACAATTCGGGCTATGTTCTTGTATTCAAATGTTTCCCCCTCGTACTGGCGGGTGCCGGTGTATGCAGGTGGACTTAGCGGAACGGTAATGTTTGCTGTTTTGTATTCGCTTAAGCGGTTGCTTGCCGAGCCCGAGCAGTTGATTTCAATATCTACCGGGCCGTTGTGTTCAACGGTTAGTGTAAGCACGCCTTCCGACCATTGTTTCGACACTTCACTTTTCAGGTTTTCGCCTCTGTCGGTTACAGAAAATGTAGGTTCTGAAGAGCTGCCATAAATTTTTATCACATCCGGTTTCAGACCTTCATCCAACTTATTATCAAAATTACTCAGGTAAATTGTCAGCCTGTCTTCGTATTCCTTCATCACACCTGCAGTATATTGCGAAAAAGTCATTTCAATTTTTTCGCAGGTGTTGTATTTAAACGGGATGCTGGCGCTGGCCGTTTGATTTACTTTGTACGGATTGTAGCACACCCAGCCGTTTTCGTGCCTGCCAACATACATATCTCCGGTGTATTCTTGTGGAAATTTGGTATTCATCTCGTTTACTTTTGCTGAAACAGATGACCAGCGGCTGTTGTAGTTTGAGGAGTAAAGCTTATGTTCAAAGGTATTGGCCAACTCATCATCTAAACCATACACAATGGGGATAGTTGGGTAGCGTCCTGTCTTTTTAAAAAAGCTCAGGTTCTCATCGTAATTACCATCGTTATCCATCAGGTAAAGGCCTTCGTATAAATTCTCCGGAGAGCTGTATTTTGCATCTTCACCACCTGTGTTTGTGTTTTGAATTAACACATATTTCGAGCGGTCGATAACTTCCTTACGGCTGGGAATACGCACCGTGCCATCAATAACTTTTCTGAAAAGGTCGACACTAACGTTGTCGAACTGAGGAAATGTTTTCCATTTACGTGCCGAATAACCATCGGTGGTTTCGCTTGCGTTTACCTCGGTAAAACACTGTGTCCAGATTAGTTCAGGCCCATCAAACATGGTTAAGCCGGTTAACATGGTGTGCTCCAGAAACGGTGCTCCGTAGGTAGCCATTGTAAAATGCTCATCCTTATCCATATCGCTGCCACGCACCCAACCATCGTCGGTCCAGCCGGTATCGTCGTAACGTATTCCGTATTGCCCGCTGTAACCCGAAAGGTATGCTCCCAGGCTCATACTTTCACGGTCGTGCAAATACGAAACCTGCGTATGCTTGTCGAATAACAGGTAGTTTTCGGTGTATTTCGAGCAAGCCTCGGCAAAGTCAGGATTCAATTTGAGCATGCCAATTGGGTTGTACCTTACCACCCATTTGTTCCAGCAAATACTTACCACAAGGTAGCCACCATACTTATTGCTTAATTCCAGCAGGTTGGCAAAATGCGACATGCGGTCGGTCCATTTTGGCGAAAGCGGATTATCACTTTGGTCGAACCCCCAAAACTGCTCGGAATAGTTAAAACCAATAAAGTTTGGGAACTCCTCGAATAAGTCTTCATAAAGCGTTAAGTCATCATCCGGGAAATGGCAAAAGCCGCCACTTGCCGGTTGCACGGTTGCCCACATCCGGTTTTCGGCACATACCCTCAACCACGACTTAGCGGTTTCCAATCCATCTTCCACCAGTTTAAACTTGTAGGTATCGTCATCATGACTAATCGACAAGGCAATATTCATAACCACATAAGGGCGAATATCTTTTGGGACCAGGTCGATAATTTTTTGTGGGTCGGCGTAGTTCCATGTATCAATATGGATGAGCCACATGGGTTGGTCGGGCGAAATGGGCCGCCTCATTTGTTGTTGGGCCCGGGCAATAAAGCCGGACAAAATAAGTACAACCAGAATTATTTGACAAATAAAACGCTTCATAAAATGCTCCTCTTTTTTTTCTTATAACTACTTCACCAAAAGGCTTTCGGGTGCTCCGAGGTACGAATATTTTTTTGCTCCGGTATTGATTTCATACTTCTGAAAAACAATTCCCGGGTCTATCATCCAGATTTTTAAAGTATGCTTGCCCGGTTTTTCCAGGCGGTGCTTCGATGTTTTTATTTTAATGTGGTCGCCAACCGACTTAGTCCACCAACCGGCATATTGCCAATCGGGTTTTTCCTCGCCCTCGTTCATATTTATAATTTGCGGTTCTTCATCGTCAATAGAAATGGCAAATCGCAAACCATCTTCTTTTCGGAAATCCTGGGTTGGCGAAAGGAAAGTTTCAACCGTAATATCACCAGCTTCAAACACGGTAAAATCATATACCACATGAGGTGAATTTTCATCAAGTTCCACTCTTTCGGCATTTACCGGCTCAACTATTAACGACGAAGCGGTACGCCCCAGGTTGGGCACCTCGGTCCAATAAATTTCTTTTGAATCGAATTTTTTGCTGTAATTCACGGCTTCGAAAGCAATAACGCCGCTGTTTTCAACAAAACCTGAAACCTCGGTAAGTTGGTTAAAAACAGGAACCTCTACCAAATACTCGCTACCGGCACCTGAAATTTTTATCGAGCCCGAAATTTCACCTATTGGTGCTCTGTCCCAATCGATACTTACATAAATTTTTTCGTTAAACTGAATGGTTCCTTGCGTTTTTGACAGGATTATCCAGTCTTCATTTGCATGAAGCGAATAACTCAGTTTTTCTTCTCCTTTATTTATAATGTCGATGTAATAGTTCTGTTTATTTATTGCATCAAAAACGGGCATTTTATTGCTGAATGACCAGTCGGCTTCCACATCAAGCCATCCCCAGCGTGGTTTTTTGCCATATTCGAGAAGGTACCCCAGTTCGGCAGGTTTATCAACCTGAACATACGATACTGCGGGCATGGTATTTAACGGCGGATGGTTCCAGCTGGTATAACCAATGTGCGTTTGCGACATCATGTGATTCCACTTCCCATTGGCATGCTCGTGAAAACGCTGAGTTAGTTCGGCATCTTTATCAAACAACTCCTTTACTTTTTGGGCATAATAATTGGCTGAGACTGCACCTCTTTCGGCATAATACTTGTTCTTACCTGCCGCCACATACATTTCGTTAATATTGGCACTCAGCTCGATTGGCGATTGTACCAACTGGTAAAAAGCCGGTTTATAAGCCCCGGGTATTTTTTTGTAAAGTGTTTCACTCTTGTTGAGCAAAGTTTTATACTCATCTACAATACGGTCGGCTTCGCGAAAATTCTCGATACTGTAGGTAGTTGGGGTCAACATCTCAGGGGTTCTGCGAGCATTGTATTTGGTATAAAATGCCAACAGTTCTGCAATCTCCGGGGCATATTGAGGGCCAAATTGTTGGGTAGCCCATTCCGTGTAATACGCAGGCAAATCGTTGGCCTGAATGGCATTGGGATTCCAGGCAAAATCCAAAAAGAAACTAATAGGCAGCTCCATGGGTTTTATATCACCCACATTAACCAGCCAAAGGTCTTCAACACCGTGCTCGTATGCCAGTTTCATTTGCTCCCAGGTTCGTTCAATTTGGGTAGTATTTAACCAGCGGTAGGAAACTGGTGCCCCAACATAATCGAAATGGTAATAAATACCATAACCGGCCGGGTGGCTCAAATCTTCCTTTTTGGGTAAAATGCGCAGGTTGCCCCAGTTATCGTCGCAAAACAAAACAATAATATCGTCATCTACCCGCATTCCTTTATCGAAATACTCTTGGACCTCTTTGTAAACGGCCCAAACCTGAGGTGTTTCGTTGGCCGGTTTACCGCTAACATCGGCAATAATTTCGCGCTGGTCGGCAATAATTTCTTTTAAAAGCCCAACCGCAGCATCTTCCGACATGGCCTCGTCGCCATCGCCACGCATACCAACAGTTACTACACTTTCGTAATCTTTCACCCGCTCAAAGCCTTCGCGCCAGAATTCCTGCAGGTTTTCTTTGTTTGTTTCGTAATTCCAGGCTCCTTTGCCAAATTTTCCCCACTCGTTGTGCGAACGCATCATAGGCTCGTGGTGACTGGTTGACATTACAATTCCATACTCATCGGCCACTTTTGGATTTAAGGGGTCGTCAACATTAAACATGGTGGGCAACCACATGGCCGGCCACAAATAGTTGGCTTTATTTCTTAAAAGCAGTTCGAAAATGGTTTCGTAACATTGGTGGTTGGGGCCGCCAAATTTTTCCTTGGCCCAGTTTCTAAACGCCGGTGCTTCGTCGTTAATAAATATTCCGCGATACTTAACCGCCGGCCCTTCGGAAACAAAGCGGCCGTTGGCGAGGTAAATCCGTTCTTTCTTTTTAACCGGCACATCGGCCCACCAATACCAGGGCGAAACACCCATTTCCTGCGAGAGGGTAAATATGCCATAAGCAGTACCACGGCGGTCGCTACCAACTATTACCAGCGCCTCTTTAACTCCATCGAATGGATTTTTAACCGTTTCGATGATGAAGCCTTCCCATTTATTTTTTATTGGCGAAACATCGAGCTTTTTGTTACTGATTAAACGGTCAATTAAAGGATTGTTCCCCAGAGTTCCAACTACTATTATTTTGCTGTCCAGTTCTTCGTCAGAAGTTAGAACAGCCGGTTTTTTGCCGCTTACTTTCTCAATATCGGAAGCCAGAAAACTGGCTGCTTTTTGTACCAGAATATTTTCTGAAGCTTCGTAATAAATACTGGTTATTTCATCAGAAGAAACAATGGTAAAAGCATTACTACGTTTACCGAAATCGGTGCTAATTTTTAATTGCGATAAGGCCGTAAAGGGCAGTAAAATAAATAATAAAATATAGGTCCTAATCATGTTGGTCATTTTTTCAAATGTAGTAAGTCCCCAGCCGGGTGTTTTTTAATAATGGATATTTGATTTTTAATTTAGGATATAGCGCAACCCCTTAACTAAAAGCGAACCTTGAGGGAATAGATGCTTTGTGGTGAAATGCTGATTTTCACATGTTTTTGTTCGTTACTCAATTCGGTTTCAACCGTTTTCATATTGTAATGTTGCGTGGTTTCTACCGCTTTGTGTGCTGTTACTTTTTCCGGCAGTTCTACAAATGTTTCAAAGGCACTATCTCCCCTGTTCAAGGCAACAATGCTAATTTCATTTTCAGTTTCGTTAAGATACGCTGTGGCCAGTACATTTTCGTTGGGCACATCAATATCAATTCGTGTAGTTCCGGTAGCATAGGCCGAATAATGTGCCATGATGTAACCATTTTTCATGACTTCGCCTTCGGCAACGTAACCGTGCTCCGTATTGTTGTCGCCTATCATGCCATAAAAGCGTTTTAAGTACCAATACAGGTATGCACTGCAATAGGCTTCCATGCACATGTGCATTTCCAGCCCAAGTTTATCAAAATTATACGCCCATGTTTTGTAGTCGCCACTTTCGAGGTCGTCGCCATAACTTCCAAAAAGTTTTTCGGTCATCCACCAGCCACCTTTGCCTGCCGGTTTTAAATGGCTTGCATACAAACTTTCAACATAGTCGTGTCGTCCTTTTACGTAGTTGCTCGACAAATTGGTAAATCCCTGGTAGGTATGCCCGGCCACAATATCGGTATTTGCAAAGGCTTCAGCCGAATTGAGTATCGCATTGGTATAATCGGGCGAGAAACCACAAGCTTCAGGTGTCATTAATTTAACACCGGTGGCCCGTATTTTTGCCCCGTAATTGGCGGTAAAGTTTGCCACTTCCTGAGGTGTCCAGTAGGTAAAATGCATGTCGGGTTCATTTTGAACGGAAATGGCATAGATATCCACACCTTTCGATTTCATAAACTGAATGTATTCAATGAGGTGGTCGGCATAAGCCTCATAATTTTTCTCGGGTAAATGTTTGTCTGAATCACCATCGCCATCCTTATCAATGTAATCGGCCAGGGCATCGGTACAATCCCAGGGACAGGCAAAAACAATCGCCCCGTATTCCTGGGCCTGTAAAGCACCTGCAACATCTGCTTCCCATTTTGTTTTGTCGGGGTATATCATTAATCGCAAAATTGAATATTGCAAGTCGCCATCAGGGGCGTACATGGTAGCTAATTCGCTCGCATCAATCCGGTTATCTGCCGATAACCAAATGGCAGGATTGTACATTCCTCCAAAGCCAACAACTTCCTGATGTTTTGCAGCAGCATTTACGGTAACAAAGGGCAAGGTTTCTTGTGTAATTTGCAGTTTAACCTTTTTTCCGCTAGCCTTGTTTACCACAAAAAGTTCATCCAGCCGCTCGTCTAACAATATATTTTCCGACACATTAAAATAAATGGTAGTATAACCACTTTTACCTTTTTGGCCACCTGTCAAAGGTGAAATATTGGATATAAAACTTTCTCCACCACTGGTTTCAATTTCCCATTCAACATTTTCCCATGCCAAAATAACGCTTCTTTGCCCGGCTTTTCCCGATATGCTTATTTCGGTTTTTACAAATTGTACCGAAGACTCGCCTTCTTCCACTATGGGTTCTTCGCCTGATTCGGAACAGGAGAAAATTGCACTTACAAAGAAGAGCAATGCCAGGTAAATAATTTTTTTGTTCATTTGTTTCTTGTTTAAACTATCTTTTTTAAACGGAAAAAATCTAGCGTACATTACTTTTAATGTTAATCAATTAGGCGCAGCACTGGTTGTTCAAAGGGAGTAAAAACTCAACATCCTATTTTAAAAAGAAACCTTCACAAAGCCCATATTGCGGGCTTTGCAAAGGTCTTTTAACCTAAACTAACTACTAAAATCTATACAAATATATTTTTATTCGGGGTCCCAAATCCCGTAACAGAATTTGGATCATTCCCCGATTTTTAACTCCCATTTATTGTCTTTATTCAGACAACACGATTTACAGACTTTATATCTCCCAAATTAATGGGTAACATAAACTTTTTCGCGCCCAACAAGGTAGAGTCCCTGTTTTAATCCACGGGTTGCCTCCGAGCGTTTTACATTAAGACGAATGGCAGCACCAGTTATGCTGTATACATTCACCAGCGCATTTGGATCTTTGGTTCGAACCATTGGAATACCGGTAAGAATAGATGGTTTCAGTGCAACGAAATCGATAGTAACCGCTTCGGTTGATGGCTCGGTGTACAAGAAACTCCAGTGACTTGCTCCGTTGTAGAAAACAATTCCGCCTAACAGAACCTCTCCGTTAGCATTTGCATAATCTGCCAAATAAATCTCTTCCATTACTAAATCACCTTCTACCGGTAGGGTGAACAAATGAAGGTAGGTCCATCCATCTACCGAAAAACGCAAGGCCACTTCTTTACCGGCATTTATAGAGTCGTAAGCTACCTGTACAGCAAGTGTTTCGTAATTGGTTAAATCGTAATCCATGCTTGAGCCCCAGTTATCAGCCGAACCCAGCAACTGAAAGCTTTCACCTGCAGCCAAATCACGGGGTGCCAGTTCTGTTTCTGCTTTTAACGAATAAATTGAAATGTAACCTTCAGGAATCTGGCGGGGATCTATCTCTGGTTTTTCTTTTAATGCAACATAGTTGATTGTACAAGCCTGTGTAGCAGCTGTACCGTCGTAAGAGAAACTCCAGTGGCTGGCACCATTGTAGAATACAATTCCACCAAAAAGAATGTTGCCATCACCATCGGCATATTCGGTCAGGTCAATCTCAGCAATGAACTCTGTTCCTTCGGTGGGTAATGTAAACTTATGTAGTTTCGCACCTGTATTGTTCACCGAAAAGCGAATGGCAATGTCGTTACCTGCATCAGCAGGATCAAAGGTTATATTAAACACCAACTTCTCGAAATTTGAGAAATCGTAATCGGTTGCTTCTCCCCAACCGTTGGCAGGCCCTATCAACTGGAGGCTGGCTCCGCCGTCAATACTGATTGGAGCCCTTTCAGATTCTTCATTAATTGAGTACACTGAAACGTAGCCCTCCGGCAGTTTCAGTTTCTCTTTAAGTGCAATATAATCGATTCTACAAGCCTGGGTGGCCGCAGTGCCATCATAAGCGAAGCTCCAGTGTGTAGCTCCATTGTAAAAAAAGATCCCTCCGTTAATGGCAGTTCCATCTTCGTCAGCATATTGTGTAATATCAATCACCTCAACCACGCTAGTGTCTTCTGCAGGAAGTGTTACTATGTGTAATTTTACACTCCCGTTAATATTAAAACGAATAGCCACCTGATTACCTGCATCAGCAGGGTCGTAACTAATCTTGAAAGCCAATGCTTCATAGTTTGATAAATCGTACTGGGTAGAATTTCCCCAATCAGCTGGTCCGCCAAGCTGAAGAGCAGCACCGCCTTCTATCACAACAGGAGCTCGTTCCTCTTCCGCATTAATAGAATAATAAGAAACATAGCCTTGAGGAAGTGGTATGCTTGAGCCTTTCTCTTGAAGCGCAACATAATCGATTGTACAAGCCTGTGTGGCAGCCGTGCCATCGTACGAAAAGCTCCAGTGGCTTGCACCGTTGTAAAATACAATTCCTCCAAAAAGAACTTTTCCTGCATCATCAGCGTATTCGGCCAAATCAATTTCTGCAACAAATGTATTTCCTTCGTTTGGCAAGGTAAACTTATGCAATTTTGCTCCGGTGGCATTCACCGAAAAACGAATTGCAAAGTCGTGCCCTGCATCGGCCGGGTCAAAAGTTACTTTTACGGCTAATTTCTCGTAGTTCGAGAAATCGTAATCTGTTGATTCTCCCCAACCACTGGCAGGCCCTAACAACTGGTAGCTGGCACCGCCATCAATGCTCAATGGTGCTTTTTCGGTTTCGTCATTTACCGAATAAACTGAAACATACCCCTCAGGGAGTTTCAACTTCTCTTTAAGCGCAACATAATCAACTGTACAAGCCTGCGTGGCAGCTGTGCCATCGTACGAAAAACTCCAGTGGCTGGCACCATTGTAAAAAACAATACCGCCGAAAAGAACTTGTCCTTCTTCATTGGCGTATTCTGCCAGGTCAATTTCTGCAACAAATGAAGTTCCTTCGCTTGGCAAGGTAAACTTGTGTAATTTTGCTCCAGTAGCATTAACCGAAAAACGTATCGCCACATCGTTCCCTGCGTCGGCAGCGTCAAAAGTTATTTTTACAGCTAATTTCTCGTAGTCTGAAAAATCGTAATCTGTTGATTCTCCCCACCCCTGGGCAGGTCCTAATAATTGATAGCTTGCGCCGCCGTCGATTCCTATTGGTGCTTTTTCGGTTTCGTCATTGATTGAGTATACCGAAACATAACCTGCAGGCAGTTTTAGCTTTTCCTGAAGCGCAACATACTCAATTGTACAGGCCTGCGTGGCGGCAGTGCCATCGTATGTAAAACTCCAGTGGCTAGCGCCATTGTAAAAAACAATCCCACCGAAAAGCACTTTTCCTGCCTCATCGGCATATTCAGCCAGGTCGATTTCAGCAACAAACGATGTTCCCTCGTTGGGCAAGGTAAACTTGTGTAATTTTGCTCCTGTGGCATTAACCGAGAAGCGAATAGCTATATCGTGCCCTGCATCGGCAGCGTCAAACGTTATTTTTACAGCTAACTTGGTGTAGTCTGAAAAATCGTAATCAGTAGCTTCTCCCCAACCACTTGCGGGACCTAACAACTGGGTACTTGCTCCCCCCTCAACAGCTAAAGGTGCCAGTTCGGTTTCTGAGTTTATCGAGTATACAGAAACATAACCGCTGGGCAGTTCAGGCTGTGCAAATGCTGCCGAAACAGACAACAAAAAAAGTATTAGTAAAGTATTTATTTTTCTCATAATTTCAGAATTTTATTAATCTAATCAAGCTTAACATCTGGTGTTTTAAAGGGAAGCGAATGGAAGAAACCACTCACTTCCGTTTGTATTATTAATTACCAGACAAACCATCGGCGAAACCGGCATATGCAGGTTTGCGATTATAATTTGCATGCCATAGTCCATATTTTTCGTCATTCGAGTCGTTTGCTCCCATCAGAGAAATTCCGTATTGTTGCGCTGCTGGCACATAACTCTTGTACATTTCTATTACCGATTTGTACATAGCGGTTTGTTCCTGTAGCATTTCAACTGTTGGGTCTGAAGTATCCAGGGAAACTTTCAAGTCGGCAATTCTAATGATTTTTCCTGTGGCAGCCAGTAACTCAAACATGGTTGCCACCTTATCCATATCCGACTCGAGGGTAAGGTGCATTTGTGTTGTAATACCATCGATTGGAGCGCCCTGGCTGTCGAGGTAATTAATGTAGGCTATCAATCCCCTACATTTAACCAGGTTACTTTCCAGGCCATAATCACTAATAAACAGCAAGTCTCCTGTATTTGCATTTTCGCGTGCATAAGTAAACGCATCAACGGCATACTTTGCACCCAGGTAATCCTGCCAAAAGAATTCGCCACTTTCCTGCTCTTTATTCTTTCCGGTTTTTAGCTCTTGCGGATTGTAATCATCCATCGGGTTTTTTACTACATCCCATGCAGTAATATTATCTTTACAAGCATTAACTACGCCTGACACCCATGAATTTAAGGCTTCGCCAATAATCTGTTGTTTCTCTTCCTTTGAAACATCAAGCAAAACCTCTTCCTGTGCAATTGCAGCAGTACCAAGGCCAGTAGGCTCGTTAACGGTCATTGTAATGTAGATTTTATCGAAATAATGACCACTTTCCCTAATTTTAAAGGCAATGGTATGCTCACCGGCTTCTAAATCGAAAGCATCTCCGTTTCCATCAAAATGTTTCGACCATGACCAGGTATCACTGTTTTGGTTTTCAATACCATTCGGATAATAATATTGATTGCCATCAACACTAAAGAACCATGAATCGTCGCCACCATAAGCTTCATGACAACGGTGTCGCAACCAGATATAGTATGTACCGGTTGTGCGCACGTTAAATGTATAGACAAACTGCATATCGGTATTTACAGCGTCAGACGGTAAACCGGTGCCGGTATCGTAAGTACCTCTGTCGCCGTCTATAATACCTTCTAAATATTTTCCTCCTGATACTGCGGCTTCGCTGTCGGTATTCAATATCATGAATGCTCCAATTTGCTGGGCATCTTCACATTCCAGGAAAATTTCATCCGGGTTATCAACCGAACCGTTCAGGTTTACAACCGAAAGTCCTTTTATGTTTAAGTAATAGGTAACGTTTGGTGTATTTCCCAACTCAATTCTAAACGAAAACTGTCCGCTTCCATCAAAATCATTGGTTTGAATTTTAATTGTATTCCAACCCACTTTTGTGGTAAAAGTAGGACTGGCACCTGTTCCGTCGCCGAACCAGTCTAATTCCGGCTCGTTATTGTTTAATCCGCTAAAAACAACACGGCCTTCGGCTACCTTGTTTGCCAGCAGGTAAAACGTCATTTCAAACTTGGCGCCATCTTCAACAATGTACGAAGGTGATTGCAAAGAAGTAGCATCGCCGGCACCGGCAGTAGCTCCGGTAACCATTTTTACAGATGCTTGTCCCAGATAGTCTTCAGTCGTTACATTTCCGTTGGTTACCCAATTGGTAAAAGTTCCGTCGTTTAACGGACCATGAATTACCATGTTAGGAAACAGTGGCGTATAAAAAGAGAATGGCTCGACAAGTCCCTTCAAATAAACATCGTTTTGATTTGTACTTGAAACAAGAGTACCTCCATACACCGACAAACCTCTCTCCTGAGCCTTGCTAATGTAGCTTTCAATAGACGAAAAGTCGGTTGTACCATCGTCAGCCATTATCACATTCTGATTAAGTTCGGTTACCGGTGTTACCTGTTCGAAATTTGTCTCGAGCAGCGTAGATGCCGGGTTTGTTCCCGAAATGTTGCCTTCAGCTGCATTTGCACCTAAAACCAAATCTCCGGAGTATGTTCTCAGAACTTCGTATGCATTGAGTTCCTCGGCATCAATAACACTTGTTGGTTTTTGAATTTCTATGCCTGTATCCACTACATCATCAAGCTCGGTACAAGAAAACAACAAAGTGGCTGCCGCTAATATTGCTATATAATTTTTACTAAATCTTCTCATAACTTTTGATTTTATTCTACTGTACTGTTATGCTATAATATTCAGGAGCAATGCCTCTGTTTCGGCACACCAGTGTATCTTTGGTGGCGTAGGTATACCCCAGGTCGGTAAGCTCAACGGTATAATCAAGATATAAACCATCACGGTCTAATCCACCCATACTGTTTTTTTCGCCATCGGTAACAAATTTACCTGTTCCGCTAACCTGGTACGAATCCGAGTTGGCAGAAACTGTACAGTTGTTGTTATCATCAAAAGTTAGTATCAAATCAACCGATGCTCTTGACGTTAAATCATCATCTTCGTAAATGGTTATGGGTAATAAACATTCTTTTAACGATACCGTTGAAACATTTACCACCTCGTCGTATTCCACATATTCTTTACGGCGAACATCGGTTATACTGTTCCCTCCTCCGCTAATTTGGTCAACGCCGCGACGCAGGTAAAATGCATGGTAAGGATTTACATATTTAATACCGTAAAGCACATAGTCTTTGGGTGAAATTACCCAATCGGTACTTACCAGTTTTTCCGGACTATCAACCGACGGTTTTCCCGACAGGATACTGTCGGCATTTTCAACACCTGTCATTAAAACCGGTATTACATACCTGTCGCCAATGGTTAGCGAATCGGCAAAAAATGCATCGGTAAGACTAACGGTAACACCACCAAGTACACTTCCCGGCTCAATAGTAATTTGGTTACTTTCAAGCGTATAATAGTTCGTTGGTAATGGTTTTAATTCATTACCATTTTCAAAGCTTACACCATCGCACAACGACTCATCAATAACAAAGTCGATTGTTCGGTATTCTGAGTTAGAGTAAACACCTCCCATTGTGGCGGTAATCTTTACTTTTTTCTCGTTATCGAGCGAGTTATCCACCTCAGGGTCGTCTCCCAACTCGAGCGTCCTCATTGGATACTGATTGGCGAAGTATACTGTTGTATAATCGAAATCAGGATAAGTAACGTCATTATTTTCGCAGGAGAATAAAAGTCCTGCCAAAAAAATCACCAATAATATCTTGTTAACTTTCATATCCGTAATTTTTATTTTTTCTATTTCCATCCCTTGTTTTGCAAGAGGTTGCTGTATTTTAGAATCTCGCTAAATGGAATTGGTCCATAAGTCATGTAGTTGCTGTAAGAACGCAGTTCAACATCAAATGTCTCGCCGGTACTTACATCGAAGCCCTTTGCTGTTTCGGTTAAGTCTGCTTCCCAACGGCGCAGGTCCCAGAAACGGAATCCTTCGAAACAAAGCTCAAGTCTTCTTTCGTTACGGATTAGCTGTCGCATTTTTTCCTGGTCGCCGGCACATTCATCCAGGTAGGGGTCTTCTGATGTTCCCAGCGCTCTTTCGCGAATAGCCCGAATTACATCAACCGCCGAATAACTTGCATTTGGAGCCGAACCTGTTGGCCCGTAAGCTTCGTTGGCTGCCTCGGCGTAGTTCAGGAAAATCTCGGTGTAACGAATACGCGGAGTATAATTATCCTGCCCTTGCCACGACCCACTTGCATTGTCGTAGTTAACATCCATACGAAGGCGTTTTTTCATGTAGTAACCGGTACGTGTTGATGTTTCGCGTTTGTTAATACCGTCATCGGTTTCCGATGCACTCCCGGTATAAATTGGCGTATCATAAACACCAACGGTACTACCGTCGTACACAATGTTATTCGATAAACGAGGGTCTCTGTTTAGGTAAGGATTTTCTGCGTCAAAACCACTTGACGGATGATCAATTGGATACCCGTTGCTCATTGGAAATGATTCTACCAGGTTGTGTGTAGGATTCATTTGTCCTTCTCCGAATATAGACGGAGGAAAGTGGTTTGATTCCTGCGACGAGGTTAAGGTAGAAATACCTGTTCTCCACAGAATCTCATCCGGGTTATTTCCTTCAACCAAGGCATCAATTTCGTCGGTATTGGCAAAATAGGTATTACCGGTTGCATCAATTCCCAATACACCAACGATTTGCTCCAGTACCTCGGCCGAATAAGTTGCTGCTTCTTCCCACGAAGCAGAAGTTTGATAGGCAGGACTTGCAGCCATCAAGGCTACTTTAGAGCGGTAGGCCATTGCAATTCTACCATCAAGCAATTGTTTAAACAAACTACCCATTGCCCTGTTGTAGGTGCTCGACAGCGAAACCATTCCTTGAAATTTATCGGGAACTTCGCTTAAAGAGCCGGCATCTTCGTATTCCAGCGGCAGCAAATAAATAGCGCTATCCAAGTCGCTGATAATCTGGTCAACGCATTGCTGATAGGTTGCACGTGGAATATTAAAATCAGCATTTGCATCCTGAAACTGTTTCAGGATTGGTACGCCCAATAACTCGCCGTTTTCAGCATAGCCGCCATGGTTTCTTAGAAGGTAGTATAAAAATACGCCTCTTAAACCGTAGGCTTCACCTTTCATTCGGATGGTGAAAAGCTGGTTTGCTTCAGGGTCTTTTGCCCATGGGACATCGTCGCATCGGGCCAAAAATGTATTAATATACTGAATCGCGCCATATCCGTCAACCCACATATTAACCGGGTTTTCCGACGCTGTCCACGAGCCAGTGGCCATTTTTAAGTATGAATTGTCTTTGTCGTTTGTAACTGCATCGTCGGTTGCGTATTCGGTATTGTTGTAAGTATTTGGCAAATACCTGTAAGTAGTTGTTAATATGCCCTGGGCATAAACCGGGTCAGAATACATCAGGTCGAGATCCTTAAAGTTCTCGATGGCCGGGTCGAACATATCTTCGCAGCCCGACAAAACCAATAAACTGACCAGAAGGAATAAAATATTTTTTTTCATTGTCATCATTTTTTTAAAATTTAGATTAGAAAGTAGCTTTTACACCGATGTTAAAAAACCGGTACTGTGGAGCTTTTCCAATATTCATTTCCATCAATTCTTTTTCTTTTGAGATTGTCAAAAGATTTTGGCCACTTACATAAAGGCTTAACTGACTGAGCAATGAATTGTCGCTAAACATTTCATCGGCAAAGTCGTAGGTAAGCTGCACCTTTGTTAAATCGAAACGCGTATTGTCGTACTGCCAGAAAGTTGAATTCCGGAAGTTGTTGGTATTCGATGTAGTGGTTAATCGAGGGTAAGTTGCAGTAGTTGCAGTCTCTGGAGTCCATCGGTCTAATACTACTTCTGAATATTTACGGTTGCCGTATACCCAGTAGTATTCGGAGCTTTTGTATGAAATAGCCCCCGACTGGCCCTGGCCCATCGCAAATAGCGACCAGTTTTTGTATTTCAATGTAAGGTTTACACCGTAGGTAAAAGGCGAAGCTGATGAACCACTTTTTCCCAGTTCAACCTGGTCGCGCGAGTCAACTACGCCATCGCCATTTACATCTTTGTATTTTATATCGCCGGGTTTTACATCGCCAAACGTTTGTGTTGCGTGGTTATCAATATCGGTTTGGTCGGCAAAAAATCCTTCGCTTATATAGCCAAACGAAGCATCAATAGGTTTGCCGGCGCGGTATTGGTAATCATCCTGGTATACTTCGTCTCTTACACCTGCTTCTGAGCTGTACACCATTCCTACAAATCCGAGGTTGTATTCAAAATCGCCAAATTTATTGTTGTGTGAAACAGCAAAATCAAATCCTGAACGTTTGTCTTGGTTGTAGTTAATGTACGGCAGGTAAGAGTAGTCATACCTTTCGTAGTACGATGGGTAAATAGTACTTTCACCTTGCGTGAGCAAACCATCAGTTTCGCGGTTAAAGTAGTTCACATCAAATACCAGCTTGTTGCTAAACAATGCACCTTCAAGGCCTACTCTTATTTCTTCTTCGGTAACAAAACCCAGGCTAGGGTTTGAACCCCGTTCTGATAATACTGTGTTACCACCCATTACACCGTCTCTCCAGCGGTACCAGCCGCTGTCGTCGTAATAGCCCTGGTACATGTAAAACTCTTCAATATCAATATCCTGATTAAGTTTGGCGTATGAAGCGCTAAATTTTAAATTATCAACAAACGAAACGTTGTCCATAAAATTTTCATCACTCATTCTCCAGCCTACAGTTACCGAAGGCGAAAAAGCATCTCGGTTTCCTTCGGGTAATTTTGCTGAATGCACATAAGCACCTGAAAAATCGATATAGTATTTTTGAGCATAATTATAAGCCATTTGCAAACCTAAGTTGGCATTGCTTAGTTTATGGTAATCACTTCCATCGTGTCCGCTGTCTACCGAGTTACGCGACTGGTATCCCCATCCAATTAAATTTCCGGTTACATTGTGGGTTGAATTAAATGTTCTTTCGTAATTAAACTGCGAATAGAACGACATGGTTTGTTTGTACTTTGAGTCGCCAATGTACTCGTTGGTAGACGGGTCGTCGTCGCCATATTTTGTAAGGCCGATAATCACATCTTCGCCATTCATGTTTGACCATGTTGGCTCGTAAGTTGCATAACCAACTTTGTAGGCTTCAGAGTAATAGTTATTATAATCAATACTAAAAGCATTGGTAAACGAAAGTCCTTCTGTAATTCCGCTTAAATCGGCAGTTGCGCTTACTTTAAACTGAAAAACACGGTCTTTGTAACGAATGTAACCAGCTGCCAGCATATCGGCCAAAGCATTTGTTTGAACAGCGTTGTTACCACCCAGTAAATATTTACCATCGATAACGTTATTACTGTTTTCAACCACACTCAGCAAGTCTGAATTGTATGGATCGAACATATCAATAGGTACAAATGCTGAATACCAGTTTGGTCGCATTTTTGAGCTTTCGCCCCAATTTGTTTCCAGTTCACCAAATCGGTGCTATGAAACAGGGGAACACCCGGAAAATATGAAAAAGTGGAGGTAACCATAAAATAGTCTTCTCCGTTGGTACAAATGCTCGGGTCGGAATACCAACCGGGCAATATCGGATTGTAAAAATAATCTTCACCCGGCAGCGGATTCTCACGATAAAAATCGTCGTTGCCTGTGTAGGTAAAATAATCGAAATGAGCTACCAGGCTATCGGATAAAAAAGTGTTACCATTTGAATATGATGAATTGGTACAGGACTGAAAAGATAATACTCCTACCAAAAAAAATGCTGTGCTCAGAACTTGCGTTAAAGCCCTTCTTTTCATGTTTAATTCAACTTTAGGTGACTAGTTTTTAAATAATTTAGTTTCGTATCGGTATGTTGACACCTTCTACAAAATCAAAAATAGAATTAGCTTGCCACCAAGGAGTTTAAGAATAGATATTAGATTTTAAAAATAGGACACTGTTTCAACAACCACCATAAACAACTATAAAACTGCATATTACTGTATATTTCAAACATTTTAAAACCAAGAAAAATATCTAATTTTAAAATGTTTGAATCCAATTTTACACATTTTAAGGCTTGCTGAACGAAGATGCCTGTGCATTGGTTCGGCGTAAAACCTTAATCAAGAATCTGTGAAGGAGATTTTCCAAAGTGTTTTCGGAAAACCGTACTAAAATACCCCACACTTGCAAAACCACAAAGTTCGCTTACTTCGGTTATGGTGTATTTTTTAGATTGAATAAGTTTAATGGCCTGATCTAAACGAATAGTTTTTATAAAATCAGTTGGCGATTGATTGGTTAGTGATTTTGTTTTTTTGTACAATAGCGATGAGCTTACGTTCATCTCGGCAGCAAAGTCGCTTTTAGAAAATTGCGTATTCGAGAGGTTTTCATTTACAACTTCAATCATTCGTTTCAGAAACTTATCGTTTAATTCATTTTCCAGAAGAGCAGCCTCACCATCATCCTCTCTTCGAATTAACTTTAATGCTTTTTCACGAATTATTTCGCGGTTTTTAATTAAGGTTTTTATGCGTTGCTGCAGTAGCGAAACATCAAAGGGTTTGGTAAGGTAATCGTCGGCACCATAACCAAAGCCATGAATTTGCTCACTTTTCCCTGAAAGCGAGGTTAACAGGATAACCGGAAGGTGGGAAGTTTCGTAGGTTGTTTTAATTTTTTTACACAACTCAAACCCATCCATTTCGGGCATTATTATATCCGAAACCACCAGGTCTGGCATCATATTCTGAATGGTTTTCCAGGCTTCCGCTCCATTTTTCGTCAGCAAAATTTCAAACTGGTCGCTCATTGAGAGTTGAAGAAAATCTCTTAGGTATTCATTGTCTTCAGCTATCAGAACTTTCATTTTTGCCTTACCCGATTCTCCGGCAATTTCTACCCCCGGCAACTTTGTTTCCTGTTTTTGCTGACTGGTTGATATTGATTTTCCTTCGGCAGTAATTTCTTTTGCTTCACCATCTGCATTTACGGTTGGTATGACCACCTGAAATGTTGCCCCCACGTTTAACTGGCTTGAGCAGGTTATTTTACCTCCGTGGAGATTTACATAATTTTTTACCAATAATAAGCCAATACCCGAACCAACAATTTTACTGTTTACCACGTTTTCGGCCCGGTAATATTCTTTGAATAACTGGCGTTGTGCCTTTTTGCTTATGCCAATGCCCTGGTCTTTAACCTCGAATAACCATTTGGTAGCAGTACATTGCAATTGCACCTGCACTGTTGTGTTGGGGTGCGAATATTTAATGGCATTTGAAATCAGATTATCCACAACTTTTTCAATCAGGTTTTCATCAATACGGGTATAATATTCGTTTAAATTCGAATTAAAACTCAAATCAACAGCGTTATTGGATGCGTATGATTCGAACATCATTACCCTATCGGCAATCATTTTAACAATATCAACTTTTTCGAGCGCAAGTTTTTCTTTTCCAATATCAGCTTTCTGAAAATCCATTAGCTGTGTTACCACTTTTAGTAAACGCTGGGTTTGTTCGGTAGCTAAATGCAGGTAATGGTGCCCCTTTCCGGAGAGCCCCGACTCTTTGTTCAATTCTTCAATGGGGCCATTTATAAGGGTTAACGAAGTGCGAATGTCATGAGCAGTATTGGCAAAAAACCTAATTTTTTCGTCGGAATGCAGCTTTTTAATATGGTCGATATAATAGAACATTATAAACAATGTAATTCCAACTACAAATGAAACTACCAGTAAGCGAAACCACCATGTAGCCCAAAACGGCGGCACCATGGTTAACTGAATGACCCTACTGGCAATTACATTAGAGTTTGCACCATCAAACATTTTTACGCGCAAGGTGTAATTTCCTGCAGGGATGTTAGAATAGGATAAAAATTTACTGTTTACCGGCGTACTCCAATGTTCATCAATACCGTCCAACAGCCACGAGAACTTGGCTCCTGAGGTGATTAAACCAATTGGAATCAGTTCGAGACTTATGGTGTTTTGGTAGTATTTTAATGTTAAGTGCTCCAGTTTATCGATAGGAACCTGTGGTTCAAGTTCCTTTATTTCACGAATTGACCTGCCCGAAACAGAAATATCCTGAATAAAAATGCTTCCCGCTTCTGACTTTATACTTAAGGTTTCAGGATCAAAAATTAAGGCTCCCTTGTTGGTACCCATTAACAATTTCCCGTTTTTTAAGGTGCAGTGCGAACGCGGGTTAAAGGCAACCTCACCCAGGTTTAAAAGCGAGTTATACGACTGTATAATTGTATCTTTCAGGTTTAGTTTATTTAAACCCTGTTCGGTACCTATCCATAAAGATTGATCGTGATATTTCAGGCTATTTACATAGTTGCTTAAAAGCCCCGACGCAGTAGTGAAGTTTTTTATGGCTTTTGTATTAATATCGAACAGAAGAAGCCCATTTCCGGTTGTTGCCATCCATACTTTTTCATTGTCAACGTAAAAATCGTTAAAAGAAACACCATCGAGCAAGACCTCTGCCTCTCCGGTATTTTTATTAAAAAGTATCAGCTCAGAATTGGTTCCCAGAAGAAGGTTGTTTCTTCCGTAGTTTTTAGTGACGAAAGCTGCCAGCCGGTCGTAGTTTTTATAGGTATCGGTCTCAACATTATAACAAATGAGGTTTCCGCGCACACCACTTATCCACACATTATGGTCTTCGTCTTCAAACAGTTCAAAAACAAAATCGCCACTAAAATCGCCCTGTGTATGCTCCTGGCTAAGTCGTTTTAACAGCCTACCGCTATTTTTATCAAGAATATATATACCTGATGAATACGTACTGGCCCAAATTCGCCCCTTCGAGTCTTCCAGCAAATCCAGAAACACCTGCGAGCCTTCATTTAATTGATGAAAATAACTGTTCCACCTGTTGGCTTTTCTGTTAAAAAAACTAATCCCATCATTTGTGGCAAACCATAGGTTACCGTTAGCGTCTTCCAATACACTGTTAACATCGTTGTTTATCAATGAATTCGGGTTGTTAATCTCGTGGCTTAGTTTTGTAATTCCAGGATCTTTCTTATCAAAATACGATACTCCCCCGCTGTACGTACACACCCAAACCCTGTTATCCGGAGCAGTGTAAATATCATATACCCCATTTCCTTTTAAAGAATTGGGGTTATCTGCATCTTCCTTCATTACCGAGAGAAGTCCGAGGTTATTCTTGTTAATTTGCCAAACCCCCTGTCCATCTATCCCTACTAACAAGGTTGAATCAAGATAACTTTGCAGGGCTAAAACAGGTTGATTCGGAACCTCTTCCAGTTCTATTAATTCTTTATCGGCTCCGGTTGTTAATGCGAATAGCCCGTATTCCATGGTACCAATCCACACCATACCATATTTTTTGTCAACATGAATCCGACACAAACTTTTATACCATTCATCGGTGAAGGTGTAGTATAGTTCAGTAGAATTATCAGCCACATCAAATAGTAATAACTCTCCACTATTAACTGCCAGTAATAATTTATCCTTTTCGTACCAATCCATATGATAGATGTAGCCATTTGGAGCCATAGATTTCAAGCCATTTTGTTTATCGAAACAAAACAATCCTACTGTTGACGAAATCCATAAGCGTTGTTGGGTATCAACAAGTACTTTTGAAACCGTCAGATTGGCATATCGTAAATCTTTGGCGAGATTTACCCACAATACAAATCGGTCTTTAAGTTCATCGTAGTAAAATATCTGACCATTATTGGTGTAGGCAAATAAACTACCATCGTAAAATGTTAATCTGGTGGTAATAACGTTCAACGATTCGTAGGGTAATTGGTAGGTTCGCACATCGTTGGCAGCATACCTCATTATCTCCATTTTTGAGGAAATCCAGATAAAACCATTATAATCGCCGCAAACACTGTTTGTTCCTCTAATTGACAATCCATACTCATCATTCAGGTTCCGAAAATGAACGGTATTATCTGGGTTTACTGCATTAACCGCATAAACACAGCTCAGGGACAAGAACAGAAAAACAGTATATAATTTCCTTCTCATTTTAATTTATAATGACGTAAAAAATACACATTCCTTAACAATAAACAAAAAACTTTCCCCTAAGCCTCAAACGTAGTAAACAATAGTTTGTTTTTACTACATCTTGTACAACGCTTTTCAGGTTACCCCTTAAGGTCTGTCCATGTCGTTTTTTCTGATATCATCGAGATTATGGATTGGCCGTTCAATATCGAAAGGAATTATTTGCTTACTAAATTGTTGAAAATAGAGCAAACAAGCATCTTTCCACACCTGCGCGTTTTGCGCCTGCTTACGTAATTTTCGTTGCACAGCGGTAAAACGCCCGGCATCAACAAAGTTCTGAACTTTATCCCAGCTTACCTGGAAACCACGAACCTGCTGCACGCCATAATCATAACGGTAACACATTTCATCCCACAGCGTTTTTCCACTATTCATTTTATGGTTCCACGAAACATGGTGAAACCACAATAAATATTCCTCGGGGCAGGTACGTAAATGGCCAAAATTTTCAGCTACTGTTGGATGGTATTGTGCCAGGGCATTACTTCCGGTTTTGGTACGATTAAAACCTACTCCAAAAGAATCGGCCTGATGATAATAAGGCATGGTCCAGTCTTTCCGTACGCCTTCAATTTCCCACCAGGGACCAGGACCGTAGTGATGATGCGCCTGCATAATATGATGTAAACCCAGCGGCATCATGTAATTCACAGCTGCTTCCCGGCTATCTAACATCATCTTTTTTACGGGTTTCATAAAATTTTCTGTCCAGTTTTCTGAGAAATTTACTTTACCGTTTACATCAGGATTAAAGGTAAGTTTAATCCATTCGTCGGCAATTTGTTCGCTCGACAGTTGGTTGTTCCAGGCCAGCCTGCCAAAGGCATACCAGTTGGCTTGTGCAAAATCGTGACCGCACCAGTTGGCATCGGTTCCAATATTTGCCACTCCGGCAATTGCCGTTTTTTGTTTAAAAATTGTTCCATCAGTACATTTTGCAACGGTACTTCCGGGGCCTTCCTGGTGGGTGTCGCTTTTAAAAAACTCTTCCCACATGGTTGCTAGAAATACCAAATGAATGGAATGCCCAAGGTATTCCTGGGTTATTTGCAATTCGGGCATCAAGGGTGTATTTTTCATAGCGCCAAAAAGCGGACTAAATGGTTCGCGCGGCATAAAGTCAATGGGGCCATTCTTTACCTGAATGATTACGTTGTCGCGAAATTGCCCATCAAACGGAAAAAACTCGGCGTAAGCCTGCTCTGCCCGGTCGTCTTCTTTTGCACTGTAAACAAAAGCACGCCACATTACTATTCCCCCGTGAGGTTTTAAGGCATCAGCAAGCATATTTGCTCCGTCAACATGGCTACGCCCATAGTCGTGCGGACCGGGTTGCCCCTCGCTACTGGCTTTTACCAAAAAGCCACCAAAGTCGGGTATTAGCGAGTAAATTTCTTTTGCTTTGGCCTGCCACCAGTTTATTACTTCGGTGTTTAGCGGATCGGAAGTTTTTAATCCGCCAACAAGTGCCGGCGACGAAAAATTAATGGATACAAAAACTTTAATACCGAAAGGTCGAAGCACATCGGCAATTGCTTTTACCCGCTGTAAAGTTTCTGCTTTTAACACATTTGGCGATGCGTTTACATTATTAATAACGGTACCGTTAATTCCAACCGATGCATTTGCCCGGGCATATTCATGCCATAACTTTTTATCATAATCAGAAACAGTTAAATCGCTTCCACCTTTTTTCCAAAAAATTGATGCACCTGCGTAACCGCGCTCCACCGAGCCATTTAGGTTGTCCCAGTGGTTTAACAAACGAAGCTCGTAGGATGGATTATAAGTTTTTTCATTTACCTTTTGTCCGCACTGTTGTTGGCGAAGAAGCTCAAAAACGCCATAAAGAAGACCAAGCTCAGTATTTGCCTGAATTTTATTTTCTTCAAGGATAAAACCATCGCCTTTAACTTCGTTATTCTTTTTTACCAGCAACTGAATGGTGGCTCCATCAATACCATTCCAATTGTTTTTAAGTTCCTTTTTGGCCAAATCAATAATTTCTGATTTTCC
The DNA here is from genome assembly GCF_963676735.1 of uncultured Draconibacterium sp. NCBI lineage: Bacteria > Pseudomonadati > Bacteroidota > Bacteroidia > Marinilabiliales > Prolixibacteraceae > Draconibacterium > uncultured Draconibacterium sp. Next base: position 477,514 of record NZ_OY781464.1, on the reverse strand, counting down.
GGCACAAACAACATTTACCTCTCCCGAAAACTGGTTTCTTAACCAGAGCTTATGCCCGTCTTCGGCTTGCACGTTGCTTTGAACTACAAAAAAAAGTACTGTAAATAAAATCAGGCTTCTCATATTTCTATTTTTTAGCTGTTTATTTTAAAAATCGAATTAAAGCTATCGGGGTAAAATGGTTACAATTATCCGTTTATATCGCGTTAAGTTTGGTTCTCCCTTATCGCTTACTTTTAATATAATATGGGCTGTTTCCGGTTTTTCTACTCTGGGTGCTGTAAAACCGGTATTGTGTGCATTCTCCGGAACAAAGTTTATGGTTTGCTTGTAGCTGCCGGCTTCGGGGTAATGAAACCATAAGAAACTAAAGCTGTCGCCATCCGGATCAAACGAATCAAAAGCATCCAATGCACAATATTCGCCTGATTTAACAGTAATTTGGTTAGAATGACTTAAAACCGGAACCGGAGGATGGTTGGCCTCATCCACGTCTTTTTGGCACCAATCCATTCGGGCAGCAAAATCGTTCTGAAATTCGTCTCGCCAGCGCCAAAGTGTAACCTTGTAGCCATCAAAAGATTTTTGAGCTTTTTTTACGGCACGCCCAAAGCTGTTGGGTACGTATGGTGTATAGTTATCGTTGGCATTGGTCCATATTTCGCGGGTCTCCGGGGCAATTTCCACTATTGAACTACCATCTTTCGTTTTTGAAAAATCGGGTTTGTACAGCTCGTAACGGCCTCCCCATCCTCCCCATTCGGGATGTTCGGCCTCATTTAATCCATTTGGGATTAGTGATAAAAATGCAGGAGTATCGCCTTCCACTCCCCAGGCTACATCGGGGTATACTGCGCCAAGCGGTCCATGGTTTTGCTGAATATTTTCGCTTATCCAGGTATTACTTATGGTGGTATTATCAATATCTTCAACCACCGTATTTATGCCGGTCCATGTTGCAGTTTCGTAATCGTCGCCCGGACTAACAACATAAAACAGCTCCGGAAAATTATTGCGAATCCAGATTCCACTGTCATCCTGATCGGAAATGGTGTAAACCCGTAATTTAGCAATTAAACGGCGGGCTTCCTTTTTTCGTTTTGTTTTTTCGATTTTATACAAAGCCTGGGCCAGGGTATTTACGCCTCCCCAGGTAGATATCCACAAGGGGCGGTCGTCATCTTCTTCCAGCACCTTAATTATCCAATCCGACCCTTCGGAGTCCATCCCTTTTCCAACGCCTTCCATTCCATATTTGGGCAGTCCCGATTTTACCAGTTTCAGCAGCTTCTCCGCCTCAGGAAATCCTTTTTCGTGTTTTAATAAATTTGGTTGTACTTTTTCGTAGGCCTTTATTACCCGTTTTACCGATTCGGGATTAACCTGCGAAGTATGCCAGCACGAGGTAGCTGCTACAATTCCCTCAATATCAACCTGATTAGCATACAACATCAATCGAACCAGCGATTGTGTATCATCCGGGTCGGCTTCAATATCGGTTAAAATAATTACCCGATTTTTTGCCATATCCTGCGCAAAAGCAGCATTTATTATAAAACTGAATAAAAAAACGAAAAAGATCTTTTTAAGCATTAGCGTTTAGTTTTTCGATTTGATAAAAGGTTTATGGTTAAAGTAGCTATTATTATTTAAGCCTCCAATAACAACTTTAATCTGTAGCAAAGATTATCGCATTCATGCTTACTTTGCTTCATTTTTCAAAACTAAATGATGCGTAAGTATCTGTTTTGTAAATTTAGATATTGAGTTTGTGAATTTAGATAAAAGCCGAAACTCTTGTGATACGATAAAGGCAAGCCCCTAATCGAGAATCCCGCCAATCACCTGTTCAATTTTTACCGGCTTACCCAGTTTTAGCGATTCTTCCATGGCTTTTAAAATGGCAATGGTACCAATTCCTTCTCTCAAATCAGGCAGAGCTGTTTTTCCACTTTGCAAGCAGTCGGCAAAATATTCGTAATAGTTTTGGTACTCACCGGCATGGTGCGACCTCCCCTCGAAACGAAAATAATAGTTGGCTTTTTGGTCGAAACTTACCAATTTTTGTTCGCCGTTTTTTGCTGTAATTGCGTACCTCAAATCCATATAGTCACCTTGGCTGCATCCTTCTGTTCCACGCAAAATACAGGTCATTTCGCTCTCGCGAATTTCGGGTTGCACCGGACCCGAGTACGCCCCGCTAACGCGAGCAATTCTACCATCAACAGCTTTAAATATAAAATGCATGGTATCTTCGTTTTTTAACCCACCTACTTTACCGTTTGGGCTAAGCATTCCGTAACCCATCACTTCTTCTATGTGTGGCAGATACCAGCGTACCAGGTCAACCGGATGACTTAAACCACCATACAACCATTTAAACGAATCTTGTAAAGACCAGCCTTTTCCTAAAAACCAACGATGATCGGCGTTGTAATGGGTTTCAACAGTTACCAATTCTCCAATTTCTCCACGCTCAAAATCTTCTCGTTGCTTTTTCATGGGTTCAAAAAAGCGCGAACTTTGCCCAACAAACACCTTCTTCCCTGTATCGTTGCTAAGTTTTAACAGCTCGGCGGCATCGGCCAAATCGTTTATCAAAGGTTTGGTGCAAACTACATGTTTGTTGTGCAACAAGGCCATTTTAATGTGTTGGGCGTGTAAATGATCGGGTGTGTAAATACCAATAACATCAATTTCCGGATTGTTTAGCATCGTTTCATAGCTGCTTGTATAGTGCTTGAAGTTAAATTCTTTTGCCCGTTGTTTGCACAACTCTTCGTTCCGGTCGCATATCATTTTAAGCTCCCATTTTTCACTTTTCAAAGCAGCAGACATGGTACTTCTTCCTTCGCCTAATCCTACTATTCCTAATCGTAACATATTACCGGTATTAAATTTTACTAATTGCGAGCCTTTTCAGAGAATTTCTACCTGTATTTTTCCACTATTTTCAATGCGGTTTCAATATCTTTCTCTGTTTTAAAATCAACGTTGATGTGTAATCCGTCGGGGCCAAGATTATCAATGAGGGGTTCCAGTTCGTTTAGACTTACCCAATTGGCCATTATTGATTTTCCTCCTGCCAATATTCGTTTATACAAACCATACCAACGCGAATCTCCACCTTGTGGTTCACCAACTCCGGGCGTCCACTGTATGGCATTTAGTTCATCAATTTCAAGCAAAGCATCGAGGTGCCTTTGTGCATCAACCCCATCAAGATGATAGAGGGTGTAATCTATTTTCTGGGCTTGTTCGCGAATAAAAGGTTGGACAAACGTTCTGAAGTCATCTTCCGAAAACATAATCGAAATATCTGATTGTAATTTAGATACTTTTCCCGGGCCCCAAATAGAAAAATAACAGAAAGCCATTTCTCCATTCACGTTGATAATGTCGTAAATTTGATCGAAAACTTTAAAGTAGATATCATTAATTTTTTGCAATTGACTGAGGAGTTCGTCCGGCTGCATAATCATATCCATTAAAGTTTCCTGGGTACCTTTTAAACTGGCCAAAACATCAAGACCTTCGCATAAATCAGGACAACCAACAAAGTAATTCTCTTCTGCTTTCTCTTTGCACGCTTTTAATAAATCAAGATGTAGTTTTAACATCGGATTTTGGGTATTGTATTCCAACGCAATTTCGGTGTTTTCCTTGTGGCGAATCCAGATGGTATCTTCTCCACCATCCAGTTCGGCACCCAGCAAAGCAGCTAACGATCCGGGGCCCAAATGCGTATTGGCAACCGGCATAATATCGGCCTTAAAAGAACTTCGCGATAATTGATAATTTATGTTTTGTGCACGCCACTCAGGATCGAACCAAAACTGGTTTAAATCTTTTGGTGGCAAAGGTTGTGCAACCGTTGCGTGTGGGCTAACATTTTTTTGCAAGTGCTCCCACATGGTTAAAACAATACCTTTTCCATCCCACCAGTCGACATATCGTTTTTTTGATTCCTCGAGATTAGTTTTCCACGTTTTCATTTTATCGCACTTTAAGATTTTGTTTTTACATCCTTATTCCATATACCACCTAAAATACTTTTGGCTAAGCCCTCGTAATTGTCAGAAAAATCAAGTGTTACCGTTTTTTCCAGATCAATTTCATCGGTGTTGCTTACATGCAGTGGATAAACCGGTATTTTTGCCCCTTTTCGTACCCATACCGGCATTTCTTCCAATATACACTCTACATTATATAACCACTGTTTACCATTCACCCATTCGCCCGTGAATAAATTAATCCATTCGCCTTCAGGCAAATACACATCGCGCGTATTATGACTATTCATTATCGGAGCAACCAGAAAATCGTCGCCAAAGAAGTACTGATCGTCAATATGCCAACACATTTTATCTTTTGGATGATGAAAAATCATTGCCCGCAGCACAGGGTAACCGCTTTGGGTTGTTTTTTCGCTTTGCTTCATCAAATAAGGAATTAAGGCATACCGGAGTTTTAACCACTTGCGCACAATTCCGGCAATCTCAGGATACTCGTACGGTTCTCGTTTCGAGGTTCCATGGTACCTCAGATGTGAGGAGAATACACCAAACTGTGTCCATCTTACGTATAAATCATTGGGTATAACAGAGTTCATAAAGTTAGGCACACCGTGGAAACCCGGCACATCGTGGCTCCAAAAACCAAATCCGGATAAACCAATGTGCAAGCCACCTTTTAACGACCCTGCCATCCCATCCCACGAACATGCAGAATCGCCTCCCCAATGCAACGGATAACGCTGGCAACCCGCCCAACCGGCACGCGCCCATACAATTCCGTCGCCACTTACCTCTTTTGTAATTTCGTAAGCCGCCTTCTGGTATAACAGGCCATAAATATTGTTGAGTTTTTCAGGATGCATGGCATGGTATTCAGCCTCCATGTGTATTTCTTCTCCAAAATCAGTTTTAATACAAACCACCCCCATATCGAGCAAGTTTTTCAACAGGCCCTTGTACCATTCAGTTGCTTTTGGATAAGTAAAATCAATGGTGCCGACGTAGTCGAGGGCCGAAAAATTAGAATCAGACTGTTGTCCGACTTCTGTTACTTTGCAGATGTAATTATTTTCGCTGGCTTCCTGCTCTTGCTCGGCATTGCGTGAAATATAGGGCAACTGCCACAAGCTTACCTTGTAGCCATTTTGCCGCAGTTGCTTTACAAACCTTTCGGGGTCCGGAAATCGTTCTTTGTTAAACTTCCACTCGCAAAGCCAGTCTGTTTCAAACCATCCCGTGTCCAGGTGAATAACATCACACGGGAAATCTTCTTTTCGCAGGCGGGTGCATATCGTTTTCACCTCTTCTTCCGAGAAATAGGTCATTCGGCTCATCCAGGTACCAAAGCTCCACTTGGGTAACATTCCCGGAAAACCGGTTAAACTCCGATAACCTTTCAGCACATCTTCGGGTGTTTCTCCTCCTAACAGGAAGAGATCAATGGCTGGTTCTTCTACCAGAAATTGTAGCGAACGCGCCGAATGGTCGGCCACCGATATTTTTCCGTAAGCTGCGGTATGTAAAAACACCCCATACATGCGGCTCGACAGTAAAAAAGGTACGTTCTTGTAGGTACGCCTATTGTTTACGCCCTGCCCGTCCTGGTTTTTTAATTGAAAAGTGCGCCCCGAAAGATCCATTTTTGAAAAACGTTCGCCTGTGCCAACAAACTTCTCATCAGCCTCAATACTAAACGAGAGGGTTGTACGGTCAAAACTTCCATTTTTTTCAACTACTGCCAAAGCAAATGCATCGTGCCGGGCCGGAAAAAACTGATCAAAAGCACTTAGTTTAACTTCCTTTTTTCCATCCGGGAAGAAACTCAACTCCAGTGTTTCCTGTGGCTCGGGCAAAAGATCGCTCCAGTAGTCAATGGCAATAGGACTGCGATTTAACCGGGCACGCACACATCCTGAAGAATCTTTTACTGTCCAGGCATCTTCTGTTTTCTCGACAAAAAGAGGTTCAGGTTTCAGCGTTTCATGCATTTCCAGCATAACTGAATCTGTCATACTTTCGGAATCAAAGCCAATGGCAGTGCGTATAATTTTATTGCCATAAGCACGAATGCGCAAAAAGAACGTTTTGCGACCAACACTCGCATCGGGTTCGATATCGATTGCAGGTTTTTGCTTTTGAAAGGGAAGCTCAAAAACAACATCTCCTCCTTCGGATTTTGCCGAAACCGGTGAACATGTTTTCCATAAACATTCCTCTCCATTCATTTCCTGGTTGAAATCCAAAAAATCAAAAAGTTGATAATTGGTTTGTTTCATTTGGCTTTTTTTGTGATTATTTATTGAAGAATTGATTGATTCTATTCTGATTTAGTTAAAAACACCCACTTTTCATCCGGGCTAGTTCCTTCGATACCTTCCTGGTATTGACCCATTATTTCGTTCCACTCATTCATACGCGGGTTATTTTCAACTGTTTTGGGATTTAACTCATCAAGCGTTTTGTTGGCCGGAATGGAAATTACAAGCATCAATTGCCGGCCGTTTCGAAATACCTGTAGTTGCTGAAAATCAGCATTACAAAATCCGTTGGCAACTTCAGGCCACTGCTCAAACTGGGTTCTGTGGTACTCCATATATTCGTTTTGTAATTCTTTGTCCTCCACCAAATTGGCCGTTAGAATAATATGCTCCCAATTGGGTGCTAATTGTGCCTGCCCACAATGTTGCGCCCTCGAGAAATCGTAAAAGGGCTTTTCGTAAACTTTTACTGATAGTTCCGGAAACTGCTTCGCCATTTCTTGAGTAAAGGCCTGCTTATTAGAGAATTGAGAATAAAAAACAAAATGATTTTTCCAGCGATACAACTGCGTATTGTCAGCACCAAACGATTTGGCGAGCTCCTGCACACGCCCGGGATTAAATGAGTCTCCCACAAATTCAATAATACACCGCTCTTTTTCCGCTTTGGGTGCTTGTTTACAACTCATAAAAAACATAATAATGCTAAGCATTAAAAAACATGATATCGATTTAAACCGCTTCATCTCTTACTTAAGTTTTATTGGTTGAATAATTTCTACTGATGTAAATTTCGTTAATTTTACAGAATAAAGTTGCAAGTTTTATACTTCGGTCGATTATATAAATTCTATTTATTCAGCAAACCGAAAAGAACGTAGCTGCAGACTATAAATAATAAGTTAGCTTTGGAAAGACATAATATAAAACCTATAGTTGAAGGGAAAGGTGTTTGGTGGCACCCGGGAAATCGAGGACCGCTGAAAAACCTATCCTACATCCTGCAGTTTGGAAGCATGAAGTTTTATAAAGTGCGAATGGACCACACCATGTTCCCACATATGCATCCTGGAATTGGCATTCGGTTTATCCATAGCGGTAAGTTTCAGTGGAGTGTTGAGGGGCAAGAGGTGGAGCTGCTGCCTGACGACTTATCCATAACCAATCCGTGGCAATTATATGGTAGTCCGCACGGAAAAACGGATATTGGAGAATATACCTGGATGCTGGTAAAACCTGAAACGTATGGAACAAATACCCCCTTATCACTTGGCTCGTGGACACAACTATCGCAAAATTTCCAAAAAAACCTGGGAGATTTACTTACTAAAGAAAATACCATTGTATTGCGCAATGCCAAAAAACTAAAAAAGTATTTCGTAGAAATGAAAAATGAGTTGTGCGGACAAGAAACAGGTTACGAAATTATTGCCGGCAACCTTATCGACAACTTTTTTATTGAATTGTACCGGCATCTTTCAAACCGAAAACAAAGAATTGAAAAAGAGTATAATTTCACCGAAGAATTAACTACGATAATTACCAACGATTTAAATAAGAAATGGATAATTGAAGACCTGGCCCTACAGTTTGGAATGGGAAAAACAAAATTTACCGATGAAGTAAAGAAGCTTACTGGCTATCCTCCTGCCAGCTTTATTATAAATTTAAAAATTGAAAAGGCCATTGAACTGCTCAAAAACGAAACAAACAACCTCTCTGAAATAGCTTTAGTTTGTGGTTTTTCGTCATTACAACACTTTACTTCCACATTTTCCAACCGAATTGGCATTGGGCCTGCAAAATTCAGGGTAGCCAACAGAAAACAGAATGGCTAAATTCACCATTCATTTCCCAGGAAACAAGATTGTTCCTACCCCTTAACGGCATTTATCATCATACATACTTTTTCTACGAGCAAGTAAAACAGCACATATTATAGTGGATGTTTCCCGGTTCAACTTCCAAATTTCTGAACTCAATATGGTTAATCCTCCCCAACTGATTCAGCAATAATATTTCCTTTCTCCACGCAACACTCCCTAATTTTACAATTAGAGACACAAAACAAATAGTTTACATTAAATCAATCAAGGTTCTTTCATCTGCTCTGCCGACAAAAACAAACCCTTTGTCCCGGCTGATAAAAGAACCTACAAAACCAAAAATAATGAAAACACCTGTACTCATAATCATCTTTTGTTTGGTAGCACTTGCCAGTCAGGCACAATGGTCATACAGGTTCCTTTCATCGCAAAAACACTACTTATATTCTTCAGGCGAATATGTGGTTGGCGAAAAACAAGCGGGAAATATTGGCCTAAATTACACTTATAATAATAGGTATACACTTAGTGTGGGGTATTCAGCAACCTTTAAATCAGCTGCCTCGCCAACCGACGAATTTTTAAAATCGGGTACCAACCTAAGCCCTGCCAGTTCGGCAGAACCTTTCCAGAATTCCGAGATTTTACACATGATGGTTGGTCGTATATTCGATATCAATAAAAAAAGAAGTATTCGGGTATTGCTGCAGGCAGGGCCGGGTATATCAACATTTCGGGAGCCCGAATTTAACCTGCTAAAATCAACAAACCAGTACAATTTTAAAACTGCTGCCAGTAAAAAAATAAGTTTTGTTGTAAACCCTAAAATAGAAATGCCCCTGTGCTGTACCGTTGGCTGCTCGGTTGGCCCCATGGTAATTGTAAACAGCAACCAAACCTACTTTGGAGCTGGAATTGGATTAATGTATGGATTGATTAAACAATAAATATGTACTAGCCAGTAACAGGTTTTCTATGGTTTTCTGAAACATTCATTAAAAGATCTTCGATCCCGTAGCACATATTCTTCCTCTATTATCAGCATTTTTCTGATATATTGTTAAGCATTTATTCCCTTTTTCCTTCAAACATTCCCACGCATTTAGTAACTTTAACCCAAATGGTAGTAAAAATATAAACCCTTTACTTTTTTTTACTATGTTAATATCCAATATTGAAACGGAAGATATGAAGAAGATTTTGGCAATAGATGACAATAACATCAATCTGGAGCTTTTATCGCAAATTATAAAATTGTACTATCCTGAATTCAATTTTATTGGTGCGCTTAGTGGTCGGGAGGGGATTGAAATTGCCCAACGTGAAAACCCGGATCTGATTTTGCTGGACATAATGATGCCCGACCTTGATGGCTATGAAACCTGCCGATTGCTGAAGGAACATAATAAGACAAAACAAATACCTATTATCATGGTATCGGCTTTGGGACGCGATAGCGTTGAAAGAACCAAAGGACTTAATGCCGGTGCCGATTCGTTTATATCAAAACCTTTTGATCAGGTTGAACTGAAAGCACAGATTAATGTTGCCTTACGCATCAAATCTTATCAACTGCAATTAAAAAAATTAAATTCTGAGATTACCTTAATTGAAGAACGTGAAAGACGCCGTATTGCTGAAAATCTTCACGACAGCTTAGGGCAAACCTTAGGATTGGCATTTATGAATCTATCATCAATTGATACACGCGAATGCCGCCCAGAGATAAAAAATACGATCCAGTTCACCTCAAAATTACTAAATAAAGCAATTGAAGAATCAAGAAAACTTACCTACGACCTCAGCCCCCCAATTCTTTACGAACTGGGATTGGTTCCTGCGATAAAATGGAAACTCGAAAGCTTTGAAAAAGAGCACAAAATTGAGACATTCCTGATTACCGAAAAGAATGAAACAAAATTAAGTAAGGAAAACAATATATTTTTATACCGAACAATTGGAGAATTGCTAACCAACATTGTTAAGCATGCTGAAGCCTCTGAAGTTACCATAAAACAAACTACACGAAACGGGATGTATTGTATTTCGGTTGAAGACAATGGTATTGGGCTTAACAAAAAAGAGGTAAAACCACCATCAGACAAAGGTGGATTTGGACTGCTAAGCATTACCGAACGTATTGAAAGTATAAACGGAATATTTAAAATAGAACCAAGTAAAGAAGGTACACTTGCAGAGATAGAAATTCCTTATATTGCAGTATAAAAAACAAAGCTAACAATTCAGGTTCAAATGGTGTATATAGGCTAAGTTCGCTATTTACCTGAAATAACATTAATAAGATGAAAATAAAGGTAATTGTAGCTGACGACCACCAGCTTTTTAGAGAAGGTTTAATTAACCTGTTGCACTCTGCCGACAACATTGAGGTGATAGCACAGGCTGAAAACGGACAAGATGCCATTGATAAAGTGGAAGCATTTAAACCAGATGTACTTTTGGTTGATATTGCCATGGAAAAAATGAATGGCATAGAAGTTACCCGAACACTTAAATCCAAAATGCCGGAAATTAAAATTGTGGCGGTATCCATGCATTCTGACAAACAATATGTTAAGGGAATGTTGGAAGCCGGTGCTGATGGCTACCTGCTTAAAAACTGCACCTACCGTCAGTTAACCGACGCTGTAACTTCTGTTCACGAAGGAAAAAAATTCCTGAGCGAAGACATTACTGAAATTGTTATCAACGGCTACCTTAACTCAAAAGCTGACGACGACGATGCCTATGCGCAACTCTCTGATCGTGAAAAGGAAATTTTCCTGCTTTTTGCCGAAGGACAATCTACACGCGAAATTGGCGACAAACTTTTTATAAGCGTTAAAACGGTTGGTACGCATAAACAAAATATTCTTGAAAAGCTCGATTTAAAAACAAACTCGGATATCGTAAAATATGCCTTAAAAAAAGGACTAATACAGCTCGATTAATTTTCAAACACCTTCGTTTAGCAAAACCAGTAGCCACGCTAAACCAAAAAAAGATCGCGGTAGTATTCCTATGATGTGCCGATGAGCCGAGAATGAACAGTATAAGAGAGATGAAAAAACGAGTAATAGTATTGGGTGCCGGACTGGTTGGCGGTGCAATTGCCATTGATTTAGCTAAAAACTACCAGGTTACCAGTATTGACGCCGACCAGGAAGCATTAGATAAACTGGCAAAATATCCTGCAATTACCTGCTTAAAAAAAGACCTTAGCCGGACCAACATTATTCAATCACTCGTTAAAGATTTTGATCTTGTTATTGGCGCTGTTCCGGGTTTTATGGGCTACAATACCATGAAAGCTGTTATTGAAGCCGGCAAAAACATGGTTGATATTTCTTTTATGCCCGAGGATTTTCTGACTCTCGACGGCCTGGCCAAAAAACATAGAGTTAGCGTAGTGGCCGACTGCGGTGTGGCTCCGGGCATGGGTAATATCATTCTAGGACATTATAACCAGCTACTTGAAGTTAAATCATACGAATGCCTTGTTGGGGGGCTGCCGGTTATTCGCGAATGGCCCTACGAATACAAAGCAGTATTCTCGCCTATTGATGTTATTGAAGAATACACCCGTCCGGCACGATATATTCAGAATTACGAGTTAATCGAAAAAGAAGCACTATCCGATCCTGAACTTATTCAATTTGAAGGCATTGGCACACTTGAATCATGGAACTCCGACGGGTTGCGTTCGCTGGTTCACACCATGAAAAATGTGCCGGATATGATTGAGAAAACCTTACGATACCCGGGATGTGTTGAGTACCTGAAAGTGTTGCGCGAATCGGGGTTTTTCTCGTACGAAGCTGTTGAAGTAAATGGTGTACCAATACGCCCCATCGACCTCACTGCTAAATTGCTGTTTCCAAAATGGAAATTAAAACCGGGAGAAGAGGATTTTACAGTTATGCGCATTGTTATTAATGGCCTTGAAAATGGCCTGAAAAAATCGTTTACCTACCATTTGCTCGACAGATACGACCGCACTACGCAAACCATTTCGATGGCCCGTACCACCGGTTACACCTGCACTGCTGTTGCCAACTTAATACTTGATGGCAGCTTTAAAATAGCCGGAGTAAACCCGCCTGAAATTGTTGGTGCACAAAAAGGGAACCTCAGCTATATTTTGCAATACTTAAAAGACCGGGGGGTGAATTACCAACTTACACAGCTGCTATAGCCATTCACTTAAAAATAGTTTAACCTTGCGCTAAGCCCTTCTTTACATTTGTTCCAAATTATTACTTTTGCAGCATGGGAATGATAATTGGAATAGGCCTTATTTTTTTAACCCTGGTTGGTATAGTTGTTCTAATACGGGTAAATAAAAGTCAGAAAAAAGCAGCTGGCAATAATAACAATCCAGAAGAGCCCTCAGCACCTCCGTCAGACTGTTGCGGAGCGCACGAGATTTGCGAATTCGACCAAATAAAAATGAACGAATCGATTGTTGAATATTACGACGATGAGGAACTCGATGAATTCAAAAATATAGACGAAAACGCTTATACAACAACACAGATTGAACAATTTCGAGAAGTATTGTACACCTTGCAAACACACGAAATACGTTACTGGCTACTTAGTATTGAACGCAGAAAAATACAACTCCCCGCAATTTTAAAAAGCGAAGCACGCATGCTAATGGCCGAAGCATGATTTTAACTCACCCCAATACATTCTTAATTGAGTTTTTGCAGTTTTAAGTGGTGTATTTTTTCTATTCAACCAGGAAATATTTTATCTTCAACAATTGCATTTACATTTCGCTATTCATTCAATTCAATCAAATAGAAATGAAGAGATACTGGTCATTATTAATTTTATTGATTATTTCAGTTAACCTGATTGCCCAACCTGAAAAACGCAATTTAACTTTTGACGACATACTTAAATGGAACCGAATAACTGAAAAACACCTTTCCAACAACGGACAATACATTGCCTGGAAAGAAGAGCCATGGAAAGGAGATGCAACAATAAAAATCAGCACTCCTAACGCTAAAAACACGGTTTCTTTTAACTTCGCTACAAAAGGACAATTTACAAGCGATTCAAGATTCTTTGTTTTTACTGAAGTGGCACCTGCAGATTCCATTCAGGCACTAAAACTACAAAAAGTAAAAAAGGAGGATTTACCCGGCAATAAACTGGTAATTTATAATTTGAAAAATTCTACCAGCGAGGCGATTGAGAACGTAAAATCGATAAAGGTACCAGAAGAATGGTCGGGATGGATAGCCTACCAGGCTGTTTCAGTCAACGATTCAAGTAAAAAATCGGAAAATGAAACTTACCCCTTATTCATAAAAAACCTGGAGACTGGAGCAGTTAAAACATTTCCGGCAGTTAGCCACTATATTTTGGCCAAAGACCAGCCGTTTTTGAGCTTTGTTTCAGCGGGCGACAGCTCCTTTTCAGCAGGAGTTTACCATATTGATTTAATGACGGACAAGGCAAGCATTATTCTTGAAACAGCCGAAAAAGTAAAACAACTAACTGTTACTGATAACGGAGAGCAGGTGGCATTTCTGGCCGATATCACCGATGGAAAAAAGACCTCCTACGCACTGTATAACTGGAACATAAAAAACAACATTTCCATTGTCGCTGAGAATTCGGGAAACTGGTTGCCTGACAACTATGAAATAAGCGAAAACGGCAAGCTTTCTTTCTCGTACAACGGAACACGGTTATTTTTTGGAACGGCGCCAATTCTTCCTGAGAAAGACACAACCAGGCTTGATGAAGAAGTGCCTGTGCTTGATGTTTGGCACTGGAAAGAAGAACGTTTGCAAACCGTTCAGCTGAACAACAAAGACAAAGACCTGAAAAGAACAAGACTGGCAGTAGTTCATCTCGATCAGCAAAAGGCAGTACAACTTGAAACGGAACTTTTTACCCGAATAAGAAAAATTAAAAAAGGTGATGCCGATAAAATTCTGGCCATCAGCAATCGGCCATACGCTGTACAAAGCATGTGGGAAGGTGGCCCTTACCACAACGATTTTTTCCTTATAGATATACATTCGGGCAAGGCCGAAAAAATAAAAACCGATTGTCGTGCTACACCCTCAGTTTCTCCTGATGGTAAGTTTCTATACTGGTTTAATGCCATTGATACCACCTGGAATACCTATGAAATTGCAAGTGGAAAAGAATACAGCCTTACAAGCCCCTACCTCATTCAGGCAGCTGACGAGTTAAACGACCGCCCTATGTTGCCCGGTGCATATGGCAGTGCCGGCTGGTTAAAAAACGATGAAGCGCTGTTAATTTACGACCGTTATGATATTTGGAAAGTTGATCCGGTTAACGACACAGCACCAATAAGGCTTACCCAAAACGGAAGGGAAAAAAAAATCAACTATCGCCTGGTTCGCTTTAACCCGAAACCAGAATCGGGTATTGACCCGGAAGAAACGGTATTGCTGCATGGACATAATGAAATTACACGGGCAGATGCCTACTATATTTTTGATCTCAGGAAAACGCAAATTCCTGAAAAAGTTTATGCTGAAAACTATAAACTATCCAGGCCGAAAAAAGCAAAAAACAACGACCTTATTGTTTTTACTAAAGAAGATTTCGAAACCTACCCAAACCTGATTGCAACAGATTTACGCTTTAAAAAAACGGTGCAAATAAGTGATGCGGCTCCGCAACAAAATGATTTTTTGTGGGGCTCGGCCGAATTGGTAAGCTGGCAATCGCTTGATGGTCTAATTCTGGAAGGTACATTACATAAACCCGAGGGATTTGACCCATCGCAGAAATACCCGATGATTGTGAATTTTTACGAAAAAAGTTCGCAAAACCTGCTGAGTTACCGCATGCCTGAAAACCACCGTTCAACCATTGATTACCATTACTACACCAGCAATGGCTACATCGTTTTTAACCCAGATGTGTATTATAAAGAAGGCTACCCGGGAGAATCGGCGTTTAATTGTGTTATGCCCGGCGTTACCTTACTTATTTCAAAAGGTTTTGTTGATGAAGCCCACATTGGCGCCCAGGGCCACAGCTGGGGCGGCTACCAGGTTGCTTATCTGGCCACTCGTACCAATATGTTTGCCGCCATTGAATCGGGAGCTCCGGTGGTAAATATGTTCAGTGCCTACGGTGGTATCCGCTGGGGATCGGGTTTAAACCGTTCATTTCAGTACGAACACACACAAAGCCGCATTGGTAAAACAGTTTGGGAAGCACCATTGCGGTATATCGAAAACTCGCCGCTATTTACACTTGACAAAGTTTCCACCCCCATTCTAATTATGCATAACGACGATGACGGGGCTGTGCCGTGGTACCAGGGCATTGAGTTTTTTATTGGCCTGCGACGTTTACAAAAACCCTGCTGGCTGTTAAACTACAACGAGGCCGATCATTGGCCAACCCGATTGGCAGACAAACATGATTTTCAAATCCGTCTCGCACAGTTTTTCGACCATTACCTAAAAGAAAAACCCATGCCTAAATGGATGGACGAAGGCCTACCTGCAGTGAAAAAAGGAATTGATTTTGGATATGATTTGGTGGAGTAAAAGCCATACATAATGGCTTACCTGTTACCAGGTGTTGCAGGTCAACTTATTTTATCGAGTTGTAAATCTCCAAAGCTTCTTCGGCATTTTCTTCGATCACCCGAATCTCAATACCAATATTTGTTGGACTACCACTAAATATGCCATCAACAGTACTTGTTATTTCGTTTACCGTCATAAATTTAATACCGGCTTCTTCAAGCATTTCTTTAAAAAGCATGTATTTAACATCAAAATTACTTGTAAATGTTGCTATGGTTACTGCTTTATTCATTGTATTCTTTTTTCATTTTATAGCTCAGGGAATGGAAACACCATAATCCATCCGAACCGGTTTTATCAACTCATTTCCTAAATGAAAAAGCTGACACTATTTTTTTGAACTTTAGTCGTTCCCCCTTTTTGTTTCGATAATTACCACCCCGTTTGCTCCTCGTGAGCCATAAATAGCAGCCCCACCGTCTTTAATCACATTTACACTTTTAACCTGCGCAGGCGACAGCACGCCCAAAATACTACCATCAGTTGTTATACCGTCAACAACTATTAAGGCTGCACTGCTGGAGTTTATTGAGTTAACGCCGCGAATAATTATTTCGCCACCGGCAACCTGTACTCCGGCAAAACGTCCCCTAATCAGGTCATACATGTTAGAGTATTGCGCAAAATCCACATCATCGTCGGTCATTTGAGCTACAGCATTCAGCTTTTCGCCGTCTTTTACATAGCCATAGCCAATAGCATACTCACGCGATTTGTCGCCTGGCTTAAGTTTTAGGTTTACGGCAACAATTTTAGTCTTATCTTCCAGTTTAACACTCCTGCTTACAAAGCCTCTTGCACTTATTTTTAATTTATCGCCAGGAAGAACAGCCACTTTAAATCGTCCGAGTGTATCGGTTTTAATTACCGTTTTCGAGCTTTTCACCCACACATCGGCACCAATTACTGCAATGCTGTCAAAGGTAGTTACAATTCCGTCGATATATCGTTCCTGTGCAGAAACACCGGCACTTCCAAAAACAAAAAACAATACTACAAACAGGGTAAAAAGATTAGTTTTCATCGCAATGGCTTTTGTTAATTATTGTAGTTAAAGGTACAATAAAACAACAAATTGCCAACAGGAAAAAACCCAGCTTTACAAAGTTTCTTTGGCTGTTATAACCCGTTTTACCCGGTACGGTTTTTTCTTTTGCGATTCAAAATAAGTACGCATCTGAAGTTCGGCAATAATACCAGTTGTTATAAACTGAATTCCTCCAAGAACCAGCAGAATACCAAGCAACAATAGAGGTTTCCCCCAAATATCGTTACCCAGAATTTTTAATATCAGCAGGTAAAAATTAATAAGCACTCCTATGCCGAGTGTAAATATGCCAATATTGCCAAAAAAGTGCATGGGACGTTGCAGGTACTTTTTAAAGAATAGCATCAATACCAAATCGCTCATTACACGTGTGGTGCGGCTCAGGTTGTATTTCGAGCTTCCAAATTCGCGCGGACGATGATTAACATCCACCTGTGTAATTTTTGTTGCGCCTTCAAGCGTTACCAGGGCAGGTATGTAACGGTGCAATTCGCCGTAAATATGAATGCTTTTAATCGTATCTTTAGTGAAAATCTTCAGGGTACAACCCAGGTCTTTCATGTAAATCCCGGTGGTACGTCGAATAAGGTAATTCGCAATTTTTGAAGGAACCTTGCGTAAAAACATTCCGTCTTTTCGGTTAGCCCGCACGCCGGCAACCATATCCCATTCTTGCTGCTCAATCATTTTCAGCATCATCGGAATATCTGCCGGGTCGTTTTGCAGGTCGCCATCAATTAATGCAACAAAATCGCCTTCAGCCTGATCGATACCTGCTTGCAAAGCCGAACTCTGTCCGTAATTCCGTTTTAACTCAACAAGCAAAAACCTGTCGTCGTTAATCTTCCTGATCTCTTCGCGCGTTTTATCTGTAGAGCCGTCATCTACAAAAATGGCTTCGTAATCAATCCCTTCAAGGGCTGCTTTAATTTGTTCTGATAATGGTTTTATGTTTGGTTCTTCGTTCCAAACACAAATTACGAGTGAAAGCTTTTTCATTGTCTGTTTTTACCTGTTATCCTGCTTGTCAGTATTGTTTAAAATTGCTGCTTAACTATTCAAAACAATGGTTAATACCGTTTGCAAAGGTATAAATTCTGTTTTACCGGAACTTACTCTACGCCATTAAGTTTCCAGATAAAAGAAAAACGTAATGTATTGTACAGCCAATCGTGCAAACCATGCTGATAATTAACCGCAAAGGCTTTATTATCGTAATCTTTTCGAAGTTCGAAATTAAGTTGCATGGGGCGGTCTCCATTGTTTTTGTAGCCGTAATAGCCCGACCATGTGCTGGTAAAACGCCAATTTTGTTTTTCAATATCGGTACCCAATCCATAAAGTAAAGCGTCGTTTTGCAAATTTAGCTCATCGTTAGTTTGCCAACTGTAAAAACCCAACATCAGGTGTGGCCTTAAAAGGGTTGTTTCCTTTTCGCCAATATCTTTCGAGAAACTAAAATCAAATGAATAGGCAGGGGTATCGGCATAACGAGCTCCTTTTAAATTAGACCCCGAGGCTGTTTTTAACAGCGCCCTGAACAAGGTGTTTGGAAATTTTCGATCTTTAACCAATTGCACCAGGGTGGTGAAATAGAAATCTCCTACAGCATAACCTTTCCCGTCACGATCGCGCGAGTATCGCTCGTCACGAATTTCGGTAGTATAAGCGTAATGTTCCAATAATACGCCGTACATTTCAATGGCAATACGGTTTTTTGCAAACGGAACGTAAGCTCTTCCGGAGATATCCTGTGTTGGATCGCCCGAATGAAAATGAACGGATGCCGTAACTTCCAGTTCGGTTTTCCCTTCAAGTATGCCTCGTTTAACAGCGGGTACCGGCAATGCATTAGGTCCTAAATATCCGGGAGATATAATCAGCCAGTTTCGCCAGCCCGGGTCTCCCACTTCCCACCCATGGGTATCGTTCCACCACCCCCAGTCTTCTTGCGCAGATGCAAGATGCTGTATAAACACAAAAAAAAGAAATAGGATAAAAAGTTTCTTCATGGAGAATAGTTGCCCATTTGTACCGTAATTAAACATAACTTACTTCTACAAAGTAAGGAGTTACCAAATGTAAACGAAATTTTTATGGACACCATGCAAAAAATGGTTTCGCGGGAAAAATAGCAAAGAAATAAGCCCCTCAGGCAAACTGAAGGGCTTACAAATTAAAGTTTAAGTTTCTCTCTTATACTTTGGGGTATGCCGTCTTTGTGCACCATTATGCACATCGTTTTGTAATTCACATAAGGTTTTGAGGCATAAAAGTAACCTTTGTACTTGTTGTAATCGCCCCACGAGTTTTTCACTTTGTAGAAAACATGCCCATTCTGATCTTTGGCAGTGCCAATAATATGCATACCATGGTCGTCGGTAGTTTGGTAGTTATCAAATGCTGTTTGACGCATTTCCTGTGTTACTACCAGTTCCGGAACCGGTTTATCCAGTTTGTACAACTCTTTTTCTTTTTCTTTTTGCGGAAGGGCTTCCCATTTTGCAATCTCTGCATCGTCCATATTTTGGTCGGGGGCTGCCGGCAAAACAGCCACACCTTTATTGCTGGTAGCAAATCCTTTTTCGCTCACATCGGCAGCCCAGGCAATGGTAAAACCGTTACCCAATGCGTAATCCATAATGGCTTCAAACTCGTCAAGGGGTACATTGTACACTTCGTCCCACGACCAGTTGTCGGGCACTTCCAAAATAAATTTTTCGTAAAACGGATGATGGGTGTACGACGAAATTTCAACGTAATCGTCCATGTTTAAGCCCACAAAGTCGCTGGCAAAACGCTGCGGTGTATAGTGTTCTCCTTCGTATTCAAATTTTTGTGGTAATTGGCCGAGGTAGGCATTTAAAGTGGCCTCGATGGGTTCGTGCCAAACGGTGCTCAGTTTGCGGTTTCTATTCTGTACAACGGCATCCACATGTTCTTTTAAAACGTTGTCCATTTCGCCATGCACATGCTGGTCTTCGCCATAGTTTAAGCCCGAGTAAACTGATTCCGGCACAATACCGTATTCACGAATCATGTTGGTAACATCATGAAATGCGCCACCTGCTGCAAAATTCAGATTTCCATGCACGCGCACATGTTTTCTTGCTTTTTCAGAATAGGTATGCCACACCACAAACATTTCCGACAGATCAACTTCGGGTTTTCCCAAACGCAACATCTCCGATTCAAGAAATGAAAGTCCGGAAAACGACCAACAGGTACCCGAGCGGTGCTGATTTTTTACAGGCGTTGCTGCCAGTTCAATTTCATCTTCGAAAACATAACCTTTCGCCTCTTCCTTCTTCTCGCTCTCTGCAAATACGCTACACGCATATACCACAATCAATGCGGTAAAAATCAAACGCAACTTCATATTAATAAATAATTTTTTACCCTTCTTTTTGAATAGATCTCAAAATTAACAATTAATTTTTTTTCAGAAAGAAAATTTAATACAGAGTTAAGATTTTTTGATGTCAAACTGATAAACATCAGTTTTTTCTACTTACATTGGCCAAGGCCCGCACCTGTTTGTACCGAATACAACTTACCAAATGATCGTTTACCATACCGGTAGCCTGCATATGGGCATAAATAACTGTGGAGCCAACAAACTTAAATCCGTGTTGTTTTAAGTCGGCTGAAATTGCATCCGAAAGTTTGGTTTTGGCAGGCAATTCAGCAAGCGTTTCAAATGTATTCTGAATGGGTTGGTGGTCCACAAATTTCCAAATGTAAGCATCAAAGCTTCCATACTTTTTCTGAATTTCCAGAAAACGCTGTGCATTATTTACACAAGCCCTTATTTTTTGTTGATTGCGGATTATCAATTTATCTCCTATCAGCTGCTGAATTTTATCCTCGTTGTAGGCAGCAACCTTTTGCGGATTGAAATTATCAAAGGCCTTACGGAAGTTTTCGCGTTTGTTTAATACAATTTGCCAACTCAATCCGGCCTGAAATCCTTCCAATACAAAAAACTCAAAGAGTTTATTATCATCGTGAAGAGGCACACCCCATTCTTCATCGTGATACCTGAGCATCAGCTCGTTTTTTGTTCCCCAGTTGCATCGTTTACACATAATTTTAGATTTGAGTGGGTATTCGTTAAAAAACCTAACAAACTATTACTTCAAACTATGAAAATACTATTTTTGTTTGTTTAGAAAAAAGACCATGAGATAGAAATAGCAGGTAATGAGACACAGGCTTATGATTTGTTACAAAGCTGAAAAAATCTCAATACTCTGCGCTATTTTGTCAATGCTCAGTACTGTAGAAAAATGAAGAAACTTACGATACTTTTTGCCTTACTACTGTCGCTAAGCTTTTTAGCTGAGGCTCAGTTAAACATCAATCATTTTATTCGGGTTGGCCGAACGCGTATTTCTATCGGGAATTATACCGGGGCCATCGAGTATTTTAATATTGTTATTGAATTTAAACCCTACCTGGCCGAGGCATACCTATACCGGGGCACAGCCAAACACTCGCTTGAAGATTACCGCGGTGCGATTGCCGATTACGACAAAGCCATTGAAATTAAACCGTATTACCCACGTGCCTATAATAACCGGGGAATGGCTTACCACAACCTACGTCTTTTCGAGCGGGCTATTGAAGATTACGACCGGGCGTTGGAATTTGATGCAAGCGATGAATCGATATACAACAACCGGGGTATTGCCAAACTGGCTTTAAAAGATATGGAAGGAGCGATTGAAGATTATAACCGGGCATTGGAGGTGAATCCGAAATCGACACACGCCCTTATGAACCGCAGCAACGCAAAAATTGTAAGCGGCGATATAAAAGGCGCCATAAAAGACCTGAACGAGGTAATAATTATCAGGCCACATTATGCAGCTGCCTATTTAAACCGCGGGCTGGCACGTTTTGAGCTGGAAGATTATGCATCGGCCTTGCGCGATTACGACCAGAGTATAAAATTTGATCCGAAAAATGCACTGGCCTTTAATAACCGCGGAATTGTTAAACATAAATTAGAAGATTATGAAAGTGCTATTATGGATTACGACATGGCTGTACAGTTAAATCCTGAAATGGCCAGTGCGTATTTTAACCGTGCTATGGCGCGCGAAATTTTAAACCGCCCCGGGTTTGAAGAAGATTACCGGATTGCAGCCCAACTAAATCCTCAGTTTGATTTAGATGCCAGACGCCTGGATGCAGAAAAGCTGGCCTACCAGCAGCATCAACAAAAAAATCAGCAAAAACAACAAAACCAAAATTCGCAAACCAGTCAACAAAACAATACAGTAACGCCAACTGCACAAGCTGCACCACCTCCAAAACAAGAAGAATTATCTGGCGAAGAAAAAGCACAGAAGCTGGAAGAAGAACGCAAAAAAGAGCTGGAGGAAGAAAAACGCCGACGACGTATGCGTATGGATTTAGTGGTTGAAGATACCCGCGATATTCCGCAGGAAGAAGAAATGGATGTTGACGATGGACGCATTCAGAATAAAAATATTGTTATTGATTTACAACCTATGTTTTTCATTTCGGCCTTTGAGAAAAACTCGGTTGATTACGATCGGTTTCAGTATTACAATATTCTAATTGACGAACTGAATGCCCTAAACAATTATGACCCCTTGTTATCGATTACCAACAAACCGGTAACCACTTACCAATCGGTTTTCGAGAATTTTATTCTGTTTTTTAACGAAAAAATTGCCATCCAGGGAAACGCCCACAACTATTTAAACCGGGGCATATTTTACAGTTTAACCGGAAATTACAACCAGGCTTTTACCGATCTAGACAAGGCCATTGAATTGAATGAAAAAACAACTGTTGCCTATTTTACGCGTGCCAACACCCGTTATAAATTAAAAGAACAGGTTGAACTCTTAGCAGGAACAACTTCGCCTGCAGCACTTACACTGCGCGAAGGAAAAATTACTGACAACAGCAATATAAAACCATCAACCATTGAATACCAGGATATTTTGGACGACTATGCTGTTACGCTTTTTCTCGACCCGAATTTCTTTTTTGGCTACTACAACCGGGCTTTTATAAAACTACGTCTGGGCGAATACCGTAGCGCTGTTGAAGACTTAAACCGGGCAATCGACCTTGAACCCGAATTTGCTGAAGCCTATTTTAACCGGGGCCTTACAAAAATTTTTCTCGATGATATTGAAGGAGGCGCACTCGACCTGAGCCGCGCCGGAGAACTCGGAATACATGGTGCCTATAATATTATTGTACGGTATTGTAATTAAGGATTGAAGGATGGAAGTACTGATTTTGAGAGCTAATAAATAGCTTGATTTTGCTTAATTGGCTATTGAAAAACTGATAAAATACCGGGAGGGGCATGGTGCTGCCAATTTTCAATTCGCCCGGCACAACTGTTCTCAATTTTCCACTTTTGCCTTGCACTTTTTACTTTATACTTTTTACTTTTACCTTTACACTTTTTTCTTGAATTATGAATCAACCACTTGCAGAACGTTTACGACCAAAAACTTTAGACGACTATATCGGTCAGGAACACCTTGTTGGAAAAGATGCTGTTCTGCGCAAAATGATCGATTCGGGAAAAATCACGTCTTTAATTTTGTGGGGGCCTCCGGGTGTTGGCAAAACCACCCTTGCCCGTATTATTGCCAATACACTTGAACGGCCTTTCTTTACGTTAAGTGCCATAAACTCGGGTGTTAAAGATATTCGCGAGGTGATTGACAAAGCCCGCAAGCAACAGTTTTTCAGTCGGCCCAATCCCATTTTGTTTATCGACGAGATACATCGTTTTAGTAAATCGCAACAAGATTCGCTGCTGGGAGCGGTTGAAGATGGCACTATTACCCTGGTTGGTGCAACTACCGAAAATCCTTCGTTCGAAGTAATTTCGCCATTATTATCGCGTTGTCAGGTATATATTCTTGAACATCTGGATAAAGCTGCTTTGCTGAGAATTATTAAGCAGGCCACAAAAAAAGATACGGTACTTAAAGAGAAAAAAATTACACTTCGCGAAGATGGAGCCATTCTTCGTTACTCGGGCGGCGATGCCCGCAAACTGCTAAACGTACTTGAACTGGTAACTCTGGGCGAGGATGCAAAAAATATTGTAATTACCGATAAAAAAGTTACCGACAAGCTACAGAAAAATCTTGCCATTTACGACAAAAAAGGCGAAATGCATTACGACATTATTTCGGCCTTTATAAAAAGTATTCGTGGTGGCGATCCCGAAGCTGCAGTGTACTGGCTTGCCCGAATGCTGGAAGGTGGCGAAGACATAAAATTTATTGCCCGCCGTTTGCTGATTCTTGCCGCCGAAGATGTGGGGCTGGCCAACCCCAATGGCCTGCTGATGGCACAAAACACCTTTGATGCTGTGCATAAAATAGGGATGCCTGAAGCGCGTATTATCCTCTCGGAGTGTACCATTTACCTGGCTACCTCGCCAAAAAGTAATTCAGCTTACGAAGCCATCGACAATGCCATTGCTCTGGTAAAACAAACTGGCGATTTGCCTGTGCCCCTGCACATCCGCAATGCTCCAACCAAGCTGATGAAAGAAATCGGCTACGGAAAAGATTATAAATACGCCCACGCCTACGACGGTAATTTTGTTGAACAGGATTTCCTACCCAAAGAGATTAAAAACAAGCGCATTTACCAGCCACAAAATAACGCTGCCGAAGCAAAAATATTGGAGCGTTTGCGTAAATGGTGGGGGAATCGATTTTAGTTTTCAGTCGCAGCCACAGTTTTAATAAAAAAGCGCTTAGCTCAAAATATTCTTGCAAAACGCCACACACTTTACAATTTCCTGCTGAGCATCCGATCCTTCGGGTATTGGATATTCCAACTCAATATCGGCATAGATATTCCATTTTTTATCTTTTATTAAACCCAGAATATCGGACAGCGGAGTTTCACCCTCGCCCCAAACCTGGTTGGTATTGGCAGGCTCCGAGTTTACACCCGTTTTATCCTTAAGATGAATACTGTAAATTCTGTCGTGCAATTTTTCAATTAATTCATTGGGGTGTTTACCGGTAGCACCAAAATAATGCCCCACGTCGAGGTTAAGTTTATTGGCAGGGGAATGTACCAGGAACTCCTCAAAATCAAAGCCGGGCTCTCCCGGCTGCGCGTGGTTATGGTAGGCAGCAATCATTCCATGCTTTTCGGCAAATTTACCCAGTTTTCTGCAGGCCGCATCACCTATCTCATTTGTAACGGCTCCGGCTCCCAGTATTTTTGCCGCTTTAAAAGCGTAGTCAATTTCATCGTCGCTCCAGTTGGCAGGTGCAAACTTTACAGTATGCACATGGATACCAGCATCATCAAATAACTTTTTAAGCGCATTGTATTTTTCAACATCCACTGTTGCCCGCCACTCTTTCTGCTTTTTTGTGGCTTCTTCCCTGGCTATTCTATAAGCGATACGTTCTTCTTCGGTAGCGTCGCGTCCGGGCCAACGCGGTGTTGCCGGTGCACCTGCCCATTCTTCTGCGGTATACCCCATTAATTCAAGCGAGGTAATATTGGCAGCTTTGCAATAGGCAATTATCTCTTCAACCGAATCGGGCATACTACGCCAGCTGTAGGTAATCACCCCAACAGGCACACCACCAAAGGTCGATCCTGCATTTTTTGGTTTACAACTAAAAGCCAATGGTGCGAAAGCCAATGCAGTAGTACCGGCAGCTGTGGTTCGTATAAAATTTCGTCTTGATGTTTGATTCTTTTTGGTCATGGTTTATTTTATAAGTTGGTTCTTGTGGTTTAAATTTACTGGAATTTATTTAAAATGAAAAAGCCGGTTTGCAATGCAAACCGGCTTTTCATTATGTTTATAGAAAGTATCTTATTCTTCTTTCTTTTCTTCTTCAGCTGATTCATCAGCTTTTGGCTCTTCAGTTGCTTCTTCTGCTTTAACTTCAGTTCCAGTTGCGGCTTCCGGTTCTTCTGCCACTTCAGTTTCAACAACTGGTGCAGCTTGTGCAGCAACTTCAGTAGCTTTTTTGGCACCACCACGACGTGAACGGCGTTTTTTAGGTGCAGCAGCTTCTTCTGTTGCAGCCAACATTGCTTCGTTAAAGTCGACTAACTCGATAATACACATATCAGCGTTATCGCCCAAACGGTTACCGGTTTTCAGAATACGAGTGTATCCTCCCGGACGATCTGCAACTTTTACTGCTACTTCGCGGAATAATTCCGAAACAGCTTCTTTATCTTGCAAGTAACTAAAAACAACCCTGCGCGAGTGTGTAGTATCGTCTTTTGCCTTTGTAATTAATGGCTCAACGTACATACGCAAAGCTTTAGCCTTGGCAACTGTGGTTGAAATTCGCTTATGTGCGATAAGCGAACTTGCCATGTTAGCCAACATCGCTTTACGATGCGCAGCTTTACGGCCTAAGTGATTAAATTTCTTATTATGTCTCATTGCCTTTTACTCCTTATCCAATTTATACTTCGAAATATCCATTCCAAAATTCAGTCCCATGTTATCCAAAAGGTCGTCAAGCTCAGTCAACGATTTTTTACCAAAGTTTCTGAATTTCAGCAAGTCGTTTCGGTTGTATGTAACCAAGTCACCCAATGTGTCTACATCGGCAGCTTTCAAACAGTTCAATGCACGAACTGAAAGATCCATATCTACCAATTTGGTTTTTAACAACTGACGCATGTGCAGTACTTCTTCATCAAACTCTTCGTTTGCAAATTTCTCATCCGTATCAAGAGTGATCTTTTCGTCTGAGAACAACATGAAGTGATAAATCAGAATTTTTGCAGCTTCTTTCAGCGCGTCTTTCGGGTGAATTGAACCATCGGTAGCAATATCCAAAACCAGCTTTTCGTAGTCGGTTTTTTGCTCAACACGATAGTTTTCAACAGCGTATTTCACCTTTTTAATTGGCGTATAAATCGAGTCGATTGGAATTACACCAAACTCCTCTTCAACCGGTTTGTTTTCAACAGCAGGAACGTATCCACGTCCTTTGCTGATGTTTAACTCCATCTGAATTTTTACATCGGGTTCCATTCTACAAATCACCATTTCGGGGTTTAACACCCTAAAACCGGTCATAAATTTGTTAATGTCTCCGGCAGTAAATTCTTCTTGCCCGGTAATTGAGATTGTTACTTTTTCGCTGTCAAAATCTTCCACCTCGTTTTTAAAACGTACCTGCTTCAGATTAAGGATAATATCGGTTACATCTTCAATAACTCCTTTAATCGTAGAAAACTCATGGTCAACACCTTCTATTTTAACAGTAGTAATTGCATAGCCTTCCAACGACGATAACAGAATACGACGAAGTGCATTACCAATTGTAATACCGTATCCCGGTTCCAGGGGACGAAACTCGAATTGTCCGAACTTGTCATCGGATTCTAACATTATTACCTTGTCAGGCTTTTGGAATGCTAATATTGCCATAATATTCTAAGTAA
Organism: uncultured Draconibacterium sp.; assembly: GCF_963676735.1. Taxonomy (NCBI): domain Bacteria; kingdom Pseudomonadati; phylum Bacteroidota; class Bacteroidia; order Marinilabiliales; family Prolixibacteraceae; genus Draconibacterium; species uncultured Draconibacterium sp. Next base: position 450,301 of record NZ_OY781464.1, on the reverse strand, counting down.
TTTTATTATTTTGAATACAACTCTACGATTAGTTGCTCTTTGATGTTTTCTGGAATTTCCTCACGTTCAGGACGGTTCAAAAATTTTCCGGCCATTTGCTCGCCATCCCATTCCAACCATTCGTATTGTGAACTTCTGCGCGAATGCAATGAGTCAGTAATTTCCTCTAACGATTTAGATTTCTCGCGAACACCGATAATGTCGCCAGGTTTAACCGAGTACGAAGGAATATTTACTACGCTTCCATTAACAGTAATATGTTTGTGTGAAACAAACTGACGTGCAGCTGCACGTGTTTTAGCAATACCCATACGGAATACAACATTGTCGAGACGAGACTCTAACAACTGCAGTAAAACTTCACCGGTTACCCCTTTAGAAGCCGAAGCTTTTTTGAAAAGGGTACGGAATTGTCTTTCCAATACACCGTAAGTATATTTAGCTTTTTGCTTTTCTTTCAACTGTAGCCCGTATTCCGAGGTTTTTCTTCTTTTAGAAGATAAACCGTGCATCCCCGGAGGATAGTTCTTGTGTTCGAACACTTTATCCGGTCCGAAGATTGGTTCACCGAATTTACGAGCGATTTTAGATTTTGGTCCTCTATATCTTGCCATTTCCTTTTCGTTTTAAAATTAAACTCTACGTCTTTTAGGTGGCCTGCATCCATTGTGTGGAAGCGGTGTAACATCAACAATTTCAGTAACCTGTATACCGATGGTAGCCAAAGCTCTGATTGCCGATTCACGACCGTTACCAGGTCCTTTAACATATACCTTAACTTTACGTAGTCCAAGGTCATAAGCAGTTTTAGCACACTCTTCTGAAGCTACCTGAGCTGCATAAGGAGTGTTCTTTTTAGAACCACGGAATCCTTTTTTTCCGGCTGACGACCAAGAGATTACCTCTCCGTTCATATTTGTCAGCGTAATGATGATATTGTTGAAAGACGAGTGGATATGAGCCATTCCATTGGCTTCAACCACCACCGTTCTCTTTCTACTTGATCCTGTCTTTTTTGCCATAACTTAAATTCCTTATTTAGTGGCCATTTTTTTATTCGCAACAGTTTTACGTTTCCCTTTACGGGTACGTGCGTTGTTTTTTGTGCTCTGCCCGCGTACCGGTAAACCGATACGATGACGGATACCACGGTAACAACCAATGTCCATTAATCGCTTAATGTTCATTTGTACTTCAGAACGCAATTCACCTTCTACTTTGAAGTTATCGCCGATAACTCCACGAATAGCGGCCAACTGTTCGTCGTTCCAATCCTGTACTTTCAGGTTTCTGTCTACACCTGCTTCATCCAGGATAGTTATTGCCCTGCTGCGGCCAATACCATAAATATAGGTAAGAGCAACCTCACCTCTTTTATTACTTGGAATATCAACACCTACAATACGTGCCATAAAATTCTTCTTTTTAAAAGATTAATTACCCTTGACGTTGTTTAAACTTAGGGTTCTTTTTATTAATCACATACAAACGTCCTTTTCTGCGTATAATTTTGCAGTCTTCGCTACGTTTTTTTACTGAAACACGAGTTTTCATCTTATTATTTTTTTAATTTTTTGTATCGATGCCCGACTTAGGCCGGGACTCGTTTCCTATACAATCTTTAGTTTTTGTACCTAAATGTAATTCTACCTTTAGTTAAATCGTAAGGAGACATTTCGACTTTTACCTTATCCCCTGGCAAAATTTTAATATAATGCATTCTCATTTTCCCGGAAATGTGTCCTGTAATTACATGACCATTTTCCAGTTCAACCCGAAACATTGCGTTTGATAATGCTTCTATAATTGTTCCATCTTGTTCTATGGATGGTTGTTTTGCCATAAAAAACTACTTTTAATTTTTTTTGAATAAGTTTAACTACTAAATAAATCTCTCTACAATTTGTTTTACATTCCTCCAATACCCGGACGTCCTTTAATTCGGCCTGATTGCATCAAACCATCATAATGGCGCATCAACAAGTGACTTTCAATTTGCTGTAAGGTATCTAACACTACACCAACAAGAATAAGCAGCGATGTACCACCGTAAAACAGGGCAAACGACTGGCTAATTCCCATCATCATGGCAAATGCCGGCATTATTGTTACTAAACCAAGAAAAATTGATCCTGGTAAAGTTATGCGCGACATTACAGTATCCAAAAACTCAACCGTTTTCTTACCGGGTTTAACCCCCGGAATAAAACCGCCGTTTTTCTTCATGTCTTCTGCCATTTGTGTTGGGTTAATAGTAATAGCGGTGTAAAAATACGTAAAAGCTACCACTAATAAAAATTGTGTTAAATTATACCAAAAACCTGTGATGTTTGATAGAGCAGCCGCAACACCACGCAAATTTTCAGAATTAGCAACACCAACAATTGTAATAGGCACCATCATAATTGCCTGAGCAAAAATGATAGGCATTACACCTGCGGCATTCACTTTAAGAGGGATGTACTGACGTACTCCGCCGTATTGCTTGTTACCTACAATTCGTTTAGCGTACTGTACCGGAATCCTACGGGTTCCCTGTACCAGGGCAATTGATGCCATAAATACGATAAACAAGATAACAAACTCTACCAGGAACATTACTAAACCTCCACCCTGTTGGTTAATTCGGTTACCGAATTCTTGTACAACCGACATGGGTAAACGGGCAATAATACCAATCATAATGATTAAGGAGATACCATTACCAATACCTTTATCGGTAATACGTTCACCTAACCATAAAACAAACATCGAACCGGCAGTTAAAATCACAATGGATGGAGCATTAAACCATATTCCACTCAGTGCGAATGCCGAATCGGGCAGTTGGTAATGAAGATTGGTAAGATATGCCGATGCCTGCGGAATCAGAATTAGCACAGTTAAATACCGTGTAATCTGGTTAATTTTCCTTCTTCCTGACTCTCCCTCTTTCTGCAACCTCTGGAAATAGGGAACTGCGATACCCATTAACTGGATAACAATTGAGGCAGAAATATACGGCATGATTCCTAAAGCAAAGATAGAAGCCTGTGCAAAGGCACCACCCGAAAACATGTTAATCAATCCCAGCAGACCATCTGATGTTTGATTTTGCAGGTTTTGTAACTGTGCCGGATCGATTCCCGGAAGCGAAACAAACGAGCCTAACCTGTAAATTAACAGGAAAAAAAGTGTTGTTCCAATTCTGAACCTTAGATCTTCAATCTTATAAATATTCTTTAGGGTCTCTATAAATCGTTTCATTACGGTTTAAAGTATTTCAGTTGTTCCTTCTAATTTTTCTATTGCTTCTTTCGCGCTTTTTGAAAATGCGTTGGCTTTAACTTCTAGTTTTTTAGTTAAAGTACCACCGCCAAGAATTTTAATCTTGTCGTTTTTCGACGCGATACCTGCGCTAACCAAGGACTCTTTGTCAATTACCGTCAGGTTCTTTTTTGTAGCCAGGTTTTCAAGAACATCAAGGTTGATTGCTTTGTATTCAACACGATTAATGTTTTTAAATCCCATTTTAGGAACTACACGTTGCAAAGGCATCTGACCGCCTTCGAAACCAATTTTCCTGGAGTAACCTGAACGCGACTTTTGGCCTTTATGACCACGAGTTGATGTACCGCCACGGCCTGAGCCCTGACCACGACCAATTCGTTTTGTTGTTTTAGTCGATCCTTCTGCAGGTTGTAAGTTACTTAAATTCATCTTATTAAATATTTTAATATTCAATTGAATAAGATGGAACGGGTCTCGAGTAATCAAGACCCGTTTCATAATTTCAATGGTTTGAAATATTACTTAACTTCTTCAACACTAATTAAATGCCTCATTTTGTTAACCATACCAACAATTTGAGGAGTAGCCTCGTGAACAACAGTTTGGTTCAATTTTTTCAAACCTAACGCTTCAAGTGTTGCTTTTTGGCGTTTTGTTGAACCGATACCACTTTTTACTTGTGTAATTTTTAATTTAGCCATAACTGTGTTATCCTTTAAAAACTTTTTCCAGTGATACACCTCTGTGTTCTGCTACCATATAAGCATCCCGCAACTCGGTAAGTGCTTCCATTGTTGCCTTTACCAGGTTGTGTGGGTTGGATGAACCTTTTGATTTTGCCAGTACGTCGTGTACACCAGCGCTTTCAAGTACGGCACGCATTGCACCCCCGGCTTTTAGACCAGTACCCGATGAAGCTGGTTTTAACAAAATGTTTGCTCCTCCAAATTTTGCTGTTTGTTCGTGCGGTATTGTTCCGTTAATTACCGGAACTTTTACCAGGTTCTTTTTAGCTGCGTCAATACCTTTTGCAATTGCAGTAGTTACTTCGCTTGCTTTACCAAGGCCCCAACCTACAATTCCATCCTCGTTTCCAACAACAACAATGGCAGAGAAACTGAATGTACGTCCACCCTTTGTTACTTTGGTTACACGGTTAATGGCTACCAACCTGTCTTTTAATTCCAGGTCGCTTGTTTTTACTTTATTACTTACTTTCGCCATAATTATTAGAATTTAAGGCCGCCTTCGCGGGCAGCGTCAGCTAATTGTTTTACTCTTCCGTGGTATAAGTTACCACCTCTGTCGAATACAACTTCAGTAATTCCGGCTGCCAGTGCTTTTTCAGCAACTGCTTTACCAACCATTGCAGCTTTTTCACTTTTTGTTCCGCTGGCATCAGCGATACCTTTATCTGATGATGAAACTGCTAATAAAGTTGTTCCTTGTACATCGTCGATAACCTGAACGTAGATTTGTTTGTTACTTCTGTATACACTTAATCTTGGACGTTCTGCTGTGCCGGAAACAACTGTGCGTACGCGACTTTTTATTCTTGCTCGCCTTTGAACTTTTGTTAATGCCATAATAATTAATCTTTTAAAAAATTATTTTGCAGCGGCTTTACCAGCTTTACGCCTCAATACTTCGCCAACAAACTTAATACCTTTTCCTTTGTAAGGTTCAGGTTTACGGAATGATCTGATTTTTGCAGCTACTTGACCAATTAATTGTTTGTCGTGACTTTTTAATGTCACGGTTGGAGTACTACGTTTATCAGATACTGCCTCTACTTTAACTTCAGAAGGAAGTTGCAGGTAAGTATGGTGAGCAAAACCTAATACAAGGTCTAATACATTATTGGGCAGAACTTCTGCACGATAACCTACACCAACTAATTCCAACTTAATCTCGTATCCTTTCGATACACCTTCCACCATGTTATTAACCAGAGAACGATACAGTCCGTGCATTGACTTTTCGCGTTTTGAATCACCGCTTCTTTTAACCTCGATAGTTCCGTCTTCAACGGATACCTCGATTACCGGATCAACTTGCTGAGTCAATTCACCTAGTGGGCCTTTAACGCTAACAACATTTTCGTCGTTAACTTTAACTTCTACTCCCGCAGGGATTGAAATGGGTAATTTTCCTATTCTTGACATGACTGTTCCTCCCTATTAATACACGTAACATAAAACTTCTCCACCTACGTTAAGCTCGCGAGCTTCTTTATCGGTAATTACACCTTTCGAGGTAGAGATTATTGCTATGCCTAAACCATTTAGTACACGTGGAATACTGGTTGTGTCGCAGTACTGACGTAAACCTGGTTTACTAATGCGTTCTAACGCTTTTATTGCAGATACTTTTGTTTCCGGATTGTATTTCAATGCAATTTTTATGTTGCCTTGCACACCAACACCTTCTTCAAATTTGTAGTTTAAGATGTACCCTTTTTCTTTCAAAAGTTTAGTTATCTCTTTCTTTAAATTTGAAGCTGGAATGTCAACTACACGGTTTTTCGCCATAATTGCATTTCTTACCCTTGTCAGATAATCTGCTATTGGATCTGTTACTTTACTCATTTTTCAAGTTTCTTTTAACGATTACCAACTTGCCTTTTTAACTCCGGGAATTAAACCGTTTGAGGCCATTTCCCTAAAATCAATCCTGCTGATACCGAATTGGCGCATATATCCTTTCGGACGTCCGCTTAGTTTACAACGGTTGTGCAAACGTACTTTCGACGAGTTCTTTGGCAGTTTTTGCAAACCTTCCCAGTCGCCTTCAGCTTTCAGCCTGGCTCGTTTTTCGGCGTATTTCTCAACTAATTTTGCACGTTTCACTTCGCGTGCCTTCATTGATTCTTTAGCCATTATTAGTTCTTTTTAACGTTTTTAAATGGTAAACCTAATTCTTTCAACAAAGCAAAACCTTCTTCATCGGTTTTTGCAGAAGTGACAAAGGTAATATTCATTCCGTTGATCTTACTTACTTTATCAAGTACAATCTCCGGGAAAATTATTTGTTCCGGAACGCCAAGAGTGTAGTTTCCGCGGCCGTCCATTTTGCTTTCGATACCTTTAAAGTCGCGAATACGTGGCAGTGCCACAGCAATTAAACGGTCTAAGAATTCATACATTTGGTCGCGACGCAATGTAACACGCACGCCAATTGGCATTTTCTTTCTCAATTTGAAATTAGAGATATCCTTTTTCGACACTGTTTGTACGGCTTGCTGGCCGGCGATCATTGTCATCTCTGTTTGTGCTACGTCGATTAATTTTTTATCGGCGATTGCAGCTCCTACACCTTGGTTAAGGATTATCTTTTCTAATTTCGGAACCTGCATTACAGAAGAGTAATCGAACTCTTTCTTTAGTGCAGGGATTATTTCTTCCTGATATTTCTTTTTAAGAGTTGGTACGTAAGCCATTACTTAATCTCCTCTCCTGATTTTTTAGAAATACGAACTAATTTACCATCGTCATTCAATTTCCTTCCTATGCGCGTGGCTTCTCCTGTTTTAGGATCAACTAGCATAAGGTTAGAAATATGCACCGGTGCTTCCTGTTCGATGATACCTCCCTGTGGCGCTTGCGCGTTTGGTTTGGTATGCTTTTTTATCATGTTAACACCTTCAACTATTGCTCTGTCGGTTTTGCGAATTACTTCCAGCACACGACCTTTTTGGCCTTTACTGTTTCCTGTAATCACTACCACAGTGTCACCTTTTTTTATGTGTAACTTTTTCTGCATTTTGAGCTTTTTTCTTTTTACAATACTTCTGGAGCGAGTGAAATAATTTTCATATTCTTCTCGCGTAATTCACGTGCAACAGGCCCGAATATACGTGTTCCACGCATTTCTCCGGCGTTATTTAGAAGTACTACGGCGTTATCATCAAAACGAATATAAGAACCGTCCTGACGACGATTTTCTTTTTTCGTACGAACAACAATAGCGCGCGATACAGTACCTTTTTTCATTTCGCCTCCGGCAATTGCACTTTTAACAGTAACCACTACAGTGTCGCCCAATGTAGCATATCGTTTACGTGTCCCGCCTAATACACGGATCACTAAAACTTCTTTTGCTCCACTGTTATCGGCTACCGAACATCTTGATTCTTGTTGTACCATGATTACTTAGCTCTTTCAATTATTTCAACTACTCTCCAACATTTGGTTTTACTTAAAGGACGAGTTTCCATAATCCTTACTGTATCTCCAACGTTGCAATCATTTTTCTCATCGTGGACATGGAATTTGGTAGTTTTGTTAACAAACTTACCGTAAATTGGGTGCTTAACTTTACGTTTTTCAGCCACCACAATTGATTTATCCATTTTATCACTAACAACGACCCCGATTCTCTCTTTTCTGAGATTTCTTTCTTTATTTTCCATCGTTGAATTAATTCTGATTTTCGTTTAATTCTCTTTCGCGAAGAATTGTATTCAATCGTGCAATTGTAGCTTTAGTTTCCTTCAACTTGTTAGGATTTTCAAGCGGAGATACTGCATGATTCATTCTTAGGCGAACAAGATTTTCTTTTTCAATCTGCAGACGTTCAACGATTTCGTTGTTCGTCATTTCTTTGATTTCACTTACTTTCATGATTCACCTAATTTTATTCTTCAACATAATCACGTCTAACCATAAACTTTGTTTTTACCGGCAGTTTCTGAGCGGCAAGTCTTAAAGCTTCTTTGGCTGTTTCCATTGGAACGCCTTCGGCTTCAATAATTACACGCCCCGGAGCTATCGGAGCAACAAATCCTTCAGGAGCACCTTTTCCTTTACCCATCCTTACTTCGGCGGGTTTTTTGGTAATTGGTTTATCGGGGAATACGCGAATCCATATTTGACCACGACGTTGCATATAACGTGTTACCGCAACCCTGGCAGCTTCAATCTGCCTACCGGTAAGCCACGATTCTTCCAACGACTTTATTCCAAATGAACCGAATGCTAACTGGTTTCCGCGTTGCGCATTACCTTTAATTCGGCCCTTTTGTACTCTTCTAAATTTTACTTTTCTTGGCTGTAACATCCTTTTTTAAATTGTGAGTGTTAAACCACTATTTTCTTCGACGATTACGATTTCCGCCACCTCTGTTTCCACCCGGACGGCCTGATTTTTGGCCAAGGTTAGGTGAAAGGTCACGATTTCCGTATACCATACCCTTACAAATCCAAACTTTTACACCGATTAAACCGGTTTTAGTCAGGGCTTCAGCCAATGCGTAGTCGATATCTGCACGCAAAGTATGAAGTGGAGTACGGCCGTCTTTATACATTTCAGAACGAGCCATTTCTGCTCCGTTTAAGCGTCCCGAAACCAATACTTTGATTCCTTCTGCTCCCATTCTCATGGTTGAAGCGATGGCCATTTTCACTGCCCTGCGGTAAGCTATTTTACCCTCGATCTGACGTGCAATATTATTTGCAACAATCTTGGCATCGAGTTCAGGACGTTTGATCTCGAAAATGTTGATTTGAACCTCTTTTTTGGTAATGTTTTTTAATTCTTCTTTCAGTTTGTCAACTTCCTGACCGCCTTTACCAATGATAATACCTGGGCGAGAAGTATGAACGGTGATGGTGATTAGCTTCAAGGTACGTTCAATAACGATTCTTGATATACTGGCTTTGGCCAAACGAGCATTCAGGTATTTCCTGATCTTTTGGTCTTCAACCAGCTTATCGCCGTAATTATCACCACCGAACCAGTTTGAATCCCATCCTTTGATGAAGCCCAAACGATTTGCTATCGGATTTACTTTTTGTCCCATGTACTATTAATTAAGGTTTTCTTCAACAACACTTTCCTTACTATCTACGTAAATTGTCACGTGATTCGAACGTTTTCTGATACGGTGTGCACGACCCTGGGGAGCCGGACGTAAACGTTTCAAAATACGACCTGAATCTACCATGATTTGTGATACGTAAAGTTCACTTTCTTCTAAACGAACTCCTTCGTTTTTAGCCTGCCAATTGGCAATGGCTGAAAGAAGAAGTTTCTCTACCCTGCGTGATGCTTCTTTTGAAGAATACTTCAATACATCTAAGGCTTTATTAACCTCCATTCCGCGGATCATATCGGCTACTAACCTCATTTTCCTTGGAGATGTAGGGCAGTTGCGTAAAACAGCAAAATATTGTTGCTTTTTCTCTTCTTTTCTTTTCTCAGCTGCTAGTCTTTTTCTGGCACCCATTGTACTTACTTTTTAAATATTAATGCCTATCTTTTTTTATTACCAGCATGCCCCCTGAATGTACGGGTTGGAGCAAATTCGCCCAAACGGTGTCCTACCATATTTTCGGTCACGTATACCGGGATGAATTTGTTTCCGTTGTGTACTGCAATAGTATGTCCTACAAAATCAGGAGAAATTACTGATGCCCTGGCCCAGGTTTTTACAACCGACTTTTTGTTCGATTCATTCATTGCTAAAACTTTACGTTCGAGCTTGAAATCGATAAACGGGCCTTTTTTTAATGAACGACTCATAATTTATTCCTCTTTACTATTTTTTCCTACGTTCTACAATATACTTGTTGGAAGCTTTTTTCTTCGAACGGGTTTTATAACCTTTCGCAAGCATACCATTACGTGATCTTGGGTGTCCTCCTGAGTTTCGGCCTTCACCACCACCCATTGGGTGATCAACAGGATTCATTACAACACCACGAACACGAGGTCTTCTTCCTAACCAACGCGAGCGACCGGCTTTACCCGATTTCTCGATGTTATGTTCTGTATTTCCAACCGTACCTACTGTAGCCCTGCAGGACGTAAGTACCATACGAGATTCGCCTGATGGCAATTTCAAAATTGCATATTTGCCATCACGTGAGGTCAATTGTGCATAAGCACCTGCACTACGTGCCATTACCCCACCCTGTCCAGGATGAAGTTCAATGTTGTGAACCAATGTACCCAGAGGTATCTCGGCAAGAGGAAGACAATTTCCAACTTCAGGATCTACTCCTGTACCGCTCATTACAGTTTGGCCAACTTGCAACCCGTTAGGCGCTAACATGTAACGTTTTTCACCGTCTTCGTATTTCAGAAGCGCGATGCGAGCAGTACGATTTGGATCGTACTGAATTGAATCGACAACAGCTGCAACACCGTCTTTATCGCGCATAAAGTCGATAACACGGTATTTGCGTTTATGTCCCCCACCTATATACCTCATTGTCATGCGTCCCTGGTTATTACGACCACCGGACTTTTTTAAGGGCTCCAACAATGATTTCTCAGGCGTAGATGCAGTAATGGTATCAAAAGCACCTATTACTTTGTGCCTTTGACCCGGAGTTACTGGTTTCAGTTTTCTTACTGCCATAATACTTATTAATTATATACTATTATATATTACTATAAAAGTCAATGCTATCTCCTTCAACCAAAGTAACAATGGCCTTTTTAAAAGCCGCTGTTTTTCCGGTAATTATACCGCCCTTGGTGTATCTCGATTTCACTTTACCACCGTAAACCATGGTATTTACGCTTTCAACCGTAACATTATAAAGATCCTCAACGGCTTTTTTAATTTCCGGCTTACTTGCTCTTTTATCTACCACAAAACCGTAACGGTTAAAACGTTCCGACTGGTCGGTCATTTTTTCTGTAACTAATGGTTTTACTAAAATTTCCATTTTTATTTATCCGTTAAAGTTTAAATGCTTCTTCAATTTTCGCAACAGATCCCTCACAAAGCACAATCGCTTTTGCGTTCAAAATCTGATAAGTATTTAACTCTGAAGCAGTTACAACCGATACGTCTTGCAAATTTCGCGACGACAAATATATGTTATTATTTTCAGTTGGTAAAACGAAAAGTGCCTTTTTTTCAGCAATTTGCAGATTGCTTTTCAATGCTACCATCTCTTTTGTTTTTGGCGCTTCAAAATTGAAGTCCTCCACAACCATGATGCTTTTTTCGTTTGCTTTGTAAGTTAAAGCTGATTTACGGGCTAATTGCTTTACTTTTTTGTTCAGCTTAAATCCGTAATTACGCGGACGTGGGCCAAAAATTGTACCACCACCACGAAAGATTGGCGACTTGATGCTACCTGCACGTGCTGTACCGGTACCTTTTTGTCTTTTAATCTTTTTGGTGCTACCTGTAATTTCACCACGTTCTTTGCTCTTGCTTGTTCCCTGGCGCTGATTAGCCATGTATTGTTTTACATCCAAATAAATGGCGTGGTCGCTGGGCTCAATACCGAAAATCTGGTCGTTCAAAGTGACTTTTTTTCCGGTTTCTTTTCCTTCTATATTCAGTACACTTAGTTCCATTGTTTTCTAATAATTAAGTATGAACCTTTGGCTCCAGGTACTGAACCTTTTACCACTATTACATTCTTCTCAGGAATAACTTTTACTACTTCAAGGTTTTCGATGGTTACTGTTTTTCCACCATCTCTACCAGCCATACGCATTCCTTTAAATACGCGCGAAGGCCATGATGATGCACCAATTGAACCCGGTGCTCTTAGCCTGTTGTGCTGCCCGTGAGTAGCATCGTTAACACCACGGAAATTGTGACGTTTTACTACCCCCTGGAAACCTTTACCTTTTGAAACACCAACGATATCAACATAATCTTTTTCGTGAAAGATGTTCACATCGATTTCCTGTCCCAATTCAAATTCTTCCTGATAGGTGTTATGAAACTCTACTACTTTGCGCTTTGGTGAAACACCAGCCTTTTTAAAGTGGCCAACTTCAGCTTTAGTGGCGTGCTTGTCTTTTTTCTCGCCATAAGCTAACTGAAGCGCTTCGTAGCCGTCGGTCTCTGCCGTTTTCACTTGTGTTACCACACAAGGTCCGGCCTCAATCACAGTGCATGGGATATTTTTCCCCTCAACACTGAATACGGATGTCATTCCGATTTTTTTTCCAATAATACCAGCCATTTTTTTCGACTACTTTAAATTATCAAACTTTAATTTCTACTTCAACGCCACTTGGAAGCTCTAGCTTCATTAATGCGTCGATTGTTTTTGCGGTTGAGCTGTAAATGTCGATCAAACGTTTGTATGAAGACAACTGAAATTGTTCCCTCGATTTTTTATTTACGAAGGTTGAACGCAAAACTGTGAAAACTCTGCGGTGAGTAGGAAGTGGAATAGGACCACTAACTACCGCACCTGTAGTTTTTACGGTTTTAACGATTTTCTCAGCCGACTTGTCTACCAAGTTGTGATCGTACGATTTAAGCTTAATCCTGATCTTTTGACTCATAAGAGAAAATTGTTATAAATTATTATAATAAATCAATTCTTCCTTGTACATCTGCTAACACTTTCTCTGCCAGGTTACGCGGAACCTCGGCATAGTGGCTAAACTCCATTGATGAAGTAGCACGTCCTGATGATAGTGTACGTAATACGGTAACATAACCAAACTGCTCTGATAGCGGAACTTTTGCTTCAATTACTTTGGCATTACCTTTTGAATCCATGCTGGCTACCTCGCCCCGACGACGGTTAAGATCGGCGATAATATCACCCATATACTCTTCCGGAGTAACAATCTCAAGCTTCATAATTGGCTCAAGCAGTGCAGGTTTTGCTTTCGATGCAGCAGATTTAAATGCTTGACGTGCACAGATTTCAAATGACAACTGGTCTGAATCCACCGGGTGGAATGAACCATCAAGCAGTGTTACTTTCAGGCTATCAACAGGGAACCCTGCTAACGGACCATTGGCCAATGCATCTTTAAAACCTTTCTCTACCGATGGGATGTATTCACGTGGAATACGACCACCTTTTACCTCGTCGATAAATTCAAGTCCTTCTTTTCCTACTTCTGTAGGCTCAACACGACAAATAATATCGGCGAATTTACCACGTCCACCAGTTTGCTTCTTGAATACTTCACGAAGCTCAACTGACTGAGTAATAGCTTCTTTGTATGCTACCTGAGGAGCTCCCTGGTTACATTCAACTTTGAACTCGCGTTTCAAACGGTCGATCAAAATTTCAAGGTGAAGCTCACCCATACCGCGAATTACTGTCTGACCTGAATCTTCGTCGGTTCTAACAACGAATGTTGGATCTTCTTCAGCCAGTTTTGCTAAACCGTTTCCAAGTTTATCAACATCTTTTTGCGATTTAGGCTCAATAGCAATACCAATTACCGGTTCCGGAAAATCCATGCTTTCCAGCTCAATTGGGTTTTTAAGATCGCCAAGTGTATCACCTGTACGAATATCTTTAAAACCTACTGCAGCACAGATATCACCTGCCTCGATAACATCTTTTGGATTTTGCTTGTTAGAGTGCATCTGGTATAAGCGAGAAATACGCTCTTTTTTACCTGTACGTGAGTTGTATACGGTTGAACCCGCCTCAATTTTACCAGAATAAACACGGATAAATGCCAAACGACCTACGAATGGGTCGGTAGCAATTTTAAATGCCAGTGCAGCCAAAGGTTCGTCTGCATCAGGCATACGTGTTACTTCTTTATCGATTACCGGGTTTTTACCTTTAACTTCGCCTTTATCAAGCGGAGAAGGCAAGAACTCACAAACCGCATCCAACAAACGCTGAACACCTTTATTTTTAAATGCTGATCCACACATCATCGGAATGATTACTCCTTCCAAAGTTGCTTTACGGATTACAGCCATCATTTCTTCAGCAGTAATTGAATCAGGATCTTCGAAGTAACGCTCCAAAATTTCATCGTCAACTTCGGCAACCGATTCAACTAATTTTTCTTTCCATTCGTCAGCCTGTTCTTTTAATTCTTCAGGAATTTCGCTAAGAACATATTTCGTTCCCATTGTTGCGTCGTCTTCCCAACGCACTGCTTTCATCTCAACAAGGTCGATAACTCCCTCGAAAGTTTCTTCAGCACCGATAGGAATTTGCATTGGAACAGGGTTAGCACCTAATTTTTCTTTAATTTCATTGTATACATTAAAGAAATCGGCACCCTGACGGTCCATTTTATTTACAAATGCAATACGTGGAACACCATATTTTTCAGCCTGACGCCATACCGTTTCCGACTGTGCTTCAACACCTCCTACAGCACAGAAAAGAGCTACAGTACCATCAAGAATACGCAGCGAACGCTCAACCTCTACGGTAAAGTCAACGTGTCCCGGAGTATCAATAATATTGATTTTATACTCCTGCTCTTTGTGTTTCCAGAAGGTGGTAGTTGCAGCAGAAGTAATTGTAATACCTCTTTCCTGCTCTTGTTCCATCCAGTCCATGGTTGCAGCACCATCGTGCACTTCACCAATACGGTGAGTCATACCTGTGTAAAACAAAATTCGTTCTGACACGGTGGTTTTACCGGCGTCGATGTGCGCCATAATACCAATATTCCTGGTATATTTCAGATCTTGTTTAGCCATTTTAAATTACCTATTTTCTATTACCAAATTTTACTAAACTATATTTTGTTCTCTCTAAACTAAAATCTGAAGTGTGCGAATGCACGGTTTGCTTCGGCCATTCTGTGGGTATCTTCTTTCTTCTTATACGCTCCACCCTCTTCGTTAAATGCAGCAATAATTTCAGCAGATAACTTATCGGCCATAGACCTTCCAGAACGTTTTCTGGCAAACAAGATCATATTTTTAATACTGATTGCGGTTTTTCTTTCCGGACGAATTTCCATCGGAACCTGGAAAGTAGCACCACCAACACGGCGGCTTTTAACCTCTACAGCAGGAGTGATATTCTCCAATGCTTTTTTCCACACTTCAAGTGGAGATTGCTCAGCATCTTTCATTCTTTTTTCTACCATATCCATGGTATCGTAAAAAATACTGTAAGCGGTAGATTTTTTCCCATCCACCATAAGATCGTTTACAAAGCGGGTTACCAGCACATCATTAAACTTTGGATCTGGCAACAAATGCCTCTTCTTTGGTTTTGACTTTCTCATTTTAAAACTTTTTAGTGTTATTTAAATCGGTTGCCCTAAGGCGGTCTTCAATTCTCCTCCGGAAGACATTAGAGAGGGTCCTTTACTCAACCAAACCACTGAAAATAACGTAGTTAATTACTCTTTTTTACTGCTTATTTTTTCGGTTTTTTAGCACCGTACTTCGAACGACGCTGAAGACGACCTTCAACACCTGCTGTATCGAGTGCTCCACGAATTAAGTGATAACGTACACCCGGAAGGTCTTTTACCCTACCACCACGAACAAGTACAATCGAGTGCTCTTGCAAGTTGTGGCCTTCTCCTGGAATATAAGCATTCACCTCTTTACCATTAGTTAACCTTACCCTTGCAACTTTACGCATTGCTGAGTTAGGTTTCTTAGGCGTAGTGGTATAAACACGTACACATACCCCTCGACGTTGTGGGCATGAATCTAAAGCCGGAGATTTACTTTTCTCCACTTTAGTTTGTCTTCCTTTTCTAACTAACTGTGAAATAGTTGGCATAACTACCTGTTTTTTATATAGTTAATAATCATTTCTCAAAACGGACTGCAAAATTATGCAAAAATCCTTAATTATCAATCGTTTCGAGACGAAAAAGCGCACTTTTCCCCTAAAAACGGCTCGCAAAAGTACGAATTTTAATTAAAGTACAATAAGTTTTGAGTTTTTTTTTGAAATAATTAAGATTGAAAAGGATTGAGATTGAAAAGGTTGGAAGCATGAAGTTGAGAAGTTGGCAAAAGACAATTGCAAAATGTGAAACAGGCTAAACAAGGTTAATATAGTCTATTCGGTGGGTGTGGTATTTTTTCGCTACAAAGATTTGAGAAAAGATAAGGTTTTATAGGCATTTAAGTTTAGCGAAGGGAAATAAGTTCATTTTTTTTATCAACCTTAGCAGCCTTGTATTGACTTAATCTAAACTTTACTCTTTACCTACCGCACCCTTTCTTTCCAGAGTGCTTTAAGCGGATTAAAGATACGTTGAATCAAACGCAGGTCCTCGGTGATAATTTCGGACTGTCCCATTAACTGGCTTTGCATTTGCAGCTCGTTATCGTAATTGGTAACCAATCCGTTAGGAAAAACGATTTCAACCATATAAAAACTATCTTCGGGCACCAGCGAAACACTTTTTACTTTGCCACGAACCAAACCATATTCCATGTACGGGTAATTGTCGAATTTCACATTAACATCAAGCCCCTCTTTTACTTTTCCCGATCCACGAACAGGCAACTCAACTTTGCCTACAACCTCACCAACATCTTCGGGAACGATGGTTAAAACACGGTCGCCTTCGGTAATATTCTGGTTTTCGGCATAAAACTTATTAAAGGTAACCACCCCATCAATAGGCGATCGTAAAACATAAGTCAGAAACCAGTCACTGGCCTGACTTTTCAGGTTATTAAAAGCCTCAATCAGTGCCGACTCGTATTGAATTTTATAATCGTGATATTCTTTTTCGTTTTCAATAATTTTCTGATCCAGTTCGCTGATATCAATTTGTCGCTCGGCTAAGGTGGAACGAATACCATCGAGTTCCGATTTTTTACTCAACATATCCGATTCAGCTTGCTCTAAAACAGTGGAAGAAACAACCTCTCCGGCCAGCAATTTTTTCTGGCGTTCGTAATTGCGTTGTTTAATCTGGTATTCTTTATCGATGGCAACTTTTTGCTCCCAAAGGCGGTCGTATAAAATCCGTGCATTTTTTAACTGCTCCTTATACGACTCCTCTTTCAACATATAATAATTACGTTGATAGAATTCATTTAACTCATCGTATCGGGTTAAAAACTGCGAATAATACTCTTGCACTGCCCCCAATTGCAGACTTTTATTAAAGCGCTGCGAAACGGTGAAATGAAGCGTATCAAAAGCTGGCTGAACTGCATTTATCATTTTTTCCAACTCAATAACATCGTTATATTCTGCCGGATTTTCGATTAAAGCGATAGTTTGCCCTGCGGCTACATGATCTTTATCCTCAACAAACAACCTATCGATTTTACCTGTTGCCCGGGCAACCAAGGTAGCCGGTGGATTTTCGGTAGTAACCACAATATTCGAGCGCAAAATATCGGGATAGTAAAAAACGAAACTGCCAATGATGATAAACGAAAAAATGGCAACAAAAACCAGAATACCGTAACGAACAATGCGCGATGGTACTCCGCCAAGTATCTCCTGTACTTCGCCGGAACGAATTTCTATTTTATTTTGCTCGTCAGTCATTTGTCATCAGTTTCCCAGTTCCAATTGATTTTTAACCAGTTGATAATATTTCCCTTGTTTTGCAATCAGCTCTTCGTGTGTTCCGCGCTCCACGATTTCACCTGAGTCGAGCACCACAATCTGATCGGCATTTTTTACCGTGCTTAAACGGTGCGCCACCACAACAACAGTTTTTCCCGCCGAGAACTTGTCCATATTTTCCATGATCATTTTCTCGTTGTTGGCATCAAGAGCATTGGTTGCCTCATCAAAAAACAGGTACTCCGGCGATTTATAAATGGCACGGGCAATCAGAATTCGCTGTTTCTGCCCCTGGCTTAACCCCACGCCTTCCTGCCCTATTTTTGTGTTGTAACTTAAGGGCAATGCTTCGATATAATCCTGAATATTAGCCATTTTTACGGCATTCAATAAACGTTCCTGATCGATAAGTTCGTCGTTTACCACAATATTTTTTGCAATACTGTCTGAAAAGATAAAACCATCCTGCATTACCACGCCACAGTTGTCGCGCCACATTTGTGGGGAATAGTTGGCCAATCGTGTTCCTCCAATTTTAATATCGCCGGCAACGGGCGGATAAAAACCAAGCAACAATTTTATTAATGTCGTTTTTCCGCTGCCGCTGGTTCCAACAATTGCTGTTGTTTTCTTTTCCGGTATTTCCAGATCGATATTATTCAGCACCTTTGGCGAACGTGGCCCTTCATATTGAAAAACCAAATCGCTAACAACAATTCCTTTGTTTTCGGGCAGGTTTCTCACATACGATTTTCCGGCTTCGCTTTCATCCTTTTTATCGTGAATTTCGGCCAAACGCTCCAAACTAATTTTAGCATCCTGTGCGGTATGCATAAAACTAATGAGCTGGCGCAAGGGTGTATTCAGCTGCCCAATTATATATTGTATGGCCAGCATCATACCAAGTGTTAATTCGCCATTTACTACCGCTGTGGCAGATATGATTATGATGAGTATATTTTTTGTTTCGTTTATAAATACCGAGCCGGCATCTTGATATTGCTGCAACGAAAGGCTTTTTACACTAACTTTAAACAGCCCGGCCTGAACACGCTCCCACTCCCAGCGCTTTTGCTTTTCGTAGTTGTTCAGCTTAATTTCCTGCATGCCGTTAATAATCTGGATAAGTTTACTCTGATTTTCCGAAAGTTTACTAAAACGTTTAAAATCGAGCTCGCGACGGCGTTTCATAAAAACATAAATCCAGACAAAATACAGCGCCGAGCCAAGTATAAAAATAAAAAATATGGTCCAGCTGTAAATGGCCAGCACAATGGCAAAAACCACCAGGCTAAAAACCGAGAACAATACCCCAATTGATTGCGCTGTTAAAAAACGCTCAATCCGGTCGTGATCTTCAATGCGTTGTAAAATATCGCCAATCATTTTTGAATCGAAAAAGCCTAGCGGCAATTTCATCAATTTGATCAGAAAGTCGGAAATTATGGAAATATTAATGCGCGTACTGATGTGCAACAATATCCATGAGCGAATAAACTCTACCGACATTCGGCTGATAAACAACACGAGTTGAGCAATAAGTACAAGGTAAATAAAACCAATGTCCTGGTTATTGATACCAATATCAACAACACTCTGCGTTAAAAATGGCAAGACCAGTTGAATACAGCTTCCCAAAAAGAAACCAAGAATTAACTGAATTACCAGTTTTTTGTACGGCTTCAGGTAATTAAAAACAAACTGAAACCCGGTACGTTTTACCTTGTCGTCTTCACTCTGGTAGAAATCGGGCGTAGGTTGTAAAAGCAGACAAATTCCTTTTTCCTCTCCGCCGGAAACTGTCGAAATCCACTTTTCACAAAACTCCTTTTCGGTGTATTCAATCCGCCCAAATGCTGGATCTGCCACGCAAACTTTCCCTTTTTTAAACTGGTGAACCACAACAAAATGATCCTGCCCCCAATGCACAATACACGGCAGCGGTGCTTCGTTTTTTAATTGCTGAAAAGTAATTTTTACGCCCATCGAACGCATTCCAATAGCCTCAGCCGCATCGCTAATTCCAAGCAGCGAGACTCCCTCACGGGTAATATATGAGTTCTCGCGAAGAAATTCGGTGGTAAAATGTTTCCCGTAATATTTAGCCACCATACGCAAGCAGGTAGGGCCGCAATCCATCGCATCAAACTGTTGATAAAACGGGAACTTTGACATAATCAGGTTTTGTTGCGGAAAGATAAAAAAAATTATTATTGGTCGCGCCTGTATTGCAAAATTGATTCCATTTGCGATAGATTAAATTTATTTAACAAAGTAGTTCGGTATGCTTTTTGTTTTAGCCTGAGCCGGTTAAAACTTTTAGGTATATTTGTTAGCAATAAACATAATTTAATACATGATGAGCCTCAAAATTCGAATAGCATTTTTGATTATTTTTTGCCTTCCGATAGTAAGCCGGGCACAACTGCCAAAGTACGACATACAGATTGTTAGTTGCATTGAATCGCTGGTTCCGGGAGGTTTGGGAAGATCGCGAATGATATCGCCGGTGGTAAAGGTAGGTTATAGTGATTTTACCTCGCAACAAACAGGCGAAAAGAAAAACAAAAACAAAAGCAAGCGAAAAAACATTCGTATTAAAGATTACGAAGAAACCAAACTGCTAAATTTTTATAACGAAGGAGGAATTCGCTTTCAGAACATTGTTTCGAACGATGCTCTGGTAACATCAAAACTAAACGAAATGCTTGCCAACGGGTGGGAACTGTTTGATGTTAAAACCGATGTAGAAAGCAAAATGGCAAACGCAAGTATAAAAAAAGAGCTTCTTAAAGCCATACTCGATGAGAACAGCGAGAGTCCGAACGATCCAAACGGTCTGTTTCTTACCCGGTATTATTTCAGAAAAGAAATTAAATAATCCCATAAACATCAATTTTTCAAGCTAAAATTCACAAAACAAATAAAAATGAAACACTTACTTATTTTCACACTGCTGGTGCTGTTTTTTGTACCACTGAGCAAAGGCCAGGAGGCGCCGCAATACGAAGTAAAAATAATAACATCAATCGAATCGATTATTCCAAGCGGGGTCGGCCGCTCCCGATTACTCTCAACCGACCATAAAGTAGACTACAAAGAATTTACCAGCCGCCAAACAGCAGAAAACGGAGACCGAAATAAAAGCGACCGTCAGGAAATACGTATTAAGGATTACGACGAAACTAAACTGCTCAACTTTTTTAATGTTGGAGGAATTCGCTTTCAGAACATCGCTTCGAATGATGCCTTACTTACCTCAAAAATAAACGACATGCTGAGCCAGGGCTGGGAACTTGCCTTTGTAAATACCGGAGTTGAAAGCTATGGCGGCTCCGACGACAGTAACGGCATTTTTATTACACGCTATATTTTTAAACGTATAAAACAGAACAATCCCATTAATCTTGACAGCCTGATGAATGAGGAATAAACCTCGCATCACTTGTTTTTTTTTAAATTTTTTCGGGGAACTGGGTCAACCCAATTTCCCGAAAGAATTGCCTTACCCAAGCGCCAATACAAGCAGAAAAATAATTACCGGAACAAAACCAAGCAAAGACAGCGGGCGTGCCTTTTCGAAAAACTTTTCTTTTCCGCTGAAATAATAAAATATGGCAATAGGCAACAAAGCAACCGCAAGCGTAAATCCCAGGTAATTATAGAATTCGTCTTTGTCGGTTAAGAATTTAAATCCGTGATTTCCCTCATCAAAATACCATAAGCCGGCATTTATTACAGCAGAAATAAGGATTAAAATGATTGGAAAAATGCGACAGCATAGTTTCTTTTCGGGCATGGTTTTCTATTTTTAAGTACTCACAAATCTATAAAAACCTTCATTTATTTCACCAAGGGCTACTCTTTCAGTATGTCGGCAATCGTTTCTGCCCAATAGGTAAGAATAACATCGGCTCCGGCACGTTTAAAGGAAATCATCGATTCCATTACAACCCGTTGCTCATCAATCCAGCCATTTTGTGCGGCTGCTTTCACCATCGAATATTCGCCACTTACGTTGTAAACCACAACCGGTATATTAAAGTTTTCTTTTACACGCGCCACAATGTCAAGGTAGGCCAGCCCGGGTTTTACCATCACCATATCGGCACCTTCGGCAATATCTTGTTCTATTTCGCGTAAGGCCTCGTTGCTGTTTCTAATATCCATTTGATAAGTGCTACGGTTACCAAATGCGGGTGCACTATCAGCAGCATCGCGAAACGGCCCATAAAATCCGGATGCAAATTTTGCCGAGTAGGCCATTATTGGTACTTTGTAAAAACCGGCCTCATCCAGCGCTTCCCGAATAACTTTCACTCTCCCGTCCATCATGTCGCTAGGGGCAATAATGTCGGCTCCGGCCTGCGCCAGCGAAACCGACTGGGCAACCAAAGTTTTTAAGGTTGAATCATTTTCCACATCGCCATCAACAATGGTTCCGCAGTGCCCGTGCGTGGTGTACTCGCAGTTGCATACATCGGCAATAATCAAAAGCCCGGGCAACTCCTTTTTTAAGGCTACTATGGCTTTTTGAACAATGCTGTTTTCGGCACAAGCCAAATGTCCGTGTTCATCTTTTTCCTCGGGTATTCCGAAAAGCAAAACAGATTTTATCCCTTTCATATACAGCAGTTTACATTTTTCAACCAGTGTATTAACCGAGAAACGGTATTGCCCCGGCATCGAGGTAATTTCCTGTTTTACATTTTCTCCGAATGTTACAAAAAGCGGCATTACCAGGTCGTTTAAAGAAACATTAGTTTCGGCTACCAGCTCGCGGATCTGGGCATTGTATCTTAATCTTCGCAGGCGAGTTGTTGGAAATTGTGGTCTATTCATCATTATAAGTTTTTGTCTATTATTTTTTTTGCGAATTCTTCGACCCCGGGCATTAGCTTTGCCACAGGAATTTCTATTTTAACATTTTCGATATTGCTCCAACCGGGTTTATGCGCAATGGCACGAAAGGTAACTTTGCCCGCATCCGTTTCAGCGTGTGCCGCCAGTGGATAACGACAGCCGCCACCAATAAGCTCCATAAATTTTCGTTCGGCAGCAACCTGCTTTTCTACGCCAGGGTCATTTATTTTTTCGAGCATAGCCAAAATAGTGGTATTTTGCCGGTGAGACTGCACCACCAGCGCGCCCTGTCCGGGTGAAGGAACGGCCTCATCCAGTGAAAAAAAGCTGTTTTGAGGTATGGAATAGCCGAGTCGTTTCAATCCGGCAGCAGCCAAAATTGTTGCATCGTAATTGCCATTCTTCACTTTTTCTACACGTGTATCAACATTTCCTCTTATGTTTTTAAAAACCAGGTCGGGGCGAAGTAACTGCAACTGCATCCTGCGTGCCGGACTGCTTGTGCCAATTACACTTCCGCTTTTCAGTTCGGAGAAGTGGACGTTATTGCGGGAAATCAAAACATCGCGCACATCTTCGCGCTCGGGATAGGCAGCTAACACCAAATCGGGATGCGCATCAGAAGGTACATCTTTGAGGCTATGCACGGCAATGTCTGCCTCGCCAAGCAAAATCTTTTCCTCTAAACCCTTTACAAACACACCGGTATTCCCGAAAGCCTGAAGCGGCGTAGTCTGGTCAATATCGCCGCGAGTGGTAACTTCAAGTACCTCAATGCTTAGCTGCGGAAACTCTTTCAGCAGAAGACTTCGAACAATTTCGGTTTGTTTTAAAGCCAGGCGACTCCCCCTGGTTGCTATGGTAATTTTCTGTTTCATGCTACGGGATTTGTATGTTTTCCGATTACAATTACGGTGGGCATTGGTGGGCTATTTTCCTGAAGAAAAGCTGCCGTTTCACCCAGGTTGGTGGAAAAAAAACATTCATCTATCTGGCCAATCCTACTCATCAGTTGCACCGGCGTTTGTACACTAATGCCGCGTGTCACCAGTGTTTCGGCCAGCTTTACCAGATTATTCAAGCCCATGTAAACCATTACCGGCGAGCCGGTTTGTAACACAGCCACAACAGCTTCAATATCGGAAAAACTACCATTCACACGATGGCCCGTATAAAACAAGGCCAGTGCATTTTTTCCGCGTTCGGTAACCGGCACTTCAAAACGGGCAGCACCCGCCAGTGCTGCGGTAACGCCCGGAACAACCTCGTAACACAAGCCGGCCTCCTTGCAAAATCGTGCTTCTTCCGATCCGCGGCCAAAAATAAAAGGGTCGCCGGCTTTTAATCGCACCACCCGTTTGCCCTGCCTGGCGGCTTTTAAAAATTGCTGATGAATTTCGTTTTGTCGCGCTGTCTGATCCTGGCCATCTTTGTATAATTTGCCCACATAAACCAGCTCCGTTCCGGGTTTAGCACAATCAAGAATAGCCGCTCCCAACAAAGCATCATACAAAACCAAATCGGCCGAACCTAATCGCTTCATCGCTTTCATGGTCAGCAACTCCGGATCGCCGGGCCCGGCCCCAACAATTGATATCAAATGCGATAAGCCCATTCTTCCACCTCTTTTAAATAATCCATCGGACTGTTGTATACAAACGAATATTGTAATTGCTGAATGAGTTTATTGCTATTTACAATTTTAAAAGGCCCATGTTCTTTTGAAAACACCGGCACCGGCAATTCGCTGATTTTAGCTGCCCTGGCATAAAACTCGTTTCGCCCGGGGTGTTCCGGACAAACAGCATTAAAGACCTCGCCCCAGATATTCTTCTCAAGAATTTGGGTAATTATATTTACACAATCATCGCGATGAATAAGGTTTACAGGAGCATCGAACAAGGGTTCTTTTTTGTTCTGCACAAAACGCGCCGGGTTACGATCGTAACCAATTAACCCGCCAAACCGTAATACGGTGGTTTCAAACTCGGAACAGGATAAAAGCAGTTGCTCGGCGGCTAACAATGCCTTTCCCGATGTTTTCTCCGGCGAACCTTCCTGCCCTTCAACAACTTCTGCGTTTATCGATTCGTAAACGGAAGTAGATGAAACAAAAAGTACTTTTTTCACACCTACCTCTTTAATTTTTGTGATTAGCTGTTCTATTTTTTTTGGGAATGAATCTTCAACACACCTGGTACGCGTGGGAGGAAATGCTACAACCAGAACGTCGGTATTAAAAAAGCTGTTATAATCCACCTCAAGCGACCGGGCTTTTATTTTAACATAAAAGGTGCTTATACCCGATAACTCCAGCTTATTGTAACTCTGCGTAGTTGTTGTCGATCCTTTTACTTTCCATCCCTGCCTTAGCAGCGATTTCCCCAGGGCGGTACCTAACCAACCGCAACCTAATATTGAAATTGTCTTTCTCATGAGTAGTCGTTTAAATTATTTGGTAATCGATTAAAAATGTGCCCATCAAACCACTTATCCACTTAGCGAACAACCGGTTTCTTCATTAAACTGTGGCAGCTACTTTTAGCCGCCGCAATGGTTTCCAGCAGTAGTTTTTCGGTATGAGTTGCAGCAATAAACCAGGCTTCGTAACCCGATGGTGGCAGATGGACTCCGTGGTTTAACATCTGCTGAAAAAATCGGGCGAACAAATCCATATCTGCTTCTTGTACATCAGCGAAAGAATGCACCTGCCTATTGGTAAAAAACACACTTAACATCGAACCTACCCGATTGATGCGATGTGGCAAATCAAATGAGTTAAAAACCTGTTGCAAGCCATTTTGCAATATTTCGCTTTTTTGGTTGAGTTGCGCATAAATTCCGTGATTGCTTTTTAATTCAGAAAGAATGGCAATTCCGGCGGTGGTAGCCACCGGGTTACCCGACAAGGTTCCGGCCTGGTACACAGGCCCGGCAGGTGCCAGTAAGTCCATAATTGATTCCGGGCCGGCAATAGCCCCTACCGGAAATCCTCCGCCAATTATTTTTCCGTAAGTCACCAGGTCGGCACGAATGTTAAATACCTCCTGTGCTCCACCGGGCGCCAGTCGAAAACCGGTCATCACCTCATCAAAAATCAGAACTATGCCATTTTTTGTAGCCAGCTTGCGAAGTCCACGCAAGAAATTATCATCGGGAGGAATACAGCCCATGTTACCAGCTACCGGCTCAACAATTATAGCCGCGATCGCGCCGGGGTTATTGGCAATAATTTCTTCCACCGTAGGTAGCTGATTGAATTCGGCAATTAAGGTATTCTGCACCGCATTGACCGATACTCCGGGGCTTGAAGGATTCCCAAGGGTGAGTGCACCGCTACCGGCTTTTACCAAAAAAGTATCGGCATGGCCGTGGTAACAACCGTTAAATTTTATAATTTTCTGTCGGCCGGTGGCAGCCCTGGCCAGCCTGACAGCAGTCATACAGGCTTCGGTGCCCGAATTCACCAAACGAACCTTTTCAATGCCCGGCACCATCGACACCACCAGTTCTGCCAATTCAATTTCTTTTTCGGTAAGCAGTCCATAACTCGATGAATGCGCCAACTGTTGTTGCACAGCCCTTACAACTCCTGGCCAGGCGTGACCTAATATCATTGGCCCCCACGATCCCAGGTAATCGATGTATGCATTTCCATCTGCATCAAGCAACAAACTGCCACTGGCGCTTTTTATAAAACGCGGTGTACCTCCTACCCCGGCAAAAGTTCGCACGGGCGAATTCACTCCTCCCGGAATACTTTGTTGTGCTCGCCTAAATAACTGTTTGCTTTGTTCTGTTTTCATAAATCCAATTGTTTTTTTGCGCTTCGCAAATGGCCTTTTTCACCATCTCCTGTTCTGTTTGATTAAAACATGTTTTTACCCGGTTTGAAAATACCGAGCGTGCTTTTTGTGCTGTTGTTTCGCCAATAGCAATAATTTGCGCCTGCGACTCAAGCCTATTGCCGGCAATCGAAAAACTCTCTATTCCGCTGGGGCTGAAAAACAAATAGAGCTGATACGTTTTATCAATTTTAGGCTTTAAGAGTGTTGTTCTGTACACCACTATTTCTAACGGCCGGATGTATCGAAACCCTTCTGCACGGTCTCCCTTTAAAAAAACAAGGCAATTTTCACGGTATTCTTTTTTCACCAGGTCTTCCAACGATTTGCTGTTCTTTTTTTCTGAAACCAGTATTTTAGCCCCAAGCTTTTTAAGTAGCTTTTCTTGATTTTCCGAGAGACAGAAGATGGTGTCGGTTTTGGCAAATCCGATCTGCTGGTAATACTGCGACAGCCACAAGGCCGCATTTTTACTGCTAATTATCCAGGCGTCCGGTTTGTTTTTCCTGGCCTGAAAGAACCTGGCATCAGGCAAGCAGTAATCAGTTGCGATTAAAGGCTGTGCTTTAAACTCAAGCCCATGTTTCCTCAAAAGTTTTTCTGACTGGGGCTGAATCGTTCTACCAATAAAAACTGCCATTTTAATGCCTGAAAAGTTTTCCCTCTGTAAGCTCTTTTACATATTCTTTGCGAAACACAAAGTCGCTAAAATGCTCGCCGCCATTTCGGTTTGCAGCAAAATCGGCAATAATGGGTTGCAGCTCGTTTAAAATTTGCTCTTCGTTAAGTGTTTGCCGGTACAGTGTGTTTAACTTTGTTCCGTTAAAACTGCCGCCAAGGTACAGGTTGTAATAGCCGGGTGATTTCCCAATTAAGCCAATCTCGGCGAGGTAAGGTCTTCCACACCCATTAGGGCAACCGGTCATCCGAATCACAATTTCCTCTTTATCCAGCTGATATTCTGCCAGTATCTTTTCAATTTTGCTTACCAGCGTTGGCAAATACCGTTCTGCCTCGGCAAAGGCCAGCGGACAAGTTGGCAATGCCACACAGGCGATCGAATTTTTTCGCAAGCCGGAAATAGCTTCTGCAGGCACACCGTGTTCTTTCAGCAATGCATCAACTTGGTTTTTAACGGCTGCACTAACTCCTGAAATTATCAGGTTTTGGTTTCCGGTAAGAATGAAGTCGCCATCGCCAATTTTTGCAATTTCGCGCAAGGCTGTTTTTAGCTTTCGTTCGCCGGTATCGCTTACACGTCCTCCTTCAACAAAATAAGTAAGGTGCCATTTTTTGTCGGTGCCTTTTATCCACCCAAACGAATCGCCCGTGGTTTTAAGCTCGTATTCGCGCTGAGGCTGCAAAGCGTATCCCAAACGTTCTGTCAGCTCTTCAACAAAACCATCAACCCCCATTCTGTCAATCGTATATTTTAAACGGGCTTGTTTTCGGTTTTTACGATTGCCGTTATCGCGTTGCACCAGCACAACTTTTTCGGCAACATCAAGCACTTGTTCCGGAGTGCAAAAACCAATTACTGTGCCTGTTCGCGGATAAGTTTCGGGCATGCCAAAAGTGGAGCCCAGCCCACCGCCAACCACTACGTTGTAACCTACAATTTTTTCATTGTTTACAATAGCGATAAACCCAAGGTCTTGTGAAAATACATCGCAATCGTTGTGGGGTGGGATAACAATACCAATTTTAAACTTACGGGGCAGGTAACGTTTTCCATAAAGCGGCTCAATTTCTTCTTTGCTGTTGGCCACAAGCTTTTTATCGAGCCAAATTTCGTGGTATGCACCCGTTTTTGGCAAAAGGTGTTCGCTGATATTTTTAGCTACATCTATAATTTCGGCATGCAAAGGCGACTGCGCCGGATTGGCATGGCTCATTACATTTCGGTTTACATCGCCACAGGCAGCTATGGTGTCCATCAAATAACTGTTCATTTCGCTGATGGTTGCTTTCAGGTTCTTTTTTAACACACCATGCAACTGAAAAGTCTGACGCGTTGTAAGCTTCAGCGTTTGATTGGCATACTTTTCAGAAAGTTCATCCATAGCCAACCACTGTTTGGGAGTAAATTTTCCGCCGGGCATGCGCAAACGAATTAAAAAAGAAAAGGCCGGTTCCAACTTTTGCCGTTTCCGCTCCTTATCCACATCGCGGTCCCACTGTTGGTAAATTCCATGAAATTTTGACAGTTGTGTATCGCCCTCGGCAATGGCCCCGGTAAGCGGATCGGCCAGGCTTTTTTCCAGCGTTCCGCGCAGGTAATTACTTTCATACTTCAGCTTTTCAACTTCTGAAAGCTCAAGCCAGTTAATAGCATCGCTCATATTTCATAATTTTTTGGGTTACGGGGTGTATTGTGGTTGAGTAGGCCACGCACCCCTTAAATTTCACCGATGATCAACATCACCGGGAGCAGCGAGAATAAAAAATCTACAATCGAATCCCGCTAATAAACATCGGTTTGAAAACGTTTCTCACGTTTCAGGTTCTTAACATATTTCTCAGCTTGTTCTTCGGTAACACCACCCTGCCCCTGAATAATTTCAAGCAAGGTTTTATTCACATCTTTGGCCATGTATTTCATATCGCCACACAAATAGAAATGAGCACCATTTTCAAGCCATTCAAACACTTCCTGCTGATGTTCCATTAGTTTGTGTTGCACATAAATTTTTTCATCCTGATCGCGACTAAAAGCCACATCCATTTTTGTTAGGATTTCATTTTTCAACAGCTTTTGCCATTCGGTTTGGTACAGAAAATCGGAGCTAAACCTACGGTCGCCAAAAAACAACCACGATTCGCCTTTAATACCTAAACTCTCGCGATGTTGCATAAAAGCACGGTACGGAGCAACACCGGTTCCGGCGCCAACCATAATTATTTTTGAACCGTTGGCCGGAAGTTTAAACGATGGATTTTTATCGATGTAAACAGGTACTTGTTCATCTATTTCAATACCATCCGCCAGGTGTGACGAACAGGCTCCTTTTCGTTTTCGGTTTTTCCGCTCGTAGCGCACTACCGATACGGTTACATGCACCTCTTCACCAACACTTTCCATACTCGACGAAATGGAATACAAGCGCGGAGGAATTGGCCGAAGCACCTCTGCCAGTTTGTTGGCGTTCCAGTTAAACGGGAAATCTTCCAGCAAATCGAGCACATCGTGACCATAGAGGTATTCATCAAGTGCTTTATCGTCGGCCAGCAACTTTGCCAGCTCAGCATTTTGAGTTTTCGCCTGGTATTTTGTAAGCAAATCAAAAGTTAACAGCGTTATTTCCAGGTGGTGCAACAGCGCCTCGCGTATACCGATTTCCATTTCCTGAACATCTACTTTTTGCTCGGGATCGAAACCGGTAAAAGCAAGGATGTCTTCCACCAGGTCTTCCGGGTTTTGAGTAAAAACCCCCAGAGAGTCGCCGGGTTCGTATTCCAGCCCCGAGCCTTCGAGCGACAACTCAACATGGTACACTTCTTTGTCTGAATCACTTCCGGTAATTTTCACCTTTTCTAAAACCGTTGCCA
This sequence comes from uncultured Draconibacterium sp., assembly GCF_963676735.1. Classification (NCBI taxonomy): domain Bacteria; kingdom Pseudomonadati; phylum Bacteroidota; class Bacteroidia; order Marinilabiliales; family Prolixibacteraceae; genus Draconibacterium; species uncultured Draconibacterium sp. Next base: position 420,567 of record NZ_OY781464.1, on the reverse strand, counting down.
TGTATGGGTTTGCCTTCGAGAATTCTTCTCCAAAGCCTCCGTTCGATTCTACAAGAGGCGACTCTGTGGCAAGCGGATCGGCAGTTTCAGCTGGTGTAAGGTTCAACAAAAAGTTGTTCATCCACATTTCGGCAGGCTGCTCATAATCCACATCGCACTTTACCAACTGTGCCACCCGATAGGCCCCACGGCTTTTTAAGGCCTCATCAATTTCTTCGCCTGTTTTACAGAAATGCTTGTAGGTTTTATCGCCCAGTGCCAGCACCGAGAAATTTACCCCATCAAGCTCCGGTGCTCTTGTTCCGGTTACATATTTATAAAAATCTTCGGCCATATCCGGCGGATCTCCTTCACCGTGCGTACTTACAATTACCGCTATATTTTCTTCTTCTTTCAGCTTTTTGTAATTGTAATCGTACAAGCTCAATACCTGGGTATTAATACCTTTAAAAGACGCCTTTTCTCCCAATTTTTCGGCAAGCCCCTGCGAATGTCCGGTTTCAGTTCCGTACAAAATTGTAAGGTTAATTGAACTTTGCGGGGCAGCTGCGGCAGCACTTTCAACCATCGGAACTTCCAGCCCTCCGAATGCGGCAAGCCTCCCCTCGAAATAGCCATTTAACCAAAGGGTCTGATCTTTTGTCAATCCTTCCACCAACTGACCTAAAGCACTTAGCTGTGCATCATTTAATGGATTTGTTTTTAAACTCATTTTTGCGTTTTAATTAAGTTGCAACTTATCTTGTATTAAATTTCTTATCCGAATTGATTCGTACACATTTTCTCCGTTCGAACTTACGGCTACCGAAATATTTCCAGTACGGTAGATAGCAGGAGAAACAAACTGACAGCGTTCTGGTTTATCATGAATATTAACTAAAACCTTTGCCGCACGGCAATCTTCCTCAATCTGGCGGTCTACTTCGTCGTTATTTGTGCACGAATAAAGCATTAAATAGTCTTTTATATATTTCTTATCGTAAGGCTTTTCGATGTATTTTACACCACTATTTTTTATTTCGTCGCACACTTCGGTTGCCAAAATCTCAACTTTGGCATTGTGTCGGTGCAAAATCTGCAATTTGTTAAAGGCACTTTGCCCGCCGCCAACTATTAGTATTTTTTGGTTGGCAATATCAATTGCAATGGGTAAAAAGTTTTTGTTTGCCATATTTATTTAAATTTCGTATTCAATAGGTGCATGTTTAACCCGGCCAAAATTTATTTTGTTCCAGGCCCTTTCGTGAAAAAAGTACAACAGCATTTTTGTAAAAAGTTCAACCCCACCAATGGTTACTGCAAAATTCAGGTTACCTACCACAATCCACGATATAATTATGGTATCAATAGTTCCGATAGCCCTCCAGGAGATAGTTTTTACAATGCTCCTTCGTTTTCTTTCTGTTGTTTTCCCATTATTTTGTGCCATAAGTCATGTGTTTTTGAAAGCGCTCAAGCTCTCGCTGAATAATCTCTTCTGCCAGCCTTACTTTATTTTTTCTTGCTTTTAAATTGTGCTCCAGGCTTTGCTCGATGGTTTCGATATTAAACAACTGTACATTCGATAATTCGGCAATTGTTGGGTCGATATCACGTGGCACTGCCAAATCAAAAATTGTAATTGGCTGAGTGGCAGCAAACGCATCACTTTTAAGGATATAATGGGGCGCACTTGTTGCCGAAACCAGCACATCAGTATGCTTAAGAATATCGGGTAGCCTGTTAAAACGCAAGGCGGTTGATTGGTACTTTTCGGCCAGCAGGCTTGCCTTTTCAAAAGTGCGGTTTCCTATAAATATGGCTGTGGCACCTTTATTAATTAAAAACTGAATAATTTTCTCGTTAAGCTTATTCACCCCAATTATAGTGATGCGCAAGTTGCTAAAATCGGTATTTTGCTTTATCAGCAAATCAACAACCGCCTGGCTATGCGACATGGCCCCTTCGGAGATTCCGGTTTCGCGTCGGACCCGCTTGCCAACCGCCAGAGCTGTTTGAAACAATTTATGCACCGATTTATCAAGTTTTTGTGTGCAGGCCGCTTTTTGATAGGCCGTTTTTACCTGGTTCACAATGGCTGTTTCGCCAATAATGGCCGAGTCTAATCCGGACACAACCCTAAATAAATGTAATACTACCTCGTTGGCAACTTTACCTTGGCCACGGTAGCATTCCACCCTGTTACAAGTATGTAAAAACACACCCGCTTCATGCTGTATGCCTTCCGCGACAAGAAACCGTTCACGCTGCTCCAACGAACTGTCTTTACCTATTTTTACTAACTCTACCATAAAAAAAAGGCCCCTCTGCACATGCAGAAGAGCCATTGTATTTAAGTTATTTACTTTAAATCATAATCAATTCTTCTGCTCAAAATGTTTGGCACAGCACATGCACATCATACAGGCCATTTTACACATTGTTATTTCAGAAAAATTCATCATCATTTTATTCTCATTAATTAGTGACTTTTGTCACACAGAGGCAAAACTAAAGGAAATATTCAGACAAAAAAGACTTTTTATCAGTTTTTTTTATTCAGTCTAAATAAATTAACATTGACTACAGCTAAAATCCAGCTTCCAATATGTGCTCCCTGTTTTTTAATTGATATAATTGTTATGCTATTTTAATGATTTACCAACACCTGTTATTTGGAATGATTTCAGACAATAACAATTATTAACAAAACGCCCTTAAGCAGCTGGATTAATGCATATTAATTACCCCAACAACACAGGCTTGGATAATATAATTTCCGAAGCTGATTTCCACCTCTTGATTGTTAACAAATTATTACTATTTTTGGTGTCCTCGCTTCAAAAAAGGAAGAAAACGAGAATCAATAAATCAAAAAAACTTACATACTATGAAAGTTTATAAAACTGACGAAGTCCGGAACATTGCTTTAATTGGTAATGCCGGCAGTGGGAAAACCACCCTTGCAGAAGCTATGCTGTTTGAGGGTGGAGTTATAAAACGTAAGGGCGATGTTGGTGCCAAAAATACGGTATCAGACTATAACCCAATTGAACAGGATTACGGCAATTCTGTTTTCTCAACCCTAATGCATACGGAATTTAACGGAAAGAAAATTAATATTATGGACACCCCGGGGATGGACGATCTTTGCGGTGGTGTTGTATCATCATTAAGTGTAACGGCACTTGGCCTGCTTACCATTAATGCAGCAAATGGCGTTGAAGCCGGAACTGAAGCCGGTGCCCGTCATGCCGATAAAGCCGAAACTCCACTGATTTTGGTTTTTAATCAGCTCGACCACGACAATTCAAATTTCGACAATACACTTGACCAGTGTAAAGCATCTTTTGGAAACAAAACCACAATTATTCAGTATCCCGTTGATGCAGGAACCAACTTCTCTACCATCATCGATGTACTGAAAATGAAGATGTACACGTTTAAAGACGACAGTGGCAAACCTGAGATTTCAGACATTCCGGAAGCTGAACTTGAAAGAGCAGAAGAATTGCACAACGAACTGGTTGAAAAAGCAGCTGAAAACGAGGAAGCGCTGATGGAGTTATACTTCGACAAAGGTACGCTTACCGAAGACGAAATGCGTAAGGGTATAAAACTGGGAATGCTTGACAGAACCTTGTTCCCGGTATTTTGCACCGGTGCCAAAAAAAGTGTTGGAATTGGTCGGTTGTTAGAATTTATTACCAACATTGCACCAGCACCAAGCGAAAAGAAAATGGCCAAAATAGTTGCCGGAAAAGAGGTAACCATGGATGCATCGCAGGCGCCAAGTCTTTTTGTTTTTAAAACTGCTGTTGAACCGCATGTTGGAGAAATAACTTATTTCAAAGTAATGTCGGGCGTGGTAAAAGAAGGCCTCGACCTGATAAACTCAAAAACTGGAAACAAAGAACGTCTTTCTCAGGTGTTTGTTCCGGATGGTAAAAGCCGCGAAAAAGTTGATGAGCTGCATGCAGGAGACTTGGGCTGTACAGTTAAATTAAAAGAAACAAAATACAACCAAACCCTGGCAGCAAAAGAATTGGGCACCAAGTTTGCTCCAGTCGAATTTCCATCGTCGCGCCACACTGTTGCTGTAAAAGCAGTTAACGATTCGGATGACGAAAAAGTAGGTGAAGTACTTAGTAAAATTAAATACGAAGATCCAACCTATGTTGTTGAATACTCAAGAGAATTAAAACAACTGCTTGTACACGGGCAAGGCGAATACCATTTAAACATTTTAAAATGGTATTTCGATAATGTACATAAAATTGAAGTTGACTATTTAAAACCAAGAATACCTTACCGCGAAACAATTACCAAGCCTGCACAAGCCGACTACCGACATAAAAAGCAATCGGGTGGTTCTGGCCAGTTTGGCGAGGTACACATGATTATTGAGCCTTACAACGAAGGTGCTGAGCCAAAATCGATGTTTAAATTTGGCGATAAGGAACAAAAGCTTTCCGTAAGAGCAAAAGAAGAACATCCACTATCCTGGGGAGGAAAATTAATTTTCTGCAACTGTATTGTTGGTGGTTCTATTGATGCCCGTTTTATGCCTGCCATCCTGAAAGGGATTATGGAAAAAATGGAAGAAGGCCCACTTACCGGTTCGTATGCCCGCGACATTGTTGTGTACGTATACGACGGTAAAATGCACCCGGTTGACTCAAATGAAATTTCGTTTAAATTAGCCGGACGGAATGCCTTTAGCATGGCCTTCAAAAATGCCGGCCCAAAAATTCTGGAACCAATTTTCAACCTCGATGTTTGGGTACCATCAGACCGAATGGGTGATGCCATGAGTGACCTGCAAGGACGAAGAGCCATGATTATGGGAATGGGCTCTGAAAAAGGCATGGAAAAAATCAGCGCAAAAGTACCACAAAAAGAAATGCATAAATACACTACTTCGTTAAGCTCAATTACCGGAGGTAGAGGCGTATTCAGCATGAGTTTTGATGGCTACGAAAAAGTGCCTGCCGATGTACAAGACGAACTGCTTAAAGCTTACGAAGCTGAGCAGGAAGAGGAATAGACCATTTTCTAATCCATTTTACTATAAACTAAAATTGAAGCCCCGGCTGTTTGGCCGGGGTTTTGTTTTTTACCAGTAGCAGGTTAAAAAGTCAAATACCAGTGCAGCATAGTTTCAACTGCTCCTTTAGCAAAACATAGAATACTAAGATCTGGTAGTACCTTTTTTCAATTCCAGCCTTGTTTTATGCAACTCCATATTAATTTTGGTATAACGGTCAAGTGCATTCTTTTTATGCACCTCGTATTCCTCTTTTAGCTCCAGGTATTCCTTTTTTGTGCGTTTGGTAACAGCAATACTTCTTTTATACAGCAAAAATACAAAACCGGCAAGCACCAAAACTGCTGCAATAAACAAATACATGCTAACAGAATAGGCGCTTTTATTAATATTCATTCCCATCACACCAATTGAGTTCTGTAATTTTAAACTCTCATCGAGTTGTTGCTGCAAACTGGTAATTTGCCCGTCTCTTGAACTTAGCTCGCTGTTTAGCTTTTGTATTTGAGATAATTTTTGCTGCAAATTATTATCAAGCCCGGCAATACTATCAGTTAAAGCGCCATAAAAATCGTTTAACTGGTCTTCTTTTAAAAAGTAAGAACCATTCCAGAAATTAAGATTTAGTTTAAAAACTTCGTATTGCTTCTCAAGGGTGGGTTCCTGCTTCCATGCATTAATATCCTTTTTTGCAACAACAACAACAACACTAACTACCATCAATACAATAAATACGGCAACTTTCTTCATAACTTTCAATTAAATCTACTTTCGTAATTACCTAATGCAGCCCACCTATATCTTTCAACTGCTTTTTCTTACAAATACATTTTAAACGAAAAAATATCCATCATGTTATGCTTTGGCACTAAAAGATGAATTGGACTACTTCGTTTATGTTGCATTTAGTAAACGATAAATATAAACATCTTTACATTCATGTACATTTTTCGGGCTTCAGTTTTTTCATTCAGCGTTTCTAAAAACAGAAGAAAAATAAGATGGTACCAGGCACAGATACAATAAAACACCTGAGCTACAGCAAGCCTATTTACCTGAAAAATAGTTTGACAAAAAGAGATGAATGCCCTAACTTGCACTAAACCAAAAACAATGGCCATGCAAATCAACTACAGCCAACCCCTTTCCGCGGGTTTTCGACGCATGAAAAATGCCCTGTTTCAACCTTTTGACATAAACAAGTGGTTTAAGATAGGTTTTACCGCCTGGCTAGCCGGCCTTACCGACTGTGGAGGTAACGGCTCGGGAAACGGAGGGAATAGCAATACCAACTGGGAAGAATTTTTTAATTTTCCGCAAACCGCGTGGGACTGGTTAATGAACAATCCTTTGTGGGCAAACCTGATATTGGTTGGTTTAATTTTACTGGTGATAGTTATTTCAGTGTGTATTTGGGTGAGCTCGCGCGGAAAGTTTATGTTTTTGCACAATGTAGTACACAACAAAGCCGAAATAAGTAAACCCTGGCATGAGTTCCGGAAACAAGGCAACTCGCTTTTTATTTTCGAATTCTTTTTTGGGTGGTTTGCCTTTGCGGTTTTTGTGCTGTTTATTAGCTACTGCTTTGTTACCGGCAAAACCCTTTATGAAACCGACGCATCGAAAGAAGCCGTATTTTTGGGAATAGCACAGATGGTATTGCTTTTTTTGGGCTACCTGGTTGTGTTCGGCTATATCACCATGTTTTTAAAAGATTTTGTTGTACCATTAATGTACAAAAACCGCGTTGGCGTGGCAAAAGGCTGGAGTATGTTTCTGGTTCTATTTGCAAAAAAGGCACTCCCTTTTATTTTTTACGGACTGTTCATTTTTGTTTTGGGTATTGCCGTTGCCATAGCCATCATATTTTTTGCGGTAATTACTTGCTGTATCGGCCTGCTGCTAATTGCCATTCCGTACATTGGCTCAGTGCTTCTACTTCCGGTAAGCTATACATTCAGGGCATTTAGTCTTGAATTTCTATCGCAGTTCGGAGAGAAATATAATTTATTTCCTGTGGTAACAGACAAATGGAATGATGAAAATTGAGAATTACATCAAGATTAATACAGCTTGCAATGAGCGTATATTTTATCGCACAAATTAACATTAACAACAATAATATCTATCAGCAATACATTAACTCGGCTGGTGAGGTTTTTAGCAAATACAAAGGCAGCTATCTGGCCGTTGACGACTCGCCGGTTTGCCTTGAAGGCTTTTGGGATGAAGGGCGTATTGTTCTGATTGAGTTTCCGTCGAAGAAAGATTTTAATGACTGGTACTACTCGGCAGAATACCAGGAAATTTTAAACTATTGGTTTAAAGGGGCAATATGCAATACTATTTTAATTACTGGGAAATAAGCTAAAAAGCCTATTTATTTCGAAAAAGATGGACAAACCCGTGTTTCTTTCGTTTTTCACCATCACGGCCACGCCCAACCACATCGTAGTAATATACGCCCGGGCTTGCATAACGGCCACCTAACACACGGCCGTCCCAAACGGTCTCCGTCCAGGTTCCCTCAAAGCCTCTAACATCGCCACTTTCCCAATAATGCACACGTTTTCCCCAGCGGTTATATATACTTATTTCCAGGCTTTGCATCGACCAGAATTTCACCACAAACTCGTCATTGGTTCCGTCTCCATTTGGCGAAAACACGTTAGGCACATCAATAAACGATGTATCTACATCAATATAATCTTCCATGTACATCGTATCTGCACACACCAGCGAGTCTGAAAGATGTTTCGAAATTAATTTCACCATGTACGAACCGGAATTTTCGTAAGTGTACACAGGTGCATCATCATACGCTACCAACATTATACTATCAACCGGCTCCGTTGAGTTTTCCGAGTCTCGTTTAATCTCATTTAAATCACGGTAAAAATGCCATTCGTAATAGCCGGCTGTTCCGTTTTCAGAATTATTGGTAAAGGTAACCGTAAGCGGCGCTTCTCCACTCATAGGTTCGGCAGTAAAATCGGCTTTTGTTACTACCGACTCATACAACACCGTCGCCCGGGCCTCGCAGTCGTATTTATCGTAAACGCGTAGGGTATAATTGGTATTTTCGGTTGGCGGATCGTATATTGTTGGATTTAAAACCGAGGCAACACGGCTGTCGTCTTTAAGCCACTCCACCTGCACATTTTTAGCTAAATCAACCGGGGCTCCACTACTTAAATCAAAATAAGTTAACACCGCTGAATTCATTTCGCCGGCCATTCTAAAATATTCGCAGGTTGATTTTACCACTTCTCCACCGGCATACATCCAGTTATTAAACACCCATGCACGCTCGGTAACGGTATTGTCTCCCTGGCTAATCGAAATCCGGTAACAGCCATCAGCCAAACCCACTATTTGCGATGTGTTTGCCTCTGTGCTTTCCTGAAAATACAAAAGGAATGAAGCCTGTATTTCATCATATTTTTCCCACAAATAGGTTTTAGTCCCCTGCAATTCTGTACTTGCTGTTAGCGTAGCATTTTGCTGCGTTGAATCGTTGCTGCAAAAAATAAAAATTTCATCCGTTTCCGGAAAAACCGGGTATTGGGTTACATCGTTGGCATTGGCTTCGGGAGATGTAATTTGTGCCTGAAGCGAGAAAGCTGACAAAACCACTATAAAACCAATAATAAGAATGTGCTTCATAAATGTTTGCTCTTTGAGATACAATATTAACGTATAAATTTTATTTAATTGCCTGTTGCAGGCAAAAATAGTGAACAGCAACGGAAATACAGGAAGCTAAAATAATTTGTTAATAAAAGAGCCGAAAAATAACCTGAATTACTTTTCACAAGCTTTATTTTTGCCCCAAACAAGTTGCATTGCCAATTGTTGTGTAATGCACTTGGTACGAAATGCCAGATAACCGTTTATTTCGCAAGCATAAAACTGACAACTCAACATTTTTGTCAATCAGTTTTTTAAACGGTCTGTTATATTTGCAAAGCAAAAAAGGAAAGCTATAGTGTTTGATTATCTTCAGAATTTAAATGATGCCCAAAGAGAGGCTGTTCTTCGCACGGAAGGGCCTGCCCTGGTAATAGCCGGTGCAGGATCGGGAAAAACGCGTGTGTTAACTTATCGTATTGCCAACTTACTGAAACAAGGCGCGCGGCCATCAAGTATTTTGTCGCTTACCTTTACCAACAAAGCCGCCCGCGAGATGAAAGAGCGGATCGCAAGTGTGGTTGGCGAAAATACGGCACGCTACCTATGGATGGGCACTTTTCACAGTATCTTTGCCCGAATTTTACGAACCGAACACGAAACCATTGGCTACCCGTCGAACTTTACGATTTACGATAGTGCCGATAGTAAAAGCCTGATCAAAACCATCATAAAAAGTTTTCAGCTCGACGATAAAATTTATAAACCCGGTGTAGTGGCCGGACGGATATCGATGGCGAAAAACAACCTTATTACGCCCAATGTGTACGCCAACTCGTCTGAAATTAGAACCGCAGACAAAAGCATGCGCATGCCTCAAATTGCCAATATTTATAAAGAATACGCTAAACGATGTTTTCTTTCGGGCGCGATGGATTTTGACGACCTGCTGCTAAAAACAAACCTGCTTTTTCGCGATCACCCCGAAGTATTGCAAAAATACCAGGAACGTTTTGGCTATGTTATGGTTGACGAGTACCAGGATACCAATTACTCGCAATACCTGATTGTAAAAAAGCTGGCTGCAGCACATAAAAATATTTGTGTGGTTGGCGACGATGCCCAAAGTATTTATTCATTCCGTGGTGCAAGAATTGAAAATATCCTGAATTTTAAATCAGATTACCCCGAGCATAAAGTTTTTAAGCTGGAACAAAACTACCGCTCTACACAAACCATTGTTAATGCAGCAAACAGTATTATTGCCAAAAACAAACGGCAAATTCCCAAAAAAGTATTTTCGGAAAATGCTACCGGGAAACCCATAAAATTAATTTCGGCATTAACCGACAACGAAGAAGGTTTTTTAGTGGCACAGGAAATTGCCCAGCTCCAACTGCGCGACCATTACAAATTTGAAGACTTCGCCATTTTATATCGCACCAATGCACAATCGAGAATCTTTGAAGAATCATTGCGGAAAAGAAATATTCCTTACAAGATTTATGGCGGCTTAAGCTTTTATCAACGAAAAGAAATTAAAGACCTGCTCTCTTATTTCAGGATGACCATCAATCCTGCAGATAATGAAGCCTTAAAACGCATCATTAATTACCCTGCGCGCGGAATTGGTGCGACAACTCTTTCCAAACTCGAAACTGCCGCCATAAACAACGAAACTTCCATATGGAAAATAGTTTCTGATCTGCCAACTGTTAACCATGCCGGACTAAACAAAGGTACTACCGGAAAAATATTGAACTTTGTAGGCTTAATTAAAAAGTTCCGTCAATTTGCCGATGAAAACGATGCCTTTGACACGGCAAAAACCATTGCCGAACAAACCGGCATTTTAAAAGAACTGTACACCGACAAATCACCCGAGGGCCTGAGCCGTCACGAAAATATTCAGGAATTACTGAACGGAATCCAGGAATTTAGCATTAATGCCAAAGAAACCGGCGAACCAGAAAAACTGGAAAACTACCTTGAGGATGTTGCTTTGCTTACCGACCAGGATAGCGAAAAAGAGGAAGACAAAAACAAGGTGACATTAATGACCGTGCACTCGTCAAAAGGCCTCGAATTCAAAAATGTGTTTGTTGTTGGTCTGGAAGAAAATCTTTTCCCATCGAACCAAAATGGCGACAACAAACCTGAAACGCTGGAAGAAGAGCGCCGACTGTTTTATGTGGCCCTAACCCGCGCTGAAGAAAATGCCTGGTTTTCGTATGCCAACCAGCGCTATCGATGGGGAAATCTTGATTTTTGTACACCAAGCCGTTTTCTTGAAGACATTGATCAGCAGTTTCTTGACACCAGCAGTGCTGATGGTTTTTCTTCATCACCCCGGCAAGCGCAAAGCACCGATCAGCCCGAACGTTTTCATCAAAAATTCAGCCGTCGCCAACCCCCATCGTCATTTAAAACACGCGAGTCGCAAAACTTTTTTAATAAAAAACTCGTTTCGCTTAAAGAAAGCAGCAAAACGCAAAACACGTTCCAGGGAGACGACCCCGGAAAAATACAAGTGGGAATGCGTGTTGAGCACCAGCGTTTTGGAGAAGGAAAAGTAACAAATATTGAAGGCGTGGCACCCAACATTAAAGCAACAGTAATTTTTAAATCGGGAACTCAAAAACAGCTTTTGCTGAAGTTTGCCAAGCTAAAAATTAAAACATAAAAACCGATTATTGATAAATATTCGCAATATTTCAGGAAATGATTAGTTTTGCAACATCATTTCGCGAATAAATCCAACTTACTTGAAGATTAGATTATTAGCATTAAACATTTACAAATGGATTATAATACCAAAAGAAAAAAGATGGCCCTTCCGGAATACGGAAGAAATATACAAAACATGGTCGATTACCTGTTAACTATTGAAGACCGCGACAAACGAAATAAATCGGCCCAAACGGTTATCGATGTTATGGGCAATCTTTTTCCTCACCTGCGTGATGTTCATGAGTTTAAACACAAACTTTGGGATCACCTCGCCATTATGTCTGATTTTAAACTCGATATCGACTACCCTTACGATCCGCCTTCGCCCGAGTCGTTGCTCGAACGTCCAAACAAGGTTCCTTACGATCAGCATCGTATAAAATACAAACACTATGGCCGTACAATGGAATTGCTGATTCAGGAAGCGGATAACTTTGAAGGAGAAGAGCGCGAGATTATTATTGAGCAAATTGCAAATCACATGAAAAAATCATACCTGTCGTGGAACAAAGACGGTGTGGAAGACGAATTCATTTTTAATGATCTGATAGAAATGTCGGAAGGAAAGCTAAAACCTGCAGAAGGATTGCAATTAGCCGATGCCAAGTCGCTTGTAGGCACAAAAAAGAAAAAAACAAAAAAGAAAAAATAGATTAAGCCATAAACCTGCTTCCCCATGTCAACTTTCAAAATCGAAGGTGGTTTCCAATTAAAAGGAGACCTTGAACCACAAGGTGCTAAAAACGAAGCGCTCCAGATTATTTGCGCCACATTATTAAGTCCTGATGAAACGATTATAAAAAACATTCCGGAAATACGTGATGTTTTGAAACTAATTGAAATCTTAAAGGGATTGGGAGTTGTGGTAGAGCGCCTTGCCAAAGGCCATTTTAGTTTTAATGCATCGCAGGTTGATATCGATTTTTTAAAAAGCCCGGAGTATGCCAAACAGGCAGCTGTTTTGCGAGGATCTATAATGATTATTGGTCCGCTGCTAGCCCGTTTCGGGAAAGGTTTTATACCCCAACCGGGCGGCGATAAAATTGGTCGGCGCAGAGTTGATACCCATTTTATTGGTTTGCAAAAACTGGGCGCCCGCTTCGAATTCGATCGCGAAAACAAATGGTACACCGTTTTAGCCGACAAACTAAGCGGAGCATACATGCTACTGGACGAGGCTTCGGTTACCGGAACCGCAAATATTGTAATGGCTGCTGTTTTAGCCAGCGGTACAACAACAATTTATAACGCAGCCTGCGAACCCTATTTGCAGCAATTGTGCAAGATGCTGGTTTCTATGGGGGCAAAAATATCTGGCATTGGTTCTAATCTGCTTACTATTGAAGGAGTTTCCTCGTTAAAAGGATGTACCCATCAGATATTGCCCGATATGATTGAAGTTGGAAGTTTCATCGGCTTAGCTGCCATGACCGCTTCCGAGATCAACATTAAAAATGTAGGTATCGAACACCTCGGAATCATTCCGGAATCATTCAGAAGACTTGGCATTAACGTTCAACAGGCAGGCGACGACCTACTTGTAAAAGACACCGAACATTACGAAATTGAATCATATATCGATGGATCAATAATGACCATTGCTGATGCCCCATGGCCGGGTTTAACCCCCGACCTGCTAAGTGTTTTCCTGGTGGTTGCCACTCAAGCCAAAGGCAGTGTGCTTATTCACCAGAAAATGTTTGAAAGCCGCCTGTTTTTTGTCGACAAATTAATCGACATGGGTGCGCAGATCATTCTTTGCGATCCGCACCGGGCAACCGTTATTGGCCTCGACCGCAAACATGCCCTTCGAGCCACTAAAATGGTATCGCCCGATATACGTGCCGGTATTGCCCTGCTTATTGCTGCCATGTCGGCAAAAGGCATTAGCACTATCGACAACATCGAACAAATCGACCGTGGCTACGAGAATATCGATGGCAGACTAAATGCACTTGGAGCAAACATTTCAAGAATGTAAACGCCGTGTTAAAACATTCATCAGCGCATTGTGTTACTACTTAATATTTTATATTTGAATTTTTAGAAACATCAAAATCCAAAATATGAAGAAAGTTATTTTACTGGCAGCAATCATTTTTATGGGCACCACGTTTATAAATGCCCAGCAACTTGGTTTAAATATTGGCAACAAAGCACCCGAGCTAATCGGAACGGGGCCAAACGGCGAAACCATTAAACTATCTGATTTGCAAGGCAAAGTTGTATTAATCGACTTTTGGGCCAGCTGGTGTGGTCCTTGCCGAAGAGAAAACCCAACAGTTGTGGCCAACTACAATAAATACAAAGACGCCAAATTTACCAACGGCAAAGGTTTTACCGTATTTGGCGTATCGCTCGACAGCTCGGCCGATAGCTGGAAAGCAGCCATAGAAAAAGATAAACTGGACTGGCCTTCGCACATTTGCGATTTCAAAAAATGGAATTCGAAATACCGCATGGTTTACCAGGTACGAGGTATCCCCGACAACTATTTAATTGATGAAAACGGGGTTATCATCGCAAAAAAATTGCGCGGCCCGGCACTTGAAGCGGCACTAAAAAAATACCTGAAGTAGATTAGGGTAAACCCTAGTTTAAAAATTATATAAATCGTTCAAATTGGCACTCGATATCTGATTCGGGTGCCAATTTGTCGTTTATATTTGCATGGCAAAATTTTTGCTATGTCAGCGTAGCATAAAAAATGCTTACAGTTAATTATTTATACTGAAAAATAAAGTAAGATGGCAGAGGAAAAAATAAATCAGGAAACTGAGGAAGTTACAGATAACGCTTCAGCACCAGAAGATACTGCAACAGTGCAGGATGAAAATGCAGAAGACAAGAAGGGGAAGAAGAAAAAATCTAAAAAAGATAAAAAAGAAGAACAACTGGAAGAGCTGGGTCAAAAGCTTCAGGAAATACAAGACAAACACCTTCGTTTGCAAGCCGAGTTTGATAATTTCAGAAGAAGAACCCTAAAAGAAAAGGCCGACCTGATTAAATCGGGCGGAGAAACAGTACTTGTAAATATTCTTCCGGTTGTTGATGACTTCGAACGTGCACTCGACTCGATGAAAGAACTGGCGGAAGACGATGCCGGAAAACAGGGTACAATTTTAATCTACAACAAGTTCCAGGAATTCCTAAAACAAAACAATGTAAAAGAAATAGAAGCCCAAAACGAAGATTTTGACGTAGACTTACACGAAGCCATTACAAAAATTCCTGCACCAAACGAGGAATTAAAAGGGAAAGTGGTTGATGTTATTCAGAAAGGTTATTGCTTAAATGAAAAGGTCATCCGATTTGCCAAAGTCGTAATCGGAGAATAATCTATAGAGAGGAAAAAAATGGCGAAAAGAGACTATTACGAAGTATTGGAAGTAGGCAAAGATGCTTCAGCCGATCAGATAAAAAAGGCTTACCGCAAAAAAGCTATCCAATACCACCCCGATAAAAATCCGGGAAACCAGGAAGCAGAAGAGAAATTTAAGGAAGCTGCTGAAGCCTACGAGGTGCTTAGTAATCCCGAGAAAAAACAGCGCTACGACCAATTTGGCCATGCCGGAATGAGTGGTGCCGCAGGCGGAGGATTTAGTGGTGGTGGATTTTCAGATATTGAAGATATTTTCTCGGCATTTGGCGACATATTTGGCGGCCATTTTGGCGGATTTGGCGGATTTGGTGGCGGCGGCAGCCGTGGCCGTGGCGGGAGAAGAGTAAGCCGGGGGTCGGATTTACGCGTAAAAGTCAAGCTCAGCCTCCAGGATATTGTTAACGGCGTTGAGAAAAAAATAAAAGTAAAAAAATATGTGGCCTGTCAACATTGTAACGGAACAGGCGCAAAAGATGGCTCATCGTACTCAACCTGTGGCACTTGTGGTGGCGCAGGTCAGGTAACACGTGTACAAAACACCCTGCTTGGGCAAATGCAAACCACCTCGGCTTGCCCCACATGCCAGGGCGAAGGTAAAATGATTACCGACAAATGTAACCACTGTGCAGGCGAGGGCGTAATTCGTGAAGAGGAAGTTATAAATATTAAAATACCGGCAGGTGTTGGCGAAGGAATGCAGTTAAATGTTTCGGGAAAAGGAAATACCGGACGACGTGGCGGCATTAACGGCGACTTGCTGGTAGTTATTACCGAGGACGACAACAACGAGCTGGTACGCGACGGTAACAACTTAATTTACAACCTATTCCTTTCGTTCCCTGAAATTACACTGGGAACCACGGCCGAAATACCAACAGTTGACGGCAAGGTGAAAGTGAAAATTGAAGCCGGCACACAACCTGAAAAGATTTTAAGATTACGCGGAAAAGGCATTCCCGATGTTAACGGCTACGGACGTGGCGATTTGTTGGTTCGTGTACATGTTTGGATACCCAAAAAACTGAGTAACGAAGAAAAACGAGCCCTGGAAAAACTACAGGATTCTCCAGGTTTCCAGGGAGGACCATCTGCTCAGGAAAAGTCCTTTTTCGAGAAAATGCGCGACATGTTTGAATAGATATATACACAAGATAGCTCTGAAAGAAAAAGATTCCATATTGCAAAATGGAATCTTTTTTTTTGATAAAAGTTGGCAAAAGAAGTATAATTCCCAACAAAAAATCAGCGACACCTGGATAAGCAAACCAACAATGAGCTTATGATCAGTTTTTTTGAAAAAAGTTAGGCAAGCGTGGGATTTAATCATTTTTTTTTGGAATAATGAACCACAACACTAAATTTGCTGAAAGTTGCACTACTGACATGGAAGATTTTTACGCACAATACAATTTTCTGGAACCGGAATTATTAGAAGAAATCTTACAAATTGCTGTTCGGAAGAAGTTTAACCAACACGAGACCTTAATTCGTGAAGGACAGTTTATTTCCAGTTTCCCACTGGTTCTCAAAGGCCTTATCCGGGTGTCGCGAACCAGCGAAGCAGGAAACGAACTGCTGTTGTATTATTTGCAGGCACACGAAGTGTGCGCCATGTCGTTAACCTGCTGTATGGCTCGCCAAACCAGCGAAGTAAACGCAGTTGCCGAAGAAGAAACCGTGGTACTTCTTATTCCTGTAGAAATGCTTGATGCCTGGACCACCAAATATCCCTTATGGAAACAATATGTGATGCAGACCTTTCAGAATCGTTTTCGCGAATTAATTAACACGCTGGATGCGGTGGCATTTTTAAAACTCGACGAACGTTTGGTTAAATATTTCGTCGACAGGCATAACAAATCAGGAGAACACACCTTTTCCGGCACACACCAGGATCTGGCTCTTCAACTCAATTCATCACGAGAAGTTATTTCTCGCCTCTTGAAAAAGCTGGAAAATGAAGGTAAAGTTTCGCTTTCAAGAAATTTTATTGATTTTTCGGGTCTTTTGTGACAAAAATTACAGACCAAGAGGTAGACTAATCGTTTTTTTGTAAGCATAAATCTAATGAAATAGTTCATAACTATTGTTTCATAATTTTTTGGGTTATAAAATCGGTTAGTAGTTGAAGGTTGATGAGCCAGGCTGGAGAGTCTGGCTTTTTTTTTGTTCATTTCATTAATGTTAATTTCATATTGAAAACTAATCGCGCCAACAGCTTATAATTTATAGATATAATGCTGATATTTGTCACTAAAACAAATGATATCCAAATCCATAGTCGAAAGGATATTATTTTCAGCTACAGAGAATATCAATTAAAAAGAAAGCTTCATGTTTAAAATTCAAACTCTGAATAAGATTGACCCTGATGGTCTTAAACTTTTTCCGCTCGACAATTATGAAATAGCAAGCGAACTTCCTAATCCGGATGCCATCGTACTGCGCAGTTTTAAAATGCACGATATGGAATTGCCATCATCGTTAAAAGCAGTTGCCAGAGCCGGAGCAGGCGTAAACAATATCCCCATTGACAAGTGTACCGATAAAGGAATTGTGGTGTTTAATACACCCGGGGCTAATGCCAACGGAGTAAAAGAAGCTGTTATTGCCGGAATGTTAATGGCTTCGCGCGATTATATTGGAGCCACCAACTGGGCAAAAACGTTAATCGGGAAAGGCGATGAAGTTCCTGCGCTTGTTGAGCAGGGCAAGAAAAACTTTGCAGGAGAAGAAATAAAAGGAAAAACACTGGCGGTAATTGGTTTGGGAGCCATTGGCGTACTTGCAGCCAACGCAGCATCGGCCTTACGCATGAATGTTATTGGTTACGATCCATACATGTCGGTTAAGCATGCTTTAAAATTAAGTCGCGAAGTGAAAGTGGTTGAAGGCATTCAGGTACTGCTGCAACAAGCCGATTTTATCACCATAAACATCCCCTTGCTTCCCGACACAAAAGGCTACATCAATAAAGACAAGTTTGCCATGATGAAAGATGGCGTAAAAATACTGAACTTTGCCCGCGGAGGATTGGTAAATCATACCGACCTGAAAGAAGCAATTGCATCGGGAAAAGTAGCAAAATACATTACCGATTTCCCTGATGAAGATTGCCTTAAAATGGACAATGTGATTTCAATTCCTCACTTAGGAGCCTCAACTAAAGAATCGGAAACCAACTGCGCAATTATGGCCGTAGAGCAAATGCGCGACTACCTGGAGAACGGAAACATTAAGAATTCGGTTAACTTCCCTGCTGCCGAGTTGGAGCGTAACGGAGGAAGCCGTATTTTGATTGGAAATAAAAATGTACCTAATATGGTTAGTCAAATCTCAAGCGTTTTAGCTGCTGAAGGACTAAACATCGACAATATGCTCAACAAAAAACGCGACGACATCGCTTACAACATTATTGATGTTGATAGTAAGCAAGTTGAGGAAAGCGTAAAAGAAAAGCTTTTGGCTATCGATGGTATTTTTATGGTTCGCATCATAAATGCCTAAACCGGCCAATACATAGCAAAATAAAACAACCACAAAGGAGAATAGGATGAAAAATCTTATTCTCCTTTTTTTGTTTTAATAATTGAAGCAGCCACTTATTGCTAAATTAACATTAATAAGCGTTTAGCCTTCATTCTAAGTCTTTCTTTTTTACTATTTTTGGCACTCCTGTCCTGCCTAAGTAAATTGAATTAAAATTACAAAAATGAGCAAAAGTATTGAAGTAAGAGCAGCTGATAATGTTCGAATATTAGCTGCAGCAATGGTTGAAAAAGCCAAATCGGGCCACCCAGGAGGAGCAATGGGTGGAGCAGATTTTGTCAACATTCTTTATTCCGAATTCTTGAATTACGACCCATCAGACATGACATGGAGTAACCGTGATCGTTTTTTCCTTGATCCGGGACACATGTCTCCAATGCTTTACGGCATTTTAGCACTGGCAGGTTTTTATAGTATGGAAGATGTTGCCAATTTTCGTCAGTGGGGAAGTGTAACACCCGGCCACCCCGAAGTTGATGTTGAACGCGGTGTTGAAAACACATCAGGTCCGCTCGGACAAGGACACGTTATGGCGGTTGGTGCTGCCATTGCCGAACGTTTTTTGGTAGCCCGCTTTGGCGAGTGGATGGCACACAAAACATATGCATTTATTTCTGACGGTGGTATTCAGGAAGAAATTTCGCAGGGTGCAGGTCGAATTGCCGGTCACCTGGGATTAAGCAACCTGATTATGTTCTACGATTCAAACGACATTCAGCTGTCGACAGAAACCGAAGAAGTTACTACTGAAGATACTGCAAAAAAATACGAAGCCTGGGGCTGGAAAGTTGTTACCATCGCCGGTAACGATGCCGATGCCATTCGTACAGCATTAAAAGAAGCACAAACCGAAACAGAAAAGCCAACTCTTATTATTGGTAAAACAATAATGGGTAAAGGTGCGGTTACTGAAGAAGGAGCAAGTTTCGAAAGTCAATGCTCTACACACGGCCAGCCTTTAAGTGGCGCGGGAGCATCGTTTGCTAAAACCATCGAAAATCTGGGTGGCGATCCGGAAAACCCATTTGTAATTTTTGATGATGTTAAAGAACTTTACGAGAAACGTAAAGCAGAATTAATTGCAGCGGCAGCGGCAAAAAAAGAAGAGCAATCAAAATGGGCTGCTGCCAATCCTGAATTAGCAGCAAAACTTACAGCTTTCTTTGCCAACGAAATTCCTGAAATTGATTACAGCAAAATAGAACAAAAAGCAGGTGTTGCTACACGTGGTGCCTCTGCAGCTGTACTTTCGGTATTTGCCAACGAAGTTGAAAACATGGTGGTTTCATCAGCCGACCTTTCAAATTCTGATAAAACCGACGGTTTCTTAAAAAATACAACAGCCTTTCAAAAAGGTGATTTTAGCGGACAATTTTTACAAGCTGGCGTTTGCGAGCTAACAATGGCTGCTATAATGAACGGTATGGCACTGCACGGTGGTGTAATTCCGGCATGTGGAACTTTCTTTGTATTCAGCGATTACATGAAGCCGGCAGCTCGTATTGCAGCCTTGCAAGAACTTCCGGTTAAATACATCTGGACACACGATGCTTTCCGTGTAGGAGAAGACGGACCAACCCACCAGCCGGTTGAGCAGGAAGCTCAAATACGTTTGATGGAGAAATTGCAAAACCACAGCCACAAAAACTCGATGTTGGTGCTTCGTCCTGCCGATGGCAATGAAACAACAGTAGCCTGGGCTATGGCTATGGAAAATACCGATACACCAACGGCGCTTATCCTGTCGCGACAAGGCATAAAAGACGTAACGACTTACGAGACAGCCCAGGGAGCCAAAAAAGGAGCGTATATCCTTCAGGATTGCGAAGGTACACCCGATGTAATTCTTCTGGCAAGTGGTTCAGAAGTGAGCACCCTGGTTGCCGGAGCCGAATTACTGGCAAAAGATGGCGTAAAAAGCCGCATTGTATCGGTTCCTTCAGAAGGTTTGTTCCGCACACAAAGTGCAGCATACCAGGCAGAAGTTTTACCTGCCGGTGTTACAAAATTTGGACTTACTGCCGGATTACCTGTAACCCTGGAAGGACTTGTAGGACCTGATGGAAAAGTTTTCGGTCTTGAGTCATTCGGATTCTCTGCTCCGGCTGGAGTTTTGGATAACAAACTTGGTTACACCGGAGAAAATGTGTACAACCAGGTAAAAGAACTATTAGCGTAAAAAACAAAAACATTATATTTTAAAGGTGCTTCGTTTTGAAGCACTTTTTTTTTGTCTTTACCATCCAGACATTTACCCCCCATTACCCTAAATTCCACCTACTTTATATGATTCAATTTTACTATCTTGTGCCGTTTTCAGAAGCATTGAAATGGATATTGACTTTAAATACAATCAGGTAAAAAAGTAATGACAAACCAGGCTCATCAAAAAATTAACCACCTCCATAAAATTATCGATACCACTCGTGAAATTGATCGATTAGTATTTTCAGAAAGAGATCCGGAATCAATAATCAATAAAACCTGTGAGATCCTGGTTCACACCCGTGGTTACCATTTAGCATGGATTGCCCTTTTTAACGACCAAAATCAAATAACATCCTTTGCAGGTGCCGGTACCGATGCAGAAACAGACCACATTAAGAAACAGCTTCAAAACAAAGAACTTACCGGTAAATTATTGGCAGGCATTACAGGCTTAAAGCAAGGTATTGCCAAAGATTTGCCGCAAGAACTTCTTGCAAACATAAACCCAAAAGAGTGGACAACTTTTTTTGCGCCTATTACCGATGAAAAACAAGTACATGGCCTACTATGTGCTGCCATTCCAAAAAAAGAAGCCAGACATCCTAAAGAGGAAATTACCTTTATTGATATCACCCACAATATTGGTTTCGCCCTCGGAAAACTCTACCAGGATGCAGAGTTAGCCACCAGTGAAATACGCTACCGCAACCTGATTAACTCGCTAAACGATGCATTATTTATTTTACAGGATGGTGAGATAAAATTTGTTAACCAATCGCTCTGCATTTTATCAGGCTATTCAAAAGAAGAGCTTCTGGGACAAGATTTTACTAAATTTGTTGCCCCCGAAGAAAGAGCAAAAGTTAAAGAAATTCACGCCAAAAGACTACATGGCGATGAAAAACAATTGAACTACGAATCGGTGGCCCTAACAAAACCCGGGCATTTGGTGCCTGTAGAAGTTACCGTAGTTAGCACCAGTTTCGATGATCGCCCGGCACTGCAGGTGATGCTTCATGATAACTCGGAATTAAAAAAAACGCTCGAAAAGCTAAAGGAAAGGGAAGCCCACTTCAGGTTTCTGTCTGAAGCCTCATTTGAAGGTATTATTATACACGATAATGGAAAGATTCTTGAAATAAACGAAACCTTGCTGCGTATTACAGGCTATTCACGCGAAGAGCTTATTGGCAAAAATCTTTTATCAGATTTTATTCTCGAAAAAGATTGGCCAAAGGTATTAGAAAGTTTGCAAAAAGACATTCCCAAACCATTTGTGGTTTCAGCACGAAAAAAAGACGGAACCATTGGATACGCTGAGATAGAAGCACGCAGCATTCCTTTTAAAGGGAAAAATGTTAGAATTGCTGCAGTTCGCGATATATCAGAACGCTATTTTCTTCAGGAAGCTGTAAAAGAAAGCAGGGAACAATTGAACCGCCTGCTCGATAATCTGCCCGGGGTTGCATACAATTGCAAAAACAACAAAAGCTGGAGCATGAATTTTATGAGCGAAGGATGCTTTAGCCTGTTTGGATATCATCCGAAAGAATTAACAAATGGCACAATAAGATATGATGACCTCATTCATCCGGATGATAAAAAATATGTTTGGAATACGATTCAAAAATCAATTACTGAAAAAAAGTCTTATGAGCTTGAGTACCGCATAAAAACTAAAAACGATACCGAGAAATGGGTTTGGGAAAGGGGCAAAGCAATATACAACGATAAGGAAATTTTGCTCGAAGGATTTATTAGCGATATTACCAGAAGAAAAACGCTTGAACGTGCCAACGAAATGTTATCGAAGGCAATAGAATCGAGCCCCGCCAGTATTGTTATTACCGATGCTGATGGTAACATCGAATATGTAAACCCATTTTTTGAAGAAAAAACAGGTTACCATAAGGCTGAGGTACTTGGCCAAAACCCAAGAATTTTAAAATCAGGCGATCAAGGTGAAGCCTTTTATAAGGAATTGTGGCAAACCATAAAATCAGGAAACATTTGGGTTGGTGAGCTTTTAAACAAGAAAAAAAACGGAGAATGCTACTGGGAGCAAGCCAACATATCGCCAATTTTCGACCAGCAAAAACGGATTACACAATTTATTGCCGTTAAAGAAGACATTACCGAAAAAAAACAAACCTTAAAAGAGCTTCAGGAAGCCAAAGAAAAAGCAGAGGAAAGCGATAAGTTAAAATCTTCGTTTTTAGCCAACATGAGCCACGAGATACGCACCCCAATGAATGGCATTCTTGGCTTTACCGAACTATTGAAAGAGCCTGACCTGACTACAGAGCAGCAACATGAATTTATTAATGTAATTCAAACCAGTGGCGAGCGTATGCTAAGCACAATTAACGATATTATTGACATATCGAAAATTGAATCGGGCATGGTAAACCTGAATATGCAAGACATTAACCTCTCGGCATTAATCAACGAGCTTTATGTGTTTTTTCAACCATCAATGCACAAAAAAGGGATTGATTTTAAGGTAAATGAAAATAACGGTGTACCGGTTAGTCTTTTCCATACCGACCCAGACAAACTCAACTCGATTTTAACCAACCTGATTAGAAATGCGTATAAATTTACCGCTTCCGGAACAATAGAGTTTGGTTATACATTAAGTGAGAAATATATTCATTTTTACGTACACGACACAGGAGTGGGCATACCACAAAACCGTCAGCAAGCCATATTCGATCGGTTTGTACAGGCAGATGTGGCCGATTCAAGAGTTTTTGAAGGCTCAGGCTTAGGACTTTCAATTACAAAATCGTACACCGAAATGCTTAACGGAAGTATAAATTTAAAGTCGAATGTTGGAGAAGGCACTACCTTTAATGTTACCTTGCCCATGCTAATTACAGCCAACGAAACAAAAGTTTCAGACAACAGCTTTCAACAAAATTTCAGCGATTTACTTAATAAAAAACTAAAGATACTAATAGCAGAAGACGACCCGGTATCAATTGAACTGTTGAAACTATTGGTTAACGAAATTGCAGCAGAAACAATAATCGCGAATAATGGGCACGAAGCCATTGAACTGGTAAAAGAAAATCCTGACCTCGATCTGGTTCTGATGGATATAAAAATGCCAATAATTGATGGATTTACAGCTACTGAAAAAATCAGAGCCTTTAACAATAACGTAAAAATTATTGTCCAATCAGCATTTGCTCAGCCCGAAGATATTCGAAAAGCTCAAAAATCAGGTTGCAACGATTTTGTTTCGAAACCAATTCATAAACACCGCCTTTTTGAATCTATTCAAAAAATATTTAGTTGATTGTTTTAACACTTCAGCGGTACAAACAATAAAAATACGATAAAAACCGTGTGCAATATTGTCAGTTTATTTTATTAGTTTTATTCGACGCTTTTTTAACTGCAGATTATAATTTATTGGTGCATGAAGAACCTGGAAATAAAATACAATCCCGATGATCGCATAATTTACATAACCAAAGAAGGCAAAATTACTCACTCCGAAACCAAGGTGGTATTGCACAAGCTATTACATGAATTTGGTAATTTTGACACTGCATACATACTGGAAGATTCGCGCAACTCGCAGCTGGAAATTTCATTAGGTGAAATGCGGGAATTCTTTTTAGAAATAAAGAAACTGACCAGAAACCGACGAGAAGTGCGACATGCCGACTTGGTTAACACTCCGTTTGAAACGGCAATGGGCGTCATTTTTCAGCAAATGGTTGCACCACTAAAAACTTATACTTACCGATGCTTCAGTACTGATAAAGCCGCATTGGACTGGTTAAAAAAAGGAAAATTTTACTCGCCTGGAGATGAAAAGAAATAGCAATCAAATAATGAGTTCTATTTCCGTACAATCATTAAAATAGCTACTTTCATAAACTAATTCTAATTCACTGAAAAACATTGTAAAAGAATTGGCACCAGTTTTATATCTAAAACCTAAATTATGGCAAAAAAGGAACCTATAAAAGTACCTTCCGATTACCTGTTAAACTCCATAAATCAGCCAATTATTGCAACCTGTTTGCAAGGAAAAATTACCACATGTAATTCCAGCGCGGAGCTACTCTTCCAATGCCCGGCAGAACAGGTTTTAGGTAAAAATATTTTTGATTTACTGTCTCTTGATGTTCAGCAAGATTGGCTAAAACACATGATTAAGAAATTAAGTTCTGGAGAAACTGTGGAACAAGAGGTTGAAGCCAGGCTCAAAAACAACAATATAAATCATTTCCGGATCACTTTTTATCCCTTATACGATACCAACCAGAATTTATCAGGTATTATGGGCATTGGACGCGATGTAACACATAAAAAGCCACTTTTTGAAGATTCATGGGAGAACCAGGAGAAATTTCGCTTTCTATTCGAGAATATGCAGGAAGGCTGTGCCATACATAAACTAATTGAAGATGATAATGGTAGTCCAGGCGACTACCTGATACTGGAAGTAAACCGAGCTTACGAAAAGATATTGGGCATAAAACAGGAAGAGGCAGCAGGCCAGCTGGCCAGCAAACTATACAACCATTCTCCGGCCCCTTACCTTAATGAATATGCAAATGTGGCCAAAACAGGTATCTCTTTTAACTTTGATGTTTATTTTGAACCAATGGGTAAGCATTTTCACATCTCTGTTACCAGAATAAAACCAGGATACTTTGCCACATTGTTTCACGACATCACAGAAAAAATTGAAGAAAAGGAGCTTTTAAAGAAAAGGGAAGAAAAATTCAGAAATTTATACCAGCATGCTCCACTCCCTTATCAAAGTTTAGACGATAAAGGAAATTTCTACGATGTAAATCCGGCCTGGCTTTCAACACTGGGCTATCAACGCAACGAAGTAATTGGTAAAAACTATCGCGATTTTCTGCACCCTGACTGGAAAGCCCATTACGACCTGAATTTTCCGATGTTTTTAAAACGCGGATATGTGAACAACATACCATTTAAACTGCGACATAAAAAAGGGCATTACATCAACATCGCTTTAAATGGCACCATTGGCTACAAAGCCGATGGAAGTTTCAAACAAACCTACTGTGTTTTTCATGATATAACCTCAAGAACACAAGCAGAGAATGAGCTAAAAGCCAGTGAACAAAAATTTAAAATACTGGCCGACAATACCAAAGACTGGGAATATTGGTTAGATGCCGATAACCATTTCCAATTTATTTCAAATGGCTGCGAGCAAATTACCGGATACCCTCCCAGTGCATTTTACGATAATCCCGACTTAATGAACCAAATAGTTCATCCTGATGATAGTGAAATAATACAGGAGCACCATGAAGAAATTCTTCATTCGCGAGAGCCAATACACACCAGTGATTTTAAGATTATTCACAAAGATGGTCATCCTGTTTGGATTGAACATTTTTGTATTCCGGTGTACGATGAAGAAGGGAAATACCTGGGCAGACGGGGGAACAACCGGGATATATCAAAACGTGTGCACTACGAAAAAGAACTAATAAAAGCCAAAAAAGAGGCCGAAGAGAATGAAGCTCGTTTTAAACTGTTGCACGATGCATCGTTTGGAGGAATTGCCATTCACAAAAAAGGTATTATTCTCGACTGTAACGATGGCTTGTCACGAATTTCGGGTTACAGCTACGAGCAACTTGTTGGCGCCAATGGCATTGAGCTTCTTGTTGCTGAAGAATCACGCGAAATAGTAACGAACAATATTCTGAGTGAATATGAAAAACCCTATCAGGTAACAGGTTTAAAAAAGAACGGCGAAAAATACCCGGCCCGGTTGGAAGCCCGCATGATACCTTACCATGGAGAACAGGTACGGGTTGTTGAATTTCGCGACATGACTGATATCAAAAAAACAGAAAAAGCCCTGCAACAAGCTAAAGAAAAAGCAGAAGAATCTGATCGCTTAAAATCGGCTTTTCTGGCTAATATGAGCCACGAAATCAGAACACCGATGAATGGAATTATTGGCTTCATCGAGTTATTGCAATCACCTGACCTAAGCGACCAACAACGAGAGGATTACTCGCTTACTGTGCAAAAAAGCGGCAATCGTTTACTTTCAACAATTAACGATATTATCGAGTTTTCAAAAATTGAAGCAGGCGATACCCCTACTCATTTTCAATGGCTCGATTTTCGCGAAATACTTAGCGATTTAATTCATTTCTTTAAACCAGAAGCAGATAAAAAAGGCCTCGATTTAAATTATGAAACGTGCATAAGCGACAAAACCCACATTTATACCGATAAAAACAAACTGGAATCTATTTTATCGAACCTGATTAAAAATGCAATAAAGTTTACACATACCGGAAAAATTGAGGCTGGTTGTGAACCCCTTAACGACACAATAAAATTTTGGGTAAAAGATACAGGCGAAGGTATTGAGAAAAACAAACTGAAAGCCATTTTTAATCGATTTACCCAGGGGCATATTGAAATTACCCGTGGTTACGAGGGATCGGGTCTCGGACTTGCTATTTGCAAAGCCTACACCGAAATTCTGGGTGGTAGCATTTGGGTTGAATCTGAATACGGCAAAGGCAGCACCTTTTATTTCACGGTTAATAACCAGCACACAGAAAAACCGGCAGAAAGAGTAACTGAAACAAGAAAAGAAATGGCTAAATCTTCAGAAGAAAAGAACCTTATTCAAACAACAAATAATACCATTTTAATTGCCGAAGACGACCTGACAAGTTTTCATTTCTTAAAACTAATTTTAGAAAAAAACGGTTACAAGGTAATTAACGCGGCAAATGGCTTAGATGCTGTTTCGATATTTAAAAGCACGCCAGGTATTGCCTTGGTTTTAATGGATATTAAAATGCCCGTATTAGATGGTTTTGAAGCAACAAAACAAATTAAAGCAATTAACCCAAAAATCCCGGTTATTGCTCAAACTGCATTTGCCCTTGCAGGCGATGCCGAAAAGGCTATACAAATTGGTTGTGATGACTACATAACCAAACCGATTAATAAAGACGATTTATTAGAAATAATAAAAAAACTAGTGTAAGCTTTTCAACTTGCTCACGCTAAAAAAAAGGAAGGCGTGCTTAGTAAACACGCCTTCCTTTCTGTTTTTTTTTGATGAGCCGTTTATTTTACAAGCTCCAACGATTGTTTGGCAATTTCCAACTCCTCGTTGGTTGGAATAATTAACACCTTTGTTTTAGCACCTGCAGTGTTAATCTCGTGTACGCTGTCTGCGCGGTTTTTGTCTTTTTCTTCATCCCAGGTTATTCCAAGGTAATCCATGTCTTCGCACACCATTCGTCTTATAGAAGTATCATTTTCTCCAATTCCGGCGGTAAAAACAATAGCATCAACACCGTTCATTGCTGCGGCATAACTTCCTACAAAATGTTTTACGCGGTAGGCATACATCTCCAATGCAAGAACAGCATCAGGTGCCCCTTCACGCTGGCGTTTTTCCACATCGCGCATATCGGTTAAACCGGTGAGGCCTTTCATGCCACTTTCCTTATTTAACAAATCAGAAATTTCCTCAACAGAATACCCTTTTTGCTGTGCCAGGTAAAAAATAATTGCCGGATCGATATCTCCCGATCGGGTTCCCATTATTAATCCACTCAGAGGTCCCATTCCCATGGTTGTATCAACACATACGCCGCCTTTTACTGCTGCCATTGATGCACCATTGCCTAAGTGGATAGTAATGATTTTTGCATCAGGATTTCCGAGGTATTCAATTGCTTTTTCGGAAATAAACTTGTGTGATGTTCCATGAAAGCCGTATTTACGAATGCGCAATTCGCTGTAAAATTTTTCGGGCAAGGCATAACGAAAAGCTTTCTCAGGTATTGATTGATGAAAAGCAGTATCAAAAACACCAACCTGCGTGGCGTTAGGAAATACTTTCTCTGCTACCTCAACGCCGATAAGGTTTGCCGGGTTATGCAGAGGCGCCAACGGAAACAATTCTTTAACTTTAGCTTTTACCTCGTCGGTAATTACAACGGTTTGGGTAAAAGTTTCGCCACCATGTACAAGGCGGTGTCCAACAGCTTTAATTTCTGAAGGGTCACTAATTACGCCTTTGTCGGCATCCATAAGTAACTCCGAAACACGTTTTAAACCAACACCATGGTCCGGAATCGGAAATTCTTCAATTGTTTTTTCTTCTGCACCACTGGTAAAGGTTTTGTGTTTAATAACCCCCATTTCAAGACCAATGCGTTCAACAATTCCACTCGATAATGGCAGCTCGGTATTCATATCAATAAGCTGATATTTAATTGACGAACTACCTGCATTAATTACTAAAATATTCATTTTAAAATATATCGTTAAAAGTTTGGTAATGAACAAGCAGTTGAATTGTTCTGCCAACACCTTGCCCACTATCGTAAATCAGTTGATTTTACGCTTTTAAAACCCTTCCTGCGCCTGAATGGCAGTAATTACTACTGTATTAAAAATATCATCAACAGTGCAACCACGGCTTAAATCGTTAACCGGTTTATTTAAGCCTTGTAACATTGGACCAATGGCTAATGCTCCGGTTTCGCGCTGAATTGCTTTGTATGTATTATTTCCGGTATTCAAATCGGGGAAAATCAAAACATTGGCCTGCCCGGCAACCTGCGAATCGGGCAATTTGCTTTTACCAACACTCGGGTCAACGGCAGCATCATACTGTATTGGTCCTTCTATTTTTAGTTCCGGGCGCATGTTAATCGCTTTTTCGGTAGCAGCACGTACTTTATCTACTTCTGCTCCCGAACCGGATGTACCTGAAGAGTACGATAACATGGCAACTTTTGGGTCGATGCCAAATGCTTTTGCCGAATCGGCTGACGAAACAGCAATTTCTGCCAGTTGCTCGGCATTCGGGCTCACATTAACTGCACAATCGCCCATTACCGAAACATGGTCGTCTAAACACATAAAAAACACCGACGAAACGGTTTTAACTCCCGGTTTTGTTTTTACAAATTGTAAGGCAGGAATAATTGTATGCGCTGTGGTATGGGCTGCACCCGATACCATTCCGTCGGCATGGCCTTTATAAACCATCATGGTTCCGAAGTAAGAAACATCTGCCAGCGCATCCTGTGCCATATCTTCGGGTATGTTCTTGTGCTTTCTCAGCTCGTGATAGGTTCTCCAGTAATCTTCGTAATGTTCTGATTTTGCAGGGTCTACAATTTTAATGTTTCCATTAATCTTCACACCAATTTCGGCAGCTTTAGCCATTATCTCTTCTCTGTTTCCGAGTAGGGTAACTTCAACAACATTCTGATCTACCAAACGGGTTGCGGCCAGTAAAATCCGGGGGTCGGTTCCTTCGGGTAAAACAATGTGTTGTTTTTTCGATTTTGCCTTGGCCACCAGGTTGTACTGAAACATATGCGGGGTAACCACATCTGTTTTAAAACTTCTGAATTTATCAATCAGGAATTCAGTGTCAATATACTTTTCAAAAGTAGAAATACTCAGGTCGAGCTTTCGTGTTATACCTGGTGTAATTTTTGGTTTTACATTGGCTATTTTATTGGCAGCAACGAAAGTTACATCATCCACCAAAATAATAGGAACAATAGTTGGCAAACCTTCAATAAGTTTAAGTATCTGAGGCTCGGGGGCAATACCTCCGGTAACCACAATACCTGCTATGTTTGGATAATTTGATGAGGCATTGGCCTGTAAAGCTCCCAAAATAATATCAGAGCGGTCGCCAGGTGTAATTATCAGGCTGTTTTCTTCCACCCGATCAAGGTAATTCCGCAACTGCATAGCTCCCACGTCGTAGCGGTCGGCTTGTTTACACAACAGGTTTTCGCCCAATAAAATTGTACCACCAATGGCTTCGTATATTTCTCTAATGGTTGGACTTCCCAATTTTTTTATTTCCGGAATAATTTCAATTGACGTACCTTCTGGAATTACTTTCGTTAGTTCGGCTTTCATCTGTTCGCAATCTCCGGCTTTCACCCGGTTCATAACAACCGATTGCACAACCACATCTTTTTCAGCAAATGATTTTACAGCCAAATCAAGATTTGAGATGGCCTCATCCATCTGCTTATCTTTTGCCGAACTTACCAGAATGGTAGGAACCGAAAGGTTTTTGGCAAATTCAACATTCAAATCAAATTCAAAAGAAATACCTTTGTTTTCGAAATCAGAGCCTTCAACCACCACCACATCATACTGCTCTTCCAGCTTCTTATAACGGTCAATAATCTGGTCAATCAAACGTGCCTCCTGCCCCATATTTTTATACTTAACCACTTGCGACATGGTAAAGCCATAGGCATCTTTGTATTCCATATCGAGGTTGAAATACGTTAACATGGTTTCGATATGATTATCGTGAACACCTTTTGGATAATCGTTAATAATTGGTCGGAAGTAGCCAACCTTACTTACTTTTGAAAGTAAAACTTTTAAAACACCAAGCGTAACAAGCGATCTTCCTGTTTGGCTTTCGGTATTTGTGATATAAATTCCAGTTTTCATTTAAAAAAATTAAAAGACTCCGTACTTTATTTTATTATTTGTGTAAAAACGAACACCACATGGATTACCAGCTGAATCGTTTAGGCCCTGTTGAATTGGGTTCAAAAGTATAAAAGAATTACTGTTGTTTTGCTGTAATTGTGTGAATTCAGTCTTTAAAACTTAAAATTTCACATTCTCATGAGGTTTACAGTTTTACTTGTTGGAACGAGTTTTTAAACGCAAACGTATATAACTGTTTCATTATCGTTTTTATTGACCTTTAGTTTATAATAATGTCCTCTTAAGGCCTACTTGCTTCCGCATAGCGCTATCCAATATCTTCTTTCGTACATAACTAGAGCATACAACACCAAACAAAAAACCACACAACACTTTTTATATCAATGATTTTTAATTAACTTTAATAAGACATCACAACCAGAAAACAACAAAATAGAAGAAACAAAGCACATATTTACCCGATGAATTATTCAGTAACATCCGATCATTTACGTAAGCTTATTTTTTATAAGCATCACGGAATTCTTGAAGAAAAAGACATTGGATATGTTTGGGTAAACGAGTTTTTAAAAATGCCGGAGTTTACTGCAGGCGGCTATAATCTTTTATCAGACTACACTGAGGCTCGGTTTAAAATGACACCTAACGATGTGAGCCTTATTGTTGACTTTATGCGCAATATTGTAGACATTGTTAATGGGAAAAAACAGGGCATTGTTATTAACGATCCTTTTTCTACCGCAGCATCTTTGCTGTTTGAGCAGGAAGTGAATAAAGAAATTGGATTCAGGGTTAAAGTATTCTCCACGAAAGAAGCGGCATTAAAATGGCTGCTTGACCCGGAAGCTTAGCATTGGCATGGCGTTAAAACTCGTAATAAACTCCGGTATAAACACCTAAACGATAGGGCCGGTAATTAACATCGGGATTGGTATTGATTGAGTTTAAGTAATAATTTATGCGCGGCTCGAGTGCCAGCGAGAAATGTTTACCAAGCATATAGTTTACACCTACACCTAATGTTCCGGAGAAATTCAGCGTTGAAATATCTGCAGTGCTACCAATGTTTTGCACACCATAGTTATTATCAAGATAAGCGTTGTTTCCAATCACAAATCCGGCATTTACCCCACCAAGCAATTCAATGCCCAGGCGCTTATCCAAAATGCTATAACGTAAATACAACGGAATTTCCACAAATTCAAAAACCTGCGAAAACTCGCCATCGGCATACAATACATTATCAGCCCGGGCCTTGTCTGTTTCTAAATTAGCAGCAATTTGCGCCCCTTGTGGGGTAGCTTGCATTTTTATTACTCCGGCAGTACTGTTCATGGCAATTCCTTCGCTTCCTGCGGTAACAACATTTGAAAAAGCGGGCTGTGCATCATCATACGAAAACTCTGGTGAGGTCATATAATCAGCATCATTTTTAAACGCAAATAAATTAAACGAATTTTTTGCTTTCTGTCCATCTTTAGCGTAGTAAACACCGCTTTCAACACGTAAGCGCTTACTGGTTTTATACTGCACCGATATTCCTCCTCCCACATTTCCTCCACCGTTATCGCTTTGGTAGGTCATATTCTGTGAGTAAGTATCCTTATGTTGTGCTGAGTGCGATGAATAGCCGGGCGATACGTGTGCGCCAACAATCCATCCATTCTCTTTGTTTTTTACCGTTTCAAATGTTTTTATATTCGATGCTATTAACACTTCATCAGCCGCTGTTAAATAAGGCTCAACAGGTTTGTTCTGTACCTGTTGCAACCTAAGATCGGGCATATTTTTAGCTAAAAATGCATCAATACTTTGCAACAAACTGTAGTGCTCCCCTAATTTTTCGTCACCTCCTGCTATTTCCAGTATTTCTCCATCACGCCCGGGTTGCTCTACCGTTGAGTTCTCAGAAATAATTACTGCAGTTATGGGCTCGGTATTTGAATTTGCAATAAGTTTAGAAATACCTGCTGACGTTTCGGCTTTTCCTTCAATTTCGGCATCCTGAGCGGCTGACAAACCGGCATTTGACTTAGCTGTAGCTTGTTGCTGCTCAACCAACACTGGTTGCACGATAGTATTTTGCCCGCTAAAATACCACCCGGCAATGAATGCCAGCACCACCACTGCTGCTGCCGATATCCAACCGACATAAGCTAAACGACGTTTTTTGCGCCGGGCAGCCATATTTGTTTGAATATTGGCCCAAACATGTGGTGGCGGAGCAGCAGAAAAGCCGTCCAATTTTTCTTTAATCGAATCGTCAATATTTAGTCTCTTGCTCATCCGGCAGTGTAATTACTTGTTTCAATATCTCCGTACAGTTCTTTCACTCTACGTTTCAAAATATCTCTGGCCCTTGCCAGGTTCGACTTCGATGTTCCCACCGTTATTTTCATTTCATCACTAATCTCCTGATGATTCATCCCATCTATTACAAAAAGGTTAAAAACCATACGGTAACGCGGAGGCAATTCCTGTATCAGAGCGATCAACTCCTTGGCCGATATTGCGGCAAGTATATCGTCTGAAATGTACTGGCTCTCGAACTTGCTAATATCCTCAACAGGATGCATTAAATGCTGTTTCCTGAATTTTTCGAGTGATACATTTACCATTATTCTTCGTATCCAACCTTCCAATGAACCTTCGTGCCTAAACCGATCAATATATTGAAACACCTTAATAAATCCTTCCTGCAAATTATCTTCTGCTTCGGTGTTGTCCTTAGCATAGCGCAAGCATACTCCAAACATTTTAGGCGCAAACATTTGGTATAGTTGTTCTTGTGCACGCTGTTTCCCCGAAGCACAATCTTTTATTATTTTTTTCAGGTCTTCCAAAATCTTTCGCAAAGTTCACCCAAAAGTACAGATAATAATGCTTCTACTCTAATCTTACTTTTTGGCATCTGCTTTAACATTAGGTCCTCACAAATTAAAATCACAGGTTAGATGTACTGCCTAAAAAAAAGGTTGCGTGCTGCTACAATTTCTTTTTTCATTTTTCTGCACATGTTGTTTTTCTTAAAAACGTTTTAACATTCGTTACGCAACCTTAACTTGCATTTTTGCATCTATGGTTTGTAAATTTGCTAAAACGTTTGACAATGAAACCATTCATTACAATAGTTCTTGGATTTGCCTTGTTATTTTTAAGTGCATGCAACAGCAACGACGATGGTACCGATCCAATAAAGAAAATAGAACTGGACGAGAAGTCGGCACAACTTGTTGAAGCAGAAAATGAGTTCGGGCTTGAACTTTTTCAGAAAATATATGACGAAGAAGAAAAATACGACAACATTATGGTGTCGCCACTCAGCGTTAGCCTGGCGCTGGCCATGACATACAACGGGGCAAATGGCGAAACAAAAACGGCGATGGAAGAAACCCTTAAAGTTTATGGTTTAACACCCGAAGAAATTAATCAATCGTATGCTTCGCTAGTGGCTGCTCTGCAATCGCTCGACCCAAAGGTTATTTTAGAAATTGCCAATGCCATTTACTACAAAAATGGCTTTGCCGTTGAACGCGATTTTGTTTCTACCAACCAAAACTATTATGACGCTGAGGTAGAAGGCCTGGACTTTAATTCGCCCCGGGCTTTAGAAACCATTAATAATTGGGTAGCAGATAAAACGCACAATAAAATAGATAAAATACTGGAAAATATTAGTGCCGAACATGTTATGTTTTTACTAAATGCTATTTATTTTAAAGGCATTTGGCAAACCGAATTTGACGAAGACAACACGAAAAATCTGCCATTTTATCTTAACAGCGAAACAGCAATTAATGTGCCCACCATGATAAAAACAGAATCGTTGCCTTACTACTCCAACAATTTATTCGAGGCCGTTAAACTAGCCTATGGTGCCGGTAATTACAACATGTTTGTATTTCTTCCCCAAGCAGAAAATTCGGTAGAAGATATTGTTGAGGAGTTAAGTGTTGGCAATTGGAAAACATGGATGGAAAGCTTTACCGACACTGTTAATATTGACCTAAAGCTTCCTCGTCTAAAATATAAATACGAAATAAAACTAAATGATGTATTAAGCAATATGGGGATGGGAATTGCATTTAGAAGAGGGCAAGCTGACTTTACCGGCATCAACAAAAATGGCAATCTGAATATCGACTACGTAAAGCATAAAACTTTTATTGAAGTAAATGAAAAGGGTACTGAAGCTGCAGCAGTAACAGTAGTAGCTATTGAACTTACCTCGGTAGGTCCACAAAATAAGCAATTTAACGTAAACCGGCCTTTTTTATATGCCATTACCGAAAAAGACACTGGTGCTATTTTATTCCTGGGAACCGTAAAAAACCCGAAAAAAGAGGAATAGAAAATAAACGTAAGTTATTTACGTTATACCAAAAACAATTTATAATGCCATGAAACGATTAGTCGTAATACTATCCGTATTTCTTATTCTATTTACCAGTTGCCAGGATGATGAAATACTTTCGTTTGACGAAACCGGAACTGTTGTTGACTACGCCGGGGCAGGCGACTGTGGATTTATTATTGAACTTGACAACGGCAATAAAGTTCTTCCGCTCTATTACCCCGAGAATTTTACTTTTACACAGGGGCAACGCGTACTTATTACATACACCGAATTAACCAACGTAATGGTTGGATGCAGCCAGGGAGTTCCCTGCGAAGTAACTTACGTTGAAGAATTATCGTGTTCGCCATACATTGATTTATATTTTGAGAATTACGACAGTTTGGCCCGCGACCCTGTTCATATTCATGAAGCTTATGTAGATGGTAATTGTTTATACTTTAAACTTTCATACAGCGGTGGCTGCCAGGAACACACAATTGATTTGGCCCGTATGCACCCATGGACAGCAAGTAGCTCCACCGTTCCAACATTCGAAATAAGGCATAATGCCAATGGCGATCTTTGCGAGGCCTGGTTTACAAAAGAATTTCGCTACGACTTGACGAATTTAAAAGCAACCGGAACCAAACAGTTTGTACTTACAGCCAAGCTTATTAACGACGAAGTTTACAATAAAATTTTTGAACTGGAGTAGGTATTCCAGTAATTTCACAGTTAGTTCTTCCAAAAGGGGTTGATAAAAATCAACCCTTTTTTTATTTAGCTATTGACACAGGTACAATAATGCCTTATATTGCCGCTTTAACATTAATCACAAATCACATGAAAAACATTTATTTTGTATTCTTAGTTTTTGCACTGTCGTTATTTTCGTGCGACAAAATTGAAGATGCCAATACCATTGAGTTTGACACAACCCTGTCGATGAACATTCCGGTAGCCGTTGTTGAAACCACTGCCAGTCTTCAAAAATCAGCCACTGCCGATTTCGCTTTTTCTGAAACACAAACTACAAAACTCAGCGACATTAGCGAGATCGCAGATTATTTGAACAAACTGAAATCGATTGACATCAATGAACTGGAGTTAGTTATTGGCAATTTGGGAGAAGGAGAACTGGTTAAAACGCTTGATGTTTCTGTTGACAATGTGGGCATACTGGTTTCGCTAACAGATATTTCAAGAGAGAACAACACCTTTAAACCATCAGTTGATAACGCTAAACTTATTCAGGCGGCCTCAATTCTTAATTCAACTAAAGAAATTACAATTACCGTTTCAGGAACCACGAATGCTGCACCGGTAGACTTTGTTGTAAACATGGACTTTGATTGCCATATTGAAGCCAAAGCGATTTAAACCAAACGTTAAGAAATAAAAAAAGCGGAGAACAATAAATGTCCTCCGCTTTTGCGTTATATTGTTATTGGTTTAAAATATGCTGTACGAAATACCGGCTGCAATGCTCAAGGTTGTTTTGCCAAACGTTTCGTCATAACTTCCAACGCTTGCATGATTAAATGTCACAGTGTCGTCCTCATAAAAAGTATTTGAAATACCGGCATCAAATGTAAGTTTGTCAGTAATTTTCCACATAATACCACCAGCCAGTGTATACGATGAGTTACTAAAGCTAAAGTCGCTTTGGTACTGCGGTGTTACACCATTTTTCGAGCGTAATCCACCAACACTAAAAGCAAAATTATCGCTTACATTAAACTGCAATCCAAGGCCCAGCTCCCAATAGTTACCATCAATATCGCGGTGCACCTGCTCGCCCATTGTTGAATATCGGATATTGTAACCATAATCAACATCTTTATCAAAATACATATTATAGGAAAGTTGTGCTTCTAACCAATCTAAACCACGATAACCAACACCTGCCGTAAAAATTGCAGGAACATCGTTTGAAGATTCAGCTCCATCAGGGAACAAGCCCATATCATCAACTTCGGTTTCGTTCTCCAATACAAGTTTTGTTTTAAACTCGTATTTTAAAGCGAAGTTCCAGTCGTCGTTCGGCGAAAAATTCACACCAATTATCGGGGTATAACCCATGCCTTTTTGTTTGGTTTTCACTTCTTTGTCATTCACTTGCCCGGCTGTCCCGGTAAGCGTTTGTACCGTTCCGTTAAGCGTTTGTGCTGTTGCTGTTAAGGTTTCAGCTTCCTGGTTTAATGCAGAAGAGGTTTGGCTAAAAGCACCAGCAGCAATTTCGTAAGTAAAGCCTGTGGGGTCGATTCCAAACTGCTGCAATGCCCCAATTAACTGTGGATCTTGCAAAGGGTCTGTACCATTTACCATACCTGCATTTATAGCTGCAGAAATCTGACTTGAAAGTCCGCTTGCTGTAGCCGCTGCCGCTGCATACTGACTTGCTCCTGCAGTGGCCATATCGGCAATACCACTTACCTGGCCAGCACTTCCATTTAACCAAGCCACAGCAGGTGTTCCGTTAATCTGAATATTGCGAATAGCCCCATCGTACGTATTTACTGATGGCATTAAGCGCATACCCCCATAAACCGAAAATTTATCGTTTAGTGCATAAGATGCACCCAGTTGAATACCCCAAAATGTTGATGAAGCCTCCAATGCCATTTCCAGGTCGTAACTGGTTACAGCCAAAGCGGGATCAATTAAAGCAAGGTCAGACAAAGCAACCGGTAACATTGAAAAAGGAATCTCCAGTGTTGGAATTCCTCCCGGAAACTCTGCTGTTCCGCCACCACCTATTGGCCCTATTCCTAATGAAAATGCCCACTTGTCTTTTTTATAGGCTGCATACAAATCAGGAAAAATAGGTATTGTTGTTTCACCTTCGTAGTGACTTGTATTCAAAGTTGGAAACTGTGTATCAATATCGCGGGTTTGAAAAATAGTTTGACTGTAAAAGGCAAAATGCCAGCCATCTTCCATTTTTACCAAGCCCGCCGGATTGTAAAATACCGCATCAATATCTAATGACGCATTTCGCGACATCATTCGGATGTATTGTGCACTTTGGTTGTAGTTGGTTAGTAAACCACCAGCAAATACAATTTGAAGCAGCATGGTAAATGCTACTACCAATGTTAGTTTTTTCATTTATTTCGAATTTTTATTAAAGAATATCTCCCTCATTTAACAATAGTAATTCTGAGAAATAATACGGTCTCTGTAGTTGATGTCTGACAGGCAAAATTAAAATTTATTCTTAAATACAAAAACTTTCTAATTGATTTTCAGCTTTTTATAAACTTTTCGAACATTAATGTCGTTTGTTCGGTTTTTGGCGCACAAAAAACCCGAAGCTAAACACCTCGGGTTCTTTACTTTATATTACTTAATTATTATTTATATATGAATTACCTCATCATAGGCGGCAGCAGCAGCTTCCATTACTGCCTCACTCATAGTTGGGTGCGGATGAATGGTTTTCAGCAGCTCGTGTCCGGTAATTTCCAGTTTTTTAGCTACTACCAGTTCAGCAATCATTTCGGTCACATTTCCGCCAATCATATGTGCACCAAGCAATTCTCCGTATTTAGCATCAAAAACCAATTTAACAAAACCGTCTTTCTGGCCTGCTGCACTTGCTTTTCCGCTGGCCGAATAAGGGAACTTACCCACTTTAATTTCGTAGCCTGCTTCTTTTGCTTTAGCTTCTGTTAAACCAACCGATGATACTTCAGGGTTTGTATAGGTGCATCCCGGAATATTTCCATAGTCAACCGGCTCCGGATTTAAACCTGCAATTTTTTCAATACAAGTTATACCCTCAGCCGAAGCTACGTGAGCCAGCGCCGGACCGTCAACAATATCGCCAATGGCATAAACCCCCTCAACATTTGTTTTGTAATATTCATCAACTTTTACGCGGCCATTCTCTGTGGTTACACCAAGTTCTTCCAAACCAATCCCATCAGTATTTGGAGAAATTCCAACAGCCGACAGTACAACATCTGCTTCAACAACCTCTTCTCCTTTTTTTGTTTTGATTGTAACTTTACATATTTCGCCCGATGTATCAACACTTTCAACCGACGAACTGGTCATCACTTTCATTTTTGATTTTTTGAAGTTGCGCTCCAGTTGTTTTGCCACGTCAGCATCTTCGTTTGGCACCAGGGTTGGCATAAACTCAACAAGCGTAACTGCTGTGCCAATGGTATGGTAAAAGTAGGCAAATTCGCTGCCAATAGCTCCAGATCCAACAACCACCATACTTTTAGGTTGTTTTTCAAGGGTTAATGCTTTTCGGTAGCCAATAATTTTTTCACCATCTTGTGGCAAATTAGGCAGCTCGCGCGAACGTGCTCCGGTAGCCAGAATAATATGTTTTGCCGTATACGAAGTCTTTTTTCCATCTTCGGCGGTAACCTCAACCGTATTATTAGCTGTAAGTTTTCCCCAGCCAAATATCGATTCTACTTTATTTTTCTTGAATAAAAACTGAATCCCCTTGCTCATGCCATCAGCTACATTTCTGCTTCGCTTCACCATTGCTTCAAAATCAGGTTTTACTTCTCCTTCAATAGTTACTCCATAATCAGCAGCATGTGCGGCATATTCAAAAGCCTGTGCACTTTTTAGTAACGACTTGGTGGGAATACACCCCCAGTTCAAACAAATTCCTCCAAGATTTTCCTTTTCAACAACAGCAACTTTAAACCCCAGTTGTGCAGCGCGAATTGCTGTAACATATCCACCGGGGCCGCTACCTATAACTATAACATCGTAATTCATTATATTTTAAAATTTATTGATATTTGATTTATGTAAGTAACACCTCACAATCAGAAAGGTTCTTACAAATTTACTTCTTTTCAAAAGGTTTTAAAAGATGTAAAACAGGAAAGTTCGCCGGATTACCCGTGAAATTCAACTATCGGCCAATTGCCACTTTTTAATTGAAACGTAATGCTTCTTTACCGAAGGAAGACGATTGTTTTTAACAGGCTTTAGTTCGACAAAACCCTGAACAACCAAAACATCGGGTTTAAATGTGTTGGCCTATTTTAATTTCGAATACCTGTCAAGTAATTCTCCGGCAGCAACAAAGGAGCTCATTTTGTCGGCAAGCACATAATTTTCCAGCACCTGTAACTGGGCTTTAATTTCAGGATGGTCGTAGAAATTCCGTTTTAATTGTTCCTGAATGGTTTCGTGCATCCAGTAGGTAGCTTGTTCATTTCTTTTCCTGACAAAGTAATCGTTGCCCTTTGTGAGCTTTTTATAGTTTTCAATCTGCCCCCAAATATCCTCAATTCCCACTTTATTGTAGGCTGAACAGCTTAGCACATTAGGCTCCCAGTCCGAATCTTTTTTGGGAAACAGGTGAATGGCATTTTTATACTGCACTTTTGCCATTTCTGCTTTTTCCACATTGTTACCATCGGCTTTATTAATGGCAATAAGGTCGGCCATTTCCATTATGCCGCGTTTTATCCCCTGAAGCTCGTCGCCGGCGCCTGCAAGCATTAATAAAAGGAAAAAATCGGTCATGGAGTGCACTGCTGTTTCGCTTTGTCCAACTCCCACCGTTTCAATAAATATATTGGTATACCCAGCTGCTTCACACAAGATTATGGTTTCGCGCGTTTTTCGTGCTACTCCTCCAAGCGACCCTGCCGACGGACTTGGACGGATGTAGGCCAGTTTATCGCTGGCCAACTCTTCCATTCGGGTTTTATCACCCAAAATACTTCCCTTTGTTCGTTCGCTACTCGGATCGATAGCCAATACGGCTAATTTTTCGCCGCGGCTGGTAAGCAGCTTTCCAAGTGCTTCAATAAATGTACTCTTACCTACTCCAGGCACCCCTGTAATTCCTACCCGCACCGAATTTCCACTGTGCGGAAGACAGGCTTTTATAATCTGCTGCGCCAGTTGCTGATGTTCGGCTTTTGAGCTCTCAACCAGCGTAACCGCTTTACTTAGCAGCGTAATGTCGCCTTTTAAAATACCATTTACATATTCTTCAACCGGAAGCAGTTTTCGTTTTTTCTGTAAAAAGCGCTTTACCGAGTCGTTGTTTACCGTTTCGGGTTGCTCAACTCCGGAGTTTACATTCAGACCTTTAAACTGAGGATCATTTTCGATATGGTGCTTATCTGTTTCTGACATTAGGATAAATTTTATCGCTCAAAAGTACAGCAAAAAAGAAGGTGCTGCAAGTTAAACCTGCAACACCTCTTGTATTATTGACTTTAAATAAACTTAGCTTGCACTTTGCACAACTACATTGCTCGAAATTCGGAGTGTTGAAGTTGGTGTTTTCGGGTCGTTGGTAATAACAGTAATTGATTTGCTTTGGCGGCCACGCTTTCCGCGCGAGTCGAAAGTTACTTTTATAGGTGCGGTTTCGCCTGCAGCAATAACCTTTTTCGAAGGTGCCACGGCAGTGCATCCGCAAGAAGAACGCACTCTTCGGATAATTAAATCTGTTTTACCATCGTTGGTTAAGGTAAAAGTATGATCTTTTTTATCGCCTTGTTTCATTTCTCCAAAATCAACCGATTTTTCATTAAAATTAGCAACCGGCGCATTTGCCAGCTCTTCAGGAGTTAAGTGAGAGAAATCCTCTTCAATTGTTGCACTAACACCTACCGAGCTTTTGTAATCGTTGCTACCATCAAGCGACAGGTATATACGGTGCGAGGCAAAACCAAAAGTATTGGCGGCATCAGAATCGTAAGTTACAATAAGTTTACCTGTGCCGTTTGCAGGAATAGTTTCTGGTTCAACTTTAGCCTGAAGGTGTTTTGGCACTGTTCGGAAACCCACTTCAACAGGTTTGTCAGTATCATTAACCAGCTCCAGCTCTTTTGTCACCACTTCGCCCATTTTTATTTTGGCAAACGAGAGGTAGTTTGATTTTACCCGTAAAGCACCAATTTTTCGCGGATACTTTTCTGCCAGGGTCTTTTCGCGTGGTTCAACTTTCCCGGTGATGCGTAAAACAACAGTGCGGTTTTCGGCGTTTGAGCTAACCGTTACCGATTTGTTAAACGAGCCCGGGCGGTTTTTAGGATTATAACTTACATCAATACTTCCTTTTTGTCCGGGAGCAACTGGCTCGCGGGTCCATTTCGGAGTGGTACAACCGCATGATGCACGTACATTCGAGAGTACCAATGGAGCCTCTCCATTGTTGGTAAACGAAAAAGATGTGGTTTGAACACCATCTGATTCTTTGAAATTTCCAAAGTCGTGGGTTTGTTCTTCAAACACAATTTTTGCACTTCCCTGAGCCATTGCTGAATGAAAAGCAACAACCAATGAAAATACGGCCAATAATTGTAAAATTCGTTTCATCTTTTTAAATTTTTTTGATTTCTGAATGTTCAATAAGTTTGAAGACATTCAGGAACTCACATAAACCTTTTTAATCATTCTTGTTTGTGTAGCTATGATTAAATAAGTTCAAGTTCGTTTCATAATTTATTCATTAAATTTGTTTGTTGAGCATAATCTGAAACAAATGTAAAAATGCTTCGGCATAGGTGCTGTTAACCGAATGCAATATTTTGTTAATGAGTTGTTAACTACTGGCGGCAAATGAAAAAATATGTAGTTTCGTAGCTAAAGAAATGTTAAATGAAAGGTAAAGCGCTTAAATACATAATAATGCTGGCAACTATTTCTGTTGTTGGCGTATTTCTGGTGCAATTTGCGTTTATACGCAGTTCGTATAACCTTTCAGAGAAACAATTTCAGGAAAGTGCCAGCGTGGCATTAAAAGAGGTAGCCTGGCAGGTGATGCTGGCCACCGGAACCACCGAAAATTTCGACAGCATTACCCCTGTTGAGGTAATCTCGAACAACACATACCTGGTTAATGTTGGGGTAGCTATCGATAAAGATCTTTTAAAACAAAACCTGATTACCCAATTTAAACGGCACGACATTTATTCCGATTTTGAATTTGCCATTTACAATCCCGGGCAGGAACAGATGGACGAAACAACAATGGTACGCATAGACGATAACGAGGAGTTGTCAACCTATTCATTCCCTTTGAACGAGAATTATTCCAATTATTTTGGCTTACACTTTCCCAACCGCTCATCGTATTTTTTCTCGCAACTGTCTATCTGGTATTTTTTAACGGCTTTATTAACCCTGGTTATCTTCTTTTTCGGATACACGCTATGGGTTATAATTCGCCAACGCCAACTCTCCGAAATTCAGAAAAATTTCATCAATAACCTTACACACGAATTAAAAACCCCCATATCGTCAATTGCCCTGGCGGCTACGGTTATTAACGATGAAAATATTGTAAAATCACCCGAACGGCTTTTTAATTACACACGCATTATTCAAGAACAAACCAACCGTCTTTCAAAAAATGTCGAGAAAGTACTAAACCTGGCATCTTTAGAAAAAAGTCGCATCCATTTAAATCTTGAGGAAATAAATCTAAACCAGTTTTTACAGGATTCATGTGAACAGTTTCAACGATCAAAAGCCGGGCAAAATGTACAAGTTGAACTGCCAGGCCAGCAAACTGATTATGAGATTATGGCCGACCGTTTTCATTTTGCCAACCTGGTTTCCAATATTCTTGAAAATGCTGCAAAATATTGCGAGAATAGCCCTGTGATAAAAATCGATTTACTCGAAAAGCCGGCGCTTATTGAGTTAAGTTTTATTGATAATGGCATTGGAATTCCGAAGGAACATCGCAAAAGGATATTTAAAAAGTTTTACCGAATACCAACCGGAAACGTGCATAATGTAAAAGGATTTGGACTTGGCCTCGACTATGTATTTAAAATTGTAAAAACCCATAACTGGAAAATAAAAGTTCTTGAAAATCCCAAAGGAGGAAGTATTTTTTGTTTAACCATTCCGAAATAAACCATGAAAGAAGACGCATTTAAAATATTATTGGTTGAAGACGACGAGGCCCTTAGCTTTATTGTAAAAGACAATTTAACGGAAAACAATTACGATGTTAAAGTAGCATCCGACGGAGAAATGGCCCTCTCGCTTTTTAAGGAAAATCAATTCGATTTAATTGTTTTAGATGTGATGCTTCCGAAAATTGATGGCTTCCAGGTTGCAGAAACCATACGCAAAACCAACGAGCAAACTCCCATAATTTTTCTAACCGCCCGCAGCATGACAGAAGATAAAATTACAGGTTTAACTATTGGTGGCGACGACTATATCCCCAAGCCTTTTAGCATGGAGGAGCTGCTACTGAAAATTAAAATTTTTCTGAAACGTAGTCAGTCGCACCCTGTTAACGACACATCGGCCGCTGTAATAAAAATTGGAAATTTCGATTTTCATTTCGATGACCTATCGTTAACACTGAACGGCGAAACACGTAGCCT
Organism: uncultured Draconibacterium sp.; assembly: GCF_963676735.1. Lineage (NCBI taxonomy): Bacteria > Pseudomonadati > Bacteroidota > Bacteroidia > Marinilabiliales > Prolixibacteraceae > Draconibacterium > uncultured Draconibacterium sp. Next base: position 375,850 of record NZ_OY781464.1, on the reverse strand, counting down.
AACGCTGAAAGAGGCAGAGCTTATCCGTTTTTTTGCAAAAAACGCAAACAAAGTACTCAGCCGAAACGAAATACTTGAAAAAGTATGGGGATCAGACGATTATTTTCTGGGACGAAGCCTCGATGTGTTTATCTCGCGTCTACGAAAATACTTTAAAGCCGACCCTTCGGTAAAAATTACCAACCTGCACGGTATTGGGTTCCGCTTTTCAGTAAAAAAAGAAAACTGATTTTAAGTAAACACCTGCAATCAGGCAAAAAATGATTTTGAAAAAACAGATAAACTACTGATTTTAAGAAACAAAACAAAAAGCGGGATTTTAAATAAAAAAACACTGAAGTTTTTGGAAGAAATAAAAAAAGAACTATTTTTGCAGTCCGAAAATTCTGAATAGAAACAAGTAAAACTTTATAGAAATGAAACGTACATTTCAACCATCAAATAGAAAAAGAAAGAATAAGCACGGCTTTAGAGAGAGAATGTCGACAGCTAATGGTCGTAAAGTAATTAAAGCCCGTAGAGCAAAAGGCAGAAAAAAACTGAGCGTTTCAGACGAGCCAAGACATAAAAGATAATTAAAAGATCTTAGTATATTTTGCGGGAAGGTAAAGAATTCAGTTCTTTACCTTTTCGTGTTTATACATGCTTGTAAAGCGGGGCTACCTCCAACATTCTTACCTTCCCGTTTTAAAATGTCGAAAAGTTCAACTTTCACACATTCTGCACTTATTTGATGTTTGTTTCTGCCCAAAATCCTTTCAACATACTTTTTTTGACTTATTTTTGTTCTCTTTAATAAGTACCATAAAACTGCTATGAGTTTAGGAAATTTTATCACAAGCCGTACTTTTATCAAACACTTTTTTATAGCCATTGTACTGGTGGCCATTGTGCTGTTTGTAACATTAAAAAGCTTAATGGTTTATACCAATCACGGCATTTCATACCCCGTTCCGGCACTAACTGGCTTAAACCTCGAGGAGGCAAGCATGAGTGCCCGGGCCAACAAGCTTAGAGTTGAGGTAATCGATTCGGTTTACAACAAAAACTTTGCCCCCGGAACAATTGTCGACCAGCTGCCGCTTGCCAACTCACGGGTAAAAGAAAACCGGGTTATCAGGCTTACAATAAATTCGCTTGAACCAGAAAAGGTCATCCTTCCACGATTAACCGATATTTCTTTCCGGCAAGCCCAGGTTCTTATTCAGGCACTTGGTTCGCAGATAGAAAATATTTACTACCAACCTTCAGAGTACAACGACCTGGTATTAAAAGTTATGCAAGATTCGGTTGAGGTAACTGAAGGAGAAAAAATTATTAAAGGCACCAACCTCGACCTGGTTATTGGACGCAGCCAGGGAAATATGAAAACCGCACTACCCGACCTTACCGGTTTTACACTGCAGGAAGCCCAATCTACACTTACTGATGCGCTGCTGAATACCGGTGCAATAATTTTCGACAAAACCATCGAAACAGCCGAAGACTCGTTAAGTGCCAAAATATGGAAACAACTGCCAAACCCGAAATTTACCAAACAAATTGAAACAGGTTCGTCGGTTGACATTTGGTTAACCACCGATGAAGAAAAAATAAACAAAGCCTACGAAAGAAATTTATAACACCATGGAAGACTACACGCAGGAGAATGACGAACTGGAAGAAGGTGGTTTGTATGAACACTACCGCTTATCGGTAGATCCCGGGCAATCGCCACTTCGGATTGACAAATTTCTTTCCAACCGAATTGAAAATGCTTCAAGAAGCCGTATTCAGGCCGCTGCCGATGCCGGAAATATTCTGGTAGACGGGAATGCCGTAAAGCCCAACTATAAAGTAAAACCCGGAGAAGAAATTATAATTGTAATGGACTTTCCGCGCAGGGAGTTAAAAATTATACCAGAAGATATTCCCTTAAATATTGTTTACGAAGACGACCAGTTAATTGTAATCAATAAACCTCCAGGCCTGGTAGTACACCCCGGGCATGGCAATTACACCGGAACACTGGTAAACGCCTTAGCCTGGTACTTTAAAGACCTGCCTTTATTTAACAGCGAAGACCCGCGCCCCGGGTTGGTGCACCGCATCGATAAAGATACCTCGGGACTTTTAGTAGTGGCAAAAACCGAAATGGCCAAAAATAAACTGGCCCTGCAATTTTTTGAAAAAACAACCGAGCGCCGCTACCATGCACTGGTATGGGGCAGTGTTAAAGACGACGAAGGAACCATAACCGGCCACATTGGGCGAAGCCTGAAAAACCGACAGGTATTTACCGTTTTTCCGGAAGAAGATTATGGAAAACATGCCGTAACGCACTACAAAGTACTACGCCGCATTGGCTACGTTACGCTGGTTGAATGCCGACTGGAAACCGGACGCACACACCAGATTAGAGTGCACATGAAACACATAAACCACCCCCTGTTTAACGATGCCAACTACGGTGGCGATAAAATTCTGCGCGGTACCACATTTAGCAAATACCGCCAGTTTGTACAAAATTGTTTTAAAACCTTACCCCGCCAGGCGCTGCATGCCAAAACTCTTGGGTTTATTCATCCCACAACAGGAGAAAAAATGTTATTCAATTCGGAGTTGCCAGAAGATATGACCAGCGCAATTGATAAATGGGAAAATTATATAGCAAACAGAAATGAGTAAAACACAACTACCCAATATAGCTGTAATTGCCGGTGGCGATTCATCAGAATTTGTTGTATCGGTTAAAAGCGGTGCCAATGTTTTAAAAGCCATTGATACTAAAAAATTTAATCCCTGGCTGGTGCAAATGCAGGGGCAACAATGGGATGTTTTTCAGAACGAAAAGAAAATTGCCGAAGTTGATAAAGCTGATTTTAGCTTTACCTATAGTGGGGAAAAAATCAAATTCGATTTTGCCTACATCACCATCCATGGCACTCCGGGCGAAGACGGAATTCTGCAGGGGTATTTCGAGTTGTTGAATATTCCGTATTCTACCTGTAATGTGCATTCATCGTCGCTAACCTTTAATAAATGGTTTTGCAACAACTACCTGCGTACCTTTGGTATTAAAATGGCGGTTTCTCAAAAATTTAAAACCGGCGAAACAATACAACCGGAAGCGATTGCCGGGCAACTGGGCCTTCCGCTTTTTATAAAGCCCAATGCCGGAGGATCGAGTTTTGGAATTACCAAGGTAAAAGAAGTAAGCCAGATAAAGGCCGCTATTGAAAAAGCCTGGCAGGAAAGCGATGAAGCGCTTGTAGAGCAGTTTATTGATGGCCACGAGTTTACCTGTGGCGCCGTTCGTTTAGGAGGCAAAAAAGTAATCTTCCCGATTACCGAAGTAATTCCGCAAAACGAATTTTTCGACTACGAAGCCAAATATACGCCGGGCGCTACCGAAGAAATTACCCCCGCCCGCCTTCCGGAAGAGCTTACAGCAAAATGTAAAAAGCTAACAGCCGACATTTACGATTTATGTGAATGCTCGGGCATTGTGCGTGTCGACTTCATTTTAAAAAACAATGAGTTCTATTTTCTGGAAGTAAACACCACCCCCGGAATGACAGCAACCAGCTTTATTCCGCAACAAATTGCAGCAATGGGAAGTACGTTGCAAACAATAATTACACAAATTATTGAAGACAAGCTGGCGTAAAACCTATTAACAATTGTGAATAGCACCCGTTGAAAATCGAGCAAAGATTCACTTGTTACTAGCACCGTTAATTTCTATTTTTGAGGTCTGCTTAAACAGGTCTGCGGAAAACACTTGAAGTACATTCAAAACTATGGCACAACGAAAAAACAACAATCAGCAACAAAATACAGTAGAGCAAATTAACGCCCAATACGGCAAACTTCCGCCGCAGGCAATTGATGTGGAAGAAGCGGTGCTTGGGGCACTTATGCTAGAGCGCGACGCCTACGTAACTGTGGCCGACACCATCGACTCCAACAGTTTTTACAAGGAAGAACACCGAAAAATTTTTGATGCCATAAAAAGCCTGTCGGGGAAAGAAAAACCGGTTGACCTCTTAATGGTTACCCAAGAGCTAAAAGACCGCAACCAGCTGGACGAGGTTGGCGGCCCGGCCTACATTACCCAGCTTACCCGGCGTGTAGCATCGGCAGCTCACCTCGAGTTTCATGCCCGAATAATTGCACAGAAGTTTATGCAGCGCGAACTCATTCGCGTTTCATCGGAGATTCAAACCAAAGCCTACGATGATACCCTGGATGTAGACGACCTGATTGATTTTTCAGAATCGGCTCTGTTCCAGGTTTCAGAAGGAAACATCAAAAAAGAAACTGTGCCGATTAAACCCATTCTTAACCAGGCAGTGCTTCAAATTGAGGCGGCCCGGAGCAAACCAGATGGCCTAAGCGGAGTTCCTTCAGGATTTACCGCCGTTGACCGGATTACCTCGGGGTGGGAACGTTCGGCACTGGTTATTCTGGCTGCACGTCCGGCAATGGGTAAAACGGCCTTTGTGCTATCCATGGCCCGAAACATGGCGGTTGACCACCGGCAGGCCGTGGCGATTTTTTCGCTCGAGATGTCGTCGTTACAATTGGTAAACCGCTTAATTTCAGCGGAGTCGGAACTGGGTGGCGAGAAAATTAAAACCGGTAAGCTGGAAGACTACGAATGGGCGCAGCTAAACCAGCGGATTAAAACGCTGGACGAAGCACCTATTTTTATTGACGATACGCCGGCCCTCTCTATTTTTGAATTCAGGGCCAAGTGCCGTCGCCTGAAAATGCAGCACGATGTTGATATTATTATTGTGGATTACCTGCAGCTGATGACTGCCGGAACCGACACGCGCGGAAGCAGGGAACAGGAAGTGAGTATGATTTCGCGCTCGCTGAAAGCCATTGCCAAAGAGCTGGATGTACCTATTATTGCCCTGTCGCAGTTAAGCCGTGCCGTTGAATCGCGCGAGGGAAAACGCCCACAGCTGTCTGACCTGCGCGAATCGGGAGCAATTGAGCAGGATGCTGATATTGTATGTTTTATTCACCGCCCCGAGTATTTTGGAATTACAGAAGACGAATCGGGGAACTCCTTGTTGGGTATAGCCGAATTGATTATTGCCAAACACCGTAACGGTGCCACAGCCGATGTACCATTGCGTTTCCAGAAAGAAATGGCCCGGTTCTCCGATCTCGATCCGCAGTTCGATCATGGCGATTTCTCAGGTCAGGTACAAACATTTGGCTCATCAATGAATGAGGATGATGATGACATGGCTGCCGGAATTACCACCAACAGCGGATTCGACAAGCAAAATACATCAACCAGCGATGCACCGTTTTAAACATCTAAAAAATAATGATTAACGGTTTTTCACGGATGATTTCTGGCAGCAATAAAACCGGGTGCTGCTTCGTTCTGAAATTGAAAAACCGAATGAACCAAATGCCTTGTTAAATGTACTAATACAAAAACAAATGCGCACGCCACTAAAAATATTCTTGTTGCCGGTACTGCTTTTTCTTTCAGTACATGCCGGTGCCATTCATTTACTGATACCAATGGATGAGCTGCAAAAAGATCACCTAAAATCATACGGCATTGCCTACTGGGTACTTCAAAAAGATGTGGAGGTAAAGTGGCTTTTAAATTACCGGGGCGGCAGTTTTTTAATGCAACACTACCCCGAAATTGAAAACGAGTGCGTAATACGAGGGGTGAGTTTCGAAACCATCAGTGATGTGCAGGCATCGGGAATTTTAAACGAAATTGCCCAGCCCGATGTAAACCAGGATGCGGTGGCAATGAACAAGGCACCAAAAATTGCAGTGTATTCGCCGCCGAATAAACAGCCCTGGGACGATGCCGTAACTTTGGTATTAAGCTATGCCGAGATTGATTACGATATTATTTACGACGAAGAAATTCTAAATGGCGACCTTACCGAATACGACTGGCTGCACCTGCACCACGAAGATTTTACGGGGCAACACGGGAAGTTTTGGCGTTCGTACCAGCACATGCCCTGGTACCAGCAAGAAGTGCGCATTAATAAGGAGCTGGCCTCGAAGCTGGGTTTTATGAAAGTATCGGAAATGAAATCGTTTGTTACCCGCGAAATTCAGAAATATGTGCAAAATGGTGGCTTTTTGTTTGCCATGTGTGCCGCAACCGACACTTACGATATTTCGCTGGCCTCGATAGGTGTTGATATTTGCGAGAATATGTTTGATGGCGACCCGATGGAAGCCAACGCTGACGAAAAACTCGATTATGGCAATACCTTTGCTTTCGAAAATTTTAAGCTGGAAAAAAGCCCCTATGTGTACGAGTTTTCAGATATCGATGCTACCGACCACCGGCATGTGGCCCGCGAAAACGATTTTTTCACCTTATTCGATTTTTCGGCCAAATGGGACCCCATACCAACCATGCTTTGCCAAAACCACCACAACCTTATTAAAGGCTTTATGGGGCAAACCACAGCCTATCGAAAAGAGGTATTAAAATCGAATGTGCTGGTGATGGGCGAAAACAAACCAGCCAACGAAGCCCGCTACATCCATGGCGAACAGGGCAAAGGATTCTGGACCTTTTATGGTGGCCACGACCCTGAAGACTACCGCCACCTTATTGGCGACCCGCCAACCGACCTGAGCCTGCACCCCAACTCGCCGGGCTACCGCTTAATTCTTAACAATGTATTGTTTCCGGCAGCTAAAAAGAAAAAGCGGAAAACGTAAACGCAACCAGGCAACTAGTATAAACTTATTCTCTTATTCAATCCTTGAGTATTCCCACCGGTAAATCAAATTCTCGTAATTTTCAGGCAGGTCAACTACATCATGTGTAATCCGGATATCGGTTATGGTATTTTCCTGGTGTTCAATTTCAAGCAGGTTAAACAACCGGTCGTCGCCCTCAAATTGTATTTCGCCAATGAAGCTTCCAAAAAAAGTTTGCGTAACCACCCAATTACCGGTTTTTATGTTTTGAATGGAACAGCTTTCACCCGTATATTCGATAAGGGTAACTTCGCCCCTTTTTGAAATTTCAATGCTCGAGTGCAAATCACAATCACTTGTGCTAATTTCACCAATGGTTGCAGCACCATTTTCATCGGCATATAGCCCTGCCCAACTGGTTTCGGTAAGCTGATAGGTTCCGGCAATATCACGATGCTGCAAACCCTCATCATCATCGCTACAGGCGCTTAATACCACAATTAACAATAGCAAGACAGGTTTAATTTGGAGTTTCAAATTCATTTGGTTGATTTCAAATTATTATGTTTTAGGACCTGTTAAATTTATTTAATTACATACCTATCAAAAGCAGGACAAAAATTATCGATTAGGTATTCTGTATTTTTATTGTAAATCTTAATGTTTTGCGAATCACACAGGTTTCCTCCACCATAGTGCCCATTTGTTGCGTAACTTAACACGGCCTTTTTAGGTTTCTCTTTGCAGACAAAAACCAAAGTATTTTCATTCATAATAACCGGCTCGTTTATTAAGATGTCTTCACCATTCTCGTTTGTTAAAGTAAATCCATAATTCTTTTGCTTTCCGTTAAGGTTATGATATTTACCCTTAGAGGTATCAAACCTTAGAGGAGGAACAGGCACATCAAACTTAACCAATAAGTCCCACTCGTTTTTACGGCGTTTTATTTTGTGTTTTAGTGGTGAAAAAACCACCAACTTTTTTTTATCCGAAATTATTCTTTTGGCTGCAATGCCCAATTGAATACCCACAACCGCACGATCAGTTGGATGCCAGATATCGCGATATTGATACTGATACATTGCTCCACCCATGTACACATTCTTCTGTTCTTTTGCCAATTTTAGTTGTGCAAAACTTGATCCGCTTTCTTCATAATATCTTGGATTTTGTACCGACGGATAAGGCACCTCACCCATTACCGGTGCCGTTTGGTAGCTAATAAAAACCACATCCTTTTTTTGATGTGTTATGGCCTTAATATCCTTGTTTAAGTCCTGAAATAGTTGTTTAAGCTTCTGAAAATACTCGTCTGTTGTATTTTTAATATTCGCTTCTCCCTGCACCCAAAATAAACAAGGTACGCCAAATGATTTCCCTTGTTTATTAGAGAAATCGCGAGCTTTTTTTACACTTAGTAAAAGACGCGAATAGTATTCAGTTTCTTTGCCCAAACCTTCAATAGCAATTCCTCTATAACCCGGCGTCGACAGAACAAACCGGTTGTCATAATCACAAAGGTTAAGCTGGTCTTCTTGTTCAAGAAGTTCCATCCAGGCGAGAGCAATTGTCGCCACCGGTGGATGATTTTTATTTGCGAGCGAATTTATACTTATAAAATTATTGCCATAAAATTGCTCTATACTTGCTGCATTTTTACTATCCAACTTTGCAGCATATTCACTACAACCGCCAACAAACGAAAGGGTGTTTCGCATATTACTAAACTGATTTGTTGCACCACCACCGGTTGAAAGGCTTTGTCCGTAACAAATTTACATGTTTATGTCGTAATCGAGCTTTTCGGTGCTTTGCAGAGCTGTCTGCGCTAAAACTGCATTTGTCGCAAAAAAACAAAAAACAACGAGGGCTAATGTTTTCATTTCAATAATGTTTGTTGTTCTATTTTTGCCTTTATCAATTGAAACTCATTCAAATTATGAATAATTATTCCAATGTCTTGAGTTCACATACCAAGTTAAAAAACAAGTATTTGGTAACAATTTTTTTCGTATTTCAAAATTAAAAATATTTTATGAAAATAAGCTTTTACAAACTCTCACAACTCATTTTTTTAGCAATACCTGCGGTATTATTTCAGATTTTCAGCAAAATATTTTTGCAGAAGCGCCTGCAATTGAGATGCAGCAATGGGTTTTGCAATGTAGTCGTTACATCCTGTTTTAATTGCTTTTTCTTTTTCGCCCGATAGTCCATAAGCAGTTTGTGCAATAATAATCACCTCTTTATTAAAACTTCGGATTTCTTTTACCGCCTGATATCCGTCCATTTCAGGCATCCTAATATCCATTAGTATCAGGTCGAGGTCAGCATTATTACGACAAGCCATAACAGCATCAGTACCTGTTTTAACTTTTAAAATCTCCCTTCCGTACATTTTTATGGTTTCCTTAAGCAACAATTCCGATATTTCATCATCTTCGGCAATCAGTATTTTCAATTTCGGAATTGTTTTGCCAGTCTCTGCTGCAATATTCTCATTTGCTGGGTGTTTCACCTCCTGTTCTGCACAATATGGCAGTGTAAAGTAAAAACAAGAGCCTTTGCCTTGTTCGCTTTCTACCTTTATTTGGCCACCAAGCTTTTCTACGTAGGCTTTGGTTATTGCCAAACCTAATCCAGCTCCCTGTTGTGCCATTTTATCTTCAATATCCGCCTGTATAAAACGGTCGAATATCATTTCCTGCCGGTCTTTCGGAATCCCAATTCCGGTATCCTTTACATAAAATTCCAGTTGGTTAGCCCAATTCGTATTTTTTAGGCTATACCCCAATGCTATCGACCCACTTTGTGTGTATTTTATAGCGTTTTTTACAAGATTAGAAAGAATTGCATATACTTTTTCACGATCGGTTCTAATTCTGGCATCCTGTGCAGGTAGTGGGCAACTGAAGGAAAGAGTAAGCCCTTTTGCTTCGGCCTCGGGTTTAAAAAAAGTGTAGATGTATTCAATCTGCTCGTTTATATTGGTTTCTACCGAATTAAAATCCATTAAGCCGGCCTCAATTTTCGAGATATCAATAATGTCGTTTATGATATTGAGCATGCGCTTTCCGCTTTTCTCGATGAGCTCGATGTATTTCTTTTGCGTGCTTCCTGACAGACCGGGCTCTTGCAGCAAATTGGCAAATCCCAGAATACCATTCATTGGGGTGCGAATCTCGTGGCTCATATTTGCCAGAAAAGCCGATTTTAACCGATCGCTTTCTTCTGCTTTTTCTTTGGCTCGAATTAACTCAATTTCGGCTTGCTTTCGTTCAGTAATATCATAAGCAGAAATAAGTATTGAATCTTCTTCATCTGCTGTAGAAATTGGATTGGCAATAACATCTAAGAAACGTTTTTCGCCACTGGGTAAGTCAAGCGTTACTTCATTTTGGTGACTGTAGTTTTTATCATATTTGCCTTCTTTAAAGAGATTGATCTGCTTAATTTGCTCTTCTCTAACCTTGCCACCGATTAATTGTTTAATATCGGTTCCAATTAATTTCTCGTTGGGTATTCCCAGGTAGTTCACAGCGTACTTATTGGCGTAGGTAATTTCTCCGCTAAGCTTGTGCCTTAAAATTATATGTTTTGCATTTTCGGAAAGCGCTTTGTAGTTTTCCTCCGATTTCAACAACGCCTCCTGAAAAGCTTTTCGCTCGGTAATATCTATTGCCATGCCGGAAATTGAAGCGATATTGCCCGCTGCATCTTTGTTGGGGGAGTAAAAAATATCAAAATATACGTCCCCAACATTTATGGTTTCCCTATGGGTTTTGCCGGCCAGTGCTTCTTTAATACCATGCACTATTTCCGGAAAATCTTTGTAAAGCTCAAAAGCAGACATACCTACCACCTGCCCGGGCTTTAAGCCTAGAGCCGATAAACTTTTGCCTTCTGACAGAATGAACTTACCACTCCTGTCAATTGAAAATATAATGGGAGTCGAATTTTCCACAATCGATCTGAACCTGGCTTCGCTTTCAGCAAGTTGAATTTGCAGTTGCTTTTGTGCAGTAATATCGTTTGAGGTGGACAGTAATGAATGCGCTTTACCGTGCTCATCGCGAATGGCTTTAATACGGGATTGCACCCATATCTGGTTTCCATTTTTATGATATATTCGATATTCTACCGTTAATGCATCTTTACCATTCCTAAAATCGTGAACAGCTTGTTTTAGAATCTGATGATCTTCGGGAACAACATTTTCCAGTGGCCCAAAATTCAGGTATTCTTTAAAAGTATATCCTGTTAGCTCTTTAATGTTTGGAGAAATGTAACTAAATTCTCCGGCAAGTGTTTGATAACGAATAACATCGCTGGTATTCTCAGTAATAAAATGGTACAGTTCTTCATTTTTGCGAAGTTGTTGTTCTTCCTCGCGCAGTTTTTCTTCTGTATTTTTTAGGGCAGTTATATTCTGATGAGCTCCCAACATACGTGTAGCCTTGCCATTTTTATCGCGAATAGCTATTCCGCGGCAACGCACCCATACGGTAGAACCATTTTTGTGGGCATAGCGTACTTCCTGGTCGTACGGAATATCAGGATCAGCCAAATGTTGCTGAACCTTTTCCAAAGCTTTTTTTAAATCATCCTGGTTTATTATGTGTTGCCAGGCACTGGCTTTATGTGGCATCTCGTTAGGATTGTACCCCAGAACTTCCCAAAACCGTTTATTCATCCATTCGTTTTCGGGGTTTTCCAAATCCCAATACCACAGGCCATCGAGCGCACCTTCCTGTATAAAATCAAAAATACTTTCGTCGGATTTAATCAGGCTATAAAGTTCTTTTTTTAAATACATACCTCTGGTTTTTAAAGATTCTTCGAAATCGGCTGCCTGAACAAGATTGTCTGTCAACTAAAATTATAAAAAATAACTACTTGGCAGAATAATTTGCCTGTTTTATTTTAAACGAAATAAACAATTGGGTGGATAGGTCTTCGACTATATAATTTCAACACACCCCTCGGAACCTTCACCCACAACATTGCTACATGAATGGCTAAAAACGACCAGTTTATAAAACGTAATTGTAAAAGAGATACCCCCTTATACATAGTCTCAGGTTTTAATGCAAAAAAAAGAGGTGGAAAAATCCACCTCTTTTTATATTGTATTAATTGATTGACTCAATTACTTATCCCACCAGAAACGTGAAGTATTGTTATCGGTTCCCGGATTAAGAGCAGCAACACCTTTATCGTAACCCGTTGGGTTTAACGAAGCTTCGCCACTTGGGTAATTGTATCTTCTTGGAATTTTACCATCGTTAATGGCATCGGCAGCAGGAGTCAGTTTTGGATAGTCAGTTCTTCTCCATTCGCTCCATGCATCGTAACCTAATGGGAATAAATCAACCCATTTTTCTTCGGCAATAACCTGAAGTGCACCACCGGCAGCAGTAGCCATATCGGCAACACGTGCATCGGCATAAGCAGCACCGTCGCCAATTTCAACACCGTAAACGGCAGCACCTTTGGCATACGAGTTCATAATTCCCATTTTAAGCATTGCGCCTGCATCTTCGCTGGTCCAACCATGAGCAGCAGCTTCAGCACGCTGCAGGTAAGTATAAGCTGATGTTAACAATGGTAAACGAGTATCGGCAGCATAAATAACACCTGCAACAGGCGAGTTATCTGCTTCGTAAGTTTTATAACCGTATGGTAGTCCATCTAACGAAGGATCGGCAGCAACATACTGGATACGTTCGTCGTAAGTAGTATTTGATGTAAAACCATCGCCACGCAATGCGCTAATAAATTCAGCAGACACACCATAGTCAGCCGGACGCATCCACTCCCATGGGTTAGGGAAATCATTAGCCACATCGAAAGTATAAATGGCATCATCAGCAACATCTTCCAATACACCAGCTGAGTGGTTTAGTGCTTCAGTTACAGTAGACTGAGCCATACCCGCATCGGCTTTAGTAACCTGCATTCCTAAACTAACCAGGAACGAGTTGGCAAATTTTTGCCATTTTACCATATCGCCCATATAAATAACGTCTCCTGTTGGGCCGGCAGCTGATGTGTTAATCATATCACGTGCAGCTTTTACGTCGGCAATCATACCTTCGTAAACTTTCTTTTGGTCGTCGTATACCGGAGTCAGAATATCTGAATTTAATGCCTCGGTATAAGGTACATCTCCAAAAAGGTCGGTTACACGTTTAAAGATTACCGATTTAAAAATCATGGCAACAGCTTTCTGATTTTCAATAGCTCCGTTGGCCAATACTGTTGGATCAGTAGCTTTTTCAGGATCGTTACAAATATCGATAACTGTTTGACAGTTTGAGGCTGTTTGTACGTAGTACGACTGCCAGAAACCGGCTCCGTCGGCATACAACATTTCCTGGTTATACACCAACTGCACTAAATACTGTACATTTAATGTTGGAGTAATTCGGTAAGGTCTACCCTGACGGGTACTAAAATTTGTGATGGCACCAGACAATAGTGCCGATGTGCTCGCCTCTGCCGGACCATTCACATTTTGATCTGTATCGCCGAAGTCGATGTCGTCGCACCCGGTGCTCAGCAACACAATACTTAATAATGCTATAAATATCTTTTTCATGTTTTATTCAATTAAAAAGTTAATTTAACATTGAAACCATAACTTCTTGTACCTGGCAGACCAGCGTTTTCACCGTAAGCTTCCGACAATTCTGAAGGGTCCCAACCGTGTACGTTATCATCTGCAACAGCAATCATCCAAAGGTTACGTCCAACGAAACCAACCGAAGCAGAATTAATAAATACGTTGCTCATCCATTTTCTAGGAAGGTTAACTGTTACACTTACATCTCTTAGTTTAATGTAGCTTGCATCGTGTACATAAGGAGTAGCAATTGCGTTATCCTGGAACTGGGCGAAGTAAGTTACTGCATCCAGGTAACCGTCGTATGGATTGCCATCAGTATCTACACCAGTAATGTGTACACCACCACCATCTTCAATTGCATCACGAATGTTTTTGCCATTGTTGTTAAGAGCAGCAGTTTCTGCTGTTAAACCTGAATAACCTGACCACATTTCAGAAAGTGAGAAAAATTTACCACCTTTCTGGAAGTCGATAGAAGCTGAAATATTAACCAGCTTTTTAATAGTTAACGAGTTAAAAACACCACCGGTAAAATCAGGAAGGATAGAACCATAGTAATGGTCAGTATCGTATGCATAAGTACCGGTTGCAGCATTAATTACATAATTTCCGTTGTCGTCGGTACGAATAGTACGGCCTCTTAACTGTCCCCAGTCACCATCTAATTCGTGCACCACGCGAACATTACCCCAATCGTCAGTTCCACCAGGAGCATTCATTGAAGTTAATCCACCAGGAAGTTCTTCAACTACCGGGTTACTTGTACCAAAGTTAACCGAGATATTCCAAACCAGGTCATCAGTTTGTACCGGGGTTCCGTCCAATACTAATTCAATACCATCACGTTTTGATTTACCGGCATTGGTTAAGAATGAAGTATTACCTGTTGCAGAAGACATGGTGATAGGAATAATCTCATCTTCGCGAACCTCATTAAAGTAAGTAAAGCTAATACCTGCTCTGTTGTTCAGAAATTTTGCATCAAAACCAAATTCCATTGATGTATTCAATGATGGCTTGATGTTTGGATCTACCATTTGAGTGTTGGTATACATCTGTGGTGCTCCCATATACGGGCTGGTTGACAGAGGATAAACCTGGTTCAAACGCATAGCAGCCAAGTCGTTACCAACCTGTGCCCAACCTGCACGTAATTTACCGAAAGAAAGAATTGAGTCGTCGTCAATTAACTCGGTAAAAATGAATGAAGAACCAATTGATGGATAACCATAACCGTTTTTACCTTCAGGCAGTGCAGAACTCCAGTCCTGACGATAGGTACCATCTACAAATACCATATCTCTCCAGCCTACAGAAGCTCTTGCATAAGCACTAACTACTTTCTTTTCCCACTTGTAAGTTTCGGCAGTTACAGGCAACTTTGTGTTACTGTAGGTATAAACATCAGGCAAAACTAATCCTTGTGTTTTACTATCAGTTGGCATATTAGCTCTGAAACGGTCGTATTCGTTTGTACGGTAAGTCGTACCGGCAGTAGCGTCAATATCAAAGTCGCCGAATTCGTTCTGGTAGTTAACCATCGCATTGTAGTTATTCTCCATCTCCGTTTGACGGGTGTTACCAAAACCAGAGTTCCATGTATTATAGAAATCAGGATCAGCTGCAGCTTCAATCGAATATGGTACTTTCCAGAATTGCTTGTAGTTGTACAAGTTGGTTGATGCATTTACTTTAACATTCCAGTTTTCGTTAAAGTTATATGTAGCATGTACATCTGCCAATAAACGGATACGATCTCTTTCGTTACGATACTCTTGCAGGTACCAGTATGGGTTAAACCAGAAGGCAGCTTTTTCAGTACCAAAATAAGTTGAATAAAAAGGTCCCCAGTAGTTCCACGATGCGTGGTATCCACTTGTTGTTTGCAGATCTTTTAATTCTTTCAATTTGCTCATATCAACATCGCGGGCAAACCACGAGTTAAACGAACCTGTTGTTTGGTTTGAGTAACCATCGGCAAAATCACCCTGTAAGAACGATTTTGAGAAATTGAAGTTAACACCTACTTGTAATTTATCTGTTACGTCGAAATCGAAAGCACCACTAATTGTATTCTTCTTGTATTCCGATTCAGGCATAATACCATTCTGGTTCAAATTAGTAACCGACAAACGACCTGTAAAGTCTTCACCTCCGCCACTAATCGAAATAGAATTTTTCATGGTTACACCTGTATCATAGAAATCTTTGATGTTATCTGGTTGTGCTTCCCATTTTCTTGTTTCACCATAGTATGGGCTTTCAGGCCACATGGCGTACCAAGGCGTGTAGTCTTCGCCATCAAAAGCAGGCCCCCAACTTTCGTCGGCATAACCACTGTAAACAAAACGGCGACCATCAAAAATACTCCACTCTTCAGGATATGCTCTTCCGGCGAATCCAGCATCGTAATTTAATGTTGTCCACTCATCTTCACCATCGTAACCTTGCCCGTAAAGGTCTTGGTATTCTGGCAAGTAAGCCACTTTGTCAAAAGTAGTATTGCTGTTAATTTCAACACTAATACCGCCTTGTTTTGCTTTTTTGGTAGTAATCATGATAACACCATACTCAGCACGTTGTCCGTAAAGTGCAGTAGCGTTAGGTCCTTTCAGTACGTTAACCGACTCAACATCGCCCATGTCAACCGCATTCGGATCATCAACAGGAATACCGTCGATAACATACAATGGGTCAGCATCAGAGGTAAGCGAGATAGCACCACGAATACGTAATCTACCAGTACCATTTTCACCCAGTTTTGCACCTGGTTGTCCCACCATTTGAACACCGGCAACTTTACCTACGATAGATGATTTAATGTTGGCATTACCTGAAATGTCAAGCTGTTCAGCTTTAACATCTTGTGCAGCGTAAGAAAGGGTCTTCTTTTCGCGACTGATACCAAGTGCAGTAACAACAACCTCGTCAATACC
Source organism: uncultured Draconibacterium sp. (assembly GCF_963676735.1). Lineage (NCBI taxonomy): Bacteria > Pseudomonadati > Bacteroidota > Bacteroidia > Marinilabiliales > Prolixibacteraceae > Draconibacterium > uncultured Draconibacterium sp. The sequence goes on along the minus strand of NZ_OY781464.1, from coordinate 359,587 downwards.
AATCATGTCAGATTCCAAAGCTACAGCAAAACTGGTTTGAGAACCAATTTCAACTTCCTGCACTTTCATTCCAATAAAACTAAACACCAACGTTTTTGCGTCATCTGGTGCTTTTAATTCGAATCCACCATCCAAATTGGTAATTGTACCAAGGGTAGTTCCTTTCACAGATACCGAAACCCCGGGAATAGGAGCATCATCCTCAGCAGAAGTAACCGTACCGGTTAAAGTCTTCGTTTGAGCATTTGCCACCAAATTACCCATGAAAAGGAGAATCGATAAAAAAATCGCAATTTTTTTCATAGAAATAATTTTAAGTTATTAATTAAAGCGCTATAAAAATTGTTTTAAGCATTTTTAGTTTTTAAAAGTAGCCGGGAGGATTTAAGTTTCTACGAAGGGTAATTGTGAGTAAATGTAGAGTGAGCACCTCCCGGCAATGTCTTTTCGCTACATTTTCATTACTTCTTTTTAAAAAAGTACTAAACAAAAAATATTGTATTACTCTACCAATCATAGATTTATTAATTAAACAGCGAATAAAATTTTGTTCTTGTTAATTAGCTTTTGAAATAGTTACAACGGACTTCGCTAATTGTTAAAAAATTTAACAATTACAAAACCACACAAAACATCTCGCCTAACCAACCATTTATCAACACCACCATTACTGCCGGATTAAACAAATAGCTGCCGCAGATGATTGAGCAGCAATCATAACTTATTTACATTCTTAATAAATAAGGTCTTTTGTACGAAATCACTTGAAAAATTTCCCCCTTCATAGAAACAATTTTAAGTAATAATTAAACAGCATTTATTTTGTAATTATCTTCGGATTCCCCCAAATCCATATAACTAACAATTACCCATCGTTTGTTAAAACTACAAACAGTTAATTTTTTTAACAGTTACAAATATTAAAAGAAGATTTGAGTTTTTAAAGAAAATGTAAGTTTTTTTTCAAAATACCTAATAAAAATCGTCCAGTTTAGCACGACCAGCTATCATTTTGTATTAATCAATAAAATATTACTTAGCACAAGAACTTACTACAACTTACTGTAATAACGACATTTAGAAAAAACAGACAAAAATGTCTACAACCTAGAGCAGCAAGCATCAAAGCTATTTTAAATTAATATTACCTACAAACTACTATTTCAGAAAAAGCACACTTTTACCCAACATCACCCCCTGATTACAAGATGTCGCAAGCCGAAATATTGTCAATATTTTGGCCAACACCCCTTTTAAAAGCCACACCCTACTCATTTTTACAAATACATTAAATTACAATCTACTGAAAAGATATTATAAATAATGGATACTAATTTAGCATTGCTCACAGTTTCTCCCAACCTGAAAACCAAAATTACAATAAAACGATACTGATTGTTTTTTGAAGGAGCACTTCAATAAGGGAAGAATGAAGATTCGCTATAAAAAATCCATTAACTGATTTAAATGCTGAATTGTCCTGACATCAATTTTTCCAGCACTGAGATCGATTTTCGAAGAACTGCCATCTTTGGCTAAATACACAGCATCAATTCCAAAATTCAAGGCACCACAAATGTCCACATCCCAGTCATCTCCTATCATCAGGCTTGATTTCTTTTTGGCATTGGCCGATTTTATGGCATATTCAAAAATTTCCCGTCCAGGTTTTGGCACTTTTACTTCTTCTGATATGAATAGCTTTTCAAAATAGCCATCGAGGCCTGCCTTTAAAAGCTTTGCGTGCTGCACTTCTTTAAAACCATTGGTGATAATGTACAACTTATATCCTTTGGTCCGTAATTGATTTAATACTTCTTTTGCCCCTTCAACTAAATGCGATTGCCGTGGCATTTCTTGCAGGTACAGCTCGTTGGCCATTAAAGGATCTGTATCTTTTATGCCACAAGCCTCAAAAGTAAGCTGAAAGCGCTGACGAATCAGGTCTTTTTTACTTACTTTTCGTTTACGATAAGCTGTCCACAAATTGGCGTTGTGGAGGGAGTAAATTTGAAAAAAACGATCAAAATCAATTTTATATTCACCCAGACTCAGGGCTGTAAAAGTGGCCTGCATGGCATATTTCGAGTTGGTTTTAAAATCCCAAAGGGTATTATCCAAATCGAAAAACAGATGTGTATACTTTTTTCCCATTAATTTATTTTCTAACAGCAAAACAGTTTTGGTCTGTTACGCCTTGCCTTCAACAACAATTACAATTTCGCCTTTTGGCTGACGTTCGGTATAATATTCGCCAAGTTCTGTAACCGTGCCTCGTTTTACTTCTTCAAACATTTTCGATAGCTCGCGGCAAACACAGGCCTTTCTGTTGGCACCAAAATATTCCGCAAACTGCCCCAGGGCCTTTACCAAACGGTATGGCGACTCATAAAAAACCATCGTACGGGGCTCTTCGGCCAATAATTTCAACCTGGTTTGCCTTCCCTTTTTCTGTGGTAAAAATCCTTCAAAAACAAACTTATCGGTTGGCAAGCCCGAAACAGCAAGGGCAGGAATTAGTGCCGTTGGTCCGGGCAAACACTCCACTTTTATATTTTTCTCAACACAGGCGCGCACCAATAAAAAACCGGGATCAGAAATGGCAGGAGTTCCTGCATCAGAGATTAAGGCTACCACATTTCCCTGTTCTATTTTTGAAACAATGGAAGTTGCTGTTTTATGTTCGTTAAATTTATGATGTGCGCTTAGCCTTTTGTCAATCTCGAGATGTTTCAGCAGTTTTGACGATACGCGTGTATCTTCAGCCAAAATAATATCTGCAGTTTTTAGAGCTTCAACCGCCCTGTAAGTAATATCCTGAAGATTACCAATTGGCGTTGGTACCAGTATCAATCGGGCTTCGTTATCCATTGGGGAAACGGCGTTTTACAAGATTAACAAACTTGAGGCTTGTTTCGGTTTTTTTCCATTTGAAATTTTGCTGCAAATAAGCAACCGCCTCGTTTATATTATTTAGGTTATCAAGTTCTCCTACTGCGGTAGAGAAACTATCGGCGCTGCCATCAAATAATTCCCGGATGTATTGATAACGGTCGTTTATACCAATGGCCGCCTGCAAACTTTTTACCGGGCTGTTTGATATTTTATATTCCAATTTATTCAAGTCCTTTCCCCCAAGCAAATCATTAACCGACTTTTCTTTCAGCTGCCGATCACCAATTCGAACGTTCGTCTCGGGTTCCTGTTTCACGTCTTCCTGCTCTTCCCGGGGCTCTTTAGGTAAAGCCTCATCTTTATTATCCTCCGCCAAATCCTCACCTTCGCCGCTTTCTTTCGATTCCGGCAGCATTTCCGCTTTATTTTCTTCTTCAACTGTTTCTTCCTCCTCAGCCAATTGATCCTCTTCTTCAAGGTCCTGCTCAGGCTTTTCCTCCTCTGTTGAATTTTCGTTTAGCGTTTCATTATCTTTTAATTCTTCCTCAAAATCTTGTAAAGACTCCAAACTTTCCTGCTCGTCTTTGCTTAGTGGTTTTTCTATTGAAATTCTTCCGGGCTCCGCTGCTCTTCTCTCTGCTTGTTCTGGTTCTTTTTTAGCAGCAACCATTTTTTTGTCCTGAACATCCGGCTGTACTTCTTCACTTTCTTCGCTCAAAAGGCGAATGATGTGCTTTGCTCCGTTAAACCTTGTTCTCAGAAACTCCATTTCCATTTTATCAAAACCATCCGCACCTTTTTCATCAAACAACTCTTCAATTTCTGCGATGTCTTTGTACAAAAATTTAAATAACTTTTTATTGTCCATGCATCCAAGCTTTTAACGCAATGTTGGTAAATTTATAACGACTAATAGTACCCAAACAAGCGTGTAAATTTTATTTTTGTAAAAGTAGTAAATAAAAATACCCTGTAAGACAAGTTCTTTACAAAAAAGAGTAACGATAAATGTTTATTGAGAGAGATGTAAACAGCCACAAAAAGGTGGGCACAATTGAGGTAGTAGCCGGGTCGATGTTTTCAGGAAAAACTGAAGAGCTGATCAGGCGCTTGAAACGTGCCAAAATTGCCAAACAGAAAGTTGAAATTTATAAACCGATGGTAGATGTACGTTACTCGGACACGGAAGTAGTTTCGCACGATGAAAACTCTATCCGATCGACACCGGTTGAAAACTCGGCAAATATTCTATTGCTGGCAGGCGATGTTGATGTAATTGGAATTGATGAAGCACAGTTTTTTGACAAGGGACTTATTGATGTGGTAAACCAGTTGGCCGACATGGGAATAAGGGTAATTGTAGCCGGACTTGATATGGATTTTAAAGGCAAACCATTCGGTCCAATTCCGGGTTTAATGGCCGTAGCCGATTACATTACAAAAGTGCATGCTATTTGTGTTCGGTGCGGAAGCATTGCCCAGTTTTCTCATCGCTTATCGGAAAAAGAACAAGTGGTTTTATTGGGCGAAAAAGACATATACGAACCGCTGTGTCGCAGGTGTTACACCAAAGCAACCCGTGCAGAATGAAAAAATTTACGGTTACAGAAATAGCCAATGCGGTTGATGGTGAATTATTTAAGTCTTCCTCATTTTTCAACAATACCATTGACACGGTTATTACTGATAGTCGAACATTTTTTGGAGGTTCAAGTGTTGCATTTTTTGCCTTGAGTGGACCGGTTTTTAACGGCCACAACTACATAGGCCAACTTCTGAAAAAAGGGGTTCAGGTTTTTATTGTATCAGAACGGGGTGCTATTAGTGATAAAGCCACTTTTATTTTGGTAAAAAATACAGGCCTGGCTTTGCAAAAACTTGCTGCCTATAACAGAAAACAGTTTATAAAACCGGTAATTGGCATTACAGGCAGCAACGGAAAAACCATCGTTAAAGAATGGCTTTACGATCTGCTTTCAACAACTTTTAAAATTGTACGCAGTCCGAAAAGTTACAATTCGCAGGTTGGAGTCCCCTTGTCGGCTTTACTTATTGACGAGCAATATGAGTTAGCCCTGCTTGAAGCTGGTATTTCGTTGCCCGGGGAAATGGAAAAACTTGCACCAATTGTAAATCCGGACATCGGTATATTAACCAATATTGGCGATGCCCACCAGGAGAATTTCTCGTCTGTAGAAGAAAAATTAGCAGAGAAGCTGAAGCTTTTCCACAGCACCAAACAGCTGCTGTTCAGAGCTGATTACAGCTATTCAAACCAAGTACAAAATTTCTGTAAAGCCCACAAAATACAAGCAGTTAGCTGGGCAATAAATAATACCGACGCAAAAATCGGCTTTACAGTGACTGGTCAGAATCAGCAAACCCTTATTCAAGCCAGATTTAGTAATTCAGAGTATTCCTTTACCATACCTTTTTCAGATAATTCGGCTATTGAAAATGCCTGCCATTGTTTTGCCGTGCTTGTAGCGTTAAACCTGAACCCAGAAGACTTTCTTCATATTTTTAGCCAATTGCAAACGGTTGCCATGCGTCTTGAAATAAAACAGGGCATTAACAATAGTTTACTGATTAACGATTTCTATAACTCTGATTTAAATTCTCTGGGCATTGCGCTGTCGGTTTTAAAACAGCAGGCAGCTAAAGCGCATTTGCAAAAGCAGGTAATTTTATCCGATATACAACAAACCGGTATCGATGCCGAGAAACTATATAAAAAAGTAAACCAGCTTCTTCAGGAATGGGGAATTAGCAAACTTACCGGCATTGGGCCGGAGTTGTACAAATACCAAAAGTTATTTAAACTCGAAAGTGAGTTTTTCCCCAATCGTTTAGCATTCGAGCGTCACTTTCGCCGTCAAAACTTTTCATCAGCAGCCCTGTTATTAAAAGGTGCCCGCCAGTTTGAATTTGAAAAAATTGCCGCACTGTTGCAGCAGAAAGCACATCAAACGGTGCTTGAAATTAACTTAAACGCCCTGGTGCACAACCTGAATACATTTCGGAAGCTACTCAACAAGAATACAAAAATAATGGTGATGGTTAAGGCCTTTTCGTATGGAAGTGGCGATGTGGAAATTGCCCGGCTTTTACAGCACCAAAATGTTGATTACCTGGCCGTAGCTGTGGCCGACGAAGGCGTACATTTGCGCAATGCAGGAATTACGACTCCGATTGTTGTTATGAATCCGGAGCAAGACAGTTTCCAGAATATGATTGATTTTAACCTGGAACCAAACATTTACAGCCTCAGCTTATTTAAGCAGTTTTCAAAAGCTGTTGCTACCTTTGGAAAAACAGGTTTCCCGATACATATAAAAATTGACACGGGCATGAACCGGCTTGGGTTGAAAAACGATAAGGAAATTACTCAGCTGATTTCCTTAATCAAAAACAGTCCGGTTACCATAAAATCGGTGTTTTCGCATCTTGCTGCCAGCGACGAAGCAGCTCTTGATGATTTTACCAAGCAACAAATTGAGCGTTTTCATTCGGCTGCTGGACTTTTTACAAGTGCTTTTGATTACAAAATCGACCTGCACATCCTGAATTCTGCCGGTATTGAACGTTTTTCACACAGCCAGATGGACATGGTTCGTTTGGGCATTGGGCTTTATGGGATATCGCAAACCGGGCGGCCACTTAAAAATATTGGCACTTTAAAAAGCACCGTCTCACAAATTAAAACCGTGGGCAAAAACGAAACAATTGGCTACAACCGGAAAGGAACTTTGGCTTCAGCGGGAAAAATTGCAATTGTTCCGCTGGGTTATGCTGATGGGATTAACCGCAAACTTGGCAATGGCAACGGCCATGCGTTTATAAACGGAAAGCTTGTACCAATAGTTGGCAATATTTGCATGGATATGCTAATGCTTGATGTAAGCCAAACGGAAGCAAAAACAGGCGATAGCGTTGAACTCTTTGGCGCAAACATTTCAATATCGGATTTGGCGGAACAACTCGGCACCATACCTTACGAAATACTTACCGGAATTTCGCAGCGGGTAAAACGGGTGTATGTTCAGGAATAAAAAATGCCACCCGAAAACCCGGATGGCATAATATCTATTTGGTAAAAATTTTATCCCAGTTTACTTATTCGCTCCAACCGCGTAGCATCCAGCACACGAATCTTTCTACCATCGATTGCAATTACCTTTTCGTTGGCAAAAGTCGACAGGGTGCGAATGGCGTTAGAAGTTGTCATGTTCGATAGGTTGGCAATATCCTCGCGTGACAGATAAGCTTTTAAGGTAGTACCATCATTTTCAAAACCATATTTATCTTTCAGTAAAATCAGCGATTCAGCCAAACGCCCGCGAATATGTTTTTGAGTAAGCGTTACAGTACGGGCATTCGAGAAACCCAGCTCTTTCGATAGCTTTCGGATAATTTTAAACGAAAAATCGGTGTTTTTAAGGGCCCGGCTAAAAATAAAATCAGGGCTAATGGTACACACCAGCGACTCTTCCAGAGTAACGGCCGAGCCATTATGCGTCTCATCGGCCAGCAAGGCCCGATAACCAATCAGGCCCAAAGGCTTAGTCATTCGAATGATTTGTTCACGACCGCCAACACCTTCTTTAAAAATCTTTACTTTGCCATCAATCAGCACCAAAAAACCATTTGGTTTATCGCCTTCCTTGTAAATAAATTCATTCTTTTTGTAGTGCGAAAGCGAGATATGATGCTGCAGTTCGTCTTTATCGTCCTGCCCAAGTAAATAAAAAATTGATTTTTGATTATCAACCAGATCTTTAAGTCCAATTTCTGAATTTAACATATACTCAGCTGTATGTTTTATAGCATCAAAGCTAAAAAAAATTGTTAAAATTGATTGCTTTTTAACAGTTAATTTACACGACTTCTGAATAATATCATGGATTAGTTCACATAAAACTCCTGTGGCTGAAAGACATACCTAATATCGGGCAACCAATGGCATTTTTCGCCCAAAGCCAAATGCTTTTGAACTTACTCTTAAAATCGGTGCTGCCTGAAATCGTTTGTATTCATTCATGTTTACCATCCGGATAACACGCCGTACCACAGCCTCATCAAAACCAAGGTCTGCAATCTCTTTGGGCGATTTATTTAATTCAATATAATTAAAGAGCATCGCATCCAGGTCTTTGTAGTCTGGCAACGAATCGGTGTCTTTCTGATCGGGGCGTAATTCTGCCGATGGTGGTTTAACAATGGTATTTTCAGGAATAATTTCGCCATCCTTGTTCATAAACCTCGACAATTTAAACACATCCATTTTATACACATCGCCCAACACTGCAAGGCCTCCATTCATATCGCCGTACAGCGTGCCGTAGCCTACCGCGCACTCGCTTTTGTTGGTGGTGTTTAACAGAATATGCCCAAATTTATTCGAAATCGCCATCATATAAATGCCTCGTGCCCGGGCCTGAATATTTTCTTCGGTTACATCGGGAGAACGGCCTTCAAACAGCGGTTCCAGCGCGTGCTCAAACCGGTCTACTGCCGATTGAATATTTACCACATCGTAACGAATCCCCAGGTTTTCAGCCAATTCACGGGCATCATTCACACTATGGTCCGACGAGTATTTAGATGGCAAAAGCAATACGCGAACATTTTCGGCCCCCAGGGCACGAACGGCAAGTACCACGGTAACGGCAGAATCAATCCCGCCCGACAAGCCCAGTGTTGCCTGTTTAAAGCCCATTTTGTTAAAATAATCGCGAATACCCAGCACCAGAGCATCGTGTATTTTCTCGATGTAATCAACCTTTGGCTGCAATTCTTTCTCGCCAATATTCTGTGTATCAATCAGCAGGAAGTCTTCTTCAAAATAGCGAAGTTCTTTTACAATTTCTCCCTTTGCATCAATATAAACCGAACCACCGTCGAAAACCAGTTCGGTTTGTGCCCCCACCTGGTTGCAATACAACACTGGTATACCATAACTTTTAGCCTTATTCACCAGCACATTTTTTCGCCAACCTTCCTGGTTGTAGGAAAATGGCGATGCCGACAGGTTGACCACAAAATCGGGTTTTAGCCGGGCCAGTTCCTCCATGGGCGAAACGGCATACAACTTATCTTTACCAAACTCGTTAGCGGTTGGTTGTTCGTCCCACAGGTCCTCGCAAATGGTTACTGCAATTTTTTCGCCCTTATACTCCACAAGGCTAAACTCGTGGTTGGGCTCAAAGTGGCGGTATTCATCAAAAATATCGTAAGTTGGCAGCAGGGTTTTGTTGTGTGCACTTTTTATTTCGCCATCGGCTAAAAACAAAGCCGAGTTAAACAGTTTTTTGCCCCGCTCGTTTTCGTTTATTCGGGGCGTACCAAGCAAGGCAGCAATGCCCTGGCAATAGCCGGCTATTTGTGCCACAGCGGCTTCGGCTTTGGCAATAAACTCTTTTTTCTCAAGCAAATCGTGCGGATAATAACCCGTTACCGACAGTTCGGAAAAAACAACCAGATCGGCACCAGCTTGTTTCGAGCGCTCAATTTCAGCAATAATCTTCGACGCATTTTCTTCAAAATCGCCGATGGTGTAATTTAATTGTGCTATTGCAACTTTCATTTCAAAAAATTAGACGGAAGTCGTCCCGATTATTATCGGGAGAAACCCGAAGTTTGTTTTCAATAAATTGACAATTGCAAATCTCCAATTTTTAGTTCAGTTTTGCAATAAATAAGAAGTGTAAGCGTATTGATTTAAATTTCTTGTAAAATGAAGTGGATAAAAACGGTGGTTTTAATGGGTGTTATTGCCCTGCTATTTTTCGCATGCAAACGAAATACCTTGAAAGTGAGCATTTCGGATATTGCCCAAGAGGTTGAGGTAGTTCCGTTTGGCGAGGCTCTTTTTGCGCTTGATGGAAAAGATACGCTGGCAGCAATGGCTGAGCTGAGCAATGCCCATCCCGACTTTTTTAAGCTGTACACCTACCGGGTGATTCAAGTGGGTGGCTTAGGCGATACCTTGTTTCCCGAACTTATGCGACTTTTTCTTACCGACTCGCTTATTACGGATGTGAAAACGAAAACCGACTCGGTTTTTAGCAAGCCCACAGAACTTAGCAACGACCTGAAAAAGGCCTTTAAATATTACAGCCACCATTTTCCTGAAAAAGAGCTGCCAACCATTTACACTTATATTTCAGGCTTTAACCAATCGGTGGTAACAGCCGAAAATATTATTGGCATTAGCCTCGACAAATACCTGGGGCGCAATTGCCTGTACTACCAGCAACTAAATACCACCCCGCAGTACAAAATACTAAATATGCACAAAGACAAAATTCTGTCGGATGTAGCATTTGCCTGGGGTAATACCGAGTTTGAACATGCCGACCGTGCCACCAACTTGCTGAGCAATATGATTGAAAAGGGCAAACTGATGTATTTGGTTGACGCCATGCTACCCGATATGGAAGATTCGTTAAAAATTGGCTACACCACACAACAGCTGGAATGGTGCCAAATGAACGAGCCGCAAATGTGGACCTACCTCATTGAGCACGAAATGCTGTACACCACCAAACGCATGAATATTATTCGATACATAAACCCGGCACCTACAACCAGTGGTTTTCCACTCGACTCGCCCGGAAGAACCGGGGTGTGGATTGGCTGGCAAATTGTGCGACAGTACATGAAAAAACATCCTGAAGTAACTTTGCCTGAACTGATGGCGAATTACGATTTTCAGCAAATTTTAAATGATTCGGGGTATAATCCGGAGTGATAAAGTTACTGACTGTTCAGTAATGACACTTTATGAGACTAAAAAAACCCGGCAGAAAAACTACCGGGCCATTCATTATCAGCTAAAAAAGCTTAATAATTCATTTCTTTAATTTTTATATTGCGGAACCACACATCGTCGCCGTGGTCTTGCAAAGCAATTACACCTTGTTTGGGCACATCTGCCCAATCGGGGTTCAATCCGGGAAATTTTGAACCGGCTACCAGCTTTTTCCAGTCGTCGGTCCACAAGTGGTATTCAACAATTGTCTCGCCATTTTGCTTGTGCACCACGGTACCTTTGTAGCAAATAACCTCAACAGAATTCCACTCGCCGGCAGCTTTGGCATTTTGTGGTTTTGCCGGAATAAGGTCGTACAAGGAACCGGCTTTACGGTTGCCATCTTTTCCCAACAAGGCGTCGGGGTGGCGCTCATTATCTAACACCTGCATTTCAGGAGCCGTTTTATAAATTGGCCATCCTTCCTGCTCTCGTCCCAGGTAAAAAATTCCGGAGTTTCCGCCGGGTGCAATTTTCCATTCCAGCTTTAAATGAAAGTTCGAATACTCTTTGGTTGTAATAATGTCGCCGCCATCGCGGGCTCCGGCCTCTCCCTGCCCCGAAGCTTTGCAATGCAGTGTGCCATCAGCAATTTCCCATCCGGTAGGAAAATGCGCTTTGTTGTTTCCGCGCCAGCCTTCGCTGCTTTTACCATCAAAAAGCAACACCCAACCGTCTTCTTTTTCTTGTTTTGTTAATTGATTTAAACCGGCAGAACCTCCTGTTTTGGTGCTTTTACACGATAGTGAAAACACAAAGGCAACAGCCAGCAAAAGTGAAAAAAACTTTCTCATATCTCTTACATTTAATTGGTTAAAGATTAAATTAATTATTCTAGCGAATAAGTCACGAATGTACAAAATTAAGGAACAAGGAAAGTAAGTACTGAAAAAAAGCTTACATCAAATTCGCGAGCCTGATGCCTTTAAGTTTAATTTTTAGCACATTCTTTTGTAATTTCGCTACAACTTTAACGATTGACAATACAAAATTAAGCATATGAGTAATTCAGCAAAGCCAAAAAGAATTGGCATTTTAACCGCAGGCGGCGACTGTCCGGGACTAAATGCTGCGATTAGGGGAGTTGGAAAAACCGCAATAGTTGAATACGGCATGGAGGTGCTTGGCTTTAATGCCGGCTATTCGGGTTTAATAAATGGCGATTATATTCATCTGAAAGAATCGGCACTTTCGGGTATTCTTACCCTTGGCGGAACCATATTAGGCACCTCGCGCGAGAAGCCTTTTAAAATGGATAAAAATGCCAAGGAAGACATTGACAAGCCCGAAATGATAAAGCAAAACTACGCAGACCTGGGACTTGATGCTGTGGTTTGTATTGGGGGCAACGGCACCATGAAAACAGCCAGTATGTTGGCGAAAGAGGGTTTAAATGTGATTGGGATACCCAAAACCATAGACAACGATGTTTGGGGTACCGATGTTACTTTTGGTTTCGACTCGGCCGTACAAATAGCTACCGATGCCATCGACCGGTTACACACCACTGCCAACTCACACCAACGGGTTATGATTATTGAAATTATGGGGCACCATGCTGGCTGGCTGGCACTTTATTCTGGACTTGCCGGAGGTGGCGATATTATTCTGCTGCCGGAGCTGGCGTACAATATCCGTTCGGTTTGTAAGAAGATTGAAAGCCGCTACGAAAGTAATAAGCCCTACTCTATTGTGGTGGTGGCCGAAGGTATCGATCATCCCAAAAATGTGTCGGCAGCAACACACGTTGCCAAAGCCATTGAAACTTATACCGGTATTGAAACCCGTGAAACCGTTTTAGGCTATATTCAGCGTGGCGGTTCACCAACACCAATGGACCGGATTTTAGCTACCCGTTACGGCGCCTTTGCAGCAAAAGCTATTGCAGAAGGAAATTTTGGGACCATGGTTGCCGTAAAAAACAACGAACTTACAACCGTACCGCTTGAAGAGGTAGGTGGTAAATTACGCCTGGTTGAACCCGATTTCGGGTTGATTGAAAAAGCCCGAAAAATGGGCGTTTCGTTTGGCGACGAGTACCAATAGGATTCTATTAAGTCTATAAGAAATAACAAAACGTGCTGAGAAAAATTCAGCGCGTTTTTTTATAAAGGTAGGTGCAGTACCTTTTTTGTTTCGAAAAAAGGTTCGTCGAAATATTCATCTAAATCCTGCAGAAATATTTTCTTCCCGAAAGGTTTTATTTCTTCGGTTAAATCGCCCCCTTTTAAATAAATTACCCCGTTAGGCAGCGGATTGTTTTGCTTTTTGGCAATGTTTTTTCGTATCCACGTAACAAAATCTGGCAAACGTGTAACGGCACGGCTCACCACATAATCGTATTTCCCTTGCAACTGCTCGGCACGTATTTGCTCTGCACGCACATTTCTTAATCCCAACGATTGCGATACCCCATTAACTACTTTTATTTTTTTCCCGATGGAATCAACCAGGTGAAACTGAACTTCGGGAAAGATTATAGCCAGCGGTATTCCGGGGAAACCACCTCCGGTTCCCACATCAAGTATCCTGGTGTTTTCGGCAAAGCGAATAAATTTTGCAATGGCCAACGAATGCAATACGTGACGCTCGTAAAATTCAGAAAAATCCTTTCTTGAAATTACATTTATTTTAGCATTCCAATCGGCATACAAAGGTTCGAGTTTTGCAAACTGCTCCAACTGTTTCTCGCTTAAATGGGGAAAATACTTTAGAATTAAATCCATACAAAAGTTAATCTTTACGACCAATCTCGGTGCTTTCAATCATTTTAAACAGCATTTCGCGTGCTCTGAAGAGCTGTGCTTTAACTGTTCCGAGGGGCAAATCTAACTCTTTTGCAATTTCTTCGTACGAAAATTCGCGGAAATATCGAAGTTCAACCAAAGTTTGGTAACGGGGTTTTAACTTTCGTACTACCCGCCTTAACAAAATGGCTTTTTGCTGCCGAATAAGTTTTTCTTCGGGGTCAGGTTCTTTTGAACGAAGTTTTATGGTTTCGCTGTTTTCATCCTGGCTATTGTTATCGATGGGTACGTGTACTCCTTTTTTCTTACGCAAAAAATCGATACAATTATTTGATGCAATTTTAAATAACCAGGTACTAAAAGCATAAGTAGGGGAATACTGGTGCAAACTTTTAAAGGCTTTTCCAAACGCTTCAAGCGTAAGGTCTTCGGCATCGCTGCGGTTATTCACCATTTTTAGCAGCATAAAATAAATGGCATCTTTGTAGCGGTTTAGCAAGCGGGCAAAGGCTTTATCATCTCCGGTTAGCGCAGCTTTTACCAGTTCGTAGTCTTGCCGTGCTTTATCAGATAATATTACCCCTTGTTTTTCCATTTATAATTTCGGCTTATTCGGTTAAAATGCCATCTAAAAATAAGTTTATAGTATGGCCTTATAAAACTGAACACTAACGAAGTTATGAATAATTTACGTTCATTCAAACGATTCTGAAGTATTTTTATGATAACCATGAATACCAGCAACTTAAGCACTACAAGGATGCCAACCAGTGGCCAAATCGGAAAAACAAAAGCCAGTGTTGTAGCAATTCCTAAGGGGTACATTGCCTCGCTAAGTAAATCAGCATTCAAAACCAGGCGTTTCCAGGTGCTTAAATGTTTCTCTATTCGAATACTTTTCCGGAGCAGGTTTTTGAAATCAAGACGGTTAACTTCCACCTTTTTCACGATGGCCGTTTCGGCTTTAAAAATTAATTCAGCTTTTTTTCGGGAAATAAACCGGTTTATTACCAATTCTAAATTCGCAAAGGGCTCCTGCACTTTAGCGCCATAGCCACCAAGTTTAAAATAGGTTTCTTTTTTAAAAGCTATATTTTCTTCGTTGTAAACAAAAGCAAGTCTGTTTAATACATATCCGGCACTGCCAAGCTGCTGAAAAAAATTCTCGATGCGGTATAATTTATTAAACCAGCCTTTTTGGGGCTCAATGGTTGAATAACCTATTTTTATTTCTACGCCAGTTCCAACAACCTTGCTCATTCCGCTCAACCATTCAGCTGAAACATTTTGCGCAGCCACCGGGTACACCAGCACCCAATTGTTAGTTGCCGATTTTAAAGCAACGTTTTGCGCCAGTTTTTCAGAATAACGTGTTTCCTGGCTAAGCGATGATATTTTTAAATTGCCGTATTGTTGTTTAAGCAAACCAAGAACCGATAAGGTGTTGTCTTGCGAAAAATCATCAACGGCCACAACTTCCAGTCCTTCAGCTTTTAAATTCAATAAGCGGGGTAAGGTTTCGCGGCAATTCTCTGCTTCGTTTCTTACCAATACGAGAACCGATAAAGGTTCTTTCTTTTCAACTGAAGTGTTGGATTTCCGAAAAACCAGACGAAGCGGTAATAACAACAAATACAAAAACCGCCCAAACCACAAAAAAAAGGCTACGGCTACTACTGTCCACTGCAAAACAGACAAGGCATAAAAAGTGTCAAACAGATTTTGAATCATCTATTGAAAAAATTCGGTATTAAAAACACGACAATACTAACAAAATTCCACATATCATCTTTTTCAAAAAGTTCGAAGTTGTTTACAGTAATTAGTTTTTATTAACAGCTATCTATGTAAATGAAATCAAATCTATTCGGGCGAAATAGCTATATTTGCCACTCAAATTTATTTGAAAAAAGTGTGTATCGATATTTTTTGATTGCATCGCTTACAATTGGCACTTAACTTTTAAATAAACAAAGCAGGCAATTCGTAGTTAATGAAATTTGAATTACAGAAAACAGCAGAAAACTCGCGTGCCCGGGCCGGTGTTCTCACCACCGACCATGGGGCAATTGAAACACCTATTTTTATGCCGGTAGGTACAGCCGGATCAGTAAAAGGAATTCACACCCGCGATATTAAGGAAGATATAAAAGCTCAGATTATTTTGGGCAATACCTATCATTTGTATTTACGCCCGGGAATTGATGTAATTGAAAAAGCAGGTGGATTGCACAAATTCAACCGTTGGGATAAGCCAATTCTGACGGATAGCGGGGGTTTCCAGGTTTTTTCGCTTGGCGATATCCGAAAACTCAGTAAAGAAGGTGCGCGTTTTCAATCGCATATCGATGGGTCGTACCATATGTTTACTCCCGAAAATGTAATGGATATTCAGCGAAGCATTGGCGCCGATATTATTATGGCTTTTGATGAATGTACGCCCGGCGATGCCGACTACAATTATGCCAAACGCTCGCTCGAACTTACCCAGCGATGGCTTGAACGTTGTTTTAAACAGTTTAACAATACCGTGCCAAAATATGGCTATTCGCAATCGTTGTTTCCAATTGTACAGGGAAATACTTTTACCGATTTACGAAAGGCTGCTGTTGCAAACGTAAAAACATTTGACGCCGATGGTTATGCCATTGGCGGACTTTCGGTTGGCGAAACCGAACACGAGATGTACGAAATGACAGAAGTGTGCACCGCAGACCTGCCCGAAAATAAACCGCGCTACCTGATGGGAGTTGGTACTCCGGTAAATATTCTTGAAGGGATACACCGTGGGATTGATATGTTTGATTGTGTTATGCCCACCCGAAACGGACGCAATGGCATGTTGTTTACCAGCAAAGGAATTATAAACATCAGAAACAAAAAATGGGAAAACGACCATTCGCCCATCGATGAAAATGGCACTTCGTTTGTCGACCAGTATTCAAAAGCTTATCTTCGGCACCTGATTATTTCAAACGAAATGCTTGGGGCTCAAATTGCCAGTCAGCACAACCTTGCATTTTACCTGTGGCTGGTAAAAACTGCCCGGCAAAAAATACAGGATGGCAATTTTGTGAGCTGGAAAAATGAAATGGTTTTGAAATTAAAAGAAAGACTTTAACAAGATATGAAGTGGTATAAAACAATAGATTTTTACATTTCGAAAAAGTTTCTCGGAACTTTCTTTTATGCCATTGGTCTGATCCTGAGTATCGCCATTGTTTTCGATATTTCTGAAAACCTTGATGAATTTTTGTCGAAGGAAATTCCGGTAAAAGACATCGTGTTTGATTACTACCTTAACTTTATACCCTATTTTGCCAACCTTTTTAGTCCCCTGTTTACCTTTATTGCGGTAATTTACTTTACCTCAAAAATGACCTACAATACCGAGATTATCGCCATTTTAAGCAGTGGTGTTTCGTACGCCCGACTGATGCGCCCTTATTTGGTTTCGGCCTTTGTTATTGCCCTGTTTTCTTTCATTCTTGGTAATTATATTATTCCGCCGGCCAATAAAACCATGATTAATTTTAGGCACAAATATATTAGAAGCCGCACCATTAGCACCGAGCGAAATATTCATCGACAAATTGAACCGGGCACCTACATTTATATGCAAAGTTTTAATTCCAACAATGTTGGTTTACGTTTTACCCTCGAGCATTTTGAGGAAGGAAAACTTACCGAAAAGCTTACAGCTCAGAACATTCGCTGGGATGAAAAATCGGGCAAATGGGTGATTAACTCCTATTGGAAACGTAATATTTTTGAAGACCATGAAACATTTGAAAAAGGCTACCGCATGGATACTACGCTTAATATGTCTCCCGGCGATTTTCAGATGTTGAAAAACGAGATGGAAACCTTTACCACTCCCGCCCTGTTAAAAGAAATTGATTTGATGAAAATGCGAGGTGTAAACTATGTTGAATGGGAAATTGAAAAACACAAACGTCTGGCCAATCCTTTTTCAGCATTTATTTTAACACTTATAGGTGTTGGGCTTGCCTCACGCAAGGTAAAAGGCGGACTGGGACTGCACATTGGGCTTGGGCTTTTATTAGCTTTCTCTTACATTTTATTTATGCAAATATCTACTGTATTTGCCATTAGCGGAACAACACCGGTATTTATCGCTGTTTGGTTACCAAACTTTATGTACGCTATTCTGGCTTTCTTTGTTTACCGTTGGGCTGCCCGATAAAAAAGTGCCGAATTTTTTGCATTTGCAACGTTTCTTCTTGAAATACCAACAATTTTTCAAACATACAATACAATAATTCGAAGCTGCTGAACCTATGTTGGTTAATTTCCGTAGTACAGGAATACATTAGCCCATGGCAATTAAAAAAAATTATAATTTTGCCCACGCTAAAGAAAAATAACACCGGTCAGCTACCGGGTAATTTATAACTAAAAAAATACTTTATGTCACTAAGAAGTAACGTACTCGATCTTCGTAAAAGAAAGAAAGAAGTACAAAAAGGTGGTGGAGATAAAGCCATTGAGAAGCAGGTTAAAATGGGTAAACTCACAGCCCGTGAACGTATCCTTGCCCTGTTGGATAAAAACTCTTTTCACGAATACGACTTATTTGTAGAACATGCCGCCAAAGATTTTGGCATGGAAGGAAAAACCTTGCATGGTGATGGTGTAATCATCGGAACCGGTACAATCTACAACAAACCCGTTTGTATTTTTGCCCAGGACTTTACCGTTGCCGGTGGTTCGTTAGGCTTAATGCATGCCCGCAAAATCACCAAAATTATGGACCACGCACTAAAAATGCGCGTTCCGTTAATCGGAATCAACGATTCGGGAGGTGCCCGTATTCAGGAAGGTGTTAACTCATTGGCCGGTTACGGAGAGATTTTCTTCCGCAACACATTGGCTTCTGGTGTAATTCCTCAAATTTCTGTAATTCTTGGCCCTTGTGCCGGAGGTGCAGTATACTCGCCGGCACTAACCGATTTTGTTTTTGTGGTGGAAAATATCTCAAAAATGTTTATTACCGGACCATCGGTGGTTAAATCTGTTTTGGGTGAAGAAGTTTCGATGGAAGAACTGGGTGGTGCACGCGTGCATGCCGAAATAACAGGTAACGCACATTTTTATGCCCAAACCGAGTTAGATTGTTTCGAACAGATAAAAACACTTATCAGTTACATCCCTCGCAACAACTCCAGAAAAGCATTGGCGCACAAGCCAAAAGCACCATTAAAAGGTACTAAAGTTGAAGATATCGTTCCAGCTGATCCAAGAATTCCGTACGACATGCGTGAAGTGATAAAAAGTATCACCGACGGCTCTGAATTTTTGGAAGTAATGGAAGATTTTGCACCAAACATTATTATTGGCTTTGGTAGAATGAATGGCGAAACAGTTGGTTTTGTAGCCAACCAGCCAATGGTACTGGCAGGTGTACTTGATATTGACAGTTCGGATAAAGCTGCCCGTTTTATTCGTTACTGCGATTCATTTAATATTCCAATTGTAACAATGGAAGACCTTCCGGGTTATCTGCCTGGAGTTGACCAGGAACATGCCGGTGTTATTCGCCATGGTGCAAAAATACTTTATGCATACAGTGAAGCAACGGTGCCAAAAATTACGGTTATTGTTCGCAAAGCCTATGGTGGTGGATACATTGCCATGAACTCGCGCCATTTACGTGCCGACTTTGTTTTTGCCTGGCCAACAGCCGAAATTGCTGTAATGGGACCTGAAGGTGCTGCCAATATTGTTTTCCGTAAGGAAATTGCAGAAGCCGAAAATCCGGAAGAAATGCGTCAGCAAAAAATTGAAGAGTATAAGCAAAAATTTGCCAATCCATACGTTGCAGCTGCTCAAGGTTATATCGATGAGGTAATTGAACCAAGTGAAACACGTTCGCGCATTTTGCATGCATTGCAGGTTTCTGAAAACAAGAGTGCTTCAATGCCAGCTAAAAAACATGGAATTCCTCCGTTTTAATCGATAAAAACATATGCATTATGGCAGAAGAAAAAGAATTCAAAAATTTAGTTGTTCAGGGAGCTGTATACAAAACTACTTTCACCAAGAAGTTTGAAAACAGGGTAAATTACGTTTCACCCAACCCAAATGAGATTTATTCATTTATCCCGGGAACAATTATTGATCTTTTTGTAAAAACAAAACAAAAGGTAAAAGAAGGCGAAACATTATTATTGCTTGAAGCCATGAAAATGGAGAACCAGGTAAGAATGCCTTTCGATGGAGAAATCGTAAAAATACATATCAAAAAGGGAGATGTTATTCCAAAACGTCACCTGATGTTGGAAATACGACCGTTATAGAATAAACTACAGATACTTATCAGGAACCGCACAATTTTTTTGTGCGGTTTTTTTGTGAATAATGGTTAGTTTTAGCCGCAATTAAATCATGGCTAAAAAACTTACACTATTAACTGCCTTTTGGTGCTTTACTTTTCTGGCTTTTGCACAATACGCCAACCCGTGTAAAAAATCAACCGAAGGTACCGATTTCTGGTTTGGCTTTATGGAAAGCCGCAACTACAACACTAATCATTACATTGAAATTACTGTTACAGCGCGGGAAAGTACTACATTTACCATTACTATCGGCAAAGACTTAACTCCTTTTGAAGGAACCTTTAATGTTGCTGCTAACAGTTCGCGACAGGTACGTATTCCTTGGGAAATGGTTGAAGCAATTGGATCAGAAAATATTGAAGAAAAAGGAATTCACCTGGTTTCGGAAAAACCGGTAAATTTATATGCCCTTAATTATGATCAAAACTCGGCTGATGTTGCGGTAATTTACCCCGTAGAATCACTGGGCAAAGAATACTTTGCCATGTGTTACGATGTTGATATACATACCAATAATTCGGGCGGTTATGGAAATGGCAGAAATAGTCAGTTTTTAGTTGTGGCCACTGAAGATTCCACAGCCGTGCTTATTATTCCGAGCAAAGAAACAGATCAGTTAGTAGCAGCCGGCGACTCAATACTGATTGAGCTTAATAAAGGAGAGGTATTTCAGGTGCAATCGGAAAATGATTACAACCTCCCCAATCAGGGCGACTTAACCCAAAGCTTTATTCAAAGCGATAAGCCCATTGCTCTTTACTCAGGCTCATTAGCCACTGCCGTACCTACCGGCGATTGTTGCTGGGACCATCTTTACGAACAGATACCGCCAATTCAGTCGTGGGGACGCGAATACTATGCTGTTCCCTTACGCACACGCGAGTCGGATCGATATCGAATTATGGCGGCAAAAGATAATACCACCGTTCATATCTCAGGAGAAAGTTCTTTCACGTTAAATAAAAGTGAGTTCAAAGAAATAATTCTTTACCACGATGAACCCTCTCGAATTTATTCTGAACAGCCAATTTTAGTTGCTCAATTCAGTCAATCGCGTGATGTCGATTTTACCTATACCGGTGGTAATGGAGATCCATTTATGATTGTGTTGAGTTCAACATCTCAATCGAAAAACGACGTTACCTTTGTTACTTATAAATCCGATAATATCTCAGGTTATTATGTAAACATCATCTCGCTTACTTCAGAGGTCGATAATATTCGTTTTGATGATACACCAATTCCTGCAGATTTTACCCCTTTCCCCAACAGCGAATATTCTTATGCCCAAAAAGCAATTTCGGGAGGAACCTATCGCATTCATAACATTAATCAGGATCGAGGTTTTCTGGCTTACGTTTATGGTTACGGAGGCGTTGAATCGTATGGCTACGGTGTTGGTTTTAATTTAGACCTCGTGCTCGACCTTGGAGAAAGTATAAACTTCAATGGCGATACGCTTTTATTATGCGATGGAGAAACCCGGGTGTTGGACGCCGGACCTTATTTTGATACTTATGCTTGGGATAGTGGCGACACTACTCAAACACTTGAAGTAACCACCAGTGGCAAGTACAAAGTTCGAACCACTACAATTGATGGTTGCGAACTGGAAGATTCGATTTATGTTTTTGTGAGCTCTCCGGAAATTGAGCTTGGCGTTGAACACGATGAAGGATGTTTTCCTTACAGCATCGATTTGAATGGGAAAGATGGATTTGAAAAATACCTTTGGCAAAACCAAAACGATGATACGCTTTCCACGAATCAGCTTTACACAGCAAGAGAAACAGACGAATACCGGCTTACCGTATTCGATAAATACAATTGCCCGGCCCGCGACACCATGAACCTGGTTGTTTTTCCGGTTCCAAAAGTTGAAATTAGTGGGAAAGAACACCTGTGTGGAGCAAAACAAACAGAACTTACTCTTTCTATTACCGATGCTCCGGAGGAGGTCTGGAAATACGACGGCAGTTTTAGCTGGAAATGCAACAACACTGACTTATCTTTTACCAACGCGCAACAAACCAGTACATCTGTTGAAGTGCTAAACTGGGGTGTCTACACCATTTGGTATGAGTTAACGACCACAGATGGCTGCCTGACAGGCGATACTATTACTATTGCCTTTCACCCTACACCTACGTCTGCATTTGAGTTTGTTGAAAATCCCGACGATAAATGCAAAGGCTACTCGCGTGAAGTGAAATATACAGGAAATGCCACCAGCAATGCCAACTACTTTTGGGATTATGGCGGCGCAAGCCTGATCGATTCATTAAGTTGGGATAACTTTATTGTTTCAATTGGCGCCTACAATACCAATCCGTACATTTCGTTGTTTGTTGAAGAAAATGGCTGTTGGAGCGACACCACAGCTTCGCTATTGGGGGCAAACCCCGATTTTACCTTAGATACAGAAAAAGCCAACGGATGCGACTCGTTGACCGTAGTTTTTAAAGGAGAATTGAAAGTAGAAGATGCCCTGCAGTTTGAGTGGAATTTTGGCGATGGCTCTCCTGCAAGCAACCAGCAGGAAGTGGAGCACTTTTATAACTCTACAGGATTTTTCGACGTCAGTTTACTAATTACAAACACCTTGTCAGGATGCCAGATTGGATTTAAAATCGACAGTATGATTAAAGTTTTTCCAACCCCGGAAGCAGTAATTGAAGCAGACGAGTTATCTTGTCATTCTGATTCGGCCAAACTGGTATACATCAATAATATTGATTCGTCAATTTGCCATTGGAGTTTTGATGGGGCACACCAGTCAGGAACTGGAAACGACTCCATAACCGTGGCAATAGATCTGCCTATCGCCAGGGCTCAATTGCTTGTTGAAGAGTTCGGATGTATAAGCGAACCGGCAGAAGTGCTGTTAAAAAGAAAGCCACATTTTGATTTTTTTGTTGACAATGAAGAAGGATGCCAGCCCTTGGCTACCGAAATTTATGCCGAGCCAAAAGATGAGATGCTTGAATTTTATTGGCTTACCGATTCATTCCCATATCCACAAGGCAACAGTACTGTCTATTTCTTCCCCGATTCGGGACGAATGGATGTAAGCCTAATTGCGAATTCTACAGAAACGGGCTGCACCGATACATTAACAAAAACCAACTGGTTATGGATTCATCCCAAACCCAAAGCCGCGTTCGAGGTTGATTTTCCCGTTGCCTTGTTAGAGCACGCTGATATTTCTTTTTTTAACCAATCGGAGCTGGCCAATTATTTTAACTGGGATTTTGGAGACATGTCACTTTCGAGTGAAGAAAACCCGATACACACCTACACCGAACTGGGCGAATACAATGCTCAATTGATTGCTGAATCGTTATACGGCTGTACAGACACGGCTGAATTGCTTATAAAAATACTTCCATTTTCGGTTTTCACACCCAACGCTTTCAGGCCCGACAGCGAAATTGCGGAAAACAGAACATTTATGCCACTTGGTGTGGGAGCAGATGAATCGCGCTTTAACCTGCAAATTTTCGACAGATGGGGGCAGTTAATTTTTGAATCGGACTCACCCGATCATCCGTGGGACGGAACCAATAAAAACGGAGACCCGGCACCGATGGGCAACTACATATGGATGTCGAATTATTTTGATATTCAAGGCTTTGAGCATAACCAAAAAGGGCAGGTTCTTTTGGTAAGGTAATCACATTTCGCCAAACTCCTCATCATAGCGGTCGAAGAAAGGTAAATTTCGGATTTTTTTATGCTGTTTTAGCAAGAAGGTACAAGAAACCTCACTTGTTCCGCCACTTGCGCCTGACAAACCCGACACTGTTAAATCGTAACTATATGTGAGCTGAATTCGGTTACGAACAAAGCCAATCACGAAAATTACAGCATCGTAACGCATTCCAAAATTTTGTCTAAACCAGGTTCCTAAAGCAATGCCCTTTCGGGCAGCATAAATTCCGTAATTCACCTGCTGAAAGGCTCCCTGGCTTTGCAGAATCAATTGAGGTGAAATGTCCATTTTTTTTCGTTGATGTCCGTGCAGATATACCGGTAATCTAGCTCCCATATGAGCAGAAAACTTCCGCTTTACTGGTTCTCCATAATTATCATCATCAGAAAAAGACTGGGTTGGCTCTGTTAGGTGATGAACCGCAACACCCATAAAAATTCGTTTACTGAAAACTAATGAACCAATCCCATAATCCAGATATGAGTTATTGGGTGAGCTTAAATAATTCACCTCTCCCGAGGTGCCATGATTGCCAAAATTAGGATCCAGATTGTCGGCAAATATCAGGTCGTTTAAATTTAATGAATTTCTTACATACCCCACCTGCAAACCTCCGTGCATCCACAATTTCTCATTCAACTGAACACCAACCGAATAGGCTGCATTTATGGAAAGAACACTTAAGGCACCACTCGCCTGAACATCGTTTAAAAGATTAAAACCTACTCCGCCACGAAGTTTTTTTACCGGAATATCAACCGCAAAACTGTATGAATTGTAAGCATTACTAAAGCCATGCCATTGATTTCGGTACTGCATTGCCACTCGCGGCACACCGCTTGTTCCGGAAAATGCAGGATTCAGATACACAGGGTTAGCATAGAACTGAGAAAATGTAACATCTTGCGAGAATGTGCTTAACCAAAAACTGGCTAAGACAATGGTAAGTATTATGTTTTTTACGTCAGACAAGATTAGTTCTATTTACAAGCAGAGCAAATATAAGCGATTATGGTATTGAACACTCATGCCGAACCATTATTTCACACAAAAAATGAATGGTCCTTAAAGAAATAAGTTTATTTGCATCTATAAAATGCGCTGTTAGTAATACATACACCTCTTCTGCACATAAAAAAGGGCTGCCTTCCGGCAACCCTCAAAAATCCAAATAAAACTAATCGCGTTTTCTATTTATCAAACTTTTCCAAAGAAAATATTAATTCCAAATTGTATCATTAACCATCCAGTTCTCAAGGCTTAAGTTGTCTTCATGCTCTGTTTCATAGGCTGGGCTGTTGTTTACTTCCCAGGCTACGTCATTTGTCATCCATTCTTCCAACTCAAGACCTGCTTCTGTTTCCAGGTTACTCCAAACATTGGCTACATCCCAAATCTCGCTGTTTGTCATCCAGTTTTCAAGCTCCAGCATTTCTTCCTGTGCATCAACAAATTGTATGGCATCAGAAGTATTCCAGATAGCTTCGCTGGTCATCCAATCTTCAAGAAGTAGCGATGTTTCAATAATGTTTTCATGACTTGAGGCTTTTGTTACTTTTTCAGTTGCGTTTACGTTTCCTATTGCTAGTGCCACTCCTATCATTAATGCAACTGCTTTTAAATTAATTCTAGTTTTCATGTTTTCGTTTTTTACTGTTTCTAACTAATTGTTTGTTTTCTAAATCTGCCTTCGTTAAGGACTTTTTCTGTTTTCTTGTTTTCAGTTAAATAGACTATTAACGTGTACAAAGGTTACATTACCTTTTGTTAAAAAGAATAAAAAAAATGTTAATGAGTTCTTAAGGTCGGTAAACGTCCGGGCTTATCGGTAAATAAAAATACCTTTAGGTAGGCTATTGGCTAAATCAGTCGGCAAATGGCGAAATAAGCCAAAAACAGCAGAACCACTTCCCGACATAGCTGCGTACACTGCCCCCAGTTGATAGAGTTTTTCCTTTAATTCTGCTATTTCCGGAAATTGTGGCAAAACACTTCTTTCGAAATCGTTTTTTATTACATCTTTCCAGTCGTCAACCGGTAAAGTAGCAATATTTAACAGATTAAACTGAGCTTTTTGGGGAACAATATTTTTGTAAGCTTGTGGGGTGCTAACCGAAACATTGGGTTTAACAATTACAATTTTATAGTCTGAAAGATCCAGTTCTATTGGTTTAAACCGGTTGCCAATGCCATAGGCAAATGTCGGTTGATTTTCGATAAAGAAAGGGCAATCGGCACCAATTTTAGAAGCAAACTGCCTGAGTTCTTCAGCAGTAAGTTGAAGCTGAAAAAACTCGTTTAGCATTTTTAGGGCAAAAGCAGCATCAGCCGACCCGCCTCCCAAACCGGCACCAAAAGGAATAAGCTTATGTAAATGAAATTTAATTGGAGGTAAGTTATAGGCCGTTTTTAAGAGTTTGTAGGCCTTAAACACCAAGTTATTTTCGGGTGCCGCATCAATTTCAATCCCCGATGATGAAAATGCAGGTTCTGTTGCTTCGGCCAGTTCCAATACATCGCACAAGCCAACCGGATAAAACAGGGTTTCAATATTGTGGTAGCCATCAGCACGTTTTTCAACCACATTTAAACCAATATTTATTTTAGCATTGGGAAATGAAATCATGTTGCAAAAATAAAAAAGCCGCCTGAAAATACAGACGGCTTTACTATAATATTCGTTACTTTCTATTTTTCAGTAAAAGCTTCATACTCTTCAGGCGACCCACAGGTACAAATAAGGTTTCGGTCTCCCCAGGCATTATCAACCCTGCCAACCGGCACCCAGTATTTATTTTCGCGCACCCAGCTTAATGGATAAGCTGCTTTTTCTCTACCATAGGCATGATTCCAATCGTCGGAGCAAACGCTTTCGGCTGTGTGAGGTGCATTTTTTAATACATTGTCAAGCTGATCTGCCTCGCCTGATTCCACTTCCTTAACCTCATCAAATATTGAATTTAAAGCACTGATAAATCGATCCAGTTCATCTTTCGATTCACTTTCAGTTGGTTCAATCATTAAGGTTCCGTGCACAGGAAACGAAAGTGTTGGCGCATGGAAGCCATAATCCATCAATCGTTTAGCTATATCTTCTTCAGTAATACCAGCCGAAGCTTTCAGGTGCCTGCATTCTAAAATCAGCTCGTGTGCCACCCTGTCGTTTTCGCCGGTATATAAAATACCATAGTTTTCTTTTAAAGCAGTGGCAATATAGTTAGCATTCAGAATGGCAATTTTGGTTGCATCGGTTAATCCCTCTGCCCCCATCATTTTTATGTAACCATAGGTAATTGGCAATACCGATGCGCTTCCCCACGGAGCAGCCGACACTGCAGTGATTCCCACGTGTCCATTATTCATAATCGGGTGCGAAGGCAAAAACTCAACCAGGTGACTGGCAACGCCAATTGGCCCTACGCCCGGACCACCCCCTCCGTGTGGTATCGCAAATGTTTTATGCAGGTTTAAGTGACACACATCGGCTCCAATCATGCGTGGATTGGTAAGCCCAACCTGTGCATTCATATTTGCACCGTCCATGTATACCTGTCCGCCGTTTTCATGAATTACCTCGCACATTTCAATAATTGAAGCTTCAAAAACACCGTGTGTTGATGGATAAGTAACCATAAACGACGACAGGTTTTCTTTATGCTCAACAGCCTTGGCACGCAAGTCCTCCATATCCACATTACCCTTATCATCGCATTTAACAACCACTACCTGCATGCCCGCCATTACCGCACTTGCCGGGTTTGTTCCGTGTGCCGATGCAGGAATTAATACCACATTTCGCTGATCGTCGCCCCGGCTTTTGTGGAATTCCTGAATAACCATTAAGCCTGCATATTCGCCTGCAGCACCACTATTGGGTTGCAAACTCACATCTTCCATACCGGTTATTTCGGACAAATCGCGTCGTAACTCTTCCATCATTTCATGGTAACCGCGAGCCTGGTTTTTGGGAATAAAAGGATGCAGACCATTAAATTCAATCCAACTCATCGGCAACATTTCTGTTGCAGCATTCAATTTCATGGTGCACGACCCCAACGAAATCATCGACTGAGTAAGCGAAATATCTTTTTTGGCCAGGCGTTTAATGTAGCGTAACATTTCTGTTTCAGAGCGGTATTTATTGAATACCTCCTCGGTCATAAATTCGCTTGTCCGCTTAAATTCAGGATTTACAGAAAAACCTTCGGGATATTCTTCAGCCACCTGCCATTTTTTGTTGGCAGCTTTGGCAAACACTTCAATAATCCAGCCGATATCCTGGGGGTTGGTTGTTTCGTCAATACTAATGCCAACATCGCCGTTTTCGAAATACCGGAAATTCATTTCCAATTCGTGCGACAACCATTCAATATCCTCGCGCATAACATGCTTTGGCAAGGCTAAACGAATGGTATCGAAGTAATTTTTATTAATTTGAGTGTACCCCAGCTTTTCAATCTCAATTGCAAGAAAGGCAGCAATGTTATGAATTCGTTCAGCAATGGCTACTAAACCTTCCGGCCCGTGATACACGCCAAAAAAGCCCGCCATAATAGCAAGCAAGGCCTGGGCAGTACAAATATTTGATGTTGCTTTTTCGCGTTTAATGTGTTGCTCGCGTGTTTGAAGTGCCATACGTAAAGCACGATTGCCGTGTAAGTCTTTGGTAATACCAATTATACGTCCGGGCATATTACGTTTGTAGGCTTCTTTAGCGGTAAAAAATGCGGCGTGCGGGCCACCATAACCCATTGGCACACCAAAACGCTGTGAACTGCCAAAAACAATATCAGCACCCCATTCTCCGGGAGGTGTTAGAATGGCCAGTGAAAGCAAATCTGCAGCTACCGCCACTTTTATATCTTTTTCGTGTGCCTGCTCCACCAGGGCTGCATAATCTACAACTTCGCCATCGGAATTTGGGTATTGAACCAGTAGGCCAAAAACGTTGTCGTCGAAAACAAATTCATCTTTCGGCAGAATTTTAAGTTCGAACCCGAGCGGCAAAGCACGTGTCTTTAACACATCATGTGTTTGTGGCCACATTTTGTCGTCAACCAAAACGGTGTTCACCCCTGCTTTTACCATTTTTCGCGAGCGCAGGTTGGCCATCATTACCATTGCTTCTGCCGCTGCTGTAGCCTCATCAAGTAAGGAAGCGTTGGCAATATCCATACCTGTTAAACCGCATACCATGGTCTGAAAATTCAACAAAGCTTCCAGGCGTCCCTGCGAGATTTCGGCCTGGTAGGGTGTGTATGAAGTGTACCACACGGGATTCTCCAAAACATTACGCAAAATTACAGCCGGAGTAATGGTGTCGTAATACCCCATTCCGATGTAAGTATTAAATACCTTGTTTTTGGAGGCCAGGTCGAGAATCCGGCGAAAATATTTTCGTTCCGATAAGCCTTCGTTTAGCTTCAAGGGTTGTTTTAACCTGATGTTTGAAGGCACCGTTTGTTCAAGCAGTTCATCCATAGATGCAACACCTACTGATTCAAGCATTTCTGCAATTTCAGAACTTCGTGGTCCGATATGACGAGAAACAAATCTATCCTGAGACATTTATTGAAATTATTTTATAGTGAATTTTTGTGCAAGTATAAAAACTGAAAGCTTTTAAAAAAATGATTTTAAACCATTTTAAAATGTTTACATTCAGGTTAAAAACGGATTGTTTGTTTTTTCAAAGCCCAGCGTTGTTTCGGGGCCATGTCCACAATAAACCGTTGTTTCATCCGGTAATTTAAACAGTTTCTGCTTAATGTTGTTTATCAGCGCCTCGTGATTTCCGCCAGGCAAATCGGTTCGGCCAATACTTCCGTAGAAAAGCACATCGCCTGCAATTAGCAGCTTATCTTCCTTACTGTAAAATACGACGTGCCCCGGCGCATGCCCCGGCACATGAATTACTTCAATTTCCGATTGACCAAATTTAATTGGCTCGCCCTCTTGTATAAATTCATCAATCGGACTTACGCTTTTCATTTCAAAACCAAACATTTTGCCCTGGTCAACTGCCCGGTCCACCCAAAAACTGTCATCGGGGTGTGCACAAAACGGAATTTGGTAGTACTTGCGAACAAACTCCACTCCCATAATATGATCGAAATGGCAGTGGGTATTTATTATTTTAAGCGGATTCAATCCATTACTTTCCAAGTAGTGTTTCAGCTCTTCCTGCTCTTCTCCATAAAAAAATCCGGGATCGATAATTACACACTCGCCGCTCGCATCGCTTAATACAAAGGTGTTTTCGCCCAGTGGATTAACAACAAATTTCTCAACTTTTATCATTTACTAATAATTTACGGTACCTTTTAATAAAGGAACAAAAACAAAGCCTCCATGTTTTTTCATTGTAAAATCATTTTCGGCAATACGAATAATTTCGCACATTTCCTGGTGCTTATCGTTGCCTACCGGCACTACCAGTCTCCCTCCAATTTTTAGCTGCATTTTTAAGTCTGCGGGAACAAGCGGAGCTCCGGCAGTAACAAGAATTTTATCAAACGGTGCAAAGCTAGGCAGTCCTTTATAGCCGTCACCAAAAAAACATGCGGCCTTGTACCCTATTGATGGCAAAAATTTGTGTGTTTTATTATAGAGTTCTTTTTGTCGTTCAATCGTAAAAACTTTAGCGCCCATTTCAACTAAAACCGCTGCCTGGTAGCCCGAGCCTGTTCCTACCTCTAAAACTTTTTCACCGGGTTTAACATCCAGTAACTGGGTTTGAAAACCAACCGTGTAAGGTTGCGAAATTGTTTGTCCTGCACCAATAGGAAATGCCTGGTCTTTATAGGCAAAATTGATAAATCCACTATCCATAAATAAATGACGCGGAACATTTCCGATAGCTGCCAAAACAGCTTCGTTTCTTATTCCTTTAACTTTCAGTCCGTCAACCAATCGTTTGCGCAAGCCTTTATGCCTTGATGAGTCGTTTATCATTTTTACTTAACTATATGCACAAAATTAATCGAATTCGCTTACCAACAGCAGTAGCCACACCTAATGAATATTAACATTTAACGTTGATAAATTAACACCTCCTGTCCGAAAAGTTGTTCTGCTGAATTTTATATTTGCATAGAAACCATTTAAATAGCGCAAAATGTTAAATGTTGGGTTAATAGGAAACACCGAAATTCTTGAACCGTTTGCCGTTGAGATAAAAAAGAATGCCTTAATAAATATTATTGGGAAAGCATCCGTAGGCTCAAGTGCTGAGCTCACCGGCTTCCATTATTCGATACCGGAATTCAACCGGGTTGAGCTAATTGAACGTGCTGATGTGATTGTTATGGATAACTCAACGCCAATGCCATTCAAGTTTATGCGCGACATTGTAAAAAAATCAAAACATATTTTTTGCGCCGAATACCCCGACCTGAGTATTGATGAATGTGCCGAATTGAACAAACTGATTAACGAATCGAGATCGGTTGTACAAGTTACAAATCCATATTTCTTTACGGCTGCCATTCAATGGGTAAATAAAAATATTAAAACACCGGCTTTTATCGACTATTCAAATTTCGAATCAACTGTTACTGAAAAAAAATCGTTGTACCCCATGCTTTTAATGCTTTTGGGCATTACCGGAGTGTCGCCAAAAAAAATAGGTGCAGTTACTTTTCCAGGGTTTAACAACTCGAAATTTACCAACGTTCGCCTCGAGTTTGGCGATGCATCTGTAGTGAACCTCAACTTTGGGAAACTGGAATCGTTGAAAAACTTTAAACTTCGCATATACTCCGACAATCAATTTGCAACATTTAATTTTACCAAACAGAAATTTTTGTCAGACAATCAACCCATCGATTTTAAAGATGATGATGTGATAAATGAACTGGATGTTTTTATTCAGTCCATTCAAGGGAAAACAAAAAAAATGTCGACGCTGGAAGATTACCTGATTGCCATGCATGTTGCCCAAAAAATCAGTAAAAAGATCGCGCAGTTTTCCGTTCATTAATAGTTATAAAAAGTTACTTTTGCCGCAATAATTCGCATACAAGGCCGTTTGAATAATGATTGTGTAAACGACCTGACTTAATAGCTTGTTCATGAATAAATCGTGGCAAACAGCCAAATATTTATTTTTCGATTTTTTTGCTGCAGCTTTGGCCTGGGCAGCTTTTTTTATTTATCGGAAAGAAATAATTGAACCTCAATATTTTAACGGATGGGATGTTCCGTTTGAATTTACTACCCAGTTTTTTTTAGGCCTTATTATTATCCCGCTTTTCTGGATTACCTTTTATTATATTGTTGGCTTTTATAATAATATATACCGGCGTTCGCGCTTGCTCGAGCTGGGCCAAACTTTTTCTACCTCGGTTGTAGGAGTAATAATCATATTTTTTGCCTTTTTGCTCGACGACTGGATTGGATCGTACAAGAATTATTACCACTCGGTTGCTACACTTTTTGCGCTGCACTTTTCGTTAACCTACTTTTTTCGCTTAATCTTAACCACACAAACCATTCATAAAATACATAAACGAAAAATTGGCTTTAATACGCTAATGATTGGAAGTAACGAAAAAGCGCTGAAAGTATACAATGAAATGTTGAACCAGGTAAGGCCTGCCGGGAACAAATTTGTTGGCTTTATTGAACTTGATAAACAGAGCGATTCGGTATTAAGTAATCAGCTTCCTATGCTTGGGCACATAAGCGATATAATTGATATACTTGACAAAGAAAATATTGAGGAAGTAATTTTGGCTCTTGAAACCAAAGAACACGACAAACTGAGCCAGATACTAACCATTATTGAAAACAGGCAAATTACCATTTGGGGTATACCCGATTTGTATGATTTGCTAAGTAGTATGACCAAAACCAATACCATTTTTGGTAGTCCGTTAATAAAAATAAGCAACGGATTAATGCCCGGTTGGCAAGAGAATATGAAACGTCTCATTGATGTTGTGTTTTCGCTTCTTGCCCTGATTTTGTTTTTTCCGGTTTTTATTATTCTGGCCGTTATTATAAAAACCAGCTCGAAAGGCCCAGTTCTTTATAAACAGGAACGTATTGGGCGCTACGGAAAACCGTTTAATATTTACAAACTACGAAGCATGATAGTGGATGCTGAAAAAGATTCGCCGGCACTTTCGTCGGAAAACGATGCAAGAATAACTCCCATTGGCCGTTTTCTCAGAAAAACACATCTCGACGAAATCCCCCAGTTTTTTAATGTAATAATGGGTTCCATGTCGTTGGTAGGGCCACGCCCCGAAAGAGAATTCTACATTAATCAAATTGTAAAAAGGGCACCACATTACACCCATTTACATAAACTTCGTCCGGGAATTACCTCTTGGGGGCAGGTAAAATACGGATACGCATCAAACGTTGACGAAATGCTTGAACGCTTAACTTACGACATGATGTACCTGAAAAACATATCGTTATACATAGATTTTAAGATTTTAATCTACACCATCATGGTAAGTGTAAAAGGCAACGGTAAATAAAAGCTAAGCCCAAAAAGCATCGCGTTCAACTCGGGCAACCCTGAGCGCATATTTCTCATACCATTTTTCTTTCCCGAGGTTTTGTGCTTGTTTATGCAGCACATTATTTTTCCAGTTTTCAATAGCCGTTAAACTATCCCAGTACGATACGGTGATACCCATTTCTCCGGCAACCGATTCTTCGCCCAAATACCCCGTTTGTTTTTGCGCCAGCTCCAGCATCTGTTTGGCCATTTGCTTGTATTCATTATCAACAAGCTTACGAATTGTGGTAAAAATTACGGCGTAATAAGGTGGCTTTGGTGTTGTTGCTATCATAACAATGAAAATATTTGTACAGGTCGGTATTCAGGCCCTGTTGGTTTTAAAATACTTTGAAAAAGAACAAGTTCTTTCACCTCAATTTCCTGGTAAATTTTATCAGGCATTTTTTCTATAATTGAACAAAACTGCGTGTTATTACGAACAGATTTTACGCGCCCCAGCGTTATATGCGGACGGAATAGTTTTTGCTCTTCATAAAATCCACAGGCTACAATCTCCTTTTCTA
Organism: uncultured Draconibacterium sp.; assembly: GCF_963676735.1. Classification (NCBI taxonomy): domain Bacteria; kingdom Pseudomonadati; phylum Bacteroidota; class Bacteroidia; order Marinilabiliales; family Prolixibacteraceae; genus Draconibacterium; species uncultured Draconibacterium sp. The sequence continues at coordinate 326,020 of NZ_OY781464.1, read as the reverse complement.
TGCTTTGTTGTAATAGCTGCAAAGTATGGGGTGCCTCAATTTTTGCAAATACAACACCGGGTTTATTTTTTCGCCTAAAGCACGCCGTACCAACTACCTTTATGTTAAAAGAATTGTGTAACGAAACTGCCGTCTCTAAACGATCCACCAGTTTGTAAAGTTGTTCCCGATTTGTATTTCCGATAAAACGCAGGGTTAAATGTAAACCCGCCGGATTAACCCAGTTTATCCGGTCTTTTACAAACACTTGCATTAAGCCTTGCAACAAATCAAGCACCTGGGCATTGGGTTCTATCTTAATGGCTACAAAAGTCCGTATTTTATTGCGCATTCTACAAATAGCCAAGTTCTATTAATGTAACAATTTCTTCCAGTACTTTATCCTCTTCGTCGGGGTCGTATCCGGACTTTAGGTCGTTTCTGAATAAACGGGCAATACCTTGCCAAAAAGTGGCACTAAAGCCACCTCTAAAATCTTTTATCAGGCTGTATGGAGTTCGTTCCGTTTCGCGGTTTATGAGTTTTAACAAAATACGGCCATCAGATATCGACCATTTTTTGAGTTCTTGTTTATGTTCGTCCAGCAATTCTTTTTCCAGTTGTTTCATTAGCTGGCGTTGCTCCTTTTTGGTTTCCAGTGCATAATATTGCGGCTCGTACTCTTTCAACAACACCCGGGCTTTTAATGCCAGCGGATACACTTTTTTCACCTTTCTTACGTAGCGTGTATACCGTCGATAATCCCGTTTGTTTTTAAACTCCCGGTTCGGAAATACAACTACTTCCTTAATGTTCTTAAAAATTAAAGTATCGCCATTCTGCACATAGCCCATATTAACAGAAGAGGTGTCGGGTTCCTGAGCGCTGGCAACCTTTGCAACAAGTAATAATATCAATATAACGTATAGCCTTTTCACTAAAATATTTTTAACAACATAAAAGTAGAACGAATTATTCGTTAATCAATTACAGACCAGTCAAAGTTTATATCTTTGACCCCGAAAAAATCATCTATTATACGTGGTTATGAAGACATCGGTTCATTCTGAAATCGGGCAGTTAGAGGGCGTTATTATACATACCCCCGGCTCGGAAGTTGAAAATATGACACCGGCAAATGCCGAGCGGGCACTGTACAGCGACATATTAAACCTATCCATAGCAGCAAAGGAGTATGCGCAGTTTGAAGGGGTATTAAAAAAAGTATCGGAGGTATACCAGGTAAAAGATTTACTGACGGATATTTTGGCCATTGGCGAAATAAAAAACAAATTACTGAAAGAGATTTGCATGACCGAGCACATTGATAGCTGCCAGCAAATGTTTGATGCCCCCGCAAAAGAGTTGGCAAGTTTATTAATTGAAGGTGTTATTCTTGAAAAAAACAACCTTACCAACTACCTGAGCAACGAACGTTTTTTATTGCGGCCCTTGCACAACTTGTTTTTTACCCGCGACTCGGCCATGGCAATGAATGACAATATTTTGGTTGGAAAAATGGCAAATCCGGTGCGCGAGCGCGAATCAATTATTATGGAAGCCATTTATAAACACCACCCTTTAATTGAAACCACCATTCTGAATCCAGGAAAACCAAACGACGGAATAATGGTGAACCGGAAATCGATGGTTGAAGGAGGAGATGTACAAATTGCCCGCGACGATATTTTTGTGATAGGTACTGGTGTTCGCACCAGCACTCAGGGAATTGATTTTATTATCGAAAATATTAAAAAACAAAAAAAAGAGAAACACCATATTATTGTTCAGGAACTTCCTGAAACTCCTGAATCTTTTATACACCTTGATATGGTTTTTACTTTTCTGAACACGGATGAATGCATGGTATACCCGCCCGTTATTTTTGGGATGAGCCGTTTTAAAACCATACATATTGAAATAGAAAACGGAGAGGTAAGTAAAATTGAAGAAATGCCCAACCTGCCAAAAGCACTAAAAAAATTGGGAATGGATTTAAAACCCATTTATTGCGGTGGCAGTAGCGACGCCTGGATTCAGGAACGTGAGCAGTGGCATAGCGGGGCTAACTTTTTTGCCTTTGCACCGGGAAAAATTATTGGCTACCAACGGAATATCCACACCATTGAGGAGCTGGAGAAAAACGGCTACAACGTATTAACTGCCACCGATGTAATTGATGGCAAAGTGGAAGTTAACGATTATAAAAAATGTGTAGTAACCATTGCCGGCTCTGAGCTTGCCCGCGGTGGTGGCGGAGCTCGCTGTATGTCGCAACCTTTTAAACGAGCTAAAGTTAACTGGTAAAAAAAATACTGGATTTATGAGAAAACTCAGAAACATTGAACTTGGGCGCTTAACAGTTGACGAATATAAACAAAAAGAAAAAACTCCTCTTGTTGTAGTGCTCGACAATATCAGAAGCTGCAACAATATTGGTTCTGTTTTTCGTACTTCTGATGCTTTGCTGGTTCAAAAAATTTACCTGTGTGGAATAACAGCAACACCCCCGAATAACGAAATTCGAAAAACAGCGCTTGATGCTGAAAAATCGGTTGATTGGGAGTATGCTGAACACACCGAAGAGGTGGTAAAAAAACTTCAGGCTGATGGTTTTAAAGTGTTCGCCATTGAGCAGGTAGAAAACAGTATAATGTTACCCGATTTTAAGCCCGGTAAAGCAGAAAAAATTGCACTTGTTTTTGGCAATGAGGTGAAAGGGGTAAAACAAAGTGTTGTAAACCTGTGCAACGGAACCATTGAAATTCCGCAGTATGGCACCAAACATTCTTTTAATATTTCGGTAAGTGCCGGAATAGTACTTTGGGATATTTTTCAGAAAATGCAGTAATTGTTGGGCTGAAAGATTTTTTCTTTCGAATAAAGAGGCAAACTTTATTTTACAGATTTTAGTTATCTTTAAAAAAATTCAAATCTGTTTTTTATGAATACCCCACAAAGTATACCTGAAGAATTTCTTCAATACATTTGGAAAAACAAGCTTTATTTGAACAAGCAACTTCAAACTACTGATGGACAACATCTTGAAATAATCGATCCGGGAAGAACAAACACCAATGCAGGCCCCGATTTTTTTAATGCGAAAATTAAGCTAAACAAAACCATCTGGGCCGGAAATATTGAAATTCATAAAAAAGCTTCCGATTGGCATAAGCATGCACACCACACCAACAAAGCGTACGACAACGTAATTTTACATGTTGTTGAAACAGCCGACACCGCAACCACACGAAGCAACGGCAACCCCATTCCCACATTTATAATCCAATACCCAGAACAGCTTAAACACAACTACCAGCAACTTCTTCAATCTGACACGTGGATAGCTTGCGAACAACACTTTCATCGAATTGATCCGATTATTCTACAACTGGGGTTTAACCGTTTAATGATTGAACGACTTGAGGATAAAACACTTGCCATAGAAAGCAAATTACAGCAAAACAAAAACAACTGGGAAACCACATTTTTTGAGGTATTGGCCCGAACGCTTGGTTTTAAAGTTAATGCCGCGCCATTTGAACTCCTGGCAAAGTCACTGCCTATTCAACTGCTGTTAAAACATAAAAACAGCCGGTTTCAGCTTGAAGCCCTGCTTTTTGGAAACTCCGGACTATTAAACCAACAACTTTTAGGCGACGATTACTTTATACAGTTGCGCGACGAGTATTCGTTTTTGTACAAAAAATACCAATTAAAAGGTATTGAAAGTCATTTGTGGAAGTTTCTGCGTCTGCGTCCGGCTAATTTTCCAACCATCAGAATTTCGCAATTGGCTTCGCTCATCTACCAGTGGCAAGGCCTTTTTTCGCGTATACTGGAAACACAAACCATTGAGGAGCTGAAAAAACTATTTCAGGTTAAAGCTGCCGAATACTGGAATTCGCATTACAATTTTAACAAAGCAGCCAAAGGCAATACACCAAAAGAACTTGGCGAAACAGCAGCCAACATCCTAATAATAAACGTAGTAATTCCTTTTCTTTTTGTTTATGGCGAGAAGCAAAACAAAAACGAACTAAAAAACCGTGCGCTTAACTTTTTAGAACAGCTTCCGGCCGAACATAATTCAATTATTTCAAAATGGACAAAGCTGGGTATACAGGCACGTTCGGCTTTTGAATCGCAGGCGCTACTTCAATTAAAAAACTGTTACTGCGAACCAAAAAAATGTTTAAATTGCCACATAGGGGTGAAATTAGTTTCATCAATAAAAAATCAGGACAACTAACATGAGTACAAGCAGCCAGCAGTTTAATAAGTTTCAGGAAGTTTCGAGCCGCACCATTAAAGTTGGAGTAGGCTTGTTAATTTCAATACTTACCTTCGGAACCGCCGGTTACTATTACATTGAAGACCTCACACTGCTTGAAAGCCTTTACATGACGGTTATTACCATCTCAACCGTTGGCTTTAAGCACGTTGGTCACGATCCCTCTGAAAACGGGATGATTTTTACGATTATTTTAATTATTATGAGTTTGGGAAGTTTGGCTTATGTTGGTTCAAACATGGCCCGCTTTATTTTCGACGGCGAATTGGCTAACTATATAAAAACGTACAGGGTGGATAAAAAAATTGCAAAACTAAAAGACCACGTAATAATTGTGGGCTATGGCCGAAATGGCGAGCAGGCAGCCATGGAACTGGCCGAAAACGAAGTGGAATTTGTAATTCTTGACAAACGCGACAATGTAATTTCGCGGGTTCGTTCCAACCCTGAATTATTATATATAAAGGGCGATGCTACCCACGAAGAAACTCTGGAACAAGCCGGAATACATCGGGCAAAAGCATTAATTGCAACCACTCCCAACGATGCCGATAACGTTTTTGTTGTATTAACAGCGCGTAGCATGAATCCGGGCCTTACGGTAATAAGCAGGGCCTCGGAACTCGAAAGCCAGATGAAACTGAAACGTGCCGGCGCTACAAATGTGATTATGCCCGAACGTATTGGCGGACAACGCATGGCCAAACTGGTACATCAACCCGATGTTGTTGAGTTTATCGAATACATTCTGCTTCAGAAATCACGCGATGTTTCGCTTGAGGAGGTATCTTGTAAAAAACTGGCACAACGCTTTGTTGGCAAATCAATAGCCGACCTTAAAGTACGGGAATATACCGGGGCCAATATTATAGGAATAAAAATTAGCGGAGCACGCTATGTTTTCAACCCCGATCCTCAAATGATTTTATCCAGAAACGACCAGCTTTTTGTACTCGGAAATCCGGCACAAATAAAACGCTTACAAGAAGTTATGGAAAGTGAAACATAATTGAAATTCCGATGAACCAACTTGCAAAAACAACTTCCCTCCTTATCCTGTTTTTTCTGTTTTCACAATTTATTGTGGTTAATGCCCAGGTTATTCAATTTCGGGGGCCCAATCGCGATGGACTATTTCCCGAAAAGGAATTGCTGAAAGTTTGGCCTGAAGATGGCCCTGAAGTATTATGGGTGGCCGGCAATTTGGGTAAAAGCTATGCATCAACCATTGCTACTGAGAACAGAATTTACACTACGGGGAATATCGACACACTGGAAAATATTACCTGCCTTGATACCAGCGGGAATGTTTTGTGGCAAAAACCCTACGGAAGAACCTGGATCAACTCTTTTCCCGAAGCCCGTTGCACACCAACTTTAGAAGCAAATCGATTATACCTGATTTCGGGTTTAGATGAGATGGTATGCATGAATGCTGAAAATGGTGAAATTATTTGGAAGGTTGACCTGCACCAGCAATACCAAAGCGAATGGGATATGTTTGGCGTTTCAGAATCGCCACTATTAGTTGACGATAAGGTAATAGCCTCTATTGGAGGTAAAACAACCATGGTGATTGCCCTTGATAAGAATAACGGAAAACTAATCTGGAAATCGGAATCGATGGATTCAAAACGCTCAAATATGTCGCCCACACTTATAAACCATTGTGGCAACAAGTACATTATTGCCTCCAGCCAAACACACCTGTTGAGCCTAAAAGCTGAAACCGGCGAAATAATGTGGAGCTTTCAACACAATTATTTGAGTAAAAATGGCGATAACACAACTATATTAACCAATGTTCCCACTTACAGCGACAGCTGTTTATGGATTACCAGCGGCTGGGATGTAAAATCAACCATGCTAAAAATAGCACCTGACGGTAATTCTGTTTCAGTTAAATACGAAGACCAGACTTTTGACAACCAAAATCATGGCGTAGTGCTTTTAGATGGCTATTTATATGGTTCGAATTTTACGGGCCGGCAAAGTGGCAAATGGCTTTGTATGAATTGGGCTACCGGGGAAATTACATGGATTGCCGACTTTTACAACAAAGGCCCGATAATAGCTGCCGACGGGATGTTATACCTTTGCGACGAAAAACGCGGAAACATGGCCCTGGTAGAAGCAAATCCGAAATCGTTTAAGCTCGTGAGCTCGTTTAAAATCAACCACGGCAATGGCCCATTCTGGTCGAGGCCTGCCATTTACAACGGAATGCTGCTTGTTCGCCATGGAGAGGTGCTGGTGGCCTACAACATCAAAAAGAAATCATGACCGCCGGGTAAGGCAGTAAAACTTCTTATAATTTTAGGAATTTATTTATGTTTGTGGGCAACAATGCAAAAAATAAAGTTTGAATATCGTATCACTCTTCTGTACCTGCTTATTGGAGGAGCATGGATTTTATTCTCCGACAAATTCCTTTTAACAATAACCAGCGACAACGAACTACTAACAAATTTTCAAACTTATAAAGGTTGGTTTTACGTAGCAACCACTTCCCTACTGCTTTTTCTTCTTTTAAAAAGACACCTGAAACGTTTACGAAAAGCAGAGGCTGAGGCAAAAAAAAGCAATGAACTCAAGACGGCCTTTCTTCAAAATATTTCGCATGAAATAAGAACGCCAATGAACAGCATTGTTGGCTTTTCTGACATTTTAAATACGAACACACTTGACGAAAAACAAACCAGGCACTTTTTGGCAATTATACGCAACAGCTCCAATCAGCTACTTTATATTGTAAACCAATTGCTCGATATATCGATGTTGGAAACCGGAAATGTTAGTGTTTACAACAACAGTGTACGTTTAAATCAACTAATCGACGAAATTAGCTCTGCATTTAATCCACTATTGAAAAAAGATATTGAACTGATTATTAATAAGGGGCTTACCGACAAGAACGATTCTATTATTTGCGACGAAGGAAAACTAAGACAAGTTCTTATGAACCTGTTGAATAATGCCAATAAATTTACAACTTCGGGCACCATTCGTTTAAGTTATAAACAAGAGAAAAATTTACTTAAATTTTTTATTGAAGACACCGGAATTGGTATTTCTGAAAAAGCACGGGAATTTATATTTACCCGCTTTAACAAGGAAAACCACGACAGCCTTCATGTTTCCGACGGCGTAGGCCTCGGGCTTGCTATTTGTAAAGGAAATATTGATTTAATGCAGGGAGATATTGGTTTTTCTTCCACTCCCGGCGAGGGATCTGTTTTTTATTTCCACATTCCATACACCCCTGCAAGCAAATAATTTAGCCTTCTGGTTCAGCATCAAATTTTTCAATAAAATCGGTCGACAGTACTCTGAATTCAGTTCGGCGGTTTATGCCCCGGGCAATTTCCTGCTGTGCTTCCGGCAACTGCATAATAAATTCTTCAGTCAGCTCATCGCCCCGCTTTAAGAAATCGTACTGCCGGGCCAGTTTTCGGGTTACTGCTTTGGGCCATGTTTCGCCATAACCTTTTGCTACCAAACGGTCAGGATTTATGCCTTTTTCTATCAGATAATCAACAACACTTTGTGCACGTTTTTGCGACAAATCGAAGTTAAACTGGTCGCTTCCAACATGGTCGGTATGCGCCATTAACTCAATGGTAATTGTTGGGTTAAAAACCAGAATTTCCACCAGGGTATCTAACGCCGTTTTAGAACTCTCCAATAGTTCCCAGCTTCCAAACTCGTAGTTTATGTTGTCAACCTTAATTGGCGCATCGGTAGGTGTAAGATACATGCTAAAACGAAAATCTTTACTATCATCAAGGCCGATGGTATTAACGGCAGCTTTATCACGTAAGTAGCTATCCTTAAAGGCCGCAAAAACATACTCAGTTTCAGGTTTTAGCTTCATTTTAAACCTTCCGCCTTTAGCCCGTACTTTTAAGTTTGTTCCGTCGGTACCAATTACCCGCATGGTTGCGCCATCCAATCGCGAGGCCGTTTCTTTATCAAACACCTCTATTTCAATCTCATAAACTTTCGGAGGAACCACAAACGAATAAATATCATCACCACGCGATCCTTTTCGGTTGGAGGTAAACATTCCTTTGTTCTCTCCGGAAACGAATGCTATTCCAAAATCATCAGCCGGCGAGTTCATTGGCGATCCCATATTTTCAACGACCCAAATTCCGTCTTCATTTTTATGGGCCTGAAAAAGATCGAGGCCTCCCTGCCCGATATGCCCGTTTGAGGCAAAATACAATTCACCATTATCGCGAACAAAAGGAAACATTTCGTCGCGCGCAGTATTTATAACCGGACCTAAATTTACCGGTTTTCCGTACGAGCCACCTTCAACTGTAGCCTTCCAAATGTCTTTTCCACCTTGGCCCCCGGGCATATCCGATACGAAATAAATTTCGCCTCCATCGGGGCTTAGTGCCGGATGTGCAGCAACTATACTGTCGCCAACAATTTCGAGTTTTATGGGCCCCGACCACGATCCACGCGACTGAGAAGTAGAATACAGCTCGGCACCCATGGCCTGCGATTTATCGTAACGGCAGCGGGTAAATATCATTTGCTCTCCTGTTGAGTTAAGGGTAACGGCACCTTCCTCATCGCCGGTATTAATAATCAAATTTTCATCGAGCAATTTGGGTTGCTCCCACTTTTGCCTTTGCACACCAAAGGTTGCCCTAAAAATATCTGTATATTTTTGCCCGGTTATCATGCTTTCCTTCTTGCCGGTAGCAGCTTTTCGCGACGAGGTAAAAAATATTTCATTATCTCGGCCACCGACAAAAACCGGTGCAAAATCGCTTTCACGCGAGTTAATTTCTTTTATCGGATTAATAATATGACGAGTTGGATTAGCTACCCATTCCTGTGTTTTACGCATGGCCTCAACACCATCAAGAGCCCGCTGGTCGCCCGGAACAGAATCGAGATAAGTACGATAAGTTTCGTAGGCTTCTTCGTACTTTTGGGTAATTCGCAACATTTCGGCGTAGTGCAGCAAAGCTTCAGTATCGTCATACCCCAAACGTAAAGCGAATTTATAATTCTGTGCTGCATAATCGTACATTCCAATTGTTCGGTAGCACTCGGCCAAATTATACGCGTACTCAATTCGTTTTTGCCGGCTCTTTTCTTTCTTCCGTGCTTTACGGTATTTATCAATGGCTTTATAGTATTCGCCAATATCTTGCGATAACAGAGCATCGCGACCGTGTTTAGCCGATCCGCATCCGCTTAAAATAATAATTACAATAAAAAAAACAGCTAGTTTAACCTGCTTCATACCCATTCAATTTCGGGGAGTAAAAGTAAATACTCAATAAAATTAAGTGTTTCAGAGCGCGACGTACAAATAATTAAATATTTCTATACAAATACACTCCTTTCAACACTAACTTAAAAATAACGTGCTTACTTTTTACATATTGCGCGCATACTTTTAAGATTGCCAAATATAATATATTTATTCATGGTGTACGAAATGTTAATGATTTGCAAAATTCATAATTCTACATTTGACTGTATGGAATGTTAAGTAACATATTTACAGCTAAGGCTACACCACCTTACAATTACGAATCAGATGAGAAGAAAGTTTGAAAAGGAGTTTAACAAAAAAGTAGTTGTACTTTCTTATAAAGAGGAACCAGGCTGTTCAATTAGATCAGAATGTCTGTCACTATTGAAAAATGAAATTAATTGATGTTTTAAATCGACAATTATAATTAGCTTTGGACTTACTATAACTATTGTTTTTAAACAGCGGAGTTACATTGGGCGCTTAATTAATCCAAATCCGTTATTACTGACAAACATACGAACTGACATCAATTGAATTTTAAACACGAATGAACCAGTTAAGCTTATTCGACACTTCAGGAGGAGACCTCATGCCAGTAAAGATTGAAAACGGTGAGTACATTTTTATTGAGCAATTCTTCAAAAAAGAAGAGGCCGATTTCTATTTAGATACTTTTACAAAAACGATTCAATGGAAACAGGAAGAGATGAAGATGTATGGAAAGACGGTGAAATTTCCGCGTCTTACTGCTTGGTATGGAGAAAATGATAAAGCTTATACATTTTCAGGAATAACATTACAGCCCAACAGCTGGACAAAAGAACTTCTTGATATAAAAGAAAGGATTGAGCCATTAAGTTCAGAATCATTTAATAGTGTATTGCTGAATTTATACAGGAATGGAAACGATTCTATTTCCTGGCATACAGATGCTGAAAAAGAATTGGGTAAAAAACCTGTGATTGCTTCTGTAAATTTCGGAGCAGAGAGAACTTTTCAATTACGACACATGGAAACAAAAGAGCGCATCGACATCAAATTATCTAATGGAAGCCTTTTAATCATGCAAGGACAATTACAGCATTATTGGCAACATCAAATACCCAAAACCAAAACAGTAAAAACACCAAGAATAAACCTAACATTCAGAGCAATTAAATGAATTGGAAGAAAACACAGATAAAAGATGATACTGGACAAAAAGTAGATGCACAAGCTCCTGTAATTGTCTCAGCAAGTCGCTCAACAGATATTCCTGCTTTTTATTCGGATTGGTTTATTGAAAGACTGAAACAAGGATATGTGAAATGGAAAAATCCTTTTAATGGAGATCCTCTTTATGTTTCATTCAAGGAAACAAGGTTGATTATCTTTTGGTCGAAGAACCCAAAACCAATGATTAAGCATTTAGATTATCTAAATGATAGAAACATTAATTATTATTTTCAATATAGCTTAAACGATTATACTAAAGAAAAACTTGAAGCAAAGGTTGGTTCAGTAGAGAAACGAATTGAAACTTTTATTGAACTATCAGAAAAAATTGGAAAAGAGAAAGTTATTTGGAGATTTGACCCATACATTTTAACGGATACATCTGGGGTAGATGAACTTTTAAAAAGGACAGAATATATCGGAAATCAGTTGAAAAATTATACAGACAAATTAGTTTTTAGTTTTGCTGACATTAAGACCTATAAAAAAGTTCAAAATAACTTACGCAAAGATTCTGTACCCTATGTAGAATTCAATGAAAGAACAATGAATGAATTAGCATTAGGACTACAGGAATTGAATAAAAATTGGAATTTTGAAATTGGCACATGTGCAGAGAAAATTGAGTTAGGTAAATATGGTATTATTCATAATAAGTGTATTGACGACGACTTAATGAAAAAACTGTTCTATAATGACAAGAAACTTATGGAGTTCTTAGGTTATGAACTAGAACAAGCAGATTTATTCACTAATCAAGTGAAGTTAGTGCCCAAGAAATCAAGAAATCTTAAAGACAAAGGTCAGCGAGAAGTTTGTGGTTGCATAATGAGTAAAGATATTGGTCAATATAACACATGCCCTCATGAGTGTCTGTATTGTTATGCGAATACATCAGTGGAAACTGCAAAAAGGAACTACAAACAACACCGTGAAAATCCATTTAGCGAAACTATTATTGGCGAATGAATATGCAAGAATATATAAACGACATTAAAGCCTTAAATAGTCCTACTTTTCAGAAGATAAAAAAGATAGCCAAAAGCAATTGCGGCACATCATGCCCAGGAATTTATGCTTGCAAACCTTGGAATGCTTTAAAGCATGGTGTTGATTTATTAAACACACATGAAAAACTATGCAAATACTTATGTGCATACGGAGATATGCACGAAGCAAAATTGCGTAACGCCATTAATCATATACCGCAAGCTATATTTGAACATGAATTTGAAATTGTTGATTGGGGATGTGGTCAAGGGATAGGAAGCATTTGTCTGCTTGACCATTTAAACGCAAAAGGAAGTAACAATAAAGTTGGAAAGATTACTTTAATTGAGCCCTCAAAAGAAGCATTAGAACGTGCAAAATTGCACGTAGAGTCATATAACTTAGGCGGAATTGACATTAAAACATTCGCTGAATATTTTCAAAACATTCAGAAGGAAGATATAATATCTGATGCAGGATTACCTGTACTTCATATTTTCTCAAATATTCTTGATGTTAAAGAAATTGACCTAAAAGATTTAGCCGTAAAAATTGACCAAACAGTCGTTAATGACAACTATATTATTTCCGTAGGCCCTTTAAACTTCACAAACAAGAGAATTGATGCTTTTTACAATTATTACAATGCTCCAATTCTTTATGACTATGAAAACAGGCAATATGAATATGGTGGCAACAGACCTTGTACGTATAAAGCAAAAATTTACAAATTAGAATATAACGAACAAGGAAACTTAATACCAATAGAATTTTATCCATCGGTTCAATTTCATTCATCATATCAGTTAGATAGTGTTACTTATAATTTCTCTGATAATGGAATTGAATCATTTACAGAAAGGTTGAATGTTTTCGATACATCTACACCTTTTGATATTGGAGCAAGCGTTTATGATGATATACACCCAATTCTAGCAGTTGTAAACAATATTGTTACACGAGGTTTGCCAACAAAAGCGAGCCCTTTTGTAGAAAAAGTGTTTCAAAAAACTTTCGACTATTCTGAGGATTTTGAAAAATACGGAACACTATCATATCCCCACAAGAAAGATATTAATACCACTCGTTTACTTTCATGGTATAATTCTGTTATTACAAACCAAACAAAGCTAAATTATTCAAGTGTTGATATTGAACAGCTACAGCTTTTATTTTCACCAATTGCCATTGCACGTGTTCAGAAGACCATACTTGAAGCTTTAATGACAGATAAGCTGAATATAAAACAAAAAGAATGGAAAATATTAGTTGAAGAACAAGACGTTCCTTGTTCCGCTATTGCCATTGCTGATTTAGTTCAAATTTTTAATAAAGTAACAAAGCTGAGTAAAGAGTATCAGGATTTTAATTTACCTGAGATTAAACTAGACATTATTAGTTCTAGCAATTTTAGAAATTCTGGTTTGCATCTTGGTAAGAATGTTTTTGAGAATGCAACACCTGTACACCTAAAAACTGAATACGATTTAGTTATTGATGTTGCAATTTTTGATACAACAAATATTGAAAAGGAAAGCTTTAGTAGATTTCAATGCAAAAACAATTGTTATTTTAATATCCGCTCTGTTACTGAAATTCTTAGCGAAAGAAATATTTATACAACTGATAGAATAGTCTATCGGGATATTGTTTCACAGGATGGTCAAGGGAATTATTCAGATATTGACGAAACTAAGAAACTTCTAGAATATTTTTTACAACTGATTTTCAGGAAAAAGAGTTTTAGACCAGGGCAATTACCGATTCTAAACCGCGCTTTACAAAACAAAAGCGTAATTGGTTTGCTTCCAACAGGAGGAGGAAAATCCTTAACATATCAGTTAGCATCTATGCTGCAACCTGGGGTTACGTTAATTGTTGACCCTCTTCGGTCATTGATGAAAGACCAATATGATGGATTAATTAATGTTGGTATAGACACATGTGCGTTTGTAAACTCAACTTTATCAAAAGAGGAAAGAGACGAAGCGGAAAGAAAAATGGAACAATCAAAACTATTGTTTGTATTTCTTTCGCCAGAGCGACTTGCAATTTATAAGTTCAGGGAGAAGCTTAAAAATATGCATGAGTTAAATGTTTATTTTTCTTACGGTGTGATTGACGAAGTACACTGCGTATCGGAATGGGGACATGATTTTAGATTTTCATATTTACATCTTGGGAGAAATCTTTATAACTATGTTCGTGCAAAAAAGGATGAAATCTCCTTGTTTGGCTTAACAGCAACGGCATCTTTTGATGTTCTAGCTGATGTAGAGCGTGAATTGTCTGGCGATGGTGCTTTCCCTTTGGATTCTGAAACAATTGTGCGGTACGAGAACTCAAATAGGTTGGAATTACAGTATAAAATTGAGAAAGTAAATGTTGAATTTGATGATGACCCCAATTATGACAAGAATAAAAACATTGATTCTCATTTACCCAGAGCAGTAAAAATTAGTAACAAATGGGGTTTCTTCGATGCAAAACAAGATTTTCTCAAAAATTACATAAAAACAATACCAAACTATATAGAAGAGATTCAGTCAGATAAGGCGATACAAAGTATTAAAAACACTTTTTCGGAACGTCAAGGAAACAGTATTGGAGTGGATACAGAATTAAAAACCAACATTTCACAAAATTACTTTTCAAAGAATAAAGAATATTCTCAGGCAGGGATTATTTTTTGCCCGCACAAAAATAGTACAGGTATTTCGGTGTATAGTAATAAAGAAGCATTACAAGGTTTAGTTCCTGATGTTGGTACTTTTTCAGGTGGCGACGATGATGACAGTAGCAACTCTTCCATGGATAACCTGGAACTGTTTAGAACAAACAAACAGCCAATCATGGTTGCAACAAAGGCTTTCGGAATGGGAATTGACAAACCCAATGTTCGTTTTACGGTAAACTTAAATTATTCAAGTTCATTAGAAAGTTTTGTACAAGAAGCAGGGCGTGGTGGTCGAGACAGAAAAATGGCATTATCTGTTATTTTATTATCTGATTACAAGCTGGCTAGAATTAGTAGAAAAATTCAAAATGGTTCATTTCCTTTGGGGTTACTAAAAGGTAGATGGTTTAAACCTCAAGATTTACAACAAATTGTTAATCACTACAACCTAAATATTGATGAACAATATCTTGATTACTTAACACCAGAAAATGATTTAGTTAGAATTTTCTGTAAAGAAGGTTCTGCAGAACATGGTAAGTTTTTCGATTTTTTAGATTGTAAGGATGATAAGTGTAGATATTTTAAGAAATGCCCACTTAAAGGAATTCCAAAAGAAGCTGAAAATTGGATATACAAAGATGATTTATTTGAAATTCTTAACAATCATAACATCTCTATCGACAAGAAATACATTGAATATCAAAATGCTGACTATGAAACTGTAATGTATTTTTACAATAATAGTTTCAAAGGAGAAGTAATTGAAAAACAAGCAATGTTTCAAATTCTAAGTGTAAAAGACGTTGAAATATTCTTTGGGGATGATGCAGAGCTTAAGCCTGATAAATCCACTACTGTCAGAGGTTTCTTAACAACATTATTAGAATCAGAAGAAGGACAAGAAATTGTTTCTTTCATAAAGTACGATGATGATAATGGTACTGATATTGACCAAACAGATATTGCAAAAGCAATCTATCGGATGACCTGTATTGGCTTGATAGAAGACTTTACTCAAGACTATTCAAATAATAGATATAGAATTGTTTCCAAAAGAAAAGAGGATGGAAGTTATTATAAAGGTCTTGAACAATTCCTATTGAGATACTACTCCGTTGATAGGGCTCATGAAGAAATTGAAACAGTGTACGATATTGCGGTTAGAAGCAACTCTAGTTTAGAAAAAGAGATTTATCAGTGTTTAAGTTATTTAACAACCTTTGTTTACGATAAAATTTCCGTTAAACGGAAACGAGCTATTGATGATATGCGCACATTTTGTATAACGGGAGCTACAGATATTAAAGACTGGAAAGAAACTAATGAAGAATTAAAAGATTTCATTTATTATTACTTTAACTCAAAGTACGCAAAGACTGATTATATAGCAGATAACGGAGAAGACTATTCAATTACAAATGATACAGAAGATGGTAAAGTTTCGAAAGATTGGATTTTATTCAAGTATTTAAAGGTAATTGATGATAAGATAGAACAAGGCACACCAATTGACAACGTTAAACATTTGCAAGGAGCTGTTCGCTTATTACGTAGGTCTTTAACAGATAGTAATCCGACTTTATCACTCTTAAATTCATTCTGTATCTTCTTTTTGGGAACTAACAATAACGAAAACCTTGAAAATGAGGTTATCGAAAGTTATAAAGAAGGTATGTTGGGTTTTGCAGAGCGAGAAAAGGAATTAGTTGATTTTTGGGAACTGTTTGAAAAATTTAACCAGATTCTTAAGCCGTTTTCAAATAATAAACTTAAAGAATTAAAAGCCGAGATTACTTTAAAAATTCACAATAATAGATTAAAAAAAATAACTTCAAAATATACGGTGTAAATGAGTACTGAGAAAGAAATAAACAAAGCTCTTTCTGATATATATTCAGATTTAGAAAAATTGCAGAGTGCAAGAGAGCAAGTTGAAATAGTTACGCAAAGTAGTAATGAGCTTACCAAATCCACATCAACTCTTCTTCAAAACTTAAAAGAGCTTGCTAATCAATTTGGGGAAGAAAATTCAAGTAACATTTCTCAATTGACAAAAACTCTTGTAGAGTTTGAGAATAAAATAAACGATTTATCGGCAAAAGGAAACGATTCAATTTCAAATTATATTGAATCTTTCAAAAAGCAAATTGTTGGCGTAATAGAACAATTCTCAAAACAAATAGCAGATAATGAAAAGACACTGGATGCAAACACAAAATTGACATTTGATAAAATCGACAAAAGGATTGTAGAATTTGAAAATAATATCAATTCTATTTCAGAGAAAGGAAATAATTCAATATCAGAATATATTACATCTTTCAAACAACAAATTGTTGATGTAATTGACCAATTTTCAAAACAATTAGCCGAAAATGAAAAGAACTTAAATGCTATAAGCAATTTAAACAACGAAAAAATTGGAAATAAAATTGAGGAATTTGAAAAAACAACAAAAGATTTAAAAACGAATGCTGAAAACGGAATTGAAGAGATTCAAACACTTGCTATTAGTAAAATTGAAAATCAAGAAAAGATTATAGCCAATACTATTGAAAGCATCCAAAACACCAATTCCAAAGCTGACAAACTGATTGAGGTTATCACAAGCTATAATATTCCTGATAGTCTTGAGAAAATTAATGAGAAACTTGATTATCAGGAAAAAGTAAATAGGATGAATAAAACTCTTTTAATAGTAATACTTTCAATAATTGGTATTGGTGGAATTGGATTATTATTAATGCTTCTAAAAATGTTCAAGATGATATAGAAATTTAGGGGAGTGTAATCAGGGCCGTCCTGAGTTTCTTGTTTTTAAATACCAATCAATACCCAAATCACCCTTAAGTTCGTGCACTCCAACGCTATGGATGCCATTTGATGTGTATGGGTAGCTGTCGATATTGTATCTTGTTGTTTCTGTGAGCTTATAGTTCTTTTTACTCAATATTTGTACTTTACTAACAGCTTCAACATGAGGACAATATCTGAGAGTAGAAATAAAACTACACAATTCGTCAGCCTTTGTTGCAGCTTGTTTTTCGTCGCTGAAAATATCAATTACAAAACCTTCCAGTTCCAAGTCCGCAAATAATAAATAATGAATTTTATTGTTTTGAATGATGGTGCT
Source organism: uncultured Draconibacterium sp. (assembly GCF_963676735.1). NCBI lineage: Bacteria > Pseudomonadati > Bacteroidota > Bacteroidia > Marinilabiliales > Prolixibacteraceae > Draconibacterium > uncultured Draconibacterium sp. The sequence continues at coordinate 308,442 of NZ_OY781464.1, read as the reverse complement.
TTCTTCAGAGTTTGAGTAACTGGTGACATTATCAACAAAAATTGTTTTGCCTTTTATTCTGTTCAGTAATTCGTCTTCTGGGAAATACTTTGATTTTATCAGATGGCTGTTTTCTGCTACTACAGCTTCAATACCATTTACTTTTAAATTGTGTCGTGCAGCTCGCAGTTTTCGTTTATAATCTCGGTTAACATTTAATTTTTCATTTACAACAATTCCAGTTACCGTTTGACGAATATGTTTGGACAGAACTCTGTATTTTTTAAAGTTTAGTTTAAAACCGTACTTCTCAAGAATACTGGTTAGCTCGTCTTTGAAATTTTCATCAGGATTAAGGTCGCCAGAAAAAGTTAAATCGTCTGCAAAACGGGTATATCCATAGTCGTTTTTAATTGCGAATTTGTTTAACTCATCGTCCATTGATAAACAAACAAGATTTGAGATTACTGGTGATGTTGGAGCACCAGTAGGCAGCCAATTCTTTTTGATGCACAATAATGCTATTGCCGAAGCTAGATTATCGTTGAAGTTAAATGGCTCGGTTAAGAAAACATCCTTCACCATCTTGCCTGTTATTGATGGGAAAAAGCGAAAAACATCGGCATTTATTACATAGTTTCTTCCAACATGTTGATTCGCATTTGAAAGGATTGAACGTTTGTCTTTTGAGTTAGCTGGACTTTTGATAAAGCCGTGAACATACTCAGGTTTATGAAAGTAATAAACTGCCTGTAAGAAACCGTTTAACCGTCTTTGAAGATGTTTTAACTCATAGTTTGGTTCTACAATTATTCGTTTTTTGCCTTTATGAATTGATTTAAAGGTATTGTATTTTTGATATTGAGTAAACTTCCACAATGCCGAGATTTTTATACCTAAAAGTTCACATAAATCCGATGGCTCATAGATTGCAAGAAATTGATTCTTCAATCTCTCAAATTGCGATATGGTAAATCTTCTACTCATGTATAATAAAAAAACTACTGCCCAACTATCTCTTTCAATCGTATTACGAAGAATGAGTAATACGTGTCTCCATTAAAATACCTACAGGTGGCGAAACGCCACCCAACAGTGCTGTTAGTTATGTGCACTCATAGTCTTTCGGGCAGCAGTTTAAAATGGTGTATCGTTATCAGTGTTATTTCCTGTCTGATTGTTGAATCTATCAGTAAAATTCAACTGTTTGTTTTCTTTTATTTCTTCGAATCGAGGTATTTGGTTATTGAATCTAAAAGTCAATTCCCCTGTTCTACCGTGTTTGTTCTTTTTAACTAAGATTTCGGCAATGCCTAATAAGCTATTTCCGCATTCATCTTCTGTTATGCCATAAACTTCTGGTCTGTGAATTAAGAATATAGTATCACAAAAATCTTCTAATGCACCAGATTCTCGTATATCACTGAGGTATGGATGTTTGCCCTCTCTACGTTCAACTGACCTACTAAGTGAAGATCCAAGAAAAAATACCACTTCATTTTGAACGGCTATCTTTTTTATTTCTCTTGCAATAAAACCAAGTTGCTGGTCACGATTCCTGAATGTCTCATCGGTTTGCAATCCTTGAATCTTATCGAGATAGAAAAATTTGATTCCTTTCTCTTTGATTAACCACATAATTTCCTCACGCAATTCTTCCCATGATGATTGCGAAAACATTAGCAGATTGTCCTTGCTTAAATAGATATCGCTGTAAGGAAATTCAGGAGAGCCAAATTTCTCAATAATGTTATTTATTGTAATGCCTGTTGTCGTTGCAATAAGTTTGTGTAGAAGCTTTTCTTCACATTCTTCATTGGAAATATAAGCTTGAGGTAATCCGTTTGACTTCCAAAAATAATGATACAAAAACAATAAAAACATGGTGCGACCGACTGCTGGTCTAGAGCCAACTAATACAACTTGTCCAGGACTAAATTCAATACTAAGTTTTGAGAACTCTTTAATTCCTGTGCCATAGCTTGTTTTAGCGAAAGAATGACTGCTTTTTATCAAGTCGTTTATGCTTTTGTATTCACTCATGTTTGGTTTTTTAGATGCATTTAAAGGTAGTAAACGAATAATACAATCTGGGAATGAATTATTAACATCATGTATAAATCGCTGATTTGTAGGAATTAAATTTTATCAACAGATATTTTGTAGACTTATTTAGCTATTTATTACATATAAGCTATTTCAAAATTCCCCAACTACTGCAATTTAAAACTCCACCATACTTAGCAATCCAGGTTGCACGAATTGTCGCAACTTTGAAATCGGAACCAACATTTTTTTTAATGGTTTTGACTGCTACATCATCGGTTTCTTGAAAATCAAATTGAGGTACGACAATTAATTTACCAACTTGTAAATAATTAATATAAAGTCCATCAGCAGTTTCTGAATTATTCCCCATCGCACATGGTAATTCAATAGGCTTTAAACCATAGTTTTTTAGGTCTGCTCTAAATTTGGTTTCCCAGTCTTGAAATTTTGGATCAGGCTCATTGATAAAAACGGTTTTAGAGTCAATGAATCGGATCAATCCATCAGCATGACCTGTTGCCTCTTCAGGATATTCATCAATTAGTAGAACTTTACATTTCAGGTCAAACTGTAATCTTTCTACAATAGCATCATCAGAGGGAAACTGATATAAATTGTCTTTAAAAACACGCCTTGTAATGACAGCTTTGTCTTCCCATCTAACAATATTGCCTCCGTCTAAAATAAGTGGACTGTACCTTGGTCGCGACAATCGATTGAAGAGCTCTATGGAGACTGGATTACTTATATGTTTGTAATCCTTACGTTCAAAATATGTAGCGGGGCGAAAAACAAATTGGACAAAGTCATTTTTATCAACTTGAACGGGCATAAAATCACGACAATAGAAATCTTGGGTTTCTGCTATTAGATCAACATGAAAAGCTTCTGATTCAATTAGGTTCTTTAGTTTAGCAATTTCATTAGGAAAGGTTTCCTGAGTTACGTTACTAAAATAAACAGTATTGATTTGATTGTCACTTATCATCTGCGAATCGGTTTTCAAGTGCTTTTCTAATTTCTTTTGCTATCGGAATAAATTCTTCATCCGTGAATTCATCCGTTTTGGCATTGTTGCACCAATAACAACATGGTACGCAGTTTTCTGTGGTGTATTCGAGATTTGGTTTCCTGCGATCAATCTCCATCGTATAACCACGCTGAAATGGCTTTTTGAAGATTTTCTTACTGTTGGCTAATTGGTTAATGGTTTCTAAAGTGATTTTGCAATATTCACATGTATCCGCTTTACTATGCTTTCTAAACACCTCAGCAGGATATCGGTATTCAAACTGTTCGAAGTAGTCGCTGAACCAATCCGAATCATCAGAGAGATTTAATTGCTCCATTGCTTCATATGCTTCTCGAACAGTTAGCTTCTTCGTTATATCTTCTAAATTATCTGTCTCATTCCATTGACAGTATTGTGCTGTATACATATTGATTAAATTTTCGTGTTCTTCGGTTTTGAAGCTCAAAAAGTTTTCTTTAGTAAATGGCACATCATTTATAACACAATTAAATTTGAAGAACCGGAGCCGAGTACTGAAACTCTGTTTTGCTTTTGCTTTGTATGATGACATATTCTGAATACTATATTTATCTTTTAACTAACTTTCCGAAAGCCCATCAAACTTTGCTTTCATCGTAGGATTTCCATAAGTTAATTTTTTAATAGTTAAATCTTCAGCTTTCTTATTAGCCAATCGCAACTGATTCTCACTTGTTGTTAGTTCTTTTTTAACTGCTTGCATTCTGGCGATTGACTTATCAATTTCCTCAATTGCTTTTTGAAAATGATTAGAGGCTGAAATGTAGTTCTTGGCAAATCCGTCCCTGAACTTGGTTATTTTATCTTCAAAATTGGTAATATCAATATTTTGGCTTCTCATCAAATTAAGCTCTTGCTTATATTTCAAAGAATTCATAGCCGCATTTCTCAAAAGTGTTATAATCGGAATGAAAAACTGGGGTCGTATTACATACATCTTATTGAATTTGTATGATACATCTACAATTCCATTGTTGTAATATTCATTTTCAGATTCTAATAGCGAAACCAGGACTGCATATTCACATTTTTTGCCATTTCTATCTTTGTCTAATTTTGCAAAAAAGTCTTCATTTCGCTTTTTAGTGGCTGTTTCATCATTTTCGTTTTTCATTTCAAACATTATCGAAATGATTTCATTTCCGTCATCGTCTGTCTCTTTGTAAATATAGTCGCCCTTAGTTCCGCCACTGGCATCATTATCTTTTTCGAAATAAGCATTTTGGAACGCAGTTGCCCGAAGCTTATTAAATTCAATTTCACAATGTTGTTCCAGAGTTTCACCCAACATCTTGGTTGAAAGTTTCAACTTCATATCCCTGACACGTTCAATCTCTTCATCCTTATATTTTATTATGGCATCTTTATTTTGTAATTCGGTTGAAAATTGCTGTTTCAATGAATTCTCCAGATTTAGTTTTTCAAGGTCTTTTGTCTTTATGTTATTAGCTAATTCGTCTCGCTCTTTTTCTATCTTTTGAACAGCTTCTTTTATTTCCAGAGATTTCTGAACGTTTGCATTCTCAATTTTTGAATTTAACACCGAAATTTCCGATTCTTTTTTTGCTAGTTTCTCGGCAAGTTCACTTTCACTTTTTGCTTTTAGTGCAGTTAGCTCATTGTCTTTCTTAGCAAGTTGTTCTTGTAATGAGCTTCTTAGGTTTGCTTCAGCAAGCTTGATCGCATTTTCTTTTTCGGTGTTAGCAAGAGCCAGTCTTTCTTTCAGCTCTTTATCGAATTGATGGTCACGAACTTGTTTAAGTATATCAGCAAATCCTGCTTCATCTACTTTGAAAACCTTTTTACAATGTGGGCAGATAATTTCATTCATATTCAGTTTTTTTTGTTCTATTTCTATGTGTCCGAGAATATCTTAAATTCTTTGGATGAGATTGTTAAGGCTTTGTTGCTTATGGAAATTAGTTCTCAACTCTTTGTCTCAATTTTCTATCAATATCATCAAATTTTAAAGGGTGTTCCACTATCCATGAATTGACAGATTCTCTATTAACTAGTTCAACATCGTGCTGCTTTGCTAATTCAATTGCAGATTGATTGAAATAGTTATTTGTAATTACTTGTGGTTTAAAAATACACTCATATTTTTTGTTATATTCAGGTAAAGCATAACTAATTTCTTGTCCCGATTCTATACCTAATCTTGAGGAACTCTGTTTGATTTGTATAAGAGTATTCTCTCCGTCCTTGAAATGTATTATATCTGCACCTTTATCATTTGATTTTGGGGTGAGCCACGTATTACCACCATGCGCTTTTTCTAATAAAAGCGCTATAGCTGCTTCAAAAACAAGTGGTTGAAGTTTGTCAAGAGACTCAATTTTGTCAAGTTCAATGATTTTTTCCTCAGAATTAGGTGCATTAATCGAATTAATAAAGTCATCTTTTCCAATTTCAATTTGTTCCGTAGGGAAGAGCGTACTAGTTGCCAGATGAGATTTTCTGGATAAAAGTTCATCTAAAATAATATCGAAAGTTTTCATTTCGTTGTCTGGAGATACAGCAAGTGGATAATACACTTTTACTGGTTTCTTTTGCCCAATTCTATATGCTCTGTCGGTTGCTTGTTGCTCTTTGGCAGGATTCCAGTGTCTTGTATAATGTATCACATGATTTGCTTCCGTAATATTCAATCCAAAACCAGCAGCAACAGGAGACATTATAATCACATTAAAACCGTCCTTTTCCTGATACTTATCAATTTCTTGTTGCCTTGAAAGTTTTGTTTTGTTGTTTTTGGATTTGCTGGTTGGTGTTTCTCCGTTGATAATTGATGAATTGATTTCAAAATGTTCAGCAATAATTCTGCGAAGCACTCTTTGCATAGATTTGTTTTCGGTAAAAAGTATTGCTTTTTCATTTTGATTCTTAATATTATCAAGAATAGCAACTACTTTTTTCAATTTTGCAGAAGTTTTTATTAGCTCATCAGTCTTTATGTTCTCAATTTGATAGTGTTTCAAATACGGATGGTCGGAAATACTCCTCAAGTTGAAAATTCCTTGCAAAACAGGATTTCTATTTTCCGAATCTCCCTTTAGTCGTTCAATTTCGGAAAGTTCATTCATGTATAAGTTGAACTGTTCTGGAGGCATTACTTCTTTATGCTTTAGGTATTCAATATTAGGTAAATCCTTGGCAACGTCAGTTTTCATTCTTCTTAGCAGAGTGTCCCCAATTTTGCCTCTTAATGTTTCTGACAATTCTTTGTAATCAGTATTCTCATCCTTGAGCGGTTTTTGAAATTTTGATGCAAATAATTTTGCATTTTCTAATAATCCTGGGCTGCAAAAATCGACAATACACCATAAGTCCATGAGTGTATTTTCTACAGGTGTACCTGTCATTGCTATCTTAAATTCAGATTTTAATGCCTTGGCTGCATTTGTAACAAAGGTGCCAGGTGTTTTTATCTTTTGTGCTTCGTCAAGAATAATAACTCCCCAATTAATCAAACCCAAAGGGATTTGTTGTTTTCGTAATGTTTCATAGGTGGTTAAAAATATAGATTGGCCGCTTAAGTTTTTAATTGTTTGAGGTTTGTCATTTGGTAGAATATAATTTCTAACGTTGCTTCCCCAAAGCGTTACCGTTTTTAGGTATGCATTTGGAAAGAATTTTTGGTATTCATTTTGCCAGTTTTCAAGTAAGGAAACAGGGGCAACAACCAAAATAGGTTTCTTATTGATGTTTTGAGTATACCACTCAACAAAATAAAGTACCTGTAAGGTTTTACCAAGCCCCATATCATCAGCCAGCAAAACACCTGGTAAAGAATATGGTGGTTTGGATAATGTTTGTAACCAGGCAATTCCATCTCGTTGATGATCTTTTAATTTGATTTTACTTGATAGATTATTAATTGATTGGAAATTATATTGGATATCGGCTATTACTTTTTCAGATTCTGTGTACTCAGCCTGTTCTGTATTTTCCTTAATAATTAGAACCTTGGTTTCGTTTTCAGGTTTTTCATTTTCCTTATCAGGATTAGTAATTGGTTTATTTGGAGAACTTAACTGTTTTTCTGCATTTTCAATTATGGAAGGAATATAAGCAAGGTCTAATTCTTCATTTTTAAAAGTTACTGAGTTTTCTCCTCTTGCTTTACTCTGGTTCACCAGTTCCTTAAGCTCTGCTAGTTCTATATTGTTTTTAATGGTAAGAAGTCTACTCCCTTCTTTTTTATCTTCGATTACAATACCAGGAATCCACTGTGATTTATATGGACTTATAAATGGATAAAATTTTGGTTTGTATACTCCTAATTCTAATACACGCTCTCCAAATTCATTCAAATCAAATATATCAGTATCCCAAAACTTTGTTGGAGCATTGTACATTTCGTTTATTTCGGTTGAACTAAATGTATGCTTTCTTTTGAGTTTGCCTAGTTCCGACTGGATACTATTCCCGCTTTCATCTTCCTCGTTATCAATTACAACTCGCACTTTTTTGTTGTCCTCCTTGAAACTGTATTCTGATTTTACTCGTGGGAAGATTCCAAACGACTTCTGAAACTTATCATTGTCAATATTTTCAATTGTTGGTTTTAGGCGGTACTTATCTTTTGCGATTTCTTCAAGTTCAATTTTTACCTTGTCGGGTGCTACAATTGTTGTGTCAACCAGGATCTTTGAAAGGACAGCATTTGCATTTGCTGCTAACTCCTGAATTTTTGAAATTGATTTTAATAATTCATTTGAATTATTAAATGTGATAGTATTAAATCTATCTATTTCTTCGATTAATAGAAACTGTTGCGAACTGAGCAGATATTCCGTATCGTTATTTAAATAGGCCCCATTTCTTTGTTCCTGTCGAAACAAAATATTACCCGAACCATTACCATGTGCGAAATCCTGGAACGAATACTTTAGCTTTAAGTTTAAATCCTTTAATCCACTTCCAACTAGGTCAATAAAAATGTCAAAAGGATAAGGTTTGGGAAGTGTTAGAGATGAACGCTCAAATTCATCCAGTTGCGATAAATCCTCATATAAGATTATTACTTCCTTGTCTTCATTTAATGATGCAGAACCATTGACCATTAAATCATTTAGAACGTTATAAATCGTGGGGTTGCTCAACTGGTTTAGCCAATCTTCAAATATTAATCTGTTACCATTAATACTTTCAAGATGAAGTGATAAATATTTATCTGAATAATTTAATTTTATCATGAGAAGTTTATTTGGATTTCCACCAGGCATCTTTTTTGCTGGAATAGGTATAGCCAGGCTGTTTAATTTTACTCCAATACAGAGTTTTGCTTTCCCAAAATATATCGGAGTTTGTTATTGAAGGAGTATCGCTTCTTTTCTTAGGTGTTTCAAGGACCGAGTTGGTAAAATATTTTCTCATCCAAACATCCACTCTTCCTTCCCAGTACCCCTGATGGGTTATTCTTCCTTCTTCATTCAAATCAACATATCCACTCGTGTCTGAATTCTTACAGGCATAGTCGTATCTTGACCATGTTTTCAGATCTTCCATTCCATTTATGGCGTTCAAATTTACTCTGAAGTTTCTTCGTTTGTAGATGTATAATGCTCCTGTGTCTGTAAACTCAACAAATACAAAATTTCTTGCATAAATTATTAGGGCGCAAGTAGGCTGACTTCTACTCGTGATTTTATAGCGTGAATCAACGTATTTCGATATGCTTTCAATATTTTTAAGATATTGGAAGTTGTATTGGTTTCCGCTAAACTTTATATCGTCAATTTTGTCAATAAATTTAAGCCAATACTTTTTTCTTCTTTCGTCTTGTACCAACTTCTCAAAAAACACTTTAATAAAGCGTTTATTTAGAATGATGTTTAACTTTCTTCTAGCTGATTCAACTGCCTCTTCCTGAGTAATAGTTAAACCATCAAACCTCCATAGGTGAGCCTTCACTGGGTCTCCAATCAAAGCTACCGTTTGGTTTTTTACGATATCAATAAAAGGATTGAATTTCTGAGAATTAATGATTTGCGAACAGGATATAATGGTCGTTTTTTTATTGTTGTGTTTTCTGAGAAAAGTATAAATGGCAACAGTGATTTCTCCAGTAATGGAATTGACATCAATCACTTCAATATATTGTTCTACAACAGAAGAAAAATATTCGTAGACCAGAATTGAATCTTTCTGTTTTAACGTTATATGAGCATCAGAAATCAACTTTTTATATTTGATTAAACTTGATGCAAATAGCTTTGGTGAATCCTTTTTAAGGAAAAAGCTAATGATTTTTTTTATTTCAAGTATATTCTTTCTGCTGCCTTCATAATCCGTACATTTTGTGTTTAACAATTGGGTTAATAAGTCTCTTTGCTTTTCGTGTCTCAGTAAATTATTCCAGTTCTTTAATAACAGATGCCATAAACTAATCGTAAATGAATCTTTCCATTTGTCGAGGATTAATCTCCTGGCAATTCCAAATTTATCTGAAAATAGAATTACTTCACCACCATGTTCTGTTTGATAATCTAGGGCATAAATAAGAATTCTTACATCTCTTTTGCTGAAAAGTGAAACTAGTTGATGATATTCTTGATTGCATTCTCTTTGAAATAGCTGATATACATCTTTAATTAATGCTCTTTCGGGTAGTTTGTTTCCATCAGGTAGCCTTTCTGATAATTGGTTTAATTGTTTTATCGAAATATTAACAATATTCTTTGTCTCTGATGAAAATACATGCTCTGCTGCATATCTCATCTCAGAGATATTGAAATACCAATTTAATATTTCATTAGTTTTCGGCATACCTTAGCATTTCTCTGATTTGCTTTTCTGCATCCGTTTTTATTCGAAATTCAACGCGTCTGTTTTGTTTTCGGTCTTCTTCCGTTTCATTTCCCGCTATTGGCTTAACCGAGGAGAGGCCGTTGGCAGTTGCCCTATCTCTGGTCCAGTCAAAAACTTCTGATTGTAGTAGATTCAAACAATATTGCAAAACAGAGCGTGTTCTGTCCTGAGATAGTTTCATATTATAGAAATACGACTCATTATCGCTCATGCCGTTTCGTCCCTCAATGGAAGTGTGACCTTCTATTCTAATTTCTTCTATGTGGTCAACGTATTTGTCTTTACGCAAAACTTTTATGTACCGTGGAAAAAAATCGTCCAAAATATCAGAAAATGATTCCTTTAAATTTGAGCTTCCTGCATCAAATAATACATCTGGCTCCTTAAACCGAACGGTTAGACTTGAATCAATTTCTGCTTGCCATACCTCTAAGTCCGTTTCAAATTCTTCATATAGGTCTTTGTATATATCAATCTGCAATTCCTTATATCTTTCAGCAATATCACTTTTACTATCAAACTCCTCTTGTAACTTTAGCATTGTTCCAATAAGCAAAAGCACGAATATCAATAACAATGCAGCCATTAAGTCTCCCGTTGAAAGGCCGAATTGATTATTGTCTTCTATATCTATAAACTTCTTGCTCATCTTCTTCTATTCAGTTTATCAATTTGATCTGTTAATTCTTCCGTAATATCATTTAACCCAGAGACATTGTTTTCCAAACCCTGATGAGCAGCAGTTAATATTGTTGAAAATTGTTTTAGATATTGATTTAAATTCTCTCCTGTAGTTTTTTGATAGTCCTTTAGTCCTGTTTGTATTTGTTCGAAAATTCCAGTCAATCCTTTTTCAATAGTCTCAAAACGTTGTGAATATAATTCTGAAACGTTTTTTGTTTTTTCACTTACTTCTTGTTGGTAGCTAAGTAGCTGATTATTTCTATCAACATAGTTACTTATACTATCTCTGAAGCTGGATATACTTGACTTTAGGTTAGAAGAAGATTCGTCTAAAACATTTGAGTTCCTTTCAAACTTATTTGAAATATCATCAATCAGCTGAACAACAATTTTTGATTTCTGAATCATCATTTCAAATTGCTGATTTACCTGGCTGTTTTCTCTAAGTGTTGTTTTTATTTCATCGTTTATTTCAGAGACTTGTTTGATATTGTCTTTTTGAGTTGACAACAATAACTCCATATGGTCTTGAATATCTTCAACTGTAGATTTGTATTCTGTTGTTGCTGCCGTAAATGTTTCCTGATTTCGTTTATTTATTTCAGTTGCCTCATTTCTTGACTGTTCAATATTTTTTACGACCGTTTCTTTTAAGGCATCAATTACTTCTGAAACTTGCAGCGTTATGTCAGTCATGGTGTTAGGAATACCAACAAGAGACTCCGAAACGATAGTAAGTCTTTCTGCAAGTCCTTCCATCTCTTGTTTAGTATCACCTGTTATTGTGTTTTTAAAGTCATCCATCATAGCCTTCATTGAATCAGCTAATCGCTGCACTGCATTTTCAATAACTTTCGTACCAGAATCCTGTTTTATTGCTTTCAGGTCTTCCAGAACAGGCACAAGTTTTTCCTCTATTAGCTGGCTTATCTGTTGACTATTGTCTTCAACCAGTTTCTCCATAGCCAGCTCAATGCTTGTTCCTAAATCATCGGAGAATGATTGCAGCGAGGTCGTCTGCTTAACAGATTCTTCAAGAAGCTGCCTAAATACATTCTTGGGTAATTGTTTTCCTTCATCTGTATCGGCAACTAAGTAATCATTAAATAATCCATTGATGATATCACGTTGTTTTTGCTGTTTATACTCTTCATATTTTTGTTGTTCTATTTTGTTTTCGATGTCTAAATCCAGGCACAAATCTTGAATTTGTTTAGTCATGTTTGATTGCCACAGCTTAAAAACTATGGTAAACACCAAAGACAGAAACATTCCCCATATGGAAGAAACAAATGCAGTCCCCATTCCTGATAACAAATTATTGATGCTTTCCTTAATGGCTTCTGTTGTTTCGAAGTTGGAATCTGCAATTCCATAGGTTAAGCCAACAAATGTTCCTAAGATACCAAGTCCGATAAGTATATTTGAGATGTTGTTAATCAATCTAAGATTTAATGAGGCTAGCAGTATGTTTTGTTCATTAAAATAATTCTCAGCAAACTCAGTTGTTTTTATAAATTCTCCATATTTGTAAAATGAAGATTGGTACGCTGTCCATATTCTTTTCATTTTCTTATGAGTCTTGATTCTATTGCTATTGAGACTTCTTCTAATTAAAAACAACTTCCATATAAGATAAAAAAATGCAATTAAGAAGATTGCGACTAGTGCAATCACCCAATATGCCGTGAGCATATTTTCAACGAATATCTCTTTGTCTAAGAACGGGAACAGTCTGTCTAAAAATTTCATTTGATGTTTCTATAGATTGGGTTAGTCAAAATTAAATTACAATATAATTGGTTCCTAAATTATGTTTTTTCTAAACCATTTTTGCTGAAAATGTATGCTATCTGTGAAACAAATCTAGATATACATTCCAATACTTCGCTTCTTGCAAGAATTATCACATGAATTCATCGATTGATAAACTGCTGTATGACAGCTCTAATGCGGTTTGCTCTTATGGTTGGCATAAATGTAAAAAGCATTTGTTGAATTAGCAAAAGTTCTTTAATAAACAGTAGGTACGACTATATACTTTTTATTTCAATGTGTGGATAGCCAGGATTGCTGGGGTGAGTTTTAAGAGCACATTCAGACTCAGGTGAGGATTTACTCATTTCTCTTTTTGATTGAATCTGTGACTCCCCAAATGTGTCCAACAATAAAATTCATTTCAACAGGAACTTTTGGGTTTAATTTTGTCTGGATTGACAATAATACATTCTTTGTCTCGATTAGCAGTTTTGGTAGGTGATAAATCAAATTTTAAAAATATAAATTTGCAATTCAACTAATATTTTAATCAATGTACATCACCAATTTTCAACATTACCTTGATGAAGAAGGCAACATCCCAACCGACATTCCCAAAGAGGCAAGAGAACTTGGCAACTTTCTTGCACTATTAATTGACGATGCAAGTACAGGTGATTACGATGCTGAACCAACCATCAGATGTATTGAAAAGGGATGTGAAGGCTTGATTGTGCCAACTTTAGTTGAGGATGAAACTGAAATTTATTGGGTCTGTGTAAAATGCAAAACCAAAGGTGTTATAACCAATTGGCGAGGAACTAAATGGGATAACAATCCAGATTTTTAGATCTCATTTGGATTCTCTAATTGCCTTAACTGACTCAGCAAATACCCGCGCACTTCAGTATCTTCTTCATGTAATAGTCATTTATTTATTTCTATGAATTTCTCTTTTTTCATCTGAAATCGTTCCGAGTTTTCATACTCCATTAACCATGCCGAAAAATCAGCGAATTCAACCTGTTCCGAAGAATAAGTGAAGTACTGCATAAACTCGGTAGTCGAGACATTTGAATATTCATATTTTTCAATGGGAATAATTTCTCTACCGAAAAATTTGTCGAATAAATAGGAGTTTGAAAAGTAGGTTTCAATTGCCTTTTGTTCTGCATCTTTTAGTTTCCCATTTTTAAACAAAATTAAAGTCCATTCAAATAAAAAATCTGGAAAACCGATATCATCTGGGAAGTTCTTTTTAAACCACCTGAGATAAACAAGTCCGCCTTTGTAATCCTCAATTTTTACAAAAAGCTGCAGAGGGATATAGCGCATACCTCGGCTATCATCATAACACCCAAATTTTCTTTTTTCGGCTGCTAATGCTGCACGTATTTTCTTGATTTTTGTATAGATTCTTTCGATTTGTTTTGGTGTCATACTGTTCTCTCTATTATTTGAAGTGCATATATCTTTTCACATTACCCAGCTTTTTTGCAATTCCATCATCACAATTGGAAGTACCTAAAATCTCATATAAATTTCGGCACAAGCCCTTGCATCAAATAGCGCTTCATGATGATTAAGTGGTATACCATCTACGGCACAACATTCATTGAGTTTTCCTGACGGATATCTATCACTTGCCTTACACATTTGCATTGTACATTTCCATCGGTCGGTAATATTCAGTTCCTCATAGTTGAGCCCGTATAATTCCATCGACTTGACAAGTACACTGCGATCGAACCCAATATTATGAGCTACAATCGTTTTGTTCTGCAAGCGTCTTTTTATTTCTGGATAAACCTCGGCAAAAGAAGGTGCATTGGTCGTATCCTGGGGGGTTATGCCATGTACTTGTATCGTGTACCAACTATATTTATTATTTGGTGGTTTTATCAAAGAGTGGTACTCGTCAACAATCTTCCCATTTTTAATGGTCACAATTCCAACCGCACATGCGTTGTGATTGATAGCTGTTTCAAAATCTATTGCTACAAAATCCATTGTTAAGTATATAGTTTAATTTTAATAAAAGTTTTGCTCGAGCGGGATGAACAAATATTAGTCATATTGTTTTAGCACTTTTATCAATGATGCTTTTAGGTCATCAATTAAACTTTCAGGTTGAATAACTTTCATATTCTCACCATACGATAATAGCTCCATAAAGAAATCGTGGGTGATAAACAGTTTGAGTTTAATTCGTAATTCTTCTTCGTTGTCTACTAATATCTGCTGAGATTCATGTAAAGGCAGAGATTTTATGTACTTCCCTTGAAATGGTGTAAAGGATAAGATGACCTCTTGTGGTTGATGGTCGTTTGGACCTATAATCCCAAAACAATACTTAAAATGTTCGTTTGTGTTAAAATCACGAGGAAACTGGAACCGCGCTTTCGATATCTCCAAATTTGTTAAACGGTCTAAAGCAAAGCTTTTAATATGCTGGTCTTTTACATCACGAGCTAAAACGTACCAGCGATTTCGAAACTCTTTTAAAACATAGGGTTCAACAATACGTTGAGTTAATTTCTCTTCCCAATATTTTTGATAGGTGAATTTTATCTGGACACGATTCTTCACCGCATGAAGCAATCCGTATAGATTTTCAGTTCCCTGAGGTCTTCTTTTTTCAAAATGAATGTGATCGGACAATCTATCCGTGATATTAAGAGCATTAAATGTATCGTAAGCTTCTAATATCCTTTCATTTATTTCAGGTTGCTGGTCAAATTCAATATGATATACTTTTCGTGAATAATCATACTGAATATCAATATTGTAAAGCGAACGAATGTCGTCCAAATCGCGCTGAAATGTTCGTTTTGATATAATAAAATTATATTCTTGCAACTCCGATTCAAATTCGAGGTATTCCGAAATCTCCTTGAAACTTGCAGCATGCTTTCGCAGTTTTTTTATAATCAGGTTATATCGTGAAATGGATTCTCGTTTTGACATAGTTCCTATTGTTTGCTGAAACCAATTTGTACTCTCTTGTTATTCAATGTCTCTTCTTTGCAGAAGTCAATTATCTGCTTAAAAGTAATAGTAACACCGTGAATAATTTCGTGAATCTCACTTTTTCTGAGAATGTTTTCGATTTGACCACCAGAAAAATTAAAATCCCCTGCCAGTAAAGAACATTCTGATAAGGATAATTGTGGCAGTTTCGATTTCCATATCTGGGCTTTTATGCTATCGTCAGGTTTTCGAAATTTGATTTTAAACAAAAACCTCCTTTCAAAAGCCGAGTCAAGGTTATTGGCAAGGTTAGTTGTCGCAATTAATATCCCTTCAAAATTCTCCAGTTCTTCCAGTATGATATTTTGTATTGCGTTCTCAGTTTGAGCTACATTTGAACTTCCTATATCTCGCCTTTTTGAAATGATAGCATCGGCTTCGTTGAAAAGGAGAATGGGGGCTTGGGGGCATTCTTTTGCAAATGTTTTATAATCGGTAAAAATGCGTTTAATCAATTTTTCACTCTGGCCAAACCACATGGACTTTGATTTGCTGATTTCCACTTTCATAATTTGACGGTCGGTTTCTTTTGCCAGTTGTTTCACAGTTTCTGTTTTTCCAGTTCCAGGTTCACCGTATAGCAGCACCGTTACGCCTTGTGGTAACCCTTTCCCTGATAATCTATTCTGAACGGACAAAAGATTATCTTCATCCAGAAGGTTTTGTAACATCAATAGCTGTTGCTTTTCAACATCATTGAAAATGAGTTTTCGGGCTGGTATTTCAGACGGATGGATAACATTATCCCATTTCCTTGCAGTGAATAGTTTTAAATTACACTCATTTAAAAAGCGATATGATTTATCGGTAAGTTTTATTTCGATGTCATTAAAAAAACTGGCGTCCTCTGTTTCAATTAAATCAGCTTTAATTAGTGCATGGTTGCCCGACACTATTTTTTGCATATAATTTAAACGTTCAGAGGGATTGTCATAAAACTTTTCCAATGCTCTGCTGACATCAATAGTTTTATTGCCCGACAAAGTTTTCCAGATTAAATAAAAGTAAAGGTAGCTGTCTTCAACCTCGTAATTGTTTTGCTGAATTTTCTCAATCAAGACAAAGTGCTGATTTTCTGAGAGTAACCTTTCAATTTTTAGGAACATTACAATTGTCGGAAACTCATTTTCTTCTCTTGTTTCTCCAATACGAAATAGTTTCTCCAATAAGTCAATTATGTCGTTGTGTTTATCTTTTTGAAGTTCGGGCATTGGTTTGTTTTGAAGTATCGCTTTTGAAATCTGTTCATTAATAATGAATTGGTCATTGGTTCCTGCCAGTTTCATTCGGTGTCTTGATTTTTGCTTTTCAAAAATGCCCCTTGAATTCAATTCTTCAAAATCATCGCTGAATTCTAATAATTTCATCGGGTTGCAATCAAAATATTCAATCAAATCATTTAAATCAACGGTGTCTCCTTTGTAGTTGAGAGCAAAAACCATGGCAATAAAAAAGGATTGATTTTGGGATGTATTAAAATATTCAGACAACAAGGTTAGTTCATTTGCCAGTTTTTCGAAATGAGAACTTGTAAGTTTACATTCTTTCGATTGTTCGAAAACTTCACCTATACTTTTAAGAATATTTAGCTTGATATTTTGCTCCATGTTGAAATCATTTTTTGCAAAATTACCGACGAGGTGCGACAAGACGTGTCGTGGTTGAGAGAATTTAACTCTGGTTCAAAAAAATCTTCATCACAACATCATTAATGAACAATAATAATTAGCTTTGGGAGCAGCATTACTCCCATAAAGCAATTTTATTTAGTTGCTTTTGTTTTTGCCAGTAGTCTGGGGGTAATATTTAGGACGTTTAATAAAAACCTGAACTGTGGCAACTTACAAGCATACCAATTCCTTGATATTGCATTCAGTTTCGGCAATAAAAAAAATAAAGATTTTAATTAATTCATGGATACAGCAGTACACAACAAACTGGTTTCGTTTATCTGGTCGATTGCAGACGATTGTTTGCGCGACGTTTATGTGAGGGGGAAATACCGAGATGTAATATTACCCATGGTGGTATTACGCAGGCTCGATGTGCTTTTGGAAGAAACCAAAAAAGAAGTAATGGATGAGGTAAAGTTCCAGCGCGAAGAAATGGAGTTTACCGAGTTGGACGAAACGGCTTTACAATCGGCTTCGAAATATGTTTTCTACAACACCAGCAAATGGACATTACAACGCCTGAAAGATACAGCAAGTAACAATCGCCAATTATTACAGGTAAACTTTCAGGAGTACCTGAATGGATTTAGCGAAAATGTTCGTGAAATTGTAAATAAGTTCAATTTGCCTGCGCAGGTAAAACACATGGCCGATAAGGATGTGTTGTTGGATGTGCTGGAGAAATTTACTTCACCAGACATTAACCTGACTCCATTTGTAAAAGAAGATTCTGATGGTAGAAAACTTCCTCCGTTGACCAATCTTGGAATGGGGTATGTTTTTGAAGAACTGATCAGACGATTTAACGAAGAAAACAACGAAGAAGCAGGAGAGCACTTTACGCCTCGCGAGGTAATCGATTTGATGACACACATTGTTTTCGACCCGATAAAAGATAACCTGCCACCTGTTATAACTATTTACGATCCTGCGTGCGGTTCTGGAGGAATGCTCACCGAAGCGCAGAATTTTATAAAGGATGAAGAGGGTGAGATAAAAGCCATGGGGGATGTATATCTGTATGGTAAAGAAATAAACGATGAAACTTATGCCATTTGTAAGTCGGATATGATGATTAAGGGCAACGACCCTGGCAACATAAAAAATGGCTCAACGCTTTCAACCGACCAATTTGCTGGAACCTATTTCGATTTTATGCTTTCGAACCCACCTTATGGTAAATCGTGGAACTCGGAACTGAAATACATTAAGGATGGAAAAGATCTAATTGATCCGCGATTTGTTGTGCGGTTAAAAGATTACTGGGGCAACGAAGCTGATGCCGATGCAACTCCACGTTCATCGGATGGACAGTTGTTGTTTATGATGGAAATGGTTTCGAAAATGAAATCGTTGAAGCAAAGTCCGCATGGTTCGCGCATTGCTTCGGTGCATAATGGTTCGAGCCTTTTTACGGGAGATGCAGGAAGTGGCGAAAGCAACATCAGGCGTTACATTATTGAAAATGACTTATTGTCGGCTATTATTCAAATGCCCAACAACCTGTTTTACAATACAGGCATTACCACTTATGTATGGTTGCTTAGCAATAATAAACCAGCACACCGAAAAGGGAAAGTGCAGTTGATTGATGCAGGACAACGCTATGCCAAACTGCGTAAAAACCTGGGTGCTAAAAACTGTGAGTTTAAACCAGAACACATTCAGGAAATTCAGGAGGCGTACAAAAACTTTAAGATCATTGAACGGCAAAACGATGAAGATTTAGCTTCGCAGGTTTTTGATAACAGCGACTTTGGTTATTACAAAGTGACTATTGAGCGCCCCAAACGATTAAAAGCACAATTTACAGAAGAACGGATTGCAGAACTGCGTTACGATAAAACCTTGAAGGAGCCCATGCAATGGGCATTTGAAGCCTACGGCGATAAGGTTTACACCAACTTGAAAGACCTTGAAAAAGAAATTCGGAACTGGTGCGAAGACAATGAAATTGACCTGAATGCCAAAAAACGAAAAACATTGGTTTCTCCATCACTTTGGAAAAAGCAGAAGGATATTTTTGATGTTGCTGTATTGCTTTTAGATAAAATTGGCACAGAAGAGTACAACAACTTTAATGTTTTTAAAGAAAAAGTAGAAGCCGAACTACGTGTCCAGAGCGGAGTCGAAGGGCAAAAAATAAAACTCTCGGCAACCGAAAAGAATGCTATTCTCAACGCAGTTAGCTGGTACGATGAAACAGCCGAAAAAGTAATTAAGAAAGTTCAAAAGCTGAAAACTGAAAAGTTGGATGAGCTTTTGTATCACCTGGATTGCACCGCAGAACAATTACCCGATTACGGTTATTACCCAACAGGAAAACCCAGCGAATACATTAATTACGAAACCGAAACCGACCTGCGTGATTACGAAAATGTTCCGCTAAAACAGAATATTTACGATTACTTTTTACAGGAAGTGAAACCACATGTTGATGAAGCATGGATTGACTTGGATAAAACCAAAATTGGTTACGAAATCAGTTTTAACAAGTATTTCTACCAACACAAACCATTACGAAGTTTGGAGGAAGTAAGCGCTGAGATTTTGAATTTGGAGAAAGAGAATGAAGGTTTGATTATGGATATTTTAAATCTGGGCTAATGGATTTAGGAAAAATGAACCATAAGAAATATCAAGCATACAAAGATTCTGGAGTTGATTGGTTAGGAGAAATACCTAAGAATTGGGAAGTTTTACCTGGATTAAGTTTTCTTTTTGAGAACAAGGAAAAGAACAAAGGGATGAAAAGAGATACAGTTCTTTCACTTAGTTATGGGAAAATAAGGGTTAAAGCTGAAGAAGAATTAACGGGATTAGTGCCTGAGTCTTTTGAAACTTACCAACTTGTAAATAAGGGGGATATTATTTTTCGACCTACTGATTTACAAAATGACAAAGTAAGTTTACGTAGTGGCATTGCAAATGATGAAGGTATTATAACAAGTGCTTATCTTAATCTTCGATTGAAGCCCAAAGCAGATACTAACTTTTATAGCTATTTATTCAGAGCGATTGATAATAATAAAGTTATTTACGGATTAGGTTCTGGATTAAGGCAGAATATTGATTATCGCGATTTTAGGAGATTTGCCTTCCCATTTCCCCCCAAAAAAGAACAAACCGCCATAGCCAATTTTTTAGACGAAAAAATCACCAAAATAGACAAGGCAATTGCCCAAAAAGAAAAGTTGATTGAACTGCTAAAAGAACGCAAACAAATTATTATTCAAAAGGCAGTTACTAAAGGTTTGGATAGGAGTATGAAACTAAAAGATAGTGGCGTAGATTGGATTGGTGAGATTCCTGAACATTGGAAGGTTTTGTATAATAGAAGACTATTTAGAGAAAAGGGCAGACCAATTACAAATCCTGATGAACTCCCGTTATCACTTTCCCAAATAGACGGAGTAATTCCTTCAGAATCTATGAAAGAAAGGTCTTTAAGTCCAGCTCATAGAAAAAATTTCAAATTATGTTATCCTGGTGATTTAATTGTAAATCGCTTTAAAGGACACTTAGGAGTATTCTTCGAATCAAATTATAGAGGAATTGTAACATTTCATTATGGAGTTTTTGAGCCAGAAAAGGATATTAATACCAAATATTATGAATTATTATACCATACAGAAATATACAAAACGGTATACGCAGGGGCATCAAATGGAATGACAATTGGGCTACAAAACCTATCCAATCAAAACTTTTACGATGTAAAGTCGATAGTGCCTCCGAAGAAAGAACAAGATGAAATCGTTAGTTTCTGTACAAATGTTGAAAGTGAAACGCAGAAAGTAATTAATTCTCAACATGCCCAAATAGAAAAGCTAAAAGAATACAAAGCCACGCTAATTGATAGTGCTGTTACGGGTAAAATTAAAGTTTGTTAAACCCAAAAACAAAACTCAGCGAAATGATAACCGAAACTATAAATGGAAAAGACTACCGATTGCCTGGCTCATTAACTGCCTTTCAAAAAGCAATGTACATTCACCTAATTAACTACAAGTGGGAGAATTTAGGCATTAAAGAACCTGGAACCTATCGATACAAAGGCGAGGATATTTTATACGATGCCATATTGCCAAAGTATGTTCACCAAAGGTTTCCTATCATTTATCCTTCCATATTAGAAACACTTTTACGTCATCAAAAGAGGTTTCTGTTTAAGTTGCACAAACATTTCAATCACATGGCAAGCTCGCAGGTTGCTAATGTTAACTTGTTTTTGCCTCTACTTCTCTCTCCTAAAAAAAATGAAATTTTCAGACAACTTAAACCTGATTTGAAAAGACTGGAGACAGGTGAATTAGACAATGGATTTCAAATAGAATATTGGGATGGTGTAGGCAATGAAAAAGGATTACTAGGTGACCACAATGCGCGTTCTGGCACCGATTCAGATATAGCTATTGCGTATAGGAACAAAAACGATGAACTTTGCCTCTGGCTAATTGAACACAAACTCACTGAAAAAGAATTTACAACCTGTGGTGCTTCAAAAAGTAATAATAGAGATGAAGCTCGTCACGATTGCAGTCTTTCGTTTTCGGAAATTCTAAAAAACAAGAGCAAATGCTATTATCACGATATTCGAAAAAACAATTACTGGAACATTACCGAAAAACATCAGGCTTTCTTTCTCAATCATAAGCAATATGAACAATGCCCCTTTATAGGAGGTATGAATCAACTTTGGCGCAACCAGTTAATGGCACTGGCATTGGAAGATGAAGGACGATTTAAGCATGTATATTTTTCTGTCGTTCATCATCCTGACAATAAAGCTCTAAATGCTTCAATGAACGCATACAAAGCCTTGGTAAACAACAATCCAAAGTTTTCAGTTTTCACCTCGAATAATGTTGTTGATATTGCGAAAAAACAAAATGATGAAAGCATAAATAATTGGGTAAAATGGTATGTTGAACTTTATAAAATAAACAGTTGATTTATGGCAAAAATGATTCCTGACACAATGTTTGAAACAGGTAGCGAAGGCGAAAAGCAAATCTATAATGCTTTGCGTAACCTTTTACCTCAAGCTTACACTGTTTTACATTCACTTCGATGGGTTGGAGGTGATCATCAAGCACAGGGTGAAGCCGATTTTGTAATCTTCCATCCGCAAAAAGGAATTTTAGTATTAGAAGTAAAAGCTGGCATTATTGAATGTGTATATAGAGAATGGTTTCAAACAAACAGGAATACTGGTGAGAGAAAATTAATTAGAGATCCCGAAGAACAAGCTTCTGGTTCAAAATTTAAGCTCATTAATTACATCCAAAATCCAAAGTGTTTGGTTTGTCATGCAGTCTGGTTTCCTTCAATTGAGTTTAAAAAAGGAAATTTACCCCCTAATTATAATGCTGAAATGCTTTTAGACATTAAAGCATTAAATGAGCCACAAAAGTACATTGACACTGCTTTTGATTACTGGTCAGATCAACTAAACAGAACAACTTCTTTAACCAATTTTGAAGCCGACAAAATTCTGCACGCAATGGCTCCTTCCATGCGTTTGGTTCCATCTGTTCAGGTTGAATATGAGAACAAGGAAAAGCAGTTTATTCAGTTAACACAAGATCAGGCACGAATTCTTGATTTTCTGACTTTACAGGAGAAGGCAACTATTTCGGGTGCCGCTGGAACTGGCAAAACACTTATTGCAATTGAAAAAGCACGACAATTAAAGGCTTTGGGTAGAAAGGTTCTTTTTTTGTGTTACAACAGGTTGTTAAAAGATTTCCTGAATGTTCAA
Organism: uncultured Draconibacterium sp.; assembly: GCF_963676735.1. Classification (NCBI taxonomy): domain Bacteria; kingdom Pseudomonadati; phylum Bacteroidota; class Bacteroidia; order Marinilabiliales; family Prolixibacteraceae; genus Draconibacterium; species uncultured Draconibacterium sp. The sequence continues at coordinate 285,638 of NZ_OY781464.1, read as the reverse complement.
TTCGAGCAATATGACCTGGATATATTTACATTCGATAGTCTTGCAGCCCAATTTGTTGGAGTACAGTCAAGCTTTGAAAAAACGAGGCAATATTTTCTTGATTATTTGATTACTGAGCAGAATGATTTCCCATATACCGATATTGTTATTGATGAAGGGCAAGATTTTGAATCGGATTGGTTGGAATATCTGGACTATAGGATTACTGGCAATTTTTATGTTTTCTTCGATCACCAGCAAGCAGTTCAAAATCAAGAACCCAATTCATTTTTATTAAACGCTCCAACACGGTTGTCGTTAACTACCAATTGCCGAAATACAAAAGCAATTGCACTTACTGCTTATGGTGGTCTTGGAAATGGACTGAAGCACCCTGTATTATCCAATATTGATGGGAAACAACCCGAAATAATACCATTTACCGACCCCAATACTGATGCTGTACATATTGAAAAACTGATTAAGAGCTTTGTTAAAGACACTAAAGTTCCATTACATAAAATAGCCCTTTTAACTTTTGGGGATTGGCAAAGTAGCATGCTTTCTTTTATAGCCGATAACCTTTCACTTACATGGAGCGAAACTTATGAAGAAGATAAGTTATGCATTACCACTGCAAGAAGGTTCAAAGGACTTGAGGCTGATTTAGTAATACTTACAGATATCGACTGGACCCGGTTTGAGGAAGAAGCCTATCGAAAACTATTCTATACTTCATGTTCAAGAGCCAAGCATGAATTATACTTATTGTCACCTGATGTAAATGATATTGATGTAAATTTTGTACTAAAACATACTCAAACGAACTCAAAAAGAAAAGGTAAAATTCGTTTCTTAAAACTATTTAATCTAAAAGGATAAACCATGAAAAGGTCTGATACAAGCAAAGATTTCGAGAGAATACAACAAGATGAACATGTTGAGATTGTAATTAAGGCAATAGATGAGAAAACCAATAAATACTTTAAGCGAATAACTTCTTCACTTATGTCTGAGACAACTTCTGCATTTGTGTCCGAGCAGTTTGTTTGGAGTCAGGTATTTTCAGAGAATATTGAAAAGTATAATAAAGATGCAAAACCTTATCTCAACTTTTTCAGTGAGGAATCAATGGATGAATTTGAGGAAATTGACGACCCAAAAGCTTTTAAAAGTGAATTGAAGAAGGATTGTCCAATTATTCGCAAATCACTAATGTCGAAACTTGAAGAGATGCAGGAGTGGAAGGAACAATTTACTTGCTCTAAACCAAATGAATTACTTGATGCATTTGCCAATTTTTTAGATTTCGCGAGAAACTATGTTTCAGAAGTAAGTAAGATTAATTACGATGATTTGCATGCTCTTGAAGATTTTAAAGAGCTATGTGCTTTCTCCGAAGACCCAGACTATGGACTTCAAAGTGTTATTGGTGCTGGAATTAAAACAACTGTACTTTATAACCTAAATCCGCAATATCTAAATAAAAGTGTTCGTAGAACACTGTATGGTTTATACTTCCTAACGATTGATATACATGAAATTCTTCCATCAAGAACAAGTGAGTTCATAATGATGGATGATACTAAAGGGTATGCTTCTAAGCGTGGTTCATCATACAATCTGAAAATTGAACACAATTACTGGTATCCTTTTAACCTCTTTATGTTTTACTCAAAATACATCTACGATAAACTGATAGTACTGTTTAAAGATTTGAAAATTAATCTGGATACAAAGTACAGGTATGTATATGTAAATATATTCCTTGAACTTATTTGTAAGGAGCATCAGGAAGCAATTAAAACAATGATGGGTGGAGATCAAGATTTATAGAATATGGCAGATGTAAAGCTACTAAAAGAAGTTTTTAAAATAGATTCCTTTCGGGATAAGCAAGAAGAGGCTATTGACAGCTTGTTAGATGGTAACAATACTTTGTGTTTAATGCCAACTGGCATGGGAAAATCATTAATTTACCAATATACTGCCATTGTAAAAAATAAAATGGCAATTGTATTCTCGCCACTATTGGCTTTAATGGGACAGCAAAACGATACCCTGAATAACTTATTAAGTCCAATGGGTAAAAGTGCCTTTGCTTTTAATAGTAACCTTGATGGTCGGAAACAATACAAGTACCTAAAGGAGCAGTTAAATCCACCCAATAATCCAAATTTCTTGTTTCTAAGTCCTGAAAAAGCGATGAGTGATGGATATCTCACTTTTACCCTAAAGGAACGTAAATCTGATATTGGACTTATTGTTATTGACGAAGCCCATTGCATATCACAATGGGGGCATAGCTTTAGGCCAGCATATAAAATGATTCCACATTTTCTTAAAAGTGTATTTGGCGAAAATATCCCGACCATTCTCTGTTTAACAGCAACAATAAATGAAAGTGATAAGTCGGAAATAATTCAAGAGTTTTCTATAACAAAGACTATACAAAGTGATTCTTTATATCGAAATAATATTGAGTTGCACATTACTCCAGAATTGAAAGACAATAAAGAGAAAAAACAAGTATTAGAAGAATTATTACAAAAACATAAAGGCGATAAGATAATAGTATATACACATATAAAAAGAAGAGATTATGGTACTCGTGCCATGAGCGAATTTTTCAAACAAAAAGGCTTTAACTGTGCTCCATTTGATGCAGACTTAGCTGATAATGTTAAAATCGAAACATTAGAGAAATTTACTGCTGGAGAGATTCAAATTGTCTTTGCAACAAGCGCTTTCGGTATGGGTATTGATATTCCTGACATTAGGTGTGTTATTCATTATTTACTACCAGAATCTTTGGAACAATACTATCAAGAAGTAGGAAGAGCTGGAAGAGATGGGAAACAATCGTATGCGTACCTACTCCATGCTGAGCCTAATATTCGGATTAAGAAAGATTTGATTCGAAAGGGTGAATGGAGTTCCGAAAAAATAGAAGAACATTATTTAAGTTTATTTGGAAGAAAAGGTGGCACAGATGTTCCGTATATCGGACAAATGACAAACACCGATTACAATGAGGGAAACATTCTTCTGGTTCTTTTATTGAAGATGGTAAAACTGGGATATATAGACATCCTATCAAAAGGATTACAAAACATAAAATGCTTTGATGAAATAAATCAGACCACTGAGTTAACAAGCTTTAAAAAAGCGACGCGAGTTGGAATGCTAAAATTGATAGCCAAGAAGACTGGAATTGAGATTGATAATATCCACAGAATACTATTTGGCCTATATAAAGAAGGACAGATTAAGCTTATATCCGCTCCATTAAAAGCTATCTTCTATCAGATAAACAAAGAGTTATTAGAGAAAGACTTAATCTCACTTAAGGAGGAATTTGATTCTGTTGTTGAGTTTAAAATGAATAAATTAAACATTTTAGCTAACGTATTAAATGGAGATATGCCTATAGATACTGCTTTAAATAAATATTTAGGAATAAGTAAAGTTTGATATTTGTCTGAAAATACAAACGAACAAGCTTTGAAGCTATCATGAAAAACATTAACTGAGACATACCTTAGAGTGCTATACGAATGGTGCTGATACTGGAAAAATATAAAGACCAAACAAATAAAGGAATGACACCTATTATTGAAAAGTATATTGATGTAGATAAACTACAGGAAGTAATTCAGAGTCAGAAATTCGAAAAAGAAATTTTGGATGAGTTTATAAACCATCTTGACCATTTTCTGAGTGGACTCGAAAAGGATGATGCAATTTTTGAGGAAGATACGTTTGATGACCTTACCGGAATAAGTTTAGATTATATAGGCTATTATGCAAAACGATGGAAAGAAGGGTATAGCGTAGAGTGGAGCAGAAAATATGCAAGGTCTAAAGTGTCAAGCGATACCAGTAATTTATTAATGTATTGTTACGAAGCAGTACAAGAACAAAGTGAGCAGGCGGCTGATGCTGATTTAAAAACATACTTCAAGCTAACCAATCGAAGTCAATTGTTTATTGACTATTTCCGTAAGCGGATGGATGAAGGTGAAAGTTTCACTGACAGTTCCATTGAAAAAGATGTGGAAAGGTTTGAGTTAAGTTATTACGAACAAATTAACCAAGGCAAATCAGAATTGTACGCCTACCAATATGCTGATTACCTCATTGATGATTATCACCCCATATTCTGTGAAGATTATGCCTACATCTACGAAGAGTCAATTAATAATGGCAAAAGCGAGGAATATGCAAGGACATATGCCTATAGGTATGCAAGTAATCTGATAGATGTAAAAAGAAGATATGGCATATCGGACGATGAAGATTCTTTAAATTTCGCAAAAGCAAAGGCCAAAGCATTTATAAATGGGTGGGAATATGCCCAAAATAACAAACTCGACGATTCATCTCGTTTTATTTCGATATACGAGAATGCCTACTTAAACACATATTACTCTGATAACAAAGATGAATGGGCTACCATAGAAGAATGTGAGCGTATTGCAATTGAAAAAGCTGTGGGGGAATATACTTCTGTTAAAAGTTAACTCTATTACCAAAACTGTAAACTGTACTTTTAAAACACAAAACATAATTAAAAACTAAAAACCCTATGAGTGATATTTTAATTGACAGAGTTAAAGCAAAGAATGATGCAATAATAAATGGCAGGAATAATGACATGAAGCAACATGCTGACAAGCTAATTCAAGGCTTTCAGAAACTTACAGATATTCATGCCAAAAGAGCTATTTGGGAATTATTTCAAAATGCGATTGACCTGGCAGAACATGCAAAAATTATAATTAAATTAAGCAATGATGCTATTAGCTTCAAACACAATGGTAAAACGTTTGACAACAACACCCTTGACTGTCTGATAAAACAAGTAAGTTCAAAGTCACCAGAAAATAACGATGAAGAAATTGGACAATACGGAACTGGTTTTATATCGACACATTCATTTGGTCGTAAAATTTTATTGTCGGGTTCACTTCAACAAAATGGATACTATATTCCTTTAAAAGATTTCGAAATCGACAGAACTCCAAAAACATCCCCAGACCTCATTAAAAATCTGATAACTCAACAGGATGTGGTTTTTGACCTGATTGAAAATGGAGAATATAAAGAAACAAAAGAAGAGTATACAGAATTTGCTTTTCAAACAAAAAGCGACCTTGAAATTCAGTACGCAAAAGAAGCACTAAATGATATTCCAATAATCTTGCCCTACGTACTGGTATTGAATGAAAGACTTCAGGAAGTGTTGGTAATTGACAAAGAGAACCATCCAACCAGGTATGAAAAGGGATTAGTCCAGGATTTAAATGGAATTAAAAAGTCTGAAATTAAAATTAATGGAGAAAGCCATTTTATTTATTCAACAAGCAAAAAGGATGAAGAATCAAACAACTCCGTTACAGTAATCTTACCTATAAAACAGAACAATAACGTTTTCGAATTTCATGAAAAGTTATCACGACTATTTTTGTTTTATCCCTTAATCGGTACTGAAAATCTTGGTATCAATTTTATTATCCATTCCAAACAATTTGCTCCAACGGAACAACGGGATGGAATTCATTTAAGAAGTAAAACAGAACAGGTTCAAGAGGAAGAAAAAAATAACCGAAAACTTCTCAAACTCGCTTCATCAACAATATTTTCTTTTGTTGAGAAATATGCAAAGGAATCACAAAATCCAATTTACTATGCCAGGATTAATTTTAAAGTTACTAGCGAGAAGCCGCTGTTAGATAGTTATTTACAAAAGTTAAAAAATGTTTGGATTAACAACTTTCTGAAATATCCGCTTGTAGAATCAAAGGATGAAAAAATTAATCCTTCCGCAACACTTTTTTTAAGTGATGAATTATTACCTACCAATCCATTATATTTCAATTCAATATACAGTCTAACAAGCAAATTTTACACTAATATCCCAAATAAAAATATAGTTAGAGAATGGACCAAAACAGTGAATGAATGGGATACGCAAAAAATAAAAAAGATATCAATTAATGATTTGGTCGATAAAATTAAGAATGAAGGAAATTTAAATAAATTCGATAACCAAGATGATATTCGTTCATTTTACCAGTATCTGTTGGAACTGGAGAAGGTTTATTTATTTAATCATCATGAGCTATTACCCAATATAAAGGGCGAATTCAAAAAGCTGCCAGATTTAAGGGAGAGTATTAATATCCCTTATAAATTAATTGAAATTGCAGATGTATTGCTGCCTGAGATATCAAAAAAACAAATTCACCCAGACTATAAATTTAGTTTAGAATTATCGCCTTATAATCGAAAAGAATTTTCGAATGAGTTAAATGCATACATCCAAAGCACACTTAATGACACTATTGATTTTACTTTCTTTCTTGAAAAGAAAACGGAAGAAATTGAAGACGAAACTCTTACATCAACGCTATATAGTTTTATCGACTATTGCAAAATTGCAACTTCTATTGATTCTGAAAGTGCACCAGCTAAGATGCTAAAAATAATATGCGATTACCTCAAATATGATTCAGAATTAATAGAGATTCCTGCTATTAAAGATGATATTATTGAACTAAGAGCTTCACAAAAGAAATTGGTAAATATTTTCCTAAATGATTTGAAAACTAAAGATTCTGAATGGGTAGATAAAAACCTGGATATGTTAAAAAAGATGCTTGCCCTTTCTGGGAAAGATGAATTTAAAGATTTGTTTCTTAAACTGCCAGCATTTCCAAACCAAAATAATGAACTTTGTATTCAGGGTACTTTAAAAGTTGACAATGGTATTCCAAAAGAAATCAAAGATTATTATGACCAGGTTGTAAAATCAGATTTACCAATTCGTTCAAGTCTTGTTCTTGATGGATTTTCTGAGTATTTACAGACTAAATCTGTTCAGACCATTAATGGATTAACGAATGAAATAGAAAGCGTATTTACAGAAAACGGGCAGTATAGTAATATTAGTGACCATCCTTTCAAAAGACAAATTCTTGCTATTATTAATAAAATAACCACCGACTCGGACTGGGGAAATTACTTCCCAATATTGAATGGAAAACGAGCTAATGTAATGCTGGAAACAATCTCGGATGAAACTACAAAAGATGATGTATTCTCAATAATAACTTTAGAATCAAGTAAAATTCTTCAGTTGGGGCAACTTGCTCGCAATCCAAATTTATCAAGAATTATTGAACTTGGGCAAATTGCGCTAAATGAAGAATCCAAACAAAGAAGTGATTTCGATTTTAAACACGCAATAGGTAAAAAAATTGAATCCCTAATAAAAGTAAAAATTGATAAGGAACTTGAAGATTTTAAAGTTGATGTTGAAGACGTTCAGAATGGACAGGACATCATAATACGTATGAACAAAAAGGATTTATATTATATCGAAGTAAAATCTCGATGGAATTCTGACAGTTCAATAATGATGAGTAAAAATCAATTTACCAATGCAGCAGACAATAAGGAAATATACTCTTTGTGTTGTGTTGAAATGTCTGATTATAAAGTAGGAGAAGAAGAACGCTATCAAGTTGATGATGTGAACATTATTTTTGATAGGATTAAAATAATAAATACAATTGGAGATGAACTTGAACCACTAATAAGTGGTATGCTGATTACAACTGATGCTGAAAACGAAATAACACTAACTGGTGATTATAAAGCTACAATACCCCAACGTATTATAAAGACTGGAACCAATATTGATGAGTTCGTAGATTTTTTAATAAAAAAACTAAACTTGACGAATATCTAAGCAGGTCAACAAATATGCTCATCAAAAAGACATATTGAATCAACGCTGATTAGATAGAACAATAAATAATATTTGAATTTCTTAATTTACAAACCAAAAAAAAAAATTAAAAATGAGTTTTACGAATACATTTGAAAACGATTTAGATTCACAATTTAAACTACACTTCCCAGCTTATTCAAAACAAGAATTTAAGGCTGGAATTAGGGAAGACCTAGGAACTAATCTATATAATCTAAATCAAAGATTAAATGGGCGTTTGTTTCTAAAAGATATTTACAAGGAGGGTCTGTTTTATTGTACTTCTCTATGCTTAGAATGGAAAAGGGCTGCATCAGTTCTGCCAACAGATAAACAAATTGAATTGATGTCCCGAATTATTGGAGAAATTTTAGAAGAATTATTTGCTGAATTTGATAGCGAGTGGAGTCAAAAGATCGTACAATTCGTTCCTTTAAAACTTCGTATGCCTGATGTTGAGCAAGAAATCCAACAATACTATTCTATGTAATGAATAAACCAAGAAAATGCCAAGCAAAACCAATGAATAAGCCTTAGAGGCTGCAATCGAAAAAGCATTAATAGGAGCTCTGTGAAAAAGCTAAAAGCATATAAAGCCATGTTCAATTGCGAGTACTGTTACGGGAAAGATAAAAGTTTGTTAAATTTACAGATATGGATAAAAAGCTTACAAACTCAACGGTAGTTAGGCAAAACATATTAAACAACCAATATGCTGTTGAAGAAATTCAATCGGCGGTTGGGGTTACCGGTGTATTGTTTGAACAACAGTACCGGTTTACCAAAAAACAGGTTGCCGATTTTTTTGAAGTTACCGAACGAACTGTTGAAAATTATTTAGACAAATTCGAAAAGGAATTAACTAAAAACGGTTACGAAGTGTTGCGAGGTAAACGACTGATTGACTTTAAATTAGTTTACGCAAGTGTTTTTGGTACCGAAACCGATTTCGCTACCAAAACAACAGTGCTTGGAACCTTTAATTTTCGGGCTTTTATAAACCTGTCGATGTTGCTTACAACCAGCGACAAAGCTAAGGAGTTACGCAATTTAATTCTCGATGTTGTTATCGATACTATTAACAAACGCACCGGGGGTAATACAAAATACATTAATCAACGCGACGAAGATTTTTTATTAAACCTAATGCGTGGCGAAGATTACCGCCGCGAATTTACCGATGCGCTTCGCGATTATGTAGACATGGGAAAGTTTAAATACATTATCTACACCGATAAAATTTATAAAAGTATTTTTAAAGAAAATGCAACAGAATACCGGAAAGTATTAAAACTCGAAACCAAAGAGAATGTACGAAATACAATGTATAGCGAGGTTCTAGATATTATTTCGAGTTACGAAACCGGTTTTGCCGATGTTCTTAAAAATGAATCTGAAAATTTAGGGCGGATGTTATCACCACACGAAACCGATTTACTTTTCAAGAAATTTGAAAAACAAAAGCTTTGGGAACCACTCAGAGAAAAAGCCAGGGTAAAAATGGCAAGTAGAGACATGTGTTTCCGCGATGTACTTCACAAAAACCTTGAAGAATATATTGGTGCAGTTTCTGCCGAAGATTTTAACAAGTTTTTGGGAGAAAAGAGTATGGAGCTGGATGAACGTTTAGATGGATATAAAGACGCTTTAAAACGGCTTAAAGAACGCGATTAAATGATAATCTACATTCCATACGAACAAGCTCTGGAAATTCACAAAAGAACGGTTGAGAAAAGTGGAGGAGGAATTGACACCACAAAAAATCCCGGCTATTTAGAGGCGACGCTGGATTTTATGCAAAGCGATGATTATTACCCTGAGTTTATCGATAAACTTACCTACCTGGTTTATTCTGTTTGCTGCAATCATGCTTTCGACGATGGTAATAAAAGAATAGCAGTTGTTTTGGGCTTACAATTTCTATCCTTAAATGGCTACTTATATTGTATACAACGCTATTTGTACGAAATGGAAAATATTAGCTACCACCTGGCAGCCGGACTAATTGAAAAAGATTTATTACAACAAATACTAACCTCAATTATTGAAAACGAAGAGGATTTTTCGGAAGAACTAAAATTCGAGATATTTACTGCCATATCCGCAAACAACCTTCCAGAAGACGAATAAGCCAATTTATACCATGACAACATCGCAAACCAACGAACAAGCATTAGAAGCTGCAATAGAAAAAGCATTAACAGGAACTTGCCTTGAGGAGCTGAAAGACACTGCCAGTGAACCAAAGGAATATTACAGGTCGGGTAATGGTTTTTATGTAGGCAGTACTAACGATTTTAATGCAAGATATGCCATAGATGAAAAACGCTTCTGGCACTTTCTGGAAACAACCCAACAGGAAGAACTGGCGAAATTACAGCGCTCTGCCGATTTGAAGCTGAAGATATTGGAGCGTTACGACCGCATGGTGAAAAAATATGGTTTGTTGCGTATTCTTAAAAAGGGGTTGGAAGTTGAAGATGCGTTTTTTACCCTGCTATATCCTTCTCCATTAGCCAGTAGTAGTCAGACAGCAAAAGACAATTTCGAAAGCAACGAATTTAGTGTTACCCGTCAGATAAAATACAATCTGGATAATTTAAGGGAAGAAATTGATTTGGTGATCTTTGTAAACGGATTACCAGTTTCAACCATCGAATTAAAAAATCCATGGACGGGGCAGAATGCAAAAGTGCATGGCATAAAGCAATATAAATACGACCGTGATACAAAACAACCACTGCTAAATTTTGGTCGTTGCCTGGTACATTTTGCTGTTGATACCGATGAGGCATTTATGACCACCAAATTGGCTGGTGCAAAAACTTTCTTTCTTCCTTTTAATAAAGGTAATAACCATGGAAAAGGAAATCCTCCCAACCCATTCGGACACAAAACCAGCTACCTCTGGGAAGAAGTTTTTACGCGTGAAAGTTTAGCGAATATTATTCAGCATTTTGTTCGTTTCGATGGAAAACCAAATGATGCGTTAAGTAAACGAACATTATTTTTTCCTCGCTATCACCAAATGGATGTAGTGCGTAAGTTATTAACTCATGCAGGTAAAAATGGTGTAGGGCATAGCTACCTCATTCAGCATTCAGCAGGTTCTGGTAAATCCAACTCAATCACCTGGGCAGCTTATCAACTTATCGAAACCTATCCAGAAAGTGATAAAACACCCAGGGCAAAAGGTATAGACACTCCGTTATTCGACTCCGTTATTGTTGTAACCGACCGAAGGTTGCTTGATAAACAGTTACGGGAAAATATTAAGGAATTCTCGGAAGTTAAAAATATTGTTGCTCCTGCATTCTCGTCAAGAGAGTTACAAACCAGCCTGGAACAGGGCAAGAAAATCATTATTACAACTATCCAGAAATTCCCATTTATCGTTGATGGTATTGCCGATTTGTCGGACAAAAATTTTGCAGTAATTATTGACGAAGCCCACAGTTCGCAAAGTGGAACGGCAGCAGGGAAGATGAATCAGGCAATGGGCACTTCAAATAATGGAGAAGAAGAGGAAGACGTTCAGGATAAGATACTGAAAGCGATGCAGGCTCAGAAAATGAAAGGTAATGCATCGTATTTTGCATTTACTGCAACGCCGAAAAACAATACTCTGGAAAGATTTGGAGTCAAACAAGAGGATGGCACTTTCAAACCTTTCCATTTGTACTCGATGAAACAGGCCATTGAGGAAGGTTTTATTTTGGATGTCCTGGCAAATTATACGACCTACAAAAGTTATTATCAGATTGAAAAGTCGATAGAAGATAATCCGCTTTTTAATACGCGTAAAGCACAAAAGAAACTTCGTGCTTATGTGGAGAGAGATAAGCGAACTATTGCCACCAAAGCGGAGGTAATAATGGAGCATTTTATTGCCAAGGTTGTTAATAGTAAAAAGTTAAAGGGCAAAGCAAAAGCTATGGTGGTTACCCAAAATATTGAGTCTGCCATTCGTTATTACCTCACTTTAAAGGAAATTCTTGAGTTGAGAGGTAATCCATTTCGGATAGCCATCGCTTTTTCTGGTAAAAAGATAGTGGACGGAATAGAATATACAGAAGATAGCGTCAATAATTTTCCTCCACATTTGGATACCGCAAAACCGACAGATCCAGGTTACATCAGTGATAAGATTGCACGCTATTTTAACATGGATGATTACCGAATTTTGGTGGTTGCCAATAAGTTCCTCACTGGCTTTGACCAACCAAAATTATGCTCGATGTATGTGGATAAAAAACTTCAGGGTGTTATGGCTGTTCAGGCTCTTTCAAGACTAAATCGTTCGGCAAACAGTCTTGGTAAAAGAACTGAGGATTTGTTCATTCTTGATTTCTTCAATACCTCCGATGATATAAAAGATGCATTTGACGATTTTTATACATCAACAACCTTGACTAGTGAAACAGATGTAAATGTATTACATGAGTTAAAAAGCACTATGGATGATGTTGGTGTTTACGAATGGGCAGAGGTAGAAGAATTTGTTTTGAAATATTTTGATGGGGTGGATGCTCAAGAGCTCAGTCCGATTATTGATATTGCAGCCAATCGTTTTAACCAGGAGTTGGAACTGGAAGATGACGATAAAGCCGATTTTAAAATTAAGGCCAAGCAGTTCGTTAAAATTTACGGACAAATGGCTTCAATAATGACATATGAGGTAGTTGTTTGGGAAAAACTCTTCTGGTTTTTAAAGTTCCTGGTACCAAAACTGAAAGTTAAAACCAAGGAAGATGAATTAATTGATGATTTATTGAATTCAGTTGATTTATCAACTTATGGTTTGGAAAGAACCAGGGTAAATCAAGCAATCGGATTGGATGCTTCGGAAACACAACTTGATCCTCAAAATCCGAATCCTCGTGGTGCCCATGGAGGTGAAGAAGAAATTGATCCATTAGATGAAATCATCCGGGCATTTAATGATCGTTTTTATTCAGGATGGGATGAAACACCTGAAGAAGCCCGTGTGAAATATATTTCAATTGCAAAGAATGTAATGGCTCATCCCGACTTTGAAGATAAAGTTGCCAATAATGCAGATAAGCAAAACAGTGATATTGCCCTGAAAAAAATCATGGATGATATAATGCTTCGAAGACGTAAAGCCAATGTGGAGGAATATAAACGTTATGCAAAAGATGAAGCTTATTATCAGGGTATATTTGATTTGATGAGACGCATGATTGATAATCCAGAGATAATGGAAACGAAATAAGAAATATTGCGATTATTAGATATATAAAACAGTTATAGGGTATTTAAAACAAAGTTGGGTTTATCAGAGCTATCTCATCAGTTCGAAAACGTTATCTACTTGTTTCAACTGAACAGTACTTAGAACACTATGACACAACAAAGGAAGAATCTAACAACTTATCCTCCAGGACAATAAAACCAACAATACAGTAATACTACACTTTTTATGCCTGCAACATTCTGTTCGCAGAAGATCTCAAACTGGCTTTAAATCTTTTGCTTTGTTCAAGTTATCTAAGAATGCCTGAACAACAGAAGGGCGTTTGGGAGCCGTTTCTTCAGCTTCTTTTACCCCCATAATAGCTTTCTTGTCGAGCAGGTATGGTAGTAGTGTACTGATGAATTGGATCAGCTCTCGTGAATTAATTTCAGTTGACTGAGTGTTGATTCTTTCATTCATCAGGTCTATTGCCCTCGCACAAGAATCTTCTAATTTTATCCGTGCATTTTCTGCATCAAAAGACAAGAGCATCTGTTTTGCGACTATTGCTTCACTACCACGATTAACCTTATCCTTTTCCTTTAGGTAAGTCTCCCAATTTTCGTTAAAATAACGATGCAGCGTTGTTCGTGAGATATTCAGTTCTCGTGCTGTTTGGCTTTTATTCATACCATTAGCTTCCAGCGCCCTCATAAACCTTAATTTTTCTTCACGATTGGGCAGCTTATAATTTCTTCTAATTTTATCCATGATTGTTTATTTCTATTAAAATGTTCTTTTCAACAAACTCATATTTTATCATTAACTCATATAGCTCATTATCAATAATGTCAGTTCTTATCTGCTTTAATATATCGTTCAGGACATTGGGAATATATAATGTTTGCGTCATAGCATTCCTTGTGTCATCGAGGATTACATCCAAGGGTATATGCGTGCTATACATATAGTATCTAAGGTGAAATTCGAAATTGTCCAAGGCATCCGCATACTCGAGTATATGAGTATTGGAACTGTTCATTTTAGCAAATTCTAACCGTCCCGGTAAACGAAAACAAAAAAGCTCTAGCGCAATTGATTTCAGTGATCTATCTTTGAATAATTCTTCCATTCAACTATTTATAATTATTTGATTCTACAAACCGTGTCATCTCATCATTGCATTGTATCTCAATATCTCCTAATCGGCCCCTTCGGTGCTTGGCGATCGTGAATCTTACAGTATTGCTTTGTGATTCCTGTTTGCTTAAAAAGCATACTATATCTGCATCCTGTTCAATAGCCCCGGATTCTCTTAAATGCGATAGTTTTGGTGTTTCGTTGTCTGCGCTCCGGTTTAACTGGGATAGAGCTAATACAGGTATCTTTTCATTCAATGCTGTTGATTTAAGCATCCTGCTTATTTCCGAAACCTCAAGTTCTCTAATCTGTTTACTTGCTGAAGATCTTACCAACTGTAAATAATCAACTATTGCAAAGTCGCATCGACCGTTTTTCTTGTTCTTCCTAACAGATGCATGTACTTGGTTAACCGTCATTCCACTTGCATCATGAAATAAAATGGGCAATTTTTCTATACGTGCAATTGCCTCGTTCATTTTGTGCCAGTCAGAATCTTCTAAAACACCATCTCTGATATTGGAACGGTAAACACCGCTTTCCGTAGCAACTACAATTCTGGCTAAATCTTCCTTGTTCATTTCGAAACTAAACAGGTTCACCCAATACCCAGCTTTTGCAGCTTCCATCGCAAAGAATAATGCAAACGAAGTTTTTCCTACACCTGGTCGTGCTGCAAGAACAATAAAGTTTCCCTGCCGCCAACCACCGGTACTAAAATCAAGCGATTTAAAACCGGTAGGTATTCCTGCTGTTTTGTTTTCTTTCGTTCTTTTGCAATCTTCTTCAATTTCTTGAACTGTACTGGTAAGTACATCACTCATTAAAACTCCTGAGTCTGCGATGTTTGATGTGTTGTCTAAATCGTTTCCAAGTTTAATCCATTCGTCAACAATTTCAGTAACATCAGTTGTGTCATCATATGCTTTCACCTGTATTTGTGTAGAAGCTTTGATTAGCTCACGTTGCAGGTGTTTTTGTGCAATAATACGGGCATGATGTTCGATGTGGGCGGCAGATGCAACTTGTCTTGTTAGTTGAGTGATGAAGGCAGGCCCGCCAATATCCTGTAGCAATCTTTTGTCTTTTAGTGCTTGAGTTACTATTAATAAGTCAACAGGCTTATTTTGAGTTGCAATCGACTCAATTACCTCAAAAATCTTTCTATGCTCGTACTTGTAAAAGCTTTCTGCAGACAGTAATGTTGAGACAGACTGATACGCTTCATTCTCCAACATCAATGCTCCGAGAACAATAGCCTCAACATCCGTTGCTTGTGGTGGTATTCTATCCTGTAAAATCATCCGACCTCTTAAATTTTCAGTTGTCTCATTCATCGTTTTAATCCAGTTGGTGGTTTATAATTATCGCTTGTTGATATTGTGGGAAATTCTTGTTCCCAACACTTTTGATTTATCCAGGTTGAAAGATGTTTCCACGGTGCAATAAATTCCCCTCCTTTTTCAGCTTCCTTACGCCATTCCATTTCCCTTATCAAAGCCGGCTTAAGTTGGTAAACTATTTCAGCATCGTTCTTTTTGAGAAAGTTATCGAGTTCTGTTTTTAGCCCTCTTTTTGTTCCTGGGTATTCTTTTCTGAAATCATCAAAAATATCAGTTATGTTATTCTTTGTTTTCTTACCTTTCTTAGTAGCTGTCACCTCTTTGTCGCCTCTTTGTCGGATACTTTGTCGGTCATTAATAGATATATCCTGATAAGCTTCCCATTTACAGACAGTTATAATCCTACCTGTCCTTGTCACTTGCTCTGTCATAAAATCGAGTTTTTTAAATCGAGTTATTGCACTACGAACATTTCTAATAGATATACCTTTCCCTGATTTTTGCCTAATAGATTCAAGGCTTGAAACAAATTGGCCTGGTAAGACTTTGAATTTCCGCCCTTCCCATTCCCATTCTTTCTCTTCAAAGTTTGCCATCAAAATTATGGTCATCAGTATTGCTTTTTGTTCTGGTGTTGAATTGAGCCAAATCGGTTTATCAAGAATTTTTCGATGTATTTTTACCCATCCATTCATGCCGCTTTGGTTCGAATATACCATTCACAATAGTCTTTTGTTCCGGTAGTTTTTATGATGCAATTTCTTCCCCTGCTATAACCGATAGAAACCACACGGTAGAGATGGGTTAGAGGATTAAAAATTACTTTATGAGTCGCATAATTTCCTGAAATTCGCTGAACTGGATTAGAGTTTAGATAGAATGACATACTACCTTGCTCCTTTCCTTTTAGTTGCTAAAGAGGTTTCGGCTTTGGCTTCAAATTCAGCGTTAGTTTGAATCCTTCCTTCTTTGACGTATTGCCATAAGTCAATGCTGGAGAAATGAAGTTTTTTGCCTCGCTTCATAACGGGCAATTCACCTCTACTTACTTTACCATAGATTGTGGGAACTGAAAGATTAAGAAAATCGGCTGCTTCTTGAACGGTTAAAAGTTGTTCTTCTAGAGGTGTTGCTTGCTGTTCTCTTTTTTGTTGCAATAGCTGTTTTAATTCGCTAACTTCTTTTGTTAGGATTGCCACAGCTCTGGGCAATTGGTCAAATGTGAAATTTTCGGTCATAACAAAGTATTTTAATTTGTAATACTTTGCGAATTACCGAAACGGAAATACGGTTAATCTACGGGAAAAATACGTGTTTACGGATATTTACATTTAGTAATCAATATGCATGAGTTTCTTTACTTCATTCCCCTTTTCTTGGTTCACTTTCCAAAAGTTTTTTTCAGAGTAACCACTGTAATCTTGAAAACTTTTCTCCCATAAGTTGAAGATTGTTTTCGCTCTTGTTCTTTGACTATGAAAACCTAACTTCCTAAGCTGGTCAAACAAATACACAAATGCTAATTGAGTATAGTAGTTATTAGTATTTATAGTTTGTATTGGTGCATCAATATTAGGTACTTTAAAATTATTTTCGTAAAAATAAGTAGTCCACTCTATCAATCTATTAAAATCATTTTCACTGCTTAGTATTGGTTTGCCCTTTCGAGGACAATTCCCTAAAAAAAAAGCAAAGTGCTCTTTTATCTTTTCTGAAAGTTCGGTTTCACCATTTTTAATATTTGGTGTTCCAGTGTTACTCTTCACTTCTTTCTCAGCGTTAGGCTCTTCATCACTTACCTGTTCTTTTTTTATAAGTTCGAATAATTCAGGATCTGATATATTCTTAATTTGATATTCGAACAGAGAGAGATTTTTTCTATTGTAATATTGCGCAAGGTAATTGTATGCATGACAGTAGGTGTCATCATTTTCAACAGCTTTTATTAGCCAGTGCAGTATTGAAGAGTTTTTTGTTAGTTTATGATGCATTAGTTTATCTATGATTTTTTTTGTCTTAGTCTCGGAATGTCTAAATTCTGTGATTTCTGTTAGCTTGTCACCTAAATTGTTGAATATCTCTTGTGCTTCCTTTTCGTCATACAAACTGTTTAGATTTTCAATAATATCTTCTTTTTTAAACTCTATATATTCTTTTGCTTTAATCATAATCATTTGTGTTGAGTTAATTTATGTTTTTTTATTGACGAGAGACAATACGCTAATATTGAAACTTTAATGTTGTCCTGAAAGAGTGATTTTAAGTTCGTCGTTACCCAGTAAGAGAGAATGTTGTACAGTTATTTACTATGCTTTAAACTTAATTAATCAAATATCCTATTCTGACTTTCAACCGCTCCCCTGCCCTCATTTACAATCTTTGCATAAACCTTTGACGGCAATGAAAGCTTTCTTAGAGCCCTAAATCAATTGCATCAGCAGCTGCCTCCTTTTTACTATCAACAATCTTTGCATAAATTTCAGTCGTTTTCAAATTGGTATGTCCTAAATTTTTTGAAACGGTGTAAATGTCTGTTCCTGCCTCTAATTGAAGTGTTGCATAGGTGTGCCTGAAGTTATGGAATTTGATTGTTTTTGTGATACCCGAACGTAACACCCAATTATAAAGTTTCTGTAGGTGATAGGACGTATAACGCCTACTTAATCCATCAAAAACAAGTTTATCTGGTGCGCCTCGTTCACCTGCTAATTTTACCGCCTGTTCACTAATTACCATATAATTTATACGGGTGGTCTTCTGCTGACGGTATGGCATACGATAACGACCAGAATCTTTATCAAAAGTTATTTCAGACCATTTTAGTTTTTTTATGTCAGAAATTCTCAATCCTGTTAAGGCCGAAAACAACGCAGCACGTTTAAGCAAGGGTACTTCACATTCAATTTCAATAAGTTTTTTTAACTCGGCAATCGTTAATACTTCCCGGTGAGTTTCTTGAGATTCAATCTGCACAACATCGTTTGATATCCTTTTTGTCAGAAATCCTTTTTCTTCTGCTTGTAACAATGTTGAATATACTTTCGAAAAATAAACCGATGCGCTATTCTGAGAGATCTTCTTTCCTTGTTTATTGTGTAGGCTATCCGCTGTCAATAAATAATCACGAAAGCCATTAAAAAAATCCGCCGTAAGTTCATTAAATGCAATCGCTGGGTGCCCTTGTTCGTGTTCCGTATAATTTCGCAAATACAACAATCCAGCTTTCCAAATAGAATCACCTTCGCGTTTTAAAGCCTCTGTCTGTTTTTTTTTAATTGTCCTACGTGCTATTTTACCTTCAACTATCCCCTGGTAATAACTGACAAAACATCCTTCGCTTAGCTTTTTCTGTTCTATTTCCTTTTTCTGATCGTCGGTGTATGCACTGTATCGGTTTAATTCAACCTGGCGTTGTGCGCGTATTTTATCGGCCTCTGCTCGTGTATCTTTATTAAAGGCACGTTCTGCTTTGGTACGTGGTTTATCCACAACATACATACGCAATACTTCGCGCCTTTTTAATTTCCCAGTTTTTGAATCATTAAATCCCGGGTAAAAATCAAGGTACAAGGACCTTCTATTTTTGCTAATAACCGTTTCGCGTAATGTTACTTTAATTGCCATATTTTATCAAAATTTTGTACACCATTTTTTCAATGTACAAATAATTAACAAATTCTGGCACAAATTTAATAAATATCGATAAATAAGGATAGACAAACAGATATCGACAAGTCAAACTAGACAAGCTCTACATGGGGTTTCTAATGATTTTTATATTGTTTGTTTATTAGATTCAATTTCGGGAAGTAAAAGTAAAATTTTTTTACCTACTATGCTTAATTAATTAATACGTCTTTTAACTAACGTAATATAAGTTGCTTAAGTATGCAAATAAAAAAAGACTTTCCGCAACGAAAAGTCTTTTTTAAATAACTGCATATTTTGCTTAGCGAACAAATAAAAGTTCGCGATATTTTGGCAAGGGCCATTTTTCGTTGTCAACAATAAGTTCGAGCCTGTCAATGTGGTCTCTTATTTCATCAAGGAATGGTCGCACTTCCTTATCGTATTCTTTCGAACGCTCAATAACATCTTCCACCTTATTGGCTTTGGCACGTGCTGCAATCATCTCTTTACGTAATGTTTTAATTGCCGAAATATGCCCGCCAACTTCTTTAATAAGCTCTAAACGGCCACCTGCCAGCGAATTAAATTCTTCAGCCGGAAATACCTCTTTCAGGTTTTTCACATTTTCAAGCAGCATAGTTTGATACTGAACCGCCGTTGGCACAATATGATTAATGGCAATATCGGCCAGAACACGTGATTCAATCTGAACCTTCATGATGAACTTTTCATACTCAACCTCAACCCGTCCGTCTATTTCAGCTTCGTTAAAAATTCCATTTCTTTCAAACAAAGTTTTATTCTCCGGGCGCAGGTAGGCAGCTAAACTATCGGGCACATTGTCAATGTTAGTCAAACCGCGTTTTTCGGCTTCCTCCACCCAGTCGTCACTATACCCATCTCCGTTAAAACGAATAGGTTTGGTGGCAATAATAAGGGTTTTCAGAACCTGGAAAATGGCTTCATCCTTTTTAATTCCTTTGTCAATTAAAGCATCAACATCGGCTTTAAATTTTTTCAACTGGTCGGCCATGGCTGTGTTTAACACAATTAATGCAGAGGCATTGTTAGCCATTGAACCAACCGCACGGAACTCGAAACGGTTTCCGGTGAAGGCAAATGGAGATGTACGGTTACGATCAGTATTGTCAAGAATAATTTCAGGAATACGGCCGATATTCAGTTTTAATGCAGTTTTCTCATCCGGTGTCATTTTTCGGTCAACCACTGCTTCTTCCATCAGGTCGAGCATTGTTGAAACTTCTGACCCTAAAAACACCGAGATTATAGATGGCGGTGCTTCATTGGCTCCCAGGCGGTGCTGGTTAGAGGCAGTTAAAATGCTTGCACGCAGTAAATCCTGGTTGTCGTATACAGCTTTTAAGGTATTAATTACATAAGTTAAAAACTGCAAATTCGATTTTGGATTTTTACCCGGTGAGTACAAGTTAACTCCGGTGTCAGTTGACAGCGACCAGTTGTTATGTTTTCCCGATCCGTTAATTCCTGCAAAAGGTTTTTCGTGGAACAGAATACGGAATTTATGCCGGCGTGCAATTTTCTGCATAATATCCATACACAGCTGGTTATGATCGTTTGCCAGGTTGGCCTCTTCGTAAATCGGAGCCAGTTCAAACTGATTGGGTGCCACCTCGTTATGACGTGTTTTTACCGGAATCCCAAGTTTGTATGCTTCATTCTCTACATCCTGCATAAACTTATTTACCCGGGTTGGTATTGATGAAAAATAATGATCATCCAATTGTTGGTCTTTTGATGAAGAATGCCCCATCAAAGTTCTTCCGGTTAATACCAGGTCAGGTCGAGCCATAAACAGGGCTTCATCAATTAAAAAATATTCTTGTTCCCAACCCAGATTGGCTTGAACACGAGTAACATTTTTATCAAAATACTGGCACACATCGGTTGCTGCTTTATCAACTGCATTTATAGCACGTAACAAAGGCGTTTTATAATCAAGCGCTTCGCCGGTATACGAAATAAAAATAGTTGGAATAGTTAAGGTTGTTTCGCTAATAAAAGCAGGCGAAGTAGGATCCCAGGCGGTATAACCGCGTGCCTCAAAAGTTTGGCGAATTCCGCCACTTGGAAACGACGAAGCATCGGGCTCTTGTTGTGCCAAAAGTTGCCCCGAGAACGATTCGATTACGCCACCATCGGCACCGTGCACAATAAAAGCATCATGCTTTTCTGCAGTACCATCGGTTAAAGGATGAAACCAGTGCGTGTAATGTGTTGCGCCGTTTTCAATAGCCCAGGCTTTCATTCCCTGCGCCACCTGATCAGCCATTTTCCGATCAACAGTTGTGCCGCGCTCTACCGCATCGGTTACTGCTTTATATGCTTCTCTCGATAAATATTTTTTCATTTTGGACTGATCGAAAACCAGCATACCAAAATAATCCGAAACCAGATTCTCTTCTCTTACCACTTCATCCGGCCGGCGGTTAAGCACTTCCTCAAGTGCTTTAAATCTAAATTGTGCCATGATTAATTTATTTAAGTCTGTTTTTTGTCTGTCCTCAAAATTAACAATTTATCAAGTCAATACTGATATTTGTCATACCCAAACTGCATTTTTTAATAAATTATTTCCATCAACCTTACAATCAACAGGGTGACATTATAAAAAAGCTACTTTCTTTCAGGTTGAACATTGTTTTTTTCAACCAATTTAAAAGAAAGTTGCCTTAGATGTATTTGTTATTTCCTCAAACATCGTTTATTTTAAATAAAATTTAGTGCTAATAATGAATACGGAAGAGCTACTGATTAAAATAAAGAACCAGGAATCGACAAAAATAAAATTCGCCGTTGCAGATATTGATGGCATACTGCGTGGCAAATACATTCATAAAGATAAATTTTGCAATGCCCTTGAAAACGGTCTTGGTTTTTGCGATGTAATATTTGGCTGGGATTGTGCCGATGCCTGTTACGAAAACAGCGAGATTACCGGCTGGCATACCGGTTACCCCGATGCCAAAGCAACTATTTCCAGCGAAACTTATCGGGAAATTCCCTGGGAAAACAATATGCCTTTTGTTTTGGGTGATTTTAGCAATGATCGGAAATATGCTGAATCGACTTGTTCGCGCAGTTTATTAAAACGTGTTGCTGCACAGTGCGAAAAAATGGGTTTTAAACCAATTTTCTCGCAAGAATTTGAATGGTTCAATTTTATGGGCACACCCAGCGAAATTACGGCAAGCAACTTCACCGACCTCGAACCAATAACACCCGGAATGTTTGGTTATTCGATTTTACGTACCTCGCTAAACCAATCCTTTTTTAACGATTTATTTGAATTGCTCCATCGCTTTAATATTCAGCTTGAAGGTATGCACACCGAAACAGGTCCTGGCGTTATGGAAGCAACGGTTATTTATGACGAGGTTTTGGCTGCCGCCGACAAGGCATTACTTTTTAAATCGGCTGTTAAAGAAATTGCCTACCAGCACAATTTTATGGCCAGTTTTATGGCAAAATGGAACCTTAATCTTCCGGGATGTGGAGGTCACATTCACCAAAGCCTATGGGATTTGGAGCAAAATAGAAATTTATTTTTTGATGCCAATACTCCTGATAATCTGAGTACAACCGCACAACAATACATTGCCGGCTTATTAAAATGTTTACCTGAGATACTGCCCATGTTCGCGCCTAATCCCAACAGTTACAAACGCTTATGTGGAGGCGACTGGGCTCCGCGCACACTTACCTGGGGGATAGACAACCGTACCTGTGCGGTGCGGGCCATTACCGGAAATGAAAAATCGACGCGCCTTGAATTCAGAGTGCCTGGCGCCGACACCAATGCCTATTTGGCTTTGGGGGGCTCGCTGGCTGCCGGGCTGTACGGAATAAAACACCAATTGCCGCTAACCAGCCATCCGGTAACAGGCAATGGCTACCTCAACTTAAGCAATGGTACCATACCCGAAACCCTTGAGGAAGCTACAACAAAAATGGCCAATTCGGCTATTGCCAAAGAGCTTTTTGGTGAAGCATTTGTAAAACATTTTACCCAAACGCGCCAATGGGAATATAGGCAGGCTGCCAACAAAGATCTGCAGTGGGAACTAAAAAGATACTTTGAAATTATATAATTACCGAAGCTAGAAGGACGATATTAAAACCTTTTGAATACGTACAGAAGATGATGCAAAAATTAAACTACGCACAAATAATTAAACTGGCCTGGAAAGAATTTGACGGCGAAAGACACGAAATTAAAGGCGTTTTTGACGTAAGTGCAAAAGTTTCAACAAACCACGTTTATAAAATTTCGTTTTACAAACGAGAACCCGTATTTGCAAAACTCTCGGAATACGGAAATTTCGAGGATTTTCGCGAAGACCACATTATCATTAACAACCTGGCCAACAACCTCGAATATCCTTATCAAATGTTTTTGGCCCAATCGCTGGTAAAACGTAACGAACTTTTTATTTACCGCTACCACGAACGCCAACGCAGTGCATGGGTAGTTTTTTACAACCCTATTCAAATCCGAAATAAACTGCCGCGCCGGCTGGATGAAAAACACATAAAAAAGCTGGGTCGCGAACTCGCTCGTTTTCATAAAGCCTGCACCAATGTTTCTAACCAGCTACCACCGTCCTCAAAAAATGTAATTACCGATATTCAGAAACTCAAACGCTCGATCCACAAAAACGAAATAAAAATGCAACTGGATCATAAAGATATGATTTTGCGCCATGCCGATAATTTTTTAGAAAATGCCGACCGGGTAAATTACAACACCGAAATTGAAACCATTCCGGTTTTGGTTGACTGGAACATCGGTAACTTTTCAATTACAGGCGACGGAAAATTTTACTCGCGCTGGGATTACGACTGGTTTCGCATGTCGTCGCGGGTAATGGATTTTTATTTTTTTAGTCGTGTTGTTTCTGATGTTGGCGACCGAACCGTATTTAGCTACCTGGTTGATACTTTAATGGAAGACCGCTTTATGCTCTTCCTGAAGGAGTACCACAGAATTTTTCCGTTAACACTACCCGAAGTGCATTTGATTAAAGAAGTTTACCGCTTTTTTATTTTGAATTATGTAATAAAAGACGGCCCTTATTTTTTCCGAAGATACTATTCGAATAAACTAATTAAGGAAGCCTACGACGTTTATTTCCCCGCCCTGGACGCCAACTACAGGGTAGAGAAAATTTTAAAAACATTAAAACTCTGATACTGAAAAATGAGAACAAGAAGTTTTAGAAGTGTAGTAAAAAACTACCGGGCAGTTTTTTTTGATGCCTTTGGCGTACTTAAAAACCATAAAGGACTTATTCCTGACATTGCCAATACCTTTGTTTACCTCGAAAAAAAACAAATCCCCTATTATGTTTTAACCAACGATTCATCGCGCAGTCCGGAAGAACTATCAGGATGGTACATCAAACATGGCTTACCATCAATTACTACTGATAAAATTTTGTCGTCGGGCATGCTGGCCATGGAGTTTTTTAAAACCAAACTCATTAACGGCAATGCTGTTGCCTACCTGGGCACAAAAGACTCTGCCCACTACATTGAAACGGCCGGTTTGAAAACAGTTCCTATTGGCGAAATCGACCTTGACAACCTGGAACATGTAGAATCGTTTGCTTTTCTTGATGACGAGGGTTTCGACTGGAATACCGACATTAATAAAACCATTAACCTGTTGCGAAAAAAAAACATGACCGTTATTGTGGCCAATACCGACAAAAATTACCCGGTAAACAAAAACGACATTGCGGTAGCTGTTGGAGGGTTAGCCGATTTGGTTGAAAAAATTTTAGGAAAGAAATTTATTCGATTTGGCAAACCAGATGCTCAAATGTTTTTACTGGCCTACGAGCGGGCTTTAAAAGACATTCCGGATATACAACGCAAGGAGATTCTGATGGTTGGCGACACGCTTTTTACCGACATTATTGGCGGAAATAAGTTTGGACTCGACACGGCTCTTGTACTTTCGGGAAACACTTTAGCCGATAATGCCAAAATAAAAATAGGAAGCTCCGGAATTATCCCAACCTATGTTTGCGATTCGGCAGTTATCGATCTTTAAAAAAGCTGGTAATATCGAATTAAACCATAGCGTTGACTAACTCTCGCAGAGCGTAAACCAACAACTGATCTTTATCGCGACCTTTTGAAGCCACACGAATGTGTTTGTTGTCTAAGCCAACTTTATTTGAACAGTCGCGCACGTACACTCCAAACTCCTGCAGCAACCTCATTTGCAACTCGTAGGCCGTAAGGTTATGCTTTATTTTTATGAGTATAAAATTACTTTGCGACGGATAAACCTCGTAGCCCTCAAGCTTACACAAATTGTCATATAATTCCCGAACGTCAGCTATCACCCTTTTTCGCGCCTGGTGATAAACGGTATCAGTTTCTTTTAACTGGGTTAGAAAATATTCGGCAAGCGTATTAATATTCCAAACCGGCAATGCTGCCCGTATTTTACTCAAATAATGACTATTAGCCGTACAGCAATACCCCAAACGCAAACCGGGAACACCACAATGCTTACTCATGCTGCGCACGATTACCAGGTTCTTAAATTCTTCCACAAAAGGCATTAGGCTTGGAATTTCTTCGCCGGCAAAATCAATAAACGATTCGTCAAGCAACACCAGTTTTAACTTTTTCATTCGCTCGAGAAAGGCGATAAGATCCTCGCGCGAAATGAACTGCCCGGTTGGATTTCCCGGATTTATAATTAACGCCGACGATAATTTTTCGGCCTCCAGCCAATCGGCATAAGCTGCTAAATCAAGCCGATACTGCTTATCTTCAGGCAATTGAAAAAGCTTTACCTTCTCCATGTTCTGCAACTTTTCGATGTACTCGCTAAAGGTGGGAACTGGTATGCCCATGTCTTCAACCAGCAGGCCTTGAATAATTGTAATCAGTTCGGTTGCACCATTGCCAAGTATCAAAAACTCGGGCTTTACATGCACCACCGCCGACAAGTCTTTTTGCGCAAGAATGGGGTTGCTTGATGGATACGATTTTATAACAACCGGAAGTTTCTCTTGCAATTTTTTCAGTAAGTCCTCATCCGGATAGTAAGGATTTTCAATAAAACAAAAATCAACTACATCGCCAAGTTGCTCGGGGCCAACAATATCAACCAGCGACGGCGAATGCGAAGTTTCGTAGAACAAGTGATGATTTATTTCTATTTTCTTTTTGAACACGGCCAGGTAAATTTTTGGCAAATTTGAACAAAAAAAAGCTGTCAGTCAATACAGACCAACAGCTTTTTATTTAGATAATAAATTTATAATCGTTGTTTATAGCTTAACGCCACGAACAGTTTTAACAATACGTGCACCAACTTTGTATGGGTCGGCATTTGAAGCAGGACGACGGTCTTCCAAACGACCTTTCCAACCATCTTCAACAGTTCCTACAGGAATACGGATAGAAGCACCACGGTCAGAAACACCATAGCTATATTCGTCGATTGATTGCGTTTCGTGAAGACCTGTTAAACGTTGGTCGTTACCGGCACCATATACTTCAATGTGCTCAGGAATGAATTTACCAAACTCTTCGCAAATTGCAGTAAATACTTTTTCGTCGCCACAAGAACGCATAATACCGTTAGAGAAGTTAGCGTGCATACCCGAACCGTTCCAGTCAAGGTCTTTTCCAAGTGGTTTTGGATGCCATTCAATATCGATACCATATTTCTCAGCAGTACGCTCTAATAAATAACGTGATACCCAAATTTGGTCTCCGGCATTGTGAACACCTTTGGCAAAAATCTGGTACTCCCACTGTCCGGCAGCTACCTCAGCGTTGATACCTTCAACATTCAAACCAGCTTCTAAACAAAGGTCGAAATGCTCTTCAACCAATTCGCGACCAAATACTTTAGAACCACCTACACCACAATAGTAAGGTCCTTGAGGCTCAGGAAAACCACCTGCAGGGAAACCTAATGGCAAACGAGTTTTTGGATCGTACAAGAAATACTCTTGCTCGTAACCAAACCAGAAGTCTTCATCTTCTTCCTCGATATGGGCACGGCCGTTTGTATCGTGTGGAGTTCCATCCGGATTCAACACTTCTGTCATTACCAGGTACGCATTTTTGCGATCTGGATCAGGACAAATAAAAACAGGATTTAAAAGAAGGTCTGAAGATTCGCCACCAGCCTGATTCGTTGAAGAACCATCGAATGACCAAACTGGACAGTCTTCCAATTTTCCGCTGAAGTTTTCAGCTATACGAGTTTTTGCTCTTAGTTGTTGAGTTGGTACAGAACCATCTAACCAAATGTATTCCAATTTTGATTTCATGATGTAATAAATTTTATTTAAATGTAGATTTTTTCTAACTGTCGACTACAAAAATATGTTTAAATGAAACTTGAAAAAGCATTTTTATAACAAATTGTAATAAATTAATACAAAATTTACATTGAATATAGATTTTTGTCAAACACCCCAATCAGGATGGCACCTCCTGAAAATTAAGCCATACATTTATTCCGACAGGCCCAATAAAACACACACAAAATACTATCTAATAGTTATTTTTAACACAAACACCCCCAAAAATACCACACCCTCAACTACAAAAACAAAAGTGTGCTATTTACTTTAGCACAACAACAAATCCTGTACCTTATAAAGATTGTTTCAAATTCGTGTAATTCTATATTTACACTGTTTACTAATTGGTTTCAAAAGTATGGTTAAAACAAATGAAAATTAAAAACAAATACATGCACTATGAAAGTTGACAGACGTAATTTTATTAAAACAAGTGGTATGTTTGCAGCAGGGAGTGTGATTTTACCCCCTTTAGCGCAATCGTGCCAAAACGTACAAATTTCAGCAGACGTGAAAAGTTATTTAGACCATTTTGAAGTAACTACCGAAATGTTGCAAAAAGTTATTGCAACTGCCATGAGCAAAGGTGGCGACTATGCCGATTTATTTTTTGAACATAAAAAATTCAACAGCCTGGGTTTACAGGACGGAAAAGTTAACAGTGCCTATTCGAACATCGATTTTGGGGTAGGTATTCGCGTGCTCAACGGCGACCAAACGGGCTTTGCCTATTCAGAGAATTTAGCACTCGACGAAATGATTAACGCAGCAAAACTTGCGGCAAACATTGCCAATAGCAGTGCCAGCTTCGATGCAAAAAGCTTTAACGAGAAAATTCCTGCTAACTTTTACAAAATCTCACAAAAATGGGAAGATATTTCGGTAAAAGACAAAGTACCTTTTGTACAAAAAATTAACGACAAAATTTTTGCACTAGATGATAAAGTTATAAAGGTTAACGCAGGCATGCGCGACGAAACCAGCTATGTTTTGTTCTATAACTCGGAAGGCCGGTTAACATACGACTACAGGCCAATGGTGAGTTTTTACGCCGTTTGTATTATGCAAGAAGGGCAGCAGATTGAGAATGCCTATGCCGCCAGATCGGTACGACGAGGTTTTGAATGGTTGAGCGAAGAACTGGTTGATGAATTAGCCAACGAAGCTGTTGACAGAACCAACCTGCTTTTTAAAGCAGGCAAACCTAAAGCTGGCGAAATGCCGGTGGTTTTGGGTGCCGGAGGTTCAGGAATTCTGCTACACGAAGCAATTGGGCATACTTTTGAGGCCGACTTTAACCGAAAAGGGACTTCGATATTTAGCGACAAGCTAAACAAAAAAGTAGCCGAACCATTTATTAATATCATCGATGATGGAACATTACCTAACGACCGTGGTGCCATAAATATCGATGACGAAGGAAACGATGTTCAAAAAACTTACCTCGTAAAAGACGGTATGCTAAACTCATACATTCACGACCGTATTAGCGCCAAACATTACGGTGTTGAGCCAACCGGTAACGGACGTCGCGAATCGTTCCGCCACATGCCATTGCCACGCATGCGTTCAACTTACATGGAAAACGGTCCGCATACCACTGAAGAGATTTTTGCAGCCGTTGACTATGGTGTTTATGTAGACAATTTTAGCAATGGAGAAGTGAAAATTGGAGCCGGAGACTTTACCTTCTTTGTAAAATCGGGCTACATTATCGAAAACGGAAAACTCACCACCCCGATAAAAGACATTAACATTGTAGGCAACGGACCGCAGGCATTGGCCGATATTACCATGGCTGCCAACGATTACAAAAACGACAGCGGTACCTGGACCTGTGGAAAAGACGGACAATCTGTTCCGGTAACACTTGGGCTTCCAACCGTTTTAGTTAAGAAAATGACTGTTGGTGGAACCAATGCCTAAAACCCAAAAGTTTAATGTTTAAATTTTAAAACAATGACAAAAGAAGAAAAATATACATTGGCCAAATGGGCTATGAACCATGCATTAGAAAATGGTGCTCAGCAAGTAAGCGTAAGTATATCAAACAGCACGGGCAGCAGCGTTGAGGTTCGCGAAGAAAAAATCGATAAATTGGAACAAGCCATCCAGAGTGGTCTCTCCATTCGTTTATTTGTAGACGGAAAATACTCGGCCCACTCTACCAGCCGAATGAAAAAAGAAGATTTAGCCCGTTTTATCGAGGAAGCAATTGATGGTACGCGCTATTTATCAGAAGACCCTTTCCGTACTTTGCCTGAACCGGAATTGTATTACAAAGGTGGTGGTAAAGATTTGGGCGCATTGGATGCCAACTTTAATAACATCGATCCGAAAACGAAAATAGATTTGGCTTTTGCCGCAGAGCAAGAAGTTTTAGGAAAAGATGAGCGATTAATCTCTGTCTCATCGAGCTACTACGATGGTTTAAGCGAGCGTGTTATGGTTACCAGCAATGGTTTTGAGGGCGACACTGCAAATTCGTATTTCGCCATACGTACAGAAGTTTCGGTAAAAGGTGGTGATGCCCGCCCCGAATTTAGCTGGGGCGAAAGTGCCATTAAGTTTGATGATTTGAGAAAGGACGGAACCGGAACTACTGCCCTAAAAAGAGCTATTGAAAAAATTGGAGCCGAAAAAATAAAATCGGGCACCATGCCAATGCTGGTGGAAAATCGTGTTGTAGGCCGCCTTTTAGGTCCGGTATTAGAAGCAATTAACGGTGCTTCTATTCAGCAAAAAAATTCATTTTTAATCGACAAGTTAAATGAAAAAGTTGCTTCGGATAAGCTTAGCATAACCGATGACCCGTTTATTGTTGGAGGCCGTGGTTCGCGTTTATTTGATGGTGAAGGCCTGGCAACAAAAAAACGCAGCATTTTCGACAAAGGAGTGCTGAAAACCTATTACGTTGACACCTATTACGCTAAAAAGTTGGAAACTGAACCAACAGGCGGAAGTACTACGAATATTGTTTTTGAATCTGGCACAAAAAACCTCGAGGGCCTTATTGCCTCAATCGACAAAGGAATATTTGTAACCGGTTTTAACGGTGGAAACTGCAATGGATCAACCGGCGATTTCTCATACGGTATTGATGGATTTTTAATTGAAAAAGGCCAAGTTGTTAAGCCTGTATCAGAAATGAATATTACTGGTAATATGAAAACGCTGCTAATGAATATAAAAGAATTGGGTTCAGATGTAAAAACAGACTCTTCAGTTCGCACCCCATCAATATTGTTTGATGCAGTTGATTTTAGCGGAAGCTAAACCTTAAAAAGGGAGTAACAAAAAATGATTATAAAAAAACAGGAACCGACTGGTTCCTGTTTTTTTTATAGGTGTTAGTTCTAACCTTTACTGTTTGTCGAGTATCAGTTTTCGGATAACCTGATTTCCATCCTGTGCTACACGTACCAGGTACATGCCGCTCACATGGCCTGATAAATCAAGCTGAATTGCATCGCCCGAAAGGTATGACCTGCGGAAAACTTCTGCTCCGGCTACATTACTAACCGATACCTCTGTTGCTGCTCCCGAGCTTGTCTCCAGCTCAACACGTACCATCCCTTTGGATGGGTTTGGATACATGACTACATCAAATACACTTTCGCCGAAATCAACAACTGCAACAGGAATGCTTGTTACACAAAGCTCAAAACTATCCTGCGCTGTTGCTCCGGATGGGTCGCTCACCTGCACTACTATTGTATAACAACCGGTATCTGCCCGCATCGGTGTAAAATCAAGCACATATTCTGTGGCTGTTTCTTCTGTTGTCATCCACGCAGGAATACTGTCGCCCGCAAGCATAAATGTCCAGCTGAGCTCATCGCCATCGGCATCGGCAAATACTTCGCCTAATACTTTGCTCAATGTAACTCTTAGCTCATCTTCGGCCTGGAGCTGCTGGTCTTCAATCATTTTCACCAGCTCCGGGGCATCATTTTCAGGGCTTACAGTTACCACAAATGTATCGGTAATGCTTGCTCCCATTTCATCCTCCACTGTTACCACTACCTCGGCCTCGCCACTCTGGTTGGCAATAAACGAGAGGGTAAGTGCGGCTGTTGTACTTCCGGCTTCATAGTCTACCGCTATGGTTTCCAGTAAGCCATCGGTAATACTGCTTGCTGTTACTGTCAGCGCCTGTGCCTGGCAATCGTTGCCCGCACTTATTCCTGTCAGCAATAGCTCCGGTACCTGATCTTCGGCAACGGTGGTATCTGCTGTGGCATCAAGTGTTGGAACCTGGTTAAGAGCTTCTACAATTACGGCAAATGTTACAGTATCTACCTGGGTGCCGGCAACTACTTCCCAGCTTTCAACGGTACTTCCTACAGGGAAAAGGCCATCAGCCCCCAAGCCGTCAACAAGTGTAAATGTGGCACAGCCGTTTGCGAAAAACTCAGGGTAATCAACCCTTGTTTCGCACTGCCCCGAATCAAGAGTTACCTCAATATCTTCCAGTTCCGCAGCAAGTAAATAACTCACATATACTTTGGTTTCACAGCTGCTTTCATTGCCCGATTCATCGGTAACCATTACTTCAACTGTTACTGAATCGCCGGCCTGGCTGCAGCTAAATACCGATGGACTTACCCCGATGGTCAGGCTATCGAATTCCGTGGCATTATCGAGGCTGCCGGCAGCCAGTTCTGCAAGGTCTGCCGGGCTTAGTTCGTAGTCGTTTTCATCGCTTACCCACACTTCCAGCGGGTTACAAGTAACAACAGGTGCGATGTTATCTGTTACCCTTACTACCGCCTGGCAGCTATCGGTATTGCCATTTACATCGCTTACATAAAGGGTTACGGTGTTTTCGCCCAAATCGGAAGCGGTAAATACTGTTTGCGACAACTCCATGCCGGCAATACCACAGGCATCGCTTGATCCGGCATCAATACTGTCGGCCGGTACCTCGGCAAAACCTTCGGCATTTAAGGCAACTGCAAAATCGCGGCAAGCTACAGATGGCGCAAATAAATCGTTTATGGTTACCTGGGCTGTACAGGTGGTTACATTGCCTCCATAGTCTTTAACGCTTAGGGTGACAATGTTTTTGCCTACATGGCTACAATCCATTTTATCTATATCAACAGTATACGAGGCAATACCTCCGGCATCGTAAACACTGTCGAGCAAAAATGCAGCATAAATGCGGGTTTCGCCTTGTTCATCAAGTGTTACCCCTACATTCTGGCACCACAGCTCCGGGGCAATAGTATCCTGAACTGTAACTGTTGACGTGCAAACTGCTGAGTTTCCATGAATATCGGTTACGGTGAGTTCTACCACGTTTACTCCAACATCAACACCCGTAAAAACAGTTTTACTTAGCGCGTATGACGCTATGCCACAGGCATCGCTTGAGCCATTATCTAAATCTGAAGAGTCTAAAGAAGCAACTCCATCTTCTCCCAGAAACAATACAGTGTCTTTACAAATAGCAAAAGGAGTAATTGTGTCCTGAACATTTACCCATGAGATATTGGAAGAACTGTTGCCGTTGACATCAACTACAGTAAAAGTTACCGGAACGCTACCTGTAGTAGGAGGAAAAAATTCTGCACTTTTTAAACTTACCTCCTGTTGAACTCCACTTCCGATATCATCACAGTAAAAAGTATCACGTGATAAATACATCGTGTCAATGCCACAATTATCCGCAGATCCGGCATCAACTTCAGATGCGGTTAGTGTCGCCTCTCCATTTGCATCTAAATAAATTGTTGGATTATTAACTACAGCAATTGGTTTTAAACTATCGGCAACAGTCACGGTTGCCATACATGAAGAATAATTTCCGTTAACATCTTCCACAGTTAGCGTGACCAGGTTTGTTCCTATTTCACTGCAATCAAAGCTACTACTGTCGATACTAAGCATGGCAATGCCACAATTGTCGTTAGAACCATTATCAATCATGACCGGAGTAAGACTTGCCATACCCTCATCGTCAAGATAAATTGTAGTATCATGACAAAGGGCGTTTGGAGATACAGTATCCAACACACTTACATAAAACCAGTCGCTGCTGCTATTTCCATGTTCATCAACAACGGTTAATTCCACGGGAACTCCCATAAGAGGTGCATCTATCTGCCCACTCTTTTCTTCCACCACTGCCGGTGGCATTCCACCAACATCATCACAGTCAAATGTATCCCGAGAGAGGTACATCGTATCGATATTGCAGTTATCAAACGAACCGTCATCAGCTCCGGCTGCACTTAAAGCTACCAATCCATCCGCATCGAGAAACAACAGTGTATCATTAGCCAAAACAGTTGGGGCTGTGCGGTCTTCTACGGTAACGGTAAATTCGCATTGTGAGGAATTTCCCGATTGATCAGTTATTGTTTTTATTACTGTGGTTTCTCCCACCGGCAAAAAAGAACCGTCTTCCGGCAAATAAACTACACTTTCAACATCACAGTTATCTTCATCTGATATACTTTGGGTAATTTCAAACTCTACACTAATAGTCTGCGTTGGGCCGTTACAAGTTGCTGTTCCTGCTCCTCCCCAGTTACTATTTCCAATGCATGGCCGAACAATATATTCATCAGAAGGACATGAGCAAATACTTCCCGCAGCACTGAGTTCAATCCCTGAACCACAGGATCCAACTCTCCACACTCGTTCTGCGTCGTTAACAGTAACATCAGTTCCAGCGCGGAGTGCATTAGCAATTTGCTGTACCTTTTCACTATCCGTTACAGAAACTCCTTCGGCATCAAAAGATCCCTTGATTGTTAATTTTTCGTAGGTATAATCGGCCAATAAACTTGCCCTAAAAGCCTGCCAATCTTCACAGCTTGTAGCAACCTGCCCATTCGTAAAATCTGCCGAAAAAATAATTTTATTGTAATAAACAATTGTGCCACAAGCATCTGCATCTGATTCAACAACTATATCTGAACATTCTAAGTTGGGAGAAATAGTATCTGCAACAGTTATACTGGCAACACATGATGACCTGTTTCCATTCACGTCCTCAACGGTTAATGTTACCAGATTAGCTCCTATATCACTACAATCAAAGCTACTACTGTCAATACCAAGTAGCGCAATATCGCAATTGTCAAAAGAACCACCATCAATCATCTCAGGCATAAGGCTTGCCACTCCCATTTCATCAAGATAAATTGTTGTATCATGGCACAAGGCTGTCGGCGATACGGTATCCAGCACACTAACATAGAACCAATCGCTGTTACTATTCCCATGTTCATCAACAACTGTTAATTGTACAGGTACTCCCGCGGGAGGCACATCAATCTGCCCACTTTTTTCGCCTACAGCCACCGGCGGCATTCCACCAACATCATCGCAATAAAATGTATCTTGCGAAAGATACATGGTGTCTATACCACAATTATCATACGAGCCAGCATCAACTGCGGCTGCACTCAAAGTTGCCAACCCATTAGTATTCAGAAACACAAGAGCATTATTGGCAAGTACGGTAGGCAAAATATTATCTTCCACTGTTACTGTTGCCGTGGCTTCTGCAGAGTTTCCTCCAATATCTGTAACGGTAACCGCAACAGTGTTATCGCCCACATCGCTACAACTAAAATTTTCTTTATCAAGAGAAATGGCAGCAATGGCGCAGTTATCGGAAGACCCATTATTGATATCTGACGAATCAATGGATACGCTTCCTGTAGCATCAAGATATACAGTTATATCTTTTGCCACGGCCAGCGGGTCAGTTATATCATCAATAATCACGTTCTGGTTTTGATTTACTACGTTACCATTCCCATCATTAAAGTTCCACGTTACAACATGTGTTCCCTGGGTATTGTAAGTAAGAGGATCTGAAGTTGTACCATTAAGGGTTCCGGAACAATTATCTGTGGCAGTTGGCACTGTTGACACTGTAGCAGAACACTCTCCCAACACATCAGGCAATGTTTCCAAATCCGGAACCGGGTCAGTATTATCAGTTACAATAACTGTTTGGTTTTGGGTGGTTACATCAACACCATCAGAATATTGCCAGACTACGGTATAAGTTCCGGGCGAATTATAGGTTAACGGACTTGTGGTTGTGCCAGTAATAGTACCATCACATTCATCGGTTGCAGTAGGTGGTGGACCTGCAACAGTTGCCGAGCATTCTCCGCTTATTGTAGGAAGTGGATCAACATCAGGCACAGGCGCTGCGTTTGAAATATAAACGTCAAGCGTATAAGTGCCAGACCCTGAACTATATCCTTCGCAAATAATATAATAGGTACCTGCATCAACGGTTTGACTTAAATAGCTTGCCGTTGACCCGCAGATACCACTATCGTCATTAGCTGCAATTCTTGTTTGAGAAGAATTATACAAATATATATAAGTATCAAAGTTGGCATCACACATATCCATTTCTACAGTAGCCCTGCTCGATACTTGAAATTTATAAAATACATCAGGATTAGGATTATTGATATCATCAGCATAAGACGGAGTGTAGCGTGTATCTGAAAAAGGAACCTGTCCACAATCATAATTTCCTGTCAACACTCCAATATCAATAGGATTTGTAAAGTTTTCTTGTGCCCTCAGCACACTTATGCTACAAAATAGCAGCATAAAAAAAAGTAATTTTTTTTTCATTTTTTGAATTTTGTGGTTTGTACACATACTAACATAATAGAAAGATAAGGACATAGAAGCATCCCCGAATTTCGCCACTATTATACAAAATATAATAAGGCCAAAATCATTTGCCATACTGATAAGAGAGGTTAAAATTGCTTATAATTCTCTAATCCATAATGAACAGATGCGCAATAACTACTTCATAATAATTAACAAAATAGTATTAGCAATAATTTTTTATAATCATTTGGTAAAATGATTTCGACTAAACGCCCGTTACCATTACTCCACAATAAAACAAATAATAGCACCAACCAATCATTAAAAGGGTAGTTATAATTTCAGATAAAATCCTATTTCATCCGGTTTATATTATTCGACAATTGTGGATTTATCTTAACAGCATATTCGAATTGTTTAGCTGCCAGTTGTTTCAAACCATTTCTTTTGTAGAGTACTCCCAGATTAAAGTATGCGTTCCCTAAGCGAATATCAGCCTTTTGAAAAGTTTTTAAGGATTCTGTATCAAACCGTTCCCATGCTATTCTTTCCTGGTAGAGCTGTTCAATATTTTCAATAATTTCAGTGTCTCCAGAAACAATTGCAGGTAAATATTCCGTCAGTAAAGCACTGTAGTAATAAGTATCTTTATTCAGATTTATTGAGATTCCTTCATTAAAATACTTAATAGCCAAACTATCATTTTGCTCTTTCATTAACAGGTAGGCATACTTGTAATACAAAATGGGTTCATGCGGCATCAATACAATTGCTTTTTTGTAAGCTGAAAGTGCTTTCCGGTAATTTTTATGATATTCTTTGTTTTGCCGCAAATTGTAATCGCCTATCGATTTTTCGAGGTTCCCAATACTTTCGAAGTAATTGAATTGTGCCATCGAATCAAGTCCCTGATTTAACCTTTTTACATTTTCAAAACATTGTTTTGCTTTCGAAAACTGCCCCAAACGAGTTAAGGCAATACCCAAATTCCCGTAGGCTTCCCGATTATCGACATCAATTACTAAGGCTTGCTGGTATTGCATTGCGGCCCCCTTCCAGTTGCCACTGTACATTTCCCGGTTTGCATTATCAATAAAGGTCAATGCCTCAGTATTTTTGCCGGGTTCCGATATTTTTTGCAACCATCCCGGATTAAAAGTACTGGCTACAGCAAAAAGAGCTAAAATTATGTACAAGCCAATAATAATTGCTGATATTACTCTATCCTCTTTCATGAGTTATGCATTATCATTAATACCTCTTTATTTTCCTGCTTTAAACGATTAAATAAAACACAGGCTTCTTCATTTGGCAACTTAATCAATTGATAAACTTTGTTTTTCTCGTGGTTATAACACATTTCAACAGGAACCTGGTCTTGATAACCTTTTCCGCCCTTACCTTTTGAACCGGTACCTAAAATAACAATATCTGCTCCTATTGAATTAATCTTTTGTTTGTCGCGGCTATTAAAAGCTACCTTTTTGTCAACAGGTCTTACCATTCCATCTGGAAAAATCATTACATCAAAATATAAAATGGGAATATTTTTATAAACAACAAGGTTTTTATGCTTACTTGCTAAATCTGGTTCTGAAAACAAAAAAGTAAAAAATACGATTAAAAACCCGCAACCAATTACGCCTAAAGTAAGTTTGCGATACCTTAAATTACCCACTAATTGAAATACAAACGCAACTGCAAAGAATACAACAAAAGTAATCAGAATTACAGGTAACACATATATAGCATTTGATAATATGGAAGATACATTTAAGAAAATCCAGGCAAAAAATAATTCAAGAGTTAGTAAAAACAAACCATTCCTGATCCAGTTTTTAATCCCTCTTTGCCAGAATTTTTTAAATGTAAGGTATTTCATATCAAAAAGAATAAAATGAATGACAAATTGACCAATCATACATCCCCATAAATCTTTAGCAACATCAGACAAATCAAATACCCTGCTTGAGATAAAAACCTGAATAACTTCATCGCATAGCGACAAAATCAGGGCTAACAAGAAAGTTCGCAAAATAGTTTTTTCGGCACTATGTGTTTGATGAAAATAGTATTTCCATGCCAACAACGAGAAAATGGCATAAGCAAAATAGTGCCAGTTGTGTTGAATATCGTAAAAGTGATGATTAAAGTAGAAATCGCTTGTATTGTAGCCAACAAATAACAGAAGTCCGACAAACAACACACCAAATACTCTGCCTGGCGATAAATTTTTTATTATCAAATAAATGAGCACAATACTAACTACTGCTACCAGTACCAGCATCATTTTAATTTCAAAGTTGAAAATACTTATGGTTAGTCGTGACAATTCCCCTATTGCATCCTGTAAGTAGTTTTGAAGCAACAGAAACGGAGTAATTACCAACAACAAACTATATAAATGGAGATTGAGTTTTGACTTTAACATATTTTACCGGATTACAAATCTCAAGGCTTCTATTCGAAGAACAGTTCTCAAAATTAACAATCTTTATAAAACAAAAAACAGGAACCTATTGGTTCCTGTTTTTTTATAGGTGTTAGTTCGAACCTTTACTGTTTGTCGAGTATCAGTTTTCGGATAACCTGATTTCCATCCTGTGCTACACGTACCAGGTACATGCCGCTCACATGGCCTGATAAATCAAGCTGAATTGCATCGCCCGAAAGGTATGACCTGCGGAAAACTTCTGCTCCGGCTACATTACTAACCGATACCTCTGTTGCTGATCCCGAGCTTGTCTCCAGCTCAACACGTACCATCCCTTTGGATGGGTTAGGATACATGACTACATCAAATACACTTTCGCCGAAATCAACAACTGCAACAGGAATGCTTGTTACACAAAGCTCAAAACTATCCTGCGCTGTTGCTCCGGCCGGGTCGCTCACCTGCACTACTATTGTATAACAACCGGTATCTGCCCGCATCGGTGTAAAATCAAGCACATATTCTGTGGCTGTTTCTTCTGTTGTCATCCACGCAGGAATACTGTCGCCCGCAAGCATAAATGTCCAGCTAAGCTCATCGCCATCGGCATCGGCAAATACTTCGCCTAATACTTTGCTCAATGTAACTATTAGCTCATCTTCGGCCTGGAGCTGCTGGTCTTCAATCATTTTCACCAGCTCCGGGGCATCATTTTCAGGGCTTACAGTTACCACAAATGTATCGGTAATGCTTGCTCCCATTTCATCCTCCACTGTTACCACTACCTCGGCCTCGCCACTCTGGTTGGCAATAAACGAGAGGGTAAGTGCGGCTGTTGTACTTCCGGCTTCATAGTCTACCGCTATGGTTTCCAGTAAGCCATCGGTAATACTGCTTGCTGTTACTGTCAGCGCCTGTGCCTGGCAATCGTTGCCCGCACTTATTCCTGTCAGCAATAGCTCCGGTACCTGGTCTTCGGCAACGGTGGTATCAGCTGTGGCATCAAGTGTTGGAACCTGGTTCGGAGCTTCTACAATTACGGCAAATGTTACAGTATCTACCTGGGTGCCGGCAACTACTTCCCAGCTTTCAACGGTACTTCCTACAGGGAAAAGGCCATCGGCCCCCAAGCCGTCAACAAGTGTAAATGTGGCACAGCCGTTTGCGAAAAACTCAGGGTAATCAACCCTTGTTTCGCACTGCCCCGAATCAAGAGTTACCTCAATATCTTCCAGTTCCGCAGCAAGTAAATAACTCACATATACTTTGGTTTCACAGCTGCTTTCATTGCCCGATTCATCGGTAACCATTACTTCAACTGTTACTGAATCGCCGGCCTGGCTGCAGCTAAATACCGATGGACTTACCCCGATGGTCAGGCTATCGAATTCCGTGGCATTATCGAGGCTGCCGGCAGCCAGTTCGGCAAGGTCTGCCGGGCTTAGTTCGTAGTCGTTTTCATCGCTTACCCACACTTCCAGCGGGTTACAATTAACAACAGGTGCGATGTTATCTGTTACCCTTACTACCGCCTGGCAGCTATCGGTATTGCCATTTACATCGCTTACATAAAGGGTTACGGTGTTTTCGCCCAAATCGGAAGCGGTAAATACTGTTTGTGACAACTCCATACCGGCAATACCACAGGCATCGCTTGATCCGGCATCAATACTGTCGGCCGGTACCTCGGCAAAACCTTCGGCATTTAAGGCAACTGCAAAATCGCGGCAAGCTACAGATGGCGCAAATAAATCGTTTATGGTTACCTGGGCTGTACAGGTGGTTACATTGCCTCCATAGTCTTTAACGCTTAGGGTGACAATGTTTTTGCCTACATGGCTACAATCCATTTTATCTATATCAACAGTATACGAGGCAATACCTCCGGCATCGTAAACACTGTCGAGCAAAAATGCAGCATAAATGCGGGTTTCGCCTTGTTCATCAAGTGTTACCCCTACATTCTGGCACCACAGCTCCGGGGCAATAGTATCCTGAACCGTAACTGTTGAGGTGCAAACTGCTGAGTTTCCATGAATATCGGTTACGGTGAGTTCTACCAGGTTTACTCCAACATCAACACCCGTAAAAACAGTTTTACTTAGCGCGTATGACGCTATGCCACAGGCATCGCTTGAGCCATTATCCAAATCTTCCGGTTGGATTTCAATACTTAATGATTCTCCCAGATTAATTGCTAAATTTTTACAAATTACTGTTGGCGGTATTGTATCTACCACGGTAACATTAGCCGAACAGGTATTTCTGTTTCCACTTGGATCGAAAACTGACAGCTCCACCAGATTCACCCCTATATTATCGCAGGTAAATGAAGTAATATCGAGTGCAAGGGAATCAATTCCACAGGCATCGCTCGAGCCATCATCAATAAAACCCGATTCAATTGAAACCATACCGTCGCCAT
Organism: uncultured Draconibacterium sp.; assembly: GCF_963676735.1. Classification (NCBI taxonomy): domain Bacteria; kingdom Pseudomonadati; phylum Bacteroidota; class Bacteroidia; order Marinilabiliales; family Prolixibacteraceae; genus Draconibacterium; species uncultured Draconibacterium sp. Next base: position 244,722 of record NZ_OY781464.1, on the reverse strand, counting down.
CAAGATAAACAGTTGTATCAGCACACAAGGCAACTGGTGCAAAAGTATCAACTACTGTTACTGACGCACTACACATCGCTGTATTTCCATACATGTCGAGAACTGTTAAGGTAACGGCATTGGCGCCAATTTCGCTACAATCAAAATTACTACTGTCAACGCCTAACATCACAGCACTACAGTTATCGTACGAGCCATCATCAATCATTGCTGGTGCGAGACTTGCCACTCCCCATTCATCGAGATAAATTAGCGTGTCGTGACACATTGCTATTGGAGAAACGGTATCTACAACACTCACATTAAACCAATCGCTATTGCTATTCCCGTTTTCATCAACCACGGTTAATTCCACAGTCACTCCCATTGGCGGAGCCAGAGTAGCACTTTTTTCCATAAGAGCAACCGGTGGAGCAATCATCCCAATATCGCTACAATCAAAAGTGTCTTGTGAAAGATACATCGAATCAATGCTACAATTATCTATTGAGCCGGCATCAACTTCTGCGGCGGCAAGTACTGCCACGCCATTCGAATCGAGATAAAGGGTAGTATCATGTGCAATTACATTCGGAGCGATTGTATCTTTGACGGTAACAACTGCCATTGCCACTGATGAATTTCCATTAACATCAGTAACAGTCATGGTAATCGAATTCGGTCCAACCTCATTACAATCGAAACTACTTTTATCAATCGCAATGGTAGCAATTCCACACACATCTGATGAGCCATTATTTACGAACGAAGAATCAACAGCAGCCAATCCTGATACATCAAGATAAACAGTGGTATCCGTTGTTATCGCAACCGGAGCAATAGTATCATAAACAGTAACTGTGGCAGAACAAAGTGCCGAATTTCCGCTTCCATCCTCAACCGTTAGTACAACCGTGTTAGTTCCTATTTCGCTGCAATCAAAAGTAGTGCTATCAACACTAAACATAGTGATTGAACAATTATCAGATGATCCTCCGTTAAGTGTAAGCGAATCAATTGTTGTCGCACCAAAACTATCGAGGAAAACTGCTACATCCTGGCAAATAGCCTGCGGGGCAACAGTATCGACAACGGTAACTATTGAACTACAGGTTGAGGTTGTTGTATTGGAATGATAAACAGTAACTGTAACCGTATTGTCTCCTAATTCCCCACATGTAAAATCATAAAAATCGAGCAGAACAGAGTCAACACCGCAATTTGCAGTGCTTACATCAGTCAGGTATTCCGGAGCAATTGAAACATCACCGGCATTATCAAGATAAACAGTGGTATCGCTGCAACTTAACGATGACGAAACATCGCCACTAATTCTAATGTTGTCAAAAACCAACTCTTCTGATCCTCCGTCCTGTTCAACAACAATTCGAATCTTCATTTCACTTCCGGTACCCGAGAAGGTAAATTCAAAATCATCAACAGAACCATTGGGAACAATATCTCCATAAGGGCCGCCACCACCAACCGTATCGGTATCGTTGTCGAGGTCAAGCCTCAAATCACCTCCAAAAGGATCATCGCCCTGAAATAAACCAAAAGTATTCCACCCGGCACCATCAATATTATATTGCAAAATTATGTTATCGGTTTGTTCCCAGCGCAATCCGTTATGATTACTGGTACCCATTAAAATATTAAAGGTATAGTTTGAATTTCCGGCAATATTTAAAGGTGCAAATTCAATAACTCCCGGGTTATTGCCCGTAGCTGTACCGATTACATCTTCGCTGGCCCAAAAATAGCTGCCGTCAATACCAGATACGCTTTCGGCATGATCGCCTGGCTGAGTATTCGTTCTCAAAAAGAAATCTGGATTTGGAGAATCATCAAAGGTATTTGATACATAAGTAATTCCTTCCCCATCCTGTTCAAAACTCTCTCCAAATGGCAAACAAACAAGTTCTGTAATTACATCCATTATCGTAATTCTGCGTTTTTGAACATTACTTTCATCGGTTCCATCATGAACGGAAAAACATATTTCGCGGTAAGAATTTGAGGGGTTGGTAGTATTGATATTTTGATACTGAACACTACGTAATACTGTTTGGTAATTTGCCAATGAAGAATTTCCGGTGAGTTTTAACACGCCCGAAAGCGGATCGAATGAGCCAACGATTCCACCAACAGCACTGTAAGACAGAACATCTTCTGCCGGATTAAAACCAGTACATATTTCAACAAAGGCACTATCAAGACTGGTATCATCAAGGTCTGAAACAGTGATGGTACTGCTTACTGTAACCGGAGAATCGCCTTCAGTGAAGACAATTGCTGAAGATTCGATACTGGCAAGCACCGGAGCATAATTTGCCGGTGTTCCAACATCGCCACGAACAATAATCTGATCGAATGCCAACTCCTCAGTACCATCGTGAGCATTGAGGTATATCCGAACCGAAAGATTTGTTCCACCACCGAGCACACTGTACGTAAAGTTGGTAAAGGCCAACCCTACCGTAGAAGCACCTCCATCAGCCAAACCGTCTAAATTAGTATCCTCTCTTAAATAACCACCAAATGCATTGTCGCCAACAAAACGACCTATGGTTTGGTAGCTTCCACCATCCCAGCTAACCTGAATTTCAACTTTATCATCGGTTTCCCAGCGCATACCATCTGCTCTTCCTTCGGCTAAAAATGCAGAAACACTAATATTGGTGTACCCCGATACGTTAACCGGATTTAAGGTTAAAGTGGCAAAAGTGCCATTGGGGTTATCAACAGATTCAATATCTTCTGAAACCCAAAAGTAACTGCCTTGCACATTGGTAAGTGCATTTCCGAATCCGGCAGTTGAACAAACATATGGATTTAAATTTGTGCGTAAAAAATAGTCGTTATTTGTGCAATTTGAGAACGTGGAAGAAGTGTATCTGCTGCCTTCTCCATCGGTCTCAAAATCTTCAGTTAACAGAACAGTTTGAGCCGACGATGACAACAAGGCAAACATCCCGATCATCATGAAAAGTAAACGTATATTCATGTAAAGCGTTTTAAATTATAAATTGTGGACATTCAAGAAAAAGTAAAAGAAATCATTAGCTACGAGAAGGGAATATACCCTGTAATGCGATGATAAAGTTTACACAATTAAAGGGCTGAATATTGTTATGCGCCAGGTTTCCTCCGGTATTTTGAATATTCAATGTAACGCCATCAGTTTTCATTGAACCACTTGCCGTTTCTGCATAACCTTCGGTTCCGTTTGTTAAGGGAGCCGGAACCGTGCCAATCGGACTTGTTTCATCAGGCTGGCCTGAAGCTGCCTGAACCGTTCCGGTGCCATTGTGGGTGTGCGACGGAATTTGATTTATATTAAGAGTAACATCTTCAACACCTCCTTTTTGCCCCAGGCGGTAAGTCGATAGTCCCGGTCCGGAACCGGGATGCATTGCTACTCTTCCTCTGAGATCGGGTAAAGCAAAGGTGGTACGCCCATCGCCGCCATAGGTTGTTCCTAAAATAGAAAACAAAGCCTGATTACTATTAATGGGTAATAACTGACCTTCGCACATTGCCCACCCTCTTGGGGCAAAATTGCCGGCAAACATTATAATTTGTCCTAAAAATGGTTCCATAATTTTTTGTTTTAGCTTCGTGAAGGAAATATCCCCTGCAATGCAATAATAAAATTCACACAGTTATAAGGCTGCACATTGGTATGCGACTGACTACCTCCTGTATTTTGTATATTCAATGTAACGCCGTCGGCTTTCATCGCACCGCTGGCCGTTTCAGCATAACCTTCTGTTCCATTGGTTAATGGTGCCGGCACTGTTCCAATCGGGCTTGTTTCATCGGGCTGCCCTGATGCTGCCTGAATGGTACCGGTACCACCATGACTGTGTGAAGGAATTTGATTAACTGAGAGGGTAACATTCTCTACTCCTCCTTTTTGTCCCTGACGATAAGTAGATAATCCCGGTCCTGTTCCCGGATGTATAGCAACTCTTCCACGAAGGTCGGGTAAGCCAAAAGTGGTACGACCATCGCCGCCATACATAGTTCCAAGTATCGAGAACAGGGCTGTATTCTGCGCAATTGATAATAACTGTCCATCACATAAAGCCCATCCACGGGGCGCAAAATTGCCACCAAACATCATAATTTGTCCAATAAAGGGTTCCATAACTTTAATTTTTTAGTGTATAAATATTATATCGTTAAGTTAAAAGTGAGTTCTGTGTGTGTTGGGAGGTTTTTAAACTGTGGAAACAACTCATCGCCAATAGCACGGTTCATCACCCAGTGTTTGTCGGTAATAAAAGCGCCAAAATCATTAACAAGCAACTCGGTATTGTAATTATCAACCGAATTGGAAAGTTTAAAATTGATTCTCGGCGACTGGCCGTTTAGTTTATCGGGCCGCTTTGATACAAATTGGTAATAACCATTCTCATCAGTAATTACTTTTTTGTGAAATGGCCGGACACTCCACTTATCTGCGTCATGCCACACTTCAATTTCAGCATTCGAAAGAGGTCGTTTCGCTTTTTTATCATAAACCCTGCCTTTTACCAGAAGCTGCCGGCGAATATTACCGGGATCCTGTAGCTCTGCATTTTCATCTGTTTTCGTATCAATGGCTTTCGCTGCAGACAGGGGATTTGGTATCGCTGCAATACCAAGGGAAACTAATCCTGCATTACGTAAAAATAATCTTCGGGACTTAATACTATTCATATTTTTAATTTTGTTAGCGTTTCAATTACAAACAATACAATCCAAACATCAGGGTATAACCTATTAATTTTTACCTGTAAAATGTTTGATCCTGCATCCAATCCGATACAATTTAAGATATTATTGTCTTTTAATCAATTTTATTTCAATTAAATTTTTATTACAACCTGTTTTTGGCAGCCAAAAAACTCACCCCCTAGACTAAAAACACCACACAACAAGCTGACATCATGCCTATTAACAATTATCTGAAGAAATTTAATTGCGCAGAGAATAATAAAAAAAGGAAACATGAAATTTTCACAAAAACAGACACGGTGATGCATAAATAATAAGATAAAAAGGTGCAGGATTGCCATTCTCTTTCAATTTTGACCATAAAAAAACAGGAACCGACTGGTTCCTGTTTTTTATATGTTTTAAGAAATTCTCCTCCTTATACCATCGGGTACTTTTTAAAGATATCTTCTGATTTCATTAAAATATCAACATATTGTGCACGTTGATAAGCAAAAGGATCTTTCATGTTTTTGCGCGAAAGCTTTCCTCTGAAATCATCCAACGACTTGTAGCCTTTATCATCCATCCAACGGTTAATATCCATCAAGATATCAGAAATTACCGATGGTGAATTACGGTAAACAGTACTTACCATTTGCACCACATCTGCTCCGGCCAAAATCATTTTTATAACATCATTGGCATCGTAAATACCACGGCTAACACAAACGCTACCGTCAACATTTCCGTGTAACAAACCGGCGTAACGCAGGCCAACCATGTGGTCTTTCGGGTTGCTTAATTCCCACGGATAAAAGTATTCTTCTTTTTCGATGTCAATTTCGGGCTGAAAGAATCGGTTAAACAGCACATAACCATCGGCACCGGCTTCATCAACTTTTTTAATAAAGTTTAAGGGATTGGTGTAAAACAAACTAATTTTTACACTTACCGGAATCTTAACGACCTGTTTTATTGCTTTTACAATTTCAACCTGTTTCTGTTCTATCGACTCGCCGGTAACCTCGAAATAACCGGGTACAGCGTAAAGGTTGATTTCCAGTCCTGCCACACCGGTTTTTTCCAGCTCCTGGGCATATTCTATCCAGGTTGGTTCGTAAATGGCATTTAAGCTCGCAAACACCGGTACATCAACACTTTTAACCATTTTCGCTACATTGTACAAATGTTCTTTAGGTCCTGCGTGTTCCAAACCGGGAAACAAGTTGGTCATTTCCGCATTACGGTTTTCATACTCACTTAATTCTTCATCCATTTGCAGGTTCTCGAGCTGTATTTGCTCTTCAAAAAGCGAACGATAAACAATTGCGCCAATTCCTGCCTCCTCAATTTGTTTTATTACATCGGGTTTTGTTACTAAGTTGCTTGCTCCAAGGATGAGTGGATTTTTTAACTCGATTCCCATGTAGGTTGTTGAAAGATTTGCCATGGTGTTATTTTTTTTTGATTAGTATTCTACGTTTTAAAAAGAGTAACTCAAATTACAAACGATTTGTTCATCCTGCAAGTTAAATTTTGTTTATCAGCCATAGAGAATTAACAGGAATTAAAGCAAGTGCTTACCCGTTTTGCCATTTAGCGGGCGCGGCTTACAGCAAGGCATAAAAAAACCACCTGCCCGGTTGGCAGATGGTTTTTATGATATTTTAAAACAACACTATTACAGCAAACTAAGTGTTACTGTTAAACCGGCCATTACAACCGATACCATTGTCATTAATTTAATCAGAATATTTAACGAAGGGCCTGAAGTATCTTTAAAAGGATCGCCAACAGTATCGCCAACAACACCAGCGTGGTGTGCTTCGCTACCTTTTCCACCGAAGTTTCCTTTTTCGATGTATTTTTTGGCGTTATCCCAGGCACCACCAGCGTTATTCATAAATACTGCCAATGTAAAACCTGCTGTTAAACCACCGGCCAACAAACCAATTACACCGGCAACTCCCATGCTTGCTCCAACAATAATTGGCACAATTATAGCCACCAACGACGGAACCAACATTTCTTTCTGTGCTCCACGTGTTGAAATCTCCACACATTTAGCATATTCTGGAGTAGCAGTACCTTCCAAAATTCCTTTTATTTCGCGGAACTGACGACGCACTTCTTCAACCATTGCACCGGCAGCACGACCTACAGCTTTCATTGTCATTGCACTAAACAAGAAGGCCATCATCGAGCCCAGGAATAAACCACCCAGGAACAATGGATTAAAAAGCGTAATATCGTAAGCTGCAGAGAAATCTTTTACAGAAGCAGCAGAAATCTTAATCACTTTTACTCCTTCTTCCACCGCAGGTGCAACATCGTTATAGAACACATATTCTCCTTTGGTAACAAAACCTTCGCCTGCTTTGGCAATTTTACCAAACCACAAACGAACTTCTTCCATATAAGCCGAAATAAGTGCCATGGCAGTAAGTGCAGCCGAACCAATTGCAAAACCTTTACCGGTTGCAGCAGTTGTATTACCCAACATATCCAATGCATCAGTACGTTCACGAACCTCAGGATCTAATTCTGCCATTTCGGCGTTACCACCTGCGTTATCGGCAATCGGACCAAAAGCATCGGTTGCCAGGGTAATTCCAAGAGTTGAAAGCATACCAACAGCAGCAAAACCAATTCCGTAAACCCCCATGGCAAAGTGTTCGGCACCACCCGCGGCCCAAAACGAACCCATAATTCCAAGAACGATGGTTACAACCGGAATCCATGTTGAATTCATACCAACAGCAATACCATCGATTATGGTGGTTGCAGGACCTTGTTGTGCCTGCTCGGCAATACCTTTTGTTGGCTTGTATTCGTCAGAAGTATAATATTCGGTTGCCTGACCAATAATTACACCAGCAGCCAAACCAATAACAACAGCCCAGAAAACACCCCAGGTAATCCAACCTAAAAATGCTAAACCTACCAGTGCCAAAAGAATAAGAACCGAGCTACCACCCGTTCCGATAAGCAAGGCATTTAATAAGTTTTTCTGAGTAGCCGATTCTTTTGTACGAACCATATAAATACCAATAATTGAAAGCAAAATACCTATTGCCGCCACAATCATTGGAGCAGTTACTGCTTTAATTGGGTCGATACCCGTATCTTTCAGCACAATTGCGGGAAGCGCAGCACCAAGCGCAGCGGTTGCCAAAATAGAACCGGCATACGATTCGTAAAGGTCGGCGCCCATACCGGCAACATCACCTACGTTATCGCCAACATTGTCGGCAATTGTAGCAGGGTTACGCGGATCGTCTTCAGGAATACCGGCTTCAACTTTACCAACAAGGTCGGCACCAACATCGGCTGCTTTGGTGTAAATACCACCACCAACACGTGCAAACAGGGCTTGTGTTGACGCACCCATTCCGAAGGTTAACATGGTTACTGTAATCTCTACCAGTTTAACTTTTTGTCCGGCTTCGGTAATTACACCGTTGGCTACATAATCAGCACTTCCGTGTACAAAATGCAAACCTATAAACTCAAGGCCATTGGCCAGGTGTGCAGGAGTAAATACTACTTCGCTTAAAAATAAATACCAGGCTGCAATATCTAACAATGCAAAACCCACAACAATTAATCCCATAACAGCGCCACTACGGAAAGCCACTTGCAAACCTTTATTTAAAGATTGTGAAGCTCCGTGTGCAGTTCTTGCTGATGCAAAAGTTGCAGTTTTCATTCCAAGGAAACCGCAAAGTCCGGAGAAGAAACCACCGGTTAAGAATGCAATAGGAACAAATGGATTTTGAACACCAAAATACGCCATAATGGTAAGCAGGATGAAAAGTACTATAAATACAATTCCCACTACTTTATACTGACGCTTTAAATAAGCCATTGCACCGTCGCGAACGTATTGTGCAATTTCTTTCATGCGCTCAGTACCTTCTGAATTCTTCATCAGCGATTTGAAGAAAATCCAGGCAAATGCCAAAGCCAACAGCGAGGCTATAGGCACAATTAAAAAAATGTTGCTCATAAGATGAAAATTTTATTGTAGCTTCTGGCTACGGTTTAGTATTAAATTGAAATTGTTTCTTCTTTGGTTTCCCAGCTTGGTTTTACAAAAAAAATATTTTGCAGTAGACAAAGATAAATTTATATGCGAAATGAGAAATTTTAGTATGGGTATTTGATAACAGGTTGAAAATTTTTTAACACTGAAAGAAACATCTGTCCGAAGCCTTACAGATTAAGATATTCAGATTTTTAGATTGCTTTTTCGGAAACGTTGACTTTTTTCGCATTTGCAACATTCATTTCAGCGAAAAAAGTTTTTTGGCGGTTCAATTAAGCATTGAAGAACAAGGGGACAAAACAACACAGATTTTGGGGCTATCCAAAAAAAATCCCCGCAACCAAAGGCTGCAGGGAACTACTAAAAAAATACATTCTATTTGAAAACTATAGTGTTACGCCGGTTTTAAAAATGGCGATTTCCTTAAAACCAGTTTTTTCGTGATTAAGTTGTTTGCCGCTTGCTATTTCAATTACAAACTGTACGAAGTCTTCAAGAAGTTGCTCCATGCTTTTTCCTTCCAACAGGGTACCGGCATTAAAGTCAATCCAGTTTTTCTTTTTGTGGTACAAATCCGAATTGGTAGAAATTTTCATGGTAGGAACAAAACTGCCAAAAGGTGTTCCGCGGCCAGTGGTAAACAGTACCATCTGACAGCCACTAAATCCCAGGGCCGATGCAGCCACCAAATCGTTGCCGGGAGCCGAAAGCAGGTTTAAGCCCTTTGTTTTTATGGGTTCAGCATATTTTAACACATCAACTACGGTGGCCATGCCTCCTTTTTGAGTGCATCCCAGCGACTTATCCTCGAGTGTTGAGATACCTCCTTTTTTATTGCCAGGCGAAGGATTTTCGTATACCGGAAGCTTGTGTTGCAGGTAATAATCTTTAAAATCGTTAATTAAGCTTACCGTTTTATCAAATACCGCTTTATTTTGCGCGCGCTCCATCAACAGGGTTTCGGCACCAAACATTTCAGGCACTTCGGTAAGTATGGTTGTTCCGCCCTGCGCCACCAGAAAATCGGAAAAGGCCCCCACCAGGGGATTTGCAGTTATTCCGGAAAACCCATCGGAGCCACCACATTTTAAGCCTATATTTAGTTCCGAGAGTGGAACTGCCTCGCGCTTATCGGTGTGCATTACCTCGTAAATTTCTTTTACAATCTCAAGACCGGTTTCCACTTCATCCTCCACATCCTGGGCAGCTAAAAAGCGCACACGGCTTTCATCGAAATCGCCAATAAAGGTTTTAAGTTGGTCAATCTGGTTGTTTTCGCAACCTAAGCCCAGCACAAAAACACCTCCGGCATTCGGATGATTAATGACGTCGGCCAGCGCCTTTTGGGTATTGGTATGGTCGTCGCCCAATTGCGAACAACCGTAGCTGTGTTTAAACACCTCTACCCCATCAATATCGTTGGGATTAACTTCCTGTTTAAACAAATCAATTATTTGTTGTGCCTGGCCATTCACACATCCTACTGTTGGAACAATCCACAACTCGTTACGAATACCCACTTTGCCATTCGCCCGCTTATACCCCTGAAAAGTGAGCTCGCGTTGCGCAATTTTCAGCTCGTTTAATTTTTGGTTGAACGAATAGTTGATAGTTCCTGAAAGATTGGTTTTCAGGTTTTGCACATGTATGTGTTCGCCGGCTTCAATCGCGGTAGTGGCATGCCCTATGGGTGCACCATACTTTATTATGTCCGCATCGGGAGCAATAGCGGATAGTGCTATTTTATGTCCTTTTGGCACATCGCCGGCAATTGTTATCTGCGCTCCGTCGACGGTCAGCGTCTCGCCGGCCCGAAAATCTTTCAGCGCGATTATCACATTGTCGTTCGGATTTATTTTTATGTAGTCTGCCATTTCTGTTCTTTATAAATTTCTCGCATATGGCGCAGATTTTAAACAATTAATCCTGGCGAAATCCGCGTAATCTGCGAGAAAGTATTCGTTTAATTGCTCATCTTATCAATGGTAATCTGCATCAGCGGGTTATCTTCGCTAAGTACAGCTTTTACTGCTCTTTTCATACCTACCTGGGTAATTAAAAACAGGTAATGACTAACGGTAATGGTAAGATTCGGAATTTCATTCAGGTTTTGTTTCCACACCTTATCGAGGCCCAGTACTTTTTCGCACAAGTTATAAATTGAAATTGGGCGGCCATCGCATTCGGCCCAAGCTTGTTTGTAGAAATCAACAATCCACTGGTCGTCTTGCACATTATATACTTCGCCGTTTGCTTCTCCTTTAAAATACGCAATCATTGCAGCCAGCGAGAACACCAGTTTTTGTGGTAACATACCATGCTTTTGGTTAAAGTTAATTAACGATGGTAAGTTACGTGTTTCCCATTTCGACATGGCGTTGAGCGCAATACTTTGCCACTGGTGACGAATAAAGGGGTTGGCAAAACGTTCCAGAATTTTATTGGCAAATTTCTTGAGTTCTTTTTCGGTACCATCTAAAACGGGCAAAACTTCGTCGTAAACCAGTTCTTTCATAAAATTACCCACCTCGAGGTTTTCGTAGGCGTCGCGCACAGTTTCAATACCGCTCAGGTACGAAACGGCATAACTTCCGGTGTGGCACCCGTTAAGCACCTGCACCTTTTGTTCACGAAAACGGGTCATGTCTTTTACAAATTTCACGTCGAGGCCCGCTTGTGCTGCAGGAAATTCATCCTGTACCCACTCGGGAGCCTCAATTACCCACAGGTGGAAATATTCGCCCACAACAACCAGGTTATCTTCGTAGCCCAGTTCCTCTTGAATTTCTTTTATCTCGTCGCGCGGAAAACCCGGCACAATACGGTCTACCAAGGTACTGCAGAAACAACAGGCTGTGTTAACCCAGGTGATAAAATCGTTGCCCAACTGCCATTTTTCGGCATGCTGAAGCACAAGTTTTTTCAGCATTTCTCCGTTACGATCAATCAGCTCGCAGGCAAAAAAGATTAATCCTTTTGAGGTATCGCCGTTAAATGCCTTGTAACGCATGTGCAACATTGCTGCTACTTTTGCCGGAAACGAGTTCTGCGGAGCCATATCCAGGGTATCCTTTTCTTCCCAACTAATACCGGCTTCGGTAGTATTCGAAAACACAAAACGCAAATCGGGGTTTAAAATACTCGCTTTATACGATTCGAAATCGCTGTAAGGGTTTATGCCTTTGTTAATACAGTCAACCAGCGTAAACTCCGTTACAGGCTTCCCGTTTTTAATTCCTTTCAGGTACACATGAAAAAGTCCGTCCTGGTCGTTCAGCAGTTCAATCATCCCATTTGCTAGCGGCTGTACCACATCTATTCCCGAGTTAAACCCGGTTTCTTTGTTCATTTTATTTACGATCCAATCGGTAAAGGCGCGTAAAAAGTTTCCTTCTCCAAACTGAAGTATCCTTGTTGGATATTTTACGGTTTCAGTTGCATTCGTTCGATTTAATTTCTTCATCTTTTCTTCCTTTTCTATTTTCTTCAATACGTTTACGTTGTATTGCGTTTTATTTTTTTTGCGTGGGCAAATATACGTTTAAAAAGTTCTCCGTTAACGTTAACGGGAATGCCTTTTTTAGCAAAAAACAGGTTAAAAGTTGGCTTGCCAATAACGAAAAGTGCCTGTTTTCAGCCAATTACAGGGCTTATTTAAAATGAATAAAAATGACTTGTGATTCGCTGCTGAGTTAAGCCAATGTTAACTGATATGCAACCACTTACACCGCAATTTTAACTAAAAGCCTGATTTTCCGTGTGCCTACACGGTTTTTTGGTATTTTTGTTTTTCCCCTAGTAGCCAAAATGTATTTTATTTACCCCACCTAATAGCTTTCAGTTCCTTGTATCGCGGCCGGGCGAAGAACCCGACAACGAAGTGGTGGAAGAAGATTGATTCTGCTGCTTAAAACAATAAAAACAAAAGGCTGTATCCGGAGGGCAGCCTTTTTGTTTTGCCTTGCTTTTTAAACATAAGATGTTTACATTTAAGGCACCAAAAACAAACAAGCATTGTATACCGGCCCTAAAATAAAGCGAAAAAGCATTAATAACATAATATGTGTTCTTTCCACACCTATTTGGGTGTATAACAACAATAAGAAATTACGCTATAAGCGATATAACAACAATGATGATACACAGTAGTTAGCGTGCATTATAAAAAAGACAAAAAATGAAAATTACTGAGATAAAATATCCAATTCTTAAAAACATAAGTGAGAATATTTTACAAAATCCAAACAATATTATTTCAGTAGATGAATGGAATTTAATGCGTCAAGATATTCAAGAAGAACTTAAATTTTATAAAAACGAGGAGTTAAATATCAGTTATATAACCAGACCGATTCACGAAAAATTATTAGAAAAAAAGAATTTTATAAAAGCAAAAGACCTATTAAAAAATGTACCTGAAACAAAAGGTTATATTATTCTACCAGAGAAATTTAAACCATTGCGAGTAAAAGATAATGTCGATAATAATTTAGAAGATTTCGAATATGACAGTGTGCTTTTTTCATTTGTAAATCAATATAGTTATGATTTGTTAAAACATGGAGAAGTTGATGAAATAGCAACTGTGAATCTGGAAGAACTTGACGAAGAAGAAAAAATTGAAAGAGAAAATTATTTATCCGGGAGATGGTTAACAATATTACCCATTCAAAATGGAAAAATTAAGTATTGTTTGAGAGACTCAAATGTAAGTGTGGATGAAGAATTTTGTACTGTTCACGGTCATGAGAGTTATGATGCTTATGCCAATATTTTGGATTATGTTTTTTCTTATTTAATATTTTACAATTTCACTGAAACAGATAATAAAATAATTTTTGGCACGGACAGTGGGAAACAACGTCGAATTAAAATTGAAAATGAAAAATTTCTGAACGAAACAAAAAATGAAATAGAAATAATTGACACAAATTATTTTACTCGAATTATAAGAACCGGTGAGTTTGGGGTTTCTGGACATTTTAGGTTACAAAGACATGGTCCAGAAAACAGCTTAACAAAACTGATTTATATAAATGAGTTCAAAAAAAATGGTTATACACGAGAAGCAAAACAAGATTTAAAAAAATAACGACACGCTAACAAAATGTAAATGTAATGCGGGTTTCATTGGGTAATCCAACCGCAGCTCGTTGTTGCAACACCGCCAATTCGTCTTCGACGATTGACGGAAAATTTGAAATATTGAATAAACGAATTGGCTCCGTGCAGAATTGAAAGTTCATCACTTTCAATCCCGCACTCCACTTACACCAACCGTTAGGTGCAAGTTTAACGCAACCAATAAACCGATAAAATCATCTTACTGAAAAAACCAATGAAAAAAATTATTTTACTATTTATCGGACTATCATTATTCGCTTCTTGCGAAAAAGAAGAAAGCATTTCGAATTCCCAATTATGTGACGATGAATACTACTATTATTCGGGAGGTTCAAAGAATTATTTCAAACATTCATTATATGAGGTTTGGATAGAGTTTGAACAAACTGAAGTTAATGGAGAAGAAGCAAAATCAATTTTAGAAAAATATTCATTTATAAATACGGAGAGTTTTAATGCTGACAGGAATTATGACAGGTTTAAAGCAATAATAAATGATAAATGCGACTGTTTAGATTTTAAGAACCATTTATTAGAGCTAAATAAAGACTCTGAGATATATTCTGCGACTCCTGTGTTCTACTTATCAGAAGATGACCCGATGAGTTATTGGATTTTGTTAAGTGAGGTTCTTACTAAAAATAATGACGAAATAATATCTGAACCCGAATTTATAAACTATGCAGAAACATTAAATTTAGAATTAATTGAGTCTAAATATTCCACTCAACAATTTAAAGTAAAGAAAGTAGAAACAGGTTTTGAAGCTTTATACATAGCTAATCAAATTTATGAAAGTGGAAAAATTGAATATTCTCATCCTAATTTTATTGCACACAGGACATTGAATTAGATAAAAACCAGCACCTAACAAAAGCTAAATGCCATACGGGGTGCAGTGGGTAATTAAACTGCAGTTCTTCGTATCAACACCGCCAATTCGTCTTTGACGATTTGGCTATAAAAAAGAAAATATGAATAAACGAATTGGCTCAGTGCAAACTTGAAAGTGAAGTGTTTCATAGTCCCGTACAGCACTTAGCCAAACCGTTAGGGGCAAGTGAGCGAAAGACCACGACAACCTGATACGATAACGATAAATAATAAAACAAGAAAGGATTTAGCTCTTTGATAGGTCAGTGCAAATTTGAGGGAATTTATTTTGTTTTTTTCTTCCCCCCGCAAAAAGAAAGAAACCCAACCCACATTGCACACATTAGCAAAGCCCCACGAGCCAACGCTGAAAGCCAAGCTTTGCCAAAGAGTGCAATTTTGCCGACACACACAGTGCTAAATTGAAGCTAAACCTGTATTTTTGAGATTTTTGAATTAAATATGAAAAACGAGTCACAAACAAGAAAACAAATAATTGACAACCGCCTAAAAAAGGCTGGCTGGATTGTTGGTGACCGTTCACAAGTAGTTGAGGAATTTGATATTATCGTTGATAATAATTTAGTTCAGGAAGCTCCAACACCATACGCAGGACACCAATACAGTGATTATGTTTTACTTGGTAAACACGGAAAACCTTTGGCAGTTGTTGAAGCCAAAAAGACTTCGGTTGATGCTGCTATTGGACGCGAACAGGCAAAGCAATATTGCTACAACATTGTAAAGGCTCAGGGAGGAGAACTCCCTTTTTGTTTTTATACAAACGGACATGATATTTACTTTTGGGATTTGGAGAACTATCCACCCAAAAAAGTTTATGGATTTCCGACCCGTGATGATTTAGAGCGATACTTATACATTCGCAAATCAAGAAAGGCATTAGCTGGCGAATTAGTTAATACAAAAATTGCTGGACGGGTATATCAAATAAATGCTATCCGTATGGTAATGGAAGCCATTGAAAAACGAAAACGCAAGTTTTTATTGGTGATGGCAACTGGAACAGGTAAAACAAGAACCTGTATTGCTTTTGTGGATGCCTTAATGCGTGCTGGATGGGCTGAGCGAGTTTTGTTCCTTGTGGATAGAATTGCACTTCGTGACCAGGCATTGGAAGCTTTTAAAGAACATTTGCCAAACGAACCACGTTGGCCAAAACAAGGTGAAAAGGAAATAGCAACCGACAGACGGATTTATGTTTCCACTTATCCGACTATGTTAAACGTAATCAGGGATGAGAAAAAAAGCCTATCGCCCCATTTCTTCGATTTGATTGTGATTGATGAAAGCCACCGAAGTATTTATAATACCTATCAGGAAGTTTTAGACTATTTCAATACAATTACATTGGGTTTAACGGCTACGCCTACCGATGTAATCGACCACAATACCTTTGATTTGTTTGAATGCGAAGATGGTGTACCCACTTTTGCTTATTCTTACGAAGAAGCTGTAAATCATATTCCGCCTTACTTGTGCAATTTTCAGGTAATGAAAATTAAAACCAAGTTTCAGGGCGAAGGCATAAATAAACGGACGATTACGCTTGAAGACCAACAAAAACTGATTGTTGAAGGAAAAGAAATTGAGGAAATCAATTACGAGGGTACTGAAATTGAAAAGAAAGTAATCAATCGGGGTACAAACGCTTTGATTGTGCGTGAGTTTATGGAAGAATGCATCAAAGATGCAAACGGTGTTTTGCCGGGCAAAACCATTTTCTTTTGTATAAGTAAAGCACATGCACGTAGGATTGAAGAAATCTTTGATTCACTTTATCCTGAATACCGTGGTGAACTGGCAAAGGTGTTGGTAAGCGACGACCCTCGTGTATATGGTAAAGGCGGATTACTTGATCAATTTACAAAAAATGACATGCCTCGTGTGGCTATCAGTGTAGATATGCTCGATACAGGCATTGATGTTCGGGAGCTGGTAAATCTTGTTTTTGCTAAACCAGTATACAGTTATACCAAATTTTGGCAAATGATTGGACGTGGAACTCGTTTGCTCGAACCTGCCAAAATGAAACCGTGGTGTACTGAAAAAGATATGTTCCTTATTCTGGATTGTTGGGACAACTTCGAATATTTCAAACTCAATCCGAAAGGAAAAGAGCCTAAACAGCAAATCCCTTTACCTGTCCGTTTGTTTGGCGCACGATTAAGTAAAGTTGATGAAGCGCAAAATCAAAATGAAACGGAAATTGCATCAAAAGAGATTGCAAAACTTCAAAAGCAAATAAAAACTCTGCCTAAAAACTCGGTGGTGATTATTGATGCACAAAATGATTTGCAAAGATTGGAAGATGATAATTTCTGGAACAATTTGACTGCCGATAAAATTGAGTTCTTGGAAACGGTAGTAAAACCATTGTTTCGCACGGTTTCTGATTCCGATTTTAAAGCCATGCGTTTTGAAAAGGATATTGTGGAAGTTTCGTTGGCTCATCTGCAAAAGGACGAACCTAAATACGAAACCATTCGCGAAAGTATTGTGGAAGAAATTGGCGAATTGCCTTTGAGTGTAAACATTGTAGCCAAAGAAGAGGAACTTATTAAAAAAGCGCAAACCAATCATTTTTGGTCAACAATCGATGAAGGCAAGTTTGACGAGTTAATTGAAAAAATTGCGCCATTAATGAAATTCCGTGAAGCGGTGATTACCCTTCCGCCTGCAAAATATAATCTGAAAGACATTGTTTCGGAAAAGGAATTTGTGGAGTTTGGCCCACAACATGAAGCCTTGAGTGTGGCAAAATACCGTGAACTGGTAGAGCAAAAGATTAACGAACTGGTTTCTTCAAGCCCAATTTTGCAAAAGCTAAAACAAGGCATGGAATTAACACCCGAAGAAACCGAACAACTGGCAGAAGACCTTCACAACGAGCATCCGCATATTACCATCGATTTGCTCCGCAGGGTTTATAACCATCGAAAAGCACAATTGGCTCAATTTATCAAACATATTTTGGGTATTGAAATTCTGGAAACTTTTGCCGAAACCGTAACCAAAGCATTTGACCAGTTTGTGAATCAACACAGCTACTTAACAAGCCGACAGTTACAGTTTTTAGACTTATTGAAAAATTATGTATTGGAAAAAGGTGAAATCACCAAACGCAACTTGATTGAATCGCCGTTTACCATGATTCACCCCGAAGGCGTGAGAGGCATTTTTAATGCAAGAGAGATTGACGAAATAATTGAATTAACGAACAAAGTATTAGCAGCATAGTAGACAATGAGTGACAATAAAAATAATACAGATGCTCTCAAAGAGAGCTTACTAATTCGAATTGATAGAAGCGTGAAAATTTCAAGGATTTTAAATAATACTGTTAATGAAAAACAAATCCAAGAATTAACCGAAAAATGGATTGAATTAATGGAGAAGGACTTAGAAGATTTGAATAATTAGAAAATAATTTATGTTACAAAATAACAGCACATTACAATCACTAATAGCCAAGCTCTGGCAAAACTTTTGGGAGGGTGGAATTGCCAATCCCTTAACGGCCATCGAGCAAATGACCTATTTAATTTTCATGAAACGTTTGGACGATTTGGAAGCCAAACGCGAGCGTGATGCCGACTTTACAGGTGAAACCTACAATTCTCGTTTTCAAGGTACTTATACCTTACCGGGCAGCGACCAAAAAATTGACAAAAGCGAATTGCGTTGGAGTGTGTTTAAGCATAAACCAGCCGATGAAATGCTGATGCATGTGCAAACTCGTGTATTTCCGTTTATGAAAACCTTAAACGGTGAAACATCGGCATTTACCAAACACATGGAAAATGCTGTTTTTATAATGCCCAAAGCCAGTTTATTGGTTTCGGCTATTCAGCTGATTGAAGATATTTTTACAGAAATAGAACGTGATGCCACCGAAGGAGGACAGTCTTTTCAGGACATACAGGGCGATGTTTACGAAATGTTGTTGGGCGAAATTGCACAAGCTGGAAAAAACGGACAATTCCGTACACCACGACATATCATTAAATTAATGGCTGAACTGGTTGCACCTCAATTAGGCCAAAACATTGCTGACCCTGCATGTGGTACAGGTGGTTTCTTGTTGGGTGCTTATCAGTACATTTTAAGTGATTTGGTACGCAAAAAAGATGCTTCGAAACTGGTAACTGACGAAGATGGTTTTGAACGGGCTGCCATTAGTGCCATACTCACGCAAGAATTAAAACAGATACTCGACCAAAGTTTTTCGGGTTACGATATTGATACAACAATGGTTCGTTTGGGAATGATGAATCTAATGATGCATGGCATTGACGAACCATTAATTGACTATAAGGACACCCTGAGCAAAAGTTTTAACGAAAACAGCAAGTACGATGTCATTATGGCCAATCCGCCATTTACAGGAAATATCGACAAAGGCGACATAAACGAAAGCCTGCAACTGCCCACTACTAAAACTGAATTGTTGTTTGTTGAACGTATTTTCCACATGCTTAAAATGGGAGGCACAGCAGCCGTAATTGTTCCGCAAGGCGTTTTGTTTGGGAGCGGAAAAGCCTTTAAAACCTTACGTCAAACCCTTATTGAAAAAGCAGAACTAAAAGCGGTTATTGCTATGCCAAGCGGCGTATTTAAACCTTATGCCGGTGTGGCTACCGCCATTTTACTGTTTACCAAAGGCGGCGAAACAAATAATTTATGGTTTTATGGCATGGAAAACGATGGTTACAGTCTTGACGATAAACGGAACAAAATTGCCAACAGCGATTTACAGGATATTGTAAAAAACTATAAAACCAGAAAACCCGAGAAAGACAACGACCGAAAAGCCAAACACTTTTTTGTACCCAAAGCCGAAATTAAGGAAAATGGCTACGACCTTAGTTTTAGCAAGTACAAAGAAGAAGTGTACGAAGAAGTGGTGTACGAAAAACCCGATGTAATAATTGGTAAATTGGAAAATATTGAAAGTGAAATTGGAAAAGGTTTGGCAGAATTAAAAGGTTTGATCTAATGAAGATTGAAAAATTAGGAAATATTACGTCAAATCTTGATGGTAAACGCATACCATTAAATTCTCAGCAAAGAGCTGAAAAATCAATAGAAAAACTATATCCATATATTGGCGCAAATAATATCATGGATTACATTGATGAATACATTTTTGATGAAAAAATACTGTGTCTTGCAGAGGATGGCGGAAGTTGGGGGGCAAAACAAATTTGTGCGAATATTTACAATGAAAAATGTTGGGTAAACAACCATGCTCACGTCTTGAAAGAAAATGGAAAAGCAAATTTGGAATATTTGAGATACTTTCTAAATGAAGCAGACTTAAACAAATATATTACAGGTACTACAAGAGGAAAGCTTACAAAATCAGCCTTAAATAGCATTGAAGTACCGCTACCTTCCCTCGAAACCCAACTCGACATCGCCAACATCCTCACCAAAGCCGAGAGCCTGATAGCCCAACGCAAAGAAAGCATCCGCCTGCTCGATGAATATTTAAAATCGGTGTTTTTGGAGATGTTTGGTGACCCTGAACATAATTTTAATCAATACCCTGTTGTTGCCTTAGAAAGTCTTTGCTCTACTATTGTGGATTGTCCACATTCAACACCAAGAAAAGTTGAAGTAAAAACCCAATTTCCTTGTATTAGGACTTCTGAACTCACTAATGGTTATATAAGTTGGGAGAGCATGCAATATCTTGACGAAGAAGAATATTTGGTTCGGACAAAAAGGCTTAAGCCTGAACAAGGTGATATTGTTTATGCAAGAGAAGGTACTTTTGGTGAAGCTGTTGTATTACCAAATTCTCACAGATTTTCTTTGGGTCAGCGCACTATGCTTTTTAGACCTGATAAAAAGAAAACTAATAGTATTTTTCTTTGGGCTATGGTTCGTTCAGATTATGTTTTTAGGCAAGCGCAAAGAAAAAATAGTGGCTCCACAGTTGGTCATGTAAATGTCAAGGATATAAAAAAATTTAATGTATTACAGCCCCCGAAAGAATTACAAGATAATTTTTCTGATATAGTTTTAAAAATAGAAACCCTCAAAGCCCAATATCAACAAAGCTTACAGGAGTTGGAAAACCTGTATGGCAGTTTAAGCCAAAAGGCGTTTAAGGGGGAGTTGAATTTGAAGGATGAGAGTTTGTTAATGGCTGCGGAGCCTGAAGTGAAATATGAGAAAAATATATAATAAAATAGAGTAATTATGAATTTGTGAGCAGTTGAAGAGCTGAAGTATGCGTTTTAAGGTATAAACGAAAGTTTTGTCACGCCCAACACGAAAAACTGTTGGTGGAAAGGTATTTCAGAAATGCAAGGACATAATGAATTTATTTCATTTACTCCTAAAGCAATAAGCTGAACCAGTAAGTTAACTACTAACTGGATTACCTTAACGATTGGATGTTTCTGTAAGTTCATACTTGAATTTATAAGTAAATATACAATTAATATTTCGCTACCCAGCTTGAGTCGGAGCGGCACTTCTGTGTCGAAAAAGCATGCATACTTCGGGGTTTGGGTAACCAAGCCTAAAAGCAAATAGCTTCGCATTGGGTCTTCACTGCTCACTTTTTTTAGAAAATAAATGATAAAGAAAAAGGAAAAAGATTGGTTCAAGATTAAACGGTATCCCCATATTGGTTTGCCTTTAAATCCGAATGACCGATACAAATGGATTGAAAAATATGTTACCGACCCCGAATCGGTTGCAAGCCATTCCTTTTTACCTTTTATTCATAAAACATCAAGAGTTAAGAAATTCAGAAAAGTCTATTCCGAAGTAAACGGAAAAATAAGTTCTGAATTTAAGAAAGACGAAAAAATTCTTAGAAAACCTGACGAAAAGAAAAGAGAGCTTTATTATGCAAGTCATTTAGATTCATTGATTTTTAGTTACTATGCAAAAGAGCTTTCGGAACAATATGAACTAAAACTAAAAAGCAAAGAATATAAACTAAATGAGGTTGTTAATGCATATCGGTCAATCCCAATTAATCCGAAAGATGAAAACAGTTCGAACAAATGCAATATAAGTTTTGCAAATGACATCTTTAAATACATACTCAATTATCCGAAAAAACAATTTACTGTAATAGCATTTGACATTTCAAGCTTTTTTGATAATCTAAACCACAAACTACTTCGTGACAGATGGTGTGATGTTTTAGAAGTTGATGAATTACCACCAGACCATTTCAACGTTTATAAAAACATTACACGTTTTAGTCATGTTGACATCGTTGATATTTTTGAGGAGTTTAAAGATAGAATCTATACTCGTAAAATAAACAAATTTGGAAAGCCATTAGAAATCAGAAGAAAGCGAATTGAGAAGATAAAATTTCTTCGCAATCAAAATGCTATTGCTTTTTGTAAAGAAAAGGAATTCTTCAAAGTAAAGGGCAAATTATTGCAGCCTTCGAAAACAAGGAAGCTAAAAAATGGAACTATTGTTTATCGTGATTTAGGAATTCCGCAAGGCTCTCCGATAAGTTCAATTTTAGCAAATATTTACTTATTGGAGTACGATAAAAAAATTAATGATTTTATTCAGGATAAAGGTGGTATTTATCGCCGTTATTCCGATGATATGGTTGTTGTTTGTCCAATAAAAGCAAAAGATGAAATTACCGAGTTGATTAGTAAAGAGCTAATAAATTATAAACTTGAAATTCAGCCTTCAAAAACACAAGTTTTTCAATTTATTAATGAGGATGACAAATTGATTTGCGGTCAGGAATTTCCCGATGGTATAAATTGGAATAAGAACCTGATATACTTAGGCTTTGAATTTGATGGACAAAATGTTTTATTAAAATCAGCAAGTTTATCAGGCTTTTATAGAAAAATGAAACGCTATGTCAGACGAGCAAAACGATATTCAAAATATAAAAATGTAAAAAACAGTGGAGAGATTTTTAAACCAAGGATTTTCAAAAAGTTCTCATACAAAGGGGCTAAACGGATTCGAAAATACATTTGGAATAAAAAGGAAAATAAATTTGAACCAAGCGAATCATATAATTGGGGTAATTTTCTTTCATACACTAAGAAAGCCGCTAAGTACATGGTAAATAACAAGATTGAAAAACAAACTAAAAGACATTGGAATATATTAAATGAACTTATTAAATAGCCAACCCACAGTCGTAAGCACATTTGCAAGCCCCCACGAGCCAACGCTCCAACCAAAGGCTCGCAAAAGAGCTTCCGCCTTTCCAGCCCAATTAGCCCACAGGGCTTTAGGGTTTGCCGACCCACAAAAAAACAAAATAAATTTGTGCTTCGTGGATAGGTTTGTACGGATTGAGAAGGCAATAAAATAACAGCTAAATAATTTATAAACAGACAGAAATGAATGAACACCAGCCCCTAACAATGTGTATAGTGCATAAGGGTTTCAGAGGTTTACGAGCGGTATCACCCGCATCAATTTTGGGTGGCAACTTGATAGGTTTGAAGTCCGCAATCCCTTACGACACCATACACTCACCGTTGTGCTTCATTTTAAGAAACCGTAGTCGCCAAACCAAGCAACAATGAAAAGAAAAGATTGGACAGACGGAAAATTATTTGAAAGACTGTTGACTAATAGGACAAAAAAGACTTATTGGGATAATATCAGAGAATTAAGGAAACGTCCAAATCAATACGTGTTTGATAGAGCAGTTGGATTAACTAAAACAAACAATGACAAGGAAATAATTATCGGAATTGATATTCTGGCACAATTAGGATTTAATCCAAGGTTTAAACAAAATGAAATAATCGAGATTTGTTTTAGCCTATTAGACAAAGAACAAACTCCAAAAGTTCTTGAATCCATTTTATTTGCAATTTCACACAACAATGAAATCCTAAGAAAAGACCACGTTTTGACTTTAACCAAACTAAAAACACATAGATTCTGCATTGTTCGTTATGGATTGGTACAAGCATTATCAGGATTGGAACAAAAAGACGCGATTGAAACTTTAATTGAACTAAGTACAGACAAAGACCAAGATATAAGAGATTGGGCAACATTTTCACTTGGGACTCAAATTGAAACCAATAATGATAGTATAACAAAGGTTTTATGGGAAAGGATGAAAGATAGCTCTGAAATGGTCAGATTTGAAGCTATTGCTGGATTAGCAAAAAGAAAAGACAAACGGATAAAGGACACCTTAATACAGGAACTGAAAAATATAGATGACAATGGTTCGATAATTTTGGAAAGTATTGAGGAATTTGGAGATTCCGATTTTATTGAATTACTTGAAAAACAAATAGAATTGAATAAAAAGACCCAGCAAGTAAATGACAAATGGTTGACAGATACTTTGGGAAAATTAAAAACGAAAGCACAACAATGTATATAGCAAATAAGGCAGATAGTAGGTTATTCAATGGTAGTTCTTCGCCTCTACCCCGCCGAAGCTTTTGCTTCGGCTATTCAAAAAACGGTTCAGCGGTGCCAAAGCAAAAGCTTCGGCTAATTAGCGGTCGGATAAGTAGTCGCCTTGAAATGCCTTACTTGCCATATACGTCAACGTTGTGCCGCATGCTGAAAGACCGTTAGTATTGATGAGTTATTAGCAATAAAATAACATACAAAGAATGACAATTGTAGAATTTGTAGAAATACTATACAAGGAAAGAAAGATATTGGATATCATGTTTCGTAAACGACAAAAAAGCGTGTTTATGGAACAGTTGCTTCCTTTGGTTGATTATGACAACGAAAAAATTGATTTTTTAGTTCAGCAGGAAATATTACTAAAAATTGGAAACACAATTGCCCTTAACGATTTGATTAAAGATTTTCTGGAAAAATTCACCAATGTTGCGGAAGAGATTAACAATGAATATACAGAAGGATTGTTGAATAATCTTAGAAGTAACATTGAGAAGTTTAACGAAGAAAGAAGAATTGACAAGAAAGATGAGTATTTGGTTAAGATTAAAACAGATTTAAGAAAAATTGGACACAATATAATTGCTAATATCAATCAAATACGAAAAAACATCAATGATGCTTATGTAACCGAAAAAAACATTAAAATAAGAAAAATCGTAATTGACGAGAACGATAATAAAGCAAAACAAATTGAAAGACTAATTACAGATATTCAAAACTATATAAGAAGCAATGAGTGGGAATTTTTTAGAAAAAATGCTGATGACAATACATTAGATTATATTGCAACCGACCTTTTTAAAAAAATCAATATTGCATGGCGAAACCTGACTGATATAATTCAAAACATTATTGATTTTCATAATCTAATAAGAATTCAAACAGAAGCATTTAAAAAACTACAAAAAGTAAAACAACTTAAAGACAACGGAACAATCAAAGAATATTCTAATATTGAACATGTTGTGCAGCAAGAGAATGCATTATTCTATCAGGAACAACAACGGTTCGATTATAATGTATCAATTCCGTTTCTACAATCTGACGAGGGCTATAATGCAGTAGCTAAGGTGCAAACAAAGATAGCACAAACTCAGGCTCAACAAAAATCAAAAGTTGCGGAAGAAGTCTCAGAGTTAAATACAGACAGTAAAGAAGATAAAATTAACGCAGTTAATGTTGCCCAATTAAAGCAGATATTCACATCAGGTAGTGGCGAATTGTTCGATTTTATTAACAATTACGAATTTGAATACGAAATGACTTTTGATGAGAAAGTCACTTTATTCTGCAAGATTGCTTCATTATATAGTGATGAATTTGAACAAAACGGATTTAATACAGAGGATGATATTGAATATGCTGTATTACAAACAAAAAAGCAATAATCATGGATACTGGAAAAATTCCGCCAATTGAAACTCAGGAAATTTTTGAAACGCTTACCAAAGGAAATTTTATCAGCTTCGATAGTGAACAGACAGATATACAAAGGCTTCATCGCGCAATTAAAGAAGACGACAATTATGATATTTTGTTTACTTATTTTAATCGGATAGGTTTTCAACTAATAAATGGAAATGACCATTCGTATTACTATTTCACAAAACAAGAAACAGGGAAAAAGATTGAGGATAAAATCAAGGTAGCATATAAATGGATTGATATTTATGACTTTTTCATGTCGTATGGTGAAAGTAAAAACGAATATTTTTCAGCAGGGATACTGATAAGTCCTGAAAATATATTTGAAGAATGTAAAATCAATACAGCATTAATGGATAAATTAACGAGTATTCAATTAACAAAAAGTATTGCTAATCCATCTGACAAAATTAAGAAGTTAATAGAAGAGTTAAAGAAAGCAACCTTCGTTGAAGAATACAATTCATTTCATAATGAATATAAAGTTGTTTCAGCCTTTGAATATTTAGAACAATTGATTAAATCAATAGATATTATAACCATCGATGAAGATACGACATCTCTCTAAAATAATTTTTATAAATAGCGCAGATATAAAATTTCAGGAACTAAATCTTGACGGGAATGTTCATTTTATAGGCGATCAGGGCACAGGAAAAAGTACAATGCTAAGGGCTTTGCTGTTTTTATATAGTCCAAGCAATGACAAAAGAAGGCTTAGTATTGGCAGAGATGATAAAACATTTTTGGATTATTATTTCGAGTGGGACAATTCGCATATTATATATGAAATTCAAGCAGAAGACACAAAGTTTATGGTTTGGCTAACAAAAGAAAACAATCGTCCTGCATTCAGGTTTATAGATACTGCATTCCAAAGCGACTTTTTTATCGAAAAAACTGAAACTGGCTTTCGCTTTTTAGTGCCAGACGAAGTAAAAAACAACCTTAGAAACTTAAAGGTTGATGTGAACAGGAAAATAAGCCTGTTAAGTGAATTTAAAGACATCCTGTACGGAGCTTCAAAAGAAAACAGGTTTAAGCCCTTTTCTTTAATGCAGAGTACTGCATACCAAAATATACCAAATTCAATTACAAATATATTTTTAAGTTCCAGCTTGAAATCTTCCAACATAAAGGAAACGATAATTCATTCACTGATAGACGAGGAACAAGTTGATGACATAAATAAATATTTCATCAATTTATCAGGAACAAGAAGAGACATTGAAGAATTTGAATTTGATTACAACGATATTGCAGACTTCGACATTACAAAACAAAAAGCCAAACAGCTAATTAGTCTTGCTGATAAGTACACGAAATTAGAACAGGATAAAATAATTACAGCACAAAATCTTGGAGAAAGTAACTTGTACTTTATAGATAAGTTAGCTGAGACTACTACGGAATTTATAGAAGCAGAGAAGAGTGTAACAGCTATTGATACAAATCTGAAAGAAATAAAAAAGAAACATTCTGAAAGTGAAAAAGTACTTGAAAAGCAATTAACCGTTCTTGAAAATGATTTGGGAAAAGCCCAAAATCTTGAAGTTAAATGGAAAACAATCAAGGTTAATGATACTCTGATTGGAATTGAAGCAATTAAAAAGAAAGTAAGTGAAAAAGATAAGTTACTAAATTTAAAAAATAGTAAAGAAACTGAATTAAAATCACTGACAGCTCAGTTCGAAAATATTGAGTTGAAATATAAAGTCTTGTTTGATAAAATTGAGAATGACAAACAAGCATCTATAAATCTTATTAAATCAACATTTTCAGACAATAAAACTCTATTAACCGACCAAAAAAACAAGACTACAGAATATTATGCGAACAAAGCAGAAGAGTTAAATCAAGCCTATGAAAAAAATATCGAAATTATACGTAATCAGAAAGATGATTTACATAATTCATTGACCCATTATAAAGAACTACGAACCAAAATACAATCACAGGAGATTTATAAAAAACAAATTGCTGATTTGACACAGCAGATTTCTGAAAGCGAAAAAAACAAAAACAATAACATCAGTGAAATAAAGATATTTAAAAACTCAATTGAAAATATAGGAAAGCAGGCAAAAAGCGAAGAACAACTTTTGGAGAATGAATTTACAACAAACAAAAAGGAAATTGAACAAAAAATATCTGTAACTAAACAACAAATCAATGAAATAGAGACAGATTTAAAATCATTTGAAAATTCATTTTATAAATTTCTGAATGATAATTATTCGGGTTGGGAAGATAAAATTGCAAAAGTATGTGACAAAAGTATTTTGTTCAGTAGCTCTTTAAATCCAAAACTTCATGAAATATCGGATTTGTTTTATGGTTTGGAAATAGACTTGTCAGATATAGAAACAAAAGTAAAATCAATACAGGAATATGAGGAAGACAAAGAACAACTGAATATTACATTACAAAACCAACAAATTGAATTTCAAAAACTATTAGATAAATACGAAGTAGATAAAACGAAATTTTTTCAAAGCAGAAATAAAAAAATCGGCGAAATAAAAAGGAAGGTAGAAAAACTTGAAGCTACTAATTATCAAATTGATATAAATATTAGCAGGAATGAAGTCAAAATAGAGGATTTTACGACAAAAGAAAAAGAAGAAAAGGCAAAACAATTAGCAGAAATTGAACCAAAGATTAGTAGTACTAATAAACAAATAGGTGCTATTGATACAAAAATTACCCAACAAAAAGAGATTATTAAACAGCATAAAGAAGGGTTAAAATCTGAAAAAGAATTAAAACTTAAGCAAATTGAAGAAAAAATTCAATCGGTGCAATTGGAATACAAGCAGGGATTAAATAAGATAGAAACAGATTATAATACTCAGCGAAAGCAAAAAGAAAGCGATAAATTAAAAGAACTTGCTGGCGAAGGAGCAGATGCAGAAGCGATTGGTATTTTGGGAAATGCACTTCAAGATATTGAAGCTAAACTAACTGAAATTGAAGAGTTACAATCAAAATATATAAATAAGTACGAAATTGAATATGAAGAAATTATAAAAATTCCTGAATACACTAGTGGTGTAAACCAAAAGAAACAGGACTTTGAAGAACATAAAACGCAGAACCAAACTGAACTTGAAAAATTTATCAGCGATTTTCAGACAGCACAAAAGAAATTTGAAGAATTATCAGAGCTAAAAGAAGAGATAGAGGAAAACCTGAAATCTTTCAATGCATTTCAAAAGAATCAGCTATATAAGGATTTAGAATATTATATTCAGATAGCAGTTATTGGAAAGAACCATGAGAAGCTAACAACACTAATAGATAAACTCAATTCACTTTCCTATGAAATTAATTTACAAGGCAAAGAAATGCAAAAGGGAACAAAGGAATTTTTAAGTCCTTTCCGCCCTGATAATATTTTCAATTTCCCAAAAGTCTTATCAACCGAAAGTGAAAGTGTTGATTTTATTAAAAACAACCTGAAAGAATATATCGAGGAAGAAAAAATCGAAATAGTAAAGCAACAAACTAAGAAGAAACACGCAGGATTAATAAAACATATCGCAGGGGATATTGATATTTTAGTGTCGAAGCGTCAGAATATTGATAAAATTATTGGCGGTATGAATGGTGATTTCAAAAATGACAACTTTGTTAATGCTATTCAAGATTTTAAAATGCGTACACAAGACACAGCAAATCCTATCGTACAAATATTCCTTGAAATAAAGAAACATCACGATGATAACCCATTCAATTTGGAAGAAAACCCAAATCTTTTTTCTGAATTGAAAATGGAAGACAGCAAACAGAAATCTATAAATCTGTTGACTTCACTTTTAAAGGCACTTAAAGAAAACAAAAAGGAACAAATTGATTTAGAAGATATATTCGAGCTAGAATTTAGTGTAAAACAGAACAATAAAGAAACGGGCTGGAAAAAAGAGCTTTCAGATGTGGGTTCGCATGGAACTGATATTTTGCTTAAAGCAATGATTTACATTATGTTATTGAATATCTTTAAAGAAAACGCATCTAAGAAGTCGAAATTTAGAGATTTTAAACTGCATTGTATTATGGACGAAATCGGGCGAATACATACTAAAAATATTAAAGGATTGATACGTTTTGCAAGTAGTAGAGGAATTTGGGTTGTTTTTGGTTCACCTGAAGAAAATGATGCTTTGGCTTATAAGTATGTGTATAACTTTGAGAAACAAAATGGTATCACACAAGCAACACGGTTGATTTATGACAAACGAAAATAAACTAACAATAGTTTTTTGTCGTTTGTTAAAGCGACTAATACAACAAGAAAAAATACCTAGTAAAGTATTTTCCTCTTCAATAAATAAAAAACAATTAGACCTATTTATTGAAGAAGGCTGTTTGAGTTTTACAACTCAGAGAACGAAATATGTGATTTGTCCTAATACTGAAAAACTTTTACTTTTTCTTAGTACCATTGGCATAGACGATTTAGATGCATATATTGAATTTCTTGAAACAGAAGAAACAACACGAAGCGAAGCAACAAAAATTGCATCAAATAGTAAAGCAAAAAAAGGTCGAGTATTTAATGGTTTTTTTCTCAAATCTTACCTTCCTATAACAATAAAGATTAACAGCGAAGCAATAAATCTAAATGAAATAAAAGGCATTTGGGCATATATTGAAAATCAAAAGACCCTTGAAATCGATAAGGACATAACAATTGTCGGCATAGAAAACACAGAAACATTTACTTTAATAGAGCGTTACAAACATTTATTTAAGGATATAAAGCCGTTATTTCTTCTTCGTTACAATAACAATGCATATATTGATTGGTTGCAACGGATACCTAATGATTATGTACATTTTGGGGATTTTGATTTATCAGCAATTGCAATTTACATTACAGAGTTCAAGAATAAACTAAGGGATAAAAATTGTAAGTTTTTCATTCCAAACAACATTGAAACGCTAATTTCAAAATCAAATAATAGAAAGGATTATCTTAATCAATTAAATGACAATAAGGTAAAAAGCGTAAGTTTTGAAGAACATAAAGAAATCATAAACCTAGTAAATACTATAAAATCAAATAAAAGGACAATAGAACAAGAAATATTAATGAAACTGATTTAACAATTCATAATGAATGCACGACGGCACAACACGGTATATAAAACATTTGGCGGAAAGTGCTAATTTTAAGGGCGGCACATTTAATAAACATTGCAACGGTTTGATAGGAAATCACTTTGAAATGCCAAACGTTTCATATACCCATCCGTTAGCGTTCAGTTTAAAAGACCAAACTTATGAAATCAAACAGTAGAAGTATTCTCATTATTATTCTTTTTAGTGTAATTATAAGTTACATTTCTCCTATGCTAAATGACATCGTTAGCAAAGTTGAATATGCTAATTTATCAGAGAAAGAAATTTCACAAGAGATAATTGTTGAATCCGAAGATTTCTTTGAAAATTTATCGACAAAAGATTATGTCAATTTTGTGGATTTCCATAATGAAAATCTTTTACCAATATTTCTATTAATTGATAGTCTTAACTCAATGCTGAATGATTCGATACCGCCAATTAATACCTTCAGTTTAAATACCTTGATTTCCAATAAAATTGATTCAACTTTTTCAAAATTAGAAAACAAAAACTTTTTAACTCTGATTGAATATATCGGTTATGAATATAAAGATATTGCAAATAATTACGATAAACTTAGATCTCAAAGTAGTTCTAGTTATGATAAAGATGTTTCTACTTTTGAGATTAAAAACAAAACATCTGAGTTATTAAATAATATCGGTTATGTAATTCTTATATTTATTGACAAGATAAAAGAAAACGAAGAAAAGATTGCAATAAACAATTTTGTAGTTGAAAAAATTACTGCACTTGGCAATAGGAATTTGATTGATAATAAACCTTATTTTTCTCTCCCACCCCATTTGGCTCAAGCCAAAGAAAATGAAATATTTTCTTTTCTTAAAATATCTCCCAATGACCCAGTCGCGTTAATCGCCCTTTCTCAACTTTATATAGAGATGAGAAATTTAAGTGATGCCAGATTAATTTATTTCAGTTTTATTGATAAACTCAAATCATATAATGATGAAATAGAATTGTTAAAGGATTTGACAGAAAAACAAATTAGAGATTATTACAATGAAAATATTCAAGCAGACCTTACAAATGCAAACCTTTCTATTGAGGAAAACCTAAATGCATCAATTCATGAAAGTTATGATATTTTAGGACATGGTGAGGGAAAAAAAATATTAGTAATGCTTCCTTACCCAAGCAATGCAATAGTTATCAATGAAATTAAGAATCAAAAAGATAGTTTAATTTCAAATTATGAGATTAGAGATTCTTGGAAAAATTCATCTATACTTACTATTGACTATGCTGGAAATATTCAACAATTATTTCTAAAATACACTTCAAATGATTTTGTAAAATATCATAAAGAATTTGGCAAATATGACTTCAAATATGGAGGTCTATCAACATCAAGCAGATTGGTCATAAATACATCAATTCCAAGAACCTTTAAAATTTCGGCATTAGAATCTTTCCCAGAAACTGAAAATGTTGATGATGGATTTTATAATCTAAAATGGATAAATCCTGTATTGCCATTTAAAATATCACCACTAAAATATGTAGGCGCTAAGTTTGGCATAGCGGGAGAATTAATTAGTTATAAATTACTATATGAACGATTGACCTTTACTCTTTTTATAATTGTGTGCTTTTTCTTTTTGATTTGGTTGTCAAATAAGATTATTCACAACAATTTTTTGCGCAACTTAATTTATCTCACACTTACTCTATTTGTTGCAATATTGTTGCTATATGATTTAGATTTTTTGAATAAAATCTCAGCAATCACAACCAAAATTAATTTTAACTTTTTAAGAGGAATCTATGTAGTTCTTTGTTTTTCATTCGCCTTTTTCATAAACCGTAAATATCACGACAAATCGACTTATATTAAAATCGCAAAACTAACCGTAGAATCTATATTTATTTTGCTTGTTGTCAAGCTTTTCATTCAAAATGTTGATACAAATAACAGGTTTTACTATTTCATTATAATTGGTGTTGCTTTAATGTACATTTGGAATATTATTAAAAACCTTTCAGACGAAATGAAAATAAAGAAAGGGATTATTATCTCCTATGTAATTGTTATATCCTTTATTCTCTTCTTTTTAACTAGAAATTTAGAATTTTATAAATTTTCAAAAGAAGTTCTTGACATTATAGGAATCTCTTTAGGAGTTTTGATAGTTTTTATCATCTCAGTCCTTTGGTTGGCAAATGTAAAGAAGATTAGAAATATTGGAACTAAGAAAACTTGGGATTATTTTGAAGAATGGATTTCATTAAACCTTAAATCTTTTTCAGAAGACACTACCAAAATACTAATTATCTTTCTTATAGCTATTTCATTCTTTTTCAAATCAGTAATAATTCCTGTTATCGGAGTATTACTAGCTTCTTATGCTGAGCCAAGATTAAGAAAAATTGTAAATAAAACTAATGATAAAGTCAAAAAACCGAAACGCTAACACGTGTTAAATTTAATTGCCGGTGCAGTGGTTAATTCAACGTCAGTAGCTCGCATAAAGGTTGCAGCAACTTGACAATGAAATCGCCCGTAATCGGCAACAAAACTTACCACCACCGTTAGCTGTAATGGAATAAGACCCGTACAAACCCATATATTATGAGAATAGATAAAATCAGCATTAAAAACTTTAGGTCGTTTGATAACACAGGAGTGGAATTAACCTTTCCTGACATTAAGAAACCATTCTCTATTGTTGGTCACAATAATTCTGGCAAATCAAACTTGATAAATGCTATTCTATTTGGGCTTAATAATAAATCAACAAGTTTTACATCATTTGACAAAAATGATTTTCATAATCACGAAACAGGTAATGATATAGAAATTGATATCTCAATTACCCCTCCTCTTTTATGCCCGACTATGTATAATAAGTTTCGAGATATTGAAAAATTTAACCTAGTCATATCAATGACTGATGGAGTAATTGATACGCAACATTATTGTAAAGATGGGACAGATGGTCAGATTTTCACTCCAATGGCACTAAAAAGAGGAAAAGATGCTAAGTTCACTCAAGAACAAACAGAAATTCTTAATAAACAGTTGAAACAAGGAGCTCAAACTGCTTATAAGTGGAAAGATAAAGTACCTCTGTATTTTATTGAACCTACGTTAATTCATAATCATTTAAAAGCTAATAGAAACTCCCTCTTGGGTAAAGTTTTATTGGAAATACGCAAAGAATTTGAATCTAAAGAAACTACCATTGATAAAAAAGAAGGAATACTCGAACATCATGTAGGGCAACCTAATGTAGATGTTTTCGAAAGAATGTTAAACTATATTGAGAAGCAAGTAATTCCAACACCGAAACTTGAGGCTTTGACAAATCAAATTAAGGATTCAATTAAAAAAGAACTTGAAATTGATAACGATGATTTTGATTTGGGGTTTGGTTTTCCTTCAATTGATAGCTTTTATAAAAACCTTGAATTTTACATTAAAGAAGCTGATAATAAGCCCAAGCTACCTATTACTAGATATGGTAATGGTTTTATCTTTTTATTTGTAATATCTCTGATAAAAGCCATTATAGAAAGTGAAAAAGGAGGAAATATCTTTATTATTGAAGAACCTGAAACGTTTCTTCACGAAAACTATCAAGATTATTTCTACAAACTTTTAGAAAAATTAGCAGAAAATAATCAAGTCATATATACTACACATTCAAAGAAGTTTGTAAACCTATTTGAACCACAATCAATTATAAAGCTTAAGACTCCAGAAATAACAAAAACAGAGATTATTCATCATCCAACCGCAAGTATCTATATTCCTGATACTCTAGAAGAATATAAGGTGAAAAATATCGATGACTTTGCGCTTTATATGAAGACACTAGAACCTAATTTAGGTAATATCATATTTGCAAAAAAGGTAATGATAGTTGAAGGACCTCATGATGTTCTTGGATATCGCACAGTTTTTTCATCTGAGATTAACCTTGAATACAATAATATATCAATTGTAGCTGCTTGGGGTAAGGATACCTTAAAATCAATAATTCAGCTGTGTAAATTATTTGAAGTTGAGTATTTTGTTGTTCACGACTTTGATATTATCGAGGATTGTGATATAACTATTCCTAAAGAAAATCAAGCCTCAAAATACAATGACCTTGAGCCAAAGGAAAAAGCTCAGTACACCAAAAACTTTAATATTGCATCAGAGGCAGGAATAGATAATATACATCATAACAAGCCAAATCTTGAAGGAGTACTAAGTATCACAGATAAAGGTTCGACATCTGTTTATGAATGTTTAAGTGGCAAGACTATGACTGAGGTATATAATGAGTATCCAGCATTTTTAACCGATGAAATAATTAAATTTATGAAGGAATAACCACTACAGCTAACAATGTATAAAAATAATAGCCGAGATAGTAGTAAATTCAAGGGTTGTAGCCCGCTTCAACTTTCTTATAACTTGACAGGAAAGTGCCACGCAGTCGGCTACTATTCTTATACTCAACGTTGTATGCAAGTGTGACAAACCGAGTAACATAAATACCACATGAAAACAAGAAGATTATTTTTATTATTGACAACCCTTACTATAACATTGGGAAGTATTGCACAAGATAAATTTGATGAAAGCCCAAAGGATTTTCAAAAATTTAGAGTAATAATGACAACTGACTTTCCTCCAATCGGAGTAGTTAAGGGAGGTGATAATGTGCCAGCTAATCGCAAGAGTGACCCCGATGACATGCAATCAATGGTACGTTTTCTTTTATATGCTAATGAGTTTGATATTGAAGGGTTGGTCGCTACCGCAGGAACTTTTGCTATGACAGCTGAGAAGAAAAATATTTTATCAGTTATAGACCAATACGAAAAGGTGTATGAGAATTTAAAAACGTATGATACTGGATACCCTACACCTGACTACTTACGTTCAGTTACATATGAGGGCAAGGCTAACAATCATGGACTTAATGTAAAATGGGGATACAATAAACAACCTTACACAGACATAATTGGCGAAGGATTGGATAGTGAGGCATCAAATGCAATTATTGCAGCTGCTGATAAACCAGACCCTAGACCTTTATGGATTGGCGTATGGGGTGGCCCACGAGAAGTTGCTCAAGCCATATGGGATGTAAAGAACACACGCAGTGAAGAAGAACTCAAAATTTTTATAAGTAGACTTCGCATTTTTCTTATCGCTTACCAAGATGCAACACATGGGTGGTTAATGGAACATTTTCCTGATTTGTTTATAATCGAGTCAAGAAAAACCTATCAGGGCATGTTCGGAGGTAACGACCCAATTTCAGACTTAGCATGGATTAATAAAAATATTCGGTCAAACCATGGGGCACTTTGTGATATTTATCCACATGAAGGAATGGGGTGTACTGGTGTTTGTGAAGGTGATTCACCAGCATTCTTGTATTTAATTAGTGCAAATAGAGGTATCAATAATGCTGAAAACCCTACTCAACCAAGTTGGGGTGGACAATATGTACGTAGGGAAAATACTAACCATTATATTGACAGCCTTGGTGGTTCAAGTATTTCTAGATGGCGAAAAGACTTTCAGAAAGAATTTATGGAACGTGCAGATTGGTGCATAGAACCAAATGTAAAAAACCCATAAAAATAAATGACAATGATTTGTATATCACCCTGATATCAACAAACACCAGCATACAACAATAAATATACGTAATGCGGGGCGATTTGGTAAATTTGAACTTTAAAGCATTTAATAAACAGCATAGCGGTTTGATAGTGAAGTGCCTTGTAATCCCGCACTACGCATATTCGAGCCGTTGTGGTGCATTATAAAGGACGCAGAATCAGATAGATATGGCAAATTATAAAAACAAAGACGGAAAACTCGAATTGATTAAGGAAAATCCGTTTAAATTAGAAAAGGAAATACAAACATTGACCGAAAAGAATTTAAAACTCATATTCGGACTTGACTTTGTAAAATCAGAATTCTCCTTGAATAATTTCCGAATAGACACTTTAGCTTTTGACCACGACGCATCTGCTTTTGTGATAATTGAGTACAAACGGGATAAGAATTTTAGTGTAATTGACCAAGGATATGCCTATTTGTCACTTATGCTGAATAATAAAGCGGATTTCATTTTGGAATATAACGAATGTGGACAATCAGTTTTAAAAAGGAATGACGTTGATTGGTCTCAATCCAAAGTGATTTTTGTTTCACCTTCATTTACAACTTATCAAAGAGAAGCAATTAATTTCAAAGATTTACCGATTGAATTATGGGAAATAAAACGTTACGACAATGAAAATGTAAATTATAGCCAAATCCAAACAAGTGGAGCACAAGAAAGCGTTAAGACAATTTCCCGTGATGATGATATTGTAGAGACTGTAAATAAGGAGATTAAGGTTTATACGGAGAAAGAACACCTAGAAGTTGCATCACCTGAGATTTTGGAATTGTATGAGACCATAAAAAATGCAATAACAAATCTTGACGGAATTGAATTAAAACCGACAAAAAAGTATATAGCATTTGTAAGCGGTTCAAATATTGCAGACATACACGTTCAGAAAAAAGCTTTGAAAATGTGGATAAATATGTTTAAAGGTGAACTTGACGACCCCAAGGAATTAGCGAGGGATGTTGCAAATATTGGACATTGGGGGAACGGAGATTACGAATTACAAATTAGAGATGATGAAAATATTGAATATATTATGTCATTGATAAAACAGTCATATAAAAGGAATAAAAAATAACGACACCACAACAAAGGTTTTATAGACATGAATGATAAGTACTACAAGACAAAAGAATCTGTTGAAGAATATATCAAATTAGCTAAAGATGTTAATGGTGAACAATTGATTAAAAAATTAAAAGATTTCTTGCCCCCAAATTCTTTGTTGCTTGAAATTGGTTCTGGACCTGGAACTGATTTTCAAATATTGAAGAAAGATTATAAAGTTGTGGGGTCAGACTATTCAGCCGAATTCTTGAATAGATTAATAAACAATAACATAGATGACGATTTTTTAAATTTAGATGCAATAACACTAAAAACAGAGAAAAAATTTGATGGAATTTACTCAAACAAAGTCCTACAGCATTTAACCAACGAAGAATTAGAGAAATCAATTCATAGACAAGTTGATATATTGAATCCAGATGGAATAATTTGCCATTCATTCTGGAAGGGAAAGGGAGATGAAGTTTTCAAAGGATTACTTGTTAACTACCAGACAGATGAAACCTTAAGAATTTTGTTTGAGGACTATTTCGAGCTTTTAATTCTTGATGAATATAATGAGTTCGAAGACGGTGATTCATTAATATTGATTGGAAAGAAAAAATAACGACACCACAACAATGTGTATAATTCATAAGGGTTTCAGAGGTTTTCGAGTGGTATCACCCGCATCAATTTTCGGTGGTAACTTGACAGGATTGTAGTCCGCAATCCCTTACGAAATCATACACTTAACGTTAGGTTTCATGCAAAGAGCGACACAGCCAACGCACATTTGGCACATTTACAAGCTCCAACACACAGGCTGAATCTTCAGCTTGTAAAAGAGCCAAATTTTTGCCGACGCACAAACGAATAATTGCAATATTATGTACATATCAAAAATTGAAATACAAGATTTTAGAAATTTCCAAAGCACTGATAATGGTGATGGAACAAAAAGTGGCTGTACCATAGAATTTCAAGATGGAATTAATATTGTAATCGGACATAATAATTCTGGAAAATCGAATCTTTTAAAGGCTCTGGATTTAGTTGTAAATTATGGTGGAAGTAAGAAACTTGATATTGATGATTTTAATAAAAATACTACCATTGCGAGTCTTTTGGAAGAACCACCTAAAGTCATAATAAAAGTAACATTCACAGAATCCAACAATGAAGATGAGTTCTCGGATGATTTAGTAACAGCATCAACCTGGTTAACCAAACTAGATTCTCCATATTCAGCCCAACTAACTTATGTACACTATTTACCACAAAGGGAACATGAAGATTATAAAAAGGAGCTTGGATTAGTCAATTCAGAGGATGTTGAAGATTATTGGCTTACAATAAAGCACCAATTTCTTAAAAAATATACAAGTAAAATCTATTGTGGTAATCCAGATTATAAAAATGTAGTTGATAATGAAACAATTAAGAAGGTGGATTTCCAGTTTTTGGATGCAATTAGAGATGTCGAAAGAGATTTGTTTTCAGGTAAAAACACACTGCTTAGAGAGGTAATAGATTTCTTCATTGATTATGAAATTAAAAATGATACCGAATTAGACAAGAACACCCAAAGACAACAAATTTCAGTCAAAAGAAAAGCTTTCTCAAAAGATGCTAAAAATCTTATTACTCAGCTTCAAGAAAGAATGGAACTCGGTAAGAAGGAAATGTTAGAATATGCAACGGAAACAGGAGCTTCCTTTCAAAATGCTGAGCCTGATTTTGATGGACATATTTTAGACACAGAGATGTATTCAGCACTTAAACTAATCGTAAAACATGAAACAGGTATTACAATTCCTGCAACTCATAATGGGCTAGGGTATAATAATCTAATATTTATTTCCCTGTTATTAGCAAAAATGCAGAAGGATGCATCTGGAGATTATCTAGGCAGTAATGCCAAATCATTTCCAATTTTGGCAATAGAAGAACCTGAAGCTCATTTGCACCCAGCAATGCAATATAAATTTCTGAAATTCTTAAAAGAGAACAATAAAAATAAAACAAAACAGGTATTCATTACATCTCACTCCCCAAGCATTACTTCGGCAGTTGAACTTGACAATATTATATGCTTGCATCGACTTGATAATGGGCAATTGAATATTGCTTATTTAGGTCGAGTTTTCGGAGATGACGAACAAGATTCAAAAGCATATGTACAACGATTTCTAGATGCAACGAAATCCGACATGCTTTTTTCAAAAAGTGTAGTTTTTGTAGAAGGTATAACGGAACAGCTTTTACTTCCAGTTTTTGCAGAATATAATGGAGAAAGTTTAGAGTCTGAGCATGTATCAGTAATTAATATTGGAGGAAGATACTTTAATCACTTTCTAAAACTGTTTGATTCAACTAAGCCTTATGCAATAAATAAGAAAGTTGCTTGTATCACTGATTTAGACCCAACATATACTGTTGATGAAGATATTGTAAATGAGTAGTGCTATCCAT
This sequence comes from uncultured Draconibacterium sp., assembly GCF_963676735.1. Lineage (NCBI taxonomy): Bacteria > Pseudomonadati > Bacteroidota > Bacteroidia > Marinilabiliales > Prolixibacteraceae > Draconibacterium > uncultured Draconibacterium sp. Next base: position 204,834 of record NZ_OY781464.1, on the reverse strand, counting down.
TTGAGAATAGTGACGAATTAGTAGCGTTTAATGAATGTTCAAACAAAATAGTGGACGACTATTCAGAAGGTAAACACCCAAATATTCAATGTTTTTCACAAGATAAAGGAGTAGGTAAAACATTTGAATATGCAATTGCTTTTGAAAACCCCAAATTAGATATTCATGTAGTATCAGCAATTGCAAATAATGAGGAAATAAAGAATCTTATTAAAGCATATAAAGAAGGTAAAAACCTAAATGAAATGATTGAGATTCATAGTACAAGAGGTAACGAAAACAAACGTATAATAGCATCTATTCAAAAATCTGGCATAGATGATGAAGAATTAAAAAAGCATCTCATTGCTGCAAGATATTTAAATTCATTATCCAAAGGCGAAAATGCATATGACTTGGCACATGTTTTAGAGAAAAATTTACCTAATAACGAATGTGAGTTTCAAGTTCCAGCTTATATATCAAATGCAATTGAATGGCTATGCAAGTAATATCAGCAAACAATCAAATAGACATTGAGCAACACTTTAAAGTGGTCGCTGGTCCAGGAGCAGGAAAGACTACTTTTCTAGTTAATCATATTAGAAATGTTTTAATAAATTCAGAGCGACTTGGAGTAAATAGGAAAATTGCTTGTATAACTTATACCAATGTTGGTGTTGATACTTTGGTTGACCGAGTAGAAGATGAAAAAGATAATATTGAGATAAGTACAATTCATAGCTTTCTTTTTGTGCATGTAGTGAAACCATATCTTTTTTTGATTAGTGATAAATATGGTCTGAATCCTTCAAAGTTCGATAGCCCATTAGAACATATTTTCTCTAATGGATTTTTCAGAAATACCAACTTGCCTAATCGTTTCAATGTTCAAGAATCAGAAATGAAAAAAGTATTCTGGGAAATCAATGGCGAAATGTGTATCCTGAGGTTACCTAACAGAAACAGGAATGTTCAACAATATCATAATAGTTTACTCAGTTATAAAACAGCATTCTGGGAAAAAGGAATAATGCACTATGATGACATTCTTGCCTTTGCTTGGGAGATAATAAACTTAGATTCGAGTGTCTTGAGGATTTTACGAGCCAAATTTCCTTACTTTTTCATTGATGAATTTCAAGATACTAGCCCAATTCAATCAGAAATATTAAAACTAATAGCTAATGAAGAAACTATTGTTGGTGTTATCGGTGATGAAGCACAATCAATTTATAGTTTCCAAGGAGCAAGTATGCAACAGTTTATTGACTTCACTTTGCCAAACATTAATGAATTTGTAATTCCTGACAATCACAGAAGCACACTTCAAATAATAGCTGTACTAAATTCAATTAGAAGTTCAATAACTCAGACAAGTCCAGAAGGAAAAGCGGGTGATTTACCCAGAATCATAGTAGGTGATAGTATTGCAGCATTAGAAGAATGCGAAAGACTATGGGGTGAGAAGAATGTAGTGTCTTTGTCCTACATGGTACCAACTGCAAACGCTATGAGGAAAAGAGTTCCAGTAGAAAGTGCGGCGAATAATATAATAGAAGAGTTGTTTAGTATAGACTCAAATAGAGACAGGAAAAAAGTAATAATCTCTGTTATAAAGTCTGTTGAATTCGCAAAGCAGAATCTTTTTAACGATGCAATTAAAGAGTTAAGTCGTCATTTTCGAAATCAAGATTTATTTAAAGGGCATAAATCAGCGTTGATATTTATCAAATCTTACTTAAATCAATATGCTGAAATCAGCAATGAGAATCTTTGGCAATTATATGAACGCCTACAATCTAGCACTATTGTTAGTTTACCAAAGATAAGAGAGAGCAAAACAACAGAAATGACAAGAGTGGAAAACTTCTACAAAACAACGACTTACAAAGATTTAGCATTGACAATTAGATTATTAAAGGATGAAAGTTTGCATCGTACAATCCATAAAGCGAAAGGTGATGAGTTTAATAATGTCTTAGTTATAGTAAAAGGTAAGTTTGGAAACAGATATAATGAAGAGCGTGACTTAGCTTTTCTTTTGAATCCAGAATTGAATAATCTTGAAGAGCATCGAGTTAATTATGTTGCATGTAGTAGAGCAAAAGAAAATTTGATTATTAATGTTCCAGAATTATCTCAAGAAGCTAGTGATACATTGCAAACACATTTTGATATTAGTTCGGTTTAAATGCCAACCCTTCGCAACCATACACATTGCCAAGTCGCTCATAAAAGCCGACACACAAACCAAAACTTGTCAAAGAGTATGGCTGCCCAACGCACGAGTAGATTGCGGAGAAGAAAGCACGAAAACCTAACAATAAATATAGGTCATTTGGCGGATAGTGATAAATTGAAAATTAGTACATTTAATAAAAATTTTAGCGGTATGACAGGTTGGAGCTTTGAAATGCCAAACGCCCCATATTCGAGCCGTTGGCGTGCATTGCAAGAAACACCCTAGTTATAATGAAGCAAGTATTCTTAATAGTCGGAATTTTGATTTCTGTTACATGTTTTGGACAAGTAGATGCTGACTGCGATTCAGTGTACATCTTTGCAGAAAAAATGCCAGAATTTAAAAACGGAGATAGCGGATTATCTGGATATTTACATAGTGATTTGATTCCGATTCTAGCTAACTGCATCGAAAGGGATAGTTCATTAATAGCCAGTATGTATTTGACTTTGACTATAAATAAGCATGGAAAAGTAATTGATGTGATTTTTAATAGGATTAGTGCTTCTGACCAATGCAAAAATGATTTACGACAAAAGATATTGACAATGCCTTCTTGGACTGCAGGGGTTGATAAGGGAAAGCGAGTGTGTTGCAGATACTCTTGGCCGATAAGTTGTATAATGTGGCAATAAATTAACTTCAAGATTATGATTAAAAAATGTAAAATTGCGTTTTGGGTATCGGTTTGCATAAATATTACCTTGATTTTTGGTGGAGCATTTATTGTAGTTGCAAATACAATTTCGTCTGGACACAATTATGATAATTTGATTATAATTACTGAGGATTTGAACAATATCTCGAAAGCAATTTCAAATAATGCTCATACCATTGGTGAATTTGATACAGAATTATCAAGGATTAAGGCTGGACACTCTACAGACAAGGAGCATAACTTGATTAGTCTTCAAATTGTGCATTTGATTTTTAGCTCGGATGGAGAGTTTGAAAAGATTGAGACTTATTATCTTGAGGAAAATAATGAATAGAAACAACGACACGCCAACAATGTATAAAAAACATAAGTGGCTCAGTGGTTTACGGAACTTTTGAGCGTTTAATCAGCTCCGCCAAATCTGCGATTTGACGGGTTGTTTCAAAATTTTAAATTTGTGTCAAAACGCAAATTTGGCTCAGTGTAATTTGACAGGTAAGAGCTTCGAAATCACTTACGTTTCTTATACTCAACGTTAACGCCAATTATAAAAACCGAGATAACTAATGCTTAAAAAAGGATTTTTAAAACCAAACTTGACAATTACTAAAATTGGAAGAAAACAATTTTGGTTTGGTTTGGTTTTTGGACTTTTTATTGCTTTCCTAATAAATCTCCTTTTAAATCATTCAAGAGAAATATTACGACTAACAACTTTCGAAAGGGACGCCTATATTTTAACATTTAGAGAATTTAAGTTATATGATTTATTCTTTGCTGCATTTTCTTCAAGTCTTGGATTTGGATTTGCAGTAATTTGTTGGTTTTATGTATCAAACAAAAACAAAGGAAAAAAATATCTGACAACGTTTGTAGCTTCAACTTCCTTTTTCATAACCTTTTTAGCTTTGGCAATTGTTGCCAGATTTGGTTCTGTCCTTTCGTTAGTAGTCTACAATCTTTATGGATACGATAACCACTTGGATATTTTGAAAGACTTTTGGTTGTTACTAATTCTTATTCCAGTTTATATCTTTTTTGCAAATTGGAACTCAATTCGACTTCTATTTAAAACAAAAAATTGGGTGCTTATCTCTGTAATTATATTCCTTTTAAATACAGTACTTTTGTATAAAACAACGAGTATAGACAGAAATAATTTAAACCAAATATATTACACAAGAAATAAAAACCGAATTGAATTTATCGACAATGAAATTAATAAAGCAAAACAAATAGGGATTAACTTTTCGGACTCAACAAAACTTGTTTTACAAAAAAAGTATGCGGAAAGAACAACAAATCTTGTTGCTCAATTAAAGGAAGCTTTTAAAACAAATTCCAAAGTTCCGATAGAGACTTTAATTCTTGAAAAGATTGTAATTCATAATCGAAACGAGCTGCAATACACCTGGCACAGAAACATTGACAGTACAGAACAAAATTGGTCTTACTCATTACCTGAAGAAATTTATTTTCAGATTTTAAGACATGACGTAAAAAGTCAAGAAACTAAACTCCTATTTGAAATCTTATCTGAGCAAATCTCAATCTTCACAACAAAAGATATTGACTGGATGGAATTTGAAAACCATTCACAATTGGAAATGGATAAATATAACTTTAAGAGAAGTATTTTAAGAAAAACAGCAACAATACAAAGCAGGTTAAAACAGGTTGTAGAGGTACTAAAATCCAATGATAAATATAAAGACTATCATTACTTGATTCCTGACTTTGAGTTTGATGCAACAAGAGGGCAGAAAATATATGAAATGGAAATAACAGGCGTTAACAAAGTGTCATATGTAATGCGGGTTTCAGCGGTTTTGGGGGCTGCGGTTCGTTGTTGCAACACCGCCAATTCGTCTTTGACGATTGACGGAAAATTTGAAATTATAAATAAACGAATTGGCTACGTGCGAGCTTGAAAGTTTACCACTTTTAATCCCGCACTCCACATACACAAACCGTTAGCTGCAAGTGTAAAGAAGAAACTGCAACATTGAAACCTGATTATAAAATTTGAAAAGACAGATAGAAAATATAGGCACATTGATTGAAAGTTGGTGCAAGAAAAAATTAGTTTTTGCCCGCCCGCTTCTGCCCTTCGGGACAGTTCGAGAAGCCCACGCACATTGCACACATTTGCAAATCGCACAGGCTGACCCACAAACCAAAATTTGCAAAAGAGTGCAATTTTTGCCGCCCCACACGTTCACCTTAGGCTTAATATGTATATTTGAAATCTATGAAACATAGATTAAGGGAAACTAACAATTGGAAAATCGGAGTAGCATTCTCAGCTTTGCTACCTCTATTCGGTATTTTAAGTCAATCAGAGAATGAAACTGACTTTACCATACAGAATTTTTTAACAGTTTGGCTAGTTACTTTTTTATTTCTAATAATTGCATGGTTTTTAAATTCAAAGCTTATTAACCTATTCTTTCATTCCTCTAAAAGATGGAATTTAGCCAGTAAAATCTTTATTATTTTTCTTACCAATAGCATTCTACTATCTCTAATAATTATTCTTAATTCTATTAGAGGTGAAAGTGTTAACATTAACAGGGAAACCAATTTTATATTGCTTTTCATCAGAGGAAGTGTTTCTATTGCAATGATTTATCTCATTCAATACATGATTAATCTAAATGCCCGAAATCAATCAGTTTCGATGCAAAACCAAATGCTAAAAACTGAAAATATTCGTGCTCAATTTGAAATTCTTAGACAGCAAATTAGCCCTCACTTCTTATTTAATTCTCTGTCAACATTACGTTCTATGATTCGCTCATCAAATAACAACGCAGAGGAATTTGTTATCAAACTGTCTGACATCTATAGATTATTGTTGCTAAAAAAAGAAAGAGACACGGTAACGCTTAAAGAAGAACTTGAACTTATTGATGATTATTCATTTTTGTTATTTGCCAGGTATGAGGACATGCTAAGCATTGATATTGATATTCCTAAAAATCTATTGAATCATAATATCCCAACCTTTTCCTTACAATTACTATTAGAGAATTGCGTTAAGCATAATATTGTGTCGAAAGAAAAACCTTTACACATTAAAATCTATGATTCGGGCATTAATAGTATAACAGTCGAGAATAATTTGCAGCAAAAAGTAGCTTCTGGTGGTGATTCTGGATTAGGTTTGGAAAACCTTATTAAACGGTATGAATTATTAGGGATGCCGGGGGGAGTCAATGTATTTTCGGATGAATCAGTATTTCGTATAAAAATTAAATTACTTGGGCGATGAATATTTTAATTATAGAAGATGAACCACATACCGCACAAATATTAAGTGAAATAATAGTGCAAGTTCGTCCTGATTCAATTATTCTTGATACTTTGGAAAGTATTGAGCAATCTGTAAAGTATCTTTCTAACGATAAAAACTTGCCTGATTTAATTTTTTCAGACATTCAACTAGCCGATGGGCTTAGTTTTGAAATATTTTCAAAAGTACAACTGAAATGTCCAATTATATTCTGTACCGCTTTTGACCAATACACTTTGCAAGCATTTAAAACCAATGGTATTGAATATGTATTAAAACCAGTAAAGGAAGAAGATGTGGAATTGGCCTTTACAAAATACGAAACACTGAAAGAATCTTTAAAGCCCGACATAGAAATTGTAACCCTGCTAAAAAATACATTTCAAAAGAAAGAAAACAATAAATCCTCAATACTTGTACATGTCAAAGAAAGCTTCATTCCTATTGAGGTGAGTAAAATTGCATTTTTTATTGTTGACACCGAAATTCTTTACATCCATACATTCGATAACAAACGTTATCCTGTTTTTAAATCCATGTCTGAAATTGAGGCTTCCATTGACCATTCCTTGTTTTTTAGAATTAACAGGCAAGTTTTACTAAATAAAAAAACCATTAAGGAAGTTCGACCTTACTTTAATAGAAAAGTTATCATCAAAACTGATTTAAAAATCGAAGAGCAGCTTATTGTAAGCCGATTAAAAGTTACCGAATTTATGAACTGGATAGAACAATCCTAGCTCTGTTCAATTCACCTTCCAATTTGTTCAATTCACTTACTTATTGATTTCAAATCAACTGGTATGTGTTCATATTTGAGTTGTAAAAATTCAAAATATGAACATTATGAAGAACTTACTTTTTTTGTTATCAATATCGGTACTTTCTACAGTTTTAATCAGTTGTGAGAAAGATGAAGACGCCAAAGTTCCTGAAGAAGAAACTGTAACAGAAACCAAAAGAATAGGTTTTGAATTGGTACAAATAATCTCTATGGATTCCATACTTGTTTGGGCTAATAATGAAATTTTAACTCAGGAAGAATTTGATTCCATTCAAATTACTAGTGGTTGGCAAAAAAACGAACCAAGAGAAGGAATGCCGGATTATGCCAAATTTATGCGCTCACCTGATGCAAACGAAGATGGAGAATTTACAACAGCCGAGTTCTTTGGTTATCAATGGATGTTTAATGCACAAATTGTTGATGCAAATGCTGAATTACCTGAAAATGAAGAAGGATTACTTGCAGGAAGGTACATTGAAAAATACCATAAAGTAACGTTCAACGCAGGCAGAACACTTTCCATTCTTATTTCCCCACAAGGTGAAGAATATGTATTGATTTCCAGAGACGCAAACAGAATAACTGACACACCAGTTATTCCTGAAACGTGGCAAATCCAAGAAAGAGAAATAAATGATACCATAACCTTTGATTTGCCTAACCCTACTCTAAACATTCGGGCAGAGAATAATCAAGATTCATGGCAAGGACCTGTTACATTATAACTGACTAGGAAATGAAACATATCACAAAAGTTACAATAGCATTTTTTCTTTTTGCTTGTCAATTCATTGCACAAGCTCAGGAATCTACTGATAATATTATTGGAGTTTGGTTAAATGATGATAAAACCAACAAAATTGAAATATATAAAGTAGATAAGACCTATTCTGGTAAGATTATTTGGATAGCGCAATTGGCAAACAATCCTGGTCTTAATCCAAAAGATAAAAACAATCCAAATCCTGAAAAGCGGAATCAAAGTATTCTGGGTATGGATATAATAACAGGATTATCGTATTCGGATGGTAAGTGGGTAAATGGGAAAATCTACACTCCTAAAAAAGGAATTTATGCAGAATGTACGGTTGAGTTGCTTTCTGATAACAAGCTAAGTCTGGTTGTATCTAAAGGAATGTTTTCAAGAACAAAAACATGGATAAGAGAATGACACAGTTGTTAAAGTTATCGGTTGTTGCTGTAATACTGTTGAACTCATTTGTTTTAAATGCTCAGCAAGTTTTTCATTCACTTGATGAAATTTGGGCATACGCTAAAGAAAACAATCCCGATAATTCAGTTTATCAATTGCAAGTTGAAAAGGCAGTTAAAGACCAAAGAATAGCCAATAGCCCTTTATATCCTACAGTTAGTGCTGGATTTTCAGGGCAACACAATATTAATATTGCAGAAACTCCGATACCTGGAGAAGCTGTGGGGAGACCAGGTGAAACAGAATACATAAAGTTTGGCTTGCCCTACGTTTACAATGGCGGAATCACTGTTAGTAAAACCTTACTTGACTGGCAATCAATATTTCAATCCAAAATAGCAAAATCAAACACACAGCTTAAGCAAACTGAAAAAGCTTTGTACGAGCAAACTTTAAGAGAACAGGTGGCACAAATTTATTATGCTACTATTACAGCTCAAGCTGCGGTAAATAATGCCAAAGAAGATTTAACTCTGGCAGATTCTATACTTCAAATTGCTATTGATAGATTTCGGGAAGGATTAATTGATGGTCTATCTTTTAATCAGGCTAAAATTAACAGTAATAATGCTTTTGACAAGTTGGAGCAAAACAAACAGTATCTGGTTGAAAATCAACTGAACCTTAAAATATTGCTCGGTTTATCAAATTCCGAAACGCTTGTTCTTAAAGAACAAATTGAATTAAATATGAATAATTCAATTGAGTTTGTTCCTCAAAATGAAGCAAGTATAAAATTATATGAAGCTCAAATAGAAATAGCCGAATTTGAAAGGAAACAAGCCTTAACCAGATTTACGCCCAAGTTGAACTTTATTTATTACTGGGGAGGTACACAGTATCAGCAAGATTTCAATTTATCGTTCAATTCAAGCGATTGGCAACCTAATAGTTATATCGGTTTGAACCTGTCTATACCTATATTTTCAGGTTTTGGAAATAAAAACCAATACAGTTCGGCAAAGATTGCACAAAATATCGCTCGATTAAACTATGAGGAAGAAATTAGGAAATCTTCAATAACAGATAATATATTGTTTAATAACTATCTATCATCTAAAAAGTTGGCAGAAACAGCAAATGAAAGCTTAAAAATATCTGGTGAGAATGTTCAACTTGCTTACAGCAGATATTCTGAAGGACTTATTAGTCTGGATAACTACTTGTCAGTATACGATGATTACCTGGCCGTAGAAAGTCAATATTTTACCCGACTGTCAGATTACATGATAAACAAAGCAACAATTCTATCACGCAATAAATAATGAAAAATGAGCAAAATACTTTTAATATCTGGTATTACATTAATATTTATTCTTTCTGGTTGTAAACAAAACAATTCAACCACACCTGAAAGGAAAAATATTGTTGAAGCAGTTTTTGCAAGTGGTAATGTAATTACTAAAAATCATTATATAGTAACCTCTCAAACCGAAGGTTATCTTGATAAATTACATTTCAACGAAGGAGATTCTGTCAAAGCAGGTCAGTCACTTTTCTTAATTGAAAATGAATCGCAAGTAGAACAACTGGATAATGCGCAAGCAAACTATGAATACTCCAAATCGAATGCAAAAGATAGCTCTCCCGTTTTAGAACAACTAATTGCGCAAAAACTTCAGATAAAGAATAAGCTTGAAACAGATTCAATCAATTTTATTAGACATCAAAAACTGATTAAAACAGCAGCTGTAAGTAAACTTGATTATGAAAAAGCAAAATTAGCCTATGAAAACAGCAGACAAGACCTTATATCTATTGAAAATCAGATAGCTGATAGAAAAAATATACTTCATTTAGAAGTTATAAAGAGCAAAGCCAATTTAGCATCTCAACAAAATACATCGTCATTTTATGAAATAGCAAGCAAGGTTAACGGAATTATTCTTCAAATTAATAAAACTGAAGGTGAGCTGATAAAAAGAGGAGAACAAGTCGCAGAAATTGGTTCTGGTGAATTTATTGCAAAGCTGTTAATCGTTGAAGAAGACATAAACAAAATTAAAGTTGGTCAGGAGGTTTTCATCGAACTAAATACGGATAAAAACAAAAGCTATAAAGCTATACTTTCTAAGGTTTACCCATTTTTCGATTCGCAGGAACAATCGTTTATTGCCGAGGCTAAATTTACAGAGCTTGTTCCCAAATTAATATCAGGGACACAACTACAGGCGAATATAAAAATAAAGGATAAGACTAACGCTCTGGTGATTCCAACTGAATATCTATTACCGGGAGATTTTATTCTATCTAAAAATAAACAGAAAGTTAAAGTAGCGGTAGGCATTAGAACTTCGGAATGGGTTGAAATTCTTTCGGGTATAGATGAAACATCAACTTTACTACTCCCTAAATAATTAAAACTCATGGCTAAATCAGTAAATATTCAAATAGCTAGTGTTCACCTTACCTCAAAGTTTTGGCAAACTTTTGTAGCCATTATGGGAGTTACATTTGGTGTCTCTATGTATATTTTCATGAATAGTTTTATGAATGGTGTTAACAAAACACAAGACGACCTTGCATTTAGTGCTTTATCTCATATCCGCATTTACAATCAGGACAATAATCATTCTTACAATCCTATCGAAAGTGAATACGATAATTCTCAAACTGTATTTAATATTCATAACCGAAAAAGCATTCAATATACAAGTGGTATTAAGAATTCTTCCGGCATTGTTTCATTAGTAGAAAAGCAGGAAGAAGTTGTTGCTGTTGCCCGCCAAATAAACTTTAGCGTATTTTTTAGGAGCGGGTCAAAAAAGATAAATGGAAGAGTTTCTGGTATTGAATTAGAACAGGAGGACAAGCTATTTAAAAGTTCAGAAATAATTACCCAAGGCAATTGGAACAATTTACAAACCCATAAATCGGGTATTATTATTGGAAAATTGTTAGCTGAAGACCTCGGCTTACAAGTAAATAGCAGCATAAATGTGCTAACCTCCGATGGCGTATCCAGGAACTACATTGTTGTTGGAATTTTTGAAAGTTCCCTAAAAGATATAGATAAAACAAAAGCCTATTTAAATATCACAGCAGCGCGTCAATTAATAGGTGAAAACTCTGATTATGCCAGTGATATTTTAATAAATATTGAAGACCGGGATAATACAGTACCCGTTGTTAAAAAACTAGGCTTACTAATCCCTTTTCAAATTGAGTCATGGCAGGAAGCCAACGAACAATTGGTAGCTGGCGCATCTCTGCGCAATGTTATCGCTATTGCTGTTTCATTTACCATTTTATTAGTGGCTGGTTTTGGTATTTATAATATCATGAATATGACCATTAATGAGAAGATTAAAGAAATAGCAATCCTCAAAGCAACAGGATTTTCGGGTAATGATATTAAATCCATATTTCTTGCCCAAGCCGGAGCAATTGGTCTATTGGGTGGATTTTTAGGCGTTGTTCTTGGTTACTTAATTTCATTGCTGATTAATCAAGTTCCCTTCAACGTGGCTAGCCTGGAAACCTTACCCATTTACTTCCGGGTTCAGGATTTTGTTCTTGCAGTAGTTTTTGGTGTTTTAACCACCCTAATAGCAGGTTATTTACCATCAAGAAAAGCAGCAAAGGTTGACCCAGTAACAATAATTCGTGGATAAGATGGAAAACAAAACTTCATTAAAAATAAGAAACCTGGTAAAATATTTTCATGAACCTGAAACGTTTCAGGTATTGAAAGGTGTTTCGTTCGAAGTTAAAAAAGGTGAGTTTTTATCCATAGTTGGCAAATCAGGTTCTGGTAAGTCTACATTGTTGTACGTGCTTTCAACAATGGATACCGATTATGAAGGTACACTTCAAATTAACGGAGATTTACTAACCGGGAAGACACAAAATCAGTTGGCTGCATTCAGAAATGAACATATTGGTTTTGTATTTCAGTTTCATTATTTACTACCTGAATTTTCGTGCTTGCAAAATGTTATGCTGCCCGCATTAAAGTTGGGTAAATATTCAACAAAAGAGATTGAGCACAAAGCTTATGAAAGTCTGCGTTTGCTTGACATTGAAGACCAGGCACTGAAAAGTGCGAATAAGTTATCGGGAGGTCAGCAACAAAGAGTGGCTATTGCCCGGGCTCTCATTAACAATCCCTCAATTATTATGAGCGATGAACCAACGGGTAACCTTGATTCAAAAAACACTCAGGCTGTGCTTGATATATTTAAAGGATTGGCAAAAGAGAATGGACAAACCATTATCTGTGTAACCCACGACACGGATTTTGCAAATAATACAGACCGCACTATAGAAATGGCAGATGGCTTAATTATTTAACTATCCAAACAATGAAAGAACAAGTTAGCACTCGATGCAAAATATTAATTACTAAAAAAATTGCTGATTCTTTATCTGAAAATGAGCAAACCGAACTAAATGAATATTTGACTTCGAATAACAAAGCAAAACAATATTTCGCAGAACTAAAAAGAATTTGGGAATTGACAAATACACTGGTTCCAACAAGTATTTTCAAAACCGATGTTTCTGAAGAGTGGGTGAAATTTATAAAATCTCTAAAATCTAACAAATCATGAATTTAATGAAAACAAAAAAAAGTTCTACTAAATCAAATAAGTTACTGCCATTAACAATCATAGGAATAATATTACTTACAAAGACTAGTCTTTTTGCTCAAAATACGGAGTGGGGAATTGATGAAATAAAAAGAATAGAACAAGAAAAAAAACATGAACATGATTCTTTAATGGTTCACTTAAAAAACAACTGGCAAATATCATTATGTTATGGTCAATGGAATTTTAATAACTCATCTAAGTCTCGTGTAGCCAATGTATTAGATTTTCCCAATAACATGGGGATTTGGAACTTATCAGTTGCCAGATATTTTTCAGAAACTATAGCTTTAAATGCTAACTTTGGCGTTCAAATTAAAAAAATAGAACCGATACAACCCAATTTTTTTTCAATTATCAATGGTGACGATATTGAAATTGAGGGCGGTGGAGTAATCTTTTTACCTTTCAATGTTGGTTTAGATTACTTTTTAATGAAACAGCGATTTCGTCCGTACATAGGAGTTGGTGTCGGATTTGTTTCTGCTAACTCAAAATTGGCTGAAGCCTCAGGAAATATGTATGATGGCATTAATGCAGATGAACTAGAATCTAGTAGCAATGCTCCGTTCATAGAAGTATCATCAGGTTTTGTTTATCGCTCTGGTAAAAATACTCAGCTTGGCTTGAATTGTGAATATGTTCAATCTACAGATTTTGACCAAAATATAGGGGGATTTAAAAGTTACAGTGGATTAAAAATATCAGGCGTTTTTTCTATTGTATTTTAACTTCTTAATAGACTAAAGGCTCACTAACTATTTCAATAAGCAACTTGTTCAGTTCGCCCCCTGTTTTGTTCATCTAACTGAGTTTTCAATATAAATACAGGCAATCCCCATTAGTTTTGAAATAAAATTGAAAAGAAACCTATAAATAATGAAAAGAAAAGTATTGTTGATACCAATTGTACTATGTTTATTCCTGGTGAAAGCTTATTCACAGGAAAAATATACAATTAGTGGGATTATTTCAGATGCCGAAAACGGCGAAACAATGATTGGGGCTACAATCTCAGTTAAGGAGCTTTCAGCTACGGGTACAATAACCAATGCTTATGGTTATTACTCTCTCACCTTACCCAAAGGAGAATATACTGTTGTTTTTAGTTATATCGGTTATCAGTCTGTTGAAACTATCGTTAACTTAAATGATGACAAGCGGCTTGATTACAAATTATCAGCTGATTCAGAAACTTTAGAAGAGATTGTTGTAAATGCAAAAAAGAAAAATGAGAATATTATCTCAGAAGAAATCGGCATTGAGAATTTAAAACCACAGGAAATAAAGAAAATTCCTGTTTTATTTGGTGAGCAAGATGTGATTAAGACGCTCACGTTAACTCCCGGAGTTAAAACATCAGCAGAAGGCAGTGGAGGCATGTTTGTGCGCGGTGGTAATAATTCTCAGAATCTGGTTTTATTGGATGAGGCTACCGTATATAATTCAAGTCATTTAATGGGATTCTTTTCCACTTTTAACAGCGATGCCATTAAAGACCTTACACTATACAAAGGGACTGCACCTAGCCAATATGGTGGTCGTATTTCATCAGTTATGGATGTTAAAATGAACGAAGGAAATAATCAAAAATATCATGTAGGTGGTAGTATAGGATTAATATCTGCCAAAGCTAATATAGAAGGCCCAATTATAAAGGATAAAGGTTCTTTTCTAATTACTGGCAGAAGAACATATGCCGACATGTTTCTGAAACTTTCTTCTGATGAATCATTGAATAATAACCAATTATACTTTTACGATTTTAATGCCAAGGCAAACTATAAAATCAATCAAAACAATCGAATTTTTCTATCAGGATATATGGGTAGAGATTATTTCAATATTCAGGATATGTTTGGTTTAGACTGGGGTAATATTACAGGTACACTAAGATGGAATCATATTTGGAACAGTAAGCTTTTTAGTAACACTTCACTTATTTATTCCGATTACGATTATAAAGTTTCAATAATGAATGAGAGTGATGATGATTTTAGTTTAACATCAGTTATTGGTAATGTTAATTTAAAACATGATTTTCAATACTTTATTAGCGATAAAAACTCACTGGCTTTTGGTTTATATGGCAGGTATAATACAATAACACCTGGTCAGGTAGAGTTTTCTGAAGATTCAGATTTTAAGCCCATTGAATTACAAGAAAAATACACTTTTGAAACAGGCGCATATTTTGGTCATGATTGGAAACCTTCAGATAAGTGGAATATATCCTATGGTGTAAGATTAAATGCATTCTATCTTTTAGGTCCAGGTGATTTCTACGATTATACTAATGGAATTGTATCGGATACAACCACTTTTAAATCGGGCGAAATAGTCCAAAGCTATTATAATATAGAACCTCGATTAAATATGGCTTACGTATTAAATCAGGCAAATTCATTTAAATTTTCCTATACCAGAAATACGCAAAATTTGCATCTGCTTCAAAATTCCAACTCATCAACACCAACTGATATTTGGATATCTTCCAGCAACAATGTAAAACCTGAAATTGGCGACCAAATTTCGTTAGGGTACTTCCGAAATTTTAGTGATAATAAATATCAGTTTTCAAGCGAAGTTTACTATAAATGGATGCAAAATCAAATTGACCTTAAAAATGGTGCAGAACTGCAAGCAAATGAATTCCTTGAAGGTGAATTGTTATACGGAGACGGAAGGGCATACGGTTTAGAATTAATGCTGCGTAAAAAGACTGGAAGATTATCTGGTTGGTTATCTTATACATTGTCTCGAACCGAAAAACTTATGGATGGTATTAATGAAAACAATTGGTATCCGGCAAAACAAGACGCAACGCACGATATTTCTGTTGTTGGTATTTATGACTTAAGTGATAAATGGAGTTTATCGGCTACTTGGGTGTACAATACAGGTAATGCCGTTACCTTCCCAAGTGGCAAATATGAAATAGAAGATGGAGTACAATTTTATTATACCGAAAGAAATGGGTATCGAATGCCTGCATATCATCGATTGGATTTAGGTGCTACATGGAATATAAAAAAGACCGATAAGTTTGAGAGTTCTCTAAACTTTTCAATATATAATGCCTATGGTCGTAAGAATGCCTATTCCATCGATTTCGAAGAAGATGAAAATGACCCTACCAAAACAGTGGCAATCAAAACATATCTTTTCACTTACATTCCTTCAATAACGTATAATTTCAAATTTTAAAGCGATGAAAATTATTCAACATATAGCAGCATATTTTCTGGCATTGATGATATTATCATCTTGTACCGAAGAGATTGATATTGACCTTAACTCATCAGACCCACAGATTGTCATAGAGGGTAGTGTATCTACTGCAGGTGAGTCTCTTATCAAAATTACTGAATCTGTAAATTTTGATGAAAGTAATGATTTCCCAAAAATGAGGAATGCATTTGTGGAGATTACAGATAATCTTGGAAATAGTGAAATCCTTTTAGAATCCTCCGAAGGTATTTATTCAACTACCTCATTTGGTGGCGTGGAGGGCAGAACCTATTCCTTAAATGTTCAGATAGATGATAAAACGCTTGAATCTGTCAGTACTATTCCTAACCATGTTAGTTTTGATTCTCTAATTGTAATTAAAGCATCTGTACCTGGTTTTCCAGGAGCACAAGAAAATGATTTATATTATGAAGTAAGGGTGCAGTACAAAGACCCGGCTGATGAAGTAAACTTTTACCGTTTTGTAGAGATTGTAAATAATGAAATCACAAACTCCTATGTCTTTGATGATAGGTTAAATAATGGCGAATATGTTACTGTTCCATTACTAAATTTTTCACGAGAGCTTTTACCAGGTGATGTGTTGCAAATAGAGATGCAGTGTATTGATGGATTGGTTTATGAATATTTCAATAGTTTTGGCAATACTCAAGGCAGTTCTGCAACACCAGCAAATCCATATTCGAATATTTCAGGTTCCGAACTGGGTTATTTTAGTGCTCATACCTCAGAAGTGAAAGAAAAAGTGATTCCGTAAATAGCTTTGTGCTTAAACCAAGATTACCCTACCCACACAGCCAAGCACATTTGCAAGTCGCACAAACCAACTCGCGACCAAAAAATTGCAAAAGAGCTTGTCTGTCTACCACCGCTTTTTTGCCGACCCGAAAAACTATTTTTTTTCGTGAACATTAGTTCTTCTTTTGAATGATTTATGTATATTTTAGACTGATAATTAATGAGAAATGAATCAACACCAGCAGCTAACATTTTGTATAAGTAATGGCAGTTAAAGTGCTGAAATTCAAGGTCCTTAGCACGCTCAAACTGCGTAGCGGTTTGACAGGAAACTACCACACAATCTGCCACTACTCATACAATTTACCGTTAGCAAACATATTAAATGACCCAACTACAAATGAATAATAACAATCTTAAAATCGGTCTATCAAAAAGAGATGACATACCAAGACTTTATACTATTTTAGTTCGGTACGAAAAAGATATATGTAAAAAAGCAGGTCAGTACAATATAAATGCTTCTGCTTTTGTCGCATTTTGCAAGCGGAATGATATAAAATGTAAAAATTCTATTGCTAAGACCACCACCGTTAACAATGAATCAATGCCCGCCGGTCTCTTCCATTCATTAAAACAGTTAGTGGTTTATTAAACTGTACATGTTTTATAAACTCGGTTTCGCGCAGTACCTCTTGTTGCTTCAGGGCCTCCATTTTAAGGCGTGTTTTGCGCGAGTTATGTGGTACCGAAAAGTAGCCCACATTCATTGAGGTTACGTTATGAAAAAAGTGCGATCCCAACGAGGCATCGAGCGGAAAATCGGGCAAGCCCATTTCAACAATAATTTTTGCTTTTGATATATGCGCCCACAGCACGGGAATTCCGGTAAAAGGATCGCGCGAGCCCCAGCGCCCCGGGCCGATAAGTATATATTCGCGGCCCTGTTCATCAAACCAGTCGTTTAACTGGCTAATTTCGCGGGCCATTTGTTTGGTTTTCAGCTTATCAAACTTATCGGGGTCTACATAAACCACATCGCGAATATTTTCCATTTTTCCGTTACCCATTCCGCGCTCGGCATACATAAACACTCTTTCTTCTTCAACCATTTCAATATCTACTTCTACCTGCGCTTCGGTACGTATCAGGGGTTTTATTTGCAAGAGGTAAAGGGTAGGTTTGCCGTTTTCGGCAGGTTCCAAATCAATGGAGTATTCAATTTCTACCGGCGAGCCCATAGCCTCCTTAAACAATTTTAGCAAGAGTTGCAACACATCGGCCAGTGGCAAATGATTGTATTTTAATATATTGGCAAAATCAACCACTTTTGGTCCCGGGCCATGAATTCCGGGAATAAGATCGTCATTCTCAATAATATAAGTGGAGGCCGAGTGTTCGAGCGTACCATCTTTTTCGGCTTCTTTTATCCGGTACTTTTTTATGGCCGCATTTTCGCCATCGCTAAGCATATCGATATTGGGGTTTGAAAGGTCGATGGCATAAAATTGCCGCTGGGTATCGCGCATCTGGTCTTTTAGTGCTGCCGCATTAATTGTGGGGTATCTTGGGCAAAACCGAAAGGCATTTTCACCGCCCACCACATACATGCCAAGCCCCACTGCGGCTACCGAAAAACCATCGTCGGGTTCCATATAGGCAATAGGGTAATAATTGTACGATTGCGCCACCCCCGAGAGTGTGGGGTAATACTTATTATTGTATTCGTGGCCAATCACTTCCTGGATAACCACCGCCATTTTTTCTTCTTCAATCTTGTAGCTCACCGCATCGAAATAAGCCTGTGCCGAATCGGTAAAAATACTGGAGTACACCAACTTTATTGCCGTTTCTAACTGTTGGTAACGCACCTCAATATCGGGGTGATTATTGGGGATGAGATAGGTGGCATAAACCCCCGAAAAGGGCTGCAGCAAGGAGTCTTCAAACAATCCCGACGAGCGCACAGCCAACGGACGTTCAATTTTTTGGAGGTAATCCATTAGCCGGCCCCTTATTTTATCGTCGAACTCCGAGTCCAGAAAGTGTTTCCGTATGGCATCGTAATCGTTTAACGAATAAATATCGTCGTAAAGGTTATTCATTTCCACGAACTTATCGAACTGCAAAGCGCCGATTACTGATGTGGAAGGAATACGGATATTCATTTCGGGAATTAGTTTTGAAAAATCGATGTTCTCGATAAAATTGCAGATAAAAGCAATTCCTCTTCCCTTGCCTCCGAGCGATCCTTTTGCCATACGCACTATAAAACGGCTTGATGAAACAAATTCCGAGTCGAAATTAACGATGGTACCGCGCAGGCGTTCGAAACGTATTTTTTTAAAACTATTAAGACAAAACTGGCGCAGCTCTTCGGGCGAGTTAAAGTCGGAAAGCTGAATGGGCATCAGCAATTCGGCAAGATTAATTTCGCCACGTGCCATCAGCCAGGTTGAAAAGGAATTACGGCTGCCATGATACTGCAACGATCCCTCCGGGATATCTCTGAATTTCTCCTGGAACTCAGTCAGGTTTCGGGCCTGAGTGATGGGTAAACCATCGGTACCTTTAAAAACAAAATTTCCGAAGCCCAAACGGCGGTACAAAAAATTAAAGATATCCATCGACAGGCTTTCGGAGTTTTTATTGATAAAATCAGCTCCTACTTCTTTGGCGCGTTTTGCATTTGAAATATCGCTCGATTGCAGCAGCAAGGGTATCGGAAATTTCCGTGTGCTTTGGGTATATTTCAGCAATTCAATACCCGCATCTTCATCCTCTACCCCGCCCCGCTCGAATCTCACATCCGAAATAACACAGAGCATGTAGCGGCGGTAACTGTTTATAAACTTTACGGCTTCTTCGTAATTATCGACCAGTATTACTTTTGGGCGGGCACGCATACGCAGTATTTTGTGCAGTTCGTCTTTTGCATCTTCGTTAACCAACACCTGTGTTTGTGTCATTACCGTGGTGTAAAGCATTGGCAGGTAGCGCGAGTAGTATTGAATGCTGTCTTCAACCAGCAAGATTATCCGAACGCTACCATTTTGGGTATCGCGTGCCACATTGCTTTTGTCCTCAATGTATTTAATCATGGCCATAAACACATTCGAATTGCCATTCCACACAAAAATACGGTCGATAAAACTTAGTCTTCTGCGCTCGGTTTGAAAGAAACGCAGATCGGCATTGTTATTTACCAGCAACAAAAGCGGCACCCGTGGGCGCTCGTTGCGTATGGCATTGGCAGTTGCTACCGGTGTGTCTTTATCCATACCTGCCATTACAATGATGAGGTCGAAATCGCGATGTTCCAGAATAAGCAATGCCTCTTCCTGGGTATGTACACTGGTAAAGCGTGGGGCAGCATACAGGTTTAACTGCAGGTACTCGCCAAAAATTTTATCGCTGAACTGCCCTTCCCTGACAATCGAATATGAATCGTATAGCGTAGCTACCAAAAGCACTTCCTTTACTTTGGTGGGCATTAATTCCTGGAAAATATCGCGGTCGTTTTTTCGCTTTTTATAAATACTGGAGAGAGTTATGCTGTCGATGTCCATTATTGTTTTATTTAGCTTTTGAAGTTAGGGATTTTTTGGTGTTTGAAGAATGACAGGCATAAAAAATCCCGATCTGTTGAGTAACGGACCGGGATATTATATTGTTGAGTCATCAGCTCACAGTTTGCAAGAACTCGTTGTGAGCAGATGACCTTTAGCGTTTAATCCAGTTTATGAATAACCAAACCCGAACGCAATTTAGGTTCGAACCAGGTGGTTTTTGGCGGCATAATATTTCCGCTGTCGGCAATGTTTATCAGTTGTTGCATTGATACCGGGTAAAGCGCAAAAGCAGCTTTCATTTCGCCCGAATCAACCCTACGCTTCAATTCTGCCAAACCTCGAATTCCACCAACAAAATCAATACGTTTCGAGGTACGCAAATCTTTAATATCCAGAATAGGCTCCAGCACCTGGTTAGAAAGAATGGTAACGTCCAGAATTCCAATCGGGTCTGAATCGTCGTAAGTTCCTTCTTTAGCCGTTAATTTATACCAGCTACCGGCCAGGTACAAACTGAATTCGTGCAATGCCGATGGTTTAAAAATTTCAGTTCCCATGTTCTCCACATCAAAACCTTTCGACAGTTCTGCAAGAAAATCGATTTCCGACAAGCCGTTTAAATCGGTAACTACGCGATTGTAGTCGATAATTTGCAATTGGTTATCAGGAAAATGCACGGCCATAAAATAATTATAGGCTTCGTTGCCAGCATGATTTGGATTTTGCCCGGTTTTTTCGGCGCCAATACGTGCAGCAGCAGCAGTTCGGTGATGACCATCGGCTACGTAGGTAAACGGTACTTTTTCTTCAAAAAGCTGCTCTAGTTTGTCATTTGTTTCGGCATCGTCGACGGTCCAGAAATGATGGCCAAATCCATCTTCGGCGGTAAAATCGTAATCGGCAGCTTTGCTTTTTACAATGTTCTCCACAATGGCATCAATTTCAGCCACGGCTTTGTACGCAAAAAATACCGGCTCGATGTTGGCATTTAAATAACGCGTTAACACCATACGGTCTTCCTCCTTTTCAGGGCGGGTAAGTTCGTGTTTTTTAATTATGCCATTGTCGTAATCGGCACAGGCAGCAGCACCAACAATTCCGTATTGCGTTATTCCATTCATGGTTTGTGCATAAATGTAATACTTCGCCTCGGCATCTTCCTGTAGCCAGCCTTTTTCCTGAAAGGCCTTAAAGTTTTCAACGGCTTTGTTGTACACAGTTTCCGAATGAATGTCGTCAACTTCAGGGCATTCAATTTCGGCTTTGGTTATGCGCAACAAAGATTTTTCTTTACCTTTTGCCATTACAGCTGCTTCTTCCGAATTCATCACATCGTACGGAAGGCATGCCAGCTCTTCAACAATTTCTTTTTGTGGACGAAGTCCTTTAAATGGTTTTATTATCGCCATTATTTTGATTTTAAATTTTAGACAACCAGATTTTTAGATTGCCAAAAATATAAATCCGGTTCCTATTTGTAACATTTATTTTAAGAAATAATTCATTGTGCAACTTTGAGTTAACGTATCATCCTGTTCCTATAATTTAACCACAAAGTTGTATAATGAAAGCACTAGGATTCACGAAGTGCCACAAAACAAGTCATTTATTCACCTGGTGCGTCGTGTCGCCGTTTTCAAAAAAATCAACAATTTGCCGGGCCGCCGCCAGACCGGCATTAAGGTTGGCCTCGGCCGTTTGTGCACCTGCTTTTTTGGGTGTAAAAAAGAATCTTCCGGGGAATTTCTCCTCAAATTCAGCTTCACAATCGGGCGTTAGGTCCGACATGTATTTCACTCCCGGTTTTTCTTGCATGCAGGCTACCAGATCCGGTTCATTAATAACTTCTTTTCGGGCGGTATTTACCAAAATGCTACCATCTTTTAAATGCGAAAGCACCTCGGCACTAACCGATTTTAAATGTTCGCCACGTGCCGGAACATGAATAGAAACGATATCACTTTTTTCGTAAAGTTCTTCCAGCGATTTGGTAACTTTTAGTCCAATTGCTGCAGCCGCGCCTTTGCTGTAACGGGTATAAACAATTACTTTCATTCCCATGGCACGTGCTATACGAAATACGTTTCGGGCAACGTAACCAAAGCCATGCAAACCAAGGGTTCGGTCGCGCATTTCGCCTCCTGGTTTTCCCGAGAACATTTCGCGCAATCCCATTATGGCTAAACCGATGGCAAGTTCTGCCACTGCATTGGCATTTTGCCCGGGAGTGTTCATTACCACAATGTTGTTCGCCGTTGCTGCATCAAGATCAACATTATCGTAACCGGCACCTGCACGCACAACAATTTTCAGGTTTTTAGCCGCTGATAATACCTCTTTGTCAAATTTATCGCTGCGGATAATGGCTGCTTCAGCATTGGCAATGGCCTGCAACAGGTCTTGCTTTTCGGTATACTTTTCAAGCAACTGAAGTTGATAACCTGCTTTATCAAAAATTTTACTGATTTTTTTTACAGCAACCGGGGCAAAGGGTTTTTCTGTAGCAATTAAGATTTTCCTCATGACTCATAAAATTTAGTTTCACCCAGGCCAACTTGAAAAACCGGGTGAAAAAAATGCAGGACATTTGCCCTGCATTTTTTTTGATTATTGTTTGATTATTTCATTTTTTCAAACTCCTGCATGGCATCAACCAGTGCCTGTATACTTTCTACAGGCATTGCATTGTAAATTGAGGCTCTGAAACCTCCAACCGAACGGTGTCCTTTTATTCCCAACATGCCTTTGGCTGTGGCAAACTCCAGAAACTCCTTCTCCAATTCAGCATACTCGGGTGTCATTATAAAAGTTACATTCATTAACGAACGATCTTCTTTAGCTGTTACCGTGCACTGGAACAATTTATTCCGGTCGATTTCATCGTAAAGCACTTTTGCTTTCTCAATGTTTTTTTGCTCCATGGCTTCAACTCCACCGTTTTCTTTTAACCATATTAAGGTTTGCAGGCAGGCAAAAACCGGAAGTGTTGATGGGGTATTAAACATTGATTCAGCTTTGATGTGCGTGGTATAATCCAACATGGTAGGAATTGGACGCTCAACTTTACCAAGAGCTGCGTCTTTTACAATTACCAGGGTTGCACCTGATGGCCCCAGATTTTTTTGAGCTCCGGCATAAATCAAATCGTATTTCGAAACATCAATCGGGCGGCTAAAAATATCAGACGACATATCCGCTACCAAAGGCACGTCAACATCAGGTGTTGGAATTTGTGTTCCGTAAATGGTGTTGTTTGATGTATAATGGAAATAACTTACATCTGATGGTACCTCGTAACCTTTTGGAATATAATTATAAATAGTGTCAGCCGATGAAGCTACTTCAACAACTTCGCCAAAGAAATGGGCTTCTTTTATGGCTTTTTTCGACCAGGCACCTGTATTTAAATATGCTGCTTTTTTGTCCATTAAATTGTATGGAGCCATTAAA
This sequence comes from uncultured Draconibacterium sp., assembly GCF_963676735.1. NCBI lineage: Bacteria > Pseudomonadati > Bacteroidota > Bacteroidia > Marinilabiliales > Prolixibacteraceae > Draconibacterium > uncultured Draconibacterium sp. The sequence goes on along the minus strand of NZ_OY781464.1, from coordinate 181,053 downwards.
AATTGTGTACTGGCACCACCTTGTAAGAAAAGAACAGAATACCCTTCAGGTACTTTAAGCAGTTCTTTTACTAGAGCAACTGCTTCGTCCATAACGGCAACAAACTCTTTACTACGGTGCGAAACTTCCATTACTGAAAGTCCGGTACCTGCAAAGTTCATGGCAGCCTCAGCAGTTTTTTCCTTTGTAAATTCGGGCAGAATTGAAGGTCCTGCGTAAAAATTGTGCTTTTTCATATATACAACAATTAAGGTGAGTAATTAAAATTTTTTACCTTTTAAACACCACTATAAAGTAGAGCAATAGTGATTGTTTAGCCGATGAGAAAAATCAAGTTTATATTTATTTTTATGAGTTTTAAAACACTGATTAACAACATTAAAACAGCTGACGAATATCATTCTAACTGTCTTACTTCTGTTAACGCTGTCGGTATCAATCTGTTATTTCATACAAAAATATCTTATTCCAATCAACAATACCCTATTTTAATCAATAAATGATTTTTTCGGTGTAATATTTAAAAAGAATTTAAATAGAACCGAATTCTGCCAATAGTTTGGAGTAAAAATCTACAGTAATTTTATTGGATTCTCACGGTGCCCTTCTTATTCATTTTTTCTAAGCATAAGTTTACAAGGGTACGAAAACAAAAAAACCGCCTGTACACACAGGCGGTCGCATTTAGTTTAATTTGCTTTATTGGTTAGATAAATGGTAACTTAACAATTTCGGCCGGAATAATTTTATTTCTGATTTTCACAAACACTTCGGTTCCAAATGCCGAATATTCTTTGGCAACATAGCCCATTCCAATTCCTTTGTTTAATACTGGCGACATAGTTCCGGACGTTACGGCACCAATTTTTTCACCGTCGGAGTTTACCAGTTCGTATCCTTTTCTAGGAATACCCCTTCCATTTAATACAAAACCACGTAGTCTTCGGGTAACGCCTTCGTTTTTTTGCATGGTTAAGAATTCGCGATCGATAAAAACACGGCCATTGTTGAACTTGGTAATCCAGCCCAGACCGGCTTCAATTGGCGAGGTGGTATCGTCAATATCGTTTCCGTACAAACAGTAGCCCATTTCTAAACGCAGCGTATCGCGGGCTGCCAATCCAATTGGTTTTATACCCTGCTCTTTGCCGGCTTCAAAAATGGCGTTCCATATTTTTCCGGCCACATCGTTTCTGAAGTAAAGTTCGAAACCACCTGCCCCGGTGTAACCGGTCGCCGAAATAATTACCTCATCAACACCGGCAAATTTATCGGTAACAAAAGTGTAAAACTTAATGGCTGAAAGATCAACATCGGTAAGTTTTTGCAATACTTCGGTTGCCTTTGGCCCTTGAATAGCCAACTGACTTATGGCATCCGATGCGTTTTCTATTTCGGCACCGATACCTTCGTTTTGAAGTACTACCCAATTCCAGTCTTTTTCAATATTGGCTGCATTAACAACCAACATGTATTTTTCGGGTTCGTAGCAATACACCAGCAAATCGTCAACAATACCGCCTTTTCCGTTCGGGAAACAGCTGTATTGTGCCTGCCCTGGTGTTAAAATTCGTGGGTCGTTTGACGTAATTTTTGCAACCAGACTCAGTGCCTTTGGGCCTTTTACCCAAAACTCTCCCATATGCGACACATCAAAAACCCCAACACCTTCGCGTACGGTCATGTGCTCATCCTTAATCCCTGAGTACTCTATTGGCATTTCATATCCGGCAAATTCAACCATTTTACCGTTTAGCTCTTTGTGTATCGAATTAAATGCTGTTGTCTTCATAATTTTAATTTCATTGTAAATGGCACTTGTGTAAACCGAGCCCGGCTCCACCTTCAAATAAGAAATAGTTAACGCAAAACTATGTATTCAAAATCTTCACAAATATGAATTTTATCAGCCATTGCACAAAAAGCTTTCGCAATTATTTTGCTAAATTGCTTGCTCATATATTTAACTATGAGTACTACATTTCAACACATTAATACGGCACAAATCGACACACTTTCAGCCGGAGATATGGTTTTTAAAAAGGAACTGGCACAAATATTTCTGGAACAGATTGATGAATTTACAACAAACATGGGTTCATTTTTGGCTTCGGAGCAATGGGACAAGCTGGCCCGCGAAGCCCATACCGCCAAATCGTCGGCAATGACTTTTGGTATGGAGAAGACCGGCACTTTGCTTAAAAAAATTCAATTGGAATGCGAAGCCGGCAACCTGAATGAAGTGCCTCAAATGGTACAAGATGCAATCCATCAGCTTCAGGCGGCAGTGCCCGAATTAAACCAAATTCTGAATGGCTAATCTTTGCGTTGAACATGATAAACGAAACAATAGGCTGGGTTGGCAACATTTTATTTGCCATTTGCGGCTTACCACAAGTAATTAAAACCTACCGCAGCAAAAGTGCTAACGACCTAAGTATTCTATTTTTATGGATGTGGCTGCTGGGCGAACTACTAACTTTCGTATATATTATTATTGGCGATTGGGAAACAGGAATCGCCCATTTCCCGCTGTATTTTAACTACATCGTAAATATTTTTATGGCGTGTTACCTTATTTATGCCAAATACACTTATCCTAAAAAATACGAAAGATGATTTACGACTTGTCGCACGCTTTAAGTAATGAGACTCCGGTTTTTCCGGGCGATGCGCAGCCTGAGTTTACGCAAATTGCAACTGTTGAAAAGAACGGCTATCGCGAAACGCGGTTCAATTTTCATTCGCATTTGGGCACACACATTGATGCACCGGCGCACATGCTTAAAAATGGAAAGGCGCTGGATGACCTGCATGTGTCTTATTTTCAAGGAAAAGCCTTAATAATTAAAGTGGACCCAAACCAACAATTTATTGAACCAGACTTACTTTTACCGTTTGAAAAAGACCTGGTCAATTCAGCTTTTGTTTTATTTAAAACAGGCTGGAGCAAATTTTGGGGCGATAAAAAATATTTCGAAACATTCCCGACACTTTCTGCTGCAGCTTTGCAATTCTTATTGCAATTTGATTTAAGAGGAGTTGGATTTGATACCATTTCGGCTGATCCGGTTGAAAGCACCACGTACAGCAACCACTATGGTATATTTAATAAAGGCCTGATTATTATTGAGAATCTCATTTTCCCTGAAGATTTGGAAGCAACACGCGGAGAGTTTTCCTGTTTTCCGCTACCCTATAAAAAAGCAGACGGCTCCCCTGTGAGAGCCGTCCTGAAGGTGTAATAGCAGCAGGCTAATTTCTGAATACCAACGAATTATCCTCGAAATCGATGACAATAGGTATTGTTTTATCGACTTTTCCTGAAAGTATCCGCTTTGATAATTCATTCAGCACATATCGTTGAAGCACACGTTTTACCGGACGTGCACCAAAATGAGGATCGTATCCAACAGTCGACAACCATTCGTTTGCCTTCTCTGTCAATTCAATTTTCAGATCGCTTGAAGCCAGGCGTTTTACAATTTGCTCAAACTGTACGCGTACAATTTCAGTAATGGCATCTTTCGACAGTGGCGTAAACACAATCGTTTCATCAATACGGTTCAGAAACTCCGGGCGGATGGTTTTTCGCAGCATCTCCAGCAACTGATTCCGTGTTTTTTCCAACACCTCAAATTCATTGCTTTCATTCATGGCTTCATAATTTTCCTGAATGATGTGCGATCCCAGGTTCGAGGTCATAATAATAATTGTATTTTTAAAATTTACCGTTCTGCCCTTGTTATCGGTTAAACGGCCATCGTCCAATACCTGTAGCAACACGTTAAACACATCGGGGTGTGCTTTTTCAATCTCATCGAATAACACCACTGAATAAGGTTTGTGCCGAACGGCTTCGGTAAGCTGGCCACCTTCGTCGTAGCCTACATATCCCGGAGGCGAACCAATTAGTCGGGTTACCGAAAATTTCTCCTGGTATTCCGACATATCAATTCGGGTTATCATGTTCTCATCGTTAAACAGGTATTCGGCCAATGCTTTTGCCAGCTCGGTTTTACCCACACCCGTAGTTCCTAAAAAGATGAAAGAACCAATAGGCCGTTTTTCATCCTGCAAGCCGGCGCGGCTGCGGCGCACGGCATCCGAGATGGCAACAATAGCCTCATCCTGCCCAATTACACGCTTGTGCAATTCGTCTTCCATATACAACAGTTTCTCGCGTTCGCTCTGCAACATTTTCTGCACCGGAATACCTGTCCAACGCATTACAACTTCAGCAATATCTTCGGTGTCTACCTCTTCTTTTATCAGGTTTTCCCCTTTTTTCATTTCCTCCAGTTCGGCCTGCAATTTTTCAATTTCAGCCTCCACCTCTTTAACTTTTCCGTAGCGTAATTCGGCAACCCGCCCATAATCGCCCTGCCGCTCAGCTTGTTCAGCTTCAAACTTATAGGTTTCAATTTCTTCTTTCTTTTTTTGAATAGCTTCAATCACCGATTTTTCCGATTGCCATTTGGCACGCAAAAGCGATTGCTCTTCCTTTAGGTTTGAAATTTCCTCGTTCAGCGAATTCAGCTTTCGGGTATCGTTTTCACGTTTTATTGCCTCGCGTTCAATTTCCAGCTGTTTTACCCTGCGCTGTATTTCATCCAGTTCCTCGGGCACCGAGTCAATTTCCAACCGCAGTTTTGCAGCAGCTTCGTCCATAAGGTCAATTGCTTTGTCGGGTAAAAATCGGTCAGAAATATAACGTTGCGACAATTCAACCGACGCAATAATGGCATCGTCTTTAATTTGCACCTTGTGGTGGTTTTCATATTTCTCTTTTATACCACGTAAAATTGAAATGGCACTTAAAGTATCGGGCTCATCAACATGCACAATCTGAAACCTGCGCTCCAGGGCTTTATCTTTCTCGAAATATTTTTGATATTCGGCCAGTGTTGTTGCACCAACAGCGCGCAATTCGCCACGGGCCAGCGCGGGTTTTAAAATATTGGCCGCATCCATTGCTCCTTCGCCTTTACCGGCCCCCACCAGGGTGTGTATCTCGTCGATGAAGAGAATTACTTCATCGTTCGACTGAACCACTTCGTTTACCACGGCTTTTAAACGTTCCTCAAACTCACCCTTGTATTTTGCCCCGGCAACCAAAGCTCCCATATCAAGCGAAAAAACTTGTTTCGACTTAAGATTCTCAGGCACATCGCCTCTCACAATACGATGAGCCAAGCCCTCGGCAATTGCTGTTTTTCCGGTTCCCGGCTCCCCTAACAAAATTGGGTTATTTTTAGTGCGGCGCGAAAGAATCTGTAAAATTCTGCGAATCTCATCATCGCGTCCAATTACCGGATCAAGCTTTCCCGACCTAGCACGCTCATTCAGGTTTATTGCAAAACGGTTTAATGAGTTAAATTTATCCTCTGCGGTTTGGCTGTCGACTTTCGAGCCTTTTCGCAATTCGTCAATAGCCAGTTTAAGTTCTTTTTTCGATATGCCGTTATCTTTCATTAAACGGCTGGTATTGTCTTTTACTTCAAGCAAAGCCATTAAAATATGCTCAACCGAAACATACTGGTCACCCATTTCCTGGGCTAAACCAAGTGCTTTTTGCAAAGCCTGGTTGGCTCCTGAAGAAAGATATTGTTCACCTCCCGACACTTTGGGGTAAGACTGAATAACCTGGTCGAGAGCTTGTTTAAAAATGGAGAGATTTACATCCAGCTTTTTAAGTAGAAACTCGGTTACATTTTCGGCCGAGTGAAGTACGCCTCGCAAAATATGGCCGGTTTCAATTGCCTGTTGATTATTTCCCTGTGCAATCTGAAAAGCCTGTTGAATGGCTTCCTGCGATTTTATTGTAAAATTATTAAAGTTCATGGCTTTATGTATTAAAATTCGCTACACAAAAACAAAGACCAGACCATAACCCACTGACAGACAGAATGTCACAGACAATCGATTAAGTCCGCAAAAAAATCAGAGAAATAAACTTTTTGATGAAAATTTGGCAGAAAACAGGCATAAAAAAACAGAGACAATCTCCATTATCTCTGTTCTCTAACCTAACCAAATCTATTTTCTATGAAAAAAACACTTAAACTATTCAAATTCTATGCAACAAAAATACTACGGATTTTAGTTAACACGTCTCAATGGAAGTTAAAGAATGTTATTTCTAAAAACTACGAAGCCGGGGTTTAAAATACGGTTGATTACAAAATGGGATTTTTGAACAAGGACTTACCTAAATGCATAAAAAAACAGAGATAATTTCCATCACCTCTGTTTCCTAACCTAACCAAATCTATTCTCTATGAAAAAACACTTAAACTATTCAAATTCTATAATTCAAAAATACGGTGGATTTTAGTTAACTCGTATCAATGGAAGTTAAAGAATGTTAACATCTACGCCAAACAACCATTACATTGAAATCTCAATATTGTTAAGTACACCTTCAGAAATTAAAATATACTAAAATTTAACAATTATTTTTTAATGCATTTCAGCCACCAGCCAACAAGCAAAATGCTACTAAACAATAGCATAAACATACAAATAGCGAAATAACTGAATACCAAATCGTACGAGCCTCAAAAACAGGCCGCAAACTACTTCAAAAACTTTCTAAATTGGAAAAATAAGCGTACTTTAGCGACCCGTTAAAAATTTGATTTATATTCTAATATTATAACTAAAATTTCAATTTTATGACAAAGCATGTATATACCTTCGGTGCCGGACAGGCAGAAGGTAAAGCAGACATGAAAAACCTCCTTGGAGGAAAAGGTGCAAACCTAGCAGAGATGAACCTGATCGGTGTTCCGGTTCCTGCCGGATTTACTATCACTACAGAAGTTTGTACAGCATATAACAAGCTAGGCAAAGATGCAGTTATTGATATGCTAAAAGCTGAAGTTGAAAAAGCTATTGCTGATACCGAAGTGGCAATGAATGCAAAGTTTGGCACAAAAGGCGAAGCTTTCCCATTGATGCTTTCAGTTCGTTCAGGTGCACGGGTTTCTATGCCAGGTATGATGAATACCGTATTGAACCTTGGTATGAACGATGATGCTGTTAAAATTTTGGCCGAGAAATCGGGTAACGAGCAATTTGCTTACGACTCGTACCGTCGTTTCATTCAAATGTATGGCGATGTTGTTATGGGCGTTGAAGCTGAAGAAGGCGAGCACGATCCGTTCGAAGAAGTGCTGGACAGAGTAAAAGACGAGAAAGGTTATAAAACTGATGCTGAAATTCCAGCTGAAGATTATAAAGCAATTGTTGAAGAATTTAAAGCCATTGTAAAAGAGAAAGCCGGAAAAGACTTCCCTACTAATCCTTGGGATCAGCTTTGGGGTGCTGTTTGTGCGGTATTCGATTCATGGAATACGCCTCGTGCTATTCTTTACCGCCAAAAAGAACAAATTCCTGAAGAATGGGGAACTGCTGTAAACGTTCAGGCCATGGTTTATGGTAACATGGGCGAAACTTCCGGCACAGGTGTTTGCTTCTCGCGTGATGCCGCTACCGGCGAAAACCTGTTTAATGGCGAATACCTGATTAATGCTCAGGGAGAAGATGTTGTTGCAGGTGTACGTACGCCACAGGAAATTACCTTGATTGGATCGCGTCGTTGGGCCGAGCGTAACGGGACTTCGGAAGAAGTTCGTAAAGCGACTTTCCCATCGTTGGAAGAAGCTATGCCGGAAGTTTATGCCGAATTGAACGATATTCAGCAAAAACTGGAAGACCACTACAAAGATATGCAGGACATGGAGTTCACTATCCAGGATGGTAAACTTTGGATGTTACAAACCCGTAACGGTAAGCGTACCGGTGCTGCCATGGTAAAAATGGCTGTTGACATGCTTGAAGAAGGTATGATTGACGAAAAAACTGCATTGCTGCGTCAGGAGCCTAACAAACTGGACGAATTACTTCATCCTGTTTTCGACAAAGAAGCAATTGCAAGTGCAACTGTTTTGAGTAAAGGTTTGCCTGCATCTCCGGGTGCTGCAACAGGTATTTGTGCTTTCTCGGCCGACAGAGCTGTTGAATTAGCAGAAAAAGGGAACAAAGTAATTTTAGTTCGTCGCGAAACCTCACCTGAAGACCTGGCAGGAATGTATGCTGCTGAAGGTATTCTTACTGAGCGAGGTGGTATGACCTCTCACGCTGCCGTTGTTGCACGTGGTATGGGTAAATGTTGTGTTTCGTCAGCTGCAGGTATCACTGTTACCATGACTTCAATGAAAATTGGCAGCAAAGAATACAAAGAAGGTGATTTTATTTCGTTGAACGGTTCAACCGGAGAAGTTTACGATGGTGAAGTTGCTACAATTACTCCATCGTTAGATGGTGACTTTGGAAAAGTAATGCAATGGGCTGAAAACAATACAAGAATGTATGTTCGTACCAATGCAGACTCTCCTGCCGATGCAGAAACAGCACGCGAATTTGGCGCAAAAGGTATTGGTCTTTGCCGTACAGAGCACATGTTCTTTGAAGGCGACCGTATTTGGAAAATGCGTGAAATGATTCTTGCAAATGATGTGGAAGGACGCAAAGCTGCTTTGGCAAAATTGCTTCCAATCCAGCGCGAAGACTTCTACGGAATTTTGAAAGCGATGGACGGATTTGGTGTAACTATCCGCTTGTTGGATCCACCATTGCACGAATTTACTCCTAACGATGAAGCTTCTCAAAAAGAGATGGCTGAGAAATTAGGTGTTTCTTTTGAAGAAGTTAAAGAAAAAGTTGAAGGACTGCACGAATTTAACCCCATGTTGGGTCACCGTGGATGTCGTCTAGGAAATACTTATCCTGAAATTACCGAAACTCAGGCTCGCGCTATTATTGAAGCGGCTTGCGATTTGAAAAAAGAAGGATTAGATCCGAAACCTGAAATTATGGTTCCACTTATCGGAACTGTGAAAGAATTCAAAATTCAGGAAGAAATTATCCGTTCTGTTGCAACTGAGGTGATGGCAGAAAAAGGTGTTGAGGTAGACTACATGGTCGGAACAATGATTGAGATTCCTCGTGCTGCATTAACTGCCAACGAAGTTGCTGAAGCTGCTGAATTCTTCTCGTTTGGTACCAACGACCTTACACAGATGACCTTTGGTTACTCGCGCGATGATGCGGCTAAATTCTTACCTATTTACATTGAAAAAGGTATTCTGAAGCAAGATCCTTTTGAAGCACTTGACCAAACAGGTGTTGGCCAGCTGGTTGAGATAGCGGCAGAAAGAGGTCGTTCAGTTCGCAGCGATCTTAAATTAGGAATTTGTGGTGAGCACGGTGGTGAGCCATCATCGGTTGAGTTCTGTCACAGAACAGGTTTGGATTACGTTTCATGTTCTCCATTCCGTGTACCTATTGCACGTGTAGCTGCTGCACAAGCTAATTTGAAATAATTATTTTCAGATATAGATGCAAGAGCCGCTTTTTTCAAAGCGGCTCTTTTTTTATCAAAATCGAAGCAAACTCTTCTTTCTTGCTGTTTTAAGCGCGGCGATTCATAAAACAAATCGAGTAATCCTACCTTCATGTTAGTAAACAGTGCATAAAACCATTATAATTATGCAAAAAATGTAAAAATTTGAATCTATTATTTAGGAATTATAAATACTCCGTTCGTCGCAATACGGCGGACACAAACCGGCAGTATTAAATTCTTCTATATCTTTATTTTCAGACGCTTTTAAGGATGCTGCACTAACAATTACATCCATTGTTTTCTGAATACCAAATTCAATTTTAATCTCTTCCCGGTTTTGAGCATTAAACAGTTCGTGCAATTCAAATTTGGTAAGCAAATAGGCATTCGGATAAATATACTGCCGGTATTCAGCCCCTTTTGCTTCAGCATCAATTTCTCCTGCGCGCCACTTGCGGTATAAACGTATACTTTCGATTACCTCACGGGTGTTGTCTGAAAAATCTTGATTTTGCGGAGACAGTTTATACACCGGAGTTTCATAATCGGCATACACATCGCCGCTACCCAATAAAAAAGAAGAAACGGCAAAGGCACACAAAACATATTTGCCTTCTGATGTTGTTTTTTCCAATCCTAAGTAAACCCTTACTCGATTTTCATTTTCGCCAATGAGCGATTTGTAGGTTGCCTTTTGTAAAATTATTGGAGCCAACTTTAAGTTAAAGGTATCTTCTGCTTCGTCTCTGAAGTTATTTTTCCAATTTTCAGCCTTCTCTTTGGGTAGTTGATCTCGTTTAAGTTTAGTACTCATAAACCTTGTATTTGGTTTAATAAAAATAGGGAAAATGTTCGATTAAAAAATAGTTTAAATAACATATTCTCAAAATAAAACAGGCTAAACAACTACATTTCTGCAATGAAACTGCCCCCTGCTAAATTCATAACAACGGGCAGTGCTGCAGAAACAGTATTAACTACAGGTTTAGTCTATCTAATACGGCTCGTAATAATAATCATCGTCAAAAATATACCCCCGGTTATGATAGTCATCGTTGTATGCATAATACCGGTCGGGGTAATGAACCAGTCTAAACCCCAGGTTTGTAGATTCAAAAAACAAATTACCTACCCTGAAATACAAGTAACCATTAACATATACCCGTTCATATTCGTGAGGCAGGTAGTTAAATGAAAATCCAAAAGGCATATTCACTAAAACGTATCCAATCCCTCTTCTGTACCTGAAAAAATGGCCATCGTAGCAATAGTAATTATGATGATTATGGACAAATACCGAAGGACGGTAATCGAACCTGCGAATAACGTGTCCGTAATGGTTGTGGTAATAATAGTGCTTATGATAGCGGTAAGCGTATGGATGATACCCGTTGTAGTAATCGCGCCAGCTGTTGTGATTCCATCTGTATCGTTCCCAACTTCGGTCCCAATGCGCTTTTTTATGATAGTTATAATGCGAGTAATACTTTTTGTTTTTATAGTTATAATTCATCTCGCGCGAGCGCTTATTTCCACTCCAATACTGTTTACTCCCCTTATAGTTTCTGTTTGGCGTGTATCGCTTATCATTCTTATCAACATGATAGTAACGCTGCGAATCGGAGGTGCGGGTTCCGGTTGTTCTACGCACGTTTGAACTACTCGTTGCAGGCTTCCTGGTAGTTGCGTATGTTTTTCGGGCCTCACTATTGCCAGTGGCCATTTTTTGCCGGTTGGCAGTAGCACTGTTTGTTCTTCCTCCGTTATTATAATTTCGGCTTTTTAAGTCAACGCCCCTGTTTGTGCTGCGTTGTGGTGTGGTTTTTCGCTCCATGTTTCGAGGCTTACTGTCTGACCTGCTTGCCGACTGCGAACGAGTTGCATAGCCTGATCGTTTTGATGCACTGGAAGACCGAACTTTGCTTTCTGATCTTGAAGGAGTTGAGTGCCGGTTGCTTTTTGTGGCACTTTTCGTTTTTAACTCCTTTTTATTGCTCCTGCTTGTCGTTTTATGATTTTCAGCACTTCTTGAAGTTGACCGTCGTTGTGCTTCAGCCGGAGTTGTTGTTATAATTGTAATTGCCGCCAGAGTAATCATCGTGGCAAACAATTTAAATGTTGTTGTTTTCATGACAATAGATTTTAAAATTCAACAATTTGTTTGCTTTGCTCTGTTGGCGCCAAATAAAAATCGATATCTACCCAGATAGAAGCAAAGCGTGTGCCAAAAATGCAAGTACTTTAAAACCTGCAAATTACCACAACATTTAAACTATAGGGGTGTTGCTTTTTTTTCTGAGCAATTCTCTCTACTTTTGCACCGATTTTTATTAAAACTATGGCCCGGATATTATCAATTGATTACGGAAAAAAAAGAACCGGACTGGCAGTTACCGATCCGGAACAAATAATTGCCAACCGCTTAACAACAATTGCCACACATACCATTTGGGATTTCCTTACGGAGTATTTCTCGAAAGAAAAGGTTGAGGCTGTGGTTGTTGGCTACCCTAAACAGATGAACAACCAGGCCTCGGAATCTGTTAGGTTTATCAATCCGTTTTTAAAGAAATTTCAACAGAAATATCCGGAAATTAAATTGGAGATTTACGACGAACGTTTTACATCGAAAATGGCATTTCAAACCATGATTGATGGCGGACTAAAAAAGCAAAAAAGACGAGATAAAGCATTAATTGATGCCATAAGTGCAACAATTATTCTTCAAAATTATTTAGAACAAAAAAGAAATTTATTGAGGTGAAACTGAAAGGAATTAATCTGATTACGACAGGCAAAAGTTTCGCAAAATAAAATAAACGATAAAGCATTTAACTACATGAAATATCCGATTACAGTATACGGCGACCCGGTTTTAAGAAAAAAAGCCACAGTGATTGAAAAAGAGCATCCAAAACTTGAAGAGATTATCGACAATATGTGGGAAACCATGTATTACTCTGACGGTGTTGGTTTAGCCGCGCCACAAGTTGGCATGCCAATCCGTATGTTTGTTATCGATGCATCGGCAGGCGCCGACGAAGAACCTGAATTGGAAAATTTCAAGAAAGTTTTTATAAATCCACAAATTATTGAAACGAAGGGCGATGAATGGACCATGAACGAAGGTTGCCTTAGCTTACCCGAAATTAGGGAAGATGTGAGCCGCCCAGATGAAGTAACCCTTAAGTACCAGGACGAAAACTTTACCGAACACCTTGAAACATTCAAAGGCTTCGCGGGCCGGGTAATACAACACGAATACGACCATTTAGAAGGTATTTTATTTGTTGACCATTTATCGCCGCTACGCAAGAGGCTCTTAAAGGGGAAATTACTTGCTATCTCGAAAGGGAAGGTGCAACCACACTATCGGATAAGAATTCCGAAATAAATGTAACCTTACTCCATTATTTTCGTTTGAAAGTTAATCCTTCAAGCGAAAGATTTGGAAAACACATTTAATAAAATAACCTTTTTACGAATCGCCGCGGCATTTGCCCTTGGTGTATTTTTGGCATCTGCAATCAGCATCAATACAACAATTGCTGTATTACTGGCATTGAGCATAATTGGTGTACTTAGCTTCTTAAATAAATGGTACCGGTTTTATGTTGTAACTTTATTTGGTGGACTGTCATTTATTATATTTATCCTATTTGGAGCGATAGCTTTCAATACGCACCTGGCAAAACAAACAGCACCGAAAGCCGAAGCCTATATTGCAACAATACAAGAAGCCCCGCAAGAAAAAAACAACTCTTTTAAAAGCCTGCTTACCATTAGCAACATTTTGGTTAATGATTCATTATTTACAGCTCGTGAAAAGTTATTGGTATACTTTGAAAAAACGAAGAAAGCAGAAAATCTGCAACCTGGAATGCAGCTTATTTTCAGACAACACCCCACTCCTATTGAGAATCGGGGCAATCCATATGAATTTGATTATAAAAAATACCTGGAAAGAAAACAGGTTTACAGGCAAGTTTATTTAAACCAGGACAGCTACACCATAAGTGGTTTCAAGCAACAATCACGAGCTATTTTAGCAGAAAAAGTGCGTAACAAACTGCTCAAAATCTACCATTCCCAGAACATCGGGAAACAGGAAACCGAAATCTTATCAGCACTAACCCTTGGGTACAAAAGAGATTTGGACCGGGAAACCAAACACATTTTCTCGTCTGCAGGTGCCATGCATGTGCTTGCAGTTTCGGGTTTGCACGTGGGAATCCTGTTTTTTGTATTCTCTTATTTGTTTGGTTTTTTACAAAAAAGACGTTTGGGAAAATATGTATATGTAGTTGCAAGCATTAGCTTTTTATGGGCTTATGCGTTTATAACAGGTTTATCGCCTTCGGTAATGCGTGCATGCACCATGTTCAGCCTTATAATTCTTGCATCCAATATAAATCGTCGTGCCAATATTTATAATTCGTTGGCCGCCTCGGCATTTTTACTTTTGCTTATCAATCCGAATAATCTTTTTGAAGTTGGTTTTCAACTGTCGTACTCGGCTGTTTTCGGAATCGTATATTTGCAACCAAAAATTGCAGGTCTGTGGCAGGTAAAAAACAAAATCCTTCTCTTTTTCTGGAACCTTGCCACTGTTTCCATTGCTGCTCAAATAGCAACCTTCCCTTTATCGGCATACTATTTTAACCAGTTTCCCACCTATTTTTTAATCAGTAACCTGATCGTAATTCCGGCAGCAACAGTGCTTATCCCTTTAGGCTTATCGTTGCTTATTTTATCCTCTCTTCCGTGGGTCGGTGCTGCCATATCTTTTATAATTAAATGGATTATCAAAAGTGTATTCTTCGTGCTTTCGACACTCGAAACTGCTCCATTCTCAACAGTTGAGCTTGTGCTACATAAAACAGATTTACTGCTGGTAATTTTCATTCTAGTATCCCTACTGTTTCTAATCGCGCAGGGCAAAGCAGTTTTTCTTAAATCGGCATTGGCCGGTAGTTTCCTGCTGGTTTTATCTGTTCTTTACACACAATACAACCAAATGCATACACGAGAAATAATTGTACTGAATGTAAAAGAAACAACCGCTTGTTTCATCACATCAAATCAGATGTATGTTGTTTCCTACGACTCAATATCTACCGACGATTACCGTTTTTTCGCTCTTCAAAACATTAAACGAAAAAAAAGACTGAAAAAAATTACATTTCTAACACCCAAAACCAACTACCTCGACAATCATTTATGCATTCAAAAAGAGCTATTGGTTTTTGAAGGAAAAAAAATATTGTTTATCCAGCAAAACACGACAACTCCAAAAAGGAATATGCCATCCCTAACATTTTACCAATCAGCGCTAACGCCTCATCAAGATAAAAAGAAAGTCCATCAAACGGCTATTTACTACTACCCGTCATCTTCGGTAAATACTCAACAAAACTACAAACATAGTTTATACAGCCAGGGAGCATTTACCATCCATTGGTAAAAAGCACGCAATTACCACCATTTTGCAAAATAAGAACAAAACCTGTTGGATTATTTTGCTAATTTCCCGAAAATTACATGCGACAATTCGTAATTTAGTATGTTAATTTAATGTTGGAAGCCACTAATTAAAGTCAATTTTAAATGGAGTTTAAAAACAGAATGCATTATTTTGCTCTATTAAATTAATACAGACAGATGAAAGTTGTTATTGCGGGTGCAGGTGAAGTTGGTACGCATTTAGCACGAATGTTAACCAATGAAAATCACGACATAACCCTGTTAGACGATTCGCCAGAGAAATTATCGAAGATTAGTAACGAGGTAGATTTGATGGCAGTAACAGGGTCGGCTCACTCTTTTCAGGACTTAAAAAGTACTGATCTTGCAAAATCCGATTTATTTATTGCAGTTACCCCTTTCGAAGAGCGGAACGTGTTGGCCTGCTCTATGGCTTCATATTTAGGTGTAAGTCGCACAATTGCACGAATTAACAACTCAGAATATCTTCAGGAAAGATACAGGGCCAAACTAAATAATCTTGGTATTAACGAGCTTATTTATCCCGAGAGCCTGGCCGCAAAAGAGATCGTTGCATCGGTAAAACAAACAGCAACACGACAGCTCATCGAGTTCTCAAACGGGAAACTGATTATGATGGGGATTAAAGTTCGCGAAAATGCCCCGGTACTTAATAAAACCTTTGAAGAACTCTCGCAGGAAAACCAACACCTACTGGTTGTTGCCATAAACCGCGATAATGAAACGATTATTCCGAACGGTAATGATTTTATAAAAAATGGTGACATCGTATTTTTTGTTACCACACCGGCCGAACAAAATAACGTATACGAACTTACCGGCAAGAAACTGTTCGAAGTTAAAAACATAATGTTTTTGGGAGGAAGTCGAATTGCCCAAAAGGCGGTAGAGAAACTCGGCGAAAATTATCGAATAAAAATTATTGAAGGTGACCGCAAAAAATGCGAAAAAATCGCTGATAAATTTGAAAAAGTTCTGGTAATTAATGGCGACGGGCGTAATCTCAACCTACTTCGTGAAGAAGGCATTGAAAAAATGGATGCTTTTGTTGCCACCACCGGAAATTCGGAAACAAATATTTTAGGTTGTCACCTGGCAAAAACATTTGGTGTACGCCGAACTGTTGCTGAAGTTGAAAACCTCGCCTATATGAACCTGGCCGACAATATGGACATTGGTAGTATTTTCAATAAAAAGCTTATTGCTGCAGGCTATATTTATCGCTTTACTTTAAATGCCGAAATTTCAAAAGTAAAATGCCTGACGGCATCAGATGCTGAAGTTTTTGAATTTATTGCCAAACCCGGTGCCCGAATTACCCAGAAACCGATAAAGGATCTTGATTTTCCAACGGAAGCAAAAATAGGGGGCGTAATTCGCGGAAACATGGGATATATTGCCCATGGGTACACCCAGATTCAGGAAGGCGACAAAGTGGTGGTGTTCACTTTGCCATCAGGAATAAAAAAACTGGAACGATTCTTCAAATAGAAGTAAACAGCCAGAACATGAATTTAAAAATCATTTTCAGAGTACTCGGTTTTCTGCTAATTGTTGAAGGTATTGCCATGTGCATTGCCCTGCTGGTTGCTCTTATTTATGGTGAATCGGATATTCTTGCATTCCTGATCTCAGCCGGAATTAACCTTGCCATTGGAGGTGCTATTGCCGTAGGAACCACAAAAGCAAAAAAAGAAATAGGAAAACGCGAAGGATTCATAATCGTTTCCATGGTATGGATTGTTTTTTCGTTTTTTGGCAGTCTGCCCTACATTATAAGTGGTTCTATTCCGAGTTTTACCGACGCCTTTTTTGAAACAATTTCCGGATTTACAACAACCGGCTCATCCATTTTAAACGATATTGAAGCATTACCACATGGTATGCTTTTTTGGCGCAGCATTACCCAGTGGCTCGGAGGCATGGGAATCATTGTCTTGTCTCTTGCCATTCTACCGGTATTTGGAATTGGGGGTATGCAGCTTTTTATGGCCGAGGTGCCTGGGCCTACGCCCGATAAAATAAGTCCAAGGATTAAGCAAACAGCCAAAACGCTCTGGGTAATTTACCTGGCTTTTACTATTGCCGAAACACTACTTTTGTGGATTGGAGGAATGTCGTTTTTTGATGCAATATGCCACTCGTTTACCACAATGGCCACCGGAGGTTTTTCTACAAAACAAGCCAGTATTGCGCATTGGCCATCGCCGTTTATACAATATGTTATAATCATTTTTATGTTCCTGGCCGGAACAAACTTCACTCTTTCCTACTTTGCCATAAAAGGTAAATTTTCAGTGGCTTATAAAGACGAAGAATTTAAATATTATAGTTTTTTTACGCTCGGCTTTACCGCTTTAATATTTATTGGCCTGCTAATAACTACCCAACTTGGGATTGAAAAGGCCTTTCGCGATGCATTGTTTCAGGTAATAACAATTATTACAACAACGGGTTATGCAACTGCCGATTACCTCACATGGGCGCCGGTTCTTACCATGCTCATTTTTCTGTTGTTCTTTTTTGGGGGCTCTGCGGGTTCAACAGGTGGTGGCATAAAAATTATGCGAATAGTAGTGCTACTAAAAAATGGTTATTACGAACTAAAACGCCTGGTTCATCCCAATGCAATTATTCCTGTTCGTTTTAACAAGCACTCGGTTGATGCCAAAATTGTAACCAATGTATTGGCTTTCTTCATGATTTACTTTGTAATTTTTGCCTTTAGCACGGTTATATTTACCTTAATTGAACCCGACATGGAATCATCGATGGGTGCTGTTGCAACCTGTTTGGGTAATATTGGTCCTGGACTTGGGAGTGTTGGCCCGGCAGAAAATTTTTACCACATTAAACCTGTTGGTAAATGGTTCTTATCTTTTCTGATGCTGTTGGGAAGGCTTGAATTATTTACCGTGCTCGTTCTTTTCTCGCCATCATTCTGGAAAGAATAAGCGCATTTAATACTCCAGTTCGCCTTTGCCCTGTCTTGTTATTGTTGGTTCGTCGGTAGTACAATCAATTATTGTTGAAGGCACCAGTTCTCCGTAGCCGCCATCAATAACCAGATCTGCCACATCGGCAAATTTCTCGTAAATCAACTCAGGATCGGTTGTATACTCTAAAATTTCATCATCGTCGTGTACCGACGAAGATAAAATCGGGTTACCCAGCTCGCGAACAATCTCGCGAATAATATTATTATCCGGAATCCGAATGCCAACCGTCTTTTTCTTTCCTTTAAAATACTTCGGTACTTTATTGTTTGCCTCTAAAATAAAAGTAAAAGGTCCCGGCAGGTTCTTTCTTATCAGTTTAAAAATATGATTCGGTATGGGTTTGGTGTAATCCGACAAATGACTAAAATCGCTGCAAATAAACGAGAAATTACTTTTTTCTACCTGTATGCCTTTGTAACGGGCCACTTTTTCAACTGCTTTCTGGTTGGTAATATCGCACCCCAATCCATAAACCGTATCGGTTGGATAAACAATAACCCCTCCTCCACGTAACACATCAACAACTTTTCTGATCTCTCGGGGATTAGGATTTTCGTTGAATAAACGTACCAACATAGTTTTTTCTAATTTTGGCCGGTAAAAATAGGTTTTTAAAAACGGAAAGTACATTTTATTGCCTGCTTTTTAGCATACTAAAGGCTTAAAAGCAATAAAACAATACTAAAACATGCAAAGAAAAATAATAAACACCGGCGATGGCTCTAAAACGCTTTTTGTTCCCGAAATGGACGAACAATATCATTCGGTTAACGGTGCACTAACAGAATCGCGCTACGTGTACCTCGAACGGGGTTATCTGTGCAGTAAAGCAATAAATCCGGTAGTTTTAGAAATTGGATTTGGTACCGGGTTAAACGCCCTTATTACCGCTCTGCATTCCAATTCCTTGCAAAAACCAACTACTTACATAACTCTGGAGAAATATCCAATAACCCCAAATGAAATGGAAAAATTAAACTATGGAGATTTAATTTCAGCGGATGCGCAACAGGTTTTTACAAAATTACATAAGGTCCCCTGGAATATTAAAACAAGCATTACTCCCTACTTCAATCTATTAAAAATTAAAGCAGATGTAACCACCTTCTCCTTTACTGATCTACCACCGGCAGATGTAATATATTTTGATGCATTTGGCCCCGACAAGCAACCGGAAATGTGGGATGAGTTGATTTTTAAAACACTTTTTGAGCACAGTGCGGCTAACTCAATTTTGGTAACCTATAGTGCAAAAGGGGAAATCCGTAGACGACTGGAACGGTCAGGATATTTAACAGAGCGGCTGCCAGGGCCTCCCGGAAAACGCCAGATGCTGCGTGCAGCAAAGCCTTCAGACTAAAATTACCAAAGATTTCGACAAGCTGAACAACGAACACGATTGTTCGATTTTTCCTGACTTAAAATTTTTTAACATTTTTTAATTGCTCAACATTTGTCTTTTTAATCGCTTAAAAGAATCGTGCAAAAATCGCTTGAAATAGTTTAAAAACCAACCGTTTGACATTTTGTTAAGCAATTACCAAAAGTCAGAAAAAGTGATTTTTGATAGATATTTTCAATTCTTCCAGCTGAATTATTCTTGGAATTTGCAAAAATTCCTTTAAAATTTGAACTTCATTCAACGTGAAGTTATGATATACCAATTTCAAATTATTTCACAAGAAACCCAAAACTTCCGTCTGGAAGTTGCTCTGGATGAAAAACATTCATTTTTCGATTTTCATAGCATTATACAGAAAAGTGTTGGTTTTGAGTCACACCAACTGGCCTCATTTTTTGTTTCGAACAATAAATGGCGAAAGCTGGTTGAGATTTCGATGTTAGACTTAGGTATAAACGGTGCAGCCTACTATATTATGCAAAAAACAAAGCTGCACGATTTGTTGCAAAATGTTGGACAACATCTTATTTATACATTCGATTTTTTGAACGACAGGTCTTTTTTTATAGAACTAACTGGAATAATTATGGGAAAAAATCTTAATGAACCATTAGTCGCTTTAAAACAAGGCGATGCCCCCGTTCAGGTTTTTGGAGAAGAAGAAGTTGAACTTGAAACTGGTTCACTCCAGGAAGAAGAAGTTTATATGGATTTTGGAGAACTTGATGATTACACTGAAATCTTTGGCGAAATGGACGATTTCTGATCAATAAGGAAAAACGTTTAATCCATGTTTTAAGAAATTCCAAGACTGTTTGATATTTTGAACAGTCTTTTTTTTGTCATTAATTTGCGGAAAAACGTGAATACATGCCAAAAACTCTTGTTGTAATAACCGGCCCAACCGGAATTGGAAAAACCGATTTAAGCATAAAACTTGCCCAGCATTTTAATACAGAAATAGTATCAGCCGATTCGCGACAAATTTTTAAAGAATTGAGTATTGGCACGGCCGTACCCTCAGCAAGCGAACTTGCCACCGTAAAACATCATTTTATTCACAGCCACTCGGTTGAAGAAAACTACAACGCAAGCCGCTACGAATCGGAAGCACTTGAACGGATTGAGCAATTATTTCAAAAAAAAGATATTCTTTTGTTGGTGGGTGGTTCAATGCTTTATATTGATGCCATTTGCAAAGGAATAGACATAATGCCTGATGCCGATCCGGAAATTCGGGCAGCACTTAAAAAGCAACTTGCCGATGAAGGTCTGGAAAGTTTACGGCTTCAACTAAAAAAACTTGACCCGGAGTACTATAAAACGGTTGATTTAAAAAATCCAAATCGCATTATTCATGCGCTTGAAATTAGTATTCAAACGGGTAAACCTTATTCGTCGTTTCGTTTAAATACCAAAAAAAAGCGGCATTTCAACATTATAAAAATTGCCTTAAACTGCGAGCGCGACGTGCTTCACAACAGAATAAACCTGCGGGTAGATAAAATGATGGAGGCTGGCCTGGAAAAAGAAGCCCGGCGAGTATATCCTAAAAAAGAATGGAACTCTTTAAATACGGTTGGTTACCGCGAATTATTTGCTTTTTTTGATGGTAAAATTACACGCGACAATGCAGTTGAATTAATTAAACGTAACTCGCGAAGATACGCCCGCAAACAAATTACATGGTTTCGGCGCGACGAAACAGTTAACTGGTTTGAGCCAACAAACACACCCGAAATCATCAACTTTATTACATCACAATTAGGCTAATATGGGACAATTTATTATACGGGTTTACGGATTAATTGTAAACAACAAAAACGAAATCCTGTTATCTGACGAGTTTGTACTGAACACCAAAATGACCAAATTCCCGGGTGGTGGCTTAGAGTTTGGCGAAGGATTAATTGA
Organism: uncultured Draconibacterium sp.; assembly: GCF_963676735.1. NCBI lineage: Bacteria > Pseudomonadati > Bacteroidota > Bacteroidia > Marinilabiliales > Prolixibacteraceae > Draconibacterium > uncultured Draconibacterium sp. Next base: position 159,821 of record NZ_OY781464.1, on the reverse strand, counting down.
TGGACTTAAACGCGAATTTGAAGAGGAATGTAATGGCCAGCAACTAAAAAACATTCGGCATTTTTACACCACCGACTTTTATCAGAAAGCACTCTATTTCGAAAATGCCCAGCTAATTAGCATCTACTTTTTGGCTGATTTGCATGCCCCTCTGAAGTTTCGAATTACAAACAAAGCTTTTGATTTTGAGATAGAAGGTGCAGAACAACAAAGCTTCCGGTGGGAAAAAATAAAAGACCTGAAAGAGAGCGATATTACTTTTCCAATTGATAAATTTGTACTCAACAAGCTTAAAGAAACTTTTGATGTGTAAAACAGCTGAACAGATTAAAGAATTGTCGGTACTTTGCGAACGTGTGCTTGCCGACAAGCAAATTACAGCCACCTTAGACCAGGTAACTACCACTATTATAAATGCCTATAAAACAGGAAACAAAACCATTTTTTGCGGCAACGGAGGCAGTGCTGCCGAAGCACAACATTTGGCTGCCGAACTATCAGGCAAATTTAATTTCGAGCGCCGGCCAATTCCGGCAGAAGCCTGCCATGTTAACTCCTCGTTTGTTACCGCAGTATCAAACGATTATGATTTTACGCAAGTGTATAGCCGCCACATTGATGGCTTTGGTTGTAAAGGCGATATTTTAATTGGCTTATCTACCTCCGGAACTTCAGAAAATATTGTAAACGCATTTAAAACTGCCCAAACAAAAGGATTAACAACTGTAGCCTTAACCGGCAAAACCGGAGGAGCTTTAGATGCACTCAGCGATTTTATAATCAAGGTGCCTTCAGAAAATGTACCGCGCATTCAGGAAATTCACCTGCTAGTGGGCCATATTATTTGCGAAAAAGTTGAAAAAGCTCTTTTTGGAGATGAACACTGAAAATGAAAATAAGGCTCTTTTTCTCGATCGCGATGGAACCATAAACATTGAAAAGAATTACGTGTACAAAATTGAAGATTTTGAATTCATTCCCGGAATTTTTGAACTCCTCAAACGCTATCAGGATAAAGGTTTTCTGTTATTTATTGTTACCAATCAATCGGGTATTGCCCGAAAATACTACACCGAAACAGATTTTAAGCACTTAACCGGCTGGATGCTTCAACAGCTTGAAAAACAAGGAATACACATAACAAAAGTATATCATTGCCCGCATCACCCGTCAATTACAGGCGAATGTAATTGTCGCAAACCAAATCCGGGCATGCTTAACCAGGCCATAGAACAATTTAATATTAGTCCTGTTAAATCTGTGTTGATCGGAGATAAAAAAAGAGATATTTTGGCCGGACAAAGCGCAGGGATTGGAAAGAATTTATATATTCAAAATTTATTACAGACAGGTTTCGAATAAAGTTCAGACAAGCAAAAGGTGCAACATTTTACAAAAGCAGAAATAAGGCAGATTGAAGACCGTTACCAGGATTTCCTTAAAGTGATTAAGGATAAGTTTGATGAAGGACGGCTTGCCCGAATCGAAAAGGCATTCCGGTTTTCGAATGCGGCACACCATGGTATTAAACGAAAATCGGGCGAACCGTTTATTATCCATCCGATCTCTGTGGCACGAATTGTTGCGGTTGATTTAGGGCTTGGAGCCACATCAATTGTTGCCGCTTTGTTGCACGATGTTGTTGAAGATACCGATTATCGTTTGTCGGATATTGAAAACATGTTTGGAACACGGGTGTCGCGCATTGTTGACGGGCTAACCAAACTGTCGGGCGACTTTGATGCAAAACATGCCCTCACCCTGAAAAAGATGTTAATGACCTTGTCGGACGATGTACGGGTAATTCTGATTAAAATTGCCGACCGTTTGCATAATATGCGTACACTCGACTCGATGCCGGCACACAAAAAAATTAAGATTGCCGGAGAAACCTTGTTTTTGTACGTACCACTGGCACACCGCCTGGGTTTGCATGCCATTAAAAGCGACCTTGAAGACCTGAGTTTCAAACACAAACATCCGGAAGAATATAAACAAATCCAGTATATGCTGCACAACCAGGAAGAAAAACGAAACTACCTGGTCCATGAATTTACACAACCCATTATCCAGAAACTTAAAGATGAAGGCGTTGATTGTAATGTTACCCACCGGCTGAAAACCTGCTACTCCATCTGGCAAAAAATGCAAAAAAAATCGGTGGCGTTCAACGAAGTATACGACATTCTGGCGATCCGAATTATCGTAAATTCAAAAAAAGGAATATCAGAAAAACGACAATGTTTTGATGTACTATCGATTGTTACCGACATATACAAGCCCAAGCCCGACCGTATTCGCGACTGGATTACAATGCCAAAGGCCAACGGCTACGAATCGTTGCATGTTACCGTTATGGGGCCACAAGGCCATTGGGTGGAAATTCAGATACGAACCGACCGAATGGATGATGTAGCCGAACATGGTTTTGCAGCACATTACCGCTACAAAGACATTCGGAACTTTGAAAATGAGCTGGATCCCTGGATTGAACAAATACGCGAATTATTACAAAGTACCGACTCCGATGCCTTTGAATTTCTGGACGACTTTAAACTGAACTTATTTTCATCAGAAATTAATGTGTTTACACCAAAAGGCGACTTGTTTTCGCTGCCTTTGGGGTCAACAGTTATTGACTTTGCCTACGAAATCCACACCGAACTGGGCAATAAATGCATTGGAGCAAAAATTAACACCAAACTTGTGCCCATCAGCCATGTACTTGAAAATGGCGACCAAATTGAAATTCTGACTTCGGAAAACCAAACGCCAAAATTAGAATGGTTAAAATTTTCAGCTTCGGCAAAGGCCAGGGGTAAAATAAAGAATGTATTCCGTCTCGAAAAAAGCAAACACACCGAAAAGGGTAAAGAGATAATTGAACAGGTTTTTAAAGAAATAAATGCCCCACTCACCTCGAATAACCTGAAAAAATTAACGGCCCATTTTAACCTCAACAACAAGGAGCAGCTCTACTCTGAGGTTGGCATGGGGTTCCTCGAACTCAATGATGTAAAAAATATTATTGGAAAAAAATCGGAGAATAAACTGGTAAAATACTGGAACATCACCTTTGGTACAGGAAACAAAAAAAGGCAGAACGAGGAAGAAGAAGAAGAGCACCAAAAAATTGATAAGAAAAAGCCTTTTTTGTTAAAAGAAAACCAGGACAATATAAATTTCTCGCTGGCAAAGTGTTGCAATCCCATTCCCGGAGAACCTGTAGTTGGCTACTTAAGCACCGACAACCATTTAATTATACATAAGGTTAAATGCAGCGAACTCGGTAAATTTATTGCTAACCAGGGCGAAAAAATCATTCAGGTTGAATGGACCAAATTCAAGCGCCAGTCGTACCTTACCCGTTTAAACCTGCAAGGATTCGACAGGATGGGAATTGTAAACGAGGTAACCACCGTAATTTCTAAAGGCCATAACATTAATATGCGTTCGGTAAAATTCGAAACTCATGATGGAATATTTATGGGCGATCTATTCCTTTACATCCACAATACCAACGACTTAAACAACCTTATATCAAAACTTAAAACAATCAAAGGAATTGACAACGTAAGCAGGGTTGAAAACCTTGATGAATAATTTAAATTCATTCTAAAAAAATAAAAAAAATTTCTATTTTTGGCCTATTTAAAATTGGTTTAATTATGAATAACCACAAAACCAGGGAAACGGTAAGGAATATGTTTACCGAGTATCTTGAGAAAAACGGGCACCGGAAAACACCGGAAAGATTTGCAATTCTTGATGAAATATATTGTCGCGAAGGCCATTTTGATATCGAATCGTTGTACATCTCGATGAAGAACAACAACTACCGGGTTAGCAGAGCCACTCTTTACAATACCATTGATTTGTTGCTGGATTGCAAGCTGGTGGTGAAACACCAATTTGGCAAAAATATTGCCCAGTTCGAGAAAGCTTTTGCCACGCTTCAACACGATCATTTAATCGATACCAGCAATGGAACTGTAGTGGAGTTTTATGATCCGCGTATAAGGGAAATTATTGAAGATGCCTGTAATAAAAATAACTTTAAACTTTCGCACCACACCTTATACATTTATGGAGAAAGCACCAACAAAGAATAAAGATTTCATTCTTAACAGATTATAAAATAAGGGCAGAGTACCGAGATTTTACTTCCATGAATTAAAATATTTAGTACTTTTAACTGCTTAATTTGAAAGCCGTGAAAGGTTAATCTAAAATGATTAAGTTTTCGCGGTTTTGCATGAATAATAAAAATCAAAACTCAAAATGAAGGTAGATGTATTGTTGGGCCTGCAATGGGGCGACGAGGGAAAAGGTAAAATTGTTGACGTATTTACTCCGGAGTACGATGTAATAGCTCGTTTTCAGGGAGGGCCAAACGCCGGTCACACCCTTGAATTCAACAATATAAAACACGTTTTGCACACCATTCCTTCCGGCATTTTCCGTGGCGATAAAATAAACATTATTGGCAACGGTGTGGTTATCGACCCAATGGTTTTCAAAAAAGAAATCGAGTCGTTGAGCAAAATAGGTGTCGACATATCAAAAAACCTGTTTATCTCGAAAAAAGCACACATGATTCTGCCCACACACAAAATTCTGGATGCAGCTTCCGAGCAAAAGAAAGGTGATACAAAAATTGGTTCAACTCTTAAAGGAATTGGGCCGACTTATAAAGATAAAATTGGCCGCGATGGCCTGCGCGTTGGTGATTTAGTGCATGGTTTTGAGGAAAAATATACCACCCGCATCAACAATCACAAAGTAATGTTAAGCGAATTTTTCAAATACGATTACGAGGAAATGCTTAACGAATGTGAAAAAGAGTGGTTTGAAGGCGTTGAAGTGCTGAAATCGTTCCAGCTGGTTGACAGCGAGCACATGATTAACGATGCACTAAAAGAAGGCAAAACAGTATTGGCAGAAGGTGCCCAGGGAACCCTGCTTGATATTGATTTTGGTTCGTACCCTTTTGTAACCAGCTCGAATACCATTTGTGCCGGAGCATGTACCGGACTGGGGCTTGCACCTCAGGCTATTGGCAAGGTATTTGGCATTTTTAAAGCCTACTGCACCCGAGTTGGTATGGGGCCATTCCCAACCGAATTGTTCGACGAAACAGGCGACAAGCTAAGAAAAGCAGGAAATGAATTTGGATCAACTACCGGACGCCCACGCCGCTGTGGCTGGCTCGACCTGGTAGCACTGAAATATACGTCCATGCTTAACGGCGTTACCGAACTGATTATGATGAAAGCTGATGTGCTTGACGACTTCGATACCATAAAAGTTTGCGTGGGTTACGAAATTGATGGCGAAGTTGTGGAACATTTTCCATTTGAACTTAACGACAGTGTAAAACCCGTTTATGTGGAATTACCGGGATGGAAAACAGACCTGACAAAAATTAAAAATCAGAATGAGTTTCCGGAAGAGTTAAACAACTACATCAACTTTATTGAAGACGAAATGGGTATTCCAATTTCGGTGGCATCGGTTGGGCCAAATCGTGCCCAAACCATCCTTCTAGAAAAAGAATAACAGGTTTAAAATTTAAATACAAAAACGCCGTTCACAAAAATTGAACGGCGTTTTTTTGTATTAAATCATATCGGTATCCTTTAACGCTATTGACAATAATTTAATTTTTATAGTATAAACATAAGAATTTGCTTAAAAAAGTGTGCAGGTATCAAATTAATGGTATTTCTTAATTATCTTTAAGCATCTCAGTGGGGGCAAAAATGGGATCAATTTTTAAGGAAAAACTAGGGCTATACACCGACCTCTATGAGCTTACTATGGCTCAAGGGTACTTTTTATGTGGAAAAAAAGACCAACAAACTTCGTTCGACTATTACTTCAGAACCAATCCTTACCAGGGTGGATTTACGGTTTTTGCCGGACTGCAAGACTTTCTCGATGCACTTCAGGAATTTACTTATACCGAATCGGATCTCGAATTTTTACAAGCCAATGGTTTTAAATCCGAATTTCTGAACTATCTGCGTAAGTTTAAATTTTCAGGCAATATAACCAGTGTTCGCGAGGGTGAGATTGTTTTCCCGAATGAACCCCTGCTTTCGGTTGAAGGCAATATAATAGAATGCCAGTTACTAGAAAGCATGCTCCTGAATATTTTAAATTTCGAATCGCTGATTGCTACAAAAGCTTTTCGTATAAAGTTAATCTCGGGGGAAAAACTTTTTGCCGATTTCGGACTTCGCCGTGCACAAGGACTAAGCTCTTTATTTGCCAGTCGTGCAGCATGTATCGGAGGCGCCTCCTCCACCTCGAATGCATTGGCCGGAAAGATATACGACATACCGGTTAGCGGTACCATGGCGCACAGCTGGGTACAAAGTTTCAGTTCGGAGCTGGAGGCATTCAGAGCTTTTGCGGCAACTAATCCCAACAACGCCATTTTATTGGTTGACACTTACGATACGCTAAAGTCGGGTATACCCAATGCCATTACTGTTGGGCACGAAATGGCAACCCGGGGAGAACAGCTAAAAGCCATCCGGCTGGATAGCGGCGACCTGGCCTACCTGAGTAAAAAAGCGCGAAAACTGCTTGATGATGCCGGACTAAGCCATGTTAAAATTCTAGCATCAAATCAACTAAACGAGTATGTAATAAAAACCTTATTAAACGATCAGCAGGCCGCCATTGACGGTTTTGGAATTGGCACCGAACTGATTACCGGTAAAAACGATGCTGCCCTTGATGGGGTTTATAAACTAACCGAAATTGATGGCGAACCGAAAATGAAATTCTCGGAAAATGTTGAAAAAATAACCTTGCCTGGCAAAAAACAACTACTTCGGTATTTCGACAACGAAGGAAAATTTTACCGCGATGGCATAATGTTAGCCGATGAGTCGCCACTTGACGCAAACACTTTACACCATAGAATACACCCTGAAAAACAAACCAATACCGAAGGATTAAAATGCGAACGATTACATGAAAAAGTTGTGCATAATGGCCGGATACTATTAAAAAGTCAAAACCCCATATTACTGCATGCCTACCTCCAGAGCCGGGCTGCGCTATTGCCCGAAGAACACCAACGCTTTATCAGTCCACACTTGTACAAAGTGGGAATTTCGAATAAATTAATGACCACCCGAAATGCTTTAACACAAAAGTTAAGAACGTTACATTAATTTTTTATGATTGAAATTACACGACCGACACTTATTGTTGACAAAGAGGTTTGCCTTCAAAACATTGAACGAATGGTGCTTAAAGCTAAAAAGTATAAACTTCGTTTGAGGCCCCATTTTAAAACACATCAAGCCGCAAAAATAGGTGAATGGTTCAGAATATTCGGGATTAGTCAGATTACTGTATCTTCCGTTCAAATGGCCGAGTATTTTGCCTCAAACGGCTGGCCCGATATTACGCTCGCATTTCCTTTAAACATGCTGGAACTGGAACGCATCAACCGGCTGGCAGCAAATATTAAGCTAAATGTTTTACTTGAAAACAAAGAAGCAGCAGAAGCACTTGCCAATAAAGCTTCGGGCAAAATGGGGGTATTTATAAAAATCGATACTGGTTACAACCGAACTGGGATTCCGGCCGGACGAACAGGACTAATCGATTCAATTCTTGATATTCTGAAAAGCAACAGCAAACTTCGTTTTAAAGGCTTTTTAACCCATACCGGGCATACATATACAGCCAGGTCGACCAACGAAATATTCAGCAGCCATTTTGATGCGCTTCTAAAATTAAAGAAACTAAAAAACAATTATCAAAATCAATATCCTGGTCTCGAACTTAGTATGGGCGATACGCCCTCGGCCAGTATTTGTGGCAATTTTAACGGTATTGATGAGCTTCGCCCTGGTAATTTTATTTTTTACGACCTTATGCAACTAAGCCTTGGCGTTTGCGAAATGGAAAATATTGCTGTAAGAATGGTTTGTCCTGTTGTAGCCAAACACGTTTCGCGAAACGAAATTGTTATTTACGGTGGTGCTGTGCATTTCTCGAAAGACACCTTGCAGAATACCGATGGAAAGGAGCTGTACGGACGTGTAATTGTAAATATAGATGACGAAAAACGGCTCCTCGACACCAAAAACTACCTATCAAAACTTTCACAAGAGCATGGCATACTCAAAGTAACGCCAGGCAATTTTAAGCATATTGCTATTGGCGATCTGGTTGAAATAATTCCTGTTCATTCCTGTTTAACAGCCAACCTGATGGGACACATGCTTACAACTGAAGGAGAATTAATTACAATGATGCCCAAATATTAAAACATCTGTTACTTTACCCGCAAAAATCAAATACAAATGAAACCACGTTTAAATATTGTTACTCTGGGTGTGAAAGAACTGAACATATCGAGAAGGTTTTACGAACAAGCGTTGGGCTGGGAAGCCACCAAAGACAGCGACGACAAGATTGTGTTTTTTAACCACGGAGGTATTGTTTTAGGCCTATACCCCCTTGATAAGCTTGCAGAGGATGCGCTTATCTCGCCCAAAAGAAGTGGCTTTTCGGGGGTGACTTTGGCCATTAATTTAGACTCAAAGGAACAAGTTGATGAACTATACCAGAAGGTTATTGCAAAAGGTGGGGAATCGCTTGTGCCACCTCGCAATACATTTTGGGGAGGCTACGATGCTTATTTTGCCGATCCCGATGGCCATGCCTGGGAAATTGCATGGGCACCGTTTTGGGAATTTGATGAGCAAGGGAGTTTGAAAATATAAACTTACAACAGACACAGGCATAAAAAAGCCGGTAAAATTACCGGCTCATTATCTTCATACTTTCTACTAAAAGTCGCTATACTATTTATTTCTCAGGAATACTCTCGAGGGTAAGTACCAGAAATTCCCAGAATTTAGCAACTGTTTCCACATTTACTTTTTCATCGGGCGAGTGCGGAAAACGAATGGTTGGTCCAAACGAAATCATATCCCAATGTGGGTAGTTTTGTGCCAGAATACCACATTCCAGGCCCGCATGTATTGCCATTATTTTTGGCACCTTACCCCATCTGTTGTTGTAAACTCCTTGCATGGTTTTTAAAATAGGTGACTCCATATTGGGTTTCCATCCCGGATAAGCACCGCTAAATGTTACCGTACCGCCGGCCAGTTCAAAAACAGCTTTTAAGCGGCTTGCCAACTCTGTTTTTGCCGTATCAACCGAGCTACGCATTAAACATGCACCTTCAATGGTTTTAGTACCTACATCCGATTTAAATATAGCCAGATTGGTTGATGTTTCCACCAAACCGGGCATACTGTCGCTCATGCGAATTACCCCGTTGGGGCAGGCAACTACAGCAGCCGTTATATTCTTTTGTGTTTTGGCATCAATAAGTGTTTCGGGCATTTCAGTCTCTTCAACCGTAATGGCCATATCGGGCTCAGTGGCTGCCAGTTCCGCTTTTATTTCGTCGGCAACCTCATCCACCAACGCTACAAAGTCGGCAGCTTTCGCCTCTTCAACAAGTACAACGCCAAAAGCTTCTCGTGGGATGGCGTTACGTAAACTACCACCATCGATACTGGCCAGGCGCACGCCCAAACCTTCAGCGGCATTTAGAATGCGGAAAAAGGCTTTTATTGAATTTCCGCGACCAAGAATGATATCCATTCCGGAGTGACCGCCTTTTAGGCCGGTAACACTAAGTTTTAAAGCAGTAAAGCCTACAGGCACTTCTTCTTCCGTATAGGTAAAAGTAATATTGGCATCTTCGCCTCCTGCGCATCCTACGTACAATTCTCCCTCATCTTCCGAGTCGGTATTTATTAAAATATCAGCATCAAGCAAGCCGGCTTTTAGCCCGTTTGCTCCGTCCATTCCGGTTTCTTCGGTTGCGGTAAGCAATACTTCCACCGGACCGTGTTTTATGGTTTTTGAAGCTAAAACCGCCATTGCTGCCGACGAGCCAATTCCATTGTCGGCTCCAAGCGTGGTTCCTTTGGCAGTTACCCAGTCACCATCAATAAAAGCTTCAATGGAGTCTTTGGTAAAATCGTGTTCCTTATCGCTGTTTTTTTGCGGAACCATGTCCAGGTGGCCTTGTAAAACAACGGTTTTGCGGTTTTCCATTCCGGGAGTTGCCGGCTTTTTAATAATCACATTTCCGGCTTCATCATGAATGGTTTCAAGTCCCAAATCCTTACCAAACTTAACGGCCCAGGCCTGAATGGCATCTTCGTGATTTGATGGACGTGGTATTTGAAGCATCTGATCGAAAATGCCCCAAACCTCTGTTGGTTGAATATTTTTAATTTCTGACATGTTTTATGTTTTTAGTCGGCAGACGAGAGTGCGAAGTTAAATGCCAAAAACCTCCAACTTCGCACTTTATCTTCCAACAGTTTATTACTGAATATTTGGCTTTTCCAATCCGTAACCTTTTCGTTTATCTTCAATTTTAAGCAAGAATGAAGTTATTAAGGCCAAAATGGTAAGTGCAACAAAAATAGTCCAGGTGGTTTGATAATCGTAGTTAATAGCTTCACCAGCTGCTTTCGCTTCAGCCACTCCAGGATTGGTTTTGTCGAGCACAATACCTACGGCCAGTGGAATACCCCAAAGTCCAAAGTTTTGCACCCAGAAAATTACTGCATAGGCACTACCCAGCTGTTTTTCAGGAATAATTTTTGGCACCGATGGCCACATGGCTGAAGGTACCAGCGAAAAGGCAATTCCGAGCAAAATTACGTTGAAAAATGCTGCAACTACGCTGGTAATAAAAGGAAGGTAGAAAATTACATGAACGATGATAAGCAAAACTGCGCCCAACATCATAATCGATGCACCTTTTCCTTTTTTATCGTAAATACTACCAAAAACAGGAGTAAGCAACATGGTTCCAAAAGGAACTAAACTAGGCAATAAACCGGCCCAGTTTTCGCTCACACCAAATTTGTTTACCATTAAATCGGGGCCGTATTTGTAGAACGGAAATACCGTAGAGTAAAAGAACACACACAACAAGGCAATCAGCCAAAAACCCCAGTTACCAATAATTACCAGTAGATCAGAGAATTTAAACTCATCATCACCCGAGGCAGATTCTTCCTCTACAATCTGAGCATCAAGCTTTTTGTCCTGAATATTGTAATAGAAGAATCCGATTAAGCCTAAAATAAGAAAGACAATTACGATAAGAATTGTGGTTGGCACATCGTAGGTGTTGGCAATTTTTGCCCCAAATGCAAGTGGAGCAAACGATCCCAAACGGGCAATAGCCACCTGCATACCCATGGCCAGTGCAATTTCTTTTCCTTTAAACCATTTGGCAACCGATTTTGAAACCGTGATACCGGCATATTCAACCCCTACTCCAAAAATGGCAAAACCTACACCGGCCAACAACACCTGGGTGGTAATATCGATGTTCAACAGGGGAACATGCACAATATTATCAGGGCTGCCCACCAAACCTTTAAAGGCTGCATACTTTAAAGCACCACCAATAATCATTATCAGTGCAGAAGATATGGTGCTGAACCGAATTCCAAATTTGTCGAGTAAAACTCCAACAATCACCAACATCATCAAAAACACATTAAAAATACCATAGGCACTGGTAATAAAGCCGAAATCGGCACTATTCATGGCCAGGGTACGTTCCATAATTGGTTTTAAAGGAGAAATTACCTCTGTAAACATGTAACCTGCAAACATGGTGAACGACAAGATTACCAGAGCTGTCCATCTTGCCTTTTTCGAATCGCGCAACGTTTGCTTAATCGCATTTGTCATACTATAAAATTTTATAAGTTTTTTCTAAGCCGTTAAAAATAAGAAAATTTAAACGCCATAAAAATGACGACAGAAAAAAAGGACAGCTCTTTATGGTTGTCCTTCTTTCTAATAGTTTTTATTTGAGTTGAATAGCTTTTATTGCCCCGGTTTCGGCATGCAGTTCAACGGCATAATCGCCGCCCAGAAAATCTTCGGGGAAGGGCGCCACCACACCAAACTGTGCCATTGGTAGGCGAACCGAAGCCAGCTCATTCATCTCGTAAATTAAACGAATGGTGGCTATCCCCGGCAACCGGTAGAAAATACCCGAAGCTCCGGCATCCGGATTTTCCGAAACAGCTTCTTTCGAATACTTCTGATTTAGCTCCTGCACCCGGTCAAACTCAATCATAACGGGTTTTCCCGAAAGGTCGGTAGCCGAAACAATGCCTTTATCTTCGGCAATTCGAAATACCACCTGGCCACTTTTTACTGCCGATCCGGGTACATAATCCACACTATAGCTTTGTTTTTTATAGGTCGTTCGCCCCACAAATAACTGAATGTATTCTTTTTCAATCTTTTTCAATTCTTTCATGCTCACCTCGTAGGCTTTACCATCGGGATGCTCGCCATCCATCATTAATGCAGCCATATCGTACTGGTTCATTCGGCAATCGAGTATACGTTGTGCAGCCTCTGCTGCTTTTTGTTCGATGCTCACTTTTGTTGGTCTGAAGTTGTTGGTTGAATCGCCCGGATAATAGCTGGGGCGGTCGGTCAGGTAGTCGAACGAAAAGCCATCGTCGAAACCGGGTTTTTGCACGCTGCTGTTTGATGTAGGCTGTGGAAGTGCCTGCGGCACCACATTCGCATTATTAATACCAAGCAGGCAACCATCGGCACTTAAATTAAGTAAAGCTGCCACCTCTCCCATGGCCTGGTGCACCTGCTCCGGATCGGGTTCGCTGAAAGTTTTTATGGCTACTTCGGTAATTTCCCACTTACTAACAGCCTGGGTTTTTGCATTTTTTATACCCAATAGTTGCTCGGCATAAGCTGCGTAAGGCCCCGGTACAAATTTTTCGTTAAGCGCTTTTACATGTATTTTTAATCCGGTACGTGGCAAGGCATACGGAATACCTTCGGTATAAGTTGGAACCAGCCCCGGCTCTTCTTCCTTTTTTTTGCGTTGCCCAAATGTTGGAATTACCAACAGTACTGCAATTATTAAAGCTAAATACTTCATTATTTCAATTGTTTTTATATTGAGAAACCCAAAAGTATTAAAATTATTTTATGCTTTTTACAACACGACAACGCAAAGTCATAAAGTACGGTTTTAAAGCAGTTTAATCTATCGTTTTTCTGATCATAAAAACCTTTGTGACTTAGTGCCTTTGTGTTCAACCCAATAGTTTATCTTTGCCCACATGATAGAATTTCCCGATCCGAAGCAGGCAGAAGACCACGGTTTGCTGGCACAAGGCGGCGAACTTTCGCCCGAATTTTTGCTATCGGCATATTCCCAGGGTATTTTCCCATGGTTTTGCGAGGGTGAGCCAATATTGTGGTATTCACCCAATCCGCGCATGATTTTAAAACCCGAAAATTTTAAACTGCGAAAAAGCCTGCAGCAAACCATCAACCGCGGTATTTTTGAATTGCGTATTGACACTGCTTTTCGGGAAGTGATTAGCAACTGCAGCACCGTAAAACGCCGGCACGAAGAATTAACCTGGATTACCAACGATATGATAGAAGCCTATGTAAAATTGCATGAACTGGGCTTTGCCCACTCGTTTGAGACCTGGTTTGAAGGTGAGCTGGTTGGCGGTTTATACGGATTATCGTTGGGGAACTGCTTTTTTGGGGAATCGATGTTTTTTACCAAAACCGACGCCAGCAAATTTGCCTTTTTCCACCTGGTGCAGTTTGCATTAAAAAACAACTTTGCTTTTATTGATGCGCAGCAACCTACCGACCATCTGGCCAGCCTGGGAGCTCAACCAATTCCACGAAAGGATTTTTTAGAAATGCTGGACAAAGCTTTGCGCCACGATACTTTGAGGGGCAAATGGACCGACTTTGATAACAAGGCATTTTATCCGGGTATTGATTAATAAACCACCAGTGCAAACATTTAGGAGCTTTTCAGCTTTTTAGGAACTGATTCTTTAACCCGCTTTTTATTCAAGGCCAAATAACCATTTTTATCAATTAAAAACCAGTCGGGCATTTCCACATGTAATTGATTATCGGGATAAACCAGTGGCAAGCCATTCTTTTTTCGGTGGTTGTACCAAACGCAATACAAATCAAATATTTTGGGCATTACTCCGCTATGCCTTAATTGATAGTGCTGCACATCCGGATTATTTACAAATAAAAAAAAGCGCCCCACAAAAAGCTCGTCAATCATTTTTATTCCCACAATATTTTCTTCAATCAGGTAGCTCATTATTTCAAAATACATTACATAATCGCCCATCAGGCGTCCTTCTTCCGCGGTAAAAGGATCACCATTTGAATCTCTGTTAGCCTTTAGCTTTTTATAAATTCTATCAATATCGGCGTTTTCAGCAAACGAACTGTTCATATTAAAAACAAACTCAGCTCGCGAAATATCGTGCTCTTTTCTTAACTGAAAAATGATGACAACCACACCAACAATAGCTGTAAATGTTGTTGTAATATCAGAAACCGGCTCATTAAAAAAGAAGCGATACACGGCACCTGCCAATAACATTACCAACACAATTAAAACCGTTTTCCAAATACTTTTTCTTTTTGTTTTCATATCCATCAATGTTTTGTTTGAGCTTATACTTCCTGTTTCTTAAAGCTACTTTGTATGATTTATGGCGGGCTAACGGTTACTTGAATGTTGTGGTTGCGGATTTCGAAGAGCGTTCTTGTCCGCCAGCTAGTGCACACGAAACGGCAATGCGAGAATTAAAGCGAGGCGAAATTGACCAAAGCAATCAGCAAAATGTGGTCATTCACCTCAAAATTATTGGCACGACAGCTACCAGAGACTTACTTTAGCCGGGGGCGCCACATAGCCACTGCCAGCGAGGCTATAACCAGGCAAATACCTCCAAGCATGCACCGATAACAGGTAGAGTCGGCCCAATGCTCGAGGCGGGCATACGACCCCAGTCCAACACAACTAAAAGCAAGTACTAGAAAAATAAGAATCAGGTTTTTTCGGGTTTTCGTCATCATGGTGGATTATAACATTTTGCACTGTAAAACTATAAATACAGGCGAGATTTGCAAAATTCTTTTTGAGATATCGTTCAAAACCCCTCCCCAAAAACTACCTGCACCACAAAAATCCTCCGGCACAAATTAAGCCCTTTCAAAAAAAAATACGCCAACACCTGCGTTTGATTTTCTATATTTGAGCCATCAAAAAAAACATTGGGTTTCAGCATGAAAACAGCCACATACAAAGGATACCTGCTGGCACTGGTTGCCACCATTGCTTTTTCAAACGTATATATTTTTAGTAAAGCCGCTTTAAACCAAATTCATTTAACACAATTTGGTATTTACTGGTGTGGTTTTGGCATGCTTTTTAGTTTATTGTTTGCCTTCAAAGGAAAAAAAATTGCCCAGTTAAACCGGCTCAGCAAAAAACAGGCACGCATATTACTTTTACTGGGTTTTTTAGAAATACTCACCACCACAACCTTTTTTATTTCCATTAACATTATTCCCGACCCCGCCATTACCTCGTTTATTGGCAACCTCTTCCCCGTTATGGTTACCCTGGGGGGAATTATAATACTAAAAGAAAAATTTGGCTGGGTTGAAATTGTTGGCGCTTCACTGGCCCTTATAGGTACCTTTGTTATAAGCTACACGGGGGGTACCAGTTTAAAAACGCTGTTTATTGCCGGAACAGGCGTGGTACTTATTAACGCACTTTTTGCCACCACTGCAACCCTTATTGTGAAAGTGCACGTAAAAAATATAAGCCCCGAATTGTTTAACCTTAACCGCTACACCTGGCTGTTCCTGTTTTCGCTTATTATGTTTTTTGTTTACCAACCCGAGGCAAATATTCCTGCAAAGGCCTTTGCCAATATATCGGTTGGTGCTTTTCTCGAGTTTATTGCCATACTAACCGTCTATTATTCGTACCATTTTATCGAGGCATCGCGCTCGGCTATTGTACAAACCTTGAAAGGTATTTTTGTGCTAATTGGCGCTTTTGTGGTGTTTAATACGTTCCCGGTTTTGCACCAGTTTATTGGCGGAATGATTACCGTTATTGGCGTTTTGGTTATGGCACTGGCCCAGGCAGGCATCTTCAGAACCAGGCACTAAGCCACCAAACTGTTTTTTCAGTTAAAAAACTACACATTTAGTTTATTTGAAGTTTATTTAACAAAATTTCATAATTATTTTTTGTTTCTTTCGTTAAAAATTAAGCAAGGCATAGTTTTTGTTTAACAGAAAAACGATTACTCAACCAAAAAACGAAAGCGAAAACCATGAAACAACAACCTCAAAATTCAACGTAAAAACACGTACCCGCATGCACACACCAATCCGTTACCATTGAAAACTTAAAACATACCAAAATGAAGAAAAAAAACTGGCTGTTTGCCGCCATTGCTGTAGTTCTGCTGGCAGTGGTTTTATTTGTTTTTGCAGGTTCAAACACCGAAACAACCCAAATTACAACGCAGGTACAAAAAGGCCCATTTGAAGTATTGGTGTACTCCAGCGGGCAGCTCGAGTCGGAAAACTCTGACCACGTATATATTCCGGAGAAAATGAAAGACCGCCAAACACGAATCTCCAACCTTACCATTACCGATATTGTTGAAGAGGGGACCTATGTTGATTCGGGCGATTATGTAGCCACACTCGACCACCAGGCCGTGCAGGAGCAACTAAAAAATGCCATGGATGAACTGGAGAAAACGCTCTCGGAATACAACGACAGTAAAATAGACTCGAACCTTACCCTTAGCAACGAACGCGATTTAATTATTAACGCCGAAATGGATGTTGAAGAGCGTAAAATTGCTGTGGATGAGTCGATTTATGAATCGCCATCGGAACAGAAAAAGGTAAAAATGGATTACGATAAAGCCTTACGAAAGCTTGAACAATCAAAACAAGCCTACGAATTAAAAACACAACAGGAAGTAAATAAAGTAAACCGTAAATTCATCAATTACAAACAAATTCGCGAACGTGTTGATGCCCTGGAGGAATTAATGGATCAACTGATTGTGTATTCTCCCAAAGCGGGTATCATCTCGTACCACCAGTACGAATGGGGAGGAACGGTAAAAACAGGCTCGCGTGTTTCGCAATGGAGCCCCATAATTGCCACTTTCCCGAATATGGATAACCTGGTTACCAAAACCTTTATAAACGAAATTGACATTGCCCTGATAAAACCGGGCCAGAAAGTAAATATTGGTATCGATGCTTTTCCGGATAAAACCCTTAGCGGCGAAGTAGCCACGGTGGCCAACATGGGACAGCTAATGCCCAAAAGCGATGCCAAGGTGTTTGAGGTAAAAATAAAAGTTAACGGCTCCGACCCCGATTTAAAACCGGCGATGACAACCAGTAACACCATTCAGGCCAATTTTATGGAAGAAGCCATTTTTGTTCCTATCGAGGCTGTATTTCATAACGACAGTTTATCGTTTGTGTACCTGCCCAAATCGGAAACCCGACAGATTATTGAACCCGGGCCAACCAACGAAAATTACATGATTGTTAGCCAGGGACTGGAAGAAGACCAGGAGCTGTTACTGCTCGAACCCGATAATACCGATGACTACAAACTTGTAGGTTTTGAAATTTATGCCGACATGCAACAAAAAGCAGCAGAGCAAAAAGAAAAAGAAGAAGCCGAAAGACTAAAAAGAGAACAGGAGAAACCAAAAACTCCTGAACTGCCTGCCGGAATAAAACTTCCTCCGGGCGTTACCATTACCAAATCAGCCAGTTAGCCACCAAAATAAATTACAATGTTTATTAAAAGATATTTACACGACGTATTAATTGCGGTTGAGGCTATTATCGCCAACCGCCTGAAATCAATTCTTACGGCACTGGGGATTATTTTTGGTGTGGCTGCAGTAATTAGCATGATGGCTATTGGAAACGGTGCAGAACAAGAGATTCTGGAACAAATAAAACTGGTGGGGGTAAACAACATTGTTATTACGCCCAGTTCCTACTCGCTTTCAGATGGCGCCGGAACCAGCGGCGAAGGCAGCGGGCAGCCTACAGCAAAAAAGTTTTCGAAAGGGCTTACCTTGCTTGACGTACAGGCCATAAAAACTATTTTGCCTACCGTTGAACGAATAACACCCGTAATTTCGTTTAACTACTCGGCCCTGCTTAATGGCATTAGCAAACCAGTGGTACTCGAAGGCATTGAAAACCATTACTTCGATTTGTTTAATATGCAACTGGCCGAGGGAAACCGGTTTAACCCTGTTCAAATTGAAAAAGGCTTACCCGTTTGTGTTATTGGCAACAACATTAAAGAGCAGTTTTTTCGTCAACAAAACCCTATTGGGCAGTATATAAAATGTGGTCAGATTTGGCTCAGAATTGTAGGCGTTGTTGAACGTCGCGATTTTACAGCATCGGCTTCCGACGAACTGGGTATCAGCAGCTCCGACAATAAAATTTTTATTCCCGTACAAACCATGCTGCTTCGGTTTAAAAACCGTTCGCTTATTCGTGCCGACGAGGTACTTAAAGCCAACAAAAACGGAGGAGGCGAAGGTATGGTGGTTATTTTTGGTGGCCCCGAGCAAACCGACGAGCCCGTGGATACCGACGATAACCTGAACCAGTTGGATAAAATAATTGTGCAGGTAAAAGAAACCGAACAGCTGGGGGCATCGGCAACGCTGATAAAGCGCATGTTGCTGCGTAGGCACTCCGAGTTGTACGATTTTGAAGTAACCATTCCGGAACTGCTTTTAAAACAACAGCAGAAAACCAAAAAGATTTTCAACATTGTATTAGGGGTTATTGCCGGCATTTCGCTGGTGGTTGGCGGAATTGGCATTATGAATATTATGCTGGCATCGGTGCTCGAACGTATTCGCGAAATTGGCGTGCGACAAGCACTGGGGGCCAAGCAAAAAGATATTATTGCCCAGTTTCTTTCTGAATCGACACTGATTAGCTTAACCGGTGGTATTATCGGAATTATTCTGGGGGTTGTGCTGTCGAAAATAATTACAGCCATGTTCGATATAAAAACCATTATTTCGGCATTCAGCATTTTTATAGCCTTTGGAGTTTCGGTTGGCGTTGGAATTATTTTTGGTTACCTGCCGGCCAAACGAGCTGCCGAAAACGACCCTGTTGTTTCGCTGCGTTCATAAATTATTTACCCGGGAATAAAACTTTAAAACAACCATGAGAAAACAAATACTCATAAAAGCTGCACATCGTATTCATGGATGTTCCGTCTTGTTCCTTCAAAAACAAACAATTTCAATAAGATGAAACGAGCATGAATTATAGCATTCGAAGCTACACAATCAAGAATGATGAAAATTCATCGGGAGTTCCATCTTATACCTTATAAAACAAACAATTTTAATAAGATGAAAAATATATATCTATCACTACTGCTAATCATGGGGCTAAGCCTAAACACACTGGCCCAGGAAGAAATGGTACTTACGCTTCCCGATGTTATCGATCTGGCCTCGAAACAATCGATTGATGCATTCAGAAATAAAAACATGTACCTGGCCAGCTATTGGGAATACCGCTTTTACAAAGCCGAGCGCTTACCCAGCATTTCGTTAAGCGCCAACCCGCTCGATTTTAACCGCTACCGCAATAAAGAATACAATTTTGAAACCAACGAAGATGAATTTCGACTGCGCGAATACTTTAACTCCGAGGTAGCTGTTTCGGCCGTACAAAACGTAACGCTAACCGGTGGGCAGGTATTTTTACGCTCGGAACTGGGTATGGTAAAAAACCTGGGTGGCGACAAAAAAACATCGTACAATGCAACGCCTATCAGTATCGGTTTTCAACAAGAACTTAACGGCTACAATCGCCTGAAATGGGAATCGAAAATAGAACCGCTAAAATTTGAGAAAGCAAAAAAAGAATTCATACAGGACATGGAAGACCTGCGCGTAACTTCTACCATTCGTTTTTTCGGATTGATAAATGCACAAATTCAGAAAAACATTGCAGAAATGAATTACGCCAATGCCGATACGCTTTATAAAATTGGTAAAGGCCGCTTTCAGGTGGGAACAGTAACACAAGATGAACTGCTTGAACTTGAACTGCGACTGTTAAACAACGAACAAGCATTAAACATTGCCCAACTCGATGAAAAAAGGGCACAGGCCAGGCTCAACTCTTTTTTGGGGCTGCCAAAAGAAACGCTCGTTAAATGTATTGTTCCTAGCGAAATTCCTGCGTTACAAATTAACCCCGACGAGGCCATTAGCGAAGCCATTAAAAACAATCCGGAGATTCTGGGGCATCAGCAACAAAAACTGCAGCAAGATGAAAATGTAGCAGAAGCAAAATCGGAGCGGGGTTTAAATACTACGCTGTTTGCCATGTATGGCCTAAACCAAAGTGCCGAAGACTTCGACCAGGTTTATGTTGAACCAGATAAAAGTCAACGCTTTAGCCTGGGACTAAATATTCCGATTGTTGACTGGGGCCGAGGTAAAGGGCGCTATTCAATGGCCAAATCGAACCGCGAAGTTGCTCTGGCTACCATTAAACAGGAACGAATTGATTTTGAACAGGATATTTACCAAAGTGTTTTGGAGTTTAACCTGCAGGCCGGCCAGGTATACACTGCAGCCAAAGCCGATACAGTGGCCAAAATGGGCTACGATGTAACCTTTCAGCGTTTTCTGATTGGTAAAATTGATGTGATTAAACTAAACATTGCCAGCAACGACCAGGAAACGGCCCGAATGTCGTATCTCTCGCAATTACGCGACTACTGGGCAGCTTACTACAGATTAAGAAGTTTAACACTTTTTGATTTTGAACAAAGAAAACCTTTGGTGGCAGATTACAACAAACTACTTGAAAATTAAGCGATGGCGGTAAAAAGAAAACATATAATAATTGTTATAGCAGGACTGCTGCTGATAGTAGCAGCGGTATTTGCTACCACATTAACCACCGGCGAATCGGAAAAATATTATGTGGTTGAAAAAGGCCCTTTTGAAGCTACGCTGAGTTGTAACGGAGAAATTAACGGTTTGGTTGCAACACCAATCCCCATGCCCAAAATACTGGGCGACAGAGACCTGAGGATATGGAACTTGAAAATTCTGAACCTCGCACAAGATGGAAAATACGTCAAAAAGGGCGACTTTATCATGCAGCTTGATGCCAGCCAGATTATTTCCGGTATGCGCGAAGAACAGCAAAAACTGGAAACAGAAGAGGCAGATTTAAAGAATGCCAGGATCGACAGCACTGTACAACTAACTGAACTCCGCGAGGACATAAAAAATGCACACCTTGATCTGGAATACAATAAAATTGATTTGGAACAATCAGTTTACGAATCGGCAGCCTACCAGCGCAAAGCCCAAATGACCTATAAAAAAGCAGAAAACGCGATTGCAAAAAAACAACGCGACTACCTGCTGCGCCAAAACAGATTAAAAATGAAGGTAGGCCGCTCAGAAGAACATGTGGAACGCAGCCGCAAAAGAATAGAAAAATTTCAGGAGGCCATGCGCGCGGCACGTATTACCGCTCCCGAGGATGGTATTGTAATTTTTGGCGAAAACTGGGATGGCACTAAATACAGTAAAGACGGCAATATTTCAACCTGGGCGTTTGGCCCTCCCATTGCTACCTTGCCAGATATGTCGAAAGTAATTTCAGAAACATACGTTAAAGAAATTGATATTGCTAAAGTTGAGGTGGGAGATAAAGTAAGGGTATCGTTTGATGCACTTGAAGACGTAGTAATTAACGGAGAAATAAAGACGATTGCCCTTGTTGGAGAAGATCATAAAGATTTTGATATGAAAGTTTTTAAGGTTGTTATTCACTTGGATGAAACCAACCAGGGGCTTAAACCGGCCATGTCGAGCAATAACGAAATCATTCTGGCGAATGAAGCAGAGGCTTTATTTGTTCCGCTAAATGCAGTTCTCAACGAGAACGGGGAAAGCTTCGTTTACCTTGCAACACGTGAAGGCAAACAAAAAACACCGGTTACCACAGGCCTCGAAAACGACAAATTTATTCGCATTAAAAGTGGAATAAAAGCAGGCGACAAAGTAGTGCTTAATCCAACTCCTGAGGCGATTTAAAAAGAAAGTATACCAAAAACAGAAACGGGCTGATAACACAGCCCGTTTTTTCGTTAATTTCGCGCCATGCAAGACAAGCACTATCCCAATATTTTTCTTTTTAATCCTACCTGCGAATATGCTGTGGCAAACGGCAATGCATCGTGGCAAGCCAACAGGCTTTTACAAAAAATGGAAGCCGACATGGCTACACTGCCCTTGTATTTCGCCAATAAAAAAGATATTGTTTTGGTTCCTGAGTTGCCTGATTCAGCGTTTCATTTGCAACTTGAACAGCTGGAAATTGAACCACCCGAATTTATTGCCGAAAAACATTTACTGGCGAGCCCCATTGCAAACAGTAACGAACTAAGGCCCTGGGGTTGGAGCCCCGCCGTGCATAAACGACTGGAGCACCTAAAACCAACGTGCGCTGCTGCATTTAAAGCATCTCCGGTTTTTAACTGGAAAACAGACTACCGCGAATTGTACTCGAAAAATTTGCTCGAAGCATCCTTCATAATCTCGTAAAAACTTACCCCTCGGAACATTTTATTGCCGAAAGCCAGCTAACTGAAGTTTGCACCAGCCATGAGACCTACCTGGAACTGCTTCAAAAATGGGGCAAACTAATGGTAAAAGCTCCCTGGAGCAGCTCCGGACGCGGATTGCAACCCGTTAGGTACACCCCAATACACCCTAAAGTTTGGGACAAGTTGTTAGGCATTATTAAAGATCAGGGATATGCCATTGTAGAGCCATACCTTGATAAAGTTATTGACCTTGCTTTTCAGTTTAAACTAAAAAACAAAAAAGTAAGTTTTATCGGCATCAGTAATTTTTCTACCGATTACAAAGGGCAATACAATGGCAACAGTTTAAACGGGCTTCCTGATTCGCTGCACTTCGAGGTTAAGCAATTTATTACATACTTACCCAAAATTATTCTACCAGGCCTTACTTCCCTGCTAGAACAAAGCAAACTCGCCGAAAGTTATGAAGGCTATTTTGGCGTTGACACGCTTATTTTCAGAGACCAAAACAAGCAATTAAAGGTTAATCCATGTCTCGAAATTAATGTCAGGCACAATATGGGGCTGCTTTCGCTTTACCTTGAAAAATTTATTCATCCCACACAAAAGGGGCGTTTTCTCACCTATTATGATCCGAAAAAGGATTTTGCAAGCTTGTGCAACGAAATGAAAAAGAACTATCCCTTACAACTTACGAATCACAAAATTGTCTCTGGATTTTGCCCCTTAACAGCTTATTCTGCCCACACAAAATTTGGTGCTTACTTATTGGTTTAAAGCGTGACACTTGATTTTAGCTCCTTTTTTTATAACTTTAGGTAAACGAATCAACCAATCAAATATGGAGCAGAAAAACGAAAAATACATCAAAAAAGGAAAGTTATCGAAGAAGTTTTACGAAGCTGAACTAAACCGGCTTCAAATTGAACTGGTACGCTTACAAGAGTGGATAAAATTTAAAGGATTAAAAGTTGTGGTAATTTTTGAAGGCCGCGATGCTGCCGGAAAAGGCGGCACCATAAAGCGGATCATCCAAACCCTGAATCCGCGGATTTGCAAAGTTGTTGCCCTGGGCACGCCTACCGAGAGAGAAAAATCACAATGGTATTTTCAACGTTATGCACCACACTTGCCCGCCGCAGGCGAGATGGTGCTATTCGACCGCAGCTGGTACAACCGCGCCGGCGTAGAAAAAGTTATGGGCTTTTGCAGTAACGACGAATACTGGGAGTTTTTGCGGTCGTGCCCCAATTTTGAACGCATGCTTATCCGCTCGGGTATTATCCTTATAAAATACTGGTTTTCGGTAAGCCAGGACGAACAGGAGAAACGTTTCAGAGCCAGGCTTAACGAGCCTACAAAACGTTGGAAACTTAGTCCGATGGATATAAAATCGATGGAAAAATTTGAAGATTATTCAAAAGCAAAAGATGAAATGTTTGCGTACACCGATACAAAAATTAGCCCCTGGTATATGGTTGACGCCGATGATAAAAAACGTGCCCGCCTGAATTGCATCCACCATTTGCTGAAATCAATTCCATACAAAGAACTGGAACAAGAGCCCATTGAGCTTCCGGAGCGCCAGGAGAAAAAAGGATATGTGCGTCCTCCATTGGAAGAAATGACTTATGTTCCTGAGGTATATTAATACCTTCTCAATAAACAAAAACAAAAAAGGGGAGTATTTCTACTCCCCTTTCATTTTCTCCTCCCATCTTTAGTTCTCTCTTGTCCTCGTCATGTCAAACAGGTGTCGTGCCTGTTCGCCAAGAAATCCTGAAAACAATTTCTCCTTCCCATTTTCAATCACTTTGCCACGCTCTGCCAGTTCGTAATAGGCGTAGGTCCAGTTTATTTTTTCAATACCATCGTCGCCTTTAACCTCCACTTCTTCTTTTACAGCCTGGGTGGCCGATTGCCGCAATTTACTTCCCTTCTCTCCTTCCAGCACCTCTTTCATAGGCACTCCGGCGGCGGCTAAACTGTTACATGTACTTTCCAAATCGGGCAATTCATCAACCTGCTGATAATTGATAAAAGCGGTAAAATGATTGACAGAATTACCATGTAACAGTACCCAGGCGGCATATTGCGAGATATCGTTGAGTTTTAATACATCATCCTTTTTGGGAATATCCCAGGGGCGACAAAAATACTGTACCAGGTTATGCACCAGAGCTTCACCGGCCAAACGCGGCAGTTCTCCTTTTTCTTTTAAGGTTGCCAAAAGCTCAATACTGCTGTCAGACAATAAATAAGGTGTATCTTTTACGGTTTGTTTTATGGCTTGTTGCGCCCAGTCCGGAAGTTCTTCTACCTCTAACTGGCTTACAAATATTTTTGGTAGCATCGGGTCGGGATGTTCAAAATGAATGGCTTTTAATTTTTTCTTTTTGAAATCGTATTTCTGCACCGAAACATATTGCAGGCAGCTTAAAATATGCCGGATGGCATTGATGCCCTCGGGTTGTTCGCCGGTGTGGGTATTAAGCGTCCGAAAGGCAATATGATCATTCACTACCTGGCCACCTTTCTCGGTAATCAATTGTTGATAAATCCGGGCATACGAAACGCGTTGAAGGTAGTTTGCCCACAGCCGTTCGAGCAATGCTTCTGTTATTTCTTTTGCAGTAACTTTCATAATACAGCTTTTTTATTTTAAACATAAAAAACTGCACTTTGGTTACTTAAAAACAGATGTTTAAAAATATAGGAAAATTGAGAAAAAACTATACTGACCGCTCCAGTTGACGGGCGTTTTTCATAAATGCAAGCACATCTTCTTTGGCAAACAAACTTGTAGCTCCCCGCTTGGTGGTGTTTAATGCTCCCACGGCGTTTCCAAATTTTAGCGCCTCGGCAACCGGCTTACCATTTAGGTAATAATGTAAAAATCCGGCGGCAAATGCCATTCCCGATCCTACATTATCTTTTGCCTCTAAAATATAACCTGGTTCTAAAAACAACCCCTCTTTTGCATGCAGCGCCAACACCCCGGCACTTCCACGAGTAATTAGAACCACATCTATTTTATACTGGTTTGATAGAATTCTGGCAAAATCTTCGATATTCTTATAATCGATATCGAGTTTACCGGCCAAAAAATCAATTTCTTTCTCTTTTATGCGAACAACATGAGCTGCTTTTAACAAACGCTTCACTACTTTTTTGCTAAAGAAATGTTCAAACAATTTTAGGTCGAAAAAGTGAATGGAATCGGGTGATTCTTTTATTAACTCGCGAAGTGTATTTTTTGAAAGACCAAAACGCTGCGGTAATAAACCAAATACCAAACAATCGGCCTGACGAACCAGCTTTAACGCTTCTGCCGAAAACTCAATATGATCAAAAGCAACATCGGGGGCCACATTATAAATGGCTTCGTTGTTTTCAGCAAAACTTACATCTACAGTACCGGTTTTAAATACCTGGTCTATTTGAATGTTTTTATCTGAAATATCTAATTGTTTGAGCATTTCAAGTGCTTCCATTCCCAAATCATCGTCGCCAACACGCGAAAGCAGATAACCTTCTTCGCCAAGCGAATTGCACCTGAAAACAAAATTAGACGGAGTTCCTCCCAGCACTTTACCATTTGGTAAAATATCCCAAACAAGTTCTCCGAATGCAACAATCTTTTTGCCCATAATTTTACTTTCGGGTGCAAATGTAAACATTAAAAAAAAGCTAACAAACATCTCTTTGCTGCTGTTTTTCAAACCAAAAGTCACTTTCAGGTAATGCCCTGATAATAAAGGGTTTGTTGACATGAAAAATTTACACTAAAAAACAAATTATACAATCCTGCGTTTGATTGATTACGATGAACTATTTGGCACATTTATACTTGTCGGGAGAATCAGAAAAAATTCTGGTCGGAAATTTTATCGGCGATTATGTAAAAGGGAATAAATTTAAAGACTATAACGATGGCATTGCCGAGGGTATTGTTCTACATCGTAAAATAGACACTTTTACCGACACTCATGCTTTGCAACGAGAAGCACGCAGCTTTTTTCGAGCCGATTTTGGCCTTTATTCAGGGATTGTGGTTGATTTAATTTACGATCATTTTCTGGCTAAAAACTGGAATCAATATTCGGCTATTCACCTCCAGGTATTTACCAAGTATGTGCACGCTGTTTTACTGAGTAATTTTAGAATTCTTCCTCGCCGGGTGCAGGGATTTTTACCCTTCCTCATCCAAAATAAACGCTTGCTTTCTTATGCTTCGGTTGAAGGAATAATACAATCGATTGACCTTATGGGCAGGCACTCGAGTCTTCCGGCCAAAGCCGAACGGGTAAAAGCTGTTTTACAGGAAAATTACACCGAGCTTGAAACTAATTTTGCTGCCTTTTTTAATGAGCTGATTGATTTTGTTATGGAGCAGGAAGAAGCTGTTCAAATAAAAAAACCCGATCTAACGACCGGGCTCTGATATATTTTGTATGGTTTTTATGCAAGCATTTCAAGGAAAGCTTGTTCAAAAAAGAACTTCGACTCTCCAAAGGCAGGTTCCAAATCATCGAGCCAAATGGCATTGGGGTCGTATTTTGCAAAAAACGGACGGCCAACCCAACTCGGGTCTCTCCCCTGAAGGAAGTTTAATACAAACACCTTTTTACCGGCTACCTCGCTAACACCTACAATTTGCACCTTACCCGGGTTGCACGACATGCTTGGCCCCTTTACGGTACGACAAATTCCGCTAACCTGGTTATAGGCACCTTTAAATATTTGCCAGGCCCGATTCAGGCTAACGGCAAAATAATCCTGCGCCCCGGTATTGCGGGCTATAAACATGTAATACGGAATTATTCCTTGCTTTACCTGCTCTCTCCAGTTCTCGGCCCAAATATCGCTTCGGTCATTAATATTTTTGAGTAATGGCGACTGCGAACGTATTTGAACGCCGGCTGCAATTAAACGTTTTACAGCTTTTTGTACCGCCTCGGTTTTTAGTTCGCCCGGATGATTAAAATGTGCCATTAAAGCAACATTAATTCCTCTCTTTCTTACTTTCTCGAATAAACGAAGTAAATCATCAGCATCATCATCGGTGGTATATCGGTATGGCCAATAAGCCAATGATTTGGTTCCAATACGAATATTTTTAAGATTGGGCAAATCAGCATCGAGCAAGGCATTAAAGTACGATTCAAAGAATCGCGTTTTCATCACTGCCGGATCGCCTCCTGTAAAAAGAACGTCAGTCACATGCGGATTTGCTTTAAGGTATTCAACCATTGTATCCGCTTCTTTCATGGCAAACTTAAAATCGTTTAAGGCAAATTGTGGCCAGCGAAAACAAAATGTACAATAGGCATGACACGTTTGTCCCTGCGTGGGGAAAAACAACATGGTTTCTCTGTATTTATGCTGAATACCACTTAATTTTCTACCATTAAATTCGGGGACATTGCTCTCTTGTCCGGCAGGATTTGGATTTAATTTTAATCGAATTTTAGTTACTTCTTCCTGGATAGTTTTACGGGGTGCATTCTTTGAAATTAACGAAGCAATTTTGTTAAAACTGGCTTCGTCTAGCATTTCTTTTTGAGGAAAATTTAAAATAAAAAACGGATCGCGTTCAAAGTTACTCCAGTCGATCAACTCATCAACCACATAATTATCAGTTTTAAATGGCAATACCGTTCCAACTACCTCAATTTCCAGTTTCTGTTCTTCCGAAAGAAACTCCATTTGCGGAATTTGCCTAAAGTTATGAAGAGAATAAGGTTTATAATTCATCTCATTAAAATTTTTAATGGGATTTTATGCAAGTTGATCTGCAAATTTGAACGCACAATTTTAAAGTATTCGCTGCTCGAATAAATCTGTGGTTCTTCCTCCCATAGGATATTAAAGAACTGTGTTATTTTTTCTGTCTGTTTTCCCTTTTTTTCGTAGAATTCTGTGTACGAAATTCTACCAATTTTTTAAAGCCCCACAAAGGTAAAAAAATGAGGCTAGTAAAAAAATGTTTTAAAAAAGCTTAACATTGACGCGGGTTTTAGCCCGAAAGTTTCTCTAAACGACTTGCATCGAGACGAATAAAAATAAAGAGCAAAATAGTAAACGACCATAAAGAAGAACCGCCGTAGCTAAAAAATGGCAGGGGTATACCAATTACAGGCATCATTCCGATTGTCATTCCGATGTTAACCATAAAATGGAAAAATAAGATTACCGCAACCGAGTAGCCATAGATGCGTGAAAAGACGGAACGTTGCCGCTCTGCAAGCCAAATCAGGCGCATAAATAAAACCAAAAACAGCAAAATAATTGTTACCGATCCGGCAAAGCCCCACTCCTCGCCCACAGTACAAAAAATAAAATCGGTGCTCTGCTCCGGCACAAAATCAAATTTGGTTTGTGTACCTTTTAGGTAACCTTTACCCAGCACCCCACCTGATCCGATGGCAATTTTACTTTGGTTAACATGGTAGCCGGCTCCGTGTGGATTGGACTCAATTCCCAGCAACTCGTTAATACGCACCTGGTGGTGAGGTTCCAAAATATTTTCAAATCCATAATCTACCGAAATGGTAAACAAGATAGACCCCAGAAATACAATAGCAATTTTAGTGTAATTGGGAATTTTATTTTTAACACTGGTATAAATTACAAACAACGACCCCACTACAGCTCCGGCAAGAATAAAATGGGCCAGTTCGAATTTTGTTGAGATAAAAAAGCTTAATAGAGTCAAAAGGCCTATTGCCACAGCATAGGTGACAAAAATGTTTAAGAACGGCTTAAACTTAGGATTAAAAATCAGAAACAGAAGCAAAGCAATACCAATCATTACCATTGCCAGTGTAAGGTTTGGCAAGATTAAAGCCAAAACAAAAAGAATAGCTACCAGTGTTCCGAAAAACAGAACAACACCCGAAAGGCCTTCGCGGTACAGCACCAAAACAAACGAGAAGTAAACCAATGCCGAACCGGTATCATTTTGTAATAAAATAAAAACAACCGGTGCTAAAATAATTGCAGCCACCGTTAACAACGACTTGGGAGTTTGCAGTTTAAACCCATGCGTGCTCATGTAACGCGCAAGCGCCAATGCAGTTGCCGATTTTGTAAATTCCGCAGGCTGAAACAATACAGGTCCTATTTCAAACCACGACCGGGCACCGTTTATTTCTTTCCCGACAAAAGGCACAAGAAGTAACAGAAGCATAAAACCCCCATAAATAATGTAGGAGAAAAAAACAAAGAAATTTACTTCCAACAACATTATTACCAAGGCCAAAACCGATGCAGCACCAATCCACATCAATTGTTTTCCGTATTGCTGCGTAATATCGAAAATACTTTGATGCTCGTCGCTGTATAAGGCTGCATAAATATTAAACCACCCCATGAAAATCATGACCAGATAGAGCCCTACTGTTAACCAGTCGATATTTGCTAATATGTTATTTCTTCTTGGCATTAATCTGCTAATTCAGGGTTGTGCGGATCTGTTAATACAGCCTCCATCATTTGTTTTTCGTATACCAGGCGGTTACTGGCAATGGTGTCGTTCAGGTATTTTTCTATAAGTAAACTCGCCATTGGCGCAGCGTAACTTGCCCCCCATTTACTGTGCTCAACATAAACGCAGATTGCAATTTTCGGATCTTCTTCCGGCGCAAAAGCAATGTAAGCGCCATGATCGATTCCCTGAGGGTTTTGAATGGTTCCTGTTTTTCCACAATAGCTAATTCCCGGCACAAAACGGTTCAAACGAGCAATCGTAACTTGCCGCATTCCTTCGTAAACAGGATCAAAATGCCGGGCGTCAATTCCCGTTTCGTGTTTAAACAAAATACTTTGCCGTGTAGTATCATATTCAACTTGTTTAATAATGTGTGGTTGATAATAATAACCTTTATTGGCAAGTATTGCTGCACAATTTGCCATCTGTATCGGAGTTGTACCCATCTCGCCCTGGCCAATAGCAAGCGAACGCACGGTTAGTGCCCGCCACCAGGTGCCATCAAATTTTTGGTTATAGTATTCAACAGTTGGCCTTAATCCTGGATTTTCGTTATAAAACTCCGTGCTAACCCTTTCTCCCAAACCAAACCGTTGCACATATTCGCTCCATTTAGCAAAACCTTCGGTTGTTGAGGGAAATTTATTTATCGTATTCCGAAATGTATTCCATAAAAACGGATTACATGATTCGCGCACCGCATCAACAACACTGGCCGGCGACACGTGATCATGCGTACACCTGATGGGCTGCGAAGATTTTCCGTTGCACACTACACGTGTAGAGGTAGTTATAGCTCCTTCCTGCAAACCAATTAAAATATTAAAGGGCTTAAAGGTTGACCCAGGCGGGTAACGCGCCTGTAAAGAACGATCGAACAATGGCATTAAAGTATCGTTTTGCAAACGACTAAAATTGCTGCCCCTTACCCGTCCTACCAAAAGTGCCGGATCGTAGGTTGGTGCACTCAGCATTGCCAGTATTTCGCCACTTGCCGGTTCAATAGCCACAACTGCACCTTTTTTATTCTGAAAAAGTTTTTCAGCATAAACCTGCAAGTCAATATCAATTGTCGATACCAGATTCTTGCCGATTTCTGCCGGTTTATCTTCACGGCCATTTAGATATGGCCCCTGAATGCGGTTGTGCACATCAACCATATATTTTTTTACACCTTTTACTCCCCTTAGCTGTTTTTCGTAGGTCTTTTCAATGCCGCTTTGCCCAATGTAATCACCCGATTTATAATAACTATCGCGTTTTATATCGTTTGATGATACTTCGCCAACATAGCCTAGCACATGCGCCGCCACCGGATGTGTGTACTCGCGCAAGGTTCTGGTTTGCGAGTGAAAGCCCTTAAACTTGTACAACTGTTCTTGCAGCACTGCAAAATTTTCGGGCGAAATTTGTTTTACAAGTACCGAAGGTTTATAACGCGAATATTTCTTTGCTTTCGCAATGCCCTCTTCCAATTCGGTGGGCGAAATATCCAATAAATTACAAAGCAGGAGGGTATCAAATTTTTCGACTTCGCGTGGAATAATCAGTAAATCGTAGGCTGTTTTGTTAAAAACCATGAGTTCCCCGTTTCGGTCGTAAACCAATCCGCGAGCCGGGTATTGAACAACCTCGCGCAGCACATTGTTGGTGGCATATTTTTTATAGTCTGAATCCAATACCTGCAGGCGAAACAGGTTTATGGCATAAATCAGTCCCACCACAGCAAATACTGCTGCAACAACATAACTTCTTTTTGATAAATTGTTCATGTACTATTCTCTCTGAACACAAAAAGGTACAGTAATCAATAGGTTTCTGATGGCTAAAGCATCAGTCCGCTGCTCCCTTTTCTCACTTCTGTTAATCGCGAAAAACTATAAACTGGCTTAAAACTATAACAAAAATTGAAAACAGCGAACTTAAAACTATACGATATAAAGTTCCGAATACATTTGCAAGGGTAAATACTTCAATAAAGAAAAGTGCTGTATGATGTAAAACAACCATTATGGCCGTATAGTAAAAAAACCAGGCCAATCCATTTTGTTGTAGGCCCGGGTAATCAAGCATGTCTTCCTCGCGGTTAGTAATTGCGCCAATTACCAGGGGCCGCAGAAAAGCAATAAACACCGTTGCAAATGCATGAATTCCCAGTGTATTTGAAAAGATATCGATACAAATGCCAAGCAGGAAACCACCAAATAACAATACATAACGTGGAGCATTTACAGGCAATAACATGATAAACAAGATGTAAATATAAGGGTTAACAAAGCCACTAATTTGCACCTGGTTTAAAAACAGTACTTGCGTAAGCACAAGCACCACAAACATTATTAAATATTTAATTACTTCCCGTCCCATTTTTCACTTCGTCCTCTACGGCTTTTAACTCCTGCTTTTTAACGTTTTCAATTACGTGAACATAACGTATTGATTTAAAATCGACAGCCAGTTGTACGGTTATGTTGTAATAGTTTTCTCCCTGCGGCTTATCAAATTCACTAATCGTTCCAATCAATAAGCCTTCAGGAAAAATTGAAGAATAACCGCTGGTCACAATCGTATCTCCCTGGATTAAGTTTACATGTATTGGAATTTCCTGAAGTTCTGCCTGTCGGTAATTTTCTCCGTTCCAATGTAACGAGCCATAATAACCGGTTTTTTTATGCTTTGCAGAAATACTCCATCTTGGATTAAGCAAAGACAGTCCGGCCGCATACGATTTGGAAACACTGGTAACAACCCCAACAACTCCTTCAGGTGCCAGAATCCCCTGATCGGGTTTAATTCCATCCCTCAGCCCCTTGTCAATAGTAATATAGTTTTGCTGCTTATTAATTGAGTTGTTTATAATCCGTGCTTCTTTATAAATAAAGGAGGAATCTGCTAACTCTTCCGACAAAAACTCTGCTGTTTCGGGCACATTCAGCTCCTGATTTCCGCTACTCAGAAGCGTGCGCAGATGTGCATTTTCTGATGCCAACTGCTGGTTTACACGCGAAAGTTCGAAATATTGAAAAACAGAACTGGTAGCATTGTACAAGCCCGCCGAAGCAGCGTTTGCCGAATTAAGAAACCGAGAGCGCTGAAAACTGTTATAACTAAACACCAACACCAACGACACCGCTTCTAAAAACAGAAACAGTAGAAACGCATAATTTCGTACCAGGAATCGAAGGAGACTGCGCATTTATATTTTTAAGAATTTCAGTTATCGGATAAGGAAGGAGAAATTTTCAACATTCTTCAATGCAATTCCTGTTCCACGTACAACCGCACGTAACGGATCTTCAGCAATATGAAACGGAATACCAATTTTATCAGTCAATCGTTTGTCAAGGCCTTTTAACAATGCACCGCCACCGGCCAGCCATATTCCTTTGACAACAATATCGGCATAAAGCTCCGGAGGTGTTTGCTCCAGGGCACTTAACACAGCTGTTTCAATTTTTGATATTGATTTTTCAAGGCAGTGTGCAATTTCCTGGTACGAAACCGGAACTTCGATGGGCAAAGCCGTCATTTGGTTTGGTCCTTGTACCACATAATCAGGTGGAGGATCTTTTAATTGCGACAGTGCCGAACCAACATGAATTTTAATTTCTTCGGCAGTACGTTCGCCAATTTTTATATTATGCTGATGACGCATATATTCCATAATATCTGCGGTAAGGTCGTCGCCGGCAATACGGATTGATTTGTTGGTAACAATACCACCAAGCGAAATTACGGCAATCTCGGTTGTTCCTCCACCAATATCTACTACCATATTTCCTTCGGGTGCTTCCACATCAAGTCCGATTCCAATGGCAGCAGCCAATGGTTCGTAAACCATATAAACTTCTCGTCCACCGGCATGTTCCGACGAGTCGCGTACCGCACGAATTTCAACTTCGGTACTACCTGAGGGGATGCAAATTACCATTTTTAAAGCCGGAGAAAACATTCTCGACTTCGGGTTAATCATTTTAATCATCCCCCTAATCATTTGCTCCGCAGCGTTAAAATCGGCAATCACGCCATCTCGTAACGGCCTGATTGTTTTTAAATTTGCGTGCGTCTTCCCTTGCATTTGCCTTGCTTTCTCTCCAATGGCCACCATTTTTTCTGTTTTAAGATCAATGGCTACAATTGAGGGTTCGTCCACCACAATTTTATCATTATGAATGATAATAGTATTGGCCGTTCCAAGGTCAATTGCTATTTCCTGCGTTAAAAATGAAAATAAACCCATAAATTAATTTGCTATATATCTGGTGTTATAAAGATAATTTTATTTATTAATGTCTGAAATGGCGGCGGCCGGTAAATGCCATAGCAATGCCAAATTCGTTAC
The DNA here is from genome assembly GCF_963676735.1 of uncultured Draconibacterium sp. Lineage (NCBI taxonomy): Bacteria > Pseudomonadati > Bacteroidota > Bacteroidia > Marinilabiliales > Prolixibacteraceae > Draconibacterium > uncultured Draconibacterium sp. Next base: position 125,384 of record NZ_OY781464.1, on the reverse strand, counting down.
AGGCCTCAATCACTTCCTCATCACGAATACTTCCTCCCGGCTCGATAATGTATTTTACACCATACTCGTTGGCCGCTTCAATGCTATCGCGGAATGGGAAAAATGCATCCGAAATAAGAACTGAATTTTCAATATCCAATCCTCCTTTCAAATCAAAACGTGGCATGGTAAGGTAACGCAAACTATCCAAACGGTTCGGCTGCCCCATTCCTGCTCCGGTTAACCAAAATGCTCCGTTTTCATTTTCAGTTACAACTGCAATAGCATTACTTTTCAAGTGTTTACAAGCAATTGAACCAAATTTGGCAAGATTCATTTTTGAAGCCTCAAACTCTTTTTTGGTTACCGTTTTAAATTCGGAGTCTAAACCTTCATCTTCATCCTGTACCAACATACCACCACTAATTGAACGGTATAGTTTTTCGCCGGCAATCATCGGACGCACAGCTGCTACCAATACCCGAAGATTTTTCTTCTTTCCTAAAACCTCCAGGGCTTCCTCGGTATACTCCGGTGCAATTATAATTTCGATGAATTTTTTACCAAACCACTCAGCGACCTCTTTTGTAACGGTATCGGTAAAACAAATAATTCCGCCAAATGCGCTAATTGGGTCTCCGGCCCATGCCAGTTCCAACGATTCCATAATATTGTTGGTTACTGCCAACCCACACGGATTTAAATGCTTAATAACCGAAACAACCACCTTGTTATCAAGATGTGAAACGGAGTGATAAGCATCGCTGGCCGATTTCCATGCGGCATCGGCATCAAGCATGTTATTGTATGATAATGCTTTTCCCTGAAGCACTTTTGCATTTGCTAAACTTTCGCCTTCTGTAACATTGTTGAATTTGAAGAATGTTGCGGCCTGGTGAGGATTTTCTCCGTAACGAAGCACGTCTCCGTTATTCAGACTAATGCGTTCAGTTCCGGCATCAACTCCGGCATTAAAGTAGCTAAAAATAGCAGCATCATAATGCGACGATACACCAAAAGCCCTTCCGGCAAACCACTTGCGTTCTGCCATCGAAAATTCGCCATTATTTTCTTCCAGGTGTTCTAATAGTGGTTCATATTCGTTCTGTGAAGGAACAATCACCACATCTTTGAAATTTTTGGCAGCAGCACGAATCAATGAAATTCCACCGATATCAATTTTCTCAATAATGTCCTGCTCGTCTGCTCCTGAAGCCACGGTGTCTTCAAACGGATACAAATCAACAATTACCAAATCAATCTCCGGAATTTCGTACTCCGTTAACTGGCTAACATCGCCCTGATTATCGCGACGCGATAAAATACCTCCAAAAACTTTAGGGTGTAAAGTTTTTACACGTCCTCCCAAAATCGATGGGTAACCTGTTAAACTCTCAACAGAGGTAACCTCTACGCCTATCGACTCGATAAAACTTTTTGTACCACCTGTACTTAATATCTTAACACCCAAGTCGTTTAGTTTTGTAACAATCTTATCTAAATTTTCTTTGTGAAAGACTGAAACCAGAGCAGTCTTAATTTTTTTATTATCAGCCATTTATTGGATTTTTCAAATTCGCTTGCAAAGATAAAAAAAACAGATAATTTACTGTAATAAACAAAGCGCTATTTAAAATATTATTCACAGCTTAAACATTTTTAAGAATATTGTAATAATTTCGGCTTAACGACACTAATAAAACAGCTTGACTGAAATAGGATGTTTTAGGTTTGAAAAAGAAGTAAAACCGGGTTTAAAAGTTTTTAAAACAGAATAAAAGACGATCATTTTTGCACTAAAAAATTACCATTAATGCTACTGCTTCGATTAATATACGAGTCGTTTTCGTTTGCCTACAATTCGCTAACGGCCAATAAGCTTCGCACATTTTTATCATTGCTTGGCATTACCATTGGAATTTTTGCTATAATTTCTGTTTTTACAGTTATCGATTCATTGGAGAAACGCATTCGCGATTCGCTGGATGCTTTGGGCAACAATATGATTTATGTGGCCAAATGGCCCTGGACACCGCCTGAGGGCGAAACAGAATACCCCTGGTGGCGTTACCTCAACCGGCCATCGCCCAACTACGATGAGACGGAAGAAATCATTCGCCGTGCAAATACGGTTGATAATGCCGCGTTTCTTTTTGGCTTTTCCCGCACTGTTCAATCCGGAAGCGATAATATGGACAATGTATCTATTATGGCAACTTCGCACGGGTTGTATGATGTTTGGGACCTTGACGTAGAACTGGGACGTTACTTTACCGAAAGCGAAATGCGCACAGGAGCGCCGGTTGCCGTTATTGGCGCTGAGATTGCTGAAGGTTTATTCGCAGGAATGAATCCGCTGGACAGAACAATCAAAATACAGGGACAAAAATTAAGGATTATTGGCGTTTATGAGAAGAAAGGTAGCGATGCCTTTGGAAATACAATGGATAAAAACGTTCATATTTCAGCGGTTAAATCAATGTACATGGTTGATGTGCGCAACCGGGATATTGGGCAAACCATTTGCATTAAAGCCAAACCCAATGTTGACGCCGACCGGTTTAAGTCGGAGATAGAAAGCATTATGCGCATTTTACGCGGATTAAAACCAATGGAAGACAACGACTTTGCGCTTAACGAGGTAAGCCTGGTTGCCAGCCAGTTCGACCAGTTTTTTGCCGTTTTTAATTTGGCAGGTGCTATTATTGGCGGCTTTTCAATTATTGTTGGTGGTTTTGGCATTGCCAACATTATGTTTGTTTCGGTAAAAGAGCGTACAAAAATTATCGGCATTCAGAAATCGCTGGGAGCCAAACGTTATTTTATCCTGCTACAGTTTATTTTTGAAGCCATCGTATTGTCGATTATTGGTGGAGTTATTGGATTAATTCTCATCTGGGGAGGAACAATAATTGTAAACCAATCAACCGATTTTACCATTTTACTTACCACGGGCAACATCATCAACGGTTTACTAATTTCAACAATCATCGGTTTTTTGGCCGGCTTTATGCCAGCCCGGGCAGCAGCCAAACTCGATCCCGTTATTGCAATTAGCTCGGTTTAAACCAAATTAAAAAACAGTCCGGAAATAGTCAGGTAAATCATCATCCCCAGAATATCGTTCATGGTAGTAATAAAGGGACCTGTAGCTAGCGCAGGGTCAATCTTAAACCGGTTCAGAATTAAGGGAATAGTGGTACCAAACAAGGAGGCAAACAGAATAACTATGAAAAGAGAAATAGAAACCGAATAAGTAAGATTCATGTTTCCGGAGACAAAGAAATTATAAGCAAAAATAAGCACGGCGAAAATACTTGCTGTTAGCACGGCCACAGCTACCTCCTTTGCAATTTTTCGGGCCGGCGTTTCAAGGTCTTTAACCCCGCTGGCTATACTTTGCACCACAATCGACGACGATTGCACTCCAACATTACCTGCCATCGCCGCAATTAATGGAATAAAAAAGGCCAACTCGGTAACTTTTGCCAACGACTCTTCGTGTGTTCCCAGCACAACCGCCCCTAAAATACCACCAAGCAAGCCAATAAGCAACCAGGGAAAACGCGCACGCAATACTTCCCAAACTTTATCGCCAGGCTCCACATCACCGGTAATACCCGAAACCATCTGGTAGTCTTTCTCTGCCTCATCACGCACAAAGTCAATCACATCATCAAAGGTAATTCGTCCTTGCAGTCGGCCAATCTCGTCAACAACAGGCATGGCCACCAGGTCGTATTTGTCCATCATTTCGGCAACCTCCTCCTGTCGTGCATTGGTAGAAACCATACGGATATCCGAATCGTAAATTTTTGAAATTTTAGTATTGGTGTGGTTTAATATCAGTTTTTTAAGTGAAAGAATACCCTTCAGTTTTTCATCATCATCGATAACGTAGATATAGAAAATCTCATCTACCTCCTCTGCCTGGCGGCTAATTTCTTTTAAACAGGTAGCCACATTCCAGTTTTCGTTTACCGTTACCAACTCTTTAGCCATAATACCACCTGCCGAATCCTCATCGTATTCAAGCAAATCGATAATATCACCAGCCTGTTCAATATCTTCTATCTCGTTAAGTACTTCTTTCTGTACGTCCTCATCCAACTCGGCCACAACATCGGCGGCATCGTCAGAGTCCATATGCTCGATAAACTTGCTGGCAATAAGTTCTGGTGGCAATACTTTCAAAAACCGGCGACGATCATCTTCGTCGATTTCTATTAAAACATCCGATGCTTTTTCTCCATCTAAAAGCAGGTAAATGAATTTGGCTTCTTCAATACTCAGGTCATCCATTATTTCGGCAATATCAGCCGGATGGAGATCCTCCATTAAAGCAGCAACTTCTTCCTTCTTTTGCTCTTCAATTAAAAACCTTAACTGCTCAATGTTTTCCTTTGTAATTTCAAAACTCATAACTTACTCCCCCCCAATTTCTTCGATTTTACAAGTCAGATCGATAAAGGCATCAACCGACAGTTGTTCCGGGCGTTTCATTGCATACTCTTCGGGCAACTGGGTACAAATGTCCTTTAACGAATTACGCAACATTTTTCTACGCAAATTAAACGCCGCCTTCACCACTTTAACAAAAAGCTGTTCATTACAGGGCAAATGTTCAACCTTGTTTCGTTTTAACCGAACCACGGCCGATTTTACTTTTGGCGGTGGATTAAACACACCCTCCGATACCGTAAACAGGTATTCGATATCAAAAAAAGCCTGAAGCAAAACACTTAAAATACCATATATTTTCGATCCGTGAGGAGCAGCAATACGCTCGGCAACCTCTTTCTGAATCATTCCAACGGTTTCAGGTATACGGTTACGATACTGTAGTACCCGAAAGAAAATTTGCGATGAAATGTTGTACGGGAAATTGCCAATAATCGTAAACTTTCCGGAAAATCTATCGACTATATCGGCTTTCAAAAAATCTTCTCCCCAGATATGTTTTAGCGTTGGATAATTCTGCTTAAGGTATTCAACCGATTCGGTATCAATCTCAACCACATGCACATTTAACTCGGGGCGTTGTAAAAGATATTGAGTAAGGACTCCCATTCCCGGTCCAATTTCCAGTACATCTGGAACACTGGCACCAAGGCTGTCAACAATTTTCCGGGCAATATTCTGATCGGTTAAAAAATGCTGACCAAGATTTTTTTTGGGTCGAACGTAACTCATTACACTCAATTTCGTCCATTGTCAATTTTACTTAATTCTCTTTTTCGTTCGATTAATAAAACAAATTTATATTTTTGCCTTCAAAGAATAGCTCAATACCCGCGGGTATTTTTGCGTTGGTGAAAGTAGTAATTTTTGAGGGAAATAAAACCCGACGCGAAAAAGAAAGCTTTAAAAATCTAAATTTTGAAAAAAACAGTCGTTAAGATTCTACAGTTTCTTGGCTTCTTCGCCCTGGGAGCCTTTATTTTTTGGCTAATTTATAAAGATCAGGATATTGAACGGATAAAGACCGTTTTAAAAAACAATGTAAACTACTGGTGGGTTGTGCTTTCGCTTTTTCTGGGCTTATTAAGCCACGTAAGCCGCACATTACGCTGGGGCTTAATGATTGAACCTATTGGACATAAACCCCGCTTTATCAACACCTTTCTGGCAGTAATGGTAGGATATTTAATGAATATGGCCTTCCCACGGATGGGCGAAGTATCGCGATGTGGCGTGCTGTCCCGTTACGAGAAAATATCGTTTACCAAACTGGTAGGAACGGTGGTGGCCGAACGACTTGTCGACCTTATTTCATTGCTTATTTTACTGGTAGTTGTAATTTTCTCGCAATTCGGGAAGATGCTTCACTTTATGAAAGAAAATCCGGAAATTGCAGAAAAACTTCAGGCAGTTGGCACCTCGCCTTACCTTATAATTGGTATTGTGCTGTTTGCCATTTTTGTATTTATATTCAGAAATGCATTTAAACACACGGCATTTTTTAAGAAAATTATGGAGGTTGTCCAGAATTTTAAAGAAGGATTTATTTCTATCCGCAACATTGAGAAAAAGGGCTGGTTCTTTTTTCACTCGGCATTTATCTGGGGCATGTATTATGTAATGCTTTATGTGGTTTTCTTCGCGTTTGATTTTACAAGTAACCTTAATCCAATTGCCGGGTTAACCACTTTTGTACTTGCCAGTTTTGGCATGGTTGCCCCGGTGCAGGGAGGTATTGGAGCCTGGCATTTTATGGCTAAAGAAGCCCTCTCGCTGTATGGTGTTGCCAACGAAAACGGAATTATTTTTGCTTTTGTAGCCCATTCCTCAATGACCGGAATGATTATTATTATTGGTATAATATCGATACTGGTATTGCCGTTTATTAACCGACGAAGCGATGTTACCGATGCAGAGCTACAGGTGAAAACAGTTAAATAACTTTGTCAAAGGGATTTTATAAACAGGCTTAAAATAGTTGCCAGAATTTAGTTTTGCTTATAAATTTTGAATACCGAACTCTTTATATCGCGCCGGCTTTTTTTTGACAAAGCAAATAAGAAGCTATTATCGCAGCGCATAATACGCATTGCGCTGGCGGGTATAGCTTTGGGCTTAACGGTTATGATTATTGCAGTAGCTGTAGTTACCGGTTTTAAAAAAGAAATTCGCAATAAGGTAATTGGCTTTGGTTCGCATATTCAAATCATCAATTACGACTCGAACAACTCGTACGAAACCAGCCCGATTTCGGTAAACCAACCTTTTCTGGATGATATTAAAATGCTTCCGGGCATAGAAAGCATACAGCCTTATGCCACAAAACCGGGCATGATAAAAACGGAGGAATACATACAGGGTATTGTTTTTAAAGGTGTAAACCACAACTACAACTGGCAGTTTTTTGCCAAACACCTGGTTGGAGGAAGGCTCCCCAACCTTAACGACAGTAGCCGAACAAATGAAGTGCTGTTGTCGGAGCAAGTTGCAAAGCTTTTGCGTCTACAGCATAACGACCGCGTTGTTCTGTATTTTATTACCGGAGATGAAACCATACCGCGAATGCTACAATTGCAGGTTTGCGGATTGTATCGTACTGGGTTTGAAGAGTTCGACCAGCTGTTCATTGTTGGCGACTTAAAACATATTCAGCGACTTAACGACTGGCAACCCACCCAAATTACAGGTTTTGAAGTAAGCACCACCAATTTTTTTGACATTGACAACATTGAGCAAGACATACGCAACACCATAATCAGCTACCGCGCTGAAAATGCAGAAATTGTAAGAACCCAAAGTATTACGCGGGTGTACCCGCAAATTTTTGATTGGCTCTCCATTCTCGATATGAATGTATGGGTAATTCTTGCTCTAATGGTTATGGTGGCTGCTTTTAACATGGTGTCGGGTTTGCTGGTTTTAATACTGGAACGAGCCACCATGATTGGTGTGCTTAAAGCAATGGGAAGCCCAAACTGGAGTATTAGAAAAGTTTTTGTATACCTCTCTGTTTTTTTAACCGGCCGCGGATTGCTATGGGGCAATGCTATCGGTATTTCGGTTGTTTTACTGCAAATGGCGTTTCATGTTATTCGTTTAAATCCCGAATCGTATTATGTGGATTTTGTGCCCATGAACTTTTCGTTAATGCACCTACTGTTGCTTAACCTCGGAACCATTGTAATTACCTCGCTGATACTGATTATTCCAAGCTGGTTTATTTCAAAAATTTCGCCTGACAAGGTAATTCGTTTTGATTAATAGCAACAAAGCTATTGTTAGTGCTTTTGTTGCTTCCTGATTATCCTTACAATTTTACGATACATTATTTCCGATAAGTTCCAGGTATAGCCCTGAAAATTTGTAGTATTTACAAACTGTATGACAACCGTATCAATATCTTTATGGTATTTGGCAATACTTTGGTAACCCGGCATTAAACCGGTATGTTCGTACACATAAATTCCGGAATATATTTCCTGTTCGCCGGGGTTAAAAACCGAACCATCGTTTAGTGCGCGCAAAAATATACCAACATCTTCAGCAGTTGCCAGCATCGAGGTAAGTTTGGTTCCATATTCCCCGGCTTTAATATCTTCATCTATCCCCACGTAATAGCCGCTCATCACATCATCAACATCCACCTCATCCATCGATCCAAAAGTATTTTTCAAACCAAGCGGTTTCAATATTTCCTTTCGTATAAATTGAAACTTGTCGGCTCCAGTAACTTTTTCAATAAGCATAGAAAGCAACAGGTAATTGGTATTCGAATATTTATATTTCTTTCCGGGCTTAAAGTCGGCCGGCAAATCAAATATTCTTTCCAGTGCTTCCTGGCTGCTTGCCGGCGGATCTGCCCAAAAATTAGGTGTAGCTGTTAAATTAGCAATTCCGCTGCGGTGCTGCACCAGCATTCTCAAGGTAATGTCATCGGCATTTTCAATTCTATCAGAGAATTCAGGAAAATACTGAGCCACCGTATTATCTAACGATAAGTGACCGCTATTAACCAATTTTGTTATGGCAACGGCATCATACAGCTTACTGATACTGGCAATTTTAAATAGCGAATGAGGGTCTGCGGGTGTCTTGTTCTCCCTGTTTTTGTATCCGGCAGTATAAAACGCAGGAGCTTCACCGGCTTCGTCAACATAAACAATTATGCCGTCAAAGCCGTATTTTACGCTTTTGTCAACCTGTTGTTGCACTGTGGCAGGCAATGGCGCCAACATTACTCGCAGTAAAATCCAGGGCACAAAAAACATCGAAATTGCAGTTCCTGTAAATAACATAATTCGAATGATTAATATTGTTTGTTTCTTTTTCATTTGATAAAAATTAATTGTTTTATGAGGCATAAGCTGTAACAAACATGCACTTATTTTATTGGCTAATGTGTTCACATTCCTTATGTTCGTTCTTTGCCGTTATTTCTATTCGTTACAAGATAAACTATACTTCCTTCTGAAACAGCGACTTGTTAACTTTGTTGAATGACGGCTTTAAACCAAACAAAGGCCGCAAAAACTCAACACGTCTGATTAAAAATTCGTAGATAAGGTAGCACAACGTAAAGGTAAATACCGAAATGAGTATAAATTTTAGTGCTGCCGGCATTTTTAGTGGCAGAATTAGCAGTGCCCCCGCATACAATGCAAACATGTGGATAATATATACAGGATATGCCGACTGACTTAAATAGCCAAGTATTTTGCTTGGTTTGTTAAGGTAGTGATACCCCAATCCGAAAATACCAAAAATCCAACAGTTCGACTCGATGGCCATTAAATAACCCGGTGCATTGGTTTGGTATACCATCACTCTGACTCCATATAAAACAGCTGCCAAACCCAGGTAAAACCATTTCCATTTCTTCATGGTTTGCCAAAATTCATGTCCGCTGTACACAAAAAGAAAACCAAAAACGAATGCAAGAAAGCCCATAAAAAAGCCGTGCCATGTTTCGGCATAAACAGAAAATATCTGCGGCTTTACAATAAGTACCTCTGCTACAAAAAACACCGATAAAGCCAGGGGGCCGAACGGATTACCCACTAAGGCAGATAAAAAGTGTTTAACTTTGTTGTCATTCCTTTTTATGAGGTATAAGAATACCGGAGCCAACACCAGTACATAAATAAATATATTTCCGAGGAACCACAAATGCCCGGCATGAGGGTAATAACTCATGGGCAGGTTGTAAAATTTCTGAAAAATTATAAAGTGAAGAGGTGCTATTGCCAGCACTCCAAAAATTAATGGAATAAGAATTCGGCGTGTGCGTTCGGTAAGCAACTGCACAAAGTTTCGTTTACGCATGGCAAAATATAAACCCATACCCGACACATAAAACAGCAGCGGAATGCGCCAAACGTTTAAAAGTGTCATGGGTGTCCATAATTTCTCGAGGCTTTCGTTACTTTTTATAAAGCCTATAAACATGGCCCAGGGTTGAAAAACAATGGCAATATGATAAATTAATAATAACCCGATTGCCAAAACCCGCAACCAATCAATATCGTATCTTCGTTCTGTGTTCATTATTGTTTCAAATTAGATTACTGTAACATCATTGCAACCACCGGACGTTTCTTTTCCATCTCAGCAATATCAATGGTAATGCCAAGCGGTTCTAATTGTTGTTGCATCATTTCGTATATAGGTTTCATATCAGAGAATGGTGCCAAAACGGATTCTCGCGCTGTTGCTCCATAATTGTTTTTTATGCTTTTATCTGCTTTGGCATCAATTAGCAATTGCACAATCTCAATGTGGCAAAAAAATGCGGCTGAATGCAAGGCTGTTGACCCGTCGTTATTTTTAAGGTTTAAATCGGCACCTGCATCTATCAGCACTTCTGCAATTTCTGTTCTACCAAACGATACAGCCGTTATTAATGGTGTTGAACCACTCATCTGATCTTTTTTATTCATATCGCTTCCGGCTTCAAGGTGTTGATTTACGGCCTCCAGATTGTTTGTTATTATAGCTGTTTGTAAATCAATTTTGGGTTTTTCGACTCCTGAACTTACTTGTTCTATATTGCCTGACTCTCCATTGTTCTTATTCCCTGAATTGGAACATCCGGTAAATAATAAAGCCAGCATTAACGAACAGCTTACTACTACATTTAATGAGTTTCTTTTTAATGTTTTCATCGTTTTAAATTTTATTCTTTTGATTTTGAAAATTGTTTACACAAAGATGAAAACTTCGTATCAGCCTGTTTTAAACCATTTGCAGCAATAGGTGTTAAGTTTGAATCGGGGATGCAATTTATGATGCAACAATGCAACTTTTGAAGCAAGTAGTGATTTTTCCTGCAACCTTTTCGTAAATTTTTCTACTTTCGGGTTAATAAGAATAAGCATGTCGGACACATCGGTTTTTGGAGCAGATTTTATTAAAGAAGCGGAAGCAATCATTTTAGAAAATATCTCGAATGAGCATTTCGGGGTTTCTGAACTTGCCGACCTGATGCATATGAGCCGGTCGAGTTTGCTTCGGAAAATAAAAACGCACACCCAGCTTTCTGCCAGTCAGTTTATTCGTAAGGTGCGTGTTACAAAAGCACTTGAATTGCTTCAACAGAACTCCCTAACTGTTGCCGAAGTTTCGTACCAGGTTGGTTTTAGCAACACCTCGTATTTTATTAAATGTTTTCGCGATGAATTTTCTTATTCGCCTGGTGAAATTCGAAAAGGTAAGCAACCCGAGGAGCAGGCCACTTTGCAGCCAACTATTTTAAAAAAATATGGCTGGTACCTGGCAGCTTCACTTGTAATCAGTATTGTTTTGGTGCTTGTTTTTCTTAACCGAAAAGAAGAACCACCTACCGAGCTGGAAAAATCAATTGCAGTGTTGCCATTTAAAAACGAAAGCAGCGATACCCTAAACCTCTATTTTGTGAACGGTTTAATGGAATCGACCTTAAACAAACTGCAAAAAATTGGGGACCTGCGCGTGGTTAGCCGAACCTCATCTGCACGATACCGAAATACACAAAAAAACATACGCGAAATAGCCGAAGAATTGAATGTAAATTACCTGGTAGAAGGTAGTGGGCAGCGTTTTGACAACCAGGTTTTGCTAAATATCCAGCTTATTGAAGCCTCAAGCGATCATCCTATTTGGGGAGAACAATACAGCCGGGAAATTAACGATGTATTTGCACTGCAAAACGAAGTGGCGCAGAAAATAGCGAATGCCATTAAGGCCGTAGTTACTGCCGACGAATTGTTGCAAATACAGAAAATTCCGACAAAAAGCCTCGAGGCTTATGATTATTACCTGCAGGCTCTTGATTATTACTACAGCCGAACAAAAGAAAATTTAGAAACAGCAATCGGGCTGTTTCAACAAGCAATAGAATTAGATGAAGAGTTTGCCCTTGCTTATGCAAACATTGCCATTTCGTATTATTTTCTTGATTTAAACCAGGTAAAAAAACAACACACTGAACGCATTAATACTTTTGCCGACAAGGCCTTGCTTTACGACTCTAAACTGGCAGAAAGCCTTATTGCAAAAGCGCTGTATTATTTGCAAATCGGCGAATATGAATTAACCGTTCCACACCTTGAAAAAGCGCTGGAGTACAATCCAAATTCATCGGCAGTGGTACAAATGCTGGGCGATTTATATGCCCGGGTAATTCCCAATACCGACAAATACCTGGAATATGCACTAAAAGGTATTCAGCTCGACATTGCCGCAAGCGATTCAGTCATGAAAGGTTACACCTACCTGCATTTAAGCAATGCCCTCGTTCAGAATGGTTTTGTTGAAGAAGCAACAACTTATATTAACCTGGCACTTCAGTTTGATTCAACCAACTATTATGCCCCTATGTTAAAAGCATTTATTGTTTACGCTAAAAATGGCAATACCCAACAAACAAAAAGTATACTTACATCTGAATGGGAAAAAGATACCACACGCCTTGATATTTTGCAAGAAGTGGCCAAAATGCATTATTACGAAGAAGATTATGACAGTGCTTTGTACTATTACGAAAAGTTTGTGCATGCACGGGAGAAATTTGGGCTCGATATTTACCAACATGAAGACATAAAAATTGCCTGGGTTTACCGAATGAAAGGAAGGAAAAAAGAGGCTGCAGCTTTTTTAAATACTTACAACTTGTATTGCGAAAAAGATAAATCGATTTATAAAAATGCAAGCATCGCGGTGAAACATGCGTACGAAGGAGAATATGAAAAGGCCATGGAACAACTCAATGCCTTTGCCACACAAGATAATTACCAATACTGGATTTTACTGTTTCTGGAAAAAGAGCCAATACTTGAACCTCTAAACACAAATCCCGAATTTAAGCTGGTGATACAAAAAATTAAAGACCGTTTTTGGCAAAAACACAACAAGCTGGAAAAACTCCTGGCAAACAAATCGCTGCTTTAGCAATGAATAAACCAATAACAACCCCCACCTAGAACACCTGGAAGCCATTGCCCCAATTTATTACTTTTCTTAACCCTACATTAACCTTAAAAAAACTTTCAACTGCAATCTTCAGAATCAATTATCTTTGTAAAGCAAAAAAGTGAGTTTATCACTTTTCATTTTGAATTATTAACTAACGGATGACTACAGCTCGGATTAACGCAACTATTTAACTGAGTCTTCCCATTAAAATAAAGATATGTTACCTAAGATCAATCCAATCGAAACCAAAGCCTGGCAAAAGCTGGAAGAAATATACTTCGAGTTTGAAGGCACACATATGAAAGAGCTTTTTGCCGCCGATGCCAAGCGTTTTGAAAAATACTCATTGAAGTTTGAAGACATTCTGCTGGATTTCTCAAAAAACATTGTTAACGACGAAGTAAAAACAACCTTGCTTGAATTGGCAGAACAATGTGGGCTAAAAGAGGCTATTTCTGCTATGTTTTCAGGTAAAAAAATAAATGCCACCGAAGACCGCGCCGTGCTGCATGTAGCTTTGCGTAACCGCAGCAACACGCCTATTTTGGTTGATGGAGAAGATGTAATGCCCGAAGTTAATGCGGTACTCGACCAAATGAAAGGTTTTACTGAGAAAGTAATTTCAGGCGAGTGGAAAGGTTACACCGGAAAAACAATTACTGATGTTGTTAATATTGGTATTGGCGGATCGGACCTTGGACCATTAATGGTAACCGAGGCACTAAAGCCCTATAAAAATCACCTGAAACTGCACTTTGTTTCGAATGTTGATGGTACACACATCGCAGAGACGCTTAAAGAAGTTGATCCGGAAACAACATTATTTATTGTAGCATCAAAAACATTCACTACCCAGGAAACCATGACCAATGCCAACACGGCAAAAGACTGGTTTCTTGAATCGGCAAAAGAGATAGAAAACGTAGCAAAACACTTTGTAGCTGTTTCAACCAATGCTGAAGCTGTTTCGGCTTTTGGTATCGATACGGCAAATATGTTTCGCTTTTGGAACTGGGTGGGAGGCCGCTACTCGTTATGGTCGGCCATTGGCTTAAGTATTATGCTCGGTATAGGTTACGATAACTACATTGCGCTGCTTGAAGGAGCACACGCCATGGACAACCATTTTGCTGAAACAGAATTTGATCAAAACGTTCCGGTAATTCTGGCATTAATTGGCATTTGGTACAACAATTTTTATGGTGCCGAGAGCGAAGCCATACTTCCGTACGACCAGTACATGCACCGTTTTGCCGCTTATTTCCAACAAGGAAATATGGAAAGTAACGGAAAATATGTTGACCGTAATGGCGAGCAGGTTGACTACCAAACCGGACCAATTATTTGGGGAGAGCCGGGAACAAACGGACAACACGCTTTTTACCAGCTTATTCACCAGGGGACCAAATTAATTCCTTGCGATTTTATTGCCTCGGCAGTAAACCATAATAAAGTGGGCGATCATCATCCAAAATTACTGGCCAACTTCTTCGCACAAACCGAAGCCATGATGGTTGGTAAAACTCAAGAACAGGTTATTGCCGAATTAAAAGCTGCGGGCAAATCAGAAGAAGAAATTAAGGAGCTTACTCCTTTTAAAATATTTATGGGCAACATCCCAACCAATTCTATTTTGGTAAAACAACTTACACCTCGCGTATTGGGCGCCTTAATTGCCATGTACGAACACAAAATATTTGTGCAGGGGATAATCTGGAACATTTACAGTTTCGACCAATGGGGAGTTGAACTGGGCAAACAATTGGCCAACGCCATTCTGCCGGAATTAAATAACGATGAAAAAGTTACCGGGCACGATGGATCAACCAACGGATTGATTAATGCCTGGAAAGCCATGAGATAAGAAGATTTCCACCATAATTTTCAGAATGCCATTCGTTTTAACGGGTGGCATTTTTTATGGATAATCTAGCAGAGTTTTCGGGTTAATTCGGTAAATACTTTGTGTGGTGGTATTTTCTCGTAAAGTATTTTGTAAACCGCCTCGCAAATAGGCATATCAACCTGGTATTTTTGATTAATCCGGTGTATCGATTTTGAAGCATAATAGCCTTCGGCAACCATATTTAATTCTAGCTGTGCAGCTTTTACAGAATACCCTTTTCCCAGCATCGACCCAAAAGTACGGTTCCGGCTAAACTGCGAGTACGAAGTAACCATCAGGTCTCCAAGATAAGCCGGCGCTTTAATATCTCTTGTAATTGGGTGTACCACATCTACAAAGCGTTTTATTTCCTGAATTGCCCTTGAAATAAGAACGGCATGAAAATTATCGCCAAAACGCTGTCCATGCGCAATACCGGCAGCAATTGCAATAATATTTTTTAGCACTGCTGCATATTCGGTTCCCCAAATATCATCCGATGGGGTTGTATAAATGTATTCACATTCAATCAGTCGGGTAAATTTTTTGGCTTTCTCTTCGGTGGTGCAGGCCACTGTTAAATACGACAATTTTTCGCGAGCTACTTCTTCAGCATGGCATGGGCCGGCCAAAACACCAATCCTGTCGTGGTCTACATTAAAATATTTTTGCAGGTATTGGGCAACCAAAAGATTCTCTTCGGTAACAATACCCTTAACACCCGAAAGTATATACTTGCCTGAAAGGTCTTTCACCTCCATAAAAACTGAAGGCAAAAAGGCAGAAGGAACAGCAACAATTATAATGTCTGAGTTGGCAACCACACAATTTACATCTGAACAGAAATTTATTCTATCCGTATCAAATTCAACTTCGTGCAAATAACGCGGATTATGTTTATTGCGTTTAAAGCTGTTGATGGTCGATTTTTTCCGGATAAACCAATTAATTTCATCAACATTCTCCAGAAGAATTTTAGCCAGGGCAGTTGCCCAGCTTCCACTCCCAATTATGCCAACTTTATCTGTTTTTAAATTCATCTCCCTCTTTTAATAACAGGCAAAGGTATAATTTGTAACTGCTTCTGAAAAGATTTGGCGTTTTTTCCTTTTTGCCAAAAAAGATTTTCGATGAAGTTTTAGCCATATCAACAACAATGTTGTGCGGTTTTTGCGTTTGTAAATCATCAATCGAATTTCTACATTTAAGAAAAAATATTTAACAGGCATTTTTGGATGAAACCTAAAATATACTACAAATGAATAACAAAGTTAGTGCTAGTTCAATCAGGTTAAAGGCAATGATTGAGAAGGCTATTGAAGACCATAAGATTACACGAGAAGAGTACGACAAGATTTTAAATATTGCCGCTGAAGATGGCTACATCGACCGGCACGAGCAGGCTTTGCTAGGCCAGTTGCAACAAATGATAGAAGAGCGCCACGTAAAGTTTGTGATTTAAATCGATTAGGATGAAAAAAATTGTTAGAATTGCCGGAACCCTAATAATAGTTCTGGCATTAGCTGTTATAGGCTATTCTTATATAAGTTTTAACTCCTACTCACCCGACGATCCGGCAGTTGAAATTAATCAAACCCAACTGGCTTATTATCAGAATTCATGGGAAGAATGCCGCGCAGCATTCAGGCAGGAAGCACAAAAATTGGAAATGCGTTTTGACAGCGTGGCGATTTTCAGCCGCCAGGTTGAAAGTAAGACCGACACCGGATTAACCATCGACTTTTGTTACATTCCGGCATGCGACAGCACCGAAAAATTAATAATGCTTTGTTCGGGCACGCACGGTATTGAAGGCTTTGTAGGCAGTGCTGTTCAGCAAATGCTTATGGCCGAGTTTTTTCGACCTGAAATGTTAAAATCAACCGGAGTTTTGTTGGTGCACGGCTTAAATGCCTGGGGCTTTAAAAACGAGCGAAGGTTTACCGAAAACAATGTGGATTTAAACCGCAATTACAGTTTGGATCCGGCACTTTTTGAAACAAAAAATGATGGTTTTGTTGCCCTCTACGACATGCTCACCCCAAAAAGCGAGCTGAATATGAATAGTATAAGTAACCGTTTTTTTATGCTTAAAGCCATAAAACAAATTGCTCAAAAAGGTATGCCTGCCTTGCTGCAGGCCTTTGCCCAGGGGCAATATCAATTTAAAGAAGGGATATACTTTGGTGGTTATAATTTTGAGCAACAAGTTGCCATAATGTCGGAGGTATTACAGGAAACTGCTCAACCGTACCACACCCTTTTAAACCTCGATTTACATACCGGATTTGGTGAGCGCGGAGAGCTGCACCTTTTCCCAAACCCGATTGACAAGCCCGAACTAAAAGCCAAAACAGAAGCCGTATTTGAAGGATACCAGATTGACTGGGGCGATTCGGATAATTTTTACACCGTTCACGGTCAGTTTGTGGAATTTATTGGAGAGTTGCTGCCCGAAAAAACAGCAATACCTATGCTAATGGAGTTTGGAACTTTAAACACCGGAAGTACCGTTGGGGCTGTTAAATCGGCACACATTTCAATTGTTGAAAATCAGGGTTTTCATTATGGCTATAAAACGCCCAACGACAGTATAAAAGCAAAGGCCGGTTATTACGAAATGTTTTATCCTCCTTCGGAAAAATGGCGTACCAATGCACTACAAGTTTCGCTTGAAATGATGACTGCTGTTGTGGAAAACTTTAATAATCTTGATTAATCTGACTCGACCGCGTCTTGCTTTTTTATTTCAACAAATAAGCAATTAATACACCAAGGTAATTGCCCACCGCATAGCCCGCAATACCAACAACCAATCCGGTAAGTATTACCTGGCGGTTTTTTAATGCTCCGGCTACCACCGGCACAAATGGAGGCGAGCAAATTAGTGCACTTGTGGAAATTATTACCGTATCGGCATCAACTTTAAAAATACGGGCTAAAATTATATGAATAATATGTGAGCCATAAACGGCAAGCGCCACATAGTAAAACAGCGAAAAAGAGATATTGGATAGTTTGCTTATATCGGCCATTGAAGCCACTGTTAAACAAAAAATCAGAATGAGGTACATCCCCAGCTGAAAGGTCTTTTTAATGGCTTTTATTTTGGGTACAAACGAAAAAGCTATTCCAAACGAGGTTATCAGCAAAATAATAACAGCAGTGGAGTAATCTTTTGGCACCAGCAAACTTATGGCGTAACTTAGCCCTAAAATAGCAACCGACAGCCCGAGTGCCCCCATCAGCGGCAAAAATGTGCTTTTTCTAAACATTCCTTCATACGATTCATATTCTTCCTCGAGGTTAACTTGCTGCAATCTCTCATTCTCTTTTTTTGCAGGTTTAAACGGAGGCAAAAACCACAAAAATACCTTTTGCCCAACTGATAGAATAAAAACCAGGTAGATGGCACCAAGGGTAAGATCGTAGGTGTGGGTCATAATGTACAATTCCTGAGAAACATTCAAGGCAGTTTTCATGGCAGCCATATTTGGGGTGCCGCCGGTGTAAACACCTACCAACATTCCGGCAACCTGCCAGGTGTTTTCAATGTCGTTTCGAAAAACAAAAAAGCCAATTATTACAACTGCCAATACCGAAATTAGCCCGGTAACCAAGGCCAGAAAAGCCGAACGTGCCATTTTAAACCACGACCGCACATCTACCGAAAAAAGAATTAATGGCAACGACAAGGGAATGGTAATTTCAGTAAGCAAATTCTGGTAAGTTTCAGCGCCTTGTGGCAATACGCCCATATTCCCGATTACTAAGCCAACACCATAGCAGATAAGCACAGCTCCAATTTTTTTTAAAATCGAGAACTTTCCCTCAAGATAAATAACTACAACCGGAGTAATAACAAATAGAATAATTAACGCCAGAAACGGTGTCTCCATATATTGATGATTTTCCCTTATCAGTTGGTAAAGATATTAGAATGGGGTTTAACTGCAAATTGTATTTTACCTCGCCATTCTCCCCTCTTCTTCAAAAACAAAACTATTGCCTGTTTTGTGTGTTTTTACCGAAGGCCAGAGCTACTGACAATTAAAGCATCTTTTCTTTTTTTGATTATTGACATAATAATCGTTTACCGTCGCAAAAACGGGATAAAAAGCCAATTCAATTTTTGGCCTTAAATAAGTATTTTTATCACCCATTGGCTCCAGGCCGGCCAACAGGCCAAAATAGCTTTTATGAAAAAAATCTTTGCCACTGGTATCCACTTCTACCGAATGATAAAAATGTCCTTCTCCGTCATCGGGATTAGGATTTACCTGCCACGAAGATTTCGTTCCGCTTGTTTTTGAATGTAGATAATACCCCAGCTGAAATCCAAAATAATAATCGCATACAACGTATGGTTCTCGGTCAATTTCGTACAAAATTTTCATATAAGTGCTCAATGCCTTATGCCTGTACATGGCTTTTCCGCCACCGCCTAAAGCTTCGTTTTTATACGTTTCGTCAATATTTATAAAAGCAAAGCCAGGAGCTATCCGAAATTCAGCCAATTTTCGAAATAGGTTTATGTCTTTCTCCAAATACAGATAATAGTTTCCACCATTTATGGAATAATTGTAGTGCATATCGTTACTTGTTGAAGTCCCTAAAAAGGCCGGATATCCAAGTCCGGTTGTTAAAACGGACTGTTTTTGCCCGTATGAATTTAAAACAACAAGAACGCATAGTGTTAAGGTAAATATGCTTTTCATTTCAAAAACTGGTTTTAACTTTCTTTTTTTAAAAATCAAGTTCGGTTGTTCTTCAATTTTCACCGATATTTTAAGCTACTTCATAAAAAGAAATTATCAATTAAATCACAAATGCAGTGTTTTGCCCGTCAAAAAACCAAATGGTTAAACGCTTAACCAATCGCTTTTGGTCAGGCAATAAATTCTGTCAGTAAAACTTTGCCCGTGCATTTCCGTAACAATTTCGTTCTGCGTATCAGTAAAACCTAGTTTCTCTGCCACCCTAATCGATGCTCGGTTTTCAGGATCGATGTGAACCAGAATCTCATTTTTTCCCATTTCCCTGAATACATGATCAATAACGTGGCGCAAGGCCTCGGTTGCAAAGCCTTTTCCCTGTTTTTGTTTGGCCACTGTGTAACCAAGAGAAACCCTAAAATAATTTTCTTTATGAAAATTAATTCCAAGATCTCCAATCATCTCTTGACTTTCTTTCTCGATAATTGCCAGTTGAAACCAAGTACCTGCAATGTTGGGCGTCCTTGCTGTGTTTTTAATAAACTGCCCGGCATCGTTTATTGACTTCGGAACAGCCCCCTGGTACTTGTTGGCTTCCGCATCCGAGCGGTAAGCAAAAAGGCTTTCCTTGTCGCTTAACCTAATGGGGCGTAAATTCAATCTTGGAGTAGATAACAGCATTTATTTATTAATTGTTTCTTCAATCCAGATCTTCATCAGCTTTAACACCTCCGGATCTATGGTTTCTTCAATTTGCGAATATTCAGCCACCGAACCGGTTTGGCAATTTTGAAAAAGGTGATTAAGGTTCTCAAAAGCTTTTGTGGTTATGTTTGTATTTCCTCCGGCCAGCAGGGCCAATTTTATTGAGTCGAGATTAGCAACTGGCACCTGAACATCTTTTACTCCATTTATTGCCAACACCGGACATTTTACTTTTCGTAATGTTGGCCGCGGATCGTAGGTTAAAAAGTATCGAAACCAACTGTTGTTTACTCCTGCAATTTTAGCGTCAACTGCAGCTTTCATTTCGTCGTTCATTCCGGGATAAAAGCCCTGCGACAAAATTAATCGAAGTTGTTCCTGTGTTTTTACCGAATCAGACTCTGTTTTAATTATTTCAAATATGCGTTGATTAACCATCCGGCTTTGTTTTATGGATATTTCCGGGACACCGGCAGCCTTTAACGCCAGCGCGTTTTGCTCGTATAAAATTTGTTCGCCCACCATTCCGGGCCCGGCCATCATAATAAAAAAGGCGATATCAGTTGTTTTGGCAGCTACCAAGGGGGCAATCAGCCCTCCTTCGCTGTGCCCAATCAATCCTATTTTTTCCTTGTCGATTTCACTCCTGTCTTCTAAAAAAGTAAATCCTGCCAAAACATCACTGGCAAAATCCTCGCTGGTTGCGTTAGATACACTTCCTTCCGACCCTCCCACTCCACGGTCGTCAATCCTTAAAACTGCAATTCCGTTTCGGGCAAAATAGTCGGCCAAAACCCAAAACATTTTATGTCCAAAAATCGTTTCATCACGATCCTGGGCTCCCGATCCGCTAATTAATATTACGGCGGGGTAGGTTCCGATAGTATTCGGTACCGTTAAAGTACCCGCTATTTTGAAACCCGATTGTTTATTAATGTAACTTACTTCTTCGATATAGTAAGGGAAGGGTGCCTTTGGAGTTTGTGGACGGTACAAGCCGGGCGCTTTACTCTTTTTAATCAGGGTAAGCGGAATATGCACCCGGTTTTTGGTCCATTCGCCTTTTACAGCGGTATCATTCAGGAAAATACCGGCAAAGGTTCGGTTAATTTCGGCTGTACTTATTCGCAGGCTGTCGGCTGAACTGATTTCGCGCACGCACGCCAGGTTCGTTGCCTCCTGTTCTGGTATGTCGAGGGTTATTTGTTGTGTGCCGTCAACTGCTGGCAGAATATGAAAAACCACGGTAAGTTTTATGCTCGGCAAATCTACTTTACCAACCCAATAGCCACTGATAGTATCGGGTTGCGCTTTTGCGGGCTTTAATCCGAATAAAAACAAAGTAATTAGAACGAACAAGCCAAGGCGATACTGATTTTTCATTCCGCTTGTATTTTGTTTAGTTGTTCTATTTCTTTCAGAAGAATTTCCAGTGCCGGAGAAACCATACCGCCATGATTAAATGCATCCAATTCGTAGAGTTTTGTTTTTGTATGCCCTGCAACTTTCATCATACGGTACATGTAAGCATTTTCTTCGTAACGCCCCAGCATTTCCAGTTCCCGGTCGCCGGTAATTAATACCAATGGCGGCGCTTCGGGGCGAACAAAATACAAGGGAGCAAATGCATCAATAATTGGTTGTGTTCCGGCAATACCTCGCTCGGCGCGCACAGTAAAATGCGTAATTGTATGTCCGCTAAATGGAACAAGCAAAGCTATACTATCTGCCGCTACGCCATATTTTTCAAGGTACTGTGTGTCCATGCCAATCATACTTGCTAAATAACCGCCTGCCGAATGTCCGCTAACCACAATTTTGCTTTTACTTCCTCCAAATTTTTCAACATTCTTAAAAGTCCAGGCAACTGCTGCCGCTGCATCCTCAATGTAAACCGGGCATTTTACTTTTGGCGACAAACGATAATTTACAGCTACCACGGCAAGACCTTTTTCTTTTAGTTTCTCGGGAATATGTTTATTTCCGGCTTTTAAGCCTCCGCCATGAAACCAGACTATGGTTGTAAAGTTACTTTTGTTATTCGGATAGTAAATATCGAGTTTACAGCGTTGCTTAGCGTAATCTGAAGCATCTGAAGTTTTCAAATATGGGATATTTTCTTTAAATACATAGCCCTGTTCCTGGGCAAACGAATGCGGGATAAAAGTAATCCAAAGAATACTACATAAAACGATAGTGCTTTTCATGGTAAAGGTTTTGTCTTTGGCTAAAGTACAAAAGTTATCGCAACAAGTATTTTGATTTTTCGTAAGCGTTTGAAAAAAATTATCTGCGTGCTGCTCATTGAATGAACACAAATGCTGGTTGCTTTGAATATGCGATAATTATTGTATTTTTAAAAAGAATATTCATCATAAATACTTGGGACGTGAATAAAAATT
Source organism: uncultured Draconibacterium sp. (assembly GCF_963676735.1). Lineage (NCBI taxonomy): Bacteria > Pseudomonadati > Bacteroidota > Bacteroidia > Marinilabiliales > Prolixibacteraceae > Draconibacterium > uncultured Draconibacterium sp. The sequence continues at coordinate 102,788 of NZ_OY781464.1, read as the reverse complement.
TACTGATTTATGTAGTAGAAGATAACAAACTTTACCACAAGCTGGTGGTTGATTTTCTTCAGAAACAGGGTATGAAAAAGATAAAATCTTTTTACAAAGGACAGGATTGCCTGGATGCGGTAAAAAAAGGAGAACATCCTGACATTGTAATTCAGGATTATCACTTGGAAGATTCAACCGGCATTGCTGTATTGCAAGCAGTAAAAAAAAGAAGCAAGCGTTCTGAATTTATTTTTTTAACGGCCAATGAAGATATGGAAGTGGCTGTAAACTCTATTAAATATGGTGCATACGATTACATTATTAAAGACAATGACATTGCCTTAAAAAAGGTTTACAGCAAAATTGGTAAAATATCGAAGATGCTGGAGTTGGAAAAACGTAATCGTTTTATCAGAACAGCCATGATGATTACTCTTGCTGTGTTGGTAGCCATTGTAATTTTTGTTGCTCTGCACGAAATTTTCAATTTATTTGGATTAAAAACGTAATTAAACAAATACAAAAAAACAAAGGCGGCAAAATTTGCCGCCTTTATTTTTTATATTTTATATCTATTTTGTAAGTCGTTCAAGACGTTTCATTATCGCAAATATAAATGCTGCAGAGATTAAACAGCACACCACAAAAATGGCCCACAACTGCCAAATTTCAATTTTCTCCCAAAAATAGCTACCAATACCCAGTAATTTATTACCAACAGCAGTAGCCAAAAGCCAGCCGCCCTGCATTAATCCCTGGAAGCGAGCCGGAGACACTTTAGAAACAAATGACAATCCCATTGGGCTTAAGAATAATTCGGCAATGGTTAATACCAGGTAGCTGTTCATTAACCAATAGGTTGATACGCGAGATGAGTCGGGTACCGGGTTTCCATTGAGCTCAAAAGGTGAAACAATATCAAACGAACCAATTACCATAATCAAAAAACCTACCGCAGCAATGATCATTCCGATACCAATTTTTCGGGGAGTAGAAGGCTCTTTTCCACGATCGGCCAGCCAGGTAAAAATACCAGATACCAAGAAGGTTAACGCTACAATAAACAAAGGATTAAATGATTGAAACACTTCGGGCTGAATATCGTTACTTGCCTCTGCCTGGCGATAAAACAGGTAGGTGATGGTTCCGGCAACAACAAACATTATTCCGCCAATAACACGAGTCTTTAGCTCCCCCTTTTTTACCAGCAAAACCAAACCTGCTACTGTTCCGATAAAGGCAAGTATGTTCCACATATCAAAAAACAGGTAATTAAAAGCACCAACTGCTTTTACAGTATAATCTCTGGCAAAAAATGTCATAGTGAGTCCATTCTGGTGGAAAGACATCCAAAAGAATATAACCACTCCAAAAACCAGGAGCAAGGCAATAATCCGTGGTCGTTCTTCTCTATTGGAAATCCCCAGAATCCAGGCAATAAAACCGGCAAATAAGCCAACTGCAAAACCAATTCCTGTGTCAATGTTAAAAACAAAAAATAATGCGGTTACAACTGCCATTACCCCTAACGACACAACAATCTTCATCGGTTTTATACCTTCGGTTTTATTCTCCGATTTAACTACTTGTTTGGTAGGCAGCAGCTTATTGAAGAAAATATAAACAACCAGCGATATAAGCATAGCGCCGGCAGCAACAGCAAAAGCATAGTTGTAACCACGGGCAAATACATCAATATAGTTTTGGGCAAAGGCAGCAAGGTCGGTTACCGGCCCGGTAGTACTTGCGTTGTTAGCTAATTGCTGAAAAGCTTCTGTGTCTTTTAAAGTCCCCTTTAACATTTGATGACAGAGGGCAGGCAAACTGCCATCGTGGTTTAAGCCATTTGTTTTTAACCACCAGTTACGTGCGCTATTGGCAGCAAAAGGTGCAAAAAAGGCTCCAATGTTAATACCCATATAAAATAACAGGTACGCTTTATCGCGCAGTTTTTCATATTTTGGGTCATCGTACATTTGCCCAACAACCGCTTGCAGGTTTCCTTTAAACAAGCCATTTCCAAGCGAAATAGTAAACAGAAAAATAATGGTTGGCGTTAAGCCCATTCCCGGTATGGCCATCATTATATAACCCAGAAACATAATAATGATACCCGACATGATAACCGTTTTGTACTTTTTGGTAGCGTCGGCAATTATACCCCCCAGCAGTGCTAATGCATAAATGGCAAAATAAAACCAACTGTAAATGCTCCCGGCAGTTTGGGCACTTACATCATATTTAGCCTGAAGGAATAAGACCAGAATCGCCATCATGGTATAGAAACCAAAGCGCTCTCCCATATTGGCAAAAAAGGCTACAATCAAGCCTTTAGGATGACTTTTAAACATAGATTTTTGGATTTTTTTAGATTAATACTTTCCCTATAATAGTGCGTTGACAAATATAGAAATCTTTTCATCTTGCACAACTTGATAAAGGTCAGGTTCAGCCAATTATAAAACAGGTAAAACTAATCTTGGATAGAAAAATCTTTATTTTATTGTAAAATTTGATGAAATACCCTAAATTTTAGGAACAAAAATCTTATCAGCATGTCTATCAAAAAAACAATACTTCTACTTTTCCTGTTAGGTGCCTTTGTAAAACTGTTCTCGCAAGATGATAAAGTATATACCTCAAATGGAGATGTTCTGGTTGGCGAAATAAAATCAATGCAGCGGGGAGTATTGATTTTCGACACGGATTATGCTGATAAAAAATTTGAAATTGAATGGACCGAGATTGAGGGGTTAAGTTGCTCCCGAACATTACTGATATACACCACCAACGGGGAAAAATATAAAGGCGGAATAAAATTCCTCCCTGATGAAGACAACAAAATTCAGTTGCAAACCCTTAATGAAAACCTGACCTTAACATTAAACGATATAGTAGAAATTACTTCGTTCGAACAAAAATTTATCGACCGTGTAATTATTTCCATCGATGCCGGTTTGTCGTTAACCAAAGCAAATAATGTACGCCAGTCATCGGCATCAGGAAAAGTAAGTTACCGCGGAATAAAATGGTATTTGCATGCAAATTTTAGCAATGTTGGAACCACACAGGATAATGTTGACCCGGTTAACCGCTCGGAAGGCGGACTAGGTTTTACCCGCGATGTGTTGGGCAATGCAATGATTCTGGGTGGAACTGAATTTTTAAGTAACAGCGAACAAATGCTCGACCTGCGCTCAACGGTACGGGTAGGGTTTGGTTATTATATTATCAGAAATAACAAACTTTTTTTGCAGGCAGGAGCAGGATTGGCCTTCTCTCAGGAAAAATATGGCGGAGTTACGGCAACAAACCAGGGCAGTTTTGAAGGACTCGGAATAACTGAATTTAATGCCTACGATACCGGCGACTTATCATTTCAGTTAAAACTCACCACTTATCCCAGTTTTTCCGAGTGGGGCAGGTGGCGTATTGATTTAGATACCTCTTTAAAGTATGACTTGCCACTTGATTTTTATGTAAAACTCAGTTATGTTCATAATTTCGACAGCGATCCATTGGTTGACGTGTCGCAGAATGATTATGTATTTAAAACAAGTATTGGTTGGGAGTGGGATTAATTTACAAATGAAGTATTATAACCGGAATGTTGATTCGGCCAATTAAAACCGCATGTTTTTTTATAATTTGGCATGAATATACGGTGTAAAATAAATGTACGAACTTGTTTTTACAGCCATAAAACTGTTGCCTTATGAAATTATTTACCACAAAGCAAATAGCCGACCTCGATAAATATACCATTGACAACGAACCCATTACCGACATCGACTTAATGGAGCGCGCATCAATGCAAATGACTAACTGGATGATTCAAAATTTCTCAACCGAACACAGGCTGCTCTTTTTTGCCGGCCCCGGGAACAATGGTGGAGATGCTTTGGCCATGGCTCGTCAATTGGCTGATTTTAATTACCAGTGCGAAGTTTATTTGCTAGATTTTGGCAAAGACTTAAAGGGGGCTCCGCAAATAAACCGGAACAGGTTAAAAGAACAAAACAAAGTTACGCTCACAACCTTAAAGTCTATTAATGATTTTCCGCAGCTTACTGAAAACGATATTTTGGTTGACGGGCTTTTGGGATCAGGATTGTCGAGGGCGTTGGAAGGATTGGCTGGAGACCTGGTAAAAAAAATAAACCAACAGTTAAATGTTGTTGTTTCGGTTGATATTCCGAGTGGGCTGATGGGTGAAGCGAACGAGGATAATATTGAAGATCATATTATTAGAGCTGATTTTACTCTTACACTGCAGTTTCCGAAAATTAGCTTTTTATTTGCTGAAAACGAACAATTTGTAGGCCAGTGGGAAGTTTTACCCATTAGTTTACACCCCGATGGAATTTTAAAAACTCAATCGCCCTATTTCTTTCTGGAACCATACGATGTTATACAGCGCTTACCCCTTCGATCGAAATTTGAGCATAAAGGTAGCCTGGGGCATGCCTTGTTAATAGCCGGAAGTTATGGCAAAATGGGAGCCGCAGTGCTAGCTTCCAACGCCTGCCTGCGCGCCGGGGTGGGATTGTTAACCACGCATGTTCCACACATGGGGTATTCCATTATTCAAACAGCTGTACCCGAAGCCATGGTCAGTATCGATCAGCACGATTCGATGTTTACTTCCTTTCCCAACCTGGAACCTTTCTCGGCAATTGGTGTGGGGCCTGGTCTTGGACAAAAGCAAAATTCACAACGAGCTTTATGTGATTTACTCGAACAATCTGCGGTACCTCTTGTACTTGATGCTGACGCACTTAATATTTTATCAGGAAATAAAAACTGGCTCGAAAAACTACCTGATGGCTGCATTTTAACGCCACATCCGGGCGAGTTTCGCAGATTAGTTGGCGAAACCCAAAGTTCTTTCGAAGCAATTAAGCAACAAATGGCTTTTGCGGTTCAATACCGATGTACGGTAGTTTTAAAAGGAGCCTGTACCTCAATTGCAACTCCTGAAGGAGAGCTATTTTGGAACTCTACCGGAAATCCGGGAATGGCAACTGCCGGAAGTGGCGATGCATTAACAGGAATAATTTTAGGATTGCTGGCCCTGGGAATGCCTTCGGTTGACGCTGCTATTGCTGGCGTCTACATGCACGGAATGGCCGGAGATATTGCTTCAAATGCCCTATCGGAATTTGCCTTAACTGCCGGCGATATTATCAACAATTTAGGAAAAGCATTTTTAAAAATTACATCGTAAAATAAAAGAAAAAAGGACACAACAGGGTTGCATCCTTTTGAAAATCGCCTAAGCGAAAGGTTCTACTTAAATTATTTTTTCAATACTTTTTTTAATACCTCGTCTTTATCGAGCTTTTTGGTACAGAAAAACCAATCTTTACACTCATCAATATTATCATCTTTACCATCCATACGGTCTTTGGCTGTTCCGCACGATCCGGCTGGCGAAATAATTACATCGTCACCTGGACGCCAATCTGCCGGCGTTGCAATGTTAAACTCATCGGCAGTTTGTAAAGCAATTAGCACCCTGTATAATTCGTCGAAATTTCGTCCTAAACTAAGCGGATAATAAATAATGGTACGAATTACTCCTTTCGGATCAATAAAAAATACGGCGCGAACTGCTTTTGTGGTATCTTCATTTGGCTGAATCATTCCATATTTTTTAGCCACATTCATGGTAATATCTTCAATCAAAGGAAACATTACCTCCACATCTTTCATTCCGCGGTATTCGATTTTCTCTTTTATGGTGCGCAACCAGGCAATATGACTGTATAAACCATCAACCGACAAACCTACTAATTTACAATTGGCTTCGGCAAATTGATCTTCCATCGTTGCAAAAGTCATAAACTCCGATGTACAAACCGGGGTAAAATCGGCAGGATGGCTAAAAAGAATTACCCATTCGCCTTTGTAATCACCGGGGAAATTGATTTCACCTTGGGTTGTTACTGCTTTAAATTCCGGAGCCTTATCGCCAATGCGAGGCATGCTCACTACTTCTTGTACTTGATTTTCTTCCATTTTTTTAAATTTTATTCAATTAACATTTATCAAAAGTTCCGTTTATCTGAAGAACAAAATCTTTAATTTGAAAGCCCTTCAGTTTTTTATCTTTAAAATACTTATTCAGCAAAACGTTTAATTCTTCATCAACATAATCTTCAATTAGGTCGCATTCAACACAATACAGATGATGGTGATGTTCCATAACTCCATCGTATCGCATAACATCGCGTTCGGTAGTTACCTTTTTTACAAGCTTCTTTTTTACCAATGTATCAAGAACCTTGTAGACTGTACCAGTAGCAATGTTTGGATGATTTTTTCGTATAAAATCAATTATATTTTCCGCTGTTGGATGATTATTTAAAACATAAATTGCTTCGAGTATTGCAATTCGCTGCGGTGTAATTTTTAGGCCCTTTTCCCTGAGGCGCATCCCTATGTCACTAATTTCTATTTTCAAAGCAAAATATCTAATTACGAATCATTCTCTTTTACTAACGTTTATTTTGAGATAATGTTTACTATAAGCATTTTTTTTACTCCCGAATTAATAATTATCGTTCCCGGTTAAGGGCAGATTTCGGCACATATGCTTAACAATTACAATAGTTCTCTCAACTTAGAATTAAATAAGCCGGTATTTTTTATTTTTGCCTCATGCTTATCCATCCCGATAAAATAGAACTTGCGCTAAAAGGAGTGCTTCCAGGAGCTACTTCGCATTATAAAATGCTGCCACCGAACAGAATACTGGTTGCATCACCACACGAACAAGGGAAAGTAAAAATGAGTAGTGTTTTACTGTTGCTTTTTCCGGAAAAGAATGATTTAAAAGTTTGCCTGATAAAACGGCCGGCTACAATGAAGCACCATGCCGGGCAAATTGCATTACCCGGTGGTCGTATTGAGGAAAATGAGACTCCCGAAGAAACAGCAGTTCGAGAAACATACGAAGAAGTTGGCATACCTGCTAATCAGATTCGTATTTTAGGAACATTATCGCCTTTTTATGTTGAAGTTAGTCGCTTTCAGATAACTCCATTTGTAGGTTGGATAAGTAACAAACCAGATTTTAAACTCTGCCCTGCCGAGGTTGAGAAAGTGCTAATATTCCCGATTGAAAAGTTTAAAGCGCCTTATAGCACAGTGGAACTACAAACACTTACCGGCACTTTAAAAGTGCCTTGTGTAAACTATAAAGATGAAATTATTTGGGGAGCTACAGCAATGATCCTTTCAGAGTTTTCCGATTTACTTCAGAATATTTAATCGTAAAATGCCCACGAAACACCTAACCTAAATGTTGCCCTTGGCATGGGGTAATTTGGTGTAGTCATATAGGTTCCATCTAAAAAGTTGGTGCCAATATTTACCCACTTAAAGAAAACACGGGTACGCTTTAAACGTAAATTTGCGTATATATCAATGTAAGGATAGTTTCCGTATTCTGTTTCATTTTGCAGGTAAAATAACCCCGTTGATGGCGCATAAGCATCGGCGTAATATTTCGTATTGTACCGCATGTCGGCACCTATTTGGGTAAACATTACTTTTGAAATGGTAAACTGATAATAGGTATTTACAAATGCCGACCACTCGGGTAAATGCAGGTATTCTTTTTCTGACGACTTCTGCCATAAAACGCGGGTACGAAAATAAAAATTCCTGAAATTAAAGTCCTTATCTGCATAAACCGACATTACCAGTATTTCTGTTTTAGTTTGGTCTGGTATAGCTTCGTAGTTGTTGTAAAGAAAATTATTGATTGCCGCATAATTGACTGCAATTTCTAATTTTCGT